>NZ_JACBZH010000001.1:0-4800000 GCF_013407855.1 Actinopolymorpha rutila
GTCTACGAGAAGTACGGCCGCTACAACGCCGCCCAGGTCGCCAACGTCATCACCTACCGGCCCAAGATGGCGATCCGCGACATGGCCAAGGCTCTCGGGCACAGCCCCGGTCAGCAGGACGCCTGGTCCAAGCAGGTCGACTCGTGGGGCACGACCGCCACGGTCGAGAGCGACATCCCCCCACCGGTGGTGTCGATGGCCGAGCAACTGCTGACGTTCCCGCGCCACCTCGGCATCCACTCCGGCGGCATGGTGCTCACCGACCGGCCGGTGGGCGAAGTCTGCCCGATCGAGCACGGCCGGATGGACGGCCGCACGGTGCTGCAGTGGGACAAGGACGACTGCGCGTGGATGGGCCTGGTGAAGTTCGACCTGCTCGGGCTGGGCATGCTCGCCGTCCTGCACTACACGATGGAGGGCGTCCGCGAGCACCTCGGCGAGGACTGGACGCTGGCCACCATTCCCAAGGAGGAGCCGGGCGTCTACGACATGCTCTGCCGGGCCGACTCGGTCGGGGTGTTCCAAGTGGAGAGCCGGGCGCAGATGGCGACCCTGCCCAGGCTGCGACCGCGCCGCTTCTACGACCTGGTGATCGAGATCGCCCTGATCCGCCCGGGCCCGATCCAGGGTGGCGCCGTCCACCCGTACATCCGCCGCAAGCTCGGCCAGGAGCCGCCGACACCGCCCCATCCCACGCTCGCCCCCGCGCTCGAACGCACCCTCGGCGTCCCGCTCTTCCAGGAACAGCTGATGCAGATCGCGATGGAGGTCGGCGGGTGCACCGGCGACGACGCCGACCTGCTGCGCCGGGCGATGGGCTCCAAGCGCGGGCTGGAGAAGATCTCCTCGCTTCGGCAGAAGCTGTACGCCGGGATGGCCGCGCGCGGGATCACCGGCGACACCGCCGACATGATCTACGAGAAGATCGAGGCGTTCGCCAACTTCGGGTTCGCCGAGAGCCACTCGATCAGCTTCGCGCTGCTCGTCTACGCGTCCTCGTGGTTCAAGCTGCACTACCCCGCGATGTTCCTGGCCGCGTTGCTGCGAGCCCAGCCGATGGGGTTCTACTCCCCGCAGAGCCTGGTGGCCGACGCGCGCCGGCACGGGGTCGAGGTACGCGGCGCCGACCTGCACCTGTCCGGGGTGCACGCCGACCTCGAGCTCCTCGACCCGAGTTCTCCGGCCGAGCTACCCAGCGGGGGGCCGACCGGGGATCCGGCGTGTGTGGAGACCTACCACCCGCCGGTCGGGGAGTTCGATCCTGAGGCGCCCATCGACGACGCCCGGCACCGGCGCGACGGGAGGCACGCCGTACGCCTCGGGCTGGCCGGCATCCGCTCGATCGGCGCCGACCTGGCCGGGCGGATCGTCGACGAGCGCACCGCGCATGGGCCGTTCGCCGACCAGGCCGACCTGGTCCGGCGGGTCGGCCTGACCTCGGTGCAGATGGAGGCAATGGCGACAGCGGGCGCGTTCGGGTGCTTCCGGATGTCCCGGCGGGAGGCGTTGTGGGTCGCCGGCAGCGCCGCCCAGGAACGCCCCGATCAGTTGCCGTCCGGTGGCACGTACGCCAAGCAGGGCAGCGGTCCGGCCGCGAAGCCCAAGCAGGGAAGGGTTCCCAGGCCCGCACGTGGCGGCGTCCCCGAACCCGCCGGGTCGTTACGCGAGGAGCGGCACGAGCAGGTCCCGCTGCTGCCCGACCTGAACCCCGCCGAACGCGTGATGGCCGACCTGTGGGCCACCGGCATCTCCCCCGACGACTACCCCACCCGGCACGTACGCGACAAGCTCGACGAGCTCGGCGTGATCCCGGCCGCTCGGCTGCGCACCACCGAACACGGCCGGCGCGTACTGGTCGGCGGCGTCGTCATCCACCGCCAGCGACCGGCGACCGCCGGCGGGGTCACGTTCCTCAACCTCGAGGACGAGACCGGGATGGTCAACGTCATCTGCCCGCAGGCGGTGTGGAACCGCCACCGCCGGGTCGCCCGCGACTCCCCCGCCCTGCTGATCCGGGGCCGCCTCGAACGCGTGGAGGGCGTGACCAACGTGGTGGCCGAGAAGTTCAGCCGGCTGCCGCTCACCATCGCCACGATGTCCCGCGACTTCCGCTGACGTCCCGCGACGTCCGCCGACGTGGGATCATCGCGGCCGTGCACCAGTTGACCTTCGACGCGCTCCTGTGTGACCTGGACGGCGTACTCCGGATCTGGGACGCCGAGGCCATGGCCGACCCCGAAGCCGCCAACGGCCTGCCCGCCGGAGCCCTGGCGGCGGCCGCGTTCGCACCCGACCGGCTGCTCCCCGCGATCACCGGCCTGGTCAGCGACGAGCAGTGGCGGGCAGGTGTGGTCGACGACCTCGCCGAACGCCACGGGGGACGCGCCCGGGCCCAGGCGGCGGTCGACGGGTGGTCGGCGCCCGTCGGCCGGGTCGACCCCGGGGTGCTCGACCTGCTCGTCGCGGCGCGTACACACGTTCCGGTCGTCCTGGTCAGCAACGCGACGACCCGGCTGGAACGCGACCTCGCCTCGCTCGGGCTCACCTCGCACCTGGACGCGGTGGTCAACACCTCGCGGATCGGGGTGGTGAAACCCGACCCGCGCGTCTTCCGGTACGCCGCGGCGGTGGTCGGCGTGGACCTCTCCCGCTGCCTGTTCGTCGACGACCAGCCCGGCAACGTCGAGGCGGCCCAAGCCCTCGGCATGCAGGGGCTCACCTACACCGGCCCGGACAGCCTGCGTGCGGCACTGGGCGACGCTGCCCAAGCCCGCAAGGGAGGTCAGCCGGGCGAGGCGAAGGTGGCCGCGCAGGTGCAGGTGCCCGGCTCGACCTCGGTGTAGCCGGCGTCGCGTACCGTCGCGGCGGCCACCTCGCCGTCGACGATGTGGCGCCACCGCTCCGGGGTCGCCGTCACGACCCGCAGCGGGAAGTTCGCGGTCGCCCACCCGGCGACGGTCTGCTCGTCGAGTTCGAGAAGCGCGAGGTGGGCGGCGTGCCCGACCTGGGCGCAGCCCTTTCCGGTCGACATCCGTACGCCCGGCGCGAGCACGATCGACAGCACCGGCCCACCGGCCTGCTCGGCGACCCCTGCCTCCTCGACCCCACCGAGCCGCTCAGCGTCGGCGTCCTCGGTGTCCTCGGCGTGCGCCAGGTCCAGCCCCTCCACCTGCAGCTTCGACACCTCCACCGGCGGCCGCGCCACGGGGTGCGGAGCCAGCGCGCGTACCTCCGCGCCGCCGGAACGGGCGGTGATCCCCGGCAGGCGTTCCACCTCGGTCCACCGGATCCCGCGTGCACGGCGTACGACCTTGCGGATCCGGCCGTCCATCCAGCGTTCGAGGTCGGCGTGCCACGGCCCGCCCGGAGCGCTGTCGCGGTCGGCCAGCAGTCGTACGACCGCCAGCGCCGACGCCGCCAGCGCGTCCTCGTGGGTCGGCATGCTCGCCTTCTCCACCCGGACCACCAGCGGCAGCGCCCACGGCTCGTCGTCGTCCCGCTCCGCCTGCCCGATCCACGCGAGGTTGCGCCAGTGTTCTCGCCACCAGTGCACCGCGGCCATCGGGTCGGGAGCCTCGTCAACCCCACCTTGCGCGGGCAGGCCGGACTCACTGGGCTGGACGGGTTCGGTCACCGGGCCAGTATCCGTGCGGCCGCGTGGCGCACGTCCGGGCGGGTACGTTGGAACGCCGAAACGCGCCGCCGACAAGGAGGTCTCGATGAGCGAGCAGCCGGACTTCGCGCCCATGCCCACCGACTGGCAACGCTGCCTGGCGATCGTCGCGCACCCCGACGACCTGGAGTACGGCGCGGCCGGTGCGATCGCCGGCTGGACCGCAGCCGGCCACGAGGTGAGCTACCTGCTGGTGACGCGAGGCGAGGCGGGCATCGACACCATGTCACCCGCGCAGGCCTTGCAGGTCCGCGAACGCGAGCAACGCGCCAGCGCCAAGGTCGTCGGGGTCGACAGTGTGGAGTTCCTGGACCACACCGACGGCGTCATCGAGGAGGGCACGCGCCTGCGCCGCGACCTCGCCCGGGCGATCCGCCGGCACCGGCCCGAACTCCTGCTCACGCTCAACCACCACGACGGCTGGGGAACGCCGGGCAGCTGGAACACCCCCGACCACCGCGCGGTCGGCCGGGCCGTGCTCGACGCCGCGGGCGACGCGGGCAACCGGTGGATCTTCCCCGAACTCGTCGACGAGGGCCACGAACCCTGGAACGGCGTCCGCTACGTCGCGGTGGCTTCCTCCCCGTACGCCTCGCACGCCGTCGACGTCACCGACACCCTCGACCGGGCGGTGGCCTCGCTCGCCGAGCACCGCGCCTACATCCGCGCGCTGGACGACCGGGATCCGGTGGAGTACGCCCGGGAGCACCTCACCAGCTACACGCAGGGCGCGGCGGAGCGGTTCGGCGGCCGGTCGGCGGTGTCGTTCGAACTGTTCAGCCGCTGACGGTTCAGCCGGGTCAGCCGCTGACCGGTCGGCCACCGACCTCACGGCGTACGGCGGACACGGCGGCGCTCACCCGGGCCGCGCGCGTCGACCCGGGCCCGGCCTCGGTGACGTACCCCACCAGATGCCGAAGGTGTGCCTCACCCACCTGGTCGGCGTCGATGCCCGCGCGGGCGAGGGCGGCGGCCAGGTCGGCCGGTACGTCCACCCGGCGCCGGCCTTCCGGCAGGACGAGCGTGCCCTCCCAGGACTCCGGCAACCAGTCCGAGTCCGGCGAGGCGTCCACACCGTCCGCACCGTCCGCACCGTCCGCACCGTCCGCACCGTCCGCACCGTCCGCAGCGTCCGCACCTCTCGCGGCCAGCAGACAGACCAATGTCACGTCGTCCAGGGTGAGAACGCGGACCCGCACTGCCCGGCACGTCAGCCGCGTCGACCCCACCGACGTCTCCGACGGTTGCGACTCGGTGAGCAGCAGCACGGCCGGCCGGTAGCTGTCGTACCCGCTGAGCCGGCGGTCCAGCACGTACGCCGTCGCGCCCGCGTGGTCGTGCCTGCGCCCGCGGACAGCGATCCGCGTGGACTCGTTCGTCGGTGTGGACCCGTTCACCCGCGTGGACTCCCTCATCGGCACGGTCCGGTCAGCGGCCGGCCCGCGTACGTCGAGTACCACAGCGGCCGGTAGCACCGCCATCGCTGCGGCACCAGGCCGCGCGGCGCGGCGGCGCGTTCGATCTCGCGCCGGATGTCGAGGTAGTACGCCAGCTCACCGGCATCCTCGGCGCGCAGCAGGTCCATCAGCGGCGTGTGTGACTGGTACACCTGTACGGACGGGAACACCGTGCAGTGCGGGAGCAGCGTGCGCAGGAAGTCGCGCATCAGCGGATACGGATCCAGGCCCACGACGTAGGTGAACGACGTCCGCAGTCCGGCCGCCCGCGCCCGGGCCAGCAGGCCCGGCATCTCCTCCGGTGTCAAGCTCGCCTTGCTCGCCTTCAGCAGGACGTCCCGCCGTGACGCGCACTCGGCGGTGAGGAACAGTAGGAACGGACCGATCTCGCGGGCGATCTCGTCGAACGCCTCCCGGCTGCGCAGGACCGAAGTGAGCAACCCGATCCGGGGCGTGAGGCCGTGTTCGGTGAGCACCCGGCGCACCGTCCGCAGGTGGTCGAGGGCGGCCTGTTCGGTGTGGAAGCAACCGGTGGAGATGGTCACCTCCGCCAGGTCACGAAGCGTCCCGCCGGGCGGCAACTGCGCGGCCAGCCCGGCCAGCAGGGCGGCGATCTCGTCCTCCAGCCGCAGCCGGGGATCGACCGCGTCCTCCAGCGTCGTGGGGCAGAACGCGCAACCGGTACAGCGGCTGCGCGCGTTCGGGTTGAGCGTGGCGGCCCGCCAGCGCCGGCCGTCCCAGCAGCGCAGGTATCCCGGCACCGCGTCGTCCACGGCCCGGCGTTCGACCCGGGCAAGCGTCCGGCCGTCGACGCACAGCCGGTCCTCGACGAGCTCGAACGGCGAGTCCGGGCGGCCCGCGGGTACGACGACCACGCGGGACTCCCGCTCCCCGGCCACCCGCACCAGCAGCCGGATCCGGGCGCCGAGCGGAGTGCGGATGCCGTACAGGTTGACCGCGACCAGGACCAGATCGTTCCAGGCCACGCCGTGCTCGCGGGCGAGGCCGTGCCACCTCGTCAGGGGCGGCGTGTCGACGAGTGCCGTCATGGCAGACCCATTTCCACCGACGCGCCGTGGCCGAACGCCGGTGGCGATTCGTGCGACAATTTCCGCCGCTCATGTGAGGAGTTCACCGTGCCCGACACTCGCAGCGTCCTGGTCACCGGAGCGACCGGCAACCAGGGCGGCGCCACACCGGTGTCGACCACTTCGAGACCAAGGCCGAGGTCGAACGCCACATCGCCCGGCTGGAGCTGCCCGCGACGGTCCTGCGGACGGTGTACGAACAACCTGCTGCACTTCGACGTGGCCGACGACGAGCGCGTCGTCAACCTGCCGTTGCGTCCGGACCGGCCGCTGCAACTGGTCGCCGCCGACGACATCGGCTGGTTCGCCGCCGACGCCTTCGACCACCCCGATGCCTACCTCGGCCGCCGGTTCGAACTCGCCGGAGACCAGCTCACCCTGCCCGAGATCGCGGCGGCGTTCGAGCAGGTGACCGGCGCCCGCACGCGTTACCACGCGGAGCCGATCACGTCGCGCATGTACGAGTGGTTCGCCGAGGCGGGCTACCAGGCCGACATCGCGGCACTTCGAGCGCGGCACCCGGACATGCTGACGTTCACGGAGTTCCTGACCCGGCACCTTCCGCGCTAGGCAGGCGGTCGGAACGCAGCCGTACGTCATCGCCGGTCGGCGGCCGGTCGCGGTGGGCCAGGCACCAGCGGACCAGCCACACCAGGATCGCGATCTGCACCAGCGGCGTCACCGTGTCGCGGATCCGGTCGGTCACGAAGCCGACCGCGGCCGGCAGGTCGACCACCCGGCCCGGCACGTACGCCGCGGCCATCATGGCCGTGCGGGCGAGCACCATCGAGTCGAGCCGGCCGGCGACGAGTCCGGCCAGCGGCGCCCAGGCGAGCAGGTCGTACCACGGCAGGCTGTACTGCGTGGTGAACACCCAGGCCAGGCAGAGTACGGCGGCCACCCGGACGGCCTCCGGTGTCGGATCTGACGTCGGATCCGACGTAGCGTCATCTGCCGTGCGCCCGCGCCCCCGCCCCCGCATCGCCTCCGCCACCGGCTCGCGCACCGCGGGCGGCACGACCCGCCACAACAACGCCGCGAGCAGCACGGTCGTCACCGCGGAGGCGACGGCGATCACCGCACGGGCGGCGGGCATCGGCAGCACGAACAGGTACAGCGGCCCGAACAGCAACCGCCACGGCGTACCCGACGACACGAAACTCGGCGCCGCCAGCACCCGGTCGAACACGTGCGGCCCGGCGAACACGTACGTCCCGACGAGCGTGAGCAGCGACCCCGCGCACAGTGCCGCCGTAGCCCGCGGAGACCGGCGCAGAGCCCACAGCAGCGCCAGGCCGTACAGCCCGACGGTGAGCTTCACCGCTCCGCCGAGGCCGACCAGCAGCCCGGCCGCGAACGGCGACCGGCGGACCACCACCAGCGCCGCCACCGCGAACACCACCGCCTGGGCGTCGTTGTGCCCGCCCGCGACGACCAGCCAGGCCAGGACAGGGTTGGCGAGGACGCACAGCACGGCGCGGGCCCGCGCCCGCGGCGTCCGCCCGGCCAGCCGTACCGCCAGCAGCCCCACGGCGACGAACGCCATCGAGTTCGTGACCTGCAGGCCGAGCACCGTGGCGTGCGTGGATCCGCCGCCCAGCCAGGCCGCCGCCTGCTGCAGCCAGGTGCCCACCGGGCCGTAGACGGAGGTCGCGGTCTGCCAGGGCCGTTCGGTCGCCGCGACCACCGGGTCGGCTCGGTGCAGCACGTACTCGGCCGGTGCGGTGAGGTACGGATCCCCGCCGCGCGCCGCGATCCGGCCGTACGCGGCGTACATCAGGACGTCTCCGGACGCCATCGGCGGCACCAGCGTCAACGCCGTCACCCCGGCGACCCCGAGCGCCATCAGCCGGCGCGGAGCCGGGGTCCACCCGGCGGACAGGGCGCGCAGACCGGCGTACACGCCGAGGGCACCCACGGCCAGCCCGGTCAGCGCGAGCGTGACCACCAGCCAGGGCGGGGGATGCGCGTCCCACCAGTACGGCGGCCGCCACGCCGCCCGCTGGGGCAGGGTGAGCGCGACGACGGACGGGCCGAGCAGCCCGGTGACGGTGAACAGCGCCAGGCTCGCGCCCAGGCTGACGACCGCGAACCGTCCTGCCCGGCTCGACCCACCGGCTCGGCTGGACCCGCCTGCCCGGCTCGACCCGCCGGCCCGGTCAGTTCGTACGTCGGTCACGACGAGGAAGCGTGGGAAGGGTCGGAAGGGGTACGACACCCCGCCGGGCCAGCGCCTCGGCGACGTGCAGCCACTGCCGGCCGCGGTGGAGCTGACCCCGCCAGTCGGCCCCGGTCACCCGGTGCTGGAAGTCGACCGGCACCTCCGCGACCCGGAAACCCCTGCGCAGCAGGTCGATCGTCATCCCCACCTCGACCCCGAACCCGCGGGCGAGCGGGCTGACGCCGTCCAGTGCGGGCCGGCTCAGGCACCGCTGCCCGCACAACGGCTGGGTGGCCTGCCACCCGGTCGCCCGGTCGATACCTGCGCGGGCGAGGCGGACGACGAAACCGTGCCCGCCACCGGGGCCGTCGGTCTGGGGCGGCATCACCGCGATGGTGACGTCGGCGGTTCCGTCCAGTACCGGGCGAACCAGCGACTCCGCCCGGGCCGCACTCTCGGCCAGGTCGGCGTCCAGGAACAGCAGGTGCCGCGGATCGGTGGGGTTCTCCCGCGCCTCGATCGCCGACACCGCCTGCGCACCGGTGGCCAGCGCGGCCGCCTTGCCGCGTGGACGGTGGTGGCCGACGACCACCGCACCGGCCTCCTGGGCGTGCGCAGCGGTGGCGTCCCGGGAGCCGTCGTCGACCACGACCACCAGGTCGACGGCGGTCACCTTCCCGGCCGCGCGAACGGTCGCGGCCACCCGTGCGGCCTCGTCGCGCGCGGGGATGACGACCGCTACCCGGGCCGCCTGCGGAGACGTAGGAACGGACACGGCACGAGCCTAGGGGGTGTTACGAAGTGGGCGCCGGTGAAGCGAGCGGCTGTCCGCGCGGGCAGGCGACGAAAAGTGAGTGCGCGGCGCGCGTCAGGTCCGGCTGGTGCCGGGCGTCAGGTCGAGCACGGCGTACACGGTGGTGGTGCGGTCGCCACGTCGTACGCCCCACCGGGCGGACAGGTCGTCGACGATCGCCAGCCCGCGACCGCCCAGCGCGGACGCCGGCAACTCCAACGGGCGCGGCTCGGTCGGCCCGCCCCCGTCGGTGACGCTCACCTCGAGCCGGTGCGGATGCCGCCTCCACGTCACCCGCAACGCACCGGCGGGAAGGGGACGCGCGTGCCGGAGGGCGTTGCCGACGAGTTCACTGAGCACGAGAACCGCGTCGTGCACCTCGTCGGACGCGATGCCGGCAGCACGGAGGTCGGCGGCCAGCCGTCGCCGTGCCGCCCGGGCGCTGGCGACCTCGAACGGCAGCACCAAGGCAGTGGAGCTCGTCGAACTCTCGACGGATACCACAGTCACGCCTTCTCCTTAGACCTCCGCTCGCCACACCTTTGTGCCGTGCCATCCCGCGTAGGCATGACGCTTTGCTTCCCGCACCGACGGGGGTGGAAACCCTCGCTCGCCCGGGCAAGGAGTTGTCCGGGCAAGCGCACGCGGGGTCACAGGCGGTGGTTTTCCGGATGTGGCCAGGGAAGACGGACGCTCGGACCACCACGCCGGACGATCGAACGGACGACTGTGGATGGCTGTGGACGGCTCCACCGATGCACCTGACGACGCCCGGTAACCTCGCCCACTGTGACGTGGGCGAACGGCAGGACCGTGCGAGCAGCGGGCATCCTACCCGCGCTGGCGCTCGCGCTCGCCACCATGGTTCCGGCGCTGACCTCGCCGACGTCGGCGGTCGCCGCGCCGAACCCCACGCCCACGCCCACGCGTACGCCCGCTCCTGGTCCTACTCCCACTCCCACCGACACCGCGGATCCGGGCGACGACGCCGGTGCGGGAAACGCGCCGGTCGACCCCAGCCGCTACCTGAACAACGACTGCCGCAACCAGTACGCGGGTCCCGCGTCGACCGCCGGGCAGCCCTGGGCACAGGACCGCCTCCAGCTTGACCGGCTGAACTCCTTCGCCACCGGGCGCGGCGTCACCGTCGCCGTGGTCGACACCGGCGTCGACTTCCGCAACCGCCAGCTCACACCCGCGCGCGCACCCCACGCGGCCAGCTTCGTCCAGGACGAGGACACCCCGATCCCGCCGTGGCGCGACTGCGCACCCAGCGGGCACGGCACCCTCGTCGCGGGCATCATCGCCGCCCGGCAGACGGCGGGGTCCGGCCTGCGCGGCGTAGCGCCACTCGCCGACATCCTGACCGTACGCGTCGCTCCCGGACCGGAGCAGGGTTCGGCCGCCGCGCTCGCCGACGGCATCCGCTACGCCGCCGACAACGGCGCCGACGTCATCAACGTGTCCGTCGTCACCGGCAACGAGTACGACCCGCTCGGGCAGGCCGTGCGCTACGCCCTGGACAAGGGCGTGGTGGTGGTCACCGCCGCGGGGAACACCGGGGGCAACCAGGGCAACGCCGAGCAGTGGCCGGCGGAGTTCGCGGCGGAGAAGGGGTACGAGGGCCTCATCGTGGTCGGCGCGGTCGACGAACAGGGCAAGGTCGCCGACTTCAGCACCACGTCGGTTCCGGTGTCCGTCGTCGCGCCCGGCACCAACCTCACCAGCACCGCCCCCGTGACGAACTACCAGCGAGGCCAGCAGGGGACGAGCTTCGCGGCGCCGTTCGTCTCCGGCCTCGCCGCCCTGCTGGTCGAGAAGTACCACCACCGACTGACGCCGGTGCAGGTCAAGCAGCTGATCGAGGACACCGCCGACCATCCGGGCCTGGACCTTCCGGACCGAAGCTACGGCTACGGGATGATCAATCCGTACGAGGCGCTGACGCAGCTGCTCCCCGAGGCGGGCACCACACGGCGGCCACAGACCGGTCCGGCGATCGCCCCGCTTCCCACGCCCGACGATGCCGACTCGACGCCGCGTACGGTCGCGCTCGGCGTCGGCGGGGCCTCGGTCGCCCTCACCCTGCTCGTACTCGCCGGGGTCGCGGTGGCCCGGCGGGGCCGGGCGCGCGGCTGGCGACCCGGCGCGGACGCGAACGCCGAACGATAGGTCCCGTTCCGAAGCCCCCGGCGGAACGCGCGGCTCATCCGCGCGTGGCCGGCAAGCGTCAGGGGAGCGGGTGGTCGGCCGAGCCCTTGACGTACGCCGTCTGGATCAACCGTGTGCCGAGGCGGCGGCTCACCAGCGTGCCGCGTCCGGGTGGCAGCGGTGCACCCCGCACGCCACCCCACAGCTGGCCTTCCTCCCTGGTGCCGGACATGATCAGGCCCGGGTTGCCCATGTCCCGGATGCGCTGGACGATCGGGTCGTACATCGCCCGGCCCGCGCCGCCGAAGCCACGGGCGAGGATCACGTGCAGGCCGATGTCGCGGGCCTGGCTCACCAGGTCGGTGATCGGCGCCAGCGGGTTGCCCGAGGAGGTGGCGACCAGCTCGTAGTCGTCGACGATGAGGTAGAGGTCCGAGCCCTTCCACCAGGTTCGGTTGCGCAGCTGCTCCGACGTCACGTCCGGACCGGGCAGCCGCTTGCGCAGCGCCGCACCGACGTCCTTGAGCAGCGACGTCGCGGCGTCGGAGGACGCGGCGAAACCGATCAGGTGGTCACCGCTCACCGCGTCCAGCAGCGCACGCCGGTAGTCGATGATGATCAACCGCGCCTCGCTGGGCGGGTGCCGGTCGACGATCCCGCGGGCGATGACCTCGAGCAGGTTGGACTTGCCGCACTCGTTGGCGCCCAACACCACGAGGTGCGGCTCCTCGTCGAGGTTGAGGTAGACCGGCGCCAGCTCGTCCTCGTCGATGCCGATGGGGACGCCCGGCCGCGGGTCGGCACCCGCCTGCGGCAGGCTCAGCAGCGGAAGCTCCTCCGGCAGCAGCCGCACCGGCGGCGCGGCCGGACCCTGCCAGGCGTCGGCGACCGCGGCGACCATCGCGTGCACGCCGTCGGCGACGTCCTCGGCGTCCTCCACCCCGTCGATGCGGGGCAGCGCGCCGAGGAAGTGCAGCTGCTCGGGTGAGAGTCCGCGCCCGGGGCGGTTGGCGGGGACGTTGGCGGCGGCCCTGCGGTCGATCTCGGAGTCGTACGGGTCGCCGACCTTGAGCTCCAGCCGGGTCTGGATGAGGTCCTTGATCGCCATCCGGAACTCCGACCACTTGTTCGCCGTGGCCACCACGTGGATGCCGAACCCGAGCCCTCGGGCGGCCAGCGTGGTGACGGCGGCCTCGACGGCCTCGTGGTCGGCCCGGACCGTGCCCCAGCCGTCGACGACGAGGAACACGTCGGAGGCGAACCGGTCGGGCTGGATCCTGCCCTGCCGGCGCATCCGGCGGTAGGTGGCGATCGAGTCGACGCCGGCGTCGGTGAAGGCGCGTTCGCGCTGCTCCAGCAGGGCGGTCAGCTCACCGACCGTACGCCGGATCGCGTCCGCGTCGAGCCGGGTGGCCACCCCGCCGACGTGCGGCAGCCCGAGCAGGGCCGACAGCGTGCCGCCGCCGAAGTCCAGGCAGTAGAACTGCACCTCGTCGGGCCGGTGGGTGAGGGAGTACGACGCGATCAGGCTGCGCAGCAGCGTGCTCTTTCCGGACTGCGGTCCGCCGACGATGCCGACGTGGCCACCCGCTCCGGCCAGGTCGAGCCACATCGGGTCCCGGCGCTGGTAGTAGGGCTTGTCCACCAGGGCGACCGGAGACTGCAGCCGCCCACGCCCCTCCCAGTCGACGCTCAGGCCGTTGTCGGGGCTGACCGTGAGCTGGCCGGGCAGGAGCGAGTCGAGGGTCGGCGGGGTGTCCAGCGGGGGGAGCCACACCTGGTGTGCGGCCCGGCCCATGGTCTTCAGCTGGTCGACCACCAGATCGATCAGCACCCGGGGCTCGGGCCGGTCCTGCTGGGCGTAAGCCGGCACCTCCGCGGGCTCCGGCTCGAGCTCCTCCGGCGCCTGCACGATCTCGGGCTCGACGTAGTCGGTGGTGTAGGCGGTGATCCGCGGCACCCAGCGCTTCTCGCCCGGCTTCGGCGGCGGCTTGCGTCCCGGTCCGGCAGCCGGCCCGGACGGCTCGTAGGTCCCGCCGACATAGGCGGCCTTGAAGCGGACCAGGCCTTCCGTACCGACCTTGAGGTAGCCGCCACCAGGCTCGCGGGGCAGCTCGTAGGCGTCGGGAACACCGAGCACGACCCGGCTCTCACCGGCCGAGAAGGTCCTTAGGCCGACGCGGTAGGACAGGTGCGTGTCCAGGCCGCGCAGCTTGCCCTCCTCCAGCCGCTGGGAGGCCAGCAGCAGGTGCACGCCGAGGCTTCGGCCCAGCCGTCCGATCATCACGAACAGCTCGATGAACTCCGGCTTCGCCGACAGCAGCTCGCTGAACTCGTCGACCACGATCCACAGCGACGGCATCGGCTCCAGCGGCTTGCCCTTGGCGCGGTCGTCCTCGTAGTCGCGCAGCGAGCCGTAGTTGCCGGCCTGCCGGAGCAGCTCCTGGCGACGGTTCATCTCACCGGCCAGGGCGTCCTGCATCCGGTCGACCAGGATCAGCTCGTCCTCGAGGTTGGTGATGACCGCGGAGACGTGCGGCAGGCTGTCCAGGCCGAGGAACGTCGCGCCGCCCTTGAAGTCGACGAGGACGAGGTTGAGCGCGTCGGGGGAGTGCGTGACGGCCAGGCCGAGCACGAACGTGCGCAGCACCTCGCTCTTGCCCGAACCGGTGGCGCCGATGACCAGTCCGTGCGGGCCCATACCGCCCTGGGCCGACTCCTTGATGTCCAGCTCCACCGGCTGACCGTCGGGGGTGAGCCCGAACGGGATGCGCAGCCGGTCGTGACGCGGACGCGGCTGCCAGATGACGTCGGGGTCGAGGTGGTTGGCGTCGGGGATGCCGAGCAGGCTCATCAGCTCCAGCTCGTACTGCGGCTTCTCCTCCTCCACCTCCGCCTGCTCCTCGATCACGCCGGTCGGCCCCACCAGCGCCGACCGCAGCGGGGCGAGCTGGCGGGCGAACGACTCGGCCTGGGCGACGGTCAGCTCGTCGGGCCGGCCGAGCAGGCTCTCCTTGCCGCCCGCGTCCGGGTCGTCGTCGGCACCCGCGGGGACGTGGAACACCTGGTCGGCGGTGACCCGCAGCCGCATCACGCCGTCACCGAACCGGCGGACGGCGTTGCCGGTGAGGTCGATCACCGTCACGCCCTGTGGCGGCGCGCTGAGGAACCGCGCGTCGGTGCTGGCGTGCCCGCCGTCGACCAGGACGACGACGTGCGGCTGGTCGGTGAGCGGCTTGCCGTTGGCGGAGAAGAACGGGCGGTTGGCCAGCTCGGGCGCCAGCAGGCGTTCGAGCTCGGCCAGCGACGAGGTGACCAGGCGCACCTGGCCGGCGCCGTCGGTGGCGGTGGGATGCAACGCGTGCGGCAGCCACTTGAGCCAGTCCCAGTCGGCCCGCCGATCCGGGGCCAGGCAGGACGCGACGACGAACTCGTGCGGCGCGTGGAAGGCCGCGAGGTGCGCGACCATCGCCCGGGCCAGGCCGCGGACGGCCTGCGGGTCGCCGTCCATGCGTACGTGCGCGAAGCCACGCAGGGACACCGCGACGGGCACGTCGGGAACGGTGCGGTAGGTGGCGATGAACCGGCGCAGGGCACCCGCGGCGACGGGTTCGAGATCCTCCACCGGCTTGGTCTCCGGCGCGATCAACTGCAGGACGAACCGCTGGACGCCCTTGGCGACGCGTACGTGGCCGAAGTCGCGGTCGGCGGGCCGGCGTTCCCACAGCCGCCGGCTCAGCGGCAGCACCCACAGGCTGTCGGGCTCGGGGTAGCGCCACTCCAGCGCCTCGCGCTGCCGGTTGGCGGCGGTGCGGACCCGTCGGCGGAGCTGGCCGAGGTAACGGAGGTAGTCGCGCCGGCTTCCGTCGACCTGGTGCTTGCGCTCGCCGTTCTTGCCACCGCTGCCGAGCTGGCTGATGTACATCCCCACCATGGACACGGCCATCGTGCCGCTCATCAGCAGCCGCATGGAGTTGTTGCCGGTGGAGCCGCTGGACAGCATGAACGCCATCACCGCGCCGCCGCCGAGCATGGGCAGGATGCCGAACATCTTCTGCATCGCCCCGCCGGGGGTGGCCTCGGGCAGCTCCGGTGGCGCCTCGAACAGCACCTCGCCCTTGGGCATCGCCGGTGGCTGCCGGCGACCGGGGCGACGGTAGAGCACCGTGCTCACTGCGCGGCCCCCTCTCAGCCGGACCGTCGGGTGCGGTGGATGTGCGGTGTCGGTGGATGTGCGGTGTCGATGGATGTGCGGTGTCGATCGGTGTCGATCGGTATCAGACAATGGCAGACAATACGACCCGGCACGGACAGGACCCTGGGCGTCGGCACCGGCCCACCGGTTTCAGGCTGCCCCAGCGCGATGAGGAGATCAACTGTGGACGCGAACAGCGGCGTGGAGCTCTGTCGCGTCACCGTCGTCGCCCCACGCACCCGGATGGACCTCGCCCTGCCCACCGACACCCCGCTGGCCGACCTGTTGCCGACCCTGCTGCGGTACGCCGGGGAGAACCCCGACGACCCGGCGTTCCTGCGCGGCGGGTGGGTGCTGCAGCGGCTCGGCGAGTCGTCGTTCGACCCGTCGCTGCACCTGTCCGGCCTGGGCGTACGCGACGGCGACGTGCTCCACCTGCGCCACCGCGAGGGGGCCATCCCGGAGTTCGCGTTCGACGACGTGGCCGACGCGGTCGCGGTGGCCACCCGGGAGCGGCGGGCCGCCTGGCAGCCGTCCGACGCGCGGACGACGGCCCTGTCGGTGGCCGGCACGTTCTTCGCTCTGGGCGCGCTGGTCGCGCTGGCCACCGGCCCCTCCTGGCTGCTCCAGTCGGTGGTCGCGCTGGTCGCCGCGGTCGGCCTGGTCGGCGGGGGTACGGCGATGTCGCGGGCCTTCGGCCAACCGGATGCCGGCGTGCTGATCGCCGCCGCGGGCGTCGGCTACGCGGGCGTCGGCGGCCTGCTCCTGCTCGGCGGCGACCACCGGCTCGGCGACTTCGGCGCGCCGCAGGCACTGGTCGGGTGCGCGCTGGTGCTCGTGCTGGCGACTGTCTCGGCGTTCGCGGTGGCGGCCGGCTGGGACGGCTTCCTCGGCGTAGCGGCGACCGCTCTGGTCGGGGCGCTCGCCGCGGCGGCGGTGCTGATCCTGTCCGCCTCGGCCGGTGTCGTGGCCGCCGCCACGGTGGCGCTCGCCCTGGGTGTGATGCCGTTCCTGCCGACGATCTGTGCCCGGCTCGCCCAGCTCCCGCTGCCCCAGCTGCCTACCAGTTCGGAGGACCTGCGCCGGCAGTCCGGCGTACTGCCGGGGCCGACCGTCCTGCAACAGGCCGTCGTCGCCGACCGGCTGGTGGCCGCGCTGGTCGCCGCCACCACCACGGTGTGCGCGGTGGGCGCTGTCCACCTCACCCGGCAGCCGGGCTGGTTCGGCACGGCGCTGGTCGGCGTCACCGGACTGGCGTTGTTCCTGCGCTCGCGTCACTTCCGTGGCCGTACGCACCGGCGGTGGCTGGTGTGCGGCGGGGTGGCCTGCGCCGCGCTGCTGGTCTGGCGACTGGCGACCGGCGGTTCCGGGGCCACCACGGTGCTCGCGGTGGGGATCCCGTGCCTGGTCGTGGCCGCCGCGCTGGGCGCCTGGGCGGTCAACGCCCCCGGCCGGCGGCTGTCGCCGTACTGGGCGCGCTACACCGACCTGTTCGAGGTGCTCGTCCTGCTCACGGTCGTGCCGCTGGCGTTCGGCGCGATGGGTGTTTACGACGCGATCATCGCCCTGCTGTCCTGACGGAGGTCCTGACAGCTCTGACGAGCGGACTCCCCGGCCCGGCGTCGCTCAGCGGCCGCCGAACAGCCGTTGCTCCATCCCGCTCAGCCCGAGCTGACCGAACGCCAGCTGGCCGGCGGCAGCCACCGCGACGACGTCCGACGGCATCTGGGTGAGCCAGGAGGCGCGGTCCCGGGCCAGGCCGAACCCACGCCGGGCCACGTCGGCGGCGGCCGGCTCCACCCGCTGCGCGATCAGCAGGTCCGAGGACCGCAGCCGCTGCTCGTCGGTGGGTTCGAGGTCGGTCTGCACCGACACGAACGTCTGCCAGTCACCCTGCTCCCACCGCGGCAGCGCCTGGTGGTCGCGGGTGGCGTCGATGACCAGGGAGGGCCGCGCCACGCTGCCGGTGGCGCTCACCCGGGCACCCGTCGGCAGCACGGTCAGCCAGGCCGGCCCGCGCGGAACGGCCGACACCAGCCGGCCCCACGCGGCCACCGCGTCGGTGACCACGGTGACGTGGGCGCCGACCGCGATCGCGCGGTAGGCGACGAGCTGGGCCAACTGGCCGCGGGACACCACACAGATGCGCACCGGGTCGCTGCGGAACAGTCGTACGACCAGCGCGCCGGCCTGCCCCGAACCCAGGACCAGCCCGGCCGGCGGCAGGGTGAGCGAGGTGTCGTCCAGGTCGTCCAGCCGGGTCTCGTGCGCCTGCACCTGGGGCAGGTGGGTCCGGTGCGTTCGGCGGCTCACCGGGCGCCGCCGCCCATCGGGATCGTGGCGATCAGGCCGGGCAACTGCTCGCCGTCCAGGCGTACGACCCCGATCCGCGCCCGGCCGCCCGCCTTGGTGAGCTGCCGGAACGCCGTGCGGGCGAGCTTGGCGTCGTCGGCGACGACGCGGACGAACGTGGTCGTACGAACGGTCCGGTCGGGCGCCCAGGTGAGCGCGAGCGACGCCACGGCGGACCGCACCTGCAACCCGGCCATCGCCGCCAGCAACCGGGACATCGACGGAATCCCCGCCCGCGGCCAGCTCCGCAGCCAGCCGCTGACGTGGGCGACTCCGTCGCAGCTCCAGCCGCGCCACGACTCGGTGGTACGGCGTTCGCGGCGGGCGCCGGTCGCGTGCTGCGGGTCGACGCCGAGGGTGAGGTCGAGGACCTCCCGTAGCTCCGCCTCGTCCAGCGGACGGCAGGGCAGCCCGGACGAGGACAGCACCTTGGTGGCCCAGCCGACGGTGGTTCGCAAAGCCCGGCTCACCGCTTCGACGTCGGAACCGTCCAGCGTCACCGACGTGCCGTCCCGGCCCGGCTCCAGCCGCAGCGCGATCCACCAGGACGTCGCCGCCGGTGTCGAACCACCGCTGATCTCGGCGTACGACGCACCGAGCTGGGCTGCGTAGGCACCCAACGTCGGCGCGGGCGCGGGGAGTGTGCGGACGAGCAGTTGCGCGGAGGCGAGCCGGACCCCTTCGGCGTCGCCGACGCTGGCCAGCGCACCCAACGGGACGCGGACGGGGTCGGCGGAGGCGATCAGGTCGTCACCGCGCGGGCCGAGTACGACGACGTAGCCGGTGCCGTCGTGGGCGACTCCGGCCGGGCGTTCACCGCGTCGGCCGGCAACCGCCGACAACTCGAACGCCGGCAGCCACTCCCGCAGCGGTGCGAGCCCCGGATCGTGCGGCGGGGCCGGTGCGGCCTGCGCGTTGCGCCGGCGAAAACGCGTCCACACGCCCAGCCAGCGCCACAGCGGCCGGCCGTTCCACCACACCGCGGTGCCGAGCGCGACGGCGAGGAACACCACTCCGCCGAGCACCAGCAGTACGCCACCGACGGCCACTCCGGCGGCGAGCAGACCCACCGCGACCTGCCACGCGACGAGCGTGGCGACGGGGAGGGCGCCCAGGTGGCGTCCGGGATAGGAACGGCGCAGCCGGCCCGGTCGCCGCGAACTGCCGGCCGAGCCTCCTCGCCGGTCGTCGCGGCCTCCTCGCCGGTCGCGCCTGCGGCCGTTCGCCGGGGACGATCCGGTGCGAGCGGTTGGTTGCGGGGTGCGGACAGCGGACACCGGACCCCTCCTCCCGTGGACCGAGGCACACCGTCGGGTGTCACCTGCGCGGGCTGCGCCGCTGTGGTCGCGGCTCGCCGGAATATCGTAGTGTCGCCGACTCGGGAACCGCCGGGGGCGGCGAGGCCGATCCACCTGCGACCGCAGTGCCCCACGAAGTATCCCGGCAAGCAGTGACCGCGCAGCGCCCTCCGCGAGGAACACCACCACGATGCAGACCCGACGCGACCAACTCCAGGCGTACCGCTACCTCGTACGCCGGGTGCTCGCGGCCATGCTCGGCAACGACCCGGAGGCGATCGAGCAGCCGATGCGCCGGGTCACCACCTCGACGTTCGCGGGCATCATGGTCGGCGCGCTGGCGTGCGCGGGAGTGGCGTTGTACGCCTGGCTGGGCAACAGCTCGTCCACCCGCTGGAAGAACGACGCGGCCTCCTCGGTGATCGTGGAGAAGGAGACCGGCGCGCTCTACCTCTACTTACCGCGGTCGGCCGTCGAGTCCGGCGGGTCCACGACGCAACAGCTCGGCCAGACACCTCAGTCGCCTCAGTCACCGCAGTCGCCGGGGCAGCCCGGGCAGGGCGACGACGCGAACATGATCCTGGTGCCGGTACGCAACACCACGTCCGCGCTGCTGATCCGGGGCAGCGGGATGAAGAAGGTGTCGGTGAGCCGGGAGTCGCTCGCCGGGATCCCACGCGGACCCGAGATCGGGATCGCGCAGGCGCCCACGTCGGTACCCCTGGCCACCAGCATCCGCTCCGCGCCGTGGGCGATGTGCGCGACGGCGGTCGCCGGTGTGGGTAGCGGGGGCGGCGACGCGGCGGGCACGCCGAGGGTCACGGTGCTGATCGGTACGCCGGAGAAGTCGGTCGGCGGCCGCCAGGTCGGTGATGCGGCCCTGCTGGTCCGCGGCCCGGACGGCGGCCACCACCTCGTCTGGCACGGGCGCAGGCTCGCCGTCGGCGAACGCCCGCTGGCGAGCCTGGGCTACTCCACCTCGGCCGCCGTACCCGTGAGCTCCGCGTGGCTGCGGGCGCTGCCGGCCGGACAGGATCTCGCCGGCCCCGTCGTACCCCGCCGCGGTGAGCCGAGCCCGGTCTCCCTCGGCGGCGAGTCCGCCACGATCGGCCAGCTCTTCCACACCCCTGACCCCGACCGCTACTACGTGATGACCGCCGACGGGTTCGCCCGGCTCAGCGAGGTACAGGCGAAGATCCTGCTCGGCACCGGTGCGGCCAGCGCCGGGGGCGGCCAGGCACAGAGCACGTTCACCGAGATCGCGTTCAGTGTCGTACTCGCGCACACCTCACCCACCGACGACGACCTGCAGGTGAAGGACCTCCCGCCGACACCGCCGCGGCTCGCGACCACGTCGAGCCCGGACGCCCCGCTGTGCCTGTGGTACGACAACGACCAGTCCGGCGACCGCGCCCGGATGCACCTCACCACCGGCGGAACCCTCCCGTCGGGCGCCGGCTCGGCCGGGTCGGCTGGGTCGGACCAGCCCCGGGTGCTCGTGCCGCCCGGCGGTGGCGCGCTGGCCGCGCTGCTCCCGGCTCCGGGCGTACGGCCCTCCGGCTACTACCTCGTCACCGAGTCCGGAGTGAAGTTCCCGGTGCCCGACACCGACACCCTGGCCCGGCTCGGCTACGCCGACGCGCACCCGCTGCCGGTGCCGCCGACGCTGCTGAACCTCATACCGCCCGGTCCCGCGCTGTCACAGCAGGGCGCCTACCGCTCCGAACACTTCGCCCCGGAGCCCGGCAAGTAGTGGAGCCGACCGTCCCGCGTGTGCCATGGGGACCGGATCGTGGATTCTTCCGCGGAAGAATCCGCGGGTGAGGAAACGCTGCCCCGGCAAGGGCGAGGTCCGGCTTTCGGCGCGGGCGGACGGGGTGACGTGTGTGAGGACCGGGTGGTCAGAACCCCTGTAGGGCTTCACACTTCCAGTTCCGGCCGGGCTTCCTTCCTGAAGTGGTGAGACCTACGGGGGCTGTGACACCCGTAGGTCTTCACACTTCGCCGCGCACCCGGGTTCGGACCGCTCCCGGCCGCATCGGCCTCCGGGCAACCTCGGCCTCCCGGAGCCCCCCGAGTACAGCGGCGCCTCGGGATCGTCGACAGGTTGCCGGACGGAGGAGTTATCCACAGCTGAAGATTTCCCGCTCCCGGCCAAACCTCGTTTCGCGTTAGCGTGTTCTCGCGTCGGGTGCCAACCCAGCCGACGATCTCCCGGCACCGCGGTTGACACGGGGACTGCGGTCGAGCGGACTCACGGACGCACGCGACATCCCGGATCGGCGCCACGAGGCGTCGGCCGACAACACCGCCCGGCACGACCGGGCTGACGGAGGAGGTAGGTGTGGGAGGAGCAGCGTCGCAAGACAGAGCTGCGATGGCCGAGGCCGCCCAGCGTGTGGGCGACTCGTTCGACGTCATCGTCGGCATCAAGGGCAAGCTGCAGGACTACAGCAGGGAAGCCGCCGGTCAGTGGGAAGGCAACGCCGCCACCACCTTCACCCGGGTGATGGGCACCTTCGACGAGAAGTTCCTGACCGTCTGCGACGCCCTGAACGACCTGCGGGAGAAGATGGGCGCCGCGCGCATGAGCTACGAGGCGACGGAGCAACAGCAGGAGGAAGGCGTCAACAAGATCGACCAGCTCCTCAACGGCCTGACCTGATCGCGGCCCTGATCCGACGCACTTCCGACGAAGTTCAGCACGCCCTACCTGCACGGGAGGTTCACGTTCATGAGTGATTTGACCAGATGGAACAGCCAGGCGCTGCTCGACCTCCAGGCCAACCTGCGGCTCGCCTACCGCGGCGTCGAGGACGAGACCAACGACCTGGAGAAGAGTCTCGAAGCCAAGCTCCAGGAGTGGGACGGCGACGCGAAGAGCGCCTACTGGGACGCGAAGGCCCAGTGGGAGAAGGCGATCCGGGAGCTCAACGGCGTCCTCGACCAGCTGCACGTCGCCGTTCAGAACGTCCACGACAACTACACCGCGACCGAGCGCAGCAACACCACGATCTTTCAGTAGGCCGCTCGTGTCGGCCGCCGTACGGCAGCGACGATTGTCCCGGTCACCGCACCAGGTGGCCGGGACCTTCGCTGTCCGGGCCGGCCTGGCTCCGCTCGGCACCTGAACCCGCCCGGCCGGTCGCACTGGTAGCCCCAGTCACATCGCTGCCGGTCGCGTCGCCGCCGGCAGCGGTCCGCCGGCCGTGCCGGCGTACGACCACCAGTGCCCACGCGGCCGAGCCGGCGAGGAGTACGCACCCGAGGCCGAGGAGCACGTAGCCGGTGGCGATCCGGCCGGTGTCCTGGCCGGCGTGCAGGACCAGCGCCGCAGCGATGACGACGGCCGCGGCGACCGTGACGATCCACCAGGCCGGGCCCCAGCGCACCGGTCGCGACCGGCTCGCTCGGCCGGCGCGACTCGCCCACCAGCCACCCAGCACGGCCGCCGCGAGGGTGCAGAATCCGAGCGCGGTGAACAGCACGAGGTTGGCGCCGTCGCTGGCCACCGCCTCGGCACGGTCCACTCCGGCCGGATCGGCGGCGAGCGCGGCGAAGACTCCCCGGCGAGGGCCGAGCGAGAAGACCGCGTAGACCACCGCGAGCACGATCTCGACGGCGAGCAGGACGACGAGCACCCGACCGAGGGTGTCCGGCCGCCCGGACACCGCTCTCGGTGGCTCCGCCGCGAAGGGCGGACCGCCGGTCGTCGCGGACGTCGCGGCCGGTGTGTCGGTCGCCGGGCGGTTCGGCGGGGTCCCTCGCCGCGGTGGAGTCTGCCAGGGTGCGGCGTCGACGGACCCCGACCACGGTGGCGACTCGGCCGGCGCTTCGGCCGGTCGTCGCCACGACGGCTGGATGTGGGACGGGCGCGCCTCCTCGGCCGGGTCGGACACCTCGCGCGCCCCGGGGTCGCCTGCCGGATCCCCTACCGGATTGCCCACCGGGTCGGACGAATCGGCCAGCGCCAACCCACACCGCGCACACGTCCGAGGGTTGTCGGGGTTGTCGTAGCCGCAACGTGCACAGCGCATCTACGGGAGCCTCGTCATCTCGTCGTGCCGCCGTCTTGCCGGACGGCCGCGAGCCTACCCGGACTTATGTGTTCGACGGGCCGAGGATCGCGAAGCCCTCATCCGGGCGTCCTCATCGGAACCACTCGTCGGGGACGCACAGCTCGGCGGCCGCACGCATGCAGCGTTCGGCGTCCTCGCCGATGGAACGCACCACCTCGTCGGCTCGGCGTTCGTCGCGCACCAGTCCGGCTGCCTGCCCGGCATAGACCACCGCGACGTCGTAGTCCTCCGCCTTCGTGGCCGTCGTCAACCCCTCCTTGACAGCGGCCAGCTTCTCGGCGGATTCCGGGTCGGACCCCTCCGCCCACTCGGCGAGCTCGGCCTCCCGTGGATGCCAGGTGCGGGCGAAGGAATTGTGCAGGGCCCGGCCCGGATAGCGTTCGGGCCAGTCGATCCCGCCCACGAGGTCGAACACCCTGGTGTGGATCGTGTCGGTCTCCTTGGCCGAGAGCACCGCCATCTTGGCCAGCAGCGGGCTGTGCGCCTCGGGGGTGGCGAGGAACGCCGTGCCGATCCAGCCCGCGGCCGCACCCGCCGCGAGCACCGCGGCCAGCCCGCGGCCGGTGCCGATCCCGCCACCGGCGAGGACGAAAACGTCGTCGTGCTCGAGCGCCTCGAGCACCCCCTGCAGCAGCGGCAGGGTCGCCACCTGACCGGCATGGTGGCCACCGGCCTCCGCACCCTGCACCACCACCACGTCGATTCCCGCGTCGACCGCCTTCCGCGCGTCGGCGACCGTGTTGACCTGCGAGGCGGCCAGGGCGCCTGCGCGATGAACCTGGTCGATGTAGGGGCTGGGATCACCGAACGACAGCGAGACGATCGCCGGCCGGGCGATCTCGATCTCGTCCATCACGCCGGGCTGGTTCGGCAGGGCCCACACCTGCACACCGACCCCCCACCGCTGCTGCCCCATCGAGGAGGCGGCGTCGAGCTGACCACGGACCCACTTCCGCGTCGCGCGGCTGCCCACCCCGACCATGCCGAGGCCGCCGGCCCCGCTGACGATGGACGCGAGCCGGCCGCTACCGGGCCCGGCCATCGGCGCGCCGACGATGGGATACCTCAGACCGAGGAAGCGGGAGAAGTTTGTCTGCAACATGGCGGACGACCTCCGAGGTGCCGGGTTGGGTTCGCGTCGCCAGTCTGCCGGGAACCTCCCCAAGGACCCGGGAGGACGCTCAGGCGTGCTGGGAACGCAGGAACGCGCCGAAGTGCGGGACGGTGAACGCCACCGAACCACGCTCCGCCGCGTACACCAGGCCCTTCTTGATCAGCCCGTCCCGCGCCGGCGACAGGCTCTGCGGCTTGCGGCCGAGCAGCGCCGCGACGTCCGCGGTGGGCACCGGACGGTCGGCGCGTTCGGCGCCGAGTTCGGCCATCGCCCGCATGTACTCCCGCTCGGCCGGAGTGGCGCGTTCGTACCGCGAGCCGAAGAAGCCGACCGCGAGCTCCGCCTCCGCCTCCGGTGCCGCGACCTTCACGTCGTCGGCGCAGATCGGACTGCGCGGCGCGACGTCCCAGGTGGCCTTGCCGAACGCCTGGACGAAGTACGGATAGCCGTCGGTGACGTCGTGCAGCGCGTCCAGCGCCGCGGATTCGAACTCCACGTCCTCGGTCTGCGCGGGAACGGTCAGCGCCCGGTCGGCGGCGTCGCGGTCGAGCCGGTCCACCGAGACGTAGCGGAAGAGGCGTTCGGCGTAGGACTTGCTCGCCGACAGCGCGGTCGGCAGGTGCGGCAGCCCGGCGCCGACCACCACGAACGCCACGCCGCGCTGGCTGATCTCGTGGCAGGCACCGCACAACGCGGCCAGCTCGGCGGACTGGATGTCCTGCATCTCGTCGACGAAGACCGCGACGCCCACGCCGAGATCGCGGGCGAGTTCACCGGCGGCGGTGAAGAGTTCGGTGAGGTCCAGCTCGAGGTCGCCGGAGTCGGCCCGGCCGCGGGTGGCGGGCACGTCGTACGGCGGCCGCCAGCGCACCCCCTTGCGGTCCTTCACCGTCGTCTCCAGCGCGAACGCCTTGAGTACGCCGAGGAAGTCGTCCACGCGTTCGGGGTCGCGGTGGCGGGGGGTGAGCTCCCGGCTGGCCGCGTGCAGCGCCTGCGCGAGCGGTAGCCGGATCGACCTGTCGGGACGGGCCTCGACCTTTCCGGTGCCCCACGCCCGGCCGAGGGCCAGCGAGCGGAGGGCGTTCAGCAGGACGGTCTTGCCCACGCCGCGCAGTCCGGACAGGACGAGGCTGCGTTCGGGCCGGCCCGCTGCGACGCGTTCGAGCACCACCTCGAACTGGCGTACCTCACGGTCGCGGCCGGCCAGCTCGGGAGGACGCTGGCCGGCGCCGGGTGCGTAGGGGTTGCGCACGGGGTCCACGCTCAGACTGTATGGGCTCGTCTAGCCGTGACCCTAGATTTGGTTAGAGGTCGCTAGTGGCGTGTCGCGGCCGGTGTGGGTCGACCGCGGCCGCCACTGCGGTCACCGCAGGACAGCGGTCAGGACCAGCGGGGCGAGCAGGATCGCCGCGAACAGCGCCAGGCCCTTCGGGTTGCCGAAGTTGACCGTCCACCCGATGCCGAGCCGCTTGGGCACGAACATCGCCGGGTCGTCGCGGTTGACGTAGATGCTGGCGGCGGTCCAGTACTTGTCGTCGTCCCGCTGCACCACCCCGGTGTCCTCCTCCGCCGTCCCCGCACCGGGCTCACCGTCCGCCGGGAGCCGGCTGCCACCCTGACCGGTCCGGATCGCCGACCCGATGACCATCGCGGTGCCCGCCAGGATAGGCAGCAGCACCACCCCGGCCGGCAGCCGCCCGCCGCCATCCCACATCCGCCAGGCGATCACCAGCATGGACACGTTGACCAGCGCGGACAGGACGAGAACGGCCTTGGCGGTCGCGACGATGAAGCCTCTGTGCTGGTGGGCCGAGGCGGCCGGCGCGGCCGCGTCGAGGTCGGGCCGGAACCGGATCGACGCCCACATCAGCCCCACCAGCAGCGCCGTCATCGCCACCTGGACGAACACCAGCGTGAACGCACTGACCACGGTGGTGGGCACGGTCCGGTCGGGTGCGCCGTCGAGATCCCAGTGCGTGACCAGGGTCGGCGGCAGGTCCGGATAGCGCAGGATGCCGAGGACCGCGGTCGCCACGCACAGGAGCACCGCGGGCGCCGCCCACAGCCAGGGGAAGCGCACCGGCTCCGTCCGCAGGGAGGTGTCGGCGGCGACGCCCTGCCGCAGGCCGGCGTACCAGCCCTCGCGTTCCTTCACTGCACTGATCTCCCGGCGAGCCCGCAGGAACGCCGGCAGCCACACCGCGACGACCGCGAACAGCGCGATGCCCTGCGCGACCGGGATCGGGAGGAGGTACGTCAGCGCGACGGTGGCCACCACGACGACGACCCCGGCGCCGAGGATCCACCGGCGATACCTTCGCAACTGCTCCGCGATGACGGGTGCGTCGACGTGCGCGGCCGGAACCCTGATCCCGAACGGCAGCGTCCGGCGGTTCATGGTGGGCAGCAGCCACAGCACCACCAGGCCGAGCACCGGCCCGAACAGGTTCACCAACATCAACTCGGCCATCACTCGGCCCCCTCGTGGTTCGGTCGGTCATTCGGTTCGTGGTTCGCTTCGCGGCTTGTTTCAGGGGTTGTTTCGGGGTTCGGCTTGAACGAGGTGAGCACCGATCGGCAGTGCTCGATCACCTCCGGGCCCCACACTCCCTGCGAGACCGCCTCGGCGAGCAGAGTGCGCAGCCGGGCCTCCCAGTCGTCGACGAAACCGGGTCCCGGTGGACCGGACTCCGGGTCACGGACGACGACCGCCCCGCTCTTGCGATTGAGCCGGAGCAATCCCTCGTGGCGGAGCAGGTCGTACGCCTTGTTGACGGTGTGGAAGTTGATGCCCAGGTCGACCCCGAGCTGGCGGGTGGACGGCAGTGGACTGCCTTCCCGCAGGTCGCCGGTGGCGATGGCCTCGACGACCCGGTCCCGGATCTGCTGGTAGATCGGGACCTCGCTGGCGAGGTCCAGGGTCACGATCATGTCACCTCCCGGCGCTCTGTTATAGAAGTTATAGAACAAAGCGCAATGTCGCGTCAACTCGATCCGAGGCGGAGCTTCAGGTGGGGGGCGGGGCGAGGGGCGGACGCGGGCGACGGACCCGGGCAGAGGGGCGAACCCCGGGCGAGAGGTGGCCGCCGGTCGAGCCCAGCGCGCCAACATGAAAGGCGTATCGGGTCGTATCGAGATGTCTAGTCGTTGCTAGTGCAGATCCTAGATTTCCCTAGAACCCACGAGAGAGCCGAAGAGACTGTTCGGCCGGCTTGAGCTGAACCACGGTTGAGGCCCGAGGCTGGGCGCCGTGCCCTACCTCTCCGCGTACCGGCCCCTGCTGACCGATCCCAGGCTGCGCCGCCTGCTGGGCGCGTTCGGCGTCAGCGACCTCGGCGACGGGATGAGCGTCGTCGCGGTCCCCCTCCTCGCCATCGAGATCGCCGCACCGGGCCAGGCGGGGATGCTGGTCGGCGCCTCGGTCGCCGCGTACGCCCTGCCCGGCGTCGTCGGCGCTCTTGCCTTCGGCCGATGGCTGCGACGCCTGCCGGCCGCGTCGCTGCTGCTCGCCGACTCCACTCTGCGGGCGGCATGCCTGTCGGCCGTGGCGCTCGCGTGGGCGTTCGGTGTTCTCCAGCCGGCGGGCTTGGTCGCCCTGCTCGGGCTCTCCTCGCTGCTGCACGCCTGGGGATCGGCGGGGAAGTTCACCCTGCTCGCGGAGTTGCTGCCGCCGGACCAGCGCCTGGCGGGCAACTCCCTGGCGAGCTCGACGAGTTCGCTGGCGATGATCGTGGGGCCGGCGGTCGCGGGCGTCGGCGCGGCGCTGGCCGGGCCCGGCTGGGTGATCGGCGCCGACGGGCTGTCGTTCGTCCTGCTGGCGATGGTGGTGTGGTCGGTCCACCGGGAGGTACGCCGTGACCCGCACAGGGCCCGGCCGGCAGACCCTGCCGGTACGCGCGGCTCGACGTCGGGGCTGCGCTTCCTGCGCGGGCGGCCCACCCTGCTCGGCCTGCTGGTGCTGACCTGGGCGTTCAACTTCCTGTTCGGCCCGGTGGAGGTGGCGCTCCCGCTGCACGTCACCGGCGGCGACAGCGGCCACACCGAACTGCTGGGCGCGTACTGGACGGCGTTCGGGATCGGGGCGGTGACCGGTGGACTCACCGTCGGCGCGTTGCGGCGGCTCTCGCCCGCGCCGGTGCTGCTGGCCATCGTCGGATGCTGGGGACTGATCCTGCTGCCGTTCGGGTTCGGTCCGCCGACCGCGGTCGAGCTGGTCTGCTTCGGGCTCGGCGGGATGATCTACGGACCGTTCCCCGCCGTGTCGTACACCCTGCTGCAGTCCCGGACGCCGGCCGTCGCGCTGTCCTCGGTGCTGGCGGCCCGGTCGGCGGTCCTGCTCACCGCGGCACCGGTGGGTACGGCCATCGGCGGCCCGCTCACCAGCGCCTTCCTGCCCGCGCACGTGCTCGCCGGATCCGGTGCCGCGACATTGCTGCTGGCCCTTGCCGCCGTACTGGCCTGGCGAGGCCGGAGGGTTCTCGACCGCCTCAGCGGGCCGGATCGACGTCCGCGACGGGAACCGGCGACTCCTCCACCCCGGCACCCGGCGGCTCCTCCGCAGCGACCGGCCGAGGAGGGCCGGCGGCCAGCCACGGCAGCGCACACCCCGCCACCAGCATCACCAGGGCGCTCGCGGTGAGCGTCACGGTGAACAGGTTGTTGGCCATCCCCTGGAAGAGGAACGCCAGCACCGCCACGCCGATGCCGAGTGGTTCGCCCGCGGCCGGGCGGCCGGCGGCGGACAGCCGACGTGCCCGCCGGATCACCGCCACCGCCACCGCGGCCAGGACGACGTTCAGGATCAGCGCACCGAGCAGGCCGAGGACGCCGTTCTCCGCACCGGCCAGCAGCACGGTGTTGTGTGCGTTGTTGCCGGCCACCCCGAACGTCGTCGTCCGGTAGGTGGCGGGATCGGCCGCGGTGAACGCGGCCTGTTCGCCCGGCCCGACCCCGGCCAGCGGGTAGTGGAGGAAGACCCGGAGCCCGGAGGTGTAGAGCGCCATCCGGTCGGTTCGGTCGTGCGCGATCCGCTCGAACGCCGGTGGCACCAGCACCAGGACGCCGACCAGGACCGCGGCACCACCGACCAGCCAGCGCAGCCGCCCGCGCAGCGCCACCAGGGCCGCCGCGGCGAGCACGGTGACCGCGAGCGAACTGCGGGTGTAGGTGAGGACCAGCGCCACCATCTGCACCAGGACCGCGGCCGACCACCACAGCCGGGTCCGGCGGTCCGCCGCGTCCAGCGCGATCCCGAGCGCAACCGGGATGGACAGCACCAGCAGGGCGCCGAGGAAGTTCGGGGACAGGTCCAGCGTCCCGGTCACCCGGCCCGGGATCTCGCCCACCAGGCTGGTGTTGCCCTCCGCCGGTTGCAGGCCGAACCCGCCGGGCAGGCCCACGAAGTACGCCACGATGCTGAACGCCGCCTCGAACGCGCCCACCCCGGCGAGCGCCCGGGCCACCACCCAGCGGGTGCGGTCCGGCGGTGACTGGGCGAGCACCACCAGGACCATCGCGACGTACAGCAACAGCCGCCCCGGTCCGCGGAACAGCAGGTCAACCGTTTCCGGCAGGGTGTCGGCGTTGACGAACGCGGACACCGACGCACCGGCGGCGAGCAGGCCCGCGCCGAGCACCAGGCCGCGGCCGAACGGTACCCGGCCGAGGGGGCCGCGCCGCCAGGCGTACGGCACCAGCAACGCCAGCCCGAGCAGGAAGAGCAGGTCGTCGACGCCGACCCCGGCCGCGATCGTCTGGTGCGGGGGCACGACCGTGAACACCGCGACGAGCAGCCCCAGCGCCGGCGGCCAGGAACGCAGCCGCGGTACGCGGCGCCACACCAGCACCGCCGTGACCACGGACGCCGCACCGAACGCCAGGGTGATCGCCGCCCTCATCGCCGGCCCACCTGACACGGGCAGTCCGGGCTGGCGGGGCCGGGCGGCAGACGGAATCCGTGCCGCGCGTCGGCGGGGATCAGGTCCTTGTCGAGCACGTTGTGACGAACGAAGTGGTCGACGCTTATGTCGACCGCACCCGGCTCCACCCGGACCGCGTGCACGGCGCCGACCACCATCAGGTCGTCGATGCGGACGTGCCGCGACCGACCGGACAGGCAGAGGGCGTCGCCGTTCTTCACCGTCACGGCGTAGTCGTGCGGCGACGCCCGCCCGCTGCGGAGATAGAGCCGCCCGTCGGACCACCAGGCGGCCTCGTGGGCGTAGTCGCCGGGCGGCTCGGCGTAGCCGGTGAGCGCGATCCCGCCGATCTTGACGAACCCGAAGTCGGGGTCGCCGGTCAGCCGGATCCGGTCCGGCCAGGGCGCACTCCAGGTGCGGTGTTCGGGCGTGGTCTCCCGCAGGGTCCACGGCCCGGTGACGGGCGTGTCGGTCGTGAGCACCACCGGCCGCAGGATGTTGGTGTAGACGTTGCGCCGGATCACCACGGGCCGCTCCGCGGTGCCCACGACGGTCGGGCAGTGCACGCCGGTGCCGAGGTAGGGAAGCTGGTCGCCGTACCCGGCCATCAGGATGTCGGTGCCCGGACGGGCCCGGCGCAGCGCCTCGGGCAACGTCGCCAGCGGCTGGTCGGGCAGCGTGCCGGGCATGCCGTCGTCGCCGATCCGGGAGTCGACGTACAACGTCTGCGGTGCGCCGGCGCTCGCCGGCGGGAGCGCGCGGTCGGCGGCCAGGCTCACCACGAGTACCGCGACCGCGGCCACGACGACGCGGAGGATGGTCCGGCGGGTCAGCATGGCTACCTCAGCCCCTCGCCCCTGTGGCCAGCGGCGCCGACGCGGCCAGCAGGTCGGCGTACACGTCGATCGTCGCGGCCGCCGTCACGTCCACGTCGTGTGTACGGGCAACGGCGTCGCCCGCGGCCACGAGCGCGGCGTGCCGGACCGGGTCGCGGACGGCCTCGCGCGCGCGGACCAGCGCCGAGGCCAGCGCGGACGGGTCCTCCGGCGGGCAGCTGAAGCCGGTCACGCCGTCGGTCACCGACTCGGCCAGCCCGCCCACGGCGGAGGCGACGGGTACGCAGCCGGCCGCCATCCCCTCCAGGGGGGCGAGGCCGAGTGCCTCCTCCCGCGAGGGGACGGCGAGGAGGTCGGCTCGGGCGAGCTCGCCGACCACGGAGCGCTGCGGCAGTGCTCCCGCGAAGTCGACCGGCAGGCGGGCGGCGTCGGCCTGGCGCCGCAGCCGCTCGCGTTCGGGGCCGTCGCCGACGACGCGCAGCCTCGGGACGGGGACACCTCGCCGGTGGAGTTCGGCCAGCGCCGCGAGGAGCACGTCGAGGCCCTTGCGGTGCACGAGGTTGGCGACGAAGAGGAGTTCGTACGGACGGGAACCGGCCCCGGCGGCCTCCGAGGCGGCCCGGGCCGCGGCCAGGTCGGCGTACCGGATTCCCGGCGAGACCGTGACGATGCGCTCGGCCGGACGGTGGAACCGGCGGGTGACCTCCCCGGCGAGAAAGCGGCTGTTGGCCACCACGAGGTCGGCGCGCTCGAACACGAACCGGCACACCCGGGCGTCGACCCACGAGCGCCCGGGCAGCCTGAGCACGTCCGACCCGTGGGCGAACAACACCAGCGGGGCGCGTAGCCGGGCGGCGAGCGGCCAGGCGAACGCACCGGACGGGTGCGCGATGTGTGCCTCGACGACGGTGCCGTGCTCGGCCGACCCGACGCGGTCCGTACGTCCGGAGCGGACGGTGGGTGTGGCGGCCCGGTCGGCGCGGGCGGCCCGGGCCACGCCGGCGAGCAGACTGGCGTACCGTGCCGGCGCGGACTGATGGTCGCGGACCGCGACGACCTCGACGTCGTGTCCCAGCCGCTCCAGCGCCTCCACCCGGTTGGCCACGAAGGACCCCCAGGCGGGCCGGCGCGGGCTCGGCCAGAGATTGGTGACGACGACGACGTGCAGCGGTGGCTCCTCGCTCGGGCGGGCGCCTGTGCGGGGTGCGCCGGACCGCTCGGACCCGATGCGACCGGCGACCTCGACCGCCTGATCCCCCCAGGCTCCAGGGCGTGTTTCGCGAATCCCTTAGGGTCGGTCCTCGCAGACCAGGACCTTGGGGTGTGTTGCGAAGGACTCGACGGTGCCGAACGATACCCTGCCGAACCCGGACGCCGATCCGGCTGCCGGTTCCCCTGTGGACAACGGCTCCGGTGTCGGTCCGGACGGCGAGCCCGCGCCGGTCCCTGCGGACCCGAGCGACGCGGACGCCCAGGACGCCCAGGACGAGGAGGCGGCCCGCCGCCGGCTCACCGGCCGGCTGGTCCGCGGCACGTTGTGGTCGATGCTCGGGATCGCCGCGCTCGGTGTCACCCGGCTGGTCTACACCGCGCTGATCGGCCGCACCGGCGATCCGGCCCGGCTGGCGGCCGTCAACTCCCAGGTGTCCCTGGCGTTCCTCGCGACGTTCGCCACCGCCGCCGCGACCGGCGCGGGTGCGGCGAAGTTCCTGCCGCTCACCGCCGCGCGGTCCGGGCCCGCCGCGGCCGCCGCCGTCCGTCGCCGGCTCACCCGGTGGACGGTCGCGGCGACCGTGGCCGTGGTCGTGGCACTGACCGGGTTCGGGCAGGTGTTCCTGCCGGACGCGGACCGGGCGGACGTGGCGTGGGTGTGCGCGCTGGTCACGGCGTACGGCGCGTACTCCTACACGAAGTCGGTGCTGTACGGCCACCACCTGCCGCACCGTTACGCCGTCCTCGAGGTGGCCGCCGACCTGGTGATCCTCGTCCTCACGGTGGCGGTGGTGTGGTGGGTGCCGGACCGGCTGCCGGGCCAGGCACCTGGCCTGCTGCTGGCGCCGCTGGTCGTGGGGTACGCCGCGTTCGCGGTGGCCGCGGCCCGGTCCGTGCCGCGCGTCCGGCCCGGCGAACTGCCCGCGCTGCGCGGTGAGCTCGGCGGCTTCGTTGCGTACACCGCGGTCGGCATCGCCGCGGGACAGGGCTTCTTCCAGGTGTCGATGATCGTGGCCCGGCACGCGACCAGCGACGCCGCGGCCGGCGCCTACGCCGCCGCCATGAGCCTCGTCGGCCCGGCGTTCTTCCTGCCGCGGGCGATGGGGATGGCGTTCTTCCCGGCCGCGGCGGAGGCGGTCGGGCGCGGCGACCAGGCGGCGCTGGCCCGGCACACCGACCTGGTCACCCGGCTGTTGCTGCTGACCACGCTGCCAGCGTTCGGGCTGGCGGCGATGCTCGGCGGCCCGGTGCTGGGGCTGGTGTTCGGACCGGCGTACGCCGACGGCGGTCCGGCCTTCGCGGTGCTCGTCCTGGCGGTGTTCTGGTACGTCGTGGCGGTGCCCTCGGTCAACGTGCTGTCCGCACAGAACCTCACGCTGGCCCGGATTCCCCCGCTGGCCTCGGCCGGAGGTGTCGTCGTCGGGGTGGCGACCTGGCTGGCCGTCGGCACACACTGGGGCGCGGTCGGGGTGGCCGCCGGGTACCTCGCGGGGATGTCGGTCCAGGCCGGGGTGCCGTTGGTGGTCGCGTTCACCCGGCTCCGGCTGCGGTGGGGTACGCGCCTGCCGCGCTACGCCGCCGGGCTGGCCGCCGGGGTAGGCTCGTCCACAGTCGCGGTGATCACTCCCCGTCCTGGTGTGATAGCCGTGTGCGCCGCCGGGTTCCTCCTTGCGTTCGGGCTGCTCAACGCCGGCGAGCTTGCCGGTACGGTTCGACGCGTCCAGGAACTGCGTTCGGCCACCGCTCGGCGCTGACCGCGGACCCCATCGGGCGCGCATCACCCGTCAGCAAGGGGTACCCGGCACTCGACGGCACGATCAGCCGACTGGCATTCTGATCGGCGCACATTGGTCGGTGGTTCCGGCACGGGAGGGAATGTGACGACACCGCGGCACGTCCAGGCTCGGATCGCGCCCGCTCCCGTCCTTCCCGAGGCCGACCGGTCGCGGCGCACCCACATCTGCGGCGTGCCCGTCGACATCCTCACCATGGAGGAGACGCTGGCCGCGGCCAGCGAGCTCATCGAGTCCGGACGTCCGCACCAGCACGTCGCGATCAACGCCGCGAAGGTGGTGGCCGCCCGACGTGACCCGCGGCTGCGGCAGATCATCGAGTCCTGCGCGCTCGCCAACGCCGACGGCCAGTCCATCGTCTGGGCCAGCCGGCTGCTCCGGCCCCGGCTACCCGAACGCGTCGCCGGGATCGACTTCATGCTGCGGATGTGGGAGGTCGCCGCGAACCGCGGCTACCGCGTCTACCTGCTGGGCGCCAAGCCGTCGACGGTGCAGAAGGCCGCCGACGCCGCCCGCGCGCAGGGGGTCACGGTGGTCGGCGCCCGCAGCGGTTACTGGACCCCGGCCGAGGAGCCCGCGGTGGTGGCCGAGGTCGCCGGCTCCCAGCCCGACCTGCTGTTCGTCGGGCTGCCCACGCCGCGCAAGGAGGAGTTCCTGCACCGCCACCTGGACGGTCTGCGGACTCCGCTGGCCGTCGGCGTGGGCGGCTCGTTCGACGTCGTGGCCGGAGAGGTGACCCGCGCGCCGGAGTGGATGCAGCGCACCGGCCTGGAGTGGGTCCACCGGATGCGGCAGGAGCCGCGCCGGCTGGTCCGGCGCTACGCCGAGGGGAACCTGAAGTTCGTGGCGATGGTGGTACGGGACGCCGCCGACCGGCTCCGCCGCGGCCCCTGCCGAGCCGACCGCCAACGCAACTCCACGCGCTGAGCGCGCCACCCACCGACCGCCACCGTGCCGACCTCCGACGTGCCGACCTCCACCGAAGCCGGCCTTCCCACCGCCGCCAGTGCCGGCAACACCTCCGCGGGCGCCGGGCACACCTCGACCCCGGGGACCACCGCGGACGGACACGTCCACTGGCTCTCCTGGGCGCGGATCGTGGCTATCGTCGCCGTCGTCACCGTGCACGTGTGCGCCCACCTCACCCTGGAGTGGGGGACCGTCGGCGCGAAGCTGTGGCACTTCGGCAACCTCGCCGAGTCGGCCGGCCGGTTCGCCGTACCCCTGTTCGTCATGGTGTCCGGAGCCACCCTGCTGCCGCCGCGGCCCGGGGAACGGCTGCGCGACTACTACCGCCGCCGGGCCGCCCGAATCGCGATCCCGCTGGTCGGCTGGACCGCGGGTTACCTCGTCCTCGACGCCTGGCTGCACGGGCGGGCGATCACGTCGTACACCTTCGTGCAGGGATTCGCGTGGGGCCGGCCGTACTACCACCTCTACTTCCTGTACGTCGTCGCCGGTCTCTACCTCGTCACGCCGTTCCTGCGGGCGTTCGTCGCCACCGCTGACCGCCGGCTGCTGGTCGCCGGGACCGCCGTGTGTCTCGGCCTGGCCACCGCCGACAAGGCGCAGCACCTGCTGATGGGTGGCGGCGGGTTCAACGCGTTCTCGTACTTCGTGCCGTTCCTCGGCTACTACCTCCTCGGGTACGTCGTCGCCACCGCCCGGCCACGCCGTCCCCGGCGGGTCGTGCTCGCCTGGTCGGCGGGTGCGTACGCCGCGGCGGTGCTGGTGACGGCGGCGGTCACCTGGTGGCTGTTCGGCCTGGTGGGGCCACAGAACGGCCGTCCGCTGTACGACTACTACGCGCCGACCGTGCTGGTGGCGTCGGTGGCGATGGCGTACGGATTGCGCGCGGTGTTCGGCGACCGGGCGCCGAACCCGGCACGCGCCCGGCTGGTACGCCGCCTCGCCGACCTGACGTTCGGCGTCTTCCTGCTGCATCCGATCCCGCTGGAGCTGCTGGTCCGCCGGCACCAGCCCGCGTTCGCCTCGGACTACGCCGACATGGCCTTCCACGTGGGAGTCGTGCTGGCGCTGGTGGCCGGCTGCGGACTGGTCACGCTCGTACTCCGCCGCGTGCCGGTGGTCCGCCGACTCTTCTGACCGGCTGACAGTCGGGTCTGACGGACAGGTCCAACGGTCGGGATCCATCCCGGAGCAAGCTTGCATCCGCGATCTACGGCCACCACCCTCGATAACCGGACGACCGGGCCACTCCGGCGCGTTGTCCACAAGGCGACGATTCGCAGCAACCGCAGCGCCGCGTGCTCGCGTACCGTAGTCGACGCATTTACCCGCAGTTCGTCAACAGCCCGCGCGACGGTCGCCCGGGCAGGCACGTTCGGGAGCGACCGGTGGACAACCGCAACGCGCGCATCGCAGCGGTCATCGCTGCCGTGGTGGCCGTGCTGTCGGTCGTGGCGTTGATGGTGAGCACCTACCTCGGCGGTGACCGTGACACTCCGGCCGCCGAGCCGACCGCGACGACCGGCAACGTCGACGGCCCGCCGGCACCCGCCGGACCGGAGATCCCGACACCGACCCCGACCGTGCTCGACGAGGGCTCGGACCACTCCGATGACCCCTACACGCCGAACGCGAAGACGAAGGCCACGCTGATCCGGATCAGCACGCGGTTCCTCGCCGAGTGGAAGCGGCCCGGCACCCCGGCCGAGCGCACCGCCCGACTGCGTCCGTACGCCACCGAGTGGCTCACCACCCGGCTGGCCAGAATCGACCCGGCCGACCTGCCCACCGCGTCGGTGAAGGGGAAGCCCGCGATCGTGGCCGCCACGCCCTACGCCGCGGCCACCAGCACGCTCTTCGACAACGGCATCCGCATTCGCTGCAACCTCGTGCTCGACACCACCGGGTGGCGGGTCTCGGAGGTCCTGCCCGACTCCGACACCCCGGTGCCGAGCCCGACGCCGACCACGTCACCCTCGACGAAGCCAGGGAAGCCGGCGAAGCCCGCAGCTACGCCCAGCCCCAGCCCCAGCACGACGAAGCGCGCCGGAGCGCCCTGATGCCGGCACCGGTCGTCGTCGCCGCCCGCACAGCCGGCCGCCGGCTCGCCCGAGCCGCGGCCACCAGGGTCGGACGCCGCACCGCCGACTCCGCCGTCCGGCGGGGAACCGGCGGGCGGATCGGGCACGCGCCGCGCCGCCGCACGCTCTACGTCGCGCTCGGTGTGGCCGTCCTGCTGCTTCCGGTGCTGATCCTCGGCCTGGTCGGCTCGCTCGGCCTGGCGTTGTTCGCGCCGCTGGGCTCGACCGACACCGACACCTCGGTGCCGTGCGGGCCGACCGGCGTGGTCGCCGGCGCGGCCGGACCGGGCACCTCCGGCTCGGGTGCGGGTTCGCACGTCAGCGTGGTGGCCCGCGACCCGTCGGAGCTCGACCCGGACCAGATCGACAACACCAGGTCGATCATCGCCGCGGGCAAGCAGTCCCGGGTGCCGGAGTACGGCTGGGTGGTCGCCCTGGCCACCGCGCTGCAGGAGTCGGGGCTGCGCAACCTCACCTACGGCGACCGGGACTCCGTCGGCCTGTTCCAGCAGCGGGCGGGGTGGGGCTCCGTCCAGGACCGCACCAACCCGATGGTGTCCGCCACGATGTTCTACACCGGTGGGCACGGCGGCCAGCACGGCCTGCTGGACATCCGGGGCTGGCAGAACATGACGGTCACCGACGCCGCCCAGGCGGTGCAGGTGTCGGCGTTCCCCAGCGCGTACGCCGACGACGAACCCCTCGCCCGCGCCCTGGTGGCGAAGTACGGCGGCGGTGGCAACGGGCCCGGCGACTGCGGTTTCCCGCCCGGCACCACCTGCCCGCCCACACCGTGGCCGGCGTCGGAGGCAGGACTCACCCCGGACGGGCTGAAGGTGATCCGCTGCCTGCACCAGCAGTTCCCGCAGTTCAGGACGATGTACGGCGTGGGCGAGCGCCCGGCCGGCGGTGACGGCGACCACGCCCACGGCCGCGCGGTGGACGCGATGCTGCCGTTCCCCGACTACAAGTCCCAGGCGGCGAAGGCGTTCGGCTGGCAGGTGGCCAACTGGGTGCGCGCCAACCAGGCCCGGCTGGGCGTGCACTACATCATCTTCGACAAGAGGATCTGGTCGATCAACCGCGACAAGGAGGGCTGGCGCGACTACACCAACTACTCCGGATGTACGAGCGACACCTGCCTGCACTACGACCACATCCACGTGTCGGTGTTCGGCAACGCCGCCGCCCTGCCCGCCACCGGGGCGTGGGTGCTGCCGGTCGCGCCAGGGTCCTACCACCTCACCGCGCGGTTCGGCCAGTGCAGCAGCCACTGGCAGAACTGCCACACCGGGCTCGACTTCGCCGCACCGACGGGCACACCTGTCCGGGCGGCCGCGGCGGGAACGGTCATCTTCGCCGGCCGCAACGGTCCTTACGGCAACATGATCAAGATCGACAACGGCAACGGCGTCCAGACCATGTACGCGCACCAGAGCAGGTTCGCCCCCAACGTGCTGGGGTCGCGGGTCATCCCGGGCCAGATGATCGGCGAGGTCGGCTCGACCGGAAACACCACCGGACCCCACCTGCACTTCGAGGTCCGGGTCAACGGCCAACTCCAGGACCCGGAGGTGTGGCTGTCCGGGCACGGAGTCCCGCCGTGATCCGGCCTCGTTCGGCAGAGCATCCGGCAGGGCGGTCGGCAGGGATCCGGCAAGGTTGCACATCCGCGCCGAGGAACTACTGTTCGCGAAGGACACACCACGGATGCCGAACACGCGTCGGCGCGTGCGAGGCCGTGAGCGTCATGATGGAGGGCGAGCGCTTCGGGAGGGGGCGAGCGAGGTGACGACAAGCTCCGGTGCGGGCTCGTCCGCGCCCGATCGGCCCGACCGCTCCGGCGCGAACTCCCCGGACGAGGGTGCGCCGAAGGCCGCGCCGCCGACCGCCGCGGTGCCGGATCTGCCGGATCTGGACCTGCCGGATCCGGACCTGCCGGACGTGGAGTTCGCCGGCTCGGAGTTCCCCGACGCCGAGTCCGTCGGCGCGCGCGGCACGAACCACGGCGGCACCGACTACAGCGGTACCGACTACGACGACGCGCCGCTCCCCGGCGGGGCGGAGTTCGCCGACGCGGACACCACGACGCCGAACTCCTCGGTCCCACCGGCCACCGACGGCGCCGGCCGGCCCGCGGGCCTTCGACTGGAGCCGGCGACGGCGTTCGGCGTGGAGGGATACGATCCCGCCGATCCGTGGAACGCCGTTCTGTGCGTGGAGAACGAGACCGTGGCGACCGTCCTTCCACTGACCCCGAGGAGCCTGGACCACCTGCTCGCCGGCCTGGTCGCCGTCCGCGACGCGCAACACGCCGCCCTCGGCGCCGAGCCCGCGCCGGTCCTCGACGACGAGACCGGCGCGTTACCCGAGGAACGCCGGAGCGCCCTCCGCCAGGTCGGCAACGCCGCCAGGCTCGCGACCGGCAGCGCGTCGGTCGCCCGCCTGTGGAACGACGCCGGCCGAGGCAGGATGGTGATCATCGGCGGTGCCGTGATGTTCGTCCTGATCGGATTCCTCGCGTCCCTCTTCACTCGTTAGCGTGCTCAGGCCCCCGCAGGGAGCAAGCCCCCACCGCAGGGAGAAAGTTGTGAGTGACCAGCAGCCCCACGACGACGACATGCCAACCGGCGACGCCACGTCGGGCGAGCGACCGGCGTCGTTCCACGGGTCGCACAACGGCTCCGGGAACGGTTCCGGAAACGGCTCGGGAAGCGGCTCCGACGATGCCGGTAGCGGTTCGGAGCGCGCGGGGGAGCGCCACGGCGAGCAACGCCCGGAGAGCGTGTTCGACGTCGACCCCGGTGCCTACGAGGAACACATCGGGGTCGGGCGTCCCTACCAACGCCCGCCGCAACCCCAACCCGACGACGACACCTCCGGGTCGGGCTACGGATCGGGCTACGGCTCGGGACAGGACGAGCCCCCGTCACAGTGGTTCTTCACTTCGGTGCCTTCGTGGGCGCAGCAGCGCGATGACGAGGGACGAGACCAGTACCCAGCCGGCGACGACGCCGAGAGTGCCTCGGGCGCCGGGTCCGCGTCGGAACCATCGGAGCCGGCGGAACCCGTGGCCGCCGATGATTCGTACGCCGTCGGCGACGGTGGGCGGCCGGGCACGCAGGAGGATCACGGCGGCGAGTACGACGACTACGCCGACGAGTCGGAGCACGACGGAGCCGCGGAGCGCTCCGAGGAAGCCGGCACCGGCGCGACGGTCGACTCGGGCGGGGCGGCCGAGCCGACGACCACGGTCCCGGTGACGAACGACCCGGCCACAACGGACCCGGTCGCTTCCGACCCGGCCACAGCCGGCCCGGCGGACGACACCGGTTCCGGCACTGGTTCCGACACCTCGCGGCAGTCGTACACGGGGGAGGCCGCGACGAGCGCTCCGGCTCGGGGCGACGACACCGGCTTCAGCCTCGGCTTCGGGCCGATCTCCTCCCAGCCGCCGTCGCGCTGGTCGCCGCCGGCCAGGAGCCAGGGCGGCAGGCGAGGCGCAACCGAGCCGGCCGGAACCGAGCCGGCCGGAACCGAGCCGGCCGGAACCGAGCCGGCCGGAACCGAGCCGGCCGGCACCGGCTCCGAACGTTCACAGCGACCGGCCGCGTCCCAGGGGCGAGCCGCACAGGCGGGATCGACGTACGAGCCCGCGCGGTCCGGGGCGTCGACGCCGGCCGAACCCCACGGCGGCGCACGGTCGGCGCCCGCCTCGACGGCACCGCCGTCTCCGGCCGCAAGGCGCCGAGGCGAGGAGTCCCCGACCACCAACGGCAACGGCAACGGCTCCGACCAGAGCACTCCGGTGGACCAGGGCTGGAGCCAGCCACGGCACAGCGCCGAGGCCGACCGGAGCGGGTCCGAGCGCCTCACCAACGAACGCCGTGCCACCGAACGCCGTGCCACCGAACGCCCGGGTGAGCTCCGCCCCGCCGAGCAACGACCGGGCGACCATGCGCGCGGCGGTCCCGACAGCGGTTCGGCCGCCACGGTTCAGGGAGTCAGCAGGTTCGGCCGTCCGGGCCGCAGCGACAGCCCGGCGCGCGCAAAGGAGCTGGTGCTCGACGTGCCGCCGATCGGTGACGACGAGGACGAGGCGTTCATCCGCGACCTGTCCACCCAGCGCCGCCGTCCGGTGCCGCGCTTCGGCTGGCAGGGCGCGTTGTACCGCCTCACCCGGATCAACGCCGGCCCGAGCCGGCGGGACCGCCAGGACATGGACCTGCGCGAACGCCTCAACCGCCAGCTTCGGCGTACCCGCGGCTACTGCGGCTACATCGGCATCGCCTCGGAGAAGGGTGGCGTCGGCAAGACCACGCTGGCCGCGCTGCTGGCCGCCGAGATTGCCGAGGGGCGCCGGGAGTCGGTCGGCGTGGCCGACCTCAACCCCGACCTCGGGACGCTGCCGGACCGGTTGGGCGTCCGGCCCACCCATTCGATCCGTGACCTGCTCGCCCATGTCGAAGAGATTCCGTGGCGCTACCACGTGCACGACTTCATGGAGAAGGTCCCGGAGATGAACGTCCGGGTGCTGGCCGCCTCCACCGACCGCAAGATCCGGCACCAGCTGAGCATGGCCGACGTCGAACTCCTCGCCGAGTTGTTCGCGCCGTTCTTCTCGTTCGCGATCCTCGACAACGGCACGCACATCACCCACGAGGCGATGCTCGGCACGCTGCGCGTCGCGCACGGAATGGTGCTGGTCACCGACAACACCAAGGACGGCGCCAACCTCGCCCGCAAGACGCTGCAGTTCCTCAGCGACAACGGGTTCCCGGACATGCGGCGGCGGGTGGTGCTCGCTGTGGTGGCGAAGGAGACGGCGAGCCCGGTGAAGGTGCGCGCGATCGAGCGCGCGTTCGCCGACCACGTGCGCGAGATCGTCGTGGTGCCGTACGACCCCTCTCTGGACGGCGGCGGCAAGATCCCGTTCCGCGATCCGAACGCCGTCAACAAGATGTTGCGCCCACAGACCCGGGAGGCCGTCCGCCGGCTGGCCGCCATCCTGATCGACGACCTCGTGTCCTGAATGGGCGGCCGGCAGGCGCCCGGGCCCGGCCGGTGGGTCGGCATCGACCTGGGTACGACGTTCTCGGCGGTGGCCCGGGTCGACGACTTCGGCCGGGCCGACGTGCTGCCCAACCGGGACGGCGAGCGCACCACGCCCTCGGTGGTGTTCTTCGACGGGGAGCAACCTCTCGTCGGGACGATGGCGCGCCGGTCGGTGGCGACGTCGCCGCTGGACGCGGTGCGCTTCGTCAAGCGGGCGATGGGTGATCCGGCCTGGCGGTTCGAGACGTCCGGGGGCACCGGCTACGGCCCGGAGGAGATCTCCGCGCTGATCCTCAAACGCCTCAAAGAGGACGCCGAACGCGCGCTGGCCGGCGAGGTGACCGACGCGGTGATCACGGTGCCGGCGTACTTCGACGACGCGGCCCGGCGGGCGACGATCGCCGCGGGAACGATCGCCGGGCTGACCGTACGCCGGGTCGTCAACGAACCCACCGCGGCAGCGCTCGCCGCCGGGCTGGTCACCGGTCCCGGCACTGCCGACGGCGGCCCTGCTGACGGCGGCTGGACCGGGTCCCTGCTGGTGTACGACCTCGGCGGCGGCACCTTCGACGTCACCGCGCTGCGGGTCGAGCCCGGCGCGGTGCACGTGCTCGCCACCGCCGGCGACCGCAACCTCGGCGGCTTCGACTTCGACAACGCGCTCATGCAGCTCCTGGACGAACGCTTCCGCGCGGCGGGCGGGCCGAGCCTGCTGGCCGACGACGCCACCGAGGTGGACCTTCGTGAGCGTGCCGAGCTTGTCAAGCACACCTTGACAAGCGTCGACCAGGCGATCGCCCACCTGGCCGCGGACGGATTCGCGCACTCCGTCACCGTGACGCGGGACGACTTCGAACACCTCACCTCCGCATTGCTCAGCCGTACCCGCGACACCGCCGAGCAGGTGGTCGAGGAGGCCGGCCTGACCTGGCCGGCGGTGGACCGGCTGGTGCTGGCCGGTGGTTCGACCCGGATGCCGATGGTGCGCCGGATGCTGACCGAGATCTCCGGCCGGGCGCCGGACGCGACCGCCAACCCCGACGAGGTGGTGGCCCTCGGCGCCGCCCGGATGGCACACCTGCTGGAGCAGGCCGAACGCCCACCCGAGCCCGCGCCGCGAGGACGCTCTTCCCGGCTCCGGTCGAGGGCCCGGTTCGGACTCCGGCAGCGGGAACGCACCGAGGAGTCCGAACGGTCCACGACGGGCTCAACGGGATCGTCAGGGTCGACAGGCATCCGGATCGCCGTGCACGACGTGACGTCACGCGGCCTCGGTCAGATCGTCTTCGCGCGTGACACCGACGTTCTGGTCAACCACGTGATCATCCCGCGCAACTCACCGATTCCGGCGGAGGAGTCGTCGGTCTTTTACACACGGTACGAACGGCAAGGTGAACTCGGTGTCAGCATCACCGAGGGGGACGACACCGATCCAGCGCATGTCCGCGTTCTCGGCGACCAGCCCATCCGGGTGGTGCAGTATCCGAAAGGTGCGCCGTTCGAGACCACGCTCGCCTACGACGCGAACCAGATCATCTTCGTTCACGTGCGCGACCTGACCACCGGTGAACTGGTCGGCACCTTCGAGATCGAGCACGTGCTCAACCCGAACGCCGATCGGGTCGCCGCCTCGACTGCGCGGATCCGGTCGATCGCGCCGCTCTAGTACAGACCCTGGTACTCACCGACCGCCGGGTATCAGGCGTTCGTCGTCCTTCCGGCGCCCGGCGCGTTCCAGGCGCGCGGCGACCCGGGCCGTCGCCCTGCTGTCGGTGGCGTGCGGGCGGGCACGCAGCCAGTCCGCGACCTGGTCACCCGCGACCAGGTGCACCACCGCTCGGGTGGCGTTGTCGCGTGAGCTGACCAGAGCGATCTCCAGCGGAGCGTCTGGCCGAGCCGACCCCCACAGCGCCACCACCACTCCGAGGTCCACGTCGCTCAACCAGGGCACGTCCCCGGCCGCCGCCAGGAGTTCGCCCAGAGGGCGAAGCCGGGCCGCCAACTGCGGGGCGTCACCGTCCAGTCCGTAGGCGTCGATGTGGTCGGCGCCCCGGTCGACGGAGGTGAGGGCGAGCGAACCCTCCCAGGTGCGGGACTCGACGACGTACACCCCACCCGGTCCGGCGACAAGGTGCTCGGCGACAAGCCCACCGGGCAGGGCGAGTCCGTCGGCCACCGTCCAGTCGCCGGGCAACGAGGCCAGCATCGCCGCGGTCCGATGCGCTCCACGGGAGGCGAGCGCGACCGTACTCGCGGCTGCGGCCGGCACGTGCCGGACCGCCCCACGGCGGAAGGTCAACCGCCCGCGCGAACGGAGGACGACGAAGACCACCGCCACCGCGAACCCGCCGACCGGAACCGCGGACGGCGCGAGGAAGCTCAGGAAGCTCGCCACCACGAGGACGGCATGGGCGCCCACCGCCGTCGACAACCGGGCAAACCTCCGGCCAGTCCCTGTGGGCACCCACACAGCCAGGGTCACCACGCCGAGGAACGTCCAGAACACCGTGCCCAGCCACAGCGGCACATCGGTACCCAGCCCCGCACCGGCGACCTGGGTCACCCGCGACGTGACCAGGCAGGCGAGCAGCAGGGACAGGATGGTCAGCGCGCCGTCGCGACTTCGGCGTCCCCACCAGACGAATCCCGCCGCCACGAGGCCTGCCGCCGCCAGCGCGATCGTCGCACCGTCACCGAGAGCCAGGACAACCACGAGGAACAGCCCCATCGCGACCAGGACGCGGCGGAACACGCGAGAGCCGGCCGTCACGTCACCTCGGCTCGCCGGGAGGTGGCGGTGGCTTGCTGCCAGGGTTCTTCAGCGCCTCGAGCACTTCCTCGTGCCGGCCCTCGGCCTGGTTCCAGTCCTCGATCCGGCGCTGCTCCACGGCCTCGTCCCGGCGCCTGCGCAGTGCCGGCGCCTGCGCCCTGGTCACGGTCATCCGGCCCTGGTCACCGGCGAAGGTCTGCGTCCGGCCGGCCTGCGTCGTCATCCGCCCACCGGCGACGGCACCCTGCATCCGGCCCCGGCGTACCTCCGTACGCCACTGCCGCGATCCGCGTTCGTAGCCGAGGCCCTCGGCCGCCTCCGCGCCGGCCATCGCACCGGAGCGGGCACCGCTGCGTACACCGCGCTGCATGAGGTAGGCACCGCCGACCGCGGCCCGCGTGCGGGCGGTCGCGCCCGTGTCGGCCGGCACCACGCCTGCCTGCGCGGCCTCCTGTACGACCTGCGGCGCGAGCGCACCGGTGCGCAGCGCGGAAAGGATCTTCCAGATCGCGGCGGTGGCCACGAGCATCAGGAAGATCTTGATCACCATGCCGCCCTGGGCGACCTGCAGGATGTTCAGCACCGCGAGCAGCAGCGCCAGCACCAAACCGAACACGCAGCGCAGGAACACCGCCTGCACCATCACGCCGGCCATCATCCGCACGATCCGCCGTGCCGGTGGGAACGCCGCGATCGCCCCGATCACCGGCAGGAAGATCCAGGCCATCAGGAACACCGCGTGCCAGAAGATGGTGAGCAGGGCCAGCAGGCCGACGAAGACGAACGCGATCAGGTTGACGAACAACGCTGCGATCGCGGTGGCCATCCGCCCGGTCGGCTGGGTGCCCTCCCAGAACTCGTAGTTCTGCGGGTAGACCTGCGCGATCTTGTACTGCACGCCCTTCCACAGGAAGTAGTTCTGGCCGGTGTCGACGCGTTTACCGTCGGCCTCGTCGATGGTCTGGTTGCGCGACAGCGACTGCGCCACCACCTGCTGGACGGCGAGGTTGATCTTCGGTCTGTCCTGCCCGGGTGCGACCGGCCGGTCGTCACAGCGGTACTCGATGCTGGTGACGCCCTTGGGGCGTTGGTAGGCGGGAGCCTGGCTGTTCGGACAGTAGTTCTGGGAGCCGACCTTGAGGTCGTCCACCTTGAGCTGGCGTTCGGTACCGAACTGGCCGTTGACCCAGGGCTGGAACAACAGCACCTCGTAGAGCATGCAGGACGAGACCCGTTTGCCGAGGTTGTACGTCAGCGCGCGGGGGGTGTCCTGCGGCGGCCGCATGCCCTGGGAATCGCCCTGGGACCGTGCCTGGCTCGGCGTGGCCACCGTCGGCAGGTAACACGCGCTGGACGCGTCGGTGTTGCGGTTGATGATGGCGAGGTCCATCACCGCGGAGTTGAACTCCGAGGTGTACTTGTCCACCGCTCCGGTCAGCTTGACGTAGTTGTTCCCGGTGAGGATGGCGGTGATGGCCACCACGATCAGGGCGGAGCTGATCACGCCCGCGTAGGTCTCCCGGGAGTCGGCGCGGCGATGGATGCGGGTCAGCACCCACAGGCCGCTGACCGCCACCGCGAGTGCGATCGCGGGTACGCCGATCCTGTCGTTGAGGTTGGTGAGCAGGCTCTGCTGGGCGTCGTAGAACGTCTCGAACGGCGCTTCGTTGCTGGCCAGCTGCTTCATCCCGATGGTGAGGCCGCCGAAGAAGCCGCCGAAGGAGAACAGCATCTGCGCGATGCCGGTGGCCGAGGCGTCCATCACCGAACACTGCGTCTCGAAGTTGTCCTCCGGGTGGGAGGTGTCGAACTTCTGCGTGCCGTCGCGGACCTCGGTCTTGAGGGCCTTGGGGGTGTACGACCACAGCAGCCCGCGCGGACCGGCGACCTCGAACAGCGTGTGGTCGGAGGGGTTGGCCTGCCGGCCGCGCTTCTGCTTGTCCGGGTCGGCGCCGGGCTCGACGTCCTCCTTGGCGATGACCGGGATCCACGCCGTCATCCCGGAGCCGCCGTGCTCGGGACCGGCGTTGGTGATGTTGCCGCTGCCGAACGGACAGTCCCACGGCGCGGCACTCGCCGGCCGCATCGCGACCGTGACCCCGAAGACCGTTCCGGCCACCACGCCGAACGCGGCGAGCAGCCGGCCGGCGCGTAGCCACCGCTCCCGCCAGGCGCGCCGACGAGACCCGTCGGCGGGACCGGCTGGGCCGGCTGGACCGGCGGGCCGAGTCGGCTCGGCCGAGGATGCGGGGACGGCGAGCAGGAACTCCCCGCGGTCGGCACGGGTCCGGGCACACCGCCTGCGGGCCGACGCCCGACGGGGCGCCGGTGGCGTGACCGATTCCTTGCGGACTCTCATCTGCCCGGTGTAGTCCCAACTGTCCCGGCTGTCACCACTGTCATCGCTTCCCCCGTGTGCCCGGCCGTCCTCGCCGCCGGTGTGTTCAGGTTGTGGCTGGTTCGTGGCGCGTTGGTGCGCCCTAGCCACGATAGGCGTCCACGTCGCCTTTGTGCGTGCGGAGACCCCCGGATGTGGACATTCGGTGCCGGGTGCGCCGAACAGTCGCCGGCCACCCGGCTCACCCGTCGGCGGGAGCCCGGATGCCTCCCGGGAGGGATGGCCTCCGCCCGCGCCGCGACGAGAGTCGTGGGTGCAGAACGATGCGGCGGGACCGCCGCTCCGACCGTGACGCTCCCGCCGCCCCACCCGCTTTCCACCAGCCCTCCGCCAGCGGGCTGCGCGCGGCCCTCTGAGAGTCGTGAAAGGTGTGTGTGTGCCCGATGAGTACCGCCACGTCCTCGGAAGGGACCCTGCGCCGGCCCGCGTTCGACTGGCCGCGGCACGCGCCGACGGTGGCGCTGGTCCCGTTCGCCGCCTACACCGCGGCCGCCCTGGCGTGGTTCGCCGGCGGGCCCTATCCGTTCGCCCGGCCGGCCAACCCGGAGAGCAACTTCCCGGACCACTGGCTGGCCGGCATCGACCCGGCCGTGGTCGAGGGAGCCACCGCGGGAGCGGGCGCGGTGGTGGTCGCGACCCTGCTGCTGATGCGGTCGCGGGTGACCGCCGGCCGGCCGGTGCTGCTGGCGGTCGGCTGGGCGGTCTCGGCGTTCCTCACCCTCGTGCTGCCGGGGTCGGAGGCGCTCGTCGGCATTCCCGGGTTCAACCTGCTCACGCTCTTCCGGCTGGCCTGGCCGACGCTGCACCTGCTGGTGCTGGCGTACGCCGGGGTCGCGCTGGCCGTGGCCACCCTCGGCTACCAGCGGGCGACCCGGGACGCCTGCGTGCACTGCGGACGCGACGACAAGCGCTGGTCCGGCTGGACGAAAGCCCGCTGGACGCGGGTCGGCCGGGCCACCGCGCTGACCGCGTTCGCCGCTCCGTTCGGGTACGCCGTCCCACGGGTGCTGTGGGCGGCCGGCATCCCCGTCGGCACGACCCCGGAGTTCCTCGACAAGATCAACGCCGCGAACCCCGGGCACGGCACCGCCATCATGGAACTCAGCCTCGCCGCGATGGCGGTCACCGGCGGCGTACTCTGCCTCGGCCTCACCCAACGGTGGGGCGAGGTCTGGCCGTGGTGGGTCGTCGGGCTGGCCGGGCGGCGGGTCCCGCGGTGGTTCCCCGTCTGTCTGGCCGGTGCCTGCGGCGCGGGCCTGTTCGGGTACGCGACCATGCTGGTGCCGGGCCTGGTGCGGTTCCTGGTGGGCCGGCCGGTGACGTTCGACGACACGGACGTTCGCATGACCCTGGCCTCGAGGTGCCGGCGTTCTCGCTGCTGCTGTGGAGTACGTCCGTGCTGGCGTCCGTGGTCGCGTACAACTACCGAACCCGTGGCCGGTGCCGGCACTGCGGGCGGATGTCAGGATGACGCTCATGGCCACGACGTTCGTCCTCGTGCACGGCTCCAACGGCAACGCCTCCAACTGGTCGTCCCTGCAGCGCGAGCTCGCCCTGCTCGGCCACCGCAGCCTGGCGGTGGACCTGCCCGGGCACGGCTTCGGTGCGACCTTCCCGGCGGCCTACCAGGCGCCGCAGGACCTGGCCGCCCTTGCCGCGGCTCCGTCGGCGATGGCGGGCGTCACCCTGGCCGACAACGTGGACCACGTCACCGGCGTCCTGCGGCAGGCCGCCGAGCACGGGCCGGTGATCCTGGTCGGGCACAGCCGGGGCGGGGTCACGCTGACCGCGGTCGGAAACGCCGTGCCGGACCTCCTCGACCGGATCGTCTACGTGTCCGCGTGGTGCTGCGTCGACCTGACCCCGGGCGAGTACATGCAGGGTCCGGAGTACGCGAGCAGCGCGCTCGGCGACACCATGGGCCTGCTCGTCGGCGACCCGGCGGCGCTGGGCGCGATCCGGATGAACTGGCGTACGGCCGAGCCCGGACTGCTGTCCGCGCTGCGCACGGCGATGCTGGCCGACGGCACCGAGGACGAGCTGCACTGGTTCCTGAACACCCTGGAGCCGGACGAGAGCCTGGACGCGGGCGGCCCGGACGACCGCACCCGGGCCGCGACATGGGGCCGGATCCCGCGTACGTACGTCCGGCTCACCGAGGACCGCTCGATCCCGGTCGCGCTGCAGGACCGGTTCATCGCCGAGGCGGACGCCCTCACCCCGGACAACCCGTTCCAGGTGCACTCGCTGGACAGCAGCCACGTCGGTTTCCTGATCCGGCCCCGGCAGGCCGCGAAGATCCTCGCCGGCCTGACTGAGGACGGGTCGGGCAACGGGTCGGGCAACGAGGGGTAGTGCGGTGAGAAGGGGGCAGCGGTGAGGACGACGGTCACGGCCGGTACGACGGCCCGGCTGCGGGCGTGGGGCCGGGCCCTGTTGTTCCTGCTCGTGGGCACCGGCGGCGCCATTTCGGTCGGGCTGTGCGCGTGGTTCCTCACCCTGCCGGTCACGCTGAACCTCGAACCGGCGTGGACCCGCGCCATCCTGGTCGTCGTCACGGCGGTGGTCCTCGCGCTGGCCATGGGCCTGCTCATCCCGGCCCGCCGTACCGAGGTCGTCCTGGCCGAGACGCTGCTCGGCGCGCGGTTCCCCGACGGGTGGCACCGGCAGCAGCAGGCCGGGCGGCTCGAACGCGTCCGTACGTCGCTGTGGTTCACCGCGCACCTGCTGGGCGGCGCGGCCGTGCTCCTCGCCGGCGTGGTGGCGGTTCCGGTCGGGGTCGGGGTGGCCGGCGCGCCGTGGACGGGAACCGCGGGAACCCGTCCGCTCGGCGTGCCGGTGCTTCCCGTGCTCGGCACTGGGTCGGACCTGGTGGTGGTCGCCGTCGGCGCCGCAGCCGTCGTGGTCGGCGCGGCGGTCGTGGTCGGCCTGCCCCTGGTGGCCACCTGGCCGGCGGAGGTGATGCTGGGCCCGTCACCGCGGGAGCTGATGGCGATCACCGCGACGCAGGCCGCCCGGGCCGCCGAGCGCAACCGGGTCGCCCGCGACCTGCACGACTCGGTGGGCCACAACCTGAGCATCATCTCGGTGCTGGCCACTGCCGCCGTACGTACGCCGGAGGAGAGCGCGGTACGGGCGTACTGCGAGGACATCGCCGGGGTCGCGCGGTCCGCGCTCACCGACCTCGACGAGGCACTGCGCGTCCTGCGCGCCGGGACCGACCCCGACCACGGATCCGACGGCGGTTCCGGCCCGGACACCAGGTCCGGCGGAGGGGACACCGACGCCCGTACCCTCGCCGACCTGGACACGCTGCTGGAGCGGCTGCGGTCGGCCGGGCGGCGGATCGACGGGAGCGTACCCGCGGCGGTCGGCTCGGTACCGGAGCCGGTGAGCCGCGAGGGCTACCGCATCGTCGCCGAGGCGCTGACCAACGCCGCCCGCCACGGCACCGACGACCCCACCGAACTCACGCTCACCCTCGCCGGGGACCGGCTGAGGATCGAGGTGGCCAACCGGGTCGGCTCGGCCGGCCGCGGGCGCCGGGACGGCGGGCGCGGCCTGGTCGGCATCCGGGAACGCGTGAGCCTGCTCGGCGGCACCCTCGCCGTCGGACCCGACCACGATGCCGCGGGGTGGTGGCGGCTGCACGCCGAACTCCCCGGAGCCGCGGCCCGCACCCGTCCCGGCGCCCGCCCCGGCCCCGGCACCGAACCCGGCACCGAACCCGAACCAGACCCCGAACCCGACTCGGCACCGACCTCGACCACCAAACCGGCACCGGAGCAGACCAGATGAGCACGAACATCAGCGTTCTCGTGGCCGACGACGAGCCGATGATCCGGCACGGCCTCGCGGCGATCCTCGCGCCCGAACCCGACATCGCCGTCGTCGGCGAGGCCGGCGACGGCGCCGAGGCGGTCTCGGCGGCCGGTCGGCACCTGCCGAACGTCGTCCTGATGGACATCCGGATGCCCCGGGTGGACGGCATCGAGGCGACGCGGACCATCACCGCCCGCTGGCCCGACCGGGTGAAGGTGCTGGTGCTCACGACGTTCGCCGACGACGACTACGTGACCCGGGCGATGCTGGCCGGCGCCTCCGGCTTCCTGCTCAAGCGGTCGTCGGGTGAGGAGATCACCCAGGCCATCCGCACCGTGCACGGCGGTGAGTCGCTGCTGTTCCCGGCGAAGGTGCGCGCGATGTTCGGGTCGGCCGGAGCGGCCCACGACGCGCATCCGGGGTTCCACAAGCTCACCGCCCGGGAGGCGGAGATCCTGACCCTCGTCGCGGACGGGCTGTCCAACGCCGAGATCGCCCGCCGGCTCTACGTCAGCGTGGAGACGGTGAAGACGCACGTCGCCTCGGTGCTCACCAAGCTGGAGGTACGCGACCGTACCCAGGCGGTGGTGCGGGCCTACCGCGACCGGTTCATCACGCCCTGACGCCGACCCTCGCGCGCCCGGCACCCCTATCCGGCGAAGATCGGCAACCACCGTACGATCTGCGTTCGTGTCGTGCAGTGTGCCGAGATCTGTGAGCGTCACCGCCCGCCGGGACCAGTCCCCGGCGCGCCGTTACGTGCTCGCCTTGCTGGCCGTCCACGCACACGACGTCGCCGACGTGCTGTGTCGCTGACTCCAGCCTCCGACCTCCTCAGTGCACCTGGGGCAGGCGTCGCGCGCCGGCGTCACACCAGCCGCCGTACACCGCCGCACGCCGTCCCGGGTGCTCGTGTCCTCACCGGGCCGCCCGCTCCGGCTCCCGAGCCGACCGGCCTCCGGTACCTTCCGAAGGGCTCTCCATGCGTCACGTTCCACCTCTCCTCACCCGGGCCGCGGCTGTCGGCGTCGCCCTGGCCACTCTCACCGCCGCCGCCGCGTGCGGTTCGTCCGGCGGTGACGACAACGCCGGCGGCAGCGCGAGCGGCGGCAGGTTCGATCCCGCGAAGTGCCAGGGCGGCACGCTGTCGGTCCTGAACCAGAAGGACATCACCCACCTCGACCCGGCCCGCCTCTACACCTCCGGCGGCGGCAACATCCCCTCGCTGCTGTTCCGTACGCTCACCACCCGCAACCGCGCGGCCGGCGCCGAGGGCGCGAAGGTCGTCCCCGACCTCGCCACCAACACCGGTGTCGCCAGCGACGACGCGAAGACCTGGACCTACACGCTGCGGGACAACCTGAAGTTCAGCGACGGGTCGAAGATCACCTCCCAGGACGTGAAGTACGGCATCGAGCGGTCGTTCGCGCCCGAGCTTCCGGGCGGTGCGCCGTACCTCCGCGACTGGCTGGCCGGCGCCGCCGACTACCAGGGCGTCTACAAGGACCCCGCCGGGATCAAGGCGATCGAGACCCCGGACGCGAAGACGATCGTGTTCCACCTGCGCAAGCCGGAGGGCGACTTCCCGTTCCTCGCCACCGCGACGCAGTTCGCCCCGGTGCCGAAGGCCAAGGACACCGGCGTGAAGTACGAGAACAAGCCGGTGTCCAGCGGGCCGTACCAGGTGGAGTCGTACCAGAAGAACAAGAAGCTGGTACTCACCCGCAACCCGCACTGGTCGCGTTCGGTGGACAAGAACCGCCTCGCCTGCCCGGACCGGGTGGAGATCACCTCCGGCCTGGACGCCGCGGTGATCAACCAGCGGATCTTCACCGGCGCCGGCAAGGACGCGAACGCCGTCACCACCGACACCGACCTCGGCCCGTCCGAGCTCGCCCGCCTCGGCAACGACCCCGAGCTGGACAAGCGGGTCGCCAAGGGCCACTTCCCGTTCCTGTACTACATCGCGTTCAACGTCAAGCAGAAGCCGTTCGACGACCCGAAGATCCGGCAGGCGATCTCCTACGCGGTGAGCCGTACGTCGGTGATCAACGCCGTCGGCGGCACCGCGCTCGCCGACCCGGCCACGACGTTCCTGCCGGCGCAGAAGTCGATGGGCTACCAGAAGTACGACTACTTCCCGGCCGGCAAGGCCGGCGACCCGACCAAGGCCAAGCAGCTGCTCGCACAGGCGGGTCACCCGAACGGCCTCACCGTGCCGCTCACCTACGTCTCCGACTCCAAGGACGGGACCGGACCGGGCGCGGCCACCGCGATCCAGGACGCACTGAAGAAGGCCGGCATCACCGTCAAGCCGCAGGGCCTGGAGACCGACGCGTTCTACGAGCAGACCGGGGACCCGAAGAAGGAGCCCGGGATGATGCTGTTCGGCTGGGGCGCGGACTGGCCGTCGGGGTTCCCGTTCCTGCAGCCGATCTTCGACGGCCGGCAGATCCCGCCGCAGGGCAATTACAACCTCGCGCAGTATGACGACCCGAAGGTGAACGCGGAGTTCGACGAGATCGCGAAGATCACCGACCCGACGCAGGCGGCGAAGCGCTACGGCCAGCTCGACGCCCAGCTGGGCAAGGAGGCGTTGACAGTCCCGCTCTACACCACCAAGGACCTGGTGATGTACGGCAAGAACGTCAGGAACGCCTTCGTCAGCGACTGGACCGGCAAGTACGACGTCACGATGCTGTCGGTGAAGTGAGCAGCCCGGTGAGCAGTAAGTGAGCGCCACCGTCTCCACACCGCCGCCCGCGTCCGGTCCCGAACCGGACGCGGGGGCGGCGGCGCCCGCGGGCTCCGGCGGCGGGCGCGGCAGGCTCGGCGGCCGGGGCGTCTGGCGCCGGTTCACGTCGAGCCGGGCCGCGGTCGTCGCGGCGGCCGTGGTGGGGTTGCTCGTCCTGGTCGCGGTGTTCGCGCCGCTGCTGGCCGCCCTGGAGGGGCAGGACCCGACGACGTTCCACGACGCGCTGATCGACTCCGGCCGCGGCGGCGTACCGCTCGGCTCGTTCGGCGGGATCAGCGCCGACCACTGGCTCGGCGTGGAGCCCACCACCGGACGCGACCTGTTCGCCCGGGTCGTCTACGGCGCCCGGGTCTCCCTCGGTGTGGCGATCGGCGCAACCGTGCTGCAGGTGCTGATCGGCGTCACGGTCGGGCTGGCCGCGGGCGTGGGCGGACGGCTGCTGGACAGCCTGCTCGGCCGGTTCATCGACCTGATCCTGGCCTTCCCCGGGCTGGTGTTCTCCATCGCGCTGCTGGCGATCGTGCCGTCGTCGTTCCCGCGTCCGGTGCTGCTGGTGGTCGTGCTCGGCGTCCTCGGCTGGGCCGGGGTGGCCCGGATCGTGCGCGGCCAGACGCTGACGCTGCGGGAGACCGACTACGTCGCGGCCGCCCGGCTGGCCGGGGTGCACCCGGTGCGGGTGGCGCGCCGGGAGATCCTGCCCGGGCTGGCCGCTCCGGTACTGACGTACGCCGCACTGCTGCTGCCCGGCAACGTCGTGGCCGAGGCGGCGCTGTCGTTCCTCGGCATCGGCGTACGCCCGCCGACGTCGTCGTGGGGGCAGATGCTGTCCACGGCGACGACGTGGTTTCGCGGCGACCCGACGTACGTGCTGATCCCGGCCGCACTGTTGTTCGTCACCGTGCTGGCGTTCACCCTCGCCGGCGACGGCCTGCGGACGGCGCTCGACCCGCGGGCCAGGGCACGGGTGCAGGGACGGGGACGGGGGCGGGCCTCGTGACCGGTTACCTGCTGCGCCGGCTGGCGGGCGCCCTGGTGGTGCTGCTCGTCCTGTCCGCCGTGGTCTACACGATCTTCTACCTCACGCCGGGCAACCCGGCACTGCTGGCCTGCGGCAAGGGATGTACCCCGGACCACCTGAAGGTCGTCGAGGCCCAGATGGGCGTCGACCAGCCGATCTGGGTGCAGTACTGGCACTTCCTGCAGGGCCTGCTGGTCGGCCGCGACTTCAGCGCCGGACCCACCGTCGACCACTGCCCGGCACCCTGCCTGGGCTACTCGTTCCAGACCGACGAGCCCGTGCTGGCGCTGCTGTTCGACCGGCTGCCGGTGACGCTGTCGCTCACCCTCGGCTCGCTGGTGATCTGGCTGGTCGTCGGCGTCGCCGCGGGCGTGGTGTCCGCGCTGCGCCGGGGCCGCACCGCCGACCGGCTGGTGACGGTGACCACCCTCGCCGGGATGTCCGCGCCGACGTTCCTGGTGGGCATCCTGCTGCTGATGCTGGTGTGCGCGTACCTGCGCTGGCTGCCGTTCCCGTCGTACGTCCCGCTGCACGAGGACCCGGCGGCCTGGGTGACCAACCTGGTGCTGCCGTGGGTGACGCTGGCGATCGTCCAGGCCGCCGTCTACACCCGGATCACCCGCACCGCGATCCTGGAGACGCTGGCCGAGGACCACATCCGCACCGGCCGGGCGTACGGCCTGACCGAACGCTCGATCGTGGGCCGGCACGCCCTGCGCAGCGCGCTCACCCCGCTGGTGACGCTGGTCGCGCTCGACCTCGGCGCCCTGCTCGGCGGTGCGGCGATCACCGAGAGCGTGTTCGGACTGCCCGGGCTCGGCCAGCTGCTGGTCGACTCGGTGCGGGTGGTCGACCTGCCGGTGGTGGTGGGGCTCACCCTGCTGTCCGGCTTCTTCATCGTGCTGGCCAACGCGGTCGCCGACCTGTTGTACGCGGTGGCCGACCCGCGGGTCAGCCTGGGCGAGGACCGGCTGGGCCGGAGGGGCGCATGACCGACAACGACGACCTCCTACGGCCGGTGGTGTCCGTACGCGACCTGCGGATCGGATTTCCCGGCGCGACCGCGGCCGGTGCTCCGCTCGCCGTCGACGGGCTGTCGTTCGACCTGCCGCCCGGCGGCGGGCTCGGCCTGGTCGGCGAGTCCGGCTCGGGGAAGACCGTCACCGCGCTGACGCTGCTCGGGCTGCACCGGGGCACCGACGCGCAGGTGTCGGGTGAGGTCGAGGTCGCCGGCGTCCCGGTCCTTTCCGCGCCGGAGGAGAAGGTACGCCGGATGCGGGGCGCGGAGGTCGCGATGATCTTCCAGGACCCGCTGTCAGCGTTCGACCCGTACTACCGCGTCGGGGACCAGATCGGCGAGGTCTACCGGCTGCACACCGGCGCCGGCCGGCGGGCCGCCCGCGAGCGCGCCGTCGAGGTGCTCGACCGGGTGCACATCCCCGACCCGCACCGCCGGGTGGACGCGTACCCGCACGAACTCTCCGGCGGTATGCGGCAACGGGCGCTGATCGCGATGGCGCTGGCCTGCGAGCCGCGGGTGCTGGTCGCCGACGAACCCACCACCGCGCTCGACGTCACCGTCCAGGCGCAGATCCTCGACCTGCTGGCCGAGCTACGGGCCGACACCGGGATGGCGCTGATCCTGGTGACGCACGACCTCGGCGTGGTGGCCGGCAGCGTCGACGACGTGCTGGTGATGAGCGCCGGTCGGGAGGTCGAACGCGGGCCCACGGCGCGGGTGCTGGGCGCGCCCTCCGCGGCGTACACGCGTCGGCTGCTGGCGGCCGTGCCCCGGGTGGACGTGGCACCGGACCGCGCGCGGGCGGGATCCACGGAGAGCGGGGAAAGCGGGGAGAGCGCCGGGGCCTCGAGGGTTACGGCGGGCGAGGGCGAACGCGACGCCGCTGACGACGTGGTGATGACGCTGCGCGGCGTGCACCGCGACTTCCCCGGTCGGCGCGGCCGGGCCGGGCGGCGGGAAGTCGTGCACGCCGTCGCGGGAGTCGACCTGGACCTGCGGCGCGGCGAGGTGCTCGGCGTGGTCGGGGAGAGCGGCAGCGGAAAGACGACGCTGGCCCGGATGATGGTCGGCCTGCTGCGGCCGTCCGCCGGTGACGTACTGCTGGGCGGCACCGACCTGGCGAAGCTGTCCGGACGGCGGCTGCGCGAGCGGCGCCGCGAGGTGGCGATGGTGTTCCAGGACCCGGCGTCCTCACTCAATCCCAGGCATACGGTCGGCGACAGCATCGCCGAGCCGCTGCGGGTCCGGGGCGCCCGGCGGTCGGAGATCGGCGCGACGGTCGCGGACCTGCTCACCCGGGTGGGCCTGGACCCGCACCGGGCCGGTGACTACCCGCACGAGTTCTCCGGCGGCCAGCGGCAGCGGATCGGGATCGCCCGGGCCCTCGGCGGTCGTCCCTCGGTGCTGGTCTGCGACGAGCCGGTGTCGGCGCTGGACGTGACGACGCAGGCGCAGGTGCTGGAGCTGATCGACGAACTACGGGCGGAGTACGGCTTCGCGGTGGTGTTCGTCAGCCACGACCTCGCCGTCGTTCGCCAGGTCAGCGACCGGGTGGCGGTGATGCGCCGAGGCGAGGTGGTCGAACTCGCCGACGCCGAGGTGTTGTACGAGGACCCGCGGCACGAGTACACCCGCGCACTCCTGGCGGCCGTACCCGTCCTGGACCCCGAACTCGCCCGGGTCCGCCGCGCCGAACGCCGTCAGCTCGCCCGTCCCGGGCGCTGAACCCCGACCGGCACGGGACCCGGTCCGGCGCTCTCGGACCGCGCCCCTCGAGCGTGAGCCCGGGTCCGGGGCGGAGTCCTAGGAGTCGACCCGGCTCAGGTCGGTGAGGAACTCCTCCTCCTCGGCCGGGTCGTCGTCGCCCGGGCCGACCACATGCCGGGTCGACGCGGCCGCGGCCTCGTCCACCAGCACCGACGCCTCGTCCACCCAGCGCCACTCGTCCACGTCGGGCGAGGGGTCGATCGCCTTGAACCGCGCCTCCAGGTGCGGGTTGGACTGGATCGCCGCGGCGAACTCGAAGAACGCCCGGTCCACCTCGACGCTCGCCAACTCCGCGTCCACGTCGCGCATCACGCACTCGCCGTCCCGCATCGACTTCAGCGTCTCGATCATCGACCGCTCCGCCGGCGCTCGGTTCAGCAGCGGGAGCGTCTGCGCCGCGTCGGCGTCGGAGTGGTGCCGGAACGCGAACACGGTGTGGATCTGGTTCGTCCCGGCGGCCTTGGCGTCCAGGTCCTCGGACTCGATCCGGGCCAGGTCGCCCGCCTGTTGGGTGATGAGCACGATCCCGATGTTGAAGGCGCGGCCCTGCTTCAGCACGAAGCTGATCAGGTCCCGGCCCTCGCCGGTGCTCGCCACGCTGTACGCCTCGTCCACGAACAGCAGCTGCGGCCGCCAGCCCTTGACCGGGTGGCGTTCGGTCGTCTCCTCCAGCATCTGGAAACCGAGCCGGGTGACGAGGTAGATGATGCCGCGGGCGATGTTGGCCGAGGAGCTGTTGCCGTGCGCCCGGGGCAGGCCGCGCAGGGTGATGATCGTGCGCCGCTTGCCGCTGTCGTCGACCACGGCGCTGGCCTCGCGGGCGAACGCGACCCGGGCGTAGGGGTTCTTGCGCAGGTCCTCCAGCACCGCGGCCGCGAACCGCAGGTCGCGTACCTCCGTGTCGGCCACGCCCGCGTCCTTCACCCGGTCGAACTCGTCGACGACCAACTGCAGGACGTTCCACGTGGTCGGCCGGGGCACCGCGCGCTCGACCTCGGTCCGGGCGGCACCAGGGTGCGCGGCGCGGTAGGCGGCCACCTCCCGGTCGTACTCGTTGAGCGTCCGCGAGAACGCCTCCACGACGTACCCGCTGATCCGGCTCCACGCGACCTCGCCGAGGAAGATCTCCAGCATCGCCTGGGCGTGCATCCGGCCCTCGGTGACCGTCGACGCGGTGAGCAGCGGGTCGAGGTTGCCGGCCCGTCCGCGCAGCGGGTCGATGATCTCGGTGTCCCGCCAGTACTCCTCGTTGATCGGCTGGAACGGGCACCCCGGGCGGCCCAGACACCCCTCGCCGGCGTGCCGCATGAACTCCGGGTCGAGCACCTGCGAGCCGAACGCCAGGAAGTACGCCATCCGGGCCGCGTCGATCTTCGGGTCGATGAACACGCACCGGACGCCGGCCTCGGACTCGTAGTGGAAGACCTTCAGCGCCAGCGTCGTCTTCCCGCCGCCGGACGCGCCGACCAGGACGACCCCGGCGCCGTTCTCCCGGGCGATCGCGGAGTGGGCGGAGTAGTGCACGGGGTTGTGGCCGTCACGGGTACGGCCGACCAGCATCCCCTCCCAGCCCTTGGCGATCCCGTCCCGGCCGACGACCGCACGGTCGCCGACGTGGGTGGCGGTGGTGAGCAGGGCGACGCCGAGCTGGTCCAGCTCCTGCAGCCGGCGGAACGGCGCGATCCGGCCCACCGGCGAACGGTCGCCGTCGCCGGGCAGCATGTTGTAGAGCAGGCGGTACTGCAGTCGCTTGGGTCGCAGCACCGTCGCGTCCAGCGTCTTGGCGAACAGCCGCTCGATCCGCTTGCGGCGGTTCTCCAGCTCCTCCGGCGTGGACGCGGCGATGGTGAGCAGCAGCTGGGACTCCATGCCGGGGAACGGCCGGCTGTCCTGCTCGTCGACGAGGTGGTTGGCGCGTTCGACCTGCTCCACCAGCAGGGAGTCGATCCGGGCACTGGCGCGGTCCATGTCGCGCGCCTCGTCCTCGAGGTTGTCCCGGATCTTCTTGCCGCGCTCACGGAACTCCTCCGGCGGCAGCAGCACGCCGCGCCAGGAAACCACCACCGGGAAGTCCAGCCGCTTCAGGGTCCGCCCCCACGCGCGGTTCTTCGCGAACCGGATGGCGTCCGGCCAGCCGGTGGCGACCAGGGTGGTGAGGTAGGTCTTGCGGTCCTCGCCGGTGTCGTCGTCGATGACGCTCACCTCGAGCCGGCTCTTGTGGTTGGGCGCCCGGAAGTCGGCGGCCAGCTCGAACTCGTGCGCACCCCAAGGTCGCCGGTCGATCGCGCCGTCCTCGGGGATCGGCAGATGCCCGAACAGGCAGGTACGGACGATGCGGACCAGGTCGCGGCGCATCAGCGGCTGGGTGGCCACCCCGGCGTCGACCGCGACCGCGTACACCTCGTCGGCACGTTCGTGCCACTCGGCGACGACGTTCGGGTCGAAGTACTCGTCGTGCACGCCGGTGGCCTGGTCGGCGATCGCGGCCACCGCCGCCGAGGCCGAGCCGCGGCCGTCGCCGAGCTGACCGATCCGCATCAGGAAGACCACGTCGTACTGCGAACCCAGCCGGTCGTTCGACGTCGCCCGGGCCGCCTCGCGGCGGATCAGCCTTCGGTAGTTGTCGGTCGGCCGCCAGGAGCGTTCGACCAGGTCCAGCGCCCAGCCGGTGAGGTCGGGGCGGCGCGGGACCAGCATCACCTGGAACTGCGGGCGGTGGAACTCCCGGCCGAGCTGGTGCATCAGGTTGGGCAGCTTCAGCGCCTCGGGTACGAGCTCGTCACTGGAGATGTGCTCGTCGGTGGTGGTGTCGACGAAGAACCCCGTCCAGACCGAGCGGCCCCAGACGAAGATGACGTCGTCGCCGTAGCGGTAGGGGAGGCGTTCCCGCTCCGCACGCGGCTCCTTCGGCTTCTTCCGCGCCGCGTCCTCGTCACCCCCGCCGACGTTGAACACGAAGATGGCCACCGCGCCGAGGCCGACGACGGCGAGCGCGAGGAGAGGAAGGAGGTAGTAGAGCGGATTCATCGTCGGTGACCCCTACTCACGGACTGGGTCGGATGCCGGGTCGGATACCGGGTCTGGATACCGCGTCGGTTGCCGGATCGGAAACGGTCGACGACGCGGACGGGTCCGGTTCCTCGTCGTACGGGTCGTACGGGTCGTGCTGGTAGTACGGGTCGTACGGGTCGGCGGGGCACGGTCGCAGCAACCGCTCAGAGCGTTGCGCCCGGGCCCGCGCCAGCGCCTGGTGCCAGCGTGGGTGCACCGGCCGCCACAGGATGACCCGCCAGTGCACGATCTCCGGCTCGACGTCCTCGGCGAGTCCGTGGATGCGGCGCGGCTGCAGGAAGAGGTAGTCGACCGCGACCAGGATGTTCTGTTCGGTGGTCAGGCCGTTGCGCCACCGTCTCGGCCAGAGTACGTACAGAGTCACCGCGATGGCGAGGCAGCCGAGGATCGTCCAGACGTTCAGCGCCAGCCCGGGCACCACCGGCGCGGCCAGCATCACCCCGCCGAGCAGGCCGAGGAACGCGATGCCGCCCGTCACCAGGGCACGCAGGTCGATGCCGCCGAGGATGGTCAGCGGCACGCCGTCGGCGAGGTTCCACAACTTCTTGCGCCGACGTTCGAGGTCGGTGTGGTCGTACGCGACGTACTGTCCGGGTGGGTCCGCCATCGCTCACCTCCTCCGGGTCGCTCGCGGGACACTCGTCGACGCGGTGGGCGGGCACGGGCACCTGGTGCCTGCTCCAGCCCGCTCGGCACGCCCGACTGTCTGCCGGCGTGCCGTGCTCAGCCGCCGATCTGCCGGCCGATCGCGCTCAGCAGTGAGGCGATCCCGGACGCACCACCGATCAGCAGCGCGGCGAACGCCACCACGCCCATGTTCTGGATCGCCTCGCGGAAGTTGTCACCCCGCCGGATCGCGAACATGATCTTGAACCCGATGATGATGATGGCCACGGTCAGGGCACCGATGGCCACCCCGGCCAGCAATCGTTCGATTCGGCCGAAGAGCGCGTCGAGCTGGGAACCCCCCGACGCGAGAATCCAGATTCCGGTCACCTCGGCTCACCTCCCTCGTTCCTTGGTGACGTACGTCTGCGACGCCCGTCGTTGTTGACGCTCCGTGGACCTGGGTCGTCCTTGGCTGCCCGGGTGACACACGCGGCGCGTGCACTGTAGTGAACTCGCCACCCGAGCGCGCGCGAACACGTCTATCCACCCTTGACGTCGGGGATACCTCCCTGGATGTCGCGCACCGCCCATTCCTGGGTCGGGCTGCTCGCCTGCGTGGTCTTCTCCAACTGGAGCCGGTAGGCGCGGGTCTCGGTCGCCTTGGATCCCTCACCCGGCGTCTGCCAGACCACCCACACCCAGGCCTGCGTGGTCTGCCCGGTCTTCCATTCGTACGGCGTGGACGGATCGGCGCCCTTCGGCAGGAACACCCTGGCTTCCTGGATGGTCGGCGAGACCAGGACGCGGTTGAGGCCGGCCCTGGTGCGAGCGGTGGCGTTCGGCGTCACCAACCGCTGCAGCGCCGGCCCGTCGGACGCGCCCCACGCGGTGAAGAACTGCTCGAAGAACTGTCCCTGGGTGAGCGCCTCGCTCAGCCGGGAGTCCGTCGCCGACGGCGGCTTGACCTCCGGGGCGGCCGCGAGGTTGGGCTGGGGCATCTCGCCGATGTCGCCGACGATCCGCATGCCGTTGGCGTTGGCCAGGTCGGCGACGTAGACGGGGACGGTGACGATCCGGCTGCTGCCGGACTCGGTCAGCACTCGTACGGTCATCATCCTGGCGTTGCCCTGCAGGCCGGGTACGTCGATGGGCTCGGAGTCACCGGTCCACGTCGAGTCGGCGACGCTCTGGGAACCCTCGCCGTTCCATCCGCAGCGGGGGTCGGTGCCGCTCGAGACATATCGCGCCAGTTGTCGCTCGCGCGCGTCGTTGGCGCCCGGCGTGGGGTCGTGGGTGAAGCAGAGCCGCGCGTAGTCGGCGGCGAACTGGCCTGCCTCGGCGGTCGGGAACGCGGTGAGGCGGTAACGAGCGAGGTCGGCCCCGCTCAGCCGGGGGTTGTTGTCCCGTCCGGTGGAGATCCCGAGCGCGAACGCGGCGTACGCGACGACGCCGAGGGCCATCAGACAGGCGGTGACGACGAGCGCGACCCGCAGCCCGGCGTGAGCGGCGCGGCCACCGGAGAAGCGGCCTCCGGGTGCCGGCACGTCGAAGTCGCCGCGGTTTCGCCGGCTCCGCTTCGAGGCGGTCGGGACGGGTGCCGGTGCGGACCTGGTCCGCGCGGGCTTCTGGGCGTTCTTCTGGGCGTTCTTCTGGGCGTTCTTCTGGGCGGCCTTGGCCTGGGCGGCCCGGCTCTTCCGCTCCTGGCGTTCGCGGTGCTTGCGCTGGCGTCTGCTTTCGGGCTTGGCAGGCGCGTCGTCGAGTTCGCCGAGGTCAGTGGCGGCCCAGGCCGGGTCGTCGACGTCAGGCTCAGGTGGCTCCGACCGCGACTCGTCCCGCCGGTTGCGGGCCTCCTCCCTCACCCGCCTGGACACCGCCGGACCGGAGTCACCGGTGACGGCGTGGCCGTTGGTAGGCGTGGTCGGTTCGTTCGGCCCGGCCGGCGGCGCCGCGGACGAGCGTGCCGGGGAAGAGCCAGCGGTCTCCGGCAGATCCGAGGTCGGCTGAGCTTCCCGCGCCGGCTGGGGCTCCTGGTCCGGCCGGGGCTCCTCGCCCGACTGGCGCTCCTGGACCGGCTGGGCCGACTGCCCCGGCTCTGGCGTGGGAGCACGCTCGGGTCGCGACGCCGGGGCCGATTTCGGCCTACCGGAAGCACGGAGGTCGTCGGCGTCCTGGGCGGCAGCCCGCTCGGCGGATTCCGGCTCGACGGCAGCCTGCTCGGCGGCGTCCTCGCCGGGCGACGCCTCGTCGACCGAGGCGTCGTCCGTCGCCTCCGGCGCATCGGAGACGTTGCCGCCCCGCTGCCAGGAGAACCGCATCCGCGCCAGCGGTGTAGTCGGTTCGTTCGGTTCTGTCATGACCCTACTGTTCTCGGCTACTTGCCCGTAGTAGTCACGATAGGCGTCCATGACCCCCTAATGCCTGCCGGTGGGGGCCACGATGTCCGAACGCGGGTCATCCGTTATCGGGCGTTCGAGCGTTTCTCCACGATGCGGGAGACCAGCCGTGTCAGCTACTCGCCGAGTATCCAAACATGTACGAAGCGGACATACGGCCGGCCGCAGGACCTCGCGACGTCAGTGGCCGAGGAGGGATCGGGCGATCGTGGTCGCGGGGCGGGTGGCGTCGGCGCGCAGGACGGCGAGCCGGTCGAGGTAGGACTGGTCCGGCCCCTGGAGCGCCTTGCGTACGGCCGCCACCACGTTCTGCCGCAACTCGTCCCGGTCCGCGGCGCCGTCGGCGGGACCCGGCAGCGTGGCGGCCACGGGTTGGCCCACCCGGTCGGCGAACGCCGTCACCTTCGGGTCGTACGACAACGCCACGAACGGCCGGCCGGCTCCGGCGGCCGCGATCAGCGCGTGCAGCCGCATGCCGAGTACGGCGGTGGCGCCGGCCACCGCGTCCAGCGCGGCCTGGTGCTCGTCGCCGGCGGGCCCGGCGTCGGCCACCTCGGCACCGTCGCCGAGGTCGCGGGCCAGGTCACGGGCCAGGTCGGCGTCCTGGCCGGCGTGGAACGGCACGAGTACGACGTCGGCGTCGGCCGCGAGTTCGGCCAGCGCCGAACGCACCGCGGGCAACCAGTGCTCCGAGCCCGCCCACGGCCGGAGTGCGACCGCCAGCCGGGGCCGCTCGCCGCCGAGCGAGGGCACGTGACCCGCCGACAGGTCGACACCGAGAACCGGGTCGGGTACGAGGTCGACGTCCCGGACGCCGAGCCGTTCGGCCAGCGCCACCGAGGCGGCGTCTCGCAACGCGACGTACCGCGACGCCCGCAGCGCGGCCCCGGTCAGGGCGCGGTTGACCGGCCGCCGCACCGGACCAAGTCCCTGCGCGTACACGAACACCGGCGTACCCACCGCCCGCGCGGCCAACATGGTGCCGGCGTAGAACGCGACCGGCCGGGCGCTGGTGACGTCCTGGAGCAGGCTGCCGCCACCGGCGACCAGCGCGGCGCTTCCGCGCAGGGCGGCCAGCACGGCCCGGACGTCGGTGCGCGACACCGCGTCCACCCCGTGCGTGCGCCGGGTGTGGTCCGGGTCGCCGGAGATCACCACGAACGTGGGCTCGGCTTCTCCCGTCGAGGTCGCAGCGGATACCCCCGCCAGGGACTCCGCCGCGAACGCCGACCGCAGCGCCGCGATCTCGGCCGCGAGGATCGCCTCGTCCCCCGCGTTGCCGAACCCGAAGTAACCGAGCAGCGCGATTCTCATCCGCGTACGTCCTCCTGCCTCGTGGGCGCAACGCGTGCACCCGACTGCCCCGACTGCCCCGATCGCCTCGACTGGCCGGCCCGCCTCGCCCCCGACTTCGACCGCTTACCGCCCGACCTCGGCCGGGCGGTAAGCCAGGCGAGTACCGCCGCCGCGAGGGCGCCGAGCACGAGCCCGCACGCGCAGGCGTACACCGTGCGCAGCAGGGCCGCCGCCACCGGCGTGTGGAAGTGACCGAACGTGTCCACCGTGCTGGCCGTACCGACCGCGGCGACCACCGCCGCCACCCAGCCGACACCGAACCGGCCGCCGCGCGCCGTCAGCAGCAGCGCGACCACCAGCGCAGGCAGCCCGAGGAACGCCTCCTTGAACCGCGGCCGGATGTACAACGCCTCGTCGAGGGTGTCACGGAGCGAGAGTTCGAAGCCGGGCGCGGCACCGGAGTTGCCCGAACGCAGCAGCAGGTAACCGATCAGGGCGAGCGCCACCGCGGTGACGAGGATGTGCCGCGGCCGCACCGCCCGGATCGCCCGGGTCAGCCGCCTTCCCCACGGCGGTGCCGGTGCACCCGCGCCGGCACCGTGCAGAGAGGCTCGGCGCCTACGGGCGTACAGCAGCAGCGCATACACCGCGACCAGCACCGGCGGGCCCACCAGCAGCGCCTTCACCCCGATGAACGGCGCCAGGCCGACCATGGAAAGGCTCCGGGCGCCGAAGGCGGCGACCACGACTCCGGTGGTCACCGCGACCCACACCCCGAGGGCGTACGCCGAGAGCGCCCGGCCCCAGCCCTCACGCCGAGCCCCTCTCGGCGACTCCCCCCACCCCGCCAACCCTGTCAACTCCACCAGCCGGACCGGACCGGCCGCCGACCTCATCGCCGCCAGGACGGACAGGACCGCGCCGGCGGACCCGACCACGAACGTCACGAGTTGCCAGGGCAGCAGCCGGTCGGTGACCAGGGCCGCGAGCCCGGCGACCCCGGTCAGCGCGACTCCGGCGGCGGTGATCGTCGCGGCCATCCGGCGCCGCGCCATCGAGCCGAGCCACCAGAACGCGGCCATCGCGAGCAGCACCAGCCCGCCGGCGAGAACCAGCGCCCGTGCCCACAGCTCGGGTTCCACGGCGGCCAGCGCCTCGGGCGTGCCGAGGTGCAGCCCGACGGGAAAGTCGCGGGTCAGCGGCGGGACGAGGTCCAGGACGGTGGACAGCGGCAGCTGCGACCGCGGATCGGTGCCCGAGGCGCGCAGGATTACCAACCGGACACCGCGTTCCTTCTCGGCGCGGTGGGCGCGCACCACCATGCCCTGCCGGTCGTAGTCGGTGGTGACGGAGATGACGTGGGTGCGGATCAGCCGGCCGGGCAGCCGACTGGCGTACGCCACGTCGCCGGCCGGGGAGTACATGTCGGGGAGCGCGAGGTCGAAGTCGCGCGAACGCAGGAACTCGGTGAACCCGTTCAGGTCGGCAACGCTTCCGCCCGCGAAGGGCAGTGGACCGAGCGCGAGAACCGTCCGGCTTCCCGCCATCGACGCCGCCTGGTCGAGTTCGGCCTCCAGCCAGGTCCGGCCGGACGTCACCCGGGCGGGCAGCGCCAGCACCACGTGGAACCCGGCCTGCCACAGCAACCTCAGCCGGCCCAGGTCGTAGCCGACCGGGACGTCGTCCAGGTCACGCGCTCCGGCGACGCGGAGATAGGGCACCATGTCCGGCGTGGTCGCGGTGCTCACGCGGTCACCGAAGCGGGTGGTCAGTGCCTCGACGGCCCGCGCGAATGTCCCGTCCGGGTCGTACGGACGGCCCCGGATGACGATGGCCTGGCCGGGTCGTTCCATCGCGGCCGGGATCTCGCCCCGCCCGGCGCGGCGTACGTCGACCGGTGTGAGGTCACCGGACTCGACGTAGTCGCGCACCGACCGCATGCCGACCACCAGCGCCCCGACTCCGCTGCTGCGTACCCGCTTCAGCACGTCGGACATCCCCGAGGTGCCTTGGCCGTCGGTCCAGTTGCCCACGGAGGAGTCGACGGCGGCGACGTTCACCGCGTTCGAACGGTGTTCGGCGAGGATCCGCGTCCCCAGCCCGGGCAGCACGAGCATGACCGCGAGTAAGCAGCCGAGCGCGACCCGGGCTGGTTTCACGGGGAACCTCATACCGGATCTCGGTGAGCGCCGGACCGACGCGCCTCCTCGGCCACGTCCACCGGGGGCATCTCGTGCGGTACGGCGTCCGACGTCGGTCCAGGCGTGGCCCTCGCCGCGTGCCTCGGCGTGTACGCCGGTTCCCGCTCCGGTGTCGACCCGGCCGTCGACCCGGGCCCGGAGCCGTCGGCCGATCCCGCGCTCGCCGCCCCGTCCGGAGACGGAGTGGAATCCGGCGCGCCACCGGACCGGCGCAGCCGCCCGCGTACCAGTCGCACCACGTCACCGACGTCGGAGGGCCGGGGCATCAGGGCGAGCAGTCGGGCGCCGGTCACCTGGCGGTAGCAGCCGAGCAGGACCCCGGCCGTCCCGGCGTAGGCGATCACCGACGCCAGCGCCGCGCCCTCGATGCCGAGCAGCGGGATCAGGGCCAGGTCGGCAGCCACCGTGAGGATCGCGCCCACGCCGGTACCCACCGACACCAGGCCCGGCCGTCCGCGTCCCTTCAGGTCGGCGGCGAGGATCCGGGCCAGCGCGAGCGGCAGCATCGAGGCGAGCAGGAGGAGCAGTGCCGTGGTGCCCCGGCGGTACGTCGGGCCGAAGAACAGCCCGAGCACCAGCGGCGCCACCGCCGCGAGGACGACGACAGCCGCCAGCGTGGTCAGCAGGGTGATCCGCGAGGTGCGTTCCGTGGTCGCGGTGTCCCGCGGGTCGGTCTGGGCGGAGACGTGCGGGAACAGCATCGACGACGCGGCCGTCGACGGCTGGCCGACGACCTCCGCGACCCGGGTGGCGACGAAGTAGACGCCGGCGAGGTCGAGCCGGAGCAACGCCGGCACCAACAACAGGTCCAGCCGCAGGTTGAGGAACGTCAGCACGTTGCCGAGCTGCCCCGCCAGGCCGAGCCGCATCGCGTCCCGGGAGAACTCCCGGTCGAACCTCGGCCGGATCGACCCGGTCGCGCGGCGCAACACGACCAGGGCGACGAGCGCGGGTACGGCGATGCCGAGCCCGGTCGCGAGGACGTAGCCCTCCGCGGTCCGGCTGACCACGGCGAGGATGAGCACCGTGCACCCGAACGTCGCGGCACTGCGGGCCACGTCGGCAAAGACGTACGCCCCGCGGCGATGCAGGCCGAGCAGCAGCGCACCGACCACCTCGTACCCCACCGTGGCCAGCGCGATCACCGCGGCGGCGCCGATCAGCAGCGGCACCTGCCGGCCCACCACGAGCGGGCCGACGACGACGCCGGCTCCGGCGGTGAGCACCGCACCGACCACGAGCGCCCCCAGGGTGAGCCCGAGGACGGCACCGACGACGGCTCGCTGCTCGCCGGGACGGCGGCCGAGGAAGTAGACGGCGGAGATGTTCAGGCCGCCGTTGGCGACAATGGCGATCGCCCAGCCGAGAGTGAGGCCGACCCCGGAGACGCCGAGCGCGGCCGGGTCGAGCAGTCGGGCCGCGACCACACCGGCCAGGAACTGCGCGACCACGGACGCCAGTCGGGCCGCGGTCAGCGCGACCATGGCCGAACCCAGGTTCCCCCGCTGGGGTGCGGCGTGGCGCACCGCTGGTCCTCCGAAGTGTGTGGTGAGGTGGGAGGCCGCCGGCACCACGTCGAGTGCATTGCTGCGTCGACTGCCAGGCGGCCTCTTCTGCCTGGTCACCCTAGGCTGCCTTCGTGTGCGGCACTGCCCACGGGTCCCGCGGCGGCGCCGTCCGTACGGATTCACGGACGGCTCGGACACATGTTGAGACTGTCGTTGCGCCTGGCGTGGGTACCGGCGTCGGCACTCCCGGAGACGGGAGTCGACCGCGAACTACTTCAGCAGGCGGGACAACCTACGGTCCGCGAGCGGCTTGCCGCCGGTCTGGCAGGTGGGGCAGTACTGCAGGCTCGAGTCGGCGAACGACACCTCGCGCACCGTGTCGCCGCACACCGGGCACGGCTGCCCGGTACGCCCGTGCACCGCGAGGTTGGTCTTCTTCTCCGCCTTGAGGTCCTTGGCGGCCAGCCCCCGCGCACGGACCGCGGCATCGGTGAGCACCGAACGAACCGCGGCGTACAACGTGGCGGTCTCGGCGCCGGAGAGGCCGTTCGCCGGCTTGAACGGCGAGAGCCGCGCGGCGTGCAGGATCTCGTCCGAATAGGCGTTGCCGATGCCGGCGATGCGCGCCTGGTCGGTCAGGATGCCCTTGAGCTGGGCCCGACCGGCGGCCTTGAGGACGTCGCCCAGGGCCTGCTCGGTGAACTCGTCGGCCAGCGGGTCCGGGCCGAGGCGGGAGACGCCGGGTACGAGTGCGGGGTCGGTGACGACGTAGGTCGCCAGTCGCTTCTGGGTGCCGGCCTCGGTGAGGTCGAACCCCATGCCGTCGCCGAGGTGCACGCGTACCGCCAGCGGGCCCTTGCCCGGACGCGGCGGCTTTTCCGCCAGCGAGGTGCTCCACCGCAGCCAGCCGGCCCGGGCCAGGTGGACGATCAGGTGCAGGTCGCCGGCAACCTCGGCACTGCCCTCCGTGCTCCCCTGCGCGCGCATGGTGAGGTCCAGGAACTTGCCGTACCTGCCGACCGCCGCGATCGTCCGGCCGGCGAGGTCGGTGATGGGCGGCTGGAACGTCTTGAGCGCGCTGATCGCCACCGCGTCCACGCGCGTCACCGTGCGGCCGACGGCCTCCTCGCGCAGGAACTCGGCCAGCGCCTCCACCTCGGGCAACTCGGGCATGCCCACATCCTGCCCCGGGTGGCAGGTTCCGGACCAGTCGATCTGTGCCCGTGGAACCGTCCCGGGGTATGCGAGGCGGAGAAATCGCGGCATGATCGACGCATGTCCGACGTCACCCCGCTGCCGGTTCACGGCGAGGTCTTCCTCGACGTACGCGGAGACGACCGCACCCTGCGGGTCAACTGGCACCCGCAGGTGGGATCCGACGGGCTGGTCGTCCTGTCGCTGTGGCGGGACGACACCTGCGTCGGGTCGTTCCGGCTGCGGCCGCGAGACGCGCACCTGCTGTCCGACCTCCTCGCCCGCGGTACGCAGCTCCCTTCGCACGACAGCCACACCGACTCCCACGACGCCTACGACAGCTCCTACGACGATGCCGACGACGACACCGAGACGATCGTGCGAATCGGGTCCGGCGACCGGCGCCCGCGGGACCCGTCCTACCTGCCGCGGGCGTTTCCCACCCACCGCGGCTCCTCGGTCCGCCCACCGAACGCCGGCGGGCTGGACAGCCGCAGCGCCTGATCGAGCCGGGCGAGGTACTCCGCGCGCGGGATCTCGATCGCACCCAGCGACGCCAGGTGCGGCGTTCGCCACTGCAGGTCGAGCAGGCGCAGCTCGGGGTCCGGCTCCTTGGCGAGGAGGTCGACCAGGCCGACCAGGGCGACCTTCGAGGCGTCCCGGACCCGGTGGAACATCGACTCGCCCGCGAACAACCCGCCGATCACCAGTCCGTACAACCCCCCGGCGAGCTGGCCCTCGGGAGTCCACGCCTCCACCGAGTGCGCCCAGCCGAGCTCGTGCAGCCGGACGTACGCGGCGGTGATCTCCGGGGTGATCCAGCCGCCCGGCCGACCGGGGTCGGCGCAGGCCTCGATGACGTCGGGAAACACCGTGTCCACCCGGACGGTGAACCGCGCGCACGACTGCCGCAGCGACCGCGACACCCGCAGGCCGGTCACCGGGAGGATGCCCCGCTGGGCCGGCGACCACCATGCGGTCGGCGCCGAGCGCCGGACCGGCATCGGGAAGATCCCCTTGCGGTACGCGGCGAGGATCGTCGCCGGGTCCAGGTCGGCGCCCTGACCCACGAGGTCCTCGTCACCGGCGAGGTCGGGTGTGGGGAACTCCCAACGGGAGGGCGGCAGATCGGTGGGCACGCACCCATCCTGCCCAAGCCGGCGGCTGCCCGCTCGGGCGACGTCGGCTCGGGGTTCCGTCCAGGCCCCCGCCGGGCGCGGTCGCGAGCCCGTCGCACGGGGACGGAAGGGGGCGAGATCCGACCAGCCGCGCGGAACCCGGCATCAGGACGTATCGTTTCGTCAGATCGCTCGTCCAGGACGGAGCCGGCCAGGGGCTCACCGGCCAGCGCTCCCGTCGATCGGATCCGTACAGATCTCCTACAGATCTCTCGTCGAATGGACAGGTGGACCATGGCCGTAGGAAAGATGGTCGCGCGCAGCCTGGGGCCGATGGCCCGCCAGGTGACACCTCGGGCCGCGGCGGGACTGTTCCGCAACGTCCTGGACGCCGCCATCGACGGCCGCGGCCGGTTCCCCGGTGCGCTGGCGGTCGCCGACCGGCACCTGGCCCGCGCCGAGGGCGACCACACCAGGGCCGCCGACGAGGTGGTCGAGCAGCACGTCCGGCTGGCCGGCGCACAGGGGTTCGTGACCAGCCTCGGCGGGTTCGCGATCCTTCCGCTCGCCCTGCCGGCCAACATCACCGGACTCGCCGCACTCCAGGCCAGGATGGTCGCGGCGATCGCCCACCTGCGCGGGTACGACCTCAGCGACCCCCGCATCCGGACGGCGGTCACCGCCTGCCTGCTCGGCGACGAGGCGGTGACCGAACTCGTCCGCAAGGGCTCGCTTCCGTCCACTCCGCTGGCGATCGCGACCGCTCCGGTGCACGACGCGGAGCTCGACCACCGGGTGGCGACCGAGCTCGGCGCGATCCTCGCCGCCCAGGTCGGCGGCAAGCGGCTCAGCCTCACCGTGGGCCGGCGGATCCCGCTCCTCGGCGGCGGAGTCGGCGCCGTCGTGGACGCCGTGGCGACGTACCGCGTGGGCCGGTACGCGCAGAGTGAGCTTCCACCTCGACGTTCGGCATAACGTCAAGCGTTCGGCATTCCGAACAAAGTCCGGAATCGGAAAGCGTCTTCCACCCGCTCCACCTAGGCCATACGCTGCGGAAACGCTTCGACGAAACCCCTGCGCGCCGTCGAAGCAAGCCGGGCGTGCGCGGCCTCGTCGTCGACTCCGCAGGCGCCTGTTCTCATCGATGCTCGTCTCACGAAACGAGGTGAACATGGCGCCCAACCGACGCACGTTTCTCGCGGCGGCCTCTGGACTCCTTGGCACCGCACTTCTCGGCACCTCAGGTTGTGGCACCCGGGGTTCCTACCTCACTCCCGAAGGCACCCTGAGCCTCTGGTACTGGAACCGTTCGATCAGCGACACACTGCTGGCGAAGACGCCCAAGGCGACCGGCGTCAAGCTGACCGCGCAGAAGATCGGCGGCGACTTCAAGTCGAAGTTCCTCACCAGCCTGGCCGGCAAGGCCTACATCCCCGACATCGTCGGCCTGAACGAGGACGTCGCGACGTACTTCCCCGACGCCGACCAGTTCGTCGACCTGTTCGACGTCGGCGCCAAGGACGTCGAGTCGGAGTTCCTCGACTGGAAGTGGCAGCGCGGGGTCAGCCCCGACGGCCGGATGGTCGGCTTCCCGATGGACACCGGGCCCACGGCGCTCTTCTACCGGCACGACCTGTTCGACAAGGCCGGGCTGCCCAGTGAGCCCGACCAGGTGGCCGCACAGATGTCCACCTGGGAGAAGTACCTCGAGGCCGGCTCGACCCTGGTCAAGAAGCTGCCGAAGACGTACATGATGCCCAACGTCGACATGGTCTACAACCAGGCGCTGGCCCAGCAGGGCAAGCGCTACATGGACGAGAAGAACCACTTCATCGGCAACGGGCCGCAGGTGCGCCAGCCCTGGGACCTCGCGGTGGACGCGTACCACCGCAAGATCACCTCCAACACCAACGACTGGACCAGTGACTGGAACGCCGCCATGAGCACCGGCCGGGTCGCGTCGTTCGTCGGCGCGGTCTGGATGGGCCAGGTCCTCACCGACGCGGCGTCGGGCACGTCCGGCAAGTGGCGGGTCTGCCGGGCACCCGGCGGCGCCGGCAACAGCGGCGGCTCGTTCCTCGGCATCCCGAAGTCGTGCCGCGACCCCGAGGCCGCGTTCAAGGTGATCAAGTACCTCCAGTCACCGGAGAACCAGCTGATCTACGGGCTGAACGAGATGCAGCTCTACCCCTCCGCGATCGCCTCGCTGGAGGACCGGCGGGCACAGGTGAAGGACAAGTTCTACGGCGGTCAGGTCATCAACGAGGTCTTCGCCACCTCGGCGAAGAGCGTCAAGCCGGTCTACCTCAGTCCGTACGACAACGTCGTCGGGCCGGCGTTCTCCGACCAGATCACCAACATCTGGAGTGCCGGCAAGAACCCGGACCGGGCGTGGAAGGACGCGCTCGCCGAAGCCGACCGACAGCTCTCCCACCTGGGGTTGATCTGACATGACCACCACGACGCCGATCACCGCCCCGGCACAGGCTCCGGAGGATCGCCGCTCGACCGGCACCCACGCGGGCCGCACGAAGTCCGAGCTGCTGTCGCTCTACCTCGCGATCTCGCCCTTCTACATCCTGTTCGCGATCTTCGGGTTGTTCCCGATCGGGTTCTCGCTCTACCTGTCGTTCCAGAGCTGGGACGGCATCGGACCGATGAAGTTCGTCGGGCTCGCGCAGTACCAGTTCATGCTGTCGGACCCGATCTTCTGGAAGTCGATCGTCAACACCTTCCAGATCTGGTTCATCTCCACGATCCCGATGCTGTTCTTCGCGCTCGTCATCGCGTTCATGCTGAACCAGCAGATCCGCGGCCGCAGCGCCTACCGCATCGCGTACTTCATTCCCAACGTCACCTCGATCGTGGCCATCGCGATCATCTTCGGCTCGATCTTCAGCAACAACTTCGGTCTGCTGAACGCCGCACTGGAGGGCATGCACCTCAACACGGTGGAGTGGCTGAACACACCGTGGGGCATCAAGGTCGCCATCGCCGCCATGGTGATCTGGCGATGGACCGGCTACAACGCGATCATCTATCTCGCGGGTCTGCAGGCGATCCCGACCGAGTTGTACGAGGCCGCCAGGGTGGACGGCGCGAGCCTGTGGCAGGTCTTCTTCCGGATCACGGTGCCGCTGCTGCGCCCGATCATCCTGTTCACCGTCATCACCTCCACCATCGGCGGCATGCAGTTGTTCACCGAGCCGCAGGTGCTCGTCGGCAACGGCGGCGGCCCGGGCTCGGAGGGCTCGACGATGGTGCTCTACCTCTACCAACAGGCGTTCATCAACAACCAGTTCGGCTACGGCGCCGCGATCGGCTGGGGCCTGTTCGTCATCATGATTCTGTTCTCGCTGATCAACTGGCGGCTGGTGCAGGGCGCCGGTAACCGGGGTTCGCGGAAGGGAGTGCGCGCATGAACGCCGTAGCCGCCCGGCGCGTGTGGTCCGTCGTCACCCACGTACTGCTGCTTCTCGGCGTCGCCGTCTCGATCTTCCCGTTCTACTGGATGTTCGTGATGGCCAGCCGGACGACGCAGGACATCTTCAAGTTCCCGCCGGAACTGCTGCCGGGCACTCACCTGCTGGAGAACTTCGGCAAGGTCTTCGACAGCGTTGACCTGCTCGGCTCCACCGCCAACACCATCTTCGTGGCGGTGGTGACGACGGTGCTGGTGTTGTTCTTCGACTCGATCGCGGCGTTCGCGTTCGCGAAGTTCGAGTTCCCGGCCAAGAACCTGTTGTTCGTGGTGCTGCTGGTGACGTTCATGATTCCGTCCCAGCTGTCCACGGTGCCGTCGTTCGTCATCATGGCGAACTTCGGCTGGGTGGGTTCGTTCCAGGCGCTGATCGTGCCGGGCGCGGTGAACGCGTTCGGCATCTTCCTGCTCCGGCAGTACGCCCAGGGCGCGGTGAGTGCCGAGCTTCTGGACGCCGCCCGGATCGACGGCTGCAACTTCTGGCGGCAGTACTGGCACGTGGCGGTTCCGCTGCTGCGGCCGGCGCTGGCGTTCCTCGGGATCTTCACGTTCATCAACGCCTGGAACGACTACTTCTGGCCGTTGGTGGTGCTGATCGACCCGGGCCGCCAGACGCTGCAGGTCGCGCTGTCGCAGCTGAACGGCCTCTACAACACCGACTACAGCATGGTGATGGCCGGCACGCTGCTCGCGGTGATCCCACTGATCATCGTGTTCTTCCTCGGCGCCCGGCAGTTCCTCGCCGACCTCGCGGCCGGTGCTGTCAAGCAGTAGTTGACATGTAGTGCGCAGGTAGGGAAACGACGGTCCGCGGAGCGGCCGGCGACAATGACGTCGCCGGCCGCTCCCGTCTGTGTCGACGGGCGGGCGAGGGGCCTTCGCCGCGGCTATCCTCGACCGGTGAAGAGGCGCGGATCGAGCAGGCGGGGTGCGGGCGCCATGCTCCCGCGCGGTGTCCGCGCACTCCTTCCGGTGCTGGGCGCGAACGGCGGAGTGGGGCGTTCGGCACTGGCCGGGCTGCTCGCCCAGGTGCTCGCGCCGACCACTCGCACCGTGCTGGTCGACACGGTTCCCCGGGGTGCCTCGCCGTGGGCGGACTGGCTCGGCCTCGGTGTCGCCCGCGGTGATGCCCGAGACGTCGACCGGGACGAGGCGGTCGGCCTGCCCGGAGCACTCGTACCTCCCGGTCGTCCCCTCGACCCTGCCGCGGTGCGGGACGCGGCACTGCGTCGATCCGTCCCCGAGCGCCGGCGCCGCCGCGGCGACGACCTGCCCGACCTCGGCGCGGACGCGGCCGACGGACCGGGGTACGACGTGCTCACCGACGCCCGCCCGTGGACCCGGCCGCCGGTCGCGGTGCCCGAGGACCCGCGGTGGTACGCCCACCTGCTGGAGACCGGCGGCTGGTTCGCCGGGGTGGTGGACACCTCGGCTCCGGTCGCGCTGGCGCACGTCGCCGCCCGCAACGCCGCCCGGCCTTCGGCCCTGGACGAGTGGGCCCGCCGGCCCGACGCGGTGCCCGTGCTGGTCACCTCGGCGAGCGGGTTCGGCGCGGCCGCCCTGGCCCGGCTGGTCCAGGTGCTCGAACACGACGGCCTGTCCGTCGACCGGATGGTGGCCGCGGTGGTCGAGGTCACCGGCACCGACCCGCCGAGGTGGATGGACGGCGAGCTCGCGCCGGTACGCGAACGCCTCGCCGCCGTCGTACGCGTACCCCACGACAAGGCGATCCGCGCGGACGGGCTGGCCCGGCTGGGCGACCTCGCGCCGGGCACCCTCGCCGCGGCCCAGGAGATCGTGACCAGGGCGGCGGAGTTGGTGCGCCCGGGCCCCGCGGCGGAGACGTCGGCACTGGGCGGGCCGAGCGGCCCGCGTGGCCCGAGTGGTGAAGCCGCCCCGGCAGCTCCGGCGGTGGCCCCGGGCCGGGCGCCGGCGCCGCCCGCACGACATCGGGGACCGGATGATCCTGACACCCAGCAGTCCGGCTGGGTGCCCAGGCGGTAACGGGTCTGAGCCCGGGTAGCTCAGCCGAGCCAGCCGGGCCGCACCAGCCCGGCCTCGTACGCGAACACCACCAGCTGTGCCCGGTCACGCGCGCCCAGCTTGATCATCGCCCGGCTGACGTGCGTCTTCGCGGTGGCCGGGCTGACCACGAGCCGGGCGGCGATCTCGTCGTTGGACAGTCCCTCGGCCACCAGGGCGAGCACCTCGCGCTCGCGTTCGGTCAGCGCCGCCAGGTCGGCGCCGCGTACCGGCTCCTTCGACCGGTTGGCGAACTCCGCGATCAGCCGCCGGGTGACCCCCGGCGACAGCAGTGCGTCCCCGGAGGCCACCGCGCGTACACCGCGCAGCAGTTCCACCGGCTCGGTGTCCTTGACCAGGAACCCGCTCGCGCCCGTGCGCAGCGCCTCGAAGACGTACTCGTCCAGGTCGAAGGTGGTGAGGATGACCACGTGCACGCCGGCGAGTTCGGGTTCGGCGACGATCCGGCGGGTGGCCTCCAGCCCGTCCACGTCGGGCATCCGGATGTCCATCAGGATGACGTCCGGACGCTTCGCCAGCGCGTGCTCCACCGCCTGGGCGCCGTCGGCGGCCTCGGCGACCACCTCGATGTCGGGCTCGGCGGCCAGCAGGGCCCGGAAACCGGCGCGGACCAGCGCCTGGTCGTCGGCGAGCAGGACCGAGATCATGGTGCTCCCTCCCGCGGCAACTCCGCGTACACCCGGAAACCTCCGCCGGGCAATGGTCCTACGCTCAGCCGCCCGCCGAGCGCACCGACGCGTTCGCGCATGCCGGGCAGGCCACTGCCGCCACTGGCACCCGCATCGCTTCCTTCGCCTCCGCCGGTCGGCGTACCGCACCCGTCGTCGGTCACCTCGACCGTCACGGTCCGGTCGGCGTACGCGACGCGCACCACCGCCGAGCGGGCGCCCGCGTGCCGCAGGACGTTTGTGAGCGCCTCCTGCACGATCCGGTACGCCGCGGTGTCGACGCTGGACGGCAGCGGCTCCGGCGTACCCTCCACGTCCACCCGGACGTCGAGCCCGGCCGCCTGCGTGCGCGCCACCAGCTCGGTCAACCGGCGCAGGCTCGGGGCGGGCTGACGCGGGCCGGGTTCGTCGACCTGGCGCAGGACGCCGAGCACCGACCTGAGCTCGACCAGCGCCTCCTTGCTGGCCTGCTTGATCGCGGTCAGCGCGGTCCTGGCCTGCTCGGGCTGGGCGTCCATCAGGTGCAGCGCCACCCCGGCCTGCACGTTGATCAGCGAGATGTTGTGCGCGACCACGTCGTGCAGCTCGCGGGCGATCCGCACGCGTTCCTCGCTGAGCCGGCCCGCGGCCTCGGCGGCCTTGGCCCGCCGGCTCTCCTCGACGCGTTCCTCGCGGATGCGGTTGAGCTCCGAGCCGATCAGCACCGCCAGCAGCCAGCCGGCGACCACGATCGCCGCGACGATGCCGGGACCCTCGCCGGAGGCCCATCGGTAGGCGATGTGGCCGAAGTACACCACGCCGGCGGTCAGCCAGGCCGCCCAGCGGTGGCCGTACCGCACCGCCTCGAACAGCGCCACGATCGCGGAGGCGAAGAACGGGCCGTACGGATAGCCGATCAGGATGTAGGCGAACGACACCGCCATCACGAAGTACAGCACCGCGACGGTCCGGACCCGACGGAAGACGAGTGCGGCCGGGCCGAGGAGCAGCAGCACGATCGCCAGCGCGTCGACCGGCCTGGTGGCCGGCTGGTTGTGGGCGGCGCCGAGCGTTCCGCCGACCTGGAGGAACGCCAGCACGATCGGCAGCTTCACCGGCCACGACCCGACCGCGCGCCAGGACCACCGGGCGGTGGGCCGGTCGCGCGGCTGCTTGGCGGGCGGGAAGGTCACGAGGGAACGCTAGGTCACCAGGGCACCGGTCGGCATCCGTCCGGCGCGGGCGGCTTGCCTACGACGCGGGGAGTACAACGTCCACCGGCGGCCCCGATCGCACCCTGCTACCCCTTCTGCCGTACTTCTGCCTCGGGCTGGGACTCGGCCGCCGCCAGCAGCTTCCAGAAGTCCGCGACCCGGAGCGAACCGGGCGGATCGCCCGCCCGGGCCGCCTCGTTGGCGAGCCGGCGGGCGAGCTCGTTGGCCGGGGTGGGTACGCCGTGCAGACGGCCGAGCAGCACGATCTCGCCGTTCAGATGATCGGCCTCGATCGCCCCGGTCGACCTGGCCAGGCTCTGCCAGGACGAACTACCGGTGCGGGACTGCCCGTTGACCGGGCGGACCTGGATCAGGTCACCCCGCCGGGCCCGGTCCTCCGCGAACGACATGAACTCGATGCCGGCCGCCTCGAGCACCGCCGAGCCCTCCGCGCGCAGCCGCTCGACGATCTCCCGCGGGTCGCCGCCCTCGGCGTCGCCGGAGCGGCCGCACAGCGCGTCGATGGCGTTGCCGAGGTTGCCGAGCAGCTTGACGTACTTCCCGCGCATGATGTCCGGGCGCGGCTCGCAGGCGAACGTCGCGGACCGGAACGCCGCCGCGATCCGCTCGGCAGTCTCGTCCACCCCGCGCGGGAAGCGGCCCAGGTCGAGGATCCCGGTCACCGGCGCGGACTGCGCCTGCACCACACCGGGCGTCAGGTGGGTCGCGGGGAACATCACGTGCACGCCGTAGACGTTGGCGAAGTGCCGCAGGACGGTGGGCTCGTTGGCCACGCCGTTCTGCACGCACACCACCGGCGTCGCGGGGTCGGCCACGGTGGCGAGGGCGCGTACGGCGGCCTCGGTGTCGGTGCTCTTCATCGCGAGCAGCACGACATCGCCCGGGCGCCAGTCGATCTCGTCCGGCCCGGAGACCGCGGGGATGGGCACCGTCTCGCTGCCGTCGGGCGACTCCACCCGCAGGCCGCCGGCCCTGATCGCGGCCAGGTGCGCACCGCGGGCGATCAGCACGACCTCGTGCCCGGCGGCGTGCAGCCGGGCACCCAGTACGCCGCCGATCGCGCCCGCGCCGTACACGACGAACCGGCGCACGTCGCCGGCGTGCCCAGGCGAGGCGGTCTGCGACGCGGCCGCGTCCGCGGCGGCAGAGGAGGAGGACGAGGGAGAGGAACCGGTGTTGCCGGGGTGATCCGAAGCCACGGACCGAGCCTGCCAGCACCCTGCCCCGATCGCCAGCCGGTGTCCGCCCGTCAGCCGCGGGCCGGTTTCCGCGACGGCGTACTCCCTACGGTGATCAGCCGCCCGGCACCCAGCGACCCCACGGCGGGCAGGTCGACCACCCGGACGGAGCGGTCGGCCGCGAGCCGCCGGACCCGCACCGGTGGGAGCTGGTCGCGCCCGCGCGCGAACACGAGGTACGACACCGGCGTGTTCGGCGGCAGGTCACCCGAGCGCACCTGTCCGAGGCTCGCGGTCGCGCAGCCGGAGTACCACCCGACCTCGGGCTGGTAACCGGTCACCACCACACACCGCCCGGCCGGCCCGGCGACCCCCGCGGAGTCGCCGACCGCCCCGCCGGACTCCGCCGCCAGCGCCGCGGCCGCCGCCACCAGCGACTCCCGCTCGCTGGTCACGTCGCGCAGCGGTCCGCGCGCGACGAGCACACCGGTCACCGGCATCGTCGCCACCGCACCGGCGGCGAGCGCGCCGAGCAGCAGCCGGGTGCGGGCGCGGGACCACCTGTGGGCCAACTCGGCCAGTACGGCAACGCCGGCCAGCGTCAGCAGGAACACCGACAAGAACACGAACCTCGGCTCGCCGTGCGCGGCCAGTCCGATCGAGACGACGAGCGTGACGGCGGCGAGCACCACGAACACCGTCCGGCGGTCCTCCGGCCGCGGTCGGCGCCGGGCCAGCCGCCATGCCGCGAGCGCTCCCGCCACCAGACCGGCGGCCATCACCACCCCACCCCAGGGCCCGGCAAGTTTCACGGGGAACATGCGCAGGTAGAACAGCAGGCCGCCGAGCCCCTCCGGGTGGCCGGCGTCGGCGGATGCCCGCACCATGCCGAACGGCGACCCGGTCCGGCGTTCGGCGGTGACGAGGTGCGGCGCCAGCCCCACCGCCAGCACCGCGGCCGCGCCGAGCAGGCCGCGCCACCTGGCCAGCCAGGCTCGTGGCCCCCAGACCACCGCGGCGGCGAGGGCCAGGGAGAGGGCGCCCGCCAGCGCGCCGTACCGCAGGTAGAACGCACCGAGCGCGAACCCGGCCGCGGCCGGCAGCCACCGGTCGCGGCCGCCGGCTCGCTGGGATCCGGTACGCCGGACCAGCACCGTGTTGCCTTCCTGGGCGCGCACCAGGCAGTACGCCGCTCCGGCCAGGAGCCCGGCGGTCCCGACATCGGTGAGGAACTCCGGGACCCGGCGCACGAACCCCGGCCCGGACAGCACGAGCAGGGCGACCACGACGCCGCGCGCCGGCCCGAGCAGTCCGATCCCGACCCAGCAGAACAGCCCGAACGCCAGCAACGCGAGCAGCAACCCCACGGCCCGGACGGACGCCACGCTCTCGTGCACCGCGAGTGCGGCGTAGCCGAGCGCCGGCAGTCCGGGCGCGCGGTGATCACCCCACTGCGCGCTCGGTGCTCCCGTCAGCCAGGACCGCGCCTCGGTCGCGTAGACCGCCTCGTCGTGCCCGAGATAGGGGATCGACGATTGGAGTGCCGCCCAGACGGCGGCGGTGAGCGCGAGGACGCCGAGTACGAAAGCCCAGGTCGGAGGCCTGCGTGCGAGCCGGTCCAGGCGCATTGTCCGTATTGCAGAACGCGATTTCATTATTTGAGACATACCTTCGGCCGTTCCCGACAACCGTTACTGTGACTTCCGGTCACGAGTGCCAGCAGGAGACTCGTCCACCACGGCCCACGGCGCGACCCGCGCCGGCCGACGTGGTGGCCGGGACTCGCCAGCCCCGGCTTGCTGGCCGGCAACCCTCCTCCGCGGTGGGGTGCCCCGGGTGAGGACCAGGTCGCGCCGACCGGTGCGGCAAGCGCGGGACCCCAACGCCCACGGGTCCCCGAGACCCGTGAGGTGTGCTGTGAGCCTTCTGAGTGCCGTGGCCGTCAGGGCCGAACGCCGTACCCCCGACATCCCGCTCCCGTCCCCGGCCATCCGGGTGACGTCCGGTGCCGTTCGTTCCGCTCCTGCGGCGCACGTGGGTGCCGCTCCGCTGCTGCCCGTGGTGGGAGGTGACCTCCCGGTGCCGCTGGTCACCGGCGAGACCAGGGCGTACGCCAACCTCGACTACGCCGCGAGCGCGCCGTGTCTGTCCGACGTGGCCGCGCACCTGGCGCAGGTAGCGCCGTACTACGCGAGCGTGCACCGGGGTGCGGGATACGCGTCCCGGGTCAGCACCGCGCGCTACGAACATGCTCGTGCCCAGGTCGCGGCGTTCGTGGGAGCACGCGCCGACGACGTGGTCGTGTTCACCCGCAACACCACCGACGCGCTGAACCTGCTGGCCCGGTGCGTGCCCGGCCGCACCGAGGACGGCGCAGAAGGCAACGAGAGCGAGGGCAGCACGACCGCCCCCGACGCGGGTGACGTGCTCTTCCTCGACATCGAGCACCACGCCAACCTGCTTCCGTGGCGGCGCGGCCGGCACCGGTGCGTGGTCGCCGGTACGACGCAGCGAGCCACTCTGGTCGCCCTGCGGGCCGAACTCGCCGCCCGCCCGGCCGCGCTGGTCGCCATCACCGGCGCGTCCAACGTCACCGGCGAGGTGCTTCCCCTGGCCGAGATCGTCGCCGCCGCGCACCAGGCCGGCGCCCGCGTCGTCCTGGACGCCGCCCAGCTGGCACCGCACCGGCGGATCGACCTGACCGCCAGCGGCGTCGACTACGTGGCATTCTCCGGGCACAAGCTCTACGCGCCGCTCGGGTCCGGGGCCCTCGTCGGCCGCCGCGACTGGCTGGACGCGGCCCCGGCGTACCTCCCCGGCGGCGGTGCCGTGCGGGAGGTCACACTCACCGGCACCACCTGGGCAGATGCCCCGCAACGCCACGAGGGCGGCACGCCCAACGTGCTCGGCGCCGCGGCACTCGGCCAGGCCTGCGAGACCCTGGCCGCACTCCCCGACGGCGCGCTGGCCGCGCACGAGGAGGCGCTGCGAGCCCGCCTGGTCGCGCGGCTGGACGCCCTTCCCGGCGTACACCGGCACCGGATCTGGCGGGACAGCCCGGACGCGATCGGCGTGGTGGCGTTCAGCGTCGACGGCTACCACCCCGGACTCGTCGCGGCGTACCTCTCCGCCGAGCACGGCATCGGCGTCCGCGACGGGAAGTTCTGCGCACACCCGCTGCTGTCCCGCCTGGGCGCTCCCGACGGGACGCTGCGGGCGAGCTTCGGCGTGGGCAGCAAGCTGGCCGACGTCGACCGGCTCGCCGACGCGGTCGAGGACCTGCTGGTGGCCGGTCCGCGGTGGGAGTACGCCGTGGTCGACGGGCGCTGGGAGCCGGTGGGTGACACCCGGCCGGTGCCGGAGTGGGCCGGCACGACGACCGACGGCGCTGACGGCGCCGCGTCCCTGGGCGGGTTCGCCGGCACCGGCGGCGGGTCTCCGTGCGAGCACGAGGCCCGGCCGTGACCGATCGTCTGCTGCCCCTGCTCGACGTCTTCTGGAACGGACGCCGGGGCGACCACTTCGACCAGCGGTGTCGGTGCCCCGCTGGTCCGCCCGCCTGACCTGACCGAAAGGCACCTGCCCGGTACGGGCGTGGGACCAGCGGTTCGAGCAACCCCTCGTCGGCTCGACTCGTTCTCCGGAGACTCCCATGTCCGCGACATCCCTGAACTTCAGCGACACCTCCGTCCCCTTCACCGCCGGCCGTCACGCGGGCGGCCGGTTCACCGTCGACGTACCCAGCGTCGCCTCCGCCGCCGCGCTGGTGCGCCGGGTCGCCGCCGAGCCGCGACTGTGGCAGGACCGGCTGCGCTTCGGCCACGGCGACGAACGCTGGTACGCCCGCCTCGACGTCGACCCCGACCACGAGGTGTGGCTGATCGCCTGGCTGCCCGGACAGGACACCGGCCTGCACGACCACGGCGAGGCGCTCGGCGCGTTCACGGTGGTGCGCGGTGCACTGACCGAGACCACCGTCACCCCGGCCGACGGCGCGACGATCGGCCGTACGACGGTCAGCGGTACGGCCGGCGCCTTGGCCGGTGGCCGGATCAGCCCCGGCACCGTCGTACGTCCCACCCGCCGGCACTTCGCCGCGGGTCAGGTCCGCGGCTTCGGGTATGAGCACGTCCACGACGTCGCCAACACCGGTGACGTGCCCGCCGTCAGCATCCACGCGTACGCGCCCGAACTCACCGCCATGACGAGGTACGCCGTGGTGGACCGGCGGCTGACCGTCCTTTCCTCCGAGCGCGCAGGAGTCGACTGGTGACCACATCCGTACGCCCGACGCCCGAGCGGGACGCGCCCGTACGCCGCACGATCGACGACGTCCTCGCGCAGGCGCGCGCCCGGCTGACCCGGCTCGGTCCGGAGCAGGCGTACGACCGGGTGCGGGCCGGCGCGGTGCTGGTCGACATCCGCCCCAGCGAGCAGCGGGCGCGGGAGGGCCACGTCGAGGGTGCGGTGCCCGGTGCGCTGGTGGTCGAGCGGAACGTCCTGGAGTGGCGGTTCGACCCGGCCAGTGACGCCCGGCTGCCGCAGGCGACGGGGTACGACGTGGAGGTCCTCGTCCTGTGCTCGGAGGGCTACACGTCCAGCCTCGCGGCGGTCGCGCTGCAGGATCTCGGCCTGCACCGCGCGACCGACGTCGCGGGCGGGTTCGTGGCCTGGGCCGCCGCCGGCCTGCCCACCCGATCCGGCTGACCGAGCCGAAGTTCCTGGTCACCGGCGGATTCTTCCGCGGAAGAATCCGACGAGACTCAGCTGGTACGAAGGACCGCCCACAGGTCGGCGCCGCGGCGAAGGCCGAGCGCCAGGCCGGGCCGCCAGCCGGGCGGATCGGTCTCGGTGAGCAGGGAGTACGCGATGGTGGGGCTGAACTCGCCCGCCCGCACGGTCGCGCCGACACCGCACTGCCCGTCGGACTCACCGGGCGGGCGTGCCCACACCTGCATATCCAGCCCGTCCGCGCCGCCGAGCCGTGGCGCCTGTCCGACCCGCTGACCCGGCGGGTTGCACCACTGCGCGTCATCCGTCGGCCGTCCGTTGCGGCTGGTGTCGACGAGGAACCGCGAGGAGATTCCCATCGGACCCAGCGCGTCGTTGATCGCGTGGCCGTAGTCGACGTTCGCGTCCGTGGACCGGTAGTTGGAGACGTTCAGCGCGAAGCCGCGGGCGTTCGCCACGTGTGCCCGGCGCAACCGCTCGGCCATCACCTCCGGCGGCACCCAGGCCGCGTGCCCGGCGTCGACGTACACCCAGGTGCCGGGCGAGACGGCGCGGAACCGGTCCACCGCGTACGCGATCAGCCGGTCGTACTGCCGCTGCCACGCCGCGGGCAGGCAGGTCTGCCCGGCCAGCGCGTCGGGTTCGAGGATCACCACCGCCGGGCGGGAGCCGATCCCGGCGGCCAGCCCGTCGACCCAGGACCGGTACGCCGCGGGTCCGGGCGCGCCGCCCGCGCTGTAGCCGCCGCAGTCGCGACGCGGGATGTTGTACGCCACCAGGACCGGCAGCCGGTGTGCCCGCGCGGCGGCCGCGGCGTACTCCCGTGCCGAGGCGGCGTCGTTCCAGTCGCCCAGGAACCACCTGGCGACCGGGCGCTGCGCGATCCCCTCCGCGATCAGCGACCGGCGCGGATCGTGGGGGTTGTCGCGGACCCAGGCCGTGGGCTGGCCGTGCGGGTCGACGTAGAAGCCGTTGGTACGCGAGACCGGGTTGTCCGTCGTGGGGTGCGCGGCCATCGGCCAGGTGGGCCCCGTCGAGGACGGCTCCGGGTCCACCGGGCTGTTCACCACCGCGGTGACCGCCGCCACCGCCAGGATCGCCCCCGCGCCCACCATGCGCCGCGTGCGCCGGCCCGCCTGGAACGGCGCGAGCACCGGCCGCAGCGTCCACCTCAGCCGAGCTACCAGGGCACGCCACCACACCGGGTCCGAGATGTCTCGAAGGCCCATGCCGCTCCCCTCGCCGAGCGGGGCGCACGACTCGCACGACCTCGTACGCACGGCTCGTCGGCGCCACGACCGCAACGGTGGCCAACAGCCGCCAACGTAACTCCGACCGACCGGCCCGGGCGCCCGTCTCCGACGGAGAGGGGAGGCAGGTTCACCCGAACGGGGGAGCCGCCGTCACCCGCGCCGCGCGCCTCTCGCCGGCCGGGCCTTCGTCACGACAGCACCCCACAGGGCGAGCCCGCTGATCACGATCCGCGGCCCGCCCGGCCTCCCGGGGCGACTGGCGCGCCTGCCGAACAGCCCGAACAGGCCGAGCCCGCGGACCTCCACCTCGACGTCGTCCGGGACGACGATCGTGGTCCCGCCCCCACAGGGTGATGGCGCGGATCCGGGTCTCCTGGGCGGTCAGGCGTGCCTCGGTCAGGTCGATCCGGCCCTCCGCCGCGGCCGCGCGCACCCGGTCGCGGTCCTCGTCGGAGGCGCGTACCTGGTACCCGGTCTCCTCGGCGTGTTCGAAAGCTCTGGCCTTCTCAGCGTCCCCATTCCCTCGCACCACTGTCAGGCGGTCACCTTAGGTCCTACGCCTGAACGCGAAAGGCGATGGATCAGGCGCGCTCGGCCGCCACCTGGGCGCGGACGGCGGGGATCACCTCCGCGGCGAACTTCCGCCACTGCTCCGGGTCCTCCGCCCACAGCACGAACGTGTCGAACCCGAGCCCCACGGCGAGGTCGGTGAGCTCGTCCACCCACTGGTCGGCGGGCCCGTGCAGGAGGCCCTCGGACCGTCCGGCGGTGAGTGTTCCGGCGACGTTGAGAACCCGGCGTACGTCGGCCGGCCGGCGCCCGGCGGCCAGCGCGGCCTCGTCGATCCGGGCCGCCCCCTCGGCCAGCGCACCGACGTCACCGTCGCGGAGGGAGGGCAGCCACCCGTCGGCGGACCGGCCGGTCAGCGCGAGCGCACGCGGACCGTAGACACCGAGCCAGATGCCGATCGGGTGCGCGGGCACGGGACCGGAGGAGGCCCCGGTGAGCCGGTGGAAGCGGCCCTCGAAGCGCAGGTCGCGCCGCCCGCTCCACAGCAGCCGGATCACCTCGATCGCCTCGCCGAGACCGGTGATCGCCTCGCCGGGGCTGCGGCGGGTGCCGCCGTACGCCTCGATCGCGTCCCAGAACGCGCCGCTGCCCAGGCCGAGCTCGCACCGCCCGCCGCTGAGCACGTCCAGACTGGCCGCGGCCTTGGCGAGCACGGCGGGCGGGCGCAGGGCGAGGTTGGCCACGTCGGGGAAGACGCGGATCCGCTCGGTGCGGGCGGCGATCATCGCCAGCAACGTCCAGGTCTCGACATAGTGGCGCTGGTACGGGTGGTCCTGGACGCCGATGCAGTCGAACCCGGCCCGCTCCAGCTCCCGGGCGGTGTCGAGCAGCGGGTCGGCGGCGTTCGGCACCAGGAAGTATCCGAACGCCAACTCCCGTCCGTAGTCGGGCATCCCACCACCTCCCCGGACGATCCCCGGCGACCCGGACCCGACCTGGCCCGGCGCGGCCCGACCTGGCCCGGCGTCGCCTACGTGGTCACGGCGAGCGGCGCGGCTAGTTCGGCAGGTTCGCCTCGATCGTCTCCACCAGCTTGGGGTCGTCGGGTTCGGTGCCGGGGCGGAACCGCGCGACGATCTTGCCGTCCGGTGAGATCACGAACTTCTCGAAGTTCCACTGGATGTCGCCGGCCTCGCCCTCGGCGTCGGGCACGGCGGTCAGCTCGTCGTAGATCGGGTGCCGGTCGGGTCCGTTGACCTCGACCTTCTCGTACATCGGGAACGTCACGCCGTACGTCGCCGAGCAGAACTCCTGGATCTCCTCGGCGGTGCCGGGCTCCTGCCCGCCGAACTGGTTGCACGGGAAACCGACGACCGCGAACCCACGGTCGGCGTACTGCTCGTGCAGCCGCTCCAGGCCGGTGTACTGCGGAGTCAGGCCGCACTTGGACGCGACGTTGACGACCAGCAGGGCACGCCCGGCCAGGTCGGCCAGGGATCCGGGTGCGCCGGCCAGCGTTCGTACGGGGGTGTCGTAGATGCTCACGCGTGGTCCTTCCGTCGAGGGTGGCTCCCGCCGTACCCCCATCAAACCCCAGGACGCCAACCGGCTGGACGCCGCGACCGATCCGGCCGCATGTCACGTACGCCCGACCGGCCTCGTCTACCGTCGATTCGCGACGACGTGACGCCTGGGACAGGCGTGACGGTGGGACAGGAGAGGCGGACATGGCCACGGTGCACGATCCGGCGAGCCCAGGTGAATCCGAGCCCGAGCCGCAGTCCGACCCGCAGTCCGGGGATACGGACGGGGGCACGAACGGCCCCGGCGACCCGACGGCGGTCTTCGACGAGCAGCGGGACCTGCTGTTCGGCGTCGCCTACCGCGTGCTCGGCCGGGCGGTCGACGCCGAGGACGCGGTCCAGGACGCCTGGCTGCGGTGGCGCGAGGTGGACCACGCGAGCGTGCGAGATCCCCGCGCGTACCTCGTCCGGGTGGTGACCCACCTCGCCGTCGACCGGCTGCGCAGCGCCCAGCACCGGCGCGAGGCCTACGTCGGGCCGTGGCTGCCCGAGCCGATCCTCACCGCGCCCGACATCGCCGACGACGTGGCGCTGGCCGACTCGGTGTCGTTCGGGATGCTGGTGGTGCTGGAAACGCTGTCTCCGCTGGAACGCGCGGTGTTCGTGCTGCGGGAGGCGTTCGGGTTCTCCCACGCCGAGATCGCCGGCACGCTCGGCCGCTCGGAGGACGCCGTACGCCAACTCGCCCGGCGGGCTCGCCAGCACGTGGAGGCACGCCGGCCGAGGTTCGAGACCGACCGGAGCACCCAGCGGGACGCCACCGAACGTTTCCTCGCGGCCGCCAACTCCGGTGACCTGGCCGGCCTGATGAACCTCCTCGCTCCCGACGTCACCCTGCACAGCGACGGCGGCGGGCTGGCCAAGGCGGCCCTGCGCGTCATCGAGGGTGCGGACAAGGTGGCCCGGTTCCTGGCCGGCATCGCCCAGAAGCCGCCGCCCGAGCCGCGCACCTACCTCGCCTCCGTCAACGGGCGGTTGGCGCTGGTGGTCACCTCGCGCGGGGAGCCGCACAGCGTGTTCTCGCTGGACGTCGTGGACGGCCGGGTGACCACCATCCACGTGCAGGTCAACCCGGACAAACTGCACGGCCTGCACGACATCGCCCGGGTGGGCGACCCGGTCGGCCCCTTGCCCTGAGGGACCGTGTCACGTCGCGTCGGCGCACCCCGTCGTGCTGATGACCGCCCGGGGAGTCACGCGGGCGGCATCTCGACGGAGGGGAACCATGACGCAACGGACCGACCACGCCGAACCTGCGAACCTCACCGTGATCGGTGGCGGCCTGGGTGGGCTGGTGGCCGCGGTCGCCGCGGCCGAGCAGGGTGCCCGGGTCCGGCTGCTCGAGGCGCACCGGACGCTGGGCGGCCGGGCGCGCTCGACGAGCCTGCCGTACGTCGCGAACGAGGGCCCGCACGCCCTCTACAGCGACGGCGCCCACTGGTCGTGGCTGGCCGAACGAGGGCTGACCGCCCTGGCTCGTCCGGCGCCGCTGGGTGCGACGTTCCGCCTTCGGTTCCGCCACGAGGGCCGGCTGCGCGCCCTTCCGCCCCGGGGCGTCCTCGCCGCCGCGGCCCACCGGCGCCTGCGGGCACCCGTCGACCAGGACTTCACCACCTGGGCGACCGGCCGGTTCGGTGACCGGGCCGCGGCAGCGGTGGCCGCCACCACCGGCGTGACGACGTACGACTTCGACCCGGGGAGACTGTCCGCGGCGTACGTCTGGGAACGGTTCCAGCGACTCGTCCGGCCCGGGCAGCCGGCCGCGCGCTACGTCGTCGGCGGCTGGCAGGCGCTGGTCGACCGGCTCGCGGCCAGGGCCCGCGACCTCGGCGTCACGATCGAGACCGGCGCCCGGATCGACGCCGTACCCACGCGAACTCCGGTGATCGTGGCCACCTCGCTGCCCGCGGCCCGGCGACTGCTCCGCGACCCCACGCTGACCTGGGAGAGCGGCCGGACGGTGCTCCTCGACCTGGGCCTGCGGGAGCGGCGAGGTGACCCGTTCATCGTGTTCGACCTGGACGAGGCGGGCTTCGTCGAACGCGTCACCGTCCCCGACCCCTCCCTCGCCCCGGCGGGGCACTCGCTGGTCCAGGCCCAGCTGCCGCTGCGGCCGGAGGAGTCGAAGGCGGCCGGCCTCGGCCGACTGGAGACGACGCTCGACCTGGCACTGCCCGGCTGGCGGGACCGGGTGACGTGGCGCCGCGACGCGGTGGCGTCCGGGCGTACGGGTGCGGTGGACCTGCCCGGGACGAGCTGGCGGGACCGGCCGGCGATCGACCGCGGTGACGGAGTCTTCCTCGTCGGCGACCAGGTGGCCGCACCCGGCATGCTCGGAGAGGTGACGATGGCCAGCGCGCGGAGGGCGGCCGAACTGGCTCTCGCTCAGCTCCGCCCGGGGGGCGAAACACGCCCGAGCAGCCCGCGTTCGAACGCGACTGCCACCGCGGCGGCCCGGTCGTTCACGCCGAGCTTGCCGTAGATGTGCAGCAGGTGCGTCTTGACGGTCGCCTCGCTGATGAACAGCCCGGCGGCGGCCTCGCGGTTGGTCGAGCCGCGCGCGATCAGGCCGAGCACCTCCAGCTCCCGCTGGCTCAGCGGCTCCACCGCCGGCCGGCGGACCTGGCCGAGCAGCCGGGTCGCCACCGTGGGGGACAGCACGGCCTCGCCGCGCGCGGCCGCCACCACCGCACGGAACAGTTCCTCGCGGGGCGCGTCCTTGAGGAGGTAACCCGTCGCGCCCGCCTCGATCGCGGTCACCACGTCGCTGTCGGTGTCGTACGTCGTGAGCACCAGTACCCGGGCCGGCGTACCCGCCTCGGCCAGGCGGGTGATCGCCGTGACCCCGTCCATCACCGGCATCCGCAGGTCCATCAGAACGACGTCCGGCGCCAGCTCAGCCACCAGGCGCACCGCCTCGGCACCGTCCGCCGCCTCGCCCAGCACCTCGAACCTCGGATCGGCGCCGAACATCCCGTGCAGGCCGTCGCGGACGACGGGATGGTCGTCGACGATCAGCACCCGGATCGGATCGGAGGGCGGGGTCGGCGGGGTCGGTGGGGTCGGTGGGGTTGGCGAGGTCCGCGAGGTCCGCGATGTCATGGCGTACCACCGGCGTCGATCGCGGGTACGACGGCCGACAGGGCGGTGCCGGCACCCGGCTCGGACTCCACCTCGAACCGGCCGGCCAGCCGCTGCACCCGTTGCCGCATCGCGGTCAGGCCGTAGTGGCCGGGGCCGGGGTCAGAGGCGGGGTCGGAGACGGGGTCGGAACCGAGGTCGGCGGGGGTGTCTGCGTTCACGGCGAGCCCACCGGTTCGGTCCGGCACCGGGCCGCCGACCTGCACCGGCACCTGCCCGGCAACAGGGGCCGGCACCGACCCGGCGTACAGGGCCGGGACGAACCCGATCCCGTCGTCGCGGACGTCCAGCGACACGACGTCCTCCATGTAGGACAGGGTCAGCCCGACCCGCGTCGCCCGGGCGTGCTTGGCGACGTTCGTCAGCGCCTCCTGCGCGGTCCGCAGCAACGCCACCTCCACCTCCGGGTGCAGGGGGCGGGCGGTGCCGGTGGTGGTGACCTCGGCGGCCACGCCGTGCAGCGACGACCAGCGCCCGGCGACCTCGGCAAGGGCCTCGGGCAGCCGGGCGGTCTCCAGCGCCTCCGGCCGGATCGCCCGCACCGAGCGCCGTGCCTCCGACAGACTCTCCCGGGCCAGCCGGGCGGCGTTGTCCAGGTGCCGCCGCCACGCCTCGACGTCCGCACCGGCGCCGGTGGGTCCGGCCAGGGCCGCCGCCTCCAGTTGGGTGATGATGCCGGTCAGCCCCTGGGCGAGGGTGTCGTGGATCTCCCTCGCCATCCGCTGACGTTCGTCCAGGATCCCGGCCTCGCGCGCCTGGGTGAGCAGCTGGGCGTGCAGCCCGGCGTTCTCGGCGAGCGCGTCCTGCAGTCGCTGGTTGGCCTCGGCGAGCTCGGCGACGGTCCGCCGGCGTTCCTCGTGCTCGCGTTCGTTGACCATGGCGAAGAAGGTGACCGTGCCGGCGATGCCGACGTTGACCACCAGGAGCACGCCGAGCGCCGCGAGGTAGTCCGGATCCAACCGGGGCATCCCGCCGCCGGCCTGGGACGCGGCGGCGATCAGCCCGGTCGCGGCGATCCCGGCGTACCTCCAGCGGCCGCGCAGGAACGCGCCCGCGTGGACGTATCCGACCCAGACGAAGATCCCGAACCACGGGCTCTGGACCACCAGCGCTGCGGACAGTACGACGAACCCGGCGAAGTAGATGCGGCCGTACTCCGGTCGTTCGGCCAGAGTCGGGCGCCGGGTCAGCCACACGTAGACCCACGCGGCGGCCAGGACGGCGAGCCCGACCGAGATCCGCAACGCCGGCCAGGAGCCACCCGCCTGGATCGCGGTGGGCACCAGGGACACGGCCAGCAGGGCGTAAGGGAGGGCGGAGTAGACCGGGCTCTCCAGGCTCTCCCACGACCGAAGGCTGGACCGCCACGAGGCCATCGGACCGCCTCCTTCCCTGATCACGGCGCTGCCGGTGGAGGATCCACCGGTGGGCCGCGCCTGCCGCGTCCCCGTGAACGTCGCCGGCGTCATTCCCACCGGAACACCCGGGCGGCCACCGCGGCCGCGACCGCGGCGATCGCCGCCATTATCGCCAGCTGGAGCACCTGCGGGCCGCCGCCGGTCCAGGCATCCTGCAGCGCCTGCACCCCCGGAGGCGCGTACTGACCGAGTGTCACCACCAGGTCGGGCAGCAGGTACCGCGGCAGGAACACCCCGCCGAGGAACATGCACACGAAGTAGATCGGCATCGCGATCGCGGCGACCGCGCGGGTCGTCGACGCGGTGGCCGCCGCCAGCGTCCCCAGCGCGAACATCGATCCCCCACCGACCAGCAGGGCGGCGGCGAACCCGAGCGGATGGCGCGGCATCGGCACATCGAAGGCGAGGTGCCCGACGACCATCAGCAGGCCGACGGCTACCAGCGCCACGACGGCGTTCACCACGAGCTGGGCGGCGAGCAGGTTGCGCGGGTGCACCGGGGTGGTCGACAGCCGGCACAGGATGCCCTTCTCGCGGTAGCCCGCCAGCCGGGTCGGCATCGTGTTCACCCCGAGCAGGGCGAGCACCAGAACGATCAGCGAGGGCATGAAGACGTCCACGAACCGCATGCCGCCGAACATGTCGTCCGGCCGGCGCAGCGCGGGGATCAGGCCGAGGACGACGAGGAGCAGGGTGGGGAAGGCGATGGTAAGGACCGCCATCCCGGTCTCACGGAGGAACAGCCTCGCCTCCACGGCGGTGAGCTTGGCCAGGCCGGACGGGGCAGACAGGACGGACATGGTGGTTCTCTTTCCGGTGCGGGGGTCAGTTCGAGAGGGTGCGGCCGGTGAGCTCGACGAACGCGTCGTCCAGGCTGGCCTGCTCCACCCGAAGGTCGTGGGCCACGACCTGCCGCCGGGCCAGGGTGGAGGTGACGGAGGCCAGGACGTCACCGGTCCCGGTGACGACCACCTGGTCGCCCGTCCGGCTCACACCGGTGACCTCCACCAGCTCGGCGAACACGTCGTCGGGCAGCGGAGTCGACGGCCGGAACCTGATCCGCTGCTCACCGCCCGCGCGGGTCGCCAGTCCGGCCGGGGTGTCCACCGCGACCACCCGGCCCGAGTCGATCACCGCCAGCCGGTCGCAGAGGCGTTCGGCCTCGGCCATGAAGTGGGTGACCAGCACGATCGTGACGCCGCTGTCGCGGACCTGCTCGATCAGGTTCCAGGTGTCCCGGCGCGCCTGTGGGTCCAGACCGGTGGTCAGCTCGTCGAGGATGGCGACCTCGGGGTTGCCGATCAAGGCCAGCGCGATGGAGACCCGCTGCTTCTGCCCGCCGGACAGCTTCGCGAAGGCGGTGTTCTGCTGGTCGATCAGCCCCAGCCGCTCGGTCAGCTCCCGCCAGTCCGCCGGTGCGCGGTAGAAGGAGGCGTACAGCTCCAGCGCCTCCCGCACCCGCAGCTGACCAGGCAGCTCGCTCTCCTGGAGCTGGCAGCCGAGGCGTTCGCGGAGCGCGACGCGGTCGCGTTCGCGGCGCGGGTCGAGCCCGAGCACCCGCAGGTCGCCCGCGTCGGCGGTCCGCAGCCCGCTCACGCACTCGACGGTGGTGGTCTTGCCCGCTCCGTTGGGGCCGAGGATGCCGAAGATCTCACCGGCCTCCACCGTCAGTGACACGTCGTCGACCGCGACCTTCTCGCCGTACCGCTTGTGCAGGTGGGACACCTCGATGACCGGCATGGCGCCGCCCTTTCGTCGTACGGCCGGACGCTCGGCCGGGTGGTTCCGTGGTTCGTTCCGCGAGTGGTTTCGCGGGTAGTTCCGGTGGCCTCGAGTCTGGCCGTCATACGGGGCCTGGCGGATCGCCCGACCGGCCACACCTGCGATCAACCGATCGGTTGATGGCGAGTACGGAACGGCTGGTCGGCCGCGGGTCAGTCGTGGATCGGCCGCGGACCGCCCGTGGGTCGGCCGTCGATTGGCCGTGGATTGGCTCGGGCGTACGATCCCTGATCATGGCGATCACCCGAGCCAAACTCGCCTGGGACACCCTCCTCGACGTCGAGGGCACCGGTCCGCTGCACGAACGCCTGACCCGGGCGCTGCGGCACGCGATCCGGACCGGCCGGCTCGGGCCCGGCAGTGCGCTGCCACCCAGCCGGGCCCTCGCGGTCGACCTGGGCTGTTCGCGGTGGGTGATCACCCAGGCGTACGAACAACTCGTGGCGGAGGGCTACCTCACCGCCCGGACCGGCTCGGCCACCGTCGTCCGCGCGGACGCGCCCGCCGGTACGCCGAACGCCGCGCCGGGGACGCCGAACGGCTCGGCCGGGCCGAGCGGATCGGCCGGTTCACGCCCGTACGGCAACCGAACCGTCCAGCCGACCGCCGGGCCGAGCGCCCAGCCGAGCGGTCAGGGTCAGGCGACCGGTCCGGTCAGGGCATCGGTCGGCACGCCCTACGACCTGGCTCCGGGCCTGCCCGACCTGCGCGAGTTCCCCCGCCGCCGCTGGGCGGAGGCCGTACGCACCCAGCTGTCCACCGTGTCGTACACCGATCTCGGCTATCCGCCGCCCGGCGGCACGCCGCAGCTACGCCAGGTGCTCGCCGACTACCTCCGCCGCTGCCGCGGTGCGCATCCGCGGGCCGGTGACCTGCTGGTCACCGCCGGCGTCACCGACGGGGTGACCCAGCTGGGCCGGCTGCTCCGCGCCGAGGGTCACACCCACATCGGCGTCGAGGACCCGGGCTGGACGCGGCTGCGGGAGGCACTGGAGAGGGTTGGCCTGGAACCCGTCGGGATTCCCGTCGACGCCGACGGCCTGCGGGTGGACGAGCTCGCCCGGGACCCGCGGGTGCGTGCGGTGGTGGTCACGCCGGCCCACCAGTTCCCCGCCGGGGTGGTGCTCGGTCCGCGCCGCCGGGGCGCGCTGCTGGCCTGGGCACGGCAGGCCGACGGGATCGTGCTCGAGGACGACTACGACGCGGAGTTCCGCTACGACCGGCGGCCGGTGGGCACCCTGCAGGGAGCCGACCCGGACCGGGTCGCGCTGCTCGGCTCGCTGTCGAAGACGCTGTCGCCTGCGATCGGGATCGGCTGGCTCCTTCCGCCGGGCCGCTGGGCCGCCGCGCTCCGCGAGACACCCGAGCACCGCACGTCCGGTCCGCCGGTGATCGACCAGCTCGCACTGGCGTCGTTCGTGGAGACCGGTGGGTACGACCGGCATCTGCGCGCGGCCCGGCGCCGCTACCGCCACCGCCGGGACGCCCTGGTCGCCGCACTCGGGGCGAGCCTGCCCCGGTGCGAACTGTCCGGCGTCGCCGCCGGTCTGCACCTCGTCCTCCACCTCGAAGCCGAGACCTCCGTCGCGGCTGTCGTGGCCCGCGCCGCCGCACGCGGCGTCCGCGTCGCCGACCTCGACGGCTACCGGCTCCGCCCGGACCCGGCCCGGCCGGCCCTCGTACTCGGGTACGGCAACCTGCCCGACAACGCCGTCGCCACCGCCGTCGAGCGGCTCACCGACGCGGTCCGCGCCGCCGCCGGCAAGGGAGAATGACTCCGTGACGAAGATGCCGCGCAGCTTCCCCCGCGACGAGTTCCAGGGCGTCTTCTGGGCCACCAAGCGGGCCCTCGCCGAGGCAGCCGACGTGGCCTACCGCGCACACGGCGTCCGCGACGGCCAGCAGTTCCTGCTCCGGGAGCTGTGGAAGGAGGACGGGCTCGCCCCCGGTGAGCTCGCCCGCCGGCTCGGCCTGGCCACCCCGACCGTGACCCGGGCCGCGATCCGGATGGAGGCCGCGGGCCTGGTCACCCGCGAACCCGACCTGCGCGACCGCCGGCTGGTCCGCATCCACCTCACCGAACGCGGCCGCGAGCTCGAGGCGGTCCTGGACGCGGAGACGCGGGCGCTGTCGGACCGGGCGCTGGCCGGGTTCGACGAGGACGACCGAGCGGCGCTGATCCGGGCGCTGGACCGGATCCGGGGCAACCTCGGCTCCTGAGCCGGCCGAGCGTTCGGGCGTCACGTCAGGGGCAGCGCACGACCTGTCCGGCGTACGCCAGTCCGCCGCCGAACCCGAACAGCAGCGCCGGCGCACCCGTCGGCACCTCGCCGCGTTCGACCAGCTTGGACAGCGCCAGCGGCACGCTCGCCGCGGAGGTGTTGCCCGACTCCACCAGGTCGCGGGCGAGCACGGCGTTCGTCGCGCCGAGCTGGCGGACGAGCGGCTCGATGATGCGCAGGTTGGCCTGGTGGGGTACGACCGCGGCGAGGTCCGCCGGGTCGACACCGGCCCGCGCGCACACCTCGCGGGCGATCGGCGCCAACTTCGTGGTCGCCCACCGGAACACCGACTGGCCCTCCTGGCTGAACACCGCCGGCTGACCCTCGATGCGTACCGCGTCGCCCAGCTCCGGCGCCGAACCCCACACGACCGGGCCGATCCCCGGCTCCTCCGAGCCGGTCACCACCGCGGCCCCCGCGCCGTCGCCGACCAGGATGCAGGTCGACCGGTCGGCCCAGTCGGTGACCTCCGACAGCTTCTCCGACCCGATCACGAGCGCGGTGCGCGCCGCACCGGCCCGGATGGCGTGGTCGGCGGTGGCCAGCGCGTAGCAGAACCCCGAGCAGGCGGTGTTGATGTCGTACGCAGCCGGTGCGGCGATCCCCAGCCGGGCGGCGACCCGGGCCGCCATGCTCGGCGACCGGTCGACCGCCGTGCAGGTGGCGACCACGACCAGGTCGACGTCGCCCGCGGTGTGCCCACTGGCCGACAGCGCCTTCTCGGCCGCGGCGGCCGCCATCTCGTCCACCGTTTCGGTCTCGGCGATGTGCCGGGTACGAATGCCGACCCTGCTCTGGATCCACTCGTCGTTGGTGTCGACGAGCCGGGCGATGTCGTCGTTGGTGAGTACCTTCGGGGGCTGGTAGTGGCCCATGGCCACGATCTGCGAACCGCTCATCGGAGTCCTTCGCGTCGTCGGGTAGTTCCCAGGACGGCTGCCAACCGCCGCGCCCAGGCCAGCAGAGTCTCGTCGGCGCCGGGGCGGGCCACGCACTGCACGCCGACCGGCAAGCCGTCGACCAGGCCGGCCGGCACGCTCACCGCCGGCAGCCGCGCCTGCGTCCACGGCAGAGTCATCAGCGGGCTTCCGGTGGAGTCCAGACCTTCCGGGGCGGGTCCGGTCGCAGCGGGAGCGATCCACCCGTCGATCCCCTCCGCGTCCATGCGCCGCACCAGGTCGTCGGCGAAGTGCCGGCGCCGCGCCAGCGCGTCCGCGTAGTCGGCGTCGGACACCTGCCGGCCGACGGCGATCGCGGCAGCTGTCAGCGGGTGGTAGCGGTCGGCGTACGTCGCGAACCAGCGCTCGTGCACCCGCGCGAACTCGAAGCCGTTGATCGTGCGGTTGCGCCGGTTGACCTCGTCCATCTCGTCCTGGTCGTCCAGCAGCCGGACGTGCCGTACGACATGGCCGGCGGCGATCAGCGTGTCCACCTGCGCGGCGAACGCCTGCCGCGCCGCCGTGGTCGCCTGCCGCAGGTAGGCGTCGCCGGGTACGCCGAGCACGGGCAGGGCCTCCGACGTTCCGTCGCCCTCCGGCAGACCGGCGTCCGGTCCGGCCACCAGGTCGGGGCACCAGTCCGTGCACAGGACGGCGGCCGCACGGGCCGCGGTGGCGACGTCGACGGCGAGGATGCCCACCGTGTCGAACGTGGGTGCGTTCGACACCAGTCCGTCCGCCGGGATCCGGCCGTGGCCGGGCTTGAAGCCGACGATCCCGCAGTACGCCGCCGGCCGCAGTACCGAGCCCACGGTCTGCGTACCCAGCGCCAGCGGGACCAGCCCGGCCGCCACCGCCGCCGCGGACCCGCTGCTCGACCCGCCCGGCGTGTGACCTGGCCGGTGCGGGTTCCGGGTGGGCCCTGGCGCCACGGACGCGAACTCCGCGGTCACCGTCTTGCCCGCCACCACCGCACCGGCGTTCCGGAGCCGGGTGACCGCAGCGCCCTCGGGACCGCCCAGCACCTCCGGCGGCAGCCGCGATCCGGCAGCCGTGGGCAGTCCGTCGACGTGGAAGATGTCCTTCACCCCGACCGGAACGCCGAACAACGCCGGGCGACCGGAACCGTGACCTGAGCGGGAGCGGTCCTGCATGGAAAGGTCGCGTTGCTCGCGGAGCTCGTGGAGCTCACGCCGGACGCGTTCACGCCGGCCGGGTTCGGCAACGAACGCGTGCAACTCGGAGGCGGCGTCGATCCGCGCGCACAGGGAGTCGGTGGACGCTGGATCGTCCGGGTCCAGGGCATGCCGGTCCAGCCCTGCCCGCATCTGCGCCATCTCCCCACAGTGCCACACATTCCACACCCGGCCCCGTCGAGCCCGGCTGGGCGAACGCCGAGGCCCGCCAGCCGGATCCCGTCACGCCCGTCGTCACCTCGCGCGGTTGTCACCGGCCGGGTAGGAGCACCGCATCGACGCCCTCTTGTCGTCCTGCTCGCCGGCGCCGGCCGGGACGTGCGTATGGGTCGCCGCCCACCTCGAAGCGCGATGGCAGGTGGCTACGGACGGCCGGCAGTCGTCGGGTGGATCACCGACTGGTTCGGGGCACGCGGCTGTCCGGATCGGGACGCTGTGCGCGTTTCGCCCCGAATCACGGGACCCACCGGCCGCGTCCGGTCGGCCGTGGGGGCCGCGGTCGCCAGGTCCGCCCGACCGGAAACGCGCCGACCTCCGGTTGCGCCGGAACGGAGGAGAAGAAAACGATAAGAAGACTCCGGACGGGCCAGGACCCGAATTCGGAGGGCGTGGGCCCGCAACCCGGCCGGCGCCGAACAACGAAAAACTCTCCCGGTCGAAGGGACCGGGAGAGTTCGAAGCTGGTGCGCGAGGGGGGAGTTGAACCCCCACGCCCTTGCGGGCACAGGAACCTGAATCCTGCGCGTCTGCCTATTCCGCCACTCGCGCGCACTGCTGCACTTCGTCACACCGCGCAGCGGTGATCTGGAGCGCCTAGAGGCTAGCACGGGCCTACTGGCGACGTGGTCCCCAGCTCGCCACACTTGGTCCGATCGGTAGCACGCGGCCGACCGGGGGGCGCCTGCGTGTAGAACGTCACCTGGACCTGTGGCGGGTCTCCGGCAGCTCCCCGGACGGTTCCGTGACGGACCGGCGACGGCTCCGGTCGTACGCCCGAGAACCCACAGGAGGTGGTTGGAGTCAGCCCCACCCTGGAACGACAGTTACGATCGACGCGAACATGGCCGGCGCCGGTACGGGAAGGAGGTACCTGTGGGAGTCTTTCGACGCTTTGAGCGCGGCCTGGAAGGTCTCGTGACGGGAACCTTCGCGCGCGTTTTCCGCTCGGCTGTCCAGCCGGTCGAGATCGCCTCCGCGCTGCAGCGGGAGCTCGACAACTCCGCTCAGGTACTGTCCCGTGACTCCAGCCTGGTCCCCAACGACTTCGTGGTCGAGCTGTCACCAAGCGACCACGAACGGCTAGCACCGTACGAGCAGACCCTCAGCAAGGAGCTCGCCGAGGTGGTGAGCCGGCACGCCAGCAACCAGAGCTACGCGTTCACCGGCCCGGTCACCGTCTCGTTCGACCGCCAGGACGGTCTGTCCACCGGACGGTTCCGGGTCCGCAGCAGCGCCGTCGCCCAGGTGACACCCGGGCGCCGTCAACCCCGGCCGGACCGTCGGCAGGGCCCCGGTGGCCCGCCGCGCGGACCGGGTCAGGGCCCAGGTCAGAGACCGGGGCAGGGCCAGGGCCAGGGCCAGGGTGGGCCGGGGTACGCATCGTCGGGTAACGGCGGCCCCGGTCAGCGCCGGGCACCCGCGCCCGCTCCGTACCTCGAGGTCAACGGCCAGCGGCACCCGCTCGAGCCGCCGGGCGCCGTGCTGGGCCGGGGCACCGAGGCCGACCTTCGCATCACCGACCCGGGAGTCTCCCGCCGGCACGCCGAGATCCGTGTCGTACAGGAAGGCCCCCGCTACACCGTCACCATCCACGACCTCGGCTCCACCAACGGGATCGTGGTCAACGGGCAGCGCGTCGACTACGCGCCGCTTCGGGAGGGCAGTCAGATCCTGCTCGGCAACACGCTCCTCGTCCTGCGTCACCCGGACGGAGCGCAGCGGTAGTGTCCGAACTCACCCTCACCATCATCAAGCTGGGCTTCCTCGCGGTGCTCTGGCTGTTCGTACTGTCCGCCGTCTCGGTGATCCGTTCGGACCTGTTCGGCACCCGGGTCAGCGGATCGGCCAAGTCCGACCGGCCGCAGAAGAAGCCGGCCAAGCCCGCCAAGCCACCGCGGCGCAAGCGAGGGGAGCCCACGACGGCGGTGGTGGTCCAGGGGACGAGTTCGGGACTGCAGGTGCCGCTGGGCGACTCGCCGCTGGTGATCGGCCGGGGCGGGGAGTGCGAACTGCAGATCGACGACGAGTACGTCTCCACCCGGCACGCCGTGCTGCGACCGCAGTCCGGCTCGTGGTACGCCGAGGACCTCGGTTCCACCAACGGCACCTTCGTGGGAGAGTCGCGCATTCACGGCCCGACCGCGGTCGGGCCCGGCATTCCTGTCCGCGTCGGCAAGACGATCATCGAGCTGTACAAGTAGGCGCGCCACGATGACCTGCGAGGTTGTACGGATGAGCGGAGCGACGGCCGGGCTGCCCGGTGCCGTCCGGCGGGTCGGCCGTGTCCGGTCCCGCCGCGTCCACCTTCCGACCTCTCCCGGCCAAGAGAAGGCAGGATGACGCTCGCGCTCCGGTACGCCGCCCGCACCGACGTCGGTCTCGGTCCGAAGAAGCGGAACGAGGACTCCGGGTACGCCGGTCCCTACCTCCTCGCGGTCGCCGACGGAATGGGCGGCGCGGTCGGCGGCGACGTCGCCAGTGCCATCACGATCACCACGGTGCGTGACCTCGACGTCGCCGAGCACGCCGACCCCGACCAGGAGCTCACCCGGGTCGCGGGCGAGGCCAACTCGCGCATCGCCGCCCGGATCGAGACCGAGCCCCACCTGGAGGGCATGGGCACGACGCTGACGGCGATCCTGTTCGACGGGATCGTCGCCCACGTCGCCCACATCGGCGACTCGCGCGCCTACCTCCTGCGCGGTGGCCGGCTGCGGATGCTCACCCACGACCACACGTTCGTGCAGAGCCTGGTCGACGAGGGCCGGATCACCCCGGAGGAGGCCGAGTACCACCCGCACCGGTCGCTCATCATCCGGGTACTCGAGGGCCGCCAGGACGCCCGTCCGGACATCCAGCCGATCGAGGTCGACCCGGGCGACCGGTTCCTGGTCTGCTCCGACGGCCTGGACAACGCCGGCATCAAGGACCCCGCCATCGCGGAGATCCTCGGCCGCGCGGCCACGCCGGAGGAGGCCGCGACCAACCTGGTCGAGGCGGCCCTGGACCACGGCAGCCCCGACAACGTGACCTGCGTGGTGGCCGACGTCGTCGACCCCGACCGCGACGGCGGACATGGTGCGGCCGCGGGCGCGATCGCCCTGGTCGGCGCGGTGGCGGCGGTCGACCCGGAGGTGAGTTCGGGCGGCAACAGCGTCACCTCCTCCCACCCCACCTCCACCCACCAGGTCGTGGACGACGAGGACGAAGACCTCGACGTCCGGACCGCCGACGTCGGCGCCGGTGTGCCCGGCGACGCCGACCGCGAGGAGGAGCTGCGCTACGCGCCGCGCCCTCCGCGCCGCCGGTTCCGCTGGCTGGTCCGCGGCCTGTGCATCCTCGCCGTGCTGGCGTTGCTCGTGGTCGGCGTCCGGTGGGCGTACGACTGGACCCAGCGGCAGTACTACGTCGGCGCCTATCCCACCGACGCGGCGGACCACGGCGACACAGGCACGCCCGCCCGGGTGGCGATCTTCCGCGGGATCTCCCAGCAGATCCCCGGCCTGCGGGTGTCCCAGCTCTACGAGCTCGAGCCGCTGGCGCTGGCCAAGCTCCCGCAGTACCACCGCGAGCGAGTCTCCAGCACGATCGCGGCCAACGACCTCGGCGAGGCCCGGGCCATCGTCTCGATGCTGTCCGACGTCGCCCGCCGCTGCTCCGCCCAGGGCACTGCCAAGCCCACCCCCACTCCGACGCCCCGGCCCACCGGCAAGGCCACGGGCCGGCCGAGCCCCACGAAGACGCCGAAAGCAAACGCCGCCATGCCCTCACCGTCCGTCACCGAGACCCCGGCACAGTCCCGCGCGGCCGGCGCGCCCGACATCCCCCTCGAGTGTGACGGCGGCGAAGCCCCGACTCCGACCCCGACAGGTACGAAGTGAGCGACACACAGCAGGCCAACTCCGTGCAGCCCCGCAAGCGCCGCGGCGCGGAGCTGGTCCTGCTCGTCCTCGCGCTCGGAGTCGGCGTCGGTGCGTACGCCATCGTCGGCGTCGCGGTGACCGGCCACGTCTCCCCGCAGATCGTGTCGTACGCCCTCGGCCTCGTCCTGCTGGTCGGCATCGCGCACCTCGTGGTCAGGTTCCGCGCGCCGTACGCCGACCCGATCCTGCTGCCCTGCGTCGTCCTGCTCAACAGCCTCGGCCTGGCGCTGATCCACCGGCTCGACCTGTCCAAGGTCAAGGCGGCCCAGGACGCCGGCGAGGCGATGCCCCGCGTCGACGCTCCTGCCCAGCTCACCTGGACCGCGGTGGGTGTGGCGGCGTTCATCGCCATGTTGCTGCTGGTCCGCGACCACCGCTGGCTGCAGCGGGCGACCTACACCGCGCTGTTCGGCGGTGTCGCGCTGCTGCTCCTCCCGCTGGTGCCCGGAATCGGCGTGCGCTTCCAGGGCGCGCAGATCTGGGTGCGCTTCGCCGGGCTGTCGTTCCAGCCGGGCGAGGTGGCGAAGATGCTGCTGATCGTCTTCTTCGCCGGCTACCTCGTGGTCAAGAAGGAGGCGCTGGCGCTGGCCGGGCGGCGGTTCCTCGCCATCGACCTGCCCCGCGGCCGCGACCTGGGCCCGATCGTGTCCGCCTGGCTGATCAGCCTGGCCATCCTGGTCTTCCAGCGCGACCTGGGCACCGCGGTGCTGTTCTTCGGCGTCTTCGTGGTCATGTTGTACGTCGCGACCGAACGCCCCGGCTGGCTGTTCCTCGGCGGCACGATGTTCGTCGGCGGCGCGTGGTTCGCCTACATCGCCGCCACTCAGCTCCACATCTCGCAGTTCACCCACATCGCCAACCGCGTCAACGCCTGGTTGCACCCGTTCGACCCGGCCAACGCCGACGGCGCGTACCAGATCGTCCAGTCGCTGTACGGCTTCGCCTACGGCGGCCTGCTCGGCCGCGGGCTCGGTGAGGGCCACCCCACGCTGGTGCCACTGGCCAAGAGCGACTTCATCGCCGCGGTGATCGGCGAGGAGCTCGGCCTGACCGGGCTGATGGCGATCCTGCTGCTGTACGGCGTGATCGTCGAACGCGGCCTGCGCACCGCCCTGGTCTGCCGCGACCAGTACGGCAAGCTGCTCGCCACCGGCATCGCCACGGTCTTCGCCATCCAGGTGTTCGTGGTGATCGGCGGCGTGACCAAGCTGATCCCGCTGACCGGCCTCACCACGCCGTTCCTGTCCTACGGAGGTTCCTCGCTGGTTGCCAACTGGGCGCTGGTCGCCCTGATGCTCCGGATCAGCGACTTCGCGCGAAGGCCGGCCGCCGTGCTGCCTCCCGCGCCGACCGAAGATGCCCTGACCCAGGTAGTGGTGGTACGCCGGTGATGTCTCGATGAACCGTTCGATCCGCCGGATCGCGGTGGCCTTCATGGTGCTGTTCCTTGCCCTGCTGGCCAACGCCAACTACATCCAGGTCTTCCAGGCCTCAGACCTCAACGACCGCTCCGACAACAAGCGGGTCACGCTGGACGAGTACGCCCGGGAGCGGGGCCCGATCCTCGTCGGGGGCACCCAGGTCGCCTACTCCGTGAAGACCAAGGACGACCTGGTCTACCTCCGCAGGTACCGCGACCCGCAGTTGTACGGCCACCTCACCGGCTACTACTCCTACGTCCTCGGCCGGCGCGGCCTGGAGAAGGCGGAGAACTCCGTCCTGTCCGGGACCGACGACCGGCTGTTCGTCCGCCGGATCGTGGACCTGATCACCAACCGCAAGCCGCAGGGCGGCAGCGTCCTGCTGACGATCAACCCGAAGGCGCAGCAGGCGGCCTACGACGCGCTGGGCAACAAGCGCGGCGCCGTGGTCGCGATCGAGCCGTCGACCGGCAAGATCCTGGCGATGGTGAGCAAGCCGACGTACGACCCCAACCAGCTCTCCTCCCACAACGCCAACTCGATCCTGAAGGCGGCCAACAAGCTGCAGGACGACTCCAGCAACCCGATGGAGAACCGCGCGGCACAGCGCCGTTACCCGCCGGGCTCGACGTTCAAGCTGGTCACCGCGGCGGCGGCCCTGTCGAGTGGGCGCTTCAACCCCAACACCCAACTCCCCGCGCCGGCCGTGCTGGACCTCCCGCTGACCACGTTCAACATGAAGAACTGGCAGAACGGCCTGTGCGGGCCCGCTCCGCAGGTCACCCTCACCGAGGCCCTGGCCACCTCCTGCAACACCGCGTTCGCCGGACTCGGACTCAAGGTCGGCGACAAGGCGTTGCGCCAGCAGGCGGAGAAGTTCGGCTTCGGCCAGGAGTACCTCCAGGACCTCAACGCCTCCACCAGCGTGTTCCCCTCGGAGCTGAACCCCCCGCAGCTCGCACAGAGCTCGATCGGCCAGTACGACGTCGCCGCCACGCCGCTGCAGATGGCGATGGTCTCCGCCGGCATCGCCAACGGCGGCAAGGTGATGCAGCCCTACGTCGTGGCCAAGGTGAGCGGGCCGGACCTGAAGACCCTCGAGGTGACCGAGCCCCAGACGCTGTCCCAGGCGGTGTCCGGGGACGTCGCCGGGCAGCTGACCAAGATGATGGTCAACGTCGTGGACCACGGCACCGGTGCGCCGGTGAAGATCGACGGGGTGTCGGTGGCCGGCAAGACGGGAACGGCTCAGACCACGCCCGACAAACCGCCGTACGCCTGGTTCACGTCGTTCGCGCCGGCGAACGCCCCCCAGGTCGCGGTGGCCGTGGTCATCGAGCACGCCAACGTGGGGCGCAACGAGATTTCCGGCGGACAGCTGGCGGCCCCGGTGGCCAAGGCCGTGATGCGGGCGGTGATCGGGCGATGACGCCGCGACACCGTGTGAAGAGAGGTACGTCATGACGGAGGCGCGATTCCTCGGCGGCCGCTACGAGCTCGGCGAGGTGCTCGGGCACGGCGGCATGGCCGAGGTGAGGATCGGCGTCGACCGCCGACTCGGCCGCACGGTCGCGGTGAAGACGCTGCGCCCCGACCTCGCCACCGACCCGATCTTCCAGGCGAGGTTCCGGCGCGAGGCGCAGTCCGCGGCGGCGCTCAACCAGCCGACCATCGTCGCCGTCTACGACACCGGCGAGGAGAAGGCGGACGGCATCTCGGTGCCGTACATCGTCATGGAGTACGTCGAGGGACGGACCCTGCGCGACGTGCTCCGCGAGGGCCGGCGGATCCTCCCCGAGCGGGCGCTGGAGATCACCGCGGACGTGCTGGAGGCACTGGAGTACAGCCACCGCGCGGGCATCATCCACCGCGACATCAAGCCCGGCAACGTCATGCTGACGCCGAGCGGCGACGTCAAGGTGATGGACTTCGGCATCGCCCGCGCGGTCGCCGACGCCTCGGCCACGATGACCCAGACCGCGGCCGTCATCGGCACCGCGCAGTACCTCTCCCCGGAGCAGGCGCGCGGTGAGTCGGTCGACGCCCGCAGCGACATCTACTCCACCGGCTGCCTGCTGTACGAACTCCTCACCGGCCGGCCGCCGTTCGTCGGCGACTCGCCGGTCTCCGTGGCCTACCAGCACGTCCGGGAGGAGCCTCGGCCAGCGTCGATGCTCGACCCGGAGGTGCCGCCGATCGCCGACGCGATCACCCTCAAGGCGCTGCAGAAGAAGCCGCACGACCGGTACCAGTCCGCGGCGGAGATGCGGCAGGACATCGAACGCGGGCTGTCCGGCCAGGAACTCATCGCGCCGATGCTCGCCGCCGATGCGACCGCGCGCTTCCTGCCGCCGGACGAGCCGGACACCCCGACGAACCACGAACGCGCGGCCGCCTACGCCGAGGACGACGAGCAGAACCCACAGCGCGGCCGGAGGGCGGCGTACATCCTGCTCGCCATCGCCATCGTGTTCGTGCTCGGCGTCGCGGCGTTCATCGGCCTGCAGAGCCTGGGCAAGAACTCCGCGAACACCGTCTCCACCCCGACGCTGCAGGGAAAGACGCTGACCGAGGCGCAGGCCGTGCTCGCGCGGAGCCAGCTTCGGCTCGGCAAGGTCACCCAGCAGGCCAGCAAGGACGTCACGAAGGGGCAGATCGTCTCCCAGAACCCCACGCCGGGCGCCTCCGCCAAGGTCGACAGCGCCGTGGACGTCGCGGTGTCCAGTGGACAGGGCGATGTCACCATCCCCGCGGTGGTGGGCAAGAAGGTCTCCGCGGCCCGCGCGATGCTGGAGAAGGAAGGCCTGAACGTCGTCAGCCGCGAGGACTCCAACGCCAGCGGTGACGCCAACTCGGTCAGTCGCGTCAACCCGGACGAGGGGTCGGTCGTCAAGGCCGGCAGCACCGTCACGCTGTACCACGCGAGCGGGCTGGTGTCCGTCCCGCGCGTCGTGGGGGACAGCGTGGCGGTTGCGGAGGCCCGGCTCGCCGACGCGGGGTTCCGGGTGAGCAAGCGCTACGACACCACGTCGCAGGCACAGGCGGGCACGGTCGTCCGGCAGGTGCCGGGCGCCGGACAACGACGGGAACCCGACACGACGGTCACGATCGTGATCGCCCGGGCGCCGGCCGGCCAGCCCAAGCCGCAGCCGAAGCCCAAGCCCACCAAGACCAAGGAGCCGTCGCCGACTCCGACCCCGACTCCGACCCAGCCGGAGCCGACTCCGACCCAGACCGAGAGTCCGAAGCCGACGCCCACGGACACCCCGCCGCCGGAACCCCAGCCGACGCCCACCACGCCGGCACCTCAGGGTGACGCCGCGAAGACCCCACCGCCTCCGCCACCCGCGGCCTGATTCGTCGGCTGCCCGACCGCCCGGCGACGGGCGCGGGGGAGTCAGGTCAGGCGAGGAGGAGGTACGCATCGGCCGGTCCGGCTCACGAGCGGCTGACCACCGGCGCGAGCCCGGCCGACCGTTCCACCGCGTCCGCCTCGCCACAGGTGACCAGCCAGTTGGCCAGCAACCGGTGGCCTCCCTCGGTGAGGACCGACTCGGGGTGGAACTGCACTCCCTCGCAGTCGAACTCGCGGTGCTTGAGCGCCATCAGTACGCCGGAGTCGGTTCGGGCGGTGACCTCGAACTCCGGCGGCACCGAGCCGGGTTCGACCGCCAGGGAGTGGTAGCGGGTCGCGGTGAAGGGGTCCGGCAGCCCGGCCAGAACCCCTGCGCCCTCGTGGTGGACCAGGCTGGTCTTGCCGTGCAGGAGTTCGGGAGCGCGGGAGACCACCCCGCCGTACGCGACGGCGATCGCCTGCAGACCGAGACACACCCCGAACACCGGAACCCGCCCGGCCGCCCGGCGCACCAGGTCGACACAGACGCCGGCGTGCTCCGGGGTGCCCGGCCCGGGGGAGAGCAGGACACCGGCATAGCCGTCGATCTCGGACAGCTCCACCTCGTCGTTGCGGCGTACGTCGCACTCGACTCCGAGCTGGTAGAGGTACTGCACCAGGTTGAAGACGAAGGAGTCGTAGTTGTCGACGACGAGGATGCGGGTGCTCACCGGACCATTGTGCTGCGCGCCCCGTCCGAACGTCCCGCCGCCCGTCGACTACCGCACCGGTCAGCGGGAGGCCGCGTCCCCGCTGACGTCGCGTTCGGCGGCGTAGTCGAGGTTGAGCGGCCCGTCGAACGCCGGCATCCGCAGGTTCGTCGACCGAGTGAGCTTCCACCCCAGGCGGTACCTCGGGTCGGTGACGTAGGCGAGGTAGGTGTTGATCGCGGGCGAGTCCCCGATCGCCTGGATCATGCCGCCCACGTCGCCGACCGCCTCGATGCGGTACGGCGGCGGGTAGGGGACACCGTGGAGTACGACCGAGTTACCGACGCAGCGGATCGCGGAGGTGGAGATCACCCGCTGTCCCTGGATCGTCATCGCCTCGGCGCCACCGGCCCACATCGCGTTCACCACGGCCTGGATGTCCTGCTGGTGGACGACCAGGGCGTCGGGGTCGGTGTCGTTGGTACGGGCGCTGGGTGGAGCGTCGTCCAGCACGACGGTGACCCCCGGGCCCCGGACCGGAGTCAGCCCGGCGACGGGCGCGAGCCGGTCGACCTTCTTCTGGGCCGCGTCGGACCGGTCGTTGCGCAGCTGTCGGGCCAGGAGCTCGTCGACCTGCGCCCGGAGCTTGCTCACGCGTTCGCCGAGCTGCTTGTTGGTCTGCAGCTGGGTCCGCGCGAGGTCGGCCAGGTCGGTCTGGCGTTCGGCCCGCAGGTCGGTGCCGTCGGCGCTCACCGCGCTGGTCACTCCAAGAAACCCGGCCAGCGCGAACGTCAGTGCTGCCAGCAACCGGGACGGGCGCAGCCGGCGACGGCGCCGGGTGTCCTTGCCGTCGGTGCTGTCGGTGCTGTCCTTGCTGTCCTTGCTGTCCGCCGACTCGGAGGTCGACGAGTCGGGCAGTTGGTCAGCCACGTGCCCTCCGTCGTCGTCGCGCCCTGAGTGTTGACTACGCTAACCGACGTCCGTGTCCGACCAGTGTCCAGTCAGCGTCCCCCGTCAGGGTCCCGCCCTTGTGAGCCGGCTCCAGCCGGCGTCGGCCATGCCGGCCGGCTCGGACGTCTTACTACGAAAGGTGGCAAGGTGCCCGAATCACACGGCCGGAAGAAGCAGGTTTACACCCCTCCCCGCGGCGGCACCGCGAAGGGCGAGGGAAGCAGGCACGCCGGACGGTGGGTGGTGCCGGTCATGCTGACCTGTTTCCTGGTCGGCCTGGCCTGGATCGTCACCTTCTACCTCGCCGGTACCGAGATTCCCGGCATGCGCGATCTGCACAACTGGAACATCCTGATCGGGATGGGTCTGATCGCCACCGGGTTCGTCGTCTCTACTCAGTGGCGCTGACTTCCCCTCGTCCTGCGATGGCCGCGCGATCACTGCTCGGTGACCCATTGGTGTCGCGCGAACGGCTTACACCCGTGTAGTTCATCCACACCGCCATCCCCAGGCTGTGGACAACTTCCCTGTGGATCGGCACCTGTGGAGCCGCCGCCGACCGCCCCACCCGCCGAGACTGTGCGAGTACGCCGATCCGGCGAGACTCCCGCGCGGGCTCAGGCCACTCGGCAACGACGAGTAAACCTGAGAAAGCTGCAGGTCAGCGGCTTGATCTGTACCGCGGACCAGGCGTCCACACGCTGTCCCCAGCTATTCGGGAGTTGTCCCCAACATCCACAGGCAGCCTGGGGATATCCCCGGTGATCGCCCGGGGGTTTTCCACAGCTGTGGACTGTGGAGAAGGCGGGCCAGAGGTGTGAGCGCCTCGCCACGACGACGGACGCCGGACCTGGGTGCCAAGCGTCAGCCAGAGCTACGGGAGGTCAGGCGAGGCCGGCGTTGATCTGCGCGGTTCGCCACAGGATCAGCGCGATCGAGGCGAGCAGCACACCCGCGAAGCCGAGGCCCTGCACGAGGTCACGGCGTTCCCGCGGCGCGTACGCGAGTACCGCACCCAGCACCAGCCCGGCGACGAACCCGCCGAGGTGGCCCTGCCAGGACAGGAAGTGCCGGAAGACGACGTTCAGCACGACGTTCATGAGCAGGATCCCGAGGAACCAGCTCATGTCGGCCCGCATCCGCCGGGCCATCATCACGGTCGCGCCGAACAGTCCGAAGATCGCGCCGGACGCACCGAGGATCGGCGTCAACGGCGAGGTGAAGGCGTACGCGACGGCGCTGCCGGCCAGCGCCGCGACGAGGTAGAGCGCGGTGAACCGCAACCGGCCGAGCAGCCGCTCCAGCGGTGGACCGAGCACCCACAGGGAGAACATGTTGATCGCCAGGTGCCAGATCTCGACGTGCAGGAACGCCGACGTCAGCAGCCGCCAGTAGGCGCCGCCGGCCACGCCGAAGGACTCACCGACCGCGTCGGCGAAGAAGAACCTGTTGCCGACCAGGGAGAGTTCCTGCTCCACCGACCGGCCGACCACCACCGTCGCCAGGAAGACCAGGAGGTTGAGCCCGATCAGCACCTTGGTGACGAGCCCGTCGCGGCCGCGGACGATACCGCCGAACCGCGTGCGGGCGGCCGGGGTGGACCGGGCTCCTTCGCGCACGCACTCCACACACTGGAAACCAACGGCCGCCTGCCGCTGGCAGTCCGGGCAGATCGGCCGTTCGCAGCGCTGGCAACGGATGTAGGTCTCGCGCTGGGGGTGGCGGTAACAGGTCGGCACGGGCGGGTGCCCGGAGGACTGGCTGGCCTCCGGGCCTTCGTCCGGCCCTGGCTGGTCGGTCATCGCTGCTCGGCCCAGGTCGTCGGGGGTCAGGCCTCGCGGCGCTCGATGTCGACCGACTCCAGGATGACCGGCTCGAGCGGCCGGTCCATCTGCCCGGTGGGCACGGAGTTGATCTCGTCCAGCACCGTCCGGCTGGCCTGGTCCTCGACCTCACCGAAGATCGTGTGCCGGCCGTTGAGGTGCGGCGTCGGACCGGCGGTGATGAAGAACTGCGAGCCGTTGGTGTTGGGGCCGGCGTTCGCCATCGCCAGGAGGTAGGGACGGTCGAAGCGCAGATCGGGGTGGATCTCGTCGCCGAAGCGGTAACCCGGACCGCCGGTGCCGGTGCCGAGAGGGCAGCCACCCTGGGTCATGAAGCCCTCGATGATCCGGTGGAACGTGAGGCCGTCGTAGAAGCGGTCGGAGGACTTCTCCCCGGTCTCGGGGTTGACCCACTCGCGGGTACCCTCCGCCAGGCCGACGAAGTTCTGCACCGTCTTGGGCGCGTGATCGGGGAACAGCCGGATCACCACATTGCCCTTCGAGGTCCGAAGTGTGGCGAACGTCTCTTCACTCACCGGTACGTCCTCTCTCCGCTCGTGTTGCCGTAGCGGCGATCCTTTCACGGCAACGAGTGGAATGCTTGCGGGGTGCCCCCGCGACATGAACGTGCCGACCGGGCATGATCGGAGGCACCGTGGGAAAGGCATCCCGACACATCCCCGCCGCGTGGTGCACGGGGACTCGAGAAGAAGCCGCACGCCGCACGTGTGGACAAGGAGGCGCAACCAGATGGGACGCCAGAAGAAGCGAGCGGGCCTGGCCCCGGAGCTCCGCGATCGGGTCGCTCCGGCCGCCGACTACACCCGCGAACGACTCACCCCCGCCGTTGACAGTGCGCGCCAGCGACTCGTACCCGCTGTCGAGTCCGCCCGCGAACGCGTCATCCCCGCCGTCGAGTCCGCCCGCGAACGCGTCGCGCCGGCCGTGGAGAGCGCCCGCGAGCGGATGAGCCCGGCTGTGGAGAACGCCCGGGGACGCCTCGGCCCCGCCGTCGAGAACGCCCGGTCCCACCTCGGCCCGGCCGTCGAAAATGCCCGGACGCACCTCGGCCCCGCCGTGGAGAACGCCCGGACGCACCTCGGCCCGGCGGTCGAGGAGGCCCGGGAGAAGGTCACCCCCGCTGTCGAGCACGCCCGCCAGGTCTTCGTCGACGACGTCGCGCCGCGGGTGAGCGAGGCGGTCGTGCACGCGCTCGAGGTCAGCGAGCCCTACCGCGACGAGGCCGTACGCCGTGGCACCGCCGCCTACGCCGCCCTGCGAGGCGAGGTCGAGGTGGCCAAGCCGCACCGCAAGCGCAAGTGGGGCCTGCTCCTGCTCGTCGGTGCGCTCGGCGGCGCCGCCATCGCCGCCTACCGCGCCCTCAAGGGGAGCAGCCAGCAGCAGTGGCAGCCGATGCCGTCGGCGGCGCCGCCGCAGACCTCGGCTCCGGCGAGCCCGCCCGCGCCCGGCCAGACGCCGGAGACGGTCGCCGGGTCCGGTGCGCCCAAGCACGCGTCGTCCGAGTCGGCCGACACCGTGGGCGCCAGCCCGGGCGAGGCGGTCGCCGACCGCACTCCCACGCCGCCGATCCCGACCACGCCGGACGCACCGGCCGAGCACGTCGAGACGCCGGAGGCCGCCGAGGACAACGACCGCGACGGCCGGCACTCCGGCTGACGTACCCCTCGGCAACCTGGCAGCACAGACACCACGCGGCACCAGCACCTCTGCGCCGGCAGCGCGATCTCACCCGCATCCAGCGGGCCGAGCGTCGCGCTGCCGGCGTTCCGCGTCCCCGAGCCGTCTCGGGGCCGGTGTCCGGCGTTCGACCGGCCCGCGGTTGCCAGCGTGCTCGGCGTGCTCAGCGGGCGAGCCGGCCGAGCAACGCGGACGCCGCGGTGATGCCCACGCCGGCGGCCACGGCGAGCACCGCGAAGTCCAGCGCCAGGTGCGCGGGCGTACCCACCAGCAGTCCACGTAGCGCGTCCACCTGGTAGCTCAACGGGTTGGCGAGGGCGATCCAGCGCAGCCAGCCCGGCATCAGCGCCACCGGGTAGAGCGCGTTCGAGGCGAAGAACAACGGCATGGTCAGCGCCTGCCCGATTCCCATCAGCCGGTCGCGGTTGAGCACCAGCCCGGCGATGGTGAGGGACAGACAGCAGAAGAACGCCGCGCCGAGCATCAGGGCGGCGAACGCGCCCAGGATGCGCAGCGGGTTCGCGGTCAGGTCCACCCCGAGCACCGCCGCGAGAAGCAGCACGATCACCGCCTGTACACAGGCTCGCACCCCCGCCGCGAACGCCTTGCCGCTGACCAGCGCGGCCCGCGGGGTCGGGGTGACCAGCAGCTTGGCGAGCACGCCCGCGTCGCGCTCCCAGATGATCTGGATGCCGTAGAAGATCGCGATGAACAACGCCGACTGGGCCAGGATCCCCGGTGCCAGGAAGTCCAGGTAGGGCACCTGGCCGGTGGGGATGACGTGCAACCGGCTGAACGTCGTACCGAAGACGGTGAGCCACAGCGCCGGCTGCACCGCGCGGGTGACCAGCTCCGTCCGGTCGTGACGCAGCTTCTGCAGTTCGAGCAGGCACAGGGTCACCACCCGGCTCGGCAGCCGCCACGGGACGCGTTCCCGGATGGGCTGGTCAACCGAGCCGCCGGGCCGTGCGACGCGTGCTTCGGACGCCACGGAAGTCACCGCCCTCCTCGCCGTCGCCGGTTCCGTCGCCGAACACGTCGCCGGAGTGGTGCCGGAAGACCGCCTCCAGCGTGGCGCCCGGCCCGAGCGCGGCCTTCAGCTCCGCCGGTGCACCGACCGCGCGCAGCCGGCCGAGGTGCATCAGCGCGATCCGGTCGCACTCCTGCTCGGCCTCGTCCATGTAGTGGGTGGTGACCAGCACCGTCATGCCGGTGTCGGCGCGCAACTCCTGGACGCGCTCCCAGACCGTCCCGCGCGCGATCGGGTCCAGGCCGATGGTGGGTTCGTCGAGCACCAGCAGCTGCGGGCGGCTGACCAGTGCCTGGGCGAGCTCGAGCCGGCGGATCATGCCGCCGGAGTACGTCGAGGCGAGCCGGTCGGCCGCGTCGGACAGGCCCATCACGGTGAGCGCGTCGTCGACCTGGCGGCGTCGTTCGCTCCGCGGCACGTCGAACAGCCGGGCGAACAGCGTGACGTTCTCCCGCCCGGTGAGGGCCGCGTCCGCGGACAGCTGCTGGGGCACGTAGCCGAGCAGCCGGCGGACCGCCATCTTCGACCGGCGTACGTCGCGTCCGAAGACGTGCACCTGGCCGTCCTGGATCGGCAGCAGCGTGGTGAGCAGCCGGATCGTGGTGGTCTTGCCCGCTCCGTTGGGGCCGAGCAGTCCGAACACCTCACCGCGGCGTACGTCGAGATCGACCTCGTCGACGGCCAGGTGCTCCTTGAAGCGGTACGACAGGCCGCGCAGACACGCCGCCGGCGCCTCGGTGGACCCGTCGTACAGACCTGTGGAAAGAGTTGTGGACAGGCCGCAGGGCGGCCCTGTGGACAGGCCGTCGGACGGCCCGGTGGGACCGACGCTCATCCTGCCAGCCTAGCTCTGGGCCGGTCCGGTCGTGAGCCGACGAACGACCTGGGTCAGGGCTCTCCAAAGGGCCGGTGACCTGCGGCTTTCTCAGACAGGACGGACCCTAGGAGAGGACGTCCTTGCGGAGGAACGTCCACCACGCCAACGCCAGGAAGATCCCCGTGTACGCCAGGGACGACAGGGTGCCCTTGGCCAGGTCCTCCCACTGCAGGGGATCGGTGAACAGCCCGCGCCAGGCGGCGGCGTAGTGCATCGGGAGTACGGAACGAATCGCGCCGAGCGCCTCTACCGCGTCCAGAATGTTCGCGACGATCACCACGAGGACCGCCCCGCCCACCGCGACCAGCGGCGCGTCGGTGCGCACCGAGAACCAGAACGCCAGCGCCGCCACCAGCAGCAGACAGACCGCCAGGTAGCCGACCATCACCGCGATTCGCCACAGCGCGTCCACCGGAGGCAGTTCGTCGCCACGCGGGGTACGCAACGGGTGCCAGCCGAACGCCGCGCTGCCCACGGCCAGGGCGGTGACGGTGAGGACCAGCAGCGCGACCACCGAGGTGGCGAGGCCGACCGCCAGCTTCACCCCGAGCAGCCGGGCGCGGGAGACGGGCACCGCGAGCAGGTATCGGAGGCTTCCCCACCCGGCCTCGCCGGCCACCGCGTCGCCGCACACCAGCGCGACGATCAGGGTGAGCAGCAGGGCCGCCGCGGTGGCCAGGGTGAACACCGTGAAGTTGACGCCGCCGAAGGTCGCCAGCGCACCGAACGACGGCAGCCCGCCGCTGTCTCCGGACCCCCAGGTGAACGCCGCCACCAGGACCAGGGGGAGCGCGACGACGAGTCCGAACGCGAGGGCGGTGCGCCGGCGGCGCAGCTGCCGGCGGAGCTCCGCCCGGAACGGCAGGGTGGCACCGGACCGGTAGCCGGGCGTCCCGCCGTCGACGGCGCCGGCCACCGCGGCGCCGGTCTCCGCTCCATTCGGGGCGTCGGCGGCATCGTCGGTCGCGGCGGAGTCTTCGATGGCGGCTGGGTTCTCGCTCGCCTGCTCGGTCACGCCGGACCACCTTTCTCGACCGTGGCCACGAGGTCGTCGGCCGGCGACTGGTCGGCCGGCGTCTCGTCCTCCACCAGGGTCAGGAACACGTCCTCGAGGGTCGGTGAGTCACCGACGACCTCGGCAACCGTCCCGGCCGCCAGCCGCCGGCCCCGGTGCAGGATCACGACGTGACTGCAGGTGCGCTCCACCTCCGCGAGCAGGTGGCTGGACACGAGGACCGCTCGGCCACCCGCGGTGTAGGCGCGCAGCGTACGCCGCAGGGTCGCGATCTGTGGCGGGTCGAGCCCGTCGGTGGGCTCGTCCAGGATGAGCAGGTCGGGTAGCCCGAGCATGGCCTGGGCGATCGCCAGCCGCTGCCGCATGCCGTGGCTGTAGGTGCGGACCCTGCGGTTCAGGCCGGGGCCGAGGGCGGCGATGGCGAGCACCTCGTCCAGGTGCGCGTCGCCCGGCGGGCGGCCGGTGGCCTGCCAGAAGAGCTCGAGGTTGGCCCGGCCGGTCAGATCCGGCAGGAAGCCCGGCCCCTCCACCAACGGGCCCACCCGGGACAGCACGGGTGCGCCGGCGCCGACCCGGTGGCCGAAGACGAGCGCCTCGCCCGCGGTCGGCCGGACCAGGCCGAGCAGGATGCGCAGACAGGTCGTCTTACCGGCGCCGTTCGGGCCGAGCAGCCCGACCACCTCGCCGCGGCGGACGGTGAAGTCGACGTCGTCCAGCGCGGTGAGCCCGTCGGCGTAGGTCTTGGTCACGCCGTGGACCACCAGCGGCACGTCGGCGTACTCCGCCACCACCCGCCGAACCCGCCGCCTGCTCCACCGGCGCGCCGCCCACCAGCCGAGCGGGAGTACGACCACCAGCGCGGCCACGACGGCACCGAGCAGGACGACCCACGGTCCGGTCGGGTCGGAGGCGGTGAACGCGGCCACCTGCGGCAGCTTGATCCCGGCGCCCGGAGCGAGGCCGACGGTGTAGACCTGCGGTTGCGCCGGTCCGGCGTACGCCTGGTCGGTGGTGGCGAGGGTGACCCGGAGCCGGTGACCGGCAGGGAACCGGTGCACGATGCCGGGCAGGGTCACCGACACCGGCCTGGCCTCCTCGATCGAGGCGGGCAGCCCCGCCAGCCGGACGGGTGCGACGCCGCCGCCGGGGAGTTCCCGGGCGCCGGTCGGCGCGACGTCGTACAGCTTGACGAACAACACCGCACTGTCCGACCGCGAAGCCGCCCGGATCCGCACGGTGGGTGCGCCGGTGACGTCGACGGGCGCTGCCAGCGGCGCCGAGTCGTACGACGTGAACTGGCCGGGGACGTCCGTGGTGAACGAACCGCCGAGCGACCCCGCGAGCGGGGACTCCGACAAGGAGCCGGACTGGGAACCGGACGAGGCGCCGGACGAAGGGTCGGAGGAGGAGCCGGCCGAGGACCGCGACAGCAGCGAACCGGCGAGGGCGCCCAGCCCGGGTACGGACGAGACGGCCGCGGGAGTGCCGGCCGGTGGGTTGCTGACCGCGCGCGGAGACCCGTGCAGCGCGACGTTGCGGGCCGGGCGGTCCCCGTCGAGGCGGGGGTAGTTGTCGGCGTAGAGGCCGAGCACGCGCACGCCCTCCCCGCCGTAGCCGGTGCCGGTGACCCGGCTGAACGCGAACGAGTCCGGCGGCGGTGACCCCTCGTGGAGCAGGTGGTAGTCGAGCCAGCCGATGGTCGCGGCCTTCACCCGGCGCTGGTCGAGGTCGGCGCCGGCGCCGGCGCCGGCGTCGTGACCGCCGGAGAACCACGCCACCCGCACCTTGGTGCCGGCCCTGGCGATGCCGATGGCGTTGGCGTCGGCCTCGCTGAGCGGGAAGAGCGTGTCCGCGGTGCCCTGTATCAGCAGCGTCGGGGCGGTGATGCGGTGCAGGACGGAGGCCGGGCTGGACCTGGCCAGCAGGGCACGGGTGGCCGGGTCGGTGCGGCCGGTGAGGATCAGTCGCTGGTACGCCCGGCACACGTCCTCGGCGTACCGTCCGCAGTCGGGGCTGGTGCCCGCGGGCGCTCGTCCCGCGCCGCCGCGGGCGGAGCCGAGCCCGGCGGCGAACAACCGGCCGGCCCAGGCCCGCTTCAGTACGCCGGCGCCTGACCCACGCCCGGTCGCCTCCGGCAGCAGCGCGTTGCCCAGGTCGTTCCAGGTAGCCTGGGGAACGATCGCGTCCACCCGGCGGTCGTAGCCGGCCACCAGCAGCGCCAGCGCGCCGCCGTAGGAGGCCCCGACCACGCCGACCCGTGGGTCGCCCGGACCGTCCCGGCGCACCTCCGGACGGCGGGCCAGCCAGTCCAGCAGGCGACGGGCGTCTCTGACCTCCCAGTCGGGGCTGTCCAGGTGGATCTGCCCGCCGGAGCCCCCGAATCCCTCGGCGGTCCAGGTGAGCACGACGTACCCGTGTCGCACCAGGTCACGGGCCTGCCCGGCGACGCTGTCCTTGGTTCCACCGAGTCCGTGGGCGAGCAGCACCGCCGGCGCCGGGCGGCCGGCGGTCGCGGACGAGGGGACGTACAGCCGGGTGTCCAGCCTGACCGGCCGGTCACCGCGCGGCCCGGTGCGAACGGTGACCATGGATTCGGCGGTGCGGTAGCCGGCGCTGTCCCCGGCGCCCTGCCCGTTCGTGCCGCGGGCGGCCGCCGCGACAGCAACGCCGCCGCCCGTGACGAGGGCGACGACGAGGAGAGTGACCAGTGCCGCGCGGGTGCGCGTCCGGCCGCGGGCTGGCGATGCGGCCATGGCGCAACCGTACGCGGCACCTGCCGGACTCGTCCGTGGGTTCCTTCCGGCCGGGACGCGTGTCGTAGCGAGTGCGCGGCGCCGGTTGCCGCCGCGTACTCGCTACTTACTCGCCACTGCGTTGCTACTGCCTCGCTAATGCCCACTTACTGTGTGGCGTCCAGCACCAGCCGGATCGCGAGGGCACCGAAGATGGTCGCGGACGCCCGCTCCAGCCAGCGGCGGAACGCCTGCCGGCGCAGTACCCGCTCGGAGAACGTGCCGGCCAGCAGGGCGACCGAGGAGTCCACCACGATCCCGATGACGATGAAGATCGCGCCGAGGACGAGGAACTGCGCGGTAGCCGGCCAGCTGTGCGCGCCGGTGGTGAGGAACTGCGGCATGAACGCGAGGTAGAAGAGGATGACCTTCGGGTTCGCGAGGTTGGTGAGCACGGCCATCGCGTACACCCGCGGCAGCGAGCGCGGCTTGTTCGGCGTACGCACCGAACCACCCTTGCCCCGGCTGGCCCGCCAGGTCATCACGGCGAGGTAGACCAGGAACAACGCCCCGGCGATCCGGATGCCCTCGAGGACCAGCGGCGCGGTCCTGATCAACGCGCCCAGGCCGAACGCCGCGGCCACGGTGTGCACCATGAGCCCGGTCGACATTCCGGCCGCGGCGACAAAGCCCGCCCGGCGACCGCCGGAAACCGCGTGGGCGAGGACGAACATCATGTCCGGGCCGGGTACGACGCTGATCAACGCCACCGCGACGACGAACGCGATGAGCAGGGCGTGGTTCATGGAGCTGGGGTCCTCCTGGTTCTGCTGGGCGAGTCGCCCGATCAGGGCGCACGCCGAGAAGGAGCCACGCAGGTGTGCGGGCTCCTTGGTGGTTACGTTCTGTGCCGGACCGGGGGTGTGGGATCGCCAGTGCCGGGCGGCCTGCCCACTCTAGGTGGCCGCTGTCCACGCCTCCCAAACGCCCTGGCACCAGGGCGCATTCCACCGCGTTGGGTGGCCGATCGGTCGCCGGCGGGTATGTCGGGCAGCTCTCAGGATTGGTTACGTTCTGCCACTGTGCGGGCTCCCTGGCCGCGCTGACGTCGCGGTCACTCCGCGGGTTCGTCGCCCAGCCGCCGGCGGCCTCGCCGGGCGTGGCGTCCCTTCCACTCGGCGCCCCAGCGCTCGCCCTCGTCCTCGCCCTCGTCCTCGCCGCTCTCGGCACGGTCACGGCGCAGCAGGCGGACGACGACGAACGCCACCACGGCCAGAGCGGCGACCGCGACGATCGCCTTGGAGAGCATTCCGACGTACACCTCGACCAGTGACCAGTGCTCACCCAGGAAGTAGCCGGCCAGGATCAGCGCGGAGTTCCACAGCGCGCTGCCGGCCGCGGTGAGGGGCACGAACAACACCAGCGGCATGCGTTCCACCCCGGCCGGGATCGAGATCAGGCTGCGGAACAGTGGCACCATCCGGCCGAAGAACACCGTCGACCGCCCGTGCCGCAGGAACCACGCCTCGGTCCGGTCGACGTCGGACACCTTCACCAGGGGCAGCTTCCGTACCAGCGCACGCGTGCGGTCGCGGCCCACACCTGCGCCGACGAAGTAGAGGACGAGCGCGCCGAGCGTCGAACCCAGCGTGGTCCAGCCGATGGCGCCCAGCAGGCTGAGATCACCCCGGCTCGCGGTGAACCCTGCCAGCGGCAGGATCAGCTCGCTCGGGATCGGCGGGAAGAGGTTCTCGAGGAAGACCGCCACGCCGGCGCCCGGGCTGCCGAGCTTCTCCATCAGTCCGGTGACCCAGCCGACGATTCCGCCGCTCGGCTCGGCCTTGGCCGCCACCGTCATGGCGCTCACAAACACACTCCGTTCGATCATGCCTGGACGCTACGAACCGCGACCCGGGGGGCGACCCCACCTCAGGGAGCAACGATCGGGCCCTCGTGAGCGCTCCCGACCAGTCCCGGCCGTGTTCTGTTACACATCTGTGCAGGGCAAGCGCGGTCCAGTCCCCACCACTGTCCGGAGCGGCACATGAGCACCCGATACGACGACGTCCTCGACAGCCTCCGCGTCGCCTACGACGACGTCCTCGACAGCCTCCGCGTCGCCTACGACGACGGCGCCGAACGCCGCGACGCTGTGGACAAGGCGCCGTGGAAGCTCGCCGAACGCGCGGCCTTCCTCGACCGGCTGCGAGCCGAGGGCGCCGCGACCCTCCTCCCCTGCTGCGAGAGGCGGCTCAACCGGCGGTGAGCTCGACCCGGTCGAGCGGCACCGGTCGTACGGTTCCTTCGGTCGCGTCCCAGCGCACGAGTTCGGCGGCCGGAAGGACGACGGAACCGAGCTCGGCCTCCCGGTGGTCGTCGCACCAGGTGAGAACAGCTCCGACGCCGAGCGCCGGGGCGGCGAAGTGCACCAGGTTGACGTACCAGTCCCGGGCTTTCCGGGAGGCGGACGGTCCCGGTCGGTCCAGACCGGAACCCGCCTGGAGCGAGCGGTCGATCCGGCGGCGCAGCGTGTCCGCCGTGTCGTCCTCGGGGTAGGCGAGCACCGCGACCCCACGAGGATGCGGACCGACACCCCGAAGGACGAGGCGTACGGGAGGCAGACCGGTCGCCGCGGCACGCAGCGCAGCGCCGAACGTCAGCACCCGCCGGTCGGTAGGCGATACGCCGGGACGATGCGGCTCGAACGTGCAGATGGTCACGTGCAGGTCCGTCTCGGTGTCTGCCCGCCCGTCGTCTGCTCGCCCGGCCGCCACGTCGCGATCATCGCAGGCGAGGAGCCGGCGCGCGCAGAGCCAGAGGTGGAGGCAGAACGGATGGCCGACCGACAGGCCGGCGTCAGCGCCGTGCGGTCAGCTCCACCGTCGTCGGGATTTCATCCAGCTCGACGGCCTGCCGCACCCGCGTCAGTGCCTGGTCGATCCGGGCCCGGGCTGCTGCCGGGTCCGCGTCTCGGTCCAGGACGACGTGCAGGTGAAGCCGGGGGTGGGCCGCCGAGCCGGTCAGGTGGGCATTGCCGCGGTGGAGGTACGGGCTGTCGGCGAGGTCGTTCTCGATCGCGGCGGTGACCGCCCTGCCGGGGAGGTTCGTCACGCCCTGCCGCGAGTCGGGTTCGAGGCGGAGGTTGCGCAGGGTGTCGACCCGGGTCTGGCTCGCCAGCCACCACAGTCCCACCAGGGTCAGCACGATCGCGACCACGGCGAGCGCGGGCCAGAACCACTTCTGCTCCACGACGAACCGGACGGTCGCCGGATCGATCACCGGGGAGGAGGCGGGTCCGAACACGCGTGGGAGGACGTTCAGTCCGCGTGCCAGCCCGGCCGCGCCGGCCAGCAGCAGAATCAGCCCGACGAGCGCGAGCCCCACGCGGTTCCTTCGGGCGGTACGACGATTCCTCGTGGTCATCTGACTCAGTCCTGTCTGCGGCGGACGGTGACCCGGACGTTGGGGCGACCCGCCATCGGCGCGAGTTCGTCGACGCGTTCGGTGACGGCCGTACGGATCTGCTCGTCGAGGCCGGCGGTGTCGCGCAGGGGACTCGACGCGACCACCCGTACCCTGCGCGCACTGACGGCGACCTGAGCGGAGGAGACTCCGGGCACCGACTCCGCCGCGCGGGCGAGGTGCCGGCTCATCCCCGCGGACTCGATCCCCATCACTACCTGGGGATCCGCCGACGCCAGCACCACCGCACGCGGACGGCCGGGCTTCACCGCGAGGAAGAGCAACAGCAGTCCGAGCAGGATGCCCGCGCCGCAGACGACGAACGGCAGTGCGTCGTTCCAGCGCGTTTCCCGACCGAGCGCACTCAATCCATCGACCGGCAGCAGTCCGGGCGGGGACCCGAACAGCCCGCCGATCACCTCGACGGCCACCAGCGCGGCCACCACAGCGAGCACGAGCGCGACGATCGTGGCCGGCAGCACCCGGCGGGGGCGGAACACGCGGGTGGCCCGGCGAAGCGACGTGCGGTCGCCCGATCCGGTGGGCGGCGTCGAAGCCTGGGCAGGCCGGTCTTCCGCCGTACGGATCTCCTCGGTGGGCGCGCTCACAGCACCCTCCTACCGTGCTCGGCCGGGGGTACGAGGTGCGCGACGTCGATGTCGACCTGGCGCACCTCGATCCCGGTGAGTCCGGTGATCCGCTCCATCACGTGGGTACGGAGGTTCCGGGTCACCTCGCGCACCGGCGCGGGATAGACCACCGAAACGGTCATGCGTACGGTGGCCAACTCACCGTCCACCTGCGCCGACACCTGCGGTCCGGAGTCGAGTTCGTCGCGGCCGAGGGCCATGCCGAGCACCCGCCGGCTGGCCCCGCCCGCCTGGTCGACCTCGGCGAGTGCCTGGCCCGCTATGCGTTCGAGGACGCGGCCGGCGATGTCGGTACGACCCCGCGACTCCGGTGGGCCCAGCGTCTTCGTCCGATCCCCTGTGCCGGACGCAGACTCGGGTGGCCGGGTCGCCGGCGCCTCGGCCACGGTCGTCACGACCGCCTCCGGCTACCCAGCAGCGCACCTACGTCGAGGTCGCCGGTGAGCGCCCGGCCGACCAGCAGGCCCAGCAGACCGAGCACCGCCACGATCAGGAACGCCGAGAAACCGCCGAACGCCCCCGCGAATCCCACAGCCGTACCGAACGCCATGCCGATCGCCGGCCACCAGCGCGTCTCATCCATCGAAGGCCACACCCTTTCGATCAGTAGTCCCGCGAACGCGTCACCGCACCCGGGGTTCCCGGCGGCGCACTCGTCGCCACCACCGGATCAGAAGCCACAGTCCGCCACGTCGGCGGTACGTGCTCACGTCGTCGGCTCGCGCCCCGCCGGCTTCTGCTCCCGGTGACGGCGTACGTGCCGACGGGACGCCGCGGCCGGCACGCATCCGTTCCAGTCCGGCGACGAACTCGGCGTGGTCACCGCCCACGTCCGGGTGGTGCGCACGCACCCAGGCCCGGAACGCGCTGCGCTCCGCGCGGGTGCGGGTGGGATCAGAGCTCATCCGACGCCCGGATCCCTTCCCTCACCTGCCTCACCCGCCGCCGGTCGCCCGTCCTGCTCCTCGTCACCCATCGCCAGGTCGTCGATCGTCACGTCGACCCGGCGAGCGGACACGAGCGGAACGACCGCCGCGCGTACCTGCTCGGCGATCTCGGCCAGCGGCCGTCCGTACCGGGCCACCACGGCCACCCGGACCTCGTCGTCGCGTACCGCCACCCCGGGCACAGAGCGCCCGGGCAGGTAGGTGGCGACGGGCCCCGCACTGAGCCGGGCCACCTCCGGGCAGGCCGTGACCGCCGCGGCGATCCGGTCCGCCAACCGGCCCGCGTCGACGGGCTCGGCGCCGGGCGACTCGACGCTTCGCGGTTCGGTGCCGACCGACTCGGCCGCCTGCCGGCTCACTGGACCCGGGGCTGCTCGGGAGCTTCGTTGGTCTCCTGGTCACCAGGCAGGTGAATGTCGCCGACGGTGATGTTGACCTCGGTCACCTCGAGCCCGCACAACTTCTCCACGGCACCCACCACGTTGCGGCGGATGCCCGCGGCGAGGTCGGGGATGGAGACGCCGTACTCGACCACGACGTCCAGGTCGATGGCGGCCTGGCGTTCGCCCACCTCGACCGCGACGCCCTGCGTGACGGTGGACGTCGAGCCACCGATCCGCTCGCGTACCGCGCCGAACGCGCGGGAGATGCCCGCGCCCATGGCGTAGACGCCGCGGACCTCACGGGTCGCCATGCCGACGATCTTCGCGACGACCGCGTCCGCGATCACGGTGCGGCCGCCGCTGCCGGCCAGGTCGGTGCCCTTCCGCGTGGCGACCGCACCGGTGGAGGGTCCGTTCGACTCACCCGCGGTGGCCTTGGTCTTGTCGTTGGTCTGCGCAGTCATGTTCGCCTCTCGTCCAAGCCTCGGCACCAGGTGTTACCCGCAGCGGTGCCTCGTCCGTGCATGTGTCCTGCCGGTCGTTCGAGCCCGTCCGAGCCGGGCGTTCACCTTGCGCCTGCTCAGGGTGACCGCTTTGCGGCTGATCGGACGGACGGATATACCTAGCGAAGATGTTCCTGGGCCTCTTCTCCTCACGGGGGTTTGCACGTGATCTGGATCACAGTCATCCGGACCTCCTCCGTGGCGGGGTGACCGAGTGACGACGTCCGCGCCCGCCGACGACACCCTGGTGGCGCGAGCGCGGATCGGCGACACGACGGCGTTCGCCCAGCTCGTACGCCGCTACTCCGGTCCGGCCTACCGGATCGCGCTGCGCATCCTGGGCGACGCGGACGCGGCTCAGGACGTCGCGCAGGAGGCGTTCCTCACGGCCTGGCGCCGCCTCGACCGGATCCGCGAGGAACAGGCCTTCGCCGCCTGGCTCTACCGCATCGTCACCACCGCCGCCCTCCAGGCGGCGAGGAGCCGTCGCGCTCACCCCGATGCCGAGCTTGATCATGAACATGTCAGGCTTCCGCCCTCGGCTACCGGCAATCCCGAGCAGCACGTTCTCGCCGCCCACCTGCTCACCGCTCTTCAGGCGGCCCTCGGTCTGCTCACGCCGGAGCAACGGGCATGCTGGGTGCTACGAGAGTTGGAGGGGCTCTCCTATGACGAGATCGCCGAGGTCGCGGGAATCGGACCCGACGCGGTTCGGGGACGGATTCATCGCGCCCGCGTCCGCCTCGCCAGGGAGCTGAAACCATGGCGATAGACCATCCCAACGGCAACCCCCTTCCGCCGCCCGACCAGGATCGGCGCGAGGAGGTGCTCCCGTGTGGCCGCGACGTGGGGACGGTGTACGACCACCTGACCCGCGGCGGCGGCCTGGACGACCACGAGCTGTCGTGCCCGCACTGCCGGGGCGCCGCGGCGGAGTTCGCGCCGGTGCTGCAGGCCACCGAACTCCTGCGGGACGAGCCCGCCGAGCCCCCGCCGGGGTTCGTCGAGTCGATCATGGCCCGCATCCATGCCACCCGCAGTCGAGGCTGGCGGTTGCCGCTGCCGGCCGAACACCCCCTACACCTCGCCATCACCGAACACGCGGCCGCCACGGTGCTGGCCGCGGCCGCGAGCGAGGTCGCGGGCGTCACCGTCGACCGCTGTCATTTCCCCGAGCACGGCGACCCGACACGGCTGCAGATCAACCTCACCCTGCGGCAGCGAACGCCGGTGTCACTGATCGTCGAACGCGTCCGGAAGGCGGTGCGCACGGCCGCCCGGCGGCAGCTCGGCCTGGAGTTGCGCACGATCGATGTCCGCGTGGACGACATCCACCTGTGACGTCGTCCGCGACGTGACCGTCAGCGGGTCACCGCGCCTGGATCGGCGCCGCCCAGCCTGGCCGGGGGATGAGACAGAACGGGTGACCGGCCGGGTCCGCGTACACATGGTCGCCCCCGGCCAGCCGTCGCGCGCCCAGGCCGACCACGCGTACGTCGGCGTCGGCGAGGTCGTCCACCATGACGTCGAGATGGAGTTGCTGGGAGCGGTGCGGGTCCGGCCAGGCCGGTGGACGGTGGTCCGGCACCCGTTGGAACGCGACTCCCGAGGTCGTGTCGTTCGCCGCGACGACCACCCAGTCGTCGCTCCGGTAGGTCACCGGCAGGCCGAGCAGCTCGGAGTAGAAGGCGGCCAGCGCCTCCGGGTCCGGGCAGTCGACGACGACGTGGTGCATCCGGCCGATCATGGCCCGATCCTGCCACCGCGAACGCCGTCGCCGGCCACCGACGCGAGGACGAGTTTCCGTCGTACGTGCTACCAAACGGTTGCACGTGTGTGGCAGGGTGTGCAACCGTGGGGTAGCACGTCAGTCGAAGAAGCCTGGGGCAGGGCTGCCACGGAAGGGACGGTTCAGATGGGCGACGCAGCGCGGAGTACGGACCGGATCGAGCGCGAGATCATGATCGACGCCCCGATCGAACGGGTGTGGTCCCTGGTCAGCGAACCCGGCTGGTGGATCGGTGACGGCGACCGGTCCAAACAGACGGTCACCCGGGAGGGCGACCTGGTGGTGGTGGAGTTCCAGCCGTACGGGAGGTTCGGGGTGTTGCCGATCGCCGCGGACGCGCCGGCGTACGTCTCGTTCCGGGGCAACGCCGACCCGGGCGAACTGCCCGGGGAGGACAACTCCACGCTGGTGGAGTTCTTCCTCACCGAGAAGGACGGCGGCACGCTGGTGCGGGTGGTCGAGAGCGGCTTCGACACGATGTACCCCTCGCCCGAAGGCCGGGCCGACGCCCTCAGGGGCAACACCCAGGGGTGGGAGCTGCAGCTCGGATTCGCCAAGCGGGACACCGAGACCCCGACCCGATGACGGTCGCCGGGATCGACGTGGGAGCGGTCCTGGCGGCAATGGCCGATCCGACCCGCCGGCAACTCCTCGACGAACTCGTCGACGCCGGCCGGGCGAGCGCTACGACGCTCGCCGGCCGGCTACCGGTCTCGAGGCAGGCGGTGGTCAAACACCTGCGAGTGCTGGAGGACGCGGGTCTGGTGGCGGGTACCCGCGCCGGCCGGGAGGTGCTGTACTCCGCGCGCACCGAGCCTCTGGACGCTTCCGCGCGCTGGCTTGCCGACCGGGCCGCCGCCTGGGACCGCCGCCTCAGCGGGCTCAAGCGGGCCGCCGAACGGGGAGAGTAACCGGTTCCCGCCCAGGGCTACCGTGAGCACATGGAAGCCGAGTTGACGGACCTGCAGGACCAGATCGACCAGGGCACCGAGCACCTGCTGGCCACCATCTCGACGTTGACCGACGACGACGTCCGGGCGCCGTCCCTGCTGCCCGACTGGACCCGCGGGCACGTCGTCACCCACGTCGCGCGAGTCGGTGAGGCCCTGCGCAACCTCCTGGTGTGGGCGCGTACGGGCGTGCCGATCCCGCCGTACGTCAGCCAGGACGCGCGTGACGCCGACATCGCGGCAGGTGCGGGACGCAGTGCCGCCGAACTCCTCGCCGACGTGATCCAGTCGGCGCAGGCCCTGCGGGCCGCGGCGGTGGAGGTCCCGGACGAGGGCTGGGAACGCACGGTCGGCGTGCCGGGGTCGCTGGAGTTTCCCGCGTCGCAGGTCCTCGTCCGCCGACTGGTCGAGGTGGAGCTGCACCACGTCGACCTCGGCGCCGGCTACCGCGCGAACGACTGGCCGACGCGGTTCGTCGACCTCGACCTGCCCGAGCCGATGCGGTCCCAGCGCGCGGAACGTTCCTCCTGGCCGGGCGGGGCATGAGTGGCCGCGGTGACCACGGGCGGTCGCGGGAGCAGGGTCCTCCCGAGCCGGCGTCCGCCCTGGCCGCTGCACGAGCCGGCGACGAGTCGGCGTTCGTCACCCTGGTCGAGCCACATCGGCGCGAACTCCGGGTGCACTGCTACCGCATGCTGGGCTCGTTCGACGAGGCCGAGGATCTCGTTCAGGAGACCTTCCTGCGCGCCTGGAAGGGCATCGGCGACTTCGCGGGGCGGTCGAGCCTGCGCGCCTGGCTGTACCGCATCGCGACCAACGCCTGCCTGGACGCGCTGGACGGCCGGGCCCGGCGGGTGCTCCCGCACCACCTGAGCGGGCCGTCGGACGCCGGTGACGCGCTACTGCCGCCGCGGACCGACGTACCGTGGCTGCAGCCGTTCCCCGACCGCCTGCGGGACCCGGTCGGGGGCGCCTCGTCCGTCGAGCAACCGGGTCCGGTGGCACCGCGCGATGCCGAACCCGACGCCATCGTGGAGGCGAAGGAGACGCTGGAGCTGGCGTTCCTGGCCGCGATCCAGAATCTGCCGCCCCGGCAGCGGGCGGTGTTCCTCCTGCGCGACGTGCTCGGCTGGCCGGCGAAGCAGACAGCTGAGCTGCTGCAGAGCAGCCTGGCCGGTGTCAACAGCGCCTTGCAGCGGGCCCGGGCCACCATGCGGGAACAGCTGCCCGAGCGCCGGTCGGAGTGGGTCGCGTCCCAGGAGCCGTCCGCCGACGAGCGCGCGGTGCTGCGCCGCTACATGCTGGCGGTCGAACGCGCCGACGTCGCCGCGGTCGCCGAGCTCCTTGCCGAGGACGTTCGTACGACCATGCCTCCGTGGACGTTGTGGATGCAGGGCCGGGACGCGGTCGTGGCCGCGTTGACCGCGAGCTGGAACACCGAGTCGCCGGACTACGTGGGGCAGTTCCGGATGCTGGCCACCCGGGCCAACGGCCGGCCGGCGGTGGCGTCGTACGTCCGTAGCGGCGAGTCCACCTTCCACGCCTTCGCCATCGGGGTGGTCCGGATCGAGGACGGGCGGATAGTAGAGATCACCGCGTTCCACGACAGCGGGCTGTTCCGGGCGTTCGAGCTTCCGGGCGAGCTCGCCGGGTAGCACCGGCTCACCAGGCGCCCGCCGGACACCCCTCGCCCGCGGGCCACCGAACGGCGCCGATCAGTTTCTCCGCGGTCGGCCGTCTCAACGGGAGTCATCCGCGGCGAGCTCCGCAACCTGCACGACCTGCACGAGCTCCGGGCGGACGCACCATCGACGGAGGATTCCCGTGGGCAGGTTGTTGTACTCGTGCACCATGTCGCTGGACGGCTTCATCGCAGGCCCGGGCGGTGACATGTCCTGGTTGACCAGCCATCTCGGCCCGAACCCGATCGTGGACCGGCTCGTCCCCCGGATCGGCGCCCTGCTCGTCGGCAACCGCACCTTCGGCGGCGACGACCCACATCGGGGCACCGAAGGCGAGGGCAAGGCGTTCGGCGGCGGGTGGGAAGGTCCGCAGTTCGTCCTCGCCCACCGGCCGCAGGGGAGGTCGGTCCCAGGCGTCACGTTCGTCACCGACCTGCGGCAGGCGGTGGACGAGGCGAAGGCCGCCGCCGGGGAGAAGTACGTCAACGTGCTCGGCGCCCGGACGGCCCACGGCTGCGTCGAGGCCGGTCTGCTGGACGAGATCCTGGTGTTCGTCGCCCCTGTGCTGCTCGGCGACGGCGTTAGGTTGTTCGAACACCCCGGCGGGACGAACGTACGACTCGAACGCATGGACGTCGGACAGACGCCCCAGGCGACGAGTATGTGGTTTCGCGTCGTCCGCTGACCACTGCTCAGTCGGTCAGGACCAGCCAGCGCCTGCCGTCGATGAGCTCGCGTACGACGTCGAGCTGGCCCGCGTGGGTGGCGGTCTCGGTGATGACGTGCAGAACCGTCCGACGCAGGTCGCGAGACGGCAGATCGCCGAAGAGCTCTGCCGGCCACGCGGCCGGTGCGGCCTCGAGCGGAGTCGAGACGATGATCTCGTCCGCCAGTGCGGTCTCTTGTCGGTACAGCTCGTACACCTCCTCGGCCGTGGTGCCGGAGCTGACCTGCCAGGCACCGTCGCCGGTCTCCAGGTCGACGGTCTCACCCGCCACCACGGCGCGGAACCAGAATCGCTCGACGTCCAGCGCCAGGTGCCGGACGAGCCCCAGGCAGGTCCAGCCCGACGGCAGCACCGGGCGGCGCAGGTCGGCGTCGGAAAGTCCGTCCAGTGCTCCGAGAACGTGCTCGCGCTGGGCGTTCAGGGCGGCCAGCAGGGCCTCGGTCTCGGTCTCGGTGACGTGCGACGGCTGCGTCATGGTTTCTCCACGGTGGGCGGCTGGTTCTCGGGCGCGTGGCGGTGGAGAAGGTCTACCACCGGTCGCCGACAGGTCGTACCGACGCCAGCAGTTTGGCCGCGAACCGGTCCAGGTGCGGGTCCAGCGTGTCCGGCGGTTCGTCGCCCACTTGGTCCGCCCGCACCCACCTGATGCCGGCGAACTCGGCCGCGTCGTAGGAGACGATCGACGACCGGGGCAGGCCGAGGACGTACCAGAGGCTGACGTCGGTGTGCGGTCCGGCGCCGCGGGTGCGGGTCACGGTGACGAAGAAGGGCCGGTCGCCGGGGAGGCCGGGCAGCCGGGAGGGCGCGGCCTCGACGTGTAGTTCTTCGCGGCACTCTCGTACGACTGTCTCCCACGGGTCCTCGTCGGGTTCGACGTGTCCGCCGGGCGGCAGCCAGAGGCCGGCCTTGCGATGGGCGACCAGCAGGAGATCGCGCCGGGCCTCGTCGAGTACGACGAAGTAGCTCACCAGGTGCGGATCTGGGACGTCCGGCTTCGCGGTCCGGTATGCCGGGGCGCCGCCGGCCAGCCAGTCCAGCGTCGTCTGCCGGTGGGCACGCTCGGTCTTGTCCCAGGGGCGGATGCCCTCGACCAGGTCGACCAGGTGCTGCCGCGACGCCGTGGCCGCGGTCATCGCTTCGGCGCCGCGGCGGAGCTGTTTCGGTCGTGCTCGGCGACGCGGAACACGGCGGTCGTGGCGTCCTGCCCCATGCCGACGAAGGTCCGGCCGCGCACCTCGAAGACGGGTACGTGGAACCGGAAGCGTTCGGTCTCCTCGACCTCGGGGAAGGCGGTCGCCCACCGGCGGATGTCGTTCGTACTGGTCACGCCGACACCGTACCGACGGCCACCGACCGGCCCATCGGGATTCGTACCTCAGCGCGGACCGGCTCGCGTCCCCGTGGCGACCAGGACAGCCGTCACGGTCAACAACGCCGCACAGCCGAGAAGCGCGGCGGACAGCCCGGCCGACCCGGCGACCAGGGCGACGGCGCCACCGCAGACGATCTCACCGGCGTACTCCGCCTGCGCCAGGAATGAGTGGACCGTCGCCCGAACGTCGCCGCTGGTCTGCCGGTTGACCGAGATGGTGGCGATCACCCGGGTCAGCGGGACCGCGACCCCGGCGACGAACAGGACGGCCACGCTGCCTCGGACGTACCCCGGTGAGCTCGCCAGGCCGACGAGACCGAGCGCTCCCACGGCACACGCCACGACGTAGCCGCGTGGGGCCGTGCGTACATCGTCGATGTGCGGCTCCACCAGACGCAGCGCGACCGCACCGACGAGCAGGGTGAAAACACCCAGAGCGGTGAACCAGGCGACCGGGTCGGCGGGGAACCCGAGCTCGACCAGGCGCCGCGGATACAGCCGTCCGGAAGCGTCCTCGGCGCCGTTGACCAGGAAGGTGGCCGCGAAGACGACGAGGAGGACGCGGCTGCGCCGCACGAGTGCGAAGCCGCGGAGGAGGATCCTCCACGAGGTCAACCAGCGCCTGGTGCGCGTCGGCACGAACCGCCGCTCGCGGAAGCGGTGTCCGACGTACCCGCCGAGCGCCACCATGGCGACTCCGGCCAGCACCATCGCGGTGCTCCGGTGCATCAGCGAGGCCAGCGCGCCGACGCTCACCATCCCGGCCGCGGCGCCCGTCAGCTGCGCCCGTCCCGACCGGACCAGCACGTCGGAGACCCGTGCCGGATCGTCGAGCTCGTCGGTGATCCAGGCGACGTCGGCGCCGCTGGCGAACGTCCACGCCAGGCCCCAGAGCATCTGGGTCACGACCACCAGCCAGAAGGCGGTCACCAGACCGGTGGCCAGCATGGCGGTCCCCATCAACAGGTGCGAGATCACCAGCGACCACTTCCGGCTCACGGTGTCGGCGACCACGCCTGCCGGAACCTCGAACCCGAACGCGACGATCCCCTGCGCCACGCCGATCAGCACCAGCTGCGCCGCCGACAGACGGGCGTCGACGACCAGGTAGACGCTGGTGACCAGCCACCAACCGCGGTGGAGGAAGGCCCGGCACCAGGTCCAGCGGACGAAGACGGCGACCGGATCCGGGTCGCTCATCCGTCCTGGGCTCATCACGAACACTCAGGCCCGGACGTGGTCCTCCGCCGCGGGAACCTCCAGGCCGTGGCCCGCATCCGGGCCTCCGCGCAAGGAGGCACAGCAGCCATGGCGGTGATGCTGGCATGGCGCCTCCCTGCGAGTCGATGCCTTTTCGCCCCACCCAGGGTGTCCAGGGCGGGATGCGGGCACGCGAACCGGCCATGATCCGCAGGACAGGCCCTAGCGCTCCGGCAGCGTCGCGTGTGGAGGAGTGGGCGGGATGTCGATCATGGAGGTGGTGATCGCCCATCGCTCGTGGTCTCGCCAGGCCCCGTCGATGTACAGCAGCTCGGGCGAGTAGCCCTCCTGGCGAAAGCCGACTCGTCGGACCAGCTTGAGGGAGGCGTGGTTGCCGGGTTGTATCTGGGCTTCGAGCCGGTGGAGCCGCAACTGTTCGAAGGCGTAGCGCACCACCAGCGTGAGTCCTTCGGTCAGGTAGCCCTGGCCGGCGGTCGGGAGGAACGCGGCGTAGGCGATGGACCCGGACTGGAACCGCCCCCGGATGATGCTGTTGAGGTTGACCACACCAGCGATGGCTCCGCTGCCACGCACGCAGATCAGCACCGACTCCTCGTCGGGCTTCGCGTACCGAGCGAGGTACGCCTGAAACTGATCCGGTGTGGACGGCAGCGACATCCATGGGTGGTGCAGTTCCGTACTGGCGCTCACCAGGTCGAGGACCTCGTCCTGGTCATGGGCGGCAAGGTGGCGCAGAGTCACCCGGCGGGAGGTGTCCGGTCGGTCGGCCTGGAAGGCGTCGATCGCCGCATCGTTCACGGACGGACGGTACCCGCGTGCTCGTCGGCCGCCTGCGGCGTGTCCGGCCGGCACGCGTCTGGCACGCCGACGCCACAAGTGCTCCTTGACCGGTACGGCCGGGATTAGGGTGCGGATAGCGAGCGTCGAGACCACGGGGACGGGGGCAGCGGTGAGCGTCCAGCGCGATCCCATTCACAGGCCGCTTCGCGTGGGCGACGAGGAGCGCCACGCATGTGCGGAGCAGCTCGCAACCCACCATGCGCGGGGCAGGTTGAGTGCCGAGGAGTTCGAGGAACGCCTGGGGATTGCGCTCACCGCTCAGACAGGCGGTGAGCTCGGTCGACTCCTCGTCGATCTGCCGTTCCCAGAAAGCGCGCCCTCCCGCCGGGGGTCGGCCCCGTCGCAGTTGGAGCACCGGTGGGCCTGGGTCGGTGGTGGCCTCTTCCTTCTCGCGTTGTCGGTGGCCGCGATCGTGCTCATGTCGACCACGGGAACGTTGTACGGCGACGAGGCGGCCTTTCAGGCTGCCATGACAGGCCTGGCCGGCATCGTTGCGACGTTGCTGGTAGTGCGCGGTGTCCTCGGCCGTTGGCCCGTTCCCCGTAACTAACCTCGCGGTCTCCCGCGTGCTGAGCGCGGATCGGCGCCCACTGGCGCGGTCGCGGTCTCGACGCGTGGTCCCAGTGTGCCCTCCTTCGGCGGCGGAATCTTGTTTCCAGTCCAGCGGCCGACGAGGCTACCCTGCGCCGGGTGAAGTCGAGACCGACGTCCGTACCCCTGTGCCTTGTCATTGGCGCCCCGAGAGTCGGGTGCAGCTCTTCGCGCCCTGGTCGAGGATGTAGCTGATGCGAGCAGCGGAGGTGCGGCGTGCGGTGGCTGCCGCGAGGTCGACCGCCTCAGCCCTCGACTTGGCGGTCGATGACGCTGTCGTCCTCAACGACTCCAACCGGCTCGTCGTCCGCCTGACGCCATGCGACATCGTCGCCCGGGTCGCGCCCGTGACCCATCACGCTGGGAGCGCAGAGCTAGAAGTCGAGCTCGTGAAGCGGCTGGTGCAGACGGACAGCCCGGTCGCCGCGCTCGACGCCCGGGTCGAGCCGCGCGTCTTCGTGCGTGACGGCTTCGCGATCGCCATGTGGACCTACTTCGAACCCGTTCGTCGAGTGCTTCCGCCGGCTGAGTACGCGCACGCGCTTGGGCGTCTTCATGCCGGCCTGCGGCAGATCGATGTCACGATGCCGCACTTCATGGATCGCGTTGCGGAGACGCAACAAGACGTTGCGAACCGTGACGTCACCCCTGACCTCACGGATACGGACCGGGCATTGCTCGCCAACATGCTGCGTGATCTGCGGGGATCGATCGTCGACCGGGGCGCCCCCGAGCAGCTGCTGCACGGCGAGCCGCACCCGGGGAACGTGCTCGACACGAACAACGGGCCGCTCTTCATCGACTTCGAGAACACCGCCCACGGGCCTGTGGAGTACGACCTTGCCTGGGTGCCCAAAGCAGTCAGCGACCGCTACCCGAAAGCTGACCAAGATCTGGTCGACGAATGCCGAGGCCTCGTGCTGGCGATCGTCGCGATGCACCGCTGGCGTCTCGGCGACCAACACCCGAGCGGCCGGCGATCAGGAGTGGCCTTCCTCGACGTCCTGCGGGCGGGTCCGCCGTGGCCAGCGCTCGATTCCGTTCATTGGTAGGTACGTCCACCCAGCTACCGCAAGGCCACCTGGTCCGAACGCCGACGGAAACTGAGCGGAGGATCAGCCCGCCGTGCGGCCTCGGCTGTTTTGACCGCCGGTGACCGCCACAGACCATGATCATCCCCGCGATCTGGCACGCATCTGGCACGGCACGACCTTGTGCCGACGTTCAGCTTGGGAAACGTACGTCTACGGGTTCTGAGGCCGGTTACGCTCGCGGGTCGTCGGCCGGGGGTGGCCTGGGGTGACCGTCGGAGACCTCGGCTAATGGCCCGGCGAGAGGCGGGTTAGAAACCCATCCCCGCTCGGCCGGTCCGTGCTGCCAGAGACGGACCGGCATCAACGCGTCTGCTGACTTTCTGCTGACTCCCGCCTCGTTAGCGAAGTGTGTTCAGCTCGTCGAGGGTGCGATGCCCGCGCTCGATCACCCCTGGAATGACGTCGTGGCGCCCCTGACGGATCGGGAACTCAAGCTGCGTAAGGATCTTTGTCGCTGTGAGCACCGCCGCCTGCTCCCAGCCGATCAGGTCGAGGATCCTCGTCCACAGCCGCCTTCGGGCACCGTCCAGCGGATCCTCGAAGGTGTACCACTGGAGAGTGGCGAGATCAGTGGCCCGCGTGCCGCTACCGGCGTTCCCGATATCTACGACCGCCGCCACCGCGCCGTCACGGACCAGGACATTGCGGGGGTTCAGGTCGGCATGGACCATATCGGGCGCTTCCTGTGGTGGTGGGACGTCGGCGCACATGAGCCACAGGCGCTCGACTATGGCCGACACCGCCGAGGAATACCCCGGAAGCTTGGCGACAGCCCTCGACAGGCTCGGATCCAAGTCTTGACCGGATTCCTGACCGGTGGCGAGCTGGTAGGCGTACGACCAGTGGTCGTGAGGCTCGGAGGCTTGGCCGGCCTGGAGTTCGACTATCTCCATCAGTTGCTCAACGAGGGATGGGGTCAGCTCGGGCGCGGGAATCGCGTCAACGAAGTCCATCAGCTGCCATGTATGGGTCGCTGTGGCCCCCACTCCGAGGCAGACCGGGGTGGGATAGCCGCGCCCACGCATGTGCTTGACGACTTTCTGGGCTCGCAACGACTCGTCCAGCTGGTTGGGGCGTTCCCAGGGCCATGCTTTGAGCACAGCATTTGCCCCGCTGGCCAACTCGACGCGCACGGCACCCACATCGAGGCCTCCGGGCAGGTGACTGACAACAGTGACCTCTGCCTCGACCACTCTGGCCACGTCGTCCAGGACCTCAGTCGGCAGCTCTTCGGGATGGGTGCCGTGGTTCATCGACTTCACGACAGGTCACGTTGTCAGACCAGGCAAGCGGTCATCAACCAATTAGTTCCTGGCCACGAGAGCATTTACCTATGCCTCGGGGATGTTCTCCTGTGGGGCAGTCGTAGACCTACCGGGCCGGTTTCACCAGGGTCAACCAACGCTTCACCGGTTGAGCCTGGTGTTCCGGTCCTATAGGCGTTGTCCATGATCAACGACCCTGGCTGGACGAAGGCCTTCACGTAGCGCAGCGCAAAGTGCGCTGGCCACAGGTGGGCCCTCATTGGTGGCGCCACTCCCGGAGTAAGGACCGGGGGTCCAGGGGGCAGCGCCCCCGGAAAGACCTCAGTCTGAGACGACCTTCCCAGACACGCGGACCGCTCATGACCGTGCCAGCGCTGTCCGAGGACGGCCGCCAGGCCGCGCGCAGGACGAAGCCGGTGCGGAGCGCCGCGTCAGCGGCGCCTTGATCTAGGAAAGCTCTACACAGCAGAGCTGCGTCAAGACATGTGTGCTCCGTCGGTTGATGTGCGACACGCGTCCGACAGTTGATGTGCGACACCGGTCGTGATCGGCACTCTGGGCCGGAACGTCTCCGTGGGGCGTTCCGGACTCGGGGAGGCCGGGATTGGCACTGGTTGTCTTGTCGGTTGTGGAGCAGCGTCTGGACGCGGTTCGGGCTGTGTTGGCGGGCATGGAAGTCACTGAGGTCGCTGCCCGTGCTGGTGTGCATCGGGCGACGGTGCATCGGTGGGTGTCCAGGTATCTGGCTGAGCAGATTGGTGGGTTGTCGGATCGGTCGCATCGGCCGGCGTCGTGTCCGCATCAGGCTGGTGAGGTGGTGGAGGTCGCGGTCGCGGAGATGCGGCGGGAGCATCCGCGGTGGGGTTCACGGCGGATCCGGCTGGAGTTGCTGCGCAAGCCGCTGCCCTGGCAGGACAAGGAGTTCGTGGTCCCCTCAGAGCGGACGATCGACCGGATCCTGATCCGTCATGGTCTGTTGCGTCAGCGGCCGCGGAAGCGGCCGAAGTCGTCGTTCAAACGGTTCGAGCGGCCGGGTCCGATGCAGCTGTGGGGCATCGACATCGTGGGCGGGATCCGGCTGGTCAACACCACCACCGGTGAACTACGAGAAGCAAAGATCGTCACCGGCGTCGATGACCACTCCCGGTTCTGCGTGATGGCCGCGGTAGTCGAACGAGCCACCGCCCGTGCTGTGTGCCTGGCGTTCGCCCAAGCGCTGGCCCGTTACGGGGTGCCGGAAGAGGTCGTGACGGACAACGGGAAGCAGTTCACCGACCGGTTCAACCGTTACGGGCCCAGCCGCGGGGAGGTGTTGTTCGACAAGATCTGCCGCAAGAACGGCATCACCCACCGGCTCACTGCGCCGGCGTCGCCGAACCAGAACGGGAAAGTGGAAAGGTTCCACGGCACGTTCCGCCCGGACTTCCTCGACGACGCCGACCCGTTCACCTGCATCGACGACGCCCAGGCGGCAGTCGATGCGTGGGTCGCCTCATACAACCTCGACCGTCCCCACCAGGGGCTGAACGAGAAGGCTCCGGTCGTTCCGGCGGACCGGTTCGGTCCAGCGCCGGCGGGCGTTGGTGGCGTGGGAGGTGTGGAGCTGTGGCTGCCACCGTCGCTGGAACTCCTCGAGCTCACCGCGCAGGCGTCCGATCCCGGGACCGGACCCAGCCCGGCGCCCACACCAGCCCCGGCGGTGTCGGTGGGCGTCGATTCCGCCGTCGAGCTGGTGCCGGTGGACCCGAGGCCGGTGAAGGCGTTGCCGGCCGGTGGGGTGCGTGTCCCCGGTTCGGGTGAGGCGATCGAGTTGGATCGTGTTGTGCCGGCGTCGGGGAACATGTCGCTGTGCGGGAACCAGTTCTGGCTGGGAACAGCCCGGGCCGGCCTGGTGGTGCGGTTCTGGATCGACTGTGAGTGGGTGCACCTGTCGATCGGTGGTGCACGGGTGAAGTCGCTGCGGTCCCGGTTCAGCGTCAACGACCTGGACACCCTCGTCGCACAGGGAGCCGTGCCCGCCGGCGAGCCGCCGCTGCCGTCCAAACCCGGACCGGGAAGCCGTGCCGGCCGCACAGTCGTGGAGGTCGAGCGGACCGTCTCCAAGGTCGGCACCGTCTCGCTGGGACAACGCCTTGTCCTGGCCGCGGAAATCCTCGGCGGCCGGCGGGTCGGGATCTACATCGAAGAAGGCGCACCCCTGCTGTTCTTCGACCCCGAGACCCGGGAGTTGCTGCGGACCCGGCCCAACCCGCTGCAGCCCGGGGAGGCCGTCCGGTTGCAGCGCACCCGTCCGGTCGGGACGTTGCCACGCCCCTCGACCGAACCGATCCGGGTCCAGCGGCGAGCCAACAACAGCGGCGTCATCATGGTCACCGGCCAGAAGATCGCGCTGGGACGCGAACACACCTACCGCACCGTCACCGTGCACGTGTCCGAGACGACCCTGACCATCGAACTCCCCGACACCGACACCCGGCTCGTGCGCCGCACCACCACCCAGCCAGTCCGTAGCATCAAGGCACAGCGGCCACGGACCGCTGACACCTCAGTTTCCTAGGCCACGTGTCGCACATCAGCTGGCGGACATGTGTCGCGGATCTACTGTCGGATCACATGCGTCAAGACATGCGTCAAGACAAGAGCTACGCTCGTGGCCGATCCCAGGATCAGGATGGTTGATCGCAGAACGTTTCGGCGGCAGCCTGGATCTTGTCGTGAAAGGCCTGCCACCAATCGGTATCGCCCATCTCGGCGGCGTGGGACCCGGCCGTGCCGTCGATCTGCTCACGGATAATGTCGGCATGGCCGAGATGCTGGCTGGTCTCGGCGATCATGTGGGTCAACAGGACGCAAAGCGTCGTGTTCCGCTTGGTCTCCTGCCACCAGGGCACAGTTGCGGGCGCATCCAGCTCCAGCGCGGCGATCGTCGCGTCGGCGTGAGCGGAAGCTGCCTGATAGCGGCCGAGTAGGTACGCGCTGGTCTCGTCGGGTGTCGCCCACATGTCGGCGCCCTGCCAGATGGAGTCGTCTTCGATCCACGGCAGTGTCCACTCCGGTGGCCGGCCGAATACGCCGCCCAAGTAATAGGACTCGTAGAAGGTGAGGTGCTTGACCAGCCCGAGCACATTCGTTCCGGTCGGTGTCATCGGACGACGGCGGTCGTACTCACTGAGACCATCGATTTTCGCCACCATCCCGGCCCGGGCTCTGCGGAGGTAGTTGTGCATGGCGTCCTTAGGGCCGGGCGTCGATGCCATCAGGTTTGCCCCCTTCGGGGTTTCAGCTCATCGGCACTGGTCTATCGAGAGTCGGGCGCCCAGATGCGGTCGGACAGAGCATAGGCGCTGGTCTTCGCCGTAGTCGATACCGCTCGGATCGCGGTCTCGCCGGCTTCGCGTCGGCGATCCACATGGGGAAAGGCCGCCCGGTCAGCCGAGCTGACCATCGTCGAACCAAGGCCGGACGACAGCCCTGATCACTATCCCTCGAATTCCTAGCCGGAGTGTCGAGCAGGTGCTGACACAGATCCGTCAAGCACCTCCTGCGTCAAGACATGCGTCTAGAGCCTCGTGTGTCTGCAGCCTCGGTTGCGTAGGGCGTGTCCCGCGGATCTTGGGTGATTGTTCGGGCTCCGACGGCACACCGGTCGACCCCGCCAGCTACGACTACCGGCGGGCCGCACTGGACGCGTTGCACCTGTCGAAGCTGTGGGACCGGGTCACCAAGAACCTGCGCCGTGCGGTCGGGTATGAGGTGCAGTGCCTCGCCACTCTCCAACCTCAACGCCGGTTGGCGCCGCACCTGCACGTCGCCATCCGCGGGCGGTGATCTACCAGCACGCGACGAGCGAGCGTGATCGACACATCGCGGAGGCTCTGAGCACCCAGATCGCGGCCGCTCAGACCCGCTCGGGGGCCGATTCGTGAGCGGGATCTGGCACGTATCTGGCACGCCGAGCCTTCGCGGACCTCAGCTGGTCTCGCCGAGAGGGAGCCGAGAAGCGGCTGACCTGGTGTTTCGTGGTGGTGGAGACGAGGGGACTCGAACCCCTAACCCCTGCCTTGCAAAGGCAGTGCTCTGCCAGTTGAGCTACGCCCCCGGGATCGGCGCCGAAACGCCGGAGCGCCGAGCCGGTCGGTCAGCGGGCGCCACCGGACGGCGGGACCGGGTCGGTTGCCTCGGCCCAAAGGTTCTGTTCCGCCTTGTCCGCCTGCAACCGCTTGTACGCGAACCAGCCACCGGCGATCGCGACCGCGGCGAGGAGTGCCTTCTTGATCATCGGGAGCCTCCTTGAACGACACCGGCCTGGGATGACCACACCCCTGCGGGTGGCCGGCACGGACATGACATCGCTGCCGTGTCGAACGTGCCGACCGCTCGGGTGAGTGGGCCTAACTGGACTTGAACCAGTGACCTCTTCCTTATCAGGGAAGCGCTCTAACCGTCTGAGCTATAGGCCCGGGCGCCGACGAACGTTACCGCAACCCTAGCGTCCCGCCCAAACCGGTTCGACGCGGGTACCGCCAAAGGAACGGTGCGCGACCGGACTCGCGCGGAGATCACCTGAGATCCTCGAACGCGGTCCTCTGGCCCGGTCTCCGGGCCCCGTCTATCGCGTCACTCGTCCTCGGCGAGCGTGACCTCCAGACCACCCAGCAGACTGGCGGACAGGTTGTAGAGGAACGCGCACAATGTCGCGATCGCGGTGATCAGGATGACGTCGACCACACAGATCAGCGCGGTGAACCCGAGGACCCGTTGCAGCCCGATGTAGTCCTCGAGGTTGAACCGGGTCTCGGAAGCGCTGCCCAGTACGTCTGTGATCGTCCGGCTGATGGAGTCGTACACGCCGGCCGCCTGAAGGACGTACCAGACCACGCTCACCGCCACGATCGTCACGATCGCGAACGCGATGGACAGCAGGAAGGCCGTCTTCATCACCGACCACGGGTCGAGCCGGACCGCCCGCAGCCGGGCCCGGCGCACGCGGGCGCGCGGGTCCGGTGGCGGCTGCGGCGCTGACAGGATCCGCTGGCGGAGCCCGTTGCGCTCCCGGATCGCCGCCGGGTCGGTCGGCCGGTTGGGTGCGGGCCGACGCAGGTCGGGGCGGGGTGGCGCCGCACGCGGAGCGTCATTCGGACCGTTCTGACCCTTTTGCCCAGAACGGTTGCTGTGGCCAGGTCCGCCCCCGGACGTGGGGATGACTTGGGTAGCGGATTCGTCAGGCCCGCCGTTCCGTGTCACGTGCTGTCCTCCTGGCTTTCGGCCTGGTCCTGCCCGGCCGGACCGTCGGTAGGTCCATCATCAGCGGGCAGGTCGTCGGCCGTCTCCGGTTTCCCGTCGTCCCCAGCATCGTCCTCGGTGTTCCGGGCTATGGCAACGACCGAATCCCCCTCGCGAACGCCGGCGAAGATGACGCCCATGGTGTCACGTCCCTTCGCCGCCACGTCCGCCACCGGGCTCCTGGTGACCTGTCCACTGGCTTTGACGGACAGAACCCGGTCCCCGTTGCTTACCACTATTGCCCCGACGAGGGATCCCCGGGCGTCGGAAATCCGCATCGCCTTGATTCCCAGCCCGCCACGGCCCTGCCGGCGGTACTCGGACACGGCGGTCCGCTTGGCGTAGCCACCGTCGGTGACCGTGAAGACGTACTGGCCCTCTTCCTGCCCGGCCCGGATCACCGCCATCGACAACAGCTCGTCACCGTCGCGGAACCGCATCCCGGTCACGCCGGACGTAGCCCGGCCCATCGGCCGCAATTGTCCGTCATCGGCCACGAAACGCACCGCCTGAGCCTTGCGGGAGACCAGGAGGAGCTCGTCGTCGGGGTTGACCAGCTCCGCGCCGATCAGCTCGTCGTCCTCGTCGCGGAAGTTCAGGGCGATGACCCCGGCCGCGCGATTGGAGTCGTACTCCCGCAGCGGGGTCTTCTTGACCAGGCCCTTCTTGGTGGCGAGGACGAGGTACGGGAACTGCTCGTAGTCGGCGATCGCGAGCACCTCGGCGATCTCCTCGTCCGGCTGGAACGACAACAGCCCGGCGACGTGCCCGCCCTTCGCGTCCCGCGCCGCCTCGGGCAGCTCGTACGCCTTGGCGCGGTAGACCCGGCCACGGTTGGTGAAGAACAACAGCCAGTGATGGGTGCGGGTCACGAACAGGTGGTTGATCACGTCGTCGCCACGCAGCGACGCGCCCCGCACACCCTTGCCGCCGCGCTTCTGGCTGCGATAGAGGTCACTGCGGGTGCGCTTGGCGTAGCCACCCATCGTGATGGTGACCACGACCTCCTCGTCGGGGATGAGGTCGGCCGCGGTCAGGTCGCCGTCGGCGGGAATGATCTGCGTACGCCGGTCGTCGCCGTAGCGGTCGACGATGGCGGTCAGCTCCTCGGCCACGATCGTGCGCTGCCGCTCCGGCGAGGCGAGGATGTCCTTGTAGTCGGCGATCCGGGCCTCGAGCTCGGCCAGCCGCTCCAGGATGGCCTGGCGTTCGAGCGCGGCCAGCCGGCGCAGCTGCATGTCGAGGATGGCCCGCGCCTGGATCTCGTCGATCTCCAGCAGCTCGATCAGCCCGGTGCGGGCGTCATCGGCCGAGGGGCTGCGCCGGATCAGTGCGATGACCTCGTCGAGGGCGTCCAGCGCCTTGGCCAGGCCGCGGTAGACGTGGGCGTCCTCCTCCGCCTTGCGCAGCCGGAAGCGGGTGCGCCGCTGGATCACGTCGATCTGGTGGTCGATCCAGTGCGAGATGAACAGGTCGAGGGAGAGCGTGCGCGGAATCCCGTCGACCAGCGCCAGCATGTTGGCGCCGAAGTTGTCCTGCAGCTGTGTGTGCTTGTAGAGGTTGTTGAGGACGACCTTCGCGATCGCGTCCCGCTTGAGGACGACGACCAGGCGCTGGCCGGTACGGGAGGAGGAGTCGTCGCGTACGTCGGCGATTCCGGTGACCTTGCCGGAGTCGGCGAGCTCGGCGATCCGCAGGGCGAGGTTGTCCGGGTTGACCTGGTAGGGCAGCTCGGTGATGACCAGACAGGTCCGGCCCTTGTTGTCCTCCTCCACGTCGACCACCGCGCGCATGGTGATCGAGCCGCGACCGGTCCGGTAGGCGTCCTCGATCCCGCGGTTGCCGACGATCAGCGCACCGGTCGGGAAGTCCGGACCATGGATCCGCTCCATGGCGGCGGCGAGGATCTCCTCACGGGTCGCCTCGGGATGCTCCAGCGCCCACAGTGCCGCCGAGGCGACCTCGCGCATGTTGTGCGGCGGGATGTTGGTGGCCATCCCGACCGCGATCCCGGCCGAGCCGTTGACCAGCAGGTTGGGGAACCGGCTGGGGAGTACGACCGGCTCCTGCCCGCGACCGTCGTAGTTGGCGCGGAACTCGACGGTGTCCTCGTCGATGTCGCGCACCATCTCCATGGCCAGCGGCGCCATCCGGCACTCGGTGTACCGCATCGCGGCCGGCGGGTCGTTGCCGGGCGAGCCGAAGTTACCCTGCCCCTGCACCAGCGGGTGCCGCTTGGTCCACGGCTGCGCCAGGCCGACGAGAGTGTCGTAGATCGCGCTGTCGCCGTGGGGGTGGTACTGACCCATCACGTCACCGACGACGCGCGAGCACTTGGAGAAGCCCCGGTCCGGGCGGTATCCGCCGTCGTACATGGCGTACAGCACGCGGACGTGCACCGGCTTCAACCCGTCGCGGACGTCCGGCAGCGCCCGGCCCACGATCACGCTCATGGCGTACTCGAGGTAGTTGCGCTGCATCTCCGCCTGGAGATCGACGGGGTTGATCCTGGAGGGGGGAGGAGGTGGAGCGGCGGTGGTGTCTTCGGTCACTGGACCTGTTCCTTCGCACTACGGTCGCCCACGGGGGTCGACGCGAGGTGTCCGGGCGAACCGGTGGACGGGGAGCTGGACGTTGCGGGGAGAGTCATCAGATGTCGAGGAACCGGACGTCCTTGGCGTTGCGCTGGATGAACGAACGCCGCTGCTCGACGTCCTCACCCATCAGTACGGAGAAGATCTCGTCCGCCTGCGCCGCGTCGTCGAGGGTGACCTGCCCCAGGATCCGGCCGTCGGGATCCATCGTGGTCTCCCACAACTCGTCGGCGTTCATCTCACCCAGACCCTTGTACCGCTGGATCGGGTTCTCCTTCGGCAGCTTGCGGCCGGCCTCCCTACCGGCGGCCAGCAGCCCGTCGCGTTCGCGGTCTGAGTAGGCGAGCTCGTGCTGAGCACCGGACCAGCGGATCTTGAACAACGGCGGCTGCGCGATGTAGACGTGACCGGCCTCGATGACCTGCTTCATGTACCGGAACAACAACGTCAACAGCAGGGTGGTGATGTGCTGGCCGTCCACGTCGGCATCAGCCATCAGCACGATCTTGTGATAGCGCAGCTTGGCCAGGTCGAAGTCCTCGTGGATCCCGGTGCCCAGCGCGGCGATGATCGCCTGGACCTCGGCGTTCTGCAACACCCGGTCGATACGGGCCCGCTCGACGTTGAGGATCTTGCCGCGGATCGGCAGGATCGCCTGGATCCGCGGGTCACGTCCACCCTTGGCCGACCCACCCGCGGAGTCACCCTCCACGATGAAGATCTCGCACTCGTCGGGGTTGGTCGACTGGCAGTCGGCGAGCTTGCCCGGCAGGCCCCCGCCACCCAGCAGACCCTTGCGGTTGCGGGCCAGGTCGCGTGCCTTGCGGGCGGCCACCCGGGCGGTCGCGGCGGCGATGCCCTTGCGCACGATGTCCCTGCCCTCGCCGGGGTTCTTCTCGAACCACTGGCTCAGCTGGTCGTACATCAGCGTCTGGACGAACGTCTTGGCCTCGGTGTTGCCCAGCTTGGTCTTCGTCTGACCCTCGAACTGCGGCTGCTCCATCTTGACCGAGATGATCGCGGTCAGGCCCTCGCGTACGTCGTCGCCGGACAGCCGGTCCTCACGCTTCTTGATGAGGTTCCAGTCCTCGCCGAACTTGTTCACCAGGCTGGTCAGCGCCGAACGAAACCCCTCCTCGTGCGTGCCGCCCTCGTGAGTGTTGATCGCGTTGGCGAACGTGTGCACCGACTCGGTGAAGGAGGAGTTCCACTGCATCGCGACGTCCAGGCTCATGCCGACCTTGTTGTCCTCGGCCTCGAACGCGATCACGCTGCGGTGCACCGCGTCCTTGGTGGCGTTGAGGTGCTCGACGTAGTCGACGATGCCGTTCTCGTAGCAGTAGACGGCCTCCCGCGCCTCGCCCGTGTCGCTCAGCTCGGTCCGCTCGTCCCGCAGCGCGATGGTGAGGCCCTTGTTGAGGAAGGCCATCTCACGCAGCCGGGTGGCGATCGTCTCGTAGGTGAACGTGGTCGTCTCGAAGATGTCGGGCGTGGGCCAGAACGTAATCGTGGTCCCGGTCTCGTCGGTCTCCTCGTGCTGCTGCAACGGATGGTCGGGCTCACCGAGGTGGTAGGCCTGCGTCCAGCGAAAGCCGGCGTTCTTGATGTCGACCTCGAGCCGGCTCGAAAGCGCGTTGACGACGGAAATACCGACACCGTGCAGGCCACCGGAAACCTTGTAGCCGCCACCGCCGAACTTCCCGCCCGCGTGCAGCACGGTCAGGACGACCTCGACCGCCGAACGCCCCTCCGACTCCACGATCCCGGTGGGGATACCGCGGCCGTTGTCGACCACCCGCAGGCCGCCGTCGGTGAGGATGGTGACCTCGACCCGGTCGGCGTGGCCGGCCATCGCCTCGTCGACCGCGTTGTCGACGGCCTCCCAGACGAGTTGGTGGAGACCACGTTCGCCGGTGGAGCCGATGTACATGCCCGGGCGCTTACGGACCGCATCCAGGCCCTCGAGAACCCGGATCGCGCTGGCGTCGTACTGCGGCATCTCGCCGTTCGTCGGCACATCACCACGGGTAGGCACATCGCCAGTCGTAGGCACATCACCAGTCGTCACGTGTGGTTGACCTCCTGCCAACAGGACACGAAGAGGCCGCTCCGGTTGTGAGCACGTCCGGCGTTCGATCGGAACGCGGCGCCCCAGACGGTCGGAGCGGCCTGAACTGCCGCCATTGTACTCGTCCGGAGCCGCAGAAGCATGTCTGGCAGGCCCTGGAAGCCCCACTGGCCCGCACAGCCGCGACTGAGGTATCCCCCTCCGTACCTTCACTTCCGCTGATCGGTCTGAGTGGCTTCTGTGGACGATCACGAGGTGGGCTCCCCACAGGCGCGTCCGGCGACCGGAACCAGGCCATTCCGGTACGACCCGGGCGTCTCAGCCGTAGGTGTCCCGGGGACCCCGTCCGTCGCGCACGCTGCGCAGACCCCGCTGCCAGCTCGGCGCCGACGGGCCGAGAACGACCACCCGCCGGACGGTGCCGTCACCGAGTTCCTCGTTCAGCCTCCGCACCAGGCTCGGCGCGAGCAACCGGACCTGGGTCGCCCACGCGGTCGAGTCGGCCCGGACGGTCAGCTCGGCGTCGACGTACCGCTCCGCCCTGCAGTGCGCGGCGACGTCCGGCCCGACGATGTTGTCCCAGCGGGCGAGTGCGCCGGCGACGGCCACGTCGGTGGTCCAGCCGCGTTCGTTGACGAGGCGGCCGATGGTGGAGTCGAGCACCTGCGGGTCACGGTCGTCGGGACCGGCGCCGGACCGGGTGGTCCGGGTCGTGCGTCCCGCCCTCGAACGCCGGCCACCGGTGCGGCCCGCCGAGCCGGACCGTCCGCCTGGGCGGCCGCCGGGGCCTGCCCCGGGACGTGCGAGGGCTGCCGCGACCGCCCGGGCCAGTTCGAGGCCGGAGGGATTCCAGGTCGCGTCGCCGTCGTCGGGTGAGCGGGGGCCTTCCGGCGTCTCTTCGCCCTGGCCGGCCGTCGCCCGGTCTTCGGCGCCGACAGAGTCGACGGGGCCGTCGGAGTCGACAGGCACCGAAGTGTCGACGCTGTCCGGCTGGTCAGGCGGCTCGGTCGGCACGATCGACCCTCCCTTCCGCGACGACGTATCGCGCCCCGGCCAGCTGCTCCGGGACGTCCTCGGCCACCGCCGCGGTGACCAGCACCTGCTCCGCGCCGGCCACCAGACCCGCCAGCCGGCGTCTGCGGCCGGCGTCGAGTTCGGCGAACACGTCGTCCAGGATCAGCACCGGTTCACCTCCGTCGCTGCACAGCAGGTCGTACGCCGCGAGGCGCAGCGCCAGCGCCACCGACCACGACTCGCCGTGGCTGGCGTATCCCTTCGCCGGAAACTCACCGAGGCTCAGGACCACGTCGTCGCGGTGCGGACCGACCAGCGAGACGCCGCGGCGGACTTCCTCGTCCCGGCGTTCGGCCAGCGCGGCGGTGACGTCGTCGGCCAGCGCGGCGGCGGTGACCTGGTCGCCGAGGTCGGCGGAGCTGCGGTAGTCGAGCCGGACCTCCTCCTGCGTGGGCGAGACGTGTGCGTAGGCCTTCGCCACCAGTGGACGCAGCAACTCGATCGTGGCCAGCCTGGCCGCGAGGATCTCCCCACTGAGCCGGGCCAGGTGTGAATCCCACGCGTCCAGCGTGCGCAGTGCCCCGGAGGACGCCTGCGCCGCTGTCTTCAGCAGGGTGTTCCGTTGGCGCAGAACCCGGTCGTAGTCCTGGCGTACGCCGGAAAGCCGCGGGGCGCGGGCCACCAGCAACTCGTCCAGGAACCGCCGCCGGGTGTCCGGGTCGCCCTTCACCAGGGCGAGGTCCTCGGGTGCGAACAGGACCGTGCGAAGAACGCCGAGCACGTCCCGCGGACGGGAGACCGGCGAGCGGTTGAGCCGGGCCCTGTTGGTGCGCCCGGGCGTGACCTCCAGCTCGATCAGCGCGTGCCGGGCGTCACGGACCACGTCCCCGCGAACGATCGCACGGGTCGCGTCGGCGCGCACCAACGGCGCGTCGTACGGCACCCGGTGCGAACCGAGCGTGGCGAGGTAACCGACCGCCTCCACGAGATTGGTCTTGCCCTGGCCGTTCTGGCCCAGAAACACCGTGACCCCGGGTTCGAGGTCGAGCTCGACCGTGGCGTAGTTGCGGAAGTCGGTGAGGGAGAGGTGCGCGACGTACACGGCAGTGCGTCGGGGATCGGCTCAGGGAGCCTCGGTGTCCGGGCGCACCGCATGGGCGTCCGGGTGCACCGCGTGGCCGCCGAACTGGTTGCGCATCGCGGCGATGGCCTTCATCGCGGGGGAGTCGTCCTGACGGGACGCGAAGCGGGCGAAGAGTGCGGCGGCGATGGCCGGCATGGGTACGGCGTTGTCGATGGCGGCCTCCACCGTCCAGCGACCTTCGCCGGAGTCGTCGGCGTACCCCTTGATCTTCTCGAGGCCCTGGTCCTCCTCCAGCGCGGAGACCAGCAGGTCGAGCAGCCAGGACCGGATCACGGTGCCCTCGCGCCAGGAGCGGAAGACGTCGGTGACGTTGTCGACGATGTCGGTGGCCTCGAGGAGTTCGTATCCCTCGGCGTAGGCCTGCATCACGCCGTACTCGATGCCGTTGTGGACCATCTTGGCGAAGTGGCCGGCACCGACCTTGCCGGCGTGGACGAAGCCGAACTCGCCGTCCGGCTTGAGTGCGTCGAACGCGGGCTGGACCTTGGCCACGTCCTCGGCCTTGCCGCCGCACATCAGTGCGTAGCCGTTGGTACGGCCCCACACCCCACCGGACACGCCGCAGTCCACGAACCCGATGCCACGCTCGGCGAGCGTGTGAGCGCTGGTGACGTCGTCGGTCCACCGCGAGTTGCCGCCGTCGACCACGACGTCACCCTCGTCGAGAAGCGTGGCGAGTTCGGCGATCACCGCGCGGGTCAGTCCCCCGGCCGGAACCATCACCCACACCACGCGAGGCCGCGACATCTGCGCGACCATCGCCTCGAGACTGTCCACGTCGGAGACCTCGGGGTTGCGGTCGTACCCCACGACCGTGTGATCGGCGGCACGCAGGCGCTCCCGCATGTTCGCGCCCATCTTGCCCAGGCCGACGAGCCCGATCTCCATCAGAACCAGTCCCTTCTCGTGTGCCGGTACGCCGTTCCTCCCGTGTGCTGCCCCAACCGCGCCGGGGCATTCCCGCATCGACCCGCTGGTGGGCCCGTTTAGATCTCGCCGGGCTCAGCTCTGCAGTCGTACCGGCATCAGCAGGTAGCGATAGTCGCTGTTCGGCTCGGCGTCGGCGGCGGGCAGGCCGGTGAGGACGGCCGGACGGGTCGACTGGGTGAACGCGAACTGCGCGATCGGCGCCTCGATCGCACCCAGGCCGTCGAGGAGGTACTGCGGGTTGAACCCGATGGTCAGCCCCTCGCCCTCGATGGTCGCGTCGATCGACTCCGACGCCTGCGCCTCGTCGCTGCTGCCCGCCTCCAGCGTGGCGACCCCGTCGTCGAAGGTCAGCCGGATCGGGGTGTTGCGTTCGGCCACCAGGGCGACGCGCTTCAGCGACTCGACGAGGGAGCTGGTCTCCACCCGGGCGACGGTCTGCTGCTCGGGCGGGAAGAGCGTGCGGTACTTCGGGAACTCACCGTCCAGCAACCGGGTGGTCGTCCGGCGCTGGGAGCCACCGGTGGTGCCGGTGAAGCCAACGAGCCCCTCGCCACTGCCGGTGCCCGGCGCGGCGAGCGCGATCGTCACCTCCGATCCAGCACCGAACGCCTTGGCCGTGTCGGCGAGCACCCGGGCCGGCACCAGAGCGGTGGCCGACAGGTCGGACTGCTCCGGCGACCAGGTGAACTCGCGGACCGCGAGGCGGTAGCGGTCGGTCGCGGCGAGCGTCACCGACGAGCCCTCGATCTCGATCCGTACCCCGGTGAGGACCGGCAGCATGTCGTCGCGGCCGGCGGCCACGGCCACCTGCGAGACGGCGTTGGCGAACACGTCGCCCTTCACCGTGCCGGAGGCGGCCGGCATCTGCGGCAGCTCGGGGTAGTCCTCGACCGGCAGCGTCTGCACGGTGAACCGCGCGCTGCGGCAGGTCACCACGACTTTGCCGCCCTCGGCGGTGAGGTCGACCGGCTGGGCCGGCAGGCTCCGGCTGATGTCGGCGAGCAGGCGCCCGGACACCAACGCCGAACCCTCGGCGGAGACCTCGGCGGGCACGCTGACGCGAGCGGAGGTCTCGTAGTCGAAGCCGGACAGCAGCAACTCGCCGTCGCGGGCCTCGACCAACATGCCGGCGAGCACGGGCAGCGAGGGCCTGGACGGAAGGCTGCGTGCCACCCAGGCCACCGAATCGGCGAGGACGTCACGGTCTACGCGGAACTTCACCGCTCTTCGCCTCCTCGACGGACAGCGGCCAACTGGGAGCACGACGCTACACCGCCGACCAGGTCGACGGTGGCGGCGGGGCGACCTGGCCGATGCGCTGTGCGGTTTCGGATCGGAACCGGGTCACCGACGAGGTCACGCGCCGAGTCGGGCGTCGGGTAGCCGACCCGGTTGGCGGTGGGGGTCCGGAAATGCGGGTCCTGGTGACGTCGTCCCCAGGAGCGGGCCGTTGGGGATTGTGGAGTTCTTGTCATAGACGTAATTAGGCTCAGCTTCGTCATAGGTGCGGTGGACACTGGGGATAACTCGCGTTTGCGCTGCTCAGCAAGCTTGCGGGCGTCCACCGGGGCTGTGTGTGCGGTTGGGGGCGCCTGGGTGGGCCCGGTGGACCGTGGAGTTCTGTCCCACCCGATCCACAGTTCTTCCCCGACCTGGTCGGGATTGATCCACAGAGTTGTCCCCAGGGTGTGAGCACCGCGCGAGGGCGTGGTGGGCGGGTCGTGGCGGAGGGCGGTTCAGGACGAGCGGGCCTGCTGCTTGATGCGGTTCGTGAGCTCGGTCACCTGGTTGTAGACGCTGCGCCGCTCCGCCATCAGCTGACGGATCTTCCGGTCCGCGTGCATCACCGTGGTGTGGTCGCGTCCGCCGAACTGCTGGCCGATCTTCGGCAGTGACAGGTCGGTGAGCTCGCGGCAGAGGTACATCGCGATCTGCCGGGCCGTCACGAGGACCCGGCTGCGGCTGGAACCGCAGAGGTCGTCCATCGACAGGCCGAAGTACGACGAGGTCTGCGCCATGATCTGGCCGGCGGTGATCTCCGGTTCGCCACCGGTCGGGATGAGGTCCTTCAGCACGATCTCGGCCAGGGCGAGGTCGACGGCCTGCCGGTTGAGGCTGGCGAACGCCGTCACCCGGATCAGCGCGCCCTCGAGCTCGCGGATGTTGGTCTGGATCTTGCTGGCGATGAACTCCAGGACCTCGGGCGGAGCGGTGAGGCGTTCCTGGGCGGCCTTCTTGCGCAGGATCGCGATCCGGGTCTCCAGGTCGGGCGGCTGGATGTCGGTGATCAGTCCCCACTCGAACCGGTTGCGCAGTCGGTCCTCCAGCGTCTCCAGGCGCTTCGGCGGCCGGTCGGAGGAGATCACGATCTGCTTGTTCGCGTTGTGGAGCGCGTTGAAGGTGTGGAAGAACTCCTCCTGCGTGCGCTCCTTGTTCTCCAGGAACTGGATGTCGTCGACCAGGAGCACGTCGACGTCGCGGTAGCGGCGCTGGAAGGTCGGCGCCTTGTCGTCCCGGATCGAGTTGATGAAGTCGTTGGTGAACTCCTCGCTGGACACGTAACGGATCCGGGCGTTCGCGAAGAGGTTCCGCACGTAGTGACCGATCGCGTGCAGCAGGTGGGTCTTGCCGAGTCCGGAGTCGCCGTAGATCAACAGCGGGTTGTACGCCTTGCCCGGCGCTTCCGACACCGCCACCGCCGCCGCGTGGGCGAACCTGTTGGACGAGCCGATGACGAACGTGTCGAAGAGGTACTTCGGGTTCAGCCGCGGTGGCTCGCTGTCGGCGCGTACCGGCTGACCGGGCGGGGCGGAGGACAGGGTGAAGGCGTCCGTCCCGCTCACGCCGCCGTTCAGCCCGGACCGAGGGAGGTCGGGTACGCCGGGCTGGCCGGGCGAGGCCGACCCCGGGGAGCCGGGCGAACCGGATGATCCCGACATCCCGGGCCCCTGCGTTCCGGGCTGCCCCTGGCCGTGTGGTCCGGCGGGGATTCCTCCGCGCTCGTGCCCCTGGTCGTACTCGTCCCCGTCGGCCGCGGCCGCGCTCGCCATGCCGTCGGGGTCGTCGTGATCGTCGAGGGAGAGCGAGGGCTCGACGGTGACGGCCAGCCGGACCGGCTGGCCGAGCGCCGTGGACAAAGCATCCTCGAGGCGCGGACGGAGCTTGGTCTCGAGCTGGGTGCGGGTGAAGTCGTCGCGGACGGCGATGATCGCGGTGTTGCCGTGCAGGGTGACCGGGCGACTCTGGGCGAGCCACACCCGGTGCGTGGCCGGCAGATCCTGGTCGAGGCCATCGCGGACCAGTCGCCAGGTGGCGCTGAGTGGGTCAGGTTCGCCGGCCACTAGGTCACTCCCGTCTCGACATGCTTTTGGTCTTGCGCCCACGCCCTGTGGATTACCCCGCCGTGCGCGGCTGTGGACGGACTTCGGTCGACCACAATCCCAGGCGCTCGCAGGCGTCCACAGATCCTTCCACAGGCTGTGTAAAGCGACTGTGGACGACCCTAAGGGTGAGGGACGGTAACAAGCGCACAATCCGGTCAACAAGCTCCGGTCCATTCACGGCGAACCGGGCCGAAGCCGGACGACCCGGACGTTTCTCCGTCGGGCCCGCGCAATCGCCCGGTGCCCCCGGGACCACGATCTCCGGGCGGACGTGAGACGGTCGCAGCAACCCGGTCGGCAGGGCCCAGTTTGACCGGCCGAGCGGCTGACCCGTACCGTAAGTCGGTCACGGTGCTGTCTTCTTCGGCGCTCGCCGTATGCTCACGGATCAGATCCCACACCGCACTCGGTGCGTGTGCGGGGCCGCGGGTGGACGGTGACGTCGAGTTGATGGTGCCCGCGATCTTCGTCACTGACCAGGAGACTCCCTGTGAAGCGCACCTTCCAGCCCAACAACCGGCGCCGGAACAAGACGCACGGCTTCCGGCTGCGGATGCGGACCCGAGCCGGCCGCGCCATCCTTTCTGCCCGGCGGCGCAAGGGCCGCCAGCGCCTCGCCGTCTGACGGCCGAGGTCGTCCAGGTCACACTCGATGTCGTGGTCCCGGCCCGCCACCGCATGCGTCGTCCGGCCGACTTCGCGACGGCCATCCGACGCGGACGCCGGTCGGGTCGGTCGACGCTTGTCGTCCACCTCGCACTTACCACGGATCCTGCCCCCGCGAGGGTCGGGTTCGTGGTGAGCCGTGCCGTGGGCAACGCGGTCGTCCGCAACACCGTGCGGCGACGGCTCCGGCACCTGCTGCGAGACCGGGTCGCCGGGCTGTCCCCAGGAACCCTCCTCGTCGTCCGCGCGTTACCGTCGGCAGCGGAGGCGTCGAGCCAGCGGCTCGGAGGTGACCTCGACGCGGCGCTCGACGTTGTCCTGACGCGTGCGCGGCGGGTCGAGGCGGAGGGTGTGCGGTGAAGGTCGTTCTTGTCCTGCTTCTCAAGGGCTATCGCCTGGTGGTGAGCCCCTTGTATGGCCAGGTGTGCCGCTATCACCCTTCCTGTTCCGCCTATGCCCTGGAAGCAGTCGAGACACACGGGGCATTGCGAGGTAGCTGGCTCGCCGTACGCCGGCTCGCGCGGTGCCACCCCTGGACCCCCGGTGGGTACGACCCGGTCCCGCCACCCCGACCGCGCGCCGGTGTGGGCGCGCACACCCACACCTGAGGTGCATGAAGCGTGAGTTGGTACGACACGATCCTTACGCCGCTCTACGACGTCGTGTCGTGGATCATCCGAGCGTTCTACACCGTTTTCTCCCCGATCCTCGGTCCGGACTCGGGGTGGACGTGGGTTCTGTCGATCGTCGGCCTTGTGGTCTTCATCCGGATCCTGCTCATCCCGCTGTTCGTCCGGCAGATCCGGGCCAGCCGCAACATGGCGCTGCTGCAGCCGAAGGTCCGCGAGCTGCAGAAGAAGTACGGCCACGACCGGGAGCGGATGGGCCAGGAGCTCATGAAGCTCTACAAGGAGAGCGGCACCAACCCGTTCTCCTCGTGCCTGCCGATCCTGTTGCAGTCGCCGATCTTCATCGCGCTGTTCCGGGTGCTCGACGGCGCGGCGAACGGCCTGGTCCGCGGCTCGGGCCTGAACCAGACCCTGGTCGACTCCCTGCGCCACGCCTCGATCTTCGGCGCGCACATCTCGGACAAGTTCATCGGCTCGACCAGCCTGTCCGTGCGGATCGTGACGATCGTGCTCATCCTTCTGATGACGGCCACGACGTTCACCACCCAGCGCCAGCTGATGCGCAAGAACATGCCGCCCGAGGCGCTGACCGGTCAGTACGCCCAGCAGCAGAAGCTTCTGCTCTACGTGCTCCCGCTCGTGTTCGCGGTCGGCGGCGTCAATTTCCCGGTCGGTGTCCTCATCTACTGGTTCACCACGAACCTCTGGACCATGGGCCAGCAGTTCTGGGTGATTCGCCGTAATCCGGCGCCGGGTACGCCTGCTTACGACGCCTACCAGGCGCGCAAGACCAAGAAGGCGGGACATCGCCCCGGCCTTGCCGGGATCCTGCCCGGCGGCGCCAAGGAGACCGCCAAGGAGACTCCGAACGGCTCGGCCCCGGCCGCTGACGGCGAGCAGGCGGAGACCGCGCAGACGGTCAAGCGGGTACAACCGCAGCGCCTGCCGCGTAGCAAGCGGAAGGGCCGTTGACGACGGACGGCATGGCCGTCCCCGAAGGTGTCAAGCGCCGCCGACGGCGCGGGAACGAAGGAGAAGTCGTGACTGAAGGCGCTACGTCGTTCGTCGAAGGTGGCGATGCGGAGAAGCCCGGTGGGTCGAGTGAGCAGACTGATCAGGCCGCGGTGACCGGGTCTCCGCAGTCTTCGGAGTCGGGCGGATCGACCGAGGGTGCCGACGAGGTCTCCGAATCGGAAAAGTCCGAGGAGACCGGTCGGCCTGACAATGGTCAGGAATCCGGTGAGGCGTCGGCGGATCGGATCGCCCGGCTGGAGGGCGAGGGTGACGTCGCTGCCGACTACCTCGAAGAGCTCCTCGACATCGCCGACATCGACGGCGACATCGATCTCGACGTCGAAGGTGACCGCGCGATGGTCGCGATCGTCGGTGGCGACCTGAACCTCCTGGTCGGCCAGGACGGCGAGGTCCTCGAAGCGCTGCAGGAACTGACTCGACTCGCGGTCTACCGGGAGACCGGGGAACGCAGCAGATTGATGCTCGACGTCGGTGGATACCGCGCCCAGCGTCGTACCGACCTGGTCGCCCTGGCGGAGAAGGTCGTCGAAGAAGTCCGCGCGAGTGGTGAGCCGGTCCGGATGGCGCCGATGACGCCGTTCGAACGGAAGATCGTCCACGACGCCGTTGCTGCGAAGGGACTGACGAGTGAGTCGGAGGGCGAAGAACCGGACCGGCGAGTCGTCGTCCAGCAAGCCTGAGTCCGAGGCGTCGGCCTCCGACGTTTCACGTGAAACGACGTCAACTGCGGTAGCTCCCGAGAGCCCTCCTTCCGCTGAGGAGGTGTTCGGCGAACGCCTGCCGCTTGCTCGTCGGTACGCCGAACTGCTGGCAGGCGCAGGCACCGAAAGAGGTCTCCTCGGTCCACGCGAGGTTCCCCGGCTGTGGGACCGGCATCTGCTGAACTGCGGTGTGCTCGTAGAACTGATCCCGACCGACGCCACTGTGTGCGACATCGGCTCCGGGGCCGGCCTGCCCGGCATAGTGCTGGCTATCGCTCGACCCGACCTCCGAGTCACGCTGCTGGAGCCGTTGCTGCGCCGGGCAGCGTTCCTGTCGGAGGTCGCGGAGACCCTCGAGTTGACCGGTGTCACGGTGATTCGGGCGCGCGCGGAGGATCATCGGGGCAGCTACGACGTGGTCACGGCCAGAGCGGTCGCGCCACTTTCCCGCCTGGCCCGTGTCGCGCTTGGACTGTGTCGGCCCGGTGGGTCAGTCTTGGCCATGAAAGGCGAACGCGCGGGCACCGAACTCGACGAAGCGCGCCCTGAACTCGACGCGGCAGGTGCCGCGAAGTGCTCGATCGAGCGCCTGGGCGCGGATCTACTGTCGGTCCCGACCACTGTGGTGCGCGTCGTCGCGGGGACATCGCGAGGTGGTAGAAGCTCGGCGAAGCGGAGGCGGAATCGCCCGGGCGGATCCGGTTCGGCAAGAGGAGAGTGACGGTGACCGACGTGCAGGTGACAACCGGACTCGGCTGGCCGGGGGAACCGTCGCACAAACACGAACCCGAGTCGCAGCGGCCGCGCTCTACACATCACCGGACCGGGCTCGGTTGGCCGGGGGCAACACCGCCCGGTGCTTCGTCGGAACTGGCTGAGGAGGACTCGGCGACTCCGAGTTCGGCGGCGTCGCCGACACGATCGGACAGGACTCAAGGATCGCCCGACGCTGATTGGTCACCCGAGGTGGACGCGACCGACCCGGGCACCACTTGTAGCACCGGATCAGCTGGCAGGGTCGGTCACGATGGGACGTCGGTTTCGCCGGCTCCCACGGAGCAGCAATCGTCTCGAACCGAGCGATCCGGGACCGGTTCCCTCGCCGACGAGAGTGGGCCGGACGCCGACGGGTCAGCATCCGCTGCGATGCCTCCGGCTAAGGAGGCGCCGGCTGTAGTCAGGCCGACCGATCCGGCTGGTTCCCGTGCGGAGACAGACCTGCCTGATGACGTCGGCGGACAATTCTCCGGCGGTGAACGTCCGGCACCACTCGGAGGAATGCGCGGTGGGCCGGTAACCGAGGTCGCCACCACGTCCGGCGCAGGTGCGAACCCCGGCGGCAGGGTCGAATCCGCGGCCCAGCACTCACCCGCCGACGCGTTGGAGTCGGTCTCGCACCAGCGCCTCGTCGTCACAGAGACGGCCGCACCGACCACGGAGTCGGCCGAGGGGCAGCGCCAGGTGTCCAGTGAGTCCCAGACCAATGTCAGTGCGTTTCACGTGAAACCGGTCGGTGGTGAGGGGCTCTCGAGCGCATCGATCGCCCAGCCGAGCCCTCGTGACACCTTCGACTCTGCGGCCGGCGCTCACCATGCGCCGGACCATGACGAGAATTCACCCGCCGTGGAGTCTCCGGCAGGTGAGGGCAGCCCGGATGGCGACCTCACCGACGCATCACCCGCTGTCGGTATTCGCCATGGTGCGCGCCAGACGGCGCCGGAGCCGGCAGCCGACGGCACACTCGCTTCGTCCGAGAACCTCTCTTCTTCTGGGCATCGGGAGACTGACTTCGGCAGTCAGTTCCTGTCCAAAGCCGCCGAGGCTCGGGTGACCGACGGCTTGGCCGGGAGCGACCCTCGGTCCACAGCATCCCTGTGGCTTCCCCCGGGTGTCCGTGAGGCCACTCCCGGCGGAGTGCGGTCGGCGAGTGAAGCAGTGAATGAGTCCACTGAACTTGATGAGGAAGTACCCGGAGGCGGCGAGTCGGTGCCAGGCACAGAAGAGTCCCGCCCGATGTCCCAGCGAGAGCACCCCACCGATGCCTTGCCAGAGCATGAGCGTGACCGAGCCGCGGGCGAAGCGTGGGTCCGTGGCGCGGTCGGCCGTGCTCGTGGCCGCGTGAGCCAGATTTTCAGCACCTGGAGACCGGCGATCGAACCTGACGAGGCCCGGACGCATCGCGAGCGGCAGGCGTACGGCCTGGACGTGCTGGTACCCAAGCATCTGGGTGCGCCGGCACAGGACGAGCCGACGTCGGCTGGCCCGGGAAACACCGCGCGCCACGCCGACCGACCCGCAGCTGAGAGTGACCTGCCTCGCGGGACCGGCGATAGCTCGGGGAACGATGTCGCTGGGGTGGGTCAGTTCGAGACCAGCGACGATCCGACCGATGCCGGGTCCAGTCGTGACCAAGCGGCGCCGGACGTCCGCGCATCTGCGGGTGCGGCGAATCCTGGGGTTGCTGGCTCCGAGTCCGAGGCTGCTGCCACCGATGCGAGCGTGGCCGGTGAGGATGCGCACGAGTCGCTCCCGGAAGCAGCCAACTTCGACGACTCCTCTCGCGACGCCGCTACTCTGATCGATCCGCGGGCTGCGACCGACAGGTTCCGCAGTGCGGTACTGCCGGCTGACTCTGTTGAGCCAGGTGGTGAGACGCGGTCGGTAGGGATGACAGCAGGAGATGCGAACGGTCTGGGAGTCGTGGGGTCCAGGGGTGAGGAGCAGGCCTACGGCAGCACGCAGCCGGACGCAGGCCCTCGCGCTGAAGCCTCGCCCCACGGTGCCGAGGGCGTCGGGCCGCTGTCCGTCGTTGAGTCGTTGTCGGCAGAAGCAGCTGGACCCGAAGGCTCGGAGGCTCACACGCACACTCCGTCCTCCGTCGACGGCTCGGTGGCTGACGCGGCCGAGTCCGTAGGTGAGCAGCCGGTATCGAACGACCAGGACGCATTGGCGGTCCGCGTTTCACGTGAAACGACCGCATCGATCGCCGGTGCTGCCAGCCTGAAGCAGCCGCAAAGCACCGGCGTCGACGAGCGGCCTGAGCTCATCGATAGGGATGGGGGCGTCGACCGCCGCTCGGAGGAGACCGAGTCTTCGGGTGTCGATACAAGCGCATCCGCCGATGACAGCCAGGTCAGGGCGAGCGAGCCTGTACAGCCCCACACTTCGGCACCTGAAGTGCAGGGCGAGAGCGTTGGCGGCCTGCCTGCCTTTGAGAGAAGTGGCCTTTCCGGTGTCCCGAGTGAATCTGAGGTGAGGTCCGGCTCGGAGTCGTCGCGGTCGCACTACGGAGGCGGTGAACCGGCTGCTGAGCGAGGTGAGGCGATCGCCACCGAACACGAGGAGAGGACGCCGCTGACAACGGTCGAGCCGTCGGCCCAGGCAGTTCATGACAGCGCGGTCAAGGTCCCCGGCGCCGCCCAGGAACAGGCGCCAGATGCAGGCGATGGCCCTGACAGCCCCAGTGTGGAGGCTTCAGAGGAGCGGAGCGTTTGTGGGCCGGAAGTAGGTGGCTCCACCGGGGAGCCGAGCGTCCCTTCCGATATGGCCGACCTTCCCAGCGGTGTTGAGCAGTCGGAGTTCAGTTCTGCAAAGCCGGCTGAGCTGGAGACCGAAGAATCCCTCGGTATTCGTGCCGACAGCCAGGGACCGGCGGATTCGGCCGAAGGGTCGCAGCCAGTCCCGACGACGAATCGTCTCGACGGAACCGACGCGAGCCCGGCCGCCAGGGAGATAGACAACCGGCACCTGGCCGTTCCTGTAACGGCGGGCATAGAGGACGGAGCTGACACCGACCAGGCTGAGCGGAGTGGAGATGCCAAGTCGGTAGAGGAGGCGCACACTGTTACGCCTGCACCGACGCGCGAAGCAGACCCTCATCAGGCGGACCTGAGCGGGGCCGCTTGGGCGGTGGAGGAGGGGGACGCCGCCAAGACTGCACAGGCAGGCGAATTCGACGTGGACCAGTCCGACATCAGCGAGGTATCCGCGCCGCTCGATGAGTCGCGCGGCGCCGCACCCTCGACGACGAGCGTGGAGTACGGGGCTGGTGCAGGCCAGGTTCGGTCGGCCCAGCCTGGAGAGAGTTCCGGACTGTCCTACCTCTCGCGCGAAGCCGATGAGGACACGAACATCGGCTTGGCGGTTGGTTCTGCCAACGGGGATGAAGACGCTGAACCGGACGCCGCGGCAGGTGTCGCTGAGGCCGCGGACTCCGGCCCGGTCGACGGGAAGCGAGATGCCGTGGCGTCGGCAGAGAGAGCAGCGAGTGATCTGCCGACCGGAGTCGCGGACGCGACGGGTACGTTCCGGTCGGAAGCGACCTTGCCTGCGTCCTCACCAGCGGCCACTACTGGCGAGGCATCCAAAACGGGTGAGGCATCCGAAACAGGAGGGCTGGGCCGCCCCGATGACATCCGAGCGGAGAAGGACCCCGCGGTGGAGCCCGATGCTTCGTCGGTCGACGGCGAGGGTAGGCCTACGCCCGTTTCACGTGAAACGGACCGCTCAGAGCGGCTGAGTGATGATGTCGAAGTTGAGTCGGACACCTCGGCAACCGCCGCTGCGGACCCGCAGGTACCCGCCCGCGAGCACGCCTCGGCGGCCGACCTGCCAGGGTCGCCGAAGGTAGCCACGTCCACCACCGATGCGTTCACGGCTGGAGGTGAGCCGCGACTGGCGGAGCCCGAAGCTCGAGCAGAGGACGCCTGGGCGCGGTCGTCAGCAAACGAAGAGGCCGCACCGGTTGTGGACTCCGCCGCACCTGGCGGCGGGGAGCAAGAGTCCGTGCCGGCAGCGCCGAGTTCTTCGGCAGGACCGTACGACCTCGCAGCGATTCAGGGATCTGAGATCGACTCGCCCGCTACGACCGGCGACGAACTGCGTGCCGACGCCGGGGAGGTGAGCACATCAGAGCCGGGGCATCCAGTCGTCGCCGAGACGACGCGCGACGAGCGCGAGCAGCGAGACGAACCCGCTGCTGCCGACCCGGAGTCTGCCCAGAGCCCTCGGCACGAGCCGCACGATGACCAAGACGAGGATGTTGCGGCACCTGTCGGCACCGCAATAGGCCAACTGGCAGATGCTCAGCCGACCGATGCTCAGCCGACCGATGCTCAGCCGACCGATGCTCAGCCGACCGATGCTCAGCCGACCGATGCTCAGCCGACCGATGCTCAGCCGACCGATGCTCAGCCGACCGAAACTGTCGGCTCGGCTGAGGCGGCGCCAGCTCCGGTGTTCAGCATGGCTGGCGAACCTGGACCAGTGCCGCAGCCAGACGACGATGACATCCTCGTTTCACGTGAAACGACCGAGCTGCCGCCGGCCGCTTCGCTCCCACCCAATGTCAATCTGCCGATGGTCTTTCGCCCAACGCTGCCGAGGCCGGTAAAGACCCGAATCTTCGTGGTGGCGAACCAGAAGGGCGGCGTAGGTAAGACGACCACGGCGGTGAACATGGCCGCGGCGTTGGCAGGATCGGGAGCCCGGGTCCTGGTGGTCGATCTGGACCCGCAGGGAAACGCGTCGACCGCGCTGGGAATCGAGCACGGCGAGGGCGCACCAGGTATCTACGACGTGGTCGTCGACCGTCAGCCGATGGAGAAGTTCGTCCACGGTGTCCCGCGCTTCCCGACGTTGTGGGCGGTCCCCGCGACCATCGACCTTTCCGGTGCCGAGCTGGAACTCGCCACGGTGGTGGCGCGGGAGAGCCGGCTGAAGCGCGCTCTCGACACCTACCTGCGGGACCAGGAGGCGGCGGGTGAACGATTCGACTACGTGATGATCGACTGCCCCCCGTCGCTTGGGTTGCTCACCATGAACGCCCTGGTGGCGGGCCAGGAGGTGCTGGTACCAATCCAGTGCGAGTACTACGCGCTGGAGGGCGTCGAGACCCTCTTCAAGATCGTCGAGCTGGTGCGTGAGCTCAATCAGGACCTCATCGTGTCGACGGTGCTCCTGACGATGTACGACGCCCGTACCCGGCTCTCGGCCCAGGTTGCCGAGAACGCGCGGGAGAACCTCGGCCCGGCGGTGCTGCGTACGTCGATTCCGCGCTCGGTGCGGATCTCGGAGGCCCCCAGCTTCGGCCAGACGGCGATGACCTGGGATCCCGGCTCGTCCGGCGCGTTGTCCTATCTCGAGGCTGCTCGGGAACTGGCGCACCGCGACCCGGCGGCACCACCCCCGGGTCGGCCGCCCCAGGACAACGGACCGGGCGATGGTGACAACTCAGACGTACTAGGCTCGACCACCGCAGAAGCTACCAAGCGAGGGGACGTTCGATGACGGTTCGACGTGGTTTGGGTCGTGGGCTCGGTGCGCTCATTCCGCCGGCTCCCCCGCAGGGAGCCAACCAGGCGGCGCCACCGACCGGCCACGGCGGCACCGCGACGACGTCTGCCAGCGAGAACCCCAGCGATTCGGGCGGCGTCACGCCTGCCCAGATCGCGGAACCAGCCGCAGTCGCCGGCGCGCACTTCGCGGAGGTGCCGGTCGACGCGATCAGGCCGAACGCCAGGCAGCCGCGGCAGGTCTTCGACGAGGAGGCCATGGCCGAGCTCGTCCACTCGATCAAGGAGATCGGCCTGCTCCAGCCGATCGTCGTACGTCGGCTGGACTCCGACTCCTACGAACTGGTGATGGGTGAGCGTCGCTGGCGGGCGAGCCAGGAAGCCGGCCTCGAGAAGATCCCCGCGATCGTCCGGGACACCGGCGACGACGCGATGTTGCGGGATGCCTTGCTGGAAAATTTGCACCGTGCCCAGCTCAACCCACTCGAGGAGGCGGCTGCCTACGAGCAGCTGCTGGACGACTTCGGCTGCACCCACGACGATCTGGCACAGCGAATCGGACGTTCTCGTCCACAGATCAGCAACACGCTCCGACTGCTGAAGCTCCCGCCGACCGTGCAGCGCCGGGTAGCGGCCGGAGTGCTGACCGCCGGCCACGCGAGAGCCCTGCTGGCGATCGACGACGAGGAGACCCAGGACCGGTTCGCCCATCGCGTCATCGCCGAGGGCCTGTCCGTGCGCGCTCTCGAGGAGATCATCGCTGTCGGACTCGGCGAGGGTGAGAAGGCGAAGCCGAGGCGTTCGTCCAAGCCGGTGGCTCCCCGGCTCGCCGACCTGGAAAGCCGTTTGGGCGACCGCTTCGAGACCCGGGTGAAGGTCGCCCTGGGGCGGTCCAAGGGGCGGATAACGGTGGAGTTCGCTTCCCTGGACGACCTGGAGCGCATCATCGGGCTGATGGACCCGCCGGCGGCCGAGATGCTCGACAACCACGAGCAGGTCTGACAACGGGGAAGCCGATGATCCCCAGCTTTTTCCACATCGGTTTCCACACTGCATCACCTGCTCGACCCGATGTCGAGGCGCGGTAAACCTGCAGGTAGGAGCGTTGTCAACAACGGCTGTGAGGCATGCCAGCTGGGTGGAGATCCACCGAGGGTGCCGTAACTCACAGGTACATCCCCAGGTCACCGGCCGTCTTATGCACGCGTTGGACACAATTCATGCCGTGGGTTCCGACCACCCTGTGGACCGCCTCGAGACGCAGGGCGGTACGACCGTGGAGGAGGAAAGGGCGCCGCGCGCGACGGGATGCAGAAGCCCACGGACCAGCTGTGGTCCGCCGGGATACCCCTACGCGATGACGGTCGGCGCCGCGCGACGGACGGCGGCGTCGAGAAGTTCGCGGCAGACGACACCCAGGTCCAGTCCCGCCGACTCGAACGCCAGCGGCACCAGCGAAGTCTCGGTCATACCGGGCGCGACGTTGACCTCCAGGAACCACGGCAGTCCGTCGGCGTCCACGATCAGGTCGCTGCGGGACAGGTCACGCAGCCCCAGGGCGCTGTGCGCGGCCAGCGCCATCTGCGCGCACGCGGCCGCTGAGTCGTCGCCGAGCCGGGCGGGCGCGATGAACTCCGTCGCACCGGCGTTGTAGCGGGCGGCATAGTCGTACACGCCGCTGTCGGGCACGATCTCCACCGCCGGCAGCGCCTGCGGCCCGTCGCCCACGTCGACCACCGTCACGCTCACCTCGGTGCCGCCGACATGGCGTTCGATCAGGCTGACGTCGCCGTAGGCGAAGCAGCTGACCATCGCGGCAGGAAGCTCGGACACGTTGTGGACGACGCTGCAGCCGAGAGCCGAGCCACCGCGGGTCGGCTTCACCACCAGCGGCAGCCCCAGCCGGTCGACGATCCGGTCCAGAACCGTCTGTGCACCGAGTTCACGGAACGTCTCGTGCGGGAGTACGACAGACTCCGGCGTCCGGACTCCGGCCGCGGACACCACGGTCTTGGCGACGGGCTTGTCGAACGCCGACCGGCACGCGGCCGGGGTGGAACCCGCGTACGGCACGTCGAGTAGGTCCAGCACCTCTCGCAAGGCGCCGTCCTCGCCCGCCACGCCGTGCAGCAGGGGAAACACCGCGGCCGGCGGATCGGACTGGAGGGACGGAATCAGGCCGGCATCCGCGTCGCGTTCGTCGACCTCCACGCCGACGTCGCGAAGCGCCTCGCTGACCCGGCGTCCGGACCGGAGTGAAACCTCGCGTTCGTGGGAGAGTCCGCCCGCGAGAACCACCACGCGGCCAAGATCGCTCATCTGCCGTCCCTTCGTCACCAACCGGCTCGCCCGCTCGTCTCGCTCAAGCGCACTTCTCAGCGCACCTCTGGGCCAGGGAACTCGATACCTCCGTCGCGGCCACCGCGTACGGGCCCGAAGGTCTCCCGAAGCTCTAGTTCCCGCTCCACCACCGCCGCCAATCGGCGGACACCCTCCCGGATCCGGTCCGGTGGGGGCAGACAGTACGAGAGCCGCATGTTCTGCGAGCCGAACCCGTCGGCGTAGAAGGCCGTACCCGGCACGTACGCCACCCGGGACGTCACCGCTCGCGGCGACATCGCCTTCGCGTCGATGCCGTCGGGGAGGGTGACCCAGACGAAGAACCCACCCCGCGGCGTGGTCCACGTGGTGGTCGCCGGCATCAGGTCGGCCAGCGACTCCAGCATGGCGTCCCTGCGCTCGCGGTACATCTCCCGGAAGGACTTGATCTGGCCCTTCCAGTCGTGGTTGGCGAGGTAGGTCGCCACGGCGTACTGGCTGAACGTCGGCGGGCACAGGGTCGCCGACTCCTGGGCCAGCACCAGCTTGTCCCGGATCGCGTGCGGGGCCAGCGCCCAGCCCACCCGGAACCCGGGCGCGAACGTCTTGGAGAAGGACCCGAGGTAGACCACCCGGGCGGGGTCGTCGGCGCGGAGCGCGCGGTAGGGCTCGCCCTCGAACCCGAGCAGGCCGTACGGGTCGTCCTCGACCACCAGAACGTCGTGCCGGTGACAGATCTCCAGCACCCGCTGCCGCCGGTCGAGGCTAAGCGAGACGCCCATCGGGTTGTGGTAGCTCGGGATGGTGTAAAGCAGCTTCACCCGCCGGCCCTGCGCGGCCAGGGAGGCGAGCGCGTTGTCCAGGTGCTCGGGCACCAGCCCCTGGTCGTCCATCTCGACGTGCACGACGTCGCACTGGTAGGCGGCGAAGACGCCGAGCGCACCCACGTAGCTGGGAGCCTCGCACACCACGGTGTCGCCGGGGTCGCAGAAGATCCGGGTCACCAGGTCGAGCGCCTGCTGACTACCGACAGTCACCACCACGTCGTCGGGGTTGGCGTCGATGCCGACCTCCGCCATCACCTCGGTGATCTGCTCCCGCAGCCGTGGATCCCCCTGGGCAGGGGAGTACTGCATCGCGACCGCGCCGTGGTCGACCACGAGCTCGTTGAGTAGCGAGCCGACCACGTCGAGGGGAAGCCCGGAGATGTTGGGTGAGCCACCGGCGAGAGAGACGACCTCCGGGCGGTTGGCGACGGAGAACAACGCTCGGATCTCGGAGGCGACCATGCCCTTGGCGCGTGCTGCGTACCGCGTGACGTCGGCGTCGAACCTCGTCTCGCGGTGTACTGGCCGGTGCTCCGGACTGCCCTCCATAGCGGCGTACGCTCCTCTCTTCGCGGAAGCGCGCAGCCACATACCCCCTGGGCTGCCCACTCGCTACTACGATGCCCTATGGAGCGGCCTCGCGGGGACCTGGGTCAGCACCAGAAGGGTAGTCATGCGGATCGTCACCTGGATGCTGATGGGCATCGGTGCGGGAGCGCTCGCCGGTTTTGTGAGCGCACTACTGAGGCGACGACACCACCGCGCCGGTGAACCCGTGGTCGCGTACGCCGGCGGCTACGCGGCGCCGGTGGCCTCCGATGACCACACGGCCAGCCAACCGGCCCATACCATCGCTTCGGACAGTTCGCCCTCCTCGCCCTCCTCGGCGGCAAACGGGGCCGGCCACGCAAGCGATGCAAACGGCGCTGACCACGCAAACGGTGCCGACCGGGCCCATCGGGTCAACCAGGCGGCAACCGGGGGGCGGACCGACCGGGCCGAGCACGTCGGTCGGGGAGGGCGCGGGTAGCAACACCATGGGTACCACACGCCGTATCGTCAACATCACTCTCGACAACCTCGACGATCTGCCGTGGCCGTGCCGGCGGTGTGTCTTCTGGGAACTCGATCCGGTCGCTCGCCAACGCGCAGAGGACGCCGGTGACCCCGCGCTGGAGAAGGAGGCGTGGATCTCCGCCGCCCTGCTGGAGTGGGGGTCGTGCGGAAAGGTCTGCTACGTCAACGACGTGCCGGCGGCGTTCGCGATGTACGCACCCCCGTCGTACGTGCCCCGCTCGGTCGCCTTTCCCACCTCGCCGGTGAGCGCGGACGCCGTCCTGCTGATGACGGCGCGGGTGCTTCCGGACTTCGCGGGGGCCGGTCTCGGCCGGGTGATGGTCCAGAGCGTGGTGAAGGATCTGCTCCGGCGAGGCGTCCGCGCGGTGGAGGTCTACGGTGACGCGAACTGGCATCGACCCGAGTGTGTGCTGCCCGCGGACTTCCTGCTGTCGGTGGGATTCAAGACCGTACGCCCACACCATCGGTACCCCCGGCTACGGATCGAACTCCGCAACGTCCTTACCTGGAAGGAGGACGTCGAGGCGGCGCTGGAGAAGCTGATCGACTCGATGACTCCCGAAGGCGTTCCGAACCCCGCCTGAGGTCCGGTCCGGGTTCGGCGTTAGGGCTGACGAGTCGGTCCACCAGGACCGGCTGTCAACCCGGCCTTGTCACCCGCAGGACGGGGTTGACAGGTGCCTGCCCAGGTGCCGAATCGCAGGCAGTAATGGCGATCCGGACGTGAGCAAGGTCCCGTTGACGGCTCGCAACCACACTTGGCTGTACGCGGATGCACCCGACGGCGAGGACACGACGGGAACGCGACCGCAACAGAGCGCGGGCGGGTGGGCGAGCCTGCTGCGGTCAGCGGATGAGTTCGCCGAGCTGGAGCACCCCGGTGGGCGCGTCCATCTCCGGGGGCAGGTAGACCCGCTGGACGGCGACCACGATCGCCTCGGCGACGACGTCCCGGAAGCCGGGGTCGGAGATCCGGGCCGCGTCGCTGGGGTTGGTCACGTAGCCGAGCTCGATGCGGACGGCCGGCATCCGCGTGTAGCGGAGGAGGTCCCAGGTCTTGGCGTGGGTGTGACAGTCGCGCAGGTCGGTGCGGGCGACGATCTCGCGTTGGACCAGACCGGCGAAGCGTTCGCCCAGCGTCGACGGGATGTCGTCCTCGTGGCCGGCGGTGCCGTAGTAGTAGGTCGCGACTCCGCTGGCGTGCGGGTTGGGGTGCTCGTCGACGTGCAACGACACCACCAGGTCGGCGTCGGTCTCGTTGGCGAACCGTGCGCGGGTGGCCTCGTCCGGGCTCGCGTCGCGCCCACGCGACAGGTAGACCCGGACGCCGGTCGCCTCCAGCCGGCCCTCGATCCGGCAGGCGAGGTCGAAAGCGATCTCTGCCTCCGACAACCCGTTGGCCGAGCAGCCCCGGTCGGCGCCGCCGTGTCCGGGGTCGATGACGACCACCTTGCCGGGCAGCCGGGGGCCGGAGCGGTGGATGCGCTCGGACTCGCGGAGCGCGTCGGCCCGCCCGCCGGTGACGATCGGCGACAGCCGGGCGAGCGCCTTGAACGTCGCCGGACCGCAGGTGCCGTCGGCCGGTGCGCCCACGCTGTGCTGGAACTCTCGTACGGCGTGTTCGGTGCTGGGGCCGTACATCCCGTCGATCCGGTCGACCTCGAACCCCAGCTCCATCAGCCGGCGCTGCAGCGTGGCGACGTCGTCGCCGGTGAGCAGGTGGCCGGCGGTGTAGGACAGCAGCCGGTCACCGAGCCGCCAGCGTGCCTCGTCGAGGACGCGGTAGGTCTCGGCGTCGACCACGCCGTTGGCCGTCAGTCCGCGCTGCTGCTGGAACTGGCGTACGGCTCGATCGACGCTCTCGTCGAACGGCGCGTCGACGTGCCCGACGGCCTCGGCGGTCGTCGGCAGTATGCCCAGCTGGACCAGCTTCGTACGGATCTCGGCCACCGCTGGACCGCGGTCGCCCAGCCCGTATCGGTGCTCGGTCATGGGCGCCTCCGAAGTCGCTGCGTACGCACGGGCCCCGGCCTGGGCCCGGATCGGCGTCGCCATGCTATCCATGCCCGCTGGCAGGGCCCATCCCTCGGTGCGGACCCCGGCGAACGGGCCGAGCGTGGCGGATGACGTCCGGCCGGTGCAGAACGGGACCAGCGCGGTGGCGGCGGGGTCGGCCATGGTGGGTGGCCGGGCTCATACCGGCGGGCCGTACGGATGGGGGAGGCCGAAGGTGGGGCCCACCCGAGCCGAAGCAGTGCCGGGCGAGGATGCGGACGAGACGGCCGTACAAGAAGGCCGGTACGCGAAGGCCCCGACCGGCGCCCGCCGCTTCCTTCCGCCGGAGTGGCGGTACGAAACAAGCGGTGCGCACGGTCGGGGCCTTCGGTGGAACCCGAGCGCGGACGGCCCACCCCCTACGGGATGCTCGCCGCGTGCTGGTCGGAGTCAGTCGCGACCAGTCGTGACCCAGCCGGTCAGGCCGGTACGAGGTCCGACAGTTCGGCCTTGATCGCCGCCTTGGGACGCGCGCCGACCAGCGACTTCACGACCTGACCGCCCTTGTAGACGTTGATGGTCGGAATGCCGGTCACGCGGTACTCGAGCGGCGTCTGCGGGTTTTCGTCGACGTTCAGCTTGAGGAACGTGATCTTGTCGGCGTACTCCTTGGCGAGTTCCTCCAGTACGGGCGCCACCTGACGGCAGGGACCGCACCATTCCGCCCAAAAGTCGACAACGACCGGCTTGTCGCTCTGCAGGACCGTGGTCGGGAACTCGGCATCGGTCACCGGCTTGATTTCGCCCACTGGTGTCTCCTCTCGAAGGGTTTTCGTCTCAGGCTTCCACGGTCTGTGCGGTCTGCACGTCCGTGTCGTCTTCCAGCGCCGCCAGGTAGCGCTCGGCGTCCAGGGCGGCGGCCACACCGGTTCCGGCCGCGGTGGCGGCCTGCCGGTAGGTGCTGTCCACGAGGTCACCGGCGGCGAACACTCCCGGCAGGGTGGTCCGGGTGCTCGGGTGGTCGACCAGGACGTAGCCGGCCTCGTCGAGATCGACCTGGCCCCGGACGAGCTCACTGCGCGGGTCGTGCCCGATCGCCTCGAAGAACCCCGTCACCGGCAACGTCGACTGCTCACCGGTCCTGGTGTCCCGCACCAGCAGGCCTTCCAGCTTGTCGGCACCCTCGGCAGCCAGCACCTCGGTGTTCCACAGGAACCGGATCTTGGGGTTGGCCAGCGCGCGGTCCTGCATGATCTTGCTGGCCCGCAGCGCGTCCCGACGGTGCACCACGGTCACCGACCGGGCGAACTTCGTCAGGAACTGCGCCTCCTCCATCGCGGAGTCACCACCGCCGACGACGGCGATGTCCTGCTCGCGGAAGAAGAAGCCGTCACAGGTGGCACACCAGGAGATGCCGTGCCCGGAGAGGAGCTCCTCGCCCGGGATGCCGAGTTTGCGGTAGGCCGAGCCCATCGCGAGGATGACCGCGTACGCCCGGTGCTCGACCCCGGCGGAGTCACGGACGACCTTGACCTCGTTGGTCAGGTCGACGCTGTGCACCTCGTCGGAGACCAGTTCGGCGTCGAAGCGCTCGGCCTGCTTGCGGAAGTTGTCCATCAGGTCCGGGCCCATGATGCCGTCCGGGAAGCCGGGGAAGTTCTCCACGTCGGTGGTGTTCATCAGGGCGCCGCCGGCTTCCACCGATCCCTCGAACACCAGCGGTTGCAGCCGTGCGCGTCCGGCGTACAGCGCCGCGGAGTATCCCGCGGGCCCGGAGCCGATCACGATCACATTGCGGACATCGGACACGGACTACCTCGCTCTCCAAAGCAACTGACGCTGCCCATGCGTAACCGATCCTAGGCGTCGGGCATTCCGGCGCCATCCGGTCGCCAGGGACCTGCACACGCGGTGATGTTCCATGTGACATCAGTCAGAAACCGGTCGATCCGGACCACCGGCGCGCGCTGTGGCGGTGATCAGCGCACCGGCACCTGCGCGGAGTGGACGACGTGTGCCCCTTCCGACGGACATCCCGCGACGGCGTACGCCCGGACCTTGGGCTGGCCCGACGAGCCGCCGCTGGTCCTGATGAGCGCCACGATCACGGGGACGCCGCCGAAGCGTGCTCCGACGGTGTCCAGGAGCGTTCCGCCGGCGCCGGCGTCGTCCAGCACCCGGCTGACGCAGGGGCTGGGGTCGGGGGCGATGCCGTTGTTGCTCTGGGGGCCGATCGGTTTGCCCGGCGCCTTCGGCGCGGCCGCCTCGACGACGGCGCCGACCTCGCTGCCGAAGCCGGCCGCGGAGAAGTCGGTGCCGGCCGCCTTCGCGGTGAAGGCGTAGCTCCTGGGGCGCAACGGTCGCGGTGAAGGGGAGGCGGTCGAAGGCGACGGCGTGCGCGGCGCCGTGGAATGTGATCCACCGGCGACCTGGACGTCGTTGCGCTTGTCGAGGAGGTTGCCGGCCACGCCCGCACCGGCGGCGAGCACGGCCACGCCGGCGGCGACGGCGAGGAGCCGGGAGGGACGAAGCCATCCGGAGCGACGGTCGGCACGGGCGGCATGATCGGCACGGTCGCGGGCGGTGGAGAGCGAGGTCACTCCGGCCTGACCGGCGGCGCGAGTGCGTGCCTCCGCCGCGAGTGCGGACTCCATCCGGTCGGCGACCGCCGACGGCATCTGGGTGGGGATGGCCGCGCTCTCCCGGAGCAGGTGTTCGAGCTCCGCGTGCGCGTCCGCGGCGGCCGAGCACTCCGCGCAGCCGGCCAGGTGAGCGTCGATCCGGGCGTTCTCGGCGTCGGACAGGAGCCCGGCGTGGGCGTCGGCCAGGGTGTCGTCGTCAACGTGCGGGCCGGCCGTCACTTCGCCTCACCTCCACGTCGTCGCGCGCCTCCTCGGCGGTGGGTGGCCGAAGGCCGGGTGTGATCCGGGTCCTGGTCGCTTCGGGCCCCTCGAACGCGTTGGACGTCAGGTGCCGCCGGGTGGTTCCCACCGGCTTCGGCGGGCTCGGAGACGGCGCCGGCGGTCGGTCGGAGGTGGGTCAGCAGCGGCACGAGCCTGGCCCGGCCCCGCGCACACCGGCTCTTGATCGTCCCGGGCGCACACCCGAGGATCTGCGCCGCCTCCTCCACGGAGTAGCCCTCCATGTCGACCAGCACAATCGCCGCCCGCTGGTCCGGATTGAGCGAGTCGAGGGCGGTGAGGACGTCGATCCGAAGCTCCTGCGCCTCCGCCGGGTCCGGTGGCCGATCGGCGGCGAGCTCGGCCGCCCGGTCGTCCTCGGGCAGTGGGTCGGCCGCCCGGACGGCGCGACGCCGGATGCGGTCCAGGCAGGCGTTGACGACCACGCGGTGCAGCCAGGTGGTCACCGCCGAGTCGCCGCGGAACTGGCCGGCGTTGCGGAACGCTGAGATCAGTGCGTCCTGCAGGGCGTCGGCGGCCTCGTCAGGGTCGGACATCGTGCGAAGCGCCACCGCCCACAGCCGGTCACGGTGCCGGCGGAACAACGTGGCGAACGCGTCCGGGTCGCCCGCCACGTGTGCCGCGATGAGTTCCCGGTCGGTCGGTGCACCGCCCTCGGCGAGGGTGTCCGGGGTGCTGGTGGTCATCGGCGTACGACGATCTCCGCAATCCCGCCACGGTATTCGGAACCGTCGGGCGGCAGCTTGGTCAGCCAGACCAGCAGGAACCGGGTGTGCACCGGTTTGTCCGGGCGCAGCGTCACCTCGCCGTCGGCGCCGTCCTGCTTGGCGATCTGCTGCCAGTCGTCGATGCTGGCCGGTGCGCTCGACGCGCCCTCCGGCGCCGCCCGCAGTTGGACGTCGGTGCCGCCGCTGCGCAGGCTGAGCTCGACCCGGCCCACGTCGACCGGCTTGCCGAGATCGAACCAGACGCCCACGCCCGGCTTGAGGCCGCCGAGCTGGGGGTTGTTGCGGTAACTCATCGTCGTCCACATCGTGGCCTGGTCACCGTCGTAGGCCTTGGCGACGTCCTCGGGGTGTTCCTCGCCGTTGCCACCCGGCGGCGGGTCGAAGTCCTTGGCTCCGGTGATCCGGATGGGCGAGCCCGCCGCCGGCGTCTTGGTCTTGTCCGGGGTGGGGGTGTCGCTCGCCGAGGGGGTCGTCGAGGGGCCCGGGTTGTCGAACGCCGTGCTCATCAGCTGCCAGCCGAGCAACCCGGCCCCGGCCAGTACCAACAGCGCCACCAGGGCCGCGGCGATCCGCCACCAGCGTGGCCGCTGCTCGCGTTCCTGCTGGGGGTAGTGGTGTGGGGCCTGTGCGGGCGGGTGCGGCGGGGCGTAGTTGCCGCGCGGGTGCATGGCTTCGTGGGACATGCGGGACATGTCGGCGGGCGGCACCCGCTGGGTCTGGTCGCCGAGATCACCGCCGCCACCGCCGTGCTGGGTGTGGCCCTGTGCGCGGCCGTTGAGGTCGCCGCGGGTGGCACCGACCGGCGGGACACCGACCTGGGTGGGTGCGTCGGCGTAGTTGGGGGCCCCGTGCCCGCCCGCGTGGTGGCCCGGGTCGTGCCCGCCACCGGACATCGAGGCCGGCGGGAGCACTCCCTCGATCGGCGTCATGCCGACGACCTCGGTGAGCGCGGCGGCGATCTGCTGCGGCGTGGTCAGCGGGTCGCCGTGCCGGGGATGCTCGTCGAGGATCCGCTCGGTGATCTCGTCCAGGGTGCGCGGGACGCCGGCCCGGCACTGCCGGGGCGACAACAGTGAGCCGTCGGCCGCGCGGGGTGCGGCGTTCAGTCCGCTGCGCGGCCCGGCCGGCCAGCGCGCGGTCAGCGCGGCGTAGAGGAGCCGGCCGATGCCGACCGCGTCCTCGCGTTGCGGATCGGTGCCGGTCTCCTCGTCGGTGCGGGCACCGCTGAGCGCGGCCTGGGTCGCCAGCCCGACGATCTTGATGGAGCCGGTGTCGGTGACCACCACGGAGTCGGGGTCGAGCCGGTCGTGGGACAGACCCTGGTCGTGGGCGCGGGCGATCGCCTCGCTCACCTCACGGACCAGCAGTCCGGCCTGCTGGGGTGGCAACGGTCCGTCGGCCAGCAGCGCGCCGAGGCTGCGGCCGGCCACCCACTCGCGGACGACGTAGGCGACCCCGTCGTCACGCAGTGCGTCGAGCACGCGGATGAAGCGTACGTCGGCGGCGGTCGCGGCCCGCCGGGACGCCTCCAGCAGATGGTCGACCCGCGGATCGTCCGCAGCCAGCACGTGCACGACCACGGAACGTGAGAGAACCTCGTCGATGGCCCGCCAGGTCTGCGCCACCCCACCGTCGCCGGGGGTCTCCGCGAGAAGCTCGGCGACACGGTAACGACCGGCGAGGGTCACGCCCGGGTCGACATCGGTCGGATGCACGGCCCTCCTGCTCGCCGAGGGACGCGATCCGTCCCGGACTGTCTGACTGGCGCTTACATGCTAATGCCCGATTGCTCCGAGCGCTCGCCCGGAGACGCGCGCGACGAGCGCCGTGGGCCCTCAGGCCGCGGACCGGCCCAGCCGGGTACGGAGCAGGCCGAGGAGCTCGGCGATCTCCCGGACCGCGAACAGCCTGGCCAGGACAAGGTATCCCCCGAGCAGGACCACTCCACCCACCGCCACCGCCAGCAGCTCCACCAGCGGGGAGTCGCCGAGCCCCGCGGTCACGAGCCGGGCGAGGGCGTACGCGAGCACACCGGGGATCAGAGCCGCCCCGCCGGCCCGGGCGTACGTGCTGAACAGCCGGCGCCCGTCGACCCCGCCCATCCGGCGGCGCAGCACGACCAGACTGCCGAGGAACCCGATCCAGTAGCCGAGGCCGTACGACGCGGCGATGCCCACCGTCTTCCACTGCACCGGCAGGACGGCGTAGGCGACCACCGAGCACACGATGCCCACCGCGACCACCCCGATCTGGACGAAGACCGGCGTGCGGGTGTCCTCGTAGGCGTAGAAGCCGCGCAGCACGATGTGGTGGCTGGAGAACCCGATCAGGCCGAGCGCGAACCCCATCAGGACGTACCCCATGAACCGTGCGCTGGTGTCCCCGCCGCCGTGCAGGAAGAAGAACAGCGCGGTCGTCATGTCCGCGCCGAGGGCGAGGAAGGCGATCGACGCCGGGATGATCGCCACGGCCGTGAGGCGCAGGCCGTACGACAGGTCGGCGCGGACCGCACCGTTGTCACCCTCGGCCGCCGACCGGCTCATCCGCGGCAGCAGGGCGGCCACGATCGAGACCGTGATCACCGCGTGCGGGAGCATCAGGATGAGATAGGCGTTGAGGTACGGCGTGAGGCCGTACCCGCTGTCGTGCCCGAACTTCTGCAGCGCCTGCGCACTCACCGCGGTGGTCAGCCGGGTGGCCACGATGAACCACACCTGGTTGACCAGGACGAACCCGACGGTCCAGATCGCCAGCCGGCCGGACTTGCCGATGCCGCCGCCCCGGAAGTCGAACCTCGGGCGGAGCCGGAAGCCCGCGCTGCGCAGGACGGGCAGCAGGCACAGCGCCTGGACGGCGATGCCGAGGGTCGAGCCGAGGCCCAGCAACAGGATCTGCGCGCCGGTGATCTCCTGCGGGGTGTCCGCGTCGGAGATCACGATGAACGCCACGAAGACGACGATCGAGACGATGTTGTTGAGGATCGGTGACCACATCATCGGCCCGAACCGCCCGCGGGCGTTCAGCATCTGGCCGAGGATGACGTACAGGCCGTAGAAGAAGATCTGTGGCAGGCAGTACCACGCGAACGCCACCGCGAGGTCGAAGTACGGCCGGTTGGCCGGCGAGTTCATCGCCGCCCCGGAGTAGGCCCGCACCAGCAGCGGGGCGCAGACCACGGCCACCACGCTCATGCCGGCCAGGACGAGCGCCGCCAGCGTGAGCAGCCGCTGGGCGAACGCCACACCACCGTCCGGGTCGTTCTTCATCGCCCGGACGAGCTGGGGCACGAAGACCGCGTTGAGCGCGCCGCCGGCGATCAGGATGTAGAGCGAGTTGGGGATCGTGTTGGCGAGGTTGAACGTGTCCGCGAAGAACGCCGTGCCGAGTGCCCAGACGAGGACCAGGCTGCGGGCGAAGCCGGTGACCCGGGAGACCACGGTGCCGGCCGCCATGACCGCGCTGGCGCGCAGCAGGCTGGCCTGCTCGCTTCGTGGTTCCTTCTTCTGGGGGACAGCGACGTCACCGTTCACCGCTTCGCCTTCGTCATGTCGGGGCCAGGAGAGCCGGGCTGGGAGCCGGGCTCGGAACCGGGCCGGCTGCCGGATTCCTTGTCGTGCGGCTGCGCGGCCCGGCCGTTGGACCGGTCCGGGTCACCCGGCACGTCGTCCGGAGTCGGCTCGGCCCGATCGGGCTCGGCGGGCTCGCCGACCTCGGTGGCCGCCTCGCCCTGACCGCCGGCCCTGGCCCTCCGTGCCGCCGCGGCCGACCGCAGCCGCCGCACGATACGCGTACCGGCCGCCAACAGCAACAACCCCAGGCCGACGAAGATGACCACCCAGCCGACCTGACCGTAGCCGGTGACCCTGACGAAGAACGGCTGGGTGGCGCCGAACGACGTACCGGAACGGGTCGTCACCCGCGCCTCCATCTGCACCGCGGACCGGACTCTGCTGTCCGCCGGTGCCTGCGCCGTCACGCTCACCGTCGCCTTGCGGTGGGGGTCGACGCGCACCGGGTCGATCGGGGCCACCTTGAGCAGTTCGGGGTCGCGGGGGCGCACCTCGAGGTGTACCTCCACCGGCTGGTTGCCGCGGTTCCAGATCGTCACCGGGAAGCGGCCGGTCTGGCTGGACAGCGTCACCAGGCGTGGCGGGACGACCTCCACCCGGCCGATGGCCGTACGGATCCGGGAGCTCATGCTGTCGACGAGGTCGATCGCGTCGGCGTCGTCGCGCCGCCACGACGTGGAGGCTCCACGCAGGAACTCCCGGTCCAGCGCCGGGCGGGACCGCTCCGGCTCGGCCAGCATGTCCAGGAGTTCGGCCGAGTTGGCCGCGAGCTCGCGCAGGTGCTGGACGTGGCGCGGGCTGAGCTCGGCCCGGGTGTCTCTGGGGGAAGTACGCAGCGGGCCGCCGTAGGCCGTCGGCGCCTGGGACAGCAGCGCGCCGACCGAGAGGGGCCGCAGCCAGGAGACCGACTCGACGGTGCGGAACAACGTGTCGCCGGAGGCACCGGGGTTCCAGTCGCGCGGCATCGCGGCGACCATCCGCCGCAGCGTGGTGGCCGGGTCGCCGCCCTGCATCGCCGCCAGCGCGGTCTCGCTCAGGAACCGCTGCTGGATGCTCACGGGTGAGGACTGTCCGCCCGGCCCGCCGGCGGTCAGGGACGGGTCGGCAACCAGCGCGGTCACCGCGCCTTCAGGGGTGGCCAGCGACGCCACCGGGCTGGAGCCGTCCTTGGGCAGGGTGGGCAGGGCCGGCTGGGACAGCAGCACCGTGTGGGCCTTGCTGGCGGCGATCGTCTCCAGGGTGCCCGCGTCGGCGTAGCCCGCGCCGGGCCAGACGAGGGTGCCGCCGGTCTGGTACTCGTCCGAGGCCTGGTCGGCGGCCCGGACCGCCTGGGGGTAGCGGTCGGTGAGGTGGTAGCGCTGCAGAGCGGGCAGGTCGGGGTCGGCGTACGGCAGCATCTTCGCGTCACCGGCAGCGAGCACACCCCGGGCGCGGTTGAGCCACCGGCGCACGTCGGCGGTCTGGGCGGCACTGACCTTGGTGCCCGACGAGGTGGTGAACCCGTCGGACATCCGCTGCGCCTCGTCCAGCAGGGACGGGTCGACGAGGAAGCTGAGTCCGTGGCGGGCGCCGAGTTCGAGCAGCCGGCTCAGCCGACCGTTGGGCCCGAACTCCCCGAGCGCCGGGGTCTCGGCGGCGTCGTTGCTCCCGGACGGGGAACGCATGACGTCGCCGTCGACCAGGCGCGGCTGGTCGGTGACGGGCAGGACGAACGCCACCTCGACCGGCGTCAGCTTGGTGCCCGCCGGGAGATACGGCAGGAAGGTACGAGCCCGCCAGGTTTCCCGCAGGCTGGAATCCGGCGTGGTGGCCCGGATGTCGACGCCCACGACGTACACACCGGCCGCGTCCAGTCCCAGCTGCGCCATCGGCACGTTGACGTCGAAGCGCGCGGCGGCGTGCGGCCGCAGCCTCGGGGCCACCTGGTCGACGAGGTTCCACGGCTGGTCCAGGCGGGTGCCGAGGCGTTCGCCCGGCTGTTCGGCGGCGGCAGTGGTGAGCTCGTCACGGGACGTGAGGGGTGACTGATCGAACCACAGCATCGCGTTGACGGTGGACAGCGGGACGTCGCCGGAGTTGACCACCCGGCCGGTGATGCGGAGGTTTTTCGTCCCTTTGGTGGCGTACGGCGTCACGGAGTCGATCTGGATGCGTACTCCCGGCACCTGGGCCGAGGCGGGCGTCGCGGAAGCCGTGACCAGGCCGCCGACGCAGGCCAGCATCGCCAGCACCGCCAGGACGGCGGTCGCCAACCTTGCTCGACCCGCCAACACGCCTCGATGCTAGGGCATGTCTCTATGCGGGGTGCCTGACTCGGTCCGCGCCCACCACGGCGTACGGCCACACCCGAGGCCGTACGCTTGCCTCCCGTGTCGACCGACCACCTGAGCGAGGCCCAGCAGCGCGGAGTACGAGAACTCCTGCGAATCGCCCCCGTGATCGACGAACTCGGCGCGCGGTTCCAGGCCGCCGGTGCCCGGCTCGCGCTCGTCGGCGGCTCCGTCCGTGACGCGCTGCTCGGCCGGCTCGGCCTCGACCTGGACTTCACCACCAGCGCCCGGCCAATCGAGGTCGAACGCCTGCTCACCGGCTGGGCAGACGCGGTATGGGACATCGGCCGCGAGTTCGGGACGATCGGCGCCCGCAAGGGCGACTGGACTATCGAGATCACCACGTTCCGTGCGGAGGCGTACAGCTCCGACAGCCGCAAGCCCGCGGTCACGTTCGGTGACACGCTGGAGGGCGACCTCGGCCGGCGCGACTTCACCGTCAACGCGCTCGCGGTCAACCTCCCCGACCGGGCGTTCGTCGACCCGTTCGGCGGGCTGACCGACCTGGCCGCGGGGGTGCTGCGGACACCCGGCCGGCCGGAGGACTCCTTCACCGACGACCCGCTGCGGATGATGAGGGCGGCGAGGTTCGCCAGCCAGCTCGGCTTCTCGGTGGCGCCGGAGGTGGTGGCGGCGATCCGCGCGATGGCCGACCGGATCACCATCGTGTCCGCCGAGCGGGTCCGGGACGAGCTGGTGAAGCTGGTCCTCGGCCCCGACCCCCGTGCCGGGCTGGAGCTTCTCGTCGGCGCCGGGCTGGCCGACCACATCCTGCCCGAGCTTCCCGCGCTGCGGCTGGAGCTCGACGAGCACCACCGGCACAAGGACGTGTACGAACACAGCCTCACCGTGCTCGACCAGGCGATCGCCATGGAGGGGCGGATCGGCACCGGTGGCCCCGACTTCGTGACCAGGTTCGCCGCGCTGATGCACGACGTGGGCAAGCCGGCGACCCGGCGCTTCGAGGACGGCGGCCGGGTCACCTTCCACCACCACGAGGTCAAGGGCGCCCGGATCACGACCAAGCGGATGCGTGCGCTGCGGTTCTCCGGTGAGCAGATGGACGCGGTGTCCCGGCTGGTGGAGCTGCACCTGCGCTTCCACGGGTACGGCGGAGGGGAGTGGACCGACTCCGCCGTACGCCGCTACGTCCGCGACGCCGGGCCGCTGCTGGATCGGCTGCACGTGCTCACCCGCGCCGACTGCACCACCCGCAACCGGCGCAAGGCGGCCTCCCTGCAGCGCACCTACGACCAGCTGGAGGAGCGGATCGCGCGGCTGGCCGAGGAGGAGGAGCTGGCCAGCATCCGGCCGGACCTCGACGGCAACGAGATCATGCAGACGCTGGGCGTCCCGCCTGGTCCCGTGGTCGGCCGGGCGTACAAGCACCTGCTGGAGGTACGCCTGGACCAGGGACGGTTGGACAAGGACGCCGTACGCGGCGAGCTGCTGCGTTGGTGGGCGGAGCAGCCGGAAGCCCGGGCCTGAGCGATTCCGTCCGGCCGGTGCGCCCATGCGGCCCGTCGGTCACTCCGCGGCCGATTCGGAGGAGACCGGGGTACGAGGGCGCAGGCGTACGCCGGTGAGCCGGGCGTAGCCGACCGCGGCGGCGACGTAGGCCACCGCGGTGACCGCCAGCACGGCGTACGAGCGCCCGGTCGGCGGCAGCGTCAGCGCGGCAAAGGCGGCGGCGAGCACGACGACGACGTTGAACAGCACGTCGTACAACGAGAAGACCCGGCCGCGGTAGACGTCGGCGACGGTCTCCTGCACCAGCGTGTCCACACAGATCTTCACACCCTGGGCGCACAGGCCGAGGACGAACGCGGTCACCAGGACCGCGGGCACGGTGAAGAAGGTGCCCGGTACGAGCACCGCCACGGCCCCGACGAGGAAGAGCACCACGATCCAGGCCTCCTTCCGGATCCGCCGGACGGCGATCGGCGTGAGCAGCGCCGCCGACCCGAAGCCCAGCCCGGACACCAGCACCGCGGTGCCCAGGCCGGCGATCCCGGCGGCGGCGTCGCCCGCGGCGAAGTAGTTGCGATAGAGCAGGATGATCGCCACCGTGCACAGGGTGAAGAAGAAGCGCTGGACCGCGATCGCCGCCAAACCGAACGCCGCGGGCCGGCACTCCACCACGTGCCGCGCCCCGTCGGCCAGGCCGCGCAGCACGTGCCGGACCGTCGCGGCGACCTCGGCGCGTGCCGCCGCGAGGTCCGGCCCCAGCATCGGCCGCGGAATCCGCAGCACCAGCAGCGCGCTGGCGGCATAGCCCAGACTGGCGAGGACCAGCACGACGTACTCCGCGGTCGCCGGAGCTCCCCACCCCAGCGCGGCCGCGGTAGAGCCGACGCCCAGGCCGACGAGGTAGGCGAGCGTCCCGCAGGTCGGGGTGACCGCGTTGGCCAGCACCAGGCGTTCGGTGGAGACCACGTGCGGCAGGGCCGCCGACAGGGCCGCGAGCAAGAAGCGGTTGACAGACAGGCAGGCGAGGACGGCAAGGACGAACAACGGCCCCTCGCCGCCCCCGCGCGTCACCGCCAGGACGATCAGCACCAGCACCGCGCGAACGGCGTTGCACCACACCATCGTCTGCCGCCGCGACCAGCGGTCCAGCAGCACACCGCAGAACGGGCCGAGCAGGGAGAACGGCAACAACAACACCGCGAACCCGACCGCGATCGCGGTGGCGGTCGGCTGGCGTTCGGGAGAGAACAGGACGTACGACGCGATCGCGACCTGAAACACCCCGTCGGAGAACTGCGAGACCAGCCGGACGGCGAACAGCCGCCGGAAGAATCGGTGCCCCAGCAGGGTGGCGAGGTCACGCAGAAACCGCACCCCAGCAGGGTAGGCGGTTCAGCGCTCGACCTCTCCGCGGATGAACTTCTCCACCAGTTCGCGGGCCACGTCGTCGGAGTACTGCTCCGGCGGACTTTTCATGAAGTACGACGACGCCGAAAGGATCGGCCCGCCGATGCCGCGGTCCTTGGCGATCTTCGCCGCCCGGATCGCGTCGATGATGATGCCGGCGGAGTTGGGCGAGTCCCAGACCTCCAGCTTGTACTCCAGGCTGAGCGGGACATCGCCGAACGCGCGGCCCTCCAGTCGTACGTAGGCCCACTTGCGGTCGTCCAGCCAGGGCACGTGGTCGCTCGGGCCCACGTGCACGTTGCGCTTCTCCAGGTGGTGCGGGATCTGCGACGTGACCGACTGCGTCTTCGAGATCTTCTTCGACTCCAGCCGGTCCCGCTCCAGCATGTTCATGAAGTCCATGTTGCCGCCGAAGTTGAGCTGGTACGTGCGCTCCACCACGACGCCGCGGTCCTCGAACAGCTTCGACAGCACGCGGTGTGTGATCGTCGCGCCGACCTGGCTCTTGATGTCGTCGCCGATGATCGGCAGCCCGGCCTCGGTGAACTTCGCCGCCCACTCCGGGTCGGTCGCGATGAACACCGGCAGGGCGTTGACGAATGCCACCCCGGCGTCAATCGCGCATTGCGCGTAGAACTTGTCCGCCGCCTCCGAACCCACCGGCAGGTAGGAGACCAGCACGTCGGCCTCGGCCGCGCGCAGCGCCGCAACGATGTCAACCGGCTCTTGCTCGGACTCGCTGATCGTCTCCCGGTAGTACTTCCCGAGCCCGTCCAGCGTGTGCCCGCGCTGGACCGTGATCCCGGTCGGGGGTACGTCACAGATCCTGATCGTGTTGTTCTCGCTGGCCCTGGTGGCGTCGGCGAGGTCGAGGCCCACCTTCTTGGCGTCGACGTCGAACGCGGCCACGAACTCGACGTCCCGTACGTGGTAGTCGCCGAACCGCACGTGCATCAGCCCCGGCACCTTCTGGGTGGGGTCGGCGTCGCGGTAGTAGTGGACTCCCTGGATCAGCGACGTCGCGCAGTTTCCCACGCCGACGATGGCAACCCGGATCGACTGCGGACTCATGGACCTTCTCCTCGGTTCTCAGTGGTCTTGGGTGTGGCGCTGTTCTGGGTGGCGGTCTTCGGGATGGTGGTCGTCGGCGTGGCGGTCGGCCGGCTCGGGCCGGTCGGGCAGTTCCTTGGCGGCGGGGCGGCCCACGCGTTCGGAGGCGATCAGGTCGCTGAGCCAGTGCACCTCCCGCTCGACGGACTCAACGCCGTGCCGCTGGAGTTCGACGGCGTAGGTGTCGAGGCGTTCCTGCGTACGGTGGAGTTGCGCGCGGGTGCGGTCCAGGCGCTCCTCCAGCCGCCGTCGCCGGCCCTCCAGGATGCGCAGGCGTACAGCCGCGTCCGTGCGCGCGAAGAACGCCAGGCGGACGCCGAAGTTGTCGTCGTCCCAGGCGGACGGCCCGCCCTCGGCCAGCAGTTCGGTGAGGAGTTGCTCACCGGCGGGGGTGAGGCGGTAGACGATCCGCGCCCGGCGCCGGGCGGCGGTGCCGGTGGAGGTCCGGTCGCCGACGTCGGTGGCGGAGGAGTCCTCGCTGACGCAGTCCCGGGCTAGCAGGGACTTCAGGCAGGGATAGAGCGAGCCGTAGGACAGCGCGCGTCCCCACCCGAACCTCGCGTTGAGGCGCTTGCGCAGCTCGTAACCATGCATCGGCGCCTCGTGCAGGAGTCCCAGGACCGCGAGCTCGAGTACGCCCCCGCGGCGTGCCATGCACCTCACCGTCCCTGTCCCGCGTCGTCCAGCGCCGTTCCGAGCCCCGTTCCAAGCCCGATCCGGGCTGATCCAAGCCTGCCCGTGGCGCCGCCTCACGATGCCCGGCCCGCACCGATTTGGACATTGTCCACTATTCGATGTATCGAACTGATACATCGTGTCGAGATGTTCGGACGATAGAGGCGGGCGCCGTGGAAGCGCAAGGGGTGACCGCTCCGGGGACCGACGGCGGCCGGGCCGATCGGCAGGTTTGATCGCCGCACCTGCGCCGCGGGACTCGACGCTCCCGCCGAAGGCCGTACTCTCGTTGGCATGTGGTCCCAACGGTCGGTAGTCGATTACAGCCTGCAGCGGAAGGCGACGCTGCAGGCGCTGCGTGGTGGCCACGCGACCGTGATGGAGGACGTGTGCGACGCCGACCCGTACCTCCTCCGGGCGGCGAAGTTTCACGGGGAACCGACCGACCGGCCCTGCCCGATCTGCCGGAAGGAGAAGCTGACCCACGTCACCTACGTCTTCGGTGACGAACTCGGTCAGTACTCCGGCCGGATTCGGCAGACTCCCGAGCTGGAGAGGATGGCCCGTGAGCACGGTGAGTTCCGGGTCTATGTCATCGAGGTCTGCCAGGGTTGCTCGTGGAATCACCTCACGCTTTCGTACGTCCTCGGTGACGGTGTGCCACGGCGGCCGCCTCGTCGGCAGCGCACAGTCGAGGACGAGTACTCCTAGCCGGGCCAACTGCCGTACCCTCGTCAGCGCCAATCCGCTGCCGGGCAACCCCCTGGAACGACACCGTGACACATAGACACGAAGACAGGTATGCCGACGACCACACCTCCGTGGACGTCTATGGCGATCCACGCGAGGATCGGGGACCTCGCGGGCACCGCCAATCCCGCAGGCGACCCAGACGGCGCCTGCGGCGCTTTCTGCTCGGTTGCCTGTTCGCCTTCCTCGGGATCGCCATCCTGGGCATGGTGGCGTTCGTCATCGGCTACGCGCGCACGTCCGTGCCGGACCCGAACGCGAAGCTGGACTCCAACGCGACGACCATCTACTACCGCGACGGCAAGAACGTCCTGGGCTCCTTCCACGCCCAGAACCGCATCTCGGTGCCGCTGGACCAGGTGCCCAAGAACACCCAGGACGCGGTGATCGCGGCGGAGAACCGCAGCTTCTGGACCGACCGAGGTGTGTCGCCGACCGGTATCGCCCGCGCCGCGTGGAACACCGCGCGGGGTCAGAACGTCCAGGGTGGTTCCACCATCACCCAGCAGTACGTCAAGAACTACTACCTGACCCAGGAACAGACCTGGACCCGCAAGGTGAAGGAACTCTTCATCACCCTGAAGGTCCAGCGGCAACTGTCCAAGCAGGAGATCCTGCAGAACTACCTCAACACCAGCTACTTCGGCCGCGGCGCATGGGGCATCGAGACCGCCTCGCAGGCGTACTTCGGCAAGCACGTCCAGGATCTCAAGCCGCAGGAGTCGGCGGTGCTGGCGTCCCTGCTGCGGGCGCCGTCCTTCTACGACCCGGCCACCGACCCGACCAACCGGCCCCGGCTCGAGGCTCGCTACCACTACGTGCTCGACGGGATGGCCAAGCTCGGGCACCTGTCCATCGCCCAGGCCGCGCAGGAGCCGCTGCCGAAGATCAAACCGATCAGCAAGAGCAGCAACAACTCCGGACCGGGTGGCTACCTCGTCAGCCAGGTGCGCAAGGAGCTGGTCAAGCTCGGCTACAGCGAGGCGCAGATCGAGACCGGCGGCCTGCAGGTCACCACGACCGTCGACGCCAAGGCCCAGCGCGCCATGCAGGACGCGTTCGCGAAGCACTTCCCGACCAAGAACGCCAAGGGGGTGTACGCGGGCGGCGCCGCCGTGCGTCCGGGCACCGGCGAGGTCGTCGCGATGTACGGCGGGAAGGACTACATCAAGCGCCAGTTCAACGACGCCACCCAGGCCAAGCTCCAGCCGGGCTCGACGTTCAAGTCGTTCGCCCTGGCCGCCGCGCTGGAGGACGGGGTGTCCCTGCGCAGCCGGTTCGCCGGCAACTCGCCGTTCCTACTCGACAACGGCGACAGGGTGCGCAACGAGTTCAACCGCGACTACGGCCGCTACGTCGACCTGATGCAGGCCACGAGGGACTCGATCAACACCGCCTACGTCGACCTCACCGTCAACAAGATCGGCCCGAACGCGGTGTACGGCGCGGCACTGCGCGCCGGCGTACCGGCGAACTCGCCCGGCCTGGACAAGCACGCGAAGATCGCACTCGGTTTCGCGTCGGTGTCCCCGATGGACATGGCCAACTCCTACGCCACCTTCGCGGCCGAGGGCAGGCGCGCGCCGTGGCACCTGGTGGAGAAGGTCACCGCACCGGGCGGCAACGTCCTGCACGAGACGAAGGTGACGAACAAGCGGGAGTTCAGCAAGCCGGTGGTCCGCGACCTCGACTACGCGCTGGAGGACGTGGTGAAGCACGGCAGCGCGGAGGAGGCGGCGAAGGGCCTCGGCCGCCCCGCCGCAGGCAAGACCGGCACCCACGAGGACCAGACGGCGTGGTTCGTGGGCTACACCCCACAGTTGGCCGCCTCGGTGGCGTTCTACAAGGACGCGAACGGCGACGGGAAGAAGGAGTCGCTGGACAACGTGGGCGGAATGAACACGTTCTTCGGCGGCGGCTACCCGGCGCGGATCTGGACGGCGTTCATGCGCGAGGCGCTGGCCGGCCAGCCGGTACTTCAGTTCCCGCCGCCGGCCAAGCTCGGCAAGGTCGTCAACCCCAAGCCGACCTTCACCCCGCCGCCGCCCCAGCCGACGCCGACCGACACGCCGACCCCGACCGACACGCCGACGCCGACGCCGACTCCCACGGACACACCCACGCCGACGCCGACGCCGACCTTCACCCGGAAGCCGCCGGGCCCGAAGCCCAAGCCGACCGAGACCCTCCCCATCCCGACCCCCACCTCGTCGCCCAGCCCGACCAGGACCAAGGGACCCCACCGGCCGTTCCCGTGAGCCCGGCCCAGCGGTGACTGCCGGGAGACGGGAGCCGACGCGTCGTCCCGACCTGTTGACGCGGTGTAGGTCGTTCGGCGTGGCACCGGGAGGGTGCCCACCCGGTCAGCGCGATAGGGCACGATGGGCTCCGACGTGACGCCGGACCGGACGGAGGCGCGGGTGAACAGGAGTCCCTCCCGGGAGGATCCCCTCGCCCGCCTTGCGACCACCTGGCTCGGCGGCCCGGTCGGTCTGCACGCGCGCCTGAGTGGCAACCGGTGGACGCCGCTGGCGGTTGCGTTCGCGGTGACGACGGGGATGTTCGTCCTCGGCGTCCTGCAGAAGGTGCCGTGTCACGGCGTGGGCTGGCCGCGCGAGTCCGGGTACGCCTTCAGCCATCTCTGCTACACCGACGTGCCGTACCTCTACCGCGAGCGCGGCTTCGCCCAGGGCAACCTCGCGTACCTCGACACCGGCAACTACCCGCCGCTGGAGTACCCCGTCCTCACCGGCGCGGTGATGCAGGTGACCGCCTGGCTGACCCAGGCGTTCGGGTCCGGGGACGCGATGCGCGACAGCGTGCTGTACTTCGACCTCACCGTCGTGTTCCTGTTCGTCTGCGCGCTGGTGACGGTGTGGGCTCTCGCCCGGCTGTGCCTGCGCCGGCCGTACGACGTGTTGTTCTTCGCCGCGGCACCGGTGCTCGCACTGGCCGGCACCATCAACTGGGACCTCGCGGCGGTCGCCCTCACCACCTGTGCGCTGCTGGCCTGGTCGCGGTCGCGTCCGTACCTCGCCGGCATCCTGATCGGGCTCGGCGCGGCGACGAAGTTCTACCCGCTGCTGTTGCTGGGCCCGCTGCTGGTGCTCGCGCTGCGCACCGGCCGGATGCGGTTGTGGACCACGACCACGCTGTCGGCGCTGGCCGCGTGGCTGGTCGTCAACCTGCCGGTGATGCTCCTCGCGGAGAGCAGTTGGGCGGTGTTCTGGTCGTTCAACACCGCGCGGATGGGCGACTTCGGATCGATCTGGTACGTCCTCGGGCTGGCCGGGCACCCGCTCAAGGCGGTCAACACGGTCTCCCTCGGGCTGTTCGGGCTGGCCTGCGCCGGGATCGCGGCACTGGGGCTGTTCGCGCCCCGGCGACCGCGGCTGGCCCAGCTCGCGTTCCTGACGGTCGCGGCGTTCCTGCTGGTCAACAAGGTCTACTCACCGCAGTACGTCCTCTGGCTGCTGCCTCTGGTGGCGCTGGCCCGGCCGCGGTGGCGGGACTGGACGATCTGGCAGGTCGGTGAACTTCTCTACTGGCTGGCCATCTGGCTGCACCTGTCCGGCAGCCTGGCCGCGGGTGGTGCGGAGCGGCTCTACTGGCTCGCCGTGGCCATCCGGGTGGCGGCCACCGGCTACCTGTGCGTGCTGGTGGTCCGCGACATCCTGCGGCCCTCCGCCGACGTCGTGCGGGCCGGTGACCGGGTCGACGACCCGACCGGCGGGCCCTTCGACGACGCAGCCGACGCGGACTGGTGGCGTGGAGGACGCTCCCGGAGTCCGGAGCCGACCGAACGGGCCCTGCAGGAGGAGGGTGTGGCACGGTGAGCAACCGACGCAGGTGGACCGAGGACCCGCCGGAAAGACCCGGCCGCGGTGACGGCGGGCGTGGCGGAGGCCGCGCCGCAGGTCCCGGTGGCTCCGGCGACTCGGCCGGGCCCGGTCCGTGGGACGAACGTTCCAGGTCCGGGGACCCGTTTCCGAGCCGGCCGGCGCGCCGCCGTGCCGACGGCGGCCCCGACTGGCGGGAGAGGCTGGCATCGCCGCTCCCCGACGAGCCGGCGGACGACCGTACGCCCCGGCCAGGTGCGCCGGCGCCCGGCCGCCGCCGCCGGGAGAACGTGCCGCCCGAACCCGAAGGAGACCTCTGGGGTAGCGGCGGTACCGCCAGCACAGGCGGTGCCAGTGGTGCGGGAAGTGGCGGTGTCGGCCGTACAGGCGGTGCCGGCAGCACGCCTCGGTCGACCGAACCGGTGACGGACACCGGCTGGTACGGCGCCTCGGAGGTGCAGGCTTCCGCGCCGCCGTGGGACGCCCCCGACTGGGACTCACCCGACTGGACCATGCCGGAACGCAGTACGCCGGAGTGGACGCTCGACACCACCGGTCCCGACGACCGGGCGGCCGGTGGCAGCGGCCGGGACGACGGTTCGGACGACAGCCCGGGCGGGGGCGAGCGGCGCCGCGCCGACCGGCAGGGTCCCTCGTGGCCGGACGAACTGGACGGCCCGGGCAGTGGTGCGGACGACGAACCGTCCGCGCCGCTGACGCCGATGGGCGGCACCCCGGCACCGGCGCCCGCTCCGGACGACCGCGCGGCGGACCGGCCCGTCCAGCCGGGCCGACCGAGCGAGCCGGGACGGCCGGGTCGGTCCGAGCCGGCGAACGGGCCGGCGGCCGCCCGATCCGTTCCAGCTGAGCCCGCCGCGAAGGCCGGGTTCGATGGACCTGACGGACCTGGCTGGGCAACCCCGGAGCCGGAGACCGAACGCTCCGCCGCCTCGGGCGCGGGTGAGCCGCGGAGTTCCTCCCGGCTCCGGTGGCTGCCCGAACGCCTGCGACCGACGCCCGGTGACCTGCAGGTGCTGGCCTGGTGGGTGCTGACCCGCCTCGGCATCCTGTTGATCGCGATGACCGGGCCCTGGCTGTTCCACGGCACCGGCAAGATTCCGAGCTTCTGGGACTCCTGGAAGCAGTGGGATTTCTGGCACTTCGACCGGATCGCGACGTTCGGCTACTTCGCTCCTGGCTGGAGCACGCCGATCGAGGCGTTCTTCCCCGGCTTCCCGATGACGCTGCGGCTGGGTGTCCTGGTCGGGATTCCCACCGTGGTGGGCGGCCTGCTGGTGTCGTTCGTCGCCGGGGGTGTCGCCGCGGTCGCACTGGCCCGGCTCGCCGACCGCGAGTGGGGACCGGGCGCTGGGCGGTACGCCGCGGCGATGTGGATGCTGGCGCCGCCGGCGATCTTCCTCGCCGCGCCGTACACCGAGGCGCTGTTCCTCGCTCTGGCGATCCCCGCCTGGCTGTCCGCCCGCCGGGGCACCTGGTGGCTCGCCGCCGTGCTCGCCGCCGGTGCGTGCACGGTCCGGGTGTCGGGCATCTTCCTGGTCGTCGCGCTGGCGGTGGAGTTCCTCACCTCCGGGCGCCGGAAGCAGTTGCTGGACGGACTGTGGCTGGCGCTGCCGGCGGTCCCGGTGCTCGGCTACATGGCCTACCTCTACGCGAACACCGGCGACTGGCTGCGGTGGTACCACGCCCAGTCGCAGGAGTGGTACCGCGGCTTCACCCCGCCATGGGACTCGTTCTTCAACACCTGGAACGCCGCGACCGGGCACACCGCGTTCGGTGACGTGAGCGACGCGCTGCGGGCGAACTTCGAGTGGATGTTCCGGGCCGAGCTCGTGGCCATGCTGCTCGGCCTGGTCGTCACGGTCGTCCTGCTGACGCTGCGCCGGTGGGGCGAGGCCACCTGGGTGGGCGTGCAGGTGGCGGCGTTCGCGACGTCGTACTGGTTCTTCTCCGTTCCCCGGGCCACGCTGCTGTGGTTCCCGCTGTGGATCGGCCTGGGTGCCCTGGCTGTCCGGCGGCCGTGGGTGTGGCGGGCGTACGTCATCCTCGCGGTGCCGTTGTTCGGGATCTGGGCGGCCGCCTACCTCACCGGCCGCTGGTCAGGCTGACCCCGCCGGACCAGCAGGCTCCGCGTTCCAGGCGAGCCGGAACCACCGCCGCCGGCCGATCCGGAGCAGCGCGCCCTCCCCGGTGCCGGCGGGCAGCACCTGGTCGACGTCGGCCAGCACGCGGTCGTCCAGGCGTACGCCGCCCTGGTCGACCAGGCGCCGGGCTGCGCTGCGGCTCAGGTCCGGCTGGGCGAGACAGACCAGGTCCCAGACGGTGAGCCAATCCGTCTCGGTGGCGACGGACAGCACCGGCACGTCGGTGGGTTCGTGCCGGGCGGAGAACGTCGACCGGAACCACTGGCGTTCGGCCGCCGCCCGGTCGGCCCCGTGGTAGCGCGCGACGACCGCCTCGGCGAGCCCCAGCTTGGCGTCCCGGACCTCCCGGCCACCGCGTTCCACCGCCGGCCGGGCCTGCTCGGCCACGGACATCGGCACGGTCGTGTAGACCTCGAGGTAGCCCGGGACGAGCGCGTCCGGGATGCTCATCAGCTTGCCGAACTTCTCCCGCGGCGGGTCGGTCAGTGCCACGTAGTTGCCGAGGCTCTTGGACTGCTTGGCCCGGCCGTCGATGCCCGGCGTGATCCTCGTGGTGATCACCACCTGCGCCTTGCCGCCGAGCCGCTGCTGGTAGTGCCGGCCGAGCATCTCGTTGAAGAGTTGGTCGCTGCCCACGATGGTGAGGTCGGAGCGCATCGCCCACGAGTCGTAGCCCTGCAGGACGGGGTAGACGAGCTCGTGCATCGCGATGTCGCGGCCCTCGGCGACCCGGCGGCGGAACATGTCCCGCGCCATCAACTGGCCGTGGGTGACGTGTGACAGCAGGGTCAGCCAGTCCCGTGTGGTGAGGGTGTCGTACCACTCGGAGTTGCGGCGTACCTCGAACACCTCGGGTTCGGTGCGCAGCACCATGCCCGCCTGCTCCAGGAACGCCGCGGCGTTGGCCTCGATCGCGGCCCGGGGCAGGACCGGCCGGGTCTCGGCGCGGCCGGTCGGGTCGCCGACCTGGGTGGTCACGTCGCCGAGAAGGAAGACCACCGTGTGGCCGGCGTCCTGTAGGCGGCGCATCATCCACAGGTTGACCGCGTGGCCGAGATGGAGGAACGGTGCGGTGCAGTCGACGCCGTACTTGATCCGCAGCGGGCGGCCGGAGTCGAGCAGGGCTTCGAGCTCGGGGCGGCTCACCACCTCGTCGGTCGTGCGGGCGAGGTCGGCGAGCAGGGCAGAGCGGTCGGCGGCAGAATGGTTGGCGGCTGAGCCGCCCGGGGTGGCAGACACGGGTCGGGATCCTTCGAGGTCAGCAGCGGAAGGGCGCACCCTGACGAGGGCGGCCCGGGACGGCGCGTCAGCGCCGATATCGCTGCTGGGTCCCGATCACGCGAGGAAGCCTAGCGGACAGCCGGGAACGAAGCTGTGGATCAGTCCAGAACGACCCGGTCGAACTTCGTGATCGCCATCCCGACGTTGACCGGCAGCTCCGCACCCACCTCCGGCGGGCGGACCGACTCCGGCAGGAAGAGCACGCTCACCTGCATGTGCGGCGGCTCGGCGAACCACCGCCGCTTCCCGTCCACGGAGTACGGCGACAGCGCCCGGCCGGACGCCTCCAGCCCGCTGGCGGCCAGCACCCGGGCCCGGGTGCGCAGGTCGGCGACGTGGCTCGGCGCCTCCAGCGCGATGCCGTGCGCGGTGCCACCGCTGGCGACGACGAGATGCCCGGCGCCCGGCACCCGGCGCTGGCGGTAGCCGAACCGGTCGCCCTTGCTCACCGGGTGCACGTCGAGCACGTGCGCCCGAGCGGCGTAGGCCTCGCGGTCGGCCAGCCACAGCCGGGTGCCGATCCGCGACCGGATCTCCAGGCCGGGGTGGGCGGCGGTGAGCGTGCCGAGCTCCTCCGGCGTCACGTGGGAGACGAACAGCCGGTCGTACGACACGCCGCCGTCGTTCAGCCGCTCGATCCAGCCGGTGACCTCCGGCCCGTGACGTCCGGCCGAGGGCAGCGGCAGGTGCAGTGCGAAACCCTCGCAGCGCACACCCTCCAGCAGCTTCACCACGTCGGCCAGCTCGCCGGCGGGAACCCCGTGCCGGCGCATCGCGGTGAACAGCTCGACGACCACGCGCGGGCGTCCGGGGCCGTCGGCGAGGGTGCGCAGGTCGGCCACCCTGCTCACCGTGGAGATCACCCGCGGGTCGTCCGGCACCTCGTCGAAGGGCCGGATCGGGGTCAGGACCAGCAGGTCGCCGGGGAACGCCTCGCGAACCGCGGCCAGCTCCTCGTACGTCCCGACGGCCAGCGTCTCGACGCCCATCCGGGTCGCCTCGGCGGCCAGCAGCGCGTGCCCGAAGCCGTAACCGGTGCCCTTGACCACCGGGACCAGCCGTGGGTACGCCGTGGCGACGGAGTCCAGGTGGCCCCGCCAGCGGGCCGAGTCGACGTGCAGTGTCAGCGACATCCGCGGGCTACCCCCGTCGGCGCATGTAGAGGTCGAAGGCGGTGTACAGCATCCGGGAGATCGGCAGGTCCCACTCGCCGAGGTACTCCGCGGCCTCCCCGCCGGTGCCGAGCTTGAACTGCAGCAGCCCGAAGTGGGAGTCGGACTCGTCCATGGTGTCGGTGATGCCGCGCAGGTCGTAGACCCGGGCACCCGAGGACAGGGCGTCCCGGATCATCTCCCACTGCAGCGCGTTGGACGGGCGGACGTCGCGCTTGGCCGTGGACGACGCGCCGTAGGAGTACCACGCGTGGGTGCCCACCTGGACGCCGACGGTCGCCGCGGCCAGCTCGCCCTCGTGGTGGGCGAGGTAGAGCTTGGCGCGGTCGGGGTGCTCGGCGTTGAGGGCGCGGAACATCGTCACGAAGTACGCCAGCGGGCGCGGGGTGAAGTGGTCGCGCCGGGCGGTCTCGACGTACAGCTGGTGGAAGGCCGGCAGGTCGTCGGCCGATCCCCGGCTGACCTCGACCCCTGCCTTGGCGGCCTTCTTGATGTTGCGCCGCCACAGCTGGTTCATCCCGGACAGGACGGCCTTCTCGTCGCGGTCCTCCAGTGGCAGCTGGAAGACGTAACGCGGCTGGCCGGCGGCGAAGCCGGAGGCGTTCTCGGCCGGCGGGCGCCAGCCCAGGGACCGCAGCTGGTCGGCCACGGCGAGCGCGGCGTGGTCGCTGTGGTCGGGGGTCACGTCACCGAGGGTGCGCGGCCCCGAACCCTCCTCCGCCAGGGCGGCCTTGACGGTGGCGGCGGACCAGCGGCGGGTGATCACCGGCGGGCCCATCCGGATCCCGAACGCGCCCTGCGCGCTCACGTGCTCGGTGAGCGGCGTCAGCCATCGGCCCAGGTCGCCGTCGGTCCAGTCGATCACCGGGCCCTCGGGGAGGTAGGCGAGTGAACGCCGCATCCGGGGCAGCCGGCGGTAGAGGACCAGGCCCGCGCCGATGACCTTCTCACCCTCGTCGCCGGCGTCCACCCAGCCGACCGACTCCGCTTGCCACTCGCGCTTCACCTCGCCCCAGGCAGGGGTCTGGAGGAAGCTGGCCGACTCCCGGGACTCCAGGAAGGCCAGGTGCTCGGCAGGGGTGAGAGTTCGTACGCGCAGGACCACGGAGGCGAGGCTACCGGTCCTGGGCTGCCCGCGCGCCCGGCCGGCCTGGCTTCCCGGTAAGCAGGAATCCGGGCGTCGGTGGGGCCGCTACCGACTGTCCAGGCGTCGGCGCAGCCAGTCGATGTCGGCGCCCTGGCCGTCGGCGCCGCCGGGCGTCTCCACGATCACCGGCGCCCCGGCCGCCCGGACCACGGCCAGCAGGTCGTCGCCGTCGATCTTGCCCGAGCCGAAGTTGGCGTGCCGGTCGCGCCCGGAGTCGAAGGCGTCCTGGGAGTCGTTGGCGTGCACGAGGTCGACCCGCCCGGTGATCGCCTTCACCCGGTCGACGACCGTGCCCAGCTCCTCGCCGCCCGCGTGGAAGTGGCAGGTGTCCAGGCAGAACCCCACCGTGTCCCCGCCCTCGGCGTCGGTGACCGCCGCCCACAGGCGCTCGATCCGGTCCAGGTGGCGGGCCATCGCGTTGTCGCCGCCGGCGGTGTTCTCGATCAGCACCGGGCACGGCATGTCCATCCGCTCGATGCACTTGCGCCAGTTGTCGAAGCCGACCTCGGGGTCGTCGCTCCTGGAGACGTGCCCGCCGTGCACGATCACGCCGCGCGCACCGATCTCGGCGGCCGCGGTCACCGTCTGCTGGAGCAGTTTGCGCGACGGGATGCGGATGCGGTTGTTGGTGGTGGCGACGTTGATGACGTACGGCGCGTGGACGTAGAGCCCCACCCCGGCGTCGGCGGCGGCGGCCACCAGCGCCTCGGCGCCGCCTTCGTAGGCGAACTTCGGGCCCTTCCACCCCTGTGGATCACCGAGGAAGAACTGCGCGATGTCGGCCGAACGCGCCCGCGCCTCGGCGATCGGGTCCTCCTGGTCGACGTGCGCTCCGAGCGGCAGGCTGGTCATGCACGGCACCCTACGAGGCACCACCGACACTGCTCGCCACGCCCCGCCGTACAGACCCGCCGTACAGAAAGACAGGCCCGATGAACGGAGCGCCCCGCACCCTTCGTGAGCTCCGGCGCGGCATCGAGGAGGGCCGGCACACCGGCGCGCAGGTGTACGCCTCGCTGAACGGCCGGACGGTTCTCGACCTCGCCCTAGGGCAGGCCCGGCCCGATGTGCCCATGCGTACCTCCACCATCGTGGAATGGGCCTCGGCGACCAAGCCGGTGACCTGCGTGGCCCTGATGAGGCTGGTCGACGCCGGCCTCCTCGGCCTCGACGACCCGGTCCACAAGCACCTCCCGGAGTTCGCCGCCGGTGGCAAGGAGGACGTCGCGGTCCGCCACCTGCTCACCCACACCGCCGGGCTCACCAGCACGCTCACCGGGGTGGTGCCGCCGGAGCGGATGGTGGCCGACATCTGCGCGTCGCCCCTCGCACCGGGCTGGCGGCCGGGCAGACGCAGCGCCTACAACTCGGTCGCCATGTGGATCGTCGCCGGACTGGTCGCCCGGCTGTCCGGGCGGCGGTTCGGCGACTTCGTGCGTACGGACGTGTTCGGCCCGGCCGGGGTCGAGGAGGCCTGGATCGGCATGCCGGAGGAGGAGTACGACGCGCGGCGGGACGACCTCGCGGTGATCGCCGGCTCCCCGCGCTCCGGCACCCGGGACTGGGTCACCTGGGAACGCCCCACCGGCGGCGGCCACGGACCGATCCGCGAGCTCGGGCGGTTCTACGAGGCATTCCTCGCCGGGCGGCTGTGCTCGGCCGGCGCCGTCGCGGAGATGACCCGGCCCCAGGTCGCGGGCGCGTACGACGAGTACCTGCGCGCGACGGTCGACCGCGGGCTCGGCTTCCTCCTCCGGACGTCGTACGCCGGACACACCTACGGTCCGCACGCGTCACCGGACACCTACGGACATGGCGGGCGAAACTGGTGCGTCGGCCTCGCCGACCCCGCCCACGGACTGGCCGCCGCGGTGTACTGGAACGGCCTGGCCGACAGCGACCTCCAGGCGCTGCGGCAGCCCGCGACCCTGGCCGCGCTGTACGCCGACCTCGGCCTGGTAACCTAAGCGGCTGGTCCGCTGGGAAGAACCCGCCCCATGGCGCGGAAGGCACCCGGACCTGACGCAAGCCCTCCTGTCACGGAAAGACCGTGACCGCTCGAGTCCAGAGGAGGTGGAGTTCCGCATGCGTCGTTACGAAGTCATGGTGATCCTCGATGCCGATCTTGAGGAACGCACCGTAGGCCCGTCCCTCGACCAGTACCTCTCGCTGGTCCGCCAGAACGGCGGCACCGTGGAGAAGGTCGACATCTGGGGCCGTCGCCGGTTGGCGTACGACATCAACAAGAAGTCCGAGGGCATCTACTCGGTGATCGACCTCACCGCCGAGCCCGCGACCGTCCTGGAGCTGGACCGTCAGCTGACCCTGAACGAGTCGGTGCTGCGGACTAAGGTCATCCGCCCCGACACCCGCTGATTCACGGGAGGCGTTCATGGCAGGCGACACAGTCATCACACTCGTCGGCAATCTCGTCGACGACCCCGAGTTGCGTTTCACCCCGTCCGGGGCGGCAGTGGCCAACTTCCGGCTCGCGTCCACCCCGCGCACCTTCGACCGGCAGAGCAACGAATGGAAGGACGGCGAGACGCTGTTCCTGACCTGCAACGTGTGGCGGCAGGCGGCGGAGAACGTCGCCGAATCGCTGCAGCGCGGCATGCGGGTCGTCGTCCAGGGCCGGCTGAAGTCCCGTTCGTACGAAACCCGCGAGGGTGAGCGGCGGACGGTCTTCGAGGTCGAGGTCGACGAGGTGGGACCCAGCCTCCGCAACGCGACCGCCAAGGTCACCAAGACCAGCCGTGCACAGGGCGGCTTCGGTGGCGACGACCCGTGGCAGACGCAGCAAGGTGGCGGCGGTGGCGCCCGGCAGGGCGGCCAGCGGTCCGGCGGAAACGACCCCTGGGGCGGCGGACAGCAGTCCGGCGGATCCCAGGACGAGCCGCCGTTCTGATCCACCGACGTCATCCCGTTCTTTCCCCATCCGCGACCATTCCCGCATGACGCGGGGCTTCCTGGAGGAGCACCACGATGGCCAAGCCCCCTGTACGCAAGCCCAAGAAGAAGGTTTGCGTGTTCTGCAAGGAGAAGATCTCCTACGTCGACTACAAGGACACGACTCTGCTGCGGAAGTTCATTTCCGACCGCGGCAAGATTCGTGCCCGCCGGGTGACCGGCAACTGCACCCAGCACCAGCGGGACGTCGCGGTTGCCATCAAGAACTCGCGCGAAGTCGCCCTGCTGCCCTACACCAGCACCGCGCGCTGACGAGGAGGTTGACACGCTATGAAGCTCATCCTCACCCAGGAAGTGTCCGGTCTGGGCGCTCCGGGCGACATCGTCGAGGTCAAGGACGGCTACGGCCGTAACTTCCTCATCCCGCGCGGTCTCGGCATGCGCTGGACCAAGGGCGGCGAGAAGCAGGTCGCCTCGATCCGCAAGGCGCGTGAGGTCCGGGAGATCCGCGACCTCGGGCACGCCGAGCAGATCAAGGGCCAGCTCGAGGGCCTGTCGGTGAAGCTGCCGGCGCGGTCCGGCGAGAGCGGCCGGCTGTTCGGCTCGGTCACCGTCGCCGACATCGTGGCGGCGGTCAAGCAGTCCGGCGGCCCCGACATCGACAAGCGGCGGATCGAGATCGGCACGCCGATCAAGACGCTCGGCTCGCACCAGGTGTCGGTTCGCCTGCACCCGGAGCTCAGCGCCAAGCTCTCGCTCGAGGTCGTCTCGGCCTGAGCGCAGTGGCATTGCTGCCCGGAGGGGCGGTCCCGGATTCCCGGAGCCGCCCCTCCGGTCTTTTCCTGGCTGGGTCCGGTCTGAGTTCGGCGGCGTCCCGGCGCCGGCGTCGATGGGGCCGTGCCGTCAGCGCCGGGCAGCGCGTGCCCCGGTCACCAGCCAGGCGTCGCTTCGCGCCCGCACCGCCAGGGTCGCCAGCCGGGCCACCATGAACCCCCCGAACGCCCACCACAGCGCGAGCAGGCCCGCGTGGGCGGCGTACACCAGCAGCGCGAGCGGCAGGAACGCCACCAGCGTCACCAGCCCGGCGTAGGCGAGGTACTTCCCGTCGCCCGCGCCGATGAGCACGCCGTCCAGGACGAACACGATCCCCGCGACCGGTTCGAAGCAGGCGAACACGAGGATCGCCTGGGCGAGCAGCGCCTGGACGGCCGGGTCGGCGCTGAACAACGGCACGTACACCGGTCGCGCCAGCACCACCACAGCGCCGAACACCAGGCCCGCGCCGACGCCCCACTCCACCATCCGGCGGGTCGCCGCCCGCGTACCGGCGACGTCCGATCCGCCGAGGTAGCGCCCCACGATGGCCTGCCCGGCGATCGCGATCGCGTCCAGGGCGATGGCGAGGGTGTTCCACAGGGTGAACGCCACCTGGTTGGCGGCCAGTGCCACGTCACCGAACGACGTGGCGACGTACGCCATGACCAGCAGCGCGGCCCGCAGCGTCAGTGTGCGGATGATCAGTGGTACGCCCGCGTGCGCGTTCGCCCGGATGCCGGTCAGGTCCGGCCGCAGCGGCGCGTCGTGCCGGCGGGCGGCCCGCACCACCACCACGACCAGCGCCACCGCACCGGCGGTCTGGGCGAGCACGGTTCCCCACGCCGAGCCGGCGATCCCCAGGTGCAGTCCGTACACGAAGAGCACGTTGAGCACGACGTTGCCGACGTACGACGCACCCGCGATCCACAGCGGCGTCCGGGTGTCCTGGAGCCCGCGCAGCACGCCCGTCCCCGCGAACGTCAGCAGCAGGGCGGGCATACCGAGCACCGCCACCCGCAGGTAGCTGACCGCGAACTCGCGCACCTGCGGTGAGGGTCCGAACGCGCCGACCACGGCGGGTGCCGCCAGCGTGCCGACCAGCGCGAGCAGCACCCCGAGCCCGAGTGCCAGCCACAGCCCGTCGATCCCGTACGCCAGCGCCGACCGGCGGTCACCCGCGCCCAGGTGACGGGCGACGGACGCGGTGGTGGCGTAGGCGAGGAAGACGAACACGCCGACCAGGGTCTGCAGTGCCGTGCCGGCCAGGCCGAGCGCGGCGAGCTGGGGGGTGCCCAGGTGGCCGACGATCGCGGAGTCGGCCAGCAGGTAGACGGGTTCGGCGATCAGCGCGCCGAACGCCGGCACCGCCAGGCGCAGGATTTCCCGGTCGTGCGGGCTCCGGAGCCGGATGAGGGACACGGGCTGGGACCTCCGGAGGCGGCGCGGCACGGCTCGGTCGGGGTTCGGGCGGGCTTCGGGCGTGGCCATGGACGGGTTCGGACGGGGTGGCCGTCCCTATGATGCGGCCATCGCGAGAGCGGCCGGCCGAGGGGTCTGCGCACACCTCGGCGTGGACACGGCACGCCCGGTGTGGACGACACGCCCGGGCAAGCAATTGCCGGGCACTTTCTCCGGACATCGGTTGTGTCCACAGCGTGGGGACGCCGAACTCGCAGGCGAACCGCCTGATCGTGCGCTCTCCGAGATCTTCTCCACAGAGAAATCCCCAGGCTGTGCACAGCGAATCCCCAGGCAATCCCCCGGCTACCCACAGCCCCTGTGTACAAGCGGGTTGCCGCTCACGGCCCTCCACGGCGTACGGTCGCCTCTCACGTCGAACCCTGGCCGATCGCGCAGAACCATCTTGTCGGTGGTCGCCGCTAGAACTGTCGCACAGGTGTTCGTCACGGGTGGAGCGTCGGAGGTAGTGCGGCAGTGAGTGTCAGCGAGTTTCCTGTCCCGCGCGCGGTCGAGGGTGCACCCGACCGGATGCCGCCGCAGGACCTTGCCGCGGAGCAGTGCGTGCTCGGCAGCATGCTGCTGTCCAAGGACGCCATCGCCGACGTGGTGGAGGAGGTCCGCGGCCCCGACTTCTACCGTCCCGCGCACGAGACGGTCTACGAAGCGGTCCTCGACCTCTACGGCCGAGGCGAGCCCGCCGACGCGGTGACCGTCTCGGCAGAGCTGCAGCGCAAGGGCGAGCTGGCCCGCATCGGCGGCGCACCCTACCTCCACACCCTGATCGCGTCGGTGCCGTCGGCGGCCAACGCCGGCTACTACGCCGCGATCGTGCGGGAGAAGGCGATCCTGCGCCGGCTGGTCGAGGCGGGCACCAAGATCACCCAGATCGGGTACGCCGGCGACGGTGACGTCGACGACGTGGTCGATCGTGCGCAGGCCGAGATCTACAGCGTCACCGACAAGCGCAGCAGCGAGGACTACGCCGTCCTCGGCGAGATCATGGAGTCCGCCCTCGACGAGATCGAGGCGATCGGTTCCCGCGGCGGCCAGATGGTCGGCGTGCCCACCGGGTTCACCGACCTGGACGCGCTGACCAACGGCCTGCACCCCGGCCAGCTGATCGTGGTCGCGGCTCGTCCTGGTGTCGGCAAGAGCGCGCTGGCGCTCGACTTCGCCCGCGCGGCGTCGGTCAAGCACGGCCTGGCGTCGGTGATCTTCTCGTTGGAGATGAGCCGTACCGAGATCACCATGCGGCTGCTGTCGGCGGAGTCGCGGGTCCCGTTGCACCACATGCGGCAGGGCAGCATGACCGACGACGACTGGGCGCGGATGGCCCGGCGGATGGGTGAGGTCTCCGGTGCCCCGCTCTACATCGACGACTCGCCCAACATGACGCTGATGGAGATCCGGGCAAAGTGCCGGCGGCTGCGTCAGCGCAACGATCTGCGGCTGATCGTCCTCGACTACATCCAGCTGATGACCTCCGGCAAGCGGGTGGAGAGCCGCCAGGTGGAGGTCGCGGAGTTCTCCCGAAACCTCAAGCTGCTGGCCAAGGAGCTCGGCGTCCCCGTCGTCGCGCTGTCCCAGCTCAACCGCGGTCCCGAGCAGCGCACCGACAAGCGCCCGATGCTCTCCGACCTCCGCGAGTCCGGTTGCCTCACCGCCGACACCCGAGTTCTCCGCGCGGACACTGGACAGGAGGTGGCGTTGGGGGAACTGCTTGCCTCCGGTGCCCGCGACGTGCCGGTCTGGTCCCTGGACGAGCGCCTCAAGCTGGTGCCGCGCACGATGACACACGTCTTCTCCAGCGGGGTGAAGGAGGTGTTCCGTCTCCGTCTCGCGTCGGGCCGGGAGGTCAAGGCCACGGGCAACCACCCGTTCCTCACCTACGACGGCTGGAAGCCGCTTCGCGAAGTTGCGTCGGGTAGCCGCCTGGCCGTCGCGCGCCACGTCCCGCCACCGTTGCAGATCACGCCTTGGGACGACGACGAGGTGGTCACGCTCGCTCACCTGCTCGGCGACGGCTCGTTCGTCCGTCGTCAGCCGATTCGGTACGCGAGTACGGACGAAGCCAACCTGCGGGCAGTCACGCAAAGCACTCGGCGTCGTTTCGGGATCATCGCTGTTCGAGACGAATATCCCGCTGCGCGGGTCACCACCCTTCGGCTCCCGGCTCCCCACCGGCTCACTCACGGCCGGCGTAACCCGATCGCGGCGTGGCTCGACGAACTCGGCCTCTTTGGCCTGCGCTCGCACGAGAAGTTCGTGCCGGCCGGGGTGTTCTCGCTGCCGAAGAGGCAGGTGGGGCTGTTCCTGCGGCACCTGTGGTCGACGGACGGGTGCGTGCACCGGGACGTCCGCGATCAGGTGCGGATCTACTACGCCACGACCAGCCGCCGGTTGGCGGACGAGGTCGCCCGGCTGCTGTTGAGGTTCAACGTCTTCACCCGGATCAAGACCGTCCGCAAGGACGGTTACCGGGATTCCCACCACGTGCACGTAGTGGGTGCGGAGAACCAACTCCGGTTCATCGAGGACGTCGGGGTTCATGGTGCACGCGGCGCGATTGCCGCCGAGGTTCTGCCGGCACTCCGCGCCGTCACCGCCAACCCGAATGTCGACACCGTGCCCCGGGACGTGTGGGACCGGGTGCGCGAGGTGCTCGCCGAGCGGCAGGTGACTCACCGGCAGTTCGCCGCTGCGACGGGCACCAGCTTCTCCGGCTCAACGATGTGGAAGCACGCACCGAGTCGTACCCGGCTCGCCAAGGTCGCCTCGGTGCTGGACTGCGCCGAGCTGGACGTCCTCGCCACCAACGACGTGCTCTGGGACACGGTGGTGTCCGTCGAGAGCCTCGGCGAGCAGGAGGTCTACGACGCGACGGTGCTGGGCACGCACAACTTCGTGGCGGACGGGATCGCGGTCCACAACAGCATCGAACAGGACGCGGACATGGTGATCCTCCTGCACCGCGAGGACGCCTACGAACGCGAGTCCTCCAGGCCCGGCGAGGCCGACTTCATCGTCGCGAAGCACCGCAACGGGCCCACCGCCAACATCACGGTCGCCTTCCAGGGCCACTACTCCCGCTTCGTCGACATGGCCCAGGGCTGACCCGGGCCCGGCGGCAGTGATCGGGATCGACGAAGCACGCGTGCCCACACCGCCGCTGCGGCGAGGGCGACGGCGAGCAGTGCGGCACTCCCCGCCACGTCGAGGACGTAGTGGTTCCCGGTGGTGATGACCACGACGACCATCAGAACGGGAAACAACCAGGCCAGCAGGGCGCCCCGAGGGTGGGCTCCGCGAAGCGCTGACCAGACGGCGAACGCGCACCAGGCCGCCAGCGCGACGTGCATGCTGGGCATCGCCGAGAAGTGGTTCTGACCGTTGTCGAGCGTGGTGGAAGCCTTGCTTCCCAGCAGGTCGTTCTCGCCGATGATGTCGACGACTCCGTCAAGGGCGAACCTCGGCGGCGACATCGGCAGGGCCCACCAGACGGGCAGGACCAACGCGGTCATCGCCACCAGAGCCCGCCTCAGCTGCGGATAGATGTCGCTGTGCCGTAGAGCAGTCCACGCCAGGACCCCGATGAGAGCGACGTAGTACAGCCGGTAGAAGTACACCGACGGCTGGATCAGCGCCGATTCCTGTGTAAGCCACTGGTTCACCGTCAGTTCGAGGTCCAGGTGGGTGGCCCGCTCCAGCGACTGCAGGCCGACGGCGTTGCGGGTCGCCGCGGCGACGTCCCGGCCGGCGAGTGAATGCAGGCGCGTGAAGACCACGAACCAGGCGGCGAGACCGACGAGTTCGACGACGGCCACCCGCCATGACCGCGAACCGCCCCATGCCCGAAGCGACCGCGCGCTTTCACGGCCCCTGGAGGCCCGGTTGTTTCGCATGTCGCAGTGAACGCACGGTGGCCGCGAGCTGTCCACCGTCGCGCTCGTCAAGCGGAAGGCTCCCCGGTCGATGGTGGGCGGTGCTCGGCGCGACGGGTGCTCTGCTCTTCTGCCTAGTGCACTTCTACTGGGCGGCAGGCGGCCGGATCGGGGTGTCACCGGACGCCGCGCCCACCAGCGACCGACTCTGGTTCTGGCTGTACGACGACGAAATCGGTGCTGACAGGACGAAAAAGTCGCTGACAGGATGAACCGGTGCAGAAGCTGCTCGGGACCGTGTTCTTCCTGCCGACCCTGTTCCTCGTCGGCCTTGGTTTCGCCGTGGCCATCCGTCGGCTGCTCGGTGTTCGGATCGGCCTGGTCCGGACGGTGCTCGCCGCCGTCCTGGCCCTGGTGGTCTCCGGTCCGCTGCTGACCGCGATGGTGCGCCGGCCAGAGGCGATCGACACCGGCTCCGGGCTCCTGCTCACGGTGCTCGCCGCCTGCTGCGCCAGCCTGGTGGCGATGATCGTCCTGGTCATCGGCGAGGTGCTCGTACCCGACGGTTCGCTGCCCGGGCCGGTCGAACTCTGGCGTGGCTGGCGGTCGCGGGTGATCCGGGCGCGGCGGTACTCCCAGATCGTGCGCATCGCGGCGCGGTACGGGCTCGGCCGGTTCCTGCGCGGTTACCGGCACAGCGGGTTGGAGTCACCGGCCTCGCGGCGCGACCTGGCCAGGTCGGTGCGCCGGGCGCTGGACGAGGGTGGGGTGACATTCGTCAAGCTCGGCCAGCAGCTGTCGACCCGGCGCGACCTGCTGCCGACAGAGTTCGTGACCGAGCTGACCCAGCTGCAGGACAACGTCGCGCCGATCGCCTGGCCGCGGGTCGAGGAGGTGCTGGTCGCGGAGTTCGGGCGTCCCGTCGGCGAGGTGTTCGCGGAGTTCGACCAGACACCGCTCGCGGCGGCGTCGGTCGCCCAGGTGCACAGCGCCCGGCTGCCAGACGGCCGGCCGGTCGTGGTGAAGGTCCAGCGCCCCGGCATCGAGCGGACCGTCGAACGCGACCTCGACATCCTGCTCCGGCTGGCCCGTACGCTCGAGTCCCGCACCGACTGGGGGCGATCCCTGCGAGTCGCCGACCTCGCCGGCGGGTTCGCCGAGGCGCTGCGTGAGGAGCTCGACTTCACCGTCGAACGCGACAACCTGCAGGCGATGGCCGCGGCACTCGCGGACGGACCGGCCCGGGAGGTCCGGGTGCCCGTACCCCACGCCGGGCTCGCCACCGAACGCGTCCTGGTGATGGAACGGCTGCACGGCACTCCGCTCGGCGCTGCGGAGGAAACCCTCGCCGCCCTCGGCACCCGGCGCCGGCGGCAGGTGGCCAACGCCCTGCTGGAGACGGTCTTCGACCAGGTGCTGGTGCGCGGGATGTTCCACGTCGACCTGCATCCCGGCAACGTCCTCGTCGCCGCCGACGGTTCGCTCGGGATGCTGGACCTCGGGTCGGTGGGCCGGCTGGACGGAACGACCAGGCTGGCGGTCGGCCGGCTGCTGGCCGCGCTGGGGCGGGCCGACTCGATGGGTGCCTGCGACGCGCTGCTGGAGCTGGTCGACCGGCCGGACGAGATCGACGAACGCACCCTGGAACGCGCGCTCGGCGTGCTGATCGTCCGGTACGCCTCGCCCGGTGCGAACGCCGGTGCCGCCGCGTTCGCCGAACTGTTCCGGCTCGTCACCACGCACCGGCTCGGCATCCCACCGCAGGTCGCGGCGATCTTCCGTACGTTCGCCACCCTGGAGGGCACCCTCACCGTGGTGGACCCGGAGTTCGACCTGGTGGCCGGAGCCCGCGAGGTCGGGCGTACCCAGCTCGCCGAGTCGGTGGAGCCGGTTCGGCTCCGGCAGTCGCTCGAGGACGAACTCGTGACCCTGCTGCCGATGCTGCGCCGGCTGCCGCGCCGGGTGGACCGGATCGCCGACGCCGTCGAACACGGCCGGTTCACCGTCAACGTCCGGTTTTTCGCCGACGCCCGCGACCGACGGGTGGTGACCGACCTCGTGCACCAGGCGCTGCTGGCCTTCGTCGGCGCGGCGGCGGGGGTGCTCGCGGTCATGTTGCTGGGCGCCGACGGTGGACCCCAGGTCACCGAGACCTTCGGCCTGTTCGGGTTGCTGGGGTACGCGTTGCTGATCGTGGCCGTGGTGCTGGTGCTACGGGTCCTGGTGGTGGTGTTCCGGCGGGACCTGACCTGACCCCGACGTGACGAGTCCGGACCGGGACCGGCTGTCAACCTGTGCTTGGCGCTGACTGCGCCGTCAACCCGAGCTTGGCGTTGACCGCACTGTCAAGCTGCGGTTGGCGCTCCAGCCAGGCGTACTCGACCGCGTGTCAGGCAGTGCGGTCGGTGAGCCGCCCGATCAGGAGGTCGCCGCGCGCTCGGCCGCGCTGCGCAGGACGCAGAACTCGTTGCCCTCCGGGTCGGCGAAGACCACCCAGCCGGTGCCGTCGGCGTTGCGCCGGTCGTCGACGACCGTGCCGCCGAGCCCGAGGACGCGCTCGACCTCGTCGTCGCGGGCGATGCCCGGCTCGAGGCACATGTGCAGGCGGTTCTTCACGGTCTTCGGCTCGGGCACCTGGAGGAACAGCAGCGGCGGTCCCTCGGGCAGCTGCACGAGGACCTCGGGGTCGCCGGGGAAGTCCTCCTCGCCGAGCGGGGCGTCGAGGAGCTTGCTCCAGAACTGCGCGAGTGTGTACGGGTCGGCGCAGTCGATGGAGAACGAGTGGACGCGAGTGTTCAAAAGAGCTCCGGGGTCGGTTGAGGTGAGGTGTCGGAAGCTATCAGCCGGGTCCGACAGCGCGTAGAGGTTTTCCGTCCGGCCCCAGCCCCGCCTCAGCCCAACTTCAACCCCACTTCAACCCCGCCTCAGCGCTGGGTGAACGCCATCGGGTCGTCGACGTCCACGATCTGCTTGCCCATCGGGAACAACGAGATCGGCACCAGCTTGAAGTTCGCCAGCCCGAGCGGAATCCCGACGATCGTGAGGCACTGCGTGACGCCGGTGACGATGTGGGCGAGAGCAAGCCACCAGCCGGCGAGGATCAGCCAGAGCACGTTGCCGATCAGGGATCCGGCGCCGGCGCCCGGCTTGTCCACCAGCGTGCGGCCGAACGGCCAGAGCGTGAAGTTCGCCATCCGGAACGCCGCGACGCCGAACGGAATGGTGATGATCAGGACGCACAGCACGACTCCGACCAGGGCGTACCCGAGCGCCAGCAACAGCCCGCCGAAGATCAGCCAGATGACGTTGAGGACCAGCCGCACGTAGTCCAGTCTCCGCCGGTGTTCCGGTTGCCGGTAATCACCGGATCTCGCACCGGGGTACGCACTGACGCCCTTGAGAGCTATGCCGACGCGTACCGCTGCTTGCGGCGCAGCAGGGGACGCTCGACGAGGAGGTACGACAACCCGGCCATCGCGAAGGCCCCGCCGACCACCAGCATCACCTCGACCTGCGGCACCAGGTGCAGCGTCCCGACGTACGCGAGGATCGGGTAGTGCCACAGGTAGAGGCCGTAGCTGAGCCGCTGCCCCACCCAGGCCAGCGGTGGCAGCGCCAGCAGCCGGCTCAGTGGGTGGCGCCGGTCGAGCACCAGGACCGCGAGCACGGTGGCGGTGAGCACCGCGACGGCGAGGAATCCGAAGGTGTACCAAGCAGGGGTCCACCCGTCGACCCAGCCGGTGATCCGCAGCCGCCAGGCCACCAGGCCGATCGCGACCGCCGCGACCCAGGCCAGCCGGCCGGCCCAGGTGCGGATCCGGGCGAGCGCCGCGTCGTCGTCGCGCAGGTGCCACAGCACCAGGGCGAGCAGGCAGCCGACCAGGAGCTGGTCGGCGCGGGTGTCGAAGCCGTTGTAGATGCGGTGCGCGGCGTCGTCGTCCCAGATCACCAGGCGGACGACGGTCGGCACCAGGCACGCGGCGCCGACGACGGCGAGTACGGTCCGGGATCTCAGCCTGCCCAGCAACGCGCGGAGCGCGATCGGCCAGGCCAGGTAGAACTGCTCCTCGACCGCCAGTGACCAGGTGTGTGGCAACGATCCCATGGTGTTGTCGTACGGGCCCGGCTGGCCGGCCCGGACGATGTTGGCGACGTAGGTCGCGGCCAGCAGTGCGGCCATCCACTGTCCCTCGAACGCCCGCAGCGGGGTGGCCAGCGCGAGCAACGCCACCAGTCCGCACAGCAGCATCAGCGCCGGCATCAGTCGCAGGAACCGCCGGGTGTAGAACCGCCGCAGCCGGATCCGGCCGGTCCGCTCGAACTCGGTGACCAGCAGCGTCGTGATGACGAACCCGCTGATGGCGAAGAACACGTCGACGCCGACCGAGCCGCCGGGCAGTAGGTCCGGCCGCAGGTGGCAGGTGATGACGGCCCCGGCCGCGACCGCGCGCAGCCCGTCCACCCCGGCGCTGCGGACGTCGAGCGGTCGAGCCGCCCGCGCCGACCGCGTCTGCGGCGCCGACGGTACGGCTCGTCCGCGCGGTCCGGTCGCCGAACGCGCGTCCCTCGTCGGGACGTCGGTGGCCTGGGCGGGAGGCGGCGCTGAGGAAGGCATCACCGCCACCTTTTCGGCAGGGGCTGAGCAGACACCCAAAGGAACCTGAACGACAGCTGAGACGAAAGTGATCCTTTCCACTCTTTCCGGCTTGAATAGACCAGTTGGACCAATTAGGGTCCGAACGGCGAAGACAAGGAACGCGGCGGAACGAGGAGCGAGAGGGTGGTGCGCGTGCGGGTGCGGCCGACGCTCTTCACCGATGCCGACGCACTCGGCCGGGCGCTGGCGGCCGAGATCGCCGACGGCGTCGAGGCGGCGAACTCCAAGGGCCGGCGCTATCTCCTCGGCTGTCCGGGCGGGCGAAGCGCGATGACGACCTACGCCGCACTCGCCGACCAGGTGCGCATCCGGCGGGTGGACCTGTCCGGCCTGGTGATCGTGATGATGGACGAGTACGTCGAGGCCGGGCCCGTGCCGGGCTCGTTCGCGTGTGTCGCCGACGACCTCGCGCACAGCTGCCGCGGCTTCGGCCGGGACCTGATCGCGGGGCCGCTGTCGGCCGCCGCGGGCCCGGGCCGGGGCGTACGCGAGGACCACCTGTGGGTGCCCGACCCGGCCGACCCCGCCGCGTACGACCGGAACCTCGAGGCAGCCGGTGGCATCGACCTGTTCGTCCTGGCCTCCGGCGCCTCCGACGGGCACGTGGCGTTCAACCCGCCCGGAACTCCCGCCGACGCCGAGACCCGGATCGTGCCGCTCGCGCGGAGCACCCGCCAGGACAACCTGGTGACGTTCCCGCACCTGCGCACGCTGGACCGGGTGCCGACCCACGGCGTGGGCGTCGGGGTGGCCACCATTCGTACGCAGGCCCGCCGGGCGGTCATGGTGGTGCACGGCGCCGACAAGGCGCGGGCCGCCGCCCAGGTGGCGGCCGCCGACCACTACGACCCGGCATGGCCGGCGACGATCGTCAGCGAGTGTGCCCACCCCGGCCTGTACGTCGACCTGACGGCCGCCGTCGGGCTCGGTCGCGGTGATCCCACGCATCCGCTGATCAGCCGCGAGGACTGGCACCACGACGATCCCGCAACGTCGGGTTGACATCCGCTCGCGACTCGCCCGACCCACGAGAAACCCTGACAGTACGAAGCTCGGAGGACCACTGATGGCCCGGATCAAACTCGCCTACCTCGGTGGCGGCTCGACACGTGCCGCCGGGACGATGGCGTCGTTCGTGCACCACGGCGCGGAGTTCGACGGGTCGGAGGTCGTCCTGATCGACCTGGACGCCGACCGGCTGGCCCTGATCAAGCAGTTGGCCGAGCGAATGGCACGCAACGCCGGTCTCGACCTCACCATCACCGCCACCACCGACCGGCGCGAGGGGCTGCGCGACTGCGACGCCGTACTCTCCAGCTTCCGCCCCGGCGGCTTCGAGGCCCGCGCTCTCGACGAGCGCATTCCCCTCAAGCACGGCGTGATCGGCCAGGAGACGCAGGGGCCGGGCGGCTTCTTCATGGCGCTGCGGTCGATCGCGGTGATGAAGGCCGTCGCCGACGACCTCGCCGCCGTCGCGCCGAACGCCCGGATCTTCAACTACACCAACCCGGTCAACATCGTCGCCCAGGCGTTGACCAGCTACACCGACATCCCGATCGTGTCGCTGTGTGAGGGCCCGATCATCTTCCCGCGCGGTGTGGCCGAGGGTGCGGGCCTGGACCCCGACCTGGTGCAGACGACCATGGTGGGGATCAACCACAACTGCTGGAGCACCGAGCACACCTACGAGGGCAAGGACCTGATCCCGCTGCTGCGCGACGCCTACGAGGCGCGCCGCGACGACCCGAGCGTGAGCGCGGACACGAAACGGCTGCTGCGGCTCGCGGTCACGATGGAGTCGGTGCCGTCGTACTACTTCCTCAACTACTACTTCCGCGACGAGGTGCTGCGCCAGCTGCAGGGCAAGCCCACCACCCGCGCGGAGGACATCCTGGCGGAGGTGCCGGGTTACTGGCGGCACTACACCGAGCAGGCGACGTCGGAGGCGCCCGAGCTCGACCCGGGACGTTCGCGCGGCGGCATCCACGAACTCGAGCTCGCCATCGACGCGATGAACGCCTTCTACAACGACACCGGCGAGGTGCTCCCGGTCAACCTGCCCAACACCGGCGGCGTGCTGCCCGGGTTCGACGAGGAGGTCGTGGTGGAGGTGCCGACCCACGTGGACGCGAACGGTTTCCGCGCGCTTCCGCAGCAGCCGCTGCCGCACGCGGTCCGCGGGCTGGTCCAGGCCCTGGCCGAGCACCAGGTGCTGGCCGCCAAGGCGGGCTGGGAAGGCGACCGGAACGCCGGTGTCCGTGCGCTGGCCGCACACCCGCTGGTGCCCTCGCTGCCGGTGGCCGAGGAGTTGTACGCCGAGATGGCACACGCCCACGCCGCCCACCTGCCCGAGCGGCTGCTGCCGTAGATGGAGCCACTGCACCTCGGCGTGGACGCCGGGAACAGCAAGACGGTCGCCCTGCTGTGCGACGAGGAGGGTCGCGTCGTCGGGTACGGCCGGTCCGGTAACGGCGACATCTACGGCGCGGAGTCGGCGCCGGCCGCCGTGGACGCGGTCGTCGCTGCTGTCAACGAGGCGTTGACGTCCGCCGGTGCGCGGGTCGCCGACGTGCGTGCGGCGGCGTTCCGGCTCGCCGGGGTGGACTGGCCGGAGGACCACGCGTACTGGATGGACGCGCTGGCCCGGCGGCTGCCCGAGCTGCGCGCACCGTCGGTGCTCAACGACGGGTTCGCCGCCATTCGGTGCGGGGGACCGGAAGGCCCCGACGGGGCCGGTGTCGCCGGTGGTGCCGGTGTCGCCGTGATCGGCGGTACCGGCTCGGCGGTGGCCGGACGCGGCCCGACGGGTACCGAGTGGAGCATGAGCTTCTGGATCCAGGACGCGCACGGCGCCTCCGGTCTGGTGGGGAGTGCGTTGCGTGCGGTCTACCGGGCCGAGCTCGACCTCGGCCCGGCGACGGCGCTGACCGCGCGGCTGCTGGCGTTCTTCGGCGCCTCCGACGTCGAGGCCCTGCTGCACTCGTTCACCGGCCGGGCGACCGGGCACGGCTGGGCCCGGCAGGCCGCCGCCGCGCGGGAGGTGGTCGCCGCGGCCGGCGACGGAGACGAGGTCGCCACCGCGCTGGTCCGCGACCAGGGCCGGCACCTGGCCGACTACGCCCGGGTCACCGCCCGGCGGGTCGGCTTCGCCGTCGACGGGGGTGCGGCAGACGGTGCGGACGGCACGAGCGGTGTGGACGGTAGGTCCGGCGTGCCGGTCGTGCTCGCTGGACCGGTGCTGTGTGCGCCGGGTTCGCCGGTGACCGCGGCGCTGATGGACGCGCTGCCCGAGGTCTTCCCGTCGGCCCGTCCGCGGCTCGCCACCCTGCCCCCGGTGTCCGGCGCGGTGCTCGACGCACTGGCCGAGGCCGGCGTCGATCTCGTCCCCGCCGTGTACGAACGGCTGCGGGCCACCGCGCCGCCCCCGGCGTTCCTGGCCACCTGAGCGGGTCGCCGATGAGTACGAACGAGAGCGCGGCGGCACTGGCGTACGCCCAACTGGCCGACGCGTTGCGCCGCGGTGTCTACCCCGAAGGGGCCCGGCTGCCCGGCGAACGCGACCTCGCCGCCCAGGTCGGCGTCAGCCGGATGACGCTGCGCCAGGCCCTCGCCCGCCTCGCCGGGGAGGGGCAGCTCGAACGCTCCGCGCAGCGCGGCTGGTTCGTCGCCCGGCGGATGGTCGGCGAACCACCGAGCGTCCTGCAGAGCTTCACCGAGATGGCCGGCGCTCGCGGCCTGCGTCCGACGTCGCGGGTGCTGAGCTCCGAGTCGCGTCCGGCCACGCCGGAGGAGGCACAGCGGCTCGGGGTGGCCGAGTCGTCGAAGGTGCTGGAGATCCGCCGGCTGCGCGGACTGGACGACGTGCCCGTCTGCCTGGACACCACTGTTCTCGCCGGTGACCGGGCCGGGGCGCTGGCCGACGCGGACCTGACCGACCGTTCGCTGTACGAGGCGCTGCGCACGTTGTGCGGAGTGGTGGTGGCCCGCAGCTCCTACACGGTCCAGGCGCACGCGGTCGAGCCGGTGCCGGCCCGGTTGCTCGACCTGCCGGTGGGCGCGCCCGTGCTGGTCGGCTCCGAAGTCACCTACGACGCCGACGACCTGCCGGTGCTGTGCGGCACCACCCTCTATCGCGGGGACGCCTACCGCTTCCAGGCCGACCTCTACCGCCCGCTGTCTTAGTCGCACACACCCTGACCCCGCGTCGGGTCACCGGCCCGATCTCGGCCGTTCGTGCGACCGGTGCGTCTCACGCCGTGACGTTCTCGGCGCGACCTCGTTGTCCTTGATGCCTGTCGCGTGGTGTGGCCACGTGGCCGGTTGGGGCCACCCGGGCAACCAAACCGGGTGGCTCGCGCGAATCTGCGTTTGGAAGGCCCGGCGAACTACCATCATCTAGCGGAAAGGAGAACAGCACTCATCGGGCAGAACCGTTCCGCAAACGAACTGCATCGTCTGCGCCATGGGGGTGGCATGGGGACAGGCCTGCTGGAAAGCGGTGACGTCGGAGTCGATCGGATAGAGGTGCGCCTGCTCGGGCCACTGAGAGTCCGGCGGCCCGACGGCTCGATCGTCCCAAGTGGCGCGTGGCGTACGGGCAAGACCACCGACCTGCTCCGGCTGCTCGCGCTGAACGCCGGCGAACCGGTTCCGGCCATGACGCTGACCGAGACCCTCTGGCCCTCGGTGGACGAGTCCCGGGCCCGGGCGAGCCTGCGCACCGCCGCGTCCCAGATCCGCAAGGTCGTGGGTGTGGACTGCGTGGGCCGCCGCTCCGGCGGACTGGTGCTCCTGGACGCCTGGGTCGACGCCGTCGCGTTCACCGGTCTGGCCGCGGAGGCCGCCCGGGCATACCGCGAGGGACGGTACGCCGACTGCCTGACCGCCACCCGTGAGGCGGAGGCGCTCTACGTCGACGCCTTCCGCGCGTACGACGTCGACTCGGTGTGGGCGAGCGAGCATCGTGAGCGCCTCGCGGTGACCTACCTGTCGTTGCTCTCCGACGCCGCGGACGCCGCGGTCGCGCTGGGCTGGATGCACGACGCGGTGGAGTTCGCGTCCCGGGTGCTCGCCATCGACAGCTGGTCCGAGCGGGCGTACCGCGCACTGATGTACGGCCATGGCGGCCTCGGGCAGACGGCGCTGGCGCTGCGCACGTTCGAACGATGCCGGGCCGTCCTCGCCGAGGAACTCGGCGCCGACCCCTCGCCCCAGACCCGGGCGGTGCATCTCCATCTGCTCTCGGCCGACCCGGTGACCCACACCGAGTGCCCGTTCGTCGGGCGTACGGCGGAGTCGCGGTGGCTGGGCGGCATCGTGCGGTCCACTGTCGCCAACGGCCTGCCCAGCATCGTGCACCTCGGTGGCGAGCCGGGCGTCGGCCGGTCCGCACTGGTCACGGAGGTGTGCCGGGCGCTCGGAGTGCGGCTGGTCCGCGCGGACGGCGACGGGCCGAACTCCACTCGCGCCGACCTGGTCGACCGGGTCGTCGCGAGCCTCGACCAGCGACCGGACGGCGCCGAGCCGCCCGAACGCCTCGCCGCCGCCATGTCCCGCTCGGCGCCGACCGTCGTCCTCCTCCGCGAGAGCGAGGACGCCCCGTCGGCGTACCGGAACTCCCTGTGCCGGGCCGTGCTCCGGGCCACCGGTCCGGTGGTCGTCGTACTCGTCACCGGCACCGGCAAGGACACCTGCGACCTGCTCTACGTGCACCGGGACGGCACCGAGGCCGACCGGGTGCACCGGCTGGACCTGCCGCCCCTGGACGCGACCGAGCTCACCGAACTCGCCGAGGGCCTGCTCGCCGGTACGCCGACCGAGCCGCTGGTCGCGGAACTGCTGTCGATCAGTGCCGGTCTGCCCGGCCGGGCGATGGCCACGCTGAACACCTGGTCGCGGCGGGGGCGCATCGTTTCCACCCCGGACGGCCTGGCGCTGATGCCCGCGCGTGAGCTCGGCGTAGCCACCCTGCCGGACGTGGAGGATCCGGCCGGCCGGATCGTCGACGGGCACGGGGACGCCGACTCGGGTTCGGCCTCGGGCTCGGGCCTGGGTTCGGCTCCGCAGTCGATCCTGGCCCGGGCGTTCGACCAGCTCGACGCGGAGTCGCTGACGGTTCTGCAGTACGCCGCCCTGCTGGACCGCCCGCTGACCCCGGAACTGCTCGTACCACTGCTTCGACCCGACGGTGGCCCGGACGACGACCCCGGCAGCTCGGCCGGCTCCGCGTACCCGGCCGGCGGACCGGCCGCGGACGCCGCCGCCGAACGCCGACGGGTGCAGGCGCGCCTGGACCGGCTCATCGACCTGGGCCTGCTGGTCCGCGACGCCCGGGGCGCGGCGGCGTTCCGGGACCCGCTGCGACGGTCGGCGGTCCGCTACTGGTTGCGGCCCACCGTCCGCCAGCGCCTGCACGGCCGGATCGCCGCCCAGGCCCCGATCCCGACCGGCGAGCGGGTGCACCACTGGCTACGGGCGGGCGAGCCGCAGCTGGCCTTCCTGGCCGCCGTCGACGCGGCCAACGAGGCCGCGGCCGAGGGGCTCCTCGACCAGGCGCGGGACTTCCTGCTGCGCGCCCGCGCGCTCGGCCCGTCGGACTCCGACGCCCTCGACCGTGCGGACCTGGACGAGCGGATCGCCGACACCGAGGCGAGCATCGGCCGGCGCGAGGAGGCCCGGGAGACCTACGCGAGTGCGTTGCGGATCGCCCGCGCGCACGACCTGCCGGTGGAGAGCCGGATCGTCCGCAAGCTGCGGTCGCTGGACGACCCGCCTGGCCGTGACGCCGGTCCGGCGGGAGGGAGCCGCCTGATCGCCTCCGGCGGCCCGGACGGGCCCGGCCGGACCGTCCAGCACCTTCCGGCGCCGCCACCGGCCGGCGGCAACGGCGAGTTCGGCATCGAGCCCGGCTCACCGCCCACCGCCGAGGCCGAACGTGTCCTGCGGGCGGCCGTCGAGGACGCCGACCAGGCGGGTGCCGCGGACATCGCAGCCCACGCGCGGTTGCTGTTCGCCCGCATCGTGGCGTTCCCCCGGCGCAGCCTCCACCAGGGCCGGCACCTGGCGCGGGAGGCGCTCGCGCTGGCCACCCGTCCCGACCTGCGGGCACAGGCGCTGCTGATCGCCAACCTTCCCGACGTCGTGCTGGGCAGTCCGGCCGTCGTCGAACGACCACTGGCGGAGGCGGCGGAGCTGGCCGCCGGCGAAGGCATCCATCCGTCCCTGCTCGGCCGGATCAACCTGATGCGCTGCCTGGCCGCGCACGACGCCGGCTCCCCTGTGTTCGACACGATGTGGGCCGACTACCTCGCCGCGTACCCACGTCCCGAGGACGACCCGTCGTTCGGGTGGGCGCGGGTCCGGATCCACACCGAGCGCGGCGACCTCGAGGCCGCGCAGGTCGCCGACCGGGTGGACCTGCCGGCGGCGTCCGGGCCGCTGCTGACGCAGTTGCACGCCAGCGCCCGGGCGGACCTGCTGGTCGCGCTCGGCCGGCCCGACGACGCCGCCCGGACCACGCAGTCGCTGCTGGATCAGGCGACCGAGGACGGGTGCATCCTGATGGTGCCCGAAGCTGCCGCCCGGCTGGTGGTGCTGCGGTCACCGGCCGACCTGCGGGCCGCGCACCAGTACTTCGACCTGCTCGACTGGGCGATCGGGTCCGAGGGCGACCTGGCGCGGGAGAGTTGCTGGCGGCTGCTCGCCCGGGCCGCGATCCGCGCCGCGGACAGCCGGCCCGCCGCGGCCGCCGGTGCCAGTGCCCTCGCCGCACACGTCGCGGAGTCGGCCGGACTCGTCCTGCTCGCCGGCCGCGCCCAACTCGACCGGGCGCGGCACCTCGCGGACGCGGGTTCCTGGGTGGACGCCCGGCTCGCGGCGGCGGCCGCCGGGCGCGCGTTCCGTTCGGCCGGGCTGGACCACCTGGCCCGGGCGGCGGACTCGGCCACGTCGTCCGCACCGCGGAGCAACGCCGCCGGCGAACGCCCCGTCGGCTGAACCCGCGACCCCCTGGAAACCCGCGACCCCCTGGACTCCCGCGGCTCCCGGGACATGGCCGACCCGGGAGCACGGCGCGCGCGACTCAGATGTACTGGCGTACCCAACCGGCGTCGGGTTCGGGTGCCCTGGGCGCGACCCGCACCAGGTGCGGCCGGATGATGCCCAGGTTGCGGTCCTGCCACGCCATCCGTACGTACCACAGCACGCCGAGCAGCGGCATCACCAGACTGACGAACAGCATGTAGAACGGGAGGAGCAACAGCACCGGCCCGCGGTGCCTCCAGTGCAGGTACGCCACCAGAGCGGCGTACAGCACCAGCGCCGCCGTCAGCGACGACACCAGCGTCACGCCCTCGGCAACGTCGTCCACCGCGAGCCAGCGCAGCGGCGCCAGCGCGATGGTGACCACACCGCCGTACACCCAGAACCACGGATGCCGGGTCACGAACCGAGCGTTCACCACGAACAGCCGGAACTCCCCACCGGCCCAGGCCAGCCGCTGCCGGAACCACCCCCGCGCTGTTCCGGGCACCGTCGTCGGCACCTCGAACGGGATGTGCGCCACGCGGTAGCCCAGCGCGCGGGCGATCAGGCCCACCTCGACGTCGTTGCCCTGGAAGAACAACGAGTGGCGGCTCATCACGTCGGCGAGGACCTCGGTGCGGGCCACGTGGCACGCGCCCGAGACCAGCCACGACGCGAGGAACCGGAACCGCATCGCCAGCCGGTACTCGTAGTGCTGGAGTCTCGCGAGCAGGGTGTCGGAGTTGAGGGGGACCAGCCGTACCGACGCGAGGTCGGCACCCTGGCGTTCGAGTTCGCCGACCAGGACGTCGAGCGGCCGAACCGTCGTGGTGTCGGCGTCGAGTGGTACGACATACGTCGCGCGTACGAGGTTCAGCGCGTCCCGGATCAGCCGGTCCCGCACGGTGCCGGACGTGGCCCGGCGCCCGCCGGTCCGCGGAGCGGTGAACGACGCGACGAACACCCGGAACCCGTGCCGGCGGGCCAGCGCGTATAGGTCGGAGTAGAAGTCGTCGCTCTCGCCGGAGGGCGTGCACAGCACCACCCGGTCGCCGTGCGCCGCGAGGTAGTCGGCGTTCTCGAGGTACATGATGCTGCCCCAGATCGGGACCAGCACCTCGAAGTCCGAGTTCACCCGGGTGCCGGCGAACGTGTAGACCCGCCCGCGTGCCCGCAGACTCGCCAGCGCGTCCACGGCCACGGCGAGGACCGGCACCGCGACCATCGCGAGGACGACCAGCAGGGCTGTCACAGTTGTCATGACCGGCCCTCAGCTCGCCAGTACGGCGAGGTCGGCGCCCGCCAGCAGTTCGGCCATCGCCCGGCGTACCTCGTCCGGGTGCGCGGTGGCGGCCCGGGCGCACAGCGACCTGATCGCCGGCCAGGACGCGGCACCGTTCTCGGCCACGTCGACCTCCCGGATCCGCGGGTGTGCCGTGGGCCGCTGCGCCTCGGAGGGGTCGAACAGCTCCTCGTGCAACTTCTCGCCAGGACGCAGACCGGTGACCACGATTCGAGGTTCGGGCGCGCCGGACAGGGCGGCGAACCGCTGGATGAGGTCGAGGATGCGCACCGGCTCGCCCATGTCCAGCACGTACGTCTCACCAGCCTGGGCCAGGACGGACGCCTCGATCACCAGCCCGGCGGCCTCCGGGATGGTCATGAAGTAGCGCGACGCCGCCGGGTGGGTGAGGGTGACCGGCCGACCGGTGGCGAGCTGCCAGCTCAGGGTCTCCACGAAGGAGCCGCGGCTGCCGAGCACGTTCCCGAAGCGCACCGAGGCGACCGTGGTGCCGGGGTTGGCCGAGCCGGCCCGGTCGGCCACGACCATCTCCGCCAGCCGCTTGGACATCCCGAGCACCGACGTGGGCCGGGCCGCCTTGTCGGTGGAGATGTTGATGAACCGTTCCACCCCGTGTGCGATCGACGCCTGCAGGACGACCGCGGTCCCGAGGACGTTCGTCCGTACGGCCGCCTCGGGGGAGTTCTCCAGCAGCGGCAGGTGCTTGTGCGCCGCCGCGTGGTAGACGATGCTCGGCCGGGCCCAGGCGAACACGCGGTTCAGCTTCGCCTCGTCCGCGACGTCGGCCAGTACGAAGTGCGAGTCGTCCAGCAGTGCGGTGCCGGACAGTTCCCGCTGCAGCGAGTACAACGCGTACTCGTCGTTGTCGACGAAGAACAGCTCGCCTACTCCCAGTCGCGACAGCTGCCGGACTATCTCGCCGCCGATCGACCCGCCGGCGCCGGTGACGAGGACGCGGCGACCTGCGACAAGGCGCGTGGCCTCCTCGCCGTAGACCGGTTCGGCCGGTCGGCCGAGGATGTGGGCAGGCGAAACTCCCAACATGTGGACGTACTCCTCCTGACGTCGGCCGGCCGAACGGCCGGACACGCGGAGCAGCCTCGCGCCTGGGCGTGACGGTGACGTGAAGTCACCGAGTTGACGGAAGCGCCCTGACGCTCCGTACCTTGTTCACGCTCCGTTGACGCCGGGCCAGCATGCTCATCACCAGCAACTGGGGGGCGGCGCGGCCGAGCTGGGGGGCTCGGCCGAGCCACGTCAGGGGGGAACGGCGCGGCCGGGATCGGGAGGCCCGACCGCGCCACTCATTGGGGGGACAGGGCGACGCCGGTCGGATTTCCGTACGGACTCCGACCGGCGTCGCCCTGTCGAGCGGTACGGGGACGTACCGGCGAGGCGCTGGAGGGGAGCGTCTCGTCGGTACTCCGTTCACCGATCTTCTGCGCCTTCTGCTGGTGTGGCCGGTTCACGTGCTCCTGCGCTCTGCCCGACTGCCCGACTGCCCTACTGCCCTACTGCCCGAACATCACCTCGCGGACATGCCGATCACGCGTGTCGGCGCGACGGCATAGGCTCGGAAACTCCCGCGCCGCGACGACGGCGCGGGAGCAGGGACCACAGTCGTGCGGCAGGGGGGTCATCCAGGCATGGGCGAGATCGGCCACGGCGGCAACACCGGCTACCTGCGGTTTCCGACGATCAGCGGCGACACGGTGGTGTTCTGCGCCGACGACGACCTGTGGAGCGTGCCGGCGACCGGCGGCCGCGCCTTCCGGCTGACCGCGGGCGTCGCCGAGGCAGGCCGTCCTCGGCTGTCACCGGACGGCACCCGGATCGCGTTCGTCGGCCAGGAGGAAGGCCCCGGCGAGGTCTACGTCATGCCCGCCGCCGGCGGCGCGTCCCGGCGCCTCACCTTCGAGGCCGCCCGGGCCAGCATCGCCGGGTGGCTGGACGCCGGCACCATCGTCTACGCCAGCACCACCGGCCGGCCGGTCGACGAATACCGCCTGCGCAGCGTGGGTGCCGACGGCGGCCCGTCCGAGGAGCTTCCCTACGGCCAGGCCCAGTCGATCGCGCTCGGCCCGGCAGGTGGGGTGGTCCTCGGCCGCAACACCGCCGACCCGGCCCGGTGGAAGCGCTACCGCGGCGGCACGGCCGGGCGGCTGTGGACCGACCCCGAGGGCAGCGGCGAGTTCCGCCCGCTGGTCGCGCTGCCCGGCAACCTCGCCAGCCCGTGCTGGGTGGGTGAGCGCGTCTACTTCCTGTCCGACCACGAGGGCATCGGCAACGTCTACTCCTGTACACCGGACGGCGACGACCTGCGCCGCCACTCCGACCACGGCGACTACTACGCCCGCAACCTCTCCTCCGACGGCGCCCGGCTGGTCTACCACCACGCGGGCGACCTCTACCTCCTCGACCCGGCCGAGGAGGAGCCGCGGCAGGTCCCGGTGGAGTTCGGGAGTTCCCGAACCCAACGCAACCGGCAGTTCGTCCACGCCGGTGCGCACCTCGACTCGGCCGCCCTCGGGCCCGACGGCAGCGACCTGGCCGTCACCACCCGGGGCAAGGCGTTCTCGTTCGCCCACTGGGAGGGCGCGGTCCGCCAGCACGGCGAGCCGGACGGCGTTCGCCACCGGCTGCTCACCTGGCTGAACGACCACGCCAGGCTGGTCGCCCTGGCCAGCGACGACCGGCCGGAGGAGCGCCTGGTCGTCCTCACCGCCGACGGCAGCGCCCCGCCCCGGTGGCTGGACGACCTCGACCTCGGCCGCGTCGTGGAGCTGGCCGTGTCACCGCACACGGACCAGGTGGCGGTGACCAACCACCGCAACGAGGTGCTGCTGGTCGACCTCGCCGCCGAGCCCCCTGCCGTACGCCCGATGGACCAGACGCCGCACGGCTCGATCACCGGGATCACCTGGGCGCCAGACGGCCGGTGGCTCGCCTACTCCCGGCCGAGCAGCGCGAAGGTCCGCGCGATCACCCTGTGCCGGGTCGAGAGCGGGGAGACCTGGCCGGCGTCGCGTCCGGTGCTCGCCGACCACTCGCCGAGCTTCGACCCGGAGGGGAAGTACCTCTACTTCCTCGGCCAGCGCGACTTCGTGCCGGTGTTCGACGCGCTGCAGTTCGAGGCGGGCTTCCCGCTCGGCACCCGTCCGTACGCCCTGGCCCTGCGCACGTCGGTCGGATCGCCGTTCGTGCCCGAGCCCCGGCCGGTGGTCAGCGAGGCGGCCGCCACCCAGAAGAAGGCGGAGGAGGAACGCAAGGCCGAGGAGGGCGTCTCCCAGGACCACGTGCCGCCGGTCGAGATAGACGTGGACGGGCTGCCGGACCGCGTCGTCGCGTTCCCTGTGCCCGAGGGTCGTTACGAGCGGGTCGCCGGCATCCGCGGCAAGGTGCTGTACTCCAGTTGGCCGCTGCAGAGCCCGCCCGAAGGCCCCGGCCGGCGTGAGGGCGGCGGCGTCCTCGACGTCTACGACTTCGAGACGCAGAAGTCCGACCGGCTGATCGACGGGCTGTCCGACTTCACCCTCGACCGCGCCGCGCACACGCTGCTCTACCACTCTGGCGACCGGCTGCGGGTGCTGCGCGCGGGGGAGAAGCCACAGGACGAGGGCGACGACCCGCGACGGGCGACCGGGTGGGTCGACCTCGGCCGGGTGAAGGTGTCCGTGCGGCCCGGCGCGGAGTGGCGGCAGATGTTCCGGGAGACCTGGCGCCTGCAACGCGACCACTTCTGGGTGGCCGACATGTCCGGGATCGACTGGGACCGCATCTACGATCGCTACCTTCCGCTGGTCGACCGGGTGAGCACGCGCTCGGAGTTGTCGGACCTGATCTGGGAGCTGCAGGGCGAGCTCGGCACCTCCCACGCGTACGAGATGGGTGGCGCCTACCGGCCCGGTCCGCACTACGCGCAGGGATTCCTCGGCGTCGACTGGGAGCTCGACCCCGACACCGGCCACTACCGGATCGGGCACCTGCTCGGCGGCGACCGCTGGACGGACGACCTCACCTCACCGCTCAACCGGCCAGGTGTCGACGTCGCGGCCGGCGACACCGTGCTCGCCGTCAACGGCCAGCCGATCGGCACCACCGCCGACGGCACCCACCTGCCGCCGGGCGCTCCGCTGGTCAACCAGGCCGGCGAGGAGGTGCAGCTGACCGTCGTACGCGGCGACGACGCACCTCGCACGGTCACCGTGCGGGCCACCGGCTCCGAGCGGCCCGCCCGCTACCGCGACTGGGTGGAGGCCAACCGCGCCTACGTCGCCGAGCGCACCGACGGCCGGGTCGGCTACCTGCACGTCCCCGACATGGGCACCCGCGGGTTCGCGGAGTTCCACCGCGGGTTCCTGGGCGAGTACGACCGGGACGCGTTGCTGGTCGACGTGCGGTTCAACGGCGGCGGCTTCGTCTCCGGGCTGTTGCTGGAGAAGCTCGCCCGGCGCCGGCTGGGCTACGACTTCTCCCGCTGGCTGGAGCCCGAGCCGTACCCCTACGAGTCGCCGCGCGGGCCGCTGGTCGCCCTCACCAACGAGTGGGCCGGGTCCGACGGCGACATCTTCTGCCACGCGTTCAAGATGCTCGGCCTGGGCCCGCTCGTCGGCAAGCGAACGTGGGGCGGTGTCATCGGCATCTCGCCCCGGCACGCCCTCGCCGACGGTACGGTCACCACCCAGCCGGAGCACTCCTTCGCCTTCGACGACGTGGGCTGGCGGGTGGAGAACTACGGCACCGACCCCGACATCGAGGTCGACATCACGCCGCAGGACTACCGCGCCGGGCGCGACCCACAGCTGGACCGGGCGATCGAGGCGGCGCTGGCCGAGCTGGCAGCAAAGCCGCCGCACACGCCCCGCCCGGCCGAACGCCCGCGCCTGGCCGCACCCACCCTCGCCCCTCGCCAACGCTCGTGACCCAGTGACGCTCATGACCCGCGGGCGTCGTGACAGGTCGGTACGGGCATCTCCGATGAGAGCCGGGCGTGTTGAGCCCGGGTCTGCTCAGGAGGGCCGGTGACCGCCGCGCATCTGCCGTACAAGCCGCGCTGGAGCGCCGCCGACCTCGAGGCGATACCGGCGGAGTTCCGCGCGGAGGTGGTGTACGGCGCACTGGTCCTCAACCCGGCACCGACAAAGCGACACCAGTTGGTGATCCGCCCGAACTCGTCGGCGCGGACTACCTCGAGCACGCTCCGGTGACCGACACCTTCAGCACCCGGCAGCCGTGGCCGCTGGAGATCGACATACCAGACCTGGCCCGGGTCGGGCCACGGCGCTGACTCAGCTGCCAGGGCTCGGCGGGCCCGCTGCGTCCTGGGCGGCGGAGCCGACGCCGAGGGCGCGGGCGGCCAACTGGGCGAGGTGGGCGGGTTCGCGCTCGCCCGCCTGGCGTACCTGCGTACGGCAGCTGAACCCGTCCGCGAGCATCACCACGTCGGAGTCCGCTGCCCGCACCGCCGGTAGGAGCTTGCGCTCGGCGCAGTCCATCGACACCTCGTAGTGGCCCTTCTCGAAACCGAAGTTGCCGGCCAGGCCGCAGCATCCGGAATCGAGCACCTCCGCCTCCACGCCGAGCGCGCCGAGTACTTTCCGGTCGGCGACGAAGCCGAGTTCGGCGTGCTGGTGGCAGTGCACCTGGACGAGCGCCCGCTGGCCCGGCCGGCGTACGTCGAGGTCGTCGGTGTGCTCGGCCAGCACCTCGGCGAGTGTGCGCGTCTGCCCCTTGAGCGTCGCCGCGGCCGGTTCGTCGGGCAGGAGGTCGGTCAGTTCGCCGCGGAACAACGCGGTGCAGCTCGGCTCCAGCCCCACCACGGGGACGCCCGCGTCAAGCCAGGGTTGCAGGGTGCGCAGCGTCCGGCGCAACACCCGCTTGGCGGTGCCCAGTTGGCCGGTCGACACCCAGGTGAGTCCGCAGCACACCGGCTTGTCCGGGATCTCCACCCGGTAGCCGAGCGACTCCAGCACCGCCACCGCGTCCATGCCGAGGTCGGGGTCGAACGCGTTGGTGAACGAGTCCGGCCACAGCAGCACCCGCGGCGCGTCCGCCGGCAGCGAGGGCGCCTGACGGGAACGGAAGCGGCGTACGAACGTCGTCGGCGCGAACTCCGGGATGTCGCGTTCGGGAGCGATGCCGCCGAGCCGCTTGGCCAGCGCGGCCAGCGGCCGGACCTTCGTCGCCGCGTTGACCAGCCGGGCGAACGGCGCGGCCAGCCGTAGCCACAGCGGCAGGAAGCCCATCGAGTAGTGCGAGGCCGGCCGCACGCGGCCCTTGTAGTGCTGGCTGAGGAACTCCGCCTTGTAGCTCGCCATGTCCACGTTGACCGGGCAGTCGGTCTTGCAGCCCTTGCAGGACAGGCACAGGTCCAGCGCCTCGCGTACCTCCGCAGAACGCCAGCCGTCCTTGACCACCTCGCCGTTGGCCATCTCGAACAGCAGCCGCGCGCGGCCCCGCGTGGAGTGCTTCTCCTCCCGGGTGGCGCGGTAGCTCGGGCACATCACCCCGCCGTCGGCGGACAGGCACTTGCCCACGCCCATGCAGCGCCGGGTCGCCCCGAAGAACCCGTCCTCGTCGTGGGAGAACGCCAGCGTCGTGTCCGCTCGGATCGTGGGCGGCGCGACGAACACCCGCAGGTCCTCGTCCAGCTTCGCCGGCGAAACGATTCGCTTCGGGTTCATCAGGCCGGCCGGGTCCCAGGCGGAACGGAAGTCCTCGAACGCGCCGAGGATCGCCGGCGGATACATCCGGTCGAGGAGTTCGGCCCGGGCCTGCCCGTCGCCGTGCTCGCCTGACAACGAGCCGCCGTGCGAGGTCACCAGGTCGGCCGCGTCCTCCATGAACCGCCGGAACCCGGCCACGCCGTCCTTGGTGAGCAGGTCGAAGTCGATCCGGACGTGGATGCAGCCGTCGCCGAAGTGGCCGTAGTAGATGCCCTGCCGCCCGTGCTCGGCGAGCAGCGCGTCGAAGCCGCGCAGGTAGCCGCCGAGCCGCTGCGGCGGCACCGCCGCGTCCTCCCAGCCGGGGTACGCCTCGCTGCCGTCGGGCAGCCGGGTGGTGCTGCCGGCGCCGTCCTCGCGTACCCGCCACAGCGCCTTCATCCGGCCGCGGTCGCTGACCACCACGCTGGTCGCGCCGTGGCCGGCCATCACCCGGGCCACCTCCCGGCCGCGGGCCTCGGCCTCGGCGACCGACTCACCACCCGTCTCGACGTAAAGCCAGGCACCGCCGTCCGGCAGCGCCTCCAGCGCCGGGTTGGAGGGGTTGCGAGCACGCACGATGGCGACGATCTTCGAGTCGACGCTCTCGATGGTGAGCGGGTGCAGATCGAGCAGCGGTACGACGTTGTCGGCGGCCACGAACTGGTCCGGGAACCCCAGCACGGTCAGCGCCCGCACCGGCGGCGACTCGACCAGTTGCACCTCCGCCTCGAGCAGCGTCGCGCAGGTGCCCTCGGTGCCGACCAGCGCCCGGGCGAGGTGGAAGCCCTGCTCGGGCAGGAGCTGGTCGAGGTTGTAGCCGGAGACACGGCGGGTCAGGTCGGGGAACTCCGTGCGCACCAGGTCGCCGTAGGTGTCGCGGACCGCGCGCAGGTCGCGATAGAGCTGTCCTGTCCGGCCGGGGTCCGCGCACAGGCGGGCGAGCTCGTCCTCGCTGGTGGGACCGGCGGTGAGCCGAGTGCCGTCGGCGAGTACGACGTCGAGCTCGGCCACGTTGTCGACCGTCTTGCCCCAGGCCACCGAGTGCGAGCCGCAGGCGTTGTTGCCGATCATGCCGCCGAGCGTGCAGCGGTTGTGGGTGGACGGGTCGGGTCCGAACGTCAGACCGTACGGCGCGGCCGCCTTGCGCAGGTCGTCCAGCACCACGCCGGGCTGCACCCGGGCCCGTCGCCGGTCCGGGTCGACGGACACGATCGCGTCGAGGTGCCGGCTGAAGTCCATCACCACCGCGGTGTTGACCGCCTGTCCGGCGATGCTGGTGCCGGCGCCGCGCGGAAGCAGCGGTACGCCCAGCCGGTGGCACACGTCGACGGTGGCGAGTACGTCGTCCACGTCGACCGGCTGCACGACCCCGACCGGCAGGTGGCGGTAGTTGGAGGCGTCGGCGGAGAACATCGCACGGGACCCGGCGTCGAACCGGACCGCGCCGCGCACGGCCTTCGCGAGTTCACGGCGTACCGACTCGGCCAGGTCGGCGCCGGTGCCGCCGGCACCCGCCGACCTCGGCCGCCGTGCCGCGCTGTTCTGGGTCTGGGCGGAACTCTGCACGGTCCGAGCCTTCCACGCGGTGCTCGGTCGGTCACGACGAGGGGGTGCCGCCGGATTGGGTGCTGCCGTCGCGTGGTGCCGGTTCTGTGCCGGTTCTGTGCCGGTTCGGGTGGTGGCCCGGGTGGTGGTTTCGGTGTCGGCTGCCGGCGAGCCCCTGTGATGCACTTGTCCGGTGACCTTGCTGCTCGGCCGCTCCGACCTGGAACGACTGCTCGACGTGCCCGCGTGTCTGGACGCGCTGCGGCAGGGGTTCGGTGCGGAGGGGTCTGGCGCGGTGGAGTCCGGTGGGCAGGACGTCTCCCCGCGCAGGGTGCGGACGGACCTGCCCGGGCCGGGTACGGCGACCGCGCTGTTGCCGGGCCTGGTGCCGGGCGTTCCGGCGTACACCGTGAAGGTCAACGCGAAGTTCCCCGGTGCGCGGCCGGCGCTGCGCGGCCTGGTGTGCCTGCACGACCTCGCCTCCGGTGACCTGCTGGCCGTCTTGGACTCAGCGACCGTCACCGCGTGGCGAACCGGCCTGGCGGCCGCGCTCGGGACGCACCTGCTGGCCCGGCCGGAGGCCGACCGGGTGGGCGTGGTCGGCGCCGGTGCGCAGGCCGACCTCGTGGTCCGCGGGCTGTCCGCTCTGCGAACGGTGCGCGGGCTGGTCGTGCACGACGTGGATCCGGAGCGGGCCCGCGCTCTCGGCGAGGCACACGCTCACGGGGCAACCTCGGACGGTGGGGCGGTGGAGGTCGCGGTCGCGGCCGACGCGGCCGAGGTGGCCCGGCGGTGCGGGATCGTCGTGCTCGCCACCTGGGCCCGGTCGCCGCTGCTGTCGCGTACGGACGTGGCACCCGGCACGCACCTCACCTCCCTCGGAGCCGACGAGCCGGGCAAGGCGGAGTTGACGGCGGACCTGCTCCGGCTCGCCCGGGTGTTCGTCGACGACGTCGACCTGGCGGTAGCCGCCGGCGCTCTGGGCAACGTCGGGCTCGGTCACGACCAGGCTGCCGGGACCCTTGGCGAGCTGCTGACCGGACGCGTTGCCGGTCGGTCGGCGCCGGGGGAGGTCACCGTGTACGCGCCGGTCGGCCTGCCCTGGCAGGACCTCGCGCTGAGCTGGCTCGCCTACGACGCGGCGCGCGCCACAGGGCTCGGCACGTCGTACGACTGGCTGGCCTGAGCGAACCCGCGAACCGTCAGGAGCGCCCGGATCTGGCGTCCTCCCAGCTCGTGCTGGTGGCGAAGTAGGTGTCGTAGAGCTCCTGGACCTCCAGCAGGCTCTCCGGCGGCACCTTTCCGTAGGCGATGCGTTCGAGGTGGCGGAAGTAGTCGAACCGCTCGACGCCCGGGGTGATGACGATGAGGATGTCGGCGTCCTCACCCGGCGCCGCGGCGAAGGCGTGCGCGAGACCGGGCGGCACTACGACCAGGTCGCCCCGCTCGGCGGTGACGACCTGGTCGCCGGACAGTAGTTGGGCCGTACCGTCCAGCAGGTAGAACAGCTCGGCCGAGTTGGCATGGTGGTGCGGCTTCGCACCGTCCGCCCCGTTGGCCAGGCTGACTCGCTGGGTCGACAACGCGCCACCGGTGGAACTGCTGTCCGCGAGCAGCCGGATCGTGGTCGGGGCGCGGCCGACCACCTCGGCGTCCGCGGAGCGCACGATCACGGAACTGTCGAAGCTCGGTGCGATCAGCGACATGCGATCGGTCCTTTCAAGGAGTTTCCAGGGAGTCGATCAAGGAGTACGGAAAGCCTTGCGGGGTTGAGGGTCGCGGCACTCAGACCGCGAACAGGAGCGCGGCGCTGACGAGTAGGACCACGGCCGTGGCGAAGTGGATGCCGAACGCGGTCGCTCGGCTTCCGCCGTGACGGAGAACGATCAGAGTGTCCCCGATCGGCACGATGGCGACCACCAGCATGAACCACGCCTCGGCCTGCGCGCCCACCAACGCGAGCAGCGCGAGGCCGAGAATGCCGAAGGTCCCGTCGCGCAGCCCTTTGATGGTGAGGTACGCCGGATCGCCGTCCTGCTTGGCCGGGACGCCGTAGCCGGCCGCCGCCGCGCGAGGCACCAGGAGGAATCGCGCGCCGATGAAGACGACGAACAGGTTGAGAACGATGGCGAGCCCGTAGGCGAGATAGGTGAGCACGAGAGACTCCGTTGCTAGCGCTGCTAGATTCGAGAGTGAAGCTAGCATGCCGACGACAGATTGGCTAGCGGTGCTAGCCTGCGCGGTATGCCGATCCAGAAGCGCCGGGAACGCGAGCGGGCCGAGCGGGAACGCCTGATCGTCACGGCCGCACGTGAGCTGGCCGAGTCGGAGGGCTGGGACGCGGTGACCACTCGGCGGCTCGCCGACGAGATCGAGTACAGCCAGCCCGTTCTCTACAGCCACTTCAAAGGCAAGAACGCCATCATGGCGGCGGTTGCGGTGGAAGGCTTCGCCGAGCTCGCGGCCGAGCTCCACACCGCGCGTACTTCGGCGTCGGGTCCTCGGGACGCCCTCGCCGACGTCGGGGCCGCGTACGCCGCTTTCGCCGAACGCCGGCCGGCACTGTACGACGCGATGTTCACGCTCGCCGTCGACCTGCCGTTCGCCAGTCCGGAGGCGCCGGCTCCGCTGCACCAGGGTTTCGCCGAACTCCGTGAGACGTTGCGGCCGCTCGCGGGTGAGGAGAGTCCGGAGGTCCTGGCCGAGACCTTCTGGAGCGCACTGCACGGGCTGGTCACCCTGATGCGCAACGGCCGGCTCCGCCCCGCGGATCACGACATGCGGATGGCCGCCCTGATCAGCCGGTTCTCCGGGTAGGACCGGCGCTAGTCATGCTGTGCCGGCCTGCCGCCGAAGCGCCAGGGATGCACCTCGGTGTGGCCATCGCCTCGTGCGGGGAGCGTGGCCGCCGCGGCTTCGGGGTTCGGTGCCTCCGCGGCGGCCGCCCGACCGAGCCGGGTGTGTCCGTCGAGGGTCAGCAGGCCGCCGTACACGATCAACTGTGGTGAGGTGAGCGGCCCGGCGTCGGCGCCGTCCATGGCGATCAGGAGGTACCGGCCGTAGCCCTCGACGGCCTCGGTGAAGTCCCACATGGTGCGCCGGAGAACGTTGTCGAAGCGGCACAGCAGTACCGACTCGAACGCGCCCGCGCGGAAGTACGGCTCCTCGTAGGCGAACTCGCGGGCCGCTTGTACGTCCGGGAGGTCCACGATGTGCAGGCTGCCCGTGGACTCGGCCTCCTCGCCGTGGTGGGTCAGCGTGGGGCCGCGGGCGATCAGCCGATCGGCGTACTGGTCCATGAAGTCCCAGTGCTCGTTGCTCAGACGTATTTTGAGCGGGAACGCGCCCGGGCGATCGCGACCATAGACGAAGTACTCCACGTCCGTCAGCCTAGATCGCCGTGCTGCGCTTTATGGCCGGAGAACTCGCCGCTGGGGGTCGGTCCATTCCGGGGGTACGTATTCGGGGTGGCCGTGGGTGCCCATCCGCACCAGCCAGCCTTTGTGGTGGACGGTGACGTGGTGGAAGCGACACAGCAGCACCCCGTTCGCCAGGTCCGTCGGACCGCCGTGGTCCCAGGCGGTCATGTGATGGGTGACGCAACGCGGCTCCGGAATCTGGCAGCCGGGGAAGTGGCAGTGGCTCCCGTCGCGTATGGCCAGCGCACGCCGCTGGTGCTCTTTGAAGAACCGGTCGGAACGGCCCAGGTCGAGGACCTGCCCGTCCCCGCCCAGCACGACCGGGATCAAATCCGCCTCGCACGCCAACCGGCGCACCGTCGCGGCGGAGATCGGCTTGCCGTCGGTACCGAGGTAGCGGGCCGACCCGCCGCCTCCACACGTGGGGCAGCCGTCGTGGGGGTCGATAGGGTTCGGGGCAGCTTCCGACCCCGCCGCACCCTGTTCGGGTTCGGCGTCACCTCCCGGCCCGGTGTCCACGCCCGGGTCGGAGTCAACTCCCCGCCCGGTTCCCGGTTCGGCGTCGTCGCCCAGAACCGGTCCGGTTGTCGGGTCCGTTCCGGTACTGGGTTCCGGTTCGGGGTCGGTGTTCGGTTGTGGGTGCTGCCGTTGCCCTGGTGCTCGCGGTGGGGGTATCCCGTCCGCGAGGGAGCCGGTGCCAGGTGATCGCCGTTTCTCCTTACCGGCTTGGCCTTCGTTCTGGCCTTCTGCCTCCTCCGGCTTCGGCTCCCCGGCCTGGCCGGTCTTGGTGCCCTTGGCGTTTTTGGTGGTGGCGTATTTGGGGTCTGTGCAGGGGCAGGTGCAGGGTCTGGGCCGGATGATGGTTGCGGTGTCGTCGATGAAGCCCGCACCGGTGCCCTTCAGCATCGCTTCCAGCGGGATGGTGACCGCGACCTGGGGTGGTCTGCCGCCGCGGACGGGTGCGGTCGCGGCGGCGGCGAGTAGGCCGAGGGCTTCGGCGAACGCGTCACCGCGGCGTTGGTCGATGGGCCGCCGGTCCGGCTCGGCTCCTTTGATGGGTTCGGCGAGGGGTTCGATGATCTTGCGGAGCAGTTCCATCTCCCACGCCGGCAGCGTGATGTGCACCGACTCCGACTGCGGGATGCCGTTCGGCACGTAGCGAAGGGACCGCTTCTGCTCGGCCTTGCGGTCCTTCCGTTCCAGTTCCTCCCGCATCCGCCGGTCGTACTCTTCCGGCGCGATCCGCTCCAGCAGTTTCTCGCCCAGCACCCGTAGCTCGTCGGGGTTGGCGAACCTGGCTTTGGCGATCAGGAACTCCTCGGCCTGGTGACGTTCGTCCAGGCCCACATACTCGGGGAGCTTCTTGATCGCGTCGACGATGACCTGCGCCTGCCGCACCGACACCACACCGGCCGCCAGCGCCTCCCCGGTCAACCGCACCTCCTTGTCCAAGTCACGGGCGAGACCGACGGCCGCGGAGGACTCGTGCTGACTCATCCGCTGAGCCGTCCGCAGATAGACCGTCGCGTTCGGCGCACCGGTCAACCTGCCGACGTCACACGCCTCGGCCTGACGCACCACCTGCAGCTGGGCCGCGTGCAGCCGGGCGATCTCCCGCCCCAGCACCTCCAGCACCGGGCCGGCCTGCTCGGCCGTCAACGACAACACCGACGTCGACAACACCGAGTCGTTGCCGGCGGTGACCAGACCCAGAGCACCCTGCAGCGGATGCGGCGGTGCGCCGCCTCCGCTGCCGAGAGACTCCTGGGTGGTCGAAGACATGAGCGAATACTATCGGCCACCACCGACAAGCAGCCCGTTGTCCACAGCCGGGATTCCCCTTGTTGAGAAGGGATTTCTGCGCCGACTACGCCAGCACCCGGAGCAGGTCCACTAGGCGGTTCGCCTCTGCCCGAGCGAGACGCCACACTTTCCAGATCCCTGAGCTTTGCTACACCAGGCGCTGCGATGAGAGCTGTTCCGTACGGTCGAGGTTCTCGCGGAATCCCATCGCGTCTCCGACCGACCTGCACTCCAGCGCGACGTGCACACAGCACGCGAACGTCCAGCCCGCGATGCGTCGCGCATCAAGATCCAGACGATCGGCAAAGAAGGCGACCTGCTCCCGCGCGTCACGCAGGTCACGCCGCGGTCCTCGCGACAGATCGTGCCCAACGTCGAACGCGCGATCACCCAGCACCGGATACGGATCGATCGCCAACCATCCACGCTCCGAGAGCACCACGTTCCCCGGCCCAAGATCGCCGTGTAGCAACACCGTGTCCGTACAAGATGAGGTCAGGGACGTGAACAGCTCGTCCGCCTGCTCGACGACGCCTCGATCCACCGGCCGCTCGAACCGATCGAACCAGTCCCACATCGTCTCGCGGGAGCGCTCCACCAACATCGCGAGTGGCTCGAACTCGTCCTCTGCAGGAGGTTCGACTGCGTGTAACTCGGCGAGTACTGACGCAACGACTTCGTTCCCGGTCGCGACGTCGAGGTCATCACCGTTCGTGCCGGGCACGCACCGCTCGAGCAGCAAGACCTGACTCGCCTCGTCGGAGTCGAATAGTCGCACCGCTCCGCGACCAGCCCAGTGTTGCAGGCCCTTTGCCGCCCAGGGATTGCGATGACCCGGGCACTCCACCTTCAACGCCGCGTCGCCGCCGTCCGCTCGACGTACGGGAGCAACCCACCCGACGTTGCCGCCCGGCTCGAACGGGGCGCCCACATGCAGCTGCCAGGCAGAGGCCGCGTCAGCGACTAGACTCGGCAGTCGCGCCAGCCAGTTGCGTCCGACATCGCCGAACGCCGAGACGACGGTGTGCGCCAACCGATCCGGAATTCGAAGCGCAGTCGTCATGCATCAGCCCCTTGGTCTGCCTAACTCGTACTTGAACAGACGGACTTCCCCGTAGGCGATCTTAGGGGAAGGAGTGTCTACCACCGTCCAGGCGACATGATGGGCGTCACGCCGCGTTTCGCTCGGTCGGTCGCCTCAGCCCCGGAAGTCGTTGTCCTGCAAGGCTCGTGGGCTCGTGAACGCGCGCGTCCTGCGGATCATGGCCGGCTCGCGTGCCCCCGCATCCCGCCCGGCCGCGTTGTCGTCGTCGCGCGTAGAACACCGCTACGCGACTCCTCCTCCGCCTTGCCGACCGGGCACGGATGACCCGCTCACTTATCGACCCTGATCCACAGGACAGACCCTAGGCAGGTGCCACCTCCCGCGGGACGGACGAGCGCGCCAGTCGCAGCACGTTCGCCACCAGTTGATGGCCCGCGCGTCCGGTTGCGCTGAGAATCGATTCCGGGTGAAACTGCACCGCCCAGCGTCGCCGCACGTCGTCTGCGATCGCCATCGCCACCCGCGCACCACTCGGATCGTCCGTGACCGCGACGACCTCGAAGCCGGGAACGCTTTCCGGCGTCGCGTACAGCGAGTGGTACCTCCCGGCGGTGAACGACGGACCCAACCCGGCAAGGAGACCGTCGGACGGAGCGGTCCCGCTGGAAAGCACACGCACGTGCCCTGGCTTGCCGTGCGCGGGCCGGGGAAGCAGGTCGAGCGTCCCACCGGCGTACTCCACCATCGCCTGCAGGCCGAGGCACACGCCGAACACCGGAAGTCCGCGTTCCTCCACCGCCGCCAGCAGGCGTGCGCAGTCGAAGTCCGCCGGCCGGCCCGGTCCCGGCGACAGCACCACGAGATCGGGTGCAAGCGTGTCCAGTTGCTCGACCGGAAAGCCGTACCGCAACGTCACCACCTCCGCACCGTGCTGGCGGAAGTAGTCGCCGAGCGTGTGTACGAAGGAGTCCTGGTGGTCCACCAGCAGGACGCGCACGCCGGCACCGATGGCTTCGTCCGTGCTCGGGGTGAGACGGTAAACCCCCCCGGATGGTCCCGGATCTGGTTCGGACATGGTGTCAAGGAGAGCTTGCGCCTTGAGCAGGGTCTCGCGTTCCTCCTCGTCCGGGTCGGATTCGTACAACAGCGTGGCACCCGCACGCACGCTGGCGATCGAGTTCTCGACGTGGGCGGTACGCAAAGTCAGCCCGGTGTTCATCGATCCGTCGAAGCCGACGAACCCGACGGCGCCGCCGTACCAACGCCTCGGAGCGGACTCGGCGTCCTCGATGAACTGCATGGCCCACTGCTTCGGTGCGCCTGTCACGGTGACCGCCCACATGTGGGTCAGGAACGCGTCGAACGCGTCCATACCAGGTCGCAGCCTGCCTTCGATGTGGTCCACCGTGTGGATCAGCCGGCTGTAAAGCTCGACTTGACGGCGGCCGATGACCCGCACGCTGCCGGGCACGCAGACTCGTGCCTTGTCGTTGCGGTCCACGTCGGTGCACATGGTGAGTTCGCTCTCGTCCTTCGTGGAGTTGAGCAACGTCGCGATCTGGGTGGCATCCTCCAGTGCGTCCCGGCCGCGACGGATGGTGCCGGCGATCGGGCAGGTCTCCACCCGGTCGCCGGTCACGCGGACGTACATCTCCGGCGAGGCGCCGACGAGGTACTCGCCCTCGCCGAGGTTGCAGAAGAACTCGTACGGCGAGGGATTCTGCGTGCGCAGGCGTTCGTAGAAGGCGGCCGGTGAGTCGCAGCGACCGCTGAGCACGTGGCTCGGGGTCACCTCGAACAGATCGCCACGTCTGAAGCGTTCCCGTGCGGTGCGGACGATCCCGGCGTAGCGGCCGGGTTCCGGCGGCGCGGGGACCGGACGGACCTCGGGTCGCGGCGTGGGGCCGGTCTGCCGCGCCAGACCGGCCGTCGTCCGTCCGCCCACCTCGAAGTCGTACGCGTACCGCATGCTCGTCTCCCGCTTGCGGTCCACGACGACGAGCTGGTCCGGCAGGTGCAGTACGAGATCACGGTGCGGGTCGGCCGAGCGGTCGTGCCGTAGGCGAACCGGCTCGAACTGGAACGCCAGGTCGTAGCCGTACGCGCCGTACAAGCCGAGGTGCGGGTCGACCGTACTCGCGAACGCCGCGACCACCGCCCGCAGCGCGGTGAAGACGGTCGACTGCCGGCTGCGCTCCTCCTCGGCGAAGGACTCGGCCGACTCGGGGACGTCGACCCCGAAGCAGGACTCCTCGTCGCGTACGACCTCCCCGGTCCCGGCCATCGCGGCGGCCACCACGGGCAGCAGGACAAGGCCGCGTTCGTTGAGTGCGCGCGCCTCGATCCGCCGGCCGTACGCGACGAGTTCGATCGGCGGGTCGACGTAACCGAGGTGCCAACGGCTGTAGCGGCCCGGATAGTCGACACCGGACGACAACACCGCGCCACGGCGGAGGTCGAGGTCGGCGACCAGACCGGTGAGGACGCTCTCCTCGACGGGAGAGTCGGTGCGGACGACGGTGACGCCACCGGCGGTGACGTAGGAAATCGTGGTGGGCTTGGGTGTTTCGAGCACGTCGGTCGGCCTTTCGGGCGGGGGCCCGCACCGATGGCCAGGTGTCCGCGTCCTACGTGCCGGACAACGAAAAACGACCGCCGGTGAGGGCGGTCGTCGCTGGGAGATGCGTCAGGATGCGCAGGTCGTGGCGGCCGCCGGAAGGAGGCGCCACCACCACTGCAGCACGTGACTTTGCATGTCCGGAAGACTAACCCATGCTGGACGCCGGAGACAGTGAATCCTCAGGCGACCTCGGGAAGCGCCATGTCGAACGTCGTACGCAACCCTTCCTCGCCGGCCTCGGTCACCCGGACACCGCGGCCACTGCCCACCCGGGTGAGCCACTCCAGCACGAACAGCCGCTCGGTCAGGGCCGCGCCCACCGCACCGGCGAGGTGGGTGCGGCGTTCGGTCCAGTCCAGGCAGTCGCGGACGAGCGGACGGCGAGCGCGGGCCAGCCCGGCCACGTCGACGCCGAACTCGGTGAGCGCGTCCCGGCCCGCCGGAGTGAGCGCCGGGTCGTCGGTGAGGAGGTCGCGGGCGCGCAGCGCGTCGGCCAGTGCTACACCGGCCCGTCCGGCGAGGTGGTCGTAGCAGGTACGCCCGGCCGCGAGCGCCCGGCCGCGGGAGGCGGCGCGCAGGCTGGTGACCGGCGTCGGCGGCGCGATCTGCAGCAGTGGTTCGATCGCCTCGGCGATCTCGGTCCCCGCCAGCCGGAAGTACCGGTGCCGGCCCTGCCGCACGACCGTCGCCAGTCCGCCGGTGACCAGCCGGCCGAGGTGTTCGCTCGCGGTCGAGGGGGCGATCTCGGCGGCCCGGGCGAGCTCGCTCGCGGTCCAGGCCCGTCCGTCGAACATCGCCAGCAGCATGGCCGCGCGGCTGCGGTCGGCGAGCAGGCCGGCGATCCGGGCGAGGTCCACTTCGGCGGGCATGCCGCCACGGTACCCACGGCTCGTTTCGGCCCAGCCCGAACAGACCCGGCCCTAGCGTCCGGGGCATGTCCGTCCAGTCGACCCAGCTCGCAACGTCCGCCCACCGGACGATCACGCCCTCCGTCCTGTACTTCGGCACCCCCGTCGTCCTGGTCACCACCCGCAATCCGGACGGATCGGCGAACATCACGCCGATGTCGTCGGCGTGGGCTCTCGGCTCGACCGTCGTCCTGGGCCTGGGCGACTCCGGTCAGGCGGTCCCCAATCTCGAGCGCGAACGCGAGTGCGTCCTCAACCTCCCGTCGGCGGACCTGTGGGAACGCGTGGAACGGCTGGCTCCGCTGACCGGCCGCCACCCGGTCCCGGCTGCGAAGGCCGGCAAGTACCGCCACGAGCCGGACAAGTTCGGCGCGGCCGGGCTCACCCCGCTGCCAGCCGAGACGGTGCGCCCGCCGCGCATCGCCGAGTGCGCCCTGCACCTCGAGGCCGAGGTCGTCTCGATCACGCCGGGTACCGAGGGCGGCTTCCGGATCGTGGAGACGCTCGTCCGCCGGATACACGCCGCCGACGGCATCACCGTCCCGGGGACCAGCCACGTGGACACCGGCCGGTGGCAGCCGCTGCTGTACGTGTTCCGGCACTACTTCGGTACGGGGTCGCGGCTCGGGCGGACGTTCAAGGCCGAGACGTAAGGAACGCGGTCAGCTCGTCGTGGGTCGGAACACCCGAGCGGCCGTCGATCGCCCGGCAGGCCAGGGCCGCCGCGCCGTTGGCGTACCGTACGGCGTCCGGAAGGTCCAGGCCGCGGTCCACGGCGAGCAGCAATGCGCCGTGGAAGACGTCGCCCGCCCCCAGCGTGCTCACCACCTCGACGGCGAAGCCGGGCACGTGCACCGGCTCACCGCTCGCGGGCAGCAGGTGCGCGCCGTCGGCGCCGGCGGTGGCGACGACGAGCCCGGCGCCGTCGTCCCGGGCGCGTTCCAGCAGTGCGCCCACCGGTTGTTCGCCGTACGTCAGGCGCAGCCGGTCGACCGTCGGGCCGTAGAGGTGCACGCCGCGCGGGTGGAAACCCGGGATCGGGTTGCCCGCGTCCACCGACACCCTCGGCCCATCGGGCACCAGCACGTCACGGGTCGCCGGCCAGCCCAGGTGGTCCAGGTGTACCCAGGCGGCGGCCGCCACGAGGTCCCGCGCGCGCGGCCCGAGCTCGAACGCCGGCAGCGGGCGGGTGCAGATGGCCCGCGTACCCGACGACCGGTCGACCAGGACGACGCTCGCGCCGCCGGCGCCGGCGGGTACGGGAACGACGCCGGACACGTCGACGCCCTCGCGGGTCAGGTCCGCGACGATGCGCTCCCCGGTCGGGTCGTCGGCGATCGGCCCGACGAACGCGACGTCCCCGCCGAGCCGGGCCGCGGCCACCGCAGCGGTGGCGGAGTTGCCGCCGCCTGCGTGGACGAGCGCCTCGGCCAGCAGCCGCTGGTCCGGCCCCGGTAGATGGGGTACGACCGCGATCGCGTCGTCGTTGACCGAACCGACGAAGACCAGCCGGCTCATGCGTCCGTCCAGGGGCGGGCGTTCGCGGCCACGATCGCGGCGAGTTCGCGGAGGTACGGCACGGACTCCTCACGCAGCAGCCGCGTCCGGTCCGCGGCCGGCAGCGCGTTCGTCCACAGGGCCCGGCCGGCGAGCATCCCGGAGGCGCCGCCCCGGCAGCACGCCGCCACCGCGCCCGGGAAGTCGCCGCGTTCGACGTGGGAGGACAGCACCACCCAGGGACAGGCGATGGAGGCGGTGAGCTCGGCCGCGGCGGCGGTGATCCGGTCGGCGTCGCCCCGGCCGAAGTACGGAACCTCCGCCTTGTACAGCGAGGGCTCGACCGCGCCCAGCTCCCGTGCGCACCGCAGCAGCGTCGCCTCCCGGTCGAACGAGCCGCTCGCCTGCTGGTCCTCGGTCGGGCGTACGACACCCTCGACGATGCTCGGCATCCCCGCGTCCCGGCACGTTGCGACGAACCGGGCGGCGTCGGCCACCCGTTCGCCGATCCGATCGTCCTCGCGCCACACGACCAGCAACTTCGCGGCGACAGCCCCCTGCCCGGCGTACCCCGGAAGGTCCAGCGTCCGGTCGAACACCGCGTCCCCGACCACTTCACCGGGGCGGCTCGACAACCGGTCGGCGGCGACGATCCGCCCGGTGTCCGGACCCGGCGACGGCTTGCCGGCGAGGATGTCCGCACCGAACTCCGGGTCGGCGAGGAACCCTGATGCCTCCGGACCCAGCGCGACCGCGACGTCCTGCTTGAACTCGCGAAGCTCCTTGTCCGGCACCGTGTCCGGGGTGCGGCCCGACGTCTGGGCCAGCATGCCGCGCAGCGACTCCCGCTGGTCCATCGCGACCATCACGAATGTTCCGTCGGGGCGGGCGAGCCCGCGCAGGCCGGGATCCGGCATCGATGCCTCACAGTCCTGGGATCGTTCCCACAGTCGGTCCCACAGAGTCGTTCGCAAGGTTCTCCGAACCGACCGAACCAGAGCGGTGACAGGCAGGTCAAACGGGTGGCCGGGACCGGCGAGCTGGTCGCGGCGTGTCCGGTTTTTCAACAAGGATGTCCGTCCAGGCCCTGCGGGTGCCGTGCGGGTGACGCCTACCGTCGAACGCGTCGCCGATTCGCACGTACACCCGAACCGCAGGAGGATCCCCATGGTGGACGAGTCCCAGCTCGCGTCCCACGCCGCCGCGTACGCCGAACACGGCTACGTGCTCGTCAAGGGCCTGCTCGACAAGGCGGAGGCGCAGGCCTACCGCGAGGAGAGCCACGCGCTGATCGAACGCCTGAACCGCGACGCCGACCCGACCTGGGAAAGCGCCCGGCAGCTCGGCATGGGGGAGCGTACCGAGCTGAAGCACTGTCACGACGTGCAGTTCCACGCCGCGGCGTTCTCGAAACTGCTGGTCGACCCGCGCTTCACCGACGTCGCCGCCGCGGTGATGGGTACGCCGAACGTCCAGCTGCACCACACCAAGCTGTTCGTGAAGCCACCGGAGAAGGGTTCGCCGTTCCCGATGCACCAGGACCACCCGTTCTTCCCGCACGCGAAGCACTCGGTGGGTGCGGCGATCTTCCACTTCGACGACGCCCCGCTGGAGAAGGGCTGCGTACGCGTGGTGCCGGGCAGCCATCGCGACGGCCCGCTCGCTCACCAGTCGGAGGGGAGCTGGCATCTGCCGTTCTCGCAGTGGCCGCTGGACAAGGCGGTGCCGTGCGAGGCGGAGGCAGGCGACGTGCTGTTCTTCACCTACTTCACGGTGCACGGCTCGGGCGTGAACACCACCTCCGAGGCACGTACGACGCTGCTGGTGCAGTACCGCGACCCGGCCGACCCGCCGACCGAGGACCTGCACACCCACTCGCTCGGCCAGGGCATGATCCTGCGCGGCGTCGACCCGACCTCGCGGGGCGCGGCCGCGGCAGCGATGTGAGCGGCCCGCCGGCGAACGGGCGGGCGCTCGCGTCGCTGACCGCCGCCCGCGTCGGCGTAGACGTGGCCGGGCACCGCGCGGAGTTCCTGTACTGGGGCTACTACGAGCCACGGCCGTGGCGGAACTACCTGCACACGCACTCGTTCTTCGAGATCTGTTACGCCTATGCAGGCACGGGCGTCTTCCGGACCGGTGAGCAGGAGTACGTCGTCGGCCCGGGGACGCTCTTCGTCGCGCGTCCCGGCGACGTGCACGAGATCGTGTCCGACACCACGGATCCGCTGTGCATCCACTACTGGTCGTACACGCTGGTGCCAACCCGCACCGCCCGCAGCCGCCGGCCCAGGCCGAACCCGGAGGGGACCGAGGGGCGCGAGGTGCTGGACCTGTTCGCGGCGCCGGGTACGCGGGTGCTGTCCCAGGCGCCGGATCGGATCCCGGCGGTCCTCGGCCTGCTCGCCGCCGAGGCCGCCGCACCCGGTCCGGCGTACGACCAACTGTTGTCCGCGCTGGCCGGCGCCCTGGTGGTTGAGACGGCGCGGGCCGTGGTGGACGAACCCGACCTGCGCCCGCGGCTCGTCGCGGACTCGGCCGGCCGTGACGAGCGGACCGCCGCCACGATGGTGCGCTACCTGCAGGACAACTACGACCGGGCGGTGGCCGTCCGCGACGTCGCCGCCCAGGTGCACCTGGGCGAACGGCAGGTGAGCCGGTTGTTCCGGGCGCACACGGGCACGACCGTGCACGCCTACCTCACCCGGCTCCGGCTGGAGATCGCCGCCCAGCGGCTGCTCGAACGCTCCGCCGACGGTGAGCACACCGCCATCGCCGAAGTCGCCCGGGCGTGCGGTTACCCCGATGTCCGTCACTTCACGACCGCGTTCCGCCGGCACTGGGGAGTCGCGCCGGGTGCCTTCCGGGACGGCGGCGGCACCGCCCAACTGGGGGACCGGCCGTCCACAAACACGCCGCCGTCGGTCACCGAACGTTGACGCTTCATCGAGCCGATGACTACCGTCCGGTAGTCCATGCCGAGATGTCGGCATTTTCCGGCTGCGGAGCGACGTGGGAGGGCGTCCACCTGCGGCCACCCGCTCCCTCTGGAGGTTTTGTGCCCCAGTCGCGTCAACGCGCCGATGCCGCCGCGTTGGAGGTCGCCCCGTCCGCCGTCCCGAGCGCCACCGCGCCGGCCGTGCCCACGCCACCGGTCATCCCCGACGCACCGGCGCGGGCGACGCTGGCCGACGTCGCCCAGCGGGCAGGGGTGTCCCGCTCGACGGCCTCGCGCGGGCTCACCGGCCGTGGGTACGTCGCACCCGCCGCCCGCGAACGCATCCTGCTCGCGGCGGAGGAACTCGGCTACGTGCCCGACGGCAACGCCCGCAGCCTGAAGGCCCGGCACACCCCCGCCGTCGGCCTGCTGGTGTCCGATCTGCGCAACCGCTTCTACGCCGAGGTCGCCGCGGGGGCGAGTTCGGTGCTGCGGGACGAGGGCTACACGATCGTGCTGGTCGACGACACCGGCAGTGACCCCGAGGAGGTGGCCGCGGCCCGTACGGTGCTCGCGATGCGGGTCGCCGGGGTGCTGGTCACGCCGGTGTCTGCGGCGGTCAGCCAGCTTGTCGCCCGGCACGGCGTACCCCTCGTCGAGATCGACCGGCAGTTCTGCCGGGGCGAGTGCGACGCGGTCCTGGTCGACAACGTCACCGGCGCACGCGAGCTCACCGAGCACCTGCTCGGGCTCGGCCACCGGCGGATCGCCCTGCTGGTCAACGAGACCGGGTGGACGACGAGCGCCGGCCGGATCAAGGGCTACCACCAGGCCTGGGCGGCCGCGGGCAGGGAGGTGCCGGCCGACGGCGTGGAGGCGGTGGGCTTCGACCCCGACCAGATCGAGGACAAGGTGGGCGAGCTGCTGTCGCGCCGGCGTCCGCCGACGGCGGTGTTCGCGGCCAACAACGTGGTGGCGGAGGCGGTCTGGCGGCAGTCGGCCAGGCTCGGCCTGCGCATCCCCGACGACCTGTCGTTCGTGGCGTTCGACGACTCGCCCTGGATGAGCATGGTGAGCCCCGGCATCACCACCGTCGCGCAGCCGTCGGTGGAGCTGGGTGCCCGGGCCGCCCGGCTGCTGCTGAGCCGAATGGCCAAACCCGGTCGCCCGCGCACCACCCGGCTGGACTGCCCGCTGATCGTACGCGGATCCACCGCTCGGCTGGGCCGTCGGCGTACGCCCGTGAAGGGGTCCGAGGGCGTCCGGTCGGCGCGTTGACGTAGATCGTGGAGCCCCTCTACGTTCGTGTGGGAACGATGCCAGCCGCAGCGACCGCACGGCCAGGACAGCCCCAGAGGGAGTCACCCACCGATGTCTCGACCAGCGGCCGCCCCCGCGCGGCTCCTGCACATGATCGGCAACGCCCACATCGACCCGGTGTGGCTGTGGCAGTGGCCGGAGGGGTTCCAGGAGGCGCGGTCGACGTTCTGGTCGGCGATCCACCGGATGGCGGAGTACCCCGACTTCGTCTTCACCTGTGACCAGGTGGCGTTGCTCGCCTTCGTGGAGGAGGCCGACCCCGCGTTGTTCGAGGAGATCCGCAAGCGGGTCGCGGACGGGCGCTGGGTCAACGTCGGTGGCTGGTGGGTCGAACCCGACTGCAACGTTCCCACCGGTGAGTCGTTCGTACGCCAGGGCCTGCTCGGCCAGCGTTACCTGCGGGAGAAGTTCGGCGTCTCCGCGACGGTCGGGCTGAACGCCGACCCGTTCGGCCACAACGCGACGCTCCCGCAGATCCTGCGCAAGCAGGGCCTGGAGGCCTACTGCTTCCTGCGTCCGGGCCCGCACGAGGCGGAGCTGCCCGGCAACCCGTTCTGGTGGGAGGCGGCCGACGGGTCCCGGGTGCTGGCCTACCGCATCCCGCACGAGTACTGCAGCCCGCGCGCCGACATCGCCTACCACACCGACAAGGCGATGGCCCAGCTCCCGCCCGGACTCGGCACGGCGATGGTCTTCTACGGCGTCGGCAACCACGGCGGCGGGCCCACCAAGGACAACATCGACAGCGTGCACCGGCTGGACCGGCTCGGCGCGTACGGCGAACTCCGGCTGTCCAGCCCGCCCGCCTACGTCGAGGACGTGCTCGCCTCCGGGGTGGAGCTACCCGTGTGGCGCGGCGACCTCCAGCACCATGCCGCCGGCTGCTACGCCGCGCACTCCGGCATCAAGGCGTGGATGCGGTCCGCCGAGCACGCGCTGGTGGTGGCCGAACGCTGGGCGAGCGTGGCCTCGGCCGTCGCCGGTACGCCCTACCCGCACGAGGCGCTCACCCACGCGTGGAAGCAGGTGCTGTTCAACCAGTTCCACGACATCCTTCCCGGTACGTCGATCGAGCCTGCCTACGACGACGCCCGCGACCAGCTCGGCGAGGCCCGGTCCATCGCCCGGCGTACTGTCAACCTCGCCTTGCAGACGCTGGCGCGCGACACCGACATCCCGTTCCGTGAGGGCACCCAGCCGGTGCTGGTGTTCAACCCGCACCCGTGGCGGGTCCGTGCCGACGTGGAGTGCGAGTTCGGCCTGGCCATCGAGCGTCCGTGGGTGGAGGACGACACGGGCCGGCCGGTGCCGTCCCAGTCCACCCGCGCACTGGCCACCACCTCGAATCCGAAGCGGGTGGCGTTCCCGGCAGACCTTCCCCCGTTGGGACATCGGCTGTACTGGATCCGGCCGGGTGCGCAGGCGCCTGTGTCCGTTGGCGATCGCGCCTCCGAGGTGGCGGTCACCGACGCCGCGTCCGCGCCGGTGCTGGAGAACGCCCACCTGCGGGCAGAGGTCGACCCGACGACCGGGTGGCTGCTCACCCTGCTGGACAAGGAGACCGGCGCCGACCTGATGGCCGGCTTGGACGGGGATGCCGGCGTGGACGCGCCGCACACCGTGGTCACCGAGGACCCCACCGACACCTGGGGTCACCGCGTGGTGTCCTATGCCGGCCCGGGTACGCCGTTCACCTGCACGTCGGCGCGGATCGTGGAGAGCGGGCCGGTACGCACCGTCGTCCGGGTGGAGAGCACGTACGGGAACTCCAAGCTGGTCGAGGAGATCATCCTCGGTGCGGACGCCCGGCACCTGGAGGTGCGGGTCGACCTGAACTGGCAGGAGATGCTCCGGCTGCTGAAATTGCGGTTCCCGGTCGGCCTGCGTGAACCCTCCGCGACGTACGAGATTCCGTACGGCCACCTCACCCGGCCCGCCGACGGCGCGGAGGAACCCGGCCAGTCCTGGGTGGACGTGAGCGGCACCCTCGCGAACGGCACCCGGGCCGGGCTCACCGTCGTCAACGACGCCAAGTCGGCCTACGACGTCAGCGGCGCCGACATCGGCATCACCGCGGCGCGCAGCCCGGTCTACGCCTGGCACGAGCCGCGTCAACTTGAACCTGACGGTCTCTACAGCTACCAGGACCAGGGCCGGCAGACGTTCCGGTACCTCCTGGTGCCGCACGCGGGTGACTGGCGCGATGCCGGAGTCGTCCGGCTGGCGGCGGAGCTCGCCGAACCCGCCCAGCCGGCGTACGAGTCGTTCCACCCGGGCCCGCGGCCGGCGACGGCGTCGTTCGCCGTGGAGGGTGTGGGTGGAGGCTCGGACGGCGCCGGCGGCTCCGTGGTCACGACCGTGCTGAAGCGCGCCGAGGACGGTGACGCCCTGGTCGTCCGGGCGTACGAGTCGGCCGGGGTGCCGGCCACGTGGAGCCTGGACCTCGGCTTGGCCGGGCGTACGGTCAGCGCGACCTTCGGCCCGCACGAGATCAAATCGTTCCTCGTGCCGTTCGATCCCGACCGGCCGGTCGTGGAGACCGACCTGCTCGAGGACCCGCTCGCCGCGACCGAGCCTGCCACCGAGCCCGCGAGCGAGCCGGCCACCGACGAGGGAGTTTCCGGTGATGCATGACCTTCTGGCCCGTCAGTTGGCCGACCACGTGGACACCGCGCGGGCGGTCGAACCCCTGCTGGCGCGGGTCGGTGAGCTCGGCGAGTTGCTGTGTACGACGTTCGCGGCCGGGGGACGGCTCTACACGTTCGGCAACGGCGGCAGCGCCGCCGACGCACAGCACCTTGCCGCGGAGCTGATCGGCCGCTACAAGCGCGAACGCCGTCCGCTGCCCGCCGTGGCGCTGAGCGTCGACCCGTCCGTGGTGACCTGCATCGGCAACGACTACAGCTTCGACGACGTGTTCGCCCGGCAGGCCACCGCGCTGGCCCGGCCAGGCGACGTGGTCGCGGGGTTCACCACCAGCGGTATGTCCGCGAACGTCGTCGCCGGGCTGGCCGCCGCGCGCGAGGCGGGTGCCCGGACGGTGCTCTTCGCCGCCGGCTCGGGCGGGAAGGCGGCCGAGCACGCCGACGTGTCCCTGCTGGTCCCGTCGAGCACGACCGCGCGTACGCAGGAGATGCACCTGCTCCTGCTGCACCTGGTCAGCGAATGGGTGGACGCGTGGGCCGCGGGCGAGACCGACGAGCGCGGCGTCGCCCTGCAGGCCGCAACGACGAGTTGACAGCAACGCCCGCTTGACGTGCATCCCCGGTGCCGAGGCGGCCAGGGCATGAAGGGGCAGGGAACCGTTGACGTCGGCAAGGCCGGGTTGACGGTCACCAGCCTCGGTACGCGGCCGCACGCAGGCGGAGGCGTTCGCGGACCGACGCGACGGTGACGCCGCCGTCGGGATGGCGGTCCAGTTTGCCCCGGGTGAGCAGGTCGTGCACGCCCTGCCGGGTGACGCCGAGCATCGCGCCCGCCACGGCGTACGTCACCGCCTCCGCCGTCGGGTGGCCGACCCGGCGCACGGCGACCTGGCCCAGCGGAGTTCGCCACCACGAGGCCGGTGGGTCGAACATCTCGTCGCCGGGCCAGAGCGTGCCCACCAGCCGGGCCAGCGTGTGGGCGGCCTGGCGTTCGTCGTCGTCGAGCAGGTCGTCCGCCCACGCCGCCGCCTGGGTGACCGCGCGGTCGCGGAGGTCGTCCAGGTGCGGGCCGGTGCCGAGCAGGATCTCCACCGGGTCGAAGAATCGCCGCTCCAGCAGTTGCAGCAGGTGCGCGGCAAGCGCGCGGTGCTCCCGGTCGGCCGCGCTCATGGCTGCTCCTTCCTCTCGTACGGCAACTGCTTGACGCGTTCCGTCAAGTATCTTGACGTGCCCGGTCAAGGTACTTGACGGAGATGGTCAAGTAGCGCCGGCGCGCCGATGCCACCCGAACCTGTGCGCGGACTGTCGCTGGGCGGCCCGCGGACGGTCTGGCAGGCTCGAAGGGGTGGGTCCGCCGTGCCGGAACGTGATGGAAGGGGTCAGTGAACGATGCGAACGACGACGCTCGGAGCCGGAGGTCCGCAGGTCGGCCGGATCGGCCTGGGCTGCATGGGAATGTCCTGGGCGTACGGCGAGGGTGACCGCGACGACGCCGCCTCGATCAAGGTGATCCACCGCGCGCTCGACCTCGGCGTCACGCTGATCGACACCGCCGACGCGTACGGCCCCTACTCCAACGAGCAGCTCGTCGGCCGAGCCCTGCGCGACCGGCGCGACCAGGCGGTCCTCGCCACCAAGGTCGGGCTGATCCCGGACGGCGCGCGTCAGCTCCACCGCAACGCCCGGCCGGAGTACATCCGCGGCGCGATCGAGGGCAGCCTCGCCCGCCTGGGCGTGGACCATCTCGACCTCTACCAGCTGCACCGTGTCGACCCGGCCGTCCCGCTGGCGGAGAGCTGGGGTGCCCTGGCCGAACTCGTGAAGCAGGGCAAGGTCCGGGCGATCGGACTGTCCGAGGCGACGCTGGCCGAGATCAAGGAGGCGCAGGCGATCCACCCGGTGGCCAGCGTCCAGTCCGAGCTGTCCCTGTGGACCCGTGGCCAGCTCGACGACGTCGTGCCCTACACCGAGGAGCAGGGGATCGCGTTCCTGCCGTTCTCCCCGCTCGGGCGTGGGTTCCTCACCGGCGCGATCACCTCGGCGGCCGACCTGCCCGAGGGCGACATGCGCCGGCAGCTGCCGCGCTTCCAGGGTGAGGCGTTCGACGCCAACCAGGCGCTGGTGACGAAGGTCCGCGCGGTGGCCGAACGCGTCGGCGTCGCCCCCGGCCAGGTCGCCCTCGCGTGGGTGGTCGCGCAGGGGCGCTACGTCGTTCCCATCCCCGGCACCAAGCGGTTGCGCTACCTCGAGGAGAACGCCGCCGCCGGAGACCTGGAGCTGCCGGCCGACGTGCTGGCCGAGCTGGACGCGCTGCCGCCCGCGGTCGGCGACCGGTACGGCTCGTTCGCCGGCGCCTCGAACACCTCGACCGGCCCGGCCGCCTCGAAGTAGCCCACCTCCGGCGACGGGGGAGTTTCGGCGCGCAGCCGCTCAGCCGCTCAGCCTGCTCGGCCGAGGTCGGCGAGCGCGTGGGCCAGCCGCTCCGGTTCGGACAGCATCGGCCAGTGCCCGGTCGGTACCTCGACGTAGGTCCACTCCTTGCCGGCGAACCCGGCGAAGTACGGATGGCCCTCGGCGACCATCGCCCGTACCTGTTCCACGGGAAACATGCACGTGACCAGGGTGTGCGGCAGGCCGTCGCACCGGCCGTCGTCGGCGAGACGGAGCGGCTGGGCGTTGGCGTTGAGCGGCTGCGGGACCGCCCGGGCGGTGAACGACGCCCGGGCGGTCTCGTCGAGACCGGCGTACACCGGTACGCCGGAAGCCAGCTCGGCCGGCGACGGTGGCGGAAGGAGCCACCCGTCCTCGCGTTCCTTCAGCCGCCGCAACGTCGCCTCGCGCTCCTCCGGGCCGGTCATGTCCAGCTGGGAGGTGCCGCTGGGCAGCGGCCCGCTCTCGACGTAGACCAGGCGTGCGAGCCGGTCCGGTACCCGATCGGCCGCGCCGGTGACCGGGAAGCCGCCGTAGCTGTGGCCGACCAGGATCACCTCGTGCAGGTCGGCGTACTCGATCGTGTGCACGACGTCGGCGATGTGGGTGTCCAGGTCGACCTCCCGGGACGCGAGGTGCACCCGGTCGCCCAGACCGGTGAGCGTGACGGGGTGGACGTCGTGGCCGGCGGCGCGCAGGCGCGCGGTGACGTCGGTCCAGGCCCAGGCGCCGAGCCAGTTGCCGGCGACGAGTACGTACGTGGCCATCGGTGGATCCTTCCGGGAACGCTCCGAAGAGCGGAGAAGCAGCGAAAGCGGAGAAACGGCGGCTGTTCGGATCGGGGATCGGGAGTGACCCCGGCCCGACCCACGGCAGTACCGTAGAACCGAATCCGGACCGAACCCGCCCGCATTGCGCGGCATCCTGGAGAACATGTCGCCGAACCCGTCGTCCGCCGACCGGCCGCACCCCACGACCCGGGTGCTGGCCCTGCTCGAACTCCTGCAGGCCCACCACCGGCTCGGCGGCGCCGAACTCGCCGACCGGCTGGGCGTAGACCAGCGCACCGTGCGCCGGTACGCCACCCGGCTGACGGAGTTCGGCGTGCCCGTGGAGGCGGAGCGCGGCCGCTACGGCGGCTACCGCCTGCGTCCGGGCTACAAACTTCCCCCGCTGATGTTCACCGACGACGAGGCCACCGCCGTCGTCCTCGGGCTGGTCGCGGCGCGCGCCGCTGGACTCGCCACCAGCACGACGGCGACCGCGACCGAGAGCGCGCTGGCCAAGATCTCCCGCGTCCTGCCCGACGCGGTGCGCGACCGGGTGACCGCCGTCCAGGAGACCCTCGGCCTGACCCGGCCGCCCCGGACCGGCGAGGTGCCGCCGACCGAGGTGGTTCTCACGCTCGCGTCCGCCGCGCGGCGCCGGCGGCGGGTGCACCTGGTCTACGCCGGTCGTGCCGGCGAGCGGTCGGAGCGCGACCTCGACCCCTACGGCCTGGTGGTCGACCGGGGCAGGTGGTACGTCACCGGTCACGACCATCGGCGCGACGAGGTGCGGACCTTCCGGGTGGACCGGATCGTCGCGGTCACCCCGACCGACACCGGCTTCGAACCACCGGCCGGCTTCGATCCGGTCGCCCGGGTGAGCGAGTCGCTGGCGGGGGTTCCGTGGGCGCACGAGGTCGAGGTGGTCCTGGACGCTCCGCTGGCCGACGTACGCCGGCGGGTCCCCGCGACGCTGGCCACGCTCGCGGAGGTGGATGGCGGCGTCGTGCTGACCATGCGGGCCGAACGCCTCGACGGCGCCGCGCTGATGCTGGCCGGGCTCGGCTGGCCGTTCGAGGTGCGCCGTCCGGCCGAGTTGCGGGCAGAGGTACGCGCGCTCGGTGCGGCACTTCAGGCGTACGCCGACCGCGGCGACTGACACGCCTCAGGTGTCTGAGCCCTCGCCCCGGCCGCGCCGGCCGCGTCGGATCTCGGTCCCGAGCGCGTCCAGTCGCTGCGTCCAGAACCGGCGGTAACGCTCCAGCCACTCGTCCACCTCGCGCAGCGGCTCGGCGTCGACGGCGTACAACCGACGGGTGCCCTCGGCCCGGACGTTCGCGAAGCCGTTCTCGCGGAGCACCCGCAGATGCTGGGACACCGCCGGCTGACTGATCCCGAACTCCGCCCGGATCGTCTCCACGATCGCCCCCGCGGACTGCTCGCCGTCGGCGAGGAGTTCGAGGATGCGCCGTCGTACGGGATCGCCGAGAACGTCGAAGGCGTGCACAGGTCGATCCTTCAGAACGTCCCTGCGCCGGCCGCACCCGGGTCGCGCAGCACGGCGAGGGCCCGGGCGAACTCCGCGTCCCAGCCGGCCTCGCCGGGGTCCGTCCCCGCCAGGTGAGAGGCGAGTCCGGCGTCGGTGCGTACGTCGGTGCGTGCTGCCATGGCGGTCCCCTCCGTCCTCGGCCCCGCGGGAGCACCGGAGCGACGACGCCATCATTTGCCATCGACTTATATAAGTCAAGGCGAATCCGAGGCCTGCTTCCAGGGGTCGTACGGCGCCGCGCCGGTGGCCGCTTCCAGTCGCTTCCCGCCGCTGGGCGAGCCAGTGGCCCAGGTCGCCGTAGTCTGTCGTGCCGACGGGACAGACCGAGCGGCGTTCACGGGGGCGGGAGGCGGCAGCGAGTGCAGGCGGACACGCAGGTCGTCGGCCCGAACACCCACGAAGCCGGGCCGGGGCAGGGTCCGAGGCAGGGTTCGGTGACCCGGGTGGTCGGCCTGATGTCCGGTACGTCGTACGACGGAATCGACGTGGCGGCCGCGGACCTCGCCTTCGACGGGACCGAGATCGTGCTCCGCCCCCTCGGCGAGCTCGCGCTTCCCCTCGACCCAGGCATCCGCGACCTGATCGGCGCCACCCTGCCTCCCGCACAGACCTCGATGGCGGACGTGTGCCGGCTGGACACCGTGCTCGGCCAGGCGTTCGGCGAGGCGGCCGCGCGTGGCGCCGAGGAGCTGGCCGGCGGCCGGGCCGACCTGGTGGTGTCCCACGGTCAGACGCTGTTCCACTGGATCGACGACGGGCAGGCCCGTGGCACGTTGCAGCTCGGCCAGCCCGCCTGGATCGCCGAACGCACCGGCCTTCCCGTCGTCTCCGACCTGCGCAGCCGCGACATCACCCGCGGCGGGCAGGGTGCGCCACTGGTCAGCATCCTCGACGTTCTGCTGCTGCCGCCGGGACCGACGGCGCGCGCGGCGCTCAACCTCGGCGGCATCGCCAACCTGACGCTCGTCCGGCCCGACGGCGACGTACTGGCGTACGACCTGGGGCCGGCCAACGCGCTCGTCGACCTCGCCTGCCGGCGCTACTTCGACCGGCCGTACGACGTCGACGGGGAGATCGCGGCGTCCGGTTCGGTGAGCGAGAAACTGCTCGCCGCCCTGCTGGACGAGCCGTACTTCCGCCGTCCGCCGCCCAAGTCGACCGGCAAGGAGCTGTTCCACGGCGGCTACCTCGACGCCGCGCTGCTCGGCGTACCCGACCTCTCGCCGGCCGACATCGTGGCCACGGTCACCGAGCTGACCGCCCGGCTGGTGGCGACCGAATGCGGCACCCACCGCGTCGGTGAGCTGATCGTGTCCGGCGGCGGGGTCCGGAACGGCAGGCTGATGCACCGGATCCGGGAGCTCGCCGGCGCCGACAGTGCCGACGGTGCCGACGTGCGGATCCGGCCGATCGACGACCTGGGGCTCCCGTCCGACGGGAAGGAGGCCTATGCATTCGCCCTGTTGGGCTTTCTCACCTTCCACGGGGTGACCGGAACGGTTCCGGCCTGCACCGGTGCGGACGCGGCGACCGTCCTCGGGAGCATCACTCCCGGTCGCGGCCCGCTCCGACTCCCCGAACCACCCGGCGTGGTACCGACCCGACTGCGGATCGAGCCGCCCGTAGCGAGAGGATCGAAGGCATGACCGAAACGACGACCGAGCCCGGCGGCACGGCCGCGAAGCCGGAGCAGTCCGAGAAGGAGGCGTCCGTGCAGACGCCCGAAACGCCGGACAAGGCCGACATCGCCGTGACCGGCCTGGCCACCATGGGGCGCAACCTGGCCCGCAACCTCGCCCGGAACGGCCACACGGTCGCGGTGCACAACCGCACCCGCAAGCGCACCGACTCCCTGATCGCCGAGTTCAGCGGCGAGGGCAACTTCATCGCCTGCGAGTCGCTAGCCGACGTGGTGCGCTCCCTCAAGCGGCCGCGCAAGGTCATCGTCATGGTCCAGGCCGGCGCCGGCACCGACGAGGTCATCGACCAGCTGGCCGAGCTGCTGGAGCCGGGCGACATCCTGGTCGACGGCGGCAACGCCCACTTCATCGACAGCCGCCGGCGTGAGTCGGCCTTGCGCGAGCGCGGCCTGCACTTCGTCGGCACCGGCATCTCCGGCGGCGAGGAGGGCGCGCTGAACGGCCCGAGCATCATGCCCGGCGGCACCGCCGAGGCGTACAAGACGCTCGGGCCGATCCTGGAGTCCATCTCCGCCCAGGTCGACGGCACGCCGTGCTGCACCCACGTCGGCGCCGACGGTGCCGGGCACTTCGTGAAGATGGTGCACAACGGCATCGAGTACGCCGACATGCAGCTGATCGGCGAGTCGTACGACCTGCTGCGCACCGTCCTGGGCAAGACGCCGGACGAGCTCGCCGAGATCTTCCGTACGTGGAACACCGGCGACCTGGAGTCGTTCCTGATCGAGATCACCGCCGAGGTCCTCGCCGCGAAGGACCCGCGCGGCGGCGACGGCGCGTTCATCGACAAGGTGCTCGACCAGACCGAGCAGAAGGGCACCGGCCGCTGGACGGTGCAGATCGCGCTCGACCTCGGCACCCCGGTGTCCGGGATCGCCGAGGCGGTCTTCGCGCGCTCGGTGTCCGGCCACGCCGAGCAGCGCAACGCGGCCCGGGGCGTGCTCGACGGGCCGTCGGAGAAGGTGGCCGTCGACAACCCCGACCAGTTCGTCGAGGACGTACGCCGCGCGCTGTACGCGTCCAAGGTGGTCGCCTACGCGCAGGGCTTCGACATGATCCGGGCCGGCGCGGAGGCCTACGACTGGAACATCGACCTCGGCGCGATGGCCACCATCTGGCGCGGTGGCTGCATCATCCGGGCGCGGTTCCTGGACCGGATCCGGGAGGCGTACGAGAAGACGCCCGACCTGCCGTCGCTGCTGGTCGACCCGTACTTCGCGCGTACGGTCAACGAGGGCCAGGAGGCCTGGCGCCGGGTGGTCGCGACCGCGGCCGCCGCCGGTGTCCCGGTGCCCGGTTTCGGTGCCGCGCTGTCCTACTTCGACGCGCTGCGCCGCGACCGGCTGCCGGCGGCCCTGCTGCAGGGGCTGCGCGACCTGTTCGGTGCGCACACCTACCACCGGACCGACGCCGAAGGTTCGTTCCACCTCGAGTGGTCGGGCGACCGGTCCGAGCGCGAGGTCTGATCGCCGGAGTTTGATCAGGGTCCGGCCGGAAGGTTCGTTCCACGTGGAACGAACCCGGCCGAACCGCTGTGCAGGTGTCGGTGGGTCCGGGGGCTTCCCCCGGACCCACCGACGTGTTGTTTCGGGAGCCGTGCGGAGTAGGTTCACCCGCATGCGCATCTCGGTGTCTTCCGACATGGCGGCCGGTGTCGCCGACGCACTGGTCGCCGACCTTCGCCGCCGCGGCCACGACGTGCTGACTCACGGCGCGCTGAACCCCGGCGTCGGCGACGACCGCGACGACTGGGCCTGGGCCAGCGAGGCGGCGGCTCGCGACGTCGCCGACGGTCGTGCCGACCAGGCCGTCGTGTGCTGCTGGACGGGTACCGGCGCGTCGATCGCCGCCAACAAGGTGCCGGGTGTGCGAGCCGCGCTGTGCGCCGACGCCTACACCGCCACCGGTGCCCGGCGCTGGAACGACGCGAACGCCCTCGCCCTCAGCCTGCGGGTGGTCTCCGAGCCGCTGCTGGGCGAGATCCTGGACGCGTGGTTCGAGGGTCGGCCGAGCGAGGAGGCCGACGACCGGGCGAACGTCGCCCACGTCGACGCCATCGCCCAGGCCTGACGCCGGCCCCGCGTCCGGCCGGCGCCCGCCGCCGTCACACGCTCGCGTCGTCCGGGCCACGCAGCAGGGCGTTCACCTCGGCGACCTGCGCCGGCGTGAGCGGACCGTGCGCCAGCGCGCCCGCGTTGTCCTCGACCTGGGCGACCGTACGGAAGCCGGGGATCGGGATCGTCCGGTCGCTGCTGCCCCAGATCCAGGCCAGCGCGCCCTGTGCCAGACTCCGGCCGCCGCTGCGCAGGATCTCGCGTACGCCGTCCAGCTTCGCCAGCAGCGCGGGCGACGGCCGGCCCCCGTCGAACCACGGCTGCCAGGTCGCGACCGTGCGTACGTCGTCGGCCGGAAGCTGGGAGCCCGCGCCGTACTTCCCGGTGAGCAGGCCCATCGCCAGCGGGGTCCGGTCGACGCTGGTGAGATCGTGCCGGGCGCAGGTGGCGAGCAGGTCGGTGGCCGGGCGGAACAGGTTGAGGTCGTGCTGGACCACCGCGCAGTTGGTGCCGGAGGCGAAGAACTCCGCGCGTTCGGCGTCGTCGGTGCTCCAGCCGTACGCCCGGATCGTGCCGGCGGCCACGAGGTCCTCCAGCGTCTCCATGACGGCGAGCGCCTCGCTCACCGGCAGGTCGCCCACGTGGAGCTGGTACAGGTCGAGGTAGTCGGTGCCCAGGCGCCGCAGCGACGCCTCGCAGGCACGCCGGACGTACGCCGGTGAGGTGTCGCTGCCGGTCAGGTCGCGGCGTTCCTCGTCGTAGGTGTAGCCGAACTTCGTGGCCACCACGACCCGTTCGCGGTCGGCGCCGAGCGCCCGGCCGAGCACGCGTTCGCTGTGCCCGGTGCCGTACGCGTCGGCGGTGTCGAAGAAGGTCACGCCGAGGTCGAGCGCGCGGCGGATCGCGCGCACCGACTCCTCGTCGTTCACCTCGCCCCAGCCGTCGGGCTGGCCGAACATCGTGAACGGCCCGCCGATCGCCCAGCAGCCCAGGCCGAGGGCGCTGGGTTCGATGTCGGTACGGCCGAGCCGCCGGGCGAGGGAGGCGCTGGTGCTGGGGGAGGTGCCGGTCTGCTGGAAGGTACCGGTCTGCTGGTTCGTCATGCGTTTCACCGTAGGAGCATGCGGACCGGGTGGCCGGGCCGAAGACGACCGACGATCCCGGACCAATCCCGAGCCAAACCCGGGCCAGTCCAGCCGGTCGCCTTCGGATGCTTCTTACGACCGGCCCTGGGCTCGAGGTCCGTACGTCAGCCGGCGCAGCACGAACTCCGCCGGGCCCGGCCGACCGCGCCGGTCGAGCCGGTCGGCGGCCACGACTGTCCCGAGCCAGACGGCGACCGCGACGACCAGGCCGGTCACGGTGGGGCTGCCGAACCGACCGCCGAGCGCGAGGGTGAACGGCGCCAGCAGGACGAGCCAGGCCACCGACTGGGCGAGGTATCCCGACAGCGAGCGCCGCCCCAGAGCGGAGAGGGCCCCGACGACCGGCCCCGGCCGGGTCACCCGCGCGGCGACCAGCCCGAAGAGCGCCACGTAGCCCGGTCCGGCGAACATGCCGCTGACGCCGTGAAGGGTGAGCGCCAGGCCCCCGGTCGACTCGTCGACGTGCAGCCCGCCGGCGGCGATCAGCGCGGCCGGGAGACCTCCGGCGACGGCGATCCCCAGCCCGAGGACGGCCGTCCACCCGAGCAGGTTCCGGTGGCGGTCGGGCTCCTCGAGAACGCGGCGGCGCGCGGCCCACATGCCCAGCCAGGTGATGACGATGAACGGTACGACGGTCAGCGTGTGCAGGGGCCACTCGCCGAGCCGGTCCAGCACTGACGCGGCGTACCCCGTCGCGGCGAGGGAGTCGACGTGCTTGGACCCAAGCCCTGCCGTGCCGTTGGAGCCGCCGGTGAGGCGGCTCGCCACCAGGGCCGTGAAGACCACGACCTCCACCAGCATCAGCGCCCAGATTGCCGGCGCGATCCGGTGGAACCTGTCACCGCGGCGCAACAGCAGCAGCGTCATCAGGATCCCGACGATGCCGTAGGCGCCGAGGAAGTCGCCGTAGTACAGCAGGGTGGCGTGCACGAGCCCGAAGACGACGAGCCAGGCGTTGCGGCGCAGCAGCACCGAGCGGACCTGCGCCGGTGTGGCGCCCGCGGTCTCCTGGCGGCGCGCGAGCTGGACGACTCCGTAGCCGAACATCACCGCGAAGACGGGATAGCCGCGGGCGTGCACGAGGTCGAAGAGCCAGAAGTTGAGGACGCGCTCGGCGCCGTGCGGAGTGGTGTCCAGGCCGGGTTCACCGGCGAACACGACCCCGGCGACGTTCGCCACGGCGATGATCAACAGCATTGCGCCCCGGGTCAGGTCGGGTGCGAGGGCGCGTTCGGTGGGCCGGACCGGCCCTCTCCGGGTCTGTGGTGCGACGGCGACGTTGATGGTGTCCCCCTGAGGTCGGGCCTGCGGTGGCTTCCAGAACTAAGTTGCAGCAACAAACTATCAGAGAGAAACTAAATCTGTCTGGCAGGATGGCGGTCACATTCCCGGCACATTCCCGGACGGGAACGAGGGGGCCATGAGCGACGACGAGAGCGTGCCGGCGCCGCTACGCCGGCTGTGGCGAATCCCCGAGCCCTCGCGCCTCGGGCGGCCCGCGGCTCTCGACGTCGACCAGGTGGTCGCCGCGGCGGTGGAGATCGCCGACCGCGAGGGCCTGACCGGCGTGACGCTTCCCCGGGTCGGCAAGAACCTCGGCTTCACCGGGATGTCGCTCTACCGGCACGTCGGGTCCAAGGACGAGTTGCTCGCCCTGATGGCCGACTCCGCCCTGGGTGCCCCGCCGACCATCGATCCGAAGGACTGGCGGGAAGGGCTGCGTACGTGGGCGTTCGCGCAGCGCGCGGTGTTCCGGCGCCGGCCGTGGCTGACCCGGATACCGGCCTCCGGGCCGCCCGCTGGACCGCACCAGATCGCCTGGATGGAGGCCGCGCTGACGGCCATGTCCGGCACCCCGCTGGAGTGGGGGCCCAAGGTGGGCATCCTGTCGCTGGTCAGCGGCTACGTCGCCCAGTCGGTACGCCAGTCGGGCGAGTTCGCCGAGAGCAGGCCCGAGGGGCAGGGGCAGGTGGAGGCCGAGCGGGCGTACGGCCGGGCGCTGGAACGTCTCGTCGAGCCCGGGCGCTTTCCGCAGACCGCCCAGCTGTTCTCCTCGGGGCTGTTCGAGGCCCCGGCGCCGGACACCACCGACGCGGCCGCGGCCGACGCCGACTTCTCGTTCGGGCTCGACCTCATCCTGGACGGGGTCGCCGGGAGGCTGGAGCGATCCGACCCCTGAGCCCGCCCGGGCTTGGGGCGTACGACCTTCTTGGGTCTCGCTGCCGGGCCTGGCGCGGGCGGCCGGATCTGCCGGTCTACTCTCGGAGCGTGACCGAAGCCGCACGAGTCCGGTACGCCTATCTCGGCCCGGCCGGGACCTTCACCGAGGCGGCCCTGCGCACCCTGCCCCACATCGACCAGGTCGATCCGGAACCCTGTGCGACCGTCCCCGCCGCCCTGGACGCCGTACGCTCCGGCGCGGCCGACGGTGCGGTCGTACCCATCGAGAACTCCGTCGAGGGCGGCGTCCCGGTCACCCTGGACGAACTCGCCGGCGGCCACCTGATGATCACCCGGGAGATCCTGCTGCCGGTGTCGTTCGCGCTGCTGGCCCGGCCCGGCACGCAGCTGGCCGACTGCAAGCGGATCAGCACCCACCCGCACGCCGCCGCGCAGTGCCGGCGGTGGCTGGCCGACAACCTGCCGCAGGCGGAGGTGACGCTGGCCTCGTCCACCGCCGCCGCGGCCGCCGCCGTCGCCGAGGAGGGCTCGGAGTTCGACGCGGCGGTGGCGCCCCGGATCGCCGGTGAGCGGTACCGGCTCGAGGTGCTCGCGAACGAGATCGAGGACAACGCCGACGCGGTGACGAGGTTCGTGCTGGCCACCCGGCCGGCCGCGCCGGGGCCGATGACCGGTGCCGACAAGACGTCGCTGGTGGCGTTCATCCGCGACGACCACCCGGGCGCGCTGCTGGAGATCCTGGACGAGTTCGCCGTACGCGGGGTCAACCTCACCCGGATCGAGTCCCGACCGACCGGTGACGGCATCGGCCGGTACAACTTCTCCATCGACTGCGAGGGGCACGTCGGCGAGGCGCGGGTCGGCGAGGCGCTGATGGGCCTGCGCCGGGTGTGCGCGGAGGTGCGTTTCCTCGGCTCCTACCCGCGCGCGGACGGCGCCCGGATCCGCCTGCGCATCGGCACCGCCGACGCCGACTTCCACGACGCCGCGGACTGGCTGGGGCGGGTGCGGGCAGGCCGCGGCTGAGCGCCGAGCTGCGCGCTCTGGTGGTGCTCATCTGCGACTCGGCCTTGTGCTCGGCTCTGTGTTCGGCTTTGTGCTCGGCACCGCGGCGGGCGTGGGACGCCGCGGTACCGGCACGAGAACACCTTGGCAGGGACCACCGACAACTGTCCGATCCCGCGCCGTCGGCCGAGCCGCAGACCGACCTTCCGGCCCCTTGGCGCTGACCCGTCGGACCTACCTGACCTGCGGCGTCAGCGGTCCGGGTCGGCGAGCCGGCGGATCATCCGGGCGAGCTGGTCGGCGTAGGCCTCGGCGAACTCCTCGGTGTCCGGATCGGTGCCGAAGATCGCCTGCGCCATCTGCGGGAGCGTGGTGACGGCGTTCGCCGCGGCCATGAAGGCCAGCAGGAACGCTCGGGGGTCGATGTCCGCGGCGAGCTCGCCGGCCTGCTGGCGGCGTTCGATCTCGGCGACGGCGGCCGGCATCCGGGTGGTCCGGTGCTCGGCGGCCCGGGCGGTCTCCCCGTCGTCCGGCTCCGCCTGGCTTCTGGCCTCGGTGGCCGCCGTCGTCAGGCCCTGCCAGGCGAGCAGCCGGGCGAAGTCGCGTTCCTGCGGTCTCCGCGCGACGTATCCGCTGGTCAGCTCGGCGAGCGACAGGTCGGCCTGAACGGCGAGAAGCTCCCCTTCGACCTCCTGCCAGCGGCCCACCAGCGCGTCGTACAGCCCGGCCTTCCCGCCGAAGTAGTAGGAGATCAGCTGCTTGTTGACGCCGGCGCGGTCGGCGATCTCGTTGACCCGCGCTCCGGCGTAGCCCTTGGCGGCGAACTCCGTGAGCGCCGCCTCGAGGATGCGATCGCGGCTGCGTTCCGGGTCGCGCTGCCGAGTCGCCTTCGGGGGTGTCCTCCTCGTGCCGGCCATGCCGGGATCCTAGCAGTCGCCAACCATGCGGATGACTGTTTCAAACGTTCAGTTGACAAATTCAACCGAATGGATGAACCTGGCGTACGTCCCCATGACCCAGGGACCCACGGACGCACAACCCACGGAGGAGTACGACCATGACCGCGAGCACTGCCGCCGCATCGGCCAACGCCGCCGCATCCGCCAACGCCGCCACCCCCGACACCGCCCGGACGTCCGTCCTGGTGGTCGGCGGATCCCTTACCGGCCTGTCCACCGCTGTCTTCCTTGCTTGGCACGGCGTACCGGTGGTCGTCGCCGAACGCCACCCGGACCTGCTCATGCACCCCCGGCTGCGCGGTCTGAGCCCGCGTACGGTCGAGCTCTACCGCCAGGCCGGGCTGGAGGACGCGATCCTGCGGGCGAGCTACGCCCGGGCCGAGACGTACGAGTGGATTCCGGTGCGGGCGCAGACGCTCGCCGACGAGGAGTACGCCCCGGTGGAGGGCGAGGGTGACGCGAGCCCCGAGGCCGCGAGCCCCTGCGGCCAGGGCCCGATCGACCAGGACCAGCTGGAGCTGTTGCTGCGGGCCCGGGCCCGGGAGCTGGGCGCCGACGTGCGGTTCGCCACCGAGGTCACCGGCTTCGACCAGGACGCGGACGGGGTGACGGCCAGGCTGCGGGACCTGACCTCCGGCGCGGAGACGGTGCTGCGCGCCGACTACCTCGTCGCCGCGGACGGGTGGACCAGCCCGGTGCGGACGGCCCTCGGCATCGAGGTCGACGGGCCGGGTGCGTTGTTCCACACCATCACCGCCATCGTCGAGACCGACCTCACCCCGGCGACGCGTGGCCGCGAGGTGTCCATCGCCTACCTCCAGCGGCCGCAGCCGTTCACGATCCTGATGGTGCACGACGACCTGGGGCAGCGGTGGGTGTTCGGGACCGGCTACTCCCCGGAGCGCGAAGGCCCGGAGGACTTCACCGACGAGCGGGTCGTCGCGATGGTGCGCGCCGCCGCGGGTCTGCCCGATGTCAAGGTGACCTTGCTTCCGCAGATTCCCGGCACCGAACGCAAGGTGTTCGGGTTCGGCATCGGCGTGCAGCTCGCCCGGAGCTACCGCTCCGGCCGGGTCTTCCTGGTCGGCGACGCCGCGCACCTGATGCCCCCGACCGGCGGGCTGAACGGCAACACCGGCGTGCAGGACGCGCACAACCTCGCCTGGAAGCTGGCCGCCGTGCTGGCCGGGCAGGCCGGTCCGGCGCTGCTGGACACCTATCACGACGAACGCCATCCCACCGGGCGCCTCACCATGGAGCAGGCGTACGCGCGGTTCGGGAACCGGATGGGGCCCGACGCGGACGTGGAGATGGTGGAGTACTCCGCGGTGGCGATGGGGTACCAGTACCGCTCCGCCGCGGTGGTCGGTGCCGGCGAGGACGCGTCACCGTTGCCACAGGGCGCGCTCGCCGGTCAGCCCGGGACCCGGGCGCCGCACGTCGTGGTCGGGCGCGCCGGGGCGGAGATCTCCACGCTCGACCTGTACGGACGGGAGTTCGTGCTGCTCGCCGGGCCGGCCGGGCAGGCGTGGGCCGACGCGGGGGAGTCGGTGGCGGCTGACCTGGGCGTACCGGTGCGGGCGTACCGTTTCGGCGCCGATCTGACCTCGGCCGACGGTCCGGCACGGCACGGGATCGGTGCCGCCGGCGCGGTGCTGGTCCGCCCGGACGGCGTAGTCGCCTGGCGGTCGGCCGCGGCGCCCGCCGACGAGGATGCCCGGGCCGAGCTCGGGCGGACGCTGCGCGCCGTACTCGCGCGCAGCTGATCCGGCCCGAGGGAACCCGTGAGGCGTCAGTGCCGGAAGAGGCGCACTCCGGTCCGGACGAGGCTGATCCCGTGCTCGTGGCAGGCCCGCGCCACCTCGTCGTCACGGATCGAACCGCCCGGCTCGGCGAACCACCGAACGCCGTGCCGGGCCGCCTCGTCCACGTTGTCGCGGAAGTTCACCATCGCGTCCGAACCGAACGCGACGTCGCGGGGCGGCTCCTGCCGGAGCTCCCACCAGGCGTCGGCCTTCGCCCCGGCGATCGGGTGCAGGCGATGCGGGACTGCTGACCGGCACCCACGCCGAGGGTCGTGCCCGCGCGGACGTAGACGACGGAGTTCGACTGGGTGTGCCGGAGTACGACCTGTCCGAACAGCAGGTCCTCGACGGCGGGTGCCGGCAGCGGGTGCCCCGTCGTGTCCACGCGTACCAGGTCGGGTGTCAACCGCAGCTTGTCAACGGGCTGGGCCAGGCGCAGGCCGTGGACCTCGCGGACCTCCTCCTCGGGCGGTTCGTACGCCGGATCCATCCGCAGGACGAGGAAACGCCCGCTCTTCTTGGCCGCCAGGATGTCAACCGCGCCTTGCTCGTACGCCGGGGCGATGATCGCGTCCGACACCTTGCGGCGCAACAGCCGGGCGAGGGTCACGTCGACGGGCGCGGACACCGCGACGACGTCGCCGTACGACGACTGCGGGTCGGTGTCGCGAGCACGTACGTAGGCCCGCGCGACCGGACTCAGCTCGGCAGCGTCCACGCCGAAGGTGGTCGCCGCCACCTCGTCCACCGAGCCGTCGAGCGCGGCACCGGCCGGGGACAGGTGCTTGATGGACGCGGCGGCGGGCCGGCCGAACAGGTCGGCAGCCTCCGCGACCAGCCGCCAGCCGGCCAGGGCGTCCAGCAGGTTGAGGTACGACGGCGTGCCGTTGATCACCTCGAGCGGCCACTCGCCGGGGCGTACGGGCGTCACGGACGCGGGCAGATGGGGATTCATGCCGTACCGCAGCTTCATCGGGGGTCTCCCTCGGTCGCAGGTGGATGCTGCGGACCGAGGCCCCCAGGCGGTCGAGGCCGGTCCAGGCCCACGAAGAACACAGGGCCGGGTCGCCGCTCCCCGATGGTCGGATCCATCCGCGCCAGTCGCGGCGAGCCCAACCCTAGGACACGCCCCAGCCGCACGAAACCCGTCCGAAGCGGGTGTGTCGTCGATCGAATTCCCCCGGTGGACCCCTGATCCTCGATCACGCCGCCGGGGTTGGGTCAATTCCTTCCGGCCTGCCCGCAGGCCCCGGCCACAGGCAGGTCCGAGCGGGTCGATAATGCCTACGGTGAGCGATCCGTTTACGACAGGGCAGATCCGCGACCGGGTGCTGGCCGGTTGGTCGGCGTCACCGGCGCGTTTCCGGGAGGACGCCAACGCCGAGGAGGACCTCGCGCTCGGCGGTTACCGCGACCGGCTGGTCGTCGAGCTCGCGCAGAACGCCGCGGACGCGGCCGCCCGCGCGGGTGTGCCCGGCGTCGTCCGGTTCACGTTGCGCGACGACGCGCCGGCGTGGTCGGCGTCCGGCGGCCCGGTCCTCGTGGTGGAGAACACCGGCGCCGGGCTGACCTCCGACGGGGTGCAGTCGCTGGCGACCCTGCGGGCCTCCGCCAAGCGCGACGAACCGTCCGAGCCGGCCGGGCCGACCCGGCCGGGCGACCTGTCAGAGCCGACCGAGCCGATCGAGTCGGCCGTCGGCCGGTTCGGGGTCGGGTTCGCGGCCGTGCTCGCGGTCACCGACGAGCCGGTCGTCCTGTCCCGCTCCGGCGGGGTGCGGTTCTCCCGCGCCGACACCGCCGCGCTGGTCGCCGAGGCCGCGCGGGAGGCGCCCGGCCTGGACACGGAGGTACGCCGGCGCGGGGGCCAGGTGCCGGCGCTGCGGTTGCCGTTCCCCGCGGAGGGCGAGCCGCCGGAGGGCTTCGACACGGCCGTGGTGCTGCCGCTGCGCGACGAGGCCGCGGCGGAGTTGGTACGCGAGTTGCTGGCGGAGGTCGACGACACCCTGCTGCTGGCCCTGCCCCGCCTGGACCGGATCGAGATCGACACCGGCACCGCTCCCGTACGCGTGCTGTCCGACGCCGCCGCGCGCTGGCACACCGTACGAGCCGGCGGGACCTGGACGAACGCCGAACGCGCCACGCTGCTCGCGGACCGGCCGACCGAGGAGCGCGACCGCCCGTACTGGTCGGTCCTGTGGGCGATACCCCGCGACGCCGCGCCGGTGGACCCGCTCGGGGGCACCGGGTCCGCCACCTCGGCGCTGCCACGGGTCGTGCACGCGCCCACGCCGACCGACGAGCCGATGTCGTTGCCGGCCCTGCTGCTGGCGTCGTTCCCGCTCGACCCGACCCGCCGGCACGTCGCGCCCGGTCCGCTCACCGACCGGCTGGTGGAGGAGGCGGCCACGGCGTACGCCGAACTCGCCCGCACCCGCGCCGAGGCCGGAACCGACGGGGGCTCCGGCGGGGGCACTGACGCCCTCGACCTCGTGCCCCTCGGCCTTCCGGCGGGCCGCCTCGACGGCGCCCTGCGCGCCGCCATCGCCCACCGGCTCCCGGCCACGCCGCTGCTGCCCTCGGCGGAGGACCCGTACCTCCTGCTCCGCCCGCGGGAGGCGGTCGTCGTCGACAACGCCGACCCGGTGCTCGTACGCACCCTGGCGTCCGTGGTCGGCGGGCTGGTCGCCCCCGACCCCCGGCACGGCTCCGCCCTCGACGCGCTCGGCGTACGCCGGCTCCCGCTGGCCGACCTGGTGGACGAACTCGGCGCGGTGGCCGACGCGCATCCGCCGGACTGGTGGCACGACCTGTACGTCGCCCTCGCCGGTGCCGCCGCCGACCCCGAACGCCGGGAGGCGCTGGGCGCGCTGCCGATCCCGCTCGCCGACGGCCGGGTCGCCCGCGGCGCCCGCGGCCTGCTGCTGCCCGGAGGCGCCGACCTGCCGGAGGAGACGACCGGCGTCCTCGCGTCGTACGGCCTGCGGCTGATCCACCAGCTGGCCGCGGCCGAGCCCGCGTTCGACACCCTCGAACGCCTCGGCGCGACACCTGCCGGCCCCCGAAGCATCCTCGACGACGGTGCGGTCCGGGCGGCGGTCCAGGACTCCCCGGACGCCGACGAGCCCGCCGAGGTCGCCGACGCCGTGCTCGCCCTGGTCGCCGCCGCGGTGCGCGCCGGTGAGCTGCAGCCAGGCGACCTGCCCTGGCTCGGCGACCTCGCGCTGCCCGACGACACCGGCGAGTTGGCCCCCGCCAGCGCACTCGTCCTGCCCGGCTCGCGGGCGGAGGAGCTGTTCGACCCCGAGGACCTCGCGCCGCTGGACCGGGCGGTGTTCGAACACTGGGGTCCGCAGGTGCTGGAGGCGGCCGGCGTGGTCGGCACGCTCGGCCTGGTCACCGCCTCCGACGTGGACCTCACCGCCCCGCCGGACGAGCTCGCCGAACTCGACGACATCGAGAGCTGGGCGAGCGAGGCCGCCGACGAGCTCGAGGCGGGCGACGGCGGCGGCACGGTGGGCGAGTTCCTCGCGGTGCGCGACGTCGACTTCGTACGCGAGGACGCCTGGCCGCGGGCCCTCGTGCTGCTGGTCGCCGAGCCGGCGCTGCGCCGGGCGCTGGTCGTCCCCGCGCGGCTGCGTGACCCCCGCCGGCCGGAGCTGCCCGCGGTGGACGTCCCGTCGTACACCGCCTGGTGGATCCGCCGGCACGTCCACGTCGACGGCCTGCCGATCCCCGCGTACGCCGACCCCGACGCCGAACCCGCGATCGCCGCGCTGGCCCGCCCGGCCCCGGCCTGGCTGGCGGCGTTCGACCCGGCGGCCCGGCTGGCGATCGGCCTGGTCCGCACCGCCGACGACCTGGACAGCGACGGCCTGCGCCGGATCCTGCACCGGCTCGCCGACCCCGCACTGGTCGTGGACGCGCCGACGATGGTGCGACTGTGGGCGCAGCTCGGCTCCCTCGACCCGCAGCTGCTGGGCTCGGACTCCGCGCCGGAGCGCGTCCGCGTCCTGGCCGGCCGGGAGACGCGGGTGGTCGACGCCGACGACGCGGTGGTCGTGGACGCACCCATGTGGGCGCAGCGCACCGACCTGGGCGAGCAGGTCGTCGCGACCGGCGAGGCCGCGGACAACCTGGCCGAGCTCCTCGACCTGCCGCTGGCCTCCGAGCTCGCCGCCGGTGAGGTCGGCGGTGAGCCGGCGGGTGACGGCGGGGAACGCCAGGTGCCGGAGGCGGTCCGCCTGCTGCTGCCGGAGGTGCCCACGAGCTGGTGGGAGTATGACGACCTGCACGTCGACGGGCAGTCGGTGGAGTGGTGGGTGGACGACGACGGCCGCCCGCACGCGGCCACCGGTGCGGGGCTGGCCCGGGCGCTGGCCTGGGCGGGCGGCCGGTGGGACCTGCGGTACGCCGTCGCGGCCGTGCTCGCCGAACCCGACCAGCTGGCGGCGTACGTCGTGGAGGCCGCCTTCGACGAGCGACCCGGCGACGAGGGGCCCGCCGACGAGGGGCCCGCATAGGGCGGGCCGCCTCGATGGGCGGAGCTAGTTGCGGCGCTCCGTACTCGGCATCCGGATCAGCAGGACGCCCGGCTCGATCTCACACCGCAGCTCGCGCCCGGACTCGATCACGTCACCGTCGAGCTGGCGGGGGACCTCCTCCGCGGCGGTCACGACGACCCGGCGGCCACGCCAGGTGTGCAGGCGTTCGTCCTGTTCCTTCGACCGCCGGGCCACCCGCCACGCCACGTGCGGCCACTCGGTCAGCCGGCGCGGCGCCACCGCCACCACGTCCAGCATCCCGTCGTCCGGCTCGGCCTCGGGCAGGAGTTCGAGTCCGCCGTGCAGGGTGCCGACGTTGCCCACCAGGACGGTACGTGCGTACCGGCGTACCGGCGGCTCGTCGTCGACGGCGATGTCCACCCGCAGCGCGGGGAACGACAGGTTGCGCACGATCGACACCGCGTACGCAGCCCAGCCGACCCGCCGCTTCAGCTTGGCCGGCGCCTCGCCCACCACGGCCGCGTCCAGCCCGAGCCCGGCCATCACCGCGAACCGGTCGGTCTCCAGGCTGTCCCCCTCGACCCGAACGAGGTCGAGCCGCCGGTCGGAGCCGGTGAACGCCACCTCGATCGCCTCCCGCAGGTCCAGCGGGAGGCCGAGGTTGCGGACCAGCAGGTTGCCGGTGCCGGCGGGCACGATCCCGACCGGTACGCCGCTGTCGGCGAGTTCGGAGCAGACCACCCGGACCGTGCCGTCGCCGCCCGCGGCGATCACCAGGTCGACCTCGGCGGCGAGCGCGGCCTTGGTCATCGCGTGGCCCGGGTCGTCCACGCTGGTCTCGAACCACTCCGGCGGCTCCCATCCGCCGCGCTGGGCCGTGCGTTCGACCTGGTTGCGGAAGTCGGTGGCGTCGTCGACCTTCGACGGGTTGAGCACCACGGCGACGCGGCGGCGAGGGCGTTCGGGCTCGTGATCGCCTGACGGGTCGCGGGGGCGGCCCAGTCCGAAGGCGAGAACGGTGGCTCCGAGCAGGGCGGGCGCGAGTATCCAGGCGGCTAGCACGTCTGAAACGTAGTGCACGGACAGGGCTACGCGATCCAGTCCGACCAGCAGAATCGTCCCGCCGGCCGCGGCGATCGCCGCGACCTTGCCGCGCGTACGGACCCGGAGGCGGAGTGCGACGATCACCAGCGCCACCGCCACGAGGGACGACATCAGCGCATGTCCGGACGGGAAGGAGTAACCGTGCGGCTCCGAGACCGGTCGCGCCACCGGTGGCCGTGGCCGCGCGACCAGCGCCTTGATGAACCACTCGAGCAGCGTGCCGACCGTCACCGCCCCGATCAGCCACAACCCGAGCCTGCGGTAGCCGGCCCTGATCACGAACGCCGCCACCACCACCGCGGCGGCCCGTAGCACCCAGGGCTGGCTGATCGCCTGCACCGCGACGAAGAAGTCGGCGAGCCAGGAGCCCGGCGTCACCACGGTCGTCCACCAGGTGGCCACCGAGCGGTCCATGCCGACCAGCGGCGCCCACTGGATGGCGACCAGCACGAGGAGTACGGCGAACCCGGCGCTGCTGGCCAGCGTCGCGAACATCGCCCGGCGCTCGACCGCCCGGCTGCGCGCCGCCCGCTGCCGTGCGGCCCGGGCGGTACGTTGCTGGGCGGAACGGCCGGTCCTGCCCGGCCGGTCGGCGCGGTGGTTGTCGGGGGGCTGCTCGGTGGTGGCCGGCGCGATTCCCGTTGCTTCCGGCTCCGGCCGGTCCGGTGTGGTCCCGGCCGATCCGTTCCGCTCCGACTCGTTCCGCCGGGATTCGTTCCGCTGGGATTCGTTCTGTTCCGAACCGGTCCGCTCTGCACCGTCCCCGCCTGCTCCGTCCTGCCCGGCGTGGCCGGGAGCCGGTTCGGGTGCATCGGCGTACCGCGGGTCGGTGCGGTCGGCGCCGGGCGGGCCGTTCTTCGGCGCCGTCGCGACCTTCGGAGCGGCGGGCACGGGTGCCTTCACACCGCGTCGGCGGCGCCGCCGACGGTCCTTGGCTCCCGTCTTGCTACTCACGGAAAGCATGTCTACCCCGGGATCGGCCCGTTCGCAGACCACGGGGGTGTCCGGCGCCCCGGCGCGTCCTCGCCGGGCTCCGCTCCGGGGGCGCGCGCCGCCCTGCCGGACACGGAGCGGTACCCGTCCGGCTCCGGAACGGAGTCTTGCCTGGTCCGGCCAGGGCCTTACCAGGTAAACCGGTGGCGGGGTCGACGGTCCACCCGCGTACCCTCGATGCCGTGATCGACCCCAAACTGCTCCGAGAAGACCCCGACCGGGTGCGCGCCAGCCAGCGGCGTCGCGGCGCCCCGGTCGAGCTCGTCGACCAACTGCTCGCCGCCGACGAGCGGCGCCGGTCCTCGATCGCCTCGTACGAGCAGGTTCGGTCCGAGCAGAAGTCCCTCGGCAAGCAGGTCGCACGCGCCCAGGGCGAGGAGAAGCAGGCCCTGCTGACCCGCACCCGGGAGCTGTCGGCCCAGGTGAAGGCGGCCGAGGCGGAGCAGGCCGAGGGCGAGCGGGAGTTCCAGCGGCTGATGCTGGAGCTGGACAACCTCGTCGAGGACGACGTCCCGCCGGGCGGCGAGGACGACTACGTCGTACTCGAGGAGGCCGGCAACCCCCGCGACTTCGCCGCCGAGGGGTTCGAGCCGCGCGACCACGTCGAGCTCGGGCAGCTGCTCGCCGCGATCGACATCGAACGCGGCGCCAAGGTCTCGGGCGCTCGGTTCTACTACCTGACCGGAGTGGGCGCGCTGCTGGAGATGGCGCTGATCAACATGGCCGTCGACCAGGCGATGGCGTACGGCTTCACCCCGATGATCCCGCCGTCGCTGGTGAAGCCGCGGGCGATGGAGGGCACCGGCTTCCTCGGTCAGGCCGCCGACGACGTCTACCACCTCGAACAGGACGACCTCTACCTCGTCGGCACGGCCGAGGTGCCCCTCGCCGCCTACCACTCGGACGAGATCCTGGACGCCGACGCGCTGCCGCTGCGGTATGCCGGCACCAGCCCGGCGTTCCGGCGCGAGGCCGGGTCCTACGGCAAGGACACCCGCGGCATCATCCGGGTGCACTGGTTCGACAAGGTGGAGATGTTCTCGTTCTGCCACCCGGACCAGGCGCGTGAGGAGCACCAGCGGTTCCTCGCCTGGGAGCGGGAGTTCTGGGACCGGCTGGAGATTCCCTACCGCGTGATCGACACCGCGGCCGGAGACCTCGGCGCCAGCGCGGCGCGCAAGTACGACATCGAGGCGTGGATCCCCACCCAGGGCCGCTACCGCGAGGTCACCTCGACGTCCAACTGCACAGAGTTCCAGGCCCGCCGGCTGGGGGTGCGGTTCCGCGACGCCGACGGCGTACGCCCGGTGGCGACGCTGAACGGCACCCTGGTCGCGATCGCCCGGGCCATCGTCGCGGTGCTGGAAAACCACCAGCAGGCCGACGGCTCGGTCCGGGTGCCGAAGGCGCTGCAGCCCTTCCTCGGCGGCCGGGCTCTGCTGGAGCCGCGCACGTGACAGCTCACTCGACGACCTCGCCTGATCGGATCGCCGAGAGCTGGCGCCCCCGCCTGGTGGCGCTCGACATCGACGGAACGCTCGTCGACGCGAGGAACCAGCTGTCTCCGGTGGTGGACGCCGCCGTACGCCAGGTGGTGCGGGCCGGTGCGCACGTGGTGCTCGCCACCGGGCGCGGGCTGACGGCCACCCGCCCGCTGGCGCAGCACTTCGACCTGCCGACGCCGTACCTCGTGTGCAGCAACGGCGCGGTGACCGTACGCCTGCACCCGGAAGGGGCGGCGCTCACCCACGACGGCTCGGTCGACGGCCGCGGGGTCGAGCTCGTCGACGTGGTGACGTTCGACCCCGAGCCGGTGGTGCGGATGCTGCTCTCCCGGCTGCCCGGCGTGCTCGTGGCCGTGGAGGAGTTGGGCGTCGGCTACCGCGTCAACGCGCACTTTCCCCAGGGTGAGCTGACCGGGGAGATCGAGGTGCAGTCGATCGCCCAGCTGGTCGCCGAGCCCGCCACCCGCGTCATCCTGCGCGAGCCCACCATCGAGGCCGAGCAGTTCCTGGACATCATCGACCGGGTGGGCCTGCACGGGGTCGCCTACTACATCGGCTACACCGCCTGGCTCGACCTCGCCCCCGAAGGCGTCAGCAAGGCCACCGGGCTGGCCAAGGTCGCCGAGCGCCTCGGCGTCGACCGGGAGGACATCCTGGCGATCGGCGACGGCGACAACGACGCCGAGATGCTGTCGTGGGCCGGGCGCGGGGTGGCGATGGGCAACGCCGCGATCGAGATCCAGCGGGTCGCCGACCACGTGACCGCGCTGCAGGAGGACCACGGGGTGGCCGTCGAGCTCGCCCGCTGGTTCCCCGACATCGCCGTGCCGGCGGTTCCGTCGAGCTGACCTGCCCGGTGCCGGGCCTGGGACGCGTCCCAGCGGGTAAGCTTCCGGCATGACGTTCCGGCACCAGGAGATGATGCGGCCCCGCTAGGGGTCGCTTCCGTGCCGTATCCACTGCCGAAGGCCCCTCGCGAGAGCGGGCCTTCTTGCATGTCAGGACCGGGCCTCCCTCGCGAGCAGACGAAGGGAACCCGCCCGATGTCCGCCCGCCCGACCTTACCGGCCCAGCCGGCCCCGCCGCCGTCGAACGACCCGCACCGGCCGAGGCGGTTCTACGTCACCACCTCGATCCCGTACGTCAACGCCGATCCCCACCTCGGGTTCGCCCTCGAACTCGTCCAGGCCGACGTCCTCGCGCGGCACCGCCGCCTGCGCGGTGACCAGGTGCGCTTCCAGTCCGGGACCGACGACAACGCGCTCAAGAACGTCCAGGCCGCCGAGCGCGCAGGCGTACCCACCCAGGACTTCGTGGACGCCCACGCCACCGCGTTCGAACGGCAGCGCGAGGTGCTCGACCTGTCCTACGACGACTTCCTGCGCACCAGCCGCGACCCCCGCCACCGCCCGGGCGCCGAGCGGCTGTGGCGTGCCTGCGCCGACGCGGGCGACCTCTATCGCAAGCACTACGAGGGGCTGTACTGCGTGGGCTGCGAGCAGTTCTACGCCGAGGACGAGCTCGCCGACGGGTTGTGTCCGCAGCACGAGACCCGGCCGCAACTGGTGAGCGAGGAGAACTGGTTCTTCCGGCTGTCCCGCTACCAGCAGCAACTGCTCGACCTCTACGCCAGTGGCCGGCTGCGGATCGAGCCCGCCGTCCGCGCGAACGAGATGCGGGCCTTCGTCGAGGCCGGCCTGACCGACTTCTCGATCTCGCGGTCGGTGGCCAGGGCCCGCGGCTGGGGCGTGCCGGTGCCAGGGGACCCGAGCCAGGTGATGTACGTCTGGTGGGACGCGCTCGGCAACTACCTCACCGGGCTGGACTACGGCGACGGCCCGGACGCGCCCGCGTTTCGCACCTGGTGGCGCGGCGAGGGCGCTGCCGAAACCCGCCGGGTGCACGTCGTCGGCAAGGACATCCTGCGCTTCCACGCGATCTACTGGCCTGCCATGTTGCTGTCGGCAGGGCTGCCGCTGCCGACCGAGATCCTCGTGCACGACTTCCTCACCGCGAACGGCCGCAAGCTCAGCAAGTCGCTCGGCACCGTGGTCGACCCGGTGCAACTGACCGAGGACTACGGCACCGACGCCCTGCGCTGGTGGCTCACGGCCAGGGTGCCCAAGGTCGGCGACACCGACTTCACCCTCGACCGGCTGGTGGACGTGGCCAACCAGGACCTGGCCGGCGGGATCGGCAACCTCACCCAGCGGGTGGTCAGCATGGTGCACCGCTACCGCGCCGGCGTCGTTCCCGTCGTCTCCGCCGTACCCGATGGTCCTGTCGATCCCGAACGCGATGACGTACGCCAGGACTCCGCCGGCACCGCGCTCCTCGACGAGGCGAACGCGTTGCCGGACCGGATCGACGAGGCGCTGGCGGCGTTCGACCTGCGGGCGGCGACCCGGGCGGTGCGCGCGGTGGTCGCGCAGGCCAACCGGTACGTCGAGGACACCACGCCCTGGACGCTGGCCAAGGCGGAGCGAACCGGAGATCCGGACGCCGGCCGGCGGCTCGACGTGGTGCTCGGCGTCCTCACCGCCGCCGTACGCGCGATCGGCGCCGAGCTCGCGCCGTTCGTGCCCACGCTGGCCGAACGCGTGCTCACCCAGGCCGGGGCGCCCGGCGAGCGGCTGCCGGATCCGGTGGCGGTCTTCCCACGCCTGGAAGTGCAGGTGAGTGAGGAGGTGCGGCCGGAGAAGGGAAGGGCAGTGCCGGCGAGGTGACGGCCGACGTGGCGGCGGGTGTGGCGACTGATGTGGCTGCCGAGGCGAGGTGACGGCGACGCGGGCGGGTTGCGGGCCGGAAGCGTTGGATGGTTAGAGTTCCGACTCGTGCCAAGATTCCGACTTGCGCTCGCCCTGGTCGCCAGTTGCGCGGTGGCCCTCGCCGGTTGCGGTTCCAGCGACGACGACTCGGCTGGTGCGCAGGGGGCCAAGGCCCCGGCCAAGGTCGCCGCGGACCGGGCCGCGAAGCCGACGAAGAGCCCCACCCCGACGTCGAACCCGACTCCCACACACGAGCCGAAGACGGCCGAGGAGCTGAAGGGATCGATCGGCAAGATCGTCCTCACCGGCAAGGAGATCGGCCACGGCGTCGAGATCCAGAACCAGGACGACAGCCTGACCACGCCGACGAACGACATCTGCGGCCGGAAGTGGGCCGGGGACAGGAGGCGGCTCGCCCGCAACCAGGACTTCTTCTGGAAGTCGGGCAGCTCCCCGTCGCTGGTGGTCAGCGGCGAGGCCGTCGCGTACGAGCCGGGCACGGGGTCGAAGGCGCTGGCCGAGATCCAGAGCGCGGTCGGCGACTGCGACGGGTGGAAGCACGACCAGGGACAGATCCGCGACGTGACGGCGGTCGACCCGCCGTCCGGCGCGCTCAAGGATGCGTTCGCGTGGCGGGGTGTCGACGCCCGCGACGGCCATACGTACTCCTACCTCGCGGTGTACCAGGCCGACGGTGACCTGCTCAGTGCCGTCTACGTCTGGGCCGACAGCCGGTCGCAGGCCCGCGAGGTCGCCGCCCAGGTCGTACCCAAGGTCGCCGACCGGCTCGAGAACGCCGCCAACTGACCCGGCGCGGCCGCTCTGGGAGGATGGGCCGGTGACCGTACCGCCGCATCACCTGCCGTCCAGCCCGCCCCGCCTTGTCGTCAGCGACCTCGACGGAACCCTCCTGCGCTCCGACGGGACGGTCTCGGACCGCACCCGCGCCGCGCTGGCCGCGGCGGAGGAGGCCGGCGCGACGGTGGTGTTCGCGACCGGGCGGCCGCCGCGCTGGATGCGCCCGGTGGCCGAGCAGACCGGGCACCGGGGAATCGCGGTCTGCTCCAACGGCGCCCTGGTCTACGACCTGCACCAGGAGCAGGTGGTCCAGAGGTTCCCGCTGTCGCCGGAGATCGGCAGGTCGGTGGTGGGGTCGATCCGGGCGGCGATCCCCGGAGTGTCGTTCGGGGTGGAGTCCGGCGACCGGTTCGGGCACGAGGAGACGTATGTCATCGACGGCGACGTCGCGAGTGAGACGTACGTCGGGGAGATCTCCGACCTGCTGGGCCAGCCGATGGTGAAGCTCCTGGTCCGCCACGACACCTACCACCCGGACGAGCTGCTGGCGAAGGCCCGGAAGGCGGCCGGCCACCTGGTCGAGCTCACCCACTCCAGCGAGGTGGGCCTGCTGGAGATCTCCGCCCAGGGCATCTCGAAGGCGACGACGCTGGCCGCGCTGTGCGACGAACGCGGGATCGACCCCGCGGAGGTGGTGGCGTTCGGCGACATGCCGAACGACCTGGCCATGCTGGCCTGGGCCGGCACGGCGTTCGCGATGGCGACCGCGCATCCGGAGGTGCTGGCCGCGGTCGAACGCCGCTGCCCGTCCAACGACGAGGACGGGGTCGCGCACGTGCTGGAGAGCATCTACCTCTGACGGCGGAATCCCTCGCGCTCAGCTCAGAGGTACATGCCGCCGGGGCGCTCGGCCTCCGGCGGTGCCGGCTGCATCTGCGGCGGGAGCTGGCTGCCCGGCGGGAGCGAGCGGCGCATCTGCTCCAGCTGGGCTCGGGCCGCCATCTGCTGGGCGAACAACGCCGTCTGGATGCCGTGGAACAGGCCCTCCAGCCAGCCGACCAGCTGGGCCTGCGCGACCCGTAGCTCCGCCTCGGAGGGAACGACGCCGTCCTCGAACGGCAGCGAGAGGCGGCTCAGCTCCTCGACCAGCTCCGGGGCGAGCCCCTTCTCCAGCTCGGCGATCGACGACTTGTGGATCTCGCGGAGGCGCTGCCGGCTCGCCTCGTCCAGCGGCGCGGCCTTCACCTCGTCCAGCAATTGCTTGATCATGCTGCCGATCCGCATCACCTTGGCGGGCTGCTCGACCAGGTCGGTGACGGAGCGCTCGTCGTCCTCGTGCCCCTCACCGTCCGCGTCGTCCCTGGCGGGCGGGCCCTCCACGGCCATGCCGTCGGGGCCGACGATCACGACTCGGGGCGATTCCTCGCCGCCGTGCGGGTGGTCGGAGCCGGCCGCGCCGGCGTCGGAGGCGAAGAAGGGATCGGTCATGGCCCCCATCCTTACCCCTTCGGGTCGCAGACGCGAGGGCACCCCCGGACCAACAGGGGAGCCTCCCGGGTGAGCTGCCTCAGGCATCTGGGTCGGTGTGGCCGGCCGAACGGCCGCGTGACCGGGGGCGGTCGGTGTCACCGGATCTGCGGAGGCGTTCGGCTCGGCGGCGGGCGACCTCGGCTCGGATGCGGATGCGGGCGAGTCGCTGAGCCCTCTGCGTGTAGTCGATGTTCATTCCGCTCACCCGCCTCGTCGTCGGTGCGCCCTCGCACGCTGTCTCGTGCCGCGCGGCGGGGCCAGGCAGGCCGTGTCCGGTCGACTGCCCCGCCGCGGGTTACAGAATGGGACGGGCTGAACGGCGCCGCGGTTGCCTCCTCGACCAGATTTTTTCCGTTTGTCCGTTTTGCTGGACTCTCGCCGGGTGGTTCGGCACCGGCTCGATGGGGATTCGGTCCCAACTCGTTGCCGGCTTGGTGCCGGCGGCGTCGACCCGGTCCTGGCCTGGTCCTGGCCTGGTCCCTAGTCCTCGCGGACGGCCAGCAGCACCTTGCCGACCTGCTCACCGCGGTCGAGGACGCCGTGCGCCTCCGCCACCTGGTCGATCGGCACCACCTGGTGGACGACCGGGCGCAGATGCCCGTCGGCGACCAGCGGCCAGACGTTCTCCCGCACGCTCGCCACGATCGCCGCCTTCTCCGCCACGGGCCGGGCACGCAGCCCGGTGGCCAGGACGGCGGCCCGCTTGACCAGCAGGCGGCCCAGGTCGAGTTCGCCCTTGCGGCCGCCCTGCATCCCGATGACGACCAGCCGGCCCTCGATGGCCAGCGTGGAGACGTTGCGGTCGAGGTAGGGCGCGCCCACGATGTCGAGGATCACGTCGGCGCCGTGACCATCGGTGGCCTCTCGTACGACCTCCACGAAGTCCTGCTCGCGGTAGTCGATGGCGACGTCGGCGCCCAGGTCCCGGCACACCGCGCACTTGGCCGGGCCGCCCGCCGTGGCCAGCACCCGTGCACCGAGCGCGGTGGCCAACTGGATCGCGGTGGTGCCGATGCCGCTCGCGCCGCCGTGCACCAAGAGGGTTTCCCGAGGCTGCAGCCCGGCGAGCATGAACACGTTGGACCACACGGTGCAGACCGCCTCCGGCAGCGCGGCCGCCTCGACCAGACTCACGCCCTCCGGCCGGGGGAGCACCTGGCCGGCAGGCACCGCCACCTTCTCGGCGTACCCGCCACCGGCCAGCAGTGCGCACACCTCGTCGCCGACCGCGAACCCGTCCACGTCCTGGCCCAGCGCGGCGATCCGGCCCGAACACTCCAGGCCGAGGATGTCCGACGCTCCCGGCGGGGGCGGGTAGTTGCCCTGGCGCTGCATGACGTCGGCGCGGTTGACGCCGGCCGCCACCACGTCGACGACCACCTCGCCGGGGCCGGGTTCGGGGTCTGGCACGTCCCCGAGCGTCAGGACCTCAGGACCACCCGCACCCTCGAGTACGACTGCACGCATCGTTCGGCTCTCCTCCCGGTCGGCCGGCTCGTCGCCTACCCGTTGCCTACCCGTTGCCTACCCGTTGCCTACTCGGTCGTTATGCGGTCCGTTCGACGTCCCGACACCTACGGCAGGGCTCGGTCACCCGGCCCGGCCACCGGACGCGCCGGTGCCGTTGGTCCCGCCGTTGCCCTTGGTCCCGCCGGGCCCGTCCGACCCGGCCGGCCTGATCGGCCCGAGTTCCTCGGCGTCGTCGGATTCGTCCTCGTGGTGGGCCTCGTTTTCTCCGCCCGGGCGCGGCGCCCACGGGAGCTCCTCCGCGGGCCGGACCACGATGACCCGGTCGCCGCGCAGCAACTGCGACACGGTGGGGTCGAAGTACCGGTAGACCTCGCCGCCGCGGACCACGGCCACCGCCACGTCGTCCAGGTCGCGAGGGGAACGACCCTCCTCGCGCGGAAGTACGGGGCGTTCGGCCACCTCCATGCCCTCGCCGTAGCTGAGCAGGTCCTCCAGGACCGTGCCGAGCGCCGGGCTGACCGTGGACAGGCCCATGATCCGGCCCACCGCGTCGGAGGAGGTGACGGTGACGTCGGCGCCGCTCTGGCGCAGCAGCCGGATGTTCTCCGCCTCCCGCACCGAGACCACCACCGTGGCGCTGGGGTTGAGCTGGCGGGCGGTGAGCGTGACCAGGACCGCCGTGTCGTCCCGGTGGGCGGTGACGATGACCCGGGAGGCGACGGAGAGTTCGGCCCGCCGGAGTACGTCGGCCCGGGTGGCGTCGCCGACCACCCCGCTCAGGCCGGCGGCGTTCGCCTCGGCCACGGCGCCCGGTGACGCGTCGACGACGACGATCTGGTCGGCGGGGATCCCGCCGTTGACGAGGGTGTCGATCGCGCTGCGGCCCTTGGTGCCGTACCCGACGACGACGGTGTGATCGCGCAACCTGGTCCTCCATCGCGAGATGCGCCACTGCTCCCGGCTCCGCGTTGCCAGGACCTCCAGGGTCGTGCCGACCAACACGATAAGGAAAGCGATCCGCAGCGGCGTGACGAGCAGGACGTTCGTCAGCCGGGCCTGTGCGGTGATCGGCGTGATGTCGCCGTATCCGGTGGTGGTGAGGCTGACGGTCGCGTAGTACAACGCGTCGAGCACGCTGAGTGACCCGCCCGCGGTGTCCCTGTATCCGTCCCGGTCGACGTAGACCACCAGGACCACCAGCGCCAGCAGACCGAGGGCGGCGGCGGCCCGGATGGCGATCTGGCGGAGGGGCGGGACGTAGCTCTCGGGGAGACGCACCTCACCGAACAGGTGCGGTGCCGCGCGGTTGGAACGCTGCGGAAGTGACATGGCGGCAATGACAGTAGCGCCAGCCGGGTTCGGTCAGTCCGCCGAGCCGCCGTCCGTACCTCCCCGAGACCATGGATCAGTCGAACCACCTCCGGTGTCCCACCGCTGGGAGAGGTCGCGGGCCAGGTCGACACAGGCCGCGAGGTCGGCCGGTGAGCCGCCCCGGCGCGCGGCGGCGTACCCCACCAGGAACGTCGTCAGCGGCGCGGCCGGCCGGTCGACGTTGTGCGCGGCGTCGCGGGCCAGGTCGAGGACGGTGTTGATCAGGTCGGCGTCGACCACCGGGCTCACGCCGGTCTCAGGCGTCTCAGGCGTCTCGGGGGTCTCGCCGCCGTCCGAGGCGTCCGCCGCCAGTGCGGTGGTGAGCTGTTGGGCCCAGTCGAGGAGCATGGGTGGCCTTTCGGTGCTGTCGCAGGGAGTACGGGCGAGCTGGTCGGCGGCGGCGAGGTCGTCCGGGGTGTCGCAGTCGCGGGCCGCGCGGGGCGAGCGGAGCTTCGCGCACTTCAGGTGGGTGGTGAGCCGGCGCGCGGGCTGGTTCCGCGGATCGCCGGTCTCGGCCAGAACCCGGTCGACTGCGGTACGCCGGTAGGCCGCGGCCAGCGGCTGCGTACGCCCGGTTCCGTCGGTCAGCGTGACCCCCTCCACGTCCGGAGTCGGCCAGGTCGCCAGTCCGGTCACCAGTTCGGCCACCACGTCCGCGTCCACCAGTGGCATGTCCGCGGCCAGCACCACCACGACGGGTGCGGTGCCTCCGAGGAGGCCGGCCGCCACCGCCGCGAGCGGTCCTGACCCGGGCGGATCCTCCCGGGTCCAGCGCGGTCGTACGGGAAGGTGCGGGTCGACCGCACGCCGTGGGCCGACCACCGTGACCGAGGCGGCACCCGCACACGCGGCGAGCACCCGGTCGAGCATCGGCCGGCCGCCGACGGGGAGCAGCACCTTGTCGGTGCCGCCGAACCGGCGCGCGCCGCCGCCGGCGAGCACGATCACGTCGTACGCCCGATCGTTCGCCGTCGGGTCGTACGCCTGGCCGTCCGCCGGCGGAGTGGTCACGGGGTCGAGTGTTCCACCAGGCAGACTGGACGCGTGCGTATCGCCCTGCTGCAGTTCACCGCCACGCTCGACAAGGAACGCAACCTCGCCGAGATCGGGCGCCTGGCCCGGTCCGTCGCCGCCGACCGGCCCGCCGTCGTGGTGTGCCCGGAGGCGAGCATGTGCGACTTCGGCCCGGCCGACACGGTGCTCGCGGAGTACGCCGAGCCGCTGGACGGCCCGTTCGTACGAGGCCTGGCCGACCTCGCCGGCGAGCTTGGTGTGGTCGTCGTGGCGGGCATGTTCGAGCGCGTCGCCGACGACCCGGGGCGGGCGTACAACACGCTCGTCGTCGTACGCCCCGACGGTTCGCTGGCCGCGACCTACCGCAAGATCCATCTCTACGACGCGTTCGGCTACCGCGAGTCCGACCGGCTGGTGGCCGGTGAGCCGACCCCGGTCACCGTCGCCGTCGGCGACCACCGGCTCGGCCTGCTCACCTGTTACGACCTTCGCTTCCCGGAGTTCGCGAGGACGCTGGTCGACGCCGGGGCGGACGTCCTGGTGGTGCCGGCCGCCTGGATGCGCGGGCCGCTGAAGGAGGACCACTGGATCACGCTGGCGCGGGCCCGGGCGATCGAGAACACCAGCTACGTCGCCGCCTCCGGGCAGTGCGGTTCGGCGTACTCCGGGCACACCATGCTCGTCGATCCGATGGGCGTCGTGGTCACTTCCCTGGGCGAGCAGGTGGGCGCGGCGGTCGGTGACGTCGACGCCGAACGCCTGGCGGAGGCGCGCACCCGCAATCCCACGCTGCGCCACCGTCGCTTCACTGTCAGTCCGTAGGGGTGAACTCTGGGTGACGAGAGCCTCTCCAAAGGTCCCAAAAGTCAATGTCTGGGACAAAAAACGGCTCCCGGTACTCCTGATCCACTCCGTCACCTCTATGGTCTGTGCTTGCAAAATGCTGCTAAAGGCAAGGACAGGCCGGGGGGCTCGTCTCCTTAAAGGGGTGTGCGACACATGGCCGTGACTAGTGTGAGTCGTCGGCTACGAGTGCTCGGAGTGCCCGTCGACGCCGTCGACATGCAGGGCACGTTGAACTGGGTGGAGGAGCGGGTCGCCAGCCGGAAGAGCGGCACCCACCTGTGCGTCAACGCGGCGAACGTGGTTCGCGCGCACGACGACCCCGACTACCTCGCCGTCCTCGAACGCGGTGACCTGATCGGCTCCGACGGCCAGCCGTTCGTCTGGGCGGCGCGTGCCCTCGGCCAGCCGCTGCCGGAGCGCGTCGCCGGGATCGATCTGATGGAGCAGGTGCTCGACCGTTCCCGGGAGACCGGGTGGCGGGTCTACCTGCTCGGCGGCCGCGACGAGGTGGTCCGCCGGCTGGCCGGTCAGCTCAGCGCCCGCGGCGTTCGCATCGTGGGTCACCGCGACGGCTACTTCGGTCCCGACGACGCCTCCCGGGTGTGGGACGAGGTTCGGTCGGCCGACCCGGACGTGGTATTCGTCGGGATGCCGACCCCCACCAAGGAGCACTTCATCATCGAGGGCGCCCACCAGGCCCAGGTGCCGGTGTGCATCGGGGTGGGCGGCAGCTTCGACGTCCTGGCCGGCGACCTGCGCCGGGCGCCCGCGTACATGCAGCGACTGGGGCTGGAGTGGTTGTTCCGGCTGCTGCAGGAGCCCCGCCGGTTGTTCACGCGGTACGCCGTGACCAACACGAGGTTCCTCGCCCTGGTCCTGCGGGCGATGGTGCGCCGGACCCGGACCGCGCGAGGGTGACGGTCGGCGGCCCGACGTGCGGAGGATGACGCTCCGCGCGAGGTGACCCGCTGACCAGGCGTGGATAAGGGGTGGGCCGTCCGGGGGAGACCCCATACGATTGGCCCACGTGTCATCAACCTGCGAATCCGCCGGCTCGTCGGCTCCCTCCCCGTCACTGAGCCCGTCGTTGGTGGCGCCCGCCGGCAGCGCCGCGGAGTCCCACCGCACCCCCGCCTACGCCGACGTCGCCGTGGCGACGCTGGACGCGGAGCGGGCCACCGCGCAGACGACCGTGCCGGCGCAGTCGGCCCCGGCCCGTGGCGGCTGGCCGGCCTGGCTGCTCCTCGCCGCCGTCGTTCTCCTCGCCTTCAACCTCCGCCCCGCCGTCTCCGGCCTGGGTGCCGTCCTGGACGAGGTGAGCGCGGACCTCGGCGTCTCCGCGCTGGTGGCCGGTGTCCTGACCACACTGCCGGTGCTGAGCTTCGCCGCGTTCGGTGCCATGGCGCCCGGCTGGTCGCGCCGGTTCGGTTCCCGGCAGGTGCTGGCCGCGGCGCTCCTCGCCGTGGTGGCCGGCCAACTGGTGCGGGTGCTCGTCCCGTCGGTGCCGGTGTTCCTGCTGGCCACGACCATCGCACTGGCCGGGATGGCGGCCGGGAACGTCCTCGTCCCGGCGTTCGTCAAGGCGTACTTCCCGGGGCGGGTCGGCCTGGCCACCGCCGCGTACACCACCTCCATGGCCGTCGGCACCACGTTGCCGGCCGCGCTGACCGTGCCGATCGCGCACGCGTTCGGCGGCTGGCGGTTCGGTCTCGGGGCCTGGGCGGTCACCGCGGGGGTGGCGCTGCTGCCGTGGCTGGTGCTGGCCCGGCGCCGGGGGGTGGTCGCTCGGCCGGCCGGGTCCAGCGGCCGGCACGAGTCGCTGTGGTCGGTCGGCCGGTCACCGCTGGCGTGGTCGCTGGCGGGATACTTCGGGCTGCAGTCGTTGCAGGCGTACGCCGCGTTCGGCTGGCTGCCGCAGATCTTCCGTGCCGCCGGGGTGGACGCCGCCCATGCGGGGCTGCTGCTGGCGATCCTGCCGCTGGTGGGCGTACCCCTGTCGCTGCTCTTCCCGTCGCTGGCCGCCCGGCTGCCCGACCAGCGGCCGCTGGTGTGGGCGTGCGGCGCGGCGTACATCGTCGGGTACGTCGGGCTGCTGCTCGCGCCCGCTTCCGGGGCGGTCGCCTGGGCGATCCTGCTCGGCCTGGGCGGCGGCGCGTTCCCGCTGACGCTGACGATGATCGGGCTGCGCTCCCGGTCGCACGACGTGACGGCGCGGTTGTCCGGGTTCACCCAGAGCGTGGGCTACCTGCTGGCGGCCTGCGGGCCGTTGGCGATGGGCGCGCTGTTCGACGTGACCGGCGGATGGACGGTGCCGATCGGGCTGCTGCTGGTGCTGGTGGTGCCGCAGGTGGCGACCGGGCTGATGGCGGCCCGGCCGAGGTACGTCGACGACGAGCTGGCCGCCGCGGACGCGGCGCAGGACGTCGCCGCCGAGGACTTCGCCGCTGATCCTGGGGCCGCCGGCGAGCGTGCCGACGTGGACGGTCCGGGGCACTCTCGCGGTTGACGGTTCCGGCCGTCCGCGGCGGGTTCGCGCGCTGTCGCCCACTGTGATCGTTCGCCATACTTGGCCACACCAGTAGGCCCTGGCCGGGAGGCGACACGACCGTGACCGAGACCTCCGACACCCTCGAGGCGAACGGCGCCGCGCTGTACGTCGGAACCGCCACCGCCGACATCACCCCCTCCGACCCGGTACCGCTGGCCGGGTTCGCGGTCCGGCTCGAACCCTGGGAGAAGGTGCGGGCGCCGCTGGCGGCGCAGGTGTTCGCGTTCGGCGACGCGGCCGGCACCTGCACGGCGCTGCTGGTCTGCGCCGACCTGCTGTGGTGGGGGCCGGACACGGTGGCCGACCTGACCCGGCGGATCGAGGCCGAGCACGGCGTACCGGAGGGCAGCGTCGTCCTGCACGCCTCGCACACCCACTGCGCACCCCAACCGGGGCTGACGTTCTCCCCGCTCATCGGCCAGGGGGACCCCGCCTACGTCGCCCACCTGACCGACGCCGTGCTCGCCGCGATCGGTGAGGCCCTCGCCGGGATGGAACCGGCGTACGTCGAACGCGGCACCGGCAGCTGCGGGTTCGGCATCAACCGCCGGCGGGCCAACCTCGACGGCACCTACGGCGGCCCGAACCCCAACGGCCCGAACGACCCGGAGGTGGGCGTGCTCCGGCTGGCCCGCCCGGACGGCTCGACCCGGGCGCTGCTGGTCCACTACACCTGCCACCCCGTCGTCTCCGCCGACCCGCAGGTGTCGCCGGACTACCCGGGCGCGATGCGGTCGGCCCTGGAGCACACCGTCGGGGAGGGCGTACCCATCGGCTTCCTGCAGGGCTGCTGCGGCGACGTCAACCCGAACGTCGTTCGGAACGGGGAGTTCCACCGTGGCGGCGACGAGGAGATCGAGGCGATCGGGCAGCAGTTGGCCGCCGCGGTCGGCGCGGTCCTCGGCCGGCCGCTGCGGCGACTGCCTCCGCTGCCCCCCGGCGGTGTCGCGGTGCGGACCCACACCGTCAACCTGCCGTTGCAGGTGCCCTCCCGCGACGAACTGGCCCGCCGCCGGGAGGCGCCCGGCATCGACGGCGACTGGGCACGGCGGCTGCTCGCCGAGCCGGGCCGGCTGGTCGAGCAGGTGCCGCTGCGGCTGACCCGGGCCGACCTCGCCGGAGGCCTCACCCTGGTCGGTCTCGACGCTGAGGTGAGCGTGGCGTACGGGCACCACGTGAAGCGCCGTACGTCCGGCGCCGCCCTGCCGATCCCGTACACCAACGGAATGATCGGGTACGTCGTCACCGCCGCGCAGGTGCGGGAGGGCGGCTACGAGCCGGACCAGTCCTATCCGTACGTCTACCGCGCCGGCAGGTTCGCGCCCGCGGTGCAGGACCACGTGCTGACCGCGCTGGACGAGGTGTTGGCCGACCTTGCCCAGGACGAACTCGGCGTGCCCGGACAGCATGGCCCTTCCACGCAGATCGGAGACCACCGATGACGGCGACCAGGCCGACGACGGACGCCGACCGGCCGGCCCTGCTCGGCGGCGCCCCCGTACGCCAGGCGGCCTTTCCCGCCTGGCCGCCGGTGAACGACGCGGCCGTGCGCGCGGTCACCGAGGTCGCGAGGGCCGGCGTCTGGTCGGCCGCCGACGGGCCGGTGAAGACGGAGTTCGAGCGGGCGTTCGCGGCCTACCACGGCGCGCGGCACGGCCTGGCCGTGTGCAACGGGACCATTGCGCTGGAGATCGCGCTGAAGTCGCTCGGCATCGGCAGCGGCGACGAGGTGATCGTGCCGGGCTACACGTTCCTGGCCACCGCGACCTCCGTGCTGGGCGTGAACGCACTGCCGGTGTTCGCCGACGTCGACCCGGAGTACGCCTGCCTGGCCCCGGACGCGGTCGAGGCCGCGATCACCCCGCGGACGAAAGCGATCATCCCCGTCCACCTCGCCGGGCATCCGGCCGACCTGGACCGGCTCACCGACCTGGCCCGCAGGCACGGGCTGGCGCTGATCGAGGACGCCGCGCACGCGCACGGGGCGAGCTGGCGGGGACAGCGGGTCGGGTCGTTCGGCACCTTCGGCTGCTGGTCGTTCCAGGCCAGTAAGAACCTGACCGCCGGCGAGGGCGGCATGGTCGTGACCAGCGACGACGAGCTCGCCGAGCGGGCGTGGAGCTTCCACCACTGCGGGCGTTCGCGGGCCGGCGCGTGGTACGACCACGGGATCCTCGGCGGCAACTACCGGTTGACGGAGTTCCAGAGCGCGATCCTGCTGGCCCAGCTCGCCGACCTGGGCGAGCAGCTGGAACGCCGCGAAGGCAGCGCCCGCGTCCTCGACGAGGGGCTGTCCCGGATCGCCGGGCTCACCCCGCTGGCCCGCGACCCGCGGTGCACGACGCACGGCTACCACCTGTACCAGTTCCGGTACGACCCGGACGCGTTCGGCGGGCTGCCGCGCGAGCGTTTCACCGCCGCCCTGAACGCCGAGGGAATCCCGTCCAGTCCCGGTTACGGCGTACCTCTCGACCGGCAGGGCGTGTTCGCGCATCGCCGATTCGACCAGCGCGCAACCGGATTCGACCCGTCCTACCCCGCGACCGACTACGGCCGGCTCGACCTGCCGGTGACCGAGCGGTTCTGCGCGGAGCTGGTGTGGATTCCCCAGCAGGTCCTCCTCGGCTCCGACGCCGACATGGCCGATATCGTCGCCGCGGCGGAGAAGGTCTCGGCGGCGGCGGACACCCTGGTGGAGGCGACGTGACCGAAGCGGCGGACGGCGCGCGGACGCTCGACGCGACGGCCCGGCCCCGGGTTGCGATCATCGGCACCGGCCAGATGGGCAGCCGGCACGTCGAGGCGTGGCACCGGCTCGGTGCCGAGGTCGTGGTCCACTCCCGTTCGCCCGAGCGCGGCCGGGCGTTCGCGTCCGAGCACGGCGTGCGGCCGGTAACCGAGCCGGCCGAGGTGCTCGCCGCCGCCGACGTCATCGACGTCTGCACGCCCACCGACACCCACGCGACGCTCGCCCACTGGGCCGCTAGGGCCGGCCGGCACGTCGTCTGCGAGAAGCCGCTCGCCCGCGACCCTGCCGAGGGCCGGACGATGATCGATGCGTGCATCGACGCCGGTGTCGGGCTGTGCGTGGCGCAGGTGCTGCGTTACTTCCCGGCGTACGTCGTGGCCCGGGACGCCATCGCCGCCGGCCGGATCGGGCGGCCCGAGGAGTTCACGTTCTTCCGGCAGGCGGAGAGCCCGGGCGCGCAGACCTGGTTCGCCGACGTGGCCCGGTCCGGCGGCCTCCTGGTCGACCTGGCGATCCACGACCTCGACTACGCCCGCTGGGTGGCCGGCGAGGTGAGCGAGGTCGTCGGCCGTACGACGCCGCGCTCCGGCCCCGGCGCCCCGCTGCGCAGCAACGCGACGCTCACCCACGCCGACGGGGTGACAACCCGGGTCGAGGCGGTCTGGGACGTGCCGGGCACCGAGGTGCGCTCGACGTTCGAGCTCGCCGGCGACGAGGGCGTGCTGCGGTTCGACTCCGCGGCACCGGTGGTGACCGACGGGACCGGTGCGGTGGTGTACGCCGACGACGGTTCGATCGACCCGTTCGCCGAGCAGTTCGCAGAGTTCGTCACCGCGTTCACCGGCGGACCGGAGCCCAGGGTCACCGCCGAGGACGGCCTGATCGCGCTGGCGATCGCGCTGGGCGCCGAGGAGTCGGCGCGCACGGGCCGGCCGGTCGATCCCGCCGGCCTGCTCCGCTGACGCACTTCGCGTCGCCCTCGTCCCGTCTCGGAAGGGCGTGACCGGGACCGGTCGCGGCAACGGTGTACGAAGATCGACTTCCGACCGAAAACCGTTAACGTGGGCGCGGGCGCCTGCGTCGCCAGGTGCCCTACCCCTGTCGCCGGGAAAGGGAGCAGTTCGTGCTTCGACGTACGCCACGACTCACGCGTGCACTCACCTTCGCGGGTGCGGCCGCACTCGCGCTCGCCACCTCCGTCGGGCTCGCGGCCGCGCCGGCCAGCGCCGACCAGACCAGTGTCAACGCAGCCCGCGCCGACCAGGCCCAGCCGGTACGGGTACGGGTGGCCAGCTACAACATCCACCACGGTGCGGGCCCGGACAACGTGCTCGACCTGCCCGACGTGGCCGACGAGATCCGCGGCCTGCGCGCGGACGTGATCGGCCTGCAGGAGGTCGACCGGCACTGGGGTGACCGCAGCGACAACCTCGACGAGGCCGCCTGGCTGGCCGAGCGGCTGGACATGCACGTCGCCTACGCCGCCAATCTCGACCTGGATCCGGCCACGCCGGGTGTGGAGCGCCGCCAGTACGGCACCGCGATCCTGTCCCGCTTCCCGATCGAGTCCTACACCAACACCCTGCTGCCGAAGTTCGGCGACCACGAACAGCGCGGCCTGCTCGTCGCCGACGTCAAGGTGCGCGGCGTGACGATGCGGTTCGCCAACACACACCTGCAGCACAACGACAACCTCGAGCGCCAGGCGCAGGCGCAGCGGATCATCGAGCTTCTCGGCGAGCAGCCGACCCGGACGTTCCTCACCGGCGACCTGAACGCCAGTGTCGGTGCGACCGAGATCAAGATCCTGACCAACGTGTTCACCGACTCCTGGGCGGCGGTCGGCGTGGGCGACGGGTTCACCTACTCCCGGGAGGACCCGCACAACCGGATCGACTTCGTGATGTCGTCGCCGGACGTGCGGCCGTTGCACGCCCGGGTGGCCACCGACGCCGACGGCTCGGACCACCTGCCGGTGGTGGCCGACCTCGCCGTCCGTCGCTGACCGCGCGGCCTTTCTACGGCCGTCCCCGTAGCGTGGACCGGGTGAGCAGCCCGCGGTTCCACGTGGAACACGAACACCCGCACGACCCCTCGGAGGGCGGTGGCCACGAACTGGCCGCCGCCCTCCGCGTCGTCACGTACAACGTCCACCACGGCGCGGACACGGAGGACCGGCTCGACCTCGCCCGGACCGCCGCGGTGCTCGCTCGCTCCGGCGCCGACCTGATCGGGCTGCAGGAGGTCGACCGGCACTGGTCCGAACGCAGTGCGTTCGCCGACCAGGCGGAGTGGCTGGCGACGGCGCTGGGCATGCACGTGGCGTACGCCGCCAATCTCGACCTCGACCCCGACGGGTCCGACGGGGCGGGGCAGGAGCGCCGGCAGTACGGCCTCGCGGTGCTGTCCCGGTTCCCGATCCTGTCGGTGCTGCACGAGCTGCTGCCACCTGGGCCGGGCCTCGAACCGCGCGGGCTCCTGGCCGTCGACGTCGACGTCGACAAGGACGGGGGCAGGGAGCGGCTGCGGTTCGTCACCACGCATCTGTCCGAGGCCGATCCGCGAGCCCGCGAGAGCGAGGCCTCCCGGGTCGCTGACATCCTCGGCCCCGCACCGCGGCGGACCATCCTCACCGGAGACCTGAATGCCCTGCCCGATGCCCCGGAGACCAAGCCGCTCACCGACGTACTCGCCGACGCCTGGCCGGCCGAAGGCTCCGACCCCGGCCACACGATTCCCGTGGCCGTCCCGGACCGCCGGATCGACTACGTGCTCGTCTCACCCGACCTGACGGCTCAACGCGCGTGGGTGCTCACCGACGCGGACGCCTCCGACCACCTGCCGGTCGTGGCCGACGTACGGCTCTGAGCTCCGAGGACCCGGACTCAGTCGGCGAGGGGTTCGTCCAGCGGGTCGCGCCACTTCGTACCCGCGTGCTCTCGTACGCATCCCAGCAGTTCCTCGGTCGGCCGCGACCAGCGTTCGACACCGGAGATCAGCAGCAGCCGGCGGTTTGGTTCCCAGCGCATCGCCCAGCGGTGCGGCTTCGTCTCCCACCCGCGCGTAGGGCGTACGGACAGGAAGCGGGCGCCACGCCACTTCACCAGCCCGACGCCGTCCAGGTCGCTCCACGGCATCCGCAGCCGGTTGGTGTTGAACAGCCCGACCATCGACAGGGCGGCCTCGTCGACCTCGATCGCGAACCAGCCGCGCAGCATCAGACAGCCGCCGATGCCGGGCAGGAACGCCACCGCCGCGAACAGGAGGAACCACAGCACGCCGGCGGTGCCGGGGGTCCTGACCAGCATCGCGACGGCCGCACCCCCGAAGAAGAGCGCCATCACCGGGAGCAGGACGGCGCCGAGGAACGTGCCCAGTGGGTTGGGTCGGAACACTTCTTTGGCGCGCACGGCCGACAGGGTATCCGTACGCGCCGACCGTGCGACCAGGCCCGCGAACTTGTCCACAGGCTGTCCTCCGCACGCGTTGTCCACAGACGCGCCGCCGGCCGGTCCGGCCCGACCGTCCGGACCAGTAGGCTCGGCACTTCGCCTCGCGACACCGGGATCGGGAGGCCGGGCCGGCGGCCGGGGTTGTGGTCTGGTCCGGGTAGGCGACGGGACGACGGAGGCCGGATCGGTGGCACCCCAGAACAAAAACACCAGGCACCTGATCGAGGCCGCGGCTCAGGCGGCCGCCGACAAGGCCGGCCCGCACCTCAACGTCGCGGTCGACTACGTCGACAAATACACCGAGCTGCCCTGGCACGCGTTCGGCGCACTCCCCGCGGCCATCCTGGCGGGCTCCTACGACGCCGCGCGGGAAAGCCAGCTGCACAACCTCAAGGACGGCCGGGAGAAGCTCAAGCAGATGGTGGAGGGCCTGGCCCAGGTCGCCCACACCTACTGGACGGCGGAGAAGGCCAACACACTCACCGCCGACGGCAAGGAGAAGCTCGAGGCCACCAGGCCGAAGCCGGCCACGTCGATGCTCGGCTCGATCGTCGACGGCTACGCGGGCGGCGGGGTTCCCGTCACGGTGCTGGCGGCAGTGGCTCTCCGGCCGCACTGGGTCTTCTCGATCGTCACGAAGAACGCCTCGGCGAGGCTGTGCCCGCTGGCACTGATGAGCGTGGGGACCTGGGCGGCACTGGAGCCCGACGAGGAGTCCCTCAGCCAGGCGAAGGGCGCCTGGGAGCAGACGGCCGAACACCTGAAGAACATCGGTGACCTCGACACGGCGATGGGGCTGAGCGACGACGCCTGGTCGGTGGAGAACGAATCCCGCAGGCAGTTCAACGCCTGGCTGGCCGACTTCCAGGTCGAGCTGAACGACGCCAAGGACGCCGCGTCCGGTCAGGCGACCGCGATCGACGGTGTCGCCTCGGCCATCCGCGGAATCCAGATGGGCATGATGATCACCGACGCCGCCTGCCTGGCCGCGATGATCTGCTTCAAGATCATGGAGGCGTTCCCGCTGACGACGCTGGCGGGCAAGCTCGGCCAGGTCGCCGTCGCCATCACCAACGCGATCGCGACGACGGCGGTGGCCGCCGCGATCCTGACGTTCATCGCCACGTGGGCAGGTAACGCCACGTCAATCGCCAGCGCCGGACAGTTCAAGAAGCTGGACATCGGGCCGGGCGGTGACGAGCAGACGTTCATCGACCTGAAGGATCCCACCAAGGACTGGGCGAAGGCGTGAGCTGACCGCGTGGTCCCGACTGAGCCACTGGATTGGGCACCCCACCGGCCGGGAGGACAGCGCACATGAGCTTCTTCGGGATCCCCGAGCTCGACGCCAACATGGACGGCCTGCTGAACATGGTCGACCAGCTCGAGACGGTCCAGCAGCGGATGAACGACCTGACGGCCAGCGCCACCAGCGAGGACGAGTACATCACCGTCACCGTCGACGCGAAGGGCCAGGTCGCCGCGATCGACCTCAACCCCCGCGTCATGCGCAAGGCGTCCGAGGACCTCGCCGAGGAGCTCAGGGAGACGATCAACCAGGCGCACGCGGCGCTGGCCGAGCGCAGCCAGGAGCTCATGTCCGAGCTGAGCGGAGCGGCCGGGATCGACCTGGACACCGCGCTGAACGGTACGAGCAACGTCAAGGAAGCCGCCGAGGAGCTGATCCGGATCGGGCGTGGCGACGTGACGCCGGAGCAGGCGAACGCCGCGATGCGCGATGCCACCCACCGGGTGACCGGCTTCAAGCAGCCCTGACAGCAGCCCGAACCGTTCAGTCGACTCGGCATTCCGGGAGTCGGTCCAGGATCTGCGTCACCGTCTGCTCCGGCGTCTGGTCGGAGGTGTCCAGCCACAGGCCGAGCCGGGGCGTCTCGACGCGCAGTGCGGCGTCGAGGTCGGCGGCGGTCCAGCCGTCGGCGTACCCCGTCTTGGTCCGGCCGGCCTCCCGGCGTTCCACCACCTCCGGCCGCGGTGCGAGGACGACGACGCCGACCGGGCGGGTGCCCAGCGACTTTACGTACTCCATCAGGTGCTCTCCGATGATGATGTCCTGGACGACGGCGGTGTAGCCGGCCTCGGCGTAGGCGTCGGCCACCTGGGCGGAGATCCGAAAGCGCAGGCGGAGTTCGGCGTCCATGGCCTCCCCGCCGTCCGGCACGATCGGCGCCGCACCCGACACGATCATCCGGCGGAACACGTCGCCGCGTACGTGCGCGGACCGGTTCAGGCGTTCGGCCAGCAACTGTGCGACGGTCGACTTCCCGGCGGCCATGACGCCGGTCACCACGATCACCTTCGGGACCTCGGGTGCCTCGGACACCTCGGACATCTGGGGGGCCATCGGCCCATCGTGCCGGGCGGGCGCACCGCGGTGCACCTGGTTTGGATCTCGCCGGTCCCGTCACCGACGCCGGTCCCTGAGCCGCCGGCCCTGGCCCGACGGGCCCGCCGCTTCCGGGCCGGACGCCCATGGTGAGAGGGACGACATACCCGTGCCGCCGCGCGGACGCCGATGGTGGGATGCCGGGAGTGCAGGCGTGGTCCGTGGCGCCCGCGAATCTTTGTGTCTCCGCCCAAGGGGGTCCGGCCGTGGCTGTCGTACGACTGCACTCCTTCGCCGGCAATCTCGTCGAGGTGCCCGAAGGGGCGGTGGAGAGGTTCGCGGACGAGTTGCGCGGCCGGCTCATCCAGCCCGTCGACCCGGAGTACGACACGGCCCGGGCGGTGTGGAACGGCCTGGTCGACAAGCGGCCCGGACTGATCGCCCGCTGCGCCGACTCCGGCGACGTCGCCACCGCGGTGAACTTCGCCCGCGAGCACGACCTGCTCCTCGCCGCACGTGGTGGTGGGCACAACGTCTCCGGAATCGCGTCGTGCGACGGCGGCCTGGTCGTCGACCTGTCCCCGATGAGCGCGGCCCTGACCAATCCCGCCACCGAGATCGTCCGCGCCCAGGGCGGCGTGCGCATCGCCGACCTCGACCAGGCGACGCAGCCGTTCAACCTGGCCGTCCCGATGGGCGTGGTGAGCGAAACCGGTGCGGCCGGCCTCACGCTCGGCGGCGGCTTCGGCTGGCTGTTCCGCAAGCACGGGCTGAGCTGCGACAACCTGCTGTCCGCCGAGGTGGTGACCTCCGACGGGGGTACGGTACGCGCCGGGTCGAAGCCCAGCGAGGATCCGGACCTGCTGTGGGCGCTGCGCGGAGGCGGCGGCAACTTCGGGATCGTGACGGAGTTCGAGTTCCGTGCGCACCCGGTCGGGCCGGACGTGTTCTGCTCGCTCGTCGTGCACGCCGGCGCGGACGCGGGCGAGGCGCTGCGGGCGATCCGATCGTGGAAGGAGACGATCCCGGACGAGGTGGCGTCGCTCGCCATCCTGATGTACGGGCCGCCGATGGAAGGGTTCCCGCAGGAGTACGTCGGGCGGCCGGTGCTGATCCACCTGGCCACGTACGTGGGTGACCCCGACGAGGGCGAGCGCGTGCTGGCCGCGGCCCGCGCGCTCGGCCGGCCGGTCGTCGACCTCAGCGGGCGGCGTACGTACCTCGAACTGCAGGAGTTCTTCGACGCCGACTATCCCGCGCACGAACTCCGCTACTACTGGAAGTCCCGCTTCCTCACCGGGCTGGACGACGCGCTCATCGACACCATCGTGGGGTTGAGTGAAGCGGCTCCGTCCCCGCGGTCGACCATCGACGTGTGGCCGCTCGGCGGCGCGATGGCGCGGGTGCCGGCGGGCGACACCGCGTTCGGCGACCGGTCGATGCCGTACATGCTGGGCATCGAGGCGAACTGGGAGAATGCCGAGGACGACGACGCCAACATCGCCTGGGCGCGTGACGTGTACGAGCGGACAGGGGCGTACTCCGACGGGCGGGAGTACGTGAACTTCCCCGGCTTCTACGAGGCGGACGAACTCGCGCGGTCGACGTTCGGAGACAACTACCCGCGCCTGGTCGAGCTCAAGCGGCGCTTCGACCCGCAGAACCTCTTCCGCCTCAACCACAACATCTCCCCGACCGGCTGAGGTGCGCCTCGCCGGGCGTGGGCCCTCGACCGGCCTCGGTCTGGCTGTCGGCGCCAGGGGTGGGATGGGTTGTCGTACCCGGATGGGACAATGGTCGGCGTTGCCCTCGAGCCTGGCTTCGAGGGTGGATCTGCGGGGTTTCGCCGGGGTGGGGTCTGGTCGTTCGAACGGCTGTCGGCCCGGGCTAGGGCGTCGTACCGCAGGTCGGGAGGGCTCGCATAGTGGCCTAGTGCGGCGGTCTTGAAAACCGCTACCGAGGGACCCCTCTCGGTCATGGGTTCGAATCCCATGCCCTCCGCTCACCGGTATTAGCTGCTCTGACCTGCGGAAACGTGTTCTGCGGTCTGCTCGTTCCGACGGCCTGATTGATCTTATTGTGTCGCCGCGACGAGCCGGCGGATCCGCTGTCTCAGGGCTCTATTTCGGGGCCAGTTGGGTGCCGGAAGGAGCGGACGCGATCGTGGGCGTCGACTACAGCCTGGCGCGCCGGAGTTTCACGAAGCCGGATTGCCGGGTCGCCGCAGTCGGTCAGCCCGGCCAGGGCGATCAGAAAATGCGGTGGTCGGCGACCTGCGATCCCCCGCGGTCCTCAGCCTCTGGGGCCAAGTGTGTTCGTGACAAGGCCCGGCCACACAAGCTGGTGACGGCTCTGGATACACGTCGTCCACACGCCAACGAAGAATGACTCCCGACCTCGGCAGGACGGCCTATGCGGAACCTGAAACCAGCCTGTTCCGAAACTGTTCGTCATCCGAGTCAAGCGGTGGGTCATCAAGCCTCGCGATGAAGAAGGCTAGGAACGTGCTCCTGACGTTCGAGCCCGCCAGGAGTTCTCGCCATGACCACAAGTTCGGATGGGGCATGTGGATCGCTGCCTCCGCCGGAGTGAGACGAGCGATTGCGCTGGCAAACAGGTCGCGATCGAGTCGATAGACGTCCGTGTCAGCGACGTAGCCGCAAGTTCCCGCCAGCACGACGGCCGGAAGCGGGCGAACAGCCCCAGGCGCATTGATATGCCCGAACGTCAGGTGCGGCCCGTCCTTGCGCGCCACGCCGTATGCCACCGGAATCGCAAAGCCGGGGATTTCGTCCGCGAACCGCGTGTACGCGGCGCGGAGGTCTTGATCGGTCACCCATGCTTCGGACATTCGGAGCCCCTCGTGCGACGGGTCCAGCGGCCATTGACTGGGCGTTCGCCTACCGTGACTCGACTGCAACCCGCAGGCCCAGCGCGATGAGGACGGTGCCGCTGACTGCCTCGAGTCGGCGTCGGATGGCCGGCCGCCTGAACCACGCCCCGGCGCGCCCAACTGCGGCCGCCAACGTCAGGTACAGGACGATCTCGATCGCCACCTGCAACAGAGCGAGCAAGGCCGTGGTGGCCAGCAGCGGCTGGTCCATAGGCACGAACTGCGGGTAGAAGGCGAGCATGAAAACCGCGGCCTTGGGATTCGCAAGCATGACCACGACGCCCTCGATGAACGCCTTACGCCGCCCCGCGACAATCAGGTGCGGCATCGCGCCTTCGGCGTCGTCGACGGAGACGGATGCGCGGTTGCGCCAAGCTTTCACGCCGAGGTAGATCAGAAAGCAGGCACCAACAACGCGAAGGACGATGAACGCCAACTCGGATGCAGCCACAAGCGCAGCAAGGCCGGCGGCGGCGAGCAACGCCCACAGATATAGCCCGAGCTCAAGCCCGAGCACCGTCGTTACCGCGCCGGAGAACCCATACAGCGCGGCGCGGCGAAAGATCAAAGCCATCGCCGGACCCGGCGATGCCGAGATAAGCACCACGGCCACCACGAAGGCGGGAAGTGAAACGACGAGGTCCATGGGCAGATAATCCACGACCGACGTCGCGTGATCAACCACCTCGCACCAGGGGCACTCACCGGCGCGTCGGCCGTGCGGCTCGACGGTGCCGCCTCGACGGCGAAACGGCGTGGGATACCCGGGCGCTCAAGACGCCCATGATTGCCGGGCCGAGGTCACTGCGGTGTCCGCGCCCCGGGCCTCACCGCGAAGCAGGACGCCATCTGAAGCACGATCGCCCCCGATGAACGGATGCTCCGGGCGCGCCTCCAACTGCTTGGCGGGCCCCACTGTCAGGCTCTGCTGCCATGACGGAGGCGATGACCGGTGCCGAGATGTTCCTCGTGAGGATTGGAGACGCGGAGCGCGGCACTTGCCTCGACGCACTCACCGAGCACCACCGCTATGGACGCCTGAGTGCCGAGGAGTGCGACAGGCGCCAGCAGGCCGCACTGGAGGCGTTGACCGCGGCCGACCTGGGCAGGCTGGTTGCAGACCTTCCATCTCTGCCTACCGGAGTGGACCGGCGCGTACGTCGGCTCGCGGCTCGATAGACGCCCGCACGGCGGCACTCTGGGTAGCTCCACCGGTCGTCATCGTCAGTTCGGCTGCGATCACGTCGACGGTGATCCCGGACGCCTTGGGGATGGTTAGCACGCCAGTCCTGATCTGGGTCAGTGCGGTCACGGCGCGATTGGCTATGCGACCCACTGGGCCGTATCGCATTTTCGCCACAGGTAGGCCATCCGCTTTTCAATGGGCGGCGGGAGCGGCGCTAACTTCACTGCGGCGCTTCGCATGCCGACACGTGACGGGTTGGGAACCGTCGGCGGCGCGCAAGAGAAATGATCAGAACCTGTGGATGGCCCTCGGCCGGGTGACGTGAACGGACGCACCTTCCCGAGGAAGATCTGGAATCCATTGCACTCTGATCAGGACCGGCGTTGGCGCGTCGGTTCGGGAAGGTACGTCCATGCTCAAGGTAGTCCACGACGCGGAGGCCTCCAACGAGCCGGCCGGTGGGTCGTTGATCGACCAGATCGTCCGTAACGGGGCCCGGCCGCGTGGCGCAACCGGGTGTCGCTGGATGAGTTCATGCAGATGCTGGCCGCGGCGTTGCAGGCGGAGGTCGCCGCCTACGTCGAGGCGTTCACCGACGAGGTCGACGAGAACGGACACCGGCGGGTGGTCCGCAACGGACACCACGAGCCGCGAGAGGTGACCACGGCGGCGGGTGCGGTGCCGGTCCGGCAGCCGCGGGTCAATGACAAGCGGATCGATGCGGTCACCGGGAAGCGGAAGCGGTTCGCTTCGGCGATCCTGCCCGCCTGGGCGCGGAAGTCGCCGCGGGTCGCCGAGGTGCTGCCGCTGCTTTACCTGCACGGCCTGTCTTCCTCGGATTTCGGGCCCGCGCTGACCCAGTTCCTCGGCACCAGCCACGGCCTGTCCGCCTCGGTGATCACCCGCTTGACGAAGGACTGGCAAGACAAGGCGGCAGCGTTCAACAAGCGATCGCTGGCCGACACCGACTTCGTTACGTGTGGGTCGATGGGATCCACCTCAAGGTCCGCCTCGAGCAGGACAAGGTGTGCCTGCTGGTCATGGTCGGGGTTCGTGCCGACGGCAACAAGGAGCTCGTCGCACTCGACGACGGACACCGCGAGTCCACCGAGTCCTGGCTCGACCTGCTCCGCAGCTGCAAGCGCCGCGGCATGCGCGGCCCGGTACTCGCGGTCGGCGACGGCGCACTCGGGTTCTGGGCCGCGCTGCGCGAGGTGTTCCCCGACACCCGCGAGCAGCGCTGCTGGTTCCACAAGATCGCCAACGTGCTCAACGCGCTGCCCAAGTCGACCCAGCCCGGCGCGAAGGCCGCACTCGCCGAAATCTGGAACGCTGAGGACCGCAAGCACGCCGAGGCAGCGGCGAAGGCATTCACCACGGCCTACGGGGTCAAGTAGCCCAAGGCGGTCGCGAAGATCACCGACGACCTCGACGTGCTGCTGGCGTTCTACGACTACCCCGCCGAGCACCGGATCCACCTGCGCACCACCAACCCGATCGAGTCGACTTTCGCCACCGTCAGGTTGCGGCAGCGGGTCACCAAGGGCCCCGGATCCCGGGCCGCCGGCATGGCGATGGCATTCAAGCTCATCGAGTCCGCTCAGAGCCGCTGGCGCGCGGTCAACGCACCCCACCTCGTCGCGCTGGTCCGTGCGGGCGCGAAGTTCGAGAAGGGCAAGCTGGTCGAACGACCCGACGAATCAGGAGGTGGGACTCAAGCCGCGTGACACCCATCCACGGCCCGACAGACCTCTACCCCTCGGCTCGACCTTGAAGGCAGGACCATCAGTGTCAGAGTCCGCCGCCTCGCCCCCCGATTTCGTCCGCACCTACGAACAGGCCACCAACAGCCACGACATCGCCCAACTCACCCCGTTGATTGCTCCCGAAGCCGTCTGCTGGTTCTCCGACGGATCGCACTGCGGCCGAGACGCCATCCTTACCGCGATCGCCGAGACGTTCGCCACCATCCGCGACGAGACCTACGAGATCAGCGACCTGGAATGGATCGCCGTCAGCGGAAGCCACGCGGTCTGCCGCTACACCTTCCGCTGGGTAGGAACCATCAACGGGCAGCCCCGAACGGGCAGCGGTGTTGACGAGGAACCAATGTCCTCGTCAACACCGACGCCGGGCAGATACTTCACGAGCACCTGAGCACGTAGTCCCGTCGGTGGCACCGATCCACAGGTCTTGACAATTGCTCAGTCCGACAAGATGACCGGCCCTCGGCGGCCTTGGTCTCAACGACAAAGAAGGCAGAGGAACCCTGGGCCTTCGCTTCTCTTGACACCCAGACGACTATGTCCGCGCGAGGGCTGTTGTGCCCATGCATCGTGCGACGTTCCTAGTCCATCTGCGCCAAGTCGAACTTCCCGTCAACGACCAGTCGACGCACCCACTCTTGGCGAACAACTTCCTCAGGCTTGTGAGTGATGTCGACCCACTTATCGCGGAGGGGAACCCAGACCCACTTCCCGACTTGATGGATCGCTTTGCTGTCGTCGGCGAAAGGGCTGTCGGGCCTCTGAGGCGGCACGGCGTTGGGCATGTCGGGAGCCTAACGAAACGTCAGGACAAGTCCGACGATCCGGTTGCCGTGAAGAGTTTCCTTACTGGCTCAAGCGCGCCTGCGGCGCGACATGGTGGGGCCCCAGCGGGGACCCCGCGCTCCGGGCCTCCGGCCCTACGCGCACCCCCGCTGGGGCCCACCATTCCCAACCAATCAGGTGCAGATCCGGGTCATCACCGATTGCCCCGAACTGCTCCGCAGCGGTCAACTACGTATGTGTCCATCACCCGACCACTCCTCTCCGAGCCGGAAGCGCGAGCCCGGACAGCCAAGGCACTTATCGCCGGCGCTGTCGCGCTCGCAGCTTGGGCCATCTACCTCGGCGCTTCACTGCCACCCGGACCGCACCACTCCTGGTCATCGACCTGGACCGGGCTCGACAATCTTGCTCTCACATGGGCCGGACTCGATGGCATCGAGTGCATCGCGCTCACCACCCTTGGAGTCGCGATGCTCCTGGATCGACCGCTCCTCGCATCCGTCACGGGCCTGTTGGCTCTCCCCGTGTTCGCCCTCGATGCCTGGTTCGACGTGATGACGAGTCTGACCCGCGGCGAACTCGATGCCGCGCTCGCCATGGCGGCGCTCGCGGAGATTCCCCTGGCCCTGCTGCTCGCGCTCATAGCAAGACACGAAATGGCCCGTGCCGTCTCGGCTCTTTCGCCGACCTGACGCACACGCCGCCGACCCGATCCAACAGGATTTGCATGCCGGCACCCGACAAGGGCGTTACGCGTCGCTACGCGATGGCCTCCGGCCACCCTTGACCCCGGACACCACCAGGGCTGGTTATTGGGTAGGTGGCTCTCCCCTGTCCAACTGCCCCTTTCCTGCCCCCGCGACCGTCTGGGCGGCCCTCAGCAACAAGCAGGAATCGCCCCCGCAGCACGCCTGTGGACAGTGCGCTCAGGAGGGCCAAAAGCCAGCCAAGGGCCTTCCGTGCGTAGTGTCAGAAGCCGCATCGATCACTACCGGACCAAAGGACATGGTGGTCGAGGTTAGCCGCAATCATCTCTTCCCCCGCAGCGGTGACATCTGCTGCAGCGATGTCGCTCGTATCTCCGACGTCTCCAGCCATTCGCCGAAGGCTGCGTTAGCGTCGCTCACAGGATGGCACGACTTATCGTCCAACTGGTGAACGCTGCGGCCGGGGGAATTTCCGTCGAGGCTGGGCCTCAGCGTGTATCTGCCCAGGCGTCGTTCTTCGCCGCCACCGCCGGAGTGGGCGATGGCAAGCCGACGCGCGCGATCACGAGCGGCGCGCCGGACAACGAAGGATTCGTGGCGCTCGAGCTCGCCGATCTCGTCCATGAACGCACGGTGGTCGTGGACGCGCTGCTTGACGGGACGAGCACGCTCGGCCAGCCCCGCCGACATCACCGCCCTGGCCGCCTCGCCAGGCACGATCCGCGGTTACGAAGAGTTGAAACTCGCGAGCGCCGCCGAGTTCCGCAAGCAGGCGGCCGAGCTTCTCACCCGCATCCAGCGACCCGGCCCGGAGCCCGCGCTGCGCCCCGGGCTGGAGAACCGTGCCCCAGACGACGGTCCTGGGCTACCGCGACACGCCGACCTCGCCGTCCGGGTCAGGCGTGTAGCAGGTCCACCCGCCCACGCGCTCGCTGAGCGGCTTGTCGCACTGGTCCTCGCTGGACCCCACCGTCCGGAACGCCACGACGGCCCCGGCCCCGAGGACGACCAGCACGACCAGGGCGATCACTTTGGCTCGTATCGACAATCTCATGCGCGCTCCCCTTCCCACCTGACGCCGGGACGAAAACGGATGTAGTAGCCCCTACCACCGCCTCCGCCGCCGCACGTAGGCCTGTAGCTCTACCGGCGGGGTACCGAGCTTTGGGGTAATTGTGGGCATCAAGGACGGCTGGGTCGCCCCGCCGGTACCGGCGGGTCTCCAGATACGCCCGCCGGGTCGCGCAGTTGCGCTCCCAAATCTTCGCCGACGGGGGAGGCGGCCGTGGCCTGCGCGTACGTGTTCCCTTGGTCGCGGTTTCGCAGCTGTCGGGTTCCATCCGCAGCAGTGGGCAGTGGGCAGTAGGCCTCGTCCAGCAGTTCGGCAACGGAGCTGGCGCCGACACGCTCGGAGGCGGCGAGGACCATCCGAGCCGACGTCCATGCGGACCTCCGGGACGCGGATGTGGATCGAGTTGCGGGCTGATTCTGACCGGCAGCCACGCCTTTTCAAGAGCAGCGCTCGGCAGAAGCACTTCACCACGAGGCGCGGCATTCCAAGAGTTGTTTACTGACCCACGCTCCTAGACGCAGACCCAGCAGTAGATCCGAGCCGGACGAGGCGGTCGCCCTGATCTGCTACACGCCGTGGTCCGGGCCGAGCCCGTGGATGGAGGCGGGTCCGGTGTTCGTGCACGCCGAGCGGTGCGCGGGCTACCTGACGCCGGACCGCTATCCGGAGAACATGGCCCGGGGCAGGTGCATGTTCAACACCTTCGACCCAGACGGCAACCGGGCGTACGACCACATCACGTTCGTCTCACCGGGTGATTCCTACGAGGAGACGCTGGCCGAACTGCTGGGCCGGCCCGAGGTGGCGTTCGTGCACGTCCGCAGCGTCGACGCGGGATGCCTGGCCTTCGAGGCGCGCCCGGTCCGGTAGGTCTTCCGCCGTACGATCCCGGGCATGCTTCCCACGCTCGACGGGTTCACGCTGGAGTTGGTCCCGCACTGTTCGTCGGTGCCCCGCGAGGGCTGGTCCGGTGAGCACCGGGTCCGTCCCCTCAGCGAAGAAGGCCATGCGCAGGCCCGCGCCCTGGTGGGTGCGCTCGGCATCGACGTCGATGCGATCTACAGCAGCCCGGCGCTGCGGTGCCGGCAGACGGTTTCGCCGCTGGCCGATGTCGTCGGCCTGACGGTCATCGAACTGGCCGAACTGGACGAGGCGGCGGGGTTCGGGGAGCCGAGTGAGTGGATCGACGGGATCTTCGCGCCCGTCGGGATGGCGATCGGTGGCGCGTGGTCGGCCGGCCGTGCGGTGCGGGCCCTTGCCCTGATGGCGCGCAGCCATCCCGGCGGGCGAGTGGTCGCCAGCTCGCACGGGGACGTCATCCCGGTCTTCCTGTCGCTGGTGGCCGGGATGTACGACCGGCCGCTGCCGGCGGTGGTCGATCGTGGCGGGTGGTACCAGCTGCGGTTCGCGACCGGCACCGTGACGCTCACCGGTCACGACCAGGCCGCCACGACCGCGCGCTGAGAACGGGGTCCACTTAGCCCGGATTCACCGATGGGCGTGGTGGTGTGAGCGTGGCGTGAGGAGCGGATGCCCTTGTGTGTTGGAGGATCGGACTTGTCGAAGGTCGAAACTCTGGCACTACGAAGGGCATCCGCAAGATGCAACTGTCTCACACGTTCGCGGCGACTTCGGCGGTGTTCGACGAGCCGAATCTGGTGTCGTCGGCAGGCCTGGTCCCGGTGATGGGGCTGGCGGAGTCGGCTGGGTTGGCCGACCTTGTCGATGCATGTCTGAGCGTGCCGACCGATAAAGGTGCCAACGCCGGCTCGAAGGTGGCGTCGCTGGTGGGTGGGATGGTCGCCGGGGCGGACAGCATCGACGACATGGCGCTGCTCCGCCATGGTGGGATGGGCCGGGTCTTCACCGGCACCTATGCGCCGTCGACGCTGGGGTCGTTCCTGCGCTCGTTCACCTTCGGCCACGTCCGCCAGCTCGATGCGGTCGCCTCGCGGCTGCTGACCGGGCTGGCGACCAGGACGCCGCTGGTGGCCGGGATCAACGGCATCAATGACTACGCGGTCGTCGACATCGACGACACGATCGTCGAAGTCCACGGGTATGCCAAGCAGGGGGCGGGGTTCGGCTACTCCGGAGTGCGCGGCCTGAACGCCCTGCTGGCCACGCTCACCACCGGGCAGACCGCACCGGTGATCGTGGCGCAGCGGCTCCGCAAAGGCTCCTGCGGCTCCGCACGCGGCGCGAAACGCCTGGTTCGTGACGCGTTGAAGACCGTGAAGACCCTCCGAGGCGCCGGCACCGAAGAGTCGTCTGCGGCCCCTGTGCTCGTGCGGGCGGACTCGGCGTTCTATGGCCGGCCCACCATCGCCGCCGCTGTCGGCGCGGGCGCGCAGGTGTCGGTCACCGTCCGCCTGGACACGCCCGTGAAGAAGGCCATCGCCACCATCGCTGACGACGCGTGGCACACGATCGAGTACCCGCACGCGGTCTATGACGAGACCACCGACTGCTGGATCTCCCGGGCTCAGGTCGCAGAGCTACCGTTCACCGCCTTCAGCGGGAAGAAGAAGGCCGACCAGGTGCCCGGCCGGCTGGTGGTCCGCCGCATCCCCGACCTCAACACCACACCCGGGCAGGACGGCCTGTTCGACGTGTGGCGGTTCCACGCCTTCTTCACCACCGTGCCCACCCAGGCGATGGACACCGTGACCGTGGACAAGACCCACCGAGCCCACGCGATCATCGAACAAGTCCATGCCGACCTGAAGAACTCAGCCCTGGCGCACCTGCCCTCGGGCCGGTTCGCCGCGAACGCCGCCTGGCTCGTCCTGGCCGTGATGGCGTTCAACCTGACCCGCGCCGCGGCCACTCTCACCGGGCCGGCGCTGGCCCGCGCGACCACGGCCACGATCCGCCGCAAGCTGATCGCCGTCCCCGCACGCATCGCGCACTCCGCCCGACGGATCACGCTGCACCTGCCGACCGCCTGGCCGTGGGAAACCGCGTGGACACGCCTGTTCACCCACGCCTGCGGGCCACCCACCCCGGCAACAACCTGACCACCCAGCCTCCTACGGCGCGAACCGGAACCCCGAACGTGGACACCTGGCAACCAGGCCAGGCGAAAGCGCCTGCCCCCAACCACAGCCCAGCAGCAACGCGCCCCCGGAAACGATCACCTACAGCCCATCGGTGGATTCGGGCTTAGCGGCAGCAATCACCGGGGTGGGTGCAGTCCTAGCCGAGCTGCTTACGCTGTCCAACCGCGTTGTGAGCGGTGCACTGCAGCTCGCCGCGGGCGTCCTGGTCGCCATCGTTTTCGTTGACCTGCTACCGCCTGCGGTGAGGGGCCTGGTGCTGGGTCGAGTCGTGCTCGCGTTCTTTGTTGGAAGCGCCCTCTTCGTGGCCTTCGACTACGCCTCGGCATGGCACACCGCCAGACGTGGGAAGGACGAGGCGTCTACCGGCTCGGCCGGCCTGTTCGTGGGTGTCGTTGGTGACTTCCTCATCGATGCAGTCGTCATCGGCATCGGGGCGGCCCTCGACTTGGGCACCGGACTACTCCTGGCGACCGGAATGGCTATCGCCCAGGCACCACTGGCCTTCGTCGCCATCGCAACCGCCAAGGCTCAGGGGATGCCCACCAACCGGCGTCGATTACTGATCGCGGCTTTCTTCGCGATCATCCTGGTGGGCGTACTGCTTGGATACCTGGTGCTGCAGAACCAGTCCGAGACCGTCATCTTGACGCTGACCGCGGCCAGCGGGGGCTTTCTGATCACCGCCGTGGCCGAGATCATGGTCCCTGACGCGATCAGGTTTCTCGAACGGAAGGGCCCTAGCCTCACGCCGATCTGGTTCACCATCGGCCTTACCGGCATGGCCCTGTTCAAGCTCACCAGCAAATGACCTCCCCAGTCGTGCTGGATAGCCGTCGAGGCGCAGCCCGCGCCTCCACGTCTGTCCGGGGGGTGCCTCTCCCAGCGGTCGGTCAGCTTGCCCACACCCTGCTCAGGTTCTGGGTACGCCGCTTGCGGTGGCCGTCCGATGGGAGGGCACCCGGATGAGACCTCCCACAAGGGGCTAAGCGTCAAGACTGCTGATCGGCCCGGTCTGACCCTGCCTTGCAAAGGACCGTTGAGGTCTCAGACTGCCGTGAGGGTCGATCCTCGCAGTGTCCCGACCCCGCCGGCATGACCGTCGTTGACCGCTGCGGACCGTGATCGGCCCTGGCTTGGGGCACGCGGAGGGCACGCGACTTTTGTCGGAAGGGCAGGAGTTGCCGTTACACGGTTCGAAGCCAGGCGTCGGCGGCGGTGAGCAGCCCATCAATCCATGGCACGCCCTCACGACGACACCAATCGGCGTTGAATATCGCGTTGTGCGCCTGATACAGCGGCAGTGTCCGATCGAGCCGGGCACGGTCAATGCCGGTCTCGGGGACGTAGCAGTCCAGGAGGGTGGGCAACACCATCCCCGGCGCCGGGCAGTCAGCGGGACCACCGGCCTGTACCTTCGCAAACTCGAAGACAGGATCGGCCACGATCGCCCCGCCCCAGTCGACGATGCCGGTCACCACGCCGCTGTCGGGGTCGACGAACGTCTCACATCCAGTGAGATCGCCGTGCACCAGGCTCCCCCGGTCGATCACCGGTGTGGCCTCCTCGAACACCTTGATCGCCATCGTCCGAAAGGCGTCTGTGGCGTGGCCGGCCTCGACCAGGGCGTCCAGATAGCCGCGTGCTGTCTGCAGGACCCAGGCGGGCCAGGAGCCGCACGTGCCGTGCCCGGCTGCATCCAGTGGACCGAAACCTCTCGGCTGAACTTGGTGCAGCCTGGCCAAGCAGCGGTCAAGTCCATTGGCGTGGTGTAGCGGTCGTGTCGCGTGATCCTCTTGGTGGTTAGGCGCTGAGCGCCTTGAGGTCGGTGTCGGTCACCTCCTCGGTCTCGGTGGCGCGGGCTTTGGCGAGGAGGTCCAGGCCGAGGTAGCGGCGGCCTTCGATCCATTCGTCGTGTTGTTCGGCGAGGACGGCTCCGACGAGGCGGATGAGGGAGTTGCGGTCGGGGAAGATCCCGACGACGTCGGTGCGGCGGCGGATCTCGCGGTTGAGGCGTTCTTGGGGGTTGTTGGACCAGATCTGTCGCCATAGCTGCTTGGGGAAGCCGGTGAACGCCAGCACGTCGGTCCGGGCGGCCTCGAGGTGGTCGGCGACCTTGGGTAGCTTGTCGGCCAGGGCGTCCAGGACGCGGTTGAACTGGTCGTGGACCGCGGCGGTGTCGGGCTGGTCATAGACCGAGTGCAGCAGCGTCCGCACCCACGGCCAGGACGCCTTCGGGGTCACGGCCATGAGGTTGGCGGCGTAGTGGGTGCGGCACCGTTGCCAGCCCGCGCCCGGGAGTGTGGCGCCGATCGCTGCGACCAGACCTGCGTGGGCGTCAGAGGTCACCAGGCCCACGCCGGACAGGCCGCGGGCGACCAGGCCGCGCAGGAATCCCAGCCAGCCGGCGCCGTCTTCGGCGGAGGTGACGTCGATGCCGAGGATCTCTCGGTGTCCGTCGGCGTTGACACCGGTCGCGACGAGTGCGTGCACCCCGACGACCCGGCCGCCCTCTCTGACCTTCAGCACCAGGGCGTCCATCGCGACGAACGTGTACGGACCTTGATCGAGGGGGCGGGTGCGGAACGCCTCGACCTGCTCGTCCAGCTCCGCCGCCATCACGCTCACTTGTGACTTGGACAGGCGGGTGATGCCGAGTTGTTCGACGAGTTTCTCCATCCGCCGCGTCGATACCCCGAGCAGGTAGCAGGTGGCCACCACCGACGTCAGGGCCCGTTCGGCCCGGCGTCGCCGTTCCAGCAGCCAGTCCGGGAAGTACGAACCGGAGCGGAGCTTGGGGATCGCGACATCGATCGTGCCGGTACGGGTGTCGAAGTCGCGGTGACGGTAGCCGTTACGGGAGTTGGTGCGGTCCGGGCTGGGCTGACCGTAGGGGGCGCCGCAGACCGCGTCGACTTCGGCACCCATCAGGGCGTCGATGAACGTCGACAGCAGGTCGCGCAGCAGGTCCGGCGACGCAGCAGCCAGCTGTTCGTGCAGGAACCGGTCAGGGGTCATACTGGGCTTGGCGGTCATCGCGTAGGTCTCCTTGAGCTTGAGCGGGAACTCAGTTCGAAGGATCACGCGATGACCGCCCTTACGCGTCTACGACACGCCCATCAACAAGGCGCCTGCGGTACACCACTCTGCTGGACGCCACTCAAGCAGCGCGCGATGTCGGGCAAGGTTCGGGGCGCCAACGCCTGGTTCTCGGGCGCCCATTCCACGCCTTCCACCTTGGACATCGCGAACCAGTGATTGCCTGGTACTCGAGTGTCGGTACCGGTGGCCAGCACCCTAGGCACTGGGATACCGGCCTCGCGGGCAAGGCCGATCGTGGTCACTTCCGCGCGGACGTCCGCGTCACCGGCCGCCTTGGCGAACACCACGCCCGCCGGTGTGGTCGCACCGACCACCACCCTCGGCCCCCAAACTTCGGGAAACTCAACGGTCTCCGGCTCGCCAAACGCCTCGCGTAACACGTCAACAATCGCCTGCTGATCCGGCGTCATACCGAGCGACGCTAGGCAGCTCAGGGGCCGGCCTGCAAACGCATTTCCCACCATCCTCACGCGCTTCCGCGGGTAGTGCACTCAACGGTGACGCTCCTCTGCCGCAGCGAACCAGATCTAGCTACGCGTGATCCGCGCAATGTGTGTTGCCGAGGCGTCAGGTCTCCTGGCATGCTCGCGAGCCGGAATCGTCGAGGATAGGAGCAGCGATGGGGATCGTGAGGTGCGACGTCACCGTGTCCCTTGACGGGTGCATGGCGGCTTCTGGGCAGACCCTGGAGAATCCCATGGGTGAGGGCGGCATGCGGACCATGGCATGGCATGACTCCGAACCGGACGCGTCTCCCTTCACCGGCACCCCGAACCCCACGGGAGCGTTCGTGATGGGGCGGAACATGTTCGGCCCGGACAGAGGTGAGTGGGACCTGTCCTGGCGCGGGTGGTGGGGTGAGGAGCCGCCGTATCACGCCCCGGTGTACGTGCTCAGCCACCACGCGCGCGAGCCATTGCCGATGAAGGGCGGCACGACGTTTCACTTCGTCACCGACGGCATTGAGTCCGCACTGGAACAGGCACGCAAGGCGGCCGATACCGACGACGTGCAGATCGCCGGCGGCGCTAGCACGGTGCGGCAATATCTCAGGGCCGGGCTGCTGGAGGAACTGGTGCTGCACGTCGCGCCGGTAACAGTGGGCGGCGGCGAACGACCGCTGGACGATGTTGGGGCCCTGGACTTCGATCTCGTCGCCATTGCCTCGGGTCCAGCAGTGACACACCTGAAGTACCGGCCCACGCGATAGACAGCACGTCGCTCTGACCACCTCGACCGTGACGCCGACCAATAGCGCGACTGGAACCGAACATCGTCGCCTCGGGATGGCCAGCAAGCTGTGGCACCCGACGGCAGGACGGGTGGATCCTGCCCTAGTGGTGCTGGTCACCGACGAGGGTGAGCTCAGCGGCGTGGTGCACTAGGACGGCGCCGCCCGCGGTGACGCACGCTTCGCGATCGTGACGATGCGCTTCTTGGCGCCGTTCCTGTCGTGTGTCGAGACCTCCGGCCTCTGGATCGCTGGGAAGCTTAGGTGGGCAGGGCGACCTGTCTCAGGACGTTTCAGCGCCAAACTGCTGGTCGTCGCCACGTTGTTGGTCGTCGCCGAGGTCGCGGTCGTCGACGTCGAAGTGACGCTGGCGGTCTGCGAGTGGTTCGGCATCCCGGTACGGTCCGAGGCGGTCGCCCTGGCTTCCCCGCGCCGCGGCAGGGAATGGTCGCCCGTCCGGGACGTGGCGGGTGCCAGGGCGACCACCACGTCAACAGGAGCAGTGGTCCGGCAGCACTGCGAGGCAGATGGCGAGTCCGCTCGGGTGCCCGTACGGTCGGCGGACCCGCCCCGCTGCCTCCAACGGAGAGGTTTCCTCGGCCTGCTGCGGATCCAACCTGCCAGGCCCCGTCACTGTCATGAGCGCCATCCGCAGCGGCTCCTGGCGCAGCGGCGGCTCCGGCCAGAAAGGGCCCCGAACTCCTGTAGTCTCCGGGAGATGATCGGCCCGGGTGGCTCTCGCCAAGGCTTCGGCCGCGAAGCGTGCACCTTACTTACCTAGCTGGGGCCGGTGCAGGTGGCCGGGGCGATCGCAGAACCGGGATGGGTCACAGAAAGGTCGGAGGGTTTGGCCGGTGTCCTCGTTTTGTCCGGGGAGAGCGGTGGCCCGTAGCCTGTCCCGGCGCGGTGGGCAGCTTGGCTGTCCTCTCCGATCTGGCCCGTGGTCCCTCCGGCGGCGCCGTACCGGTCGATGAACTGCATCGCCGGCGCGAGGTCAAGGGTGTCGAGGGCATCACTGCACTCCCAGGCGGCCCAGGCCAATTCCTGCTCTGGTGGCCGACGAACATGTCGACCCAGCCGAGGAGCGCCACGATCCGCCCGTCGCACAACAACACGTTGCCGCGGTAGAAGTCCGCATGCAGGGGCTGGTGGTTGGTCCGGGTGTTGCCCCTGACCAGATCGGCTGTTGCTAAGTGGCAGCCTGAGGCTTGGTTTCGTTGCTGTGGCTGCAGTTTGTTGCCGAGCAGGCGTAGACGGTGCAGTGGTGCAGGGAACCCGTCGTTCCGGCCGAGGTCTGCCGCCGCTGGGACGATCCGGCTGGTGGGTCCGTGCCGATTACTCGGGCCGGTCGGCCGGTGGCCGGCCTCGCCCCAACCCCGGTTCCGGGGCCGGCCCCCGACTGGCGTGGTCGTCGGGATTGTGGGTCGCCGAATGTCCTTATGTGGTTGGTCTTTGGGCCAGGCATGTGGCCCTCGGAGGTTCCCGCCAAGGTGGGTTGGCCAGTGAACGAGCCGGGCGCACCCATTGCCGTGCTGAGTCACACGCCGCCTCGGTCCGCATCGGGTGCGACGGGTCCTGCCCGGGGCGGATGTGGGCATCTGGTCGTGTCTTAGCCCGGATTCACCGATGGGCGTGGTGGTGTGAGCGTGGCGTGAGGAGCGGATGCCCTTGTGTGTTGGAGGATCGGACTTGTCGAAGGTCGAAACTCTGGCACTACGAAGGGCATCCGCAAGATGCAACTGTCTCACACGTTCGCGGCGACTTCGGCGGTGTTCGACGAGCCGAATCTGGTGTCGTCGGCAGGCCTGGTCCCGGTGATGGGGCTGGCGGAGTCGGCTGGGTTGGCCGACCTTGTCGATGCATGTCTGAGCGTGCCGACCGATAAAGGTGCCAACGCCGGCTCGAAGGTGGCGTCGCTGGTGGGTGGGATGGTCGCCGGGGCGGACAGCATCGACGACATGGCGCTGCTCCGCCATGGTGGGATGGGCCGGGTCTTCACCGGCACCTATGCGCCGTCGACGCTGGGGTCGTTCCTGCGCTCGTTCACCTTCGGCCACGTCCGCCAGCTCGATGCGGTCGCCTCGCGGCTGCTGACCGGGCTGGCGACCAGGACGCCGCTGGTGGCCGGGATCAACGGCATCAATGACTACGCGGTCGTCGACATCGACGACACGATCGTCGAAGTCCACGGGTATGCCAAGCAGGGGGCGGGGTTCGGCTACTCCGGAGTGCGCGGCCTGAACGCCCTGCTGGCCACGCTCACCACCGGGCAGACCGCACCGGTGATCGTGGCGCAGCGGCTCCGCAAAGGCTCCTGCGGCTCCGCACGCGGCGCGAAACGCCTGGTTCGTGACGCGTTGAAGACCGTGAAGACCCTCCGAGGCGCCGGCACCGAAGAGTCGTCTGCGGCCCCTGTGCTCGTGCGGGCGGACTCGGCGTTCTATGGCCGGCCCACCATCGCCGCCGCTGTCGGCGCGGGCGCGCAGGTGTCGGTCACCGTCCGCCTGGACACGCCCGTGAAGAAGGCCATCGCCACCATCGCTGACGACGCGTGGCACACGATCGAGTACCCGCACGCGGTCTATGACGAGACCACCGACTGCTGGATCTCCCGGGCTCAGGTCGCAGAGCTACCGTTCACCGCCTTCAGCGGGAAGAAGAAGGCCGACCAGGTGCCCGGCCGGCTGGTGGTCCGCCGCATCCCCGACCTCAACACCACACCCGGGCAGGACGGCCTGTTCGACGTGTGGCGGTTCCACGCCTTCTTCACCACCGTGCCCACCCAGGCGATGGACACCGTGACCGTGGACAAGACCCACCGAGCCCACGCGATCATCGAACAAGTCCATGCCGACCTGAAGAACTCAGCCCTGGCGCACCTGCCCTCGGGCCGGTTCGCCGCGAACGCCGCCTGGCTCGTCCTGGCCGTGATGGCGTTCAACCTGACCCGCGCCGCGGCCACTCTCACCGGGCCGGCGCTGGCCCGCGCGACCACGGCCACGATCCGCCGCAAGCTGATCGCCGTCCCCGCACGCATCGCGCACTCCGCCCGACGGATCACGCTGCACCTGCCGACCGCCTGGCCGTGGGAAACCGCGTGGACACGCCTGTTCACCCACGCCTGCGGGCCACCCACCCCGGCAACAACCTGACCACCCAGCCTCCTACGGCGCGAACCGGAACCCCGAACGTGGACACCTGGCAACCAGGCCAGGCGAAAGCGCCTGCCCCCAACCACAGCCCAGCAGCAACGCGCCCCCGGAAACGATCACCTACAGCCCATCGGTGGATTCGGGCTTAGGGCTTCCGGTTCGTCCGGTTCGGGGTATGACGGCAGGCGCTTACGTGGTAGCGGTCTCGTCCCAGTCGGTGCGGTGGTCCCAGATCCAGCGGAAGGGGTCGCGATCGCCGCGGAACATTGCCTTCATGGCCAGCGGCATGGTCGCGTCGCGCAACACGCGGCCGATTGGTCCGGCCGTCTTGCCGGAACCGTTGCGACGGCCCTGGGTCACGATCTGCTCGACCCTGGGCCGCCGCGCTGCTTCGAACGTTCCGAAGGCTGCGGCCGGGTCCGACTGATCGCGCAGTGCCCTGCCGAGCACGACCGCATCCTCGATCGCGAGGGAGGCGCCCTGGCCCGCGGACGGGGAGACCGCGTGGGCGGCGTCACCGACCAACACCGTGCGGCCGCGGTGCCAGGCCGGAACCGAGGGCATGTCGTAGGTGACCCATCCGGTCGTGATCTGTTCGGTGTTGTCGATCGCTGCGAGCGCCGGTACGTCGTCGTCACGGAACAGTTCGCGCAACTGTGCCCGCCATACGTCGGCAGGGACGGCAGCGAGTTCGGCCGGGTCCGGCTCCTCTCGCCGAGGCGGGTTGGCGAACCACCAGACGTCGCCGTTCGGGTGCCCGACGTAGCCGAAGAAGCAGCGTTTGCCGAAGACGAGGTGGTTCACGCCTGGTTCGATCCCCAGGTTCAGCCCCCGGGCGTAGCCGGCGGTGTTGAGGAACCCGACGTACCGGGGCCGAGGCGCCGTGGGATCGATCAGGGTGCGAACGACCGACCGGATGCCGTCCGCGCCCACGAGTACATCGCCCTCGGCGGTCGTGCCGTCGGTGAAGTGGGCACGAACGTGGTTGCCGGTGTCGTCGATGTTGACCAGGCGCTTGCCGCGGATGATTGGGATACCGCGGGTGGTGGCCTCCTCGACCAGGGCGGCGCACAGGTCGGGGGGGGGGGGGGGTAAGAGTGATGGCGCGGGTGCCGTCAGCCAGTGCGCCGCCTTGCGGGAAGTCGGCGAGCACGCGGCCGCGGCCGTTGGTGATGACCATCCGTGGAGTGGCGAAGCCACGGTCGAGCACGGCGTCGTCCATATCGAGCGTTCGGAGGGCGGAGATCCCGTTGAGCGCGAGACCGAGGAAGGCGCCAATGCCGTCGGCGTTCGTGTCGTATGCCTCGTAGATGACCGGGTCGAGACCTGCACGCTGCAGGGCGACAGCCGTGACCGGTCCGGCGATCCCGGCGCCGATCACAAGGGCGGTGCGTGGCATGGGTTCGGTGCTCCGTTCGTTCGAGGAGATCCGTGGTAGTCAGGTCCAGATCCCGAGATTGTTTCGTTCGATCGAACGAAACAATGCGTTAGGATCCTCACCATGTCAACCGACAAACCCCGAGCGTCCCGCCGGCAGCTACTGGCCGATCTGATGCAGGCCGGCCGGGAACAGAGCAACGCGATCGTGATGTACCACAGCGCCGTTGCCACCCGGCTCGGCCTGAGTACGACCGATGAGAAGATCCTCGACCTGCTCGAGCGGGAGGGGCCCCTCACCGCGGGTCAGCTTGTCGAGCGGACCCGGCTGGCTCCTTCCTCCATCACGGCGGCGATCGACCGGCTGCAGCGCGGCGGTTTCGCCCGCCGCCGGCCGTACGCCAAGGATCGGCGCCGGGTCACCGTGGAGCTATGCCACGAGGGTCTGAGGGGGGCGCCGGACCTCTTCGCCGACCTGACACGTCGGCTCAAGAAGCTGTACGCCAGCTACAACGACGACGAGTTGGCCGCGGTACTCCGTTTCATGCGAGAGGCCACGATCGCTCAGCGAGCCGCCACCGAGGAGCTCACCAAGCCAAGTGCATAACCCCGTACTACTCAGTCCGTGGGCGCCGTTGACGAAGAAGGCCTGGGAAGCCGCCGGCTTCGCGACTGGCGCCTTCGCGGTAGCAGTCCAGCTGGTGTGGGGTGGCGCCGTGGGCGACGGCGCGGGCTGTGGGAACGGGCCCGGGGCCTCGAGGTGCCGGGTGCTGGTGAGATCCGGTAGTCCAGAGCTGAGATGACGGCGCCCGCCCATTCCTCACAATCCCGGCGGACACCTTTCGCCCGAATCCGGGCGCACCGGAAGATCGCGGCTCGCGCCTACCGCTAACCGGTATGCCAACGTGCCAGAGGGCCTGCCCAGCAGATGGCGGTTCGCCGTCACGACGCGGGCTCCGCCGCGACAGATGCTTGCGGATGACGGAGCTCACCCTCTCGACCAGGATGCAGAGGTCGAAGAAATGAGAACTTTCCAGCGCACCGGCACCGCGGTCGTCACGACGATCACGGACCGCGCTACGCACCAGAACGTGACCCGGTCCACCCACCGTCGGCGCACGCTTCCGCCGGCGCGGGAATCCCTTGCACCGTTGCCCACCACGGTGCCGGCGCTGGAGACCTCGGATCAGAACCTGACCGCGCCGGTCGTCACCACCCGACCCTGCCGGCACCACAGACCTGCGCGTCGCGCGCTCCCTCGCACTCGACGCCGTTCTCGACGACGTTTCCGACACTGAGGGAAGGGACTGAGGAGCCCGCCATGTCTGACCACCAGCGAGCGATCGAACTCTCCCAGGCCGAGTGCCTGCATGTGCGGATCCACCTGCAACTCGTCCACGGCCGCCGCCTCACGACCCAGCCGTCAACCACGACCACACATCACGCCGACGGAAAGCTCCTCGCCCCGGCCGACTGGCTGTGGACGCAGCTGCCGTGAGCATGCCGGTCGGGACCGTTGCGTCGACCTCAGCGGCATCGCACAGTGTGCACTGGGTCGACCCCCCTGGCCTCGAACTGCGTATGTCCAGTCACAATCCTTGAACCCACGTCCGCCGTCAACCTTCGACGTGATCGCGCAGGCATGCGGCGCCACGTCCGGACGAGATTGCCGCCGTAACCAGTAGGGCCTCATTTCGTTAGTACAGCTAGCGTCGGTGCTGTGCAGGCCTGGCCGATGGTCGCCCCCGCTGATGGCCCGACCGAGCACTTACCGACGCCGCCAGCGTTCCCACCCCCTGGGAACGCCGGGTCACGCTGCCGCCCAGCGGGCGGGTTCCCCGAACCTGGGGCTCCGCTCGCGGGCGGCGGGTGACGCTGACCACCGGCCCTGGCCGGATGAGCGGACCCATGTGAGCGGCGGACCGTCCTCCGTGCAGGCCCGCGACCTTCCGCAGTGCCCCGCCACACCCTCGGACATGGCTAGGGCGGGGCGCCATCTTCGGGCTCACCTGGCGGTACGGCGATCGGCGCTCTGCTTCAGCCCTCCCGCAACGGAACCCGCGGCGGGCGTGACCTGCGGCGCTACCGGATCAAGATTGCCATTGCGCGTAGGTGCTTGCTTGTGAAGCCGTCACTCGCGAGCGAACGGCCCCGAACTCTTGTAGCCTCGCCGACGGTCGCCCCATTCGCCCATATCACGGCTCGATGACTTCGCATGGTCAGAGGTTGATTGCTGGCCGAGGTCGAACCGTGTGATGACGCGGGACGGGTCTTGGGGCGAGTAGATTCCTGGCCGTGAGCAACGATCTTCCCAACATTTTGTATGAATATATTGGTCGTGTTGTCGTGAAGGCGGCCGAACTCGAACGGGCGCTGGCGGAGGTGTATACCACCCTCACGCTCGGACCGCCGGACGGCACGACAGCAGAGGACGAGCGTCGAGCGTTCGTCAAGACATGGGCGAGCAAGCCCGGCACATTGCTGGTCGCAGAAATGCAGAAGCCCGACGCAGGAGTCCCCGGACACCGCCGTAACGAGTTTGACGAATACCTGGGCGACGTGACCACAGCGCTGGACTCAAGGCACGGCGTCGCGCATGTCGGCGAGACCGAGGCAACACTGATGGAGCAGGTGGCCACTCTCAGCCGGCTCGTCCACTGGGCGTACATCTGGCTCGGTCGGTTCGAGGCCGAATGGCTCAGTGGTCGCCTACCGGCTCGCCCACAGCTTGGCGACGAGGCGACGCGTTAGTCAGCCCGGTGCACGTGACCGTGCGGCGGTAGTGGGCGTTGAGGGACTCGACGCTGTCCACCGCGGCGGCCGAGCTGGCAACCGCCTTCGCCACCAGGCCGACAGTGCAGCCGGACTTCAGAGACCGGCTGCTCGGCGAAACTCGCAGCTTCGGGGCCATCGCGGGGCCACGCGTGGTGGGTCTCTGGCCGATCTCACAGGCTGGTGCGGCCTCGTTCCGAGCCGGGAGCTGGGTTCGGTGGCTGTGGTGCGATCTATGGTCGCGGCCGGGCACCGTTGTTGATGGGGATGGGGTGGTCGTGGTGGTCCCGGCACCGCGGACGCTGTCGGGGGAGCAGCACCCGTCGCCGCAGGACCTCGAGCACGACTATGGGCTCCGGGTCGCAGCTCTCCTTCCGTGTGCTGGCGGGTTCGAGAGTGACTGCTGGGTCGCTGACGATCGCTGGTTCGTGAAGCGGTGGCGGGGTAGTGAGCCTCCGGCCCGTCTGGGGCTGCTTGAGGAGCTGGGTACTGCGGGAATGCCGGTGCCGGCTCCGATTCGCACGCTCAATGGTGAGTTCTACACAGCATCGGGCCCGCGGCCGTACGCGGTGTTCCCGTTCGTCCGAGGACGTGAGGCGGTCGATGATGACTGGCGGCTGACGGCGGAGGCACTGAAGAGCGTGCATGACCTTGCCGGTGTCGACCTTCCAGCGACCACGATGGACGAGCCGGAGATCTGGCAGCTGCGAGAACGGCTGGACCATCCGTGGATCAGGGACCGCAGACGCGAGGTAGCGGCAAGCATCTACCGCCTGGAGGCCACGATCGAGCGAGCGAGGGCAAAGGTGGTGCGGCACGTCGTGTGCCACCGTGACTTCGGCGGGTCGAATCTCCTCATCGATGGCGGCCAGGTGGTGGCCATCCTGGACTGGGCGCAGGCTGTGCTCGGCCCGCGCGAGCACGACGTCTGGATGGCCGCCGAAGGTCGACACGGCTCGTCGTTCCTGGCTGCCTACGGCGCTAACGATCTCGACGTCGATCACATCGAGTACGCCCTGCTTGCACGTGCGCTGCGCGACATGGCCGGTCGCGTCCTGCAGGAGGTGGACAGGCCTGGGGTGGACACCTGGGGGTTCGACCGGATCGCCAGGCTCGACCGCGACCTGGCGATGTTCGGCCCGTACTGCACCGGGAGAGCTACTCCTGGCCGCAGTTGTAGGGTCGCCAATGTCGGCAGCCCTCGTCGCCCCGGCAGGGGAGGGGCGGGCGGCGTCTAACGGGAGACCGGAACCGTTCGTTGTCGGTCGCAAGAGCACCCCGGGCGACGGTCAGGGGAGTCCGCTCCTGGTCCGCGGTGGATGACGTGCCCGAAGGCGTCGCAACGCTAGCTGTCAAAGGTTCATGGCGGTTGGCCGTTATTGGACGGAACTCGTTGTGGGGAACCTCTGTCGCGGTAGTTAGCAATGCTGACATTCTCAGCCTCCCCAGCGGCGTCGCCGCTTTGCTGAGGTGGGGCATCGGATGTCGGCTTCGGTTTCGTCGCGTCGTCGTCGGTCTTGGTGAGTACCGGTGCCGGCCGGCACTCCTACCCGTGGTTGGCGGCGGTGGTTGACCTTCTCCACGGTGCTGTTGGTGGCGCTGGGTCTTGTCGGGGTGGATGTGCCGGCCGATCTGGCTGGGCTGGCTCCGGCGGTTGCGGAAGCGGCGACCGCGCCGGCGGGTGCGGAGTATGTGCCGCTGGCTAGCCGTTAGGAGTCAAAGTATGGCTGATCCATGGAAGGAGTGGCTAGGAAAGCATCTACTGGACCTTGGCTACGGTGGACGCGGCTGGGATATCCTCATCTTCGTCGCTCTGTCCGGTGCTGGTTTGGGCGCTCTCCTGGGCGGTCTATTTGGCGGTATGGGCATTGGTATTGCCGTCGGTTTCCTGTGTGGATCCGGCCTGAATATCGCGTTGGTCGTGTGGGCACTTAGACGTAGGAGGGTTAGCTCCCTTCCGCCAACTCACAGGTCGTCCCCGCCTAGAGATGAATGACGATTCGTGTGGATGTAGAGGATAGGGTTACGTCGCCAAGGTGTGTCGGGCATGGGATTGGCTCTGCCTTGGCAACGGTCGCTACAGCCGTAGATGGCGGTGACGCCCAGCCTGCGCTATCGGTACCTGAGCTAGGGATTATGGTGCTGAAAAGTCGAGGAACGCCTTGGTATGTCTACCTTGGATTCACGATCCTCGTTCCAAGCGCAGTTGTCTTCGCGTTAAGCGATCGATTGATCCAGAATAGCTGGTGGTGGGCGATGCTGATAATTGCTGCCGTAATCCCAGTGCTTCTGATGCTTCGACGGATCGGGCACAACGAAAACAGCGATACCGATGCCCATTCCGGCGACGACAGCTGAATTTGCAGTGCTGAGTGCTTCCGGACCAGTCCGCCGGCCGCACCCATGCTTGAGGCCCGCGCGGGGCCAAGGCGGCGGGGAGTAAATGCTTGTCGATACGGATTGGCGTGCCGCGGCGGCAGCCGGAAGTCTGCGGACGCGACCGAGTAGCTGTTGTCTCGGGTCCAGCCATAGACGCTGTAGGGGACGTTCTTTCGGAGCTTGGATGCTTTGCCTTGGAGTTCCAGCCGCCGGTCGGGTCGTCCGCACAGAAGGAGGTGGAACGGCCGGTGAGCTTCGGTGCGTCGTAGCTAGCGTCTTCGATGCGTCGGCCTTGTCCGGTGCTAGCTCGCTGGCCGGCGTGGCGCCAGTAGGGGTCAGGTGGTGCGGCCGATGTGGATTACGAGCACGGTGACGGTGTGGTCTTCGATTTCGTAGACGATGCGGTAGCGGCCGATCCGGATGCGGAACGCGGGTCCGATCTTGGTGGCGTAGGGGGGTAGGGGTTGGCGGTGAGCTCGTCGAGCACGGTGAAGAGTTCACGCACGCCGGCTCGGTCGTCGTCGAGGTATCCGGCGAGACTGTTGAGGGCGTTCTCGCGCCAGTCGAGGGTGTAGGTCACTCGGTGAGCCCGAGCCTGCGCTTGGCCTGCTCGTGCGGGATGGTCCGCAGGGTGCCGTTGGCTTTCTCGAGTTGGTACTGGGCGATGGCGAGCCGGTCTTCGAGGTCTTCCAGTTCGGCGGCGCTGATGATGGCGGCTGCGGTTTGGCCGTGGTCGGTGATGATGACGCGTTGGCGGGTGTGCGCGGCGCGTCGTACGAGGCTGCCGAAGCGGGTCCGCGCGTCGGTGATGGTGACGACTTCGGCGCGGGCGGCGGGTGTCGGCTCGGGAAGACCTTGGCTCATGACACAAGTGTGCACTACCTGACACTTGCTGCCGGTCCTGACGGCGGCGTGTCGGCGCCGATGGCTGGCACCGTCAGCCAGGACGTCGGAGCCGGCGAGGGCCGGTGCCGGAGGAGTACGCACGCCATCGGCGCGACGGTAGCGGTCTGGCTGAGTCGCACGGTGTGGTCAGCGCCAGTCCGGCCGTGTCCAGCGGGCTGTGGCTGGTCGGTTCACGGCGTGGCGGATACGCGGCGAAGTGGTGGTCGGGGCGGTGAACGGTGCTGGTCACACGGGGTGTTGGAGATTGCTTGAAAATCGCTAGGGCAGGACCCACCTGTCCTCATGGGTTCGAATCCTATGCCCTCCGCTCCACCTGTATAGCTGCCCTGACCTGCGGAAACGTGGAGCGGTTCGGGGCTGTTAGCCCGCCCCGAACCGCTCCCGCAGCGTCTTCTTGGAGAACTTCCCGACCGAGGTCTTGGGGACCTCGTCGATGAACTCGACCCGCTCGGGGATCCACCAGTGTGCGACGCGCGATGACAGGAACGCGCGGAGGTCGTCCGCGGTCAGCGCGTGGTCGTCCGCGCGGACCACGCAGGCTAGTGGGCGCTCGCCCCACCGCTCGTCGGGCATCGCGATCACTGCCGCCTCCAGCACTGCGGGGTGCGCCATGATCGCGTTCTCCAGCTCGACGGAGGAGATCCACTCGCCGCCGGACTTCACGAGGTCCTTGGTGCGGTCGACGAGTCGGATGTATCCGTCGGGCGAGATCGTGGCGACGTCGCCGGTCCGCAGCCAGCCGTCGTTGGTGAACGACGCTTCACGGTCGCCGTCGGCGCCGTAGTAGGAGGCCGCGACCCACGGCCCGACGACCTCCAGCTCGCCGTGGTCGCTGCCGTTCCACGCCACCTCGTGCGTCGTCCCCGGCTCGACGATCCGCGCCTCCACCAGCGGCATGGGCACGCCCTGGCTCGCCCGCATGCGCGCCAGCTCGTCCGCGGGCAGGTCGGCAAGCGTGCTCTTGATCGTGCACACGGAGCCGACCGGGCTCGTCTCGGTCATGCCCCACGCCTGCAGGATCGGCAGGCCGAGCCGCCGTTCGTAGGCCTCCGACAACGCCTGCGGCACGGCCGACCCACCGCAGACGACGGCCCGCAGCGCGGAGAGGTCGCGGCCGTGCAACTCGTCGAGCGCGCCCGTCCAGATCGTCGGCACGCCGGCGGCCAAGGTGACGCGCTCGCGCTCGATCAACTCGGCGATCGCCGCCGGGCTCATCTGCGGACCGGGGAACGCGAGCGCGCTGCCGGCCATCGCGGCCGCATACGGCAGGCCCCAGGCGTTGGCGTGGAACATCGGGACGATCGGCAGGATCGTGTCCCGCTCGCTGACACCGAGCGTGTCGGCCAGCATCACCCCGAGCGAGTGCAGCACCGTCGAGCGGTGGGAGTAGACGACCCCCTTGGGGTGGCCGGTCGTCCCGCTCGTGTAGCACATGGCCGCGGCCTGGTTCTCGTCGTCGACGTGGAAGTCGATGGCCGGGGACGCGCCGATCAGCGCCTCGTAGTCGACGATGCGATCGTCGGCCGGCACCTCGCCGGCGCCGTCGTCCATCACGACCACGTGGCGCACCGACGGCGCGTCCGCGATCAGCGGCAGCAGCGTCGCGGCCAGCGAGCGGTCGACGAATACGACATCGTCCTCGGCGTGGTTGACGACGTAGGTCACCTGCTCGGGGAACAGGCGGATGTTCAGCGTGTGCAGCACGCGCCCGCTGCACGGGACCGCGAAGTACAGCTCCAGGTGGCGCGCGCTGTTCCACGCGAACGTGCCGACGCGCGCGCCGGGCGCGACGCCGAGCGCGTCGAGCGCCCCGCCGAGCCGGCGCGTCCGCCGCGCCCACTCGCCGTAGGTCTGCCGCTCCCGCCCGGTCGAAGTCAGCGTCGTGATCGTCTTCTCGGCGAACAGCCGCTCGGCGCGGTTGAACGCGTGGACGAGCGTCAGCGGGTGGTCCGACATCTGCCCCAGCATCTGGTCTGTCTCCTCGATCGATCGCGGCGAGCTGCCGCTCGTCCGTCCGGTCTGTGAGGGAGTGCGGCGCACGTCCTCGATCCCGTCCGTACCGCCAGCCCGTTGGCGACCACCGAACAACCCGCCATGAGAGCCGTCCTCGCCACCGCGCACTCCACCAGCCGCCAGCGCATGCGGTGAGGGTAGTGGCGGCAGGGCGACGCCAACAGGACCATGACCGATGTGGAGCGGCTGCAGCGCATGGTGGCGGACCTGCGGGCGATGCGGGACCAGTGCGAGCCGAAGAGCCGCGAGGACCAGAGGTACTTCCACTTCTCCAACGCGGCATCGCAGCTGCTGTGGCTGATAGGTGACCTTCAAGCCGAGGAGGGCTGACATGGATGTCGGTGACTTGAGCAGCGACAAGGTGAACGAGGTCGCGTACATGGACGCCACCAAGGAGGCGGTCCTCCAAGGGTTCAATGCCGTCCTGGTCGATGCCGGTCGGCGCTACCGGATCAAGATTGGTAACTCGTTGGTTGGAGTCATCTCTCGTCGCAACGAGCGCGAGTGGCGCACAGATGAGATGAGCTGGGAGGGAAGTGGACGCGATCGTGGGCGTCGACTACAGCCGTGGCGCGCAGGAGTTCCACATAGCGAGGTGCGACGCCACCCACTCCCAGGCCCTGGGCCGCCCGCAGTCGCGGGATCGGTGGGATCTGCTCGGACCTCCTGGCGCATGACGATCGGGAAGAGGGCGCCAGCTACGGCGATACACGGCACGGCGGAGACGACCCGCCACCCGACTTCACATCGGCTACAGACGCCGAGATCCAGGCTGGGCTGGCGTCATGGACGTCGGAGCTCGAGGTCGTGCACGCGTCGTTCGTGTGACGCCGCCCGCGTAGCGGCGAGCCCGGACGCCTGCGTACAGAGGTCTGCCTGCTCTGAGCGGCGCGTCCCAGGATGCGGCCGTCAGACGGCCTCGGAGATGGCGTCCTTGGCGCGGCGGACCAGTGCCTGGGCGAGCTCGATCTTGTACGCCGAACCGGGCAGCGGCGTTGCGTCGCCGAAGCCGACCGCATCGCCGTCGGGCGACTCGACCAGCCACGGCACCGGGGCGACCCCGGCGAGTGCGACCCGCACATCCTCATCGGACCGGACCGCCGCGACGCCGACCAGGGCGAACGCGTACCGCTTGCGGTCCATCGCCTTCAGGTAGGTGCTGGCATCGGGCCGCGGCACGTCGATCTCCAGGATCAGCTCGCCCGGTTCCAGCGCGGTGACGGTCCGGTCGTCGTCGGTGGGGAGCCGGTACAGGTCGGCGATCGGCAGGTCCCGCCCTGACGTACGCACCGTGGCCTCCAGCGCGAGCAGTGCCGCGGCCGGGTCGGACGGGTGCGCCGAGGCGCAGCGGCTGTTGCCGAACACCGCGTGCTCGTCGCTGCGTCCGTCGCGGGCCAGGCACTTCTCGCCGCCGGCCAGCCAGCAGTCGTGCCCGAGTCGCCAGTACCAGCAGCGGGTCGCCTGCAGCAGGTTGCCCGCGATGGTGCCCATGTTGCGGACCTGCGGCGACGCCGACAGTCGGCATGCCTCACGAAGGGCATCGGGCAGGCCGGCCGAGGCGTCGGCGTATTCCAGCTCCGTGAGCGTCGTACCCGCACCGATCCGCACCCCGCCGTCGTACGGCGTGATCTCGCGTGGCAGCACGGCGCGGACGTCGACGAGGGTGTCGGCCGCGAGTAGCCCGTCGCGCAGCAGCGGGACAACCTCGGTACCGCCGGCCAGGGCCACCGAACCGGTGCCGAGCCCAGCCTCGCTGGACTCGGCGTCGGCGAGGCTAGACAGTCGCCGGAGCTTCATGGCGTTCCTTCGCTGCTTGTCGGTCGGCCGCGTCGCGGAGGGCGCGCAGCATCTCCTCGCGGTCGAGGGGGAGTTCGTGGACGTCGGCGCCGGTCGCGTCGCGGATGGCGTTGGCGATCGCGGCGGCGACCGGGATGATCGGCGGTTCGCCGAGTCCCTTGGCGCCGAGGCTGGTGAGGTTGGGGTCGGGTACATCGACGAGCTCGGTGATGATCTCGGGGACGTCGGCGATCGTGGGCATGCGGTAGGCGTCCAGCGTCTGGGTGAGGACCTGCCCGGTGGTCGGGTCGAGCAGGCGTTCCTCGGACAGGGTGTGGCCGATCCCCTGGATGACGCCGCCCTCGAGCTGGCTGGAGGCGCCGAGCGGGTTGATGACGCGGCCGACGTCGTGGATCGCGGCGAGGCGTTCGACCCGTACCTCGCCGGTCTCGATGTCCACCGCGACCTCGGCGACCTGGACGCCGAAGGTGTGCACGCCCATGCCGGTGGGGTTCGGGCCACGCGCGCCCTTGCCGAGGATCTGGGCGTTGCCGAGCAGGCCGAGGACCTCTCCGGTCGGCCAGGACTCACCGTCGGCGGCCTCGATGCGGCCGGCGCGCAGCGTCAGCTGGTCGGGGTCGCGTTCGTAGCGTTGGGCGGCGATGTCGAGTATCTGCCGGCGGGCGTCGCCGGCGGCGGCGCGGATCGCTGGACCCATCGACGGGGTAGTGGAGGAGCCGGCCGCGGCGACGGCGTACGGCCCGCGGTCGGTGTTGCCGAGGACGAGGTCGACGCTGTCCAGCGGCAGGCCCAGCTCCTCGGCGGCGACCTGGGACATGGCGGTGCGGGTGCCGGTGCCGATGTCCTGCATTGCGGTGACGACGGTGGCGCGGGCGTCGGAGCCGACCCGCACCCACGCATAGGCGGGAGGTCCACCGCCGCCGTACCAGATCTGGGACGCCATGCCGACGCCTCGCCGCCAGGGCCCTTCACTACGGGCGCGGACGTCGTGGCGGCGGGCCCAGTGCTTGTCGGCGCGGGCGTAGCACTCCATGAGGTTGTTGGAGGAGTACGCGGTGCCGGTGGCCGGATCGGCTGGGGAGAAGTTGCGGCGACGGATCTCGAGCGGGTCCATCTCCAGCTTCACCGCGAGCTCGTCGACCAGGCACTCCAGGCCGAAGGTGCCCTCGACGAACCCGGGTGCGCGGAACGCCGCCATCGGCGGGGTGTTGAGGCGGGCCGCGTACTCGACGGTCCGGACGTTCGGGCAGGCGTACAGCCCCTGCATCGGTCCGGCGGTGGAGGCCATCCAGCCGCCCCAACCGAGGGCGGCGACGAACTCCCCGCCGAGCGCGACGATCGTGCCGTCGCGGCGGGCGGCGATGGTGAGGCGCTGGATGGTGGCGTTGCGGTTGCCGGCGGCGAGGTTCTCCTCGCGGCGGGTCAGGGCGCAGCGGACGGGGCGGCCGGTGCGCTTGGCGAGTTCGGTGGCGATGAAGGTGTAGTGGCCGGGGTCGTTCTTGGCGCCGAAGCCGCCGCCCATGAATTCGCAGATCACCCGAACCTTGTCCGCCGGTATGCCGAGCTCCTGGGAGACGCCGTTGCGCACGCCCCAGATGTCCTGGGTGGAGGTGTGGACGACCAGGGTGTCGCCTTCCCACGTACACACCGACTGGTGGGTCTCGAGGGAGTTGTGGAGGACGACCTGGGTGCGGTACTCCGACTCGATCACGACGTCGGCCTCGGCCAGAGCCGCGTCGAAGTCGCCGCGCTCGTAGTGGCGGGGCTCGGAGGTCAACTGGCCGCGGCGTACGGCCTCGTCGGGGTCGAGGACGGGTTCCAGGAGCTCCCAGTCGACGTCGATGAGCGTGAGGGCGGCGCGGGCCTGGCCTTCACTGTCGGCGGCGATCGCGGCGACGGGTGCGCCGTGGTAGCCGGCGAGGGCCTGGACCTCGGGGGCGTCGCCGGGGCCGATCGCGCCGCGCACGCCTGGCGCCTGCAGGGCCCGGGACAGGTCGATGTGGCGGACGCGGGCGTGGGCGTACGGCGAACGAAGGACAGCGGCGGTCAGCATCCCGGGCAGTCGGACGTCGGCGGTGTAGATGGCCTCGCCGCGGGCGCGGGCGTGGCCGGACTTGCGGGTGGCGGGGCGGCCCACGACGTCGAGCGGGCCGGACGGCCACTGGTCGAGGGAGTCCTCGTCGACGACCAGCCAGATGGTCTCGAAGCGTCCTTCGACTTCCTTCTCGGTCCTGATCAGGCGCGCCATGTCAGGATCGCCTCCTCGATCTTCGGATAGGCGCCGCAGCGGCAGATGTTGCCCGCCATCGCGTGCCGGATCTCCTCGCGGCTGGGCTGCGGATTGTCGGCGACGAGGGCGGTCGCGGACACGATCTGTCCGGGCGTGCAGAAGCCGCACTGGAGTGCGTCGCAGCGGACGAACGCGTCGACCATCGCGTGTTCGCGCAGACCCTCGATGGTGGTGACCTCGGCGCCGTCGACGGTGTGGGCGAGGGTGATGCAGGACAGCGTGGGTTTGCCGTCGACCTGCACCGTGCAGGCGCCGCAGTGTCCTTCCCCGCACGCGACCTTGGTGCCTGTGAAGCCCAGGTCGTTGCGGAGGAGTTCGACGAGGGTGCGTCCGACCGGCGCGGCGACCTCGTAGCGCTGGCCGTTGAGGGTGAGCCGGATGGTGTCGGCGCCCGGTGCGTCGTTCGGGTCTGGTGCGGCGCCATTCGAGTGCGGCGCGACCTCGGCCGTCATGACCGGGTCCTTGGCCGCGAAGGAGCTCCTCGTTCGGTCCTCATCAACCGTCCCTTCATCCGGAGCCGGCCGGGTCGCGGTGCGCACACCGGAACGCCGCGATTGTCCCGGATATCGTGCGACCCACAGCGGGCTGTGTCCAGCGCTGGTCCCCTGGCCGCGGCGGTAGCGGTTGTAACAACGCCGCGTATTCGCCGCGCCTCTGTCCTGACACCGCGCGACCAGCGTCCGGGTCAGGAGGTCCGGACCCGGTTGGCTACGGCAGCGAGGATCGCGGCCGTCAGCCCGACGCCCAGACCGATCGCCATGGCGATCAGGAACGTCGAGCCGTGCAGGACCAGCTCGCGGAGCGACGAGCCGACCTTCTCGGCCAACGAGGTCGCGCCTGCGGGTGGGTGATGTCCCAGGGACGACCCGATGGTCCAGAGTGCCTCGTGTACGACGGCCAGCGAGAGTCCGTAAGGGGTTCCGGCGACGAGGTGGTCCCGGATCGGCACCGACGTGCGCTGTCTGCTGGGATCGGCCTCAGCTTCCCGTGGGATCGGCCGGAGGTCGTCGGCCCGGCGAATGCTCGTCGCGTACGTGTTGCAGCGCAGGAACGGCCCTTGCTCGTACGCAGGTCGGCGTAGCTTGCCGTTCTTCCCTGCGCCACCGCCGACACCTCGGTGAGAGGCGGACGGCGCCCTACCAGATGTGTGGTGGCGGTGTCGTTCCGTCCAGACGACACTGCGCGGCTTCCAGGTCGTACTCGATCTTCTCCGACCGGAACCCGTTGCTGATCGAACGGTGAACGCTGTGGACACTGCGGTGGATCCGGTAGATGCGCAGGAGCTCTGCGTCCAGCGTCGTGGTGAGGATCTCGTCGAGCCGGTCGACGGCCTCCTGAAACCCTTCGTAGGAACTGCATTCGATGACAAGGTTGTCACGCATGCCGAGAAGTGCGAAGCGCCGGTCACCGCGGGCGATCCCGAAATTCCAGTCCACGACAGCCGACACCTTGCCATGGTCGTCGAAGAGAACGTTGCCGAACGAGAAGTCGGTGTGTACGACGTCGCCGCCGGTCACCTCGAAGGATTCGCCGTCGTCGATCTCCAGAAACCGCTTGAGAATCCGCCGGCTTCGTTCGTCGTATCGGCCCAGCGTTTTCTGCCAGGGATGTTCACCCGCGACGAGCACGGGGAACTGCGGCGGCGGAGGAACGTCGGGCCTATCGACCAGCAGCCCGGCGAACTTCTCGTTCGTGGCCACCATCTCCTCGACCAGACCGGCATCGAATCGCGTCACATGCTTGCCGGGAAGGCGTTCCTGCACGACCGTCACCATGCCGTCGGCCAGCTGCATGATCAGGTCATACCGTGGAACGGGCAGGGCGTGAGCGCGGACCAGCTGGAGAGTTTCGGCAGTGAGGTGCATGTATGCGAGCGGGATGGTCGGGCGGGTGATGACACCTGCTCGCCCGTCCGGCCACCGTACGTAGGCTGCGCTGCTCACACCTCCGATCTGGTCGGACAGGCCTGTCAACTCCAGCCTGCTACCCGTCCTCTGGTTGATCTCTGCGACGACTTTCGTCGGTGCCCAGGGGTTCTCGGACAGAGTGAACTCCAACGGATGCTCTTCCATCGCTTCTCCCAAGAACGTCGGGCACCGAGTCTGCACAGTGGCAAACACCAAGAACAAGTCTTGTTTCACCCCTCCGCCGATGGTGAACTTGGCGTGGCGCACCCCTCAAGGCGCCGGTCGAAAACCGCTCCCCGGCAACGCGATGGCGGGATGGGCATCCCTAGCTACCCCGACGGTGAGCTGTCGAAGTACGCCGATTAACTCCCCGGGGCTTGGTGTGGCTTGCTCTGGTCGGCCGGATCTCGGCGTTTGCGGCCAATGGAACGAGATAGATGCCGCGGCGTCGCGGTGGGGGCTAGCCGGGACCTAGACACCCGTCGCGCCGGCTCCGGGCCATGGTGTCCAGTCTGTTGGGCGGGTGGGTTCGAAGTAGCCGAGATACATGTCCAGGGCGGGATCCAGCAGGGGGATGTAGCGGCCTTCCTCGATGCCGGTCCCTGGGTCGTTGGCCTGCTGCTGCGCGGAGACTCCGGCGATGAGCGCAATGAACAGCGCCATGCCACGATCCGTCGCGGCGGTGGGGTGCAGATGGTGGTGCCGCACAGCACTGGTGATAGCGCCGTGGAGCAGCTCGTTGGCGCGCAGGCTGGGCGCATAGGCCTGTTCGGACGGTGTGAATCCGGGCACCGCCGGCGTGAACAGCAACTGCGTGAGCACCGGCTGGTCCACCGTGAACCGCAGGGTTGCCCAGGCGGCGGCGCGCACCCCCGGCCAGCCCTCGTCGGCGGCGCCGATGGCGGCTGCGAGGAGGTCGTGGTGGGTGCGCATGCCGCGCTCGAACAGGGCGTCGTAGACCGCGGTGCGGGAGTCGAAGTACTGGTACAGCGATGGCTGGCGCAGGCCCACCCGGCGCGCGACGTCGGTCAGGTTGAGGGCCGCCACGCCCTGCTCGGTCATGACCGCGAGGGCGGCGTCCAAGATCTCGTCACGGGTTTGGGCGCGGCGCCGTTCCCGGGGCGTGCTGGGCGCCGGCTGAGGAGCGGGGGCCTTGCGCGGCGATGCCATGAACGCATCCTAGATCTTCCGATGAACTACCGAAAACACTAGTGGTCATTGGTTAGCCTAGGTGGCATCGATAGTTGCCGAGGGAGGTTGTCATGGAACGTCTGGATCGCGACACGGTTCGCCTGCAGGTCGAGGCCACCGCGGAGTCGCTCTACGACCTGGTGTCAGACGTATCCCGTACCCCGCAGTGGAGCCCCAAAGTCGTCTCCTGCAGCTGGCTGGACGGCCACACCGAAGCGGCCGTCGGGGCACGGTTCCTCGCCCGCAACAAGGAGCGCTGGCTCACCTGGTCCAACAAACCTGTCGTGGAGACCACCGAACGAGGAAGAGAGTTCGCGTTCACCCGTACCGAGCCCGGCGGCGGCACGATTCGCTGGTTCTACCGGTTCGCTCCGTCCGGCAGCGGCACCATCGTCGAACACGGCTACGAGGTCCTCCGGCCGGTTCCCCTCGCCCTGCACGTCAGCCTGCGTGTCCTGCTCGGGATCCGCGACCTGCGCAGTGACCTTCACCAGAACATGACCACCAGCCTGGGACGGCTGGCTGACATCGCCACGACCCGACCCGCGCAGCAGGCGCCGACTGAGCCCGCCTGAGCGCTTGGCACACGAAGCCTCCCGGCTCACCGTGGCCGACCAGCCACCTACACGAGGATCTGGCCGAAGAGGGTCGTCGTGTAGGTGGCTGTTGGCGGGACCAGGAAGGAATCGAAAGCAGATCGGTGCTGGCAGCGGTCAGATCCAAGGCAGCGTCAACGGCATCGACAGACCCTAAGTGCTGGGGGTGAGCCGGGGTCGTGTCGGCCAGTTCTACCCCGGACGCTGCCGTGAGCCGGGTCGAGGTGGAGAGTTACGTACGTGTCGGCGATGAGTTCCAGATCGCTCGTGACGTTGACCGCTACACGGCGACGACATGTACGTGCCCGGAGCTGTCAGCCTGCTGATCGATGGCGTCGACGTCTTGGGCTCGGACTTGTGGGACGACGTGAACTGGCTGTGGCCCTTCATCGTGCAAGCCGTCGACGAGTGCCGTCGAACAGGGGCAGGTAAGAGAGGGTTTCCGGACCAGCCCATCGCTTTCAAGACCCAGGTTGCCTGGGAGGGGAACCTCCTCGTCACAGTCACTGACGGCGAAGAGACCAACCGCAGCGCGGTGGCCCCTGCCGCTGAGTTCTACGAGGGCGATCTCCTGCAGCGTTGGACTTCTTCGTCCAGTTGCAACGCCTGTGTCCAGGAACCGAGTTCGGCGAGGACGAGCAAGTTCTCTTGGCGTCCTGGCTGCGCTGAGGTGCTGCCGTGTCGGCACACCGGTGGCTGGCACCGTCAGCGCAGACGTCCGAGTCAGCGAGGGCAGGTGCCGGCAGGCCTCTACGCCATCGGCGCGGCTGAGCGGTCTCATCTTGACCTGCGACCTGGGCGGGAGCGTCGCAAGAGATCCATGAGGTCACGCCGAGGGGGAGACCGATATCGACTGGGAGCGGGTCGTCGTTCGGGCCGAGCGGCTACGCCCGTCGAGGCCGGACCTTGCGGCCGTGGTCTCATTCGTGGCGGCTCGCAACAGGCCGGCGAGCATTGCCAGGAGGAGATAGAAAAGCACTCGCAGGACGGTGCCCTCATAGCTGGATTCGAAGGCGAACGTCACCACCTCGACCAGAACCGCGTACCCGAGCGGTCCGGCCAGCGGATGCACCCGGCGGCGCAGGAGGAAGAGGACCGCAAGGCTGGCGATCGCGACGCCGACGAGTACGCCCAGCGGCAGCCCGAACGACAGTACCTGCTGCACATAGGTGTTGTGTACGTCGACGGGGGCCGCCGGATCGCCATAGGGGACGACGCCCGCACCGTACCCCAGGAAGGGTCGTGCGCCGATCTTCTCGGCAGCCTCCGAGTACAACTCGACGCGCATCAGGATGCTGTCCGGCGACAGGCGGCCGCTGATGTACTCATGCGTCGGCGGGTTGAACCTGTAGAGCGCGACTGCCCCGGCGGAGAGGCCCAAGGTCCCGATGAGCACCTTGCCGAGCACCTTGCCGGGCACCGGGCGTCGCCGAGCCCGAGGTCGGCGACTGATCGGAAGCAGGGCCAGGTATCCGACGCCCGCGATCACCGATGCAGCGAGCACACCGCGGGAAAGAGTGCAGACGATGCCCATTGCCGCGATCAGGCCGGCCAGGGTGGCACGCCAGTCTCGGCGGCTGTGGCCCCAGTACAGCAGCGGCGGAACAAGGATCGCGAGCACGGTGGCGAGATTGTTCGACCCGCCCAGCACCGGGTGGGAGAGCCGGGCGTAGTAAGAGACGGCGTACCCGGTGTGGTAGTCGGATCCGTATGGTCCGAAGCCCGGCACGTGCAGCAGCAGGAGCACTGCCGGCACGATCACCAGCCAGGCATACCGCCGGAGATAGGCCACGACCCGCTCGGCGGACAGTCCCTCGAGTTCGCGGGTGATGAACAGGTACGCGACGAACCCCTCGACGGAGATGAGCGTGGTGCGCAGCGACTCGATCCGGTCCTGGCTCCACAGCAGCGAGAGCGCGGCAACCAGTGGCGGGATCGCGAGAGCCACCGCGAGTGGGCGGTAGCCGATGTCGAGGCGCCGCCGCCAGAGGTTCGGGACGAGGCTGGCCGCAGCGACGAGGAGCAGCAGATCGAGGATCGACACCGACCCGATGACCGATTCGACGACCGGCCACGGGACCGGGATCCGCAGCGGCATCGCGGCAGCCAGCAGCACCAGCATGAGGAAGATCCGCGGCCGCTCCGCCCGCGGCCCCCACAGCGCTCGTGGCGTCCATCGCCCAAGCCGCCGGGCCGGCCGAACGCCCGCCCGCGTCGCGTCGAACGCCGTCACCGAACACCACCGATCCGCGCATCCCCGGCACGGCCGGCCGACGCGCCCGGGTCCGCCGTACGGTTCACCAGACGGGTCGATCGCGGGAAGGGCAGGCGGACCTGGCTGACTTCCGCCAGCCCGGAAACGAGGTCTTCTCCGTCGGGGGCGCAGGTCACGGCAGAGACGTGCAGCGCAGCGCGGGCGTGATTCATGCCGACATTTATCCCCGGTACTGGCTGGCCGAACACGGACGTGGCGACGGCACCATCGCCGAGACGGGCAGCCACACCGAACTACTCAAACGTCACGGCCGGTCGGCGACGAGTCCGGTCATTCAGTCGTGACGCCAACCACGACGCGCCGATTTGAGTGCCGGGTTCGCGTACTTCGGCGTCGACGCGTCCGGTGGCGGGTGGACTACGGTGCGTGCTCCTCGATGTAGCTCCCACGCAGGGAGGCGTGGTTGAGGCGGTGGCCGGACTGGTGGCCGGATCTCTGGTGCTACCTTGCGCCGGTGACAGACCATGAGTGGTTCCTCACCGCGGCCGAGCGGGGCAACCACGCCACCGAACTCGACCGCCGACGCGGTGATGGGGCCGCGGCGTGGTCTGGCGGGAACACGGTCACGCCGCTGGTGCACGGCGCGACCTATTTCGCCCGGCTCGTTGAGGTCGTCACTGCCACCGAAGCCGGGGACGTCATCATGTTCACCGACTGGCGTGGCGACCCCGACCAGCGCCTGGACGAGGCGGGCGCCGAGGTGGCGCGCGTGCTGTGTGAAGCCGCCGGCCGGGGTGTGATCGTCAAGGGGCTCATCTGGCGTTCGCACTGGGACCGGTTGGCGTTCAGCGCGGAGCAGAACCGGCATTTGGGCGAGGCCATCAACGCCGCGGGCGGTGAATGCATCCGCGACATGCGGGTGCGTCCGGGCGGGTCTCACCATCAGAAGTTCGTCGTTGTCCGGCACGCCCAGCACCCCGAGCGGGACGTGGCATTCGCCGGCGGTATCGACCTGTGCCACAGCCGGCGCGACACCAGCGAGCACCACGGCGACCCGCAGCCGCAGCCGATGAGCGATGTCTATGGACCCCATCCACCGTGGCACGACATACAACTGCAGATCCATGGGCCGGTGGTAGGGGATCTCGAGTTCAGTTTTCGGGAACGCTGGAACGACCCCACACCGGTCAGCCTCAACCCCGCCTACCGGGTGGCCGACGTACTGCGGCACGACGACGATGACCCGTCCACCCTTCCCGCGCAGCCGTCCGACCCCTCACCGGCGGGCACCCACCTGGTGCAGGTGCTGCGCACCTATCCTGCGCGGCGCCCCCGCTACCCGTTCGCTCCGGACGGTGAACGCAGCATCGCCCGCGGCTACCGGAAGGTCCTCGCCCGCGCCCACCGGCTCATCTACATCGAAGACCAGTACCTGTGGTCGGATGAGGTAGCCACCGGTTTCGCCGACGCGCTCACCGCCAACCCCGACCTGTTGGTGGTCGCGGTGATCCCCCACCACCCCGACCAGGACGGCCGGCTGAGCCTGCCGATGAACCTGGTCGGACGCCAGCACGCGCTCGACCTGCTCAACGCAGCCGCTCCGGGCCGCGTCGGGGTATACGGAATCGAGAACCACCTCGCCAACCCCGTGTACGTCCACGCCAAAGTGTGCGTCGTCGACGACGTATGGGCCTCGGTCGGCTCCGACAACTTCAACCGCCGTTCCTGGACGCACGACTCCGAGCTGTCGTGTGCGGTGATCGACCTGGTCCGCGACGGCCGCGAACCGCGCGTTGTGGATCGTTACGGTGACGGCGCCCGCGTCTTCGCCCGCAACCTTCGCCTGGAACTCGCCCGCGAACATCTCGACCGCGACCCCGGTGACGATGCCGACCTGATCGATCCCAAGTCGATGTTCGCCACCTTCGCCGAAGCAGCAACGCGGCTGCAGCACTGGCACGACAGCGAACGCACCAGCTCGCGGCCACCCGGCCGGCTGCGGCCCTACCAACTGCCGCGGCTTTCGCCCGCGACCATGAGGTGGGCCGGCCTGGCGTACCGCACCGTCGCCGACCCGGACGGCCGCCCATTGCGCCTGCGCCGGACACACACATTCTGACTGTCGGCTTTGATCGAATTCTGCGTACGCGCCGTTCGGTCGCGGTCGGCGTGTGGGGCGACGCTCCAGCCGATCCGCGCTGGACGGCGCGCTCGTCCTTCTGGGTTCGTCACGGCCTCCTGACCTCTTTGGGAGCCAGGGCTGGTTGCCGGGCACACGCCCAGGCAGGACCATGTCCGGGTGGGGCGTAAGAAGACGGCTGACCGGCGCTTGACCTTCGCCGAAGTTGTGGAGGCCGTCGTTGCCGCCGACCCGGGACCGCATGCCGAGTGGATTCCTTTCCGCTCTGCGCTTGAGGACGGTGAGTACACAGACGAGCGAGGAGTCCAGTGGCATCTGCGTCGCGGCGAGCTCAAGGTCTCCCGCGTGGAACACCTGATGCGCGACCCTCATGTCCGTGTCCTTCACTGCCAGGGGTCGGACGTTCGTGACGTCCCGATGGGGGAGCGAGAGGCACTCCTCGTCACGATCCGTCCTTACCTCAAAGGCGTGAAGCGCCCATCGCCCGGCGACTACACCGACTACTTCCTCGGCGAGTTCAAGGACGACAATCACCGCTCGCTCCTCATCATCGAAGAGCAGTGCTGACCCGGCCCTACGGATAATGGCCCTACCCTGAGCGGAGGTTTCGCGTCGATCCGCGTCGACGTCCCCGGCGGCGGGTGGAAGCTGGACGGCAAGCCGCCGCGGTTCCGGGAGAAGATCACATATTCCGCTTACGGGTGGACCCACGACAACAGCTGGTCGACCGGCGGTGTCGACTTCCGGCTGGCCACGGTAAGACGTATCCAGCCCGGGCGGGTGCTACTCCAGGACGACAACGGTCACGACATCCAGGTGACCAGGCGCGAGTTCTACCGGATGGCTCACGACCCAACGAGGTGGAGTGCGGCTGAAGCCACGTGCCCCGACGTGCCACCGAACGGCCTTCACCAGCCGTTAATAACCAACGTTCCGCGTCGAATCACGCTCGGCGCCAGCGAGACGCCACGACGCCTCGCTCACGAGAACCCGCTCGTAATGCGTTGCTCTTCTTACCCGGCTGAGTGCCTCCCTCGACACGCCGGTCGACGCGTGCGAATGCCCGCGGGCGAGCATAAGAGATGAAGGCGCGGTGGTCTTGGTATGCGGGGGATGTCGTGCGAATCAAATACGGGCTGGCGTCACGCGGTTTTGTCAACCGCCTGTTGTGCAAGCCGAAATTCGTTGGGCGCGGCCTTGCCGGAGGCCTTCTCGCACTGTTCACGGCGCTGTTGTCGGTCGGCGCCACGCCTGCGACAGCGCAGACGGCGGGTGACGCCCTGTCCTGGGGAGCCGGCGGCAGCGGCCAACTCGGCGTAGGTAGCCTGCAGAACAGCGCGCTTCCCCTTCGGCCGTTGCTTCCTACCGGCGCTGCCGTGACGGCGATCGCCGCCGGGGCCCAGCACGGCGTCGCCGTGACGACGCGGGGTGTGTTCGCCTGGGGTGGCAACGACTCCGGCCAGCTCGGTAACGGCGACAACCTGCGCAACAGCGCCCCGGTCAACGTGGTGATCCCACCAGGAACCTTCATCACGGCGGTTGCCGCCGGTGACGAGCACACGCTGGCGCTCACCTCGACCGGTCAGGTTCTTGCGTGGGGGTCCAATCGTCTCGGGCAACTGGGCAATCCGTCGATCGGCCCGACCAGCAACGTGCCCGTCAGGGTGGCGCTTCCACCTGGGGTGACCGTGGTCGGCGTAGCGGCCGGTGACTTTCACAGCCTCGCGGTCACCTCCACTGGCGGCGTACTCGCGTGGGGCTCCAACGAGTTCGGCCAACTTGGCAACGGGACGGACAGGAACGAAAGCCGGACTCCCGTCCCTGTGTCCCTCCCGCCCGGAACAGCCGTCACGTCCGTGACCGCCGGTGGGATGCACAGCGTCGCGCGGACGGTGACAGGAGGAGTGCTCACGTGGGGGCTGAATGATGCCGGACAACTCGGCGACGGGACCAACGACGAGCGCGACGCTCCCGTACCGGTGACCCTGCCGGCCGGGACCGTCGTGACCGAGGTCGCCTCCGGAGTGTTGGCAAGCCACACTCTCGCGCTGACCTCGGCCGGCCAGGTGCTTGCCTGGGGTAGCAACCAGTCGGGCCAACTGGGCAGAGGCAACCAGATCGGGTCCAACGTGCCCGTCCCGACGGCCCTTCCAGCCAGCACCGTGGCGACCGCCATCGCCGCCGCCGGTGTGAACAGCGTCGCGGTGACGGCGTCCGGTCAAGTGCTGTCCTGGGGCGACAACTCCCTCGGGCAGGCGGGCGACGGTGCTGCCGGTGGTATCAATGCGCTACCCGTTCAGGCGTCGCTTCCCGCCAACACGTCAGCGACCGACGTCGCTGCGGGAAATGGCTTCAACCTGGTTGTCAGTCAGTCCACCAACAGTCAGGGCCCCGACACCGGCGACGGCGCCACCGCTGCCGGCGGCCCTCGTCACGGCCTGATCGTGGGTGGTGTGCTGGCGTTGGCGCTTGCCTGGTGGGCAGGCGCCGCCATCCGGCGCGGCAACCGACGCCGCCTCGCCCCAACCTCGTGATCACCCTCGACCTGAGAGCGAAGTTGGGAGGAGGCGGCCACGGTCGCCGGTTCGATCAGCGGTGGCACCGCACGGCACTTCGCCAGAGTCGGCCGGGACGGGCCCGCCCAGCGCGCCCCGGAACTTGCCCGACCGTATTACGCCGTACTACAGTCGGATAGTGTTCGAAGACGTCGACTGGTCCAACCGTGGCCGGTACATGCGTGAACGGCATGGCATCGATCCCGCGTTGGCCAACGAGGCGCTGGCAGACCCGAACCGGCTGGTGTTGGACCCGGATCCGGCCGGGCCAACGACGTTGACCAGCGCAGGTATCGGGAGGGGCAAGTATGAGCGAGTTGGACGATCTGCTGCACAGTGAGGCTGAGCATGCAGAGCAGAACAAGGACGCACCCGCGGGCCCGGGCACGAAGGTCACCAGGGGCCACGACCGGGCCCGGGTACTCCAGGTTCGGTTGAACGATGAGGAGTTTGCCGCAGTCACCAGACTCGCCGAGGTGAGCAACCTACCTGTCTCGACACTCGTGCGGTCCTGGATTCTGGAGCGGGTCCAAGCACCAGAATCCGAGCCGGCGGCGACCATCGACCGGATCGCTCGTGACGTGGACCATCTACGACGACAACTGGCCTCGTGAACGGCTGACTTCTTGAAGGCTGATCGCCCGCCGGAGCCACGGGGAGGGCAGGGCGAAGTATTTCGCCGAACTACGTCGAGGACGTTCTGTTTGCCGGATGGAGACACCGCAGGTCGACCACGCCAATCGTGGGCAGGTGGCCTCGTGGCGGCGGCCTCGGATCAGGGGCGGGCGAGGACCCGGACCAGGCGCAGTGCGGCGTACGGCCATCCCCGAGCCAGGTCGGCGGGCTTCGGTGTGGTGGGCAGGCCGACGGGCGCCAGCGAGCAAGGATCGGCGGTCGAACCGGCGATCGCGAGGAACAGGTAGTGGTCGTCGGGCGCGGCGGTGGACAGGTTCACGTCGACCGGGACGGCGCGCGGCATCCGGGCATCCAGCGCGGCGGGCAGCGGGATCCGCGGCGAGCCGGTTGTTGTCACCGCTCGGTCCCAACCGGTGGGTGCGGTGGGTACGGGGCCGGTTCCGAGGACCGCGTTCACGTACGCGGGGATCGGGCTCACGTCGGTGGCCAACAGTGCGGCCCGGCTGGTCGCGTGTCGCCACAGCAGCAGCACGAACGCATCCCCCGCCGGGACCGGCGTCATGTCTCGATGGTGGATCAGCACGTCGACGGTGTTCCATTCGGCGAACACGTGCGCGACGTCGTCGCGGATTCGCGGGTGGACGACGTTCTCCAGCAGGTCGATCTCGGTCGCGAGCGCCGACATCGCGAGCGGGGTGTGCCAGGCCGGACGGTAGACGGCGAGCGGGTCGGTGGCGTTGCTCGACACCGCGCCGCCCGCGGTGAGTCGGGTGCCGCCGACCACGGCGTCCCAGAGCGCGCGGTTGATCTTGGGTTGGACCGGGCCGAGGGTGGGATCGGTGCTGCGGTGGAGTTCGACCAGGGCGCCGAACGTGTCGGTCCACCGGCCGTCCGCGTTCACCGAGGGGTAGAGCCACCGGAACGCCGTCTGGAACGTCCACAGCTGGTACGCCGTCGCCGTGCCCGCACTGACCGTTGTCTCGTCGATGGTGTCCGAGGCGCGGAACCGCCAGGTCGGCGCGGACGCCGGGTTCGCGCGGGGCCGGATCATGATGTCGCGGCTCGCGTACGGCACGACCGGCGGCCGCGTCGGGCTGAGGCGGGGGTTGGCCATCGGTGTGGGCAGCCGGCGGCGGTCGTCGCGGGCGTGCACCCGCAGGTACGTGCGCTGCGGCTCGTCGTCCACGCTCAGGTCGCGCTCCCAGACGCCGCGGGACTGGAACGCGGCCCGCAGCAGGCGTGGGCTGCCGGCCGCGTTGCTCGGGTCGACCCAGACGTGGAGGTCCTGGACAGCGGCCTGCGGCAGACCGTTCACGTCCGTGGCCCACGCGTGCGGCCACGGTTGTCCCGCCGCTGGTGGCCCGGCTCCGCGTTCGCCCTTCCACACGCCGGTGACCGTTCCGACGTACACGTCGGCGTTCCGCTGGGGGTCGACCACCACCGCGTACGCCGGATCCAGGGGCGGCAGTTGGGCGCGCAGTGTGGTGGGGAAGAAGGCGCTTGCGACGTCGGAGAAGAACAGGCAGGTCTCCGCCGCCGGTGAGCCCGGGTCGCCGGTGGTGACGAGATAGAAGTCGTTGCTCTCCGGAACCGGCGCGAGGTCGCTCAGCATGCTGACCGCAGGGTCAGGTGCTCCTGTCACCGGCGGCGCGAGTACGACGCCGGCGGGTGCGACGAGACACCGGGCCGACCAGCGGGCGGTGGTGGCGTCCTGCGTCCAGCGCACCACGCCGTTGGCGAACAGCACCAGCAGAACCCGCTCGCTCACCCACTTCGCGGTGACCACCTCGCCCAGCGGCCCGGTGCCGTTGACCGCCGGCGGCAACGGCGCACCCGCGGGCACCCCCACGGCGCGGTTGGCCGGCAGGTCCCGGCCGCCGGCCCGCGGGTTGACCGCCGGGCCACCGGGGAACGGCAGCACCTGCCAGCTGTTCGGTGCGGCGAAGCCCACGTTGTCGCTCAGCCACACCCGGTTGGTGCCGATCACCAGTCGGGCCGCGGCGGTCGCCGTCCGCCTGACCGCCGAGGGCCCGGAGTAGAACGCCGACAGGTTGCTCTCCCGGTCGGTGCGCAGGTCGACGGTGAACGAGCCCTGGTCGAGCGGGTTGACGAACCCCGCCATCGGGTCGGCCTCCCAGGAGGCCCGGAAGTACTGCGACACGATGACCTGCGGCAACCTCGGGTGGAAAGCGACCCCGCCGCCGTCGCCGCCCATCGTGTCCTCCCAGACGGTGTCGCCGACTCGGGAGTGGCGGCCGTTGTCCTGCGTACCGATCGCGGCGAAGTGACTGGACGTCGGGTGCGCGGCGACGAAGTTGACCTCGAGCGCGGCCATCCCGGTGGCTCGCGGGGCGAACGTGTTGACCCGGCCGGCGTGGGTGGAGACGAAGACACCGCCGTCGGTGCCGACCCACACCTGGCGGTTGGGGTGGGTGCCGGCCAGCCGGATCATGTGCACGTCCGGGTGGACCCCGTCGCCGATCAGCCCGCCGGAGGTGGCGTGTTCGCCGCCGGGCGGCACGCCGGTACGGGACACACCGGCGGTCGGTACGAGCGCGGGCCCGACGCTGACGTCCAGACACCACAGCGACGCGCCCGCGTCGGAGGTGTTGCCGGCGAGGTAGATCCGGTCCACGCCACCCACCACGTCCACTGCGATGGTCTGGTCGTAGTCGCGTTGGTTCTTGCCGAGGGAATTGCCCTGCCACACCGTGGGAACGCCCGCGATGGACTCGGCCGTTGGTGTCGCCGAGGCTGCCGCGGCGATCCGCCACACGCCTGCGACCGTGGCCGACGGCGCACCCGGCTGCTGGTCGCCGAGGACGTACACCCGGTCGGCCTCGGCGACGGCGAGGCTCATCCGGCCGACCAGCGGCATCGCCCCCGACGCCGTCGGGTCGAGGCCGGCCACCCAGTGGAAGGACGCGCCGAGGTCGTCGGTGTAGGCGACACCGCTGCCCGTCGGCGCGAAGACGCCAGGTGTTGCGCTCTCGAGCCCGCGGGCCACGGCGAGCAGGATCCGGCCGTTGGCGTCGCCGCTTCTGGGCAGCCACAGGGCGGCGGTGACGAGGGGTTGCTGCCCCGACCCGAGCCCGAGGAACGTACCGAGGGCCGGGAGCGGTGCCCAGGCGAACTCGCCGTTGTGGGGCGGGCCGGCCGGCCGCCGGGTGCCGAGGAACAGACCGCGGTCGGTGCCCGCGACCACTCGGTCCAGTCCGGACCCGGCTGAGCCGGTGGACTGGCCGGCAGTCGCGAGCGGGTCGCGGGCGAGCGCGAAGACGCCGGCGCCTTCCAGCACGCTGATGCCCGCCTCGGGTTCCCAGGTCGGGTCGGCGCCACCCTTGGTGGCCGGTCCGCGGGCCGCGAGGACGCCGCGGCCGGCGAGGGCGGGCCGGGCAGGCGGGCGGCCGAAGCCCTGGGGCTCGCCGGTGCCGACGAGGACGAAGTCCTGCGCCGCGTCGGCGGCCGGGTCAGGTCCGGGCGGTTCGGCGAACGCCACCAGCAGGCTTCCGCACGCCTGTGCGTTGTGGACGCCGCCGTGCACGGCCGCGCGGACGGCCCAGCCGCCGACCGGCGACCAGGTTGCTCCGCCGTCGTCGGTGTACCAGACGCCGCCCTTTGCGGTCGCGGCGTACGCGCGGCGGCCGTCGGCGCTCACCGCGAGGTCGCGGACCCGGCCGGTCGCCCGGGGCCAGGACGCCTGCAGGAACCGTTCCTTCGCGCGGATCACCGACGGGCCGATCGGCACCCAGCGGTGGGTGTCGCCGGCCGGGAAGATCCGCATCCGCTCACCAGGGGCGGCGACCTTGGCGGCAGCCTCCGCGGCGCTTTCCTCCTCGCGCAGCCGGCGACCCATTGCCTCGGTGAGCGCGCCGGGATCGTAGCTGCCTGCCCGGTTGGCGACGAAGGCCAGCCGCTCGGCCGAACGCCCGGACCGGCGCCCGCGCCCCCGCGTCGAGCCGGTGCGGGTCGGCCTGCCGGAGCCCGGCGCAACAGACGGGGGCGGCGAGGGCTCGGTCATGGCGTACCTCCCGGCTGGTTGTCCGGGGCACCGGGGCCGTCCGGTGCCGTGGGTTGGTCCGGCGTGACCCGAACCCATCCCTCCTGCACCTCGTGCGGCAGCCTGGGCAGGTACGCCGTCTGGGTCGCCGCCACGATCGGGTCGTCCCGCCAGGTCAGCGGCCCCGTTCGCCGGGTGAAGGTCTGCCGTTCGCCGAGCAGCGTGACGAGCGGGAGCCGGATCTGCGCGGGGTCGACGAGCACCGGCCCCACCCGTACCGACGGAACCAGCCGCCGGAGCCCCGGTGTCACCCAGTCGTCGGCGAGGGCGAGCGCCTTGCGCGGCAGCACTCCGGCGGTCAGGTGGACCCGGCCGACCGGCAGCATCAACAGGGTGAGCCGCACCGTCTGACCCGGCCGCAGCCAGAGCGTGCCATCCGGAACGACGTACGGGTGGACCAGCGGCTCCACGCCAGGGACGTCCGCGGCGCCGAGCATCCCGAGTTGCCCGCGCCGGGGGCCGCTGTCGGTCGCCAGGGCGGCGACAACCTTGTCGACCAGACGCAGCCGCGTGTAGTCGTCGTCGACGAAGAAACCCAGCAGCGCGTCGTCGGCACGGGTGAGCGCACCCAGCCGGACGGGGAACCGCTGCTCGCGCATCGCCGCGAACGCCGCCCGCCGCGCGTCCGCACCGCCGGGCGCCACGACGTCCACCTCGTCGAGGTCGTCCGGTACGTCCAACCGGAGCGCGGCCCGGACCACCGCCACCGGCCGCCCGATCAGCCCGGCCACGGTCGGCGAGCCGATCGCGGCGAACGTGTCCACCGTCCACAGGGTCGTGTCGATCACCCGCAGCAGGGCGGTCAGCGCACTGGCGGCGGGAGGTGTGGCCAGGTCGCGCGCGGCCGCGTCCGCGCGTACCAGCCCGGCCGCGATCTCGCCGGTGATCCGTGCCTGTGCGTCCAGTCCGGCGAGCGGGCCCGCGTCCGGCGGCAGCGGCCGGCCCGGTGCGGTCTCCCAGGTCACCGCGCCGTTCACGGCGTCGTGTCCGAGCTGCCCGATCGGGGTGCCGGCGACGGTGAACGTCTCCAGTTCCTCGTCGATGTGGTCGGGCAGCAGGAAGCCCGCCACGGGGTTGACCGCGCCGGCGGGGTCGAGTTGGTCGACGTACGCCTCGTGCAGTTCCGCCGGGTCGGTGTCGGCCGGCTGCCCCGGGTCGACCAGCCGGAACAGCGCCCGCGCCAGGTGCTGGACGCGCGGGCGCATCCGGATGCCTCCGGCCGTCCCGGACACTTCCAGGTCGAGGGTGGTCGCCGTGGCCGCGACGGCGTCCGGTGGGACGTCGAGCGTCCGGCCGAACGCGTCCACCAGCCGGAGCGCCTCGACGGTGAGCGTGCCGGCGAACACCGGGACGGCCGCACCGGTGGCCTTCGGCTTCGGGTCGGAACCGGCACCGCGGTCGAGGACGCCGACGTACGGGATGCCGAGCAGTTGTTCGCGCAGGCCGTCCAGCGACGCCGACATCAGGTCCAGCGGCGCGACCAGGTCACCCAGCCGGGCCAGCAGGTCCTGGTCCGACGTCGGCAGGGTGGAGTTTCCGGTAGCGTCGCGCTGCTGTTCGGTGTCCACCCACCGGCGGATGCCCTCGTGCAGTGCCCGGGAGACGCCCTGGCCGAGCGGGCTGCGGCCGGTCAGCGTGAGGTGGACGGGGTTTCCGGGGTCCGGCGGTTCTTGGCCGGCGGGTTCGAGGTCGAGTCCGGCGAGCTCCCATCCGGCCACCGAGTCGTGGCCGTCCAGGACGACCCGCCACTCCAGCCAGAGGGGCACCCACGGCTGCCGCCACGTGGTGAGCGCCACCGGGCTCGGCGGCGTGCCGCGCACGAACGCGTGCCGGGCCAGTTCGGCGCCGATCTGCCGGTCGACCATCGACGCACCCGCCGACACCCGCGTCCACGGGTCCGCCGCGGCACGCGCGGCCTGCGGCACGGGGAGATCGAGATGGCTGGACCCGTCGTAGCGGCCGTCCACGCCGTACAGCCGGACCATCTCGGCCGCCACCCGGGTCACGTACGAACCGACGACGTTCTGCGACGGTGCGCCGGCAGCGGCGAGCCATTGGTAGCCGTACGGGTTCAGCAGGACGGCCTCCCGGACGACGGTGAGCACCTCGTCCGGTACGGCGCCCGAACCGAGCGTCGGCAGCACCGCCGCGCCGTCGACGACGCCCTCGATCGCCGGCACGCACTCGCGGGGGTACCGGCAGCGCAGCCGACCGCGTTCGTCGAACAGTCCGTCGCCGTGGTGCCGGTGGTTCGGCCGTCCGCCCCGGAGCGCGAGGACCGGCGCCTGCGGCCGGAAGTATCTCGGCGCCGGGCGAGTCACCTCCCGCGACTCCGAGCGTGCCTTGCCCGTCGCCGCGACGGTCGTCTCCTCGACCCGGCCGGCCGGCGTGGCGCTCGCCGGCGTGGCGCCGCCGCCCGTGTCCCCTGAGCCCGTCGGGCCCACACCGGCAGCCGCCGAGCCGAGCGCCCGCCCCGACGCCCGGGACCGCAGCGTGAGATCGGTGTGTGCCCAGGCCAGCGTGGTGCCCAGATGCGCGCGTGGCTGGGCTGCCCGGCCCTTCCGCCCGACCGTCGTCGGCCCGGCCGGCGCGCTGTCCTCGGCCCGGAGCCGGTCCGGTTTGGTGCCGGGCAGCGGCGTGCCGGGCAGCGGCCAGAACCCGTCGGCGTGCTCGCGTTCGGCGAGGTCCTCCAGGCCGTCCGGGCTGCCGAGCTGCTCGACCACCCCGCTGGTGAACGCGGCCATCAACGTCTCGGCCGACCGCCGGTGCTCGGCGTCCAGGCCGAGCGCGCGGGCACCGAACGCCGCGACCACGTCGTCCACGTCCAGGCCCAGGGCGGTGCCGAGGTCGGTCGCGTCCGGGCGGTCGTCGGCGGGGGGCAGGCCGCCGGCGACGGGTACCCCGAGCACGCTGCCGTGCACGAGCGTCGCGTACCGCGGCAGCGCGGGTGTCACGAAGACCTGCTCGGCGACGTTCACGGGGGACCGGAGCGGGACCGCCACGTCGTCCAGAGCGCCGGAGACGGTACGACCGTCCGCGCCGGTGATCTTCGTCGGCGACGTCTCCTTCGGCGCGACCAGGCCCATGCCCGCGCGCAACCGGGCGAGTCGCGGATCCGCTTCCACCAAGGCCTCGTCGTCACCGTCGTGCACGACGTACCAGCCCAGGCCGGTCAGCGCGGCGTCCAGCCGCCGCGGACCGGCGGCCCCGGCGAGCGGGTCCTGGTCGAGGTCGCTCCACCACCCGGCGACGGTGTAGACGGCCTGGTCACCGGCAGGTCTGCCGGCGGCGTCGGCGAGGTCGTCCAGCGGGTCGTGGAACCCGAACCGCCCGGCGCTTGCTTCGTACGACGCGGTCCACAGCAGCGAACCCCCCACCGCCCCGTCGAGCGGGTCGAGCGTCGGCGTGCCGGCGGGTGCGGGATCCGGCGTCCCGGCGTACTTCTCCAGCGGCGTGACCGAACGGGTGCGCGCGTCGAGCACCCAACCGCGTACGACGACCTGGCGCGCCCCGGCCGGCTGCAGCGTCCGCACCACGACCCACCGGTCCGGCAGGCGTGGCAGGGCAAGCGTCCCGCCGGGCGAGCCCGAGCCGGCCAGCAGCGCGTCCGGCAGCGCCCAGTGCAGGTGGACGCCGGGCGGCCGCACCCCGCCGACGTCGAACGGGGCCGGGTCGCCGGGTCCTCCGGTGACCGCGACGGTCGCCTCGCCGTCGGTGGCCGGCACGACGTATGCCTGTACGTCGATCGGCACGAGGATGCGGGTCCGCCGGGACAGCCGCTCGTCCCAGGTACCGATCGCCGCCAGCGATGCGCCCGCCTGGACCAGGGCGGCGAACCGCCGGTCGAGGACCGCGTCCAGCCTCCGCCGCTGGTCGCCGCCGTCCGCGGCCGCTGCCGGGCCATCGGGGTCGTGCGAGCCCTGAGGGTCGTGTGGCGCGGACATCACGGGCCCTCCGTCCGGAACACGTGGTCGACCATCGCCTCGTAGGAGACGGTCGGCCGGAAGACGTACGACACGACGGTCGGCTCGGGGTCCCCGAACACCTGCCGGAACGGGAACCGGACGAGTTGCAGCGCGTACTCCGAGCTGTCCAGCCCGTCGGCCGCACCGCTGCCCACCCGTCCCGCGAGCCGGCGCTCCAACTCCTGGATGTCGACCACGCCGGCGGCACCCGCACGGAAGGGCACGTCGACCGGCGGCCCCGGCAGGTAGTCGAACGTCGTCGCGTCACGCGGGCGCAGCGTGGCCGACAGTTCGCCGTCGCCGTCGCCGTCCGCGGGGTCGAACCCGAACTGCACGCCCTGGCGCGGTTCCTCCAGGTGGACCACCGACGGAACCCCGTCGAACAGGCACAGCAGGACCGCCGGCGCCAGCCGTTCCAGCCGCAGCAGCCGCATCCGGCCGGGCTGGTCCTCGGGGATCCGCGCCTCGTCGGCAGCCGGTCCGGGATCGATGCTGAACGCGCGGACGTGCAGGGCCGGCCAGCCCGACACCGCGCGGGAACGCAGCAGGAATCCGCTGATCGGCCCGGTGTCGCCGGCGTAGCGGTCCGAGCCGGGTACGCGGCGCCGGTTGCGTTCCTCGTTGTCGAGCTCGTCGCGTACCTGGGGGTACTGGTTGGTGAGCTGCGTACGGTCGTCGCTGTTCACCGTGCCGACGGCGAGCGCTCCCTGCACCAGCGCGTCGGTCCAGCGCCGGTCGACGTAGAACCACCGGATCGACTCCGGCGGCAGCAGGTCGGAGTCGGCGACGAGGTAGGCGAACGGCACGCCGTCCAGCAGTCGGAGCCGGACCAGCCACTCGCGCAACTCGGCGGGCAGCGCGCCGTCGCCGTCGTCCTCGGTCGCGATGCGCACCGGCGGCAGCTCGCTGAGGGTGAGCGGAAGCTCCCGCAGCACCGTGGTCGGGTCGACTCTCATCGGTCACCTTCCTGCTCCTCGTCGCCGCTGTCGCCGCTGTCGCCGAGGCCGGCGAGCAACCGCTCCAACGCGTCCGGGCGGCGCGGGTCGGCGGCGAGCGTGTCGGCCACCAGCCGGTCGACCTCGCGGCGCACCGTCTCGGCGAGCGTCGTGCGCACCTGTGCGTCGGAGGTGGCGCGTTCGCGGATGTCGGGACGGAGTACGGCGGTCTGGCGGAGCTGGCCGAGCACCGTCGCCGCGTCGCCGGTGAGCACCTTCGGCGACAGCCCGAATCCCTTCGCCAGCAGGGTTTCGAGGGTTCCGTCCACGGGGAGCGCCCGGCCGGCGGCCACCAGTGGCGCCGGGTCTCCGACGAACTCCCGCGGTTGGGCCACGGCTGCCTCGGCGAGGCTCCGTCCGAGGAGGACGCCGACGTGCGTGTCGAGAGTCCACCCGGCGCCGAGCACCTGGGCGAGGAAGCCCGCGTGGTCGCTCCACACCGCGCCGCGCCGCGCGACCTGGTAGCCGCCCTGCCGCCACCGCATCAGGGCCGCGACCATGGACGGCCGGGCCAGCGCGAGCAGTCGGCCGATCTCGAAAGCCGCCGCGAGGGAGATGTCCTCCCGTCCGTCCGGCACCACGATCCGCAGTTGGTCGGCGGCGTGCGCGAGCGGCAGCCGACCTCCCGGTGGGTCGGTGGTGGGATGGGGAACGAGCGGGCCGCGGTACCAGGAGCGGACCTGATCTCCTACCCGGGTGCGGTGCGCCAGGCCGGTGTGGCCGGTCTCCACCACCTCGACCGGTACCCGCCCCGCCGCTGCCGGCGCGGACCCGTCGGACTCGCCGGACCCACCGGACCCACCGGACCCACCAGACCCACCGGAGTCGGCCGGGTCGGCGAGGGTGCCGAGCAGGCCGGAGTCGAGGCCCTCGACCAAGGTGCGGAACGTCTCCTCGCCGTACGACGTGAAACTCCAGTGCAGCAACACCGGGAAGCGCAGGGTCGGGTCGAGGTCGACCGCCTCGCCGACGACGAAGCCGGACACCACGGCCGCGCTGAAGTCCCGCGCCATCTCGGCGTAGACGTCGGCGGTGCCGCGTACCGTCGCCCGGCTGGACCACGACCGCTGCTGGGTCGACGGTGCGGAAGCGGTGCCGGGATTCGGCACCGGGGTGACCGAGCCGACCGAACCGGCCGTGGAGACGGGATCGGTGCCTCCACCCGAGCGGCCCATCAGGGCGTGGTCCCACTGCGCCTGGTTCACCCGCAGGTCGGCGACCTTGACCGGCAGCGGGGTGACCGGGGCGGGGTCGGGCGCGTGGTCCAGCAGCGCGTCGAACTGCCCCTCGAGGTTGACCAGGCAGGCGAGGTACTTGACCGGCACCTCCTTGCCGTCGGCGTCCCGGCCCGGCAACGGCAACCTGTTGCTGATCACCACGGCGAGGAATCCGTCGTCGTCGCCCATCATGAGCTCGGTGTCGTGGATGTCGACCTCGCGAGCGTGCGCGAGCAGAGGTACGTCCAGCCGGGTCGGGAAGATCCGCCGCACCGTCGACGCCCGGATCGAGAGGTAGTTGCCCAACTCCACGTCGGCCTTGCCGGGAAGGGTTCGCCCGGGTGTCACGCACTCGGTCACCGGCTGGTTGAGTTTCAGCTCCGCCTCGCCTTCGGCCACGAGGACGAGTGCCAGCCACGGTGTCGTGCGGGGTACGCCCGGCTGGACCAGGCGTTCCCAGGGCAACGTCCGGCGCCGCATCACCACCTGCGGCAGGCGCGAGCCGTACGCGCCCTCGCTGCCTGCCGGGGGGAACGTCGACAGCACCTGGTCGGGCGGCAGCGTGAAGCGCGGCGCCCGAACGCTGATGTGCGCGGCGAGTTCGGCGACCGGCAGGTCGCCCGGCCCGAGGCCGCCGGCCGACAGGTCCTGGTTGGTACGGAAGCGGTAGTCGCCGGCCTGCAGCGGCGGTTCGATCCGCGAGTACAACACGAACTTGCCCTCACCGACCGCCATCGCGCCGTCCCCCTTCCCCGTGTGCGTCGGAGCGTGCGTCGGAGCGTGCGTGGGAGTGTGTGCCAGGGTGTGCGCCGGCGCCCGAAGGTGCGTCGGAGGGTGTGACGCCGATCCAGCGCAGCCGCGCGCCCTGCCCGGTGCCGGCGAGCACCCGCCCGGTGGCGGCGACCACGCCGGAGCGAACGATCTGCCGGGACAGGAAGTCGACACCGTCCCGCGCGCCGAGGACTCCGGTCACCCGCCAGTCGCCGCCCGCACGCGTACGGACGACGACCGGGACCGAAGCCTTCGGGTCGATCGGCACGACGGGGTAGGCCAGCACGGCCTGGTCGCCGGACAGCAGCACGGTCGGCGGCACGTCCGCCCCGTCCGGGGTGGTCGCCCGGCGTGCGCCCTCCAGTTCAAGGGCCACCGCGTCGAGCCGGTCGGCGTCACCCTCCTCGACCACGATCGCCACGGCGCTGACCGGGCGTGCGAACGACGTCCGTACCTCCGCCGCCTCGGTGAGCAGGTCCGCCGCGGTCACCCAGGCCGCGCCGCGAACGGCCGGTCCTCCGGCGACTGTCAGGACGCACCCGTCCGCCAGCGCCGCCTGCGAACCGAGCGAGCAGACTCGGGACCGGGCATGCCAGCCGGCCACCCCGTCGTCCCGTCCGTCCTGCGCGATCGCCCCGTCGGCCTGTACCGCGACGAGCGCCGCCGCCGGAGGTACGGCAACCCGGATCCCGCCGCCGGCCGCGGGGGCGTCGGTCACCACGTCGTCGAGTGCCACCGAGCCGTCCCCGCGCAGGACCGTCACCCGGGCCCGGCCTGCGACCTCCAGGACAGGACGGTCGGCGTCCGAGACGTCGACGGCGGCGTCCGGGAGCATCAGTACGACCAACTCACCCGCTGCGAGGTCTCGTCCGTCGGTCGGCGCCGGCGGGTCGTCGACACCGACCGGTACACCGTCAAGATCACCTTGCCGGCCGTCAAGAACACCTTGCGCGCCGTCAAGGACTCCTTGCGCCTGGTCAGGTGAGCCGTGCGCGCCGTCCGGGCCGGCGTGCGGTACGCCGAACACGACGACCGGTCCGGCGGGTCCGGCGGGTCCGGCGGGCCCGAACGCTCCGGTGATCCCGCCGACGAGTCCGGTCAGCCCGGACGTGCCCAGCGGGTACGACCGTGTCGCGCCGGTCGCCTCCGTCCGTGGCACCCGGAGGGCCGCCAGCGTCCCGGCCCGCTCCGCCGCCGGAAGTGCCGCGAGGTGCATCGCCACCGGCAGGTGCGCGCCGAGCCGGGCACGTACCGAGTCCAACGTCGGCGCCACCCGCCGCTTGATCCGCCGGTCGGCGACCGTGGTCGCGGGCGGCCGGGCGGCCACGCCGCTGCCGGCGGTGAGGAAGCCGGCGACGACGGGGGGACGCGACGGCCTGGGCGTCGGCGCCGGGCCCGCGGGTGTGCGGGCAGCCGCTGCATCGGCCGCGTTCACCGGTGCCATCCCGTCCGCCAGTGTTCCGAAGAGGGGCGGCGCGCTCACCTCGCGCCCGTACGCCGCACGGGCCAGGGCGCTGCGCGCGCCCGAAGGGAGCAGCCCCGCGGGCAGGTCCCGCGGCGGCACGGCGAACAGTTGCTCCCCGGCGGCCACCAGCGCCTGGGAGACGGTCACCGGATGCGGTATCTCCACCGTTCCGGCCGTGGCCAGCAGGTCGGCGCGCGACGGGCCGCCTGCCTGCAGCGGCAGTGGCCGGCGGGCCGCCTCGACGCGGTAGTAGTCGATCTCCGGGCCACGGGCCATCGTCGTCGCCTCGGCCACCAGGCGCACCTGGTTGCCGGCGCGGACGACGTCTCCGGTGGGCAGTGCCGGAGCGGGCAGTCCGGCGGGATCGGGTTCGCCCCAGGTCCCGATCGGGAACGCCTCCCGTCCGGCCGTGCTCCCCTCGGGCCGCGGGCCGGCCGCCGCGAGGTTGGCGCCGAGTTGACGCAACGGTTCGGGAAGGTCGGTCCACACCCCGGTGGTGGGATCGCGTTGTTCCAGCCGGATCCGCAGTGTCGAGACCAGGCCGCCCGCCCGCATCGGCTTCAATCCGAGAACGGCCGGCAGGTTGTCGGAGCGGATGACGGGGACCGGCACCGGACCACCGGCCAGACCGACGTCGATCCGGGCGGTGGGCACAGTCGTCACCACGGTGAGCTCGAACTCCGCGTACACCTCGAACGGCCGGCCGGCGGTGCCGTCGGAGGTCGGTGCGGAACGGTCGCCTCCGGTCGCCGCGGGCAGCGTTCCCCGGCCGGTGATCGCCGACAGCACCCGGGCCGTGCCGCCGCCGGCGTCCTCGAGGTACTTCGCGACGAACTCCGCCCAGCCGAGGACCCGTGGCTCGACCCGGCGCTCGCTGCCGAAGCCGACACTGATGTCGCACGGGCCGACCTCGAGGGTCGCCTCGCCGGAGAAGTCCGGGCCCCACACCCGGATCCGGGCGCCGACGGAGATGCTGATGCTGATCGTCCCGAAGAAGGTGTCGATCTTCACCCCGGCGGAGATGCGGGCGTACGCCTGGACCTCGAACCAGAACGGGTCGAAGTGCACGATGCCGTGCGCACCGAACGCGATCCGCGCCCACGCCCAGCCGAAGTCCGCGGAGACCTCGACGTCGACGCCGGCCATCAACGCCTCGGACGTCAGCGCGAAGTACGCCCCGCCCTTGATGGTGATCGCGTCGCTGACCCGCCAGGTCAGGCCGAGGCGCGGCACCTCCGGATAGCCGTCGCGGTGGAAGTCCGGGTGGTAACCGCCGAGCGACATGACGAACTGTCCGGCCAGCGGGCCCTTCCACCAGGTCGCGAACGCGAAGCCGCCGCTCAGCCGTACCTCTGGATAGAGCAGCCAGGAGTTCTCGGTCAGCGCCGCGCGGATCACGAACGAGCCCTCCTTGGTGGAGAACCGCGCGAGCAGGCCGAGTTCGATCGACACCAGGGCCGCCTCGGGCCGGGGGAGGGCCATCCGGGCCAGGCCGAGCAGGCTGACCTCCAGCCCGTCACCGAACGACACGGCGAGCACGGCGATGCCGTCCACCAACGTGAAACAGGTGAAGCTCAGTCCGGCGGCGAACCAGAAGAGCCCACGTTGGGGCGGGAAGTAGTCGTTGAGCCGGCGCAGCTCCGCCATCGGGTCCTCGGGCGGGCGGGCAGCCGGATCGAGCGCGGCGATGAACGGGAAGTCGTTGAACCCGCTCGGGTCGTCCGGGATGTGCAACCCTCGGTTGACACCGAGGCCGCCGCCGATCCCGGTGACGAAGAACGCCGGTGGCCCGCCGATCGGGCCGTTGACGCCGCCGAACACGAAGAAGGACGGGTTGCCGTGGTCGTCGGTGTAGCCGCCGAACACCGACAGGCCGTACGTGCCGAACCGGCCGAGCAGCATCCCGACGTACGACACCGGACCACCCGGATCGGGTGGGCCGACCGTCTTGAGCAGCCCGCCGGAAAGACTCGCGCCGGACAGATCCGCCGAGATCGCCAGCCCCATCAGGTCGACGGCCCAACTGTGGAGGTCGAGCGGGTCGCCGCCGGTCCAGCTGATCGAGAGCCTGTCCACCGCGGCGGTCAGGCCGAAGATCGAGACCCGGCCGTCGAAGTACAAAGAGATCCGGCTCAGCGTCCCGCCGCTCTCCACGGTGTCGAAACCGACGCGTTCGAGATACAGCGGTCCGAGTTGGCGCTGGACCACGATCCACCACGGCCCTGGTATCGGACCGGCGCGCAGGGAGACCGCGGCGTCGGACCCCGGATGTTTCTGGACCGCGAACGAGGGCGAGAACGCCGGTCGGGCGGACGGTCCGGACTGCCCGGCATCGTTCATGATGCTGTTCGCCACGGCGTTCGAACCGCCACCGCCGCCGGGCGCGAACGCCAGCCCTGCCAACTCGAGGTTGACACCACCGCCGAGCCCGGTGGTCCTCGCCTCGCCGTAGACGTGCACGGCGATGCCGTCCAGCGACAGCGAACCCAGCGACAGCAGAGGGCCGCTCGTGTTGGTGAAGCGCAGGCCCAGCCCGGCGACGGACACGGCCGGGTCGATCGCCAGGTCCGCGGGCGACGTGCCGGACAGTACGTACACGGCGAGGCCGGCGGCCACCTCCGGGGAGACCCAGCTCGCGTCGACCTCGAGGTCGACCCTGGTGTCGGACTCGGCGAGAGTGAACCGCTGCCCTGGTTCGAGGGCGAGGGTGAGACCGAGTTGGCGGGTGGTCGTCCCCGTCGACGCCAGACCGATCCGCACCTTCCCGTCCAGGGTGACCGACAGGGCCGGTTCCTGCGCGGCGTTCCACAGCAGGCGCTTGAGCCGGCCGAGCAGGGCCTCCGGGTCGAGCAGGTCGAGGGCGAGGTCGGGATCGACGTCGGTACTGCCCGCGCCGTCGGTGAACACCACGCCCTGCAGAGTGGCGACTGCCTTCGGGCCGAGGACGCTCCGCAGGCCGTCCACGACCACGCCGCCGGCGACGGACAGAACGACCGCCAGCAACCACTCCGTCGCATCCACCGCCGTCCGGATCGACTCGGCACCGCCGGGCGACGTCCGCAGCACCGCGGCGAGGCTCGGTGGGGTCGCGTCCAGGCCCCACCGGAACTCGACCGACCGTGCCGCGCCGTCGTCGAGCGCCAGGCCCAGGCCGACGGTCCGGGACGCTCCGGAAGCGCTGCCTGCGCGGACTACGAGCAGCGGCCGCAGCGTGAACGCGCCCAGGTCGAGTGCGAGCGGACCCAGCCGGGCAGCCACCTCCACACCGGCCGCGGACAGCCGCAACCGCTCCAGCGCGAACCTGCCGAGCCCGGCGACGGTGACATCCGCGCGGAGTTCCACGGCGGGCAGGGCGCCGCTCGCGTCGAGCACCAGCTCCACCGGGCGGCCCGTCCCGTGCCCTGGCCCGGTCCCGCCGAAGCCGAGGGTCAGAGTGCCGGTCCCGGCGGTCACGCCGACCACCGTCCCGGCTGGGTCGAGGGCGGAGGCGAGAGCAGCCGCCCCTGTGGCGACCAGGAAAGGCAGCCGGGCGGCCAGCCGGGCGGCCGGGTTCGCCGCGAAGGAGGTCAGCCGGTTGGCGGTGAAGGCGTCGCCGTCGCGCAGGTCGAGGGCCTCGCCGAGATCGAACACCGCCTGGCCGACGGTCTTCAGGACCGGCGTCCCACTGTCGGTCCGGTGTCCGGCGAGTGCGTTCAGGACGACCGGGAGAACCGACTCCCCGGCCGTGGCGAGCGCGTCGCCGAGACCTGGTCCCTGCGGGTACAGGGGGAGCGGCGCGGCCGGCGGCCGGAGCAGCCGCAGGCGTACGGGTGGATCGGTGCCGAGGGCGACGTCCAGTGCGAGCCCGCGCCCGTCGACGTCGACGGACGCTCCGAGGGTGGGGTGCGGCAACCCGTCCGGGCCGACCAGCAGCCCGGCCGAGAGGTGCGTCGTCGCCGCCGTGCCGCCGCCCGCGTCCACCGCGAGCGACACGTCCAGCCGCAGCCGGAGCCGGTCACCGGACTCGACGGCGTAGTCGACCACGACGCCGTCGCTGAGCGGCCAACCGGTCGCGGTGCCGCGGTCGGGCACCAGCAGCGGTGCCAGCGTGTCCAGCAGTCCGGCCGCGCCGGCCGCGGCGTTGGCCCGCCAGGTCGCCACGCCGTGGCGCAGCCAACCTCCCGGGTCCTGGACCAGCCCGACCGGTACGACGACGGATCGGAAGCCGAGGTCGTCGGCCGGCGTGAGCAGGCCGACCGCCTCCAGTACGGCGTCCAGGAGCGTCGCCGTCGTACTCGGCACGACCTGGCGCAGCGCACCGAGCGCACCGTGGGCGGCGACCGCCGGCAACACCACCGTCGCCAGGTCGCGAAGCGCTGCCTCGTCGGGTCGTGGCAGCAGCGCGACCCGGCGGACCGGCACGCCCGGGCCGGGCGCGGCCCACTCCACCGCGACGCCGGCCGGCGTGGCTCCGGCCACGAGGCGCAGCCCTCCGGCGGCCGGGTCGAGCGCGCCGAGCGACATCGTTGCCGACACGCCGGTCGTGCCGAGGGTGACGTCCACCGCGAACGCCGGCAGCCCCGCGGTCGCAGTGCGCAGCGACGCGGTGAAGGCTCCGGTGGCGAGGTCCGTGCCGAGGGTGGCGGGGCCGACGGACCAGCCGACCACCGCTCCGGCGCCGGTCGCGGCCGGTACGAGAGCGCGCAGCCGAGCAGCCACGTCGGCCGGGTTCGCGGCCACCTGCTCGCGAACCGTGTGGGCGGTGTCGTGCAGCAACCGGTCCAGTCCGCCCGGGTCCAGTCCGCCGTCGCGGGTCACCCCGAGCAGGTCGAGGAGCCCGGCCAGGTCGGGTGAGGCGGCCCGCAGCCGGGCCACCACGTCGGCGAGCAGGACGCGTACTTCCGGCAGCGCGGAGGTCAGCTCGGTGACGGTGACGTCGGGTGCGGCGCCGGTCGGGTCGGCACGGACCACCCAGCGTTCCCGCTCGACGTCGAACCCGCGTGCCTCGTGCAGGACGAGTTCGGCGTCGCCGGCCCGGCCGTCCAGCGGTATGTCGATCCGGGCGGACATCCACCGCACCTCGCCCACGGTGCTGTCCGATCCGGGACCGCCGGCGAGCCAGCCGTCGGTCACCCCGAGGTGGACGTCCACGACGACACCTCGGACCGGCTCCACCCGAAGGCCCGCGTCGGTCGCCCGGGAGACGCGGCACAGTTCGACGGTGGAGCCGACCCCGACCAGCAGACCACCGAGGTCGAGGTCGGTGACCGGGAGGGAGACGCCGGCGTGGAGCGCGGTCACCTCGCCGTCGGTGCGGTCGTACGCGGCGAGCGCGGTGTCGATTCGTGCCTGGACGCCGTCCATGACGTACGCCGTGAGCCCGCGCGCCAGCGTCTCCTCGTCCAGGTTGCCGAAGACCGCGTGCACCGTCAGCCCGCTCCGGCGGGCCTCGTCACCCGCACTCGCCAGGTCCGCGACGACTGTGTCCGAGGCGGCAGCGTCCACGCTGCGCCCGACCACGGCGGCGGCCTGTTCACGTGGTGTCGCCTCCTGTGCCAGCAGCAGGTCCGGCCACGGCTCCCGGCCCGGTCGCTCCAGCCGGCGCAGGAGCCGCAGCGCGTCGCCACCGAGTCCGCCGTGCAGGCTGTCCACGGCGAGCCCGGCCCACGGCGTGCCGACGGTCACCACGTCCGAGACCGCCGGCACGGTCGCCGCCGTACGGACGGCGGCCGCACCGCACCCGCCGTAGCCCACCACCACGATCGGATCCGTGCGACCCGCGAGGACCGCGGCCAGCCGCGCGGCCTGCTCGCCGACTCCGCCCCGGTCCGGCCGTTCGGCCGCGGCTGCCGTCGGCGTCGGCAGCCGGACGAACCACGTCCCGCCGCCGGTCGCGGGCACGGTGCCCACCGCGCCGACGCTCTCCTCCGCGGGCGCATCCGCCCCGGTCGCAGTCGTGACGGAACGGTCGAAGGCGGTGCCTGCCGGGCGATCGCGCACCCACGTCGGCTCGCAGCCGACGTACACCACGGCCGCAGGTGGCGGGTCGAGCACGTCGGGCAGCAGCATCCCCACGCTGCCGAGCGCGACGAGCTCGGCGTACGTCAGGCCGCCGAGTTCGACGGCCGTGACGTCGTCGGGTAGGGCGGTCGGCCGCCCGACCAGACCGTCGGTACCGGCCCACCGGGTGATCAGCAGGTCCAGGCCCTGGGCCAGCGAGTTCCGCCCCACCAGCAGGTCGGCGAGGTCGGGCACGGCGCGGGCCGCCCCGCGCAGGAGCCCGTCGAGCGCGGCGGCGTCGGGTGACTCGCCGCCGGCCACGCTGCCCATCCGCTGGATGAGGTCGTCCAGGCCGGTCCCGCAGCCCGGGTCCAGCCAGACGGCGAGGCCGGGTGCCCTGACCTCGCCGGAGACCGGGCAGCGGTACGGGTCGCGGGACGAGCCCGTACCGCTGGGCACGCTCTGCCCGAAGCCGCTCAGCAACGCCGCAACCGGACCGAGCGCCGCGCGGACCCGATCGCAGTCCAGCACCAGGTCGGCGAGCCAGGCCCGTACGGTCGTGGCCGCGTCCGCCTCCGGGTCGGCGCCGACCAGGCCGGCCAGCGACAGATGCGCGCCCGTACCCGTCCAGCCGACAATGTCGAGGAGCGCGTCGACGGCGGGCATCCGGAGTTCGCCGAGCAGCGCGCCAGCCGCGCGTTCGACCGCGAACCAGTCCGCCGCCGGGAAGGTCAGGTCGCCGTTCGCGTCGAGAGTCGGCAGGTCGATCGGGATCCGGCCGTCCGGTGCGCCGGTCACAAGGGCGAGGCGATCCGCCGAAATTGCCGCCCGCAGACCACGCCCCGCTGCCCAGCCGACCCGCACGGACAGATCGTCGGCCTCCAGCGCGTAGGCGCCGAGGGGGAGCCGGACCGGTGTCGCGTCCGGCCGTCGCAGAGTCAGGGAGCCGTACGCGTCGACACCGAACGCGGCACCGCCCGCTCCGGACAGATCGACCCGCACCAGATTCGCGCCGAGCCCGGCGGTCACCTCGTACGACCCGAGCACGGGTACGCTGACCCGCCCGGACAGCGCGGCCAGCATCCGGGTGTCCTCCCGCCACACGGTGAGGTCCACACCGGCCGGCCCGGGACCGCCCAGCAGTTCGACCCGCCACGGGTCCGCCGTCGTGCCCGCGCCGGGGACGTCGGCGACGGCCACTCCGGTGACCAGGGCGCGCAGCCGGCCGAGGACGTCCGTGGCGGCCGCGGGTGTGCCGGTGACGTCGCGCCAGTACGTGCGGACCGCCGCCAGCGGATCGGTGAACAGCGCCGGCACGTCCAGCGGGTCGATTCCGGGTGGTGGGTCCAGGCCGAGCAGCCGGTTGACCAGGACGCCTGCCGGTCCGAGGTTCGCGATCGCGTCCGCGAGTGCGCCTTCGAGGACCGAGGCGGCCGAGTCCAGCGCGGCCGACGGAGAGGAGAGGTCGAGCACGTCGTACGTCGGACCGCCCCCGGCGACCACCACGTCGTGCAGCGTGAGCACGAACGCCGGCCGCCCGGTCGGGTCGAGCGCGACGCCGGTGTGCAGGCTGCCCACGTGGGGCGCGGCCCCCGGCAGTAGCGGTGACCCGCCGGCGTCCTCGCCGAAGACCGCCTCGACCCGCAGGTCCGGCAGGGCGGTGCAGACGCCGGTGCCGGTGTCGGCACGCAGCAGGTCGGCGGCCAGCCGGGCCCGGGCGCCGGTACGGGTGTCCAGGGCGAGTTCCAGCCACGGCACGAGGACCGGGTGGTCCGCCACGCCTCGCGTGACCCGTACGCCGACCGTCACCGCAACCGGCCCGGCGACAACCTGCACGCCGCCGTCCGGATGTCCGGAGCCGCCGACAACCACGGTGCCGCCGACGAGCGAGGCGAGTTCGCCGAGCCAGGCGTCGCGGGCGGTGTGGTCGGTCGGGTCGGTGGGGTCGACGAGGACGCTTTCCACCCAGTCGACCAGGGCCGAGATTCCGCGGGTCGGTAGGTCGGCGAGCGGCAACGGCGGCAGGCCGGGTACGTCCCGGAGCCCGAGCAGCCCGGCCACCGCACGGAACGGAGCCAGCGCCGGATCGACCCCGGAAAGTGTGTCCGCCTGCGCGCGGACCAGGCCGAGCACCAGGTCCAGGACGTCCGTCCCGAGGTCGTCCAGGCTGGTGGCGTCGAAGGAGAACGTCCGAGGACTCGGCGCGCCCGGCAGTTGCAGGTCGCGCAGCGTGAACTCGACCGCGAGCGAGTCGTCGGCCGTCGTGGGAATGCCGAGGCCGAGGGCGACGCCGCCGAGCGACGCGGCTCCGGGCGCGGGCGGGACCTCGGCGAACGTCGCGTCCACCTCGATCCGTACCCGAGCTCCAGGCGTACCCACCAACAGCCACGACGGCATTCCGGCGGGTCCGATCGGCGGCGGGCCGCCGTGGCGCTCGAACTGGAACAGCGGTACGTGTACCCGCGTCGACACCTGCGGCGCCCCGCCGGCGATGGTGTGCTCCAACCCCACGCCGAGCTGCACAGCCCCGGCGACTTCCGCCACGACGGCGGCGACCGTGACGTGCGGGTCGGAGTTGGTGAACAGCGGCACCCAGGTCTGTCCGGCGCGCACCGCCCGGTCCGGCGGGCCGAGCACGCCGTCGACGAACGCGAGCAGCGCGGCCCGCTGGTCGTCGTCGGCGAGCAGGTGGCGTAGTCCGTGCTGGTTGCCCGACGAGTCGGCGTCGGCGCTGCCGACGGGATCGCCGAACCACGAGGTGTTCGGCGAGCCGCCGGCGTCCAGCAGGCCGATCGCCTTCGCCAGGTCACCGAACGAGCCCAGGCCGCCCGCGTCCAGCGTCATGGCTGCCACCTCATGGTTGCCGCCTCCTGAGCTGCTGCCGTACGACCGGCTGGATGAGGAGGAGATCCCGGGTCGCCGCAACAGCACCCGGGACGAGCGGGCGCTTCGTGGGATCGACGCCGGCCTGGGCGCACAGCGTCTGCGCGAGCTGGACGAGGGCCTCCCACACGAACGCCACCAACGCCTGCGACCAGACGTCGACCACGACGTCGGGGCCGACGGGGCGGGCGAGGGACGACATCACCAGCCCGGCCGGCGCGTCCGGTGTGCCGACACCGAGCGGCACCTGGACGGTCGCGTCCTTCCCGAGTTGGTCGCAGGTCACCGAGAGGCCGAAGGCGACCAGCCCAGGGAGGCAGGTGATCGAGATGCCACCGGTGTGGACGAGCAGTTCGTTCGCGCCGTCCCTCCACACAACGTCGGGTGAGGACCCGCGCGGCAGGTCGGCTACCAGCCGGACCGTCTGACGCAGTGTGCGCTGCGCCAGCTGGACCGGCACCCGCAGCAGAGGTGGCGCCGCCGGGGCCTGGAAGGCGGGCGGTTCCCCGCCGGACATGGTCCGGCCGCCTAGCGGGTGGTGCCCCTGCCGAACGCGCGGGCGATCAGATGGAACAACGGCTCCCGGACCCGCAGCCAGACCTCGACCACGACGATCACGACAGCGAGCAGAAGGATTGGGTATTCCTCGAACAGCACGACGGACCTCCCCAGCCATCGAGCCTTCCCGCACCTGCTCCGGGTTCGCCATGGCGGGGGCGACACGGTCCTCGCGGGTGTTGCAGGAAATGTCGTACCACCGGCGGGGGGTGTCAAGCCTGACCTGCGCGATTCGCGGACAGAGGCGAGTCGTCTCCGAACCGATCCGAGCCAGTCGTCAGGAACCCATGGGTGAACCCGAGTCCGTATGCGGGTCGATCGTCATCAGGCGGCACCGGCGCCCGCCCAGCGGCGCCTGGCGGACTGCCCCTGGTTTCTGTGTAATGCGGGCACTGCGGGAGGGTGAGCGGGTGGATTCTGAGGAAATCTCGTTCGAGTCGAAAGGCGTCGCACTTCACGGCACCATCTGGCGGCCCACCCAAGCCGGCGACGGCACAGGTACCGTCCTGATCGGCGGTTCCGGGCAGACCGACCGCACGAACGGAGGGTATTTCGACGCTCTTCGCGATCGTCTGGTCAGTGCCGGGATCGCGGTGCTGGGCTACGACAAGCGGGGCGCTGGACGTTCGGGTGGCAGCTGGCCGTCGGCCAGTGTCGACGACCTCGCCGCAGATGCGGCGGCTGCGGTGGAGGCGCTGCGAGGGAATGAGGGGGTCGATCGACACCGGATCGGATTGTTCGGGCACAGCGAGGGCGGCTGGGTGGCGCTCCGGGCACGCCGGAATGCTTGCCCACGCTTCATCGTCCTGAACTCGTGCCCCGCGCTCTCATTCCTCGACTCCGAGGTCTACGCCCTGACAACCGCCGGCGTCGACTCCAATCGAGCACAAGGGCTGTTCGAGCGGCTCCGGCAGGCTGCGCGCGAGGGTGCCGACACGGCCGCTGCGAACCGGCTGCTGGCTCACACGGGCGACCCGTTCCTGGACACGGTGCTCGAACAAGCGAGCTTCCGCCTCGACACTGACCGGTGGGAGCAATTACGCAGCTGGATCGAGTACAGCCCCAGCGCCGACCTGGCAAGCCTCAACGTGGCCACCCTCGCCATCTATGGCGAACTGGACCCGCTCACGCCGGTGGAGGCGAGCCTGCGCTTCCTGGGCCAGAAGACGGCGATCGTGGACACCGTCGTGATCCCCGGTGCCGACCACCGACTACAGGTCGACGGACAGCTGGCAGGCAGCTATCTCGACACAGTCACGGGCTGGGTAACCTCGTCGTCTTCCACGGCCGCGTAAGGCGCGGGAACGCGGACGCGAGACCCCGCGGGGGCCCGGTGTGTGGCCCGGGTTCACGCGTCACCCCGGTCAGTAGCGAGCCCAGATCTGGCGCAGGGCGTGCCCGTAGACAGCCTCCACTGTTGCCTGCTCGTCTCGTCCCAGCCAGCCGCGGGCGGGGGAGTCGGCACGCAGTTCGGCGCTGGCGAAGCCGGCCGGCCAGCAGTAGTCGAGCTCGTTGAGCGTGGTCTCGGCGCCGCAGCACGGCATGCGAACGTCGAGCCGTGCGAAGGACGTCTCGTATGCGGCGTCCATGCGGTCCTGCCACCACGAGGTCGAGGTCGTGACCGCGCAGTGGGGACAGTTGACTCGCTCGACGTTGCTGCCCTGGTCGACGAACACCACGTGGTCGTAGCCGTGGGCTTCGATCTCCTCAGCCCCCGGGGGCGAGGGTCCGCAGACGGGCAACGGCCGCCTCGGCCGCGCTTGCGGTCGGTCGCCAGAGATGGTCGGTGGGGATCAGCGACAACCGGTCGAAGGACACAGCACATCCCATCACGGTGCGTTTGAGCCGTCGCGGTCCTGGTGACGTCCGGCGTGGTGTACGGCGGTCAGCTACGCGCAGGGACGCTGCGTGCTCGGTACGCGGCTGACTTGGTGCGGTTCTGGCAGGCGGTGGAGCAGAACCTGCGGCTGCCGTTCTTGGAGGTGTCGACGTAGACGCGGTCGCAGCGGTCGGCGTCGCAGAGTCCGAGGCGTCCCGCGAGGTTACTTCCCAATGCGAGGGCGATGCCGGTGGCGCACCCGGCCGCCCAGCCGGTGGCAAGAGTGTCGTCGGTGCCGTGGAAGTGGACGTGCCATCCACCGCCGGGCTGGGGGTCCAACTGGGGTCGGGCTCCTGTCCGGGCGAGCAGGGTGTTGATGGTGGCGGCTGCGCAGGCGAGGTCGCCGTCATGCGCGGCGCGGAAGGCGTGACACATGTCGGCCGCGTGATGGCTGAGTGAGTCGGCGTCGCCGGCGGTCACCTCGGGCCTGCGGCGTCCGGCGCCGCTCAGTGCTCTGCCGACCGCTCGTATGCGGTCTTGACCGGTAGGAGCGTCGTAGGTGTGACCGCCTCGGTGTCCAGGTGTGAGCTCGTTGACCAAGCGCGCGGCGACCTCGACCAACGTGAGTACGTGACTATCAAAAGCCACTTGACCAGTCACCCCGCTCTCCGTACGATTCTCTCTGGCGCATCACTGACAATGCGGACTTTACCAGTCATGCGCGAGTGGGGGATGAGGTGCGGGTGACCACTGGCGCGGACGCCACGACTTGCCGGCGGGGGCTGTCCACGACCGTGTGGATCCTCGTGCTCGCCCGCGCAGTCAACCGGTTGGGCGCGTTCACGATGCCCTTCCTGGCACTCACGCTGGTGCAGGATTTCGACGCCTCGGTGAGCGAGTCCGGATATCTGCTTGCGGCCTTCGGGCTGGCAACTATTCCGTCGCGCCTGTTCGGCGGTCATCTGGCCGACAGCATCGGGGGCAAGGGCACCATCCTGATCGGGTTGACCGGGACTGCGACTGCACAGCTGTGCATCGCCGGATCGCAGACTCTGTCCCAGGCGACTGTGGCGGTGGTGGCGCTCGGACTGATGTTCGAGGTTTACGAGCCGCCAAGCCAGTCGATCATCGCCGACGTGACATCCGCCGATCAGCGCCCGATGGCCTACGGGCTGTTTGCTGCGGCGATGGCGGCAGCGGGGATGGGAGCAGGGCTGTTGGCTGCGCTGCTGGCGAGCGTGGACTTGCGATGGTTGTTCGTTGCCGACTCGGCTACCTGCCTGGTCTGCGCAGGCGTGGTGGCGGCGCTCCTTCCCCGCCTACGAAGAGAGCGGACGCGCCACGCGATGAAGGTCAAGGCATGGGCGGATCGGCGCCTGCTGTCCATGCTCGCGCTGGGTACGGTGTTCGCCGTCATCTACCTCCAGGTCACCATCGCGTTACCGCTGACGCTGACCGAGCGCGGCTACAGCACGTCACTGGTCGGGGTCCTGTTCACGCTCTCAGCCACCACGATGGTGCTGGGCCGACCTCTGCTCGCCCGCCCTCGGATGCGGTCGCTGGACGACTTCCATGCCATGGCAGTCGGCTACACGATCCTGGCTGGGGGGCTGTTGCTGAACGGGTTCGCCACCAGCATGCTCGGCTTTGGCATCGCCACGGTCATCTGGAGCATCGGCGACCTGATGCTGCTCGGTCGCGTCTACACCATCGTCGCGAGCATCGCTCCTGAAACAGGACGCGGCCAGTACCTTGCCGTCTACGGCATCAGCTGGGGCCTCGCCGCTGTCGCAGCACCCTTGCTCGGCACTCAGTTGCTCGAGCACGGAGGACCTCGCCTCGCCTGGACCACGCTAGCGGCGCTGAGTCTGGGGCTCGCTTCAGCGCAACCGGCCCTGCGCACGAGGTTTCGGTCTCCAAAGGCGGGTCTGCTCAGGGATAGCTGGTATCTGAGTTGAAGCCGATCTTCGAGGACTTCAGGAACGGCGAACCCTGTCTGACGGACGGCATCGCGCCTGGCCAGCGGGTGGTCGCCCATCGAGCTGCTGAGTCATCTCCTCCACATGGAAGCACCTGTGCTCGTGTCGGCGGCAGGTTCACCAAGGACCCTCCCACGTTGGAGTGGATCTGCTTCCACGTTCTGGCGGAGTACGCCCGCCATGCTGGTCAGTTCGACGTCGTGCGCGAGCTGAGCACAGCTCCGTCCTGAGGACCGCCAAGCCCGGCCGCAGCTGCGGCGTAGTCGTCACCGAGTGGGAGTGCCTCTGGCTGACCTCGTCAGCCTCACTGGAGCCCAGGCGATCGCCTACAAAAAAAGGAATGTGGTTCCTCGGGCGCTTCGATACCGTCGAGCCCGGCGCCTGGGCGTACTCGCACCGCCGCCCGGTCGAGCGTCGTACCAGCCAATCGGTGAACGCGAGGAGGCAGACGTGAACACCACAGTCTTGCTCACCGGGCCGGCCGGAGCAGGGAAATCCACTGTGGCGGCCCTGTGGGCCAGTCGTGGCAACTCTCAACGGGCGTTCATCGATGTCGACTCGCTCCGGCTCCTGATCCGCGCTGGGGTAGCTCTGCCTGAGCACGGCTGGACGCAGGAAACGCAACGCCAGTGGAACATCGGAACGGATCTGTGCGTGGCTATGGCCCAGATCTATGAGAAGCACGACGTCGACTGCATCATCGACGTCTACGCACCGCCGACATCGACACCCGTCGAAGGATTCACCGACATCACCGCAGAACTCGACCTCCGACGTATCATCCTCTTCCCCAGCCTGGCCGTCTGCCTGGAGCGGAACCGCCGACGCAGCCGGCGTCCCCTCGTCAGCGACGAAGACATGCGGGGGAACTACGAGGATTTCGAGTGGTGCCTTCGCCAAACTGCGCCTGACCACGTGATCGACAACAGCAATCTCACCCTCGAGGAGACCGTCGACGCAATCGAGGCCGAACTCCACTCGTGATTCCACCGCACCGGCGACGCCCCTCACCGATGTGTCACCCGTCGATCGGTTCCGGAGTTCTGTGGCCGGTTCATGCGTCGCAGGTTGGCCGACGTTGCTCGGGGAGGTACAAAGTGTCGTGCTTCCGATCCATGTCGCTGAATGGGCCCTGAGAGCAGTAGCTCCTGCAGGGCGGCTCGTCAACGTTGTGCCGCACCTTGACCCGGCCGTCGTCGCCTACTGGGATGTCCGTGCCGCTCTCAACTGTCCGGTCCGGTTCGCAGATCCCGGCCAGGGACCGCGCCGTGACGTGTTCCTCAGGGCCGCCCTTCGCTACCTCTCCGCATGAGTCAGCGGCCACAGCGCGACATTCTGCGGGATTCTGCGGCGGGTCATGATCGTCTACTGTCGGGCTGCAAAAGGAGGAGCCGTGATCGAGAGACGTCCAGCGTGCGCACCGGAATCACCCCCGGACCAAGCCGTTCGGGGCCTGTCACGCCGCACCTTCCTGCGGACCAATGCAACGTTGCTCGCCGGCTTCGGGGCAGTTGCGGCCTGGCCCAACGCCGTCAGTGCCGTCGCCGCCGAGCCGGCCGAGGTCACCCGCCCGTTGGCCGCGAGCCGGGCGGACGAATGGACCCAGTTGTTCGATCGCCGGTCCGGCTGGATCGGCGCGGACGGGATCTACTCGGTTCCGCTGGACGGACGGGACGGACTGGCCGCCGCGAGGTCCATGTCCCGTACCGCCTTCATTTTCAGTGACACGCGAGTAGGGACCGTCGATCCGCTGGACCTCACCTACGACCAGACGGGCTTCCTCAACAACTCGTCCGCAGTACTGACAGGCGACCGTCCGCTCCAGGGGCGGGCCACCTTCATCACCCCGGAGAACGGCGCCTTCGGCAACGGATTCTGGATGAACGACGGGATCGCGATCGGCGACACGCTCTACGCGACCGGCTTCGCGCCGGACTCCAACTGGAACGCGGCCCGGGTCGACCTGATCGCGGTTCCGATCGTGGACGGCGTACCCGACTACGCCGCCGTCCGCAGAACAGAGGACGTCGGCCTCCTCGTCCGTACCAACACTCACATCGTGATGTTCGGCGTCGGCATCACCGACAACTCGGCCGCCGACGGCCACGTTTACGTGTACGGCTACCGAAACACGCTTTTCGGGGGCCAGAAGGACCTCGTCGTCGCACGGGTGCCGAAGGCAGGTTTCGCGGATGTTCCGCGCCAAGGCGTCAGCTCACCCTGGCGTTTCTGGAGTGGGAGTGAGTGGAGCTCCGACATCGCCGTGGCGGAGCAGGATGCGGCGGTCCTGCACTCCGACGTGTCGACGGAGTTGAGCGTCACGCCCATTCCGACTGGCACGTACGCCGGGAAATACCTGCTGGTCTATACCCGCAACGTCATGTCGACCGGGCTGGAGTACGCCGTGGGCGGCACCCCGATCGGGCCGTTCTCCGCCGGCGTTCTGTTCTACAACTGCCCGGAGCCGTTCATCTACGGAGCTCAGACCGAGGGGATGACCTACTGCTACAACGCCAAGGCGCATCCGAGTCTGTCCGAGAAGGGCAGGCTCCTCGTCAGCTACAACGTCAACAGGGTTGGCGGCGACCCGCTCACCACCGAGATCTACCGACCTCGGTTCGTCTGGCTGGATCTGAACACGCCCGCCGCGCCCACGCCGGCGCCGAGGGCAACCACGAATGTCGCGGCAGGACGACCGGCCACCTCGAGCCACGGACATGCGACGGCGGCCAGGGCGACCGACGGCGCCTGGGACGAGTTCGAGGACGGCTGGGTCGCGGACGCCAAGCAGACGACCTGGCTGGCCGTCGACCTTGGTGCCACCAGAACGATCCGGGGATACCGCGTCAAGCACGCCGGCTATGGCGGAAGTCCTTCCGCGACCGCATTCAACACCCGCGACTTCTCCGTCCAGGTATCAGATCGCCCAAGAGGACCGTGGACCACAGTCGACGCCGTGTCCTGCAATACCGACAACCTCACCGATCGGCTGCTGCCGAGACCGGCCGGCGCCCGCTACGTCCGGCTGCAGGTCACCAGGCCGACCCAGACCGCGGACAGCACCACTCGCATTCTGGAGTTCGAGGTTCTCGGTAACGCAGGGACCAGCCCCGTGAACCTCGCGTTGTACAGGCCGGTAACAGCCGACGCTGCCAACTCCAGGGCCTACCACGTGACAGACGGCCAACTCGCCGATGCCGAGTTGGATGCCTGGGTGAACTCGTCCGGCCACAACCCCACGTGGCTCGCTGTCGACCTCGGGTCCGCACGGTCCATCGGCCGCTTCGTGGTCAGGCACGCGGAGGCGGGCGGTCTGGACGCCACCCTCAACACCCGCGACTTCACCCTCCAGTCCAGTGACAACAACAAGCAGTGGGTCGACCGCGACAGTGTTGTGGACAACGAATCGGCGGTCACCGACAGAGTCCTTTCTCCCTTCAGTGCGCGCTATGTACGCCTGGTCATCACCAAGCCCGTTGCCGACATTGTCACGGACAGGACCGCGCGCGTCTACGAGTTGGAGGTCTACCCACCAGGCGCCTGAAAACCGGTAAGGGGCTGGCCAATATTGCCGCCGCCGAGTCATTGACAGCGCATTTGGCCTGTAGCAAACTTCCGGCACCGCGATTACATCGTTGAATTTCGATTCAGGAGTCGCCGGGTGACTGTGACCTCCACGATCGATCCGGCGTTCTCTGCCGGACTGGTCAATCCCTTGCTGTTCGGTACCTTCGTCGAGCACCTCGGCCGGTGTGTCTACACCGGCATCTACGAGCCCACGCACCCGTCGGCCGACGAGGACGGCTTCCGCGGCGATGTCGCCGCGCTGGTTCGTGAACTCGGTGCGACCGTCGTCCGCTACCCGGGCGGCAACTTCGTGTCCAACTACCGCTGGGAGGACGGCGTCGGGCCGCGCACGTCGCGACCTCGGGTGTTCGACCTCGCCTGGCGTTCCATCGAGACCAACCAGGTGGGCACCGACGACTTCCTCGCCTGGTGTGCCCGCGTCGGTCTGGAACCGATGCTCGCGGTCAACCTCGGCAACCGCGGCCTGGCCGAGGCGGTCGACTACCTCGAGTACGTCAACGGCGCCCCCGGCACGCGGTACGCCGATCAGCGCGTGAGCAACGGGCATGCCAAGCCGTGGGGCGTACAGCTGTGGTGTCTGGGCAACGAGATGGACGGCCCGTGGCAGATCGGCCACAAGACACCGGTGGAGTACGCCCGGCTCGCGCAGGAGGTCGCCCACGCGTACAAGACCTTCGACCCGGAGCTGCAACTGGTCGCCTGCGGCTCCTCCAACCCGACGATGCCGACCTTCGGCGACTGGGAGCGCATCGTTCTCGAGCACTGCTTCGACGACGTCGACCTGATCTCGGCACACGTTTACTACGAGCCGGTCGGCGGCGACGAGGTGTCCTTCCTGGCGGTCTCGGCGCACATGGATCGCTACATCCGCGACGTGGTCTCGACCGCCGACCACGTGGCCGCCAAGAGGCACTCGGACAAGCGGATCAACATCTCCTTCGACGAGTGGAACGTCTGGTTCGCCGCCCGGCACGCCGAGAACGCGGTGGAGCACACCGAGGCGTCCGAGGCACCCGCGTTGATCCAGGACGTCTACACCGCACTCGACGCGGTCGTGGTCGGATCGCTGCTGATCACCCTGCTCCGTCACACCGACCGGGTCGGGGTGGCCTGCCAGGCGCAACTGGTGAACGCGATCGCTCCGATTCTGACGGTCCCGGGCGGAGCCGCGTGGCGGCAGACGATCTTCCACCCGTTCGCTCTGACCGCCAGGCACGCCCGAGGCACTGTCCTGATGCTCGGCGGTGATCACGGACAGGTCGACACTCCTGCCCATGGTCCGGTCGAGCAGGTGTGGGCGGTCGCGACGCACGATGCGCAGTCCGGTGAGCTGGCGATCTTCGCCGCCAACCGGTCGCTGAGCGAACCCGCCTCCTGGACCGTACGGCTGGGCGCGTTCGGCGAACTCCGCCTGGTCGAGCATCTCGTCGTCGGTGACGAGGACAACAACGCAGTGAATACCGAGGATCTCCCCGACCGGGTCGTTCCCCAGGCCGGCGTCTCCGCCCTCGCCGGCGACACGTTGACCGTCACGCTGCCGCCGGCGTCGTGGCACTGCATTCGACTCGCCAGCCGCTGATGTTCGAAAGGACCAACGATGACCACTGCTGATCCGGTGCGTTTCGGCCGCCGCACCCTGCTCGGCGCCGCCGCCGCTTTCGGCGCCGGACTCACCTTCTCCGGCTGTGGTGGCAGTCACGGCCCGGGTCAGGAACCCGCAGCCGGCAAGGGCGGTGCCGAGGGCTACAACGGCCCAGACGTCACGCTGCAGTACTGGAACGGCCTCACCGGCGGCGACGGCCCGGTGATGAAGAAGCTGGTCGCCAAGTTCATGAAGGCCCACCCGAAGATCAAGGTCACCACCACGTCGATCGCCTGGGCCGACCTGTTCCAGAAGTTGCCGGCCGCGGTGCAGAGCGGTCGTGCCCCCGACATCTGCCTGATGCACACCGCCGACATCGCCACCAACGCCGCCCGCCGGGTGGTCCAGCCGATCGACGACGTGATCAAGGGTCTCGGGCTCACCGCCGACGACTACGCCGAGCTGGTCTGGAAGGCGACGTTCTTCAAGAGCCAGCAGTACGCGATCCCGTTGGACATCCACCCGGCTGGTCTCTACTACAACAAGAAGGTGCTGACCCAGGTCGGTGCCGACCCGACCAAACCGCCGACCACCAAGGACGAGTTCATGGCGGTGCTGGACAAGTGCAAGTCCAAGAACGTCAAGGGCTACTGGGTGAGCGCGCTGAGCGTCGGCGGGCTGGTCGCGCAGTCGATGATCTTCCAGAACGGCGGCTACATGATCAGCGACGACGGCACCAAGACCGGCTTCGGTGATCAGCCGGCGATCGACTCGATCACCTACTTCAAGAGCCTGATCGACGACGGCTACTCGCCGAAGAACGCTGCCGCCGACGGCGACTGGGTGTCGTTCAGTAACAACAAGGCCGCCTTCATGATCGTCGGGCCATGGATGGTCACCCCCTGCAAGGAGGCCAAGGGCCTGGACTGGGGCTGTGCGCCGATCCCCGTGTTCGGCTCGCAGCAGCAGACGTGGGCGGGTTCGCACTGCTTCACGCTGCCGCGGCAGGCCAACCAGGACAAGAACAAGGCGACCGCGGCGCGCGTCTTCGTCAACTGGATGAGCAAGAACTCCGTCGGCTGGGCCGAGGCCGGCATGGTGCCGGCGCGCAAGTCCGTCCGTGAATCGTCCGAGTTCGCTCAGTACACCGACGTGAAGCAGTTCGAGAAGATGATCGACTGGGCGCACTTCCCGCCCAACGTGCCAGGCGCGGGCGACACCGATCCCGAGTGGAGCAAGGCAGTCAGCCTGGCGGTGACCGGAAAGAAGCCGATCGCGCAGGCGTTGCAGGACGCGGCCCAGAAGGGCGACCAGATCCTGACCGCGAACAAGAAGAAGTACAGCGGATGAGCAGTCGAAACGATCGGGAGCCGCGGCCATGAGCCGGACCACGTTGCGGCACCACCGTCCCCTGACGCCGTACCTGTTCGTCGGGCCGTACGTGGTGTTGCTGTTGACGTTCGTGGTGGGGCCCGCGGTCTTCGGCGTCTGGATGAGCCTGCACAACTGGGACTTCATGCTGCCGGGCAAGCCATGGGTGGGGTTGCAGAACTACCTCGATCTGCTCGACTCCGGCTCGGTGATCTTCCATCCGTTCTGGAACGGCATGAAGAACACGTTCCTGTTCGTGCTGATCAGCGTGCCGTTCCTGGTGACGATCCCGCTGGGACTGTCGCTGCTGCTCAACCAGAAGTTCGCCGGCCGCACGTTCTTCCGCGCGGTCGTGTTCACGCCGTTCGTGCTCGGGGTCGCAGTGGTCGGCCTGCTCTTCGGCTACCTCTTCGACCCCGAGGTCGGGCTGATCAACGGCATCCTGAGCGGGGTCGGGCTGCCGAAGGTCGCCTGGCTGACCACCCAGCCGCAGGCCTGGATCACGATCGTGGTCACGACGATCTGGTGGACGATCGGCTTCAATGCGGTGATCTTCCTGGCCGGGTTGCAGGGTCTGCCCGGAGAGCTGTACGAGGCGGCGGAGCTCGACGGTGCCGGCCGGTGGGCGAGGTTCCGCCACGTCACCGTGCCGGGACTGCGCAACATCTTCCTGTTCGTGGTGACGACGACCATCCTTGCCAGCGCGAACCTGTTCGGACAGCCGTACATCCTGACCAGGGGCGGACCGGGCGACAGCACCACGACGGCGATCATGGCGATGACCAACGAGGGCCTGCGCGGCTTCCGAATGGGCACCGCCGCGGCGATGAGCTACGTGCTGGCGCTGGCCCTGACGATCATCTCGATCGCCAACTTCCTGATTATGCGGGAGCGCAGACCGTCATGACGACGACCAGGCCGATCACCAGCAGTCGATCCGGTGCCGACTCGTCCACCGGACTCGGCGGACGAGCTCACCGGACGGGCTACTCCCGAACCAGGGTTGGGCCGCTGACCTACGTCGCGATGACAACGATCTCGTTGATCTTCGTGCTGCCGTTGCTGTGGATGGTGCTCACCACGTTCAAGACCGAGTCCGACGCGCGCTCGATCCCGATCCGGGTCATGCCCAGCGAATGGACCCTGCGGGCATACAAGGTGATCTTCGACGACGCCGCGAACCCGGTCTACACGTGGCTGATCAACTCGCTGGTGGTCTCGGTGCTGCACATGCTGCTCACCCTGGCGGTGGCATCGGCCGCGGCGTACGCACTGGCCCGGATGCGCTTCGCCGGCCGGAATCTGCTCTTCGGCGTACTCATCGCCACCCTCTTCGTCCCCGGCTTCATCTTCTTCATGCCGAACTACCTCACGATGAGCAAGCTCGGCTGGCTGGACAGCTACTGGGCACTGGTGGTGCCGGGTGCGGCCGGCGCGTTCGGTGTCTTCTTCCTCCGGCAGTTCTTCCTGTCGATCCCTCGCGAACTGGAGGAGAGCGCCCTGATAGACGGCGCGAACTCCTGGACGATCTTCACCCGGATCGTGCTGCCGCTCTCGAAGCCCGGGCTGGTGACGCTTGCGGTGCTGAGCTTCCTCGGTGCATGGAACGACTTCATCTGGCCGGTGTTCGTGCTCTTCAGTCCGAACAAGATGACGCTGGCCCCCGGCCTCGCCACCCTCCAGGGGGCCTACACGACCGACTATCCGGTGGTGATGGCCGGAGCGACCGTGGCCGCGGTCCCGGTGTTGATCCTGTACGTCATAGTCCAGCGGTACGTGATCGAGGGCGTCGCCAACAGCGGGCTGAAGGGCTGACCGCCCGAAGAGCTCGGCGGAGTGCTAGCTATTTGGGTTGCGGCGTCGCCGTCCGCGGATCCAATGTGTGCTGATGTTGATCAGACGCGAGACAGCGGCCGACGTGCCTGCCGTACGAGCTGTCACAGCAGCCGCCTTTGCCAAGCCGGACACGCCGGTTCCTGTCGAGGTGACCATTCTCGACGGGCTACGCACCTGCCCCGCCTGGCTGCCGCCGCTGTCCCTCGTGGCGATCGGCGACCAGGAGGAGGTCGTCGGGCACGCTGTCTGCACTCGGGGGTACGTCGACGCATTCCCCGCTCTTGGTCTGGGCCCGATCAGCGTGCATCCCAACCACCAGCGCCGCGGCGTCGGTCTGGCACTCGTTCATGCTCTGCTTGGTGCGGCGGATGCTACTGGCGAACCTCTCGTCGCCCTGGTCGGCAGCCCTGCCTACTACGGCCGATATGGCTTCCGCACTGGCACCGACTACGGAATCACGCCACCGGATCCGGCCTGGGGCGAGGCTTTTCAGGTCCGCACGTTGACCGCGTACGAACCCAGGGTTCGCGGCACGTTCGTTTTCGCCGAGCCCTTCAACATTGCTTGACCTGCGGACTGATGACGACTGCGAACTCGTGTGCACCTGCGACGGGATCTCCGTATGGCGGCATCCATGAGTCGCCCCGTCTCGATCCGTCCGGTGCGATCGCCATCACCGACCATCCAGCGTTTGTGAAGCATGGCTACGGCGCGCCCTCACCAGAAGCTCGGTGTCAGCGGTGTGCTCGGCCCGACCATCGACACCTGACCGTATGGCACGCGAAATCGCGGAGCGCATGCTGCCCGCGGACTGGTAGCGGCGGTCGGGATCCTTCTGTAGGGCGCGCAGCACGATCGCGTCGTACGCCGGCGGAAGATCCGGAGCGAGAGTGGAAGGAGCAAGCGGCTCCTCGTGCATGTGGAGGCAGGCGACTTCGTACGGAGTAGGGCCCGTGAACGGCGGGCGTCCGGTGAGCAGCTCGTACAGCACACAGCCGACTGAGTAGATGTCACTGCGGTCATCGATCGGACGCCCGCTGGCCTGTTCGGGAGACAGATACTGTGCGGTGCCGACTATCGCGGCCGGGTCGGTCAGGGTGCCGGTCTGCTCGAAGAGGGCGAAGGCGATGCCGAAGTCCATGACCTTGACGGCGCCCGACGTGGTGACCATGATGTTGGCCGGCTTGACGTCGCGGTGGACTATGCCGTGCCGATGGCTGGCCTGGAGCGCGTCCAGGACCTCGACGATGATCTCGAGGCCGCGGTCAGGCCGAATCGGGCTGTCCTCGGCGACCATCTCCTTGAGGGTCCTGCCCTCGATGTGCTCCATGACGATGAATGGAACCTCGACTTCGCCATGGTGGTCTGTGCCGGTGTCGTAGACGGCGACGATCGAAGGATGATTGAGGGCGGCTGCCAACTGTGCTTCGCGACGGAAGCGCGCGAGGAACTCCGGCTCGGCGGCGAAATGGCAGCGCAGAATCTTGACAGCCACCGCCCTGCCGAGGAGGTTGTCCACGGCGTCCCACACTTCCGCCATGCCACCGTGGCCGAGCAGCCCGCGAAGCTCGTACCGCCTGCCGAGGCACCGGACCGCGATGTCTGGCTGGTCCACCCCGGACAGGTGCGCCCGCGCAGGTCGGTCGGAGGGTTTCCGTTGATGGTGATTCCGACGACCGTCGTGGTTCGCTACGGCGGGATCGTCGGGAGCGCTGAGTGAGGCCATCGCCTTGGCAGGGCGGCTCCGCTCGGCGCCGAGCACAGTGCCGGACGGCAGGCCGGCCACGTCCTCCGGGGGCCTCGACTCGAGCCGGCTGACCACCTCGGCGAACCGGAGGTAGGTGTCGATGCTCGCGATCACTGCCCGCGCGTCAAGCGCAAGGAGTTCGGCGCCGACAACCGCCACTCGCACGTTGGCTTCGATGACGATGCCCTTGTGGAGCACGGCTTCGATGACCTCGGCGAGACTGTCTGGTCGAGGCGCGCGGTGGATGCTCTTCCCGTCCACAGAAGCCACGAGGTGCCACCTCCAACGGCCTATGCCCTCTGCCCCGGACGCGAAAGCACGAGGTCGACGAGGTTCGCGCTGCGAAACGTACACACCGGACCGGTCCCCGAACAGAACGGTTGGATCAACGCTGCTTACTTTCCCACATGATCAAGAAACTCCCAAGAGCTGACAGGAGCTGGCGGTCGCAGGCACGTGAATGCCGGCGGCGCCTGTCAATGATCAATTGACGGAGAGCGAGCGATCCGTCGCTGCGCCGTCATGGCCGGTCGACCGTCGTAGCCGGTCGACCACTGAAGGTGGGTACTGGCCGAGTCCGGAAGCCAACCGGCCAAGATCTGACATTTTCGGCAAAGATGCGCTTTACACGACCGTCGCGGGGGCGTGCTCCCCACATTCCGCGCAGCCGAACATCCCGAGGTGACGGCGTGAAAGATCACGGTAATGCTCCGCGCAGGAGCCTGCTCGACGGGGTCATACGAACCGAGTTCATCCGGTGACCCGCGGGAGGCCGGCTCCCACGCACAGGGGTAAGCGGAAGGCACTGCTTGCCGCGACCACTGGGGCGGCCGTCGCGTTCGCTGCCGTTGGTGCCCTTACCTACTCGCACCTGTTCGCGTCCGTCGATCCGCAGGCGAAGGTGCTGTACGAGCCGACCCCGAGCCAGAGAGTCGTCACTCACCGCCCGAGCCGGGGTGGGGTGCGTGCACCGCTGCCGACGGCGACGGAGATGGCAAGGGCAACCACGCTGACACCAACTCCTACGCCCACACCCACTCGCACGGCCCGGCCCACGCCGAAGCCGACGAAGACCGCCACCCCCAGACCGAAACCCAGGCCGACAGCCAAACCGAAGCCAAGACCGAAACCAGTACCCAAGCCGCAGCCCAGGCCCGAGCCGAAGCCGAAACCGAAGCCGGCGGCCGTACCCGTCCGACTGCCGGACGGTCGACCGAACTTCCAGTTGCCGTTCAGGTGCGGGCAACGCTGGCGCGCCACGACCTACGCGGGGCACAATCCCGAGCAGGGCAAGATCGACTGGTTCTATCAGGACGGGACCACGCGAGGACAGGACGTGCTCGCGTCCGCGCCCGGCGTCGTCGACCACATCTCACCCGGCTCCGGGCTGATCGAGCTGGACCACGGCGGCGGGTGGTACTCGGTCTACATCCACATGCCCACCTTCACCGTCAGCGAAGGCGAGAAGGTCGCCCAGGGCCAGAAGATCGGCGAGGTCGGCTCGGTCAACACCGACGTCGCCCACCTGCACTACGAGCAGCTCTACGACGAGAACGGCGACGGCCGTGGATCGACACCGTCGGAGATCCAGATCCCGCTGATCATCCAAGGCACGAAGTACGCGCTCACGGAGTCAACGGATGACGTGGTAGTCACCAGCAAGAACAACTGCGGCTGAGAAACAGGTGGCTGTACCGCGTCCTCTGGACGGGCCGTTCCGAGCCTCTGGTTCGCCGCTACCGGGAACGGATGGGAGAGAAGGAGGGCGAGTGGTTCGTGGTCCTGCGGATGTACCGGCCACATCCTGAGGTCGTCGACACGGTGTGGCGCTGTCCGGGGATCACCAGAGTCGACTGAGGTCCCACGAACCGTTCGACGATCTCGCGCGTCCTGCCGAGCAGCTGGTTGTGGATCCGCGGGGCCTCGGCGTCATCGGCCGGCCGGTGCATCCGCCGATGCGTCAGGCAGGGTCGCGCTGTCGGTTTGGATGCGGCGGCGGCGCCAGGCAACGACGGCCAGCCATGTGGTCCACGTGAGCATCAGCGCGTAACTGACGAGGATGGCCACGGAGTTGTCGTCGTCGAAGCCGTGGGAACCGAGCACCCATCCCTGCGCGAGGTAGGAGGCACCGGAGAGTCCCATCAGGAGGCCGATCGTCTTCGGTAGACGCTTCGAGAGGGTCACCGCGGTGCCGAGCAGGATGAGTGCGAGGCCGAGCGTGAAGCACTGGTAGCTGCGGCTGCCCCACTCCAGCCAGCGGACGGTCTCGGCGGTGGCGAACCGGGCCGCCTTGTCCGCGGCCGGTGCGCCGACCCAGGCGTCCACGGCCTGCTTGAGCGCGACTCCGTCCACGGCTTGGAGGACGCCGTACAGCCCGAGGGCGATGCCCGCCGCGATCGCACCGAACCGGGCCAGCCAGGCTGCGGTACCTGCGCGAATGTCGAGGGCGACGTGCAGGGCGACCAGGCCGGCGACAATGGTGGCCATGCCGATGAACTGGCCGAGGTGGACGGCGGCCCAGTCGCGGCTTCCGGCGTAGTCGTCGAAGATGACCTTGTGGTCGTTGGCAGGCCCGCCGGTGTGGAGGAAGGTCACCACCACGTAGGTGATGAAGCCTCCGAGGAGCAGGGCGGCCGGGGTGCGGAGCGCGTTGCGGTCGGACAAGGCTTCCTCCGTACGCTTCGTGGCGGCCCGGGTGGGCCGGAGGTGGCTGGTGGTTTGTCGCCTACGGCGCCGGCGCAGTCCTCGTCGAGAGCGGCGTGCTCGCCGACCTGCTCATCATTTCGCTGCCACTGCTGCTTGTCTGGCAAAACGCCTGGGTCTCGCCGTCCACGACGGGATGACCGGCAAAGCTCCGCGTCGTGTCCGACCCGCTGCGGGTGACCTGCCGAATACTGCGATCGCAGTCGCTCGCCGCCGCGGCCGCTGACCTACGATGTGGCGCACCAGCGCGACATCATCTGCGCGCTGTACCGGCGGCGAGGGAGCGCTAACCAGTATGAGCACGGCATCGACCGGTTGGTCATTCGTGACCACCGATTCGCTGGAGAAGGTCTACACCGACGGCGACCCGCGTCCACTCGACCGGTCCATCCCGCAGAGCCTCTTCCTCGGCGAGACCGGGTCTGTGCAGGTCGCGTTCAGACCGCCGCTCGACGGGCGTTCCCCGGATCTTCGGCCGATCGTCTTCGAACTCGCGGGAGACGCGAGCCGATTCGCGAGCCTGCACACGGTCGAACTGGTCCCGTGCACCACGATGGCCTATCCCGGACTCCACGACGATCGGTACGACCGCGATGCGCCGGGCCTGTATCCGGATCTGCTCCGCCCGGCTGTGAACGGCGAGGTCATGCCGCTGTTCGGTTGGTGGCGAGCAGTCTGGGTCGACCTGCGGATCGACGACGCGGCGGATGCCGGAGTTCACGAACTGACGATCGCAGCGCGCACCGCCGACGGTGATTCTCTCTTCGAGGACACGGTCGAGTTCGACGTGTTCCCGTACGAACTGCCGCCGCTCGACATCGTCAACACTCATTGGTTCCACTGCGACGGGCTGGCGCAGTACTACGACGTGCCGGTCTTCAGCGAGGAGCACTGGACCGCCGTCGACAACTTCCTCGGCCGGGCGGCCGAGATGGGTGCGACGTCCGTACTGACGCCGGTGTGGACTCCGCCCTTGGACACCTCGCGCGGCACTACGAGAACACCCGTCCAGCTTCTCGACATCAGCTACTCCGCCGGTCGGTACTCGTTCGGCTTCGAGAAGCTCGGTCGCTGGCTGGAGCTGTGCCGCAAGCACGGCTTGGCCCAGGTCGAGATCGCGCACTTCTTCACCCAGTGGGGCGCCGAGGCGACTCCGGCGATCTATGTCGAAGAGAACGGCGAGACCGTGCACAAGTTCGGCTGGCACGTCGGGGCCACGGACCCGGCATACCGCGAGCTGCTCGAGCAGTTGGTGCCGGAGCTACGGGAGTTCCTTGCCTCGCACTGGTCCGGCGACGTCATCTATCACGTCTCGGACGAACCGCATGGTGAGAAGGCGCTCGCCACCTACGAGGCGGCGCGTGCGGTGATCGTCGATCTGCTCTCCGGCTGCACCATTGTGGACGCCCTCAGCGATTTCGCCTTCTACCAGAACGGCGTGGTGCCGATTCCGGTGGTGGCCACCAACGCGATCGGGCCGTTTCTGGACGCGAAGATCGACGATCTGTGGGTCTATTACTGCGTGTCCCAGCAGCGGGACGTCGCGAACCGGTTCATCGGCCTGCCGTCGCTTCGTAATCGCGTTCTCGGGCACCAACTGTTCGCGTTCGACGTGGCGGGTTTTCTGCACTGGGGCTTCAACTTCTACAACTCGGTGGGTTCACGCTCGCACGTCGATCCGTTCCAGGACACCTGCGCCGGCGGCGGGTTCCCGGCCGGCGACCCCTTCATCGTCTATCCCGGGCCGAAGGGTCAGCCGCTGGACTCGATCAGGTTCAAGGTGTTCGCGGCGGCCATGCAGGACCATCGAGCGATGCAGGCGCTGCGGGACGTCGCAGGCAAGGATGCGGTGATGCGCCTCATCGACACCGACGGCGACGGAGGGCCCCTCAAGTTCGACGCGTACAGCTACGACCCGAATCACTACCGCCGTACGCGTGAACAGATCAACCGACTGGTCGCGGCCGCCATGGCCGGGCCGAAGTAGTTGGTCCTGGCACGGGCTACTCCGCGGAGCGGACCCCTATGTTGAAGATGTAGCTTCGCCGCGGTCGGTCGGCCGAGTGGTTCGCACCGGTGTAATGCGGGGTCCCGGGCAGATGCATGGTGCAGCCGCCGGCCGGGATCTCTGCCACGACGACGCGCGAGAGATCGAGCTGAGCAGTGGGGTCGGTGAGGGCGAGCAACCGTCCCTCGTCTTCAGGGCTGCCCGATGCCACGTAGTGCTCGAGGTGCGGTCCGTCGTGGTGCCCCGGAATGAACTGCATACAGCCGGTCTGGGTATCCACATCGTCCAGGGGCACCCAGAACTGGATGGACCGATCGTGCATCTGCGTACCCGCGTCGGCGAACGGCATGGCGCCGTACGCGAAGTCCTGATGCCACGGTGTGACGTGCGGGTGCCCGGGCGGCTTGTAGATCAGCATGTCGAAGGTTCGTACCAACTGATCGGTTCCGAACAGTTGCCGGGCCAGCACGAGTGCGTTGTCGACGGCCGGGTTGTGGTCGAAGAGCGGGTGTGCCCGCGCCGGCAGCATGACCTGGCGGGTGATGCCTCCGAGCATTCGGTCCGAAGGGTTGGTGTCCTGACGGGTCAGGAGGTCGTCGTACGCAACGCGCAGTGCGGCCGTCGTCTCCGGTCCGATCAGGCGGTCGAGCACGAGGAAGCCGTCGCGATGCCATGACGCGACCTGCTGACCGCTCAGACAGGGGGTCTCGTTCGTGGTCGAAGCTGGTGAACTCACTCCGCGGTCCTTTCGCTGGCCTTGGCGCCCGGTACCCGGCCGGACCTTGGCCGCACGCTCATGACGGGATCGGATCTGCCTGACCTGTCCATCTTCCAGTACGACGGGCATTCGGCCCTTCCTACTGTCGGGAACCGGTCGGAGACCCGGTCTCACGTTCGGCCGCCTGGAGCCGCCGCCACTTCGCCATCGACTCCTTGATCTCCTCGCGTAGGAACACGAAGAACCGGCTGGTCTCGTCCAGTCGGCGCCCGGCGCGGGAGTCCGGACCCAGGAGCGCGCTGCCTTCCTCGGCACCGGCCTGCACCCGGACCAGCACCGGGTCGGACTGGCTGATGAAGTGGCTCCAGGTGTGCTCGTGGATCCGGCAGAAGTCGTGGCGGCTACCGGGTTCACGACCGCGTTCGACCAGCCGCACCTGCACCAGGTACTTGACCGCCCCGGAGATCGCCGAGGCGCCGGCGCCCAGTCGTTCGGCGAGTTCGGCGGCCGACAGTTTCCCGGAGTCGGCGACCATCAGCGCGGCGTACACACGCGCGGCCATCCGGGGCATGCCGGACTCCACCATGATCTGCGCGAACCGTTCCCGGAAGGCGACGACGGCGGCCTCGCCTGCTCCCATCACCGCACCCTCCCCTCCTTGTCGTGGTCTCGACAGATCCAACCTTGTCACGGACTTCACAAAATTCGTGAAACAAGAGTAGCGTCAACGGCGTGAGCGACACCGAACTCGTCGGCGTGCAGAAGACCCTCAGCCCCATCCTCAGGGCCAAGGCACTGGACAACCGACTGCCGGACCCGATTCTCGGCGACCGGTACGCCGAGCAGGCGATGCGGGGGCTCGACCCCGACTACGACAAGCGCAGATTCGGCAAGAGCCAGCTGGGTCTGGTCGCGGTCGTACGCGCCAAGGCCCACGACGACTGGGCCCGAAGCTTCCTCGCCGATCACCCCGACGCGGTGGTGCTGCACCTGGGCTGCGGCCTCGACGCCCGCGTGTATCGAGTCGACCCGCCCGCCACCGTCGAGTGGTACGACCTGGACTACCCGTCCACCATCGAACTGCGGCAACGATTCCTGCCGTCGCGCGAGCACTACAACCTGATCGGCTCCAGCGTCACCGACCTGGCCTGGCTGGACCGCATTCCCCGCGGCCGGCCGGTGCTGATGATCGCCGAGGGACTGGTGCCCTACCTGACCGAGGCCGAGGTCCGGCGGTTGCTGACCAGCGTCGTCGACGCCTTCCCCACTGGTCAGATACAACTCGACCTGGTGTCGGTCTGGGGATGGCGAACGTCGAAGTGGGACCCCACGCTGCGCAAGTACGGAGTCCGGTTCCACAGCGGCTTCGACGATCCGGCCGCGCTGGCCGACTGGCACCCGCGGCTCGAGTACGTCGACGAGGCGCCGATGAACGACTCACCGGTCCTGATGGCCAAGGCTCCCGCGAACGTACGTCGGATGTACCGCCTCCTGAACCTGCTGCCGGGCATGAAGCGGTCCGTCCGCATCGTGCGGTTCCGCTTCTGAAGCGCCGACCGTTCCAGCAGTTCGAGCAGTCGACACTCGTCAACTGATACGCCCTGGCCGAACGGGTCCGCCGTGGTGTAGACATGGCCGGCGCCGATTCGACGTGTGGGCTGGGACTGCAGGGAGGGACGTGCGGATGCGCGCGCGTACGTGGATTGTTGGTGCTGTTGCTGCGATGGTCGCGGTTGGTCCGAGCACGCTGGCGTACGGCGCCTCCATGGCGGAGACCGCTCCGGCGCCGGTGAAGAGTCTTGGCGTTCCGCTCCCGGTGAGCTACTTCTCGGCGATCGAACTCGACGAGGCGCGCGGCCGACTGTATGTCGGGCAGAGCATCGGGCACGACCTCCCGCTGGCGGTCACTGACCTGGATGGACGCCTGCTGTCGCACGTGGACGCGGTGAAGGACGTCACCGACGTCACCTTGAGCGACGATGGCCGCACCTTGTTCGCCGCCCAGGGCTATGACCGGGTGACCGCGATGGATGCGGAGAGCCTGCAGGTCACCGGCGTCTACTTCGCGCCCGACGGTGTTTGCCCCACCTCGGTCGAGGCGACCGGCGGAAAGGTCGTGGCGGGCTACGTCGACTGCGGCGCCGGCTCGGGTGGCCTGGCCGTCTGGTCCGCGCCGAACACGTCACCGCGCCTGTTCACCGAGGCGGTCGACTACAACCCCGTCCTCGACACCAGCCCCGGCGCACCCGGTCTGGTCGTCGCAGGCGACAGGGGAGTCACGCCCGTCAAGACGTTCGTCGTCGACATCTCGGGTGACACGCCATGGATCCGAGCGCGCAGCACCGTCGACGGATCGCTGCGGGACTACGCCATGAGTCCCGACGGGACCACGGTGGTGCAGTCCAGTGGATGGCCGTACGAACACCGCACCTACCGAGTGCCGGACCTGGCCGACAGCGAGATCTATCCGAGTGGCGCCTACCCGATCGACGCTGCCTGGTCAGGTGACGGGTCGACCGTCGCCGTCGCGCGGGATCCGGCACCGAGCAGTGATCCGGACGTGTACCTGTACGCCAGGAATGCGACCGTGCCGACGTACGTGGTCGACTTCCACCCCGACCAGGCGGCGTCGTACCGCACACTCCTGGTCAACCGGGCGGGCACCCGTGCGTGGGTGGTGACCAGCGACTTGTACGGCCAGAACGTGACCCTGCATTCGTTCGGTCCGGCGCACGAGCCGAACCCGCCGTACACCGACCTGACTATCACTGCCCAGGTGGGTAAGGGCAAGACCGGCCACACGGCGACGGTCACCGCGACCCTTCGTTTCCCGGTCGTGGGACTGCGGCAGCTACGCGTGACCGCTTCCACCAACGGCGGCGCCGAGAAGGAGATCCTGTCGGGCATGCTGGACGAGAACGGCCAGACCACCGGCACGTACGACCTGCCGCGAGGGACGACCACCTTCACTGCGCGCTACACCGACTTCGACGGGTGGTTCCCCTCGAAGACCGTCACCACGACGCTCACCCGCTAGCCGAAAAGCTCCACGCGCCGATGAGTTGGCCCGGTCAGTCGAGGCCGAGGCCGCGCCGGCCTGTGTGGTTGAGGTCGTCCGGCGAGAAACGGTTCGGCCAGGTGCGTTCGTAGTGTTCGGCCGGGAAGTCGCTCGGGCTCGAGCCGGTGAGGAACGCGTCCCGGACCTGGGCCGCGTACTCCTCGTTGCGCGGGCACCACGGCGCGGCGGGGATGTAGATGACGTTGCCCCAGCCAACCTGGTCGGTGACCGGCGTGACGCTGTGGATCATGTCGCAGTGCCACCACACGGAGTCGCCGGCCTTCACGTCCGGGATGCCGGTGAGAGCCTCCATCAGCAGCGGGTGCCACTTCTCGCTGACAGGAAAGACCTGGTTGACGGTGACGCCGCACATGTCGTCGTCGGGCACGTCCGGCAGCAGCGGCCGCAGCATCAGGTACGCCATCGCGCCCGCGATCGGGACGGTGTGCAGGACGCCCTGGTCGTGGTCCATGTCGGACAGGGCGGTCCAGCCCTGGAAGGTGCGGAACGCCGAGCACATCGTGCTGCCGGGGTACTGCTTGCCGACCGTCCGGTTGGCGGCCTGCCAGGGGTCGTACTGCTCCACAGTCCCGTCGAACAAGGAGGCGAACGCCTTCTGGTTGGCCTGCGTCATCCACAGGTCGAGGGTGCCGGGGTCGAGATGTGCGCCGAGCCCGCCGGAGTTGGTGCCTGGTGGGCGGCGTCGGATCCGATCGGGGTAGAGCGAGTCGCGGTCCGGGTCGAACCACTGCACACCGTCGGAGGTGTGGGTCCACTGACGGTTGAGGAACGCCTGGACGCGGGCCATGCGGTCGCTCTGCCGGGCCTGCATCTGGGCCGGGGACCAGTAGATCGGGTAGATCTCGGGCTTGGACCCGACGCTGCCGAAGAAGTCGTCCCCGGGGCCGCGGTAGTCGGTGAAGAAGTCGTTGCCGTCGACGTACTCGACGACATCGCGGTCCCAGGCCATCGCCTGCTCGCGCTCGAAGTGTCCACGTACGACCAGGCAGCCACGCCGGCGTAGCTGGGCCACCTGCTCGGCGGAGACCGTCCCGGCGGCGATGTCGGCGTAGTCGACGACCGGCCAGATCGGCTCGCCCTTCCGGCGGGCGGCGGTGATCTGCTCGACCTCGGCCCGGATGCCGTCCTCGACGACCGCGAACACCTCCTCGACCGTGCGACCGGACGCTGCGATGCGGGCGCGCAGCGCGGCCTTGATCTCGCGGATCGCCTCCGGCAGGTCGTCCGGCGTCTGGTCCCAGTGCGGAAGCGCGGGCAGGGTGACGGGGCTCGCCGACATGGCCACTCCTTCTAGTCACGGCTCCTTACTTGAACGGGACTGTAGGCGCGCGGAGCTTTCTAGGCAAGACCCCTGTCTAGAATGGCCGGGTGGATCCCGCCAAGCCTTCCCCGGAGTTGCTGCGCGGCCTAACCGACGAGCACGTGCTGTCGGCCCTGATGCGGCGGAGCCGGATGACGCGTGCCGAGCTGGCCGCCGAGACCGGTCTGTCGAAGCCGACCACCGGTGAAAGTGTGCGCCGCCTCGTGGAGCTGGGGCTCGTGGTGGACACCGGCGAGCGCAGCGCGGGCGGACGTGGCCGCGGCCGGGTCGGCTCGTACTACGCGCTCGCCGCTGACATCGGCAGTGCCCTGGCGGTCAGCATCGCGCCGGAAGGGATCGTGGCCGAGGGCGTCGACGCCTACGGCGAGACCCAGGTGCGGGCCGAGGAGAAGATCGACAGGCCGGCCGGCCCGGAGGCCGTGGCCACTGCAGTGGTCGCCGCGACGGAACGGGTCCGCGGTCGCATCGACGGGCCGATCCGGATCGTGGTCGTGAGTGCAGCCGGCCCGGTGGATCGTTCCACGGCTCGCCTGGTCCGCTTCCCGGACGAGCCGTTCCTGATCGGTGAGCTCGATCCGGCGGAGATCCTCGCGCCGTACGTCAGTGGGCCGGTCGTCGTCGACAACGACGTGAACTGGGCGGCGCGGGCCGAACGCGACCACCACACCGGACCACGGCTGTGCGACTTCGCCTACGTCTTCCTCGGTGAGGGACTGGGCTGCGCGATCGTCAGCGACGGTCAGGTGATGAAGGGCCACACCGGCATGGCGGGAGAGATCTCACATGTCGTCACCAGCGGAACAGACGGTCGTGCCACCCAGCTGATCGACGTCTTCGAGCAGCTGGACCTGCGCCAGCCCGGATCGACGGCCATCGACGTCGACCGGCTGGTGGCCGCCGTCACCGACGAGCAGGACGGTGCCGCGGTACGCCGGACACTTGGGCAGGCCCTCGGCGGAACACTCGCGGCCGTCGCCGCCCTGGCCGATCCCGAAACCGTCATCGTCGGCGGCCCGTGGGGAACGCATCCGGTCGTACTCGAGACCATCGACTCCGCGGCCGGCGACCTGCCCCGGCCCCTCACGATCCGCGCTGCGCAACTCACGGCCGAGCCCTCGCTGACCGGCGCTCGCGCGGAAGCGCTCAGCCGCCTGCGCAAGGCAGTCGTAGACGCCGCCACGAACAGCAGTCGTTGACGTGAAGAGGCAGCGCTGTACGGCGTTCCAACCTGAGCGTGATCATGAACGCGATCTCAGCGCCGGCGCAGCCTTCGACGCGGCACGTGTCAGGTCCGTGTCAGGTCGACGTCAGGCCGGGCGCGGATGGTGGCTGCATGACAACGAACAGCACGTCCTCGATCAGTTCGCAGTGGACCGGCATGGTGTCGGTCGACGACACGGCCCTGGCCGTCACCGACTCCGGCGGTTCCGGCGTCCCCGTGGTCTACCTCAACGGTCAGTTCGCCACCCAGGGGTACTGGCGGCGGGTCATCGCCGAGCTGGGGACGGACTGGCGGCACATCACCTACGACGAGCGGGCCCGCGGCAGGAAGTCGAAGCGCTCGGCGGACTACTCCTTCGAAGCCGCCGTCCGGGATGTCGATGCCGTCCTCGCGGCCAGGGGCGTCGACCGGGCCCTGGTGGTGGGCTGGTCCTACGGCGCGGTCGTGGCGGCGCACTGGGCCGGCCGTAATCCCGACCGTACGTTGGGCGCGGTCCTGGTCGACGGAGCGTTTCCGTACGACTGGCTCGACGAGGCCATGGAGCAGCGGATCCGGAAGCTGTTCCGGCGGATGGGGTGGTTCACGCCGCTGCTGCGTCCGACCGGCCTCACCCCGCGGATGACGGCGGAACAACAGGCCGAGAGCAACATCGAGCTCGGCAGGCTCTCCCGGGAGCGCGAGCTGAGTCCCGTACTGGACAGCATCACCGTCCCGGCCCGGTATGTGCTCGCTTCCGGTACGTCGTTCGGAAGCAAGGGCGATGAGCAGGAACGCATCCGCGCCGGCCTCGACGGTGTGGTCGAGCGCAACCCGAACATCCGGATCAGCGCGAAGGTCCCCAGCAACCACGGTGCCCTCCTGCGCAAGGACTTCGCCGCGATCGCGGATGCCGTACGAGAGGTCACCGCCCTCTCGCGTACGAACTCGCACGACTGAGCGCATCCGGTCCAGACTGGTTCGGGTAACCCACAGCGCACGTGAGCCTCAGCACGGAGGGGGTTTTGTCATGGAACTGATCATCGGAGCCGTCATCCTCCTGGCAGGAATTCTGATCGGCCGTTTCCTGCCAGGCCTGGGCAGGTCGCGACGCAGCGCCCTGGGGGAGGTCAAACCCCTGTGCGGGTGCGGACATGCGTCTTCTTTCCACGAGGAGAGAGGCCGGTGTCACGCACTCAACGAGGTGACGCGGTGGGACGGGGGAAGGTGGGCCGGGATCGAGTCCGTTCCGTGCAACTGCCAGAAGTACACCGGGCCGGAGCCACTCCCGGCCTTCTACGCTCCGGAGCTCACCGAGTAGGCCCCCGGGTCGTTCCGTCGAGGAGAGGCCACGCATGCCGCTAGGGTCCGCACGATGCTGCGCCAGCCGCCGGCGGCGAGACCGCTCCTTGAACCTCACCAACCCCTCGGCGTCCGGGCACTGCCCTCAGCCCGTACGCCACCAGAGCGTGAGCCGGCGGGTCGACCCACCGTGGTCACCGGCCGGGAGGACAGCCGACTTCGTGAACCCGACAGCGGTCATGGCGCTTTCGTACACGTCCGCGTCGGCACTGGTCGGAAACACGACCGGCCGCTGCGGCCAGTCGACCCTGCCGAGGAGATCGCCGAGGAGGCCCTCGAAGCCGGGAAGCACGTGAAGGTCGAGGAGCCACGCGCCGCCGAGCGTCAGCGGGCTGGGAACAAGGTGGCACCACCCGACGACTCCTCCGGCCGAACTCTCCGCAACGTACGACTGCGCCCCTGCGAGATCCAGTTGCCCGAGCAGTCGCAGGAAGCTGCCTTCCGCGCTTCCACACTCGTCGATGCCCAGTGCCGACGACCTCGGCGCCGGCTCTCCGGCATGGGGAGCATGGGCGAGTACGAAGCAGAGCGCGCCCCAGTCGTCCCACCTGGCTCGCCGGATCGACGTGTCGCCCGCGGGCGCGGGTGCGGCCGCGGGCTCGCTGCCGGGCTCCGCGAACCAGCACATCTGTCCGGACTCCGGAACCGCGGACCGGAACCCGAAGGAGCTGTAGACCTCGTACGGCATCGAGCCGTAGCCGGTGGACAGTGTGAGCCGAGTGAATCCCAGCGCCCTGACATCCTCCATCTGTGTGGCCATGAGCTGACCGAAGGCACCACGGCGGCGCCATTCGGGCACTGTGTAGACGTGGCCGAGAACCCCGAAACCACGCGCTCCCGCCACCATGACGTGTGTGATCGGCTCGCCGTCGACGCAGCCGACGTAGAAATGGGTCCGCAGGTCGTCGAGCGGCTGGTCGAGCGCGCGCTCGATGTGGCCGGCGTAGGGATCACCCTTGTGACGCAGGAAGAGTCTCAGCCGACCTGTCCAGTCCGGATCGGGAGCGTCGACCGCCGCGAGTTCCAGCGACTCGCCGCTGGTCAACTTTCCGTACCCCAGTCGGCGATACATGTCGCGGGGACCCTCCTTCTGGGCGGACGTCGCCATGTCGGCCCGCACACCGTGCAGTCGTCCGGCGGTGGCTGTCAACGGCCTCGGCCGTCGTCGGCTGGCCGAACCAGGGCGGGATTCCGTCGGGCCCAGGTCGAGTACGCCCTTGCGAGTTCGGGTGCCTCGCCATGGTGTAGACCCGTACGGGAAGTTCTGCCAACCACGACGTGGGATGTGCCGGTATGAGCGAGACAGACAACGTGGGCGTGCGGATGGTTCGAGACGACTTCGCCGATCTCCCACAACACGAGTTGCCGCCGGGCTATCGGCTTCGTACGTACGAGGTGGGTGACGATCGGACGTGGACGGACCTGCACCTCGCGGCCGAGCCGTATGTCGACGTGACGCCGGAATTGTTCGTTCGCGAGTTCGGCACGGACCACACGGTGCTGTCCGATCGCATGTTCTTCGTGGAAACGCTCGACGGCGAGCCCGCGGGGAGCATCACCGGGTGGTGGGAGCGGGATCGCCACAACCCGACGGAACGAGGGCGCATCCACTGGGTCGTGGTGCACCCTGCCCACCAACGACGCGGCCTCACCAAGCCGATGATGACGCGGGCGATGCAGCGGCTCGCGCGCAGCCATCCCGACGCCATGCTGGGGACCTCGACAGGACGTACGTGGGCGCTCAAGGTCTACCTGGACTTCGGCTTCCATCCGGATCCGGACGAGCTCGCGAGCCGGCCCGAGGTCGCGGCGGGATGGCGCGGTGTACAGGCCCGGCTGAACCATCCCCTGTTGGCGACGTACCTCCGATGAGGCCGCTCAGCGGAGCGCGCCGCTAACTTCCCGGGCAACTAATCTCGCGTGCATGACGTTCGAACTGACCGATCCCTTCGGCGACCACGGGATTCGCCGCGTTGCCGCGATCACGGACGAGGCCCTCGTTCAGCTCAGCGTCGCCGATCTGCTGGACGAGCTGCTCGAGCGCGTCAGGAAGTTGCTCAAGGTCGACACGGCGGCGGTGCTCCTGCTCGACCACTCGTCCCAGTCGTTGGTGGCGACGGCGGCGAAGGGAATCGAGGAGGAGGTTCGCCAGGGCGTCCGCATCCCGATGAGCAGTGGCTTCGCCGGCCGGATCGCGGCCGAACGGGAGCCGATCATCCTCGAGCACGTCGACAGCAAGAACGTGTGGAACCCGTTGCTGTGGCGTAAGGGGATCCGGTCCCTGCTGGGTGTGCCGATGGTGACCGAAGGTGCCGTGGTCGGCGTGCTGCACGTCGGAACGCTCAGCCCACGACGGTTCACCGAGGAGGACGTGAAGCTGCTGCAGCTGGTGGCGACCCGAGCCGCTCTGGCCACCCGGGCGCGGCTCTCCGACGCCGACCGTGCTGCCGCCGTCACTCTGCAACGCAGCCTGCTGCCCTACCAACTGCCGACCCTGCCGGGACTGGACGTCGCCGCGCGCTACGTGACCGGAGAAGGAGGCGTCGGTGGCGACTGGTACGACGTCTTCCACCTTCCCTCCGGTGCCCTGTGCCTGGTGGTCGGCGACGTCATCGGCCGCGGACTGCACGCCGCGATGGTGATGGGCCGGCTGCGCAGCGATCTTCGTGCGTACAGTCTCGACACGGAGGATCCGGGTCTCCTGCTCGGCAAGCTGGACCGCAACGTCCACCACTTCGGGCCCGACACCCTGGCGACCGTCGTCTGCGTGGTCGTCGAAACCTCGCTGGACGTGATGTCGATCTCCGTGGCCGGACACCTGCCGCCGATCATGGCCGGCCCGAAGGGCGAGGCTTCCGTCCTCGATCTCCGGACGGACCTGGCCATCGGGGCTGCCCCGGGCCAGGTGCGTCACAGCAACCGGATCGCCTTCGGGCCCGGCTCGGTCCTGTGCCTCTACACCGATGGCCTGGTCGAGCGCCGTGATGCCTCGATCGACGAGCGCATCGACCTTCTCCGCCGAACCGTCAGCACCGACCGGGCGGAGGCCGTCTGCGCATCCGTCATGAACCAGCTGGTGGGCAGCCGGCACGTACCGGACGACATCGCACTGCTCTCGCTTCGCCGGCTCCCGCTCTGACCTGCGGGAACGGGGCGGGTACGGGACGGGTACGCCGAGGTCGGGCGTCGTGGCGGCAATTTAGGCTGGGGAACGCTGTCGATTCCGGGCCGGCCGTACGACGTAGAGGCGTACGGACCAACCGACCAGCTGAACGGAGACCTCCCATGGCCCAGTACGCCATCCTGATCTACGCCAACGACTCGGCCCACAGCCCGGACGCCACTCCCGAGGAACTCGCGGTGCACGACCGGCACGCCGAGGAGTTGATCAACTCCGGGGCGATGCTCGCCGCCGCCGCGCTGCAGCCGAGGGACACCGCGACCTCGGTACGTGCCGACTCCATCACCGACGGTCCGTTCGTCGACGCCAAGGAGGTCATCGCCGGCTTCTGCGTGGTCGAGGCGCCCGACCTGGATGCCGCCCTGAAGATCGCGCGGAGCAACCCCGCCACCCAGCAGGGCGGCGGTGTCGAGGTACGCCCCGTCGCCGGCTTCTTCGCCAAGGGCCAGTAAGAGGCGTGACCGCATGACAGACCCGGCAGACCCGGCAGACCCGGCAGACGTCGAGGCGGCGGTCGCCGACGCGCACCGTCGCGGTTGGGCCCTGGTGCTCGCCGCGACGGTGCGGGTCGCGCGTGACCTGGACCTGGCCGAGGAGTGCGTGCAGGAGGCGTACGCCGCGGCGCTGGAGAGCTGGGCCCTCGACGGCATCCCGGACAATCCGGCGGCCTGGCTCACCACCACGGCGAAGCGCCGGGCGATGGATGCCGTACGCCGCGAGCGGGTGTTCCGCTCCAAGCTGCCGTTGCTGGTGGAGTCGGAGGAGTCAGCGGACTCGGTGGACGAGGCGGCCATGGACGAAGCGTTCGAATTGACCACCGGCAACCCGGAGGACGTCGTACCCGACGAGCGGCTGCGACTGATCTTCATGTGCTGCCATCCGGCCCTGGCGCAGGACGCGCAGCTGGCGCTCACCCTGCGGCTGGTGTGCGGGGTGTCGACCGGGGACATCGCTCGCGCGTTCCTCGTGTCGGAGCCGACGATGGCCGCCCGGCTGACCCGGGCGAAGAAGAAGATCTCGGCCGCCCGCATCCCCTTCCGGGTGCCCGAGGCGGCCGAGTTGCCGGACCGGCTGCGCGCGGTGCTGGGAGTGATCCACCTGCTCTTCACCACCGGCCACACCGCGCCGTCGGGTGGGTCCTTGCTGCGTACGGACCTGGTGGACCAGTCGCTGCGACTGACCCGGATGCTGCGGAACCTGATGCCCGACGAGCGGGAGGTGTGGGGGCTGCTAGCCCTGCTGCTGGTCACCGACGCCCGGCGAGCCACCAGGGTCGACGACCAGGGCCGACTGCTGCGGTTGGAGGAGCAGGATCGGTCGCGATGGGACCGCGCGGCGATCGCCGAGGCACACGACCTGATCGTGGACGGCCTGCGCGGCGGGCGACCGGGCCGCTATGTGCTGCAGGCCGCGATCGCCTCGCTGTATGCCGAGGCACCGGCCTATGACCAGACGGACTGGCCGCAGATCCTCACGCTGTACGACGCACTGCTGTCGGTGTGGCCGTCACCGGTGGTGGCGCTGAACCGCACGGTGGCACTCGCGATGGTCAGCGGTCCCGCTCAGGCGTTGGCGGAGGTCGAGGAGCTGGAAAGGGACGGCCGGTTGGCGGGCTACCAGTACCTGTCGGCGATCAAGGCGGACCTCCTTCGGCGGCTTGGCCGCGCCGACGAGGCTGCCACCGCGTACCGCCGGGCACTGGAGTTGGCCACGAACGAAGCCGAACGGGACTTCCTGGCCGACCGCCTCGCCAGTCCCCTGCGGCCGTAGGGCCCGTCGCCGCCGAGTCCGCGATGCCGGGCGCACGGGCGTTCAGGCGGTCGGCGCGCCGGGAGGTCCGCTCAGAACCTTGGGGACGTACTCCAGCAGTTGGATGCGGCCGTCGAAGGTGCGGCTGTCGGTCATCTCCAAAGCGACGTCGGGGTAGCCGTCGTAGATGCGCTCGTGACCGGTGGCGCCGGTGATGACGGGGAAGACGACCACGCGGAAGCGGTCCACGAGGCCGACGTTCAGGAGTGCGCGGCACAGGGTCAGGCTGCCGATGGTGCGCAGGGACTCCGAGCCCTTCTCCTTCATTTCCCGTACGGCCTCGATCGGATCTCCGGAAACGAGCCGCGAGTTGGGCCACGTCAGTGGCTCGGTCAGGGTGCTCGAGAAGACGACCTTCGACAGGTTCGCGAGGACGTCGGTGCCTTCCTCGCCGTCGGCGGCGAAGCCCGACATGACGCGGTACGTGGTTGCGCCCATCAGGACCGTGTAGTCCCCTTCCGGCGCATCGCCCAGCCACGCGAGGTACTCGGGTCCTTCCAGTCCCCAGAAGCCCGGCCAGCCGTCGGCGGAGGCATAACCGTCAAGCGAGGTGATGAAGTCGATCAGGAGTTCCGGCATCGTCGTTCGCTCCACGGGTCTCGGGTGACATCACCTGGTGCAGACCCGCGCCGAGGCGAGAACTCATCGCCGGCGATCGTGAGAACCTCTGCTGTCAGGAGTCGGTCAGGGGTTGCACTTGTGCGTCGACCCCGGCCCCGACCATGGTCGTACGAAGGACCGAGGAGTGGGAGGCACGCCGTGGAGGGCCGGCAGGTGGCGGAGGATGGTGAGCTGAGCCTGTCCCCGTCGCAGAACCACCGGTATCTGCTGGAGGAGATCGCCCCGGCCCTGCGCTTCACCGGTGGTGACGTGGCGGCCTGGCAGGAACGGCTTCGGCCCACGCTGCGTGAGCTGCTGGGCATGCCGGAGCCTTCGCGGCTTCGACTGCGCGCGCGGACGTTGTGGCGGAACGAGCTGGAGCGGGGCACGGTCGAGAAGCTGGCCTTCGCCGCCGAGCCGCACGCTGACGTGGTGGCGTACTTCTGTACGCCGCACGATCGCCCCCCGCCCTACCCGACGGTGATCTGCCTGCAGGGGCACAGCACGGGGATGCACGTCTCGATCGCGCGTGAACGCGACGACGAGAGCGTGCCCTTCGCCGTCGAGGGTGACCGCGACTTCGCGCTGGGCGCCATGCGGCACGGGTTCGCCGCCCTGTGCATCGAGCAGCGCAGCTTCGGCTACCGACGCGAGCAGGCCCAGGCGGCCACCTCACCGCACGGATGTCACGACGCCGCGATGCAGGCCCTGATGCTGGGGCGCACGCTGGTGGGTGAGCGGGTGTTCGACGTGGACCGCGGCATCGACTACCTCACCGCGCGGGGCGACGTCGACCTGTCCCGACTCGGGGTGATGGGGAACTCGGGCGGTGGTACGGCGACCATCTATGCCGCCGCGTTGCTGGACCGCGTGCGGTTCGCGATGCCCTCGTGCGCGTTCTGCACGTTCGCGGACTCGATCATGAGCATCTACCACTGTGCGGACAACTACGTTCCCGGTCTGCTCCGCTGGGCCGAGGCGGCCGACGTGCTCGGGCTGTTCGCGCCGAAGCCGGTTGTCGTGGTCGCCGGCCGCGACGATCCCATCTTCCCGCTGCTCGGCGTACGCACGGCGTTCGACGACCTGCGGAGGATCTACACCGCGTCGGGGGCCGACGAGCAGTGCCGGCTGGTGATCGGTGACGGCGGACATCGTTTCTACGAGGAGAAGGCGTGGCAGGCTCTGCTGGAACTGATCGAGTGATGGCGAGCAGCGAACGACCGAACGTGCTGGTCGTCATGAGCGACGAGCAGCGCTGGGACTCCTTCGGGTACGCGGGCAATCCGGCAGCGCACACTCCGCACCTGGACGCGCTCGCCGAGCAGTCGACGGTGTTCGAGAACTGCTACACGCCGTTCCCGCTGTGCTGCCCGTCACGGGCGAGCCTGTGGACCGGGCGGATGCCGCGGCATCATCACGTACTCGGGAACTGGCGGGCGATCGCTCCGGACCTGCGCGAGGCCGGGCTGGGGCGCGCCTTCCAACGTGCCGGCTACCACACGACGTACTGCGGCAAGTGGCATGTTCCGGGTACGACGCCGGCGCGGATGGGCTTCGCCGACCAGGTCGCCATCCCCGCGGTCCTCGACGGCCGGGACCGGGGACGGTACATCGAGCCCTACCGGGAGTACGCCACCGCGCAGGGGTACGAGCTCGTCGAGGGGCACATCGAGAACCTCACGGCCGCCGACGTACGAACCCTGCGTACGGCACCGCATCGTGGCACCGCCGAGATCCCGGTGGAGCACTTCCTGGAGACCTGGCAGACCGAGCAGTTCCTGCGCACGCTCGACGATGCTCCGGACGACCGGCCGTGGTTCGCCGTGTGCTCCTTCAACGCGCCGCACTTCCCGATGATCGTGCCGGCGCCGTACGACACGATCATCGACCGCGGTCGCGTCGAGCTGCCGGCCAGCTTCGCGACCGGCCTCGGAACCAGGCCGCGCGAAGTGGCGGAGTCCGGGTTCGCCCGCAAGTACGCCGACCTCGACGAGGCCGGCTGGGTCGATGTCGTCGGGCACTACCTCGGCCTGGGCGCCCTGGTCGACGCGCAGGTCGGCGCCATGGTCGAGCACCTCCGGCGTACCGGCCAACTGGACCGGACGATCATCGTCTACACCTCCGACCACGGTGACCTGCTCGGCGCGCATCGCCTGATGGAGAAGGGACATCTCCTGCACTACGAGGAGGCGCTGCGGATCCCGCTGATCGTCCGGCACCCGGACGTGGGTGCCGCGACGTCGGGCTCGACCTCGACCTCGACCGGAAACCTGGTGTCCGTCGTCGACCTCGCCGCCACGCTGACCGAACTGGCCGGCGTGGCCTGGGACGAGGACGACGACGGGATCTCCTTCGCCGGCATGCTCGGCGAGCGGGCGGCGGCACCGACCCGCGAGTACGTCACCGCCGAAACCGTGCTCTACGGCATGAACGCCGACGCGCAGGGCGAACACACCGACCCGGCCGACTGGAACGCCACGACCGACGCGCTCAACGCCTCGGTCCGCACCGGGACGTCCCGCTACATCCACCGCTCACGGGACGTCGACGAGTTGTACGACCTCACCACCGATCCGCACGAGCAGCACAACGTAGCGACCGATCCGGCGTACGAGCACGAACGGCTGGCACTGCGACGTCTGCTGGCGAAGGAGATCGAGGACGTGTTCCCCGAGGTGGCGGCTGAGCTGGCGCAATCGTGAGTTGACAGCGCGGCCGGGAGCTGACCCGTCAGGGCTCGAGGTCGGTGACGCCCTTGCCGGTCGCGAGGTCGAACGGCACCGAAGCCTGGTCGTGCGTGATCAACCACTCGCCGTCGATCTTCCGGAAGCAGAACGTCCCGCGGACCCACATGCCGCTGGTTGCCGTGCCGTTGTTCAGTGTGCCGCTGAGCCGGCCGAAGCAGTGCCCGAACGCGACGTCCGCGCCCACGGTGAGGGTCAGGTCGCGAACCTCGTACGACACGTCGGAGAAGATCGTGAACACCTTCGCCCAGTTCTTCAGCTTCGCGTCGATTCCCACGTGCTGCAGGGGCGGCTCGACGTCGAAGGAGACGACGTCCGTGGCGTAGATCCGCTGCAGGACTTGGAGATCCTTGGCTCCGATCCCGTCGACGATCTGGTCGATCCGCTGCCTGATCCTGGCTTCGTCCTGCTCGCGTTGTGTGGGCATCGCGGTTGGTCCCTCCGCTCGGTCCGGCCTGTCGGCCTTCGTCACCGTTACGACGACGCAGGCAGCCGGAACGTGAGATCCGTGCCCGCCGACCGACCGACCGGCCGACCGGCCGTGGCGGGAGTGGCCAGGGCCACGGGGCGGCCGTCGGTGGTGGCGGGGGTCAGGCCGCCACCACCGTGTTCGGAGGTGTCGTCAGCAGTACGGCGGGGCCGAGCCGACGTTGGTCACGTACCGCGCGGCCACCCACGCGCCGGGCCCGTCACTCGTGAGCTGGTACCAACGGGAGTTGCCACCGACCGACTGGCTGTCGACCTTGCAGACCAGCGGCAGGAATCCCCCTGCGCGGACCGAGGAAACGACCGCGTTCGCGGTGTTCGGACCGCTGCGCACGTTCAGGTCCACCAGGGCCCGTCCGTCGTACTCGTTGCCGTTGCCGCAGAACCGCGGCGCGGTCCCGACGTTGGCGACGTAACGTGCGGTGACCCACCGGCCGGTGCCGAGCTTGTACCACACGTAGTTGCCACCCACCAACGGCCCGAAGGCCTTGCACAGAAGCGTGACCGTCGCCCCGGCGCGGAGCGTGCCGACGTCGGACGCGAACGTTGTCGGCGCACTCCGGACGTTGACGGTCGCGACGACCCTGCCTTGGTACGTCGTCGCGGCTGAAACTCCCGGCGCCGCGGCCAGCATGACCGTCGAGACCAGGATCGTCGCGGCGGCGGTGACGATGCCACGGCCGCGCCTACCCACCCGCAGCCGGACCAGCCCGCGGAGGGCGGTTGCGTATTCGCGGATGCGACTACTCATCATGAGCCTCTCTTTCTCGATGATTGCCGCACTTTGGCTGGGTAGACGTGCGAGCGGCGGCGATGGTTGTACGACTCCGCGAAAGAGGGATCCCACCATCGGAGTCGACGCGGCGGTCGACTGTGGTCCCGGCCGGGTCCGCGACGGGCGACCGGCGCCGGCCCACGGCCTCGCCAAACCTTTCCTGGGGCCTGGTTGCGCCGACACGGCACGGGGATCGCTCCCTCCGCAGTCCGCGAGGGACTCGGCGGTCTGCCCGGCGCCGGCCACTCACCTTTAGTACGACTTCGAAGGAGCCGAACATGCTTCGACGCCGCACCATCCAACGGGTGGCGATGGCCGCCGCTGTCGCGCTCACCACCGGCGGACCCGTCGCGCTCGCGTCGGCCGCCGCGCACGACGGCACCGCGCACGCAGCCACCTCTTCGGCTCAAACCACTCTGTCCGCTCAGGCCGCGACGCACTACACCTCCCACCGCGACCGGCCCGGCTCTCTGACGGCCGCACAGCGCCAGGTGATCCGGGACGCGACCGCTCGTTACCGGAACGTCGACAATGCCGTCGAGGCCGGCTACCTGCCCACCGACGTCTGCGTGGCGGACCCGACGCTCGGCGGGATGGGCTACCACTACGTCAACCCCGACCTTGCGACCAACCCGAACCTCGACCCGACCCGGCCCGAGGTCCTGGTGTACGCCCGCGACCACCACAGCAGGCTCCACCTGGTGGCGATCGAGTACTTCAAGGCCGACGCCGACCAGAACCTCGGAACCGACGACGACCGCCCGACGCTGTTCGGTGAGCCGTTCGACGGGCCGATGCTGGGACACGAGCCAGGTCAGCCGATCCACTACGACCTGCACGCCTGGGTCTGGCGCCCGAACCCTGCCGGGGAGCTTGCGCAGTTCAACCCCACCGTCCGCTGCACGTCGTGACGGTGACCCGGTAGCAACGCCGGTTGGATGAGCACATGCAGAACGGTGGTGGCGGGCCTCAGCCCGCCACCACCGTTCTCCTCGAGGTGACGTCAGCAGGACGGCGGTGCCGCCCCTTGGAGCACGACGTAGTAGGCGGTGACCCACTTACCCGTGGCCTGCTTGTACCAGAGTGGCTTGCCGTGGACGACCTCTCCGTTCACCTTGCACAGCAGGGTGATCGTCTTTCCTGCTTGGAGCGTGCCGACGGCGATGGCCGCCGTCGTCGGTCCCTTCCGGACGGTGAGCGTGGTGAGAACCTTGCCCTGGTAGGTCGCATTCGGGTTCGTCGAGGCCTGAGCCTGCGGCGCGGGCGCCAACACGGCCGTCGAGACCGCGACCGTTGCCGCGGCGGTGACGATGCCACGGAATCCGCGTTTCCTCCATCCTGGGCGTACCCGTTCTCGCAAGTCTGCCGGGCGTTCGCGGATGCAAATACAGGAATCGGGATCACCGACCAAACCGGCGAGAATTTCCTGCCCGCGCGACGGTGCGACGAATCGGCGGTGGCCAAGGTCCCGTACAGACGCCACCGCCGGACCCTTGATTCGCCGGATCTGAGTCGGGTGACCTTGGAGGGGCTCACTCCATCAGGACTCGCGACAGGGCGGTGACGCGTGAACAACGGGCGGATCCTGGTCGGCCTCGACCGTTCGTCGACGAGCAGACATGCGCTGCAGTGGGCCGTCACGGAGGCGGACCGCCTGGAGGAGGCGGTCGAGCCGATCTACGTCGAGGGCGAGACCGACGTCGACGCTCTCCTGTCCCTGTCCCGGGACGCGGCGCTCCTGGTGCTCGGGCGGTTGCCCGAAGCCGACGTACTCGACTCCTCGACGATGAGTCGCTGTCTTCGCCTGGCATCGTGCCCCGTCGCGGTCGTACCCGATGTTCCTGTGCCGGAGCAGACCGGCGTGGCCGGCGGCGGCCCGCAAGGCTGGCTTGACAGTCTTGGTGACCGGCCGGTACGGGAGGTGATGAGCACCGAGGTGGTGGGAGTGGACTCCGCGACGGATGTGGACACCGCGTGGCGGACGATGCTCGGCGCAGGGTTCGCTCATCTGCCGGTGATGGAGCAGGGCCGATGTGTCGGTGTCGTACATGAGGCCGATCTCCTGTGGCGGATGTACGACTGGTCGCGGCGTGACCGCGCGGTGCTGGTGGCCGACGTGGCCCGGATGCCGGCGCCGACCGTGACCGTGGACCTGACCGTCCGCGAGGCCGCGGAGACGTTGCGCCAGAGCACCGGCGATGCGGTCGTGGTGATCGACGGGGAACAGGTCGTGGGAATGCTGACCGCGCACGACCTCCACGCGGCGCTGTTGCGGCAGCCGGTGCCTTCGGAAGGGCCGGTCGTCGTCGGCGTCGACGGGTCCGCGGGCTCGCAGTACGCGCTGACGTGGGGACTGCGGTACGCCGGACAGACGAACCGAAGAGTCCTCGCCACGTCCGTCAGCCTGCTCGCCCCGCGGCCGGCGTACCGCACGCTCCCGGCTCCGCGGGAAGAAGTCGCGTCCGCCGGCGGGGCACACAAGGAGGTGCTCGACACCGCCCTCGGTCAGGCCGAACCGTCCGAGACCCCGGTGCGTTCCATGGTGGTGTACGGGCGACCCGGGCCCACGCTGTGTGCGCTGGCCGCCCACGCCGCCGGCCTGGTCATCGGCAGCCACGGCGCGGGCGCGTCCCCGGAGTCGCTGCTCGGCTCGGCCAGTGCGTACTGCGTTCGGAACGCGCGCTGCCCCGTCATCGTGATCCCACCCTCACTGACCTCGGGCTTGTCCACGAAGCACGTTGCGCGCAGCACGGTGGGGAACGGGTAGCAGCGGAATCCGGGCCAGTGCGACGTTCCGTGTGCCTGGACGGAAAACGCGTTGCGTGGCAGAGGCGGCTCCGCATAGATGGGTGGATGTCGGAGTCAGCATTCCTTGCCCGGCTGCACGCGCGGTTCGCGGTACCGCGGGCGGTCGTCGTTCGCCTCGCGGAGCGGGCCACCGGTCACCGGGTCGTGGACCTGCGGCGAGTGATGCGTGGGTACGACAACGAGGTCTATCGGGTTGAGCTGACCGGCGACCTGGCTGTCTACGTGCGGATTCCCGGCCCGGGAAAGAACGGGTTCGTCCACGAGGCATGGGCGATGGAGCAGGCCCGTGGCGCCGGCGTACCCGTGCCCGAAGTACTTCTGATCGACACTGTCCGGGGCGAGGCGTCCGACGCGGACGAGGCGGACGAGCGGCACGCGATGGTTCTCGCGGAGGCGCCAGGACGTCAGTTGGGAACGGTCCTCGCATCGCTGTCAACTGCACGAAGGCGTGCAGCGATGGTGAACGTCGGTCGGGTGCTGGCGAGGCTGCATTCGGTGCGTACGCCTGGGGTCTGGCGTCCGGGCGACGACGGTACGTGGCCCGACCCGGCGGACCTTCGCCGCGGCTTCGTCGCCGACCGAACGGCCGAACGTCCGCAACTGTCCGCGGCCGGGCTCACCCCCGAGGAGGTGGACAACGCGATCGCCCTGCTCGGTGCGTCCTCGGCGACTCCGCCGCCGGACAACTTCGTGCTCTGCCACGGTGACGTCTCGCCCGAGCATGTCTTCGTCGATGCCGAACTCCGCGTCTGCGGGCTCATCGACTGGGGCATGTGGCACGGCGGCTCACCGATCGGCGAGCTCGCCTACGTCGCCATGGTTCACGAGGAGACGGACCTCACCGCAGTGGTGGAAGGCCACACCGGTGGGTCACTCGACGAGCCCGCGTTCCGGCGGCCATTGCCCTTTCCATCGCGAACCAGGTGATCGGACACGTCGCTCACCACGTCGACATCGGGGATACGGCCGGTGCCGCTCGCAACGCCCAGGTGCTGCGACGCGCGCTGGCGGAACTCGGTAACAGGGACGGTCGTGTGGTGGACCTCCATGACCTCAAGTGAACAGCACGCCGAGAGCACTCCAGGGTTTCCATGCTCCACCTGACACGCCGTAGTCTCTGGGCATGACATCCGCAGTCGTGCAGGTACCGGCAAGCGCCGACACTGTCGTCGAGGCGCTCGGCACTCTCGCCCCGGGATGGCGCGACCGAACCGGCATCAGCCACGCCGAGGGCTGGACCAGTGTTCCGATGCGCGCCGACGCCGCCGACCGCTTCGCCCCACTCCTCGCGCGTCTGCTCGGCACAGGTGTCCTCTGCTGGCAGAACGGAGCCGAGGCGTGCCGGGTGACCTTCTTCCAGCCGGACGGCGACATGATCGGGCCGGCCGACACGGCTGATGTCGAGGCACTGGAGGCCTTCGCCAAGGCGTTCGCGAGGCGCCAGGTTCTGCACGTGACACCCACCTCAGGCGGTGATCGCACCCGGCTGCTCGGTGAGGCGTCCGAGTCCGCGGCCTCGGTTTCGGACGACGCGGCCGCCGGGCACCGCGCGCACCGGGCCTTCGCGTCCGTACTGGGAGTGCCGTACCCCGCGCAGGCAGCGCCGGCGGACTCGAATCCGTCAGTGCCCGTACTCTCCGAGGCCAGCGTGCTCTCGGTCGCCGCGCCGCTCCAGCGTCGGCGTCAGCTCGAACAGGCCCGTCACATCCTCAAGTTCGTGGTGTACGCCGCCGTTGTCGGAGCGGTCGCCTCCGTGTTCGAACCCGGTTGGCCGATCAACGCGCTGGTCATCGCGGTCGCTCTGATCCTGTTCGGCATCTGGTTCGGCCTGGGATGGAGGCTGAAGAAGATGCGGCAGGAGCAGCAGACCGCCTCGTGACGCCGAGCCAAGCTCGCTGCCCTCTCGCGATGCCGCGGGTCAGCTCCCCTCGGCCATCCGCTTCATGCGGTCGATCGCGTTCTGAAGGTCGCTTTCCATGGTCATGGTGTCGCGCATGAACTCGTTCATCGCGGCTTCCATCTGAGCGGCGTTCGTGGCGAGCTCCGCAAGATCGGGTTGACCTTCCTCCCCGATCGTCTCGTCCACCACTCGCTGCATCTGGTCGCGCATGTCCGCACGAGCGGCGTTCGCCACCTGTACCAAGACCGCCGCGAAATCCTCGGACGCCATCCTCATCGCTCGCGGATCGAGCTGGATGGACTCGATTCCGTTCTCCTCGGTGTAGGTGACGGTGATGCGTTCGTCCTCACTGGTCGCCGAACCGCTGACCTCTGCGATCCGGCGTTCCATCTCCTGCGCGCGCTGGAGGTTCTCCCGTTGCGCGGCGATGATCGCCTCAGGATCGCGGAGCAGGTCGTTGAAGTCCCAGCTCTCCAGTGCCATGGCTTCCCCCTTCGAGAACTCTCGTCCCGCCTGGTCGGCGTGGATCAGAACCCGGAAAAGTCCGGGATCGCCTTCAGGCCCTTGCGCTTGTACTTCTCCAGCAGGTCTTCCACTGCGCGCAGGCCGGTGTCCTGCAGGGAGTCCCAACCGCCGCCTCCGATGTCGCCGATCTTGTACGAATCCACGGCTGCCGCGTTGGCCGTCATGAGGGTGCAGATGGCCACGTGGCCCAGGCCCACCATGACCATGACCGCCTCCATCACCGGGACGATCTTCTGCGAGATCCTCACCAGCGGGGTGCCGATGCTCCTGATCGTGGCGGCGACCCCCGCGCCGATGCCGAAGGCCCACGACATCGCCATCGCGGCCACCCAGGCGACCGCCAGTGCGGCCAGTACGGTCATGAGTGCGGCAGCGATAGCCAGCTGAATGAACCGCAACATCGCGACGACCGCCGTCAGCGACGCCGTGACGTATCCCAGCTGTTTGGTGGCATCGAGACTGATGCGATACATGTCCAACTGCTCGCCGAACTGCTCCTGGTCCTTCGCCTTCCAGGTCTGCTCGGTGATCGTGGAGCCGTGCTTCACGACGTCGGCGGAAAGCTGGCTGGCGACCTTGGCGGCTTCATGGACCTTGGAGCAGGCATCCATCATCGTCGCGGTGTCGGTCCGGATCAGCGCCAGACGTGGAGGCATGCCGAGTGCGACCTTCGCGGCACCGACACCGGGAAGCTTCACCGGCGCGGCCTTGCCCCAGATCCCGGCCATCTTCCCGCCGCCACCGCCCATGGTGCCCAGCGCGTTGAGCAGGATGCCGCTCTTCTCCGAAGGCATCGGAGTCCACAGCTCCCAGAACGCGAGCGTCGAGGCGATCATCGAGGAGATGAACGCGACCTGTCCGAGGTCCTTGCCCGAGGAGACCGCACCAGCCATCGAGTCGTAGGTGTTGCCCATCAGTTTCCTCCGACGTGGAAGCTGTTGACCTTCTCGGTGGCCTCCCAGTTACGGGAGCAGGCCTGTGCGCCGCGGTTCAGCTCGCCGGCCACCGTCTGCTTCCGTTCGAGTGAGTCTTCGAGAAACGCCGCCGCGAAGAAGAAGCTCATCACGACCAGGAGCCCACCGCCCTGCCCGGCGTCCATCATGGTCGTCTGTGCGTCCGCGCACTTGCGTGAGGCATCCGGCAGGGTGTCGTCGGCGGAACGCTGAAGACGCTTGCCGAGGTCGCTCACGAACTCCCAGTCGACCGCCTTCGATCCCATGGGGAGCAAGGCTACCGGTGGGCGCGGACGAGCCGCGCCGGAGAAGATCCACTCCTGTGGACAAGCAGGTCCGTATCTTCCACGCCGGTCGGACTGGTACCAGGACCGTGTGACCTGGCTTGCGCGGAAGACCGCACGCCGTCGGACACCGGCGAAGGCGCCCCTGGTCCTACCCCGAAGAGGCGAGGCCGTTGGTGCGTCTCGCAGTCAAGGGCCGTAAGTCCTACTTGCGCCATTTGTGGCGCTGGAAGCCCAGACAAGCATGTGTCGGGCGGTATCAATGGTGATACCGTGGCGGCATGGCTATGACGTTGCGATTGACCGACGAAGAGGCCGACGCGCTGAGGGTCCGTGCGGAGTTCGAGCACCGCTCGATGCAGGAGGTGGCGCGTCAGGCGGTGCGCGAATACATCGAGTCACACAGTCGCGCCGATCTGCTCGAGCACGTTCTGGATGAGGAGCTTCCCCGGTACGCAGAGGCGCTGGAGAGACTCGGCCAGTGATTTATCTGACCCTCGCCGAGCTGCTACGGGTGGCGGAGCGGGCCATACGTGGCCCAGTCGAGGTAAGAGACTACGGATTGCTTGAGTCTGCCCTGGCCAGGCCGCGAACCACAGTGTTCGGCGCGGATGCCTACCGGTCACCGCATACGAAGGCTGCCGCCCTTGTGCACTCCTTGGCTCGCAATCATGCCTTGGTAGACGGCAACAAACGCCTGGCACTGGGTGGGCTGATTGCTTTCTACGGTGTGAACGGATACCGGCTCACGTTCTCCAACGACGCGGCGTACGACCTCATCATGGCCATCGCTGCAGGAGAGCTTGACGATGTGGACGTCATCGCTTCAGTACTTGAGCAGGCCATCAAGGTTCGCGAGTAATTGCAGGCGTGGGCCCACTAAGTCCTAGCCGTGCGACCTTATGCGAGGCAGACCGACCTTTTCGTTCATATTTGGCCAAGCTTGCGGAGGGCGGTGGCGACGTCGGCTGACATGGGGTGGGAAGGGCCGAGGTCGGTCAGCAGGGAGCGCAACTCCGCAGCCGCCCGCTGACCGTCGCCGACGGAGGCGTGTAGCGCCGCAGCTTGACGGCGAAGCTCGATGACCTCTTCATCCCGTCGGCCGAACTGACGTTGCTTCGTCGCCAGGACAGGTTCCAGATAGGCGAGCGCCTCGTGCGCATGGCCGAGCGCGGCGTGGCAGGTCGCGATCTGAAGCTTCCAGTGCAGGATGTCCTGGTCGTCAGGCGCTCGCTCGGGCTCGATGTCCTCGACAAGTCGTTCGTACTCCGTCAGCGCGCGGGCGTAGTCGCCGCCGAGCAGGAGGGTGTTCGCCAACTGATGGCGAACGCTGCGTACGTCGGATCGGGACCGGGCCCGTCTCCCGCGGGCAAGCAGGTCGGTGAGAAGCTCCGCCGCCTGGGTGAACCTGCCCGCGTCCACCAAGTCCGCCGCCTCGTCGCGCACGGCAGCGAAGTCCACCGGAGCGGGAGCCGCAAACGCCGGAGCCGCCGAGGAACCGACCGGCTCGCCAGCAGGCGCCGCACCTGGACGCGGTGAGGGTCGCGAAGCACCACGACGCGGGGCGAGCGGGAACCGGTACGGCCGAGTGGGATCGGACGGGACCGCTCGATCCTCCCGCCCAGCCGCAGGAAGGAAGGGGGCCAGCCGGCCGTAGACGTCCTCGGCGTCGGCCGGCCGGTCCTCCGGTTCCTTCGCCATCAGGTCGAGCACCAGCCGCTCCAGCTCCGGCGGCACGTCCGGCCTGGCCAACCGAACCCGAGGCGCCGGCTCCTCGACGTGCCGGCGCATGACCGGGTAGCTCGCCTCGCCGGGAAACGGCCGTACGTCCGCGAGCAGTTCGTAGAGGATGCAGCCCAGGGCGTAGAGATCGCTGCGCGGGCTGGCCACTCCGCCGAGCACCTGCTCGGGCGACATGTACGCCGGGCTGCCGATGGTCTCTCCGGTCGCCGTCAACCTGGTCGCATCAGCCGCCAGCAGCGCAGCCACCCCGAAGTCCAGGACGACGACCGTGCCGTCCGGCCGCAGCATCACGTTGGTCGGCTTCAGGTCTCGGTGCACCAACGACACAGCGTGGGCCGCCGAGAGGATCGAGGCGATCTGCGCCGCGACGGCGACCGCCCACTCGACGGGCAGCGGCTGATGCTGGACGAGGAAGTCCACCAGATCGATGCCCGGCACCAGCTGCATCACGAGATAGAGCTGCTCGCCGTCCGCATCCCGGCTATCAGAGCCTCCAGCGTCCACGCCGGCGTCGAAGATCGCCGGAACGCCGGGATGCTCGACCCGGGCGGTCAGCCTCGCTTCACGCGCGAAGCGCTTGGCCAGCGCTGTCCGCTGCGTCGACGAGGAAACGGTGTGGGCATGGAGGAGCTTGACCGCGACGCGACGGTCGAGCCGGGTGTCGTACCCGGCCCAGACCTCGCCCATCCCACCGCGCCCGATCGGCGACCCGAGCTCGTAGCGCCCCGCCAGCGTCCGCCGTTTCATGATCGATCAGGCTACGTCCTTGCGTAGCGACTCGTACGCGTACCGCCGCGCCAGGCTCTTCAACGCGGAGTTGTAGTCGGGGTTGTCGTTGAACTCCCGGAACATTCTCGTGTTGTTCTCCAGCCGCTCGGCCATCTTGTCCTCGAACGCGTCGTCGAAGACGTGGCCGAAATTGTCCAGGTCGTTGTTCAGGGCGGCGGCCTTCATGAAGTTCGGGTCGTCGGAGATCACGTCGTTGGCGGGCCCGATCACCGCGTCGTGTTCGCCGAGGTTGAGCCCGAACCGTTCGTTGAGGTCGGCGATCAGCTCCGACAGCGACATCTTCTCCGGCTCGTGCTGCTTCCCGCCGCCGTCACCGGTGAAGCCGGGCAGCAACTGTTCGCCTTCGGGATCCAGGCTGACATCGTGCTCGCCGGTCTTGGTGATGCGCAGGTGCGTCAAGTCGACCTTGCCCAGGTCGACGGCCGGATCCTCGCGACGCGGCAGCCGCTGGACGAGCATCTTGCCGTAGACGTAGAGGAGTTCCAGCTCTTCGTCCTGGAAGCCGCAGATCTGCGCCAGGAAGCCGTACTTGCGGATGTAGTCGCGCAGATCCCCCCTGAACTTCTCGGCCTGATCGGGATCGTCCTCCAGCAGTTGCGCGAACCGGTCCCGCGCCGGATCGGTGAGCCGATACAGCTCCGCGTGCGCCTTGTCGAACGCTGTTCCGCGCCGCCGTTCCTGCGCGCGCACGTACTCGTCGAAGAAGGCACGCATCTCCGACTCCACCAGGAGCTGGTGGTCCATCACGGCGCGATGCGCGGTGTAGATGAGGTTCGGGTCGGTCGGGGTGGTGATCGTCGCCTCGTAGAAGGGCCGGAACGCCTTCTGGATGTCGTCGGCCTCGTTGGCGAGGTCGAGTACGAAGAGGTCGTCCTGCTCCTTGCGGGGATGCGTGCGGTTGAGCCGTGAGAGGGTCTGTACGGCAGCAACCCCGGCCAGCGGCTTGTCGACGTACATCGTCGTGAGCAGCGGCTGGTCGAACCCGGTCTGGAACTTCTCCGCCACCACGAGAATGCGGTACTCCGCCTGATCCCGGCTCGCCGCATGCGGGTCGTCGGCCTTGGTGTACGCGAACGCCCTCGGCAACGCGGACTCGCTGATCCCGTTGAGCCCCGACTCGGTCACGGTGTCCGCCTCGAGCCCGTCAACGGCGAGCTTGCCGGAGAAGGCGACCAGCGTCCCGCAGCCGTCGTAGCCGAGATCCTCGACGTACTTCCGGATCGCGCGGTAGAGCTTGACCGCGTGCTCGCGGGACCGGCACACCACCATCGCCTTCGCCCGTCCGCCCAGCCGGCCGCGGGTGTGCTTGACGAAGTGCTCGACGATGAGTTCCGCGCGCTGCTGCATGCTGGCCGGGCTCAGGGTGGCGAACCGCGCGAGGGCCGCGCTGGCCTTGCGTTCGTCCACTTCCCGGTCGTCGGGGTTGCCGTTCGCCAGCCGCCAGTACGTCTTGTAGGTGACGTAGTTGCGGAGTACGTCGAGGATGAAGCCCTCCTCGATCGCCTGCCGCATCGAGTAGACGTGGAACGGCCGCACCTCGCCGTCCCGGTGGGTGCCGAACAGCTCGATCGTCTTCGGCTTCGGCGTCGCGGTGAACGCGAAGTACGACAACGTCTCGTGCTTGCCGCGAGCGAGCGCGGAGGCGGTGAGCGGGTCGGCGTCCTCGTCGATGTCGTCGCTGCCGAGCTTGGTCAGCACCCGCTTCAGCGCGGCAGCGGACTCTCCGGACTGCGAGGAGTGCGCTTCGTCGACGACGATCGCGAACTTCCGCCCGCGCAGGTCGGACACCTTGTCCAAGACGTACGGGAACGTCTGCAGCGTGACGATGAGGATCTTCGCCGTCTCGCCGGACAGCGCCTCGCCGACCTGTTCGGACTTCGCGCCCTCGCCCTTGTGACCGATCTGGCGGACCACGCCGGCCTTGTGCTCGAACTGGTAGATCGTGTCCTGCAACTGCCGGTCGAGCACGTCCCGGTCGGTGATGACGAGCACCTTGTCGAACACCGGCTCGTTGTCGTCCCCGTGCAGGCTGGACAGCCGGTGCGCGAGCCAGGCGATGGTGTTGGACTTGCCCGAGCCGGCGGAGTGCTGCACGAGGTAGTTGTGGCCAGAGCCGTTGTGCGCCGCGTGGTCGACAAGCGAGCGGACAGCGTGCCACTGGTGGTAGCGGGGAAAGATCAGCTTGCGGTTGTGCGGCGTGTCCTTCTTCCCGCCGCCGCTCTTGCCGCCCTTCTCCAGGTGGAGGAAGCGGCGCAGCAGGTCGACCCAGGCGTCCGGCTGCCACACCTCGTCCCACAGGTAGGAGGTGCGGTAGCGGCCGGGGAGCGCGGGCGGGTTGCCCGCACCGCCAGTGTTGCCCGGCCCCGCGGAGCCGGTGTTGAACGGGAGGAACATCGTCTCCGCGCCGGCCAGCCGGGTGGTGAGGAACACCAGCTCCTGGTCGACCGCGAAGTGCACCAGCGTGCGGCGGGCGAAGATCAGCTCGTTCGGGTCGCGGTCTCGGCGGTACTGCTTCTTGGCGTCCTCGACGGTCTGGCCGGTGTAGTTGTTCTTCAGCTCGGCGGTGGCGACGGGGATGCCGTTGACGAAGAGGGTGAGGTCGAGTTCGTTCCCGGGGGCCTTCTCGGAGTACGCGAGCTGGCGGGTGACGGTCAGGCGGTTCTTCTCGTACTGCACCAGCGCGTTGTCGGCGAGGGTGTGGGCGGGCCGGAAGTACGCCAGCCGGATGAGCACGCCGCGGTCCTTCACCCCGTGCCGCAGGACGTCGAGCGTGCCGCGCTCGTCGATCTGCTTGGCCACGTGGGCCGCGAACCGGTGCTGGGCCTCGGCGACGTCACCTCCGTAGAAGGCGCGAAGGCGCTCCCACTCGTCGTTCTGGGTGGCGCCGATGAAGGTCGCCAGCTCCTCCAGGTCGAGCCCGAGCTTCTTGTCGTACGCCGTGCGCAGACCGGCGTGCCAGCCGGACTCGATCAGGCTGGCCTCGATCGCGTTCTCGAACTCACCCTCGTCGTGTACTGCCACGTTCCCCCCTGCTGTCGCGCTGAAATGTCGAAGCTACTCGGTCGGCCGAGCCCGAGTCGATGCTGCTAGGCGACACATCCGTCGGCGCGGTGCGTCGCCAAGCACGCATGTGCGGATGCGTGCTCCTCGGCGCTGGGTGCCTGTCTGCGAGCTCACACCCGAACTCCCGAACTCGCCGTCGTGACGTCCAGCTGACCCGTTACTGCCGCCGTGATCAGCGCCTGCCGCCGCTCGCTGAGTAGTAGTAGTTGTCGATCCAGGGCGCTAGCCAGGTATGACTGCGATTCCGTTAACTGGCCTGCTTGGTTCACGACCTTCAGTTGCGCCTCCAATGCCAAGGCTGGCACGGGCAGCGACATGACCTTCGCGCTGCTAGTCGTGGCTATCCCTACTTGATTGGATGTAAAGCGAAAATACCGGCGGCCATGTACCGAGGCGAGAACTGCTGCAAGATAGTCCGAGCTAAGCAGCTTAGGGTCTGGTCGAATAGCGAAAATGTGATTTTGATGTATCATCTCGGGAATCTCATTGCGCCATACTGCCCCACGCCCGAGATTGTCTGGGTTGCCGTTTGCTTCGGTGATTACCACGTCGCCGAACTGGAGCGTGGAAAGCCGGGCGGCAGACCGTTCTACACGAATAGATTTTACTTGCGTAAGATCGATTCGGCCATCCTGTACGTTCGCTACTCGTAGATACGGCCTAACCACGTCGGACTCGCTGACCTTTCTAGACGCATTAACCATGACGCCTGTCTGCACGCGAGCGATATGACCAAGCCGTACGAATTCCTGGGCGGCAGGGAGCCAAGGCCAGTCGGTAGACCGCCGGCAGTCTGTAGAAATTCCCGGAGTTACTAGCTCGGAAACCGCAGCGAGATGTCGTTCGTTAAGGAGATCAATTTGCTTGCTCCGAGCGACCCTCGTTTGGTCGAGTCGGGAGGTCTCGGCGTCGAGGAAGTCGGCGATGCGTCGCTGTTCTTCGAGGTCTGGAGCGGGACATGCAGTCCTCGAGAGCGGCTCGAGGTTCAAGGACCTGAAAGTGGCCCCACCAACACTTGCGTCCCAGAAGCTCCGCGCCAGTTTCGACTGGAGTGCCCAGAAGAGGAAGCGTCCGCACATCGAACGTCCCGGTGCGACCCGGGCAGTGCCCTGCGTGAGATTGGCTCCGTCAAGCTCGGCCGGAACTGTCATAATCTTTCCGTATGACGGGCCGATAGAGACGACCAAGTCTCCTGGAGTCACGCGGGAACGCTTGTAGGCCCGGGCAATCTCGAGGCTCGTCTTGCGGAGCTGAGCCGGATCTGCGACGCCGTCGGTCTCGGTCATATCCACGGGTCGGATATATGGGACGCCGCCGGGCACGTCTTCGCCGGCTTGAACGATCCCGTAGGTGATGGGGCGCTTTGGATCTACCAAGCGCCTTAGCGGGAGCACGTCCCACATCACTCGGTCACCTCGGTGAGGAGTCGCTGGATCTGGGCTTCGAGGTCCTTCAGCTCGGCGTCTATCTCTTCGAGGGGGCGGGGTGGGACGTACTTGTAGAAGTGGCGGGTGAAGGGGATCTCGTACCCGACCTTGGTCTTCGAGTGGTCCACCCAGGCATCGGGCACGTGGGGGAGCACCTCGCGCCGCATGTACTCGTCGATGTCCTGGTCAAGCGGTACGATCTCGTAGTCACGCAGGTCCGGATCGGGCAACGAGTCACCGTGCCGGTCTGTCTGGAGTTCGCCCTCAGGATCGGACACCGAGACCGTGGACCACACTGCCTTGTCAACGGGAGCCGACAGCTTGCCCAGCGGCACCAATGTCTCCTTCAGCGTCCGAGCGAACTCCACCTTCCGGAACGCCGCCGGACGACCGAGCAACCCGCGCAGGAGGTCGAGAAGCTTGTCCCGCTCGGAGTACTTCGCCAGCGGCTTCGCCACCTCCAGCTCGACCAGCGCGTCCTCGGTAACCTCGAACCGCAGCTTCAGCGGTCGCTCGACCGTGATCCGGTGATACCCGAAGTCGCGCGGCGCGAAGACCTTCACCTTCTCGTGCATCGGGTGCGACTCGTCCGTGGCGGCCGTCAGAGCCTCGCCATACAGGCGGGTGAGCGTGGCGATCTCCGCTTCCGGCACGTACTTCCGCTTGTCACCAAGAGACTTCCGCATCTTCGACCAGTGCTCACGCGCGTCCAGTAGGATCACCTTGCCCTTGTGGGCGGCGTCCTTGCGGTTGGACAGGATCCAGAAGTACGTCGAGATGCCGGTGTTGTAGAAGAGCTGGTCCGGCAGCGCGACGATCGCCTCCAGCCAGTCGTTCTCCAGGATCCACTGGCGAATCTTCGACTCACCCGACTCGGCCGCGCCGGTGAACAGCGGCGAGCCGTTGAAGACGATCGCCAACCGCGAGCCACCGTCCTCGGGCTTTTTCATGTGGTGGATCATGTGCTGCAGGAACAGCAGTGAGCCGTCGTTGATCCGCGGCAGCCCGGCGCCGAAGCGGCCGGCGAACCCGATCTTCGCCTCGTTCTCGATCTCGCTCTTGACCTTCTTCCACTCCACGCCGAACGGCGGGTTAGCCAGCAGGTAGTGGAACTTCTCGCCGTAGTGCTTGTCGTGGCTGAATGAGTTCCCGAGCTTGATGTTCTCGGAGTTCTCACCCTTGATCATCATGTCCGACTTGCAGATGGCGTAGGACTCGGCGTTCAGCTCCTGGCCGAATGGGAACACCCGCGCGTGCGGGTTGTGCTCCTGGATGAACTCCTCGGCCGCGGTCAGCATCCCGCCCGTCCCGCACGCCGGGTCGAAGACCCTGCGCACTACGCCGGGCGTCGTGAGCTCTGCTTCGTCGGGAGCAAGCAGCAGGTTGACCATCAGCCGGATGACCTCGCGCGGCGTGAAGTGCTCACCGGCGGTCTCGTTCGAGATTTCGGAGAACTTCCGGATCAGCTCCTCGAACGCGTAGCCCATGTCGTGGTTGCTGACCCGCTCCGGGCTCAGGTCGATCTCGGTGAACTTCGACGCCACCTGATACGTCAGTCCGGCACCGTCGAGCCGCTGCAGCTGTCCGTAGAAGTCGAATGCCTCGAAGATGTCCTCGACGTTCTGGGAAAACGCTCCGACGTAGGCCTTGAGGTTGCTGGTCACGTTGTCCTGGTCGCGGACTGCCGCGCCGAAGGTGAGCTTCGAGGTGTTGTAGAAGTCGACCTTCGCGGCCCGCTTGAGAAGGCGATCCGTGTTCTCGACACCCTTCGTCACCAACTCCGCCCGCCGGGCGAGCACGGCGTCCTTCGTCGGGGCCAGCACGCAGTCCAGGCGGCGCAGCACCGTGAACGGCAAGATCACCTTGCCGTACTCCGACTGCTTGTAGTCACCGCGCAGCAGGTCGGCGACGGACCAGATGAACGCGGCCAGGTTCGTGTGGGTCGTACTCACGCTTCTCCTTGTCGGGTCGCACCGATCATGGCAGTGCGGGTAGGTCGACGGTACGACGTTCGGTCAGATCAGGGTGCCGTTGGCGAGGCCCTCGGCGAGTTGGTCGGTGAGCTCGCACCCGAGCCGGCGGGCACGGGCGAGCTCCTCACGAAAGCTGCGGAGCAGGCGGAACCGCTCACCGAGCTGACGCTGGGTCCGCAGGTCGAGCACGGGTATCTCGATGCGGCGTACGTCCAGGCGATGGATGCCCGACATCGTGCCCGAACTCGCTCTCGCGGCCGACTCCGCGCCGAGCTGCCCGGCGAGGAAGTCGACGTCCAGGACATCGGTGTCGACTCGAACGAGATAAAGGTTCGGACCCAGCAGCAGGTCCTCGTCGGTGACCACCCAGGGGCGGATGTGGCCGTCGTTCGCCACCGTCGGGACGACCAGGTCGCCAGGGCGGAGTTCGATCAGTCCCTCCGGCGCCTCGCCGACGACTCGCGTGCTCGGGGGTGTTCCGGTGGCGATGTCCCGGGCGGTGAGCACGAGGGGACCGTCCGCGTGCTCGTCGGCGTCCAGCCGTCCCATCGACTTCTGCAGCGTCAGGGCGCCGGCGCGGGCGAGGTCGCCGATCGTCGTGGTGGTGCGGGCCGCGGCCTCCGCCGAAGAGATCTCGGGTAACAGGGAGGGAAGGTGCCGGAGCAGCTTCACGACCTCGGTGCGGGAGGCCTCCAGCGCGCGCGGGTCGAGTGGCGCCTCGGGCGGCGGCAGGTGACGCGCGGGCGTCAGGTCGACGTCCTCGTCGAGCAGGTCGATCGGCTCGACCACTCGCTGCCGCCCGGGGATCTCCACGACCTCGCCGGTTCGCGTGAACGCCCGCCACGGCTCGAGCACCGACTCGGTGAGCGACTCCCAGTCGACCTGCCCGCGGCGTGCGGGCCGAAGGTGACTGGTGTCCACCAACAGGATCGGCTCGGCCCCACGCGAATCCGGGCCGCGCAGCACCCACAGGTGCATGCCGACGCCGGTGGACATCAGGCTCCCGCCGGGTAGGCCGATCATTGCCCGCAGCACACCGCGGCGCAGGAGCGCCTGCCGGATCGCGCGGCCGGATCGGCGAGAGGCCACCCCCTCGGTCAGCAGAAGTACGACGAGACCTCCGGGGCGAACGTGGGCGAGGCAGTGCTGCAGCCACGCCAGCTCCGACTCGACCTTCGGCGGCAGGCCGTACTCCCATCGGGGGTCGAAGCCGAGTTCGTCGTGTCCCCACTCTCGGACCGCGAACGGCGGAGTACACAGCACCGCGTCCGCGCGCAGCTCGGGGAAGGCGTCTGCGCGAAGCGAGTCCCCCGCGTCGACCCGGCTGTCGGCGTGCAGGCTCGAGCGCGCCTGGGCCAGGCGGGCGAGCGCGGGGTGCAGCTCCTGCCCGTACAGCGAGGTCGCACCGTGCTCGGCGGCGGCCCGCAGGAGACCACCGGGACCACAGGCCGGGTCGAACACCGTGCTCGCGCCGGCGGTGATGCGCGCCATCAGGTCCGTGAGCGGAGCGGGTGTGAACAGGTGCTGACGCTGCTGGAGGCCGAACACCTCCTCGCAGAGGTCTTCCACGATGTCGGCGGGCGACTCGTCCGCCAGCCTCTCGAGCGCGTCCTGGACGCCTGCGGGAAGGGTGACGGTCGCGGTCGGGTCCGCGAGGTGGGTGGCCACGTCCGCGAGTAGTTCGAGCAGCTCCGGCTCGTCCCGGCCGGCGTCGATGGCCCTCCACAGCGCTTCCCGACCGCTGAGTTCACGGACCTTCCCCTGCTCGCGAAGCCACGTGTCGACGGCCGACAGGACGAACCGCGGGTTCGCCGCGGAACCCTCAACAGGGTCCGGGAAGTCGATGTGCCGCTTGCGCCAGTTGCTGACCGCGGCGCGGCCCACGCCCGCGATGCGAGCGACCTCCGCCGCAGTCACAAGTACGTCATCAGGCATGGACACCTTCCTTCAAGTTCGTGGACAGGCTAGCACGCATCGGGACATGTGTTGACATGTCTGTCCATCATCCGCTTAACTTGCACCGCACACACCGGAAGACGCGGGGTCGACGGAACGGTGTGCAGCCTTTGGGGGGCACTCATGAGCAACACGTTCGACAACGCGACGACGCAGGAGCCGCAGCCGATCCAGCCGGCGAAGCCGCCGAAGAAGAAGCGGCGCTGGCCGTTCGTCCTGGCCGCACCGCTCGCGTTCTTCCTCGGAATCGCCATCGGAGCGTCCGGCGGCGACACCGCCACCGCGACCGCCGAAGCGGAGCCGACGCCGGCGAAGACCGTCGAGGTGACGGTCCCGGGCCCGACGAAGACGGTCAAGGTTCCGGTGCCGGGTCCCACAGTCACGGTCACGGCGAAGCCGGCTGGTCCGTCAGGCTCGATCCCCGGTGACGGAGTCTTCCTGGTCGGATCCGACATCAAGGCCGGCACTTACCGCGCCGGCAACGACTCGGGGAACTGCTACTGGGCGCGGCTGTCCGGGACGTCCGGTGAACTCGGCGACATCCTCGCCAACGACAACCCGAGCGGTCCGGCGCTGGTGACCATCCGGTCGTCCGACAAGGCGTTCAGCAGCGCGCGCTGCGGCGAGTGGACTCGCGTCCAATAGGGGGATGGACGCGACCGACGCGTCCGGTGGGGGGACCGGACGTGCCCCGCGCCCGATGGGGGACGGGCGCGACCCGGCGTCTGATGGGGGATCAGACGCGCAGGGGACGTGGGTGGGACCGGCTGGGGGGTGCGGTCCCACCCACACCACCCTCACTCGGATCGAGCTCCTCGTGATCGGTCCACAACTGGCCACCGACCTCGCGTGGGATGCGTCTGGTCGCTGGTCGGAGGATCCTTGCCGCGGTACGCGGTCGAGCATTCGCAGGAAGCAAGAGTCGACAACGCAACAGTGCGCCGGGGGGCGACGATGTGCGACGCGAACGAACAGACAGCCGGCGAAGCCGGACCAAACGACAAGCACCTGATCGATGCGGTGCTCGACTTGGCCGCCAAGGACACCAACCTGTCTGACGAGGCCGAGCTGGTCGTCCTGGCCGCGATGCAAGACGACCAGTCGCTGGCTGCCGCGCTCGGCGGCGACTATCCGACCCGACCCCAGCCGCGCCCTGAAACCCTGAGTTCTGAGCAGGCCGTGGCCGAGCCGGTCGGGGCCTTCATTCAGTCGATCCGGGTGAAAAGCTTCCGAGGGATCGGTCCCGAGGCGGAGCTGAAACTCACGCCGGCACCTGGTCTCACGGTGGTGGCGGGACGCAACGGCTCGGGCAAGTCCAGCTTCGCCGAGGCGTTCGAGGTCGCGCTCACCGGGACCAGCTACCGCTGGAGTCACAGCGCACGAGCTTTCCAGGTGCACTGGCGGAACCTCCACGCCGGAGACCCTCGCCATATCCGGGTCGACCTCGCAGAAGAGGGCGTCGGTACGACCACCGTCGGGGTGGACTGGGAGGGGGAGGCGGACTTCGACGCCTGCTCCACCTGGGTGCAACGCAAGGGGCAGCCACGTGAGGCCGGCGTGTCGAGCCTTGGCTGGGACCGCGCGCTGGAGCTGTACCGGCCGATCCTGTCGTACGAGGAACTCGGCGGTCTGCTGGAAGCCCGACCTAGCGACCTCTACGACGCGCTCGCCGTCCTTCTCGGCCTCGAACGTGTCACTGATGCGCAGCAGCGTCTGGCCGCCGCAGTGAAGAGGTTGCAGCCGTCGAAGAGTTTCCGGGATGAGAGCGCCGACCTCAAGCGGCTGCTCGCAGACGCCACCGACGAACGGGCCCGGCAGGCGTACGCGCAACTGCGGAAGCACCGCCCCGACCTGGACAGTCTGCAGGCGCTGGCCACCGGCACTTCCGGGCCCGTCAACAGCGATGTCTCGGCGCTCCAGGCGCTGACCCGAATTCACGTCCCCTCCCGCGAGGAGGTCGTGAACGCCGCGCGGGACCTGCGTGTCGCTGCGGAGGACCTGTCCGCGGCGGAAGGCACAGCGGAGGCCGTAGCCGAGCGTCGCACTACGCTTCTCCGGGAGGCGCTGAAGCTCCACGGTGACCACGGCGACGGGTCCTGTCCCGTGTGCGGCGAGGGGACGCTCGACGCGGCCTGGCGGACGCGGGTGGAGGAGGAACTCACCCGCGAGGACGAACGCCTGCGCGAGCAGCGAGAGCGACGCCGGCGGTTGGACGCCGCGCGTACGGCGGTCGAGGAGCTGATCCGCGGCGTGGAGGCACCCAGCTACCAGGGACAGACGTCTCTCGAGGCTCTCGACGCCGCACACGCCGCCGTCCAGCTTTGGGCGCGGCCGACCGCGGAGGACGCCACGCGGGCCGCCCATCTGGTGGAGACGTACGACGGATTGTCGTCCGCGATCGCGGCGCTCCGGTCCGAGGCGGTGGTAGCAGTTACCGCGCAGCAGGACGCGTGGGCACCGCTGGCCGGCCGACTGGCCCGCTGGGTCACGGAAGCTCGCGAGCTGCGGCAGAGCGAACCGACGTTGAAGCTGGCCAAGTCCGCGCTGGACTTCGTGAAGAGCAATGCAACCGACCTGCGTAATCAGGCATTGGAGCCACTGGCGGGAAAGGCGCGCTCGATCTGGGGCGCGCTGAAACAGGAGAGCAACGTCGACCTCGGCAGCATCCAACTGGACGGCAGTTCGACGAGACGGCACGTGAAGGTGTTGGCCGAGGTGGATGGCGTAGAAGCTGGAGCGCTGGGCGTGATGAGCCAGGGCGAACTCCACGCACTGGCGCTCGCGCTGTTTCTACCGCGCGCCACCGCGGATGCCAGCCCGTTCCGGTTCATCGTGCTGGATGATCCGATCCAGGCGATGGACCCGGAGAAGGTGGACGGATTCACCCGGGTGCTGGCGAAGTTGGCTGAGGACCGCCAGGTGATCGTGCTCTCCCACGATGACCGCCTGCCGGAGGCCGTACGCCGGACGGTGAAGGGTGCGCGGATCCTTGAGGTGTGCCGTCAGGCGGACTCCGTGGTGCAGGTGGCCTCCTGTGAGGATCCGGCCAAGCGGTACCTGAATGACGCGTTCGCCCTGACCAGGGACCTGAAGGTGCCGAACGACGTGCAGACCCGCGTGCTCCCCGGCCTGTGCCGGATGGCGGTCGAAGCCGTGGCACGGGACGTCTACATGACTAGGCGGTACGCCGCGGGGAAGAGCCGGGCCGACACCGAGGCCGCCTGGCAGGCGGCGGTAACCCCGTACCAGCGCATCGCGCTTGCTGTGCCGCACGACCACGAGGCGGACCTGCACAGGTGGTTCGACGTAAAGCAGTACCGACGGTCCGCATGGAGGGTCGTGACCAGAGGCGTCCACGGAGGCGTGCATCACGTTCCGCGTGGCATGGTCGAGGACGTAAAGCGCCTCGTCGAGGACATCCGGTCAGGTGCTGCCTGATGACAGCGGTGGGGACGGTATCGGCGGGCGTACTCCTGGGCTACGCGCGGGCTGTCCTGTCCGGCACGACGGCCATGCCCAAGACTCGAGCGCCGCGGATAGCCGCGGTGCTTGCCCGGCAGGCACTCGAAGAGACAGTGCAGCAGTTGTGTACCAGTGCCGGAGCGCCGCTGTCGGACGCGACGATGCGGTCGCGACTCATCAGCCTTCGGTTTCTGGTCAGTCGCGACCACGCAGGCAGGATCGCTGACCTGGCAGAGGCGGCGTGGAACGGACTCAGCGGCGCCTGCCACCACCACGCGTTCGAGCTCACACCTACCGTGGGCGAGGTGCATGGCTTGATCAACTGTGTCGCCGAACTGACAGTCTTCGCGAGCACCGTCGCTGCGAAGACCGCGGACGAACGATGAGCAGCTACAAGGAGGCGGCGTGACCGCACTCGGATCCCGCGCACACGATCCGCGCCTGATCGACACCACGTCCCGACTCGTCGAGTTCCTCCGTGAGCTCGCGACCGTCCGACGGGATCAGGTGCTCGACGTCGCGGACTATCCCGAGGTGCACTGGCTGGCGGACCTGCCCGAGCAGACGACGCGGCGCCCCGACGCTGCCGCCGGTGAGATCGTCCTATCGTTCGACTCTCCGGTCTCCGAGCCGCCGCCCGATCTGCCTGCACGCCTGGAGGGCTGGGTCGATCGGCAGGAGATCGCCGATGCCGAGCTCGAAGCGCCGGCCCTCAAGCCGAGTGGGCCGGTCCAGGTCGTCGAGGTCGGGTCCTACGGAGACCGCACGCCGCGCACCGAGACACGCGACCTCGACGACGTACCGGAGATCCGTTCGGCGTACGACTGGTGGCTGCTGGAGTGGCAGGCCTGGGCGACCGGTGAGCGCCTGATCCTCGCTCAGCGGCGCTGGCACCGCAGCATGCTCGCCGTGGTCAACCTGCTCTCCCAGCGTGAGGACGAGTTCGAGTTCGTCCTCGCCACCGGCCTGCTCAGCTGGGCCGCACCCGACGGCACGCGTGTCCGCAACCACCTGCTCGGCACCCGGGTCAACGTCGTACTCGACGCGCAGACCCAACGCATCGACGTCCTGCTCGAGGCCGGGGTGACCCGGATCCAGGACCGCGCGCTGCTCGAGGGAGTCGCCGGTTTCGAGTCCGCGCGGGCGAACTGGGTCCGGGAGCGGGTCCGTGCCGGCGAGGGCGTGGGGCTTCAGGAGTCCGTGACGGACGTCCTCAAGGACTGGTGCGACCGGGCGCTGGACCACGGCGCGATCTACCGCGACGAGTGGTCGGCGGAGCAGGCCTCGGCGACCGCTGAGGTGCGGTTGGCGCCGGCGCTCGTACTCCGCGCACGTGACCGGGCTTCGCTGATCGACTACTACGACCGGATGCTGGCAGCACTGTCCGGGCCGGACGCGCAGGCTCCGCTGGGACTGGCCCAGCTCGTCACCTCGCTCGAGCCCGACGAACGGATGGGGTTCCTGGAAGATCAGGGCGCGACGTCGGGCGCTGCCCTGGGAGCCGACCCGCTGTTCCCGCTGGCAGCGAACCCCGAGCAGCGGCAGATCATGACCCGCCTGCGCGGGGACAACGGCGTCGTCGTGCAGGGGCCGCCGGGTACCGGCAAGACGCACACGATCGCCAACCTGGTCGCCGCGCTGCTCGCGCAGGGACAACGGGTCCTGGTCACCAGCCAGAAGGCCCAGGCACTGCGGGTGTTGCGGGAGAAGCTGCCGAAGGATGTCGCCAAGCTGTGCATCTCGATCACCGACCAACGGCGCGGTGGTTCCGCCGAACTCGAGGGCAGCGTTCAGGCGCTCTCCAGTCGCTTCGAAAAGTACTCCGCTGAAAAGTACGAGCGAGAACTCGGGCAGCTCCGACAACGCCGTGCGGACGCACGGCGCGAGGAGGCCACCCTCGTCGAGCGCATCCGATCCCTCCGTGAGGCAGAGACGTACCAACACGACGAGATCGCGCCCGCTTACCGCGGGCGGCTGGCGGACATCGCCGAGCGGCTCAAGCGGGAAGCTCCGGCCTGCGACTGGATGCCGGTGCCACTTCCTGCGCGAGCGTCGGGCACGCCACCGATCAACGCCACCGAGTCGGCCGAGCTCGTCCGGCTGCTGGCCGACGAGACCGCACAACGCAGGGCTCGTACCTCCCAACTGCTTCCGGAGGTAACCACACTGCCGCCGGTGGAGACTGTGCGAGGGCTCGTCGCCGCCGAAGCCGCGGCGACGGACAGTGCCCGGCAGGCCGAGACTGACCTGTCCCGGCGGTTGGCGGCGTGCTCGCTGGACCTGCTGGCGCGGCTGGAGGAAACGGCCGGCGCGGTAGCCGCCGCTCTGGACCACCTCGATCTGTCCGACGACCCGGGCTTGTGGGAACAGTCGGACTGGGTCGTCCGGGCTGTCACGAGTGGACTCGCACAGCAGGAAATGTTCATCTGGGAACAGCTCCACGCGCACCAACCCCGCGTCGAGGAAGCCCGCTCTGCGATGCGCACACTCGGGCTCCGACGGGTGGCGCTTCCTCCGTTCGCCCCTTCGGGAGACGAGAGCGAAGCCAGTCAGTTGGCCGCGGCCCTTCGGTTGCGCGACTACCTGGCCGGTGGCGGCAAGCTGAAACGAGGACTGTTCAAACCCGCCGTCCAGCGTCAGGCCGAACCACTGCTTACGGGTGCCCTCGTGGACGGTGTGTCCCCGACGACCGTCGAACTGCTGAGCATCGTCATCGCCGAGCTCGAAGGCCGCGCGGCTTGCGCGGAGCTGTCACACGGCTGGCGGCTCGTCGGGGTGGACATTCCTGTCGACCAGCCAGTGCCCGCCGTGGTGGGCAGGATCAGCGATCAGTACGCCCGGCTGGACCTGGTCATGCAGGTGTGGGCCGGGGTCCGGCAGGCCACCGAACTGCTGGCTGCCGCGATGATCCCGGTCCGTCTGGCAACGCCATCGAGGTGGCGGGAGTACGTCGTCGCCTTGCGCGCCGTCCGCCTTCGCTTGGAGGCCGACCACGCGAGCTCCGAACTGCAGACCCTGCGGGAGCGGCTGGACCTCGAGGTCGCCAAGGGAATGGCGCCGCCCGAACTGGTGGCCGCTGTCGTGGCCCTGGCCGGGCGCGACATCGAGGCGTACGGGCAGTGTGTGGCGGCATTGGCGACCGCTCACCTGGAGCTCCGGGAGCAGTCGCGGTGTGACGACCTGCACGAACGCCTCAACGCCGTCCACCCTGCTCTGGCCACCAGGATGAGCCGGACCCGAACCGACGAGGAATGGCCGGAACGCCTGGCCAACTGGGACCGGGCGTGGGCATGGGGGAAGGCGCAGACGTTCTTCACCGCGCAGCGTCAGCCTGGATTGGAACGCCAACTCGACGGCATACTGGAGGCAGCGACCCAGCAGGTGTTGAACGTCAGTGCCAAGCTCGCGGCTGAGCAGGCGTGGAGCATCTGCCTGTCGCGGATGACGTCCCACCATGCTCAGGCGCTGCGGTCGTACCAGCAGCACATGAAGGACTTCGGCGGAGGGACGGGGCGTTACGCGTCGCGCTTCAGGCGCCTTGCGCGAGAGGCGATGGCGGAGGCGGCGCCGGCGGTGCCGGCTTGGATCATGCCTCTGCGCCAGGTGCTGGAGACCATGCCGCCCACACGTGACTCGTTCGACGTGGTGATCGTGGACGAGGCCAGTCAGGCCAGCATCGAGGCGTTGTTCCTGCTCTGGCTCGCACCGCGAGTCATCGTGGTCGGTGACGACAAGCAGTGTGCTCCGTCCGTTGTGTCACACGGTGAGTTGCAGCCGTTGTTCGACAAGTTGGGGACCTACCTGCCCGACGTGCCTGGCTACCTGCGGGACGCGTTCACACCGAACTCGAGTCTGTTCGACCTGCTCGGCACTCGCTTCGGCTCGGTGATCCGGTTGCGCGAGCACTTCCGGTGCATGCCGGAGATCATCGAGTACTCCTCCCGCCAGTTTTACCCCGACGAGCCGCTCGTCCCGTTGCGCCAGTTCGGCGCCGACCGGCTGCCACCGCTCCAGGTCGTCCACGCGCCCGGAGCGAGCACCGACGGGACCGGGGTCCGGATTCGGAACGAGACCGAGGCGGCGGAGATCGTCAATCAGATCGTCGCCTGCCTGGACGACCCGGCGTACGAGGGCAAGACGTTCGGAGTAGTCGTTCTGCAGGGGAGTGGTCAGGCCCAACTGATCCAGAACCTGCTTCTGGAACGAATCGCCACAACGGAATGGGACCAGCGCAAGCTGCGGGTCGGCACCCCGCCGGACTTCCAGGGTGACGAGCGGGATGTCATCTTCTTGTCAATGGTGATCGCGGAGAAGCGGTCGGCGATCACGAAGCTGGAGTTCCAGCGTCGGTTCAACGTCGCGGCGTCCAGAGCGAAGGACCAGATGTGGCTGTTCCACTCGGTGAGTCCCGACATCTTGTCGCCGACCGACCTGCGCAAGTCGCTGTTGACGTACATGCTGAACCCGCCCGCCCCGTTCGCGGCTTCCACGCTCGACGACGTGGTCGCGGACGTGCCCTATGGCCCGCCGTTCGATTCGGTCTTCGAGCAGCGGGTCTTCCTGCGGATCCGCGAGCGCGGTTACCACGTGACCCCGCAGGTGGAGGTCAACGGTCGGCGCATCGACCTCGTCGTCAGTGGTGCGAAAGGCCGGCTTGCGGTCGAGTGCGACGGCGACCACTGGCACACCTCCCCGGAGGACCGGGAGAACGACCTCGACCGGGAGCGGGAGCTGAAGCGCGCCGGCTGGAAGTTCTGGCGGGTACGAGAGAGCGAGTTCTACTTCGACCCTGACGCGGCGCTCACGACCCTGTGGGACGAACTCGACCGGCGTGGGATTCATCCCGGTGAGGCGCTGAAGGAGCAGACCGAAGTTCCCACGTCGTCATGGTCGGCCGTGCGGCTGCCCGAGGACGAGGACGGGTCCCCTGGGGACGACGCTGAGAGTCAGGACGAGGAACTGCCGCCGCCGGTGGCGCCCTCTCCTACCGAGACCAGGACGCGCCAACGGACCGGCACCTCGGCCGGCGGCAAGCGCAAGGCTTTCCCGACGGCGCCTGTCGAGTTGCGGCTGGTCGAGCAGATTGCGCTGCCGGTGGACGTGCCCGACATCGAACCCGACTTCGACAGTGCGAGAAACGACCTTCCGCTCACTCCGGGACGGACCGCGCCCGGATACAGCCGCTCGGAACTGCAGGCACTTCTGCGCTGGGTGGCAGGAGATGGGCAGCGGCGTTCAGAGGATGACCTTCTGGCCACCGCTGCCGACGTTCTCAACAGCCCGAGTCCTCGCGACCAGGTCCGGACGCTGCTCCGTTCAGCCCTCCGCCACATGCTGCGCAACTAACTCCACCCCACTGAGCCCGGAAAGGATGACCTGTGGAGACGAACGTTCGTACACCGCTGGATGTCTTCACCCTGCCCCAGCATCTGGTGATTCCGCTGTTCCAGCGCCCGTACGTGTGGGACGAGTCCGAGCAGTGGTTGCCACTGTGGCAGGACGTGCGCAGGCTCGCTGATCTCCGCATCAGTGAACCCTTCGCCTCGGCCACCCACTTTCTGGGCGCCGTGGTGGTGCAGGCGCAGGACAACCAGACCGGAAACCTCCCAGCCCGCAACGTGATCGACGGGCAGCAGCGGCTCACGACGCTGCAGCTGTTGATGGACGCCGCCGGCTCGGTGCTGGAGGAGGCTGGGCTGGATGCCCTGTCGGGCCAGTTGGAGGTGCTGACCCACAACCTCGGGATGTACGTGACCGGCGGTGCGACGAGGTTGAAGGTGCGGCACAGCAACCGGGACAGGGCCGCGTTCGACGAGGTGATGAACGCCGAACCCCCGGTCGATCACGACGCGCTCAAACACTCCGGATCCTTGCTGGCACGCGCCCACCGGTTCTTCGTGCGCATGGTCGGCGACTGGCTGGGCGAGGACGCCAGCCAACCGACGTACGCATACCGTGCCGAGATCTTGGTTCAGGTGTTGACCAGAGGCCTGCAACTGGTGGTCATCGACCTGCAGGCGCAGGAGAACTCCCAGGAGATCTTCGAGACGCTGAACGCCCGGGGTACTCCACTGACTGCCGCGGACCTGGTGAAGAACTTCGTCTTCCAGCGACTGGAGAGTGAAGGTGTCGACACTCGTCGCGCCTATGCCGAGGACTGGCCCTTCGAGTCGAAGTTCTGGGAAACCGAGATCAGTGTCGGGCGGTACAACGTCTCTCGCAGTTCTCTGTTTCTCAACCAGTGGCTGGTCTCCCGCGTGGGTGAAGAGATCAGCCCGAAGTCGACCTTCTCCCGGTTCAAGCATTTCGTGGACCACGAGTGTGGTCAGAAGATGAGTGAGGTTCTTGTTCTACTCAAGCAACAAGCAAACCTCTACCAACGGTGGACGGTTACCGCCTCCGAACCGGACCGGTCGCTGACGCCGACCGAGATGGCCGTCTACCGGATGGGAGCCACCGGCCTCGAGTTGTTGAAGCCGATCCTGATCTGGCTGCACGACCCGGAGCGTTCGATCCCCACGGCCGCGGCGAACGAAGTGATCGCGGCCACCGAGAGCTGGGTGATTCGCCGACAGCTGCTGCGGCTGCCGTCAGCCGACCTCGGCCGCATCGTCGCGGACCTGATCCGCACGCATCGATCCGCCCCCGCCGCGGAACTCCCTCTGCGGGTACGCACGCACCTCACGCGCCTGGCATCCGCGAGCACCTACTGGCCGGGAGATGAAGAGATCCGCTCGGCGATGCTGACCGAGAACGCCTATCGGCGGTTTCCTAGGAGCCGGTTGCGGATGCTGCTCGAAGCGGTCGAGGATCGACTGCGCGACGTCTACAAGTACCCGCCAGTGCCACGGCGCGGGTACCCGATCGAGCACGTGCTGCCGCAGAAGTGGGAGACGAACTGGCAGGTCGAAGGCCTGGAAGCCCAGATCAACCGGGGCGCTCATGTGCACCGACTCGGCAACCTCACGCTCGTGACGGACGGCTTGAACGTCGCGATCTCCAACAGCGCCTGGACTCTCAAGCGTGAGAAGCTGGCCACGTACGACGTCTTCCTGATGAACAGGCACTTTCGGAACGCCACCGAGGTGTGGGACGAGGACACTATCGACGCCCGTACCCACATCATCATCGACGCGCTGCTGAAAACGTGGCCGGTTCCCGAAGGGCACCTCGGTCAGGTCGTCCATGCAGCGGACACCGACCAGGGATGGGTGGAGATCAAGCATCTGGTCGCCGCCGGACTCTTGACGCCGGGCACCCGACTGCTTCCCCGTCCCGGGTCCTGGGCGCCCACGGAGGCAGTGATCAGCGAGGACGGGACGCTCAAGGTCGACGGGAATGTGTTCCAGACGCCATCCGGCGCCGGCAGGCATGTCAAGGGTGCGGTGACCAACGGATGGACGTTCTGGCGACTCGATGACGGGCGCAAGCTCGCAGACGTACGAGCTGTCTATCGCGGCGCGAAGCCGGAGCAGGACAAGGCCCGTCCGGCCTTCGACTGGTCTCGCCTGCACGCGATCCTCGAGGCGTTGCCCGAAGGCAACTGGACGGCATACGGCGACCTGGCCGACGCTGTGGGAACGGCGCCGCAGCCGCTGGGCAACCACATCACCACCTGCCCGCAGTGTGCCAATGCGCACCGAGTCCTGACCCACGACGGCCAAGTGGCCGAGGCGTTCAGGTGGGCAGACCCCGGCGACCACCGCGATCCCGTGGAGATGTTGCGAGCGGAAGGCGTCCCGTTCACTGCAGGCAAAGCCGATCCCGGCAAGCGGCTCAACAGCGACGACCTCACCGGCCTCGTAGCCGAACACTGAGACCTGGCGTTTCTCGGAGGAGGGGGAGGTCGAGGTGGACGAGGCGGCCAGTGCCCTGCTGGCTCGGATCGGTTCGTTGCGCCAGCACCAGATCAAGGGGAAGAGGTCGCCACACAAGCCGCTGCTGGTACTCCTCGCCCTCGGGCAGATGGCGGCGACCGGGTCGAGTGAAGTTCCGTGGTCGCTGGCGGAGCAGAAGCTGGCGGAGCTGATCACCGAGTTCGGTACGCCGCGGCGCACTGGCGCGGCGCAAGGTGCGGCCTACCCCTTCACTCGCCTACAAGCGGACGGGATCTGGGTGCTTGACCGCGACGTCCCGATGGACCAGATCGGTCCGCTGCGGCAGCACCAGGTCACGGGGCGGTTGGAGCGGTCCTTCGAGGATCTGCTGCGTGCCCGCCCGGCTCTCCTGGAAGAGGCGGCGAGGAGGCTGGTGACCAGCCAGTTCCCGGATACGGTCGCGCCCGACGTCCTCGTGGCTGTCGGGCTGGATCCGGACCTCCTCCATGCGTGGCGGGAAGCGGACGACACTGGTCGCGGGACTGCCGCGCTGCGGCGACGCAGCCAGGTGTGGAGAACGTCCGTTCTGCAGGCCTGGGATCGGCAGTGTGCGTTCTGCGGGTTCGACGGCCAGATCGGGGGTGCCACGGTCGGCATCGATGCCGCGCACGTGCGCTGGTTCGCCTTCGACGGGCCCGACTCGCTGGACAACGGGCTGGCGCTGTGCACGCTGCACCACAAGCTGTTCGACCTCGGTGCCGTCGGGCTCACGGCCGAGCTGACGATCCAGGTGTCGACCATGTTCACAGCCCGTACGGGCACAGGCAGACAGGTCTACGAACTGCACGGGCGGGAACTTGCGAGGCGGCCGGGAACGGCTCCACCTGCTCACGCACACGTGACCTGGCATACCACGCAGGTCTTCAAGGGCAAGCCCCTCACCGTCTGACCTGCCACTCCGAGCCCCGGGCAGTCGGACCCGTTGGTGAACTGAAATGACAGCTGCGATGCTCACATCGCCCGCGGGCTCGACACCATCGACAGCAGTCCTGCGAAACCAACCGCCGCTACCGTCGGTAGGTGTACGGTAACTCTCGGCCGCGCGCCGGGATCCCTGTGAAGGAGAAGATCTGATCCGGTGGTGAAGGTGCCACGCAACCCGGAGGACCGTCGTGTCCGCCAGGCCCTCCCGCAACTGGCATGAGCCAGACATCATCGGAGTGGCCCCGCATCGGTGTTGTCACCGAGGCCATGGCGGAGCTGACTCGTCTCGCGTCTCACCTCGCGGCGCGGCGGCACCTTGCCTTCTACGGCACTGGATTCGTGCCCCCGGATCTCGTCCGTGCTCCGAGCCGAGTACGCGCCGTGCTGGGCCGGCGGAGCCTGCCACCGGGTGTCGAGCCACACGTGGCTCGCTCGTTCGCTCCTGTCCAGGAGGTCCTCGGGACGATCGCACCCGGCCGGCTGGGGCGAGCCCGTCAGTGGTTCATGGATCGTCGATCCGGCGAACTGGGTCGACGAGCCGGCCGCGAGCTGGAACGAGCTCCAACGGACGCGCTGGTCATCTCACACGGGGCGGCCCTCGAGGCCTTCCGGCACGACTGCCCGGCCCTGCGCGTGCTCAACATGCCAAGCGTTCATCCGCGATTCCGTACCGCGACGATCGAGGCGGAGATCGAGCGCTGTCCGGACCTGGCGCCGAGCATGACGGCAGACCTTCCGCCGCATGGGCGGCTGGCCCGCTTCGACGAGGAGTTCGAACTGGCTGACCTCGTCCTGGTGCCGTCTCGATTTGCCGCGCACACTCTGGAGGAGTACGGGGTTCCGAGCGGAAAGATCGTCGTCGTGCCCTATGGGGCGCATCTCGCGGAGTGCGCGAACGACCCGAAGGAGGTGTCCGAGAGACTCGAGATTCTCTACGTTGGCCGGATCACGCAGAGCAAGGGTCTCTCCTATCTCCTCGATGCGCATGCGCGTCTGCGCACGGGAAGTGCCGGCCTTTCCGTGGTCGGTGGCACGGCGGCGCAGGCGCGACTCTTCTCGAGGTACGGTCGCGGGTGGGTTCACCGTGCGGCCGTACCCCGCTCGCAGGTTTCCGGCTATTTCCGATCAGCCGACGTGTTCGTGTTGCCCAGTTTGTTCGAGGGCATGAGCCTGAGTGTGCTGGAGGCGATGGGGCACGGGCTGCCGGTGATCGTGACGCCTGCCTCGGGGGCGGCCGACCTGGTCACCGACGGGGTCGAAGGGTTCGTAGTGCCTGAGCGCCGTCCGGACGTACTCGCCGACCGGCTTCGCCAACTGGCCGATGATCCCGTCAGGCGTTCGGGCATGGGGCGCGCTGCCCGGCGGCGTGCCGAGGCTTTCACGTGGCAGACCTACGCTGAGACCACGTTCGCAGCCGTAGTGAAGGTACTGGCGTCCCACGCCTGAGGGTTCGTGCACGAAGTGCGGTGTCGCTTGGTGCATCCGCAAGGGTGAACGCGGGAGGCGCCATCGCCGGTGCTACCTCGCCGGAACTGCCGCCACCGCGTGTTGCCAAGCCGAGGAGTTGAGCGCCTCGACGTAGGTACTTTCCGCTGCTCTTTCCGTCAGATCCAAGCTGCCGGGGCCGGGAATTCTGGTCTCCCCCGCCGGGACCACCTGGGCGTCGGCAAAGCCGCACTCCAGAAGAAGTCGGCAGAGTGAGCGGCCGTCGTACATCCACAGATGATGCCGGTTGCCGGCCACCAAGTAACGAAGTCTCTGCTGGAGCGTCCTCGGATTCGAGGACGCCAGGACGGTCTGCTCCACAAAGGAGTCGGCATCACACCGGGACAGATACTGCTGGACGATGAGGCCCAGGTCCGGAACCGCTATCCGAATGATTCCGTCAGCCTGCAGAACACGTCGGGCCTCTGTGAGGAACGTGCGCGCTTCCCAGGGCTCGAGGTGTTCGAGCATATGTGATGTGTACAGCACCTCGACCGAGCCGTCCGGTAGCGGTATTCTGCGGGTCGCGTCGGCATACTCTATGTGAGCCTTCTTGCAGAATTCGACGAACTCGTTCTGGTGCTTGTCGGTGAGGCCGGTCGCCACGAGCAGGCGCGCCAGCAAAGGTACTTTGGCGAGCCGCAGGCTGAGGGAGTTGTCGAAGTTCTTCCAGCCGGGAGTGGGTGACGACCCACATCCTATGTTCACTCTCATTCTCGACCTCTGGCCTGTAGCGCCTTCTCATCGGCCGATCCACCTGCCGTCGCGATGCCGACCCAGGGCAGACCGTAGTTGCACTCGTTCCCAAGTCCGGCATGTCGCAAACAGGGCGTTTCCGCAGTTCGTCACCTGGGTAGGCGTCCGCCCGCGATCGACCCGCGCACTTCGGTTCGGACTGCCCACATCGGCGCGGAGAACGTGCGTCCGCCGTGGCTCCTTCAAGGCGCTCACCGCGACAGAGATCTCGGTGGGGAAGGGCTTTACATGCGAGTACTCGTCTTGTGGAACCAGCTGACCGGCTACATGAAGGCCACGCTCGAGTGCCTGGCAGAGCAGCCCGAGGTGGAGTTGCACGTCGTGGCGTTTCCATCCGCCACCGACGCGCCCTTCAGTGCTTCGGAGGCCCGTCCCGGGAAAGCCAGCTACTACACATTCACCGACGATCTCGATGTGGGTGCGATCCACGACGACATCGATCCGGACGCGTTGATCGTGTGCGGCTGGTCCACGTCCGCCTACCGGCGGCTCGCCAGAAGATCACGTGCGCTGCGGATTCTCTATATGGACAACCAGTGGCTGGGGACGGCCAAACAACGCGCCGGCGTCATCGTCAGCCGGTGGTACTTGGGGCCGGCCTACGACGTGGCCCTTGTGCCGGGCGAACGGCAGGCACACTTCGCGCGGCTGCTGGGTTTCCGCGAAGACGACATCTGGCGTGGGGGCCTTTCCGGTGATTACCACGCGTTTGCCGCGCGTCCAGGACAGGTCTCAGCTTCACGCCGGGAATTCCTCTACGTTGGTCGCCTCCATGACTACAAAGGTGTGGGGGTGCTCGCGGAGGCGTTCCGCAGATACTCCTCCCTCGTACCCGATCCCTGGGATCTCACCGTTTGCGGTACGGGACCCATGCAGAAGGTCTTCGAGCAGATGCCGGGAGTGCGCCACCTCGGTTTCGTCCAACCGTCGAACCTGCCGGACATAGTCCAGGGCTCAGGTGCATTCGTCATGCCCAGTACGTTCGAGCCCTGGGGTGTGGTCATCCATGAAGCCTGCGCGGCGGGCCTGCCGGTCATCTGCACACCAGCGTGTGGTGCCGCAGCCGCCCTTGTCGAGGACCACTGGAACGGCTACCTGGTCGAGCCAGGCTCTGCCCAGAGCCTGTGCGAGGCGATGCTCAGGATGCACTGTCTGCCAGACGTCGAACGTCGGCGCATGGGTGACAACAGCGCATTGCTGGCACGAAGGTTCACCCCCGACCGGTGGGCAGCGACGCTTGTGAGCCGGATCGACCGACGCCTGCCCGGCGGGTCCGCCGCGTCTCCTCACAGACCGAGACGACGCGTCGGAAGGGGTTCCTCCATCGCGTAGATGTCGACCCCGAAATCGCGGAGCATGCTGCTCATGTCTCGTCGCTCCGGCGCCGGGATCCGGTGGTCGCGCTTCTTGTGACCGTACTCGGGGCTCGCCATCTGGCTCGGCCTGTCCAGGCTCCGGACGGCACGGCCGAGATCGAAGTGGGGGTACGCCGCGGCCGCGGCCGCCAGTGCCCGCTCGGGTTCGGTCACGAGTTCTTCGTAGTAGACGGTGGTTCTCAGCGTCTCGTCGGCCAGTTCACGAGTTGCGAGGGCATTGTCGGCGATCCACAACAAGGTCAACCATCGACTGGGCGGGCTGGACCGGGGAGCCACGTCGTCGGCATCCACACCCAGTGCTGCCGCGGCGGGTGGAACCACATGCGCCCATGGCCATGAACCCCAGTCGGCCTTCAGCATGGACGAAACCACGGCCGCAGGGTGCCGCACCATGTATCGCACGGCGACGTCGGGAAACTGATTCTCGACCCAGCCGAGCATCCGGGCGGCGCGCACCTCCTTGACCACCAGGCGTTTGGTCTGTCGCAGATCACGAAAAGAAGTCTGCGCTGTGGTCCATTTCGACAGGTGCCGGCCCTCGAACAGTCCACCCATCAGGGCACGCATGGCCGGAGCATCCTCGGTGGGCGAGATCCTTGGATACCCGTGCACTGGGACGATCGGATTGGCGACAGGCGACATCCTGGGGTGGAGCGGTTCGAAGATGGGTTGTGCACCCAGTCCCGCGATCAACGCCTCCATCAGGGCAGTCGTGCCGCTGCGTCCGGACCCGACCAGGAAGAGCACGTCGGACAACGCGGCCGGACGCAGTACGGACTCGCCCATGGCCAGGCCGGCGTTGTAGGTACGACGTACAGCTTCTTTCCACATCATGGTTCGCGCCTTCTTCTCTCAGCCTTTGACCTGTGCCTCAGCAACGAGGACCCGGCGTTGAGGCTTGTGCAACATGTTCACCACGAGGATCACCACCAGGGGGGCACTGTTCACCAACAGGAAGGTGACCAACGATGTGAGGCTGTCGCGATAGATCTGGATCAGCGACGCCGCGACAAGCAGGTAGGCGAAGTGGAAAGCCGACCCCATCCCGTGGGCGTAGGCACGGCAGTACACCCAAAGACCCGCCCGCGCCAGGAGGAAGGCGACCAGGGTGAGCCCCACCCAGCGGAAGTCGACGTAGAGACTGCCCGGCATGGTGAGGACGGCGCCCTGTGCACTGAGCGGGCGATCCGACGTCGAGAGCTTCACGACTGCCTCGTTCAGCACCGGCTTGTCGGGCCACAGCGGCCGCGGGATGGGCAGGAACAGCACGTTCACATAGCCTTCACCGTAAAGAGGCACGCCGTAACGGTCGCTCTGCGCCATCACCACACCCAGCGCATCCAGCCCAAGCTGATCGTTCGATCCACCGCTGAAGCTCTCCCCGATCCCGCGGCCCACCTCCTGACTGACGACCTGTGGTGTGAGGGAACCCGTGCGGTAGGAGGCGCCGATGGCGTCCATGGCGACGAACACCGGGAACACCGCCACCATCCCGGCGACAATCAGTTTGGTCGGCCACCTGCGTCCCTTGCGATCCAGCCAGATCTGACCGAGCAGAATCAACGGCAGAATGACCCGGAACCTGTCCTGACTTTGCAGCCCCATGAAGCACAGGTACATCGCCAGCGGGCAGAGCAGGTACCAGCGAAACCCCTTGACGTACACGAGACCCAGCAGAAGCAGCCCCGGCCAGGTCACCGCGAAAATTTCGTATGACGTCGAGAGCGCAACGCTCTCCGTTCCGCTGCCCGAGGTGTACGTGCGGGTGGCCAGGAAGTAAAGGCCGATCGGCATCAGGAACACAGCGACGCCGGTGACGACCGCCGGTCGGAGTTCGCGAGGCGATGTAGGTGTTTCGCTCCACTTCGCAGGCGTCGGCATCAGCCATCCGAAGGTGGCCGACAACAAGAAGACGTCCGCTGCGAGCAACGCACGTACGACCTCGGCTTCGCTCAGCTCCGAGAATGTGGGGCTGCCCTGACGGATGGCCCAACCGCGAAAGGTGAAGAGCATTACATGGAAGATCAGATAGATGAATGCCGGATGGGAATGCCGGCGATGGCGATTCCTGAAGAAGCCCGCGGCGCACGCGGCGACCACGGCGGAATCGACCAGCAGCGCTGTTGACAGCGAGAAGCTCATACGTAGTCCGTCTCTACGGGTACACGGAGGGCTGGACCGGTGCTCTGGATCGTCGCGACCGCGCCCCACGACACCAGGAACGTGACCAACGCTCCTGCCAGAGACGCGATGGCCGCTCCGACTCCCCCGAGGCCGACAGCCAGGGGGAAGACGCCTGCGAGGGTGAGAACGCCGGCAATCTGCGCCCAGGCATACGCGCGCAGCGTGCCCGACGCCTTCAGGGCCGCGCCGAGGCAGTTCGCTCCGATTCGCACGACCGCTGCGAGAAGCAGGATCGTCAGTGGCTCCGCCGCCCCCAGAAAGTCCCGGCCGTACAGGAGTTCGATCATGGGGCGAGCCATGGCGGCTATGACAAGGGATGCAGCGAGCCCGGCACCCATGCCGGCCACGACGGCGTTCGCCAGGTCCGGTCGGGAGAAGTGCCCCGCGCTGAACCGTGGAAAGAGCACCTGGTCGAGGCTGGTGCCGATCATGAGCACGACCGCCGCAATGGAGATCGCGACCGAATAGACGCCGAGGACGGCCGGAGCGAAGAGCAGGCCAAGCAGCAACTGGTCCAGGCGTGGACCTATCCGCTGCGGCAGCGTCGCGAGGACGAGTCTTCGCCCGAAGTAGGTCGTCGCGCGCCGCTCGCCCGGCGCGAGTGGGGCTCGACCACCGCGCCGGGCCAGCGCCACAAGGAACAGCGACAGCAGAAGTCCACCGATCAGGTTCGCGGCGAGCGCGGACAGGATGGTGAGCTGACCGGCTGCCCAAAGCACCGCAGCGCCGAAGGCATAGACAACCGGCTGCGTGAGACGCACCGAGTTCCACGCCTTCATACGCTGGCCGGCACGCAGGGGGACGATGCTGAGGAGGGTGAACGTGTTCAGCGGAACGACTGCCGTCGTCGCGACGACCGACAACCAGGTGGCCACGTCGTGGGGCCGCACGATGTAGCAGGCGGACCCCAGCAGCACCAAGCACCCGAGAGCACTCTGTACGGCGGCATCGCGCGCCACCGCCGACCTGAGTGCCCACGCACGACTCGACGAACCACCCGCGTGGAAGATCACCGCCTCGTCGATGCCGGTCAGTGACAGTGATCCCACTGTGGCGGACCACACCAGAAGGGATATGAGCACCCCACGGTCCTCGGGACCGAGCCCCCGGGCGGTGATGACGCCACTCACGATCCCGAGGAGCATCGACAGCATGTTGACCGCGCCCGTGCCGACCACCGCACGGGCGGCGGAGGACCTGGTCAGTCTGGTGAGTTTCACGCGTCCGGGCCCGTTGGAGAGCACGAACGACCACGAGCGTCGTTCGGTTCGGCGTCGACGAAGACGTGCCTGCAGTGGATCGTGTCGTAAGCGGGTGCGTTGTTCACGACGAGAAGGCGATCATCGGGCACGACGGAACTCCTCGTCGATGATCCGCACGTATTCGCGAGCCCGCTCGCCTGGGCCGGACATGGAGTCGAGCATGGCCTGCGCCGCCTCACGGATCGTCGCCTCCACCGCCTCGGGACTGCGCAACCATTCCTCGATCCGGTCCGCCCAGTCGTCGGGGTCGAGGGGATCGGCGTAGACCACCGCGTCGCCGCACGTCGTACGAACGAAGTCGCGGTCCGAGGCGAACACCACCCTGCCGGCCGCGACTCCCTCGACCGGCGCGGCCGAGAACGCCTCGAGCAGACTGGGGAACACCACGGCATCAGCTTGGGCGTACGCCTTCGCCAGTCCCGAGACGGGCAGCGGGCCCAGGTTGACGCAGTGGCACCGGAACCTGAGGGTCCGCGCCTTCCACTCCTCCTCGCTCAGGGTCACGGCGAACTCGACATCCTGACCGCGCCGGGTGAGCTCCTCGCCCACCTGGCCCAGCAGTTCGTGGTTCTTGTGTGCGTAGGCCCGGGCGACATACAGCAGTCGGGTTCGAACGCCCGTGGTGCTGCGTGGCACCGGACACTGCTCGAGCAGCGTCCGGTTGACACAGTTCGGCACCACGTCGACAGGCGCCGACAAGGCAGGAATGCGCCTGCGCGTGGCGTCGGCGAAGGCCTCGGTCTCCACAACGACCCGATCGGCGCGCTTCAGCAGTCGCCGCGAGACGATCCCACGTGCGGCCCACTTGATCCTGCTCCCGCGTGAGTGTGGAGGAACGCCCGCCGGCCGGGGGTAAACGGACGTCACGTCGGCGTACCCCACGATCCGGCGGCGCGCGCGGGCCGCGAAGTACTCCGGCCCGAGTACGACGAACGACACCTCGGCCCGAGAGCGGTTCGGCACCCAACTGGACAGGCGGGCGGGACCGCGAGGGCGCACCACACGTAGCGGCAACTCCACGCCGGCGTCGGCCAGGTTCGCCGACACGGCAGGGGACACTTCGATGTCGACATCTCTCAGCCACGGACAGGCGGCGACCTCGCCGGGGTCGGCGCGAAGCGCAGCCAACTCGCTGAGAAACGACGTCGCCACCTGAAGTCCGCCGCCGTGATGAAGGTTTGACGCGTCGATCAGCACTCTCGACGGGCTCATCGCATCAGACCTGCCCTGTTGCGATCGGCTGCCGTGGGTGTCGTGTACGAGCGCGGTTGGCGAACCTGGCAGCGGAGCATTTCGACCTGATTGACATAACCCTTACGCCTGACGGAAACCGCTGTATCCCACGGCAGCTTTTTGGCCTGCGATCGAGAGCAATCGGAGGTTTTCACGGTCGCGGTAGCACTGGAGGCGAATGACAGCTTTCTCAGCGTCCGCATGCGAACGTGCGGAACACCGGCCGTCCAGGTCAGGCCAGGGCGCTCGACACCACGCTTCGTGATCTTTACGTTGCGACGGGGCCGAGTCGCCGGTGGCCCGAGCCGTCTACGGAGGGAATCGCCAAGCCATGGTGTCTCGTCGTCGCTTCCTCACGCTGTCCGGCGGCCTTGCCGGCGCCGCTGCCTTCACCCAATGGGCGGGTACGGCCACAGCCGGCGCCGCGCCGATCAGCATGCAGCCCGCGCCGGCCGCCCTGACCGCGAGAGAGGCGGCGAAGAACCCCAGCCTCGTCTGGCCCGCCAACCAGGTGCTGCCGACCTTCCCGCAGCCGAAGCACCTCGACGTCGCCGCCGTCCAGAAGCTTTCGGGCGACGACCAGGCGCTCCTCAACACGCTGCAGGGCGTCGTCAACCGCGTACGTCCCCGGGTGTACTTCCTCGTCGACAACAGCAGTGACGCCGCCTGGCTCGCCACCCTCGGCCTGCCGACGACACGACATGACGACCCGATGAGCCTCGTCGCGGCGTACCGGTCGGAGATCAGCGGCGCCATCGTCTACGACCGCGACGTCCCGGACAGCATCAACGTCGCCACCACCTTGGCCGGGCTGAAGAACGCCGTCATCGCGAGCCCCGAACAGGCCGAGAAGTACGACCTGCCGATCGTGGAGGACCTGCGCGGCCGGTTCACCGATGACCCGCTGGAGACCTACCGCTGGCAGGTCGAGCACCTGTGGCCGCAGTGCACCCACCGGCTCCTCACCGGCGTACCGCCGACCCGCACGGCCGCGGTGCCCGGCGTGAAGTGGACCCAGCTCGCCCGCGAGACCAACCCGGTGCGCGACAACTCCAACCGCAAGGTCTACGAACTCGACCTGTCACCGGTGCTGGGTGGTGAGGGCGTTTACCTGCGCTTCCAGGACTCGTTCGGCAACGACGGCTGGGGGCCGTCGGTGCAGCACATCACGATCCTCGCCGACGGCAAGCAGATCGCCGACTTCGAGACCGCCACCGACGCGGAGACGCCCTACATCTTCGACGCGGACGGGTCCGCGGTCGCCGACGGGCACCGCTTCTGCGACGGCGGGTCGTACTTCATCTACCACTTCGCACCGCCCGCGGGTACGACCACGCTGACCGCCAAGGTCGACATGTGGAACCAGTACCTCGTCACCGCCACCGACCAGGCCCCGACCCGTGTCGAGGTGTTCCCGAACCTCCGCGACTACATCGTCGGTACGAAGGCGATGGTGGCCTGGCTGCCGCCCGAGGGCGCCTCGGGCGACCTGCTGGCCGAGATTTTCGGCATGGTGGAACCGACCACGCCGTACCTCGGCTGGTTCAACGGCGCGGTGGCCGGTGAGCACGGCGGGGTCGGCATCGCCTCCGAGCAGGGCCTGGAGGTGCTCGCCGCCGACTTCTACCAGAACGGCACGGTCTTCTCCGGTGCCCGCGCGACGATCCGGCCCACCCCGCCGCGGCGCAGCACCCCACGGCTGAAGAAGAAGATCTACCTGTCGTTCACCGTCGGCGAGGGCGACAACATCCAGTACTGCCAGCACCGGATGCGCGACATCTGGGACAACGACGACCGTGGAACCGTTCCCACGAACTGGACGATCGACCCGCTGCTGGCCGACGTCGGCCCGGCGATCTACGCGTACTACCAGCGGACGGCGACCCGCAACGACCTGCTGATCGCCGGCCCGTCCGGCGCGGGCTACACCTACCCCTCGCTGTGGCCGGCGGACAAGCTGGACTACTTCACGAAGATGACCGGCCGCTACATGCGCGCCACCGGGCTGAACGTCATCTCCTGCTTCAACATCGTCGACGGCCCGCCCGCTCCGCCCGACGAGCGAGTGGGCGCCTCCTACCACGACAACACGCCTGCCCTCGGCATCGTCCTCGGCTGGGAACGTGGCAACCAGATCACCACGCCCGGCGGCATCCCGGTGGTCGGTGACTTCGCGCGGTTCGCCGACGTCGCCGACTACCACAAGGGGCTGTACGACCACGTCGCCGACTGGGACGGTGACGCACCCCGCTTCGTGGCAGGCGCCATCCAGGCCTGGAACTGGACGCCGACCGAGGTGGTGAAGCTCGCCGAATCCCTCGACGACCGCTTCGAGATCGTACGCGGCGACGTGTTCTTCGACCTGCTGAAGCGGACCCTCGACTAACGGGTGGACCGAAGCCGGCGGTCAGACGCCGCCGGCTTCGGTGTTGGCTTCGGCGTGCGGCAGGTCGGCCGGTTCGAAGACGGCCAACGGGTAGCCCCGCTGGAACTCCGGCGGCAGTGGGGCGAGCCGGGCGCGGAACTCCTCGATCCGGTCGGCGACCAGACCCTTCGCCACCAGGTCGCGCTCGGGATACGCGCCCAGGTCGTCGATGTCGGCGAGGAAGCGGTCCAGCTCGGCGGCCATCCGGGCGCGTACGTCGGCGTGGTCCGGATCGCCCGCCAGATCGTGCACGCACTCCGGATCCGTGCGCACGTCGTACAACTCCTCTGCGGGTTTGCGCGGCGGCATGAAGATCGCAGCGGTGCCGTGGAGCTCCCCGGCCGCGTTGAGCCGGCGGAGCTCCTGCATCGTCGGCATGTTCTCCATGTAAAGGTTGCGTTGACAGTACGGAATCTGCGGGTAGAAGTTGCGCACGTAGTGGTAGCGCCGATCGCGGACGACCCGCACCCGGTCGAACGACTCGTCCATCCGGTCGCGCCCGGCGAACACCCGGTCGCGCGGCGGGGCTTCGGCGGCACCGAGGAACGCCGCACCGTCGTAGTAGGCAGGGATCGGCGCGCCCGCGATCGAGCAGAACGTCGGCGCGAGATCGACCCAGGACACCAGCCGGTCGCTGACACTGCCGGGCTCGACGACGCCGGGCCAGCTGACCAGCAGCGGCATGTGGATGCCCGTGCTGTAGGGCCAGCGCTTCTCGCGCGGCAGGCCGCGCCCGTGGTCGGCCAGGAACATCACGACGGTGTTGCCGGCCTGCCCGGAGGCGTCCAGCGCGTCGAGGATCTGCCCGACCTGCCGGTCGAGTTCGGCGATGTTGTCGGCGTGCCGGGCGATGTCGCCGCGCACGACGGGCGTGTCCGGGAGGTACGACGGCACCGGCACGTCCGCCGGCTCGGTGACGCGCGGCGGGCGTGGCTTGCGCGGGTCCCAGTGTTCCAGGCCCTCGCGGTCGGCGTACTCGCCCGCATCCGGCCACATGGACGACTCGTGGGTGATCGCGAGGTTGACGTACGCGAACCAGGGTTGGCGCGGCATGGCGCCCGCCCGCAACCTGTCCACCCACGGCTCGTCGTCGTCACGCCAGTCACTCGACGGCTCGAAGTTGAAGTCCAGTTTGGTCGGCCAGCTCACGTGGTAGCCCGCGTCGCGGAGCTCGTGGGTGAACAACCGCGGCGGGTGCACCAGCGTGGACCGCATCTGGTGCGTGCCGATCCTCATCGGATACTGCCCGGTGACCATCGTCGACCGGGACGGGGCGCAGACGGGATAGGTGGAGTACGCCTCGTCGTAACGACATCCGCGTGCGGCCAGCCGGTCGAGGTTGGGCGTACGCACGTAGTCGTCGCCGTAGCAACCGGCGATCCGGCCGATGTCCTCACCCACGATCAACACGATGTTCGGCCGGTCGGACACGCGCACTCATCCCTTCCGACGTGCGGCCGGGCTCCTCGGTTGGCCTGTGGGCGCTGGCAGACGACCTACGACATGCCCTGGCCCGGCCACTCCGTACGGAGCATGCCCATGAGCACCTCGTCGTGCCATGCGCCGTTACGGTACACCGCCGAACGCCGCCGTCCCTCCTCGACGAATCCGACCTTGCGGTAGCTGGCGATCGCCGGCTGGTTGAAGGCGAAGACCTCAAGCTGGATGCGGTGCAGTCCCAGCTGGGCGAAGCCGTACCGCACCAACACCCGCACCGCGTCCGTGCCGAAGCCCTGGCCGTGGTGGTCGGGGCCGAGGAAGATCCCGAGGGTTGCGCAGCGGTCCTTCGGCTGCGTCTGGAACAGCGCGCCGTGTCCGAGGAGTTCGCCGGAGTCCTTGGCCACGATGCTGAAACCGCAGTCGAGGCCGTCGTTCGCACTCCAGGTGCGGAACATCTCCCGTACGCCGTCGGATGGGCGAAGGTGCGGCGGCCCGGCGACCTGGAACGGCACGATTCGCGGGTCGGCCCACCAGGCGCACAGAGACGCCAGGTCGGCTTCGTGCAGCTCCCTGAGGCGCACGCTGGCCCCGGCCAGAGCGTCGAGGTCGACCGGGTTGGTCGTCGACGGGTCCGCGGAGTCGGTCATGGCCAGGAACCCTAGGGAGTGCAGGCAAGACAGACGGACACCGACTGACCGGATGCTGCCAGTGGCGGTGCAGTGTCGTTGACGGTCCGCGACTTTGCGGTTACGTTGCCGACTCAACGCAAGATCGCTGCTTCATCTTGTTCCAACAGCTCTGAACAGCTCTGAACAGCTCTGAACAGTTCTGGCCATGCGTTCCCGTCCCGGGCCACGCGTTGCGGGGAGCCGACGGTCGTTCCACGTCGGAACCCCCGGGAGTTCTCGTACCCATATCGCGAAGGGCCGACCGTGGACACACTCGATGAGCGCAGTGGAAACATCGGCCGGCGTCGGCTCCTGATCGGTTCCGCACTCGCCGCGGTGACCACGACGATCGCCGCCTGCTCCGGATCCTCGACGAACGCCGGCGGAAAGCCTTCGGTAAGTCCGAAGTCCGCCAACCGCAAGGGCTCCCCGGCGAAACCACTGGCAGCACCGAAGCAACTGCACGAGGCGCCGGCCCTGACGAGGCGGGTCAAGGCCGGTGAACTGCCACCGGTCGGCAAGCGCGTTCCAGGCCGGCCGTACGTCGTGCCGCACCGTTGGCTGCGGACCGGAAAGTACGGCGGAACGCTGCGCATGCCGGCGTCGGCGTCCACGACGTTCTCACCGACCACCCTGATGTACGGGCACGCGCCACTGCGGTGGCTCAACGACTCCCAGGATCTCGGACCCGGACTGGTGGAGTCCTGGGAGTCCAACGACGACGCGTCGCAGTGGACACTCCACCTGCGCAAGGGTGTGCGCTGGTCCGACGGCGCACCGCTGACCGCCGCCGACGCGATGTACTGGTGGAAGGACCTTGTGCTGAACGACGACTATCCGGCGGAGGCGCCGGACAGCGGGCGTTCCAGCAAGGGCACACCGATGAAGCTGTCGGCGCCGGACGGGTACACGCTCGTCATGGACTTCAACGCGCCGAGCCCGGTGGTCATCTTCCAGTTGGCGCGGTACGTCCAGTGGGACGGGTGGTTCCAGCCCAAGCACTATCTGAAGCAGTTCCACGCCACCTACAACTCCAAGGTGGGCGAGGACTGGGCGAACCAGCACGCCGAGAAGATGAACTACGCGATAAACCCCGACTGCCCGACCCTGACCGGATGGAAGCTGCGTTCCTACCGTGAGGGTGTGCGGGTCACCTGGGAACGCAACCCCTACTACTGGTGCGTCGACACCGAGGGCAACCAGCTTCCGTACATCGACGTTCTCAGCATGCCGTTGTTCCAGGACCCGCAGGTCGGCAAGCTGCAGGTGCAGAACGGCCAAGCGGACTACGCCGGCACCTGGGGTGCTTCCGTACCGCTCCTCCTGTCCGACGTCAGTGGGTTGAAGCGCTCGGCGGCGAAGAGCAGGACCAGGGTGCTCCTGTGGAACACCGGAACCGGCGGCACGCCGGCGTTCTTCTTCAACTTCGACTACCCGGACGAGCAGATGCGGAAGCTGATCCGCACTCCGGAGTTCCGGCAGGCCCTCTCGCTCGCGCACAACCGCGAGGACGTACGCAAGACGTTGTACTTCAACACCGGGCAGATCACGACCGGGACGCACAGTACGCAGTCGATCGAGTATCACACCCCGCCGGACGGGCCGAAGATGTACAAGGCCTGGAAGGACAGCTACGCGGCCTACGACCCGGACAGGGCCAAGCGGATGCTGGACAAGCTCGGCGTGGTCGACTCCGACGGCGACGGCATGCGCAACCTGCCCGGCGGCGACAAGCTGGCCATCGTCGTCAGTTACTCCGCGGACACCACCGAGGAAAGCGTCACCTACAACCAGATGCTGAAACGCGACTGGGAGAAGATCGGCGTCTCGGTCAAGCTCGACCCGCGCCCGCCGACGGTGTTCGGGGAACAGTGGGAACGCGGCGAGCTGATGTCACAGGGTGGCTGGGGACTCACCACCCTGCACGACCATCTCGTTCTGTACTACTGGTTCTGCTCGACCGAGCCGAGCGTGTGGGCGCCGCTGCAGGCCCAGTGGTGGAAGGCCAGGGGTACCTCGGCCGAGCACGCCGAGGCCGACGTCAGCCCGTGGAAGCGCACGCCTCCCCGCCTCGAACCCGACAAGGGCGGGCCGGTCGACCGGCTGTGGCAGGGACTGGCGAAGGCGTTGGCGGAGCCCGAGGCCCTGAAGCGGACCAGGACCGTGTGGGACATGATCAGGATCCACGTGGAGGAAGGCCCGTTCTTCCAGTGCTCGGTGGCCAACTTCCCGACACCGCTGGTCGTCCACCAGGACCTGCGCAACGTCCCCAGCCAGGACGAACTCGCCTACGGCGGGCTGGCCAACACCTGGTCCCACCCGACGCCCGCCGTCTACGACCCGGAGGCGTACTACTGGGAGAACCCCTCCGAGCACACCTGACCCGCCGCGCACCCCAACCGCCAGTACAGGAGGGCGATCCGCCATGTCCGACGCCCAGCACGACGACGGTCCGGCGGCCGACGCCGCCTCGCGACGGTCGGCGCGCGTGTCCCGGCGGGGCCTGTTACTGGGTGGCGCGTCGACACTCGCGGCGACCGGGGTGACCGGGGCGGCCGCGCCCTTCTTGCCAGCCTTCGCAGCCTCTCCCGCCGCCGCGCTGGTCGAGGTCGACAGCAGGTTCTTCGCGACCTCCTCCGTGCCGTACGCCGACGAGCTCGACACCGAGAGCGACGGAGACCTGTGGCCGACGGCCTGGGCCGACGACGGCGCCCTCTATACGGCCAACGGCGACGGTCGCGGCTTCTCCGACGAGGCGTGGTCCGACATCGTGGTCAACCGCATCGACGGCACCCCCGAGACCGGCCTGTCCGGCGTACGGCTGACGGCCGGCGACGACATCGTCCGCATCTGGTCCGATCCCGCGAACTTCAACCGCAAGCCGACCGGGATGGTGGCCGTCGACGGCAACGGTGACGGTAGGGACGAGCTGTACCTCGCCGTGCAGGACCTGCGCCGGCCGCCGGATCCGGGCGCACCCGGCAACCCACATGCTTTCAACGAGGCGCCGGCGGCGACGATCGTCCGCTCGACCGACTACGGCCGCACGTGGCAGCCCACGTCGGAGCCGATGTTCACCGACCACATCTTCACCACGGTGTTCTTCTGCGACTTCGGGCAGAGCAACTCCCGGTCGTCGATGCTCGGCCGAGCCGACGCCGGTTACGTCTACGCGTACGGCCTGGACAACAACTGGCGCGACTCGTTCAGCGGCATCGTCGACGACCCGCTCGACCTATGGCTGGCGCGAGCCCCGATCGGGTCGATCCTGGACCGGTCGACGTGGCAGTTCTTCGCGGGTGTGCGCGGCGGCAGGCCGACGTGGAGCAGGGAGCTCGGCGACCGGGTGGCGGTGCTGCACGACGAACGGCGCGTGTATCCCGGCGCGGTGACCGAGGACGGCAACAGCGTGTTGTCCCAGGGCTGTGTGGTCTACAACCCTGGCCTGAAACGCTTTCTGTACCTGTCATGGACCGAGTACACCTACGAGTTCTACGAGGCGCCGGCGCCGTGGGGACCGTGGAAACTGTTCCAGCACAAGGACTTCGGCCCCTATCCGTGGTGGGGATCCGAACCCGGAACGCCCGGACCGAAGAACGGCGGGTACGCCACCGTGGCGCCGTCGAAGTTCGTCTCGGCGGACGGCCGGCAGCTGTGGGTCCAGTCGAACTGGTTCGTCGGCACCGGGCACCCGCGCAACAACTACAACTTCTCCCTGCGCCGGCTCAGCCTGGAGCCCTACCACCGGACCTCACCGGCGAAACCACCCGACCCGGCCGGCAACCTCGTCCGCACGGCACCCGGCACCGTGGTGGTCGACAAGACCTGCCACTACGGCAGGTCGCACTACCTCAACGACGGTCGGACCGACCTCGGTGAGGACAGCTGGGACGGCTCGGCGAAGGAGGCCGACCGGTGGGGCTACATCTGGCCGCGGGCCTACCACCTGAACCGGCTCGTCTACACCACGGGAACGATGTTCCCCGACGGCGGCTGGTTCGACGCGGCCGACGGCGGGCTGCGGGTGCAGGTCCGTCGCGAGCACAGGTGGACCGACGTACGAGGTCTGCGGATCACCCCCGACTACCCGTACGACGACAGCGCCGGGTCGTACCAGGCCTACACGCTGACGTTCACACCGACGTGGGGAGACGGGATCCGGCTCGTCGGGCGGCCGGGCGGACCCGCACACTTCACCTCGATCGCCGAGCTCGAGGTCTTCTACGACCCGGCCGCACAGCGCTAGCGTTTGCCTGTGCACGTCACCGGTGGACGTCGCTGAGGGCTGCGTCAGGGAGCGGAGACCGATGAGCCACATCGTGATGACGGGGATGCCCGCCTCCGGGCACGTCAACCCCAGCCTGCCGTTGGTCCGCGAACTCGTCGGCCGGGGTGTCGACGTGACGTACTACTCCACCGGCGAGTTCGCGGACGCGGTGGAGCGCGCCGGTGCGAAGTTCCGGGCCTATCCGGACGGCGCGATCAGCTCCCGCGACATCGCCGCCGCCACGCAGTCCGGCAGCTCCGTCCGGGTGGTCGCGAAGGTGCTGGAGGCGACTCTGGCGCTGGTGCCGTTCCTGCGGGAGGAGTTCGCGCGGGAACGCCCGGACGCGGTGGCGTACGACTCCAACGCCCTGTGGGGGCGGGTGACCGCCGCCGGCCTCGACCTGCCGACGATCTCGTTCATGACGACCATGCTGCTCGGGCCGGCGGACTTCAGGGGCCTGACAGCCGGCGAATGGGCGTACACCCTGCGGCTGATGCTGCCCGACTTCCCCCAGGCGGTCCGCGCGCGGCGACGGGTGCTGCGGCGCTTCGGTAACGGGGCCGTGCCGAGTACGCCGATGCTGCCGATGTCCGGTGACCTGACGTTGTTCCCGATCCCGCGCGAGATCCAGCCGGCCAACTCCCGTCTGGACGAGCGCTGTCACTTCCTCGGGCCCACCGTCAACCCGGACCTGCGCGTAGGCGAGCTGGATACCGAACTCGCCGCACACGTGGACGGTCCCGACCCCGTGGTCCTGGTCTCGCTGGGCACCTTGCACGCCGGCACCGGTGAGTTCTTCCGTACGTGCTTCACCGCGCTCGCCGACCTCCCCGCGCGGGTCGTCCTGGCCGTCGGCCACTCCACCGATCCCGGTGAGCTCGGTACGCCACCGGCCAACACGCTGGTCCGCACGACCGTTCCCCAGTTGGAGATTCTGCGCAGGGCGGCCGTCTTCGTCACCCACGGCGGGATGAACAGCGCGTTGGAGGCACTGGCGTACGCCGTGCCGCTGGTGGTCGTCCCGCAGCAGGTCGAACAGCTCGTCGTCGGGCAGACCATCGCCGAGCGCGGAGCGGCCGTGGTGCTGCGCCAGAACCTGTCCCACCGTCCGGTCCCGGCCGGTGAGCTCCGGGCCGCCGTCGAGCGCATGCTGTCCGACCCGTCCGCGCGTGACCATGCCAGGGCGCTCGGTGCCGGCTTCGGCTCCGGTGGCGGGGCCGCGGCCGGCGCCGAACTCGTCGAGGAGCTCCTCCACCGGCGCCCGTAGGTCCCCGGCTCCGGAGCCCCGTCACGAGTCGCGTCGGCTGAGGTGGCGAATCCGGCGGCGGAGGGCGGGGCCGAGGCGGACCATCACCCGCTTCTCGATCCCCTTCGTCCGGCGATCGAGGGCGGCCAGCTGCTTCCGGGTCGCCGCGAGTTCCTTGCGGAGCGTCGTGAGCTGCCGCTCGGCCTCGGCCTCGCGGCGTTCGGCGGCGGCCACCCGGCCACGCAGCTTCCGGTCGTTCTCCCGGGTTCTGGCGTCGGTCGCCGCGCCCAGTTCGCGCAGCCGGCTGATGCGGTAACGCAGGTTGCCGTCGTCGCTGCCATCCCAGACCGAGATGGACGCGGGCAGGTCGAGAGCGGACAGCTCGGCGTCGAAGACCGCGCCCCGGTCGCCGTGGGTGTAGGTGTTGCGCAGGTCGTTGCGGTCGAGGAAGGCGGCGACACGGTCGAACCGCTCGGCGTGGCCCTTCAGCATCGCGGAGAAGTCGGCGTTCTCGTACAGCTCACGCGGGTCGGTATCGGCGGGCAGCCCGGCGAGGGGCCGGTTCGGCAGGTCGAAGTACCGGCACAGCTCCAGGGTGCGCGAGTCGTGGGTGAGGACGACCGCGGGGGTACCCGCCAGCAGGGCCGCGACGTTGCCGTGGATGCGGGTGCCGAACGCGAAGTCGTACTCGCGGAGCTCCCGGATCCAGGTCGCCGGGTCCAGCGGCAGACGCATCTTGTTCTCGCACAGGAGGCGGTGGGTCAGGTGCAGGGGGAAGTCGTCCGCGACGCCCGACTCCGGCGTGGTGTCGCCCCACAGCAGCAGCTCGCCGTCGGCGGTGTTCTGTGCGTAGTACGTCAGGTGCGTATAGCTCTGCCAGACGTTCCGGGCGATACCCGCGACGTCGCCGACCGGGATGGCGTCGGGCGAGAGGTTGACCGCGATCCGCGAACCCCCGTCGAGCTCGGTGGCCCGGATCTCGGGGAACGTGTCGCCGTACAGGAACATCGACGGGCAGCCGATGATGTCCACGTCCGCGAAGCCGAGCCCCTTCAGGTAACGCGCGGTCAGCTCACCGCGTACCCCGATGGACGCGGAGCGGTCCAGAACCGCCGCGGCGAACCGTCGTACGGACTCGTTCATCGGTGCCAGCGAGTCGGTCGCGTAGTCCTCGCCGACCTGGGCTCCGACGCCGACCACGACCACCGGGATGGTGAGCTGTTCGATCAGCCTGGTCAGCCGGTCGAGCGAGGCGTGGAAGGTGGGACGGAAGGCGTTGGCGAGGGGTACGACGAAAACGTCGTAGCGCTCGTTGATCTCGGCGGCGCGCTCGGGGGAGATGTCGGTACGGATGCCGTTGGACGTCACCGTGGTGTCCGGCACCGCCAGCATCTTGTGGACCGAATCGCTGAACAGCAGATTGCCCGTGTTGGTGCCGATCAGGTCCTGGTGCAGGAACTCGGCCGGCGTGGCGACACGATGCGGGCTCTTGCCCGAGCGGATGAGGATGTGCTTCACGGCAGATTCCTGGGCGTGATGTGGACACGTTGCGTGTCCGGCCGACGGTGGTCTGGGTCACGGCTCTCGCCGAATGGCCTATCGTGCCGTCCCCGCGGCGGCAGGTCCAGTGGCCCCTCGCCCGGGTAGGAGGACGGACGGGACAGTTGATCCCGCCGGAGTCACGTTGAGGTGAGGGGCCGTCACACAAATGGGCAGTAGCTTTCTGCGGACGGTCGCGACCACCGCGGTCCCCGTTCTGGGCCGGCTCGTCCATCACCGGGACGTGTTGCGCGGCCAGAACGACCGGCTGCGTACAGAGGTCGCCCGGCTGAGCCTGGAACTGGACGCGGTGCGGGGCGGGGCCGCCGAGAACGGCAGGGCCGCCGAGAACGGCAGGGCCGCCGAGAACGGCAGGGCTGCCGAGGGCACGGACCGGACCTCGGAAGGCCGGACCGATCTGCAGTACCTGTTCGTCGTGACGTACGGCCGTTCGGGATCGACCCTGCTGATGTCCCTGCTCGACGGAACCCCGGGGTACTGCATCCGCGGGGAGAACGGCGGGGGCCTGCACCGGCTGTTCGAGTACCACTCCGCGGCCCTCGAGGCTCGGGTGAAGTGGTCCGGGGAGGAGTCGTTGACGCCCCGTCACCCGTGGTACGGCATCGAGAACTATCCGCCCGGAGTCGCCGCCGCCCGCATGCGCCAACTCGTGTCGGAGACGCTGCTGCGCCCGGAGCCCGGGACCCGCGTGTCCGGCTTCAAGGAGATCCGCTGGTGGCAGTCACCTCCGGACGACTACCTGAGCTTCGTGGAGACGCTCTTCCCGGGCGCGCGGTTCGTCCTGAACACCAGGAACCTCTCCGACGTCGCCAAGAGCAGGTGGGTGGCGGACTCGCCGAACGCCCTGGCCGACCTCGCCATCCTGGAGGGGCGGCTGCGGCAGGCGGTCGAGAAGCGGGGCGAACGCGGTTACAACGTGCACTACGACGACTACGTCAGGGATCCCTCGGTGCTGCGCGGGCTGTTCGACTGGCTGGGCGAGGAGTACGACGAGGAGCGGGTGGCCCGCACTCTCGCCGTACGCCACTCCTTCTGACCGGGGGGCGAACGCGACCGGATGTGGGCAGACTCGGAGACGGCGGAGCGGTCGGCGCGCATTGTGGAGGGATGCGCCGACGGGCAGGTCCAGGCACGCTCGGCGAGTGGCTCCGGCAGGCTCCGGCAGGCTCTGGGAGGCTCGGCATGGCAGACGACCGTGGAACGTCGCGGCGGAGGTTCCTCACGCTGGCCGCGGGGACGGCCATCGCCTCGGGTGTGGCGCCGGTGGCGTCGGCACGCACCGCAGGCATGGCCGGGGCGCCCACGTCGCCCACGTCGCCCACCGAACGCGGCGGCCCGATGGCGCCGGATCCCTACGCCCGTTGGGAGAACGGCCCGTGCCCACGGCCTGATCCGGCGTACTTCCCGATCGGGGTATGGCTGCAGGACCCGGCACTGGCTCCGCAGTACCAACAGGCGGGCATCAACCTCTACGTCGGCCTGTGGCAGGGGCCGACCGAGGAGCAGTTGACGACCCTCGCGGGGTACGGCATGTCGGTGCTCGCCGACCAGAACGACGTCGGCCTGGGCCGCGAGGCCGCCGGCCCGCTCGTCGGCTGGACCCAGATGGACGAGCCGGACAACGCGCAGCCGCTGCCGGGCGGAGGCTACGGTCCGCCGGTCGACCCGGCGGTCATCGCGGACAGGTACCACCGGATGGTGAGCGCGGACCGAACCCGGCCGGTGCTCCTCAACCTGGGCCGGGGGGTGGCCGACGACGACTGGATCGGCCGCGGCCCGGACGCGTCTCTCGACGACTATCCGAAGTACGTCGGGGGCGCCGACATCGTGAGCTTCGACGTCTACCCGGTCGCCGACGGTCTCCCGCTGTGGCTGGTGGCGAAGGGGCTCGACCGGCTGCGGGCGTGGTGCGGCCGGGACAAGATCATCTGGAACTTCGTCGAGACCACCAACATCTCGGGGAACAACCAGGTCACGCCCCACCAGTTCCGTGCCGAAGTGTGGATGTCCTTGATCCACGGGTCACGCGGCATCCTCTACTTCGTCCATCGGTTCGCGCCCGAGTTCGACGCGGCCAGGCTGCTGCACGACCCGCAGATGCTGGCGGCGGTCACGGCGACGAACGCGCTGATCCACCGGCTGGCGCCGGTGCTCAACCGGCCGTCGCTGCCGGGAGCCGTCGAGGTGACCGGGTCCGACGCCGCGGTGCCGATCGACACGATGGTGAAGCGGCTGACCGGGGTGACGTACGTGTTCGCCGTGGCCATGCGGGACGCGTCCACCGTGGGCCACTTCGTCCTCGGCGGCGCGGCGGCCGGCGCGTCCCGGGTCGAGGTCGTCGCCGAGGACCGCACGGTCGCGGTGTCGCGGGGACGGTTCAGCGACGCGTTCGACGGTTACGGCGTCCATATCTATCGGATCGTGCACCCGCGCTGAGTGCCCGCCTGCGAGCCGGCCGCGGTGGGCCCCGAGCCGCCCGTCCACAGTGGACCGTAGGGTCTGCATCCGTGGGCGGCGCCTCCCCTGCCAGCAGGGGAGCCTTTCCCCGGACACGGAACGTGGCAGCCGGCCGACGCTGCGGTGACAATGCCGCGCGGGTCAGGTTGACTCGACGGTAACTCGCCGGGTCTGAAAGCCTGTGCCGTGGTGGCGGGGGTCTGTCGGGTTCGGCGCTGTGAAGCGCAGGCGGAGTGTGGGAGGCCGGTCGGTGTTCAGGCGGATCGCAGTGGTGAACCGCGGCGAGGCCGCGATGCGGCTGATCAACGCCGTACGCGAGCTCAACGCGGAGGGCGGCGAGCCGATCGAGACGGTGGCGCTCTACACCGACGTCGAGCGGACCGCGACGTTCGTACGCGAGGCCGACCTCGCCTACTCGCTGGGCCCGGCGTCCGCACGGCCCTACGTCGACCACGCGGTCCTCGAACGCGCCCTCCGGGACACCCGGGCCGACGCCGCATGGGTGGGCTGGGGCTTCGTCGCCGAGGACCCGGCGTTCGCCGAGCTGTGCGAACGCCTCGGCGTCACCTTCATCGGGCCGACGCCGGAGGCGATGCGCCGGCTGGGCGACAAGATCGCCTCCAAGCTGGTGGCCGAGGAGGTCGGCGTTCCGGTCTCGCGCTGGAGCGGCGGCCCGGTCGAGACGCTGGACGCCGCCCTCGACGCGGCGGACAGGATCGGTTACCCGTTGATGCTCAAGGCGGCTGCGGGCGGCGGCGGTCGCGGTATCCGGGTGATCATGTCCGGCGAGGACCTCAAGCAGGCGTACGACCGGACCCGCGACGAGGCCGAGCGGTCGTTCGGCAGCGGCGTGGTCTACCTCGAGCAGCTGGTCACCGGCGCGCGGCACGTCGAGGTGCAGGTGATCGCCGACGGCCAGGGCACCGCCTGGGCTCTCGGAGTGCGCGACTGCTCGGTGCAGCGCCGCAACCAGAAGGTGATCGAGGAGTCCTCCTCGCCGGTGCTGTCCGCGGAGCAGGCCGACCAGCTGAAGGCTGCGGCCGAGCGGCTCGCGCTCGCGGTCGGCTACCGCGGCGCCGGGACGGTCGAGTTCCTCTACCGCCCGCAGGACGAGCTGCTGTCGTTCCTCGAGGTCAACACCCGGCTGCAGGTCGAGCACCCGGTCACCGAACTGACCACCGACCTCGACCTGGTGAAGGCCCAGATCCGGATCGCCGCCGGCGCCCGGCTGGAGGGCGAGCGGCCGGCCGAGATGGGGCACGCGATCGAGGCCCGGCTGAACGCCGAGGACCCCGACCGCGACTTCGCCCCCTCGCCGGGGCGGATCGCGCTGCTCGACCTGCCGGTCGGGCCCGGGGTACGCGTGGACACCGGCGTCAGTGCCGGCGACACCATTCCGGCCGAGTTCGACTCGATGATCGCCAAGATCATCGCCTACGGCCGGACCCGGGACGAGGCGCTGGCGCGGCTGCGCCGAGCGGTGAGCGCGACCACGGTGATCATCGAGGGCGGCGTCACCAACAAGGGCTTCATCCTCGCGCTGCTCGACCAGCCCGAGGTGATCGACGGGAGCGCGGACACCGCCTGGATCGACCGCGTGCGCGGGCAGGGCCGGCTGGTCTCGCACCGCCATTCCGGCGTCGGGCTGGTCGCGGCGGCGATCGAGGGGTACGAGGAGGCCAAGCAGGTCGAGCTCCGACGGCTGCTGGAGACCGCGCACGGCGGCCGGCCGCAGGTGCAGCACGAGGTCGGCCGGGCGATCGACCTGGAGCTGCGCGGCGTCGCCTACCGCGTCACCGTCGCGCAGATCGGCCCGCACCGGTTCCGGGTCGGCGTCGGCAACGGCGACGACCAGCACGTCGTCTACGGCGAGCTGGAGCGGTCCGGCACCTACGGCGCCCGGCTGACCGTGGACGGCCGGACGTTCCGGCTGGTCACCGCCACCCACGGCCCGGTGCACCTGGTCGAGGTGGACGGCGTCACCCACCGGGTGAGCCGGGGCGAGGGCGGGGTGCTGCGATCACCGGCGCCGGCCCTGGTCGTCGCGACGCCGGTGGCGCTGGGCGCCGAGGTCGAGGCCGGCGCACCGGTGCTGGTGCTGGAGAGCATGAAGATGGAGACGGTGCTGTACGCGCCGTTCCGGGCCACCGTGCGTGAGCTGTTGGTGTCCGCCGGGAGCCAGGTCGAGACCAGCGCGCCGCTGGTCCGGCTGGAGCCGGTCGCCGACGAAGCGGCGGAGGCGGAGGGTGCGCCGGCGGGCCTACCGGGCGCCGCGGTGCCGGCCGTCGACCTGGACCTGCCCACCGAGACCGTACGCAAGTCCGCCGAGGAACGCGCCGAACGCGGCCTGGCCGACCTGCGCAGCATGCTGCTCGGCTACGACGTGGACGCCCGCGACCAAGGCGAGATGCTGACCGGCTACCTGACCGCACGGGCGGAGCTCGCGGCGGCCGGGCAGGCGCCGATGTCGGCGGAGATCGAGCTGCTGCAGGTGTTCGCCGACTTCGCCGAGCTGAGCCGCAACCGGCCGGCCGGCGAGGAGATCAACACCGAGCACGGGGTGCACAGCCCGCGCGAGCACTTCCACACGTACCTCCAAAGTCTCGACCCCGAGCGCGGCGGCCTGCCGGAGGCGTTCCGTGTCCGGCTGGCCCGGGTGCTCGGGCACTACGGCGTGACCGACCTGGAGCGCAGCCCCGAGCTGGACGAGGCGGTGTTCCGCATCTTCCTCGCCCAGCAGCGGTCCAGGCCGGACGTGCTGCTGGTCACGGCGTTGCTGCAGGCGTGGAGCACCGAGCCGCTGCCGGCGGCCCCGCTGGACGGACGCGTGCACGACGTACTCGAGCGGCTCGTGCTCGCCACCCAGCTGCGCTTCCCGGTCGTCGGTGACCTGGCGCGCAGCGTCCGGTTCCGCTGGTTCGACCAGCCGCTGGTGGACGAGGAGCGGGCCGAGGTGGTGGCCGGCGTGGGCGCCGAGGTCGATGCGCTGGCGGCCAACCCGGACGCGCCCGACCGGCAGCAGCGGATCGATGCGCTGGCGGCCATCCCCGAGCAGATCGTCGGGTTCCTCGTGCAGCGGCTGGAGCGCGGCTGGGCCGAGTGGGAGCCGATGCTCGAGGTGCTGATCCGCCGGCACTACCGCGAGTACGAACTCCACGGCCTGAGCGAGCTGGCCGTCGAGGGGAGACCGTTCGCGTCGGCCGACTACTCACTCGACGATCGGCCCACCCACCTGGTCAGCACGGTCGGTACGGTCGCCGAGCTCGCCGACCCCGACGGCGCTCTGGTCCGGGCTCTCGCCGCCCAGGTCGTCGCCCGGCCCGCCGGGCACGAGGCGGTCGTCGACCTCTACCTCTCCGGGCCGGACACGCCGGACGGGCAACAGGAGGCGGCGGACGCGCTGCGCGAGCTGGTCGCCGCGCTGCCGCTGGGTCATGGCGTACGCCGGATCACCCTCGCGGTCGCCCGCGGCGGCGACAAGGCGGTCGAGTACTTCACCTACCGTCCGGCCGGCACCTCGGTCGCCGAGGACGACAACGTACGCGGCGTCCATCCCATGGTGGGGCGGCGGCTGAACCTCTGGCGGCTGCGCGACTTCCGGATAAACCGCCTGAACGCGCCCGAGGGCGTACTGCTCTACCACTGTGTCGCGCGGGACAACGACGCCGACCAGCGGCTGGTCGCGCTGGCCCAGGTGCGCCAGTTCGCCGTCGTACGCGACGAGGACGGACAGGTGACGTCCCTGCCGCACGTGGAGCGGGCGATCTCGAACTGCCTGGAGGCGATCCGCCGGGCCCGCAGCGCACGGGGTACGGCCGGCGCCCGCCTGGACATGAACCACGTCTGGGTGCACATCTGGCCGGTCGTCGACGTACAGGTCGAGGAGCTGACCGCGCTGCAGCGCAACATCGCGCCGCTCACCGTCGGCGCGGGCATCGAGGAGGTGCTGGCGCAGGGGCAGGTCGAGCGGCCGGACGGCACGGTCGCGCCGGTGACGGCACGCTTCTTCTACCAGCCGGGATCCGGCGTGGTCACCTCCGTGGAGGAGCGGACCACCGAGCGGCTCGAACCGCTCGACGACTACGCCCAGAAGGTCCTGCGTTCGCGCCGCCGTAACACCGTCTACCCGTACGAGCTGACCGACATGGTGGCCGGCCCCGGTGGCTCGGGGGTGGAGTACGACCTGGACGACTCCGGCGTGCTCGTGCCGGTCGACCGTCCGCGTGGCCTGAACAAGGCGGCGATCATCGTCGGGGTGATCAGCACGCCGACCTCGCGCTGCCCCGAGGGCGTCACCCGCGTGGTGCTCAGCGGCGACCCGACCAGGGCGCTCGGCGCCCTCGCCGAGGCCGAGTGCGCGCGGATCGTCGCCGCGCTGGACCTGGCCGAGCGGATGCGGGTGCCGGTCGAGTGGTACGCGCTGTCGGCCGGTGCGCGCATCTCGATGGACTCCGGCACCGAGAACATGGACTGGATCGCCGCGGCACTCAAGCGGATCGTCGAGTTCACCCAGGCCGGCGGGGAGATCAACGTCATCGTGGCCGGCATCAACGTCGGCGCGCAGCCGTACTGGAACGCCGAGGCGACGATGCTGATGCACACCAAGGGCATCCTGGTGATGACGCCGGACAGCGCGATGGTGCTCACCGGCAAGCAGTCGCTGGACTTCTCCGGCGGGGTCTCCGCGGAGGACAACTACGGCATCGGTGGCTACGACCGGGTGATGGGCCCGAACGGCCAGGCGCAGTACTGGGCGCCGGACCTCAAGAGTGCCCGCGACGTGCTGATGTCGCACTACGACCACACCTACGTCGTCCCGGGTGAGCGCGGGCCGCGACGGTGGGACACCATCGACCCGGTGGACCGCGACGTCACGACGTATCCACACGAGGCGCCGGGCAGCGACTTCCGTACGGTCGGGGACATCTTCTCGTCGGAGACGAACGCCGGCCGTAAGAAGCCGTTCGACATCCGTACGGTGATGCGCGCGGTCAGCGACCTGGACCACCCGGTGCTCGAACGCTGGGCCGGGATGGCCGACGCCGACACGGCGGTGGTGCAGGACGCCCGGCTCGGTGGCTACCCGGTCTGCCTGCTCGGGATCGAGTCCAAGTCCGTACCCCGTAGGGGATTCCCGCCCACCGACGGTCCGGACACCTACACCTCGGGCACGCTGTTCCCGCGTTCGTCGAAGAAGGTGGCCCGGGCGATCAACGCGGCCAGCGGCAACCGGCCCCTGGTGGTGCTGGCGAACCTGTCCGGCTTCGACGGGTCACCGGACTCGATGCGCAACCTGCAGCTGGAGTACGGCGCGGAGATCGGCCGGGCGGTCGTCAACTTCGACGGACCGATCGTGTTCGCGGTGATCTCGCGCTATCACGGCGGGGCGTTCGTGGTGTTCTCCAAGGCGCTGAACCCGAACCTCACCGTGTTGGCGGTGGAGGGCTCGTTCGCGTCGGTGCTCGGTGGTGCGCCCGCGGCCGCGGTGGTGTTCGCAGCCGAGGTGGACGCTCGTACGGCGGCCGACCCCAGGGTGTCGAGTCTGGCCGCGCGGGTGTCGGCCGCGGTCGGTGCCGAACGCGCCGCGCTGGCGACGGAGCTGGCGGAGGTACGCACCGCCGTCCGGGCGGAGAAGTTGGGTGAGGTCGCGGCCGGGTTCGACCGGGTGCACAGCATCCAGCGGGCCGTCGAGGTCGGCTCGGTCGACGCGGTGATCGGTGCGACCGAACTCCGCCCCCGCCTGATCGAGGCCATCGAACGCGGCCTCGGGACTTCGAGCTGACCTTACGATTCTTCCGCGGAGGAATCGGACCGGTCAGACGGGCGATTCCTCCGCGGAAGAATTTCGGAAGGGCTCAGGCGTCGGCTGCCTGGCCGCGGTTGGCGAGGATGCTGCCGATGTCTCGGTGGTTCAGGTACACGACGACGCTCCACCCCTCGTCGGCGCGGCGCAGCAGGTAGGTGGCGTGCAGGGTGAGGGGCTCGGCGTTCTCGTCGGCGAACTCCACGTCCCAGTGCGTCTCCACGAGGATGTGCTGGTCGTCGAGTGGTCGGGCGGCGAGGTCGCGGAAGCGCGTGCCGGTCGCCCCGACGGATCCGAACATCTGGGCCCGCTTGGGAAGGACGGCCCTCAGTTGGTCACGGGTCACGACGGTGGCACTGGACGGATCGAGGCTGAGGAACTGTTCGTGGAAGACGTCGGCGCCGCTCGAGTCGAACCGCTCGAAGAACTCCCGAAGTTCCGCTTCCAGGGCAGGGGTTTTCACTGATCCTCCGCGTGAACGAGTCTGTGTGCGACGGTTGTGCGCTGAGTGTCGTACGGTAGCAGCCGCGACAGTAACTGTCACGACAAATAATAGGAGCGTCATGCCCAGCCCTGGAGTCCAGGCGTCGAGTCTCATCGTCCGGCTCGCCCGCGAACTACGCACCGCCCTGGACCAGCGCTTCGCCGCTTTCGGACTGACGTCGCAACAGGCCGGCCTCCTCGTCCACGTCTTCACCGGGCAGTCCAGCCCGCGCCGCCTGGCCGACCTGCTCGGAACGGACACGGCCGGCATCACCCGACTGGTCGACCGGCTGGAAGCCAAGGGGCTCGTCCGGCGTGCGCCCGACCCGGCCGACCGTCGCGCGGTGGTGGTCGAGCTCACCACTGCCGGGCGTGCGTTGATCCCCGAGCTGCCGCCGGTCTTCGAGGCCGTCGCCACCGAACTGACCCATGGCGTCGACGCCGGCGACGCTGCCGAGCTCCTCCGAGCGATGCTCACCAACCTCAAGTCAGCCGAGTAGGCGCCCCGGCTGGGGCCGGACGTAGCTGCCTCGTCCGAAGTGTCGAGCAGGCAAGGGCCCCCGTGAATTCGCGGCGCTTGTGGAAGTTCGTGATGTCGATTCTGCTGCCCCTCGTTCGAAGAGGGGGCAGAACGCCGATGAGTTGGGGCCGCGTGCGCGGTCAGACTTGGCGTACCCCACTATCGCGACACCTTGATCAAGGAGTAGTTCGATGCGGAAGCTCACCGCTGGTCTGTTCATCTCGCTGGACGGGGTCATCGACAACCCGCAGGACTGGCACTTCCCGTACTTCAACGACGAGATGGGTGCGGCGGTCGACGCCCAGCTCGGCGCCGCCGACACGATCCTGCTCGGCCGGGTGACCTACGACAGCTTCGCCGGTGCGTGGCCGGACCGTGAGGCGGCCGGCGAGGAGGACGCTCCGTTCGCCAAGAAGCTGGGTGACGCACGCAAGATCGTCGTCTCCCGTCAGGACCTCGAGTTCACCTGGCGTAACTCCGAGGTGCTGAAGGGTGATCTGGTCGAGGCCGTCACCACGCTGAAGAACGAGCCGGGAGATGCGATCGGAATGAGCGGTTCGGTCGCCGTCGTACGTCAGCTGCTCGCCGCCGGCCTCATCGACGAGCTGCACCTGCTGGTCCACCCGATCGCGGTGCGCAAGGGCGCGCGGCTGTTCGAGGACGCGGACACCTCGATCCCGCTGCGGCTGCTGTCGTCGAAGGCGTTCAGTACGGGCGTACTGCACCTCGTCTACACCACCGACAAGTCTGCTCCTGACGGGACATACGAGGATGCGAAGGCGCACCTGCCCCAGGAAGACAGCTGACGAAGCAGGACTCCGACCGGCCGGGAGAGTCACCGACTTTCCCCGGCCGGTCGCTGTGCGTGGCGGCTTCACTGCCTGGGCCGAAAGTCCCCAATTGCCCGGGCCATACTTGATTGATTCAAGAAAATCCGCCAGACTCGGCGACGTGCCAAACTCCGCAGACTTCGAGCGCATCCTCCGCGAGGCCGCCCTTCGGGTGACGCGCCCGCGGGTGGCGGTGTTGTCCGCGGTGCACGACCTTCCCCACGCCGACACCGACTCGATCATCGGTGCCGTACGCAGCAATCTCGGCGTCGTCTCCCACCAGGCCGTCTACGACGTGCTCCACGCGCTCACCGCCGCGGGTCTGGTGCGCCGCATCCAGCCGCTCGGCTCGGTGGCGCGGTACGAGGCCCGGGTCGGCGACAACCACCACCACGTGGTCTGCCGGTCGTGCGGCGCCATCGCCGACGTCGACTGCGCGACGGGTGAGACTCCGTGCCTGACGGCAGCCGACGACTCGGGCTACGAGATCGACGAGGCCGAGGTCATCTACTGGGGCAGATGTCCTGAGTGTGTGGCGAGTGGCAACCAGCAAGCAGCCAGCACCAAGTAACAGCGAGACGGGAGAAGGACAGACGTGTCTGACCATGCCAGCGAGAGTGAAAACCCAGCAATCCCCTCCCCGACTCCGAAGACGGACCGGCCGAGGACGATCCAGGACTGGTGGCCCGACGCGCTGGACCTGAAGGTTCTGGCGCCGAACTCGGAACGCACCAGCCCGATGGGCGCGGACTTCGACTACGCGGAGGAGTTCAAGACCCTCGACCTCGAGGCGCTCAAGCGTGACGTCGTCGAGGTGATGACGACCTCGCAGGACTGGTGGCCCGCTGACTACGGCCACTACGGCCCGCTGTTCATCCGGATGAGTTGGCACTCCGCGGGCACCTACCGCATCGCCGACGGCCGGGGTGGTGGCGGCGCCGGTGCCCAGCGGTTCGCGCCCCTCAACAGCTGGCCCGACAACGCCAGCCTGGACAAGGCCCGCCGGCTGCTGTGGCCGGTGAAGCAGAAGTACGGCCGCAAGATCTCCTGGGCCGACCTGCTGGTCTTCGCGGGCAACTGCGCGCTGGAGTCGATGGGATTCAAGACGTTCGGCTTCGGCTTCGGCCGCGCGGACATCTACGCGCCCGAGGAGGTCTTCTGGGGTCCCGAGGACGCCTGGCTGGGCGACGAGCGCTACAGCGGTGACCGGGAGCTGTCCGGCCCGCTGGGTGCGGTGCAGATGGGCCTGATCTACGTCAACCCGGAGGGCCCGAACAGCAACCCGGACCCGATCGCGGCCGCCAGGGACATCCGCGAGACGTTCGGCCGGATGGCGATGAACGACGAGGAGACGGTCGCGCTGATCGCCGGCGGTCACTCGTTCGGCAAGACCCACGGCGCGGGCCCCGCGGACAGCGTCGGCCCCGAGCCGGAGGCGGCGCCCCTCGAGCAGCAGGGCCTGGGGTGGAAGAGCACCTACGGCACCGGCAAGGGCGGGGACGCGATCACCAGCGGTCTCGAGGTGGTCTGGACCAGCACGCCGACCAAGTGGAGCATGGGGTTCTTCAAGAACCTCTTCGACTTCGAGTGGGAGCTCTCACAGAGCCCGGCCGGGGCGCACCAGTGGGTAGCGAAGGACGCCGACGCGACCATCCCGGACCCGCACGACCCCTCGAAGAGGCGTCGCCCGACGATGCTGACGACGGACCTGGCGCTGCGGTTCGACCCGGTGTACGAGCGGATCTCGCGCCGGTTCCTGGAGAACCCGGAGGAGTTCGCTCTGGCGTTCGCCAAGGCCTGGTACAAGCTGCTGCACCGTGACATGGGCCCGGTCTCGCGTTACCTCGGGCCGTGGGTCGCCGAGCCGCAGCTGTGGCAGGACCCGGTGCCCGCGGTCGACCACGAGCTGGTCGGAGCCGACGACATCGCCGCCCTCAAGGCCAAGCTCCTCGACTCCGGCCTGTCCACCTCCCAGCTGGTCTCCACCGCGTGGTCGGCGGCGGCGAGCTTCCGCGGCACCGACAAGCGCGGCGGGGCGAACGGCGGCCGGCTGCGGCTCGCGCCGCAGAAGGACTGGGAGGTCAACAGCCCGGTCGAGCTGTCCAAGGTGCTGCCGGTTCTCGAGCAGATCCAGCAGGACTTCAACAGCTCGCAGTCGGGCGGCAAGAAGGTCTCGCTGGCCGACCTGATCGTCCTGGGCGGTTGCGCGGCGGTCGAGCAGGCGGCGAAGAACGCCGGCCACGACGTCACGGTGCCGTTCGCGCCGGGACGTACGGACGCCTCGCAGGAAGAGACCGACGTGGAGTCGTTCTCCGTACTGGAGCCGAGGGCCGACGGGTTCCGCAACTACCTGCGCGAGGGCGAGAAGCTGGCGCCGGAGACGCTGCTGCTCGAGCGGTCGTACATGCTGAACCTCAGCCCGCCGGAGATGGCGGTCCTGGTCGGCGGCATGCGGGCCCTGAACGCCAACCACGGGCAGTCCCGGCACGGCGTCCTCACCGACCGGCCTGGTGTGCTGACGAACGACTTCTTCGCCAACCTGCTCACCATGGCCACCGAGTGGAAGCCGTCGGAGTCGGCGGAGAACGTCTACGAGGGCAGGGACCGCGCCACCGGTGAGGTCAAGTGGACGGCCACCGCCGTCGACCTGATCTTCGGTGCCAACGCCCAGCTCCGTGGCATCTCGGAGGTCTACGCGGCCGACGACGCGAAGGAGAAGTTCGCCCGCGACTTCGTGGCGGCCTGGGACAAGGTCATGAACCTCGACCGGTTCGAGCTGCGCTGATCTCGAAGTAGGGCGTCGCTTTTCGCAGTACAGCAGTACAGCAGTACGGCAGTACGGCATTGCAGAGGTCCAGGTCGGCCGGATCATCGGCCGACCTGGACCTTCGTCGTCCCGGCCTTCTTCTTGCTCGCGCTCACTCGCGTTCCGCGGCCCAGACTGCACGGGCGGCGGGGACACTCCCGGCCACGAGCAGCCCGATGGCGATCGCCCCGACCACGACCGGGTTTCCGGGGAGGACGAACATCGCCATCGTCAGTGGACTGCTGGCGACCATCGCCCAGGCCGCCCAGGCAGGAACGACTCCGGCTCGCCGCAGCGCTGTCCCGAGCAGGACGTACGCCGCCAGGTGGCCGACGATGTAGACGATCAGGTACGCGTTCATCAGGGGTCCGTACGCGAACGTGTCGTACAACCTCCCGTAGGGAGTGCTACCGGGCATCCGGGCCATGGCGACTGCGGCGGCGTCCAGGGCGGTCAGGGCTGCGAGCGGGATCCAACCCACCACGCCGGCCAGCCCGCCGAGCGCGGACAGCCACGGCGTACGAGCCCAGGAGAGCCGGGCAAGTCCGACGACGCTCACCGGAAGCAGGAAGCTCGCGGCGAAGAACGCGATCAGGTGTGCGGTATTGGTGGCCGGGTCTGCGGTCGCGTTCGCTGTGATCGTCTGCCCGCCGTCCGTGTGCATCGCCGGAGGCGCCAGCAGGCCGCCGAGCCAGAAGCACAGTGGACCTCCCACGACCGACACCGCAGCGAGCCGGTTGAGCAGCTGCTCCGGGCGGGAGGACGTTGCGGTAGTGGTGACGGCGACGGACATGAACGGACCTCCCGGGAGGCTGACTTCGACGCGCCACATCCTACGAACGCCTGACGACAGGTTCAGGCCGGTGCGGGTCGAGGTGTGGACGCGTGTGGTGAGAGCTTGAGCCAGCGGGGCAGAGCCCTGCGTGCGCTGGGATCTCCGCGTACGACCAGATCGCCGGAACGCAGCGCCGCGGTCCAGGTGAGGTCACCGCGCCACACCTGCGTGAGGGTACGCAGCCTGGCCTCCACGGTGACGAGTACGTCGAAACCCGGGTCGTGGTCGCAGACGTCAACGCCGTCGGTGGTGATGACCAGCCACCAGTCGCGGGGCGCGTCGGTGACGTCGGGGAAGCTGAACTTCAGCACCGTCCGGGTGTCCGGGACGGCTTCGTAGGCGAGGTTGCGGTGTACGTCCCACATCAGCAGGTGCGGGTCGAGGTCGGCGTCGCCGAGTTCGGGAACCCAGCGAGTGCCCCACCTGCCGAGCGCGTCGATGACGGGCTCGAGTTCCCTGCCCGCCGGTGTCAGCTCGTAGGTGATCCGGTTGCCGGCCTGCCGGCGTTCGACCACACCGGCCCGGACCAACGTGTTCAGCCGCTTGGACAGCAGGGCCGGCGACATGCGGGGCACACCGCGCCGCAACGCGTTGAAGTGCCGGCTGCCTGCGACGAGTTCGCGGACGACCAGCAGGGTCCAGCGTTCGTCCAGCAACTCCATGGCCTTGGCGACCGGGCAGAACTGCCCGTAGCTGGTGGGCATCGCCGTACTCCTTCCGCCCGGGCTGGGTGCGGTGCGGGCAGCCGCCACGGCCCGATGCCGTCGAGGGTAGGCGTCCCGGACCGGGCGGCGGGAGTGCAATGCCGGTACAGAAGTTGTACTGCCCAGGTACAGACCGAGTACTGGGGGCGGGCCCGCGTCGGACCGGACGATCGTGCCGACGGCGTACCGACGCACGAAAGGCCACGATCATGAGCACACAGACCGTTCAGATGACGGACCGGCCCACCCTCTCCGAGCAGGCACCGGTGCTGTTGTCCAGGATCGCCGGATATGTCGCGCACCGTACGGTGGTGATCGGCCTGCGGGCCGGGCTGCTGCGCGGCATCGCCGACAGCCCCGGCGTCAGCGCGGACGAACTGTCCGACAGGTTGGGCCTCGACCCGTTCTACGTCTCGGTGTGGTGCCGGAGCGCGTTCGCGGCCGGGATCCTCGCCCGCGGCGGCGAGGGCGGTTACGGGTTCGAGCTCGAACCCCACCTGGACACCCTGCTCCTCGACATCGCCTCACCCGCCTACCTCGGCGACGTGTTCCTCGTCTGCGACGCGCCGGAGATGTTCGGCCGGTTCGAGGAGAACCTCGCCAGCGGCCGGCGGATGTGGTGGGACGACACGACGCCCGACTGGATCAACGGGGTCGCGGGCGCGGGCACGCCGTTCTACACCCGGCTGGTCCCGGCGGGGCTGGCGCACGTACCCGGACTGGCCGAACGCCTCGCCACCGGCTGCCGGATCGTCGACACCGCGTGCGGGTCGGGCGTGGGACTCGTCCGGCTGGCGACCACCTATCCGAACTGCACCGTGGTCGGCGTCGACGGTGACCGGCACTCCGTCGAGGTGGCCCGTGAGCGGATCCGGGCGGCCGGCGTGGACGATCGCGTCCGGCTGGTGTGCAGCCCGCTGGAGGACATGGTGCTGGACGAGCCGGCAGGTCTGGTGGTCAACAACATCTCGATGCACGAGTGCCGGGACGCCGACCTCGTCACCCGGAACGTCGCCGCCGCGCTCGAACCCGGTGGCTGGTTCGTGATCTCGGACTTCCCGTTCCCGGACTCCGACACCGGGCTGCGGACCCCACCCGGTCAGGTGATGTGCGGCATCCAGTTCTTCGAGGCCCAGATCGACGACCAGCTGGTACCCCGATCGACGTACGACGAACTCCTTGCCCGGCGCGGCTTCACCAATGTCGGCTCGGTGCAGCTGACGCCGATGCACGCGCTCACCTACGGGCAGGTACCCCCGGCTGGTTCCGGCGGGTGAGCTGTCGCGCGGCACCGGCCAGGACCTGGAAGGAGTCCCACGTCGTCGCGGGTGTCGCGTCCGGATTGGCGGTGACGTCGAAGTGCTCGCCGTTGTCCGGCGCGAACTCGGTCGGCGGGTCGTCCTCCGCCTCCGGAAAGGCCCGGGTCGGCGCCGGCGTGACGCGTCCGACGAGCCGCCAGTACAACCAGCCCGCGCAGGACTCGTCCGCAGCGATCGCCTCCACCCACGAGCGCAGCGCTGCGGGCTGGTCCTCGTGCAGCGCGCTGTAGGAGAACTCCTGCAGCACAACGGGTTTCCCGGCCTGGCGCGCCGTCTCACCATGGCGGTGGATCAGCTCGACGACCTGGGCGGGAGTGATGCCGTGGTAGTCGGGATAGGTGTGCCAGGTGCCGAAGTCGATGGTCGGAATCGCGAGCTCGCGGGCGGGATCGACGAAGCTGGACCGGTCGTAGAAGCCCTCACCGCCCACGCACACAAGATGGTTGGTGTCGATCGACTTCACGTACGCCGACATCTGCGAGATCCAGTCCTCCGACAGCGGCCGGCCGTCAGGCGCGGTCTTGGTGTTGTCGGCCTCCGGCTCGTTCATCAGGTCCCAGGCGAAGATGGCCGGCTCGTCCTTGTACGCCCGGCCGGTCAGGGAGTTGCGCCGGTTGAGGACGTGCGCGACCCAGGCCCGGTAGAACGCCCGAGTGCGCTCGTCGGCGAAGAAGAACGTGTACCTACGCGGGTCGTTCGACACGTTGTAGTCGGGCAGGAACCACCGGCACACCTGCTGGATTCCGCCGGCCCACTGCCAGAAGTCGATCAGGGCGATGTCGAGCTTGAGGCCCAGCCGCTCGGCCTTCCAGATCACGTAGTCCCAGCGGCCCAGCCCGTTCACCGTGCTGTCGTTGAACGCCCAGGTGCCGCGGCCCGCATCCCACGACAGGAGGTAGGTGCCGTGCATGCCCATGTTGGAGGCGTCCGCGGTGCTCTGCCAGTTCCACGTGGACGGCACCGACCCGTCCGGCGATCCGATGACCGAGTGCAGGATCGTCCGTACGACACTCGCGCCGGCCCGCTTCGCGGTCTCCAGGACGTCGTCCACCTCGGCCCGGGTACCCCAGCCGAGGTAGTGGTTGTTGAAGCCGGCAACAGCGAAGGGCCTGCCCCGGTAGCTGAAACCGGTTCCGTCGGTGGCGACGAACGGGCTCTGGTGATCCGCGTGCGCGGGTGGCGCACCGCCCAGCAGGGCGGCGGCGGGAACGGCCGCGGAGGCCTTCAACAGGGTGCGTCGGCGTGGGAAGGCGCTCGACGGTTCACGGTGCGCTGGAGACACAGTCCCAAACGGTCCGGTGCGGCGCGGATCCCGTCAAGAGCCGGGGTCGTACGTCGGCCGAAGGCGGCCGATCCGCACCGGTGGCGCCGAGGTCGCTCGACAAGCAGCCGGCGACTCCGGTAGGTGGTGCTGAATGAGAATCGGGAACCACGGCGCGATCACCTCGGCGAAGCTCACGGCCGCGGCCCTGGAACGCGTCGAGGCCGACAACCCGCGCCTGAACGCCGTCGTCACCCTGCTCGCCGACGAGGCCATGCGCGACGCCGAGGCCGCCGATGCGGAGTCGCGGGCCGGGAACTCGCGCGGGCCGCTGCACGGGATGCCGTTCGGCGTGAAGGACATCGTTGACACCGCCGGGGTCCGTACCACCGCCGGGTCGGCGTTCTTCCGCGACCGGGTGCCGGACGAGGACGCCGAGGTCGTACGCCGGGTCCGCGACGCCGGTGCGGTGGTGATCGGGAAGCTGCACACCCACGAGTTCGCGTTCGGGCCCGCCGGGGACGCCTCCTGCTTCGGCCCCGTACGCAACCCGTACGACCCTGAGCGGATGGCCGGCGGGTCCAGCGGCGGCTCGGCCGTCGCGGTGGCCACCGGCATGTGTGCCGCCGCGCTCGGCAGCGACTCCGGTGGCTCGGTCCGCATACCCGCGGCTCTGTGCGGTGTGGTGGGCATGAAGCCGACGTACGGCCGGATCAGCCGGCACGGCGTCTTCCCGTTGTCGTGGAACCTCGACCACATCGGCCCGCTCACCCGGACGGTCGGCGACAACGCCCGGGTGCTCGCGGTGCTGTGCGGGTACGACGACCGGGACCCGGGCTCGGTACGACGCGGCGCCGAGGACTTCACCCGCGAGCTCGACCTCAGCGTTCGCGGCCTCACCGTCGGCGTACCCGACGACTACTACTTCGACCACCTCGACCCTGACGTCGACCACCGGGTGCGGGCCGCGATCAGTGCGCTCGCCGACCTCGGCGCGACCGTCCGCCCGGTCACCGTCCCCGGCCTCGCCGATCTGCGGGACGCACACCGGGTCGTCATCAGCGTCGAGGCGTACGCGGTGCACCGGGAGCGGCTGGACGCGAACCCGGAGCTGTTCGACCCGACCGTGCGGCAGCGGCTCGTCGACGGGAGCGCGATCAGGGGCTGGGAGTACACCGAGGCGCTGCGGCTGCTGTGGGAGTCGCGGCGCACGTTCACCCGGCTCTTCGACGGTGTCGATGGCGTGGACGGCGTGGACGCTCTGGTCACGCCGAGCGTCGCCGTCACCGCGCCGCGGCTGGGTCAGGTGGACACCGACGCGGCGGGCATCAAGGAGACGGTGCGCTGGGCCCTCACCCGGCTCGCCGTACCGACGAACGTGACCGGAACCCCCAGCCTGTCCGTACCCTGCGGGCTCTCCCGCGACGGTCTGCCGGTCGGCCTGCAGCTCAGCGGCCGGGCGTGGAGCGAGGCCCGCCTCTACCGGATCGGCCGGGCCCTGGAGGCCGCCGCGCACGCGTGATCGACTTGCGAGGACGGGTGCCCCCTGGCTGGAGGCCGGTTGGCTGTGGTTGACCCCAGGTGCCTCCGGGTGACACTGTCCCCATGGCGACCCCCGTGGTGACCGTTCGGCCGGACCCGTCGTACCAGCATCCGGCGTTCGAGGGCTGGGGCACCAGCCTGGTCTGGTTCGCCAACGCCACCGGCGACTACCCCGACGAGCTGCGGGAGACGCTGGTCCGGCTGGTCTTCGGCGAGGACGGGCTGGGCCTCACCATCGCCCGTTACAACATCGGCGGCGGCAACGCTCCCGACGTCCGGGACTACCTCCGCCCCGGCGGCGCCGTGCAGGGCTGGTGGCACGCGCCGGACGGCACCACCCGCGGCGACGTCGACTGGTGGTCGGCGGAGGACCCGGCCGGCTGGAACCCCGACGCCGACCACACGCAGCGCTGGTGGGTGGACCGGATCAAGCCGTACGTCACGACGTGGGAGACGTTCAGCAACTCCCCGCCGTGGTTCATGACCCGGTCCGGTTACGTCTCCGGCGGGTTCCTCCCCTGGAACGACCAGCTGAAGGCGACGAGTGTCGACGACTTCGCGGCCTACGTCGTCGGGGTCACCGAGCGGCTGGAGGCCGCGCACGGCATCCGGGTCGACAGCATCGACCCGTTCAACGAACCGAACACCAACCACTGGGTCACCATCCTCGGCTTCGACGCCCGGCCGGTCGGCGTCCGCCAGGAGGGCGCCCACATCGGGCCCGAACTCCAGCACCAGGTCCTCCGCGCGCTCGACCGTGCCCTGGCCGGCTCGGCCACCGAGGCCCGGATCGCGGCAATGGACGAGACCAACCCGTCGATCTTCGTACGCAACTGGACGAGCTGTCCCGCCGACGTGAAAGCGGCGGTGAGCAGGCTGAACGTGCACACGTACGCCACCGCCCAGCGCACCGCGGTCCGCGACCTCGCGAAGTCCGACGGCAAGCCGCTGTGGATGTCGGAGGTCGAGGGCGACTGGGGGCACGGTCAGGACTTCGAGGACATGGACCCCGGGCTGGGTCTGGCCCAGCACATCACCGACGACCTGCGGGAACTCGAACCCTCGGCCTGGGTGTTCTGGCAGCCCGTCGAGGACTACGACAATATGGCGCCCGGCGGCCACGGGGACCTCGGCGGCAACTGGGGCGAGATCCAGGTGCGGTTCGACTGCACCGCGCAGGAAACGCCGCGGACGTGCCCGGTGCGCACCAACCAGAAGTTCAACACCGCCCGCAACTTCACCCACCACATCCGGCCGGGCGACCACCTGGTGAAGATCGACGACGCCAACACGGTCGCGGCGATCCGGCCCGGCGCGCGCACGGCCACCCTCGTCCACACCAACCCGACGTCGGCTCCGCGCGACCTGCGGGTCGACCTGTCGAAGTTCGCCACCGTCGGGCCGGGCGCCACCGTCGCCGCCATCGTCACCGACCGGTCCGGCGCGCTGCGGGAGAGTGCTCCGGTCCCGGTCGACGGTCTGGTGGCGAACGTACGGGTGCCGGCCCGGTCCGTCACCACGCTGGTCGTCTCCGAGGTGGCGGGGGTGGCCGAGGACGCCGCGACGTTCCGGGACGGGCGCACCTACCGATTTGTCGGTGTGCAGAGTGGCCGGTGGCTGGCCGCCGTCGGACCGGGCTCCGACGGCCTGGTCATCCGGACCGCCGACCCGGCGAGCGCCGACCAGTTGTGGACCGTGGACAGGCTGACCGGCGGCTGGACCAACCGTGAGCACCACCAGTTGCGTGCGCACGACGGCCGTCAGGTGGCGGTGCGGTCGGGGGCGCTCGTCCTCGAGCCGGCGCAGGAGACCCCGGACGAGGCGGCGCGGTGGTACCTCTCCACGACCGGCGACGGCACCTACACGATGGCCAACGTCGCCGGGCCGGGAAACATCGAGGTGACCGGGCAGGCGACGGCCGACGGGTCGGCGGTCGGGCTCTGGCAGCCCAACGCCGGGACCAACCAGCGGTGGCGGGTGATCGACGAGACCGTTCCGGACGGATAGGCCACGCCCGGGTATGCTGATCGCCGGTTGAGGACCCAGCCGATCTGCAGGCGTTTCAATGCCCAGACGGAGGCTGGACCTCGCATGTCGCACTCAACCGACGTTCCCACGACCAGGGCCGTGCGGCTCCTGAAAGTAGCCTTCGAGGAGCTGTGGGCCGAACGGCCCCCGGCCGACGGAACGCCATACCCTCAGGCTGTCGCCGAGGTCGCCGTCCGCCAGATCGCCGGCGCCAAGTGGGCCAGCATCACCCGCGCGAGCGCGGGCCGGTTCTGGACCGAGGTGGCCACGCACGAGACGGCCCGCCAGGCAGACGAGGTGCAGTACGCCTTCGCCTCCGGTCCCTGCGTCGACGCCATTCGCGACGACACGACCCACTGGCTCCGCGACGTTCGCCATGCCCGCCGGCGCTGGCTCGACTTCGCCCAGCGCGTCGGAACCGACCTGGGGGTCGGCAGCGTGGCCAGCTGCTCCATGGTCGTACTGCCCGTCGACGACGGTCACGCGCAGTCCAGCCTGAACGTCTACTCCGACCAGCCGAAGGCCTTCGACGACACGGCGGTGCGGTACGTCGAGACACTGGCGAGGTACGGCGAGTTCCTCGCGCTGGTCACCGACGACCGCTACCGGATCCACCATCTGCGGCAGGCACTGGCGTCCAACCGGGAGATCGGGATCGCTATCGGCATGTTGATGGCCAGGCGCCGGGTCACGCGGCAGCAGGCGTTCGACCTCCTGCGGGTCGCCAGCCAGCACAGCAACCGGAAGTTGCGTGACATCGCCGCCCAGGTCGTCGACACCGGCGCACTGGCCAGCCCACCTGCCCGGTCGGTCGACGGGCAGGACACGACGGTCGCGCCGTGACCCGCGCCGGTGCCCGGGCTGTCGATGCCCGGGTTGCCGGTGCCGGTCGCAGGATCGCCGGTAGCGGCCAGCGGCGAGGATTCCCTTCCGCCGCACGGTGGTTACCGTCGGTGCATGGCTGATGCGAACGAGTCGAACCTCACCGCGGAGCAGGTCGAGCGCTACCACGAGCAGGGGTTCCTCGCCCTGGAGTCGTTCATCTCCGCCGACGAGGTGCTCCGGATGCGGGCCATCTACGACCGGCTCTTCGCCGACCGGGCGGGGCGTTCGGCAGGCGACCAGTTCGACCTCGCCGGTGCGGACGAGGACGACGCCGACGCCCGGCTGCCGCAGATCCTGAAGCCCTCGCAGTACGCGCCGGAGCTTCTGCGCAGCGAGACCGTCGCGCGGGTGCGGGCCGTCCTCGCGGCGCTCCTCGGGCCGACCGCCACGATGGGCGGCGACCACGCCATCAACAAGCCGCCGCGCCACGGTGCGGAGACGCCCTGGCACCAGGACGAGGCGTACTGGGACCCGGCGTACACCTATCGTTCGCTCAGCATCTGGATCCCGTTGCAGGAAGCCACCGTCGACAACGGCTGCATGCAGTTCATTCCCGGCTCCCACCGCGGTGAGGTGCTGCCGCATCGTCCGATCGGCGGCGACCCGCGCGTGCACGGCCTGGAACTCGTGCCCGGGACGATCGACGTTTCCGCCGCGGTTGCGTGCCCGCTCCCGCCGGGCGGCGCCACGATCCACACCAACCGCACCGTGCACTACGCGTCGGCCAACCAATCCGATGACCACCGGCGCGCCTACATCGTCGGCGGCGGCACGCCGCGGGAACCGGTGACGGCGCCCAGGGAGTACCCGTGGCGCGCCGGGCAACAGACGACCGCCCGGGCACAACGTGCCCAGAGCGCAACGCGGACGGAGGGATGACGCGATGCCGGCTTCCTCGTCTTCGCCTGTGCCTGTGACACCGGGTGGACCGATTGGCAGTCTCTCCCGGCGGCGGCTGCTGGAACTCGTCGGACTCGGTGCGGTGGGTACGGCGGCAGCGGCCACCACCACCGCCTGCGCCGCCGACGGTCGTGGGAACGGCGGTGACGGGAAGTCCGGGAAGGCGCGGGAGTTCCACGGCGCCTGGCCCTATCAGGTCCCGCCGAAGGGCCACTTCAACCTGATGTCGGGCGTGACCGACTCGATCGGGCTCGGGATGTACCTCGACCTGATCTTCCTTCCGGGCGGGATGTGGTACTGGAAGGAGCAGAAGTGGGAGCCTCTGCTGGGGGAGAAGTGGGGCTTCGACGAGAAGACCGGCACCTTCTCGTACACGATCAGGAAGGGACTCACCTGGAACGACGGTTCGCCGATCACCGGCCAGGACGTGTTGACGACGTTCACGTGCCGGCGGGTGATGAGGCAGACCGAGTGGCAGTTCGTGAACAAGGTGGAGATCGCCGACGACGAGCACACCGTGGTGTTCACCATGAACAACCCGTCGACGGTGGTCGAGCGGTACGTCGTTCGCGCGGCGGTGTTCCCGCACGCGATGTACCGCGGTTTCGCCAAGCGGGCAACGGAGCTGTTCGACTCGGGTGGCAGCCTGGACGACGCGGACGGGAAGAAGCTCAACGAGGACCTGCAGGCGTACCGGCCGAAGAACCCGGAGAAGGAGGTGCTCACCAGCGGGCCCTTCCGGTACGACTTCGGCAGCATCACCAACGCCCAGCTCACCCTGCGCAAGAACGACAAGGGGTGGGGTGCGGACCGGATCAAGTTCGACACCATCACGGTCTTCAACGGCGAGACGACCGACGTCACTCCGGTCGTGCTGGCCAAGAACGTCGACTACGCGACGCACGGCTTCCCGACCGCCACCGAGAAGGAACTGATCGGCAAGGGCTTTCGCATCATCCGTCCACCGACCTACGCCGGTGGCGGGCTGTTTCTCAACCTGGACAAGCTTCCGGAGTTCAGGGACGTCCGGGCCCGGCAGGGACTCGCCCATGCGATCGACCGGCGGCTGGCCGCCGAGGTCGGCGGTGACTCCTACAAGCCCGTACAGCTGATGGCCGGGTTCTCCGACATCCTGGTGCCACAGTGGCTGTCGGACGCCGACCAGGCGCGGCTGAACCACTACGAGCACGACCAGGACAAGGCGGCATCGATACTGACGGCCGCGGGGTGGACCAGGCGTGGCGGCAGATGGCTCACTCCGCAGGGGAAGCCGGCCACCTACGAGATCAACTACCCCGCGGAGTACTTCGACTACGTGGCCGCGGCGCAGAGCATCACCCGGCAACTCAAGAGCTTCGGTATCCAGCTCAACATGCGAGGTGTGACGTTCACCCAGCAGCCGATCGACCTGGACAAGGGGCGGTTCGAGTTCGCCATGCAGGGCTGGGGTGCGTCCAGTGCGCCGCACCCGCACTTCTCCTTCGTGGCGGCGTTCTTCACCCACAACATCCCGATCGCCGCCAACCAGGGCGGCAAGGGGATCGCGTTCCCGCTGACCCAGAACACCAAGGCGTTCGGGAAGGTCGACCTGGAAAAGGTCGTCAACGAGGCCGGCGCCGGGCTGGACGAGCAGAAGCAGCGGCAGAACGTCGCGATCGCGGCCCGGGCGTTCAACGAACTGCTCCCGATCATCCCGATTGAGGAACGCTACGGGAACAACCCTGCCCTGCAGGGCGTACGCGTCAAGGAGTGGCCGCCGGACAGTGATCCGGTCATGCTGGACGCGCCGTACGCCGACAACTTCACCACCCTGCTGATGTTCAAGGGCAAGCTCGATCCCGCGTAAGGGGATGGGCGCCGGGATGCTCGGCTGTTCGATCAAGGTCGGCGCACCTTCTGGTGCGGGTCGACCCACTCGGGCGGGATGTACTCGGGGTGGCCGTGGCTGCCCATGCGTACCTGCCAGCCTTTGTGGTGGACGAAGGTGTGGTGGGTTTTGCAGAGCAGCACTCCGTTGGCGAGGTCGGTGGGGCCGAAGTGGTCCCAGGCGGTCATGTGGTGGGCGACGCAGCGGCGTTCGGGGACCTGGCAGTCGGGGAAGTGGCAGTGGCTGCCGTCGCGGATGGCGAGTGCGCGGCGTTGGGGTTCGGTGAAGAACCGGTCGGCCATCCCGACGTCGAGGACTTCGCCGTTGCCGCCGAGAACGACGGGGATGATGTTGGCGTCGCAGGCCATCCGGCGGATGGTGGCGACTGAGAGCGGTTCTCCGCGGAGGCCGAGGATGCGGGCCGACCCGCCGCCGCCACACTTCTGGCAGCCGTCGTGGGGGTCGATGGCAGCCTCCGGCCCCGCCGCACCCCCCTCGGGTTCGGCGTCTACCTCCGGATCTGCTTCACCTGTTGGATCCGCTCCGGTCTCGGTGTTCGGTTGTGGGCGTTGCCCGGGTTCTCGTGGTTCGGGTATCCGGTCCGCGACCCCGCCCGGATGGTGTGGGTCGGGTGGTCGTTGCTCCTTGACTGGTTGAGCGTTCTGGTCAGTCGTCGTGTCGGCGTCAGTCTGGCCGAGGTCGTCAGAGGGGGCCTGGCAGGTGGTGCCACCGGAGTCAGGCATCACATCCGGGCCGACAACAACGCCATCTGCGTCGGGTTCGGGCTGGGTGTCGTTCGTGTGCTCGCGGTGGGCGGAGTTGTTGGGCCTGGTGTCCTCGGTGTCGTCGGCGCTGTTGCTGTGGGCGGGCTTCGTGGGCTTGGCGCCTGTGGTGCCGTTCGCGCTCGTGTTCTGCTGTCGGGTCTTGCGCTGGGTCTGGCGTTTGGCGTCGGGGGTCTGGCAGGTGCAGGGCATGGGGCGGACGGGGTTGAGGTCGTCGATGGTGCCGAACCCGAGGCCGGTCAGTAGCTGGTCGACTCCAACGGTGACCGTGACGCAGTCGCGTCCTCGTCCGCGGTTGGGGGAGGCTTCCCACTCGGCCATTCTGGCGACGAGTTCCGCAAAGGCGTCCCCACGCTTTTGGTCCAGGGGGCGTTCGTCGGGGTCAGGGCGGGTGTCGGAGGCGATCAGCGCCTCGATCAGCTTGCGCAGTTGTTCCATCTCCACCACCGGAAGCTTGATCACCACAGTTTCCGATCCCGGAATCCCGTTGGGCAGGTAGCGCAGCGAGCGTTTGCGTTCGGCGGCGCGTTCGGCGTCGCCGAGTTCTTTCCCGAGGCGGCGTTCCCACTCTTCTGGTGCGAGGACCTGCAGCAACGCCCGCCCCAGCAGGCGTACGTCGTCGGGGTTACGGCGCCGCGATTCCTCGATCAGGTATTCCTCGGCCTTCACCCGTTGTTCAACACCGACGTAGGCGGGCAGGTCCTTGACCGCGAACGCGATCACCTGCGCATGCTTCAACGACAACTCACCACGAGCGAGAGCGGCGGCGGTCAATGTGACCGTACGGCCCAGGTCCCGGGCCAGGCCGACGGTGGCGGACGCCTCGGTCTTCGACATCCGCTGCGCGGTGCGCAGCCATGCCGCGGTGGTCGCCGCACCCGTGGTTTTGCCGACGTCGCGGGCTTCGGCCTCGCGTACCCAGGTCAGGTTCAGAGCGTCCGCGCGCGCCTTCTCCACGGCCAGTTCGCTGATCAGTTCGCCGAGTTCGCGCGCTTCCAGGCAGGCGGTGGGGGTGGACAGTGCCTCGTCCATTGCGGCGCGGAACATGCCCAGCGCAGCCTTCAACCGGGCGACGGTGCCGTAGCCACCGCCGCCGGGAAGGTCCTGCTCTGCCGAACGCATGTTCGAAGTCTAGTAGCCATCACAGACAAGAAACCGTTGTCCACAAGGCGATCCCGATCCGTTGATTGTGGACAACTTGTGGTTCCGCACCTGGTGCCGTCCGTCGCGGGTCCTTCGGCAAGAGCTGCAAAGGGTTTGCGCCGAGACGTACCAGACTGCGTTGATGGACAGATGTCGGACGCTCTCCTGACCGAACTGCACGGACGCTTCGGAGCTCCGCGCCATGTAGTGGTCGGCCTGGCCGAGCGCGCAACCGGACGTTGCGTGGTCGAGGTCGAGCGGGTCGTACGTGGCTACGACAACGAGGTGTATCGCGTCCGACTCGATGCCGGCACCGTGGTCTACCCCCGCGTCCGACTCGGACGACCTGCGCCGCCGACTAGCGCAGACGCGCTGACCCCGACCCGGAGCCGATGGACGACTCGCAGGGCGTACCACTGCGCCACATTGCAGGAGCTGTGTGAGCACCGGGAAGACGGTTAGGACTGGCGGGCGAACGAATGCCGGCGCACCGCGATCCAGCAGTTCCGTACGGAGATCGACAGTGCGTCGCGGACGTACGCGCAACCGCCCGCGCCCTACACCGCACATCCTGACCCGGCTCGCAATCGCGGCTCGAGGCTTGCGGCTCGGGCCGGCAGAATCCGGTTTGCGTCCCCTGCGGCACGTCCAACAGGATGACCGGATGGCTATCTCCATTCAGTGCGTCGTCGTCGACGCAGCCGACCCCGACCGGCTGGCCGCGTTCTGGGAGGCGGCGCTCGGCTGGCGGCGTACTTACGACAGTCCGGACCAGATTGCCCTGGAACCCCCAGCCGGCTCGATCTGGGACGGCGTGGCGCCGGACCTGCTGTTCGTGCGCGTGCTGGACGCCAGGGCCGGCAAGAACCGCTTGCACCTCGACCTGCGCCCGGAGGACCAGGCCGCGGAGGTGGCGCGGTTGGAGTCGCTGGGTGCCTCCCGGGCGAGCGTCGGCCAGGCCGCGGACGCCGAGTGGATGGTGATGACGGATCCGGAGGGCAACGAGTTCTGCGTACTGCAGGCGTTCACCGCCGAGCAGAACGCCGAACTCGCCCGCATCCGCGCCGCTCGTACTCCCGCCACCGAGTAGAGAGGCAGACCCGAGCCCGCAGCTCAGTCCCCGCGTAGCGCGGCCTGGGCGAGGATACGGTCGGCGACGTCCATCGTCTTGACAGCATCCCGGAACGGCGAGCTCGTCAGCTCCCTCCCGGCCAGGAGGGAGTCGACGAACTCGCGGTTCTTCTGCCGGAAACCGCCGAAAACGTACAGCTCGTCGCTGCCGGCCACTGTGCGGGCGTCGTACTCGAGGGGCGAGGCCTGGTTGTCGGCGTACAGCTGCGCGCTGGTTTCCGGATCGGCGTCGCAGGCGATGGTCGGAGCATGCATCTGGACGCGGAACACCCGGCGCCCGCTGGCCCAGTTGCACAGCAGTACGCCGGTCGCGCCGGTACTGAAGTGAAGGGTGGCGGTGAACCAGTTGATGTCGGGTACGCCGACCCGCTTGCAGTGACTCTCGATGTCCTCGACGTCCCCGCCGCAGATCCAGCGCAACGTGTCGATGACGTGTACGCCGTCGTCGAGCATGCGGTCGCGCGGTGACCAGAACGGCTGTGGGTCGCACTTGTAGAACTCGCAGACCGCGTGCACGATCGGGCCACGTTCGAGGCAGGCGTCGCGCATCCTCGAAAGCAACGGACTCGTACGTCGTTGGAAGCTCGCCTGGGTGATCGCGCCGTTCTCCTCGGCGAGGGCGGCCAGCATCTGGGCCTGGTGCCGGCTGAGCCCGAGCGGCTTCTCGACGTAGAGGTTGAGGCCCTGCTGCAGGCACCAGACCCAGACGTCGTACATCAGGTGCGGCTGCCCGACGGCGTACACCCCGTCGGGGGCGGTGTCCTCCACCATCTGACGGTAGTCGGCGTAGCGCCCTTCGATTCCGTAGCGGTCCGCGACCTCGTCCAGCCGCTGCTGGTCGAGGTCGCAGGCCCCGACGATGCTGACGTCTGGGAACGATGCCAGGGAGGGCAGGTGCACCCGTTGGGTCATGGCGCCGAGTCCGATCAGCGCCACCTTCGCGTCACTCATGATGGTCCTCACTGCCTGACTGCCGGGCAGGGACTGGCAGGCGCAGTCCCCGACGTGTAAGGGTTTCGGATGGCCACACCGGCTGGAGGAGACCATCTGATGCGCACAGTGTTGTTCACCAAGCTGTTCGGGTCCCGCGGGCTGGACGAGATCGGACCCACCGTGGCCGACCTCGGCTTCGACGGCGTCGACCTGCTGATCCGGCCGGGCTTCTCGGTGACCCCGGACGAGGCGGACCGGTTGCCGCGCGTCGTGGCCGACCTGCGGGCGCTCGGCCTCGACGTGCCGATGGCGACGACCGACCTCACCGACCCGGCGAGCTTCCCCACCGCGAAGGTGTTCGGCGCGTGCGCGGAGGCCGGCGTCGGCCTGATCCGGCTGGGGTACTGGAACTACGACGGGTCCCGTCCGTACGACGACATCCGGGACCAGGCACGGCGCGACCTCGACGAGCTCGAACGCCTCGCCGCGTCGTACGGCATCGGTCTGGCGATCCAGCTGCACGGCGGCACGATCCACTCCTCCGGTGCACTCACCCGGGTGCTGCTGGAGGGCCGCGACCCGGCGGTGGTCAGCGGCTATCCCGACCCGGGTAACCAGGTGGTGCAGGACGGCCGGGAGGACTGGCGGCTGACGTTCGACCTGCTGCGTCCCTGGCTCAGCTGTGTCGGGGTGAAGAACGGCGGCTGGTTCGCGGGCGCCACCCAGGCAAGCGGCGGGCGTGCCTGGCAGTCGGACTGGCTCGGCCTCGCCGACGGCATGGTGCCGTGGCCGGACATCCTGGACCACCTGCGCACGACGGGGTTCGACGGACTGCTGTCGTTCCACAGCCACTACGAACTCCCGTACGACCAGGTGCTCGACCAGACCCGGGTCGACCTGCGGTTCGTCCGGCGTTGCCTGGAGCGAGCCGGCTGAGCTTCGGCACGAGGGAGTCCCACCAGGTGAGGGAACGCTTGCGGTCGTGGCTCGGCGGACGATGGCGGTTCGGAGCGGCGGTCGGTATCGCGTTGCGGGTGATGTTCCGCGCGGACCCGCGTTCGGCGGCCGCTGCGCTGGCGTGCTCGGTGGTGATGGCGTTCCTGCCCTCGGCGACGTTGGTGGTGCAGCGTGCGCTGGTGAACCGGGTGTCCGAGGCCGGAACGACTGCGGTGGGCGTCGGCCTGGTCGTGGCGGTGGTTGCGTTCGCGCTGTTCGTCGTGGCCGAGGATGCTGTGGACCTGATCCTGTCGACCTGCACGGACAACGTGCGCGACCGGGTGGAAGTCCTGGTGTCCGGCGCCCTGATCGAGCACGTGAACGACTTCCACACTCTTGAGTTGTTCGAGTCACCGCGTCTGCTTGACGGCCTGGGTCTGGCCAAGGCCGGTGTCGCCGGCTTCGGTCGCCTGTGCTGGGCTGTGTTCGGGGTCGGCGCACGGCTGGTCAGCCTGGTGCCTGTCGTGGTGCTGCTGTGGCAGGTGCGGCCGTGGATCCCGGTCGTGATCATCGTGGCTCTGGTGCCGGTGGTCTGGCTCACGCTGAGGGTGCCCGTACGCGTGTGGGCGTTGAAGGAGCAGTCCGCCGAGACCGCACGCCGACGCGACCACCTGCAGATGGTTCTCACCGAGTCGTCCTACGCAGCCGACGTACGCCTGTATCGATCGGCGCCTGCGCTGATGAGGAGCTGGCGGTCACTGGCCGGTCAGGTCACCGAACCGGTCGCGCACCTGCGCGCCCGGTCGATGGGTCTGCTGGTTGGCGTCGCGGTGCTGAGTGGTGCGGTGATGGTGCTGCCGATCTGGTGGTCGGCCGTCCATATCTCGTCGAGGGGCGGCGTGGGCACCTTTGTCCTGGTGCTGTCGTCGATCGTGATGCTGCGGGTGGTCGTCTGGGTGTTGCTCGCCAACGGTAAGGATCTGGTCGAGTCGGCCGCGGGTGTGGGCAGGTGGCAGGCGTTCATGCAGACCACACCCTCTCGGCGTGCCGAGGTGGCCGATGCGCCCACGCTGCCGGTCTCACCCTGCGGGGGCGCCACGGTCGAGACGACCGGGCTGCGGTTCACCTACCCGGGTGCACAGCAGGCTGTGTTCGAGGGGCTGTGCCTCGGCTTCAGGGCCGGTACGTCCACTGCCATCGTCGGCAGCAACGGCGCGGGCAAGACCACACTCACGAAGCTACTGATCGGGCTCGTGGATCCCGACGCGGGAACGATCCGATGGAACGGCGTCGACACAGCGAAGGTCGCCCTCGGCGAACTGCGCGAGCGCATCGCGGTCGTTCCGCAGAACTTCTCCCACTTCCCCTTGACGATCCGGGAGAACCTCCTCATGGGACGCGAGGGGATCCCGGACGAACGCCTGCTGGAGGTCCTGCGCGACGTCGGACTCGACCACCTCGCCCAGCAACCCTGCGACCTGGACGTCGTGCTGTCCAAGGAGGTCGTCGGCGGGACAAGCCTGTCCGGCGGACAGTGGCAGCGGCTGGCGATCGCCCGCGCGGCCGTCGCGGCCGATCGCGCCGAGCTGTTCGTCTGGGACGAGCCCACCTCCGCACTCGACCCCCTGGTGGAGTTCGAGGTCGCCGACAAGCTCCTGCAGCTCTCCCGCGGGCGGACCAGCATCGTCGTCAGTCACCGGCTCGGCATCTGCACGCTTGTCGACCGCGTGATCATGCTCGACCACGGCCAGGTCGTCGAGGACGGCACCCACGAGGACCTGCTCCGCAGGAACGGCGAGTACGCCCGCTGGTTCGAGGTCCAGGGTCGCCTGTACCGCAATTGACAGTTGACGCAACCGTACGGTTGCCATAATGTAGCAACCGAACGGTTGCTACCAACTGGAGGTTGCAGATGAGCTTTCCCGATCGCATCGAGCGGACCATGGAGGTCGCTCACCCGCCGGCCAGGGTCTGGGCGGCGCTCACCACCGCCGAAGGGCTGGGCACCTGGTTCGGCAACCAGGCGACGATCGACCTGCGTCCGGGCGGATCCGCCCAGCTGACGTGGGACAGCGGCGACAAGGCCGAGTTGCGGGTCGAACGCGTGGAGGAGCCGTCGGTGTTCGGCTTCACCTGGCAGATCCACGGGTTGCCCGAGGACGACCCCCGTCGTACGTACGTCGAGTTCACGCTCGAACCCATCGCCGCGGGCACCCGGCTGACCGTGGTCGAGTCCGGTTTCGCCCAACTGCCCGAGGACGCCTACCGCAAGGCGTACCAGGGCAACACCGAGGGCTGGGCGCACGAGCTGGGCGAACTCGTCGACTACCTCGATGCCGCCTGAGCCGGCCGAGCCTGAGCACGGTGACGTCGAGGCGGTCGCCGAGCAGGTCTTCGTCGCCCTGGCCGACCCGACCCGGCGCGCCATCCTGGCGGAGCTGGCCTCGGGAGGACCGGCCACGGCGACGGACCTGGCCGACCGGTTGCCGATCACCAGGCAGGCGATCGCCAAACACCTTGCCCTGTTGACCGACGCGGGTCTGGTGACCGCCGAAGCGGGCGAACGTCGCCGGGTGCGGTACCGGCTGCGCTCCGCGCCGATGCAGGTGGCACAGCAGTTCCTGGCCGCGCTGGCCCGCGACTGGGACAGTCAACTCGACGCACTGAAGGACCTCCTCGACCGAGGGGCAGGAGGACGCGACGCGTCCACGACGGACGAGAACGGAGGAACGCCATGACGACCGAGGAGGCACTGGTATCGGGAACGGCGTGAAGGAACCACCTGTCGTACGGGCCCGAAGGTCGCTGTCGCACCTCGTCGTGGCGCAGCGGCCTCTGTGACGTTCAGTCCTCGCCGACGACCTGACGGTCGGCGGAGGAGAACGAGATGACGAACACGGCGGTGTCCGGGCCGACGTTGCGGGCGTTGTGGAACACGCCCTGCGGGATGCTGATGGTGTCGCCGGCGCTCATCCGTACGGAGTCGTCGTCGAAGCTGTGCTCGATCGTGCCCCGCAGGACGTGCAGAACCTCGTCGCAGTTGGGGTGGTAGTGCCGCGGGTTGTGCTGACCCGGCTCGATGTAGCACCGGCCAACGGTCATCGTGGTGGAGTTGCCGAGCCTGCCCGACACCATCCAGACGAGGCGCCCCCAGGACGTCTGCTCGATCTCGTGGTCGGGGACGTTGGCGAGGGCAGTGGCGACGTCGGGCATCAGGCTGCTCCGTTCTCGTTCGGCGGTGACGGGTTCAGGGGAAGGTCGACGAAGGTTCCGGCGGGCACGGTCCGGTAGGCCTCGAAGAGACGCATGACGGCGAGCGAGTCCTCCAGCGTGCCCCTGGTCGGTGGCGTTCCGGCCAGAACACTGTCACAGAAGTGCAGGAGCTCCGGCACGTAGCCGAGGTAGAAGAGGTTCTTGTTGTAGAGCTGCCCCAGGGAGAACTCCGGCTCCCAGTGCAGGGGTGCGTGCTCCTCGTTGACGACGTAGGAGGGTGAACGTCCGTAGCCCAGACGTGCGCCGCGGCGGTAGTAGGTGAGCCGGACGCTGTTGTCCACGACGACGTTCGCGTCCTGGCCGACCACCTCGACGCGTTCGAGCGGGCTGGTCCCGGCACTTCCGGCAGCCAGGTGCAGCGTCCCGACCGCGCCGGAGGCGAAGCGCAGCGAGGCTGTGCTGGCGCCGGAGACCGGCTCCCACTGGTAGCCGAACCCGCACACGTCTCCCATCAGATGGTGCAGAACCGCGCCCGGGTGGTAGATGTGGTCGAGGAAGCCGCGCATCGCCCGCAGGTCGTGGCGTTCCTCGAACGCCGGAAGGCTCTGCGGGTAGCGGACGCTGACCGAGCTCACCTCGCCGAACTCCGGTGCGGAGATGATCTCCTTCGTGCGTTCCATCGCGGGGGTGAAGATCTTCTTCAGTCCGGTCATCACGAACCTGCCGGCCGCCGCGGACTCCCTCTGCAGTTGACGGATCTCGGCCACCGAGGCGGCGGTCGGCTTCTCCATCCAGACGTGGGCGCCCGCTCGCAGGCAGTCCAGGGCGAGGTCGGTCGCCTGCACCCGGCCGTCCTCGGCGTACGACGTCACGACGAAGACCGCGGCCGGCCGTTCACGTTCGAGCAGCTCGCGGTGGTCGGTGTAGGAGCGCGGCGCTCCGAACAGCCGGGCGTACTCCGCGGCCCGTTCGCCGTCGAGGTCGCAGACGGCGCGCAGGTCGACCGGTGCGTACTGGAAGGACGGGTAGACGTTGCGGTAGGAGTGGCCGCCCGCACCGATGAACGCGACCGGGATCCGTTCGGCGTACTCGAACTGGTAGGTGATGTGGTCCACCACTCCTACCGTGGCGCACCTTGCGCGCCCGCGCCCCGCCTGTTGCCGGAACCGGCCGCCTATTGCCTGACGACCCTCAGCCGGTGGTCATGAGGTAGTCCTCGCCGAGCTCGCCGTTGCGACGGAAGCCCAGCCGGACGTACAGGCGCTCGGCGTTGCCATTGTCCTTGTTCACCTGCAGCTCGACGGCCACTCCCTTGCCGCTCGCCTCGTCCAGCAGCGTGGTGATGACCGCTGTGCCGATTCCTCTGTTCTGGAACGCGGGGTGGATCTGGATCCCGCCGAGGAACACGCGTTCGGGGGTACGGACGACCCGCAACCGCCCGGCGCGTTCCTCGCCGACGCAGATCACGTACGTCGTGCTGTTCTCCACCAGGCCCAGCGCCTGGTCCCTGGTGCCGGACCGGTAGCCGTCGAGCCAGCTGTCCTTCTCCGCTGGCGTCATTGTCGGCTCGTCCTGCAGATACGTGGCGTACACCGTCTGGCTGAGGAACTCCACGTCGTCGAGTGTCGCGGGCCGCACTGACGGTTCGGAGGGTCTTGTCGGTTCGGGGGTCATGCCTCAACCTCGACCCAGGCCCACAGCCCGGTCAACCGGTTATCAGCGCAAGGCTAGGTGGACTCGCGGACGACGAGGTGTGGCTGGACGACGACCTGTCGGCGGCGGCTCCCGGAGGCCCCCTCCGCACCGCCGAGCGCCTCCAGCAGCAGCGAGGCGCCGAGCTCTGCCAGCCGCGGGTTGTCCTGGTCGACGGTGGTGAGCTCCGGAGTGCACGCCCGGGCGATCGGCACGTTGTCGAATCCCACCACCGCGACGTCGCGCGGCACCCTCCGGCGGCGGTGCCCAAGCGCCTTGACGACGCGCACGGCCCAGAGGTCGTCCGGGGCGACGACGGCGTCCAGGCCTTGCGGAACCACCCAGGTGTCAACCAGGTCTTGCGCGTACGCGGCGATCACGTCCGGGTCGAAGACCGGCCGATCGAGGTCGGCGGCCCACGTCCGGGGTTCGAGCCCGTGCGCCTCGCAGGCGGACCGGAATCCACGCAGGCGCGCAGGTGGCCGGGTGCCGACGGGGTTCTCCAGCACGAGGCCGACGTCGGTGCGACCGCGCGACACCAGGTGGTCGACGGCCTGACGTACGCCGGCCGCGCGATCCACGTCGATGGCGTACGCACCGCGAAACGCCGACCGGCCCGCGCACAGCACCACCGGCTGGTCACGCAGCCTGCGGGCCAGCGGCCGGATCCACTCGCCGGGCAGTTGGTCGACCAGGATCAGCCCCTCCACGGCGCGGTCCTCGAAGTCGTCGAGGTACGCCGACAGCGCGGACGCGTCGTCTACATGACCGACGACGAGCCGGTATCCGTGCGTACGCAGGACTCGTTCGATCGCGAGCAGGCGTTCGAAGTGGACCTGCGCACTCTCCGCCGCGATGAGCGCGCCGAGCAACTTGCTGCGGACGCCGTTCAGCTGCTGTGCGGCGCGGTTGGGGCGGTAGCCGAGCTCCTCCGCCACGGCGACGACTCTGGCCGCGGTGGCTTCACCCACCCGGGTGTTGCGTCCACCGGCGGCGTGCAGAACGTGCCCGGCGACGCTTCGGGAGACGCCGGCCCGGGCGGCGACGTCGGCCAGCCGGACCGCCGCGCGCGCCGAGGGCGACCGGCTGCTGGTCACCATGGCGAGCAAACGTAAGGCTGACGGTCCGGGCCGTCAAGGCCGTCGGAATCAACGGACAATGTCGGCCATAAGCCTTGCCAGCTGTGTACGAGTGTCTTAACGTCTCGGCTTCGAGACCACAACGCGCAAACAGCGGGCAGATTGTGCGGCCTCTCGTCCGAGTTCGGACGGCCTTCCGAGCAGGAACGGGTGCGTGATGACACCTGACCGAGCCACCTCCACCGTCGGGTTGCGCGAGGCGCGCGAGTCAGTGGACCGGTCCGTAGCTCAGCCGCGAACCGGCAGCCGGTGGACCAGGATCGGCATCGGCGGGGGCGGCGCGATGTTCCTGCCGACGGTGAGCCCGCACGACCAGAACACCGTGGTCGTCACCTGCGACATGACCGGCTGCTACCTGACCCACGACGCCGGTGGGTCCTGGCGCAACTTCAACCTGCGCGGCGAGGCGTACGACGTCAGCTTCGATCCGCATGGCGAACGCACGGTATACGTGGCCGCGGGCAGCGCCGGCCTGTGGCGCAGCGCGGACCACGGCGAGTCCTGGGAGTGCCTCTATCCCGACCCGGACCGGATCGCCGACATCGTCTGCCCCGACGACCACGCCGGCACGGAGTACGTCCTGACCGACGGCCGCCGTTCCGGCGCGGTCACCGCCCTCGCCGTCGACGGGCGGACCGCAGGAACGCTCTACCTCGGCGAGCAGACGGACGACGGGACGATCCTGCACGGCTCGACCGACGGCGGGCGGTCCTGGCGCCAGCTCGCGAGCCTGCCGGGCGAATCCGTGCGCGGACTGCACGTCGGCCCGTCCACCGGCGGGATGTCGCAGACCGCCGGGTCGCCGGTGCTCTGGCTGGTCACGGACACCGCCGTGCACGAGTATGCCGACGGGACCCTGCACCGGCTGCCCGGACCGGCCGAGGGCGAGGCGCTCGCCTCGCACGCGTTCGGCCACTCAGGCGAGGAAACCCGCTGGTACTGGGCGACCACCACGAGCCTGTACGTCTCCACCGACCGCGGGCGCACCTGGACCGAATCCCGCCTGCCCGGCAACCCCGGCAGGGGCTACGGCCTGCACGCGATGGCGGTCTGCGCGACTGACCCGCGGGTGGCGTACGTGTCGTACGCCGGCCTTCGGGCCGAACGCGGCGACGACCGTGCCGGCGACACCGACGGCACGGAGCACTTCGGCATCGCCCGCACCGACGACGGCGGCAGCACCTGGACCCTTGTCAGCGCGAGCACCCCGGACCACCAGGACAACACCGACGACGACTGGGTGTCGCAGACCCCGGCGCGCAGCGAGTGGGCCTGGGGCGTCGGCGTCGGGCCGCACGACCCGAACCTGTGTTACGTCACCGATTGGGGCTCGGTCTGGCGGACCACCGACGGAGGTCGGCGCTGGAACCAGGCCTACTTCCGCCGGGTGACGCCTGCGTCGGTGACCACCACCGGGCTCGACGTCACCACGAACTACGGCGTCTTCCACGACCCGTTCGACTCCTCGCGGCAGTTCATCGCCTACACCGACGTCGGGCTGATCCGCAGTGAGGACGGTGGCCGGAGCTGGCAGCCCACCCAGGAGGGGATCCCCGAGCGGTGGCACAACACGACGTACTGGATGGTGTTCGACCCCGAGGAACGCGGCCGGGTGTGGGCGGTGATGGCCTACGACCACGACATGCCGCGGCCGAAGATGTGGCGCCACAAGTCCACCGACGCCTACCAGGGCGGGGTGTGCACCAGCACCGACGGCGGGCGCACCTGGCAGGTCAGCTGTGACGGCATGCCGCCCACCGCACCCACCAACATCGTCCTGGACCCGCGGAGCCCGGTCGGCTCGCGCACTCTCTACGTCACCGCCATGGGTCGCGGAGTCTTCAGGTCGGTCGACGGCGGCGCCTCCTGGCAACCCGTGGTTGACGGCATCGAGGAGGACCGCCCACTCGCCTGGCAACTGTGCCTGAGTGGAGACGGAAGTTTTTACCTGGTGGTCTTCCGCCGGGGCGAGCACGGCCGCGACCAGGGTGGGGACGGCGCGCTTTACCGTTCGACCGACGGTGCCGACCACTGGGAACGTGTGGCTCTTCCGGACGGCGTGAACGGACCGGCCGGAATCCTCGCCGACCCTGCCGATCCCGGTCGGCTCTACCTGTCGGCGTGGCGGCGCGAAAGCTCGGACGCGAAGGCCGGCGGCGGAATCTACCTCTCCACCGACCGCGGCGCGTCCTGGCGGCAGGTCCTCGACCGCGACCAGCACGTCTACGACGTCACCGCCGACCCGCGTCACCCGGGCCACCTCTACGCGGCCGGCTTCGAGTCGAACGCCTGGCGGTCCACCGACCACGGCGAGACCTGGGAACGCATCCAGGGCTTCAACTTCAAGTGGGCGCACCGCGTCGTCCCCGACCCGCTCGACCCGGAGTCGATCTACGTCACGACGTTCGGCGGAGGGGTCTGGCACGGCCCGGCCGACGGTGACCCCGACGCGGCAGAGGACATCCGAACGCCACGGCTGGCGTACCACCGACGACCCGCGAACTGAAGCGACGGACCACCTCACGAAGGAGCGCCCATGAACCTCGGAAGCCGCACCGTGATCTCCTCCGTGGTGGCCGCACTCGCCACCACCGGCCTCGGCTCGTCGGCCGGGGCATCGGCAGGACGTCGATGAGTACGGTGGGGCGAGCCGCCTCGACCTCCGCGTCCGCGGGGCCGGTGGTCGGCGCGGCGGGCACCGGGTCGGACCGCCGGTCGGGGCCGCAGTCCGGCGACCGGTCGACCGGACAACGCCCCCGGCGGGACGCGCGGGACCTGTTGCGACGGGCCGCCCGCGAGTGGCGGATGTACGTACTCGTCGTCCCGGGGCTGTGCTACTTCGTGCTCTTCCGCTACATCCCGTTCCTGGGCAACGTCGTGGCGTTCCAGGACTACTCGCCGTTCCTGGGGTTCATGCACAGCCCCTGGGTCGGCGTGCAGAACTTCGTCGAACTGTTCAGCGACCCGGAAGCCGTGACCGCGTTGAAGAACACCGTGGTGATCAGCTTCCTGCAGATCGTGTTCGCCTTCCCGGCGCCGATCGCGCTGGCCCTTCTGCTGAACAGCATCATGAGCGAACGGGTGAAGCGGTTCGTCCAGTCCGTGGTCTACATCCCGCACTTCCTGAGCTGGGTGGTCGTCGTCTCGCTGTGGCAGGCGATCCTCGGCGGCGACGGGTTGTTCAACACCGTGCTGCGCAGCGGCGGACTCGGGTCGGTGGACATCCTCACCAACCCGGGCCTGTTCAAGGCGGTGATCACCTCCCAGGTCATCTGGAAGGAGGTGGGCTGGGGCACCATCATCTTCCTCGCCGCGATCACGATGATCGACCAGCAGTTGTACGAGTCGGCCGCGGTCGACGGTGCCGGGCCGATGAGTCGCCTGCGCCACGTGACGTTGCCGGGCATGGCTCCGGTCGTCGTCCTCCTGCTGATCCTCCGGCTGGGTGGCGTCCTGTCGGTGGGTTTCGAGCAGATCCTGCTGCAGCAACCAGCCGTCGGGGCGGACGCGGCACAGGTGCTCGACACGTTCGTGTACTTCCACGGCGTCGCCGGCGGGGAGTGGGGAACCGCGTCCGCGGCCGGCCTGGTGCAGGGCGTGGTCGGGACGTTCCTCGTCATCGCCGCGAACAGGTTCGCCAAGCGGATGGGCTCGGAGGGGGCGTTCTAGATGGCACTCGGAACAGCCGGTGGCAAGCAGACTCACGGCCTGACCTCCTCGATGTCCGTGCGGGCGCGCCGGCCGGTGTGGATGGAGAAGCCGTCGGCGGGGATGCAGGCGTTCAAGGCGCTGGTCATCACCGGCATCACCGTGGTGATGCTGTATCCGTTCGTGTACGTGATCTCGGTGAGCCTGTCGAAGTCGTCGATCGTGCGCCGGGGTGATGTGGTCCTGTGGCCGCGCGAACCCACGTTGCAGGCCTACCGCGACATCTTCGCCACCGGGGTCGTCACCCGGTCGTTGCTGGTCAGCATCGGCATCACCGTCGTCGGCACGGCACTGAGCGTCTTCATGACGGTCACTCTCGCCTACGGGCTAACCCGGACCCGCGAGGTCCCAGGGACGAGGTTCGTGCTCTATGTCGCGTTGTTCACCATGCTGTTCGGCGCCGGCATCATCCCCAACTACCTGCTGATCAAGGCACTCGGGATGCTCGACACGTACGCCTCGCTGGTGATCCCGCCGGTGATCAGCGCGTTCAACCTGGTGGTGATCCGGAACTTCTTCATGAACCTGCCGCGTGAGCTGCTGGACTCGGCGCGGGTGGACGGGGCCAGCGAGTTCCGGGTGCTGTGGTCGATCGTGATGCCGCTGTCGAAGGCGGTGACGGCGGTGATCGCGTTGTTCTACGGCGTCGGCTACTGGAACAACTTCTTCAACGCGATGCTCTACCTCAAGGATGCGCAGAAGTGGCCGGTCCAGTTGGTGCTGAACCAGTACGTCGTGCAGGGCACCCCACTGGCCCAGGTGGCCAACCCGGACGCGATCCCACTGGCGCCTGAGGTCATCAAGATGGCCGTCCTGGTGGTGGCCACGGTGCCGGTCCTGCTGATCTACCCGTTCCTGCAGAAGTACTTCACCAAGGGCGTCCTCACCGGGGCCGTCAAGCAGTAGTTGCCGTTGGTGCCGTGCCGTCGCGTGGGTCGATGGCGCGCGGGCCGTCGAACGCAGAATTTTCAGGGAGCATGTCATGACGATGAACTGGCACGACCGGCCGATGTCCCGGCGTGGGGTGCTCAGCCTGGGTGCGGCGGCGGTGACGAGCCTCGCGCTCGCCGGCTGCGGCGACGGTGCGAAGTCCGGCTCGGGAGCGGGCGGGAAGCACGGTGCGCTGAAGCTGCCCGCGTACAAGCCCGCCGGACACGCCGAGGGTGCGATCACCAGCGACAACACGTTCGTGCCGAACGCGTTCGAGAGCTATCCTCGCCCGCCGTTCACCTCGGTGCCGAAGACCCCTGCGCACGGCGGCCAGGTCACCGCCTGCGTGCTCGACTGGGGACCTCCTCCGCCGGGCAAGGCCAAGAACGTGTGGGCCCAGCAACTCGACAAGCGGCTCGGCACGACGTGGAACCCGACCGTCATCCCCGCCGCCTCCTACGACACGAAGGTCGCGGCGATCCTGGCCAGCGGCGAGATTCCCGACGTCATGTGGGTGCAGCCGGACTACCAGCAGCCGGTCGCCCAGGCCGTCCAGCAGGGCGCGTTCGTGGACCTGTCGGAAATCCTGGCCGGTGACGGGATCAAGGACTATCCCAACCTCGCGACGGTGCCGAGCTACCTCTGGAAGCGGTCCTCGGTCGAGGGCGCGATCTACGGCATCCCGCGTCCGCTCTACCTGCTGAACAAGGTGGACGTCTACCGCGCCGACTGGGCGGCGAAGCTCGGCTACCCGGACCCGCCGAAGAACGCCGACGAGGTCTTCGAACTGCTGACCGCGTTCTCCCACGGCAAGGCAGCCGGCAAGGTGAAGACCTGGGGCATCGCCGCGTTCGACGTCCGGATCACCGAGTTCGTCGGCAACATGTTCCGGATGCCCAACCAGTGGCGGGTGAACAAGGACGGCTCGTTCGAGTACTACGTCGAGACCGACGAGTACGAGGCCACGCTGACCTACATGCGGAAGTTGTGGAAGGAGGGGGTCTTCCACCCCGACGCGCTGTTGTTCCAGACCCAGTCGGACAAGAGCGCGGACCTGTTCATCTCCGGCCGTACCGGCTTCTACCGTCCACCGCCCGCGGGCTGGTTCCCGGCGAACTCCGACCTGGACGAGCTGACGAAGAACGACCCGAAGGCCCGGCCCGAACTGCTGGTCACCCCCGGGCATGACGGCGGCCAGCCGCTCAACGCGCAGACGAACGGCTGGTGGGGCATCGGCGTGATCTCCGCCGAGGCGGGCAAGGACGACAAGCGGCTGGGAGAACTGCTGCACGTGCTCGACTACTGGGCCGCGCCGTTCGGCAGCAAGGAGTACACCTTCCTCAACTACGGCGTCGAGGGCCGGCACTTCAACTTCGACGCCAAGGGCGACCCGGTGGGCGTCGACAACGAGAAGTTGACGAACGAGATGGCGGCGAACTACTTCATCAACCCCAGCGAGAGCGTCATCTACTACCCGGGGACGAAGGGCCGCGCCCGGATGGTGCACGACTACTACGAGAAGCAGCTCGCGCACTCCGCCGCCGACCCCAGCCTGGGGCTGCTGTCGGAAACCAAGTTGAAGAAGGTCACCGCGCTCACCAGCCTGAACACCTCCTACGAGAACGACATCGTGTCCGGGCGCAAGCCGCTCAGCGCGCTGAAGGAGTGGCGTCAGCGGTGGCGGTCCGGCGGTGGTGACAAGATGCGCAAGGAGTACGAGGACTCCTACCAGCGCAGCAAGGGAGACGGGGGAAAGTAGTGATGGCCGAACTCCGTACCGAGCAGGTGTCGATGCCGGTGGCGGCGGTCGGTCCGCCGAACCCGCTGCCGCCGCTGCGGTCCACGCGGGACGTGCACGCCGAGATCGACACCTCCGGCGTGGACGAGGAGATGGCGCGCAACCTCCGCTACGGCCGGGTGGCCACCGTCCTGCCCTACCTGCTCCAGGACGGCTACACCCGCGACCGGGTGGAGGCGCCGGTGAAGGTCGCCATGCTGGAGAACGACGTCCTGCGGGCGACGTTCCTGCTCGACCACGGCGGTCGGCTCGCGTCCCTTGTCCACCGGCCGTCCGGCCGGGAACTCCTGCACCGCAACCAGATCCTGCAGCCTGCCAACCTCGCCTTGCGCAACGCCTGGTTCGCCGGCGGGGTGGAGTGGAACCTCGGCACCACCGGCCACACGGCACTCACCTGTTCGCCGCTGCACGCCGTCCGGCTCACCACGCCGACAGGGCAGCCGGTGCTGCGGATGTACGAGTTCGAGCGGATGCGCGAGCTCGTCTACGTGCTGGACTTCTGGCTTCCGGAGAACTCGGCCGTCCTGATGGTGCACGTCCGGGTGATCAACCACGACCCGGTGGAGAAGCCGGTGTACTGGTGGTCGAACATCTCGGTCCCCGAGACCGAGGACGTCCGGGTGGTGGCCCCGGCCGACAGCGCGTACCACTTCGGCTACGGCCGCCGGCTGGAGCCGGTGGGGATACCGGTCGTGGACGGTGCGGACGTGACCTACCCGGCCCGTGCCCGGCACGCCGCGGACTACTTCTTCGACACCCGCGCCGCCCGCCGTCCGTTCATCGCCGCGCTGGACGGCCAGGGTCTCGGCCTGGCGCACACGTCGACCCGCCGGCTGATGGGCCGGAAGCTGTTCGTCTGGGGGCGGGGTGTGGGCGGCCGGCGGTGGCAGGAGTTCCTGTCCGGCCCGGACTCGGCGTACTGCGAGATCCAGGCCGGGCTGGCCCGCACCCAGGCCGAGCACCTGCCGATGCCCGGCAACACCTCGTGGTCGTGGGTCGAGGCGTACGGGCCGGCGGAGGCCGACCCGGCCGCGGTCCACGGTGCTGACTGGGCCGGCGCGCGGGCGGCCGCCGAGGCGGCGGTCGACCGGATGGTTCCGGCATCCGCCCTCGACCAGGCGCTGCGTGACGCGGACGCGTGGGCCGACGAACCACCCTTGGAAGTGCTGCATGTCGGCTCGGGGTGGGGAGCGCTCGAACAACGCCGCCGGGCTGTGGCCGGCGCACCGTCGATGCCGGCCACCGGGACACCGTTCGACGAGGCCGGCCTGGGCGAGGAGCAGGCGCCGTGGATGCGGCTGCTGGCCGACGGCCGGGTCGCCGAGACCGGGCCGAGCGCACCGGTCTCCTACGTCGTGGGGCCGTCCTGGCTGCCGCTGCTCGAAGCCGCGGCTGACAGTCCGGCGGCCTGGCTGCACCGGGGCGTGGCTCGCTGGCATGCCGGGACCCGGGCGGAGGCGAGGGCGGCCTGGGAACGCGCCGGTGAGACGCCGTGGGCGTTGCGCAACCTCGCGGTCGCCGACGCGGTGGACGGCGACGCCGCCGCTTCGGCGGACCGGATGCTCACCGCGCACCGGCTGGCGCCGGGTGTGCGGGCGCTCACCCTGGAGACCGTCCGTGCGCTGCGGACGGCGGGTCGTCCGGATGACGCGCTCGCGATCCTCGGTGAGTACGCGGTGACGACGCCGCTGGACGCGCGGCTGCGACTCGAGCAGGCCTGGGCGGCGCTGGAAGCGGGCGACCTGGACCTGGTGGAGCGGCTGCTGGAGGAGGACCTCGCACCGGCCGACCTGCGGGAGGGCGAACTCTCGCTCGGGCGACTGTGGTTCGCCTTCCAGGACGCACGTGCCGAGCGACGGCTCGGGCGGTCGTTGACCGACGCCGACCGTGAGGCGGTGCGCCGCGAGCATCCCGTCCCGGCGAGGTACGACTTCGCGATGTCCCACTGAGCGCGTGCGGATTCTTCCGTGGAAGAACCACGGATCCGGACCCGAGCCGGACCGAGCCGGACCGAGCCGGACCACGCCGGGCATCAGGGCGCGGCGGAAGCGGCGGACACGGTGGACACGGCTGCGGCGTCGACCTCCGCCAGCAGTTCGGCCCTCCGCCGGTCGGTGGTGAAGGCGGCCTCGATCGCGTTGCGGGTCAGCGCAAGTAGTTGGTCCCGGGCGAGCCCGAGTGACGCGGCGGCCGCGTACTCCGCGCCGATCGTCGTACCCACCTGCACCGGATCGTCGGTGGCGAGCGTGACCTTCACTCCGGCGTCGACCAACCGGACCAGCGGATGTTCGGCCAGCGACGGGACCACGCCGAAGAGCACGTTGCAGGACAGCGCGCACTCCAGGGTGATGTCCCGGGCGATCAGAAGGTCGACGAGCGCGGGGTCCTCGATGGCGTGGATGCCGTGCCCGATCCGGGTCAGCCCAGGAGTGGCGGTAGCGGCGGCGATGTTGTCGGTGGACAGTTCGCCGGCGTGGGCGGTGATCCCGAGGCCGGCTTCGGCGAACCGTTCGGCCAGACGATGCGCGATCGTCCAGTCCGCCTCCGACCGGTACGGAAAGCACATCAGATCCACGCCGGCGAGGCCCTCTCCGGCCAGCCGTACGCAGCCGTCGACCTTCGCGGCCAGCTCCGGCGGTGGTTCCGAGCCCACCATCACGATCGCCAGTGGCTCGGCACGCAGGGCCGGGAAGTCAACCTGCACTTGCCTCTCGGCTCTGCGGAAGAGCTCGATGAACCCCTCCCGCAGCACGACGTCGCCACCGCAGCGCACCTCGATGTAACTACCGCCGGCGCCCGCGTGCTCGGACAACACGTCGGCGATGCGGGCGACGAACAGTTCGTCGTCATCGTCGACCTCCAGCGGGACCGGGCGCATGGTGCCCACCCGGGCCAGCCGATCCGGGCCGGGCGGGAACTCCGCCACCAGCCGCCGTCGCCACGCGGCCCAGTCGTACGGCTGACTGCCCTCGCGCCGCGCGAGGACCCGGTCGAGATGTGGCGTGGGTTCCTGGTGAACGTGCAGGTCGGCCATCGGCAGGGCGGCGATCGGGTGTTCGCGGGGCTGATCGGGAGGAAGCGCCATGCCTGAACGCTAGACAGGACGGTGAGGGCGTTCCACCAGTAGAACAAGCGTGTCCGCGCCCTCCAGAGCAGCTGTCGTCACCCCGCCCGGGTGGCCGTGACGCCACCTACCCGGCCCACTCGACGACCGCGGCAGATCGCGTTCCGTCGTGCACTCGTGTGCGGTTCGTACGCCGCGATAAGTGCTTGCCGAACGCCGACCCGCCTGTCAGGGTGGCCGGTGTCTCTCCCCCCGGATCTGCCGAGCACGACTGCCGCAACCACCCAACGCCCGCTCGTGCGCGCGACCGGGCTGGTCAAGGAGTTCCGCCGGGCCAATCGCGGTGAGGGCCGCCTCGGCGCACTCCGCGCGTACGTCCGCGGCGACCACGACGTGATCCGGGCCGTGGACGACGTGTCGTTCGACATCCACAGCGGCGAACTGGTCGGATACCTCGGGCCGAACGGCGCCGGCAAGTCGACCACGATCAAGATGCTCACCGGCATCCTCACGCCGACCGCCGGCACGGTGTCCGTCGCGGGCCGCGACCCGTCCCGCGAGCGCCGGGCGAACGCGCTCAACATCGGCGTGGTGTTCGGTCAGCGCAGCCAGCTGTGGTGGGACCTGCCGCTGCGGGAGTCGTTCCGCGCGATCCGCGACCTCTACGGCGTTCCAACCCAGGAAGGCGACCGCAGGCAGCACGAACTCGTCGAGCTGCTCGACATGGACGAGTTCCTCGACGCGCCGGTTCGCCAACTGTCGTTGGGACAACGCATGCGCGGTGACCTCGCCGCGGCCATGCTCTACCAGCCGCGGCTGCTGTTCCTCGACGAGCCGACGGTCGGGCTGGACGTGGTGGCCAAGGAACGTATCCGGGAGTTCGTCGCCAACGTGAACGTCGTACACGGCACGACCGTCGTCCTCACCAGCCACGACCTCGAGGACGTGGAACGACTGTGCCGGCGGATCGTCCTCATCGACCACGGCCGGGTGCTGTACGACGGCGCGCTCACCGAGTTGATGGCGCGCTACGGCCCCTACCGTGACCTCGTCGTCACGCTGGCCGAGCCGGCGGACATCACGGTCGACGGCGCCGAACAGGTCTCCCGGCAGGGGCCGGTGGTGACCCTGCGGTTCCGTTCGGACCAGGTGAAGGCCCCGGAGGTCATCGCGGCGGTCACCGCGGCGCACGCGGTCGTCGACCTGTCCGTCGTCGAACCTCGGCTGGAGGCGGTCATCAGCCGGATCTACACCCAGCGCGCCCTGCCGCAGAGCGTCGCATGAGAAGGCTGCAGCCCGTGGCACGGCCCGTGGTGCGGCCGGGCCCGCGGTCCAGGCTGAGGCCCGTCCTGAGCCAGGTCCGGATCGGCATGCTCACGCCGTGGGCGTACCGCACGTCGGTCCTGCTCGGCTACCCGGCCGTCGCGGTCCAGGTCGCGCTCTACAGCGTGGTGTGGCGGGCGATCTACGCCGGTCACGAGGGCGAGGTCGCCGGGACGGACGTGCGCACCGCGGTCGGGTACGCCGTGCTGGGCCTCACGATCGCGGGCGTCCTGAACACCTCGCCGTACCACTCGATCGCGTCCCGGGTGCGCGAAGGCCTGATCGGGGTGGACCTGACCCGGCCGATCGGTCTGCTGACGCAGAACCTCGCCTTCCAGACCGGCGCCGTCGTCGCCGCGTTGCCGACGGTCGCGGTCGGCCTGGGCACCGGCCTGGTCGTGGGCGGGCTCGCGCCGCCGAGGAGCGCGGGGGCGGCCGGGTGGTTCGTGGTGAGCCTGCTGCTCGCGTTCGCCGTCTCGCAGCTGACCACGATGCTGATGGCGCTGGCGTCCTTCTGGACGATGGAAGTGGGCGGGATCAACATGACGTTCTTCGTGGTGCGTACGTTCATGTCGGGCGCGATCCTGCCGCTGTGGTTCATGCCGGACTGGCTGCGGACCGCCGCCGGGGCGCTGCCGTTCCAGGCCTCGACGTACACCCCGCTCTCGATCTACTTCGGCCGCCCGCCCGGCGGCCTGCCGGCGGCGCTCGGCGTACAGGCACTGTGGATCGTCGTGCTGGGCGGGCTCTGCGCGTGGGTGTGGTCGCGGGCGCGGCACCGGGTGGTGGTCCAGGGTGGCTGACCTCACCGGGCCCTCGACCGGTGCCGCCGAAGCCATCCAGCCGCCGTCGACGCTGCGGCAGTTCGCCGTCCTGATCCGGATCGGGCTGGCGTCGGCGACGCAGTACCGCGCCAACTTCGTGCTGACCTCGGTCGGCGCGATCTTCTACGAGGCGGTGTCGCTGGCGTTCGTCGGCGTGATCGTGCACGCGTTCGGCAGCATCGGTGGGTGGAGCTTCGTCGAGGTCGCCTTCGTGTACGGCATCCGCTCCACCGGGCACGCCCTGCACGGCCTGCTGTCCGGGCAGCTGTGGATGACCGAGGACGTGGTGCGGCGGGGCGAGTTCGACCGGTACCTGCTGCGGCCGGTCGACCCGCTGGTCCAGTTGCTGACCCGGCGGTTCCAGGTCACCGCAATCGGGGACGTCGTGTTCGGCCTGGTGGTCCTGTCGGTGACGGCGGTGGCCGCGCCGGTGGACTGGTCCGTCGGCCGGGTCGCCTACCTCGTGGCGGCCGTGGTGGGCAGCGCGTTCGTGGAGTCGGCGGTGATGTTGGCGCTGGTCTCGTCGACGTTCCGGCTGCTGGACGCCTCGCCGCTGCTGAGCGTGGCCGACCGGGTGTTCGTGACGTTCGGGCCGTATCCGCTGAGCGTGCTGCCGCGGGCTGTCGGCTACCTGCTGACCTTCGCGCTGCCGTTGGCGTACGCGGCGTTCTTCCCGGCCGCCATCCTGCTGGGCCGAAGCGACGACGTGTTCGTGCCGACCTGGCTGGCGCTCGCGTCACCGGCGGTGGGTCTGCTGCTGTACGCCGGTGCGGTCCGGCTCTTCCATCGGCAGACCCGGCACTACTCCAGCCCCGGCCACTAACGCGAGGCCCTCATCTGCCGTCAGCCGGCGGGATGGGGTTCGCGTACGGCCGCGAACGTCTGCGGGAACTGCGGCCCGATGTCGCAGGTGCCCTCGACCACCGGACCGGCGCCGAGGTTCCAGAAGTCGCTTCCGATCGCCGGCATGGCGGGGGCCGGGCCGTCCGCGCGCCTGCCGAGGGCGACCAGCTTCATCTCCCGCGCGTGGGCGGCCATGGTGGCGTCGTCGGGGAAGTGGTCGAGGTCCTCGGGTCCCCACGGGTTGTGGTTGTAGCAGGAGCTCCAGGCCGCGAGGAACCACGGCTTGCCCAGGCTCTTGCAGTACGAGGAGACGTTGGGAACGCTCACGTCCCGGTCGGCGGTGGAGTTGACCTCGACCCCGCAGGCGGCGTTGTTCGGGTCGGCCATGATGGTCTGCCAGTCGATGCCGCTGTTGGAGTAGTTGAGGTAGGAGAAGCCGCCGCTGCTGGCGGGGATGTTCGGTGCCAGCTCGTGCCACTGGGCGAGGGTGCGCGCGAAAAACGCCGTCATCTGCTCGGTCGTACCCGCCGTGGGAACACCGAAGTTCGGTGCGTCGATCTCGCCGTAGAGCTGGACCATCGCGATGGTCGGGTCGTTCTTGTACGTCACGCCGGTGACGGTGTTGACGCGATTGGCGACGAAGCGCAGGTACGACTTCCAGTCCACGGTGGTCGGGGTGGTCCCGTTGGCCGCCAGCGACTGGCCGTACTCCGCGAAGTGCAGGATCACGTGCATGCCGGCGGCCCGGGCGGCGGCGACCACCTTGTCGACCCGGGTCCAGGTCGCCTCCGACATCGTGTCGGACAGGTCGTGGTACCGGGTGTCGAACTCGACCAGTTCGATCACGTTGAGATGCGCGCGCCGGGCCAGGGTGACCTCCGCACGGGGGTCGTCGTAGTGGCTGTATGCCGTGGCGCCGCGCACCTCGAACGGATGTCCGTGCAGACACAGCCGCGTCCCGCACACACGTACGAAGTCGCCGGCCGCCGCGGTGCCGCCCGGCGCGCTGGCCGCGTTCGCGGTTCCCGGCAGCAGGGCCGCGGGGAGTGACAGCGTCAGCAGCGCCATCGCGGTGAGAAGCCTGCCCAGCAACCGACGTTTCGTCTTCACCCGAGCGTTCGTACCACGGCTCGGCTGCCGGCGAGGAGTGCCGAGACCGGACCCGGACGGCCACCGAACGAAACCGGTCATGCTCCCGCACACAAGGGTTTTGGTCCTCGCGCCCACACCGGACTTCGGCAGACACCGAAAACGCTTGCCAGGTGAGGGAGAAGGGGGCCACGATCGGGCAATGCCCGGCTACGAACCACTTTCCCTCGAGTCCGTGTGCAACGCAGGCGTCGAAATCCTCGGCGCACCAGAGCAGGAGCCCCCGCTCGGCAAGGTGACCTTGCGCGGCCTGCCGTTCCTCGTCGGTTCCGAAACCCCCGCGAAGGACCGCTGCTTCGTGGCGCCCTCCGAACCGGTGTCGGTCGACGTCGGCCGCACGGCGCGCCACGTCGTCGTCGCGCACCGGCTGCTGGAGCCGGGCGGCCCCGCCGGCCACGGCGTCGGCGGCCACGTCGCCGACTACGTCTTCCACCTGGCCGACGGCACCACCGTCGAGGTGCCGATCCGGGAACGCTTCGAGATCCAGATCATCGGCCACGCGTGGGGGCGGGATCCGTTCCTCGCGGTCAGCGACAACGCCGACAGCAACGCGCCCCGGTTCGAGGGGCGCTGGGGCGAGGCCGGCTTCCGGATGACCGAGCACAACAAGGGCTGGGCGCGGACGTTCTACCTGTGGCAGTGGGAGAACCCTCGGCCGGACACCGTGATCGAACGCCTGGAGATCATCCCGCGCGGACTGCCGTTCCTCGTCGGCGGCGTCACCCTCGGGCACCTCGACGAGCATCCGTTCGTACGTACGCCGGGACGGCCGGTCAGGCTGGTGGTGACCGACAGCGACGTCGCCGGGCGCGACGGCGTACTGGACCTCGAGGTCGACCGGGGCGTGGCGACCTACCCGCAGCCGATCCCGACCGGCGACGACCGGGCCGGCTACGGCGCCGGAGACTGGCCGCCCGCCACCAGCCCCGCGCACGCCTCGGTCACGGCTCTCCCGTCGGCCACCCTCGTCGTCGGCAGCAAGGGCGAGGAGCTCGGCCGAGTGCGCTGGGGCGACGTCGAACGCGACGGGCACGCCGAGAACGACCGGGTTCGGGTGGAGCTCGTCGACCCCGGCCGCAACTGGGTGCACGTGAAGGTGCTCGACGACGCGACCGGGCGCCCGGTCCCGTGCCGGGTGCACTTCCGTTCTCCCGAAGGCGTGCCGTACCAACCGCACGGTCACCACAACCACGTCAACCAGAACATCGGCAGCTGGCACCTCGACGTGGGCGGCGACGTCATCCTCGGCCAGCGCACCTACGCCTACGTCGACGGCACCTGCCAGGGCTGGCTCCCGCGCGGCGAGGTGGTCGTCGACGTCGCCCGCGGGTTCGAGTACGAACCGCTGCGGGAGACGGTGCAGATCGAGAAGGGGCAGCGGGAGCTCACGCTGAGGATCCGGCGTACGACCGACCTGGCGGCGGCCGGTTGGTGGTCCGGCGACTCCCACGTGCACTTCCTGTCCACCGCCGGCGCGCAGCTCGAGCAGCAGGGCGAGGACCTGCGCGTGGTCAACCTCCTGCAGGCCCAGTGGGGCGCGCTGTTCACCAACACCGAGGACTTCACCGGCCGGGTGATCGGGGCGGACGGCAGGGGCAGCGGCGACTACCTGACCTACGTCGGGCAGGAGAACCGCCAGCACGTGCTGGGCCACATGCTGTTGTGGGGGCTGAAGGAACCCGTCATGCCGTGGTCCAGCGACGGCCCGGACGAGGCGGAGCTGGGCGGCGCCCTGGACGTGACGCTGAGCGACTGGGCCGACCGGACCCACGCCCAGGGCGGCACCGTCGTCGCCGCGCACTTCCCCAACCCCAACGGCGAGCCGGCCGTGCTGGTCACCACCGGACGGGCGGACGCGGTGGAGATGCTCGCCCACGGCGACGACGCGCTGCTGGAGTACTACCGCTACCTCAACTCCGGTTACCGGATGCCGCTCGTCGGCGGCACGGACAAGATGTCGAGCTCGGTGCCGGTGGGGCTCTACCGCACCTACGCCCGGCTCGATCCGGACGAGGAGTTCACGTACGACGGCTGGTGCCGCGCGGTGCGGCAGGGGCGGACGTTCCTGTCCGGCGGTCCGCTGCTCACCTTCACCGTGGACGGGCGGCAGGCCGGTGACACGGTCGAGCTGTCCGGGCCGGGCACCGTGACCGTCGAGGCGGGGGTGACCAGCATCTTCCCGCTGCACGGCCTGGAGCTCGTCTGCAACGGCGAGGTGGTCGCGTCGGTCGCCGGGCGTGGTGAGCGCGCGCTGGACCTCACCGAGGAGGTCCGCGTCGACGGCCACTCCTGGCTCGCGCTGCGGGCCATCGGCAGCGACAACCACCTGGACGAGTGGGGCCGCCGGGTGTTCGCGCACACCTCGCCGGTGTTCGTCGCCTGCGGCGGGCCGTGGGGCATGGCCGACCCGGACGGGCTGCACTACATCAGGACGGTCGTGGAGGGCGCGCGCGACTACGTACGCCACACCGCGATCCGCCGCCCGGACGACCTCACCACCCACCACCACGGCGAGGCGAACCACCTCGCCTGGCTCGAACGCCCCTTCGCCGAGGCCCTGGCGGCGCTGGACCGTCGCGACCGCGAACGCCGCCGGTAACTCCGGCGAGCAAGCCGAAAGTCGACCGGCCGGGTGGAACGTCACACCCGGCCGGTCGAACGTCGTACGCCGAACAGGCGGTACAGGTGGTGCGTCAGCTCACCGGCCGGGCCCGGTTGAGCGGCGCGGGAGTGATCGTGCGGTGCGCGCGCAGGTAGGCGATGAAGCCCTCGTGGTCGCGGTCACCCCGAACCGCGTCGGTGTATCCCTCGAAGACCTTGTAGCCGTCGCCACCGATGAGCGTGTAGGCGAGCGCCGCGACGCGGTAGTCGCGCCTGAGGTCCAGCCGCTGACCGCTGATGTGCACCCCGGCCGGGTCGACGCGCTTCCCGACCGGCTTGGAGGTGTCGAAGGAGTAGAACACGTTGCGGGACACCGCGAACGGTGCGAACTTCACCGTACCGTCGGACTGTTCCACCCACTGTGCCTCGAGTGCCGCGTGCACCATGGTGCCGGGCATGGTCACTGTCAACACGGGGTTGCCGTAGCCGAACGCGCCCCAGGCCTCGCCGAAGAGGATCGTGCCGTCCTCGTCCGCGGCGTTGGAACCCTTCGCGTACAACAGGTCTCCGGTCAGCGCGACCGAACCCGAGACCGGCTTGGTGGCGATCAGGGCCAGGTCGGCTCGGCCCTCGCGGGTCTGCTGCGCGTCCCAGTACGCGAAGTCCGCGGCCAGGTTGCCCATCGTGGACTCACCGGAGGCGTGGGGCACGCGGGTGAAGTCGCCGGTCGTCCTGGCCAACGGTGTGGCCCAGCGCTTGGCGCCCTGCGCCGTCCAGTAGTCGGCGATGCCCTGCACTTCCTCGTCCAGCGGTACGTCGCGGGTGTTGGCGTGATTGGTCGAGGTGGTGAGCTCGCGGATCACCGCGCCGGTGTCCGGGTCCAGCTTGAGGTTGATCTCGTTGATCAGCGAACCGTGGTTGCCGGCTTCCACCACCGGGCGCGGAACGCCGTTCGGGTCGGGCACCATCATGTTGAACCGGCAGTGCCAGTGGCCGGTGACGATGGCGGCGATGTCGGGTGAGGCCTTGGCCGCGAGCTGGAAGACCGGACCGGACGGGTTGCTGCCGGCGTTGTAGTCGTTGCCCGCGACCCCGCCGTCGTGGATGTTGATGACGATCGCGTTGACACCGCGGGCCTTGAGTTCGGCAGCGAGCTTGTTCGCCTGGTCCAGGTCGGACAGCGACCGCAGCGATGGCTGGTACGACGTCGAGCCGACCTCGGTGCCCACCAGGGTGAGGTGGATGAACGCGATCGGCAGCTTGCGGCCGTTCCCGGCGTCGACCCACTCGATGTTGTACGGCGGGAGAATCGTCTTCCCGGAGTCCGCCCACACCATGTTCGCGGTGTAGAAGTCGAAGTTCGCGCCCCGGAACCGCTGCCCGGTGGAGTCGACGAAGTTGTCGTCCCGGCCGGACACGGGGTACGGCTCGCCGTTCATCATGTGGTCGACCAGGAAGCCGACGCTCTGGTCGAGTTCGTGGTTGCCGACGGTGCTGAACCGCAGCCCCATCGCGTTGAGCGCCTCGATGGTGGGCTCGTTGGCGTGCGCGTCGACCTCGAACGGCCAGCCGGAGAAGTTGTCCCCGGAGGAGAAGAAGATGGAGTTCCTCTTCCCTTCCCGCAGCCGCTTCAGGTGCGTGGCCATGTAGCCCACGCCGCCGACGGTCACCTTCGCGCCACCGGCGCCGGTGATGACGCTGCCCTGGCCGGGTGTCGTGGGCTGCAGGTAGCCGTGCAGGTCGGTGATGTTCAGCAGTTGGACGTCGACGTACCCGGACGCGTCCTCGGCCGCGGCCGGTGTGGCGTGGGCGATGTCGCCGACAGCGGCGGCGGTGGCGATCGCGCCGGCGGCGGTGAGAAAGGTGCGACGTGGAATCCGTCTGGCCACTGGGAGCCTTCTTCCTGGGGCCGCACCGGCCTTCGGGCGGCGTCGGAGATCATTTTTGCCTGGCTCCGACATTATTCGCACCGGGTGAACGCCGGTCAACGCGCCGGCGACGGATGAGGTGCGCGGTCAGATGCTGCGCGTGGCCAGAACCGGAAGCGCGCCCCGGACGGCACCCACCAGGCGTTCGTCCAGCGCGTCCAGGGCGAGGCAGACGCTTCCCAGCGCCACGCAGTCCGGACCCAGCGTGGACGCGCGTACCTCCGGTCCCTGCGGGAACAACCGGGTCAGCTCCTCGTTGAGGGGCTCCAGGAGCACGTCGGCCGCCTGGGAGAACGCGCCGCCCAGCACCACCAACTGCGGGTCCACGACGCCGACCGCGGTGGCGGCCGCGACCGCCATCTCCCGTGCGTACCGGCGAACCGCGGTCACCGCCGCCCGGCGACCCTCCCGAGCCTCGGCGAAGGCCCGCTCCGCACGGTCGGCGACCGGCACGTCCGGCGGCACCGCGCGGCAGCGGTGGAGGTAGTCGATCGCCGCCTCCCAGCGCAGCATCGGCAGGGTGGACAGGTCCGCGGCCGCTCCGTGGAACCCGCGCCGCAACGTGCCGTCGATGACCAGGGCCAGACCGGTACGCCGGCCGGCGTGCAGCAGGACCAGGTCCGGCACGTCCGTCGCCACCCCTCGGCGGTGCTCGGCGAGTGCGGCCAACTGGCTGTCGTTGTCCACCACGACCAGTCGCGCCGACCGGCGGAAGTGCGCGGCCAGGTCGGCCCCCGCCCAGTCCGGAATGGCGTTGACCCGGACGACCTTCCCGTCCCGATCGACCAGTCCGGTGGTGCCCGCACCCACTGCCCAGATCCGGGATGTCGCGACACCGGCGTCGCGGGCGCAGTCGGCGATCGCGCGATCGGCGGCGGCCAGCCTGGCCGCCCTGCGGGTGTCGGGGCTCACCAGGCGGTGCGCCGTCGCCAGGACCCGGCCGCCGAGGTCGGCCAGCACCGCCCGGATCGAGTGCGCCCCGATGTCCAGCCCCACGGCGTACCCCGCCTCGGCGCGGAAGCGGTAGCTGCGCGCCGGCCGGCCGCGCCCGCGTACGGCCGGTTGCTCCTCGACCAGCCACCGCCGGGCCACCAGGCTGGCGAGCACGTCCTCCACCGCGGTGCGGCCCAGGCCACTGCGCTCGACGATCTGTGCGACCCGCAGCTCGCCCGCGTCGCGGACCGCTGCCAGGACAGCGCGCTCGTTGAGCTGGCGAAGCCGGGACAGGTCACCCCCGTCGGCCGACTTACCTCGCGTTGCTGCCATGGTCCGCGAAGCCTAACGCCCGCCCGTCCGTTGATCGGCCGGTGTTCACCGATGATCAGCTCGGGGGTCGCCGGAGCTTCATGTGCCCGGTGCACTGTGGTCGACGCGACGGCGACGACAGGAGACGGGCATGCGCAAGTGGCAGCGGGCGGCACTCGGAATGGCGGCGGCGAGTGCGCTGGTGACGGGTGTCTCGTCCGGTACGGCGTCGGCGGACAGCTCCCAGAGCCGGGACTTCAGCTTCGCGGTGATCGGCGACATCCCCTACGGCGCCACCCAGATCGCGGACTTCCCGAGCGTCATCGACCAGATCAACGCCGACCGCGACGTCCGCATGGTCGACCACCTGGGCGACATCAAGGACGGCTCGTCCCGGTGCACCGACGACTACTTCGCGCTGATCAAATCCGACTTCGACGAATTCGCCGACCCGCTGGTCTACACACCGGGCGACAACGAGTGGACCGACTGCCACCGGCCCAACAACGGCTCGTACGACCCGCTCGAACGTCTCACCGCCGTCCGCCGGACGTTCTTCCCACAGCCGGGTAGGACGCTCGGCCACCACAGCGTCGCGGTGAGGTCCCAGGCCGCGCAGGGGTACCCGGAGAACGTCCGCTACACCCGGGCCGGGGTGGCCTTCGCCGCCGTGCACATCGTCGGCAGCGACAACAGCCTGGCGCCGTGGACGGGCAACTCCGCGCCGACCGCGGAGCAACGCGCAGAGGTCGAGAGCCGCACCGCGGCCGACGTCCGGCTGATCCGGGACACCTTCGCGCAGGCGCACAGCGAGGACGCCAAGGCGGTGGTCCTGCTGACCCAGGCCGACATGTTCGACCCGAGTGCCGCCGACCCGGACCCCGCCGACTTCGCGGGCTTCACGCCGATCGTCGACGTGATCGCGGAACAGGCGAGGGCGTTCCACGGGCCGGTCTACCTCTTCAACGGGGACAGCCACGTCTACAACTTCGACCGGCCCCTCGCCGCGAGGTCGCGCTGGTCGTCCTTCTACGGCGTCTCCACTCCCGTCCCGAACCTCCGCCGCATCACCGTCGACGGCTCCACCGGTGTGAACGACTGGCTCAAGGTCACCGTCGACCACCACGACCCCCAGGTGCTGCGCTGGGCTCGGGTACCGTTCGCGAACTAGGCCCCGCGGGGGCAAGGACGGGACGTGGAGGGCGACATGTGGGCGAGAGCTCTGGGGGAGGACGGCGCCGAACTGCGTCCCCTCGAACCCTGGCGGGCGGAGGAGTTTCTGGCCCACATGGACCGGGGGCGTGAGCTCGTCGGCGAGTACATCGGGCTGGCCGACGCCGTGACCGACCTCGACTCCAGCCGTGCGTACCTCCAGTCGTACGCCGACAAGGCCGCGGCCGACACCGGGCGCATCTACGGAATCTGGCTCGACGAGAAGCTGGTCGGCGGCGTGCTCTTCCGGACGATGGACGTCGTACGCGGGAACGCCGAGGCGGGTTGCTGGCTGGAGCCGTCGGCGGTGGGCCGTGGACTGGTGACCCGGGCCGTCCGGGTGATCATCGACTGGGCGGTGGAGGAGCGGGGCATCCACCGGGTGGAATGGCGGGCGGCGACGCCGAACACCGCCAGCGTCGCCGTGGCCCGGCGGCTCGGGATGACCAGGGAAGGCGTGCTCCGGGAGAGCTCCCCGCACCGAGGCAGGCGGTACGACGTCGAGATCTGGTCCGTACTCGCCCCGGAGTGGCGGGCGGCCGGGCGCACGACCTGACTCCAGGTGGGCGTCGGCTCATTCTGGCGTGAACACGAGCGGGTTCGGGGATGCTCGCAGTATGTCGAGAGCCCGGCGGCCGACCCTGCCGACGGCACTGGCGGGCGGACTGGTCGCCGGTGGGCTCCTGCTGTCCGCGTGCACCCCGGCGCCGACCTCCGGCCCGGCCTCCGCCCCGACCTCCGCCCCGAGCAGCACGATGCCGGCCGACCGTGTGCCCGCGTCGCCCACCGCCGTCCCCACCTGCCCGCCGCCCGAGGACAAGGTGGTCAGGTCGGCTCCGGGCGAGGGCAAGACTGTCGCGCTCACCTTCGACGACGGCCCCGGCCCGGCGATGCTGGCCATCGCGAACGTCCTGCGTTCCAAGGGCGTCACCGCGACGTTCTTCGACACCGGCGCCCACGACGCCGCCGACCCGGCCGCGGTCACGAAGGTGGCCGCCATGGGCTTCCTCGTCGGCAACCACACCTGGGACCACAACTACCCCGCCGGGACCCCCTCGGGCTGGACCGTCGGCTACCTGCGCGACCAACTGGCCCGCACGTCCGCCCAGCAGCGGCGGCTCACCGGCCGTCCGACCTGCTTCTTCCGCCCTCCGGGCGGCTACCTGACCAACGTGCGGACCGTCGCGTCCGGTGAGGGCATGTCGACAGTGCTGTGGTCGGTGGACGCGCGGGACTGGGCCCAGCCCGGGTACGCCGACCCGGACGCGGTGGCGAAGATCGTCGACCGGGCGACCTCGCTCGACGCCGACAACCGCCGGCACCCGATCGTGTTGATGCACGCCGCCAAGGCGTCCCACGAGGACGAGTCGAAGGTCTCCTCCTACCGCGGCAACACCGTCGCGGCGCTGCCCCGGATCATCGACTGGTACGCCGAGCGGGGGTACCGGTTCGTCGACCTCCTCGGCCGGACCGCGAGCCAGATCGCCGCGGGACAGGCCGGCACCCGGCCCTGAAGTCCGTCGGGCCGGCCGGGATCTGCCGCCCCCGCACGACGTCCAGCGGGGTGCCGCTGCCCGACTGTCAAGCAGGACTTGCCACCTGATGTCGCGGTAGGGCCCGCAACCGGGCCTTGTCAGGTGTTCGCCCAGCCGCTGGTCGGTGCCGACGTCTAGGGTGTGGCGCCATGACGCTCTCCACCGCCGCATGCCTGACCGCCATCGCCGAACACTCCAGTGGCTTCGCCGCCGCCGTACGCGACAACCTGGACGCCCGGGTCGAGCACTGTCCCGAGTGGGACGTCGCCGACCTCGTGCAGCACCTGACCGAGGTGCACTGGTTCTGGCGGACGATCGCCGCCGAGCGGCCGGCCTCGCCGCCGGAGCAGTCCAGGCGGCCGGCGCGCGCGGACCGGTCGGAGCTGGTCGCCGTGTTCGAACGCGGCGCCGCCGAGCTGGTCGACGTGCTCGGCAGGGCCGACCAGGACGCACCGGTGTGGACCTGGTTCCCCGGCCGCCAGGACATCGGCTTCATCACCCGCCACCAGGTTCAGGAGGCGGCGGTGCACCACTGGGACGCGGCGAACGCGGCCGGCGCTGCGTGGACCGTGCGGCCGGAGGTGGCGGCCGACGCGGTCGAGGAGTTCCTCACCTGCTCGCTGGCCGACGCCGACGATGTCGTGCGGTTGGGGCGTTCGCTGTCCGGCCCGCTCGTGCTCACCGCCACCGACCTCGACAGGTCGTGGACGGTGTCCCAGGCCGATCCCACCGCGGCGCTCCTGTGGGCTCCGGGCGTCGCCGGCGAGGCCGCCGTCTCCGGCACGGCCGCCGACCTGATGCTGTGGATCTACGGCCGGGTGTCACTGCCCACCGGGCAGCCCGAGCGGGTGGCGGAATTCCGTGCGCTGAGTTCCACCGACTGACTCCGGGCGCGGGCAGCGGTCCGCGCACCAGGCACTACGTATGGTGAATTATCTGTGTCCACGCTGCGCCGGAGGCGTTGTCGGTCTCCCCGGTCGTGCGAATTGCCCCCGAAATCGATAACCTGTCCCAACCCAGTGAGCGGACTCGTGACCGAGCCCTTTGGGTCAAGGAGCAGGACCGATGAGTGACACGCCGATGTACGACCGTTTGGTGGACGAACGCCTCGGGCGGGCGCCGCACGAGTTCGACGGATACGAGACCTGGGACGATTCCGAAGAAGCGCGTGCGGCATTCGAGCGGGGCGCTGCCGAAGCGCAGCGAGCAGAGCGTCCTGCGCAGTCGCAGGGTGCGACTTTCGCTCGTCACGCAAGGGAAACCACCGGCTTCCGGTCCGTCGCCGACGGATGAGCCTCGCGGCTCTTTCTGGTAGCCGGCCGCCCTTCGGGGATGCGGCGACTCCGTTTATCTGAATTACGTACCTGGAAAGCGAGACGTAGATGAGTCAGACGCTGGTCGTGTTTCTTTTTGGTGGCTTGTTCGCCTGTGCGCTCGCGCATTTCCTGCGCGGTGGGAGTAGTCGTATCGCGCGAATAGCGGCAGTGGTCCTGTTCGGACTCGGCCTGCTTTTCGCGCTGCTTCCCGCGCTGCACCTCGGTTAGTTTCCCCAAGGGTTCCGGCTCAGTTCCCTCGGTCCACCGCGCCCTCCGCTGTCGAGGTGGCCGCACCGGCCGAGGGAGCAGCCGGGACCCGTAGGTTCCCCACGAGGGTCTCGACCAGGCCCGGCCGGTCGAGATCCGGAACGACCCGGTGCAACGTCGACAGCACCACTGCCAGTGCCAGACAGGTCGCCCCGGCGACACCGCTCACGCCGCCGACGTACGCTCCGATGAGTTGGCCCGGGTCGAGGTCGACCGGTGGCGTCAGGCCCCCTCGGTCGGCGAGTCCGATGGCGAGGACCGCGACCACCAGGAATGCTCCACCCACCAGGGCGAGCCAGGCGACGGTGCGGTGGTGGGGGTTGGAAGGCTCGCGAACGGGTTCGTGACGTTGACCCAGGACGAGGAGATACCCGGCCGCGGCGGCCCAGATCCCGACGATGAGTAGCGCTGCCAGGGCGTCGCTCGGCCGGTGCCACCCGGCGGACAACGTCGCGATCCCGGTGAGCGAGGCGTAGACGGCGCCGAGGATCGCGGCCAGCCCACGCAGCCGGGGCGGAAGGACCAGCACCGCGGCGACGGCGATGGACGCGGCGACCGTCACGTGCCCGCTCGGCATGCTGTTGGGCGCGCCGATGTTGGTGCCGGCGATCCCGAGGTCGGGCCGGTCGATCACGTAGTCCTTGAGTACCTGACTGGTGAGGTTCGCGCCCGCGACGAGCACGGTGGCGACCAGCGCCAGCCGGATCCGGCGGCGGACGAGGGCGATGAACGCGACGACGGCCGTCGCCACCACCAGGGACGCCAGCGAGACGGCGTCGAGTACGCCGGTGACGAGTCCCTGGGCCTGGTCCCGGCCCATGCTGCTCGCCCGGAGAACGCTCGCGTCCAGCACCTGGCCGTGCGGGGTGCGGATGAAGACCCACCACACGAGCACGAGCACCGCCGCCTGCGCGAGCACGAGTACGACCAGCCATCCGGCGACCAGGCTCTTGACGAGGCGCTGCATCTGGTCAGCCTTCCGATCGGTTGCGTGAAGGTGCCGAGCCCCCGCGAGCCCGGCGGTACGGGGGAGACCGACTGGCCCACGGCGGGCCCGGCACTGCTGCAGTAACGCACGAACCCCGGTCTGGGTCACGCCCGTGGTTTGACCGCTATCGGCCATCTGGCGGCGGGGTCGCCGGTCGCTCGGTTCGCCGGCCACCCGGGGCCGGTTGCGGTCGTGGTCCCCCTCGGCCGGGCGGTCGTTGGCAGGCTGGCGTACGCATGGATCGTCCACGTACGCGCGGCGGGCCTTCCAGGGTCCGGCGGAGAGGGGGACGCGATGAACGACCGGCCGGTGTACTCCGCCGCGGTGATCGGATGCGGGACCGGCGGGATGCTCAGCGTCCGCGCGCTCGCCGCCTCGGAGCGGTTCCGGCTGGTGGCCGCGTGCGACCTACGGGCAGACGTGCGGGACAAGCTCGCGGCCGAGTACCCGGGGATTCGCACCTACGCCGACCATCGCGAGTTGCTCGCCGACGTGTCCGCGGCCGCCGGGACCGACCACGCGATCGACGTCGTGTGCGTGTCGACGTACGCCCCCACGCACGAGGAGATCGCGCTGGCCGCGCTGGCGACCCGTCCGCGCGGCCTGCTGGTGGAGAAACCGCTCGGCGACACGGCCGCGGCGGGCCGGCGCATCGTCGACGCGGTCACCCGGAGCGGGACGCCGCTCGCCGTTCCCCACGGACTGCTCGCCCGGCCGACCTCGCTGGAGATCCTGCGCCGGGTGCGGGCCGGGGACATCGGCGAAGTCCGGCTGGTGGAGATCGAGTGTGCCGGCTGGGACATCATCAACGCCGGCATCCACTGGTTCCAGTACGCCGTCAACCTGCTCGTCGCCGACCCGTTCGCCGGCGTGCTGGCGACGTGCGACACCTCGAGCCGGACGTTCCGCGACGGCATGCGGGTGGAGACCGAGGCGGTGACGTACGCCTGGACACGCGGCGGTGCCCGGGTCGTCCTGCACAGCGGCGATCACGTCGCGCAGAGCCGGCCCGGCAAGGACACGCTGTTCCGCGTCGTGGGCACCGACGGACTGGTGGAGTTCTGGGGATGGGAGAACGGCTACCGGATCGTCGCGGGCTCCGGTCCCGCCGACGTCGGTCCGTTCCCCGACGCGGACCGGTCGCCGCACCAGGTGCACCTGGAGGAGCTGGCCCGCCAGATCGACGAGGGCAGCCCGGGGCACGGCCCGGGCCACAGTCCGGACCACAGTCCGGACTACACGGTCGCGGACACCTCGCTGCGGGCGCTGGAGCTGTGCGAGGCGGCGTACCTCTCGCACCGGCACCGGTGTGTGGTCACGTTCCCACTGTCGGAGTTCGTGCTTCCGGAGTTCGTGCCGCCCGGGGCGTCGGACTGGGACCCGGGTACGCCGTACCCCGGCGAGGGCGGCGGTCGCGACGGCCGCCGGCTGGAGGCACGATGACCACCATGACTCCCATGAGCACTTCGAGAACAATCTTCGGTGTGGTCGGCAGCGGCTGGCGGACGGAGTTCTACCTGCGGATCGCCGCCGCGTTGCCGGACCGGTTCGGCGTCGCCGGAGTGGTCGCCCGCAGAGCCGAACGCGCGAAGGAACTCCGGGAACAGTTCGGCGTACCGACGTTCGACTCGATGGAGGCGCTGCTCGACGACGGAAGCCCGGACTTCGTGGTCACGTCGGTGTCGTGGGCGGCCAACCCCGGCCTCGTGGTGGAGCTTGCCCGGCGCGGTGTTCCGGTGCTGAGCGAGACGCCACCGGCGCCCGACCTGGACGGGATGCGGGCGCTGTGGGACGAGGTCGGCGACACCGCGATCGTGGAGGTCGCCGAGCAGTATCCGTTCCTTCCGGAGTACGCCGCGCGGGTGGCGGTGTGTCGTTCGGGCCTGCTCGGCAAGGTGACCTCGGCCCACCTGTCGGCCACCCAGACCTACCACGCGATCGCGGTCCTGCGTACGTTGCTGGACGTCGGTTTCGCCGACGCGGAGGTGGCCGGGACCGCGTTCACCAACCGGCTCCAGCGCGGTCCCGACCGCGACGGCTGGCCCGTCCGGGAGGAGCTGGTGGACGCCGACCAGGTGATCGCGACGCTGGACTTCGGCGACCGGCTAGGCGTCTACGACTTCACCGCAGGGCAGTGGTTCCACCCGATCCTCGGCAACCGGATCGTCGTACGCGGCGAACGCGGCGAGGTGATCGACGACCGGCTCACCTACCTGCCCGACCCGTCCGTTCCCGTGCAGACGTCGTTCACGCGCCAGCAGACCGGACTCGGCGGTGACCTGGAGGGGTTCCACCTTCGGGCGTTGTACGCGGGGGAGCGTCGCGTGTACGCCAACCCGTACGCACCGGCGCGGCTGCCCGACGAGGAGATCGCGATCGCCACCTGCCTGACCGGGTTGGCCGAGCGGGTCCGTTCCGGCGGGCAGCCGTCGGGTGGATACTCGCTGGCGGACGCGTGCCAGGACCACTACCTCGGCCTGGTGGTGTCGGAGGCCGTGGCGTCGGGGACGCGGATCCGCACCACCCGCCAGCCCTGGGCCCGCGACTGACCGGCGTACGCACACTTCACGAACGAGGGCCGGCCCGAGCCGGTGACCGGGTGCGGTCAGCCGATCGTGGTTCGTTGACGGCGTCGCGGGGCGGCTCCTAGCCTCCGGCCAGTGTGAAATCGATTTCTGGCCGCTGATCGGGAACGGGAGCCGGGCTATGCGACGTAGGACACTCCTCACCACAGCCGCGCTGGCGGGTCCGCTGGCCGCCGTTGCCGGACCGCAGGCGGCCAGCGCCGAGGGGCCGGACAACGGACCCGGCGGCCAGCCCGCGCCGAAGTCCGTCGGCGCGGCGGCACCGATGCTGGCGCCCGGGCCGAGCGTGCCCGGCCCGACCCTGGCGGAGAAGGTCGCCAAGCTGACCGGACCCGACTCCATCAACCACACCGACACCCGCTACCAGGTGATGGGGACCGACCTCGGCGCGATGTGGGACAACGGCTCGGGCCAGGTGCTGATGGCGTTCGGCGACACCTTCGGCGAGGGCCAGGTCGGCGGCGGGCAGTTCGGCCAGGACTGGCGTTCGAACGTTCTCGCGCGCTCGTCCGACCACGACCTGTCCGACGGGATGACGTTCGACGACATGGTGGTGGACCGGCCCGGGCACGCCAAGGAACTGCTGGCGTCGAAGAAGGCCGACAACGACGAGATCACCGTCATCCCCAACTCCGGCGTCAGCGTCGGGAAGCGGCAGTTCCTGCACTACTTCTCGCAGAACAACTGGGGTCCGTGGAACACCAACTACGGCGGCATCGCGTACTCCGACGACAACGGGCAGAACTGGACCAAGAGCGACGTCCGCTGGCAGAACTCCGCGCCGTTGTGGGGTCGCGGCTTCCAGTTGGGTTCGCTGGTACGCCAGGGCGGCTTCGTCTACCTGTTCGGCACCGGCAGCGGCCGGCTGTACGACATCAGGTTGGCCCGCGTGCCGGAGGCCCGGGTGCTCGACATGAGTGCCTGGAGGTACTGGAACGCGCACGCCTGGACGGCCCGGGAGGCCGACGCCGTTCCCGTGGTCGCGGCGCCGTCGGGTGAGATGTCCGTGCTGTACAACGAGTATCTCGGCCGGTGGCTGATGATGTACCTCGACGAGTACCGCGCCGCCATCGTGATGCGCGAGGCGCCGGACATCACCGGCCCGTGGAGCGGCGCGCGGGTGGTCGTCCGCGGTGGCGACGGTGGCGAGTACCCCGCGCTGTACGCGCCGTTCATGCATCCGTGGTCGGCGGCCTCCGGCGGCCGGGACCTGTACTTCGCGATGTCGCAGTGGGGTCCGTACAACGTCTTCCTCATGCGCACCCGGCTCGACCGGGCCGTGGACACCGCCAACCTGATCAGTGATCCGGGGTTCGAGGAACAGCCCGACCGGCAGGTGCGGGTGCCGTGGTTCGTCTGCGGCCAGGGCGGCATCGACCGCGACGGCCAGCAGTCGTACGCCGGGAAGAACAACGGGTACGTGCGCGCGGCACAGGGCTGGAACGCCCTCACCCAGTCGGTCGTGGTGCAACCGGCCCGCCGGCACCGGCTCACCGCCTGGGTGCGGTCCTCCGCACGCGACGTTCCGGACGGAGCACTGGGGGTGCGTGGCCGGCGCGGGGAGATCGCCCGGACGTCGTTCGGGCACCTGGGCAACTACACGAAGGTGAGCGTGGACTTCGACCCCGGCGACAACGCCGACATCGAGGTCTTCGCCGGCTTCTGGGGAGCGGGCGCGGACGCCTGGGTGCAGGTCGACCAGGTGTCGCTCGTCGCGCTGTAGGAGATATATAAGCGCTGTTATAGTTCCGGGCATGGTCTCTCCACCGCCCGCGGGCGACCGCGCGCGCAAGTCTGCCCAGCGCCCGGACCCCACCGAGGTGAGCCACTGGCGGCCACTGCACCTGCTGCTGGCCGCCATGGACGACGAGATCGCCGCGCTCTACGCCGAGCGTGGCGTGACCGGGATCCGCCCGCGGTTCACCAGGCCGCTGATCCGGCTCGGCAGGGAGGGCCCGATGACCATCCGGGCGCTCTCCGAGGCACTCGGCGTCAGTCACTCCGCGATGAGCCAGACGGTGTCGGCGCTGCGCCGGGAAGGGTTCGTACGCAGCACGCCGGGCGCCGACGCCCGCACCCGCGAGGTGGCGGTGACTTCGCGCGCCCGCGAGGTGCTGCCGTTCCTCGAGGCGGAGTGGCGGGCCACCGAGCGCGCCGTCGCCGATCTCGAGGGCGAGATTCCGTACCCGCTGAGCCAGGTGGTCCGCGACCTGCAGGCAGCGCTGGACCAGCGGTCGTTCGGGGACCGGATCGCCGCGCACCTGGACGACGAGGTCGGTACGCCGTGAGCTTCGTCGACGGGTTCATCGACGGGCTCATCGACACCCGGCCGCTGCGGTCCGGTCCGGCGTTCCGGCGACTGTGGGTGGGCACCACGCTGTCCCGCCTCGGCGGGCAGCTGACCATGGTGGCGGTGCTCTACCAGGTGTGGGAGCTGACGGGGAGTCCGGCGGCCGTCGGTGTGCTCGGCCTCGTGCAGGCGGTGCCGATGGTGGTGTTCGGACTGGTCGGCGGGTCGCTGGCGGACGCGGTCGACCGCCGCCGCCTCGTCCTGCTCACGACCACCGGGCAGTTGGTCGTCGCGGGGATGCTGGCGGTGCAGGCGTTGACCGAACTGCGTTCGTACGCCGTCCTGCTGATCCTCGTGGCGGCACAGAGTGCGGGCGGGGCGCTGGGCGCGCCGGCGCGGCGTACTTTCGTGCCGAGGTTGCTGCCCGCCGACCAGGTGACCGCGGGGGTGGCGTTGTTCCACGTCAGCTTCCAGCTCGCCATGCTCGGCGGCCCGGCGCTGGGCGGCCTGCTCATCGCGCACGCCGGGGTGGGGGTCTGCTACCTGGTGGACGCGGTCGCCTTCCTCGCCGCGCTGTACGGCGTACGCGGGTTGCCGGCGATGCGACCGGCCGGCCAGGCCGCTCGCCCAGGCATCCGTACCGTCTGGGAGGGCTGGCGGTTCGTCGCGACCAGGCCGGCGTTGGGTGGCGCGTTCCTCACCGACGTCTTCGCCACCGTGCTGGCCATGCCGGTCGCGTTGTTCCCGGTGGTCAACGCCGAGCGGTTCGGCGGCCGGCCGGAGACGCTGGGGTTGTTCTTCACCGCGATCGCGGTGGGCGGGGTGTGCGCGGGTGCGGTGTCGGGACGCGTCGCGCGGTCCGGCCGGCCCGGCGTGGTGATGCTGATGACCGCGGCGGTGTGGGGCGTGGGCCTGGCGGGGTTCGGGCTCGCGTCGTACCTCTGGCTCGCGCTGGGCTGCCTGGCGGTGGCCGGCGCGGCGGACACCTTCTCGGTGATCTCCCGGGGATCGATCGTGCAGCTGGCGACGCCCGACTCCCACCGGGGTCGGGTCAGTGCGGTCGAGCACATCGTCGGGGTTTCCGGGCCCGACGTCGGCAACTTCCGGGCCGGGCTCGTCGGCGATCTCACCTCGGCGACGTTCGCCCTCGTGGCCGGCGGGGTCATGTGTGTGGCCGGAGTGGCCGGGGTCGCCGCCACCAACCGGAGCCTGCGGAGGTTCACCCCGACGGTCGAGGAGGTCGAGGAGTCCGAAGAGGGGTTGCGCGCGGCGGTGTGACTCCGCCATGCTGCTCCGAAACTACTTCGACCTCGAACTTGTTTTGGGTGCTGGTACGTGGTCGTGGCGAACGGAGCCCCGCATGGCAAGGCGATTCCCGCTGTGGGTGACAGCTTCTGTGGTTGCGTTGACGGTGGGGTTCGGTGTGGCGGCACCGGCCCAGGCAGCTCACGCGGCTACGCGGCACGGTCCGCCGCGGCCGCCGGACACCTACGTCGTGTCCGAGGAGCCCGGTGTGGTGCCGGAGGGAATCGCCGTGCAGCGGGACGGTCGGATGTACGTGACGTCGGACGCCACCGGCGCGCTGTTCGCGGGCGACGTACGCGTGCCGTCGATGCGCCCGTTCGCCGTCGGCGCGGTCGACCGGCCGAGTTCGCGCGGCGTGCACACCGACGGGTCGGGGCGGGTGTGGTCGGTCGGCGCCGGCACCCTGACCGTGCACTCGCGTAACGGCAGGCTGCTGGCCACGCGCAGCGCACCCGACGGTCCGCTCGGAGCGGCCGACCTGAACGACCTGGCGATCACCGCCGACGCGGTGTACGTCACCGACTGGGCCAACCCGATCGTCTACCGCGCACAGCTCCGGCACGGCCGACCGGGCCCGCTGCAACCCTGGGTTGACATGCGTTCCGCGTTCCCGCAGTTCCCGGCGCAGTACTGGCTGCTGAACGGCATCGTGGCCGACGCGGCCGGTGACACCGTGCTGGTGGCCTCGAACGGCACCGAGGCTGTCTGGCGGATCGACGTCGCCACCCGCACCGTCTCCCAGGTCGACCTGGGTGGGCACAGCTTCGGCGCCGACGGCATGGTGCTGGCCGGCCGGCGGCTGTACGCGGTGCTCAACTACGGCGCGCCGAACGGCGTCTACGTCGCCGATCTCGATCCCGAGCTGCGGGCGGGCACCGTCACCCACCAGATCCTGACCGACGCCGACGGGGAGGCGTTCGACCTGCCCACCACCCTCGCCCGCTACCGGTGCCGGCTGTACGTGGTGAACAGCCAGGGTGACCACCGGCCTGGCCAACCGCCCTACACGGTGAGCGCCGTCGCCGACCCCACGTGCGGTGAGTGAGCGCCGGCCGAGGCGGCCACGCGTCCTGGACCAGCGCGGCGGCAACGTCGTCCTCGACCTGTTCGTTCTGCACCAGCACCTGGGCAGCCTGCTGGCGGCGGCGCTGGAGCCGACCGGTGTGACGCCTGCGCAGTACGCGGTGTACGGCCAGCTCGGGCAACGCGACCAGACGCCGAGTGAACTCGGCCGCACCCTCGGGCTGCCGTTGCCCACGTTGTCGGGCCACCTCGCGGCGATGGACCGGCGCGGCGACATCGCCCGCACCCGCAGCGACCGCGACGGGCGTTCCCACGTCGTCGCCCTGACCGAGGCGGGCCGGGCGCGGCTGGAGGAGTGCCGGCCGAGGATGCGGCAGGCGGTGGCGGCGCTGAACGCTGAGCTCGGCGGCCGGGGCGCGGCCGAGGGAGTACGCGACGTGCTCGCCGGGCTGGACGACGCGATCCGGGCCGTCACGCCCTAGGTCTGTCCTAGACAACGTCGAACTCGTTGCCCTCCGGGTCCTGCAGCAGGGCGGCGTAGTGCCCCATGCCCGGCACATCCGTGATCCGAAGCACGCCGGCGCCGGCCTCGACCAGTCTTTCCACTGTGGAGGCGACCCGCTGCCTACGGACCGCCAACGGGACGTCGCGCCCGCCGCCGACCTTCAGGTCGAGGTGGATTCGGTTCTTGGTGGCCTTGGGTTCCGGTACCTGCTGGAACCACACCCGGGGCCCGAGCCCTGCGGGATCGACGATCGACTCCGGGCTGTCGCCCGCACCAACAGGCAACTCCTCCTCCGGCACGCCCATAGCTGCCCAGTACTCCCGCCACGTGGCATGGCTCCCCGGTGGGGGTTCGGGAATGTATCCCAGAGCTTCGCTCCAGAACGCCACCAGCCTCCGCGGGTCGGCACAGTCGATCGTGAGTTGCAGCGTCAGCTCCATGACCAGAGCCTGACAGACGCGTCCGACATGCATGCTGGGCCTACCGCGCCGACGACAGCGACGCACCTTCGCAGAAGGTTCTAGCGCAGGACGCTGGTGATGCCGCCCCACAGGTGGGCGCGGAACGTCTCGTCCTCGTAGGCCACCGGCGCGTGCCCGAGCGAGGTGTACCACGCCTTCGCCCGGCCCACCTGCGTCCGCCAGCAGATCGGGTGGTCGGGGCCCATCCCGGACGAGCCGGCGTCGTAGTCGTCCTCGTTCACGGTCGCCAGGACGTCGACGGTTCCGCGCGGGTTGGTGTCGAAGGCGTACCACTCCTCGTGCCAGGACCACGGGGTGGGCAACGGCCTGGTGGAGGGGTCGTCGGTGCGTTCGACCTGGATCCGGGCGGTCTGCAACTCGCGAGGATGGGAGGTGAAGCGCGCGCCCACCAGCCGGTCGAACAACGGCCAGTCGCGTTCTGCGTCGGAGGCCACGTGGATCCCGGCGTACCCGCCGCCGCTCGCGGTGAACTCCTCGTACGCCTGCCGCTGGGCGGCGTCCAGCAGCCCGGTCCCGGACGTCTGCAGCCACACCACCGCGGCGTACCCGCTCAGGTTGGCCGACGTGAACGCGTCACCGGACTCGGTGTGGTCGAGGTCGACCGATGCGTCCGCGGCGAGGTTGCGCAACGCGGCGACGCCCGCCTCGATGGACTCGTGCCGGTAGCCGGCCGTACGCGAGAACACCAACAGCCTGGTCATGGCGCGACCCTACGGTCTGCGTGGCACCACCCGCCTCGCCGGCGTCACACTTCGGAACCTGGGTGGCCGGGTTGGCCAGGGCGGCCCCTAGGGTCTGGCCCATGGCAGAGCTGGAGATCGACGCCCTCGTGTTCGACGTCCTCGGCACGCTCGTGGACGAGCCCGCCGGCATCCGCGCGGGTATCCATGAGCTGGCCCCCTCGCTGGAGGATTCCGGGCTCGAGCAGCTTCTGAGGTTGTGGCAGCAGCACATCGAGCGCGAGCAGGGCCGGGTGCTCGACGGGGACCGGGCCTACGTCACCACCGAGGTCCTCGATGGGGAGGCCGCCCGGCTGGTCGCCGACGCCGCCGGAGTCGACGACCCGGCCGCGGTGGCGAGGCTGGCCCGGTCGGGCCGACGGCTTCCGCCGTGGCCCGACACCGTGACCGGGCTCGCCGAGATCGCCGAGCGGTTTCCGCTGATCGGGCTGTCCAGCGCGAGCCGCACCGCGCTGCTGGAACTCAACGCCCACGCCGGACTGCGCTGGCACCAGGCGCTGTCCGCCGAGGACGCCCGCACCTACAAGCCGGACCCGGCCGTCTACCGTTTGGCGGTCGACGTCTCCGGACGGCCGCCGGAGCGGTTGCTGATGGTCGCCGCGCACGCCTGGGATCTGCGCGGCGCGCAGCGCCTCGGCCTGCGCACCGCCTACGTTTCCCGGCCCGTCGGGGACCCGCCCTCGCAGTCGGACGAGTTCGACCTCCACGCCGACGACCTGGCCAGCCTGGTCCACCAACTCGACCGGCACCAGGGCACGCGAACCGGCCATGATTCGCAGGACAGACGCTAGCCTCGGGATTTCACGTCGCGGGTGGTGTGTGCGGCGTGTAACGCACGAAGTGCCTTCCATGCTCGGGAAACTTGGGATTGCGACGTCGCAAGTAGCACCGAGTGGAAGGCACTTCGTAGGTGAAGCGTATCCCGGCTGTGGGTGTGGTGTTGGACTCGGCTCGTGAGTCGTTGGTGTCGAGTTCGGGTGGGCTGTTGCTGGCACAGACGGTGCGGGTGTCGGGGCTGGCGGATGCGTTGTCTGCGGCGCTGGCGCCGTGGCGTGGCCGGCGGGCGGTTCATGATCCGGGCAAGGTGATCTGTGATCTGGCGACCGCGGTCGCGTTGGGTGGGGACTGCCTTGCCGATCTGGGCGTGGTGCGGGCCCAGCCGGGGCTGTTCGGGCAGGTGGCCTCTGCCCCGACCGTCTCCCGGCTGATCGCCGCCCTGGCCGGTGACGTCGACGCGTCGCTGGCAGCGATCCGGACCGCGCACGCCGCCGCCCGGGACGCGGCCTGGGCGGCCCGGCGGCCGCTGCCCGGACGCGCGGGCTCTCGCGGTGGCGGGCAGGTGATCGTGGACATCGACTCCACCCTGGTCACCGCGCATTCGGACAAGGAACTGGCGGGGCCGACCTACAAGCGTGGGTTCGGGTTCGCGCCGATGTGCGCGTTCGTCGACCACGGCGAACACGGCACCGGGGAGACGCTGGCCCTGGCGTTGCGGCCGGGGCCGGCTTCCCCGCAAAACGTCGCCGATCACATCGATGCCCTGGATCTGGCGCTGGCCCAGCTCCCCGAGCACGAGCGGGCCCAGGTGCTGGTCCGCGCAGATTCTGGGGCGTGTTCGAAGAAGTTCCTGGGCCACGTCACCGATAAGGGTCTGGAGTACTCGATCGGCTACGCGGCTCACCCCACGGTCAAGGCCGCGGTCGAGGCGATCCCGGTCCAGGCGTGGCGGGCAGCCCTCGACGGCGACGGCGACCCCCGCGAGGGCGCCCAGGTCGCCGAACTCACCGCCTGGATGCCCACCCCGGTGCGATCTACCCGCCCGGGCCCACAGGAGTGGCCGGACGGTATGCGGGTGATCGCCCGCCGAGAACGCCCCCACCCCGGCGCCCAACTCCGGCTGACCGACATCGACGGGTGGCGCATCACCTGCTTTGCCACCAACACCAAAGGTTCCGGCTGGACCTTGCCGGTGCTGGAGGTCCGCCACCGTCAACGCGCCCGCGCCGAGGACCGCATCCGCTGCCTCAAAGACACCGGTATGGCCAACCTGCCCTTCGCCGACTACGACCGCAACCAGATCTGGCTGGCAATCGTGGCCCTGGCCTCCGACCTGCTCACCTGGACCCAGACCCTGGCCTGGCCCGACCAGCCACCCAGCCAGCCGCAGGTGCGCCGCTGGGAACCCAAACGGATCCGGCTACGCATCCTGTCCGTGGCCGGGCGCATCATCGCCACCGGCCGGCGACAACTCCTGCGACTACCCCGCGACTGGCCCTGGAACCCGCTCATCGACACCGGCTGGGCCACCCTCAACACCACCTGAGAACAGACCCCAATCCCTACCACCAGGACCAAGGAGAACCGGCGACCACAGCGCCGGAAACCACCCCTGCCCACCACCAGGCGAAGGACAGCACCCCGACCGAAACCACGACCACACCTCGATGACCAGCCAGATGAAAGATCGAGGCTAGGCGAAGCCGCCGTTGCTCATCAGGAGCTGGCCGTTGATCCACTGCCCGCGCGGTGAACACAGGAAGTCGACGAGGTTCGCGGTGTCCTGTGGTGTGCCGAGGCGGCCGAGCGGCGTCTGTCGGATGCCGCTCGCCCGGATCTCGTCGCTCATCCAGCCGGTGTCCACCGGGCCGGGATTGATCACGTTGGCACTGACGCCGAGCTGGGCGAACTCGCGGGCGGCGGCGAGCGTGATCCGGTCGAGCGCCCCCTTGCTCGCGCCGTAGGGCAGGTTGCCGACGTAGTGGTCGCTGGTCAGGCTGATGATCCGGCCGGTGCCGGGCTCGCCGGCGAAGCGCCGGCCGTACTCGCGGATCAGCAGCCAGGTGGCGCGCGCGTTGACCGCGAAGTGCCGGTCGAAGCTCTCGACCGTGGTGTCGAGCAACCCGGAGTCGACCGACTCGCAGTGACACATCACCAGTGCGGTGACGCCGCCGAGTCGGCGTTCGGCCTCGTCGAACACCGCCGCCGGGGCGTCCGGGTCGGACAGGTCCGCCTCGATGGCCGCCGTGGCCGCGCCGTGCTCGGCGAGATCGTCGGCGATCGCCTGCGTCGCACCGTCCTCGACGCCCCAGGACATGCGCTGGTCGTAGGGCGTCCAGTAGGTGAACGCGATGTCCCAGCCCGAGTCGGCCAGTTGGCGGGCAATGCCCGCGCCGATTCCGACCGTCCGGCCGACGCCGGTGACCAGTGCCACCGGGCGGCCCGGACCGGACTCATCGGGTTCTGCGGACGCCTGGATCGTTCGTTCGTTGTGGCTCATCGCGCAGGATTGTGCTGGACCGGTCGATGGCGGAGCAACCGCGTTTCGGCAGCAGCCGGTGAGGTCCGGCGGTCGCCGGCGATCGGTGATCTACGCCCAGCTCAGCTCCCGGCGATGTTGACCATCCACGGGGTGCCGAACCGGTCGGTGCACATGCCGAACTCGTCGCCCCACATCTGCTTCTCCAGCGGAATGGCCACCTGGCCTCCGTCGGACAGCTGCTGCCAGTAGCCGCGCAGGGTGTCGGTGTCGTCTCCGCTCAGGCTGACCGTCATGTTGTTGCCCGGCTGGTGCTCCATGCCCGGCGGGTTGTCCGCGCCCATGAGGGTGAAGCCGTTGTCGGCCTCCAGCATGGCGTGCATGATCTTGTCGGCGCCCGGCGCGTCCGGCGTACCGAACTCACCGAAGGTGTTCATGGCGAGGTTTCCCCCGAAGACGCGCTGGTAGAACTCCATGGCTTCCCGGGCGTTGCCGGGGAAGCTGATGTAGGGGTTGAGTCGAGAGGCCATGGATCCTCCTTGATTCCGGCCTTCGTTGCGGTGTCAGCGGCGTGAGGCGTGAGCCCAGCCCTGTGGGACAGCATTCGCAGACTAGCGGGCGCCACCCCCAACGAAGGTGAACCCGCGAAGGCGTCGCCTTCGTCGTCACGAAGTGGCGCGGTCGAGCCGGGTACCGAGGTCGGCGAGCGTGGCGTGGTCGAGCCCGAGACCGGGGAACGACGCCAGCGTGCTCATCGGCATCGTGCCCACCACCCGGACGAGCCCCGGGTCGCGCAGGATCGGCAGGTCGAGGCCCTGGAGGAGTTCGTTTCCCCGAGGGTCGGCCAGCCACTCGGCCAGGGTGGAGTCGGCGGTCAGCGGCAACGCGATCGACGGAGCGTCCAGCCGGATCGTGGTGGCTGCGCGCAGGTCGCGGGAGGACGTGCCCACCGCGATCTCGAAGTCGCCCGCCTCGACCACCCAGTCGTGATGGCGAACCGACCAGTACGCGAACGCCCGCCGGTCCAGCGTCATCGTGGCCGTACGGCTCTCGCCGGGCTCCAGCGCGACCTTGGCGAAGCCCTTCAGCTCCCGCACCGGCCGGGTGACCGAGCACTCCGGGTCCCGTACGTAGACCTGGACGACCTCCGCACCGGCGAGCGGCCCGGTGTTCGTCACGGTCACCGACACCTCGACCGCCAGGTCGTCACCGGCGACGGACCCGCTGGTGCGCACGGACAGGCCGCCGACGTCGAACGTGGTGTACGACAGGCCGTGCCCGAACGGGTAGCTGACCTCCTGCGCGGAACGGTCGTGGGCGCGGTAACCGACGAACACACCTTCGCCGTACCGCACGACGCCGCTGTCGCCGGGGAAGTTGAGGAACGACGAGCTGTCCTCCAGGCGTACGGGAATCGTCTCGGCCAGCTTCCCCGACGGGTTGGCCCGGCCGGTGAGCAGGTCGGCGACGGCGCCGCCCGCGGCCTGCCCGGACAGCCAGCTCTCCAGGATCGCGTCGGCGTCGCCGTCCCAGGTGGAGGTGCGGACCGCGGAGCCGTTGGACAGCACCACGGTCAGCGGCCGGTCGTTCGCCTCCCGCAGCGCTGCCAGGAGCGCCAGTTGGCCGGCCGGCAGGTCCAGGTGCGTACGGTCGAAGCCCTCGGACTCCTCGGCGGCAGGCAGGCCGAGGAACACGACCACCCGGTCGGCGGCGCGCGCGACCCGCACGGCCTCGGACCGCAGCCGCTCGTCCTCGCCGGCCGCCCCGTCCGCGGCTTCACCGCCCAGGCCGTACCCCGGTGCGAAGACGATCTCGACGTCCGACCCGAGGCGGTCGCGCAACTCCTCGACCGGCACGTCCACCCGGGTCGGGTTGACCTCGGAGCTGCCCCCGCCCTGGAAGCGCGGCGTCCGGGCGAGCTCGCCGACGACCGCGACCGTGGCGCCCGGCTCCGTACGCAGCGGCAGCGCGCCGCGCTCGTTCTTCAGCAGGACCGCGGACTCCAGCGCGGCCAGGTGGGCCACCCGGTGGTGTTCGTCCTCGTCGAAGGTGACCGGCTCCGCGTCCGCGGCCCCGATCGCGGACGTCGACCGGTCCACCAGCGTCAGCACCCGGGCCACCGCGTCGTCGAGTACGGACTCCGCCAGCCACCCCTCGCGCACCGCGGCGACCACCGCGGCCGGGCTCAGCTCGAGGTTCGGCGGCATCTCCAGGTCCAGGCCGGCCTCCAGGGAGCGCACCCGGTCGTGCACCGCGCCCCAGTCGGAGACGACCAGCCCGGCGAAGCCCCACTCCTCCCGCAGCACCGTCGTCAGCAGCCGGCGGTGCTCGGAGGCGTACGTCCCGTTGACCTTGTTGTAGGCACACATCACGGTCCACGGCTGCTCGGTGCGCACGATGTGCTCGAACGCCGGCAGGTAGATCTCGCGCAGCGTCCGCTCGTCCACCTCGGCGCTCACCCGGAGCCGGTCGTCCTCCTGGTTGTTGGCGGCGAAGTGCTTCACCGAGGTGCCGACGCCCTGGCTCTGCACGCCGCGGACGAGGGCCGCGCCGAGCCGCCCGGCGAGGAAGGGGTCCTCGGAGTAGTACTCGAAGTTGCGCCCGCACAACGGCGACCGCTTGATGTTCACGCCGGGGCCGAGGACGACGGACACGCCCCACCGGCGCGCCTCGGTGCCGAGCGCCCGGCCCACGGTCTCGATCAGCCGGGTGTTCCAGGAGCTTGCGATGCCGGCCGCCGGCGGGAAGCACGTCGCCGGGACGCTGCCGGACAGGCCCACGTGATCGGCCTCGGACAGCTGGGTACGCAGGCCGTGCGGGCCGTCCGACACCATGATCGCCGGGATGCCCAGGCGCTCGACCGGTGTGGTGTGCCAGAAGTCCGAACCGCTGACCAGCGCGGCCTTCTCCGCCAGGGTGAGCTGGCCGACCGCGGCCGGCGCGGGCGGGAGGGAACCGTGGGTCTCGGACATGGTGCCTCCCTGGTAGCCGTGGGCCGGGGCCGTCGTGCTGGCACTGTAACCCCGCCCACCCGCCAGGTAGGTTCGGCGGATGCGATCCGAGGAGATCACCGCGGCCGACGCGGGCACCTGGAAGCTCGGCGACGTCACCGTCAACCGGATGGGCTTCGGCTCGATGCGGATCACCGCGAACCCCGACCGTGAGGTCGCCCTCGCCGTGCTGCGCCGGGCCGTCGAGCTCGGCGTGAACCACCTCGACACCGCCGCGTTCTACGTGTCACCGGGCGGCACGCTCGGCGTCGGTACCGGTCCTGCGCGCTATGCCACCGAGCTGATCCGGGCCGCGCTCTCGCCGTATCCCGACGACATCGTGGTGGCCACCAAGGTCGGCCCCGGCATCGACCCGGACAAGGGCTTCTACCAGGCGACCACGCCCGCCCAACTGCGCAGCCAGGTCGAGGAGAACCTCCGCCGCCTCGGCCGCGACCACCTCGACCTGGTGAACCTGCGGATCATCAAGAAGGCCGGGCACGACTCGATCGCGGAGCGGTTCGGCGCGCTGGCGCAGCTGCGCGACGAGGGGCTGATCCGGCACCTCGGCCTGTCGAACGTACGTCAGGACCACCTTGACGAGGCCGGGGCCATCGCACCGGTGGTCTGCGTACAGAACCCCTACGGGCTCGACTTCAAAAGGGAGGAGGACGCTCTCGTCCGCACCTGCGAGGAGCGGGGAATCGCGTACGTCCCGTTCTTCGCCATCGCCGGCGCCGGCCGGGAGGCGGGCGCGGCGTCCGGCCACAGCGAGGCGGTCCACGCCGTGGCCCGGGCGCACGGGGTCACGCCGCATCAGGTACGCCTGGCCTGGACCCTGCACCAGGGCCGGCACGTGCTGGCGATCCCGGGGACCGGCGACCCGAAGCATCTTGCCGACAACGTGGCCGCCGGCGCGCTGCGGTTCACCGCCGACGAGCTGGCCGGCCTGGGCTGACTTCGGGCTGACTTCGGGCTGACTTCGGGCTGACTTCGGGCTGACTACGAACCGTCGGACAGCTGGGCCGGTAGGTCGAGTACGTCGTCCGGATCGACGGCGAGATCTCCCCACGCGACGGCGGCCAGCCCGCCCCGATGCGACCGCGCCGTCACCGTCTCGGTGTTGGCGAGCGGATGCGCCAGAGCCCAGCGTGGGGTGACGTTGGCGAGTACGTCGGACAGCGCGCAGCGATACAACCCGCCGTGCCCGACCAGGACCGTCGTACCCGCCTGGGTCGCCACCTCGTCGACCAGCGACCGGAGCCGCGCCCGGATCTCGTGCAGGTTCTCGCCTCCGGCCACCCGATGGTCGCCCTCGTTGCGCACCAGCCAGGCCTTCAGCACCTCGTCGTGCTCACGCCAGTGCGCGGGATCGCCGCTTCCCTCGTAGGAGCCGACGTCGAACTCACGAAGGGCGTCGGAGACGACGACGGGTACCCCGAGTTCGTGACCGAGGATCCGCGCCGTCTGCACGGCCCGCAGCAAAGGGCTCGAGCGGATGCGGTCCACCGTGGTCCGGCCCGCCAGCCGACGCGCGAGCGCGACCGCCTGCTCGCGGCCGCGGTCGGTCAGCGGGTGACTCGGCTCGTGATTGGCGAACACGTTCAGCAGGTTCGCGCGGCTCTCCCCGTGGCGGGCGAAGATCAGGCTCACCGATTCATACTGCACACATGCCAGCGATTCGGGTACCGCCGACTCAGATGCCGCAGACGGAGAGCGCGGTGATCGTGCCGGTACGCGAGGCGGAGCCGGTCGTGGGTCACCTTCGGTCCCGGCTGGACCCGTCCGCGGCCTGGGGCGTCCCCGCGCACGTGACGGTCCTCTACCCGTTCGTCCCGCCGGAACGCATCGACGCCGAGGTGCTGGCCGCGCTGGGCGAGGCGATCCGCACGGTCGCGTCCTTCCGGGCTACGTTCACCCGCGTCGAGTGGTTCGCGGACCAGGTGGTGTGGCTGGCCCCGGAGCCGGCCGGGGCGTTCGCCGACCTCACCGCCGCGGTGTGCGAACGCTTCCCGGAGTATCCGCCGTACGGCGGTGCGTTCGCCGAGGTGGTGCCCCATCTCACCGTCGGCGACGGTGCTCCGGCGGCCGAACTCCGCCGGGCGGAAGAGCTTGTGCGCGGCCACCTCCCGATCAGTACGGAGGTGGCCGCGGCACAGGTCTTCTGCGGGTCGCCGGATCCCGACTCGTGGCACCCGATCGTCGAGCTTCCACTCGGCCGACCCTGAGGTGGGAGCTTCCCGTCAGGTCAGCTTGCGGTAGTCGGCCGGCGACCAGCCGAGCATCGCCTCGATCCGGACCATGCCCGACTGCTCCAGCAGGGTGACCGGGTTGTCGCCGTCGAACCGGTAGAGCCCGGTGTCGGCGTCGCGGAACCGCTGGTACGACTGGTCGGCGTACCACTGCATCGCCTCGCGGTAGGCGGGGTCCGGGCGAAGCGTGGACAGCTGCAGCAGGTTGGCGAAGAAGATCGCGTGGAACCGCGCCGGCTGGGTGAAGTAGCGCTCGTTCTCGGCGTAGAACGCGAGCGCCTTCTTCGCGGTGTCCTCTGCCTGGTCGAGGAAGACCCGGCTGCCGGTCGCCCGGTGGAGCAGGACACCGGCACCGATCATGACGCCCTGGTTGTAGGACCACTGCGACTTCTGGATGTTGCCGGCGAGGTCGACGTGGTCCCAGTACAGGCCGTTCGGGGCCAGCATGTACGACCGCGTCCAGTCGTACATCCGGGTGGACCACTCGAGGTAGCGCGGCTCCCTGGTGGCGAGGTAGAGGTGGAGGCCCACCTCCGCGCCGGGCGCGTTGGAGACGGTGTTGCGGTCATGGCTCCAGGGCGCCTGGGTCCAGAACACCCCGCCGGGGCACGGATGCGTCGGGTCGTCGTCCCAGCCGAACACCACCAGGTCGAAGATCTGTGCCGCGCGGCGCAGCGAGGGCGCGTGCCCTCCCGACGTCCTCAGGTGGCGTTGCAGGTCGGCCAGGCCGATCCACTCGTTGTCGTCGTAGAACTTGTCCCCGCCCTGGCCGAGCGGCGGGCGCAGGTAGGAGTCGTAGCCGGGCGGGTCGGTCTGCGCGTTCCAGTACTTCTCCACCGCGGTGAACCGGTCGGCGACGTCGGCGGTGTACCCGCTGCCCATACCCGGCAGCCCGGCCACGTCCAGCGTCGCGACCATCGCCTGGGAGAACGGCCAGACGTAGGAGTACTGATTGCCGCCGGCGTGGGGGTACTCCTCCAGGTAGAGCGACGTCTTCGGGTCGTAGAAGTACTTCTGCAGCGCGGCGTAGGTGTCCCGCGCACGAAGGGCGTAGCGGCGTAGGTCGCGGGTCGGGACCGTGTCGGCGTAGGCAGGAGTGGTGGCGACCGCGCCGACCGCCGCGGTCGTGGCCGCGGCCACTCCGCCGAGCAGGACGGCCCGTCGCGACGGGGCGCTGAAGTGCTGGGTCACGGGAAACCTCCGAGTCGATGTGCCGCCTGGCACGGGACTCAACGTGCACTGGATATACCAACAAGTCAACGGCTGCTTTCGTCCGTATGCGGTCATCGCCGCCTCGCCGCCAATCCCCTTGTGTGGTGGAGGATTGGCGCTGAGAGAGCACCGGTTCGAGTTGGTATGTCGGTGCCCCACAAATGGTATGTGAACGAAGTCTGGAGACCCGGTGCCCGAGCACTTCCTGTACGAGCGCCTCTACGAGTTCGTGCTGGAGGAGATTTCGGAGAGCCGGCTGTGCCCCGGCGACCGGGTGCCGTCGGAGACCGAACTGGCCGAGCGGTTCGGCGTCAGCCGCATCACCTCCAAGCGGGCGCTGCGGATGCTCGCCGATGCCGGCGTGGTCGACCGCCGCCGCGGCAAGGGGTCGTTCGTGTCCGCCGACGCGCACCGCCTGGACGCCGTACGGGAAGCGGAGAGCCCGGCGGCGCCGGCCGTCGGTGAGCGCGCAGGCGGAACGGGGTGCCTGGCGCTGCTGCTGCCCGACGCGTCCGAGACGTACGGCCTGGACCTGATGTGTGCCATCGAGGAACGTGCCGCCGAGCACGGCTACCACCTCGTTGTACGGCGAACCCGCGACAGCCAGCAGGTCGAGGAGGATGCGATCCGCGCGCTCGCCGGTGGGACCGTGGACGGGATGCTCGTCTTCCCGGTGCACGGGGAGTTCTACAACGCGAGTCTCGTCCGGCTCGTCCTGGACGGTTCCCCGCTGGTGCTGGTGGACCGTTACCTGCCCGGCATCCCGGCGTGTGCGGTGTGCACCGACAACGCGGCCGCGTGCCGGGTGCTGACGGAGTACGTACTCGACCAGGGGCACACCGAGGTCGCGTTCGTGTCGCCGCCCGTCGAGAACACCACCAGCATCGAGGAACGCATCCAGGGTTACCGATCCGCGTTGCACGAGCGCGGTCTCCCGGCCTCCGCCGAGCGCTGCTTCACCGGCCTGCAGAGCACCCTGCCCGAGCCCGGCTCGGACAGCGAGGCGGGCGCGGACCGGGCCGCGATCCGCGAGTTCCTCGACCGCGAACCGGCCGTGACGGGGTTCGTCGTCTGCGAGTACAACCTCGCGGTCCTGTTGCGGGAGGTGCTGGCGGAGGTGGGCCGCCGCGATCCGGTGGGCCGCGGCGATCCCGCCGGCTACCTGATCGCCTGCTTCGACTCACCCTGGTCGCGGGCGGCCGCGGCCTCGTTCCCCCACATCAGGCAGGGCCAGCAGGAGATGGGGCGGCGAGCGGTGGACCTGCTCGTCGCCCAGCTGAACGGCGAGGACGTACCCCGCCGGTCCACCGTTCCGTTCGAGCTGGTGACTCCGTAGGCGCAGATCCGGGCTCTGAGGAGGATGCGGCGCGGCGCGTTCACGAGTTGGGGCCGGATGTGGCCGGTCGTCCGTGCTGTGCCCGGCGGCGGATCCCGGTATCTCTGGATCGAGTACGCGTGCCGAGGAGGACCCGATGCACGACGAACGCTCCACGCACCCTGACCGGCGGACGCTGCTGAAGGCGATGGGAGCGGGCGCGATCGCCGCCACCGCGCCGATCGCAGGGGGAGCGGTCCCGGCAGCGGCCGCGACCGGTGAGGCAGCGGCCGCCCGAGCGGCCGCGGTGACCCGAACGGCTGCGGCGCCGGCGATCACCCCCGAGGAACTCGCCCACCTGCCGCTGGTCGGAGGCAAGGAGTTCCCGATCGGACTGTGGTGGCCACCGCCGCCGCTGCAGACTACGCTCGCGCGCTATCAGGAGATCAAGGACGCGGGGTTCACCTACACCCACAGCAACAACTACCTGTGGGCCGACGCCTACATCCAGAAGTACGCGCTCGGCATCGCCGACCAGGTGGGGCTCACGCTCGTCGTCGACGACCCGACCGTGCGCTGGATGCGCAACGACTTCCGCATTTCCACCGAGGGCGGCGACTTCACCCTCACCCCGGACCAGGCGGCGACCAAGCTGAAGCAGGTGCTGGACACCTACCGTCCGCGCAGCTTCTGGGAGCTCCAGGGCGGTCGGCTGCTGCAGAACGGCGGCACGGGCAACGGCAGCGCCGGGCTGTCCCGCGACGGTGCGGACTGGTCGGACTACACGTTCGCGTTCGACGTCGCGCCCCGGCAGACCGGTGGCGGCGGGAAGTACGCCCAGGCAGGGTGGGCGTTTCGCGCGCAGGACCCGGCCAACGCCTACGTCTGGTTGCTGTCCAACTCCGCCTACACCACACCGGCGGCGCCCGGTTACCTGACCAAGGTGGCGTTCGTGAACGGCAGCCCCGCCTGGGTTCGGCCCGTGCCGCTCACGATCGCGGTCACCGACGGCACGTGGTACCACGTCGAGACGAAGGTCGCCGGGGACACCATCACCACGTCGATCAACGGCACGGTGGTCGACACCACGACCGACGCGACGTATGCCCGCGGCCGGGTCGGGTTCCGCGAGGCCGGCCCGGAGTCCGCGCTGTTCGACAACGTGAAGGTCACCGCGGCCGACGGCAAGGTGCTGTTGACAGACGACTTCTCCGGCAACCTCGAAGCCTGGAACGCACCCAACGCCGGCGGCTCCCCGGCGTTCGCCGGACTCGACATCTACGACGAACCCTCGCCGGACAGGTTCGAGACGCTCGCCCACCTGGTGCGGATCACCCGGGAGCTCGACCCGAACGCCCTGCCCTACATCAACCTGCTGCCCTCCAACGACCAGAACTACGTGCGGCAGTTCGTCGATGTCGTCAAGCCGGTGTTGCTCTCCTTCGACCGCTATCCGCTGATGGCCGACGGCACCGACGACCCGGGTTACTTCCTCAACTGGAAGATCGTCCGTGAGGAGGGCCTGCGGGCCGGCCTGCCGACGTGGATCTTCATCCAGACCGGGGCGTACGGCAACCGCCGCCAGCCGACCGCGGCCGAACTGCTGTGGCAGATCAACGTCAGCCTCGCCTACGGCGCGAAGGGCATTCAGTACTTCACCTACTGGACACCAGATCCGGCCCGTGGCGAGGGGTTCCAGCCCGCGCTGATCACCGTGGACGGCAAGCGCACCGACCGCTACGACGCGGCGCGGAACATCAACCTGCGCTGGCTCGCCCCGGTCGGGCGCGAGCTGAAGCCGCTGGTGTCGGAGTCGGTGACCCACGCCCACGACGACCCGCTGCCGGCCGGCGCGACCGCGTGGACGCCGGACGAGGTGGTGAAGTCGGTGCAGGGTGACGCGGTCGTGCTGGGCAGGTTCGTCGACGCCGAGCGGACCGGTGCCCGCTGGCTGCTGATCGCCAACCGGTCGCACTCCAAGCGGTGCGTGAGCCAGGTCGAGCTCGACCCGGCGACGGTCGGGAAGGTCGCGAGGTTCGACCCCAGGACCGGGACCTACGTCGGCCAGGACCGGCTGCGGCTGACCGCGAACCTCGACGCGGGCGCGGCGGTCCTCTACCGGCTCCAGAAGGGCTGACTACCCTACGACGGGTGACGATCGAGCTGACCCTGCTGTCGCGGGTGGCGTTCCGCGGCCGGGAGATCAGCGGCACCCGGTTGCGTGGTCTGCTCGCTCTGCTCGCGGCCGATCTGCGCGCCGGCTGCGGCACCGCCCGGCTGATCGACGGGCTGTGGCCGGAGGAGCGCGCGGAGGATCGACCGGACAATCCGGCCAAGGCGCTGCAGGTCCTCGTCTCCCGGGCCCGGGCTCAGCTCGGCTCCGACGTGATCGCCAGTGTGCCCACCGGTTATCGGCTCACCCTCGCGGCCGAGCGGGTGGACGCCGCCGCGGTCCAGCTCGCCGCGGCAGCCGCCACCGAGAGCCTCCGGGCCGGCGACCAGGTCGCCGCGCTCCGGCACGCCGAGGAGGGGCTGGCGCTGTGGGACGGACCGCCGGCGCCGGACGGGTCAGACGTCTGCGATCCGGTGGAGCGGCTGCGCGCCGGCCGCATGCCGACGTACTGGACGCTGGCGCGCACCCGGGCGCTCGCCGCGGCGCGGCTGGGACGCCACGCCGAGGTGGTCGAGGCGCTCACCGAGCTGGCCGGCCGCAACCCGCGGGACGAGGAGGTCCTGCTCGAACTCCTGCGCGCCGAGGCCGCCACCGCCGGTCCGGCCGCGGCGCTGGACAGGTACGAGGCGCACCGGCGGACGCTTGCCGACGAGCTCGGCACGGACCCCGGGGCCGCACTGCGCGCCGAGCACCAGCGCCTGCTGCGCGCTGGCCAGCCGACTGTGCGGCACGGCATTCTGTACGAGCCGAACCAACTGCTGGGGCGCGATGCCGACGTGGCGGCGGTGACCGGTCTGCTGGGCACGTCGCGGGTGACCTCGATCGTCGGCCCGGGCGGCCTGGGCAAGACCCGGTTGGCGTATTTCGTCGGTCGCGAGGCCCAGCAGCGGGTCGTGCACGTCGCCGCGCTGGCCGGCGTTGTCGCCGACGAGGACGTCGTACGGGAGGTCGCCGCCGGTCTCGGGGTGAGCGAGGGACGCCGGAGCCCCGTCGGGAAGCTCACCGGTGGCGCTCCCGACGCTACCGACCTGGTGGCCGGAATCGCGGCCGCGCTGGGTGCCGAGCCCGCGCTGCTGGTCCTCGACAACTGCGAGCACGTCCTGCGAGGTGCCGCCGGTCTCGTGAGCGCGCTGGTGTCCTCGACCAGGGACCTTCGGGTGCTGACCACCAGCAGGGCACCTCTCGGCCTGTCGTCGGAGTCGGTGTACCCCCTGCCCGAGCTCGACCTGGCGACGACTGTCGAGCTGTTCGGCCAACGAGCCCGGGCGGCCCGGCCCACCGCCGACCTGCCCGCCGAGGCGGTCGCGGACGTGTGCCGGCACCTGGACGGTCTGCCCCTGGCGGTGGAGCTGGCCGCGGCCCGGGTGCGGGCGCTGTCGGTTCCGGAGATCGCCCGCCGGCTGGAGGACCGTTTCGCCGTACTTCGCGGCGGGGCACGGGACGCGCCCGAACGCCACCAGACCCTGCACGCGGTCGTCGAGTGGAGCTGGAACCTCCTCGATCCGGCCGGGCAGGCGGCCATGCGGACGCTGTCGATCTTCGTGGACGGCTTCACTGCAGACGCAGCCTGTCAACTGCTCCTTGGCGGCGGTGCATCCGCGGAGCCGGCACAGGGTGTCAAGGACGGGTTGGCGATGGTGGAGCACCTCGTCGACCAGTCGTTGCTGAAGGTGGTCGACACACCCACCGGCACGCGCTTCCGGATGCTGGAGACCGTACGCGAGTTCGCCACCGAGCGGCGGCGGAAAGCCGGTGAGGACGACGAGATCACCCGGCGCTTCCTGGCGTGGACGTGTGACTTCGCGCGCACCCACCACGAGACGCCGTTCGGCGACCAGCCGTTCTCGAAGGACTGGCCGGTGCGCGCCGAGCAGGACAACCTCGTCCAGGCGCTGCGGCTCGGGCTGGCCAGGGACGACGGCGCGGCGATCGCCGCGGCGACCGCGCTCCTCACCGGGCTGTGGACCTTGGAGTCGGCCTACTCCCGGCTGCCGGAGCTCGTGGACACCGTCTGGCCGCTGTCGCACTTCCGTCCGCCGCCGGACCTGGTGGAAGTGACCCGGACGGCCGCGACGATGAACGTCATGTGCATGTTCATGTTGCGCGGCCCGAGTTCGGGCCGCGAGTTGTTCACCCTCCGCCGGTTGCCGACGGCCCCGCCGGACACTCCGGTTCGGGCGGCGGCCGCCGTGCTCCGGGAGGCGCCGAGCCTGCTCGCCCCGGACGGAGCAGCCCTCGCCGCGCTGTGTGCCAGCCCGCAACCGCTGCTTGCGGTGTTCGCCAACATCCTGGCCACCTACGTACACGAGCACGGCGGTGATCCGGCGGCGGCACTTGCTGCCGCGGCGTCGATCCTTTCCGTTGTGGAGAGGGAGGATCTGCCCTGGGTCAGGGTTCTCGCCCACACCCGGGTCGCCGAGCTGGCGCTGCAGATCGGGCAGGGGGAGCTGGCCGAACACCACCTGGTGGCGGCCCTCGACGTACTGGAGGGACAAAACTGGCCGGACGTGTTCAAGATCCGCTGGGCACTCGTGCTGGCCACCCTCCAGCGTGGTGTCGTGGACGAGGCCGAACACTGGCTGGAGCAGACCAAACTCAGCCGTTACGAGGACCTCGACGACATGGTCACCTTCGACCTCGGGGTCCGCGCGGAGATCCGACTGGCCCGCGGTGACGTCGAGGGTGGCCTGCGCGAGTGGCGGCGTGCCGTCGATGTCTTCCACGGCGGGTACGACCACAGCTTCCGGCTGGAGTCGATCGGACTGAACCCGTGGGGCGTGCAGGTCCGCGCGGTCGCGGTCGCGGCACATGCCCGGCACGGCAGGCCGGATCTGATCCGGGGCATCGTGGACGAACTTCCCGGCCTGCTGACCCTGATGCTGAACTACCCGGTCGACAGCCCGCCGGCGTACTTCGTGGAGTCCCCGATCCACGGCACGGTCCTGGTGGCGCTGGCCCTGGTCGACCTGCGCCGCGCGGCCGGTGCCGATGACGTCGGAGCCGGCGGACGCAAGGCCCGGTTGACACGTTCGGCGGTACGGATGATCGCCCTTGCCGAACGCTTCCGCTTCGCACGGGAGTTCGCGGTCACCATGTCCGGTGTGGAACTACGTCGGATCGCGGAGGAAGCCGACAGTTCGGCGTACGACGAAGCAGTCTCGTCGTACGCCGAACTCGAGCAGCACGAACTCCGTGCCGCCGCCCTGAGAGCGCTGTCGGATCGCGAGCAGGCGCAGAGCCTTCCAGGGACCGACTGACGTCAGTGGGTCGGGTCGCGGTCGTAGCGGGCGCGGGCCCAGACGTAGCCGAGGACGATGATCCCGGCGCCCCAGGCGGTGGCGATCAACGCGCTGTTGCCGATCGGCGTACCCAGCAGCAGACCGCGCACGGTCTCGATGAACGGAGTGAACGGCTGGTACTCCGCGAACCACCGCAGCCCGGGCGGCATCGAGTCGGTGGGTACGAAACCGCTGCCCAGGAAGGGCAACATCATCAACGGCATCGGTGTGTTGCTGGCGCTCTCGACACTCTTGGCCACCATGCCGAGAGCGACCGTGAACCACGTGAGGGCAAGGCTGAACATCACCAGGACGCCGGTCAGGGCGAGCCACTCGGCGAAGGTGGCGTTCGGCCGGAATCCCACCAGCAGGGCGACCACGAGGACCACGGCCAGGGCGAGCACGCTCTGGAGGACGGCGCCGAGGACGTGCCCGGTGAGGACCGAGGCCCGGCTGATCGCCATCGTCCGGAACCGCGCGATGATGCCCTCGGTCATGTCCATCGCCACCGCGATCGCGGTGCCCTGGGCGGTGGCGGCGAGTGCCATCGCCAGGATGCCGGGCACGACGTAGTTGACGTACTGCTGGCGCCCTCCTTCGATGCTGCCGAGCCCCGCTCCGAGCGTCCCCCCGAAGACGTACACGAACAACAGCAGGAAGGTGACCGGGACGCCGATGAGCATCAGCGTCACCGAGGGGTAGCGCTGCATGTGCCTGAAGTTGCGGCGCAGCATCGTCGCGGAGTCGGCAACCGCGTAGGACAGACTGCTCATCGGGTGAGTTCCTTCCGGGAGTCGGCGGAGCCGGCGGCGTGCTCGGCGGCGGCTTCGGCCGGGTCGGCGGCGGGCCGGCCGGTGAGGGCCAGGAAGACGTCGTCGAGGTCGGGCGTGTGCACCGACAGGTCGTCGACCTCGATGCCCGCGCGGTCAAGTCGTTCCAGCAGCGCGCGCAGCGACCGCACCCCACCGTCACCGGCGACCTGCAGGGTGAGCGCGTCGTCGTCCCGGGCCGCGTCGCCGAGGACGCGGGCGGCTTCGTCGAGTCTGAGCGCGTCGGCGAACTCCAGCTTGACGTGGCCGCCGGGCACCATCCGCTTGAGCTCGGACGCGGTGCCCTGGGCCACCAGCTTCCCGTGGTCGAGCAGGGCGATCCGGTCCGCGAGCTGGTCGGCCTCCTCGAGGTACTGCGTGGTGAGGAAGATCGTCGTCCCGCCGGCGACGAGGCGGCGGATGACGTCCCACATCGTGCGCCGGCTGCGGGGGTCCAGACCGGTGGTCGGCTCGTCGAGGAAGATGACCTGCGGGGTGCCGACCAGGGTCATCGCCAGGTCGAGGCGGCGGCGCATACCGCCCGAGTAGGTCGAGGCCTGCTTGCGGGCGGCGTCCACCAGGTCGAACTGTTCGAGCAGTTCTGCCGTACGCCGTCGCCCTCGAGCCCGGCCCAGGTGCCGCAGGTCGGCCATCAGGGTGAGGTTCTCCTCGCCGGTGAGGAGGTTGTCCACCGCCGAGAACTGGCCGGTCACCCCGATCACCGCGCGCACCGCGTCGGGGTCCCTGCTCAGGTCGGCCCCGGCGATCCGGGCCTGGCCGGCGTCGGCGGTGATCAACGTGGAGAGGATCTGGGCGGCGGTCGTCTTGCCGGCGCCGTTCGGCCCGAGCAGGGAGAAGATCGTTCCCTCGGCGATGCTCAGGTCGATCCCGTCGAGAACGACCTTCTCTCCGAACGACTTGCGCAGCCCGGTCGCCTCGATCGCCGGCCCGGATGCGGGAGTTCTCATGCTTCCTCGTCTCGTCAGTTGTGGCGTGGGTGCCACGACTGGGACGAGGGTGCCCGGGCCGGCCTTCACTGCGGTTTCACGACGGTTTCACGGCCCGCGAGGTCCTGGTCGGCTGGTGAAACCGGGGTTGGACTCCGGCGCTCAGGCTTCGTGGAAGGGGAGCCAGCCGGTGCGTTCGTGCCAGTGCCGACCGGCGCGCAGGTGGGCGACGTAGGCACGCTGGAGGGTCGAGTTCTGCGGAAGGTCGTCGAGCAGGTCGGCGGTGACCTCCGGCCCGGGTGCGGAGCGTTCGAAGACGTAGCCGAGCACCACGTGGTCGGCGTCGCCCTCGTCGGTCTCGCGCAGGAACGGCAACACGTGGAACCGTTGCTGGAAGCGCACGATGTTGGCGGCCGGCGGGAGGTACTCGCCCAGTTGCGGGTCGAGCAGCCAGGATCGGCAGGTGAAGAACGCCACCGGCTCCTCGGGAAAGTAGCGCCCGAAGAAGTCCCGGGCCTCGGCCAGCGACCGGTCGCAGGCGTCGGCGTCCAGCCGCCCGGTCGCCGGGATGTGCACCGCCACGGCGTACCCACAGGCGCCGTTGCCGAACGACACCGCACCGCGGTTGAAGTCCAGCCGCCCGAACGAGAACTGCGCCCCGCGCAGATGGACCTGCGGAGTCCAGGAGCTGAACAGGCTCAGCCCGCTGTGCCCGGTGATGGTGCGGTGGGCCCGCATGCCCTGGCCGACGCCCAGGCTGGCCCAGCTCACCTCCTCGGGGATGCCCCGCCCGGCGTGGTAGGCCAGCACCTTCGGCAGCGCGGCGAGATACAGCCAGACGTACAGGTGCGCGCCGACCGGCCCGGTGCTCGCGGGCAGCGCCGGCCACCCGGGCAGGCCCTCGATGGGCAGGCACTCGCCGAGGACGGACACCTGGTGGCGGTACATCCGGTCGAGCACCCACCACAGCGCCTGGTGCCGCTGCGGATCAGGTCGGGCCGCCAGCGTGTCCGCCCTGTCGCGCGGGTCGGCGCCGAGCCGGGTGAGCAGCCGGTCGGCGGTGTCGTCGTCGGGCAGCACCGGGCCGTCCTCACCGGCCTGGGAGCCCGCATGCTCGCGTTCGGACAACCAGCGCACAGCCTCCGGGGACAGCCCGAGTTCGTCCCGCACCATCGCGAGGTCCCGGCTCACGTCCGGCGGCGTCGACGTCATGTGTCCTCCCTTGGTCCGGCGGGGCTCGGATGGGCAGCCTTCCAGGCGGGGCACCCGGTGCGCCCGGCGTGCCCGACACGCTACCGTGCCAGGGAGTCCAGCGAAGATCCTCGGCGTACGACGGCACACGCCGCTGCACGCCCCGGTCAGTGAGGGAGAAATCCTTGCCGGACAAGGCGAAAGTCCTTCTCGACCCGCACTTCCGGAAGATGACGGAGATCTTCTCCGCCGCCGACCTGGAGCGTCTGCACGACACCGGGGAGGTGGTGTGGGGGCGCGACGACCCGATGCCGCCCGAGGAGGCCCGCAGGGCGCTGGCCGAGGCGACGGCAGTGGTGTGCTCGCAGTGGCGGTACGGACCGCTGCCCGACGCGCCCGACCTGCGCGCGGTGGTCAGCGTCTCCGGCGCGTTCCCGAACGACCTGGACTACCAGGCATGCTGGGCGCGGGGGATCCGTGTGCTGTCGGCGGCACCGGCGTTCGGGCGGCAGGTGGCCGAGATGGCGCTGGGGCTCGCGCTCGCGTCCTGCCGGGAGATCGCCGCCGGAGACGCCGCGATGCGATCCGGTGAGGAGCAGTGGCTGCACGCCGGCAACGCGAACACCTTCATGCTGTACGACGCTCCGGTCGGGTTCATCGGCTTCGGCGCGCTCGCGCGGAGCCTGCGGCCGTTGCTGGTGCCGTTCGACGTACGGATCAAGGTGTACGACCCGTGGCTGGGCGACGGTTTCCTGCGGCGCCAGGGCGTCGAGCCCTCGTCGCTGCCGGAGCTGCTGGAGACGTCGCGGTTCGTCTTCGTGCTGGCCGCGCCGAGCAGCGAGAACCAGGCGTTGCTGTCGCGGGAGCTGCTCGAGCGGGTCCGGCCCGATGCCGTCGTAGTGCTGGTCAGCCGGGCGCACGTGGTCGACTTCGACGCGTTGACCGAACTCGTCCTGGCCGGGCGCTTCCGCGCCGCGGTCGACGTGTTCCCCGACGAGCCGCTCGCGCCCGACCACCCGATCCGCGGCGCCCGCGGCGCGGTGCTGTCCGCGCACCGAGCCGGGTCGGTGCGCGAGGGTATGTGGGACATCGGCCAGATGGTGGTCGACGACCTGGAAGCGATCGTCGCCGGCCTGCCGCCGCGCCGGCTGCTGGCCGCCGAACCCGAGCTCGTCGGCCGGGTGGTCTCCGGTCATGGCCTGAAGCGGTAGCCCCGGCCGGGCTCGGTGATCAGGTGCCGCGGCGCGGCCGGTTGGCGTTCGAGCTTGCGCCGCAACTGCGCCATGTAGACGCGCAGGTAGTTGGTCTCGGTGGCGTACTCCGGTCCCCACACCTCCTGCAGCAGTTGGCGCTGGCCGATCAGCCGGTCGGGGGCGCGCACCAGCGTCTCCAGCAGATGCCACTCGGTCGGCGTGAGGCGTACCTCCTGACCGTCGCGGATCACCCGCTTGGCGGCCAGGTCCACGGTGAACGCCTCGGTGGTCACCACGGGCTCGCCGTCCGGCCCGGGCTGTCCCCGGCGGACGGCGGCCCGCAGCCGGGCCAGCAACTCGTCCATGCCGAACGGCTTCGTCACGTAGTCGTCTGCGCCCGCGTCCAGGGCGGTGACCTTCTCGGTCGAGGACTGCCGCGCGGACAGGACGAGGATCGGCACCTGCGTCCAGCCGCGCAGCCCGCGGATCACATCGACACCGTCCATGTCCGGCAGGCCGAGGTCGAGTACGACGAGCTGCGGGTGGCGGCGGGCGGCGACGTCGAGCGCGGCCCGCCCCTCCGCCACCACGTCGACGTCGTACTCCCGGGCCCGCAGGTTGATCGCGAGCGCACGGGCCAGCTGGGGGTCGTCCTCGACGACGAGCAGCCGAACCTGCGAGGTGGTCACCGTGCCGTCCTGTCCGCGTCGTCAGGGTTGTACGCCTGGGCGGCGGGCAGCGTCAGCACCATGGTGAGCCCGCCGGCCGGGGTGTCCTCCGCGTACAGCGTGCCACCGTTGGCCTCGGCGAACCCGCGGGCCACCGCGAGGCCCAGCCCGACACCGGTGCCGGCGGGTGCGTCACCGAGCCGCTGGAAGGGCTCGAAGATGTGGTCCTTGGCCTCGTCGGGTACGCCGGGACCGCGGTCGGCGACCCGGATCTCCACCTGGTCGCGCAGCGCGCTGGCCGTGAGCAGCACGGGCTCGCCGGGCGGGTTGTGGCGTACGGCGTTCTCGACGATGTTGGCGACCGCGCGTTCGACCAGCCCGGTGTCCACCCGGACGGCCGGCAGGTCCTCCGGCAAGGCCACCTTGACAGACTGCGGTGGTACGCCGATCAGCGCGGCCGGGACCACCTCGTCCAGGCTCACGTCGCGGAGCATCGGGCGGACCGCCTCGGCCTGGATCCGGCTCATGTCGAGCAGGTTCGCGACCAGCCGGTCCAGCCGGTCGGCGGACTCCTCGATGCCGGCGAGGAGTTCGGCCTGGTCCTCCTCCGACAGCTCGACGTCGGTCTGGCGCAGGCTGCTCACCGCTGCCTTCACCGCCGCCAGCGGGGTGCGCAGGTCGTGGGAGACGGCGGCGAGCAGCGCGGTCCGGATCCGGTTGCCCTCGGCGAGCTTGCCGGCCCGGCCGGCCTGTTCGGCCAACCGCTGGCGTTCCAGGACGACGGCGAGGTGCTCGGCGAAGGCCTCCAGCACCCGGCGGTCCGAGGCCGGCAGCACCCGCCCGGACAGGGCCAGCACCAGCGAGTCGGTCACCGCCGCGTCCGCGTCCGCCTGTCCCGGGCTGCTGGCGGGGTCGGTGCCCACGCTGCCCAGCACCTTCCACTGGTCGTCGGCGCCGTCGGCGCCGTCGGCGCCCTCGACGGGTCCGCGTTCGAGTAGCGCGGCCGAGGCCATCCCGAACGTCTCCCGCGCCTGCCCCAGCAGGGATTCCAGCCCGTCGGAGCCGCGCACGGCGTTGCCGGCAAGGGTGGACAACGTGGCCGCCTCGGCCTTGGCCCGGGCCGCCTGACTCGCCCGCCGCGCGGCCAGGTCCACGACGATCGCGACCGCGACCGCGATGACCACGAAGATCACCAGCGCGACGACGTTCTGGCTCTTGGCGATGGTGAGGGTGTGCAGCGGCGGGGTGAAGAAGTAGTTCAGCAGCAACGACCCCATCACCGCCGCGACTGCCGCCGGTGCGATCCCGCCGACGAGGGCGTTCGCCACCGCGAGGGCGAGGAACAACAGCACCTGGACGGTGAGCGTGGCCGAGTCCCGGGTCGACGCCAGCAGCAGGGTCAGCACCGGTGGCCCCACCAGCGCCAGGATCCAGCTGCCGACGATGCGCCGCCTGCTCAACGGCGTACGAGGCGTCTGCAACCGGCCCTTGCCGATCTGCTCGTGAGTGACCAGGTGGACGTCGATGTCGCCGGACCTCGGGGTCAGCACCGTCGCGACGTCCGGCCGGAACAGGTGCCGGAAGCGGTTGCGCCGGCTGCTGCCGAGCACGAGCTGGGTGGCGTTGACGCCGGAGGCGAAGTCGAGCAGCGCGGTGGGCACGTCGTCGCCGAGCACCTGGTGGTAGGTGCCGCCCAGGCTCTCCACGAGAGTGCGAAGCCGGCCGAGGGTCTGCGGCGACGGCGCGGCCAGGCCGTCACCGCTGGCCACGTGGACCGCGAGCAACTCGCCGCCGGCGCCACGCGCGGCGATCCGCGCCGCCCGCCGCAGCACGGTCTCACCCTCCGGCCCGCCGGTGAGCGCGACGACGACGCGTTCGCGGGCCGGCCACGCCGCCGTGATGTCGTGCTCGGCGCGGTAGCGCGCGAGCCCCTCGTCCACCCGGTCGGCCAGCCACAGCAGGGCCAGCTCCCGCAGCGCGGTGAGGTTGCCGGCACGGAAGTAGTTGGCGAGTGCCGCGTCGATCTTCTCCGGCGGGTAGACGTTGCCGTGCGCGAGCCGGCGGCGCAGCGACTCCGGTGACATGTCCCGCAGCTCGATCTGGTCCGCGCGCCGGACCACCTCGTCCGGGATCGTCTCCCGCTGCCGCACCCCGGTGATCGCCTCGACCACGTCGTTGAGCGACTCGAGGTGCTGGATGTTGACCGTGGTGACCACGTCGATGCCCGCGTCCAGCAGCTCCTCGACGTCCTGCCAGCGTTTGGCGTTGCGGGAGCCGGGGACGTTGGTGTGCGCGATCTCGTCCACCAGTACCTGCTCGGGCCGGCGGCGGATGATCGCGTCCACGTCCATCTCGTCGAACGTCCGGCCGCGGTACTCGACGGCGTGCCGCGGCACGACCTCCAGCCCGGCGACGAGCTGCTCGGTCAGCACGCGGCCGTGGCACTCGACGAAGCCGACCACCACGTCGGTGCCTCGGTCCGCGCGCCGGTGTCCCTCACCGAGCATGGCGTACGTCTTGCCCACCCCGGGTGCCGCGCCGAGGTAGACCCGAAACTTCCCGCGCGCCATCGGCTATCGCGTTCGTGCCTGCTGGTTGTGGTGAACCAGGTCGCGTAGCTCGCGCAAGGCGAGGTTGACACCGACGACGTTGACGCCGGGCTCACCGAGGAAGCCCAGTGAGGGCCGATCGGTGTTCTCGTCGACCAGCCTGGCGACCTGGCTCGGTGTGAGCTGGTTGGCCCGGGCCACCCGGGACAGCTGCACTCGTGCGTACGCCGGGGAGATGTGCGGGTCGAGGCCACTGCCGCTGGCGGTCACCGCGTCCGGCGGCACGGCCGAGAGCGCGACGCCGTTCTCCTTCGCCACCTGCGCCCTGCGCTCGCGGACCAGCTTCACCAGTTCGGGGTTGGTGGGGCCGAGGTTGGAGCCGTAGCTGTTCATCGCGTCGTACGGAGTGGCTCCGGTGGCCGACGGGCGGGAGTGGAACCATCGCGGACCGGTGAACTCCTGGCCGATCAGGCGGGAGCCGACGACCTGGCCGTCGCGGTGGATGAGCGAGCCGGCCGCCTGGTCGCGGAAGGCGACCTGGCCGACTCCCCACACGGCCAGCGGGTAGAGCACGCCGGTGATCACGGTCAGGACGAGCAGGACCCGAATCGCCGGGCCGAGCTGACGGATGGTTGCGTCCACGGGGTCACCCAATCCCTGGTATGAGCGAGATGAGCATGTCGATCGCCTTGATCCCGAGGAACGGCACCACGATGCCGCCGAGGCCGTAGACCCACAGGTTACGCCGCAACATCGACGAGGCCGAGGTTGGTCGATAGCGCACGCCACGCAGCGCAAGGGGGATCAGGACGACGATGATCAGGGCGTTGAAGATCACCGCCGAGAGGATCGCGGACTCCGGAGTCGACAGGCCCATGATGTTGAGCGCCTGCAGTCCCGGGTAGACCGCGGCGAACATCGCCGGGATGATCGCGAAGTACTTCGCCACGTCGTTGGCGATGGAGAACGTCGTCAGTGCTCCCCGCGTGATGAGCAGTTGCTTGCCGATCTCGACGATCTCGATGAGCTTGGTCGGGTTGGAGTCGAGGTCGACCATGTTGCCGGCCTCCTTGGCGGCCGGCGTGCCGGTGTTCATCGCCACCCCGACGTCCGCGGCGGCCAGTGCGGGCGCGTCGTTGGTGCCGTCGCCGGTCATCGCGACGAGCTTGCCGCCCTCCTGTTCGCGGCGGATGAGCGCCATCTTGTCCTCGGGCGTCGCCTCGGCGAGGAAGTCGTCGACACCGGCCTCCTCGGCGATCGCCCTGGCGGTCAGCGGGTTGTCGCCGGTGATCATCACCGTACGGATTCCCATGGCGCGCAGGTCGTCGAAGCGCTCGCGCAAGCCCGCCTTGACGACATCCTTGAGGTGGACGACGCCGAGCACGCGGGTGATGGCGTCACCGCCGTCGGTGCGGCGCTCGGCGACCAGCAGGGGCGTGCCGCCGCGCAGGGAGATCTCGTCCACCGCCTCCGCCGTGCCGGCCGGAATCGTGCCACCTTCCTGCTGCACCCACCGGAGTACGGCACTGGCCGCACCCTTGCGGATCTGGTGGCCGTCGGTGTGGTCGACGCCGGACATCCGGGTCTCGGCGGTGAACGGCAGAACCGTTGCCCCACTCAGTTCCCGGCCGCGTAGCCCGAACTTCTCCTTGGCCAGTACGACCACCGACCTGCCCTCGGGTGTCTCGTCGGCGAGGCTGGCGAGCTGGGCGGCGTTCGCGAGCTCGGCTCGCCCGGCGCCGCCGACCGGCACGAAGTCCACGGCCTGGCGGGCGCCCAGGGTGATGGTGCCGGTCTTGTCCAGCAGCAGCGTCGACACGTCACCGGCCGCCTCGACCGCGCGCCCGGACATCGCCAGCACGTTGCGCTGGACCAGGCGGTCCATGCCGGCGATGCCGATCGCGCTGAGCAGCGCGCCGATCGTCGTGGGGATCAGGCAGACCAGCAGGGCGACGAGCACCAGGATCGTCTGCTGCTGACCGGAGTACCCGGCCATCGGCTGCAGCGTCACGATCGCCAGCAGGAAGATGATCGTCAGGCTGGCCAGCAGGATCGTCAGCGCCACCTCGTTCGGTGTCTTCTGCCGGTCCGCACCCTCGACCAGTGAGATCATCCGGTCCAGGAACGTCTCGCCCGGCTCGCTGGTGATCCGGACCACGATGCGGTCCGACAGCACCCTGGTCCCGCCGGTGACCGCGCTGCGGTCGCCGCCGGACTCGCGGATCACCGGCGCGGACTCGCCGGTGATCGCCGACTCGTCCACGCTGGCGATGCCGTCGATCACCTCGCCGTCGCCGGGGATCACGTCGCCGGCCTCGCACACCACCAGGTCGCCGACGTGCAGCGACGTGCCGGGTACCTGCTCCTCGGTACTCCGGTCGGCTCCGAGCCTGCGTGCCAGGGTCTCCGTACGGGCCCGGCGCAGCGTGTCCGCCTGCGCCTTGCCGCGTCCCTCGGCAACCGCCTCGGCGAGGTTGGCGAACAGCACCGTGAGCCACAGCCAGCCGACGACCAGCCAGCCGAACAGGCTGGAGTCGAAGATCGTCAGCACGGTGCTCAGCGCGGCGCCCACCTCGACGACGAACATCACCGGCGACCTGACCATGGTGCGCGGGTCGAGCTTGGCGAGCGCCTGCGGCAGCGAGCTCAGCAACTGGGCCGGGTCGAACGCGCCGCCGGCGACGCGGTGATGCCCGCCCGGGTGGGAGGCAAGCTCAGGTTGCACCTGGGTGGTCTCCGCTTCGTCGGTGTGGTGGGTGGACGTGCTCATGACAGACCTTCCGCAAGAGGACCGAGGGCCAGGGCGGGGAAGAACGTCAGGCCGGTGACGATCAGGGTCACGCCGGTGAGCATGCCGACGAACAGCGGCGAGTTCGTCCGCAGCGTTCCGGCCGTCTCCGGCACCGGTTTCTGCCGGGCCAGCGAGCCCGCCAGTGCCAGCACGAACACGATCGGGACGAACCGGCCGAACAGCATGCACAACCCGAGCGCCACGTTGTAGAACGGCGTACCCGCGGTGAGGCCGGCGAACGCCGAGCCGTTGTTGTTGGTCGCGGAGGCGAAGGCGTACAGCACCTCCGACAGCCCGTGCGCGCCCGGGTTCAGGATGGACGAGCGGCCGGTGGACAACGTCAGCGCGAGTCCGGTACCGATCAGCACCAGCAGCGGCATGGTCAGGATGTAGAGCGCGACCAGCTTCATCTCCCGGGCGCGGATCTTCTTGCCCAGGTACTCCGGCGTACGCCCGACCATCAGGCCGGCGACGAACACCGCCACGACCGCCAGCACCAGCAGGCCGTACAGCCCGGAGCCGACGCCACCGGGCGCGACCTCGCCAAGGAGCATGGCGAGGATGGTCACCCCGCCGCCGAGCGCGGTGTAGGAGTCGTGCATCGAGTTGACCGAGCCGGTGGACGTCAGGGTCGTCGACACCGCGAAGGCCGGTGAGGACGACAGGCCGAACCTGGTCTCCTTGCCTTCCATCGCACCGCCCGCGAGTTGCAGGGCCGCGCCGGGGTGGGCGAACTCGGCCGCGTAGCAGGCAACGACGAAGCCGAGCCAGACGATGCCCATCACGGCGACGATCGCGTAACCCTGCTTGAGGTTTCCCACCATCCGGCCGAACGTCGCCGGCAGCGAGAACGGGATCACCGTGAGCAGGAAGATGATCAGCAGGTTGGTGAAGCCGGTGGGATTCTCGAAGGGATGCGCGTCGTTGGCGTTGAAGGGTCCGCCGCCGTTGGTGCCGAGGTCCTTGATCGCTTCCTGGGAAGCGACGGCGCCACCCGGCAGGTGCTGGGTCGACCCGGCCAGCGTGTGCACCGTGGTCGGGTCGCTGAAGTTCTGGATGACGCCGCCGGCCAGCAGGACGATCGCGGCGACGAACGCGATGGGCAGCAGGATGCGCAGCGTGCCGCGGACGAGGTCGACCCAGAAGTTGCCCAGCTGACCGGTGCCGTGCCGGACGAAGCCGCGGACGAGGGCGACCGCCACCGCCATGCCGACCGCGGCGGACGCGAAGTTCTGCACGGTGAGGCCTGCCATCTGGGTGAGGTAGCTCATCGTGGACTCACCGGAGTACCACTGCCAGTTGGTGTTGGTGACGAACGACACCGCGGTGTTGAACGCGCCGTCCGGCGGCACCGGCTTCATCCCCACCGACAGGGGCAGCCAGCTCTGCAGCCGCTGCATGGCGTACAGGAACAGTACAGACACCAGGGAGAACGCCAGCACGCTCGCGGCGTAGCCCGTCCACCGCTGGTCGGCGTCGGGGTCGATCCGCAGGGCGCGGTAGATGAGGCGTTCGACCTTCAGATGGCGATCGCTCTGGTACACCCGTGCCATGTAGTCGCCCAGTGGGCGGTGAACGACGGCGTACGCGGCGACGAGGGTCGCCACGAGGAGGACGGCGGTGAGGCCCGGGGACATCTAGAACTTCTCCGGTTTCACGAGGGCGAGGAGGAGGTAGACGATCAGCGCGACCGCGAGGACGAGGCCGACGACGTTGGCGAGGCTCACAGCTTCGCCGCCCCCTTGAGGATGCCGACGACAACGCAGAACGCGATGATCGTCAGGGCGACGAACAACAGGTCACTCACGGGGTGCCCTTCTCTGCCGATCTTTCGATGGGTGACCGGACGACCCGAAACCCACTCAAGTGGACCGATGCCCTCCGCCGGCTGCGCCTTAACGGCGTCCATACGGGATGGCCGGTGATCTTGACGCGTTCTTGACGGCTCAGCCCACGTGGACGTGCGGGCGCCGGGCCGGGTCGGGCTCGGCCTCGCGCAGAACCTCCCGGGTGACCGGGGCGACCTCGCCCACGCCGATGAGGAGGAACCTCGCGAGGTTGGTGAGCGGGTTGCCCTCGGTCCACTCGAAGTGGATGTGCGGGCGGCTCCCGGTGCGGTCGCGGACGTCCAGCAGGAGGGCGGCCAGTGCGTTGGGCACTGTGGAGCTTTCCATCCGCAGTACGCGGAACTTGCCGTGCAGCACCAGGCCGTGCACGTTCAGACTGGACTCGAACTCCGACGGGTCGCGGACGACGACCTCGGCGAAGATGATGTCGTCCTCGACGGGGACGTCGCCCTCGGCCCGCATCTGGCGGATCTTCTCGCGGTACTCCGCGACGTCACCACGGCCGGGTTCGTTCGCGATCAGCCGCACCCGGCGGCGCGCGCAGTCACGGACGAACCGCTGCGCCGTCTCGTCGAGGGTGACCTCGGTGACCCGTAGCTCGAAGGCACGGTAGGAACGGGACAGCAGCGAGACCGCGAGGATGGCGGCGATGAAGCAGGCGCCGATCTTCACCCCGTCCGGTCGTTCGGCGATGTTGGCCAGGGTCGTGTAGACGAAGACCGCCACGATCACCCCGAACGCCGTGGTCCAGTGGTGTTCGCGGGCGCGTCGGGCGGCGATGGTCACCGCGACGGCGGCAGAGGTGATCAGGACGAGCACACCGGTCGCGTACGCCCCGCCCTGAGCGTTCACGTCCGCCTGGAAGATCCAGGTGATGAGGAACGCCACACCGGTCAGGACCAGCACCATCGGCCGGGTGGCCTGCGCCCAGTGCGGCGCCATGCCGTACCTCGGCAGGTATCGCGGCAGCAGGTTCAGCAGTCCGGCCATCGCCGACGCCCCGGCGAACCACAGGATCGCGATCGTCGAGAGGTCGTACACGCTGCCGAATCCACCTCCGAGGTACTCGTGTGCGACATAGGCCAGCGCCCGGCCGTACGCGGGCTGCCCGGGTTGGAAGTCCTTGGCCGGAATGAGCAACGTGGTGACGATGCTGCTCGTGATCAGGAAGACGCTCATGATCAGCGCGGCGGTGGTGAGGAGTTTCCGGGTGCCCCGGATCCGGCCGGTCGGTCGTTCCTCGGTGTCGGAGGCGTCACCCTCGATGTGCGGCATCACGGCCACGCCGGTCTCGAACCCCGACAGGCCCAGCGCCAGCTTGGGAAACACCAACAGCGCAAGGGCGATCATCAGGAACACGTCACCATGCTGGGTGGTCAGCGCGACCCCCCAGTCGGCGACGACGTGCGGGGTGGTGACCACGTGCCACAGGCCGACTGTCACGACGACGGCGTTCAACGACAGGTAGACCGCGACCAGGGCCACCGCCACCCCGATCGCCTCCTTGAACCCCTTCAGGAAGACCGCTCCGAGGACGGCCAGGAAGACCAGGGTGATGCCGACCTGGTGGTTGCCGAAAGCCGCCGGCACGTGCGGGTTCTCGATGACGTGCTCGGTGGCGTCCGCGGCGGACAGGGTCATGGTGATGACGAAGTCGGTGGCGGCGAACCCGAGCAACCCCAGGACGAACAGCTTGCCCTTCCAGAACGGCAGCAGGCGTTCCAGCATCGCGATCGACCCCATGCCGTGCGGGCTCTCCCGCGCCACCCGGCGATAGACCGGCAGCGCGCCGAAGAGGGTCACCAGCACCAGGACGACCGTGGCCAACGGGGAGAGCAGGCCGGCGGCGAGCACCGCGATCCCGGGCTGGTATCCGAGCGTGGAGAAGTAGTCCAGGCCGGTCAGGCACATCACCTTCCACCAGGGGCTGCGTGGATGTGAGTTGCCCGGTTCGCTGAACGCCGCCAGCCGTTGGGACCGGCGTGGCATTCCCTCCAGCAGCCACTGGCGCAAACGTCGCGAAACCGGCCGGGAACCGGCGTTGCTGGCTTCGGCCACGGCGTGCTCCCGTCTCGCCGCCGTCGAGCGGACGTCGAGGAGGGCTCCTTCTCACACTAGGAGAGGCTGGCCCGCCGCGAGACGCGATCGCGTCATCCCACGGCCATCGGGCACGCATCGGGCGGCCCGGGCGAATCGGACGCGCCGGGCCGCTCCTCGCTACTCCGTGGCGGAGGTCAGCACCAGGCGGCCGTAGTCGCCGTACAACCCGCCCACCTGGACGTAGTACGTCGTTCCGGCGGTCGTGGGCAGGTCGACCCGGCCCTGAAGCGAGGTGCGCGGCAGCGGGAAGCCGGGGCCGTCGTCGTCGCCGCACGCGACGGGTTCGAGTCCGTCGGCGGTGGCGGTGTAGACGGCGAGCACGGTGTCGAAGTCGCTGCGGGCTGTGTCGAGATGGATGGTCCCGCCAGTGCCCTGCACGGCGTACCAGAGAGTGCGGCCCACCGGCCCGTCCGCACACGGCAGGTCCGCCTCGGCGACCTCGGCGGCACCCCGAGTGGAGTCGCGGACCGTGGCGCCAGGCGTCAGCGTGGCCGCGGTCGCGAGGGTGTCGTTGCTCGGCGCGGGCCCGCTGGGCTTGGGTCCCTGGGACGCGCTGATGTGCTCACGGGTGAGGATCTCCAGGTGCTCGCACGTGGCGTCGACCGAACCCCACGGCAGGTCCGCCTTGGCGGTCACCGCGTACGGCGTGGCCTTCTGCACCACGCGGGCGATGGAGGTACGCAGGATGCCGGTGGTGGTCTCGCCGCTGGGCCGCGCGGTCACCGAGACGGGAACGTCCGCGATCACCTCGGCGGTCTCGGAGTCGCGCAGCGGAAGCGTCGCCACGAACTCGTCCGCCGGCTCGACCGGGCCGAACAGGTTGTACTGGCGGCCGTCGTGCTCGACTTCCACGGAAAGGAAGTACTCGCCCTCGGCGGGGCCGAACAACCCGACCAACGCGTTGCCCTCGCAGCGCGCCGAGTCGAACAGGTGCCGCTCGGACCGGACGGTCGCCGCCGGTGAGTTGGACCGGTACGTCACCAGCGTGGACGAGCCGGTGCAGTCCAGGGCCTGGACGGTGTAGCGGGGCAGGTCGAGGGTGGGCCTGACGGCCAGGGTGGAGGCGACGGTGTGCGACTTCACGTGCTGGTTGCCGTTGTCGTTACGCCCGTCGGTCTCGACCTGCGCGGTGGCCGTCGTCGTCGCGGTGAACGCGCCACTGCCGGCCGGCTCACCCTCGGCGTTGTAGACGTCCAGGGTGTACGAGGGTGAGCCGTCGTTCCAGTTGCCGGTGCCGTACGCGCTCAGCACAGGAGCGTCGTCCGGGCCGACCGACACGTACGCGAAGTCGCCGAACTCGGAGGACGCGCCCGCGGTGACGAACACCTGCTCGCCGGTCGTGGTGGTCCCCGAGCACTGCAGCCCGGCATGGAAGGACGTCTGTGTGGTGGGTGGTGCCGCGGTGGCCGAGGAGACGGCCATCCCGCTGGCGACCATGGCGATCGCGGCGACGCCCGCGACTCGGCCGAGCCTGTTCATCTGTCCCCCCGCAACGGATCCGGTGACGGCACCGGCCGACGCCCGCTGTCGTCCGGTGGCGAAGATCGTAAAGCAGGCGGTGGGTGTGTGTAATGGTTTCGGAAAAAGCCGGTCAGAGCACGTAGCCAGGGTTCACAGATCGAACGACAGGACGGTGACCGAGTGGGGCGGGAAGTCGTACTCGCCGGACGGTACGTCCACCCGGCCGCGCCGGCGGACGCCGACGTTGTCGGGGTTGCTCAGGCTGTTGGCGGCGAGCACGTCGTCGACGTCGGCGCCGAGGTCGCGGACGTCCGCGCTGGACGGCAACGACTCGGCCCTGCCGTCCAGGACGATGCGTGCCCGAATCGGTGCCGCCCGGTACCGGTTGATGACCGCGACGCGCAGGGAACGCCGGTCCTCGGTGAGAGTCGCGCTCACGTCGAGGTAGGCGACGACGGCGGGACGTGTGGTGTGCCGGCCGCCGCGCTCGCGTTCGTCGCCCTGGCGTACTGCGGTGGATCGGGCAGGGCCGTCGACCTGTGTCGCGAGCGCCCGGCTGCCCAGGGAGTTCTGGTACAGGTCCCACACGTGGTAGGACGCCGACTTCACCGCGCCGCCGGGCCGGGCGACCACAAGGCCGTTGGCATTGACCAGGTTGACCGTGTTCGCCATCGTCGGCGGTACGGGGAGGCCTGCGCCACGGTGCAGGGTGTGGAACACCCCGGCGTAGAACAACGCGTCCGCGAGCGTTCGGGGGCTCCAGCGGTTGACCCGGAGGTTCGTCGGTGACTCGTCGGGCGCGGCGACGTCACGGGGTACGACCCCGCCGTCGTCGGAGGGGAGCGGCTCGGGCCAGCTCGCGGGCTCCAGATGCCGGATGTTCCACTCGTCCAGCGCCAGTGCCAACGGCCGGTTGACACCAGCCTTCGCGGCCAGGTCGGCGACGAGGTGGGAGTAGTCCTGGATGCGTTGCTCGAAGTACGCAGGCTGCGCCACCACCGCGTCGTAGTCGTCGTCACCGGACGCCGCCGAGAACAGATGCGTACTCGCGGCGTACAGGTGGAGCGAGACGTAGTCGACCAGGTTCCCCGCCTGCTCCAGCAGCGGACGGGTCCACTCCTCCTGCTGCCACGGGATCCCGACCGCCACCAGCTTGAGGTCGGGGTCGACCAGCCGCATGAACCGCGCGTGCTCGCGGGCCGCGGCGGCGTACTCCTCCGCCGTGCGGTGGCCGTACTGCCAAGGTCCGTAGACCTCGTTGCCGATCCCCCAGTAGCGGACGCCGTACGGCTCGCGCCGGCCGTTCTCCACTCGTCGTCTGGTGTACGCCGTGTCGGCCCGGCTGTTGGTGTACTCCACCCAGCGCACCGCCTCGTCGACGTCCCGGCAGCTGTGCACGAGGTAGGGCTCCGTGCCGACTTCGGCGCACCAGGCCAGGAACTCGTCGGTGCCGAAGCGGTTGGTCTCCAGTCCGCCCCAGGCCAGCTCCAGCCGGCGCGGCCGCGAGTCGCGTGGGCCGATGCCGTCCTCCCAGTGGTACGGCGACGCGAAGTTGCCGCCCGGCCAGCGAACGACCGGCAGGCCGAGCTCCTGGCACAGTGTCAACACGTCCTTGCGCAGACCGTTTCGGACGCCGGGCCCGTCGTAGGACAACGGGGAGCCCTCGTCGAAGACACCGCCCTCGATGTTGCCGAAGAACGACGACTCGAGGAAGTGCCCGTAGATCTGCGGGTCGATGCGGCCGACCTCGCGGCTCCGGTCGATCAGGATGGTCGCGGACGGCTGGGTCACGAGTGCTCTCCCTGGGGCGGTCGTCCTGCTGCGGCTTGGGAAAGGTGGGTCACCTGCTCGCCCCTTTCGACATCAGGGCAGTGCGGTAGTCACGGGAGCGTCGTGTCGACCAGCGCCGCCAGGACTGCCGCCTGGAGGTCCTGTCGCGCCTCGGAATACCTCGGATCGGCCGAGAGGTCGTGCAACTCGTGGGGGTCCGTGTCGAGGTCGAAGAGTTCGGTGAAGACGGTCCCGTCCCGGTGGATGGTGACGAGCTTGCGCTGTCCGTCGGTGACGGTGAGGAAGCCCTCGCCCTCCGCGAAGACGTACCGATGCCCGGCGCCGTCGAGGTTCCGGCCGTCCGGCACGGCTCCGCTCGGTGTGCCATCACCGGAGGTCCCATCCGCGGAGACACCCGCGGCCTCGACGAGCGTGGGGTGGACGTCGACGAGACTGGTGAGCCGGTCCGTGCGCGTCCCCGCGCCGGCGCGTCCCGGTCGCCGCAGCAACAGCGGGACGTGCAGGACATCCTCGTACGCGCAGGCGTTCTTGCCCCAGAATCCATGGTTGCCGAGCATCTCGCCGTGGTCGCAGGTGAAGATCACCAGGAGGTTGTCGCCGAACCGCTCCTCCGCGGCGCGCAGGATCTCGCCGATCTGGTCATCGATCAGGGCGACGTTCGCGAGGTAGTGCAGGCGCAACCGATGCCAGTAGTCCTCGTCCCGGTCGTGGTAGCCCGCGCCTTCCACCGCCCCCGCGGCCGAACCGTGGAAGCTCCGATAGTGGAAGCGACGAGGGTCGCTCCACTCCTCGGGCACGACCGTCGCCTCGCCGACCAGTGTCTCGTCCACCCGGCTGAGGTACTCCTTCGGCGGGTCGAAGGGAAAGTGTGGCCCGCTGAACGACACCCAGCCGAAGAACGGCCTGCTGTCGTCGTGTGACCCGATCCACTCGCACGCCTTGCGGCCGACCCAGGCGTCCGGATGCCACTCCGCAGGCCCGGGGAACGTGAACACCTTGCGGGCCTCACGGTCCCAGACGGCGGATCGGTAGTCGGCGAGATGCCCCGCCGCGTCGAGCTCGCGGGCGTAGTCGTCGTAGAACCAGACCGAGACCTGCTTGTCGTCCTGCAGTGCGAGGTGTTCGATGCCGAGACTCTCGTAGTACGCCCGGAACTCGTCGTACGGCAGAGTGCGGTCGGGCCGGGTGCTGCCGTACGGCACCGGCGTGTAGTGGCACTTGCCGATGTGCCCGACGGTGTAACCGGCCGTGCCGAGAGTGGTGTAGAGGTTGGGAATGTCCGCCGACAGGGTGGTGTCCCGGAAGTTGCTGTACGCTTGGTGGTTGCGCGGATAGCGGCCGGTGACGAGGGACGCGCGACTCGGCAGACACCACGGGCTCGCCGTGTAGGCGCGGTCGAAGACGGTGCCCGCATCGGCCAGCGCGTCGAGGTGTGGTGTCGCCACCGCCTGCCCGCCGTAACATCCGAGCGCGTCCCGGCGAAGTTCGTCGGCGGTGATCAAGAGTATGGCCGGGCGGTCACCGGTCACGTCGGCACGTCCTCGCGGTAGTAGGTCGTCGTGTGTTCGGAATCCGAACCCGTCTGTCGTCGCGTGGCGGCGATGGTGTCAAGCGCGGCTTGCCAGGCCGGATCGGCGGCTCGGTAGACGATGAGCCGCCGGGTCGATACCTTCGTCGAGGACTGGTAAAGAACGTTACCTGTTGTGAGAACTCCGGGCGGTCAGGCGTAGCCGGTCTGGCGGCGGGCTTCCTCGATGATCCCGATCTGTCGCCGGACGCTCTCCGGCGTGACGAACAAGTCCGCGCCCGTACGCAGGGTCGCCTCCAGCCGGTCGTAGTAGCGCAACGCGGCCGACCTGGTGCCGCGGCCCAGCGTGCGGACCTCCTCCTGCCAGTCGATCGTCTCGCCGCTGCCGTACCGTCGGCCCGCCGCCGGGCCCTCGTCCAGGTGTGGCGCGTTCGCGGCAGCGGCATCGAACCACCGGATCGTGAACGTCTGCCCGTCGCCGACCAGCGCGCCGGTGGTGCCGGTGATCTGCCAGCCCGGCTGGGGAATCGCCATGCACATGCTGGACTCGACCTCGGCCAGCGGCCCGCTCGGTCCCCGCAAGGTCAGCTTGACATGGTCCTCGGCGTCGCCCCGGCCGACCGTGTGCCGCAGGTCCGCGAACACCTCCGTCGGTTCCTCGCCCAGCAGCAGAAGGACCTGGTCGAGTACGTGCGGAACGGTGTTGGACAGTTCGCCGCCGCCGTACTTGCGAAGCGTCTGCCAGTCGGCCCGTCGCTGGAAGCGGTGCACCGTACGCCGGAGCAGAACCAGCTTCCCCAGCAGGCCGGAAGCCAGGACGTCCCGTACGAAGTCGAAGTCGACGTCCAGGCGGCGCGGCAGGTAGCAGGTGAGCAGCCGGTCGGCCCGGTCGGCGGCGGCGATGAGTTCGTCCATCTCCGCCACCGACGCGGCCATCGGCTTCTCCACGACGACATGGGCGCCGGCTTCGAGCGCGGCGACGGTGAGTGGGACGTGGGTGTGGGAGGGCGAGGCGACGACCACGATGTCCAGGCCCTCGGTGCCGATCACACCCTCCGGGTCGGTGTGGGAGGCACAGCCGAAGCGCTCCTCGGCCTCCTGCCGTCGCTCCGCCACCGGGTCGGCGACCGCGGCCACCTCGAACCCCTCGTGGTCGGCGATCGCGTCGGCATGGATGTTCCACCCGCTCCTGCCCAGCCCGATGATCCCGACCCGAACCGGTGCGTCCGCCATGCCAGCCCCTCCGTCGTGCCTGTCGTGTTTGGCTGAGTACGGCCGGTGTCGTCACGGCCGTTGTGGTCAGCCTGCCGCCTGGACCGGGCGCGGTCCAAGCCGGCGGCCTGTGACGGCCAGAACCGGTCCGGCGGGCGCTCCGGGGACTCTCAGGTCCCGTTCAAGCAGCGCACGTAGCCTGGCCGGATGGCAGGAGAGAAGCGGTTCGATCAGGTCGCGCTGGTGGTGAACTCCGGGTCGAGGAGCGGGGCCGCGGCGTTCGAGGAGGCCCAAGGGCGGCTCGGCGACCTCGGCGTACCGCTCGGTGAGTGCTATCAGGTCACCGACGGCACCCGGCTGCCGGAGGTCGTCGCCGAGGTCGCGGACCACCACGATCTGGTGATCGTCGGCGGCGGGGACGGCACGCTGAGTACGGCCGTCGACCACCTCGCGCCGCGCCGGGTCGCCCTCGGCGTGCTTCCGCTGGGAACGGCGAACGACTTCGCCCGTACGCTCCGGATCCCGTTCGACCTCGCCGGCGCCTGCGAGACGATCGCGCACGGCAAGGTGGTCGACGTCGACCTCGGCCGGATCGGCGACAACTACTTCGTCAACGTGGCCTCGGCCGGGCTTTCCGTCGGCGTCACCCGGGCCCTCACCCCCAGGATGAAGCGCCGGCTGGGGCCGTTGGCGTACCCCCTCGCGGCGGGTCGTGCCTACCGCGCCCACCGGCCGTTCCGGGCCTGGCTGGAGTTCCCGGACGGCGACCACGCTCCGATGGAACTCGACGACCTGCTCCAGGTCGCGGTCGGCAACGGCCGGCACTACGGCGGCGGCAACGTCGTCTCGCCCACCGCGGGCATCGACGACAACACCCTGGACGTGTACGCCATCCCGGCGGGCCATCTCCGGGACCATCTCAGCATCGCGCGGCTCCTGCGGGACGGAAGTTTCGTCCGGCACCAGAACGTCGTGCACGTGACCACGCGCCGGCTGAACCTCCACTCCGAGCCCGAGCAGGCGGTGAACGTCGACGGCGAGGTGGTGGCGACCACCCCGCAGGAGTTCAGCGTGCAACGGAACGCGCTGGTCGTGCTCGTACCCCAGGAGTCCGACGCCGCGCGGCTGGACCCGCACCATCCCTGACGCGGGAACCCAGCTGGGGCCAGCCGGGACTACTGGACGCAGAACACGTTGCCCTCCGGGTCGGTCATGACCACGTGGTCGGTCCCCGGCTCCGACACCACCCGCAGCACCTTCGCGCCGTGCTCCCGCAGCCGGGACACCTCGTCGTCGCGACGCCCGGGCTCGGCGTGCACGTCGAGGTGGAGTTTGTTCTTGCCCGGTGTCGGGTCGGGCACGGCCTGGAACAGCAGCCGCCGGCCCAGGCCCACCCCGGTCGATTCGTCCACCGGGTCGTCGGGATGGCGTACGGCGGCGGCGTGCAACCACACCTTGCGCCCGTCCACCTCGGTGTACTGCGCGTCGGTGACGACGCCCGCGCCGAGCAAACGGTCGATCAGTGCGGAGTGGTCCTCCACCTCGTAGCCGAGGGCGAACGCCCAGAAGTCGGCCAGTCGCAGCGGCTCCGCGCAGTCGACGACGAGCTTCCAGTGCAGAGCCATGAGTCCTCCCGGTGAAGTCGACACCAGTTATAGTGGTTACGTGTCCGTGCCCGCAACCGGTCTGCCCATGCACTCCCGGGACGGCGCCCAGTGGATCTTCGATCCGGGTGCCCTCTGCCTGGAGCTCCTGGTCACCGGCGGGCCCGGGCCGCTGGCGAGGTGGGAGACGCTCGACCGACCCGAGGGCCTGCGCAGCTGGTTGGCGGACTCCCGGCTCCACCTCGACCCGGCGCAGGTGGACGTCACCGCCGAGGCGCTGGCATCGGCCCGCCGGGTACGCGACGCCCTGTGGCGCCTGGTCCACGACGCGGTCCACGGCGCGGTCCACGGCAGGGACGAGGACCCCGGCGGAGGCACGGACGAGGACTCGGGGCTGACGCCGACCCCAGCGGACCTGGCCGAGGTCAACCGTGCTGCCGCTCGCCCACCACTCGCGCCGCGGCTCGCCGCCGACGGAACGCACGGCTGGCAGCTTCCCGCCGACGTCGAGCAGGTGGTCTCGACCGTCGCCCGGGACGCGATCGACTTGCTGACCGGCCCGTTCGCCGACCGGATCCGGGAGTGCGACGCGCACAACTGCCGGCTGGTCTTCGTGGACACCTCACGGCCCGGCCGGCGGCGGTGGTGCTCGATGGAACGCTGCGGCAACCGCCACAAGCTCCGTGCGCTTCGCGCCCGTCGCGATCCGAAGGAGCAGTCGCCGTCCTGACGAAGGCCGTCCGCGCGCTGGGCCGTGCTGTGGGTCCTGAGCATGTCGCCCCACGCCTCGGGTAGGAGCGCCCTACAGCAACACGCCCTTGACAGGCGACGTCGGCGCGCGGGAGTGGGGACGAGATGACCAGACATGCCAGCGTGTGGTTCGCCGGACCGGATGGGCCGACCTACCCGGCCCTGGACACCGACCTGGATGTCGATGTCGCGGTGGTCGGCGGCGGCCTGGTCGGCCTCACCACCGCACTGCTCGCCCAGCGCGCGGGCCTGCAGACCGTCGTACTCGAGGCCCGTCGGCTCGCCTCCGGGTCCTCCGGGCACACCACCGCCAAGGTCACCACGCAACACGGCCTGATCTACGCCGAACTCGCCAAGCGGCACGGCTGGACCGCCGCCGGTCAGTACGCCGCGGCCAACTCGGCCGGCATGGAGCTGGTGACCGACCTGGTGGAGCGGTCCGGCATCGACTGCCAGCTGACCCGGGCGCCGTCCTACGCGTACACCCTGGACGAGGCGCGCGTCGGCGAGCTCGAGGCCGAGGTCGCCGCGGCCACCCGAGTCGGGCTCGATGCCACCCTGGCCGACACCGCCGAGCATCCTTTCGACGTCGCGGCCGCCGTCCGCTTCGACGACCAACTGCACTTCCACCCGGTCCGCTACCTGCGCGCGGTCGCGGCCGCCGCGGTCGAGGCCGGTGCCGGCATCCACGAGTCCACCCGGGTCACCGACGTGTCCGAGGGGCGCGACCACACGGTCACGGTGACCACGTCCTCCGGTGTGGTCCGGGCCCGGCACGTCGTGATGGCGACCCTGCTGCCGCTGGGCATGATCGGCGGGTACTTCGCCCGTACGCGGCCGCAGCGGTCGTACGGCCTGGCCGCGCGGCTGCGTGGTCCCGCACCGACCGCGATGGCGTTGTCGGTCGACCAGCCCACCCGGTCGACGCGGCCGTGGCTGGGCCCCGGCCCGAACGGCATCGTCGTCGTCGGCAACGGCCACGAGACGGGCGCGTCGGAGGTCGACACCGAGGAACAGGTCCGCGACCTGGTGGAGTGGACGCGGAAGGTGTTCGACGTGGAGGACGTGGAGTACACCTGGTCCGCGCAGGACTTCACCACCCCCGACCACATCCCGTACGTCGGAGCCGCGCCCGGCCACCATGCGGTCTGGGTCGCCACCGGGTTCGGCAAGTGGGGGCTGAGCAACGGGTCCGCCGCCGCGATGATGCTGGTCGACGCCATGTCCGGCCGCTCCAACCCGTGGGCGCCGGCGTTCGACGCCCGCCGGATCGGCGACGTACGCGGAGTGGTCAGGACGGTCACCGACAACCTGCATGTCGGCAAGGAGTTCGTCGGCGGCTACCTCGGTACGCCCGAGTCGCGGACGCTGGACCAGGTGCTCCCGGGAACCGGTGGGCTGATCCGGGTGGGCGGACAGGCGATGGGCGTCTACCGCGACCCGGCCGGCAACCTGCACGGCGTACGACCGACCTGCTCGCACCTCGGCTGCCGGCTGCACTGGAACGCGGCGGAGACCAGCTGGGACTGCAACTGCCACGGGTCCCGCTTCGATCCCGACGGTGCCGTCCTCACCGGCCCGGCGACCAGCCCGCTCCAGCCGCGCGACCCGGAGGCCACGGTGAACGCCCACCGGGACGAGGACGCGGAGGGCGACGACCCGGAGACGACGGACGCGGAGGGCCGGAGCAGCGCGTGAACCACCGATGAGTTTGCCCACCCCCGGGTGTCGGTACGGGAGAGCGTGATCCTCCCGACTCCGCTCACCGACCCCGGAGGTGCCCAGTGGTCCCCGACAAGCTCACCACCTGCCTGTGGTTCGACGGCCAGGCCGAGGCCGCGGCCAACTACTACGTCTCGATCTTCAAGAACGCCTCGCTCGGCAGCATCGACCACTACAGCGAGGCCGGACCCGGCGAGGCCGGCTCCGTCATCACCGCCGAGTTCGAGCTGAACGGCCAGCAGTTCGTCGCGCTCAACGGCGGCCCGCAGTTCAGGTTCACCGAGGCGATCTCGTTCCAGATTCCGTGCGCGGACCAGGACGAGGTGGACTACTACTGGAACCGGCTCAGCGAGGGCGGGGAAGAGGGCCCGTGCGGCTGGCTGAAGGACCGGTTCGGGGTGTCCTGGCAGGTCGTGCCCACGATGCTGCCCAAGCTGCTGACCGACCCCGACCCGGAGCGGTCGAGGCGGGCGTACGAAGCGATGTACACCATGCACAAGATCGACATCGCGGCGATGGAGAAGGCCGTCGCGGGCGGCTGACCCGCGGCCCGTGCGACCCCCCCGGGTCCTCTCGGTCTACTCCCCGGACACGGCCATCTCGCCGAGTTCGGACCAGTCGTCCCCGGGCACCTTGAAGTTGACGATGCGCGGCGTCTGGGCGAGATGGGGCGGCAGCGTCCGGCGTGCCTCCTGGAAGTGCGCCGACTGCACGTGCGCCGCGCCCGCGTCGTCGTCGCGGAACGCCTCGACCAGGACGTACTCCGTCGGGTCGTCCAGGCTGCGCGACCAGTCGAACCACAGGCAGCCGGGCTCGCTCCGCGTGGCCTGGGTGAAGTCGGCGACGATCGCGGGCCACCGGTCGGCGTCCTCGGGCCGTACGCGGAACTTCGCGGTGATGAAGATCATGGGTCGCCTCCCCGTGTCCGGTTTCTCCGTCACGCCACACCGTAGCGGGAGGGCCCGGCAGGGGAAGACGCCAGTAAAAGTGGTGCGCGATCCTGGTCGGGAAGTGTCCGGCCGGCCGCGTCGGCCTCGACGTCAGGGGTGAGCGGTGCCGAACCCCGGCGCCACGCCGAGAGGGAGTGAACCCGTGAAGTACATGATCCTGACGTACGCCTCACAGCAGGACTACGACGGCATGGCCGGCAAGGGCGGGGACCAGCCGGCCTGGTCGGAGGAGGACTTCGCCGCGATGGGCGCGTTCATGGAGAAGTTCAACGCCGACCTCGCCGAGTCCGGTGAGCTGGTCGAGACGCGTGGCCTGGACGCGCCGGTGCACACCCGGCGGCTGGGGTCGAGGGACGGCCGGCCGGTGGTGACGGACGGGCCGTACGCGGAGACCCAGGAGGTGCTCGCCGGCTACTGGATCGTGGAGTGCGACAGCTTCGACCGGGCGACCGAACTCGCTGCCCGGCTGGCCGACTGCCCCGGACCGGAGTCGGTCCGGGCCACCGCGTACGCCGACGTCCGGCCGGTGGTGGAGTCCAGGTCCGAGCTGGAGGCGTGAGCGGTGACCGAGGTCGAGGACCTGCTGCGCACGCTGGCGCCGCGGGTCCTCGGCGCGGTCGTCCGGAGGTACGGCCACTTCGACACCGCCGAGGACGCCACCCAGGAGGCGCTGCTGGCCGCCGCCACCCGGTGGCCGGTCGACGGCGTACCGGACGACCCGCGCGCCTGGCTGGTCACCGTCGCCGCGCGCCGGCTCACCGACCTGCTGCGCAACGAGCAGGCCCGGCGACGGCGCGAGGACACCGTCGCCTCATGGGTGTTGCCCGACCAGTGGCTGACGCCGCCCGCCGACCGGCCCACCTCCGACACCGACGACTCGCTGATCCTGCTGTTCATGTGCTGCCATCCGGCGCTGTCGGCGGAGGCGCAGATCGCGTTGACGCTGCGCGCCGTCGGCGGGCTGACCACGGCCGAGGTGGCTCGAGCGTTCCTCGTCTCCGAACAGACCATGGCCCGCCGGATCGGCCGGGCGAAACAGCGCGTCCGCGACAGCGGCGTGGCGTTCGGCATCCCGGCCGGTGCCGCACGCGACGACCGGCTGGCCGCTGTCCTGCACGTGCTCTACCTGATCTTCAACGAGGGGTACGCGAGTACGTCCGGGCCCGACCTGCACCGCGTGGAACTCGCCACCGAGGCGATCCGGCTGGCCCGGATGGTGCACCGGCTGCTGCCGGACGACAGCGAGGTGGCCGGGCTGCTCGCGCTCATGCTGCTCACCGACGCCCGGCGGGCCGCACGGGTCGGGCCGAACGGCGAGCTCGTCCCGATGGACGAACAGGACCGCGGCCGCTGGAACGCCGACCAGATCGCCGAGGGGGTGGGTCTGGTCACCGCCGCGTTGCCGCGCGGCCACACCGGGCCGTACCAACTGCAGGCCGCGATCGCCGCGCTGCACGACGAGGCCCCGCGTGCCGAGGAGACCGACTGGCCGCAGATCGCCGCGTTGTACGGCCTGCTGCGCAAGCTCTCCGACAACCCGGTGGTCGCGCTCAACCACGCCGTCGCGGTGGCCATGGTGGACGGTCCACGGGCCGGTCTTTCGCTGGTCGGGGCGCTGGAGTCCGACGGGCGACTGGCCGGCGACCACCGGCTGCACGCGGTCCGGGGACACCTGCTGGAACGCGACGGTGATCCGGCCGGGGCCCGGGCGGCCTACCTCGCCGCCGCGGACCGTACGTCCAGCCTTCCGCAGCAGCGGTACCTGCGCGCCCGCGCCGCCCGGCTGCCCGACGTCCAGGCGTGACCTGCACCGTGCTGTCGGCGGCGTCGCCTACGCTGCGGTCATGACGTCGGAGGAGACGCGCGAGGGCGTGTCGCTCACCAACCTCGACCAGCCGCTGTTCGACGGGGCCGGGGCGACGAAGCGCGACCTGGTCGACTACCTCGACGTGGTCGGTGACCGGATCATCGCCGAGCTGGCCGGCCGACCGCTGTCGGTGGTGCGGGTGCTGCGCGGGCAGCCGCCGTTCATGCAGAAGAACCTCCCGAAATACACCCCCTCGTGGGTGCGCAGCGTCTCGGTGTGGGCGGAGGCGTCCAAGCGGGAGATCCGGTACGCCCTGTGCGACGACCGCCGGACGCTGCTGTGGTTCGGCAACCAGCGCGCGATCGAGTACCACCCCACGCTGTCCCGTGCCGACAGCGTCACCCACCCGACCGCCCTCATCCTCGACATCGACCCGCCGGAGGGCGACGACCTCGCCGCGGGGTTCGGCCTGGCCGTCGCGGCGGCGAAGCTGGTCCGGCAGGCGCTGGCCGACGCCGGGCTGGCCGGAGCGGTGAAGACCAGCGGCGCCAAGGGCCTGCACGTGGTCGTCCCGCTCGCGTCGGGGCAGGACGTGTGGGACGTCGCGGCCGCGACCCGGGCGCTCGCCGTGCGCGCCCAGCGGCTCGATCCGTCCGTGGCCACCACCGCGTTCATCCGCGAGGACCGGGCCGGGAAGGTGTTCCTCGACTCGACCCGCGCCGGCGGGGCCACGGTCGTCGCGGCGTACAGCCCGCGCGTCCGGCCGGGTGTGCCGGTGTCCTACCCCGTCGGCTGGGACGTGCTCGACGACATCGCACCGGGTGACTTCACCATCCACACCGTGCCCGAGCTGATCGGCGCGGGTGACCCGTGGGCCGAGCAGTTGCCGGCACCTCAGACCCTGCGTGCCGACCTCGTGGCCGAGGGGCACACGATCCCGGTGGCCCGCGTCCAGGCGATGCACGAGGGCAAGCGCCGCGCCCGTGCTCGGCGCGGGGAGTCCACCTAGCCTACGGCGGTGTCGCGGAGCTCGGCCGGCAGCGGTTCAGCGTGTACGACGTGCAGGCTGGTGACCGCCCGGGTCAGCACGACGTACAACCGCGCCATCCCACGCGGCTCGGCCGCCACGATCCTGGCCGGCTCGGCGACCACCACCGCGTCGAACTCCAGTCCCTTGGCCAACATCGCGGGTACGCACACCAGCCGGGCCGTCTCCATCGCGTCGTCGGCGCTGCCGAGCAAGGCGGACGGGAGATTCCTGTCCAACAGGCCCGCTCGCAGTTCTGCGACGTCAGCGTCCGCCGCGATCATCGCGACCGAGCCCTCACCGGCCAGGGCGTTCCGGCAGGCGTCCGCGAGACTGTCAAGGAAGCCTTGCGGATCGGGGGATGCGGCGGGACGGGCGGAACTGATCCGCAGCGCGTCCGGCAGGGAACGGATCCCTGTCGGCCGGCCCAGGGCGGGCGCGATCGTCGGCAGCAGCCGGGCCGCGAAGTCGATGATCTCGCCCGGCACCCGGAATCCTCGTTCCAGCTCGACCAGCCGGGTCCCGGGCATCTCCAGGTGCTCGAAGACCTGCTCCCACGAACCCGTCGTCCACGCCGACGTCGCCTGGGCGAGGTCGCCCAGCACGGTCGCGGAGCCGGTACGGCAGCGCCGGCCGAGTGCCCGTAGCTGCATTGCCGACAGGTCCTGCGCCTCGTCCACGACCAGGTGACCGAGGGAACCTGCCCGGCGTTCGATCAGGTCGGTGAGCTCGTCGAGCAGGACCAGCTCCGCCGGCGACCACTTCGCCGACTTCGCCGACCGCGGGGGCTTGGCCCAGGCCAGCTCGGCCCTCTCGTCCTCGGCGAGGTCGGCGCCGGCCGCGGCCGCGAGGAACGCGGCGTCCGACAGCAGCCGGAACAGCACCTGCTCCGGCGTCACCTTCGGCCACACCTGGTCGACCAGCGCCTTCACCGGCCGCGACCGGGCCACGGCGTTCTGAACCCTGTCGTCGGGTGACTCGCCGCGGCGTTCCATCAGCACCAGCACCTCGTGTGCGATCCGCTGTGCGAGCGAGTTGCGTCCGGGTGCGTAGCGGGTCGCACCGCGCAGCGACTCGACGATCTCCTGGACGGCGTAGTCGTGCACGCGGTAGCGGTTGGCTCCCTTGGTGTAGAGGATTCCCTCGGTCGGCGTACCGACGTGCAGCCACAGCGCGCGCAGCAGAACGGCCGCCATCCGGGCGTCGCCCTTGAGCTGCTCGGCCCGCGGGTCCCCGGTGACCGTGCCGGCAGCGCCGGCGGTGCCTACAGTGCCGGGCTGGCCGAGCAGCTCTTCTACGGTGGTCTGGCGTACGTCGACCTCACCGAGGGCGGGCAGCACCTTGCGGATGTAGGACAGGAACGAGCGGTTGGGCCCGACGATGACGACGCCGCCGCGGCTGAGGCGTTCGCGTTCGGTGTAGAGCAGGTAGGCGATCCGGTGCAGCCCGATCGCCGTCTTGCCGGTGCCCGGCGCGCCCTGAACGCAGATGGACGGCTGCAGGGGCGCGCGAACCAGGTCGTCCTGCTCGGGCTGGATGGTGGCCACGATGTCGCGCATCGGTCCGGTACGCGGCCGCTCGATCTCGGCCCGCAGGAAGGCGTCCGCCTCGGTGCTGCCGGCGTCGATGGCGTCCGAGGCCGTACCCGTGCCGTCGAGGATCTCGTCGTCGTAGGCGGTGAGGTCGGCCGCGTCGGAGAAGCCGTAGCGACGGCGCCGGTGGACGTGCTGCCGGTCGGTGCGGGTGGCGCGGTAGAAGGGGACCGAGACCCGCGCCCGCCAGTCGATGACCAGCGGCGCACCCGCCTCGTCGTGGACGTGCCGGCGGCCGATGTGGATCCGGTCGGCCGCCTCCGCCACGGTCCCGGCGTCGTAGTCGATCCGGCCGAAGAACAGCGGCACGTCGGGCAGGTCGACCAGGGACTGGGCGCGCAGCCAGCGGGCGCGGAGGTTCGACTCGTTGGTGAAGCGTTCGTCGTTGTCCTCGCCACCGATCAGCGGGGTCTCGGTGGCCACGACGTCCGCGTGCATGCGGCGCAGAGCCGCGCGGGCGGTGTCCAGGAAGGCGCGCTCGGTCCGGAGTTCGGGGTCGGGGTCGTGCGGTCGGTCGGGTTCGGCGGGTTGCGGCTCGTGCGGCCGGCCGGCCGGCGTGGTGACGTACTCGATCATCAGGACCTGGGCTCCTCTGGTCGTGAGGACGCGTGGGGAGTTGGGCGACCACGTGCTTGACGCGGCCGCATCTGCCGAGACGACGAAGAGATCGGCGGCCATCGACGAGGGTCCCGCCCCGGAAGAGGTCCGGTTCGATTCGATCCTTCGAGGATTACTCGAGAGCCACCCAGGAAGCCCGGTGACGCTACCAGGGCGGTTGCCGGTGCGCCAACGGTTATTCGCGCCCGGCCGATGGGTAGCTCGCACTGTGGCGGACAACTCCAGCTCCGTCGGACGCGGCGTACTTCTGTCGGGGCTTCGGTCAGGCACCAGGGTGAGTTGGTCCACGCACGCGCGCACAGCGAACTCGGCCCGGTGGCAGCCCTCCCGGAGACGGTTCCTGGGTATCGGGGGAGGCGGCGCCGCCGCGGTGCTGCTCGGCACCGGGGTGTTCGTCGAGAACTCCGTGACGTCGGTCCCGCTCGGGGGTGCCGACCCCTTCACCCTCGGCGTCGCCTCCGGTGATCCGGCGCCGCACGGTGTGGTGCTGTGGACCCGGCTGGCGCCGGAGCCGCTGGCTCCCGACGGGAGCGGCGGGATGCCGCCGAGGCCCGTGCGGGTGGAGTACGAGGTGGCCGCCGACGAGCGGTTTGCTCGCGTCGTCCGGGGAGGCCGGGTGGTCGCCACTCCCGAACTCGGCCACTCGGTGCATCCGGAGATCGCCGGCCTGGAACCCGACCGGGTGTACTACTACCGGTTCCGCGTCGGCGGGGCGCTCTCCCCGATCGGGCGGACGAGGACGACGCCGCCCGTCCCGTCCTCGCCGAGGGAGCTGACCTTCGCGTTCGCCAGCTGTCAGACGTGGCAGGACGGCTTCTTCACCGCGTACGACCATCTGGCGCGGGAGGACCTCGACCTGGTGGTCCATCTGGGCGACTACATCTACGAGCACGTGCCCGACCGCGACCGGCGCGGGGAGATCCGGGAGTCGGCGCTGCGCACCGAGGTGTTCGACCTGCCTGGGTACCGGCTGCAGTACGGCCTCTACAAGTCCGAGGCGCCGCTGCGGGCCGCCCATGCCCGCTTCCCGTGGATCGTGACGTTGGACGACCACGAGGTGGAGGACGACTGGGCCGGCGACCATGCCGGGACCACTCCGGTGCCGAGCGCGGACCCGGTCGCGTTCCGCAGGCGCCGGGCGGCGGCGTTCCAGGCGATGTACGAGAACCAGCCGATGCGGCTCGCACAACTCCCGTCAGGGCCGGCGATGCGCCTGCACCGGCGGTTGTCGTACGGGCGACTGGTCGACCTCACCATGCTGGACACCCGGCAGTACCGCGACGACCAGCCGTGCGACGGTGGGAGATCGGCCACCTGCCCCGAGCGGTTCGCGCCTGGCCGGAGCATCCTCGGCGCCCGGCAGCGTGAGTGGCTGCTGAACGGGTTCGCGACCTCGCCGGCCCGGTGGCAGGTGCTCGGCAACCAGGTTCCGATGGGGCAGGGCGACCTCGACCCCGGCCCGGCCACGGAGGTGTCGCTCGACCCGTGGGACGGCTACGTCGCCGAGCGCAACCGCGTGCTCGGCGCCGCCCGGGATCTCGGCGTACGGAACCTCGTGGTGATCACCGGCGACCGGCACCGCAACCACGCCTGGGACCTCAAGGCCGACTACTCCGACCCCGAGTCGCCGACGGTGGGCAGCGAGTTCGTGGGCACGTCCGTCACCACCCGCGGGGACGGCGAGGAGGTCGACGCGCGAGGGCGCCTGGAGCTCGCGTCGAACCCGCACCTGAAGTTCTACAACGCCCGCCGCGGCTACGTCCGGGTGCACGTGGACAGGCAGCGGTGGAGCACCGACTTCCGGGTGCTGCCGTACGTCACCCGGCCGGGCGCGCCGATCAGCACCCGCGCGACCTGGGTGGTGGAGGACCGCCGGCCCGGCGTCCAGGAAGGGTGACGGGCGGAACTCATCGCGGGAGGCGCGGGAGGCGCCGAGGTGGTCAGCGCCGGCGCGCGGCCTCCACCAGCTCGGTGCAGCCGTCGAGGAGGCGTTGCAGACCGAACTCGAACAGCGCGTCCAGGTCGAAGTCGTACTCCTTCTCGGCCAGCCGGGCGAAGGTCACCAACCGTTGTTCGGCGACGATCCGGTCGATGGCCGGCTGCTGGGTCGCCATCCACTCCTCGCTCGTCAGCCCGCTGGTCGCTTCCGCCTCCGCCTCGCTTTCCAGGTTGACGGCCGTGCCGCGCACGTAGTTGAACAGCGTGAGATGCATGGTGAAAGCGGTCTGCAGGTCGAGTCCCTCGGCGAGCAGGCCGGCGAGCACCCATTCGGTGTACGGGAGGGCGTGCGGGGTCGCCTGCGGGCGGGTGATCGACATGGTGGGCGCGAGCCAGGGGTGCCGGCGGAAGAGCGTCCACAGCGTGCGGGCCACCAGGTCGAGCCGCGGCCGCCAGCCGTCCGGTGGCTCGGCTGGGAGCGGCGAGGCCGCCAGCACCGCGTCCATCATCCGCAGCAGCAGGTCGTCCTTGTCGCGCACGTGCCGGTACAGCGACATCGTGGCGACCCCGAGGTCGACGGCCACCCGGCGCATCGAGGCGGCCGAAACCCCCTCGGCGTCCGCGATGGCGATCGCCGCCTCGACGACGCGTTCGGTGGTGAGCGTCCGGTCGGTGGCCGCGGCGGGACGGCTCTCCTGCGAGGTTCGTGCGTCGGTGGCGGGGCCGGTCGTGGTCGTCGTCCGGGTGCCCGTCCGTCCGCGCTCGGCGACCACGGTGCCGACACCGGGCACGGCCCGCACCAGGCCGAGGTGGCGGAGCTCGGTGAGCGCCTTCGTGGCGGTCGCCATCGCCACGCCCCACTCGCGGGTGATCTCCCGGGTCGAGGGAACCCGGTCACCCGGTGCGAGCTCGCCGGCCTCGATGCGGCGCCGGAGCGCGGCGACGACCTCGTGGTACCGCGACGCTGTGGACGAATCTGCCATCCGAGGGCCTCCCTCCTGTCGAGCTGTACTAGTGCACCGAGGCGGCGCTCAGCCTAGCGTTCCGGCGCCGGTCGGACTGCCGGGTCGTCCGGCCCAGGCGTGCAGATCGTGATCAGTGCACTAGTACGGCATCCTGTAGTCTCCTTGGAAGCAAGGCTTGCACTAGTCATGCGTACACCGTACAGTCACCGGCATGTCGAACAGAACCGTCCTCGTGTCCGGCGCCAGCATCGCCGGCCCCGCCGCCGCGTACTGGCTACGCAGAGCCGGCTACAGCCCCACCGTCGTCGAGCGCGCGCCGGCACCCCGGCCCGGCGGGCAGGCGGTCGACCTTCGCGGTGCGGGGCGCACCGTGATCACCCGGATGGGCCTGATGGAGCGGGCGCGCACGCTCGGCCTGGACCAACGCGGCCTCGCCCTCGTCGACAGGCGGGGCCGGATCACCGCGCGGATGCCGGCGGACAGCTTCGGCGGCGAGGGTATCGTCTCCGAGATCGAGATCCTGCGCGGCGACCTGGCCGAGCTGCTGTACGACGCAACGCTGCCGGACACCGAATACCTCTTCGACGACACCATCACCGACCTGCGCGAGGACGGCGACGGCGTGCTGGTGACCTTCGAACGCGCCGCTCCCCGCCGGTTCGACCTGGTGGTCGGCGCCGACGGGCTGCACTCGACCGTCCGCGCGCTGGCGTTCGGTCCCGAGGAGAGGTACGTCAGGCCGCTGGGCTGCTACACCGCGTGGTTCACCGTCACCGACGACATTGCGCTGGACGGCTGGTACCTCATGCACAACGCGCCCGGCGGGCTGGTGGCGTCCGCCCGGCCGGGCCGCCTGCCCGGTGAGGTGAAGGCCGGGTTGAGCTTCCGGTCCGAGCCGTTGTCGTACGACCGGCGTGACGTGCGCGGCCAGCAGGACGTCCTCGCGTCGAGGTTCGCACGCGTGGGGTGGGAGGTCCCGCGGCTGCTCGCCGGGATGCGCGCCTGCACCGACTTCGCGTTCGACTCGATCGGGCAGGTGCATCTCGACCACTGGTCCCGCGGGCGGGTAGTCCTGCTCGGCGACGCCGGCTACTGCCCGACACCGCTCACCGGTCTGGGGACGAGCGTCGCGCTGGTCGGTGCGTACGTGCTGGCCGGCGAACTCGCCGCCGCCGACGGCGACCACGTGACCGCGTTCGCCCGCTACGAGGACCGCATCCGGTCCTACGTGACGAGTGCGCAGGAGCTCCCGCCGGGCGGTGTCTCGGGGTACGCGCCGATGAGTGCGCCGGCGATCTGGGCGCGTGGGCTGTCCATGCGGTGGATGACGCGCTGGCCGATGCGGCCGGTGATCGCCCGGCAGTTCGCCAAGGCGGCCGACATCGAGCTACCCGAGTACGCCTTCGCAAGCGTGGGTTGACAGCGGTGTCCGGGAGCGGTCCGGGAGCGGTCCTCTAGTGGCCCCGACCGGCCAGGCCGGTCCCAGCCAGTCCGGTCGTGCTTCCTTGACCAGCGCGCTCCGGCGCGAGAACGATGGCGGCCGTGAGCACAACCCGCGGTCCGCAGGTGAAGGACGACGAAGCTCTGGACCGGCGGCACTGGCGGTGGGCGGTGCTCGCGTCGATGGCCGACTACATCGACGCCGGCTCGATCGTGGCGGGCTCGGCCGGCCTTGCCCTGTGGGCCAGTGCGTACAACCTGAGCAGTGGTGCGGTCGGGCTGATCGCGGCGTTCAGCTCGAACGCCATCTCCGCCGGCGTCGGCTGCCTGATCGGCGGCTGGCTGGGTGACCGGGTGGGCCGCAAACGGGTCTACCAGTGGGACCTGCTGGTGTACGCGTTCGGCACGTTGTTCGTCATCTTCTCGCCCAGCCTGCCCGGCCTGCTGGTTGGCTTCGTCATCGTCGGGCTGGCGGTCGGCGCGGACATCCCCACCTCGTGGACGCTGATCGCGGAGTTCTCCCCGGCACGGGCGCGCGGAAAGATGCTCGGGCTCACCAACGTCTTCTGGTCGCTCGGCCCGGTGCTGACGCTGGCACTCGCCTGGGCGCTCGCACCCCTTGGCCTGTTGGGGATCCGGATCGTCTTCGCGCACCTGCTGGTGGTGGCGCTGGTGACGTGGTTCTTCCGCCGCGGGATGGTCGAGTCCGAACGCTGGCGAAACGCCGGGCGGGTGGCCGGTGACGCGGTCGCGGGCGGCGCCAGGCAGGCGACGATGCGGTTGCGGGACTTCACCACTCGGGCCAATCTGCGGGCGTTCGCGTTCGTGTTCGCGATGTTCCTGCCGTGGAACCTCGTCGCGGGTACGGCCGGGTTCTTCTTCCCGTACATCCTGCGTACCGTCGGCGGCGCCGGCCAGGGGACCAGCGTGGCCCTGCAGGCGATGGGGTTCCTGATCGTGTCGATCACCACGTCGGTGGTGTTCATGCCGCTCAGCGACACCCGTCACCGGCGGCTGCTGTTCGGGATCGGCGCGGCGCTGCAGGCGATCGCGTACGGCGTGCTGTTCACGTTCCCGCTCGGGGTCACGGTCGCCGTCGTCTACCTCGTGGTGAACAACCTCGGCAGCGGTTTCGGGCAGGGGCCGTTCTTCCGGGTCTGGTCGACCGAGCTGTTCCCGACGCAGATCAGGGCGAGCTCGCAGGCGTTGCTGTACGGCGTGGTGCGGATCCTCATCGGTGGCTGGAGCTTCCTGGTGCCGGTGCTGGCGGCGACCGGATTCCACACGCTCGCGTTGATCCTGCTGTTGCTGCTGTTGCTGCTGGTCGCCAGCGGCGTGATCGGGCTGGTCTTCATGCCGCGGACGGCCGGCAAGACGCTCGAGGAGATCCAGGCCGAACGCGTGGCGGCGTGACGCAGCTTCGGCAGGATGACGGCATGGCATGGACTGCACCGCAGGTCGAACGAGGTTACGCGGAACCACTCGCCGGCGGCGAGCGCGCCGTCCTCGACGGGTGGCTGGACTGGCACCGAACCACCTTGCTGCACAAGTGTGCCGGGCTGACCGGTGAGCAGTTGGCGCTCCGGGCGATCCCGGCGTCGAACCTCTCGCTGCTCGGGCTCCTTCGTCACGTGGCGGAGGTGGAGCGGATGTGGTTCCGCCGGAAGGTGGGCGGTGAGAACCTCCCGGAGCTCTACCCGGCCGGTGTGGACTTCGACGACGCCGACGGTGCTTCGGCCGAGGCCGACTACGCGACGCTGGTGGGCGAGATGGCGGCCTCTCGGGCAGCCGCTGCGGGGGTGGCGTTGGACACCGAGTTCGCGATGGAGGGGTGGGGCCGGCAGGTGTCGCTGCGGTGGATCCACGTCCACCTGATCGAGGAGTACGCCCGGCACAACGGTCACGCGGACCTGCTGCGGCAGAACGTCGACGGGGCCACCGGCGTCTGAACCCCTCGTCGCTTCCGAAGCTAGGGCGTTTCCGGGGACTCGAGGTGGGACAGGGCGATGTCGAGGTAGTGCTCGGCGTGCTCGGGTGGTCCGTGGCGGACTGCCCAGTCGACCAGGCCCAGACTCCAGTGCGCCCAGTACGCGCGAAGCATCACCGGGTCCACCTGTCGGCCGAGGATCTCGTCCAGGCGGACGATGGCCTCCGGCTCGACCGACGGCCCGCCGGCCGGACGGGTGGCGAGCAGGAACGCGAGGTGGAACCGCAGCTTCAGCAGGGCGAACCACCGGTCACCGCGCCCGAGTCCGGCCCAGTCGACGATGCCGGTGACGGCCTCGCCGGTGGTGAAGAGGACGTTGCCGGGTACGAGATCCAGGTGCACCAGGTCGTCACCGGACAGGTGCTGCGGCGAGGTGTCGCCGATCTCGCGGATCCACTTCAACAGCCGGCGGCTCCGGTCGTCGTACCGCTCCAGCGTCTCGTGCAGGCACCAGCCGTCCCCGCTTCTCCGCAGGTGAAGGTCGGGAACGTGGACATCCGATCGGTCGGCGAGAACCCCGGCCAGGCGGTCGTTCGCGGCGACGATGGCGTCGACCGTGTGTGCCGTGACGTGGGTGGGCGGGGCGCCTGGTAGCCGCTCCTGGACGATGACGGCGCCCTCGGACACCTCGGTGACGAGTTCGTGCCGGGGCACCGGTGCGCCGCGTTCGCGGGCGAGACCGAGGACGTCGCCGAGGTGACGCAGGAAGCCTGCGGGTGCGGTCGAGCGGGTGAGTACGCCGTCGCGTCCGTCCGGCCGGCGTACGAAGACGGCCTCGCTGACCTCGCCGTGCCTGGCGGTCCCGACGAGTTCGAGCTCCAGCCCGGACCGCGCGTTGAGGTCCCGGACAAGTCGCCGCGCCCTGCTCGTCGCCGTATCCACGACGGACACCATGCGGCGAACCTGTCGCGATCGCAAGGGAGTATGCGGGCCGGCAGGCGAACAGAACAAGGGGTCTGGTGTTGCCCCCTACCGTGCCGGCCGAATGGGCGGGCACTGTCGGAGGCCTCTCGTAGGGTCTGGGTCATGGCACTGTCTGTGAGCGAACGAGAGCAGTTCCTTGCCGAGCCGCACGTCGCCGCGCTGGCGGTGGACGCGGAAGATGGTCGGGCGCCACTGGTGGTCCCGATCTGGTACCAGTACGAGCCCGGCGGCGAGGCCTGGGTGCTGACCGGAGTGCATTCGCGCAAGGCGCGGTTGATCGAGGCCGCCGGCCGGTTCTCGCTGATGGTCGAGCGTGTGCGGCCTTCGGTGCGCTACGTCTCGATTGAAGGCCCCGTCACCCGGACCAGCCCGATGACCGACGAGCAGCTGGACGAGATGGCGCGGCGATACCTCCCACCGGAGGTGGTGAAGGGTTACATCGAGATGGCGAAGGCCGAGCACGGCGAGCAGCTCATGGTCGCCATGCGGCCGGAGCGTTGGCTGTCCTCCGACCTGGGTTCGTTCTGACCCGGTTTGCCTGAGGTGCCGCCCTGTCCGGACGCCCGTCCCCGGCCTCCGGGTGGGCGAGGTGGCATACCGCGCCTGTGTCCGGTAGGGATGAGGCACGTCCGAAGGGAGCCGAATGCGTCAGCTGGAAGTGGAACGCAAGTACGACGTCGAGCCGGACTTCGTCCTGCCCGATCTGTCCTCGGCCCCCGGAGCGGCCTCGCTCGACGAGCCCGTCGAGCACGAGCTGGACGCGACCTACTACGACACCGACGAGCTGCACCTGTCCCGTCACCGGGTGACGCTTCGCCGGCGCGCCGGCGGCCACGACGCGGGCTGGCACCTCAAGCGGCCGGCCGGCGCCGGGGGAGCGCCCGAGCATCATGGTGCGCGGACCGAGCTCAGGGCTCCGCTCGACGAGGGTGACGGCGCCGAGCGCGCCGAGCCGCCCGCGTCGTTCGCCGAGGAGCTCCGCGCGCTGACCCGAGGGCATCCGCTTCGCCCGGTGGCGGGGATCCGCACCCGGCGGCTCGAACGCGTTCTCCGTTCCGGCTCCGGTGACGCCCTCGCCGAGGTCTGCGACGACCACGTCACCGCGCACACCTACGGTGACGCGGTGACCGCGCGCGAGTGGCGGGAGGTGGAGGTCGAGCTCGTCGAGGGTCCGCCCGGCCTGCTCGACGCGACCGAACGGCTGCTGCTGGACGCGGGCGCACGCCCGGCCGCGTACGGGTCCAAGCTGGCTCGCACCCTCGACCTGCGGCCGTCGCGCACACCGGAGGCCGCGCGGTCGGGGCGTGGTTCCGGCAGCGACGAGGAACGCGCATGGTCGGCCGTCGCGACGTACATCGCCGACCAGCGAGACGCCATCATCACCCTCGATCCGGGCGTACGACGGGGTGATCCCGAGGCGGTGCACCAGATGCGCGTCGCCTGCCGTCGGCTGCGGAGCACGCTACGCACCTTCCGGCCGTTCCTCGACCGCGCGCGCACCGACCCTCTCGGCGTCGAGCTGCGCTGGCTGGCCGGCGACCTGGGCCTGCTCCGCGACAGCCAGGTGCAGGCCGAGGGGCTGCGGGCCGCCATCGCCGCCGAACCCACCGAACTCGTGATCGGACCCGTGGAGCGGCGGATCAGCGACCACTTCGCGGCCGAGGCCGAGCAGGCGCGCGGCCGCGTCGCTGCCGCACTGGACAGCCCGCGATACGCCACCCTGCTCGACAACCTGGACGCGCTCGTGGAGGCCACCGCGGGCCAGGAGGCCGGCGCGGCCGGACTGCGAAGGCGAGCACGTAAGGCGCTTCGCCGGGTCGACCGCCGGCTCGACCACGCCGCCGCGCTGTCCACACGACCCCGAGCCACGCCCTCGGTGACCCCGCCCCTTCCCGGGGTGGTCCGCGACCGATCCGCCGCGCTGCACGAGGCACGAAAGGCCGCGAAGCGGGCGAGGTACGCCGCGGAGGCGCTCACCGCCGTCGGCGGCAAGGACGCCCGCCGCCTGGTCAGGGCGCTCAAACGGTTGCAGAAGGTGCTCGGCGCCCACCAGGACAGCGTCGTCGCCCGGCAGACGCTCCGCGACGTCGGCGTACGCGCCCACCTCGACCAGGAGAACGCCTTCACCTACGGCCTGTTGCACGCCCGCGAGCAGGCCGCCGCCGAACGCGTCCTCGAGGACCTGCCCGCGGTGGAGCGGGCGATCCGCCGCAGGAAGGCTCGACGCTGGCTCGGCTGAGGCGGCTGCCCCCGGATCCCGCTCACTCCCACGGGTGAGCGAAGCCCCTCGCCGGGTGCACGCGCCCAGAGGTCGGCGGCGCGCATCGTCGAGGCATGACCGACAGCCCCTCCGCGACAGCGACAGCGGCCCCGACAACACCCCGAAGGCTGAACAGAGGTGGATGCCGCCCGGCCTGGGCGCTCGCGGCGTTCGGGTTCGCCGACGCCTACGCCCTGGTTCGGCTGCTGTGGGCCACCGGCAGCCGGTGGGGCTACACCGCGTGCGACCGCACCGTCGAGCAGACCGCCGACCAGGTGGCCACCGGATGCGGCGCGGCCACGCTGGACTCCCTGCCGTTCTGGTCCGGGTGGGGCGCGGTCGCCCTGTGCGCCGCCCTGGTGGCGGTGACCGCGCTCGGCGTCGTGCGGCCCGGGCGACTGGTGGCCGCCGGCCTGTGGCCTGCCGCCGCCGTCCTGGTCGCGCTGTCCTTCCCCGGGCACCTGGTGTTCCAGGTCGCCGCGGCGGCCGGCCATCTCACCGACTGGCGCGACCTCGCCAACCGCGTGGTGCTCCTCGGCGGTGGCCTGCTGGTCGCCGCCGCGGCGGTCTCGGCGGCGCCACGCGCGCAGGGGGTACGACGACCGGCCGGGGTTCTCCAGGCGCCGCGGTGGTTGCGCGCCTGGGCAGGTGCCGGGTGCGCCCTGCCCCTGCTCGGCTGGACGCTCCCGCACACCCTGTGGCTGCTCGGCGTTCCGTTCGGGATCCCGGCGGAGATGCTGGCGAAGGTTCGCGAGGACATCAGCCCAGCGATGGGCATCGCCCTGTGTGCCGTACCCGCGCTCGGCGGCCTGCTCACCCTGGGACTCGCCGGCCGGTGGGGACAGGAGTTCCCGCGCTGGCTGCCGCTGCTGGCCGGCCGCCGGGTGCCCCGCCTGCTCGCGCTGGTCCCGGCCGGGGTGGCCTCGGTGGCGCTCACGTCGTACGGCCTGATCGGTGTCTCGATGATCGCCACCGCCCTCGTCGACGGGCAGACCACCTGGGCAGGGCTCGCGGCGGCGTGGGCCGTCACCGGCACCGAGGTGCTCTTCCTGGCCTGGGGCGTCGCCCTCGGCGTTGCCACCCTCGGCTACCACCGGCTGACCCGCGCCCGGTGACGCCCGGGGGCCTCCTGCGTATCCCGGCACGGGATCAGGCCGGGGGCACGGCGTCCTCGGACGCCGGCCGGTCGTGGATGGGGCCGTCGGTGTGGGTGAGGCGCCGGCCGGATCCGCCCCGGCGGCAGGCGACGATCTCCGCCGCCACCGAGATCGCCGTCTCCGCGGGGGTACGGCTGCCGAGGTCGAGTCCGATGGGCGCGGACAGGCGGCGTAGTTCGGCGTCGGTGAGCCCGCGCTCGCGAAGGTGTCCCAGCCGGTCCTCCGCCGTCCGCCGGCTGCCGAGCAGGCCCACGTACGCAGCGGGGCAGCGCAGCGCGACCTCGAGCAACGGCACGTCGAACCTCGGGTCGTGGGTGAGTACGCACACCACGGTGCGGCCGTCGACCCGGCCGGTGGCGCACTCCCGCGCCAGGTACCGGTGCGGCCAGTCGACGACGACCTCGGCCGCGTCGGGCACGCGTTCGGCGGTGGCGAAGACGGGCCGGGCGTCGCAGACGGTCACGCGGTAGCCGAGGAACGCGCCGGCCGAGCTCACGGCGGCGGCGAAGTCCGTGGCGCCGAAGACGAGCATCCGCGCCGGCGGGACGTACGACTGAACGAGCACGGTCAGCCGGCTGGTCAGCGGCAGGATCCCGGACTCGCCCGCGGCCAGCATCGTGCGTACCTCGGCGAGCAGGGCCGCCGCCCGTTCGTCCGTCATGGGCAGGGAGCCGTACGTGCTCTCGGCGCCGACGAGCAGCCGGGTCCCGGCCGGCTCCGCACCGCCGAGCACGCCAACCCCCGCCACCGGCTCCTGCGCACGGACGGCCGCGTCGAGCCGGTGGAGCAGCGCCGCGTCGGCGGGTTCGACCAGCACCTCGATGGTTCCGCCGCAGGTCAGGCCGGCTGCAAAGGCGTCCTCGTCGGAGACGGCGTACCGCTCCAGGACGGGCCGGCCGGTGTCCAGGACCGCCAGCGCCCGCTCGTACACCGCCGCCTCGACACAGCCGCCGGACACGCTGCCTGCCACCGCCCCGTCCGCTGCGACGGCCATCGCCGCGCCGACCTCGCGGGGAGCGCTGTCGAACGTGGCCACTACCGTCGCCACCGCGCACCGCCGGCCCGCGTCCAGCCAGCCCAGCACGACCGGCAGGAGGTCGCGGAGGTCGCCGTGGCCACCCGTCCAGCTCATCACCAGATCATCTCGCAGCCCGGCGGAAGTCGCCGCGCGGGCGACGTGGCCGAGGACGTCCCGGCCCCGGGCACGAACGAAGCCTCCCGACCCGAGGCGTACGGCGTCGTCGGTTCTGAGTCGACGATGCGTACGCCAGGGGCCGGGAGGCTTCGGTGACGCGGGATCTACCAGGTGCGACTGCCTACCAGGCGTAGTCCTCGGGCGCGGTGCGGTGACCGGGGAAGATCTCGTTCAGCCGGTCGAGCGCCTTGTCGTCCAGCCGGACGTCCAGCGCTCGCTCGGCGGCGTCGAGCTGCTCCATCGTGCGCGGCCCGATGATCGGCGCCGTCACCGCGGGCTGCGCGAGCAGCCAGGCCAGCGCGACGTCGCCGGGCTCGTGGCCGAGGTCGGCGGCGAGGTTCTCGTACGCCTCCAGCTGCGGCCGATACTTCTGGATCGCCTCGGCCTGCTGGCGGCGCTTGCCCTCGTTCTCCTTGCGGAGGACGCCACCTAGCAGCCCGCCTGCCAGCGGCGACCACGGGATGACGCCGAGGCCGTAGTGCTGCGCGGCCGGGAGCACCTCGAGCTCGACCGCGCGGGCCAGCAGGCTGTACTTCGACTGCTCGCTGACCAGGCCGACGAAGTTACGGCGGGCAGCTGCCTCCTGGGCCTGCGCGATGTGCCAGCCGGCGAAGTTGCTGCTGCCGACGTAGAGGATCTTGCCCTGCTGGACGGCCACCTCGAGGGCCTGCCAGATCTCCTCCCACGGCGTCTGCCGATCGATGTGGTGGAACTGGTACAGGTCGATGTAGTCCGTCTGCAGCCGCTTGAGGCTGGCGTCGAGCGCGCGACGGAGGTTCAGCGCGGACAGCCGGCCCTCGTTCGGCCAGTCGCCCATGTCGCCGTAGACCTTGGTGGCCAGCACGGTGCGCTCGCGGCGGCCACCGCCCTGGGCGAACCAGCTGCCGACGATCTGCTCGGTGTTGCCCTTGTTGTCCTGACCGCCGTAGACGTTGGCGGTGTCGAAGAAGTTGACGCCCTTGTCGTGGGCGGCGTCCATGATCGCGTGCGAGTCAGCCTCTGTCGTGTGCGGCCCGAAGTTCATCGTGCCCAGGCAGAGGCGGCTGACCTTGAGGCCGGTACGACCGAGGTGAGTGAATTCCATGCTCTCCATCCTGTAAGTCGGGCGGCCAGCCGTCCAACAGCAGAATCCGCTGAGTTTGAGCAGCCAGACCGATCAATCCGGCGGGCTCCCCGCGGCCGAGCACGGCGTGGCCGGGCCCGGCGCGGGTGCACGCCGACGGGGTCTCAGCCCAGACCGCCGACCCGGGTGGCGTTGGCCTGGGCGGTCAGCGCCAACTCGGTCGCGGTGAAGACCAGCTCCTGGGGAATCGCGGTGTCACCACGGCGTACGACGTCGTCGAGGATGGCCGGGAAGTACGGCAGCTCGACGTCGTCGCTCTCGAGGTACTGCGTGTCCTTGCCGTTCACCACGAAGAGGTGGTCACCGCCCGGCCGGCCGAGCAGGTCGATGTTCTTGCGTACCTCCATGTAGCCCTCGGTGCCGAGAACGGTGAGCCGCCCGTCGCCCCACACACCAAGGCCTTCAGGGGTGTACCAGTCGACCCGGGCGTAGCCGTGGGCGTGCGGGCTGCGCAGCACGACCTCGCCGAAGTCCTGGAACTCGGGGTACTCCGGGTGGGCGAAGTTGCCGACCGTCGACGACACGACCTCGGCGCTGGTCGAGCCGGTGAGGTAGAGGAACTGGTCGACCTGGTGGGAGGCGATGTCGGCGAGGATCCCGCCGGCCAGCCCCGGGTCGAACGTCCACGACGGGCGAGTGTGCGGGCGCAGGTGGTGCGGGCCGGTTCCCATGGTCTGGACGACCTGGCCGATCGCGCCCTCCTCGATCAGCCGGCGGGCGTGCACGGTCGCCCTGGACGCGGTGCGCTCGGAGAACGCCACCGACCAGAAGCGTCCGGTCTCGGCCACCGCGGTCCTCACCTCGGCGAGCTGGTCCAAGGTGATGGCGCCCGGCTTGTCCGCCACCACGTCCTTGCCGTTGCGCATCGCCGCGACCGCGATCTCGGCCCGACGCGCGGGGACGGCGGCCGTGACGACCAGCGCGATGTCGGGGTCGGTGAGGAGCTCGTCCGCCTCGGCCACGCGGGGGATCTGCGGAGCCCGCTCGGCCAGCGCCGCGGTGTGCGGGGTGTCGGTCTCGCTCCACATGCCGACGCACTCCGCACCTGCCCCGATCAGGCCGTGCACGAGGCCGAGGATGTGACCGTGGTCGAGGCCGACGGCGGCGAACTTCAACGGCTTGGTCGTACGGGAGTCGGTGCTCGTCATGCGTCCACCATTCCACGCCGACCGCTGCTGCCGGGAGTCGTACAGGCCGGAACGCCGCCGTCGGCCAGCGGACGGTGCTCAGCGCGAGCATGCGGGCAATCTTCGACCCCAGCTACGGCCTGCTGAAGGCGCTGCTCACCCCGCTCGGGGTCACCTCGCCGGCCTGGATGACCGACTCCGCGTGGGGGGCGGGTGCGTGGACGTTGTTCCGCCGGCTCACTTTGCCGCTGCTGTCGCCGGTGACGTTCTTCATCGCCATCACCAGCGTCATCGGCACCTTCCAGGCGTTCGACATCATCGCGATCATGACCGGCGGTGGTCCGGGTGACGCGACGACAACTCTGTCCTGGTAGGTCTACCAGCAGGCATTCCAGGCGCTCGACGCCGGACACGCGGGCGCCGGAGCGATCGTGATGTTCGTGATCCTGTTGGCCATCACCGGTGCACAGGCGCGGATCATGGAACGAAGGGTGCACTACCGATGAGCGCCGTGGTCGGAAGCCGACGCGAGACGAGCAACAACACGGGCGGTCCGGGCACTCGGCGCGGCCCCCTCGGCCGCGGTGGCCTGTACGTGCTGTTGGTGGTGGTCGGCCTGGTGGCCGTCATCCCGATCTACTGGCTGCTCAGCGCCTCGGTCACCCCGTCGGGGGAGATCTTCCAGTTCCAGTGGTTCCCGCTGCACTGGGTGTGGGACAACTACCCCGCCGCCTGGGTCTCCGCGCCGTTCGGCCGGTTCTACGTCAACTCGATCGTGGTCACCCTGGCCGGTGCGCTGATCCAGATCTGCGTCGCGGTGTTGTCGTCGTACGCCTTCGCCTATCTGCGCTTCCCGGCCAAGAACCTCGTGTTCCTGATCTTCCTGGGCGCCATGATGGTGCCCGGCGCCGCCGTCCTGCTGCCCAACTACCTCACGATCGCCAACCTCGGCTGGGTCAACACCTACGCCGGACTGGTCATCCCCGGAGTGGGCAGCGTGTTCGCGATGTTCCTGCTACGCCAGCACATGATGACGCTGCCGGGCGAGGTGAGCGAGGCGGCCAAGGTCGACGGTGCCGGCCACCTGCGGATCCTGTGGAGCATCATCCTGCCGATGTCGCGCCCGATGGTCGTGACCGTCGTCGTCATCGCGCTGGTGGAGAAGTGGAACGACTTCATCTGGCCGCTGGTCGCCACGAGCACCGACTCGATGCGCACCCTGCCGGTCGGGCTGCTGATGCTGAAGAACGTCGAGGGTTTCACCAACTCTCGCAGACGCCCTACACCCCGGCCGACGGTGTGTGGACCAACCACGACGGCCTGGAGCTTCGCAACATCGTCGCGCTGGGGTGCGGTGATGGCGGCGACGGTGTTCGTCGTCCTGCCGCCGCTGGTGGTGTTCTTCTTCGCGCAGCGGCAGATCATCGCGGGGCTCACCCAGGGCGCAACGAAGGATTGACGGCGGCATGAGGAGAAGCATGACGGGGAACGACATGTCGCGGTGGAGCCGCCGGTGACCTGATCGAGGAGAGCTACACCAGGCACTACAAGTAGCCGCTGGCAGCTGTCGGCTCGCGGTGCCCCGGCCGGCAACCCGGCCCGGGCACCGCGCTCAGCCGGCCGTCAGGACAGCGGCAGCCAGCGGAGCACGTCCTGGATCTTGCGGTCCCACAGGCCCCACTCGTGCTCGCCGGGCTCGAACTCCACGGTGACGGGCACGTCCAGGCGGTGGGCGGTGTCGACGAACGCGTGGTTGTGGTGCATCAGGCCGTCCTCGGTGCCACACGAGACGTGCAGCGCCGGCAGTTGCCGACCCGACTTCGCGGTCTGTTCCAGCAACCACAGCAGGTCGTTGTCGGTCCCGCGCACCTCGCCGCCGAAGACCCGGTCCATGAGTTCGGGCCGGCCCTCCCGCATACCGGGGTTGGCGACGTCGAGAGCCCCGGACAGGCTGGCCGCCGCCGCGAAGCGTTCCGGCTGGCGCAAGGCCCACTTGACGGCGCCGTACCCGCCCATCGACAGGCCCGCAACGAACGTGTCCTCGCGCCGGGTGGACACCTTGAAGAACCGGTCGACGAGTGAGGGAAGCTCCTCCGACAGGAACGTCCAGAAGCGGTTGCCGTGCGCCTCGTCGGCGTAGAAGCTGCGGTGCACCGCCGGCATCACGACCGCGAGGCCGAGCGTGGAGACGTAGCGTTCGATGGACGTACGCCGCAGCCAGATGGTGTCGTCGTCACTGAGGCCGTGCAGCAGGTAGAGGACGGGGGCTCCGCTCTCGCGCGCGGCGCCGGACATCCCGATCTGGGTGGTCGTCTCCTGCGGCAGGATCACCGTCATCGAGGTGCTGAGCTCGAGTGCCTCGGAGAAGAAGTCGCAACGCATCAACGCCATTGGCGGAGGTCCTTCACTGTGGCCGGAAAACACGACGCTGGCAGCCTTCCCGAAGGAAGGCTGCCAGCGCAACGGCCGAACCCGGTCGCCCCCAGGTGATCTGTGGGAGAGCCGGTTGGCTCACAAAGCTGCTCGGGTCAGAACCAGACCTTCCGGCCGCCGACCGGACGGCCGATGGCGCCCAGGATGAAAAGCACCACTCCGATGACCAGCAGGATGATGCCGATGGTCGAGAGGATCGAGATGCCCAGGGCAAAGCCCAGGATCGTGAGGATGATGCCGAGGATGATCACAGTTACAGCCTCATCTTTCTAGGGGGTCACCGGTCCGGCTGGCTTACCGATCCGTACCGGATTTTCGGTGCTGCAGCGTATCCGTCTTCTGAGCTTGTGTCCGGAGTTCGTTTCCAGACTGTGATCATTGCGCCTGCGACCAGCAGTGGCGACCACCGTCCGCGTGTGGTTCGGGTAGGAACCGCGACCCGCGCGACGCCTCGGCGTACTCGTGGTGACGTGCCGCGCCCGCACGTGGCCGCATTCCGCTCTTCCTCCGCCACCCGTCGCCCGGAGGTCTCCCGGACCGCCACCGCGCCCGGGCACCGGGCATGTACGCCGACCTGGTGATGGGCGAACCGGGAGTACTGGTGGCGCCCGCCACCCGCACTACGTCGAGGAGGTCCGGCCCGCCTGCTGCCAGGAGCTGTGACCAGGCCGTTCGACGCCGTGTCCCACGACGTGGGAACAAACTTTGCCAAATGTCGAATCTCCGGACAACTTCTCGAGGGTGCCGGTGTTGATTGATCACGATGCGGTCACTATGGTCTCCATCAGATATCTGTCCAGTTTGAGTCGGCCGTCCTGGTCGGCGCAGATGTCTCGCTTAGTCCCTGTTGGGTCGGTCCACGGTGGATCGATCCTGCGGGGAGCCGGGGAACCACGTGTTTTCTGGGGTGAATCGGCAGGCGCGACGGTCGCAGGTTGACCGCCAAGCCCGCCGTAGGGCAACTTCCCGGCCCGAACCCGTCAGCTCACCCGGTAGGCGTTGAGGAAGAAAGGCACCCGCCTGTGACAACCCGCAGGGCCCGATCAGGGCGTGCGTTGTTCGTCGTCGGCACCACCACGGCCACCCTGGCCGCTCTGGTCGCGCTTCCGGGTTCGAGCAGCTACGCCGAGCCGTCGACGCGCAGCATCAGCGAGGTCCGGCAGCAGGTCGACGATCTGTACGCGAAGGCTGAGAAAGTCACCGAGCAGGCCAACGAGCTGGGTGACAAGATGACGGTCATCAACCGCCGGGTCCGCAGCCTCGACGCCGACGTCTCCCGCCAGCAGCAGCGCGTGAGCGCACTGCGTGGCAACATCGGCCAGTTCGCCGCGGCCCAGTACCGCGCCGGCAACGTCGACATGACCGCCCAGCTCGCGGTCTCGAAGGATCCGAACGAATACCTCGCCCGGATGCGCACGGTCAAGGTCGTCGACGCTCAGCAGGGCGACATGCTCCGGCAGCTGCAGGAGGGCCAGAAGCGGCTCGCCGAGCAGCGTGCAGCCCGGTCGGCGGAGCTCGCGAGCTACCGCGAGGCCAAGAGCCAGGCCGACGCCCGCCGGAAGACCGCGCTGAAAAACGCCGCCGAGGCCAAGGCCCTCCTCGCACGCCTCACCGCCGAGCAGAAGCGGCGCATCGCTGCCGCCGAACGCGCGGCCCAGGAGAAGGCCGCCCGCGAGCAGGCCGCGCGGGAGAAGGCGCAGGCACGTTCGACTCGCGGCAGCGGCAGCGGTGGTCGCACCACGCCGAAGTCCGACCTCCCGTCCAACCCGGGTCCCGCCCCCAGGCCCGCTCCGGTACCCTCCGGCAGTGGCCGTGGCGCGACCGCGCTGGCGTTCGCCAAGGCCCAGCTCGGAGAGCCGTACGTCTTCGGTGCGGACGGCCCCAACAGCTGGGACTGCTCGGGCCTCACCATGGGCGCGTGGAGATCGGCCGGCGTCTCGCTGCCCCACTCCTCGCGTTCGCAGTACGCCATCTCCACCAAGATCTCCAAGTCCCAGCTGCAGCCCGGTGACCTGGTGCTCTTCTACAGCGACCGTCACCACGTGGGCATCTACGCGGGCAACGGCATGGTCATCCACGCGCCGCGCCCGGGCAAGACGGTCGAGTACATCAAGATGAAGTACATGCCCTACGCCGGAGCGGTGCGGCCCGGCTAGGCCGCGCACCTCTCCGCGCCCCCCGAACCACGACAGGCGTTGATGCCGGAACCCCCCGCTGGCGTCAGCGCCTGTCGTGCTGTCCTGCGACACCTGCGTTCGGTCCCTCTGCGGTCACTCGGCGACGCGAAATCGTGCGTCCACCGATGACTTCGGGCGACGTGGACGGTCCATACACCGACACGTTCGTACCGCCCGCGCCATGGCGGGCCGCCAGAAGGGGAACCCCAGCTCATGACCACGCACGAAGTCCGGTCCACCGTCGCACCGCACCGCTCCCGCGCACTCACCGTCGCCCTGTGGGTCCTTCAGGTCCTGCTGGCGGCGGTGTTCCTGTCCGCTGCCTACTCCAAGCTGTCCGGCGACCCGGCGCAGGTGCAGGGCTTCGAGGCCATCGGGTTCGGCCAGTGGTTCCGCTACCTCACCGGTGCCTGTGAACTCGCCGGCGCGATCGGCCTGCTGGTCCCGCGACTTTGTGGCCTCGCCGCGATCGCCCTGGTGGGACTGATGGTCTGCGCCACGCTCACCAACCTGTTCCTGATGCCGGGCATGGCCGTGATGGCGATCCTCACTGTGGCGCTGGGCATCCTCCTCGGGGTGGTCGCGCGGGCGCGGTGGGCGGACACCAGGGAGCTACTCGCCCGGTTCCGTCGTTGACCCGAACGAGGGAGTTGACCCGAACGAGAGGAAGTGGGCCGGATGGAAGTTCGACGGCGTGAGGGTTACCACGGGACCGGCCCGGGCGCGATCACACCGGACGGCTGCGCGGTGGAGCTCTACAGCAGGATCCCGGTGGACGGCTCGCCCGACCTCATCGCCCGGTCGGTGCCGGCCGGCGCCACGATCCTCGAGCTCGGCTGCGGCGTCGGCCGGATGACCCACCCCCTGCTCGAGCACGGGTTCACGGTGACCGCCGTCGACGAGTCCCCGGAGATGCTGGAACGCGTTCGGGGAGCCCGCACGGTGCTCAGCCCGATCGAGTCGTTGGACCTCGGCGAGCACTTCGACGTCGTGCTGCTGGCGTCGTTCCTGGTGCACGCCGGCTCGGAGGAGGTCCGCCGCGGGTTGCTGCGTACCTGCCTGCGGCACCTGGCGCCGGGCGGATGCGTGCTGATCCAGCGGGAGGGCCGGGACTGGCACGACGTGGTCCCCCGGGAGCGCCCGATCGGCGACGGGGTCGCCCGGGTCGTCTCGTCCGACCCGGTCGGCCCCGGCGTCAACTCGGTGCTTTTCGAGTACGCCTTCCCCGACGTGGTGTGGACGCAGACGTTCCTGTCCCGGCCGCTGTCCACGGAGCAGTTCGAGCAGGCGCTGGCCGAGGTGGGGCTGCGGGTGGACGCCTACCTCACCGACGACGGAACGTGGGTACGCGCCGTCCCGGCGACGACCTGACCGAAGCTCAGCCGCCCGCCATGGCGCCGACCACCAGGAACGGCTCGGCGCCTTCGGCCACCTCGCCGGGCAACGGCTTGTCGGGGTCGTCGTGGGAGAGGTCCTGCTGGCAGGCGAAGAAGCGGACGAACGCGCGCCGGCGCCGTGTCTTCGGGTCGCGGATCGTGCCCCGCAGCATCGGGTAGCGGGCCTCCAGCGCGTCCAGCACCAGCGCCTGCGTCGGCTCGCCCGGCACCTCCAGCCGCACCTCGCGCTCCGCCCCCGACAGGGTGCGCAGGTGCGCGGGGAGCACGACGCGGATCATGGCAGGGTCTGGACTTCGACGGACAGGACCGCCGGCAGGTCGCGCACGATCGGCGCCCAGCTGTCGCCGGCGTCGGCCGAGGCGTAGACCTGGCCACCGGTCGTACCGAAGTAGACACCGCAGGAGTCCAGCGAGTCGACCGCCATCGCGTCCCGCAGGACGTTGACGTAGCAGTGGCTCTGCGGGAGCCCCTTGCTCAGCGGCTCCCAGTCGTTGCCGCCGGTGCGGCTGCGGTAGACGCGCAGCTTTCCCTCGGGCGGGAAGTGGTGGGAGTCGCTGGTGATCGGGACGACGTAGACGGTCTCCGGCTCGTGCGCGTGAACGTCGATCGGGAAGCCGAAGTCGGTGGGCAGGTTGCCGCTGATCTCGTACCACGTGTCGCCGGCATCGTCGCTGCGCATGACGTCCCAGTGCTTCTGCATGAACAGCACGTCCGGGCGGGACGGGTGCATCGCGAGGCGGTGGACGCAGTGCCCGACCTCGGCGTCCGGGTCGGGGATGCCTTCGGACTTCAGGCCGCGGTTGATCGGCTTCCAGGTCTTGCCGCCGTCGTCGGTGCGGAACGCCCCGGCGGCGGAGATCGCCACGAAGATCCGCTCGGGGTCGGTGGGGTGCAGCAGGATCGTGTGCAGGCACATGCCGCCGGCGCCGGGCTGCCAGTGGGGCCCGGAGCCGTGGCCGCGCAGGCCGGACAGCTCACCCCAGGTCTGGCCGCCGTCGGTGCTGCGGAACAACGCGGCGTCCTCGACCCCGGCGTAGACCGTGTCGGGATCGGTCGGGGAAGGCTCGAGGTGCCACGCCCGGGCGAACTCCCAGGGGTGCGGGGTGCCGTCGTACCACTGGTGGGTGCCCGGCGTGCCGTCGTAGCTGAAGTCGTTGCCGGCCGGCTGCCAGGTCTTTCCGCCATCGTCGGAACGCTGGATCACCTGGCCGAACCAGCCGCTGGTCTGCGATGCGTACAGCCGGTCGGGATCGGCGGGCGACCCCTTCACGTGGTAGATCTCCCAGCCCGGGAAGTGGGGACCGCTGACGTCCCAGTCTTCACGCCGGCCGTCGGAGGTGAGGATGAAGGCGCCCTTGCGGGTGCCGACCAGAACGCGTACGCCGCTCACTGTGTACTCCTTCGTCGCGGCCCGAGCCGCTGAACCGTCTACCCTGCGTATCCCGAGGTCAAGCTAGCGGTCCGACCGGCCGCCGTCTTCTCCAATCTTGCGCTTCCGCAGGCCAGTGGGGGCAGCGCCACGACGACGGGCGCGGACCAGGGCGGCGTGAGGTCGAGGTGGACGTCGCGTCGGACCGGCGGCACGCTCGACGTCACCCGTATCGGCCACGGCGAGTGACCGCTGACGCCGACCTCGGGGAGAAGTTGGCCCAGCGGGTCGGCCCGTCCGGGCAGCGCGGCGGCGAGCAGCCAGTAGCTGCCCGGCGGGATGCCGGTGAGGACGAAGCCACCGCCGTCGTCGAGCAGGGCGCCGCTCACCGGCGCGCCGCGTGGGGCGCGCCGGGTGAACACGCCGACGTAGACCGCGGCGGAACCGCCCAGCGCGGCCAGGGCGCCGGGACTGAGGTGGGCCACACCGGTGACCACGCCGCCGTGCCGGTCACCGCCGGGCCGGCTCACCGGTCGCGGCGGCTCAGTGGCGAGTGCGTCGGGAAACCGCCGGAACTCGCGCGGGCCGACGCCGACCGAGGACGCGAACCGGCTGGTGAATGTGCCCACGGAGGTGAAGCCGACGGCGAAACAGACGTCGATGATGCGGTCGTCGCTGTCGAGCAGCAGGCGCTTGGCGTGCTGGAACCGGTGCGCGCTGAGGAACTGTCCAGGCGGGAGGCCGAGATGGCGTTCGAAGATCCGGGAGAGGTGGAACGGACTGTAGCCCACGTGGTCGGCGACGTCGCCCAGGCGGATCGGCTCGGTGGCATGCGCGGCGAGGAAGCCTGCCGCCTGGACCGCGACCTCGAGCATCGCCTCGCACCGCCGTACTGCGTGTGAACGCCGTCGTTCAGCCAGGTCAGAGTAAGTCAGACCGGCGGGCCCACCCTAGAGGATGGGCCCGGCCGGCTCCAGCACCTCGGCTACACCGTTGCCGACCCTCCCCGGGTAGTTACAGGTGCTGGTCACACGGACTATATCGAACATGCGTTCGAGTTGCTACCCGGCACCGGTACGCGCGAACGGGTCGGAGTCGGCGCCGGCCTCACGCGTGAAACTTAAGTGACGACTTGAATTTCTCGAGGGCAGCGCATACGGTTAAGTGCATGCTTAACCATGCGGCTGCGGACGAGGTGTTCCACGCCCTCGCCGATGCCAACCGGCGGGCGATCATCGAGCGCCTGACCCGTGGCCCGGCCACGGTGAGCGAGCTGGCCCGCTTCCTCGGCGTGACGGTCGCGGCCACGGTGCAGCATCTGCAGGTGCTGCAGGCGAGCGAGCTGGTTCGGTCGGAGAAGGCCGGACGGGTCCGCACCTGTCAGCTCGACCCATCCGGCCTGCGGCGTGCGGAGGAGTGGCTGCGCCTACGGCGAACCACGTGGGAGGACCGCCTCGACCGCCTCGGCGACGTCCTCGGCGAGGGCGTGGACGGGCACACCTCAACCCCGAACGACACCCCTGAGGAGACCAGATCATGACCGAGCACTCGGTGAAACACAGCACGTTCACGCTGGAGCGGACCTACTCCGCCCCACCCGCGAAGGTGTTCGCGGCATGGGCCGATCGCGACACGAAGGCGAAGTGGTTCGCGGCCCACGACTCCGCGTACACCCTCGACTTCCGCGTCGGCGGCGCCGAAGCGGCCCACGGACGCACCGACGACGGAGCGGAGATCGTCGCCGAGTCGGTCTACCGCGACATCCTCACCGGCGAGCGCATTGTCTACACCACTCTGCTGTACGGCCGCGGCGTGCTGGCGACCGTGTCGGTGACCACCGTGGAGTTCGTCTCCGAAGGCACGGGCACGCAGCTCGTACTCACCGAACAGGGCACCTTCCTCGACGACCAGGAACATCCCGAATGGCGTGAGCAGGGCACCGGCAACTGGCTGGACGCGCTCGGCCGCGAACTCGGCGAGGCGTGACGGCTCGCCACGCCCCACCTCACCGCACACGACAGCCAGGGGAGCCCACCATGACCACAGCGCACAAGGCGAACGACCCGACCGCCGAAGCCGAGATCCGCGAACTGCTCGAGACCCGCACCCGGGCACTCGCCGGGAAGGACGCCGCCACGCTGGTCGCCGCGAACGACGCGGCTGTCGTGGTGTTCGACGCCGTAGCGCCCTTCGTGCATCGTGGCGCCGAGACGGCGGCTCGCAAGCAGGAGTGGCTCGCGGCGTACCGCACCGGCATCGGCCACCAGATCCGCGACCTGGAGATCTCCGCGGACGCCGACGTCGCCTTCTGCCACTTCCTGGTCCGAATCAGCGGCACCATGGTCGACGGCACCGAAGTCGGCATGTGGGTGCGCGCGACCACCTGTCTTCGCAGGCGCGACGACGGCTGGAAGATCGTCCACGAACACGCCTCGGTGCCCTTCGACGCCGAAACCGGCGAGTCGGTGGTGACCGGCGACCTACCGGGGTGAGAGCGCGGACGAGTACACCGAGGAGAAGTGGAGCGCCTTCTCGGCCTTGGAGCGGAGTATCGGGTCGGTCTCGTCCCGGAGCACCCGGCGGAACGCCCGGAGGATGCGTGGCTCCATCGGGTTCTTCCACATCATCAGTCCGGCGGCGGCTCGCCGGACCCGCAGGCTCCGGTCGCCGCGGAGCTTCCCCAGGACGACGCCCACGACGTCGATCGGGAAGCAGGCGGAGTCGTCCGGCTTGCAGGCCTCGCAGGCGAGGGTGTGCAGAGCCGCCTGGCGGACCTTCTTGTTCCGGTCCTCGACCGCGGCCAGCATGCGGTTGGCGATGGTGGTGTCGAGCTCGTGGTGGTCGAGTAGCCGGCAGGCCCAGTAGCGCACCGCCGGGTCGGGGTCGCTGACCGCCTCGAGGAGGGCGGCGCGATCCAGCTGGGCGAGCCGATCCCGGGGACTGTCCATGGCTTCCTCCGGAGGAGAGGGTCCGGGGCGAAAGAAAGGCCGCCCCGCCGAACTTCACACCAGGACCGAGGTCCTGAGTCGCTCCATCCGACGGGGTCGGCGCGGTCGACGCTACGACCGGGCCGGCCGGCATGGCAACGCATTTGTTCACACCGCGGCAGGGACTCGTCACCAACCGGCCACCGCTGGATCGGTCGCCGTTGGCGACAGGTGCACCGACCGCGCCGATGCGGCCCGGCGGACTGAAGGCCGTCGAGCACGTCGTCGTACTCATGCAGGAGAACCGGTCGTTCGACCACTACTTCGGTACGATGCGCGGAGTCCGCGGGTACGGCGACCGCACGCCGCTGGTGCTGCCGAGCGGGCGGCCGGTGTCGCATCAGCCGCGACCCGGCGGCGGGGAGGTGCTGCCGTTCTCGGTACGGGAGGGTGCCGAACGCGCGCACCGCGACCCGTCCGACATCCAGTACCTCGACCCTTCGGCTGCGGGCGCTGGACCACGGTGACACCGACCAGACGCTCAGGCTGGCCGCCAGGGACCGGCGGGTGGTCGACTGGCCGACCGACGACGGGTGGTACGACATCGAGGTGCAGGCGGTGGAGGACCCGACGTTCCGCCGCCGGCTCGTCGGCCGGATCGAGGACGGACGGGCGGGGCGAACCGCCTGACCGACGGGGCCTGACCTATGCAGGACGAGCCGGTTCACCGAGAGTGCACGCGTGACTAGGGTCGAGTTCCATGCGCGACGACGACGGCGCGGCCGGCAGGTTCCACACCGACGGCCCCACGCGCCGCCGGGTGCTCGCGGGTGTCACCGGGCTGGGACTGACCACGCTCGTCGGGGCCGCGCAGGACCCGGCGGTGGCCGCGACCGCGACCGCGAAGGTCGCATCCGGCGCCACTGCGAAACCGCCGCCACCCACGACCGAACTGCTCGCCGTGTCCGGGCCGGGGCAGCCGCGCTGGCTGTCGGTGCCGATGAGCCGGATCGTCGTCAATCCGTACGACTTCAACCAGACCAGCAGTGAGGTGGAGCAGAACAGCGGGCCGGAACTCCCGTTGTCGGTCGGCTACTACGCCCACAACCAGGCGATCCGGGTGCCGTCGCTGCTGAGCCTGTACGTTCGGCCCGCCGGGGAGCCGGACCCGAAGCCACCCGCGGTGGTCTTCGCCGACGACTTCGACGACCTCTCACCGCAGTGGAGTGCGGAGCCGGGTGTCGTGGCCACCACTGCCAACTCGCGGTTGACGATGACGCTTCCGGACTCCGCGCCCAATCCGTGGGGCGCGTTGTCGAGGACGCTGACCGTGGACGTCGACGCGTACCCGGTCGTGACCGTGGACGTCACCAGCGTCGCCGGAGCGTGGGCGCTGAAGGTGAACGAGGGTGACGCGCCGGTCGACACGGTGGTCCAGGGAGACACGACGGCGACCGGGACGTTCTCCTACGACCTTCGCAAGGTCACCGGGTGGTCGGGCACCAGGACGTTCAGCCTGCGGCTGTTCGTCGTACAGAAGAACGCACCGCTGGTCGTGGACCGGATCGCGGTGCAGGCGGAGCCGACCTCGTGGCTCGAACCCGCGAAGGACTTCACCACCACGTGGCGGCCGCAGGCACTGGAGTTCTCCGCGCACTACGCCTCCGGTGGCGGCGTGCGCGGGCGGGACCAGTTCCACGACGCGGCGAGCCTCACCCGGGTGCTGGCCGTGAGTGATGTCGCCGGCGGCGGCAGGAAGCTGACGCTGGCCGGGCGCTTCTCCGGGGAGATCGCGCTCGACGGGCGGGGAGTGCTGACGGTGCGCGGTGACGCGTTCGGCTACTCGCTCACGCTCGGACGCGAAACGCGGGTGCGCTACTACGCCGACGAGACCGACCTGCGCGCCGGCGGACCCGAACTCGACGCGCCGCCGCCGAGTGGGTACTGGGGCGTGGAGGTTCCGGCCCGGGACCTCACCGTCGGCATCGGTTTCGCCTACGCCGGTGAGGGTTCGGCACGCTCGGCGCAACGCGCACTTGACGCGGCCCGGCCGGACGCGGCGGACAGGGACCAGGCCCGCTGGACGGCGTACTGGAACGCCGAGCTCGAACGGGTCCCGCGCCCACGCGACTTCACCCTGCCCGGCGTACCGGCCGATGGCGTCGGGCCGGACGACGTGACCGCGACCTACTACCGAGCCTGGCACTTCCTCGCCGCGAACACCCTGCCCGAGGCGCCCGAGGTCGGCTACCACCACCCGCAGGTCGCCACCGGCAAACCGTCGATGTGGAACTACGGTGCCGAAGGAGCTCGCCCGTCGGCCAGCTGGGACAGCCTGCTCGGTATCCAGTACCTCGGCTACCTGCGGCCCGACGTCGCCTGGTCGTCGTTCGAGGGCCTGATGTCGCTGGTGGACGGCGACGGCAAGCTCGGCGGGGAGAGCCTGCCCAGCCGCAAGGCGCAGACGGCGTGGATGCTGTACTCGGTGACCGGGGACCGTGCTCGTCTGGCGGGGATCTACGCCGACCTGCGGCGGTATCTGCTGTGGGCACAGGAGAATCCGCGGTGGATCTTCGGTGACCACGACATCCCCGACGAGCGCGACGCGGAGTTCGTCGTCTCGCTGATCGTCGACTTCGGGTACGCCGAGCGGATCGCGGCGGTCGTCGGCGAGACCGGTGACGTCGCCTTCTGGCGTACCCGCAAGGAGCAGTTGACACGGGACTACGGGAGCTGGTTCTTCCCGGCGGACGGTCCCTCGCCCACGCTGCAGTACCACTACGTCGAGGGCAGCCACGCCGACAGCCCTGGCAACACGCTGTGGGTGTGCACCGGTCTGCATCTGCCGCAGTTGTCCGCCCGGCAGAGGGACCTGCTGGTCGCGCGGTTCCGCGCCTCGTTCTCGCCGGAGGCGACGTTGGCGGGCTTCGGCTTCCCCGACGTGAAGGCGCCCGACGTCACCTACACGACGTACGGCCTGCTGGAGAACGGCCTGACCGCCGAGGCGGACGCGTTCGTGCAGGCGAACATCCGCGACATCGTGCGAGCCGGTTCGTTCGCCGAGGTGTACGACGACCCGCCGGGCGGCCCGGTGGGCACCGGTGTCCGGCCGTCGATGTTCGGCGCGGTGAACCTGGTCGACTTCGTGTGGCTGCGCAACGGCTGCCGTGCCGACGACGGGGCGCCGGTGTTCGTTCGCCTGTCGGGCGAGGCGGACGGTGGGGTGTCCGGGCTGACCTACCAGGGGCGGAGGTTCGACGTGGAGGTCGACGGTGCCGCCGGGTTCATCCTGCTGTCCGGTGCAGCGATAGCCGGTTCGTCCCGGTGCCGGCGGCTGTCGGCGCCGGTCGGCGTCTCCGTTCCCCTTCCGGAGGACTGCGCCCGGTGAGTGAGATCGGCCGGCGGCCGGGGTTCGGCATCCGCCATCCGGAGCTGCTCGCTCTCCTCGAACGGCACTCCCCGGCGGCCACGGTGGACGAGGTGTGGGCCGACGGAACGCTTCCGTTGCGGGTGTCCGCCTACCTCGGGGTTGCTCCCGTTCCGGAGCTGGTGAGCTCGATCCGGTGTGTGGTGCGGGTGGACGGCCGGTTCGTGGTGTGCCGGATTCCCGGCGAGCTCCACGTACTTCCCGGTGGCCGGCCCGAGCCCGGTGAGACGCCGCCGCGGACCGCGGTCCGTGAGGTGTACGAGGAGACCGGCTGGCACCTGGACCCGGAGTCCCTTGTCCCGCTGGGCTTTCTGCATCTGCGACGGCTCGTGGACGCTCCGCCTGGCCATCCCTATCCGCATCCGGACTTCCTGCAGCTGGTCTACTCCGGTGTCGCGAGGACCCGGGCGGTGGACGCGGACGAGGACTGGGCCGACCTCGACGGGTGGGAGCTCGGGACCTTCCTCGCCGACGCCGAGGAGGTCGTCAAGCTGGGCTTGCCGCCGATCTCTCTCGCGTTCGTCGACGCCGCCCTGCAGGTCGAGCGAACCTGACCTTTCGAGCGCGGAAGTCACCGCCGGTCGAGCAGGAGCGGAAGCGCCCGTACGCCGGTGAGGTTCGGCGAGGGCAGGAACGTCGGCGGCTCGTCCGGGTCGGTCCGCAGGTGCGGGAACCGGTCCAGCAGGATGTTCAGCGCCACCCGGCCCTCCAGTCGGGCCAGCGGAGCCCCGATGCAGAAGTGGATGCCGCGCCCGAACGCCAGGTGCGGGTTGGGGTCGCGGCCGGGGTCGAAGACGTTCGGGTCGGTGAACTGCCGTGGGTCCCGGTTGGCCGCGGCCAGCACCACCATGATCATCTGCCCGGCCGGGATCCGGGCCCCACCCACCTCGACGTCGGTGTTCGTCACCCTCGCGAGGGCGGCGAACGGGCTGAGGAACCGCAGCGACTCCTCGATGGTCGCCGGGACCAGGGTCCGGTCGGCGCGTACTCGCCCGGCGACGTCCGGGTGGGCGTCCAGGCACAGCACCGTGTTGCCGAGCAGCATCGTGGTGGTGATGTGCCCGGCGATCAGCAGCACGTTGGCGAAGTTGACCACGGCCGCGTCGCTGAGCCGCTCGCCGTCCACCTCGGCCTCCACGAGCTTGGTGAGCAGGTCCTCACGTGGGCACCGGCGGCGCTCGGCGGCGTGCTCGCCGAGGTAGTCGGTGAGGTGGTGCAACTGCTCGAACGCCCGATCCATGGCGCGCTGCTGCTGCTCACTCGGCTCGACGAGGGAGAACTGCTCGGAGCTGCTGAACGCGCCGTCCACCCACTGCTTGAACAGGTGCCGGTCGCTGCTGGGAACGCCGAGGAGTTCGGCGATCACGATGACCGGGAGCGGATAGGCGAGGTCGGCGACCAGCTCCATCCGGTCGGCCTCCGCCCGGTCGGCTGTCCGGTCGGCCTCCGCCCGGTCGGCTGTCCGGTCTGCCTCCGCCCGGTCGAGGAGATCGTTGGTGAGATCGGCGATGCGGGGTTCGAGATCGGCCACGACCTTCGGCGTGAACGCCCGGCTGACCAGCTTGCGGAGCTTGTGGTGCTCCGGCGGGTCCATCGTCGGCAGGTTCCCCTCGACGAAATCCTTGCGGGGTACGAACCGGCTGGCGTCGGATGAGAACGTCCGCGGGTCGGCGAGGATACGTACCGCTTCCGGATACCCGTACACCTTCCAGTACCCGAGCCTGTCGGCGTACTCCACCAGCGCCGGCGGCGCCTGCCCCCGTAGCCAGAACTGGTCCGGATGGGTCGCCCAGGTCTGCGTGACTGTGGTCATCGTTCCCCCGGATGTGCTGCTCCCCGCTGGCCGTCACTCGCCCGTCGTCCGGACGGCCTCCCACCAGCGTCCGCCATCGACCCGCGGTGGTCAACGGCCGCCAGTCCCCGCCGGCCGGACCCAGCCCGAACCCCGCGGGAACCTGTCCGAATCCCAGTCCGAACCCTGAACGACGCTTGACAATCCCGGCGTCCCCGCGACACGTTGCGCATAAGGCGTAACCAGAACAGATACGGCGGCGTGCGGTGTGCGGGGCAGCACGCGGGTCGCGCCGGCGCGGACAGGGTCAGGAGATCCTCAGCATGCTGACGCAGGAGCAGGTGGCGCGCTTTCGCGCCGACGGGTTCGTGAAGGGTTCGCGGGCGCTCGACGACGCCGAGGTCGACGAGCTGCGTGCGGAGATGGAACGCGTCATCGACCAGCGCGACCGCACCGACGTGCCGAAGCCGGTCCAGCTCGCCAACCTCGGGACCGACGAGCGGCCCATCTGGCAGATCGTGAACATCTGGCAGGCCAGCCCGGCGTTCGACCGGCTGATCCACAACCCGAAGATCACCGAGGAGCTGGCCCAGCTCAGCGGAGCGGGGGAGCTGCGCGTCTGGCACGACCAGATCCAGTACAAGCCGGCCGAGCAGGGCGGGCTGCTGCACTGGCACCAGGACGCCCCGCTGTGGCCGGTCCTGACGCCGGACACGCAGGTCACGGCCTGGGTCGCGCTGGACGATGTGGACGAGTCCAACGGCTGCATGAGCATGGTGCGTGGCTCCCATCTGTGGGGTGACCAGATGGACTTCCTCCGGCGCACCGAGGACGACCCGGCTCTGCCCGAGACGTACGAAGGGAACCCGGTCGAGGTGGTCCTGCGCCCGGTCGCCAAGGGCGAGGTGCACTTCCACCACTCGCTGACCTGGCACGGTTCCCACGGCAACACCAGCAACCGCCCCCGTCGGGCGATCGCGATGCACGTGATGGGCGACGACACCCGCTACGTCGCCGGCGGCGAGCACGTCATGAAGAAGTTCGTCACCGTCGGCGACGGCGAGCTGATGACCGACGACGCGTTCCCGGTCGTATGGTCACGCGCGACGCGGTCGGCATCGCGGTAGGACGGCCGGCACGCCGGCAAATCTGCCCCTCCGTAGCCGCCTCCTGACGGGGCGCCGAGCCCTTGTCCGTTCCCGGATAAGGGTTCCGCCCCGTCCGGGGCGGTGTGGAAGGGTCGTCTGCGGAAACGACATTCCGTACCGCTGGGAGGCATGGACGTGAGCAGGCTGAAGGTCGCTGTGGTCGGCTGTGGAGGTGCGGCGACCGGGCACGCGCTGGCGCTGGCCAACCTGGCCGACTTCGAGATCGTGGCGCTGGTCGACCCGAGTGAGCGAAACCTCGCGAGCTTCCGCACCCGGGTGCCCGCCGTCGCCGACGTGCCGGCGTACGACGACGTGGAGGCGATGTACGACGCGGGGGTCGAGGTGGAGGCGCTCACCGTGGTGACCCCGCACACCCTGCACCACCCGATCGTGCTCGGGGCGATCAAGCGCAACCTGCACGTGCTGTGCGAGAAGCCGCTCACCTGCGACCCGGCGCACGCGCGGGAGATCGAGTCCGCCGCGGCGACCGCCGGGGTGACGGTGATGGTGCGCTACCAGCGGCGGTTCGACCCGGCGTACCGCTACATGCGTGAGGTCATCGCCTCCGGTGGGCTCGGCGAGCTGCGGTCGATCATGGTTTCCGTCGGCCAGCGCTGGCTGACGAACACCAAGGGAACCTGGCGGCAGGACCCGGCCCTGTCCGGCGGCGGCATGCTGATGGACAGCGGCTCCCACCTGGCCGACATGCTGTTGTGGCTGGTCGGCAAGCCGGTGGAGACCGTCTCGGCGCTCGTCGACAACGCCGGGTCGCCGGTGGACATCAACACCGCCGCGACGGTGTCGTTCGCCGGTGGCGTGCAGGGGCAGTTGCACGTGGTGGGCGACCTGGCCACCACCTGGATGGAGAACGTCGCCGTCTCCGGCACGAACGGCCTGCTGCGGTACGAGGCAGACCCGCAGCACCCGTGGCGTACCGGCCGGGTGGTGCACTACCGCGACGGTGAGCTCGTGCAGCCGGTGAACCTCCCGGAGCCCCCTGAGATCCACGAGGCCCTGCTGGCCACGATCCGCGGCGAGGCCGTCAACGAGGCACCGCCCGCCGCCGGGATCGCGGTGGCCGAGCTGAGCGAGGCGATCTACCGTTCAGCCGGCCAGGGCGGCGCCCGGGTCTCGGTCCGCTGACACCTGCCTGATCCGCGCACCGCGCGCGACGACGACCAGCCCACCCGGCCAGAACCTGGAGCCAGAACTCTGGCCGGAACACGCCGGTTGTCGTTGCGCGCGGCTGTGTCGGGGCATAGACCGGTGGAGCGGGGCGACCACCGTCCCGTATGGGGAGGTGCGGGATGAGCGACCTGGAAACAGACTTCACCGGTGCCGTGAAGGCGGTGTCCGCGCTCGGCGCGGACCCGGGCAACGACGTCAAGTTGCGGCTGTACGCGTTGTACAAGCAGGCGACGATCGGGAACGTGGACGGCAAGCGGCCCGGCTTCACCAACCCGGTCGGGCGGGCCAAGCACGACGCGTGGGCCTCGGTGAGCGGGATGAGCTCGGGCGAGGCCAAGCGGGCGTACGTCGACCTCGCCGCGGAGCTGACCCCCTGAGCCGACGAGGAGTACGCGATGACTGGCGCCGGGCGGGTCGCCCTGGTCACCGGGGGCGCTAGCGGTATCGGGCTGGCGACGGCCCGGCGGCTGGCCGGCGGCGGTGACCGCGTCGTCATCGTCGACCGCCGCGCGGAGGCCGGGGAACAGGCCCGGGACGCGTTGCGCGCGGAGGGTCTGGACGTCACCTTCGCAGCCGCCGACGTCACCGTCGAGGAGGACGTCGTAAGCGCGGTGCGCGCGGCCGAGGAGCAGGTCGGCCCGGTCGACGTCCTGGTCAACAACGCCGGGATCTTCGAGCCGGTGCGGTTCGTCGAGGCGCCGACGCCGGTCTGGCACCGTACATTCGACGTGCTGGTGAAGGGCGCCTACTTCTTCTCCCGGGAGGTCGCTGCCCGGATGGTCGCCCGCGGCACCGGCGGCGTCATCGTGAACGTCTCCTCGATCAACGGCAACCGGGGACTGGCGGAGTCCAGCCACTACAACGCCGGCAAGGGCGCGGTCGACCAGCTCACCCGGTGCCTCGCGCTCGAACTCGCCGACCACGGCATCCGGGTGAACGCGGTCGCGCCGGGCTTCGTGGACACCCCGATGTCGGTCGTGGACGGGGAGAACGAACTGGAGAGCGAGGAGTTCCAGTCTTTCTACGTCCGCGGCGGGCGCATCCCGATGCGCCGTGCCGGTACGGCCGCCGAGGTGGCCGAGGTGGTGGCGTTCCTCGCCTCGCCGGCCGCGGCGTACGTGTGCGGCGCGATCGTCCCGGTCGACGGCGGCCTCGCCGTGACCTTCTAGCGGACGGTAGGTCCCGAACCCTTGGCGGACGGCAGTGTCGGACCGGTGAAGCCGAAGCTGACCACGGGGTCGATGCCGCCGGTGCGGATGCGGTCCAGCACGAACAACTCGTGGGGAACGACCGGATCGGGCAGGTCGTCCAGCGGGAACCACCGCAGGTCGGCGGCCTTGTCCGGCTCGACCAGGTGCGGCTCGCCGGTCCAGGTGCGGCACTGGAGGAAGAAGTCGACCCGCTCGTCGATCGGGTCACCGGTGCGGCCGGTGCGATGCATGGCGGTGAGCGGGGTGAGGTCGGCCGGGTCGATCTTCACCGCCAGCTCCTCCTGGGCCTCCCGGCACGCCGCCTCGAACACCGACTCGCCGGCCTCGACGTGCCCGGCCGCGGCCATCGCCCAGTGATCGTCCATGTAACCGGTGCCCTGGCGTAGCTGAAGGAGCACCTGCTCGGCACCGTCCACGGTGCGGCGGAACATCACGTACGCGGCGGGAACCACCTGGAACCGATCGGTCACCTCGACACCGTACCGGCGGGCACCCCCACGCCCGGGGATCGGTCAGCCGCCCGGCCGCAACCAGGCCGTCCACCGCATGAGTGGCACGAAGCCCATCCTGTCGTAGATCGGCCGCCCGTCGTCGCTGGCGATCAGGACGGCCGGGTGGTCGGGTTCCTCGAGGGTGGCCGCCCACGTCACCGCCGCGCCGGCTCCCCGGCCCCGCGCGGCCGGTAGCGTCGCGACGTACTCCACGAGCGTCACGCCGGCATGGCGGTGGGACGCGGCCACGGCCGCGGGTGCGCCGTCGACGAACGCGACCCACATTCGGGTGGTTTCGGTCAGGATCCCGGGCGCGAGCAGGTCGCCCGGTGCGAGCGGCTCCAGGTCCGGCATCGGATAGCCCTCGACCAGGACGCGTTCGGCGACCGCGAGACCGGCGGCGTCGCGCACCTGCCGCACCTCCACCGAGGGCGAGGCGGACGTGCTGGACGAGGTGGACGTGATGGACGCGGCCGGAGTCCGCGGCCCGGGGAAGCGGACCATCAGCGGCGGGTAGCCGAGCAGCGCCAGGCCGTACTCGCGTAGATCGGGAGTGGGCCACGGGCTCACGAGGAAGTACGGCACGGAAGGCGGCAGCATCGCCCCGACCTCCGCGAGCACCTCCGCCGGCTCGGTGAGGGGTTGGCGGAGGATCACCGGGTTGGTGAGCGCGCCGCGGTCGCCGATCCGGCCGGCCGCCCACCGAGGCTCGGACCTCCAGGGTTTCCCGGCTGTGCGGGCGACCTCCACCGACCAGGAGGCGTGGACGAGCACGGCCTGGCGCAGCAGGGTGTCGTCCGCGGGGAGATCGGGTTCCCACCCGGTCGTGAGGTGTTCGTCGGCCGGCGGGACGATCGAGGCCATGCGTTCACGATGACACAAGCGGGACGAGGTTGGGCGCGGATCCGGCGGTACGTCCGGCGACCTCACCGGGCGGGCCGCCCGAACGCCCCGAGCAGCACCGCCGAGGCCAGCAGCCCGGCGGCGTACACGCGCAGCACGATCTCGATAGCGCCGCCCGGAGAGTGGCCCGCCTCGTGCAGGAGTTCCAGCGCCGTGGCCGCGACCGCGAGTGCGAGACCGGCGATCACGATGATCGCGGTCTGGCTGACGCCTGCGGCCTGGCCGGCTCGTTCGCGCCGGACGACTCGCTGGGTCCCGATGGAGGCGAACGACCAGCCGAGCCCGAAGCCGAGCCCGCAGCAGAAGAAGACCACGACGTAGGCGAACCAGGCGTGGGTGAACGACAACACCAGCACGGCGATCCCGCCGGCGGCGTTCGCGATCGTCATCACCACCCGCGCCGAGCGGCGCTCGCCCAGCCAGCCGGCCAGTGGTCCCGCGAAGCCCGACGCCGCCGAGAGCGCGAGGAACACCAGGCCGGCGGTGAACGGCGACAGGCCGCGGACGTTCTGCAGGTACAGCGTGGCCAGGAAGACCGTGCCGGCGTAGGCGATGTTGGCCATCGTCCCGGCGGCGGTGACGAGGACGAACGCGGCGTTGCGGAAGAGTTCGACGTCCATCAGCGGCTGGCGTACGCGGCTCTCCACCAGCGGGAGCGCCGCGACGAAGCCGAGCCCCACGACTGCGGCCATCAGGACGAGTGCGGACGTCCAGCCCGCCGTCGGCGCCCGGTCGACGGCGTACGTCACCAGCGCCAGGCCGCCGCTGAGCAGCACCGCACCGGTCACGTCGACCTCGCGCGACACCGTCTCGTCCCTCGACTCCGGTGTGCTGAGCAGCACCACGACCGCCGCGACGATCACGAACGGAACCAAGGTCCAGAAGATCCACCGCCACCCCGGGCCTGCGGTGAGCAGGCCGCCGACGAACGGACCGGCGGCGGTGCCGACGGCTGCCAGCCCGTACGTGCGACCGATCGCCTGGCCCCGGCGTTCGGGTGGAAACGTGCTGGTGAGGACGGCCACGGTCATCGGGAAGATGAGCGCCGCGCCGGCACCCTGCAGGATCCGGAACGCGATCAGCATGCCGGCCGACGACGCGACCGCACACAGCACGGCGGCCAGGCCGAAGATGCCGAGGCCGGTCACCAGGACCAGCCGGCGGCCGAGGATGTCACCGAGACGGCCGCCGAGGACCAGCAGTGACCCGAGGGCGAGCATGTAGCCGCTCAGCACCCACTGCAGGTCGGTGGGCGTGGACCGGAGGTCGTGTGCCATCCGGGGTACGGCGAGGGCGAGCGCGAAGAAGTCCAGCTGTACGCAGAACATCGCCAGCGACGCCGCGATCAGGACCCCGCGAAGCCGTGGGGCGTCGGCGCGCATGTGCGGCGTCGAGCCGGACCCGGTCATGCCTCGGTCCTACCCGGATCGTCGGCCGGTGGAGCGCCGTCGGCCGGGAGGGTACGTGTTAGCGTCCTGGGCGACCGACCAGTCACGGAGGCGACGTGCGAAACCCGGGAGCGCGCAGGTGACCGGCGGCCGCGGTAAGGCACCGTCCGGGCGAGGCCAGGCCACCCGGGCCAGACTGCTGGACGCCGCCGCCCAGCTCGTCGGCGAGGTCGGCTGGGGCGCGGTCTCCACCCGCCTGGTGGCCGAACGGGCCGGCGTCAACCCGGCGCTCGTGCACTACCACTTCTCCTCGGTGGCCGAGCTGTTGCGCGAGGCGGTGATGCGCACGGCCCGCGAAGCCGTCTTCCAACTCGTGGACGTCCTGAGCCAGGCGACCGACGTCCGCGCCGGAGTGGACACACTCTTCGGCTTCCTGCGCCCCTACACCGGCACCGACCCGGCGTCGTTGCTGATGGTGGAGGGCTTCCTCGCCGCCACGCGGGAGGAGACCCTGCGCGCGGAGTTCGCCGCCCTGATCGAGGAGATCCGGCAGCGGCTCGCGGACTGGCTGGCGGCGTGCGGGCACCCCGAGCCGGTCGCGTCCGCCGGTGTGTTCGCGGCAATGATCGACGGACTGCTGTTGCACCGCGCGGTGCAGCCAGGCATGGATTTCGAGGCGTACCAGCGAACCGTGACGAGGATGCTGTCGGCGGGCGTACCCGAAGAGCGCGGCCGGGATGAGTGACGCCGGGTTGCCGGCGAACGACCTGGCCGAGCTGCGCGCCCTGGTGGAGGCGGACCGGGAACGCACTGCCGAGCGGCTCGCGTTCCTCACCCGCGACCTGACCGGCATCCTCGATTCGGCCGCACTGGTGGCCACCGACGACGAGCACGACCCGGAGGGTTCGTCCACCGCGTTCGAACGCGCACACGTGCAGGCACTCCTCGACCAGGCACGCGAACACCTGCGTCAACTCGAGCTTGCGCTGGACCGGATGGCCGCCGGAACGTACGGCAGGTGCGAAAGCTGCGGACGACCCATCCCGGTCGAACGCCTGCGGATCCGCCCGGCCACCACGACCTGCGTCACCTGCGCCGCGCGCTCTCGCTGAGCCGCCGGCCGGTCAGCTCTGCCCGGGACGGACGAGCCCGCTCTCGTAGGCGATCACCACGAGCTGGGAACGGTCGCGGGCGTTCAGCTTCGTCAGCAAACCGGCTGACGTAGGTACGCGCGGTGTCCGGGCTCAGATGCAGGACGGTCCCGATCTCCGCGTTCGACCGCCCGGCGCCGACCGCCTACCCACACGACGGGCGCTGCGGGTGCGTCATCGTGTTCCGTCCCGGCTGCGGCTGCGGCCGTTGTCGCTGTTGCGGTCGTGGTCGGTGAACCAGCCCGTCACCTGGGGGTCGATGTTGTGGTAGATGTGCTTGGCTTCCTGGTACTCCGCCAGCCCGCTCGGGCCGAGCTCGCGCCCGATCCCCGACTGGCCGAAACCTCCCCACTCCGCCTGCGGCAGGTAGGGGTGGAAGTCGTTGATCCAGACGGTGCCGTGCCGCAGCCGGTTCGCGACCCGTTGCGCGCGGCCGGCGTCCTGGGTCCACACCGCCGCGGCCAGGCCGTAGCTTGTGTCGTTGCCGATCCGGACCGCCTCGTCCTCGGTGGTGAAGGTCTCCACGGTGACCACCGGCCCGAAACCCTCGTCGCGTACGACGGACATGCCCGACCGCACACCGGTGAGGACCGTCGGCGCGAAGTAGAAGCCGTTCGCCAGGTCACCCTCGCCCCAGGTGCCACCACACCGTAGGACCGCGCCCTCGGCGACGCCGCGGCGGACGTACTCGGTCACCTTGTCCCGGTGTGCGGCGGAGATCAGCGGGCCGGTCTCGGCGTTCTCGTCGAACGGCCCGCCCATCCGGATCATCCGCGCGCGGCGGACCAGTTCGTCGACGAACCGGTCGTGCAGCGACTCCTCCACGACCAGCCGGGCACCTGCCGAGCACACCTGGCCGGAGTGCAGGAACGCGGCGTTCAGCGCGTTGTCCAGCGCGGCGTCGAAGTCGGCGTCGGCGAAGACGACGTTGGGGTTCTTGCCGCCGAGTTCGAGCGCGACCTTCTTGACCGTCGCGGCGGCGGAGGCGGCGATCCGGCGCCCGGTCTCCAGCCCGCCGGTGAACGACACCAGGTCGACGTCCGCGTGCTCCGACAGCGGAGCGCCCGCCACCGGACCCGCACCGAGGACGAGGTTTGCCACCCCGGCCGGCAGGCCCACCTCGGTGAGTACGTCCATCAACAGGATCGCCGTGCTGGGGGTGAGCTCGCTCGGTTTGAGGACGAACGTGTTGCCGGCAGCCAGTGCGGGCGCGACCTTCCACGCCGCCTGCAGCAGTGGGTAGTTCCAGGGCGAGATGAGCCCGCACACGCCGACGGGTTCGTAGCTGATCCGGCTCACCACGCCCGGGTCGCCGGCATCGACGAGCCGGCCCGCATCCAGCCCGGCGAGCTTGCCGAAGTACGTGAAACAGGCGGCGATGTCGGCCAGGTCGAGCCGGCTCTCGACGATCCGCTTACCGGTGTCGAGGGACTCCGCCCGGGCGAACTCCTCGGTCCGGGTGCGAAGTCGCTCGGCCACCCGCAGCAGCAGGTCGCCGCGTTCGGCGGCTGGGGTGCGCGGCCACGGGCCGGTGTCGAACGCCTTGCGGGCGGCGGCAATCGCGCGTTCCACGTCGACCGTCCCGGCCTCACTGACGTGCTTCACGTACGAGCCGTCAGCCGGGCAGCGGATCTCCCTGGTGCCGCCGTCGGCGGCGGGCACCCAGGCGCCGTCGACGTACAGCGTTGCCGGTGGTGAGGACAGCGGCGCGGTCGTGGTCTCGTCGAGCTCGCTCATCGAATTCCCGTCTCGGCGGTCCACGCGCCTCGGCTCGGCGCGTCTGGGCGAGCAGGCTACCGGGCCGACCGGTGGCAGCACGAACGTCCGTGACCGAACCGGGATGGGCGTCCGCCGGCTGGGCGAGACTGATGGCGCAGGCGCTGGGCCTTGCCTGAAGGTGCCGGGGCCGCGCGTGTGGCGGCCCCGGCACCGATCCGTCAAGTGCTACTTGACGGCAACCTTGACACCGCCGGAGAACATCGAGTCGTGCAGCTCCAGGCTCGCCGGAGTGGCGTCCGTGGGAATGTCGAAGACCACGATGCCGGACAGCTTGTTGCCCGGGTTGATCTCCTCCAGCAGCGACTGCGAGTCGTCGAGGTACACGGCCGCCTCGCTGTCCGCGCTGGCCTTGCGGCCCTGGGTGTCGAAGAGGTACTGGTCGTCACCCAGGAAGGTGCCGGCCTCCTTGCCATGGTTCTCCACCGTCAGGTAGACGTAGACGAACTTGCCCTGTGGCTTGGTGTTGAGGTACTCGTTGCCGATCCTCGCCGGCCCCTTCGTCACCTTGGTCACGGTGAAGGTGAAGTCGCCGTCACGAACCGCGTCGCCGATACCCGCGGTGTCGTCCACCTTCTTGGCGGGTGCGGCCTTCTCCGACTTCGCCTTCTCGGTGTCGGCCTTCTCGGTGTCGGCCTTCTCGGTGTCGGCCTTCTCGGTGTCGGCCTTCTCGGTGTCGGCCTTCTCGGTGTCGGCCTTCTCGGTGTCGGCCTTCTTGGTGTCCGCCGCTGCGGGCTTGTCCGCGGACTCGTCCACGGTGGTGTCGGTCTGGTCGGTCGCCGCCGCGTCGTCGCCACCGCCGGAGAGCGCGGCGCCCACGCCGATGATGAGGACAAGTCCGAAGACCGCGCCCAGGATCGCAAGGCAGCCGATGCCCAACTTCTTCACAAGAACCCCCCGGTTCCTCGTATAGACGTCGACCCCGTCGACGTCTGCGGAGGTGTGGTCACACGTGCCCACACCGTTGCCCGGTGTCGGCGTACGCGGAGAAGTTCACGGACGGTCCGCCGGCTCAGGACGTGTTGAGGACACACCTCGGTACGACGTCTGCGCGGTCGGACACTCGTACGAACACAGGTTTCGGCGCGCGTGAACGACGCGACGCCAACCTGACCGCGTGAGTGTGTCGAGAACTTCTTGTCGTCGAGCTGATGTGCCCGCACGACCAGCAGGCGCGAGTGCGCCTGGACCTTCCCCCTTGGTTTATGCCCGGCCCCCGCCGGACAGCGCGGTAAAGATAGCTGGTGTGTCCCCAAATGTCCAAATCGATGTGCGTACTCTCATCGCCGGCCCCTATCGTGTGCTCGCGAAGCCGCCCGAGCAGCCGAGAAGCCGAGAGGAACTCCCCGTGCGCCTGTCCTCCGACGACCTGGCCGAACCGGTGATGGTCGAGGTGCCCGGAGGCTGTGCCGACCTACGGGACGACCGGATCGGCGCTCGGTGGCAGGTCGAACTCGAGCCCTTCTGGCTGGGACAGGTGCCGGTCACGGTGGACCTTCACCGCGCCACGATCGGGCTCGAGCCCGACCCTTCGGTGAGAGGTGCCTCGCCGGTGAGCGGTGCCTCGCCGGTGACGAACGTCAGCTGGCTCGACGCGGTGGACGTGTGCAACCGGCTCTCGGCGCGGCACGGACTCGGTCCGGCGTACTCCCGCGACGAACGCACCGGTGGCGTGACCTGGGACCGCACTGCGGACGGCTACCGGCTGCCGACCGAGGCCGAATGGCAGTACGCCTGCAAGGCAGGCACCACCGGATACCGCTACGGCGAGCTGGACGACATCGCCTGGTACGCGGACAACTCCGGAGGCCGGGCGCACGACGTCGGCGGCAAGGCGCCCAACCCGTGGGGGCTGCTCGACATGCTGGGCAACGTGTGGGAGTGGTGCTGGGACCTCTACGACGAGGAGGTCTACGGCTCCTACCGCATCTTCCGCGGCGGCGGGTGGGCCGAGGAGGCGCGTGGCTGCGGCGCCACCGTACGCCGCCGCAGCCATCCCTCGTTCGCGATCGACGACCTCGGCTTCCGGCTCGCCCGCACCCTGCCCTGACGCGGGCGTACGGCCGGGAACGGGAGGGTTCGGTGGTACGCAAGCCTGCTGGGGATTGTCATGCGGCAAGTTCAAGTTGACGTCGATTCTTCTTGTAGGTAAGGAGTTTCCTGCGAGCTTGTGGTGATCTTGTTCGGTAGAATCGAACGCATGAGCGACGACGGTGAATGCTTCGACGAGGACCTGGGTGAGGAGCCCGGGCCTCGTCGGGTGCTGCCTGCCGGGTTCGCTGATCTGCCGGGCGGGCCGGAGTTGGCTGTTGCGGTCGCTTCGGTCGACGTCCGTGAGTGCAACGGGTGGGAGCTGGAGGAGCTGATCAAGGGCCAGCGGCGGCTGGGCTGCTGGGTGGAGGCCACCTGCCTGAGCGCGGTGAACGAGCTGACCTACGCCACCGATGGCATGCCCGAGGATCCTGCCGAACGGAGTGTCACACCGGACCCGATGACCCCGGAAGTCCTCGAACCGCTGCTGGGGTGGACCGGCTACCGCGCACACCAGTACGTGTCTTTGGCCGCCACCCTGCCCCGCCTGCCCCGTGTGCGCGAGGCGCTCGCGACCGGAAAGTTGGAGCTCAACGAGGTCCGCACCATCGTCGACCGCATCACCGACGCCAAACCCGACCTGTGGGAGGCCATCGAGGACGCCATCTTCCCCAAGGTGCTCGACCTGCGCGGCGGGTTGTTGCGGGCGAAGGTCGAGGCAGAGGTCCTCAAAGCCGACCCCGCCGCCGCCGTCAAACGCCACCGGGCCGCGCGGACCGAGCGGAACGTGGCGATGTGGCCCGCCGTCGACGGCGTCGCCGACCTCGCCATCCGCGGCCTGTCAGCAGACCAGGCCGCCGAGGCGTACGGCTACATCGACGCCATCGCCCGCGCGGTCAAGTCCACCGGCGACCCCCGCACCCTCAGCCAACTCCGCGCTGACGTCGCCGCCGCCCTACTCACCGGCACCGCCCACATCACCGACTGCTCCACCCCACGGCAAGCCGACCAGACACCCGGCGAGACCGAGCAGGACGAGACCGAGCAGGACGAGACCGAGCAGGGCAACGCGGAGAACGATGTCCCGCAAGAGCGGGCCGACACCGAGTCAGCGCAGGGGCAATGTGCCATTCACCGCTTCCCTGACCACGACCTGCACTACGACTGGTGCAAGTGCCGTGACTGCTCCCCGGTTTCTGTGGCCAGGTGCACGGTGTGCGGCGCCGCCGCGAATGGCACCCCGGTCCACGACGCCGCAGCCCACGACGCCGCCGAGCGCACCACTGCCGCAGAGGACGCAGCCACCGGTCATCCCGCGGCGGGGCACATCCCGCAGCAGAACCGGCGACCCGACGAGTCGACCGACCCACCGCCAGGCGGGGCGGCAACACCATCAGAAGCCACGCCGCCCTGGTCTTCCTCGCAGCCGAGCTGGGGCGGGATACGAACGCGGGCGAAGATCCAGCTGAACATCCCGCTCACCACCCTGATAGGACTGTCCGCCCGGCCCGGCGAGCTCGGCGGGTTCGGACCCGTCATCACCGAAGTCGCCGCGAGGCTGGTCGCGAACAACCTCACCAACCCCGAAGCCCGATTCAGCGTCGGAGTCACTCACCCGGTCACCGGACGGCTATTACACCTGCATCCGATACCTGCGAGGTTCCTGCGCGGACTGCAGGCCGAGCTGGTGCATGCCCGCGACCAGCGCTGTGTGTGGACCACCTGCCGGCGGCCCGCAGCAACGTGTCACCTGGACCACAACACCGAACACGCCGACGGCGGTGCCACGTCGGTGGACAACATCGCACCGCTGTGCCCGCGGCACCACAAGGCCAAAACCGAACGAGACTGGAAACTCCAGCGGACCGGCCCCGGCGAGCACACCCTCACCGACCCCTACGGCCGGCAATACCGCAGCGGGGCCCCATCCCTCACCGACCCCGTACCACCCGAGCCGGCATCCGCCACCTCGAACACGAGGACGGCCGACGACGACCTACCGCCGTTCTGAGGCCCAACGCCTGGGTGCTCGGGTACGGATCGAAAGCTACTCGCCGAACTCCGAGAGATCGCGGGAGCGGATCAGCGCGGGTTGGTCGGCGCGGCTGACCCAGGGTGTGTCGTACGACGGGTCGTTGGCGAAGCGGCGCATGGAAAGCCGCAGCCGGATCTGCCCGCCGGGAGCGAGGCGCACCCGTAGCCAACGGCTGTCAACCGCGACTTGCCGACGACCGGCGTCGTCGCCGAGTACGGTGGCGTGCTCGATGTGGTGCTCGCCGAATCCGCCTGCCTGGACGACGACTTCGCGTTCCTCGTCGGCGCCGCAGTTGACCAGGTGCACCGTGGCCGAGGAGCCGTCGACGTGCTCCACCAGCGCGGCCACGTCCGGTGGCAGGCCGGGACGCCGGGCGGTGCGGTCGAAGTAGCGAACGGTCGCGAACTGCAGCCCGCCGTGGTAGACGTGCAGCGGCGCACCTAGCATCGTCTGCACGAGCCCCTCGGCGAAGACCGGGCTCATGTCCTGCCAGTGGTGGACGTCCCACTGCGCCGGGTCCCCGTCGTCGGAACGGATCCGCTCCAGGCGTTGGTGAAGCTGACGCTGGTTGGTGGCCAGGATCTGCGCCGGGTAGTCCGGGTTGGCACCGTGCACGTACGCGAACCAGTGCTCACTGTTGGCGGCACCGTTGGCCTTGGCGATCCGGTCCGTCGGCGTCCCCCAGTCCGCCGATCCCGGCAACCGGAGCACCCGGTCCAGGTCCTCCTCCGCGTGGCTCAGGCTCCAGCAGGTGACCGGTACGCGCGCGTCCGGCCGTCGGTAGTCCGTCCAGCCGGAGTTGACATGCCGGTGCGGTACCACCCAGCCGCCGGATGCACTGCCGTCGTCATGCCCAAGGTCCCACAATGCGTCCAGCTGCGAACGGATCAGGTCCAGGTGCGTGAGCTTCCCGTCGAGCAGAGCGCCGTTGGTGCAGGCGATCGCCACCGCCTCGAGGATCTGGTGGGCACCGTGCGGCCAGCGCCAGCCGTAGTAGCCGCCCCACCACGCGCCGTCCATGTACTGCCCTATCACGTCGTCGGGCCCCACGTTGTCCGGAAGCAAGCCACCGTTGCGCTCGGCGCGATCCCGCCAGGCAGCGCGATAGTCGAGCACCCAGTCCCGGTAGCGAACGTCGCCGGTGAACAGATAGACGTGCGTCAGCAGGCTGGTCGCGGTGAGGTTCAGCGGTACGTCGCCACGGGTCATCCGCGCGTTCATCCGGTCCAGGATGTGTGCGTACGTCGCGTCGTCGGTCCACGCGCACGTGGGCCCGGTGACACCCGGCAGGTCCTCGAACGGCGGCGGGTAGTTGTCCAGCACCTCGCGGTGGGTGCTCCAGTCCTCGGCGGTGACCGTGAACCGCGGGCCGCGCGAGCCGGTCAGCGGTGAGCGGATCAGCCGCCTGGCCGGGTCGTAGTTGGCCGCCTCGGGGTCCTCGCCGGTGTAGAAACCGGCGAACCGCACGGCCCGCTGTCGTTCCTTCGCACTCGTCGGGTCGGCGAGCGCCAGCAGGTACAGGAGGTTGTTGGCCTCGCCGTGGTGCATCCAGTCGTAGTAGGCGTCGAACTCGCGGTGGATCTGGCCGTACTCCGTCCACTGCCAGGTGACCGCATCCCACTGGCGGCGGGCGAGGGTGAGGAGTTCGGTACGCCCGCCGAGCAGGTACAGCATCGGCAGCCCCTGGAACCCCTCGTACGGGTCGTCCGAACCGTCCATCCCGGGCCAGGACTCCCGCCACGGCAGGGTGCCGTCGGGGCGTGCGTAACGGTCGACGAACTCCAGCGCCGCCTGCTCCGAAGCCGCCAGCAGCTCACGCTGCAACCGGGCCCACTCCGGTGGCGTCGACACCTCGGTCGACTCCACGACCGGGATGACGTCGGCCGGTTCGCCGGTCTGCACGGTCGGCACCTTCTGGTCACTCAGGACGCTCTGGTCACTCGGCACGCTCTGGTCACTCGGCACGTTCGGCACTGTAGGCACCGCGCGAACGCACCGGGGAAGGTGGCGCCGAGGTCGGCCTGAACCGGTCGGATGTCCCCGCCAGTACTTCAGCCGGCTTCGCCGAGGTGGCGCAGGACCGCACGAGCGGCGCGGGTGCCACTGGCCATCGCGCCCTGGGTGGACGGGGTGTCGCGGTGGTCGCCGGCCACGAACAGCCCCTCGCCCAGGTCGACCGGCTTGCGAAGATCGCCGAGCGGCGGCGGGGCGGCCGGCAGCGCCTCGCGGACCTCGGTGGTGTCGACGTGTTCCCAGGAGTCGGTGGGTACGCCGTACAGCGCGGACAGCCGCGTCCGGATCTCCGACTCGTCCGGCGGGGCGCCCCTGTCGCGACCGGTCGGTCCGAGGACGGAGGTGGAGATCAGTGCCCGGCCGTCGGTGGAGTAGGACGCGGCCGCCGCGGTGAGCACGACGGTGTTGACGATGGTCCGGTCGTCGGCCCCGTCGAGGAGCAGAGTGGGCTCGGTCAGCGGCGGTTCGGGCGCGGCGTGGTAGTAGGTGGTGAGCCCGCGAAGCGGCGGAATCCTCAATCCTGGCAGGAGTCTGCCGGCGGTGGCCGGGTCGGTGGCGACCACCACGGCGCGCGCACGCACCTCCTGCCCGTCGTACCGGACGAGTCCGGGCGTCACCCCCTCGACCTCGACACCGGTGCGGAGAACTCCGTCGGGTAGCCGGGCCGCCAGCTGGGCTGGGATCGCTCCCATACCGGCGGCAGGAACGATGACGGTGCCGCGGACGAAGCTGCGCCACACCAGGTCGACGAACCTGCTCGAGGTGGTGAGCTGGTCCTCGGCGAGTACGCCGGACAGGAACGGGCGCAGGAACCTGTCCACCGCGGGACCGGCGAGCCGGCGCCGGCGCAGTGACTCCGCAGCCGTGGTCTCCTCGGCCTGCAGCAGTCGGCGTACGGGCGTGAATCCCACGTCGGCGGAGTAGGCGGCCAGCGCGAGTTTCGCCTGCCACGGCAGCAGACTCGAGCCGATCGTGGCGGGCAGGTCTGCCGGGTGGCGGCGCGGGTCGCCCAGCCGGTGCAGTTTTCCGGCGTACCGCACCAGCGCTCCGGCGGTGAACGGACGCGGGTCGAGCGCCGGCAGGTCGAGCCGTCGCCGCACCTGCGGATAGGACGTGTTGAGCACCTGGAAGCCGCGGTCGAGCGTGAACCCGGACCGGTGGTCGGAGGCGACGCGGCCACCCGGGCGCGCCTCGCGCTCGAGCACCGTGACCGTACGGCCGGCCGCGACCAGATCGAGGGCGGCCACCAGACCGGCCATGCCGGCGCCGACCACCACCACGTCGTACTCGGACTCGACCACTTGACGCCTCCCCGCCCACCGGCTGTCCGGTGCCGCGTACTTCCCGTCGACTCCGTCGATCCCGTCGATCCCATCGATCCCGTCGATCCCATCGACCCTAGGACATCGACCGGTCACTCGCGTCGCACACGCACGGCCGGCCGTTGCCGGATTTTCCTCCCGTACGAAGCAATGGATCGGCCCGAGCCCGCGTCCGAGGAGCAGAACGTGTCCACACGGGGAGACACGCTTTCACACGGGGAGAAGAGAATGAACCGGAAGCGAACGCCGGTGGCGTTGCTGGCCGCGGCTGCACTGAGCGCGGGGGTGGCCGCCGCGACGAGCAGACCGGCAGCGTCGGTCGACCAGGTGCGAAACTTCGACGTCAGCGCCCGGGTGCTCGACCGGAACGGCCTCCCGGCGAAGGACGCCTCCGTCTCGGTCTACGGCCTGGACACTGATTTCGAGGACGACCAGGCGCTCGGTGCAGGGGCAGACCCTGCACCTGCCCGCCGTACGGTACGCGGTGACCGCGGACATCACCACCCCCGCAAAGGGCGGAGGCGAGCCCGACGAAGCCGTGTTGGCCCAGCCACTGCTGACGGTGGGCAGGGACACCAGGCTGGTGTTGGACGCCCGGGCCGCCCGCCCGGTGTCGGTGCGGGTTCCGGATTCCTCGGCCCGGATCGAGAACGTCAACGTGGCTGTGAGCGTCGGCGACCGCGGCGCCATCAGCGAGTTCCAGAGCCTCGCTCACCTCCACACCGCGCAGATCGGCCCGTCCGCGCCGGCGAACCTTTTCACCGCTGAGATCGAGGGCGTGTGGGCCCGGCCGGACGCCGACGGTGACTTCCGGTCCAGCCCATACGCCTACATGCTGTCGTGGTTCTCCGAGGGTGGCTTCTTCAACGGCCTGTCCAAGGCGCCGGCGCGCGGTGACCTGGCGCGGGTGCGGTCCACGCAGCAGACCCTGGACAGGTTCGGGTATGTGTACAAGGGCTATCTGGCGCACAGCCTCCACGGTGTGGAGGGTGTGCGACTGGAGCACGTCACCCGCGAAGGGGCCACGCTCACGGAGTACTACTCCACCGGCGTCGGCTGGGAAACGCTGTTCGGTGACATCTGGGGGGACGCGGGTGCGCTGGTGTCCCGGACCACTCCGCAGGTGCGCCACTTCCAGCCAGGTGGTGACTACCGTGACCGTTGGGGTGCCGCGGTCCTCGGGCCGGCGTTCCTTCGGCCGCAGCCGGGACAGGCACCGGGCGTTGCCCGCACGGCAGCCGGCATCGACGTCGACGTGCCGATGTACGTCGACGGCGACGGTCACCCGGGCGAGGCCGGCGCCATCACCGGCTCGACCACGCTGTATCGCAACGGCGCCAAGGTCGGCACGTCGGACGCGCGGGGCTCCGCCACCTTCAGCGTGCCCGCGCAGGACGCGACCTACCGGTTGGACACGACCGTGACGCACCCGCCGGCGTTCCTGGAGTTCTCCCCTCGCATCGACACCAGTTGGACATTCCGGTCGGCGGCCGTTTCGGATGGAACGCCCCGCGCGCTGCCGGTCTCCGCGATCCGGTTCCACCCGCGAGTGGACGCACGAAACCACCTGCTGCCGGGTGGCTCCGCGATGCACGTGACGGTGGAACGCCAGCCGGGTGCGGAACGCCCGGGCCGGCAGAAGCTGAGCGTCTCGGCGTCCTTCGACGACGGCCACACCTGGCGCCAGGTCGCCGTCGCACCGACCGCGCACGAGGGTGACTGGCTCGCCCGGGTCCCGCGGCCGTCGAAGCCGGGGTACGTCTCGCTGCGGGCGGTCGCCGCCGACGGACACGCCGGCTCTGTACGCCAGACGATCATCCGGGCGTACGCCGGCTGAACCGAAGAGCGCAGGCTGCGCGCCGGTCAGGTGGGCAGCCTGCGCAGGAAGGGGTCGCCGGGCTCGGCCGGTGCGAGCCGAACCCGCGCGTCCACCACCACGCACGAGCTGGTGGTCGCGACGACCGGGTTCAGGTCGAGTTCGGCGACCTCGGGCACGAGTTCGGCGAGCCGGCCCACGCGCAACAGCACGTTGACAATGCCGTCGGTGTCCAGCCGGGGGTCGGCGCGTTCCCCGAACAACGCCGGCCCCGCTCGCAGCGCGGTCAGCATCTCGCGGGCGTCGAGGTCGGTGAGCGGCGCCAACCGGTGCGTACGGTCGCCGATGAGGTCGGTGTCCACCCCGCCCAGCCCGAACGCCACCAGCGGGCCGAACATCGGGTCGCCGCTGACCCCCACCAGGAGTTCGCGCCCGGGCGCGGCCATCGGCTGAACGACGACGCCGGTCAGTGCCGACCCGAAACGCCTGTGCAGTACGCCGAAACCGTCGCGTACGCCCGCCTCGTCGGACAGGTTCAGCAGGACCCCGCCGGCCCGGCTCTTGTGCAGGACGTCCGCCGCGGCGGCCTTGAGCGCCACCGGCCGGCCCACCTCGTGGAACGCCATCACCGCCTCGTCGGCGTTCCGGGCGACCCGGACGCCGGCGACCGGCAGGCCCACGTGCCCGAGCAGCATGACCACGCCCTCCGGGTCCAGCCAGCCGCCGTCCGGATGCGCGGTGAGGAACTCCGCCACGAGGGCGCGGGCCGCGTCGACGTCGATGTTCGGAAGGTCCGGCACGGTCCCGGCCGGGCGGTTGCGCCAGCTGCCGTACCGGACCGCCTTGCCCAGCGCGACGGCGGCATTCGCGGGGTCGCTGAACACCGGCACCGGCCGCCCCGCGGTGGGGTCGGTGGGATGCAGCGCGTCGACCAGCGCCGTCTGCCCGACCCGGACCGCGACCACCGGAAGGCCCAGCTCCCAGGGCACCTCGTCCGCCAGCCTGGGCAGCGGATCGGTCACCGCGGTCGGCGCCGTCAGCACCAGCACCGAGTCCACGCCCGGATCGTCGAGCACGGCCCGTACGCACCGATGGAAGATCTCGTCGGGGACGTCCGCGGTGGTGTCGACCGGGTTGCGCAGGCTCGCGGTCGGCGGCAGCAGCGAGCGGAGTTCGGCGCGGGTGACCTCGTTGAGTTCGGGGAGGGTGAGGCCCTGGCGCGCGCAGGCGTCGGCGGCGAGTACGCCGATCCCGCCGACGTTGCCGATCACCGCGACCCGGTTGCCGGTGGGCAGCGGCTGCCAGCTCAGCACGCAGGCGGTGGCCACGACGTCGCCGAGGTTGTCCATCGCGAGTACACCGGCCTGGTCGAACAACGCGTCCCGGTTGACCGCCGGGGTCGCGGACGCGGCCGTGTGCGAGGCGGCGGCCCGCCGGGCGACCTCGCTGGTGCCGGTTCGTACCGCCAACACCGGCTTGCGCGCGGCCAGTGCCCGCGCCAGCAACCCGAACTTGCGCGGGTTCCCGAACGACTCCACGTAGACGACGGCCAGGTCCGTGGCGTCGTCGCGCTGCCACCACATCAACAGGTCGTTGCTGCTCACGTCGAACTTGTCGCCGGTCGACACCATGCTGGAGACGCCGAGCTCCACCGCGGCGAACTGCTCCAGCAACGCGATCCCCACCCCGCCGGACTGGGTGACGACGCCGACCCGCCCGGTGGGCGCCGGTCCGCGGGCGAACGTCGCGTTCAGCCGGACGTCCTCGGCGGTGTTGACCACGCCGAGACAGTTGGGGCCGACCATCCGCATGCCGTACTTGCGCACCGCCGCCCGCAACGCGTTCGCGCGTTCCGGATGGTCGGTCACGCCGGAGGTGACGACGACCAGCGCGTGGACGCCGCGTTCACCGCACTCCTCCGCGGCCTGCGCGACCGCCGCGGCCGGAACGCACAGGACGGCCAGGTCGACGCCCGCCGGGAGGTCGCGTGCGGAGGGGAAGCACCGCACGTCGGCCACCACGTCCGCGTGCGGGTTGACCGCGTGGGCGGTGCCGGTGTAGCCGCCGGCCAGCAGGTTGGCCAGGACGGCGTGCCCCACCGCGTCCGGCCGCCGGCTGGCGCCCACGACCGCGACGGACCTGGGCCGCAGCAGGGCGCTCAGGCTGGCGACGTCGGCGAGGCGTTCCCGCTCACCGACGGCGGCCGCGTAGCTCGCGTAGCCCGCGTCGCCCGCGCCGTCCTCGGTGAGCCGCAGAGTCACGAGGTACGACGAACCCGCCAGCCGCATCGTCATCGGCAGCCCCGCGTCACGGAAGACCCTGACCATGGCGGCGTTCTCGGTGAGCACCTCGGCCACGAACCGCCGTACCCCGCGCCGCCGGGCCGCGGAGGCCAGGTGCTCCAGCAGCAGCGTGCCCAGGCCGTGCGCCTGCTGCCGGTGGTCGACGACGATCGCGACCTCGGCTTCGGCCGGGTCCGACAGCACCTCGCAGTGGGCGGCGCCGATCAGGGTCTGTCCCGGAGTCGGTCCGGCGAACGCGCCGACGGTGACCCGGTGGGCGTCGCCGGGCCGGACCAGCGGACCGAGCAACTCGGGCAGACCGACCGGGTGGGTCGTGAAGAACCGCAGGTAGGTGTCGCGTTCGGGGAGGTCCTGGTGCAGCCGCAGCAGGTCGTCGAGGTCGTCCGGCCCGAGGGGACGCAGCTCGACGACCCGTCCGTCGGTGAGGACGGCGCGCACGGTCTGGGTGGTCGGGACGGTCTGCCCAGGCTGTCGGGGCTGCCCGGGCTGCCCGGGCTGCCCGGGCTGCCCGGGCTGCCCGGCTTCGTCCGGCATGACCGTGGTCGCCGACCGGTCTGGCTCCATGCGTACTCCGTCCACCGTCCCCGCCCCAGCCGGCCCCCACCGGTCACAGAGCAAACGGTAAGCCATGTCCGGTGCGCAGCGGGAGCGCTGATCCCAGGGTTCGTTGGGTACGCCACCACTGTGGACCAGACCGGGCTGACCGAGGCGGAGGCCGCGGCCCGGCTGGAGCGGTACGGCCCGAACGCCCCGCCCCGTCGCCCGCCGGTGCCGCTGCACCGCCGGCTCGCCGCCCAGCTGCGCGACCCGCTGATCGTCGTGCTGCTGGTCGCCGCGGTCCTCACCATCGCGACCCGGGACATCTCCGACGCCGCGGTCATCGTGCTGGTGATCGTGATGAACACGGCGGTCGGGGTCAGTCAGGAGGTACGCGCGGACCAGGCGATCTCCGAGCTGGCCGCGCTGGCCGCCCCGTCGGCGCGGGTCGTCCGTGACGGTGCCGAGCGGGAGGTACCGGCCGCGGAGGTGGTGCCCGGCGACCTGCTGGTGCTCGCGGAGGGCCAGGTCGTACCCGCGGACGCCCGGCTGGTGGAGGCGGTCGCGTTCGCCGCGGACGAGTCCATGCTCACCGGGGAGGCGGTCCCGGTGGACAAGGCCGCGGCCTCCACCGAGGAGTCCGGCGACGAGGTGTCGGCGGGCACCGTCGTGGTGCGTGGGCGGGGGCTCGCGGTGGTGACCGCCACGGGTACGGCCAGCGCGATGGGGCGGGTGGCCGCGCTGATGGCGGCCGAGCCGGTTCGTACGCCGTTGCAGCGCCGGCTGGCCGGAGTGGCCCGGGTGCTCGCGATCAGTGCGGCCGTCCTGTGCGTCGTGGTCCTGGTGCTCGGCCTGGTGCGGGGCCAGCCACTGGAGCTGATGGTGCTCACCGGCATCAGCCTGCTGGTCGCCGCGGTGCCGGAGTCGCTGCCCGCGGTGGTGACGCTGGCGCTGGCCCTGGGCGCGCGCCGGATGGCCCGCCGGAACGCGATCGTGCGCCGGCTGCCGGCGGTGGAGACGCTCGGCTCGGTGACGGTGATCGCCACCGACAAGACCGGCACCCTCACCGAGGGCGCGATGGTGGTCCAGCGGCTGTGGACGTACGCGGCCGAGGTGGAGGTGACCGGCACCGGGTACGCGCCGGAGGGCACGTTGCTCCGGGACGGCCGGCCGGTGGATCCGTCGGAGGTGCCCGACGTCGTGGCCCTGCTGCGGGCGGGCGTCCTGTGCACCGACGCGAGCCTGCTGCCTCCGCGTACCGGCTCCGACTCCTGGAGCGCGGCAGGCGATCCCACCGAGGCGGCGCTGCTCGCGGCCGGCGGCAAGCTGGGGTTGACACGGGCCGGGCTGGAGCGTGCGTGGCCGCGGGTGGGCGAGATCCCGTTCGACAACGCACGCAAGCGGATGACGACCGTGCACCGTCGCGGGCCAGGGTCGTACGTCGTCATCTGCAAGGGCGCGCCCGAGGTGCTCCTGCGCAATCCGCTGGTGGCCGACGGCGCCGGCGTGCTGGGCGGCGCCGCCGGGCGGACCGAGGAGTACGCCGCCGAGGGCTTCCGTGTGCTCGCCGTCGCCATCGCCGAACGCGACACGCTTCCGCCATCGGGCGGCCCGGTCGCCTGGGAGGCCGAACTCGAGGAGGGCCTGCGCCTGCTGGGCCTGGTCGCCATCGCCGACCCGCCGCGAGCCTCGGCGCCCGCGACCATCGCCGCGTGCCGGCAGGCGGGGATCGCGGCGGTGCTGATCACCGGCGACCACCCCGTGACCGCGCACGCGATCGCCCGCCAGGTCGGGATCGAGGGGCCCGGGATCGAGGGGCCCGGGATCGAGGGGATCGGTGGCGAGGGGGCCGGTGGCGAGGGGGTCGGCGTCGAGGGGGCCGGCGTCGAGGACGGGCGGGTGTTCGCCCGGACCAGTCCGGAGCAGAAGCTGGCCATCATCCACGCGTACCGCGACCGCTCGGAGGTGGTCGCGATGACCGGCGACGGCGTGAACGACGCGCCGGCCCTGCGCAGCGCCGACATCGGCGTGGCCATGGGCCGGCGGGGTACGGAGGTGGCCCGCGAGGCGGCGGACCTCGTGCTCGCCGACGACGAACTCGCCACCCTGGTCGCCGCGGTGGAGGAGGGCCGGCGGATCTACGCCAACGTCCGACGCTTCCTGGCGTACGGGCTGGCCGGCGGTGCCGCGGAGATACTGGTGATGCTGGCGGGTCCGTTCCTCGGCTTCCCCCTGCCGCTGCTGCCCGCGCAGATCCTGTGGGTCAACCTGCTCACCCACGGCCTGCCCGGCGTGGCACTCGGCGCCGAGCCGGCCGAGGGGGACCTGATGCGCTCGCCGCCGCGCCCACCGGCCGAACGCATCCTCGGCGCCGGGCTGTGGCAGCGGGTGGTGCGGCTGGCCGTCGTGGTCGCCGCGGTGACGCTCGGGGTGGCGGTGTGGGCGCACCCGACCGGGCGGCCCTGGCAGAGCATGGCGTTCCTGACCCTGGGCGCGACGCAGCTGTGGATCGGCCTGGGCTCGCGGGCCCGGCCCGGCACCCTCACCAACCCGTTTCTGCTGCTGGCCGTCGTGGTCGCGTTCGGGTTGCAGGCGGCCGGGGTGTACGTCCCGCTGCTGCGCGACCTGCTCGGCACCGAACCCGTGGCCCTGCCCGACCTGGCGGTGGTGTGCGTGGTGTCGTTCGCCGGGTACGTCGCGATTCGGCTGGATCGGTTCCTCACCGGTCGCCGCCGGGCATGAGGGCTGCGTGCGTGATGGCGAGGGTCGCAGGGACGAGGTGCACGAGGGTGCCGCGCGGGCGGTCGAGGGCGGAGCGGACCACGGGCCGACCGCGCCGACCGGGGCGTCGCTGGACGGGCTGGAACGCCGCACCGGCGGACCGGCGTACGACGGACTGACCCGGCTGCGCGCGGCGCGCACCTCGCACGGTGTGGTCACCCCCGACGACGAACGCGCCGTCGCCGACGAGGTGCGCCTTCCGGTGGCCGCCGTGCACGGCGCCGCGCGCTACTACGCCGACCTCCGCGGCCGTCAGGGCGCCCGGCACGTGCGGGTGTGCGCGGGCACCGCCTGCTTCGTGGCCAGTGGCGGTGGCCGGCACGTCGCCGAGGTGTCCCGCGTGCTCGGCGTACCCCCGGGGGAGTGCACCGCGGACGGGCGGGTGTCGCTGCAGGAGGTGCACTGCCTGGGGTACTGCTACACGGGTCCGGCCGCGCTGGACGGCGACCAGCCTCGCGCGGGCGCCGACCTCGCAGCGCAGCTCGCCGGGGAGGCGCCGCCCCGGGCACCCGAACCCGTCGTCCGTGCCGCCGCTCCACCCGTCGTCCTGCGCGGTGTCGTCGGCGAGGAGCCGTCCTGGCAGGTGTGGCCGCGGATCCTGGCGGCCGTCCGGTCCGACGGCGGGCCGGCCACGGTCGCCAGCCGGATCCGTGCCGAGGTGGCGACCGCCGGACTCCGCGGCCGGGGCGGTGCGGGCTTTCCGACCGCACACAAGTGGCGGGCGGTGGCGGGCTCGGACACCCCGCCCGCGCAGCGCTACGTCGTCGCCAACGGCGACGAGGGCGACCCGGGGTCCTTCTCCGACCGGGTGCTGATGGAGGAGGACCCCGGGCGGCTGCTGGAGGGGCTCGCTCTCGCCGCTCTGGCCTGCGGTGCGGAGCGGGGGTTCGTGTACGTACGGTCGGAGTACCCGCGCGCCTTCGACCGGCTCGGCGAGGCGGTCGCCCAGGCGTACGCCGACGGGCACCTGGGCGACAACCCGCACGGCTCCGGCGTTCGGCTGGACCTCACGGTCGTCTCCGGTGCCGGGTCCTATCTGGCGGGGGAGGAGACCTCCCTGCTGCGGTCGCTGGCGGGGGTGCGGGCCACGGTGCGCCCACGTCCGCCGTACCCCACGGACTACGGTCTGCTCGGCCGGCCCACCGCGCTGAACAACGTGGAGACGCTGGCGGCGGTCCCGGCCATCGTCGCCGAGGGCGGGCGGGCACACGCCGCGCGCGGTGTGCCGCCGGAGACCGGCACCTTGCTGGTCTGCCTGAACGAGCGGTTTCTGCGGCCCGGTTTGTACGAGGTGGAGCTGGGCACGCCGCTGCGCGACATCGTGCTCGGCCTCGGTGGCGGACTGGCTCGGGGTGCCCGGTTGCGTGCGCTCCAGGTGGGCGGACCGCTCGGCGGCTTCCTCGGCCCGGACCAGCTCGACCTGCCGTTGCTGGGCGCCGCCCTCGCCGAGGCCGGCGCGCCGCCCGGGCACGGCAGCCTGGTCGCCGTCGACGACCAGGTGGACCCGCGCGACCTGCTGCGGGCGTTGTGGGAGTTCGGCGCGCGGGAGAGCTGCGGCACGTGCACGCCCTGCCGCGAGGGGACCCGGATCGGTGAACGCAGGCCCGAGGCGGCCGCCCGCGACGACGCCCTGCTGGACACGATGGAGAGCGCGAGCCTGTGCCCGTTCGGCTCCCGCCTTCCGGCTGTCGTGCGCGGCCTGCGCCGGGTGTACGCGGAGGAGTTGTCGTGACCGGCGGCGCGGGGACCGAAGGGCGAGGGCGGGACGTCGTACGGCTGCGGGTCGACGGGGCGCCGGTAGAGGTGGCCGAAGGCGCGACGGTGCTGGACGCCGTGCGCGCGGTCGGCGCGGACGTGCCCACGCTCTGCTTCGACGACCGGATGGCACCGTCGGGTGCCTGCCGGGTGTGCCTGGTGCGCACCGGCCGAGGCGTGGCCGCCGCGTGCACGACCCCGGCCGAGGAGAACGTCGACGTATGGACCGACGACCGCGAGGTCGCCGCCATGGTTCGCCGGGTGCTGGAGCTGATGGTCGAGCGGATCCCCGAACGAGCGCTGGAACTGCCCACCGAACTCACGGATGTGTGCGCGCGGCTCGGCGTGGAGCCGGCGGCGTTCGACCTGGCCGGCCGAGGTCTGGGCCGGGACGACTCCCACCCGTACGTCCGGCTGGACGCCGACCTGTGCATCGCCTGCGGCCGGTGTGTACGGATGTGCGACGAGGTGCAGGGGACCTTCGCCCTGACCATGGCCGGCCGGGGCGCGGACACCGTCGTGGCGGCCGGCGCCGGCGGGCCGTGGGTGGAGTCGGCCTGCGTGTCCTGCGGTGGCTGTGTCGACTCCTGCCCGAGCGGCGCGCTGAGCGGGCCGGTCTCCGTGCTCACGTCGTACGCCACCGCGGGGACCGCGCCCACCACCCGCACTCCCGCCGCCCGCACCCCTCTCACCCGGACCGCCGGTGACCGCGCCTCTGACCTGGTCACCCGGACCACCTGCGGCTACTGCGGGGTGGGCTGCACCCTGGACGTGCACACCCGCGACACCGGCATCCTGGCCGTCACTCCGGCCCCGGACGGCCCGGTCAACCGCGGCCATGCCTGCGTCAAGGGCCGCTTCGCGTACGGGTTCGTGCGTTCCCCGGACCGGCTCACCACCCCGTTGGTGCGGCGGAGCGACCGGCTCGAACCCGCCACCTGGGACGAGGCGCTGGATGTGGTGGGCCGCGAACTGGCCCGGATCCGCGACCGGCACGGGCCGGACGCTATCGCCGCGATCTCCTCGGCCAGGTCCACCAACGAGGAGAACTACCTGCTGCAGAAGCTGATGCGGACGGCCATCGGCACCAACAACGTGGACAACTGCTCCCGCATCTGCCACGCGCCCTCGGCCGCCGGACTGATCGCGAGCTTCGGGCTGGCCGGCGGGACCAACCCCGCCGAGGATCTCGACGTCGCCGACTGCCTCCTCGTCGCCGGCGCCAACGTCACCCAGGCTCACCCGGTGATCGGCGCGCGGATCGTGCAGGCGGCCCTGCGCGGTGCCCGGCTGGTGGTCGTCGACCCGAGGCGGACCGAACTGGCCCGGCTGGCCGACGTCCACCTGCGCGGTCGGCCCGGGTCGAACGTGGCGGTGTTCAACGGACTTGCCCGGCTGCTTCTCGACCGCGGCTTCGTGGACGAGGAGTTTCTCGCGGCCCGCGCGGACGGGGTCGAGGAACTGCGGGAACTGCTGGCCGACTACCCGCCCGACCGCGTGGCCGACCTGAGCGGCGTCCCGCCGGACGCGCTGGCCGCGGCCGCCGAGGCGTACGGCACCGCGCGGCGGCCGGCGATCGTCTACGGGCTCGGCATCACCGAACACGTGCACGGCACCGACGGAGTACGCACCCTCGCCAACCTCGCGATCCTGCGCGGCGCGGTCGGGACCCCGCACGGAATGGGCGTCAGCCCGCTGCGGGGCCAGAACAACGTGCAGGGCGCCTCCGACATGGGCGCGCTGCCCGACGTGCTACCGGGCTACCAGCGGGTCGACGACCCGCTGGTACGTGAGAGGTTCGCGGCGGCGTGGGGGACGCCGGTACCCGAACGGCCGGGCTTGCGGATTCCGGAGATGTTCGACGCCGCTCTGGCCGGGCGGGTGCGGGCGATGTATGTGTTCGGCGAGGACATCCTGGCGACCGACCCCAACTCCGGGCACGTCCGCGCGGCACTCGACGCGTGCGACTTCGTGGTGAGCCAGGAGATCTTCCCGTCCGCCACCGCGCAGGTCGCCGACGTGGTGCTGCCGGGCAGCTCGTTTCTGGAGAAGGACGGCACGTTCGTCAACTTCGACCGGCGGTTTCAGCGGGTCCGGCCGGCGCTCGACCCGCCCGGCCAGGCGTACACCGACTTCGACGTGCTGCGGGCCGTCGGCGACGCGCTCGGCGTCGATCTCGGCTGCTCCGATCCGGCCGCCGCGCTGGCCGAGTGTGCCGAGCTCACCCCGGTGTTCGCCGGCATCTCCCACGAACGCCTCGACCGGGAGGGTGCGCTGCACTGGCCGTGCCGGAGACTCGACGACCCGGGCGAGGCGAGGTTGTACGGAACGGCGTTCGCCACTCCGGACGGGCGCGCGCACCTCGCGGCCCGCCCGTGGCTGCCACCCGGCGAGCCGCCCGACGCCGACTTCCCCTACGCCCTGATCACCGGCCGGCGGCTGGTGCACTACAACAGCGGAACGATGACGCGGCGTACGCCGAACCTGGCGCTGGTGCCCGGCGAACACCTCGACCTCCACCCCGACGACGCGAGGCGGCTGGGCGTCGGCGAGGGCGACCCGGTGGAGATCACCAGCCGGCGGGGCATGGTGACCGCTCCGGCCCGGGTGACCGACGAGGTGGCGGTGGGCGAGGTGTTCCTGACGTTCGCCTTCCCGGACGTGCCGGCGAACCTCCTCACCTCCTCCGAGGTGGACGAGGTGACGTCCTGCCCGGAGTACAAGCTCACCGCCGTCCGCCTGCGTCGCGCCTGACGCCTGGGCCGCCACCGGAGCAGCCTCAGGCCGTGCGGAACTGCGTGCGGAGGATGGCGTCGAACGCCCGCCCGCCGAGCAGTCGCCGGGTGTGCACGAGCAGCTTGGCCGCGGGGGTGACGACGTAACGGGTGCGCGGCCGGGAGTTGGTGACCGCGTGGTCGATCACCCGGGCCACCGCCTCGGGCCGCGCCGACAGCAGAGGAGAGCGGTAGCCCTGCGCCATCTGGTGTTCGGCGGACTGGTTGAGCGCGGAGTAAGGCCCGGACGGCGCGGCCTGCCCGGCGAGATTTCCCGACGCGGTGGCGGCGAAGCCGGTGCGGATCAGGCCCGGCTCGACCAGGCTCACCCGGACCCCGAACGGCGCGGCCTCGAACCGCAGCGCGTCGGTCAGCGCCTCCACGGCGTACTTGCTGGCGTGGTAGTAGCCTCCGACCGGGAAGACCAGCCGGCCGCCCATCGAGCCGACGTTGACGATCCGGCCGCGACCCGCGCGCCGCATGCCCGGCAGGACGAGCTGGGCCATCCGGGCCAGCCCGAAGACGTTGGTCTCGAACTGCCGTCGCACGGCGTCCAGGTCGGTCTCCTCGACGGTGCCGTAGGCGCCGTAGCCGGCGTTGTTGACCAGCGCGCCGACGAACCCGTGTGCGGCCTCGACCTCCTCGACGGCGGCCCGCATCGAGGCCTCGTCGGTCACGTCGAGGGCGAGCACGTGGGCGCCGGCGGCGGCGAGGTCGGCGATGGAGTCGGTGCGCCGGGCGGTGGCGTAGACGGTCAGATCGGGGCGGCGGGCCAGCCGGAGCGCGGCGGCCCGGCCGATGCCGGAGGAAGTTCCGGTGATCAGTACCGCCGTGGTTTTCGCGTCGGCGGCCCGGCCGGAGCCGGCGGTGTGCTCGGACGGGGTTGTCATACGGACTCCAGAGGGTTGGTGCGGGCGTGGTCCAGTCCCGCGACGAACAACTGCACCCCGTGACGTAGTCGCCGGACCGGGGTGGCGTGGTCGGAAAGGTCGGCCTCCAGGCCCCGGGTGAACGCGAGCAGCAGGTCCGCGAACTCCTCGGCGTCGGCCCTGGGCGGCACGACACGACCGGCCGCGCCGGCGAGCAGGTCACGCATCGCCTGCTCGTACTCGCTGATCAGATCGGCCGACGTGCGGGCGTCCACGCTCAGCAGCTCGGCGGCATGTGCCGGGCTGTCCTGCCACAACCGCAGCGTCAGCCGGAGCTTCGCCTCCAGGGCGGACGTCAGCTGGTCGGCGAGCTCGTCCTTGGACTCCAGCCCGGCGCGGGCGTCGGCCAGGGTCTGCGCGAGCAGCCGGCGGGTGAGCCGGCGAAACACGTCCTCCTTGTTGCGGACGTACTGGTAGACCGCCGGGCGGGACATCCCGGCCTCCCGGGCGATGTCGTCCATCGTCGTGCGGCGCACACCGTGCCGGGTGAAGCAGGTGTAGGCCGCGGTCAGGATCGGGTCGAGCCGCGCGTCCTCGGAGTCGTCGCCGGCACTCCGGTCACCCGCCGGCCCGGTCTCCGGGCCCCGCTCCGTCTCGGACGTCTTCCTGCTCGGCGCTCGCTTCGACATGCTGACATTGTGTGCATGGAATGTCAGCTCGTCAAGCCGACCCGATCGGCGGCAGCGGTAGGCGACCCGCACGGACGGTCAGGCGACCTGCTCCGCGAAGATCTGCGAAAAGCGACGCTGCTGGGTGATCAGCTGCTCGTAGGTTCCGTGTTCGACGATCCGACCTTCGTCCAGGACGTAGATGTGGTCCATGCCTTTGAGGGTCCACGCACGGTGCGAAACGACGATCGTGATCCGGTCGGATCTGGTCCGCTGTAGCTCGGCAAAGATCTGCTGCTCCGCCTCCGCGTCGATGGCTGACGTGGGTTCGTCGAGAATCCAGATCGGAGCGTCGCGCAGGTAGATGCGCGCGAGGGCGAGTCGTTGCCACTGACCGCCCGAGAGGCCGACCCCTCCGAACTGCGAGCCGAGTTGGGTGTCGAGTCCGTCGCCCAACCTTCGGACGAAATCTCCGGCGTGAGCGGAGTCGAGGGCCTGCCAGATCTCGTCGTCGGTCGCCTTACCGTCCGGTCGGCCGATTCTGATGGTGTCCCGGACAGTGAATTCGTAGCGGCCGAACTCCTGCGTGAGCAGTCCGAAGTAGCCGAGACGTGCCGCCAGCGGCAGGGCTGTGGCGTCCACGCCGTCGACCGCGACCACTCCGGCATCGGGTTCGAGGAGTCCGAGAACCGTGTTGATCGCGGTCGTCTTACCCGCACCGTTCACTCCGACGAGCGCAATGATCTGGCCCTTCTCCGCAGAGAACGAGAGTTCCCTGATCGCCGGCTCGGTCGAGCCCGGATAGGTGACGGTCAGACGGCGCGCGTCGACGCTCTGGGCGTCGGATCGGATCTGGGTGTCCACCGAGTGTGAAACAGACTCCACGAACTGACGGTATGCGCGGACCTTCGGGGCGAACGAGATCAGGTCGCCGAAGGAAAACCCCGCGGACCTGGTGGCCGCCACTCCGGACAGAACGCCGACGATTCCCGCGGCGATTCCCGCGCCTCCGGATCCTCCCACGACCACGCCGGCCAGCGCTCCGCCCAGCAATATCGCGGTGCCGCCACCGGAAATGGTCCCGGTACGCGTGAGCAGAACAAGGATGCGGTCGAGAATCGCATTGGCCGTCCTGCGGCGAGTGTCGGCCACCTCCGCCACGACGGCACCTGAGCCGAGGGTCGCCAGTTCGGTGGCCGTGCGTTGCCCGACCAGTTGCTCGACGGCGTACTCCGAACGCCTCTCCCACTCCCCGTACGGAACGAACGCCGCGTCCTGCATCTTGGCGTCCCAGGCGAACACCAGCAGGTTGGGAAGGAGCGCGGCGACCACCAGGACGCCCGCGACGGGGCTGATCCTCCAGACCGACACGCACAGCGCGGCGGCGGTGACGAGTGCGCCCGCCGACGCCACCACCGAGCTCGCCAACCTGCCCAGGTCGGGCAGTGAACTACGGCAGCCCTGAATGGTCGCATTGGTCTGCGCCTGGCCGACGCGTTGCGGCGGAAGCGCTGCAACCGCCCGCATGAGCTCGTCCTGATAGCGGGCACGTAGACGGTTCGCCGTCCGCTGACCGATCAGGTTCGTGTTCTGCTCCATCGCCTGCCCGAGACCGAGCAGGACGGTCAGCACCACGAGCGGGGGGACGAACTCGCGCGGCGTACCCCCTGATGTCTCGACGAGCCAGGAAACCACGAGCACCTGGGCGGCGGGGGTGACTGCCAGTACCAGGTAACCGACGATCACCCTCAGCAGCCAGGTCGGAGCGTAACCCCAGGCGCGTCGAACCGAGTACACCGAAGCGTCCACAGCAGCGCGGAACGCGTCAACCCTGGTCATCGGCAGATCTCCTGTGGCCTTCTCGACTCGTGCCCGCCCGATCGCCGCGGACCCCGACGATCTTCGCAGGCGTGTCCACCCGGTTTCCGTGTCGCTTCCTGCGTCGGATCCACGGTCGACGCCCGCGTCCGGGAGTGATCGGGGCCGGGAAACACCGGCGTGTCCGCACACATGCGACCGGCCCCACGGGGTATCGAGATCAGGTGGACTTCGGAGTGGGTTACTTCCCGACACATGACGCCATGCGACCCGGCCCCCTGGCGCGGATGCTCGAGGAGCGCGGCCAGAGCGCCGTCTACTTCGCCGAGCACACGCACATCCCGGCCAGCCGCGAGTCGCCGTATCCGGCAGGTGAGCCGCTGCCGACGAAGTACTGGCACTGCTACGACCTGTTCGTCGCGCTGACCGCGGCTGCCGAGGCGACGTCGAGCCTGCGCATCGGCAGCGGCGTGTGCCTGGTCATCGAGCGCGACCCGATCGTGACCGCGAAGGAGGTCGCCAGCATCGACCACCTGTCCGGTGGCCGTTTCGAGTTCGGCGTGGGCGCGGGTTGGAACCGCGAGGAGATGCGCCACCACGGCACCGACCCGAAGCAGCGGATGGCCGTCCTGCGCGAGCGCGTCGAGGCGATGCAGGCGATCTGGACCGAAGAGGAGGCGTCGTACGCCGGACGATTCGTGACGTTCGACCGCATCTGGTCCTACCCCAAGCCGGCGCAGCGTCCATACCCGCCGGTGCTCGTCGGCGGCGACGGCCCGACCGTCCTGGACCGGGTGCTGACCTTCGGCGACGAGTGGTTCCCCAACTACTCCGGCGACGCGATCTTCGGTCGGGTCGCCGAGCTGCGCAACCGCGCCGAGCGCCCGGTCGCGGTGCAGATGCTCTCCGCGCCGGCCGACCCGGCAGTGCTCGAACGCATGCAGGAGGCCGGCATCAAGCGGGCCAACCACTGGCTGCCGTCGGGTTCGCGCAGCACCGTCGAACGCGCGCTGGAGCAGTGGGAGGCGGCCATCGCCGACTTCAACGGCGAGTGATTCCCGGCCGCGGGTCGATGCGCAACCGGTGAGGTCGGGCCGGTCGGGTCGGCCCGCGGCCAGATTTGTCCATTCGGGCAAGAAGTACGACTTATTTTGGTACGCCACTGGTTACGATCGCGTCTGCTCGGCAAGCGCTCTCCCAATCCTGAGCGCCCGGCGCGTACGTCCTGGTGGTACGCCCGGGTGGCGGAAGGGATCCGCATGAGTCGTCTCGCCCGTCTCGCGGTCGCCGTCGTCGCGTTGGCCCTCGTGGTACCGCTCGGTGCCGCCACCCGCGTGCGGCCGGCCTCCGGCGCCACCACCTCGACCGGCTCCATCACCTCGTCCGCCGCGTCCGCCGCGACCGCCGCGACCGCCGCGACCGCCTCGACCTTGCCGAGCGGGTCCGAGGACGACCTCGCTCGTACGTACTACCACCTGCTGCTGCGCAACACCCGCTTCCAGGAGAGCACCTGGAACGCCGAGCAGGGCACGTACGGCATCGAGAACTGGGACGTCGTGGGCGTCCTCGGCAACGCCGTCCTGCTGAGGTTCGGGACGTACGACGCGTCCGTGGCCGGGGTCTCCCACGAGGTGCTGCGCGATCACACGATCCGCGGTCTCGAGGCCGCCGTCGCCGCGAACAGGTTCGTCGACCCCGCGCACGGGACGTGGGGCGCGCGGATCTACTGGGACGCGACCATGGAGGCGTACCTCGTCGCCGCCGCGCACCTGATGTGGGCCGACCTCGACGACCGTACCCGCGCCGGTGTCGACACCATCCTGCGTGGGGAGGCGGGTTACCTCGTGGACGTGGGCGCCGAACCCGGCGACCCCGACCGGGAGGGCGGCACCACCAACGGCCTGCGAGGCGGGTACGTCGGCGACACCAAGTTGGAGGAGATGGGCGCCCGCACGATGATGCTGGCCGCCGCCGACGCGTTCCTTCCAGGCGACGCCGACCAGGCGCACTGGCGGGAGTGGCTGAACCGCTGGACCCTGAACATGGACGGCCTCCCGGTCGCCGACCGGGTGAACCCGACGGTGGTCGAGGGCAAACCCGTGTCGGAGTGGACGGGGGCACAGAACATCTTCGACACCTTCACCAGTGAGAACCACGGTGGCTGGAACGGCATGTACCAGCAGTCGGCCGCCACCTACCCCGGCCGTAACGTCGTGCAGTACCTCATCGCCGGGCAGCCGGTCCCGGTCAGTCAGCAGACGCTGCCCAGCAACGACGAGATCCTGGGTGTGCTGAACCAGTTGGGCACCGACGCCGGGGTGCCGGCCGAGCTGATGGTCGGCGACCGCGTGCACTTCTACGGACGCAGCCTGATCCCGTTGACCTACCGCGCCATGGTCACCGGCGACCGGATGGCGGCCCGGGCCGAGCGCATGCTCGCCGCCCGGCTCGGTCCGTACGTGGAGTACCCGCCGGCGGGGATGCTGGTGAAGTTCCGGCGGGGGACGGGGTACGAGACGGAGGCGCGGGCCGAGGTCGCCATGTCGTACCTCCTGCACTACTGGCGCGCGCACCTGGCCGGCGACGTGGCGCCGGTGAGTGAGCAGGAGTACTTCGCGCGGGCGTCGAAGGTCACCGACTTCGGCGACGTGCCCGGCCTGGTCAACCAGCAGTCACCGGCGGCGCTGATGTCGGCGGTGACCAAGCCGGGGTACGTGAAGTTCGCGTACCTCCCGCAGCACGACGACTGGCTGTTCGACGTGAGCGCCAAGGCGCCGTCGTTCCTGCCGTCGGTGACCGCGGTGGACGAACACACCTCGCGTTCGTACACACGGCTGCGCGACGGCGTGGACGCGACCGCGACCGTCGTGCGGCGGGGTGATTCCTACGCGGGCTACACCACGCTCCCGAACGGCTCGGTCGTCTACGCCACCACCGGGACCGGCGACGACGAGGGGTCGCTGCGGTTGCGCAACCTCGACATGCCCGGGGTGCCCGGGCTGGACGGCGCCCGGACGTTCACCACATCGACCGGGAGCACGACGCTGGCGCCGGACGGGCTCGGTGGCGGCGGGACCGAGCAACTTGCCTTCGTCCCGACGCAGGCGCGCTACGTGCGGATGACGGGGGTGCAGGCCGCTTCGCAGTGGGGATACTCGATGTACGAGTTCGAGGTGCGCGGGCCCTCCTCGGAGGCAAACCTGGCGCTGAACCAGCCGGCCACCGCGTCCTCCAGCTACGGCGAGGCGTCGGTGCCGGCGAAGGCGGTCGACGGCGACCCGGCCACCCGATGGGCGAACTCCGCTGCCGAACGCCCGACGATGAAGGGCTGGTTCGCGGTCGACCTGGGCGCCTCGCGAACGGTGTCCCGCGTGACGATCCAGTGGCAGGAGGACGCCTGGCCGATCAGCTACCGGATCGAGGTCTCCGACGACGGGCAGAACTGGGGTACGGTGACGAGCGTTCCGAGGTGGCAGGACGTGGGCAGGTCGTGGCTGAACGTCGACGGGCGCGCCGGCTTCGTCGTCCGGGGCAGCACGAACCCGATCGCGGTCTCGCCGACCGGTGTCGCGTTGTCCCACGGTCCGGCGAGCGGCGCCGCGGGCATGGTCGTACAGGGTTTCCCGGCGCAGCCGGCGGAACAGACCGCCCGGCTGGCCGCAGCACCGCAGCCCTCCGGTGGCCCAGCTGCTGTGCGTTCGGCGTCGAGCGACGGCTACCTGAGTCTGTTCAACCTGGGTTCGGTTCCCGTCGACAAGGTGGCCTTGACGGTGCCGCAGGGTGGCAACGCCCGCACGCTCTACCTCGGCCGGCAGGTGACGACCACGACCGGTCTGACGTACGACGTCGGCCTGGCCGCGGGTACGGCAGCCGTGCAGGCGCCGCGCTTCCGCCTCTCGGCGCCCCAGTCGGGTGAGCAGGTGCCTGCCGGTCTGGTCGCGGAAGTGGTCGACTCCCACCTTGTCCGGTTGACGAATCCGGCGGGCAGCCCCGCTGTCAAGATGATGTTGACGTCGGTGTCGACCGGTGAGCGTTCGGCCGTCAGCGTGCCGAGTGGCCGGTCCCGGGAGGTGCGCTTCCGGACCGGAGTCCTGACGCCGACGACAGACCTGGCCCGGGACCGGATCACCTATCCCTCCTCGCCGTTGCCGCCCGGGATGAGCGACCCCGACCGCGCGGTGGACGCCGACGCGCGTACGGCGTGGGTTCCCGGTGCCGGCGACCGGCGGCTGGTCGTCAACCTCGGCGCGGACGAGGACGTGCGGGGTGCGACGGTGCGGTGGACCTCCGCGACCGTCCCTTCGTACGCGATCGAGGTGTCCACCGACGGGACCACCTGGACGCGGGTGGCCGACACCTCGGACGGGCAGCACGCCAGGTCCTTCGCGTTCTCCGCGTCCGCGCACTACGTGTCGGTGCTCGTCGGGGACTGGCACCGTGGTCAGGCTGGACTCGCCGACCTGTCGGTCGCCGGCTCCCACCCCTGACCGGCGATCGAGAGCTCACCCGCGGGTGGCTTCGGGGTTGTCCAGCAGCCACGAGGCGATCCGCAGGAAGCCGGTCTCCTCGCGCAGCTTGGCGATCGGGTCGGTGTCGTACCCCGCCATCGCGGCGTGGTACATCGGCACCGTCGCGACGTACGGCCCCAGCGCCTGGCGTTCGAGCGGCGTGAGCCGGGTCCGCGCGCCCTCCTCGTACTCGCCCAGCAACCTGGGCAGCATCGACCAGTCGAAGGTCTCCCCGGATCCCGACGAGTCCGGCCGCAGGATGACCCACGCCAGCGAGTACGCGAGGTCGTGCACCCGCGGGCGGTTCGCGGCGAATCCGAAGTCCAGGTAGACCGACTCACCGCTCGGCGCCAACCCGACGTTGCCCAGGCGTACGTCGCCGTGCACCACCTGGTTGGGCAGTGCTGTCGCCGGCACCCACTGCGTACGCAGCTTCGCCAGCATCCGGCGCAGCGACGCGGTGACGTCACTCGCTCCCGGATCGTGCCGCACCGCGGCCTCGGTGACGGCGAGCCACCGGCGCAGCGAGCTCGGCGGGGCGTACGTCGCCACCATCGGCCTGGGCAAGGTCGCGTTGACATCCCGGAGCGCGCGGTGCAGTTCGCCCATCGCGCGGTACATCCAGCGGTACGACTCCCACGTCGCCTCGGGTTTCGCGTGTGGGACGAAGGTTTCCAGCTCGGCCCAGCGGCCACGGCAGGTGAGCAGCTCCCGGTCGCGCCAGCGCACCGGCTCGGCGGCGAGCAGTCCGTGTGCGACCAGCCTCCGGCGTATCTCACGCATCGCGAGCACCCGGTCGCGCGACACGAACGGTTGCTGCACCCGGAGCACCTGTCCGAGGTCGTGCAGATGCAGGTTGAGACTGAAGCAGCCGCCGAGGTCGGTCGCCGCCGACCCGGGTGCGACGGTGCGCAGCAACCGGCGTACGTCCGGATCGTCGGCGCTGGTGACGTCCGGGTTGGCCGGGTCTTCGGTCCACCATCGCCGCATCAGGGTGTCCATGAGCGCCAAGCCTGCAAGGCGCGCACGGCGAGCGCCACGGAATTTCCGCGGGGATCAGGCCTGGTCAGGACTCGAGAACGCGGCGTGGCCCGGGGCCGTGATCGGACAGCCGGTCGTACGGGTTGGCCAGGACGCACCGGTCCAGCGACAGGCACCCACAGCCCACGCAGTCGGCGAACTCGTCCCGCAGTTGCGTCAGCCGGTGGATGCGTTCGTCGAGTTCGGCCCGCCAGCGCCGCGCCAGCCGGGCCCAGTCCTCGCGGTTCGGCGTACGCCCGTCGGGTAGCTCGGCCAGCGCGGCGCGGATGTCGGCGAGCGGGATGCCGACCCGCTGGGCCACCCGGATCAGCGCGATCCTGCGCAGGGTGTCGCGGCGGTAGCGGCGCTGGTTTCCGCTGGTGCGCCTGCTGGTGATCAGCTGCTGGCGTTCGTAGAAGTGCAGCGCGGACACGGCCACCCCGCTGCGCTCGGCGAGCTGTCCGACCGAGAGTTCCTTCTGGTCCCAGGGCACTCCGTCCAAGTTGGCCACCTCCACGGACCGCTCGACGTTGATCTGAACATTACTTCAGGTCTTAGGTTGGTTGTCGGGCGCCCTCCGGACCGGGTGCCCGAGCCGATCCGAAGGGAATCCCTGTGCCAGAAGGCCAGTTCCAGCTCGCGGTGATCGTCGGCAGCGTACGGGAGGGCAGGTTCGCGCCGGTGGTCGCGAACTGGTTCCTCGGTCAGGTCGAACGCCGCGGCGACGTCGTGGTGGACGTCCTCGACCTCGCCGACTTCACCGACCACGGCATGCCGCGGGACGGCAGCGGGTTCACCGAGCGCATCGGCGCCGCGGACGCGTACGTCGTGATCGTGCCGGAGTACAACCACGGCTACCCGGGCCCGCTGAAGACCGCGATCGACACCGTCCGGGTCGAGTGGCGGGCCAAGCCGGTCGGCTTCGTGACGTACGGCGGTGTGTCCGGCGGCCTGCGCGCGGCCGAGCAGCTTCGCCAGGTCTTCGCCGAACTCCACGCCGTGACCGTGCGGGAGACGGTGAGCTTCCACCAGGCACGGACGAGGTTCGACAGCGAGGGCGAGCCGATCGAACCGGGCGCGGTCGAACTCGCCGCGAAGGTGCTGCTGGACCAGCTCGCCTGGTGGGCCTTCACCCTGCGGGCCGGCCGCGACGCCCGGCCCTACGGCGACTGACCGTCCCGCCCGGCCGCGGCCGGGCCCCCGGACCCCCGGACCCCTACTGCGGCTGGACGGCTGCCCGGGCGAGGACGGTGGTGCCCCGGCCGGGCACGGACCGGACGTCGAGCCGTCCGCCGATGAGTTCGGCGCGCTCGGCCATGCTGCCCAGGCCGTAGCCGCCGCCGTCGGGTCCGACTGTGGCCGCGGGCGGGTCGTCGGCGAGCAGCTCGAAGCCCCGCCCGTCGTCGCTGACCTCCAGCGACACCTCCGGTCCCGAACGCCGCAGGCTCAGCCGGACGTTGCTCGCCCCGGCGTGTTTCACGACGTTCTGGAACGCCTCCTGCGCGATCCGGTACAACGCGATCTCGACGTGCTCGGGCAGCGCGCACCGGTCCACCTCGACGAGCACGTCGACTCCGGCGACGGCGCGGGCAAGGCTGGCCAGGCTGTCGGCCAGGCCGAGGTCGTCCAGCACCGGCGGGCGTAGTCCGTTGATGGCCGCCCTGGCATCGTCGATCGCCAGGTGGGTGAGCCGCCGGGACAGGACGAGTTGTTCGGTCGCGAACGCCGGCTCCTCCGTCAGCGCCTCCGCCGCCGCGTCCAGGTGGAACCGCAGACTGCACAGCCGCTGGGTGATGCCGTCGTGGATGTCGGCGGCCAGCCGGCGGCGTTCGGCCTCCTGGGCGGCGACCGCCTGTTCGGCGAACCGCTCGTGCGCGCGTTCGCGGGCGGCCAGCCGGCGGTGCAGCCGGGCCTGGTGCACCGCGCCCGCGATGAGGCTGCCGATCGAGGTCAGCAGTCGTACGTCGGCCTCGGTGAACTCCCGTCGCTGCCGGGTGTGCACGTTGAGTACGCCGACCAGCCCGCCGGGCGAGCTCGCCATCGGCACCGACACCATCGACGTGTACTCCTCACCGCGCAGCTCCGGAAAGTAGCGGTAGCGCGGGTCGTTCGCCTTGCCCTCCACGATGACGACGGGCTCGCGCCGGCTGGCGGCCCAGCCGGTGACACCTTCGCCGAGCCGCAGCCGGACCCGCCCCACCTCCTGGTCGAACGGCGGGGTCGCACCCGTCAGCGTCAGCGACTGTTCGGTGTCGTCGAGGACGTGCACGAAGCACTCGTCGGTGGCCGTCGCGGCGACGATCAGGGGAGCGACCCGGGCGGCCAGCAGCTCGAGTTCGGGGCCGGCCGAGATGGCCTCGATGATGCCGACCAGCAGGGCGTTCTCCGACGCCGCGTCGGGCAGGCCGAGTGCGCGGCCGGTCACCGGAAGATCCCCTCGCGCAGGGCGACCGCGACCGCGCCGGCCCGGTCGTTCACCGACAGCTTGCGGAAGATGGAACGGACGTGCGTCTTCACCGTCTCCTCGCCCAGGACGAGCTTGCCGGCGATGGCCCGGTTGGACAGCCCGGCGACGAGGAATCCGAGCACCTCGCTCTCGCGCTGGCTGAGCCCCAGGTGCGCGCCCGGCCAGAACTCCCCGGCCTGCAGCCGTGCCGCGGACGCGACCGCCCGGCCGGCCATGCTCGGGTCGACCACGGTCTCCCCGCGCGCGGCCCGCTCCAGCATCCGGACGAGTTCCTCCCGGTCGATGGACTTCAGCAGGTAACCGGCCGCGCCGGCGCGCAGCGCCTGGAAGAGGTACTGCTCGTCGTCGTACGCGCTGAGCAGCACCACCCGGCGACCGGGCGTGGTCTCGACCAGGCGCCGGCACAGGTCCAGCCCGCTCACCGATCCCCGCAGGCGTACGTCGGAGACCACGAGGTCCGGGTCGAGTGCCGCGACCATCGGCTCGGCCGCGTCCGCGCTCACCGACTGCGCCACGATCCGCACCCGGCCGCGAAACCGGGCGAGCAGTGCCTTCAGCCCTTCCAGGACCATCTCGTGGTCGTCGACCAGGATGATCCGCAGCGGCCGGCCGTTCGCCGCCTGCCTGTTCTGGGCTGCCTGCCTGGATTCCGGCTTGGATTCCGCCTTCGACTCCTGTGTGGACTGCGGTTTGGTACGCCCGGGCGGATTCGCCCGCCCGCGTACGGTTCGACTGCCGCCCCCGGCTCGGCTGTCCATGCACCGAGGGTAGGAGTGACCTCGGCTCCGCAGCCGGTGGTCCGGGGTCACCGGGACTGCCGGCACCGGGCACCAGGGACCTTTCGCGTTCACTCGGCGGCACCCGCCCGCGGCGCCCACGGTCCTCACCCCGGCCGCCCCTCGGCGGGGGGATGCCGCCCGCGCCCGGCCCGCCCTACGGTTTCGGGCAGGCGGACGAAGGGACCCCGTGTCGCTATGCGGACATGGTGCGGGTCCCCGGGTCGAACGCACTGACTGGCGGCATGTCCCGGCGGTGGCGACACGTCCGTTCGCTGAGGGGAGGGAAAGGACATGCCGCACAAGCTGATCCGGATGCACCGAGTCCGCGACGACCAGGCGCCGGTGCGACAGCCGATCATGATCGGGATCGCCGGTGACAGCGCGGCCGGGAAGACCACGCTCACCAAGGGGCTCGCCGACGCGCTCGGCCCGGACCGGGTGACCACGATCTGCGTCGACGACTATCACCGTTACGACCGGGTGGAACGCCGATCCAAGCCGTTCACCGCGCTGCATCCGGACTGCAACTACGTCGAGATCATCGAGCAGCACCTGCAGTTGCTGGCCACCGGGCAGCCGATCCTCAAGCCGGTCTACGACCACTCCACCGGCGAGCTCACCCGGCCGATGCTCGTGCGGCCGAAGGAGTTCGTCATCGTGGAGGGCCTGCTGCCGTTGCACACCCGGCTGATGCGGGCCTGCTTCGACATCACCGCCTACCTCGACCCGCCCGAGGAGATCCGCCGGCAGTGGAAGGTACGCCGGGACACCAGCAGGCGCGGCTACACCGCCGACCAGGTGCTGGCCGAACTCGTCGACCGGGAGCCGGAGTCGGCGGCCTACATCCGCCCGCAACGCGCGTTCGCCGACATCGTGGTGCGGTTCGCTCCGGTCGCCGGGCGGGACGACCCGCCGGGTACGCCGTTGTCGGCCGAGCTCATGTTGCGTCCCACGATCCGTCACCCGGACCTGAGCGGCTCGCTGGCCGAACGCGACCAGCGGGCGATCCACCTTCGGCTGTGCCGCGACGAAGGTCGGCCTGTCGACGTACTCCACATCCACGGCTACGTCCCGCGCGAGGAGAGCCGGATCGTGGAGAAGGTGCTGTGGGCGCAACTCGGCGTCGACGCGGGCGTCCCGCCGGAGACGCTGGGCGACATCGGCAACGGCGAACGCAGCGAGCCGCTGGCCATCACGCAGTTGCTGTTGCTCTACCACCTGCTGGCAGCGCGCGGGATCCGCGACGCCGCCGGTCAGTGACGCTGTGCGCTGCGGGCCGTACGAAGGGCAAGGTGACGTTGACGCGTACGCCGGTCACTGCGTGAACACCCGGCTGGCGAGGATGTCCTCCGGCTCGAACCGCATCAGGTCCTCCCGGTGCCAGGTGCGCCCGGTGGCGTCGAGCAGCCGGTTGGCCTGCCGCAGCCGGGCACGTTCGAGCGCGTTGCGAACGCTGCGTGCGTTGGCGAACCGCGGCTGCCGCATGCGGCGCTGCAGGTAGTCGCGGAACGTCCGCTCGGCGTCCGGGGTGAACTCGTAGTGCTCCTGGGCCAGCATCAGCCGGGCGATCGCCGCCAGCTCGTCCAGGTCGTAGTCGGGGAATTCGAGGTGGTGGGCGATCCGCGAACTCATCCCCGGGTTGGAGGCGAAGAAGGAGTCCATCCGGTCCTTGTAGCCGGCGAGGATCACCACCAGCCGGTCGCGCTGGCTCTCCATCACCTGCAGGAGGATCTCGATCGCCTCCTGGCCGTAGTCGCGTTCGTTCTCGGCCCGGTAGAGGTAGTACGCCTCGTCGATGAACAACACGCCGCCCATGGCGCGCTTGATCACCTCCTTGGTCTTCGGCGCGGTGTGCCCGACGTACTGGCCCACCAGGTCGTCCCGGGTGACCGCGACCAGGTGACCGCGGTCGATGCAGCCCAACCGGTGCAGGAGTTCGGCCATCCGCAGGGCCACCGTCGTCTTGCCGGTGCCGGGACTTCCGGTGAACGACATGTGGAGGCTCGGCCGGGACGAGGTCAGCGCGAACCGCTGGCGTACCCGGTCCACCAGCAGCAGTGCGGCGAGCTCGCGGACGCGGGTCTTCACCTGGCGCAGCCCGACCAGCTCGGCGTCCAGAGCGTCCAGGACGGCGTCGATGCCTGCCGCCCGGCGTTCGGCGGTGAGGTCGACCGACGCGTCCGCGGGCAGAGCGTTCGGGGGCGGAACGTCCACAGGTGGCCGCTCGATGGTCGCCTCGGCGGAGGCCTCGTCGTGCGCCGGGGACCCACCGTCGCCTCGGCCGGGCGTCGGCATCCCGAACCCGCGCCGCCGCTCGTCCGCCCCGCTCACGTCGCCCCGCTCACGCCGGCCCGCTCACGTCACGGTTCACGTGGCGCTGTCGCCGTCGGGGTGGTCGCCGTTGGGGTAGCGGTCGCCCGCCGGCCGGTCCGCGGCGTACGCCTCGACCGTGTAGCGCAGCCGCCGGTCCGGACCCGCCTCGCGCACCACCCGGAAGCCGGGCTCGACGGCCGGCCGGTTGACGATGAACGACAACGCGGTGGTCTGGCGTTCGTGCGTGGCGTCGTAGGCGTTCACCCGGATGTAGCGCGCCGGGTACGCCCGCCGGCACTCGTTCACCTCGTACAGCACGCCGCCCGCGTCGCGCAGGTCGAACATCGGCAGCCCCCACATGTCCCAGTAGTGGTTGCGCGGATGCGGGTCGTCGGTGAACTCGACCGCGAGCGACCAGCCCTGGTCGAGGGCGTACTGGATCTGCCTCTCGATCTCGGGGTCGGTGAGGTCGGGAAGATAGGAGAAGGTGCCCTGGGTGATCCGCATGCGGTCCGTCCTAGATCGGCCTGGCGGTTCCTAGATCGACGTCGGCGTCTCGAGGACGTCCGGGGTGTCGGTCGACTCGTAGTTGAAGGTGACGTCGCCCCACGTGGACAGCGCGACGTCGAGCTCGCGGCTCTGTCGCGCGGCGGCCCGCAGGATGTCCTCGCCCTCGCGGAGGTAGTCGCGGCCCTCGTTGCGGGCCTTGATCATCGCCTCCAGCGCGACCCGGTTGGCGGTGGCGCCGGCCGCGATCCCCATCGGGTGGCCGATCGTGCCGCCGCCGAACTGGAGTACGACGTCCTCGCCGAGGAAGTGCAGCAGCTGGTGCATCTGCCCGGCGTGGATTCCACCGGAGGCGACCGGCATCACCCCGGGCAGCGACAGCCAGTCCTGTTCGAAGTACAGGCCCTTCGTCGGATCGGGTTCCAGCGTGTTGGCCCGCAACGTGTCGTAGAAACCGGCGACGGTGTTGGGATCGCCCTCCAGCTTGCCGACCACGGTGCCGGCGTGGATGTGGTCGACGCCGGCCAGCCGCATCCACTTGGCGATCACCCGGAAGCTCACCCCGTGGGACTTCTGCCGGGTGTAGGTCGAGTGCCCGGCCCGGTGCAGGTGCAGCAACATGCCGTTGCGCCGCGCCCAGTTGGCCATCGACTGGATCGCGGTGTAGCCGATGGTGAGGTCGATCATCACGATGACGCTGCCGAGGTCGCGGGCGAACTCCGCCCGCTCGTACATGTCCTCCATCGTCGCCGCGGTGACGTTGAGGTAGTGCCCCTTGATCTCGCCGGTCTCGGCCTCCGCGCGGGTGACGCCCTCCATGCAGAACAGATAGCGGTCCCGCCAGCGCATGAACGGCTGGGAGTTGATGTTCTCGTCGTCCTTGGTGAAGTCCAGTCCGCCGCGCAGTGCCTCGTACACCACCCGGCCGTAGTTGCGGGCGGAGAGGCCGAGCTTCGGCTTCACGGTGGCACCGAGCAGCGGGCGGCCGTACTTGTTGAGGTACTCGCGTTCCATCACGATGCCGTGTGCAGGTCCCTGGAACGTCTTCGTGTAGTGCGGCGGGATCCGCATGTCCTCCAGCCGCAACGCACGCAGGGCCTTGAAGCCGAACACGTTCCCGATGATCGAGGAGGTGAGGTTGGCGATCGACCCCTCCTCGAACAGGTCGATGTCGTAGGCGACGTAGGCGATGTACTCCCCGCTCTTGCCGGGCACCGGGTCGACGCGGAAACACTTGCCCTGGTAGCGCTCGTACGCGGTGAGCCGGTCGGTCCACACCACCGTCCACGTGGCGGTGGACGATTCACCGGCGACGGCTGCCCCGGCCTCCTCGGCGGGCACGCCCTGCTGCGGGGTGATCCGGAAGGCCGCCAGAATGTCCGACGGTTTCACGACGTAATCGGGTTGCCAGTAACCCATTTCCGCGTACGGGATGACGCCGGCTCCCCAGCGGTCCATGGCTTCTCCGGTCGTCATCGGCACTCCCCGCGACACGGTGGGACTCACAGCAGGCTTCGCGTTCGAAGACGTACCCGATCGGGTCGGCGGCTACTCACCGAGCCCGCACCCGTGGCGGTTGTGTCCGACCTTCCGCGTGGATTCGGACGGCCTAGGTCCAAGGTCGTAGGCGGGGCTGGATCGCCGGCCCGATGGCGAACGCCGCCGGATGTGGAAGTGTCGTGCCCATGAACACCACCACCGGCATACGTGGGTACGACGACCTGCCCCGGCTGCTGACCAAGCTGACCGGGGACGAGAAGCACAGCCTGAGCGCGCACTCGACGCTGGACGTCCTGTGGGTGCTGTACGACCGCGTACTCCACGTGTCCCCGGCGACCGTGGACGATCCCGCGCGGGACCGGTTCCTGCTGTCCAAGGGGCACGGGCCGGCGGCCTTCTACGCCGTCCTCGCCGCGAAGGGGTTCTTCCCGGAGAAGTGGCTGGAGGAATGGGCGTCGTTCGGCTCGCCGCTCGGCCACCACCCCGACCGGGTACTGGTACCCGGCGCGGAGATCTCCAGCGGCTCCCTCGGACACGGCCTTCCTCTCGGGGTCGGCGTAGCCCTCGGCCTGCGCGCACAGGACCTCACCGACACCAGGGTCGTGGTCCTGGTCGGTGACGCCGAACTCGACGAGGGCACCAACCACGAGGCGATCGCATACGCCGGGGCGACCGGCCTGGACAACCTCACCGTGGTCGTGGTGGACAACCAGTCGGCCACGCACGGCTGGCCGGGCGGGATCGCCGAACGGTTCTCTGTCAACGGGTGGTTTACACAGGTCGTGGACGGTCGCGACCACGCCGTTCTCGAAACGGCGCTGACGAAACGTACGCCAGGAAGTCCCGACGTCGTGGTCGCCGTCGTGGAACCCAGTTCGCCGCACAGAGGCAAGAAGTGAGGACAGGACGATGATCACCCCGACCGACATGCGGACCGAGTTCGCCCGGACCGCGGCGTTCCTGCTCGACGAGGATCCACGGACGGCGGTCGTCCTGGCCGACATCTCCTCGGACCTGTTCGCCGAGTCGGCCCGCCGCCACCCCGACCGTGCCCTCAACGTGGGAATCCGCGAGCCGTTGATGCTGAGCGTCGCCGGTGGGCTCTCCCTGGCCGGCCTGCGCCCGATCGCACACTCCTACACGCCGTTCCTGGTCGAGCGGTCCTTCGAGCAGATCAAGCTGGACATCGGCCACCAGGACGCCCGCGTGGTGCTGGTGAGCGTCGGCGCGTCGTACGACGAGACGCAGGCCGGCCGCACCCACCAGGCGCCAGGCGACGTGGCGTTGCTGGACACCCTGCCCGGCTTCGCGGTGCACGTGCCCGGCCACCCCGACGAGGTGCCCGCGTTGCTGCGGTACGCGGTCGCCGGCGACCGGTCGGCGTACATCCGGCTGTCCAACCGCACCAACGCCGCCGCCCGACCTGCCGCGGTCACCGCGGACGGGAGGATCGACGTCGTACGCCGGGGAAGCCGGGCACTGGTCCTCGCGGTCGGCCCGATGCTGGACCCGGTGCTGGCGGCGACTGCAGGCCTCGACGTCACGGTCGGCTACGCCGCGACGGTGCGCCCGCTCGACCTGGCCGCGGTCCGCGAACTGGCCGGGACCGGTGCTCCCGGGAACGCGGCGGACGTCGTCCTCGTCGAGCCGTACCTCGCGGGTACGTCGGTGCGGCTCGTCGACGAGGCGCTGGCCGACCGTCCGCACCGCACGCTGGCGCTGGGGGTCGGGCGCACCGAGGTCCGCCGGTACGGCACGCCTGAGGAGCACGACGTCGTGCACGGACTCGACCCGGCGGGGCTACGCCGTTCGATCGACGGTTTCCTCAGCCAGAACACGGCCTGAGCCGTCCCGGCCGTCCCGGCCTGCGGCCGTCGCGTGAACGGGATGTTGCGGTGACCTTCCGGACTCCGCAAACTTCGGCGTCGGTCTCCAGGACAGCTATGGACAAAGCCTCCGAGATCCCGTACACATGCGGTCAGTCCGACGCAGTGCAGCGTGGAGGCGACGGAGAGTGTCCATCGGCGGCGCCCCCCGCCTCCGCCGGGCTCGTACCCATGAGGAGGCTCCATGTTGTGGAGGTCATCGACGACGAGCCCGGGCCGGCCCTGGCGCCGTTCGCTCGCCGTCCTCGCCGCCGCGCTCCTGGCCACGCTCGGCACCTCCGGCGCGGTCGGCGCCGCGAGTGTGGCGAACGCGGCCGGTCCGCGACCGAGTCCGGCACCGTTGCTGGCGGCACAGGGTGCGACCGCCGTCAAGGGCAGCTACATCGTCGTGCTGAAGGGCACCGCATCGGCGGCGAAGGTGCGATCGGTGCGCGGTCAGGCACGCGCGGCCGGCGCACGGGTGCACCACAGCTACGCCACGGCGCTGAAGGGCTTCGCGGCCACCATGTCCGGGCCAGCGCTGGCGAAGGTCCGCGCCAACCCGGACGTGAAGTACGTCGAGGCCGACCAGCGGGTGAGCATCGACACCACCCAGTCGCCGGCGACCTGGGGCCTGGACCGGATCGACCAGCGCAACCGGCCGCTGAACAACAGCTACGTCTACACCGCGACCGGCTCCGGCGTCACCGCGTACATCATCGACACCGGCATCCGGTTCAGCCACCAGCAGTTCGGCGGCCGCGCGGTGAGCGGTTACGACGCGGTGGACGGCGGCAGCGCCGACGACTGCAACGGCCACGGCACACACGTGTCGGGCACCGTTGGCAGTACGACGTACGGCGTGGCCAAGGCGGTCCGGCTGGTCGGTGTGCGGGTGCTCGACTGCAACGGCAGCGGCACCACCTCCGGCGTGATCGCCGGCATCAACTGGGTCACCTCCAACCACGCCGCCGGTGCTCCGGCGGTGGCGAACATGAGCCTCGGCGGCGGCGCCTCCACCTCGCTGGACAACGCGGTCGCCAACTCCATCGCCGATGGTGTGACCTACTCCGTGGCCGGCGGCAACGAGAGCGCCAACGCCTGCAACAGCTCACCGGCCAGGGTCGCCGCGGCGATCACCGTGGGTGCCATCACCTCCAGTGACGCCCGGGCGTCGTACTCCAACTACGGCACCTGCCTGGACCTGTTCGCACCCGGTTCGTCGATCACCTCGACGTGGAACACCAGCGACACCGCGACCAACACCATCAGCGGTACGTCCATGGCCACGCCGCACGTGACCGGCGCCGCGGCGCTCTACCTGCAAAGTCACCCGACCGCCTCACCGGCGACCGTACGCAACGCGCTGGTCGGCGCGGCCACCCAGGGCGTGGTCGGCAACCCGGGTTCGGGCTCGCCGAACCTGCTGCTCTACACCGGCACCGCCGGGCAGACGCCACCGCCGGCGTCCGGTTGTGCGGCGCTGCCCGAGCAGTACTCCGGGTCGCTGTCGGGTTCGGGTGCGGCGCAGATCCAGCCCAACGGGTCGTCGTTCGCCTCAGGTGCGGGGACGTTCCACGGCTGCCTGGACGGACCGAACGGCGTCGACTTCGACCTGTACCTGCAGAAGGCGTCCGGCAGCAGCTGGACCAACGTCGCGAGCGGCATCACCACGTCGCCCGACGAGAACGTGACGTACACCGGTACGGCCGGCACCTACCGCTGGCGGGTCGTGTCGTACTCGGGGAGTGGCAGCTACACCTTCGGGATGCAGCGTCCCTGACTTCGACGAAGCTGCGGGCCTGACGCTGCTGACGAGGCCGCGCTGAGAAGCCGCGCAGGGAGAACGGGGTCGCGGGAGCGCCCGGGACGGTCACCTGGCCGATCTGTCCCGGGCGCTTTTCGTCCGCGTACGACCGAGCTCTGAGTGCCTTCGAGAGGCCCGAACGTCGAAGGTGGGAAGACCTACGGGTGTCACAGCCCCCACAGGTCTTCCCACCTCGCCGAAAGGGCGGGCGGCCGGTCAGGCGGACGGGGATGCCAGGGCGTCGGCCAGGCGTTCGTGTACTGGCCCGGCGACCTTGTGCGCGGACCTGTCCGCCGGCCAGAACGTCGCCTCGTCGTCGGACCAGCAGGGTACGACGTGGAAGTGCAGGTGCGGGACGCTCTGCCCGGACTCCGGCCCGCTGGCGTTCAGGACGACGACCCCGCCGGCGCCGAGTGCGCTCTCCATCGCCCGGCCCACCCGCTTCACCCAGGGTCTTTCCTGTGGATCATGGCCGGTTCGCGTGCCCCCGCATCCCGCCCGGCTGCGTTGTCGTCGTCGCGCGTAGAACACCGCTACGCGACTCCTCCTCCGCCTTGCCGACCGGGCGCGGATGACCCGCTCACTTATCGACCCTGATCCACAGGAAAGACCCTGCTATCGCCGCGGACAGGTCGGCGGGCGGTGCGTCGAGTACGCCGAGGCAGGTCATGACGAAGAAGCTGTCAGGCGCCCGGGGTCAGCGGGCCGCTCGGGTTCGGGGGGCAGGCCAGGCAGCGCGTGCCTTCCCGGTCGGAGGTGCCGCCCCGGCGAGTACGGGTTCGCTCGTGAATCGGGTTGCCCCGGCACACCCGCACTCGTCGGGAAACCCGCGCCCGCCGGGAAGCCGTCCACCGAGTCGGCCGGCGGCGGCACCGAATCAGCCAGCGGGAGCACCGGGTCGGCCACCAGGACGTCCGGCGGCAGTCCTCGGGAGACGCGATCCCGTCCGGCGGTCTTGGCCGCGTACAGCCCCCTGTCGGCGAACTCCAGCAACTGGTCGAGGGTCGTCCCGTCCACCGGATACACCGCGACCCCCACCGAGACGGTGAGCTGGACCCAGTCGGCGCCGGTCGGCGTCGCGAAGCCAGGGACCGCGTTCGCGCCGGCATCGGACGCGGGGTCGCCGAGGTCACCGCGCGCCCGTACCGGCAGCCGGGCGTCGGAGATCGACGACCGCAGCCGGTGGGCCGCACCGACAGCGTGGCGTACGTCCACGTCGGGCATGCCGATGACGAACTCCTCGCCCCCGAACCGGCCGGCGACGTCGTCCGACCGGATCACGGCGCGGATCCGGTCGGCGACCTCGCGGAGCACCTGGTCGCCCGCGAGGTGGCCATGGCGGTCGTTGATCAGCTTGAAGTGGTCGATGTCGGCGAGCAGGATCGCGAACCGACCGTCCCGGCGGCGGGCCCGGTCGAGGAGTTCCTCGACCTCCTGCCGCCAGCGGGGGAAGTTCGTCAACTCGGTCTTGCCGTCGGTGTGCGCCTCCGACTCCAGCTGGCCGAGCAGCAACGCGCGCTGGCCGGCGAGCGTGATGGGTACGCCGAGGATGCCGGCCCAAGGCGTCACCATCGAGGCCGCCGCGACCAGACATCCCAGCCCGGCAGCCACCGCGTCCACGGTGAGTTCGGCCCGCTCGCCGAACATCTCGGCGGGAGTACTGGCCGGGTCGAGCAGGCGGATGGCCACCGCGCACAGAACGGCGTCGACAGCGACGAACACCACCGCGGCCGTGACCATCGCGAGGATCGGCACCTGTCGCGGCGACCAGCCGGCGGTGGCCAGGGCGCCGTCGACCATGACGTACGTCGAATGCGCGAACGCCGCGGCCAGCATCGCCACGGCGGTGGAGAACACCCAGCGGTGCGGGATGCACCTGCTCGCGCGCACCCGCCACCACAGGCGCAGAGCGACGACGCACACCAGCGCGGTGGCCGGCGGCAACGCGATCGCGGCGGCGATCATCCACACCGGCTGCAGGTCCTTGTGCAGTGCACCGCCCCGGCGGCGCCGGCGTTCGACCCGGCGGGCGCCCTCGACACTGACCACGCCGCAGGCGCACAGAACCACCGCGGTCGTGGCACCGCCGAAGGAGGTGCGGTTACTCAGCAGACCGGCGGCACAGGCCAGCGCGGTGAGGTCGACCAGCAGAAAGAACGCCAGAGCCGGAGCGGGAAGCGCCCACAGCCCCCAGCTCCGCACGTGGTGAGCGGTTCGATCTGCCATTGCGTAACCGTAGGATCTCTCTGGGTCCTTTGCCAGACGGAGATACGGCGGAAATACGTCGATGTCAACCCCGCTGGACGCGATGTCAGAAAGCGGTCTCCCGGGCGTCAGGCCGCGCCCGCCCGGGAGACCGCCGACCAGTGGGTTTCGTACGCCGGAGAGGAAACGCCGCGTACGAACGCCGGCCGGTGAAGCTCGGCCGGTGAAGCTCAGCCGGCGACGTTCACCAGCCGCTCGAACAGGAACTCGTGCTTCAGGAACGACACGTCGTACTCGTGGCCCGGGTAGGGCGGGATGAGCTGGGACGCCTGGATCAGCCGCCAGCCGTCCCGCAGCGCCTCGACGCCGGTCTCGTACGGCGGCTCGTCGCTGTCGCCGGTCGTCGGCGAGGTCTGCCCGGTCCCGTCGTAGTTGGCCCAGCCGACGACGTTGCTGTCCAGCGCCGACGTGGCGAGGTACAGGACGAGAACCCGCTGGCGCAGGACCTGCTCACCCGCGCCGTCCGGTCCGGCGGAGAAGAGTTGTTCGGTCGTGGTGCTCATGGATCTGTGACTCCTGGATGAAGAGTGGACGCGATGTGGACGGGTGCGAACGCCGTCAGCGCCCGGCCGTTGCGACGACCCGCTGCGGGCGGTTGCTCACCCTGGTCGCCCAGTAGTCGAGGTCGAAGGTGTCGTCGCCGGTGAGCGCCCGCCACATCTGGACCCGGTTCCACAGCTCCAGCCGGCCGGTCGCGAACTCGTACCACGGGAAGCGGGTGCGCAGCTTCTCGCCCACCTCCGGCTTGTCGATGTCGTCGGTGTTCCACAGTCGCAGCTGGCGCACCGTCGGGTTGAACCGGATCTTGAACATGTAGCGCTCGATGTCGCTGTCGTTGCGCCGGCCGCCGTGCCAGATGCCGTGGTGGACGAGGACGACCGTGCCGGCCGGGCAGGTGAGCCGGGTCTGGCCGCGGAGGTTCTGGTAGCGGCCGGTGTCGCTCTCGTTCGTACGGCGCAGGTGGCTGCCCGGCACGCTGAGCGTTCCGCCCATCTCCAGGGTGACGTCCTGCGGGTAGTACATGAGCTGCACGTCGAACGCGTCCAGGCGTACGTCGATGATCGCGTCACCGTGAAGCGGCTGGGCCTGGCCGTCCTTCGGCTTGCGGATGTGCACGGCGTGGTGGTCGATGGTCGGGCCGGGGCCGACCAGGCTGTGGATGGCGCCCGCGATCTGGGGGACCTCGATCAGGCGGCGCGCGAACGAGCCCTCGGGGAAGGAGTCCTCGATGGAGGTGCCGTACGGGACTGCCGGGATGCCGGCGCGGAAGACGTCGATCGCCTGGGCGTTCAACTCGTCGGGGACGACCGCCTCCATGATGAGCGAGCCGTGCGAGACGAAGTGCGCCATCTGCACCGAGCTGAGCAGGTGGTCGCGGGCTGGTTGGAAGTTCATGTCCTCTCCGAGGGCCTGGGCGGGTGCCGGTGGATGCCGGCGCGGTGCGCGCCGCCGGCGGACGTGCTGGTTGGCACCCATCCACGCTAGGCCGCGATCACCTGCCGACGCGTGGGTTCCAATCACCATTACTGGTAGTTTTTCACCGTGGCGGAGAACGCTGTCCCAACCTGGTCCGCGCTGGCCGACGCCGGACAGGTCGGCCCCGGGCAGGTCGCGGTCCGGATCGAGGAGCCGCCGCAGGTGATGAACATGGGTGTCGGCGTGCACGGGACGGTCCGCCGGCGCGACGTCTTCCGGCTGCCGGACATGTGGCAGTTCCACCTCTACCGCTACGCGGCCGACCTGGTGGTGGACGGCTCGGCGTACGTGATCCGTCCTGGCCGGGTGAGCCTGATCCCGCCCGGCGTACAGGTGCAGTACATCTACCGCGGGCGTTCGGAGCACCTGTACGCCCACCTGCGGCTGCCCGCCACCGGCCCGGCGCGGGTCGTACCCGTGATCCAGGACGCGGGCGCGGACGCCCCGCAGCTGACCGAGCTGCTCTCCCGGGCGGTCGCGGCGTGGCCCGACTCGCCGGCCAGGGCGACCGCGCAGGTGTGGGCCGCGCTGTGGGACGTCGTCCAGCTCGGCGCCGCGGCCGACGGCGGGCCGCACGCCGCGGTCGGCCGGGCGCTCGCCTACATCGCCGCCAACCTGGCCAGCCCGATCACCGTTCCCGACGTCGCCCGGGCGGCCGGCATCTCCCACAACCACCTGACCCGGCTGTTCCGCGCGGAGACCGGCGACACCGTGGTCGCGCATATCCGCAGGCGCCGGCTGGAACATGCCCGCCACCTGCTGCGGGAGTCGACGTTGTCCATCCCGACCATCGCGGCCTCGGTCGGGATCGGCGACCTGCAGGCGTTCAACAAGGCCTGTCGGCGAGAGCTGGGCGCCTCACCGCGCGCGGTCCGCTCCGGTCACTGATCCGGTCCCTGATCCGGCCCTCGAGGTGACCTCGAGGCCGAGGCGGTGGAGTTCGACCGAGGCGAGCCGGCGGAGCAACTCGGGGTCACCGCGCCGCCAGGCGTCGCCGAGCGCGGGCGCGGCCGCCACCAGCGGGCGGTACCGGCGGCTGACCAGGGCACGCAGCGCCAGTGCCGAGACACCGCCGGGCGTACTGGCCATCCGGCTGGCTGCGGTCGCCCGCGCGATCCACCGGACGCGGAAGACCAGCCGGACCAGCAGCAGCCCGAACATCACGACGCCGAGCACGACGGCGGTCCCCATGGCGAGCTGGTGCACGAAGTCCTGCACCGTGCGCCCGGTGTCGGCGATCGAGGAGCCGGTGCCGGCCATCGTCTCGAACGGCGTTCGCAGCGCGTCCCCCACGACCGGGGTCCCGGACACCTCCCGGCTCGCCTCGGTCATCTTGTCCTGGATGCCGGTGCCGGCCGTCTCCAGCCGCTGCCCCGGCGTGGCGTACCCGCTCATCTGGGTGTAGCCGGCGCTGATCACGCGTACGGACAGATAGATCCAGACCAGGCTGAGCACGTCCGCCAGCAGCTGTGCGGCCCGGCGCCCGGGCAGGTCGGCGTAGAACTTCATCGAGCCTCCTCGGGTGTCATGTCCAGGACAGAGCCTAGGGGTGTCCGGAGCCTTCGGGCAGGACGGACCGAAGGTCGCCGGTGCGGTACGCCGGAAGGCTGACAGACTCGACCCGATATGAACGACAGTGACGACGGCAGCCGCAGCCCAGCCCGCACCGACATCCGCGCCGAAGCCGGCCGCGAGCATGATCTCGTCGGCACGGTCCTCGAACTCGAGATCGGCCCGGTCGCTCACGGCGGCTGGTGCGTGGCCCACCACGACGGAAAGGTCGCGTTCGTCCGGCATGCGCTGCCCGGCGAACGCGTCCGGGCCCACGTGGTGGAGGAGACCGCGCGCCTGCTGCGGGCGGACGCGATCGAGGTGCTGGCCGCGTCGCCGGACCGGGTGACGCCGCCGTGCCCGTTCGCCGGCCCGGGCCGGTGCGGCGGCTGCGACTGGCAGCACGCGACCCTGCCCGCCCAGCGGCGGCTGAAGGCCGCTGTGGTCGAGGACCAGTTGCGCCGGATCGCCGGGATCGAGCGTTCGGTCGAGGTGGAGGCGCTGCCGATCCCCGGCGAGGACGAGGATGCCGGTGAGTACGCGGACGGCGACGCCGGCGACGCCGGCGAGGCCTACGACGACGCCGACGACGGGCTCGGCTGGCGGACCCGGGTGCAGTTCGCGGTACGCCGGGACGGCGCCATCGGGTTCCGCCGGCACCGCTCGCACGACATCGAACCTGTCGACGAGTGCCTGATCGCCCACCCCGAGGTGGAACGCCTCGGCATCGAGCGGCGGCGCTGGCCCGGTGCCGCGCGGGTGGAGGGCATCGCCTCGGCGGCAACCGGTGACCGGGTGGTCGCGGTGTCCGGGCGCGGAGCGAGGACGCGGGTCCGTGTACCCCGGCTGGCCGCCGCGGTGCGGGTCCTGCACGGCGAGCCGCGGCCCGGCCCCGGCCTGCCGTACGTGCGCGAAATCGCCGCCGGGCGGACGTGGCAGGTCAGCGGCGCGGGTTTCTGGCAGGTTCACCCGGGTGCCGCACAGGCGCTCGCGGACGCGGTGCTCGCGGGCCTGGCGCCGCGTACGGACGAGTCGGTCCTCGACCTCTACTGCGGCGTGGGGCTTTTCCTCGGCGCCCTCGCCGATTCGGTCGGGCCGTACGCCCCGCTGGTCGGTGTGGAGGAGAACGCGCTCGCGGTCCGCGACGCCCGGCACAACCTGCGCGACCTGCCCAACGCCATGGTCGAGCGGGGCCGCGTCGACGAGGTGCTCGAGCGGCTCGACCAGGCCGACCTGGTGGTGCTCGACCCGCCGCGCTCCGGCGTCGGTGCCGACGTCGTACGCCAGGTCGCGGGGCTCGGCGGCCGCGCGATCGCCTACGTCTCGTGCGACCCGGCCACGCTGGCCCGCGACCTCGGCTACTTCGCCGAGCACGGCTGGGAGCTGACCGGTCTGCGGGCCTTCGACGCGTTCCCGATGACCCACCATGTGGAGTGCGTGGCGATCCTGCACCCGGCCGGCATGCCCGGGTAGTTGCGTCGGCCGACCGCGGGCGGTTCGGGTGTTCGTGTACGTTTCACCCGCCGTTCGCGAACGCGCGCGCCCCGGCCCACCGCCTAGCGTCCGGGCTGTGAACCCAGACTCGAACCGCCCGAACCGCCGTACCTTCCTGCTGGCATCCGCGACGGCCGCCGTGGCCACCCTGTCGGCCTGCTCATCCGGCAATGGGAAAGACGGGGGCGGGGCGACGGGCACCGCGAAGGACGCAGCGAAGGACGCCGCGGCCACCGGCAAGGCGATCCGGAAGGGTTCGGTCACCAAGCCGCTGCGGCCGCCGGCGAAGTTCGCCGAGGCGCCCGAGCTGGCAGCGAAGGTGAAGGCGGGCAGCCTGCCGGCGGTCGCCGACCGGCTCCCCGACTCCCCGTACGTCGTACCCCACCGGTGGGTCGCGCCCGGCAGGTACGGCGGCAACCTGCGGATGCCCACCACCGACCCGGCCGGGGCGTCCAACAAGGAGTACATGTACGGCCACTCCCTCCTGCGCTGGCTGAACGACGGCCGCGACGTGGGCCCCGGACTCGTGCAGGAGTGGGACTCCAACGCCGACGCCTCGGAGTGGACCTTCCACTTCCGCAAGGGCCTTCGCTGGTCGGACGGCAAGCCGTGGTCGACAGCGGACATCATGTTCTGGTGGGAGGACATGGTTCTGAACAAGGACCACTCCGAGGCCCCGCCGGACGAGACCAAGGGCGCGGACGGCGAGCTCGTGAAGATGTCCGCACCCGACCCGCACACGCTGGTGCTGCGGTTCACCACTCCTGCCCCGCTCACGCCGTTCCACCTCGCCCGCTGGGTGAACGGCAACGTCGGGCCGGCCTGGATGGCGCCCAAGCACTACCTCGCCGAATACCACCCCCGCTACAACCCGAAGGTCGGCGCCGACTGGGCGGCGGCCGGCGGGAAGTTCGACCGGCTCCGCGACTACGGCACCAACCCGGACTGCCCGACCATGAACGGCTGGAAGGTGCGCTCCTACCGCGAGGGTCGCAGTGCGGTGTGGGAACGCAACCCCTACTACTGGTGCGTCGACACCGCCGGCAACCAGCTGCCGTACCTCGACACGGTGACCATCACCGCGGTCCAGGACGTCGAGGTCACCAAACTCCAACTACAGCAGGGGAAACTCGACCACGCGCACGGGCCGTTCCTGTCGCTGACCCTGGGCGACGTGTCCGGGCTGAAGCAGACACAGAACCGCACCGGCCTGGAAGTCCTGTTGTGGGACGGGGGTTCCGGCACCGGGTCGATCTTCTTCTTCAACTACGACTACAAGGACGACAAGCTCCGGCCACTGATCCGGGAGCCGAAGTTCCGCCAGGCCCTGTCGTACGCCTTCAACCGGGCCGACGCCCGCAAGGCGATCTACTTCAACACCGGCGAGCTCACCACCGGCACCTACAGCCCGAAGGCGATCGACCTGCAGGGCAGTGCGCAGGCCAAGCACGCCTACACGGGTTGGCGGGACAGCTACGTACGGCACGATCCGGAGAAGGCGAAGGCGATCCTTGACGACCTCGGCGTCGTCGACCGCGACGGTGACGGGCTGCGCGAACTCCCCGACGGCGGCAAACTCGTCGTACGACTGGACTATCCCGCGGGCACCTCGCCCGAGCACATCCACAAGAACGCCATGCTGGAACGCGACTGGCGGGCGATCGGTGTCGCGGTGAAGCAGAACCCCGTCGCGCCGGACGCGTTCTCGATCCGCTGGCAGGCCGGTGAGTTGATGACCACCACGGCCTGGGAGAACGGCGGCGGCATCCACGAGATCCTGGTCGAGCCGCAGGTTCTCGTACCGCTGGCGGGTTTCGCCGACTGGTGGGCGCCGCTGCACGCCAACTACCACGCGATCCGCAACACTCCCGAGGCTGCGAAGGTGAAGAGCACCGACCCGTACGAGCGGAAGCCGCCGAGCGTCGAACCGGACAAGGGCGGACCGATCGCCCGGCTGTGGGCGCTGCACGACCGGGCGAAGGTCGAACCGGACGCCCTGCGCCGCTACCGGCTGGTGTGGGAGATGGTGAAGATCCACGTGACCGACGGTCCGTTCTTCATCGGGCCGGTGGCGAACACCCCGGTGCCGATCCTTGCGCACAAGGACCTGCGCAACGTGCCGCGACGGGAGAACCTCGCCATGAACGGGTTCGCCGGGCCGTGGAGCCATCCCACTCCCGCGGTGTACGACCCGGAGACGTGGCACTGGACCAACCCCGCGCAGCACACCTGACGTGCGCCGGTGTCAGCGAATGCTCAGCGGGTCGGTCCGGCCGGACCGCGAAGGTAGGAAGGGCGCAGCAGGAGGGCGCCGGTGGCGTACAAGGTGATCGCGGCACCCACACCGGGCAGCAGCGTCCACAGGGCGGGGTTGCCGGACAGCGGTGCCACGATCACGGTGGCGATCGCGATCACGCACATCGCCAGCCCGGTGGCGTCGTAGAGCGGTACGGCGAACAGCCTGCGCAGTGGGAAGAAGTGGATGCCGACACCGAGACAGACCACCGGAGCGATGACCTCAGGATGGCCGGTGCGGCCGAGAACGGCGGAGACGACGAACAGCCCGAGGAACTCCGCGCCGACCACGATGCCGAAAGTGCGCCCCACCCGCTTCGACTGGTAGTCGACGCTTCCCGGGCGCAGCGACGCCGACCGCCGGAACGCCAGGACGGCCCAGCCCAGCAGGCAGAGGAAGCACAGGGCGCTGAGGATGCGCCCGGTGTTCTGAATCGTGGCCGGCACGCCGGTGGACAGTCCCCAGGCGGTCCAGGCGAGCGCGAAGAACGCCATCACCATGGTGCCCACCGCGCGCCCGCGTACTTCGGGTCGGGTCGGGCCCGCTTCCGGAGCGCCTGCCTTGGGCGGCGTGGTTCGCGGATCAGCGGCATCCGGGCGCTGCGGAGCGTGCTCGGTCATGGTTGTCCCCCCGAAGTCTGGTATCGCCGCATCCTAGGCGTGTCCAGGTGTCAAGTCCGTGTTGCGGCCATCCCCGGTTGTTCGGAACTTCACAAAGTCGGTGTGGCCAGTTGCGAGAAGGCGATCTTGGGTATGTGCTGTCAGGTGAGGCCGCGGTCGGCACCATCCGATGGCCGCGCCACGGGAAGGGAGACTTCCGTAATGGCTGCAGGCGACAAGATGAAGCACAAGGCAGAAGGTGCCAAGGGCAAGGCCAAGGAGAAGACCGGCGAAGCCACTGGCAACGACCAGCTGCGTGACGAGGGTCGCGCCGACCAGGCATCGGCGGGCGTCAAGCGTGCCGGCGACAAGGTGGGCGACGCCGCCGAGGACGCCAAGGACTCCGTGAAGAAGACTCTCGACAAGGACAAGTGACGCCGCACAGTCGGCTCGCGTCTCTGCGTAACCTGACGGGTGCCCCGTGCCGACCGGCGTGGGGCACCCGTTCGCATGGGGGCCAGGCGGAGTCCCGGTGGGATCTTGGTGGGATAGCCGGTTCGGCCGACTGCTCAGCACGCCGGGACCGCGACCGGTCGCGTCGACCTCTGAATTGCCCTATGGTTTGCCGACGGTATGCCAATCGGGGGGTCAACCAGATCCAGTTTTCCCAGCCACGAGGTGGTACGTATGGGTATCGGTGCGAGCATTCTTCTCATCGCGGTGGGTGCCATTCTGGCGTTCGCGGTCAACTTCAGCATTTCCGGACTCGACATCTCCGTCATCGGGTGGATCCTGATGGTCGTCGGTGTGATCGGCCTGATCATGACCGCGCTGATCTGGGGCCCCCGGCGCCGGCGTGCGGCGGCTCCCACCACTCGGGTCGAGGAGCGCCGGGTGTACGACGACGGGCCGCCCGCCGTCTGACCCACCACGTCACAACTTCGGGACGAAGCCCGCGGGGCACGTAGTCCCATGGCCCGGTGCCCGGGCAGGTGTGTGCCTGCCCGGGCACGGGCTTCTGCCCGATCACACTTGTGCCAGAAACGCTGTGCCCAGAGAACCTGTGCCCAGAAGACCTGTGCCCAGAAAACCTGAGCCCGGACGACACGCTCATGCAACAAGAGAACAGGGGTGGGAGCGCGGATGAACGCGCAGGTACGAAGCGGTGCGAACGCGGGCCGGCAGGCCCAGCAGGCCGCTGACAGCAAACCGGTCAGGGTGCTCGGCCGGGTCGGACTCGCCGCGTACGGACTCGTCAATCTCCTGTTCGCCTACCTCGCGGCCAAGGTGGCCTTCAGCGGTGGAGGTGGCGGCAACGCCAGCAAGCAGGGAGCGCTGCAGACCCTGGCCAGCCAGCCGGGTGGCGGTGTTCTCCTGTGGGTCATCACCATCGGCCTGGTCGCGCTGGCGGTCTGGCAGCTCGCCGAGGCCGGCGTCGGATACGCGTACGCCGGCTCCAGCAAGCGCCGGACGGCCCGGCGGCTCGGCAGTGCCGGCAAGGCGATCGCGTTCGGCGCGCTGGCGTTCAGCGCGGGCAAGATCGCGGCCGGGGGTAGCGCCGGCGGGGGCCAGCAGAAGACCATCACCGCGAAGGTCCTCGAGCTCCCCGGCGGCCAGATTCTGGTCGGCCTGGTAGGGCTCGGCATCGTCGCGGGTGCGGGCTACCTCGTCTACCGCGGCTGGAAGAAGAAGTTCCTCGAGGACCTCGACCTCGTGCGGGCGAGCCAGGCCACTCGGAAGGCCGCGATCAGGCTCGGGCAGGTGGGGTTCGTCGCCGTCGGTGTCGCGTACGTCCTCGTGGGAGTGCTGGTACTTGCCGCGGCGGTGACGTACGACCCGAAGAAGTCCACCGGCCTCGACGGTGCGCTGCAGACACTGGCGAAGCAGCCCTACGGCCCGCTGCTGCTCGGACTGATCGCCCTCGGTGTCGCGTGCTACGGGATCTACTGCTTCTTCGACGCCCGCTTCCGCAGGGGCTGAGTCTCACCGAACCGAGCCTCACCGAACTGACCGACAACCGACGGGCGGGTCTCCTCACATGAGGTGGGGAGGCCCGCCCGTCGGTGTGCCTGGCTCGGTTCTGGCTCGGTCAGCTCCTTCAGCCCGTTGCGCCCGCCGTCGCGGCGGGGTCGGCATCGGCCGGCTGGCCGCTTGGGAGGTACATCCGCCAGGCGCCCGGCACGACCCGCCACGAGCAGTGCCGCCGTGGCCCGGTCACCTCGCCGTCGGCGTTGATGAAGAACTCCTCGCCGGACACCACGACCTCACGGCCCCGCAGCGACACGACGTCGTCGCGTCCGGTGTGCCGGCCACGGGTCAGGTGCAGGGCGTAGCCCAGCCGGGCCAGCCGGCCCACCGAGTGCGACACCACGACGTCGACCTGCCCGTCATGCGGGACCGCATCCGGCGAGAGTTGCGCGGTGCCGCCGGCGATGCTCGGCGCGTTGGCCAGCCCCACCATGAGGGTCTTCCGCCGGGGCCGGGCGACCGTGCGTCCGTCGACGACCACGGTGAGCCGCCATCCCTTCGTACGCAGGCCGGCGACCACGGCGCCCAGCGGGAACGCCAGCGGGCCGAGGCGCGGCTTCAGCGGGTGCGCCGCCTGGGCTGCCTCCGCACCGGCGCCGACGTGCACGGCGTTGACGACCACACCGCCGTTGTCGTCGGCGATCAGGTCCATCGGCCGCAGCGAGCCCGCGCGGATGATTTCGGCCGCCTCCGCCGCGTCCAGCGGCAGGTCCAGCCCGCGGGCGAGGTCGTTGCCGGTGCCCAGCGGGATCAGACCGACCGGGCAGTCGGCAAGCTCGCCCCGGGCGTACAACGCCGAGACCGTGGTGTGCAGCGAGCCGTCGCCGCCGATGACCACGACGGGCCGGCCGGCACGGGCGTCGAGGCATTCCTGGAGGTGGTCGAGGCTCTCGCAGTAGACCAGCTCGGTAGGGGCGGCGGCGCGAAGGACCTCCAACGCCCGTTCGATCGCGTCGGGTTCGGTGCTGCCGGCGTCCTTGTTGGCGATGACCAGCATCTGCGACCCATCTTTCGTCCGGTCCTGTGGCCCACCGGCCGGTGAGTCTGGGTGGTGCCCTGGCGCGCCCTGGGGTGTGCCGCGAACACACCCTAGGCTTTCGGCCGCACCGAAGCACGACAACGACGTACCGCCGGGGCCACCGTCGTGATCGTTTCCGCGCACCGCTGTCGACGCCTCCCGCGCGTCATCCGCCGGGTCGCCGTCCGGCGCCGTACGGTGCCATACGGTGAGGCCCGCCGGACCGCACTGCGGAGGCACGCCACACTGCGGAAGCACGCCACGAAGCCATGGCAGAGGCCAGATGACCGAGCCCGCGGCACCCCAGGGCTGGCGCCGGACGATCGTGGCCCGGGACGCCCGCGAACAGCACCGCGCCGCGACGCCCCTGGAACTGCTGTTCGACCTGTGCTTCGTCGCCGCCGTCGCCCAGGCCGCGGCGCACCTGCACCACGCCGTCGTGGTGGGCCACGTCGGCGCCGGCGTCACCGGCTATCTGATGGTGTTCTTCGCGATCTGGTGGGCGTGGGTCAACTTCACCTGGTTCGCCTCGGCGTACGACAACGACGACGTGCCCTACCGGCTGGCCACCATGGTCGAAATCGCGGGCGCCCTGGTGATCGCCGCCGGAGTTCCCCGGGCGTTCGAGTCCCGCGACTTCGTGGTCATCCTGCTCGGCTATGCAGTCATGCGGCTCGCGCTCGTCGGGCAGTGGGTGCGAGTGGCTGTCGAGGTGCCGGCGGTCCGGGCCACCGCGTTGCGGTTCGTCGCGGGACTGAGCGTGTGCATGGTCGGCTGGGCGGTGCTTCTGCTGCGGCCGGAGTGGCCTGCTTGGGCGTTCGTGGTCATGGTGGCGGCCGAGCTGGCGGTGCCGGTCTGGGCCGAGCGCGCCGGGCGTACGTCGTGGCATCCGGGGCACGTCGCCGAGCGGTATGGCCTGTTCACGCTGATCGTCCTCGGTGAGGCGATCCTCGCCGCGACGGTCGCGGTGCAGACCGCGATCGACTCCCGCCGCATGGCCGGTGGTCTGTATGTAACTCGTCGTGGGCGGGCTGCTGATCGTGTTCGCGATGTGGTGGCTGTACTTCGCCAAGCCTGCTCAGGAGTTCCTGAACTCCAACCGGGAGGCGTTCGTCTGGAGCTACGGCCCACTACCTGATCTTCGCGGCGGCGGCCGCGGTCGGAGCCGGGCTCGGCGTCGAGGTCGACCGGGTGTCCCGGCCGGGCTCGGTTCCGTGGCTCACTGCCGGTGCGGCGGTCACCGTTCCGGTCGCGGTGTTCCTGTGTGCGGTGTGGGTTCTGCACGTACGGCCGCACCGGCTGCCCGCCGTCCGCAACGCGGTCTACCCCGGCGCCGCACTGCTGGTGCTGGCGTCGACGTTCACCGCTGCGGCCACACTGGTCACCGGGCTGCTGCTGGTGGCACTGGTGGCCACGGCCGAACTGCTGTCCCGCCGCGATGCCGCGTCAACCGCGTCCTGACACCGGTTCCGTCACCACTGGCCGGTCGCGGCCTGCAGCAGCAGGGCGGTGCCGGCGACGCACACCCACAGCAGCGCACCGAGGAGCAGCGGCCGAGGTCCGGTCGTTCGCAGCTCACCCAGCCGGGTGCCCAGGCCGACCGCCGCGAGCGCTGCCGTGACGAGGAACGCAGCGACGTGGCCGAGCGGTGCGTGGACGGCCGCGGGCACCAGACCGAGGCTGTTCGCCAGGGCGGCGGCGACGAAGAGTACGACGAAGCCGGGCACCACCTGTCGCAGGCGGGGGAAGGCTCGTGGCCCGGGCGCGGTGGCCGTCCCGTCACCCGACGGTGAACTGTTCGCCGCGGCCCGGGCGGCACGTGCCTGAACGAACGCGAGACCGAGCGTGAGCGGGACGATCGCGAGCGTGCGGGTCAGTTTCACCACGACGGCGTGGGTCCCGGCGGCCGCGCCGAACGCGTATCCCACCGCCACGACCGAGGAGGTGTCGTTGACCGCGCTGCCCGCCCACAGGCCGAAGCCCGTCGAGGACAGGTCGAGCAGGTGGCCGAGGACGGGGAAGACCACCACGGCGGCGATGTTGAACGCGAAGATCGTGGCGACGGCGTACGCGATCTCGGCCTCGGTGACCGCGATGACCCCTGCCGTGGCGGCGATGGCCGACGCGCCACATATCGCGGTGCCTGCGCCGACGAGCGTACGCAAGCCGCCGTTGACACCGAGGGCGCGACCCAGCAGTGGGGTCGCCACCAGGGCGATGCCGAGCGTCCCCGCCAGCACCGGCAGCGACGCCAGACCTGTGTGCGCGATCTGGCGCAGCGACAGGCTCGTGCCGAGTACGACCACCGCGGCCTGCAGACACCACCGTCCGGGAAGTGCCAACCGCGGGCGCAGTCGCGCCACCGGCGGGCAGGTGCTGGTGAGAAGTACGCCGAGCGCCAGCGCCACCACCGGTGCGCCGACCACCGGAACGTACCCACCGAGCACGGTCGCCACGAGGGCCGTCGCCAGGATCGTCAGGGCCGCCGGAATCGCCGGCACAGCCCGTCCGGCGCGCGCCCTGCCCGTCTTCGCCGGTGTGACCGGCGCCTGCCCCGTCCTCGCAGGTGCGTGGGACGCCCGGGTCGAGGGGTTCCGCACGTCCGTTGCCACCTTGCTCCTTTCGGGGTTTTCGGCGTACTGCCGCACCCTCCACGATGCGGGTGGTGGGCGGCCGGCGGTAGCCGTCGATTGCCGGGCAGGTGATAAGGCGGCCTTATGGCGGCGGCTGCCGGCCTCCTATGCTCGCGGTATGCTCGAACTCCCCGAGGTCGCGACGCTGCACCTGCTGGTCACGGTGGCGGAGACCGGCAGCCTGCGGCAGGCCGCAGGGTTGCACGGCATCAGCCAGCCGGCGGTGAGCCAGCGCCTGCGCGGACTCGAACGACGGCTGGGACTGACGTTGCTGGAACGCTCCACGGTCGGTTCGACACTCACCCCGGCCGGCGCTGCCGTCGTCGACTGGGCCCGGCCGGTCCTGGAGGCGTCCCGCGAACTCGCTCTCGGCGTGGCAGCTCTGCGTGCGGAGCAGGCCGGTCAGCTGCGGCTGGCCGCGTCGATGACCGTCGCGGAGTACCTCGTACCCGGCTGGCTGGCCCGGTTGCACGCCGCCGAGCCCGACCTTGACGTCGCGCTGCGGGTCGGCAACTCCGAGCAGGTCGCGGCGATGGTCCGCGACCGGCGCGCGGACCTCGGCTTCGTCGAGGGAACGTCGGTGCCGACCGGCCTGCGGTCGCGCACGGTCGGCGCGGACGAACTACTGGTCGTGGTGGCGCCCGGCCATCGGTGGTCCCGGCGCCACGCCGGCGTGCGCCCGGACGAGTTGGCTGCGGCCCGGTTGGTGCTGCGGGAGGAAGGGTCGGGTACGCGGGACGTGTTCGTCCGCCGGCTCGCCGCCGCCGGGCACCGCGTTCACGCCGGTCTCGAGCTCGGCTCCACCACGGCGATCAAGGCGGCGGTGATGGCCGGGGAGGGACCGGGTGTGCTCAGCGCGCTCGCGGTCGGCGCGGAACTCGCGGACGGGCGGCTGGTCGCGGTGGCCGTACGCGACCTGCGGTTCGAGCGCCGGTTCCGCGCGGTGTGGCTGCCCGGCCGCGACCCGAGCGGCCCGGCCGCGCGGCTGATGGCCACCGCGACGAGTTCGCCGGGCCGGCGGCCCCGGAGGGCGCCGGCCCGGCGAGGGTCGTAGCGATCAGAGCGGCTCAGGCGCACTCAGAGCACGTCGTGGCCGGGGTGCGGCTGGGCGGGAATGGTGCCCAGCCGGCCGGCCTGGAAGTCCTCGAAGGCCTGCAGGAGCTCCTGGCGGGTGTTCATGACGAACGGGCCGTACGCCGCGACCGGCTCCCGGATCGGCTGCCCGCCGAGGACCAGCACGTCGAGCGCCGGGCTGCGGCTCTCCTGGTTCTGGTCGGCGTCCAGCGTCACCACGTCACCGGGGCCGAACACCGCGAGCTGGCCGCTGCGGATCGGCCGCCGGTTCGCGCCCACGGTGCCGGTGCCGCTCAGGACGTACACCAGCGCGTTGAAGTCGGCCCGCCATGGCAGCCGGACCTGCGCACCGGGGGAGACGGTCGCGTGCAGCAGGGCGATCGGGGTGTGGGTGACGCCGGGCCCGCGGTGGCCGCCCACCTCACCGGCGATGACGCGCAGCAGCGCGCCGCCGTCGTGGGAGCTGACCAGGCCCACGTCGCCGCGGTGGATGTCCTGGTAGCGCGGCGCGGTCATCTTCAGGCGCCCCGGCAGGTTGACCCACAGCTGGAAGCCGTGGAACAGGCCGCCGCTCATCACGACCTCCTCCGGCGGGGCCTCGATGTGCAGCAGACCACCACCGGCGGTCATCCACTGGGTGTCGCCGTCGCTGATCAGCCCGCCGCCGCCGTTGGAGTCCTGGTGGCGGAGCGTGCCGTCGATCATGTACGTCACGGTCTCGAAGCCGCGGTGTGGGTGCCAGGGCGTCCCCTTGGGCTCGCCCGGCGCGTACTCCACCTCGCCCATCTGGTCCATGTGGATGAACGGGTCGAGCTGACTCAGGTCGACGCCGGCGAACGCCCGGCGGACCGGGAAGCCCTCGCCCTCGAACCCGGACGGTGCGGTCGTCACCGACGAGACCTTCCGCTCGGTGGCGGTCGCCGGGTCGACCTTGGGCAGGCGAGGCAGCACGAGGATGTTGTCGACGCTGACCGCGGGCATGGTCACTCCTTGGGTCGGTGGGGGCCTGCCGCCCGGCTGGCGGCCGGTCCTGCCACACGGAACGATAGTTGAAGCGTCAACATTCCCGCCATCCCCGTCCCTGCCCCCGTCCCCGGTTGTCGTGCCGCCGCCGGACACCGGCTTGGTCGGAAATGGGCCGGTGTGGTGCACTCCAACCGCGGACGTGGGTGCACGTGGAGGCAGCGTGGAGACTGCGTGGAGACCCAGAACGACGGCGGAGGAGATCGCATGCGCGCGGCCCTGTACACCGGTGACCCGACCCTGATCGTCGAGGACCGCGAACGGGTCCCGCCCGGGCCGGGCGAGGTCGAGATCGAGGTGGCGTACGCCGGTATCTGCGGCACCGACCTGCACATCCGGCACGGCGCGATGGACCACCGCGTGCCGGCCAAGGCGGTGCTCGGCCACGAGTCGTCGGGCCGGATCGCCGCCGTGGGCGAGGGGGCCACCAACTGGCGGGCCGGCGACCCGGTGACCGTGATGCCGCTGCGCTGGTGCGGCACCTGCGGCGCGTGCCGGGCCGGCCACACCCACGTGTGCCAGACGCTGAAGGTCATCGGCGTCGACATCCCGGGTGCCATGCAGGGGAGCTGGACGGTGCCGGCGGACGTCGTGGTCGGGCTGCCCGCCGACCTGCCGCTGGACGTGGCCGCGCTGGTGGAGCCGACCGCGGTCGCGGTGCACGACGTACGCCGGTCCGGCCTCGCCGCCGGTGAGAAGGCGGTCGTCGTGGGCGGCGGGCCGATCGGGGTGCTGATCGCCCGGGTGGCGCAGGCACAGGGGAGCGAGGTCGTCCTCCTCGAACTCGACCCGCACCGCCAGGCGACCGCCGAGGGCCTCGGCCTCACCGTCGTCGACCCGAGCCGCACCGACGTCGGTGCGTACGTCGCGGACTGGACCGCGGGCGCGGGCGTTCCCGTCTCGTTCGAGGTGTCCGGAGCGCCGGCCGGCGTGCGGACCGCCACCGACGTGCTCGGCGTACGCGGCGTGATGGTCGTCGTGGCCATCCACTCCGAACCACGACTGGTCGACCTCAACCAGGTCTTCCTGCGGGAGCTTTCCGTCCTCGGCACCCGCGTCTACACCCGGGACGACTTCGAGTACGCCGTCCGGCTGGTGGCCGACCGCCAGGTGCCGGCCGAGGAGCTGATCTCGCGGGTGGTCCCGCTGTCCGGCGCGAGTGCTGCGTTCGACGCGCTGGAGTCCGGCGGCGGTGTGATGAAGGTGCTGATCGACTGCCAGGACGCCTCGTGAGCAGCCCGGCAACCGGCCCGGCCTCGGGCTCGTCCGGCGCGGCCGCCGACCCGTCCGGCGCGGGCGGGATCTTCGACCTGACCGGGCAGCTGGCGCTGGTCACCGGCGCCAACCGCGGGCTCGGGCTGGCGATGGCGCGGGCGCTGGCCGCCGCCGGCGCGGACGTGATCGGGGTGAGCTCCCGGCTCCAGGCCAGGGGCAGCGAGGTGAAGCAGGCGGTGACCTCGCTCGGCCGCTCCTTCGAGGGGCACCGGGTCGACTTCGCCGACCGGGCGGCGGTCACGGAGTTCGCACGGAGCCTCGCCGACCGGGACCGGCCGGTGGACATCCTGGTCAACAACGCCGGGACCATTCGCCGGTCGCCCGCCGTGGACTACGCCGACGCCGACTGGGACGAGGTGCTCGCGGTCGACCTGACCGCGCAGTTCGCGCTCACCCGTGAGCTCGGCCGGCCGATGGTGCGCCGCCGCGCCGGCAAGGTGATCTTCACCGGGTCGGTGCTGAGCTTCCAGGGCGGGATCAATGTCGCCGCGTACACCGCGGCCAAGAGCGGGCTGGCCGGGCTGACCCGGGCGCTGGCCAACGAGTGGGCTCCGTACGGCGTGAACGTCAACGCGATCGCGCCCGGCTACTTCGCCACCGACAACACCGAGGCGCTGCGCAGCGACCCCGATCGCAGCCGGGCCATCCTGGAGCGGATCCCGGCCGGTCGCTGGGGCCGCCCGGACGACCTCGCGGGCGTGGTCGTCTTCCTGGCCTCGGCCGCCTCGGACTACGTGTCGGGTGCGGTCGTGCCGGTGGACGGCGGCTGGCTCGCACGCTGACCTCGCGACATCCGGGGCGGTACCAGCAGCTATCGGATGAACGCGATGATTCAGTGCTTGCTTAATTCAGTGAGTGCTGTACCTTGACTGGGTGCTCACCCCACCACCGGAACCCCCTCGCCCGCAGGCCCCGATCGGCCCGGCGGACGTGGAGGCGATGTCCCGGCTCGGCCGGGCGATCGCCGATCCCACCCGCTGCCGCATCCTGCTCGCCCTGGCCGCCGGGCCCGCCTACCCCGCCCAACTGGCCGACGTGCTCGAGCTGACCCGGCCGAACGTCTCCAACCACCTGACCTTCCTGCGCGGCTCCGGCCTGGTGGCAGCCACACCGGAGGGCCGGCAGGTGCGCTACGACCTGGCCAGCCCGCACCTCGCGCACGCGTTGTGGGAGTTCCTCGCCGTCGTCGCCGAGGACGCCGACCAGGCCGCCTGCGCGGAGACCGGCGTACGCGACCGGACTGACGTACGCGACCACACCGGCGAGCAGGCGCCCGCGTTCGCTCGCTCGGCCCGTCCGCACGAGAGCCTTCCCGCCAGCGGACACGAGCCGGCCCGCACGCAGGAGTCCGGACAGGTGCGCGCGCACCGCCGCCCGGCCCGCCCGGACCGCCCGGACCGCCTCGGCCGTCGGGGCCAGCACGCGGAGGGAGGCGGCTGATGGCCGCCGGACACGGGCATGGCCACGGGCACGGCCACGCGGCGGCGCAGGGAACCGCGACGGGCGGGCACCGGCGCCGGCTGATGCTCGTCCTGCTGTTCACCGCGTCGGTGCTGGTGGTGCAGGTCGTCGGCGCGATCGCGTCCGGCTCGCTGGCGCTGCTCGCCGATGCGGGCCACATGGCTGCCGACTCCGCCGGAATCGTGCTCTCCCTGGTGGCGGTGACGCTGGCCCAGCGCGCACCGACCAGCCGGCGTACGTTCGGCTGGCAGCGGGCGGAGATCCTGGCCGCCGCGGCCAACGCGGTGGTCCTGTTCGCCCTCGCTCTCTACATTCTGGTCGAGGCGGTACGCCGGTTCTCCGAGCCGCCGGAGGTCGCTTCGGGGCTGATGCTGGTGGTCGCGCTGGTCGGCCTGGCCGCCAACACCGCGTCCCTGCTGCTCCTCCACCGGGCCCAGTCGGACTCCCTCAACCTTCGCGGCGCCTACCTCGAGGTCCTCGGCGACCTGCTCGGGTCGGTCGCGGTGGTGGTGGCGGCGCTGGTCATCACGCTGACCGGCTGGCAGCGCGCGGACGCGGTCGCGTCCGGGCTGGTGGCCCTGATGATCCTGCCCCGGGCGTGGGGGTTGCTACGGGAGGCGATCGACGTACTCCTGGAGGCCGTGCCCAGGGGTGTGGACATCGGGGCCGTACGCCACCACATCACGCACGTGCCCGGCGTGGTCGACGTACACGACCTGCATGCCTGGACGATCACCTCCGGCCTGCCCGTCCTGTCCGCGCACGTCGTCGTGGACGAGGTGACGATGGCCGGCGGCCACACCGGACGGGTGCTGGACGAGCTGTGCACCTGCCTGGCCGGGCACTTCGACGTGGAGCACTCGACGTTCCAGATCGAGTCGGCCACCCACCGCGAGCACGAGAGCCCGGTACACGACTGAGCCACGTCCGGCCCGCTGAGCCTTCGCGCGAGCGTGCGCTGGAGACCGGTGGTGGGGAAGTGAGAAGGCTCGCGGGAGTCCTGGCCACCCGGACTTTTCGCACTTCGCCACGTCGCACCTTCGACTCGGCGGCCGCCGACCGCGCGATTCTTCCGCGGTGGAATCCACGCCGGGGCTACCGCGCGCCGGGCCGTGGAGGCCGGTGCCGTGCCGTCGCTTTTATGAGGGATCCCTCGTCAGGTTGGGTGGCAAATTTGCGGAAACCGGTGCTGACCGGCATTGGAGCAGGTGACCATGGGGTACAGCACGAGATCGGAAGGCGGCGCCAATGCCGGAACCACACGGGTTCGAGTTCGCCGCGGCGCAGGGGTCTCCCGGGCCCTCGCGCACCGCGCCGGACCCGGACGTCGGGCGGGACCAGGTCCGCGATCCGCTGGTCTTCTGCGTGAGTGGCGGGACCGGCGGTTTCGGCGGGGCCTACTGGCTCGACGACCGGATGGACGAGCCCGGACAGGAGCACGGCCCGGACGAGGTGACGCGGTAGCCACGCCGATACGATCATCGGCTGGTACGCCGAAGGCGCGGCGAGCGCCGTAGGCCCGCCGACCGCGGAGTCGCCCGACGACGAAGTTCGCAGCAGTTCGCAGCAGTTCGCAGCAGCGCAGCACCCGGCAGCATCGCAACACCGGAAGTTTCCGCGCACCGCCGCAGCCCGAACCACCGAACGACCGAACCGCGACACCGACCGCACGACCACACTGTCCGACCGAGCTGGGACCGCCACGAGGCCCCAGCCCCGGCGCCCTCGTCGAGCCCGTGCTCGGAGGGTCCAGATCGCACGCCTCCGCGATCTGGGCCGTCCCGGCGCGGGTTCGTCCGTTTCGGGCACATTGCAGACAACGAGACGGTGCACGAACGATTTAACTCTTGACGCCATTCCCCCCAACTGGGACTGTTTTCCAACGTGGGAGATCACTCATGCCGCCCGGTCCGTTGGCGTCGTTGGTGCCCTCGTCCCGCGTCGGTCGAGGTGACCGGGAGTCCGCTCGTGTGTCGTCAGCTGCGACCGCTCCGGCTGGCGTTTCTTCCTCGGAGGTGTGGTTCGCATGACCCCGACACAGCCGGCCGGCGCTTGGAGCCGACGTACTTTCCTGCGCCGCACAGGTGGGCTGGCAGCCCTCGGTGCGTTCGCCGCGGCCTGCGGCGGCAACAGCGGACGCCCGGCGAGCGGGGGCGGCGGTGGTGGTGGCAACACCGTGTTGTCACAGTGGTACCACCAGTACGGCGAAACCGGCACGAAGGAAGCCGCGCTGAAGTACGCCAAGGCGTACGACAAGGCCGCTGTCAACGTGCAGTGGACACCTGGTGACTACGCGTCGAAGCTCGCGTCCGGACTGCTGTCCGACAAGGGCCCGGACGTTTTCGAGAGCCAGCTCAACATCGCCATGGTGCAGAGCAAGCAGGTCGTAGCCCTCGACGACATCATCAGCGACGTCAAGGACGACTTCAACGCCAACGACATCACCACCAACACCGTCGACGGCAAGCTCTACGGCATCCGGATGATCGACGACCCGCAGCTCATCTACTACCGCAAGAGCCTGCTGGACAAGGCCGGACTCAAGCCGCCGACGACGATCGACGAGCTCATCGCCGCGGCGAAGGCCCTCACCAACAAGAACATGAAGGGCCTGTTCGCCGGAAACGACGGCGGTCTCGCCCTCGGCCGGCCCGCGTTGTACTCCGCCGGCGGGACCTGCCTCACCCAGGACCACAAGCCGAACTTCGCCGGTGAGCGCGCGCTCAAGGCGTACTCCAAACTGCACGAGCTGTACGCCAGCAAGGCCATGTTGCTCGGTGCCCCCACCGACTGGACCGACCCGGGTGCGTTCATCAACGAACTCGCGGCCATGCAGTGGATCGGCCTGTGGGCGATGCCGGCGATCCTGAAGAAGTTCGGCGACGACGTCGGCGTGATGCCGTACCCGAAGCTGGACGCTCAGGGCAAGGACGTGGTCTACTCCGGCGGCTGGACGCAGTTCGTCTCCGCCAAGAGCAAGAACGTCGAGGCCGCCAAGAAGTTCGTCCGCTGGCTGTGGATCGACAAGACGGACTTCCAGGAGGACTGGAGCCTGAGCTACGGCTTCCACATCCCGCCGCGCAAGAGCCTCGCGGCGAGGGCGAAGAAGCTGCAGACCGGCCCGGCTGCCGAGGCCGTGAAGCTCGCCTCCGACAACGGCTTCACCGACGATCCCGCCTGGACTCCCAAGATGGCCTCGGCGTTCGGCGACATGCTGACCAACGTCATCAAGAAGGGCGCCGACCCCGCCGGTGAGGCGGCGAAGGCGGAGAAGACCACCAATGCAGAGCTCGACCGGCTGTTCGGCTGAGCGGCGATGAGCGCCGTCACCGAGCCGTCCACCACGGGCGGCACCACCCAGTCGACCGGTGGGGGGAGGCGCCGCGGCATCCGCGGCACCTCCCTCGCCTACTGGCTCTTCGTCGGCCCGTTCCTCGTCGGCCTGCTGGTCTTCGGCTACGTGCCGATCGTGTGGAGCCTGTTCCTCAGCTTCTTCGACGCCCGCAACACGGTCACGCCGACCAACTTCGTGGGGCTGCGCAACTACGTCGACATGCTGACGGACCCGAACTTCCTGTCCAGCCTGCTGACCTTCACGGTCTTCGCGGTGTTCATCGTGCCGCTCACGTTCGCGTTGTCGCTCGGCATGGCGTTGCTGGTCAACGGCGTACGGGTGGCGCGGGCGTTCTTCCGGTCGGTGTTCTTCCTGCCCACCGCGTGTTCGTACGTCGTGGCCTCGCTGATCTGGAAGCTGTCCATCTTCAACGGCGTGCGGTTCGGCCTGGCCAACACCGTGCTGAGCTGGTTCGGCATCGAGAACATCGCCTGGCTGAGCACGGTCGACCCGCCGTGGTACTGGCTTCCGCTGGTGACCGTGCGGCTGTGGCTGCAGCTCGGCTTCTACATGATCCTGTTCATCGCGGGTCTGCAGCGCATCCCGACCGACCTCTACGAGGCGGCCTACGTCGACGGGGCCAAGCCGGGCTGGCAGGTGTTCCGCTTCATCACCTTCCCGCAGCTGCGGGCCACCTCGATCGCGGTGCTGCTGCTGAACCTCATCGCGGCGTACCAGGCGTTCGACGAGTTCTACAACCTCGTCGGCAACGTCAACTACGCCCGGCCGCCGCTGGTGTATCTGTACGGCGTCTCGCTGAGCTCCATCCAGGACCTCGGCCGGGGCAGCGCCGGCGCGCTCATCCTGGCGGCGATCATCATGGTGCTCACGCTGGTGCAGAGCAGGATCTTCGGATTCGGTAAGGCGGACTGATGGCGACCACGACCCAACCCGCCGTACGCACCACCGGAACGCCGGTCCCGATCGGGCACCGGCGCGGCCCGATGGCGACGGTGGCCACGATCGCTCGCTGGGCGGCGCTGCTGATCACCACCGTGGTCTTCCTGGTGCCGTTCTACCTCATCGTGCGCAACGCGCTGTCCAGCGACGCCGACATCACCGCGCCCGGCTGGACGGTGTTCCCGACCACGCTGCACTGGGAGAACATCGCCGAGCTGTTCAACGACAACGAGGTTCCGATGGCGCGGGCGCTGTGGAACTCCACGGTCGTCGGCGTGGTCGGCACCGGTGGCCAGCTGCTGCTGGCGGCGATGGCCGGCTACGGCCTGGCGCGGATTCCCAACCGCGCGTCCGACAAGATCTTCTACCTGATCGTGGCCACGCTGATGATCCCGGCGGCGGTGACGTTCATCCCGAGCTTCGTGCTGGTCTCCTCGCTCGGCTGGGTGAGCTCGCTGCGCGGCCTGATCATCCCCGGGCTGTTCAGCGGGTTCGCGGCGTTCCTCTTCCGGCAGTACTTCATCAACTTCCCCAAGGAGTTGGAGGAGGCGGCCAGGGTCGACGGCCTGGGCTACTGGCGGACGTTCTGGCTGATCGTCGTACCCAACTCGCTGCCGTTCTTCGCCGCGATCGCCGCCATCACGTTCATCGCCAACTGGAACGCCTTCCTGTGGCCACTGGTGATCGGGCAGGACTCCTCGTCGTGGACGGTGCAGGTGGCGCTGTCGACGTTCATCACCGCGCAGACCATCAACATCCACGAACTGTTCGTGGCCGCCGCGGTGTCGATCCTCCCGCTGGTGCTGATCTTCGTGTTCCTGCAGCGTTACCTCGTGCAGGGCGTCACCGAGACCGGCATCAAGGGCTGACCGGGCCATGGGCTGACCGGCGTCAGGCGCCGACCAGTCGGGCCGCGAGCACGGGCAGCAGGTTCGCGTAGTCGCGCAGCAGGGTGATCCGTCCGTCGCGGGCACGAAGCACGTAGACGTACGACATCCGCAGCGGGCGCCCGGTCCCGAGGTGCGTGCAGTCGATGGCGTGCTCGACGACGATCACCTCCGGGTCGGTCGTGTCGTGGATGGTGACGTCGCGGTACGCCTGGAACCGGATCGACTGCCCGGCCGTCCGGCTGAGCCAGGAGCGCACGGCCTCCCGGCCCTCCAGCCGCTCCGGGATGCCCGGCAGCCGGAACGGAAACTCCTGGACGCCGTCGGCGGCGAACAGGTCGGCCATCGCGTCGGGGGAGTTCGCCAGCACCGCCTGCTGGTAGCGGGCGAAGACGGCCCGCGGTCCCGTGCCCGACGGGACCGCTGTGTCGTTGTCGGAGTCGGTGCCGGTGCCGGTGTCGGTGCCGGGTCCGCCGGCGTCGGTGCCGGTGTCGGTGCCGGGTCCGCCGGCGTCGGCTTCGGTCGGGTCGGCTGGTGCGGTCTTCACCGCGGCGAGCAGTTCGTCGTACCGGCCGAACGCCTGGGCCATCGCCACCACGTCCTGGTACTCGCGTACGTGCACGACCCGGCCGTCGCGGACGCGGAGCAGCACCAGCACCGCGCCGGACACGCTCTCGCCAGTGGCGGTGAGCGTCCCGGCGAGTTCGTACTCCACGATCGCCACCTCGGGGTCGAGACTGTCGTGGATCGCGACGACGGGGACGTCCTCGATGCGCATCGGCAGCGCGGCCCGCCCGGCGCGCGTCAGCGCCTCGAGCTCCGACCTGCCCCGGAGACGGCGCGGGCGTCCCGGAGGGGTGAACGGCCACTCGACGAGGACGTCCTCGGCCTGGTCGCCCGAATCGTCGGCGGTGCCGGACAGGACGGACCGCCGGAACCTCTCGAAGGCGCGTCGCGGAGTCAGCACCGCTTCCGGGCCCGGTTCATCGCGCAGATGGGGCAGTTCGGGCAGGTCGGGCAGATTGGGCATGACGGCTCTCTCCCGTTCACTCAACAGGCGTTGAACCTCAACGAGCGTAGAGCGAAATCGCCACCTCGGTCAACGCCGGTAGAGTCACGAGAATGAGTGCCGCCAGGAAGGCCCGGGCCGACGCACCCGATGAGGCCGGCCGTCCCCGGCCGAGCCGGTCCGAGCGCAGACGGCAGACCGAGGAACGAATCCTGGCCTCGGCCCGGAAGGAGTTCGCCGAGCGCGGCTACGAACGCACCACCATCCGGGGAGTCGCCGGTGCGGCCGGGGTCGACCCGGCGCTGGTGATGCAGTACTTCGGCTCGAAGGACCAGCTGTTCCGGCAGGCCGTGCACGTACCGGCGGGCGAGGAGCTGCCCGCGGAGCCGGCCGAGTTCGCCGAGCTGTTGCTGTCGATCCTGGGCGTCAAGCTGAGCGGGCAGGCGGCCACCATGCCCCTGCTGCGGTCGGCGTTCACTCATCCGGAGGCGACCGAGGCGGTGCGGGCTTCGCTGGCCGGGCAGATCGCCCAGGGCGCCACGGTGATCCCCGCCGACGACCCGGAGTTGCGGTCGGCCCTGCTGGTCGCGGTGCTGCTGGGTGTCACCACCGGACGTCACCTGCTCGAGCTCGACCACCTGCGCGACGCCTCGCCCGAACAGATCACCGACCTGCTGCGGCCGGCCTTCCAGGCGCTGGTCGGTGGGACCGCGGCCCCGGACGCCTGACGGCACCGGCCCGCGGTCAGGTGCCGACCGCGCTCGAGACCACCACGCGACGAACCTCGAGCCTCGCCCCCTGGCCGAAGAGCCGGCTGGACGGGAGACTCGACGGGTCCACGAAGGGCGACGGCGTGGGATCGCCCACGTCCGGGTCGAAGTAGCCGGTGGGGCCGTCGCCGAGCTTCACCAGGCCGATGCCGGCCGGACGGTACCCGTCCAGCAACGTGAACATGCCCATGCCGCAGGCGAGTTGGCGCGGCTCCACGAGTACCTCCTCACCGCCGTGGTCCAGGGTGAGATACCTGCGGTCGATGCGGCAGCCGATGCGGTCGACCCTGAACACCTCCTCCTCGTTCACGTACCAGCGCACGACTCCGGCCGCACGGTCGTAGGAGATCCTCAGATGGTGCATCGCACGCGGGTTGTTGGCGGCGACCGGGATCTGGAAGCTGAACGCCGCATAGTTGTCTCCGAGCGCCGGGCCCCTGCCGAACGGGAGGCGCTCGTAGAAGGCGTAGATGGTCTTGTTCGTAAGGAAGAAGTCGAAGACGATGTACGTCTCGAAGTCGATCTGGTTAGCAGCGAACGAGGCAAGGCGCAGGTCGTCGTCCGGGTCGTCCACGGCGCCGCCGAACGGCTGGAACCGCGTGCCGTACGTCCGTCCTCCCAGCCAGGTCTCGAAGGAGAAGACCTGGCCGGGGACGGCATCGAAGCCGGGGTAGCCGCTGGAGGCGGTGTGGTTGGCATAGGCGAGCCACTTCACGTGGTCGAGCCCGCCCGGAAGACCGCCGTTCTGGCTGTCCGGCGCGACTGAGAGCGTGAACGCGGGTTCTCCCGTCGTTCGGTTCTCGCCCGGAGCGACGACGTTGAGGCCGTGGGAGCCGGTGGAGACGACGCCGTCGTCACCTGTGAAGCTCCCGGAGCCGAAGTAGAACCACTTCGCCGTGGGCGAGCCGACGGTGAACCCGTCCTTGAAGTCGTCCCAAAGATGCCGGTAGGTCCCGTCCTCCGCGCGGGGGGACTCGAGATCGCGCATGTCCTTGTGCCTCCCGGCCCTCGACGGCCCTGGCGCAAGCCCGCGTTGCGCGAACTCGCGGGCGGACCTCTCGATGACAGCAGACGCAGAGGTCGCACCTGTCTTGATCAACTTCGTCGAAGATAGCTGAGCCGAAGGGCGATGTCCCGTGCCACAGGGGAGGCGACCCGCTCGAACAGAATGCCGGGCCGGACGCCTGACGATGCCGCGGTGGCGGCGTGACAGACTCCGGTGTCATGTCCGCCCCGCAGACCCCGCCGACCCCGCACGGCTCGCAAAGCTCGCATGGCTCGAACTCCTCGGTCAGCTACCGCCTGCGCCCGGCGCTGGGCGTCCGCATGCTCGGCATGGCCTGCGTCTGGCTCGCCCTGGTCGTGGTGCTCGAGGCGCTCCGCCGGGGCGTACCCGCGATCGACGGCACTCTCGTCGTGGCGCTGGAGTGGATCTTCTTCGCGGTCTTCGTGATCGTCGTGGCGCTGGCCGCCTGGTCACGGCTCAGCGGGCGGTCGGGCCTGGTGCTGTCCGACGAGGGGTTCGTCAACCGGACCAACTGGCGTCGCGACAGCGTGCGGTCGGCGCGCTGGTCGGAGGTCGCCGACGTACGGCGGTCCGACGGTGCGGCCGGTCCGGTGTTCGTCGTCGCACTGGCCGACGGCCGGCGCAGCCTGATCGCCACCCGGCTGCTGGACGTCCCGGTCGGTTCGCTGGAGCAGCAGTTGCAGAGCCGGCTGAACACCGCGCACGGCTACCGCCCGTTCAACTGACCGGCTACTGAACCGGCTACTGGACCGGGCGGTACGCGCAGGCGTCGGCGAGGGAGTCGGCCGGTGCGTTCGGGTTCGGAGTGGCATTGCCGGTGGGCGTGGGCTTGGGCTTCGCCGTCTTGTTGGGGTTGTCCTTGGGGATCGCCGGCTTCTTGGTCGGCGGCGCCTTCTCGCTGGCCGCGACCGCGGTGCTCACCCGCTTGCGGATCAGCTTGTAGTTGGGGTTCCACGGCTTGATGATCTTGTTGGTGAACGCGATGCTCTTGACGTCGCCGCCCTTCACCTTCATCGACAGGTCGACGAACGCCGGGAGCAGTGAGCTCGGGATGTCGGTGAGCACGATGTGCTTCGACGTCTTGGCGATCGCTTCGTACCTCGTGAGGACCGTGCCCGGGTTGGCCTGGTCGATGATCGCCTTCATCGCGCAGCGCTGGCGCAGCATCCGCTGGTAGTCGTCGGCGCCGTAGCGGCCGCGGGCGAACCACAGTGCGTGGTAGCCGTCCAGGTGCTGGTTGGGGCCCGGGTGGAGGTAGCCCGACGGCTTGATGCCCTCGTCGGTCGCACCGCCGATGGCCACTCGCTCGTTGATGTTGACGGTGATCCCGCCGAGGGCGTTGACCAGTTGCTCGAAGCCCTGCAGGTTGATCAGGACGTAGTAGTCGAGCTTGAGGCCGAGCGCCTGGCCCACGGCCAGCTTGGTGGCGTCGGCGCCGGGGTTGTCGCTGACGAGCAGGCCCGGGTGCTGGGCCGGGACATTGCGGTAGATCGAGTTGATCATCCACTCCAGCTGGTCGCCCGGCCCGGCGTAGACGCCGCCCTTGTAGGCCTTGGCCAGGGACGAGCCCGGCGGGAACGGCACCTTCTCCAGGTTGCGCGGCAGGCTGAACAGCACGGTGTTGCCGGTGCGGGTGTCGATGCTCGCGACCTGGATGCTGTCCGGCCGGATGCCGGACCGGTCCTTGCCGCCGTCGCCGCCGAGCAGGAGGACGTTGACGCGGTCCTGGCCGGCCCACGGGTCGGCCGCGGTGACGTTCTTGGGGCGGGTGGCGCTGCGGCTGTGGGAGCCGGCGAAGACGTCCTGGACCACTCCGCGCTGCACCTGTGCGTAGCGGCCACCGACGGCGAGCGGGGTGAGCACGACCAGCACCAGCAGGGTGACGAGCGCCGAACCGCCGATGCGCTGCAACGGGCTGACGTTCAAAGGCCGCAGCGAACGGTAGGTGAGGACGATCACCACCATCCACGCGAGGCCGATCACCGGCAGCACGATCCCGATCAGCCGGAGGGTGTCGGGCTGGACCAGCCAGTGCAGGATCGACCGCCGCTGGGTGAGGCCGATCCAGGCGGTGACCGCGAGGACGGCCACGGCGACGGCCAGCACCGCCGCTCCGAGCCGGCGGCGGCCGGCGGCCAGCAGGCCGAGACCCGGCACGAGCGCGCCGGCCACTGTCAGGAGGAGGGCGCTGGTGAACGACATCGGCCGACGGCGTCGCCGGTCGGTCACCGGCGGCTTCGACGACGTTCCGTGGTCGTCCTTTACCAGCTCAGACATGGACCGTATTCAATCCCACTCGGACCCCCGTCCAGGACCGCCCTCGGGAGCGGACGTGCTGGCTCTCACCCTGGCACGACGTGCGAGCAGGGCTTGGAGTTGCACTCGCGGGTGCAATATCCGGTTCGCTCTCGTCGCGAGGTCTGCCGAGCTCCACGTGCGGCTCCTGTTGGTCGTTCGGTCCTGCTGTCGCCCCACAGGCGCTGCAGACCCGCCCGGGCGACGAACGTTTCCCGGGGGTTCGGACGGGTTCGTGACAGGTTGATGCCCGTTTTCGGTACGTTTTCTCCGGTTCGGCCCGCGCAATCGGCCGGTTTCCCGGCATTGGCGACGCGCGTCCCGGATCAGCGCACGGTACGCCACCACCCTGAGATTGGCCATCTGACCTCGCGGTTCGTGGCTAGTGGCAGGTCGCTTTGCCCGGCTCCGCCCCGGCCCGCTACCCTGATCCGGCGTCCTGGCTTTGCCAGGACGAGGGGAGGCGTCGCCTAGTCCGGTCTATGGCGCCCGCCTGCTAAGCGGGTTGAGGGTTCATCCCCTCTCGCGGGTTCAAATCCCGCCGCCTCCGCCCTCATTTCGGCAAAACGCCCTCGGCGAGCGCCGGGCCGTACCCCACCTGAGTGGGGCGGCCCGGCCCAGCCGACCCGATCGACCACTCCTCACCGCAGCGGTCCCGTCACCTGTGGTTTTTCCCGCGTCCGGATCCGGACGCGGGAAGTACCTCAGGTAGATCGTCCTTGTACGTGGCATTACGTTGCCTTTGCCATGACAGATGAACTCGCCTTGACGTCCGATCCGCCCGCTGACGACTGGAGAGTGCCGACCGGCACCCGGTTGCTGCACATCGGACCGCACAAGACGGGGACGACCGCCGTCCAGGCGGCACTGTTCGAGATTCGCGACCAGCTGGCCGAGCGGGGCATCTACTACCCGAGCTACGACCGGCACCCCATGCATGCTGTGCTCGCCGTGACCGGCCGGCACTCGATGATGGGTGACGACCCGCCGAAGGGGCGGCACTGGGATCGGCTGCTCGCCGAGGTGACGGCGGCCGACGACCAGACCGGCGTGATCAGCAGCGAGTTCTTCTCCGAGGCCGCCCCGGACGCCATCGCCCGCATCGTCGAGGACCTCGGCGGGGAGCGGGTGCACGTCGTCGTGACGCTCCGGCCGCTGGTCAAGATCCTTCCCTCGCAGTGGCAGCAGTACGTGCAGAACGGCCAGCGGACGACCTACGAGAACTGGCTGCACCACATGCTGCGGGTTCCGCCGTACGAGCAGCCGAACCCCAGCTTCTGGCGCCGGCACCGGCACGATCGGCTGATCGAGCGGTGGGTCGACGTGGTCGGGCGGGACAGGGTGACCGTGGTCGTGGTCGACGACTCACACCGCGACATGGTGTTGCGGGTGTTCGAGTCGCTGCTCGGTCTGCCGGACGGAACGCTGCCGGCGGTGCAGGTGGCGACCAACCGGTCGCTCAGCCTCGGCGAGATCGAGATGGTCCGGCGCTTCAACGTCGAGTTCCGCAGCCAGGACGAGCTGCCGGACAACTTCTACTCCAGGCTGGTGCGGTACGGCGCGATCCAGCGGATGAAGCAGGCCCGCAGGCCGGGGCCGGACGAGCCGAGGGTGACGACCCCGCGGTGGGCGCAGGAACAAGCGGTCGAGATCGGCCAGGAGATCGCGAACTGGGTCGCGGGCTCCGGGGTCCGCGTCATCGGCGATCTGGAGCTCCTGCACCAGCAGTTGCCCGAGGCCGCCGAGAACGCGACCTCCGAGGCCACGGTGGACCCGGAGGCGGCGGCGCAGGCGCTCTTCGGCGCGATCGCCGCCATTCCGACCCTCAACGGCAACGGCAACGGCAACGGCGGATCGCCCGCTCCGCCGGCGCCGAAGCCGGAGAAGGTCGGCGTGCCGGTCCACAAGGTTCGCTCCGCAGAACTGGTCAGGATCCTGGCCCGCCGCGCCCGCAGGCGCTTCCTCCGCCGGTAGGACACGTCCTGGCGCTGCGGGGTCTGCCCTGATCCGTAGGGCAGGGCCCGGTCGGCCGGTTCCTGAAGCGCGCGTTGTCCCGACCGGCCGGGTGCTCCAGACTGGGAGCTTGGAGAGCGTTTTCCCGAGGGGGAGCTGATGACCGACGGCGGTGTGCCGGTGCCCGAGACCCATCCCGAGACCCACGCGGAGACGTACTACGACTTCGGCTCGCCCTGGTCGTTCCACCGCGACGCGACCGAGCCCGAACGCAAGGCGCAACAGGAGTGGCAGAACGAACTCGCAGGCCGCGGCGACGTGGAGTTCGGCCCCGACGTGTTCGTCTCGGCCCGCGCCCACGTCTATCCCGAGCGGCTGCGCATGGGCGCGAAGTCCTACATCGGCGGGCACGCCGTGGTGAAGGTCGACGTCCTGGAGATGGGCGCGGAGTGCACGCTCAACCCCTACTCCGTGGTGCGCGGCCAGGTGCGAATGGGCGACCAGGTGCGGATCGGCGCGCACACCTCGCTGCTCGGCTTCAACCACTCGACGGCGCCGGACCGGCCGGTGTGCAAGCAGCCGACGACGTCCCGGGGCATCACCATCGGCAACGACGTGTGGATCGGTTCCCACGTGGTCGTACTGGACGGCGTGCACGTCGGTGACCACGCGGTGCTCGGCGCCGGTGCGGTGGTGACCAAGGACGTGCCGGCGTGGGCGATCGTCGGCGGCAACCCCGCGCGGCAGATCCGGGACCGCCGGCAGACCGGGCGGGCCGGCGGCGACCTGGCCACGCGGCTGACGGCGTTCGCCGACCGGGCCCGCGAACAGGCCGAGGCGGTGCTGGCCCGCTGCTGGCGGCCGGCGCCGGACGCGGGTGACGATGCCGGCGAGGGTGTCGTCCACGGCGGCCGGTTCCTGGACCGCCCCGGCGCCGTACCCACCGTGCGGGCCTGGTGCGACGCGGTGGAGATCGCCGACCTGCTGCTCGGCACGACTCCGCCGCACCTGCCCGGCGAGGAGATCGCCGCGCACCTGCGGGGGCGCCAGGACGCCGGGACCGGGCTCGTTCCGGAGTACGCGACACCAGGACAGCCGCATGAGCAACCCAGCCTTGACAACGGTGCGAGCTACCACATCCTCTCCGTGGGGTACGCACTCGAACTGCTGGGTACGTCGTTCCCGCAGCCGATCCGGGCGGTCTCGGACCTGCCGGGGCCGGAGCTGGTCGCCCGGCTGGCGGCGCTGCCCTGGGACACCCGCGGCTGGTCGGCCGGCTCCTGGGTGGACGGCGTGGGCACCGCTCTGCACCGCAACCTGGTCGACTTCGGCGTCACCGGGCCGGCCGAGCCGCTGTTCGGCTGGCTGCTCACCAACGCCGACCCGTTCACCGGCATGTGGAGCGCGCCGGACCCGAACGGCCGGTGGCTGCAGCCGGTGAACGGCTTCTACCGGCTCACCCGCGGCACCTACGCGCAGTTCGGTCTGCCGCTGCCCTATCCGGAGCAGGCGCTGGACACCGTGCTCACCCACAGCCGGGACGCGGCGTACTTCGCCGACGACCGGGGCAACGCCTGCAACGTGCTGGACGTGATCCACCCGCTGTGGCTCGTCGGGAAGCAGACCCGGCTGCGCCGCAACGAGGGCGAGCAGTGGGCCCGCTGGCAGCTGGAGCGGGCCCTCACCCGGTGGCGTGACGGCGCGGGCTTCTCCTTCGCCCTGGAGGACGACCGCGGGCCGGACCGCGACCGAACGCCCGGCCTCCAGGGCACGGAGATGTGGCTGGCGGTGATCTGGCTGCTCGCCGACTATCTCGGCGAGAGCGGTGCGCTCGGCTACCGCCCGCGCGGCGTGCACCGGCCGGAGCCGGCGTCGTCGCTGCGGGGCGTCACCGCTGCCACCGCTGCCGCCGGTGTCACCGCTCCCCGAGCCGGTGCCTGAGGCCGTCGAGCTCGCCCCACAGCGCGGCCGGCACGGTGTCGCCGATGGTCTCGAACCACTCGGCGATGCCGGGCACCTCGGCCCGCCACTCCTCCCCGTCGACCCGCACCAGCTCCTCGACCGAGTCGTCGTCGATCGACAGGCCGGACAGGTCCAGTGAGCCCGGTGCGGGCACGTACCCGATCGGCGTCTCCCGGGCGTCCGCGCGACCCTCGATGCGGTCGATGGCCCACTTCAGGACGCGGCCGTTCTCGCCGAACCCGGGCCACAGGAACGAGCCGTCCTCGTCGCGGCGGAACCAGTTGACGTAGAAGATCTGCGGCAGCCTGGCGGCGTCGTGGTGCTTGCCGATGTTGATCCAGTGGTCGAAGTAGTCACCGGCGTTGTAGCCCATGAACGGCAGCATCGCCATCGGGTCCCGGCGTACGACACCGACCTTGCCCTCCGCCGCCGCGGTCTGCTCCGAGGACAGCGTGGCCGCCAGGAACACCCCGTGCGTCCAGTCGCGTGCCTGGGTGACCAGCGGCACCGTGGTCGCCCGCCGGCCGCCGAAGAACAACGCGGAGATGGGTACGCCGCGCGGGTCGTCGAACTCGGGCGCCACGATCGGGCACTGCGGCAGCGGGGTGCAGAACCTGCTGTTGGGGTGGGCGGACGGCTCGTCGCTGTCCGGGGTCCAGTCGCGGCCCTTCCAGTCGGTGAGGTGTACGGGCGGCTGGTCGCTGTAGCCCTCCCACCAGACGTCGCCCTCGTCGGTGAACGCGACGTTGGTGAACAACGAGTTGCCGCGCTCGATGGTGCGCATGGCGTTCGGGTTGGTCTTCCAGCCGGTGCCCGGTGCCACGCCGAACAGGCCGTACTCCGGGTTCTGCGCGTACAGCCTTCCGTCCGGACCGAACCGCATCCAGGCGATGTCGTCGCCCAGTGTCTCCACCTTCCAGCCCGGCAGGGTCGGCTCGAGCATGGCGAGGTTGGTCTTCCCACACGCGCTCGGGAACGCCGCGGCGATGTAGTGGACGTGCTGCTCGGGCGAGGTGAGCTTGAGGATCAGCATGTGCTCGGCCAGCCAGCCCTCGTCGCGGGCGATGGCGCTGGCGATCCGCAGCGAGTAGCACTTCTTGCCCAGCAGGGAGTTGCCGCCGTAGCCGGAGCCGTACGACCAGATCTCGCGGGTCTCGGGGAAGTGCGAGATGTACTTCGTGTCGTCGCACGGCCAGGGCACGTCCTGCTCGCCCGGCTCCAGCGGCGCGCCCACCGAGTGCAGGCAGGGCACGAAGTCTCCGTCGGAACCGAGACCGTCAAGGACGGCTTGCCCCATCCGGGTCATGATCCGCATCGACACCGCGACGTACGCCGAGTCGGTGATCTCCACGCCGTACAACGGGTTCTCGGCGTCGAGCGGGCCCATGCAGAACGGCACGACGTACATCGTCCGGCCACGCATGCTGCCGCGGTACAGCTCGGTCATCGTGTCCTTCATCTGCCGCGGGGCCATCCAGTTGTTGGTGGGGCCCGCGTCGGCCTCGCGCCGGGAGCAGATGAACGTGCGTTTCTCCACCCGGGCGACGTCGCTGGGGTCGGTACGCGCCCAGAAGGAGTTCGGCTTCTTCGCCGGGTTCAGGCGGACCAGCGTGCCGGCCTCGACGAGCTGGTCGGTGAGCCGCTCCCACTCCTCGTCCGAACCGTCGCACCAGTAGATCTGGTCCGGTTCGCACAGGTGGGCGACGTCTTCGACCCAGGCGCGCAGACGGGCATGGCTGGTGGGGATTCCGGCGGGGGTGTCGCCGGTGGCGTGCAGCACCCTGCCGGTAGGCGTAGTGGTGGTGGACATGCGGTCACGGTAGGGGCGGGCGCGCGGCCGCGGACGGGATCGGGAAGGTGCTCGGGACAACGGGAAAGGGCTGTCCTACCGGTTCTTGCGTACGCGCTGCAAGGCCTTGCCGGAAGCCGGCCCGGTTCGTCATGATCAGCCGCAAGTCGGCGTGACCGGTCCGGACCAGCCCATACCTACGTCGGAGCTTCGCCGTTCACGAGGGTTGTGCAGAATCCCAACGGATCTCACCGACCCGCGAGGGCTTCCACCACCGGCGCGAGTTGGTCCATGAACGCCCCGTTCACGGTGATGTAGGAGATCCCGAGCGCGTCCCGGCGCCGGCGGAGGGTGTCGGCCATCTCCGCGGGCGTACCGCTGAGGATCGCCGCCGACCCCGACCGGACCAGCTCGGCCGGGTCCGCGCCAAGCTGGCCGGCCAGCCAGCCGGGCAGTTCGGAGCCGATCGCGGCGAGGTTGTAGGCGATCTCCAGCCTGTCGAACCGGTCGCCGGCGACGTCGCGGAGCTCGCCCACCTTGGCGGCGAGGTCGTACTCCGTGCCGGTCGGCGCCACCCCGAGCGCCACGATGTCGGCCTCGCGGGCGGCGAGCGTGAGCAGCCGCCGCCCGGCGCCGGCCACCAGGATCGGCGGGCCGGGCTGCTGCACCGCCCTCATCTCCGGCCCGCGTGCCGCCTGGCCGCCGGTGGGCGAGCCGGCGTCGGCGGCGCTCTTGGCCAGCGCCTCCTTCACCGTCCGGATCGTCTCCGAGAGCCGGCCGATCCGCTCGCCCGGCGTGCCCCACGGCAGACCCAGCCGGGCAGCGTCGGCCTCGCCTCCGGGCCGCCCGGCCCCGAGCCCGAGCTCGAACCGGCCGCCGCTCACCAGGTCCAGGCTCACCGTCTCGTGCGCGACCGCCGCGGGAGTGCGCAGGGGAGCGTTGAGGACGAACGTTCCGAGGCGCAGCGTGGACGTGGCGGCCGCGGCGGCACCCAGCGCGACCCACGGGGACAGCGTCCACAGCGTGTCCGGCACCAGCAGGCTGTCGTAGCCGAGGTTCTCGGCGCGCCGGGCGGTCTCCGCCCAGGTGGGTCCGGTGGCGGCGAGCCCGGCGACGATGCCGAAGCGGAACGGTCGGTCGGCCATCAGATGACTCCTTCTCGCGGTGGCGGGTAGGGCTGCGTCCCAGCATGGCCGGGCGAGGGAGTCCGTCGCGTCCGCTCGATGGGGTGATTTCGGGTACGGCGGACGGCGTGCGGGCGCGCGGTGTGCCTACTCCTCCGGGCGTACGCCGTCCCGCCCGCTCGGCGGCTCGCCGGGCGGCTGGACCAGCACACCCGGGTTGAGGATTCCCGCCGGGTCCAGCGCGGCCTTCACCGCCGCCAGCACCCGCGCGCCGACCGGTCCGATCTCACCCTCGAGGTAGGGCGCGTGCGTACGCCCGACCGCGTGGTGGTGGGTGATCGTGCCGCCGGCGGACCGGATCGCCTCGCTCGCGGCCGCCTTGGCGTCCGCCCACTGCGCGACCGCGGCGGCCGGGTCGGCCAGCCTGCGGGCGAGGACGGTGAAGTACAGCGAGGCGCCGGTGGGATAGATGTGCGACACGTGCGCGAACACCAGCGGCGGAGTGCCGCACCCGGCGACGCTGGTCGCGAGCGCCGTACTCACCGCGGCGTACAGACCGGTCAGATCCGCCCAGTCGGTCGCGGTCTCCACCGTCTCCACCAGCGCGCCCGCGTCCAGCAGGACGTCCCGCTGGTGCGGTCCGGCGAACCGGTGCCGACGCCACGCCTGTCCGGCCCGGGCGCCGACCCGGATGGCGTCGTGCGCCCGCAGCACGGGGAGTACGGCCGACCGCGCCTCGGAGGTCGTTCCGGCCGCGCCCTCCCAGCCCAGGACGCAGACGGCCGGGGTGCGACCGGCCCGGGTCCGGACGTACACCGCCAGGGCCCGCCCGGCCGCTCCCTGCGTGGCGAGGGTGGTCCGGGTCTCCTCCTCGTCGGACAGGCGTACGACGTCCGGCGGCCGGGAGCAATCCTGCGCGAACGCCCGCACCGCCGCCAGGCCCTGTTCGAACGACGGGAACACCCACATCTCGTACCTGTGCTCGACCGGCCGGGGCCGCACCCGCAGGGTGACCTCGGTGACCACGCCGAACGCGCCCTCGGATCCGACGAACACCGCCCGCAGGTCCGGCCCGGCGGCGTTCGGCGTTCCTGTGCCGGCCCGCACCTCGCCGACCGGCGTGGCCAGCCGCAGTGCGACCACCAGTTCGTCCAGCCGGCCGTACCCGGTGGAGGCCTGGCCGGCCGAGCGGGTCGCGACGTAGCCGCCCAGCGTCGCGCGGGCGAAGCTCTGCGGCACGTGGCCGAGGGTGAGGCCGTACGGCGCGAGCAGCGCCTCCGCGCGCGGGCCGGTGACACCGGGCTGGAACGTCGCGGTACGCGAGACCTCGTCCACGGCGACCAGCGCGTCCATCCGGGCCAGGTCCAGCGTCACCACGGCGCGCCGCGGCGGCCCGCCGGGTACGGATCCGCCGACCCCGCCGACCGGCTCGACCCCGCCGACCACGCTGGTGCCGCCGCCGTACGGCACGACCGCGAACCCGTGCTCGCCCGCGACCGCCAGCACGGCGGCCACCTCGTCGTGGCTGCCCGGCGACACCACCGCGTCGGGTACGGCGACCTCGTGCCCGGCGCGCCGGCGTACCAGATCGAGGTAGGACTGCCCGCCCGCGTGCGCCAGCCGGGCCGGCGCGTCCAGGTCGACGTGCGCGGTGCCGACGGCGGACCGCAGCGCGTCGGCGGCGGCGGGCGGCAGCGCGCTCGGCGGCACCGGTATGTCCGACACCGGCACCGCCGGGCTCGGGGTCAGCCCACCGAGACGGCGTACCAGCCACACTGGGACCTTGCTCGACGGCACCGCCGTGTCCTCGGGGTCCGCCCACCGGGCGAACGGCCGGGGACCGAGACCTGCATGCGCAAGCTCGTCCATGGGGAGAGCGTGACATATGGCAGAGGGTGATCACCCGGCGTCGACCAGATCCTCCACCGTGTCCACCGGTGCAGAGCCGGCCGCCGCGGAGGAGCAGCCCGACGTCGAGCGCATCATCGCCGAGCACGACGAGGAACGCCCCGCCCGCCGGTTGTCCGGCCGGGTCGCGCTGGTGGTCACCGTAATGTGCGCGGTGGTCAGCGTGTTCGTGTTGTACGTCGTCTTCTTCCCGCTGGCCCGGGGAACGCAGTACTACCTCGTGCTCTTCCTCGCCGCGATCCTGCCGCTGACGTTCGTGTCGTACCGGCCGAGACCGAAGCCCCCCACAGACGCGGACGGCGCCGATGCGTCCGACAACCCCGGCGTGCTCGACTGGGCGCTCGCGGCCCTCTCCCTGGCGGTCACGCTCTACCCGCTGCTGGACTTCGACGGCTTCCTCGAACGCCGGCAGGTGCCCACGACCCTCGACCTGGTTGCCGGGCTGCTGCTCACCCTGCTGGTGCTGGAGGCGTGCCGGCGTACGACCGGATGGTGGCTGCCGGCGATCTGCCTGGCGTTCTTCGCCTACGCCTACTACGGCGGCTACCTGCCCGCCGACTGGTCGCTGGCCCACGTGGGCTTCAACATCGACGAGATCGTGCCGCAGCTCTACATGGGGACCAGCGGCTTCTTCGGCACGCCGCTCAACGTGGCCGCGACCTACATCGTGCTGTTCACCATCTACGGCGCGGTGCTGGACATGTCGGGGGCGGGGAAGTTCTTCATCGACCTGTCGTTCGCGGCGTTCCAGGGCAGGAAGGGGAGGCAGTCGCCGAACGCGCCGGGTCGTACGGTCACGCTCGCGGGCTTCCTGCTCGGCACCGTCTCCGGGTCAGGTACGGCGACCGCGGTCAGCCTGGGTTCGGTGTCGTGGCCGATCCTGCGCCGCGCGGGTTACGGGCGCGAACAGGGCGGCGGGGTGCTGGCGGCGGCCGGCATCGGGGCGATCCTGTCCCCGCCGACGCTGGGTGCCGCGGCGTTCATCATCGCCGAACTCCTGCGCACCAGTTATCTCACCGTGCTGGTGTACGCGATCGTCCCCACGCTGCTCTACTACGTCGGGATCATCCTGGCGATCGAGATCGACGCCCGCCGGCACGGTGCCCGCCCGGTCGACATCCCGGCCGGGTCGGCGCGCAGGCTGCTGCTGCGGTTCGGCTACCACTTCGCGTCGCTGTTCCTGATCGTGGCGTTCATGGCGGCCGACATTCCGCCGTTCCGTGCCGTTGTCTACGCCACGATCCTGCAGTTCCTGTTCTCGTTCCTCGACCCCGCGCACCGGATGGGGCCGCGGCGGCTGCTGGAGGCGCTGGCCGCCGGCACCCGCAGCGTGCTTCCGGTGGCGGCGGTGTGCGCGGCGGCCGGCATCATCGTCGCGGTCGTCACCCTCACCGGGCTCGGCCTCAACCTGGCCGGGATCATCATCGACGCCGCGCAGGTCGTCGGCGACCACCCGACGCTGGTGCTGGTGCTGACCGCGGTGTTCGCGGCGGTCGCGGTCGCGGTGCTCGGCCTCGCCGTACCCGTCACGGCGTCGTTCATCATCGCGTCGGTCATCATCACCCCGGCGCTGGTCGAGTTGGGCGTGAGCCGGCCCGAGGCGTACATGTTCGTCTTCTACTACGCGGTGCTGTCCGAGGTCAGCCCGCCGACCGCGCTGGCCGCCGTCGCCGCCGCCGCGATCACCGGCGGCAACCCGATCCGGACGATGTGGGCTACCTGGCGGTACGCGCTGCCGGCGTTCCTGGTGCCGTTTGCGTTCGTGCTCACCGACAACGGCTCGGCCCTGCTGGCACAGGGACCGCTGCTCGGCATCCTCGCGGCCACCGCCGTGTCGGTGGTCGCCGTCGCGGCACTCGCCGCGGCCACCGGCGGCTGGATCGTCGGGCCGGCCAACGCGCCGGAACGGGTTCTTGCCTTCGCCGCCGCACTCCTGCTTCTCTACCTGGAACCGCTCACCGCCGGGATCGGCGGCACGCTGATCGGCGTCGCCGTCGTCCTCCATCTGCTCCGGCGCCGCCTGCGTGGCAGGCCTGACGCGCCGGTGCCGGACACGCAAGGGAGCACCACATGACCAGGTCCACTCGCCGGTCCACACGGATGTCGGTCCGGATCGCGGTGGCGTTGCTCGCGGGCGTGCTCGCGCTGGCCGGCTGCGGCGGCAAGCGAAACGACGCCGGCAGCGACGACGCCGGCAGCGGCAAGGGCAAGAGCTCCGGTGGCCGCCTCACCATCGCCACCGGCAACACCACCGGCGTCTACTACCAGCTCGGCGGCGGCCTGGCCCGGCTGATCGGCCAGGACATCGACGGCTACAAGGCCACCGCCAGCGAGACCGGCGCGTCGGTGCAGAACATCCAGGGCATCGTGGCCGGCACCTACGACGTCGCGTTCTCCCTCGCCGACACCGCCGACGACGCGGTGGAGGGCAAGGGGGCTTTCAAGACCAAGCAGCCGGTCGAGGCGCTGACCCGGCTCTACCCCAACTACACCCACGTGCTGGTACGCACCGGCTCGGGGATCGACTCGATCGCGGACATGAAGGGCAAGCGCATCTCCACCGGTTCGCCGAACTCCGGCACCGAGGTGATCGCCCAGCGCCTGCTCCGCGCCGCGGGACTCGATCCATCCAAGGACGTCAAGGCGCAGCGGCTCGGCCTGCCGGAGACCCAGGACGGCATGAAGGACGGCACGGTGGACGGGATGTTCTGGTCCGGTGGCCTGCCCACCGGAGGCATCACCGACCTCACCACGTCCCTGCGGGGCAAGGTGAAGTTCCTCGACCTGTCCGGGGAGCTGCCGAAGCTGCAGCAGGAGTACGGCCAGATCTACGAGGCCGGCGCACTCCCGAAGGCGACGTACGACCAGCCCGCGGACGTGCCCACCATCGTGGTACCCAACGTGCTGGTGGTGAAGAAGGGCTTCGACCCCGACCTCGCGGGCAAGCTGGTCAAGCTGGTCTTCGACCGCAAGGCGGACTTGGCGAAGGTCAACCCGGCCGCCAACGACATCTCGCTGGACACCGCCCGCAAGACCGACCCGATCCCGCTGAACTCCGGTGCGGACAAGGCCCTGAGCGATCTCGGCGCGAAGTAGGGAACCCGGCGCGAAGCAGGGCAGGCCAACCACCAGGCCCGCGAGCGGTTAGCGTGGAGGCGGTATCACACGCGACGCGGGCGAGGTGGGCAGATGGCCGGGCGGTTGACCGAACGGGTCGCGGGCAAGATCCCGTTGCGGCGGATGGCCGCGACCCGGTGGGCGGAGCAGACGCCGACCTGGGAGAGCGCCCGCCCCGGACTGATCGATGCCGCCCTCAAACGCGCGCAGGCACGGCCGTCCGGCAACTGGTTCGTGCTCGCGAGCAGCGCGGAGATCCGTGCCGACAAGCCGTTCGGGCGTACGGTCGCCGGGGTCGAGTTGGTCGCCTGGCGTACTCCGGACGGTGCTCCGCACGCGGGCCCCGGTGCCTGCCCGCACCTCGGCGCGCCGCTGTGTCAAGCGGCTGTTGACGGGGGCAGGCTGATCTGCCGCTGGCACGGACTCGGCCTTGGCCCACAGGGCTTTCCCGGCTGGGATCCCTACCCCGTCCACGACGACGGCGTGCTGTGCTGGGTCCGGCTGGACGGCCCGGGCGGGGAGGAGCCGCTGCCCGCGCCGGTGCTGCCCGCGCGGCCGGACGTACCCGTGAGCATCGACGCGGTGACCACCATGGTCGGCCGGTGCGAACCCGCAGACGTCGTGGCCAACCGGCTCGACCCGTGGCACGGCGCGTGGTTCCACCCGTACTCCTTCGCACATCTGAAGGTGCTGGACGCCCCGCGCGATCCCGCGCCTGAGGACGACAACCTCGTGGTGGAGGTGACCTTCCGGGTCGCCGGCCGGGTCGGCGTGCCCGTGCGGGTGGCGTTCAGCTGCCCCGAACCGCGCACCGTCGTCATGCACATCCTCGACGGGGAGGGCGCGACCAGCGTGGTGGAGACCCACGCCACTCCGCTCGGACCGGACGAGCGGGGCCGGCCGCTGACCGCGGTCATCGAGGCGACGATCGCCTACTCGGGACGGCCCGGGTTCGTCCTGGCCCGGCGGGTCGCGCCGGCGGTACGGCCGCTGATGCGGGTCGCCGCCCGCCGACTGTGGAAGGACGACCTCGCCTACGCCGAACGCCGGTACGAGCTGCGCAGCACCGGCCGATTCCCCGGCTGACGCCGGACGCGCAGGGGCGAGATCCAGGCGCTATCGCGGGAAGGTCGCGAGTTCGGCGACCGCCTGGTCCAGGGCATCGGGTATGCCCTGGCCGAGCAGTCGTAGGAATGCCTCGTCTCCTGAGGCGGCGAGGTCGCGGATGCTGTCGGCCTGTGACCTGGCGCGTGCCTCGACCACGTCCAGGAACTCTCCGGTCGTCGCCGGCCAGCCGTAGGTACGAAGGAACCGGGCCAGCCGGCGCGGTCTGGCGGCGTCTCGCCTTCCAGGAAGGTGAGCACTTCCCGGCCCTGCTCGTCGAACCCGAGGGGTCGTGGCGCGCCGGTGAACCCCTTGTCGGCAAGGTGTACGAGCAGCGCGTGCACGGCCGGCGTCCAGGGACCGGCCGCGCGGCGAACCGTGTCCCCTGACCGCACCGCACCGCCGACGTTCCCGCCCTCCAGCCGCTGCTCAGCCATGAAACTGTGGCGTTCGGCCCGTCAGCCCGCTCACGCCCTGGCGTATCGGCGGGACAGCGCCCGCAGCGCCCGCCACCGACCGGCGTTCGGGACACTCCACACCTGATGGGTCGGCCGGCCCCACCGGGCAAGCAGTTGGTTGGCCGCGAGCAGGCCGCTGGTGGCTGCGCGCTCCATCAACGCCACCGGTGCGTCCACGCGCACCAGGTCGCCGGCGACCACGACGGCGGGGTCGGGGGTGGTGACCGTGGGCCGCCGGCCGAACCCGCCGGGCGGGAAGAGTGGGCAGTCCGCGCGGAACTCGTGGCGTTCGTCCACCACGGTCGCGTCGGCCGTCTCCGGGAACACCCGGTGCAGCTGGTCGAGCAGCTCGTGGCGAAGCTTGTCCAGGTCGGTGCCGTCGGGCACGGCGTACGCGTGCAGCTCGACCACCGACCCGCCGGTGCGCTGGGCCCAGGCCCGGGCCTCGTCCTCGTACCTGTCCAGCACGCTCACGTTGTCCAGCGGGCCGTATCCCGCCGTACCGGCGAACGCGGGCCGGTCCGCCCGCAGCGGCTTGGCCAGCCACAGCCGGGAGACCAGGAAGGCCGGTGCGCTCGGCAATCCGGCGAGCTGGTCCCGCCACTCGGGTGTGCCGAGGGTCGAGGATCCGGTGACCAGGGACCGTAGCCCGGGTACGTCCGCGGCCAGCACCACTCCGTCCACGTCGTAGATCGCGGTGTCGGTGTGCACGAGGTGTGTACGCCCACCTCCACCGGCGCCGCTCGGCTCGACCGCCCGCACCGGGGTGTCAACCTCCACTTGCGCGCCGCGGTCGTACAGGTAGGCCGCGAGCGGGTTCCACAACGCCTGCGGGAACGGCGCGGACGGCACGTCGAACAGCAGCCCCTCGCTGGAGCCGAGGAAGTACAGGTGGAACATCGCCACGAGTTCGGCCGCGGACAGGTCGCGCGGGTCGGCGAAGAAGCTCCGGGAGAACACCGAGAACGCCAGGTCGCGCGCCGCCGCCGGGAACCCGATGCGGTTCAGGAACGTGAGCGCGTCCACGTCGTCCAGCCGGTGGTAGACGTCGGGCACCGACACGTCCACCATCGGCAGCGCGGCCCGTGGGTTCAGCCGGAGGAAGTCGCGGGCGGCGAACGTCGGGCTGGTCGCGGCGAAGACGGCGGCGTTCAGCGGCGGCGTACGCGGCACCCGGGTGAACGTGTCGCGTACGCCGTCGGCGTGCAGCAGGGGGTAGTCGCGCAGCGGGACCAGCGAGCCGAGCCCGGGGTCGACCCGCTCGATCAGCGCGCGCAGGTTGTAGTACTGCCGGAAGAACGCGTGGAAGCCGCGGGTCATGGTGACCTCGCTGCCGTCGTTGAGCCGGGTGGACCAGCCGGCCAGTCGTCCGCCGAGGTGCGGCTCGCGTTCGAACAGCACGACCCGGACGCCGCGTTCGGCCAGCGCGACCGCGGCGCTCACCCCGGCGATGCCGCCGCCGACGACAGCGACCCGCGGAGTGTCCGGCGGCCGCGGCACCGGGCGCACCGTGGGGGAGGGGACCAGCGCCGCCCGGCGGTCCCGCCCCGGCGGCCGCGGCGAGCCGGTTCCGTCGACGGCCCTGTCAGCGGACTGGTCGCCGGACCCGTTGCCCAGCTCGTCCAGGACTTCAGGGACGTGCCCGTTGACCAGGTCGTTGGCGGCCCCGGTGGCCGGACGGCTGGCCAGGAACGTGTGCACGATTCCTCGCTGCCAGCCCGACATCGGGGCCACCCGCACCCGGGTGTAGCCCGCCGACCGCAGCCGTGCGGACAGCTGCCCGACACTGTCGAAGTGCAGCACGCTGTGCCGCAGGTGTTCGTACAACGTGGAATGACCGGACACCACCCGTCCCGCCGGCACGATGATCGACGCGCACACCGCCCGCCAGACGGCGCGGCTGAGCGCGGAGCCGGCGACGGAGTACTCGTGCACGGCGAGCGTGCCGCCCGGGCGCAGCAGGCCGAATACCTGGCGCAGCAGGGCGTCGGGGTCGTCGAGATTGCGCAGCAGGTAGGCGGCCAGCACGCCGTCGAACGGGCCGTGCTCGCCGGCCGCGGCCAGTGCGGCCGTGAGGTCCGAGGCGTCCGCGTGCACGAACGTCACCCCGGCCGGCCAGGGTTTGCGGCGCGCCTGCGCCAGCATCCCGGCCGACCCGTCGACGGCGACGACCCGGGCGCGCGGCGCGACCCGCAGCAGGGCGGCGGTGGACGCACCGGTGCCACAGCCGAGGTCGAGCAGCCGCAGCCCGGACCCGTCGGCGGAAGGCGGCACCAGCCGGCGGGCCGACCTGCGCAGGTGGGTGTGGTAGCCGGGGTTGGATCCGACCAGAAGGTCGTAGGTGTCGGCCGCGTCGTCGAAGCCCGCCACCACCCGTGTCGGGCGCACCAGCCGGTCGGTCACGTGGGTCCCTTCTGTCCGCGCCGGGGCACGGGGTCGATCAACGGCGGCGGGTAGTCCAGGTTACGGCGTACTTCGTCCGGCAGCCGCCACGGCTGGAGCGCCGCGCCGCCCTCGATCTCGGCCAGTTCGGGGACGTGCCGGCGGACGTACTCCCCGTCGGCGTCGAAGCGCTCACCCTGCCGGATCGGGCTGAGCACCCGGTTGGGCCTGGTGTCGTTGCCGGTGCCGGCGACCCACTGCCAGTTGCCGAAGTTGTTGGCGACGTCACCGTCGACCAGCCAGTGCATGAAGTGCGCGGCGCCGACCCGCCAGTCGACCCCGAGCTGCTTGGTGAGGAACGACGCCACCAGCATCCGGGCACGGTTGTGCATCCAGCCCTCGTCCAGCAGTTGCCGCATCCCGGCGTCGACGAGCGGCACGCCGGTGTGTCCCGTGCGCCACGCCTCCACCGCGTCCTCGGTGCCGGTGGTCCACTCCCGGCCCCGGTCGCGCAGATCGTCGGTGGAGATGCGCGGGAACGTCGCGGTCACCTGGTGGTAGAAGTCCCGCCAGCACAGTTGGCGTACGACGTCGTCGGCCTTGCCGCGCAGCCGGTTGGCCACCCCGAGCGGCGACAGGCAACCGAAGTGGAAGTACGGGCTGAGCCGGGTGGTCTGGTCGCCGGCCAGGTCGTCCCGGTCGAGTTCGCCGCCGTCGCCGGGCAGCCTGCGCAGGTACGCGTCCAGCACGGACCGGCCCGCACTCTCTCCGCCCTTCGGCAGCCGCGGCGACGTCTCACCGAACACCAGGTCGGAGCGGCCGGGCAGGTCGCCGGCCGCGAGTCCGTCCGGAAGCTCCACCCGAGCGGGCGCGCGGTCGGGAGTGCGCCAGGTGGCCGAGTCCCAGGCCCGCCAGTACGGCGTGAAGACCTGGTACGACGAACCCGACGCGGGCCGGAGCTCACCCGGCGGGACCACGGTCACGCCCGGGAACAACCGCAGGTCCAGGCCCTCGCGCTCGCACTCCCGGGCCAGCCGGTCCTGTCTGGCCTGCGCGTACGCGGTGACGTCCGCACTGACGGCCACCCGGTCCGCGCCGACCTCCTTGGCCACCCGAAGCGTCTCCGTCACCGGGTCGCCGGACCGGATCACCAGGTCACCGCCGCGTTCGCGCAGGCTGTCCCGCAGGTCGGCCAGGGCGTCGGCCAGGAATGCGGCCCGGTTGGGTGAGGCGTACCGGCCCCGGACGATCCGGTCGTCCACGACGAACAGCGGCACCACCCGCGCCGACCACCGGCACGCGGCGGCCAGGGCCGGATGGTCGCGGACCCGCAGGTCGCGGGTGAAGAGCACCACCGTCGTGTGGTCCCCGGCGGAGATCCCAGGGCCGGAGGAGCCGGTGGGGGCCTCGGCGTTGCTCAAGAACTCAGTCCTTCCAGTAGGTCGGCGAACCCGGCCGCGTCGGCGGCCCAGCCGTCCGCGCCGAGGTCGGTGGCCTGGTCGGTCGAGACCACCGCCGGGCCGCCGACGTAGATCGGCAGGTCGGGCCGATCCGCGCGGATGGCACCGACAGTGCGGCGTACGGCGTCCAGGTGCTGGTCGGCGCCGGCGCTCAGCCCGAGCGCGAGCGGCCGCGGCGTCCTGCCGACCGCCTCGACCACCGACCGGACGGGCGTGTCGGCGCCGAGGTCGATCAGCGCGTACCCCTCGCCGCGCAGCACGTCGGCGACAATCGCGATGGGCAGGCTGTGCGGGTCGCCGGTCACCGCGGCGAGGACGACGGTGCCGCGCGGGCGTCCCCGGCGGGCGAACAGCGGCCCGAGCCGGCCGACCAGGCGCAGGGCGACCGCGCTGGCCCGGTGTTCCTCGGCGATCGTGAACCGGCCCTCCTGCCAGCCGTCGCCGAGGGTCCGCATCGCCGGGGCGAGCACACCGAGGATCACCTCCTTCGGCGCGACGCCGGACACCAGCGCGGACTCCACCACCGCCCAGGCGCCCGCCTCGTCGCCCTCGACCATGCGTTCGCCGAGCCTGGTGCGGTAGGCCTCCGGATGCCAGTCGCCCCGCCGGGCGGGCGGTGCGGCGGTACGCTGCACGACGAACCGGTCCAGATCGGCCGGATCGACCCACCAGCGGCCGCCGCGATGAGCAGCGGGCAGCCGGCCGAGGCGCACGTAGCGGTAGGCCGTCATGTAGTGCACGTCCAGCCGCCGAGCGACCTCGGCGAGGTCGAGAGGGTGTCCCGAACGCGGGGATTCCACCGGATCGGCGGGATCGTCTTCGCGGTCGCGGCCCCCGGAACCCTGGGTGCCGTTCATCTCGTTACTACCCTCGCAGGTGGTCTGGCCGCGCGGGCGCCCGGCCGGACCCGGCGCCCAGGGATCGCAGGGCAGACTCCAGGGGCGTTGCCGTGCCGCACCGAGTGCTGAGGAGTCCGCAGATCGACAGGTTCCAGTACCTCCTGCTGATGGCGGCGTGCCTCGTGCTGACCCTGCCGTTGGAGTTCGTGTTCCGTGCCCGGGTCTACCGCCGCCCGAGTCGGCTGGTGCGCACGCTCGTACCGGTGCTGGTGGTGTTCCTCGCCTGGGACGCGGTGGCGGTCGCGCGCGGCCACTGGCACTTCAGCGACCGCTACACCACCGGCTGGCTGCTGCCGCTGCGAATCCCGGTGGAGGAGTTCGCGTTCTTCCTGGTGATCCCGATCTGCGCGTTGCTGACGTACGAGTCGGTGAGCACCATGCTCGGCTACCTCGCCGCCCGGCGTCGCGCCCGGTGCTCCCCACAGGTAGGCGAACCGCAGGGAGCCGAGCATGCCTGAGTACACCCTGGCCGCGGTGGTGTCGGTGGTCCTCGTCGTGCTGCTCGAGTTGGCCTGGCTGCGCACCGGGATGTTCCGCCGCCCGACGTTCTGGATCACCGCCGTGATCGTCTTCGGCTTCCAGATCCCGGTGGACGGCTGGCTCACCAAGCTCAGCGCGCCGATCGTGTTGTACGCCGAGAGCCACGCCACTGGTATCCGGATGCCGTGGGACATCCCGGTGGAGGACTTCGCGTTCGGCTTCAGCCTCATGACGCTCACGTTGCTGCTGTGGGATCGGCTGGGCTCCCGGGAGCGCGGCCGGGACGGTGGCCGGGAGCGCGACCGAGCATCGACCGCAGCGCGACCGCCAGCTTCCGCCGACCGGGCACCCGCGCGCGAGCGGTGAACACGTCGTAGCCGGCGGCCTCGATCCGTTCCAGGATCTGGCTGTAGAGCACCCGGGCGGTGTGCACGCAGCGCGCCGAACGTCCTGCCAGCATGGGGATTCCGGTGTCGGCGGCGGCGTAGATCTCCCGGTTGCGGGCGATCTCGAACCTCATCAGCGCCCGCCACTCCGGCGTGACCGTACGGGCCTGCGGGTCGGCGCCGAACCTCCACAGGTCCTCCTGCGGCAGGTAGATCCGGCCGCGGTCGAGGTCCTCGCCGACGTCGCGCAGGAAGTTGGTGAGCTGGAACGCCACCCCGAGGTCGCGGGCCGGGCGCAAGGCCGCATTGTCACGGGGTCGCAGCACCGGCAGCATCATCTCGCCGATCACCGCGGCGGACCCGTCCATGTAGTCCATCAGGTCGGCCCAGGTGTCGTACTTCGCGGTGTCGAGGTCCATCGACATCGACCGCATGAACCTGGTGAAGCACTCCGGGTCGATGTGCAGGGTGTGTGCGGTGTGCACGACGGCGGCGAGTACGGGATGGCCGGAGTGCCCGGCGGCGAGGTCGGCCTCGAACCTCGCGCCGAACTCCGTGAGCGCCGCCCGGGTCTGCGCCAGGTCACGCTCGCCGGCCTCGTCCACGATGTCGTCGGCGACCCGGCAGAACGCGTACACCGCGTGCACGTGCCGGCGTTGCTCGGCGTCCAGCAGCCGGGCCGCCATCGAGTACGTCTTGCCGTGGGCGCGGGCGATCCCGCGGCACAGGTCGTACGACCGTTGGAGTTCCGGCGTCAAACCGTGCTTGCCTGGTTCGTGTTCGGCAGAGCCCCCGCTCACAGCTCCTCCACACGTTCGGCGGCCAACCGGCCGGAGACGAGCACCATGGGAACACCGACACCCGGGACGGTTCCGCTGCCGACGAAGACGAGGCCGCGCATCCGCCGGTCGACGTTGGGCGGCCGGAACGGCCCGGACTGGAAGAACGTGTGCGCCAACGCGAACGGCGTGCCCCTGGCCATGCCCTGGTAGGCCCAGTCGGTCGGGTCGACGGTCTCCTCGACCACCACGTCGCTCGGGTAGCCCCACCCCTCGACGAGCCCGGCCAGCCGGTCGCGGGTGGCGCCGCGTTCGACCGTCCAGTCGACCTTGCCGGACAGGTTCGGCACCGGCTCCAGGACGTACAGCACCGAGGAACCGTCCGGCGCCAGGCCCGGGTCGGTCAGCGTGGGCACGGTGACCAGCACGGACGGGTCGGGCATCCGCCGGCCCTCGCGCAGCAGCGTGCGGAACGACGACGACCACTCCTTGCCGAAGTGGATGTTGTGGTGGGTCGCCTCGGGCGGCGGTAGGCCGCGCACGCCGACGTGCCACACGAACGCCGACGGGGAGTAGCGGCCCTTCCGGGCGGCGACGGGTGCTGAGAGTTCGGGCAGCAGCGTGCGGTAGGCCGTCGGCAGGTCGGCGTTGACGACCACCGCGTCGGCGGGGATCTCGGTGCCGTCGGCGAGTCGTACGCCACGTACCTGGGCGGCGCGACCGGCGCCAGCCGACCCGGGCATGGTGCCGTCGTGCAGCACGCGTTCGACCCGGGCGTCGTGGACGAACGTGGCGCCGGCCTTCTGCGCGGCGGTCGCCATCGCGGCCGGCACCGCGCCGATGCCGCCCTCGGGGAAGTACACCCCGCGTACCGAGTCCATGTAGGTGATCACCGCGAACACGGCGAGGGCCTGCTGGGGTGCGAGCCCGGCGTACATCGCCTGGAAGCTGAACAGCCGCACCAGTCGCTCGTCGGTGAAGTACCGCCGGATCGCGCTCTCCAGCCGTCGCAGCGCGCCCAGCCGGAACAGTCCGAGCGCCGGACCCAGCGGCCGCGCGAGGTCCCAGAAGTGGTCGTAGTTGCGGTCGATGAACGCCGGCATCTCCAACCGGTACAGCGATTCCAGCCAGTCGCACATGCGCACGAAGCCGGCCTCCTCGGCCGGCCCGCACTTGTCCCGGATCTCCGCCGCCATCGCATCACGGCCGTGGCGGAGCGCGATGGTCGAGCCGTCGGCGAAGTTCGCGCGGTACGACGGGTCCAGTGGGCGCAGCGTCAGCAGGTCGGCCATCGGCGTACCGGCCGCGGCGAACGTCGACTCCAGCAGGTCCGGCATGGTGAGCACGGTCGGCCCGGTGTCGAACGTGAAGCCGTCGGACAGGATCCGCCCGGCCCGGCCACCAGGCCGCGCGGCCTGCTCGACGACGGTGACCTGGTGGCCCGCGCCGGCGAGCTGGCAGGCGGCGGACAGCCCGCCGAGCCCGGCGCCGACGATGACCACCCGGCGTCTCGGTCGGGTGCCGGACAGGCCGGTGCCGGAGCCGGTACTCATGCCGGCGCTGGAGCCGGTCGGGCTCATCGGTGGTCTCCTTCGTCTCGCCGTGCGGCTACCTCCCGGCGCCACTGCTCGTGCTCGCGCAGCGGACGTGGCCGACCGCGTTCGGCGGCCTGGGCGATGTTGGCGATCATTGTCCCGAAGACCAGGCCGTGGAAGGGCATGATGCCCCACCAGTACGCCTGACCGAGCAGTCCGCGCGGATGGAACAACGCGCGCTGGACGAGGGTCACTTCTTCTTTGCCGCCGTCGTTGCCACCGTCTTCCAGGTGGAACTCCAGCCAGGCAAGGCCGGGCAGCCGCATCTCCGCGCGCAGCCGGAGCAGCCGGCCGGGCTCGCGGGCCTCCACCCGCCACCAGTCCAGCGCGTCACCGACCTGCAGCCTGTTCGGGTCGCGCCGCCCGCGCCGCAGCCCGACACCACCCACCGCACGGTCCATCAGTCCGCGTACCCGCCAGGGCAGGTTGACGGAGTACCACCCGCGCTCGCCGCCGATCCCCTCGATCACCGACCACAGCGCGTCCCGCGACGCGTGCACCCGGCGGCGGCGCTCGTCCACGTACAGGCTGCCGCCGGCCCAGTCAGGGTCGGTGGGCAGCGGGTCGCTGGGCGCGCCGGCCACCGACGCCGAGGACCACCGGGTGGTCACGTCGGCCTCCCGGATCCGCTTCAGGGCAAGGGAGACGGCCTCGTCGAACCCGAGCCGCCCCGGCGGTGGTCCGCCGAGGTGGTCGGCGACGTCGTTCTCCCGGCACACCACCTCGTAGCGCAGCGACTCGACCAGCGGCTTGGCGATCCCGCTCGGCACCGGCGTCACCAGGCCCACCCAGTGGCTGGACAGCCGAGGCGTGAGCACCGGCACCGGCACGATCACCCGCCGGGGGAGCCCGGCCACGGCGGCGAACCGCTTCATCATCTGCTCGTACGTGAGGACGTCGGTGCCGCCGATGTCGAACGTACGGTTGACGTCCGGTGCCAGCCTCGGCGCCTCGGCGAGGTACCACAGCACGTCCCGGATCGCGATCGGCTGGATCCGCGTACGCACCCACGACGGCGCCACCATCGCCGGCAACCGCTCGGTGAGATAGCGCAGCATCTCGAACGACACCGAGCCCGACCCGATGATCACCGCCGCCTGCATCACCGCGGCCGGGACCGAGGAGTCCAGGAAGATGCGCCCGACCTCCTCCCGCGAGCGCAGGTGCGGCGACAGGTCGGTCGCCGGGTGGCCGTTCTCGTCCAGGGGAGTGATGCCGCCGAGGTAGACGATGCGGCCCACCTTCGCCCGCTCGGCGGCCCGGGCGAACTCGGTGCCGGTACGGCGGTCCCGTTCCTCGAACTTCGCCGACGTGCCCATCGCGTGGATCAGGTAGTACGCCACGGAGACGCCGTCGAGCGCCCGGGAGAGTACGTCGGGGTCGCCCGCGTCACCCTCCACGGCCTCGACGTCGGCGAACCAGGTGCGTTCGCGGATCCGGTCGACCGACCGGGTGAGCACGCGGACGTGGTAGCCGCGGCCCAGGAGCTCGGGGACCAGGCGGCCCCCGACGTATCCGGTGACTCCGGTGACCAGGACCGGTGCGTCATTCATCGCTGCCGCCATGCGGCCTCCTCGGCGAGTGCGCGCAACGCGGGCACCGCCCTCGGGTGGACCGGCGCCCGCTCCAGCGCCAGCAGTGCGCGGTCGACAGCCAGCTTGACCTGCTGCTCGACCTCGACGTCGGCACCGGTCCGGCGGAGTACGCCGGTCAGCGCGGCCACCTCGCCCTCGTCCAGGTCGGGGTCGCCGACCCGGTCCAGCAACCGGCGGTCGGCGGGCCCGGCGCGTTCGGCGGCTACCGCCAGCAGCAGGGTCGGTCGGCCCTCCCGCAGATCCTCACCGACCGGCTTTCCGGTGGCGGCGCTGTCGCCGAACGCGCCGAGCAGGTCGTCCCGCAGCTGGAACGCGACGCCGAGGGGACCTCCGTACTCGGCGTACGTCGCTACGAGCGACCCTGATCCACCCGCCAGGCAGGCCCCCAGCTGCAGCGGGCGGACGACTGTGTAGCGCCCGGACTTCAGGGTCGCGACGGACGTGGCGTAGTCGGCGTCGCGTTCGCCTGTGGCGCTGCCCAGCATGTCCAGGTGCTGCCCGACCACGAGTTCGGTACACATCTGATGCCATGTCCGTGCGGCCGAATCGGGCAGTCCGGCCGCGATCCGGTGCGCCAGGGTGAACGCGAGGTCGCCGACCAGGACCGCCAGGCCCTCACCGAACCGCCGCGCGTCGCCGCGCCAGCCGCGGTCGGTGTGCCGGGCGAGCAGGGTGGCGTGCAGCGCGGGGGCGCCACGCCGGGACGACGAGCCGTCCATCACGTCGTCGTGGACGAGCGCGAACGTGTGCAGGAGTTCCAGCGCGGCGGCGGCACGGACGGCCGTGTCGCCGGGCGGCGTACCGTCCACTCCCACGAAACCCCAGTGGCAGAACGCCGGTCGCAGTCGCTTGCCGCCGGTGAGGCTGTCGCGCAGGTCGGCGAGCAGCTCGCCCACCCGGTCGCCGGCCCGGTCGGTCAGGCGTACGGCGAGCCCGTCCGTCCACGGCTTCGCCTCGGCGGCCAGCAGGTCCCGCAGGTAGGCGTCGACCGCGCGGTCGAAGTCCTCGGTCAACTGGTCGGGAAACTCGTCGGTCAGCCCCGCGACCGAACTGTCGGCCAGCTCGTCGGGCAGTGCATCGGTCACAGCATGTTCTGGCAGCGCATCTTCGGTCAGCGCGTCGGGGAATGCGCCCGAATGGCCTTGTTCTTCAGGGAATCGGGCGTTGTCGGGTCGGGCGAGAGCCATTGGGTTCTCCCTGGCCGCGGAGTGGGTTTCCAGTACTGAATGAGGTCGATGTGAGTTCCGCTCGACCTGCTGACCGGACAGGTCCGGTCGGTCGGGTCGGACTTCGTACGCCGGCAGACGTACTTCCATCCCTGTCCGGCCGGGCTCGGCTCCCACCTTCACGACGCGTCCATGGTCAGCACGGACTCGTCCAGGCGGGGTGTTCGCGGGCCGTAGGCGTTGGACCGGGCGCTCAGCCAGCGCACCAGCGGCACCTCGGTGATCAGCCGCAGCGGCAGTGGTGGCCGGAACGCCTTGTCCGCGCGCAGGGTTGCGGCCGACCGGCGTTCGGTGCGGATCTGCCGGCGCTGGACGGAGATGATGGCTGGTTCGCGAATCTCCTGTACGCGTGCGAGTTCGGCCTCACTGACAAGGCCGCGTTGACGCAGCGGACGGGCCAGGACGTTCGCCACCGTCACCGCGTCCTGGATGGCCATCAGGATGCCGTTCCCACCCACCGGTGAGATCACGTGCGCGGCGTCGCCGATCAGCAGCAGTCCGGGGCGGTGCCAGCGCTCCACCCGGGCGATGTCGACCGACAGCAGCGTCAGCTGCGACCAGTCGGCGAGCAGCTGTGCCCGGTCGGCCAGCCACGGCACCCAGCGGCGGATGAAGTCCTGGATGGGTACGACGCCGGCCTTGCGGGCCTGTGCGTACGTGCCCTTGGGGATCGTGTAGCCGACCTGCCAGGTGTCGGTGCGGCCGAGCACCCCGACGTACCCGCCGACTCCGAAGTACAGCGAGACGTCCGCGTCCGGCGGGTCGGACCGAGTCCGGCGGGGCAGCTCGAACCACAGCACGTCCGCGCCGGCGCCGAACGACTCCGCGGGCATGTCGGCCAGCCGCCGCAGTCGGGAGAACCTGCCGTCCGAGCCGATCACCAGCGCGGCCGGCAGCTCGTGCTCGCCGTCGGGTCCGCGGTAACGGACGCCCTGGACCACGCCGTTCTCGTCCTCCAGCAGGCCGGTGACCCGGGCCTGCATGCGCAACGTGAAGGTCGGCAGCTCCGCCGCCTTGGCGGCCATGAAGTCGAGGAAGCGGTCCTGCGGCATCAGCGCGATGTACGGGAAGCGGGTGCGCAGCTTGCCGTAGTCGGTGGTGGTGATCGTCGCGGTGGGCGTGTGGAAGCGGAAGTAGCGGGCCCGGTAGTGGTCGAGCCGGAGGAGCTCGTCGGCCAGGCCGAGGCTGTCCAGGAGCTCGAGGGTGGCGGGGTGGAGGGAGTCGCCGCGGAAGTTGCGGTCGAAGTCGGCGTGCGCCTCCAGCAGGGTCACCTGGACTCCCGCGCGGGCGAGGAGGTAGGCCGCGATCATGCCCCCCGGCCCGCCGCCGACAACGACGCAGGTGACGGACGGTTGCCGGTGGCGGGCGGGGGCACGATCGGTGGTGGACGCGGTTGTGCGAGCCGGGTCGGCAGTTGAGCCGTTGGCCATGTCGCGTCCCTCCTCCGCGTGCACCGGTGGCTCGGGGGCCGGGAGGTCCACCGGTGTTGGACCTCAGTTTTAGCACTGAAACCAGGCTCTTGAGTACTCCCCTCCTCTTCGTCGGCCGGGTAGCACTCGCTCGCGGTCGCCCGTAATGCCTCTGACCTGCGGATTCACCCCGCGGAGGATCCACCCGAACCGGCCCGGAACGGGCACTCGGTACGCTGAGGGGTAACTGGTTCGGCAGCACCGGAGGGGTACCTGTAGACTCTCCAACCGTTCCCGGCGCTCGTAGCTCAACGGATAGAGCATCTGACTACGGATCAGAAGGTTGGGGGTTCGAATCCCTCCGAGCGCGCCAGCAAAACCGCAGGTCACAGGCCTGCTCCTCCCGGATCGTTCGGGTCAACCACCTCGGATTCGCCGTTTTGGCCACGTTCTGGCCACACGTCGAACTGCCGGGCCGTGTCGTCGAGCCGCGCGGCCCACGTGTCCATCTCGTCGGCGTACAGGTGGCCGTACAGATCCATCGTGATCGTGATCGATGCGTGCCCAAGGATGTGCTGGACGACCTTGGGCTGCGGTTGACGAACTTCCGGCGTTCGGTGTGGCACACGGCGGCGTCGCTCTACATTTCGGCCGGCACTCCACGACCACCCTTGGGTGAGGTGAAGACAACGGCATCCCGGTCACGGCCGTCCAGGACGAGGACGAACTCGTGACGCGCTCATCCGACTGGCGCTTGACCCCCGCAGCAGCGTCAAGCCCTCGCCGGTGCCGTGGTGACAGACGAACTGGCCCTCGACCTGGACAACGCGGTCCGCTCGATCCAGAACGAGAGCGAACGAACCGGCATCACTCTCGACGGCGCGCTGCTGACGGCCCTCCGAGAGCTGAACCGCCCGCCTGAAGGCGCCGCCGGGTGATCAGACCGCTGCGTGCTGTGCCTAATCGCACGCTAATCGCACGATGGGCCGGCCGCGAGTGACCGCATCTTCGTCCCGAACTATCGGCGGGGAGGTCGCTGGTGGCTGTTCAGGCGTAAGCGGGGACGGTCACAGCCAGCATTGGCCGATCATGGTTATTGACGTTGCTGTATTTCGCTGCTGTACGGACCTAATTCTGCCGGAGAGAGACCCGTGCGGCGGGGTAGTCGAGGAGGACGCGGAAGGCACGGAGTGCGTTTCCCCCGAGCGCTCCGACCACGGGTTTGTCCATCCACTGCGACATGTGCTCAACGAAGTTCGAGTCGCCGCGTTGGGTGAACCAAACGGGTCCGGTGTGGAGACCGCCGAGGTATACGGACGGTACTTGGATCATGGTGGCGCCGGTGCCGGCTTCGCCGTGGTCGATCACAGGCCAGTCGGGGTGCTGTTCGCGCCAGCGGTGGGCAATGGTGTTGATGATGAACGACGTCGCCTGTCGGCGCCCGTTCCGACCAGCTTGCATCATGGCCTCGTGAGTGAGGTTGGTGTGTGCTCCCGTGTCAAAGAGCAGGTCGAGTTGCTCACCGTCCACGCTGGCTTGAATGCGTGGAAAGTTGTACGTGCGTTGACCGTCTCTCTCCGGGAACCCGAGTGGCAGTGTGACGGGGTAATCGTCGGTCGGCGGCGTCTGATGGAGGACGAGCCTGGCTGTCCTGTAATCCACCTCCCAGATCCGCCGGCTGAACCATTGCTGGCCTAGTAGTCCGCTGCCTCCGATCGGCGGGAAGGGGCCGTTCTGTACCTCCATACTCGGGTTGAGCAGGATCGAGCCGTCCTCCAGTGGGCTGGGTATCCATGCCTCGTCACGGAAGGGTGGCAGAAGTGTGGGCGTCCAGTCGTCACTCTCATCAACGCTCGGCTCTGCCACCAACCCAAGGTCGAGTGCTGCGGCTCGATACATCCAGTCGCTTCCACCCGTGTCGGTGAGGAAACGCAGTCGTTGGCCACCTGCTGTCACAGGCTCAACGAAGATCGTTTCCTGCTCGAATGATGCGGGAAGGACATAGGGGCTGCCCGGCGCGGAGTCCATGTCGGCAGTTTGCCAGGCAAGCACGCGGTCGCGGCAGTTCCAGAGGAGCGGCAGGGTTTGCTCGGTGTCCTGCATCGGGTCGCGGAGACCGGGGGGGGCCATACCCAGACCAACCCAGGACACCGGCCAAACCCTCCGACCCTTCGGTGGCCACTCGATGCTGGTGGGACCGAGACCTTGTTCGTATCAGCCCCCGATGACGCCATCTGTCGGCTGCCACGTGCACACGCAGATCTTGTTGCCGTCCGGATCGGAGAGCGCGCCGTCGACCATCGTTCCACCGGCGGCCAGCGCCGCCTCGACCCGAGGCGCCACCTGGTCCGGGTCGACCCAGACGTCGATATGCCAGCGTTGCCGAGGCTCATCGATACCGGAGCGCTGGAACCAGATGAGCGGGAGTACCTGGTTCCGGTCGCCCACGTCGGCAAAGCCGTCGCCGTGGACGTACTCCCGGTCAAGTACGGCCGCCCAGAACGGCGCGATCTTCTCGTGGTCCGGAGTGTCCAGGGCGAATTCGATGCACGAGATGCTCCGGGACTCCAGTTCGGCGCCGACGGCCGCGGCGATGTCGGAGATCCGGCGGGCAAGGCTCACATCGCGTTCGGTTACCCCATGGGCCTCGTAGCCGCTAGTTAGCCTGACGTCGACCCGGGAAGAGCGCAGATCAAGGTCCGCATGATGGTTCATGTCCTCGGCAGCCTGCCCGATCTCATTGACGATCTTCAGGCTGGCACCGAAGCTCTCAGTCTTGATGCGCGTATGAAGCCTGAAGAGGCCGTAGTGGACAAGGAACGCCCAGCCGTCGAGGCGAGCATCGATGATCTGCTGGCCGGTCATCGCCCTGGTGCTCATCGCTCCACTCTCCAACCCGCTCTTCACCGCACGAGGTGACCTCGACTCTGGCGGCATGGTAGAGCCAACTCCGGACGTTTCACGTGGTGGTCGAGACAACGCGCTGTGGACCCCACCGGAGATGGACCCGGAGGACGCGTACTTCCCCGAGCCGTTGCCCAGCCGGGATTAGTGCTTGGATAGCTGAGAGCCCCGCGCCAGGTCCGAGGTGTCGCTGCACTTCGGAACGGTGCGGGGCTCCTGCTTGCTAGTTGGTGAAGCCTCCGGCGGGAAGCTCACGGGGCATGGCGTACGTGTTCGTGTCGGGCGTCCGGTCATCGAACGCGAGCGTGTTGATAACGCGGCGATGCGCTCCAACGTGATCTTGCCCTGCACGTCTTGTCTGATTGGGAAAGTCTGGGTCACTGTAGCCCCGAGGAGTTTCGATGTCCCCAGCCCCGCTCCACTCTGTCAGCGTCGCGGCCGCCGTCCTCGACCCACAAGGACGGGTCCTGGCCATCCGGCGCCGCGACAACAGTCACTGGGAGCCACCCGGCGGCGTCCTCGAGCTCGGCGAGTCCATCCACGACGGCCTCCGTCGCGAGGTCGAAGAGGAGACCGGCCTCCGCGTCGAACCCGATGCGCTTACCGGTGTCTACAAGAACATGAACCGCGGAATCATCGCCCTCGTCTTCCGCTGCCACCTCACAGGCGGAACCGAGCAGACCAGCATCGAGACCGACCGCGTCACCTGGCTCACCCCGGACCAGGTCCGCGACCGCATGAGCGAGGCCTACGCCATCCGCCTCCTCGACGCCCTCCCCACAGACGAGCCCCGGCCAGCGATCCGCAGCCACGATGGAGAACACCTCACGCCATGACGGAGGGCGTTACGTCACATCCGTTCGGGCTTGCACTACTCCTGAGCGATCGAGGGAGTGCGCGGGATGGATCCGACCACTCGAGCAAGTTGCTCCGCGGCCAGGGGCTCGTCGACGGCGAGACTCCATTGCCATGCGTCGTCGGACCACTCGTGGCGGTGTCGACCCGCAGTGCGCTCACGCCACCAGGCCGGCTCGCTACTGGCAACTGGCCACCTCGCTAACGACGGATACCCGGGCACCTCGAGATGGACGCTGAACGCACCGGTCTGCGGATCACCGTGATTCGCGCTGTAACCCACACCGGTCGGCCACCAGCGCGGAACTGGCAGCTGCTGCTCCGCCAGCCACTCCTCGGACCGTCGCAGGGCGGCCAGCTCGTCCTCATGGTCCTCCTCCACCGGGCCGTCCCAGGTGAAGAGCGCAGGATCCAGGTCCACATCCGGGTGGAACTCGACGGCTGTGACATGGGCCCCAAGCTCGGGCACCTGCATCCGCAGCACTGCGCCGGTGGCATCGTCCACGGCGACCCTCAGCAGGTGCGGCTTGCGGGTGGTTTCGGGCGACGCTGCCAGCCTGAACTCCCAGCAGGGGCGACCCGCTACCTCGACGGGGACGGGCGGGCCCTGGGGGACGGAGAAGTCGTCGCCACGGGTGAATCGCTCCACCGATCGTCATCGTTTCCCAGCAGCGTCGCCGGATGACCCCCGAAGTCCGCGAAACCCATCGTGGGGCGATGAAGCCGCAGCATCCCCCCACCAGGCCGGCGCAGGTATGTCCACTCGGAATCCTGAACGTGGCGCACACCCGCCTGGTCCTCGACCCGCCACGAACGCGGAGCCGCGTACCAAAACTGACAGCTTCCCTCCTCGGCCTGTCCATCGCCATCCGGCTCGGCAGGTTCTCGATACTCGACGACGCCGCCTGCCGTGCGCACACCGAAAGCAGCAATCCGACCCAGTGCCTGCGCCCACGACGGCGGCTCACGATCCATGGCCACAGGTTAGGGGCCTCGGTCGAAGCCACAAGGCCGGTCGCGGTCTGATGTCGCACATCATTCGACCGAGCACACGGGCCCAGCGTTCTTGTGATCCGACACCTGATCTGCGTCACATGTCCGCCAGCTGATGTGCGACGGCCCAGAAGCCTGCCGATCAGAAGCCAGCGGCGGCGGGCGACGGAGGTGTGGCAAAGCCGCCGACGGCGCCAGCGCACTGAACCGCGTTCGGCCACAGCCTTTGCGGGCCGTCGCTGTAGGTATGGGAGCATCGGCGACGTGACCGACCGGACGATCGAGCTGCAGGACGTGGTGCGCCGCAAGGCTGCGCACCTCGGCCGTCGCGGGGAGGAGTGGCTCGCGGGACTCCCCGCCCTCGTCGACGATCTCGCCGACAGGTGGTCGATCACGGTCGGCCCGCCGCTGTCCGGTGGCACTGCGTCGTACGTCGCCCGGGCCCGCACGGCGGACGGTCAGGACGCCGTTCTCAAGATCGCGATCCCCGAATACGACATGAGCGGGCAGGTCCGTACCCTTGCCGACGCGGACGGTAACGGGTATGTCCGACTGCTCGCCCACGACGTCGACCGGCACGCGATGCTGATGGAGGCACTCGACCAGCCGTTGGGAGATGTCGACGTCTCTCCCGAGGACAAGATCGCGACCCTGTGCGCGACCCTTCGCCAGGCCTGGCAGGTGCCCCGACCAATTGAAGTGACCATGGACCCGGCGCAGGAGAAGGCTCGGGGTCTGGCCGAACTCGTCGGCACCCTGTGGGAGCGGCTCGGCCACCCGTGCTCTGAACGCGTCGTGAAGCGGGCCCTGACCTACGCCGAGCGGCGGGCGGGCGCGTTCGACCTCGACCGGTGTGTCGTGGCGCACGGCGATCCGCATCCCGCCAACACTCTGCGGGTGCTCACACCGAGGCCAGGTGCGGAGTCCGGCTTCGTCTTCGTGGACCCTGACGGTTTCCTCGCGGATCCGACGTACGACCTCGGTGTCGTCCTGCGCGACTGGTGCCCGCAACTCCTCGCCGGTGACGCACCCGCCCTGGCGCGCCGCTACTGCGCGCTGCTGGCGGGCCACACCGGTCTCGACGAGACGGCCATCTGGGAATGGGGATTCCTCGAACGGGTGTCGACCGGGCTGTACGCGCTCAGCTTCGGTGCCGACGAGATGGCGCGGCCCTACCTCGAAACCGCTGAACTGCTCGTGTGACCCGCGAAGACACCGGTGACGCATATCAACTGACGGACGCGTGTCGCACATCAACCGACGGAGCACATGTCTTCAGCACGGGCTCTGCCGTATTGCGCTTTCGCGTATCAAGGCGCCGCTGACGCGGCGCAGCCGTCCGGCCGCCCTGCGGGCGGCGCTCGTTGGTGGACCCTATGTAGGCGGGCCGAAGGTCCGCGCCTTCTGGTTCTGGCGTGGTACGGCCCGCGGCGCGTGCCGCTGGACGGCCAGCGTCAGTATTGCCGGCCACGCCTGGCCGAGGGCGGTTGACTGGCGTTAGGGACTTGCCCCGATGTGGCTGTCGAGGGCCTTCAACGAGCTGCCGGCGTCGTCCTCGATACCGGTGGGCTACGGCGTCGTTGGAGGTGTGGCTTCTATGCAGGCTGGTTGGGACTGGGCGAGATCGACGCACAGCGTGGCGGTCACCGATGAGCGGGGGCGGTTGGTGGCGAGCTGGCGGCTGGCGCACGGGGAGGAGGAACTCGCCGCGACGTTGCGGCGGTTGGCGGGGCTGTGCCCGCCGGCGGACCTGGCGGTGGGGATCGAGGCTCGTACGGGGCTGGTCGTGGAGCGGCTTCTTGCCGCCGGTCATCCGGTGGTGGCCGTGCACCCGAACGCCTTCCACGCGGCCCGGCCGCGGTGGGGTGCGTCGGGAGCCAAGAGTGATGCAGGCGATGCATCAAGCTGGCGGAGTTCGTTCGTACCGAACTCGACGCAGAGCAGGCGACCGTCCGGCGCCTGGTGCCGACAACGCCGGCGACGGTCCAGCTGCGCACCTTGTGCCGCACCCGGGGTGATGTCCATACCGCCCGGGTGAGCGCGGCCAGCCAGTTGGACGCACTGTTGTCGGCTCATTGGCCGGGCCCACTCGGCATGTTCGACCGGCTGGACAGCCCGATCGGGTTGGCGTTCTTGGCCCGCTATCCCACTCCGGTCTCCGCGTCCCGGCTGACAGCTGCACGGCTGGGCGCGTTCTTGCGGCGGAACTCCTACTCGGGCAAGAAGCCACCAGAGGAGCTGCTGGCCCGGCTGGGTCAGGCGCCGAAGCCGACCGGTTGCTTGGACGAGTCGACTCTGACTGGCCTGGTCAACGCTCACGTGAACCAGCTGCGGGCACTCCTGGCCATCTTGAAGGAGCTGAACCACACGATCGCTGTGGCGGTTGAGGCCCACCCCTACGCGGGCCTGTTCGCGCCGATGCCGCGGATCGGCGGTCTCAACCTTGCCCAGGTCGTGGGCGAGGTCGGCCCGATCCTGGAACGCGCCGAGAACGCTGCCCAGGTCGCCGCGGAGGTTGGGGTCGCGCCGGTCACCCACGAGTCGGGCACGCGGCGCAGTGTCGTGTTCCGGATGGCGGTCAATCACCATGCCCGGCAGGCCATGACGGTGTTCGCCGACAACAGCCGCCACGCCGACGAATGGGCCGCCGGCCTCTACGCCGACGCCCGGGCCCGCGGCAAGCGCCACCCGCACGCGATCCGGATCCTCGCCAGAGCCTGGATCCGGGTGATGTGGCAATGCTGGAAGACCAACACCGCCTACGACCCGAGCAGACCACGCCAGCAGAAGTGGCGTCCAGCAGAGTGGTGTACCGCAGGCGCCTTGTTGATGGGCGTGTCGTAGACGCGTAAGGGCGGTCATCGCGTGATCCTTCGAACTGAGTTCCCGCTCAAGCTCAAGGAGACCTACGCGATGACCGCCAAGCCCAGTATGACCCCTGACCGGTTCCTGCACGAACAGCTGGCTGCTGCGTCGCCGGACCTGCTGCGCGACCTGCTGTCGACGTTCATCGACGCCCTGATGGGTGCCGAAGTCGACGCGGTCTGCGGCGCCCCCTACGGTCAGCCCAGCCCGGACCGCACCAACTCCCGTAACGGCTACCGTCACCGCGACTTCGACACCCGTACCGGCACGATCGATGTCGCGATCCCCAAGCTCCGCTCCGGTTCGTACTTCCCGGACTGGCTGCTGGAACGGCGACGCCGGGCCGAACGGGCCCTGACGTCGGTGGTGGCCACCTGCTACCTGCTCGGGGTATCGACGCGGCGGATGGAGAAACTCGTCGAACAACTCGGCATCACCCGCCTGTCCAAGTCACAAGTGAGCGTGATGGCGGCGGAGCTGGACGAGCAGGTCGAGGCGTTCCGCACCCGCCCCCTCGATCAAGGTCCGTACACGTTCGTCGCGATGGACGCCCTGGTGCTGAAGGTCAGAGAGGGCGGCCGGGTCGTCGGGGTGCACGCACTCGTCGCGACCGGTGTCAACGCCGACGGACACCGAGAGATCCTCGGCATCGACGTCACCTCCGCCGAAGACGGCGCCGGCTGGCTGGGATTCCTGCGCGGCCTGGTCGCCCGCGGCCTGTCCGGCGTGGGCCTGGTGACCTCTGACGCCCACGCAGGTCTGGTCGCAGCGATCGGCGCCACACTCCCGGGCGCGGGCTGGCAACGGTGCCGCACCCACTACGCCGCCAACCTCATGGCCGTGACCCCGAAGGCGTCCTGGCCGTGGGTGCGGACGCTGCTGCACTCGGTCTATGACCAGCCCGACACCGCCGCGGTCCACGACCAGTTCAACCGCGTCCTGGACGCCCTGGCCGACAAGCTACCCAAGGTCGCCGACCACCTCGAGGCCGCCCGGACCGACGTGCTGGCGTTCACCGGCTTCCCCAAGCAGCTATGGCGACAGATCTGGTCCAACAACCCCCAAGAACGCCTCAACCGCGAGATCCGCCGCCGCACCGACGTCGTCGGGATCTTCCCCGACCGCAACTCCCTCATCCGCCTCGTCGGAGCCGTCCTCGCCGAACAACACGACGAATGGATCGAAGGCCGCCGCTACCTCGGCCTGGACCTCCTCGCCAAAGCCCGCGCCACCGAGACCGAGGAGGTGACCGACACCGACCTCAAGGCGCTCAGCGCCTAACCACCAAGAGGATCACGCGACACGACCGCTACACCACGCCAATGGACTTGACCCCAGCAGACACCAGCCGCATAAGCACCGGAACCGCCGCTCGGCCACGCCCTGCGGGCGGCGCCAAGGCGCCGTCCTCGGGCTCGCCGAGTCGGCTAGCTACTCACCCACGGAAGGTCTGTCACCACAAGCTCCTCAGCGAACCGGCACGTGCTCAGACTCGCGATCACAGCAGAAGCCGAAACCGCTGTGCCGCGGGCATTCGATGTCGACCGCGGCCGGGCAGTGGTACAGGTCCGGACACCCGCAATCCTGGCCGCTGCTGCGGCTCAGGACGGCCCCCGCGCCTTATATCGGTAGTCATAATTCGCGCATGTTCATCGGTCGCGGTCCGGGATCAGCTCAGCCAGCGCTGCTCGCGAGGCAGGCGCCGGGAAAGGGTCGGCAAAGTACTGGGTCTCGTGCGTGACAAGATCGCCGGTGAGTTCCATGACGCTGACCGAGTAGGTGGGCACGCCTTCATAGGTGATCACGCACTCGCTCACCCACAGGTCGCCGCCGCCGCGGATCCGCAGGACAGTGAAGTGTCGTTCAGCCGGGTGCCCGCCGCGCTGCGCCTGGATCTTTGCCCGTCCCCTGAAGCGCTCCCCGGACTGCGGGTAGTCCAGGATCGCATCTTCGGCGTAGATCGCGTGCTCAGTATCGATGTCCCCGCGTTCAGAAGCCGTCCAGTGCTGCTCCAGCCGGGCCCGGGCCCTGGCGTCACGATCCATGGCGCTGTTCACCTACACCAGGCTGGTTGGCCAGCACGACTTCGTAAACTTGGGTCACTGGTCAACATGGCGTCGCGACACTAACACCGCGCCAATCCAGCCAGTACCACCGACGAGAGGCAGCAGGGCCGTAGGGCCGCGAAGTCCACCTGCCATATAAGCAGTAGCGAGCTCACTGTCGCTCCAATCATGAAGATCAAGCTTGATCTGTCCCATTGCCCTTGCCTTCCTTACATGCCGCGCACAGCCCGTAACCAGCCCAGCCGAGGCCCGCCGCCCCGTCGTCGTTGATGGCAGCGAGCTCCTGCGGTGAGGCCACCGGCACCCACTGTTTCCTCCCCGTTCCCTACGGGCCGAACACTGACTGAGGCTTGAGTGAGAGCCAGCCGGCAGGCCGCCGCCGGCGCGGTATTCGACGTGGCCGACCCCTGGCCTGGAAAGGTGAGGCTACTGGCGAGGGAGGGCGGGCCATCCACGGGCCATTAGCCAAGGCTTAGGTCCAGCCAGGCCACTCCAGGACGCTCGGCCCAGAGACGCGGACGTGATCTAAGCCCAGAGGCCGGAAGATGTATGTTTCTCAAGCTGATGTCCGAGCCGCTGGTCGTCGGAGGTTGACTTAGGGAACTGACGCGCCGTCCTCGGACTCACCGGGCGACACGACACTCACGGAGCCGTGGCTGAGTTGTCCGCCGGACCGACAGGCTTTACCCACCTCCCTCGGGTCGGGTCCCTAAGGCCGGGGGACCACCTCGGGCCACACCGGGCAGGCCACCAACCCGCCCGAGCCGCGGAAGCTTACGGCCCCCCGGTCTCCGCGACCCGAGTCAGGCCACCGGCCAAACCCTGCCGCTCCTTGACTCTGGCCCCATGCCGGTCCGTTCGCTTTGCGCCGGGCTGATGCGAGCATGCGCGTTCCGGGCCTCCATGACCCAGGCGACGCCGAGCAGATCGCGGAGGCCTTGTAACCCACGCGCTGCCGTGGCCGACCTCTGGTCGACCCCGGCATGGTGAGCAGAGCGTGTCAGGGTTTCCGGCTACGCAGGTACTCATAGTTCACCTTGGACCCCGGCATGTCTGCAGGACCACGTTCACTGCACCTGGCTCAGGTCTGCCTGTGGGACCCAGTATCGGCTGAGCGGTCCGCTCGTGAGCCGCACGCGGAGTACGCCGCTGATCCAGGCGGCGGCGTCGTAGGTGACGTCGGTGTTCGCGCGCCGGGTGACATCGGCGGCGTCGACCCGCTTGCCCCTGCTGTCGTACTTCACGCCGTTGTAGGTGTGGGCTGCCAGCAGCACCGCGGGCCGGTCGCCGCGGAAGTCGACTTTCGCCATCACGCCGCGCACCGTGCTCAGTCCCGCCCGCTCCGGTACCCACATCCGGCCGAGTGGGGTGCCCGTGCGCAGCAGGTAGTAGATGCCCCGGCCCTTCACCCGCATCCGCCGGACCGTGGTGCCAACGACCGCGCGCGGCAGGGTGACGGTGCGGATGCCGGTGATTTCTCCCGTGCGCATGTCGAAGGTGTGCGCGACCTGCCGGCCGGGGGCCAGGTCGACCTGGTACGGCCGTGCCAGAATCGGGTATGGGTTGTCCCCGGCCATCTCCTCGGCCAGGCGGGCGAACTCGCTTCGTCCGGTGAGCAACCAGAGCTGGACCATCTGATCCACGTGCAGCAGGTGGTAGCTGTTGGCGGCCTCGGCGTCGTGGGTGAGGCAGTAGATCGAGCGTCCGCCCGGAACCCGCAGCACGGACCGATAGTGATGGATCGTGGTGACCGCACCGTCGAACAACGCGAGCGCGCGCGGGTCGCGGGTGGCGCGGTAGTAGTCCCAGATGCCGAACGCCGCGAACATGTGGCCGTTGAACACCAGGTCGGCCTGCTCGGGTGAACCGTACGGATACTCCACCAGCCACAGCAGGTGGTGGCGATCGGTGAGAACCACCCACGGTGCCCGGGGATCGGGGGGCAGCAGGAAGCTCGCGAACGTGCGGTCGGCGGCGTCGCGCCACCTCTGGTCGCCGGTGGCTTCGGCCAGTTCGATGAAGAACGCGAGTATTTTGCCCTGGGCCAGCGCGCTGTACCACGGCCCGTGCATCGTCTCGGCGGGGCTTCGGTGCAGGGGGAAGTCGAAGTCGTACGGGTGGAACCACGCGCCCCGCGACACGACGCGGCGTTCGTACAGTCGCCTCGCCTGGGCCAGGGCGCGGTTCAGGTAGAAACGGTCACCGGTGAGTTCGTAGGACGTGATGTTCTCCAGCCCGTACTTGGCCTGGTAGTTGGGGTGGTTGTACTGCCGGCCGGAAACTACCCGCATCCGCACACCGTGCGCGTCGTGCTTCTCGTGGTCGACCCGTGGCGCAACCGTGTCGCGGAACGGCCGCTGGATCCCGGTTAGGAAACGAGCGGGGTACCCGCTCCTGAGGAAGTGGAACGGCACAGGCTGGCGGGCGACGGCGGCCGGGGTCGACGTCGGGCGCATGATCGGTGCCGAAGCCGGCGACTTCCCGCCCATGCCTTCGGCAGAGGGATCGCATCCGGCGACAAGTACGACTGCCACGACCAGGCCGACCACAAAACCTAGTACGGACGACACCAGCCGCTTCTTGTGCGGGCCTGGCGGCGTGCGAGAACCGGCGAACGGTCCGGCTTCGGTCAGCCCGTCATCGCTCATGGCTCCCGCAGGTGGTAGTGGCTCCGTCGCGGTGAGCGCCCGGGTGCGCCCGAAGGGCGAGTTACCCCCCGGTAGTCGTAGTGACACGCCGTCCCGGGCCCGGCGAACCCGGGGCGGACGGACTCACCGAAGCCGGGAACAGGTCGAGGCGCGGGTCACGGGTGCGGTGCCGGCGTAACAGCGTCGTCGGCCGGCGTCGGCGAACCGCGCAGGGGCGTCGCCGAACTCCCCGAGGACCCGGCCACCAGAGACCACACCCAGCCCAGGGACGCTGCGCAGGATCTCGGCGTCGGGATGATCGGCCAGCTGCGAAGCGAGCTCCGCCTCCAGATCGCGGATGGCGGCGCTGGCCTCCCGAATCGTGCGTACCAGCGTCTGAACGACCAGACCCATTGAGCGCTCCACCCGCACTGGCTGGTGCAGCTGCGGCGCAGCGAAGACCCGGTGCAGCCGGGCGACTTCGCACGCACACCACGGCCGGTGGTGGCGAGCAGTTCTGCGACGTCGGAGTCGTCCAGTGCGGCCGCGGCCGTCGGCGTGGGTGCGGCGGACAGGACGGCTGCTGCGGCGTTGGTAGCCAGGTTCGAACGCTTCAAGCGCAGCAGGGAAGAACTCCCGCAACACCGAGCGGAGCCGTCCCACGTCGCGGCACCGCATCCACACCGCGTCCTGGTGTGCACGGGCAAGCACCCCGATCGACCGAACCTGCAGGGAGTCGTCGGGGATCGGGCGGTGGTGGGCTGCGTCGGCGCGCAGCAGGCCAGCACCTGGGCGTCACCCGGGTCGGACTTCGCACCCGACACCGCGTACCGGTCCCGGTCCACTGCTTTCGGGTTGATCGAGAACACCTGGCGCCCAGCCGCCACCAGACCTGCTGCCAGCAGGCCCCGGTCGGTCTCCAACGCCACAGGTACCGGTGCCTGGGCATCGTGTTCGGCCAACAGGCCAACCAGTTCAGCGAACCCGGTCACGTTGTCGCTGATCCGCCGGTTGACCAGTACGCGTCCTTCGACGTCGACGAGGGCGACCTGGTGATGCTGCTCGCTCCAGTCGATACCGCAGAAGATCTTCGCCACTGTTCGTCCTTCCCTTCGGGCAGTCACCAGATGATCCCGAGGAGCCCGAGGCGCCCTAATGGAAGCGCTCGGCGGGCGAGCTGTCCGACTGACAGGAGAGGAAGCTCAGAGGCTTTCGGTGGTCAGTTAGAAGATGGCGTGTAGCCAGCTGGTGCTGGTGGCGTGACTGTGTAGCCGCTGGAGAGGCGCGCAGGTCGTAAGGTCGGTGGTGTTGCGGGTTTGGCGGAACCAGCGCCGTAAGGCCCACAGGTCACGGAGGATCGCGTATCCACACATTCGCGCCTCGGCTCCTGGCCGGTTGAGCAGGTCGGCCGCGAGCATCGCGAGGTGGTTGGCCGTGGCTTCGTCCGCCATGAAGTGCAGGTAACGGAACAGGTTCTCCAGGTCGAGATCTGTCGGCCCGATGCAGGCGGATTCCAGGTCGATCGGTATCGCCTGTCCGATCGGTGTCAGAACGGCGTTTCCTGGCGAGGCGTCGGTGTGGTTGAGAGCGAGTGGCACGAGCGACATCGCTTGGAACGCCTCGCTGAGCAGCTCGGCGAGACGATCGCCGATGGTCACCTCCAGGGCGCCGCGTTCCACCAGTTCGGCCAGGTCGGTGTGAGCCCGCGTAGCGTCGAGGTCGTAGTACCTCGTCGATGTACATCCGGCTGATCGGGCCAACGCGATGTCGGTGGTGTGGAGGACCTGTAGCCGAGACCACAAATCTGCTAGCGCGTCCTTCCTGACCGCCGACTCTAGTCCGGGCCAGGCCTCGTGGAGATTGCCGCCGGGGAGGCGGGCGCTGGCCATCCACTCGTGCCCGTCGATGAGCCCGTAGCCGAGGACCGCGGGGTACCCGACCCCAGCGGGCAGGTGCCGTGCGAGGTTGACCTCCCTGGAAAGCGCGTTGCGCCGGAGCTTGCCCACGCGTACGACGACTTCCTCAGCCAGCCACACTTCGTTGGACCACGCGAAGGGGACGCGGAATGCGTGGGCCACGTTCGTGTCGAAGCGCGCGAGTATCTGGTCGCCCCGAGCCTGCATCGCAGCCGCCTCCTGCCCGGCGTCATCTGCATTGGATGCTGCTGGCGGGACCTCCGCCGTACCGTCGCCGGTCGAAGTAGGCCAGTGACCATTCGTCTGGGCAGGTTGCAGGAACGAGGAGGCAGCGGGACCTGTAACGCGGTTGTTGCGGCCTCGCTCGACTACTCGTCGAAGCCGTGGCAGCCAGGGATGGTCGGGACGACGGGCAGCGAGGTTGTCGATGAGCCATCCGCGCCGCTCGTCGTCGAGCATTTCGTGAATGTCATCGAAGTCCTGCCAGTCCTTGGATCGCAACATCGGCGACTTGTACAACAAGGCGACCTCAGGTCCGACGAACGGTAGACCTCGCTCTGTGGTGAGCGTCATCAGCGAGTGAGGGCGGCGCACGTTTCCGGTCCCACGGTGGTACACCCACTCATCGCCATCGGATGCGGTGAGCATGATCGTGATGGGGCAGGGATGGGAGTCGTCAGGTATCACGAAGCCGTACGGGCCTGGCTTGAGTTGCTCATCTGGTGTCCACTCGCGGCGTTCACCGGTCGCGGGATTCGCAAGGACGGGTCGCGGATCACTGAAGGTGTCGGCTAGGTAGTCGACATCGCGGTAGAGGATGGCGATGTCCACGTCGCTGTGGGGTCGACGGACGCGCCGGGCGAACAGGTCAACCGCCCATCCGCCAGCTACCCAGTACGGGCGGTCGTAGGAACGGAACAGGTCACGAACGATGGCGAGCGGGGTCGAATCTTCGACGAGGCTCTGCATGGAAGGGCTCCTCCGCAAGGAATGTGACGCGGTGAGCCCGAAGGGATCGGGGGCGGCTAGGAGTCGCAGGGAGGCGTCACCACGCTGAACAGATCGCGCATGGAAACCGCCTCCCTTCCTGCCCCGAGATCCGGGTCAGGCTAACACGGTAGGTGAGTAATGATCACCACTCGTACCGCGGCTCCATTGACCCCAGTCTGACCCCAACGAGCTGCAACAACGAATGACGATGAGCACCAGGCCGATGACCTCCCGAACGCAAGGGATGCGCCTTGATGCGTTCGCTGAGTCACCCGATCGCGCGTTCCCGCTACTCCTCGCCTTTCGAGCTGAGCGCCAGACCTGACGCGTGACGTGGAGAGCACGGCGGCACACAGACGACACATGGGTTAGGAACCCATCCTCACTCGTCCAGACCTGTCCACCGATGGCTCATCCACGCTGCCAGGTCGGCTCGTACGCCGTCGATAGTTCAAGATCATCTGGATGGTCTCGCTCGTAGTTGCACGTGCGTTGCACGGTGCGCCGGAAGTGACCGACCTCTGTATCTGTCGAGACAGGCAACTCCATGGCGACCGCCCGACATGGAATATCGTGCGATCGGGAATGCGGGTCTTAGCGTGGAGGGGATATGCGGGGGTGTCTCGCTCGACATCTCGGCGGCACCGCTTCAGACGCCAAGGATTGCGGCCCGCACCTTCCGGTCGGTCGAACTGGGCGAAAGGGATACCGATGAGAGCGTGCGGAGTGTCCGGGCCGGGCGGGGACGTCGGCCTGCTGGACCTGCCCGATCCACCGTCTCCCGGCCCCGGTCAAGTCCTGGTGGCGGTCGAGGCAGCCGGAGTCGGACCATGGGATGGTCTGCTCAACGGAGCTGGCTGGGACGTGGGATTGCACCCGCCAGCGGCACTGGGGGTAGAAGGCGCGGGCCGAGTGCTGGCAGTCGGCGCCGATGTCGATGAGTTCGCAGTCGGCGACCAGGTGCTCGCGCATGAGGCCCCGCTGCCCGGGGGTAGCGGCTTCTGGGCCGAACGCGTCCTGCTCACCGCGGCTGATGCGGCGCCGTGCCCGTCCGGGCTGACGCCCGCGGAAGCGGCAGCATTGCCGGTCAACGGCCTCACCGCGTGGCAGGCCCTGGCAGCGCTGGAGCTCAGGCGAGGGCAGCGACTCCTGATCACCAACGGGGCCGGCAACACCGGCTCGCTGGCCATTCAACTCGCCGCAGCCATGGGCATCGAGGTGACCGCAACCGCATCCGCCTCTGCCACCGATCGACTGCGCGGCCTCGGAGCGGCACAGGTCGTCGACTACCACGACCAAGATTGGCCGGACCAGGTACGCGGACAGTTCGACGGTGCGCTGACCGCCGCAACCGGCACAGCGGCGGCCGCCATGCCCCTGGTGCGCGACGGCGGGCGGCTGTGCTCCCTGACCTTCGACGCACCCGCACCCGAACGCGCCATCACCACCACGGACCTGACCGTCCAACCCGATGCCACGCAGCTCGCCGAGCTGGCGAAGCAGCTCAGCGAAGGGACATTGCACCTGACGCCAGAACCTCTCCCGCTGCGCGAGGGGCCGACCGCTCTCACCCGCGCCGAAGCCGGACGGACCGGTGGGAGAAAGATCGTGCTCATCCCCTGAGCAAGCACAGCGCGACCGGCCGCCTCTCGCACGGCACATACCCCGGACCGCAGCCGGCTCCGGGCCGCCTCGTAGTGCGTAGCCGTTTCCGTTCCCAAACGGTGTGGGGACTGTCAAGATCCCGCTATGAGCCGTCACAACCCAGGGATGCCGGCCTGGGCCTGGGTCCTGCTCGTGGTCTGCGTCTGTGCTCCCGTGCTCGCCTTCATCGTGATGTTCGCGATCTTCCTGTCGATGTACGGCGACCCCTGAGGCACCCGTTCGATCCAGCCGCACCGACACGACCCCAACCTTCGGGGTAACGATCCTGGCCGCGATCTGGCCACGCAGCCCCGTCAAGAGGCGCCAGATGATCATGAGTACCGATCTGCAAACGCGCAGGTCGACCCGGATCCGAGCAGTCCCTGGACATCTCGGGCCGATCTAGTCGTCTGGGAGCCGCCTCGCATCCTTCACCACGGCGAACGACGCGTCGTGCTCGCCGGCGTCGGCGCCGAGGACGATCACGGCGTCACCGGCTGCAGCCGCACGATGGCGATCTCGCTGGGCGATGGGTGGCGTCGAATCCTTCGAGGAACTCCCTGATCTCCCGCTTGGACTTGAGCACGTGCCGAGTCGCGTGTTGCCCATGCTGGGCAATGATCGCGAGCTCGCCTTCGTTCGCGCGTCGGTCCCGCCAGAGGACCGGGATCAGGCGCCATTCATCGCGCAACCGTTGCCAGGCCGAGTACTCACATCCTTCTGGTAGCTGGCCCGGCATTCGGAAGCCGCGCAGGAACGCTCGTCCCGCGCACCGCCACCACGGCGTGGCGAGGACCACCACGGCGTCGGCGCGTTCGAGACGGAGATCGAGTGTCTCCGTGTAGTTGCCATCGGCGATCCACGCGTCGCCCGCAAGGATGCCACGTTGCTTCTCGCGCCACTCGGCCTCTGACGGTTCGACCCAGCCGGGCTTCCAGAACTGGATGTCCAGATGAATGAGGGGCAAGCCGGACTTGGCAGCAAGGGCGTGTGAGAGCGTGGATTTCCCGGCCCCGGCCTGCCCAGTGACGATGATGCGGCGTCCTGGCGGCACAGGTTGAGCAGAATCGGATACAGCTGAGGAAGTAGACGACACAGGGACCCCTTTTGGGTTCTCGAGACGAGGCCGCTAGCCAGCGCACGGCAGGCGCACCGGCAGTGCAGGCGGATAAGGCTCGCTGTGCCGCACATCAAGGGCAGCACGCGATGACAGGCCACTCACGACCTACAACGTCAACGCGCGCTTGAACGACCGGGCATTCCTCAGCTCCTCGCAGGGTCACTCGCTGCCCGAACCCTAGCGCCTCGTCTGGCTAGGCGGTACCCGGGACGCCCCCCAGCATGACCCCAACGCCCGCACCTGGTCGACGACCTACGGAGCGTGGACGAGCACGTCGCGATCATGTTGATGTGCCTTTGCGAGGCAGGAGTAAGGGGTCATGGGCGCGCCAAGCCCTGCCGGCACCCTGTGGGGGTCTCGGGGAGAGGAACCGCCTCAGGAAGCTTGCCTACTTATCTCAGCGTGGTGCCAGGTCACGTCCCACTTGCCATCCGCGCCGGTCAGCATCGCGTAGCCCACCCGTTCCTTGGTTCGTGGACCGGCCCGGACGATCCGCAGGTCGCGCCCATCGGGTAGTCGATCCTCATACGTCCAGGGGTCGGGTACGTGACCGCAGAGCACCAGGTTTGCGCCGACGTTGGCGAGCATGCGCAGCGAGGCGTCGCGGTCTGCGTCGGAAATGTTGGCATCGTAGGTCGGATGTCCTGGCGGCCAGATGGAGTTCCACGGGTTCCCTGGCATGCCGTGGCACACCCATACCCCATCGGTGAGGAGGAACTCCTCAGGAAGGTCGCGCAACCAGGCCAGGTCGGCTGGCGCTATCAGAGCCTGGCCCGCACCAACCTCGTCAAGCCAAGGGCCGGCGGGATCGGAACGGCGGAGTCTCATCCACAGCGTGTGCGGCCAGCGCGGAGTACCCCAGTCCATGAGGTACCGGTCATGGTTACCGGGGACCGTCCTGATGTCTTCGGCGCGCAGCAACCCGATCGTCTCTCCTGGCGGATCAGGCGAGAACGGGCACTCCAGAATGTCTCCAGCGAACACCAACACGTCTGGGGCGTGGCCCTTCATCGCGGCCACCGCGGCCTCAAGGGCTGCGATGTTGCCCTCAGTGTCTGAGATCAGGCCGATCCTCATGCCGGGCAACCTACGAGATCACACCAACGGCGGTCCATCGCTGTCCAGCATCCGCCGGCCGCTCCGGCCGAGTTGCTCTGCCTGAGCGCCCGGCCACTACGCTTCCCAAGCTGGCAGCGCGGGTTCGATACCCGCCACCCGCTCCAGGTACCACGACGGGCGTAGCCAGGCACGATGCGTCTACTCAGAACTGCGTACACGCTGCCATCCGCCGGTCGGAGGCCCCAGCTGCCTCGACGGCGCGATGATCGACTCCGTAAACCCTCCCAGGCGCTCGTCACCGGCGCCTCGACCAGCGCGCGCCGACCACGTGGACACGTGGACTCCCGCCAGCAAGAGATGGGGTCGAATATGCAAACACTGCAACGTCGTTCAACCGCGGCAATCGCCACCCTGGTGTTCGGCGCGGTTCTGGCCGTCGCGGCGTCCTCGGCTGTCCCAGCGACGGCCAAGACCGGCTCCGGCTCAGCGAGCACGGACAGGCCGGAGGCGGCCACGGCGGCACCCGCCTTCCCGACGTTCGTGCATCTGCCGGCCGACCAGGCGGCGCACCCGACCGCACGCGCGGAATGGTGGTACGTGATCGGCCACGTCAACGCCCGTGGCCATCGCTTCGGCTACGAGGTCACGATCGGCGGCGGTAAGGACCCGCAGGTCATCTTCTCGATCACTGACAAGACGACCGGCGCGTTCTACACGAACAGCCAGAGTTACTCGCATGACCAGACTAGTTTTTCCACCACCGCGCTCGACATACGTACGCCGTCGGCGACGCTGTCCGGGCCGATGGATGCGATGCGGCTGCACGCCACGCTGCCGGTCGTCGGCGAAATCAACCTGACACTCAGCGCAGAGGGACCTGCGCTGTACAACAACGGGACTGGGCTGATGCCCTTTCTGGGCGGCACGAGCTACTACTATTCCCTGCCTAGCCTGGCGACACAGGGAACGCTCGAGGTGAACAACCGCACCTACCCGGTGACCGGCGAGTCGTGGTTGGACCGCCAGTGGGGAAACTGGGACTGGAGCACCATGGACAAGTGGACATGGATGCCTCTGCAAGTGTCCAACGGCGACCGGATCAACCTCTGGGACCTGTTCGCCGAGGGACGTGAGGCTTCTTACGCGACCGTGCTCCGCCCGGACGGAACCCACGAGATGGTGGCAGTGGAACCGCTCGCCGATACCACCTCCGACTTCTGGACCAGCCCGATCACCGGGAAGCGGTACGGCACCAGGTGGACCGTGAACATCCCCGCGCTGGATGCCAGCCTCACCGTCGTTGCCAAGCCGCAGGGACAGGAACGTCAAGGGACGTTCGGTGGCACCTACGAAGGTGCGGCAAGCGTCACCGGACGGTACCGGGGCAAGCCGGTCACCGGGCAGACATACGTCGAACAGAACGGCAACTGGCGATAGCGCTTCAATAGCGCCAGCCCCTTGGGGTAAGCCGCAGCGTCACGACCAATGGCCTGTCGGCAAGTAAGCCGACGCGCTGGCGCGAGTCACGGATCGGGCACGGTTGTGGCCGGCTCTTCCGCGCCGGCTCTTTGGACTGGATGATCGGGGCCTGGCTCGGGAGGCGGTATGCGTTCGAGGCTGTGGCGGTCAGTAGCGGTCCTGGGGGCAGTGGTTGTGATGCTCGCCGGGTGTGCGAGTGGTGCCGGGCCGTCAGCACGCATTGGCGGGGGTGACTGCACGACGAGGGTCCGGTTCCATGGCGTGGTCTACAGGTCTTTGGCAACCCAGCAGACGCCGCGTACTGGACGTTCGTTGGGCTCGTCGCACTCCTACGGATGTGCCGGCGAACCCCTTCCTGGGGACACCAGCAAGCTCCGGCTTCATCTCGCGGTGGGCCTGGATCCGAACGTCGCTCTTCTCGTTCGGGAGAAGGACGGGCAGGACTACGTGTACATCCCGCGGTCGATGCGGCGTCGTGACTTTCCGCCAAGGCTGGCCGAGGCGATGCGCTACCCGCGATGCCGGGTCCCGGCGTCGTTCACCGGGACATGGCGGGGAGTGACGCCCTGGCCAGAGGACGATGACATCGCAGTCCCCTACGCCGCATGGTTCGAGGCTCGACACGGCACCGGGCTGGGGTTCGACAAGTGGTCGACCGTCACGTTGGAAGCGAAGATCACCGAAGGCACCCGCACCGTCCCGACGTCACAGTTCTTGAAACGCGCCATAGGAGACGACGTGCCGGTGGCGGTGACAACCGTGTGCCGGGGAACCGCGTTCGAGGTGTCCTCGGTCAAGTTCGCTGACTGACAACGCCATCACAGGAGGAGCGTGAGGACGATGCCCTCTCCGCCACCCGTTTCTCGTCGACGGGTGCTTTGGAGAGGCCCTAGGTTGACTTAGCTTGGGAACGGACTCTCAGGGTGCCCCGAACTCCAGCAACGTCACTGAGTGCGCGGGGAATGTGTGTTCCACGCTCGATCCGGCGGCGGTGGCCCGGCTGACCGTCGTGGTGAGATTGTCGAGGTCGTCCCAGCTGTCGTACGCGTCCACGGTAGGCCCGTCGAACGTGCTGACCGTGACCGGCCGGTCGCCGTTGAGCCCGGTCAGGTCGACGCGAACGGTGAGGGAGTTCTCGATGTCGCGGTTGATGACGAGCAGGCGGATCACGCCGTCGTCGCCCCTCGTCGCGAGGACCCGCAGGGACGGGTAGGAGCCGCCCGTCGCTGTCGGGTTGCCGCTCACCGAACTGTCCAGGGGAGTGCTGCCCACCATCGTGTGCACGAGGTTCAACATCTGCGACGGGCCGGTGACGAAGAAGTTGGGCGAGCCTCCGATGACGCTGCCCGGCGACGAGGGTTTGCCCGGCGCCGGCGGCGCCTCGTTGAGGTTGGACTTGGTTGCCAGCCGTACGCCGTTCTCGATCTGGCCGATGGTCAACTCCGCGCCGTACAGGCACTGCATCAGCATCGCGCCGTAGCCGAACGGCATCGTCGCTCCGGAGGGCCCGTTCTTTACCAGCGTGCCGTACTCGGTCACGGCCAGGAACGGTCGGGTCGCCGGGTCCGGGAATCGTGCGGCGATCTCCTCCTTGTCCAGGCGGAGGGCGCTGACGGCGTCGGCGCCACGGCGGATCAGGTCCTGGTAGAGCATGCCGGTGTCGTAGACCGGGTGCTCCGCGTCGCCCGCCACCGGGCTGGTGTACATGTGGACGCCCAGGCAGTCATAGCGGCGGTCACCCATCGCCTCGACGAACTCGGGCTTGCCCCAACCGGCGCACACCGACGCGGTGGGATCGACGCCCTTGATCGCGCGGTAGTAGTCGAGGAACCCGTCCTGGCGTCCGGTGGTGTACCCGATCGAGAACACCGCCCCCTTCGGCGGTACCGCTCCGTGCGCCCCGTTGCCGAAGCGGATCTGCCCGCTGTCACGGACGACCTCGTAAACCTTCGCGTCCTTCGATGCCCTGTGGACCGAGTCCACCCGCTCCCACCGCTCACCGTCGACCGTGAGTACCGGATCGGCGATCGGCCCCGACTCCGAGGTCGCGTCCTGCGCCAGCGCAATCGGGCTGTACCGCGTGCGATACACCTGGTTCGGTTCACCGCTGGCGGTCACCGGGTTCGCCAGGTCGCAGCCGGAGAAGAGTCCGTCGTTGTCGGCGTAGGGAGCCGAGTCGGCCGTCTGGCGCTGCCAGCCACCCTCGATGAACTGCTTCACCTTCGTGTCCGGATCCGGCGAACGCCAGTAACGCTGGTTGGGCAGGTACGGCTCGTTGCCGACCTCCCACACCGAGATCCCGTACGGCTTCGGGTGTCCGTTCGCGGCTCGGCGCGCCGCCCATGCCACCCCGCCGTTGGGGTTGGTGCCCAGCGGCGCGTTCATGTATTCGACGTAGTCGGCCGCGGACTTCGCAGACTGGTTGATCGTGGGCACCATGACCATCGTCTGTCCACCGAAGCTGTCGACGAAGCGTTCGTTCTCGTCCGGCCCGTACGTGGAGTCGACCGATCCGAACAGACCGCCGACAAAGCCGGCTCCGGTCTGGCAACGCCGCGCCGCCTGCGGGCCGATCGCCTTCGAGAAGTCGAACATGTTCGCCACGGTTCCGCCTGGGTAGCGGACCAATCCGAGGTTGGCGTCCTTCGCCGCCCGCACGGCGGTCGGGACGGGGGCGTTGGTGCGCGGGTCCCACATGCCGAGGCCGTTGTTCACCCACCGGTGGTTGCCGCCGACGATCGCAGCCGGTAGGGGTGTCGCAGCGACGTCAGGGCTCACCCGTAGGGCGTCTGAACCGACACTGATCACGGCATCCGGACTTTCGCCGGCTGCCACCGCTGACGTGGGGGTCCCGAACATCGTCGCGAGCCCGACCGCCGCGAGCGAGCCGGCCAGGAGTGCGCGGCGGGAACGGCGCATGTCCACCTCCAGCAGGTACGGGCGTTCGACACCTGCGAACGACCCACCGAATCGCCGTCGCACAAGGGGAAACGACGTCTCCTCGATCTCTTTCAGAGAACGCACGTCACCGTAGTACTACGTTGCACATCCGTCCACCATCGGTGGATCCGGGGTTAGGGAACTGGGGCGCAGTCCTCGGGCTCGCCGGGCGGAGGCAACGGGCGAGAGCTGGCTCCTACGATGCCGGCGTGACCAATGAGGCCGGCGCCACAGACGTGGACGGCAACCGGTACGGACGTCTTCGACGCGGTGCTGAACCTCCGAGAACAGCTCGACGCAGTGGGCGTGCGCCTCTGCTGCAACGGCGCGCGGCGAAACGCCTGGGCGTCCGGCATGCAACGCGACATGGCACGAGGACGGTTCGTCTACCTGCTTGGCGACGAGCCCGGCCACCCCGGCCAGGTTCCCGCTCTGGACCCCGCTCCGTGCGATCAGGTCGTGACGGTCCAGGAGCAGAAGAACTTCTACAGCAGTTGGCTCGCTCGGCGAACCGCCGCTGGGGACTGACCGGGGCTCCGCCCCGAACCCCGGCCCTCCATCCGAGAGCGGGGATCGTTCCCCGCGGTCGGGTTCGAGCCGAGGTGCGCTGCGCGTGCCAACTGGCGGCCGGTTTGCCGGCGAGCAGCGACCTCGTGCCAGAGCGTCGGTCAGGAGGTGTGGCGCAACAGGGCGTCCACGACGGCCGGCCATGTCACGCGCGGCAGGCCCTGGCCGATGCCGGGGAGGGTGAGCAGCGTGGCGCGCGGGATTTCCGCGGCCAGGGCCACTCCGTTCCCGTGCGGGAAGAACGGATCCTCGTCTCCGTGCACCACCAGGGTCGGCGCGGTGATCTCGCCGAGCCGCTCGCGCCACCGCGGCTTGCAGTCGATGGCCGCGAACATGCTGCCGAGATGGCTCGCGCGCTGCGCCTTCGCCGTACGTCCGGCTCGGTCGAACACCGCCCCGGCAGTCGCCCGTACGTCCTGCTCGTCGAATCCTCGCGACCCCGACATCAGCCGCGCGGACCCGATCATGTAGTCGACCACGCTGTCGCGATCGGTCCAGTCCGGCTTCGGTCGCCCGAACAGCTGCTCCATCAGCTCCGGCGCGTGGTCTGGCAGGTCGGGATCGACCGGACCGGGGGCGACCGGACGGGTGGAGACCAGGGTCAGCGACGCAACCTGGTCGGGATGGTCGAGCGCGAGCAGCTGCGCGACAAAGCCGCCGACGCCCATCCCGACCACGTGCGTACGCCCCAGATCCAGCGCCACCAAGAGCTCGGACGCATCGGTCACCAGGTCGCGCAGGTCGTACATGGGCGCGTCCGGATCGACGAACGTCGACTGGCCGGCGTCGCGCAGGTCGTAGCGCACCACATACCGCCCGGCCAGCGCCGCGCACAGCTCGTCCGGCCAGCTCAGCATGGTAACGCCGACCAGCAGCACCGGCGGATCCGCCGGGTCTCCGAACGTCTCCACGTACAACTCGACACCGTTGACCTTGATCCCCATGTCCTGCTCCTTCCGATGCGTCAGCCAGTACGAGACCGCGCACAGAAACGCATCGCATTGGCCCGTAGCAGACAGACCACCTTCCACCGCAGAACTCATCGGTCCGCCACACACGTAGGTGCCTCGACAAGACGCGGACCACCTGGAGAACGGCCTCTTGACCAGGAGGTAGCCTGCGCAGAGCCCGTCGGCGAGGAGAGTTCATGGTTGACACGGCGACGGTGAGTCGCGGGACGCCTGGCCTGGGCTCGGCCCGGCTGGGCTTGGCAGTGCTCGCCCTGGCCGTGTTCGGCGCGGTGACGACGGAGATGCTGCCTGTCGGGCTGCTGCCTGCGATCAGCCGCCAGATGGGGCTGACCGCATCGGCCACAGGGTTGCTGGTCAGCCTGTACGCCGTCATGGTGATGCTGCTGTCCGTACCCCTCACGCTCGCCACGCGACGCGTCCCGGGGAAAGTCCTCCTGCTCGCCACGATCGGCTCGTACGCGGTGAGCAATCTGGTCTGCGCTCTCGCGCCGAACGCCGGACTGCTTGCTGCGGGCCGCGCGCTCGGAGGGCTGACCCACGCGATCTTCTTCTCGGTGTGCATCGGCTACGCATCACGACTGGTGCCGGCATCCCAGACAGGACGAGCTCTGGCGCTGGTGTCGTCCGGAGTGGCTGCAAGATTGATCCTGGGTGCGCCGCTGGCGACCGCGCTCGGCAACGCCGTGGGATGGCGGGCCGGCTTCGGCGCCCTCGTCGTTCTGATGATCGCCGTGTTGACCCTGATCGCGCTGGCGCTGCCGTCGGCGGACACCACGGACGTGGCCGCCTCCCCGGTGCGTACAGGCCGTTGGCGTGACCTCGTCCCCGTGATGGCCGCGAACGCCCTCGCCTACCTCGGTCAGTACGCCGTCTACACCTATGTGGCCGTACTCCTGCTCCGCGCCGGAGCGACGCCCGGTCGGATCGCACCGATCCTCTTCCTCTTCGGAGGATTCGGGCTGCTGGGGATCTGGCGAGCCGCGCGGCCGCTCGACCACCGTCCCCGTCGGACCGCGCTGATCGTTCTGCTCGTCAGCGGAGCTGGAATGATCGCGGTCGGTGCCGGCTTCCCGTCACTGCTGCTCGTGGTCGTCTTCGGTGTCGTGTGGAACGCCGCGTTCGGGCCGGCGCCTTCCCTGTTCCAAAGCGCAGCGATCCGAGCCGACGCCATGTCTCCGGAGATCTCCGGCGCCTGGCTGAACGCGACGGCCAACATCGGGATCGCCGCCGGTGCCGCGTTCGGCGGTCTGCTCCTCAACGCGTACGACATCCGTGTGTTGGCCTTGGCCGGTTCGATTCCGATCCTTGCGGCAGCAGCCATGGTCCTTGTCGGCCACAAAGGCTTCCCACACAGCGGCTCCGCCGTAGTCGGATCGCAGGAGACGGCAGATTCCACTTCCGTGGGAACGGCCTGACAATCGAGGCGTGGCCGGAGGGTCGGAACGAAGTCGTCGCAAGTACGGGGTCGAGCGAGTCGATGCATGGGCCGTGGCCACCCGCCGAGGGCACTGGCATGCAGTACGGCGGAGTGGACCACGCAAGCGCGCGACCCGGGTTGTGCTGTCCGGTGTCGTGGTCGTGGTCGTGGTCGCCGTCGTCACGGCGTGGGTTGCGTACTCGTCCCGCTACTCACCACTGTCCACGGGGACGTTCTCCGCCCCGGAGACTCGCTCGGTCAAAGCGTTGACCGACGGGGTGGCGCCCACTCGCTACATCGTGGACGCAGCTGCGGGCCAGCACGGCCGGATCGCCTACGACCTGGCGAACGACGGGAGGTTCCCCGTTCGTGTCGACGGCCTGGCGTCCGACCACGCGTACGGCATCACGGCCGCAGGTTGGGTGCCAGTGCCGGGCAACGGCGAGCTGATGGGCGGCCACGCAAGCGACGTGCGGCCTTTCCCCGTCACGATCGAGCCGGGTGAGTGGGTCGTGGTGTGGGTGACGGTGACCAAGCCGCGTTGCCAGAGCGGGCAGCAATCCCCCATCGAGGAAGTCCCCCTGAGGTGGTCAGCGCTCGGACGGCACCACGTCTACAAGCTTCCGCTCAGCGAAACTGCGGGAGGCATTCGCGAGATAGCCCTCTGCCATCCTCCCCGAGCGCTCAGGCATCTCGAGTTCCCCGAGAGCTGAGTCACCGGCCTTCACCGGTCCAGGTCGATCCAGTAGCGCCTCACGGGACCGTGCTCTTCGTCGCGGATGCCTTCCAGTACGCCGCCGTTGCGCTCGATCGTGCGGGCCGAGGCGATGTTGTCCGCGAGGCAGGGAACGAGAACGCGGTCCAGGCCCAGTGCGCGAGCCTCGACGAGCATCTCGCCCAGCGCCCAGCTCGCCAGGCCGCGACGTCGGGCGGACGGGCGTATGCCGTAGCCGATGTGGCCGATGTCGTCGCTGAACCAGTGGCGCAGCGCGATTCCCCCGAGCAACCGGCCGTCCTCGACGATCCACCTGGGCGAGCCGTGCCGTTCGTTCGGACACGGATCCCCGGTCGGGTGGGTCAGCCGGACCCGCTTGTGAACCCAGGCGGCGAAGCCCTCCGGTGAGTCCACGGTGTCGTCGGCGCCCAGGCCGAAGCCGTCCTCGTGCAGGCCCGGACCCCAGTCGTCGCGGCACTCCAGGAAGGCAGTGTGGAGGCGGGTGGTCGGAAGGATCAGCTCGGGCATGCGACCACGGTAGTCGGGAACGCTATGAGGGCAGTGCACCGTGATGGGCGAGGGGGGACCCGTCCTCCAGATACGCGGGGCGTCCAACCGACCGTGCTTCGACGGAGGCCGCAACCCGGCGGGCGAGTCTCGCTGACAGGAGCCCTTCTGCCTCGGCGCGAGTACAGAACGACCAACCGCGCAGCTCGTCCTCGGGCAGCGTGATCGCCGACACCTCATCCGGCCCGACCGAACCACCGTCGAACACGAACATCACTCCGTCAGGCTTCCCCTCGTACGGAGGCACCCAGTCGACGGTCAGCAGGGAGAGCCGATCACGATGCAGGCCAAGCTCCTCCTTCAACTCCCGGCACACCGCGGCGTGCGGCGACTCGTCCGCCTCCACGATGCCGCCAGGGATCTCCCAGGACGCCTTGTACGTAGGCTGCACAAGGAGAACCCGGCCCGCTGGATCGAAGAGAAGCGCCCCTGCCGCCATTCGCTTACGAGGAAGCGAAGCGATGAAGTCCACCTGGTCCGGCTCTGTCGTGTCCACCGCGACACCCTAGGCCTTGCCGGTCGTGGAGGTTCAGCGTGCGTAGCCGAGCATCCTCATCGCTTCGGAGTTGTCCGGCTGCGCCCAGAAGAGTTCCTCGAGATGTGCCGGCAGCTCGTCCCGGTGGCTGCCCACCGATCCTCTGCGGAAGAACCCGCCGTCCAGTCGATGCAGTTCCGCGAAGGACGGAATGTCCGCACCGGCGATCGGAGGTACGTCAGGCAGGACCAGGTCGACGGCTTGCCGTACGACCTCGGCCGGCTCGCGAATCAGGTGCTCGTATCTGACGACGACGTGCCGGGACGCCGACCAGCGCGGCCAGCGCGACCAGCTCAGGACGTTCGTGCCCCATTTCCCCACACCGCGCTTCGTCGGTCGCGTGATCGCCTGTCGCAGTTCGGTCTCGAATCGCCGGCGGCGTTCTTCGGTGAGCAGGTCCGGCCCGCTTCGCTCCCCGGTGGTACCGACGTCGGACCTCAGGTGAGCCTCAGACACCACCGAGTCACGGCCGTCGCGAACGAGGTAGACGACCCTGTCGTCGCCACGTACCGGCGAATGGCGCGTCTGGTTGTGTGTCTTGAGAACGAACACCTCATCGGACTCCCGCATCCGCGAGATGTCGTCCGGCCGCTCCTGGAAACCCACCAGCTCGGATCCGACCCGTTCGGCCACCCCGTCCACCTCGTAGACCACACACGTCCGCAAGCCGTAGAGCCTGTTCAGGACGATGCGGAAGAACGTGTTCCCCGAACGCGGGTAGGACGCAAGCCAGACGATCACGGGAAGAGTGAACCAGAAGGTGGACGGAGGCTGCTGAGCCGTTCACCCTGTGGGGGCTCGGCAGGCGTTCCGGACCACCGGTCCGGCGTGGACGATTCCGGGCGCGCGAGGGAGGTGCCCCATGACCGACGCAGTGCCGCTGATGTTGGCCCCCGGCTTCTTCCAGGATCCGGAGGCGGTCTACGCCGTGCTGCGGGAGGAGGGTCCGGTCCGCAAGGTCGTGTTTCCCAACGGCTGGGAGGCCTGGGTCGTGACCAGGTACGACGAGGCCCGGGCTGCGCTCGCCGATCCCCGCCTGCTCAAGGATCTGCGCGTGCTGGACCAACTGGGCCGACCGGACTCGGTGCCTGTGCAGCTGGGCGACGAGTCATTGTTCGCCGAGGCGCTACACCACCACATGCTGAACCTGGACCCGCCCGATCACACTCGGCTGCGCAGGCTGGTCAACAAGGTGTTCACGTCCCGCCGGGTGGAGGCGCTGCGTCCGCGGATCGAGGAGATCACCGAGGAGTTGCTGGACGCGATAGCGGTGCGCGGTGCGAACGGTGGGCCGGTCGACCTGATCGACTCGTTCGCGTTCCCGCTGCCGATGACGGTGATCTGCGAGCTGCTCGGCGTTCCCTTCGAGGACCGCGAGGACTTCCGCGCCTGGTCCGCGGTGGCGGTCGTCGACGACCCGGGCGAAGAGGAGGCACGCACGTCGTCGTACGCCATGGTGGCGTACTTCAGCCAGCTGATCGCGGCGAAGCGGGCGAACGCCGGTGAGGACCTGTTGAGCGCCCTGGTGCAGGCCCGCGACGACAAGGACCAGCTGGACGACAACGAGCTGATCGGGATGGCGTTCCTGCTGCTGCTCGCCGGGTACGAGACAACGGTGAACCTGATCGGCAACGGCGTCTTCGCCCTGCTGCGCAACCCCGACCAGTTCGACCGGCTGCGGGCCGAACCGTCGCTGGTGGATGGTGCGGTCGAGGAGTTCCTGCGGTACGACGGGCCGCTCAACGTCGCCACGTCGCGGTTCACCTCCGAGCCGGTGCGAGTCGGTGACGTGGAGATCCCGCGTGGTGAGTTCGTGCTGGTGTCGCTGGCCTCGGCCAACCACGACGAGCGCCGGTTCCCCGAGGCGGGGCGGCTCGATGTCACCCGCCGCGGCGGTGGGCACCTGGGGTTCGGCCACGGGATCCACTACTGCGTCGGCGCGCCGCTGGCCCGGTTGGAGGGGGAGGTGGCGTTCCGCCGGATTCTCGACCGGTTCCCCAAGCTGTCGCTGGCGGTGGAGCCGGGGGAGGTGCGCTGGCGGGAGGGCAGCACGTTCCGGGGTGTGGAACACCTTCCCGTCCGGCTGTTCTGACCGCTCTGCCCACCGGCGATGAGTCTCGCCGTGCCTTCCGGTCTGTCCCCCAACAGCCGACCAATCGTTCTCGAGGAGATCAGCATGACCGCTACCTACACTTTCGACGTCTTCGCCAGCCTCGACGGCTTCGGTGCCGCCACCGCCAACTGGTCCGGTTACTGGGGCAAGCAGGGCCCCGAGCTGCTCGACCACCGCCTCGCCGTGTACCGCGCGGAGCAGCGGATGGTCTTCGGGGCCAACACGTATCGGGCGTTCGCGCAGCTGCTGGCCTCGAGTACGGAGGACTCCGACGTCCGCGACCCGTGGGTGACCCGGATGAGGAACCTGCCGGCGACGGTGGTGTCGAGCACACTGGACGGGCCCCTCGACTGGCCGGACGCGACCGTCGTGAAAGGCGACGCCGTCGACGTCGTGGCCCGGCTCAAGGAGGAGTCCGAGGTGCCGTTGCGCTCGCACGGCAGCCTGTCGCTCAACCGGGCGCTGATGGCCGCCGGTCTGGTCGACCGCGTTCAGGTGACGCTCTTCCCCGTGATCACCGGGCAGACCGGAGCGGACCCCGTCTTTCAGGGTGCGGAGGACTTCGACCTCGAGCTGCTGGAGACCCGGACGTTCGACGGGCGTACCCAGGAACTCGTCTACCGGCCCACCCTGCACGGCTGAACTTCTGCGCCTCGGTCAGCCAGGACCTGAAGCCTGCCTGGCGGTCTGCTCCAGCCGGCTCCGATAGTTCGCCCACCACGCCGCATCGCGCTGCGTCAAGCTGTCGTTGCCCTCGTTCATCCCGACGGAGCCGTCGATGAGTTCCCGGATGATGTCGGCGTGCCCGGCGTGCCGATGGGTGTCGGCGATGACGCGGACCAGCGCATGGTGCAGCGTCAGCTCGTTGTCGTCACTCGGCCACCACGGCACCGTCCCGGTGGTGTCCAGTGACGTGGCCTCGACGGTCGCGTCGGAGTGCGCCCAGGCCCGGCGGTAACGCTCCACGACGTGCTCACGTGACTCGTCGGCCATCGCCCACAGATGCGCGTTCGGCTCAGCGGTCTCGTCGAGCCAGGGCGGCGTCTCGCCGGAAGGCCGTCCGAAGCTGTCGCCGAGGTATCCCAGCTCGACGCTGGCCGCATGTTTCACCAAGCCGAGGAGGTTGGTGCCCGTCGGTGTGTAAGGCCTGCGGATGTCGTACTCCGACAGCCCGTCCAGCTTCCACGGCAGCGCTTCGCGGGCGAACTGCAGGTACAGCCGGAGGTCGGCCTTCGGATCCGAATCGGTCACGTAGGCAAGCTACTGGCTCGGTCAACGGGATTCGCGTGGGCGGCGTCACACTGCCTGAGGACAGACCGACCGTCGCTTATCGCCTGACCAACCGCTCGAGCAGCGGTACTGCGGATTCGGGCCCGGGAAGGTTGGCGACCTCGCGGCGTACGGCTTCGGCCGCCTGGCGGTAGCGCGGAACGGTCAACATCGCGGATGCCGTACTCTGCACGATCTCCGGGGTGGCCGACATCGGGTCGAGCACCTCTCCGGCCCCGAGGGCCACGCATCTCGCCGCGTTGTGCGGTTGGTCGGCTCCCATCGGAATCAGCAGGCAGGGCACGCCGTGGGCAAGCGCACCGATGACGGTGCCCGAGCCGCCGTGCGAGACGACCAGCGCACAGTTCGGCAGGAGCTCGCCTTGCGGGACGTACTGGCGTACCCGCACATTGGGCGGTTGCGCGCCGAGCTCGGCGGGATCGATGTGTTCGCCCACCGTGGCCACGACGGTGACGGGCAGTTGGCCGAGCCCGGCGAGCACGCGGGAGAAGAGGTCGCCCGACTCGGTGTTGAACTCAGTCCCGAGCGTGAAGTAGACGATCGGTCCGTCCGGTCGGGCGGTGGCTGGAGGCGGCGCATCCACAGGGCGGATCGAGTGAGCGTTGGCCGGCAGCGGGAAGTCTGGATGGCGAAAGCTCGGCGGAACGGGTGACAGTACGAGATGCCTGTCGAGCATCGTCAGCCCCGGATCCGGCGGCAGCCCGTAGCTTTCCCGCAACTCCGACAGCGGTGCCGCGACGATCTCTTTACGCAGAAGCGATCCTGCGGCGAGGACGACCACGCTGGCGTGGGGGATCCCCAGCCGCTCCGCCGCGACCATGCTGCCGAAGTCAACTTCGTCGCACACGACGAGGTGCGGCTCCCATTCGCTACCAACCTTGAGTACCGCCTCGGCGCGCCTGGGCGCTTCGGACCGTGCGAAGATCTCCCGCAACTCCAGCTCGGCACGGTCGCTGTCGGGCTTCGACAACGGCAGTCGCGGTCGTACATCCCTACTGGCCGACTCGGTGGCGAAGGCGCGAAAGCCACCGGCCTCGATCGCCCTCACCATCGAGCCGCTGCCCGCGACGGCCACGGTGTGCCCCGCGGCGGCGACAGCCCGCGCGATCGGTGCGAGCGGCTGGAAGTGGCCGGGACCGCCGACGAACGTGAACAGTACGCGCACGCAGGGATGTTACCTGCGCTGCATCGAAGGAGCCCCTTTGACTCAACGAGTTGGTTCGAGCTCCGCCATCAGCTTGCGTGCCCGACTTGGGTCTGCCGATCATGGTCAAGTTGCAGGGCAACTTCACGTGATGCAGAACTCGTTTCCTTCGACGTCCTGCATGACGATGATTCCGTTGGCACGCGTGACAATTCTCGCGCCGGCGGCGACCAGACGCTCCGCTTCGGCGTCCTGCCGCGCGCGTACCTGATCGGCCGGCAACCCCTTGGACGCTTTGATGTCCAGGTGCAAGCGGTTCTTGACAACCTTGCCTTCGGGTACGGCGATGAAGAAGATGTCCGGCCGGTTGCCCTGGGTGTCGACGATCGTCCGCACGGCGTAACGCTGATCCGTGGGTACGCCGTTGGCGTCGGCCCACGCCTCCCAACTGGCGAACCCTTCCGGCGGACTGCCGGGCGTCTGGTCCAGCGGACTGCCCGGATAGTTGTACCCCTCGAGCGCGGTCAGCCAGAAACGCGACACCTTGTCGACGTCGTTGCAGTCGAAGACGATGTGAATGTCGTACGCCATGGTGAGCAGTCGTCCTTGCTGTCGGTGGACTCGGATTCAGGCAGAAGGCTCGGCGGCCCGCGGGACCAGCCGGCCGACGTGCTTGACCGCGACGACAGCGCCGGCGGCCGCCTCACGGACGAACTCTCCTTGCAGGCCGGCGAACGGGCCGCCGACAACCAGGAACCGTTCGTTGGGCAGCAGTCTCGACGGGAACTCCAGCGTCTCCGCAACACCGTCGTCGGTCAGGGTGCCGTGGATGACCAGTCCCTCGCCGTCCACGACGACCCGCAGGTCGAGGCCCTCGGTGCGGTAACGGCCGGCGTACGGCGCCAGCTCGTCGGGACTGAGCGAGAGCGGTTCGGGCGGACGTTCGACCAGGCCGAGCCGGGTCTCCAGGGTCTCGCGCACGACCCGTTCCGCCAGCTCCCGGCCGGACGGGGTGGCGTTCGTCAGTACGACGATCGCGAAGTCGTGCTCGGGCACCACGGTGACCGTCGAGTGCTGACCGGAGACGTCGCCGTGGTGCTCGATCAGCCGTACGCCGTCGATCTCGCGGAGCAGCCACGCGATCCCGACCTGGACTCCCGGCCACAGCTCGTGGCTCGTCGTCGGCGTGTGCATCGCCCGCAACCGTTGCTCGGACAGCACGCGGGTGCCGTCCGGTGAACGACCGTCGCCCAACTGGAAACGTGCCCAGGTCAGCTGGTCGTCAAGGCTGGAAGCAAGCCGAGCTCCGGCCGGCAGGTAACCGCGCGGGTCGCTCCACGGCCGGCACACCGACAGCGTGCCGTCGGCCGGACCCGCCGCACCAACCGCGCGATGGCCGACCGCGAACGGTCGCGTCATGATCTCGTTCAGCGAGGTCAGCGTCCGGCGCAGCCCGAGGGGATCGAGGACCAGCCGGCCCAGCGCCCGCTCGAAGGTCTCGCCGGTCACCTTCTCCACCACGCGGCCGGCCAGCACGAACGCCGCGTTGTTGTACGACGCGTCTGTCCCCGGGGCGAACTGCTGCGGCAGGTCGGCCAGCAGCGCGGCGGAGCGTTCCAGCGCGTCGTCACCCTCGCCGGTGTCGGTCCAGACGTCGCCGCCGTCCCAGCCCGCCGTGTGGTTGAGCAGCCGGCCGACGGTCAGGGTCTCGGTCGTACTGTCGTCCCGCAACCGCAGCTCGGGGAGGTAGCGGCGAACCGGCTGGTCCAGCTCGATCCGCCCCTGGTCGACCAGGACCATGATCGCCGTGGCGGTGAACGTCTTGGCGGTCGAGCCGATCTGGAACAACGTCGCCTCGTCGACCGGCCGGCCGTGCTCGACGCTCGTGACGCCGTACGTGACGATCTCGCGCTTCCCGCCGTGATCGACACCCACCGCGACGCCGGGGACACCAAGCTCCCCGGCCGCCTCCGCCACGTCGAGGACGGTCACCTGACCTTGCATGCCGAGACTCTACGACAGGGCGAGAGCTCCATGACAGAACGAGAGCCCCACGAATAGGGTTCAGGTGCGCTGCGCTCGTCCGGCGCCCGACCTACCGGCAGACCGCCTCGGGGTCCCGGCCGGCGCGTAGCCTTAACGTGAAGCTGTCCGCGGTGAAGATGAGGGCCGCGTCGATGTCGAGCAGGTGGGTGACCCACAGACCGAGCCCGGTGCCGAACGCGGCGCTCGGCATGGGCACGAGCCCGGCCAGCGGGTCGGTCGGCCCGCGGCCCCTGTCCTGCACGTCGGCCACCAGCCGATCGTCGGCGGCCCAGATGCGGACGGTCGTGGGTGGTACGCCGTGCAGCCGCGCGTTCGTGACGGCCTCGGAGATGCCGAGCAACAGGTCGTCGAGTTGGCGGTCGTCGACCAGCCCGCGACCGACCTGCTCCAGAGCGTGCCGGGCCTCGGCCGCGGACGGATTGACGAGTTCGACGTTGGGCGTCGAGGCTTCCAGTGGGTCGGCGGATACCGGAACGCGTGCGTTCGCGGAGTGGCCCTCGTAGCGGGCGTTGGCGCTGTGGGTGCCGGCGGTGGTGAGGATCCGCGGATGCGTCCGCTCGACCACGTCCCGCACAGGTTCGGGGACGGTCGTGGCGTCGTACAGGCAGAGGCTGCGCACAGGGAACTCGTCCCACACCGAGTTGACCGCGGACTCGTAGCGGTCCCAGCCCTCGAAGCGGCCGCCGTTGCCCGGATGTGGAACGTCGCCGGCGATCCAGATCCGCGGCGCCCCGGCCGCGACATGGCGCTGGAACAGGCCGCGGTACGTCGCGATCGCCCGCGCAGGTGTGGCGTACAGGCCCTTGTCCGCAATGAAGGTGACCCCCGACGGTTCGTCCAGCCACGACCGGAGCAAGTCGGACTTGCGCTTGTCGTAGCCGATGACGACCGGCTCGTCGGTGGCGAGCCCTTCCTCGACGAAGGGCACGATCAGCGCGCGGAACTCCTCGTCGGAGCCGTAGAAGCCGGCCTCGTGGAAATGGCCGGTGAAGCTGTCCAGCACGCCGGAACTCATGTCGGCGCCTCCGCCAGGACGAGGTTGGGCAGTCGGTCCCAGCCGGCCAGGTGGAACACGATGCACTGGGCGGGTTGCAGGGCCTGAAGTACGAGACGCCTGCCGCGTTGCTCGAGCCGCTCGGACAGCAGGGCCAGCATGCGGGCGCCCGCGACGTCGATGAAGCGCAACTCGGCGAGGTCCAGCCGCAGGTCGTCCTCGGTGGCTGCCGCCGTCCGGCTGATCCAGTTGAGCCAGGCGGCAACCTGCGCGATGTCCAGCTCGCCGACCATGCGGAAGCCCGGAGGCTGGAACATCGGGAAGATCGACAGCCGTGGGTCTTCGTAGAGTGGGTTCGGGACCACGGTGTGGGTGTGCAAGGACTCGACCTCGGCGATCTCGGCTGGGGTGAAGACGCGGCGGTCGTACTGGCAAAGGCTCAGCACGGGTCGGTCGGCGAAGACGTCTGCGGCCCTGTGTTCGTACTCGGGCCATTTGTCCGAGCCCGGCCGACCACGAAGGACACCGGGTTCCCCGGTGATCCGCAAACCCTGGTAACCGGCGGCGAACGCGTTGTCGACCGTCCGCCTCAGCTGCTCGACCATGACGTCGGGATCGAACGGGCTGTATGCGAGGAATGCTTCCCGAGGCGCTACCACCCTGAGCTGGCCACTGGCCGTGAGCTGGTCTGCTTCGACTCCGCTGTCGCGGAGGAAGTCCAGCACAGTCACGGGATCGTCGGCGGCGAAGTAGGTGACCTGCTCGTGCTGTGCAAGGCCGTTGCGGATGTAGGAAGTGAGCACCTCACGCCGCTCAGCGTCGGTGTCGAAGCTGAGACAGTGGTGGTCGCCGGCCCGCATCCGGCCGACTGCCTGCTGGGTCACGTGGTTCACGACCAATGTCCTCAGTCGCCACACTACGCCGCGCATTCGAAAGCAAGAAGGCCTCGTTCGGTGACCACCGCTTCGCGAAATCCCTTGGTTTGCGAGGATTGCCCAACCGCACAACCCACAGATCGCCGCGACAAACAGGAGGAGCGCAGACCATGATCCTCCCGAAGGTTCGGGACCCTCGCTTCGTGACGATCCGCCGCGGTGGAACCCTCACCGACCCCGATCACCAGCTGCTCGCTCTCTGGGCGGCATCGTGCGCGGAGCACGTCCTGGCTCTCTTCGAGTCGGTACGGCCCGAGGACCCGCGACCGCGCCAGGCGATCGAGCATGCGCGCGCCTGGGTGCGTGGTGAGGTGACGATGATGCAGGCCCGGGCTGCGGGCGGCCACGCGATGGGCGCGGCCAGGGACCTGCGTGGGGCGGCGCGGCATGCCGCGTACGCCGCGGGCCAGGCAGGGGTCGTCGCACACGTCGCGGCGCACGAGCTCGGCGCGGCCGCCTACGCGATCAAGGCCGTACGGGCCGCCGCGCCGGAAGACCAGGCCGAGGCCGCGGGGCGGCGTGAGTGCCGGTGGCAACGTGACCAGCTTCCGGAGGCGATTCGCGAGCTCGTCCTCGACGACCAGCGGTTGCGGAACGACATCTGCTGGTCGGTGTTCGACTGCTGACCTCGCCCGCGACGGTTGTCAGAGCTCGTCAAGCCGCGCTTGCAGGTAGTCCCGCTCGGTGTCGGTGGCGGCGAGTTCGAGCGCCTCGCGATAGGCCTCGGCGGCACCTTCGGAGTCGCCCGTACGGCGCAGCAGGTCGGCGCGGGTCGCGGGCAGCAGGTGGTAGCCGGTGAGGTCCCCGGAGGCGGCCAGCTCGTCGACCAGCGCGAGCCCCGCGGCCGGCCCGTCGGCCATCGCGACGGCCACGGCACGGTTGAGCCGGACGACCGGCGACGGTGTGTGGCCGAGTAGCTCGTCGTAGAGTGCCGCGATCCGTGCCCAGTCGGTCGTCTGGACACTTTCCGCGACGGCATGGCAGGCCGCGATCGCCGCCTGCAGCTGGTACGGCCCGGGCGTGGCCGGCAGCAGCCGTACGCCCTCGTCGATCCTGGCGTGGTCCCAGCGCGTACGGTCCTGTCGGTCCAGCGTCACCAGCTCGCCGTCGGCGCCGACTCTCGTGGCGCGCCGGGCGTCGTGCAGCAGCATCAGCGCGAGCAGGCTCCGCGCCTCCGGATCGGGCAGCAGCCGCACCAGCAGCCGGGCCAGCCGGATCGCCTCGGCGCTGAGGTTCACCCGGATCAGGTCGGCGCCGGCCGTCGCGGCGTACCCCTCGTTGAACAGCAGGTAGAGGACGCCGAGCACCGCCGAGAGCCGCTCCGGCAGCAGCTGAGGGGGCGGTACGCGGTACGGGATGCCGGCCTCGCGGATCTTCTTCTTGGCGCGGGTCAGCCGCTGGTACATCGTCGGCTCGGGGACCAGGAACGCGCGTGCGATCTCCGCCGTGGTGAGCCCGGCCAGGGTGCGCAGGGTGAGTGCGATGCGCCCCTCGAACGGCAGCGCGGGATGGCAGCAGGTGAAGATCAGCCGAAGCCGGTCGTCGTGCACCTCGTCCGGCTCGGCCGACCTGGCCTGCTCGTCGCCGTCGTGCGCCAGCAGCGCGAGCTCACGCAACTTGGCGTTGCCGGTCGCCTCCCGCCGGATCCGGTCGATCGCCTGGTTGCGCGCGGTGGTGGTGAGCCAGGCGCCGGGACTGTGCGGGACGCCGTCACGCCGCCAGCGTTCGAGCGCGGTGGCGAACGCGTCCGCCGCGCTGTCCTCGGCGAGGTCCCAGTCGCCGGTGACGCGGATCAGGGTGGCGACGACCTGTCCCCACTCGCTGGTGAACGCCGAGGCGACCGCGGCCTCGACGTCCCCGTTCGGCTCCCTGCTCGAATCCCGGGTCATTCCCAGACCGGCCGGACCTCGACCGTGCCGAACGCCGCGAACGGGTGCCCTGCCGCGATCTCGATCGCCTCGTCCAGGTGTGCGCACTCGATCACGAGGAACCCGCCGATGAGGTCCTTGGTCTCCGCGTACGGACCGTCGGAGACCAAAGTCTCGCCGTCACGGACGCGCACCTTCGTGGTGGCGGTCGGTCGCAGCCGGGCGCCTCCCTTGAAGACGCCGCGGGCGACGAGATCGTCCATCCAGGCCTTGTGGTCCGGCCAGGCGTCGATCTCATCCGGCGGCTCCGAGTGCTCCTCGCCGTGCCAGATCATCAACGCGTACTTCACGGGCAACCACCTCCTCCGAGCCCGACTCTAGGACCCGGCCCGGAAATTGTTGCGATGCCATGTCGAATCGCGGCAGGTCCCGTTCGTCGGTGGGTAGGTCCACAGCCGAAGGAGGAGATCATGACCACTGCACCGAAGGAAGGCGCCGTGCCGCGGGTCGTCGACCGGGCCACGTTCCAGGCCGAACGGGACGAACTGCTGGTCCGGGAGAAGGCACACACGCACGAGGGTGACGCGCTCGCGGCGGCCCGGCGGCGGCTGCCGATGGTGGAGGTCGACCCGACGATCACGGTGGTCGGGGAGGTCGGCCCGGTCAGTCTGCTCGAGGTGTTCGAGGGGCGCGAGCAACTCGTCGCGTACTTCCACATGTGGCACGACGGCCACTCCGCCTCCGGGCAGTGCGAGGGCTGCACGTTCTTCAACGGCCAGGTCCGTGAGCTGGCGTACCTGCACTCCCGCGACGTCACCTACGCCACGCTCTGCCAGGGTCCGTACGACGTGAGCGTGCGTTACCGGGACTTCATGGGCTGGGACGTGCCGTGGTACTCCGCTCGCGACTCGGCCGACGCCCTGCTCGGCGACCGGCCACGCTCGCCCGCGCCGCTGGTCTGCTATCTGCGCCGAGACGGCCGGGTCTTCGAGACCTACTGGACGACCGGTCGTGGCCTGGAGGCGATGGACAACACGTACGGCCTGCTGGACCTGACGGTCTACGGCCGGCGGGAGGGCTGGCAGGACACGCCGCCCGGCTGGCCGGACGCGCGCTGGGCGAAGGGCGCCGACCCCTTCCGTACCGACGGACGCCCCATCGCGCAGTGGCCGCGCGTGCGGGCCGGCCGCTCCGACGACCTCGGCTTCGAAGGCGGAGTCGAGGCCGACGGCCGAGACGGCGCGGCGGCCGGATGCTCCGGCTGCCACTGATCCGTCCGCGCAGCTTCGCCGTGTCGAACGAGAGATCTGGGAGGCATCGAGTGACGACGGGAAATCTGCCCGAGATGGGAAACCTGCCTGAGGTGGTGTCGCGCGAGGAGTGGCTCGCCGCCCGCAGGGCCCTGCTGGAGAAGGAGAAGGAGGTCACCCGAGCCCGTGACCGGCTCAACGCCGACCGACGCCGACTGCCGATGGTGCGCATCGACAAGCCCTACACGTTCGAGGGTCCGGACGGGACGGTGAGCCTGCCCGATCTGTTCGAGGGCAGGCCGCAGCTCGTCGTTCACCACTTCATGTTCGGCCCGGACTGGGATGTGGCCTGCTCGAGTTGTTCCTCCGCCGCCGACGGCATCGGCCGGTTGCGGCAGTTGCACGTACGCAACACCTCGCTCGTCGCGGTGTCCCGCGCGCCGTACCCCAAGCTCGCGGCGTTCCGTGAACGCATGGGCTGGACGTTCCCGTGGTTCTCCTCGTACGGCAGCGACTTCAACTACGACTTCCACGCCACCCTCGACGACCGGGTCACGCCGGTGCTGCTGCACTTTCGCACCGAGGACGAACTCGCCCAGGCCGGGACGCCGTGGACCGGCGGGCCGTGGACGGAGGACATGCGCGGTGCGGAGTTGCCGGGCATCAGCGCTTTCCTGCGGGTCGGCGACGAGGTCTTCCACACGTACTCCACTTACGGCCGCGGCATCGAGGAGTTCCACAACGGTTACCCCTACCTCGACCTCACCGCGCTCGGCCGCCAGGAGGCGTGGGAGGAACCGCAGGGCCGCGCGACCCCGCTCGGTCTGCACGTGGGAGGTCCCAACATGCGCCTGCCCGACGAGTAGGACATCTGAGCTTCCATGAGGGTCGGTTCGACGTCGGCGCGACGCCGGCCCGATGTCTGCGCGGCGCTCTGTTCAGCGGCGCGGCGGAGGTCCGGCCAGCCGGTAGGTCGCCAGCACCGCCTTGTGGTCGCTCGGCCAGTGCTCGGGAATCGGCAGGAAGTTGTCGCCGGTGTCCTCGACGACCCGTTCGCTGCGCACGATCGACGAACGCGGCCCGACGATGCCCGCGCTCAGCAGCTCCACCCCGGGTGCGGACCGGTGGAAGACGAAGTCGATCCGGTCGCGTTCGTCGGCCTCGGGCGCCCAGGTCAGGTCGGACACTGCCTTGTCGGGGTTGTCGGACGGCCAGGTGAACCCGGGATGCGTGACCGGGTTGGGGTAGGTGGTGCGGTAGGCGTCGACGTACCCCGCGTCCCGGAGAAGGGCGGTCGTCTGCCACGGAATCGTGAGCCCCTGGTGGTCGAACATCGACCCGGTCGCCGCGGTCCAGTCGTAGACCGACGGCTCGTTGAAGTCGCCGCCGAGGAACACCGCTCGCCGCTTGGCGCGCTCCCCGGCCGCGTCCGCGACGATGCCGCCGATGACGTCGGGCCGGCCGGAGTCGGCGTTGACCTCGAGGACCTTGTCCACGTCGAGTACGGGCCCGTCCGGCAGCTTGTTCCAGTCGTACTTGGCGAACTCGCTCGGCTCGTCCACGCCGCCGCCGTAGCCGCGGGGGAGGTAGGTCGCGTAGTTGCGGTAGTAGAGATGCGCGGCGTACGTCGCGACCTCCCGGCCGTGGACGTCGAGGACGGCCTTCTTGGCGTACGGGAGATCGGCCTCATCGATGATCGGGAACGCCGAGACGATGCCGGCGTCGTCAGAAGAAGCCGCGTAGTAGGGCTTCTCCGGGGTCGAGAGCGCCTCCGCGATCGCCTTCGTCGCCGCGCCCGCCTCCGACAGCAGGATCACGTTGGGGTTGGCCATCCGGATCGTCTCGACCACGTGGTCGAGGCCGTCGGGGACGGCGGTGCCCTCCAACCAGATGTTGAACGTCAGGATCCGAAGCGTGGCAGGTGCGCCGGCGGACCTGCCCGGCTGGGCGAGTGCCGCGGACGCGACGACGGCGGTGGGCAACGTGGCGACGGCCATGAGCACAGCCAGCCGACGAGAGAGGCGTACGAACCAACGCAACGGAATCTCCCCAGGGTCCGGACGGGTAGCGACGCAGGCCGTCAGACTAGTGGGCGTTCAGCGTCTGCTGCTACCGACAGAGCATCGTTGTGTTCGAGTTCAGTCGATGGAAACGGCTCGTTGTTCTTCCGGCAGATCCGCTGTACAGAAAGCGAAGGCGTCCAACTACGGCGCCACCCAGCTCCCACGGAGACTGGCTCTCCCTCCACTGCCGCCGAGTTTCCACCTGACCGTGGCACACACCCGAGGAGGCAGGCTATTCGCCCGTGGCGCCGTCGATGCGTTCGCGGAGGAAGTCCGCGTGGCCGTTGTGGCGCGCGTACTCCTCGATCATGTGCAGGTAGATCCACCGCAGCGTGTAGTCCTCGCCGGGGCTGGCTTCGTCGAGACTGCGCCCGGCCACGGCCGCACGCGACCGGGCGACACTCGCTTGATAGCTGGCCAGGTCGTCGGCAGCACGAGTGATGTCGACCTCGTCGCAGCCTTCCGTCGAGCCCGGTACGTAGTCCCAGAAGTACAGGTGGTCCGGCTGACCGTCGTAGGAGTGGAACCAGGCCTCGACTCCGGACAGGTGCCGGACAAGGCCGAGCAACGAGAGAGTCGATGGCGGCACCGACCGCAGCGCCAGTTGTTCCGGCGTCAGCCCGCCGCATTTCAGCAGCAACGTCGTGCGCTGGTACTCAAGGCGGTCCTCGAGCGCGGCCCGCTCGTCGATCGGGTTGTTCGGCGGCTCGGGCCGTTCGGGCGTGGTCCAGGTCGACATTCCGGCGACCTTACCTACGCGCCAACCCCGTGACCAGCCAAGACAAGGCGTCCTTCCGATCGCTCACAGCCGTACACCCGCGAATGCGGCACGCCAGCCGGGCAGGTCACGAGCGATGGGGAGAGTACGGCGGACCTCACCGACCATGACGTTCACGAGGCTCCTCGCCGGCTCCTCGTCGAGCCAGGTCACGTGCCCGAATCCCCACAGCTGCTGGCGTGCGAGCGCAGCGGGGACAGCCGCACGTTCCTCAGGCGTCAGCGGCTCGTCGAGCCCGCTGTCGTAGTGGTCGACCAACCCACGCAGCAGAGGGATCCGCTCTGAGTCTGCCGGCAGGAGTGTCTGGTCCGCGAAGAAGAGGCTCAGCGCGAGGTCGTCGACCCGCGGCCGGTGGCCGAGGAAGTCGAGGTCGATGACGGCGGCCACCCGTCCCGTACGGAACAACACGTTGTTGTCCCAGAAATCGCCGTGCACCAGTTGGCGATGCGTCGGAGGGGCGGCCGCTTCCGCAGCCGCGACGATCTCGGCGAGCTCCTCGGCCTCGTCACACATGCGCGCGACGTCGGCGCTGATGTCGCCCCACGAACGGATGCGCGCGACCCCACGGGCTGTCATCGCATGAGCACCGGTGGCCTCGACCGCGTTGGCGAATCCCGGGCATCGCGTCACAGGCGCGGCGTCGACGCCGGCCAGGACGGAGTGGATCCGGCCGAGCGTCGGCATGCCGGCGTTCAGGCGGTTCCAGGTGTCCATGTCGGCGTCGTGTTCGACGTACTCCTCCATCTCCACCACCCGGCCGTAGAACGACGTCCAGGGCTGACCGTCTGCGGTGGGAAGGACACGTGGGTTGGGAACGCCCGCGTCACGCAACAGGCCGCGGATCCGCTGCAGGTCGGTCAGCCTGGTTGCGTCGACCCAGGGCAGATAGACGCGAACGACCACGGGGCGGCCGGCCCGCTCGGTGAGCAGGTTGAGATTCGAACTGCCACCGAGGTCACGAATGCTGAGGTCTCCGGGTGTGCAGGACGCGTCGACGCCAGGAGGCTCGCCATCCAGCTCGTAGGTCGCCCAGACGGCACGCAGCAGCTCACCGGTTACCGTCGCCCGCTCCCCGCGTTCGACCTCGACGTCGGCAGCGCCGTCCACGTGATCCCACCCCTCTGCTCGGCCCGTCGCGCCGAGGCTACGGTGACGCCCACCCTCTGACTACCGCGGGCCGTTGCCCCGCAGACCGTCGACGGCTTCGCGGAGCACGTCGGCGTGGCCGGTGTGCATCAGGTTCTCCTCCAGTACGTCGAGAAGCATGCGCCGGCGGCTCACGATGTACGGCTTGCCCTCCCACTCGCCCCGGTGGACGCCCGCGTCGAGCCCATCGGCGCGACCCAACTCCCTCCACTCGGGCACCGTACGGCCGACGACGCCGTACCAGAGTGCGTACAGATCCTCGGGATCGTCGTCCACCGCGGAGTGCCAGTCCCAGTCCTCCTCCACCTTGGCCGTGTCCCACGGAAGCTCGGGTTCACGGCCCGCGGCGGCCGCCGTCCAGCATTCCTCGACCGACGCAAGGTGCTTGATCAGGCCGGCCAGGGTCATCGTCGAGGGTACGTGCTGTTGGCGAAGCTGCTCGGCGTCGAGCCCTCCGGTCTTCCAGGCGAACTGCTGGTGCACGCGTTGGAGTGCCCAGCACAGCGTGTCAACCTCGTTGCCCTGCTGCAGATCATCGAACGGCAGATCTCTCCAGTCCATGACGGGCACAATGGCACAAGCCTGCTTCTGCGCACCACCGGCAGAAAGCGGCCCCTGGATCAGCTGAGCTCGACCGCGAGTTCGCGAGCCAGCCGGGAGCGTACGGCCCGGACGAGCGCGGTTGGCCATTCGACGTCGTACTGCTGACTGATCCTCGGCCCGAACCGGACCAGGACGTCCCAGCACGCACGGTTGAACTCGATGATCGAGGACTTCTCGGCGGCCAGCGCCGGCAGTCCGAGGATCGCGGATGTCGCAGCAGGGGACAGCGACTTGGTTTCGTTCAGCGCGCCCCGCATCGTTCGTCCGGTCTGCTCGTACCTCAACAATGTGACCAGATGCTCGCGGAGCAGCCCGCATCCGATGGAGGCGCCAACAAGGTCACCGCGATGGATGACGACAGGTAGCAGACCGAGAACCCGGATGAACTCGGACACGACGAACCAGACCTGTTCGGGGGCGACCTCGGTCTTCGGGGGCTCACCCTGGCTCACCGGGAGGTCCAGGCCGTCCTTGTCGAAGAGTGTCCGCAGACCGCGAAGCTTCGACCTACCGATCGCCTCAGCGGTGAACATGCTGAGGTCGAAGCGCGTCCAGTCGTCGGTGACGAAGTTGAGCAGGCGGAAGTTCTCGTCACCGCGGTTTCGCTGAAGAACCGGCTCGAACTCGGCGGCCAGTCGGGTCTCGATGCGAGAAGCCGCCTCGTCCAGTGGTGCACCGACGATGACGGCCACCAGGTCGATGTCGCTGACGCGGTCCGCATCGCCTCGCGCGAGGCTCCCGGCGAGCCAGAGCGCACGCACCGAAGGCTCGGCCGAAAGGATCGTGGAAAGCTGCTCACACGTGTCGAACTGCCACAGGACCTCGTTCTTCACAAGGGTTCTCCTTCTCTCGTACGCAGCGTACAAGGAGCATTCCGAACCGGGATTGGCGATACCGTCACCAGGCAAGTACCCGAGGAGGCGAAGTCGTTGACCGAACACGAAGAGCATCGCGAGAGTGCGGTCGTTCGTCCGGCTTCGTCGGCGGACCGCACCGGGATCACGCGGCTCCTGCGACACCTGCACGCTGCGGGGGCCGAGGGCACGACGCTGCCTCGCGTACGCCAGGAAGCGCAGACGTTCGTCGCCACGAAGGACGAGCAGGTTGCCGGCCTGGTGGTCGCCACGCTCGTCGACTACGGCATCGAGGCGTACGGAACGGTCGAGGAACTCGTTGTCGAACCGGGCTCTCGCGGGCGGGGGCTGGGCCGATCGCTGCTCGACCGCGGCCTGTCCTGGCTCGCGGCGTCCGGCGCGGAAGTTGTCTTCGTGTCCGCTCTCGACGAGGACGTGGTGACCTTCTACGCATCAGCGGGCTTCACGCCCTGCACAGGTCCGTGGCTCGCCTGGGTACCAAACAGAAACCCTGCCTGTGAGTAGGCCGTACGAGAACGGCTCTACGCGATCACTGCCGAGGCCACGGCGCCCGGGCGAAGTGGAAGATGCGCCTGAGCCGGTCCTGGTCCGCCTCGGGCAGGTGAACGGCCACGAGGTCGTACGTCTCCTCGACGAGTTCGCCGAGTGCGGCCGCTGCCACGGGTGGATCCTGCTGGTCGAGCGCGACCAACCGCTCGGACAGGTTCGGAGCGGCGATCGACAGACCTGCAAGAGTCCACCCGGGCCACTTCGGACCCGGCCACCAACGGCCGTTGAGAGCACACGTCATGTGGATCAGCGCGTCTACGACACCGGCGAAGTGTCGCCGCAGCCCGTGCGGGTTGTGGCGCTCCACGAACATCTGCCACCGCCAGAACTGGTCGACCTGCCCGTGGCGACGTACGACCGCAACCGCGAGCGAACGAGGGTAGGCGTGCACTCGCTCCACCAGGGACTCGATCGAGCCCGCCAGCGGTCGGCCGTACACCAGGGCAGCGGCGAACGTGAGGGCGTACGGGTCCGGATCGTCGTGCAGCAGAAGCCGGTCGAGCTGGGTGTGGGCGCCCTCGGCGGTGAGATGACAGACCTCGACGAGCAGGCCGTCGCCGGCGGGAGCGTCGAACCACCATTCGTCGAACCACGACCGCTCGCTCTCGTCGTAGTTCGACAGGCGAACGTCCGCCATCGCCAGGTCGTGGGCGACCTGCCGGCGTTCCGGCTCGGTCGGTGGCCGCGACCAGATCACCCCGATCTCCAGGTCCGACCATCGGTCGGCGTGGCCCCGGCCGGTAGAGCCGGCGCAGAGAACGCCGGTGACCGCTGGTTCGTCGGCGAACCTCTCGGCGATCTTGTTCGCGACACGAGTCCGAGCTTCGACGAAGTTCTCCACGGTGGGCAGCAAAGCGCACGTGTGAGGACGACGCGACCCGTTTTTCCGTACGCCGCGCGCTGCGCTGGATTGGCCAGTCGGAACGGAACAGAATCATTTCGCGAAGGACCGCGGCTGAGAAAGGAGCCTCCCGTGCAGGTCACCGGCATCAGGGCCAACCTGTCCGTCCCGGACATCGGCGAAGCTCGCGACTTCTACACCGACTACCTCGGGCTGAGCGTCGAGGCGTTCAACCTGGGCTGGGTCGCCAACTTCCAGTCCCCGGACGGCCAGGCCGTCGTCCAGCTCGTCACCCGCGATGCCACCGCGCCGGTCGACTCGGTGATCTCGGCCGCGGTCGGCGACGACATCGAGGCTGCGTACGAGGAAGCGCAACGACGCGGCTACGAGATCGTCCATCCGCTCACCACCGAGCCCTGGGGAATCCGCAGGTTCTTCGTACGCGCGCCCGACGGCAACGTGATCAACGTCAACAGCCACACCGACGAGTGATCCCCGACACGCTACGTCGGCCGATCTCCTGGCCAGGACGTCGGACGGGTGCCGCCAGTGAGCCGGGCAGTTCGAGCCTGCCGGCGGAGCATCCCCAACTCCAGTCGCACATCGGTTCGACCCTTACGGCCAAGGGGCTTTCGGAGTTCGAGATCGCGAGACTCGCCGGCTACGCGAACCCGGCTGACTGCCCCTTCCGCCCTCCGGGGCCGCACCTTCGTGCCGTATAGACGTACCTGGATTCATCCGCGTGCCTGCACCCGTCCGGGACGATCCTCGTCGTGGTCGACGAGCTCACCACAGGTCGAGCAGGTCCAGAACCCTCGGCGCCGCGGGCAGTTCCGGAGTCGGTGAACGAACGACCAGTCCGGCCGGCACCGGGTGGGTGGCCCGCATCCGGATCAGCTGTTTCCACCGCGCGACGTCGGGTAGCGAGTCGCGGACCCGTTCGCCCACCTTGCCGACGAGCCGGCCCGAGTCCGGCAACTCCTCGACCGTCAGGCCGCCGGCGAGCAGCCGGGCGGCCGTGATCGGGCCGACACCGCGCACGCCCCGGATCCCGTCGGACGGATCGCCCACCAGGCTGGTTCGGTCGCACCACTGAGCGGGCGTCACGTCGAAGCGAGCCTCGACCTCATGGCAGTCGACGACACGATGGCCTGGCCGCCGGAGGGTGTTGAGGATCCTGGTCCGTTCGTCGAGCAGTTGATGGAAGTCGCGGTCGGCGGACATGATCCAGACGTCCCGCCTCGGTGCCTGACTCCGGCACGTGCGGGCCATGCTGGCGATGATGTCGTCCGCCTCGGCGGTGTCGACGCAGATCTGGCGTACGCCCAACTCGTCCAGCCCGCGTACGACATCCGCGAGGGACCGGATCGGCGCCATCGCCTCGTCGTCGGTCGGTCGATGCGCCTTGTAGGAGGGGTCGACCTGCGTCCGTTCGTCCCAGGCGTTCTCGCCGTCGAAGACGACCACGACCTCCGGCGCTACGGGCAGTTCGCGGATCGCCACCCGCAACAGGGCGAAGAAGCCGAAGACCCCGGTGACGTCCCGGGTCTTGTCGCGACTCCGGATCCGTGCGGGGAATCCGAACCACGCCCGCCACAGCAGGTTGTGGCCGTCGACCAGGAGAAGCGGCGCAACCGACATCCGGGCACCCACCAACGTCGCGCTCGCTTGACCGCTGAGCGCACGGCGGGTCGGCACGTGCGGATGCCGAAGGTCTGGCACGCGTCGAGATCGTAAACGGACGTACGAGTGGATGCGTCCCGGACACGCCGCCGCAGGGCTTCGCCGACATGTCAGGATGGGGCCGAACCAACGCCGGACGGCGTTGAATCGACGCCGACCGACGCGTCCTGACGTCGGCCACACGTGAGGGGCGCCCGCCGCGATGACCAGCGACCAGCCGACGTCGCCCGTGCCCTCCGGACCTGCGGCCTCCGGACCGGTGCCCTCCGGACCGGCGCGTGTCCGGGGGGTTCTGTTCGACATCGACGACACGCTCTTCGACTACACCTCCTCGGAGCGGTCCGGTCTGCTCGCGCACCTCGCCGACCTCGGCCTCCTGGATCGCATCCGCGAAGACGAACTCGTCGCCGTCTGGCGGCGGTTCGTGGACGAGGAGCACGAGCGCTTCCTCGCGGGCGAACAGACCTTCACCGAGCAGCAACTCTCCCGAACCAGGCGCTTCCTCTCCCACCTCGGGCGCCTTCCGGCCGAAGGGATCTCCGATTCGGAGGCGGCCGCGTGGTTCGCCGGTTACGTGTCCCACCGCGACGCGAGCTGGGCGGCGTTCCCGGATGCCGCACCGCTGCTGGAATCCCTCGCCGCCGACTACCGCCTGGGCGTGATCTCGAACTCCTCGCATGCACACCAGCTGCGCAAGCTGGAACGGATCGGCCTGCGGGCGTACTTCGGCGACGCGGTCGTCTGCTCGGAGTCACACGGGGCGGCGAAACCACACCCGAGCATCTTCCGGGCCGGTTGTGAGTTGCTCGGCCTGCCACCTCACGAGGTCGCCTACGTCGGCGACAAGTACGCCGTGGACGCGGTGGGCGCGCGAGACGCCGGCTTGCAGGCGTACTGGCTGGACCGTACGGGGGCCGGCGTGGACGTGGCGAGCGACCACGGGATCCAGGTGATCACTTCGCTGGCGGAGCTCCCGGCGTCGCTGCGGCTCCCAGCCGTCGACCGCAGCTGAGGCCGTCCAGTCAACCGCGGCCCGCAGGAGCGAACAGCTCCACGAGGTTTCCGGAGGGGTCTGCCAGCAGGATCTGCCGCCCGCCCGGGCCGCTCACCAGGTCGCTGCGGAAGGTCAGCCCGGCCGCGCGTAGCCGTTCGATCTCAGCGTCGAGATCGTCGATGATGAGATGGATCCGGTTGCGGCCGGGACTTCTCGCGTCCGGCGGAGTGGCGCGGGCGCCGGAGCTCTGCGCGCCGGACAGCAGCAGTCGCAGGGGGCCGCGGGTCACGTCCGCGAAGGCGGGTGCGTGTGCCATCCGCACGGTGAACCCGAGATGGGTGGTGTAGAAGTCGATGGCTGCTTGCACGTCGTCGACGATGTAGCGGACGCTGACGACGTTGTCCGCGGTCTCGGTCATGACTGGCTCACTCCCTTGTTGTAGGTGTCGCGGGTATGCCCAGGTAGTTGGTGAGGAACGCGATGCGGGTGTGAAGGTCGGCCGCGACACGTCGGAACGCGGCATGACCGCCCTCGGCGGCGGGGTCGACGATGCTCCAGTGGATGGCCTGCGGGCTGCCGGGGAACTCCGGGCAGATCTCGCGAAGCTTGTCACACAGCGTGATGACGTAGTGGAACCGCTGTCCGGCGAACTCGTCGAGGTGCTTGCTCCGCCGGCCGGTGAGATCGATGTCGTACGCCCGCATGGCATGCACGGCATTCGGGTGCAGATCCTTGGGATGGCTGCCCGCGCTGGCGACCTCGGCGTTCTCACCGGCCGCCTGTGCGAGCAGTGCTTCGGCCATCTGGGAACGCGCGCTGTTCCCCGTGCAGAGGAAGAGCACCCGGACCTTCCGAGTGTTGCGGTTACGACGCCGGCGCGCTGTCAAGGTCGACTTGGCATCATGCTGCATCGCCGGCCGGACGCCGGCGCTCAGGCCCGGATGAAGAGCTGCCCCTGTCGAGGCGAGCAGCTCCCCGCACCGGGTGAGGTCCGCGTGGTAGTAGCTGTCGCGCTGATCGGCGGAGCTGCGTCGCGTCGAGACGAGCCCGGCGGCGCGCAGGCGCCCGAGATGGTACGAAACGGTGTTCTGGGGTTGGTCGATCGCGGCGACGAGCTCCCCCACCCGCAGGTCGCTGCGTGCCAGCTCGGTGAGGAGTCGCCAACGCACGGGGTTGCCCGCCAGTTGGAGAAAGACCGGCGGGGCGACCTCCGCATGCCTGGACTCGACAGCCACATCCTCACCATATACATCAAACCAGTTCGATGTATATGGATGAGGGCGAAGACGTCGTGCGGGCTCGGCCGGCTCAGAGTGTGCGAACTTCGCCCCGGAACGGCAGGTCGAACCACATCAGCTCCGCGGGTCCCACGATCGTCGTTCCGACCTCGGTGAAGCCGGCCTTGCAGTACAGGGAACGCGCGGGCGGGTTGTTCGACGGAGTGTTGGTGACGACGGCTTCCAGCTCGTTGGCGGCGGCCCAGTCGATCAACGTGGCGCAGAGCCGAGCGCCCACGCCCACCCTCCGGCACTCCGGGGCGATTCGCATTCGGCTGAGATGAGCCAACCTGGTGCGCCCCTCGACCAGGCGTGGTGGCACGTCGGCGCCGGGAAGATCAGCCCCCACCATGCCGACCAGCACCTCGGATCCGTCGCGCTCCTCGACAGCCACCCAGAACGCCAGGTAACACTCCTCGATCCGTTCCAGATCGGTGAACCAACCCGGTGGCTCCGGCCCCTTGTGCCAGATCGGCCACACCCTGTCGTGCAGCGTACGAATCTGTGGGCGGTCGGACGCCTGGTATCGCCGTACGTGGATCACGGCTGCAGCCTGGCGACCAGTCCCGGTCCGCGCAATTGGTTTCCGTACGACCGGTCGGCTACTCGCCGGTCTCCGCGCGTACGAGTGGTCGGCCAAGGAGCTTCACGTAGTAGACCGTCGTCCACTCGCCGTAGGGCGAAGGCTCTCGGTCGACCTCCCGGTAGCCGAGGTTGAGGTAGAACGCCGTCGAGTCCGGTTGGTCAGCGGTGTCCAGGTGCAACTCCCGGTTGCCCAGTTCGGCGGCGCGTCGTTCCAACGCATTCATCAGTGCCCGGCCGACGCCCTGGCGGCGAACAGCCGGATGGACGCGTAGCCGCTTGACCTCGGCCCGCGCCTCGCCCGTCGGGCGGATTCCACCCATGCCGACGAGGTGTCCGTCGAGTTCCGCGACCAGGAAGTCACCACCGGCGTCGGCGTCGAGGAAGTGTCCGGGTACGTCGACCAGGTCGCGGAACCCCGACGGCTGGTTCGACGGGGGAAGCGGTACCGGAACCGCCGAGTCGGCAGGGTCCCCGATCCTCAGCAGATCACCTAACGCCGCCACGGTCGGCGCGTCCGCAGCGCGAAACCGCCTGACGATCACCGCGTCACCTCCACCCGTTCGAGCCTTCACCGTTCGAATCCCACCCTCGAACCTTCATCGCCGAACCATTCGGAGCAGGGTCTTCCCCGTGGACTCGTGTCTTGTCGTGGCACCGTCCGTCGCGAAGCCGTGCCGGCGATAGAACGCCGTGGCGCGCTCGTTGCCTTCCAGTACCCACAGGTAGGCCGCCGAGTCCCCGAGGGCCGCGGCCAGGAGCCGGTCGGCGAGGCCGGTGCCGTGATGGGCGGGCAGGACGTTGATGACCTGGAGCTCCCGTGGCGTGGGCGGGTCGTCGTCCCGAGCCGGGCCGACGACGAACCCGACGAGTTCCTGTCCGTGCAGCCCGACCAGTCGTAGGAACTGTTCGTCGCAGACGTCGTTCAGCGTGGTACGCCAGCGCTCCGCCGATCGCCGGGAATCCAACTGGTCGAGATAGTCCTGCGGCACCAGCCCGGCGTACGCCTCGCGCCATACCCGGGTGTGCACCTCGCCGAGCGCGTCGGCGTCGGCGGGAACGGGAGGTCGGACCTCGTACTCTCCGGCCATGTGCCTGCCTGCTCTCTGTCGGAGGACGCCGCTGACGGGACCACCGTGGCGATGGTCTCCGGCAATCGTCACCGCGCGGGCCCACCGCGATCAACGTCAATATGATGACGTGGCATGTCGTTGCCTGCGCGGGTGCACGAGGTCACTGACACCTACCTCCGACTCGTCGACGCAGCCGCCCCGGATCTCGTTCGGGGGCTCTACCTGCACGGGTCCACGGCGCTGGGGGACTTCTGCCCCGGTCACAGTGACGTCGACTTCGTGGCGCTGACCGCGCACCGCCCCACCCAGGCGGAGGTCACCGCGCTGGCCGCCGTTCACAAGGAACTGGACCGGCTCCACCCGCGCCCGTACTTCGACGGGGCATACCTGCTTCCCGTCGACCTCGCCACCGATCCAGACCGCTGCCCGGACGTTCCGGGCTGCCACGAGGCCACCTTCGAGCCCAGCGGACGGATCATGCTGTCCCTGGTGACGTGGCACGAGTTGCACGCGTACGGCGTGGCGGTACGCGGGCCCGCGATCGGCGATCTCGACGTATGGACGGACGAGGCCACGCTGCTCGCCAACACTCGTACCAACCTGCGGACGTACTGGAAGAGATGGGTGGGCACTCTGGACCGGCTCGCCGAGACTGAGCCCGATCGGGCGGTCGACCCGTGGTTCGTGGAGTGGTGCGTGCTCGGCTCCGTCCGCCTGCACGCCCTGCTGGTCACCGGACGGCTGCACTCCAAGGGCAGCGCCGGTCGGTGGGCGGTGGAGAACGACGCGTTCGAGCCGCGATGGCGGCCGATCCTCACCGAGGCGCTGCGGATCAGGTCCGGCGACGACGGGCCGTCGACGTACGCGGACCCTCGACACCGGCTCCGCGACACGCGGGACTTCCTCGACACGGTCGTCGCCGCGAACGAAGTCTGAAGCCTGCCCGGCTCAGCGAACCGGCACAGCCCGGGTTACTGAGCGGGACACAGGTGGGCGAGGGCGGCATCGATAGGCGTCAGGGCGCGGAGTTCCCTAGCCGGGTGCCACCACGTCGCGTCGGACATCTCGGTGTTCGGTACGAAGGGGAGCGGCGTGTCCACGCAGCCCCGGTAGATGGCCAGGAACTCGTGCCGGTCGTCGGGTGCGCAGGTCACCCGGGCCACACCCGCGAGGTCGAGCTTGTCCGGACGCTGTGCGCTCTCCTCCTCGAGCTCGCGTACGGCGGCCACGAGAGGAGTCTCACCCGGATCGATCATGCCGCCCGGCAACTCCCACAACTGCCGGAACCGGTTGAAGACCATGAGGCAGGTGTCGCCGTGCCGGAGCACGACGAGCGAGGCCGTCAACGGCACGGACGGATCCAGGCCGGCGAGGTCAGCCTCGGCAAGCCGCTCGAAGCTCAACAGCGCGGACCCGTCGGCGTTCCTCACCGGTAGTGCAGGCATGTCGTTCACGAGCGCACAGTCTTCCACTCGCCCACGCTGCGGCGAGTGAGCAGCCGCACTACTGTGATCGGCGTACCTGCGTCCGAAACCCGAACATGGTGTGGCGCGCCACGACGGCCCGATGGCGTACGTCGCCGATGTCGTGGTGACCAGCGACCTTCGCCGACGGGGGATCGGCACGCTGCTGATGCGGCACGCCGAACGCTGGGCCCGTGATCGCGGCGCCGTCACGATCACGCTGAACGTTCACAGCGGAAACTCCGCGGCTCTTGCGCTCTACGAGCAGGAAGGTTTCCGGCGTACGCAGATCACGATGCGCCGTGACCTCACATAGGGGTGGACGACGCGTCGCAGAGCGTGCCTTTCTTTGCTGCCTGCTGTCGTCAGCGGTACCCCGCAGCCGGGCGATTGGCCCAGAGGAAGTCGACGTAACCGGGCGGCACCTCGATGCCGCGATCGAGCATCCAGTGCACGCGGCTCGCGCAAGCAGTCGTTCACGGTCGCTCCACAACGCCTCGGCACGGGGGTCTTCCACCGCCGACCAGTCCAGGTGGGTCGCTTCGATGCGCTGTGCCAGTTGGTGTCCGCTCAGCCAGGGAACGCCGGGGGTGGTCGCCTCGGACTGCCAACGGGCCAGGTGTTTCGCGGCCAGATCGCGGTCCACGACCGCGGGCGGCACGTGTTCGAGGTAGACGGTCGACTCGAACACGCCGAGGCAGCGAGGTGCGCGCAGGCCCGGTCCACTCGGCAGTGCACCGGACGCATACGCCAACAGTTCGCGCTTCCAGTACGCCCAGTGGGTGGGATCCTCCGCGCCATGCCGATGAGGACCGCCTCGCAACGGCCGAAGAGTCTTGCGTACGACGTCTCGCTGGGCGAGGCGACCGCTCGGCGTGCTCAGGCGAACGGTCAGACGGGTGAGATCGGCGGTGGCCGCGCCGGTGCCACCGGCCAGTGGACTGCTCCTGACGTCGAGGACCCTGCTTCCATCCTCTCCGGACAGGCGGTCGACCACGGAGTCCGGTATGTCAGGACGCACTTGACGGCCGCTCCATGTGCAGGTCGGCCAGGATGGTTGCGACGAACGCGCCCTTGCCGGCGATGTAGGCGTGCCGGTCGTTGGGGAAGCGCCGTGCGAGGTCGCTCTTCAGGTCCGCGTACGCGTCCCGCGCCTTCGGGTCGGACCGCAACCGGTCGCGCAGCAGCACGTACTCCCGCCAGCGGACGCTGTCGTGGGTGACGACGTGGAGGTTCACCACGCGCTGCCGAGGGGTGAGCTCCAGTCCGAACATGAGGTTCAGCCCGTCCTCCTCCGGCACCTCACCGCGGTAGAGGAACCCATGTGAGCACAGGACATTCGTCAACGCGTCGCGATCCACACCGACGCGGACTCCGAGCGCGACATCCAGAATGGGCTTGGCGGGAAGGCCAGGAACCGCTGTGGAACCGACATGCTCGACCGCTACGGCCAGGCCGGCGAGTGCCGCCTGGAGTTCTCTCGCGAGGTTGTCGAAGGTTGCCGCCCACGTCGCGTCGCTGGGCGCCAGTCGCACGGACCCGCGTTCCAGCCCGAGATTGCTTCCCGTGAACGCGGCGCGGTCCATGATCGACATGCTACCGAGCGAGCAAGGACTCAGCCGCGTGTGTGGATCACCGCCACGACGCTCAGGCGGGCTTCGGCCAGTGGGTGAGCTTCTCCGGGGTGACCCGCACGATGATCCGGTCGGTCTCCTGCACCGAGTCGGGGTTCCGCTCGCCGTACTTGCTTCCCACGTACTTCAGCGAGAGTTCGTCGGGGAGTTGCCGCTCGGGGTCGGGCATGATGGTCGCCGTGCCGCGGATCTCCGCGTACGTGTAGGGCTTGCCCGGCGGGCTGATCAGCACGCTGATCCGCGGGTCGCGGGCGAGGTTCCTGCCCTGGACCCGGCTCTCGGTGGTGGAGAAGAGCAGGTCGTCTCCTTCGCGCTTCACCCAGACGACGGTGAGGTGCGGCTGTCCGTCGGGCAGCAGTGTCGCCACGGTCGCGAACACCTTCTCCTCGTCGACGAGCTTCTTCAGGTCCTCGGGCAGAACAGCCGTCATGGTCGGGCTCCTCACCGGGCACGGTCGGTCCCATCGAATGAGTTCGTACGCCATCGGCAACTCCACGCCGGGCATCCGCATTCCGTACGCCCGGATACGCGTAGGCGGGCCCGCACATGCATGGGCAGGCAGGCCCGCACGTGCGCAGGCAAGCCAGGGCACACCACCTACCCGTCGGCTCAGGGCAGCGGCGGCGGCTTGTCGTGCAGGATCCGCTGGAACAGGTGGCAGTCCTGCCACTCGCCGGCGACGTACAGGTAGCGCGGAGCGGTGCCGATCTGCTCGAACCCGCTCTTGCGCAGCACTCCCTGGGACGCGACGTTCTCGACGATGGTGGACGCCTCGACGCGGTGCAGGCCCACCTCGTCCCGCGCGGCCTGGCAAACCTGCTCCACGCCGCGGTTGGCCAGGCCGCGGCGGGTGTAGCCGACGTCGATCCAGTACCCGAGGTTCGCGCTGCGGAACGCGCCGAGCGCGATCATCGACAACGTGAACTCGCCGGCTATCACGTCGCCGTCGACCAGGTGCCAGCGGCGAACGTCGGGGTTGGCGAGGCGCTCTGCCTGCGCACGGGCGGTGAAGAAGTCGGCGGGGCGGTCCGGATCCCAGGGCCGCATGTGCTCGCGGCTGCGAACGAGCGCGTCGAGCACCGCCTCCGCGACGTCCGGCGTGGCCGGCTGGAGCCGAATGGAGCTGTCGGGCATCCGGCCACCGTACCTACCTCGAGCGCGGGATCTGTTCCAGGCCGACCCCGGTCATCTCGGCGCGCGGCGGCGCCAGGGTAGGAAGGTCCCACCAGGCCGGCAGCGGCGTCGGGCCCCACCCCGGCTCGGGTAGGTAGTCGCACCACGTGCCGTCGAACGGGAACTCGCCCAGGCCGATCAACCGTGTGACCGCCTCCGCGCGGGCCCGGATCACCGCCGCCTCCGCCGGGGTCCAGAACAGCGGATGGCCGGTCTGGTCGGCGAAGTCGTCCTCGTCCTTCCACTCCCAACGGCGGTCGGGCCGGACCAGCACGTCCAGGGCGAAGTCGAACACGTCGATGCCGCCGTTCCACCGCAGCACGGGCGACTCGAGGTTGACGTACCACCCGAGAAGTTCGCCGGGTGTGTCGAAGGACCACGCCACCGAGTACCCGGCGCCGGCCGGGGTGAGGATGAGCGTGCCGAAGCGTTCGTGCGGGATGGGCGCGAGCATGGTCGGCATCGCGAGTTCCTCGGCGTACGGCAGGTGCCTGGTGGGTTCGCCCCGCAGGTCGACCCGGCGCATGCAGGTCGAGCCCGCACCGACCCAGATCGCCAGCCCGCGCTCGTCGTCGGCGACGACTCGTGCGCACTGCACGGTCGCCAGCCGGCCGTCGGGATGCAGACACCGGCGGACGGCCACCTGCCCGGGCCGGAACGAGACGGGCATGTCAGGCGGTCCGCTCGGCGACCACGAGTTGGTCGGACAGGGTCGGCAGTTGCCGCAGTCGCGTCCGGCCGCCCTCGAAGACCGGGTCGACGGTGAGCGGGGCGCGTTCGGCGAGGTCCCAGCCCGTCAGGCGATGGTGGCGCAGGTCGAAGAGCACCTCCGCGTCCCGGCTGTACGGCAGGTAGAGCACGAGAAGGTCCCGGTCCGGGCTGGCACCCAACCGGAGCACTTCACCCGCCCCGGGATCGCCGTCGCCCTCGCCCGCGCCCAGCAACTCCTGCGCGGGCGCGAGCCGGTACAGCCGATGGTCGACGAACAGCCGGGCCATCAGCGAGATGTCCAGCGCACCGGGGAAGCCGAGCGCGGCCGGCCACGGGTACGGCTCCAGCGAGGCGCCGCCGGAGGTGAACCGCGCGCTCGGGGAGTGCCACATCCACATGCCGTGCGCGCCGTACCCGATCCCCGCGGCCGCGCCGGCCAGCACGCTCGTCCAGCTCGCCCGGCGTACGTCGTCGCGGCTCCACCGGCCGTGGCCGTTGACCCTGCCGTGTTGTTCGTACGCAGGTTCGGCCGCGAGCAGCGGCTTGCGGGGGGTACGGGCGAGGTAGCCCGCGGCCTGCTGCCACGTCAGGTCGACGTTGCGTGCGTCGTGACCGGACTGGTGGCAGAAGAAGTCCAGCGCGTCGGCGAGGTCGTCCGGCAGGTCGGCATGCGGTGCCGAGTGCGTGGTGAGCAGGCAGCTCGGCGCGGCGTCACGCAGCTGGGCGGCCGCCTCGCGATAGGCCGCGTTCGCCTCCGGGACTCGGTAGTTGTCGTCACCTCCGACGGCGAAGACCGGCTCCAGGTCGCCGAAGGTGCGGGCCACGCGTTCGACGTACGCACGCCGCTGCTTGTCGGCCATCACGGCGTACGGCGTGCGGGCCGCCGCCCAGGTGCCGGGAACGTAGTTGTTCCACAGCACGACGAGCAGCAGCCGCAGGTCGTATTCCTCGTGCGCGATCCGGGTGAACTCCCGCGCCTGGGCGAAGAATCCCTCGTCGGGCCGGTCGAAGTCGGGGTGCCCCTCCGCGTCGAGCGCGAACGGCTCGCGTGAACCGGCCCGCTCGTCCCGGTCGTGCAGGATCGGCAGCACCGACACGGCCACGCAGGTGAAACCCTGCCGGCGACGCGTGGCGAGGTAGCTGCGCCACTCCTCCGCGCTCGGGTCGGCGAAGCTGCTCCACGCCGTGTCCATGATCAGCGGAAAGAACGCCTCGCCGAGACGCAGGTGAGTGCCTGACGGGTCCACGGTCAGCCGCGACATGTGGGGGAACGTACCAGTCAGGTCGGACATCGATCTCCCGCGGCCGAGCGACGAGGCGTACGGACGCCCCTGGAAATCGTCCGGACGAGAATGTCGATCCGGGCGGGTCGCGTTCGTGTGGAAGGTGACCGGCGCCGAGACTGACCTGGACCCGTTCGAAGTCCCAGCCGGCGAGACCGACCAGAAGCTCCGGAGGACACCGTGACGAAGCACTACCTGCTCAGCATCCAGCAGCCCGACGGTGGGCCGCCCGCGCCCGAGATCATCGAGCCGATCATGGCCGACGTCGCGAAGTTCAACGACGAACTCCGCGAAGCGGGCGCCTGGGTCTTCGCCGGCGGGCTGCACGAGCCGACCACGGCCACCGTGGTGCGGTACGACGACGGCGAACTGCTCACCACCGACGGCCCGTACGTCGAGGGCAAGGAGCACGTGGGCGGCCTGTCGATCATCGCCGCGGAGGACCTGGACGAGGCCCTGGAATGGGGCCGCAGGCTGGCCCGGGCCACCCGGCTGCCGATCGAGGTACGACCGTTCCAGGGCGACCCCGCCGACCACCTCTAGCCCTCGTCCGGGCTCGCTCGTGCCGGCGATCACCACGGCGGAGATCGAACGCGTGTTCCGCGCGGAGTACGGCCGCGCGGTCGCGGTGCTGGTGCGCGTCCTCGGCGACATCGAACTCGCCGAGGAGACGGTCCAGGACGCGTTCGTCGCCGCGGTGGAGCGCTGGCCGGACGCCGGGCTCCCGCCCAGCCCCGCGGGCTGGATCATCACCACCGCCCGCAACCGTGCGATCGACCGGCTACGGCGGGAGTCGTCCCGCGCGGACCGGCATGCCCAGGCCGCCCTGCTGCACGCGGCCGACGAACCGCTGGAGGAGGGCGCCGTGCGCGACGACCGGCTGCGCCTGATCTTCACCTGCTGCCACCCGGCGCTCGCCCCCGCCGCCCGGGTGGCACTCACCCTGCGGTTGCTGGGCGGCCTCACCACCGCCGAGATCGCCCGGGCGTTCCTGGTGCCCGAACCCACCATGGCGCAGCGACTGGTGCGGGCGAAGGGCAAGATCCGCGACGCCCGGATCCCGTACCGCGTGCCGAGCGAGGCCGACATCCCCGACCGGGTACGGGCGGTGCTGGCCGTCATCTACCTGATCTTCAACGAGGGGTACGCCGCGAGCGGCGGCGAGCGACTCGTCCGGGCGGAGCTGTGCGCGGAGGCGATCCGGCTGGGCCGCGTCCTCGCCGAACTCATGCCGGACGAACCGGAGGCGCTCGGCCTGCTGGCGTTGATGTTGCTGGTCGAGTCGCGCCTGCCGGCGCGCACCAGCGCGGACGGTGACCTGATCAGGCTGGCCGAGCAGGACCGCTCACTGTGGGACCGGGCGCTGGTCGCGGAGGGCCAGACGCTCGTACGACGGTGTCTTCGGCGCGGGCGACCGGGGCCGTACCAGATCCAGGCGGCGATCAACGCCGTGCACAGCGACGCGCCCACCGCCGCCGCGACGGACTGGGCGCAGATCGTCGCGCTGTACGACCAGTTGCTGGCGCTCGGCCCGAACCCGGTCGCGGCGCTCAACCGTGCGGTCGCCGTCGCCGAGGTGGAGGGCGCTGCGGCGGCGCTCGCGCTGGTCGACGAGCTGGACCTGGGCGGCTACTACCTCTTCCACGCCATCCGGGCCGACCTGCTGCGCCGGCTCGGCCGGGACGAGGAGGCCGTACGCGCGTACGACGCGGCCATCGCGCGCAGCGGCAACCAGGCCGAGCGGTCCTTCCTGGAGCGGCAGCGAAACCTGCTGACCTGACGACGGCACCTGTTCGCCCGACGACGACACCAGCTCACCCGACGACGACATCAGCTCACCCGACAACGAGACCAGGTCACCTGACAGAACCGGCAGGCCCGCCGGCAGTAAGCGACCGGGCGCCGTGTCAAGTGAATCTTGACGCGGCGCCGGTGATGGGCAGCCGACAGGCGACGGGTCTGCCGGACGGATCTGTCGAGCGTTGGCCGTCTGGCTCCTCTGCCTTCTGGCTGCCTCGGCCTTACTGGTCGCGCTTCATCCAGCCGCTGACCTTTCCGCGCAGCTTCTCCTCGATGGTCTCGTCCTTCTCGCCTTCTTCTGTCAACTTCTCCTTGGCGCCCTGCGCCTGCTCCTTGGCGCCCTGCGCCTGTTCGCCGAGCCCCTGCTGGCCCTGGCCGGTTCCCCCCGCTGTTTCCCGAACGCCTTCGGCACCCTGGCGGGTGCCTTCCTCGACACGCCCCTCAGCGGCCTCGCGGGCGCCGGTGACGCCCGACGCACCCTGCTCGCCGCCGGTGCCGCCGACGAAGCGTTCCTCCGTGGACTCTTCGTACGTCGCGGCACCACCACCCGCACCGGAGCCCTCGACGAACCGCTCCTCGGTCGTGGTTTCCGCGAAGCCGGCCGGCCCGCGTCCTTCAGTGCCACGTCCTTCAGGGCCACGGCCTTCAGGCCCGCGTCCTTCGGGGCCACGGCTTTCGGGACCTCGTTCCGGCCCGCCCTGTTCGATCCTGCTCTCCTCGAGGCGGCCTTCCTCGATCCGTTCCTCACCGAGCCGGCCTTCCTCGCGACGTCCCTCCTCCTCGCGGCGCTGCCCCGGTATCGCAGTCGCGGCGCCTGCCGCGCCACCTGCCACTCCGCCTGCGGTCGTACCTGCCGCCGCGCCTCCCGTAGTGCCGACGCCTCCTCCGGAGCCTTCCTCGGTGACGTCCTCTTCGGCGACGTACTCCGCCGCGAGCTCTGCCAGGCCGAACGCACGCAGCACGCTGCCCGCGGCGTCGACGACGCGCGAGCTGCCGACGATCGGTGCGATGGCGACGCAGACGCCCTGCGCGTCCTGTACCGTCAGCCCCGCTTCCCGGGCGACCGCGAGGTTGGCGAGGTACGACGCGGGTGCGGCGTCCATCGCGATCAGTGCGGCAAGTCGGGCGATGTGGTAGGTCCGCGGGTCGAGTTCGGAGTTGGGCAACGTGTCGACGTTCATCTGGGCAAGTTGCGCGAAGATCGGGTGTTCCCCGTGCGAAAAGGCTCCCAAGGTTCCTTCAGGTGTCTGTGCCGTCATGGCGTTCCCTTCCTGGCAGACCGGGCGGCCCAGAAATGATGTCTGCCGCCCCCCACAGACCCCACAAGACATCGCGACGGACACTGCGCCTCACCCCGATCGGGTGAAAGCGCTCAGGGTCTTTTCCCCTGAACAGACCTAGGGTCGAGCCACGTCGAACTCCTTCACCAGTTGACGCGGTGCCTGGCAGCGCCACGCGTCGGTGAGCAGTTCCTCGAGCTCGTCGACCGGTACGTTGGCCAGCCGGACGAGCACGGCCGGGTATCCGTTGTAGTGCGGCTCGGTGAAGAACTTCTCGCTGTCGGAGGCGAGCAGCGCCTGCTTCTCGCCCTCGTTCGCCACCCGTACCGCCAGCACCTCCGGCTGCGGCACCCGGGCCTTCTTGGGATGGACCCGCTCCATCCACACCCAGGCGAAGCCGCGGTCCTTGCCCTTGTTTCGTACGGAGAACCCGAAGTGGTCTTCGCCCTCGGAGGTGTCCGGCAGCGCGAGCGCGATCCGGCGTACGTCGTCCTGGTCGGCCATGCCTACCTCCGGTGAGCTACTGGCGCGGGTCGGGTGGGAATCCGCCGGTTCGGCGACCTGGTTCCCTACTCGACCAGCTGGGGGTACGGAGGGCGCCGGCTGGTGGACAGGGTGCGGATCTCGCGGGGCCAGGCCAGCTCGATGCCGAGCCCGTCGGCCAGCAGGCGCTGGTAGTCACCTCGCCGTGCGGGCTCCGCGTACACCTCACGTGGCCGCCGGCCGCCGTCCAGACAGTACGCCGCCAGGGCGCCGACCGCCTCGCCGATCGCCCACTCCACCGGATGCAGGCGGTAACAGCCGTTGGTGATGTGGGTGGAGCCGATGTTCTTGTTCGCGGGCAGCAGGTTGTCCACCCGAACCGGGACGAGGGCGCCGAGCGGGATCTGGAACGGGTAGGAGTCGATGTCGACGTACGTACGGCCCGCAGTGCTCGGGTGCAGGTCGATCCGGTAGTTGCCGAGCCCTACGGAGTCGTCGAACTGCGCCGGCCCGTCCGGCCCGGCGGCCTCCACCCCGACGTGCAGTTCGGTGACGGTGAACTCCGCGCGGATCCGGCGGGACTCCCGGACGTAGGGCCGCATCGCCAGCCCGTCGGCCGTACCCGTGATGTCCGGCCGCAGCCGCAGCCCCGGATATCCCTGGCCGCCGTCCTCGCGCGGAGCGCTCGTCTGCATCCAGTGCAGCAGCGACAGGGACAGCTCGCGGCTCTCCCGCAGGGCACGCTCCCGGTCGGCGTCGTCGGCACCCAGCAGCGGCGTCTCCCAGTAGTCGTTCTGCGGCCAGTTGACCAGCGTCACGTCCGACTCCACCAACGCCTGACCCGAACTTCTGCCGGAGTGCCAACCGGAGTCGCGGCGGTAGTTCGTCCGGGCCACGATCCGGCGGTAGTGCCAGAAGTCGCGGGACCGGTCGGCGTCGGAGTCGCCGACGAAGATCGGGCGATGGCGGGGTTCGAGCGTCTCCGGGGCGACGTCGGTCCAGGACAGCTGCGGACCCGGCCAGAACGGCGCGACGTGCGTACGCCAGTGCTCGTAGCTCGCCGGCGGATCCACCGTGTGGTCCTCGCCGGGCCGGTGCTCGACGGCGAAGCACCAGGTGATCGCCTGCTGGTCGAGCGGGTTCGCGGTGGCCGGCGCGTGCGGCTCACCGGTCTGGTCCTGACCCTCCGCCCCGACGACGTGCTCGACCCCGCCGAGCGCGAGGAGATCACCGAGCTCGGTGGCGTCCACGACGTACGCGGCGGCCACCGTCACCTCGCCGCCCTCGGAGGCACGCAACGTCACCGCCTCCACCGAGTCGCCCCGGCCGTGCACCGTCACCGGCGCGTGGTGCAGCAGGACGGTCAGCCTCCCGGCTGTGAGGTAGGGCGCCAGCACCTCGTGGATCGCGGTGACGGCGGCGGCGGGTTCGGCGCACAACGGGCTCACCGAACCCCTGCCCGGGTTGAGCAACGGGTCGTCGGCCGCCTCCTTCGTCAACGGCAGGTTGCGGCGGTAGAAGTCGCGGATCCGCCGGCGCAGGTCGCGGTAGCTCGGCGAGGCGTACCGGCTCTCGATCCACGGGTGCTCGTCCGGCGGCACCGCCTGGCTGGTCAGCTGCCCGCCCAGCCAGCCGCTCTCCTCGGTGAGCACCACTCGCCGGCCCAGCCGCAGCGCGGTCAGCGCGGCCGCGACCCCGCCCAGGCCGCCGCCCACCACCAGCACGTCGGTCCGCGTCTCCCGCATCGTCCCTCACTCCCCGGTCGCCGGCTCTCTGGTCGCGCTCTTCTGGCCGTACCCGGCCGCTCGCGCCCTGGCGCTCCCGTAGCTCCGGTCGCCGACGCTACCGGTCGTCTCCGGAGCGCGGCACCGGACACCGGGCACCGGATTGGCTGACTTGGGACGTGCTCTTCGGGCGCGGGTCTCGTGTCGCGGGCCCTCGGCGAGGTAGCGTCGGACAGGTGATCGTGGTTTCAGCCGCACTGAAGGGCGGGGTCGGCAAGACGACCACGTCCGTCTACCTCGCCGCGCTCGCGGCCTCCGGCCGGCGTTCGGTCACACTCGTGGACGCCGACCCGCAGGCCAGCGCGGCCGAGTGGATCGAGTACGCCGCCGACGAGCGACTGCTGAAGGTCTCCGTCGTGGAGGCGCCCACCGAGCGCCTGCTCGGCAAGGCCCTGGACGGCGCCGACGCCGACGACGTGGTGGTCGTCGACACGCCCCCGGCACACGAGCGACTGCTCAACAAGGCGCTCGGCAAGGCGCACGTCGTGGTGATCCCGGGTCGGCGGCATCGAGACGTCCCGGGTGGAGGCGGTGCTCGAGGTCGTACCCCCCGACACCCCCACCGGTCTGGTGGTCTGTTCGGCCCGCACCTACACCCGCAGCTACCAGGAGGCGCTCGGGTCGTGGTCGGAGTCCGGCATCACGGTGTGGGGGACGGTGCCCGAACGCGTCGCCATCACCGCCGGCCCCGACGGCCCGCTGTGCCCCGACGGTCTGGAGGCGTACCGCCAGGTGTGGCGCCGCGCCCAGACCGCCGCCCGTTCCTCCCAGAGCCGATAGGCGATAGGCCCGCAGCCGTCGTCCGGAGGCGGTAGCCGGAGCCGGTCGCCGCTCTGGAGGTACGCCCGGAGGCGCCCGTAGGCTCGCCTTCATGCTTCCCGTACACACGCGAACCCTCCCGTCCCAACGCCGCGTCATCATCGACACCGACGCGAAGAACGAGGCCGACGACCAGTTCGCGATCGTGCACGGGCTCCTCTCGCCCAGCCTCGACGTCCGGGGCATCGTCGCCGCGCACTTCGGCATGCGGCCCGGCCGCAGCGAGCGCAGCATGCTGGACAGCCGCGAGGAAGTCGACCTGCTGCTGGAGATGATGGGCCTGACCGGCAAGGTCAGGGTCGAGAACGGCTCGCCGTACGCACTGCCGGACGAGCTGACGCCGATCCTGTCGCCGGGCGCGGAGCTGATCGTCGAGGAGGCGATGCGGGAGGACGAGGGGCCGTTGTACGTCGCGTTCTTCGGGCCGCTGACCGACATGGCGGCCGCGCTGCTGGCCGAGCCGCGGATCGCCGAACGCGACGTCACGGTGGTCTGGATCGGCGGGCCCTCCTACGGGCCCGAGCCCGCCGCCAACCGGCCGGAGTTCAACCTGGCCAACGACATCGTCGCGGCCAACGTCGTCTTCGCCTCCGCCCTGCCGGTATGGCAGATCCCCCGGTCGACGTACGTGATGACCGCCGTGAGCTACGCCGAGCTGGACGAGAAGGTGGCCCCGTGCGGCGAGCTCGGTGAGTACCTCGTACGCCAGTTGGTCGAGTGGAACGCCGCCCACGCACGCGGGCCGATGGAGTACCGCGCCCTGGGCGACTCACCGGCGATCGGCGTCCTGCTGAACGAGAACTGCGGCCGCATCGTCGAACGCCCCGCGCCGACCTTCCGCGCCAACGGCAGCTACGACCTGGACAGGACGCACCGTCCGATCCGGGTCTACGAGACGATCGACTCCCGCTTCCTCTTCGAGGACTTCTTCGCCAAGCTCCGCCAGTTCGCCCGGGCTGACCGTCGGTCCCCGCGGACGGTCGACCGGTTCGCCGAGTAGGTACGCCCGAACAGATTCGCCGAGTGGGTTCGGCGAACAGGCTCACCGGTTTACGGCCCCGCACCTTCCACAGCTTGTCGATCGTTGTTCGTTTTCCGTTGCCCCGTCGTGGGTAGTGCGCTTTCCGCAACGCTTCGAGGATGGTATCGGCTCGGTAAAATCTGGGACCGGTGAATTGCTGAGAACCGGTTTCGGTTCTATCTGTGTCAGTGAAGACCTCGCTGGCAGTGAAGACCCGTCTCTGGCAGCGATGACCTGTCATTGACACGTGTTGCTGTACCCGTGCGGCTGAACGAGTTGTCGTCTTGTTGTCTGGTTGCAGTTTGGTCATGTCAGGGGGCTGGCGTTGGTAGACCTACGACGTCACTGGGAACGCGAAGAACGCGCGCTCTGGAATCGCCGCGAGTTCGTCCGACTGAGTGGAATCAGTGCGTTCGGGCTCGCGTTCAGCATGGTCGACCGTACGGCGACGCACACCACCGCGGCGCCGTCGTTCCGGTCCGATCCGTTCACCCTCGGGGTCGCCTCCGGTGACCCGCTGCCGAACTCCGTGGTGATCTGGACCCGGCTCGCGCCCGATCCGATGGACTCCTTCGGCGGAATGCAGCCGACGAGGTACGCGGTCGAGTGGCAGGTCGCCGAGGACGAGGCGTTCAGGAAGGTCGTCCGGGGCGGAGCGGTGCTCGCGCAGCCCGAGTACGTCCACTCGGTGCACGTCGACGTGGACGGCCTGCAGCCTGACCGGGAGTACTTCTATCGGTTCCGCACCGGGCCGCAGATCTCCCCGGTCGGTCGAACCCGGACGGCTCCGGACCCGGCCGCTGACCTCGGCAGGCTGCGGTTCGCGACGGTCTCCTGCGCGGCGTGGTTCGACGGCTACTACACCGCGTACAAGCATCTGGCCGAGGAGGATCTGGACGTCGTCTTCCACCTGGGCGACTACATCTACGAGTACAGCGTCCAGACCAACGGCGGCCGTCCGGGCTATCCCTCGCTGCCTGACAAGTACAACCGGGTCACCACGCTGCTCAGCGACTACCGGGATCGGTACGCGCTCTACAAACTGGACCCGGACCTGCAGGCCGCGCACGCGGCGTTTCCCTGGATCGCGACGTGGGACGACCACGAGGTGGTCAACAACTACGCCGACGAATACCACCCGAGCCTGCCGCCGGCCGACTTTCTCGTACGTCGTGCGAACGCCTACCGTGCTTACTGGGAACACATGCCGTTGCGGCTGCCGCAGGAGCCGGTCGGGCCGGACGCGGCGTTGTACCGACGGTTGACGTTCGGCCGGCTGGCAGAGTTCAGCGTGCTCGACACCCGGCAGTATCGCTCCGACCAGGCCTGCGGCGACGGCTTGCAGATCAACTGCGCCCAACGCCTCGACCCGTCGCGGACGCTGCTCGGCGACGATCAGGAGAAGTGGTTGCTGGACGGTCTCGGCGCCTCGCAGGCGCGCTGGAACGTGATCGCGCAGCAGATCATGCTGTCACAGTGCGACTTCACCACCACCCCGGATCAGGCGTTCAGCATGGACCTGTGGGACGGGTACAAGCCCGCCCGTGACCGGGTGGTCGGCGGGCTGACCGAACGCCACGTCCCCAATCCGGTGGTCCTTTCCGGTGACTTCCACCGCGCGATGGCCGCGGAGGTGAAGACGGACTTCGACGATCCGGCCTCCGCCACGGTGGCGACGGAGTTCGTGGGTACGTCGATCACTTCGGGCATGGACGGCGCCGACCGCGACGAGTACGCCGAACCGTTCCTGGCCAACCAGCACATTAAGTTCTACAGCGCGCTGCGTGGGTACGTGCGGTTCGACCTGACACAACAGGAACTGCGGTCGGACTATCGGGTTGTTCCCTACATTCGGCAGCCCGGTGCGCCCGTGCAGACCAGAGCGAGCTTCGTCACCGAGGACGGTCATCCGGGTCTGCAGCCGGTCGCCGACAACCCGACGCTGGGTGCGCGTCGCTACTCCGAGAGCATTCCGCCGCCGGAGCCCCTGCAGTACCCACCGGACAAGTAGATCCGGCCCGGAACTGCCCGGGCCGAGTGGGAGGTGAGCTCGAAGTGACCGAGGGCAAGGGATCTGGAACACCGCTCGGGTCGCGGCGACGGCGGCGGATTCGTTACCCGGTGGCGCTCGTCGCGGCGTGCGCCACCGGAGTGCTCGCGTTGGTCGGGTCGGCGACCGCGCCGGCCTCGGCGTCAGTCCGGAACACCGCACCGCCGGGTGCTGACAACCTCACCTTGACAGCGACGCCGAACACGTTGCAGATCCTGGCCGTGCCCTGTGGTGCGCGGATGGTCGACGTCGCCGTACGCAACGACGCCTCGCAACCGACGTACGCCGACGTCCTGCTCACGCCCGACGCTCCGCTCAAGGCCTCGCCCGACGTGATCTCCAGCTACCTGCCGGCCGGGTACACGCTGCACACGCCCGTACAGGTGTCTGCTCCGTTGGGCAGCACCGACTCCGACGCCCAGATCATCGTCAAGGCGGGCCGGACCGGCCGCGGATCCCAGATCTCGGTACCCGTCGTGGTGAAGGCAGCGCCGAGCGGGCCGGGAGCGAACCTCGCCATCTCGTCGACGGTGAGCGCGTCGTCCACCCACCCGAACTTCAAGGCCTGCGGCGCGATCGACGGGGACAGCAACTCCGACCACTGGCAGACCACCACCGGGTGGAACGACGGTACATCGCGGGTCTTCCCTGACTGGTTGGCCGTCACGTTCGCCCAACCGCACCAGGTGAGCCGCGTCGACATGCGCACGCTGAACTCCACTCGCTACCCCGCGACCCGGTACGGCCTGCGCGACTGGGACGTGCAGGTGTGGGACGCCGGCGCCAATGGCGGCAGCGGTGACTGGCGTACGGTCGCCAGCGTGCGCGGAAACACCACCGGCGTGGTCAGCTCGACGTTCGATCCGGTGTCCACGACCGCGGTGCGCATCTTCATCATCGCTTCGAACGACGCGACGTACTCCCGCATCGTCGAACTCGAGGTCTACGAGTGACCGGCACCCGTGCCGCTTGAGGGCGCGGACGTCGCATCCCACGTCAGTTGTCCACTCACCATCCGCGTCGGCGGTCCGCGTCGCCTGTCCGAATGTCGCCTGTCCGTGTCGGGTGTCCGCGTGTCGCCTGTCGGTGTCGGGTGTCCGGGTCAGTTCAGCGCAGCCTGGGCGTCGAGGATCACGCTGACGGCGTAGTCGAGGTCCAACGGGTCGCCGGACCACCACGGAGGAGTGAGCACGTCCTCACCGAGTGCTCGCCGGAGGTCGACCCAGCGATCGAGTACGGACCGGGCGAGATTCCGGTCGGAGATGGTTCCGCTGGGATCGTGTGAGTTGCCGCTCCCGCTTGGGTCGTATGAGTTGCCGGTTCCGCTGGGGTTGTGTGCGTCGCCGCTCCCGCGGAAGTGCGCGTCCACGGGCCTGTCGGCGGGTGCACCGGTGATGCCCGGCAGTGAGGGTGTTGCCGGAACCTCGGTGCCGTCGGGTCGGTAGAAGCCGAACGTTGCGCCCGGGCGGGCCGCGAACGTGTGCCCACCTTCGTGGACGAGCCAGTGGTGGAACCGGCAGATCAGAACGAGGTTGGCCAGGCTGGTCTCGCCGCCGTGACACCAGTGGCGTACGTGGTGGATCTGGAGTCCGTGCCGGGTCGTGCATCCGGGCGCCTGGCAGGCGTGGTGTGCGCGGATCCTGACCGCTCGTGCGGTCGCGGCCCGCGGGAACCTTGTGGGGTCGCCGAGGCCGTGGACCTGGCCGTCGCCGCCGATGTGGAGGTTCGTCACCGTCGCTTCGCAGGCAAGCCTGTCCGCGGTCTCCGGAGCGAGAGGAATGCCGTCATCGAGGTGGGCAGCCTGGTGTGGAGCGGGGCGCGGAGTCCCCTCGTCGGCGGAAGGGATGGCGGCGGCGGGGGTGAACATCCCTGGCCCCGCAGCGGGGTTCAGGTGGACGATGACGCGGTACTTGTCGGCGGAGTTGAGGAACGCCGGCGTGTTGGCCAGCAGTGTCTCCGCCATCAGGACGAGCGCGTCGGCTGCCAGGGCTCCGCGGTGGCGGTGTGGGACGGCCGGCGGGGTGTCGCTCGGTGGTACGGCACTCGCTGCAGTCTGACCTGACCGGGATTCCTCCGCGGAAGAATCCGACCGCGGACCGTCCGACCGCGGACCGTCCGGCGCGGACGGGTAACAGGCCTCGGCTGAGGCGGTGGTGTCGTCGCGGCTCGCGGAGTCGGGCATGTCGGTGACGCCGGTGGGCTCGGCGGTGCCGGTGATGCCGGTGGGCTTGGCGGAGTCGGTGGTGCCGCTGGGCTCGGTGGCCCCGGCAGTGGGTCCGGATGCAGTGGGTGAGGCGGGCGGAGCGGGTGAGGCAGGTGAGGCGGGTGGTTTGGTTGTCGGGGGTGGCGCGGACTTCCTGGCGAGCAGCGTGTCGAGCGCGGCTTCGAGCGCCGCGACGACCGTCGCACCTTCGTCCGGGGCCAGCCGTCCGCGAATGACCAGTGAACCGTCCTCGTCGTAGAACCATGTGACCCCGCGCCGCATCGCTCGCCGGTGGTTCTGTTCCTTGGAGCGTGCCGCCGAACAGCCGCGAGCGATCCGGTCGAGCTGAGCAGCGGTGGCACTTCGTGCGAGGTTGAGCAACTCGTCCTCGGCGTCCGTATCACCCTCGGCGCCAGCATCACCGGCGTCGGCATCAGTATCACCGGCGTCGGCATGACTGTCGGCGTACGCCTCGCCGTTCGCATCAGCCTCGGCCCCTGCAGTGTCCGCGTCTTCGTACCACTCAGCGCCCATGTGGCTTGCGCCCTCTCGGGCCCCGCCTTCCACGGTGCCGGAGCGTTCCTGAGCGTCGGCGTGCGCTTCTGCGCCCGGGGGTTCCTGAGCTTTCGTGGGTTCCTCCGCCCGGGCGTTCGGGTTGTCGGATCGACCGGATCGAGGGCTCGGCTGAGTGGTCTCGTCACGGGTCGTGTCCCGGTCTGCGTGGGACGGACGGTGGTCGGCGCCGGCGATCCGGGTGAGGGCGCGCACCTTGGAGTAAGACAGCCGACCGGCGGCGAACTCCGCGGCGATCTTCGGGAGGCCTTCGAGTGCCCGCCCGACACGGAGGTGTTCGTACGCGGCGGACAGACTCATCCCGCAACGCCAGGACAGCCACTGTGCGGTGGACCTGCACCCGGACGTGCGCCAGCCCTCGCGGCGGTCGAAGGCGACGATCAGCCGCAGCCACTCGTGCGTGGCGATGGCGATCCTGGATGCGAGGTCGCAGATCTCGGCCTCCAGGCCCTCCAGCGACCTGGGCGCACCTCGGCCGGCCGTACTGGCGCCCGTCGTCACCGAACTCGTCGCGGAGGTGGATGTCGGCGGAGACTGTCTCCCTCCGGTACAGGTCTCGTCTGGTGCTGCGGGACGGGGGATCCGTGCCACGGGCGTGGACGCCGACACGGGCGCGTCTGTCACAGCGGTGAAGGTCGCCGCGGAGGCATTGCAATCGCTCATGTGTTCGATGCTAGACCTGGCCACGGACAAGGCCACTGGTTCCGGGATACGGGCCTGATCGGCGAGGCGCGTTCGCGCCGGATCGCAGAGCGCCGCCGGTCCCGGCAGTTGCGGCCAGGAGCCCCGGGAGACGAGTACAGGAGAAGCAGCTACCGGCCCTTCCGGATTCTTCCGCGGAAGAATCTGCGTCGGTCCGTCCTTGCGCCGAAGTCGGCGCCCGTACGCGAGCGCCTGGGAGCCGGCGCCGGTCTGGGGAAGCGATCTGTGCACAGCAGGCGCTCTGGGGTGAGGAGGTTCCCGGGCCGAGGGGGAGCCGCCCTGATCGACAACGTGTTCGCCCACACCTCCGACGGGGCTTCGTTCGTGTTGTCGGTGGCCAGGCGGCGCGGGGGCCCGTTCGTCGTCGCTGTCGAGGACGCCGGCCGCGGAATCGCCGACCTGGCCCTGACCCGGCGCGGGCGCAGCGGGGTTGGTTCCACCGGGCTGGGGCTCGATGTGGTCCGCCGCGACGCCGAGGAGGCGGGTGGGCGCCTGCTGGTCGGGCGGTCGCCGGCCGGCGGTGCGCGGGTGGCACTGGAACTCCCGCCCGCCTGAGTCAGGGTTGGGCAGTCGACGTGGGATCGTCAGTGGGATGCCTTGGCGCGCAGGTGGCTGGTGAACCAGCGGGTCGCCTCGGCCGCGACCGCCTCGAGGGTGCCGGGTTCCTCGAACAGATGGGTGGCGCCTGGTACGACGTGTACGGACTTCTCGCAGTGCAGGTGCCGGGCCGCATCGAGGTTGAGGTCGACGACGACCGGGTCGTGGCCGCCGACGATCAGCAGTGTCGGCGCCTCGACGAGTTCGAGATCGGAAGCGGCGAGGTCGGGCCGGCCACCACGGGAGACGACCGCGGTGATGTCGGCCGGAGGTTCGCCCGCCGCCGACTCGAGTGCCGTCGACTCGGCCGCTGCGGACAGGGCCGCCGCCGCTCCGGTGCTGGCGCCGAAGTAGCCGATCGGCAGGTCATGTGTCGCCGGTTGTTCGCGCAGCCAGGCCGTCGCTTCCAGCAGCCGGGTGGAGAGCAGGGGGATGTCGAAGACGTTGGCGCGATCGCTTTCTTCCGCGGAAGAAAGCAGGTCGAACAGCAGGGTGCCCAGGCCGGCGTCGTTCAGCGCGGAGGCGACGTACCGGTTGCGCGGACTGTGCCGGCTGCTGCCGCTGCCGTGCGCGAACACCACCAGCCCGGTCGCGTTCTCCGGCAGCGTGAGGTGACCGGCGAGGCGCTGCGTACCAGCCGGGATGGTGACCTCCTCGTCCACGACCGGCGGGTCGTCGTCGAGGCGTGCTCCTGCCCTCGTGCCCGACCTCGTGCCCGACCTCGTGCCCGACCTCGTGCCCGACCTTGTGCTTGACCGTGCGCCTGACTTTTCCGAGTGGGCCGAGTGGGCCGAGTGGGCCGAGTGGGCCGAGTGGGCCGAGTGGGCCGCGTCCTGTGCCTCGTGCAGTAGCGCGACGACCTCGCTGTCGGGCGTCTGCCGGAAGTCGGCGTAGAACTCCCCGATGGCGAAGAACGCCTCCGGGGTGTCCAGGCAGACCACCTCGTCGGCGGCCTTCGCGAGGTGTTCGACCGCGCGGGGCGAGGCAACCGGAGAGGCCAGGATCGTGCGGGCCGCGCCGAGCTGGCGGGCCACCTGACACGCGACCCAGGCGGTCGACCCGGTGGCGATCCCGTCGTCGACGACGATGACCGTACGACCGGCCAGCCGGGTCTGTGGGCGTTTGCCGCGGAACGCCTGCGCGCGCCTGGTGAGCTCGGCCCGTTCGCGTTCCTCGACGGCCCGCAACTCCTCCGGTCGAACGCCGGACGTCTGTACCAGCGCCTCGTCCACGAACCGCACGCCGCCCTCACCGATCGCCCCCATCGCGAGCTCCGGCTGGAACGGCACGCCCAGCTTGCGGACGACGAGGACGTCGAGTGGCGCGTCGAGTGCCCGGGCGACCTCGAACGCGACCGGTACGCCACCCCGAGGGAGCCCGAGAACCACCACGTCGGGCCCTTTGTGCGGCATCAGCCGGGCGGCGAGCTGTCGGCCGGCCTCCTTCCGGTTCCGGAAGAGCATCGTCAGCCTCCTCAACCTCGGGACGCGACTCGGGACGCACCCTCGGGGCGCAACTCGGGACGACCACCGAGTCAACGGGTCATACCCACCGTGGCGCGGGTCATGACCGGGGATCGAGTTCGATCCAATGCCCGTGCGGCGGGAAATCACAGTGGCGAAAGTCCGTCGGCCAGCCGCTGACATGCGGTCGCGAGCCCGTGCCGAGCCCGCCGGGTTGGGGCGGTTGATCCTGGGTGACCTTCGTCCCTGGCCTGTGACGTGCAGAGCGGCGAGCGTGCTGGTGGGGGCCGAAGACGAGGGGCCGGTGCGTCGCGGGGGAGTGCCGGGGTGCGTCGCGGGGAGTGCCGGGGCAGGCCGGATCGGACGCGAGCCTGAGGGGGACCGATGGCCAGATCAGCACACAGGTCGACGGCGGCACCGGGAGCTGTGGAGGGTACGCCGGTCGAGCTGACCGTCCGGGGCGAGGTGCCCGAGGAGGCCGCCGCGTACGCCGTCCGCAAGGTCGAGAGTGTCCTGGAGGCCACCCGTGCGCGTGCTCTGTACGCGCATGTCGTGGTCGTCGTCTCCCAGAACCCTGCGCAGGACCAGCCGGTTCGGATCGAGGTGGGCCTGGACGTCGACGGCGTACCCGTACGGGCGGTGGTCAGCGGACACGACGCCCTCGAGGCCGCCGACCTGATGAAGGACCGGTTGCGCCGCCGGCTGGTACGGCTACGGGACCGGGAACGTACCCGTCACCGCTGGACCGGCGAGACGTCCGAGCACGAGTGGCGGCACGGAGACCAGCCCCGTCGCCAGGAGCCGCACTTCCCGCGCCCGGTCGAGGAACGGACCGTCGTACGCCGGAAGACGTTCGCGCTGGTGCCGCTGACGGCGGAGGAGGCGGTGTACGAGATGGACGTCCTCGACCACGACTTCTACCTGTACACGGACCGGGAGACCGGACGGGACTCCGTGACCGTACGGGGCGGGGTGCGGGGAGGGGTGGACATGGAGCCGCCGGGCGCGGAGCCGCCGACCCTGAGTGAGGCGGCCGCACGGGAACGGCTGGATGCGGGTGGTGAGCCGTTCGTCTTCTACCTGGACCCCGGGAGTGGGCGTGGCCGGGTCATGTACTGGCGTTACGACGGCCACTACGGCCTGATCAGCGCGGAATGACGGCGGAACGAAGAAGGAGCCGTACGAACAAGCTGTACGAACAAGCTGTACGAACAAGGAGGTTCGAGATGACGACCGCACGGGAAATCATGCACGCCGGAGTGGAATGTGTCGGCGAACATGAGAACCTGCAGAACGCCGCCCGCCGGATGCGCCAGCAGAACGTGGGCGCGCTGCCGATCTGCGGTGACGACGACCGGCTGCACGGAATCATCACCGACCGGGACATCGTGGTGAAGTGCGTGGCGGCCGGCGGCGACCCCGCGCTGATGACGGCAGGTGAGCTGGCGCAGGGATCGACGTTCACGGTGAGCGCCGACGACGACATCGAGAGCGTCCTCCGGTTGATGGAGGAACACCGGATCCGCCGGTTGCCGGTGATCGAGAACCATCGGCTGGTCGGCATGATCAGCGAGGTGGACCTCGGCCGCCATCTGAGCGAGGACCAGGTGAGTCACTTCGTCGAGGTCGTCTCGGCCGCAAAGACCTGAGCGAGATCCTGGGCGGAGCAGTGGACGGCGAAGGTACCGCCGACTTCTCCTCCGCCGCGCTGGCCGAGAGCCATTCCGCGGTGGTGGTGTTCGTCGGCGACCGGGCTTACAAGGTGAAGAAACCGGTCGACCTCGGATTCCTCGACTTCACCACGGTGCGGGCCCGGGAGGAGGCGTGCCGCCGGGAGCTGGAGCTCAACCGGCGGCTCGCGCCGGACGTCTACCTCGGCGTTCGGCACGTCGTCGACGACGCGGGCGACACCCGGGACTGGGTGCTCGTCATGCGCCGCATGCCGTCCGCGCGCCGGTTGTCGACGCTGGTCGAGGCAGGCGTGGACGTACGCCGGGACCTGCGGGAACTCGCCCGGCTGCTGGCCGCCTTCCACGCCCGCGCTCCGCGTGACGCGAAGGTGGCGGCCGCCGGCCGGCCCGCCGCGCTGCTGCGCCGGTGGCGGGACAACCTGGCCGGGACCGAACCGTTCGTGGGCGGGGTACTGGATCCCGCGACGGTGGCCGAGATCGACCGGCTCGTCCAACGGTACGTCGGCGGGCGGGGTGCGCTGCTGGACTCGCGGGCGCGCGCGGGGCTCGTCGTCGACGGGCATGGTGACCTGCTGGCCGACGACGTGTTCTGCCTGCCGGACGGGCCGCGGGTGCTGGACTGCCTGGAGTTCGACGACTCTTTGCGGTACGTGGACGGGGTCGACGACGCGGCCTTCCTCGCGATGGACCTGGAACGCCTGGGCGCGCCCGACCTGGCCGAGAGCTTCCTCGGCTGGTACGGCGAGTTCACCGGTGGGCTGCCGGTGGCGTCCCTGGTCCACCACTACGTGGCGTACCGGGCGTTCGTCCGGGCGAAGGTGGCCTGCCTGCGGTACCGGCAGGGGATGGCGCCGGCTCAGGCGACGGCACGGCAGTTGGCCGCCCTGGCCCTCGACCACCTACGGGCGGGGGAGGTGCGGCTGGTGCTGGTGGGCGGCCTGCCGGGTACCGGCAAGTCGACCGTCGCCGGCGCGCTCGCGGACCGGCTTGGTGCCGTCGTACTGCGTACCGACCAGATCCGCCGCGAGATCCGCCGGGAGGGCCGCGGCGAGATCCACCCTGAGCAGCCGAGCCCGCGGCTGCCCGCTCCACGCGGGGAGAGTGGTGGTGTCCGGGGGGAGAGCGGCTACGGACGTGGGCGGTACACGCCGGCGCGGGTGCACGCCGCGTACCGGGAACTGCTCACCCGCGCACGTCGGCTGCTCGCTCGGGGCGATTCGGTCGTTCTCGACGCCACCTGGAAGGACGCCGCCGAACGCGACGCGGCGAGACGGCTCGCCAGGGACACCTCCAGCACGCTGACGGAGGTCCGGTGTGTGGCGCCGGCCGACATCGGTGAGCGGCGGATCCGTGCGCGGGTGCGTGACCTGTCCGAGGCGACGGTGGAGGTGGCGCGGCGAATGGAACGTACGTACGCGCCGTGGCCGCAGGCCGTGGAGATCGACTGCGCGGGCCGCCCCGAGGACGCGCTGGCGGCTGCCTGGGCCGCGGTTCGCGACCCGACGCAGACAGGCTTGTCGGTGGGGTCGCCTACGGTTTCCCCACCGACGACGTGAGGTCGACGACAGGCCGGTGACGTGAGGTCGGACCTGAGGTCGGACCTGAGGTCGGTGACGTGAGGGGAGCATCCCGGATGACCAGTTCCGTGGCGACGAGTGACCAGCGCGGTGAGCTGGGCGCACTGCTCGACCGGCACCGGGTCGAGCTGACCGGCTACTGCTACCGCATGCTCGGCTCGGCGTTCGAGGCTGAGGACGCCGTGCAGGAGACCATGCTGCGGGCCTGGCGCTACTACGACCGGTACGACGGGCGGGCCTCGCTGCGCTCGTGGCTCTACCGCATCGCGACCAACGTGAGTCTCGACGCGCTCGAGGGCCGGAAGCGACGGGCCCGGCCGATGGATCTCGGGCCGGCGCAGACGGCGGACAACTTCGCTCTCGGCGAGCCGCTCCCGGACGCTGTGTGGGTGCAACCCGTGCTTGACGGGCAGGTGCTGCCGGCCTCGGGCGACCCGGCCGAGGTGGCCGTGGCCCGCGAGTCGATCCGGCTGGCGTTCGTGGCCGCGTTGCAGCATCTGCCTCCTCGCCAGCGCGCCGTGCTGATCCTGCGGGAGGTGCTGCGCTGGCGGGCGAGTGAGGTCGCGGAGCTCCTCGGCACCAGCGTGGCCTCGGTCAACAGCGCCCTGCAGCGTGCCCGGGCCACGCTGGAGGCGAGCGACGTGACCTCCGCCGACTCTGTGCAGACGGTGCGGATGGACGACGAGGAGCTGCAGAAGCTGCTGGCCCGTTACGTCGACGCGTTCGAACGCTACGACATGGACGCGCTGGTGGCCCTGCTGCACGAGGACGCCACCCTGTCCATGCCGCCGTACGCCCTGTGGGTGCACGGTCCGGCGGAGATCGCCACCTGGATGAGCGGCCCCGGCATCGGGTGCGCGGGTTCCCTGCTGGTCCCGGTCGGGGTCAACGGGTCACCAGCGTTCGGTCAGTACCGTCGCGACCCCGCCGGTGGGCACGTCGCGTTCGCGCTCCAGGTGATCGAGATCGCCGATGGTGCGGTGACCGCGATCAACGCGTTCCTGGACACCGAGAAGATGTTCCCGTTCGCCGGCCTGCCCCTGCGCCGGGACTGAGCTTCGCACCGAACCGGCGAGCCGGCTCAGCGGCCCGGCTCTGCGGCGCCGCCGCCGGTGAACTCCCTGGCTCAGCGGCGGCGCAGGCGACCGAAGAGTTCGGTGGTGCGACCTCGGCGGCCCCAGGCGACGAAGCCGACGACCACCGCGACGATCACCGGAGTGGCGGCGTTCTTGCCGTCCATGACAGTGAGCTGGGTGATGAACGCGCCCACCATCAGGCCGATGAACGCGAGCCCGGCCAGACCGGCGAGCAGCGGGACGAGGAGGGCGATCGCGCCGGCGAGTTCGAGGATGCCGACGAGGTACATGAACCAGTCACCGAAGCCGATCTTGTCGAAGACGACCGTCGCGGACGGGTGGGCGACGAGCTTCGGTGCCGCGCTCACCAGGAAGAAGGCGGCTGTGAGTGCCTGAACCACCCACAGCGTGACGTTCATCCGGCGGCCAGGTCGGTGGCCGGCTCGTACCGCGGAGGGCGTGGGGTTGCTCGCTGTCGTGCTCGCTGGGTTGTTCGCTGTCGCGCTCACTGTCGTCTCCAGGTTCGTCTTCTGCCGCCCGTGCCGGGTGCTCCGGTCACGCGGGGATCTCCACGGGCTTTGACGACCGCGCCCCGGCGAACTCATCGGTACGTGCGGACGAACTTCGGAGCAGGCCGGGCGGAGCAGCGAGGGGAGGTGGCGAGGCGGGAGGAGGAGCAGCGAGGCGGGGAGGCGTGGCGAGGCCGGGGGAGCAGCGAGGCGGGGAGGCGTGACGAGGCGGGGGAGGCGCAGCGGGCGCCGCGGATCAGCGGGGCCGAACAGCCGGGCGGAGCGGTGCGGATCCGGGCTCGGTGACCGATGAGTTGTGCACGGTTCGCGGGTCGAAGTGATCGTGAATGACCGGTGGGGAACACGAGGGCGAACCGGCGAGGACAGGCAGGCGGCACCGGACGCGGATTCGGACGGTGCGCTGTTCATCTTCCTGGAGGGGCCGATCGAGCGCTCGGAGATTCCGGACCTGTGCGCGCGTTTCGCGGAGATGGTGGGTGAGCGACCCGGTGGGCGCGTCATCTGCGACGTCGCCGGGCTCACCGAATCGGACGCGGTCGCGGTGGAGGCGTTGGCGCGGCTGCAGTTGACGGCGCGCCGGCTCGGCTGCCGCCTGTGGCTGCGGCACGCCGGCCGCGGGTTACGACAACTGATCGAGCTGGTCGGGCTGGCCGACGTGGTGCCGACGTTGCCGGCAGGCGCTCCCACCCAACGGTGTGAGGACGGGTCAGGGATCGAGGCGGGGCGGCAGTCCGAACAGCGGGAACCACCGGTCGGTGTCGAGGAAGTTGTTCAGCCCGACGATCCGGCCCCCTGAGATCTCGATGACCTGCAGCGCCCACGGCTCGTGGCCACCGCCGGCGGCCGGGCGGTACTGACCGAAGGCGGGCGAGCCGTTGGCGACGGTCGGCAGGAGCCGCGAGCCCCGGCAGCCGCAGCCCGTGCCGAGCATCCACGCCTGGATCTCCGCGTGTCCCCGCAGCCACAGGTCGTACGGCGGCATCGACAGCGTGGCGTCCTCGCGCAGCAGCGTGGTGAGGGACTCCAGGTCGTACCGCTCGAACGCGTCGACATACCGCTTGAGCAGGTCGCGTTGCTCCTCGCTCAGCGGCGCGTAGACGTCGGACTCGGTGACGTTGGCGGCCGCCAACGTGGCGCGGGCGCGCTGGAGGGCGCTGTTGACGGACGCGACCGTGGTGCCGAGCAGTTCGGCGACCTCGTTCGCATGCCATTGCAGCACCTCGCGCAGGATCAGCACGGCTCGCTGGCGAGGAGGCAGGTGCTGCAACGCGGACACGAACGCGAGCCGGACCGTCTCCCGGCGGGCGGCCACCTCGGCGGGGTCGGCGTCCTCGGGCACCACTCGCCCGTCGGGGATCGGCTCCAGCCAGGTCACCTCGGGCAGCGCACCCGGAAGCGGTGCGGACGCGGTGGAGGCGGCCTGAAGGTCCATCGGCCGGGCCCGGCGGTTGCGGCCGTTCAGCAGGTCGAGGCAGACGTTGGTGGCGATGCGGTAGAGCCAGGACCGGAAGGCCGCCCGGCCCTCGAAGCGATCGAACGCGCGCCACGCCCGGACCAGCGTCTCCTGCACGGCGTCCTCGGCCTCGAACCCCGAGCCGAGCATCCGGTAGCAGTAGCCGGTCAGCTCCGTCCGGTGGCGCGCGAGGCTTGCCTCCAGCTCGGCGGCGTTTCGGGGCACCTCGCGCACGTCGGTCGCGGTCACGCCGGTCGCTGCTTCGGTCATCGGAACCTACTCCTGTCGATCAGCGCCACCTCGGGCGTCGATCAGCGGCCTCGATCCGCGCCGGCACCGGCCCTGGGCGGCGACGCGAACGTCCGGGCATCGTAACGGCCGGATCCGACAGAGTGCACCCACTTGAGCCCGCTGATCCCGAATACCGGCGACGAAGTGACGCTGCGCAGTCGTAGAGGGACTGTGCAGACGTGAAGGGAGCTGTGCGGTCGTGAAGGAGCTGTGCGGTCGTGGAGGGAGCTGTGCGGTCGTGGAGAGAATGAGCCGGGTGGAGCGTTGTTCGGTACGACGTCCACGGACTCCCGCAAAGGTCCGGATCAATTGCCGGTCCCAGTTGCCGGCCAGCCAAGGAGAAGAAGCCCTCGCCGTTGAGCTCGACGACCGCTTCCACATGGTCCTGACGTTCCGTGTCGCGCACGGGCTCACCGGGGATCTGGCTGGACTGGCGGCGTCAGTCGGGCAGACATTGGTACTGTCCTTTGTCTCGACTCTTGATCGTGCCCAGACCGAGCGGACGACGAGCCGAGCGGACGACGAGTGAACGGAGTGCGGATGGCGACCAGCCCGAGAGGAGTTCGGCGGTGAGCGCGGCGGTGCAGGCCCTCGAGGGCGGACTCGTGGTGTCGTGTCAGGCGGGTGCCGGGCATCCGCTGGCCGACCCGGAGGTCATCGCGCGGCTCGCGGCCTGCGCGGAAGCCGGTGGGGCGGTCGGCGTACGCGTCGAGTCGGCCGAGGACGTGCGCGCGGTACGGCGCCGGATCGGGCTGCCCATCATCGCCATCCGCAAGGTCGACGTGGGTGCGCATCGCCCGTTCATCACGCCGACGCTGGCCGACTGCGCCGCGCTCGCCGAGGCGGGTGCCGACATCATCGCCCTGGAGGCGGTTCCGGACAACCGCGCCCAGGCCGACGAGGCGGGCGACCTGATCCGGGCCGTGCGCGAACAGCTCGGCCGCCCGGTGATGGCCGACGTCGCCACCCTGGAGGAGGGCCTGGCCGCGTGGTCGGCAGGAGCGGACCTGGTGGGTACCACCCTGTCCGGCTACACCCTCGCCTCGGCGTCCCGCATCGGTCCCGACCTCGCACTGCTGGCCGACCTCGCGAGCCACGGCGTGCGCGCCGTCCTCGAAGGCCGGGTGGACCGGCCCGAGCAGGTCCGGGCGGCGTTCGGGGCGGGGGCGTGGACGGTGGTGGTGGGTACGGCGATCACCGACCCGATCTCGCTGACCCGCCGGTACGCCGCCGGTGTGCCGCGCAAGCTGTGACCGGTGTGTTGCGCAGGCAAGCTGTGACCGGTGCGCCTCCCAGTCTGTGAAGAGTGTGAGTTCGACCAACCCTGGAAGGGATTTCCCGTGCGTATCGCGTTGTTGCCCCTGGACGAACGACCTGTCAACGCGACCTTGCCCGCGCACATCGCGGCGATCGCGGGAGTGGAGGTACTCACTCCGCCGGCGGAGTTGCTGCCGCGGATGCGTACGCCCGGACGGGCCGACGAGCTGGCCGGCTGGCTGGCCGAGGTGGCCGCAGAGGTCGACGCGCTCGTGGTGTCGCTGGACATGCTGGGGTACGGCGGGCTGATCGGTTCGCGGACGACGCAGGACGCTGCCTCCGCCGTGGTGCAGCGGCTGGCGATCCTGGAGAACATTCGGCCACGCTTCCCCCGGCTGCCGATCACCGCGGTGACGACGGTGATGCGCGCGTCGCGTTCGTACAGCCCCGCCGAGGAGCCGGAGTACTGGTCCCAGCACGGTGTCGAGCTGCACGACCTTGGCGGTGCGCTGCACCGGGAGTTCCTCGGCGAGCCGCACGAACGTGAGCGGCTGGCCGCGACGGTGCCGACCGACGTACAGGCCGACTTCTGGCTGCGGCGGCTGCGCAACCACACGGTCGACCTGTTCACCCTCGGCCTGGCCGGGCGGGGAACGCTGGACACGCTGCTGGTGACCGCCGACGACACCGCACCGCGGGCGGCGGGTTCGCTGGAACAGGTCTGGCTGCGGCACTGGGTGTCGGCGACCGGGCTGGACACCCGGGTGCTGATGTATCCGGGCGCGGACGAGGTGGGGTCGGTGCTCGTGGCGCGTGCCCTGGCCGACGGTGCGGCTGGTGAGCTGCACGAGCGGGTCGAGCAGGTCGAGCAGCGCGAACAGGACGGAGCGGTGCGGATCGCCGTGGAGTTCCGCGAGGAGGGCGGCGCGGACCGGATCGCGCCGTACGAGAACGTCCCCATCGCCGCCGGGGTCGCCCGGCAGATCGCCGCCGCCGGCGCCGAGGTGGTGCCGGCTGAGCCGACCGATGTGGAGTCGAGCCGTGCGGAGTCGAGCCGTGGGGAGTCGGGCCGTGGGGAGTCGGGCCGTGCGGAGTCGAGCCGTGCGGAGTCGACTGGTGGGAAGCCGATGGGCGGGGAGGCAGGCGAAGCGGACGCGGTGATCGTGGTGCACGCGCCGGACCCGCACCGCGGCGACTGGGCACGTCGTGGCGAGGCCACCGACCGGGCAGTCGTGGAGGCGGTCGTGGACCGGGTGGCCGAGCTGGTCGAGGTGGGCCACAGCGTGGGTGTGGCCGACGTCCGGTACGTCAACGGCGCCGACCCCGCCCTGGTCCGCGCACTCGCCGACCGCGGTGTGCTGGACCGGATCCGGGCGTACGGCGGCTGGAACACCGCCGGCAACACGGTCGGCTCGGTGGTCGCGGCACTGGTCGCGCACGTCGTCGGGCACCGTCGCGGCGGCGTCGACGAGATCGCGGAGAGCCGGTTGCGCTGGCATCGGATCGTCGAGGACTACGCGTACCAGGCGGTGGTCCGCGGCGAGCTGGCGCAGGAGCAGCCGTACGGTGACCACATGTCCGTGCCCTTCCCCGACCCGGCCGACGTCGAGAGCTACCTGGAACGCTGCGCGAAGCGGCTGCCGGAGGTTGCCGAGGAGCTGGGTGGGGCCGACGCGCGCCGCTGGCTGATCAGTTCGCCGCGGCTGCCGTGGGGGCGCACCTTCGAGATCGACTTCGACCTGGTGCCGCGGGCATGAGGGGCCCGGGCACGAGGATCCTGGGCATGAGGGGCTTGGACGTGACGGGCCTGGACGTGCGGGGCCTGGACGTGAGGTTCACGGCGTGAGGATCGCGGCGGTCGACGGAGGGCAGACCGGCCTGCGCCTGCGGGTGGTCGGGTCGGACGGAAGTACGGCGACGGCGACGGCGGGCGGGTTCGACTACGACGCGGGTGACCCGGCGGCGACCGTACTCGCGCTGGTGGAGCAGGCCTGGGCCCGGCTGCCCGCGGCGCAGCGAAAGCCGGTCGACCGGGTCGGCATGGGCCTGACCGGGGACCACCGCCCCGAGGAGGTGCGCCGGATCGAGGCGGGGGTCGCGGACCTGCTGGGAGCGGCCGAGGAACAGGGCGCGGGACAGGGCGCGGGACAGGGCGCAGGACGGGTCGGGGGACGAGTCGAGGTACGCATTGCCCACGACGCGGTGACCGCGCATCTCGGCGCGCTCGGCGGGGCGCCCGGCGTGGTCGTGGTGGCGGGTACCGGCGTGGTGGCGCTGGCGAGGACGGGTGCCACGGGTGCCACGGGCACGGCTGCCACAGGTGCCACCGTGCGGGTGGACGGCTGGGGTCACCTGCTCGGTGACGAGGGCGGCGGTTTCGCGGTGGGCCGGCACGGGCTGCGGGCCGCACTCGCCGCGTACGACGGCAGAGGGCCACGGACCGAACTCGTCGCCGCGGCGGTGGACCGGTTCGGTCCGCTGGACGGGCTGCCGCGCCGGCTCTACGGGACGGGCGGCACGGTGGCCGACGTGGCGGGGTTCAGCCGGCAGGTCGCCGAGGCGGCCCGCGCGGGCGACCCGGTGGCGGTGGAGATCTGGCGCGACGGCGTGACCGCGTTGGTGGGTACGACCCGTGCGGCCGTGGCGCGCTACCTGGAGCTGGCCGCCGAGCCCGGCACGGCGGCGGGCACGGCACCGGGCACGGTGGCCGATCCGGTGGCGGTGTCGTGGGCGGGCGGGCTCATGGGAGTGACGGATCTGGTACGGGAGCCGTGGCAGCGGAGGGTCGCGGCCGAGCTTCCGCAGGCGCGGGTGGTCGACCCCGCAGGCGAAGGCCTGGACGGTGCCGTCCTGCTCGCCGCCGGCGACTGAGCGACCAGCCGACGGCGCTGAGCACGCGACGGCGTGCAGACCAGGAGCCAGGGAACCAGGCGGGAGTTACTGGCGGCGGAGCGTCTGTTCCAGGCTGTACCGGTCGCCGCGGTACAGCGACCTGGCCAGCTCGACCGCGCGCCCGCGTACGTCGTAGGTGACGCGTTCCACCAGCAGGGCGGGGGTCAGCGCGGGTACCTCCAGCAGCGCGGCCTGCTCGCGGTCGACGACGGTGGCGCGTACCTCCTGCTCGGCCCGGTCGAGGGTGATCCGGTAGCGGTTGAGCAGCGTCTCGTACAGCGAACCCTCCACCGGCGAGTCCAGCAGGTCCGGAACGAGACCGGCGACCAGCCAGACGTCCTCCAGGCACATCGGCACCGAGTTGGCCAGCCGGAGCCGGACCAGGTGGACGAGCGGCTCGCCGGGGCTCACCCCGAGGCGCCAGCCCTCCCGGGCGCCTGCGACGGTCTGCTCGGCGCGCAACAGCTGCGCCCCCGGCGCGAGGCCCCGGGTGCGCATGTCGTCGCTGAACGAGGACAGGAGTTCGCGTTTGCGGATGGCGGGTTCGGCGACGTAGGTGCCCGAACCCTGGATGCGGTAGACCACGCCCTCGCCGACGAGTTGCTCGACGGCTCGGCGTACGGTCAACCGGCTCACCCCGAGGTCGGCGCACAACTGGCGCTCGGTGGGCAGCCGCTCGTGCGGCTCGAGCCGGTCGCGGATCAGGCCGAGCAGGTGCGCGCGGACCGTGGCGTACTTGGCGACGGTGCCGCCGCTGGACTCCGCATCCGCCACGCCGATCGCCTCCCTGGCCGCGGGCACGCGCGCAGGGACCTCGCCTGCAGGGTCGCTGCCCGCAGGACACACCCTAGGAGGAAGGCTGCGGCAGCTCGCACTTCACCTTGGGGTTGGCGCCCACGTAGTTGAGCGGCCCGGCGACCACGGTCACGGCGATGGTGCCGGCCTTGGCGCAGCTCTGGTCGGAGCCTGCGAGGTAGCCCCGTTGGGCGACGGCGACGACTCCGATGAGCAGCCAGATGGCGATGATGACCCCGACGATCTTCATGTGCTGTGCTCCTGTCCCGGGCGGGCGCAGGGGCCCGCGACGCCGACGAGTGGTTGATGATCGCACGTCGCGAGCCCTACCGCTGAAACGCCTGCCGAACGCCCGACCGGGAGGGATCAGGTCGGACCGGGGATCGGATCAGCTAGCGGCGGCGGTGCGCAGCGCCCCGGCGGGGGTACGGGTGATCGCCATGATCCGGTTCCAGGCGTTGCTGTGGGAGATCGCGAAGATCAGCCCGGCGAGCTCGGCCTCGCCGAAGTGGCGGGTCGCCTCGTCCCACACGGCGTCGGGGACGGTCTCCCCGCGGTCGGCGAGCCGGGTGGCCTCCTCGGTCAGCGCCAGCGCGGCGCGTTCGGCATCGGTGAAGAACGGCGCGTGCCGCCAGGTCCCCACCGACCACAGCCGTTCGTCGGTCTCGCCGGCCTCCTTCGCCTGGTGCAGGTGCATGTCGAGGCAGAAGCTGCAGCCGTTGATCTGGCCGGCGCGGATCTTGACCAGCTCGAAGACGGCCGGCGGCAGGCCACTCTCCCGTACGTACCTCTCCACCTGCCGCATGGCGCGGACGGCCTCGCCGGCGTGCTCCATGATGTCGATCCGGCGCTTCATCTGATGCTCCTCAGCTTCTCGGGATTGCGGACGATGTGGAGCTCGGTGATCCGGCCGCCGGCGACCGTCAGCCCGACGACGCTGTCCAGCCGCCCGGCGCGGTAGCGCAGCAGGCCGGGCAGGCCGTTGACGAGCGCGTGCCGTTGCTGCGCCGGCCCGAGACTGCGAGCCGTACGGACCAGGAAGCGGGCCACCTTCTCCGCGCCCACGACCGGCCGCCGGGCCGCGAGCACCTGGCCGCCGCCGTCGGTACGAAGGACGACGTCGGGGTCGAGCAGCTCGACGAGTGCCGCCAGGTCCATGCCGTCGCAGGCGCGCGCGAACGCGGTCACCGCGCTGCGGTGCGCCTCCGCGTCCACCTCGAACCTCGGCGCGCGGGCGGCCACGTGCTTCCTGGCCCGGGCGGCGAGTTGCCGGCAGGCGGCCGGTTTACGCCCGACGGCCCGGGCCACCTCGGTGAACTCCAGGCCGAACACGTCGTGCAGCACGAACGCCGTGCGCTCGGCCGGGCTCAGCGACTCCAGGACGACCAGCATGGCCAGGCTCATCGACTCGTCCAGGGTCACCCGGTCGGCCGGGTCCCCGGTCACCAGCGGCTCCGGCAGCCACGGGCCGACGTACTTCTCCCGCCGCCTGCGGGCGGAACGAAGCGCGTCCACCCCCAGGCGGGACACGGTGACCACCAGCCAGCCGGTGAGGTCCCTGATCCTGTCGATCTCGTCGGGGTCGATACGGCTCAGCCGCAGCCAGGCGTCCTGCACCACGTCCTCGGCCTCGTCCAGACTGCCGAGCAGGCTGTACGCGACGCCGAGCAGGCGCGGCCGCAGGGCGGTGAACTCGGCCGCGAGACCCTCGGCCGCCGGAACGGAGGTGTCGTACTCCACGTCAGGAGGACGAGCCGGCCTCCGTCGGTGTGACACCGGGCGCGGTCGGCCAAGCCTCGGTGGACTCGGCGGGGTCGGTGGACTCGGCGGGGTCGAGGAACTTCGACATCCACACGTCGTCGACGTACTCGCCGTCGATCAGGAACGCCGCCCGCAGGCTGCCCTCGACCACGAACCCGTGCTGCTCGTACAACCGGCGCGCTGTCGTGTTGGTGCCGAACACCCGCAGGCTGAGCTTGCGCGCGCCGCGGCCGCGGGCGTACGCCTGTGCCGCGACCAGGAGCGCTGAGCCGACTCCCTGCCCGCGGGCGGCCGGTGCCACCGCGAACCCGTAGATCCCGAGGACGTGCGCACCCTCCGGAAACGGCACCATCGGGGTGATCCGGACGTATCCGGCCAGTGAACCGTTCGACACCGCCACCAGGTGCAGGTCGGGAGTGTTGTGGTCGTCGAAGAACGACGTGCGGGTTTCGCCTTGCAGGGAAGGGAAACCGGACGTCGAGTTCCAGGACGCGCCGTCGATGGCGAGCAGGGCGGCGTCGTCCTCCGCGCGGGCCCGCCGGACGGTGAGGCGGGTGGAGTGGTTCTGCACCGCGCCAGCCTGCCACGCGACGTCGTTCATGGTGCCTCCGGTGTGGGTGCGGACCTGGGCGGTGGAGAGGAGGTGGGGGAGGAAGTGGGCGGAGACGACGGGGCCGGAGGTGACGTACGGATCAGGGCCGCCACGCGGACCGCGAGCAGAGCGAGGCCGGTGACCGCCGCCACTCCGAGCCACAGGTGCACCGTCACCATCGACCAGAACAGCTGCTCCCGGGTGAACACCCGCCCGGCGAACGTGCCCACCAGCCAGGGCAGTCCGGCCAGCAGCACCGTGGGGACCAGCAGCCAGACCATGCCGGGGACCACCCGCCACAGCGACCGCGTCCGGCGCCGCCGCGCCCAGGCCCGGGCGCGCAGGATCTCCCAGCATCGGACCAGCAGGGTGAGCACGGTGAGCGCCGCCAGGACGTACTCGACCAGTCGCGTCGGCGGTTGCACCGGCGCCGGCTCGCGCCCCTCGAGCTGGGCGAGTACGCCCTCGGTGATCGCGTGGTAGGGCACGAGTCCGTTGTAGGTGTTGAACATCAGCGCTACGCCGTAGCCGGTGCCGGGGACCAGCGCCTGCTCGGCGTAGTAGGTCGACAGGACGCCGTTGTGGGTGAGCCGGGGCTGTCCGTCCTCGGGCCGCTCGGCCATCCAGCCCATGGCGTACGAGGTGTCCAGGTCGGCCCGTCTGGTCGGTGGGGTGTGCTCGGTGGCCAGGCTCGGTGCGGAGACGATCTGCCGTCCGGCGTACCGGCCCTGGGAGTTCTGCATCGCCAGCCAGTGACCGAGGTCGGCGGCGGTGGACACCACCGCGCCGTCGCCGCCGAGGAAGCCGTCGAGCTCGGGCCGCGCGACCGTGCGGGTGAAGGCGAGTGCGTACCCGCGGGACAGGCGCGGCGCGGTCGACGGGATCAACTTGGTGTACGCCAGCAGGGTGTCGTTCATCCGCAGGGGTGCGAACACGTTGTCCCGCAGGTAGGTCGCGAACGGCTTCCCGCCCACCACCTCGACCACCCGGGCGGCCACGTCGTAGTTGGCGTTGAAGTAGTGGAACCGCGTCCCCGGCGAGCTGACCAGCTTCGCGGCGCGCAGGCTCGTGACCCGTTCGGCCAGGCTGTGTGGCGCCGGCACTGTCTGCTCGGGGAAGCCCTGGTCGCTCAGGCCGCTGGTGTGGTTGAGGAGCTGACGGACGGTGATCCGGGCGCCGCGGGGATCGTCGCCCGCGAAGTTCGGGAGGTACGTGCGGACCGGGGCGTCCAGCCGGACCCGGCCGGCGTCGACCAGTTGCAGGACGGCCGTCGCGGTGAACGACTTGCTCACCGAACCGAGCCGGAACTGCGTGCGCGGGGTGACCGGCACACCGGCCGAGGTGTGCCCGAAGCCGCGCACGTGCACGACGTCCGGCCCGTGGGTGACGACCAGGGCGGCGCCGGGGATGGCCTGTGCGGCCAGTTCGTCGCTCACGAACCGGTCGATCGCGGCGAAGTCGGGCGAGGACGCGGGCGTTGCCGACGTTGCCGACGTTGCCGACGTTGCCGACGCGGGACGGGAGGTGGCCCCGGCGACGGCGACGAGCGCGGCGAGGGTGAGCAGCGCCGCGAGGATCGCGAGGGCCGCGGACACGAACACCGCGCGGGTGCGTGCGGTACGCCGCACTGGTCGCTCCCTCCCCCTCGGCGAGAACCGGACGATCGGGATCCTATGTGCCGAGCTGTCGCGCGACCCCGACATTTCCGTACGTTCCCTCGCAGGGACCGGCCATGATCTCTCGCGGGGGTTACGACGGACGGTGACTGCGCCATAGTGGACAGCGATGGGGGCGCGACCGAAGTGGTGGCAGCGGCGGACCGTGCGACTGGGCCGGCATCCGCTGTTCGCTCGGGTGTACGCACGCCTGGCGCCGGCGATGGACCGTGCCGGGCTGGCCGACCGCCGCCACCGGCTGCTCGCCGGGCTGACCGGCCGGGTGGTCGAGATCGGTTCCGGCAGCGGCCTGAACTTCGCTCACTACCCGGCCGAGGTCGCCGGGGTGCTCGCGGTCGAGCCGGAGCCGAGCATGCTCAGGTACGCCGTCCGTAACGCCGCCCACGCGCCGGTGCCGGTGGCGCTGGTGGACGGCACCGCCGAGAAGGTGCCCGGCGCGGACGGGGCCTTCGACGCGGCCGTCGTCTCGCTGGTGCTGTGCTCCGTACCCGACCAGCAGGCCGCCCTGGCGGAGCTGCGCCGGGTGATCCGCCCGGGCGGCCAGCTCCGCTTCCTCGAACACGTCCGCGCCGACAGCCGTGGCCTGCGCGGCCTGCAACGCGTACTCGACAAGACGGTGTGGCCGGCTCTGGTCGGCGGCTGCCACCTGTCCCGCGACACCCTCGCCGGCATCGAGGCGGCCGGGTTCGCCGTGAACCACCTGGAACGGTTCCGGTTTCCCGACGGGCCGCTGCCCTCGCCCACCAGCCCGCACATCCTCGGCACCGCCACCCGAACCGGAGGCCCGTGATGAGCCCGACGACCCCGACGAGCCCGATGTCCCCCGACGTGCGCAAGGTGACCACCCCCGCAGGTGACCCGGCCTGGCTGGTCACCGGCTACGACACCGTGAAGCGGCTGCTCGCCGACCCGCGTCTCGGCCGTTCGCACCCCGAGCCCGACCGGGCGGCCCGCTTCTCCGACGCGCAGATCCTCGGCCGCCCCGAGGAGGCCCGTCCCGACGAGGTGGCCGAGCACCGGCAGCTGCGCCGGCTGCTGGCGAAGTCGTTCTCGGCCCGCCGGCTCGCGTTGCTGCGGCCGCGGGTCGAGGCCGTGGTAGCCGAACTCCTCGACGACCTCGCGGCCCGCCCGCAGCCGGCCGACTTCCACGACGCGATCTCGTTTCCCCTGCCCGCGCTGGTGATCTGCGAACTGCTCGGCGTTCCGTACGAGGACCGGGAGGACTTCCGGCGCTGGTCCGACGACGTCGGCGACATGAGCGACGGGCAGCGTTCCGCGGCCGGGATGGCCGCCCTGCACGCGTACATGCGCGAGTTGGTCGAACGTCGCCGGGCCGAACCGGCCGAGGACGTCATCACCGACCTGGTGACCGCGCAGGTGGACGGCCGGCCGGCGTACGACTCCGACAGCGCCGCACAGCTCGGCGCCGGGCTGCTGTTCGCCGGGCACGAGACGACGGTGACCGCGATCGACTCCGGCGTCGTCCTGCTGCTCACCCACCCCGAGCAGGTCGCCGAACTGGAACGCGGGCCCGAGGCCGTGTCCCGGGTGGTGGAGGAGATCCTGCGCTTCGGGCTGCCGAATCCGGGTGCGGAGCAGGAGGGTGCGGCCGGCCTGCCGCGCTACGCCAACGCCGACATCGAGGTGGGCGACACCACGATCGCGGCCGGCGACCTGGTGGTGCTGGACCTGCGCGACGCCAACCAGGACACCGTGCGGTTCCCCGAGCCCGCGGACTTCGACGCACGGCGGACCGACAACCCGCACGTGACGTTCGGCCACGGACCGCGGTTCTGCGTGGGCGCGCCGCTGGCCCGGATCGAGCTGACGGCGCTGTTCGAGACGCTGTTCACGCGGTTCCCGATGCTGCGGCTGGCCGTACCGCCGGACCGGCTGCGGCCACGCAGCCATCTGCTCACCGGCGGCTGGGCCGAGCTTCCGGTCCGTTGGTGACCCAAATGGGAGGTTAAGTACCTCCCTGTGAGGCAAGACAGGGGAAGGAGGTCCACGGGGAAAGGGGCGAGGCGTGAGCGAGGAGATCCCCGCGTTGCGGCGGGGTCCGCACGGACTGAAACGCATCGGCGGTACGTGGGGAGAAATCCTCGCCGAGTTCCTGGGCACCTTCATCCTCATCATGTTCGGTGACGGCGCGGTCGCGATGGCGGTCGCCGGCCTGCCCGGGTCGGGGCGTACCGCCACGTCGGTCACGTCGTTCGTCGGCGTCGGCGACTGGCTGCTGATCGTCTTCGGCTGGGCGTTCGCGGTGATGTTCGCCGTGTACGTCGCGGGCGGGATCAGCGGCGCGCACGTCAACCCCGCGGTGACGCTGGCGTTCGCCGTACGCCGGCAGTTCCCGTGGAACAAGGTCGGCCCCTACATCGGGGCGCAGGTGGCCGGAGCCTTCGCCGGGGCCGCCGTGGTCTACGCGGTGTACCAGTCGGCCATCAACGCCTACAACGCGGCGGCCCAGACGCCGAAGAGCTCCGGCCACGCGCTGCCGACGTTCTCCATCTTCGCCACCTTCCCCGCGCCGTACTTCCACGGCAGCTGGGTCGGTCCGTTCATCGACCAGGTGGTCGGCACCGCGCTGCTCCTACTGCTGATCGTGGCGGTCATCGACAAGCGCAACCTGGCGCCCGCGGGCAACATGGGCCCGCTGGTCACCGGTCTGGTGGTGGGCGCGGTCGGCCTGTCGTTCGGCGCGAACGCGGGGTACGCCATCAACCCCGCTCGCGACTTCGGCCCGCGCTTCTTCGCCTGGATCGCCGGCTGGGGTGAGGTGGCCTTACCGGGTTCGATACCGGGGGCGTTCAGCTGGTACTTCTGGATACCCATCGTCGGGCCGTTCGTCGGCGGCGTGATCGGCGTGATCGTGTACGACTACTTCATCGGCGACGTCCTCGCGGCGCGGCGGGCGGAGGCGGAGCCCCGCCCGGCCGGGCGGGCCGGCGAGGGCTCGGCCGAAGTGGATTCATGACCCCTCGACCACGGCAGGGCGTTCGGGATTGTCCAGGCGAACCACGACCTGTGCCGCCTGCGCCGGTACGGCCTCCGCGGCGTACCGGTCGTAAGCGGGCAGGGTCCACCGATCGTCGCCGGGCGTCTGCCGGGCAAGCGCGGCCGGCGACAGTTCCAGGTGCACGGCGAAGTCGATCGGCAGCCAGCGGCCGAGCAGCAGCGAGCCGCTGAGCACCAGCACCCCGCCGGGCGGGACGGTCACGTAGCCGGCGCGGTGCGCCCGGTCGGTCCGCGCGTTCCAGAGCGCGGGCAGCACCCGGCCGGTGCCGCCGGGGTCGAGGGGTTCGAGCACCTCGCGGATCAGGCCGGCGTCGTCCAGCCAGTCCTCGTACAACACGTCCGGGTCCTCCCGGCCGCGTTCCAGGCGAAGGGACGCCGGGCGCAGGTAGTCCTCCGCCCGAACCCGCAGCACGGCCCGGCCGCGTTCGCGCAGTGGTTCGGTCAGCGCGTCCGCCCACCGGTCGGGGTGGGTCGCCGGTGCGCCGTCGATCGCCACCCGGATCCAGGTGGCAGTGCCGGTGCCAGGGTCGTTGTCGTCGCCGTTGGCGGGGCCGATCGGCAGGTTCGCGATCGTGTCCGCGAGTTCGGTGACCAGCAGGTCGGGGCTGACCGCACGGACCCGCATCACCGCGGCGGGGAGCCGGAGCCGCCCGTCTGGGTGGCTTGGCGTTCGCGCTGCGGCACCACGACGTACTTCGGGTCGGCCGCGGACGCCCGTCCGGCGTAGAACACGCCGAACCGCGTGCACACCCCGCCGGCGAGCAGCGAGACGCCGGCCGCTGCGGACAGCAGTCGGCTGTTCCGGTCGGACACCAGGCGGCTGCGCCGGCCGGCCAGAGCCAGCCCCGCGCCGACACCGGTGAGGATCCGCCCGGCGGACATCAGCCTGCGCGGGCGGCCGGTGCGATACGGCTCGCCGACGATCCCGCCGGTGCGTTCGATCCGGGTGGCGGCGGCGAGTTCGATCCCGGCGCCGAGCACCGCCATCCGGCGGGCCGGTTCCAGCTCCGCCGGCGGCGCGGCCAGCAACGCGGCGCCGGCCCCGCTGGCCAGCGCGCTTCCGCCGAACACGAACGGCAGTTCGCGGTGGTATTCGTGCCAGGCCGGGATCGCGGTGTCGGCCAGCAGCACCGCGGTGTAGGTGGACAGCGCCGGCCCGAGCACACCCGAGGCGAGCCCCGCCGCGCGTCCCCACGCCGGCAGCACCCCGGTCATGGTGGACACCGCCGCGGCGGCGGCCGTACCGGAGAACGGCGCCAGGATCCACGACCCCACCGACAGCGGCGAGGTCGGCTTGAACACCCGCAGCATGTTCAGGAACCGGGTCGGCCGGTGCAGGTCGTGCACCAGCGCGGCCACGCTGGCGGTCGACCCGAGCGCGGCGGCGTAGCGTCCGGTGCGGGCCAGCCCGTCCTGCCCCGTGAGGTCGGCGACCGCCGCCATCGTCGCCGACGCCCCGGCCATGCCACCGAGGAAGAGATAGAGGGGTACGTCGGGCACCTTCCAGGTCGGCTCCTTGAGGATGGGCCGCCCGTAGTAGGACCGGAACTCCGCCTTCGGAACCTGGAGTTCTTCGCGGGTCCTCACCGCCGCCTCCCCAGGAACGACGCCGCGACCGCGACCGCGACGGTGGCCGCCGCGAGGCCCGCCTGGCGCCACATCGCCGGCAGGTCGCGGGTGGTCACCACCGGGTCCGGCGGCAGGCCGTACACCTCCGGCTCGTCCAGCAGCAGGAAGAACGCGCCGTCGCCGCCCACGCCGTCGTCGGGGTCCGCGCCGTACAGCCGGGCGGTGTCCACCCCGGCCTCCTGCAGCGTCGTCACCCGCTCGCGGGCTCGTTCCCACAACTCGTCCAGCGGTCCGAACTGGATCGACTGCGTCGGGCACGCCTTCGCGCACGCCGGCTCCAGCCCGTCGCCGAGCCGGTCGTAGCACATCGTGCACTTGAACGCGCCGCCGTTGTCGGGGCGGATGTCGATGACGCCGTACGGGCAGGCCGAGACGCAGTAGCCGCAGCCGTTGCACACGCCGTCCTGCACGACCACGGTGCCGAACTCGGTCCGGAAGAGAGCGCCGGTCGGGCAGACGTCCAGGCAGGCCGCGTGCGTGCAGTGCTTGCAGACATCGCTGGACATCAGCCAGCGCAGGGCGCCCGCGTCGTCGCCGGTGGAGCCGTCGCCGGTGCCGCCGTCCTCGCCGACGGTGCGGGCGGTGGCCGGGTCGAGCTGGGCCGGCGTACCGACTGCGGGCATTCCGAGGTCGACCGTGGGACGTCGCGCCGGCGCCTCCTGCTCGACGAACGCGACGTGCCGCCAGGTGCTCGCCCCGAGCGCGCCGGTGTTGTCGTAGGAGTGGCCGAGGAAGTTCAGGCCGTCCTCGGGCAGGGCGTTCCACTCCTTGCAGGCGACCTCGCAGGCCTTGCAGCCGATGCACACCGAAGTGTCGGTGAAGAAGCCCACCCGCGGCGGATGGTCCTCCGGGTGGCCCGCGTCGGCGGCCGGGTCGGCGAGGGGTCCCGCCAGGCGGTTGGTCATCAGGTCGCCTCTCCTGTCGGGGTGTCGGCTCCCGTCGGGGTGTCGGCCGGCAGGCCGGCCCGCAGCTGGTAGCGGTCCATCATGGCCAGCAGTCCGCGCCCGCGGGGCCTGCGGCCCGGCTGGATGTCACAGGTTGCGGCCTTCGCCTCCTGGATGTGCACGTTGGGGTCGAGCACGATCGAGAGGAGCTCGTTGGCCGCGTCGCCGGTGCTCAGCCCGTTCGGGCCCCAGTGGTACGGCAGCCCGACCTGGTGGACGATGCGCTTCCGTATTCTGATCGGCTTCATCCGCGCGGTGACCAGCACCCGCGCCTCGATCGCCGTCCGCGCGGAGACGATGGTCGCCCAGCCGAGGTGGGTGAGGCCCCGCTCCTTCGCCAGCTCCGGCGACACCTCGCAGAAGAACTCCGGCTGCAGCTCGGACAGGTAGGGCAGGGTGCGGCTCATCCCGCCGGCGGTGTGGTGCTCGGTGAGCCGGTACGTCGTGAAGACGTACGGGAAAACCGCCGAGCCGGGCTCGTTCTCGCCCGAGCCGTAGCGGTTGTACCGGCGCGGGTAGCGCTGCCGGACGGGGTTGGCCTGCTGGGCGTACAACGGGTTCTCGACCGGGGACTCCTCCGGCTCGTAGTGCGCCGGCAGCGGGCCGTCGGTGAGGCCGGACGGTGCGAACAGCCACGCCTTGCCGTCGGCCTGCATGATGAACGGGTCGGTCCCGGCCAGGGCGTCCTGGGCGCGGGCGCCCTCCGGCGGGACGTAGTCGGGCCGCTTCGTGGGTTCGAAGTCGGGCACGTCCTCACCGGTCCAGCGTTCCTGCTCGGCGTCCCACCAGACGTACTTCTTGCGTTCGCTCCACGGCCGTCCCTCGGGGTCGGCGGAGGCGCGGTTGTAGAGGATCCGGCGGTTGGCCGGCCACGCCCACGCCCACTGCGGCGCGACCAGGCTCTGCTCCTGGCCGGGCCTGCGGTCCGCGGCGTGGTTGTGCTCTCCGGCGTAGACGCCGCAGTAGATCCAGCACCCGCAGGCGGTGGAGCCGTCGTCGGCGAGTTCGGTGTACGCCGAGAGCGCGCCGTCCGGCCCGACGCCGTTGATCTCCCGCAGGACGGCCTCGGCCGACGGATCCGCGGTCGGGCCCTCGGTGGGGTAGTCCCAGGTCAGGTCCAGCAGCGGACGGTCGCGCTCGTCGGTCGAGTCGGCCAGCCTGGCGCGCAGCAACCGGCCGAGGTGGTAGTAGAACCACAGGTCGCTGCGTGCGTCGTCGGGCGGCTCGACGGCCTTGTGGTGCCACTGCAGCAGCCGCTGGGTGTTGGTGAAGCTGCCGTCCTTCTCGGTGTGTGTGGCGGCCGGGAAGAAGAAGACCTCGGTGCCGATCTCCTCGGTGGACAGCTCACCGGTCTCGATCTCCGGCCCGTCCTTCCAGAACGTCGCGCTCTCGATCAGCTGGAGGTCGCGGACCACCAGCCAGTCGAGGTTGGCCAGGCCGAGCCGCTGCAGCTTGGCGTTGGCCGAGCCGACCGCGGGGTTCTCCCCGGCGAGGAAGTAGCCCTTGCACTCCCCGGCGATCTGCGCCATCACCGTCTGGTAGGTGCCGTGGTCGCCGCTGATGCGGGGCAGGTAGTCGAAGCAGAAGTCGTTCTCCGGCTGGGCCGCGTCGCCCCACCAGGCCTTCAGCAGGCTGACGGTGTAGCTGCGCATGTGGCCCCAGAAACCGGTCTGTCCCGCGTCGGCGGCGACGTAGGAGTCGAGGCTCAGGTGCCGGTGCGCGTGCGGCATCGGCAGGTAGCCGGGCAGCAGGTTGAACAGCGTCGGGATGTCGGTGGACCCCTGGATGCTGGCGTGGCCCCGCAGCGCCATGATGCCACCGCCCGGCCGGCCTATGTTGCCCAGCAGTGCCTGCAGGATCGAGGCGGTGCGGATGTACTGCACCCCGACGGTGTGCTGCGTCCACCCCACGGAGTAGACGAGCGCGGTGGTGCGCTCTCGGCCGGAGTTCTCCGTCACCGCCCGGGCGACGTCGAGGAACTGCTCGACCGGGATGCCGCAGGTCTCCTCCACGACCTCCGGGGTGTAGCGGGCGAAGTGCCGTTTGAGCACCTGGAAGACGCACCGCTCGTGTTGGAGGGTGGGATCCATCTTCGGCTTGGCACGCAGAGCCGCGCCGCCACTGCCGTACGCCTCGGCGAGCGCCGCCGCGCGGTGTCGCCGGTCGGCGTCCCCGGCGTCCGCCTCGACGTCGAACGCCCGGTCGCGCTGTCCCGCGGCCGGAGCCGTCTCCACACCCTCGTACATCCAGGAGTGGCTGTCGTAGTGGCTGTTGGAGGGGTCGTAGCCGGAGAACAGCCCGTCGAGGTCCTCGGTGTCGCGGAAGTCCTCGCGCAGGATCGCGCCCGCGTTGGTGTAGGCGGCGACGTACTCCCTGAACTCCAGGCCGTTGCTCAGCACGTGGTTGATCAGCCCGCCGAGGAACGCGATGTCCGACCCGGCCCGCAGCGCCACGTGCGTGTCGGCGACCGCGCTCGTACGGGTGAACCGCGGGTCGACGTGGATGACCCGCGCGCCCTTGGCCTTCGCCTCCATCACCCACTGGAACCCGACCGGATGGCACTCGGCCATGTTCGAGCCCTCGATGAGGATGCAGTCAGCGTTGCTCAGGTCCTGCTGGAACGTCGTGGCGCCGCCGCGACCGAAACTGGCTCCCAGACCGGGAACGGTTGCGGAGTGTCAAATGCGGGCCTGGTTCTCGATCTGCACCGCCCCCATCGCGGTGTAGAGCTTCTTCATCAGGTAGTTCTCTTCGTTGTCCAGCGTCGCCCCGCCCAGGCTCGCGATGCCCATGGTGCGGCGGGTCGGCCGGCCGTCCTCCTCGTCCTGCCAGGTGTCGCGCCGGGTCGAGAGCACCCGGTCGGCGACCATCTCCATCGCCTTGTCGAGGGGGATGCGTTCCCAGTCGGTGCCGTACGGCCGCCGGTAGAGCACGGTGGTGACCCGGCTCGGGCTGGTGACGAGCTGCTTGCTGGCGGAGCCCTTGGGACACAGCCGGCCACGGGAGATGGGGGAGTCGGGGTCGCCCTCGATCTGGGTGACCCGGCCGTCCTTGACGTAGACCTTCTGGCCACAGCCGACCGCGCAGTACGGGCAGATGGACTTGACCACCTTGTCGGCCTGCTCCGTGCGCGCCCGCAGGTGGCGGGTGTGGTCGGAGGTGACCGCGGCACCGCGGCCGAGCGGGTCCTGACCGGTGAGCTGGCGATAGACCGGCCAGCCCTCGATCCACTGTCGTACGCCCATGGCCGCCTCCCTGCGGTTCCGCGTGAGGAGTGTGGTGCGCGTTCGACCCTAGCGCCCCTCGCTGGTACTGGCGCGCGGGGCGAGCCTGCGGCTGCTGTCGGGCAGCCGCTCGGTGACGCCGCGCTCGTCGAGCAGCTCCAGCAGGGGGACCGCCACCCGGCGGGTGGTGCCCAGCGCGATCCGCGCCTGGCTGAGAGTGAACGGCTGGTCGAGGGCGGCGAGAGTGCGCCGGGCCTGGTCCGGGGCGCCGGGCAGCAGCACCACCGTGTCGGTGACGCGGAGCAACCGGCCGGCGCGTACGGCGGCGGCGAGCTCACGGGTGCCGAGACCGAGTTCGGCCAGCCGGGCGGCCTCGGGCGCGGCGAACGGTTCGGCCGCCAGGTCGTCCTCGACCGCGCGCACCGCCTTCTCCACCGCCGGGGGCAGCGTCGCCTCGGTGCCGAGCCGGCGCACCTGCCCGTCCCGCAGCAGCAGGCGGGCGGCACCGGCCACGGCCGGCAGCAGGGCGGCGGGGACGCCGAGGCGTTGCCGGAGTACGTCGGACGGCATGCCCGCGGCCAGCGGGTGCTCGCGTTCCCAGCCGGCCAGCTCCTCCGGCGCCCGTCCCAGCAGGTCCGCCCAGTGGTCGGCGTCGGCGCACCAGCCGGCGCCCACGTCGAGGCTGTCCGGCGGCAGCTCGGGCAGGCCCAGCGCGCGGAGCTCGTCGCGGCGCACCAGGCCGTGCTCGCGCAGGTGGAGGCCGGCGACGTACGCGGCGAGGCGGGTCGATTCGTCCGGGCCGGCCGGGTCGGCTGGGTCGGCTGGGTCGGCTGGGGTGGCCGGGGAGTTCGCTTCAGGTACGACCGGCGCGAGGGACCGCGCCCTGGTCCGGGCCGCACCCCGCCGGCGCAGTCCGGGCGGAGCGGCGTCCAGCACCAGCACCCCCGCGGCGACCTGGTGCCGGCCGGGGTCGCGGAGCAGGCCGCGGTCGCCGGTGCGCAGCGGGAGCGGCCGGTCGAGGGTGAGCCGGGCCGCGCCCGGTCCGAGCGGACGGACCCGCGCCGGCACCGCGGCCGCGCCGACGTGCAGCACCAGAGTCCCCGGCAGCTCATCCCCGGCGTACCGGAGCGCCACGTCGACGACCTCGGTCTCGCGCCAGGCGTCCGGGGTGACGAGGGCGTCGCCGCGGCCGACGTCGGAACGGTCGACGCCGCGCAGGTTCACCGCGACCCGGGCGGTCCCGGGGACGCTCCGCAGGTCCTCGCCGAGTGCCTGCAGGCCGCGGACCCGCACCAGCCGGTGCTCCCCCCGGCCGGCGACGGCGAGGGTGTCGCCGACCGTGAGGGTTCCCGCGGTGAGCGTGCCGGTCACCACGGTGCCGGCACCGCGCACGCTGAACGAGCGGTCCACCCACAGTCGTACGTCGGCGTCCTGGTCCGGCGTCGGCAGCCGGCGGGTCAGCCCGACCAGCTCGGCCAGCAGGTCGTCCAGCCCCGCGCCGGTGCGGCCGCTGACCGCGACCGAGGGCACGGCGCCGAGCGTGCTCGCCGCGAGCTGTTCCAGGGCCTGTGCCCGGGCGGGTTCGGGGTCGGCGAGGTCGGAGCGGGTGACGACGAGCAGCCCGTGGCGTACGCCGAGCGCGTCCAGCGCGGCGAGGTGCTCGGCCGACTGCGCCCGCCACCCCTCGTCGGCGGCCACCACGAACATCGCGGCCGCCACCGGACCCGCGCCGGCGAGCATGTTGGGGACGAAGCGTTCGTGGCCGGGCACGTCAACGAACGCCAACGGCCGGCCGCCGGGCAGCCGCGTCCAGGCGAAGCCCAGGTCGATGGTCAGCCCTCGCCGGCGTTCCTCGGCCCAGCGGTCCGGCTCCATGCCGGTGAGGCGGCGGACCAGCGTCGACTTGCCGTGGTCGACGTGGCCGGCGGTGGCGACGACGTACATCCCGTGCCGTCCTCAGGTCCCCGACGAGGACACGGAACCGGAAACCGAGCTCGCGGCCACGCGGGCGACCGCGTCCGCGACCACGGTGTCGTCCTCGGGCGCGACGGTGCGCAGGTCGAGGACGCAGCGGCCCTCGTGCACCCGGCCGACCACGGGCGGGTCGCCGGTACGCAGCGGCACCGCCCACGCCGCGGGTACGCCGACGCCCCAGCTCGCCAGCTCCACCTCGGGCGCTCCACCTCCACCGACGGCCGACCGGCAGGCCACCGCGGTGGCGTCGATCCCGGCCCCGGTGAGCGCGGCGGCGAGCTTGTCCGCCCGTACCCGCAACTCCTCAGGGCCGGCGTCCAGCGCGGCGCGCACCGGCGGAACCGGCCCGCGCAGCGTCGCCTCCAGGGCCGCGAGGGTGAGCTTGTCCACCCGCATCGCCCGGGCCGCCGGGTGCCGGCGGACCCGCTCCACCATGTCGCGTACGCCGAGGATCAGTCCGGCCTGCGGGCCGCCGAGCAGCTTGTCGCCGCTCGCGGTGACCAGTGTCGCGCCCGCGCGCAGGGAGCTCGCGGCGTCCGGCTCGTCCGGCAGCAGCGGGTGCGGGGCGAGCAGGCCGGAGCCGATGTCGACCACGACGGGCACGCCCAGGCGCTCGCCCAGGTCGGCGAGGTCGGCCACGTCCACCCCGGCGGTGAAGCCGGACACGACGAAGTTGGACGGATGGATCTTCAGGACGAACCCGGTCTGCGGCCCGATCGCCGCCTCGTAGTCCGCGAGCGTGGTCCGGTTCGTCGTACCGACCTCGCGCAGCCGGGCACCGCTCGCGGCGAGCAGGTCCGGGATCCGGAAGCCGTCGCCGATCTCCACGAACTCGCCCCGGCTGAGCACGATCTCCCGGCCCTGGGCCAGGGTCAGCGCGACCAGCAGCAGGGCGGCGGCGTTGTTGTTGACGACGTGCACCCCGCCCGCGTCGGGTACGGCCCGGGCGAGCGCGTCCAGAGCGCCGCGTCCGCGCCGGGCCCGGGCGCCGGTGGCCAGGTCGTACTCCACGTCGGTCGTCCCGGCGGCGACGTCCAGCGCCTCCCGGGCGGCGGCCGACAGCGGGGCGCGGCCGAGGTTGGTGTGCACGATCACGCCGGTCGCGTTCACGACCCGGCGCAGGCTGGTGGCCGACGCGGGCAGGTCGGCGAGCACGACGTCGACGAGGGCCTCGGGCTCGACCTGGCCGGCGCGGACGCGTTCCTGCGCGGCGGTGACGGCGGCCTTCACGGCATCGCGGCCGAGGCCGCGGGTCGGCTCGGCCAGCCGGGGGTCGGCGAGGACCACGTCCGTACGGGGTACGCGGCGGCGGGCGTCGGTCATCGCGTTCTCACTCCGGGGTGGAGGACAGGCCAGGCACGTGTCGGAAAGGTGGGCGTGGCGTGGTGGCGGAGGCGGACGGGAATCGAACCCGCCAGCGACAGCTCCTGCCGCTCATCGGTGTTGAAGACCGTGCCGGCCACCAGGCCGGAGACGCCTCCACGGACCACCGCCACATCATGGCAGCCGATGGTGGGTGACCCCGCCGTGGTCCGATCCGCGTCGTCGGCGAGGTGTCTTTTCCTGCGTCTGCCGGATTCCTGACACAGATTGACAGGTACGGCTGGGACGCTCGTCTCGCAGTCCGGCGAACGGCCGGGCCAGGACAGGCCAGGACAGGGAGGAACCGCGATGGGACACCGCGCGACCGGAAGCTTCGAGATCACCCGCTGGGACGCCACCACCGAGGAGGAGGACGGCGGCGTGACCATCGCGAGCGTCCTGGTCGGCAAGGAGTTCCGCGGCGGCCTGACGGGGACGAGCGCCGCCCGGCTGCTCACGGTCACCGGGCAGGTACCCACGTCGGCGGCGTACGTCGCGGTAGAACGGATGACCGGCAGCCTGGACGGCCGTACCGGTAGCTTCGTGGTCCAGCACTCGGCGACGATGGAGGGCGACGGTGGAGAGCAGCACAGCACCATGACGGTGACCGTGGTCCCCGACACCGGGACCGGCGAGCTGGCCGGAATCCGCGGCGAGGTGACCATCACCGTGCACGAGGACGGAAGCCACACCTACGCCATCGAGTACGACTTCGGGCAGCTTCGGTGATCGACACCGGGCTGGCCGGCCGGGTGGCGGTGGTGACCGGCTCGAACAGCCCCGTCGGCATCGGTGCCGCGATCGCCCGCGCGCTGGCCAGCGAAGGCGTGGCGATCGGGCTCGCGTTCCTCCCGACCCCGCCCCCACCGGCCGAGCCCTCGACCGGGAGCGGGACCGAGGACCCGGCGGACGAACCCGGCGCACGGGCGTACGCCGAGGCGACCGCCTCCGACGGCGCCCAGGTGCTGGCGGAGGTACGCGCCGAAGGTGTCGAGGCGGAGATCTTCGTCGTCGACCTGGCGGACCCGCGGGCCTGCGCCGGTCTGCTCGGCGAGGTGGAGCGCACCCTCGGTCCCGTCGACATCCTCGTGAACAACGCCGCCCTCTCCGTACCCGACACGTTCGTCCCGCAGCGCGACCCGGTCTTCTACTTCGACGGCCACCCGGTCCTGGACGCGGCCAACCTCGACCGGCACTACGCGCTCAACACCCGCGCGCCGGCGCTGCTGATGGCCGACTTCCACCACCGGCTGCTCGAGCGTGGCGGCGGCTGGGGCCGGATCGTCAACCTCAGTACGGACGGCGCGCCGCAGTTTCCGGGCGAGGTCTCCTACGGCGCCACGAAGTACGCGCTGGAAAGCCTCACCCGTTCCGCGGCGCAGGAGATGGCCCCGGCCGGCGTCACCGTCAACACCATCGCGCCCGGTCCGGTGCAGACCGGCTGGATCGGGCCGGACCTCGCCGAGACCGCGGCGGCGATGAGCCCGTTCGGCCGGCTCGGGCAGCCCGACGACATCGCCGACATCGCTGTGTTCCTCGCCTCCGACCAGGCGCGGTGGCTGTCCGGGCAGACGTTCTACGCCGGCGGCGGCAAGCGCACGTTCTGACATCCGCCCGTCCGTTCGTGGTCGCCCGCGAGTACCGGCCCGTGCCCCGGGTAGGGGCGCAGGACGAACGCAACGACCCCTGGGGGCTGGGAATGGACGACCCGACCACGAACGATCCGACGACGGCATCCGGTGACGGGCACCTCCGCGAGGACGCCGACAGCAAGGACCGGCAGCTCGAGGCGTCCCGCGTGGACGTCGAGGGCACGCACCTGACCACCGACCAGGGCGTTCGCGTCGACCACACCGACGACTCCCTGACCGTCGGCGAGCGCGGTCCGACGCTGCTGGAGGACTTCCACTTCCGGGAGAAGATCACTCACTTCGACCACGAGCGCATCCCGGAGCGGGTGGTGCACGCGCGAGGTGCGGGTGCGTACGGCTACTTCGAGGCGTACGAGTCGATGGCCGACGTCACCGTCGCCGACTTCCTGGCCGAGGCCGGCCGGCGTACTCCCGTGTTCGTGCGGTTCTCCACCGTCGCCGGCTCGCGCGGGTCGGCCGACACCGTGCGCGACGTGCGCGGGTTCGCGACGAAGTTCTACACCCGGCAGGGCAACTACGACCTGGTCGGGAACAACATGCCGGTGTTCTTCATCCAGGACGGCATCAAGTTCCCCGACTTCGTGCACGCGGTGAAACCCGAACCCCACAACGAGATTCCGCAGGCCGCGTCCGCCCACGACACGTTCTGGGACTTCATCGGGCTGCAACCGGAGTCGCTGCACATGGTGATGTGGGCGATGTCGGACCGGGCACTGCCGCGCAGCTACCGGATGATGGAGGGCTTCGGCGTCCACACCTTCCGGTTCGTCGACGCCGAGGGGCGCGGCACGTTCGTGAAGTTCCACTGGAAGCCGCTGCTCGGCGTCCACTCCCTGGTGTGGGACGAGACGCAGAAGATCGCCGGCAAGGATCCCGACTTCAACCGGCGGGACCTGTGGAAGGCGATCGAGTCCGGCAGCTACCCGGAGTGGGAGCTCGGCGTGCAGTTGGTACCGGAGGAGGACGAGTTCGCGTTCGACTTCGACCTGCTGGACCCGACGAAGATCATCCCGGAGGAGCAGGTGCCGGTCCGCCGGATCGGCAAACTGGTGCTCGACCGCAACCCGGACAACTTCTTCGCCGAGACCGAGCAGGTCGCGTTCCACACCGCGAACGTCGTGCCGGGCATCGACTTCACCAACGACCCGCTGCTGCAGGCGCGCAACTTCTCCTACCTCGACACGCAGCTGATCCGCCTGGGCGGCCCGAACTTCGCCCAGATCCCGGTCAACCGGCCGACCGCCCCGGTCACCACCAACCACCGGGACGGCTACCACCAGCACCAGATCTACCGCACGCAGTCCAGCTACGCCCCGAACACCGTCGGCGGCGGCTGCCCGGCGGTGGGCGGTGACGGCGAGGTGTTCCGGCACTACCAGGAACGCGTCGACGGCCACAAGATCCGTAAGCGGAGCGAGAGTTTCAAGGAGTACTACAACCAGGCCACGTTGTTCTGGAACAGCATGTCCGCGCCGGAGAAGGAGCACATCGTCGCGGCGTTCCAGTTCGAGCTGGCCAAGGTCGAGCGCAAGTACATCCGCGAACGCGTCGTCGAACACCTCAACCGGATCGACCACGAGCTCGCCGTCGCGGTGGCCAAGGGAGTCGGCGTCGAGCCGCCGGCCTCGGCCGACCGCCCCAACCACGGAAACTCCTCCCCGGCACTGAGCCAGGTGCGCCCCGGCGCGCCGATCGACACCCGGATGGTCGCGGTGCTCGCGGCCGACGGCGTGGACGAGGTGCACGTGAACGCGCTGGTGGAGAACCTCTCCGGGATGGGCCTGCTGCCGGAGGTGCTCGGCCTGCGCGACGGAAAGCTCACCACCACGAACGGCTCCACCGTCGAGACCGACCGCCGGCTGAACACCATGGCGTCGGTGCTGTACGACGCGGTGGTCGTGCCCGGTGGGGCCGAGGCCGCGCAGGCGCTGTCCCGCGACGGCGAAGCCGTGCACTTCCTCGCCGAGGCGTTCAAGCACGCCAAGACCGTGGGCGCGGTGGCGGAGGGGATCGACGTGCTCTCCCGGGCGCCCATCGGTGAGGTCATGGTCGCCACCGACGCCGACCAGCCGGTCAACGACCGCGGCGTGATCACCCAGGGGCGCGGTCCGGACAAGAACCGTCTGGAGGACTTCTGCCGGATGTTCGCCGAGGCGATGAGCCTGCACCGGCACTGGGACCGCGAGACCGACGCCGTACCGGCCTGACGTACGACGCACTCGTCGAAAGGTGGTGCGGAAATCCCTTGTCCGTAAGGGATCTCCGCACCACCTCTTGTTTGTGTCCACCCCGGATTGACAGCGGTCCGGCGGCAGTCGTGCCTAGGATGATGAGTCGGTAACAGAGTCCTGGGCCGCGTGCGGTGTGTCCGGCAGAATCGGAGGAGTTTCTCCTTGCTGTGCGGCACATTCGCCCCGGCCGCCGCGTCGGCTTTCCGCGGGGGGAAACATGAGCAGGGACAACGCCAGGAGTGAGCGCGGCGGTTTCACGTGGAGTGACCCGCGGGCGTTCTTCGGCCTGTTGGTGATCATCGGGTTCGCCGGATTCGTGGCGTACCTGTCTCAACAGGCGGGTTCGTGGGACCACTACGTGAGTCTGTACGCCGGAGTGGCCGCGGTCGTCGCGGCGACGCTGGGTGCGGTGATGGGATTCTCCCTCAACCAGGGAAGGATTTCCGACGCCAAGACCGAGATGAACCACGCCGTCCTCGAACGCCAGGAGATGCAGGAAAGGATCGAGAGCGCCTACGCCGTCCTCGCCGACGCGCGGGAGACGCTGGCGAAGGTGGAGGTCGTTCTGCGCGAGACCAGCGCCCTGCGGGCGGCCCGGAAGAACGACCCGTCCAAGCACGTCGAGAGCCTCGGGTTCGAGTCCGAGACGCTGGCCGAGGCGGCGAGCTCGGTGCGGGAGCAGTTGCCCCCGGAGGCCGAGCTCGTCGACGCCACCCGGGTGCACGAGGTGGACCCGAGGTTCGACCACCTCGCCCTGAGCGCGGACGAACTCCTCGAGGAGGTGCGCGCCCGGCACCGCTACCTGCGCCGGATCGACTAGGTTCCGCAGGACGGACCCTCGACCCTGGAAACGTGTGCGAGAGAGGTCCTGGCCGATTCTTCCGCGGAAGAATCGGCCGGCCCGGCGTGCCGGTCAGGGAACGATGTTCTGGTTGAGGTGGAAGAGGTTTCCCGGGTCGTACGCCTGCTTCACCGCGACCAGCCGGTCGTAGTTGTCCCGGTAGTTGGTGGGCGTCTTCGGCTGGTCGTCCTCGGACATGAAGTTGACGTACCCCGCTTCCGCCGAGTACGGCGCGACGGCCTGGTAGTAGGCGCGTACCCAGCCGATGTTGGCCTCGTTGTCGGCCGGGTCGGGCCAGACGCCGGCGATGACGGTCGCGAACGTCATGTCCCGGTTGGCGAAGGCGGTGGCGTCGCCGTCGACGCGGTGCGCCGCGCCGTTGATCGGGTAGATGTGCATGGTGGAGTTGACGGCCGGCAGTCGCGGCCCGAACTCGCAGTGCGCCGCGATCGCCTCGTCGGTGAGCTCGCGGGCGAACGCCGCCTTCCAGTAGTGCTGCATCCCGGGCGGCACGAGCGCGTCGAACATCGAGTTGAGTGCCGGGTAGGGCATCGGGCCGAGGTGCTCGGCGACGGGCGGCGCCACCTCGCGGATCGGTGCGACGGCCCGCTCGGCGTCCTCCATCGGCCCGGCCCAGCAGGTCACCAGTCCGACGAGCGGGACGCCGTGGCGTTCGACCGGGATGAACGGCAGCGGCGGGCCGAGCTGGAACGCCGGGAACACCGACAGCCGTTCGTCCGCGGTCTGGATGAAGTCGCGGTAGAAGCGGAGAACGTCGGCGGCGTGGTCGATGTCGAAGAAGATCGGCCCGGCGTAGACGTCGCACACCGGGTGCAGCCCGAACTCCATCGACGTCACCACCCCGAAGTTGCCGCCGCCACCCCGAAGCGCCCAGAACAGGTCGGCGTTGTCGTCCGGGCTCGCGAGGAGGAACCTCCCGTCGGCGGTCACCACGTCCGCACTGCGCAGGTTGTCGCAGGACAGGCCGAGCGACCGGTCCAGGTGGCCGATGCCGCCGCCCAGGGTGAGGCCGCCGATGCCCGTGGTGGAGACGATTCCGCCCGGCGCGACCAGCCCGAACGCGTGGGTGGCGGCGTCGAAGTCGCCCCAGGTGGCTCCGCCCTCGGCGCGTGCGGTGGCGGCCCGCGGATCGACCCGTACGCCACGCATGCCGGCCAGGTCGAGCACCACTCCGTCGTCGCAGGTGCCGTACCCCGGCACGCTGTGCCCGCCGCCCCGCACCGCGAGGTCGACGTCGCTGTCCCGGGCGAAGTCCACGGTCGCGCGGACGTCGCCGGCGTTCGTGGCCCGGACGACCACCCGCGGTCTGCGGTCGATCATCGCGTTGTAGACCCGCCGTGCCGGCTCGTACTCGACGTCGGCTGCGGTGACCACGCGGCCGCGCACCCGCTCGCGGAGGTCGTCGACAGTGGGTTTGTCCATGATGTCCTCACCGCCCTCGGGCTCGTTCGCAAGCGGAGGGAAGCGAAGGGGAGGCCCCCCTTAATCACACGCTACGTCGGCCGGTGAGGGCGGTTATTCTTCCGCCATGACAAACCTGCCTGAACCAGTGCGACCCTCCGGGGCGTCGCACCTGCGTGCCTCCGACGCCGATCGGGAGCGGATCGTCAAGGTGCTGGGGGAAGCGCTGGCCGACGGGCGGTTGGACGTCCAGGAGCACTCCGATCGCCTCGACGCCGTCTACCAGGCCAAGACGATGGGCGAGCTCGAGCCGATCACCTACGACCTCGCCGTGACGTCGCCGCAGCCGCAGGCGCGACCGGCCGGCCGGTCCGCGAACGCCCCCGTGGTCGACCCGGCCGGTGCCTCCGACCGCGTCGACCAGATGATCGCGATCTTCGGCGGGGTCGAGCGGAAGGGCCGCTGGCGGCTACGCCGGCGTAGCCGGGCGGTGGCGGTCTTCGGCGGCGTCGACCTCGACCTCAGTGACGCGACGTTCGACGCGCCGGAGGTGGTGATCGAGCTGTTCGCGATGTTCGGCGGCGTCGACGTCTCCCTCCCGGAGGGCGTGGTGGTCCGCAACGAGGCCAGCGGCATCATGGGCGGGATCTCGGTCAAGACCGGCGACACGGACCCGCCGCCGGACGCGCCGGTCGTGGTGATCAGGGGTGTGGCGATCTTCGGCGGGGCCGACTTCCACGCCAAGCGCCGCAGGCGCAACCACTTCGACCACTGATTGCGGGCGGCTCAGCGACGGCGGGCGATGCACGTGTAGATGTGCTGGGTGAGCTCGATCCGATCCACGCCGAGAGTGCCGAGCGTCGTGCGCACCTTCGTGGCCAGCGCGTCGCGTTCGTCCTGTTCGCGGGCGGCGACCTGGCCGTACGACAGCAGGAGGGAGACGTAGGTGTCCACGTCCAGGTCGTACGCCTGCGCCGCCCAGTCGTACTCCGGCTGCTCGAACACCCCGGACGCGGCGAGCTCGTCCCGGCCCTCGGCGCCCAGCCCTTCGAGGTACTCCCTGAACGTCGCCGGGTCGTAGACGAAGTCGGGCTCGTCGGCGAACGCCTGCGCGTTCATCGCGTTCTGGAGGTCGTCGGCGAGGATCGGGTGGGTCCAGATCAGCACCAGGTGGCCGCCGGGTGCGAGCAGCGAGGCCGCCTTCTCGTACGACACGGCCGGGTCGACCCAGTGGAAGGCGTTCGCCGACCAGATCGCGGCGAACGGGCCCTCCTCCCCGGCGTACTCCTCGAAGAAGTCGCCGCGCACGACGAACCCGGTGTCCTCGTCGAGGTGGCGGACCAGCCGGGTCCGCAGCGCCGGCCCGGGTTCGAGAGCGACTACCGGCAGGTCGCGCGCCCGAAGCTCCTTCGTCAGCTGCCCGGTGGCGGCGCCTACCTCCAGCACGGTGTCGCCGGGCCGCAGGCCGGTGCGCTCGACGGCGCGGGCGACCACGTCGGCGGGGATGCTCGGCCGGCCCGCGTCGTAGAGGTCGACCACCCGGTCGAAGTTCAGCCGTCCGCCACGTGCGGTGTTGCCCTTCATCGCGTACCTCCGAGGGATTGGCGTACGTGCCGCAGCCAGGTCGCGCGGTCGGTGCCGTTCAGGATGTGCGCGGCGCCGGGCAGTTCGACCAGTGTGGCATCGGCGATGCCGGCGGCCACGGGGGTGCCGCCGGCCCGCATGGTTCGAGGTCCGGCACCGATGTCGGAGTCAAGCCGGGTTGGCGGCTTCACGATCGAGGTTTCGCCACGCGCGGACCGAACGCAGGTAGCCCGCGGGCATGAGCAGCCCGGCCGCCTCCTCGACGGTGAACAGCCCGAGGTCCACGTGCTCGTCGCTGCACACCGGTGCCGTGGAGTCGAGCACGTGACAGCCGTAGGTGAGGACGAGTACGTCGACGCCCGGGGAGATGGCGTACTGCCAGGCGTCCAGCATCGGCCCGACCCGCACGGCCCAGCCGCTCTCTTCCGCGACCTCCCGGGCCACGCACCCGGCCGGGTCCTCGGCGTACTCCAGCTTGCCGCCGGGCAGCTCCCACTCCTCGCGCTCGTTGCGCAGCAACAGGACGCGGTCGCCCCGGAAACACACCCCCTTGACCGAGACCAGATGGCGGTACGAACGTCTCGCCGGCGTCTGTGACATGCCGGATAGTCTGCACAGGTGTGAGGCTCAGACGCACCGTGCACGTGACGTACGCGAGCGAACCCGGCAGCCCCGACCTCGAAAACGAGGACTTCCTGTCCGCCGGGCCGCGGCTTGCCGTGGTGCTCGACGGCGTGACCCCGATGGTCCGCACCGACACCGGGTGCCGACATGGCGTGGCGTGGTACGCGCGGACGCTCGGCGGCCACTTCGTACGGCTGGCGGGCCGGGACGACGGCCAGGTCACCGTGCCGCTGGCCGACTGCCTGGCCGGGGCGATCGTCGCGACCCGGGACGCGCACGCCGGGACCTGCGACCTCGCCCACCCGGACAGTCCCGCGGCGACGGTGGCCGCGGTCCGGCTCCGCGGCGACGCCCTCGACGTCCTCGACTACCTCGTGCTCGCCGACTCGGCCGTACTCCTCGACCTGGGCGAGGAGCGCCTCACGGTGTTCACCGACCACCGGGCCGGCGACGTGGGCCGGCGGCTGCGGGCCGAGGGCGAGGTTCCCTCCGCACCCCGGGTGCGGTCCTTCCGTAACCGGCCGGGTGGCTACTGGGTCGCGGCGGACCGGCCCGAGTCGGCGTACGAAGCACTGGTCGGGACCATCGACGCGACCGGCCTGCGCCGGCTGGCGGTGGCCAGCGACGGCGCGACCCGGCTGGTGGACACGTTCGGGACGTACGACTGGCGGGGGATGCTGGACGCCCTCGCGGCCGACGACGGCCCGGCCGGCTGGATCGCGCGGACCCGGGAGACCGAGCGCGCCGACGCCACCGCGGAACCGGCGCGGCGGCGAGGGCGGGGCAAGGTGCACGACGACGCCTCGGTGGCGTTCCTGCGACCGACCCCCTGAGGGTCGGCGCTCAGCTGGCCGAGTCGGCCGGGATCGCCTCTCCCTCCGGGCCCGCCGGCCCGGCCGGACCCACCTGGCCGGGTTCACCGCGCAGCGGCACCGCCTTGATCGCCCAGCCGATCACGAACGCGGCCAGCGCGAACGGCGCCGCCCACAAGAAGACGCTGTGCATCCCGTCGGCGATCGCGGTGAGCACCGTGTCGCGCGCGGCGGCCGGAAGCTGGTGCAGGGTGGCCGGGTCGATGTGTGCCCCGCCACCGCCGGCCAGCTTGTCCGCACCCGGCATGCCGGCGAGGGAGTCGGTCAGCCGGCTGGCGAAGATCGCCCCGAACAGCGACACCCCGAACGACCCGCCGATCGAACGGGCGAACGTCGAGGTACTGCTGGCCACGCCCATGTCCTTGGCCTCGACGCTGTTCTGCACGATGAGGAGCGTGACCTGCATCAGCAGGCCCATCCCGATGCCGAGGATCACCATGTAGACCGACAGGGTGAACTTGCTGGTGTCGGTGTCCATCAGCGACAGCAGGAAGACGCCCACGGTCAGCATCGCGCCGCCGGCGATCGGGAACGCCCGGTAGCGGCCGGTCCGGGTGATCACGGTGCCGACGACGAGGGACACCACCAGCGACGCCGCCATCATCGGCAGCAGGAGCAGGCCGGAGTTCGTGGCCGACGCGCCCTGCACGGTCTGCTGGAACAACGGCAGGAACGTCACCGCGCCGAACATCGCGAACCCGACCAGGAAACCCATCAGGGTGGCCGCGGTGAAGTTGCGGTCCCTGAACAACCGCAGCGGCAGGACGGGTTCGACGGCCCGGCGTTCGGCGATCACGAAGCCGGCCACGGACACCACGCCGAGGGCGGCCAGGCCGAGGATCTGCGCCGAACCCCAGTCGTACTGCGTACCGCCCCAGGTGGTCACCAGCACCAGGGACGTGGCGGCGACGGTCAGCAGCGCGGCGCCCAGGTAGTCGATGCGGTGGCTGATCCGATGGCGAGGCAGGTGCAGGGTCGTGCCCACGAGGACGAGCGCGAGTACGCCGACGGGGATGTTGACGTAGAACGCCCAGCGCCAGGAGAAGTGGTCGGTGAGGAAGCCCCCGAGCAGCGGGCCGCCGATCGTGGCCGCCGCCATCGTCGCGGACATGTAGCCCTGGTAGCGCCCGCGTTCCCGGGGCGGGATGAGGTCGCCGATGATCGCCATCACGCCGACGATGAGCCCGCCGGCGCCGAGGCCCTGCAGGGCACGGAACCCGATCAGCTGGACCATGCTCTGCGCCATCCCGGACAGTGCGGAGCCGACCAGGAAGATCACGATGGCACCGACGAAGAGCCGCTTGCGGCCGTAGAGGTCGCCGAGCTTGCCGTAGAGCGGTGTGGAGACGGTGGACATCAGGACGTAGGCGGTGACCACCCAGGACAGGTGGTCCAGGCCGCCGAGCTCGCCGACGATTCGCGGCATCGCGGTGCCGACGATCATCTGGTCGAGCATGGCGAGCAGCATCGCGAGGAGCAGGCCGGGCAGTACGACGAGGACTTCCCGTCGAGCCGGTGGGGTCAGGGTGGTGGTCACTGGGATCTCCGCTGGTGAGACTGGCCGGCTGCGCCGCTGGGGCGCCGTGGCACTGCGCTGCCGCACGCTGGCCTACTTACCGGCCGGCTAGTAGGCTTACTTGCCGTACGGTAAGTTGCTAACTGACCGGCCGTCAAGTAAATACCTCGTCAAGTCAGGCTTCCCCGCCCCGGCCACGGAGGACACATGCCGCAACGCCCGAACGAGCCGTCCGATCAGCCCCGGCGCACCCGGTCCACCGGAAGTGGCCGGGCGAGCGGCCGGTCGGGTAGTCGCGCCACGGGGCGGTCGGAGGGGCGGGCAGAGTCCCGGACGAGCCGGTCGGAGAAGAGCCGGTCGGAGAAGGGCCGGTCGGGTGGCCGGTCGGACACCCGGAGCCGGATCCAGGAGGTGGCGCTGGAACTGTTCGCCGAGCAGGGTTACGACTCCACCTCGTTGCGGGAGATCGCCGACCGGCTCGGGGTGACGAAGGCGGCGCTGTACTACCACTTCCGGTCCAAGGAGGAGATCGTCGTCGCGACGGTGGAGGACTTCCTCGCCGACATCGACGACCTGGTCGAGTGGGCGGAGGAACAGCCCCGGACCAGCCGGACCAGGCACGAGGTCCTGCGCCGCTACTCCGACATCGTGCGCGTCCGGTTCCCGTCGATGAGGTTCTTCCAGCAGAACCCGGCCGGGATGCACCGGTCCGGGCTGGGCGAGCGGTTCCAGGAGCGGATGGGCGCGCTGCACGGAGTGCTCTACGACGGCGGGCCGCCGCAGAACCGGGTCCGGGCGCTGCTCGCGATCGTCAGCATGCACATGGCCGCGGCGCTCAGCAGGGACTCCGGCATGCCCATCGGCGTGGGCCTCGGACTGAGCGTCGAGGAGGCGAACCAGGCTGCCCTCGACGTCGCGTTCGACCTGGTCGACGCCGAGGATGCCGCGAGCGCGAAGGGCACCACCGACGCCGAGGACCCTGCGAGCGCGAGGGGCGCCGAGGACTCCGGCGACTCCGAACGCGGCTGACCTGCGTCGGGCCAGGTCAGGTCGATCCGGGGAGGTCGCCCGGATGCGGCCCGAACCGTCCGACTGCCCGGGACACCAGCCCGAGTCCGCTCAGGCCGGGCAGCCGGTCGATCTTGCGGTCGAGGGCGCCGACGACGCCGCGGCCGCTCTCGTCGCCGAAGAGATAGCCGAGCAGGAACCTCGTCTCCGACCTGGGCATCACCGTCGAACCGACCGGGCGCCACCGCGTGCGCAGCGCCCACCGGGTGAGCCGCCGGGCCCGCGCGCTGCGGGCGAGCCGGGTGCGGGCCTCGGAGGTGTAGAACGCGACGTGCCGGGTCTCCTGGCGCATGATCCGGCGCAGCACGGTGGTGAGGACGGGATGGTCCTCGCGTTCGATCACCCGGGCGTACGCGGCATGGGTGGACCACTCGTTGATCGCGCCCCAGCTCATGTGCGTGGCGATGAAGTCCTCGCCGATCGCCGCCGCCGCGAGGCACTGGCTGATCGGGCTGACGACGTTGGCGATGCCCTGGGTCCGGCGGACGGTCCGGGCCCGGCCGGGGCCGTGGTCCTCGCCGTGCACGGCCAGGATCTGGTCGATGACCTCCCCGTGCCAGTACTCCTCGTAGTTCCACATGGTGAGGAACGTCGTGATGCGCGGGTTCTGGTGCGACGGCGTGACCAGCAGGTCACGCAGGTAGCAGACCGTGTGCGTCTCGACGTCGGCCATGTAGTGCAGCGTGCGCAGCGCCTCCGCGGACAGCGGCCGCTCGCGGAACCCGTCGAAGTCGATGTCGTCGACCTGCACGGGTTGCGCCGCACGCTTGTAGGTCTCCAGTTCGAACGCCATGCCCACCTCCGACCGGCCATTCGGAGCCGGTTCGGGTACGGATGGGTGTGGGGTCAGACCGGACCGCCGGCGCTGGAGCCGGCAGAGGTCAGGCTGGCAGGCGGCGCGGCATGGCGACGTAGACCACATCTGGTTGGGACTCGGCGTCGGGTGCCGCGCAGCCGGTGAGCAGAGCGGGGCGGATGCCCTCCTGAAAGCCCAGCCGGACGTACTCGGTGTCGAAGCCCTCCAGGCCGTCGAGCAGGTAGCCCGCGTTGAAGGCGACCGTGCCGCCGTCCCCGTCGAGGTGCCCCGCGAGGCGTTCCCGGCCGCGGGTGTCGACATCCCCGGCAGCGCCCACGACCACCTCGTCCGGGCCAATCGTCAGGACGACCGCGGCGTACCGGTCGGCGACGATGCACACCCGCCGCAGCGCCGCGCGCAGCTCCTCGACGGCCAGGACGACGGTGCCCACGAAATCGCTCGGAACCTTCGTCCGCAGCGCGGGGTAGGTGTCGTCGAGCAGGCGGAGCGTGGTGAGACGCTCGTCGATGCCCAGGCTGAGCACGGCCTCGCCCGCACCGCCGAGGCCGACGGTGAGCAGGTCGGAGCCGGCGCCGAGGCTCTTGGTCGCGTCGGCGAGCATCCGCGCGGGAACGACGGCCCGGGCGGGCAGGTCGGCTCCGGTCGCCTTCCACGGCACCTGGTGGATCGCCACCCGGAACCGGTCGGAGGAGGTGAGCGTGACCGACTCCTCGTCGAACTCCAGCAGCGTGCCGGACAGCACGGGTACGGCGTCGCCGCGGATCGCGATGCGCGACATCTGGGCGACGGCGCGGGCGAACGGTGCGGCGTCGAGCGCCCCCACCGATGCGGGTGGCGCCGGCAGCTCGGGATAGTCGGCCAGCGGCATCGTCGGCAGGGTGAACTCGGTCGCGCCGGCGCTGATCTCCACCACGCCCTCGCGGGTGTGCACCCGCACCTGCCCCTGGGGAAGCGCGTGCACGATCTCGGCGAAGACCCGGCCGGGCAGCAGCAACTCGCCCGGCTCGTCGACCTCGGCAGCGAACACCACGGTGGAGCTCGCCTCGTAGTCGTAGCCGGTGAGACGGACGGCATCGTCGGCGGCGGACACCCGCAGCCCGCTCAGCGCCGGGATCGGCGCGGCGGTGCCCGCCGTGTGCCTGGCGGCGAAGGTGGCGGCCCGGCCGAGCCGGGTGCTTTCGCTGGCGAATCTCATGGCGTCCTCCGTGATGTCACTGCCCGCCCGAGCCGGTCCGGGTTCCTCCAGGGTGTTCAGACCCTAGAGGTCCCCACCGACAGGCCGGGCGGAACGGACGGAGTGACGACGCCGGGTCAGATCGCGGCGATCGTCCAGCCGACCTCGTGCCGCTGGCCGGGCGCGAGGACCACCAGGTCGGTGCCGGAGTTGAACGCGTCCGGCGGGCAGGTCATCGGCTCCACCGCCAGGCCGGAGCGGTCGAGCTCGGGCTCCGGCCGGTCGGCGGTGTGCACCTGCACCCACGGACAGCCGGCATCCCATGCCAGCTCCACTCCGGACCCCTCGGCGGTGCGTACCCGCGCGCGGACCACGCCGTCGGCGTCGGCGGCCAGCCCGGTGTAGGCGTGGTCGAGGAAGGTCGTCCCGATGGCCTTGGGCGTACGGAAGTCGTAGTCGGTGCCGGCCACCTCGGCCAGCCCCTGCGGCACCAGCCGGTCCTCGCTGACCTGGAGGTACCGGCCCGCGGGCAGCTCCAGCGTCCAGTCGTCGACCCGGCCCGGCCCGGCCACGAGGTAGGGGTGCGGCGCGCAGCCGAACGGCGCGTCGACGTCGCCTGCGTTGACCGCGGCGATCGTGCAGGCCAGGCCGGCATCGGACAGTTCGTACGCCGCCCGCAGGTCGAGCAGGAAGGGGTAGCCGGTCTGCGGGAACAACCGGTGCGCGAGCTCGACCCGCTGCGGGGAGTGGTCCACGACCTGCCAGGTCGACCAGGCGACCAGGCCGTGCAGCGCGTTGTGCCGGTCGGGTTCGGTCAGCGCGAGCTGGTGGCTCTGCCCGCCGAAGTCGTACGTGCCGTCGATGACGCGGTTGGGCCACGGTGCGAGGACCGCGCCGCGGAAGACCGGGCGTACCTCGTCGGCGGCGAAACCGGCGACCAGGTCGCGCCCGTCGTGCCGTAGCTCGCGCAGGGTCGCGCCGACCTCGGTGACGGTCGCCGTGTAGCCCGCCGCGCTGATGGAGTGTTGTTCGCCGCTCGCCTGCACGTGATGGTCCTTCCTCCGCGTCGTCCGTCGGACGAAACCATCCTGCCCTACCCGGATCTTGCCCGGCTCCGGCTCCGGGTGGCGTGCGGGCGAGTTGGGTAGGTTGAACCGCATGGCCGAGCCGACAGGAACCGGGGCCGAGGAAGCAGAGCCCATGGGTGCGGATTTCCCCGATGCGGGATCAACGAGACCAGGGCCCGCAGGAGCTGAGCCCACCGATGTCGAGGCGGACGCCGAGCTGATCGGAGCCGTGCTGACCGGCGCCGAGCTGACGGGGAAGGGTGCGATCGTCACCGGCGGCTCGCGTGGCATCGGCCGGGCGATCGTCGAGCGCCTGGCCCTCGACGGTGCCGAGGTGGTGTTCACCTACCGGAACGACGAGGCGGCCGCGACCGAGGTCGTCGCCAAGGTGGCGGCGGCCGGCGGCGTCGCGCATGCGGTACGCATGGACCTCGTCGACGCGGCCCAGGTCCGGGCGCTGTTCGCGGAGGCGGAGCGGCTGCTCACCAGGCTCGACATCGTGGTGCACAACGCGGTCGCGGTGCAGGTCAGCGAACGCACGACGTTGGCGCTGACCAGCGACGGCGACTTCGACGTGATGGTGACCGCCAACGTCCACGGCGCGTTCGTCGTACTCCAGGAGGCTTCCCGGCGGCTCCGCGACGGCGGCCGGATCATCACGATCTCCACGCTCAACACGCAGGTTCCGGTCGCCGCCAACGGGCTCTACCAGGCCGCCAAGGGCGCGATCGAACTCCTCACCGTCACCGCGTCCAAGGAGCTCGGCGGCCGCGGGATCACCGCCAACATCGTTTCGCCGGGTGCCACCGACACCGACCTGCTGCGCGCGTCGAACCCTCCGGAGGCGCTCGCCGCCATTCCGAAGATGACGGCGCTCGGCCGGCTCGGCACCCCCGACGACATCGCGAACGTCGTCGGTTTCCTGGCGCGTTCGGAGGCCGGCTGGCTGACCGGGCAGAACATCCGCGCCACCGGCGGCCTGCCCTGATGGGAACGGCCTGATGGGACGTACGTACGTGGGCGGACGGCCGGGTTTCCGTCCGAGGGGGCGGACCCGGTGACGGGGCGCAGCCTGCTCGGCCCTGGCGAGGAGGACGACGATCCCGCCCCGAGCGGACCTGTGCGCCCTGACCCTGTACGCCCTGACCCTGCGGGCCTGACCGACCTGCCGGAGTCCGACCCGCCCGACCACGACCCGCCCGCAAGCCCGGACCCGCCGGGCGTGCCGGTCACGATGCGCGCGGCGTACGTCGACCGGCTCGGGCCGGCCGAGGACATCCGGGTGGGCGAGCTCGTCGTACCCGCCCCGGCGCCGGACGAGGTGCTGGTCCGGGTGGAGGCGGTGGCGGTCAACCCGGTGGACACCTACATCCGGTCGGGTCGCTACCGGACTCCGCTGCCGGGGTTTCCGTTCGTGGTCGGCCGCGACCTGGTGGGCGTGGTCGAGGCGTGCGGTGTCGCGGCCGATGCGTTCGTGCCGGGGCAGCGGGTGTGGACGAACGGCCTGGGGTACGCCGGCCGGCAGGGCGCGGCGGCCGAGTACGCCGTCGTCCCGGTCGACCGTCTCTACCCGTTGCCGGACGGGCTGGACCCGGTTCGGTCGGTGGCGGTGTTCCACCCGGCGGTCACCGCGTACCTCGGTCTGTTCCGGCACGTCGGTGGCGTCGGCCCCGGTGACACGGTGGTGGTAGGTGGCGCCGCCGGCAACGTCGGTAGCAGCGTCAGCCAGCTCGCCGCGTTCGCCGGTGCCCGGGTGATCGCCCTCGCCCGGACCGAGGACGCCACCTGGTGCCGCAAACACGGCGCGGCCGCCGTCGTCGACTACCGCGTGGAGGACCTGCGCGAGCGGCTGGCCGAGGAGGCGCCCGGCGGCGCGACGGTGTGGTTCGACACCTCCGGGCGGATCGACCTGGAGCTCGCGGTGGAGGTCCTGGCCGACCGGGGCGCGGTGGTCCTGGTCGCCGGGCGGCCCGAGCCCGCGGCGCTGCCGATCCCGCTGTTCTACCTGAAGTCGTTGCGGCTGCTCGGCTTCGTGATCACCACTGCCCCGGCCGCCGAGCTCGCCGACGCCGCCCGGGTGGTCGGTGCACACCTCGCCGAGGGCCGCCTCGACGTACGGATCGGCGAGGTGCTCCCGCTCGACCAGGCCGCCCGGGCGCACCAGCTGGTGGAGCACCGCGTGCGCGGCCGGGTGATCCTGGTGCCGCGGACCTGACCACCAGGCCCACAGCACCAGGATCCCGCCCCGACCAAGGACGGCCGTCGCCCGCCTACACGACGGCGCCCGTACCTGACCGCTGCGCCCGCTTCCGCGCCGCCTTCTCCGGCGACTTCGTACGGACCCGCGGTGGTCCGGTACCACTCCTCGCCTGCAGCTCCACCGCCAGCGGAGTCGCCGCGAAGGTGGAGGAGTACGTACCGACGAACAGCCCCACCAGCAGCGCGACCGCGAAGTCGGTGAGCGACTCCCCGCCCAGGATGGCCAGCGCCGCCAGGATGAACATCGCGCCCAGCCCGGTGTTCACCGTCCGCGGCACCGTCTGCAGCACCGCGAGGTTGGCGCTGCGGGCGAACGGCGTCTTCGGGTTGCCGGCCCACAGCTCGCGGATGCGGTCGAACACCACCACGGTGTCGTTCACCGACAGGCCGATGGTGGTGAGCGCCGCGGCGAGGAAGACCCCGTCGATCGGCTTGCCCAGCCAGGCGAACAACCCGGTCACGATCACGATGTCGTGGAACATCGCGAGCACCGCGGCGACGCCGAACGTCCATCGGAACCGGATCGCGAGGTAGAGCATCTGCGCCAGCAGCGCCACCCCGAGCGCGATCAGCGCCTTGACCCGGAGCTCGTTGCCGAGGCTCGGGCCGATCAGCTCGTCGCGTTCCTTGGTGATCTTGCCGCCCAGCTCGCCGAGGGCCTGCTGGATCTCCAGTGCCTGGTCGGTGCTGAGCTTGCCGGTACGGACGGTGATGTTGTCGCCGCTGGACTCCTGGACCACCGCGCGCGGGAAGCCGGCGTCGGTGACGGCCTGCCGGGCGTCGTTCACGTCGACGGGCTTGCTGGTGGAGTACTCCACCAGCCGTCCGCCGGTGAACTCCACGCCGTAGTCGAGGCCGCGGACCACGATTCCGGCGCCGGCCACGATGACCACGAGGGCGCTGAGCGCGAGCCACAGCCGGCCGCGCTTCATCAGGTCGGGGTTGCGCTCGATCAGCCAGGTACGGACCCGACCGATCGAGCTGAGCCCGGTGATGCCCGGGCGGTTGCGTACGAACGAACGCCGGACCGCCCAGTCGGTGAACAGCCGCGCCACGATCAGCGCCGACACCATCGAGGCGAGGACACCGATCGACAACGTGACGCCGAAGCCGCGTACCGGCCCGGAGGCCAGGAAGAACAACAGCCCGGCGGCCAGCAGCGTGGTGACGTTGGAGTCGATGATCGCCGACCACGCACCCTTGTAGCCGCGCGACAGGGCGGTGGACAGGCCCTTCTGCTGGTTGGCGGCGTACTCCTCCCGGGCGCGTTCGAACACCAGCACGTTCGCGTCGATCGCCATCCCGATGGCGAGCACGAACCCGGCCAGGCCGGGCAGCGTCAGGGTGGCGCCGAGCGCGACCAGGATGGCGTAGGAGATCAGCGCGTAACAGGCCAGCGCGACCGTGGCCAGCGCGCCCATCAGCCGGTAGACGAGGATGATGAACAGCCCGGTCAGAGCCAGGCCGATCGCCGCGGCCTTCGCGCTCGCCTCGATCGCCTCCGCGCCGAGCGTCGGGCCGACGGTGCGCTGCTCGATGATCTCGACCGGCACCGGGAGGGCGCCGCCCTTGATCAGCACCGCGAGCTCCTGCGCCGACGCCTGGTCGAAGTCGCCGGTGATCTGGGTGCTTCCCCCGCCGATGCCGACGTTGCAGCCGACGCTCGGGTCGACCTGCGGGGAGGAGATCACCTTGTTGTCCAGCACGATCGCGATCCGCCGGGTCGGGTCGCCCGGCTGGGCACAGGCGGCCTTGCCGGTGAGTGCCTTCCACGCGCCGCCGCCCTGGCCGTTGAAGTCGATCGTGACGAACCAGCTCACCCCCTGCTGCGGGTCGGTGGCCCCGGCGGCGTCCTTCACGCCCTCGCCGGTCAGCGCCGAAGGGCCGAGGCGCAGCCGCTGGCCGCTCTCGTCGCCGATGATCCGCTCGCCCGCCTTGGCCTTCTCTCCCTGCTGGGCGACGCCGAGGACCGGGTGGAACGTCAACTGCGCCGTACGGCCGATGACCTGCTCGGCCTCGCGCGGGTCCTGGACGCCGGGCAGCTCGACGATGATCCGGCGCTCACCGGACCGGGTGAGGTTGGGCTCGGAGACGCCGAGCGCGTCCACCCGGCGGTTGAGGACCTGCAGGGCCCGGTCGGTGGACTCGGCGTTGGCCTTGGCGGTGGGGCTGTCCCGGGTCTCCAGGACGATCTGGGTGCCGCCGCGCAGGTCCAGCCCGAGCCTGGCCGGTGTGCTGACGGCGAAGTACAACGCGAGGGCGAGGACGCCGAACGTCAGCAGGGCGCGGACGAGCGGCGCGCGTGATCTCGGCGGCCGGGACGCGGGTCTGTTCCTGGAAGACGTGGAAGACGTGGACCTGGACGAGCGTGCGCGCGCCGACGGGCGGGCGGACGCGGAGGGGCGTTCGGGCGTGGAATCTCCGGACACGGTGGCTCCGAGACGGTGTGGCGGGACTGGACGCGGACGCCTGCGCGTGATGCCGCACCGGCTGACGGTGCGGTGGTCGCGGTTCAGGCAGCGTGGGGTCCCGGTGGCGCCCGGACGCCGGTGCCGCCGAGGGCGGCCGGTGCGTGACCCGTGCGGTCACGGTCGGTGGAGGGGTGGCCCGTCCGGACGTACGGGTCGGGCCGGTCCGTGGAGACGGCCCATGCCGTCGGGTGCGCGGTGCCGGGGCCGTGGGCGTGCCCGCGGGCGGCGGTGGTGCTGTGGGCGGGCCGGGTGAGATGTGCGGCTCGATTGGCCGGCTGCGACGACTGCGCCGACTGCGCCGACCGTGACGACTGGGTACGCCTGGACTGGGCGCGCTGGCGTTGCTCCGTACCCGCCGACCCGCCGGTATGCCCGCTCACGGTGCTGATCGCCCGGTGGACGCTCGCCGCGGCAGGTGCGCCGCCGGTGAGCAGACCGGCACAGACCGCCCCGGACAGAAGCAGCCCCACCAGGACTGCCCAGGTCCGCCGGAGCGCGGCCGGAGACGTCGTGCCGGCGGACGGCCCCGTGCGGGACACGGCGGTCGACGTGCGCGCCACGGCGGGTCCCTCCGGTCGGGGTCGGTCGGCGGTGCGTGTTCTGCGGTGCTGTTCGGTGGTACGTGGGGGTCGCGGCGGTACGTGGTGATTCGGCCGCGCCCGCGGCTTTGGCACCGGTCGAGATCAGCGTCCCCGGGAAGTGGTCAGTCTAGGCATGCGTGGGAAGGGCGTGCTCTCCCGCGGCGATCCGGTGGTGTTCCGCCTCCGGGCGGCGTCCGCCCCGCTCGGAGGCGGTGGCACGATCGACGCAAGGGATGCGGAGCGAGAGGCGGTAGGCATGGCGGTGGGGTCTGCGGGATCGGCTGAGTCGGCGGGATCGGCCGGGTCGGCGGGATCGGCCGGGTCGGCGGGATCGGCCGAGAACGGGTCGGCGGCCGGCGACCGGGTGTCGGAGCTGTTCGACCCGGCGGCATGGAAGCCGGTCGACGGGTTTGACGACCTCACCGACGTGACCTACCACCGCGCGCTGGACCAGGGAACGGTTCGGATCGCGTTCGACCGGCCGGAGGTCCGCAACGCGTTCCGCCCGCACACCGTCGACGAGCTCTACCGCGCGCTCGACCATGCCCGCACCACCCCGGACGTGGGGTGCGTGTTGCTGACCGGCAACGGACCCTCGCCCAAGGACGGCGGCTGGGCCTTCTGCTCCGGCGGTGACCAGCGCATCCGGGGCCGCTCCGGCTACCAGTACGCCGACGACACCGGCGCCACCAGTGGCACCGCCGGCGGAACGGCAGACCGGGCGCGGCTGGGCCGGCTGCACATCCTGGAGGTGCAGCGGCTGATCAGGTTCATGCCGAAGATCGTGGTCTGCGTCGTACCCGGCTGGGCCGCGGGCGGCGGGCACAGCCTGCACGTGGTCGCCGACCTCACCCTGGCCAGCCGTGAGCACGCGCGGTTCAAGCAGACCGACGCCGACGTGGCCAGCTTCGACGGCGGGTTCGGGTCGGCCTACCTCGCCCGTCAGGTAGGACAGAAGTTCGCCCGGGAGATCTTCTTCACCGGCCGCGCCTACGACGCGGAGGAGGCGCACCGGATGGGCATGGTGAACGCCGTCGTCCCACACGCCGACCTCGAACGCGAGGCCCTCACCTGGGCACGTGAGATCAACGGCAAGAGCCCGACCGCGCTGCGGATGCTGAAGTACGCCTTCAACGCCGTCGACGACGGCCTGGTGGGCCAGCAGCTGTTCGCCGGCGAGGCGACCCGGCTCGCCTACATGACCGACGAGGCGCAGGAGGGCCGGGACGCGTTCCTGGAGAAGCGTTCGCCCGACTGGTCCGAGTTTCCCTTCTATTACTGAGTTCTGCCGGGTTTACGGCGACTACTGCCTGTCAAGGCAGGCTTTCGTCGACCCTCCTCCGCGTTGTGTCGTTGGGCTCTGCGCTCGCAGGACCCGTGGCCGCGGTGTTTTTGGCGTGCCGATCCCCTGGTCGGCCTAGCCTGATCCGTAAGGATCCGGGGCGGACAACGAGGTCACCCTGGATCCGTTGCGGAGTGACAGCTGCGTGGGCAAGCTCGTGCCGTCCGGGGGAGGCGCTGCCCTGTGCAGGAAGCCGCAGGCGTCTTCGAGCGCTCGGGCTCCGCTCTTCGCTACCGGATGGCGGGCCCGGAGGACGGCCCCGTCGTCGTCCTGGGTGCCGGCCGCTGGCTGGACCACCGGATGTGGGATCAGCAGCTGCCGGCGTTGTGGGAAGCGGGATACCGCACCCTCACGTGGGATCTGCCGACGCCCCGGCCGCGTGGACGCCGCGCGTTCGGACGGGGACGCTTTGCCCGTAGGGTGTCCGCGCGTCCGCCCGACGCCGTACCCGACGTGTCCGTACCGGTCGAGTCCGTGCCGATCGACCAGGTGCGCACGTATCCCGCACCGGTCGTCAAGGAGAACCTGACAGTACGCGGACTGGCCGAAGCCCTGCTGGAGTTGGCGGATCGGCTCCGCGCGCATCGTCAACTCGCCCTTGTCGGCCACTCCCTCGGTGCCGAGGTGGCCCAGGAGGCCGCGTTCCTGCGTCCGGAACGAGTGGCGGGACTGGTCGTCGTCGCCGCCGGCTGCCTCACCCTTCCGCGCCGCCCGTGGCCGATGTCGTGGACGGTGCCGGTGCACCGGTGGGCGAACCTCGCGGCGCTCGCCTTCGCGTCGAGGTCGGACGCCCACATCCGGCACGGAGCCGCCCGTGCGGCCGGGGTCGGCGCGGCGACCCAGACCCACGCGTACACGGCAATGGAACGCTTTGACAAGTCGCGGTTGACACAGGTGTGGCGGGCGGGCGTGGCAGCAGTGCACCCCGAACCCGACTACCGGATCGACCAGCCGCTGCTGCTCGTACGAGGTGAGTACGACCGGACGAGCCGGCTCGGCCGGCAGGCCAGACGGTGGCTCGACCGGGACCCGCGAGCGGAGTACGAGGTGGTGGACCGGGCCGGCTACCTCGCCAACCTGGACAACCCGCAGGCGTTCAACCGCCTGCTGCTTGAGTTCCTGACCGCCCGGCATCCGGTGCCGCGAACCCGTTGGCGCAGGTACCGGGCCGGCTGAGGTGGCACCTGCTCACCGAGCGGTCGAGCGTGCCCAGGCGCGCACCGCCGCCTCTCCGCGCAGCACTGCGCTGTGCAGGTCGGCCGCGGAGACGGGCTCGCCCCGGGCGTCGGTTCGCAGCCGGGCGCGTGCCTCCCACACGCCGTCGGCGTACTTCGTCAGCACCGGCAGCCCGGCCCGCGCGAACAGCCGCTCCGTACCTGCCCGGCCTGCCTGCGCGGCCGTGCTGACCGCCACGAGTTCGGTCACGCCGTCGGCGAGGGCGCGGCGGGCCAGGCCGCGGACGAGCAGCGTTCCGATGCCGTGCCGTTGCCATCCGTCCTCGACCAGCAGCCCGACCTCGTGCGCCCCGCCCGACCGATCCTGGGGCGCGTCCTGCGGCAGGCACTGAGCCATCCCGACCAGCTGGCCGGACTCCGCGAACGCCAGCAGGGAGAAGCCCTCCGGGGGCGCCGCGAGGCGTTCGAGCCAGCGGACGGGCAGCCGTTCGCCGTCGTCGGCGACGAACCTCGCCTCCCGCGCCGACCGGCTGCACCGGGTCAGCAGGTCGGCCACGTGACCGGCGTCCTCCGGCCCGCCGAGCCGGATCCGCAGCCGCGACCCGTCCGGCAACACCACCCGGTCACCGGCGTTCGCCTGATCCCGGGCGACCACGGCGGCCACGGCGACCAGCCGGTCCACGCGGGCACGTTCCACCCAGGTGAACGGCGCCCACTCCCGGTGGACGACGACGAAACCGCGCCGGCCCGGCCAGCCGACCGTCAGGTGATGCGGAGAGTCCGGTGGCGGATGCCCGCACAGGTCCGCGCTGTCGGCGCCGACGAGCCCGCACAACAGCCCGGGCAGCGCCGCGGGGTCCTCGACCAGTCGGGCGGCCAGGGTGAGGGCCTGGCTTGGGCCGTCGACGAGTTCCTGCACCCGTGCGCGGCGGACGCGTACCGGCTCGGCACCGGCCGTGTCCCCGGCGTTGTCCGCGCGGTCCGCACCGTCGGTACTCGCCAGCGCCCGCGCGAGGTCACCCGCATCGATCGCCTCGGGGACGTCGACGAACAGGTCGTCGTGCACGTGCTCGAGGTCGCAGCCGTGGACGTCGATGCCGACGACGTTGCCGCGCACGGCGCCGAGCGCCGTGGCCAGCTGGGCCAGCTTGCCGGGAATGTCGCGGACTCTGGTCCGCACCTGCCACAAGGTCACGGATTCAGGGTGTGGTGGCTATGTTTCGGGCCGGGGCCGGTCAGTGTTGCGACCACGAAAATTCCGCTGGATACGATGCGGACGAAAGCCGCCACCGCGAAGGAGACCGATGCGCGCCGCGAGGATGTACGGCCGGCAGGACCTGCGGATCGAGAACGTTCCCACGCTCGGCAGCCCTCCGCCCGGCTGGGTGCGGCTGAAGGTCGAGGCGGCCGGGATCTGCGGCACCGACCTCGAGGTCTACCTGAACGCCCGCCGGTCGAAGGAGCCGCCGCTGGCCGAGCGCGAACCGCTGACGATGGGCCACGAGTCCGCCGGGGTGGTCGTGGAGGCCGGACCCGGCGTGGACCTGCCGGTTGGCCGGCGGGTCGCGGTCGAGGGCCACCTGTTCTGCGGGGAGTGCTTCTGGTGCCGGCGCGGCGACTACGCCCTGTGCGTGAGCCTGCGGTCGACCGGCCAGGGTGCCGACGGGGGACTGGCCGAGGAGATGCTGGCACCCGCGCGCATCTGCCTGCCGTACTCCGACGCCATCACTCCCGAGGAGGCGGCGGTCACCGAACCCACCTCGGTCGCCGTGCGCGCCGTGAGGCGTTCGCGGCTCGAACCCGGCTCGACGGTCGCCGTCGTCGGCGGCGGGACGATCGGGCTGCTGGTCGCCCAGGTCGCCCGGCTGCGAGGCGCCGAGAGCGTCGTGGTGGTGGAGCCGGTGGCCGAGCGCCGCGCGCTCGCCGAACGCCTGGGCGCGGACCGGGCGGTGAGCCCCGACGACGCCGAGGACGCGCTGAAGGACCTGACCGACGGCGTGGGGCCGGACGTGGTGTTCGAGGCGGGCGGCAGGCTCGCTGCCGTACGCAGTGCGGTGCGGTGGACCCGCAAGGGCGGCCGGACGGTCCTGGTCGGCGTCAGCGGCGACACTCTCGACCTGAACCTCATGTCGTTCCTGCTGGGCGAGAAGGAACTCATCGCCTCGCTGTCGCACACCTACGACGTCGACTTCCCCGAGGCGATCGGGCTGCTGGAGTCCGGGAAGGTCGACGTACGCCCGCTCATCACCGACCGGATCGGCCTGGAGCAGGTGGTCACGCACGGGTTCGACGCGCTGCACCAGGAGCCTGCCGCCCACTTGAAGGTCATCGTGCTCCCGAACGGCCAGCCCGCCTGACGAGCACGGAGGATCTCAGGGATCCAACTGTGGGTTCATTGATTTCGTAGGTCTGACATCCACTCGGCGAAGAATGCGCGTACGTCAGCTACTCGATCGGACCGAACGGGAAGCTCTCGATCGGGCAGGCGGTTCAGCCTCCCGAGCATGTCGGCAAAGACGGAGACATCGAATCCTGGGTCCTCGTGTTGCGCCCATGAGACAAGACCAGTTGGGCGGCTGCTCGCTGGAGGTCCGTCAGCCCGGCATCGGCGCTCATCTACGCCGCCGACGGTAGAGAGCGTTCGATGAGTGGACCCCATGCCCGAGCGATGTCGGGAGGGAGGACCAGGTCCGGCCACAGGTCGATGAGGAGGGCGCCGTCGACGTAGGTAAGGATGTCGTCGGCTGAGCCTTCGCGGAGGACGATCTCGTATACCCGCGCACGTTGACTCCGGTCGGCAAGGTCGTACGTCAGGTCAGGCGCTGACCAGTTCAGATGTAGTGGCAGCTTGATCTGGGCGAACGCCTTCCCCAGCTGCAGCCGAGGAAGTCTGGACGGAACCGGAACCAGCCGTCCGGCCCGCCCCTCGACCTCCACGAACTCGATCGAGGGCGTGAGTTCGAGTTCGAACCCGGCAGCGCGCGCGATGCGTTCCGCCGTGGCGAATGTTGGTGTCTTCGAGCCCGTCAGGTAGGCCGACAGGGTCGGTCGTGACGTACCAGCGCGTCGAGCCAACTCGGCTCGGGTCAGATTCGCCCTGCGACGGGCGTCTTCGAGCAAGTCTGCCGCAGTCACTGAGGCCTCCCGAATTCCGTATCCAGTTGGATACGGAGCAGGCTCCGGTGTCCCGTCGGGACCTGTCGCGCGGCGGTATCGCTTGGCTCGGAGTACGAGCTGTTCCGACCCGGAATGCCGGTTATGCGTTGACCCAGCCGAACGGCGCGGTCAGGGGCGGAGGTAGGCGAGGACGGCCATCACCCGGCGGTGGTCGGACAGCGACGGCGCGAGGCCGAGCTTGGCGAAGATGTTGCCGATGTGCTTCTCCACCGCGCCCTCGCTCACCACGAGCCGTTGGCAGATCGCGGTGTTCGTACGGCCTTCGGCCATCAGCGCGAGCACCTCGCGTTCGCGCGGCGTCAGTGAGGCCAGCGGGTCGCGCCGGGCGACCAGCAGCTGCGCCACCACGTCGGAGTCGAGGACCGTGCCGCCGGCCGCGACCCGGGTCAGGCCGTCCAGGAACTCGTCCACGTCGACCACGCGGTCCTTGAGCAGGTAGCCCACCGCGCCCACCCGGTCGGCCACCAGGTCGGCCGCGTAGGACTCCTCGACGTACTGCGACAGCACCAGGACCGGCGCACCGGGCAGCCGTTTGCGTACCTCGATCGCGGCCCGCAGCCCCTCGTCGGTGTGGGTGGGCGGCATGCGGACGTCGACCACGGACACGTCCGGCTCGTAGGCGACCACGGCGTCCACCAGAGAGGGTCCGTCGCCCACGGTGGCCACCACCGTGTGGTCGGCCTCCTCGAGCAACCGGACCAGTCCCTCCCGGAGGAGTACGGAGTCCTCCGCGATCACCACGCGCACGACAGGTCCCTTCGCCTCAGGCGTTCTGCGAGCTCTTGCACGGGAGTTCGGCGGTGAGAACGGTCGGCCCGCCGACCGGGCTGGTCACCGCGAGCAAGCCTCCCACGCCCCGTACGCGCTCGGTGAGTCCGGCCAGGCCGTGCCCCTTGGCGGTGTGCGCGCCGCCGACGCCGTTGTCGGTGACGATGACCCGGACGTGGCCGGCGGTTCGGCGCACCTCGACCGTGCACCGGGTGGCGGCGCTGTGCTTGGCCACGTTGGTGAGCGCCTCGGCGACCAGGAAGTACGCGGTGTTCTCCACCATCAGCGGCAGGTGCTCGCCGTCGGGTACGTCCACGTCGAGGTCGACCGGCACCGTGGACCGCCCGGCGACCGCGGCCAGCGCGGCCCGCAGCCCGCGGTCGGCGAGGATCGGCGGGGCGATCCCGCGGGACAGCGCCCGCAGCTCCTCCAGCGTCTCCCGGGTCGCGGTGATCGCCTCGGCCAGCATCGGCTGCACGGTCGCCGGGTCCCTGGCCAGCCGGCGCTGCGCGGAGGACAGGTCCATCGCCAGCCGGACCAGCCGCTGCTGCGGCCCGTCGTGGATGTCGCGTTCCAGCCTGCGCAGCGCCTGGGCCTCCGCGGAGACGGCCGCGTCGCGGCTCTCGGTCAGGTCGGACACCTGGCCGTGGAGTTCGGCCACCCGGTCGCTGGTCAGCATGGCCCGGGCCAGGGCGGCGTTGAGCTCCGCGCAGCCGCGGACCACGGCGGGCAGGGTGAACAGGAAGAACAGTCCGGCAACGGTGCTGACGGCGGCGTCGATCTGCCACGCGTCACCGAGGCGGAGCTGCGTGCCGAGCCCCTCGTAGCCGACGGTCCGGTCCAGGATCCAGATGTAGACGGAGGACGTGAGGCCGGCCAGCGTGCCCGCCCACCAGGTCAGCGTGAACGCGAACCCCAGGACGGCCGGGAACAGTCCGAGGAGGCCGTGCCCCCAGTCCGCCCAGGACTGCGCCTGCCGCAGCGGGGCGAGCATCCGGCCCACCCGGGTGTGGGGATGCCCGCCGACGTACGCGGGGCGCCGGGCCGGCCAGCCCTGCACCCGCGACAGCCGTGCCCGGTCCACGGACGCGAAGCCTCGGGCGACCTTCATCGTCCCGGCCAGAACCGGCAGCCCGAGGAAGGTGACTGTCGTTCCCACCCCGAACAGGAACAACACGATCAGCACCACGAACCGCACGATCGCCAGTGGAAACCCCACCAGGACGTAGAGCGACCGGCCGCCGAGCCGGTGCCAGTAGCCGCGGCGGCCGGTCTCGGCCGGCGCCCCGCGAGCCAGGTCAGGGGTTGCGCTGGTCATGTCAGGGACAGTACGGGCCGGTGCACGGGCTTCTCCATCCGGCGGACTCCTGGTTCGCTGGTGGGGATATCCCTACCCTCGTGGACCCTGGGTGGATCCCGTACCCGTTGGGAGGCGGTTCGGCGTGCGGCTGAGCGAGGACACCGTGGTGCGTCATCTGCGTGACCGGGGCGTGCTCGCCCCGGACACCCCGGCGAGTGCCTCGGTGCTGTCCGGCGGGGTGAGCGGGGCGACGTTCCTGGTGGTCGCGGACGGTGGGGACGGTGGGCCCGGAAGCGACGGCGTTCGGACGTACGTCGTCAAGCAGCCGTTGCCCTTCCTGGCGGTGGCCGACGAGTGGCCGGCCCGGGTCGAACGCGCCGGGGTGGAGGCGGCAGCACTTCGCTGGTACGGCGAGCTGACCCCCGCCCACCTCCCCCGCCTGGTCGACTACGACCCGGGCGGCTTCGTCGTCACCATGACCGCGGCCCCGCCCGGCTGGACCGAGTGGCGGAAGGCGCTGCTGGCCGGCGTGGTCGACGTCGCGGCCGGCGCGACGCTGGGGCGGGTGCTCGGCGCCTGGCACGCCGCCACGGCCGAGCCGGGAGTACGCGAACGGCTCGCGGCGTACGGCGACCTCACGATGTTCGTGGAACTGCGCGGCGACCCCTACCACCGCACCGTCGCCGCCCGCCGGCCCGACCTCGCCGCCCCGGTGCTCGGCTGCCTGGACGAGCTCCTCACCCGGCCGAGCTGTCTGGTGCACGGCGACTTCTCCCCGAAGAACGTGCTGGTCGATCCCGCCGGAGCGGTCGGCGGGCTGTGGGTGCTCGACCACGAGGTGGCGCACGCGGGCAACCCGGTGTTCGACGTCGCGTTCATGCTGCACCACCTGGTGATGAAGAGCGTCCACCTGGCCGACCGGCCCGACGTCGCCGCGCGGCTGGTGCGCTGCGCGGAGGCGTTCCGTACGGTATACGCGGAGGCCGGCGGTCTGGCCGTGGACGAGGAGGCGGTGGTCCGGCACACCGGCGCCCTCCTGCTCGCCCGGGTCCACGGCAAGTCGCCGGCGGCGTACCTCACCGGCGAGGAGGCCGCCGCCGTGTCCGCCCTCGGCGCGCGGGCCGTGGTGGGCGGACTCGGCGGCGTCGCGGACCTCTTCCCGCGTACTCCCGTCGGCGAGGACCTGATCGGCTAGCGGTCGGTGGCACCGGCGTTCGCCGCGAGCTCAGTGGCTCGGTGGCCACGTCGATCTAGGTCGCCTGAAAGGTGCGCCCAGAACCCGCACTGGTGCCGGGCGGCGAGGTCGACCGGCGCCACACCGCCGTCGGCCCGCGTGGCCAGCGCCGGCGCCGCCGTGTCACCGGGCCCGAACGCCCGCCAGGCAGGCAGCCCGGGCCCGTTCGGGTTCCCCGTGGCGGCGAACCTCGTCCAGTAGCCGACCATCTGGTCCGACAGCCGCTGCTGCGCCAGGTCGAGGTGCAGGCCGTAGGCGCTGAAGTCGAAGACGTACGGCAGGTCCAACGCGTGCGCGGCGCCCAGCCGGAAGTTCGGCGGCGGCGGGGCGCCGAGGTCCGGCGCGGTCCGGTCGGCGAACTCGTAGGCGTAGGTCGTGGTCCTCCTCGCCAGCAGTTGGTTGCCCCGCAGCGTCGGGCAGGCCCACGGCCGGTCGGAGATGACCGCCGCCCACGCCTGGGCCGGCGTACCGAACGCGGCGACCGGATAGTGCGCCGCGACCTGCCGGCCGGCGTCGGCGCCGAACGTGCCGGTGAGCAGGTCGAGGTACGCCTGCTCGGTCAGCGGCTGGTTGTTCTCCAGAGCCGCCGCGTTGCCGGCGCCCTCGTCGCGGTTGCCGCCGGAGATGACCGGCACCTTGCGGAAGTGCCCGGTGCGCAGCGCCTCGGCGGGGTCGCGGGGGAGGAGCGGTGTGCCGTACGCCGGCATGTTGTACGGCTGGTCGACCCCGAGCAGCTTCTCCGGCTCGACCTTGCGCAGGCAGGCCAGTGCGAGTGCGGTGCGCGGGTCGGCGCAGTGCAGGTCGGCCGCGGTCTCCTTGCCGAACTCCTCGACCTCCGCCAGCGGTGCGTACGGCGCGAACGCGGGCATGCCGGGGTACCAGGTGTTCTCCGGCCACTCCAGCAGGCACGAACCGCTCTGCATGATGCCCTTCTGGAACAGGCCCGCGGCCGCCGGAGCGGTCAGGAACGCACACGTGCTCATCCCTCCGGCGGACTCACCGGCCAGCGTCACGTTGTGCGGGTCGCCGCCGAAGGCCCCGATGTTGTGGCGCACCCACCGCAGCGCGGCGAGCTGGTCCTGCAGTCCGAAGTCGCCGCCGCCGCGCAGGCCGGGCAGGGCGAAGTACCCGAAGACGCCCAGCCGGTAGTTGACGGTGACCACCACGACGTCGCCGCGGACCGCCATCCGGCGGGCGTCGTAGCTGCTGCCCGCGCCGGAGGTGAACCCGCCGCCGTGCACCCACACCACGACCGGACGAGTGCGCTTCGGGCCGGCGGTGTTCTTCGTACCGGCCGTGTCTTTCGTGCCGGCGGAGGCCGGGGTGGTGACGTTCAGGTAGAGGCAGTCCTCGGTGGTGCTGCCGCCGGGCACCTCGCCGGGGGTCTGCGGGCACGGGTTGCCCGGCCTGGTCGCGGGCCGGACGCCGTCCCAGTGGGCCGCCGGGCGTGGGTTCGCCCACCGCAGCCGGCCGGTGGGCGGTGCCGCGTACGGGATGCCCTGGAAGAGGCGGTAGTCACCGGTCGCCGTCCCCGCGACGAGACCGCGGTCGGTACGCACGACCGGGCGGTCCGGCGTACCGGCTGTGGGTGGAACGGCTGTGGGTGGTGGAACGGCGGCGAGCGCCTGCCCGGCCAGCAGGCTCGCCAGGCTCACCGTGAGGCCGACGGCGGCGACCACCGCCGACGCACCGATTCGCTTGCGCATGCTCATCTCGCTTCGCTGTAAGGGATCCGGGCTGCGGCCCGGTACCGATCGGAACGGGACCACAGTGATTACAGCGAGCGGGCCGGCACCCCCACCAGCGGCGATGGGTGCGGACGAGCCCTACGAAAGTGCGTTTCCGGTACGCCGTACGGCGGTCGCGGCCGACGTCCGGCTTCGATCACACGGTCTTGCCGGCGAGCATCCCGTGCGGGTCGAGGACGAACTTCTTCGCCTCCCCCCGGTCGAAGTCCTCGTAGCCGTTCGGCGCCTCCTCCAGCGGAAGGACCGTCGCGTTCACGGCCTTGGCGATCTGTACGCGATCGTGCAGGATCGCCTCCATCAGCGCGCGGTTGTAGCGCATCACCGGGCACTCCCCGGTGCTGAACTGGTGCGCCTTCGCCCAGCCCTGGCCGATCCGGATGGGCAGGACCGTCGGCGGTGGGACAGCTTCCGGACTTTCGACAGTAGTCCCGGTCAGGCCCGTGGAGGGGGCGCGGATCACGGTCTCGGCGGTCCGGGAGCTTGGCGGTCCCCCGAAAGACCCGGCGACGGAGGGAAGTCCGCGAAGGTGCACGGTCACCGATCGCCGGTGGGCCTCCTGGCCAGGGTTTGGTCGGTGGGCCTCCTGGCCAGGGTTTGCCGGCGGTACTCCCGCGGCGGCAGGCCGTAGGCGGCACGGAACGTACGGCTGAAGGCGGCGGCCTGGGTGAAGCCCCAGCGGGCACCGACCTGGCTGACGGGGGTGAGTTGCTGCGTGGGGTCGGCCAGGTCGGCGCGGCACCGGTCGAGCCGGAGTTCGCGGATCCACGCGCCCACCGAGCGGCCGTGTTGTTCGAAGATCTGGTGCAGGTAGCGCGTCGAGACGTGGTTGGCCGCCGCGACCGCACCGGGAGTGAGGCCGGGGTCGGCGAGGTGGGACTGGATGAACGCCTGGATCTGCAGGTACAGCACCTGACGCCGGGGTCCGGGTGGGGGCGAGTCGTCGGCGTCGACGTGATCGGCCAGCAGCGCGGTGAGCACGTCCACCAGAACGGCGCCGAGACGGACGGACCCGGCACTGTCACCGGGCGTCGCGGACGGGGCCCTGCTGGTCAGGTGGGCGAGGAAGCGCGCGAGCAGGTCGCCCATGCCGTCCCGTCCCGAGAACGGCACCGCCAGCAGCCGGATCACCTTGTCGTGGGGCAACGGCACCATCGCCCTCGGGACCTGCGCCACCACGGACGCCGCGACGCCATCGGCAGTCACGCACGCGGTGAACGGCAGCGAGGTCGAGCACACCAGGAGGTCGCCCGGGCCGACGACCGCCCGGCGACCGGCGTGGTCGACGCACTGCCGGCCACTTTGGACCAGCGCGACGGTGTACGCCTCCGGGTCGGCCCTGCGGATCAGGTTCGGCGTACGCAGCGACCGAAGCGAGGAACACCGCAACGTGGCCACACCCCCGGCGCCGAGCTCCGTCGCCGCGAGGGCGGCCCGGAAGCCGTCGGCACGATCGGCGTCCACCTCGGTCGACGTGAGCAGCGTGTGCGAGGTCAGCTCCCGCCACGCCTCCAGCCGCTCCGCCGGCGCCAGCTCGTCGGTGTCGAGCAGGCGGTGCATTCTCCCCACCCCTTTCTCCGCGAACCGTCGTCGTCCCGGCGGGCGTCACACCGGGCGTCACACCGGGTGCGTCGGTGTCGTCCTCATTGTGCGCGCGGAGTGTCAAGAACCCCGCGCTCCGCGCCAACGACACGGGTCGGTCGCTCCGGTCGGATGGTTCCTGGCCGGGTGCCCGCGCGTTCTCGGCCCCACATCCGAAGAAAGGAAGAAATCCGATGAAGACCTTCACGTTGGCGGTCGCCGCCGTCGCGGCGTTCGGAGCGCTGGCCGTCGCGCCGGCGGCCCAGGCCACCTCCAGCCAGGCCTCGACCAGCCAGGCCACCTCCAGCCATCCCGCTACCAGCCAGGCGAGGACGTCGGCGACGACATCCGACGCGGTGAGCCTCGTGCGCCCGGCGGCGTTCGAGGACGACGTTGCGACGCCGGGCACCCATCCGTCGTTCGCGAGCGGTGAGTGCGTCACAGGGCGCGGATACGAGGTCTGCTTCAAGCGGTACGGCGACGTGATCTGGGTGCAGGGCAGCCCGGGATCCGCGGTCTGGGAGAACTGGCTACGGAACAGCACCGGCTGGCACAAGTGGCGCACAGGGGAGTGCGTGAACACGCACAGCGGCTGGGGTTACTGCAACAAGGACTTCTACGAGGACTCCTCGAAGAACGCGCTGGGTGGGCACGGAAGCGGTCTTCGTCTGCAGTCCTGCCCCATCAACACCGGCTACTGCAGTCCCCAGATCTGGATCCGGAACAACGCGTAAGCACCGGAAAACGCGGGCGGGGAGGAGATCGTCGATCTCCTCCCCGCCCGCGTCCGCGGCGCCTACTGCGACGATCTACCGGGCGCGGGCGAGCGCACCCATCGGGTCCCAGGCGGGCAGGACGATCGGCTCCTCCGCCAGCGCGGCCCGCAGGTCCTCCGGCAGCGCGTCACGGTGGACGGCGATCTCGAAGACGTACTCGTCGAACCACGAGTCGTTCATCGTGTAGAAGCCCTTGTCGGCGTCCTTGTCACCCCAGCTGTTCTCCACCCGCCAGCGGCGGATCATCTCGCCGTCGACGTCGACGCCGGTGAACAGCATGGCGTGCGTCATCGCGGTCTCGTGATAGAGCAGCCGCTCGGCCTTGTCCAGGTCGAACGTCGTGTCGTAGACCGAGCCGACGTCGTACAGGTCGGCGTCCCAGATGCCGATGTCGCGGCGCATCATCTTGCCGACGTCACAGCCGAACCACACCGGCTCACCGTTCACGATGGAGTTCCGGGCCAGCCGCTTCATCACCGCGACGTCGACGTTGAGGTAGACGACCGCGCCGCCGCCGACGACGTTGCCCAGCCGGTCGACGGTGAACGTCCGGCCGCGCGGGCTGGTCTCCCGCGGGTCGTGCACGAGACACACGTAGTCGTCGATCGGGATCCCGACGTAGCGCTGCGCGAACTCCAGCGGCGTGAGGTCGCCGTCGCGGTGGAACACCCGGTCCTTGTCCGTCCACTGCCAGGTGAACGTCTCCGGCGGCGTGCCGAGGTGCATGCACAGCGCGCGGTGCACCACGTCCAGCAGTTGCCGCTTGTGCGACCGGGCCGCGTCGGTCCCGCCGTCGCCGGCTGCCAACGCCCGCAGGTCGCGGGCGCCCTGGCGGAGCAGTTGGCGCAGGACGGAGTTCATCCGGCCGGTCGAGGACGAGCTCTGCGTCTCCGGCATCGCGGACTTGGGGACCAGCCCGTGCTTGCGGACCAGGGCCGCGAACATGTTCCACTGGCCACCGTCTCCGGCGACGTCCTGGAGCAGGAACGCGACCGTCCGGTCGTCGAGGTCCCGGTCGGCGGTGTCGATGATCGCCTCGAGGAAGTAGTTGGCGCGTTCGAGCTTGTCCCAGAACATCAGGTGGTTCTGGGAGAACTCGAACGACTTGAGGTTCATCCGCCGCATGGCCTCGACCCGCAGCAGGTTCAGGCCGGCGAACATCCAGCAGCGGCCGCTGTTCTTCTGGTTGGTGGCGGTCCAGTCGTCGAGCAGGTGGGAGACCGAGTGGTCGGTGCGTACGACGATCTCGCGGTCGAGAGTGAGGTCGTCGAGGGTGGTCTGCGTCAACGCGTTCTGGACGAGCCGGTAGGCCGGGTTACGGGTGAAGCTCTTGCGTAGGAGTGCGACGTCGTCGGTGGTGAGAGACGCATCCATGACGGGAGAATCCTCCAGGCTGGTCGTGGTGGAGTCGGTCGGTGAAGTGGGCCGGGCACGTGGTGACGAACACGGTGCGTACGTGCGGTGGGTGTGCGCGTTCGGTGAGTCTCAGAACCGACCCTAGACTCGTGCCGCCGTGTTGTCGGCAGTCCAGCCGCAAGATCGACGGAGCGTGATCATGGGGGGCACCGAACCCGACTACCGCTTCAGCCTGGCCAACGAACGCACCTTCCTCGCGTACCTTCGTACCGGCCTCGCCCTCGGTGCCGCCGGGGTGGCCGCGGTCCAGTTCCTCACCTCGGTGGAGCCGGCCTGGCTGCGGCGGGTGTTCGGCCTCGTGCTCGCGGTCGGGGGCATCGCCACCACGCTCGGCGCCTACCTGCGGTGGCGGCGCACCGCCGCCGCGATGCGCCGGGGCGCGCCGCTTCCGGCCACGCTGATGCCGCTCGGGCTGGCGTTCACGGTGTTCGTGGTGACCGCTCTGGCGATCTATCTGGTCGCGTTCGGTCAGCAGTAGCGGGACGGAGGTACGCACAGTGAGCCCGCCGGCGCAGATCTACTCCCGGGAGGGCCAGCTCGAACGGACCGCGCTGGCCTGGAACCGCACCATCCTGGTCCTGGCGGTCAACGGCGCGCTGCTGGTACGCAGCGCGCCCGCTTGTGGCGCCTGGGCCGAAGTAGCCGGATTGTGTGTACTTTCTGTCACTCTTGCGGCGTGGGCCGTCACCAATCGTGCATATCGGCGTCAGTCGGCCGGACCCGCTGCGGCTCTGCTCACCCGCGGCATGTTCACTGTCGTAGCCGTCATTGGGTTCGTGGGCGTGGGGGTACTCGACCTGCTGGCGGTGGTCACCCATCGCTGACCCAGAGCTTGACCGACCGCTGACCCAGAGTTGACCCCAGAAGTTGACCGAACACCCCGGTGCCAGGTCGCTGACCTGCCCGTTGACCCTCTCCCGCCCCGCCGCCGAGCCAGAACCCAACGACAAGCCCTAGCATTGCCATGGCCTGCTCGCCGACGGGGACCGTTCGACAGGAGTTTCGCCGTGCGCTTCCGATTCACTCCGGTGGACACGACGTTCTACGACCTCTTCGCCAAGTCCGCCAGCATCCTGGTCGACGGCGCTCGGTTGTTCGCCGAGATGCTCGCCGCCGACGCTGACCGGACGGCGAGTGCCCGGCTGATGAAGGACGCCGAGCACCGCGCCGACGAGGCGACCCACGAGATCATCCGCCGGGTCAACAGCACTTTCGTCACACCGTTCGACCGCGAGGACATCTACCGCCTCGCCGCCGGCCTGGACGACGTCATGGACTACATGGAGGCGGCGGTCGACTCGATCGTCCTCTATGAGCTGGACCAACTGCCGGAAGGCCTCGAGCAACAGGTCGAGGTGCTCCAGCGGGCCGCGGCGCTCACCGCCGAGGCGATGCCGCGGCTGCGCACGATGCGCGACCTGGAGGAGTACTGGATCGAGGTCAACCGGCTGGAGAACCTCGGTGACCAGATCCACCGGCAGATGCTCGCCAAGCTGTTCAGCGGCGCCTACGACGCGTTGACCGTGCTGAAGGTCAAGGACGTGATCGAGCTCGTGGAGCTCGCCGTCGACGCGTTCGAGAAGGTCGCCAACACGGTCGAGCAGATCGCGGTCAAGGAGTCGTGAGTACGCCGGTACGCGCGGGCTCCCGCCCGGGGTCTGGAGGATAGATGGAGCTCGCCCTCGTCGTCGCGGTCGTACTGATCGCCCTGGCGTTCGACTACACCAACGGTTTTCACGACGCGGCGAACGCGATCGCGTCCTCGGTGTCCACCCGCGCGCTCACCCCGCGCACCGCCCTGGCGCTGGCCGCGGTGATGAACCTCGCCGGCGCGCTGATCTCCGAAGGCGTGGCCGAGACGATCGGCAGCGGCATCATCACCCCGGAGACCGACGCGCACGGCATGACGGTCGTCCTCTCCGGCCTGGTCGGAGCGATCAGCTGGAACCTCCTGACCTGGTGGCTCGGCCTGCCGTCCTCGTCCTCGCACGCCCTGATCGGCGGGCTGATCGGCGCCGGTCTCGCGGCGTCAGCCTCGGTGCACTGGGCGACCATCGGGAAGAAGGTCCTCCTCCCGATGGTGCTGTCGCCGCTGATCGGGTTCCTTCTCGCGTACGTCGTCATGCTCAGCCTGCTGTGGATCTTCCGGAAGGCGAACCCGAGCCGGGCCTACCGCGGCTTCCGCGCCGGGCAGTCGGTGTCGGCGGCGGCGATGGCGTTCGGGCACGGCCTGCAGGACGCCCAGAAGACGATGGGTGTGATCGTGCTCGCCCTGGTCACCGCCGGGCTGCACACCGGGACCGACGTGCCGCTGTGGGTGAAGCTGGCCGCGGCCACCGCGATCGCGCTGGGTACGTACTCCGGCGGCTGGCGGATCATGCGCACCCTCGGCCGCCGGGTGATCAAGCTCGACCCGGCCCGCGGCATCGCTGCCGACAGCACGGCCTCCGTGGTGCTCTACGTGATGGCGATCGGCTTCCACGCCCCCGTCTCGACCACCCACACGGTGAGCGCGGCGATCATGGGCGTCGGCTCGACGCAGCGGCTGTCGGCGGTGCGCTGGGGCGTGGCCGGCAACATCGTCACAGCCTGGGTGCTCACCATCCCCGCGGCCGCCGCGGTCGCCGCGGTCGTCTACTACGCCGCTCGGCTCTTCCTGCCCTGACCGGCTGGCCGGCTGACCGGCCGGTGACGTGGGCTGACCGGCCGACCCGGCCTGCGCGCCGGTCAGCCGAACCGGCCGGTGATGTAGGCCTCGGTGGCCTTTTCGGACGGGTTCGAGAAGATCTTCTGCGTACTGTCCATCTCGATCAGGTGCCCCGGCTTGCCCTGACCGGACAGGTTGAAGAACGCCGTGGCGTCGGACACCCGGGCTGCCTGCTGCATGTTGTGGGTCACGATGACGATCGTGAAGCGTTCCTTCAGCTGGGAGATCAGGTCCTCGATCGCCAGCGTGGAGATCGGGTCCAGCGCCGAGCACGGCTCGTCCATCAGCAGCACCTGCGGCTCCACGGCGATCGCCCGGGCGATGCACAACCGCTGCTGCTGCCCGCCGGACAGCGAGCCGCCGGGCCGGTTCAGCCGGTCGTGCACCTCCTTCCACAGGTTCGCGCCCTTCAGGGATCGCTCCACCGCGTCGTCCAGCACGCTCTTCTGGCGTACGCCGTTCAGCTTCAGCCCGGCGGCGACGTTGTCGTAGATCGACATCGTCGGGAACGGGTTCGGCCGCTGGAAGACCATGCCGACCACGCGGCGTACCGCCACCGGGTCGACGTCTGAGCTGTAGAGGTCCTGGTCGTCCAGCATGACCTTGCCCTCGACCCGGGCGCCGGGCACCACCTCGTGCATCCGGTTGAGGGTGCGCAGCATCGTCGACTTTCCGCACCCGGAGGGGCCGATGAAGGCGGTGACGTTACGCGGCTCGACCGTCATGTTGACGCCCTCGACCGCCTTGAACGCGCCGTAGTAGATGTCGAGGCCGGAGACATCGATTCGTTTCGCCATGGTGTCTTCTTCCTCTTCCTAACGCTTGCGTACGGCGCTGAACCGGGCGACGGCCCGCGCGAGAAGGTTGAGGACCAGTACCAGCAGGACCAGCGTCAGGGCCGCGGCCCAGGTGCGGTCCACGGCCGGCTGGAGAGACTCCGTACGGTCCTGGTTGATCATCGTGGGCAGGGCCGCCATGTTGCCCGCGAACGGGTTGAAGTTGATCGCCGCCGTGTAGGGGCCGAGGATCAGCAGCGGCGCGGTCTCGCCCATGATCCGGGCCAGGCCGAGCACCACGCCGGTGACGATGCCGCTGAAGGCGGTCGGCACCACGACCTTGAGGATCGTCTTCCACCGGGGTACCCCGAGCGCGGCGGAGGCCTCGCGCAGCTCGTTCGGCACCAGCCGCAGCACCTCCTCGGTGAGCCGCAGCACGGTCGGCACCATCAGCAGGACCAGCGACAGGCTGACCGCGAACCCGGTCCGGCCGAACCCGAGCAGCGTCACCCACAGCGCGTAGACGAAAAGTGCGGCGACGATGGACGGGATACCGGTGAGGATGTCGACCATGAAGCTCACCGCGCGGGCGATCGGGCCGCCCCGGCCGTACTCCACCAGGTAGATGGCGCCGAACACGCCGACGGGCACCGAGACCACCGCGCTGCCGAGCGCGATGATGAGCGACCCCATGATCGCGTGGTACGCGCCGCCGCCCGCGGTGCGGGAGGTCATGCCGAGCTGGGACTGCTCCCACCAGTTCAGGTCGAGCAGGAGGTGGAAGCCCTTCGAGCCCACCGTCCACAGGATCCAGGCGAGCGGGACCAGGGCGAGGAGGAAGCAGGCCACGATGATCACCGTGGCCGCGGCGTTGCGTACGCCGCGAGCCTTCGACCGGCTGTTGGTCAGGTCCATTCCGGAGCCGGCCGGGCGGGCGGGGCTGAGCGCGCTCACCTGCTCCTCCTTCCGGCGTGGTGCAGGACGAGCCGAGCCAGCGCGTTGACCGCGAACGTCAGTACGAACAACACCAGGCCGGCCGCGATGTAGGCGCCGGTCTTCTCCGGCGAGTCGAACTCCGAGGCGTTGTTGGCGATCTTGCTGGCGAACGTCTCACCACCGGCGAACAGGCTGGCGGTGAACGGCGCACCGGGGCTCGGCGCGGACAGGATGATCATGATGGCGATGGTCTCGCCGAGCGCCCGGCCCAGGCCGAGCATGGCGGCGCTGACGACCCCGGACCGGCCGTACGGCAGCACGGTCATCCGGATCATCTCCCACTTCGTAGCGCCGAGGGCCAGTGCGGCCTCGCGGTGCTCGGCGGGGGTCTGCGCGAAAACCTCACGGGCGAACGCGGCGATGATCGGCAGGATCATGATGGCCAGGACGACGCCGGCGACGAACACCGTGCCGGTGTCGGCGATCCCCGGCTTCAGCAGCGGGATGCCCAGGTTGTGGGCGGTCAGGAAGTTGCCGACCGGTGCGATTTTCGGCGCGAGTTCGGTGATCCCCCACAGCCCGAAGATGATCGAGGGTACGGCGGCCAGCAGGTCGACGACGTACGTGACCGGCCGGGCCAGCCGCTTCGGCGCGTAGTGGGTGAGGAACAACGCCACTCCGAGCGCGACCGGCACCGCCAGCAGCAGTGCGAACCCCGAGACGAGCACGGTCGTCCACAGCAGGTCGACGATGCCGAACTTCGGCGGGTTCATGCCGGGCAGCCACTCCCGCGACAGCAGGAAGTTGGCCTGGTTCGCTCGCAGGGCGGGGACGGCCAGCCAGAGCAGGAACGCCGCGACGAAGACGACCATGGCGATGATGAGCAGACCCGATCCGCGGGCCAGGCCGCTGAAGAACCGGTCGCCACCACGGCCGGTCGGCCCCAGGTCCAAGCCCTGGGGCCGACTGTCGAGGAGTTCCTGGCGGGAACTGTTCGAGGTCATCGAGGTCAGCTGATCGCCTTGATGGTGGCCTCGTCCTTGCTGCGCACCTGCTCAGGCAGTGGGGCGTAGCCCAGGTCGGCGAGGCCGGCCTGGACCTGCTTGCTGGCGTAGGTGCTGAGGAAGCTCTTCACCATCTTGGTCTTGGCCGGCTCGAGGCCCTTCGAACACACGACCTCGTAGGTGACCAGAACGATCGGGTAGGCGCCGTCGGCCTTGGTGGCGTAGTCCAGCTTGAGCCGCTGGTCGTTGCCCTGGCCATCCGGCTTCGCGGCCCCGACGGCCTTGGCCGCCGACTCGCCCGTCAGGGCGACGGGCTGCCCGGAGCCGGTGTCGATCTTCGCCATCGGGAGCTTGTTGTCCTGGGCGTAGGACCACTCGACGTAGGTGATCGAGTTGGCCGTGGACTTCACACCGGCAGCCACCCCGGCGGACTTGTTCTTGCCGGAGCCGATGCCCGCCCAGGTCTTGGAGGGCTCCTTCTTCCACGCGCCGCCGGAGCTGGCCTGGAGGTACTTCGTGAAGTTCTCCGTGGTGCCCGACTCGTCGGAGCGGTAGAAGACCACGATCTTCGAGCTCGGCAGCTTGGCGCCCTTGTTCAGCTTGGCGATCGCCGGGTCGTTCCAGGTCTTGATGGTGCCGTCGAAGATCTTCGCGGCCGTCGGGCCGTCGAGCACCAGGTTCTGCACGCCCGCGACGTTGTAGGAGATCGCGATGGGGCCGACCGCCATCGGCACGTGCCACGCCGGGTTGCCGTTGCACCGCTTCTTGGCGGCGTCGACCTCGGAGCTGCCGGCGCCCCCTTCCGCCGCCGTCTTCAGGGCGGAGTCGGAGCCGGCGAAGTCGACCTGGCCGGCGTTGAACTGCTTGATGCCCGCGCCGGAACCGGTGGGGTTGTAGTTCACGGTGACGTCCGGGCACTGCTTCTGGTAGGTCGCGATGGCCTGCTCGATCGCGTTCTTCTGTGCCGTGGAGCCTTCCGCGTTGAGGGTGCCGGAGGGGCACGACCCGCTCTTGGTCGGCTGGGCGGCTGTGTCGCTGCCAGCCTGGGTCGGGTTGCTCCCGCAGCCGGCCAGCGCTACGGCGCCACCGAGTGCCGCGACCGCGAGTGCGGCGAACCGGGTGTGCTTCACGTCGTTTCCTTGCCCTTCGATCTCACGGAAATCCGTTGTCTCCCAGGACGGTAGGGAGGCCAGGTGACGCGCTGGACGGGCCTACATGAACGGAGGATGAACGTCGCCGGGCCGCGACGCGAAGCCCGCCCGACGCTGTGGCGGACGTCACGTGAACACGCACGCTGTGTCACTTCTTGCCGGGTTTCGGACGGGTTTGCCTCGGGGTATGCCCGAAGGTCCGGTTCGCGGGCATGCCGTGGAGTTCTGGGCTCGTCCCGCGAGCCGTCCGGTGGGTCGGGGTTCCTCGCGCCGATGAGTTCGGCCGGGCCGGGCGGTCCTGGTTCCGACACCACGAGTATCCGACAGCGTGGACCACAGGAGGCCAGGATGAGCGAACGGACGAACGACCGGATGGAGCAGGCGGGCGCAGGCGTCCGGGTGACCGGGGTGGCGACGGTGGCGGTGCCGGTCGCCGACCACGACCGCGCGCTCGCGTTCTACGTGGGTACGTGTGGATTCGAGGTGAGGTTGGACGGTTCCTTCGGCCCCGGCCAGAGGTGGGTGGAGGTGGCTCCGCCATCCGGGGGAGCGGCAGGGGGTACGACGATCGCCCTGGTCGGCGCCCGCGAGGAGGCGCCCGCCGGGGTGGACACCGGCATCCGGCTGGCCACCAGCGACGCCGGCGCCGACCACGCGTACCTGCGTGCGCATGGCGTGGACGTCGACCCCGAGGTGCTGCGCTGGCCCGGGGTGCCGCCGATGTTCGGCCTGCGCGACCCCGACGGCAACCACCTGTACGTCGTCGAGCGCGCCTGACCGCCTTCCCTCCGGGTCAGCGGCCGGAGAGGGCTTCCGCGGGCGGGTGGCGTTCGACGGCCACGGGGGTGCGGCCGGCGAGGTGGAGTACGACGGCCTCGCCGGGCTGCAGCGGCATCGGCGTCACGCCGAGGCCCGCCCACAGGTCCGGCAGGGTCGGCCGGTGGGTGCACACGGCGGTCGGTTCCGGCGCGTCCAGCAGGCGCATCGCCTGTTCGCCGACCAGTGCCGGGTCGGTGTCCTCGGCGAACGCGGGCTCCGGCTCGATCCGCACGCCGGCGGCGGTGGCGTACGGCAGCACGGTTTCCACGCACCGCCGGGCGGGTGAGCTGATCACCCGGGTGATGCCGTACGCCGCGAGCGCGCCGACGAGTTCGGCGGCCTGGGTGTGGCCCTCGTCGCAGAGGGGCCGCTCCAGGTCGTCGCCGGTCCAGCCACGCCGGGGCAGCGCCGATCCGTGCCGGACGAGCACCAGCGGCCGGGTCGCCCGCGGCGTGAAGGTGGCCAGCAGCGAGCGGTCGCGGGGATGGGTGAGCTGGCGGGCGGCCTCGCCGAACCGCAGCCAGGCCCGCCGGTCGACCTCGTGCCCGGGCGTGAAGTCCGCCCCGTCGTCGAGGGGGACGGCCTGCCAGTAGCGCACCACCTTCACCGCCCCGCCGGCCAGCGGATAGCGCACGGGGGGCATCGGCGCCCCGAGCACCACCCTGATGCCGGTCTCCTCGGCGACCTCGCGGACCGCCGCGGCCGGCGCGCGTTCGCCCGGCTCCAGCTTGCCCTTGGGGAAGGACCAGTCGTCGTACTTCGGCCGGTGCACCAGCAGCACCTCGGCGCGTTCGTACGCCGACGGCCGCCACACCACCGCACCGGCCGCCTCGACCACCCGGTCCCTGGGCTCGGTGCTCCCCTGGGTCACGGCTCAGCTCCCCACGACGGCCGGTGTACGCACCGGCGCCACCACCGGCGGCCGGCTCATGCCGCCCCCTGCCCGCCGGCCACCTTCAGCCGGTGGCGCAGCTTGACGGTGATGAGGTGCTGCTGCAGGTCACGCAGCGGCGTGCCGTCGGCGTCGAGGTGGTGGCGGACCCAGTCGCCGCCGCCTTCGAGGTGCCACGCGGACGTACCTTCGTCGAAGGCGAGGTCGAGCAGCTTGGTCAGCTCGGTCACGTGGTCGTCCTGGGTGACCTGGGCGAGCGCCTCCACCCGCCGGTCGAGGTTGCGGTGCATCATGTCGGCCGACCCGATCCACACGTCGGTGTCGCCACCGTTGGCGAACCAGAAGATCCGGGAGTGCTCCAGGAACCGCCCGAGGACGCTGCGGACGCGGATCGTCTCCGACAGCCCGGGCACTCCGGGCCGCAGTGCACAGATCCCGCGGATCCACAGGTCGATCGGGACGCCGGCGCTGGACGCCTCGTACAGTGCGTCGATCACCGCCTCGTCGACCAGCGCGTTGACCTTCCACCGGATGCGGGCGGGCCGGCCGGCGCGGTGGTGGGCCACCTCCCGCCGGATCCGCTCGACCAGCGACGTACGCACCGAGCGCGGCGCCACCAGCAGCCGGTCGTACTCCGTGCTGCGGGCGTACCCCGACAGCGTGTTGAACAACGCGCTCAGGTCCGCGGCGAGCACGGGGTCGCTGCTGAGCAGCCCGAGGTCCTCGTACAGTCGGGCGGTCTTGGGGTTGTAGTTGCCGGTGCCGATGTGGGCATAGCGGCGCAGCCCGTCGGGTTCCTCGCGGACGACGAGTGCCAGCTTGCAGTGGGTCTTCAGCCCGATCAGGCCGTAGACGACGTGACAGCCGGACTGCTCCAGTTGCCGGGCCCAGCGGATGTTGGCCTCCTCGTCGAACCGGGCCTTGATCTCCACCACCACCAGCACCTGCTTGCCGGCCTCGGCGGCGTCGATCAGCGCGTCGACGATCGGCGACTCCTCGTTGGTGCGGTAGAGGGTCTGCTTGATCGCGAGCACGTGCGGATCGGCGGCGGCCTGTTCGATGAACCGCTGCACGCTGGTGGAGAACGAGTCGTACGGGTGGTGCAGCAGCACCTCCCGCTGGCGTACGGCGGAGAACACGTCCGGTGGATGCGCGCTCTCCACCTCGGCGAGGTCGCGGTGGGTCACCGGCACGAAGGCCGGGAACTTCAGCTCGGCCCGGTCGACGTCGGCGATCGCGGACAGGCCGGACAGGTCAAGCGGCCCGGCCAGCCGGCACACCTCCTCCTCGCTGACGCCGAGCTCGGACACCAGCAGCTCCAGCACGTGCGGGTCGATGGACGCCTCCACCTCCAGCCGCACCGGCGGCCCGAACCGGCGGCGCAGCAGCTCCCGCTCCAGCGCCTGCAGGAGGTTCTCCGCGTCGTCCTCCTCCACCTCCAGGTCCTCGTTGCGGGTCACCCGGAACGAGTGGTGCTGGAGGATCTCCATGCCGGGGAAGAGCTGGTCCAGGTGCGCGGCGATGACGTCCTCCAGCGGGACGTAGCGCTGCTTGTCCACCGGCACGAACCGCGGCAGGATCTGCGGCACCTTCACCCGGGCGAAGTGCTCACCGCCGGTCTGCGGGTTGCGCACCACCACCGCGAGGTTGAGGGACAGCCCGGAGATGTACGGGAACGGGTGCGCCGGGTCGACCGCGAGCGGCGTGAGCACCGGGAACACCCGGGCGCCGAAGAGGTCGTGCATGCGGTTCTTGGCGTCCTCGCCGAGGTCGTCCCAGCGCAGCACCTCGATGCCCTGGGCCACCAGCTCGGGCAGCACGTGGTCGTGGAACGCGTCGGCGTGGCGCACCATCAGCTCCCGGGTGCGCGCCCAGATGCTCTCCAGCACCTCCTTCGGAAGCAGCCCGGAGGCGGCCCGCACGGCGACGCCCGCGGCCATCCGGCGCTTGAGGCCGGCGACCCGGACCATGAAGAACTCGTCCAGGTTGTTGGCGAAGATCGCGAGGAACCGCACGCGTTCCAGCAGCGGCATCTGGGGGTCCTCGGCGAGCTCGAGCACCCGGGTGTTGAAGTGCAGCCAGGACAGCTCCCGGTCGAGGAACCGGTCGTCGGGCAGGTCGCCCTCGGTCACGTCGTACGGGGGTTCGACGTCGTACTCGGTGATCTCGGGTCGCGCGATCTGGGTGCTCACGCTGTCATCGTTTCACCGCCGCGTGAACGAGCGGTAGCGCAGATCTCAGCCGGCCGGTTCGTGGTGGTACATCACGTCTGTGGCGGCCCGGGCGAAGCCCAGCCGCTCGTAGAGGCCGAGCGCGGCGCGGTTGTCGGCCTCGACGTACAACATCACGGTCGGCAGGCCACGGTCGCGGAGGTACGCCAGGCCGGCCGCGGCCAGTGCCTTGGCCAGCCCGCCGCCCTGGGCGTGCGGGGCCACGCCGAGCACGTAGATCTCGCCCGCCGGGCCGGGCTCGCCGCCGCGTACCTGCCCGGTGTGCACCTTCGTCCAGTGGAAGCCGGCCAGCTCGCCGTCGCGCTCGGCGACGAAGAAGCCCGCCGGGTCGAACCACCCGGCGCCGATCCGGGCGTCGAGGTCGGCGCGGGTCCAGCGGCCCTGCTCGGGGTGGGCGGCGAACGCGGCCGCGTTGACCGCCAGCCAGGCCTGCTCGTCGCTGCCGGGAACGAAGGTGCGGATCGTGACCCCGGCCGGCGGCGCGATGTCCGGAAGCGGCCGGGCGTGCGGTCCGTTCAGCGGGCGGCGCATCCAGGCCAGCGCCCGGTCGGCGGTGAACCCGGTGGCCGCGGCCAGCCGGGCCGCTCCCGGGTGCGGGCCGTGCGCCCACACCTGCACCGGCACCGGGCCCGCCTCGGCGACCAGCGCGTCGGCCAGCACCCGGCCGACGCCGCGGCCGCGGTAGTCGGGGCGGACCACCAGGTCGGCGGTGGCCGCCTCGGCCGGGATGCCGTCGGTGTCGTTCGTGCTGACCGCCGGCAGGTCCAGGTGGGCGTACCCCACCACTTCGCCGCCCTCGCCGTCGGCTCGGGCCAGCAGGTGGCGGGTGGCGTCGGGCGGGCCGAGGAGCAGGGTCGCGCGTTCGTCGAGGGCGCGCACGCCGTCCTCGGCCGCGGCGGCCTCGACCAGGGCGTCGACCGCTGTGCGTTCGGACGCCGAGAGGCGACCGGTGATCTTGATTTCACCCGGCGAGTTACCCACACCGCTACCGTACGGGTCACCCACCGAGAGCTGGGAGTGCTGGGACTCGGCGCCGTCGCCGCCGGGCTGGTGGGCACGGTCGGCGCGGACCCCGCGGCGGCCGACACCGGTCCGCGTACCGACCTCACCCTCACCGTCCTGCACACCAACGACGACGAGTCCCAGCTCCTCGGCGTCGGCGTCGACGGCGACACCGACGGCGACGGCACGATCGAGCCGGACGAGACGCGCGCCTACGGCGGCGCCGCCCGCTACACCACGCTGTGGCAGCAGCTGCGCCGGCAGGCCGAGACCGGGCGACCGGCTCAGGGCGGCAAGCGCGCCGTGGTGTCGATCTCCGGTGGTGACAACTACCTCGCCGGGCCGGAGTTCTCGGCCAGCATCGAGCGCGGTGTGCCGTTCTACGACGCGCTCGCCCTGAGCCGGCTCGGGCTGGACGCGTCCGCCATCGGCAACCACGAGTTCGACTTCGGGCCGGACGTGTTCGCCGACTTCGTGACCAGCGTGCGGAGCACCGCGGGCTCCGGCGGCTCGTTCCCGTTCGTCTCGGCCAACCTCGACGTGAGCGGCGAACCCGCGCTGGCGAAGTACGCCGGCCAGGGCGTCATCCGTGCCACCACCGTCGTCGGTGACCGCGGCGAACGCATCGGCGTGATCGGGCTGACCACGCCGGAGCTGCCCACCATCTCCAGCCCGCGCAACGTCCGGGTGCGCACCGAGCTGGCCCGGATCGCCAACGCCGAGGCGAGCGCGCTCACCCGGCAGGGTGTCGACAAGATCATCCTGGTCAGTCACCTGCAGGACATCGACAACGAGCTCGCGCTGGTGCCGCAGCTGCGCAACGTCGACGTCGTGCTCGGCGCCGGTGGCGGGGAGATCCTGGCCGACCGGGGTGACCGGCTGATCCCCGGTGACAGGGCCGAACGTGGCTACCCGCTGTGGGCGACGGACGCCGACGGCCGCCAGGTGCCGGTGGCAACCACGACGGGCAACTACAAGTACGTCGGGCAGCTCGTCCTGCGCTTCGACCGTGCCGGCCGGTTGCTCGGCGCCGACGACGAGCGCAGCCGCCCGGTTCGGGTGGCGGGTGTCGGCGCCGACGCGGTGGCGAAGGACGCGTGGACGCGCGCCAACGTCGAGGCCCCGGTCGCGAGCCACCTGGCCTCCTTGCGGGAGACGGTCGTCGCCGACAGCGAGGTACCGCTGAACGGCGTCCGGGCCGACGTCCGCAGCAAGGAGACCAACCTCGGTGACCTGGTGGCCGACTCGCTGGTGTGGGCGGGCAAGCAGAAGGCGGCGGAGTACGGCGTACCCGCGCCGGTGGTCGGCATCCAGAACGGCGGCGGCCTGCGCAACGACGCGGTGATCCCGGCCGGTCCGGTGACCGCGCTGGACACCTACGACGTCGCGCCGTTCGCCAACTTCGTCGCGGTCGTACCCGACGTGCCCCGGGCCACCCTGCGGCAGCTCCTCGAGCGTGGGGTCGCCGCGGCGCCGTCGGCCGCGGGAGCGTTCATCCAGGTGTCCGGGCTGTCGTTCAGCTACGACGTGAGCCGCCGGGCGCAGGTGGTGAACGAGTCGACCGGGGAGATCCTCACCCCGGGCGAGCGCGTCCGCGACGTCGTACTCGACGACGGGACGGTGCTGGTCCGCGACGGCCAGGTGGTCGACGGCGCGCCGGTACCGGTGGCGACGAACGACTTCTCCGCCCGCGGCGGGGACGCCTACCCGCTGAAGGGCCTGGACTTCACCCCGGTCGGCACGACCTACCAGGGCGCGCTGCGCGGCTACCTCGAGGAGGGGCTGTCGGGGAAGGTCCGGGCGGCCGACTACCCGGTCGGGGGCGAGGGCCGGATCACCGCCACCAGCTGACGTACGAGCACCGACGTGCGTGGGCCTCACGTACCAATCCCGACAATGCCTACTCGTTGGGTATGGTTTGGTGCATGAGCCCCGAGTTCCTCTGGTACATCCCGAACCAGGTCCAGGCCGGTCACCGCGGCGACGCCGTGGTCGAGGGTCACAACAGCCTGGAGGCGCTCACCAGCCACGCCCGAGCGCTCGAGGACCACGGCTGGGACGGCGCGCTCCTCGGCACCGGCTGGGGCCGGCCGGACACCTTCACGGTCGCCACCGCCCTGGCCGCGCGGACGACGACGTTCCGGCCGCTGATCGCGATCCGGCCCGGTTACTGGCGGCCGGCGAACTTCGCCTCCGCCGCCGCGACCCTGGACCACCTCAGCGACGGGCGAGTGCTGGTCAACGTCGTGTCCGGCAGGGACAACCTGGCGGCGTACGGCGACAGCGAGGGCGACCAGGCCCACCGCTACGCGCGCACCAGGGAGTTCCTCCGGATCGTGCGCAGACTGTGGACCGAGGAGAACGTCACCTACCACGGTGAGCACTTCGACGTCACCGACTCGACCGTGGAGCCCCGGCCGGTGGTGCGTGGCGATCGCAGGCACCCCCGGCTCTACTTCGGCGGCGCCTCCGAGGCGGCCGAGAAGGTGGCCGCCGCCGAGGCCGACGTCCAGCTCTTCTGGGGCGAGCCGCTCGACGGCGTGCGCGAGCGGATCGAGCGGCTGAAGGGCCTCGCCGGGAAGCTGGGGCGCGAGCACGCGCCGCTGGAGTTCGGGCTGCGGATCACCACCCTGGTCCGGGACACCACCGCGCAGGCCTGGGCGGACGCCGAGGCCAAGGTCGCGGAGATGGCGAAGGGGAAGGTGGCCGGCTCCCGGCATCCGAACTGGCGGGGTGCCGTCGGGCAGCAGCGGCTGCTCGACCTGCACGCGCGGGGAGAGGTGCTGGACGACAACCTCTACACCACCCCGGGCAGGTACGGCGGCGGTGGCGCGGGCACCACCTGGCTGGTCGGTTCGGCCGAGGACGTGGCGAAGTCACTGCGGAAGTACGAGAGCCTGGGCATCTCCCACTTCGTACTCTCCGACACGCCCTACCTGCCGGAGATCAGACGGCAGGGAGACCAGCTCCTGCCGCTGCTGCGCGACTGACGTACGAAGGCGGCCGGGCGGGAGAGCCGCCCGGCCGCCTTCGAGTCGTGGGTCGGTGCAGGGTCAGGAAGCCTCGCCGGTGAGCGACCGCGCGTCGTCGGGCACCCGCGGCGAGCCGGAGGAGTCCTCGTCGTCCTCGGGCACGGGGGTGACCGGCGGCGAGACGAAGCGGTAGCCGACGTTGCGGACCGTGCCGATCAGGGATTCGTACTCCGGGCCGAGCTTGGCCCGCAGCCGGCGTACGTGCACGTCGACGGTGCGGGTGCCGCCGAAGTAGTCGTACCCCCACACCTCCTGCAGCAGCTGCTGCCGGGTGAACACCCGGCCGGGGTGCTGGGCGAGGAACTTCACCAGCTCGAACTCCTTGAACGTGAGGTCGAGCGTGCGCCCGGCGAGCCGGGAGGTGTAGGTGTCCTCGTCGATGACCAGCTCACCGCGCCGGATGACGTTGGGGTGCTCGTCCTCGGTGGTCTGCAGGGCGAGCTTGCCGATCGCCACGCGCAGCCGGGCGTCCACCTCGGCCGGGCCGGCGTTGTGGACCAGGACGTCGTCCAGGCCCCAGTCGGCGTTGACGGCGGCCAGGCCGCCCTCGGTGACGACCACCAGCAGCGGAACTCCGATGCCGGTGGTCCGGATGATTCTGGTCAGGCTGCGGGCCTGCACCAGGTCGCTTCGTGCGTCCACGAGTACCGCGTCAGCCGGGCCCACGTCCAGGAGTGCGCTCGCCTCGGCAGGTGCCACGCGCACATGGTGCGCGAGCAGGCCGAGTGCCGGAACGATCTCCGCCGACGGCTGAAGGGCGTTCGTGAGCAGGATAATTGTGCTCACCGGACGTCTCCCCTGGTCAGTGGGGACCTGGCACTCGGGACGGCGCTGTCGCCCAGGTCCGCCGGTTGCAGGCAGGATATCCCACGTGTCTTCCCCGATGACGGTGACGGTGCGCTACTGGGCGGCCGCGAAGGAGGCTGCCGGACTGGCCGAGGAGCAGGTGGAGGCGGGCACGCTCGCCGACGCCCTCGCGCAGGCCAGGTCCCGGCACGGCGACCGGCCGCGGTTCGAGCAGGTGCTCGGGCTGTGCTCGGTGCTGGTCGACGGCGACCCCGTGGGCGGCCGCGACCCGGCGACCGTACGCCTGGCCCCCGGTGCCCGGATCGAACTGCTTCCGCCGTTCGCGGGCGGCTGAGGACGGGTTTGCTCGATGAATGAACCACCTCGCCCTCCGCGCCGTGTGGACGACATGGGTGCGGCGGCGCCGGAGGGCGCGACCGCTGACGAGGAGCTGGTCCGCCGGCTGTACGCCGAGCACGGGCGAGCTCTGTTCGGCTACGTCCTGCGGCTGGTCCGCGGTGACCGGCAGCGGGCCGAGGACGTCGTACAGGAGACGCTCCTGCGGGCCTGGCGGCATCCGGAGGCGCTCGACCCGGCCCGGGGCCCGGCGCGGGCGTGGCTGGTGACGGTGGCCCGCAACGTGGTCTTCGACGGGGACCGGGCCCGCCGGGCGCGGCCGCCCGAGGTGGGCGAGGAGGCGCTGGACGTCGTACCCACCGGCGAGGAGGATCTCGATCGGGCGATGGTGGCATGGGAGGTCATGGAGGTGCTGGCCGAGCTCCCGCCGCACCACCGGCAGGTTCTGGTGGAGGTCTACTACCGCGGCAACTCCGTCGCCGAGGCGGCCAAGCAGCTCGGCGTACCGCCGGGGACGGTGAAGAGCCGCACCTACTACGCCCTGCGTCAGCTGCGGCTCCTGCTGGAGGAGCGCGGCCTCACCGCGGAGGTGGCGCTGTGAGCGAGCACGCCTACTCCTGCGCCGAGGTACGCGCCGCGATCGGCGCGCACGTGCTCGGGGCGCTGGACGCGAGCGAGGCGGCCGCCGTCGACACCCACCTGGCCGACTGTGCGGAGTGCCGTGCGGCATACGACGAACTGGCCGGGATGCCCGCGCTGCTCGGCCTGGTCGGCGCGGAGGAGGCCGCGGCCGTCGGTACGGCGCTGCCGGAGTCCCCGGGCTCGGCGGGCTCTGCCGACGAGGTGGGCCTGCGGCGACTGCTGGCGCGGGTCCGGGCCGAGCGCGCCCTGGAACGACGCCGCCGGCTGGTCGTGGCCCTGGCGGCCGCCGCGGTGACCTTGGCGGTCGCCGGCGTCGGCGGCTGGGCGGTCGGGCAGGCGCTCGCCCCTTCCGGTCCGCCGGTCGCCGGCGCCACTCCCACGCCCGCGCCCACCCCCACATCCACGCCCACGCCCACGGCGCACGTGACCGCGCCACCGGTGCGCTGGTCGGCGACGAACGCCACCCTCGCCGTCGACGGAACCGCCACCATCAACGGCGTTCCGTGGGGCACCAAGGTCGACATCGTGCTGCACGGCGTGAAGCAGGGGCAGGTGTGCTCGCTGACGGTGTACGACCGGTCCGGTCGGCGCTGGGACGGCGGGAGCTGGCGGGTGGCCTACGGCGACGGCGTGCGGTGGAGCGGCGGCATCGCCGTACCCGCGAACGAGGTGGTCAGGATCGAGATCACCGCCACCGGTGAGCACCCGCTGCTCACCATCGACGGCTGAGCGGGCAGACCTCGTACCCTGCACGGGTGGACGACGATCGGCTGGACGCGGGCGTCCTGGGTGTCCCGCTCGGCGCCCGGGCGACGCTGGTGCAGTTCTCGACGGCGTTCTGCGCGCCCTGCCGGGCGACCCGGCACGTGCTGCGCGCCGTCGCGGCCACCGAGCCGGGCGTGGCCCACGTCGAGCTGGACGCGGAGTCCCACCTGGAGCTGGTCCGCCGGCTGGACGTACGGAGTACGCCCACCGTGCTGGTCCTGGCCGCCGACGGTCGGGTCGTCACCCGGGCGAGCGGGGTGCCGCGCCGGCCGCAGGTCGTGGCCGCCGTGGACCGGGCGGCCGACACGCGTTCGGCCTGAGCTCGTTCTGTCCGACAGTCTTTCGAACCTGAGCGCACCGACCGCGCCGAACCCCCCTCGTCTTGTGGTCTGCTCCGTTCGGGCCGGATTCGGGCCGAAAGGCCACGCCTACGGGCGTTCCATCCGGGTAGGAACGCGCGTGTGGAACAGCGGGTGCCGGGCAGGTCCGGGCGATCCCCGATGGGAGCATGCGTGGGGTCTGGGCCATGATGTCCCGAATCGTCCGGGTCACGCAGGCCGACACAAGGAGCCGGTCCATGGACCTCCGCCCACTGATCGGGGCACGTCGTATCCGCCGCGGCCGTACGTCCGACCGGGGTGACCTCGCAGCGGTGATCGCGCTCGACCCGGCCGCCGCGGCTCGTACGGCGCGGCCGACGCTGCGGGTCGCGCACTTCACCGACACCTACCTCCCGCGCCGTGACGGCGTGGTGACCTCGCTGCAGTCCCTCACCGCCGCGATGTCCGAGCTCGGCCACGCGAGCCTGCTGGTGGTGCCGCGGCACCCCGACCAGCCCGCCGACGAGGAGCTGCTGCGGCTGCGGTCACTGCCGTGCGGGGTGGCGCAGTTCAGGCTGGCGGCCTGGCCGCGCAGCCGGCACGTGGAGCGGGTCGCGCACTGGCTCCCGCACGTGGTGCACGTGCACACGCCAGGTCCGGTCGGCCTGCTGGGCATCTTCGCCGCGCGCCGGCTCGGGTTGCCGCTGGTGCAGACGTACCACACAGATCTGCGCGCCTACGCCGACGCGTACCGCCTGCCGACCTCGGTGATCGAGGGCGTCCTGCGCTGCTACGCCCGCCGGCTGGGTTCCCCGAAGCTGGCACTGCCGCACGGCGGCAGCCGCACCGCGCGCCGCGACGCGCTGGTCGACGCGGGCACCGGCCTGCTGCTGGCCGACGCCGACGCCGTGCTCGTACCGACTCCCGCGATCCTCACCCGCTGCCGGCTGCCGATCGACGACGACCGGATCTACGTCGCGCCCACGGGGGTCTCCCTGCCGGACGTGCCGACCGGCGCGGGGCCGGCGTTTCGGCGGCGGTACGACATCGGGCCGGACGAGCCGGTCGTGCTGTTCGTCGGGCGGGTCAACCGCGAGAAGGGCATCGACCTGCTGACCGAGGCGTTCGGCCGGCTGCGCGACGTCGTGCCCGCGGCCAGGCTGGTGCTGGTCGGCGCGGTGTACGACTCCCGCTGGGTGCAGCGGCTGCTGGAGCAGGCCGGTATCGCCGACCGCACGGTGCTCACCGGCCAGCTGCCTCCCGCGGAGGTGGCCGCCGCGTACGCCGCGAGCGACGTGTTCGCGTTCCCGTCGCTGACCGACACGCAGGGGCTGGTGATCCAGGAGGCCGCGCTGGCCGGGCTGCCCGCGGTGCTCGCCGACGAGGCGCTGTACGCCAGCGGGCCACTGGCGGGCACCGGTGTGCTCGCCGGGCCGGACCCGATGCGCTACGCCGAGGCGCTGGAGGACCTGCTGACCAACCCGGTCCGGCGGGCACACGTGGGCGAGGAGGCGCGCCGCCAGGCGCGGCGGAACCCGCCGTCGGAGTACGCCCAGCGGATGGCGGCGATCTACGGCCAGGCGGTACGCAGGGCGGGATCGGCGACCCGGCTGTCGCGGGGCGAGCGGCGCGGTCCGTTCCGGTCCCGGCGGCTGATCGCCTGACGCCAGGGGTTGCGAAGTAGCCCCCGGGACCGTCCTGATGGGCGTCTCACCAATTGACCTGAATTCCCAACATGTGAGACGACCGTGACAGGGTCGGGCAGGGTCCGTACGCTGATGCTCGTGCTGCGGAGGACCCTGCTGACCAAGCGCCGTGCGGTGGACAACTGCCGCACCTCGACCTGTTTGTGTCCGGCCTCCTGAACGACGGCCGTCCGCTCCACCCGTCGCCCCGCTCCGCGCCGACTCGTACCAGCGGGTTCGAACCTCACGCCGTCCGCGACGCCCCTGACGATCCAGGGCCACCGCGCCCCGAATGCTCGCCCGCCGCGCTCTGCGGCAACGTCCCACAACCGCACGCATGGAGGTTTCCGCATGAGCCGTGACTCCGTCCTCGTCTCCGCCGAATGGGTGGAAGGACATCTGGACGACCCCAACATCGTTCTGGTCGAGGTCGACGAAGACACCAGCGCCTACGACAAGGGCCACATCAAGGGCGCCATCAAGCTGGACTGGCGTGAGGACCTGCAGGACAAGGTCCGGCGCGACTTCGTGGACAAGCAGCAGTTCGAGAAGCTGCTGTCGTCCCGCGGCGTCGGCAACGACCAGACCGTGATCCTCTACGGCGGCAACAACAACTGGTTCGCGGCCTACGCCTACTGGTACTTCCGCCTCTACGGCCACCAGGACGTCAAGCTGCTCGACGGCGGCCGCAAGAAGTGGGAGCTGGACAGCCGCGGACTGGTGGAGGACGTGCCGTCGTACGCCCCCACGCAGTACGTCGCCTCCGACCCCGACCTGTCCATCCGCGCGTTCCGCGACGAGGTCGTGGACGCCATCGGCCAGCTCAACCTGGTCGACGTCCGCTCGCCCGACGAGTACTCCGGCAAGCTCCTCGCCCCGGCGCACCTGCCGCAGGAGGTCGCTCAGCGGGCCGGCCACGTGCCCACCGCGGTCAACGTGCCGTGGAGCAAGGCGGCCAACGAGGACGGCACGTTCAAGTCCGACGACGACCTGCGCGAGATCTACGGCAATGCCGGCGTCGACTTCGGCAAGGACACCATCGCCTACTGCCGGATCGGCGAGCGCAGCTCGCACACCTGGTTCGTGCTGCACGAGCTCCTCGAGCAGCCGAACGTCAAGAACTACGACGGGAGCTGGACCGAGTACGGCTCCCTCGTGGGTGTTCCCGTTTCCCTCGGTGACCAGCCTGGAGATGCCTCATGAGTGCCAACGACGGTTGCGGCGCGCCCACCGGCGGCGCCGCTCTGGCCGGGGTCAACCTGGCCAAGGAAGCAGTGATCCAGGGTGTCGTCCGCGCGGACGCCGCCCCGGTGTCGGGCGCCTACGTGCGCCTGCTGGACGGGTCCGGCGAGTTCACCGCCGAGGTCCCGACCGACGCGGACGGCGTGTTCCGCTTCTTCGCCGGCCCGGGCACCTGGACCGTACGGGCGCTCGCGCCGCGCGGTGCCACGGCGGAGGGCTCGGTGCAGGCCGAGCTCGGCAAGATCGCCGAGGTCGAGCTCGCGCTCACCCCGGCCTGAGTCACTGCGCGGGCCGTACGCGGGTCCGCACACAGAACGAACGCAGAACGAACGCCTCGCGGGGCGTCCCTTCCCGGGACGCCCCGCGTCGTGCGTCCGCGGCCAGGCGTTCAGCACCCTGTTCGGGCTGGTCGAGTGGGTGGTCCGGGCGGCTCGGTCGTCAGACCAGCTCGGGATGGGCCCGGAACCACTCGATGGTCAGGCGAAGGCCGTCCTCGACCGGCACCTTCGGCTCCCAGCCGAGGAGGTCCCGGGCGCGGGAGATGTCCGGTTGGCGCACGCGCGGATCGTCCTGCGGGCGGGGGACGAACGCGAGCTCCGACGCCGACCCGGTGAGGTCGCGGATCCACCGGGCCAGGTCGAGCACCGACAGTTCGTGCGGGTTGCCGAGGTTGACCGGGCCCGGGTGGTCGGCGTGGGCCATCGCAAGGATGCCCTCCACCGTGTCGTCGACGTAGCAGATCGAGCGGGTCTGTGAACCGTCCCCGGCGATGGTGAGCGGCTGGCCCTTCAGCGCCTGACGGACGAACGTCGGGATGGCACGGCCGTCGCCCGGACGCAGCCTGGGCCCGAACGTGTTGAAGAGGCGTACGACCGCGGCGTCCAGCCCGTGGGTGGAGCGGTAGGCCATGGTGAGCGCCTCGGCGAAGCGCTTCGCCTCGTCGTAGACCCCGCGGGGCCCGACGGGATTGACGTTCCCCCAGTACTCCTCGTCCTGCGGGTGGACCAGCGGGTCGCCGTACACCTCGGAGGTGGAGGCGAGGACGAAGCGGGCGCCCTTGTCCCTGGCCAGGCCGAGCGCGTGCAGGGTCCCGATCGAACCGACCTTGAGCGTCTGGATCGGGAGCTGGAGGTAGTCGATCGGTGAGGCGGGGGAGGCGAAGTGGAGCACCAGGTCGACCGGGCCGCCGACGTGGATGTAGTCGGTCACGTCGCACCGCAGCAGCCGGAACGCCTCGTGGGGAAGGAGGTGTGCGACGTTCTCCGGCCGTCCGGTGAGGAAGTTGTCCAGGCAGAGGACCTCGTAGCCGTCGCCCAGCAGCCGCTCGCACAGGTGGCTGCCGAGGAATCCGGCACCACCGGTGACCACGGCCCTGCGCGTCGTACTGAGATGTCCCACTTCATCCCCCTCACCCGATCTGATGTCGAATGGTATTGCCTGAGGGGTTACGGTGTTCCCGGCTGTCCGGATCGGACGATATGAGTGGCCTGTAACGATGTCCTGGCCGTTGCACCGATCCCGCCGGCAACCGATGGGGCGCGTGGTACGTAATACGCAGAAGACGTTCGGGGGGACGGACAACAAAACCATGGTGACGCTGAAGCAACTCGACGAGACGATCGCCGGACGGGCCGTAGCCGGCACCACGGCCCCGTTGCCGGACCGCCGGGCCACCGCCCGCGGCATGGCGTGGTTCGCCACCGTGGTGATGGTGCTGGACACGGTGCTGATCCTGTGTGCCGGCATGCTCGCCGCCGTGTCGCGGTTCGGCGAGCCGACCACCTACATCGCCGGGGGATGGCGCGGCTCCAACCTCAGCGGCGTGCCCTACTCCGCCGTCGTGGTGATGGTGGCCGTCGTGTGGATCGCCGTCCTGGCGGTGCGCGGCGGCTACTCCGGCCGTACGTTCGGCTCCGGTGCGGACGAGTACAAGCTCGTGCTGAGTGCCAGCGTCGTGACCGCCGGGCTGATCGCGATCCTCTGCTACCTCGCCAAGATCGAGCTGTCCCGCGGCTTCCTCGGGTTCGCGTTCCCCATCGGCGCCGTGCTCCTGGTGGCCGGCCGCTTCAGCGCCCGCAAGGTCCTGCACCGGCTGCGCGCCGCCGACCGGCTCGTCCACCGCGTCCTGCTGGTCGGCATGCCGGCCGGGGTGGCCGAGCTGCTCGAGGTGATGCGCCGCGAGCCCAAGATGGGTTTCGCCGTCGTCGGCGCCTGCCTGCCGCGGCTGTCCAAGGACCCCGGTGACGAGGTGGCCGACCAGGAGCTGCCGATCTACGGCTACCTCGACGACGTCCGTTCCGCCGTCGAGCGTTCCGGCGCCGACACGGTCGTGGTCAGTGCGCTGCCCGGCCGCTCGTCGCGGCTGCTGCGCCGGCTGTCGTGGTCGCTCGAGGGACTCGGTGTCGACCTGGTGGTCGTGCCCAGCCTGACCGACGTCGCCGGCCCGCGCATCCACCACCGGCCGGTGGCCGGCCTGCCGCTGCTGCACGTGGAGGAGCCGGAGTTCACCGGCGCGCGCCGCATCGTGAAGAGCATCTTCGACCGGGTGGGCGCCGGGATCATCACCATCCTGGCGACGCCGGTGATGCTGGTGATCGCGCTGGCGATCAAGTGCGACGACGGCGGCCCGGTGCTGCTGCGCCAGACCCGGGTCGGCGTCCACGGCAACGAGTTCACCTGCTTCAAGTTCCGGTCGATGGTGGTCGACGCCGAGCAGCGGCTGGCGGAGCTGCGGGCGGCCAACGAACACGACGGGGTGCTGTTCAAGATCCGCAACGACCCGCGGATCACCCGGGTGGGCCGGGTGATCCGGAAGCTGTCCCTGGACGAGGTTCCGCAGCTGTTCAACGTGTTGCGTGGCGAGATGAGCCTGGTCGGCCCGCGGCCGCCGCTGCCGGCGGAGGTCGAGGCCTACGCCGAGGACGTACGCCGCCGGCTGCTCGTCCGGCCCGGCATCACCGGCCTGTGGCAGGTGTCCGGCCGGTCCAACCTGTCCTGGGACGACTCGGTGCGCCTCGACCTCTACTACGTCGAGAACTGGTCGCTGTCGGCCGACCTGGTGATCCTCGCCAAGACGATCGGTGCGGTGCTCAGCCGCAACGGCGCGTACTGACCGACACCACCGCGTTCCGCCCCGTTCCGCCCGTTTCCCCGGCCGGGCGCCGGCCCTTGCCTGCTCGACCCCTGACTTCCTTGCCTGCTTGACCCCTGGCCCTGGCCCCGGCCTTGGCCGTGGTTCGGTTCCTCCGGGCCGCGGTCTGTCTCGCCGTGTGGGCCCAGCGGGGACTCTCCCTCGCCCGTGCCCTTCTTCACGCGGGCATGCAACGAGCGAGGGCCCTCCCTGCGCGGCTCGCGCACTGGGAGGGCTCTCGCTCGCGATTTCCGTACGACCTGTTTGCGTACGACCGGCTTCCGTACAACCAGTTGACGTACGACCGGCTTCTGGCCTCGGCTCCTGGCCGCGGTGGTGATCCCGGGTCAGCGGACCCGCTCGCCGAGTACCTCGTCCTGACCGTGGGCCTTCAGCCAGTCGCCGACCTTGTCGTCGCGGATCGCCTTCCACAAGGTGTCGTCCTTGGCCTTGTCGAGGTAGACGACCGACTGGCTCCCCTCCATGCCGGTGCCCTTGTACGGCGCCGTCATGAACGTCACGTTGCTCTGCCGGAGGTCCTTCATCTCCAGGGCCAGCGAGCGCATCTGCCCGGTGCTGAACTCCTCGTCGACGGAGAGGTTGTGGGTGATCGCGTCCAGCGCCCGGCCGAGCTTCAGCGGGTTGGTCAGCGTGCCGTCGGACATGGTTTGCCGCATCAGCGCGCGCAGGAAGTTCTGCTGGCGCTGCATCCGCCCGAAGTCGCCGTTTCTCAGGTGGTGGCGCTCGCGCACGTAGTCGAGCGCCTCCTCACCGGACAGCGTGTGCTGGCCGGCGGGGTACATCTTCCCGCTGGCGAAGCGGGTCTCCTGCTGGAACGACACCTGCACGCCGCCGAGCGCGTCGGTCAGCGCCTTGAAGCCGGTCCAGTCGATCACCGCGAGGTGGTCGATCCGCAGGCCGGTGAGCTTCTCCACCGTCTGGATGTAGAGCGGCGGGCCGCCGAAGGAGTAGGCGGCGTTGATCTTGTTGGGCCGGTGACCCGGGATCTCCACCCAGGAGTCGCGTGGAATCGAGATGAGATATGCGGCTTTCCGGTCGCCGGTGATGTGCAACACCATGATCGTGTCGCTGCGCTGGCCACGGCGTTCCCAGGCGTTACCCTTGCCGGCTCCGGTGGTGCCACCGGCGGCATCGTCGGTGCGGGCGTCGCTGCCGGCGAGCAGGATGTTCATGGCGTTCGCGCCCGGCGCGCCCTTCGCGGGCTTCTTCGGCCGCGTGGCCTCCGGCAACTGCGAGAACGCCGGCAACCGCGAGACCTGGTTGCCGAATTTCTCCGACAGCAGGTAGCCGGTCAGCGCGATGCCGCCGCCCAGTATGAGGACCAGCGACAGCAGGATCAGCAGCGTGGTCTTGGTACGGCTCGATCGGCGGCGGCGATGACCGGCGGAGCGGCCACGCGGGCCGTCCTCCTCCTCGCGCAGGCGGATCGAACGTAACCCTTCGTCGGTGCGGTAGTCACTCATTAGCGTCCCTGATCCTCATCCCCCGTGAGTGGCGGACGTCCGCCCCGGCTGAACTCGACGCGCGCAGCGCGTCTGCGAAGGATGTCCCGAACGCGGGAACCTTCGACAGCACTGACGCGCGACCGGCTGCCCTGGTTGTCTTCGAACGGGATACCCCGCTTCGCAGACGAAGTCGCACCTGCCGGCCGAGCAATATCGTACGGGGAGGGTGGAGCGGACCCGCCTCGTACGACCGGCAGGCGTGAGTTGCCCACCTTCGTCCGGAGTCCATTTTGTCCGGCCTTTCCTGGGTCTGTCGACCCCGGGGCGGGGCCCGGCACGTTTCCGGAGCGCTCCCGCGCCCCTCGCCGGGCCCGGTCGGACCGCGAAACCCTGATTCGCAGGGCAGACCCTAGACTCGGGCGCGTGTGGGAGGCGGCGTTCGTGGCGGTGCTGCTCGTGCTCGTGCTCGCCGTCGGCCTGCTCGGGGCGTACGTCCTCCGCAACCTGCTCCGCCGCCCCCGGCGTGGCCCACAGAACACCGACCAGCGAAACGGGAGTTGATCCGCCTTGTCGACGCCGGCGCCGTTCCAGATCCCCGGCGATCTGCACCCCGACTGCGTCCAGTTGGCCTTCCTGCTGGGTCGCTGGGAGGGCAAGGGACACGGCGACTACCCCACGATCGAGCCGTTCACGTTCGGTCAGGAGGTCGTCTTCAGCCACAACGGCAAGGCGTTCCTCTACTACACGAGCCGCACCTGGCTGCTGGACGAGGAGGGCACCGCGGTCCGGCCGCTGGCGATGGAGACCGGCTTCTGGCGGCCGCAGCCCGACCACGGCCTGGAGGTGGTGCTCGCGCACCCCACCGGGTACGCCGAGGTGTGGTACGGCCGGATCGAGGGCGCCAAGATCGAGCTCGCCACCGACCTCGTGGCCCGTACGACCACCGCCAAGGACTACTCCGGCGGCCAGCGTTTGTACGGCCTGGTGCAGGGCGCTTTGATGTGGACCTTCGACATGGCGGCGCGCGGGGAGAGCCTGCAGCCGCACCTGTGGGGCAAGCTCGAACGCGCCGGCGCGGTGGCCCCGGCCGGTGACGGGACGTCCGGCGCCGCGGCAGCCGAAGCTCCCGGACCGGAAGCCGTCGCGCCCGAGGCGGCGCCGCCCGCTCCGGAAGGTGACTGACCCCGGACGGCTCGCGCCGCGACGGGCGTTGCCCGACGCCGCCGAGCCTAGACTCGACCTGATGGGCGATTCGCACGACCACGACGCCGCGGCCGCCGGCGCGCTGCACGAGGAGCTGCGCGCCCGCGGGTACCGACTGACCCCGCAACGTCAGCTGGTGCTGGAGGCGGTCGAGGATCTCGGGCACGCCACGCCCGAGGAGGTTCTCAACGCCGTCCGGCGCAAGGCGCGCGGGGTCAACATGTCGACGATCTACCGCACCCTCGAGCTGCTCGAGGGACTGGATCTGGTCTCGCACGCCCACCTCGGCCACGGTGCCCCGACCTATCACGCCGCCACCACCGCCGACCACGCCCACCTGGTGTGCCGCGGCTGCGGCCGGGTGATCGAGGTGCCGCCGGAGGCGGTCGAGCCGCTGGCCGAACGCCTGCGCGAGCAGTACGCCTTCGACACCGACGTACGCCACCTGACGGTCTTCGGGCAGTGCGCCGAATGTCGCGAAGGAGTCGACTGCCCGTCACCGCGCGGGTGAGGAGGGCCACGGGCCATGGGACCTGCCCCCGGCACACCCCCGACCGGTCGGCCGGGTTGGCACCCGGGTCGTAACCTCGAACGCGTGACCAGCTCCTCCAGCACACCCGACCAGCCCGGCCGGCCCGATCAGCCCGGCCAGCCCGATCAGCCTGGCCAGGCGTCGGCAGCCGCCGCGGACCTGCCGTCGAGCCCGTTGCTCGAACTGCCCGGCGCAGTGGCCGCGGAATCCCCGGACGCGGCCGTCGCCGCGCACTACGGCGAGCCGCTGATCGAGCAGCGCCGCCTGGAACGCGACCGGGCCGGCTTCGTCGACCTGTCCCACCGCGGGGTCGTACGGGTCAGCGGGCCGGACCGGCTGAGCTGGCTGCACTCGCTGAGCACCCAGGCGCTGGAGCGGCTCGGGCCCGGTGAGGGCACCACCACGCTGATCCTTTCGCCGCACGGCCACGTCGAGCACGCGATGTACGGCGTCGACGACGGCACCGCGTTCTGGATGCACGTCGAGCCGGGCACCGCCGCCACGGCGGCCGGCTTCCTGGACTCGATGCGGTTCATGCTGCGGGTCGAGGTGGCCGACGTGAGCGCCGAGTATGCCGTGGTGTGGGAGCCGCGCGTGGACGGTGACGCCGGCGGGCGCCTCGTCCGGCGGGGTGGCGACCCGATGGGTGGGCGCGAGCTGTTCGTGCCGCGGGACGAGCTGGCCGCCTACGCCGAGACGGCCGGGCCGCCCGCCGGGCTGTGGGCGTACGAAGCCCTGCGGATCGCCGCCCACCAGCCCAGGCTCGGCTTCGAGACCGACCACCGGACCATTCCGAACGAGGTCGGCTGGCTGGACTCGGCGGTCCACCTGGACAAGGGCTGCTACCGCGGCCAGGAGACGGTGGCCCGGGTGTACAACCTCGGCCGGCCGCCGCGACGGCTGGTGTTCCTGCACCTGGACGGCTCGGTCGACCGACTGCCCGGCCACGGCGCCCCGGTCACCCTCGACGGCCGCGAGGTCGGCTTCGTCACCAGCAGCGCCCGCCACCACGACCTGGGACCGGTGGCATTGGCCCTGGTCCGCCGCAACGTCCCGGTGGATGCCGGGCTGCTGGCCGACGGCGTGGCCGCGGCGCAGGAGGTCGTGGTCGACCCCGAGGCCGGTCTGCACGTACGGGCACGGCGCTGACCAGGGTCTGACCAGGGTCTGACCAGGACAGGCCCTCGGCTCCTCCACCGCCGCGACCCGGCCTCGGGATAGGCTCGCCGCCGACCATTGGCTGGCGAGCCTGTCGAACCGGGGGCGCAGAGACGTGACGCGAGTAGTAGGAAGGGTGGCCGTCGTCGGCCTGGGCTACATCGGCCTCCCGACCGCGGCCGCGCTGGCCACCCAGGGTGTGGAGGTCCGCGGCGTCGACGTGAACACCGACACCGTCCGGGCGGTCAACCGCGGCGAGGTGCCGTTCGTCGAGCCGGACCTCGCGGTGGCGGTCAGCGGCGCGGTGTCGATGGACCGGCTGCGTGCGTCGACCCGGATGCCGGAGGCCGCGGCGTACATCATCGCCGTGCCCACGCCGTTCAAGCACGACCGCCGACCGGACCTGTCCTACGTTCGTGCTGCGGCCGAGGAGATCGCTCCGCGGCTGCGCCCCGGAGCGCTGGTCATCCTGGAGTCGACCTCCCCTCCGGGCACCACGCTGCAGGTGAGCGAGTGGCTCGCGGAGTTGCGCCCGGACCTGGTGCTGGCCCACCAGCGAGCCGCCGGGCCGGTCGACGTGCACGTGGCGTACTGCCCCGAACGCGTGCTCCCCGGGCGGATCATGATCGAGATCGTCACCAACGACCGGGTGATCGGCGGCATCACCCCGGCCTGCGCGCAGCGGGCCGCCGAGGTCTACCGCACCTTCGCCCAGGGCGAGCTGCACCTCACCGACGCCGGGACCGCCGAACTCACCAAGCTGGCCGAGAACGCCTACCGCGACGTCAACATCGCCTTCGCCAACGAGTTGGCGCAGGTCGCCGAGCGCCTCGGCGTGGAGGTCTGGGACGTCATCGAGCTGGCCAACCGGCATCCCCGGGTGCAGATCCTGCGGCCCGGCCCCGGGGTGGGCGGGCACTGTGTGGCGGTCGACCCGTGGTTCCTGGTGTCGGCGGCGCCCGAGGACACCCGGCTGATGCGGACCGCGCGGGAGGTCAACGACGACCGTCCCGGCCAGGTCGTACGCCGGATCGTCGCGGCGGCGCGGTCCCGCCCGGGTGAGCCGGTGGCCTGCTTCGGGCTGGCGTTCAAGGCCAACGTCGACGACCTGCGGGAGAGCCCGGCCGTGGAGGTGGTGACCGGGGTGGCCGCCGCGCTGCCGGACGTGCCGGTGCTGGTGGTGGAGCCGCACGTGCGCACGCTGCCCACGGCCCTGGGGGCGTACGACCGGGTGAAGCTGGTCGGTGCCCCCGCCGCGCTCGAACGGGCCGGGGTGCTCGCGTTGCTGGTCGACCACGACGAGTTCGCCGGGATCGAGCCCGAACACCTCGCCGGTGCCGAGGTGGTGGACAGCCGCGGTGCCTGGCGAGGCGTCGAACGGTGAGTGTGCTCAGCCGGTGAAGTCGGGCAGCCGTACACCCAGCCCGAGAAGTTCCTCGATCGCCGCGACACTGCGGGCGGCCGCCTTGCCGTCGCCGTAGGGGTTGACCGCGCCCGCCATCGCGGCGTACGCCCGCTCGTCGTCGAGGAGTTCGGTGAGCGCGTCGCGGACGGTCGCCCGGTCCGTGCCGACCAACCGCACCGTGCCGGCGGTCACGGCCTCGGGGCGTTCGGTGGTGTCGCGCAGGACCAGCACCGGCTTGCCCAGGCTGGGTGCCTCCTCCTGGACGCCGCCGGAGTCGGTGACCACCAGGTGGGCGCTGCCGAGCAGGTGCGCGAACTCCGCGTACGACAGCGGCTCGGTGCGCAGCACGTTGGGTTCGGCGCCGAGTTCGGCCGCCGCCACGTCGCGGACCACCGGGTTGCGGTGCACGGGGAACACGAAGTCGGTGTCCGGGTGCGCCCGGGCGACCTCGGCGACGGCGCGGAAGGAGTCCCGCATCGGCTCGCCCCACGACTCCCTGCGGTGGGCGGTGACCACCACCAGCCGCCGGCCGGTGGCCGCCGCCGCGTCGACCGTGCGGGCGAGGTCGGGGTCGGTGTAGGCGGGCCGGCGCCCGGCGACCTCGAACAACGCGTCGATGACGGTGTTGCCGGTGACGGTGATCGCCTCCGGCGCCACCCCGCCGGCCTCCAGGTGGGCACGGTTGGTCCGCGTGGGCGCCAGGTGGAGGGTCGCGAGCTCGGTGGTGAGCCGGCGGTTGATCTCCTCCGGGAACGGCGAGTAGCGGTTGTCGGTGCGCAGGCCCGCCTCGAGGTGGACCACCGGGACCTGCGCGTAGAACGCCGCGAGCGCGCCCGCGAACGTCGTCGTGGTGTCGCCCTGGACCACCACCGCGTCCGGTGCGATCTCGGCGACGAGGGGTTCGAGCCCGGTCAGGGCGCGGGTGGTCACCTGCCCCAGGGTCTGCCGCGCGGCGAGGATCGCCAGGTCGTGGTCGGGGGTGATGTCGAAGAGTTCGTGCACCTGGTCCAGCATCTCGCGGTGCTGGCCGGTCACGGCGACGACTGGTTCGATGTCGGCGGACTCACCGAGTGCCCGGACGACGGGAGCCATCTTGATGGCCTCCGGCCGGGTGCCGTAGACGAGCATGACGCGGGCCACGGTCGCTGAACTCCCCTTCGTCGAGGTGGGGGTTGCGGGCATCCGGTCGTGGGCTGGCGTGCGCGGACGCGGATGACCGCCGGACGGCGGTCAGGCTAGCGGGTGACCCGGTCGTGCCGACCGAGGTGTCGGGTTTTCGTATCCCGGGAATGCACCACACATGCGGTGGAAGGGCATGGTGGCAGTCACTGGACTGGCCGGGCTCGTGGTGGCGGACGCGATGTTCGTCACGATGGCGATCCGGCACTCGGCCGGTGAGTCGGTCCTCGGGACGGTCACGCAGAACTCGAAGACGGACAACTCGGCTACGGACAACTCGGCCGGCTCCCCGTCGCCCGGGGAGGAACCCCCGGCGACTCCGGGGCCCTCGCCCACCAGCGCGCCCGCGAGCCCGCCCGTCCGGTCCCGCGCGCTGGTCGACATCGGCGCGGGCGCCGCCGTCGCCCGGGCGACGACCGGTAAATGCGGCCGGGGCGGGGCGACCCTGCAGCTGTCCACCGACAGTGGCCGGACCTTCGACCTCGCCGACATACGTCCGGCCGAGGTCATCGTCCGGCTGATCACGAAGGACGCGCGGAACACGTCCCTGATCGGCGCGGACGCCGACTGTCGCAAGCTCGCGACGTACGTCACCACCGACGCCGGCCGGACCTGGACCAGGCTGGACGGCACCAGCGGCAACTGGTACCTCGAGCCCAGATCCGCGCCCCGGCTGCACGCACCCACCGGCGACGCCGTGGTCCCCTGCGAGAAGGGTGTCGACGTGGTCGGGTTCAGCACGCTGTCGTCACGGCGGGCGTTCGTCCTGTGCGACGGCGGCGAGGTGATGGCGACCGGCGACGGCGGCGCAACATGGAGCCGGCGCGGGAACGTGAAGGGGGGTGCCGACCTGGACTTCGTGAACGAACGAACCGGGCTGGTCGCTCGCACCGGCGTCCCCAACTGTGACGGAGTGCTGGTCAACCGCACCACCGACGGTGGGCGGAGCTGGAAGCTGATGGCCTGCGTGTCCGGTGACGAGGCGCGAAGCGGGGATCGTCCCGACATCTCCGCCGACGGCGATCGCGCCTACCTCGTCAGGGGAGAGGCCGTCTGGGTCACCACCGACGCCGGCCGGCAGTGGACCCGAGCGCCGTGGGGCCGGCAGTCTCCGCAGGGCGCCTCGCCATCGCCCTCCAGCCAGGCCGTCCCGGCCGGCTAACCCGTGGTCCGCGACCGGACGCCCACCACGCTCTCCACGCCGTCGTCGACGACCTCCTCGACCACCGCGTCGCGGCCGTAGTCGTATCCGTAGCCGTACGTCCGTGCGTCCGGCCCCCTGGTGGGCGCCATGTTGAGCACCGTGCCCAGCAGCCGCGCGTCGACCTTGGCGAGGTTGCCGACCGCGATGTCCACCTGGTCGGCGGTGGTGCTGCCGTGACGGACTACGAGAACAGCGCCGTCGGCCATCCGGGCCAGGATCGCGGCGTCGGTCACCGGAAGCAGCGGCGGCGCGTCGACGAGGAGGACGTCCGCGCGGCGTTCGAGGTCGCCGAGCAGCAACTCCATGGCCCGGGACTGCAGGAGTTCGCTCGGGTTCGGCGGCACTGGGCCGCCGGCCAGCACCTCCAGGGGGATGTCGCCCCACGGCTGCAGCGCGTCCTCGGCCGCGATCCGCCCGACCAGGACGCTGGTCAGGCCGACCGCACCCTCCACCCCGAGATACTCCGCCAGCCGGGGGCGGCGGATGTCACCCTCGACCAGCACCACCCGCCGGCCGGCCTGGGCGAGGGTGATGGCCAGGTTGCAGGTCGTCGTGGTCTTGCCCTCCGCGGGCACCGAACTGGTGACGACGATGCGCTTCGGCCGCCGGTCGACATCGACGAACTGCAGGTTGGTACGCAGTTGCCGGAAGGACTCCGACCGGAGCGAGCGCGGCTCCAGGTGGACCACCAGCGGCTTGGCCTGTGCCTGCGGGTCGTGGGGGATGACGCCGAGGTTCGGCGCTCCGGTCCAGGCGTTGAGCGCGTCGGTGTTCTTGATGGTGCGGTCCGTCAGTTCGCGCAGCAGGGCGACACCGGCACCGAGCACGAGGCCGGCGAGCAGGCCGAGCGCCAGGGTGCGCACCGGCTGCGGCGCCACCGGCGAATCCGGCCGGCTCGGGGAGTCGACGACGGTCGCCCGGAGCGGGGACGGCGATCGGGCGTCCGGGCGTTCGAGGTCCTTGGCGAACACCACGAACTGGCGGGACACGGCCTCGTTGATCCGCTGGGCGCGGGCCGGGTCGGTGTCCGTGGTGGTGATCTCGAGCAGGATGGTGTCCGGGAGCACCCGGGCGGAGATGTGTGAGCTCAGCTCCGCGGCCGACATGGGCAGCCGGAGCTTCTTCACCACGGCGGTGGTGACCGCATCGCCGCGTACGAGGTCGGCGTAGGAACGCGCACGCTGCTGCGACAACAGGCTGCCCTGGTAGGCGCTGGTCGTGGAGTCGTCCTGCGGCGTGACGCTGACGAACAGGGTCGCGGTGGACTCGTACGTCGGCGTCGTACGCAGGACGACGATCGCCGCGACGACCACCGTGACCACCACACACACCAGCAACAACTTCCACTGCGTGCGGATCAGTCGGAGACACTCTCGCAACTCCACCGGCGCAACCTTCCTGGGCGGTCCTTGTCGGTATCCGGCGGTGAAGCCCGGCGCGAGGTGGGACCGATCTCGGGCGAGGAGCATGAGACTCCTGTCCCGTGGCTGTGGTCCGAATCGGGCCGGCTCGCCGGACGTTCTTCCTGCATGCCGCGGGCTCGCACCGCGCGGCGGTGACGGGCTCACCGAAGTGGCCGGGTTTGACGCAGCGTACCGGAGTGGACACGTACTGTACGCGGGGCGGGCGTCGTTTACTCGTACGCCCGGCCGGGGGAGAAGTGCATGGGGTGCGGACCTCCCCGGGGCCGACGCGAGACCTGTGGACGGAGCGGACCCGTTGACCACCACCATCTGGACGAGGCGATGACCGCGAACCCCGCGTCCCACCCGCGAGCCGTCGACGCGCACACCTGCGCGGTCCGCCGGCCCAGGGCCGTGCACGTGTCGACGGTCCATGCCGCCACCGACATCCGGATCTTCCACAAGGAGTGTCGTACGCTCGCCGCGGCCGGCTACGACGTCGTGCTGTACGCCCGCACCGACGGGCTCCACGACGCGCCGTACGAGCAGGACGGCGTACGCGTGGTGCCGGTGCCGCGGCTGTCCGGCCGGGCCGCCCGGATGACCGTCGGGGTCTGGAGGTTGTTCCGCCCGCTGCTGGCCCACGACGCGGACGTCTACCACTTCCACGACCCCGAACTCGTCCCGCTGGCGATGGCTTTGCGGGCGTACGGGCGCAACGTCGTCTTCGACGCGCACGAGCCGCTGCCCGCGCAGATCCTGGCCAAGCCCTGGATCCCGCCCCGGCTACGTCCTCTGGTGGCCGGCGCCACCAGGATCCTGGTCAGCCTCGCCGGCCGAGGGGTGACCGCGGTGGTGGCCGCGTCGCCGCTGGTCGAGAGCGTCTACGCCGGCGCGCGCCGGATGGTGGTGGTGAACAACTTCCCGATCCTGCCCGGCGACGACCCGACCGACCGGCCGGACGTCGGCCAGGAGGCGGACGCCGAGCGCCCGGCGGAGATCCCGTACGACCGACGGCCGCGCGGGATCGTCTACGTCGGCGGGCTGTCGGACCTGCGCGGGCTGTCGGCCATGCTCGACGTGGCCCGGATCGCCGGCCCCCGGCACGGCGAGCGGCTGACCCTGATCGGGACGTTCATGCCGCCGGACCTGGAGGCACGGCTGGCCGAGCCGGAACTCGCCGGGCTGATCGAGTACGTCGGCGTGCAGCCGCCGAAGCGCGTCCGCGAGCTGCTGGGTGAGTCCCGCGTCGGCCTGATCCTGCAGGTCGGGCCGGAGGCGTACAAACGGAACCTCCCGACGAAGATGTTCGAGTACATGGCCGAGGGGATGCCGGTGGTGGCATCCCATTTCCCGCTGTGGAAGCAGATCCTCGACGAGGCGGAGGCCGGCGTCACCGTCGACCCCGAGGACGGCCGGGCGGCCGCGGAGGCGGTGTCGCGGCTGCTGTCGGACCCGGTGGAGGCGGCGGCGATGGGCCGGCGCGGACGCAAGGCGGTGTACGAGCGGTACTCCTTCGGGCCGGAGGCGGCGAAGCTGCTGGCGCTGTACGACAGCCTGCTGCCCGCCGACCTGCGCGCCGCCAGAGCCCCATGAGTGGCGCCGACCGCGTGACGTCCGACCTCCCCGCGGCCGGTGCCGCGCCGGTACGAACGGCCGTGACCGAGCCCGGCGTGGACGGTGCGCGCACCGTGCCCCGGCGGACCGGTGCCCGGCGCGGGGTGGCGGAGATCGTCCTCGGCGCGGTCCTCGGCCAGGGGCTGCTGATCGCCGCCGCTCCCGTCCTCGCCCGCCTCTACAGCCCGGCCGACTTCGCCCTCCTGCAGATCTTCACCGGTGTCGTCTCGATCGGCGCGGTGCTGGCCGGCCTGCGCATGGACCTCGCCATCCCGCTGGCGCGCGACGACGCCGAGACCCGCGCGGTGTTGCGGGCCGGGCTGGCCGGCACGGTCGTGGTGGCGGTCGCGATCTGGCTGCTGGGCGTGGCCGGTGCGGGGCTGTGGGCGGTCAACCCCACGCTGGCCGGCCTGCGGGCGGCGTGGTGGCTGGTGCCGCCGACCGTGGCGGTGATCGCGGTGTTCCAGCTGGTGAGTGCGGTGCTCGTCCGCAACCAGCGGTACCGCGACATCGCCGGGCGCAACGCCCTGCAGGGCGTCGGCACGGCCGGAGCGCAGCTCGGCTTCGGGTTCGCCGGGCTGGCACCGCTGGGGTTGCTGCTCGGCATGGGCGTGGGCCGGGCCGCCGGCCTGGCGTCGATCGCCCGCGGCGGGTTGTTCCCGGCTCCGGTCGCGGGCCGGCGGGAGCCGGTGACGGCCGGGCAGGTCCGCGCGGCGGTTCGCCGCTTCCGCAGGTTCCCGCTGCTCACCACGTGGACGGCGCTGCTGAACAACACCGGACAGTACGCGCCGTACGTCCTGTTCTCGTTGACGTACGGCCAGAACCCCACCGGCTGGCTGGCGTTCACCACCCGGCTGCTCGCCCTGCCGGCCACGGTGGTCGGGCAGGCGGTGGCGCAGGTGTTCCTGGGCCGGGGCGCGAGCGCCCGGCGCGACGCGACCGGCGAGCTGCCCCGGCTCACCTGGCTGGCCGTACGCCGGCTCGCGCTGCTCGGCGCCGGACCGGCGATCGTCTTGTCACTGGTCGGGCCGTGGGCGTTCGGCTGGGTGTTCGGCGCGCAGTGGGAACGCGCCGGGGCGTACGCCCAACTGCTGGCGCTGGCGTTCCTCGCGCAGTTCGTGGCCAGCCCGGTCTCCAACGTCCTCAACCTGGTGGAACGCCAGGGCCTCGCGCTGGGCTGGGAGGCCGTCCGGTTGGTGCTGGTGATCGGGGTGCCGTGGCTGGTGTGGCTGCTCGGGGGCTCCGACCTGGCCGGCGTGGCCGCCTACGCGGGGGTGCTGGTGTTCTCCTACGGCGGCGTCCTGGCGCTGGTCTGGTGGGTGATGCGCCGTGCCTAGTGCAGCGACCGGGCCGCGGGCGGCGGATCGGGAGACCTCCGGGCCGCGTACGTCCGACCGGATCGGGAACGGCCGGCCGAACTCCGGCCCGCGTACCCGGCGGGTGCGCATCCCGCGGCGCCGCCACCCGGGCGACCGGCCGCTGTCGCGCGGCGTGCCACGGGCTGGTGGCCGCACGGTGGCCTGGCTCGCGGTCTACGCGCTCGGCCTGATGGCGTGCCACTACCTGGTGATCGCGCCGGCGTTCGCCTACCTCGGGTTCGAGAAGGTGGCGCCCAACCCGCTGGTCGGAATCGCGGTGGCGCCGACCTACCTGCTGTGCGCGCGGCGGCTTCCGCTGTCGTGGGAGCGCCCCTCCGCGATCGTGTACTGGATGCTGTTCCTGGTCGTGGTGGCCCCGGTGCACGTCCTGCCGATGTTCACCACGGACCTGTCCACGGCGGTGTGGCTGATGGTCGGCGGGGTGGCCGCCGCGTTCTGGCTGCTGGGCGGGATCTACTCCGTACCGCTGTGGACGTTCCGCCCGCCGGCGATCCCGGCGCGGGTCTACTGGCCGGCGTACGCCCTGCTCTGGCTGGTGATGACCGGTGTCGTCGTCGGTTACTACGGCCTGCACCTGCGGCTGGTGTCGCTGTCGGAGATCTACGAGGTCCGTGACACCTACCGGGACTCCTTCGGCGAGGTTCCCAAGATCGCGGTGTACGTCGTTCCCTGGCTCGGCAACGTGATCGCGCCGGTCGCCATCGCCCGCGGCCTGATGACCAGGCGTTGGGGCTGGGCCGCCCTGGGTGTGCTCACCGAGCTGTACCTCGTCTCGATCACCGGTTTCAAGCAGTTGCTGTTCTCGTCGCTGCTGGCCGCCGGGGTGGTGGTGCTGGCGCGGACGACCGACCTCGCCCGGATCGGCCGGCGCGTCGGTGTCCTGGCCGGATGCGGGGTGTTCGCGGTGACCGCGATCGACTTCGCCCGCGGCGGGTGGGGCCTGTCGTCGATCCTGGTCCGCCGGATGGTGCTCACCAGCGCGGTCAACACGAAGTACCACTTCGAGTTCTTCCTGCAGAACCCCAAGGGACACCTGGGCTACGGCGTTCTGTCGCACTGGGTGGACTATCCGTACGACCTGAAGCCGCCGTTCCTGATCGGCCAGGTCTTCTACGGGAATCCGGAGACGAGCGCCAACGCCAACCTCTGGGCCGACGCCTACGCCAACTTCGGGTTGGTGGGCGTCTTCGTGTTCACCGGCATCCTCGCCGCGGTGCTGCACTTCGCCGACAGTGCCGCCCGCGGCCTGCCGGCCGGCATGGCTCTGGCCGCCCTCGCGCAGTCGGCGTTCAGCGTGTCGAACACCGCCATGCTGACGGTCTTCCTCACCCACGGCATGTTGCTGGCGGTGGCCGTCATCTACCTCATGCCGGCCGGCGACGGTGCAGCCAGGCGCGCGCGCACCCGTCGGCTGAGCCTGCGGCGGACCCGCCGCGGGATCGCGCCTCGCCGGACTCGCCGTGGGCCGCCCGAGGTGGACCGGCCGCGACCACGTCCGCGCCTTTCGGGAAGCCGAGCACCCTCATGAGCCGAGGCGAGAGTCCCCAGCGTTCCCGGAGTTCCCAGCGTTCCCGGCGTTCCCGGCGTTCCCAGAGTCCCTCGACGTCCCGGCGGGTACTGGTCCTCAACCAGTCCGCCCTCCCGCGGTCGCAGGGCGGCGGCACCCGCCACGTGGAGCTGTTCGGCCGCCTCTCGCGCTGGTCCCACCGCATCGTGGCCGGCAACCGCAACTACACCACCCGGGAACGTTTCTCCAGCCGGTCGCCGGCGTTCGTGACCGTCCCCGTCCCGAACTACGAGTCCAACGGCCCCGGCCGGGTGCTGAACTGGCTGACGTACGCGGTGGGTGCAACTGTCGCCGGACTACGGTCGGGCCGGTACGACGTGGTGTACGCGTCGTCCCCGCCGCTGCTCACCCCGCTGGCCGGCTGGCTGCTGGCGCGGCTGCGGCGGGTTCCGCTCGTCGTGGAGATCCGGGACCTGTGGCCGCGGTCGATGGTGGAGCTCGGCTACCTTGCGGACGGCTCCCGGACGCACCGGATGCTGGTCGCCCTGGAGAGGTTCGTCTACCGGTCCGCGGACGCGATCGTGGCCGTCGCCGACGGCTGGCAGGACCACTTCGCGGCCTTCGGCGTACGACCGGAGAGGGTCGTACTGATCAGCAACGGCGCCGATCCCGTCGACTTCGTGGCCACCGTGTCGCGGGACAAGGCGCGCGCCGAACTCGGCGCGGACGGCTTCGTCGCGGTCTACGCCGGGGCGCACGGCCCGGCCAACGGCCTCGACCTGATCCTGGACGCGGCCGGCGAGCTGCCCGGCTGCACGTTCGTCCTGGTCGGGGACGGGCTGGACAAGGCGCGGCTGGTCACCCGGGCGGGCGAGGAGGCCATCGGCAACGTGCGGTTCCTGCCCGCGGTGCCGAAGGAGCAGCTCGCGAACGTGTTCGTCGCCGCCGACGTGGGGCTGCACACGCTCGCCCAGGCGGAGTTGTTCAAGGAGGCGCTGAGCCCGAACAAGCTGTACGACTACCTCGCGGCGGGGCTCCCGGTCGTCACCAACGTCGGCGGCGAACTGGAACGCCGGCTGGTCGAGGCCGGCTGCGCGGTGCGCGGCTCGGCCGAGCCGGGTGAGCCCTCGCTGCCCTCGCTGGTCGCCGCGCTCCGCGACCTGGGTGACCGGGGCGCGGACGAGCGGGCGCGGATGGGTGCACGCGGCCGCGAGTACGTGGAACGGCACGTCTCGCGCTCGATCATGGCGACGCGACTGGAAGCCCTGCTGGACGACGTGTCCAGCCGATGAGTGGCGATTCGGTCAGGAACCCGTTCTTCATTTGTGGCCCCGGTCCCAGCGTCCACATTCCCCCGCTGAGGGAATCCGGCAGAGTCGCACCTGGCAGCCCTTCCCGGTCGGGCGCGAACTCCCATGCTCCGGCCCGTTCGACGGCGCGGGGATGCGGGGACGAGAGGGGTGGGCGGCTACGGCCGGCCCGGACGGTTCGTCCACGGTCGGCGTCGCCACCCGTACCCCACGTGGTCGGCGGGGCGATCCTGTCCGACCTATACCCACCCTGGGAGGCTGAACGCGCATGTTCGGCACGTTCGGCACGTCTGCCACCTCTGCCACCTCCGGAGATGCTCTCGCGGTCGCGGGTGGCACCCCTGTTCGCACGGCGGCGTTCCCACCATGGCCCGTGTTCGCCGAGGACGAGATCGAGGCGACGGTGCGGGTGCTCCGGTCGGGCCGGGTCAACTACTGGACGGGCGTGGAGGGAAGGGCGTTCGAACACGAGTTCGCGGCCGCCGTCGGTGCGCCGTACGCGGTGGCGCTGTCCAACGGAACCGTCGCGCTCGAGCTCGCCCTGCAGGCGGTCGGGATCGGCCCGGGCGACGAGGTGGTCGTACCCGCGCGGACGTTCGTGGCCACCGCCAGCGCCGTGGTGGCGGTCGGCGCGCGGCCGGTGGTCGCCGACATCGACCTGGTGAGCCAGACGCTCACCGCGGCCACCGTGGACGCGGTCCGTACGCCGCGGACCCGGGCGGTGATTCCGGTGCACCTGGGCGGTTGGCCGGCGCCGATGGCGGAGTTGATGTCCCTGGCCGCCCGGCACGACCTGGTGGTGGTCGAGGACTGCGCGCAGGCGCACGGCGCGCGGCTGGCCGGCCGGTCGGTCGGGACGCTGGGACACGTGGCGGCGTGGTCGTTCTGCCAGGACAAGATCATCACCACGCTTGGCGAGGGCGGCGCGGTGACCACGGGCGACGAGGAGATCTGGCGCACGGTGTGGGAACGCAAGGACCACGGCAAGAGCTTCGCCGCGGTGTACGAGCGGACGCACCCGCCGGGGTTCCGGTGGCTGCACGAGTCGTTCGGCACCAACGCCCGGATGACCGAGGTGCAGGCCGCGCAGGGCCGGCGGGCGCTGGCCCGGTTGCCGTCGTGGTCCGAACGCCGGCGCGCGCTCGCGGCGGTGCTGGACGAGGGCCTGGCCGACGTGCCGGGGCTGCGGGTGCCGGTCCCGCCGTCGGACGTGCGGCACGCGTACTACAAGTACTACGCCTTCGTCCGGCCCGAACGCCTGGCGCCCGGATGGGACCGGGACGCGGTGATGACCGCGATCGAGGCGGAGGGTGTGCCGTGCCTGCAGGGTGCCTGCGCGGAGATCTACCGCGAGAAGGCGTTCGACGGGGTTGGCCGGCCCGAGCATCCGCTGCCGGTGGCCCGCGAACTCGGTGAGACGTCGCTGATGTTGATGGTGCATCCCACGCTGACCAAGCGGGAGATCGACGACACCGTGGAGGCGATCCGGAAGGTGATGCGCGTCGCCGCCCCGGAATGAACCGAGATGGTTACGCTCTGAGTTCATGGCAACACTTTCAGTCGCCGAGTCCGCCGACGTGCACGAGACGGCGCGGCTCGGCGACGGGACCGCGGTGTGGCACCTGGCGCAGATCCGGGAGAACGCCGTGCTCGGCACGGACTGCATCGTCGGCCGCGGCGCCTACGTCGGCGCCGGCGTCCGGATCGGTGACCGGGTCAAGGTGCAGAACCACGCGCTGGTGTACGAGCCGGCGGTGCTGGAGGACGGGGTCTTCGTCGGGCCCGCGGTGGTGCTGACCAACGACCAGTACCCGCGTTCGGTCGACCCGGACGGCACGCTCAAACGCGCCGCCGACTGGGAGGCGGTCGGGGTGACGGTCCGCGAGGGCGCCTCCCTCGGTGCCCGGTCGGTGTGCGTCGCGCCGGTGACTGTCGGCCGGTGGGCGATGGTGGCCGCGGGGGCAGTCGTCGTACGCGACATCCCGGACTTCGCGCTGGTGGCCGGAGTGCCCGCGCGCAGGGTCGGGTGGGTCGGCCGTGCGGGGGTACGACTGGAGGACAAGGGCGCCGGACGCTGGCTGTGTCCGCGTACGGGCGCCACCTACACCGAGCGCGGGGGTCTCCTGCGTGAGGACGTGCACGACGGGAAGCGCGAGGGCCGCCGGGGCCGCGAGGACTAGCAGGACGGGCAGTACGAGCGCGGGCCGAGACGACCACGGGGGTCGATGACGTGAGCAGCAACGGAGCGGTACGCGGAGGGGCGCCGGGCGACGTACTGCCCGATCCGATCCCGGCCGCGATGCCGATGATCGGTGCGGAGGAACGCGCCGCGGTAGACCGGGTGCTCGCCAGCGCCATGCTGGTGCAGGGCCGGGAGGTCGCCGCGTTCGAGCAGGAGTTCTCGGTGCTGGTCGACGACCGGCCGTGCGTGGCGGTGAACGCGGGTACGAGCGCACTGCACCTCGGCCTGCTGGCGGCTGGTGTCGGACCGGGCGACGAGGTGATCGTGCCGTCGTTCACGTTCGCTGCCACCGCCAACTCCGTCGCGCTGACCGGGGCGACGCCGGTGTTCGCCGACATCGAACCCGACCACTTCTGCCTGGATCCCGCGGCGGTCGAGGCCGCGGTGACGGCCCGCACGGTCGGGATCATGCCGGTGCACCTCTACGGCCACCCGGCGGACCTGACCGCGCTGATCCGGATCGCCGACCGCTACGGACTGGGGATCTTCGAGGACGCCTGTCAAGCCCACCTTGCGCGCTGGGGCGGTCGCCCGGTGGGTGCGTTCGGCGCCTTCGGCGCGTTCAGCTTCTACCCCACCAAGAACATGACCACCGGCGAGGGCGGCATGGTGGTGTGTGCGGACGAGGACCTCGCCCGCACGGTGCGGCTGCTGCGCAACCAGGGCATGGAACGCCGGTACGAGAACGAGCTCGTCGGCTTCAACGCCCGGATGACCGACGTGGCGGCCGCGATCGGGCGGGTCCAGCTGGCCCGGGTCGAGGGCTGGACCAAGCAGCGCCGAGCCAACGCCGGCTACCTCGACGCCCAGCTCGCCGGGGTCGACGGCCTCGTCACTCCGCGGGTGGCCGGGGACGCCGAGCACGTCTACCACCAGTACACCGTGCGGGTACCCGACCGGGACGGCGTGCAGGCGCGGCTCGCCCAGGCGGGGGTGGGCACCGGTGTCTACTACCCGATCCCGAACCACCGGCTTCCGTCGTACGCCGTCGGCTCCGGACGTGGCGTCGAGCTGCCGGAGACCGAGCGGGCCTGCCGGGAGGCGATCTCGTTGCCGGTGCATCCGGGCCTGTCCGACCGCGACCTCGCCCAGGTCGCGACCGAGGTGACCAGGGCGGTGTCCGGATGAGCGCGCTGCGGGCCGGGCTGCTGGGCCTGGGCATGATGGGCCGCCACCACGCGCGGGTGCTGCGGTCGCTGGACGGCGTGGAGCTGGTCGCGGTCGCCGACCCCGGTGGAGACCCGCACGGTGTGGCGGGCGGGATGGAGGTGCTTCCGGGCGTGGAGAAGCTGGTCGCCGCGGGCATCGACCTGTGTGTGGTCGCCGTACCCACCGCGTTCCACGAGGAGGTGGGTCTGGTGCTCGCCGCCGCCGGGGTGCACACCCTGGTGGAGAAGCCGCTGGCGAGGACGGTGGAGGGCGCGGAGAAGCTGGCCGCGGCGTTCGAGACGCAGGGGCTGGTCGGCTGTGTCGGGCACATCGAGCGCTACAACCCGGCGTTGCAGGCCCTCCGGGGCCGCCTCGACCACGGCGAACTCGGCGAGATCTACCAGGTGATCACCCGCCGGCAGGGGCCCTTCCCCAACCGGATCGCCGACGTCGGCGTGATCAAGGACCTCGCCACTCACGACATCGACTCCACCGCGTGGGTCACCCGGGGGCGTTACCTGTCGGTGTCGGCGCGCACGGCGCACAAGAGCGGTCGGGAGTACGAGGACCTGGTGGCGGTGGTCGGCCAGCTCGACGACGGCACGGTGGTCAACCATCTGGTCAACTGGCTGTCCCCGATGAAGGAACGTGTCACGGTGGTCACCGGCGAACGCGGCGCGTTCGTCGCGGACACGATCGCGGCCGACCTGACGTTCCACGCCAACGGTGTCCGCCCGCTGGAGTGGGAGACCATGGCGTCGTTCCGCGGGGTGACCGAGGGCGACATGATCCGGTACGCCATTCCCAAACCGGAGCCGCTGCGAACCGAGCTCACGGCGTTTCGGGACGCGATCCTGCGCAACCGGGACGGAGCCGGCGCGAACCTGGACGTGGACGTGGACCCGGGCACGGGTGGCGGGGATGGCCGGGATGGCCGGGATGGCGGCGACGTGGTGGGAATGCGGGAGGGGCTGGCGATCGTCGAGGTCGCCGAGGCGATCCTGCGTTCGGCCGCGCAGGGCCGCACGGTCGGCCTCGGCTGACACCGGCCGCAAGGTCGGGTTGACGCCGGTGTACCGCCGCCTACCGGAGGACACCGCCAGCGGAACTCCGGCGGTCCTCGTTGGGCGGGGATGGCTAGGGTCTGGCTCGTGAGTGAACCTTCCGAGCCTGACTACGCTCTGGCCGATCCGCGTGACCTGTTGGTCGGCTACCTCGACTACTACCGCGACGTCGTGCTCCGCAAGCTCGACGGCCTGTCGGAGGAGGAGCTGCGAACCAGCCGGCTTCCTTCCGGCTGGACGCCGCTCCAGCTGCTCAAGCACCTCACCCACGTCGAACGCCGCTGGCTGGTCTGGGGCTTCCTGGCCGAGGAGCTCGCCGACCCGTGGGCAGACGACGGGCCGGACGGGCAGTGGCGGGTGGGCCCGGAGGAGTCCGTGCACGACCTGTTGGCGGCATTCCGCGCGCAGGTGGCGCGTTCCCGGGAGATCGTGGCCGGCGCGGCGCTCTCGGACCTGTCCGCGCTCGGTGGCCGGTTTCCTGCGGACGTCGACGCCCAGCCGTCGATGGGCTGGATCCTCTTCCACGTGCTGCAGGAGTACGCCCGGCACGCGGGCCACCTCGACGTCGCCCGCGAGCTTGCCGACGGCGCGACCGGCGAGTGACGCCGGAATCCCTGTGCACGTTCGCCGTTTCACGGCCGGAGGATTCGTCGTTGCGGGTCGGACCATTCCGGGGGTACGTATTCGGGGTGGCCGTGGGTGCCCATGCGGACGTGCCAGCCTTTGTGGTGGACGGTGGTGTGGTGGTAGCGGCACAGGAGTACGCCGTTGGCGAGGTCAGTGGGTCCGCCGTGGTCCCAGGCGGTCATGTGGTGCGTAATACAGCGCGGCTCCGGAATCTGGCAGCCGGGGAAGTGGCAGTGGCTCCCGTCGCGGATGGCCAGCGCACGCCGTTGGTGCTCTTTGAAGAACCGGTCGGAGCGCCCGAGGTCGAGGACTTGCCCGTCGCCGGCTAGGACGACGGGGATGAGGTCGGCTTCGCAGGCAAGCCTGCGCACGGTGGCGGCGGAGATGGGTCTGCCGTCGGTGCCGAGGTAGCGGGCTGATCCGCCGCCTCCACACGTCGGGCAGCCGTCGTGCGGATCGACAGCAGCCTGCGGCCCCGCGGCCACCTGGTCGGGGTCGGCTCCCCGCTCGGTCCCCGGGTCGGCGTCGTGGGAATCCGTTCGGGGACGGGGTTCCGGGTCGGTTTCAGTGTTCGGTTGTGGGTGCTGCCCGGGTGCTCGCGGTGGCGGTATCCCGTCTGTGAGCGAGCCGGTGCCGGGTGATCGCCGTTTCTCCTTACCGGCTTGGCCTTCGTTCTGACCTCCTGCCTCCTCCGGCTTCGGAACGCCGGTGTCATCAGCGTTCTTGGTGCTGTTGGTTCTCTTGGTGGTGGCGTATTTGGGGTCTGTGCAGGGGCAGGTGCAGGGTCTGGGCCGGATGATGGTTGCGGTGTCGTCGATGGTTCCGGCACCGGTGCCCTTCAGCAGGGTCTCGAAGGGGATGGTGACGGCGACCTGGGGCGGTCTGCCACCGCGGACGGGTGCGGTCGCGGCGGCGGCGAGCAGGCCGAGGGCTTCGGCGAACGCGTCGCCTCGGCGTTGGTCGATGGGCCGCCTGTCCGGCTCGGCTCCTTTGACGGGTTCGGCGAGGGGTTCGATGATTTTGCGGAGCAGTTCCATCTCCCACGCGGGCAGGGTGATGTGCACCGACTCCGATTGCGGAATCCCGTTGGGGACGTAGCGCAGGGACCGTTTCTGCTCGGCCTTGCGGTCCTTGCGTTCCAGCTCCTCCCGCATGAGCCGGTCGTACTCTTCCGGCGCGATCCGTTCCAGCAGTTTCTCGCCCAGCACCCGTAGCTCGTCGGGGTTGGCGAACCGGGCCGCCTCGATCAGGAACTCCTCGGCCTGGTGGCGTTCGTCCAGGCCCACGTACTCGGGGAGTTTCTTGATCGCGTCGGCGATGACCTGCGCCTGCCGCACCGACACCACACCCGCCGCCAGCGCTTCCCCGGTCAACCGGGCCTCCTTGTCGAGGTCACGGGCGAGACCGACGGTCGCGGAGGACTCGTGCTGACTCATCCGCTGCGCGGTGCGCAGGTAGACGGTCGCGTTGGGCGCGCCGGTGAGTTTGCCGATGTCGCAGGCCTCGGCCTGGCGCACCAGCGCCAGTTCGAGTGCTTCGAGGCGGGCCTTCTTCGCCCGCACCTGCGCGATCAGCGAACCGACCTCCTCCGCGCCCAGGAAGCCCTTCGGCGTCACCCACGCCGAGTCGAGAGCCGGGTCCAACAGGTCGAGCGCAGCCTGGACCCGACCGGCGGCACCACCGGCCGGGATATCCCAGCTGCTCGAAGACATGATCGAATGCTATCGGCAACCACCGACAAGAACTCGTTGTCCACAAGGTGAATCGACTACGGGTGTAATTCAAGGCGTCCTGTGGATCAGAGCCCGGGTGGCGACCCTGATCCACAGGACGGAACCATCCGGCAGTTATGCGTCGGCGGTGAAGGCGTCCGCTCTGCGCAGCCAGGTCGCGGCCTCGTCACGACGGTTCTGGCGTTCCAGAACTCTGCCCAGCAACAGATGTGCGTACGGCTCGACCGGGTCCTGGTCGATCAGCGTGCGCAGTTGCTCCTCAGCGCGGTTGAGCTGAGCGGAGTGGTAGTACGCACGGGCGAGCAGGAGCCGAGCAGAGGTATGACGAGGGAACTCCTCGACGAGTCCGGCCAGCAGGCGTGCGGTCTCGATGTACCGGCGTTCCTCGAACATCAGGCCGGCGCGTTTCCACCGGTTCGCAGCCGCCTCCTCGGCCTGGTCGGCCAAGCCGACATGCTGAGCCGTCCGGCCGGCCTGGTCAGCCAGGACGGCCAGGTCAGCCAGGTCGGCCTTGTCGGCCTGGTCGAAGAGGTGGAGCGCCCCGGCCCAGCGGTCGGCGGTGGCCTCGCCGTCGGGGCGGAAGGTGTTGAACCTGTCGGTCATCGCGGTCCTCCGGAGTTCTTACGGGGCGGGTGGCTGACGGCTGGCTGTGGTGGTCTATTCGGGTCTGAGCGCGGCCAGGTACTGCTCGAACGGAACGACGGTCTCCTCCGCGGCACGTAGGTCGTCCGCGGCGTGAACAGCGCCGTTCGCCCGTCCGTCGTCGACGCTGCGCGCCTCTCCGCGTGCTCGGCCGGCCAGCAGGTCGGCGAGTTCACCCGCGGCGCGGTCGATCCGGGTGGGCAGTCCCTCGGCCAGGGAGTCGCCGCGCCCGCCCCAGTCCTCGGCGGCCGCGTACACCGCAGTGGGTACGACGACCGCCCGCAGGAACGCGAACAGCGGCCGGAGGGCGTGCTCCAGTGCGAGCGAGTGCCTCGGCGTCCCGCCGGTCGCCGCGGCGAGCACCGGCGTCCCTGTCAACGCGTCATTGTCGAGGACGTCGAAGAACGACTTGAACAACCCGCTGTAGGAGGCGGAGAACACCGGGGTGACGGCGATCAGGCCGTCCGCCCAGGACACCGACTCGAGGGCGTCGGTCAGCCGCCGCGAGGGGAAGCCGGTCACCAGGTTGTTGGCGACGTCGGTGGCCAGGTCGCGGAGTTCGACCACCGTGACCTCGACGTCCCGCCCCCGGTCGGCCAGTGCCCGCCGGGTCGCGTCGGTCAGCCGGTCGGCCAGCAGCCGGGTGGACGAGGGGACGCTCAGCCCGGCCGAAACGACCGTGAGCCGTAGGGGCGTACGGGTGTTCACGGGATCAGCTCCTCACGATCTGAGTGTTCTCGACGGACTCGGCGCTCTCGATGGACTCGATGGACACGGTGGACTCGTCGGGCTCACCACTCTCGGCGCGGCGAGCCAGCAGGGACGCGTGCGTGGGAGCCTCCGGTACGCCGCCCGGGCAGCCCTTGGCGAACTCCTCCCGCAGTACCGGCACGACCTGTTCGCCGAGCAGGTCGAGCTGTTCCAGCACGGTCTTCAGCGGAAGCCCGGCGTGGTCCATCAGGAACAGTTGCCGCTGGTAGTCGCCGAACGTCTCGCCGAAGGTCAGCGTCTTCTCGATGACCTGCTGCGGGCTGCCGACGGTCAGCGGCGTCTCCCGGGTGAACTCCTCCAGCGACGGCCCGTGCCCATAGACGGGTGCGTTGTCGAAGTACGGCCGGAACTCACGGACCGCGTCCTGGGAGTTGGCCCGCATGAACACCTGCCCACCGAGGCCGACAATCGCCTGCTCCGGCGCGCCGTGGCCGTAGTGGGCGTAGCGCGTGCGGTACAGGTTGATGAGCCGGCGGAAGTGGCCCTTCGGCCAGAAGATGTTGTTGGCGAAGAAGCCGTCACCGTAGTAGGCGGCCTGCTCGGCGATCTCCGGGCTGCGGATCGACCCGTGCCAGACGAACGGCGGCACGTCGTCCAGCGGCCGCGGCGTGGAGGTGAAGCCCTGCAGCGGCGTACGGAACCGCCCCTCCCAGTCCACGGCGTCCTCCCGCCACAGCCGGTGCAGCAACGCGTAGTTCTCCACCGCCAGCGGGATGCCCTGCCGGATGTCCTGCCCGAACCACGGGTAGACCGGGCCGGTGTTGCCGCGGCCGAGCATGAGGTCGACCCGCCCGTCCGCCAGGTGCTGCAGCATCGCGAAGTCCTCGGCGATCTTCACCGGGTCGTTCGTGGTGATCAGCGTGGTCGACGTGGACAGGATCAGCTTCTGGGTCCGCGCGGCGATCCAGCCCAGCATCGTGGTGGGTGAGGACGGCACGAACGGCGGGTTGTGGTGCTCCCCGGTGGCGAAGACGTCGAGTCCGACCTCCTCGGCCTTGAGCGCGATCGCGGTCATCGCCTTGATCCGCTCGTGCTCGGTGGGGGCCCGGCCGGTGGTGGGGTCCACGGTCACGTCGCCGACGGTGAAGATGCCGAACTGCACGGCTGCCGCCTCCCTAGATCGTTCAACTTTCAACTGATCTGCTTCAGCGTCTGGTGCCGTGGGTCTATTCCCGGTCCGCCGGTGCCCCGGCCAGGTAGGGGTTTGTCAGGATTCGTACGTCACGTCGGCCTCCGTGAGTCCGCGGACACCGGCCATCCGCTCGGCCTCCTTCGCGAGCAGTGACCGCTCGGCCCTGCCGATCCGGCCGAATCCCCGCACCGTCACCGCCAGCCGTTTACGGCCTGCCGACTTCGCCCGCCACACCCCGGCGACGTCGCCACGGACCAGGACGGCACCGGGGTTGCCGAGGATCTTCCAGACCTCCTTCTGCCGCGCAGGGTCGGGGACCAGCAGGTCGCGGTCGCGCGACTGCAGGAACGGATCCAGCGGCGGCAGCAGCCGCACGTAATCCGGCGCGGACGCCCCACGCAACGCGGTCAGGTCCTCCTCCGGCAGCCAGCACTTCCGGCCGTCGGCGCGAACCTCGACCAGTCCGTCCGGCCAGCTGTGCCGAAGCTCCGCCTGCGAGGTGCCGAAGTAGCTCGCCGCGTCGCCGGCCGTCGCGGGGCCGTGCAACCGGAGGTACGCACGGACGACGTCGACGGTGCCGGCCGGCTTGTTGGGCACCGCGGGCCTATTCTCCAGCGGAGCCAGCACCGGCGGGGAGGTGTCGAACTCCTGTCGTACGCCCGCGGGCAGGCCGACCTGCTGCAACAGACCGCCGTAGACGTGGCGGGCCTTGCAGCTCCGGCAGTCGTAGGCGTACGCGTCCGGCAGCTTCCGGGTGACCGCGGCACTCACCTCACCCTTCGGCATCGGCCTGGTCACCACCGAGCGCAGCGCCTTGGCCGCGGTGGCGAACGCCTCCAGGGCACCGATCCCCGCCTCCTTGAGCGGTTTGCGTTCGGCGGCCAGCCGGGAGTGCGCGTCGGCCTCGCCGCGGGGCCACAGTGCCCGGGCCAGGTGGGTGAGGTCGGCGCGCCGGTGCAGGTGAGGCGCTCCCCGCACCGACCACAGCACCGCGAACGCGCCCTCGTCGGCGAACGGATCGGCGTCCCCCTCCGGTAGCCGGGGCAGCCGGGCGCTGAGTGCCAGCCGGGCGGTGTGCGCGGCGCTGTGCTGCACGCCGAGGTCGAGGACGCCCAACTCGACCGGGTCGTCGGTGGACCGGTCCAGGCCCTGCGCGGCGGCGCGGTAGGCCAGCACCTGCTCCCGCCCGACTTCGACCACCATGTGGCTCCTTTCGTGTTCCTGGGCGTCCCCGTAACCTGGCTACTCGCCCCGCAACGGAGCGTCGCGGTAGCTCCCGAACAGTGGCAGCGAGTCCAGCACCGGCTCGGGGTCACCCTCCCAGTCCAGGGCGCGCACCTGGTCGCGGGTGCGCCGGCCGCCGATCGTGCGGAACAGGTCGTACGCCGACGCCCGCAGCGTGGCGACCGGCTCGCCCTCGCCGATGATCCGCGGCTCGTCGTCGTCGATCACCAGCCGCACGGCCGGCCCGCCGGACTCCCGCAGCCGCTGGCCGATCTGGTCCAGCGGCCTGTCCAGCCCGACCCTCACACCCCGGTCGTCGCGTGCACCTGGCCGCCCCAGCGCGGTGCGCAGGTCCTGTTCGTGGGAGACGACCTCGGACACGAGAACGCCGCCCATCGGCGAGGCCAGGATCTGCTCGGCGCCGGCCCGGTGGCGTTCCCACTCCACGAGGGACTCGGCCACGGCCTGCCCCTGGCGTTCGCGCACGGTCCGCTCCCCGAAGTCGTCCCCGCCGGCCACGTCGAACCGCTGGGCCAGGAAGTCGGCCAGCGCTCCTGCCAGGTGTGCGGCCAGCGCCTCGACGGTCCAGCCCGGGCAGGCGTCGACGGGTGTGCTCGGGTCGGCGTCGCGCAACAGGGCGGCGGTCCGCGCCATGCTGGCGTCGTACAACCGGGTGGCGGACTGGTCGGCGGACTCTGCGGCGGCCTGGGACTGCGCGGCCGACTCGGGCCGGACGGTGTCACTCATCGCGGGGCTCCTTCGCTCCGTTCGGGTTGCTCAGTTGGGTTGCTCAGTTGGGGAGTTGCTGCTCGTCGAAGGCGTGGTCGAATGTGTACTCCACAGCACCGACACCCTGCTGGGCGACGAAGCTGCCCCGGCCGCGCAGACCGGTGAGCTCGCCGGTGGCCGACCCGGGTACGACGGTCCAGTCCGCGCGTACCGTCGTGTCGGCGAAGCCGCCGTCGTGGGCCAGGACGAAGCTGCCCGTACGTCCGCCGACGGTGCCGGTCACCTTCTCGTAGCCGTGGTAGCGACCGGCGCCCCACTGGCCCTCGCCCGGCCCGTAGAACATCACGTGGTGGGCCCTGCCGGTGCCGTCGATCACGCCGGTGAACGTGTTGGTGGTGTACGCGTGCGCCACCCGAGGAAGCTCCTCGCCCGGCTCCGGCTGGGTCTCCTCCCAGGCCGTGTACGCGAACGTGCCGTCCGGCTCCGTGCTCGCCCGCCGGTCCTCGGCCGAGTTCGCGGATGTGGTGGTGGGTGCGCTCGGGGTGCTGGGTGTCGAGGCGTTCGACATGGGCGGGTTCTCCCTGGTTCGTCGCGGATGCTCATGCCCACGGCCGGGCACGCGGCTAACCATCGCCGGGATACCTGCCACGTACTGTCAGGTACGTACGAGAAGATTCCAACGAGAGGCCCGAGGAAGGGAGCGGACGTGCGCGCCAGCCGGCTGCTGTCCCTGCTGCTCCTGCTCCAGACCCGCGGCCGGATGACCGCACCCGAGCTGGCCCAGGAGCTGGAGGTGTCGGTCCGCACGGTCTACCGCGACGTCGAGTCGCTGTCGGCGGCCGGCGTCCCGGTCTACGCCGACCGCGGCCCGGCCGGTGGCTACCAGCTGCTCGGTGGATTCCGGACGAAGCTCACCGGGCTGACCGGCGACGAGGCGGAGTCGCTGTTCGCCGGCATCCCGGACGACGCGGCGGCCGAGCTCGGCCTCGGCTCGGTGCTCGCGGCCGCACAGGTGAAGCTGCTGGCCGCGCTGCCGCCGGAGCTGCGCTCGCGCGCCGGCCGGATCCGGGAGCGGTTCCACCTGGACGCGCCGAACTGGTTCCGCGAGGTGGAGCGGCCAGAGCACCTGGCCGCGCTGGCCGAGGCGGTGTGGAACCAGCAGCTGGTGGAGGTGCGCTACGAGCCGTGGGGCCGGGACGAGGTGACCCGCGTGCTGGAGCCGTACGGCCTGGTCTTCAAGACCGGGGTCTGGTACGTCGCGGCCCGTGCCGACGGCAACTTCCGCAGCTACCGCGTCGGCCGGATCCGCGCGCTCACCCTGCGGCCGGACCGCTTCGAACGCGTAGCCGACTTCGACCTCGCGGCCTACTGGGCGTCCTGGGCCGAGGACTACCGCGCTCGGCTGTTCCATTCCGAGGCGGTCGTGCGGCTGTCACCGCTGGCCCGCGACCTGGTGCCCTACTACCTCGGCCCGCACGCGGCCCGGGCGCTGCGCGAGACCGCCGGGCCGCCGGACGAGCACGGGTGGGTGCGGGCGACGCTGCCGATCGAGACGCCCACCCACGCGCGGATGGAGTTCTTCCGGTTCGGCCCGGACCTCGAGGTGCTGGAGCCGGTGGAGCTGCGTGAGCTGATGGTGCGCAGCGCCGCCGAGGTCACCCGGCTCTACGCCGACGGCCCGGCCGCGGAGGCCACGGCCGAATAGGCCACGCCTGCTAGCGCGGACCACCGCTCAGCCCGGACCGCAGCCGTTCCACCGCCTCCGACAGCACCTCGTCCCGCTTGCAGAACGCCCAGCGCACCAGGGGACGCCCGGCCTGCTTGTCGTCGTAGAACACCTCGTGGGGGATCGCGACCACGCCGCAGCGTTCGGGCAGCATCCGGCAGAACTCCACGCCGTCGTCGTACCCGAGCGGTCGTACGTCTGTGGTGACGAAGTACGTCCCACCGGGCACGAACACGTCCAGCCCGAGCGACGACAGGCCCGCGCTGAGCAGGTCCCGCTTCCCCTGCAGGGACGACCGCAGGTCGGTGTAGTAGTCGTCGCCGAACGCCAGCGCCTCCGCGACCGCAGGCTGGAACGGCCCGCCGGAGACGTAGGTGAGGAACTGCTTGGCGGTGCGCACCGCGGCCACCAGCGGCGGCGTGGCGCAGACCCAGCCGATCTTCCAGCCGGTGACGGCGAACGTCTTGCCGGCGCTGGAGATGGTCACGGTCCGCTCGCGCATTCCGGGGTACGTCGCGAGCGGGATGTGCGGCGCGCCGTCGTAGGACAGGTGCTCGTACACCTCGTCGGTCACCACCAGCAGGTCGCGCTCGACGGCGAGCTCGGCGACCGCGGCCAGCTCGTCCGCGGTGAGCACCGTGCCGGTCGGGTTGTGCGGTGAGTTGATCAGCAGCAGCTTGGTGCGCGAAGTGACCGCGGCGCGCAAAGCGTCGACGTCGAGCCGGAAGTCCGGTGCCCGCAACGTGACCGGTACGCGCCGCCCGCCGGCCATCGCGATCCCGGCCGCGTAGGAGTCGTAGTAGGGCTCCAGCGCGACCACCTCGTCGCCGGGTTCGACCAGCGCCAGCAGCGCGGCCGCGATCGCCTCGGTCGCGCCCGCGGTGACGAGCACCTCGGTGTCGGGGTCGTACTCCAGGTCGTAGAAGCGGCGCTGGTGCGCGGACACCGACTCGCGCAGGGCGGCGATGCCGATGCCCGGTGGGTACTGGTTGTGCTCACCGGACCGGATCGCGTCCACCGCGGCGTCCAGCATGCGCGTCGGGCCGTCGGTGTCGGGGAAACCCTGGCCGAGGTTGATCGAGGAGGTTCGCAGCGCGAGCGCCGACATCTCTGCGAAGATCGTCGTTCCGAGACCCTGCAGGCGGGCGGCCATCCGTGGGTGCGTCACGGTGACCGACCTTACTGCGCGAAAGTGCCGCCAACTGCCCGGAGCGCCTCCGGCAGCGCACCCGGCGGGCTGCCGAGCGGGAGCACCGTCCGGGGTCGGTCGCGCGCCGGAACCGTCACCGATGGCAAGGTGGCAGTCGGTACGCGTACCCGCGTGGGCGAGGATGGGGACACACGACCAGGAGGTCCGCATGAGCGAGACGAACTCACCCGGGCCCGGCACGTCCGGGACCTCCGGCACGTCCGGGTCCTCGGGCATGTCCGGGATGCCGCCGATGCCCGCGTGGCCTCGCGGTGAGGAGGACGCGCCGGCGCGGCCGACCCAGCGTCCCCGCGTCGTCCAGATCGCGGTCTACCTCATGTATCTCGGCGCGGCGCTGTCGGCGGTGTCGGCGGTCGCGGTGTTCGGTTCCCGCGACCGGCTCGCCGCCGACGCCCGCAAGATGCTCAGCGGCCAGAAGCAGCCGCTCACCCCCGACAAGATCGAGGCGACTGTCAACACCAGCCTGACGCTGTTCGTCGTGCTCGGCGTGCTGTCCGTGGCGCTGTGGATCCTGATGGCGGTGATGAACGGCAAGGGGCAGCCCTGGGCCCGGATGCTCGCGACGGTCCTCGCGGTCGCGAACGTCCTCAACTTCGTCCTCACCGGCCTGTCCGTCGTGGGGCTCGCCCTCCTCGTCACCGGCACCGTCGCGGCCGTGATGCTGTGGCTGCCGGCCGCCCGCCCCTGGTTCACCACGACCCGGCGCCTGCGCGTCTGACGTCGGAGATCATGCCTACTGCTCTCGTCACCGGGCCCACCGCCGGCCTCGGCCGCGCCTACGCCGAGGCCCTCGCCGGTCGTGGCTTCGACCTCGTGCTCGTCGCCCGCGACCGTGCCCGGCTGGGATCTCTCGCCACCGAACTCTCCGGCCGTTTCGGGGTGAACTGTGAGGTCCTCCCGGCCGACCTCGCCGACAAGGCCGATCTGGCTACGGTCGAGGATCGCCTGCGCACCGGCGAGCCGGTGGTCGACCTGCTGGTCAACAACGCCGGCTACGGAATGGGCGAGGGCTTCCTCGACAGCAGCTCCGACGACGAGGAACGCCTCCTCGACGTACTCGTCGTCGCGGTGCTGCGGCTCACCAAGGCCGCTCTGCCCCGCATGCTGGCGCGGCGCACCGGCGCGGTGATCAACGTCTCCAGTGTGGCCGGGTTCGCGCCGTACGGCACCTACGGCGCGGCGAAGGCCTGGGTCACGACCTTCACCGAGGGCGTCGCGAACGACCTGATCGGCACCGGCGTGCGCGCGTTCGCGGTGTGCCCTGGGTACGTGCGGACGGAGTTCCACCAGCGATCCGGCCTGCGGGTGCAGGGACTGCCGAACTTCATGTGGCTGACCCCACCCGAGATCGTCGACGCCAGCCTGCGCCACCTGGACTCCGGCCGGTCCGGCCCGGTGGTGGTGCCGACGGCCCGCTACCAGTTGGTCGCCGGTGCCGCGAGGTACGCACCGCGGCCGTTGGTGCGGGCCGCCGCCCGCGGCGTACGGATGCGCCGCCGCTGAGGCCGTCTCCGCAACACACCCTGGGACCGGCTCGGAGCGTGTCCTAAGCTTTCCGCCGTGCCCAGTGAGCGTTCGCAACTCCTCGACCAGATCATGTCCAAGGCGATCGTCCGCGAGACCGTCACGTTGTCGTCGGGAAAGACCGCCGACTACTACATCGACCTGCGCCGGATCACCCTCGACGGTGCGGCCGCGCCGCTGGTGGGACGGCAGATGCTGGAGCTCACCGGTGACCTCGACTTCGACGCGGTGGGTGGCCTGACGCTCGGGGCCGACCCGCTGGCCACCGCGATGCTGCACGCGGCGGCGGTCCAGGGGCGGCGGCTGGACGCGTTCGTCGTCCGCAAGGAGGAGAAGCGGCACGGCCTGCAGCGCCGGATCGAGGGGCCCGACGTGGCCGGCCGGAGGGTGCTCGCGGTGGAGGACACCTCGACCACCGGCTCGTCGGTGCTCACCGCGGTGGAGGCGCTGCGCGAGGCGGGCGCTGACGTGGTCGCGGTGGCCGTCCTCGCGGACCGGAGCACCGGTGCGCAGGCGAAGGTCGAGGCGGCCGGGCTGCCCTACCGGTACGTCTACGGACTCACCGACCTCGGCCTGGGGTAGTTAGCCCTACTGTCCCGGACGAGTCCGGCCCGCCGCAGAAACGAGGTCCGCGTGATCTGGATTGCCGCCGCCGTCGTCCTCGTCGTGCTGGTCGTCGCGGGCGGAGTGGTGTCGTACAACCGGTTCGTCAGCCAGCGCAACCTCGTCCAGGACTCCTGGCGGCAGGTGGACGTCGAACTCCACCGCCGGTACGACCTGGTGCCCGGCCTGCTCGCCTCGGTGCGTACCCACGTCACCGGCGGGGACCGCGGCGCTGAGCCCGACGCCGGGGCGGGGCACGGCGAGGAGGAGGTGTTCGCCGAGGTCACCCGGCGGGCCGAGGTGGCGGCGCGTGGAGGCGCCGACCTGTCCGTACGGGCCGGCCGGGAGGCGGCGCTCGCGGAGGCGCTGCGGCGGTTGTTCGCGGTGGCCGACCGGCACCCGGCGCTCGGTGCGGACGAGGAGTTCCTGGACCTGCAGCGGCAGGTGGCCGAGACCGAGGACCGGATCGCGGCCGGTCGGCGGTTCTACAACGCGAACGTACGGGCGTACAACACCCGCGTCGAGGCGTTCCCCTCCAGCCTGCTGGCCGCCCGCTGCGGCTTCGAGGAGGCGGAGTACTTCGAGGTCGAGGAGGCACAGGTGCGTGCCGCGCCGGCGATCGACTTCGGCGCGCTGGGAACTCCGTCCCAGACGCCGCCCGGCGACCAGTAGCCGGCGCCGCCGGCGGTAGCCGCGGTCAGCTGCGCCGGTCGGCCCGGGGCGTTTCGGTCTCCGCCTCCGCCTCCGCCTCCGGCGCCGGCGTGGCCGGGCGCCGGTTGCGGTGGGCCGCCCGCATCCGGAGGTACTCCAGGCCGATCGGCACCACCGAGACGAGAACGACCGCGACCAGCATCAGCTCGATGTTGGTGCGGATCAGCTCGATCCGGCCCAGGAAGAAGCCGAGGACGGTGACACCGGCGCCCCAGGCGACCGCGCCGATCGAGGTGTAGGTGGCGTAGCGGCGGAAGTCCATCTTCGCCACGCCCGCGGTCACGGTGATGAATGTCCGCACGATGGGGACGAACCGGGCCAGCACGATGGCGCGGGCGCCGTACTTCTCGAAGAAGTCCTGCGTCTTGTCGACGTACTCCCGTTTGAACAGCCGCGAGTCCTCCCGCCCGAACACTCGTGGTCCGGCGCGGAAGCCGATGGCGTAGCCGACAAGGTTGCCCACGGTCGCGGCGACCGCGACGAGGACGCACACCAGCCACAGCGGAGTGCCGATGGCGCCCGTCGCCACCAGCAGACCGGCGGTGAACAGCAGCGAGTCGCCCGGGAGGAAGAACCCGACCAGCAGCCCGCACTCGGCGAAGATGATGAGCAGCACCCCGACCAGCGCGTAGGGGCCGAGCGTGTGGAGGATCTGCTGGGCGTCGAGCCAGGAGGGAAGAAGCGCGAGTGTCGTCGTGGGTGGCACCCAGAGAGCCTAGCTGGCCAACCCCGGAACCTCTCCGAGCCGTCCGAACTCGTGTCGCGGATGTTTCGGCGGGCCTGCCCGGAATGTGAGCGAATGCCCGTCCGGCTCGGGTACGCGACGTCGGCATGGATGGGCGCGGGCGGGGAGTCGCCGAGGCGGGGGTCGCGGGCCGGAGTCCACGGCATCCGTCGAAGATGGTGCGGTGCGACTCCGTGACGATCCAGGGCGGCCCGGCCGCCGCGAAGAGCCCCTGCGCGAAGAGCCCCAGCACGAAGAGCCCCAGCACGACGAGGCCCGGCGCGACGAGCTTCTGCGCGAGGACGAGCCCGACCTGCCCGGCCCGCAGGTCGGCGTGGGCCCGTGGGTCGGGCCGTGGCCCGACGACCCGCGCTACGACCCCGAGCTGCTGCGGCACGGCGACCGGCGAAACGTGGTCGACCGTTACCGCTACTGGCGACGGGAGGCGGTGGTGGCCGACCTGGACCGGCACCGGCACGACTTCCACGTCGCGGTGGAGAACTGGCAGCACGACCTGAACATCGGCTCGGTGGTGCGTACCGCGAACGCGTTCCTCGCCCGCGAGGTCCACGTGGTGGGCCGGCGGCGCTGGAACCGCCGCGGCGCGATGGTGACCGACCGGTACCAGCACGTACGCCACCACCCCGACGTCGCGGCGCTGCTGGCATGGGCCGCGGAGCAGGACCTACCGCTGCTCGGGGTGGACAACCTGCCCGGTGCCGTCGCGCTGGAGACGTACGACCTGCCGCGGGCGTGCGTCCTGCTGTTCGGGCAGGAGGGTCCGGGCCTGTCCGAGGCCGCCCGGCAGGCGTGCACCGACGTACTCTCCATCGCGCAGTACGGCTCGACGCGTTCGGTCAACGCGGGTGCGGCCGCGGCGGTGGCGATGCACGCGTGGGTACGCCGGCACCGCTACGACCAGGACGCCGGCGCCTAGGGCGCGTCAGACCTCGTCCACCAGGTCGGCGACGGAGTCGACCACCAGCGACGGGCGGTAGGGGTAGCGCTCGACGTCCTCGCGCCGGGTCACCCCGGACAGCACCAGCACGGTGCGCAGCCCGGCCTCGATGCCGGAGATGACGTCGGTGTCCATCCGGTCGCCCACCATCGCGGTGGTCTCCGAGTGCGCCTCGATGCGGTTGAGGGCGCTGCGCATCATCAGCGGGTTCGGCTTGCCGACGAAGTACGGCTCGATGCCGGTCGCCTTGGTGATGAGCGCCGCTACCGCACCGGTCGCCGGCAGCGGGCCCTCCGGCGAGGGGCCTACCGTGTCGGGGTTGGTGGCCAGGAACCGCGCGCCGCGCTCGACCAGCCGGATGGCGGTGGTGATGGTGGAGAAGCTGTACGTGCGGGTCTCGCCGAGTACGACGTAGTCGGGGTTGCGGTCGGTGAGGACGTACCCCATGCCGTGCAGGGCGGTGATCAGCCCCGCCTCGCCGATCACGAAGGCACTGCCGCCGGGCGCCTGGTCGGCGAGGAAGGTCGCGGTCGCCAGCGCGGACGTCCAGATCAGGTCCTCGCTGACGTCCAGTCCCACCGACTGCAGCCGGGCGCTCAGGTCGCGCGCGGTGTAGATCGAGTTGTTGGTGAGGACGAGGAACCGTTTGCCCGACTCGCGCAGCCGGGCGACGAACTCCGGTGCACCGGGGACGGGATGGCCCTCGTGGACGAGCACGCCGTCCATGTCGGCGAGCCAGCACTCGACCGACCTGCGTTCGGACAACTCGCCACCTCCGGATCGGGGACCCCGCGCGCCTACCGTAGCCGGAGCGGACCGGCCCGGCGCGCGCCGAGGTCTGTCGATCACGACCCGCCTCCGGATGGCCGGCTCGCCGGCCGGCCCCGGCGCCTCGGCTCAGCGGCTCACCGGCTCAGCCCTGACCGCAGGTCCGGCAGGTGCCGCGCCGGCGCAGGTGGTACGCCAACGTGGCGGCGGCGAGCCCGGCACCCCACAGCGGCCACAGCAGTTCCGGGCCCATGGTCGCCCACCACTGGTGGCTGAACTCCGGACGCTGGATCAGCCGCCAGTACTCCAGCCCGGCCGAGGTGACGATGACCGACACCAGCGTCGCGGGCACGATCGCGACCTTCGGCGGCACGGTCCGGCCGGCCCGGAACCACACCCAGCGCGGGTAGGTCTCGCCCCAGTGCCGGACCAGCCCCAGGGTGAGGACCGCGCCGAGGATGCCGAGCGACCCCAGTGCGGCGCCCGCCGTCCACAGGCCGTCCTCCTTGCCCTGCCGGTAGAACTCCGCGTCGATGCCGAGCGGCACACCGAGCGCCCACGCCCACCGGGTCGCGGCGTAGAGGAGGGGGACCACCACGGCCAGGCCGACCGCCCAGCGTCCCCACCTCGCCGCCGCCGCGGGCGCGGTCCAGCGCGAGACTCTTCCGGGCGTACGGCCGCAGGCCAGGCAGACGGCGCGGTACCGACGGGCGGTCGCCAGCGCGAGACCTGCCCACGCCAGGCCGCCGAGCACGAACACCGCCTGGTGGGTGACCGTCCACAGCCCCGGGTCGCCGAGGTGCGGCATCGAGGAGCCGGTGACCAGGACGTAGAGGCCGACTCCCGCGAGGATCGGCGCGTACGCCACCAGCATCAGCACCCGCCGGTCCGGGACGACCACCAGCAGGGCCAGCGCGCTGAGCGCGGCGTATCCGGCGAACACCGGCGCGGCCGGGCCGATGGTCCGGCCGGCGGCGAGGGCGCGGGTGGCCACCAGGCCGAGCACCGCGCCGAGGATCCCGAACGCGGCGAGAGCGGGCGCGGCCACGGCGGCCGGTACCGAACCGAGGACGGACTCGAACGGCGCCGGATCCTGGCCGGCGCCGAAGGGGAAGCCGGGGCCGCCCGCGGTCCAGAAGAGACCGAGTACGGCGTAGAGCGCGGACCAGGCGGTGGCGGCGTACCCCAGCCTCACCGGCCACCGTGTGGGCGCGCTCGCCGGTGCCGGAGTCGATGCAGGAAGTGGTGCCGGAGTTGGTGCGGGTGTCGATGGGTGCGCCGGTGCGGGCGGTCGTCTGCTCATGTGTCCAGCCTCGCCACGCGGACGGGCCGCCACCTCTGCCGAACGGCCGACCGCGCGGGCCCGCCGGTGGCTCGGCGTCCCCCGATCGCCGTAGGCGGGACGCGGAACTTCACAGGCGTGCGGCCTCCCCGGGCCGGCCGGAGTGGTGGACGGGTGGCCGGACCCGGGGAGATCGGTGGGCGCCGGAGCGGATCCGCCTCCGAAATCCGCTCCGGCGCCGGGCCGGTGGAGGTCCCCCTCGCCACCGGCAGGAAGCACCAGTGCGGAACCTCGGCGGGCTCGCGGTCGCCCCCTCCTGCGACCGCGCGGCGCACCGGGCGTACGGCATGGTGCTCGGCGGGATGTCAGGTCGTCGCGGGCGGCGGTTCGAACCGGCGTCTCGCGACGGGCCCACGACGCTGTGAACGCTGCTCGCCGGCGATGCGCGGTGGCGCGTGGTCGGCTGGGGCATGCCTCCTCGACTTCGCGTCGAGCTTCCGGGTCGGAACCGCATCGGACGCCGCGAGCGAGAGGTGTGGCCGCTGCCAGGGACCCGGGCGGCAACCGCGATGGCCACCTGCGGCCAATCGCGAGATGACCATAGCGGTCCGGTAGCGGTGCCGGAACCCGGGGTTACCGGATTGTCGGACAAAAAGTGACCGTCTCGTTCCGGAACGTCATCAGGTATCCCGCAGTCCTCCCCTGCCAGTCGCCCGGTCCGGTGACGACAGGGCGGACGTGCAGGTCTAACCTTTGCTCGATGCGGACAGTGACCGAGCGGGAACTCATCGCGGCATTCGTTGCGCTCGCGGGGTCGCCGGACGACCACGGCGTCGACGATCAGCTCGGCTCGCTCGTTCGCGGGGCCACGTCGCTGCTGGACGTCGGCGCGGCCGGTGTCCTGCTCGCCGACGCCGACGGAATGCTGGGCGTCGCCGCCTCCTCCGACGACGTGGTCGCCCAGGTCGAGGCCGCCGCGCTGGCCGGGCCGGACGGTCCCGGTGTGGACTGCTACCGGACGCACGCCGCGGTCGGTACGCCCGACCTGGGCACCGCCCTGGACCGGTGGCCGCGGTTCGCGGCGCTGGCGCTCGGCGCCGGCTACACCGGTGCGTACGCCCTACCGCTGCGGGTGCCGGGCGAGGTGATCGGCGCCGTCATCCTGCACCGCGCCGCCCCCGCGAACGGGACTGCGACCGGGACCTGGCCCGGCGACGACGCGCTGGCGCTTGCCCAGGGGCTGGCCGACGTCGCCGCCGCCACCGTCGTCCGCCGTCGGGAGCTGCGGCACTCCGGCGTACTCGCCCAGCAGTTGCGGTCGGCGCTGGACAGCCGGGTGGTGATCGAGCAGGCCAAGGGCGTCCTCGCCGAACGCGGCGGGTTCGGGGTGGACGAGGCGTTCACCGTGCTGCGTGGGTACGCCAGACGCAACCGCATCCGGCTGGCCGACCTCGCCGACGGGATCGTCGACGGCGCGGTCGACACCCGCCCGCTGCTGGGCCGCGGCCATAACAGCCCGGCGACGGAGGCGCGCGGACGCAGGTGAGCCGACGGCGGCTCACCGCCGCAGTCGCGCCACCCGTCGGCAGCTCCGCCGTTTCACGGCCGCCTCCGGGACAGGTCGAGCGCGCACCGCGCGAGGTCGGCCCACCGGTCGACCGGGACCGTACCCGCGCGCACTCCCCGGTCCAGGCCCGCGTCACCGAGGATCCGGCGCGCCGTCGACCGGCCGGCCACCTCGGCGACCACGGCCCGCGCCGGCTGGTCCGGACACCGGAACGCCTCGGCCAGCATCGCGTACAGCACCCGCCGAACCCGCCGGCCGGCCTGCCCGGGACGGGGCCGGATCCGCAGGTGCGCGGAGTCCACCGCCGGCACGGGCTTGAACGCCGCCGCCCGGACCCGGCGGACGACCCGCAGTTCGTACGTCGCACCCCACCGGGCGGTCTCCAGGTCGCGAGGCACCGCACGGCAGACCCGCTGGGCGAAGCCCCACTCGACCACCAGGTCGGCGGCGGCCAGGTTGCTCGCGCCGCCGTTCGCGTCCGGCAACAGCCTGCGCAGCAGCCGGGTCGACAGGTCGTACGGAATGGACGCGACCACCTGGAACGGCCGCCGCGGAAACGGCACCGTCGCCAGGTCGCCCGCGACCACCCGGACGTTCGGATGGTCGCCGAACCTGCGCTCCAGCCGGGCGAGGAATCCGGGGTCGCGTTCGACGGCGAGGACCCGGGCGCCGGTGCGGGCGAGTGGAGCGGTGAGCGTTCCCGGGCCGGCGCCGAGGTCCAGGACCAGGGAGTTCGGTCCGAGGCAGGCGGACTCGACCAGGCCGCGCACCGCCGTACCGGACCGCAGGAGATGGATCCCGTGGTGGTTGACGGTGGACGGACGGTGGGCCGTGCGGGCGGAGGTACGGGTGGAAGTGCGGCGAGCGCCACGGCGAGCTTCACGGCGGGCAGGGGTGGACGAGCGGGGCGTACGGGCAGGCATGACGTCCTCGAGGTGCGGTCACGAATGGGAGCCGTGAGAAGGCCCCACCGAGAGCACTCGGGAGGTCGGAGACGCCTGGGGTCGGCCGGCAGACGCCGGGCCGGCGAGGAAACGCCGGGGTCAGCGCGGGGACACCTGGGTCAGACCGTCACCGAGGGGTCGGTGGGGCGGTCCAACCGCAGGCGGACGAAGAACGCGCACGCGCACATGGCCGCGACCCTAGTGCGGACATGCGACGGCCCGCGACCGAATATCCGGTCGCGGGCCGAGACGGAGTTCCAGGCGTTCGAGGCGTACTTGAGGAACGGGAGGAAGACGAGGCTGGGGCTCAGCCCGCGTCGGTCTGGGTGACCTTGGACAGTCCGCGCGGTGCGTCGGGGTCCAGGCCGAGCCGGCGGGCCAGGCTCTCCACCATGAGCTGACCGGGTACGACGGCGGCCAGCGGCGCCACCATCTCCGGCAGGTCCGGGCCCGGCACCGACAGCGCGCACGCGGCACCGAACGCCGCGTCGCCGCCGATCCCGATCGTGGTGGCGCCCCGGCGGCCCAGGTCGGTGGCGACCTCGGTGAGCCCGCCCACCACCGGGCCGTCCTTCGCGGCGACCACGATCGCGGCCACGTCTGCGTCGACGACCGCGATCGGGCCGTGCCGCAGGTCGGCGTACGACAGGCCGCGGACCGGACGCAGGCAGGTCTCCTCCAGCTTCAGCGCCACTTCCAGCGCGGTGCCGAACAGCAGTCCTCGCCCGGACACCAGCGTCTCCGCCGACTTCGCGAGCTGGGCCGCGGCGGCGTCCACGCCCTCCCGCCGCTCGACGAGTGCGGACATCTGCTCCGGCACCCGGGCCAGGTCGGCGTCCAGGGAGGTCGGATCGGGTGCGAGGGCGGTGGCCAGGACGGCCATCGCGGCGAGCTGGGTGGTGTAGGTCTTGGTGGCGGGTACGGCGTACTCGCGGCCGGCGTCGGTGGCGAGGGTCAGGTCGGCGCCCCGGGCCAGCGAGCTCTCGCCGTCGTTGGTCACCGCGACGGTCCGGGCACCGCGACCGGCCGCCCACTCCTGGGTCTCCACGATCTCCCGGGTCTCACCGGACTGCGACACGCACACGACCAGCGCGTCGGTGAGGTCGACCTCGGCGTGGTAGTGGGTGGCCACGCTCGGTGCGGCCAGTCCCGCCATCCGATGGGCGTGGGTCTCCACGAGGTAGCGCCCGTAGACACAGGCGTTGTCGGAGGAGCCGCGGGCGACGAACAGGATTTGGCGGGTGCCCTCGGCGAGGCGGTGGAGTTCGCCGCGCAGCGGACGGAGACCGTCCAGGGTCCGGGCAACCGCGTCCGGCTGCTCAGCGATCTCCCGGGCCATCTGGGTGGTCATGCGGCGACTCCGAAATCGTCAGCGAGGCTCGTGTGTGGGCGCACGCCGTCGTGGCACTATGCCTGCGACGAAGCTGCTCACGGTGTCGGAGCGACCCTAGAACGCCTGGTGGGCGGCCCGGACGGGAGGTGCCGACGGTGGACGAACGTCACCGGGTGGTCACCGACGGTCCGGTGCCCAAACACGCCCAGCTGCGGCGGATCCTCGAGTCGCTGATCGACGGCGAGCTCGGCCCGGACGCGCCGATCCCGTCCGAACGCGATCTGATGGCCGCACACCGGGTGTCCCGGATGACGGTGCGGGAGGCGATCGGCCAGCTGGTCGCCGAGGGCCGGCTCTACCGCGTGCGCGGCAAGGGCACGTTCGTCGCGGCGCCTCGGGTCGACTCCATGCTGGAGCTCACGTCGTTCACCGAGGACATGCGCCGCCGCGGCCACGAGCCGGCGACCGTGGTGCTGCGCTCGGTCGAGGCCGTTCCGCCGGCCCCGGTCCGCCGCGCGCTGGGGCTCACCGCGGCGCAGACCGCCTACCGCGTCGAACGCCTGCGGATCGCCGACGGCGTGCCGATGGCGCTGGAGGACGGGTGGTACGCCGCGGACCGGGCGCCCGGCCTGCTCGACCGTGACCTGTCGCAGTCGCTGTACGCCGTACTCTCCCGGTCCTACGGCGTGGTGATCGACGCGGCCAAGCAGACCCTGCGGTCGGAGGTCGCCGACGCGCAGACCGCCCGGATCCTCGGCGTCACCGTCGGCGCGCCGCTGCTGGCACTGGACCGCACCTCCACCGCCGGCGGCCGCCCGGTCGAACAGATCACCTCGTGGTACCGCGGCGACCGCTACCAGGTGCACATCGACCTCGCCCGGGCCAGCGACGCCGGCCGGGTGCCCTGGCAGCCGGCCCGCTGACGCGGGATGCGGGAGGCCCAGCCCAGCGGCCGCGACGCGCTGAGCCGGAGGGTGGCCTGCCCGGGCACGGTCGCCTCGGCGATACTTGGCGTGAGCAGGATCGACAGACCAGTTCGAGGAGCGCCCATGCCTGTTGCCACGCCTGAGGCCTACGCCGAGATGCTCGACCGCGCCAAGGAGGGCGCGTTCGCCTACCCGGCCATCAACGTCACCTCGTCGCAGACGCTGAACGCTGCGCTCCGGGGGTTCGCCGAGGCGGAGAGCGACGGCATCGTCCAGGTCTCCACCGGCGGCGCGGAGTTCCTGTCCGGCTCCACGGTGAAGAACATGGTCACCGGCGCGGCCGCGTTCGCCGCGTACGCCCGCGAGGTGGCCAAGGGCTACCCCGTCAACGTCGCCCTGCACACCGACCACTGCCCGAAGGACAAGCTGGACAAGTTCGTCCGGCCGCTGCTGGAGCTGTCGGCGGAGCGGGTGAAGCGCGGTGAGGAGCCGCTGTTCCAGTCGCACATGTGGGACGGCTCGGCGGTGCCACTGGAGGAGAACCTCCAGATCGCCAAGGACCTGCTGGCCAAGGCGGCCGCGGCCCGGATCATCCTCGAGATCGAGGTCGGAGTGGTCGGTGGTGAGGAGGACGGCATCGTCGGCGCGATCGACGACAAGCTCTACACCACCGTCGGTGACGGTCTGCGCACCGTCGAGGAGCTCGGCCTGGGCGAGCACGGCCGCTACATCACCGCGCTGACGTTCGGCAACGTGCACGGCGTCTACAAGCCGGGCAACGTCAAGTTGCGCCCGGAGATCCTGAAGGAGATCCAGGAGGCGGTCGGGGCGAAGTACGGCAAGGAGAAGCCGTTCGACCTGGTCTTCCACGGCGGCTCCGGCTCGCTGCTGGAGGAGATCCGCTCCGCGCTCGACTTCGGCGTGGTGAAGATGAACATCGACACCGACACTCAGTACGCCTACACCCGCGGCGTGGTCGACCACATGTTCCGCAACTACGAGGGCGTGCTGAAGATCGACGGCGAGGTCGGTGACAAGAAGGCCTACGACCCGCGTGCGTACGGCAAGGCCGCCGAGGCGACGATGGCCAAGCGGGTCGTCGAGGCCTGCGAGAACCTCCGCTCGACCGGTACGACGCTCGGGAAGTGACGTCGCCGGGCCGGTCCTTCGCGGGCACGGCCGGCCGGCAGGTGTGCGGGGCCCGACCGGGCTGGTGACAGCCGACGGCCCGCGATTCGTTCGAACCAAGGAGCCAGGACGGTGATCACCGTCCTGGCTCCTTCGCGTTCAGGGGACGGGGTGAAGAGCGAAGGCGTACGCGTCGTGGCGGCCGGTGGATCCGGCTTGTGACGGCCTTTGTGGCCCGCATTGTCATCGTCTTGTCACCGTCGGGTGCAACGTTTACCGTTCGATTTGATCAACGTTTACCGACGGCGTTGCCCGACGGCCGTATCCGGCCACGATTACCGGGAACTCTCCCCGGTTGGAGTATTGCGCGCGTTTCGGGACGTCCGCGAAACTTAATGGACAGCGGCGACGCTTCGGACGACCTGGTAATCCCGGGCCTACGAGGGGCGTCGCCGCGACCATGTCCGGCCCAGGTCCCGCGCATGTTCTCTGCGACCGGGTGCCCGATCCGCCTCGGGCGCGCACCCACGCAGGCGGCAGGATGGGCATATGAGCATGAACCTGCTGGGCGAGCCGCCCGCCACCGAACTCCCGGAGGACACCGCCGCGCGCGCCGCCCTGGACGAGGGTGCCGACGCCGCCGACGTCGCCCGCGCCCACCCGACGTACTCCCTCGCCTGGGCGATGCTGGCCGAACGCGCGCTCGCCGAGGGGCGCGACCTGGACGCCTACGCGTACGCCCGGGTCGGCTACCACCGCGGCCTGGACTCGCTGCGGCGAAGCGGGTGGCGCGGCCACGGTCCGGTGCCGTGGGAGCACGGACCGAACCGCGGCTTCCTTCGCGCCCTCGGCGCGTTGGCCAAGGCGGCGGGTTCGATCGGCGAGGCGGACGAGGCCGAGCGTTGCTCGACGTTCCTGGCCGAGTCGAGCGCCACCGCCGCCAAGGAACTCGGCCTCGCCGGCTGACCCGCCTGCTGATCAGCCTGGCTCAGGAGACGCCGACGGCCTCGTCGAGCGCGGCCTGCTCGTCCGCGGTGAGCGTCAGGTCGGCCGCCGCCGCGGAGTCGCGGGCGGTCTCCGGCCGGCTCGAACCCGGGATCGGGATCACCACCGGAGAGGTGGCCAGCATCCACGCCAGGCAGACCCGCTGCGGGCTGACGTCGTGCTCCCTGGCCACCTTCTCGAACGCCGCGAACTTGCTGCCGAGCTCGGCCGCGCCGCTGATCCCGCCGAGCGGGCTCCACGGCAGGAACGCGATGCCGAGCTCGTCGCACAGGTCCAGCTCGGGCCGGCTGCTGACGAACGCGGGGGAGTACTGGTTCTGCACCGAGGCCAGCCGGCCGCCGAGGACCTCCTGGGCCTGCCGGATCTGGTCCGGGTCGGCGTTGGAGATCCCGGCCATCCGGATCTTGCCGGCGTCCAGCAGGTCGCGGATCGCGCCAACGGACTCCGCGTACGGCACCTTCGGGTCCGGCCGGTGGAACTGGTAGAGCCCGATCGCGTCCACGCCGAGCCGGCGCAGGGACGCCTCGCAGGCCTCCCGGAGGTGTTCGGGTGAGCCGTCCAACGTCCAGGAGCCGTCGCCGGGACGCAGGGCGCCGCCCTTGGTGGCGACCAGGACGTCGGAAGCGTCGCTGCCGTACGACTTCAGTGCCTTCGCGATCAGCGACTCGTTGTGACCCACCTCGTCGGCGTGGAGGTGGTAGGCGTCGGCGGTGTCGATCAGGGTGACGCCCGCGTCCAGGGCGGCGTGGATGGTGGCGAGGCGGCGGGCCTCGTCGGGGCGGCCCTCGATGGACATCGGCATTCCGCCGAGACCGATGGCGCTGACCTGGACGTCGCCGAGTTGCCGCAGTTGCATGAGTGACCTTCCGCTGTCTGGGGTTGGCTGTCGGGTGAGCGGCGCGCGGGGTGGAACGGACCGGGCGGACCGTCGTCAGCTGCCGGCCGGGACGATCACCCGCAGACGCTGGGGCACGACGTTCCAGGTGCACCGGCGTTCGGCGCCGCTGTCCTGTCCGTCGGAGTTGAGCCAGAAGCGCTGTCCCGCCACGCTCACCCGGCGCGCCCGCACCGTCACCGTGTCGCCGTCGCTGTCGTGGCCCAGCTTCAGCGCCCGGCGGGCCCGGGCGAGCGGATCCACCGCGAAGTTGACCACCACGTCCACGTACCCGTCGGCGAGTTCGGCATCCGCAGCCGACCGGTCCGGGTCCGGCCTGCCGTCCGCTCCGGAAGCGCCGTCGGCCGCTCCGTCCGGTGACGTGAAGGATGACGTGAAGGATGACGTGGAGTTGGTGACGGCCACCTGGAGCACGGGCCGGTCGAAGTCGGTGACCACCTGGTCGTCGGCCTCGATCCGGACGTGGAACGGCCGGGCGCGCGGATGGTCCGCGTCGTGCAGGGCGTGCAGCGCGGCCAGCACGGGGATGCCCGCCAGGCCCGCGCCGTCGGAGCCGCCCGCGCCGTCGCCGCTGTGGATGTCGGCCTCTCCGCCCGCGGACCGCATCGGCCAGATCCTCGGCCGGTGCGGCCGTCCGCTGACGCCGAGGTGGACGTTGCTCACCACGATGTCGCCGCGGCAGTCCTCCAGCAGGTCGAACCGGCGTTCCACGCCGTGGAGCACGACGTCGGCGGCTCGTGCCGGGTCGCCGGGAATGCCCGCCGACCGCGCGAAGTCCGATTCCGGACCGTCCGGGAGGATCGCGAGGACCGCGTTGTCGAGTTCGTTGCGCTTGTGCAGGGCGCCGACCACGGTGTGCAGGTGGCTGTCACCGCCGGCCACCACGATCTTGCGGCCGCCGCGACGATGCAGGGCGCCGTCGAGGTCACCCGGCATGGAAACCCTGCACACATGGACATCCGCCTGCTTGCGCAGCGCGCCGATGGCCTCGCTGATCGCGTCGGGGATCCCCTGGCCGCCCGAGCCGTCACCGTCTGGGTTGGTCACCACGAGCAGGGACTCCACGTCCGGCACCCTACCGTTACTGCCTCTTGGAGGCTGTCCTGCCGATCTCGACCCGGGTCCACGAGGAGGTCCCCGGGTCACCGGTGTCGCCCGGCGGCCCTACTGGCCGGGCCTCGTCCGAGCTTCGACTACCCTTTCCCGCGCAAGGGCCGTGATCTGCGATTCTGCGTCCCCGCACGGCGATGTTCAAGACCCGCAGCGTCCGCAGCCCAAGTACCGCCACCGGAAGGACCACCTGATGCCCGCGATCGTGCTTGTCGGCGCCCAGTGGGGTGACGAGGGCAAGGGGAAGGTCACCGACCTGCTCGGCGGTTCGGTCGACTACTGCGTGCGTTACCAGGGCGGCAACAACGCCGGCCACACCGTGGTCGTCGACGGCGAGTCCTACGCCGTCCACCTGCTGCCCTCCGGTGTGATCACGCCCGACTGCGTGCCGATGATCGGCAACGGCGTCGTCGTCGACCCGGCCGTGCTGCTGGACGAGATCGCCATGCTGGAGTCGCGCGGCGTGAGCTGCGACCGGCTGCTGATCTCGGCCAACGCCCACCTCATCGCGCCGTACCACGCGACGGTCGACAAGGTGACCGAACGCTTCCTCGGCAAGAACCAGATCGGCACCACCGGCCGGGGCATCGGACCGACGTACGCCGACAAGGTCAACCGGGTCGGCGTACGCGTGCAGGACCTCTTCGACCCGAACATCCTCCGCCAGAAGGTGGAGGGTGCGCTGGAGCAGAAGAACCACCTGCTGGTGAAGGTCTACAACCGCCGCGCCATCACGGTGGACGAGATCGTGGACGGGTTCCTGCGGTACGCCGAGGCGCTGCGGCCCAAGGTGACCGACACCTCGGCGGTGCTCAACAAGGCGCTGGACGAGGACAAGGTCGTGCTGCTGGAGGGCGCGCAGGCGACGATGCTGGACGTCGACCACGGCACCTATCCGTTCGTCACCTCGTCCAACCCGACGGCGGGCGGGGCGTGCATCGGCGCCGGTGTCGGCCCGACCCGGATCGACCGGGTGGTCGGCGTGCTCAAGGCTTACACGACGCGGGTGGGTGCGGGGCCGTTCCCGACCGAACTGCGCGACGCCGACGGCGAGCACCTGCGCAAGGTGGGCGGGGAGTACGGCGTCACCACCGGCCGGCCCCGCCGCTGCGGCTGGTTCGACGCGGTGATCGCGCGTTACTCGACCCGGATCAACGGCTTCACCGACTACTTCATCACCAAGCTGGACGTGCTGTCCGGCTTCGAGCGGGTGCCGGTGTGTGTGGCCTACGACGTGGACGGGGTACGTCACGACGAGATGCCGATGACGCAGACCGACTTCCACCACGCCCGGCCGATCTTCGAGTACCTCGACGGCTGGTGGGAGGACATCTCCGGTTGCCGGAACTTCGACGACCTGCCGAAGGCGGCGCAGGCGTACGTCCGCCGGCTGGAGGAGCTGATCGGCGCCCCGGTCTCCGGCGTCGGTGTCGGGCCCGGCCGGGACGAGGTCATCTCGCTCCGCCCGCTGGTCTGAGCCGACGCCCGAGCAGACGCCCGAGCAGGAGCCCGAGGGAGGAGCCGGCCGATGAGCGCCGACCTGCCCCCGCTGGTGGTGGTGGACGCCGCCAACGTGATGGGTTCGGTGCCGGACGGCTGGTGGCGGGATCGCTCCGGTGCGGCCGGACGGGTCCGGGACGCGCTGAGTCACGTCGCCGCGGCCGGGTTGCCCGGTGTGGTCGACCCGCCCGCGGAGGTGGTCCTGGTCACCGAGGGCGCCGCGCGGGACGTGCCGGGTACGCCGACGGTTCGGGTCGTTCCGGCACGCGGATCCGGCGACGACGCGATCGTGGACCTGGTGCGCTCGGCCGGACCCGGCCCCCGGCGGGTCGTGGTGGTGACCGCCGACCGGGAGTTGCGTACTCGCGTTCGCGCGCTCGGCGCCGAAGTGGTCGGGCCGCGCACCGTCTACCCGCCCGGCCACGGCTGACCGGGCGGGCCTGCCCTAGGGTCGTGACCATGGACGTACTCCTCGTCGGATCCGGTGGCCGCGAGCACGCGCTCGCTCTCGCTCTGTCGCACGATCCGGAGGTGTCGGCGCTGCACGTGGCGCCCGGTAACGTCGGCATGGAGTCGCTTGCCCACACCCATCCGCTGGACCTCGCCGACAACGCCGCGATCGCCGATCTCGCGGCCAGGCTGGGGGTCGACCTGGTGGTGGTCGGGCCGGAGGCGCCGTTGGTGGCCGGCGCCGCCGACGCGGTACGCGAGCGCGGGATCGCCTGCTTCGGACCGTCCGCCGCGGCCGCCCGGATCGAGGGGTCGAAGGCGTTCGCCAAGGAGGTGATGGCCGCCGCCGGTGTGCCCACCTCGATGGCGCACGTGTGCGAGAAGCCCGAGGAGGTGGCCGCGGCGCTGGACGCGTTCGGTGCGCCGTACGTCGTGAAGGACGACGGGCTCGCGGCCGGCAAGGGCGTCGTGGTCACCGAGGACCGGGCCGCGGCGCTCGCGCACGCGGCCGCATGTGAACGCGTGGTGGTCGAGGAGTACCTCGCCGGTCCGGAGGTGTCGCTGTTCGGCATCTGCGACGGGACCACGGTCGTACCCCTGCTGCCCGCGCAGGACTTCAAGCGCGCCGGCGAGGGCGACGCCGGACCCAACACCGGTGGCATGGGCGCGTACTCCCCGCTGGACTGGACGCCGCCCGGATTCGTCGACGACGTGGTGGCGCGCGTGCTGCAACCCACGGTCGACGAGTTGCGGCGCCGGGGCACACCGTTCGTCGGCGTCCTCTTTGCCGGGCTCGCGCTCACCGCGCGCGGCATCCGGGTGATCGAGTTCAACTGCCGGTTCGGTGACCCGGAGACCCAGGTCGTACTGCCGCTGCTGAAGTCACCGCTCGGCCGGCTGCTGTACGCCGCGGCGACCGGCGGTCTCGCCGGCGCCGAGCCACCCCGCTGGCACGACGGCGCGGCGGTCACGGTGGTGGTCTCGTCCGCCGGATACCCCGAGAGCGCCCGCCGCGGCGACCCGATCGAGGGCGCTGAGGAGGCCGACCGGCTGGAGGGTGTCGACGTGATCCACGCGGGGACGGCGCGGGACGCCGACGGCCGGCTGGTCACCGCCGGCGGGCGGGTGCTCGCGGTGACGGCGTACGGATCCGACCTGAGACTGGCGCGGGACCGGGTCTACGACGCGGTCGCCCGGATCTCGATCGAGGGTGCCCACCACCGCAGTGACATCGCCGCCAAGGCCGCGCTGGGCGAAATCGTCGTACCCACGTCGTGACGGCGGGCGCCGGCCGCCTCGGCTGAGGCGGCCGGGGGGTGCCGGGACAGACCCTACGAGCGCTGGTACGTCATGCACTCCGCGGAGTCCTGCAGGCGGCCGACGCTGATGCCCGGCGCCTGGCACTCCAGGTCGACGTTGTGCGTGCAGTCGTCCATCTTGCAGGCGCCGACCTGACCGGCGGGCATCGGCACTCCGCCCTTGCGGGGAATCCCGAAGAAGGTGTCGCAGGCGGCCATCTGCGCGTCCCCGATCGTGATGGCCAGCGCGTGGCAGGCCTGGTCGCGGTTGTAGGCGCAGGATTCGGCCGCACAGTTGTGCACGACGGGCATGTCCATGGTGGCCCCCGGTTCCGGTCGTCTTCCGGTCGTCAGCCGGTCGGCGCGGTAGGTCCGCGTCGTTCATCGTTCACTTCCGGCGTACCCGCACCACGCTACGGATGCACCACCCACCGGCACCGGGATTGGCGTGTTCGCGGAATTACCCATCACACAAGTGGCCGCATGCGAAGCGGTCCCGACGCCCGGCCGGGCGTCGGGACCGTTCGTCGAACCGTCCTGGCTGTGCTCAGCCCGCGGTGAGTTGCTTGTTGTGGTCGTCGCGCCAGTCGATCCAGTCGCGGACCTCGGCGAGGTCGTAGTCCGGGCCGGACACCCCGACCGTGAACTGCGTGATCCCCGCGGCCACCATGCCCTCGGCCACCTGGTCGGGGGAGCCGCTGACCCCGGCGGAACGCTCGATCGCGGCCGGGTCGCGGCCGACCTCGCCGCACCAGCGGTCCAGCACGTCGCGCTTGTGGCTGAGCGTCTCGGCGTCGCCGAAGCCGTGCCAGATCGAGGCGTACTCGGCGGTGTAGCGGAGCGTCTTCTTCTCCCCGCCGCCACCGATCAGGATCGGGATGTCGCGGGTCGGCTTGGGGTTGAGCTTCGCCCACCGCGCGGTGATGCGGGGGAGTGCGGCGGACAGTTCGTTCAGCCGGCTGCCGGCGGTGCCGAACTCGTAGCCGTACTCGTTGTAGTCACGCTCGAACCAGCCTGCGCCGATGCCGAGGATCAGCCGGCCGTCGCTGATGTGGTCCACGGTGCGGGCCATGTCGGCGAGCAACTCGGGGTTGCGGTAGCTGTTGCAGGTGACGAGGGCACCGATCTCGACCCGGGAGGTCGCCTCGGCCCACGCGCCGAGCATGGTCCAGCACTCGAAGTGCAGGCCGTCCGGCTCCCCGGACAGCGGGAAGAAGTGGTCCCAGTTGTAAACGACGTCGACCCCGGCCTCCTCGGCGGCCGCGACCGCACGCCGGATCTGGGCGTAGTCGGCGTGCTGCGGTTGGATCTGAACGGCGACACGTGCGGGTGTAGTCATGGCGGCCAGCGTATTCTGCCCGGCCGGCACTCACCTGTCGGCGTCCACCGCGCGCATTCGCCACACCGTACGCCCCGGTTCGGGCGGATTTCCACGCTCGCCGGGCGCACCCCGGCCGCGCCCCGGCCGCGCCCCGGCACCGGGAGACCACCGGCGGACGACCCGGGAGACAATGGGTGCGTGCCGCAGCCTGTGATCCCCGACATCCTCGCCGCCCGCTACGCCTCCGCCCCGCTGGCCCACCTGTGGTCGCCGGCGCACAAGATCGTTCTCGAACGCCGCCTGTGGCTGGCCGTGCTCCGGGCCCAGCAGGAGCTGGGCGTCGAGGTGCCCGACGGTGTTGTCGAGGCGTACGAACGTGTCATCGACCAGGTGGACCTCGACTCCATCCGGGAGCGGGAGAAGGTGACCCGCCACGACGTGAAGGCCCGGATCGAGGAGTTCTGCGCCCTTGCCGGGCAGGAGCACATCCACAAGGGCATGACCAGCCGCGACCTCACCGAGAACGTCGAGCAACTGCAGGTGCGCGCCTCGCTGGAGCTGGTGCGCGACCGGGTGGTGGCAACGGTCGTACGCCTCGCCGACCGGGCCGCCGAATACTCCGCACTGGTGATGGCCGGCCGCAGCCACAACGTCGCGGCGCAGGCCACCACCCTCGGCAAGCGGTTCGCCTCCGCGGCCGACGAGCTGCTGGTCGCGCTGGAACGCCTGGAGGACCTGCTCGCCCGCTACCCCCTGCGGGGCATCAAGGGGCCGGTCGGCACCGCGCAGGACCAGCTGGACCTGCTCGACGGGGACGCCGATCGGCTGGCCGCCCTCGAACGCAAGGTCAGCAAGCACCTCGGCTTCGAACGCGTACTCACCAGCGTGGGCCAGGTCTACCCGAGGTCGCTGGACTTCGACGTGCTGTCCGCGCTGGTCCAGGCCTCCGCGGCGCCGTCCAGCTTCGCCACCACGGTCCGGCTGATGGCCGGGAACGAGCTGGTCACCGAGGGCTTCCAACCCGGCCAGGTGGGCTCGTCGGCGATGCCGCACAAGATGAACACCCGCTCGTGTGAACGCGTGAACGGCCTGGCCGTGGTGCTGCGCGGCTACCTGTCGATGGTCGGCGAACTCGCCGGTGACCAGTGGAACGAGGGCGACGTGTCCTGCTCGGTGGTCCGCCGGGTCGCCCTGCCGGACGCGTTCTTCGCCGCGGACGGGTTGTTCCAGACGTTCCTCACCGTGATCGCCGACTTCGGAGCGTTCCCCGCCGTCGTGCAGCGCGAACTCGACCGCTACCTGCCGTTCCTCGCCACCACCAAGATCCTGATGGCGGCGGTGCGCCGTGGTGTCGGCCGGGAGACCGCGCACGAGGTGATCAAGGAGCACGCCGTCGGGGTGGCACTGGAGATGCGGGAGAAGGGTGTCGACCGCAACGACCTGTTCGACCGGCTCGCCGACGACGGCCGGCTCGGCCTGTCCCGGGTCGAGCTGGACGCCCTGGTCGACGACCCGCTGACGTTCACCGGTGCGGCGTCGGCACAGGTGGCCGAGGTCGTACGCCGGGCGCAGGAGGTGGCCGAGCGGTATCCGGAGGCGGCGGCGTACACGCCCGAGGCGATCCTCTAGGACGTGACCCCTGCGCGGGGGAGGGGCGCCCGGTGATGAGGCGATGGACCGAGATCTGCGCCGGCGTGGTCGCGGCCGTGGTGCCGGCCGGCGTCGCCAGCGCGCTCGGCGCTCTCGCGGGCGGCGGCTCCGGACTGGTCGCGGGACTGGCGATCGGTGGCGTACCCGGCGCGGTGTTCGGCTGGGCGGTCGCGGCGTTCGTGCCGTACGACCTCGCTTGCGTCCGGGGGATCGCGCGGTACGCCGTCGACCTCACCTGGAGCCTGCCGAACACCTGGCTCGGTGCGGTCCTGCTCACCGGCAACCTGCTCGCCGGCAACCACGTGGTCGGCGGCCTGAGCCGGCACGGCGGCACCGTCCACCTCGCCAGGGGAACGCTGCCGGCGATGGGCGGCGTGAGGTACGTGACCACGGTCGGCACCGTGGTCGCCGGCATCTCCGCTCCCGCCGTCTCGCCGGCCGCCCGGGCGCTGCTCGCGCACGAACGCGGCCACGTCCTGCAGGCCCGGCTGCTCGGCCCGGCGTACGTGCCGTTGGTGCTGGTCAACTACGCGGTGTGGGCGGTCCTGCCGCTCTGGTGGATCTGGCACGACCACGCGGCGTACCCCATCCGCTCCGTCTCGGCGTACTTCCAGCACGGGGTGTATCCGCACGTCTGGAACGAGGAGTGGTGCTACCGGGCGTACGGACCGAGGCGGTGACTCTGCCGGTCACCCAGACGGTGACTCAGCCGGTGACGCCGTTCACCTGCTGATCCGCGGTCAGGGCGGCCGCGCTCGGGTAGGACCTAGCGGACCCGCGAACCCGACAGCTTGGAGCACCGATGCCCGACACGAACCTCCCGAAGGTGGCCTTCCTCGGACTGGGCCGGATGGGCGCGCCGATGGCCCGGCACGTGCTGACCGCCGGGTACGACCTGGCGGTGTGGAACCGCACCCGCGACAAGGCCGAGCCGTTCGGCCGCGACGGCGCGCAGGTCGCCGACACTCCGGCGCTGGCGGCAGCCGGTCGGCAGGTCGTCGTGCTCATGCTGGCCACCCCCGATGCCGTACGCGACGTGCTGTTCGACCCCGACGCCGGCGTGGTGACCACCGCCGAGCCCGGCACGCTGGTGATCGACTCGAGCACGATCGGACCGACCGCCTCCCGCGAGGTCGCGGCCCGGCTGGCCGAGCACGACCTGCGCTACCTCGACGCGCCGGTCTACGGCTCGGTCGCCCCGGCCACCGAGGGGACGCTGCGGGTGTTCGCCGGTGGTGACGCCGCGGACTTCGAGCGGGCCCGGCCGCTGCTGGGACTGTGGGGCGACCCGGACAAGGTGGATCTGGTCGGCCCGGTCGGCACCGGCAGCGCCGCGAAACTGGTCGTCAACCTCACCCTGGGCACCTCGATCGCCGCCATCGGGGAGGCGCTGCGGCTGGGCCGGGAGCTGAACCTCGAACAGTCCCTGGTCGACTCCCTGATCGAGGCCAGCCCACTCGGCGCGGCGTTCCCGCCGATCAAGGCCATCATGGAGAGCGGTAAAGCCCAGCCGGCGAACTTCGAGCTCAGCCTGCTGCGCAAGGACCTCGACCTGTGCCTGGCCGAGGCCGACGACCTCGCCCTGACCGGCGCGGCCCGGGAGGCATGCCAGCGGGCGATCGGCGCCGGGCACGCCTCCGACGACGCCCGGGCACTCGCGGTGCTGATGGCCGGCCTGCTCTGAGGCGCGGTCAGCCCGCTGGCTGCTCGCCTCGCTCCACCGGATTCTTCCGCGGAAGAATCACCGGTGGCGGTCCGGCCGGCCGTGGGTCAGCCATGCCCGCACCTCAGGTCGAGTCAGGGGTCGAGCCATGTCCCCTGGCCAGCTGTGCGCTGGCGGCCACCGTCTCCTCGGTCTGCTGCCGGCGGAGCGCGGTGTACGCGGTGAAGGCGACGGCGGGGTCCGGATGCTCGCGCAGCGCCGCGGCCAGTGCGACGGCGTCCTCCAGCGCCATCGAAGCTCCCTGGGCCGCCGCCGGTGACGCGGCGTGCGCGGCGTCGCCGACCAGCACCATCCGGTCGTCGTGCCAGTGCGGCGTGGTGGGGATGTCGTACGAGTCGCCGCCCACGACAGCTGCACCGGTCGCCTGGATGATCGCCGCGGCGGGGGTGGTGTCGTCACGCACCGCCGCGAGGGCCAGGTCGCGCGACTGTTCGGCGGTGGTCCCGCCGGGTCGGCGTTCGCCGGTGACGCGGGCGAACCACCACGTACGCCCGTCCCCGGGTGCGGTGAAGCCGAAGAACGCGCGGGAGCCGAACACCATGTGGTACGCGTCGGAGGCGCTGCCGGCCGGATTGCCGTCGGCGTACCCGTACACGACGTGCTGGCCGGTGTAGCGCGGAGTCGGCGCCTGCGGGTCGATGAGGTGCCGCGTACGGGAGTGGATGCCGTCGGCGCCGACCAGGAGGTCCCCCTCGGCGCGGCCGCCGTCCGCGAAGCGCACCTCGACCCCGCCACCGCCGTCGGCCCGGCGGGCGTCGACCATGCGTTTCCCGTGGACGACCCGGACGCCGCGGGCCGCCGCGAAGTCCTGCAGGACGCGGTACAGCGTGGCCCGGCGGAGCGTACGTGCCGGGCCCTCGATCGCTCGGTGCCGCAGGTGCCGGCCCTCGGCGTCGAACAGCTCCACCGCTCCGGCGGGGTAGGACGCGTCGACCACGCACCGGTCGGCGCCGATCACCTCGAGGGCGGCCATGCCGTTGGCCATCACGGTCAGGAACGCGCCGGCATCGTCACCACCGGACGGGTGCGCCTCGTACACCACCGCCGGGATGCCTGCCTGGTGCAGCGCGAGCGCGGTGGCGCAGCCGGCGACACCTCCGCCGACGACGAGAACCTTCGTCATGAGTTCGACTCCCCCTGTCGAGTGTTCGGACAAGCCGTGCCGCGGCCAGGTTCTGCCTCCGGGATCTGTCCCCGGGTCTGGCTCCTGAAGCCCTAGCCGACGGCGACGAGTTCCACCTCGAAGCCCTGGCCGTCCTCGAGGTAGCCCGCGTAGTGCTCGGGGCCGCCCGCGTGGGGGTGCCGGTCGGCGAACATCAGGTCCCACCCGTGTCCGGGCGCGGCGGCCACCAGCCGGTCGACCTCGGCGCGGTCGCGGACGTGGAACGCCAGATGGTTCAGGCCCGGGCGGCGGCGGTCGTGCGGACCGGGCCGCAGGGCGGGCGACTGCTCGGCGACGAGATAGGTCGGGCCGAGCCGCCAGCTGATCCCGGCCGGCCAGTCCTGGAAGACGGTCCATCCGAGCTCACCCAGCAGCCAGCCCAGGCTCTCCTTGGTGGCGGCCAGGTCGGCGACCCAGAGTTCGACGTGGTGGAGCTGTCCAGACTGGTCGGGCTGTTCGGGCTGTCCAGGTGCGGTCACCGGACCGACGCTATCGCCGTTCCCGGTGGGTGATCGCCCGACGTCGGCGGGAGGATTGCGGCCATGGCCTCAGCTTCCTCCGCTTCTCCGGCTTCCTCACCTGCGAGCTCTCGGCGCCCGAACGTCGTGCTCATCGTCTCCGACGACCACGGGTACGCCGACCGCGGCGCACTCGGCATCGACCCACAGGTGCGTACTCCCGCACTGGACCGGCTGGCGGCAACGGGTGTCACCTGCTCCCAGGCGTACGTCACGGCGCCGATCTGCAGCCCGTCGCGCGCCGGGCTGATCGGCGGCCAGTACCAGCAGCGGTGGGGCGCACGGTGGTTCGACACCAGCGCGTTTCCCGACCACCTGCCCTCGCTGGCCGAACGCTTCGCCGACCTCGGCTACGCCACCGGCTACCTGGGCAAGGTGCACTACGGCAAGGAGGGACGCGGTGACCGGGCCTGTCCGCCGCACCACGGGTTCGCCGAGAGCTGGTACGGCCTGGCCGGGCAGCAGATGGGCCGGCTCAACTACCTGCACCACTCCCGGGCGGCGGTGGAGCGGTACGGGCCGGAGGCGTCGTGGCGGATGGCGGTGCAACCGATGCTCGACGGCGACGAGGAGTCCGACCTCGAGGGCTTCCTGACCGACGAGATCGGCGCCCGGGCACGCGACTTCGTGGCCCGGCACGAGGACGAGCCCTTCTTCTTGATGATGGCGTTCAACGCGGTGCACAACTTCTGCTTCCAGCTACCGGAGGAGGAGCTTGTCAAGCGCGGGTTGGCGAAGGTCGACGACTGGGACCCGTCGGTGTCGGAATACGTCGACTGGTACGACGGCGCGATCTGGCCCGACCTGCCCGACGGACGGGCGTACTACCTCGCCCAGCTCGAACTCATGGACGCCCAGATCGGCCGGCTGCTGGACGAGCTGGAAAGCCGCGGCCTGGCCGAGGACACGATCGTCGTCTACACGACCGACAACGGTGGCTCCACCTGCAACTTCGGTGTCAACGCGCCCTTGCGCGGCACGAAGTACACGTTGTGGGAGGGCGGGATCCGGGTGCCGTTCCTGGTCCGCTGGCCGGCTGGTGACGTCGGTGACGCCGGTGACGCCGGTGGAGCGCCGGACGCGCGGTCGACCGACCGGCTGGTGAGCACGCTGGACCTCTATCCCACGTTGCTGTCCGCCGCGGGCGCCGACCCCACGGCGTGGGAGCACAGCGACGGTGTCGACCAACTGCCCGCGCTGCGAGGCGAGCCGGACGCGCCCGGGCACGACGCGCTGCACTGGGACTGCGGTTTCCAGTGGGCGGTGCGGTTCGGTGACTGGAAGCTCCGGCACGCCGACGACGGCCGGCACGCGCAGGCGCTGCTGCGGACCGAGCACGCCGAGGTCGGCGTCGGCGACCGGCTCACCCACCTGGGCGCGGACATGGGTGAGGAACGCGACCTCGCCGCCGAGCATCCCGAACTGGTCGCCGAACTCACCGCACGGCACCGGGCCTGGCAGGCGGAGGTCGGCATCGGCTAGGGCAGGCCCCGTTCAGCCGGCAGCGAAGAGTGCTGGCCCGCGCCGGACGTACGGACCAGACTTCGGCGCATGTCGTCGCGAACCGTCGCCGTCCTGTCCGACATCCACGGTGTGCTGCCTGCCCTGGAGGCGGTGCTGGCCGAGCCGGACGTCGCCGCCGCCGACCGGATCGTGCTCACCGGCGACCTCGCCGCAGGGCCGCAGCCGGTGGAGACACTCGACACGCTGGCAGCCCTCGGCGACCGCGCGGTGTGGGTACGCGGCAACGCCGACCGCGAGCTGGTGGAGTACGCCGCCACCGGAACGATGGCCACCGACGATCCGGTGGCCCTTTGGGCGGCCGGGCAGCTGCGCAAGGACCAGTTGACACTGCTCGCGCAGCTGCCCACGTCGGTGGTGCTGGAGATCGACTGTCTCGGGCCGACGGTGTTCTGCCACGCGACGCCGCGCGACGACGAGGAGGTCGTCGTGGTCGACTCCCGGCTGGACCGGTGGAGCGAGGTGCTGGCTGGTCTCGACCCCGCCGTACGCACGGTGGTCTGCGGGCACACCCACATGCCGTACGCCCGCCTCGCGCACCGCCGGCTGGTCGTCAACCCCGGCAGTGTGGGCATGCCCTACGGCGGGGCGGGCGCGCACTGGGCGCTGCTCGGTCCGGGCGTGAGCCTGCGCGTGACCGGCTTCGACGTGGACGCCGCGTGCGAGCGGGTGGCCAGCGAGTCCGGTTTCCCCGACGCGGCCGAGTGGGCCGACTACTACCTGCGCTCCCGGGCCTCCGACGCGGACGCGCTCGCGGTGATGGCTCCCCGCGACGGCCGCCCCTGACCACACCCGGCCTGATCGCCGGGCCCGGCCCAGCCGCCCGCGCCGGGCCGGCTCTGGGAGGATCGGGCCATGAGCGAGCCCGCACCGCCGCCCGGCCTCACCCACGTCTACTCAGGCAAGGTCCGCGACATCTACACCGACGGCGACGACCTGATCCTGGTCGCCTCGGACCGGATCTCGGTCTACGACGTCGTACTCCCCACTCCGATCCCCGACAAGGGGCGGATCCTCACCGCCCTGTCGCTGTGGTGGTTCGAACGACTGGCCGACCTCGCCCCCAACCACGTCCTGTCCAGCACCGACGTCCCGGCGGAGTTCGCCGGCCGGGCGATCCGGTGCCGGCGGCTTTCCATGGTGCCGGTGGAGTGCATCGCGCGCGGTTACCTCGCGGGCTCCGGCCTGGTGGAGTACGCCGACCGCGGCACCGTGTGCGGGGTGCCGCTCCCGCCGGGGCTGGTCGACGGCTCCAGGCTGCCCGAGCCGATCTTCACCCCCACCACCAAGGAGGCGGTGGGCACCCACGACCAGCCGATGACGTACGACGAGGTCGCCGGGAAGGTCGGTGCGGACACCGCGGGCGACCTGCGCGAGCTCACCGTCGGGATCTACCGGCGGGGTGCGCAGATCGCCGCCGAGCAGGGCATCGTCATCGCCGACACGAAGGTCGAGTTCGGTTTCGCGCCGGACGGCACGCTGACGATCGCGGACGAGTTGCTGACACCGGACTCGTCGAGGTTCTGGCCGGCCGACTCCTGGGAGCCGGGCCACCCGCAGTTCGCCTACGACAAGCAGTTCGTCCGCGACTGGGCGACCTCCACCGGCTGGAACAAGCAGGCTCCCGCGCCCGAGGTGCCCGCGGACGTCGTGGCCGTGACCCGGCAGCGCTACGTCGAGGCGTACGAACGCCTCACCGGCGAACGCTGGTCCTGAGCGCTGTCCTGAAGGACCCGCCCGCGGGTCAGGTCTGCGACGGCGGCGGTGTCGTCGGGGTCGATCCTGGCGCCGGCGGCGGCGTCGGGTCAGTGGTCGGCGGCGGCGACGGATCCGGGGTCGGCGGCGGAGGCTCCGGTGCCGGCGGCGGAGCGGGCGGCGAGGGCTCGGAGGTCGGCGGTGGCGAGGAGTGGCCGGGCGGCGGAGGCTCCGGCGTGCTCGTGCGGGTCCGGGTGGGTTGCGGGTTGGGCGCCGGCGGAACCGGCGCCGGCGTCGCCGTTCGGCGCGGCGTGGGAGCGGGTGCCGTGGGCAGCGGTCCGTCCGTCACAGTCGGTTTCGTCCGCTGGGTCGCCGGGCGATCGATGACGGCGTCCGACCGCGCCGCCGGCCGGGCGGCTTCGGCCGTCACAGCGGCCGTCGGCGGCACCGCCGGAAGCACGACACCCGTCTCCGGCGCCCTGGGGGAGTCCTGCACGAAGCCCATCCAGTCGTCCTCCGGTGGCCCCTCGGCCGCGGTGTCCCCGGCCCGGCTGCCGGGCACCCGGGCGCGGTCGGCGTCGGTGACGGGAGTGGTGCTGCCGATCATCGCCACGGTTCCCCAGGCCAGCGTGGCCACCGAGGCTGCGGCCAGCGCACCCATGGCGGCGATGCCGGCGGTCCGGCCGCGGAGGACCCCACGGCCGGCCCAGAGTTGCCGGCCGGACGAGGCGAGGCGTTCGGTCCAGGACGGTGTCGCCTGCTGCGGGCCGTGCGGACGGGTGGCCGGGCCGACGAGCACGAACGCGGGTGCCCCAGTCCGCCGCAGTGCGGCGAGGTAGCCCGGCGCGTGTGGTCCGAGGACCAGTCCGGCCAGCCGCTCCGGCAGGGCCGCGTCGGCCGCGACCAGCCGCTGGTGCAGGTCGGTGCAGGTCGGGCAGGTGGTCAGGTGGTCGGTGACCAGCCCCGCCTCCTCGTCGTACAGCCCGTCGAAGGTGTGCCGGCCCAGCGCCTCCAGGATCTCCCGGCACTGTGCGGGGGTGTCCTCGAGCTCGTCGAGCAGGCGGCGTACGTAGACGCGCCGGAACGCCGCCTCGGCGCGGTAGCCCGCGACGGCCGCCTCCGCGGCTTTGGTGCCGAGGACGACGGCGAGACGTTCGGGGTGGTCGTGCTCGACGGCGCTGTGCCACAGGACGGTGAGGACGGACTCCGGCAGGTACGCCAGTGCTGTGTAAGCGGGGTCAGCCGGGCCAGCGGGGCCGGCCGGGTCCTGTTCTGAGCCGGAGCGGCGCAGGCCGTTGCCCGCCTCCAGCGTCGTGGAGGTGGAGACCCGCAGCACCGCCCGCAGGAAGAACGGCCGGAACGCCGCACGCGGCCCGGTGCCGGCGTGGACGGTGGCGAGTACCTGGTCACCGGCCGCCCGCAGCCGGTCCTCGGCTGTCGGAACGGCGTCGTCGGCCAGAGCGTCGCCGGGCAGAGCGTCGCCGGCCAGGGCTTCGCGAGGCAGGGAGGCGAGGAGGAGCCGGGCGGCGGGTTCGTGCCGCCGGATGAGTTCGGCGTAGGCGTCGACGTCACCGGAACGCGTGGCCGTGAGCAGAACGGCGTCCGGGCGGGGCCCCGGTGGGTCCGGCGGCAGCTCCGCCAGCAGGGTGCGCAGGCGGTCGTGACCGACGTGCCGGCCGGCCAGGTGCGACTGCGTCACCCAACGACCAGGTAGAAGTGGGTGACTCTGCATGATCACGCGGTGCTGTGGTGTCGGCTCGGCCGATCTCGGACCATTGGGATCGTTCGGTCCTGCCGACATGTACGCGCCCCCTCGTACCGTTCACCTACCGGAGCGGGCACTCTATTGCGTGTTCGGGACACTCGCCACGAGGCGGAAGCGGCCCGGATGCCGCCGCTCGCTAGGCTTGGCCGCAGTTGTCGCGTCCAGGAGAGGGGCACCGTGGCCAGGGTCGTCGTCGATGTCATGCCGAAACAGGCCATTCTCGACCCGCAGGGCCGTGCGGTCGCCGGTGCGCTGGAGCGGCTCGGGTTCGGCGGCATCGCGGACGTCCGCCAGGGCAAGCGGTTCGAGCTCGAGGTCGACGGCGAGCTGACCGAGGAGCGCCTCGCCGAGCTGCGCCGGGCCGCGGAGACGCTGCTCGCCAACACCGTGATCGAGGACTTCACGGTCCGGGTCGAGCACGTCACCACACAGGCCTGACATGCGCATCGGAGTGGTGACCTTCCCCGGTTCGCTCGACGACCGGGATGCCGCCCGCGCGGTGCGGATCGCCGGCGGTGAGCCCGTCGCGCTGTGGCACGGCGACGCCGACCTGGCCGGTGTGGACGCGGTGGTGCTGCCCGGCGGTTTCTCGTACGGCGACTATCTGCGGTGTGGAGCGATCGCGCGGTTCGCGCCGATCATGGGCCCGATCATCGAGGCGGCCGAGAAGGGCCTGCCGGTGCTCGGCATCTGCAACGGCTTCCAGATCCTGTGCGAGTCGCACCTGCTGCCGGGCGCGCTGGTCCGCAACGACCGGCGCAAGTTCGTCTGCCGCGACCAGCGGCTGCGCGTGGACAACGCCGAGACCGCCTGGACCTCCGCCTACACAGCCGGGCAGGAGATCGTCGTACCGCTGAAGAACGGCGAGGGCGGGTACGTCGCCGACGAGGACACCCTCGACCGGCTGGAGGGCGAGGGACGGGTGGTCGTCCGCTACCTCGACGACAACCCGAACGGCTCCTACCGCGACATCGCGGGCATCACCAACGCCGCCGGCAACGTCGTCGGCCTGATGCCGCACCCCGAACACGCGGTGGAGACGCTGTGCGGGCCGACCAGCGACGGGCTCGGCTTCTTCGCCTCGGTGCTGGGCCGCTTGGCCGCCGCCCGCTGACCCGGGCACCGGCTGTCAACCCTCCACCTGCGGGTGTCAACCCGCGCCTGACACCGGACTTCGGACCAGTCAGCGGCGCAGGTACGCCAGCACCGCCTGGACCCGGCGGTGTCCGGTGTCGTCGGGGTGCAGGTCGAGCTTGACGAAGATGTTGCCGACGTGCTTGTGCACCGCGCGCTCGGTGACCACGAGGCGCCGCGCGATGGCCGCGTTGCCGTGCCCCTCGGCCATCAGGGCGAGCACCTCGCGTTCCCGCGGGGTGAGCGCGTCGACCGGGTCGTGCCGGCGGGTCAGCAACTGTCGTACGACCTCGGGGTCCATCGCGGTGCCGCCGGCGGCCACCCGGCGCAGACTGTCGAGGAACTCCTCCACCCGGGCCACCCGGTCCTTCAGCAGGTAGCCGACGCCACCGCGCCCGTCGGAGAGAAGCTCACCGGCGTAGGTCTCCTCGACGTACTGCGAGAAGACCAGGACCGGAAGGCCGGGGTGTTCCTTCCGCGCGCGCAGGGCGGCGTGGATGCCCTCGTCCCGGTACGCCGGCGGCAGGCGTACGTCGACGATGCACACGTCCGGCGCGTGCTCGGCGACCGCGGCGAGGAACCCCGGCGAGTCGGCGGCCCGTGCCGCGACCTCGAACCCCGCGCTGGCCAGCACCAGCGTGAGGCCCTCGGCCAGCAGGACGTTGTCCTCGGCGATCACGACCCGCACGGCAACTCCACCAGCACGCTGGACGGCCCGCCGACGGGACTGTCCACCCGCACCACACCGTCGAGCGCGTCGACCCGGCGCCGGATCCCGGCCACTCCGGTGCCGAGGGCCTCGTCGATGCCGCCCAGCCCGTCGTCGGCCACCTCCACGACCAGCCGGTCGGCGCTGCGGGCGACCCGCACGTCCGCCCGGGTCGCCGCGCTGTGCTTGGCGACGTTGGTGAGCGACTCGGCGACCACGAAGTAGGCCGCCGCCTCCACCGGCGCCGGCACCCGGCCGAGGTCACCGACGTCCATCGTTGTGGGAACCGGGCAGCGGGCACCGAGTGCGGCCAGCGCGCCGTCGAGGCCCCGGTCGGCCAGGATCGGTGGGTACATCGTGCGGATCACGTCCCGAAGTTCCTGCATCGCCTCCTCGGCTCCGCCGCGCGCCTCGCGGATGAGCTTCGCGGTCAACTCCGGCTGGTCGGCCCCGAGTTGCTCGGCCACCCCGAGCCGCATGGCGATGGAGACCAGCCGGGCCTGGGTGCCGTCGTGCAGGTCGCGCTCGATCCGGCGGAGTTCGGCGTCGTGTGCGTCCAGGGCGCCGGCCCGGGTCTGGGTGAGGACGTCCACCCGGTTCGCCAACCGCGCCGCCTCGACCTCGGCGACCGAGGGAGCGAGTACGCGCATCGTGCGCCGCGCCTCCCACCTCGCGAGTGCGGGTGCGACCCACCACAGCACGGCGACGACCAGCACGAGCTGGGTGGCGCTGCCCGTGACGGCGTACCACGTACTCGGTGCCGGGTTGTCGAAGAGGAAGGTCGTCCCGGGGATCGCTGACCCCCCGATGAACTGCACCAGGGTGCCCGGGACGCCGATCACGGCGACCACCCCGACGAGGCCGCCCGCCGTGCCGACGAGGGCATGCACGCACAGTCCCCGCAGTGCCCGCCTGGTGGCGGGGTCCGCGAGCATCCGGCGGAGGCGAGCCACTGCTCCGGGCGCGGGCTCCTCGCGGCCGGAACCGTCCGGATCGGGTTCGGGCAGTGTCGGGAGGTCCACTCCGAGCAGCGCGGCCGCCCGCCGAGCCTCCCAGTCCGCCCACCGGCGTACGACGTCCAGGGCGGAGGGGAACAGCACCAGGCCGAGTCCGCCGACCGCGACGGTCACCGCGCTCACCACCACCAGCCCGATGCCGACCATCGCCGCCATGCCGGTGGCCAGGGAGACGAGGAGGTACGTCCCCGCGCGGGCGCCCCGCACGGTCCGGTCGCGCATCCCACTCATCGGCTGCTCCTTCGTCGTGAAGACCGTCGCGCCGGGCCCGGGTGGGCCGGCTGACCTCAAGTCTTCTTTCTCGGTGGGGCCGGCACAGTGGTGCGAGCTACACCTTAGGGGCGGGTGCGGAGGCCACCGCCGGGGCGACGGGCCGGGCTGTGCCGGTCTGTCCGGGGCTGCCGGACCGGCCGGGTGGCCGCGCTCGGTACCGTTGGGCCTGTCGTGCCCGCCTCGCCGCCGGTGCCCAGCCGCCGACCGCAGCGAGGACGCGGACGAGTACACAGCGGACAGGAGAGCGCCCCGGTGACCGTCGACACCGTGAAGCAGGCCGGGGACAACCCGGACGCCCCCCAGCCCTACGCCGAGCTCGGCCTGAAGGACGACGAGTACGCCCGGATCCGGGACATCCTCGGCCGCCGGCCCACCAGCTGCGAGCTGGCGATGTACTCCGTGATGTGGAGCGAGCACTGCTCCTACAAGTCCTCCAAGGTGCACCTGCGCAAGTTCGGTGAGCTGCCCACGGAGACACACCGGGGCAAACTGCTCGCGGGCATCGGCGAGCAGGCCGGGGTGGTCGACGTCGGCGAGGGGTACGCCGTCACGTTCAAGATCGAGTCCCACAACCACCCGAGCTACGTCGAGCCGTACCAGGGTGCGGCCACCGGCGTCGGCGGAATCGTTCGCGACATCCTGGCGATGGGTGCCCGCCCGGTCGCGGTGATGGACTCGCTGCGGTTCGGCCCGGCCGCGGCGCCCGACACCCACCGGGTGCTGCCCGGCGTGGTGGCCGGGGTGGGTGGCTACGGCAACTGCCTCGGCCTGCCCAACGTCGGCGGCGAGGTCGTCTTCGACCCGTCGTACGCCGGAAACCCGCTGGTCAACGCGCTGTGCGTGGGCGTGCTCCGGCACGAGGACCTGCACCTGGCCAAGGCGGCCGGCGTCGGCAACCAGGTGATCCTCTACGGCGCCAAGACCGGCGGCGACGGCATCGGCGGGGTGTCGGTGCTGGCCAGCGAGACCTTCGACGCGTCCACCGGCGAGGGTGGCGGCGGACCGGCGAAGCGGCCCGCGGTCCAGGTCGGCGACCCGTTCATGGAGAAGCTGCTGATCGAGTGCACGCTGGAGCTGTTCGCGGCGGGCATCGTGGTCGGCATCCAGGACCTCGGCGGCGCGGGCCTGTCCTGTGCGACGTCGGAGCTGGCCTCGGCCGGCGAGGGCGGCATGCACGTCTGGCTGGACCGGGTACCGCTGCGCGACTCCTCCCTGGCGCCGGAGGAGATCCTGATGAGCGAGTCGCAGGAACGCATGATGGCGGTGGTGGCGCCTGCGGACGTCGAGCGGTTCCTGCAGATCTGCGCCAGGTGGGACGTCCCGGCGACGGTGGTCGGCGAGGTCGACGACTCCGGCCGGCTCACCGTGGACTGGCACGGCCAGACGGTGGTCGACGTACCGCCGCGTACGGTCGCCCACGAAGGCCCGGTCTACCAGCGCCCGTACGCCCGGCCGGACCGGCAGGACGCGCTCCAGGCCGACGTACCCGACCACCTGCCCCGGCCCTCGTCCGGCACGGAGCTGCGGGAGACGCTGCTCGCCCTCGTCGGGTCGGCCAACCTCGCCGACCGGTCCTGGGTCACCGACCAGTACGACCGCTACGTCCTCGGCAACACCGTGCAGTCCCAGCCCGACGACGCCGGCATGATCCGGGTGGCCGACGACACCACCCTCGGCGTGGCCGCCGCGACCGACTGCAACGGACGCTTCGTGCAGCTCGACCCGTACGCCGGGACCCAGCTCGCCCTGGCCGAGGCCTACCGCAACGTCGCCGTCTCCGGCGCCCGCCCGCTCGCGGTGACCAACTGCCTCAACTTCGGCTCGCCGGAGGACCCCGCGGTGATGTGGCAGTTCGAGCGGGCCACCCAGGGCCTGGCCGACGGCTGCCGCGAACTTGGCCTGCCGGTGACCGGCGGCAACGTGAGCTTCTACAACCAGACCGGCCGGCAGCCGATCCTGCCCACCCCGGTGGTCGGCGTGCTCGGCGTCACCGACGACGTGACCCGCGCGATCCCGCAGGGCTGGCGCACTCCGGGCTCGGCGCTGTACCTCCTCGGCACCACCGCGGCGGAGTTCGGCGGCTCCGAATGGGCGCACGTGGTGCACGGACACCTCGGCGGACTGCCGCCGAAGGTCGACCTGGCCGCCGAGCGCCGGCTGGCGCAGGTGCTGGCCGAGGCCGGCGACGCGGGCCTGGTGCTGGCCGCGCACGACCTGTCCGACGGCGGGCTCGCCCAGGCGCTGGTCGAGGGCAGCCTGCGGGCCGGGTTCGGTGCGCGGGTCAGCCTGCCGGCCGATGTCGAGCCGTTCGTCGCGTTGTTCGGCGAGTCCGGTGCGCGGGCCGTGGTGAGCGTGGGTGCGGATCAGGAGGCGGAGTTCGGGCGGCTGTGCGAACGGATCGGCGTACCCGCCACCCGGATCGGCACGGTCGGCACCGACGGCACCGACGGCGAGGACGCGGCGCTGGTGGTCGAGGGAGCGTTCGAGGTGCCGCTGGCGGAGCTGCGGGCCACCTGGACGGCGACCCTGCCGGGGTTGTACGAGGAGTCCTGAGCGCGCGGCCGATGGGGGTGCCCGCCCGCCGGGGGGCACTCCGGCGGGCCGGCAGTTAGTCCGGCAGTCAGTCCGGCAGCGGTGCGAACAGCCAGCTGGACAGCAGGTAGAGCAGGAACAGGATCAGCAGCACCGCGGGCAGTGCCTGCACCAGCCCGGGCCACCTGCGCGCACCCAGCTGCCGGATCACCCACACCACGGCCCAGCTGAGCAGGAGCACGACGACCGCGGCCGGGATCACGATCAGCAGCGAGATGGTGAACGTCCATCCGCCCGCGCGCACCAGGTCGACGCCCGGCACGGAGAAGAAGCCGAAGGCGACCAGTCCGAGCGCCGCCAGCAGCACGATGCCGACCAGCACCGCGGCCCAGTGGTAGCCCTTCTTGCTCTTCGGCGGCGGCGGGCCGAGTGGGCGCAGCGTCGAGTGGCCGCTGCCCAGCCTGGAATCGTGCGTCATCGGGTCTCAATCCCCCTCAAAGGTCTGGGTCGATGGTAGCCGCGCCACTCCCTGATGTGTCATCCCGTTAACGACTGCCCCCGTTGACTGCCCTGATGACTGCCCGGTGGCTGCCGCCTGGCGACCGTGCCCGGGGAGGGCGTGGGAAGGGACGTGGCCGGTTCGGGCCGCCGGGCTGGCCCCTGGAGCTTCCGACCGCTGACGATGCGGAGGCCGGTACGCCCGTACGGGTACGCCCGCCTGTTCGCCGTACGTCCTCATCTCGGGAGTCGACGCCATGTCCGACCAGCAGCCCGCCACCGACTCCGGCTCCGATCGCGCCGTCGGATCCGGCCTCGACCACCGTCTGGACCTGTCTCTCGCCCCGACCCCGCCGATGGGCTGGAACAACTGGAACACCACCAACGACCGGCCGGAGTTCAACGAGGAGATGGTGCTGGCCACGGCCGACTTCTTCGTTTCCTCCGGGCTGCGCGACGCGGGCTACGTCTACATCAACCTGGACGACTGCTGGGCGCTGCCCGAACGAGACCGGCACGGCGACCTGGTGCCGGATCCGGCGCGGTTCCCGCACGGCATCGCCGCGGTCGCCGAGTACGTCCACTCCAAGGGGCTGAAGTTCGGCATCTACACCAGCGCGGGTTCGCACACGTGCAGCCCGATCGGCTTCCCGGGCGCCCTCGACCACGAGGAACAGGACGCGCTGCTGTTCGCGTCGTACGGCGTCGACTACCTGAAGTACGACAACTGCCACAACGAGGGCCGCGACGCGGTGCAGCGCTACACGCGGATGCGGGACGCGCTGCACGCCACCGGCCGCCCGATCGTCTACAGCATCTGCGAGTGGGGCCAGAACTCCCCGTGGACCTGGGCCCGGGGCGTCGGCCACCTGTGGCGTACGACCGGTGACATCGAGGACACCTGGGCGAGCATGCTGGCGATCGCCAAGCAGAACCTGACGCTCGCGGAGTACGCCGGCCCAGGCCACTGGAACGACCCGGACATGCTCGAGGTGGGCAACGGCGGGATGAGTGACGTGGAGTACCGCAGCCACTTCAGTCTGTGGGCCGTCATGGCGGCGCCGCTGCTGATCGGCTCGGACCTGAGGACTGCGACGCCGCAGACGATGGAGATCCTGCTGAACACCGAGGTGATCGCCCTCGACCAGGACCCGCTGGGGGTGCAGGGCGCGCCGGTGCGGTCCGAGGGCGGGCTGCACGTGCTGGCCAAGCCGCTGGCCGACGGCGGCCGAGGGGTGGCGTTGTTCAACGAGACCGACGAGGCAGCCCGGATCGTCACGACCGTGACGGAGGTCGGCCTACCGGCCGCGGACGGCTACCAGGTGCGCGACCTGTGGGCGCACACGACGGAGAAGTGCGGCGGGACGATCGAGGCGGAGGTCCCCGCACACGGGACGGCGTTGTACCGGGTCGCGGCCGCGGACTGAGCGTGGGCCCGCCGGGCCGGCTCAGATCAGGGGGTACGCGCGGTACAGGGCGACCACGGCGACCGCGATCAACACCAGCGCGGCGCCCAGCGCGCCCTGTGCGGAGCCGGACCAGCTCCTGGCCGGTCCCCGGCGCAGCAGCAGGACCACCAGCCAGGCGACGCCGGTGGCCAGCGCGGCGAACGGCGCGGAGATGAAGGTGAGCAGGACCGCACCCTCCCGGCGGGTGAGGGTGCAGCCGAACCCGATCCCCTCGCACTGCCCGGTGGGCAGGCTGTTGTGTGGCCAGCTCCAGGCCAGCAGGGCGAGGATCGCCACGAGGTAGGGAACGAGCACGAACGCCGTGCACCACTGCAGGCCGCGGCTCGCGACGGGTCGGCGTTCGGTCTTCACGTGGTCAGCTTCGGCGGCGGGGGCGTCCGGAGCATCCGCGCGGATACTCATCCGCCATGAGTATCCGGCGGATTTTGCGATCGCTCGGACCGTCCGGACCCGCCTGGAACTGCCCGGGCCACGCCGGGAGTCTGCGGGTGAGGTGGGGAGATCGGGGGAGATACCCGCGGCGGGAGGGGCCGGGACGGGGCCCCTCCCGCGGGGTTTGCTGTGCGGCCGATCGGGTGGGGGCCCCTGGCCGCCGCAGCGGATACGCGCGGGCCGTCGGGGGGACGGGAGGGATACGGCCGTCGCGCTGCGGTCACCGATCTGTTTCACACGGTAACCGATATGTACGACGTTAGTCGCTTGGCGGCCTGCCCGGACCTGGTCCCGGAAACTCTGTGGACAACTTTTCCCCGTACTTCCGGAATTCCGGCTCGGAATGCCGATCTGGAATGCCCAGCTGGAACGTCCACCCGGGGATGCCGGCCCGGAATGCCCGCCCGGCCGGGTGGCGTTGCGGCCGGTGAGGGCGAGCGTCACCCGAAGAATCTTCCGCAACCGGGAATGCATGTAAGCGTGTAATCAGTTGACTGGGCATGACCACGCTCACGCTTCCGTTGCTGTTCCTCGACGACACGGTCCTGCTGCCTGGCATGGTCGTGCCGGTCGAGCTCGACAGTGAACGCCGCAGCGCCGTCGACGCGGCCCGACTGGCCGCCCAGAACGGCACAGCCGGTGCAGATCAGGGCACCGGTATCCAGACCGACCCGGCTCCCCGGGTCCTCGTCGTACCCCGCCTCGAAGGCAGGTACGGCGCTGTCGGTGCGGTCGCCGAGATCGCCCAGATCGGCCGGCTCCCCAGCGGTGAGCCGGCTGTCGTACTCCGTGCCGTGTCGCGCGCCCAGGTCGGCGTCGGCGTCAACGGTCCCGGCGCGGCCCTGTGGGTCGAGGCCGAGCCGATGACCGTGCCGCCGGCCGACGAGCGCACCCGCGAGCTGGCCCGGGAGTACAAGTCCGTCCTCGTCTCGATCCTCACCGAGCGCGGCAGCTGGCAGGTCGTCGACACCGTGCAGCGGATGAACGACCCGAGCGAGCTGGCCGACGCGGCCGGGTACGCGTCCTGGCTGGAGAGCGACCGCAAGGTCGCGCTGCTGGAGACGGCGGACACCGCCCGGCGGCTGACGCTGCTGCTGGAGTGGGCCCGGGCGCACCTGGCCGAGCTGGAGGTCGCGGAGAAGATCCGCGAGGACGTCCGCGACACGATGGACAAGACCCAGCGTGAGTACCTCCTGCGCCAGCAGCTGGCCGCGATCCGCAAGGAACTGGGCGACGACCCCGAGGGCGCCGACGACTACCGCTCCCGGGTGGAGCGCGCCGACCTCCCGGAGAAGGTCCGCGAGGCCGCGCTGCGCGAGGTCGACAAGCTCGAACGCACCTCCGACCAGTCGCCGGAGACGGGGTGGATCCGCACCTGGCTGGACACCGTCCTGGACCTGCCGTGGAACGTCCGGACGACCGACGCCACCGACATCGCCGCGGCGCGCGCCGTGCTGGACGCCGACCACGCCGGCCTGTCCGACGTGAAGGACCGGATCGTGGAGTACCTCGCGGTCCGCGGCCGGCGTGCCAACCGGGGTCTGCAGGCGGTCGGCGGCCGTGGTTCGGGCGCGGTGCTCGCGCTCGTCGGCCCGCCCGGCGTCGGCAAGACGTCGCTGGGTGAGTCCGTGGCCCGGGCGCTGGACCGGAAGTTCGTCCGGGTCGCGCTGGGCGGCGTCCGTGACGAGGCCGAGATCCGCGGCCACCGGCGTACGTACGTCGGTGCGATGGCCGGCCGGATCGTCCGGGCCATCAAGGAAGCCGGCTCGATGAACCCCGTGGTCCTCCTCGACGAGGTGGACAAGGTGGGGTCGGACTTCCGCGGCGACCCCGCGGCCGCCCTGCTCGAGGTGCTCGACCCGGCGCAGAACCACACGTTCCGCGACCACTACCTCGAGGTGGAGCTCGACCTGTCCGACGTGCTCTTCCTGGCCACCGCCAACGTCGCCGACACCATCCCGCCGGCGCTGCTGGACCGGATGGAGCTGGTCGCGCTCGACGGCTACACCGAGGACGAGAAGGTCGCCATCGCCCGCGACCACCTGCTGCCCCAGGCGCTCGACCGGGCCGCGCTGTCGGCCGACGACGTGCGCGTGGCCGAGGACGCGATCCGTACGGTCGCGGCCGACTACACGCGCGAGGCGGGCGTCCGTACGCTCGACCGCGCCCTGGCGAAGGTGCTGCGGAAGGTCGCCACTGCGCTGGCCACCGGCAAGGCCACCGCGCCGGTGGAGGTCGGTGCCGCCGACGTGCGCACGTACCTCGGCCGGGCGAGGTTCCAGCCGGAGTCGGCGCGCGACGGCTCGACGCCGGGTGTGGCTACCGGGCTGGCGGTCACCGGCGCGGGCGGCGACGTGTTGTACGTCGAGGCCGCGACCATGGCCGGTGAGCCCGGGCTCAACCTCACCGGGCAGCTCGGCGACGTGATGAAGGAGTCCGCCCAGATCGCGGTGTCGTACCTCCGGGCGCACGGCGGCGAGCTCGGCGTACCCGTCGACGCGCTGACCGGCGGCCGGGTGCACGTGCACGTTCCCGCGGGCGCCGTACCCAAGGACGGGCCCTCGGCCGGGGTCACCATGACCACCGCGCTGGCGTCGCTGCTGTCCGGGCGGCCGGTCCGGCCCGAGGTGGGGATGACCGGCGAGGTCTCCCTCACCGGACGGGTGCTGCCGATCGGCGGGGTCAAGCAGAAGCTGCTGGCCGCGCACCGGGCCGGGCTCACCGAGGTGATCCTGCCGCGACGCAACGAACCCGACCTCGACGACGTACCCGAGGCGGTGCTGGCGGACCTGACCGTCCGGCTCGCCGACGATGTGTCGGAGGTGGTGCGCTGGGCGCTCGCGGACAGCGGCGCCGCCGGCAGTGACGCCGACGGGGCGGCCGTCCGCGCGGCCTGACGTTCGAGTGGAGAACTCGAGGCAGGAGAAGACGAACGGGAAGCGGAGCGCCGTTGTCCAGGGCGGGCCACGAGGTGGTCGAAGATCGGGCCCGCCCCGGACCGGCCACCGGTGAACCCGCGCGCCAGGGGGCGACCAACAACGGCGTCGGCGGGGACCGGCGGTTCGGGACGGTCCTGGTGATGCCGCTGGTGCGTCTGCTGCCTTCGCGGCGTTGATTAGAGAATGATCGACCGCCGGGCGAAGTGGATCAGTGCGCGTACTCAGCTTCGGTGCTCCGGCACTCAGCGGCTGCCTGAGTTCTCCCGCCCGCCGCGCCGCTGTGGCCCTTCTGGATGCCCGCGTCGAATGTACCCTTGCGGTTACGTATCCGATTGGGTACGTTCCCCTCATGGATGCGGTGTTGCAGGCATTGGCCGACCAGAGCCGCCGCACGGTACTCGAGATTCTGCGGGATCATCCGGCGACGGCGGGCGAGCTGGCCGAGGCACTGCCTATTGCGCGGCCCGGCGTGTCTCGGCACCTGCGCGTTCTGCGTGAAGCCGGGCTGGTCGACGTACGCCAGGAGGCGCAGCGGCGGATCTACAGCCTGCGAGCGGAGGCGCTCGTCGAGGTGGACGAGTGGCTGGAGGGATACCGCGCGCTGTGGCGGAACCGGCTCGATGCGCTGCACACGGAGATCGCACGAGGGAAGAAGGCGCGGAAGTGAAGATCATCGGGACGATGCGAGCACTCGACGAGACCCGTGGGATGGTGCGCGTCGAGGACGTGTACGACACCCACATCGACGACCTGTGGAAGGCGTGCACCACGCCCGAGCGGCTGGCGCGGTGGGTCGCCGAGGTCTCCGGCGACCTGCGTGAGGGTGGGACCGTGCAGGCCGTCATGACCAGTACGTGGAACGGCCCGCTGCGGATCGAGCTGTGCGACGCCCCACACCACCTGCTGCTGACCTCGGAGCCCGGGACGGACGACGAGAGCCAGATCGAGGCGTGGCTCACCGCCGAGGGGGCGGGCACCCGGTTGGTGGTCGAGGAGCGCGGCCTGCCGGTCAACTCGCTCCACTTCTACGGAGCCGGCTGGCAGGCCCACCTGCAGGACCTCGGACGCTCACTTGCGAGCGACGGCTCCGCACACCTCGGCGGATGGTCGGAGCGGACGCCGGCCTCGGCCTGGCACGAGCGCTGGACCGAACTCACCCCTGCCTACGAACAGACGCCGGTCGGCTGATGTGCGACAGCATCAGACTGAACGGGACGACGGTGAACGCACCCGACGCCCTCGCCCTTGCGGAGTTCTACGCCGAGATCACCAACGGCGTCGCCAGGGGTGACTCGCACTGGGCGACGGTCACCGGCCCGAACGGTTTCATCGCCTTCCAGCGGGTCGAGGACTTCCGGCCGCCGGTGTGGCCGGGAAACGACGTACCGATGCAGATGCATCTCGACTTCCTCGTCGACGACCTCGAGGCGACCGAAGCCCGGGTCCTCGCCGCCGGGGCCATGCTGCTCGAGTTCCAGCCCAATTCCGATCACTGCTTCGTGTACGCCGACCCGGCCGGGCATCCGTTCTGTCTGTCGACCTGGGACGGCCGGGAGCTTGCCGAAGGCTGGCGGCAGCCACGTCGGCTGAACGCCCGGATGACAGGAACTGCTCGTCCGGTCGTCCGGTCGTCCGGGTAGTCCGGGTAGTCCGGGCAGCCCGGGTAGTCCGGTTGATGGGGACTCGGGCGTGGCGTCTCACCGCAAGGTAGGGGTGGGGAACGACCTACGGACGACGCCCGGGCCGGTGTCGGCGACTTACGGTCGAAGGGCCGGGACGACAGCCGAGCACTGATCCGGAGCGGCCGATGGGCACCGTGGAATGAACGTCGTAGGGCGGGCGACGGCGGCCGCGGCCTCGCTGACCGTGCTGGTCGTGCTGGCTGTGCTGGCCGCCGACGCGGTGCTGGTCTTCCCGGCGAGCGCCCAGGCGGCCCGCCGCTCCGCCCCGCCGCCGGATGCGGGCCTGGCCCTTCCGGCACCCACCGGCAGGTCCCTGGTCGGCGCGACGACGCTGGACCTGCTCGACCGCCGGCGCGCGGATCCGTGGCGGCCGGCCGTACGCCGCGAACTCATGGTCACCCTCTGGTATCCGGCCGGCGCGCGAACCCGCCGCCTGCTGGCGTACACCACTCCGGAGGTCTCCGCCGGCGTCCTGGGGAGCATGGGCGTGGCCCGCTCGTCCTGGCCGGGAGTGCTGAGCGCGGTCCGTACCCACTCCTACGTCGACGCCCCGCCGGCGGGGTCGCCGGGAAGGCGCCCACTCGTCCTGCTCTCGCCCGGCTTCGGCATGCCGCGGTCCTCGCTGACCGCGCTGGGGGAGGACCTCGCCAGCCGGGGGTACGTCGTGGCCGGTGTCGACCACACCTACGAGGCGGCCGGGGTGCAGTTCCCCGACGGCCGGTTCGCCGGTTGCGTGCCGTGCTCGTCCACCGATCCCGAGCGCTTCGGCAAGGTGATCCGCGGCCGGCGGGAGGACCTGTCGTTCGTCCTCGACCGGCTCACCGGTGCCCACCCGGCATGGTCCGGCGCCGGGATCATCGACAGTTCGCGGGTCGGCATGGCCGGCCACTCCATCGGCGGCGCGGCCGCCCTGGCCACCCTGCAGACGGACCGGCGGGTGCGGGCCGGACTGGACCTGGACGGCACCCTGCTGCCGCCGCGGCACGAGGTGCGCAGACCCTTCCTGCTGGTCGGCAGCGACGTGCACGGCATGCCCGGAACCGACGGCAGCTGGGAAGCCTCCTGGGCGGAGCTGACCGGCTGGAAGAAGTGGCTGCGGCTGGCCGGTGCGGGCCACCTGACGTTCACCGACTGGGGTCTGCTCGCCGAGGGGCTCGGCGTGCGCCGTCAGCTTCCGCCCGACAGCGCCGCGGAGCAGTACGGCACGATCGGCTCCGCCCGTGGCCTGCGGATCACCCGGGCCTACGTCGCGGCGTTCTTCGACGCGAAGCTGCGGGGCGAGCGGGCACCACTGCTGACCGGGCCGTCGCGGGCGTACCCGGAGATCTCGTTCAAGGTGCCCCGCTGATGACCTGCCCGGTGACGGTGCCCCGATGGAATTGGTCCGGTTCGCCCCGCCCGCAGCCGGTCCGCCCGCCCCAGTCCCCTATTTCCGGCGGATCCCGGCCGGTGGGGCCGGGTACGTGACAGGTGCCGGCCGGACGGTTCGAAGGCGGAGGAGTGAGAACACATGGGCCTCGTGGGTGCGCAGGCGGTCGTGGTCACGGACGGCCCGGTGGTGACGCCTGGTCTGACACCTGGAGTGGATGCCGGGTGGTACCGCGAGGTGACGGAGTTCGCCGCGACGACCCCGGGCTGGCTGGCCGACATGGCCGAGGTCGCCACCGACGCCGGGCTGGCGGCGTTCGCGCTGCTGTTCGTGTTCGCGTGGTGGCGGTCCCGGCGCGGCGACGCCCGCGGTGTCGCCCTTGCTGTGATCGCGCCTCTCGCCACGGTCGTCGCGTACCTCGTCAGCGAGGTCACCAAGTCCTTCGTGCGCGAGGATCGTCCCTGTCGCGCGGTGGCCGGAGTCGTCACCCTCGTGCCCTGCCCGGCGACCGGCGACTGGTCGTTCCCGAGCAACCACGCGACGATCGCGGCCGCGGCCGCCGTCGCGCTCGTGCTGGCCTGGCGCCGGCTCGCGTGGCTGGTCGTACCGCTCGCGCTCCTGCTCGGGTCCACTCGCGTCTACCTCGGCGTGCACTACCCGCACGACGTGGCCGCCGGCCTGCTGCTCGGCGGCGGCGTGGCGTTGCTCCTAGGCCTGGTGCTCGCCGGTCCGCTGGTGCCGGTGGTCCGGCGGTTGCGGGTGCTTCCCCTGGTCGGTGTGTTGATGGTCGCCGGAGGAGCGGCGGCCGGGCGTACGCCGGAAGCGGCCGGCCCACGTGCCCAGGTGATGCGCGGCCCGGCTCGGCGGGTGTCCACGACCTCCGTACGGTCCGACCGTACGGACGGCGGCTCGCGGAGAGGCACCTGAGGCGGATGACGCGGGCGACCTCGCGAGGGTCGCGCAGTACGCCATAAGCTCGCCCGGTGCCCGCACGCCTGCGTCCCGCCGATCCGACCGACGCGGCCGCCGCGCTCGGCCGAGTCCTGCACGCCCACGACGCCGGGGAACGCCCGCCGGCCGAGGACCTGCGACTGCTGGTCCGGCACTCCCTCGCCCTGTTGCTGGCGCGGGCGCCGGGGCGTTCGGTGGAAGTACGCGTTCCGCCGTACGCCGCCATCCAGTGTGTCCCCGGCCCCCGGCACACCAGGGGCACGCCGCCCGGCGTCGTCGAGACCGACCCGCTGACCTGGGTGCTCCTCGCCGCGGACCGGATGACCTGGGCGACGGCCCGGGAGTCGGGAGCGCTGGCCGCGAGCGGGGAGCGGACCGACCTGTCCGTCTACCTGCCGCTCCTCCCGTCGGCCCAGGCCGCGCCGGGCGATCCCGCGGGCTCCGACGACGGGCCGAGCTGACCGGGGTGATCGTCACGCGGCCCGCTGACCTGGGGTTATGCGGTGCGTTCCCATTGCGGGAAAAAAAGTCGGGGAAATTTGCGCCCAGATGGAACCGAACCGGGAACCATCCCGTCTGATCGCCGGTGGTCCGAAGCCATCTGAAGGAGCCCTCGCGATACCCCCCGACGCGGGGGCTTCTTCATGCCCGGATTCAGCGCCCGGATTCAGTCCTCGGATTCAGGCCTCGGACCGATGCCCTGACCCAGGCCGGTCGCGCGGCATCGGCTGTCGGCGCGGTCCACTAGCGTCGGCCAGGTGACAGCCCACCAGCCCAACGACCCGCCGGCCGCGCGGAGCGCGGGTGACCCGCCGCCCGACTGGGCCCTGCGCGAGCCCCCGCCCGACGACTGGGACCCGGGTGATCCGCCCCCGCCCGACGACTGGGACCGAGCCGAGGTCCGCCCGTCGAAGGCACGTCCGCCCTCCCGGCCCGACCAGGCCGAGCGGGTCGTGTCTCCGCCGGCCGATCTGCGCGCGGAGGCCGACGCACACCTGCGCCGGCTGGTCGGCCGGGACGACGCCGCGTTCCGCGAGGGTCAGTGGGAGGCGATCGAGGCACTGGTCGCCCGGCGCCGACGGGCACTCGTCGTCCAGCGCACCGGCTGGGGCAAGTCGGCCGTCTACTTCGTGGCCACCGCCCTAAGGCGCGCCCAGGGCGCGGGCCCCACCCTCATCGTGTCGCCGCTGCTCGCGCTGATGCGCGACCAGGTGGCCGCGGCCGAGCGGGCGGGCATCCGGGCGGTGACGATCAACTCCGCCAACGCCGACGAGTGGGCCGACGTGGTGAAGGCGCTGGGCGAGGACGAGGTCGACGTCCTGCTCGTCAGCCCGGAGCGGCTCAACAACCCACGCTTCCGCGCCGAGCAGCTGCCCGAGCTCGCCGAGCGCACCGGTCTGCTGGTCGTCGACGAGGCACACTGCGTCTCCGACTGGGGCCACGACTTCCGCCCCGACTACCGCCGCATCCGTGACCTGCTGGCCCGGCTGCCCGCCGACACCCCGGTCCTCGGCACCACCGCGACCGCCAACGCCCGGGTGGTCGCCGACGTGGCCGAGCAACTCGGCGGGGGCGAGGTGCTCACTCTGCGGGGCCCGCTGGCCCGTGACAGCCTGCGGCTCGGCGTACTCCGCCTGCCCACCGCTCAGCAGCGGCTCGCCTGGCTGCTCGCCCACCTCGACGAGCTGCCGGGCAGCGGCATCATCTACACCCTCACCGTCGCGGCGGCCGACGACATCGCCGCGTTGCTGCGGGAGGCCGGCCACGCCGTGCTCGCCTACACCGGCCGCACCGACGACGCCGAACGCCGCTCCGCCGAGGAGGCCCTGCGCGGTAACGACGTCAAGGCCCTGGTCGCGACCTCGGCGCTCGGCATGGGGTTCGACAAGCCCGACCTCGGCTTCATCGTGCACGTCGGCGCCCCGTCGTCCCCGATCGCCTACTACCAGCAGATCGGTCGGGCCGGGCGGGCCACCGAGCGCGCCGACGTCCTGCTGCTCCCGGGTGTCGAGGACGCCGACATCTGGCGTTACTTCGCCACCGCGTCGATGCCGCGCCAGGACCAGGCCGACGCCGTGATCGCCGCACTCGGCGACGCCGGCAAACCAATGTCCACCGCCGCGCTGGAGGTCGTCGTCGACGTCCGCCGCACCCGGCTGGAGCTGTTGCTGAAGGTGCTCGACGTGGAGGGCGCGGTCCGGCGGGTGTCCGGTGGGTGGGAGGCGACCGGCCGGCCGTGGGTCTACGACGCCGAGCGGTACTCCCGGGTGGCCGGCGTCCGGGACGCCGAGGCCACGGCGATGCTCGAGTTCGAGAAGCACGACGGCTGCCGGATGGCCTACCTGCAGCGTGCGCTGGACGACCCCAGCGCCGCCGCCTGTGGCCGCTGCGACCGGTGCGCCGGTGAGTGGTACCCCACGGACGTGCCCGCGCCGGCCCAGGAGGCGGCCGCCGGCCGGCTGGCCCAGGTGGGCGTCCCGATCGAGCCGCGCGCGATGTGGCCGAGCGGGATGGACCGGCTCGGTGTTCCGGTGCGCGGGCGGATCGCCGCGGCCGAGCGCGCGGAGACCGGCCGCGCGGTGGCGAGGCTCACCGACCTCGGCTGGGGGCAGCGGCTACGGACGCTGCTGGCACCTGGTGCGGAGGACGCGCAGGCACCGGAGGGGGTGCTGAGCGCCTGCGTCGACGTACTCCGCACCTGGGGCTGGGAGCGGCGGCCGGTGGCGGTGGTGGCGCTGAGCTCGCGTGCGCGGCCGCGCCTGGTCGGCTCGGTCGCAGAGGGACTCGCCCGGATCGGCCGGCTGCCGCTGCTGGGCACGATGGAGGTCGTCCACGGCGGGCCGATCGGCGAGCCCGGCGGCAACAGCGCGTTCCGGCTGGCGGGGGTGTGGGAGCGCCTCGACGCCGGCACGGAAGTACGCGAGGGACTGGCGGTGCTGGCCCGGGACACCGGCGAGCCGCCGCCGGTGCTGCTCGTGGACGACCTGGTGGACTCGCGGTGGACGATGACGGTGGCGGCCCGGGCGCTCCGGCAGGCCGGAGCCGGGAAGGTACTGCCGTTCGCGCTGGCCGTCGCCGGGTGACCGCCGTGACGGTCCCGCGCCGGCGACACGCTCCGGGGAGGTGCCGGCCCACTGGCCGGGCACCACCTACCGGGAGGTTCTCAGGCCGCGACCGGCTCCGCCTCTTGGGCTTCCGCGTCGAGTTCGGCCCTCTCGGCACGGTAGGCCCGAAGCGACCACAGCACGGCGCCCGCCCACACCGCCGCGATGATCACGTAGGCCACGGTGCGCGTGCCGGCGGCCGCGTCCACCAGGTCCGACTTCAAGATGGTGCGCACGTTGGTCAGCACGATGATGCCGCCGACCAGCGAGCCGAGGATGCGACCGGGCAGGAGCCGGACCAGCCAGGCCGCGATCGGCGCCGCGACCAGGCCGCCGACGAGCAGCGCGGCCACCGCGCCGAGCGGGATGCCCTCGCCGCCCAGGCCGATGAGAAAGCCCAGGCTCGCCGCGACCGAGACGACGAACTCGCTGGTGTCGACGGAGCCGATCACCCGGCGCGGCTCCATCCGGCCACTGGCGAGGAGGGCAGGAGTGGCGACCGGCCCCCAGCCGCCACCACCGGTGGAGTCGATGAAGCCGGCGAAGATGCCGAGCGGCGCGAGGAACCTCGCCCGCACCGGCTTGCCGAGCTGGCCACGCGGAGTGCCCCAGGCGGTGAACCGGATCAGGATGTAGATGCCGAGCGCCAGCAGGATGCCGGACATGACCGGCGCGGCGGAGTCGGTGGACAGCGAGCTGAGGAAGGTCGCGCCCGCGAAGGAGCCGATCGCTCCTGGGATCGCGATCCGGCCGACGACCTTCCAGTCGACGTTGCCGAATCTCCAGTGCGAGGCACCCGAGGCCAGCGTCGTGCCGATCTCGGCGAGGTGCACGGTCGCCGACGCTGCCGCCGGCGCCACCCCGGTGGCCAGCAGGAGCGTGGTCGACGTGACGCCGTAGGCCATGCCCAGGCTGCCGTCGACGAGCTGGGCCGCCAGCCCGACGATCGCGAGAAGAACGAGCTTGCGCACGCGCACGCCCACCTTTCACATATTCCCTATCTAACCGATGGGATTAGCGTAGGGGAAGCGGTGTGGGGGCATGCACACTTCGTCCAGATGGGAAGACGCCGGACGTCGTCGCGGCGGCGTACGCTGGCGCACCGTGACCAACATCGACCCCCTCGAGGCCGTTCGAGCCGTGCTTCCCGCAGTTCGGGACGACCTGGAGCGGCTGATCCGGATCCCGTCCGTGAGCGCCGACCCCGCCGCCCGAGCCGACGTACGCCGCACCGCCGACCTCACCGCCGAACTGTTCCGTGCCGAGGGCGCGCAGGACGTGGAGATCCTCGAGGTCGAGGGCGGCCAGCCCGCGGTGGTGGCGCACTTCCCGGCGCCCGCCGGCCAGCCGACCGTCCTGCTGTACGCCCACCACGACGTCCAGCCCACCGGCGAGGTGGCGCAGTGGACCAGCCCGCCGTTCGAGCCGACCGAACGCGAAGGTCGCCTGTACGGGCGCGGCGCAGCGGACGACAAGGCCGGCATCGCCCTGCACCTGGCCACGGTCCGGGCGTTCGGTGGCCGACCTCCGGTCGGGGTGACGGTGTTCGTCGAGGGCGAGGAGGAGATCGGCTCGCCGGCGCTCGGGGAGTTCCTCGCGAAGTACCACGACCGGCTCGCCGCCGACGTCATCGTGCTCGCCGACTCGGCCAACTTCGACGTCGGCGTCCCCGCGCTCACCACCACGCTGCGCGGCCTCGCCGACTGCGTGGTCGAGGTGCGCGCCCTCGACCACGGTGTGCACTCCGGCCTCTACGGCGGTGCCGCGCCGGACGCGCTCACCGCTCTGTGCCGGCTGCTGGCGACCCTGCACGACGAGGAGGGGAACGTCGCCATCGAGGGCCTGGGCACTGCTCCGGCCCCGGCGGTGGACTACCCGGAGGAGAGGTTCCGGGCCGAGGCCGCGATGCTCGACGGCGTACGCCTGCTCGGTGAGGGAACCATCGCCGAACGCATCTGGGCCCGTCCGACCGCCTCCGTGCTGGCCATCGACGCACCCCGCGTCGCCGACGCGTCCAACACCCTGGTGCCGGTCGCCCGGGCCAAGGTGAGCGTCCGGCTCGCGCCTGGTGACGACGCGACGCTGGCGATGAAGGCGCTGACCGAGCATCTGCGTACCCGCGCGCCGTGGGGTGTGCAGGTCGAGGTGACGCCGGGCGACGCGGGACAGCCCTACGCCGCGCAGGCGTCCGGCCCGGTCTACGACGCGGCCAGGTCGGCGTTCGCGCAGGTGTGGAACCACGAGCCGGTGGACATCGGCATCGGCGGCTCGATCCCGTTCGTGGCGGAGTTCGCCGAGACCTTCCCCGACGCGGCCATCCTGGTCACCGGCGCGGCCGACCCACACTGCCGGGCACACGGGGTGGACGAGAGCCTGCATCTCGGCGACTTCGCCCGGGCCTGCGCGGCCGAGGCGTTGCTGTTGACGAAGCTCGTCCGGGCGTGAACGCCACCGCGGGTGTCCGCATACTGAGCTTTGCTACGGAGTTCGGAAGAACCGCGCGGCCGGGTTTGCTGCGCTGACAATGCCCTCCGCACAGTCCTCGACCCAACCGCCCGACCGGCCGGCCGCACGATCGGCCGGCCGGTCGGCCGAGCAGCCGTCCGAGCAGACCCGGCGCCGGATCGCGCCGGGTCTGATCGTCCTGCTCGGCGGGCTCACCGCCCTGGGGCCGATGACCATCGACCTCTACCTCCCGGCGCTGCCGCACATGACGCGGGAACTGCACAGCAGCCAGACGCTCCTGCAGCTGACGCTGACCGCCGCGCTGGTGGGCCTCGCGGTCGGTCAGGCCGTGGTCGGCCCGCTCTCCGACGCGGTGGGGCGGCGACGCCCGCTGCTGGTGGGTCTCGGCACGTACGCCGTCGCCTCGGTGGTGTGTGCCGTCGCGCCGACGGTCGAACTGCTGGTCACCGGCCGGTTGGTGCAGGCGCTCGGCGGCGCGGCGGGGATCGTGATCGCCCGCGCGATCGTGCGTGACCTGGTGTCCGGACGGGAGATCGCCCGGCTGTTCTCGCTGCTGTTGCTGGTCACCGGCCTGGCCCCGATCCTCGCGCCGGTCGTGGGTGGCCAGCTGCTGCGACTGGGCTCGTGGCGGATGCTGTTCGGGGTGCTGACGGCGTTCGGGGTGGTGCTGTTCGTCGGCGTGCTGCTCGAGCTACGGGAGAGCCTGCCGGCCGAGCGCCGCCGTCAGGGCGGGGCCCGGGACGCGGCCAACAGCTACCTCCGCCTGGTCCGCGACCGGTCCTTCCTCGGCTACGCCCTGGCCGGCGGGTTCGGGTTCGCCGGGATGTTCGCCTACATCTCCGGCTCGCCGTTCGTCTACCAGGGGGTCTTCGGGATCAGCCCGCAGTTCTACGGCGTGCTGTTCGGCCTGAACGGCCTCGGGCTGATGGCGTTCTCCCAGACCAACGGCAGGCTGGTCCGCCGGGTCGACCCGCGCCGGCTGCTGGCGATCGGCCAGTTCACGTCGCTGGCCGGCGCGGCGCTGCTCGTCCTCGCCGCCGCGACGTCGGTCGGCGGAGTGGTGGGCGTTCTGCTGCCGCTGTTCGTGGCGGTGGCGAGCCTCGGCATGGTCGGCCCGAACGCGATGGCGCTCGGCCTGGCCCAGCACCCGGACATGGCGGGTACGGCGTCGGCGCTGATCGGCACGCTGCAGTTCGTGGTGGGCGCGCTGGCGGGTCCGCTGGTCACCGCGGTCCAGGTGCGTTCGGCCCTGCCGATGGCGATGGTCGTCGCCGGGTGCGTGGTGCTCGGGATCCTGGCCCGGGTGATTCTCACCAGGGACGACCGGTCCGAAGAGTCCGAGAAGGTGTCCGAGGCGTCGGAGGAACCGTCCGGGCGGCCGGCCCGCCCTGCTACGGCGTCGGCGGAGGAGAGCTGAGCAGGCCGCGTTCGTCGAGCAGTCCGAGCACTTTCGCCGCGGCGTCGTCCACCGTCACGTCACTGGTGTCGATCGCCAGGTCGGCGTCGGCCGGCGGTTCGTACGGGTCGGAGATCCCGGTGAACTCGGGGATGAGGCCGGCCCGGGCCTTGGCGTAGAGGCCCTTGCGGTCCCGGCGTTCGCACTCGGCCAGCGGGGTCGACACGTGGACCAGCACGAACGTGCCGCCGGCGGCCTCCACCATCCGGCGTACCTCCGCCCGGGTCGCGGCGTACGGCGCGATCGGTGCGCAGATGGCGAGCCCGCCGTGCCGGGCCACCTCGGCGGCCACGAACCCGATCCGGGCGATGTTCGCCTCGCGATCGGCGCGGGAGAAACCGAGCCCGGCGGACAGCATCCGGCGTACGACGTCGCCGTCGAGCTGGGTGACCGTACGGTCGCCGCGTTCCAGCACCAGGTCGTGCAGGCGGCGGGCGAGCGTCGACTTGCCCGAGCCGGACAGGCCGGTGAAGAACACCACCAGGCCGCGCTGGTGCGCGCCGCGGGACGCGGGCCCCAACGTCGCGGCGATCGGTGCCGGGTGTCCGTCGCGGTCGCCCCCCTCGGCTGCCGAGCGGGAGGTGGGCTCGACCGTGAGCCGGACCGGATCGCCGTACGCCCCGGCCACCAGCTCGCGGAGGGCGAGGTCGGCCGCCGGGTCGGTGCGTGCCGCCAACGGCACGGGAACCACCAGGGGCTGCCCGGGCAGGAGTTCGGCGGCGGCGAAAGTGGCGCGGACCAGCGTGTGCGCCGAGACGCCGCGCGGGGACCCGGCGCCGACCAGCGGAAGCAGCACGGTCGCGTCGTACCCGGCGACCGCGTCGGCCAGCCGGTCCAGCGCCGCGTGGTCCAGCGGAGCGTCGAGGACGACCGCCGCGACCCGGCCGCCGGAGCCGGACCCAGGGCCGAGCAGCTCACTCACCTGCGCCGGACTGCGGTGCAGGTGACGGAACACGCCGTCCTCACGGGGACGCAGCGGTGTGACGGTCCCGGTCAGCGCCCAGGCGCCGGGTGCGGTCTCCGCCGCGGCGGAGACGTCCAGCCGGGCCACCGGGGTGCCCTCCAGGTCGGTGAGCTCGGCGGCGGTGAGCTCGGCGGCGGTGGCGTCCCCACCCGGGACGAGGTTCGCCGGCACGGCCACGGTGACCTCGGTGAGGATCCCGTCCAGGGCCAGCGCCAGGTCGTCGTACTCCCGCGGCGACGGCGCCCACCGCGGGGCGTCGGCGCGATCAGGCTCGCTCATCGACTGCTCACACCTCCATGACCAGCGTGACCGGTCCGTCGTTGACCAGCGAGACGTCCATGTGCGCGCCGAACCGGCCGGTCTCCACGTGCGCCCCGAGGCCGCGAAGGGTCGTGCAGAAGTGCTCCACCAGGGGTTCGGCGACCTCGCCGGGCGCGGCCTGCGACCACGAGGGCCGGCGGCCCTTGCGGGTGTCGGCGTACAGCGTGAACTGGCTGACCACCAGCAACGGCGCGCCGACCTCGGAACAGGACCGCTCCTCGGCCAGGATCCGCAGCCCCCAGATCTTGCCGGCGAGCTTCTCCGCCAGCGCCGGGGTGTCGGTGTGGGTCGCGCCGAGCAGGACCAGCAGGCCCGGCTTGTCGATCGCGCCCACGGTCTCGCCGCCGACGACCACCCGGGCCTCGCTGACACGCTGGACGACCGCACGCATGGCCCCCATTGTTCCGGCTCTGCCAGGATGCGGTGCATGCCGACCCTCATCACGGTCGCCCCGACCGGGGCGGAGACCACGAAGGAGGCGTGTCCGACCCTGCCGACCACGCTGCCGGAGCTGGTCGAGACCGCCCGGCGCTGCCAGGACGCCGGTGCGGCGATGATCCACCTGCACATCCGTGACGCCGAGCACCGGCCCACGCTCGACGTCGGCCGGCTTCGGGCGGCGGTGGCGGCCGTACGCGCCGAGACCGACCTGGTGGTCCAGCTGTCCACCGGCGGCGCGGTGACCGACCCCTTCGAGGACCGCCTGCGGGTGCTGGACGCCGAACCCGACTCGTGCTCGCTCACGATGGGCACGGTCAACTTCGGTGACGACGTGTTCACCAATCCGTGGCCGTTCGTCACCCGGCTGTACGAGCTGACCCAGGAGCGGGAGGTCGTCCCGGAGTTCGAGCTGTTCGACCTCGGCCACGTCGCTGCGCTGCACCGGCTCCTGGACACCTACGGCCTGCCGTACGGCGGCCGGGTGCATGCGGACCTGGTGATGGGCGTTCCCGGCGGGATGCCCGGCGACGCGGCCACCCTGGTGGCAGCGGTACGGGCGCTGCCGGCCGCGGTGACGTCGTGGTCGGCGACGGGAATCGGGCGGACGACGCTCCCGGTCGCGCTGGCCGCGCTCAGCTGCGGCGGCCACCTTCGGGTCGGCATGGAGGACACGCTGAACTTCGCCCGGGGCCGCCCGGTACGCCACAACGACGAGCTGGTCGCCCGGGCCGCCCGGCTCGCCGACCTGGCCCAGCGGCCGCCGATGTCGCCGGACGAGGCGCGCGACCTGCTCAACGTCAAGGCGCGGTAGCGCCGCGAGCCGCCGTGGGGCCAAGCCTCACCGGCCGGGGGTAGTGTGCGGCCTCGTGTCGTCCCTGATGTCGTCTCGGCCCCAGCAGCCCGCCCACCTTCCCGTCGTCGCCGAGGTCGTCCGCTCCGGCTTCGTGGAGTGCCGCCACCACGGCTCGGTGGTGGTGCTGGACGCGGACGGTTCGACCGCCCTCGCGCTCGGTGACGTGGAGTCGCCGATCTACCCCCGCTCGGCCAACAAGCCGATGCAGGCGGCCGGGATGCTGCACAGCGGCCTGGACCTCGAGGGCGAGCTGCTGGCGCTGTCCACCGCGAGCCACTCGGGCGAGGAGTTCCACGTCGCGGGCGTACGCCGAATCCTGGCCGGTGCCGGGCTCACCGAGGACGACCTGCGCTGCCCGCCCGACTGGCCGGCCGACGTGGCCGCGCGGGACGCGCTCGTCCGGGCCGGTGGCGAACCCGCCCGGGTGACCATGAACTGCTCCGGCAAGCACGCCGCGATGCTCGCCACCTGCGTCGCGGCCGGCTGGCCGACGCAGACCTACCTCGACCCGGGCCACCCGCTGCAGAAGGCGATCCGGGAGTCGGTCGAACGCCTGGCGGCGGAGAAGGTCGCGCACACCGGCGTGGACGGCTGCGGCGCCCCGCTGTTCGCGCTCAGCCTCACCGGCCTGGCCCGCGCGTTCCAGGCGATGGTGCGGGCCCCGGAGGGCTCGCCCGAGGCCCGGCTCGTGGCCGCGGTCCGTGCCCACCCGGCGTACACCAGCGGCAGCACCCGGGACGAGGCGGCGCTGATCGGCGCGACGCCGGGACTGTTCGCCAAGGGTGGGGCCGAGGCCTGCTACGCCGTCGCGTTGCGGGACGGCCGGACGGTCGCGCTGAAGATCGAGGACGGCGGCCAGCGGGCGCGCCCGGTGGTGATGGCCGCGGCACTGCGCCGGTTGGGCGTCGCCAACCCGGTCGTGGAGGCCCAGGCGTACGCCGTGCAGACCGGCGGCGGGGTTCCGGTCGGTGAGATCCGCGCCGTGGGTTTCTGAGGTGTCCACGGCCTGCTGAGGGCTCGTGCTCGTTCGGCGAATCGCGGAGTCCGCGACGCTGATTTGCTGTGAGTTTGCGCTTGCTAGCTTTTGCAAGCACACTGGGAGTCATGAAGGTCCGGTCCATCGGTCCGCTCGGTGACTACCTGCGGGAGCAGCGACGCAACGCCGAGCTCTCCCTGCGGCAGCTCGCCGACCTCGCCGGGGTCTCCAATCCCTACCTCAGCCAGATCGAGCGCGGTGTGCGCAAGCCCTCCGCCGAGGTGCTCCAGCAGCTGGCCAAGGCGCTGAGGGTTTCCGCGGAGGTTCTCTACGTACGGGCCGGACTGCTCGACCCCACCGACGGTGACGGCGAGCAGGACATTTCGGTCGAGATGGCCATTCACGCCGACCCAATTCTCTCGGTACGCCAGAAGCGGGTCCTGCTCGACATCTACTCGTCGTTTCGCCGCGAGGCCGACGAGGAAGAGACCAGTGAGCCGGAACGCGAGAGCACGACCCAGAACCGGGCTGTACGTCACGCCCGTCAGGAGGACTGACATGCCCCGCACCACTCGCAACAAGAACATCAGCGAGACCATCACCCCGCTCTACGTCCTGGCCGGTGCCGGCGACCTGGCGGTGGAGAAGATCCGGGAGATCTCCAAGATGGCCTCCAGCAAGATCTCATCCCTGGAGACCACCGACCCGGCCGAGGTGTCCGACCGCATGCAGGTGCGGATCGAAGAGGGCGCCGACACCCTCGGCGTGGCGCTCCGCAGCGCCACCAGCGACATTCGCGAGCAGGCCAAGGGCATCTCCGGCCGCGCGCAGTCGGCCATGCAGGCGATGTGGATGTCGGCCGGCGACGCCTACGACGACCTGGTCGAACGCGGTGAGGGTGTCGTGAGCCACCTGCGCGGCCAGAACGGCCGGACCATCCAGCGCGCCGCCGCCGGTGCGCGCGGCGGCCGCACCACCGCGGCCAAGAAGGCCACCCGCTCGGCCACCAAGTCCGCCGGCACCAAGGCCACCGGCACCAAGTCGACGACGAAGAAGTCGGCGGGCAAGACGGCCGGCCGTTCGACCACCAAGTCCGCGTCCAAGTCGACGCGTACCGCCAGCAAGTCGACCACCCGGAAGCGGGCGGCGAGCAAGGGCGGTCGCGCCAACTCCTCGGGCTCGGCCAACAGCCGCAAGTCCACGACCAGCGCGTCGAAGTCGACGCCGGCCGGTGCGGCGCGGCCCGCGAGCAGCAACACCTCGACGGGAACCACCACGACGAGCGCGTCGTCGACCCCCACGACCAACAGCACCAGCAGCAGCTGAGCCCGTAGCGGCTGAGCCTCCCGTCCGGCGGGTGGACGCGGGTGGTGTCTCGGGGCGGACACCACCCGCGTGCTCAGTACGCCTACACACCGCGCACCGTGTGTGCGGTTGTGCCCCACTTCGTGGCATCCGGGCCGTCGACGCCCTTTCGTCCTCCTCGCATGCCCCGCTCGCTGTGCGAAAGCGGTTCGGCAGGGCGAAACGCTCCGGTCGGGCGACCGGCACCGGGTGCGTCCGGCGGCTACCCTCGGGGTGTGTTCGAAGCCACCTCGATCGTGTTCTACCTCCAGTTCGCCCTCTGGATCATCCTGCTGGTCCTGAAGGCGTTCGCCCTGGGTGACGCCGTGATGCGGCCGGCGGATGCGTTCCCGGCCGTCGACAAGCAGACCAAGCCGCTGTGGCTGATCCTCACCGGCCTCGCCCTGCTGATCCACCTGATCCCACAGTTCTGGTCGCCGATCAGCCTGCTGAACATCGCGGGCACCATCGCCGCGGCCGTCTACGTCGTCGGCGTCCGGCCTGCGGTCCGCGAGATCGGCGGCAGCCGCGGCGGCCGGGGTGGCGGACCTTCCGGCGGCTGGTGAGCGCAGACCCTCGCCCGGCGTACGTCCTGACCGGCGCGGGCCGTCCCACCACCGTCTTCGCGCCCGGGCTCGGCGGCTCCGTCGAGCAGACCCGGCCGTTCGGCAGCGGGGTGCGGGGCACCCGGGCGTTCCTCGAGTTCCACGGCGGCGGAGAGGTGGGGCCGGCCGGGAGCCCCGGGCAGAACCTCACGTACGCCGACCTGGCCGCCGACGTGCGCCGGATCGCCGGCGACGCCGGGGCGACCCGGGCGGTCGGCGTGTCCCTCGGAGCGGGCGCGATCCTGCACCTGTTGGCGGCGACGCCGGACCGGTTCGAACGCCTCGTCCTGTTGCTGCCGGCGGCCCTGGACCGCCCTCGTCCCGCGCGGGTGGCCACCCGGATGCGGGCCGCGGCCGAGCGTGCCGACCGCGGTGACGTGGACGCCGTGGCCGCGGCCCTGCGTGACCTCCAGCCTGGTTCGGCCCGTGACCGCCCCGACGTCGTGGCCTGGTCCCAGGACCGCGCGCGGGCGCTGGCGGGCCCGGCGTTCGCGCGGGTGCTGCGGGCGTTCGCCGATCAGAAACCGCTCGCCGACCGCGGCGTACTCGCCCGGTGCACGGCCCCGGTCCTGGTGGTCGGTCAGGAAGGCGACGACGCCCATCCCGCGGACGTGGCGCGGGAGACGGCGGCGGCACTTCCGAACGCCGAACTCGAGGTGTTCCCACCCGGCGGCCTGCTCTGGGAGCACCGGTCGGCGACCCGCGCGCGGATCAGCGCGTTCCTCAACGGCGCCGGCGGCAACGGCGTCGGCGACGGCAACGGCGTCCACGCCGATGTCGACGGGCCCGATGCTGTCGGTGGCCTCCCGTAGCGTGTCCGCATGACCACCGCCGACTTCGACCGCCACGGGCGCACACACCGGCTCGAGCTCACCGACCAGAGTGTCCGGGAGTGGGACGCGACCGTTCTCGACGCCGGTGCCGAGGACGGCATCGTGCTCGACCGGTCGGCGTTCTATCCCGGTGGCGGCGGCCAGCCGCCCGACGAGGGCGTGCTGTTGTGGGGCGGCGTGCGCACCCGGATCGTCGGCGTACGCAAGGGCGACGACCTCGCCCTGCTGCCCCACGAGGACGACCCGATCCCGCCGTCGGCACATCCGTGCGCGGCGCGCTGGAAGACGTACGCCGCACCGCGCTGATGCGCACCCACTCCGCCCTCCACGTGCTCGGCGGTGTGGTCTTCCGCGATTTCGGCGCCCTGATCACCGGGTCGAACATGAACCCCCTGGAGGGGCGGCTGGACTTCAACCTCGACACCCTGCCCGAGGGGTTTCGCGACCGGATCACCGAGGCGGCAAACGCCGAGGTCGCCGCCGACCGGGCGATCGAGGTGCGGGTGCTGCCGCGGGCGGAGGCGTTCGCGCTGCCCGACATCATCCGCACCGCCACCAACCTCGTTCCCGCCGACGTGGAGGTGGTCCGGTTGGTCGACATCACCGGGCTGGACGTCCAGGCCGATGCCGGCACGCACGTGGCGTCCACACGGAGCATCGGCGAGATCGAGATCGCGAAGGTGGAGAACAAGGGCCGCGGCTTCCGCCGGGTGCGGGTCCGGCTGCGTTGATCTCCGAATCATGCGCTGTCCCGCGGCCGGGCAATAATGGGCCACGGGGGAACGCCATGACCGAGCATCCGAGGCCTCCGGTGCCCACGCCGGTACGCCACCTCCCGGAGGTGGACGCGGGACGACTGTGGGCCGGTGGCCTGGCCACGGCGCTGGTCGCGGCGTTGATCGTGATCGTCGCCGCCTTCGTCATCCAGGCGTTCGTCACCATTCCGGTCGTACCACCCCTGGGAGCCACCCACCTGGGCGACATGGTGACCCTCGCCTACGCCCTGCTGGCCGCCCTGGCCGCGATCGCCGCCACCGGGCTGCTGCACGTGCTCCTGGTGGCCACTCCGCGCCCGCTGCTGTTCTTCTCCTGGATCGTGGCGCTCACCACCGTGGTCGCGGTGGTCACGCCGTTCCTGGCCGCCGCGAGCCGCGACAGCCAACTGATCACCGCCGCCATCAACCTGGTGGTCGGCATCGCCATCCTGTCGCTGCTGAACGGCGTCGGACTGAGTGCTGTGAGGCGCCCGTGAGTCCCCGTGTCGTACTCCTCGAAGGTGACATCACGGCCCAGTCGGTCGATGTGGTGGTCAATGCCGCCAACTCCGCGATGCGGGGCGGCGGCGGGGTCGACGGGGCGATTCACCGGGCCGGCGGGCCGGCCGTCCTGGCCGACTGCGTGCGGCTGTTCCCCGACGGGCTCGCCGTGGGCGCCGCCGGTGCGACGACGGCCGGCAACCTGGCCGCCCGCTGGGTGGTGCACGTCGTCGGCCCCAACTGGAACGCCGGCCAGCGCGACCGCGGCCTGCTGGCCGCCTGCTACCGCAACGCGCTCGGCGTGGCCGACGACCTCGGCGCCGCGACTGTCGCGTTCCCGGCGATCTCGGCGGGCATCTTCGGCTGGCCGCTCGACGACGCGGCACGGACCGCGGTCCAGGTCGTCCGCGACACCCCCACACGAGTGGTGGAGGCGAGGTTCGTGCTGTTCACGACCGCGGTGTTCGGTGCGTTCTCCCAGGCGCTGGGCGCGGCCTCGGCGGGTGAGCCGGCGTCCGGTTCGGACACCCGGGAATGACTCGCCGACGCCCGGGGGTTGCAATGGATCAGGCCGGCCGTGCCGTCGGCCGCGATCGGGAGCCGGGTCGTCGGCGGAGGAGGTGCGTCGGGGTGCGCCATGGATTCGTGCCCAGGCGGGTGGCGATGCTGAGCGTCCACACCTCGCCGCTGGACCAGCCGGGCACCGGTGACGCCGGCGGCATGAACGTCTATGTCGTCGAGCTCGCCCGCCGGATGGCGGCGCTGGGCATCGAGGTGGAGATCTTCACCCGGGCGACCAGCAGCGACCAGCCGCCGATCGTCGAGGCCGGGCCCGGTGTCCGGGTCCGGCACGTGGTCGCCGGCCCGTTCGCGGGCCTGGCCAAGGACGAGCTTCCCGCACAGCTGTGCGCGTTCGCCCGCGGTGTGCTGCGCACGGAGGCGGCCCACGACGTCGGGTGGTACGACCTGATCCACTCCCACTACTGGCTGTCCGGGCAGGTCGGCGCGCTGGCCAAGGAACGCTGGGGCGTGCCGCTGGTGCACTCGATGCACACCATGGCCAAGGTCAAGAACGCCCAGCTCGCCAGGGGGGACCGGCCCGAGCCGAGAGCCCGGGTGATCGGTGAGGAGCAGGTGGTGGAGGCGGCGGACTGGCTGGTCGCCAACACCGACGAGGAGGCCCGCCAGCTCGTCGAGCTGTACGACGCGGACCCGGCGGGCTTGGTCACCGTCAACCCCGGCGTCGACCTGGACGTCTTCGCACCCGGCGACACCCGGGCCGCCCGGTGCGAGCTCGGCCTGCCCGACGACGCCGTGGTGCTGATGTTCGCGGGCCGGATCCAGCCCCTGAAGGCGCCGGACGTGTTGGTCCGCGCGGCCGCCGAACTCCTGCGCGTGCGCCCCGACCTGCGGCGCCGCCTCGTGGTCGCGGTCGTGGGTGGCCCGAGCGGATCGGGTACGTCCGCGCCGGGCAAGCTGGCCCGGCTGGCCCGCGACCTGGGCCTGGGCGACGTGGTGCGGTTCGTGCCGCCGGTCCGGCAGGCGGAGCTGGCCCGGTGGTACCACGCGGCGACCCTGGTGGCCGTTCCGTCGTACAACGAGTCGTTCGGGCTGGTGGCGCTGGAGGCGCAGGCCTGCGGCACCCCCGTGGTGGCGGCCGCCACCGGCGGCCTGCTGACCGCGGTGGCCGACGACGTCTCCGGCGTGCTGGTCGACGGCCACGACCCGCGCAGGTGGGCCAAGGTGCTGGGCGACCTGCTCGACGACTCCGACCGGCTCGCCCGGCTGGGTGCGGGCGGCGTACGCCACGCGCAGGGGTTCGGCTGGGCGGTGACGGCGGCGCGCATGCTGGACGTCTACTCCGCGGCCCTCGCCCCGCCCGAACGCTCGGTCACCATGCTCCGCTGATCGGGGCCCGTCGCGTCGGCTCCGCCGGCCGGGCCGCGGCCCGGCTACGGTGGGCGGGTGAGCGATGATGCCGCCGCCGTGATCCGGGCCGCCCTCGCCGACCTGGGCGTCGACGCCGAGGAGCCGCGCCCGGGATCGTTCGTGGTGCAGCTGCCCGGTGAGCGCAAGCTGCGCACCACCTGCGTGCTGGACGTGGGCGAGCAGGCGGTGAGCGTGCACGCGTTCGTCGCCCGCCACCCGGACGAGAACCACGAGGCCGTCTATCGCTATCTGCTCGAACGCAACCTGCGGTTGTACGGCGTGGCGTTCGCGGTGGACCACCTGGGCGACATCCACCTCACCGGCAAGGTCGCATTGACAGCGGTCACGCCGGAGGAGATCGACCGGATCCTCGGCACGGTGCTGGACGCGGCCGACTCCTCGTTCAACCAGCTGCTCGAACTCGGCTTCGCCGGCGCGATCCGCCGCGAGTGGGAGTGGCGTACGTCGCGGGGTGAGTCGACGGCCAACCTGGCGGCGTTCCGCCATCTGCTTCCCGACGAGCAGTAGGCCTGGCGGTGCCGTCCGGTGCCGGTTTCGACCGGCCGGCCCTCAGGTGCCTGGCCGGTCGACCGTGGCGATCGTCCCCTGGGCGACCGCGCACAGGATCGACGTGCCGGTGTCGTCGCGGGCCGAGACGTCACAGCGCACCACCGCGAGCCGCCGGCCGCCGTTGACCACTCTCGCCTCGGCCGCCAGCCGTTCGCCCCGAGCCGGCCGGAGGTAGTTGATCGAGAACCCGACGGTGGTCACCGCCGGGCCGAGCACCGAACCACCGGCGAAGGTCATCGCGTTGTCGGCGAGGTAGCTGATCACGCCGCCGTGGGCGTGGCCGTACTGCTGCAGCAGGCGCGGGCCGAGCGGGACGGAAAGCTCCACCCGGCCGGGCCGGAAGCCGTCCAGCCTGGCCCCCAGCAGCGTGCTGAACGGCTGGGCGGCCAGCAGTTCGCGGCCGAGCCGAAGGAGCGCTTCGGGGTCTTCGGGGAGTGAGCGTTCGGTCACGCCGACCCAGTCAACCGTTCCGGGGTGCGGGCCGCCCGGGAAGCGTCGGTAAAGTCGGGCGCATGAGCGCAGCGCCGTACCGACTTGTCCTCCTCCGCCACGGCGAGAGTGAGTGGAACGCCAAGAACCTCTTCACCGGCTGGGTCGACGTCAACCTGTCCGCGACCGGTGAGGCGGAGGCACGCCGTGGCGGGGAACTGCTGCGCGAGCGTGCCCTGCTGCCCGATGTCGTGCACACCTCCGTGCTGCGCCGGGCGATCCGCACCGCCGAGATCGCGCTGGACACCTGCGACCGGCACTGGCTGCCGGTCCGCCGCAGCTGGCGACTCAACGAGCGGCACTACGGCGCACTGCAGGGCAAGGACAAGAAGCAGACGCTGGAGCAGTTCGGCGAGGAGCAGTTCATGATCTGGCGGCGGTCGTACAACACGCCGCCCCCGCCGATCGAGGACGCCTCGGAGTTCTCCCAGGCAGGCGATGCCCGTTACGCCGACCTTCCGCCGGAACTCCTGCCCCGCACCGAATGCCTGGCCGACGTGGTCGAGCGGATGCTGCCGTACTGGTACGACGCGATCATCCCCGACCTGCGGCGCGGGTCGACGGTCCTGGTGGCCGCGCACGGCAACTCCATCCGTGCCCTCGTCAAGCACCTGGACGGGATGAGCGACGAGGCGGTCGTCGGGCTGAACATCCCCACCGGCGTTCCGCTGCTGTACGAGCTCGACGAGCAGATGCGGCCGGCCAAGGTGGGCGGGGAGTACCTCGACCCGGCCGCGGCCGCCGCCGCGATCGAGGCGGTCAAGAACCAGGGCCGCTGATCACTTCCCGTTCGCTGGGCCCGGGAGGTCGGCCGACCTCCCGGGCCCAGCGAACCGGCAGCCGAACCGGCGCTGCGAGCCCGGCCCGGCGAACCGGCAGCGAACGCCCGGCAAATTGGTGCGACAAAAGCTGCTCCCCGACGTAACCACGGACGGCGTTGGGGAGTTGACAGTTCCGGATGACCAAGGGGCGGCACGTCGCGTCGCGTCCATGATGTGGAAAGCGGTCGCGAGTTTCGCACGCCCCGGTTAGCCTTTTGTCATTCGCAGACGACGAAGCCTGCTTCCTTCAGTTCCTGGCCAACCCACAGCAGCAGTTGAGGTGCGTGCGCGCCATGTCAGCGTCACATCGGACGCTTCGCAAGATCCTTCCCCACCGACCCACAGTGCGGCGCTATCACCCGCACGTTCCCGCGTACTTCTTCCCGTCCATTCTCTTGTGACAGGGACCCTCGGCACGGGCGCCTGAGAGCACTCGTGTGGAGAGGGAACGCCGGACCCTGTGGCGAGCTGTAGCCACCTGAGTGGGATCGTTTCCACAACCTGGACCCGCGAGACGACCTGACGCCTGCCGCGCTGCGGCCGGTGGCTGATCGTCGCGCCCGGACCTGCCGTGCGCACCCGACTGGTGTGCCGTGGCGTGTCCGGGTTGTGTTCGAAGGATCCCCCGCGGTCTGTTGCCCTGCCATGGAGTCCGCGACTTCCTCTCCCGCACCTGCTCGACCTTGCGACCACCTCGCCGTCGGCGGACGAGGTGCCCGACCATGCCGGCCCTGTTGTTATGTGACACCGACGTTCCGCCGTCGGCGGGAAAAGACGAATCGTGTTCTCTCTTGGGTCCCGGGCCGGGGCCCGGACCAGACCTGTCCTGCCCACGCCACGTTCTGACGGCGCCACACCGGCGTCCACACCGACGTCAACACCGACGGCCACGCCCATCGCGACCTCGTCGGTGTCCGTCGCCCGCCAACCTAAGGCGACGCCGAAAGTCCTTGTAAACAAGGGAAATTCGGCACTATCGGCTCAGTCCGCTCCTGTCAAGGGCTGGTTGCGGTGGCTGGCTCCCTACCTCGGTCGCCATCGCCGCGCTCTGGTGACCGCCCTGGCCGCCGCCACGGCGTGGACCGCCGCCTTGGTCAGCGCGCCGCTGTTGCAAAAGGTCGTGGTCGACGACGCGATCGTGGCGCGGACCAAGCCGGTGCTTCCGTGGGTGCTCGCCCTGGTGGGCGTCGTCGCGCTTCGGGCCTGCGCCAGCGGCCTGTGGCGGGAGACCGGTGGACGGCTGAGCATCCACGTCCAGAACGACATCCGCGACGACCTCTACGCGCACCTGCAGCATCTGGACGCCGCCGCGCACGAGCGGATGCAGAGCGGCCAGCTGGTCGCCCGGGTCAACTCCGACCTGGTGCTGATCCAGCAGGCCGTCGGTCTGCTGCCGCCGGTGCTCGGCACCGTCCTGCAGGTGACCTTGGCCCTGTGCATCATGGCCACGTTGTCACCCCTGCTGGCGTTGGTGTTGTGCGCCGTCCTCGTGGTGCTGGTGATCGTGACCCGCCGGCTGCACATGCGGGTGTACGCCGCGTCCTGGGACGCCCAGCAGCGTGAGGCGGACATGACCACGGTCGCCGAGGAGGCGATCACCGGCGTGCGGGTAGTGAAGGGCTTCGGCCAGGAGCGGGCCGAACTCGGCCGGTTCGTCGAGTCCCTGACGGTCCTGTTCCGTTCGCGGGTACGCGCGGTGCGCGAACGCTCGCCGCTGCTGGCGACGCTGCAGGCCTCGCCGCTGGCCGGGCAGGTGCTGGTGCTGTTGTTCGGCGGCTGGCTCGCCCTGAACGGTCACCTGACCGTCGGTACGTTCTTCGCCTTCCTGGCCTACCTCGCCGACCTGAACGGTTCGGCCCGGCTGCTGGCGATGGTGCTCACGCTGCTCCCGCGGGCGCGGTCGGGTACCGAGCGGATCGCCGAGGTGTTCGCCGTTCACCCCGAGGTGCGCGACGAGGTGGCCGGCCGTGCGGACCGCGCCGGTGACACCAACGGCGACAACGCAGCCGGCAGTGCCGAACGCGGTGCGTTCGTGACGTTCGACGACGTGTCGTTCTCCTACCCCGACGGGCCGGAGGCGCTGGACGGGTTCAGCCTGGACGTCCTGCCCGGTGAGACCGTGGCGATCGTCGGGCCCACCGGGTCCGGCAAGTCCTCGGCACTGCAGTTGGTGTCCCGGCTGCGCGACGTGAGCTCGGGCCGGGTGCTGCTGGACGGTGTGGACGTACGGGAGCTTTCGCTGCCCGACCTGCGCCGGCGGGTCAGCGTGGTCTTCGACGAGGCGATGCTGCTGTCCGGTTCGATCCGGGACAACATCGCCTACGGCCGCGCGGACGCCACCGACGACGAGGTCGTCGCGATGGCGAAGATCGCCGCCATCCACGACTTCGTGGCCAACCTGCCCGAGGGGTACGACACCGAGGTGGGGCAGGAGGGTCTCGGCCTGTCCGGCGGGCAGCGGCAGCGGATCGCGCTCGCCCGGGCGCTGGTGGCCGACGCGGACGTGCTCGTCCTGGACGACGCGACGTCGGCGGTGGACGTGCACGTCGAGCGGCGCATCCTGGACGCGATGCGTGAGGTGGTCGACGGCCGCACCGTGATCGTCGTCGCCTACCGCGAGTCCACCGTGGCGCTGGCCGACCGGGTGGTGCTCGTGGACGGCGGGCGCGTGGTCGACCAGGGCACCCACGAGGAGTTGCTGGTCCGGTCGGAGCTGTACCAGGCACTGATGTCGGAGCTGGCAGACGCCAGGGCCGACGACACCGGAGCCGGCTCGCCGGGGACCGCCGAGGTGACCGCCGAGGTGACCCCCGAGGCGTGGCAGCCCTCACAGACGGCCATGAACCCGTTGCGGGCAAGGGTCGGCGACCCGGTGTCGCCGGAACTCCTGTCCGCGCTGGCCGCACTGCGCCCGGCCACCGACCAGATGGGCGTCGACGTCGAGCGGGAGTCGAACCGGCACGAGCGGTTCAAGCTCACCCGGATGCTGCGGCCGCAGCGGTGGGGGATCCTGCTCGGCCTGGCCCTGCTCCTGGTGGACGCGCTGGCGGTGCTGGCCGGTCCGCTGCTGGTGCAGAACGGCCTGGACCAGGCCCTGGGCAGCAGGTCGCTGGGCATGCTGCTGGTCACCTGCGCGGTGTTCGGCCTGGTGGCGCTGATCGACTGGAGTGATGTCTGGGCCACCACGTTCGTCACCGCACGTACCACCGAGCGCATCCTGTACGCCTTGCGGATAAGGCTGTTCGCCCATCTGCAGCGGCTCGGCATGGACTACTACGACCGCACCCACGCGGGACGGATCATGACCCGGCTCACCTCCGACGTCAACGCGGTGGCCGAGCTCATCCAGGCCGGGCTCACCAACGCCCTGGTCGCGATCGTCACGTTCACCGGCATGACGGCGGTGCTGCTGGTGCTCAACCCGACGCTCGCGCTGGTGGTGCTGGCGGTCGTCCCGCCGGCGACGGTGGCCACGATCTGGTACCGCCGCGTGGTCGGTCCCGCGTACGAGGAGGCACGGGAACTCAACTCCGCGCTGAACACCTACCTGCACGAGACCCTCGCGGTGCTGCCGGTCACCCAGGCGTTCCAGCGGGAGCACGCCAACCAGACGCACTTCCGGGGCCTTGCCCAGCGGCAGTTCGTCGCGCGGCGGACGAGCAACCGGGCGACCGCGATCTACGTCGCGTTCATCGAACTGCTGGCCGGGCTCACCGTGGCAACCACGCTGCTGGTCGGCTGGCACCTGGTCGAAGCGGGTCAGTTGCGGGTGGCCGAGCTGGTGCCGTTCCTGCTCTACCTCGCGCTGGCGTTCGCACCGATCCAGCAGATGGCGACGGTGTTCGACATCTACCAGCGGGCCCGCACCGGCGTCACCAGGATCGCGGCCCTGCTGGCGGAGGAGGTCAGCGTGCCCACGCCGGCCGAGCCCGCCGAGATCGGCAAGCTGCGCGGCGACATCGAGCTCCGCGACGTCACGCTGCAGTACAACGGCACCCGCAAGCCCGCCTTGCGCGAGGCCAACCTGCGTATCGACGCCGGTGAGCGGGTGGCGTTCGTCGGCCAGACCGGTGCCGGGAAGTCCACGATCGCCAAGGTGATAACGAGGTTCTACGACGCCACCGGTGGGCAGGTCGAGGTTGACGGTGCGCCGGTGACCGGCTTCGACCCGGAGAAGTTCCGCCAGTCGATCGGTTACGTCCCGCAGGAGCCGTTCCTGTTCTCGCGCACCATCCGGGACAACATCGCGTACGGCATCCCGGACGTCACCGACGAGATGGTGGAGCAGGCCGCCCGCGCCGTGGGTGCGCACGACTTCATCGCCGGACTGGACGGTGGCTACCTGCACGAGGTGCAGGAACGCGGCCGGTCGCTGTCGGCGGGACAGCGCCAGTTGCTGTGCCTGGCCAGGGCGCTGGTCATGGACCCGCGGATCCTGGTTCTCGACGAGGCCACCTCACATCTGGACCTGCAGAGTGAACGCCGCGTCGAGCAGGCGATGGCGAAGGTAGCCGCCGGACGGACGACCATCGTGATCGCGCACCGGCCGCAGACGCTGCGGTGGGTGGACCGGATCGTCACCGTGCACGACGGGCAGGTGGTCGCCGACCAGACCGCCGAGCAGTTCCAGGCGGCCCGGGTCTCCGCGGTGCAGTAGGCCGGAAACGAAGAACCGGGGCCGGTGTCGGGATCGACACCGGCCCCGGTCGCGTTCGAGGGCAGGTTCGCGGGCTGCGAGAAGGCAGCCCGGTCAGGAAGAACGGACCGGCACGTCCCCGGTCACGAGGTAGATCACCCGGCGGGCCATGGAGACCGCGTGGTCGGCGATGCGTTCGTAGTAGCGCCCCAGCAGGGCGATGTCGATCGCCGCCTCGACGCCGTGCGACCAGTCCTTGTCCAGCACGATGTGGAACAGCGACCGCCGCAGCCGGTCCATCTGGTCGTCCTCGGACACCAGGTCGACCGCCTGGGTGACGTCGGAGGAAGCCACTGTCTGTGCGACCTTGTGCACCATCCGCTCCGCCACCGACCCCATCTCGGCGATCGTGTCGTGGAGCTCGGCCGGGATCGCGCACTCGGGGTAGCGCATCCGGGCGATCTTGGCGACGTGCTCGGCGAGGTCGCCCATGCGTTCCAGGTCGGCCACCATCCGCAGCGCGGCCACCAGGGCGCGCAGGTCGCTGGCAACCGGCTGTTGCAGGGCAAGCTGCTCGAACGTGCGTTCCTCGACCAGAGACTGCAACCGGTCGATCTGGGCGTCGGCGGCGATCACCCGCTCGGCCCGCCGGGCGTCGGCCTCCAGCAGGGCGCCGGTCCCTTCCCGGACGGCGACCTCCACCAGATTGGCCATTTCGACCATGCGGTCGGTCAGATGCTGAAGCTGTTCGTGAAACGCGTCTCGCATAGCGAACACCGTAGGTGATTCAGGTGACCAGGCGGAGTACGCGGTCAAACAACGGGTGAACTCTGGCCGTCGGCTGTGCGGATGACCGCCCCCGACGAGGGCTTTTGCTGGGAAGGTCGGCTTACCATCGGGGCGTGGAAGCGACGCTCGCCGCGACCCTCAGCGGCCTGGTCGGCCTCGCCATCGGCGCGGTCGCGGTCCTCGCCTTCCGGTTGAGCGAAGGCGCCCAGACCAGGGCGCCGGAGGAGCCGGAGCCGGCCGTGCCGCCCGACGTGGCGAAGGTCCTCGCCGTGCTGCGCTCGGCCGCCGTGGTCGTCGGTCCCCACGACGAGGTACGCCAGGCCAGCGCCCCGGCCCGGTCGTTCGGGCTGGTCCGCGGCAGCCGGATCGTGGTCGAGGACCTTCTCGAGCTCGTGAGACAGGTGCGCAAGGACGGTGAAATCCGGCAGTGCGACCTGGAGCTCCCCCGTGGCCGCTTCGGCCAGGACGTCCTGTCCGTTTCCGCCCGGGTCGCCCCGCTCGGCAGCGAGCTGATCCTGGTGCTGGTCGAGGACCGCACCAAGGAACGCCGGATCGACACCATTCGGCGCGATTTCGTCGCCAACGTCAGCCATGAGCTGAAGACCCCGATCGGGGCCCTCGTCCTGCTGGCGGAGGCGGTCCAGCACGCCGCGGACGACCCCGAGGCCGTCCAGCGGTTCGCCGGCCGGATGCAGGTCGAGAGCGACCGGCTGACCCGGCTGGTGCAGCAGATCATCGAGCTCTCCCGCGTGCAGGCCGACGACCCGGTGGAGGAGGCCGCGCCGATCGAGCTGGACCAGGTGGTCGACGGCGCGCTGGACCGGTCCCGGGTGGATGCGCAGACCAAGCACGTCACGCTGGTCCGGGCCGGGGACACCGGCCTCGCGGTGACCGGAAGCGCCCAGCAGCTGATCATCGCGCTCGGCAACCTGGTCGAGAACGCCGTGACGTACAGCCCGGAGCACACCCGCGTGGTGGTCGACGTACGCCGGCGGCCCGCGGCGACCTTCGAAGGCTTCGGCCCGATGGTCGAGATCGCGGTGTCCGACCAGGGCGTCGGCATCCCGGAGAAGGAGCTGGAGCGAGTCTTCGAACGCTTCTACCGGGTCGACCGGGCCCGCAGCCGGCAGACCGGCGGCACCGGCCTGGGCCTGTCCATCGTCAAGCACGTGGCGGCCAGTCACGGCGGGGCGGTCGACGTGTGGAGCGTGGAGGGGGAGGGGTCGACCTTCACCCTCCTGCTGCCGCTGCGTCCCGACCTCGCGTCGGAGTCGTCCGCGCCCATCCGCGAGATCGGCTCGGTCCGCCTTCCCGGCCCGGCCGAGCTTCCAAGCCCCGGGCGGCTCTCGGCCGCTGCCGCGGACCAGTGCGAGCAGAACAGACCAACAACCAGACCCACAACCAGACCCGCAAAGGCGGCGGACGCGAGTGCCGTACGCCGCCCGAAGGAGGCAAGCCGGTGACCCGAGTGCTCGTCGTGGAGGACGAGGAGAGCTACAGCGACGCACTGTCGTACGTGCTTCGCAAGGAGGGGTTCGAGGTCGCGCTGGCGGCCACCGGCACCGTCGCGCTGGAGGAGTTCGAACGCGGTGGCGCCGACATCGTGTTGCTCGACCTGATGCTGCCCGGACTGTCCGGCACCGAGGTCTGCCGTGAGCTTCGCCGCACCTCCAACGTCCCGGTGATCATGGTGACGGCGAAGGACACCGAGATCGACAAGGTGGTGGGGCTGGAGCTGGGCGCCGACGACTACGTCACCAAGCCCTACAGCCCGCGCGAGCTGGTCGCCCGGATCCGCGCGGTCCTGCGCCGCGGCACCGAACCGACCGGCGAGGTCGTCCAGGCCACGCTGGAGGGCGGACCGGTCCGGATGGACGTCGAACGCCACGTGGTGTCGGTGGGCGGCGGCGACGTACGCCTGCCGCTGAAGGAGTTCGAGCTGCTGGAGATGTTCCTGCGCAACACCGGCCGGGTGCTGACCCGCGGTCAGCTGATCGACCGGGTGTGGGGCGCGGACTACGTGGGTGACACCAAGACGCTGGACGTGCACGTCAAGCGGCTGCGGGCGAAGATCGAACCGGACCCGTCCAACCCGCGCCACCTGGTGACGGTGCGCGGGCTGGGCTACAAGTTCGAGGGCTAGCTGGGGCGCGTTTCGACACGCCCCAGCGACTCAGCCGGGGATCGACTACGACGGGAGCTTCGGCGTGGGGCTACCGGGCGGCGGCACGGTGGCCCAGATGCCCTTACGGGGCACGACCAGGACGTCGAGGCGCACGGTGCCGGCTCGCTGGAACCGGAACGTCACCGGGACGACGAGGCCGGGCTTGAGCCCGGCGCCGGTCAGTGCGGTGGGTACTGCGGCACCCAGGCTGGTGTCGACGCCGAGCACCGCCGTGCCACTGGCGGGCAACGGCACCGTGCCCGAGCCCACCTTGCCCCGTCCGCCGGGCAGCTGCACGCCCGTCAAGGTGTCCGCGCCGGCGCCGACGTTGAAGATCGTGCCGACCAGCGTGGCCTCGCCCTCGCGTGGCGCGACCGCGACGATGTTGCGAAGCTCCAGGCCGTCGTGGTTGGTCCACACACCGTCGGCCGGGGTGTAGGGCGTCTGCGAGGCGGAGGAGCCACAGCCTGCGAGAAGGGGCAGAGAGACGGCGACCAGGCCTGCGGCCAGGCCGCGGCCGATCCTCGATGACAGCACGGCGTTCCTTCCTCGGTGTCACACGCGGCGCGTCGCACAGCGTATCGGGCCTTCCTGGACGCCCCGACGCTCAGGGCACGAACGCGCGCCGGGCACGCCGGCGGTACGCGCGCGGGGAAAGTCCGTGTGCCCGGTGGAAGCAACGGGTGAAGTACGACTGGCTGGCGAAGCCGGTGCGGTGGGCGATCGCGGTGACGGTGAGGTCGGTGGTGGCCAGCAGGACGCGGGCGCGTTCGAGCCGCAACTCGGTGACGAAGCGGGTGGGCGAGGTGGCGTAGTGCGTGCGCATGGACCGGGCCAGGTGGGCGCCGCTCACGGTCGCGAGCTCGCGCAGCCGGGGTACGCCGGCCCGGAGGTTGTCCTCGGCGCGCATCTCGGCGCAGGCGCGTACCAACCAGGCCGGGCGGAGCTCGCCGGCGCGCACACCGGAGCCGGCGCGTTCGGTGCCGGTGTGCGCGTCGAAGGTGCCGAGGGCGAGGATCTCCGACCAGAACCTGATCAGGTCGAGCATCGTCGGCGTGCCGTGGAACGCCGCGAGCGCCCGGTCGAACGCCGCCCGCCCGGCCTCGCCGCGCTCACCCCGCAGTGCCAGCAGCGGAGGGTCGGGCCGCTGCTCCAGCTCCCCGTCCGGATCGGCGCCGGCGAGGTCGACGAAGGCCTGCCAGGCCGGCGCGGGAAAGGCGACGTTGACGAACGTCACCCCGGCCGGTGACCGCCCGGCGATCGCGTGCTGGTCGCGTGGGCGGACGAGAACCACGTCGCCCGGTGCCAGTGCCTGGACGCCGGTGCCGACGTGGTGGTCGGCATATCCGTCGACGACGGCCATCAGCTCGTAGAAGTCCGCGTGGCCGTGCCGGTCGGAGCCGCCCGATCGGGGGCCGAGCCGGACCTGGGCGGCGTGGTAGGCGCGCCCCAGGGCATGGGACTCGAACCGCAGCGGCTGCCGGGAGGGCATGTCAGAAAAGTACACATTCCCGCGTCGGCAGTGCTATCGCACGACCCGCTCCGGATCCGACGATGGGCGCAGGACACGGAAGTGCCCATCAGGACGATCGCCGACGAAGGGGACGAGTTCGATGAGCGCAGAAGTACTGGACGAACGCGACGCACGCGAACGCTACGACACCGACGGCTACGTGATCTTCCGCGACGTCATCGACGCCGACCTGATCAAGGAAGTGAACGCCCACGTCGAGTGGCTGCAGGCCCGGCACCCTGAGCTGCGGCCCGAGAACCTCGGGCACGTTCTGATGCGGGACGACCCGTTCTGGGTGCGCCTGATCGGTGACGACCGGTTGGTCGACATCGCGCAGCTGTTCGTGGGCCCGGACGTCGCGTTGTTCGCGTCCCACTACATCTGCAAGCCGCCGTTCTCCGGCCAGCCGGTGCTGTGGCACCAGGACGGCGCGTTCTGGCCGCTGGAGCCGATGAAGGTCGTCACGCTGTGGCTGGCGGTCGACCCGTCCACCCCGGAGAACGGCTGCGTACGGCTGGTCCCCGGCTCGCACAAGTGGGACGTCGCGGGGATGCGGGACAACACCGACGTGGAGAGCGTTCTGGGCAAGGAGATCGCGGTCGACGTGGACGAGGACCAGGCCGTCGACATGGTGCTGCGGCCCGGCGACGTGGAAGTCCACCACCCGCACATCGTGCACGGGAGCAACGCGAACACCTCACCACAGCGCAGATGCGGTCTCACGATCCGCTACATTCCGACCACGACACGTATCGTCACCGACGAGTTGCCGTGGCCGAGCGCGTTCCATCTGCGCGGTGCTCCGGGCGTCAATCCGTACCAACCGAAGCCCGTGTACGTCGAGGGAGAACACCTGCCTTTCCGGGGCTGTGAAGCCTGGTCGTAGCCGCTCCTTGCAGGCCCTTTCACCTGCCCGAGCATGCCGCGACGCGGCTTGTCAACCCCCCATCCCCGCGCTGACCTGCGGAAACGTCGAGGGTGTCAGGATCGCCCCGTGTTACCCTTGTCACCGAGGAAGGGGTACCTGACATATGACTTTCAAGGTCGGCGAGACAGTGGTGTACCCCCATCATGGGGCTGCCGTCATCGATGACATCGAGACACGCAAGATCAAGGGCGTGGACAAGACCTACCTCGTCCTGCGGATCGTGGCACAAAGCGATCTCGTTGTCCGGGTCCCGGCGGAGAACGTCGACCTGGTCGGCGTCCGCGACGTAGTGGGTCAGGAAGGTCTGGAGAAGGTCTTCGAGGTTCTCCGTGCTCCACACACGGAGGAGCCGACCAACTGGTCGCGGCGCTACAAGGCCAACCTCGAGAAGCTTGCCTCCGGTGACGTGATCAAGGTGGCGGAGGTCGTCCGCGACCTGTGGCGCCGGGAGCGGGACCGCGGGCTTTCCGCGGGTGAGAAGCGGATGCTGGCGAAGGCCCGGCAGATACTGGTCTCCGAGTTGGCGCTGGCGGAGAACACCAACGAGGACAAGGCGGAAGCCCTCCTCGACGAGGTGCTCGCTTCCTGACGACGTGCGCGAGCCTCGACCCCGGCTGACGCCGGGGTCGAGGCTTCTCCTGCGCCCGCACCCTTCCTCACAACCTCACAGAAGTGATGAGAACCGCAGCGATCATTCCGGCCGCCGGCCGCGGCGAACGTCTGGGCCCCGGTGTGCCGAAGGCCCTCCGCGAGTTGGGCGGCGCACCGCTGCTCGTGCACGCGGTCAGGGCGGTGGACCGCGCCCGTTCGGTCGACCTCGTGGTGGTAGCCGCACCCCCCGACGACCCGGCGGGTGTCGAACGCCTGCTGGCCGACTACGAGTGGATCGGTGAGGTCCTCGTCGTCCCCGGTGGCCTGGACCGGCAACAGTCCGTGGCCCGCGCGCTGGCCAGCCTGCCCGAGGATGTGGACGTCGTACTGGTCCACGACGCGGCCCGGCCGCTGGCGCCGCCCGAACTCGTCGACGCGGTGGCCGCGACGATCCGCCGCGGTGCCGCCGCCTGTGTGCCGGTCGTTCCGCTCGCGGACACCGTGAAGGTGGTCGCCGGAGACCAGGTGGTCAGCACCCTGGACCGGTCCTCGTTGCGTGCCGTCCAGACTCCGCAGGGATTCCGGCGGGCCGTGCTGAGGGCCGCGCACGCGGCGGTCGAGCAGGCCCTGGCCGACGGCGGACTTCCGGAGGGCCCACCGGTCACCGACGATGCCGGCATGGTCGAACGCCAGGGCGTCCCGGTGGTGGCCGTGCCCGGCTCGGAGGAGGCGTTCAAGGTGACCAGGCCGCTGGACCTGCTGACCGCGGAGGCGCTGCTGACCCGGCGGAGGGCCGCCGGTGCCCGCTGACTCGCCGGCCGATCTGCCTGGACTTCCCCGGGTCGGCGTCGGCGTCGACGTCCACCCGTTCGCCCCCGGCCGGCCGATGTGGGTCGCCGGGCTGCACTGGCCGCAGGAGAGCGTCGGGCTGTCCGGCCACTCCGACGGCGACGTGGCCGCGCACGCCTGCTGCGACGCGATCCTGACCGCCGCGGGGCTGGGTGACCTCGGTGCCCAGATCGGCACGTCGGACCCGGTGTGGGCCGGTGCCTCCGGCGTCGCGCTGCTGACCGAGATGGCCGCTCGGGTCCGGTCGGCGGGGTGGCGGATCGGGAACGTCTCGGTGCAGGTGGTCGGCGTCCGGCCCCGGATGGCCGCACGTCGCGTCGAGGCCGAGCGCGTGCTGAGCGAGGCGTGTGGCGCGCCGGTGGGCGTGGCCGCGAAGACGACCGACGGGCTCGGGTTCACCGGCCGCGGCGAGGGGCTGGCGGCGTTCGCCACCGCGCTGGTCGTACCTGCCTGAGTCGTACCCAACTGACCGACGGGCAGATCCACTGATCGGTGGATGTGTGCCTTGCCGGTGCGTCGTTACGTTCGTGTGGCCGGTGGCACGATCAGCGTGACCGCCTTGCCAGGAACGGATTTCGCGATGACGAACGTGACCAGACGGGGCTTCCTCGGTGCGACCGCCGCACTCGCCGGAGTGGCGGGAACCGGGGTCGTGGGAACAGGAACGGCGGATGCCGCCGGCCGCGGCGATGGGCCCGGTGGTGGCACAGGTGGTGTCGGACCGGACGACCCGCGCTACGGCGACCTGCTGCTGCGTGGGCAGAACCGCCGCTTCGTCGGGCATCCCGAACGCATCGAGGTGGTGCACTCCACCGAGGACGTCGTACGCGCGGTCGAGAACGCTGCACGCTCGGGTCGGCGGATCGCGGTGCGAAGCGGCGGCCACTGCTTCGAGAACTTCGTCGACGACCCCGACGTGCAGGTGGTCGTCGACATGTCGGCACTGTCCGGGGTGACCTGGGACCACCGCCGGCGGGCGTTCGCCGTCGAGGCGGGCGCGACCCTGGAGCAGGTGTACAAGGCGCTCTTCTACGGCTGGGGCGTCACCGTGCCGGGCGGCGGTTGCCTGTCGGTCGGGGTCGGCGGCCACTTCAGCGGCGGCGGGTACGGCCCGCTGTCCCGGCTGCACGGTTCGGTCGTCGACCACCTGTACGCCGTTGAGGTGGTGGTCGTGGACCGGTCCGGGCACGCCCGGCCGGTTGTCGCGACCCGGGAGCCGCACGACCCGCACCGCGACCTGTGGTGGGCGCACACCGGCGGAGGCGGCGGGAACTTCGGTGTCGTCACCCGCTACTTCCTGCGCAGCCACGGCGTTTCCGGCAACGATCCCACCCGTGCGCTGCCCCGGCCGCCGGCCACGCTGCTGAGCTCCTTCGTCGCCTGGGACTGGAAGGCCGTCACCGCGGAGTCGTTCGCGCGGACGATGGCGAACTACTTCGGGTGGTACGAGAAGTACGCCGGCGCGGGCTCGCCGTACGCCAGTCTCTACAGCCCGTTCCTCATCCCCACCAGCGCGGCCGACGGGTTCCTGCTGTCCACGCAGATCGACGGGACGCTGCCCGATGCCAAGGCGAGGTTGACAGCGTTCCACGAGGCGATCGCCGACGGCGTTTCGCCCAGGCCCTATCTGGGCGAGGTGGAGGAGGGCCACTTCCTGCACCTGACCCTGATCCGCTCGATCCAGGAGACCCAGCAGCCGGGCCGGGGGAAGTACAAGGCGGCCTACCTGCGGACGGGCTACACCGCCGACCAGGTGGCCACGCTCCACCGCCACCTCACCGACCCCGGCTACCGCAACCCCGAGTCGCTGGCGTTGTTCATCCCGTACGGCGGGCAGGTCAACACCGTCAACCCGTCGGCCACCGCCACCGCCCAGCGGGACTCGATCATGAAGGTCGTCTACGCCGCCTCGTGGACCGACCCGGGGCGCGACGAGGAGGAGGTCGACTGGACCCGGCGCGTCTACCGGGACGTGTACGCCGAGACCGGCGGGGTGCCGGTGCCGAACGCCGCCAACGACGGGTCGTACATCAACTATCCCGACCGCGACCTCGCCGACCCGCGGTGGAACACCTCCGGGGTGCCCTGGCACACCCTGTACTACAAGGGGAACTACCCGCGGCTGCAGCGGATCAAGGCACACTACGACTCGCGCGGCGTGTTCGGCCACGAGCTCGGCGTCGAGCCGGCCCGCTGAACCCGGGAGAAACGACTCCGGGGAATTTCGGGCGAATCGCCGAATCGGCGGCCCGGATCGCCGGGAGGCGGGCCGGTGCGGGGTCATCGGTACGCTGAGTCAATGAACTTGCGCCTGTACGACACGCGCGCGCGTGCGATCCGTGACTTCGAGCCGCTCCAGCCCGGCAAGGTCACGATGTACGTCTGTGGCGCCACCGTGCAGAGCCCGCCGCACATCGGGCACGTGCGGTTCGCCGTCAACTTCGACCTGCTCCGGCGCTGGCTGCTGCACCAGGGCACCGAGGTCGTCTACGTCCGCAACGTCACCGACGTCGAGGACAAGGTGATCGCCAGGTCCCAGGCGGAGCAGGTGCCCTGGTGGGAGCTCGCCTACCGCAACGAGCGGGCGTTCTCCGCGGCGTACGACCTGCTCGGCTGCCTCCCGGCGACGCTGGAACCGCGGGCGACCGGGCACGTCCCCGAGATCGTCGCGCTGATCGACCGGCTGATCGAGGCCGGCCACGCCTACGCCAGCGGCGGCGACGTGCTGTTCGACGTCCGGTCGTTCGCCGACTACGGCGCCCTGTCCGGTCAGCGGGTCGAGGAGGTCCAGTCGGCCGGCGACACCGAGAACGCCGAGGCCAAGCGCGACCCGCGCGACTTCGCGTTGTGGAAGCGGGCCAAGCCGGGTGAGCCGAGCTGGGACACGCCGTGGGGCCCGGGCCGGCCGGGCTGGCACATCGAGTGCTCGGCGATGTCGACGAAGTACCTCGGCCGGGAGTTCGACATCCACGGCGGCGGCATCGACCTGGTGTTCCCGCACCACGAGAACGAACGCGCCCAGTCGCTGGCGGCCGGCGACCCGTTCGCGCGCTACTGGCTGCACAACGCCTGGGTGACGCTGTCCGGGGAGAAGATGAGCAAGTCGCTCGGCAACTCCCTGCTGGTCCGGGAGGTCGTCCGCCGCGACGTCCGCCCGGTCGAGCTGCGCTACTACCTCGCCTCGCCGCACTACCGCTCGATGATCGAGTACTCCGAGGAGGCGCTGCACGAGGCGGCCGCCGGGTACCAACGGCTGGAGGGCTTCGTCGAGCGGGCGGTGGAGTTCGTCGGGGAGGTCGGCGCCGCGCCGCTCGCCGGCGAGGGCACGGACGGGGAGGGGTGGACGTCCACCCTGCCGGATGCGTTCGTCCAGGCGATGAACGACGACCTCGGCGTCCCCCAGGCACTCGCGGTGGTGCACGCGGCGGTCCGGGACGGCAACACCGCCCTGGCCGCCGACGACAAGGCGACCGTCCGGGCGCGACTGCTCGAGGTCAGGTCGATGCTGTCCGTGCTCGGCCTGGACCCGATGGACCCGCGCTGGCGGCGTTCGGCCGGCCAGGACGACTCCCTCCGCGCGGTGGCCGACACCCTGGTGCGAGCATTGCTGGTTCAGCGCGAGGAAGCGCGGGCCCGGCGGGACTGGGCGACGGCCGACGCGGTGCGCGACCAACTCAGGGACGCCGGCGTGGAGGTCACCGACACCCCGCACGGCGCCCGGTGGGACGTCGCCGACCGGAGCTAGCTGGGATCAGCCGGGCCGGCCGAGGCGGACGGCCCGGCTGATCGACGTACGACATCGAGTGGGTGGAGGCTGGCGTGGCCGGCAACAGCAAGCGCCGGGGTGCGATCCGGCAGCGTTCCGGGGGCAACCCGACGGCGGGCTCGGGCGGCCGGGTCCGCCGCGGCCTGGAGGGCAAGGGCCCGACGCCGCGGGCGGAGGACCGGCCCTACCACAAGGCGCACAAGCGGGTGCAGGCGCAGAAGCGGGCGGCTGCCACCTCGGATGGCCGGCGCGGCGGCTCCGGCCGGGCGGGCGCTGGGGGGCGCGCCGGTGACCGGCCGGAGTGGATCGTCGGCCGCAACCCGGTTGTGGAGACCCTGCGCTCCGGCGTACCGGTGAAGTCCGTCCAGGTCGCCGAGCGGATCGACCGCGACGACCGGGTACGCGAGATCCTGCGGCTGGCCGCCGAGACCGGCGCCCCGCTGCTGGAGGTCACCCGGCTGGAGCTGGACCGGCTCACCAGCGGTGCGGTCCACCAGGGCGTAGCCGTGCAGGTGCCGCCGTACGAGTACGCCGACCCCGACGAGCTGCTCCAGGACGCCATCGACAGCGGTGAGCCGCCGCTGCTGGTGGCCCTGGACGGTGTCACCGACCCGCGCAACCTGGGCGCGGTGGTCCGCTCGGCGGCGGCGTTCGGCGCGCACGGCGTGGTGGTGCCCGAACGCCGGTCCGCCGCGATGACGGCGGCCGCCTGGAAGACCTCGGCGGGTGCGGCGGTGCGGGTGCCGGTGGCCCGGGCGGTCAACCTCAACCGCACGCTGAAGGCCTACCAGAAGGCCGGGCTGCGCGTCGTCGGGCTGGCCGCGGAGGGTGAGGGCGACCTCGCCGAGGTGGCCGACCTGGACGGCCCGGTGGTCCTGGTCGCGGGTTCGGAGGGCAAGGGGCTGTCCCGGCTGGTCCGCGAGACCGCCGACGACCTGGCGAGGATCCCGATGCACTCGGGAACGGAGTCGCTGAACGCCGGCGTCGCCGCGGGCATCGCGTTGTACGAGGTGGCCCAGCAGCGCGCCCGGTCCGCGGCCGCCGAGTAGGCTGCCCAGCCTTCCCAACGTCGAGGAGGACCCCGCCATGCCGGTCGAACGCCTGCTTCCCACGCCGGAGGCGCACGACCTCCTCGACCTGACCCGGGAGATCGCCGCGGAGCAACTCGCGCCCCGGGCGGCCGAGGCGGAGGAGACGAGCAGCTTCCCGCGGGAGACGTTCCGCCTGCTCGGCCGGTCCGGCCTGCTGTCGCTGCCCTACCCGGAGGAGTACGGCGGGGGCGGCCAGCCGTTCGAGGTCTACCTGCAGGTGCTGGAGGAGCTGGCGTACGCCTGGCTGAGCGTCGGCGTCGGCGCCTCGGTGCAGTCGCTGACCTGCTACCCGCTGGCGACCTTCGGCACCGACGCGCAGCGTGAACGCTGGCTGGGGACGCTGCTGTCCGGTGACCTGCTCGGCGCGTACTGCCTGTCGGAGCCGCAGGCGGGTTCGGACGTGGCCGGGATGACCACCCGGGCCGTGCGCGACGGGGACGGCGCTGACGCGGGCCCCACCGGCCCGTACGTCGTGAACGGCACGAAGGCCTGGATCACCCACGGCGGCGAGGCCGACTTCTACACGTTGTTCGCCCGGACCTCGGCCGACCGCACCCGCGGGATCAGCTGCTTCCTGGTGGACGCGTCCGCGCCCGGGCTGTCGTTCGCCGCGCCCGAGCACAAGATGGGGATGACGGCGTCCACGACCCGTCAGGTGCACTGGGACGACGTACGTGTCGACGCCGACCGGCTGATCGGCGCGGAGGGCGAGGGCCTGCGAATCGCCTTGTCCGCCTTGGATTCGGGTCGCCTCGGCATCGCGGCGTGTGCGGTCGGGCTGGCGCAAGCCGCGCTTGACACCGCGGTGGCGTACGCCAAGGAACGCACGCAGTTCGGCCAGCCGGTCATCGGTTTCCAGGGAATGTCGTTCCTGCTCGCCGACATGGCCGCCGGCGTGCAGAGCGCCCGCGCGACCTACCTGGACGCGGCACGGCGACGCGACCGCGGCATGGCGTACTCCACCGAGGCGGCCGTGGCCAAGCTCACCGCCACCGACGTGGCGATGAAGGTGACGACGGACGCGGTGCAGGTGCTCGGCGGCTACGGCTACACCCGTGACTTCCCGGTGGAGCGGTACATGCGGGAGGCGAAGGTGCTGCAGATCTTCGAGGGCACCAACCAGATCCAGCGGCTTGTCATCGGCCGAACACTGTCGGCATAGTCCAATCCTGGTTGGGGTTTCGCGGTGTCGGCGACTGCCGGCACGTGGGGATCTGCCGGTAGCCTTCGGCGGTTGGTGACCATCGGCACGGCCGGACCCGCCGGCATTCGCCGACGTGGCCACACACGTCGGCAAGCACCGGCGCGGCTGTCCGCGCCGCCAGTTGTCGGCATCGGTAGACCGCGCCGATCCCGCGTTGTTTCCGTCCTACCGGACAGGTCCGATGCGGGACCTCCCCCGGTGTCGGCGAGGTAGGCCGCAGCGGCTTACGGGCCGTCCGGGGGAGGCCTTCGAAGGTATGGCGTTCGCACGATGAAGGCATGGAGACCGGCTCGGCCACCAAGCATCGACCGCACTTCTCGCGCAAGGCGCTCGTCGCCCTGGGAGCTCTGGTGGCGGCCAGGGCGGCACCACCTGCAGCCCCACCGACAAGCCGGGTGCGGTGGACGTCAAGAACCTCGTCATCGCGACGTACCACAATGCGTGGTGGGGAATTCACCGAGCCTGTACGTCGTCGGTGAACGAGCACAAGGAGGGCCGGGCGATCGACGTCGCGTTCAGCGCCGCCGACCCGGTTCAGCGCACCAACGCCAACGACTTCCTGTACTGGCTGCTCAAGCCCGACCAGTACGGCAACCGGAACGCGATGGCCCGCCGGCTCGGCGTGATGTACCTGATCTGGAACCACAAGATGTGGCGGGCCTACAACCCCAGCGCGGGCTGGCAGCCGTACAACGGGTCGAACCCGCACACCGACCACGTCCACATCAGCCTCAGCTGGGACGGCGCGCTGCGGAAGACGACGTGGTGGACCCAGCAGGCCGCCTCGGGCACGAGGACCTCGACGCCGTCGCCACCGGTGGGGGTCAGCCGGGAGCACCCGACAGACGTCCAGTGACAACCCGCGGTTGACATGGAGTACGAGCCCGGTCCGCTCGGAGGGTGCACCACCTGCGGTTTCCCAGGACGGGAGCACCGCAGGTGGTGCACCTTGGTGTGATGAGCAGCCACCGGGGCCTTCGGCGGTTACTCGCCGCGGTGGCGGTCCTCGTGCTGCTCCTGGTGGCCGGCCGGGCGGGCCTGGCGGCGTCGTCCATCCCCCGGGACGTCGTCTCCTGGCCGGCCGGTACGTCCTGGCCCGCGGTGGAGTCCGGGCAGCCGGTCGCCTCGGGCGCGCCGATCAGCACCCTCGGCTCGGTCAGCTCGCTGGGCGCGGTCACCTCGGGTGAGTCGGTCCGGTCGGCGGCGTTCGGTCCCTCGATCGACCCGTACGCGCCGTATGTCGGACAGTGGCTGTGCGACCCCACCCCCAAGCCGGGTGTGGTCGACGTGCTCAACCTGGTGCGGATGGTGTACCGGCCGCGCTGGTGGGGCATCTCGGGCACCTGCGCCGGCCGGATGCAGAGCGAGCACAAGGAGGGGCGCGCGCTGGACATCGCGTTCGACGCCCGGTCGCCGCGCGAACGTGCCGCGGCGGAGGACCTCCTGCGCTGGCTGCTGGCCCCGGACCAGTACGGCAACCAGAACGCGATGGCCCGCCGGCTCGGCGTCATGTACATCATCTGGAACCACCAGATCTGGCGTTCCTACCGCGCAAGCGCGGGTTGGCAGCCGTACTCGGGTACGCCGAACCCGCACACCGACCACATCCACCTCAGCTTCAGCTGGCAGGGCGCGCTGCGGCAGACCACCTGGTGGCGGGAGGGCGGGCCGATGGCACCGGGCGGGGCGGGGAAGCAGCTTCCGCCGACGGGCGGACGGATCGCCGGCGACGGCAGCCGTTAGCTCGTTCAGCCGGGCAAGACCGTGCGGCGCGTCAAGGTCGGATTGACAGCGGCCGTTCAGGAACCGCCGTCCCGGAACGGCTTCAGGTCGGTGAGGGTGTCGTCGTCGCGCACCGGCTCCAGGTCGGAGAGCGTGTCGTCGCCGCGCGGGAGCGCCTCGCGTTCGTCCGGGCGGGACCGCAGGACGGTGTCGACGTAGGAGCGGGCGGCCTCCACCAGCGGCAGCTCCCGGTGGGCGTTCTCGGAGCGGTACCACCTGTGTTCGAGTACCTCGTGGAACACCTCGGCGGGTTCGAGCTTGCCGCGCAGTTCGGCCGGGACCGCCTGTACGACGGGTTCGAACACCTCGGTGAGCCACTGGTGCGCGACGATCTCCTCGTCTTCGTACTGCTGCTCGGTCGCGGCCCGGAACGCGTCCAGGTCGTTCAGCAGCCGGCGCGCCTGGTTCTCCTCGACGTCCAGGCCGGTGAGCCGGAGCAGCCGGCGGGAGTGGTGCCCGGCGTCGACGACCTTCGGCTGGATGCGGATGTGCCGGCCGTCGAAGTCGGTGTGGATGTCGAGTTCGGCGACGTCGAAACCGAGGTCGTTCAGCCGCTGGATGCGCTGCTCCAGGCGGTACATCTCGCCGGTGTCGAACTCCTCCGGCTCGGTCAGCTCCGCCCACAGCCGCTGGTAGCGCTCGACCACTGTGTCGGCGAGCTCGAGGAGTTCGAGGTCCTCCGACAGGTAGCCGCCGGCCTGCAGGTCCATCAGCTCGCCGAAGATGTTGGTGTGCGCGAGGTCCAGGTCGTAGGAGCGCTGGCCGGGGGAGAGCTCGTCGTGCAGGTCGCCGGTCTCGGCGTCGACGAGGTAAGCCGCGAACGCGCCCGCGTCCCGCCGGAACAACGTGTTGGACAGCGAGCAGTCGCCCCAGAAGAAGCCGGCCAGGTGGAGCCGGACGAGCAGCGCGGCGAGCGCGTCGACGAGGCGTACGACGGTCTCCGGGCGGAGAGTACGAGAGAAGACCGCGCGGTAGGGCAGGGAGAACGACAGGTGCCGGGTGATCAGGATCGGGTCGATCGGGTCGCCCGCGGCGTCCACCCGGTCCAGGACGATGCCGACGGATTCCACGGAGGGGACGTCCAGACGTTCGAGGTCGTGGAGCAGGCGGTTCTCCCGTACCACGAACCGCTCGGCGGCCTCCTTCAGCGCGTACACCTGACCGCGGTTGCGGATGAACCGCACCACGTGGCGGGAGATGCCGCGGGGGAGGGCGACGAGGTGGTGCTGCGGCCACTCCGCGAGCGGGGTGTTCCACGGAAGGGCGAGCAGACCGGGGTCTGCGGCCATGGAGGCGAACCGAGGCATAGGGACCAGTTAATCCGCAAGGCTGCCCGGGAGACAAAACGACGGGGGTCCGCCGGATGGAACCGGCGGACCCCCGTGGCCGACCGCGGTCGACCGATGTCGTTTCTTCGGTGCGGACACGTGGCCCGCCCGGGCGGCTCCTCGCGTCAGTCGGTGAGGCGGTCGCCGGTGGACGCGGAGAAGACGTGGATCCGCTCGGTGTCGGCGGCGAGCTTCACCTTGGCGCCCTTCTCCGGCGGGCGGCGGGCGTCGATGCGGGCGATGATCTCCTTCTGCTCGTCGCCGTTGCCGACCAGGCCGTAGAGGTAGGCGTCCGCGCCGAGCTCCTCGACCACCGCCACCTCGACGGGCAGGCCGTTCTCCTCGTTGGAGACGATGCGGAAGGCCTCCGGCCGGATGCCGACGGTCGCCGCGGCGTCCTGGCCGAGCTTGCTGCGCACGGCCGGCAGGAGCGGTACGACGTAGCTGCCGACGTCGACGCCGGACTCGGTGACCTTGCCGTCGAGCAGGTTCATCGCCGGGGAGCCGATGAAGCCGGCCACGAAGACGTTGTTCGGCTTGTCGTAGAGGTTCAGCGGGGTGTCGTTCTGCTGCAGGAGGCCGTCCTTGAGGACCGCCACCCGGTCGCCCATCGTCATCGCCTCGGTCTGGTCGTGGGTGACGTAGACCGTGGTGATGCCGAGCCGGCGCTGCAGCGCGGCGATCTGCGTACGGGTGGAGACACGCAGCTTGGCGTCCAGGTTGGACAGCGGCTCGTCCATGAGGAAGACCTTCGGCTCCCGGACGATCGCGCGGCCCATCGCGACGCGCTGGCGCTGACCACCGGAGAGCGCCTTCGGCTTGCGGTCGAGGAACTCCTCCAGGCCCAGCAGCTGCGCGGCCTCGCGGACCTTCTGCAGACGCTGCTCCTTGGACACGCCCTGCATCTTCAGCGCGAAGCCCATGTTCTCCGCGACCGACATGTGCGGGTAGAGCGCGTAGTTCTGGAACACCATCGCGATGTCGCGGTCCTTCGGCGGGAGGTGCGTGACGTCCCGGTCGCCGATGCGGACCGAGCCGTCGTTGATCTCCTCCAGCCCCGCGAGCATGCGCAGCGAGGTGGACTTCCCGCATCCGGAGGGGCCGACGAGGACCATGAACTCGCCGTCGGCGATGTCGAGGTCGAGCTTGTCCACCGCGGGCTTGTCGGAGCCGGGGTAGATCCTGGATGCGCTGTCGTACGTGACGGTAGCCATGAAGAAGCTCCATCCCTTCACCGGCAGGAACGTGCCGGACGATCCGAGCAAAGGGTTGCTGGCGTGCCTTTGTGTAGGACGCCACGGGCAGGGTCATGGTGACATGACGCTCACCTGGATGTCACCAGGTGGCGAGCGGTCAGCCCGAAACCGGCCGCCCTTCTGGGGACCCTCTTCGCCTTCCTGTTGGTACGTTCGGTGACCGCGCGAGCGCGGGGCGCGGCGGGGAGGCCTCCCTCGAAGGGTTTTACGTACCGACTGCTGCCTTCTTCCACGGGTTTTCTGCAAGAACCGTCCGATCCGTGCATGCTGTTGCTGGCCGGACGGCTTGGGGCGTTGTCCGGAGTGCTGCTCGGTGGGTGATCCCAGCCGTGCGGCGCGCCGGTGGGTGATCCCGCCCCGGCCAGGCGACGCGCGCGGGTGATCCTCGCCGCACCGACATGACGGAGGGACGCATGCACGGAGGGCCCGGTAAGCGGGCACGACTGGTCGATCTTGCCGCCCAGGCGGGCGTGAGCGAGGCGACCGTGTCAAGGGTCCTCAACGGCCGGCCCGGGGTGAGCCCGGAGACCACGCGGGCCGTTCTCACCGCTCTGGACGTGCTGGGGTACGAGCGACCTGCCCGGCTGCGGCAGCGCAGCGCCGGCCTCATCGGCCTTGTCGTACCAGAGTTGGACAATCCGATCTTTCCGGCGTTTGCCCAGGTGATCGAGACGACCTGTGGCCACCACGGCTACACCCCGGTGCTGTGCACCCAGACTCCGGGCGGGGTCGGTGAGGACGAGTACGTCGAGATGCTGCTCGACCGGGGCGTGTCCGGGATCATCTTCGTCTCCGGCCTGCACTCCGACCTGTCCAGCGACCCCGGGCGGTACCAGAAGCTGACCGGGCGCGGGCTGCCTGTGGTGTTCGTCAACGGGTACGTCGAACAGGTCGACGCGCCGTTCGTGTCCGCCGACGACGCGGTGGCGACCGACCTCGCCGTACGGCACCTGGCCAGCCTCGGGCACCGGCGGATCGGGTTCGCGTGCGGGCCGGACCGGTACGTGCCGGTGCAGCGGAAGCTGGCGGCGTTCAGTGCTGCGGTCGGTGCCCCCGCCCTCAAGGCGTCCGGGGTCGTCGGGATCGTGGAACAGTCGCTGTTCTCCGTCGAGGGCGGGCACGCCGCGGCCACTCGGTTGCTCGCCGAAGGCGTCACCGGGATCGTGTGCGGTTCGGACCTGATGGCCCTCGGCGCGATCCGGGCGGTCCGCCAGCGCGGGCTGGAGGTGCCGCGGGACGTGTCCGTGGCGGGGTACGACGACTCGCCGCTGATCGCGTTCACCGACCCGCCGCTGACCACCGTGCGGCAGCCCGTCCACGCGATGGGGCTGGCGGCGGTGCGCGCGCTGATCGACGAGATCCACGGGCACGGCGCGCCGCACTCGGAGTACCTCTTCCGGCCCGAGCTCGTGGTGCGCGGGTCGACCGGGGCGGCGCGGCCCCGCTGAGGTGGTGCCCATATCGAGCGGGCCGCGGGTAGGGCGGATCCCCATCGCGGCTAGGCTTGGCGGGCCTGGCCAGCGTGGCGCAACTGGTAGCGCACCCGACTTGTAATCGGGCGGTTAGGGGTTCAAGTCCCCTCGCTGGCTCAACCTGAAAGCCCAGGTCAAAAGCCGTTTCTGACCTGGGCCTCATCATGCCCGGCGCGGCGTCTGTCAATGGCGATGTCAATGAATACACTCACCGCATGGTTGCGAAGACGCGCGGTAGGCGACGTGAACGCGGCTACGTACGCCGACGCGGCAACTCGTTCCAGGTGCTCGTCTACTCCGGTGTCGACCCGCTGACCGGCAAGGACAGCTACCTCACCGAGTCGGCGAAGGACAAGCGCCAGGTCGAGAAGATACGGACGCGGTTGCTCGCTCAGGTCGATCAGCAGCGCCAGGCGACGACCAAGGCGTCGCGCGTACGTCCTTGACTCCTGGCTGGACGTGCACGAGGCCGAACCCACGACACTCGCCGGCTACCGCCGAGCAGCTGACACGCGCATCAAGCCGGCGCTGGGGCAACGCGCCGATCGCAGCGGACAGCGCCCCGGGGTGTCGGCTTGCAGGGTGATCCAAACGGCCAACGTGCAGACGCCATGTCTGCTTAGCTGTACCTTGTCCGCGGCAGGCGGGCTGCTGTCGATACGACGGCCTCTCACGCAACCGTCCTGACAGCGCAACTCTGGCGCTGAGAGGAGTGGCGTATGCCTCCGGGTAGGACTTCCCGCAGGGTCCGCAGGGAGCTTCTGATTAACGGTCGGCGAGTCCGGATCTCAGATCTACTCGAAGCCAATCTGCTACAGGCCGGGCAGACGCTCCTCTTCGAACAGCGCATCGGCGAACCCCCGCACACAGCAACAGTGACCCGCCGCGGCTCGCTCAAACTGGTGGACGGACGTGAGTTTGCTACACCGTCCAAAGCAGCTGCAACGATCGCCAAATTAAGCGCAGCACCTGGATGGTCAGTATGGCGTGTCGGAAGAGACGGCCCAACGCTTCACGAGCTACGCCAGGAACTCCTGCTTTCAGTCACTGAGGAAGCGGCCGCAGCCAATGGAGGCTCGACAGATGGAGGTAGCGCTGCACGTCAGCGGTTTGAGTCATTGAATGATGCCCGCAAGAAGGCCGAGGCGGGTACTCCCGAGAAGCTCACAGTGCGCGATCTTCTCAAATTCTGGCATCTAGAAGATCGTGACCGTGCAGGTAGTGCCCAGATAGCCGCTGATCTTGCTAACCACAGCTTGACCACTGTCCCCGACTTCCGCGCGGTGAATCTCGACCGAGTGGTCTCGCTTGTGACAATCTCCGAAGCGGAAAGCGCTGAGTCGTCAGACGGATCAGTGGGCTCGGTGGCGGCGCCCGACGAACTCAATGAAGAGGACAGTTTTGACATCGGCCTCACGCTCGGGAACTTGCTCTCGGATCAACGTCCGCTGGCGTCAGTCGAGCCATCTGCTTCTTTCGATCAAGCAATTACTATCATGCTATTGAACGATTACTCGCAGGTTGCAGTTCTGACGAGTCCAGACGTCCTGCACGGCGCTGTAAGTTGGAAGTCGATAGCTCAAGCAAAGAATGCTGACCCGAAGGCTTCCTTCAGTTCGGCGATTATTCGCGATGCGAAAGTGTTTAGCTATAGCGATCGTCTCCTGGATGTGTTGGATGTGCTTCAGAAGGAGGAGTTCATCTTCGTACGTGACTTCGATGGAAGAATCTATGGGATCATTACGGCCGCTGATGTGGTAAATAAATACGACGAGACCGCTACTCCCTTTTTCCTAATCGGCGAGGTAGACCAGGAGCTTCGTCAGTTGATCCAGTCCGCCTTCGACAAGGATCTCGTGAAGATGGCGTACAGTAATTTCAGCTCCTTTGACAAGATGACTATGGGGCAGTATCAGGCCGTCCTGAACGACGCGAATTGCTGGCGTGCTCTCGGGTGGTCTCTAGATCGCACCCTCTTTATAGAGCGCCTGAACGAGATTCGTAATTTGCGGAACACTGTTATGCATTTTAATCCTGATCCGATCAGGGACGTGGACGTCGAGAAACTAAGACACTTCCTGAACCTGATCCGCGCATATAACAGGTAGCGGCATTCAATGCTTAGTTGCAGTCGTGCGTTAGGTGTGTCAGGTGCCGTGCGAGCTGAGGAAGCCAGTTCGGAGTAGTTTCTGTCCTAGACTCCACTTCGCTCGGCGTGGCCTCTGTAGATGGCGCTACAGAGGAATACACTCACCGCATGGTTGCGAAGACGCGCGGTAGGCGGCGTGAACGCGGCTACGTGCGCCGACGAGGCAACTCGTTTCAGGTGCTCGTCTACTCCGGTGTCGACCCGCTGACCGGCAAGGACAGCTACCTCACCGAGTCGACGAAGGACGAGCGCCAGGTCGAGAAGATACGGACGCGGCTGCTGGCCCAGGTCGACCAGCAGCGCCAGGCGACGACCAAGGCGTCGCTCGCGTACGTCCTTGACTCCTGGCTGGACGTGCACGAGGCGGAACCCACCACGCTCGCCGGGTACCGCCGAGCAGCTGAGACCCGCATCAAGCCTGCGTTGGGCCGAGTGCCGATCGCGAAGCTCACGCCGCGCGTCCTGGAGCAGTTCTACGCCGAGCTGCGCCGGTGCAGGAACCGCTGTGACGGCAGGCCGTACGTCGAACACCGGACGAGTGAACCGCACGACTGCGATGAGAACGACCTGTCAACGCGCCGGCGGTGCCAGCCGCACCAATGCCGCCCCTATGCGGCGGCCACGATCCGAGAGACGCACGTCATCATCAGCGGTGCGTTGTCGACCGCGGTCCGGTGGGGCTGGCTCCAGAGCAATCCGGCCGAGGTGACGAAGAAGCCGAAGCAGCCGAAGCCCGCACCCAAGCCGCCGACGCCGAAGCAGGCGGCGCAGCTGGTCGAGGCCGCGATGGCACAGGACGAGTCCTGGGGAGCACTGGTCTGGCTCTACATGGTCACCGGTGCCCGCCGGGGCGAGATCCTCGCGCTCCGCTGGCACGACGTACACCTCGACACCGGGATGCTCGAGATCCGCCGCAACATCGTCGACGGGATCGAGAAGGACACCAAGACCCACCAGATCCGCCGCATCGCGCTCGACAACGGCACCTGCGAGCTGCTGCGAGTCCATCGGAAACGCTACGAGGAGCAGATCCGCGCCATGGACGAGGCGCCTCGCGAAGATGCATTCGTCTTCTCCTACCAAGCCGACCACAGCCGACCGTGCGACCCGGACGGCGTGAGCCACCGCTACAAGGCCATGTGTACTGGTCTGGGCATCGACAGCCACCTCCACGCCTTGCGCCACTACTCCGCTACCGAGCTGATCACCGCCGGCGTCGACGTCCGCACCGTCGCCGGCCGCCTCGGCCATGGCGGCGGAGGTACGACAACCCTTCGCGTCTACACCGCGTGGGTAGCTGAATCCGACAAGCGGGCCGCTGAGCTACTTGCTGGAAGCTTGCGAACCGTGCCAGATGCCTGAAGGGCCGTGTCAGTCATTCCAGTCTTTGGCGCGGTCGGGTGCTTGAGCTCAACGTAGGTGACGTCCGGGTGCGCTATGAGCCTCCACAGGTCGGGAGGCTGAAGTGCAATCGCCCCGTTTCGCATACATACAAGTACTCTAGCGCTAAGGTACTGGGTGCCGTGCAATAAGGATTTGGGGGTAGTGGTGGCTACGACGATGCGAGAGCGGACAATTGCGTTCTTCGAGGTAGTCGCGCAGAGGTCCGGTGAGCAGGTTCGGATGCAGCAATTTTCATGGCAAGACGCCCTCACCGAGATATCCAAAGCAAGCGTGCAACAGCGAACCTGGCAAGGCGACCAGACGTTCGTCGGCACGGTTTATCCGCTAGCAGAAGAGGATCATTTGCTTCTTCACCGAGTGAAATCGGTGAGCGAATGGCTCTCGGTAATGGATTTTGGGACAGGGGACTGGCGTGAGTTAGAATCAAGGGCGCATGAAGGATATCTTGAAACAAGCGTGTTCTGCTTTGTCCCTTACGGAAACGTAGTCGGAGTTATGCAAGGATCCAGATCTGCTCCGACTCACAAATCACTTGAGGGATGGCTCAATCATCTGAGAGTTTTCCCAGAGGAAATTGTAGTACGACCGCTGTTGTCTCGCGCTCAGATCGAGAAGCTTCGAACTGCCCAGGGTGCCAACAAGGTCGAGATTCGAATCGGATCAGATCGAGTTGGCATGCTTAGAAACAAGCAAGGTCGACTGTCTCAGTTCCTGCATCAAGCTCAAGAATCCTACGGGGATATCTCAGTGACTATGGTCATTAGCATCCCACGCGGCAAGGCTCGTGATGAAGACCGAGAGAAACTGCTTAGTGACTTGCGGGACCTCGAAGATGTAATGCCTCGGGCCGCAGACGTGGCGAAGGCACGTCTCGTTTACGCCGAATCACAAGGTCCGGAGTACTCTCAGCTGGTCGAGTTTGTAGAGCATCACATCACAGCGAAGCGCCGTGTGCCCGCCGTGGACGAGGAGGGCAACTCGGTTCGGCTACAGTCGGCTGTACGCGTGATCCTCGACGTGACCGTAACTCATGAAGAGGAACTTCGGCTAGCTTCTGGCGTCGAGAACTGATGAAGAGGTAGGAATCCAGGAAGGAATGAGATGGCCCGGGTGCGCTTAGGGTGGGTTTCGGAACGTCCAAGTATTGATTTGGTAGCGGCCCTAGTGCTTGTGTTGGCTCACGTGTCTATCGTGAGGCTTTGGGGCCACTGGAACTTGCTTTCCTGGATTCCGTTGGATCAGCGCTTGGGAGTCTATGGAACTGGCGCCACGGTCGTCTCGATTGTTGGCGGACTCTGCGCGGTAGCGATCACAGTCTATCTGGGAGCTGGCGGCGATCGGGCTTTAGCGGTTCGACGCCATTACTCGGTGGAGGTCCGACGAAACTGGCGATCACTACTGTCTGCTACCGGTGTTTCTGCGATGCTGTGTTTGGTCGCGCAGATAGTTGACCGCAGCAGCGGTCCACCGATCGCCCCTTGGCTGTTTGAGTTCGCTGTACTGCTAGCGGTGGCCCGGCTACTTCGCATCATTTGGCTCTTTGACAACCTTATAGCTGTTGCTGATATCGATCTGATCGATGAGCCCCGACCTGCCGCGCCCGAAGTTGATCCGAGGTGGCGAGATAGAGTGTCGTGAAATTTACGGCAGAGCAATTTCCTCTGTATGCCTTGCAAGTGTTGGTGCGCGGCTGATTCCGTAGTAAAGGGCGCTGAGCGTGCTGTCCGACTGTGTTGGGAGTCGCATGTGGGGGCTGCCCATCCATGGCTAGGCCATGTGTGACATCGTGTAGCACCGTGAAACTAGTGCATTCGGGCAAGGTTCGTGATGTCTACGCCGATGGCGACGACCTGATCTTGGTTGCGTCCGATCGGGTGTCGGTCTATGACGTGGTGCTACCGACGCCGATCCCGGACAAGGGCAAGCTGCTCACTGCGCTGTCCCTGTGGTGGTTCGAGCAGTTGGCCGATCTGGTGCCGAACCACGTCCTCAGCGCGACGGACGTGCCGGAAGAGTTCGCCGGCCGGGCCATCCGGTGCCGGCGGCTGGAGATCCTCCCGGTGGAGTGGATCGCCCGTGGCTATCTGGCCGGCCTCGGCTGGGAGTCGTACCAGGCGACCAACACGATCTCGGGTGTGCAGTTCCCGCCTGGGCTCCTCGAGGGATCGCAGCTGCCGCGACCGGTCTTCACCCCGTCGACCAAGACTGACCCGGCCGATGGGCACGACGAGCACATCAATGAGGACCAGGTGGCCGCGCTGGTCGGCGCTGACGTCACCAAGAAGCTCGGTGAGCTGACGGTCGAGCTGTACTCCCGCGGCGCGGAGATCGCCCGCGAGCGAGGCGTCATCATCGCGGACACGAAGTTCGAGTTCGGCCGGGCGGCGGACGGCTCGCTCCTCCTCGCTGATGAGGTGCTGACGCCGGACTCCTCGCGGTTCTGGCGGGTGGAGGACTGGAAGCCGGGCCAGCGGCAGAACGCGTTCGACAAGCAGTTCGTCCGCGACTGGGCCCGCGACCTGGGCTGGTGGGACAAGACCCCGCCTGGCCCGGAGGTGCCGCCCGAGGTGGTCGACGAGACCCGGCGGCGGTACGTCGACATCTACGAGCGGTTGACTGGTCTACGGTGGGCGTAGGCGCCAGTCGTATGAGGAGGAGCGCTCGCATGTCTGAGAAGACGCCGGAGCAGAGGTACGAGGAGATCGCCAAGCAGCGGCTTGCCGAGGTATTGGCGACCCAGGAGGTACACCGGCGCATGCTCGCGGGCGAGGCGACCCCTCAGGAGGTCGAAATCGTACGCCAGTTCACCGGCGATGCCAGCGTGCAGCGGGATCGGGCCTGGGCTCCGGACGAGTACTGATCTCTGCCCCACTGCCCTGGTCGAGCCGGAAGCGATAGGAGACGGTCCGGTCCGGCCTCAGCACGGACTGGCCGTACTCGATGACGTCTCCCTCGTCATCGAGCAGCCAATTCTCGCCGCGGATGATGGGCGCACCCGGCTCCACGCCGAAGATGAACTCTTCGTCAGAGCCGGCCTCGGACAGTCGTAGCTCCTCGAGGACCTCGACGGGAGTCCGTCCGGTCATCTCCTCGATATAGCCGAAGGTCCCCTGCACGATCCGGTCGCGCTCCAGCAACAGCGGGGCCTGCTCGGCCAATTCGCCGGCGAACCACGAAGTACTTGCCGACTGCGGTATCTCGCTACCGTCGGATTCAGTGCGGTAGGTGACGCGCGCCCGGCGAATGACCTCAGAGCCCGCGTCGACACCAAGTCCGACCGCGACCTCATCAGGCGCCGGGACCAGCTCGGCGGCAGTGATCTTCGCGTACTGGCCCGGCGGGTAGATACGGCCAGTGCCTCGTGCTTCCCTTGCCCGGGCGCCGGCGCCCTGGTCGCCACGCTTCTGAACGATCGTGCCGGTCCCCGGAACGCCAACGACCAGGCCCTCGGTCCGTAGCACGGCCAAGGCGGTCCGGGCGGTGCCGTGAGCGACGCCCCAGTCGGCGGCGAGCTGCCGCACCGAGGGCACGGTGTCGCCTTCGCGAAGAGCGCCGTTCTCGATCTGGCGGCGAAGGTCGTCGGCGATCTGTAGGTAGGGCGGCCTGGTCCGCTCGATCTTGGGCGACACCCGCCCCTCCACTTCGTTTCCTGTGCGGTGTACTGACACACCATTTCAGGCGGGTTGCAGTCAGCGCAAGCCCGCCTGTTGACCGGCTCAACTGACCGCAATCCGCCTCGGCCGGTTGCCTTGACGGTGTGTCAACACACCCTTACCGTGTCATGTGTTGACACGCAATCGCCAGATAGTCACAGCCTGTCCTGAGTGCCTGGCGACGTCGACGCGACAAGGCCCGCAACGCGGGCCCAATAGAGCCGGCGCGGGAGCGGTGTTGGCTGCGACACCCGCCGCTCCCGCGCCTTCCAACCAATCCCTCGTAGAGGAGTGGATGGCATGTCTGAGCGTAGTAACTGTCAGCCCGCCGGTGTGGCCGGTGGTGCGAGGTCGGCGCGTGCTGCGTGGCGTGAGGCCGGCCGTGATCTGGCTTTGCAGAACGCGTTGCGGAAGCGGGCGGCCGGTGTGCCGACGTATTCGGTGCCGGAGGCGGCCGCGTTGTTGAGCGTGTCGCAGGAGCACCTTTACCGCCTGGTGCGGGCGGACGCGTTCCCCGCGGTGCGGATGCGCGCCGGCGGCGGGGACCAGGGCCGCTACGTCGTCCCGGCGAAGGCGGTGGAGCGGCTGCTGGACGCCGCGGCCGGATCGGGGGCGTGCGTGGAAGTCGGGGACTGGGCGCCGACCTGGCAGACCCCGACCGACCCCGCAACCGGTGCGGCCAGCGTGGTCGGGCCGCGTGGGGGTGACGCAGCATGAGCCCCACGGACGACCTGGTGTGGGTCGACGAGGCCTACGACCGTGACTACGCCTCGGACGGGGTGAGCCGTTACGGGGCGTACCTGCGGTCGCGGGCGCACCTGTTCGACGACGACGGCGCCCCCTTGGACGCAGTCTCGTTCGCCGGCATCGCGTGGCAGATCGCCTGTGCGCCGGTGATGAGCCCGGGCTTCGTGCACACCGCCGACACCATCGGCAGGGTCCGGTGCCGAGGCAGTGAGGAGAGCTCTGAGGAGCTGATCGCCGAGATGGACGCGAGGCTCGGCTGGCCGGCCCGCCTTGCCCGTCCCCGGCTATCGGGGTGGCGTGACTGGGAGCGGGACGACTTCGGCGGCCTGATGGAGCCGGCCGCGGACCGTCGCGCCTTGTTGTTCTCGGTCCGGGTGCAGCTGCCGGTCAGCACGCTCGGCCTGCCTGTCCCCACCTCCACGGCGGTCGACGTTGGCGCCGCGATCGAGGCGGTCCATCTGCTGTGTCGGCGGATCAACGATGACGTCAGGCCGGCGCTGGACGCAGTGCGCGAGACCTGGCGGGAGGCCCGCCGATGAACGACCTCACCAGAACACCAACGCCCCCGGCGTCGGCCTGTAGCCGCTGCCACGACACGGGGTTCGTGCGGGCGCACGCCGACGATCCGGACGGGGTGACCCGGATCGTGGAGGTGTCCTGCCCGGCCTGTTGCTCGAGCCCTGGCCGGCTGCAGGACTGGCGCGACTCCCATCACTGGTCACCGCGACGGCTGCCGTGCCGGCACTGCGGAGCCGCGACGAACCTGCGCGCCGCGGACGGCCTGCCGGCGCACAAGGTGTGCGCCGAGTCCGCCGAGCCGGTCGAACCGGCGCCCATCCCTGACGAGGTGCCTGGCCGTCTGGACCAGACGCCGCCGCCGGCCACGCGGGCAGTGGCCGAGGCACAGGGGAGGGGTCGATGAGGAACCACGCACGTCGCAACCTCATGCCCCAGGTCGCGCTGGCCGGCGTCGGTGTGGCCGGGGTGGGGTGGCTGCTGCACTCCGCCCCGCCCCGCACCCCGGGTCGGCTTTGGTGGCCGTGGCTGCTCGTCGCCGGCGCGAGTTTGGTGGTGATGGCGGTGGGTGTGTGGTGGAACCGCCGCGCCGGGTCGGCCGGGGTGGTGGGCCGCTGGGCTCACCGTTCGCGCAAGAACCAGGGCATGGCAACCGCGTGGACGATCCTGCGGGTCTCCAGTCGGCTCGCAATGAGGGCCCGCGCGAAGGTGCTACGCCCGTCGCTGGCCGAGCTTGGTTTCTGGCGGCGGCTGTGGGTGAGGACGCGGGAGTTCGCCACACCTGTCGTCCGGGTCGGGTTGTGGTGGGTGTGGTCGGCGATTGAGGACGTCACCTTGCGGGTCGGTGGCCCGCGTACCGGGAAGACCGGGGAGCTGGCGTGCCGGATCCTCGACGCACCGGGCGCGGTCATCGCGACCTCCACCCGGACCGACCTGATCGAGCTGACCCGGGGCTTGAGGGCCCGGCGCGGGCCGGTGGAGGTGTTCAACCCCAGCGGCGTGGGCGGGCTGCCGTCCTCGATCACGTTCGACCCGCTGTCTGGCTGCCAGGTCCCCGCGACCGCCACGTCGCGTGCGGCGGATCTGTTGGCCGGGGTGAGCGCCCCGGGCACGGGCGGGGACCGGGAGTTCTGGGCCGGTCAGGCAAGGCGGGTGCTGGCGTCGCTGATGCACGCCGCCGCCCTCGGGGACGCGTCGATGCGCGACGTGCTCGCCTGGGTCGCCGACCCCGACGCCCACGCCGGCGAGGTACGCCGCCTGCTGCGCAGGTCACCGGAACCGGCGTATGAGTCCGACGCGCTGCAGTTCCTGTCCACCAACGAGCGGACCCGTTCCTCGATCTGTTCCACGATCATGCCCGCGCTGGGCTGGTTGACCGACTCCACCGCGGCCGCCGCCACCACCCCCGACCCATCCGGCGGGAGCTTCGACGTGGCGGCGCTGCTGGAGCACCGCGGCACGGTGTTCATGCTCGGCGCCGAAGACGCGCAGGTCGCCCCGCTCGTGACCGCTCTGACGGGGCACATCGCCCGGGAGGCCCGCCGGATCGCCGGCGACCAACCGGGTGGCCGGCTGGATCCGCCGCTGACGCTGGCGTTGGACGAGGCGGCGCTGATCTGCCCAATCCCGCTGGACAACTGGACCGCCGACATGGGCGGACGCGGCGTCACCATCCATATCGCGGTGCAGTCCCGCGCCCAGCTGCGCCAACGCTGGGGCGACACCGGTGCCGGGGCGATCATGAACAACGCCGCCACCGTGATGGTGTTCGGCGGCACCCGCGACCCCGACGACCTGTCCGCCTACGCCGCCCTCGCCGGGGAACGGGACGAGGAAGTCGCCACCTACGACGCCGACGGCAAGCTCACCTCGGTCTCCGTACGCAGGGTGCCGGTCCTGTCGCCGGCGCAGATCGCGCAACTACCCGCCGGGCGGGTGCTGCTCATTCGGCGTGGCATGCCTGCCGCGGTCGGGCGGGTGCAGATGGCATGGCGGCGCCGCGACGTACGTAGGGAGAAGGCACGTACCGCCCGGGAGATGCGGCGCTTCCGCCGCGAGCTCGACAAGCGGAGCAGCCACGCCACGTCCGAGGCCGAGGTCGCGGTGGCTGACGTGGAGCACGTCGACACCACCCGCCACGCATCCGGTGAGAAGGCGGGCCGGGAGTGGGGTGAGGGTGCGTGACCGAGCCCGACAAGGACTCGGCGGCCCTGGCGGGTCTGGCGAGGGAGGTCGAGGCGCTCAGGCGTTCCCTGGGCGACCTCGACTCCCTCCCGAAGCGGGTGGCCGAACTCGCCGAGCTGGTCGCCCAGCTCGGCGAGACCACCGCCGCCCGCACCCGCAAACCCCCGGCCGAGGGAACCCCGTCCTGGCTGGCACTCCCAGCCATCGGCGACACCGACAGCACCGGCGAGGTCGCGGTGGCGGGTGAGGCGGCCGCGCTGCTGGAGGACCTGGTGGTGTGGCTGGACCAGATCTATCTGCGCTACACCGACGCAGCCGCCGGGCTGCCGGAGTGCTGGCTGTGGCACCCGGACGTGATCGAGGAACTGCTGTGGCTGCGCCACACCTGGCGTGCCGCCTACGAGGACCCCGACGCCGGATCGAACCTCGCCGGGGACTGGCACGACCGGCAACGCCCCGGCGTCGTCCGCCGCATCAAAGCCGCCGCCGGCGCCTGCTCTCTGGAAAGCCACCTGCCCGGCGGCGAACACCACCACCCCGCCACCACCGCCCCGCTCACCGAGGCCCTCGCACTGATCTCCAAGTGGTGGGAAACCCACCGAGAGGAGACCCCGCCTCAGCCGGCTGAGCACCACATCGACGCCGTTGCCGGACGACGCACCGCACGGAGACGCCCATGACCACCACAACAAGCACCACCGCGATACCGACACTCGACAACGAGCCGCTCGAGGACATCGACGCCCGGGACGGTGGCCCGTGGCAGGTCACGCTGCCCGACACGAACGACCATGCGGCGGTCCCCCCGCCGTCGGCGGCCGGGGACCACGGGGCCGACCTGCGCGAACAGGCACGCCGCGCGTACCGGCAGTCCGTCCAGGACGGCGTGCGGCTGACCGGCCGCGCCCTCGGCGAACGGTTCGGGCGCGGCGAGCGGTGGGGCCGGGCCCGTATCAACGAAGCCCGCGACCCTGACCCAGTACCCGCACCGCCCGAGCGGGACGAGCCTGCTGCCGACGCCAACCCGGCGCGGCTAGCCGAAGAAGACCGCGTACCCGCTCAGCCCGCCGAGCACGCTGCGTCGTCCGAGGCGGTACCGGTTGACGTGCCGGAACCACGCGGCATCGCGGCGGCACGTGCCGGTATGCCGCAGGTGCGTGCCGCCGTACCGGCACAGATGTCGCCCCTGCCGAGACCGGGTGACCAGCCTCGGGCGGCGCGGCTCGTCGTGTGGTCGGCCTTCCTGCTCGGGATCGCGGCATCGATCGCGGCCAACGTGGCACACGCCCAACCGGCCTGGGGGCCGCGGATCGCCGGGGCGTTCGTGCCGCTGGCGCTGCTGCTGGCCGTGGAGTGCATGAGCCGCCCCCATTGGCGGCGTGCCGGCACCTGGTGGGGCATGGCCCGCTACGGCGGCACCGGCCTGGTCGCCCTCGTAGCCGCGGTCATCTCCTACCGGCACATGGCCGGGCTGCTGGAGCGCTACGGCGAGGACGCCCTCAACGCCCACCTCGGCCCCCTGGCCGTCGACGGGCTGATGGTCGTCGCGGGCTTCGCCCTGCTCGCCATCAACGACACCCACACCCACGACCACACGGGGAGCACCCGATGACTTCCACCAGCACGACGAGCCAGGCGAGGCGAGAAACCGGCCCGCGCACCACTCAACCCGACCGCGACAAGACCACCACCAGCCAAGTCGGCAGCCGAACGACCCCAGGGCCTCAGGAACACCGCGAGGAAGCCCGTAGCAAGCCCAGAAGAGCCCCCAGGACGACGAGCAGGACCCAGCCGAAGACCAGCACCAAGACGAAGACAAGACGCAGCAGGAACGACCCGAGCGAGTCCCGATCCGAAGCCAGCCACCGACCGAGCAGCAACCCCCAGAAGCGACCCGTTTCGAGCCAGAAGCGAATCCCGAAGAGCAGTACACACCCATGCATCACGATCCGATGGGGGGTTCGGGCCGCTGGCGCGGCCCGAACCAGCGGGCCCACCACGTGGGGCGGTGAGGGCCGATGATGACGGTTTCGTCGGGGCATTCGGCGGGCTATCTGACCGGCGCTGTAGCGGCCGGGCGGGAAAACTACTACACCGGCGCGGTCGCCGCGGGGGAGCCGCCGGGCAGGTGGTGGGGGAAAGGCGCCGAGAAGCTTGGTCTGACCGGCCTTGTCGACGCGCAGGACATGACGGCGCTGTATGAGCACTTCATCGACCCCCGCGAGCCCGCCTTCCGCGACCCGGACAGCTGGGACGAGGCCGCTCGGCTCGGGCACGCGGGCCGCCGCTACGCCAGTGCGGAGGAGATCTACGCCAAGGCGCTGCAGGCTGAGCTGGACGCCGACCCCGAACGGCGTGAGCAGCTGCGGCTGGAGGCGGGTAAGCAGGTCCGGTCGAACGTGTCGTTCCTGGACGCGACGTTCAGCGTGCAGAAGTCGGTGACGGTGTTGCATGCCGCGTTCGAGGCGCAGGAGGTCGCGGCCCGCCGTGCAGGGGACGAGGATGCCGCTGCGGCGTGGGCGGCACACCGGCATGCCGTCGAGTCGGCGATGTGGGCCGGTAACCATGCCGCCCTGGAGTACCTCGCGGAGCATGCCGGCTACTCCCGGGTCGGTCATCACGGCGGCACGGCCGGCCGGTACGTCGACGCGCACGAGTGGGTGGTGGCGTCGTTCTTCCAGCACGACAACCGCAACCACGACCCGCAGCTGCACATCCACAACGCGATCCTCAACCGCGTCCAGGGCGCGGACGGGGAGTGGCGGACGCTGGACGGGCGGAGCATCTACACCCACCGCGGCGCGGCCGCCGCGGTGGGGGAGCGGACCATGGAAGAACACCTCGCTCGCTCCCTCGGCGTGCGGTTCGCCACCCGCCCCGACGGCAAGGCACGTGAGGTGGTCGGGATCCGGCAGGAGGTGCTCGACCTGTTCTCCACCCGCCGCCGCGCCATCACCGCGAAGACCCGGGAGATGTTCACAGCGTTCGAGACCCGGTTCGGCCGGCAGCCCAACGCCCTCGAACTCGATCGGCTCCAGCGCCAGGCCACCTTCGCCACCCGCCGCGCCAAGTCGCATGAGGGCGAGACCGTCGAGGAACGCATGGACCGGTGGGACCGCCAGCTGCGGGCGGAGGTGGCCGGCGGGCTGGTCGAGGTCGCCGACACCGTGCTCGCCATCGCCGGCGAAACCCCCGAGGTCGAGACGTTCTCCCCGTCGGCGGTGATCGAGACCGCGCTCGCCGACGTGCAGGCCACCAAGGCGGCCTGGACCCGCGCCGACCTCGTACGCGCGGTCAACGCCGCCCTGCCGGACTATCTGGGCGGCAAGGACGCCGACCAGATCCGCCAGGTCGTCGAAAGCCTCGCCGACACCGCCATCGCCACCCACTGCCTCAACCTCACCGCACCAGCACCCGGAGCCGACACCGTGCCCGACGAGCTGCGGCTGGCTGACGGCGCGTCCGTCTACGAACGGCCTGGCGCCCGGCTGTACGCGACCGATGAGCACGTGCGCAGCGAACGAGCCCTCCGAGGCGCGGCGGTCGAACGCGGCGCCCCCGCGCTTAGCCCCGACGCAGCCGCGGCGTTTGTAGCGGGGATGGCTGAGGTCGGCGTGGAGCTCGGCGCGGACCAGGCCGCCGCCGTCCGCGGCATCCTCACCTCCGGCGCCAAACTCGAGGCCCTCGTCGGCCCCGCCGGCACGGGAAAGTCGTTCGTCGTCGGCACGCTCGCCCGCGCCTGGCAGGACCCCACCCTGTGGGACGGCCGGCAGCGCCTGGTCGTCGGGCTGGCCGCGAGCCAGATCGCCACCGAAGTTCTCGCCGGCGAAGGACTCGCAGCCCGCAACATCACTCGCTGGCTCACCACCCAGCAACGCCTCGCCAACGCCGCCGCAGCCGGCGACGACCGCGCCTGGAAACTCCATGCGGGCGACCTGGTGGTCGTCGACGAGTCCGCGATGGCCGCCACCACCGACCTCACCGCCATCCGTGGCCACGTCGAGGCCGCGGGGGCGAAGCTGCTGCTGGTTGGTGACCACCGTCAGCTCGCCGCCGTCGGCGCCGGCGGCGGCATGGGACTGGTCGCCGACACCGGCCTGTCCCACGAGCTGGCCGAGGTACGCCGGTTCACCGCCGCATGGGAACGCGACGCATCCCTCCGCCTGCGCGAAGGCGACGAGGCAGCGCTGGCCGACTACCGCAAACACGGCCGCATCGTCGACGCCGGCACCATCGAACAAGCCGAAGCCGCCGCCACCCGCGCCTACATCGGCGACACCCTCGCCGGCCGCCACACCCTCCTCATCACCGACACCAACGAACAAGCCGCCCGCGTCTCCGCCCACGTCCGTGCTGAACTCGTCCGCCTCGGCCGCGTCAGCGAAGCAGGCGTCCCCCTCGACCTCCAGGGCACCATCGCCGGCGTCGGGGACCTGGTGCAGGCCCGCAAGAACGCCTGGCACCTCGCCAACCACGCCGGCAACCAGCGCGGCCCGATGAACCGGGAGCAGTACCGGATCCTCCACATCCACCCCGACGGCGGAGTTGTCGTCGCGCCGCTGATCGCCCGCGGCCCTGACGGCGACACCCTCGGCAAACAGATGACCCTCCCGCCGGCGTATGTAGCCGAGCACCTAGCGCTCGGCTACGCCAGCACCGTCCACTCCGCCCAAGGGCTCACCGTGGACACCTGCCACACCGTGGCCACCGCCCACACCGGCGCCGCAGCGCTCTACGTCGGGATGAGCCGCGGCCGCGACAACAACACCTGCTACGTCACCACCCGCGCCGTCCCCGACGACGCACCCGTCGGCGCCACCGCCCAGGCCGAACACCGCGACCCCCTCGCCGTCCTCGCCGGCGCGTTCGAGGCCGCCCACGACGAACTCGCCGCCACCGCCGAAGCTGAAGACTCCGCCACCCGGGCCGCGTCGATCCGTGCCGCGGCCGATCGGTTCGCCGACGTCGCCGAACTCGCCACCGCAGCCCGCACCGCCACCAGCCTCGACCGTCTCGTCGACGACGGCGTGCTGACCACGGCGCAGCGACAGGCCATCGCCGCCGACGAGGGCATGTCCACCCTCGCCCGCGTCCTCCGCCAGGCCGAGCTTGCAGGCCACGACCCCCACGCCACCCTCACCGCAGCTGTCACCGCCCGTCCGTTGAGCGGGGCGCGCAGCCTGGCCAGCGTCCTGCACCACCGCATCACCGAAACCACCAGCCTCGAACCCGCCGGCGCCTCCCACACCGACTGGGTCCCCGCTGTCGACGACCTCGCCTGGGCCCGCCACCTCACCGACCTCGCCCACGCCGCCGACACCCGCCGCGCCCAGCTCGCCGCCGGAATCGCCGAGGAGGCGCCGCAATGGGCCATCGAGGCACTCGGCCCCGTCCCCGACGACCCCAACCAACGACAGCAGTGGGAGCACAGAGCCGGGATTGTTGCCGCCCACCGCGAACTCGCAGACCACAACGACCAGGACGTCGCCCTACCCGGCCCGCCCAAGCGTGGCCAGGTCGAGGAGTACGCCTCCTGGCGCGCCGCCTGGAGGGCACTCGGCCGACCAGAAGCCAGCCGCGCCGAAGCCGAGATGAGCGACGGCCAGCTCCGCGTACGCGTCCGCGCCTACGAACGGGAAAAGACCTGGGCCCCCGCCTACGTCGCCAACGAACTCGCCGGAACCACCCAAGCAGAACAACGCCACCGCCACACCGCCACCATCCGCACCGCCGAAGCCCAAGCCGCCACCGACCCGGCTGAACAAGCCCGGCTCAGCACCGAGGCCGCCCAGGCCCAGGCGCTGGCCGACGCGCTCGCGCACCAGCGCGAACAGCTCGCCCACGCCGACCACGTACGCGCACTCTGGTATGCCCACACCGCCGAAACCCGCGCCGCCGCCGAACGCGCCCGCACCGAACTCGCCACCCGCGGCACCGACAGCGACCAGCTCGACGACCACACCACCCCCGACGAATGGCTCACCGCCCACGCACAAGCCACACAGGAAGACGACGCCCACAGACCCATCACCGAAACCGATCTCAGCTACGAGGAGGACACACTCGACGACTACTCAGCCCACGCCGGCGACGCGCAGGCCGGTCCCGAGGCGCCACCGGTCGACATGCGGTCCCAGGCCTCCGAGGACCCGGCGCGCCAACAAGACGTCGGCGGCGACTGGACCACCGTGCCCAGCCCCGACCAGACCGCCGACGCCGTAGCGCGGGCTCAACGCGCCCTCGCCGAAATCCAGCAACGGGACCGCTTCGACCAGCTGCGAGCCCAAGACGACGCACGGGACGTCGAGCTCGCCCGATGGCACAACGACGACCAGGCCGAAGCACATGCCGCCGGCGCTCTTCCAGCTCCAGAACTCGAACTATCCACCCCGCTCGACTGAGGACGGAAAGCGTGGGAGTGCCCGGGTCGCGTCGGCCGGGCACTCCCGTACTCAGGTCGCGAGCAGGTGCTCGAACGGCTCAGAACCCGGCACGAACTGCTCCGGTAGCTCCCGAACGCCCAGCCACCAGGCCAGCCACGAGTACACGCCCCGCGCAAAACTCTCATCACCCGGCCGGCGGCCCTCCAGCACCTCCACCGCCAGGAGCAACTCGTCGGCGACAGCAGCCTGACTGGCGGCACATACCAGGGCGGGATCCGCCCGAACGGCCAGCCGCGCCACATCACCCATCGTCAGCCTTACACGGCGCATCGGGCGCACGTCCGTCAGCTCCAACACCCACTCCGCCGCCGCATACGCACCGACGATCGACGGGTACTCGAACTCCAGGCGCAGCCGCACCACACCGGCCCACGCACCCTGCACCTGCTGTCTTGTGGGCCGCGCCGTACCCGGGACCCGCACATACAAGTCCGTGACCGCCACCGTCGTACCCTCCTAAGGCCGGATCCGAGATAAATAGTCTCCGCCCGGCCGCCGACATGTTGGCGTTATCACTGCGCTGGCGGCGCCCTGGTGACCCACCTCGGGGCTCCGCTCAGAACCCCGGCCCTCTCCCTGAGATCCACGGACCGCAGCTACCGGTAGGTACTGGCCGGTCGTTGTCTCAGCTCACGGGTAGCGGAGCAAAACGGGGATCCTGGCCGGCCTCAAAACAAGGCGTCGATCCACCATGTGTGTTGAACTTTGGCCAACTGCATCGGCAGGTGTCCTGTCCGCCCTAATCGATCTACGACCAACTATCGATGGGCGCAAGAGGGCGCTCAGAGCGCAGCGCGCACCGCTTCAACCCGAGCGTGAGCGGCGTCTGGTCCACCGTCCTTGTAGGGTTCTTCCCAATCAATCACATTGGGCCCAGGAGATGGCCTTCCCTCCAGGCGTGCAAGTACGAGGGCGCAGTCTCTGTCAGTCGCCTGACCCTTTGTCTCACCCCAGATACGGCTGACCTTGTTCTGCGTCGGTAGATGATCCTCAACCAAATCGAGAAGTTGCAAACCTGTCTGGCTACCAATGTCTTGCCAGATTTGCGCCGCGAGTGGCAGTGCAACTCCGCCCGGGTCTGCAACGTCACCGACGACGAGGACCGCCACCCCGTCCTTCTTGAGTACGCGCCGCACGCCAGCAAGTGTGCGCAACAGGAAGTCGCGGTAAGACGTATATGTATGCCGATGGTCTAGTGCCGCGTCGAGCGAACGTCGTCCGGCGCCGCGTTCACGTCCGACCTCATCGAGCCCCAAAAGCCACAACCGAATCCAGTTTGCCGTTCCGTAGTTAACGACACGTAGGTATGGGGGCGAGGTTACAATGAGGTCAACGGACTCGGGCCTAACATGACGACCTTGCAATAGGGAAGCTGCATCCTGAGAGTATGAGCGTCCACCTGGGCCAGCCACGTCATCCAAGTATAAGCGCGCAATCTTGTCTCGAAGGCACTTGAAAACATCCTGGTTTAAAGTGACGAGCCCGTTCTCCCGGATGTACTTCTCTACGTATGCCGGTGACATGCTGAACGTATTTGGCATACTAATGCTCAGGTACTGCGACGTGCCGTCCCGGCGGTGCGAGCCATGCATGATACCGGCCAGTGCCCCGCCTAGCATAAGGTCCTCTTGTGACCACTTGGCGAGCGGTTGCCTTAGCAAGTAGTCACGTAAATAGCAAATCTGCCTGAGCGTGTTCGGGTGATACAACATACGAATGTCGTTCGACACATCTGGATCACTTGCACGAGTAGATGCGTATCCAGATTCCAGTCGGCTTACGGCGCCCTCGAGTGCTTGCCACTCTGCTGGGTCAGCCTTCGCCCTAGAGAGCACGTAAGCAAGTGGGTTCAGGTCATTACAGATTGGACGTCGACCCTCAACGCGTGCCTGCAGCGGCACGGTACCTCGCCCGCTAAACGGGTCTAGCACGACGTCCCCTGGCTCCGAATAACGCTGAATAAAGTAGTGCGCTACCTTCGCAGGAAACATGCCGTGGTAGGAGCACATGGTGTGCATAGAGTGACCCCACCGAGGAGTCACAGCATGCCAGAGCGTGCCAGACGATGTGGTACCACCGTCGAGGGAGTCGGGCTCAGGGTTCTCGAAGAACGCGTCTTCGGACCAGTCCACAGTAGTCGGTATCACTGTAGATACTCCTGGAGCGCACGGGCCGCGGTACGAAGCACAGGCTCAGGCGAGCGGCGTGAGACTCGTGCGACGTTTCGCAATGCATCACTAAAGTCAGGTGCCGTCTTAGGCTTGGAGTCGACCCGCTTCACCCCTCGCCGCAGCCCCAAGTCCCGCTTGACAGTGCGTACCTCTTCGCCTTCTCGGTAACACTCAGGAGGCAATGCGTCCGTTACCGATTCAACGAACTTGATCGGGAACCGCACTGTATCGCCGGTACGGGCAGCCGTCACACACCGATCGATCCAATCCTCTGCTCGTTCGCCATCGCTGAAGTTGTCTTGCAATACCTTCCTCAACCCAGCAGCCGTTAGCCGAAGCCAGGCGTAAGGATTAGAAGAAGGGACTACCTCCACATCCATCAGCTCTACGATCTTAGCGAACAGGCCGCCACGCTGTAGCAAGCGCCAAAGCCCGGTGTAGTTCCTAAGCGTTGCGGGAGAGACGCCAATGAAGCGTGCTATATCTATCTTTCTGACATGCTCTGTCCTGTGCAGGTGTTCGACCAACTCCGCAAGCTGGCTCGGCAGAAGATCCTGGTATATATCTGACTGATAGCGTAGTTCAAAGCGACGATCGTAGTCCAGGATGTACGCCGAAACGGTCGAAAACCGCCCAGGGTCTTTCTCTCGAATGGCCTGAATAGCGCGGAGTCGCATAGCGCCATCAATAACCAGATATCGATCTCCAGGGATGGGGGCAACCTTGAGGGGTTCGGCGAGACCGATTTCTTCAATAGATGACGTTAGCCGATCCTCGAACTGCTTGGCACTGCCGGAACGGCTTAACTCCGTACGGACTTCCAAGTCATCGATGCCAATCTCGACGATCCTCATCGGCCTGCCACCAGGGACAATGTAGATCCGTCGCCACCGCCGAATCGAAGTGGGAGTGCAAGAGCAACCTGACGTACCCGCTCCTTTGGGGGACCTGGCGGTAGACCATCAAGGATGCCACAGGCCCAAGTTAATAGAAGCAGCCTCTGTCTACGGTGGTCGGGGCCGAGATCTACGAGATGACGCCATCCGATCCCGATAAAGAGGGCCTCGATGTCCTTAGGGCGAACAGAGTACTGCGCGACGGCTGTTACGACGTCCGGGCGTTCCTCAGATGGCACGTGGCGGGCGATCACCGCATGGAGCGTTAAGTTGACTTTGCCCGTGCGTAGTGCGGCAACCTCGCTCGTGCTCGCCCCATCCAGTTGCGCTTCCAAGCGCCGAACGGTGGCGGCAGACACTCCAAAGCGCCGTGCGACGTCCGCTGTCTCCTCGCCAGATTGCCGCGCTCGAGCGATAAGCAGCGCTCGGTCTACCGGCCGCATCCGTAGCCTGGCAACATTCTCCACCAGAAACTGCTGGACCTTTTCGTTCTCGGCGTATTCCTCATCAACAACCAGCGCAGGGATCGTCTCGACACCGAGCATCCGGCAGGCGAGTGTCCGTCCCTGCCCCTTGATGAGTAGATAGTCTCCAGTGCCGTCCGAGGCGGGTCGCACGGTGATCGGCGTCAACACGCCGAACCGCTCGATGGAACGGCAGAGCTCCCGATGCCCTCCGCGGTCGCGCTGTCGAGCGAGGCCCGGTTCAGGGCGGATCCGCCCGACCTGCACGTCCACCACCTGGAACGACCTGTCGTTCCGGGATACCATGGTGTCCACTTTACCACCTTCGTCCGGGATTGTGGGGGGATCGCGCGGCCCGTTCGCCGACGGCCTAGCCGAAGTTACATCGCTGTGATTCTGTCAGACGGGCAACAGAATCCGGTACGTATGCCCCGGAAGGCTGAGAAACTACGGCTGGGTCGATCATGACCTCGTAACATACGGGCAATGTCCGACATGCCGAGTCGGCGTGGGGCGGTGGAGCGAGGCCGTCTAGCCGTCCGACGTGCTCGGAGGACAGGAGGCGCGCGGTGCGATGTCCCTACCGATGCGGCCAGGCACCGGGGTGGCTTGGCTATAGGGTCCACGCCTCGGCTCGGACTGTGGGCGAGAAGAGGGGACTTCGCTGGTGCTGAGAGATCTGGATCTCCAGCCCGACTACCGCTCGGGCCAGGACTCTTTGCTTGATGACTTCTATGTGCCATGCCTTCAAGAGTCGGTCCTCTATGATCGCGCAGTTGGCTTTTTCAGCAGCACACTTTTTCACGTTGTAGCCGTCGCCTACTCAGATTTCGTCCGGCGGGGAGGACGGCTGCGCCTGATTTGCTCGCCTGCGCTCAAACCGGAGGATTTCGAGGCGATGAAGCAAGCCGACGAGATCGGCCGCTATGCCCAGGAGACCGTTCGCGCAGAGCTCCGCGAGCTCCTCGAAAGACCGGAAGCCGTCCCCGCAACCCGCCTTCTGGCGACACTGATTTCAAACGATATCGCCGAAGTTCGAATAGCATTCGCCTCTGATCCGGGCGGCATCTTTCACGACAAGCTAGGCATTTTCGAAGATACTGATGGCCGCCGGGTCTCATTCGTTGGTAGCGCCAACGAGACTTGGCGTGCTTGGGGGCTTAACCACGAATCGTTTGAAGTCTTCTGCAGCTGGCGAAACGAATCCGAACTATATCGGACCCGCAACCATGTCGATAACTTTCGGCGCCTATGGCGCGGCAACGAGCCAGGTGTGCGTGTTGATCCATTGGAGTACGTCACTCGCGAGCATCTCATGGCTATCGCGGACGACGACATCGACCACGCGATCCAGGCGGCCAGAGTGTCTCCTCGCCACCGACCGCGAGGAGCTCGTCGGGAGCTGATGGAGCACCAGTCCCGAGTGCTGGACAACTGGGCAGATCGTGGTCACCGCGGGATCGTAAGTTTCGCGACCGGAGCAGGTAAGACGTTAACTGCGATCGAAGGAGTTAAGCGGTGGACAGATGCCGGCGGAGCTGCAGTAATAACGGTCCCCGGACGCGAACTCCATGCACAGTGGACGCGGGAGATCGAACTCGAGCTACCCGGATGTCACTTGTTGACAGCGGGCGCCGGCAGCGACAGAGCGGCGTGGCAGCGACTGCTCCCTATATTTACGGGCCCTGGCAACTCCGCTGATAGTCGTCGAGTCGTCTTGACGACAAACGCCACGTTCGCCTCGGTTGATTTTCAACGCCGTCTACGCACCGGAGATCACCTACTCCTTGTCGCCGACGAGATGCACAGAGCAGGAAGTGCACGCACTCTCGCTGTCCTCGAATCAGTTCAATGGCGTGCGACGCTCGGCCTCAGTGCCACGCATCGGCGGCAGTTCGACGATGTAGGCACCGGTAGACTTCAGAAAATATTTGGGCCGATACTCGAGCCGGTGATCGGACTGGCTGACGCAATAATTATGGGCCTCCTTGTTCCTTACGATTACCGGCTTCACGAACTTCGTCCCGATGATGACGAACTTGAGCAATACGATGCGCTCACTAATCAAATTCGGCGACTGGTCGGTCAGGGCGAAAGCCCTAACGACACGGATAGCTATCTTCAGATGTTGCTGATTCGACGCTCTCGGATCCTAAAACAAGCCCGAGGGAAGGTTTCTCTGGCGGGCCAAATCCTGCGGAATGAGTACCGAGAGGGCGATCGGTGGATCGTATACTGTGACGACATTGCTCAACTTGATGCGCTAGTACTCGAGTGTCTCGACTCCGGCCTACCGGCACTCGAATTCCACTCGGAGATGGCGAGCGACCGGGATGAGGTACTTCGCAGCCTCGGTGAACATGGGGGCATTGTTATCGCTATCCGATGCCTTGACGAGGGTATTGATATACCGGTGACCGACCATGCGTTGATCCTCGCGAGTTCAACGGCGGAGCGCGAGTACATTCAGCGGAGAGGTCGCGTTCTCCGAAAGTCTCCGGGCAAGTTGAGCGCAGAAGTGCATGATCTTTTTCTTGTGGACCATAAGGGTGGCTCGCTAACACGGAGCGAAGCGGTCCGCGCGCTTGAATTTGCACGTCTGGCGAGAAACTCCGCTGCGCGCGACCGATTGAAGGCGCTCGTCGCGCTTAGTTCCGATCCGGTCGAACTGCCAGACTTCATCGATGAAGAAGAGGGGGACTAATAATGCTTCAGTCAACCGATGATGACGGAGGGCATGGCCGCGCCGGCGCTCTGGAAGCGCTCTTAGATGTAGCGCGGGTGCCCGAAGTCATACGCGACTACCCGATCGCCAGCGATGTGTTTGAGCAAAACGACTACGAGCAGATCGTGGCGATAGCCTGGCGCCACCAGTTCAACGACGACCGAAGCAGGTTCAAGCGCGAGATCCGTGAACTACAGGAACACGTCAGCCAGCGTATTCTCGACAATCTGGAGACGATCGAATGAGCCTCCGATTTGAAAGCGTGAGCTTAAAGAACTTCGGTCCGTATCGTCACATCGACTCCCTAAGCCTCGACACACACCCGGATTCACCAGTTGTCGTAATTCACGGTGAGAACACGCTTGGTAAAACCCGGCTGTTTCGTGCTTTGCGGTGGTGTCTGTATGGAAGCCTTCTACCCCAGCAGTCGGCCGCCGCCGCAACACAACAACTCCCTGGATATCTGAATCGACTAGCGGCCCATGACGGCGAGAATGTCATGGAAGTCAGCATGAAGTTCAGAGCCAATGGTCAGCCGTATTCGCTCGTGCGACGCGCTACCATCGAGCGTGGAACTGCGAATGTAAGCACTGACCTACGCATTGGCCCTACGGTCGTGCAGCAGGCGTCGATTGAGTCCGAAATCGGTCGTCTACTACACCCGCAGATATCTGAATTCTTTCTGTTCGATGGCGAGCTGCTCAAGGATTTTTACGACCGCCTGAATACCGATCGAGAACGTGACTTCATCCGAGGAAGCATTGACACTGTTCTCGGCATACCTGCATTACAGCGTGGCGAGGCTGACATTGCCGATCTTGCTGAAGATGCCGTCCAACGTCAGGCTAAGGCGGTGCGAAATGTAAAGGAAAGCGCCCGTATCAGTCGCGAGATGCGGGAACTCAGCAGTCGCCAGGAGAGTATCGAAAAGGATCGGCAGGAAATCCAACGAGCCTTACGCCAAGCCAAACTGCGGCTTGCTGAAGTTAAGGAAAGCGTCGGTGCGGTGGGCGAGTTGCAGGCGGATGCGCGCGAACAGGAGACGCTGGAGGCTGCAATTGAAGGTGGCAAGCAGCAGGAGGATCGCCTTCGCGCTGAAATGCGTCAACTTCTAACTGTCGGCTGGCGGACACCTGCACTTGGCAAATTGGTCGAGGCGCTCGAACGGGTGCAGATGCAGAATAATGCTGCCAATAGCCGGCAGCAGGCGGTTCTGCACGCCCGCGCCCGCATTGAAGTGCTGCGCGAGCAATTGGCCGGTGGGAACTGCGTTACCTGCAACCAACCTCTGCCGCCGCCCGACCCAACGACGCATCAGCAACTGGAGGACGCGGAGCGCAACCTCGAGGATCTGGGTGCCGAGGCTGCAGATGGCCCAGACCTCGTGCTCGAGCGTCGCATCATGGCCTTGATCGATCGAACTACCGCTGAGCGCTACCGGGAGAAGCAATCTGAGCTAAACGCCGTCGTGAGCGCCCAGTTCGATCGCACGCGTCGCGTGAATGCGCTGAAGGATAGGTTGAAAGACAATAGTGCAGCGAAGATCCGTGCACTGGGTGACGAACAAGAACGGCTCGACAGCGTAATCGACGGTTTCGAGCAAAGATTGAAGACGTTCGTCCCAAGACTAAGTGACATAGCGACGAAACAGCAACGCCTTGCTCGCTCGCTCTCACGAATTCCCGGTGCCCAGCCGGCCGTGGCAGCTGAGTCGGTGTTCTTTGAATACGTACGAACCCTCCTAGGGCGAACTATCGAGCGGTACCAAGAGCGAACACGCGCCGAGGTCGAGAAGACTGCCAGTGAAATGTTCCTCAAATTGGTGCGGGACCCCCAAGGTTATCAAGGCCTGCGTATCGGGCGTGACTATCGGGTTGACCTCCTTGGAAGCCGCGGCCAGCACGTTGACACAAGCGAGGGTGGAAAACAACTGGTAGCGCTATCGCTGATTGGTGCGCTTAAGCTAGCGGCAGTCCGCGGTGGCCCGGTAGTACTAGACAGTCCACTCGCGCGCCTTGACCTCGAGCACCGTGAGAACGTGCTAAATACGTGGGTGACGTCGCTTGGAAATCAAGCGGTCTTGCTCGTCCAATCCGGCGAACTCACTGAAGAGAACGCTCGACAAATTCTCGGAAGTAGGATCGGTCACGAATATCGAATCGTTCGACCGAGAAACGACCCAGATGAAGCCCAGATCGAGAGGACACAATAGGGGCCATGGCGCAATCCGGGGAAGACAAGCTCCAAATTGGCCTAACGTCGGCCGGGCAGCGTGCTCTGGACGTCCTAATGGCTGACGGTCGATTCGCCACAGAGAGCGACGCGTACAAGTTCGGAATTGCCTATGCTATCGCAGTAGGGCTTGACCTAGATGACGCGCCACAAGGTGGCTACAAGACCAAGTACAACGCCAGTGGTGGGATTGACCTTGATGGTGTCATACGTGACTTGCTCGACGTTCTGCATGTGGGCGACCGTCGAAGGCCGTACGCGACGGCCGAGAAGCTAGCGGAGCTCGGCGTAACCGCCGTCGCTGCACGCCTTGAGGGGAGTGAGACTCTGGCCGACATTATCTCGGAATCGCAGGGCTCGCTCTCTTGAAGGTGGCAGGCACCTACGGTGAGTGGTTTCTTGCGGATTTGCAATCCGTACGAGCTATTCACTAGTCGATCCATCACGTTTGCGATGGACGAACATCTAGTGCGAATTCGCTTCGCATCCCCACCGCCGGTCTCCGCTGCGCGGCCGCCTGACGGCGCCGGCGCTGCCTCCGCGCCTTCGGCGGTCGCCCGGTCGGCCGCAGGCTGAGCACGACAAGAGGGCCGCCAGAACACTGGCGACCCTCATCGATGTCCCGCTGCGCGGGACCAGAAACTACGTGTGGCTGGTGCCGGGCCGGAGGCTTTAGCCACCTCGCTTGGTCCGGGACCCTAAGAGCGCCGGCCCACGGTGGGCGGTCAAGGGCGGGCAGCCAAGCTGCCCACCGCGCCAGGCGAGGCTACGGGCCGCCACTCTCCCGGACCAAGCCAGGACACCGGCCAAACCCTCCGGCCCTTAGGATCCGAAGCCGAAGTGTTCACGGTGGTAGCGGATGTGCTCGAGGCTTACGACGTGGCCCACGTTAGTCCGGAGTTGGCCGAGGACGCCGCCAGCGTGGTCGCGTACGCGAAGATGCTCGTCGATGTAGATGCCCCCGAGGTCGAAGAGCGCGTGGTCATTGGCGCAAAGGCACAGCATGTTGTCCGGCGTGTCCGGGCCGTTATGAGGCCGTCCAAGTGCCCGAATGTGCGCCCCCTCGGCATACAGACCGACTGGAAGCCGTAGCTGTACCCCGCAGACCTGACACGTGTACTTGTGAAGCTTCTTCACCGCGGTCGCGACTGCGGTCGTGCGGATGATGCGCTGTGTCGTTCCGATCGCCTGCCGAGGCGTCACCGTCCCTGCCGGCAAGTTCGCGGGCGGGATGAGGGGCTGCACCTCCTGCTGGACCAGTCGCACGAGTTTGAAGCGCCAGATCCGGTACCCGCTCTTGCCGACCTCTGACCAATGCTGCGCGACGCGGAAGAGCCCGTCATAGCGGTACCCGACGACAGGAGAGAAGGCCGGGTCCCCCTTCCAGCCACGGATGACGCGGACCGGATAGCCGTTCTCTTCGCTCACCACGAGCCCTGCGTTGCCTGACTGAGTGAGCTCCTGATCGGCAACCTGCTTCTTGCTCGACGGATCGTTCCCGCCGGCACCGGTATAGACGATCTCGTCGCCGTAATCCTCGTCGTCCTCATAACCACCACTGACGACGATCGATTCAGAGCCGTCCTTGCCGTTGCCGCAGATGCCCTGGATGGTGACCCGGTGGACGCCCGCGGCTGCCAGCTCCTTCCTCGACGCGTATGTGGTCCCAACAGGATGCTCCGCTAGTTCTCCAAAGAGCCGCTGCCCAGCCATTCCGTCCCCTCGTCCCTACCCACGTTTGATCATCGAGGGTACTGACGAATGCGCACGTGAGGGGCGCATAGCGCACTGGGTCATCCGTATTGACGTCCCGACCCGTCACTGGACTACGTGCGAGCTCTTCCGGTAGAGCGCAGTGGGCCGCCACAGCTGCGGCCAGGACGAACCAGGCACGAGCTCCGCGACACCCAGTTCCCGCAGCCGGTTGAGCGTGTTGCGGACGTTGCCGTCGTCGGTCCGGCCCAGCATCTCGGTGATCGTGCGCGGCGAGACACCCTCCTCGCCGTTGACGTCAAGCAGAGCCGCCACCTGCCGCTGCATGGAACCGACAAGGCGGTCTCTGAAGTCCGGCTGTTCGGTCGGGCTGGAGGTGAAGGCGGCCGCCAGCTCGGCCGCCGCGGTGGACAGCGTCATAAGGAACTGAGCGATGGCACGGTCCCGGGGATCCGGCGAGGTCTCGGTCATGGGGAGGAATGATACTTCTGTACCGATTCCATAACCCGATGGTGGGCGAGGAGGGCCTTGGATCCGATCCCCTGCACAGTGTCGGCGTCGGCCCTCCCGCCGAGCAGCAGCAGACGGTCCGACTCACACGCATGTTCGACAACCAGGCGATGTTAAAGCGAGGGGCCCGTGTGAGGTCGACGGTGCGGTGACGTCGATGGGTGGGCGGGCTCGGTGTGGATTGAGGAGTCACGACTTACTAGAGACGGGCGATCACTCACGGCTTACGTCAAGGTCGACCCGGGCCGCATTGATGAAGTCGTCATGAAGTCCCCGGCGAATCCCATCGCCTCCGGGCCAACCCATCGCCGTGAAGAACCTGTCGCTACGTAAGTCCCTGCTCCAAGCTTCGGCGCTGCACACCACAGTTCGCGGCGCGAGTAGCCGTAAGGCAGTGAGGGTCACCCCGAGTTGGAACCTAAGGCCGTCGGCCGGCACGAACTTTGTCTCCGGCATCTCCTGTCCGAGGTCCGCTCTGCTGAGTAACCCCTCGTGGAACGTGATGGCCGCCCTCTGGTACTCCAACGCCGCGTGCAGGAAAGCCGTGTAAGCCTCCCGCCGTTCCTGGATCAACGCAAGGTCTCGCTGCCCCATATGGGAGCGGTGCCACGCCACCCGCTGGGCGATCAGCGTTCCACCGATACCGAGCAGGGCTACTGCTCCCGTCCCTGCCGATGTCACGACTGCTGCCATCACTTGCGCGTCCACGTGTCGTCCGCCTCCCTTTAATGTTGAGCACGCTAACGGGACGTGATCACTTTGTCAGGTAAACAGCAGTACGCACCCGAGGTCATGAACAGCGCCCCGGGATGGCGCCGCCCATCTGAATCGTGCGCCTCAGCGTCTGAATGGCCAGGCCATCGCCGCTTCCGGCGCCACCTAGTGCTCGGTCTTCGCCCGCCGGACGGGCAGGTGGGTGTTGCCGCGACGCCGTGCGCCGCCTTACGCCGCTGTGGACAGCGAAAGCGAGTAGATACCGATGTACGCATCCTTACAAAGCCCGGGGGCGCCACCCTCGTGCCCGTCGGCCGCGCCACTTAGGAGGTGGGGCGGGCAAGTGGGAAGGCACCTCGGGCGCTAGTCAGGATGAGCGCACGGTCCCCTGCGGGGGCCATGCGATACGGGGGTAACTTCACTTGTCAATGGTCCTGTCTATGAAACACTGCCGCCGGGGGACGGGGATGGCAGTACAGGCAGGTGAGAATCGGCCAAGTCGTGCAAGACCGCGAGCCCGCCGACGCCATCACCGGGGCGAGGCCCGGCGACGACACAGATCCGTCTCACCGAACACGTCGCGGCGAGCGTGTGAGAGTCTGCACCTCAGAGATGCCGGTAGCCGTTCCTTCACAAGATCGACCCAGAACACGAAAGGTATTCGCGTCGAGACCTGCTCATCACACCCCCGCCTACCACTGAATCCAGACTTGAAGTTGAGGAAGTGTGATATCTATTTCTTGTAATGCTAGCGTTAGATCGAGTAGCGAAGCAAAGGTGGAACGGGTTCAAGTAGGCGAATGGTGGTAACGCTAGGTGCGATATTATTGAATCCACCGCTTACCCGTGGGACGCGGACTGTCAACAGTCTATGCATAGCGGCAGATATCCTCGAGTGTGATACCGTCGAAGTTGCAAATCTATTCTCTGTCCCTACGCGCGACGTGACAGTTATAAACAGCATCGGACGTTCAACTGCCGGTTGGGAAGCGGCTCGAACGCAGTTGCTTCAGGTCGTCAGCGAGTCAGATCACCTCTTAGCTGGATGGGGGGTAAGCGGCCTGTCCGGCCTTGCCTCCACTCGTCGATTAATGCAGATCGAGTACGTTTACAGTTGCGCTAGAAAGACAGGAAAGAACGCTATCTGGACCCTCAACGGTGAAGCGCGGCATCCCTCGAGGTGGCACCAGTACGTGAGCGATCGACACGGACGAGCAAGGGGGAATTCGCTGCGCGACCGGATCGGTAGCGTGCTCACGCAGATCCCAGTTCCGCCCGAATCTGTCCAGGACATCCATCCTTAGATGCTCTCTTGCTACTAACGCGAAGCCGCCAGTTACACCATGTCCAGCGGCCAGGATGATCCGATCCAGGGTTGGGTGTACGGCTACTACCTGGGCGCCTGACGGCTCGAACGGAAACCTGCGCGCTTGCAGCCGCCCTGAGATTCCGTAGAAGACGACGAAGCCGGCGTCGCCGGCTTCGCCATACGGGAGGGCTCCGCCGCTGCTCGTGCCAACGGAGGACGCCGCCCTCGGTAGCGCCCGGGAGAGGCCAGATGGTGCAGTCGAACGTCAGGGACACCTTGGCGGGCTGGTCGAAAGGGGTCGACTACCGTGGCACCCCGTCAGCGCTCTCGCCGGCAACCTCCATCCCTCGCGGCGACGAATCCCCCGTGTTGGCCCAGACGGCGTTCCGACCGATGGTCCCACCGGCGGCTGCCCATGGTCCTGCGCATGAAACGAAGCTCTGAGGTACCAACTCGCCCGCGGCGGCCGGCAGGAGGTGGCTGCCGAAGTACCCCGCCGCGGTAGTTGACGTGAAGAGAATCACCAACTTGCCTGAGTGCAAGCGAAAACTGAGACGGTCATCAGACCTATGAGCGTGAATTACTTCCTCGCAGCTTCTCCAACCGCTGGCGGTGCTTCCACTTGCCTACCTGTCTTCGCCTTGGACCGGTGCGGTTTATCCGCACTCTGCGTATTTTTCTTTCGATACGTTATGTAGATCACGTCGATGGCGTCCGCTCGTATTACTATTCGCTGATAGTCCGATGAGAGCGGGCAATACTTCTTGTCCTTGGCTGACTTGACTTGAATTGGTTGCCGCAATACCAATTCTCGTCCCTCGGCTTTCATGTCTGCGGTATAGTAGGCGACTTTGCCGAAGTAGGTCGGACCGTCGGGTCGTAGACGTATGGTTACGTAAGGATCGTGTCCACTAGGGCATTCCTGACGAAATGCCCTGTACCAATTGCTTGTCGCACGTATAGATCCACCGCCCGTCAAAGCGCGGCTCAATGGCTCACGAATCTTCGCTTTGCGACTCATCTGAGCTAGGCCCATGTTCGCGAACCAAGCAAGAAGGAATGCGAGCGCTACCTCAAGTGTGAGCAATATTAATAGCTCCCGAGCATGATCTAGGTAGTAGCGCTTGTTGCCTTCCAGAAGTTTCCGTGTATCTGGAAGCCACCCCTTCTTTAGGCTTCCAATCCAAAGAACTGCTACCACGGATACTCCGCTAAGGATCACGCTCGAAAGAACGACGCGACTCGCCTCACGGAAAGCCGACTCCGAGTACGCTGCCCGTCGACGTTCACTCAGTAGATCGAAAAGTAGGCCGGGTGCGACGAGTACTGCGAATAGCAGTATACTCAGCCGAGTGTCAGGAACCATGGGCACTACTCCGGCACTGGCGGTGGCTCATCGTTTTCCAACTTGTCGCTCCCTTCCGGGGGAGCAAGATCTATTACGTCAATGCCTGCCGTACCCGGAGGTGGCAGCGCGTCTGCACGATCGGGCTCCCTGAGCGCCCACTCACGATCGGGCCCCCTGGGCGGCTCCACTTCTGGCACCTGCTGTTCGTCCTGGGGCTCAGGATCCGGACTCATCGCCAACCTCCTTAGTCGCGCTGACGGCGTGCTGTCCCCGAGTCTCCATAGTTTGACCAAGAGTGACCGGATGCAAGAGGCTCGTGGTGACTTTCTAGGGGTCTTCAAGAGCGGCCACCGGCCGCCGCGCGTGCCTAAACGGCGCCGGCTGGGAGCGACAAGAGGGCCTCCAGTAAGACTGGCGACCGCCCTCATCAACTCCCGCTCCGCGGGAGACCTTGCGTGGCTGGTGGCGGGCCGGAGGCTTTAGCTCCCACCATGTGCCGGTAGGCACCCTCTGAGGTTGCTTGAGGCCTCGAGGTCGCAGTCGGGTCTACGCTCAAGTCGTCCCTATCCGACGACGACATACGCGACAGGGGTACCTCGTTCTGTCAATGGTTCTGTCAATGAAACGGAGCCGCAGAAGGCCGGTGATGACAGCCCAGGCAAGCGAACGTGCAGGTCAGCAGGCATGAAACTGATCATGGTTGACGTGGCGTCGCTCTTGTAATCGGGCGGTTAGGGGTTCAAGTCCCCTCGCTGGCTCTCAACGTAAGCCCAGGTCAGAAGCCCCTTTCTGTGACCTGGTTCGCGGTCAGATACGGCAACGGCAGGTCCAGCAGCTTGTGTTGGGCGTACGGGTAAGGGGCCTTGTCGCCGAACCACAGGGCGCCGGCGACGACGGCACCGGCGGCGAGCGCCCAGCGGACGGCGGGCTTGGTCGGGACAGCGTGAGACATGGATCTCCTCCGGTGGGACGGTGGCCTACGGGAAGTGAGCGGGGCCGGGAGCGAGGATCAGGCCGTCGGGCGGGCAGCCCCTCGTACCGCCAGCACGACGCACACCACCGCCAGTGGCAGTTCCGCGCCGAGCGCCATCGCTATCGCCGAGACCTGATCCGCGCCCGGTGCCGCGGTCATCGTGTCGAACCAGGCATCGACCACCAGCAGCGTCGCGGTGGCGGTGGCTGTCAGGGCGTGCAGCTGGTGGCCGTGTACGGCCAGCAGCCCCGTGGCGATCAGCCCCAGCGCCTCCAAGGCGTCCAGGCCGATCCAGGCGGTGCACCAGTTCGAGGCGATGGCGGTCCCCGGCAGACCGTTGGCCAGCACGACCAGCCACGGCAGCAGGGCCAGCCCGCAGCCGACCAGGACGTGTTCCAGGCGGTACCGGCGGCCGATGCGCAGGCCGGCGGAGCCGCGGGCCTCGTCCTGAAGTCGGCGGACGCTCAGCGTGCTCATCGGATCGGTCTCCTCGCGTTCCCGGTGCTCCTTCACGGCCTCCAGCCTCGCCCGCCAGGCGCTCACGGTCAGTAACGCGAAGGTCCGTTGTGGGGGTGGCACTAGCTACACCCCGAGTCGGATGCTCTTGCCATGGCCCGCCCCCGGCCCAGACACCTACCGTTTCCCCATGCGCACAACCGCCCGCCTGCGGCGCCTACTTCTGTTCCCGTTCCAGGGAGCCGGACGACCGGTCTCGTTCCTCGTCACGGGCGTCCTCGTCCAGCTCGGCGTCCTCTTCGTCGTGTCCCTGCCGTGGCTGCTCTTCCTCCCGGTCCTCGACCCGGCGGGCCAACTGCTCCTCGCGGTGTTCATCCCGTTCACGGCCATCGTGCTCGCCGGGCCGCTGCTGACCGAGGTGCAGCGCGGCCGCTTCCGCACCCGGCTCGACGTGGCCATCCCCTCGCCTTACGCGGGACAGCGGCCCCGGCTGCCGGAGTGGCTCCGATCCCGGGCGGGGCACAGGCAGCTCAGGTACCACCTGCTGGACGGGCCGCTGCTCGCTCTCGCGGGGTCCTTCACCCTCCTGGCATGGGTCGTGGCCGTCACCGCCACCTCGATCTACCTGTGGATCTGGCTGGTGCCGCTGGACTGGCGCGTCGACCATCCCGGCTACTACACCTGGGCGGCGTACGTCACCGCGGCGGGGCTCGCCCTGCTCCACATCGCGCGGTTGTCGACCGACGCCCTCTCCCGGCTCGACACCCGCACCGCCACCGTCCTGCTCGGGCCCAGCCGCGAGGAGCAGTTGGCCCGCCGGGTCGAGGACCTGGCCGAGAGCCGGGCCGGCCTGGTGGACGCGGCCGATGCCGAACGGCGGCGGATCGAACGGGACCTGCACGACGGCGCCCAGCAGCGGCTGGTCTCCCTGGCCGTCAACCTCGGCCTGGCCAAGGCCACGCTCGGGGACCTGCCCGAGGACGCCCGCCAGGTGATCGACGAGGCGCACCGGGGGGCGAAGGAGGCGATAGAGGAGCTGAGCAGCCTGGTGCGCGGGATGCACCCGGCCGTTCTGGAGGACCGTGGCCTGGACGCCGCACTGTCCGGCATCGCCGCCCGAGCACCCATCCCGGTACGGGTGAAGGTGGACCTGTCGTCGCGGCCGTCGCCCACGATCGAGGCGGTCGCCTACTTCGTCGTCTCCGAAGCACTGACGAACGTGGTGAAGCACGCGGAGGCGTCCAGCGCCGAGGTCACCGTGGAGCGCTTCGGGAAGACGCTGCTGGTCGTCATCAGCGATGACGGGGTGGGCGGCGCGGAACCCACCGGTGGTACCGGGCTGGCGGGGCTGGCCAAGCGGGTCGCCTCGGTCGATGGCACGCTGTCGGTCGACAGCCCCGTCGGGGGGCCGACCGTCATCACCGTGGAGCTGGCGTGCGTGCCGTGATCGCGGAGGATTCCGTACTGCTCAGGGTCGGGGTGGTCAAGGTCCTGGAGATGGCCGGCTTCGAGGTCGTCGCCGAAGTGGACGACGGGCAGGCGCTGTTGACCGCGGTGGAGGAGCACCGACCGGACATCGCCGTGGTGGACGTCCGCATGCCCCCCGGTTTCACGGACGAGGGCGTGCGTGCCGCGCTGGTCATCAGGCAACAGTGGCCAAAGACCGCAGTGTTGCTGCTCTCGCAGTATGTGGAGGAGCGGTACGCGGCCGATCTGCTGTCCGCCAACACCTCCAGCATCGGCTATCTGCTCAAGCAACGCGTCGCGGACGTGGAGGAGTTCGTGGACGCGCTGCGCCGGGTCGCGGCCGGCGGGACGGCGCTGGACCCGCAGGTCGTCTCGCAGCTTCTGGTGCGCCGCCACAGCGGCCCGCTGGACCGGCTCACCCCGCGGGAACGCGAGGTCCTGGAGCTGATGGCGGGCGGCCGGTCCAACGCCGGGATAGCGGGGCAACTCGTGGTCAGCGAGAGCGCGGTGGCCAAGCACATCAACAACATTTTCGCCAAGCTCGACCTGCCGAAGGCGGACGCCGACCACCGCCGGGTGCTCGCCGTACTGAGCTTCCTCGGCGTGGCCTGATCCCGGCCGACCCTGCGGACCGCATCCCTTCCACTTGGGCCTTTCCGGCCTTTCTCCGGCATGACATCCGGGCGTCGAGGCGGTGCCGGCCCGTCCCGGGACCCCGTGCCCAATATCGCCAACTTCTTCTTCGCGCGCCTGCTCAGACGGTCACCATCGGGCGCCGGCCGCGAACCGTTGTACGGGCCCGACCGTCCCGCGGTGCTGGTCGCCGGTGGCCCGGGCATGGGCAAGGGGCGACTGCTGCGCGCGGTCTGGGACCGTCTCGCCGCCAGTGTGCCGGTGATCTATCTGGACTGCGGCTCGCCGGTGTACGCGGACCGGGCGGAGCCGGAGCCGGACGCCCGCGAACGGTGCCAGCATTGACAGGAGGTTGAGCAGTTCGCCGCGACGAGCACCGGTGAACGCAGCGAGGTGGAAGAAACGCGTGCAACCGTTGCCGCCTGGCGACGCCGAGAAAGGTCCGAAGTTGGGACGTGTCCCAGATAGTTCAACCCTGCCACTCCTTCACGGCACGCTCTGTCGTGGGCAATTGCGGGATCAGCTCGCGGGTCTTTTGGCGTGCGTAAGTCCAGGCGGGATGCGTGTCGAGGGATCGGTCATCCCAGAGGCATCGCCTGGGGGGCCCGAGCGGGTTCATCGGCTAGCCCGACGTGCGAGGTTCGCCTCGGCCATTCGCTTCAGGGACGTCCGGTCCAGCTTTCCCGTGGCTGTGCGGGGCATGTCGTCGAGGACGACTATTTCCTCGGGCGCCTTGTAGCCGAGCCTCGCGCGCGCGAACTGGATCAGTTCCTGGCTGGTGGGTTGCTCGGTCCCTTCCGTGAGGGTGATGTAGGCGCGGACGTTCTCACCATGCACAAGGTCGTGGATCCCGATCACCCCGGCGCTCGTGACGCCCGGGTGCTGGAGCAGGGCACCTTCGACCTCCTGGGGGCAGATGTTCGAGCCGTCGTGGACGATGATTTGCCTCTTGCGCCCGCAGAAGAAGAAGTAGCCCTCCTCGTCGACTCGCATCATGTCGCCTGAGTCCAGCCACCCGTTGCTGAAGGCCGCCTCGGTCGCGCCCGGGTCGTCCCAGTAGCCGGCGGTAGCCGCGGGAGTCTTGATCCACAAGCGGCCTGCACTCCCGGCCGGCAGCTCCTCGCCGTCCTCGTTCTGGATTGACAGCGAGACCGCGGGAACCACCTGCCCGACCGAACCGAGCTTGATCCGACCTGACGGCGGGCTCACCGTCACCAGCCCGACTTCCGTCATGCCGTAGGCCTCGTCGATCACCAACCCGCTCAGCGCGGTGAACTCCCGCTCCAGCTCGGCGGAGACGGTGTCACCCGCCGCCCGGCACAGCCGCAGCGAGGCGAAGTCGTCGTGCCGGGCGCCGTGGTCGCGGGTCAGGGCGAACAGCTTCGAAGGAAGCATCGACAGCGCCGTCGGGCGGTCTTCGCGCAGCAGCGGGAGCAACTCGTCTGCATCGAACGTGTGGGCCACAATCACGCCTGCGCCCACGCTCAGCGAGGCGAACGACAGGTAGAACGCACCAAGGTGCGACAGCGACGAACCAGCCAACAGCAGATCGTCCGGGCTGAACTCGAGCCCTGCCGCCCCGATGGCCAACATCCAGCCGAGAGTCTCGTGGGTATGCGTGACCCCCTTCGGGCGACCGGTACTCCCTGAGGTAAAGAAGATCACGGCCGGCGCCGCCGGAGGAGGAGGCGGCGGAGGGGAAGATAGAGCCTGCCCCTCAACCAGCTCGTCGAAAACCGGACCCGCTCCTCGCCCGCCGCCGTAGCTGATGGTGCCCAACGGCAGCTGCCGGGCGAGCTGGCTTGCGGCGAGATCCTCCTCCCGCTCGGCGTGCGCGAGCAGCGCGCGGGCTTTGCTGACCGCCAGGGCGTGATCGATCTCCGGCGCCATGTAACGGTAATTGAGGGGCGTTGCGACCAGGCCCGCCTTGAAACAGGCGAGGTAGTGAACGATGAGTGCAGGACGATTCGGCATGAGCGAAGCGACCCGATCACCCGGGTTCAGCCCCAGACCCAGCAAACCCGCAGCCAAGCGATTACTAAGGTCATCGAGCCTGCGCCACGTCCAGCGCGTATCCGCCGAGATCAGCGCGAGCCCTTCAGGATTAGCATCCAGACCAGCGCGAAGCAGACCGCACGGGCTCACCGGCCCCTCCAACGCCCTTCCGGCAAACCCGGCCACGCTGCCACCCCCGTGAGCGAGATCAACATCGAACGCCGTAGAAGCGAATGAGGAGCCGCCTGCAGAGTGAGCTGAGGTTGGTTGCGAAGCCCGACCTGGAGCCGCCATTCAACAGGCGCATCCCCATCTGCCTTGCTGGTGCCGCAAGATCCAGGAAGCCTTCAAGCGCTCTCGACACCCCACAGGAGCGTACTTCCTCAAGCCGGGCTTCGCTGCCTGCCAACTGACCCCAGCGTGAAAGCGGGCAGTTCGTGATCCAGGTGCCCGTTCCTACGGATAGCTGCCCACCGCGCCGGGCAAGGCTACGGGCCGCCGCTCTCCCGGACCAAGCCAGGACACCGGCCAACCCCTCAGTCCCTCTGACCGCATCCGGCCCCGTGGGGGATCGCCCCGGCCACCTGCGCTGGCTCCGGATAGGTGCGCGCTCCGCGGCCGAAGCCCTAGCGAGAGCCGCCGGGGCGATCGACCGAGACGGTACAGGGCCTCGGAGACATTCGCAGCGGCTGTAGAGCGGCTTCTTCAGCATCAAATGCGGTGACTGAAGAGCACGCGTAGAGTTGACGCTCGTCCCCTGCCACCGGTGAATACCGAACAGAGCGCCTAAAAATGGCACAAGAGAACCATGCCGCCAATGGCCGACGTAGTGAACACGTCGCCGATGATGTCTGCCCGTCCGAGGTCGACCGAGCCGTGAAGGCACAAGCCCATCACCTCATCACGGATGCGCACCGCCAGCTCGAGGACCTGGGATACCTCGGCCCCGACCAGGGCGACCGTGGCGGCCAGGGCGCCGGCGCGCACTGCTGGTCGGCCGATGGCCACCACCCAGCCAATGCCGACGAACCTGACGAGGCCGCCGGTCCGGACCGCTAACGGCCTGGCGAGTTCTCCGAGGAGCCAGCTTCTAATCACGGGGCCGGTCTGAGTCCTTCCGGTAGAGCGCAGTGGGCCGCCACATCTGTCGCCAGGACGAGCCTGGCACCAGCTCTGCGACGCCGAGCTCGCGCAAACGGTTGAGCGTGTTGCGTACGTTGCCGTCGTCGGTCCATCCGAGCATCTCGGCAATCGTGCGCGGCGACACGCCCTCCTCCCCGTTGACATCGAGGAGCGCTGCCACCTGCCGCTGCATCGAACCGACGAGGCGGTCCCGGAAGTCCGGCTGTTCCGTCGGCCTGGCGGTGAACGCGGCAGCCAGCTCGGCCGCCGCGGTGGACAGCGTCATAAGTAACTGAGCGATGGCACGGTTCACCTGCTCATCGGAGTTCCGGATGTCGCGACGACCGCCCTCTACGCCCTGGCCCTGGCCGCGGTCTTCGTGGTGTGGCGCCGTTGTGAGGGGACTCTGTCGATCCACAGCATCGTCACCTGCCGACGCGAGCAGTCGACTCCGAAGTCGTGCATCCCCCGCACCTCTGAGCCTCCGCGACAGTCACGGGAGCAGGAATCAGCAGCCTCCCCACCGGAGCAGTAGCCGGCGGCTTCTGGTACCGGCCTGGGAAAGACGGCGAGGTCCCCGAGATTCTCGCGACCCACCCTGTCGTCTTCGTCGACGTGGAAGGACGGCATGGCGTACGCAGAGTGGGCCGGTAAGCAGCTCCCCGCAACTCGCTAATGACCCACGTGGGACGACATACCCAGTCCGGAGGGATCTTGGTCCCGGCCACACAGTTGGCGTTCGACGCAACCGTCCAACGCAGTCTGTGACCATGAGACGGCTGGCCGGCAGGCCGGTAGCGTTGTGATGTGACGCTGAGCGAGGTCTTGCGTGGGGGAGGTTTGCAATGTCCAGCTTGGAATCGAAGAGTTTCAGCACACCGGACGAGACCCGGAGTTTTGCCGACAAAGGTGCCGCTGAGATGGTGGTGCTCGACGGTAACACCGTCTTCAAGGACCGGTTCGAGCCGGGATGGCGTTGGTCCGAGCACGTCCGCCCGCTCGCTGGAACCACCACCTGTCAGTCCCCGCACATGTTCTATGTCGTTTCGGGGCGAATGCACTTCCTGATGGACGATGGTGCCGAAGGCGACGTGGGCGCCAACGAGGTCGCGCGGATCGAGCCGGGTCACGACGCCTGGGTGGTTGGGAGCGACCCGTGCATCATCGTCGACTTCGGCGCCACCGCTACGTTTGCGCTGCCGGCTCAGAGAACGGCAGGCACGAAAGCATAGACGCCGGCCTTACAGGCCCGCGGCGCTGACAATCCCCCGAGCCCAAATCGGGCGGTTAGGGGGTCAAGTCCCGTCGCTGGCTCTCGACGTAAGCCCAGGTCGGAGTTCACCTGGCCTGGACTTTGCTTGACCCCGGCGCGGCAGTTGTCACCTGCAGAAGGCCGTGGGTTGGTCGTCACTGCTTGACGATCTTCGCCAAGGTCGCCTTGGCGAACCTCCTGAGACGTGTCCGTACGGCGGATGGGGCGTGGCCCACCAGGGTACGAGCTACCCGACGGGCGGGGGGATACGTGACGACCTCACCTGCCAGCCTGCGAGCGAGCAGCGTCGAACGCGAGATCCGATGGGCTCCTGCAAGGTTCGCCCGGCCGCGGGCGTCGACGTCGAGCTGACCGACAATCACCGCGGGTCGTTCGTCGCCGTCGAGAAGGGCGGACACGCGCCAACGGCTGTCCGGAGAGAGCGGTAGCCGGCGAAGGGTGGCGACCATGCGTGCCCTGCCGGACTGGTCGGCGACCAGTGCCGCGGGTACGACGTGACTCGGTGCCGCGTCCGGGTCGTCTTCGTTCAGCAGGACGAGCTTCGCGCTCACGGCCGGGCTACCCATCGGATGGACGATGGGAGCGGCCAGTTCGATCTCGCGGCCAGCGGCCGGCAGAGGCGTCCAGGCCCGTCCGCCGACTGCCTTCGCCAAGGTCTTGCCGCGGCGGTCGACGTCGAGACTCAGGTTGTCGTGCCCCTCGGTGAAGTACGGCACGACAAGCAGGTTCTGCTGACCTAGAAGGGCGGGCAGGCATCCGTCCTGCAGGGCGGCGACATCGGAGGTCCCGAGCCGGACGCGCTGATCGAATCCGACGAGGACGACGCGTGCCCAGAGGTCCCAGATTCCCTTGCCGAGTGGGCGTCCGCCGGCCGCGCGCTCGGGGTCGACCGTAACCGAGCCGCGGATGCGCACGCTCGTGCGATGGCCGTCGCCGGTGTCGGTCGCCGTCCGTTCGTCGTACGTGAGCTGGACCTTGGCAGGAATCAGCCATTCGGCGGCAGTCTCCCGGTCGCGGATGGAGACGTCGACACGTGCGCTTCGGAGTTCGTTACCGAGGTAGCCGTCATGCCAGTCCAGAAGCTCCTCACTCAGCGCGGGATCCAGGTAGTACTTTCCGTCCTCCTGGTGGACTGCAAGCACTTCCTCGCCGGCTCCGGCTTCACGTTGGAGGTAGGCATCGAACCGCAGCTTGAGACGGCCGTCGCTCCAACTCACCGACTCCAGAGGCGTCCTCGCCTTGATCGCGCGACAGCGTTCGGCGAGGGTGACCAACTCGTCGAGGCGGCCTGCCATCAGCAGGGACGCCTTCATGCGAAGCAACGCGGGGAGCCCCGCAGTAACGCCGTCGGTCATCCGTTCCAGCGCGAGCTTGCGGATCTCGCGGAACAGTTCTTCGCGGTACGCGGGCAGGTACTTGAGGAGCGAGGCGTCGTTGATCCGGCCGAGCATCTCCGTTCGGTAGAAGCGCCGCAGAATCTTGTCCCGGAAGGCTCCTGGTTCGGTGTTGTCCTCGACGACCTGCAGCACGTCGCGCAGGTTGTCGTAGTACCCGACGGGGTCGATCGGTGCCGAGCCGGCGTTGTTCTTGTCGGTGCGGCGCCAGTAGTAGTAGCAGGTGTAGTCGCCGAGGATCGAGACCGCTTTGGCGGGAAAGTAGGCCTGTATCATGTAGAGCTGGTCCTCGAGACGGCGCTTGCCCTCCGGGAACCGGATGTTCTGCTCCTCCAGGAAGGTCTTCCGGAACATCTTGTGCGGGGTCAGGCTGTCCCAGAGGGGGAAGTCGCGGATGGTGACCTTGTGCCTGGTGGTCTTCCACACGCTGATCGGAACGCCTCGCCAGTTGCTGACCACCTTGCCGATAACGATGTCCGCGCCGTTACGACTACCGAGCTCGTAGAGCCTCCGGAGTGCGTCGGGCGCCATGTAGTCGTCCTGGTCGACGTACTGGATGTACTCGCCGCGGGCGGTGTCGACGCCCACGTTGCGTGGCTTGCCCGGCCATCCGGAGTTGGGAATGTGAATGACCCTGACATTCGAGTGTTCCTCGGCGAGCTTGTCCAGCCGGGCCGGAGTCTCGTCGGTCGATCCGTCGTCGACGAAGACGACTTCGAACTCGTCCGGGCTCAATGTCTGACCGAGCAGAGACTCGATGCATCTGTCGATGTCGGTCCCGGGGTTGTAAACCGGAACCACCACGCTCACCTTCAACGGCACGGTTCACCTCCACGAGGACTGGAGAGGCCTGCCCAGTGGCCCCTCCACCGCACATCGCAACAGCACCGGGACGAGACTGGAGACGGTCACCTGTGACCTGCGCAGGCGCCGTCGTCCTTCCGTCCCAGCGTGAAGATCCGGCGAGGACGCTATATGTGGAGATCATCTTGCTCGGGCCGCTTTACGAAAGCTTTAGGACGCGACCGGACAGTCGGCGCGCCAGCTTGGCGGACCGAGGTCGTGTCAGCGGGTCGAGCGGTACGTCATGCGGTGGGGATGACCTGGAAGACCTCGGCCAGGCGGCCTGCGGGAAGCCCGGCGCCGAGTGCAGCCTTGGCAGCCGTCTCGCGGATTCGCTGGGCGAGGTCGTCGCGATGGCCTGTCTGGCTGCGGTGCGCGCGGAGTGCCTCGACCTTGATGTCGACGGTGTCGGTGATGTCGACGTACGCATTCGGTTCGGCGGCACCCATCAGCCATGCCTGGGAGGCACGCCACGGTTGCCAACCCTCGTCGTCGTGAAGCTCGGGGTGGATGAAGCGGTTGGCTGCATCGGGATAGATCGCGCACAGCGTGGCTTCGCCGACCGCGCGGTGGTCGGGGTGGTTGCTGCGGATGAAGTCCTGGGTCCGTTCCGGTGCCCAGGTGAGGACGAGGTCGGGCCGGACCCGCCTGATCTGACGTGCGACGTCGCGGCGAAGCGCGAGCGTGACCTCGACTCGGCTGTCGGAGTAGCCGAGGAACGTGACGTCGGCGACTCCGAGTTCGCGCGCGGCCGCGCGGGCTTCTGCCTGCCGGACGGCGGCCACCTGGTCTCGGGGAGTCTGACCCAGTTGGCCGGCGTCCCCATTGGTCACGATGCAGATGGCGACCTCGAGTCCGGCGCGTGCCCAACCGGCGATCGTTCCACCTGCGAGGAAATCCAGATCGTCCGGATGCGCTGCGACGGCCAGCACGCGGGCTACGTCGCGTACGTCAGTTCGGTTGTCCACCCGCCCACCCTGGCATTCCTGATCGTCCGTTGTCGACGGGTCAGGTCCGGATGGTGACCGGCTGTCAGGACGGCTTTTGGCTTCCTTGTACGGCGCTTTGCCGGTTCCCCGGCTTTGGCACATCTGCGGTGCGTAGGCTCCCCGGGCCGCCTCGGTCCCGCCCTGTTGGACCCTCTTCTGCCTGGGAGTGATGAGCCTGATGTCCTCGCCTGTACGTGTGCTGGAGCGTGGCCCGCGTGCACCGGTCGCACCCAAGGTGCCGGAGATCACTGTTCTGTTCTGGGTGATCAAGGTCCTTACCACAGGAATGGGCGAGGCTGCCTCCGACTACCTGGCGAAGGTCAACCTGGTGCTTGCCGCGGCGGTCGGGTTGCTCGGGTTCACCGTGGCGATGTGGTTGCAGCTGCGAACGCGACGCTACGTCGCGTCGGTGTACTGGTTCGCGGTGGCGATGGTCGCCGTATTCGGCACGATGGCCGCCGACGGGGTGCACGTGGTCGTGGGCGTCCCGTACGTCGCGACGACCGCGTTCTACGCCCTGGCCCTGGCCGCGATCTTCGCGGTGTGGCGCCGTTGCGAGGGCACCCTGTCGATCCACAGCATCGTCACCCGCCGCCGTGAATTGTTCTACTGGGCGACAGTGCTGGCGACGTTCGCGCTGGGCACCGCCGCGGGGGACCTGACCGCGTTCACGCTCCACCTCGGCTTCCTGGCGTCTGCGGTGCTGTTCGCGGTTGTGATCACGGTCCCGGCGTTGGCCCGGTGGTCGCGACTCATGGGTGGCGTAACCGCGTTCTGGTTCGCCTACGTCGTCACCCGGCCGTTGGGCGCGTCGATCGCGGACTGGTTGGGCAAGCCGAGGTCGCTGAGTGGCCTGGGTTACGGCGACGGAGTGGTGACCCTCGCCGCGGCGGCCGTGTTCGTCGGGCTCGTCGCCTACGTTGCCCGCACCGGCCACGGCATCCAACGACCGGCGTGAAACCGGGCACCGACCTGGTCCGCCGACTGCGACTCTAGAGTCCGACTCTAGAGGTCTAGGCTGGGTGCATGAGCCCTGTCAGAACACCCGGCAAACGGGCGCAACAAGCCCAACGGACGCGGCAGAAGGTCGTCGCCGCAGCCCGGGAGCTGTTCATCAGCCAGGGATACGGAGCGACGACGCTCCAGGAGATCGCCGACCGAGCCGGCGTCTCGGTGCAGACGATCTACTTCTCGTTCGGCAACAAGGGCTCGGTCCTCAAGGAGGTTGTCGACACTTCCGTCGCGGGCGACGACGAACCGGTCGCCACCATGGACAGGCCGTGGTTTCGTGAGGCGATCGATCAACCGAGCGCCGCCGAGCAACTAGAAGCCCACGTGCACGGGACTCGAAGGATCCTCGACCGTGTTGCTCCGATCACGGAGATGGTGCGCACCGCTGCACTCACCAACCCCGATCTTCTGGATCTCTGGGAGCGGGACGCAAACCCTCGACACGTTGTCCAGACGGCTGCGGCGCAGGCACTGGCAAGCAAACCCGACGCCGTTTCCGACCTGTCCGTAGCGGAAATTGCCGATCGGCTTTACGGCGTGCTTAGTCCCGAGCTCTATCTGCTGCTGGTCCGGGACCGAGGGTGGGAGCCCGGGGACTGGGAGAGCTGGGCGCTCGACACCCTTCGCCACCAGCTCTGCCGCTGACCGTCCCACACACGGTCGGGCACAGGCCGGGCTCGGCGTGGTTGTCGACCAACCCCGCCGCCCGGTACCTGCCTCGCCTGGTCTACGCCCTTCCGTGCTGAGTCTGTGCTGCTATCGCGTCGCTGGGGGCTGGGTGGCGTTCACCAACCAGACCGCGCCGGGGATGAGAACGCCGTCTGAGGTCTCGTACGGCACGAGCCCCGCCCGGAGTTCTTCTCGCGTCTGCTCGATGACGGTCTGGTCGACGTCCTTCAGGTTGTGACGGACCGGCCCCAGGCTGAGGATGAACTCGGCCGCGTCCGCGGCGTCACGGCCGTAGTCCAGCGGTGCGCTGACGGGGGTGATGCGCACGTCGGCGTACCCGGCTGCGTCAAGCACTTCCTGGATGCGGTCCCGCTCGACCAGGGATCCCATTCCGCGTGAGGCGGGGGAGGCCTCTCGCATCAGGGGCTTCAGCGCCGCGGTCGCCCGGGCGTAGTCACCGTCGGGGGTGCCGGGCTGGGGGCCCATGAACACGAGCCGTCCACCTGGCCGCAGCGCGCGCCGGATGTTGGCGAACGCGGCAACCAGGTCGGCGAAGAACATCACGCCGCCACGGCTGATCGCGAGGTCGAAGCCGTCCTCGGGAAAGGGGTGGACCTGCGCGTCTCCCTGCTCGAACCCGACGTTCGCGATGCCCTGTTCCGTCGCGTCCGCGCGGGCGCGCTCCAGCATCGGCATCGAGATGTCGATGCCGATGGCGTGTCCCTGCGAAGCCTGGCGGGCGGCGAGCAGGGTGATCTGGCCCGTACCGCAGCCGACGTCGAGGACGCGGTCGCCCTCACCGATCGCCGCGACGTCGAAGAGTTCGTCATTGAAGGCGTTGACCGTTGCGTTGTAGCGAGCGGCGTTCCGCGCCCAGTTGATGCCCTCCCAGCCGTTCCATGCTTCTGCCGGCTGGGTGTTGGCGATGCCCTGCATGGCTTCCTCCTGTGTCGGTCTTCGCCGACGGCTCGAGCTGACGATGCTAAAGTCATACTCTAGAGTGTCACTCTAGCGAAAGTCCATAGCCACGGCGTGGGTCAAGAGCGGAGGCAAGGGGACTCAGAAGTCCAAGCAGACAAGGGTGCGCATGCCTTGCGCCGCCGGACGGACGCGAGTGTTCGGCCCCAGGTGTCAAAGCTTCCGGAGGCGAGGGGGACCCCTTGGGTCGGTGAATGCCGTTCATTTCCGCGGGCAGCGCGGCGTCAATCGTCGCGGAGTGCGCGCTCGAGCTCCGCCCGATGCGCCTTCGTCCAGTCGTAGTTGGCGCGTCCAAACTCCACCGAGCCCAGTTCGCGCAGAAGTTGATAGCCGGGGTGGCCGGCGTCGGCGAGGTCCGCGATTCCGCGCCAGGTCTGGTCATGGCGCGTGAGTACGGTCGCGATCAGCTCGGAACGGTCGATGAGCCCGTAGGCGTCGCACATCAAGCGCATCAGTCTGCCCAGCGCCTTCGGGTCGGGGCGGTCTGGCGCGAAGCGTGCCGAAGGATAGGTCCAGCAGATGTCGGCCACATCGTGGATGCGGGGCCCGGGAGTCGAGTCGTCCCAGTCGATGAATGCCACCGGGTGGTACGTTCCGTCCCCGGTGTCACCGAAGACGGTGTTGTTCGGGGTCAGGTCGTTGTGGCAGAGGGTTTCCTGGTCCTCGGCGAGCGGGGTTCCGGCGGTGAGGTCGTGGAACTCCCGTACGAGCTTGGCGACCCCGACAAGGCTCTCGTTTGCGAACACTCCGGGGGGAGCGACCTGGTTGTCAGCGGTCCGCAGGGTCAACGCGGGCAGGGGAACCCAACCCGGGACGTAGCTGAGGACCTGGCGGCCCTCCTTGTCGACGCCCAGGAACCGAGGGGCACCTGTCCAGCCATGTTCTTCGAAGTGGCCCAGCAGGGCGCGGGCGTCGTCTGGGCGACCGGGCGGCCGTCGTCTCACCGTGTCGCCGACGCGGACGACTTTGTTGATGCGGCCACCAGGCAACTCGCTCACGAGTCCAGCCCCTTCCACATGGGACAACGAGCCTTCCAGCGGAAGGACACCCGCGCTACTCGTTTATGCTCGCGCCATGGCCGAGTACCAGCCGATGTCGCTTCATCTGGAAACCGAGCGGCTGACCATGCGGCCATGGACTCTCGCTGATGCCGACGATGTTCGTGCGCTCCACGCCGAACGAGGTGGCGGGACGCCTACGATCGAGGACGTCCGCGAGATCATCGCGAGGCAACTCGCCGCGACGGAGCAGACCGGGCTCGCGCTGTTGCCTATCCGTCGCCACGATGTCGGAGACTTCATCGGTTACTGCGGACTCATCGTCGGCCGCTCCACCGTCGACGAGCCGGAGATCGCGTACGAGTTGTTCAAGCGCGTACATGGAAACGGCTACGCGACCGAAGCGGCCAGGGCGGTCTTGGACGCCGCGATCGAGACGGGGCGCACCCGGCTCTGGTCGACGGTGGGCCCGTGGAATGCGCCGTCCTTGCGGGTCCTCGAGAAGCTCGGCTTCGAGCGCAGCCACGTCTCGACCGATGACCGCGGCGAGCACGTATGGCTCACGCGCGCACTGCCTTGATGCGTGCCGGGGATGAGCCCCGTAGCCAGGTGGGCCGGCCGAACCGCGCGGACGCTCTCCTCAGGCGTGCGACGGACGTTCACCCGCGACCGTGTAGCCGGAGAACAGCGGACCACCAGCATGGGCGAGTACGTCACGGACGAAGCCGGCGATGGCTGTCGGGTCAGAGTGGGAGCTCAACCACCGGTCGGCGAGTTCGGGTTCGTGCGCTCGTAGTTCCCTGAGCAGCCATTTGCCGGTGCCGGTCCATCGCCGGCCGAGCGCGAGGGCCGCCTCTGCGGCGCTGGTCCAAGCGGCGGTGGCGATCACCGTACGTTCACCGCGGTCCGTGACGTGGGCCAGGTCGTCGAGCAGGTCGGTGAGCTTGTAGCGGATGGCGTCTCGCTCGGCGCCGGTCAGCGGTGCAGGTCCGGCAGCGAGGACGTTCGCGCACTCAGCTTGGCCGGCGGCTCGGTAGCTCCTTCGCCAGATAGTGGACGAGGCTCTGTTCGTCGTACACGAACGTCTCCACCGGCCAGGCCCGGTAGCGGCGGGAGCCGGCAGGGGGCCTGCGGATCACCGTCCGGGAGAAGAACGATGATGTCGAGGTCGGAACCAGCCGTGCGGTGTGAGGTGAGAACGCTGCCGCAGAGCATTGCCCACCGGGCGTGTGGGAAGAGTTCGATGACGACATCACGCGCGTCGACCAGCGGATCACGACGGTCCATACGGCCAGCGTGGCGAGAGTCTGGCCTGAGCGGCAACCGGATTCTCGGCGGCCGACCGGGATTGGCGTACGACCAGGCAAGGTCGGTCATGCGCCTCGATCACGCAGGAGCATCGTCCAGGATCGCCAGACAGAGCAGTCGATCATTGGATCCTCGGTCGTTCAGTTCAGCGATGCTCTGCACCCGGAACCCAGCCAACCGAAGGCGTTCGTCCAGTTCCTCGCGCGTCCAGGGGCGCATCGTGAAGTCGTGGGAAGCCAGGCGCGGTGGTTCGTAGCCGACACGTAGTTCGTGTTCCTCGTGAGTGTGGATGAGATCCTTCGGAGACGGAACCAGTCACGCGGTCATGGTGCCATCTCAGGTGCCGGCACCTGGCGTGGGCAGGTGGGCGAGTACGGCCGCGCGAGCCGGCATCCAGTCAACCGGAAGGAGGCTCGGCAGACCTGTGGTGACCACGACGAGCTCGTACGTCGGGAAGACGCTGGTGTGCTGTCCGGCCCAGCCGCCGAAGAAGAAGCCGTCAGCTGTCACCCAGGTCAGGTAGCCGTACGCCGTGTTCTCCGGCGGACCGCCCGGGGTCCAGGCTGTCGTGGTCGCACGCACCCAGGCAGGATCGAGGAGTCTCTGCGTGCTCGTCGTACCGCCGTCAAGAAGAAGTTGCCCCAGTTTGGCGAAGGAGTCTGCGGAGAGCCGAAGGTGTGCCGCCCCGAAGCAGTGACCCTCGGGGTCGCGCAGCCACTCCGCCTCGTCGATCCCCAGGGGACCGAAGAGACGCTCGGCGGCGTACTTCTCGAGGTCACCGACTCGCCTGCTCAACCAGATCGCCAGTAGGTGCGCGGCTTCGTTGTCGTAACAGAACCGCGTGCCCGGTGCCCAACGGCGCTCCCGGCCACGGATCGCCTGTTCCCACCCGGACGGAAGCTCCATCACCCGGTCGACGTCCTCGAGCTCGCTCGCGACGCCTCGAGTCATGGTCAGAAAGTCCCGAACCGTGGCATCGTCCTCGACCTGCTCGTCGATTGTGACGGCGCCGCTGTCGACCGCGAGGCCGACCAACATCGCTAGTACGGACTTGGTCATCGAGAAGCAGTCCCGGAGTCGTCCGGCAGCGTACGAGGCGCGGTGGATCAGCTCGCCGCCCTGCAGCACCACGAGGTCGGCCGTCTGAGCCATCCGGGGATCGGCACGGATCGCCGCCTCGAGCGTGCGACTCCACCGGGTCCAAGCCGAATGGCTGTCCAACGGGCCTCCTCGCGTGACCGGCAGCGGCGGTCCGCATTATGGGCAGGAGCTGCCATTGGCCGCAACGGGATTGCGGTCGGAACGAAAGCGACCAGTGGTGGTCGAGCCGCTGTGGCTCACGTACGGACGGGTGGTCGGAACGCCTGCGCGTTCCGACCACCCGACATCCGCGTAGCTGGGCCTCGACCGACGCTGGACTAGCGGGACTGCTCTGCCGCCTCGATCGCTGCCATGTCGATCAGCTGGTAACCCGTCTTGGTCTGGACGTAGTAGAGCTGATCGTCGTACATCAGGCGGAAGCCGCCGTCGTCGGAGGCCGCGGTCCGGCCGGCCTTCCCGCTCTCGAGGTCGTAGATGACGGACTTCGCGCCGGGGAGGAGGACGAAACGGTCCCGCGCCGGCTGGATGCCGAACCCGAGAGAGGTCCTCACCGCGTCGAGCTCACGACGGCCGGTTCCGTCGCGGCGCTGCGCGGCGCCGCCCTCCTTGGAGTAGCCGACGCACCACTGCACCCGGCAGGTCCAGACGCCGGACCGCTTGGCGGCGGTGCGTACTTCACCCGTCTTGACGTTTCGCAACGTCTCGTACGCAACCTCGTCGGGTACGTCCGTCCCGGACGGGAGCATGGTCTTCTGCAGCGGACTTCCCACCCACGGCCACTGCACCAGGGCGGACTTCTCGGTTCCCTTGAGGAGTTCGGCGTCTCCGCCGGACAGCGGCGCCTGGTAGACCCCGCCCTTCTTCAGGGACCAGTAGACCTCTCCGTTGTCGATCGTGACCGACATGGGCTGCACGCCATCCTCGGCATACACCTGGGCGACGCGATAGGTGTCGCCACCGGCCAGTGGGGCCGCCCAGAGTTCGATGCTCGTCTGGCCGTTGTCGTCACTGGCCGTCCACCACGCCACGTGGCCCTCGCCGACGGTGAAGTCCGACGCGAAGATCCTGGCGTTCTTCGGCGTGGGCACGGTGGTGACCTTGCGGGAGGTCCTGTTCGTGAGGTCGTACAACCGGAGTTCGCCGGCCTGCTCGAAGCCGGCGTCGACCGAGATCAACACAGTGTGCGAGTCGACCATGGTCTGCGGACGGAACTTCCGTCCGTCGGGAAGGCGGTTGGGAATGCTGTGTACGGCGCCGGGCCACAACTGCTCGATCGGCTTGGCCGCGGGGTTGTTCGGTGCGGGGTCCGGCTTCTTGGTCGCCGCGGCGGGTACGCCGGCCGGCGCGAGGTTCGTGTTTCCGGGCTCCTCGCGTACGTTGAGGGCGACCGCCGATCCGGCGATCACGGCGAGCGCGGCCCCGCCCGCGAGGGCGACCTGCGCGCGCTGCTGCCTGCGCCGCCCCTTGCGTTCGAGGTGATTGAGCAGGCCGGGTTCGGGTGCGGGCGCACGGCCGGCCGCGGCCTCGAGGGAGCGTACAAGTTGGTTTTCCACCTGCCGGGTCATCGCAGCTTTCCTTCCTTCGTACCGACGTCGACCAGATCAGCGGACTCGCCGACGCGGGACCGCAGCTTCTCCAGCGCCCTGGCCGCCTGGCTGCGTACCGTTCCGCGGGAGATGTTCAGCACCTCCGCGATCTCCTGGTCGGTAAGGCATTCGTAGTAGCGCAGCACGACCACGGCACGTTGTCGTCGCGGCAGCGTGCTCAGCGCCTCCCACATGGCGTCGCGAAGCTCGGTCGACTCGTGGGAGTTGTCGACGTACGCCTGTTCGGGCGTGGCGGCGACGAGCTTCTCGCGCCGCATCCGTCGCCAGATGCTGACGTGCAGGCGAGCCATCGTCGTACGTACGAACGACTCGGGCTCGCGTTTGTTGTGGACCCGGGGCCATGCCGTACGCAGTCGTACGAGCGCCTCCTGCATCAGGTCGGCGGCGTCGTGCGGGTTCCCCGTGAGCACGTATCCGTAGCGGAGCAACGCCTGGGCGCGGTTCGCCACGAACAGCTCGTAGCTCCCGATCTCCTCATCCACCGTCTCTCCTCCCGTCTCTACGCCCGAGACGCCGGAGTCCGCCGAACTGTTGCACGTCCGATCCCCGGCGCTGGGGACCTACCGCAGGGAGTGCCGGTGCAGGCTGAGGCCCGGGGGAGCGAGACGGATGAGGTCGTCCACCGTGAGCACCTGGCGCGGACTGAGCCATTCCTGCCCTGGCTTGTGCAGCGCCCAGCCACCGCCGAGGGTGACGGCCGCGTGCGTGGCGGCCCCGTCGGCGTCGCGCCACACCAGCACCGTGCCCGGCAGGTCGTCGCCGCCTCCCGCCGTGCAGCGGGACGTCAGCCAGGCTTCGAAGGGCTCGTCGGCGGCGTTCCGGACGCCTGCCGCGGCCATGACGGTGGCGGAGTAGTACGTCGCGCCGGTGTCGGCGGAGTTTCCCCTGCTCCCGCCGGCGAAGGTTCCGCTGAGCGCGCGGGCATGGGGGAGTACGGTCGCGGCCGCGCGCCACACCTCCTCCGGGACCGAACGACGATTGCAGGGAAGCTGGTCCTCGCTGACGTAGCGGGGGAGTACGGCGTCCAGATGTGGCCGTCGCGCGGGAGGGCGTGAAAGGCCTCCTCGTCGAGCCACACTTCCTCCAGCCCCTTGGCGACATTCCAGACCTCGTACGTGTCTCGAAGCTCAGGCGACAACTCACGCGCGGGGTCCGGCGTGAGCCCGAGCTCGGCCGCTTCGGTTGCGGTCAGGAAGAACGGCTGGCAGACCGGCGCCAGCCAACCGGCCCACCGCCGAAGCAAGGTGCGGTTGACATCGATCCCCAGCACCTCGGTGTCAGTCATCGCTTGACACAGGTGTAGGCGCCGTAGATCGAGCCGGCGTACTTCACGTCGACGATCTCGAAGCCGCAGGCCGCCAGCATCGGCTCGAACAGCCAGCGATAGGTGCTGTGCTCGGTCTGGATGTGCTCGATGTAGTCGTCGCGCGTGTAGCCGGCCGCGGGGTCGTCCACGGCGCCGGCCAGCCACGTGTCGAAGAACTCGCCCGCCTGGTCCGGACGGAAGTCGTAGATCAGGTCACGTACCCGCAGCACCCCGCCCGGGCGCAGCGCGGCGGCGATCCGGTTGAGTGCCTGCGTCTTCCAGAAGTCCGGAAGTTGGTGCAGCGCATGCCGGGTGTGGACGGCGTCGGCGGGTGGACCGGTGTGGTCGTACGACAGGAATCCCGCCCGCACGCACTCCACGTTCGACAGGCCCCGCTCCTCGGCGCGTTCGCGCAGGCTGGAGACCATTGCCGGCGAGATGTCCACGGCGACCACCCGGGCGAACCGCCCGGCCGCGGCCAGCGCGAACTGGCCGGTGCCGGCGCCGAGATCCACCACGGTCGCGCCGGCGTCGACGCCGTGGGCGGCCAGCGCGTCCAGGTCCTCCGACGGGTCAGGGTGGCCCTGCTTGCGGTCGAACCCGGCGACGAAGTCGCGGTCGAGGTGCTCGGGCCCGGCGTGGGCGAGTTCGTCGATGAACCATGGGTTGCGCATCGAACGATCGTCGGCCGTACCCCGGCAGGTCGCAATCCAATTAGCGGCTCAGGTCTCGACGGCTCATACCCCAGCCGGCTCAGGCCGGGATGACGACGAGCTTGCCCTTCGTGTCGTCGACCCAGGGGTGGGTGAGGTACTTCCGCCCGTGCAGGCTCTTCCACAGGTGCAGCTCGCATCGTCCGGTGACGCCGGAACGGCAGCGGACGCCGGTGCCGATGGCGTTGGCCGCGGCGCCGTCCAGGACCAGACCGGTGATGCTGTGGCCGCCACCGGTCACCAGTTCGACCACGGTGTCGGCGGACTGCGCGAACGGCGAGGTGATCGCCCAGCCCCAGCCGCGGACGGAGACGCCGATGGCGAAGTCCTCGAAGAACGGCGCGGTGACCACGACGTTGAAGGTGGACGTGGAGTTGGCCCGGATGCCGATGGAGTTGGCGACCGGTCCCTTGACGCTGGAGTTCTTGAACCGCGGGTTGCGGATCTCCACGGCGTGGATGACCGTGCTCTTGCCGGTCTCCTCGAGGTCGTGCAGGTCGATGCCCGCCTGCACTCGCTCGAACGCGCAGTCGGAGATGGCGACGTTGTTGATCGGGCCGTTGCCGGTCGGCAGCGACTGCGGCTTGACGACGATGGCGGCGCGCTCGGCCCGGACACCCTCGACGCCGAACCGGTAGAAGCTGCAGTCGCGGATCGAGCCCACCCAACTCGACCAGACCCGGATGCCCGTACGGTCGCCGAACGCGGCGTCGAAATTGACCCGGTCGACGATCCACTTCCGGCCGTACTGCCGGATGTCGACCATCGGCTCGCGGGAGGTCGACGAGGACCGGACGGTGAAGTCACGCAGGACCATGCCACTCGGCTGGCCGTGGGACAGCGTGCCGACCGAGATGGCCGGCGAGTGGGGTGGAGCGAGGAGCACGGTCCGCTCCGGGCCGTCGCCGCGGATCTCCAGCGGGCCGGTCGCCTGTAGTGGCTTGCTGAGCTGGTAGGTGCCCGCCGGGATGAGCAGCGGCCGTGGACTCGGGCCCGCGACGGCGCGGTCGAGCGCCGCCTGCAGTGCGGGGTGCTCGTCCTTGCGGGCGTCACCGACGGAGCCGAAATCCCGTGAGTCGAGCAGGGCAGCGGTCGCGCCGGCGCCGAGGCCGATGAACCCTCGACGGGACAGCGCCATGCGCCCCCACTCGAGGAGCCGGTCGACCAGGTCGTCGTTCATCCGGAAGCCAACCGCCGATCTCGTGCTCGTGGAACCGTCATGGGCGCGGGATGCCGCGCCTCAATTGTGCCTCCGCCGCGGCGCTTGGGAAACCTGGACCGGAACCGTTACCGCACGAACAGGCCCGCCCACAGGAAGCTCTCGCCGAACATCGCCGAGTCGGCGTCCTGCGCCTGCATGCGGCGCACCTCCACCGGCCGCAGCCAGCCGAAGATCCGGCGCAGATCCTCCTCGCGGTACGCAAGACCTCCGCCGAGGTATCCCTTGCGGTAGAAGTTCGCGTCCGGCTCCTCCGATCCCATCGCACCCCACGCGAAGCTCACCAGCCCGAACGCGGCGGCGGGGGCGAGGGCGCGTTCGAGCAGCCGGTGGTAGCTGATCCGGCGGTGCGGCGGCAGGTGGTGGAAGCAGCCCGAGTCGTACACCAGGTCGTAGCCGGTGAACGCCTCGGCGAGCTCGAAGATGCTGGCCTGGACGAAGTTGACGTCGACGTTCGCTGCCGCCGCTCGCTCCCGCCCCCACTCCAGCGCGGTCGGGGAGAGGTCGACGGCGTCGACGTGGAAGCCCTGGCGGGCGAGCCAGACGGCGTTGCGGCCGGGGCCGCAGCCGAGGTCGAGGGCGCGACCCTCGTGGGGTACGAGACCGGCCGAGTGCCAGGCGACCAGCGACTCGTCCGGCGCGTCCCGGAAGAAGGGGACGCCGCGCTCGCGGTCGCCGTAGAAACCGTCCCACCAACCGGCACCCCGCGCGGTCCAGCGGTCCGCGTCCGCCTCGAACAGCGCGTCCATCAGGGCGAACACGTCCTCCTCGCTCGCCACGTTGCGCTCCACCGGCCGGCGCCTCCGTTCCTGCTGATCCGACATTGCTCCGGTGAGGGTAGCCGCGCCGTCCCGCGTCCACTCGGCGTGGCCGACCCGTACCCTGGCCGGCAACCGTCGGGTTCTGTGCTCGTGTCCTCCGGAGCGTAACTGTGCGACAGGCGGCGGCGGAGTTGGCGCGGGAGATCGGGGAGAGCTCGGGGATCGTCGCTCTGGTGGCCGAGCGAATGGCCGGGGCGGTTCGCACGCGGCAGACGGCGGACACGCTGTACATCGGTGCTGGCGTTCTACCTGCGGCTCGGATATGCCCCGGCCGACGGTCCGACGATCGACGCCGACCAGGAGCTCGTCGGGCTCGCGAAGGAGCTGCCCGCTCGCGGCGCGTAGACGAAGTGGATCTTGACTCTTGACGCCGAATGTTTCGAAACACTACTTTCGAAACATGTCTTCCGATGAAGCCGGCCCGGAGATGCGCGTACTGCGTGATCCCAAGGTGATGCGAGCGATGGCCCATCCGGTTCGGCTTCAGGTGCTGGAGATCCTCCGCGAGGAGGGGCCGTTGACCGCCACCGAGCTCGGCGAGCGGATCGGCGAGAGCCCCGCGAACACCTCGTTCCATCTTCGTACGTTGGCGAAGTACGGCTTCGTCGTGGAGGCCGAACGAGGCAAGGGACGCAGCCGCCCATGGCGCGACGCGACCGGAGCGCTGATGATCCCCGACGCGGAGCTGGAGGGCGAGGCGCGGCGCGCGGCGGTGGCGATGGTTCAGGGCATGCGCATGATGTTGGTGCGCCAGATCGAACGCTGGGTGAACGAACGCTCCGGCTACCCGAAGAAGTGGCAGGCGACGGGTTTCGAGATGGAGTTCCGGACCCGGATGACCGCGGAGGAGCTGAAGAAGGTCGGCCAGCAGATCCAGGAGTTGCTCGAGCCGTTCAAGCACCGGCCGAGCGGCGTGCCCAAGGGTGCGAAGGCCGTGGCCGTCGCGGCGTGGGGCTTCCCGACCGAACCGCCGACCGGTGAGTCCTCGCGCAGGACTGCACGGTGAGTGCGCCGAAGGTGGAGCCGGCCACCGAGGGCCGCGCACGCGGAATCGCCCTCGTACGAGCTGTGTCGATCGTGTCGGCGGCCGACCGGGGTGCCTTCGCGGCGGTCGTCTGCCTGTTCGCGGTGTCGGGCCTGGGTGTGGCCGGGCTGGTGCTGATCGGCAACCAGTTGCTGCACGAGCTGATCGCCCAGGGCGGTGCCGCGGATGTGTCCGGCCGGACGTGGTGGCTGGTCGCCGCCGCGATCGGAGTCGCCGGAGCCGTGTCGTTCGCGGGAGCGGCGGGTGCGGGCATGCACCGCCTGCTCGCCGAACGCACAGTGCGGTACTGCGCCGAGGTCATCCTCCGGCTGGCCGGCCAGGTGCCGCTGCGGGAGTTCGACTCGCCGGCGTTCCACGACAAGCTGCAGCGAGCGACGCGTACCGGCGTCCAGAGTGCGATCCCGATCGCGATGGCGGTGCCGCAGTTGCTCGGCGCCCTCGTGGGCAGTGCCGGCCTCGCCGTCGGGCTGGCGGTCGTGAGCCCATGGCTGGTGCCGATCACCTTGCTGGCAAGCGTTCCGCTGTGGCTGGCCGGAAAGTCCAACAGTCAGGAGATGTACTCGTTCAGCTTCGGCAACACCCCCGGCGACCGCGCGCGCTTCCATATCGAACACCTCACCAACGAGCGGAAGTCTGCACCGGAGGTACGGGCCTACCGGCTGGCGCCGTACCTCCTGCGGCGGTGGTCGACGCTGTACGACGAGCGGATCGAGGGCATCTCCGCGCTCGTCCGCAGGTTCGTCCGCCGCTCCGCCGTGGGCAGCCTGGTCGGTTCGGTCGTACTCGGCGGTGTCATCCTGCTCGTGTTGCACTTCGTACGTCGCGGCGACCTCACGCTCGGATCCGCCGCCACCGCCTGCGTCGCCGTACTCCTGCTCGCCAACCGGTCCCAGCAGGCCGCGACCAGCCTGGCGCAGACCATGGAACACGGGCTGCACCTCCAGGATTTCGTCGAGCTCCGAGACCGGGTCGAGCACTTCGAGCGTGCCGGCCGCATCAGGCGGGCCTCGCACCCGGCCGAGGTGGAACCACTGGCCAGGCTGGTGGTCGGAGACGTCTCGTTCAGCTATCCGTCCGCGGCCAGGCCGGCACTTGACCAGGTGAGCTTCGACATCGCCGCCGGTGAGGTGATCGCGATCGTCGGCCACAACGGCTCGGGCAAGACCACGCTCGCCAAGCTGTTGTGCGGTCTGTACGAGCCGACCGACGGTGCCGTCCACTGGAACGACCGTCCGATGTCCGAGCTCGCCGGCGACGGTGGTTTGTCCGAGGTGGGCGTGGTGTTCCAGGACTTCGGCCGCTACTGGTTCTCCGCGGCGGACAACATCGCCGTGGGCGACATCGAACGCAACCTGGACCGGGCAGCGATCGAGGACAGCGCCGAGCAGGCGGGCGCGGACGACTTCCTCCGGCGGCTGCCCGACGGCTTCGACACGCCACTCGGCATGGAGGTCGAGGGCGGGGCCGACCTGTCCGTCGGGCAGTGGCAACGGGTGGCGATCGCCAGAGTGCTGTTCAGGAACGCGTCCTTCATCGTGCTCGACGAGCCGACCGCCTCCCTCGACGCCGAGGCCGAGGCCGCGCTGTTCGAGACGATCGAGGGCCTGCGCGCCGGTCGTACCGTCGTCCTCATCTCCCACCGCTTCTCGACGGTGCGTTCGGCCGACCGGATTCTCGTCCTGCACGACGGCAGGCTGGTGGAGAACGGCAGCCACGACGAGCTGATGGCGCTCGACGGCCGCTACCGCCGGATGTACCAACTACAGTCCAGCGCCTACGTCGACTCCTGATCCGAGGCGGAGGCCGGTTCCTGACGCGAGCCGCGCTGGAACGTCGCGTACAGCCACCACAGCGACGGAACGAGCAGGAGGGCGCCGACGGCGACCGCGCCGATCGTGGCGGCGAGTACGGCGTCGGTCGCCGCCGCCTGCCGGGCCGTCACCCCCGGCAGTAGCCGTGGAAACTGCCCGACACCCCAACCCCACAACAGGCCGACGACCGCGGCCGCGGCGGTGATCCGTACGGCTACGAACACCCGCAGCCAGAGCAGTACGAGCGAGGCCAACCCGGCGGCGACCGACAGGACGAGCAAAGGCAGCGCCCGGCCGGAGGTGAGCTCGGTGAACAGGCTCGGTGCGTCGGCATGCAGCACGACCAGCCCCACCGCCGCTACCACTCCGACGACGACTCCCGTGACCAGCCCACGACGACGGAACGACTCGGCCAGTGCGGGGGAGTGGGCACGCTCCGCGTCCCGGGTGAGGTAGACGGCAGCGAGGTAGGCGCCGGTGCCCACGGCGAGGGCTCCCGTCACGATCGACGTCGGGTTGAGCCAGCTGGTGACCAGGTTGCCGGCGGCGATGCCGGGCGGCACCCGGCCGGACGCGATCGCCCCGGCGACGGTGCCGAGGAAGAACGGCGTCACCACCGACGAGAACGCGAACGTCGCGCCGAACAGCCGTCGCTGCCACAGCCGGGTGCTCACCTTGCGGAACGCGAACGCCGACCCGCGGGCGATGATCCCCAGCGCCGCAAGGGTGAGCGGGATGTACAGGGTGGAGAACACGGCGGCGAACACCTGCGGAACACCCGTCCACAGCAGCACGATGACGAAGATCAGCCATACGTGGTTGGCTTCCCACACCGGCCCGATGGAGTGCTCGATCAGGCCGCGTTGCCTCCGGCCGCGTTCGGCGCCACCGGCGAGCAGGTCCCACCCGCCGGCACCGAAGTCCGCCCCGGCGAACAACACGTACGCCGTGAGGCCGATCCAGACCAGCGCGAGGATGACGTCGACGAGGGGCATCGGCAGGCCTCAGGCGACCGGGTACCCGGCGACGTCGTGTTCCTGCGGCGCGGTCGGCGCGGGCGAGTCCCGGGACAGCCGGCGCAGTACGTACACCGTCGCCACTGTGAGCACGACGTAGACCGCGAACACCAGCACGAAGCCCCACACCAGTCCCGGAGCGGGGTTGACCGCATCGGCGGTACGCATGACGCCGTAGACGATCCACGGTTGCCGGCCGACCTCGGTGACCGTCCAGCCGGCCTCCAGTGCCACCACGGCGGCGACCCCGCCGAGCGATGCCGCGCGCAGGAACCACCGCGTGCGTGGCAGGTCTCGCCGCCGCCACCACGTCCACCCGAGCCACGCCGACAGCAACAGCAACGCCATGCCCATCCCGACCATCAGGTCGAACGCCGGGTGCACGATGTTGACCGGCGGCCAGTCGCTCGGTGGGACCTGGTCGAGGCCGATGACCTCGGCGTTCGTTCTCCCGTGCGCGAGGAGGGAAAGTCCGTACGGAATCTCGATGGCGCCTCGCAACTCACCGTTGACAGCAAAGCCGCCCACACTCAGCGGCACGCCGCGTCCGGTCCGGAACAGTCCTTCCATCGCGGCGAGCTTGATCGGCTGGTTGTCGGCGACGAAGCGGGCAGCCCAGTCACCGACGACGAGCTGGGCCGGCGTGACGACGGCGGCCACCGTGAACGGCAGCAGGAACCCCAGTCGGTGGTAGCGGTCGTGGCGACCACGAAGCATCCCGACCGCGTGGACACCGGCGATGCCGAACCCCGCGACCATGAACGCCGCCAGGATCATGTGCGTCGTCTGCGGAGGTGTCGACAGGTTGAACATCGCCGCCCACGGATCGACCGCGACGACCCTGCCGTGCGCCACGTCGAACCCGGTCGGCTGCTGCATCCAGGCGTTCGCCGAGACGACGAAGAACGCGCTGGCGACCCCGGCGACGATGATCGGTATTCCCGTCAACAGGTGCTTGACGGGGCTCAGCCGATCCCAGGCGTACAGGTAGATGCCCAGGAAGATCGCCTCGATGAAGAACGCCACGCCCTCCATGGCGAACGGCAGACCGATGACCTGTCCGTAGACGCCCATCAGGCCCGGCCACAACAGACCCATTTCGAACGACAGAATGGTGCCGGACACCGCGCCGACCGCGAAGAGCACGCCCATGGCACGCGCCCAGCGCCGCGCCAGCATCCGGTAGGCAGGATCACCGGTGCGATGTCCGCGCCACTCCGCGATCAACGTGATCGCCGGCATTCCGACGCCCAGGCAGGCGAGGATGATGTGCCAGCCCAGGGACAGAGCCATCTGGGTCCGGGCCGCCACCAGGTCGGCGTACGTCGCGGGCGCGGTCAGCAACACCACGAACGCCGCTTACCCAGGCACACCGGACGCTCAACCGGGCAGGACGGGATCGACCTTCAGCCAGCGCACCAGCAGGCGCTGCGCGCGTACGGCGACGCGGCGAGCCTCCGTGCGGGACAGCCGGTGCACGGTCATGACGCCTGCGGAGTCCAGACGTACGGCGTGGTGGTGGCGACCTTGAACATGCCCAGGCGTTCGAGGATCGGCCGGCTGTCCTCGGACGCGTCCACCTGAAGGAACTCCAGTCCCTTGGCCTGCGCGATCCGCGCGCGCTCGGCGACCAGCGCCCGGTAGATGCCCCGCCCGCGCCACCGGGCAAGCGTCGAACCGCCCCACAGGCCGCCGAACCTGGTGCCCGGCATCACCACCAGCCAGGCCGCGGCCACCACCGTGGGAGCAGCGCGGTCGGCGGCGTCGTCGGCCTCGGCGACCAGGACGGCGATGTCGTCCGGGCTGCCGGCGACGCGGTCCGCCAGGTCGTCGGCCAGCCAGGCCCAGTCCTGGGACCAGACCTCCGACTCCATCGCTGCGATCCGGTCCAGGTCACGTCGTTCGCTGACGGGCCGGATCGTGACGCCCTCCGGCACCTGCCCGGCGTCCAGCACGTCGGGCACCCGGCCGACGACCACGGACTCCTCGTCCTCGGGCCGGAAGCCGGCTGCCCCCAGGAAGCCGCGCAGCCGTGGGTGGTCGTTGCTGTAGTACTTCCACTCCACCGCTTCGTTCCGCTCGGCGAAGAAGTCCCGCGCCCGCTCGACGTAGCCCTCCACCTCCTCCGCCGACGCGCCGGCCAGCCCGTCGGAGAACACGAAGGCGCGGTGCGGGGTGGTCACCCGCAGCACCCGGCCGTCCGGGTGCGAGGCCCACGTGAGCGGCATGCGGGCGGCCACGGTGGCCCGGACCTGGGCGTCGTGGGCGGTGAGGAGTTCGGCGGCGGTCGACCCGTGCGCACCGGCGGTCGACCCGTGCGCGGCGGAGGTCGTGGACGGGTTGTCGGTGAAGGTCACCGCGGGATTATCGCAGGGCCCGCCGGGTGGCCGGTGGCCTTCTTCCCGGTTTGCCCGTCTCCTGGCCGCGCGGCCAGAAAAAGCACAAGAATATTCGTACAAGAGAAGTTGTACGAATCCTCTTGTGCGTCTAGGCTCGCCCCCATGTCCGAACCCAAGCCGTCCATCGTCGACTCCCGCGTCCTCGCCGCCATGGCTCATCCGGTGCGCCGCCGGCTCCTCGACCTGTTGAAGGTGGACGGCCCGGCCACCGCCAGCACCCTCGCCCAGAAGACCGGTGAGGCCGTCGGCAACGTCAGTCACCACGTTCGCGCCCTGGCCGCGGCCGGGCTGATCGAGGAGGCGCCGGAGCTGGCGAAGGACCGGAGGGAACGGTGGTGGCGCCGGGCCACGCCGTCGCTGTGCTGGTCCTCGGCCGACTTCGCCGAGGACGCGGCCGGTGACGCGGTTGCCCGAGCCGTCGAGTCGCTCAACCTCGAACGCCAGACCGGACACGTCCGCCGCTGGGCCGACCAGCCGCAGTCGGAGCAGGAACGCTGGCCGCTGGGTCCGTTCTCGACCGAGGGGTGGCTGCGGGTCACCGACGCCGAGCTGGCGGAGTTCGGCCGGGAGGTCATGGCACTGGTCGAGAAGTGGGCCGAACGCGAGATCCCCGACGACGGGCAGGAACGCGAGACGGTCTTCACGTTCGCGCGGGCGGTACCGGCCCGCCCATGACTACCACCCAATCCTCTGCGTCCACCCAATCCTCTGCGTCCACAGAATCGCCTGCGTCCACGACGGCCCCGGCAGGCCGCCTGGGGTTGCTGCGCGACCGGGAGTTCCGGCTGCTGTGGATCGGCGAGAGCATCAGCAGCCTGGGCAGCTCCGTCACCACCGTGGCGCTGCCGCTGGTCGCCGTCACCGCTCTGCACGCACCACCGTTCGCCGTCAGCGTTCTGGCCGCCGCGGCCTGGCTGCCGTGGCTGGTCATCGGTCTGCCGGCGGGCGCCTGGGTGGACCGAGGCTCGCGACGGCGCATCATGCTCGTCGCGGACTGGGTGTCGATGGCCGCATTCCTGAGCGTTCCGCTGGTGGCGGCGCTGGGCCGGCTCACCATCGTCCAGCTGGCTCTGGTCGCGCTCGTCGCCGGCACCGCGAAGGTCTTCTTCGCCACCGCCTACCGCGCGTACCTGCCCGCTGTCGTCCGGCCCGTCCATCTGCTGGAGGCCAACGCCAAGCTGCAGGGCAGCGAGCAGGTGGCCAACCTCGCCGGCCCGGGCGTGGCCGGTCTGTTCGCCCAGGTCGCCTCGGCGCTCGGTGGGTTGCTGCTCGACGCCGCGACGTTCGCCGTGTCGGCCGTGTGCCTGACCCGGATGAGAACCACCGAGGAGGTCCGCCCCCGCACCCGGCGCCGGCTGCGTACGGAGATTCGCGAGGGCCTGGGCCTGGTGGCCCGCGACTCGTTGCTGCGTGGCAACACGCTCTACGGATGCGTCGCCAACCTGGCATTGACGGGATACCAGTCACTGCTGGTGCTGTTCCTCGTCCGGGACGTCGGACTCAGTGCCGGTGCGACCGGTGTGCTCCTCGCGATCACCAGTGTGGGCGGCGTTCTCGGCGCCGCGGTGGCCCGCCGGATGTCGACTCGGCTCGGCAGCGCACGCGTCGTCCTGCTGGGCAAGGTCGGGTTGGCGCCGCTCGGGCTGTTGATCCCATGCGCGAACCGGGGATTCGGGCTGGTGCTGTTCGCCATTGCCAGTGTGGCGATCGTGGCAGGAGTCGTGGCCGGCAATGTCGTCTTCTCCGGTTTCGTGCAGAGCTACGTGCCGGCCGAGCTGATGGGCCGGGTCTCCACCAGCGTGCAGGTCGTCAACTTCGGTGCCATTCCGCTGGGTGCACTTTTCGCGGGGGCGCTGGGCAACGCGTTCGGCGTACGGACGGCGTTGTGGGTGATGCTCACTGTGTTCGCGCTGAGCGGGGTGCTCCTCGTGGCCACGCCGCTGCGCCGACTGCGCGACCTGCCTGCCGGGCGGCTGGGTGGGTGACACCGGAGACCGAACACCACGTCCGTTATCCGCCGGCCCTTCTGCGGAACCCGTAATGCTTCTGGAGGGCGGCACCGGCGCGGACCTTCTTCGCCGCTCTGGACGGCCTACTCCCGGACGACGCGTCGCGGCAGGCCAGGCTTTTGCACCGGATGGGCCGGCGGCTCGGTGGCCAGGGAAAATCGAGTCGCCTCAACTTCGGCGACTGTGCGAAGGTCGGCCGCATGGACCAGCACACGACCGTCAACCAGGCCATGTGGAACGAGCTCGCTCCGCTGCACGCCGCGTCGGACTACTACGACGTGGACTCTTTCCTGCGCGGGACCGGGACGCTCGGCGAACTCGAGCTCGCCGAGGTCGGCGACGTCACCGGCAAGAGCCTGCTGCACCTGATGTGCCACTTCGGTCTGGACACGCTGTCCTGGGTACGCGAGGGCGCCCGGGTGACCGGCGTCGACTTCTCCGACCAGGCGATCGGCATCGCCCGTGACCTCGCGAACCGTACGAGCACCGAGGCAGAGTTCGTGATCTGTGACGTGCTGGCCGCCGCCGACCACCTGGACGACACCTACGACGTGGTGTTCTTGTCCAAGGGCGTACTGATGTGGATCGCCGACCTGGACGCCTGGGCGGCCACGTGTGCGCGACTTCTCCGACCGGGCGGGGTGCTCTATGTGCTCGACTACCACCCGCTGGCACTCGCGCTATCGGAGTCCGGCAGCGCGGAGGACGGTCTGACGTTGCACGGCAGCTACTTCGGCCGCCCGGAGCCGACCGTCGTCGTCGCGGACGGCTCGTACGCGGTCTCCGACGCCGGACTGGCACACCAGGAGTCGCGGGAGTGGACCCACACCCTCGGCGAGGTGGTGACCGCACTCGTCCGCGCCGGAATCGCGATCGAGTTCCTGCACGAGTTCCCTGCCCGGGCCGGTGGCATGCCGTTGCCGAACGTCGACCGGGACGGCCTGCGCGACGAACTGCCCGCGATGTACTCGGTCCGAGGCGTACGCACAGGAGCGTAATTGGTGGTGAAAGAGGGCGCGTCCCGAGAGTGGACGCCCTTCCTGCTGCCGATGGTTCACGCGTAGGGTGACCTGTCATGGAGCGCTTCCCCAGGCTCCGACGGGTTGTGATCGTTGGGCTGCAGATCCTCGCTGTTGCGGCCGCCTTCTACGGATCGGCGCAACTGGGGCTCATGGTCGGTCTGGTCAAAGGACAGATCAGCCCATTCTGGCCGCCGACCGGGATCGCACTGGTCGCCCTGCTACTGCTCGGCCCGCAGGTGTGGCCCGGAATCCTTCTCGGTGCCCTCCTCGTCGAGTCGACCCAAGGCCCTCCGGCCGTCGCTCTGCTCACCGCGGCCGGAACCACACTCGCCTGCGTGGTGGCGTACCGCGCACTGCGTAAGGTCGGTTTCCGGATCGAACTGGATCGGCTGCGGGACGCGCTCGCGCTGGTGTTCCTCGCCGCGTTCGGCGGCATGTTGATCAGCTCGACCATCGGAACCGTCATCCGGGTCGCTGTCGGCGCGACCGAGCCGAGCTACTTCCTGCCGACCTGGCTGACCTGGTGGACCGGCGACGCGATGGGCATCCTGACCGTCGGGCCGCTGCTGCTGACCGCCGTGAAGGTTCCGTGGCGGCGCACCATCTCCACGGGGATGCTGCTGGAAGTCATCGCGCTGTTCGCCGCCGCGTTCGTGGTCGTGCTGGTCAGTGCGCGTATGTTCGGCATCCTTTTCCTCGCCTTTCCGCTGCTGGTCTGGGCTGCCTGGAGGTTCCAGCTGCCAGGTGCCGCACCGGTCGCCTTGCTCGCCTCGGCCGCCGCGATCTACACGGCGGTCCACGGCATCGGGCCGTTCGCCGGACGTGGGTTGTTCGACACGATGATGATCCTGCAGATGTTCGACGGGGCGGTCGCTCTGACCGGACTGCTGCTGTCCGTCGCGATCATCGAACGTGACCGGGCGAGAAGGGAGATCGAACGCACCTGTGAGCGGCTGGGCGAGGTGCTCGACCACTTCGACCGCAGCGCCGGCGCCGTGCGGGTGACGCCGCCGCAGGCTCCGGCGGAGCAGCGAACGGTGCTGCAGGAGTCGCAGCGACCGAAAAGAGTCCAAGGTCCTCCGTACGGCGGCCCGGGTGGCACTTCCCCGCCCGTCAACGGTTGGTTGCGGTGAAAGGAACAGTCAACCACGACGCAGTCCGAAGGGAGCGGGAGTCGATGACGACGACAACCGCCGAGAAGGTCGTCAACGGGGTGGACGCGGGCAGGTTGTTCCAGACCATCACCGCGATCGAACAGGATCCGGCGATCGCGAAGTTCAACTTCCGGCTCAGCAACTTCTGGGTCCACGGTGCACACAACCGGGCGGTCGTCGCCGACTTCGACGGCGCCCGTACGACACACCGCCGGGACAAGACGTACTTCGTCTACGACAAGGACGAACACCCGGCACTGCTCGGTGAGGACCGGGGCGCCAACCCGGTGGAGTACCTCCTCGCCGGACTCGCAGGATGTGTCACCACCACGCTCGTCTACCACGCTGCGGCCCGGGGGATCACCCTCACTCGGGTGGATGCCGAACTCGACGGCGACATCGACCTGCGGGGACTGCTCGGCATGTCGGAGGAGGTTCGCCCCGGCTACCAGAGCATCCGGATGATGCTGCATGTCGAGGGGGACGCCAGCAGGGAGGAACTCGCCGATCTGGTACGCCTCGCCGAACGCCGCTCGCCGGTGGCCGACGCCGTGATGCACGGCACGCCCCTGCAGCTCGACCTCGCCGACGAGGGGACGTAACTCCTCAGAACGGCGGTAGGTCGTCCTCGGCCGTCCTCGTGCCCTGTTGGTCGTGACCGGAGGCTGAATCGCGGGTCACACGATGTGGCGCAGCCGCCCGGTGTCGACGTCGTACAGGAAACCGCCGACGGCGACCGACTCCGGAATCAGCGGGTGGGTGCGTACGCGGGTCACGTCGTCTCGCAGTTGGCTCTCCTGGTCGGCAATCGCGCCGAACGTCTCCCACGACGCGTCCTGCCCGCTCGCCTCGCCGACCCGGGCACGCAACTCGGCTTCGGTGGCCGAGGCCATCGCGCAGCGGGTGTGCGGTATCACGAGAATCCGCTCGACCTTCAGTAGGTTGACACCCAGGATGAGCGCCAACAGCGCCTGGTGGGTGACTCGCCCGCCGGGGTTGCGCACCATCTTGGCGTCGCCGGGCCGCAGTCCCAGCATGCCGAGGGGGTCGAGGCGGGAGTCCATGCAGGTGACGAGGCCCACGCCCGCGTGGGCGAACCCGTCGAATCCCGCGAACTGGAAGTCGTCGGCGTAACGTTCGTTCGCGGCGAGAAGGTCGTCGAAAGCAGCGGTCATACCTGCGACGTTAGGCCGTGCCCCGACGGCCCGGACAGGCAGGCCCGCTCGGCGCGCGCAAAACCCGCCGTCCCAGCCGGGCCGACTCCGCAGGCCTGGGCGATCCCCGCGGTCCCGCCGATCAGGAGGAGCGGTTGCGCAGCCGGGCGCGGTACCACCACATCGCACCCACGCCCACCGCGAGCACGGCCAGCCCGACCGGGCGGGACAACGCGAGGAACGTTCCCGTCGGCACGCTGAGGGCCAGGACCAGCAGGACGCCGGCATGGGCTGTCAGCGTGGAGCCGAGCAGGACGGTGAAGATCGCCGACGTACGCCGCCGGGCCGGGTCCGACAGTGCCCCGCGCATCCGCGGGTCGCGGGCGGCGAGGATCCGCAGGAGCACCAGGTGGAGCGGCCTGCCCACGGCGGCCGAGCCGAGCAACAACAGCCCGAGTGGACCGGTCACCAGGGAGTCCTGGAGTTCGAGCACGATCCGGTTGCCGCCGGACAGGGCGGAGATCGCCAGGGCCAGGCCGAAGCCCGCCAGCGCGACCGCGCCGACCACGTCGAGACGTCGTCGCAGCACGAACGTGACGAGGGTGCCGAGAAGTGGTACGCCACCGGCGACGGCGAGCGCGAGTACGTCACTGCCGACGTGGGGGCGTACCACCGCGAAGACCACCAGAGGCAAGCCGGCGTTGACGGCGATGCGTGGGAGCAACCGGCGCAGGGACGGGCGGGAGGCGGACCGGGGAAGCTCGGTCGGTTGGTCAGTTCGGTTCGGCATGCCTGGTTGGTTCGAGGCTGCCTGCCGGGCCGAAGTGGGGGAGGTGTTCATCGGCGGCCACCGCCCAACCGGGTGAGGGGAAGGCCCCGCCGGTACCGGACGACGCCGAGACCGCCGGCGACGGCGAGCAGAGCACCGCCCAGGACCGCGGTCCAGGTGGATCTGCCGAAGAGATGGGTCAGCCCGGTGACGAGCAGGCCGGCGCCGATGACGACGAGCCGCGCGATCATCGCGTTCTCCGTTCGGTGAATGGGTTTGCTGCATGGCTGGATCGGACGAGACCCAGCGTGCGGCGCGGGCGCCCTCTCCGGCGTCGGCGTACGGGTGGATGTCCGGGTGGAACCTTCTCGGTGGCCGCCCGCGGGCTCCACCCGTGGGTGGAGGACCTGCCGCGAACGGCGTACTACCGTGGTCGCCGTGCCCGCTGACCCGCTCTCGGCCACCGCCTTCGCGTCCCGATCTCGTGCGCAAGGTGCCGATCCGCAAGGCGCCGACACAGACAGCGCCGACACGGACCGCCGGCGACCCGTGCCTCGGTGGTTGCGGCCGACCGGGATCGCGCTCCTCGTCGTCGTGATGGGCCTGACCCTGCGCGACCGGCCGGGCCTGGACGCAGCCGGTCTCGGCGTACTCGCCCTCGCGGCGACGGCGGCGGTGGCCGTCGGTGGCGCCGGTCTGCTCATCGAACTGCCCCGTGGCCGGCCGGCCTGGCTGACCATCGCCCTCTTCACCCTGCTGATCGGCGGCTCGGTGGTGGTCGTGGCGATCGAGCCGGACGGGCCGGGTTTCGTAGGCGGGTTCGTCGCCACCAGCGTGGCCGCCTCGAGCCTGTCCCGGCGGCCCGGTCAGGTGGTGGTGGCGTTCACCCTGGTCGGCATCGCCGTCGCCGGGCACTTCGGCGGGCACCGGCCGTGGACGACGATCCTGGTCGCGGAGGCCGGCGCGCTGGCGTTCTTCCGGCTCGGGCAGTACGCCCGCCGGCTGCGCGCGCGGACCGAACAGGCCGAACGCCTGCTGGCCGAGGTCCAGCGCACCCGGTCCGCACACGTGCGCGCGGCCACCCTGGCCGAACGCCAGCGGCTCGCCCGGGAGATGCACGACGTGCTGGCCCACTCGCTGTCCGGGCTGCTGCTGCACCTGGAAGGTGCCCGGCTGCTCGCTGTGCGCGAGGGTGCCAACCCGCGGTTGACGGATTCCCTGGAACGCGCGCGCGGCCTGGCCCAGGCCGGACTCGGCGAGGCGCGGCAGGCGATCGGCGTACTCCGGGACGAGGACCTGCCAGGGCCGGACGGCCTGCCGGTGCTGGCGAAGGAGCTCGAGCGCGACCTGGGGATCGACTGCCGGGTCGAGGTGTGCGGAACGCCGTACGAGCTGGGTCCGCAGACCAGGCTGACGTTGTACCGCGTGGCGCAGGAGGCGCTGACGAACGTACGCCGGCATGCCCGCCCGGAGCGCGTGGACGTACGCCTGAGCTACCAGGCCGACGGCTCCCGGCTCGTCGTCGAGGACGTCGCCGCCTCCGCCACGTCCGCTCCACCTGACGAAACCGACCCGGCTCCCGGCTACGGCGTGAGCGGCATGCGCGAACGTGCCGAACTGCTCGGCGGCGAGCTGACGGCCGAGCCGACCTCGACCGGCTTCCGCGTCACCCTCTGGCTGCCCGCGCGCGACGGCGACGGTGACGTGCCGGCGCGCGGCCACGGCGAGGTGCCGGCGTGACCGGCGAGGTGCGCGGCAGGACCGAACCGATCCGGGTGCTGCTCGCCGACGACCAGCGCGTCGTACGCGAGGGCCTGGCCATGCTGCTCGGCCTGCTGCCCGGCGTCGAGGTGGTCGGCACCGCCGCGGACGGCGAGGAGGCGGTCGACCTGGCCGCGCGGCTGCACCCGGACGTGATCCTGATGGACCTGCGGATGCCGCGCTGCGACGGAATCGAGGCCACCCGCCGGCTGCGCGCGGAGCCCGGGGCGGGTCAGGTGATCGCGCTGACGACGTACGCCGACGACCGGTCCGTCCTCGACGCGCTCCGCGCAGGTGCGCGCGGCTACCTCACCAAGGACGCCGGCGCGGAGGAGATCCGGGCCGCGCTGGTCCAGGTCGCCGACGGCCACGCGGTGATCGACCGGGCCGTCCACCACCATCTCGTCGACGCGCTCGGTGCCGGGCCGTCAGGCAACGAAACGGGTTCGGCGGCGAGCCCGCCGCTCGCGCGCCCGGACGGGTTGACGCCGCGCGAGGCCGAGGTGCTGTCGCTGATGGCCGAGGGACTGTCGAACGCCGAGATCGCGGGCCGGCTGGTGGTGGGTGAGGCCACCGTGAAGAGCCACATCAACCATCTGTTCGCCAAGCTGGGGGTGCGCGACCGGGCCCAGGCCGTGGCGTACGCCTACCGGCGAGGTGTCGTACCGCCGCCCGGCACCTCAGCTACCTGAGGTCCGGGCCGCGGCGAGGGCGGTGTGCCGGTGCAGCAGCGCCGTGGTCACCGGGCCGACACCTCCGGGCACGGGTGTGAGCGCTCCCGCCACCGCCGCGACGGCCGGGTCGACGTCGCCGACCAGGCCGCCGTCCGGCGTCGGGTTGGTGCCGACGTCCACGACGACCGCGCCGGGGCGTACGTGGTCCACGCCGATCAGCCCCGGACGCCCGACGGCCGCCACCAGCACGTCTGCCTCCCGGCACAGTGCGGGCAGGTCGGCCGATCGGGAGTGGCAGACCGTCACGGTGGCGTGCTCGGCGAGCAACAGCAGCGCGGCGGGCTTGCCCACCACCGTCGAACGACCGACCACCACGGCGCGCCGGCCCGCGAGCGGCACCTGCTCGTGGCGCAGGATCTCCACCACCGCCTGTGCGGTCGCCGGTGCGAACGCCTCCACCGAGCCGGCCGCGAGCAGCCCCAGCGAGGTCGGGTTTGCCCCGTCGACGTCCTTGTCCGGTGCGATCGCCGCACCGAGATCGGCCAGGGTGACCCCGGCCGGCAGCGGGGTCTGGCAGATCACCCCGTGCACCGCGGGGTCGGCAGACCTCGCGGCGAGGTGGCCGGCGAGGGTCGCCGCGTCGGCGCCGTGCAGGGTGTCGACCAGGCAGGTGATGCCGAGCCGCTTGGCCGCCCGGGCGATGGAACGGACGTACCAGGCCGTTCCCTCGTCGTCGGTCGGGACCACGACGGCGAGGGTGGGAACGATTCCAGCCGCCGTCAGCCGGGCCACGTCGGCGGCGGTTCGCTCGTCGAGTTCCGCGGCGACCGCGCGTCCGTCGATCCGGTCGGCCGTCCGGCCAGTACGGGCCGCACCCCCGTCGCCGCTACCGGCGTTCGCGGTCATCGGCCGAGTTCCCGGCGGATGTCGGCGACCAGGGCGCGGCCCCGCTCGGTGACGGCGAGGTGTTCCTCCAGATCGGCTGTCAACTCGGACTTGACATCGCTGTCGGGCAACGAGGACAGGTTGACCTCGACGTTGACCGCGGCGGAGTCAGCGGCGCCGGCGGCCGCCGCGGCGGCGACCGCGAGGTCGGAGACCACCTGCGGGTTGGACCGTCCCCGCAGCGACTCGGCCAGCGCCACCACGTCGGCCGCGGCGGCCGCGATCGCCAGCGGCGGCAGGGCCGCGGCGTGGGTCGCGGACCGCGCCGCGTCGCGGCGGGCCGTGCGCTCCTCCTCGGTCGTACGGGGAAGGCGGTAGGCCGTCATCAACGCCGTGAACGCCGCCTCGTCCTCCCTGCCCAGCCGCAACGCCTCCGCGCGCAGCGCGTCGGCCCGCTCGCGCACCTGGATCGCGTGCTCCTCATGCGCGGCGTGGACCGGCTTGCCGATCGTCAGGTTGGTCACCATCGACACCAGCGCCGCGCCGATCGCGACCTGCATGGCCGCAGCAGCGCCACCACCGGGTGCCGGGTCCGCGGATGCCAGGCGTTCCAGCCAGCCGGCGATCGTGTCGGCGTTCGTGTCGGCTTTCGTACTCGAGCCGTCCATGCCGTCCATGCCGTCCATGCGGTCCTCCCGTCCTGGCGCGACGCCGCGCGCGAGCAGGATAGTGCCCGTAGCTCAGGACGCCGGAAGCCGGACGAGGAACGTCGTGTCACCCGGCCGGCTGCTCACCCGTACCGTCCCGTGGTGAGCGTCAACCACGGCTTGCACGATGGCGAGGCCCAGCCCGGTGCCTCCGCTGGCGCGGGTGCGCGAGGTGTCGGCACGGTAGAAGCGGTCGAAGACGTGATCGACCGCGACCGGGGGCACACCGGGCCCGTCGTCGTGCACCTCGACCAGCGCGCCACCCGTGCCGTCACCGTCACCGTCACTGTCGCCGACGCCGGGTCCATGGCCGTCGCCGTCACGCACCCGCAGGTCGACGACGGTGCCCTTCGGTGTGTGGGCATGGACGTTCGCGAGCAGGTTGGCCAGCACCTGGCGCAGCCGGCCCTCGTCCCCGTTCACCACGAGCGGGTCGGCGGGCAGGTCCAGCCTGATCGGGCGGTCCTCGTCGCGGACCCGGAAGTCGCTGGCGGCGTCCACCGCCAGCCGGCACAGGTCGACCGGCCGGTGGTCGAGCGGGCGGCCCTGGTCCAGCCGGGCGAGCAGCAGCAGGTCGTCGACCAGCAGGCTCATCCGGTTCGACTCCTCCGCGATCCGGCGCATCGCCGTGCCGAGTTCGGCGAGGTCGAGGTCGTGGGCGGGTTCGAGGGTGCCGTCGCGGTCCCGGGTGGAACGGTCGAAGAGTTCGGCGTACCCACGTACGGTCGAAAGCGGTGTCCGCAACTCGTGCGAGGCGTCGGCGATGAACTGCCGCAGTTGGCGTTCGGCCTTGTTGCGTGCCTGGAACGACGCGTCGATCGCCTCCAGCATGTGGTTCATGCCCGAGCCGAGCTGACCCACCTCCGTCTGCGGCGGCAGCACCGGCGCCCGCAACCGCACCGCGGCCTCCGGGCCGGTGAGGTCGGTCTCGGCGATCCGCCGGGTGGTGGTGGTCATCCGGCCCAGTGGAGCCAGGCCGACCCGGATCAGTATGGAGCCGAGGATCGCGGTGACCACCAGCCCGGCAAGGCCGACCGCGACCTCGATGAGCACCAGTCTGCGCACGGTGTCCTTCAGCCACCGCAACGGCACGCCGACGACCAGCCGGGCGCCGTTCTTGAAGTCCGTGGCCACCAGGCGGTACGGACCTGGCAGCACGGAGTCCTCGAACGTACGCGGAGCAGAGACGGGCACTTCCTTGGCAAGCCTGACCTGCTCGGCATGCGACAGGTCCCGCACGTGCTCGGTCGTGCCGCGGGTCGTGGGCAGCATCGCCGACCGGCTGCCGTCGGCACTCACCACGAACCGGACCGCGTCCTGGGGCGGGATCTGCACGTGGTCGGCGTCGTCGTCCCCGTGCAGGAGCGCGTCCCTGGTCTGCCCGGCGACCTGGCGCAGTTGACCGTCGGTTCGATTGAGCAGGTACGTCTCCAGCGCGTGGGTCGTCGCCACCCCGCCGGCCGCCAGCACTCCCGCGGTGAGCAGCAGCACGAGGGCGAGGACACGACGCCGCAACGGCTGACGGGCGAAGAATCCTCGCGTCGCCGAGTAGAGCGAACGTCGACGTCTCACGAAAGCGGTGGGCGGAGGACGTAGCCGACACCGCGAACCGTGTGGATCAGCGGCTCGGCGTCGACGTCGATCTTGCGGCGGAGGTAGGAGATGTAGAGCTCGACCACGTTGGCGTTACCGCCGAAGTCGTAGTTCCACACCCGGTCCAGGATCTGCGCCTTGGACAACACCGTGCGGGCGTTGCGCATCAGGAACCGCAGCAGTTCGAACTCCGTCGGGGTCAGCTCGATCAGCCGGTCACCGCGGCGTACTTCGCGGGAGTCCTCGTCGAGCATCAGGTCGGCGACCCGCAGGCCGGTGCCGCGGGGCATCGTGACGGTCGCGCGGCGCATGACCGTGCGCAGCCGGGCGATCAGCTCCTCCAGGCTGAACGGCTTGGTGACGTAGTCGTCGCCACCGATGGTGAGCCCGCGAACACGGTCCTCGGTGGCGTCGCGGGCGGTGAGGAAGATGACCGGCGCGTCCACCCCTTTGGCGCGAAGTGCCGCGAACAACGCGAAACCGTCGGTGTCGGGCAGCATCACGTCCAGCACGATCGCGGACGGCTCGAAGTCGCGGGCCTGGGTCAGCGCCTGGTCGGCGGTGCCGGCGACCATGGTGTGCCAGCCTTCGTACCGCAGCGCGGAGGCGATCATCTCGGCGAGGTAGCGCTCGTCGTCGATCACCAGCACCCGCACCGGCGGCTCGGCCATGGTGGCCCGTCCGGCCTGTGCGGGTTCGGTTCGTGCCGTACCGGCCGAATCCACAGAATCTCCTCGTCGGGCTGCCACGCCGGCAGGCGCCGGCGCGGGTCCCCCGCGTCTCTACTACACACCTTCGCCGTCAGGGCTGAGAGTCTGGTGTGGGTTTCCTGTGCGTTCACTGTGAACGTGGAGCCGGTCGGCGAGGTTCACAGGGGGCGGACAGGATCGTCACCGGGTTCCCACAGGTCGGTCGGCCACGGTGGTGTCCATGCGAGCTCTGATCGTGCGGCACTCGCCGTGGCTGGTGTGGGCCGGGGTCGCCGCGGGCGCCGCGGCCCTGACCCTGCTGTGGTGGACCAGCACCCTTCCACCCACCTCCTTCGGCGGGCAGCTGACCGAGGCGGGCCGGCTGACCGGGCTGTTCGCCGGCTTCCTGGTGGTGATCCTGCTGGTGCTGATGGCCCGCCTGCCGGTGCTGGAACGCCAGGTCGGCACCGACCGGCTGGCCCGGATCCACAGCATGGTCGGACGGTACGTCGTGTGCATGACGGTCGCGCACATGGTGCTGATCTGGCTCGGGTACGCGATGACCGCGCACGCCGGTCTCGGCGCGGAGGTGACCGACCTGCTGACGGGGTACCCGTACGTCCTGTGGGCGGTGATCGGCGCGGGACTCTTCGTGCTGGTCGGGGTGGTCTCGGCCACCGCGATCCGCACCCGGGTGAGCTACGAGACGTGGTACCTCGTGCACCTGCTGACCTACGCCGGCATCGCGCTCGCGTTCTGGCACCAGATCCTCACCGGTGCTCAGTTCGTGTCGAACGGCGTGGCGCGATGGGGCTGGATCGGCGCGTACGCCTGTGCGACGGCGTTGCTGCTCTGGTACCGCCTCGTCGTCCCGGTCCGCAACGTCTGGCGGCACCGGCTGGAGGTGGCCGCTGTCCGCACCGAGGTGCCCGGCGTGGTGTCGGTCTACCTCTCCGGTGCCCGGCTGGACGACCTCGGCGCGGAGGCCGGGCAGTTCCTGCGGCTGCGCTTCCTCACCCGGAACGAGTGGTGGCAGTCCCATCCGTACTCGCTGTCCGCGGCGCCCAACCCGAGCTGGCTGCGGGTGACCATCAAGGCACTCGGTGACCACACCGAGCAGCTGCAGCGGATCCGGCCGGGCACGAGGGTGCTCGCCGAGGGTCCGTACGGCGCGCTCACCGCGCGGCGGCGCAGCCGGCACGGCGTGGTGCTGATCGCCGGCGGGGTCGGGGTGACCCCGCTGCGCGCGTTGTTCGAGTCGCTGCCGGCGGAGGAGGGCAGGCTCACCCTGATCTACCGCGCCAGCAAACACGAGGACGTGGTGTTCCGGCACGAGCTGGACGAGATCGCCGCGGACCGGCGGGCGGTCGTGCACTATCTGGTCGGCCCGCCCGGCCCCGGCCAGGAACCCGCGCTGCACCCGAACTGGCTGCGCCGCCTGGTGCCCGATGTCGCCGAGCGCGATGCCTACCTCTGCGGGCCCGGCGGGATGATGACCACCGCGATCGAGTCGCTGCGGGAGTGTGGGGTTCCCGCGCGGCGAATCCACCACGAGGACTTCAGCTTCTGATGAAACGCATCGTGCTCACCGCGCTGACCACCATCACCGGAATCGTGCTGTTGCTGGGGGTGAAGTCACAGACCGGCGCGCCGGGCCTGGCCACGGCCGCCGCGCCGGGCGCCGGTTCGGGGGCGACCGCCACCAAACGTACGCCCACACCCGAGGCGACGCCGACCCCGACGGCCACCGGTAAGCCCACCCCGAAGGGCGAACCGACCCCGCGCAAGAAGAAGTTGACGGCGACGAAGAAGCCGTCGACCAAGGCGAAGACGACACCCAAGGCGAAGCCGAAGGCCGCGCCGAAGAAGGTTGCCCCGAAGCCCAAGCCCGTCACGAAGATGAAGGTGGCGGGAAAGACCGCGGACACGCAGTACGGACCCGTGCAAGTGCAGGTCACGATGACCGGGCACACGATCACCAACGTCACGGCGCTGCAACTGCCGGGCGGCAACCAGCGAAGCTCCGAGATCGCCGGGTTCGCGGCTCCCCAACTGCGCCGGGAGGCCCTGTCCGCGCAGAGCGCCCACATCGACAGCGTGTCCGGTGCGACCTACACGAGCCAGGGCTACATCACCTCGCTGCAGTCCGCGCTCGACAGGGCCGGCGCGTGAGCGCGGCGACGACCCGTGGCCCGATCCGTCATGTGGAGTACGTGATGGGTACGGCTGTCACCATCGACGTCCGCGATCCGCGGGTGGGAGCCGGCGCGGTGGACGCGGTCGTCAGCTGGCTGCACACCGTCGACGCGACGTTCAGCACCTACCGTCCCGACAGCGCGATCAGCCGGCTCGACCGCGGCGAGGTCGGGCTGGCCGACTGCCCGGACACGGTCCGGTCGGTGCTGGCGCGGTGTGAGGAACTGCGGGTGGAGACCGTCGGCTACTTCGACCCGAGGTACGCGGGGCGGCTCGACCCGTCCGGGCTGGTGAAGGGGTGGTCGATCGAGCAGGCCGACCAGATCCTGCGGGCGGCCGGCTCGCAGGCTCACTGCCTGAACGCAGGTGGCGACGTCCTCGCCCGCGGCCGGCCCGAGCCCGGCCGGTGGTGGCGTGTCGGCATCGCCGACCCGCTCGACCGCAGCCGGCTGGCGACGGTGGTCGAGGGCGCGGACATCGCGGTCGCGACGTCGGGCACGGCCGAGCGCGGCGCCCACGTCGTCGACCCGCGCACCAGTGAACCCGCCACCGGCTGGGCGAGCGTCACCGTCGTCGGCCCGGACCTGCCCACCGCCGACGCCTACGCCACCGCCGCGCTGGCGATGGGCGACCAGGCCCGTGAGTGGCTTGCCGGGCGCACCGGTTTCGAGGCGTACGCGATCGCCCCGGACGGCACCACCTGGGCCACGCCCGGCTTTCCCCGATGACCCTGGCCCGCTAGCCGCCGGAACGCGGCGGGACTACCTTCTTCGTACGACGTCGAGCACGGCATGCGAGCCCGCCGGGGGTGAAGCCCGACCGTGCGAAGGGGGACGCTCGTGTCGGACGAACGTACACGCGTCGAAGTTCGGCTGGGTGGGCACTGGCGGCAGGTGCGGGCGGCGATGCTCCTCACCGTCTTGTTGTTGCTGGTGCAGTGGCCGATGCGGCACGCGGTGCAGGCCGGCGATCCGACGTGCGCCACTCCCGCGCGGTTGTCGCTGCTGGTGGACACCGGACTGATCTGCGCCTACGTCCTCGCCGCGTGGCGTGCACACGGCTTCGTCGCGCTCGTACGCCCGGCGGGGACTGCGATACGCCGCCGCGCGTTCGCCGGTGCGGCGCTGGCGAGTGTGGCCGCCTGCCTGGACGCGGTGGAGAACGTTGTGCTGTGGCAGCGGTTCGACGCCCGGCCGACGGCCGCCACGTGTCCCTCGCTGTCGGTCGGCTGGCTGACCGGGGCGTGGTGGGTGCTGTGGATCGGCGCGTTACTGCTGGCCGGCACGGCGTTGGTGACGACACGGTACGGGTCACTACGCCGACCGCAGCCAACCGGCACCCAGCCGACCGGCACGCAGCGAGCCGGCGGGCAGCCAACCGCCGTGCAACCAACCGACGGGAAGGTCGACGCGGACCTCACCCGGCACGACCGCGGCCGGCAGATCATCTGCTGCTCCGGCGGCGGCATCCGGTCGGCGGCGTTCTCGCTGGGAGCCCTGCAGGCGTTGACCGACCAGGGTGAGTACCAACGGTCCTCGACGGTGATCGGCGTCAGTGGCGGCGGCTACATCGCCGCGGCGTTCCACTTCCTGCGGCGATCCCTGGTCGACGAGGGACGCGCGTCGCCGGGCGAGACTCCGCCGTACGCCTTGGGCAGTCCCGAGCTCGCCCGGCTGCGCCGGCACACCCACTACCTGATGCCGTCGCTGGCGGTAGGCGCCCGCGCCATCATGTCGCTGCTGTACGGCGTCGTTGTCAACCTGGTGTTGATAGGGATCCTGATCCGGGCGGTCGCCTGGGTGCTCGGCTGGGCGATCGCGGAGACCTCCGTCGTCCGCGGCCTCGGCAGCGCGGGTGCGTCGACGGACTTCGGCCGCCTGCCGACGTGGTACTGGCTGGGCGCCCTCGGCCCGCTGGCGATCGTGGTGGTGTTGTTCCTGGCGGAGGTGCTGGTCGACCGGTTCCGCGTCCCGCCGACCTGGCTGCGCAGGGAGGGCCGGGCACTGGCCCGGCTGCTGCTCGTTCCCGGCATCGTCAGCCCGCTGTTGCTGCTGGGTGTTCCGCTGGTCCTGGTGTGGGCGAACAACCTCGGTCCTGGTGCGGCCGGCGGCCACTCCGGCATCCTCGGCGGGCTGACCGACGGAGTGGTCGGCACCGCGAGCGGTGTCGCCGGACCGCAGGCGGCGAACGCGAACGCCGCGGTCGACTCGCAGTTCGGGTTCGTCACGCTGGCCGCTCTCGGCGCGGCGTTCATCGCGTTGGCCCGGTCGGCGTGGAAGGGGATCCAGACCATCTCCGCGGGCGTCGGTCCCAGCCTGCGCAGGCGGATCCTCACCTGGCTTCGTACCCACCTGGTTCCCTGGCTCGGCTCGGCGCTGCTGGTCGTGGGCGTCCTCGTGGTGCTGCTGCGGTGGACCGCGGGGTACGCCGCCAGTGAGGAGTGGCGTTCGCGCTGGTGGGTCGCGGGCGTGTGCGCGGCGATGCTGGTCGCGACGCGGATCTTCACCGACGCCACCCGCACGTCCCTGCATCCGTACTACCGCGAGCGGCTGTCGGTGGCCTACCTGGTCGGGCGGGGACACTCGGAGCAGGAGGCCGAACGCGCCTACCCCACGCCGTTGCCGTACTCGCGGTACGCAGTGTCGCCGGACGGCGGCCCGCAACTGGTGATCGTCGGGTCCGCCAACGCCGCCGACGCCGACTTCATCCCACCGGACCGGGGCTGTGTGCCGTTCGTCTTCGACCCGGAGCTGACCGGTGTCGCCGGCGACGTCACCCTGCCGGCGGAGGGGCTGGAACCCACCGCGGAGTACGAGGTCCGCGCGGACTACCACCTCCGGGACGTGACCCTGCCCGGTGCGGTGGCGATCAGCGGAGCGGCGTTCGCGCCGCTGACCGGACGCAACAACGCCGGCACCCGGCCGATGCGGCTGCTGTTCGCGGTGGTCAACGCGCGGCTCGGCGTGTGGCTGCCCAACCCCTACTGGGGTACGACGTCACCGGCGGCCGCGCTCGCCCACCGCTGCGGCGAACTGGCCGGACGCCGGCGCGACGAGGGCCGCACCGGGATGCTCACCCGGCTGGTCTCGGCCACCGCGTACGCCGCGTCGATCGCGGACAAGCCGGGCGCACACCAGCTGTTCCGGGAGGCGTTCGGCCGGGCGTCGATGTACGACCGCAGGCTCTACGTCACCGACGGCGGCCACTACGACAACCTCGGCCTGGTGGAGGCGCTGCGCCGCCGCCCCGCGCGGGTCGTGGTGATCGACGCGTCCAACGACGTCGAGGACTCCTTCGCGGCGGTGGGTTCGGCGATCGCGTCGGCCCGGATGGATCTCGGCGTCGACGTCAACCTCGACCTGCGCACCCTCCAGCGCCACGGCGGGCAGCGGATCGGCCGTGGTTGGGCACGAGGCCACGCGACCTACCCCGAGGGCGGAACGGCCGACATCCTGCTCGTCAAGGCGGTGTTGGCAGGCGACCTGTGCTGGGACCTGGAGACCTACGCCCTCGAACACCCCGACTTCCCTCGGCACACCACCGGCGACCAGCTGTACGGCGAGTTCGACTTCGAGGCCTACCGCGCGCTCGGTGAGACGCTGACCCGCGACCTGCTGCACCAGGTGGAGCGGGAGCACCCTCGCGGCGTACCGGCCGGGAACGGCCCGGCGGCCGTACCCACTCCGAACTGGCCCACCGACGACGTGCCGGCCGTCAGACCGGGGTGATGTCGGTCGGCACCGCCTCGAACACCCGGATGTCGGCCGGGCCCTCGGCGGTGTCGGCGAGCACCGCGTCCAGAGCCGCCAGGTGCGGGGTGGCCAGGTGCTCGCGCAGGGCGTCCAGGTCTGTCCACTCCTCCACGCAGGTGAACAGGCAGTCGTCCTCGAGGTCGGCGACGAACGCGTAGTGCAGGCAGCCGTCGTCCTTGGCGCGGACCGCGTGCTCCATGGCGATCAGCGCGGCCACGGTCTCCATGCGGCGTTCGGGTCGGGAGCGGAGTACGGCGTGTACCACGATCATGGGCCAACCCTACGGGTCCGCTCAGCGCGGTGGCCGGGCTTCGGCGAACGCGTCGAACACCAACCGCCGGGTGGTCCCGTCCCAGCCGAGCATGCCCATGGTGGACAGTCCGTTGTAGTCCTGGTTGTAGCCGGCCCGCTCCTTGTAGTCCTTGAGCACCCAGAACGTGTAGCCGGCCATCCACGGCCGAGAGGGCGCGGTCACCTGGTCCCAGTGGGAGACGAAGTTGGCGGCCTGCCACTCCTCGGTGCCCGCCTCGGTCGGCGAACCGTGCTTGCCGAGGTAGGACCAGGTGCCGTTCTCGGTGATCAGGATCGGCTTGTCCGGGTGGTTGCGGTGCACGGCGTCCAGCGTGGTCCCGAGGTCTTCGTTCTTGCCGTAGAAGTAGCCGAAGTACTCGTTGAAGCCCACTACGTCGGCGAGGTCGAACGCCGGGTCCCAGGAGGTGTTCGACGCCCAGGTGACCGGCCGGTCGGACAGGTCGACGGCCTTCACCGCCGCCTTCATGTCGGCCAGCCAGGCACGGTAGACCGGTGCGCCGTTCCCGTCGATCGACGACTCGTTCTGCAGGCCCCACAGGATCACCGACGGGTGGTTGTGGTTGTTCCACGCGGTGGCCAGGGCGAGCGCGCGGGACAGGCCGTAGCTTTCGGTCTGCAGTTTCTGCTGGTCGGTGTTCACCCACATCGTGTCCCACTCGTCCATCAGCAGCAGGCCGTTGCGGTCGGCCCAGTCGTAGACGTACGGGTGGCGGTTGTAGACGCAGTTGCGCAGGAAGTTCGCGCCGAGCGCCTTGACCTGGCCGAGCTCGTGGTCGTACTCCGCGCGCGTCATCGACCGGCCCGAGCGGTCGGTTTCCTCGTGCCAGTTGGTTCCCTTGAGGAACAGCTGCCGGCCGTCAAGCTGGAGTTGCGTGCCGTCCACCCTGATCTCGCGTACGCCGTAGGTGGCGGCGAGGGTGTCCACCGGCCGTCCGTCCGGGGTGGTTGTGACCGACGCCCGGGCGGTGAGGACGTTCGGATGCTCGACGCTCCAGTGCGGTGCGCCCGGAACGCCGATCCGCGCCGAGGGAACCGCCACCCCGCCCGCCTGCACGTCGACGCGCACCTGGGCGGGCCGTCCGGTCGAGCCGCGCCCGGGATCGATGCGTACGTACCCGTGGAAGTCGGTGTCACCGGAGTTCTGCACCACGACCCGCGCGTCGAGGGTCCTTGACCTCGCGTCCAGCAGCACCTTCGCCACGTTGACCTCGGGCACCGACTCCAGCCACGCCGAACGCGTGAGACCGGCGTAGGGCCAGTAGTCGACGACACCGGGCGGCAGCGCGCGGTCGTCGCTGACCTTCTCGCCGGTGCCGTCGTAGGTGGTGTAGCTCGCGCGGCGGTAGACGCGTACCGCGATGGTGGCCGGTTGGCCGGGCCGCAGCGCGTCGCCGACCGGCAGGGCGAACGCGGTGTGGCCGCCCTCGTGCTTGCCGACGAAGGTGCCGTTCACCCAGACGTCCGCGCTGTAGGAGGCGGCGAGGAACGCCAGCCGGACGTGCGTTCCGCGCCACGACGCGGGGACGGCGACCTTGGTGCGGTACCACGCGTACCCGTCCTTCAGCGCTCCGCCCTTGCCGAAGTCGGCGCCGTCGTAGCCGGCCCACCCGTCGTTGTCCTTGAGGTCCCACGACGACGGGACCGCGATCGAGTCCCATGTCGAGTCGTCGGTGCCGGGTTGCTGCCAGCCGGCCGTCAGGCCCTGGTTGTCCGGGTCGTAGCGGAACCGCCAGGTCCGGTCCAGGGACAGGTAGCGCCGGGTGGGTTCGTGGCGGGCGTAGCCGTCGAAGGACGGCATCACCTCGCCGTAGGAGAAGACCACGTTGGTGCCGTCGACCGCGCGGACCTCGGTTCCCGAGGGTTCCCGGGCCCCGTGCGGATCGCGGACCACGCTCGGCTGCCCGGCGCCGGCATCGGCGCCGGTCGGCGCGGCAAGTGCCGAACCCCCGAAAGCCGAGGCACCGAACGCCGCCACCGCCAGTGCGAACCCCGCAGCGACCGCGGCGAAACGTGTCCTTCGACCGACCCCCGGACCTGTCATGGCGGTCCCCTTCCGTGGGCGACGGATGACCATAGGTCGACCGCTGGTCACGCTAGGTGGGGCACGGTCGCGGGTCCAGCATCCGACCGGACCCGGCCGACCGGCCGCGGCCGCCCGCTGGGCGCTCGGCTCCCGGGCTCTGCCCTAGGGTCTGGTCGCATGCGGGTTCCGCTGGTGCTCACCGGACCACCGGCCGTGGGCAAGACGAGTGCCGGCCGGCGGCTGGCGGGTTCGTGCCCGCGGGGCGCGTACGTCGACGTGGACGACGTACGCCAGCTCGTCGTCGCAGGGCACGCCGCGCCGTGGGACGGCGACGAGGGCGCCCGCCAGCAGGTCCTCGGCGTACGCAACGCCTGTCTGCTGGCGAGCCGGTTCACGGCGGAGGGGTTCGCCACGGTGGTGACGGACGTGGTGACGCCGCGCACGCTCGCGATCTACCGGGCCGAGCTTCCCGGCTGCCTGGTCGTCCGGTTGCGGGTGGACGTCGCGGAGGCCCGGCGGCGGGCCGCGACCCGGCCGGTGTACCTCACCGCGGAGGAGTTCGCCGCGCTGCACGCCGAGGACGCCGCTGCCGAACTCGCCGTGGACGCCGAGCTGGACGTGACCGCCAGCTCGCTGGACGACCTGGTGGCCGAGGTCTTCCGGTGGTGGTCGGGCCCGTAGGCCGAGAACACGGGTCGTTCGCCGATCTCCCTGAGTTACAGTGTCCGAGGCTAAAGTCTTGACATCGAGAGGAATCGCAGGTGTCACATCCCGCCGGCCGAGGCGAGCCCGGCACCAGCAGCAACGTCCACTCCGAATCCACTTCCGAATCCACCTCCGACTCGCACTCCCGCTCAGGCTCCTCCGACGAACCCCTCGACTCCCGGCAGCCGTCACCGCCTGCCCAGGAGGCGCTGGCCGCCGAGGACCTCCAGGATGAGAGCGACACCCACGACGGGCAGGTCACCGGCCCGGGGCGGCGCCGCTCCCGGTGGGACATCCGGCGGCTCGTCGTCGACACCCGGCCGCTGTCCATCCCGGCGTACCGCAGGCTGTGGACGTCGACCATCGTCACCTCGGTCGGCAGCCAGCTCACCGCGGTCGCGGTGCCCAAGCAGATCTACGACATCACCGGCTCCTCGGCCTACGTCGGGCTGGCCGGCCTGGTGGCGCTGGTGCCGCTGGTCGTGTTCGCCCTGTGGGGCGGCGCGATCGCGGACGCGGTGGACCGGCGCAAGCTGCTGCTCGTCACGAACACCGGCATCGCCGTCACCTCGCTGCTGTTCTGGGCACAGGCGTTCGCGGGTGCGCACTCGGTGTGGGTGCTGTTCGGGCTGCTCGGCCTGCAGCAGGCATGTGCCGGCGTCAACCAGCCCGCCCGCAGCGCCTCCATCCCGCGGCTGGTCCCGGCCCGGTTGCTGCCCGCGGCGAACGCGCTCGGCTCGACGGTGTTCCAGATCGGCTCGATCATCGGTCCGCTGCTGGCCGGCGTACTGATCCCGATTCTCGGCCTGTCCACGCTCTACCTCATCGACTCGGTCGCGCTCACGGTGACGATCTGGGCGGTGTGGCGGCTGCCGGCCCTGCCCCCGCTGGCCGGTGCACCGCGCCGGGCCGGGCTGAGGCACGTGATCGAGGGCTTCGGCTACCTCGCCACCCGCAAGGTGCTGCTGGTCTCGTTCCTGGCCGACGTGATCGCGATGGTGTTCGGCATGCCCCGGGCGCTGTTCCCGCAGATGGCGCAGCAGACGTTCGGCGACCCGCCCGGCGGCGGCTTCGCCCTCGGCATCCTGTTCGCCGCGATCCCGGCCGGTGCGGTGCTCGGCGGCCTGTTCTCCGGCGCGTTCTCCCGGATCCGCCGGCACGGCGTCGCGGTCGTCGGGGCGGTGTGCGCCTGGGGGCTGGCGATTGTCGGCTTCGGCCTGTCGCCGTGGCTGTGGCTGGCGGCGTTCTTCCTCGCCGTTGCCGGCATGGCCGACCTGGTGAGCATGGTCTTTCGGGGAACGATCATGCAGTCGGCGGCCACCGACGAGATGCGCGGCCGGATGCAGGGCGTCTTCACCGTCGTGGTCGCGGGCGGCCCGCGGCTGGCCGACCTGCTGCACGGCACGGCCGGCGCGGCGGTCGGCACCTCGCTGGCGGTGAGCGGCGGGGGCGCCCTGGTGCTGGTCGCGATGCTTGCGGCGGTGGTGGCGTTCCCGATCTTCTGGCGCTACCGCGCCCAGGACAGCTGAACCCCAGGAATCGCACGGACGGAGCCACGATGACCAGAAGGCTGCTGCTCACCGGCGCGGCGGGCGGGGTGGCCGCGATGCTGTCACCCGGGCTCGCCGCCCTCGCGGAGCACGACGGCTGGGACCTGGTGCGCACCGACCGGTCCGAGGGCCGGGGGACGACTCCGGTGGACGTCGTGGGCGACCTGGCCGATCCCGCCTTCCTAGCCCGGGTCACCGACGGTGTGGACGCCGTGGTCCACCTGGCGGCGAACGCCAATCCCAACGCGACCTGGGACGAGCTGCGGGTCCCCAACGTGGACGTCGTGGCCGCACTCCTCGCCACCGGCGTACCCCGGATCGTGCTGGCCAGCTCCGCCCACGTGATGGGTCAGTACGCCCGGCCGGGTGCGCCGTTGATCGACCCGTCCTGGCCGGTCGCGCCCTGCTGTGCGTACGGTGCGACGAAGGCGTTCGGCGAGGCCCTCGGCCGCGCGCACGCCTACCGCACCGGCGCGTCCGTCGTCGCGTTGCGGCTCGGGGCGACCACCGAGCGCCCCCTCGCCTCCAGCGCCCTGGCCGCCTGGCTGGGCACGGACGACCTGCGCCGGCTCGTCGCCCGCGCGCTGGACGCCGACGTGTCGTACGCCGTCTGTCCCGGAATCTCGGCCAACACCCGGAGCCGCTGGCTCACCCACAACGCCATCGGCTACCACCCGGTGCAGGACTCCGAGGCGTACGCCGGTGACGTGCCCGAGGACGACAGCTGGGGACCGTGCGTCGGCAAAGCCGGCCCGAAGGACACGACGCTGCCCGGCGCCCTGGCCACCGGCAAGGGATAGTCTTCATGCCTTCGTACCAGCAGAACCGCAGGTCAGCGCCCGGTAGCCGGCGCCAACCGCGGCTTTCCCGAGAACGGAGGTCGTCGTGGCCGCCACCCATCAGGTGATCCTCGACACCGACATCGGCTCCGACGTCGACGACGCGCTCGCGCTGGCGATGATCTTCGGCGCACCCGAGATCGAGCTCCTCGGCGTCACCACGGTCTACGGCGACGTCCGGCTCCGCGCCCTCGTCACCCGGCGGCTGGCCCGCCTCGCCGGCCACGACGGCCTGGCCGTGGTACCCGGCGCCGAGCGCCCGCTCACCGGAGAGGACGCGTGGTGGGCGGGCTTCGAGGGCCGGCTGTACGACGACCTCGGCGCCGAGGCCTACCTCGAGGACGTCAGCGCGGTGGAGTTCCTGACCCGGACGGTGGCCGATCGGCCCGGCGAGGTCGACGTCGTGGCCATCGGCCCCCTGACCAACATCGCCGAGGCGATCCGCTCGGACGAGACCTTCGTCCGCAACGTGCGCCGGCTCCACGTCATGGGCGGAAGGTTCGACCGGCCCGAGCCCGAGCACAACTTCCGCAGCGACGCCGTGGCCGCCGCCGAGGTGTTCGCCTCCGGCATCCCGGTGACCGTGGTCGGCCTGGAGATCACCACCCAGGCCCGGATCGGCCCCGACCACCTCGGCGAGATCGCCGCCGCCGGCGCGCTCGGCCGGCAGCTGGAGGCGGAGGTCCGGCAGTGGTGGAACTTCACCGGCGAGGAGTCCAACGTCCCGCACGACCCGCTCGCGGTGCTGGCCATGCTGCGGCCGGACCTGCTCGGCTCAAGTCCCGTCACGATCTCGGTGGAGCCGGAAGGTGAGCGGGCCGGAGTGAGTACGTCCACCGACGATCCGCGGAGCCCGGCCCGGGTGATCACCTCGGTCGCCCTGCCCGGCGCCGTCGACCACCTCGTCAAGCTGATCGCCACCGCCGGGCACTGCGGCCCGTCCTGACCGGGTCGTCGGCCCGGGTCAGTCGGAGCGGGTGAACGTCGCGGACGCACCGGCCGGCAGGCGGTACCGATAGGTCGTGCCGGCCCAGCTGACGTCGAACGTCGCCGCCTGGTCGCCGGCGTTGTAGTAGACCTCGAGTGCGGTGCCGTCGGGTGTCGTCGCCGTACGCCGCAGCAGGTCGGCGTTCGCCGCCGGCGGCTGCTCGTCGCCGGCCGAGCCGGAGCCGGAGCCGGAGCCGGAGGGAGCGAGCACGTCCAGCTCGTGGATCGACCACCAGCTGCCGGAGCTTCCGGTGTTGACGACCCGGACGTACCTCCCGGTCACCGGCGGGAACAGCACCCGCAACTGGGTGGCGCCGCCACCGCGCGCGACCGGCTCGCCCCAGGTCTTCCCGTCCTCGGACACGTAGACCTCGTAGCCGCGGGCGAAGTCGCCGGGGCTCGCGGAGGTGTCCAGGCGGAGTTCGTCGAACGTCCTCGACGCGCCGAGGTCGACCTGGAACCAGTCGCCCGGCGTCATCCCGTGCCCGGTGCTCCACCTGGTGGCCGGGTTGCCGTCGATCGCCTGTCCAGGCGGGTCGTCCGGGCTGCTCGCGCTCGCGGTCGCCGTCCAGTTCGTACGCGGCAGGGGAGCGGACTCCACCGGGGCCTGCAGCGACGCGCCGGTGGGCAGGGAGTAGCCGACCCAGGACCCGTCCACCCTTACCTGGTTGAGCCGGCTCAGCAGGTCGGCGTCCCAGGAGACTGTCAACGGAGCCTTGCCCGGCTCGGTGAAGTGCACGTCGGTGGTGCCGAGCGCGGCGTCGCCGGCGGCGGCGTCCTGGGTTCCGCCCCAGGTGTAGGTCGCCGCGGAGCCGGCGGGCAAGGTGGCGTCGAACCAGCGGTGTCCCCACCGCACCTGGAACGTCGCGGCGGACTTGCCCGGGTTGAACGCGATCAGCGCCTTGGAGCCGTCGGGGTTGACGAACGCGACGTTCTGCACCGCGCCGTCGGATCCCGCGGCCGGCGCGCTGGAGGCGATCCGCCGCGCGCCCGGCCGGACGAACTTGCTGGCGTGGCCGAGCGCGTAGTAGTCGACGGTCCTCGACCAGCTCCAGCGCCCGTCCGCGTCCTTGGTGACCTTCAGAACTCCGCGGCAGGTGAGGCAGCCGCCGTTGGTCGGGCCGTTGTCGCCGTCCAGCGCCATGTTCCACCGCACGACCGTCTTCGCCCACTCGCGAGGAGCGTTGACCAAGAGCGTCATCGCGCCGGCGAAGCCCGCGGCGTCGTCGCCCTCCCACGTTCCCCCGGAGCACTCGGTGTGGAACGCCGGCTTGCCCGGATAGTTGTTGTGGGACAGGGACTGTGCGCGCACGTCACCGGCGTAGCAGTGCCAGGCCGTTCCCGCGACGTAGCGGGAGGTGGACGGGTCGGCGTACAGGCTCTCGGGATAACTCACCACGTCCCAGTTGTGGTCGTAGCCGAGAATCCTCGTCGGCAGGCCGGTCTTGCGCAGGGTGGGACCGAGGTGGTCACGGATGAACGTGGCCTCCTTGTCCGCGCCGAGGTCGAGGCCGGGATAGCCGCCGGGTACGTAGAGCGGCTCGTTGTTCGGAGTGACGTAGGAGATCGGCACACCCGCGTCCGCGTACGCCCTGACGAACTTCGCGAAGTAGTCGGCGAGCGGCTGGTAGGCCTCCGGCCTCAGCGTGCCGCCCACCATCGAGTCGCTGGTCTTCATCCAGCCCGGGGGGCTCCACGGCGAGGCCATCAGCGTGAGCTTCGGGTTGATGCGCAACGCGTCGCGCAGGACCGGAATGACGTACGCCCGGTCGTGGTCGACGGAGAAGTGCGCGAGGGTGGGATCGGTCTGCCCGGCGGGCATGTCGTCGTAGGAGTAGTTGCCGTTCACGGCGAAGTCGCTGGCGCCCATCGGCTGGCGGACGAAGCTCAGCCCGATGCCGTCGCGCTGACCGAACAACGCCTGCATGGCCGCCGCCCGGCGACCGCGGTCGAGCCTGGTGCCCACCAGCCAGGCGGAAGAGTCGGTGAACGACGCACCGAAACCCTCCATCGACTGGTACTTCCGGCTCTCGTCCACGGTGATGGCCGTGCCCGCGGGAGGAGTTCCGCGTCGCCAGTGCAGGTTCGGTTGCTGTGTCAAGTACACCTTGCGCGCAGGGTCGGTGAGCCAGCTGCCCACCACGGCGGGCGCCCCGCCCGGTGGGCGGGCGGCGTCGACCCCGGCGCCGGTGTCGTTGCCGGCGCCGGTGGTCACCGCGGCGCGAGCCGGGCTCAGCGACGCGGTCAGCAGCAACGCGCCGAGGACGACGGCACCCAGGCGCCGCGGAAGTCGTGCAGACATCGGCCCACCTTCCTTTCCGGCGGAAGCTAGGCGGTCGCAGCGCGTGCGGTCAATGCCCGGCGGACGGCACGGCCAGATCGGCCAGGCCCGGTCGAGGTTGGGGAGGGGTTCGGTCAGCGATCGCGGTGAACGTTCAGGACGGCTCGCCCAGATCGGACTTTCCGCGCGAGGATCGTCGCCCGCACGCGCGAGCGCAGGTCCAGTTTGGCCAGTACGCGGGACACGTGGGCCTTCACGGTGGTTTCGCCGATGTGGAGGCGACGGCCGACGGCGGGCCGACCGGGTCAGCCGCCGGAACGAGGTTCGACGGTGACGGTCGCCTCCGCGGTGGTGTCGTCGACGGTGAGACGCAAGGTGACCTTGCCCTGCCGGTACGCCGTGAGCGTGCCGGTGCGCGGGTCGAGCACCGCGATGTGGCCGGGCTGCCGGTCGGCGGGGTCACCGATCCAGACGTTGTCCGACCCGCTCCAGCGCGAACTCATCGGGTACGCCACCGGCATCGCCTTGCCGTGCTGCGTCAAGGATGCCTTGACAGCGGTCGACGAGCCCGCGGCCAGGCGATCCGGAGCGGTCACGGTGAGAGCGTCGACGTGCGGGCGCACCTGTGCGCTCACCCAGTCCGGAGCGTCGCGGACCGGGTCGCGGCGCGCGGCGGCGGCCTCGTTCGGCGTCACCGGGTCCACACCCCACAACGACCAACCGGTGAAGCCGCCGTCCTCGGGCCGGGTGGAGGGAGTCTTGGCGGAGTTGCCGTTGACGAAGTACGGCACACCGTCCACCCGGTCGGCGTGGAAGGTGCCCACGTGCCCGCCGATGAACGCCGTACCTTTGCCGGTCGTGCGCTGGAAGTCCGACAGCCACCGCTCGATGGTGGCGGCCTCCTTGCGGTCGGCGAGCTCGCTGGCCTTGCTCGGCGTCGGGTCGCGCGGCGGGACGTGCTGCACCAGCACCACCGACCCGACGTCCGGGTCGCCGGCGGCCGCGTCGAGCTGGCGGCGCAGCGTGCGCAGCTGCGTCCAGTCGCTGCCGCGGATCGACAGCCGGGAGGTGTCGAAGGTGAGGAACCGCGTGCCGTGGTGGTCGAATACCCGGCTGGTGGCGCCGAACTCCGCCTCGAAGTTGGCGATGTCGCCGCCCATCACCTCGTGGTTGCCGGGCACGTAGTAGTACGGCACCGTGCCGCCGAGCTCCTCGTCCAGGACCTTCTTGGCGAACGCCAGGTCTTCCGGTGATCCCTCGTCCACGAGGTCGCCGGCGATGACCAGGAAGTCCGGCCGGGCGGCCCGGATCTCCCGCAGCGTGCGCCGGGCGAACTTCACCAGGTCGCTGTCGGGATCGCGGGCGACGAACTGCGCGTCCGACATCACCGCGAACCGCCAGGGCTGCCCGCTGACGTCGGCGTTCTGCGCGATCAACGGGTCCTTGCGGATCGGCTGCGCCGGTACGTCGACCGACGGCGGCACCAGGGCGGTGAGCTGGTCGATCACGATGCTGCCCTGGTACTGCTGGTCCGGCCGGGTCTCGGCGGAGTAGTAGCGGCGAAGCCGCAGCGGATACTGCGTGCCCGCGGGTACGGGGAACTCCAGCTGCTGCCAGCCGGATCCGGTGAGGTAGCCGGCGCGCATCGCGGGGAGCAGTGTCCCGGCGCCGTCGTACACCTGCAGGCTCGCCCACTCGCCCTTGCCGGTGGAGTTGACCCACAGCCGCAACGCCCGCGGCCGGCCGGGGATCTCCACCGTGCCGGTGGGTACGGCACCGCCGGTGCGGGTCGCGGTCGAGGTGGAGAAGTCGTAGTCCAGCCGGAGTCCCTTGCCCACCTTGCCCTCGGCGGAGCTGACCGAGCCGGTGGCGCGTTCGCCGAAGAAGCTCCACGCCGACGCGTCCTCGAAGTCGGCGACGACCTTCTCCTCCAGGCCGACGGTGACCGGGAAGACCGTGCCGACCTTCCCGCCAGCGACGTTCACGGTGGCGGTGACCAGTGCGGAACCCCTTGCCTGCTTGGCGGTCACGACGTACTGGCCGGTGCCGTCGGCGGAGATGTCGAGCAGGTCGTGGTCGTAGTCGAGGGTGATGTCGGCGGGTTCGATCGGCGCTGCGTACCCCTCACGGTCGTAGCCGAGGATGCCGAGCCTCGCGTGGTCGCCGGCCTCGGGCAACGCCACCTGGTCGACGGTCGGGCCGAGCCGGTTGAGCGGGCGCAGCACCTGCAGGGTGGTCGATCCGGTGACGTCCCGGTCGTACGCGGTGACCGTGGCGGTGCCGGTGTTGCGGGCGCGGAAGACGCCGTCCCGGTCGACGGTGCCCGCGCCGCTGGTGCGCCAGCGCGGGGTGCTCTTTGCCGGGCCGTAGGTCTCGTCGTACCCCGTGGCGGTCAGCCGACGGGTCAGGCCGGGAAACACCCGGTCGGGACGGGCCGGTGCGACCGTGGACGAGCCGGCCGCGCGCTCGGGATCCAGGGCGGGCTCGACCCACAACCCGCGCAGGTGACCCGAACCCTTCGGCGCGAACAGGCCGAGGCCGTTCGGGTCAAGGCGTTCGCTGCCGTCGGAGGGGTGGTTCTCCACCCGCACAGTCTGCTCTCCCGGCTTGCGGGCGACCATCGTGGTCGATCCGCCACCGTCGAGGTTGACCGCGTTGTAGGCGCCGAGCTCGACCATCAGGTCGGCGAGCTCGTCCAGCCCGAGCCCGTCGGAGAAGGCCGGTTGGCGCCCGTCCGCGGCGAGCAGGAACATCTTCGTGCCGTCGCGGGAGAAGCCGACCGCGGTCCGCGGCGCGGGCGGAACGTTGTTGCCCGCACTGGCCTTCTGCGCGACGCCGTTGACGACCAGGAGTTGACGGCCGTTCAGTGCGGTCCGGATCTCCTTGTCGTCGGCGGTCCTGGCGCGGTAGTCGATGCTCACCGGCGCGCCGACGGTGAGCGCGGCCAGCGTGTCCGCCCCGGCCTCACGGCCCACCAGGACGAACCCGTCGGCGGGAACCTCACCCGAGCCCGCGCTGTCGCGCACCGCGGTGACCTTGCCGCCGACCACTTCCACCTCGGCCACCTTCGTCGCGCCGGTGGTGGCCCGGCAGCGGCAGTAGCTGCCCCACAGCGGGGTGAACGCCTCGATGCCGTCGGTGGGCAGGGTCGGCTTGTTGACCCCGGCCAGCGGGGCCGTCCGGTCGCCCGGCAGCGCGATGGTGCCGGTGAAGAACACCGAACCGATGCTGCCCAGTCCCTCGGGGGTGATGATGGCCGCGGACTTCTGCCAGGTGGGGGCGGCGTCCGGCGACTGGAGCAGGGTGCCGTCCTTGATGCCGACACCGAGCGGCGCGTTGGAGTTGTTGATGTCGAAGAAGTCGCCGTTCACCGCGGCGACCGCGCCGGCCTGCTGCGCCTGCTCCGAGATCGGCGCGCCCGAGGCGACCCGGCCCGGGAAGAGGTAGCCGACCGAGGTCCCCTTGGTGAGGTCGACGGTGAGCGAGTCCGACTGCAGCCAGTTCGCCGTGCCGGTGTAGGTGTCCGGGCCGTACCGGTCGAACGACCGCAGCGTCACTCCGGGCGCGACCGGCCGGGAGGTGCTGTCCGTCTCCAGCCGGGGAGCGACGTCGGCCGCCCGCGGCGCCTGGGCGGCACGTCGGTCGGCGGTACCAGCCGGATGGTCGGCGGCGTCGGAGGTGGCCGAGTGCAGGTCGTACCGCGGGTCCGGCCGTACGCCCTGTGTCCGTGCGTCCTGTGCCCGTGCGTCCTGCGCTGGTGTGCCCTGCGCCGAGACCGTCGGCGGCGATCCGGTGGCGGTGCCTCCGGCCGCCAGCCCGACCAGGACCGTGCAGCCGGCCAGGAGCGAGGCGAAGGTACGCAGGCGCACGCGGGTCTTGGTCGAAGCCACGGGTTCCTCCCCAGGGATGCCGGACGGCACCTCGCAGTGAACTAGACCCGGAAGCGACTTTCCAGACTTCGGCCTGAAGCGGAAGAAAACTCCGCGTGGCGAGCAGGGGGAGGAAGACGCCGGGCGTCAGCGTGCCGGCGTCAGAACCTGAACGGGACGGCCGTCGAGATACGCCGCGATCGCGTCGACCGCCGCGGTGTACCACTCCTCGTACGTCCGCCGGGTCACGAACCCGATGTGCGGCGTCAGGATCGTGCGCGGTGCCTTCAGCAGCGGGTGGCCGGCGGGCAGTGGCTCCTGGTCGTAGACGTCGAGGCCGGCGCCGGCGAGCCGGCCCTCCTCCAGCGCCGCGACCAGTGCTTGCTCGTCGACGATCGGACCGCGGGAGGTGTTGACCAGGTAGGCCGTCGGCCGCATCAGCGCGAGCTCGTCCGCGCCGACCAGGCCGTGGGTGCGGTCGCTGAGCTTCAGGTGCACGCTGAGCACGTCGGACCGGGCGAACAACTCGTCCTTCTCCACGCGTTCGGCACCCGCGTCGCCCGCGGCCTCGGGGGTGAGGTTGGCACTCCACGCCAGCACCCGCATGCCGAACGCCTGGGCCACCGGAACCATCGCCCGGCCCAACTGGCCGAGGCCGAGCAGTCCGAGCGTCGAACCCGCGAGGTCGGTGCCGACCGTGCGCTGCCAGCCGCCGGCGCGCACGGCCGCGTCCTCCTCGGGCACGTGGCGGACCAGCCCGAGGATCAGCGCCCAGGCGAGCTCGGTGGTCGCGCCACCGCTGCCCGGTGTGCCGCTCACCACGACGCCGTTCTCGTCCGCCGCCTCGAGGTCGATGGCGGCGTTGCGCATGCCGGTGGTGACCAGAAGACGCAACCGGGGCAGGCGTTCCAGCACCGAACGCGTGAACGCCGTGCGCTCGCGCATGGCCACGATGACCTCGTAGTGGGCCAGTCGTTCGACGACGGTGTCCTCGTCGGGCAGGTGGTCGTGGAAGAACGCCACGCTGGTGCGGTCGGGCAGGCTTCGCCAGTCCGCCATCCGCTCCGCGACCGCCTGGTAGTCGTCCAGAACCGCCACCAGTGTCATCGGCGTACGCTCCTTCCTCCGCTGTGGCCAGGGCAGACCACAGTGACCACCAGGTCGCTGGGCGTACGTACCTTAGACGCCGGGCCCCGCGCGCCCCTAACCGGCGTAGGGGAGTACCGGCAGGCCGCGCACACCGGGGCGTACGGAGAACACCGCGCCGGCGGTCGGCTGCTCGTCGTCGGACAGCCCCTCCCGGGAAGTGGTGATGAACAGTTCGTCGAGGTCCGCCCCGCCGAACGTGCACGCGGTGACCTGCTTGACCCCGGGCACCTCGACCACGCCGTCCAGCGTCCCGTCCGGAGCGACCCGGCGTACCGCCGAGCCGCCGTACATGGCCACCCACAGGTAGCCCTCGGCGTCCACCGTCATCCCGTCCGGGCCGCCCCACTCGCCCGGGATCTCCACCACCGGGCGGCGGCTGTCCACGACCAGGCCGGTGTCCGGGTCGTGGTCGAACGCGTCGACCCGGCCGGTCGGGGTGTCGATGTAGTAGGCCAACCGGTGGTCGGGGGACCAGGCCAGGCCGTTGGAGATGGTGACGTCGGGGAGTACGACGGAGACGGTCCGATCGGGGTCGAGCCGGTAGACCGTGCCGGCGCCCTTGGTGGCCGCGTAGGCCATCGACCCGCAGTAGAACCGCCCCTGCGGGTCGCAGCCGCCCTCGTTCATGCGTACGCCATGGTCGTCCCACAGCTCCGGCAGCCGGTCGACCGAACCGTCGGCGCCCACCAGCGCGAAGCCGCGTTCGATCGCCACCACCATCCCCCCGGACGTGCGCGGCCGGAACGCCGCCGCCACCTCGCCCACGTGCAGCCGCTCGACCTCGCCACTGGCCAGGTCGGCGGTGAGGATGTCGCCGGCGAGCATGTCCACGAACCGCAGTCCGCCCCAGCTCGGGTCCCAGACCGGTCCTTCTCCGTGGTGGGCGTGTGGCTCGGTGACCTGCTCGGCCCTCATGTGTCCTCCCTGGGGTGACGACTTCCACCGACCCTAGCCTCGATCTTTCATCTGGCTGGTCATCGAGGTGTGGTCGTGGTTTCGGTCGGGGTGCTGTCCTTCGCCTGGTGGTGGGCAGGGGTGGTTTCCGGCGCTGTGGTCGCCGGTTCTCCTTGGTCCTGGTGGTAGGGATTGGGGTCTGTTCTCAGGTGGTGTTGAGGGTGGCCCAGCCGGTGTCGATGAGCGGGTTCCAGGGCCAGTCGCGGGGTAGTCGCAGGAGTTGTCGCCGGCCGGTGGCGATGATGCGCCCGGCCACGGACAGGATGCGTAGCCGGATCCGTTTGGGTTCCCAGCGGCGCACCTGCGGCTGGCTGGGTGGCTGGTCGGGCCAGGCCAGGGTCTGGGTCCAGGTGAGCAGGTCGGAGGCCAGGGCCACGATTGCCAGCCAGATCTGGTTGCGGTCGTAGTCGGCGAAGGGCAGGTTGGCCATACCGGTGTCTTTGAGGCAGCGGATGCGGTCCTCGGCGCGGGCGCGTTGACGGTGGCGGACCTCCAGCACCGGCAAGGTCCAGCCGGAACCTTTGGTGTTGGTGGCAAAGCAGGTGATGCGCCACCCGTCGATGTCGGTCAGCCGGAGTTGGGCGCCGGGGTGGGGGCGTTCTCGGCGGGCGATCACCCGCATACCGTCCGGCCACTCCTGTGGGCCCGGGCGGGTAGATCGCACCGGGGTGGGCATCCAGGCGGTGAGTTCGGCGACCTGGGCGCCCTCGCGGGGGTCGCCGTCGCCGTCGAGGGCTGCCCGCCACGCCTGGACCGGGATCGCCTCGACCGCGGCCTTGACCGTGGGGTGAGCCGCGTAGCCGATCGAGTACTCCAGACCCTTATCGGTGACGTGGCCCAGGAACTTCTTCGAACACGCCCCAGAATCTGCGCGGACCAGCACCTGGGCCCGCTCGTGCTCGGGGAGCTGGGCCAGCGCCAGATCCAGGGCATCGATGTGATCGGCGACGTTTTGCGGGGAAGCCGGCCCCGGCCGCAACGCCAGGGCCAGCGTCTCCCCGGTGCCGTGTTCGCCGTGGTCGACGAACGCGCACATCGGCGCGAACCCGAACCCACGCTTGTAGGTCGGCCCCGCCAGTTCCTTGTCCGAATGCGCGGTGACCAGGGTGGAGTCGATGTCCACGATCACCTGCCCGCCACCGCGAGAGCCCGCGCGTCCGGGCAGCGGCCGCCGGGCCGCCCAGGCCGCGTCCCGGGCGGCGGCGTGCGCGGTCCGGATCGCTGCCAGCGACGCGTCGACGTCACCGGCCAGGGCGGCGATCAGCCGGGAGACGGTCGGGGCAGAGGCCACCTGCCCGAACAGCCCCGGCTGGGCCCGCACCACGCCCAGATCGGCAAGGCAGTCCCCACCCAACGCGACCGCGGTCGCCAGATCACAGATCACCTTGCCCGGATCATGAACCGCCCGCCGGCCACGCCACGGCGCCAGCGCCGCAGACAACGCATCCGCCAGCCCCGACACCCGCACCGTCTGTGCCAGCAACAGCCCACCCGAACTCGACACCAACGACTCACGAGCCGAGTCCAACACCACACCCACAGCCGGGATACGCTTCACCTACGAAGTGCCTTCCACTCGGTGCTACTTGCGACGTCGCAATCCCAAGTTTCCCGAGCATGGAAGGCACTTCGTGCGTTACACGCCGCACACACCACCCGCGACGTGAAATCCCGAGGCTAGGGCATTCCGTGGCCGGCGCCTTCTGTCCGGTGGCACGTGTGCGGCACGGCCCGGCCGGTCAGGAACATGTCAGGAACAGACAGGTGAACGCGCGTCCCGGGCATGGCCTCGCGGCGGCCGCCGAGGCGATGCTTGGGTTGGCCTGGTGCGAATCCAGGTGGCAGTCCAGGTGTCAGGAAGCCTTTTCGCGGCGGAGGGAACCACCATGACCACGGTCACTGAGCAGGTGCCGGCACGGTCCGGTCCGGTGCTGCACGAGTCGGTCTCGGACGCGCTGATCACGCAGATCCGCGAGGACGGGTTCGGGGTGCTGAAGAACGCCCTGTCGCCCGCGGAGGTCGCCGAGATCAACGCCGAGGCGGCCCGGTTGTGCCGGGGTGATCTCGGTGACATCGAGCGGGTCACCCGCGCCACCGCGGAGGAGTCCGACGAGGAGGTGATGCGGCGCTACCTGTGCATCCACTTCCCGAGCAAGCTGTCGGAGGTGATCGCCCGCACCTACCACCACCCGAAGATCGTGGACGTCCTCACCCGGGTGATCGGCCCGAACGTCAAGGCCATGCAGTCGATGCTGTTCATGAAGTCGGAGGGCAAGCCGGGGCAGGCGTGGCACCAGGACGAGTTCTTCATCCCCACGCGGGACCGCTCCCTCACCGCGGCCTGGATCGCGCTCGACGACGCCACCATCGAGAACGGCTGCCTGTGGGTGCTGCCGGGGTCGCACCGGCGCGGGGTCATCTACCCCGACCGCGAACAGGAGGACGAGCGCTTCGACTGCACCGTCGAGCTGTACGACTTCCCGTACAGCGACGAGGACGCGGTGCCGGTGGAGATCCCGGCGGGCGCGGCGATCATCTTCAACGGCTACCTGCTGCACCGGTCGCTGCCGAACACCGGCAAACACGGCTTCCGCCGGGCGCTGACCAACCACTTCATGAGCGCGGAGTCGCTGCTCCCGTGGGGCCGCGTCCCCGACGACACCCACGTGGCGAAGTACGACTACCGCGACGTCGAGCTCGTCGCCGGTGAGGACCCCTACGCCTACAAGGGAACCGCCGACCTTGCCCGGCCGAGCGTACGCCCGGACAAGGAGGGCGGCTGCGGCCGCTGACCACGAGGGCCTGCCCACCTGCCTGCGCGGGAGGGGGTCCACCCACCCGACTTCCGAAGGTGGAGGATGGGAGGGCGGCGCACCTCACACCCGGCCCGCGCCGGCCAGGAGGAGACCCAGGTGGCGGCAGCCGAAGGCGGCCGGAACCTCACGCTCGCAGATGTGACGGTCACCGACGAGCGGGTGGCGCGGCGGGCGGTGATGGCCGCGGCGATCGGCAACCTGACCGAGTGGTACGACTTCGGTGTCTACTCGTACCTCACCGCAATCATCTCGAAGGTCTTCTTCGCCAACCTGTCGCCCGGCCTGGCCACACTCGCCACGTTGGCCACATTCGCCGCGTCGTTCCTCATCCGTCCCTTCGGAGGCCTGTTCTTCGGCCCGCTGGGCGACCGGATCGGCCGGACGAAGGTGCTGGCGACCACCGTGATCCTGATGGCGTGTGGCACCACGCTGCTCGGGGTGATTCCGAGCTACGCGGCGATCGGTGCGGCCGCCCCGGTGCTGGTGCTGTTCGCCCGGTTGGTGCAGGGGTTCTCCACCGGCGGGGAGTACGCCGGCGCGATGACGTTCATCGCCGAGTACGCCCCGGACAAGCGGCGTGGCTTCCTCGGCAGCTGGCTGGAGTTCGGCACGCTGACCGGCTACACGTTCGGCGCCTTGCTGGTCACGCTGCTCACCGCCGTTCTGGGTGACCAGCGGATGCTGTCGTGGGGTTGGCGGATCCCGTTCCTGATCGCCCTGCCGATCGGGGTGACCGGCCTGTATCTGCGGCTGCGGCTGGAGGAGACACCTGCGTTCGAGCAGCTGGTCGCGAAGTCACCGCAGCACGGAGGAACCGCGATCAGGGACGACTTCCGGCTGATCTTCACCAGGCACTGGCGGGCTCTGTTGCTGGTCGGCGGGCTGGTGATCGCGTGGAACGTCACCAACTACATGCTGACCAGCTACATGCCGACCTACCTCACCACGACGTTGCCGAGGCACGGCGAACGGGGGACCAGCAGCATGGCGGCGAACGTGCTGCAGATCGTGGTGTTGCTCGTCCTCATGGTCATCGTGACCTTCCTCGGCAGGCTGAGTGACCGCGTCGGGCGCCGTCCGGTGCTGATGACCGGATCTCTCGCTCTCGTCGTGCTCGGCGTTCCCATGGTGCTGCTGCTCCAGGTCGGCGGAATCGGCCCGACGTTCCTCGGGCTGATGATGATGGGCCTGTCGCTGGTGTGCTTCTCCTCGACCGCGCCCTCGACGCTGCCGGCGATGTTCCCGACGGAGATCCGGTACGGCGGCCTGTCCATCGCGTTCAACATCTTCGTGTCCGCGTTCGGCGGCACAACCGCCGCGGTGATGGGTGCGCTGATCCTGGCCACCGGCAACCTGTTGTGGCCCGGCTACTACCTGATGGCCGCGGGTGTCGTCGGTGCGGTCTGCGTGTACTTCGTACGCGAGTCCGCACGCCGTCCGCTGGCCGGCGCGAACCCCGCGGTGGCCAGCGAGGAGGAGGCGCGGGAACTCGTCGCGCAGGCGCAGGCCGACCGCTGAGTTGAGCACAGACACCGCCGCGCAACGACGGTGGTCGTCGTCGGTAAACTCTGGCGTTCCTCGATACAACTTGGTAACAAATCTACTCGCGCCACCCGGCGATGGTGCAGGGTGCATTAGTCAGCAGCGCTCGACGGTGTCCGCACGGCTGCCGGTACGAGGGCAGGAAAACGGGATGAGGAGACGTCGAACGATGCGGATGGCACGCGTTCTGGCCGCCGCGGCAGCGGCCATGCTGGCGGTGGCCGGGTGTGGGTCCGGCGACGGTGGCGGCAACGACGGCAACGCCCCCAAGAAGACGGTGCTGCACAGCGCTCTGGGGCAGAGCGTCGACACGCTCCTGCCGGCCGACTCCAACGTCGGCGACAACATCGGCGTCGACGACGTCCTCTTCTCCGGGCTGGTGCGCTACGACATCGACACCGGCAAGCCCTACAACTACATGGCGCAGAGCATCACCTCGACCGACAACACCACCTGGACGATCAAGATCAAGAAGGGCTGGACGTTCCAGAACGGCGAGCCGGTCGACGCCAACGCCTACGCCCGCGCCTGGAACGCCGCGGCGTTCGGGCCCAACGCCTTCGCCAACAACTACTTCTTCGACAAGGTCGTCGGCTACGACAAGATGCAGGGCGAGGTCGAGGAGGACGACAACGGCAACGTCAAGGTGCTCAAGAAGCCGTCGGCCACCGAGCTGTCCGGCCTGAAGGTCGTCGACGACCACACCCTGCGGGTCACGCTCAACACTCCGTTCGCCGCGTTCCCGACCATCCTCGGCTACACCGGCTTCTTCCCGATGGCGGAGAAGTGTGCCAAGGACCTCCACGCCTGCGCCGTCAAGCCGATCGGCAACGGTCCGTTCAAGGTCGTCTCGTGGGACCGTGGCCAGAAGCTCGTCGCGGAGCGCTGGAAGGGCTACAAGGGCAGCGAGAAGCCGAGCTACGACAGCATCGAGTGGCGGGAGTACGGCGAGAACGAGGTGTCCTGGCCCGACTTCCAGTCCGGCGACATCGACCTGTCCGCCCCGCCTCCCGAGCAGTGGGCGTCGGCGATGAACGACCCCGAGCTGAAGAAGCGGATGGTGAAGCGGCCGACCACGGCGCTGACCTATCTCGGCTTCCCGCTCTACGCCGGCAAGCCCTGGACCGACCCGAACTTCCGCAAGGCCATCGCCCTGGCGGTCGACGTCGACACGATCATCAAGCAGGTGGCACCGGGCCGCTACTCCCGCGCCACGGGCTGGGTTCCGACGACCGTGTTCGGTGGCCGCAAGAACGTCTGCGACTACTGCCGGTACGACCCGGCCGAGGCCAAGAAGCTGCTCGCCAAGGCCGGCGGCTGGCCCAAGGGCAAGGTCATGAAGATCGCACTCGGCTCCGACACGACGCAGGAGGCGATCTTCAAGGCCATCGGCGACCAGCTCAAGCTGAACCTCGGGATCAACTACTCGCTGGTGCCGAGCGAGGAGTTCTTCAGCATGCGGTCCGCGCAGAAGTTCCAGGGTCCGTTCCGGAACAACTGGTACGCCGACTACAACCTCAACGAGAACTACCTCCGGCCGGTCTACGCCAGCGGTGACCCGAAGGGCAACACGAACTTCGGCTACTACGACAAGAAGTTCGAGGCGAAGCTCGACGAGGCCGACCGGGCGGCGAACACCGCCGACGCGGTCAAGCTCTACCAGCAGGCCGAGGACATCCTCGCCGCCGACTTCCCGACCGTGCCGCTCTACGTCAGCGACTCCGTCACCTTCTACAGCGACCGGCTCGACAACGTGAAGCTCAACCCGTTCAGCGGCGCGGTCGACCTTCGCATCCTGAAGATCGCCAAGTAATCCTCGATGGGCAGCTACATCGCTCGACGAGTGCTGCAGGGTGTCTTCACGCTGTTCCTCGTGTTCTACCTTCTCCACCTGCTCACGACTCTCGCCATCCAGATCAACGGCAACCCCGCGCTGGCGTTCTTCGGTGACAAGATCCCCAGCAAGTCCCAGCTGCTGGAGGTCGAGAAGCGGTACCACCTCGACGACCCGTGCTTCGAGCAGTTCGGCAACCCCTGCCTCAAGCCGTTCGCCGAGCGGCTGAACGACTACGTGCACGGGGACTTCGGGTCGAACCTCCGTGGCGACCAGCAGATCACCGCCATGGTCGCCACGGCGGCACCGAACACGCTGCGGCTCTTCGCCGTCGTGACCGTCACCTGGCTCGTCGGCGGCATGCTGCTCGGCTCGTTCGCGGCGCGCTACCGAGGCCGGGCACCCGACTACTCCATCCGGTTCCTCAGCATCCTGATCGACGCGTTCCCCGTCTTCGTGATGCTGCTCGTCTACAAGTACATCCTCGCCGTGCCGATCGAGCGGTGGATGTCCCGGCAGACGGGCGACGACAGCCTGGCCACGTTGATGTTCAAACCGTCGTTCGACCCCGACCATCCGTGGGCGACCGTGATCGTCCCCGGCATCCTGCTCGGGGTCACCGGGTCGGCCGCCTTCATCCGCCTGGTCCGCGCCAGCCAGCTGGAGAACTACAACGCCGACTACGTGCGTACCGCCCGGGCGAAGGGACTCCGCGAGACCCGGGTCACCCTCTTCCACATCATCCGGAACTCCTCGATCCCGGTGGTGACCGCGATCGGGTTCGTCATCGCCGACGCGCTCGCCGGCGCGGTCATCACCGAGGGACTGATGAACATCTACGGCATGGGTGGCCTGCTGTGGCGTTCGGTGCGCGAGAGCGAGGTCTCGGTGGTCGTCGGTACGGTCGCCCTGCTGGCCGTCGTCGTCCTCGCCGTCAACGTCGTGGTCGACCTGGCCTACGCCGTGCTGGACCCGAGGATCCGCTATGACTGACCCGACCACCGCCGCGAGCGTCGCGTCCCGCACCCGAGCGAACGAGGTCTCGCGGTCGCCGTGGGCGGACGCCTTCCGTACTCTCGTCCGCCGGCCACCGGTGATCCTCGCCACCCTGGTCGTGGCGTTCTTCGTGTTCGTCGCGGTGTTCCCGACCCTGTTCACCCGGACCGACCCGCAGCGCTGCGACATCGCCCAGTCGAAGATCCGGCCGCAGTGGTTCGACGGACCGCACCCGTTCGGCACCGACCTGCACGGCTGCGACCTGCTGGCCCAGCTCGTGCACGGCGCCCGGCCCTCGCTGCTCCTCGCAGTGATCGTGGTGGGTACGTCGGTCGTCGTCGGCGTGGTGCTCGGCAGCCTGGCGGGCTACTACCTCGGCGCCGCCGACGCGATCATCTCGCGTGCGCTGGAGGTCTTCCTCGTCGTACCGCTCCTGCTCGCCGCGCTGCTGGTGCTGTCCATCTTCCGCAACGTCCACTTCGGCGACGGCCAGCTGGCCGTGCTCGCTCCGCCCGCGATCGTGCTGACGATGTTCGCCTGGATGGGCTACACCCGTTACACCCGGGCGAGTGTGCTGGAGACGAAGAACCTCGACTACGTGATGGCCGCCCGGGTGCTCGGCGCGTCCGACTTCCGGATCATCTTCCGGCACATCCTGCCCAACGCCATCGCGCCGGTGACCGCGCTGATCCCGACCGCGGTCGCGGGGATCATCGCCGCCGAGGCGACGCTGGCGTTCCTGGGCATCGGCGTGCGGCCGCCGGCGATCAGCTGGGGGATCATGATCTCCACCAACGCCGACTGGTTCACCGGCGGCTACCCCTACCTTCTGCTGTTCCCGCTGGGCTGCCTGATCGCGACCATCCTGGCCCTCGTCGTCCTCGGCGACGCCCTGCGCGACGCCCTCGACCCGAAGCTGAGGTGACGTACGCTATGGCTGACCTGGCCGACCAGACCGACCCAGCTGACCAGACCGACCCGGCTGAACCCCTGCTCGAGGTCGAGGACGTCGCGGTCGAGTTCCACACCCGCGACGGCGTCGTCCGGGCGGTCAACGGCCTGTCCTGGACGGTGAGTCCTGGCCGGACGCTCGCCATCGTCGGGGAGTCCGGCAGCGGCAAGAGTGTGAGCGTCCAGGCGGTCATGGGTCTGCTGCAGACGCCGCCGGCGCGGATCGTTCGCGGCGCGATCCGGCTGCGCGGCCAGGACCTGCTGGCGATGGACCGACGGCAGCAACGCGCCGTCTGCGGCGAGCGGATCGCGATGGTCTTCCAGGACGCCCTGGCCGCCCTCAACCCCGTCTACTCCGTGGGCTTCCAGCTGGCCGAGGCCCTCGTCGTCCGCAAGAAGCTGAGCCGGCGTGCCGCCCGGCAGCGGGCGATCGAGCTGCTGGACCTGGTGAAGGTGCCCAACGCCCGGCAGCGGGTGAAGGAGTACCCCCACCAGTTCTCCGGCGGCATGCGGCAGCGGGTGATGATCGCGATGGCGCTGGCGCTCGAGCCGGAGGTTCTGATCGCCGACGAGCCGACCACCGCGCTGGACGTGACGGTGCAGGCGCAGATCATGCGGCTGCTCGCCGAGATCCAGGCCGAACGCCAGATGGCGTTGATCCTCATCACCCACGACCTGGGCGTCGTCGCCGACGTCGCCGACGACATCACCGTCATGTACGCCGGGCGCTCGGTCGAACAGGCCGGGGTCCACGACATCTTCCGCGCACCCTCGCACCCGTACACCAAGGCGCTGCTGCGCTCGATTCCCCGCGTCGACCTGAAGGGTCGGCAGCTGGAGGTCATCGCCGGTCGCCCACCCGTGCTGACCGACATACCGCCCGGCTGCGCCTTCCACCCGCGGTGCCAGTACGCGCAGGAGATCTGCCACACCGAGCGGCCCGAACTGCTCGCCGTGAGCGGCACGCAGCGGTCGGCCTGCCACTTCGCGCGCGAGGTGGCCGGTATGGCGGGCACGGCGGGCGCCGCCGGTACGGCGGGTGCGGCCGGCGCGGTCGCCGGGAACGGAACGGTGGGATCCGATGACTGAGCCCCTGCTCGAGGTCGAGAACCTCGTCAAGCACTTCCCGGTCCGGGTCGGCTTCGTCGTCAAGCGCACGGTCGGCCACGTGCAGGCCGTGGACGGGGTCGACCTCACGCTGGCTCGCGGCGAGACGCTCGGGCTGGTGGGCGAGTCCGGCTGCGGAAAGTCGACGCTGGCCAAGCTGCTCGTCGGGGTCGAGAAGCCGACCAGCGGCACGATCCGGATCGAGGGCGAGGACGTCACCAGGCTGCGCCGCGCGGGCGTCCGGCGGATGCGGCGCAACATCCAGATGGTCTTCCAGGATCCCTACACGTCACTGAACCCGCGGATGTCGGTGGGCGCCATCGTGGGTGAGCCGTACGCCATCCACCCCGACGCCATCCCGAGTCAGGGCAAGGAACACGCCGTCAAGGAGCTTCTGGACCTGGTCGGGCTCAACCCCGACCACCTCAACCGGTACCCCCACCAGTTCTCCGGCGGCCAGCGGCAGCGGATCGGGATCGCGCGGGCGCTCGCGCTCCGGCCGAAGGTGCTGATCTGCGACGAGCCGGTGTCCGCGCTGGACGTGTCGATCCAGGGCCAGGTCATCAACCTGCTGCAGCGGTTGCAGGAAGAGCTCGGGCTGGCGTACCTGTTCATCGCCCACGACCTGTCCGTCGTACGCCACATCGCCCACCGGGTGTCGGTCATGTATCTCGGCCGGATCGTCGAGGAGGGCACCGACGCGCAGGTCTACGACCACTCGATGCACCCCTACACGCAGGGCCTGCTGTCGGCCGTACCCGTGCCCGACCCGACGCTGCGCGGCCGGCGGGACGAGATCGTGCTGGAGGGCGACGTACCCTCGCCGACCGACCCGCCCTCAGGGTGCAGGTTCCACCCCCGGTGCTGGCGCGCCCGGGAGATCGACGCGGCCGGGCCGGAGTCCTGCCGTACCGAGGATCCGGCGCTGCGGGTCAGGGAGGGTGGCGAGCATCCGGTCGCCTGCCATTTCGCCCGGGTGCGCGACGTCCTCCACAAGCGCGCCTGACCGGACCGTGCCGCGCTTCCGGCGGGGGTGGTTTCGCCGTGCCTGTACCGGTTGCGTTCCTGGTGTCCAGCAAGCGTTGCTTGACACCAGGAACGCTCACCCCTCTTCGCGAAAGCGGCAGCCGGGTTGTGCGCCGCCGCCGGCGGCACCTTGTCGTCCCGGTCCTGCTCGGCTCCGGTCATAGCATGGCGATATAGACCTGCCCACCTGCTCAATGGAGGAGAGGGCCATGAAGGTCAACATGGTCGCTGTCTACCGCGCCTCCAGCTACAGTCGGCCACAGCTCGTGTTGTGCTGCGACGACCTGTTGCGGGTGCTGCGGGCGTCCGAGAGCAAGGACCCGTCCGTGGGTCACGCCACTGTGCTCCCCGATCCCCTGTCCGGCAACCTCGAAGTGGCCGTCCAAGCAGAGGGCGAGACCTACGACGTGGCCGCCGCCCGGGCAGCCCGACGGCTCGACCAGGCCGTCCAGACGGTGACGAAAGACTCTCCAGCAGGCCTGGAGGAGCTCTACTCCGAGTTGTGGTGTCGGAAGATCCCGGACATCTGCAGACCCCGGTCCACCCAGGAAGCGTCTCGAGCCAGGCCCGCGGAAGCCGAGGCGACGAGAGTCAGCCACCCCTACGTCCTTCGAGTACTGAGCCTGCGCCTGGCCGGAATGTGCGGTTTCGCCGCGGCCGTTGTCTTCGGCGTCGCCGCGGCCCTCCACGGTGGGCTCGACCCGTTGCTGATCATCGGGGCGGCGCTCTTCGCGCTACTCGCGGTCGTTGCATGGACCTACATGGTCGTGGCGGACGTGAAGGCCTGCATCTCAGAGCCACGACGACCCGAGGACGCCGAACGCTGAGTCGTGGACGACGGGACGGAGTTCATCGGTCAGCTCTTGACCGAGCCGATCATCAGGTTGTCGAGGATGTGCCTTCGTCCGGCCACGAACAACACGATGATCGGCACGGTGACAAGGAACGAACCGGCGAGGATCATGCCGTACTCCGTGTTGTAGAAGCCGACCAGATTGGCGAGCCCGACGGGATAGGTCTGGCGTTCCGGACTGCGCAGCACGATGGACGGCCACAGGAAGTCGTTCCATGAGCCGAGGAACGTCAGCACGGCAAGTACTGACAGCGCGCCGCGGGCAAGTGGCACGCCCATGGTGAGAAAGATCCGGAACTCCGACGCACCGTCGATCCGGGCAGCCTGCACCATCTCATCGGGCACGGCCAGCATCGCCTGGCGGACGAAGAACGCGCCGAATGCGCTCGCACCGCTGGGGAGAACCACGCCCTGGAAGGTGTCCAACCAGTTCAGCGAGACCATCATGGAGAACAGCGGGACGAGCGCTACCTGCAGCGGAAGAGTGAGTGTGGCCAGCAAGACGACGAACAACAGGCTTCGGAGGGGGAAGTCGTACTTCGCGAAGCCCCATCCCACCGATGCTGACACCGACACCACCAGTGCGGTCGTGAGGGTGGCGATGACCGCGCTGTTGAGCATCTGTCGAGCGAACGGAATCAGTTCGCTGTTGAAGAGGTCCCGGTAGTGCGCGAACGTGGGTGAGTCCGGAAGAAGCTGCAGCGGAAGTTGGAAGATCTCTCCCGGTGACTTGAACGTTCCGGTGACGAGGTAGAGATACGGCAGCAGTGTCACCACGACCGCGGCGGCCAGGGCCACGTGTACGACGACGCGCCGTACGTTCATGTCGGGTCCTTCCGGAAGAAGCCCTGTGCCACCATCTGCAGCACGCTGAGAACGACGATGATGACCGTGATCGCGTACCCGATGGCCGCGCCGTAGCCGAGGTCCAGATTGGTGAACGCGGTTTCGTAGAGATACATCGTGAGGGTGAGACCGGCTCGGTCCGGGCCACCACCTGCTCCGACGAGTGCGACCGGCTGGGCGAAGAGCTGGTACGAACCGATGATCGCGAACGTCACCACGAAGACCATTGTCGGCCGCAGGAGAGGCAGGGTGATGTACCGGAATCGTTGCCAGGTGTTCGCCCCGTCCACGACCGCTGCCTCGTGTACGCCCGGATCCTGGTTCTGCAGACCCACCATGAAATACAGCGCGTTCAACCCCGTGAACTGCCACACGCCGAGCAGGATGATGCTCGGCATGATGAGGTGCGGGTCGGTGAGCCAGGCGAGCTTCGGTAGTCCGAGCGGCGCCAGAAGCCAGTTGTTGAGCAGGCCGTATTGCTGGTCGAAGACCAACTGGAAGACGATCGCCACCACGATGCCGGAGATCGCGTTCGGAAGGAAGAAGGACAGTCTGAAGAACTCCCGCAGCAGAAGACCCCTGGTCCGCAGTAGCAGGGCGAGGCTGAGTGCCAACGGGACGATCACCAGGATGCTGCCCAGCGCGTAGTAGCTGGTGTTCACCAGTGCCTTGAGGAACGTCGGATCGTCGAGAAGCGTGCGGTAGTTGTCGAGGCCGGAAAAGGCGGCCGAGGTGTCCACGCCGCGTTCGGTGTAGAAGCTCAGCTGCAGCGACCGCAACGTCGGCACGCCGAAGAAGACCACGAAGAGTGCGAAGAAGGGCGCGATGAAGAAGTACGGCGTCCAGCGCGGCGTGACCCGACTGCGCACAGGTGGTGAAGTCGGCCGCGCTGATCCCGATCGGTCCGGCGTCCTCGCTCGTCCGCTTCTGGGTACCCGGGTGTCAGCCAACGCTGCCCCCTCGCTGCTGGCGAGCCCGCACAGCGCGGCCCACCTCGTCGAAGACCTCTCGCGGTGACCGCCTGCGCAGGTAGACGTCGAGGATGCGCGGGCTCAACTCCTGGGAAGTGAGTTGTGGGCGGTAGGGGCTCTGATACTGCGGTGGTACTTCCCGGCCGACGTCCGCGTACAAGGCGCCGATGTCCTGCCCGTGAAAGAACGGGATCGGGTCGTGCATGTGTGGGTCGGACCACGCCGGAATGAACGGCGGGTAGAGGTTGATCGCCTTGTACTGCTTGACGACGGAGGGTACCCGCAGCATGGAGTACTCCAGGAACCGCCACGCGGTCTCCTGCCGCTTGCTGGTCTTCAGGACGCTGAGTCCGGTGCCACCGGAGCAACTCGCCCGCCGACCGCCTGGTTCGAATGCCGGGAGCGGACAGGCTCCCCACTTCCCGGACAGGTCCGACGCCTGGCTGGCGACCGTGCCGGCGTACCAGTCGGGTACCACCAGGGAGGTGAGTGTGTGCGCTCGGAACTCTGCCCACAGACCGGGGTTGGGCCCCTCGGTCACCCAGCCCGGAGGTTGGGCGGCTACACCTTTGCGTTCGAGGTCGAGCAGCCAGTTCATGGTGTCGACCGACAGGTCGCTGTCCAGCCGGACGTCTCCCTGGGCGTCGAAGTAGTCGCCACCACGCTGGCGAAGGACCACGTCGTGCGGCGGGATGGGAAACGCCCGAACGTTCGGTGGAAAACTCTCCTTCACCGCGGCGGCGAATTCGTCCCAGGTGGAAAGCGTCGCCGGGTCGACACCTGCCTTCGCCCATGCATCACGCAGATAGAAGAGCGTGACCGGCGTCAATGCATGCTCGACCCCGTACACCCCGCCCTTCCAGCTGTAGAGCGCCTGCCGACCGGCGACGAGCTGCTTGTCGTAGCCTGACGCGCGAAGCCTTGGCCCGAGGTCGACGAAGGGGACCGACCGGCCGATCAGGAACCGTCCGAACGATCCCTGCTCGATGTCGCACAGGTCCGGGGTGCGCAGCCCGCCGGCCTTCAGATTGATCAACAACTGTTGGAAGATCGAGCTGCCGGGGATGAGGCTCACCGCGACTCGGACACCCGTCTTCTGCTCGAACTCCGTGGCCATCTGCTTGAACCACCCGGCATGGGTGTCGGCGAAGGTCCACAGAGTGAGGTCGCCGGCCGATGTGGCGCTGGGCGGCGGGGTACAGGAAGCGAGGGTCGAAGGACCGATCGCGCCCACGGCTGCTCCGCCCAGCAACGTGAGTGCCTTGCGCCGGCTCAGGGACGCGCGTGGTACTGAACGGGCTACCGCTGATGACATGACGGCTCCCGCCTGTGCCCGTGACAGTGTTGACGTTTCCTCGACATGCTGAGTCGAGATGTTGCCTCGACCTGTTGCGCGGTCACGCTACCCCCGGCCTCGGGGACAGGTGAATCGATGCGGCGACAGACGCCGAATATGGTCAGGACCGTTGTGCGCAGGCACGGGTCCGGCGGCCAGTAGCCGAAGGCCAGTCCTGATGATCTTTACAACGGTGTACACGCCACGGTAAACCGGACCGATGCGGGAGACGCCGGACACCGACCAGACCTCTTCGTACGCACGCACCAGGCGCGAGACGCTTCGGCTCGCGGGCCTCGGACTCGGACTGGCCGCCGCGTCCGTCTCCGGATGTGACGCCCTGTCGACCAAGCCGTCCGGGAAGGCGGCGGACGCCGGCGGCCGGTCGCGTCCCGCGGGCGCGGCGGAGAAGGAGGCACCGGACCTCGCCACGCGGGCGAAGAAGGGCAGCATCACTCCTCTTCGCGAACGCCTTCCGTCCGCACCGATGGTCCTCACGCCGACGGAGCAGGCCGGTCGTTACGGCGGACGGCTGAAGCTGCTCGGACTTCACCAGACGGTCGACGTGAACACCACGATCGGCTACGAGAACCTCGTGCGCTGGAAGCCCGGCATCCGGACCGACCTCACCGCGGACCAGATCATCCCCAACGTCGCCCGGAACGTCGACGTGAACGACGACGGCACGGAGTTCACGTTCTCGCTGCGCCCGGGCATGAAGTGGTCGGACGGAAAGCCGTTCGGTGCGGACGACATCATTTCTGGTACGAGAGCGTCGCCTCCAACCGCGAGCTCACCCCCGTGCCCATCGACTGGCTGACGACCGGCGACCAGCCGTTCCGGGTGGAGAAGAAGGACGACCACACCGTGGTGTTCCGCTTCCCGCGGGCCAACGGTCTGTTCATGGTCAACCTCGCCACCCAGCGGGGTACGACCATCACCGACTTCCCTGCGCACTACCTGAAGGCGTTCCATCCCGACCACGCGCACGACGTCGGCAAACTCGCGAAGGACGCCGGCAAGGACACCTGGGTCGACCTGTTCTGGTCCAAGGCCAACCGGCCGGAGAACCCCGAGCGTCCGGTGATCGACGCCTGGCAGCTCACCGAGGCGGTCGCCGACTCCAAGCGGCCGGTGGCCGAGCGGAACCCCTACTACTGGAAGACCGACGCCGACGGCAGGCAGCTGCCCTACATCGACAGCGTCGCGTTCGAACTGGTACAGGACGACGAGACCGCGGTCCTCAAGGCGACCAACGGCGACTTCCACCTGATCGACACCGGCATCAACGTGCTGCGCAACAAGCCGGTGTTCGCCCGCAGCCGGGACAAGGCGAAGTACCACTTCTTCGAGACGATCCCGCAGCAGATGAACCAGATGATCGTCATGCCGAACCTCACGCACCGCGACCCGGCGCTGCGGAGGATCTTTGCCGACAAGGACTTCCGGGTCGGCCTGTCGCACGCGATCAACCGCCAGGAGATCATCAACGCCGTCTTCCAGCGGCAGGGCGAGCCGTGGCAGGCCGCCCCACGCCCGGAATCGCCGTACTACAACGAGAAACTCGCCAAGCAGTACACCGAGCACGATCCCGCGCTGGCCGGCCGCCACCTGGACAAGGTCCTTCCGAACAAGGACGCCGACGGCTTCCGGCTGCGGCCGGACGGGAAGAAGTTGCTCTTCCAGGTCGAGGTGACGACCGGGTTTCCCGACCTCATCGACGCCCTCGAACTGATCCGCGGACACTGGCGCACGGTCGGCGTGGACATCAGGGTCAAGAGCGAGGACCAGTCGCTGTTCTTCGAGCGGATGGACGCCAACGCCCACGACGCCTGCGTCTGGATCGGTGGCGGCGGGCTCGGGTCCACGATGGACCCCTTCTACTACGTGCCGTACAACTTCAACACCCGCTACGCGATGCCGTGGTACTTCTGGTACGTCAACCCCAAGGACAAGCGGGCGGAGGAGCCGCCGCCCAGGACCCGCCGTCAGGTCGAGATGTACCGCCGGCTGCTGACCACGACCGACCGCCGCCGCCAGGACGACCTGATGCGGCAGATCATCGAGGTGGCGGCCGAGGAGTTCTACTGCATGGGCATCGCGTTGCGGAAGCGGGAGTACGGCATCGCCGCCGACCAGCTGCGCAACACGCCCAAGGAGTGCGTCACCGGCTGGCTGCACGCCAACCTGATGCCGGCCGACCCGCAGCAGTACTACCTCGACGGCAGCTGAGTTCCGGACCCGGCGTAGGGGCGGATCCGCGCGGGATCCGCCCCTACCCGAACCTCAGTGGGACTCGCGCGGGACCTCGTGGCCGCGGGAGCCGGCCAGGAAGTCGAAGTCCACGCCCTCGTGCGCCTGGGTGACGTGGGTCGTGTAGAGCCAGGCGTACCCGCTCTTGTACTTCTGCTCCGGCGCCCGCCACGCGGCCCGGCGGCGTTCGAGCTCCTCGTCGGAGACGTCGACGGTGATGCTGCGCGCGGGCACGTCCAGGCTGATCCGGTCACCGGTCCGGACGAGGGCGAGCGGCCCGCCGACCGCGGCCTCCGGCGAGACGTGCAGGACGACCGTGCCGTACGCCGTACCACTCATCCGGCCGTCGCAGACCCGCACCATGTCGGTGACGCCGGCCTTGAGCAGCTTGGTGGGCAGCGGCACGTTGGACACCTCGGGCATGCCGGGGTAGCCCTTGGGTCCGGCGTACCGGATCACCAGCACGTCGCTCTCGGTCACGTCCATGTCGGGGTCCTCCGACACGGCGTGGTAGTCCTCGGGGGAGTCGAAGACCAGGGCGCGTCCCTCGTGCTTGAGCAGGTGCGGCGACACCGCGGACTGCTTGATCACCGCGCCGTTGGGCGCGAGGTTGCCGGACAGGACGGCCGTGCCGGTGCCGGCGGCCTGGAACGGCTCCTCGATGGTGGTGATGACCTCGCGGTTGAAGCACTCGGCCTGGGCGTTGTTGTCCGCGAGGCCCTTGCCGGTGACGGTGATCTGCTCGGAGTGCAGGAGTCCGGCTTCGGCCAGCTGGCGCAGCACCACCGGCAGCCCGCCGGCGTAGCAGAAGTCCTCCATGAGGTACTTCCCCGACGGCATCAGGTTGACCAGGGTCGGCACCGGCCGGGCGAGCCCGTCGAAGTCGGCCAGGTCGAGCTGGACGCCGAGCCGGCGGGCCAGGGCGAGCAGGTGCACGATCGCGTTGGTCGAGCCGCCGATCGCGGCGTTGGCGCGGATGGCGTTCTCGAACGCCTCGCGGGTCAGGATCTGGCTGGGACGCAGGTCCTCCTCGACCATGCCGACGATGCGCCGTCCGGCCTCCTGTGCGACCTCGTAGCGCCGCGCGTCCACGGCCGGCCAGGTGGCCGAGCCGGGCAGCTGCATGCCGAGCGCCTCGGCGACGCAAGCCATGGTTGACGCGGTGCCCATCGTCATGCAGTGCCCGTTGGAGCGGGCCATGCAGCCCTCGGCGAAGTAGCACTCCTCCTGGGTCATCTTGCCGGTCTTGAGGTCTTCCTCGAACTTCCACACGTGGGTGCCGGACCCCACGTCCTGGCCGCGGTACTTGCCGTTCAGCATCGGGCCGCCGGTGACCATGATCGAGGGCAGGTCGACCGAGGCGGACGCCATCAGCAGGCCGGGGGTGGTCTTGTCGCAGCCGGACAGCAGGACGGTGCCGTCGAGCGGGTTGGCCCGCATCATCTCCTCGGCCTCCATCGCCAGGAGGTTGCGGTAGAACATCGCCGTCGGCCGCAGCAGTGACTCACCGAGGGCAAGTGCCGGGAACTCCAGCGGGAAGCCGCCCGCCTGCCACACGCCCCGCTTGACCGCCTCGGCCACCCGGTGCAGGTGGGCGTTGCAGGGAGCGAGCTCGGACCAGGTGGTGGCGATGCCGATGACCGGTCGGCCGTCGAAGACCTCCTGGCCGAAGCCCTGGTTGCGCATCCAGGACCGGTGGGCCATGCCCGTGCGGCCGGTCGCACCGAACCAGGCCCGGCTGCGTAGGCCGTTCGTCTCCCCTGTCATCACATTGCTCCTTCGGTCGGTTCACCGCGTTCGACAACGCTGGCGACAGTCTAGAGATCCGTCCCGCGCACAAAGCCTAGACATCAGACGTATTCCGGTCTCTCCTTTGCCGTTGACGGTCGCCGGACCAGCGCCCAGCATGGGCGGTACGTACGTACGGCAACGCGGAGCGTGGCGCGTCGTCTCGGATGTCGGTCGGACCGCCAGTCGTCGGCGCCAACACGTCGCGTCCCGGCCACCGGCGTGCAACATTGGCACGCACGCGAAACTGGCGCGCACACGAACGCCAGGTTGCTGGGTCGTCGGGTTGGGACGAGAGGACGAGGGACAGACGGTGCGAACGCCGCGGGCTCCGGTCGGCCAGCCACGCTTCATCGGCTACCTCCTCGCCCGCGGTCTCAGCTTCGTCGGCGACAACGTCTGGTGGATCGCGGTCGGCTGGTCGGCGGCCCAGCTCGGCGATCCGCGCCTCACCGGCATCGTCCTGGCCGCCGCCGGGGTTCCCCGGGTGCTGCTCATGCTGCTCGGCGGGGTGCTGGCCGACCTGCGCGGCGCCCGCCGCATCATGCTCGCCGCCGACCTCGCCGCCGGGGGAGTGGCCCTGGCCGGCGCGTTCCTCACCACCGGCGACTCCCGGCCGACAGCCGCGCTGCTGATCGCGCTCGGTGTGGTGTTCGGAACCATCGACGCGTTCTACCTGCCCGCCGCCAACAGCTACCTCGCGGTCCTGCTGCCGCACCACCAGCTCCCGAGAGGCGCGGCGATCCGCCAGCTCGTGCGCAGCGTCGCCGAGGCCGGCGGCCGGGGCCTGGGCGGCGTGCTGGTCGCCCTCGGCGGGTTCGCCCTCGCGGCGTACGTCAACGCCGGCACGTTCCTGCTCTGCTTCGCGATCCTGGTGCTGGTGCGCCCGAAGTACCCCATCCAGCGCGCGGCCGAGCGGCCCCGGATGCGCCGGGCGCTCGGCGACGGACTGCGCTACGTCGCCGGCCACCCGCTGCTGCGCGGGCTGGCCGTGGTGACTCTGGTCCTGAACGCCGTGTCGGTGCCGATGGAGACGGTCGGCCTGGCGCTGAAGGCTGAGGACCTCCAGTGGGGTGCCGCGGGATACGGATTGGCGGCCGGTTTCCTCGGCGGCGGCCTGATCGCCGGCGGCCTGATGGGGACGCTGCTGCGGCCGCCGTCCCGGTCCGGTCTCGCGCTGGCGCTGTGGCTGGTCGCGGCGCTGCCCGGGTTCGCCGGCCTGGTGTTCGCCACCGACCTGTGGCTGGTGTGCGCGTCGGTGGCCTGGTGGTCGCTGTGCCTGGGCCCGTCGAACGCCATTCTCAGCGGGCTGCTGCTCACCGCCACCCGGCCCGACGTCCTCGGCCGCGTCCAGAGCGTGGTGACCGTGCTGTCCAGCGCGATGACGCCGCTGGGGACGGCCGCTTTCGGTCTGCTGGTGGGGTTCACCAACCTCACCGCCGTCGGGGCCGGCTGCCTGGTGTGCCTGGCGGTGACCGCCGCGTGGATGCTCCTCAACCCGGCGATCAGCCGGGCCGAGCTTCTTCCGGTCCGTGACCACGACCTCGACGCCGCGCCGGCCGAGGGCAAGGCCGCCTTGTCGCCCTGACGTCACCCCGGCGGTCAGCCCTTCAGGCCGGTGCCGGCGATGCCCTCGACGATACGGCGCTGGAAGAGCAGGAAGACCACCAGCAGCGGAAGTGCGCCCAGGATGGCCGAGGCCATGATCGAGGCGTACTGGATGCCGTACGCGCTGGAGACCGTCGCCAGCCCGACCGGCAGGGTCATCAACGGCGTGCTGGTCAGCACCAGCAGCGGCCACAGGAAGTTGTTCCAGGACCACACGAACGTGAAGATCGACACCGCCGAGATCGCCGGCCGGGACAGCGGCAGGAAGATCCGCGAGAAGATGTGGAACCTGCTCGCGCCGTCGACCAGCGCGGCCTCCTCGAGCTCTCGCGGGATGCCGTCGAAGAACTGCTTGAACACGAACACGGCGACCGGCGCGGCGATCTGCGGCAGGATCACCGCCCAGTAGGTGTCGATCATGCCGACCGCGGCGAACTCCCGGAACAGCGGCACGATCAGCGCCTGCCCGGGAATCATGATGCCGGCCAGGATGATCCAGAAGACGACGTTGCTGCCGCGGAAGCGGATGCGAGACAACGCGAACGCCGCCATGCTCGCGGTCACCACCGACAAGGCGGCGACCAGGATCGAGATGATGAAGCTGTTGGCGTACCACTGCAGGATGTTTCCGGCCCCGAGCACCTTGCTGTAGGCGGCGACCGTGGGGTTGTCGATCAGCCAGCTGACCGGCACCTTGGTCGTCTCGCCCTCCGGCTTCAGTGAGGTGTCCAGCGCCCACAGCAGCGGCACCAGCCACAGCAGCGAGAACGCGACGAGCACGCCGATGCAGACCCGGTTGAAGACGCGCTCCCGGCCGCTGCCGGTGCGTAGTTCGTCGCCCGGCCGGGCGCCGCGGTGCTGGTTTCGTTCGGCGAGGGTGGTGGTCATCTCAGGCGTCCCTCTCCTGCCGGCGTACGAGCGCGAACCACACCAGCGAAACCACCAGGATCACCACGAACAGCAGCATGGAGACCGCCGATCCGTAGCCCACGCGGTAGTCGGTGAAGCCGACGTCGTAGATGTACTGGATCGTGGGCCGGGTCGCGAAGTCCGGTCCACCGCTGGTCATCAGGTAGATCTGGTCGAAGATCTTCAGCGAGGCGATCACCTGCAGCACCGCCACCAGCGTGGTGGTGCGGCCGAGCAGCGGAACGGTGATCCGGGTGATCTGCTGCCACGGCGACGCGCCGTCGATGGAGGCTGCCTCGTACAGCTCACGCGGGATGTCCTGCAGCCCGGCGAGGTAGAGGACGAAGTTGAAGCCCAGCGTCCACCACACGGTGGCGATGGCCACCGAGATCATCGCCCAGTGCGGGTCGCCGAGCCAGACGGGGGACTTGAAGCCCAGCCGGGTCACCAGGTCGGCGAGCAGGCCGAGGTCGGGGGTGTAGACCCAGTTCCAGATCAGCGCCACGACCGCCGACGGCAGGACGTACGGTGCGAAGAACGCCAGCCGGAAGAACCATCGTCCCTTCACCGCCCGGTCGGCCAGCAACGCGAACACCAGTGCCAGGATCACCAGCGGCGGTGTGGTCAGGATGGTGAACCACACCGTGTGCCACAGCGACGCCCAGAACTGCGGGTCGCCGAAGGCCGCGGCGTAGTTGGACAGGCCGGCGAAACTGCCGAGCCCGCCCTTCACCAGGCTGGTGTTGAAGAAGCTCATCACCAGGCCGTACGCGCTCGGCCCGACCAGGAAGAGTGCGTAGAGGACGAGGAACGGTGCGAGGAACGCCAGGCCGGCAAGGACCGGACGCCCTCGGCGACGCTGGTCGGCACCGGAGGCTGTCGCTCTGGTCTCGGGCGCGACTGTCGAGGTGCCCACAAGACCTCCCGAGATGCTCGAAGGAACTGGACTGCTAGACGGGTGCCGGCGTGCGGGCCATCTTGGAAATGCCCACCTGGATCTGGTGGATCGCGGCTTCTGGCTGGGTGCGGCCGCTCAGCACCCCGCCGAGTGCGGAGCCGGCGACCATCTCGAAGTTGGAGCCGGAGCCGGAGTACCACGCCGGCGGGTCGTAGACCGCACTCTCGGCCGCCGACGCGTAGTTCGACTGCGGTTTGATCTGGTGGTACTTCGGGCTGTCCTGCACCGGTAGCCAGGCGGGGATGTGGCCGCCCTCGGCCCAGGTGATGCTCTGGTCCAGCATCGACCGGACGAAGCCGAGCACGAGGTCGAGGCGGTGCCGCTCGTACGGCTCCTGACCGGGCATGACGAACGTGTGCGAGTCGGCCTGCACGGCGTAGGTGCCGCCCATGACGTTCGGGAACTTCGCCATGCTGAACGGCATCTTCGCGTCCTTGAAGGTGGAGACCTCCCACTCGCCCTGGAAGAAGAAGCCCGACCGGCTGTTGGCGAACAGCGCCACCGCGCCGCCGTAGTCGATGTCGGTGGGCATCACCTTCTCCTCGACGGTGAGCCGGCGCATCAGTTTGGCGGCGCGAATCGCCTTGTCGGGTTCGAGAATCTCGTCGGGCGAGGTGCCCATCAGCAGTTTGCCGCCGAGCTGTCCGTACAGGCTGAAGAAGAACCGCCACGGGGTGGCCGTGTCGGCCACCGACGCCAGCGCGCCGCCCCAGCCCTTGGTGACTTCCTTCGCCTTGTGCAGCGCCTCGACCAGCGCATCCTCGCTGTCGATCGGCTTCAGTGACCCGTCGGCTGCGAGCAGGCCGGCCTTCTCGCAGATCTTGGTGTTGTAGAACATCACGAACGGGTGGGTGTCGAGCGGGACGGCGTAGAGCTTGCCGTCGATGGTGGCCCGGTCGACGGCCCGCTGGACGAACTTGTCCTTCGACATGCCGTGACGGGCGAGATCCGCCGGCTCGAACGGCTGGAGCAGTCCCGCGGCGACCAGCGTCGGCACCCGGGTCAGGTGCGAGATGGCCACATCCGGCGGCTGGGCGCCGAGGGTGGCCAGGGACAGCTTCGTGTAGTACGGGTTGCCCCAGGTGAGCGTCACCGCGCGCAGGTCCACGGCGGGCTGCTGCTTGCGGTAGACCCCTTCCATGTCCTGCATGCGGACGCCGTCGCCGCCGCCGAGGAGATTCCAGTAGGTCAGTACGTCGGCGCTCGGCGCCGTCCCGGTGAAGCCCGACTGCAGTTGCTCGGCGCAGCCGGACAGGCTGCCGCCCACGGCGCCCGCGGCGGCCAGCAGGCCGGTGGCTCGCAGGACGTCCCGTCGACTCGGTAGTGGCGCCATTGCCTGGGGCACCTCCGTCCGGATGTGGTCGGTGCGGTTTCGGTGTGCGAAGCATTGTGCGTAAGCGTTGTGCGAAAGCGTTGCGGTGTTCGGTGTTCGGTGTTCGGTGTTCGGTGTTCGAAATATCGAACAATGTGCGTGATATCGAAGCAAAGGCTACGATCACGCTTCGACGACGTCAACGGGGCGGTCTATCCGGTTTCCCAGCAGTTTCGCTGCTCGCCGCCGAACCCGTCCGTCGCGAGCCAGGTAGCCCCGGGACCTCAGCGGAAGGAAGCCGACGCCCGTGAAGAAGGCCAGCCTCACTCTTGACCCCGCGTTCCGGATCGGAGCCGTCGACCCGCGCGTGCGTGGCTCGTTCGTCGAGCATCTGGGCCGATGCGTCTACGGCGGCATCTACGAGCCGGACCACCCCGGCGCCGACGAGGACGGTTTCCGCGCCGACGTGCTCGACCTGACCCGCGAGCTCGGCGTCACCACAGTCCGCTATCCAGGTGGCAACTTCGTCTCCGGCTACCAGTGGGAGGACGGCATCGGCCCGCGGGCCGAGCGTCCGCACCGGCTGGACCTGGCCTGGAAGACGCTGGAGACCAACGAGGTGGGCGTCGACGAGTTCGCCACCTGGTGCCGCAAGGCCGGCGTCGAGCCGATGATGGCGGTCAACCTCGGCACGCGTGGCGTGCAGGAGGCGGCGGCGCTGGTGGAGTACTGCAACCACCCCGCCGGCACCTACTGGTCGGACCTGCGGGCGAAGTACGGCGCGAAGGACCCGCACGACATCAGGATCTGGTGCCTCGGCAACGAGATGGACGGCCCGTGGCAGATCGCCCACAAGACCGCCCGCGACTACGGCATCCTCGCCAACCAGACCGCGAAGGCGATGCGGCTGGTCGACCCCAACCTCGAGCTGGTCGCCTGCGGTAGCTCCAACCGCGCGATGCCGACGTTCGGATCGTGGGAGGCCGAGGTCCTCGAGCACACCTACGACGTCGTCGACTACGTCTCACTGCACTCCTACTACCGTCCGAAGGACGGCGACTTCGCCAGCTTCCTGGCCTCCGGCGTCGACATGGACGCGATGATCGAGTCCGTGATCGCGACCTGCGACTACGTGAAGGCGAAGACCCGCAGCAAGAAGTCGGTCAACCTGTCCTACGACGAGTGGAACGTGTGGTACCACGTGCCCGGCGACGAGCGGGAGTGGGTGACCGGCCCGGCGCTCTTCGAGGACCAGTACTCCCTCGCGGACGCGGTCGTGGTGGGCTCGCTGCTCAACAGCCTGCTCCGGCGCGCGGACCGGGTGACGATGGCCTGTTTCGCCCAGCTGGTCAACGTGATCGCGCCGATGACGACGGTCCCGGGCGGCCCGGCGTACCGCCAGTCGACGTTCCACCCGATGCGGCTCGCCTTCCAGTACGGCACCGGAGCGACCCTGCGGGTGGAGCCGACCGGACCCCAGGTGGACACCCCCGACTTCGGCCCGGTTCCCCAGCTGGACTGCACCGCCACCCTGGACGAGGAGAACGGCTCCGCCGCGGTGTTCGCCGTCAACCGGTCCCTGACAGAGCCGCTGCTGGTCGAGGTCGACGTCCGCGCGCTGAAGGACGCCCGCGCCGTCGAGCACGTGGCCCTGTCCGGTGACGACCGGGACGCGGCCAACACCGCCGAGCAGCCCGACCGGGTCGCGCCGCGGGTCCAGGACACCCCGGTGGTGGAGGACGGGACGCTGCGCTTCGAGCTGGCGCCGATGTCGTACAACGTCGTTCGCCTGGCAACCGCGCGTTGACAGCCATGAGCCCGACGACAGCCAGCACAGGCATGGGAACGATTCCGGACACCAACCCGTCGGTGGTCGTACGCGGCCCGGACGACTTCGGTGTCGAGGAACGGCCGCTCGCGCCGCCCGGGCCGGGCGAGGTCCTGGTCCGGGTCGGCGCGGCCGGCATCTGCGGCAGCGACGTCGAACTGTTCGCCGGCACCCGCCCGGCGGCGTACGTCAGTTATCCCGTGGTGCCCGGGCACGAGTGGTCCGGCACCGTGGCGGCCCTGGGCGAGGGCGTCGACTGGCTGGACGTCGACGACCCGGTGGTGGCGCAGGGCTTCCGCAACTGCGGGCGCTGCCCACGCTGCCGGGAGGGTGCCACCAACCTGTGCGAGGCGGGGTACGCCGAGACCGGCTTCACCCACGCCGGCGCGTTCAGTTCCTACGTCGTCGTACCGGCCCGGCTGGTGCACCGGCTGAACGCCGGCGCCGACCTGGAGGCGGCGGCACTGCTGGAGCCGTCCGCGTGCGTGCTGGAGGGAGTGCTCGCGGCGGCACCCGAAGTCGGGGCGCGCGTCGCGGTCGTCGGCACCGGAACGCTCAGCCTGGTCGCCTGCCAGGTGCTCGCGGCGTACAGCCCGAGCGAGCTGGTGCTGATCGGCGACAGCCCCAGCGGCCGTGAGCTCGGCACCGCCTGGGGCGCGACCCGATGCGTGAGCAACGCCGAGGCGGTCGAGTCGGGCTGGACCTGCGACGCCGACGTGGTGGTCGAGGCGGGCAGCCGGCAGACGTCGGCCAAGGCCGCCCTGAACGCCGCCCGCCGGGGCGCGACCGTCGTCCTGGAAGGGATTCCGGGTGGCCCGGCCGAGGGCGACCTCACCGACATCGTGCTCAAACACCTGCGGGTGCAGGGCGTCTTCGGTGCGTCCGCCGCGGCCTGGGAGCACGTGGTGGGGATGTTCAACGCCGGGTTGCTCGACCTGCGTCCGCTGATCAGTCACCGGTACGCCGTGGCCGACGTGGGCGCGGCGCTGTCGATGCTGCGGGAGCGCCCCGCCGATCTGCGCAAGGTGCTGTTGCGGCCCTGAGATTCTGCCTGGAGGAACGCATGACACGCGTCACCGGCATTCGAATGGCTCGCAGTGTGTTCCTGGCCGTCGCTGTGCTGGTGGCCGCGCTCGTGGCCACCAGCGCCGATCCACCGGCGATGGCGACCGCGGCATCGTCGGCGCGGCAGGGGCCGGCCCCGGCCCCGGCCCCGGCCGCGCGTCCGCCGGCGCAGCTCAGCGGTGACCTGCACGCCCACGACCCGGCGCTGATCCGCGAGCACGGGCCACGCGGGTCGTGGTACGTCTTCTCCACCGGCGATCCGGCGGTCGGTGACGGCACGGTGCAGATCAGGCGCTCGGCCGATCTCGGCCACTGGTCCTACAACGGCACAGTCTTCTCCCGGATCCCTTCCTGGGTACGCGAAGCGGTGCCCGGCGTCACCAACCTCTGGGCGCCGGAGGTGACCTTCCACGACGGTCGCTACTACCTCTACTACGCCGCCTCGACGTTCGGCTCCAACCGTTCGGTGATCGGCCTGGCCACCAACACCACTCTCGACTCCGACGACCCCGGCTACCGCTGGGTCGACCGGGGTGAGGTGACAACCTCGGTGCCGAGCGACGACTTCAACGCGATCGATCCCGGCGTCGTCACCGACGCGGAAGGCACGCCGTGGCTGGCGTTCGGCTCGTTCTGGAGCGGGATCCGGATGCTCCGGCTGCGCTGGCCGGACGGCAAGGTCGCACCGGGCCAGGGCGAGCCGCTGCGGCTGGCCGACCGGCACGTGCCGCCGAACGCGATCGAGGCGGCGTACGTCGTCGCCCGGAACGGTTGGTACTACCTGTTCGTCTCCCTGGACTTCTGCTGCCGGGGAACCGACAGCACGTACAAGATCGCCGTCGGCCGGTCGCGGTCGGTGTCCGGCCCGTACGTCGACGAACTCGGCACACCGCTCGCCCACGGCGGCGGCACGGTGATCCTTTCCGAACGCGGCACGATGATCGGCCCCGGTGGACAGTCGGTGTTCGGCGACGTACTCGCGTTCCACTACTACGACGCGACAGCGAACGGCGACTTCCGGCTCGGCCTGCGGCGGATCCAGTGGACGGCCGGCGGGTGGCCGCGGGTCGCCGACCGCCCGTGAACAACTGTCATGCTTGACCACCGTGACCAACGCGCAGCTTGCCCATCGGATCGCTGACAGGTGCCGGTTGACAGGGCGGTTCGTCCTTCGCTCCGGCCGGCAGACCACGGAGTACTTCGACAAGTACCAGTTCGAGGCCGACCCGGTCCTGCTGGACGAGGTCGGTGCCGCGCTGGCGCCGCTCGTGCCCGACGGCACCGAGGTGCTGGCCGGGCTGGAGATGGGCGGCATCGCCGTCGTCGCGGCACTCGGCCGGCACACCGGACTGCCGTGCGCGTTCGTTCGTAAGAAGGCCAAGGAGTACGGCACGGCCCGGCTGGCCGAGGGCGCGGACGTGGAGGGCCGCCGGGTGCTCGTGGTCGAGGACGTGGTGACCAGTGGCGGGCAGGTCGTGCTGTCCACGCGGGACCTGCGCGTGCTCGGCGCGAACGTCGAGCACGCCCTGTGCGTCATCGACCGTGAGGAGGGCGGGGAGCAGGCGCTCGCTGACGTCAACCTCACCTTGCACGCGTTGTTCCGCCGCCGGGATCTCGAAGCCTGACCTGGATCGGCCCGCTCCCCGCCGCGTCAGGCCTCGCGGCGGGGGCCGGTCGACTCGCGGACGACGAGCCGGCAGGGAATCGTCTGCATGCCGCCGGTCACCGGCCGGCCGCCGATGGCGGCGAGCAGGTGCTCGGCGGCGATCCGGCCGACCTCGCCGAGGCTCATGTCCACCGTCGTCAGCGGCGGCCTGGAGCCGAGCGCCATCGCCTCCCAGTTGTCGAACCCGATCAGCGCGATGTCGCCGGGCACCCGCCTGCCCCGCTCACGCAGCGTCTCCGCCACGCCGCGGGCGATCTGGTCGTTGCCGCAGAAGATCGCGTCCACCTCGGGCTCGGCGCGCAACAGGATGTCGGCGCCCTGGCGTCCCCACTCCTCGGTCCACTCGCCGTACAGCGGTTCGCCGCCGGCGAGCGGCAGGCCCACCTCGGCCAGCGCGCGGTGGACGCCGGCGGCCCGCTGGCGGGCGGCGAGAAACCGGCTCGGCCCGGCGATGTGCGCGATCCGGGTGCGGCCGGTGGCGAGCAGGTGGCCGACGGCAAGCGCGCCGCCGCCCTCGTCGTCCGGGATTACCGACAGGTCGGCCGGGTCGGTGGACTGGGTCATCGCGTACACCACCGGCACCGGCAGGTCGGCGCCGATGGACGGACGCGGCTCGGTGCGCCGCCCGGTGACCAGTAGTCCGTCCACCCGCCGGGCGAGCAGCGTCTGGACGTGGTGGCGTTCGCGGATCGGGTCGTCGCGGGTGTCGCACATGAACACCGAGATCTGACCCGCGCCGAGTGCGTCCTCCGCACCCAGCATCACCGGGATGCTGAACCTGCCGAAGCTGTCGGAGGTGACCAGGCCGACGGTGAACGTGCGCCCGCTGAGCAGACCGCGGGCCAGTGCGTTGGGCCGGAAGCCCAGCTGCCGGGCCGCCTCGACCACCCGGTCCCGGGTCTCCTGCCGCAGCTTTCCGCGGCCGTTCAGCGCCTTGGACGCGGTGCCGACCGAGACGCCGGCCAGGCTCGCCACGTCGCGGATGGTGACGGCGCGGACCTCCGGTGAGAGCGGTTGCGGCAACGTGGTTTCCTTCGGTCCGGCCGGTGTCGGGACGTGCGCAGTGTACGGGCTGCCTGGGAAACCGTACGCGGGAAACAAGACTGAACCCGGCAACGGGTCTTGACCCTGCTCGATGATCAGCCCTACCTTGTGGGCGCTGCAAGGAAAACCTATTCCTGAAGTTTCTCCCAGCCGGGTCCGGGACGCTCCGCATCACCTCGTTCCGTACCACCTCGTTCCGTACCACCTCGTCCGCATCACCTCGTTCCGCGCCGGCCGGGCGTACCCAGAAGGAGGCCCATGAGCACCACGGCGAACCGACCAGCCGGCGCACCGGCGGGCGGCCCGGTCGAGCCGACGCCGGACAGCCGGGCACCGCACCGCCCGCTGCGGCTGCGTGACGTCCACATCGACGGCGGCCCGCTCGGCCGGTGGCAGGAGACCAACCGCGCGGCCAGCATCCCGCTGGGGATCAAGCAACTGGAGGAGGCCGGCAACCTGCACAACCTCCGGCTCGCGGCCGGTGAGGTGACCGGCGACTTCCGCGGCCCGAGGTTCATGGACTCCGATCTCTACAAGCAGCTGGAGGCGGTCGCCTGGGAGGCCGGCCGCGAGGACGCCGGTGAGCTGCACGACTTCCTTCGCCGGGCCGGCGAACTGCTCGCCAAGGCGCAGCGCGCCGACGGTTACCTCAACTCCTACTACCAGGTGGTCAGGCCCGAGCGTCAGTACGCCGAACTCGAGCACAGCCACGAGATGTACTGCGCCGGCCACCTCGTCCAGGCCGCGGTGGCCGCCGCCCGGGTCGGTGGCGAGCCCGAGCTCCTCGCCGTGGCGCGCCGCTTCGCCGACCACCTCGTCGAGGTGTTCCTGCGCGGTGGCAATCCCGGCATCGACGGCCACCCGGAGATCGAGACCGCGCTGGTGGAGCTGTACCGGCTCACCGGCGAGCGTTCCTATCTCGACCTCTCGCTGCACCTCGTGGACGAGCGCGGCAAGGGCCACATCGCCGGCAGCGGCATGGGGCAGCGCTACTTCCAGGACCACCTTCCGGTCCGCGAGGCCGACACCGAGGTGGGCCACGCCGTCCGCGCGCTCTACCTCGAGGCCGGCATCGTCGACCTCTACCTCGAGACCGGCGACGAGTCGCTGCTTGCCTCCTCCGTACGCCGGTGGGAGGACATGGTGGCGACCAAGACCCAGCTCACCGGCGGGGTCGGCTCGCGGCACTCCCACGAGGCGTTCGGGGACCGCTACGAGCTGCCGCCGGACAGGTCGTACAACGAGACCTGCGCGGCGATCGCGAGCGTGCACTGGAACTGGCGGCTGCTGTTGGCGACAGGCGAGGGACGGTACGCCGACCTGCTCGAACGCACGCTGTACAACGCGTTCGCGGCGTCTACGTCGACCGACGGCACGAGGTTCTTCTACGTCAACCCCTTGCAGCGCAGGCACGACCACACCGAGGGCGACGACCCCGGTCGCCGGCACGAGTGGTTCAGCTGCGCGTGCTGCCCGCCCAACATCATGCGGTTGGTGTCCACGGTCGGCCACTACGTCGCCACCACGAACGACGACGGACTGAGCGTCCACCAGTACGTCCCGGGCACGATCCGGGCGGACCTGTCCGCGGGCGAGGTGGCGCTGTCGGTTCGGACGGAGTACCCCTGGGAGGGCGAGGTCGCGTTCGCCGTCGACACCGCGCCCGAGGGTGAGTGGTCGCTGGCGCTGCGGGTGCCGGCGTGGAGCCCGTCGGTCGGGGTCAGTGTGAACTCCGAGCCTGCCGACGCGACCCCGGACGAGCGCGGCTACGTCGTCGTTCGCCGGGCCTGGTCGCCGGGTGACACGGTGACGATCACGCTCGATCTCACGCCCCGCCTGGTCTTTCCGCACCAGCGGATCGACGCGGTACGCGGTTGTGTCGCGGTCGAGCGCGGCCCGCTCGTGTACTGCTTCGAGCAGGCCGACCAGGCCGAGGGTGTCGACGTGGAGGACCTCACGCTCGCACCGAACGCGGGCATCCGGGCCGTACCGCAAGCCGACCTTGCGGGCGTCGGCCGCACGGTCCTGCTCACCATGGACGCCGCCGCGGTGTCCCAGCCCAGGAACGGTTTTCCGTACACACCACAGCCCACCGACCAGGCGGTGACCAGTCGTGCGGTGACCGCGACCGCGGTGCCCTACTTCCAGTGGGACAACCGCGACGGCGGCGCGATGCGGGTCTGGCTTCCCGTCTCCCCGCAAGTCACGTCAGGAGAGAACTCATGAGCACCCGACCCATCGTGCCCGGACGCCCGCGCTGGAGTCGGCGGGACCTGCTGCGGGCAGGCGGCCTGGCGGCCGGCGCCGCTGCGTTCCCGGCGCTCGCCGGCTGCGGAGGTGACAGCGGCGGAGGTGGCGGCGGCGACGCCCAGCTGCAGTTCATGTACTGGGGTTCGTCGTTCGAGCAGAAGGCGATCAACGCCATGCTCAAGCAGTTCGAGGACAAGAACAAGGGCGTCTCGGTCAAGCCCGTCTACACACCGAACGAGTACGACACCAAGGTCAACACGCTGGTGGCCAGCAAGCGCGCGCCCGACGTGGCGTACATGGGCGGCTCGATGGGCTACCGCCTGGCCGAGCAGGGCAAGCTGGTCAACCTCGCGAAGTACTTCAAGAAGTACCCCGCGCTCACCGACCGGCTTCCTGGCACCTACTTCTGGTACGGCAAGGACAAGACGTTCGGCACCCAGACGGCCAACGAGGTCATGCTGCTCTGGTACAACCGGGCGGTCATGAAGGACGCGGGGGTCGAGCCTCCGCCCGCCGAGGCCGGCAAGGCCTGGTCGTGGGACGAGTTCGTGCAGGCCGCCTACAAGCTCACCCGCGACCAGAACGGCAAGCGCCCCGACGAGTCCGGCTTCGACCCCAAGCGGATCCGGCAGTTCGGTGCCTCGGTGAGCGTGCAGTCGAGCTACACCTGGGAGTCCTTCCTGCGCAGCAACGGTGCCGCGTTCGTGGACGAGGCCGGCCGCAAGTGCCTGCTGGACCAGCCGGAGGCGGTGGAGGTGTTCCAGAACCTCCAGGACCTGATGTACAAACACCATGTCGCGCCGACTCCAGTACAGCTCGGCAACAACGCACCGGCCACCAACGTGCAGTTGCAGACCAAGCGGATCGCGATGGCGGTGGACGGCCAGTGGGTGCTGCTGGACATGGCGCAGAGCAAGGTCGACTACGGCATCGGTGTGCTGCCGAGGTACGGCGAGCCGGCCACCACCCAGCTCGGCGGTGCGTCGGTGGTGTTCTCGGGCTCGAAGTACCCCGAGCAGGCCGTGGAGCTGTTCATGTTCCACAACGACCCGAGGTACGTCGACCTGTTCAAGAACGGCCTGTGGATGCCGCTGGAGAAGAAGTACTACACCGACCCGCGGGCGATCGACTCCTGGATCAAGAACGACTCGCACCCGCCGGAGTACCGCACCGCGGTCGTCGACTACACGCTGAACCACGCGCAGACGGCGTTCAGTCAGCGGCTGAAGAACATGGACAACATCAGCGAGGTGCTGACGCCGGCACTGCAGCGGATCGAGACCGGGAAGCAGCCTGCCAAGGAAGTGTTGACAGCGCTCGTACCCAAGATCGACAAGCTGTTGCAGGGCTGGTACCCGAGCCAGACGCCGTGACCGGCGGCAGGAAGGCGTTCGCATGACCGTAGCTCCCACCGTGCCGGCGTCCCGGCCCGGTCAGGTGCGCTCACGTGGGCCGGCCCGCCTTTCGGGGCAGGGCCGGCTGGAGCGCCGCTGGGGTGTCCTGATGGCGCTGCCGGCGATCCTCGGCTTCGCGATCTTCACCATCGGGCCGATGATCGCGTCGTTCTTCTTCAGCCTGACCGACTGGACGATCGGCGGCAGCCCGTCGTTCGTCGGCCTCGGCAACTACCGCACGCTCGGCGGCGACGAGCTGTTCTGGAAGTCCCTGAGCGTCACGACGTACTACACCCTGGGAGCGGTGCCACTCGCGCTGGTGATCGGGTTCGTTGTCGCGCTGCTGCTCAACCAGAAGGTGCGCGGACTCGCCCTGTGGCGCACGATCTACTACCTGCCCACGTTGGTACCCGCGGTGGCCAGCGCGGTGCTGTGGATCTGGATCTTCAACCCCGACTTCGGTCTGCTCAACTCCCTGCTGCGCGAGGGCGGGCTGCCCACGTCGCAGTGGATCTACAGCGAGGGCTCCGCGGTGCCGTCGCTGGTCATCATGAGCACCTGGGGTTTCGGCAACGCGATGGTCATCTTCCTCGCCGGGCTGCAGGGTGTGCCGCGGCATCTGTACGAGGCGGTGTCCATCGACGGCGGCGGGGTGTGGCAGCGGTTCCGGCACGTGACGCTGCCGATGATGACGCCGACCATCTTCTACAACCTGGTCACCGGTGTGATCGGCACGTTCCAGGTGTTCAACCAGGCGTACGTCATGACGCAGGGCGGGCCGAACAACGCGACGCTGTTCTACATCTACTACCTGTGGCGGACCGCGTTCACCGAGAGCCAGATGGGGTACGCGAGCGCACTCGCCTGGGTGCTCTTCATGGTGATCATGGTGATCACGTTCTTCCTGTTCCGGAACGCCCGCCGATGGGTCTACTACGAGATGGCAGGTGCGCGATGAGCGGGATGGCCGGGACGGCCGGCGTGAGCGGCGCGCGGACGAGGCGGTTGCGGCCGGGCCGGCTGGTGCTCTACGTCGTCCTGGTGCTCGGCGCGGTCCCGACGATGCTGCCGTTCGTGTGGCTGGTCCGCAGCGCGTTGATGGGGGACAACCAGATCTTCATCGCGCCGCCGGAGTGGATCCCGAAGCCGTTCGAGTGGGCCAACTTCAGCGGGGCCCTGACCGCGCAGCCGTTCCTGAGGTACTTCCTCAACACGATGCTTATCGAGTTGTTCGCCGTGACGGGCACGGTGCTCACCTGTTCGGTCGCGGCGTTCAGCTTCGCCCGGCTGCGGTGGCGGGGCCGCAACGTGGTGTTCGCGTTGCTGCTCAGCAGCGTGATGCTGCCGTACGCGGTGACCCTCATCCCGACCTTCGTGATGTGGCGTTCGCTGGGCGCGCTGGACACCTTCCTGCCGCTCACGGTGCCGGCGTGGTTCGCCGGTGCCGGCGGCGGGGTGTTCAACGTCTTCCTGTTGCGGCAGTTCTTCCTCACCATCCCGTTCGAACTGGACGAGGCGGCCTACATCGACGGCGCGTCACCGTGGAAGGTGTTCGCGATGATCATCATGCCGCTGTCCAAGCCGGCGCTGGTGGTGGTGACGATCTTCACCTTCATCGGTGTGTGGAACGACTTCCTGGGACCGTTGCTCTACCTCAGCGACGAGAGCAAGTACACGTTGGCGCTCGGGCTGGCGTCGTTCCAGAGCGTCTACACCGCGCAGTGGGGCTACCTGATGGCCGCGTCGGCGGCCGTGATCGCGCCGATCATCGTGCTGTTCTTCGTACTCCAGCGCTACTTCATCGAGGGCGTGACGCTGACCGGCATCAAGAACTGACCTGTCGCCGGAAGCTGCCCAGTCGTCAGGAACTGTCCTGCCGCCGGGAACCGATCGACATCCGGGGCCGGCCGGCCGTAGCATCTGGCGATGATCTTGACCTTGGACTTCGTCCTGCACGGCCAGGCGGGCACGGCGTCGGTCACCCACCGGCTCAACGACCAACCCGCCGCGGTCGGTTTCGACCTGCTGGGCATCGACTTCGGCGACCTGGACTTCAGTGGCTTCCCGGTCGTGGAGGCGACCACGAGCTACGAGGGTCAGGGTTACCGGGCACTGATGGGCTGGCTGCAGGTGGTTCGCTACACCTCACCGAACGACGGAGAGATGTTCATCGTCGACACCGGGCCCCAGTTTCGCGGGATCGCCGGCATGGACTTCCCGTTCCTGTCCTGGGGAATGCGGCCCACGTTGTTCGACGCACCGGCGATCGTGGAGTCCTCGGTCGACTGGTGGGCGGACTCCTTCCTGGTGGCGACCCCGGACGCGTTGATGACGCCGATCATCGAGCCGCTGTGTGCGTTCCGCTGGGGCTACGCGGTGGACGACGACGGTGTGGTGACCAGCCGGCCGCCGCGCGCCCGGCCGACCGCGGAGGCCTGGGCGGAGGTTCGCGACGGCGTCCAGAAACTCCACCCCGGCTGGACCCTCAGGTAGGCAGCGGCTCTGCGCCGCGCACGTCGGACTCAGAGCCGCTGGGTGAGATTGAGAGAGTTGCCGTCCGGGTCGGTGACGTGAGCGACCCGATCGCCCCACGGCATGTCCTTGGGCTTGCCGTGCACCTTCCCGCCGGCCTGCTTCACCCGTGACAGCAGGCCGGCGACGTCCTCGACGAACACGGCCACGGTGGCCGGCTGGTGGTTCGGCTGCTCGTCCGGGATGCTCGTTCGGCTGGTTACTCGGCGGCCAGCGGAATCTCGCCGCCGGTCTTGCTGTAGCCGCGTGCTTCGGTGATCTGCCCGTCCCGGACATCGCGGGCCGGCATCCGCCGCCGACCAACTGATGTTGCTCATCGACGGGACACTCGCGGCGGGGGTGACGAAACCCCACACCGACCCGGCACGGCTGGCGCGTCGGCTGGCCGACCAGGTCATACGTACGAGCTGACGCCGGCCCGTCGTGCGAACGGCACCTCCCGCTGGTCGGCTCAACCACGTTTTCGTCCACAGGTGGCGGATCGGTTGTGCCTCGAGTCTCCTTGTGGACAACGATCTTCGTGTCGACGGCTGCCATTAGGCTTCGAACATGCATTCGACGACGCAGGACCTTCCCGGCAGCGGTGGCAGTGGTGCCGTCGCCCGGTTGAGGGCTGCGTTGGCGATGGTGCGTGCCGGGTTGACGGAGATGCTGTCAACACCCACCACCTCGGTGGAGGCCGGCGATTGGGGGTCGCTGTTCGGGGAGCTGGGGGCCGAGGCGGCCCGCTTCGACGCGGTGAAGCTCGGCTGGGTTCGTCAGGCCGAGGCGTGTGATGTGGGGAAGACGACGGGTGCTGCGACGACGGCGGGGTGGTTGCGCACCGTGCAGCGGATGTCGAAGACCGAGGCCTCCGCGACGGTGACGCTGGTGAGGGATCTGGACCGCACGGTCACCCTGACGGCCCGCGCGTTGGCGCGGGGTGAGCTGTCGTTGAAGCACGCGCAGGTGATCGCGTTCGCGGTCAAGGACCTGCCCACCTGGATCGGTCCCGAACAGCGGGTGAAGGCCGAGGAGTACCTGATCACCTGGTCGAGGCGGCGTAACCCCGACGATGTGCGCCTGTTGGGCCGGGCGTTGCTGCAGTACCTCGCCCCGCAGGAGTGGGAACGCCGGCTCGGGAAGGAGCTCGGCGACGCCGAGCGTGCAGCCGAACGCGATCGGTCCCTGCGTTACCTGGCCAACGGTATGCCGGGGTCGGAGACCGTGGTGATCAAGCTGCCGGCGGTGGAGATGGAAGCCTTGCGGAAGCTGATCGAGGCGCTGATCGCCTCCGACACCCGCCCTGACCCCGACGACCGCCCGCTGGACCAAAAGCGCGGGGACGCGTTCGCCGAACTGCTGGCCCAGTGGGCGCAGCAGCAGGCATCGCCCAACCGCGGACGCGGACGCGACTGCGTCACGGTCACCGTTGGAGTCGACCAGCTACTGACCGGCCTCGGGTTCGGCACCATCGACGACCTCAACCCCGTCCGCCCCATGCCCTGCCACTGCCATACCCCCGACGCCAAACGCCAGAACGCCAAACGCAAAGCCCGACAGCAGAACACGAGCGCGAACGGCACCACAGGCGCCACGGGCGCCAAGGCCGAGGACTCCAAGCCCAAGAAGCCGACCCGCAGCACTGGCACCGACAGCTCCGGGGACACCGAGTGCGAAGCCGGGACTGGTGGCGGTGTCATCGACCCGGAAGCAAGGACGGACCCCGGCGAGACCACCGCGCCAGCCCCGACCGGTGACCTAAGTACGGCCGGTGTCGAGTGCACAGCGGCTACGCGGGAAGGTCAACCAGACAAGGAGAAACCACCGGGCGATCCGGGCGGGGTCGCGGACCGGATACCCGAACCCCGAGAACCCGGCCAACACCGACAACCGAACACCGAGACCGGAGCGGATCCAACAGGTGCAGCGGATCCGGCAACCAATGCCGACGCCGAACCCGAAACCGAGGAGAGTGCGGCAGGGCCGGAGGCTGCCACCGACCTCCACGACGGCTGTCAGAAGTGCGGCGGTGGCGGGTCGGCCCGGATCCTCGGCCTGCGCGGCGAACCGCTGTCGGTGGCCACGATCCGCCGGATGGCGTGTGACGCGAACATCATCCCGGTGGTGCTCGGCGGCAACGGGGAGATCCTCGACGTCGGGATGGCCGACCGGTTCTTCACCGAACCCCAACGCCGAGCACTCGCCATCCGCGACGGGTCCCACTGCCACTTCCCCGACTGCCAGGTCCCCGAACGACGCTGCGTCGCCCACCACATGGTGGCCTGGGACGACTTCGGCCCGACAGACCTCTCCAACGGGGTGCTGTTGTGCAAGAGCCACCACACCTTCGTCCACCACAAAGGCTGGACAGTGCGCATGGGCGACCACGGACACCCCGAATACATCCCACCGGAGTGGGTGGACCCGCAGCGGAAGGTGCAACGACCATGAGGACCGGCCATGCCGGCCTGGAGCAGCGGGCGGACCCGGGCCGGCGAGGCCGGGGGTCAGGCGGTCGTGGCCTTGACCGGGACCGCGAGACCCGCAGCGTTGCGCTCCGACGTGGCCTCCGCCGCACCGTGGCGAGCCAGCAGGTCCATTCCGAGTCGGGCCCGCCGCACGCGTTCGCGGGTGAGTGCGACCGTGGTGGCTTCCAGGTGGGTGCCGGCGGGGTAGACGTCCGGCGCGTTGCGCAAGCCGAACTTGACATACACCGGCGCGGCCACCTCGATCAGGCGGGGGAGTTCGTGGTGCCGGACGTAGCCGCCGAGGTTGTCCGGCGCCTCGACGTACACGTCCAGCGGCACGTCCACGACGGCGCGGATCGCGGCGATCTGCGCCAGGCTCAGGTCCGTTGCCAGGTTGAGCGTGTCGGCGCCGAGGTCCTCCAGCACTCGCGCGGTGGCCGCGTTGGTGACCGGCAGCATCACCGACACCTTGGCCTGCATGTCGGCGGGCAGGTGCCCTGCGGCCCGCAGCTTCCCGAACGCCGCCAGGACGCCGAGGTCGGAGATCAGCACGCTGCGGATGCCGTGCTCGGCGGCCCGGACGACGTCCTCGAGCACCGCGGACACCTGGTCCTGCCCGTGCGCGGTGGCCGCGAACCCGCCGCCGGCCTGAGAGCGCGCGGTGGCCGAGGTGCCCCACCCGGCACACGGGCGGGCGAACAGGCTCACCTCCACGCCGGCGGCCCGGGCCTGCTCGGCCATCTCGTCCAGTTCGGCGTCGGTGAGCAGGAACACCCCGCTGCCCTGGGAGATCCGGCGTACCGGCACCTCCAGGCGTTCGGACTCCTCCAGCACCGCCTCCAGGCAGCGCGGCCCCTCGGTGCTCGGGATCTCCACCCGGTAACGGACCCCGTCGGGGAACCGCTTGGCCGAAGCGGGCAGGTCGTTCAGGTCACCCCGGGGGAGGTCGAGGATGTCCAACAGGTGCGACGCTGGTGTCCCGGCCACGAGGTCCCCCTAGAAGAAGTGTTGTCCGGTATCTCGAACGACATCCGTATACTCGGACATCGTTGCGATCTGGCCACACTGCCGTCAAGTTGCGTTCGGATGGACGAACAGCAGCCCGCGGGGGCCGAACACGCTTGTGGAGGTGCGGAAGGCATGGGCCGAGCGGTGCCCGCGGTGCTCCGTGCGCTGGACGTCCTCGAACTGTTCGGGACGACCGAGGAGCTGTCGATTCCGGAGATCCACGGCCGGCTCGGCCTTCCTCGTACGACCGTGCACGAACTCGTCGGCACCCTGGTCGAGCGCTCCTACCTCGCCCCGGTTCCCGGCCAGCCACATCGGTTCCGGCTCGGCGTGGGGGTGTTCCACCTCGGTTCCGCCTACGCCGAACGCCTCGACCTCGCCCGGGAGGGCCAGGCCGCGGCGGAGGAGGTCGCGGCCGCCTGCGACGAGACCGTGCACGTGGCGGTGCTCGAGGGCCGGGACGTGGTGTACGTCGCGAAGGTGGACAGCACGCACCCGGTCCGGATGGTGTCCGCGGTCGGCCGCCGGCTCCCCGCGCACTGCACGGCGGTCGGCCTGATGCTGCTGGCCCGGCTGGAGCAGCGCACCCTGGACACGCTGTTCCCGCCCGGACGGCGCCTGCCCGGGTTGACCGCCCGCAGCCTCACCACCTCACGGCAGTTGCGCGAACGCCTCGGCACGGTCCGCGCTGACGGGCTGGCGCAGGAGTACTGCGAGTCCAATGAGGCGGTCGCCTGCGTGGCCGCGCCGGTCGCCGACCACACCGGAACCACCGTCGCGGCGATGAGCATCTCCGTCCCCACCGTCCGCTGGTCACCCGAACGCGCTGCCGAGTTGGCGGGTCTGGCCCGGGAGGGGGCGAGCGCGTTGTCCGTCCGGCTGGGGCACGTGCCGGTCACCGCGGCGGACCGGGGCGGACCGGGGTGAGACGTTCCGGTGGTTCTTTGCAAGACTTGCGCAGACCGCCACACATCAGATGACTGTCAGTTGACTGGCTGAGGAGGTCCCGTGGAGATCGTCCGATACGCCGATCGCAGCGACCGTGCGGTCCGGGTAGGAGTCCGACGTGCCGGCCGGGTGAGTCCGCTGGCCGGGGTCGGCAGTGTCAGCGAGCTGCTCCGGCTGCCCCTCGCGGAGCTGCGCGGCCTGCTGGAAGGTTCCGGCGCCGGCGCGGACGGCCTGGACGAGTCGCAGGTGCTGCTGCTCCCGCCGGTCGACGGGCTGACCGAGGTGTGGGCCTCCGGCGTGACGTACGAGCGCTCGATGGCGGCCCGGGTCGAGGAGAGCAGCCAGAAGGACGCCTACCAGAAGGTGTACGAGGCGCAGCGCCCCGAACTCTTCTTCAAGGCACCTGCCTGGCGGGTCGTCACCACTGGCGAGCCGGTCGCGATCCGCGCCGACTCCGGCCTGGACGTGCCCGAGCCCGAGCTGGGTGTCGTCGCCAACGCGTACGGCGAGGTCGTCGGGTACGTCACCTGCAACGACATGAGCTCGCGCGCCATCGAGGGCGAGAACCCGCTCTACCTGCCCCAGGCCAAGGTCTACGCCGGAAGCTGTGCGATCTCGACCGGCATCCGCCCGGCCTGGGAGATCCCCGACGTCACCTCGCTCGACATCACCCTCGCCGTCGTCCGCGACGGCCAGACCGCCTGGAAGGGCGAGACGTCGACCGCGCGGATGCACCGCGACCTGCCGACGCTGGTCGACTACCTCTTCCGCGGTGACGCCCACCCGGCCGGCGCGTTCCTCGCCACCGGCACCGGGATCATCCCGGAGATGTCGTTCACCCTCGCAGGCGGTGACCGCGTGGAGATCGAGGTCGCCGAGGTCGGCGTACTGTCCAATCCGGTGGTGGTCGGCAAGGAGCCCCTGTCGTGGCTCGTCGACGCCCTGTCCGATCCGTTCGCCCGGGAGGTAGCCCGATGACCGCACCCACGACCGCTCCGAGCCCGACGACGTCCGCGGAGCTGGAGTCGGTCCTCGCGGCCGCCACCGCCGCCGCGGGGCCGCTCGGTGCGTTGCGACCGGCCGAACGCGCCCGGCTGCTGCGGGCCGTGGCCGACGCGCTCGACGCCGCCGCGGACGAGCTCGTGCCCCTGGCGATGGAGGAGTCGCACCTGGCCGAGGCCCGGCTGAAGGGCGAGCTGACCCGGACGACGTTCCAGCTGCGGTTGTTCGGCGAGGTGCTGGAGGAGGGCTCCTACCTCGAGGCGATCGTCGACCAGGCCGACCCCGACTGGGGCATGGGCCCGCGTCCGGACCTGCGCCGCATGTTGGTGCCGCTCGGACCGGTGCTGGTGTACGCCGCCAGCAATTTCCCGTTCGCGTTCAGCGTGGCCGGCGGCGACACCGCCTCCGGACTCGCGGCCGGCAACCCGATCGTCGTCAAGGCCCACTCCGGCCACCCGCGGCTGTCCCAGCGGACCGGCGAGATCGTCCGCGGCGCACTGGCCGAGGCGGGCGCGCCGCACGGCACGTTCGACGTGATCTTCAGTTTCGAACGCGGCGTCGAGGCGCTGAAGGACCCGCGGATCAAGGCGGGCTCGTTCACCGGTTCGATCCCCGGCGGGCGGGCATTGTTCGACATCGCCTCCCAGCGACCGGACCCGATTCCGTTCTACGGCGAGCTGGGCAGCCTCAACCCGGTCTTCGTGACCCCCGGCGCGATCAAGGCGCGCGGGGACGAGATCGCCTCCGGCTTCGTCGGCTCGGCGACGCTCGGTGCCGGCCAGTTCTGCACCAAGCCCGGCCTGCTGTTCGTCCCCGCCGGGCACGGACTGGACGACGCGATCGTCGCGGCGGCCGGTGACGTGGCCCCGGCCTCGCTGCTGAACAAGCGCATCGCCGAGGGCTACGGCGAGGGCCTTGCGAAGCTGGTCGCCACCCCCGGTGTGACGCCGCTCGTCGAGGCGTCCGGAGTGGACGGCCTGGTGGCCGGACCGACGCTGGTGAAGACCACAGTTCCGGTGCTGCTGGACAAGGCCGACACGTTGCTGGAGGAGTGCTTCGGCCCCTTCTCGCTGGTGGTTGAGTACGACGGCCAGGACGAGCTGCGCCGGGCCGCTGAGGCCTTCGGCGGCAACCTGACCGCGACCATCCACGGCGAGGAGTCCGAGACCGGTGACCTCGCCTGGCTGATGGACCTGCTGCGCGACTGCGCCGGCCGGATCCTGTGGGGCGGCTGGCCGACCGGTGTCTCGGTGACGTACGCCATGCAGCACGGCGGCCCCTGGCCCGCCACCACGGCCTCCCTGCACACGTCGGTGGGTACCACCGCTATCCGCAGGTTCCTGCGGCCGGTGAGCTACCAGACGATGCCGGAGGAGCTCCTGCCGGAGGCGCTGCGCGACCGTAACGTGCTGGGCATTCCGCGTCGTGTCAACGGCACCTTGACGAGGGACGACGTGCCGGCGTGACCGGCGACGGCGTGACCGACGGGGTGAGCAGGGACGGGATGACCGACGAGGGCCTGTCCGGCAGGCGGGTACTGGTGGCCGGCGCGAGCAGCGGGATGGGCCGTGCCACCGCCCTCGCCGCCGCCCGGGCAGGCGCTCGCCTGGTGCTGTTCGCCCGGCGGGCCGACGCGCTCACCAAGCTGGCTGAGGAGATCGGCGCGGCCGGGGGACAGGCGCTCGTCGTGGCCGGTGACGCCACCGACGCCGACGCGGTTGGCCGCGCCGTCGACGTGGCGGTGCGCGAGTACGGCGGTCTGGACGTACTCGTCAACAGCGTGGGCACCAACGTGCGTGAGCGGTCCCTGACCGAACTCGGCCCGGCCGGGTGGCGGGAGCTGCTGTCGACCAATCTCGACGCGGCGTACGTCCTCACCCAGGCCGTGCTGCCGACGTTCCGCGCGCAGGGCGACGGCCTGCTCGTGCACATCTCCTCCTCGGCGGCGAAGCGCCCGGACGCGTCCGGTGTCGGATACCAGGCCAGCAAGGCTGGTGTTGCCGCCCTCGCGCACGCCACGATGGAGGAGGAGCGGGCGAACGGCATTCGGGTCAGCGTGCTGTTCCCGGGGTTCACCGACACCCCGTTGGTCGAACGCCGGCCGGTGGCGCCGACCCCCGAACAGCTGGCCGCCGCGCTGCGACCGGACGACGTCGCCCGGATGTGTCTCGCGGTGATGGCGTTGCCGAGCAGGGCGTACGTACCGGAGTTGTTGCTCTACCCCAGCCAGCCTTAGAGGAGTGCCCGGGACCCCCGGCGCGCGGTGAGGGAGGTAGTGCGGATGTCGACCGAATCGCCTGCGGTGGTGGCGGTCCTGCTGACCGAGCAGACCCGTGCGATGGTGCTGACCCCGGCGGCCGAGGCCATGCTCGCCGAAGCGGCGCGGGTGCGGTGGGCCGAGGGTCCGCCCGGTGAGTGGGACCTGGCGGAGCTGCTGGACGGTGCGGCCGCCTGCCTCACCGGGTGGGGTACGCCGCCGATCACCGAACAGGTGCTGGCGAACTCCCCGGACCTGCGGCTGGTGGCGCACACCGCGGGCAGTATCCGGGCACTGGTCCCACAGGACACGATCGGTGGCCGGCTGACGGTGTGCCAGGCGGCCGGGCTGATCGCCGACTCGGTGGCCGAACTCGTGATCTCGCAGATCCTGTTGGCGTTGCGTGACCTGCCGGCCCTCGACGCCGGCCTGCGCACCGGACAGGAGTGGGCCGCGCTGCGGGAGCGGTACCCCGGCCGGCTGCTCGGTGCGCGGACCGTCGGCGTGGTGGGCGCCAGCCGGACCGGCCGGGCGGTGATCGGCCTGCTGCGGGCGTTCGGCGCGCGGGTGCTCGTCGCCGACCCGTTGCTCACCGGAGCGGAGGCCGCCGACCTCGGGGTGACACAGGTGGAGCTGGACGACCTCTTGCGTGGCAGCGACGTGGTGACGCTGCACGCGCCGCTGCTGCCGCGGACCCAGGGGCTGCTCGGCGCCCGGGAACTCTCGCTGCTGGCCGACGGCGCGCTGCTGGTCAACGCCGCGCGGGGTGGCCTGGTCGACGGGGACGCCCTGGCAGCGGAGCTTCGGTCGGGCCGGATCCGAGCCGCACTGGACGTGTTCCCGACCGAGCCGCTGGCGCCGGACAGCCCGTGGCGGCAGCTCCCGAACGCGATCCTGTCCCCGCACACCGCCGGCCACACCGTCGACTCCCACGCCCGGCAGGGGCAGGCGATGGTCGAGGACGTCGTTCGGTTCCTACGCGCCGAACCTCTGCGGTACGCCGTCGCGGCCGACTCCGTGGGCGTGCTCGCCTGACCACCCGGTACTCGTCCCAGTTCAGGGCAAGATCCTGAACCCCCGAAGAGGAGACCTCACATGAAGCTCGACCTGTCCGGCCGATCGGCACTCGTCACCGGTGGCGCCACCGGCATCGGGCGCGGCGTCGCGCTCGCCCTGGCCGAGGCCGGTGCAGACGTCGCGGTGACCTACCGCAGCCACGACGGCGCGGCCGTGGCGAAGGAGATCGCCGAGCTGGGCCGCCGGTCCGCGGCGTACGAACTCGACGCGTCCGACAGCGGACAGGTGGACGCGGTGGTGGACGCCACCGCAGGCGAGTTCGGCGGGAAGCTGGACATCCTGGTGAACAACGCCGGTGGACTGATCGGCCGGCAACCGGTTGCCGAGATGTCGGACGAGCACTGGCACAAGGTCCTCGACGTCAACCTGTTCAGCGCGTTCGCCTGCAGCCGCGCGGCGCTGCGCCACCTGCCCGACGGCGGCCGGATCGTCAACATCTCCTCGGTCGCCGGCCGCAACGGCGGCGGTCCGGGCGCGGCCGCGTACGGCGCCGCGAAGGCCGGCATGCACGGCCTCACCCGCGGGCTGGCCAAGGAGGTCGGGCCGCGCGGCATCACCGTCAACGCGGTGGCGCCGGGACTGATCCTGGACACGCCGTTCCACGAGGCGTTCACCCCGCCGGACCAGCAGCAGGCGACGATTGACGCCACGCCGCTACGCCGTGCGGGCTTCCCCGACGACGTGGCCGGCGCGGTGCTCTACCTCGTCTCCGACCTCGGCGCGTTCTGCACCGGGTCGGTCATCGACCTCAACGGCGGAACGTACTTCAGCTGAGTACGACCTTCCCACGAGGCACTGTCGGCTCGTCCGGGCCTCACTACGGCCGGGCCGACGGTGCCCGGATGAACGCCGCCTGCCGCCGTGCGACCTCCTCCAGCAGGCCCTCCAGCGAGGCTGCCGGGCCGAGCATCCGCTGCAGCTCCCGCTGGGCCACCTGGTCGACACCGCGGTCGAGGTCGGTGCCGTACAGCTCCTTCGCCACCTCCAGGTGCATCCGCATCGCCTCGGTGGCCGCGGCAGCGTCGTGGTCGCGGATCGCCTCCCAGATCGGCTCGTGCAGGGGTGTCCCGGCCTGGCGCACCTGCCGGTCGGACAGGCTGCGCAGCATCAGCTCGAACGTCAGCGTGGTGATCGACGCGTACATCGACTCCAGCACGGTGTTGTGGCTCGCGTGTATGACCAGCGCGTGGAAGGCGAGGTCGAGCCGGGCCTGTTCCAGGACGTACGTCGTGATCTTGAGGTCGTCCAGGCACCGGCGCATCGCCGCCACCTCGACCCCGGTTGCGTTGGTGGCGGCCAGCCCGGCGGCCCGGGTCTCCAGCATCGAGCGAGCCTCGGTGAGCTCGCGCACGGTGGTGTTGCGCCGGCGGTAGGACGTGTCCAGAGACCGTGCGCCGTCGCTGGCCTGCGCCTCACGGACGTAGGTTCCCCTGGACGGCAGGATCTCCACGAACCCGCGTTCGGCGAGCCCGCGCAGCACCTCCCGCACGATCGGGCGGGACAGGCCGAACCTCCGGGCGAGTTCGCGTTCGGGTGGCAACTTGGTGCCGGATGCGATCCGTCCGGCGAGTATCTCGTCGAGAAGATGTGTGGACAGGCTGTCGCGAGTATGCGGGCTCACCGGGTCCCCCTTTGACCAACGAGCCGGACCGTCTGACGGGTCTGTCGTTACTTCAGTTGTCGCGTGGCTTGTGCTGCTGCGCCGAACGCCGCGGGATCGGGGCGCCGTTCGAACTCCGGTCGTACGTCAGTCGTACCTCAGTAGTGCGTCAGTGCGTCAGTCGAACAGCTTCTGCGCCTGCTGGAAGATCGTGATCAGGCCGAGCGTGCCGTAGAACGCGACAGCCAGAGCAATGATGATCGTACGAAACCTTCGGATCGAGATGGCCACCGGTAGTGATCTTTTGTTCATCACGATGAGCAGCACGCCGTAGATGGCCATCATCACCCCGCTCACACAGGACGAGATGACCAGCAGGACAAGGGGTTGGTTCAGGCCCGCCAGCAGGACCACGCAGCCGAACGCGACTAGCCCCCACACCAGCCAGAAGTAGGCGCGGCTCTCGGAGACGCCGCGGCGGCGGAGGTAGACCGTGGCCAGCAGGTCCGCGGCCAGCCGGCTGGTGTAGTCGATGATGCCCATCGCCGCCGCGAACAACGAGTAGGCGCCGATGACCCAGAAGAAGTGGCCGAACCACGGGCCGATCCGGTCCTGCAGTGCCACGCCCTCGACCTGCAGGAAACCGATGTCCTGGCTCAGACCCGAGCGGCCGAACACCGTCGAGAACGCCAGCATCGACATGAAGCCGATGGTGAAGCAGGTGATGAGGACGAACGTCGCCGCCTGCTCGATGTTGGCGAACCGCCACCAGCCCCGCCAGCGGGTGAGGTTGGACTCGTTCGGCTCGAACGTGAACGCCGACGGGGCGCCGGTGTCCTTGCCGGTGACCGTGCTCACCAACTGGGGTGCGTAGGCGCCCATCCCGAACCGCTTGTCCCGGATCCAGTTGCTCTGGCAGAGGTTCTGCCCGCCGCCGGCTCCGGCGTAGGCGATCGCGCCGAGCATCAGCGCGAAGTCGAGGTCGGGGAACCGTCCGAGATGGGTCACCGCCGAGCCGAGCCCACGCCAGGTGTCCGCCGTGAAAGCGAAGATGATGGCGCCGACGATCAGGATGGTGATCGCCGCCAGCTTCACCACGATGACGCGTTCGAGCGCGGTGTAGACCACCGGCGCGAGGGTGAGCACCGCGCCGCACACGACCAGGATGCCGATCGCGATCGCGGTGACGTTGCCGCCCACGATGTACGTCACCATGGTGGCCGAACTTGTCGCCCAGCCAGGCCAGAGGTTGGCGAAGTAGGTCATCACCGCGAAGACCAGGCCCCAGTGTTTCCACATCCGGCTGAAGCCGGTCAGCGCGGTCTCCCCGGTGGCCAGGGTGTAGCGCTCGATCTCCATGTTGAGGAACCACTGGGTGATGACACCGAGCACGGCTCCCCACAAGAAGACCAGCCCGATCTGGGAGGAGATGTAGGGCCACAGGATGAACTCGCCGGAGGCCAGGCCCACCCCGGCACCCACCAGCCCGGGACCGATGACGCGCCAGGTCTGGTTCGGCGGCGCGGGCAGGTCGCGCACCTGTGCGCCGGGAAGGTGCTTGGTGGACAGCGCAGACGTGGGGTCGGGCTCACCACCGGTCGAACGGGCCACGGTCATGCGTCGTCCTTTCCGACAAATGTCCGAGATCTGGACGAAACGCTGCTGATCAGTGAACCTCCAGTACGCCGCGTGGTCAAGCCGGTCGGCTCAGTGCACTTCTACGCGGGAGTCAGGACGTGAACGCCGCTTCGGCCCTCGGGTTTGGCCGGTCTGCGTCCGAATTCGGCCACGCGCGCGGATGCCGGCGGTTCCCGGGTACGCCTCACGCCGTCGCCGTCGCTCGATAGCTGTCAAGGCTCGCTTGACAGCAAGGAGGAGTTGACGCCGTACGTCACAGCAGACGCCGGCAGGGAGCCCTGCGTGGTCGCGCTCGCGGGCCTCGGGGCGTGGTCGTGGACAAGACGCGGCAAGACGCGGGCGAGGCGTGGAGCACGGCCGGACCCGGGCAGGATCGGCCGTCCGGCCCGCTGCCCGGTGACCGCCTCTCACTACACGCCCTAAACTGCGAAGGCCGTGGACGACGCGTCCGACCATCCCATGAGGAGGCACCCGCGTGAGCTTGCAGCAGGCGATGGAGATCTGCCCGGCGGTGGCGATCCTGCGGTCGGCGTCGGCCGCGCGCTACACCGAGGTCACCGACGTCCTGGTGGACGCGGGCATCCGGGCGGTGGAGTTCACGTTCACCGCGCCCGATGTCGCCGACGCCATCCGGTCCTACGCCGCCCGCAAGCCTGCCGACGTCGCTCTGGGCGCCGGCACGGTCATCACCCCCGAGCAGGCCCGCCAGGCGGTCGACGCGGGCGCGACGTACCTCATCTCACCGGCGGTCTGCCTCGACGTCATCGAGGAGGCCAACCGCCTCGGCGTACCCGTCCTGCCCGGCGCGGCCACCCCGACCGAGATCCTCACCGCGTGGCGGGCGGGCGCGGCGATGGTCAAGGTGTTCCCGGCGTCGGCGTTCGGCGGACCGGCGTACATCAAGGCGATCCGCGGCCCGCTGCCCGACATCCCGCTGGTGCCCACCGGCGGTGTGGACGTCGACAACGCGGGCGCCTACCTGCGGGCCGGCGCGGTCGCGGTGGGTGTGGGCAGCCCGCTGGTCGCCGACGCCTGCGAGCCCAGCGGTGACCTCGACGCGCTGGCGCGACGGGCGCGCACGCTGGTCGCCGGCGTGAGCGGCACCCTTGACGCGAGCCCGGTGGGTCGCGCATGACCAGTCCGGTCGAGGGCCCGGTCGAAGGGTCGGCGGAGGGGTTGGCCGGGAGTACGGCTGCCGGCTCGGTCGACGTGGTGACGCTCGGCGAGACGATGGCTCTGGTCGCCGCCACCACCACCGGTTCGTTCGCGGTCGGCGCGCCGGCCCGGATCTCCTTCGGCGGCGCGGAGACCAACGTCGCCATCGGCCTGAGCCGACTTGGGCACAGTGCGACCTGGATCGGCCGGCTGGGCGCCGACCCGCTCGGCCACCTCGTCAAGGACGCCTTGCGCGGTGAGGGCGTCGACGTCTCCCACGTCCGGACCGACGCCGAGGTGCCCACCGGGCTGATGCTGCGCGAGCACCGCACCGCCGACCGGGTACGTGTCAGCTACTACCGCCGCGGACTGGCGGGGTCCCGGCTGACTCCGGACGACGTCGACACCGGCCTGGTGGCCGCGGCCCGCACGCTGCACGTCTCCGGGATCACCCCGGCGCTGTCGGAGTCGGCCCGTGCCGCCGTGCACACCGCGGTCGACGCGGCCCGGGCGGCCGGCGTACCCGTGTCGTTCGACTTCAACTACCGCGCAGCCCTGTGGTCGGTGACCGAGGCGGGTGCCGCCTTCCGTGACCTCGTTGCCGCCGCGGACATCGTGTTCGCCGGTGACGAGGAGGCGGCCATGGTGGTGCCGGCCGGCTCGGTCGAGGAGGTGGCCAAGGAGCTGGCCGCGCTCGGGCCGGCGCAGGTGGTGCTCAAGCGCGGTGCGGCCGGTGCGTACGCCGTGGTGGACGGGGAGAGCTTCACCGAGCCCGCACTCGCGGTCAGCCTGATCGACCCGGTCGGTGCCGGCGACGCCTTCGTCGCGGGTTATCTGTCCGCGATGCTGGACGGGCTGGACCCGGCGCAGCGGCTGCGCCGGGGCAACGTGTGTGGGGCCTTCGCGGTGTCGGTCGCCGGTGACTGGGAGGGCCTGCCGCGCCGGTCCGAGCTCGCCACCATGGACGCCACCGAGAACGTCGCCCGCTGACTGTCCCGCGCTGACCGGCCCGGCCGGCCCCGCCCGGCTCGTTCGTCAGGTGCGTGGCAGCGCCCGGGCCAGCAGCAACGCCACGTCGTCGTCATACCCGCCCGGCGGCCGCAACGCGTCGATCACCTGGTCGCACAGGCCCTCCAGGCTGCCCGACGCCTTGGCCAGCGCGTCCACCAGCGCGTCGATGCCGGCGTCGACGTCGCGCCGGCGGTTCTCGACCAGCCCGTCGGTGTAGAACGCGACCGTCGTCTCCTCCGGCAGGGCGACGACGTGCTCGGGTGCGGTCCGCGCCGGTGACGCCGACGAGGCGGCCACGCCCAGGGGCAGCCCGGCCTCGTGGTCCAGCCGCCGCGCCTTGCCGTTCCCGTCGACGGTGAGCAACGGGAGGTGCCCGGCCGAGGCGTACGTCAGCGTCCCGCGGGCAGCGTCGAACACGGCGTACGCGCAGGTGACGATCTCGGTGTCGCCCAGGTCGGCGACCACGCCGTCGAGCAGGGCGAGGATCTCCTTGGGCCGCAGGTCCTGCCGGGCGTAGGCGCGCACCGCGGTGCGTACCTGCCCCATGAACGTCGCCGCTCGCAGCCCGCGGCCCATCACGTCGCCGATGACCAGCGCGGTGCGGCCGGGGCCGACCGGGATCACGTCGTACCAGTCGCCGCCGACCTCGGCCTCCTCCGCACCCGGGAAGTAGCGGGTGGCCACCTCGAGCTCCCCCGGCGGGTGGGTCCACGCGGGCAGCAGGCTGCGCTGCAGGGTGAGGGCGGTACGCCGCTGCCGGCGTTCGCTGTCGGCGAGGTTGCGGGCCAGCCGGCGTTCGGCGTCGAACAGCCGGGCGTTCTCGATGCTCTGCGCCGCCCGGGTGGCGACCTGTTCGAGCACGGCGAGGTCCTCACCGGGCGCGAGGTCGCGGCCGTACGCGTGGCCGGGGCCGAGCAGGGTGAGGACGCCGATCACCCGGCCGCGGGTAACCAGTGGCACGGCGAGGAAGCCGGCCCCCCGGGTCGCCTCGTGCACCACCGTGTTCGCCTGCGGGTCGGCGTACATCTGGGCGAGGGCATCCGGGTCGGTGGTGGTGAGCACGGCCGGGCGGCCGGTGAACACCGCGCGCAGCGCCGGGTGGCCGTCCCGCTGGGACCCGCCGAGCCCGCGGATCTGCTCGACCAGGGACTGCCGGCCGGGCTCGGCCTCGCGGACGTAGACGCGGTCCAGCCGGCGGCCGTCCCACAGGTCGATGATGCACAGGGTCCCGAAGCGCGGGACGACCAGGTCGCCGACCGTCTCCATCGTCATGCCCACGTCCAGGGAGGAGGCGAGCCGGCTGCTGGCGTGGACGACGTAGGCGAGCCGGTCACGGACGTGCTCGAGTTCGGCGCGCGCGGTCCGTTCGGCGCGGAGCAGGGCGGCTCGTTCGGCGCGCAGCAGCGCGGCCCGGTCGTCGCCGCCGTCCGTACCGGCCCGGCCGTCCGGGCCGTCGGGGCCGGACCGGCCCAGCTCGGCGAAGACCGCCAGCACCTCACCGACGCCGTCGCTCTCGTCGCCGTCGCCGCCGTGACCGGCCAGGGCTCGCGCCCGGACCGCACACACCACCGCGTGCCCTTCACGGTGCCGCAGCGGGACGGCTCCCTCCCAGGTGCCGTTCGCCGCGAGCTTGGCCAGCAGGTCCCGGGCGGTGGCGTGGGAGTTCGGCGCGACCATCGCGGTCAGCACCTCCTGGCCCAGCGCCTCCTCCGCCGGCCAGCCGAGCACGGACTCGGCGGCGGCGTTCCAGAGCGCGATCCGGCCGCTCTCGTCGATCAGCACGATCGCGTTGGCGCTGAGCTCGAGGACGGCGTCGATCAGCTCACGTTCGAGCGGTCTGGTCACGCCTGGTGCTCCTTCCATTGCGGAGCATCATGCCGGTTCGCGGCTCGGTGCGTAGGGTTCATGCCAGATCACGCAAGGTCAGACTGGTCGGGAAGCCGGGACTCGGGACTCGGGTCGGGTTCGGGTCGCGTTCGGTGGAGGTTGTGCGGCGTACGTCAGTCGCGATGTCGGGCGAGCTCGTCGGCCAGCGTGTTCCGCAGGCGGTCGTAACGGACCCGGGCGGCGGTCATGCGTACGACGTCCTCCGGGTCGGGCACGAGCTGCTCCTTCGGCGGAGGCAGGTCGATCCCCAGCGCCAGCGCCGCTGCGCCCCGGGCGCCGACCTCGGGGTCCTCGGCAAGTCGCAGGGACCGGTCGAAGGTGGCCGCGAACACCCGGCACCACCACGGCGAGGCGTGCACCGCACCACCACCGAGTACGACGTCCAGCTCGGTGCCGAACGAACCCTCCAGGGTGTCCAGGGCACGCGCCGCCTCGAGTGCGACGCCCTCCAGCGTTCCCGCGAGCAGCTCTTCCGGGGAGGTCTCCAGGGACAGCCCGGCGACCACGCCGGATCCCGGCGGGATCGTTCCGGGTGGCCGGCTGCCCGCCTGCATCGGCAGGCAGACCAGGCCGCTGGTGCCGGGCGCGAGCGCGGGTTCGGCGTCCGCGCCGAGCCGCAGCAGCCGGACCGCCCAGGCGCGCAGCACTCCGCCGCCGGAGAACGCGATCCCGCTCACCAGCCGGTCGGCGTCCACGCGGTAGCGCCAGACGGTGGCCGGGGGTGGCGCGACGTCGGGCCCGTGGACCACGCGCAGTGCGGCCGAGGTGCCGACGGTGACGCCGACCGTGCCGGCGTCGGTGCATCCGCTGCCCAGGTTGGACGCGGCACCGTCGCCGAGCGCCGGTGCCCACCGTGCCTCGGCGAGCGCCGGCCAGCGGTCCCGCCAGCGCGCCGTCAGCCGGGCGGGCGTGTCGTCGACGGTGGGCAGCTCGGCCGGGGTCACCTCCGCCAGGGCCAGCGCCTCGGGGTCCCAGGTCATGGAGGAGACGTCCAGCAGGCCGGTGCCGGAGGCCATCGACACCGAGGTCGCGTCGGTGCCGAGGAGTACGCCGCGCAGGTAGTCGGGCAGGCCGAGGAAGCGCAGTGGCCGCCCCTCGGGTGAGCCCCCGCCCTGGGTCCGGAGCTGGGCACGGAGCCAGGGCACCTTCGTGGTCCAGTAGAGCGGATGCACCCAGGCGCCGGTGCGTGCGTGGAACGCCTCGGGGTCGGCGGGCAGCCGGTCCGGTCGGGGCCGCGCGCGGGTGTCGAGCCAGCTGAGCACCGCCGACGCGGGCGTACCGTCCGGACCCACCGCGAGCACCGAGTGCCACTGCGAGGAGGTGGCCACCACCCCGACGCCTGCCAGTGCCCCGGCCGCGTGTAGCTCGTCCAGGCAGCTCACCAGGTCGGCGAGGTAGCCGTCCGGGTCCAGCTCGCCGCGTCCGTCCTCGTCCTGGCGCGCGGTGACCGCACGCCGGGCCAGCAGACCGGGCAGCGGCTCGGCGCGTTCGTCGCACACGACGGCACGCACCGACGACGACCCCAGGTCCAGCGCGAGAAGCCGCCGCGCGGTCATGTCCGGAGCTCTCCCGTCAGTGCGCTCAGGAACGAGCTGGCCCACCGGTCCACGTCGTGCTCCACCAGGTGCCGGCGCATCGAGCGCATCCGGCGGGTGGCGTTGCGCGGGTCCAGCCGGAGCGCGTCGACCAGGGTGGTCTTCAGCCCGTCCACGTCGTAGGGATTGACAAGGAAAGCTTGCCGGAACTCGTCGGCCGCGCCGGCGAATTCGCTCAACAGGAGGGCGCCGGTGTTGTCGTACCGGCAGGCGATGTACTCCTTCGCCACGAGGTTCATGCCGTCGCGCAGCGGCGTCACCACCATCACGTCGGCGGCGCGGTACAGCGCGGCCAGCTCCTCGCGGTCGTGCGATGAGTGCAGGTAGGTCACCGCTGGCCGGCCGATCCGCCCGTGCGTGCCGTTGACCCGGCCGACGGCAAGCTCGACCTCGTCGCGCAGCAGTTTGTACTGCTCGACGCGTTCCCGGCTCGGGGTCGCGACCTGGATGAACGTCGCCTCGTCCGGCGTCACCACACCGTCGGTGAGGAGCTCGGCGAACGCGTGGATGCGCTCACCGATGCCCTTGGTGTAGTCGAGCCGGTCGATGCCGAGGAGGACCTTCGACGGGGAGCCGATCTCCTCCCGGATCTCCTCCGCGCGCCGCTGCGTCTCCGGGCGCCGGGCGATCTCCTCCAGCTGGGCCACGTCGATGGAGATGGGGAACGACCGTGCCCGCACCACCCGGCCGTCGGGCAGGAACGTCTGGTCGCGCTGGGTCTGGTAGCCGAGCAGCCGGCGGGTGAGGCGCAGGAAGTTGGACGCGGCGCCGGGACGCTGGAAGCCGACCAGGTCCGCGCCGAGCAGGCCGCGCAGGATCTGCTGGCGCCACGGCAGCCGGGCGAACAGCTCCACCGGGGGAAGCGGGATGTGCAGGAAGTAGCCGATCCGCAGGTCCGGGCGCAGGGCGCGGAGCATCTCGGGCACGAGCTGGAGCTGGTAGTCGTGCACCCACACCAGCGCGCCGTCGTCCGCCGTCTCGGCCGCCGCCTCGGCGAACCTCCGGTTGACCTTGACGTACGCCTCCCACCACTCGCGGCGGTAGACCGGCGGTGCGATCACGTCGTGGTAGAGCGGCCACAGGGTGGCGTTGGAGAAGCCCTCGTAGTACTCCTCCACCTCCTTGGCCGACAGCGGGACGGGCACGAGGTGCATGCCGGCCTCGTCGAACGGCTCGGGTGCCTCCTCGGTGGACCCGGCCCAGCCGATCCAGGCGCCCTTGTTCGCCTTCATCACCGGGTCGAGCGCGGTGACCAGCCCGCCGGGGCTGCGCCGCCACTGCGTACTCCCGTCGGGGGTGTCCACGCGGTCCACGGGCAGCCGGTTGGCGACGACGACGAACGCCGACCGGCCCGACTTTCCGGAGCCACCCTTCGAGCCCGCCGCCCGGGTGGAGGCGCGGGAGCCGCCCTTCGGCGTCCGTGGCGACTTCTCGGTACGGTCGGACGTGGCGGTTTCAGCCTCGGACGTGGACGACTCGGGTGACTCTGTGGGCACCGGGACAACTCCCTCGATCGGTGGTGCGAACTTCTCTCTTGACCCTACGGGCGCGACGGTGGGTGGCCGAGCCGCCGGTGACGAACCGCCCGCTCCCGACCGCCCGAAATTAGCGATCTACCCGGAGTCGCCGTCGCCAGGGGCGTCGTTGGGATACCGAACGCCGACCTGGGCGCGGGCCGCGTCGAGCACCTCCATCACCGCGATGCTGTCCGCCCAGGGCACCAGCGGACTCTCCAGCAGCCCGGCGCGCAGGCACCGGGCCACCTCCTCGGCCTCGTAGGTGTAGCCGACACCGAGCAGGTCGACCGTGACCTCCTCGGGCTCCTTGTCCGGGTGGTGGACGACCAGCCGGTCGGCGGCCTGGAAGTCGGCCGGGATCTCCACCCAGCCCTCCGTACCGCTGACGTACGCGGTGTTCGGGAGCGGCCCGGCCAGCGAGCCGGTCAGCGTGGCCACCGCGCCGCCGGCGTACCCGAGGAGGAGTCCGGCGCTGGCGTCCACGCCGGTCGGGGCGAGCGTTCCGGTGGCTCGCACCGTGTCGGGGGCACCGAGCAGGTGGTGGGCGAGACTCACCGGATAGATGCCGACGTCGAGCAGCGAGCCACCGGCCAGGTGGGGTGCGAACAGCCGGTCGTCCGGGTCGTAGTCGGCGAGGAACCCGAGGGTGGCGTGCACCGACCGCGGCTCGCCCAGCGTGCCGGCGTCGAGGAGTTCGCGAAGGCGCAGGTGGAGCGGGTTGCACCGCATCCACATGGCCTCCATCAGGAACCGCCCGTGCTTGCGGGCAAGGTCGACGAGCTGGCGGGCCTCGGCCGCGTTGACGGTCAGCGCCTTCTCGCAGAGGACCGCCTTGCCGCTCTCCAGCGCGTGCCGGGCGGTGCCGAGGTGGTCCGAGTGCGGGGTGGCGACGTAGACGACGTCCACCTCCGGGTCCTCGGCCACCTCGGTGTAGGAGCCGTACGCCCGGCGGATGTCCCACTCCTGCGCGAAGGCCTTCGCGCGGTCGAGGTTGCGGGAACCGACCGCCACCACCTCGTGGTCGGGCAACAGGGCCAGCTCGCGGGCGAAGACGCCGGCGATGTTCCCGGTGGCGACGATGCCCCAGCGAAGTCGGGGTTGCATGGCTCCCTTTCCTCTCGGCTGCCTCGCGGTCGTCCCGGCCGGCCCCGGCCGGCGGGGTCCAGGGGTCCGGCGGGTCGAGGTGCGGCTGGACTCCGACGCTACTGGTCGGGCGTGGGAGGTAGGTGTCGACGGTTGGCGCGGGTACCGGCAGCCGTCCGGTAACGGCCTGGCGGGCGGGTGGTGCCATGGCGGCGAGCGACACCGGTGAACCTTCTATACCGGTTGTGCGAGGGTCGCCGTGACCGCCATAATCCGAATGCAGGTGACGCCCACGTCGGCACGATTTCGGGCGTACGCCGCCACTGACGCCTGATTCCAACGTCCTCGGGAGACCCTCATGACCGGAACCACCAACCCGGCTTCCAGCCCCGACTCCAGGCTCGACTCCGGGCCCGACTCCGGCCCCGTCGGCACGCTCGGCACGGTCGCGTTCGACTGCCCGGACCCCTGGGCGCTCGGCGAGTTCTACGCCCGGATGCTCGGCGGGAAGCTCGACTCCAGCGAGGACGAGGACGACTGGGTGGACCTGCACCTCGACGGCGGCCGGCGCATCAGCTTCCAGCAGGCCGCGGACTGGGCGCCGCCGACCTGGCCCGGCGGAGATCGCCCGCAGCAGGCGCACATCGACGTCGAGGTCACCGACCTGGACGCGGCCGAGAAGCGGGTGCTCGCCCTGGGCGCACGCAAGGTCGACCACCAGCCGGGCGCCTCGTGGCGGGTGTTCCTGGACCCGGTCGGGCACCCCTTCTGCCTGTGCGCCTGCTGAGGCCGGTCGCCCCTGTCGAGGCGGCAGCCGAGGTCGGGCGCGGTCAGCCGATCCGGGCCGGCCGGTACGCCGGCCGCGCCCGCCCGTTCGGTGCACTCAGGGCCTGCTCGAACGCGTACGCCAGGCGGATCAACGTCGGCTCGCTCCATGCCGTACCCACGAACGCCAGTCCGACGGGCAGGCCGTCCGCCGCGCCGCACGGCACCGTGACCACGGGGTAGCCGGCGATCGCCGCCGGGATCGAGCACGCGCCGGGCAGCTGGTCGCCGTTGACCAGGTCGATCTTCCAGGCCGGGGGATAGGTCGGCATCACCAGCGCGTCCAGCCGGCCCGCGCCGAGGGCGGCGTCGATGCCGTGCGTACGGCCGAGCCGGCGGCAGGTGCGCAGCGCCTCGACGTAGACCGGGTCGCAGAGTCCCCGGGTGGCCAGGGCCCGCTCGAAGCGGTCCTGGCCGAAGTACGTCAGCTCGCGGTCGGCGTGGTCGTTGTTGAACGCCACGAGTTCGGCCAGCGTGCGCGGCCCGTCCGGACGGCGGGTGGTGAGGTAGCTCTCGAGGTCGGCCCTGAACTCCGTGGTCAACACGGTGAGCTCCGCGTCGCTCTCCCGGATCTCGTCGATGCTGGGCAGGTCGGCGGGGTCGACGATCGTGGCGCCCCGGGCGGCCAGCAGCCGCACCGCCTCCTCCGCGAGTGCGTCCGCCGCCGGGCTGTAACCCCACAGGCCCGCGCGCGGCAGGCCGATCCGGGCACCGGCCAGCCCGTCGGGCCGGCAGAACTTCGTGTAGTCGGAGTACGCCACCCGTCCCGACCGCATCGTCGCGACGTCGCCGGGGTCGGCGCCCGCCAGCACCCCGAGCAACAGCGCGGCGTCGGCGACCGTGGTGGCGATCGGCCCCGGAGTGTCCTGGCTGTGGGAGATCGGGACCACGCCGGTCCTCGACACCAGCCCGACCGTGGGCTTGATGCCCACCACGCCGCACAGGGCCGCCGGGCACACGATGGAACCGTCGGTCTCGGTGCCGACCGCGAGGGGCGCGAGCCCGGCCGCGACCGCCGCCGCCGAACCCGACGACGACCCGCCCGCCGAGCGGTCCAGGGCGTGCGGGTTGACGCAGAGGCCGCCGACGGCGCTCCATCCCGACGTCGAGGAGCCGGACCGGAAGTTGGCCCACTCCGACAGGTTGGCCTTGCCGATGACCACCGCTCCGGCCGCGCGCAGGGCGGCGACCAGGGGTGCGTCGGCGGGGGTGGGGACGCCCGCGAGCGCCAGCGACCCGGCGGTGGTCGGCAGCGCGCCGCCTCCCGCGGTGTCTGCGGTGTCTGCGGTGTCGATGTTGTCCTTCAGCAGCACCGGTACGCCGTGCAGCGGGCCCCGGACCTCGCCGCGGGCGCGCTCGGCGTCGCGTTCGGCCGCCCGGTCGACCGCGTGCGGGTCGACGGCGAGCACCGACCGCAGGGTGGGACCGGACCGGTCGATCTCCTCGATCCGGCGCAGCAGCGCGGCGACGTGCTCGGCCGCGGAGGTCGCGCCGGAGGCGTACCGGTCGCGCAACTCGGCGGCGTCCAGTCCGGCCGCGTCGGCGGTCGCGGGCGACGGGTCCTGTGGCGGAGCGGCGCTGTCGAGTGACGCTGCGGCGCTGTCGGGTGACGCTGCGGTGGGGTCGGGTGGCGGAGCGGCGGCGGGCACCCGGCAATGGTGCCCTGCCGGGGGCGATCTTGCTGGCCGACCGAGGCGGCTCGGGGTCCTGCGGCCGTCGTCAGGGGTGTGGCCGAGCGCGTTTGGGCGGACTTGTCGGTGGTGTGCTGTAGGACAGAACCCACGCACCACACGCCACAATCGCGCGGCGGCGCTGAATGACATCGATGTGCTTCGGTCGTACGATGTCAGTCGTCGCTGATCGCCGAGGAGGGATGCCTGGGTATGGACGCTGCGATGGAGCCGGCCCCGAAGATCACTGCCGGCGTTTCCGACGACTCACCCACCGAGTCGACCGAAGTCGACTCCCGCGCCGCCTCCGGGCTGTGCGAGCGTGACCAGCAGATCATCTCCTTCGAGCGCCAGTGGTGGAAGTACGCCGGTGCCAAGGAGCAGGCCATCCGCGACCAGTTCGGGATGTCCGCCACCCGCTACTACCAGGTGCTCAACGCCCTGATCGACCGTCCCGACGCGCTCGCGTTCGACCCGCTGCTCGTCAAGCGACTCCGGCGGCTGCGTTCCAGCCGTCAGCGGGCCCGCGCCGCGCGGCGCCTCGGCGTCGACGGGTGACCTCTCCGGACACCCTGCCGACGCCCACCACGCCCGAGGGCGAGGCCGCCCTCCGCGCGATCGTCGAGCATCCCGAGCGGTCGATGCTCGTCTTCGACTTCGACGGTGTGCTGTCGCCGATCGTTGACGACCCCGAACGCGCCTTCGCCCACCCCGGGGTGCTTCCCGCGCTGCGCCGGCTCGCCCCGAGTTTCCAGGCGCTCGCGATCGTCACCGGCCGGCCGGCCGAGGTGGTCGTCCGGCTGGGCGGGTTCGCCGACGTCTCCGAGCTCGCCGGCCTGCTCGTCGTCGGCCACTACGGCGAGGAACGCTGGGACGCCCGCACCGGTGAGGTCACCGCACCGCCGGTGGCTCCCGGCGTCGAGGAGGTCCGTCGCGCGCTGCCGGACCTGCTGCGCCGCTGGGGTGCGCCCGAAGGCACCCGGGTGGAGGACAAGGGCCGGGCGGTCGCGGTCCACGTACGCCAGACCGCCGACCCGGCCGCCGCGACCGAGCTCCTCACCGACCGGCTCACCGACCTGGCCCGTGCCCACGACCTGGAAGCCCAGCCCGGCCGGATGGTGCTGGAGCTCAAGCCCGGCGGCATGGACAAGGGAGCCGCGCTTCGCGCGCTGGCCGAGGAGGTGGGCCCGCGCGCTGTCGCCTACACCGGCGATGACCTCGGCGACCTGCCGGCCTACGACACGGTCGAGGAGTTGCGTTCGCGCGGCGTCGCCGGGCTGAAGGTGTGCTCGGGGTCGACCGAGGTGACCGCGCTCGCCGACCGAGCCGACCTGGTGCTCGACGGCCCGCCCGCGGTGGCTGCGTTCCTGAACACCCTCGCCGGCCACCTGCACGCCTGACCGCACCCCAGCGCGGACTTCCACTCGGCGCGGCGATCAACAACGGCGCGCAGGTGGATCGCCTGCTTCCCCGGCCAGGGTGACCACCGGCAGCCGGTTGCGGGGTCTGGGCCGCCGACGGTGGTCACTCCCTCAGTGCTGGACCGCGCCGACGCCCTGCTCCGCCCGGTCCGGTGTGGGACCCCTGTGGACGCGTACGGCCTCGTCGTCGGAACTCGCGTACCGCTCGTCGTCGGTGATCTGGCTCTCGCGAGCCGGGCTGTTCGCCGGTGCGATCGCGGGTTGGAGGGCGGGCGCCGGTGCGAGAGCGGGAGCGGCATTGACGCTGTACTTCGCCCGGCCGCCGGTGTCCAGCGCGTCCGCGACGATGACGCCGGCGATGGGCAACTGCAGCCGGTCGAGAACCTGCACCGCCCGCCGGGCGTGCGCGAGGCCGGTGGAGCCGGCCTGGACGACGAGCACGGCAGCGTCACACTCGGCGCTCAGTGCCGACAACCCGGCACCGACCAGCACCGGCGGACCGTCGATGACAAGGAGGTCGCTGTGGTCGCGGGTCGTGGCCAGGAACTCTCCGAAGGCGGCACTACGCAGCATGGCGCGACTCAGCTCCGGGTTGGCCTGGTCCGCGGAAACGATGCGCAGCGGACCCTGGGCCGACAGGAGAAGGTTCGGCTTCGGCAGGAGTTGCTGGAGGGTGTACTCGCCGCCCCCCGGGAAATGGTCGCCCAGGCTCGGATGCTGGAAGTCGGCCTCGATCGCGGTGACGCGGTAGTACTGCTCCGCGAGCGCGAGCGAGATGAGCGCACTGACGAAGGCCTTGCTGTCGTCCTGGTAGGCACTCGTGACCAGCAGCCGCCGGTCCGGCGCGTCGGTTAGCGGGGCGAGGGCGGCCACAGCAGCTCGAACAGGCTGGGCGATCGGGCGGCGACGCCACGCTCCCAACGCTCCCTTGCGACCCACGCTCCGCCGTACCCGGGGCAGGGTTCCGAGGATGCCGACCTGCAGCTCGCGTTCGATCTGGTCGGTGAACCGGAGCGTGCCGTCCAGTCTCTTGCGTACGGAGCTGATCGCGATGCCGGCGATGAGCCCGAGCAACCCGCCCAGCAGGAGGTTCAGCAGCAGGTTCGGGGTGAGCGGTGTGGAAGGTGCAGAAGCCCGATCCAGTGGCGTCACGGAAATCTGCGCACGAGGTCCCAGCATGCCCGCGCTGGGGATCTGGGTGCGCAGGACCGTGACTGCGGAGTTCGCGATCGAGGCAGCACGCTCCCCGCTGCTCGCCTTGGCGGTGAGGTTGATGATCTGGACGCCTGGTTCGGAACTCGCCTCGAGGTGACCGGCGACCGCTTTCGCGTCCAGGCCAGACTGCGCCGCGGTGAGGTGGGCGATCTTCGCCGACTCCACCAGTTTGCTAACGGTCGCCACCAGCGCCTGGGACAGCGCGGCGTCGTAGGTTCCCCCGGTCACCGGTGTCGCCGTGTCGGTACTCGTCGTGTCGGTACTCGTCGTGCTGGGACTGTCCGGGTTGAACGTGTAAGCGGCGACCATCATCGACGACCGCGCCCGATAGGTGGGCGTGATCTGCGTCGTGGCGGCGAACGCGGCTGCCACCCCGACGCAGGTCGTCGCGACGGCGATGGCCACGGGCGGCCCGACGATGCGGACGGCCGCGCGCAGGTTGAGGGGTGTGCTCACTTCGGTAGTCCTTCCTCTTCTGGGTCGACCACGGTGGGCCTGCCCGCCGTGCCGGGCGCCGGAGCTCCCCGGTCGGCCGTGTCCACCGGCCTTCGACCGGTGTCAACCAGTGCTTGCCACAGCTCGTACAAGCTGTCCGCGACCCGCGACCAGTCGAAGCGCCGGGCGCGCTCCATGCCGGCGACGCGCAGACGTTCCGCCAGGTCCTGGTCGTCGCGGACCTGTCGCAACCTGGTGACGAGGGCGTCCACATCGCCGGCCGGGTGAATGAGGCCTGCGGTGCCGATCGCGTGTGGGATCTCCCCGGCGTCGCTGCCCACGACCGGCACTCCGCACGCCATTGCCTCGACCAGTACCCGGCTGAACTGCTCCCGAAGCGGGATGGTGATCCACGGCGCGACGTTGCGCTGGAAGACCTCCAGCGAAGGCAGGGCGAGGACATCCATCCTGGTGAGCAACGCCGGGAGGGCGTGGTGGCTCACCCACGGATGGAGTTCGATCCGATCCCTGCGGCGCTGGCTCTCCCGGACAACCTCCCCCGACAGGGGCCCGGTGCCGACCAGGAGAAGGTCGCAGTTCAGGTGGCGCACCGCGGTGAGCAGGTCGGTGATCCCCTTGTGGGGTTCGAGTCTGCCCACGAAACCGACGGTGAACGGGGCCCCTGGAGTGGGGGGTGAGCTCGGTCCGGGGTGGAACAGCGACGTGTCGACCCCCAGCGGGACGATCCGGCTCGCACCCCGGTAGCCCTTGGCGCGCAGAACCTGCTCCGCGGCCGGGGTTGTCGGCAGAGCACAGTCGACCGCACGGTAGGCCCGGCGTTCCAGTTGGGGAAACGAGAACGGAAAGCGGGTCACGACGTTCTGCGCGGCGTACAGCGTGACTGGAACGTCCGGCCACCGGTGCCGACGCATTCGGAGCACCTGCGAGGTGGACAGGTATCCCGCCTCTCCGATGATGTGCACGACGTCCGGATGCACGTCGGCGAGGGCGCGACCGGTGCCCCGACCGAACACCACCGACGCCATGCGTCCGGTGGAACCCTTCGACAGCGCGGAGTTCGCGAGGTGGAAGCTGATCCGCGGATGGCCGCGGTCGAGTCGGTCCATCTCTTCGACGGTCAGCCTGGAGACGTTCGCGGCGAGCACGGTGAGCCGCACGTCAGGGCGCTTCGCCAGCATCCTGAACAGGTCGACCCAGTGCTCGGTCCGCTCACCGACCGCCGTGATGAGTACGTGCATGACGCTCCCTCGTCATCCCTGCTCGCCCGTCTGGGGCGATGTGCGCCACTTCGCCCCAGGCGCGTGCGCGAGCCTGGGCCGAGATCGAATGTCGCGGTGACCGGACGACCGCCAGTCCGACGCCGAGCAGGCTCCCGCGCACTGCCGTACGTGCACCGGACACCCAGTCGACGCACCGGGGTTCCACCCACACGCCGAAGGCCCGCTCGCCGAGGTGGGCGTGGACCACCGGCAGCGTGAGGAGACCGGACAGGTAGCTCGCGAGCCGGGCGGTCAGCAGGCTTGCGCTGTTGCGTGCGACTCGGGTCGAGACCGCCAGTGTCTCGTCAGCCACGCGGGAAACCTCGAACCAGTTCGCGGGCCGTCGGGACGAGGAACTCGAGGTCCAGCGCGGGCTCGGTGCCGGCGTCGTCGAGGATCACCGCCGGTGGTCGCCGGGATCGTCGCGGAGCGACGGGCCGCAGCGGGGTGTGCCGTGCACCCGGTGGGTGATCACCGCCGATCGCGGAGTCGACGAGGGCGACCCGCTCGGGTGTCGGCTGTTCGGCGACATGACCGGCGGTTAGTTCTTCGGCAACATCGGGTTCTGGTCCACGCAATTCCGGCATGCGCCCCGCCCGCATCCTGTTCCCCCGATCCAAATGCCGAAATTGCGCATTCGGTGGTGGATGTTATCCACGTCGCCCGCGGGCCATGCGATCGTTTCCGAACTTACGGATTTGTCATACGACAGAGAGATTCCGGAGATTCCGGAGAATCGTACGGTGGCGACACAAAATGAGAATTCTGTTATCGGTCGGCGGTGGCTGCGAGAGCTTTGAGTTGCTCGGTGAGCCAGTCGCGCGGCGGGCACCTGCCGGCCGCCTCCGCCAGCACCGCCGACCGCGCGCGGCGTTCCTCACCGCGAAGCGACAGCGCGGCGTGCATCGCCTCGGCGGTCTCCTCGATGTCGAACGGATTGATCAGGAACGCCGCGTCGCCGAGGTCGACCGCCGCGCCTGCCTCCCGTGACAACACCAGCGCACAGCCGTTGTCGGAGACGATCGGGATCTCCTTGGCGACGAGGTTCATGCCGTCACGGATCGGGTTCACCACCGCGACGTGGGCCATGCGGTACGCCGCCAGCGAGCGCGCGTAGTCGTCGTCGACGGCGAGCACGAGCGGGTCCCAGTCGGGGCTGCCGAACTCGTCCACGATCTCCTTGGCGACGCGCTGCACCGAGGCGGAGTACTCGCGGTACTCCGGAATGTCGTGCCGGCTCGGATAGGCCAGCGCCGCGTGGACGACCCGGCCCTGCCACTCCGGGCGGCGGCGCAGCAGTTCGCGGTACGCCAGCAGCCCCCGCACGATGTTCTTGCTCAGCTCGGCCCGGTCGACCCGGACCACCAGGAGCTGGTCGCCGACCTGGGCGCGCAGCCCCGCCATCCGGGCCCAGACGTCGGGCGCGTTGGCCCGGGCGCGCATGGCGCCGGCGTCCACGCCGAGCGGATGTACTCCCACGACGGTGCGGCGGCCGGCGTACTCCACGGTGTTGTGGGCCCAGTCGACCCGCGCGTCGAGTACGGACTCACAGCACGCCAGGAACGCTCGCGCCCACCGGTCGGTGAGGAACCCGGCGTGGTCCGCGGCGAGCAGCCCTTCCAGCAGGGCGACGGCCACGTCGTCGGGCAGCAGCCGGAAGTAGTCCGGCGGCGCCCACGGGGTGTGGGAGAAGTGCCCGACGGCGAGGTCGGGCCGGCGGGTGCGCAGCAGTTGCGGCGCCAGGGTGAGGTGGTAGTCCTGGATCAGCACCCGCCCGCCCGGCGCGGCCCCCTCGGCGAGGGCCTGTGCGAACGCCGTGTTGTAGTCGACGTAGGACGCCCACTCCCGTCGGAACCTCCGGTCGAAGAGGGGAGTGTTGGCGGTGTCGAAGAGCAGGTGGTGCAGAAACCACAGCGTGGAGTTGGCGATGCCGTTGTACGCGCGGGTGAAGGTGAGCGGTTCGATGTCGAGCAGCCGGACCGGAATCGTCCCGGTGTCGTAGCCCGCGGCGTCCAGCCTGCCGGACGGTGCCGACCTGGCCGCCAGCCGGTCGGCGTCGGACAGTGCGGCCGCGACCCACAGCGCGTCCTCCTGCGGTGGGATCGCCGCGAGCGCCGACGACAGCCCGCCGGAGCCTCCGACGCAGTGGAGCCTGCCGGCGTCGTCCTGCCGGAACGACACCGGCCCCCGGTTGGAGGCGAGCAGCACGCTCTTGTTCGGTTCGCTCGCCATGGCGACAGAGCCTAGGCCCTGGGCCCTGGTCGATCCGTCGTTCAGGCCAGCCGGGAGCGGTGAGCGTGCCGACGGAAGACGGGCTGGTGACGGTTGGTCGCGTTCTGGGCGAGATGTGTCCCGGCGGCTGGTTACAAAGCTGTGCGCGGGCGGGTCGGCGGTGCGACACCCGGGCACATCTGCAGCGTGGCATCGCGAAGTGGGCCCACGAGTGTGGCCGCCCGTGGGCTTTCGGTCGTACGCAGGGTCGTACGCAGGTTCGTACACAGTCGGCCGGTCGGACGAAGGCGGTCTGTCGTACGGGCGCGGTATCTGCTGGCGTTGGTCCTGCTGCTCCCGCTCGCGGCGGTGACGGACGCGGTCGCGAGCGGTCACCCCGGTGAGCCGGAGATGCGCCAGGGGAGGACGGTCCCCTTCGGCCGAACGGCTGAGTACGCGGGTGCTGCCTGGCGGCTGGTGACGTTCGCCCCGAGCGCGCCGCGGCACCACCTCCGGGTGCGCACCGGCTGGACCGCCGTGTACGTCGCGCTGACGGTCACTCCGCGAGACGACACCGCCGGCCGCCGGATCCAGACATGTGCGTTCTCCGTCGCCGACGGCCGGGGCAACACCTGGTACCCCACCGGGGTGCTCGTCACCGACATCCGGCGGCAGGTCGAGGACTCGGCGACGGGCTGCTTCCGGCACACCGGACGGTTTCTGCGGCAGCCGATCCTCGGCGGGCAGGCCCAGAACGTCGTCACCGCGTTCCTCGTACCCAAGGCCTCGGTCCGCGACCTCGCCCTCCGGGTGCTGGTGCCCGACGCCGCGCCGGCCTACCTGCGGCTCCTACCCGGTACGGATGTAAAGCGCGCTTGACACCACCCGGGCATGTAAAGCACCCTTGACATCGTGCGCAACGACGTACGGGAGCTCCGCCTCGAGAACGGGCTGTCCCAGGCCGAACTCGGCGGGGTGCTCGGCGTCTCCCGGCAGACGGTCAACGCGATCGAGACCGGGCGATACAGCCCGTCGCTCGCCCTGGCCATCCAACTCGCCCGCTACTTCGGGCGGCCCGTGGAGGAGGTCTTCCATGTCGACACCTGAGAGCGGTCCGGAGCGCTCGGTGAGCAGGTCGGGCGGCCGCACTCGCGGCGCCGGCCGGCGCGTCTCCATGCCGGCGGTGGTGCTCGTTGTCGTCATCGGCGTCGTGATGGGCGTGGTGTCGTTCGTCCAGGGCGAGATCCTCGCGGGTGTGCTGGTGATCCTGCTCATGACGGGCGTGGCGGCGTTCCTGCTGGTCGGCTCGAGGTTCAGCGACACCGTGGCACTGCTCGGCGACGACCACCACGAGGAGAGGAACGTCGAGATCCACCGGCGGTCCGCGCTGATCACGCTGAACCTCGTCGCCGCGTTCGTCGTGGGTGCCGCAGTGGTCGACTTCGCCCGGGGCGGCGCGGGAACACCCTGGGTCTACATCGCCGCGCTGATCGGTGGGACGTACGTCGTCTGCCTGCTCGTCCTCAACCGGCGCGGGTGACCTTTCCAGCACACCGAACCTCCGCGGGTGGCGCCCGCAGGCCGCCCCGCGTCCGCACTCACCCCACTCACGTACTCACCTACGCACCGAGGGGACACATCATGCTGCCCGGATTCTGGGCCCGACGGCTCGTCGTACTCGTCCTCGGAACGGCCACGCTCGGCTTCCTGGCCGCTTCGCCGCCCTCGCAGGCGGCACCGGCCACCGCCACGACCACCTCGACCGGAACCGCGGACCGGCTGCGGCAGCTCGCCGACTACGTGGTGGACGCCGGTGCGCCCGGCGTGGTGGTCGCCCGCCGCGACGGCGACCACGTCACCCGGGTGGCCCGCGGGGTCGCGGACCTCCGCACCGGCCGCGCCGCCGGGCCCGGCGACCGCTACCGCGTCGGCAGCAACACCAAGACGATGACCGCGGTGGTCGTCCTGCAACTGGTCGCCGAGGGCCGGCTCGGCCTGGACGACAAGGTGGTGCGCTACCTGCCCGGCCTCGGCCTGGACCCGCGGATGACCGTCCGGCACGTGCTCCAGCAGACCAGCGGGCTGCACACCGACACGATGGTCCTCACCCCGCCGCGCACCGTCGAGTCCGTGCGCTTCGAGTACTTCACTCCCCGGCAGCTGGTCCGGCTCGCCCTCACCAATCCCAAGCCGCGGCCGGTGCCCGGCACGCACTGGGAGTACTCCAACACCAACTACGTCATCGCCGGCATGCTGATCGAGCAGGTCACCCACCACCCGGCGCAGGTGGAGCTCGCGCGGCGGATCTTCCGTCCGCTCGGCCTGCACGACACCTACTTCCCGGTGGCCAGCCCGTTCGTCCGCGGCCGGCATCTGCACGGCTACCTGTCCGCGGGGGACGGCACGCCGCCGGTCGACATCACGACCTACGGCATGAGCTGGCTGCGCACCGCCGGTGCGGTGGTGTCCACGACCCGGGACGAGCTGACGTTCCTGCACGCGTTGTTCACCGGCCGGCTGCTGCCCAAGGCGCAGCTCGCGCAGATGACGGACACCGGGGAGTTCGGCTACGGCCTGGGGCTGTTCCCGCTGCGGCTGCCCTGCGTGCCCGGTGGGGTCGTCTGGGGCCACGACGGCGCGGTTTTCGGATACCAGAGCGGAGTCTTCAGTACGCCGGACGGATCCCGGCAGGCCGCTCTGGGTGCCAGCACCTGGCTGTTCACCGACGACGGCGAACTCGACCCGCTGCCCGTCCAGGCGGCCGCCGCGGCACTGTGCGACGGTTCGCCGAACCCGGCCGAGGTGGCACCGCCCCGGCGGGCCGCAGCAGGGGTCACGCCGGCCCGATGAGTCCGGGTTGTCCTCCATTCGGACGGCTCGTCTCGCATTCTGAACGCTGCCGACGTTCGCCCGGACCTACCCGTTAGGCTCGCCCGCAGGCGGTGACGCGACCGACGTCGCCGCCTGCCCCGGACGGGGCGCACAACCGAACTGCCATAACTGAACAAGGAACTCATCCAGAGGGGCAGAGGGACCGGCCCGACGAAGCCCCGGCAACCGGCCGACCGCCGACGAGTGTGTCTCGCGTTCTTGCAGGCCCCACGGCGGCCACGGTGCCAACTCCGGCCCACGACTCCACGTTCGGGAAGACCTCCCGAACGGGCGTACGCGGGAAAGATGAGGAGGAGAGGCCTCGCATGACGACGACCTACGCCGACAGCACCACGCCCGGCACCCACACGATCCGCCCCGGCGCCTTCGGGAACGCCACCGAACTGCGATGTCGGGAGTGCGGAGCCGCCAGCCCGCTCGGCGCCCACTACGCGTGCTCGGAGTGTTTCGGCCCGCTCGAGGTCGGCTACGACTTCCCCGAGCTGACGCGCGAACAGATCGCCGCCGGCCCGCACAACATCTGGCGTTACCGCGAGCTTCTGCCGGTGCCGGCCGACGTCGCGTCGTTCCCCAACACCGAGCCCGGGCTCACCCGGCTGGTCCGCGCCGACCGGCTGGCCGCCGACCTCGACCTGGCCCGGCTGTGGGTCAAGGACGACTCCGGCAACCCCACCCACTCGTTCAAGGACCGCGTGGTCGCCGTCGCGCTGACCGCGGCCCGTGAGCTCGGCTTCCAGGTGCTGGCCTGCCCGTCCACGGGCAACCTCGCCAACGCCGTGGCCGCGGCCGCGGCCCGGGCCGGCATCCGCAGCGTGGTGATGGTTCCGCACAACCTCGAGCAGCAGAAGATCCTCACCACCGCGGTGTACGGCGGCACTCTCGTCGCCGTCGAGGGCACCTACGACGACGTCAACCGGCTGGCCAGCGAGATCGCCGGCGAGGAGGAGACCTGGGCGTTCGTCAACGTCAACGTCCGGCCCTACTACGCCGAGGGCTCCAAGACGCTGGCGTACGAGATCGCCGAACAGCTCGGCTGGCGGCTTCCCGAACAGATCGTGGTCCCGATCGCCTCCGGCGCCCAGCTGGTGAAGATCGACAAGGGCATCCGCGAACTCGTCGAGCTGGGCCTGGTGGAGGACACCCCGTACCGCGTCTACGGCGCCCAGGCCACCGGCTGCTCCCCGGTGTCGGCAGCGTTCCACGCCGGCCACGACGTGGTCGCCCCGGTGAAGCCGCAGACGCTGGCGAAGTCGCTGGCGATCGGCAACCCTGCTGACGGGCCGTACGTGCTCGACGTGGTGAGGCGCACCGGCGGGTCGGTCGAGGACGTCTCCGACGATGAGGTGGTGGACGGCATTGCCCGCCTGGCCCGCACCGAGGGCATCTTCGGCGAGACCGCCGGCGGGGTGACCGTGGCCACGCTGGCGAAGCTGGTACGCACCGGCAAGCTCGACCCGGCCGCCGAGACCGTGATCATCAACTCCGGCGACGGGCTGAAGACCCTGGACGCCATCGCCGGCAGGGTCGGCCCGAAGGCCACCATCCGCCCGACGTACGAAGCATTCACGGAGGCTGGGCTCGCATGAGCGTGAAGGTTCGGATCCCCACCATCCTGCGCACCTACACCGGCGGCTCGTCGGAGGTGAAGGCCGACGGTGACACGCTGGCCGAGGTGCTGGAGTCGCTGGACGCGAACTACCCCGGCATCCGTGCCCGCGTCCTCGACGACGCGGGCAAGCTGCGCAGGTTCGTCAACGTCTACGTCGGCGAGGAGGACGTGCGGTTCGCCGGCGGCCTGGACACGCCGACCCCGGAGGGTACGCAGGTCTCGGTGATCCCCGCCGTCGCCGGCGGTGCCCGCTGAGCTCTCCGACGGACTCTCCGACGGGCACTCCGGCGGGCGTCACCACCGCCACCCCGGCTGGTCCGGACGCGGTGTTCGTCCTGCACGAACGCGCCGACGGCCTGCGTCAAGCCCGCCTTGACGCAGGCCGGTTCGTCACCGCGCAGGTGGAGGTCGGGCTGGCGCGGGGGCCGGCAGGCCTCGACGTCACGGTGGCCTGCCCGGACGCCGACCTGTCCTGGGTGGTGCTCCGCTGGCGGCGCCGCGTGGCCACATCCGCGCTGATCCTCGGCGACGCCTGGGAACGTTCCTACGGCGACCTCTCCTGGCGTCACCACCAGCCCGAGCGGCTGCTGCCGTGGTCGTGGCTCGCCCACGACCCCGTGTCCGCGACGACCACGGGGATGGGCGTCCGCGTACGCCCGAACGCCTTCTGCGCCTGGACCGTCGACGAGGGCGGCTGCTCCCTGTGGCTCGACGTCCGCAACGGCGGCGGGCCGGTGTCGCTGGGGGAGCGGGTGCTGTCCGCGGCGACGGTGGTCGAGGTGGTCGGTGACGCGAACGCCTCGCCGTACGCCGTCCAGCGCGGGTTGACAGCGGCGATGTGCGCCGACCCGCTGCCGTTGGCCGAGCCGGTCGTCGGGGCCAACAACTGGTACTACGCATACGGCCGCGACTTCGGCCCGGCGCAGATCCTGCGTGACGCGGAGACGACCGTGTCGTACGCCGACGGCCATCCGGTGCGGCCGTTCTGTGTCGTGGACGCCGGGTGGAGCCCGGGCGGGGTCTGCCCCGGTGGCCCGTGGACGGCAGGTGTCCCCGGCCTGTTCGACGACCTGCCGGGCTTCGCCGCGGACATCACGGCGCGCGGCGCCCGGCCGGGGATCTGGATGCGCCCCGCCGCGCTGTCCACCGTGACCGACCCGGCGCGACTGCGGCCCGGCCCGCGTCCGGCGCGTGAGCAGCCGCTCGACCTCACCCTGCCCGGCAACCTGGACACCATCCGGGACGACGTGGCCCGGCTGGTCGGCTGGGGCTTCGAGCTGGTCAAGCACGACTTCTCGACGTTCGACGCGTTCGGCCGCTTCGGCCCGGCGATGGGGACCGAGCTGACCGACCCCGGGTGGCACTTCGCCGACCGCGGGCGTACGAACGCCGAGATCCTGCTCCGGCTGTACGAGACGGTCCGCGAGGGTGCCGGCGACGCGGTGGTGATCGGCTGCAACACCGTCGGGCACCTGGCCGCCGGGCTGGTGGAGGTGCAGCGGATCGGTGACGACACCTCCGGCCGGGACTTTGAGCGGACCCGCCGGATGGGCGTCAACACGCTCGCGTACCGGCTCGCCCAGCACGGCTCCTTCTTCGCCGCCGATGCCGACTGCGTGCCGTGCACGCCGGTGACGCCGTGGGAGAAGAACCGTCAGTTCCTCGACCTGGTGGCCCGGTCGGGGACGGCGCTGTTCGTCTCGGTGGACCCGGCTGCCCGCACGCCGAAGGTGGACGCCGACCTGCGCGCGGCCGTCCGGCTGGCCCTGGACGGCGGGGCGCCGGGCGGGGTCGAACCGCTGGACTGGCTGTGGACGACGGCGCCGCGCCGGTGGCGATCCGAGGGCGAGGAACTCGGCTACGACTGGGCCGAGCCTTTCGGGGCGTCTCCGCTGGCCAGTTGAGGTTTTGTCCCGCATACCGGGATGACGATCACCCAACGTGGCAGACGTAGTGGAACGTTCACTGTCCGCGATTTAGTGCCGGATGACGGGGCCGAACCTGGCCCAAAGGAGATCGTTCAGACATCTCCACACCGGTGGTGTTTTTGGCTATGGTCGGCCGTGGTCGCCATGATCGTGCGTAACGGCTCGACCGCCAACGGTGGGAATGCGCGCGAATCTATCGCAACACCTCCCCTCGCGGGACGGGTGTGGTGAGTACGACCCGGGCCCGCGCCGGGCGGGTCTGACACCCGAACGGGTCTGAGGAGAGGGCATGACGCAGGGAACCGTGAAGTGGTTCAACTCGGAAAAGGGCTACGGCTTCATCGCCGTGGACGACGGTAACGACGTCTTCGTCCACTGGTCGAAGATCCAGATGGACGGATACAAGTCCCTCGCCGACGGCCAGGCCGTCGAGTTCGAGGTCGTCCGTGGCCCGAAGGGGCTTGAAGCGCACGAGGTGCGCCCGGTCTGAGCCAGACCACGGAAGGCGACGCAGCGGGCCCGGGCGGACATCCGTCCGGGCCCCCTGCATGTCCGCGCCAGGTGGCCCGGCGGCTTGTCCGGCCTCCCCGGCTCTCGGCTTGCACTCTCCCATGCCGAGTGCTAAACACGTCTTAGCACTCGAAGGTCGCGAGTGACAATCCACCTCGGTTTGGTTCGACGAGGTTCCCGGCCTGGCCGGGAAGCGTCCGTCGCGGGCGTCGACCCGAACCCACGACCATCCACCCACCTGGGGGAGGATCCAGCTAGATGCCCAAGATCATCTCGTTCAACGAGGACGCGCGCCGTGGTCTCGAGCGGGGGATGAACACCCTCGCCGACGCCGTCAAGGTGACTCTCGGCCCGAAGGGCCGCAACGTCGTCCTGGAGAAGAAGTGGGGCGCGCCGACGATCACCAACGACGGCGTCTCCATCGCGAAGGAGATCGAGCTCGAGGACCCGTGGGAGAAGATCGGGGCCGAGCTCGTCAAGGAAGTTGCCAAGAAGACCGACGACGTGGCCGGTGACGGCACCACGACCGCGACCGTGCTCGCTCAGGCGCTGGTCCGCGAGGGTCTGCGCAACGTCGCCGCCGGGGCCAACCCGATGGGACTCAAGCGAGGCATCGAGGCCGCCGTCGACCGGGTGACCGAGCAGCTCGCCCAGGCCGCCAAGGACGTCGAGACCAAGGAGCAGATCGCCTCTGTGGCGGCCGTCTCCGCCGGTGGCGACGCGAGCGTCGGCGAGATCATCGCCGAGGCGATGGACAAGGTCGGCAAGGAAGGCGTCATCACCGTCGAGGAGAGCAACACCTTCGGGCTCGAGCTCGAGCTCACCGAGGGTATGCGCTTCGACAAGGGCTACATCTCGCCGTACTTCTGGACCGACGCCGAGCGCATGGAGGCCGTCCTCGACGACCCCTACGTTCTCGTCTTCAACGGCAAGATCTCCGCGGTGAAGGACATGCTCCCGCTGCTGGAGAAGGTCATGCAGTCCGGCAAGCCGCTGGCGATCATCGCCGAGGACGTCGAGGGCGAGGCCCTGGCCACGCTCGTCGTCAACAAGGTCCGCGGCACCTTCAAGTCGGTCGCCGTGAAGGCTCCCGGCTTCGGTGACCGCCGCAAGGCCATGCTCGGCGACATCGCCATCCTCACCGGTGGCCAGGTCATCTCCGAGGAGGTCGGCCTGAAGCTGGAGAACGCCGGTCTCGACCTGCTCGGCCGCGCCCGCAAGGTCGTCGTCACCAAGGACGAGACGACGATCGTCGAGGGTGCCGGTGACCCCGAGCAGATCTCCGGGCGGGTCAACCAGATCCGTGCCGAGATCGAGCGCAGCGACTCCGACTACGACCGCGAGAAGCTGCAGGAGCGGCTGGCCAAGCTGGCCGGCGGCGTCGCGGTGATCAAGGTCGGCGCCGCCACCGAGGTGGAGCTGAAGGAGCGCAAGCACCGCATCGAGGACGCCGTTCGCGCGGCGAAGGCCTCGGTCGAGGAGGGCATCGTCGCCGGTGGCGGCGTGGCGCTCGTCCAGGCCGGCAAGAAGGCCTTCGACAAGCTCGACCTCGAGGGTGACGAGGCCACTGGCGCCAACATCGTCAGGGTGGCGCTCGAGGCTCCGCTGAAGCAGATCGCGGTCAACGCCGGCCTCGAGGGCGGCGTCGTCGCGGAGAAGGTCCGCGGACTCCCCGACGGCCACGGCCTCAACGCCGCGACCGGCGAGTACGTCGACCTGCTCGCGGCGGGCGTTCCCGACCCGGCCAAGGTCGTGCGTTCGGCGCTGCAGAACGCCTCGTCCATCGCCGGCCTGTTCCTCACGACCGAGGCGGTCGTCGCGGACAAGCCGGAGAAGGAGAAGGCCCCGGCGGGCGGCGGCATGCCCGACGGCGGCGGCATGGACTTCTGAGCCAGCTCGAAGCCAGCCAACTCCCGCATCACGCGGCAGGGGCGGTCCCGGAACACTCCGGGGCCGCTCCTTCTGCGTACGGCCGTTCACGGCAAGATCGGGGGATGGCCACCACGACTCCCGCCGACCACCTCGACCGAGTGCGGGCCCTGCTCGCCGCCAATCCGCTGGTCGACGGGCACAACGACCTGCCGATCGCGATGCGGCACGCCAGCGCGTACGACTTCGACAAGGTGGACATCGCCCTCGACCAGCCTCGTCTGCAGACCGACATCCCGCGGCTGCGACAGGGCCACGTCGGCGCACAGTTCTGGTCGGTCTACGTACCGAGCCGGCTGCAGGGCGACCACGCCGTCTCGGCGACGCTGGAGCAGATCGACGCGGTGCACGCGATGGTCAGCCGGTACGCCGACACGTTCGGGCTCGCGACCACCGCCGACGAGGTGGAGCAGGTCTTCGACTCCGGCCGGATCGCGTCCCTGATGGGTATGGAGGGCGGCCACTCCATCGACTGCTCGCTGGCCACGCTTCGGGCCATGCACGCGCTCGGCGTGCGGTACATGACGCTCACCCACAACGACAACGTGCCGTGGGCGGACTCCGCCACTGACGAGCCGGTGGTCGGCGGACTGTCGCGGTTCGGGCTCGAGGTGGTCGCGGAGATGAACCGGCTGGGCATGCTCGTCGACCTGTCCCACGTCTCCGCCGACACGATGCGGGCGGCGCTGGCGGCCAGCGAGGCGCCGGTGATCTTCTCCCACTCCTCGGCCCGCGCGGTGTGTGACGTGGCGCGGAACGTCCCCGACGACGTGCTCGCCACGCTTCCGGACAACGGCGGCGTGTGCATGGTGACGTTCGTTCCGGAGTTCGTGTCCCCGGAGTGTGCGCGGTGGCGGACGGAGGCGGCCGAGGCGGCGCGGGCACAGGGCATCAGCCCGACCGACCTCGGCGTGTTCTTCGAGTTCACCCGGGAGTGGCGCAAGGAGCATCCCAAGCCGGACGCCGAACTCTCCGACGTGGTGGCGCATGTGGAGCACGTACGCGACGTGGCCGGCATCGACCACATCGGGCTCGGCGGCGACTACGACGGCACCGACACGTTCCCAATGGGGCTCGGCGACGTCTCGGGCTATCCGCGGCTGTTCGCGGCGTTGCTGGAACGCGGCTGGTCCGAGCAGGACCTCGCCAAGCTGGCCGGCGCGAACGCGATCCGGGCGCTACGGGACGCCGAGGCTGTCTCCCGCGATCTGCGTACGCGCCGCGGCCCGTCCATCGCGACCATCGACTCCCTCGACGGCCCCCGCTGACCCGCGGTCCCGAGCACGCGGCGCGGCGCAGCGTGCATTAGCTGGGGGGCGAACGCCGTGGTGACGATCGCTGTTGAGACGTACGGCTTCATGTGGCAGGGTCTGTCTCGGGTCGCCAGTCGGCCACCACGTCGCCGTGCATGGGCCCGTGCGGACGTTCGAGCCACTGGCACAACATGTCGCGGGTCGCGTTCTCCGGCCATGGAATCAGCCGGTGCGTGTGGGGGTCCTGGATGAACTTCGCGTCGGCGACGGACGAGGCCACGCAGTTCAGGATGGCGTCCTTGTCGCCGCTCTCGAACTCACCCTCGCCGGTGTAGGGAGCGCTGCCCTCAGTGACCTTCCATATCTCTGCCCCCATGCGGGAGACATGGATGCGGGACACCACCAGGATACGTACGCTCTGGGCCCGATCCCCGATGGCACGCTCGACTGCGGCCTGGCGTTCGGCGGCCTCATCGGCCATGGTCGAATCCAACGCCACGCTCCTTGTCTGGGTGATACCGAACCGCATTCTGCCCCCGCCCCTACAGAATCGGGGGCAGAATGCGCTACTCAGCTGGTGCTAGCAGGTCCTGGTGACGACACCGCTGACCACACGTACGGATTCCGGCGCGTGGCCGAACTTCCACGCCCTCAGCGTCCCGACTGTGCGTACGGTGCGCCTGACGGGGTTGCTGGCAGAGCACGGAAAGTTCACGTCGACGGTCACAACCTTGGCGATCTTCTTGCTCTGCGCGTGCTTGATGGTCGTCCACTGCGCATTGCCAGTGTGCTGCTCGATGTAGGCGTCGACGATCATCCCGGCGGGTAGCGGGTACTCGCACTTCGCCGTCACGTACCCGATGATCCGGGTGCTGCCCACCCCGAAAACTGGCGGGTCAGCTTCGAGGGAACAGTCGTAACTGAACAACGGCGACACTGCCCGGGCCGGCTTGGCGGTGTCGATGTCGAGTGGCTGGGCATTGGCGGCCGGGGCGGAAAGCCCGAGCGCCACGAAGGTGATCGCTAGGGTGGCTAGCAGCCATCTCCTCATGCTGGTTTCTCCTTGCAGGGTTCTGGTGTGTGGGTGGTGGTCAGGAGGGGACCCCGGATTGCGCCCGGGGTCCCCTCTGCTACTCGGCTGCGAACGCCCTGAGGTCAGGCGTCGTGCCCGATGCCGGACTCCTGTCCGGTCACCTGGTCACGCTTGATGCCGGTCGAGCCGAACAGCGACTCGTCGACGCTGCTCGATCCGTTGCCAGGGTTCGTTGTTGCCTGCATGGCGATTCCTCTTCTCTCGGTGTGTCTTCTCATCGGGTGTGGCCGCCGCCGACGCACCTCATCGAGAGGTGCGGCACCTCCACGGCGACCACGCTTCGTCGGCCCCGTCCGGATGGGGCGAGGCCTGCAACCCGGCGTCGGCGGGCACGGATGCCCAGCCGGCACACGGGAATCCGGGGGTTCAGAGGGCGATGCGATGCTCGGTGACCCACGCGGTCGCGAACCGCACGACTGCGGGATAGTCGCCTGCGTCGGCTCCCCAGGCACAGCCGGGAACCCACGTCCACCGGTCGTCGCGGAGCCACAGGCACATGTGAAGTCGCCCATCGGCGGGCTCGGTCACGCGTAAGCCCCACGCAGACCGCTGGTCGTCCCAGACGACGGCCGCCTCGATGCCGCTGCGGGCGAACAGGTCAGCGAGTTCGCGCGCGTGATCCCTTGCCGTAATGGCCACGGGCCATGCTTTCCCGGCCACGAGCGTTTCGCCTCGCCCGCTCCGCGTTTCGAACATGCGGCGACTCCCCGTTTGTGAGCTCGCACCACGCCGCCTGTCCTGGTTCACGTTGGCGTCATGATGACGATTTGCCGAATGATGCATACCTTGGCAGGCTTCGGCCAGGTCTGCAAGTACTCTTCGCACGTCGTTCGGCACTGTCCGTCACGCCTGACAGGAGCTATGGTCATGCCCCAGGGGCGAATCATTCGGGTGCAAGGGGTGCCAGTGATCAGCAGTCCGTACGTCTGTCGGCTGCGGCTGTCCGAGGAGCTGATCGCTCATCGGCAACGGGCGAAGATGACCCACGCACAACTCGCGAAGGCGACGGGGCTGTCCCAGGCGAAGTTGTCCAAGCTGGAGAACGGCCACCTGCGCCCCCAGATCGACGAGATTCTCGACATTGCCGAAGCGCTGAACATCCAGGGTGACGCCTGGACGCTGTTCGTGGACACCGCGCGAGGCGCCGCCGAGCGTGGCTGGTGGGAGGCGCACTCCACCCGGATGGGCCACCGGCAGGCGCGCTACGCCGACCTCGAGCAGGGTGCGTCGCAGATCCGCGACTACGCCATGACGCTGGTCCCCGGCCTGCTCCAGACCGAGGCGTACGCGCGCAGCATCGCCGAGGTCGACGACCTGACGTTCGTCGAGCCGACCATCACCAAACAGGGAGTCGTGCGCGGTCGGGCGGACCGGCAGCGGATGCTGCGGCGGCGCAGGCCGACCTACCAGGTGATCCTGGACGAGCTCATCATCCGTCGCCCGGCGGTTCCGCGGGACGTGCTCGCCGAACAGCTCCGTCACCTTGCCGAGCAGCCCATGCACGCCGACATCCGGGTGCTTCCCGTGGACGCGCAGATCAAGGGTCCTGCCGTACCGAAGAGCGCGTTCGGGCTCTACACCTACCCCGAACCGTTCTCGAAGACCCTGGTGACCGTCGACAACCTCGCGTTCGACACGGTGCTCACCGGTGAGGACGAGGTACGCCTGCACACGACGCTGTGGAGACGCCTGCTGGAGGCGGCGCTTCCCGCACCGGACAGCGTGGCACTGCTGGGGAAGGCCGCCGAGGAGCTGGCCCGGCGGCAACCTCGCAAGGCCTCACCGGACATCGCCGAAGTCGTTCCGCCGGCGGAGTCGGTCCCCTCGGCGCACTAGTACGAGATGGCCGGAAGCCCTCCACGCGGGACGTGGAGGGCTTCCGGCCTGCTTGCCGGGATCAGGATCGAATCGGGGATCGGGGCCGGCCGGGCGCCGCTACTTGCCGGCGTAGTACGCCTCTACCGCCTCGATGTCCACCGTCTCGTCCGGCTTGCGGCCGAGCTTCTCGTACACCCGCCGGCGCGCGTGCATGTCGGCGATCAGGACCGCGCGGGCATGCACCGCGACCTCGCCCGCGATCTCGGCGGGTACGACGATCACGCCGTCGTCGTCGGTGCCCACGATGTCGCCGGGACGCACCTGCACCCCGCCGCAGCCGATGGTGACCTGGGCCTCGATCGCCTCGATCCGGCCCGGGATGATCGTCCGGCCACGGGCCGCGGCGCACACCGGCGTCCGCTGCAGTTCGATCTCGGCGGTGTCCCGGCAGTACCCGTCGGTGACGATGCCGACGGCACCGTTGGCGTGCGCGGCCATGGCGTTCATCGAACCCCAGAAGCCCACCTCACGCGCGCCGCCGCCGTCGGTGACGATCACGTGGCCCGGCGGGAGGTCGCCGAGACCGGCGGGGCGGCCGACCTCCTCGAACCAGATGCCGTGTGCGGCAACGATGTCCTCGGTGGAGTCGAGCTTCCACATCGGACGGTTGGCTGGTACGCAGCGCAGCGTCGCCGCCTCGCCCCAGAACTTCATCCCGCGCCACAGAGGACGGACGTCGCGGGAGACCAGGCCGATGTCGAAGTAGCCGATGCCGTCCATGGCGTCGGCGACGTCGGTGACCCGGAGGTACTTGTAGAGGCCGGCGACTTCGGAGGGGCTGGTCGCCGCGGACGCGGCGGTCTTGCCCGTGGTCATGGCGTTCCTTTCCGATACGTGGACGCGGAAGCTCACACGTGGGGACGGGAGATCGCCGATGGGCCCTCGACTCGTTCCGATTATTGTCTACAACCGTCTGTCGCCAAGACGTACGTCCGGGATGGGTCAGCTCGAGGAATCAGCCCGGAATCAGCCCGGTGAACCAGCCGGGGGCGAGCGGGACGGTGCGATCTGTCAGAGCTCCCCGAGCGGGGCGACGTCGATGCCGCCGCGGTCGCAGACCCAGTGCGGCTCAGGACCGAGCTCGGGGGCGATCCGCAGCTCGTGCGGCTCCACGTCGTCGCAGGCCTTGCACCGGGGCCAGCGCCCTACCGAGTCCATCAGCGCGTCCTGGACGTCCTGGGCGACCTGGCCGGCGACGTACTCCGCGCCCTCGGGCCACTGCGCCACCCACCATCGGCGTTGGGCCACCGCGTCCTCCAGGATCGACACGCCTCGCGGGTCGGCGTGCCCGGAGGCCTGCAGGTCGTGAAAAACCAGGGCTCGGGCGTTGATGAGCGGGTCGTCGTCCGTCACGGACACGATCCTGGCAGGCTTCGTCCCATGACGCGTCCCTTGCTCGAGGTCATCGCCCTCGGAGTCGCCGACGCCGCGGCCGCGGAGGACGGCGGCGCGGACCGGGTGGAGCTGGTGACCGACATGGATGCCGACGGCCTGTCACCGGAGCCGTCGGTGGTGGAGGACATCCGGAGCCGTACGAACATCCCGCTCCGGGTGATGCTCCGCCTGTCCGACACGTTCAGCGCCACCGGCGCCGAGGTGACCCGGCTGCGCGGGCTGGCCTCGTCGTACGTCTCGGCCGGAGCGGACGGCTTCGTGCTCGGCTTCCTCACCGGCACCCTGGAGATCGACCAGGAGACCACCGGCGCGCTGGTCGAGGAGTTCCCCGACCGGCCGTGGACGTTCCACCGTGCGGTCGACCACGCACTCGAACCCGACCGGGCCTGGAGTGCCCTTCGGCAGTTGCCGGGGCTCACCCACGTGCTGACCGCGGGATCGCCGCGCGGTGTGGAGGCCGGCCTGGACGACCTGACCCGGCGGGCGAAGTCCGACCCGTTCGCCACCGACCGGATCATGGCCGGCGGGGGCCTGCGGGCCGAGCACGTGCCGTGGCTGGCGCAGGCCGGGATCCGGGCGTTCCACGTGGGTACGGCGGTCCGGCCGGACCGGTCCTGGAAGGCGTACGTCGACGCGGGGTACGTCCGCGCCTGGCGCACCCTGGTCGACGACGAGGTGGCCCGCGCACTGGACCTGCTCTCCACCGGAGCCGTGAAGGAGAGCGGGACCGGGACGGAGCGGTGACGCTGCTCCTCGACCCGCCGACCTGGCCCGCGCGCGGCACCGTCTGGTCGCATCTGGTGAGCGACCGGTCCTTCGAGGAACTGCACGACTTCGCCCGCCGATGCGGACTGCCCGAGAGCGGCTTCCACCGCGACCACTACGACGTACCCGAGGCGAGGTATGCCGAGGTGCTCGCGGCCGGCGCGGAGCCGGTGACGAGCCGGGAACTCGTGGCCCGGATCACCGCCGCCGGCCTGCGCCGCCGCAAGCCCCGCAGGTGACGCCCGCCTCAGGCGGGCAACGGCGTACTCAGTCCAGCTTGCGGTAGTTGACGCCCACCGCGTCCAGCCGGGCCAGGTGCGGCCGCAGCCGGTCCAGGAACGCGGAGTACTCCTCCACGCCGCCGGTCTCGTCCCGCCACACCGCCTCGGCGAACGCGCACACCCGCGGGAACAGCATGTACTCCGCGTGCTCGGGCGTCGGGACGTACTCCGTCCACAGCTGGCACTGCGCGCCGAGCACGTGCCGGGACGCCTCGGCGTCCAGCTCGCCGGGGATCGGCCGGTAGTTGTAGACCTTCTCCAGCGGGACGAAGCCGCCGATCGCCAGCGGCTCGGCGTCCTTGTCCTCGCTCTGGTAGTAGTCGAAGTAGACCGTCTGGCACGGGGCCATCACCACGTCCAGCCCGCCGCGGGCCGCCTCGATGCCGCCCTCCTCGCTGCGCCACGACATGACCACGACGTCCTTGGGCAGGTTGGCCGGGCCACCGCCCTCGAGCACCTCGTCCCAGCCGACGAACCGCCGGCCCCTGTCGGCGACGTGGGCGGCCAGCTGGGTGGTGAACCACGCCTGCAGGGCGTTCTCGTCGGCCAGGCCGAGCGACTTCATGCGTTCCTGCGCGGCCGGGCTGACCTTCCACTCCGCCTTCGGGCACTCGTCGCCGCCGCAGTGGACGAGCGGGCTCGGGAAGAGGCTCATCACCTCGTCCAGGATGTCGCGGCAGAAGTCGAGGGTGGAGTCCTCGACGTTGAGCACCTGCTCGCTGATGCCCCAGCGGGTCCAGACCTCGGCCGGCTTCAGGCCGTTGCCGAGCTCGGGGTAGGCGGCGATGGCGGCCAGCATGTGCCCCGGCATGTCGATCTCGGGGACGACGGTGACGAACCGCTCCTGCGCGTACGCCACGATCTCCCGGATGTCGTCCTGGGTGTAGTAACCGCCGTGCGGCCTGCCGTCGAAGGTGAACTCGCTTTCGGGGCGGTGGGCGTGCCCGACGAGGGTCTCCGGACGGTACGCGCCGACCTCGGTGAGGCGGGGGTACTTCTCGCTCGCGAGCCGCCAGCCCTGGTCCTCGGTGAGGTGGAAGTGGAAGACGTTCAGCTTGTGCACGGCGAGCAGGTCGATCAGCTTGAGGACGAACTCCTTCGGCATGAAGTGCCGGGCCACGTCGAGCATCGTCCCGCGCCAGCCGAACCGCGGCCGGTCGACGACCGCGACAGCCGGGATCTCCCACTGCCGCTCCACCGTGGTCGTGGAGAAGATCTCCGCGGGGAGCAGCTGCCGCAGCGACTGGACGCCGTAGAAGACGCCGGACGGGTCGCTGCCCGCGATCTCCACACCCTCCGGCGTCACCGTGAGGCGGTAGGCCTCCGGCCCGGCGAGGCTGGTGTCGACGCGCAGGGTGATCGCGGCGGCGCCGTCGCCGGACGCGTCGTCGAGCGCGAAACCGGTCGCGGGAGTCAGCGCCCGGCGCAGGGCGCGTGCGGCCTGGGCGGACGGCTCGTCCGCACGGACCGTGGTGGAGCTGGTCAGCTGGAACGCGCCGTCGAGGCGCTCGAACTGCTGCGGCTTGGGAAGGATCACGATTCGGGAGCCTAATGCCCGAAGGTGAGTGTGAACAGTCGCCTCAGCTCACTTCTGGTCACCTCACGGTGCGGGGTTGAGCGCGGCCCGGGACGCCTCCACGGTGCCGCTGGTCGCCGTGGTCAGGCCGTAGCTGCTGGAGATCTTCTGCTCGTACGCCGGGATCCCGCCGAGGTCCTCCTCGTGCGCCGAGGCGACGGTGGCGGCGAGGTACGGCCACGGCGAGTGGCCGCGCGGTGAGCCCAGCACCCACCACAGCGTGACGTACTTCTGCTCGCGGGTGACGCCGAGCAGGTGGCTGGCCTGGCTGATCGGGGCGTGGTACTTCAGGTACGACACCCCCGGTTCGGCCACCCACGCGGGCGCGCCGGTCGACCGGACGCTGGGCCGCACGGGATAGCTGCCGTAGATGGTGGCACGGTCCCCGCGCAGCACGGTGACCTGGCTGGAGGCGACCATCGCGTCGTACGCGGCGTGCAAAGGCACCTGGACCAGCCGTACCTCCGTCGTCTCCGCACCCGCCTCCAGCCGGTCGCCCGGGCGAAGGGAGTCGAGCTGGCCGGCGCCGACCAGTTCGTACCCGCGCACCGTCGTGTCCCGGAGCAGCTGGGCCCGCCCGTCGCGGAGCTCGGCCAGCCGGTCGGTGCTTCCGGCGTCCGGTGTGTAGCGGCCCAGCCGCCCGCTGACCTGGTACATCGTGCCGAGCACGTGCACGGGGACCGACCCGCGGTTCTTCACCGTGACCGAGAGCGGGAGGAAGACCGACCGCCGGTCCGGAGCGAGCCGCGGCGTCCCGAACTCCGCGCTGGCCGACACGCTGACCGGCAGCGCGAACGGCTGGTAGATCTGGGAGTACGCGAAGTTGACGAGTGCGATTCCGGCGGTCAGCGCCACGCCCAGCGCGAACCTGCGCGGATAGGGGATCTGGCCCCAGATGTGCTCGCGGTGCAGGACGCCGAGCGCCCACGCCGACCAGGCCAGCAGTGCCAGCCACAGCCAGAAGTTGGTGGCCAGCGCCCACCGGCCGGGCGTGGGTTCGTAGTCCCCGCTGGACACGCCGACGGCGATCAGCATCACCGCGGACAACGCCACGGTGAGGACGCCGATCAGCATCGCCGCGCCGGAGTTGGCGACCCGTCTGCGGCCCCGGTAGTCGGTCACGGCGAGCGCCGCCAGGCCGACCAGGACGGCGGCGAGCACCGCCAGCCCGCCGGTCAGCCTGCCCACGAACGTCAGCGCACCCGGGATGTCGGCCAACCCGATCCGGGCGAGGACGACGAACGCGGTGAGCAGGCCGGCCAGCAGGGCCAGGGTGGTGAGGGTGTCCGAGGTGAAGATCCTGGTGGTGAAGGTGCTGGTCAGGCGTCGCCGGCGCGCGCGGGCGGACATGGCTTCACCCCTACCCGCGGGGTCGCCGGGCGATACCGCGGGCGCGGTGGCAGAGCCGTGCCGGTGGCTGGGCAGTGGCCGGCGGGGGAGCGGCCGGTGGCCGCCGGGGAGCAGCCGGTGGCTCAGTCGCCGGGACGGTTCTCCGCCGACTCCCTCGCCAGGTCTTCTGGCCTGGTCAGCAGGATGAGCTCGGCGGCGAGGTTGTGGCGGGCACGCTTCTCCCAGTGGGCCCGGCCGTAGTCGGTGCCGAAGAGGCGGTCGCGGGCGGCCAGGTCGGAAAGGATCGCCGCCCGCCCCTGCCGAAACGCGGCGTCGGGCACGTGGGCGTACTCCGAGCGGACGTCGGCGACGTACACCGCGTAACGCTCCGGCGCGGTGGACAGGACGGCCAGGTCGGCGTCGCAGAGCACCGCGCCGTTCGAGTCGTCGTCGGCCGGGGCGTGGCCCGAGGTGAGCAGGACCAACCGGGACACCTCCGCCGCGGTCGGGCCGTCCACGCCGCACCGGGCCAGCGCCTGCGTCGCCAGGCGTGCGGACGCCTCCTCGTTGTCGCTGCGGTGCGGGTCGTAGATCGCGTCGTGGAACCACCCCGCCAGCCGGACCGCGTCGACCTCACGGGCGAACTCGGCCAGGTGGTCGATCCGGTCCAGCACCTCGGTCAGGTGCCGCAGGTCGTGGTAGCGGCGGGTGGGCTCGGCGTACCGCGCGAGCAGGTCCCGGCCCACCGCCGTCACCGCCTCGCCGGTCCCGGCAGCCCCGGCCGAACCGGCCCCGTCAGGGCCCGCCGCGGCGCGGGTCACCGTCTCCGTCCAGCGCCACAGCAGGTCCGCCTCGTCGGCCACGGTGAGGCTCATCCGGCCGTCCTCATGCCGCCATCCTCACCCGGCCGTGGTCGTACCGCCACCGCATGTCCCGCCCACACGCACCCATCATCAGTCGATCAACGGGCTCCGGTCCGCCGCCGCGCCGTTCACGGGGCGTACCTCCCCCAAGGTGGTGAGCTGGTGGGGGAGGGGCTCGGCGTGTACGACCCGAAGGGAGGTCACCGCGCGGGTCAGGCAGACGTAGAGCCGGCGCAGACCGGTCACCTCGTCGTGCTCCCCGGCAACGATCCGGGCCGGCTCGGCGAGGACCACGTGGTCGAACTCCAGGCCCTTCGCCAGGGACGCGGGTACGACGTCCAGCCGGGCCTCGACGTCGCCCTCCTCGCCGAGCTGGGCGTACGCCACGTCGCCCCGGTCGAGCGCGGCCCGCACCGCGCCCGCCTGCGCGTCGGCCACGATCAGCCCCACCGAGCCCGGCCGGTCGAGGGCGGCGCGGACGCCGTCCACGGTGGCCGCGACCGCGCCCGCCGGATCGGCGGCGGCCACCACTTCCAGGTCGCCGCGGGACCGTCGGACCGACGAGGGCGCGGTGAGCGTCGGTGCGATGTGCGGCAGCAGCCGGGCGGCGAGGGCGATCACGTCGGCGGGTACGCGGAACCCCTTGGTCAGCTCCTCGACGTGTCCGTCCGGCTTGCCGAGGTGCGCGAGCGCGTCGTCCCAGGCCCGGGTCGCCCACGGCGTGGTGGCCTGGGCCAGGTCGCCCAGCACGGTGGCCGAGCCCGTCGAGCAGCGTCGGCCCACGGCCCGCAACTGCATCGGAGACAGGTCCTGCGCCTCGTCCAGGACGACGTGTCCCAGGCTCGGGGTGCGTTCGAGCAGGTCGGCCACCTCGTCGACCAGCACCGCGTCGGCCAGCGACCAGCGGGCCGACCCGGCCGAACGCGGCGGTCTGGGCCAGGCCAGCAGCGCCTGTTCCTCCTCGTCCAGCAGCCCGTCGGTGTGCTCGGCGAGGAACGCGGGCTCGGACAGCAGCCGGAAGACCAGCCGCACCGGGTCGACCGCCGGCCACACCTGGTCGGCGTAGGCGCGGACCGGCCTGCTGCGGGCGACGGAGTTCTGCACGCGGTCGTCGGGTGAGTCGCCGTCGGCCTCCATCCGCAGCAGGACGGCGTGCGCGAGGCGCTGCGGCAGGATCGCCCGCCCGGCGCCGTAGCGGACGCCGCGGTCACGGATGCCGCCGAGGATCTCGCTGACCTCGTACGTCGGAACGCGGAAACGGCGTGCGCCCCTCGGCACCAGCAGGCCCTCGGCGGGCGCGCTCAGGTGGCTCCAGACGGCGCGGCGGAGCACCTCCGCCAGCCGGGCGTCGCCCTTCAGTGTGGCGACGTCGGCGGGCTCCTCGGCCCGGATGCGCACCCGGCCGACGAGTTCGGGCAGCGTGCTCTGCCGGGCCTCGATCTCGCCGAGGGCGGGGAGTACGTCGCCGATGTAGCGGAGGAAGGAGTCGTTCGGGCCGACGACGAGGACGCCCTGGCGGCGGAGCTGGTCGCGGTGGGCGTAGAGCAGGAACGCCGCGCGGTGCAGGCCGACGGCGGTCTTGCCCGTACCAGGTGCGCCCTGCACGCAGACCGTGCCGGCCAGGTCGGCGCGGACGATGTCGTCCTGCTCGGGCTGGATGGTGGCCACGATGTCGCGCATCGGCCCGACGCGGGGCCGCTCGATCTCGGTCTCCAGGATCGAGCTCGCGGCGTCGGTCTCCGACCGGTCGGTGAGGTGTTCGTCCTCGTACGCCGTCAGGTCGGCGTGGTGGAAGCCGAACCGCCGCCGCAGCTGCACGCCCATCGGCGCGGTCCTGGTCGCGCGGTAGAAGGGGCGGGACACCCCGGCGCGCCAGTCGACCACCATCGGGTCGCCCTCGGCGTCGGTGACGTGCCGGCGGCCGATGTAGAAGCGCTCGCCGCGGTGCGCGGCGCGGGTGCGGGCGCCGGGCAGGTCCTCGGTGGGGCCGGAGCCGGGGGCGTAGTCGAGCCGGCCGAAGAAGAGCGGCGTGCTCGGGTCGTCGGCGAGGGAGCGGGCCCGGTGGTAGAGCGTGGCCCTGAGGTACTCGGTGGACACGGCGTTGCCGCCCTCGGCGTCCAGCGACTCGGTGCGTTCACGCATGCGTCGCAGGGCGTCCCGGGACGCGGCGAGGTGGGCCTGTTCGGCGGTGAGCGGATCCGCGGGGTCGACCTTGTCGGCAACGGGATCGGTCGGGCTGGTATCGGGCGGCTCGAGGGTTTCGTGCGTGGGCATGGGGCGTCCTCCCGTGAAAACGGCCAGGCAGGCTAACACGAGGACGGCGCCCGATCGACCGGTTTGTGGACGCCGGTCAGCCGGTTGGTGACGTCCTGCTCGGAGGGCCTGGCCGACCCCGGACGAACCGGGAACTACACCTGTGTGGTTCGCGCATGCGGGCGCTGACCGTCTTGTCGAATGTGATGCTGTGCGCGGTGAGTGCTTTTCCGGATGCTCTTAGTGTCCGACGTCAGTCCTGCATCAATTGTCACCGTCAGCTGATTTTCGCCGGGGGGACTCCTACGGGAAGGCGGATCGTGACCAGACCTGACCACCCATACCTGCCCGGTGTACGGCGCTTCCTCCCGGTGACCGGCGGTCGGAGGGCCGCCCGCAACCGGGTCGGTCTCGCTCTTGCCGTCGCCGGCATGGTCGCGGGGACGAGTGCCGTGACCACCTCCGCCACCGTGGCGAACGCCGCGGTCGGCGCGACCCGCACCGTCGAGTACCGCGGGCTCCGGCTCACGGTGCCCGCCGGCTGGGCCGTGCACGACCTGGACCGCGACCCGCGGACCTGCGTGCGCTTCGACCGGCCGGCGCTCTACCTGGGTACGCCCGGTGCGGACCAGCGTTGTCCTGCCCGGGCGGTGGGCCGCACCGAGGCTCTGCTGATCCAGCCGGCCGCTTCGGCGAAGACGCCGGACCGATCGGGAAGCGGCGCTACGGTCCGCAAGCTCGTTCCCGGGCGTTCGACGTCGGTCGCGTCGGGCAGCGCCGCGGACCAGGAAGAGTACTTCGACCTGACCGGCACGGGGCTGGTCGCCACCGCGGCCTACGCCAACCGGCCGGCGCTGGTCGAGGCGATCCTCGCCGGCGCGCGTTACAACGGCCCTAAGCGCTCGGGCAGTTCGGTGCGGCCGGGGCGTGCCGGCACGGCTGCCGGCCTGAGCGACCCGCCCTCGATGCCGGCCGGCTCGACCACGACGCGTTTCCGGGGCCAGGGATTCGACACCTGCGCCGCACCGTCCGCGAGCACGATGCGGGCCTGGCTGGCCTCGACGTACCGCAGCGTCGGCATCTACATCGGCGGCGTCAACCGGGCCTGTCCCGACGGCAACCTGAGCGCCAGTTGGGTCCGCACAGTCGCCGGGATGGGCTGGCGCCTCACCCCGATCTACGTCGGCCGGCAGGCACCGTGCGCGCGGCAGAGTGACCTCGGCCCGATCAGGTCCGCCAACCCCGGCGGGCAGGGCGTGGACGCGGCGGAGGACGCGATCGGGGACGCGAAGCGGTTCGGGCTGGTCCCGGGCAGCACGATCTACAACGACATGGAGGGGTACGACACCAGCAGTACCTCCTGCCGCCAGATCGTCCTCGCGTTCCTCGACGGCTGGACCAGGCGACTGCACGACGGCGGTTACCTGTCCGGCGTCTACTCCAGCGCCTCGTCGGGGATCCGTGACCTGTCCAACGCCTACGTCTCCAACACCTTCGCCCGGCCGGACGTCATCTGGACCGCCCGGTGGGACGGCAGGTCGAGCGTGTGGGGTGAGCCGTACGTCGCCGACTCGAAGTGGTCGGTGCACCAGCGGGTCAAGCAGTACCGCGGCCCGCACACCGAGAACTGGGGCGGACGGCGGATCGAGATCGACAGCGACCGGGTCGACTCGTTGCAGGGCTCGGCGAAGTTCGTGCACGAGGTGATCTCCAGCGGCGCGTTGGTGACGCGCGAGGGACCGGGCGCGGCCTATCCCGCCGTCGGCACCCGCGAGTCGGGCGCCAGCGTCACCGTGCTCTGCCAGACCGCGGGCAGCCTGGTCGGCGCGACCAACGTGTGGGACCGCCTCGCCGACGGCACCTACGTCAGCGACCTGTACGTGGACACGCCGAACAAGCGCGGCTACTCCAGCCCCATCCAGAAGTGCCGGTACTCCTACATGGTGTGGACCGACGCGCTGCGGGTGCGGTCCGGCCCGGGGACGAACTACCCACAGACCGGCCAGGTCCTGTACGGCGGGATGGCGAACGTCGTGTGCCAGCGCGCGGGTACGACGGTCGGCAAGAGCGTGGTGTGGGACAAGCTGGACAGCGGCGGCTGGATCGCGGACTGGTACACCACCTCGACCGGCCGGCCCGGCTACACCGCGACGATTCCGCGTTGTTCGTAGGCGATCGGTCACCCTCTTCCGCGAGGTAGTGGGTGGGTGAACGAACAAGGACCGTCCGGCGAAGTGCCGGACGGCCCTTGTTTCGTTGGGGATTCAGTTCGGCAGGTCTCCGGAGAGCACGTCGTCGGCGTCGATGATGCGGTAGGCGTATCCCTGCTCGGCAAGGAAACGTTGACGGTGCGCGGCGAAGTCCTGGTCCACGGTGTCCCGGGACACCACGGCGTAGAAGCGCGCGGCCCGCCCGTCGTGCTTGGGACGCAGCAACCGGCCCAGCCTTTGCGCCTCCTCCTGCCGGGACCCGAAGGTGCCCGAGACCTGGATGGCCACGGCCGCCTCGGGCAGGTCGATGGAGAAGTTCGCCACCTTGGACACCACCAGCAGGTCGATCTCGCCGCTGCGGAACGCCTCGAACAACCGCTGGCGTTCGCGTACGGTCGTCTCGCCCTTGATGATCGGGGCATCCAACCGGGCGGCGAGCTCGTCGAGCTGGTCGATGTACTGCCCGATCACCAGCGTGGGTTCGCCGCGGTGCTGCTCGGCCAGCCGGCAGACCACCCGGGCCTTGGTGTCGGTCGTACACGCGAGGCGGTAGCGCTCGTCGACGTCGGCGGTGGCGTAGGTGATGCGTTCGCTGTCGGTGAGGGTGACCCGGACCTCCACGCAGTCGGCCGGCGCGATCCAGCCCTGGGACTCGATGTCCTTCCAGGGCGCGTCGTAACGCTTCGGCCCGATCAGGGAGAACACGTCGCCCTCCCGGCCGTCCTCGCGTACGAGCGTCGCTGTCAGCCCCAGCCTGCGCCGGGCCTGCAGGTCGGCGGTCATCCGGAAGATCGGCGCCGGTAGCAGGTGCACCTCGTCGTAGAGCACCAGGCCCCAGTCGCGCGCGCCGAACAGTTCCAGGTGGGTGTAGGCGCCCTTACGCCGCGACGTCATCACCTGGTACGTCGCGATGGTGACCGGCCGGATCTCCTTGCGGGCGCCGGAGTACTCGCCGATCTCGTCCTCGGTCAGGGACGTGCGGCGCATCAGCTCGTCCTTCCACTGCCGGGCGGACACGGTGTTGGTGACCAGGATCAGCGTGGTCGCCTTCGCGTGTGCCATCGCGGCCGCACCGACCAGCGTCTTGCCGGCACCGCAGGGGAGTACGACGACGCCGGAACCCCCGTGCCAGAAGGCGTCCGCGGCCTGTTGCTGGTAGGGCCGCAGCGACCATTCGTCCTGGAGCAGTTCGATCTGGTGCGCCTCGCCGTCGACGTAGCCCGCGGTGTCCTCGGCCGGCCAGCCGATCTTGAGCAAGGCCTGCTTGACATGGCCGCGCTCGGAGGGGTGCACCGCCACCGTGTCGGGGTCGATGCGCGCGCCGAGCATCGGCTTCAGCTTCGCGCTGCGCAGCACCTCCTCCAGCACCGGGCGGTCGGTGGTCACCAGTACCAGGCCGTGCGAGGGGTGGTTGTCCAGCCGCAACCGGCCGTAGCGGGCCATCGTGTCGGCGATGTCCACCAGCAGCGCGTGCGGCACGGCGTACCGGCTGAACCGCAGCAGCGTGTCGACCACCTGCTCGGCGTCGTGCCCGGCGGCGCGGGCGTTCCACAGCCCGAGCGGGGTGAGGCGGTAGGTGTGGACGTGTTCGGGTGCGCGTTCGAGCTCGGCGAACGGCGCGATCGCCTTGCGCGCCTCGTCCGCCGCGGGATGCCCCACCTCCAGCAGCAGGGTCTTGTCGGACTGGACGATCAACGGTCCGTCGTTCACGAGGTCTCCGGGTGGGGCGTCGGGGGTTTCACTCCAGTGTCCAACCGAGGGCAAGTCCGTGGTGTTCCGCGCGGAATCATGGGGCCCGTCGGCGCCCCGGTCACGTGGTCGGAGGGCCATGCGATCACGGGGCCGCCGCCGCCCGGCGCCGGGCCCGGAACGCCGCGACGTTGGCCCGCGAGGAGCAGCGGTCGGAGCAGTAGCGGCGGGAACAGTTGGGAGAGGTGTCGACGAACACCTGCCCGCACCGGTCCGCCTGGCACTCGCCCAGCCGGTCCGGACCCAGGTCGCAGACCACGGTCGACAGCCCCATCAGCCCTTCTGTGGCGAGGGTTTCGGCCACCGAGGACCGGCGTTCGGCGACGTGCAGGTGCAGCCCCTGCCCGCCGTGCCCGGTGATGAACGGCGACACCGGGTGGCGGGCGAGGAGCTCGTTCAGCCGCTCGACCACCCGGTCCGCGCTCTCGCCGGCCTCCGGGGCCTCGGCGAACACCGGCCGCAGGTCGCGCCGCAGCCGGCGCAGGACGCGGACGTCGGCGGCGCTGACGCGTTCGGCCAGCCAGGGCCGGTCGGCGAGCTGCGCCCGCACGTCGTCCTCGTCCTCCAGCGACGCGTTGACCATCGTCGCCGCCCGCTCGGCGTAACGGAGAAAGTCCACTTGTGCACCTTACTCCACGCCTCCACTGTGTAATTGTCACAAGTCGTCCATGACTATTACTTCCGTCCAGAACGCGAGGAACGGCCATGGAAAACGACCGCGCGAGCTACCGAGCTCGCCGACGCGGTGGGGAACGCGACGCGATCTTCGCCGCCAGTCCGCTGACGACACTGACGACACCGCCGGCACCTCGGCCGGGCCGTACGGGCAACGACGGTGACCGGGGCGCCGGGTACGGGTAGCGTGCGGGGCATGCTGGCCCGTGATCTGGTCGAGGACTATCCGTCGGTGCACGTCGACGCCGACGCCCTGGAGGCCGCCCGGCTGATGGGCGAGCACCGGCTGCCCGGGCTGGTGGTGACCGGCGACGGCGGCCGCCCGATCGCCGTACTCCCCGCCTCGCAGGTGGTGCGGTTCGTCATCCCCGGGTACGTCCAGGAGGATCCCTCGCTTGCCCGGGTCCTGGACGAGCGGGCGGCCGACCGGATCGTCAACGAGTTGGCCGGCCGCCGGGTCGGAGACCTGTTGCCGCCGCGGACCAAGGACCTCCCGGTGCTGCACGGTGATGACACGGTGCTGGAGCTCGCGGCGGTGATGGCCCGGCTGCGCTGCCCGCTGGTCGCCATCGTCGACGACGACACGGTGCTGGGCGTGGTCACGGCGTCCAGGCTGCTGTCGTTGTCCCTGCACGCCACATGAGCCTGTGGATCGCGGTCGCCGCGTTCGTCGTCGCCTACACCCTGATCGCCACCGAACGAGTTCCCCGGCTGGCCGCTGCCCTCGGCGGGGCGGGTGTCGTACTGGCCCTGGGGATCGTGGGCGCGCACGACGTCTTCTACTCGCCGGACAGCGGTATCGACTGGAACGTCGTGTTCCTGCTCCTCGGCATGATGATCATCGTCGGGGTGCTCCGCCAGACCGGCATCTTCGAGTTCCTCGCCATCTGGGCGGCCAAACGCGCGCGTGGGCGGCCCTACCGCGTCCTGGTGCTGCTGTGCCTGCTCACCGCGCTGGCCTCGGCGTTGCTGGACAACGTGACGACGGTCCTGCTGGTCGCGCCGGTCACGTTGCTGGTGTGCCAGCGGATCGGCGTACGCCCCGAACCCTTTCTGGTCGCGGAGGTGCTCGCCTCCAACATCGGCGGCACGTCGACGCTGGTCGGTGACCCGCCGAACATCATCATCGCCAGCCGCGCCGGCCTGTCGTTCAACGACTTCCTCGCCAACCTGGCGCCGTTCATCGCGGTCCTGCTGGTGGTGTTCGTCGGGCTGTGCAGGTGGCTGTTCCGGCACGCGTTCGAGGCCGACCCCGAACGCGTGGCCGAGGTGATGTCGCTGTCCGAACGCGAGGCGATCAACGACGTCCCGCTGCTGCGCCGCTCGCTCGTGGTGCTCGCGGGCGTCCTGCTCGGATTCGTACTCCATCCCGTCCTGCACGTCGAACCCTCCATCGTCGCGCTGCTCGGTGCCGGGGTGCTCGTGCTTGTCAGCGGACTCTCGTCGGGCAGTTATCTGGAGGAGGTCGAGTGGGAGACGCTGGTCTTCTTCATGGGCCTGTTCGTCATGGTCGGTGCCCTGGTGAAGGTCGGCGTGATCGACACCATCGCGCACTGGCTGGCGGAGGCGACCGGCGGGAAGCCGGCGCTGGCGATCGGCGTACTCCTGGTCGGGTCGGCGCTGTTGTCGGCGATCGTCGACAACATCCCGTTCGTGGCGACGATGGCGCCGGTGGTGGCCGAGCTCACCGGGCCGCACGGCCCGCTCGCCGGGCAGACCGGCCTGTGGTGGGCGCTCGCGCTGGGCGCGGACCTGGGCGGGAACGCCACCGCGGTCGGGGCCAGCGCGAACGTCGTCGCCCTCGGAATCGCCAAGCGCAACGGCTTCCCGATCAGCTTCTGGGAGTTCACGAAGTACGGCGCGCTGGTCGCCGCGGTCTCGGTCGCGCTGGCGCTGCCGTACCTCCTGCTCCGCTACACCTGAGCGCCTGAGACGTCGCGGGGCGGCCCGCGGACCGGCCGTCGTGCGGCCGGGGGAGGTGCGCGTGCCAGGCTTGGCCGTGATGAACGAGACCCCGACCCCCGACTCCGCGGCCGTGCCCGATCCGGCGGCCGGCCTCGAGGCTGCCGCCGCACCCGAGCGGTGCCGTGCGGTGATCTGCGACCTGGACGGCACCGTCTACCTGTCCGGCCGGCCGGTGCCGGGCGCGGTGGAGGCGCTCGCCCGGCTGCGCGCGGACGGCGTGCGGGTGCTGTTCGTCTCCAACAACCCGCTGCGCGACCCCGGGTCGTACGCAGAACGCCTCACCGGTCTCGGCATCCCGGCAACCACCGACGACGTCCTCACCTCCGGTGTGGTGATGGGGCGCTGGCTCGCCGAGGAGACCCCCGGCGCGAAGGTCTACCTGCTCGGTGAGGAGAGCCTGCGCCGCGAGCTCACCGCCGCCGGTGCGGTGCTGGTGGACACCGGCGACCAGGCCGAGGTGGTGGTGGCGTCGTTCGACCGGACGTTCCGGTACGAGACCTGGCTGGAGGCGTTCAACGCGCTGCGGGCCGGGGCGCGGTTCGTGGCCACCAACCCCGACCCGACCTGCCCGGTCGAGGGCGGCGAGGTACCCGACTGCGGCGGCGTCATCGCGGCCCTGGAGACGACCACCGGACGCCGGGTGGAGGCGGTGGCCGGCAAACCGTCGCCACTCATGCTGACCGCGGCGCTGGAACGCCTCGGCTGCTCCCCCGCGGAGGTCGTGGTGGTCGGCGACCGGCCGGGCACCGACATCGAACTCGGCCGGCGCGGCGGCGTGGCGACGGCACTGGTGCTCACCGGCATCACCGACCAGGCGGCCGCCGCGGCACTGCGGCCGGCGCCGACGTTCGTCCTGGACAGCATCGCCGAGCTGCCGGACGCGCTGCTCGGCCAGAACGCCCAGGACACGCCCTAGAAGCCGGGGCTCACAACTCCGAGGGCAGCGGCCAGGAGTTGGCTTCGCAGGCGCCGACGCTCTTGGTCTGCTGCATCATCACCGGAGCCGGCCTGCCGGGGCCCGGGCAGGTTGCGTGGCTCTCGCCGAGCGCGTGCCCGACCTCGTGGTTGACGACGTACCGGCGGTACTTCAGGACGTCTCCGTGGAACGCCGGCACGCCACCCGCCCACCGGCGGGCGTTGATCGCCACGTGGTCGCCCATCCGGCAGGAGAGTTCTCCGCCGGTGCCCAGCGGCGCGCAGAGCTTGTCCGTGGTGTCCGGTGACGCGATGACGATGCGCAGGTCGTAGTTCTTGCCGGCGACGCGTTCGAACCTCGCCCGGCCCGCGGCGGCCCAGCTGCGCCGGTCGGCGAGTGTCGCGTCGACGACGCGGGCGACGTCGACCGGGCGCCAGGGCAGCGAGTCCTCGACCTCGACCCGGTAACGCACGACCCGGCCGGTTCCGAACGGCTCGGTGTGTCCCGGCGCGGCTGCCAGCACACCCGACCCGTGTTTGGCGATGGCCGACGGGCTCGACGGGTCCCCGGGTGCCGGCCGCACGGTCGCCGACGGAGACGTACGTCCGTCGCTGCGGGAGATCCGGTCCGGGGCACCGCGCAGTGCCGACCGGACCCCTTCCGACGCCGCGTTGCCGTCCGCGTCACCGGAGTCGGCCGCGTCGCCGGAACCAGCCGCGTCGCCGGAACCAGCCGCGTCGCCGGAACCGGCCGCGTTGCCGTGGCCGGCGCGCTCGCCGCCGGCCCGGTCCGCCGCGTCGAGCATCCGCGCGGCGGCGTCCCGGTCGAACGGATTCGTCGGCGCCAGGCCGCGCAGGCCGGCGATCAGGGCGACCGCGACCACCGAGGCCGACACGAGCACGGTGAGTGATCGCCGAAGTCGTCGGCGTCGCTGACGTCGCCACTCCTTACGACTGACCATCAACTCCGGCTCCCCTTCGTTCGAACCGTGGGGAACCCTAGTCGACCTCTGCCCGGCGCCGGCCGACTAGTCGACCGGAGCCGCACCGGTGATGCGGTGCAACGCGAACGTGCGCGCCTCACCGGCAGCATGGTCGTACGCCGTGAGCCAGCCACCATCGATGCGTACTGGATCGACGATGCGGTCCAGGGCACCCCCCTGCTGGTCGACATACCCCATCCACACCGACCAGCCACCTGCCAGTGCGGCCCGGAGGACGTCGACGGCCTCACCGGAGGGCGTCCGCCGTAACTGTCCGACAGCCGCACCCGCCGGCCGGGACGCGCGCGCCCGGTCACCGGCCCGGACGGCCCGGACTGCCGCGGCCAGCACCTCGGGTTCTGGCGTACGCGAACCCGCCGTGACCGGAGTGCGCTGCGGGGTTTCTGCCGTACGCCCGACCCGGGTCTCGCTGAGCATCAGCGCACCGTCGGCGGTTTCGGGAACGGGTGAGAAGCCGAGCGAGCGGAGCTCGTCGACCAGGGCCCGCACGGGTTGCCGGGCCACCACCACGGTCGGCGCGATCCGGCGCAGTCCCAGGGCGGCCGTACGACGGTCGGCGAGCACGGCGTCCAGCAGCGCCGGGTCGTCGCAGCGCAGGTAGGCCGTCGCGGATCCGGCTCGCAGGTGACCGTGCCGGCGGGCGACGTCGTCGACGAGGTAGGACAGCGGCTGTGGCACCGGGGTCGCGGAATGATGGGCGAGGAGCTCGTGGAGTTCGGCGGCGGTCCGGCCGGCGTCCAGGGCACGGCGTACGGAGGTTTCGGTGAAGCGGTAGACGGTGGCGCCGCCGTGCGACTCCGCGTCCGCCATCGCTGCCAGCGACCTGGCGAGGTCCGGGCGCAGCGGTCCGGGTGCGATGGCGGTGAGGTCGGCCTGCAGGAGTACGTGGTCGACGGGTTCGGGAAGGTGCGGGCCGAGTTCGGCGGCGGCCGCCTCCTCGCCGGACGCGGCACCGGATGCGGCACCTGAGGTCAGCGCCCGCCCGTGGCCGGCCAGCGCGCCGAGCCCGGTGACGCCCCACGCCGACGCCTCCTCCAGCGTCCAGGCGACGAGCTGCTCCACGAACGCGGTCATCCGCCGGGGCCGCCGCCAGCGCACCCACGCGGTCACGGCTTCCGTGCTCGGCGCCGTACCCGCGTCGGGTTCGGCCAGCGCGGCGAGCACCAACCGGCGGATGCCGGGGGCGACGGAGCGTTCCAGCTCGGCCGACAGCGCCTGCCGCGGCCGGTCGCGTTCGTCCCGGCTGCCGACCAGGGCGGGTACGCGCGGGGAGTCCAGCCAGGCCGTGGCCAGCCGGGCCCAGCGGTGCTCGGTGTCCAGGGCGAGCCAGGTGTCGTACGCCGGCGTCGGCAGCCAGGAGTCGTCCTCGCCGACGGCCACCAGACCGGCCGCGAACGCCGTCTCCAGCAGCAGCGCCGCGCTGGGCTCGGGTACGCCGAGGACGCCGGCGGTGCGCCGCAGGTCGCGAACACCGAGGCCTCCCGCGCGCAGCACCGGCGGCGGGTCCGCGCCCCAGGCGTCCAGCAGTTGCTCGACCTGTCGTACGACCTCAAGGGTGGTGCCGGCCGCGGTGCGGTCGACCAGCGCGGGGTCGCGAGCCGTGCCGTCCAACGTGGGCGGGGTCAGCTGTTCGATCGGGTAGAGCCGGCCACCGCGCAGGTGCAGGCCGACCTCGCGCGGCAACACCACCGACCGTGCGTCCGCCGCGCCGAGCAGGCCGCGGGCACGCAACCGCTCGACGGGAGTACGCGCGGTCTCCGCCGTGACGGGCCGGTCGGCGGCGGTCACGATCCCGACGGGCGGCCCGGCGGCGAGTCGTTCGGCGACCGCCCGGGCTTCCGGCCCCGCCTCGGCCAGCAACGCGGCGATCCGCTCGTCGTCGGCGAGGTCGGCCGTGTCCGCGGGCGGGCCGAGGCCGGCGGGGTAGGGGCCGAGCAGGTCCGCGAGCGCGACGGGCACTTCCAGCGCGTCCTTGGGACCCCACACCAGGGCGAGCCCGCGCAGCTGCGCCAACGTCGCCTTGACACGGGCGTCGGTCAGGCCGACCAGCCCGCGGACCGAGGCCTCGGAGGCCGGCCGGGGAAGTACGACGAACGCCTCGAGCACCGCGAGTGCCCGCCGGTCGAGCTGGTCCAGCGTGCGGGCCAGCGAGCTGCGGGTGGTCGAACGGGACGCGAGCTGCGCCAGGTCGGACGGCAGCGGCGTCATCAGGTCGGGTCGGTTGCGGAACAGCTCCGCGAGCGCGTCGTCGTCGAACCCGCGCAACGTCTCGGGTAGCGTCGCGGGGCGCGAGGTGGATCTGGGCATCACCTCAACCGTAGAGCGCGGCGCAAGCTGGTCGCGTTCGGTGTGGCGTACGGCACCCCCGGCCGTCCCTTCGGCCGACGATCGACCCCGCACGCCCTACTCAGGTCGTAGCAAGGTCCCGACCAACGGGCGACGTCTCGGACGGGTTTCGACCGGCAGGATCGAGGCTGTGGATGATCGGCACCCCGCGTACGGACCCTGGGCCCCCCTGAGCAACCCGCCAGGGTCACGCGCGGTCGTTCCCTGATGTGGGCCGGCCGCTCCGGGCGGCAGCCTGGAACCAGCCCGACGTCCGTCCGAGCCGCACGAATCACCCGGTCCGTGCCGATGATCGACATCCGTCCCGTTCAGGTAGGAGATGACCGGTGACCACTCTCGCCCCGGTGCCCGTCCCGGCCCGCGCGACCTCACGTGCCCCGGGCACGGACGCGCGGCCGCGTCGTGACCTGCCCGCGGGCCGGGTCGCGGTGGCGGACCGGACGGAGACGCCGCTTCGCCCGTCCACGCTGACGCCCGCACCCACCGCCGTCGGCCCCTCCACCGCCGCCCCCTCCACGGCGGTCCCTTCGACCGCCGCGCCGGAACGCCGGCCCGGAATCCGGTTCTCCTGGCAGCCGCGCCAGGTCCTGCTGCTGGCAGCCGTGGTGGCGCTCGTGAGTGTGCTGGCCTACGACAACCGGCACGCGATCGACCTAGGACTGTGGCGTTCGCAGCTGAACCTCTGGTGGGCGGGCCTCGCGGTGTTCGGCGTGGTCGTCACCCTCGCCGGCAACGCGTGGAACCTCATGGGCGCGAGTCCGGTGCGGCTGCGTTTCGGCGCGACGTTCGGTGCCCAGCTGGCCGGCTCGCTGGTCCGGATCGTGTCGCCGGCCGCGGTCGGCTCGGCCGCGGTCAACGTGCAGTACCTCCGCCGCGCCGGCGTCGGCACCTCCGCCTCGGTCGGCACCGTCTCGGTGGCCCAGAGCGTGCAGGTGCTGCTGGCGCTGTTCCTGCTCCCACCGGTGGCGTACGCCGCCAACACCGACGTCGACCTCCTGCGCGGGGACGTGGCGCGGTTCGCCCCCTACGTCGTCGCCGGCCTGGCCGTCCTCGTCGCGGCCGGCGTCGTGCTCCTGCGCCGGTCGGCCCGGCTCACCCGCCGGGTGCGCGCGCTGGTGAAGGAGCTCACCAGGTCGCTGCGCACGATGGCCGCCCATCCGCTGCGGGCGCTGGTCAGCCTGGCCGGTGCCGTACTCATCTCCGCCGGTCTGATCACCGCCCTGTGGGCGTCGGTGCACGCGTTCGGCGGCCACCTCGGGGTCCTCACCGTCGCCGCCGTACTCCTCCTCGGCACCAGTGCCGGCAACGCCGTACCGGTGCCGGGTGGCCTCGGTACCGTCGACGCCGCCCTGGCCGCCGCGCTCGCCGCGACCGGCGTGGGCCTCGCGGTGGCGCTGCCCGCGGTCGCGTTGTTCCGCCTGGTCACGTTGTGGCTGCTGCTGCCGGCGGGAGCGGTGAGTGTCGGCGTGATGCGCCGGCGCGGACTGCTGTGAAAACGTCATCGGGGTCAGCTCGAACGGATGTGCGTGCGGGCGGACCCGTCGGGTAGGAAGGACGGGTACCGACCCGTTTTCCGAGCACGGAAGGAGCACCCATGGCGAAGGTCGCGTTCCTCCTCGCCGACGTCTTCGAGGACTCGGAGTTCCAGCAGCCCTACGACGCGGTCCGCGACGCCGGGCACGAGGCGGTCGTGGTGGGCAAGGAGTCCGGCAAGCAGGTCACCGGCAAGAAGGGCTCCAAGGTCAGGATCGACAAGGGCTCGGGCGAGGTGCGTGCCGACGAGTTCGACGCGGTCGTCGTACCCGGCGGCTACTCCCCGGACAAGGTGCGCACCGACGAGGCGTCGGTCGCCATCACCCGCGGCGTGCACGAGGCCGGCAAGCCGGTGGCGGCGATCTGTCACGCGGGCTGGGTGCTGGCCGAGGCCGACATCGTGCGCGGGCGCACGGTGACGTCGGTCGCCTCCATCCGTACCGACCTCAAGAACGCCGGCGCCACCTGGGTCGACCAGGAAGTCGTGGAGGACGGCAACCTCATCACCTCCCGTACGCCGGACGACCTGCCGGCGTTCTGCGCGGCGCTGCTGAAGCAGTTGCCCTGATGTCGCCGGCCTGATGCAACTGGCCTGACGCAACTGGCCCGACCCGACGCGAACACGTCGAACGCCCCGTCCCGGGCAACCCGGGGCGGGGCTTTCGCCGTCCGTACGACATGAACCCCAGGCGCTCCGCCGCCCGCATCCCCGGCATCCCCGGTGCGCGTGGTCGTGTCGGCTCTCCCGGGTTTCCCCTCGTCGCGCTGGCCCTGCTGGCCCTACTGGCCCTGGCCGGCTGCGGCAGGTCGACCAGCGCGACCACCTCGACGGCCGACGAGCCGACCGGCCACACGTACCTCTCCACCGGCGTGACCGAGGCGGGCACGCCACACGCGCTCGCGCCCGGCACCCGCATCCGGCTGGAGTTCACCGACGACGGCCGGATCCTCGCCGACGCCGGCTGCTCGTCCATGGGAGGTGAGGCCTCGCTGGGGAACGGGCGGGTCCGCATCGTCGGCGGGCTGTCCGGCACCGACATCGGATGCGACGCGGCCCGCTACGCACAGGACGACTGGCTGACCGACTTCCTGAGTGCCGAGCCGTCGTGGCGGGTCAGCGGGCACCGGCTCGTCCTGACCGCCGACCGGCCGCGCGAACACACCCGGCTGGTGTTACTCGACCGCGAGGTCGCCGACCCGGCCCGCCCCCTGCTGGGCACTCGCTGGGACGTGACGACGCTGGTCGACGGCGACATCGCGTCCGCGAGTGCCAGGCCGACCGGCGCCTACCTGGTCTTCTCCGAGGACGAGGACGAGATGATCGGGTCGACCGGATGCAACGGCATGGGCGGGCGGGTGACCCACACGGGTACGCGGCTGTCGTTCGAGCCGGTCCTGTCCGAGCTCAAGGGTTGCCGCGGTGAACCGGCCCGCGTCGAGCACCACGTCCTCGGCGTGCTCGACGGAGAGGTGACCTACCACATCGAGGGCGACCGGCTCACCCTCGACGGACCCGACGGCAAGGGGCTGGTGCTCACCGCGCACTCCGCCGGCCGCTGACGATCGACCACCGACCGCCCACCGACCGACCGACCACGGGTACTCGTGAATCGGCGGGGTCCGACGGTCCGGTTGTGGTCGTACAACGGGTGGAAGGTCGGCTACCGTCCGAAAGCCCGTAGGGTCAAGGGGTGGCTCCGGATACGTTCGTCGTCGGTTTCGACCTGGACATGACCCTGATCGACTCCCGCCCTGGGATCGCCGCGGTGTGGGACGCGGTGTCCGCGCGCACGGGCGTCGTCGTCGACAGCGCGCTGGCGGTGAGCCGGCTCGGCCCACCGCTGGAGTACGAAGCGGGACTGTGGTTTCCGCCCGAGCAGGTGCCCGACGTCGTCGCGCTGTATCGCAGCCTCTACCCCGAGACCGCGGTCGGCGCCGCCTCCCTGATGCCGGGTGCGGCCGAGGCGATCGCCGCCGTACGCCGGCACGGCGGCCGCGTGCTGGTCGTCACCGCGAAGAACACCGACCACGCGAAGCTGCACGTCGAGCATTTCGGGCTCGAGGTCGACGAAGTCATCGGCGGCGTGTGGGCGGAGCAGAAGGGCGAGGTGCTGCGCGAACACGGTGCGGCCATCTACGCCGGCGACCACCTCGGTGACGTGCGGGGTGCCCGCACCGCCGGGGCCCTCGCGCTCGGTGTCGCCACCGGCCCCGTGCCGGCGGAGGAGTTGCGCGCGGCCGGTGCCGACGTGGTGCTCGCCGACCTGGCCGACTTCCCGTACTGGCTGGAGGACCACCTGCTCGAGCAGCGGCTGACGGACCTCGACGCCCAGCTCGCGGGCCTGGGTTCGCTGCTGGTGGCGTTCTCCGGCGGTGCCGACTCGGCGTTCCTGCTGGCCGCCGCGGTCCGCGCGCTCGGACCGGAGAAGGTCGCCGCCGCGACCGCGGTGTCGCCGTCCCTGCCGGACGCCGAGCTCGACCCGGCGCGGGAGTTCGCCCGGTCGCTCGGGGTCGAGCACCACACGCCGCACACCGACGAGATGGCCCGCGACGGATACCGCGCCAACGCGGGGGACCGCTGCTACTTCTGCAAGGCGGAGCTGGTGGAGGTGCTCGGCCCGCTGGCCGAGCGGCTCGGGCTCACCCACATCGCCACCGGCACCAACGCCGACGACGCGCGGGCCGGATTCCGCCCGGGCATCCGGGCGGCCGCCGAGCGGGGCGCGGTCACGCCGTTGCGCGACGCCGGCTTCACCAAGGAACAGGTACGCGAGGCCTCCCGGCGGTGGGGGCTGCCCACCTGGGACAAGCCGGCCGCGGCCTGCCTGTCCAGCCGGATCGCGTACGGGCTCTCGATCACGCCGGCCCGGCTGGCGCGGGTCGAACAGGCCGAGGTGGCGCTGCGGGCGGTCCTGACCGACGCCGGTACGCCGTTTCGCAACCTGCGGGTCCGCGACGTCGGCGACACCGCCCGGATCGAGGTCGATCCCGACCTCGTCGACCAGGTGGCCGGGATGGAGGAGGCGGTCGAGGCCGTGCTCGCGGCCGGGTTCGACGTTGCCGAGGTCGACCCGAAGGGCTTCCGTTCCGGTGCGATGAACGAGCTGCTGCCCGATCCCGCGCGCTACCGCTGAGCGAGCCGGGACCGGCACCGAGCAGCCGGTACCGGCGAAGCTGATCTAAGTAGTGGAGTGCGGGGGCCGCGGCGTCTAGGCTGGGAGTGGCCTCCGTATGACGGGGGCCACTGTCATGGACGGGCGCGGGCATGGTCCGCGTTCTACGCAACCTTCGGGTTCAGCACGAGCGAGGTCGATGTGCCGGCTGGCAAGGTGAAGTGGTACGACGCGGACAAGGGCTTCGGCTTCCTCACCAAGGACGGTGGCGGTGACGTCTACGTCCGGGCAAGCGCCCTGCCCGCGGGGGTCACCGCGCTCAAGGCCGGTCAGCGGGTGGAGTTCGGCATCGTCGAGGGCCGCAAGGGCGACCAGGCTCTGTCGGTGCGGTTGCTGGAGTCCCCGCCGAGCGTCTCCAAGGCGATGCGCAAGTCGCCGGACGAGATGGTGCTGATCGTGGAGGACCTGATCCGGCTGCTCGACGGCCTGGAGACCACCTATCGCCGTGACCGTCACCCGGACCCGCGTACGTCCAAGAAGGTGTCCACAGTGCTGCGCGCGCTGGCCGACGAGCTGGAGCTCTGACCGGTTCGTCGAGCGCGGCGTCAGCGGTCGGCCGGGGTCGGCGTCCGCGGCGTCTCCGCCGGTGTCGGTGCCGACCCGCGTGGTGTCCGCAGTACGACAACCAGCCCGGCCGCCAGCCCGGCGGCGCACAGGCCGAGCCCGAGCTGGGGGATCAGCGGGAGCACGATCCCGATGCCGCCGCCGACCACCCAGGCCAGCTGGATCAGCGTCTCCGAACGCGCGAAGACGCTGGTCCGCACACTCTCGGGCACCTCGTGCTGGATAAGCGCGTCCAGTGACAGCTTGCCCGCCTGCTGCGCGAAGCCGGCGGCGAACGCCAGCACCGCGACGGTCAGCAGCCCGTAGAAGGTCGCGGCCAGGGCGGCCACCACGGCCGTGACGCCGAGCAGCACCGACACCACGAGTTCTGGCCGCCGGGCCCTGGCCAGCGCACCCAGTGCCGTACCCACCAGGTTGCCGGCACCGGCCGCGCCGACCACGGCGCCCACCTGCATGGTCGCCGACCAGCCGGGCAGCGGTACCTCCCGCAGCAGGAACGCCATGAACATCAGCAGGAAGCCCGACAGCACGCGGAACGCGACGTTCGCCCGCAGCGCGAGCCCGATGCTGGGGGAGATACCGCGCAGCCGGCGGCCGATGTCGGCGATCCGGACGTCCTCCTCGCCCTCGGCAGAGTCCACCCGGGCAGGCAGCAGGATGGCCGCGACGGTGCCCGCGGCGAAGACCACGAATGCGAACCGCAGCGGCCACTGCGGACCGAAGTACGCCAGCCCGCCCGCGGCCGCGCCGACGACGCCCGCGCCGATGCTGCCGGCGAGCGAGATCCGCGAGTTGGCGGTGACCAGCGCGACGCCGCCCGGCAGCAGCCGTGGCACCGCCGCCGCCCGGGTCACGTTGTGCGCCTTGGACGCGATCAGGCAGCCGAACACCAGTGGATACAGCCACAGCGCGCCGGTGGCGACACCGCCCGCCATCACCCAGCAGAAGAACGCCCGGACCGCCATCGTCGACCCGATCGCCCACCGGCGGCCCCGGCGGAAGCGGTCCAGGAACGGCCCGATCAGCGGTGCGACGACGGCGAACGGTGCCATCGTGATGAGCAGGTAGAGCGCCACCCGGCCGCGGGCCTCACCCGACGGCACGGCGAAGAAGAGCGTGCCGGCCAGCCCGATGGCCATCGCCGCGTCGCCGCCGGCGTGGAAGGCGTTCAGTTCGATGAGCTTGGCCAGCCCGGACTCGCCCATGCCCTGGGCGTGGGTCATCCGGCGGACCCGGCGGACGCCGGCGCCGCCCGCCCGTCGCGCACCCCGGCCGGCACCGGCGCCGGCCGCACCGACGGCGCCGGCGGTGCGGGTGAGCCCGTTCCGGACGGCGCGGGCGCGCGACCTCCGGAGCGTGGGGTCCGGGTCGGTCCGCGGCTGCGCGGATCCGTTCGGTGCGGATCCGTTCGGGGTGGACTCGTCCCGGCTGAACTCGTTCGGGGTGGACTCGTCCCGGGTGGAACCGTTCGGGGTGGATCCGTCCCGGCCCGCCGGCTGCTCGTCGAGTGGGCGGGTACGCGGCGGCCGGTCGGGACCGCCGTCGTGACCGGCCCCGGCGGGCTGGTCGACGCCGCCGTCGCCGGCACCGGGGGAGTCCGGGGTCGCCCGCTGCCCCGCGCGGCGGCCGGGCGGTCCGAGCGGCCGGCCCGGCGGGCGATCACGTGGTTCCACCGTCACATCCTCCCCCGGTCGCCGCGCCGGCGTCTCGTCCTCCCCCTGCTGCGACCGGACCGGAGGCGGACCCGGAAGGGCTGTTTCCGGCGGGGACGCGGCACCCGGCGAGGACCAAGGGGGAGCGTGCAAGAATCGCTGTCGTGAGTACCACCACCCGTCGACTTTCCCGGACCGCACGGATCGACGCCGTGTGCGCGGGTGCCGTGGAGTTGGCGCGAGCCGCCGCCCGCGAGGTCGCGGAAGGAGGCGAGGTCGGCTCCTACCTCGGCTGCGAGGCCGAGGGCGAGCGGGTCGTCACCCACTACTTCGCCGCCGATCATCGCGGCTACGTCGGCTGGCGCTGGGCGGTCTGCGTGGCCCGGGCGGCCCGGGCCAAGGTCGCGACCGTCGATGAGGTCGTACTCATCCCCGGTCCGGAAGCGATCACCGCGCCCGCCTGGGTCCCGTGGTCGCAGCGGGTGCAGGCCGGTGACCTGGGCCCGGGAGACATTCTGCCGACGGCGCCGGGCGACTTCCGCCTGGTGCCCGGTTACCTCGGCCCGGACGACTCCGAGGCCGCCGACTCGCTCCGCGTCCTCAACCAGGAAGTCGGCCTCGGCCGGGTCCGGGTGCTGTCGGTGGAAGGACGCGACGACGCCGCCGACCGCTGGTACGCCGGACCGCAGGGACCGGAGGACCCGATCGCGCAGGCGGCCCCGGCGGCCTGCTCCACGTGCGCGTTCCTGGTCCCGCTGTCCGGGCCGCTGGGCACGGTCTTCGGGGTGTGCACCAACGAGTTCTCTCCCAGCGATGCCCAGGTGGTGGCGTTCGACCACGGCTGCGGTGCGCACTCCGAGATCCAGGCGCCCACCCCCGCGTCGGCCGAGCCGATCGGGATGGCGTCGCACGTGCTCGACACCCTGGGCTACGACGACCTGGAGTATCAGCCCCGCCGCTCCGGCCGCTGAGCCGGCCGGGGCTGCTGCCCCTGCGAGTCCTGCGCCATCCGGTCGCGGCGATACCGGCAGTACGCCAGTCCGACCAGCCCCAGCACGATCCCGGTGACGCACGTCCACAGCCACCAGTCCATGCCGGCTCCGCGCAGCCGGGACGCGAACGGCAGCAGGCCCAGCAGGGCGACCGTCCAGACCAGGATGCCGACGGAGACCGTGCGCACGCCGTCGACGTCGAGCGGGTGCACCTCGCTGGCGAGCAGTCGCCCGCGGGCGGGCCGGCCGGACTCGTCCGTGGCTGTTTCGTCCGGGGTAGGTTCGTCCGGGTTCACACGCCGAGCGTAACCCGGGTGTTGCATGCGTAGGACATCATCCGTGGTTGGGGGCACCTGCGCGTCGGCCGAAGGGTCGGCGTCTGGCATGCTGCCGCCGGATCCCCAGGGCGCGCGCCGCGCGGGCGCAGGCTGCCCTCATCGCAAGAAAGGTGCCTTCGATGGCCGATGCGGCATCCGACACGGTCTCCACTGACAAGGGTGACAAGGGTGACAGAGGCGGCAGAGGCGGCAGAGGCGACAGAGGCGACAGCGGTTCGACGAACGGGATCGATCGCTTCTTCCGGATCAGCGAGCGCGGCTCGACGGTCGGCCGGGAGGTCCGCGGCGGGCTGGTGACGTTCTTCGCGATGGCGTACATCATCGCGCTGAACCCACTGATCATCGGCACCGTCAAGGACGCGAGCGGGCAGTTCCTCGGCGGCGGCACCTCGCCGAACATCGCGATGGTGGCGGCCGCGACCGCACTGGTCGCGGGGGTGGTCACGATCCTGATGGGCCTGGTCGCCAACTACCCGCTGGCGCTGGCGACCGGCCTCGGCCTGAACGCCTTCCTCGCGTTCGGCGTCGCGTCCTCGATGACCTGGGCGGACGCGATGGGGCTCATCGTGCTCGAGGGCCTGGTCATCCTGGTGCTGGTGCTCACCGGCTTCCGCAAGGCGGTGTTCCACGCCGTGCCCCGCGAACTCAAGACCGCGATCAGCGTCGGCATCGGGCTCTTCATCGCGCTGATCGGCTTCGTCGACGCCGGCCTGGTACGGCGTACCGCCGCGCCTCCGGTGCCGGTGCAGTTCGGCATCGACGGCTCCCTCGGCGGCTGGCCCGTGCTGGTGTTCGTGGTGGGCCTGCTGGCGATCACGATCATGGTGGTCCGCAAGGTGCGCGGCGCCATCCTGTACGGCATCCTCGGCGCCACCGTGCTGGCAATCGTGATCGAGGCGATCGCGAAGGTCGGCGCCGCCGGGCCCGGTTACGCGACCAACCCCAGGGGCTGGGGCCTGAACGTCCCGCGGCTGCCCGACCACTGGATCCAGGTGCCCGACTTCGGCCTGCTCGGCAAGTTCAGCCTGCTCGGGTCGTTCGAGCGCATCGGCATCGTGGCCGCGGTCCTGCTCATCTTCACCCTGATGGTCGCCGACTTCTTCGACACGATGGGCACGATGACCGCGATCGGCTCCGAGGCGGGGCTGCTCGACAAGGACGGCGTACCCCCGAACTCCCAGCGGATCCTCGTGGTCGACTCGGTGGCCGCGGCCGCCGGAGGTGCCGCGTCGGTGTCGTCGGCCACGTCCTACATCGAGTCCGCGGCCGGCGTCGGTGAGGGCGCGCGTACCGGGCTGGCCAGCGTCGTCACCGGTGTGTGCTTCCTGCTCGCCACGGCCTTCGCGCCGATCGTCGAGATCATTCCGTACGAGGCGGCCACGCCGGCTCTGGTCGTCGTCGGGTTCTTGATGATGACCCAGGTCACCGAGATCTCCTGGGACAAGTACGACATCGCGATCCCGGCGTTCCTCACCATCGTGCTGATGCCGTTCACGTACTCGATCAGCGTCGGCATCGGTGCGGGCTTCGTGTCGTACGTCGTGTTGCGCGCCGCCCGCGGCAAGGCGCGGGAGATCCACCCGCTGCTGTGGGTGGTCGCGCTGCTGTTCGTCGTCTACTTCGCGATCGACCCGATCAAGCAGGTGCTCGGCGTCTCCTGAGGTCCGCGCCGGAGCCTGGGCCGGACAACCCAGGTCCGGTCCAGCGCGAACCGGGAGCTTACGGGACACTGTGCCCATGCCGGGTTACGTGGAAGGTCTGTTCTCGCTGCACGGTCGGGTGGCGCTGGTCACCGGTGGAAGTTCCGGGATCGGAGCCGCGATCGCCACGGCCCTGGCCAGGGCCGGTGCCGACGTAGTGCTGGTCGCCCGGCGCGAGCCCCCACTGCTGGAGACGGTGGCGGCCCTGCGCCGGGCCGGTTGCCAGGCCGCGCACGTGCAGGCCGACCTCGGAGTCCGTGCCGAGGTGTTCCGGGCCGCCGACGAGGCGGTTGCGGTGTTCGGGGAGCCCGACATCGTGGTGCACGCGGCCGGAGTCAACCTCCGCCCGCCGCTGACCGAGCTCACCCCGGCCGACTGGGACCGCACGCTGGCGGTCAACCTCGACGCTGCGTTCCTGCTCGGCCAGCGGTTCGGCCCGGCGATGGCCGCCAGGGGGTGGGGCCGGATCATCAACGTCGGATCGCAGCAGTCGATCCGGGCGTTCGGCAACAGCGGTGGGTACGGCGTGTCCAAGGCCGGAGTGCTCGCCCTCACCCGGTCCCAGGCGGAGGCCTGGTCGGCGCAGGGGGTGCGGTGCAACGCGATCGTTCCGGGCTTCGTCCGCACTCCGCTCACCGAGGCCGTGATGAACGACCCCGAGCGCGAACACGCACTGGCCGCCCGGACGATGGTCGGCCGCAACGGCGAGCCCGGCGACTTCGCGGGAGTCTCGGTGTTCCTCGCCAGTGACGCCGCGGACTACGTCACGGGGCAGGCGATCTTCGTCGACGGCGGCTTCTCCGTCACCTGATCATCCCTGCACAAAGCGGTCACGGCGCTTCCGTCCACAATGTGGGAACGCAACCACATCCACGCTGGGAGAGCGCTTGCCCAGGGCGGAATCCCTTATCTGCAATGCGGGAATGATCGGCGTCGGGTGGTCGTTAGCAAAGGTAATGAGGTACGCTAACTTTCATGCCGTCATCAACCTTGCCCGTGAAGTCTGACGCGGGCCTCGCAAGTGTGTTGCGTATATCGGTGATGCGGTTGTCCCGTCGGCTGCGCAACCAGCGCGCCGCCGACCACCAGCTCACGGCGAACCAGCTCGGTGTGATGTCCACCGTCAACCGTCACGGCGCGTTGACGATCGGTGAGATCGCTGCCTTGGAAAAGGTGCGGCCCCCGTCGACCACCCGCACGGTGAGCTCGCTGGAAGCCCTCGGTCTCGCGGTGCGTGAGGCGCACCCCACCGACGGGCGCCAGGTGGTGGTCCGGCTGGCCGACGAAGGACGACGCATCCTCGCCGACGACCGCAAGCGACGCGACGCGTGGCTCGCCCGTCGTCTGCGCGAACTGTCCCCCGACGAGAGAGAGATCCTGCGCCAGGCGGCGCCGATCTTGGAAAGGCTGGCCGCAGCGTGATCGAGACGTTCCGATCCCTCCGGAACCGCAACTACCGTCTCTACGCAGCCGGCTCGGCAGTCTCCAACATCGGCACCTGGCTGCAGCGGGTCGCCCAGGACTGGCTCGTGCTCGAGCTCACCCACAACAGCGGCACCGCCCTCGGCATCACCACCGGTCTGCAGTTCCTTCCGTTCCTGCTGGTCGCGCCCTTCGGCGGACTCATCGCCGACCGCTTCTCCAAGCGCAAGGTGCTGCAGTGCACCCAGGTCGCGATGGGCGTCACCGCCGCCGCGCTGGCACTGCTGGACCTCACCGGCGTCGTCACCGTGTGGCACGTCTACCTCATCGCGTTCCTGTTCGGCGTCGCCAGCGCGGTCGACAACCCCGCGCGGCAGTCGTTCGTCGTGGAGATGGTGGGCAAGGACGACCTGGCCAACGCCGTCGGCCTGAACTCCGCGTCGTTCAACGGCGCCCGGGTCATCGGTCCCGCGGTGGCCGGTTTCCTCATCGTCCTGGTCGGCACCGGCTGGGTGATCCTGATCAACGCGATCACCTACAGTGCGACCGTCTTCGCCCTGGCCCGGATGCGTTCGTCGGAGCTCAACTCGGCCCCACACGTCCCGCGCAGGCCCGGCATGCTGCGCGACGGCGTTCGCTACGTACGCGGGCGGCCCGACCTGATGCTCGTGTTGTGGGTCGTCTTCTTCGTCGGCTGCTTCGGCCTCAACTTCCAGATGACCAGCGCCCTGATGGCCACCGAAGTGTTCGGCAAGGGTGCCGGCGAGTACGGCGTTCTCGGCTCGATCGTCGCGGTCGGTGCCGTGATCGGCGCCCTGCGCGCCGCCCGCACCGGACGGCCGCGGTTGCGCATCGTTCTCGTCGCCGCGGTGATCTTCGGGATCCTGGAGGCGCTGAACGGCCTGGCGCCGACCTACCTCACCTTCGCCCTCATGCTGCCGTTCCTCGGGTTCGCGCAGCTGACCATGATCACCTCCGCGAACGCGATGATGCAGCTGTCGGTCAGCCCGGAGATGCGTGGTCGGGTGATCTCCCTCTACAGCATGGTGTTCATCGGCAGCACCCCGTTCGGCGCGCCGATCGTGGGCTGGGTCGGCCAGACCTTCGGCGCCCGGTGGACTCTCATCGGCGGTGGTCTGATCAGCCTGTTCGGCACCCTTGGCGCCGCGCTGATCCTGACCCACCGGCAGGGACTGGTGATGCGGGCGCACCTGCGTCCGCGGCCGCACCTGCACATCTGGTGGACCCAGGACCGGCCTGAGGCGACCGGTGCCGCCGGGTTGCCGGCCGACGCCGCCGGGCCGGCGGGGAGCGCCAAGGAAGAGGTGGTCACCCAGGAACGCCCGATCGACGCCGAGCCGGTGGAGTCCGGGCCGGTGGAGGCCGAGCCTGTGGGCGTACGCACCGGGTCGAGCGGACCGGACGGCCGGGACGATCTGCGCGGCGAGGGCAGTACGCCGGACGCCGGCCAGAACGCGCGCCACGACGACAGTGCTCGGCGGGGGAGCCGGTCCGGACATGTATCCGGCCAGGACCGGCGCAGCTCGGGCGTACCGGCCCAACCGGCGGTGCGCCGCACCCCGGCGCTGGTCGGTGAGAGAGTGCCGGCATGGAGTTCGATCGCCACCACCCGTTGCTCGGGCCCGACCCCACAGGCCGTACGGCCGGGGCGGACGCGGGTCTCGGCGCGCCAGTCCCGGCACGGCGAGGCCGGACGGTCCTCGGCTCTGTAGTCCTGGCGGTTCATGTAGTCCACGTAGTTCGTGCGGTGAGCTGATGCGGTTGTTCGTCGCGGTGGTCCCACCGGCCGCGGTGCTCGACGACCTGGCCGGCGAGCTCGCCCTGGTGCGCGAGCGGTTGGCGTCGGACGGGCCGGCCGACAACTACCGCTGGTCGCTGCGGGCGCAGTGGCACCTCACCCTGGCCTTCCTGGGTGAGGTGCCCGACTCCGCCCGCACCGACCTCCATCGCCGCCTGGGGCGGGCCGCCGGACGGTGCCCGCCGCTGCGGCTTCGGGTCGCCGGTGGCGGGGGCTTCGGCTCGGTCCGCCGGGCCCGGGTCCTGTGGGCCGGGATCGACGGTGACCTGCGCCCGTTGCGGGAGCTGGCGGGTTCGGTGTCGGCAGCCGCCCGCCGCTGCGGACTGGACGTACGTGAGGGGCGGTTCAGGCCCCATCTGACCCTCGCCCGGCTGCGTGAGCCGGCCGACGTACGGGAGGTGACAGCCGCGCTGGCCGACTACGCGGGTCCGGAGTGGATCGCCGACCGGCTCGAACTCGTGGCCTCCCACCTCGGTCAGGGCGAGGGCCGGCACTCGCGGTACGAGACCGTCGCCGACTGGCCGCTCACCGGCGGGGCCGACCCCAAGAGCGCGGAGAGGTAGCCTCCCAGACGTGCATCCTCGGTACCGGCGGCTGGTGATCCCCGGCGTGCTCCTGCTCCTGGTGGCGATCGTCGTCGTGGCGGCGGTCAGCCGGGGCTGAGCCGTGACGCCCCGAACCGCTCCGGTGGTTCTGCTCCGAGGGTCACGGAATCCGAACTCTTCCACTCCGGACCTCACCCCGCGCTGGCCAGACAGGGCGGGCGGGGTGAGGATTCGAGGATGGGGATGACGAACTCCCGGCCCGGCTTTCGCGCGTGGGCGGCGGGCGCGGGTGTCGTGGCGGCCGGCGCGGGCCTGGCCCTCGCCCAGCTCGCGGCCGGCCTGATCGCCGAGCCCAGGTCCGTGCCCGTGGTGGCGGTGGGTGCGGCGTTCATCGACGTGATCCCGGCGTCCGTCCGCGAGTTCGGTATCCGGACACTCGGCACCGCCGACAAGCCCGTACTCGTCACCGGCATCGTGGTGCTCGTCGTGGCACTCGGTGCGCTGGCCGGCCTGGCCGGAGGTTGGCGCCGCCCACTGGGCTGGCTGGTCTTCGGTGTGCTCGGCCTGGTCGGCGTGCTGGCCGCGGCCAGTCGCCCGGACGCGGGAACGGCCGCGGTCGTTCCGTCGGTGCTCGCCGCGCTCACGGCCGGCGGCGTCCTCGCCTGGGCGTTGCGTGCCGTCGAACGAACCGCGGAGCGGGCCGAGGCGGGGAGAGCCGAAGGGGTACGGGGCGAGCCGGGCGCGGGTTCGGTGGCAGCACACGCGCCGGGTCGGCGGGACCTGTTGCTGCGTGGGGGGCTGGTCGTCGCCGGTTCCCTGGTCGCGGCCGGTGCGGGCTCCCTGCTGCTGCGCCGGCGAGGGGCGGTGGCCGACGCGCGGGCGTCGTTCCCGGTGCCGCGTCCGCCCACCACAGCCGTACCCGCCGGGGCCGATCTGCACATCCGCGACCTGACTCCGTGGCGTACCGCGAACGACGTCTTCTACCGCATCGACACCGCGCTGTCGGTGCCCGTGGTCGACCCGGCGACCTGGCGGCTGCGGATCCACGGCATGGTCGACCGTCCGCTGGACCTCACCGTCGCCGACCTGCGCAGCCGGCGGATCGTGCACCGCTGGGTGACGCTCACCTGCGTGAGCAACGAGGTCGGCGGGGACCTCGCCGGCAACGCCCTGTGGACCGGCGTACTCCTCGACGACCTGCTGAAGGAGGCCCGCGTCCGTCCGGGTGCGGACGCGGTGAAGTCGACGTCGGCGGACGGCTGGACGTGTGGCACGCCGTTGTCGGCGCTCACCGACGGCCGGTCGGCGATGCTGGCGTTCGGCATGAACGGCGCGCCGCTGCCGCTGGAGCACGGCTTCCCGGTGCGGATGGTGGTGCCCGGCCTGTACGGCTACGTCTCGGCCACCAAGTGGGTGGTCGACATCGAGGTGACGACGTTCGACCGGTTCCAGGCGTACTGGACGACCCGCGGCTGGTCGGCTCAGGGACCGATCAAGACCGCCTCCCGGATCGACGTACCCGCGTCCGGCGCGAACGTGCCGGCGGGAACGGTGACCGTCGCGGGGGTGGCCTGGGCCCAGCACCGCGGCGTGTCCCGGGTCGAGGTCCGGGCCGGCGGCGGGGCATGGCAGGTCGCGCGGCTGGCCGGGCAGCCGACGAAGGACTCCTGGCGGCAGTGGACCTGGACCTGGCAGGCGCCGAAGGGTACGCACCGGCTGCAGGTGCGGGCGTTCGACGGCACCGGGCAGGTGCAGACCGCGGCGGTCGCCCCGCCCGCGCCGAACGGCGCCAGCGGCTACCACACCATCGACGTCACGGTGGGCTGAGTCGGCTGGGCCGGCTGGGTCGGCTGGGTCGAGGAGCGCAGCGGTCAGGGCAGGGTGAGCACAACCGGGCCGTCCTCGGTGATCGCCACGCTGTGCTCCACGTGCGCGGCCCGGCTGCGGTCGTCGGTGCACAGCGCCCAGCCGTCCCGTGCGGCGTGGTAGCCGTCGTGGCCGCCGGAGATGAACATCGGCTCGATCGCGATCACCAGGCCGGGCCGCAGGGGAAAGCCGCGTCCGGGCCGGCCCTCGTTCGGAACTGACGGCGGCTCGTGCATCTGCCGGCCGATCCCGTGCCCGCCGAAGTCGGCGGGAATGCCGTACCCGGCGTCCCGGCCGATCCGCCCGATGGCGTGGGAGACGTCGCCGATCCGGTTGCCGGGCGTGGCGGCGGCGATGCCCGCGTCCAGGGCGGCCCGGGCGGTCTCGATCAGCTTCTCGTCGGCGGGATCGGCGGCCGCCCCCACCACCAGGCTGGTGGCCGCGTCGCCGTGGAAGCCGTCGAGCTCGGCGCCGAAGTCGATGCTCAGCAGGTCGCCGTCGGCGAGGCGGTAGTCGTCCGGGATCCCGTGCACGATCACGTCGTTCACCGAGGTGATCAGGACGGCAGGGAAGGGCGTGGGCGCGAAGTGCGGGTGGTAGTCGAGGAACGACGAACGCGCGCCGGCCGCGGCGAGCACGCCCCGGGCCACCTCGTCCAGGTCGCGGAGGGGGACGCCGGGCACGGCAGCCTGCGCGCAGGCAGCCAGCGCCTTTGCGACGACCCGGCCGGCGGCCCGCATCGCGGCGATCTCGTTCGCGGTCTTGAGTTCGACCATGGTGGGACCACTCCTTGGCCAATAGGAATACCGGTATTAGTATCACGCCTGTGGTACGCCAGCCGTTGAGCCCCGAGGAGCGCGAGCGCGGTCTGCGCCTCGGCGCGTCTCTGCGACACGCGCGTGGCTCCCGCAGCATGGTCGACGTCGCCGCCAGGGCCGGGGTCTCGGTGGAGACCCTCCGCAAGATCGAGACCGGGCGGATCCCCACCCCCGCGTTCTTCACCGTGGTCGCGCTGGCGGACGCGGTGGGTCTCCCGGTCGCGGACCTGTGTGAGCTTGCCGCGTCCCCGGAAACGTCCCCGGAGGCGTCGCCGACGACGACCTCCCGGCGCCCGGTCGCGCCGGCCGGGACGCCTACCTAGGGTCTCCTGGCTCGTCCGTCCGCGTAGCCCGTCGCGGCGCGGGTCAGCTGCTGGTCGCGGGGGTGCGCCTGCGAGCCGGCACGGCGGCGATGCCCACCGCCACCAGGGTGAGCAGGGTCCCGGTGATGGTGGTGACGGTCAGGTGCGCCGAGCTCGTGGGCAACGCCGCGTCCAGAACCAGCGCGCCGACGAGCTGTCCGGCCACCGAGGTCAGGCCGAGCAGGAGTACGCCGGTGATCTTCACGACGTACGCCGCCAGGCTGATGAACACGATCCCGAACAACCCGCCGACGTACAGCACCGGGTTGGTGGGCCACGCGGTCGGCATCCCGCGCAACCCGACGTCCACCGCGGCGGCGACCAGCAGTGCGGCCGTACCGACACCGAAGTTGGTCAGCGCGGCCACCAGCGCGGCGTGCAGGCCGTTGCCGTTGGTGCCCGTGGGCTTCGAGCCGGACAGTTGCGAGCCGGAGGGCGGACCGGCGGCGGCCCGCGCCACCCGGCCGTTCACCGCCTGCTGCCACGCGGTGCCCACCCCGGCCAGCGCGGGCAGGATCGCCAGCGCCGCGGTCGACGGCGTACCCAACTGGTGGGCGACGGTGAGTACGACCGCGCCGAGCGCCAGCATCGCGCCGACCATCCGTCGCGTCGTCACCGGCTGACGGCCCCCCGGACCCAGCCCGAGCCGGTCGACGACCAGGCTGCTGCCGGCCTGCCCGGCGACCACCGCCACGGTGAACACGGCCACGCCGACCAGGCCGACGGTCGCGGACTGGGTGACCACGAGGTACGCGCCGCAGACGCCGCCGAGCACCTGCCACGGCCGCAACGCCCATTGGGACTCGGGCGCGGTGGCACGGCCATCCCGCGCCTCCCGCCCGGCGCGCACGGCGGCCACCACCGAGCGCAGCCCGGACCGCATGCCCGGGACCAGCGCGGCGATGATCACCAGTACGACGAGTCCGGAACCGAACGACCAGGTGGCGGCCACGATCCCGTCATGGAGTTCCGAGCCGAGCTGGCCGTTCACCCGCGACTGGCAGGCGAGGAGGACACCGATCGCGAACGTGATCGCGATGCCCGCGGCGAGCTGGGCCGGCGGGGTGTGCTGATCGGTCCCGGTGGGGGAATTGCGCGTCTGGGTCACACCCCATCCTCTGTCGACCGGCCGCCGACCGGGCACGCCGCCCCCGCGCCTAGCCCGGTTGTGACCAGCCGGCCGTGACTAGCCTGCCGCGACCGGTCCGGTGCGTTCGGACCCGCGGGCGACCGCGTCCTGACGAGCCGCGAAGCGGCGGAACACCCGCCGGACCAGGCGGCTGATCACCCAGGTGAAGAAACCCGCGATCGCCGGCACCACCGCGGGCACGGTGATCACCAGCAACGCCGCCAGCAGCAACAGGAACAGGCTGAGCAGCGTCGTCAACGGATGCGCCGCCGCGAACAACGCGCTGTTGCGCAGCACCCGCCTCCATGGCGCGGGATAGGTGATCATCACCGGGAACAGGAAGACCAGGGTGCCGCCGACGGCGAGGATCCCGACGATCGCGGCGACCATGACCACGGCCCGCAGCGGCGCGTCGGTGGCCCGCAGGCCGTACAGCAGGTCGATCGTCAGCAACGCCCCGGCGACGGCGGCTCCGAACCCCAGGCCCAGGCTCTGCCGCAGATGACTCCGGAAGCCGCCCCAGAACGTCGACCACACCGCCGGCGGCCCGTCCTCGCCCCACTCCATCATCACCGCGGCGAGACCGGCCGTGCCCGGACCGAGGGTCACCAACGGAACGGCGGTGAGCACCCACAGCAACCCCGCGACCACCATGGTGAACAGGGCCTCGAGGGGTCTGGTGAGGATCTGCATCCGATCGTTCCTCCGGCGGGCTTGATGAGCGATCACCAACCCTACGGCCCGATCACCGACCGCGGACAGGTCGGCGGGCGGTGAATACCGGACGCGGCTTCCGTGGCGTCCCCATGGGTCCGGATCACGGGCCGGGGGAGATGGTCGACAATGGCGCGATGCCGGGCCGGGTGCATGCGCTCCGGGCCCGCCCCCGAACCCTTCGTGAAAGGCAGACGGTAGTGCGCACCGACGGTCTGACCGCCACGTTCCGAAGACTTGTGGGCCACCAGGTTGATGTGATGGAGTTCGTCGCTTCCGAGCACGACCTGCTGGAGGTACGACGGACGTGAGGGCGCATCCCGCACTCGACGGTCACCGGCCGGACCGACTCCGCCAGGCGGGCCGGCCGGTGCCCCGCCGCCTCGCCGCGGCGTTCGCTGCGCTGCTGCTCGGCGCGGTGGTGGTTCCGGCGCACGCGACCCCGTCGTACGCCGCCCCGGCGGATCCGGCCAAGGAACGCAGGCTGTTCAGCATCGGCGACTCCCGGATCACCGAGTCCAGCGGCCTCGCGGCGAGCGCGGTGCACCGCGGCTACTTCTACACCCACAACGACTCCGGCGACGCCCCTCGGGTCTTCCTGCTCGACCCGCGCGGGCAGGTGGCCGGCACGATCTCGCTCCGGACCGCGGAGAACGTCGACTGGGAGGCCATCGCGCCCGGCCCGGACCGGCGCATCTGGGTGGGGGACATCGGGGACAACACGCGCGTTCGTGACCGGATCACGGTCTACCGCTTCCGCGAGCCGGACTCGCCGGTCGACCAGCCGGTGGAGTGGAGCCGCTTCCGGTTCAGGTACCCCGACGGCGCGCACGACGCGGAGGCGCTGCTGGTCGACCCGCGTACCGCCCGGGTCTACGTCGTGACCAAGGACGCCAACGGCGGCGCGATCTACGCGGCACCGTCCACCCTCGTCGCCGGGACCACCGCCAACCTCACCAAGGTCGCCGACGCTCCACCGATGGTCACCGACGGTGCGTTCCTTCCGGACGGCTCGGCGATCGTGCTGCGGACGTACGCCGACGTGCGCGTGCTGCGCTGGCCCGGCGGCAAGCCCGAACGCACGATCTCGCTGAGCCGGCCGCAGCGGCAGGGCGAGTCCCTCGCCGTCGGCGCCGACGGGAAGCAGTTGTTCCTGGGCAGCGAGGGCGCCAACTCGGCGGTGTACGAGATGCCGTTCGCCGCGGCCGCGCCCGTTCCCTCGCGCCGAGGTCAGAACGCGACCCCGTCGCCCAGTCCGACCCCGACCGCGCAGGCGCCCACGTCCACCGGCAGTGACGGCTCCCTGCTGAGCGGTCTGCCGCGCTGGATCCTGCTCCTGGTGATCGCGGCCGCGCTGCTGTCCGGGCTCGCGGCGTACCCCGCCTCGCGCCGGCGACGGCGACCGGCTCCGGACCGAGGGTCGCGCCGCCCGCCGGTACCGGCCAGCCTGCCGACGGCCGATCCGGGTTCGGAGCCGCGGACGCAGGCGTACGCCCGCCCGCCCGGGTCGGTACAGGCGGCGGGATACGGCGACGTGGGCCGGGGACCGATCTGGCCGGCGGAGCCGCCCGAGGACCAGAGCAGGCGGCGACGTGCCGACGGGCCGGACCCGTGGTCAGCTGAGCATCCGGACCCGCGGTCAGCTCAGCATTCGGCCCAGCAGTCGGCCCAGTACGCAGGGCAGGACGACACTCCGCTTCCGTGGGAGGACGAGGACTGGCGGCGAGAGCGCGGGAACGACGTACCGCCACCCCGCCCGGCCGACCGGCCGCGGTCCTCCGGGCCGCCGCGCTCGTCTGGCCCGCCTGGTTCGCCCCACCCGTCGGGATCGGGCGGTTCGGCCGGTCGACGTGCCCGGCCACCCGCGGCCCGGCCGCCCGCCGAGAACGACTGGCCCGACGAGCCGGCCGCAAGCCCGCCGCAGAGGGGGGACGAACCCGGTCGGGGGCGGCGTCGCCGACCGCTGTACCGCGACGAGGACCGCGACTCCGAAGGGCCGTGATCCCGACGGGCCAGTGCCCGACAAGCCGCGCCGCTCAGCCGGCGCGGAGTTGCTCCACCACGTAGTCGACGCAGCCGGTCAGCGCCTCCACGTCGGAGGGCTCGACCGCCGGGAACATCGCCACCCGCAGCTGGTTGCGGCCGAGTTTGCGGTAGGGCTCGACGTCCACGACACCGTTGGCCCGGAGCACCTTCGCCACCGCCGAGGCGTCCACCGCGTCGTCGAAGTCGATGGTGCCGACGACCAGCGACCGGGCGTTCGGGTCGACCACGAACGGTGTGGCGTACTCCGACTTCTCCGCCCAGGTGTAGAGCCGGCTCGAGGAGTCGGTCGTACGGTCGACCGCACCGGCCAGCCCGCCGAGGCCCAGCAGCCAGTCCAGCTGCTCCGCGAGCAGCACGAGTGTGGCGATGGCGGGGGTGTTGTACGTCTGGTCCTTGCGCGAGTTGTCGATCGCGGTCGGCAGGTCGAGGAACGTCGGGACGTACCGGCCGGTCGCGGCGATCTCGTCCACCCGGGCCAGCGCTCGCGGCGACATCACCGCGAGCCACAGCCCGCCGTCGGAGGCGAAGCACTTCTGCGGCGCGAAGTAGTAGACGTCGGCCTCGTTGATGTCGACCGGTAGGCCGCCCGCGCCGGAGGTGGCGTCGACGAGGACCAGCGCGTCGTCGTCGGCGCCGGGCACGCGGCGCACCGGTGCCATCACCCCGGTGGAGGTCTCGTTGTGCGGCCAGGCGTACGCGTCGATCCCGGCCTCGGCCGTGGGGGAGGCGAGCGTGCCCGGCTCCGCACGGACGACCGTGGGCTTGCCCAGGAACGGCGCCCCGTCGGTCACCGACGCGAACTTCGCGGAGAACTCACCGAACGACAGGTGCTGCGCCCGGTCGCGGACGAGGTTGTGTGCCGCGATGTCCCAGAACGCCGTGCTGCCGCCGTTGCCCAGTACGACCTCGTAGCCGTCGGGAAGCTCGAACAGCGCGGCGATGCCCTCGCGTACCCGCCGGACGAGCTTGCGGACCGGCGCTTGCCGGTGGGACGTGCCGAGCAACGAGGCGGCCGGACCGGCGAGGGTGGCCAGCGCCTCGGGGCGGACCTTCGACGGGCCGGAGCCGAACCGGCCGTCGCCGGGCAGCCGGTCGGACGGGATGGTGATGCGTGCGGGATCGAGGGCGTCAGCCACGGTGCCACCTCTGCGGACGGGCGGGGAGCGGGACAAACGGGTCACCCAGACGTCTGTGTCCGGCTCCCGCCATTGTGTCAGCCGGGCGGTCGCGGCCGGCGGCGCCCGGCCATGGCTGGTTGGTACGGCTAGCCGGGCTCCGACGGGGCGCGGTGGGCCAGCCACGCCACCAGGCGGTCGCCCCGGTGCAGCTCGGCTGCCCCGAACGCCGTCCGCATGCTCGCCAGGATCCGGTCGAGTACGTCGTCGGGCAGCAGGATCCGGCGGGCGACGAACCTCGGCCGGCTGCCACCGTGCCAGGCGACCACGGCCCGGCCGCCAGGCCGCAGTACCCGTCGCAGCTCCCGCATCCCGGCGTCCAGGTCGGACCACATCGGCACGTTGTTCACCGAGACGACCGCGTCGAGGGTGCCGTCGGGCATGCCGGTGTGTTCGGCCGTACCTACCCGCAGATCGGCCAGGCCGGCGTCGACAGCGGCGGCGTTGCGACGACGCGCCTGGGCAGCCATCTGCGGCGAGGGGTCGACACCGGTGAGGCGGGCGCCCGCGGCCAGGGTCCGCTCCACCAGAACCCCGGGCCCGAACCCGACCTCCAGGACGTGCTCGCCGGGGCGGGCGGCGAGCAGGGTGCTCGCCTCGCTCTGCTCGTCGCCGTTCAGCCGGCCCATCAGCCAGCCCTGCAGCGACCCGATGCGGCCGGTGGGCAACGCGAATCCGGTCAGCGGCTTGTCCAGCAGCCAGGAACGCGGCGCCCCACGAGTGTGCTCGCTCATGGTGTCCACCGTTGCACTTCAAGCGCGCTTGAAGTCAATATCGGACATGGACACACCCCGGCTTCCGGTTCCGATCGGCGAGGCGGCCCGCCGGTGCGGTGTCGCCACGTCGACCTTGCGGTACTACGAGGAACGCGCGCTGGTCTCCCCGTCCCGCCGGTCCGGCGGGCGCCGGTGGTACGGCCAGGAGGACCTCCGCCGGATCGTGGTCGTCCAACTCGCGCAGCGACTGGCCGAGTCCCTGGACGCGTGGATCGCGCGTGGCGTCCCTGGGTCGGTTCCCGGCAGCGGACTAGCCTCGGGACTCATGGACGCACACGACGAAACGGGTGGAACGCGCCGCGGTCCGCGGTCCGCCGGTGATGAGCCGCCGTTCCGGCCCGAGCCGCCCCTGGGCGCGGAGCCGCCGTTCGGTTCGGAGCCGCCGTTCGGTAGCGAACCGGCCTCGTTCGAAGGTGCAGCGCACCGGAGTGCACAGTCACCGCAGCTGCCGTCGGCTGCCCGGCTGGCCGAGCTGCGTCGTCGTTACGGACGCGCTGAACTCGTGGAGAGCGAGATCCCCGGCGATCCGCTCGTGCTGTTCCACACCTGGTTGGCCGACGCGCTGGCCGAGGGGGTGCCCGAGCCGAACGCGATGGTGGTCGCCACCGTCGGCGTGGACGGCCTCCCGTCGGCGCGGACCGTACTCCTCAAGGGCCTCGACGAGCGCGGCTTCGTCTTCTACACCAACTACGGCTCGGCCAAGGCCGCCGACCTGGACGCCCACCCGAACGCCGCGCTGGTCTTTCCCTGGCACGCGATGGAACGCCAGGTCCGGGTTACCGGCTCGGCCGGTCGGGTGACCCGGGAGGAGTCGGCCGCGTACTTCGCCAGCCGGCCGCTGGAGAGCAGGCTGGGCGCGTGGGCGAGCCCGCAGTCCCAGGTGGTCGCCGACCGGGAGAGCCTGGACCGGGCGTACGCCGAGACGGCCGAGCGGTTCGCCGTCACCGAGGACGTGCCGATTCCGGACTTCTGGGGCGGATATCGCGTACGCCCCGAGGTGGTGGAGTTCTGGCAGGGCCGGCATGGCCGGATGCACGACCGGATTCGGTATCGGCGTACGGAAGGTACGGAACGTACGGGAGAGCGATGGATCGTGGAGCGGCTGGCGCCCTGAGCGCCTGACGCGGCCCGAATGATTCCGGGCATGGGACGACCCGCGGGCTTTTTGTGCTGGAGGGACTGGTTCCAGCGCCCGCGGGTCGGGTGGCTGCCCTGAAATTCGCCGACCGCCATCCGGTGCACACACACGCGTTGGCGCGGGCACCCTCAGGACGAGCCGGTGATCGGCAGTCAGTCCTTACTAAGGGGACAGCGGCTAGCGGACAGCCACCTCACGAGTCCCAAAGCTATGCATGCGTTGGACCACCTCCTTCCTCGTGTACGCCCGACCGTACGCGGTGCCGGCGCAACAGACAACAAGGTTTCCCCCCAGACGTCACCAGATGAGACGGCTTCACCAGGCAAGGCGGCCGGAGCGTTCGGCGCCGGTGCCGAGGGAGAACTCCCCGGAAAGGTTGGGGTCCATGGTGTGCCAGAACCCCAGCGGCCCCGCACCCAGCGCCGTGGCGTAGGTGAGTCCGGCCGGGTCCACGTCGTAGACGCGGTAGGTGCTCGCGCCCTGGCCGAGCGAGCCCGCGGTCACCTGGGTGCAGTGCGGCGCGAGCTGTCGTACGGACGTGACGTGCACGTGGCCGCACGCGTACAGGCGGACGTTCTGGTGCCGGCGGACCAGGTCGAGCAGCGCCGCGCCGGTGTGCGGCACGAACGCCTCCGACCCGAACTCCTCGTGTGGCTTGGGGTCCCGGGTCGGTACGAGCGGGTAGTGGCCGACCAGGATCACCGGCCGGGTGTCGGCGGCGAGCGTCTCCGCCAGCCGGGGGAGTACGCCGTCGGGGTCGTCCTCGCGCACCCCGACGCCGACGACCCGCAGCTCGCCCAGGTCGCGTACCTCCAGCGGGTCGGTGCGGAAGGTGCGGCCGTACCCAGTCTGTGCGTACGGCACGTCCTCGTACGCCTCCTGCACGGGACTGCGCTCGCCGCGGTCCGGGCTCGGCCCGAGATCGTGGTTGCCGGGCACGGTGAGGTACGGGACGTCCAGGGAGTCCAGCCATTCCCGGGCGAGGGCGAGGTGCTCTGGCCGGGAGCTGCCGTAGGTGGTCAGGTCGCCGGAGACGATCATCAGCTCGGCGCCGACGCGCCGCAGCGGGTCCCGGTCGCGGTCGAGGGAGGCCATCAGCCCGGGCAGGCGTTCTTCCGGCGCGGGCTCGACGTGCAGGTCGGAGATGTGCAGGATGCGCATGGCCCGACTTTCCCAGACCTCACGCGGACCGCTCACCGCCGGTCTCGGACCCCGTCTGGCCAGTCTCAGACGCGCATCACCTGGACGCCGGACTCCTCGAACTTCGCCACCGCGTCGTCGCCCACGCCGACGTCGGTGATCAGCATGTCGATCTCGTCCGGGCGCCGGATCCGGGCGAACGCCTGACCGCCGATCTTGGAGCTGTCGGCGACCACGACCACCCGCCGGGCGCGCGAGGCCATCAGCTTGTTGATGTCCGCCTCGCCCTCGTGGTGTGCGCTCGCGCCGTACAGCGGGTCGACCGCGTCCGCGCCGAGGATGGCGAGGTCGAGGCTCACGCCCTCCAGGATGTGGGTGGCCAGCGGGCCGGCGAGTTCGTACGACTGTGGCCGGGCGACGCCGCCGGTGACGACGATCTTGACGTGCGGGCGGACGGTGAGCTCGTTGGCGATGTTGACGGCGTTGGTGACGATGGTGATCGCCCGGCGTCCCTCGTTCGGTGACCGCAGGTCGGTGCGGGTGGCGATGGCGCGGGCCACCTCGGTGGCGGTGGTGCCGCCGTTGATGCCGATCACCATGCCTACCGCCACGAGGTCGGCCGCGGCCTGCCCGATCCGCTGCTTCTCGGTGGCCTGGCGGGCGGTTTTGTAGCGCAGAGGGAGGTCGTAGGCGACGCTGTGCGCGACCGCTCCGCCCCGGGTACGGGTGAGGAACTGCTGCTGGGCGAGGTGGTCGAGGTCGCGCCGGATGGTGGCGGTGGAGACGCCGAGTTCGTCGGCAAGGGTCTCGACGTCGATCCGGCCGCGTTCGGCGACGAGCTCGAGAATCGCGTTGAGCCGCTCGTAGCGGTTCATGGGCATCGCCTCTGTTCGGGACCGGCTCTTCGGTGGCTGCTTCGGGGCTGTTCGAAGCTGCGCGTGTGGTAGGAGAACCGATCATAGAGTGCCCGGAGGTTGCAAGGCTGGTGCTTGAACGCACATCCGGGAACAATCGCCCCGAGCAGGACCCGCAGGACTCCCGCGTCGGTGATCTTGCACGGGAGTGCTCATTTATGGCTGAAAGCATGCACAAATGGGCGTTCCATGCCCTATGCTGCGGGCAGCCGATTTCGCGGAAGGGACCAGGCATGGAATTCGTGACCGAGGAGATCGCCAGCCAACCCGGGTGCTGGCGGCGTGCCGTCGCGCTCGCCGAGTCCGCCGCGGCGGTGCTGCCCCGCCCGGGCGAGCGGGTCGCCGTGCTCGGCTGCGGCACGTCGTGGTTCATGGCCCAGGCGTACGCCAGCCTGCGGGAAGGCTCGGGCCAGGGTGAGACCGACGCGTTCACCGCCACCGAGCTGCCCGCCGACCGGCGCTACGACCGGGTGGTCACGATCACGCGTTCGGGCACCACGACCGAGGTGCTCGCCGCACTGACCCGGCTGCACGGCCGGGTGCCCACGGTCTCCCTGACCGCGGACCCGAACACCCCGGTGATGGAGCGCTCCGACGAGACCGTCGTCCTCGACTTCGCCGACGAGCGGTCGGTCGTCCAGACCCGGTTCGCCACCTCCGTACTCGCCCTCCTGCGCACCCACCTCGGCGCCGACCTCACCGGCGCGATCGCCGACGCCGAGACCACGGTGACCGAGCCGCTCCCGGTCGGCGCGACCGAACGCCGGCAGTTCACCTACCTTGGCACCGGCTGGACGATCGGGCTGGCCAACGAGGCCGCCCTGAAGATGCGCGAGGCATCCTTGTCGTGGACCGAGGCCTACCCCGCGATGGAGTACCGCCACGGTCCGATGAGCATCACCGACGGCTCGTCGGTGGTGTGGTTCCTCGGCACGCCGCCCAACGGTCTGCTGGACGAGGTGGAGAAGTTCGGCGCGCTGGTGGTCTGCGAGCCGGCGCGTGACCCGATGGCGGAGCTGATCCGGATCCAGCGACTGGCCGTGGAGATCGGTGCGGGCAAGGGACTCGACCCCGACCGCCCGCGCAACCTCACCAGGTCGGTCGTCCTGGACACCGCGAGCGACTCGGGCAAGGCGTGACCGACTCCGCTCCGCGTACCGGCCCGGCCGTGCGCGGCTGCGTCGCGGCGCTCGACGTCGGCGGCACCTCCATGAAGGGTGCCCTGGTCGACGCCGATCGCCGGGTACGCGCGCGGATGAGCTTCCCCACCCCCGTCGCCGACGGGCCGGACGCCGTGGTCGACCAGATCGGCACCGCGCTGGAGGCGCTGGCCGCGCGGGCACCCGAGACCGGACTGGACGCGCCGGTGGCAGCCGGCCTGGTCGTGCCCGGCATCGTGGACGAGGCCCGCGGGGTTGCCGTCGTGGCGGCAAACATCGGCTGGCAGGACGCACCCCTCGTGGCCACGCTGCAGGACCGGCTCGGCATCCCCGTCGCGCTCGGCCATGACGTACGCGGCGGCGGGCTGGCCGAGGGTGTTCTCGGCGCCGGTGCCGGCGCGCAGGACGTACTGTTCGTCGCCCTGGGCACCGGGATCGCCGCCAGCTGCATCGTGGACGGCCGGCCGCTGGTGGCCGGAGGCTATGCCGGCGAGGTCGGGCACGTCGTCGTCGAACCCGACGGCGAGCCGTGCGGCTGCGGCGGCCGAGGGTGCCTGGAGCGCGTCGCGTCGGCAGCCGCCGTGGCTCGCCGCTACACCGCCCGCACCGGTACGCCGGTGTCCGGAGCGGCCGACGTCGCTCTTCGGGTCCGCGACGGCGACCCCGACGCCCTGGCTGTCTGGGACGAGGCCGTCGCCGCGCTGGTGACGGTCCTGCACACGGCCGTCACCCTGCTCGGGCCGGAGGTCGTCATCATCGGCGGCGGCCTGGCCGAGGCCGAGGACCTCCTGCTCGACCCGCTGCGGCGCGGACTGGAGGAGCGGCTGACGTTCCAGCGGCGGCCGAGGCTGGTCCGGGCCGCGCTGGGTGATCAGGCAGGATGTCTGGGTGCGGCCCTGCTGGCCGAACGCACCACGCCGGCCACGCTGAGCCCGCCCGCCACGCCGACCCTGCCGACCATGCCGGCCGGCTGAGCCGGACCAACCAACCTGACTCCACCAACCTGACTCCACCAACCGACCCGACTCCAACCCGACTCCACCCTGACGCGACGGAGGAGCCCGTGACGCTGCTGGCCAACGCCAAGGTCGTGACACCGGAGGAGGTGCACGAGCCCGGCTGGGTGGAGGTGGACGGCGAGCGGATCGTCGCCGTCGGTACCGGAACACCGGACCGGCCCGTCGACGTGGACCTGTCCGGCCGGACCGTCGTACCCGGTTTCGTCGACACCCACGTGCACGGTGGCGGAGGCGGGTCGTACCTCCGGGCCGACCCGGAGGTGACCGCCCGGGTGGCGGCGTTCCACCGGGCGCACGGCACGACCACGACGTTCGCCAGCCTGATCTCCACGACCGCGCAGGAGCTGGAACGCCAGGTCGCCGCGCTGTCCGACCTCGTGCTCGACGGCGTGGTCGCCGGCATGCACCTGGAGGGCCCGTGGATCAGCGAGATCCGCCGCGGTGCGCACGACCCGGCGTACCTTCGGCCGGCCGATCCCGCCGAACTCGACCGGTTGCTCCGCCTGGGCAGGGGCACGGTGTCGATGGTGACCTTGGCACCGGAGCTGCCGGGCGGGCTCGACGCCGTACGTCAGGTGTCCGACGCGGGTGTGGTTGTCGCGGTCGGGCACAGCGACGCCGACTACGCCACCGTGATCGCCGCCGTCGACGCCGGAGCGCGGGTTGCCACGCACCTGTTCAACGGCATGCCGCCGCTGCACCACCGGGCACCGGGGCCGGTGGGTGCCCTGCTGGAGGACCCGCGGGTGACGGTGGAGCTGATCGCCGACGGCATGCACGTACACCCCGGCGTGATCGCGGTGGCGGCCCGCTCGGCCGGGCCGGGCCGGGTGTCACTGGTCACCGACGCGATGGACGCCGCCGGGATGCCCGACGGGATCTACGACCTCGGCGGACAGTCCGTGCGCGTCGACCACGGGCTGGTGAAGTTGGTCCACGGCGACTCGATTGCGGGCAGCACTCTGACCATGGACGCGGCGTTCCGGCTGGCGGTCCGCGAGGCCGGCTTCGACCTGCGCGACGCGGCGCGGATGGCGGCCACCACACCGGCAGCGACGTTCGGTCTGGCCGACGTGGGTGCTCTGGCGCCGGGACTGTTCGCCGACCTGGTGGTCCTGGACGACGACCTACGGACGGCCGCGGTGATGCGGCGCGGCAGCTGGGTGTCGCGCGAGCCGGCCTCCGACGAGCTGTTTTCCCACTGACGAAGGAGAATCTGCGATGCCGCTGGTGTCGACCGGACAGATCGTAGGCGACGCGGCGCGCGCCGGCCGCGGTGTCGGCGCGTTCAACGTGATCCAGCTCGAGCACGCGCAAGCGCTGGTTGACGGTGCCGAACGTGCGGGCGCGCCGGTGATCCTGCAGATCAGCGAGAACGCCGTGAAGTATCACCGCGCGCTGGAGCCGATCGGGCTGGCCACGCTCGCGGTCGCACGGACCGCGTCTGTGCCGGTGGCGGTCCACCTCGACCACGCCACCCGGCCCGAACTCGTGCGCGAGGCAGTCGCGCTCGGCTTCGGTTCGGTGATGTACGACGCGTCGGTCCTGCCGTACGACGAGAACGTCGAGGCCACAAGGAATGTGGTCGAACACTGCCACGCGGCCGGGGTGTTCGTGGAGGCCGAGCTCGGCGAGGTCGGCGGTAAGGACGGCGTGCACGCGCCAGGTGCGCGGACCGACCCGAACCAGGCCGCTGCTTTCGTGGAGTCCACCGGGATCGACGCGCTCGCCATCGCGGTGGGCACCTCGCACGCGATGCTGGAGAAGACCGCGTCGCTCGACCTCGACCTGATCGCCGCCAACCGCAAGGCGGTCCCGGTGCCGCTGGTGCTGCACGGCTCGTCCGGGGTGCCCGACGCCGACCTGACCCGGGCGGTGGAGGCTGGGATGACGAAGGTCAACATCGCCACCTCGCTGAACCAGGCGTTCACCGGTGCGGTGCGCGACTATCTCGCGGCAAATCCGAAGGTTGTGGACACCCGCAAGTACCTCGCGCCGGGACGCGACGCGGTGGCAGCCGAGGTCGCCCGCCTGCTGGGTGTTCTTCGCGCAGCCTGAGCCGATCCGTCAGTCGGGCGGGCCCGCCGGGCGGTCCCGCGCCCGATGCCCGAGGTCGGTGTCGGTGCCGATGTTGCGTGAGTGTCGGCCTCATGGTCGTTGCACTTTCTGGTGCGGGTCCACCCACTCCGGTGGGATGTACTCGGGGTGGCCGTGGGCGCCCATCCGCACTGTCCAGCCTTTGTGGTGGACGAACGTGTGATGCGACTTGCACAACAGCACGCCGTTGGCGAGGTCTGTCGGGCCGAAGTCGTCCCAGGCCATCATGTGGTGGGCGACGCAGCGTCGCTCGGGGACCTGGCAGCCAGGGAAGTGACAGTGGCTTCCGTCGCGGATGGCGAGGGCTCGGCGTTGGGGTTCGGTGAAGAACCGGTCGGCCATCCCGACGTCGAGGATCTCCCCGTTGCCGCCGAGCACCACCGGGATGATGTTGGGCGTCGCACGCCATCCTGCGGATCGTGGCCACCGACAGCGGTTCGCCGCGCAGGCCGAGGATCCGGGCCGACCCGCCACCGCCGCTCTTCTGGCAGCCGTCGTGGGGGTCGGTGGCAGCCTCCGGCCCCGCCGCACCCTCCTCGACTTCAGGATCGGCTTCGGTTTCCGGATCGGCTTCGGGTCTTCGGCCGGATCCGGTAGCGGTGTTCGGTTGTGGGAGTTGCCCGGGTTCTCGCGGTTCGGGGATCCGGTCCGTGACCCCGCCCGGATGGTGCGGGTCGGGTGGTCGTTTCTCCTTGACTGATTGAGCGTTCTGGTCAGTCGTCGTGTCGGCGTCAGTCTGGCGAAGGACGTCAGAACGGGCCGGGCCGGTGGGACCACCGGAGTCAGGCATCGCATCCGGGTCGGCGACGTCGCTACCAGTCCGGGCCTCGCGCTTTGTGTCGTTCGCGTCCGCGCTGCGGGCGGACTTCTTGGGCTCGGTGTCCCCGGTGCCATTGCCGCGGGCGGGCTTCGTGGGCTTGGAGTCCTCAGCCTTGGTGCCCGTGGTGCCGCCGGTGTCGCTGGTGCTCGTGTTCTGCTGTCGGGCCTTGCGCTGGGCCTGGCGTTTGGCGTCGGGGGTTTGGCAGGTGCAGGGCATGGGGCGGACGGGGTTGAGGTCGTCGATGGTGCCGAACCCGAGGCCGTTCATCAGCTGCTGCAGTCCGATGAGCACGGTGACGCAGTCTCGGCCGCGTCCGCGGTTGGGGGAGGCTTCCCACTCGGCCATCCTGGCGACCAGTTCGGCGAACGCGTCCCCACGCTTTTGGTCCAGAGGCCGTTCGTCGGGGTCGGGGCGGGTGTCGGAGGCGATGAGTCCTTCGATGATCTTGCGGAGTTGTTCCATCTCCAGCACCGGCAACTTGATCACCACGGTCTCGGAGCCGGGAATGCCGTTGGGCAGGTACTTCAGGGACCGTTTGCGTTCGGCGGCGCGTTCGTCCTTGGCCAGCTGCTCTCCCAGTCGGCGTTCCCACTCCTCCGGCGCGAGCACCTGCAGCAGGTGCCGTCCCAGCACCCGCACGTCGTCGGGGTTCCGCCGCTTCGACTCTTCGATCAGGTAATTCTCCGCCTCGTGGAGTTGGCCGGGGCTGATGTAGGCGGGCAGGTCCTTGATCGCGAACGCGATCACCTGCGCATGCCGAAACGACAACTCCCCACGGGCAAGAGCCCGCGCGGTCAGGGTCACCGTGCGGTCCAGATCCCTGGCCAGCATCACCGCCGCACCGGCGTCCCCGCTCGACATCCGCTGGGTGTTGCGTAGCCACACTCGGGTGGTCGCCGCGCCGGTCGTCTTACCGACGTCGCAGGCTTCGGCTCTGGCCACCATCGCCAGTTTCAGCGCGTCCATCATCGCCTCGTCGACCTGGTACAGGTCGAACAGACGGCCGAGCTTCTCTGGGCGAAGCGAGAGCATCGGCGCGGCCAGGGCGTCGCCGAGGATGGTGCGGACCTGGACCAACGCAGCCTCCAGCCGCTGCTCGGCGTCGGTGTCGCCGTCCCAGCCCGGAAGTTCCTGCGTCTTCGAATGCATGTTCGAAGTCTAGTGGCCACCGCCGACAGGAGATCCGTTGTCCACAAGGCGACCCGATGCACAACCCGATCCGCCACCTGTGGACAAAAACCTGGCGCCGCCCTCGTGGGCTTCGTACGGACGCCCCTGGCGGTCGCCGTAAATCATGGGGGAGTTCAGGCGGGGACTACGCCATGATGGCCCGCATGAACGATCACGGCAGGCCGGTCGCCTGGGTCATCGTGACCGGCCACGAACCACAGGAGCCGGGAACCGGCAGCAGGGTCGCCCACCTGTTTCCGTGGCACCTTGCCTGAGAGGCGGCTCGCGACGCCCACGCGCGCCACGGGGTACACCCGACGTAACCCCGACCGTTACGGCACTTCGGGGCCCTGACGGTACGACTCAGAGCACGAGGTCGGCGTACCGCTGGATCATCGTGGTGAGCACCTCGTCGGGGTCGGCGGCCCACACGTCGGCGTTGAAGATCTCCACCTCGATGTCGCCGGAGTAGCCGGCCGCGTCGACCGCCTCCCGGAACGGTCGGAAGTCGATCACGCCGTCGCCCATCATCCCCCTGGCCAGCAGCGCGTCCGCGGGGATGGGCAGGTTGAAGTCGCACACCTGGAACGACGCGATCCGCGCACCGGCGCGGGCGATCTGGGTCCAGACCTCCGGGTCCCACCACAGATGGAAGGTGTCCACGACGACGCCGACCTGTTCGACCGGGAACTGCTCGGCGAGGTCGAGTGCCTGCGCCAGGGTGGACAGCACAGCACGGTCCGCGCAGTACATCGGGTGCAGGGGTTCGAGTGCCAGCCGTACGCCACGCTCACCGGCGTACGGAGCGAGTTCGGCGACCGCCTCGGCCACCCGCTCCCGCGCGGCGGGGAGGTTTCGCGACCCGTCCGGTAGCCCGCCCACCACCAGCACCAGGCAGGGTGCACCCAGCGCCGCGGCCTCGTCGACTGCGAGCCGGTTGTCGTCAAGCGCGCGTTGACGCACAGCCGGCTCCGAGGCCGTGAGGAAGCCGCCCCGGCACAGCGAGGAGACCCGAAGGCCCGCGTCGCGTACGAGCTTGGCCGCGCGTTCAACCCCGATGTCCTGCACGGGTTCGCGCCACAGGCCGATGGCGGGGATTCCCTTGCGTACGCAGCCGGCGACCGCCTGCGCGACACCCCAGCTGTTCGTCGTCTTCTGGTTGAGGGACAACCGTGTCAGGTCGGGCTTGACAGGGCTCTCGACGTCGCGGTCGACGGGGCTGGTGCTCACGTGGCGACTCCGTGCAGGGCAAGGAAGGTTCGCATCCGGGCGACGGCGAGGTCCGGGTCGGGCAGCAGGCCCGCCTGGTCGGCGAGGCGGAACGCCTCCGCCAGGTGGGGAACGCTGCGTGCGCTCTGCAGCCCGCCCACCATCGCGAACGCGTCCTGGTGGCCGGAAAGCCAGGCCAGGAAGCAGATTCCGGTCTTGTAGTAGTACGTCGGAGTGCCGAACAGATGCCGCGACAGCGGGACCGTCGGCTCGAACGCCTCGTCGTAGGCGGCGGTGTCACCGGCGTCCAGCGCGGCCAGCGCGGTCGCGGCGGCCGGCGCGATGGCCGCGAAGATCCCGAGCAGCGCGTCGGAGCCGGAGGCGATCAGGCCGGGGTAGTTGAAGTCGTCCCCGGTGTAGAGGCGTACACCCGTCGGCAGGCCCGACCGCACCGCGATCTCGTGGTCGGCGTCCAGCAAGGAGACCTTGACACCATCGACCACGTCCGCGTGGTCGCGCACCAGTGAAAGGAACGTCTCCGTCGCGGCGGAGACGTCGGCCGAACCCCAGTAGCCGGTCAGCGCGGGGTCGAACATCGGTCCCAGCCAGTGCAGGATCGCCGGGCCGCGTACCTGGCCGAGCAGCCGGTCGTAGACCTTGCGGTAGTCGTCGGCGTCCCGGGCGACGGCAGCCAGGTGCCGGCTGGCCATCAGGATGGGCTGAGCCCCGGCGTCCTCGACCACGGCGAGCTGTTCCTCGTACGCCGCGACCACCTCGTCCAGGCTCGGCGACCCGGAGGGGCCCGAAGCCCCGAGGGCCGGTAGCTGGTCGGTGCCGGCGCCGCAGGCGACCCGCCCGCCACAGGCCACGGCCTCGGCGGCGCTGCGCCGGATCAGCTCGGACGTGGTGTCCCAGGTGAGGCCCATGCCGCGCTGCGCAGTGTCCATCGCGTCGGCGACACCGAGGCCGTGCGCCCACAGGTGCCGGCGGAAGGCCAGGGTCGCGTCCCAGTCCAGCCGGGCCGGCGCGCCCGGGGTGTTGTCGGCGAACGGGTCGGCCACCACGTGCGCGGCGGCGAAGGCGACCCGGGAGGTGAAGCCCTCGCTTCGCCGGACCCACTGTCGCGGTGCCGCCAGCTCGTACGGACGGGTCGATCCGTCCGCCTGGGGGAGGTTCAACCGCAGGCCGGTCATACGCCGACCTCCGGCACCTCGATCCGCCGGCCCTCGCGGGACGACTGGATGCCGAGCTCGGCGAGCTGAACGCCCCGGGCCGCGGCCAGGAAGTCGTACGGGAACGGCGCGGCGTCCTCCTCCAGCACGTGCCGCAGGAACTGCTCCCACTCCGCCTTGAAACCGTTGTCGTACACCTCGTTGTCCGGCACCGGCTGCCACTGCTCGCGGAACGGCTCGGTCACCGGCAGGTCGGGATTCCACACCGGCATCGGCGTGGTCGAGCGGTGCTGGATCCGGCAGTTACGCAGCCCGGCGACCGCGCTGCCCTCGGTGCCGTCGACCTGGAACTCCACGAGCTCGTCGCGGTAGACGCGCACCGCCCAGGAGGAGTTGAGCTGGGCGATGGTGCCGTCCTCCAGCTCGAAGATCGCGTACGCCGCGTCGTCGGCGGTGGCGTCGTAGGCCCGGCCCCGCTCGTCCCACCGCTGCGGGATGTGGGTCACCGAACGGGCGGTGACGGCGCGGACCCGGCCGGCGATCGACTCCAGGACGTAGTTCCAGTGGCAGAACATGTCCAGGGTGATCCCGCCGCCGTCCTCGGCGCGGTAGTTCCAGCTCGGGCGCTGCGCACGCTGCCAGTCACCCTCGAACACCCAGTAGCCGAACTCTCCGCGTACGGACAGGATCCGGCCGAAGAAGCCACCCTCGATCAGCCGCCGGAGCTTGCGCAGGCCGGGGAGGAAGACCTTGTCCATGACGACGCCGTTCTTCACCCCGGCCTCGCGGGCGGCCCGGACGAGTTCGAGAGCGCCGGCCACCGTGTCCGACGTCGGCTTCTCGCAGTAGACGTGCCGGCCGGCGGCGATCGCGGCGAGCACCGACTTCTCCCGGGCGCGGGTCGTCTGGGCGTCGAAGTAGATCAGGGTGGAGGAGTCGGACAGGGCGGTGTCGAGGTCGGTGGTCCAGCGGGTCAGGCCGTGGCGGTCGGCGATGTCGCGCAGCTTCTGCTCGGAGCGGCCGACCAGGAGGGGGTCGGGAACGACGCGGGTGCCGTCGCCGAGCTCGATGCCGCCCTGGTCCCGGATGGCGAGGATCGACCGCACCAGGTGCTGGTTGTACCCCATCCGGCCGGTCACGCCGTTCATGACGACCCCGACTTCACGCACGGCCATCGGTTCCTCCCGCTGAACGAAACCTGCTCTGGGAAACGTGGTGGAAAACGCTTTCCAGCGAGCCTAGCCGAGCCGGTCGACCGGGAGCAAGCCCGGCAACGGACACTGCCGAACCAGGCCGGGCAGGTCGGGCAAGGCAGGACAGATCCGGCAATCAGGCAATCAGGCAAGAACCGGGCAGGTCAGGTCAGGCAAGGGCCGGGCAAGGTCGGGCAGATCGTCCCGCCGCCCGGGACTACTTCAGGGCGCCCGCGGTGAGACCTTCCTCGACCCGTCGCTGGAACACGACGTAGACCACGAGGACCGGGATCATCGCGATCACCAGTCCCGCGAACATCTGTGCCAGCGACGTCGAGCTGGATTCATAGCGCGTACGCAGCGCGAGGTCGGCCAGACCCTGAGTCAACAGGAAGTTGCTCCGCTCGTTGTCCTTCGGCGTGTTGAGCACCAGTGGGAGGAGGTACTGGTTCCACTGGCCGAGGAAGTTGAACACCCCGATGCTGATCAGCCCCGGCTTGGCCAGCGGCAACATGATCGAGAAGAACGTACGGAAGTGCCCGGCGCCGTCGATGAACGCCGACTCGGCGAGCTCGTTCGGCAGCGACTGGAAGAACGCGGTGAGGAAGAACACCGAGAACGGCAGCGAGAACGCCACGTAGACGATGATCAGGCCGGGCAGGGTCTGCTGCAGGCCGAGGTTCTGGGTGACCTTGGTGAGCGGAACGATCGCGAGGAACAGCGGGAAGGTCATGCCGACCAGGAACAGGTAGTAGATAGCCCTGCTGCCCGGAAAGGCGTACCTCGCCAGCACGTAGGCGGCCATCGACGACAACAGCAGGGTGAAGAAGACCCCGCACACCACGACGATCACGGTGTTGAGGAAGAACCGGCCGATGTTCGCGGTCTGCCAGGCCTCGACGTAGGTGGACAGCTGCGGCGTGGCGGGCAGCCCGAACGGGCTGTCGTAGATCTCCTTGTTGGTCTTCAGCGAGGAGATCAGCACCCACGCCATCGGCAGGATCACCAGCAACGCCCAGGCGGCCAGGAAGATCTGCGGGATGCCGTCGCCGAGCAGCCGGGCTCCGCGGAAGGCGGGTGCCGGCAACTGCGGCGAGGGCGGCGTGGACCGGTCCGCGCCGGGAACGCCGTCAGCTCCGGTGGCGGTGGGCGTGGGGAGACTCGTCATGGAGGTCGTCTTTCGGTTCAGTACTCGAGGCGTTCCCGGCGGGTGATCCGGAACGTCACCACCGCCAGCAGGAGCGAGAAGATCAACAACATGGTCGCCATCGCCGAGGCGTACCCGAACTGCGAGTTGAGCGCGAACGCCGTACGGAACAACTGCGTGGCCATCACGTCCGCGCCGAAGTCAGCCGACACGCCGTTGCGCGCCATCACCGACAACAGCGCGAACATGTCCAGCGTCCCCACGCCGATGTAGACCAGCGACACCTGGACGTGCCCCCACAGCAGCGGCAGCGTGAGGTGGCGGAACATCCGCGGCCGGGTGGCGCCGTCGATGGCGGCCGCCTCGAAGAGCTCACGCGGGATCTGCTGCATCCCGGCGATGAACAACACCATGTAGAAACCGACCGCGGACCAGATCGCCGCGAACATGATCGCCCACAGAATGAAGCCCTGGTTGCCGAGCGGGCCGTTGGGGACGATCGACAGCAGGTCGATGTGGAAGAACGAGAGCGTCTGCTGGAGCAGGCCGCCCTGGGTGCTGTAGATGAACTGGAACAGGATGGCCACGATCACCACCGGGATGACCTGGGGGAAGAAGTAGACCACCCGGTAGAAGCGGGACCCGAACAACCCCTCCCGGGCCCCGCCCGTCCCACCGCGGGTGAGCAGCGTCGCGAACACCAGCGCCAGCGCCAGCGTGACCAGCGGGACGACCAGCAACAGCTTCACGTTGTTGAGCACCGCGTGCCACCACGCGGAGTCCTGGATCAGCGCGGTGTAGTTGGCCAGTCCGACGTACTTGAACTCCGGCGTGAACCCCGTCCAGTCGGTGAACGAGATCTGGATCCCCTGCGCGAACGGCGAGAGGACGAAGACCACGTACAGCGCCAGTGGTGGAGTGAGGAACGTGATGATGAACGGCACACGGCCCTTGCGCATCGCTTGCTGTCCCTGCCTTCTCGTCGCTTCTCGTCGCTTGTTGTCGCCCTTCGGCTCAGCGCTTGAACTTCTTGATGTTCGACTTCTTCACCTGGTCAGCCTTGCGCTGCACCCGGTCGACGAACCCCTTGGCGTCCAGCTTGCTGGTGAGCAGCACGCCGACCGCGGCCTCGGCCTCCTCGGTCAGCGGGCGATACCACGTGCCGTACGTCGGGGTGTCGAGCCGGTCGACCTTCTGGGCCGCATCCAGCGCGGCGAGGGACGACTTGAGCACGGGGTCCTGCGCCTGGGCCTCGTGCGCGCCCTTGACCACCGTCAGCGTGTAGGTCAGCTCGGCGAACTTCTGCGCGCCCTCCTTGGACAACATGATGCGGAGGTACTCCAGGCCGCCGGGGACGTTCTTGGCCTTGGACGGGACGATGAAGTTCTCACCCGGCGCGTTCGGAATCGCCTCGTACGGGAACTTGTCGCTGTCGTCCAGGGACGGCGTGGGCGCGATCGTCATCTCGAAGTCGCCCGGCACCTGCGACTTCATCTCGCTCTTCAGCCACGACCCGCAGGGGATGATGGCGGCCTTGCGCTGCAGCCACGCGGCCTGCGCCTGGGTGTGGCTGAGCGAGGCGGTGCCGGGAAGGATGTAGCCCTTCGACTTCAGCTCGAAGAACGCCTCGGCGACGTCGAGCACGGCCTGCTGCTGCCAGGCGCCGTCCTCGAGGTTGTCGATGTTCTTCAGCACCTCCTTGCCGCCGTGCTTCTGCACCATCGCGTTGAAGACGGTGAGCATGTAGGCGGGGTACTGCCCCTGGTAGGTCCACAGCGGGACGCCCTTGGCCTTGGTCTTCGCACCGAGCGCCATCAGCTCGTCCCACGTCTTCGGCGTCTCCCACTGGTTGTCGCGGAAGAGCTTGGCGTCGTGCCACAGACCGTTGATGTTGAAGGCGTACGGCAGGCCGTAGACCTTCCCGTCGAACGTCAGCGGGTCGAAGGTGCCCTCGACCACGGTGTCCTTGACCTTCTTGCCCGCCATGTCCCACGAGGGCGCCTCGAGCAGGTCGGCCAGCTCGGTCAGCTGGCCCTGGTTGACCAGGGTGGCGGTGTCGAGGTCCTGCGCGCCGGAGTTGTCGATGACGTCGGGCGGGTTGCCGTTGACGAAGCGGGGCTGCAACTGCGCGGTGATCTCCTGGGTGCCCAGGTGGTCGACCTTCGCCTGCGGGTAGCGCTTCTGGTACATCTTCTCGTGGTACTTCGCGTACTCGTCGCTGAAGCCGCCCTTGAAGATGACGACGTCGAGCGGCGCCTTCGGGTCGACACCGAAGGGGTTCTTCGCGTCCGTCTTGCCGTTGGACTTCGGCTTGGTGGCGCTGCCTCCGCCGCCACCTCCGCCGGTCGCGCAGGCGCCGAGTACGGACGAGCCTCCGGCCGCGGCGGCGAGCGCGGCCGCGCGGCGCAGGAACTGTCGGCGGTCCAGGCCGGCGAACGGGCGGTGCTCGGTCATCGTTCCTCCTGCTCACGTCGTGCGATGCGTCAGTACGTCGGTACGTCGGTACGTCGATGCGTCGATGCGTCGGTATGTCAGGCGATGCGTCGTTACGTCAGTGCCGCGGTGCGTCGGTGCGTCGTTACGTGGTGCGGTGCCGGCCCCGGCGGAGTCCGGGAGGGGGGCCGAGGAGTGGCCGTCGTGACGGTCGGTCACGGTCGCCGACTGATTGTGGAGTGCGAGCACTGTAGTGCGGCTCCGAGCACGCCAACAAGGGTTTACGACAAGCCGACACGTAAAGGTAATTTTCCTGCGCCGGCTGGCTCGCCGGTGCGTCTGCCTGCCCGCTCACGCGGTCGATCCGGCATGCTGGACCGCGTACGTCGGACCAGACCGGTGTACGCCGGCGTACACCGACGTACGCCGGAACGAACTGCGGGTGGAGACACGGAACACATGAGCTTTCCCACGGTGGTCACTCTCGGCGACGTCGCCCGGCGGGCCGGGGTGTCGCTGGCGACCGCGTCGCGGGTGCTCAACGGCAGCACCCGGCGGGTCAACGAGGACCTTCGGGTGGTGGTGCTGAAGGCGGCGCAGGAGCTGGGTTACACGCCCAACCTGCACGCCCAGGCGGTCGCGCGCGGGACGAGTTCGACCGTCGGGCTGGTCATGCACGACATCGCCGACCCGTACTTCTCCGCGATCGCCTCCGGGGTGATGCGAGTCGCCGACGAGCGCGGCCTGATCGTGACGCTGGGCACCACGTCGCGCAACCCCAACCGCGAGCTGCAGTACGTCGCGATGATGCGGGCGCAGCGTGCCCGGGCGGTGATCCTCGCCGGCACCCGCACCGCCGACAAGGAACAGACCGAACGGCTGGCCGCGGAAGTTACGGCGTTCCGGCGTTCCGGCGGCCGGGTGGCGTGTGTCAGCCAGCACAAGCTGCCCGCCGACACGGTGCTCCCGGAGAACCGCGCGGGGGCGCGGGAGCTGGCGGTGAAGCTGGCCGAGCTCGGGCACCGGCGGTTCGGCGTACTCGCCGGTCCGCGCCCGCTGCTGACCGCGCGCGACCGGCTGTCGGGGTTCAGGGCCGGCCTGGCCGAGAAGGGCCTGGAGCTCGCGCCGGACGCGGTGGTCGAAGGACCCTTCACCCGCGACGGCGGTTACCAGGCGGCGCGCGAGCTGATGGCCCGCGGGCTCGGCGTCACCTGCGTCTTCGCGGTGAACGACGTGATGGCGGTCGGCGCGATGGCCGCCTGCCGCCACGAGGGCGTCGACGTTCCGCGTGACCTCTCCATCGCCGGCTTCGACGACATCCAGACGTTGCGCGACCTGGTCCCGCCGCTGACCACGGTCCGGCTGCCGCTGGAGGAGATGGGTGTGCGCGCCGCGGAGCTGGCGCTGGAGCTCGACGCTCCGGAGAAGGACCGGCTGGTGCGCGTACGCGGCGAGGTCGTGCTCCGGGAGAGCACCCGCAAAGTCCGCGGCTGACCGCTCGGCCCGCTCTGCCCCCTCGGACTGTTCGGACTGTTCGGTACGAAGGTGTTCCGGCGCTCGCGCCGAACGCGGCCACCACCGCCCTCGCGAGCCTTGGGAAGCGCTTACCCACGCCCGCTACGCTGCCCCACATGGTCCAAGCGCACCGTCCCGCCGTGGTCCTCGCGATGTCCCCGGCCAACCTGCACCGCCTGCTCGACGACCACCAACGCCGGCGCATCGCGACGCTCGCGGACGTGGACCTCGACCTCGTTCTGGACGAGTACCGCAGTGCGCGCGCCCGGGCCGCGCTCGGCCGTGCGCAGGTGCTGCTCACCTGCTGGGGCGCTCCGCCCGTCGACGCCGAGGCGGTCTCCGCCGCGCCCGGGTTGGCCGCCGTCGTGCACGGCGCCGGCTCGATCAAGAGCCTGGTCACCCAGGCCGCCTGGGACCACGGCGTCCGGGTGTCCTCGGCGGTCGCCGCGAACGCCGTACCGGTCGCGGAGTACACCGTGGCCATGGTGGTGCTGGCCGGCAAGCGGGCGTTCCCGATCCAGGCGGCCTACCGCGCGGACGCGCGGCGACAGGACTGGGCGGCCCGGTTCCCCGGGCTCGGCAACTACCGCACCACCGTCGGGATCGTCGGCGCCTCGCACGTCGGCCGACGGGTGCTGGACCTGCTCGCGGTGTACGACATGGACGTCCTGCTCGCCGACCCCACCCTGACCGCGGCGCAGGCGTCCGGCCTCGGTGCCCGGCTGGTCGACCTGGACGAGCTCGCCGCCGGTTCGGACGTGGTGAGCATCCACGCGCCGGACGTACCCGCGACGTACCACATGTTCGACGCCCGCAGGCTGGCCCTGATGCCGGACGGCGCGACGCTGATCAACACCGCGCGCGGCCGCCTGGTGGACACCGACGCGCTCACCGCGGAGGCGGTGAGCGGGCGGCTGTCCGCGGTGCTCGACGTCACCGACCCGGAGCCGCTGCCCGCCGGTTCGCCGCTGTTCGGGTTGCCGAACGTCGTGCTGACCCCGCACATCGCCGGGTCGCTGGGCAACGAGGTCCACCGGATGGGCGCGCTCGCGGTGGACGAGGTCGAACGCTTCGCCCGGGGCGAGGACTTCGCGCACCCGGTCGACCCCGCGCGGCTGGAGCTGCTGGCCTGAGCGGACGAAGGGATAGGCTCCCGGGCATGGGACGAGGATCGCGAGCGAAGGTTCGTTGGACGAAGGAACGCACCCGCCGCAAGCGCGAGCGGGACCGGCGCAAGGCACAGGAGAGAGGCGAGGCGCGCAAGAGCGGGTGACCGCGATGCCGTCGCCCGCGGGGGTTCGCCGTGCGGCCGGGGCCATCCCCGGCGGCACGGCGATCTCCCGCCTCCGCATCTTCTTCGGCCAGTCCGTTCCCGCCCGGGAGCGGTACGGCGTGTGTGGGCGTCTTTCGGCCTATGATGCCGAGCCCGAGCGTCGATAGCCCGCTACGACGGTTACGGCGCACCTGCCAGCCTTTCGCCCGTTTTGACCGCGGCCAGGTCCGGACGTCGCCGCGTATCCTTTGGGCAGGCAGACCTAAGAAGGAGCACGCGGCGTGAGCCACAGCGATCTGATCGACACCACGGAGATGTATCTCCGCACCGTGTACGAGCTGGAGGAGGAGGGCATCGTCCCCCTCCGTGCCCGGATCGCCGAACGCCTGCACCAGTCCGGCCCCACGGTCAGCCAGACGGTTGCCCGGATGGAGCGTGACGGACTGCTCACCGTCCAGGGCGACCGGCACCTGGAGCTGTCGCCGAAGGGCCGGGCGCTGGCCACCCGGGTGATGCGCAAGCACCGGCTCGCCGAACGCCTGCTGGTCGACGTGATCGGGCTCGACTGGGAGCTGGTGCACGTCGAGGCCTGCCGCTGGGAGCACGTGATCTCCGACGACGTCGAACGCCGCCTGGTGTCGATCCTCGGCGAGCCGACGGTCTCGCCCTACGGCAACCCCATCCCCGGTCTTTCCGAGCTCGGCTACACCGGCGCGGTGGAGGACTTCCTGTCCGAGGTGGAGTCGCTGGAGCAGGTGGTCGCCAAGGCCGGGCCCGGCGAGGAGACCAAGGTGGTCGTACGCCGGATCAGCGAGCCGCTGCAGACCACGCCGGAGCTGATGGAGGTGCTGCGCCGGGCGGGCGCGCTACCGGGACAGACGGTGAGCGTGGCGGCCGGACCGGACAGCGTCCTGATCCGGGGCGGCGACGGCGACGACGTGGGTGGCGTGGGTGGCGACGGGTCGGCGCGGATCGCCGGAGCGACCGCCGAGATCGCCCGCCAGCACGCCGGCCACATCTTCGTCCGGCGCCTCTAGGGCCCCTGGGACCTGTCCCGGGAACCTGTCCTGGGACGGCCGCGGCACCGGACCCCGGGCCCGGGTCCTATCCTCGACCTGCCCTGCCCCCGTCCTCCGCGAAGGAGGCTGACCCGCCGTGACGTCTGACTGGCCGGGCTATCTCGACGACTTCCACGTCCGCCACGCCGGTGTCACCGAGGACCTGCTGCGCCGTTGCCACGCCGGCGACCTGACACCGTACGGCTGGGTGTTACGGCCGGTCGCGGGCCGGGGACGTCGCGTTCTGGACGTCGCGTGCGGCAGTGGCGCGGTGGCCGGTGAGCTGCACCTGGAGCAGTACCACCGGGAGGGCATCGAGGAGCCCCTGGTCGTCGGGGTCGACCGGTCGCCGCGGGAGGTGGAGATCGCCCGTGAGCGCCACCACGCCCAGGTGCTGTGTGCCGACGCCACCAGGCTGCCGTTCACCGACGGCGGGTTCGACGCCGTGGTGTGCTCGATGAGCCTGATGGTGGTGCAGCCGTTGCAGGAGGCGCTGGCGGAGATCGCTCGGGTGCTGCGACCGGGCGGGATGCTGTCGGCGACCGTGCCGGCCGCGGTGCCGTTGCGGGCGAGCGACCTGCTCGTCCTCGGGCCGCTCACGGCCAGGCTGCGCACGCCGCCGCGTTTCCCGGGCTGGGCCGAACTCGGCGACCTGGGCGACCTGCTGGAAGGCGCCGGCCTGCACGTCGTCGAGGACGCACGCGAGCGCTTCGTGTTCTCCGTACTGGACGCTGCCGACGCCGAGTTGCTGGTCACCGCGTTGTACCTGCCGGAGCTGTCGGCGGAGCGGCGGGCCGCGGCGATCGGCTGGCTCACCGAACGGGCGCGCGGTCGTTCTGCCGGAGTGGACGTCGCCATCCCGATTCGTCGGGTGCTGGCGATGCGCCGCTGAGACCCTGAACCGCGGGAAAGACCCTGACCGCGTACGCCGCGTACGCCGCGTACGCCGTGGACCGGTGACCGGTGACCGGTGACCGCGCAAGCGTGGGTTGACACCGTGCACCGCTGTCAACCTGTGCTTGTCAACGCGGTCGGTGTGGACCGCTGGACTCCCGGATGACAAGCTCGGGCTGGAACAACACCTGCTCGTGCTTGTGCTGCCCACGTGTCACGGCTTCGGCGAGGAGCAGGTCGGCGGCGGCCCGGCCGATCTGGTAGCGCGGCTGGCGGATGGACGTCAGCGGCGTGGTGAGCACGGCCGCGAACTCCACGTCGTCGTACCCCACCACCGCCATGTCGTCCGGCACGCCGAGACCGCGCTTGCGCAGCCCGCGGAGCACGCCGAGCGCGGTCAGGTCGTTGACGCAGACGATCGCGGTGACGCCGTCGGCCTGGTCGAGCACCTGGGTGAGGGCCCGCTCGCCACCGTCGGCGTTGAGCGCGCTGACGGTCACCTCCACCAGCGAACCGGACAGGGTGAGACCGGCCGCCTTCAGTGCCTTCCGTACGCCCTTGCGCCGATCCGCGCACTGCCGGATCTTCGTGGGCCCGTTGACGAACGCGATCCGCCGGTGCCCCAGCGAGATCAGGTGGGCTGCGGCGAGCTCACCGCCGCGTACGTCGTCCACTCCGACCGAGCACATCGTGCCGCCGTCGCTGTGGTCGAGAAGTACGACGGCGGTGCCACGGGCGCGGGCCTGGTCCAGCCAGGTGAGGTCCTCCTCCGCGGGACTGACCAGGACGCCCTGCACGCCTTGTTCCTCCAGCAGCCGGAGGTAGCGAAGCTCGCGTTCGTTGCTCTCGTCGGAGCTGGCCAGGATGAGGATGTGGTCGTCCTCGGCGAGGCGGTCCTCGATGCCGCGTGCGACGTCGGTGAAGAACGGGTTGGCGATGTCGAGAACGATCGCCCCGACCGCACGACTGGTGCCGGCGCGAAGCTGGCGGGCCGAACCGTTGCGGACGAAGCCGAGTGTCGCGATGGCGTCCTCGACCTTGCGCCGGGTTTCCTCGGCCACCAGTGCGGGTTTGTTCAGCACGTTCGAAACGGTCCCGACGGACACGCCGGCGAGTTCGGCCACGTCCCGAATACCCCGGCGACGCGCGGCGCTGTGAGGCGTACGACCCACACTTTCGACAATCGCCGCCATGAATCCCTCCCACAGTAAGGCCCGCCCCGGAAAGGCATTCCCCGGAACCGGCCATGAAACGCACCCGCCGGGCCGGCCGCGAAGGTGCGTCCGAACCGCCGGGCTACTGCCCACATACGAACCAGGCTTGGGATCCAGCATAGGAGCCCTTGACAGTCCGCTGCGCCGACAATAGCGTCACTCGCGCGAATCTTGAAAGGTTTCACCGCCCAATTCAACGGACGGACTGTGACGTGAACGAAACCACCGGACCGCTTCGGCCGTACGATCTTCGGACAGAAACCGCGAAATCCCCCCTTGGCCTGGACGAGCCCACGCCGCTTCTGGCCTGGGAACTGACCGGAAACGGCCGGAGCAGAGCGCAGCGCGCTTACCGCGTCCGGCTTTTCCCGGCCGCGGCCGGAACGGAACCCCTCGCGGATGGTGCCGACGCGCACCCGGCGGTCGTGTGGGACTCCGGTGAGGTGATCTCGGCCCGGTCGACCGGCGTGGCGTACGCCGGTCCGGTACTGGCCGCTCGTGAGCGCTACGCCTGGGCGGTGCGGGTGACCGACGAAGCCGGGCGTGACTCGGGATGGAGCGAGCCGGCGGAGTTCGAGATGGGCTTGCTGGCCGAGGCCGACTGGCAGGCGGACGGCGTCGGCACGCGGTGGATCGGCGCGCCCGGTGAGGACGGCCTCGCCGACGCGGTGTCACTGGACTACGCCGGCCGGCCGCACCGGATCGAACGCGTGTGGCTTCCCGGCGACCTGTCCGCGGCCGCGCGCACCGGCTACTTCAGGACGCGGTTCGAGGTGCCGGCCGGGTTCGGTGCCGAGCGGGTACGACTGCTGGCCGACGCGGAGGAGGCCAGGGTCCGAGTCCACTGCAACGGACGCGAGGTCGCCGCTGACGGCAGCCCGATCGCGGTCGACACGATCCGTACGGGCACGAACGTTCTCGCGGTCGAGGTCGTGGGCAACCCGACAGCAGACGCAGGCCCCGATGGCACGCCGGGGTTGGTGGTGCGGCTCGACCTCGAGTCCGGCGACAAGCACGTCGTGGTGACCAGCGACGACAGCTGGCAGTGCTCCCCGGCCGCCGGCGACGGCTGGGAGACGGCCGACAGCGACGACTCGGGCTGGCAGCTGGCCCAGGCGTTCGGCCTGCACGGCGTCGCGCCGCACGGTCGTTCACCCCTCAGCTACCGCCCAAGTCCCTACCTGCGCAAGGAGTTCCGGACCGGCGCACCCGTTCGCCGCGCCCGTCTCTACGCCACCGCGCTCGGGGTGTACGAAGCGCGGCTGAACGGCGAGCGGGTGGGCGACCGCCGGTTCGCGCCGGGCTGGACCGACTACGCCCGACGCGTGCCGTACCAGACCTACGACGTGACCGACCTGGTTCGGTCCGGCGACAACGTCCTCGCGGGCGTGCTCGCCGACGGGTGGTACACCGGCAACGTCTGCTGGTTCGGTCCGTTCCACTACGGCCGGCACCGTGCCTTCCGCGCCCGGCTCGAGGTCGAGCACACCGACGGCACGCGCACCGTCGTGGCCACCGACGAGTCCTGGCGAGTTGGTGAAGGTGCGACGAGGTACGCCGACCTGCAGAACGGCGAGGTCGTCGACGCCCGGTTGGAGCCGGCCGGCTGGGACCTGCCCGGCTTCGACGACTCCGCCTGGCCGAACGCGGTCGCCGGCTCGCCCACGCACGGTCCGCTCGAAGCCGAGGTCGCCCCGCCGATCCGTGTCAAGGAGACCTTGCCCGCGGTCACCGTCACCTCGCCCCGGCCCGGGGTGCACCTGGTCGACTTCGGCCAGAACCTCGTCGGCTGGGTCCGGTTGCGCGTACGCGGGCAGGCGGGCACCAGGCTGCAGCTGCGGCACGCGGAGGTGCTCGACCACCGCGGCGAGCTCTACGTCGAGGCGCTGCGCGAGGCCCGGGCCACCGACGAATATTTCCTGCGCGGCGACGCCGACGGCGAGGTGTTCGAACCCCGCTTCACGGTGCACGGTTTCCGGTACGCCGAGATAGTCGGGCTGCCTGGCGACCTCGACCCGGCCGACGTGCAGGCGAAGGTCGTGTTCGCCGACATGGAGCAGATCGGCACGTTCGAGTGTTCCGACCCACGGCTCAACCAGCTGCAGCACAACATCGTCTGGGGGCAGCGCGGCAACTTCCTCAGCGTTCCTACCGACTGCCCGCAGCGGGACGAGCGGCTCGGCTGGACCGGTGACGCGCAGGTCTTCGCCTCCACCGCGGCGTACAACTACGACGTCCGTTCGTTCCTGCGCAAGTGGCTGCGCGACCTGCGCGACGGCCAGCAGCCCGACGGCGGCGTGCCCCACGTCGCGCCGGACGTGCTGTCGTCACAGTCGTTCCTGATGGGCGGCGACGGGCGCGCGGCCGCGGGTGCCGCCGGATGGGGCGACGCGGTCGAGATCGTTCCGTGGGAGCTGCTGCGTGCGTACGGCGACCACCGGGTGGTCGAGGAGAACCTCGCCGCGGTCGGTTCCTGGCTGGACTACCTCGAGTCGCACAGCACAGACCTGGTGCGGCCGGCCGAGGGGTTCGCGGACTGGCTGGCGCCGACGCCGACCCCGGCCGACCTGGTGGCCACCGCGTTCTTCGCCTACGCCGCCCGGGTCGCCGGTCGGCTGGCCGCCGAGCTCGACCGAGCCGACGAGGCTGCCCGGTGGGAGAAGCTGTACGAGCAGGTGCGGGCGGCGTTCCGGGCCCGCTACGTGCGCGGCGGCGGGCGGGTGGAGTCCGGCACCCAGACGTCGTACGTGCTCGCGTTGCACTTCGGGCTGCTCGAACCCGCGGAGGAGCCGCAGGCCGCGCGGCACCTGGTGGAGGAGATCGCCTCCCGCAACTGGCATCTCGCCACCGGCTTCCTGGGCACTCCCTACCTGCTGCCGGTGCTGTCGCGGTTCGGCTTCGAGGACGTCGCGTTCCGGCTGCTCACCCAGGACACCTTCCCGTCCTGGCTCTACCCCGTCGTGCACGGCGACGCCACCACGATGTGGGAGCGCTGGGACTCATGGAGCGACTCGCGCGGCTTCCAGGACCCGGGCATGACGTCGTTCAACCACTACGCCTACGGCGCGGTCGGGGAGTGGATCTACCAGACGCTCGGCGGGATCGCGCCCGGCGAGCCGGGCTACCGGACGGTGGTGGTCCGGCCGCGAGCCGGCGGCGACGTCAGCTGGGCACGGGCGTCCCTGCGGACGCCGTACGGCAAGGTGTCGACGCGCTGGCGGCAGACGCCGGAGGGAGCGTTCACCCTCGAGGTCACGCTGCCCCCGAACGTCATCGGCGAGGTCTGGCTGCCGACGGCGGACGCGTCCGGGGTGACCGAGGGCGGTGGGCCGCTCGCCGCGGCGGACGGCGTGGCGGTGGAGCGGAGCACCGACGGCGCGGAGACGCTGGTCCGGGTGGGGTCGGGCTCGTACACCTTCCAGGTGCCGGCCACGACCTGAAGAACCCGCGACGGAGATCGGCCGACCGCGCACCGGCCGGAGTGGGCGCCCCGCGCTTCCGGACGACCTGGGCGCCCACCCCGGTCAGTGCACGGTCAGGGCACGGTCAGCGGACGGCAGCGCCCCGGGGCCGGCGCAGCGTGTAACCCACGCCGCGCACGGTGTGGATCAGCGGCGGGTCCTGCTTGTCGATCTTGCGGCGCAGGTAACTGATGTAGGACTCGACGATGCGGCTGTCTCCGCCTGCCTGGTAGTCCCACACCCGGTCCAGGATCTGGGTCTTGCTCACCACCTTCTCCGCGTTGATCAGCAGGTAGCGGAGCAGGTTGAACTCGGTGGGGGAGAGCCTGACGCTGACGCCGCTGCGGCGAACCTCGTGGGCGTGCTCGTCGAGTTCCAGGTCACAGTAGGTCAACACCGGCGGTCCTCAGGGGTCGGAATCTGGGCGGCTGGCTACGCCGGGAGCTTCGCCGGTCAACCTGAGAGCGACCTGTGATTTAGTCCAAGAGCAGGGAAGGTTTCCGCAAGCAGGACCCGCCGAAACGGGACGTCCCCGGTCGGTACGCCCGGAAACGGCCTGGGCAGGATGGGAACCGACCCGTGGCGACGGCGCGTCGTAACGCTGCGCGAAGACGTCGGCACGCCAGGACATCGCGGCGACGCCCGAAGCGAGTAGGTGTCCTGGGCCTGCCCCGGCGGCGGGCGGAGTACGACGACAAGGAGGCGCGCTCATGCGCAGCTGGCATTCGGACGCGCTGAACGACATCGCCGCGGCGGCCGCGGCGGACCGCTCGGTCACCCAGGCCTGGGTGTACGGCTCGGGGGCGAGTGGTGACCTCGACGAGTGGAGCGACCTCGACGTCGGCCTGGTGGTCTCCGGTGAGGACCCGCACAAGATCGCGGCACCGGACTGGCTCGCGTTCCTGGGCCCGATCTGGACCTTCCAGTGCGCCGACCGGGACGGCGGCGCACTGGTCCGGGCGGTGTTCCGTGACGGGCGGCGGGTCGACCTCAGTGCCGTCGACGACCCGGACGTGCTGCCGGCCGACCGGCGGCGGATCGACCTGACCGTGACCGACGCGGATCGCGTGGCCCACGCGGGTGCCGGTTCGGACGAGGCGGAGCTGCCCGCCCTGGTGCACCAGTTCCGGTTCACCGCCGCGCTCGCCGTGGTCAAGGACGCCCGTGACGACCTGCTGATCGGCGGCCACCTCGCGCTCGAGCTGCCGCGGCTGTGCCTGGTCCTCGCCATGCTCCTGCGCGACCGGGCGGAGAAGACCGCGCACCACCGGTTCGGCGGGGCCGGCAACGAGGTCTGGGACCACGTCCTCGACCTGATGCCCGAGCAGGACTCCGGCCGGGACAGCGTGCTCGACCTGGTGGACGCCTCGGCGGGCCTCTTCGACGACCTCGCCGCGCGGGTGTGGCCCGACTACGTGCCCGACTGGTCGGGGCTCACCGTGCTGCTGGACCGGGCCCGGGACCGCTGTCTTGTGGAAGGGCCGGTCTCCGCCCGGCTCTGACGCCCTCCGTCAGGCCCGAGCTCCCGGATTTCCCGAATCCGCGCCGCGTGAGCTCCTCGGCCATCGGGCGGAAGCGCACGCCGGTGACGAGGTGCACGCCGTCGAAGGCGCCGCTGTCCCGGATCCGCTCGACCTGTTCGCACGCCGCCTCGACGCCGGCCTGACGGTCCTGCCCGACCCGGCGGATCAGCTCCTCGGGGATGTCGAGGTCGGGGATGCTCGCCGCGAGCCGGCGGGCCATCGCCTCGCTGGAGAGCACAAGCACCCCGGCGTACACCGGGCAGTCCGGCCCGTGCGCCTCCCGCCAGCGCACCTGCTCGGCCACGTCGAAACCCACCTGCGCGAACACGAAGTCCGCCGCCCGCTTCCACGCCGGCAGCGGGCCCGGCCCGGCGGCGACGCCTGCGCGGAACCCGCCGGCCCGTAGCTCCGGCTCCTCGGCGAACCGCCGCACCTCCTCCAGCATGGCGCGCACCGTCAGGTCGCCGGTCCGGTTGCCGGAGGTGGGTTTGTCGCCGTACACGAACACGAACCGCTCGACGCCGTACGCCGCGGCGGTGAGCAGGTCGCGGCGCAGGCCGAGCAGGTTGCGGTCCCGGGCGTTCAGGCAGGCCAGCCCGCGGCCGCCGGCGCGCTGGATCTCGTGCGCGACGGCGACGCTGGAGATCGTCGCCCGGCCGAGATGGTTGTCCGGCGCGAGGAACGCGTCGGCGACCGGACCCAGCACATCTATCTGCCGGCGGACGTGGGCGAGGTCCGGCCGCGCGGGCGGCTCGACCTCGCAGACGACCTCGAACGCGGGAGCGGGCATCCGCTCACCTTAGGCCCCCGCTCACCCTGGGCTCCCCGCCCGTGCCCACCGCCGGTGCTCGCCGCCCGGTGCCGGTTCCAGTGCTCAGCGATGGGCCAGGTGGTACGCCCGGACCAGCGTCTGGTCCACGCTGCCGCCCGCCCCGTCGTCGGCGGTGACCCGCAGCGACACCGAACCCGCACCCCGTACCCGGGGGTGGTGGTAGGTCGCGGTGAAGCCGGCGGCGTCGCCGTCACCCAGTGCGGGCCGCACGGTCGCCTGCCGCCAGGTCGCGCCCTCGTCGAAGGAGACCTGGACCGCGACCGACCGCACCGACGGCGCGACGGACCCGAGCTGGTGTCCCACCCGAAGCCGGAGCGAGACGTCGCGGTCGTCGGCCGCGGTGTTGGTGAGGTCGAGCGCCGGTCGGTCGCTGCCCACCTCCACCACGCCGGTGTAGTCGACGTCGACCAGCGGCAGGACGTACTGGCCGCCGTTGCCGGCGGAGCGGAACGTCCAGGCCGAGCGGGTGTGGGTGGACAGGCCGAAGACCGTTCCGTCGTGTTCGACCTCGGTCTCCAGCCGGTAGCTCGACGCGGCGGCCGGCACCTGCGCCGAACCCCGCAACCCGAAGTCGCTGGAGGCGATCAGCGTGCCGTCCCGGTAGAGCCGGCTCTGGGAGGTCGCCGGCGCCAGCGACGGCGTCCAGTGCCCGGCCGAGTCGGTCCAGGGTGCGACGTCGTAGGTCAGTGTGTCGCCGAACCGTGTGCTCGCCCGCCGCGCGCCGCTCAGTGTCAACTCGGAGTTGGCAGGTCCGGGGGAGAACGGCGCGGCCAGCCAGTCCTCGCCGGTGCGCTGTCCGGGCTGGTAGGCCGGCAGGTCCCGGGTGTACATCACGTCGCCGGGGTTGTCGTAGAGGTACTGCCAACTGGGCTGGACGCCCACGTCCGTGCGTGCCGTGACGTACTCGGTCCTGGTGTGGCCGAGCGCGGGCAGGTAGTCGGCCACCAGGGTCGATCCGCACCCACAGGCCGCGGCGACGAAGTTGTGCAGGCGCCAGCCGCGTTCGCCGGTGCCGGTGGTGTGCAGGCGTACGTCGACCTGCGCGACGTCGCCCGGGCGGACGGCGTAGGTGAGCTGCCGTGGGACCTGCCCCTGCTCCACGAAGGCGACGTCGTAGGAGTACGGCGCGACCGGCTCGCCCACGAACCGCACCGAAGCCGAGCCGCCACGCAGAGCGGCGACCAGCGCGTCACCGTCGGACTTCGGTGCCGCCAGCACCGGCACCGGGCCGCCGACGGCCGGCCAGAACACACCAGGCTCGGCCGAGGTGAGCAGGACCGCCCGCGCACCCTTCGCCACCACGGCGGAAACCTGGTCGGAGTACGGCAGGTCGGCGCTCTCCCGGACCACGGCGAGCCTGCCGCGCAGGTCGGCCCCGGCCAGGTCGTCCGGGCTCGCGGTTCCCGCGTCCGCGGCGGCCATCAGCGCCGTGCCGTCGATCGGCGGCCCGCCCTCCCAGACCGGGTGCAGGACGCCGTTGCCCGGTGGGCGCGCGCCGCCGACGATCCGCGCGGTGAGCACTGACGGTCCGGCGTCGAAGGCGGTGGTCACCACGAACGGCGCGTCGTCCACCCGGTCGGTGCCGGCCACCGACACCTTCTCCGGTGAGCCGTCGCCGACCATGACGCCGAGGGCGTCGAAGCTGCGGTACGGCGTTCCGGGTGTGCCCCGCCACCACGACAGCGCCAGCGACCGGACGGTCGACGCTCGTGGCGTGGCCAGTCGCACCGGCTCGGCCTTGCGGGCGTCGAGGACGATCGCGAAGTTCGGCGCGTACGCGTGTACCCGCGGGATGCTGACGACGCTGTGCTCCTCGACGTACCGCCCGGACTCGTCGAAGGTGAGGATGTCGGCCCAGAGGTTGTAGTCACCCTCGGGCACCCGCCGAAGCTGCTCGGTCTCGCCCGGGTCGAGGTAGAAGTAGTCGGGGTAGTAGCGCCCGTCGAAGTCCTCCTTGCGGTACGGCGCCATCCGCAGCGTGGCGTAGGCCGGACGTCCGTGCCGGTCCAGCGCCTTCACCGAGATGTCCACCGTGTCGTCCTGCTTGTAGAAGCCGACGGTGGTACGAATCGTCAGGTCGGCGCCGTCGGGGTCCGCCGCGGCGGTGGCGACCACCCCGCCGGTGTAGGTGCTCGCCTCGATCGTGCGGGCGTCCACGGTCGCGGTGGCCTGGCCGGACCCACCGGCCGGCAGGGTCAGCTGCGCCGGCGTGACGGTGAGGCCGGAGGCGTCGGCAGGCTGCCCTCGCTGGTCGGTCAGCGTGGTGGACAGGTGCAGGGTGACCGGCCCCTTGCCGTCGTTGCGGTATGTCAAGGTCTTCTTGACGACCATCGCCGACTCGTCGTACGGCCGGGCGAAGTAGCCCGCGTCGAAGGTGCCCTGGTCGACCCGGACCTGCTGCCGGGTGGCGCGGTCGACGTCGATCCGGCCGGCACCCTGGTCGACGACCGTCGCGCCGTTGACACGTACGGCCGTCGATGTCAAGGCGGCCTTGACATCGGCCGGCGTCCAGCCGGGATGCTCCTGCAGCAACAGTGCGGCGGCCCCGGCGACGTGCGGCGTCGCCATCGAGGTGCCGGTCATCGTGGTGTACGGCCCGCCGTCGCCGGTGCCGGCGGCCTGCGCGGCGGTGATGCTCACACCTGGCGCGACCACCTCCGGCTTGACCGCGGTGTCGCCGAGCCGTCCCCGGCGTGAGCCGGTGTACATCCGGTCCTGCTTGGACACGGCGCCGACGGTGAGCGCGTCGTCGGCCGCACCGGGCGAGGTCACGAACTTGCTGTCCGGTTGGTACGGGTTGAAGTTGCCCGCCGCGACCACGAACAACGTGCCGTACCTGCCGGACAGGTCGTCCAGCGCCTGGCTCACCGGGTCGTCGCCGCGGGACGGATCGCCACCCAGGCTGAGGTTCACGATGTCGGCGCCCTCGCTCGCCGCCCACTGCATGCCCTCGATCACCTGCGACATCGAGCCGGAGCCGTCGTCGCCGAGCACCTTGCCCACCAGCAGGTGAGCGCCGGGCGCGACGCCGCGGTAGCGGCCGTCCGAGGCGGCACCCGACCCGAGCACGGTGGACGCGACGTGGGTACCGTGCCCGGCCCCGTCGACGACGTTGCCCTTTCCGCTGAAGTCGCGGGTCGCCTCGATCCGTCCGGCGAAGTCGGGATGGGTGGCGTCGATGCCGGTGTCGAGGACCGCCACTTCGACGCCCGAGCCGTCAAGGCCGCGTTGCCAGGCCGCCGGTGCGCCGATCTGCGGGACGCTCTGGTCCAGGCTCGCCCGCACCTTCGCGTCCAGCCACACCCTGCGGACGCCGCCGGTCAGCGCGGTGGCCGCGCCTGTGGGGCCAGGACGCCGGGCGTTCGCGGGAGCTCCGGTGAGTCCGGACCAGAAGCCCGCGGCGTCCTGCTTGCGTACGGACACCGCACCGGCGTGGGCCGCGTCCAGCCGGGCCGTCGACCTGGCCGCCGACGGCGTGGCCGCCCGCGACAACGCGGTCGCGGTGGGATAGCTGAGGATCAGCGGCAGCGCGGACGCGTGCGCGTCGTCGTAGCCCTGGCGCACCAGAGCGGAGACGTCGAACAAGGCCGGGTCCAGCCGCCCGGTGCCGACCAGCGGCCGGGCGGCCTCGGGAACGAAGTGGGCGTCACCGGCCGGGTCGGTGTAGGAGTGGTAGCCCGCCGCGCCGCCCGCTGCACCGCCCGTCGCCGGGCGTACGAGCGTCGCGGTGTCCTGCCCGCGTGCGGTGTCCAGGCGTACGACGTCACCGGTGACCAGGGTGACCACCGCCGACGGGGACCGCGGGCCGGCACCCGCGCCGGCTTCGCCGCCACCGCCGGCCTGGCCACCACCGCCGGAGTTCGGCGGCGCCGCACCGGCGACGGCGGGGGAGAGCAGAACGCCGGGAGAGAGCAGGGTGGTGAGAAGTGCGCACACCGCGACCAGGGCGGCGGACACGCGAGTACGCATGGAGGCTCCCGGAGACGTCGACGTCCCGCCGGAAACCGCGTCGCGATCCGACCGGGCCGCGACCCCCCGAGACCGGCCGGCGGTCCGGTCAACGGGGAGTATGGCCGCGCTCACCCGCAGTCGTAAACCGTGCGGCGGCAGGCTGGCACATTTCAGCCACGCGGCACCTCGCGAGGCTCCGTCGGGCGCCTGCCGCCAACGCCACAACGGGATCGGCCGCTGGCGAGCTCCGGACACCCCGTGCGGGGGCGGTTCTCACATGCTGAACGTGCAGGGGGGCGGCGTTGCCCTGCGTGACCGCGCGCCATACCGTCGAGCCCTCGCTTTTGGGCTCGCACAGGAGGAGCTGACGCCCGTGACAACATCGCAGGGTCCCGCCGGATCGCGCCGCGCGCTGGTCGTTCGCGGAGGCTGGGATGGCCACGTGCCCGTGGAGGCAACCGACCGCTTCGTCCCGTTCCTGCGGGAGAGCGGTTACACCGTGGAGGTCTCCGACACCCTGGACTCCTACCTCGACGCCGACCTGCTCGCCTCGACTGACCTGGTCGTGCAGTGCTGGACCATGGGTCAGATCACCCCCGAGCAGAGCAAGGGCCTGGACACGGCCGTGCGATCGGGCACCGGGCTCGCCGGCTGGCACGGCGGCATCGCCGACGCCTTCCGCGCCGACCTCGAGTACAACTTCATGGTGGGCGGGCAGTTCATCTGCCACCCGGGCGGCTTCGTCGACTACGACGTCAAGGTGCTTCCCGAGCGCGCCGACCACCCGATCGTCGCGGGTGTCGACCGGTTCGCCGTGCACACCGAGCAGTACTACGTACACGCGGACCCGAGCATCGACGTGCTCGCGTCCACGACCTTCGCCGCGCACCCGGACTACCCCTGGATCGACGGCGCGACCATGCCGGCCGTGTGGACCAAGCCCTGGGGTTCGGGCCGGGTCTTCGTCTGTACGGTCGGTCACAAGCTTGACGACCTCGACACCCCCGAGGTCCGCACGATCATCGAGAGAGGATTGCTATGGGCGAGCCGCTGAAGGTTGGCGTCGTCGGCACCGGCACGATCAGCAGGACGTACTTCGAGCACCTGGCGAAGCTGCCGGGCACCGAGGTCGTGGCCGCCGCCGACCTGGACATCTCGCGGGCCAAGGCCGCCGGCGAAAAGTACGGCGTGCGGGCGCTGACACCCGACGAGCTGTACGCCGACGACGAGGTGGAGGCCGTTCTCAACCTCACCATCCCGGCCGCGCACGCCTCGGTGGCGCTGGCCGCGCTCGGTGCGGGCAAGCACGTCTACGGCGAGAAGCCGCTGGCCGCCACCCGGCAGGAGGCCCGGCCGCTGCTCGACGTCGCCGCCCAGGCCGGCCTGCGGATCGGCTGCGCGCCCGACACCGTGCTCGGCACCGGTACGCAGACCGCCCGGGCCCTGCTCGACCGCGGCGACATCGGTGCGCCGACCGCGGCGACCGCGTTCTTCGTCAGCCCCGGCCCCGAGCCGTGGCACCCGGACCCGGAGTTCTACTACAAGCCGGGCGGCGGCCCCCTGCTCGACATGGGCCCCTACTACCTCAGTGCGTTGATCAACCTGCTCGGGCCGATCGCCCGGGTGACCGGGCGGGTCGGCCGGGCCAAGCAGGAACGCACCGTCGGCAGCGGGCCGAAGGAGGGTACGACGTTCTCCGTCGAGGTGGACACGCACGTGACCGGCGTCCTCGAGCACGAGTCCGGAGTCCTCACCTCGATCGTCACCAGCTTCGACGTGTGGGGCGCCAAGCTGCCCCGCATCGAGGTCTACGGCAGCGAAGGCTCGCTGTCCGTGCCCGACCCGAACGGCTTCGCCGGTGACGTCGAGGTGTTCAAGCCGGGCAGCCGCGAGTGGTCGGCGGCGAAGGTGGCCGGTGGGTACGCCGACTCCGGTCGTGGTTACGGCCTGGGCGACATGGCGCGGGCGATCCGCGACGGTGGCCCGCACCGGGCCAGCGGCGAGCTCGCCTTCCACGTGCTCGACGTGATGGAGTCGCTGCTGGAGTCCGGCGCCCAGGGCGGCGCTCCGGTCGAGGTGGACAGCACGGTGGAGCGGCCGGCGGCCGTACCAGAGGGTGCGACCCCCGACGTGGCCTGAGACGTGGCCTGAAGCGTTCGACGCACGACGTCACGAACGGCCCCCACACCGCACGGTGTGGGGGCCGTTCGCTTTCCGGTGTCCGTTTCCGGAAGTGGATGGGCCACTGATTTCACGGCGGTTACGCGTCAAGGTCACCGGGCGTGAAACGGCAGTCATCGGACGGTGTCGGCGTAGCGTGGTCGGCGTTACCTGTAGGAAACGAACGCAATGTCACAACGCGAGTTGGGCTGCTCACGAAGCGTTTATTGATAGCGGGAAGTAGTCGGGAACAGCGTGCGTCCGACCGTTGACTAGGCGGGGCCGCCCCCGTACCTTAGGTGGACATTGAAACGACTCAGGCCGCTTCTTTTAACACGGGGTTAACGCGAACGCAGGGTACGGGGTCAACGCGAAGGCGGATGGGCATGTCAGATCTCAGCCATGGCGTAGTGAGGGCTCTTCGACCGGCTGGTGTCGCCAATGAGGGCATCTACAGTGCGCCAGCTGTCACCACGACGCATCACAATGTTCCCAGTCATGTTCCGAGTCACGTTCCAAGTCACGTCACGACGACGACCGACCTAAGGCGCCGCGTGACCGACGACGAGATCAGGCTCCTGGCACTGCTGGCCGACGGGCTTCCGGTGGAAGCCATCGCGCGTCGGCTAGCGCTTTCCGATCGGACGGTGCGCCGGCGTTCGCGGGCGCTCTGCGACCGACTCGGTGCTCGGGCGCCAATTCAGGTCGTCGCTTGGGCCGCGAGGAACGGGCTGATCTAAGAACCCCCAGCAGGGTTCGAAGCAGCCTTCCCCCGCGCCGGTGAGTCGCAGCGCAACGAAGCGCTCGGCCTGTCGGTCGCCTACTGAACCTCCCGTTGGGCGGGTGTCGTACCGGCACCCGCCCAACGGCTTTTTTGTGGGCGGAGCCTGTGGGTGGAGCTCGTGCTCGGAGAGCGGTTTCCAGAATGGTGGACGGTGGATGTGGGATCGTTACCAGCTTGTGATCGGCGTGGTGAGCCGAGAATCCGGCGGGAATTACCACCGAGCGTGACGAAAAGTGCAACGCGAACGCCCGGCCGAATGGTCTCGGCCGGGCGGTCGTGGTTCCTGCTGGGGTTCTGGCTCTTCAGTTTGTGGCAGGTTCGGGTTGACGAGGCTCGACGCCGGCCGCGGTCAGCCCTTGACGCCGGTGAGGGTGATGCCCTGGATGAACGTGCGCTGGGCGAAGAAGAACACCACGATCACCGGGATCACCACCACCGTGCTGGCCGCCATCAGCGGACCGAACTGCGAGCTGTACTCGCTGCTGAAGAAGGTCAGTCCGAGCGAGAGCGTGTAGTGGTCGGCGTTGCTGAGGTAGATCAGCGGGCCCAGGAGGTCGTTCCAGGACGTGAGGAACTGGAACAACGCCACCGCTGCCAAGGCGGGCTTGGCGAGCGGCAGGATGATCCGCCAGTAGATGACCAGCTCGTTGGCGCCGTCCATGCGGGCCGACTCCGACATCTCCTTCGGGATGCTCATGAAGAACTGCCGGAGCAGGAAGATGTAGAACGGCACGCCGAAGAAGTGCGGAACGATCAACGGTAGATAGGTGTCGGTCCACCCGATCGCACGGAACATCGTGAACAGCGGCACCATCGTGACGTAGAACGGGATCATCATCGTGGAGAGGATCACCACGAACAACGGTGTGCGCCACCGCCACTCGATCCGCGACAGCCCGTACGCCACGAACGAGCTCGACAGCGCCGCGCCGAGCATGGAGAACGCGCAGATCACCAGCGTGTTGAACAGGTAGCGGGCGAACGGGAACACCTGCAGCCCGGCGATGTAGTTCTCCATCGTCAGCGTCTTGGGAAACCACACCACCGGAAAGGCGTTCAGGTCGACGCCGGTCTTCAGTGAGCCGGAGACCATCCAGAAGAACGGCACCATGAAGATCACGCTGACCACGATCAGGAGCGCGTGCGCGACGATCTTCTCGGCGAGCTTGTTCCACCCTGTGCCGCGTTGAGCGGGGAGGGCGGTGCGTTGTGCGACAGCCATCTTCTCCAGGCCCTCCTATGCTCCGCCGTAGTAGACGCGCCGGCCGACCAAGCGGAAGACGAGCGCGGTTCCCAGGCCGACGATGATGAACAGCACCCAGGCGATCGCGCTCGCGTAGCCGACCTTGAAGAACTGGAACGCGTTCTGGTACAGGTACAGCCCGGACACGAGCGTCTTGCCCGCCGGCCCACCGGTGCCGTTGGTCAGTACGAAGACCGGGGTGAAGAACTGGAAGCCCGCGATCAGGCCGGTGACCAGGGCGAACAACAGGTGCGGGCTGAGGAACGGCAGGCTCACGTGCCGGAAGCGCCGGAACATCCCCGCGCCGTCGACCTTGGCCTGGTCGTGCAGGTCCTGAGGCACGTCCTGCAGGCCCGCCAGCAGGATGATCATCAGGTTGCCCGCGCCCCAGGTGCTGAAGATGATCAGTGCCGGCATCGCCCACACCGGGCTGGCCAGCCAGCCCGGGCCGGTGATGCCGAACCATCCGAGGACGGTGTTGAAGACGCCGTACTGCGGGTTGAAGACGTACAACCACACCACGGCCGAGGCCACCAGAGGAACGATCGCCGGCAGGTAGAAGATCACCCGGTAGATCGACTGACCGCGGATGTTCAGGTTGAGCAGGATGGCGAGGAACAACGCCACCACGATGCCCAGCGGCACGCTCACCACGATGTAGTAGAGCGTGTTGCCGAGCGAGTCCCACCAGGTCGAGTCCGACAGCAGCGACTGGTAGTTGCCGAGTCCCAGCCACCTCGCTGGCTTCATCATGGTGGCCGAGGTGAAGCTGTAGTACAGCGACACCAGCACAGGGTAGGCGGTGAACCACAGCAGCCCGATGATCGCCGGTGAGGTGAAGACCAGGCCCCAGAAGAAGTTGCGGCGCTGCTGGGGCGTGCGGGTGGGCCGCCTGGTGTTCGGTCGTCGGCCGGGCCGTGTCGGCGGTGCCGAGGTCGCGGTCATGCCTGAACCTCCTTCCGGAACCTGTCCCACTCGCTCATGACGTTCTCCTTGACGGTGCGCAGGGCCTGGATGGGTGTGCTCAACCCGAGCACGGCGTTGCTGATCTGCTCGTCGAGCTGGGTGAAGTAGAAGTCGGCCACCGGCACCGGCGGGCGGATGTTGGTGGCGGTGGTGAGGACGTCGTAGAACGGTGCCATCACCGGGTCGTCGCGGATCTCGGCGAGGACCGCGGCCTTGCGATAGCCGGGCGGGAACCCGATCGTCTCCCACTGGGCCTTGGTGCCCTCGTCGGTGGCGCCGACCCAGCGCAGGAACTCCCACGCCTCGTCCTTGTGCCGGGCGGTCGCCGGGATGAACATCCCCCAGCCGCCGATCCAGGCACCGGCGCCGGGTGCCTTCGCGCCGGGCGGCTCGAAGGGAAGCAGTGCGGCGCCGATCTTCATGTCCTTGACGTTGGTCTTGATGTCGCGGTAGTTCGGTGCGACCAACGGAGCCATGCCGATGTTGCCGGTGCTGAACGGGTGCAGCTGCAGGCCCGGCGGGGTCACCGTCACCCGGTCGGCGCCGCCCACCGACTGCGCGTACTTGACGATCCACTCCAGCGCCTTCACGGCGTACTCGTGGTCGGGGGTGACCTCCTCGCGTTCCTTGTCGTAGAACTCCGCGCCGAAGCCGAAGCCCCACGTGAACAGCGAGTTGGAGTAACCGTAGGAGTCCCAGGGGATCATCCCGATCTTGGTGACGTTGGCGCCGGACTTCTTCAGGATCTTCGCGGAGTACTCGTCCACCTCGTCCAACGTCTTCGGCGGCTTCTCCGGGTCCAGTCCGGACTGTTCGAAGAGCTGTTTGTTCCAGAAGAACGGGAAGTTCGGGTCGGCGTCCCACTGCATCTGCCAGACCCTGTCCTTGTACGTGACGCTCTCCCAGACCGGCGGGAAGAAGTCGTCCTGGGAGAGGCCGGCCGCGCGGTAGCGGTCGGTGAGATCGGTCATGATGCCGAGCTCGACCCACTGCGGTGCCTGCGACGGAACGAGCTGACCGACGTCGGGTGGGTTGCCGCCGGCGATGGCGGTGAACAGCTTCTGCTGGACCGCACCGCCGCCCATCCCGGCCGGCGCGTAGGTCACGCGTACGCCGATGTCGGGCTGGGCCTGCTCGAACTTCTTCGCGAGGTTGACCATCCCCGCTCCGACGGTCGAACCCCAGACGCTGTAGACCTCGATGTTGGCCTTCCGGCCCGGTGCCGGCTTCTTGTCCAGGCCGACGTCGGTGATGGGCGGCGTGCCCTTGGTGAACGTGCAGCCCCCGGTGAGGAGGCCCATCGCGCCCAGGCCAAGCCCGCCGAGGGCCTGGATCGCCCGTCGGCGCGAGATGGGTGCTGCCGGCATGACCATCGCACTCCTTCTGGTCGTCGCGCTTGATCGTCGCGCTCCGCACACTTAGCTGACCCCGTGTGAGCACCAGAAGATGACATCGAGCCCCGCATCTGGCAAGGGTCGATCACACTGCCGAACACGCCGGGGTTGGTGGAGAGGACCCAGGGTCGCCGAAAACCGCCAACCCCGCCCAGCGGTGTCCGAGTTCGGCCAGTCCGGCGACCGGTAGCGGCTCGGCGCGAAGGTTGGGCGGACAGCCTGGAAGGCTTGGCCTCATGGCACCAGACATCACACGTGCGGACGGGAAGCTGGGCTGGGGAATTCTCGGCCCGGGCAACATCGCCCGCCGATTTGCAGGAGACCTTCCGGCGTCGAGCACCGGCGTGCTCGTGGCGGTGGGCAGCCGCGACCTCGACAAGGCGAAGGCGTTCGCCGCGGAGTTCGGAGGCGCCCGCGGCTACGGCAGCTACGATGAGCTGCTCGCCGACGACGAGGTCGACGCGGTTTACATCTCGACCCCGCACCCGCAGCACGCGCAGTGGGCGATCCGGGCGGCCGAGGCGGGCAAGCACATCCTGTGCGAGAAGCCCCTGACCGTGAACCACGCCGAGACGATGGCCGTGATCGAGGCGGCCCGTGAGCATGACGTCTTCTTGATGGAGGCGTTCATGTACCGCTGCGTGCCGCAGACCGCGGCCCTGCTGGACCTCCTGCGCGGCGGCGCGATCGGGAAGGTCCACCAGATCGAGGCGTCGTTCGCGTTCGGCGGGTCGCCGAACCCGGGCAGCCGGCTGTGGGACCCCGAGCTCGCCGGCGGCGGCATCCTCGACGTGGGCGGCTACCCCGTCACGATGGCCCGGCTGATCGCCGGCGTCGCGACCGGCGAGCCGTTCGCCGAGCCCACGTCGGTCAGCGCGGTGGGCCGGGTCGGTGAGACCGGCGTCGACGAGTGGGCCGCGGCCAGCCTCACGTTCCCCGGCGGTGTGTCCGCACACGTGGTGACCGGTATCCGCAAGTCGGCGGAGAACGTCGTCCGGGTGGTCGGCAGCGAGGGCTACCTCGTGGTGCCCAACCCGTGGCTGCCGGCCCGCGACGGAAGCAGCGCGGGCATCGAGGTCCACCGCATCGGCGAGGACGACCGGCACGTCGAGGTGGAGACGGTTCCGCTGTACGCGGCCGAGGCCGACACGGTGGCCGCGCACCTGGCCGACCGGCAGGCGCCGGCGATGACCTGGGCGGACTCCCTCGGCACGGCGGCCACCCTGGACGCCTGGCGGGCCGCGATCGGGCTGGAGTACCCCGCGGAGCGGCTGGACGCGAACCGGCCCACGGTGCACCGGCGGCCGCTGCGCCGACGTGACGACCACACCATGAAGTACGGCCGGATCACCGGTGTCGACAAGCAGGTCTCCCGCCTGGTGATGGGCGTGGACAACCAGATGAACCTGTCGCACGGCACCGCGATGTTCGACGACTTCTTCGAGCGGGGTGGCACCACCTTCGACACCGGCTACATCTACGGCCGTGGGCAGTGCGAACGCGTGCTGGGGCAGTGGATCCACAACCGTGGCGTCCGCGAGGACGTGGTGGTCATCGGCAAGGGTGCCCACACCCCGCACTGCGACCCGGAGTCGATCACCCGGCAGTTGCACGAGTCGCTGGAGCGGCTGCAGACCGACTACGTCGACGTCTACTTCATGCACCGGGACAACACCGACTACCCGGTCGGTGAGTTCGTCGACGTGCTGGACGAGCACTACCGTGCCGGCCGGATCAAGGCGTTCGGCGGTTCGAACTGGACCCTCGAGCGCATCGCCGAGGCGAACGCCTACGCCGAGGCCAACGGCCGTCAACCCATGGTTGCGGTGAGCAACAACTTCAGCCTGGCAAGGGCGCTGGACGTTCCCTGGGCCGGCTGCCTGGCCGTCAGCGACGACGAGTCCCGGCAGTGGCTGGAGAAGAACCAGCTGGCGCTGATGCCCTGGTCGAGCCAGGCGCGGGGCTTCTTCACCGGGCGGGCCAAGCCCGAGGACCGCTCCGACGCCGAACTGGTGCGCTGCTGGTACAGCGACGACAACTTCGAGCGGCTGGCGCGGGCCACGTCGCTGGCGCAGAAGCGTGGCGTGCACCCGACCGCGATCGCGCTGGCGTACGTCCTGCACCAGGACTTCCCGACGTTCCCGCTGATCGGGCCGCGGGCGCTGGCGGAGACGCACAGCTCGCTGCCCGGCCTGCAGGTGGAGCTGACTCCGGACGAGGTGCGCTGGCTGGACCTGCGCGACTGAGTTCCGCCCTCCCTGGTGGTCTTCGGGCCCCGCATCGCTTCCAGCGATGCGGGGCCCGGTCGCGTTCCGCTCTGGCGACGTTGACCCACGCCGGGCCGATGCGGCTCGGCGGGCAGGTGGTCAGCGTTCGACGGCGACGGTGAAGCGCACGGCGTCGTGCACGCCGGCCAGGTCGTGGCGGACGAGGCCGCACAGGCCGCGGCGGTTCTCGAACCCGTGGGGCAGGTGCACCATCGTCAGTACCGGAGCCTCGACGGTCACCGCGAGGACCTCCGTGCCGTGCACGAGGCGTACGCCGTCCGGGGTGCGTTCGACCTCTGTGTGCACACCGGTGCCGGGGTCTCGCAGGTACGGCACCAGCAGGCTCCGCTCACCCACCACGCCCGGGGTGGCCTCCGCCACGTGGACGCCGTCGTCGTGCACGCCGACCTCGAGGTGGTACGGCGTCGCGTCGTCACCATCGGCGCGTCCCCGCAGCCGCAGGCCGGCCCGGCAGCCACCGGACGGGGTGTCGAGCGGCTCGATCGGCGCGTCCAGGGTGAAGGTGCGCTGGGCCAGCACGTCCAAGCCGCCGCGAACGCCTCCCGAGCGCAACGCCGTTCCCAGGTTGAGGAAACGCCCACTCTCCACGTGCCGCACGCTGGACGCGAACTGCAGGTACCGGTCCGGTCCGACGGTGAGGTCGGTGATCCCGAACCCGTCGTACGCCGGCGCCGGATCGGCGTTGACCGCGACCGAGTAGCGGCCGGCGCTCGCCACGCCACGGAAGGTCAGTGCGTGCTCCACCCGCGTCGCGGGCGGCCGATCCGTAGCCGGTGCGGCGTCGGCGGTGAACCCAGCCCGGACCGCGGTGGCCAGGAACGCCAGGGCGAGGTTGGCGTAGTGGCCGTCGGCGGTGTAGGCCTCGTACCCAACCCGCCAGCCCTCGGGCAGCACGTTCTCCACCGGGCTGAACGTTGCACCCGGCCGCTGCCAACGCCGCATTGACACGTACGCCCGGGTGGCGGCCTCGGCGGCCCGATCCGCGCGCACCGTGTCCTCGGTGTTCTCTGTGTCCTCGGCGACCTGCCGGGCGGTGAAGTATGCCCGCGCGTGGGTGAAGTACGCGACCTGGGCGCCGAGCGTCCACGTCTGCCCGGCGCTGCGGTGCGCGGAAGCCAGCGACCCGTCGGACAGTTGCACGGCGAGACTGCGGTCCAGACCGGTCTCCATCAGCCGTTCCAGCGCGGGGCGGTGCCTGCCGTCGTACCCCTCGGCCAGCAGGTCCGCCACGTGCAGGCGGGTGAACAGGTCGTAGGAGTTCGGTTTGCCGGGCTCGAAGTAGAAGCCGTCCTCCGGACGAAGCAGGTCGGTCAGGAAGATCGCCAGCCACTCGTCCACGTCGCGGGTGGAGAACGGCGAGAGTCCTTCCCGGATGCGGATCCACTCACCGGACAGCCACACCGACGCCCAGTTGGACGGCGGCCTGGAACGGAACGACCGCATGATGTCCACCGCGGCGATCCGGTCGGCGAACTCCGTCGCCCGTTCGTCACCGGCATCCCGCAGGACGCGGAACGTCTTCAGGATCGGCGGCCAGGTGAAGTCGCGGTGGTTGGACCGTCGTACCGAGCCGTCGGCGCGGGAGAAGGAAGCACCGGTCGGCGGGAGGTCGGGGTTCTCGGTGTGGGCGAGGGCCGCGTCCAGCCCGCGCCCGGCCCGGGCCAGCCGCCCGGCGCGGTGTTCGGCCGGACCGGCCTCGGCAAGGACGGCTTGACAGTACGCGTGGTAGGCGGTGCCGTACTGCGTGGGCTCGTCGAACACCGGGTCGTGCAACTCACCGGACTCCTGCACGTACGGCGAGAAGCTGTCCACGCCGGTGGTGAGGACGGCGACGGGATCAGTGGTCATGGCAGTGGGACGCGCACCGGCCGGTCGGGGTTCGCGGTCGGTGCGCGACTGGCCGGGGCCGGACGGGTCCGGCCGGGGCCGGACGGTTTCGCCCGGCCCCGGCCGACGAGGACATACCCGAGCCGGCTGTGGTCAGCCGCGGCCCTTCTCGATCGCCGCCGTACGCGTCTGGGCGGCCCGAACGCGTTCGAGGTCGAACTTCTCCGACCGGTCGAAGCGGTAGACGCCGTTCTGCTCCTGGAAGACGTCGGTCAACTGCGTGTAGCAGTACCCGAACATGTCCGGGTCGTCCAGCAGCACCGCGACCAGTCCCTCGAAGCGGGCGTAGAACTCCTCCAGCGTGCGGCAGCGTTCGCCGTACCCCCAGGAGTCCTCGTCCGGACGCGCGTCGGGGTTCCACCAGATCCCGCCGAACTCGCTGCAGAAGTAGGGCTGTCCGGCGTACGGCACCGACCAGGGCTTGCCCTGCCCGCCGTCGTTGACGTACGGCTTGCCCTCGGCGAGGCCCTTCATCGCCTCGGCGAACTTCGCCGGGTTCTGTTCGTAGTTGTGCGAGTCGTAGATGTCGGTCTCGGGCACTCGGTGGGAGTAGCCGGAGGTGTCCAGCACCGGGCGGGACTGGTCGGCGGCCTTGGTGGCCAGGAACATCCCGCGCATCACGTCGTCGAGCACGGTGAACCGGTCGTGCATCCGCTGCCAGGTCTCGTTCAGCGGGCACCAGCCGACGATCGAGGGGTGGGAGTAGTCGCGTTCGACCGCCTCCAGCCACTGCGTGACGTACGTCGCGGTGGGCTGCTGGTTGTCGCCGTCGCGCCCGACGTTGCACCCCCAGTCGGGGAACTCGCCCCACACGAGGTAGCCGAGCCGGTCGGCGTGGTAGAGGAAGCGCTCCTCGAACACCTTCTGGTGCAGGCGGGCGCCGTTGAATCCGGCGGCGAGGGAGAGTTCGATGTCGGCGACGAGGGCGGCGTCGTCGGGCGCGGTGAGCAGCCCGTCGGCGTAGTAGCCCTGGTCGAGCACCAGCCGCTGGAAGACGGGCTCGCCGTTGAGCAACACGGCCTTGCCGTCGATGCTGACCGAACGCAGTCCGGCGTAGCTCGTCGCCTGGTCGACCACGGTGCCGTCGGCGTCGACGAGTTCGAATGCCAGGTCGTAGAGGTGGCCCGAGCCCACCGACCACAGCTTGCGGCGCTCGGCCGGCACGGCGAGCGTGAGCCGGACCGCGAGGTCGAGGTCGGCGCGCGCCTGCGCGGTGGCCACCACGCCGGCGTCGTCTGTCAAGGTCGCCTTGACGGTGAGCCCGCGACGCGGCCCGGCCAGCGGGACCTCCACGTGGAAGGCGCTGCCGGCGACGTCGGGAGTGATCCGCGGCCGGTTCAGGTGCGACGTCGGCACCGGCTCCAGCCACACCGTCTGCCAGATGCCGGTGGTCCGGGTGTAGTGGCAGTCATGGTTGCCGTACTGGTCGGACTGCTTGCCGCGGGCCTGCGGGCCCGCCCGGTGGTCGCGGGCACGGACGACGAGCGTCACCTCGCGGCCGGCGACGTCGCCGAGGTTGGCGCTGAAGGGCGTCGAGCCGCCGCGGTGCCGGGCCACCTCCGCGCCGTCCGCCCACACCGTGGTGTCGTGGTCGACGGCCTGGAAGTGGACCAGCACGTCGCGTCCGCGCCACTGCTCGGGGACCGCGAACGTACGGCGGTACCAGACCGCCTCCATGAAGTCGACGTCACCGATCCCGGACAGCTCCGACTCCGGGCAGAACGGCACCAGGATCTCACCGCCCAGGTCGCGTTCGACCAGGCCGCGCTCGAGGCCGGAGTCGCCCCGGTCGGTCTCGAACTGCCAGCGTCCGTTGAGGTTGAGCCAGTCGGGACGGACGAACTGCGGTCGCGGGTACTCCGGTCGAGGCTGGCCTGTCGAGGTCGCCGTCGAGGTCGCTGTCGAGGTCGAGGTCGAGGTCGAGGTCATGGTGGTGGGCTCCTCGGGCACGGGGGCTCCTGCGTGGTCGGTGCTGTGGTTCGGGGTCGGCGTCGTCGGCGACGATCATTACATCGCTGTAAACGTGATCCTCGCAGAAGCCGCGCGCGGGGACCAGAGTGCGTTCCGGCAGCCGGCGCCGCGAGCACGTGATCTAGCCGTTGTGGCTGGTACGCAGGTGGCGTTCCCACCAGTCGAGGATCGCGTCGAAGCGGGCGATCCGGTGGCTGGGCAGACCCGACCGGGACAGCTCGTGCCCCTCGCCGGGGAAGAGCAGCAACTCGGTCTCCACGCCCCGCAGTTTCAGTGCCACGAACAGTCGCTGCGCCTGCTCGACCGGGCACCGCCAGTCCTGTTCGGAGTGGATGATCAGCATCGGGACGGAGATGCCGTCGGCGCCGGCCAGCGGGGACATTCGGGCGCGCAGGTCGGCGTCGCCGTAGTACTGCTCCCCGAAGTACCACCCGATGTCGCTGGAGCCCACGAAGCTGTCCGCCGCGTTGACCGCGCGTTCGCTGATCGCCGCCCGGAACCGGTCGGAGTGCCCGGCCAGCCAGGTGGTCATGAAGCCGCCGTGCGACCCGCCCATCACTCCCGTACGGTCCGCGTCCAGGTCCGGGCTGGTGGCGAGGGCGTGGTCCAGGAGCGCGTGCAGGTCGGCCGCGGAGCGCTCACCGACGTCGTACCGGATGGCGGCGCCGTGTGCCTGGCCGTAGCCGGAGGAGCCGCGTGGGTTGCCCATCACCACCGCGTAACCAGCGCCGGCGTAGACCTGTGCCTCGTCCAGCAGGTTCCAGCCGTACTGCGCGAACGGGCCGCCGTGGATCAGCAGCAGGACCGGGTGCGGGCCGGGGCCCTCGGGCCGGACGAGCCAGCCGTGCACGGGATACCCGTCCGGTGCGGTGGCGTCCAGCTCCTCCGGGGCGCGCACCCGGCCGGTCCTCGCCAGCTCCGATCCGAAGGCGGTGAGGACCCGTTCGCTCCCGTCGCGGACGGCGACGAGCTCACCGGCGCCGTCGCCCGCGGTGACGGTGGCCACCACCACCCCCGCGGCGGCGTCGAAGCCGACGGCCTGCCGGTGCCCGGACAGCACCGTCCGGGGCTCGCCGCCGTCGAACGGGACCAGCAGCAGGTCAACGGCGCCGCGGTTCTCGTTGCCGAACAGCACGCCGTCCGCGGTGACGACCGTACGACCGGTGCTGTCACCGTGGTGGTGGGTCTCGGCCGGAGTGAGCCGCCTCGGCGTGCCCTCGGCCGCGTCGGCGGGCACCGCGTACAGCCCGGTGTGCCGGGCCACGAAGTCCAGCCCGCCCGGGCCGACCTCGCTGCCGAGGAAGTACACCGTGCGCCCGTCCGGCCCGAACGCCGGCTGGCCCACACCGAGCGTGGTGTCGGTGACCTGGCGCGGGTTCTTGCCGTCCGGCGTACACACGAACACATCGCTGCGCAGGTCGCGGTCGCGGCCGGCGTGGCGGGCGCTGGTGAACGCCAGCAGGTCGGAGTCGGGGCTCCACGCGACGTCGGCGTGGTCGAAGTCGCCCGAGGTCACCTGCACCGGCACCGGCTCGGCATGGAACGGGTCGACGACGAACACGTGCGGGCGCCGGTCGAGGACGAAGCCCACGCCGTCCAGGCGGTACCGCAGGCTGGTGATCCGGCGCGGTGGCTCCTGCTCGGGCGTGACGTCCTCCCGGGTGCCGTAGCGGCCCTCGTCGGGAACCCTCGCGACGTAGGCGATCCGGGTGGAGTCGGGGCTCCACACCGGGGTGCCCGCGCCGAGCGGGTGGTGGTCGACAGTGGTGACCTGGCGCGCGTCGCCGCCGCCGGTGGGCAGGACGTACAGCTGCGGCCTGGCGTCCTTGCCGCTCTTGCCGGCCGTACGCAGGAACGCCAGCCACCGCCCGTCCGGGGAGAACGCCGGCGCCTGGTCGCTCCAGCCGTGGGTGAGCGGCCGGGCGGGTTCGGCGGTCGGCCCGGTCGGCTCGGTCGGTTCGGTCGGCTCGGTCGGTTCGGTCGGTTCGGTCGGCACGGCCCACAGCTGGGCGCGGTAGGCGTCGGCTTCCAGATCGAGCCGGGTGACGGCCACGACCGCGGTGCGCCCGTCCGGGGAGAGGGCGGGCGTACCGGGAGTACGCAGCAGGCCAAGATCAGCAGGCTTCATGCCGCCGGACTGTAGTAGCCGCCGTCGGGCTGGTCGAGGCTCTGCCCCGAACCCGCCTCGGGTGAAGTGCGGGCTGGTCGAGGGTCCGCTCGAACCAGCCCCACTGACAGGACGTCAGCCGCGAGCGACGGGGACGTCGACCGGCTCGACCGACCCGGTGTGCCGGGCCCGCTCGGCGGCGAAGACCGCGAGGTGGGTCTCCAGCGACTCCAGGCCACCCGACCTGATCAGCGACGGGTCGCCCGCGACCAGTGCGGCGGTGAAGGAGTCCATCAGGCCGGCGTCGCCGCCACCGTGGCCGGAGCCCGCGTCGTGTCCGGTGGCCGGCACCGACAGCACCTCGGTCCGGTCGGTGAGGAAGTCGAACACCGTCACGTGCTCGCCGTCGCAGTCGACGGTGCCCTGGGTGCCGAAGATCTGCGTACGCCGGTGGCCCTTCTCCGCGAAGCCGACCATCGTGAAGGTGCCGGTGGCCCCGCCCGCGAACTCCATCGACACGACCTGGTGGTCGACCACGTCGTTGTCGCAGGCCCACACGCACCGTCCGTACGGTCCCTCGGCCAGCGCCTTGGTGACGCCCTCCTCGGTGATGTCGTTGGTGACGGTGTGCAGCGGCCAGCCGGTCTCGCCCCGCTGGATCATGCCGAGGTACAGCTTCTTCGCGGAGTAGGCGCAGGTGGGCTCCACCGCGCAGTCCAGGCAGCGGTCGGCGGCACCGGCGGGCTGGTTCTCCCGCTTGAAGTACGACAGCCGGCCGAAGCTCGACACCTTCTCGATCGGCGCGCCGACGACGTAGCGGATCCAGTCGATGTCGTGGCAGGACTTCGCCAGCAGCATCGACGACGACTCGTCCTCGCGCCGCCAGTTGCCGCGTACGTAGGAGTGCGCCTGGTGCCAGTAGCCCACCGGCTCCAGGTGCTGGATGCTCATGATCTCGCCGATCCGGCCGGAGTCGAGCACCTCCTTGAGCAGCTGGGTGTACGGCGTGTAGCGCAGCACGTGACAGACGGCGAGCATCACGCCGGTGCGCTGGACCGCGTCCAGCAGCGCCCGGCAGCCCTCCTCGGTCGGCGCCATCGGCTTCTCCACCAGCAGGTGGTAGCCCTGCTCGGCGAGCCGGATGGCCGGCTCGATGTGGTCGTTGTCCTGGGTGGCGACGACGGCCGCGTCGGCCAGCTTGCCGGCATCGCCGGCGGCCACCAGGTCGGCCCAGGAGGAGAAGGTGCGCTCGGGGGGTACGCCGTGGAGCTCGGCGAGGGTCTTGCGCTGGTAGTCACGCGGCTCGGCGACCGCCACCACCTTGGCCCGCTCGGGGTGGGCCGCCACCCACCTGGAGTAGACGGAGCCGCGGTTGCCGGCACCCAGGATGGCGATCGTCGCCGGCCGCCCGGTCGTGGGAAGGGTTTCCTCGGTCACCATGTGCTCCCAGGTGTCGCGGGTGGGGTTGCTCGGCGTCCGCTTCGGCTCTTGCTCGGCGTCTGCGCCACGCTGCCCACCGGTCGTCAGTGGTCCGCTCCCGATGGTGCCAGGTGAATGCGTTTTCTTGCGCACTAGCTCGCCAGTTGGAGCACTGACGTCCAGTTCGGCGACGGATCGCACACGGTTGGTGGACCTCCGGCAGCGGACCGCAGTGATCCCGCGACGGCCCGCGACCGGACGCGAGGAGTCGTCGAGCCGAGCGCGCCGAACTGACTTCCCATGCGTTCCGGAACCGGCCTGTCCGGCCCGGGACCCGGTCGTTGACCGCGTTCCCGGCAGGTCCCTACCATCCGTGAAACGATTCAGTCGATCACGTGAACCATCGACGAGAGGCGGTGCCGTGCGACGGGTGTGCTTTCTGCTGCGGGTCAAGCCTGACCGCCTGGACGAGTACCGACAACGCCACCACGCCGTCTGGCCGGAGATGCAGCAGGCGCTGCGGGAGACCGGATGGCACAACTACTCGCTCTTCCTGACCGACGACGGGCTGCTGGTCGGCTATCTCGAGACCGAGGACTTCGAGGCGGCCCAGGCGGGCATGGCGGAGCGGGAGATCAACCGCCGTTGGCAAAGCGAGATGGCGGACTTCTTCGAGGACCTGGAGTCGGGCAGCGCCGACACCGACATGCGACCGCTCACCGAGGTCTTCCACCTCGACTGAGCCGGCTGAACGGGAGATGAAGGGTATGGCCGCCACCACGATCGAGACTGTCAAGTCCGCCCTGCGCGCGCAGCAGATCGAGACCCCGTCCTGGGCGTACGGCAACTCGGGCACGAGGTTCAAGGTCTTCGCGCAGGAAGGCATTCCGCGCAACGCCTACGAGAAGGTCGACGACGCCGCGCTGGTCCACAAGCTCACCGGGGTCGCGCCGAGCGTGGCGCTGCACATCCCGTGGGACAAGGTGGACGACTACGCCGACCTCGCCGCGCACGCGAAGAACGCCGGCATCCGGCTCGGCGCGATCAACCCCAACGTCTTCCAGGAGGACGACTACCGGCTCGGCAGCGTCTGCAACCCCGACCCGGCCGTACGCAAGAAGGCTCTTGCCCACCTGCTGGAGTGCGTCGACATCATGGACGCCACCGGCTCCTCGATCCTCAGCCTGTGGTTCGCCGACGGGATCAACTATCCCGGGCAGGACTCGCTGCGCGCGCGCCAGGACCGGCTCGCCGAGGCGCTCTCGGCCGCGTACGACCGGCTGGGTGCGGACCAGCGGATGCTGGTGGAGTACAAGTTCTTCGAGCCGGCGTTCTACGCCACCGACATCCCCGACTGGGGGACGTCGTACGCGCACTGCGTCACCCTCGGCGAGCGGGCACAGGTGCTGGTCGACACCGGCCACCACGCGCCGGGCACGAACATCGAGTTCATCGTGGCGTTCCTGCTCCGGCAGGGAAAGCTCGGCGGCTTCCACTTCAACAGCAGGTTCTACGCCGACGACGACCTGATGGTCGGTGCCGCCGACCCGTTCCAGCTGTTCCGGATCATGCACGAGATCGTGCAGGCCGGTGCGCTGGAGGCGTCGGCCAACATCGCTTTCATGCTCGACCAGTGCCACAACCTCGAGCCGAAGGTGCCGGCGATGGTCCGGTCGATCATGAACGTCCAGGAGGCGACCGCCAAGGCGCTGCTGGTGGACGCCGACGCGCTCGCCGCCGCGCAACGCGACGGCGACGTGCTCGGCGCGAACGCGGTGGTGATGGACGCCTACAACAACGACGTCCGGCCGCTGCTTGCGGAGGTGCGCGAGGAGTTCGGTCTCGACCCCGACCCGATCGCCGCCTACCGTCGAACCGGCCACGCCGAGCGCGTACGCGAGGAACGCCGCGACGGCCAGGCCGCCGGCTGGGGCGCCTGACCTCCACGGTCACGACCAGCGCACACCCACGCCACGCCTGACGCTGAGGAGAAGCCAGCATGCACCCTGAGGTCGCCCAGCTGATCGAGCGCAGCCACCGGCTCGGCGCCGACCCGACGATCACCAACTACGCCGGCGGCAACGCCTCCTGCAAGGGTGCCGAACCCGACCCGGTGACCGGGTCCGACGTCGAACTGCTGTGGGTGAAGGGCTCCGGCGGCGACCTCGGCACGCTCACCGAGGCCGGGCTGGCCGTGCTGCGGCTGGACCGGATGCGGGCGCTGGCCAACGTCTATCCCGGTGTCGAACGCGAGGACGAGATGGTGGCCGCGTTCGACTTCTGCCTGCACGGCAAGGGCGGAGCGGCTCCCTCGATCGACACGGCGATGCACGGCCTGGTGGACGCGCCGCACGTGGACCACCTGCACCCGGACGCCGGGATCGCGTTCGCGGCCGCGGCCGACGGGGAGGCCCTCACCAAGGAGTGCTTCGGCGACCGGGTGGCGTGGGTGCCGTGGCGGCGGCCGGGATTCCAGCTGGGGCTGGACATCGCCCGGATCCACGCCGAGCACCCGGAGGCGATCGGCGTGGTGCTCGGCGGGCACGGCATCACCGCGTGGGGTGCGACGTCGCAGGAGTGCGAGGAGAACTCGCTGGAGATCATCCGGGCCTGCCAGGCGTACATCGAACGCAACGGCCGGCCCGACCCGTTCGGCGCGGTGGTGGCGGGGTACGAGCCGCTGCCGCCGGAGCAGCGCAGGGCCCGGGCCGCGGTGCTCGCACCGCTGATCCGGGGCCTCGCCTCGGTCGACCGCCCGCAGGTCGGCCACTACACCGACAGCGACGCGGTGCTCGACTTCGTGGCCCGCGAGCACCACCCGCGCCTCGCCGCGCTCGGCACCTCCTGCCCCGACCACTTCCTGCGGACGAAGGTGCGTCCGCTGGTGCTCGACCTGCCGGCGACCGCACCGCCGGCGGAGGTGGAGGAGCGGCTGCGCGCGCTCCACGCGGCCTACCGCGAGGACTACCGCGCCTACTACGAGCGGTACGCCGACGACGCCACGCCGGCCCTGCGCGGAGCGGACCCGGCCATCGTCCTGGTGCCCGGCGTCGGGATGTTCAGCTTCGGCAAGGACAAGCAGACCGCCCGGGTGGCCGGGGAGTTCTACGTCAACGCCATCAACGTCATGCGTGGCGCGGAGGCGATCTCCACCTACCGCCCGATCGAGGAACGCGAGAAGTTCCGGATCGAGTACTGGGCGCTGGAGGAGGCCAAGCTGGCCCGGATGCCCAAGCCCAAGCCGCTGGCCACCCGGGTCGCGTTCGTCACCGGCGCGGGGTCGGGCATCGGGCGGGCCATCGCCGAACGCCTCGCCGCCGAGGGCGCCTGCGTCGTGGTCGCCGACCTGAACACCGAGGCCGCCGCGGAGGTCGCCGAGGGCATCGGCGGCGCCGACGTGGCCGTACCCGTGACCGTGGACGTCACCGACGAGGAGCAGGTGCAGGCCGCGCTTGACGAGGCGGCACTGGCGTTCGGCGGTGTGGACCTGGTGGTCAACAACGCCGGCCTGTCGATCTCCAAGCCGCTGCTGGAGACGACCACCGCCGACTGGGACCTGCAGCACCGGGTGATGGCCCGCGGGTCGTTCCTGGTGGCCCGGGCGGCCGCGGCGGCGATGATCGCGCAGGGACTCGGCGGCGACATCGTCTACATCTCCAGCAAGAACGGCGTCTTCGCCGGCCCGAACAACGTCGCCTACGGCGCCGCCAAGGCCGACCAGGCCCACCAGGTGCGGCTGCTCGCGGCCGAGCTCGGCGAGCACGGCATCCGGGTCAACGGCATCAACCCCGACGGCGTGGTGCGCGGCTCGGGCATCTTCGCCTCCGGGTGGGGTGCGAAACGGGCCGCGGTGTACGGCGTACCCGAGGAGAAGCTCGGCGAGTACTACGCCCAGCGCACCCTGCTGAAGAAGGAGGTGCTGCCCGAGCACGTCGCCGCGGCGGTGGTCGCGCTCACCGCCGGCGACCTGGCCCAGACCACCGGGCTGCACATCCCGGTGGACAGCGGCGTGGCCGCGGCCTTCCTGCGCTGACGGCGGGCCGGCTTTCCGGAGAGGCTGTACGAAAGGGCTGGGGGATGAGCGACGACGTGCGACTTCGGGCCGCCGCGGTCGACCTGGGCGCGTCCAGCGGCCGCGTACTGGTCGGCACAGTGGGCCCGGACCACCTCGACACCGAGGTCGTCCACCGGTTTCCCAATGAACCGGTCGATGTCAACGGCCGGTTGTCATGGAACCTTCCCTCGTTGTGGCGCGGGATTCTCGCCGGGATCCGGGAGGCCGGCGAACGCGGCGTCACGTCGGTCGGCATCGACTCCTGGGGCGTCGACTACGGTCTGCTCGACGAGGCCGAACGGCTCATCGCACCACCGGTCCACTACCGCGACTCGCGTACCGACGGGATCATGGAGCGGGTACGCGCCGACGTCGGCGACCGCACGCTCTACGGCACCACCGGCGTGCAGTTCATGGGGTTCAACACCGCCTACCAACTGCTGGCCGAGGATCCGGCGACGCTGCGGAAGGCGCGCACGATGCTGTTGGTACCGGACCTGCTGTGCCACCGGCTCACCGGACGGATCGGCGCCGAACGCACGAACGCCTCCACCACCCAGCTGTACGACGTCCGGGCGCGCACGTGGTCCGGCGACCTCGTCCGCCGGCTCGGCCTGCCCCGCGGGCTGCTGGCGCCGCTGCGCGAGCCGGGCGACCTGCTCGGGCCGATCCGGTCGCAGCTGCTCGGGCCGCTCGGCGTCTCCCGCGACCTGTGGGTCACCACGGTGGCCTCGCACGACACCGCGTCGGCGGTCGCGGCGGTCCCGGCGCACGACGGCCACTTCGCCTACGTCTCCTGCGGCACCTGGTCGCTGGTGGGCCTGGAGCTGGGCTCGCCGGTGCTGTCGGCGGCGAGCCTCGAGGCCAACTTCACCAACGAGGTCGGCGTCGACGGGACGATCCGCTACCTGCGCAACGTGATGGGGCTGTGGCTGCTGCAGGAGAGCATGCGCACCTGGCGGGACGAGGGCCGGCCGGTGAGCCTGGCGCGGCTGCTCGCCGACGCCGGGGCCGAGCCACCGCTGCGCAGTGTGGTGGACGCGGAGTCGCCGGACTTCCTGGCGCCCGGTGACATGCCCGAGCGGATCCGCGCCCACTGCCGCGACAGCGGGCAGCCCGAGCCGGCCACGCCGGCCCAGGTCACCCGGTGTGTGCTGGACAGCCTCGCGCTGGCCCACGCACGCAACGTCGCGGCCGCCCAGCGGCTGTCCGGACGGCGGGTGGACGTGGTGCACGTCGTCGGCGGCGGTGCGCAGAACTCCCTGCTCTGCCAGCTCACCGCGGACGCCTGCGGGCTTCCCGTGGTCGCCGGGCCGGTGGAGGCGACGGCGCTGGGCAACCTGCTCGTCCAGGCCCGCGCGCACGGTGTGCTCGTCGACCGGGCCGAGGCCAGGGACGTCGTACGGCGGACCCAGGACCTGCGTACGTACGAACCCCGCGACCACGAACGCTGGTCCGCGCTGGTCGCTGCCGCCTGACGGCCGGGTGCCGACCGGTTCAGGACGTCCGCGCCGGTGTGGGTGTCAGCCGGCTGACGCGGCGGTGCGGTCGGGACGGTCGCCTGAGTATGGTGCGGGGATCGTTCAACGTGGGGAGGCGTCCGGTGCGTGCACTCGTTTTTCGCGGTCCGTGGGACCTCGCGGTCGAGGAACGGCCCGACCCGGTGGCGGGTCCGGGCGAGGTCGTGGTCGGTGTGGTGTCCACCGGCATCTGCGGGTCGGACCTGCACGGCTACACCGGTGAGAACGGCCGGCGGTTCCCGGGCCAGGTGATGGGACACGAGACGGTCGGCCGGGTGGTCGCCGTCGGGCCGGACGTGCCGGGCTCCGCGCGGCTGGCCGAGGGCGCGCTGGTGACGGTGCACCCGGTGCTCGCCTGCGGCAGCTGCGACGCGTGCCGGTCCGGGCAGGACCACCACTGCCCGACCAGGCAGATCATCGGGGTCGCGCCCGCGATCAGCGCCGCGTTCGCCGAGCTGATGGTGGTTCCGGCCGCCAACGTCATCGCGATGCCGGAGGACATGCCGGCGGAGTACGGCGCGCTGGTCGAGCCGCTCGCGGTCGGCTACCACGCCATGACCCGCGGCCGGTGCGGACCCGACGACAACGTGCTGGTGGTCGGCGGCGGCCCGATCGGACAGGCCTGCGCGCTGGCCGCCCGGCGCCTCGGCGCCGGCCGGGTCACCGTGTCCGAGCCGCACCCGGGTAGGCGGGCACTGCTCGCCGACATCGGCCTGACGGCGGTGGACCCGGCGGCCGCGCCGCTGGCCGACACCCTCGCCGAAACCGGTGTCGCCGGCCCCAGCCTGGTCGTGGACGCGGTGGGGTCGTCGCGGTCGCTGGGCGACGCGCTGGCGGTCGCCGCCGAGGGCGAGCGGGTGGTGCTGGTGGGCATGCACGAGCCGCAGGTCAGCCTGGCCGCGTACGCCGTCAGCATCGCCGAGCGCAGCATCGTGGGCAGCTACTGCTACAGCCGCGAGGACTTCGCCAGCACCGCCGCCTGGGTCGCCGACGGGCCGGCCGAGCTGGCCCGCCTGGTCGAGGGCCGAGTCAGCCTGGCCGACGCGCCGTCGGCGTTCCGGGCGCTGGCCGAGGGCAAGGACGGCTCCAGCAAGGTGCTCGTCTTCCCGGCCGGCGTCACCGGCTGACCAGCAGCTTCGCGCGAACGACGCCCGGTCGGGATGCCGAGCGGGCGTCGTTCGCGTACGGACTTGTCCTGCGGCCAGCCGTCCTACCGCGGTGCGGGCAGGACACAGGCCGGGCTGGGAATCTCCAGCACGTCGTCGGCCTGCTCCGGCACGCCGGTCGCGGCGTCCAGCACGAAGTGCGTGACCTGGTGGGAGCGCTCGTTGGCGACGTAGAGGTGCTGCCCGGCCACCACGAGGTGCCGCGGCCAGGCCCCTCCGGTCGGCACGTCGGCGACCGGCTTGACCTGACCGCCCTGCACCGACAGCGCGCCGATGACGTCCAGCCCGCGGTTGGCGACGTAGAGCATGCGCCCGTCGTCGCTGATCCCGATCTCCGACGGGTAGTTGTCGTCCGGCGCCGGCGCCAGGGTGGACGGCGCCACGCCCTGGTGGGTGAGCGCGCCGGTGGCCGGGTCGAGGACATACGTCGTGACGGTGGAGTCCAGCTCACCGGCCACGTGCACGAGGTTGTCCGGACCGAACGCGAGGTGCCGCGGCCCCGCACCCGGTGCGGTCTCGGCCACCGGGCCGGGGGCGAGCGTCCCGTCGTCGAGGTCGAGGGTGTACGTCAGCACCGCGTCCAGGCCGAGGTCGACGGCCAGCACGTGCCCACCGCTCGGGTCGACCCGGATGTGGTGGGCGTGCGGGCCCTCCTGCCGGTCGGCGCGCGGACCGGAACCCTCGTGCTGGATCAGGTCGGAGCGTTCGGCGAGCGAGCCGTCGGGCCGGATCGGGTGCACCGACAGATGGCCGCTGCCGTAGTTGGCGGTGAGCAGGAACCGGCCGGAGGGGTGCACGGTCAGGTGGCACGCGCCGTTGCCGCCGGTGGGCTCGGTGTTGAGCTCGCGCAGGCCGCCGTCGGAGCTGACCGCGTAGGCGGTGACGGAGGCGTCGCCGCGTTCGTTCACCGCGTACAGGTGGGTGCCGTCGGGATGCCAGGCCAGGAAGGCCGGGGACGTCGTCTGCGCCACCACGTCGACGAGGCTGAGCGCACCGGTCGAGGGATCCTGGTGGGCCAGGCTGATGCCGGTGCCCTCCCCGCCGGCGTCCTTGGTGAACGAGCCGATGTAGACCCTGCGGATGCCGTCCACGATTACCTCCGAAGTGACTGCGCTGTCGAGGTGGGGCGAAGCGTGGTCGAACCTACCGGTAGTCGCCGACAGTGCTGATCCGTGTGCCACATCGTGGTCGGATGGTCACCGGCGCAGCGGATCGTACGCCGTGAGGTCGAGGTCCGGGCGCGCGCCGACGGCGAGCGCGGCGGCGACCGCACCGGTGTAGGGGCCCGCGGTCAGCCCGGTGGCGCCGAGACCTGTGGCGAGTACCAGCCCCTCGATCCCGGGAACGCAGCCCAGCAACGGCAGTCCGTCGTCGCTGCTGGGCCGGAACCCGACCCTGGTCTCCACCACCCGTGCGTCGGCGAGGCCGGGCGCGACCGTCAGCGCGGCGTTCAGCACCTCGTACATACCGGCGGCGGTGACCCGGTGGTCGTACCCCGAACCCGTCTCCCGGGTCGCGCCCACCACCACGCGGCCGTCCGGGAACGCCAGCAGGTAGTGACCGCCGGGCGGCTGGACGACCGGCCACGTGGACGTCTCGGCGCCGCCCAGTGACAGGTGGACGATCTGGCCCTTCTGCGGCGCCAGGGCGAGCTTGATGCCCGCGGGTTCGAGGAGCTCGCCGCACCAGGCGCCGCCGGCGACCACCACCGCGTCGGAGCCGATGATCGTGCCGGCCTCGCCGTTGCCGCCGTTCCCGCTCGCGCCGTTGTCCAGGTGGACGCCGCCGACGCGTCCGTCGACCAGCAGCAAGCGGGCCGACCCGGTGACGAACCGGACGCCGCGACGGGCGCCCGCGCGGGTCAGCGCGACACGCATCCGGGCGCCGTCGACCCGGCCGCCGCCGCTGACGTGAACCGCCGCCAGGTCCGGGTGCAGCGGCGGGAACAACCTGCGCACCTCCGCGGGCGTCAGCCGGGTGACCGTTCCCACCTGGGGGATCCGGGCGGCGCGTTCGCGGGTGAGTTCGTACGTCGCGGCCAGGTTGTCCACGTCGGCGTCGACCTGCACGCCGCCGACCGGTTCGTAGCCGCTGTCGGTTTCGCCGTCGTCGGCCAGCCGGGCGAGAAGCTCGGGGTAGTAGCAGGCGCCGGCGACGTACAGCCGGAACGCGTCCGGGTCCGCGGCCGAACGCGACAGCCACGGGCTGACGATCCCGGCGCCGGCGTCGGTGGCCCGGCCGGGGTCCGCCCGGTCGACCAGGACGACCTCGACGTCGCGTTGTGCAAGGTGATACGCCGCACTCGCCCCGACGATGCCCCCGCCGATCACCACCACCCGCATGAGAATTCACTCTGGCACAGGGGCCAGCGCTTATCCCCGGCTTCGTCAACCTGGCTGAGTTCGGCCACGGTGCCCGGCCCATCGGCCCGAACAGTGCCGTCGGTCGGCCCGTGACGTGCGGCCGGTCGTCCCGAGGAGTCGCGGATGCACCGACACCGGTGACCTCGGCGCGGGGAGCTATCCCACGCTCTGCCCGAAGTCGCGTTCGAGGCGGACCGTGGCCTCCCGCTCCAGCAGGACGACCTTGCGCTCGACTCCACCGCCGAAGCCGACCAGCTTGCCGTTGGCGCCCACCACGCGGTGGCAGGGCACGACGATGGCGATGGGGTTCTGCCCGTTCGCCGCGCCGACCGCGCGGGAGGCGGTGGGCGAGCCGATCCGCCTGGCCAGCTCGCCGTACGTCTCGGTCTCGGCGTACGGGATCTCCCTCAGCGCGGCCCACACCCGGCGCTGGAACGCCGTACCGCCCCCGTCCAGGGGCAGGTCGAACTCGGTGCGTTCGCCGGCGAAGTACTCCTCAAGCTGCCCGACCGCCGCGGCCAGCACCGGGTCGTCGTCCAGGTCGCCGCGGTCCAGCGGCGCGTCGCCGGTGAAGTGCAGCTGGGTCAGGTGGGTGCCGTTCGAGCGGAGGGTGAGCGCGCCGACCGGGGAGTCGATCGTGCAGGTGTGCGAGGTCATGCGGCTTGTCCCTCCGTCCGTGTGGCCGTACGTGTGGTCGTGCGGGTGGCCGCCGGAACGACGGTCCACAGGTGCTGTGCGGCATAACTGCGCAGCGGCCGCCAGCGGTCGGCGACGGCGGCGATCTCCGCCGGCCGGTCGGGTACGCCGAGGGCGACCAGCGAGCGGCGGATGCCGAGGTCGGTGCCGGGGAACGCGTCCGGGTCGCCCAGCCCGCGCAGCGCGACGTACGCGGCGGTCCAGGGTCCCACCCCCGGCAGCGCGAGGAGTCCGGCCTCCACCTCGGACCGGTCCGCGCCCGGCGCGAGGTCGAGATCGCCGCCCGCGACCGCGCCGGCCAGCGCGGTGACGGTGCGGGTCCGGGCCGCAGGCATCGGCAGGGTGTCCGCCTCCGCCAGGGCGCCGGGGGCGGGGAAGCTGTGGGTCAGCGTGCCGACCGGGTGCGGCAGCGGCTCGGCGTACGCCGCGACCATCCGGCCGACGACCGTACGCGCCGCGGAGACCGACACCTGCTGGCCGACGACCGCGCGGACGGCGGTCTCGAACGCGTCCACGCTGCCCGGCACCCGCAGGCCCGGGCGGGCGCGGACCAGCGGACCGATCAGCGGGTCGTCGCCGAGCGCGTCGGTGATGCCGGCCGGGTCGGCGTCCAGGTGGAGCAGCCGCCGGCAGCGGGCCGCGGCCGGGCCGAGGTCGCGCAGGTCGTCCAGCTGGAGTTGGCAGCGGACGTAGCCGTCGGCGGGAGTGAGCGACAGAACTCCCGCGCCGTGGTGCAGGCGGACCGCCCGGCGGTAGGTGGTGCCGTCGAGTTCCTCCAGGCCGGGGACGAGCCGGTCGGCGAGGTAGCGCCAGCCGGACTCCGCGTCGTACGGCGGACGGTAGGGGAGCCGCAGGGTGACCGCGCCGTTGGTGGGCTCCTGCCGCCGGCCGGCGCGGCGGACCTCGCCCGGCGTGGCCGCGAACACCGCGCGGATCGTGTCGTTGAACTGGCGTACGCTGCCGAACCCCGCGGCGAACGCGACGTCGGTGATCGGCAGGTCGGTGGTCTCCAGCAGCAGCCGGGCGGTGTGTGCCCGGCGGGCGCGGGCAAGCGCGAGCGGGCCGGCGCCGAGCTCGGCGGACAGCAGCCGGCCGAGGTGGCGGGTGGTGTAGCCGAGCCGGGCGGCCAGGCCCGCGACCCCTTCGCGTTCGACCAGGCCGTCGTCGACCAGCCGCATGGCCCGGGCGGCCACGTCGGCCCGCAGGTCCCACTCCGGCGAACCCGGCACGGCGTCGGGGCGGCACCGCCGGCAGGCGCGGAACCCCGCGTCCTGGGCGGCTGCGGCCGTCGGGAAGAACCGCGCGTTCTGCCGTTTGGGGGTGGTCGCGGGACAACTCGGGCGGCAGTAGATCCCGGTGGAGGTGACGGCGATGTAGATCCAGCCGTCGAAGCGGGGATCGCGCGACTCCACGGCTCGGTAGCACTGCTCGAAGGACGGCATCACGAGTACGACACTGGCACGGATCCCCGGTCCGGGCTAGCGGGAATCGGACCTGGGCGTGGCGCCGGGCCGGCCCGAGGTCCGCACTACTGGCCGGGGTCCGCCCAGCGCTCGTTGGGCACCAGCGGATACCAGTCCGGCCGGCCCGGGTCGCGGTCGTACGGGTAGTCACCGAGCTCGCGGTACAGCTCGGCGTAGCGTTCCAGCCGGTCGCGGTCGAGGGTGACGCCGAGCCCCGGCCCCTCCGGCACCGCGATCGAGCCGCCGGCGTACGCCAGCTTCCCGCCGGTCAGCACGTCGTCTGTGAGGTGGTGGTAGTGCGCGTCCGCGGCCAGCGTCAGCGCGGGTAGTACGGCGCCGAGGTGCAGCATCGTCGCCAGCTGGATGCCGAGCTCACCGGAGGAGTGCACGGCCACCGACTGCTGGAACGTCTCGCACACGTTCGCCGCCTTCACGCACGCCCGGATCCCGCCCCAGAACGTCGTGTCCAGCAGGATCGTGTCGACGGCGGGGTCGCGCAGGTTGGTGGCGAGCTGTTCGGGGTTGACCACGACGGTGTTGGTGGCCAGCGGGATGCGAACCGCCTCGCGCACCCGGCGCATGCCGTTCAACCCCCAGGTCGGGTCCTCGTAGTAGTCGTTGTCGAGGTCCTCGATCGCCCGGCCGAACCGGATCGCCTCCTCCACCGACAGCGCGCAGTTGGGGTCGTGGCGGAACCGGTCGCCCGGCAGCGCCGCCGCCAGGGCGCGGTAACACTCCAGCTCGTACGCCGGCGGGTAGACGCCGCCCTTCAGCTTGTGGGTGGTGAAGCCGTGTGCCGCCTTCAGGGCGAGGGCGTGCTCGACCAACTGGTCCGGCGTACGCACCTCGCCGATCCCGCTCGCGGCGTCGGCGTACCGGAAGAACAGGTAACTCGCGAAGGGGACCCGGTCGCGCACCTTGCCGCCGAGCAGGTTGTACACGGGTGTGCCGAGTGCCTTGCCCACGATGTCCAGGCAGGCGAACTCGATCGCCGCCAGCAGCTGGGTGCGGTTGTTGTAGAGGGACGCCGTGGGGTTGGCGATCTTGAACCGCAGCTCCTCCAGCGCGAACGGGTCATGCCCGAGGAGATACGGCCGCAACCCCGCGAACGCCAGCGCGGCGCCCTGTCCGCCGCCGCCCATCTCGCCCAGGCCGGTGATGCCCTCGTCGGTGTCCACCTCGACGATCGTGCGGACGAACCGTCCCCAGTGCGCGCCGTTGGAGTGCCGCAGCGGCGCCTCCAGCGGAACGGTCACGGTGGTGGCGCGCAGGTCGGTGATCCTCATCGCGGGCTTCCTCCGCTGTGCCTCGGGCCTACGTCTGGGGGTGCAACCTGGGGTTACGTCTGCGGAAGGACGACGGGTGCCATCGCCAGCAGGCCGCCGTCGACGCGGTAGTCGGCGCCGGTGACGAACGACGACCGGTCGCCGGCGAGGAACGCCACCAGCTCGGCCACCTCGGCCGGCCTGGCGATCCGGCCGATCGGGTGGCTGCGGCCCCAGTCGGCGAGCACGTCCTCGGCGTCGCGCTCGCCGCGGAACAGGTCGGCCGACCCGCGCAGCATCGGAGTGTCGACCGAGCCGGGGCAGACCGCGTTGACCCGGATTCCGTCGCGGGCGTGGTCGACGGCCATCGCCCGGGTCAGCGCGAGGATGCCGCCCTTGGACGCGGCGTAGGCGGCCACCCGGTCCTGGGTGACGTAGGCCTGCACGGACGCGACGTTGACGATCGACCCGCCGCCGCGGGCGCGCAGGTGGGGTACGGCGAACCTGGCGGTGAGGTACATCGCCTTGAGGTTGACCGCGAGCACCTCGTCCCACAGCTCCTCCGAGGTCTCCTCGACGGTGCCGTACCGCTGGACGCCGGCGGAGTTGACCAGGACGTCGATCCCGCCGTGCCGCTCGGCCGCCTCGTCGACGAACCTGCGTACGTCGTCGGCGCGGGTGACGTCGGCGACCACCGCGCTGACCTCGCCCGGTGTCCCGGCGAGCTCCTCGCGCAGGGGGCGGACGTGGTCCTCGACGTTCGTGGCGACGACCACCGTGGCACCCTCGGCGGCGAGGAGCTCGGTCACCGCGCGGCCGATGCCGGAGCCGCCGCCCGCGACCAGGGCCACCTTGCCCGTGAACTCACCCATGCATGTCCTCCCGGCATCGGAACCGCCATCCGCGCCGACCTTAACGTCGTCCGGACGGTGGAGATCGGCGCGGCGGGCCCGCGGGCTCAGTCCGGCCAGGTCCGGACGTGTTCCGGTCGTACGCCGAGACCGACGAACCGGCTCATCGGCCGGCGCAGCACCGGCGCCAGCCAGGCCGGCAGGATCCCCGGCGGGGAGCTGTCCGGGTCCGCGCGCAGGGTGCGGTCGAGCCCGATGGTCTGCACCGTGCGCTGCACCGCCTGGGTGACGGCGGTCGGCAACTGCCGGCGGTGCTGGACGGCGGCCAGCACCCGGTCGGGCACCGGAACGCCGGACCGCTGGGCCTCCCGCAACGCCGGGACGAGCAGGTTTGCGGCGGCCACGGCGTCCTGGACGGCGAGATTGATGCCCACTCCTGCCACGGGCGACATCGCGTGGGAGGCGTCACCGATCGCGAGCATGCCGGGCCGGTACCAACGTCGCAGCCGGTCCATCCGGACCTCGAGCACGCTGGTGTCGTCGAAGCTGGTCAGCTCGCCCACCCGGTCGGCGAGGAACGGCACCGTCTGTGCCAGCCCACGTCGCAGCGCGTCGATGCCCTGGGCGCGCAGGTCGTCGAAGCCGCCCTTGCGGATGAGGTAGGCGATCTGCCAGTACGTCCGCCTGGGGATGGTGACCGCCGCCCGGCCGGGGCCGAACCGGAACGTCAGCGCCTGCGCGGCGGAGTCGCCCTCGGCCCAGGGCAGCCGGAACCACACCACGTCCATCGGTGCGCCGAACGCGCGGGAGGTCAGGCCCGCTGCCCGTCGCAGCGTGGAGTGCCGGCCGTCGGCGGCCACCGTGAGGGCCGCGCGCAGCGTGTAGTCGCCACCGTCGCTGCCGTGGCCGCCGCTCCGGTCGCGGACCCGTACGCCCACCACCCGGCCGTGCTCGACCACCAGGTCGTACGCCTCCGCCTGCCGGCGCAGCTCGAACTCCGGGTAGGCCGAGGCCGCGGCGGCCAGGAGTTCGAGGAAGTCCCACTGCGGCACCAACGCGATGTAGGGGTGCCGGACTCGCAGGTGCCGAAGGTCCAGGATGTCGACCCGGCGGCCGGCGTGTTCGAACCCGGCCCGCACGAGCCGTTGGTGCGGAATCTGCTCCAGCCGGTCGGCCAGCCCGAGTTCGGCGAGCACCTCCAACGTGGACGGGTGCACGGTGTCGCCGCGGAAGTCGCGGAGGAAGTCGGCGTGCTTTTCCAGCACCGTCACCCGGATGCCCGCCCTGGCCAGCAGCAGGCCAAGCATCACCCCGGCGGGTCCGCCGCCGGCGACGCAGACAGTGGGATCAGGCATGGTCGGTCGCTCGTGGCCTCGTCGGAGTGGTCGGTGTGTCGTCGGTGTGTCGTCGGTGTCTCGTCAGTCGTCGCGGTTCTGTTCGTCCCACGGACGGAAGCCGCTGTCGGCGGTGTGGTCCCAGTCGAGGCCGCCCCGGGTGCTGCGCACAGCCCCGATGATCATGAACAGGATCATCAGGCAGACGAACCCGGCGACGACTATCGCCACGACCACTTTCCAGTCCATGCTGTCCCCGATCGCCGTCGGTGCTGATCGCCGGTTCTCGACAGAAACGATGCCAGCAATGCGATGGCTGTGCAGGACGTTACCAAAAGCGCAGCGCTCGGACACCGGGTCGAACGACGGTCGAGCCGAACGCTTTGCGACTCCTACAAGCTGTCAAGAACTTGTTGCGAAACGTGGTCGACAGGTGTTCGACCCGCGCGGTGCGGTGGTGGCGAGCCCGTCGGCTCGCCACCACCGCGTCCGTCGAGGAACGGCTCCTCGCTCCATGTGCAGTCGCTGCTTGACGAACACCTGCTGGGCGAACACCTGCTGGGCGAACACCTGCTGGGCGAACACCTGCTTGACGAACGGCCGGACAACTACTGCTTGACGAACAGCTTGGTGAAGTCGGGCCCACCGCTGAACGGGTCGAGGACGACACCGCCGAGCTTGGAGCCGTAGAGGAAGTTCGTCCTGCTGTAGTCGACCGGGATGACCGGCGCGTACTTCTGCATCATCGTCTTGTCGAGCTTCGGCCATTCCGCCTGCTGTTCCTTCAGCGGCAGTGCGGAGATCCGGTCGATCTCGGTGTTGATGTCCTTCGCGTTCAGGAAGGACTTGTTCGGTGCGGCGTTGGGGTTGAGGGCGATCAGCCGGCCGTCGAAGATGGCCGGGAACACCGTGGTGCCCGACGGCCAGTCCAGGCACCAGCCCAGGGGCCGGATGTTGATCTTCGACTTCGGGTTCTCGAACTCCGCCCGCACCTGGTCGCGCGGCATCGGAATGGCCGTCGTCTTGAAGCCCGCGGCCTTCAGCTTCTGCGCCCGCACCGCCGACACCTGCGCGGAGATGTCGTTGTCGTTGGAGTAGGCCCACACGACGTCGAAGCCGAGCTTGCCCGCCTTCTCCAGCATCTTCTTCGCCTTGACCGGGTCGCCGTCACCCTTGCTGCCGTTGCCGAACACGTCGTAGTTGACGAAGCCCGGCGTGACGCGGGGCAGGATCGTGCTGGCCGGGACGTAGGTGAACGGGTTGTCGCCACCGGTCTTGTGCAGCGAGTCGAACGGCCACGCCGTGATCAGCGCCCTGCGCACCTCGAGCGGGATCCGCCGCGTGTCCAGGTAGATGAAATCGGTGCACGTGCCGTCACCGGTCATCATCCGCTTCTCCGGCTCCTTGCCCTGGATCTTGGGCAGCAGCGAGGAGTCGACACCGTCGTAGGTGATCGCGGTCTGGTCAGGGCCGTTGTCGGCGATCAGCTGCTCCTGCAGCTTGATCGGGTTCTGGCCGTACTTGAAGTCGTACTTGTCGACATACTGGTGGCGCACCGGATCCGTGGCCGGGTTCCACTGGTCGTTCTTGACCAGGACCAGCCGCTTGCCCTTCTGGTACGTGTCGAACTTGTACGGGCCGGTCGCCAGGGGGTGGTTGCCGTAGGCGTCCCTGGTGTCCTTCGCCTGCGGGATAGGCGTGAACACCGGGAACGTCGCGTAGTAGGCGAGGTCCGGGAACGGCTTGGCCATCTTCAGGACGACCGTCTTGTCGTCCGGGGTCTCCACGCCGGCGTAGTCCAGTCCACCACCCTTGGCCTTGGACTTGAACGGGCCCTTGTACTTCGTGCCGTCCAGGAAGTAGCTCTGCTGGTACGTCGGGCCGCCGGGCAGTTCCTCGGTGGCGAAGGACCGCTTCACCGAGTACGCGACGTCCTGCGAGGTCACCGCGGAACCGTCCTCGTACTTCAGCCCGTCCTTGAGGTGGAACGTCCACTGGGTGAAGTCCGCATTGTGCTCACCCAGGTCGGTGGCGAGGTCGGGGACCAGGTAGTACTTCCCGTCCGCCCGGAGTTCCAGCGCCGTGAGTGTGCGCGTCGTCAGTCGCGCCACGGACAGCGTGTCGATGTAGTAGTCCCGGGTGGGGTCGAACGTCTCCGGCGCCTGCACGGTGAGGACCGTCGCCGTACCACCCTTCTGCGCGCCGGCGATGTCCTTGGCCGGCCCCTTGGCGTTGGCGTCCTCCACCACCTGGAAGCCCGCGCCCTTCGGAACCGCCGGCGACTCCTTCTGGTTCTGCTTTTGCTGCTGCTGCTGCGCCGCTCGCTCCGACGGAGAGGATCCCCCGCCGCAGGCGGTCAGGCCGAGGGCGAGTGCCCCGGCGACCGCCACCATCCTCCGGTATCGCATGCCAACCCACTCCCCTGTCCGCGGTCGCTGCTCACTCGTAGCGGTCGCAGCCGTCGCTCACCCGTCGATGTGGAGATGCCGATGCTGTGTTGCCAGATGCCAGATGCCAGATGCCAGTTGCGAACTGCCGTCGTTCGGGCCGACGCTGTCGATCAAGCCGGTTGGAACGATAGGCGGAGCACGGGTGATCGGCGGTCACGAATCGGGCACGCTTGTCCATCGATGTGATGGCGTACGTGAAAAGCCCGGTGGGGTGCGGCTTTTTCGAGCCGCGTTCGGGTGCCTGCGTTCAGAGAATGACGTCGGCGAGTTCGTCGGCACGCGGCGGGTCCGCGCCCGGCCGGGTGCAGGTGAGCGCGGCGGCGGTGCCGGCCCGGGTGAGCAGACCGCGCAGGGTGCCCTCCGGCAGCGTCGGCCGCGGCTGCCGGAGGGCGGCGAGCAGGTCGAGGTCGTGCAGCCCCGCGAGCAGCGCGGCGCTGAACGCGTCGCCGGCGCCCACGGCATCCACGACGGACACCACCGGGGCGGTGACGTCCACCCTCGGCTGTGCCGGGCCGGCGGCGAACGCGCCGTCCGCGCCGAGAGTCACCACCACCAGCGCCGGTCCGCGTTCGCACCACCGGCGTACGACGTCGGCCGGAGCGGTGCCGGGATAGAGGTAGCCGAGGTCGTCCGCGCTGACCTTCACCAGGTGCGCGGCACCCAACTGGGCCTCGACCCGGTCGCGGGCGGCGTCGCGGTCAGGTTGCAGGTGCGGCCGGACGTTGGGGTCGAGGCTGATCGTCACAGTGCCGCGGTCGTGCTCGCGGGCGAGCCGCTTCTCCAGCACGCTCGCACCCGGCTCCAGCGCGAGGGCGAGCGAGCCGGTGTGCACCGCGGTCACCTCGGCGGGGAACGGGTCGGGCAGCTCCTGCGCGGTCCACTGCCAGTCGGCGGTCCCGTTGCAGTAGAACTCGAACCGGGGCGAGCCGTGGGGGTCCAGGAACACGAACGCGAGCGTGGTCGGCTCGCTCGCGGTCACCGCGTACCGCGTCGACACGCCGTTGTCGGCGAGGTGGGCGCGCAGTTGGGCGCCGAAGGAGTCCTGCGACAGCCGGGCCAGCAGGGCCGTGGGGACGCCGAGCCGTGCCAGGCCGATCGCGACGTTGAACGGTGCGCCGCCGGGCCTGGCGCGGAAGACGCCCTGGTCGTCGCCCGCCAGGTCGATGAGAGCCTCGCCGATGACCGTGATCACGTGTCGTCTCCTGCGGTTCGGGGGGGTGCCAGCATCTCGCACGGGGCCGCTCCGGACGAGCACCGGGCAGCCCGTGAGCCGGGCGTGGGCCGGGACGTGCGCACGGCCGATGGCGGACCCGGCACGCGGGCGCTCCTCGTCCGCACTGCGTTCAGACCCTAGGGTCATCGGGATGGGCAGCCTCCGGTGCGGCGGAGGCGACGGAGGGGCCTGGCGGAAGGGACGAGGCGAACGGTGGTGAGCGACGTCGGCGCGACCGTACGCCGTCTCCTGCCGGTGATCGCCGTGGTCGGCCTGCTCGGCGTGCTGGTCGTGGTGGCCGCGATGTCGGGTCCGGAGGTCACCGGGCTGCCGCTGCCCGGCCGCGGTCAGCGGGTGGTGACCCCGCCACCGGCGCCGACCGCGGGACCGACCGCGGCTCCGACACCGACCGTCAGTACGGCACCGTCGTCGGTGTCCGTTCCGGGATGGCTGGCGTGGGTGCCGGCCGTCTTCGGCGTACTCCTGCTGGCCGCGCTCGTCGTGCTGGTGGTCCACCTCGTCCGGCTCTACCTGCGGCACCGTCGCCCGCGGGACCGCGAGGAGGTGGACGTCGCCCCGCTGCCGGTGGAGGCCGCGGACGAGACCGGGCAGCGGTTGCGGGCCGCGGTGGACGCCGGCATCGAGGAGCTGGACGACGACGGAACCGATCCGCGCCGGGCTGTGATCGCCTGCTGGCTGCGGCTGGAGTCGGCGGCCGCGGCGGCCGGCACACCGCGCGCGCCGGCCGACACCCCCGGTGACCTGGTGGCCAGGATGCTGGCCGCGCACCAGGTCAGCGCGCCGGTGCTGCGCGGGTGCGCGGACCTGTACCGCCGGGCGCGGTACGCACCGGGTGAGGTCGAGGAGTCGATGCGTACCCAGGCGCGGGAGGCGCTGGGCCGGCTGCGGACCGAGCTCGCCGCGAGCCGACCCGCCGACGCCGCCGAGACCGCCGACGCCGCCGAGAGCAGCGCCGCCGCACCGGAACCCGCCGACGCTTCGGCCGGGCCTGGACCGGACTCGCGGGGCGTGGCCCGGTGAACGGGTGGACGCGGCGGGTGCCGGGCGTGCTGCGCGGGCTCGCGGTGACCGCGGTGGCGGCCGGGGTGGCGTACGCCCTGCTCGTGCTCGTCTTCCACGCCCGGGTGCCCTACCCGCTGTGTTTGGCGGTGGTGCTCGTCGTCGTCCTCGGCCGCCTGCTCACCCACGCCTTCACCCCGCCGCCGGCCGGACGGGCGCTGATCCGCGAGGACACCTCCGCCACGGTTTACGGCGTACCGGACCGGCCGTTCGCCGACGTCCGCCGCTGGGAGGAGCGGCTGGACCTGATGCGCGGCGACCGCGACTATTACGAGCGCGTCGTCCGGCCCGCGATCGCCGCGGTGGTCGACGAGCGGCTGCGCGTCGGGCACGGTGTGACCCGGGACGATCAACCCGAACGCAGCCGGGAGTTGGTGGGCGCCCGGGTGTGGGACCTCCTCACCGCCACCCAACCCCGCCGGCCGCCCTCGCCGGGAGAGCTGGCCGACGTCATCGCCGAGGTGGAGGACCTGTGAGCCAACCAGAGTTGCCGATTCCGACCGTCAGCGAACGCTGTCAACAAGTACTTGACGCCGTGTCGGGTGTCGTGGTCGGCAAGCGGGCGGCGCTCGAACTCGTTCTCGCCGGCATCCTGGCCGGTGGGCACGTACTGCTGGAAGACCTTCCAGGGTTGGGAAAAACCCTCACCGCGCGGACGTTCGCGCAGGCGCTGGGTGTGGAGTTCCGGCGTATCCAGTTCACTCCCGACCTGCTGCCGGCCGACGTGACCGGCTCCTCGTTGTACGACCAGCGCACCCACGACTTCACGTTCCGGCGCGGTCCGGTGTTCACCAACCTGTTGCTGGCCGACGAGATCAACCGCACTCCGCCGAAGACCCAGGCCGCGCTGCTGGAGGCGATGCAGGAGCGGCAGGTCTCGGTCGAGGGTGAGACCCACCTGCTGCCGACGCCCTTCCACGTGCTGGCCACCGCGAACCCGATCGAGTACGAGGGCACCTACCCGCTTCCGGAGGCGCAGCTGGACCGGTTCCTGCTGCGGGTGTCGTTCGGCTATCCGGAGTCGGAGGAGGAGTTCGACGTCCTGCGCCGCCGGATGTCGCGCCGGCAGGAGGAGGCACAGGTCGCCGCCGTGGTCGACCCGCCGACGCTGGTCGCCATGCAGCGTTCGCTGGAGGACGTCGCGGTCGAGGACTCCATCGGGCGGTACGTCGTCGAGGTCGTTCGGGCGACCCGGGCCGACCAGCGGGTGCTGGTGGGCGCCTCGCCGCGGGGTTCGCTGGCCCTGTTGCTGCTGGCCCGGGCGAAGGCGGTGCTCGCCGGCCGCGACTTCGTGGTGCCCGAGGACGTGAAGGACGTCGTCGTACCCGCTCTCGCCCACCGGATCACGCTGCGCCCGGAGATGTGGCTGCAGCGGATCGACCCGGCGCAGGTGGTGGCGGAGGCGCTGGCGACCGTGCCGGCACCGGCGAGCGCGGCCCTGCCGACCTACACGGGCTGAACGGGCCGACGTGCGGATCTCCCTCTCGGATCGCCTGCCGGTTCCTCTCCGGGCCCGGCTCTCGACGGGCGCGGGCGGCGCCCCGGGCTGGTCGCCGACGCCGGCGTTGCGCCGGGCTCTGGTGGTCACGCTCGCGCTGCTGGTCGCGGCCGTGCTCACCGGCCGGGTGGACCTGGTGGTGCTCGCCACGCCGTTCGCGGTGGGCACGTCGGCGGCGCTGCTGCGCCGGCCGCGCGGGCTGCCCACGGTCCGGGTGAGCGCGGCGGAGGGAGCGGACCCGGCTGGTCCGAACCCGGCGGACGGCCAGAGTTCGGCGGACGGCCAGAGCCCGGGCGGGGCCGGAGACCTGGTGGAGGGCGCCGACCTGCACGTGCTGGTCGACGTCCGGGCGGCCGACGCCGCCTACGACGTCGCCCTGGTGCAACGCGAGCAGCCGCCGTGGCTACGCGACCGGACCCGTGCCCGCACCCTCGCGGCCGCGGTGCCGGCCGACGCGGGTACGCGGTTCACCCTCACCGGCCAGCTGGCCCGGTGGGGCCGCTACGTCGTGCCTCCCGTGCGGGTGCGCGCCGCGGCCTGCGACGCCCTGCTGACCTGCGCGCCGGTGACCTCCGACTCCGTCGCGGTACGCGTGTTCCCCCGCACCGAGCCGTTCGCCGCCGACGAGGCGATGCCGAACGCCGCCGGCCTGGTGGGCGTGCACCGGTCCCGGCGGTTCGGCGAGGGCGGCGAACTCGCGGGCATCCGCCAGTTCGCGCCAGGCGACCGGCTGAGGCGGATCGACTGGCGGGCGTCGCTGCGTACCGGCGAACTCCACGTCGCGCAGACCCTGTCCGACCGGGACGCCGAACTCGTGCTCGTGCTCGACGTACTGCACGAGGCCGGCCGGTCGGAGGGCATAGACGGCGCGCCGAGCGTGCTCGACACGACGGTGCGCGCCGCGGCCGGGATCGCCCAGCACTACCTCGGCCGCGGCGACCGGGTACGGCTGCTGGAGTACGGCGGGCGCAACCGTGCTCTGCGCGTCGGCTCCGGCCGCCGGCACTTCGTCGCCGCGCTGGAGTGGCTGCTGGCCATCCGGGCGGGGGAGGGGCCGCACGATCCGGCGGCCGGCATCTTCGCCCGGCAGATCCTGCCGCAGCAGGCGCTGCTGGTGGTCCTCACGCCGTTGCTCGACCAGCGCAGCGTGGCGCTGCTGGCCCGGCTGGCCCGCAGCGGCCGGACCGTGCTCGCCGTCGACACTTTGCCCGACTCGGCCCGCCCCGACCGCGAGAACCCCTGGACGCCGGTGGCGTTCGGGCTGTGGCGGCTGGAGCGGCGCAACACCGTCGCCCAGTTGCTCGAACACGGCGTACCCACCGTCACCTGGGCCGGCGCCGGCTCCCTCGACCAGGCGCTGCGCGACGTCTCCCGACGAGCGGCGGCACCGCGATGAGCTACGCCGGGATGATGCGGGACGCGCTGACCGGTGCCGGCGACGCCGTACGCCGGGTGCGGCGGGGTGCCCTCCTCGTGCGGGCCGCGGTCGCGGTGACCGGCTTCGTGGCCCTGGTCCTCGTCCTGCCGGCGACCGTCCTCGGGCCGCTGTCGCTGCTGGTCTGCGCGGCGCTGGCGCTGGTGTCCGCCGTGCTGCCGGGCACGTGGGCCGTGCTGGCCCTGGAGCTGCTCGCCATGGCGGGCTGGCTGGTGCGCACGACGGCGTTCGACTCCTCGGGGTCCTGGTGGGCGCTGGTCGTGCTGGCCGCCGCGGCATACCTCCACCACACCGGCAGCGCGCTCGCGGCGGTCCTCCCGCTGGACGCCGTGGTCGCCGGGTCGGTCCTGCGCCGCTGGCTGGCTCGGTCGGCGGCGGTGGTCGCCGGCACCGCGGTGGTCGCCGCCCTCGCCCTGGGGGTGGCCGGCCGCCTTCCGGTCGCGCCGACGGTGGCGGTCCCGGTGCTCGGCGTACTCCTCGCGCTGTTCGTGGTGGGTGTGGTCGCCTACGCCCGCGCGCCCCGGACGGACCCCGAGTCCGGTGAGTGACCGCCGGGCCGGTCCCGCCGGGCCGGTCCCACTGTGCTGGATCCCACTGTGCCGGTCCCACTGTGCTGGATCCCACTGTGCTGGATCCCACTGAGCTGGATCCCACTGAGCGAAACCGGCGTGCGGGGCGTTGGCGCGACCTCGTAGCCTTTCGACTATGCGCGTTGGAGTAGTGGGTGCCACCGGCCAGGTCGGTGGAGTCATGCGTCAGTTGCTGGCCGAGGCGAGCTTCCCGGTCGAGGAGGTGCGCTTCTTCGCCTCCGCCCGGTCGGCGGGGCGGGCGCTGCCGTGGCTGGGCGGCGAGGTGATCGTGGAGGACGCCGAGACCGCGTCGTACGCCGGTCTGGACGTCGTGCTGTTCTCCGCCGGAGCCGCCACGTCGAAGCAGCTGGCGCCGAAGGTCGCCGCCGACGGCGCGGTCGTCGTGGACAACTCCTCCGCCTGGCGGATGGACCCCGACGTGCCGCTGGTCGTCTCCGAGGTCAACCCGCACGCGCTGGCCTCGATCCCGAAGGGCATCGTCGCCAACCCCAACTGCACCACGATGGCCGCCATGCCCGTTCTGTCGCCGTTGCACCGGGCGGCCGGGCTGCGCAGGCTGATCGTCAGCACCTACCAGGCGGTGTCCGGTGCGGGCGGCAGCGGCGTCACCGAGCTCGACGAGCAGGTACGCAAGACCGCCGGCAACGCCGCGGCCCTCACCTTCGACGGATCCGCGGTCGACTTCCCGCCGCCCTCGCAGTTCGCCCAGCCGATCGCGTTCAACGTGCTTCCGCTGGCCGGCAGCATCGTCGACGACGGCAGCGACGAGACCGGCGAGGAGCAGAAGCTGCGCAACGAGAGCCGGAAGATCCTGGACGTCCCGGACCTTCCGGTCTCGGGCACCTGCGTGCGGGTCCCGGTCTTCACCGGCCACTCGCTGTCGATCAACGCCGAGTTCGAGCGTGAGCTGACCCCGGCCCGGGCGCTGGAGCTGCTCGCCGCCGCACCCGGCGTGACAGTGGTCGACGTGCCCACCCCGCTGCTCGCCGCCGGTCAGGACCCGTCGTACGTCGGCCGGGTGCGCCGCGACCCCACGGTCGAGCACGGCCTGGCGCTGTTCGTCTCCAACGACAACCTGCGCAAGGGCGCTGCCCTCAACACCGTGCAGATCGCCGAACTCCTGGCGGCCCGGGTCGGCTGACCCCGCCCTCGGGTGGGTCCGCCTTCGGGTGGGTCCGCCCGGAAACGCCCGTCCTCCGTACGGGTGACGGCTCGCGTTCCGGGCGTGGTGACTCCGTTTCGGTGCGACGCTGGTGGTGGCCGCACGCCCGTGCGCGTCGCCACCGGCCGGTAGAGGGGGAGCCGTGATCAAGCCGAGCAGTTTCGCCAAGGGCAGCCCCTGCTGGGTGGACACGACGGTGCCCGACATGGAGGTGGCGCGCCGCTTCTACGGCTCGGTGTTCGGCTGGGCGTTCGCCGACCAGGGCCGCGACTACGGCCACTACACGATGTGCCTGCTGAACGACATTCCGGTGGCGGCGCTGATGCCGCCGCAGCCGGGCGACGGCGCACCGCCGATGTGGAACGTCTACCTCGCCACACCGGACGTCGACGCCGCGGCCAGGGTGGCCGGCCAGCACGACGGCAAGCTGATCGTGCAGCCGATGGACGTGGCCGACAGCGGGCGGATGGCGTTCGTCGCGGACCCGACCGGCGCGACCTTCGGCCTGTGGCACGGGCGCGGCCACCTCGGCGCCGGGCTGTGGGGCGACCCGGGCGCGGTGACCTGGAACGAACTCGCCACCCCCGACGGTGCCGTCGCCGACGCGTTCTACCAGGCGGTCTTCGACTACGACGAACAGGCGCCGGTGAACGACCCCGGCGTCACCGTCTGGAAGGCGGGCGGGCACGAGGTGTGCAGCCGGCGGGAGACCACCGAGGGGGCGGCGCAGTGGATCACGTACTTCGCGGTCGCCGACACCGACGAGGCGGTCGGGAAGGTACGCAGGCAGGGCGGCCGAGTCGAGCGTGAACCCTGGGACAGCCCGCACGGGCGGCTGGCGTGCGTGGCCGACCCGGCCGGGATCTCGTTCCGGCTGGCCGGTCCGGTGGCCGCGGCCTGAGCCTCACCTCCCGCTAGGGACCTTCCTCCGAAGGGGCTGACCGCGCGTGCCGGCCCCAGAATGTCCCGATGAGGAGTTCCGGTGAAGGTGCGGGTGTGCGGATCCAGCGGGGCGAGCAGCATCCGGAAGCGGTCGCCCGTCTGCTGGCAGCACTGCCGGAGTGGTTCGGAATGCCGTCCGCGGTGGAGGAGTACGTCGCCTCGGCCCGGCACCTGCCGACGTACGCCGCCGTCCGCGACGGCGGCACCTCGGAGGGCGACATGGAGCGCGACGTGGAGGGCGACCGGGTGGGCGACGTGGTGGGCGTACTGCTGCTCACCCGGCACTTCTCCGCCGCCGAGATCCACCTGATGGCGGTGCACCCCGAGCATCACCGGCGGGGCGTCGGGCGCGCACTGATGGAAGCCGTGTGGACCGACCTCGCGGCCGAGGGGGTGCACCTTCTCCAGGTCAAGACGCTGGGTCCGAGCCACCCGCACGAGGGGTACGCGCGTACCCGGGAGTTCTACCGGGCAGCGGGTTTCCGGTCGCTGGAGGAGATCGAGGGGGTCTGGCCGGGCAACCCGTGCCTGCTCATGGTCGCGTGTCTGCGGCATGGCTGACGCCCGCCGCCGGCCCTGAGTTCGTGGCGTCGGGCGACGGCAGAACCTGCGCCAGTACGGCGGTGAGGACGACCGTCACCGCGAACGCCACGCCCAGGGTCCGATGGCCGGTGAGGAACAGGCCGACCGCGGCGGCACCGAACACCAGCACCTTCACCGTGACCATGGCGGCCGGGTTGTGGAACGTCGCGTTCGGCGCCGCGAACAGTCCCCACAGCACCGCCGCGACCAGTGGCACGCCGACGCCGAGGGCGATGCGCACCGCCAGCGGGGACGCGCCGCGCGACGCCACGTAGCCGAGGGCGCCGAGCGCACAGAGTTCGAGGGCGAAGACGGCGGCCAGGTTGACCCAGGCGGCCGCGGTTCCGACGCCGCCGGCCGCGATTCCGCCGGCTGTGATGCCACTTGTCCCGACAGCACCGGTCACGGTGAGCCCTCATCTCTCGTACGAGTCCGAGTCGAAAACGAGAGCACCGCTCTCGCCTGAGAGCACTGTCCTCTCCTGGAATGCTGGTGTCAAGAGCGGCGCTCTCGGATGTGAGCGCCGCTCTTGGATGTGGCAGACTCCGACCATGCCCGAGGCCAGGACCACCGCGACGAGAACGACCGCGACGAGGGCCAAATCCAGCCCGCGCGAGCGCGCCCGCGCGGCGTTCACCCGCGACATCCTGGACATCTCGCGCCGGCAGATCGCCGAGTCCGGCGCCGCTGCCCTGTCCATGCGGGCGGTCGCCCGCGAGCTCGAGGTCGCGTCCTCGGCGCTCTACCGCTACTTCCCGAGTCGGGACGCGCTGCTGACGGCGTTGATCATCGACGCGTACACCGCGCTCGCGGACCGGGCCGAGGCCGCCCACGCGCGGGTGGCCGCGGACGACTTCCTCGGCCGCTGGCAGGCCGGGTGCCACGCCGTCCGTGACTGGGCCCGCGACAGTCCACACGAGTACGCCCTGGTCTACGGGTCGCCCGTGCCCGGCTACGCCGCGCCGCAGGAGACGATCGAAGCGGCCGGAAGGCTTCCGTACCTCCTGCTCGGCGTGGTCCGGGACGCATGGGAGGCCGGCGCTCTCGGCGAGCCGGCCGACACGGAGACCCCGGCGCTGTCCGCGCCGATGGCCGAGCAGGCCAGGCACCTGGCCGCGGCGACCGGCCTGGAGGAGCTGCCCGACGCGGTGCTGGTACGCGCCGTGATCGCCTGGACGCAGGTCTTCGGCGCGGTGAGCCTCGAACTCTTCGGCCATTTCGTGGGCGGGTTCGCCGACAATGCGCCGTTCTTCGCCACCTCGGTCGACCTGATGGCCCACGCCGTGGGGCTGCGCGCCCGGACATAATGGCCGGTATGACTGACGCCGCCCGGCCCGCCGCCGACCAGCAGCCCGCGTCCTCCGCGCCCCCCACGAACCCCGCGACCGGAGAGGAAGCCGCCGACCCCTACCACTGGCTGGAGGACGTCACCGGCGAGGAGGCGCTGGCCTGGGTGCGCGAACGCAACGACGAGACCCTGGCCGGCCTTGCCACCGGACAGCGGTTCGAGGAGTTGCGTACGCAGATCCGGGAGGTGCTCGACTCCGACGACCGGATCCCCTACGTCGCGCGCCGTGGCGGCCTGCTCTACAACTTCTGGCAGGACGCCGAACACCCGCGCGGCCTGTGGCGGCGGACCACCCTCGAGTCCTACCGCACCGACCACCCCGAGTGGGACGTGCTCCTCGACGTCGACCGGCTCGCCGCCGACGAGGGCGAGAGCTGGGTGTGGAAGGGCGCGCCGGTGCTGCGCCCCGAGTTGCGGCTGGCGCTTGTGGAGCTGTCCCGTGGCGGCGCGGACGCGACCGTCGTCCGCGAGTTCGACCTGCAGACGCGCACCTTCGTCCAGGACGGCTTCCAGCTGCCCGAGGCGAAGAGCTTCGTCGGCTGGATCGACGCCGACCGCATCTACGTCGGCACCGACTTCGGTCCCGGTTCGCTGACCTCGTCCGGCTACCCCCGCATCGTGAAGGAGTGGCGGCGCGGCACCCCGCTGGCGGAGGCGGAGACCGTCTTCGAGAGCAAGCCCGACGACGTGCTGGCCTACGGCGGGCACGACTCGACGGAGGGGTTCGAACGCGACTTCGTCCGGCGCCGGATCGAGTTCTACGCCGGCGAGACCTATCTGCGCACCGGTGTCGACCTGGAGCGCATCGACGTACCCAACGACGCCGAGGTCGACGTCCAGCGCGAGTGGCTGATGGTCGTCACCCGCACACCGTGGACGGTCGACGGCACCACCTATCCCGCGGGTGCGTTGCTGGCCGCGCCGTTCGAGGACTTCCGGGCAGGCAAGCGCGCCTTGACAGTGTTGTTCGAGCCCGACGAGCACACGTCGCTGGCCGGGTCCGTCTGGACCCGCCACCACCTGATCGTCAACACGCTGTCCGACGTCAAGAGCCGGCTGGAGGTGCTCACCCCGCCGACGCCCGCGACCGGCGCGCAGGGTGTCAACCCCGGCTGGACACGGCGACCGCTGTCCGGCGTACCCGAGTTCGGCAGTGTCGGGCAGGTCGGCGCCGACCCGCACGACAACGACGAGTTCTTCCTGCAGACCAGCGGCTACACCGAGCCGGCCACGCTGCGGTACGGCACGGTCGACGGTGACCTCGAGCCCGTCAAGCAGGCGCCGGCGATGTTCGACACCGAGGGCCTGCGGGTGCGGCAGTTGTTCGCCACCTCCGACGACGGCACCCGGATCCCGTACTTCGTGGTCGGCTCGGAGCGGCCCGCCGCCGACGCGCCGACGCTGCTCGTCGGCTACGGCGGTTTCGAGATCCCCAACCTGCCCGGCTACCAGGCTGCGACCGGGCGCGCGTGGCTGGCCCGCGGCGGCACCTACGTCGTGGCCAACATCCGCGGCGGCGGAGAATACGGCCCGCGCTGGCACCGCGCCGCGCTGCGGGAGAACCGCCCGCGTGCGTACGAGGACTTCGCCGCCGTCGCGCGTGACCTGGTGGCCCGCGGCATCACCGAGCCCTCCCGGCTGGGCACCCAGGGCGGCAGCAACGGCGGCCTGCTGATGGGCGTCATGCTCACCCGCTACCCCGAGCTCTTCGGCGCGATCGTCTGCCAGGTGCCGCTGCTGGACATGAAGCGCTACCACCGGCTGCTGGCCGGCGCCTCCTGGATGGCGGAGTACGGCGATCCCGACGACGAGGGCGACTGGGCGTTCATCTCGAAGTACTCGCCGTACCACAACGTCCGTGCCGGGCAGCCGTACCCGCCCACGCTGTTCATGACCTCGACCCGCGACGACCGGGTGCACCCCGGGCACGCCCGCAAGATGGTGGCCCGGATGCGCGACCTCGGTTACGACGTGGCGTCGTACGAGAACATCGAGGGCGGACACGGCGCGGCGGCCGACAACGAGCAGCTGGCGTTCCGCAACGCACTCGCGTACGAGTTCCTGTGGCGGCAGCTCACGAAGTCCTGACGCGCACCGGCGCAAGGCTGGGTTGACAGCGCTGACAGCGCTGACAGGGTTGACAGCGGTCACTCACCGGCCGTTCGAGGAGAAGTGCTGGTAGTCCGGGTAGGCCCAGCGCGCGCCCCATGGCCAGCCCAGCCCGCGCATGGTGCGCTCCACCGGGTCGCCGCGCACGATCATCCCCGGGCGCACGTTGCCGCGGTCGAGGTAGGTGGCCGAGCCCGGCGGATAGACCCGGCTCGGCGTGACATAGGGGTTCTCGAACGTGTTGATGTCGATCGCGTTCCCGTAGGAGTGCTGGGACAGCTTGTATGGGTTGCCGGTGACCTTGCGACAGTTGAACGCCGAGGTGTTGTCGGCGGCCATCGAGGCCTCGTCGCTGCCGTGGTACTTGTCCACCCGGCGAACCTGGCGGATCACCCACCAGTTGGCGTGGGCGTACTTGAACACCAGGGTGATCTGGCTCACCACGTCGGCCCGGACGACGATCAGGCCCCAGTGGTCGTCGCCGTCGAACTGGCGGAACGGCACGCTGATCATCCGCAGCCCGGACGGTGGCACCGGGCAACCGCTGCGGTAGGTGTAGGGAAGGTCGCTGGCCCGCGGCGTACGTACCGAGGTGGAGAAGGGGACGCGGATGTAGACGGCTCGGCGCTGGTGGAGGTCCTGCAGGGACGCGTGCTGGAAGTCCTGCCGGTAGCCGTACGACGTGCCTCGCATGTAGCCGGTGGGTACGCCGATCCACGACGCCTCGGCACCGATCCGAAGGTACTTCGCCAGCACCGCGCCGCGGATCTCGCGGGCTCCGGTGCTCGGGGAGTACCAGATTTGGCCGCTGGAGAACCCCGTCACCCGTACGCCCGGCCGCTTGCCGGCGTGCTCGGTGATCGTCGGAATGCCCATCGACCCGGCCGAGCCGCCCAGGGCGAGATAGCGCGCCAGCGTCGGCCCGTAGACGCTCTGCGCGCCGGTCGCGGGTGTCCAGTAAACCCTGCTCTGGTAGAAGTTCTGCACCCTGGCGCCGCGTCCTGAGGTGTACGCCGCGCTGGTCGGCAGGCCGAGGGCACTGGCCGAGGCGCCGAGTCCGAGGTAGTAGGTGAGGAAGGGGTCGAGCACCTCCCACGCGCTGGTGGCCGGGGAGTAGTAGATGTGGCCGTGGGCGTAGACGCGGCGGTACCCACGCGGGACCGCCACCACTGGCGACGTCGGTGGGCCGAGCACGCCGGCGGGGCCGCCGAGTTGCTGGTAGCGAGCCTCGATCGCGGCCGCCGGGCTCACCGCCGGTGCGGTAGCCGGGTTCGGCGCATTCCCTGCGAGCGCCGAACCCGGTGGCAACAGCACGCTCAGCACACAGGCGAGGAGCAGGCCCGGGACCGTTCCGCGGGCCGCCGCCCGGCGTCCGCTGCCCGGGCACCCCGAGCAGCCGGCACGCGTTGTTTCCTCGTTCATCGCTGTCCCCCCGACGCGCGATGCGGCACCTGTGTCAGGTGTGTGTCAAACGGAGGTTGACACGCGTCGAGGAGGGCGTACGGCAAAAGGAGGAAACCCAAACGCGGCGCCGCGATCGGGGTGGGCCCCGGTCGTGACGCCGCGTCGAGGTGTGGTCGGTCAGCGGGTGATGAGCGTCCTCAGGTATCCGGCCAGCGCGCCGTGGTCGACCGTCGCCTCACCGGTCCCACGCTGGACGATGGCCAGCCCGACCCGTCGGCCCTGCCGGACCACGGTCTCGTCCCACCTGCTCGGGTCGGCTCTGGGGCCGACCTCGTGCCGGGAGTCGAACAGCGTGTCGGCGTCCGGCCGGCCCACCAGCGCGACCTGTCGCGGGGTGGTCAGTTTGGCCTTGGCGGACGGCTGCTTGCACCGGGCCAGCATGTCCGCCAAGCCGTGGACGAACTGCTTCGCCGACGCCTCGGAACGGTAGTCGAGGACCAGCGCCACCGCGGACTTGCGCCCCGGGGCGCGGTAGGTCTGCTCGAGTGCGTTCGCCGGGACCGGCAGCGGTGACAGCCGCTCGACGCCGGGGCAGCCCAGCGGGACGATCGAGGCAGCCACCTCCTTCGGGTCACGCCGGCGGACCGGCTGGCCGTTGGAGACGAACCCCTCCTCGGGTGCGTCCGGCTCGACGTAGGGCTTGAAGTCCGACCCGAGCCGGTCGGCCGCCGGGAGGTTCTTCCTGGTGAGCGGCCCGGCCGTGGTGGCGGGTGGCTTGGGCATGGGCGGATCGCCGGCCTTGGTGCCGGCGTGGTCGGCCGCGCCCCGGGCCGCCCTGGTGCTGTCGGCGGCGTTGGTGGTGTCCGTCGCGGGGGACCCACACGCGCCGCAGACCAGGGCCAGCCCGCCGATGGCCAGCCCGGCGAGGAGTTGACGAGTTCGCTGCACTGCTCAGCCGCCGTTCTCGGAGAAGTGCTGGTAGTCGGGGTAGTTCCAGCGCGCGCCCCACGGCCAGCCCCTGCTTCGCAGCGTGGACTCGACCGGGTCGCCGCGCAGGATCATTCCCTTGCGCTTGTTACCGCGGTTGAGATAGGTGTCCGAACCCTCAGGGTAGACGTTGGCGGAGGTGACGTAGGGGTTCTCGTACGTGTTGATGTCGATGGCATTTCCGTAAGAATGCTGGGAAAGCTTGTACGGATTGCCGGTGACCTTGCGACAGTTGAAGGCCGAGGTGTTGTCGGCGGCCATCGCCTTGATGTCGTCACCCTGGTAGACGTCGACCGGGTTGACGCGGCGGAACGGCCAGCCGTGGTCATAGGCCGCGCGGTAGACCGCGGTGATGTCGCCGACGACGGTCGAACGCACCACTATCGTGCCGTACTGGTCGTCGTTGGAGAAGTTCCGGAACGTCACCCGCAGCATCCGCAGCGACGACGGCCCGACCGGGCAGCCACTGCGGTAGGTGTAGGGGATGTCGGAGGCCGTCGGCGTCTTCGACGTCACGGTGAACGGCATCCGGACGTAGGCCTTCTTCGTCGACGAGTAGTACTCCATCGCAGCGTACTCGAAGCCCTGCCAGTCGCCGTACGACGTCTGCTTGTGGTAGGTGTTCGGCAGGCCGATCCGCGACGTCTCGGCCCCGATCGAGAGGTACCTCGCCAGGGTCACGCCGCGAACCTCACGGGCACCGGTGTTGCTGGAGTACCAGATTCGCCCATTCTTGAACACCGTGACCCGTGAGCCCGCCTTCTTGCCCGCCTTCTCGGCCACGGTCGGCAGGCCGAGCACGCCGGAGGATCCGCCGAGCTGGAGGTAGCGGGCGAGGGTCGCACCGTAGACGCCCTGCGCGCCGGTGGTGCTGCTGTAGTAGACGCGGCCCTTGACGAAGTTCTGCACGGTGACGCCGCCAGGGGCCGAGTACGCCGCGCTGGTGGGCAGGCCGAGCGGGCTCGCCGAACCACCGAGCTTGACGTAGTAGTCGACCATCACACCGGTCAGGTCCCATGCGCCGGTCGACGACGACCAGTAGATGCGGCCGTGTTCGAACGCGCTGAGCCGGGCGCCGGCGGGCTGCGACGAACCCTCGCCGTGGGTGGGCAGCCCGAGCTTGCCCGCCTCGCCGCCGAGGGCGAGGTAGCGCGCCAGGAGCGGGCCGTACACGCCGCGCGCCCCGGTGGCCGCCGAGTAGTAGATGCGTCCGCCGGTGAAGCGCTGGATCAGGACTCCGGCCCGGGCGCCGGCGTACTCCGCGCCGGTCGGGAAGCCGAGCTTGCTCTCCTGAGCGCCCAGGAAGTCGTAGTAGTTCTGCATCGGGCCGGTGCGGACGTCCCACGCGCCGGTCGAGGCCGAGTAGTAGATGCTGCCGTGCTCGAACCCGCGGACGTAGCCACCGGTGATCGCGGTGACCTCCGAGGTCGCCGCGCCCAGGACGCCGGTGCTCCCGCCGAGGGTCTGGTAGCGCGCCTCGATCGCGGCGGCGGCGTCGGCCGCGGTGGCCGGATCCTTCGGTGCGGGCAGCTTGTCGGCGGTGGGGATGGGCGTCGGAGTGGGCGTGCCGACGGTGGGCGTGGGCTCCGGCGTCGGGGTGGCGGTGCCGGTGGGCGTCGGCCGGGCCGTTGGTGTCGGTGACGCCGTCGGGGTGGCGGTCGGCTTCGGTGTCGGCACGACGGGTGTCGCGCCGGCCGACGGCGCGAGTGCGCCGGCCCCGACCAGGACCGCACCGGTGAGCGCGGCAACCGCCTTGGCGTGCAGCCGCGCTCGTACGCGAACGGCGTTCATGTGCTCCCCTTCACCAGAACTCGTCAGGCCACGCCACGAAACCGGCGGACCCCAGGTGGGCAGGTGCGCACACCGGCCCGGTCGTGCAAGGTAGTACTCCCGGGCCGCGAAGATCGTTGCGCGCGAACGGCGTTCTTCCACGGAAGAAGGTCGCAGCGGCTGGGGAGATCGGAGTCTAGTGCTCGGCAACGACGACTGGTACCCCGGAAGACCGCTGGTCGTCCAGGAACGCTGGCGCGACCAGTTGTGGAGCGCGGTGCCGCACGTACTCGTCGAGGACGGCGACTGGTACGTCACCCACGTTCCCGCCCGTACGACCGCAACCAGGGCATGTCTCGAGGTGGGACGCCTGACTCGCGTCTCCCCGCATCGCGGTCGGCTGTGTTGTCGTCGTCGCGCGTAGAACACCGCTACGCGACTCCTCCTCCGCCTTGCCGGCCACGCGCGGATGAGCCACTCGCTTCACCGGCGGCCCACCTCGAAACACGCCCTCGCGAGCAGCGTCGGCGTTCCCGGGCGCGAGGGTCTCCCGCGTTCGGAACTCAAGCTGCCCGCGGACCACGGACCTCGTACTCGACGTACAGGTGCGCCCGGACGGTTCGTGGACCTGGAAGGACCGCGAGGACTTCGGCGAGGCGGTTCGCCGGGGTGTGCTCGACGGAGAGCTGCTCGGCACCCTGGAAGACCACGCGCAGTCCGTGCTCATGCAGGCGAAGGCGCGCACCGGCCCGTTCGCGGCGAAGTGGCCGGCCTGGCAGCCGGATCCGGCATGGCCACGCCCAGCGCTTCCGGCTGCTTACCGGCCGGACGGATCGGCGTGGTCCGCCCGGCTACCAGGGTGAGGAGGCGCCTACCGCTTCCCGCGCTGGTCGTCACCGACCAGGCCGGCACGGCGAAGGGCATCCGCCAGTGCGGTGTCGCTGCCGCCGCGATCGTCGCGCCGGCCCGAGCCGCGCTCGCCGCGTTGGCCCTGCCCGCGCTGGTCGCGTTGGCCCTGTCCACGCTGATCGGACCCGTCACGCCGGCCGGATCCGCCGCGCTGCCCAGCACCGCCGCGCTGCCCAGAACCGCGGCGCTGCCCGGACTCGCCGCGTGGAGCGGACCCACCAGCTCGCGGACCGGCGGGCGTCGTCCCGTCCGGCCGTGCGCCGCCGGACCGCGAACCGCCCGACCGCGAACCACCTGCCCGCGAACCGCCTGACCGTGAACCACCCGGGCCACCGGACGGGGCGCCGCCGACCTCGTCGTCGAGCCGCAGGGTCAGCGACACCCGCTTGCGGGCGACGTCGACCTCGAGCACCTTCACCTTCACGATGTCGCCGGGCTTGACGACCTCGCGCGGATCCTTCACGTAGTTTTTCGACATCGCCGACACGTGCACCAGACCGTCCTGGTGGACGCCCACGTCGACGAACGCGCCGAACGCCGCGACGTTGGTCACCACCCCTTCGAGCACCATCGCGGGCGCGAGGTCCTTGAGCTCCTCCACCCCTTCGGCGAACGTCGCGGTGCGGAACGCCGGCCGCGGGTCCCGGCCCGGCTTCTCCAGCTCGGCAAGGATGTCGGTGACGGTCGGCAGGCCGAACGTGTCGTCGACGAAGTCCGACGGCTTCAGCCCGCGCAGGGTCGTGGTGTTGCCGATCAGCCCTCGCAGGTCACCGCCGACCGAGGCCAGGATGCGGCGTACGACGGGGTAGGCCTCGGGGTGCACGCTGGAGGAGTCGATCGGGTCGTCGCCCTGCGGAATGCGCAGGAAGCCCGCGCACTGCTCGAACGCCTTCGGCCCGAGACGGGGAACGTCCTTCAGCGCCCGCCGGGAGCGGAACGGTCCCTGTGCGTCGCGGTGTGCCACGAGGTTGCCGGCGAGGGTCTCGGTGATGCCGGACACCCGGGTCAGCAGCGGAGCGGAGGCGGTGTTGACGTCGACGCCGACGGCGTTGACGCAGTCCTCGACCACCGCGTCGAGGGAGCGGGACAGCTTCGTCTCGGACACGTCGTGTTGGTACTGCCCGACGCCGATCGACTTCGGGTCGATCTTCACCAGCTCCGCGAGCGGGTCCTGCAGCCGGCGGGCGATGGACACCGCGCCGCGCAGGGAGACGTCCATTTCGGGCAGCTCGGCCGAGGCGTACGCGGAGGCGGAGTAGACGGACGCGCCGGCCTCGGACACCACCGCCTTGGTGAGCTTGAGCTCCGGCTGCCGGCGGATGAGGTCCTCGGCCAGCTTGTCGGTCTCCCGCGAGGCGGTGCCGTTGCCGATCGCGACCAGCTCGACGTGGTGCTCGCGCGCCAGCCGGGCGAGAGTGGCCAGCGACTCGTCCCATCGCCGGGCGGGCACGTGCGGGTAGATGGTGTCGGTCGCCACCACCTTGCCGGTGCCGTCGACGACCGCGACCTTCACGCCGGTACGGAAACCGGGGTCGAGGCCCATGGTCGGCCGGGTGCCGGCCGGCGCGGCGAGCAGCAGGTCACGCAGGTTGGCCGCGAACACTCGGACGGCCTCGTCCTCGGCGGCCTGGCGCAGCCGCATCCGGAGGTCGATGCCGATGTGAACGAGAATTCGCGTGCGCCACGCCCACCGCACGGTGTCGGCCAGCCAGCTGTCGGCGGGCCGGCCCTGGTCGGTGATGGCGTACCTGTCGGCGATCCGGACCTCGAAGTCCGTGCGGCCCGGTGCGACGTCCGCCAACCCGTCGCCAACCGGCTCCTCCGGCTCCAGGGCGAGGTCGAGGACCTCCTCCTTCTCACCGCGGAACGCGGCCAGCACGCGGTGGGACGGCAGTGAGGTGAAGCGCTCGGCGAAGTCGAAGTAGTCGGCGAACTTCGCCCCGGCCTCCTCCCGGCCGCTGCGCACCTTCGTCACCAGCCGGCCGCGCGACCACACCAGCTCGCGGAGCTCGCCGATCAGGTCGGCGTCCTCGGCGAACCGCTCGACCAGGATCGACCGGGCGCCTTCGAGCGCGGCGGCCGCGTCGGCCACGCCCCGGTCCGGATCGACGTGACCGGCAGCGGTCTCCCGCGGATCCAGCGACGGGTCGGCCAGCAGCGCGTCGGCGAGCGGCTCGAGCCCGGCCTCGCGGGCGATCTGCGCCTTGGTCCGCCGCTTGGGCCGGTAGGGGAGGTAGATGTCCTCCAGCCGGGCCTTGGAGTCGGCGGCCAGGATCCGGGCCTCCAGCTCCGCGTCGAGCTTGCCCTGCTCGCGGATCGAGTCGAGGACGGCGGCGCGGCGTTCCTCCAGCTCACGGAGGTAACGCAGGCGCTCCTCCAGCGTGCGCAGCTGCGCGTCGTCGAGGGTGCCGGTGACCTCCTTGCGGTATCGCGCGATGAACGGCACGGTGGCTCCGCCGTCGAGCAGCTCCACCGCGGACCTGACCTGCCCCTCGCGGACACCGAGCTCCTCGGCGATCCGCTGGTTGAGTGCGGCGGTCGTGGCGGCGGCCGACTGGGCCGACTGGGCCGACGACTCGGCCGGTTGGGCCGTCGTCCGGGCCGGGCTGGGGGCTGGCTCGGTGGCTTCGGTCACGTGTAGCTCCACTTCGCGTGCACGACGTTCGTACGGCCGACTGTCATCGGTGCCGACCTGGGGCGGGCGTGTTCAGAGCATCGTGCCAGGTCCCACCCCCGGCCGCGCCCGGCCGTCCACAGCCCCGCCGCGCGAAGTCGGCCGTACACAGCTGCACAGGTCGGCTCTACGACGCGGACGGGTCAGAGGGGCCGGGTGGAAGGCGCCACCGGATCGGGCAGCACGCCGCGTCCGGTGAGGTCGTGGTCCACCCGTGCCGCGCAGGCCCGTCCCTCGGCGATCGCCCACACCACCAGGCTCGCGCCTCGCTGGGCGTCGCCGCAGCAGAAGACGCCCGGGGCGGTCGTCTCCCACCCGTCGTCGACGAGGACCGTGCCGTTACGCGGGTCGAGCTGCACATCGAGCTGGTCCAGCAGCGATGTCGCGTCGGGTCCGACGAACCCCGCCGCCAGCAGCACGAGATCCGCGGGCAGGTCCTCCTCGCTGTCCCGTACGACGTGGAACCACCGGTGACCGCGCGCGTCGAACCGGCGCTCCACCACGGCTGTGCGCACCTGGCGTACGTGACCTCGTTCGTCACCCACGAAGGCGACCACCTCGCGGGACCAGTCCTCCACCACGCCCTCCTCGTGCGCGGGAGAGACCCGATGCACCCTGGGCCACTGCGGCCAGGGGTTGTTCTCCTCGTCGCGCAGCTGCGGAGGCCGGGGGTTGTGGTCGAGCTGGCGGACCTCGACCGCGCCCTGCCGGTTCGCCGTGCCCAGGCAGTCGGCCGCGGTGTCCCCGCCGCCGATGATGACGACGTGGCAGCCGATCGCGTCGATCGCGGGCGTACGGAGGTCGCCGGCCTCGACCCGGTTGGCCTGCGGGAGGTAGTCCATCGCCTGGTGGATCCCGGCGAGGCCGCGTCCGGGCAGGTCCAGCTCGCGCGGTCGCAGCGCACCGACAGCGAGGACGACGGCGTCGTACTGCGCACGCAGCCACGCACCGGACACGTCCGTTCCCGCGTCGACTCCCGGGCGGAAGCGCACGCCCTCCGCCGCGAGCTGGCCGAGCCGCCGGTCGATGACCCGCTTCTCCAGCTTGAAGTCGGGGATGCCGTACCGCAGCAGGCCGCCGATCCGGTCGTCGCGTTCGAACACGTGGACGTCGTGGCCCGCGCGGGCGAGCTGTTGCGCGGCGGCCAGGCCCGCCGGACCCGAACCCACCACCGCGACCCGCCGGCCGGTGCGGATCGGCGCCGGGCACGGGCGTACCCAGTCCCGCGTCCAGGCGTGTTCGATGATCGCGAGCTCGACCTGCTTGATGCTGACCGGCGCGGCGTTGATGGCGAGGACGCAGGCGGGTTCGCAGGGCGCGGGACACAGCCAGCCGGTGAACTCGGGGAAGTTGTTGGTGGCGTGCAGGGAGTCCAGGGCGCGGTGCCACTCGTCGCGGGCGACGTACTCGTTCCACTCCGGGATGAGGTTGCCGAGCGGACAGCCGGCGTGGCAGAACGGCACTCCGCAGTCCATGCACCGTGCGGCCTGGGTGCGCGCGGTCTCGGTCAGCGGCGGCTGGAGCACGGCCCGCCAGTCCCGCAGGCGTTCGGCGATCGGCCGCTTGCGGAACTCCACGCGCGCGTGGTGCAGGAATCCCCAGGGTTCGGCAGGCATGGTCCGGGCTTGGGTACGGGCTGGGTCTGGACTGGGTCTGAACTGGGTCTGGACTGGGTCGAACTGTTGGTCGGTCGGCGCGCAAGCCGGCGTTGACAGTCACCGACGGGCGTCGACGTGCGTACGGCCATACCGATGCTAGCGCGGGCCCCGCGGGCCGGCCGGTTCCGCGACGGTCGTACGAATCAGTCCGGGTTTGCGGGTTTCGCGTTGTCCACAAGGGTTTCAGGCGTACGCGCAGACCTGCGGTGGCGGAGGTCGCGCACCACGCCGAGTGCCACCACCGCGACGGCGGCGCTCACCTGCAGCACCGGAGCGAGCCTGCGTGCGTGGTCCAGCAGCAGCGCCTCGCCGGCCGCACCGACCACCACCGCCAGCAGCAGGGCCAGCCGGCGGAGGACGGTCGGCCGGGCCCCTGCGGTGGCGAGTTCGCTGGTGAGCATGGCCAGTGTGCCGGTGAGGTACGTCGTGGCCGCCGCGGGCAGGCACAGCGCGTTGACCGCCGCGCTCTGCGACCCCATGGCCAGCCCGGCGAGCACGATGAGCCCGGCCTGCGCCGGCCGCGTCGGCTGCCCGGCGGTGACCAGCCAGCCGGTGAGTACGACAGCCTGGGCGAGCGCCGTGATCGCCAGCGCCACGGTGATTCGCGGCGGCCACGGGTCCTGCGGGCTGGAACGCGCGGTGCGGAGCAGACGGGACACGAGGAACACGCCGGTGACGAACGCGGCGATGGCGAAGATCGACGGCAGCAGGTCCCGGGCCGGCTGGGCCTTTCCGGCGGCGAGTCCGGTGAGCACGAGGTTGCCGGTCATCACGCTGGTGAACGCGCCCCCGAGGGCGGCGAAGCTGAGGGCGTCGGTCGCGCCCGAGCCCAGCGCCAGCAGGGTGAGTGCGGGCGTCGGCGGGGGCGGCGGGCGGTGCGAGGGCGAAGGTCCGGGCGCCGGCGAGGCCGGTGGCGTCCCGGACGGCTGGGGCCGTTCGGGCGGTTCTGACGGTTCTGGCAGTTCTGGCGGTTCGGTCATGTCGTCACCGACGATTCCACAACGGCACGGGTGTGGGCGCATCAGGAGGTTCGGCTCACGCCTCGAGTCCGCATCGTTGCCGGTGGGTCGTTGCGGCACCGCGCGGCCGGTATGTACGTTCCCCATGGACACACCGCCCGTCATGGTCGACGGTACGGGGCCGTACGCCCGGGCGGTGTCCGAGCGGGAGGTCCGCCATGCGGATCGCGGTGGTCGGCGGCAGCCTGGCCGGGCTGGTCGCGGCGACGCTTCTCGGCAGGCGCGGGCACGAGGTGATCGTGCTCGACCGGGACGACCTGGCTCCGGCCGGTGACCTGGAGGCCGCCGCGGCGACGGCGTTCCGTGCGGGTGCGCCCCAGATCGTGCAGCTGCACGTGATCCGGCCGCTGGGCCGGCTGCCCGTGCGCGAACATCTCCCGGACGTGTACGCGGGCTGGCTGGACGCCGGCGTCGTGGAGTACTCCCTCGCCCAGCAGATGCCGCCCACCCTGGCCGACCGGTCGCCGCGGCCGGGCGACGACGAGCTCACCATGTTGTTGTTCCGGCGTTCGACCATCGACTGGGTGATCCGGCGAACGGCCGCCGCGGAGCCGCGCGTCACCCTGTGTTCGGGCGTACGCGTCACCGGCCTGACGGCGACCGCCGGGGACCCGCCGCGGGTGACCGGGGTGACCACCGACGCCGGGACCGTCGAGGCCGACCTCGTGCTGGACGCGTCCGGCCGGCGTACCCGCATCGACCAGTGGCTGCGTGGGATCGGCGCGCGCCCCACCGAGGTCACCGCCGCCGAGTGCGGCGTCGCCTACTACACGCGCTACTACCGGCTGCGGCCCGGCGCGACGCTGCCCGGCTCACCGGCGACGGTGGTGAACCTCCCGATGCGGAGGTTCATGCTGGCGATGTTCGGCTGCGACCACGACACGGTGGGGCTGTGCCTCGTGCCGCCGGCGGAGGACCGCGCGTTCAAGGCGGTGCGGGACCCCGCCGCGTTCACCGCCGTTGCGCGCACCGTGCCGCAGGCGGCCGCCTGGCTGGACGCGATGGACCCGGAGACCGACATCTACCCGATGGGCGACCTGCACAACACGTTGCGCCGGTTGGTGGTGGACGGCACCCCCGTCGCGTCCGGGATCCTCGCCGTCGGCGACTCGCTGTGCACCACCAACCCGACCTTCGCCCGCGGGATCGCGTTCGCCCTGCAGGAGGTGATCCACCTGGCCGAGGCGGTGGGGGAGTACCCGGTCGAGGAGCTGACCAAGGTGATGGACGAGCTGACGTCCACCCGGATCGAGCCGTGGTTCGCCGACCAGGCCGCGATCGACGCCGCCCGGCTCGCCGCGCTGCGGCGGGCGCTTCGACGTACATCCGCGTCGGCTGAGTCGGCTGCGTCTGGTGGGCCGGCTGGGCCGGCTGGGCCGGCCGACGGGCGGGTCGACCTCGCATCGCTGCGTCAGGCGGCCGGCTTCGATCCCGAACTCTTCCGTGCCCAGGTCCGGCTGCTCGGCATGCTCACCCCGGCCGAGGAGATCCTGGCCGACCCGGTGGTCGTACGCCGGGTTCGGGAGATCCTGGCGAGCGTCGACCCGCCGCCGTTGCCGGACCCGTCCGACGAGGAGCTCGCCGCCGCCCTGGCTGCGCGGTAGCTCGCGACGCAGCGCCGGGATGTCGTACGAAACAAGTCGTACGAAACACGTCGTAACGAAAGAGTCGGTACGACGAGGCCGTACGAGGTGATTGCGTCAGTTCGCGGGCGAAGCTCCGCGCGCGCCCAGCCCGGCGACGAGGATGTCCACGCCGGCCTCGAAGCTGCGGTCGATCTCCGCCGCGTCCGCGGAGTCGAGCAGGTCACCCAGTGAGCCGTTGATCTCGGCGAGGACGAATCCGGAGACGAACGTGAGCAGCACGTTGCCGATCCGGCCCACCTCGGCATCGGGAAGGCCGGCGCGCCACAACGTGTGGCACAACGCCCCCCACAGCGGCCCCTCGCGCTGGATGAACCCGGGGTGGCCCAGCAGGTAGACGATCAGGTTGCTGTGCTGGTGAGCGAGCGCGCGGAAGCTGTGCCCGATCTGGCGCAGTTGCTCCGGCCAGGGCGTGTCGTCGTCGGCCGGTGTGATCCGCAGGTCGGCGACGGCCAGCTGGGAGATGCCCAGCAGCAGGGCCGCCTTGTTGGGCACGTGGTGGTACAGCGACATCGGGTTGACGCCCAGCGCAGCGGCGAGCTTGCGCATGCTCAGGCCCTCGATGCCATCCGCGTCGACCATTGCCAGCGCGGTGGAGTGGATGAGCTCGGGCGTGAGATGGGGCGGGTCCTTCCGTGCTGCCTGCCGCACCTGCCGCGCCTGTTGCGTCCGGCCTGACCTGGTGACCATGGCTCGTACCGTATCAGCCATACGGTGTATGGTAACTAGTCATACGGTGTATGGCTGCCCGCCCCGGGTGGCCCGGACCCGACGAGGAAGTGACGATCATGGCCGACCTGCTCCCCATTCCCGGCCCGCGCGGCGTCCCGGTGCTCGGCAACACCTTCCAGGTGCCCGCCGACGGGCCGAGCGCCTACTTCGCCAACCTGGCGCGCGAGTATCCGGAGGGGGTCTTCCGGCTGGAGCTCGCCGGTCGGCAGGTGATCTTCGTCCACGACCCCGACCTCGTGGCCGAGGTGTGTGACGAGTCGCGCTTCTACAAGCCGATCGACCCGCCGCTCAGCCACGTTCGTGACTTCGGCGGCGACGGGCTGTTCACCGCCAGGTCGGACGAGCCGGCCTGGGGCCAGGCGCACCGGATCCTGATGCCGGCGTTCAGCCAGCGTTCGATGAAGGCGTACTTCCCGCAGATGCTGGAGGTCGCCCAGCAACTCGTCTGCAAGTGGCAGGACCGGCAGGGCGCAGACCTCAGAGTGGCCGAGGACATGACCCGGCTCACCCTGGACACGATCTCCCTCACCGGGTTCGGCCACCGCTTCAACTCCTTCGACGCCGAAGAGCTCCACCCGTTCCTGCAGGCGATGGGCAACGCGCTGGTCGAGGCGATGATGCGGATGCGGCAACTGCCGTTCGTCACCAGCATGCGCCGCGGGCAGGACCGTGCGTACCGCGACGACATCCAGACCATGCAGAACCTCGTCGACGAGGTGATCCGCGAACGCCGCGCGGAGGGACGGACCGGCGGCAGCGACCTGCTCGGCCTGATGCTGGACGCCGCGGACCCCACCACCGGCGACCGACTGAGCGACGAGAACATCCGCAACCAGGTGTTGACGTTCCTCATCGCCGGCCACGAGACCACCAGCGGGCTGTTGTCGTTCGCTCTGTATCTGCTGCTGCGCAACCCGCACGTGCTCGCCCAGGCCTACGCCGAGGTCGACCGGCTGCTGCCCGGCGACAGCGTTCCGACGTACGAGACCGTGATGAAGCTGGAGGTCATCCCGCGCATCCTCGACGAGACGCTGCGCCTGTGGTCGCCGATCCCGAGCATCGGGCTCACCGCGTACGAGGACACCGTGCTCGGCGGGCGGTACCCGGTCGCCAAGGGGCAGAAGATCAGCGTCCTGCTCGCGCCGCTGCACACCCACCCGGGTGCGTGGGAACGACCGGACGAGTTCGACATCGACCGGTGGCTGCCGCAACGCAAGGCCGACCACCACCCGCACGCGTACAAGCCGTTCGGCAACGGCGAGCGGGCCTGCATCGGCCGGCAGTTCGCGCTCACCGAGGCCAGGCTGGCGATTGCCCTGGTGCTGCAGAAGTTCGCGCTGTCGGACCCGCACTCCTACCGGATGCATGTCAAGCAGACGTTGACGATCAAGCCGGAGGGTTTCACCGTACGGGTGCGTGAGCGCCGCCCGCACGAGCGAGCGGTGCCGGCCACGGCCGCCAACGACTCCCGCGGGTCCGGTGCCGCGGCGGCAGCGTCCGCACTGGACGTGCGGGCGGTGGGGGTCTCGCTGCGGGTGGCGTACGGCTCCAACCTCGGCAGCACCGAGGACCTCGCGCAGCTGGTAGCCGAGCGGGCCTGCCAGTCGGGGTTCGACACCACGCTGACGACGCTGGACGTACTCGCCGACGACGTACCCACCGACGGTTTGCTGGTCGCGGTGACTGCGAGCTACAACGGCAAGGCTCCCGACAACGCGCAGCGCTTCGACCGATTGCTGGAGGATGGTGAACTAGCGCCGGAGTCCCTTGCCAGGTTGAAGTTCGCCGTACTCGGTGCCGGCAACACCCAGTGGGCGACCTACCAGGCCTTCCCCAGGCGGGTTGAGGCCGGGCTGCTCGCTGCCGGCGCGACCGCGGTGGTGCCGCGCGGCGAGGCCGACGCGGCCGGTGACTTCGACGGCATGGCGGAGACCTGGCTGGGTGAGCTGTGGACCGCGCTGGCACAGGAGTACGGCGCGGACACCAGTGCCGCGGACGGGCCGCGCTACCGGTTGGAGGTGCTCACCGAGGCCGACATCCGCCCGGCGGTGGTGTCCGACCAGGCCGTCCCGCTCACGGTCGTGAGCAGCGAGGACCTGGTCAGTGACGCGACCGGGCTGTGGGACTTCGCTGTGGAGGCGCCGCGTCCGGCGGCCCGGTCGGTGGTACTCGAGCTCCCTGAGGGAATGACGTACAGGACCGGTAACCACCTGGCGGTGTTCGCGAAGAACGACCCCGAGCTGGTGGCCTGGGCGATGCGTCAGCTGCGCGTACGCCACGACCAGGTGGTCCGGCTGTCGCAGGAGGACGGCCGGCGCACGCACCTGCCGGTGGACGTCCCGGTGTCGGTCGAACTGCTGCTCTCGGAGTTCGTCGAGCTGCAGGAGGTGGCCACCAGAGCGCAGCTGCGCACCCTGCTCCGGTACACCGGCTGCCCCTGGACGACCCGCGAGCTCGAGGCGCTGTGCGGTGAGGTGCCGGAGGCGCAGCAGCGGTACGCCGACGAGATCCTCGCCAAACGGGTGTCGGTGCTCGGCATGCTGGAACGCTTCCCCGCGATCGAGTTGCCGCTCGCGGCGTTCCTGGAACTGGCCGGCCCGATCCGGCCGCGGTTCTACTCCATCTCCTCCTCGCCCGCGGTCGACCCGCGCAGGCCCCGGTTGACGGTCGGCCTGGTGGAGGGTCCTGCCTGGGCGGGCACGGGGGAGTACCGCGGGTTGTGCTCGCAGTACCTCGCTCGGCTGGAGCCAGGCGACGTGGTCTACGGCTACGTGCGTACGCCGGCTCCGGCGTTCGAGCCCCCTGCCGATCCCACCACGCCGATGGTGCTGGTCGGCCCGGGGACCGGCATCGCGCCGCTGCGCGGCTTCGTCCAGGAACGGGCCACGCTGTCGGCGGCGGGTGAGCGGGTCGGCCCCGCGCTGCTGTTCTACGGTTGCCGGCACCCCGAGCACGACTGGCTGTACGGAGCGGAGTTCGCGGAGTGGGAGCGGGCCGGTGTGGTGTCGGTCCACGCCGCGTACTCGGCGGTGCCCGATCACCCGTACCGCTTCGTGCAGGACGCCCTGCTGGCACAGGGCGACGCGGTGTGGGCCGCGCTCGCCGACGGCGGTCACTTCTACGTGTGCGGCGACGGAGCACGGATGGCGCCGGCGGTGCGTGCGGCTTTGCTGGAGATCTTCCGCCGGAACACGGGCGGACCGGGCGCGAACGCCGACGAGTGGCTGGCCGAACTCGAGCGGGCGGGCCGCTACCAGCAGGACGTCTTCGCCTGATCCGACGCGGGGCGGGTGCGGCGGTAGTTGCCGCCGCGCAGGAGCGTCATTGTTCTCAGGGGCGGAGGATTCGTCGTTGCGGGTCGGTCCATTCCGGGGGTACGTATTCGGGGTGGCCGTGGGTGCCCATGCGGACGTGCCAGCCTTTGTGGTGGACGGTGGTGTGGTGGTAGCGGCACAGGAGTACGCCGTTGGCGAGGTCTGTGGGTCCGCCATCGTCCCAGGCGGTCATGTGGTGGGTGATGCAGCGTGGTTCGGGAATCTGGCAGCCGGGGAAGTGGCAGTGGCTCCCGTCGCGGATGGCCAGCGCACGCCGCTGGTGTTCTTTGAAGAACCGGTCGGAACGGCCCAGGTCGAGGACTTGCCCGTCCCCGCCCAGGACGACCGGAACGAGGTCGGCCTCGCACGCCAACCGGCGCACGGTCGCCGCGGAGATCGGCTTTCCGTCGGTGCCGAGGTAGCGGGCTGATCCGCCGCCTCCACAGGTGGGGCAGCCGTCGTGGGGGTCGATGGCAGCTTCCGGCCCCGCCGCGCCCTCCTCGGGTTCAGCGTCGTCCTCCGGATCCGTTCGGGGACGGGGTTCCGGTTCGCGGTCGGTGTTCGGTTGTGGTTGTGATTCGTGCCCCGGTGCTCGCGGTGGGGGTATCCCGTCCGCGAGTGAGCCGGTACCGGGTGATCGTCGTTTCTCCTTACCTGCTTGGCCTTCGTCCTGGCCTTCTGCCTCCTCCGGCTTCGGCTCCCCGGCCTGGCCGGTCTTAGTGTCCTTGGTGGTCTTGGTGGCGGCGTTTTTGGTGGTGGCGTATTTGGGGTCTGTGCAGGGGCAGGTGCAGGGTCTGGGGCGGATGATGGTTGCGGTGTCGTCGATGGTTCCGGCACCGGTGCCCTTCAGCAGGGTCTCGAAGGGGATGGTGACGGCGACCTGGGGTGGTCTGCCGCCGCGGACGGGTGCGGTCGCGGCGGTGGCGAGCAGGCCGAGGGCTTCGGCGAATGCGTCGCCTCGGCGTTGGTCGATGGGCCGCCGGTCCGGCTCGGCTCCTTTGACGGGTTCGGCGAGGGGTTCGATGATTTTGCGGAGCAGTTCCATCTCCCACGCGGGCAGGGTGATGTGCACCGACTCCGACTGCGGGATGCCGTTGGGGACGTAGCGCAGGGACCGTTTCTGCTCGGCCTTGCGGTCCTTGCGTTCCAGCTCCTCCCGCATCCGCCGGTCGTACTCCTCCGGCGCGATCCGTTCCAGCAGTTTCTCGCCCAGCACCCGTAGCTCGTCGGGGTTGGCGAACCGGGCTTTGGTGATCAGGAACTCCTCGGCCTGGTGGCGTTCGTCCAGGCCCACGTACTCGGGGAGCTTCTTGATCGCGTCGGCGATCACCTGCGCCTGCCGCACCGACACCAGCCCGGCTGCGAGAGCTTCGCCGGTCAGCCGGACCTCTTTGTCGAGGTCGCGGGCCAGGCCGACCGCGGCGGAGGACTCGTGCTGACTCATCCGCTGAGCCGTCCGCAGATACACCGTCGCGTTCGGCGCACCGGTCAACCTGCCGATGTCACAGGCCTCGGCCTGACGCACCAACGCCAACTCCAGTGCTTCGATGCGGGCCTTCTTCGCCCGCACCTGCGCGATCAGCGACCCGACCTCGCCGACATCCAGGGAGCCTTTCGGCGTCACCCACGCGTCGTCGAGAGAAGCGTCGAGTTGGTCGAGCGCAGCCTGGACCCGGCCGGCGGCGCCACCGGCCGGGACATCCCAGCTGCTCGAAGACATGATCGAATGCTATCGGCCACCACCGACAAGACCTCGTGGTCCACAGCCGAGATTCGTCAACGGAGGTAGGGATTTCTGGGCGGTGGGCGGTGGGCGGTGGGCGGTGGGCGGTGGGCGGTGGGCGGTTACGGCGCCGGCTGCTGCGGGTGCGTGGGGAACCGGTGAGGGCTGGCGTTGCCAGTGGGCGCCACGGACTCGGTTACGCCGGCCGGGGCCTGTCGGGTACGACGCGCCGCGACCGCGATGGCCAGCACCGCCGCCGCGCCGAAGAACACGTCACCCGCGCGGTCGACCGTGGTCGACACCGGAAGGATCGGGGTCTCGATGAAGGCGTGCAGTGCGTACGCGAGTGCCGCTCCGGCGACCAACGCAAGCTGGTGACGTGGCTCCCAACCAGGCCGGCGGGACCAGTACGTCACGGTCGTCACGGCGACGCCCGCGATGGCCGCCATCATGACGACCGGGACCCACGCCGCCGTGTGATCGGGCGTCAGCCGGTACGCCGAGCCGCAGACCAGGGCGAACCCGCCGACCAGCCAGACCGAAGGTGCGCGCCGGCCAACCTCCCGAACCGACGACTCGGTGGAAGTGACGGCCCGGTGCGGACGGATGAGGAAGGCCGCGACCACCAGGGCGACGACGACGACCGCGACTCCGGCGAACTGCGGAACCGAGGCCACGAACGGATCCCGTGCGATCTGCATCGCGGTGGTCGCCACCGAGCCGAAGACGAAGAGCACTCCGGTCACTGTCAACCCGACCTTGCCCAGCCAGGGCGTGGTCCGCCGTTGCGGCACCATCGCCTCGACGAGCCCGATGGGCACGCTGATGCTCCACACCGTGTGCAGTGCGAGGACCGCGAGCGTCCAGGGGACGGCGATGCCCAGCGCCGGAACGTAGCCGACGTCGAGCAGGTGCGCGCCGACGTAGTTACGGTTGAACAGCGACTGGGTGGTGATGCCCTCCTCGAAGACGCCGTACGCCAGACCGAGCAGCAGGATGCTCGGCCAGCCGCGGCCGGTACGCCGGACGAACTCCCGGACCAGCAGCGCACCGCCGCCATAGAGCGGTGCCAGGAAGACCAGACCGACGAGCAGCGTGATGGGCAGGTTCCCCAACAGGAACTCCGCGACCAGTGGGGCGGTGAAGAACAGTCCGACGGCAGGTGCGACGCGACGCATGGTTTGCCTCCTTGTTCGTACGCCGGTGTCGATGGACCAAGCGTCGCGGCGGCAACCGCCCCCGGACGATGCCATCCGATCGCCGCCGCCCATGACATCTGTCCTGCCCCGGCCACGCCCGAACTGTCACAGGAGACCTGCCGAACGGGACTGTTGGCGGGAGGACTGTCAGAGCGGCCCGTACGAGCCGGCGGCTGACAGTCGGAAAGCGACCCGACGACGAACCCGACGACGAACCCGAGGACGGCACGATGGCGGACACCGGCACCCGACACCTGCTCGACGCGCTCTACCAGGACGGACTCGCCCACGACGCCGCGCAGGAGGACCGGCTGCTCCGCCGCCGCAACCTCGAGCCCGAGGCGGCCGCGCTGCTGTCCGTCGTACTCCAGTCGATGCGCGCGACCACGATGGTGGAGATCGGCACCTCCAACGGATACTCCGCGATCTGGTTCGCCTCCGCGCTGGCCCGGCGACACGGCAGGTTGCTGAGCGTGGACGTCGACGCGTCCGTGCAGGCGCAGGCCCGTACCAACCTGGAGGCCGCCGGGTTGGCCGCGACCGTCGAACTCCGGACCGCTGACGGTGGCGCCGTGCTGGCCGAGCTACCCGACGCGGGCCTCGACGTGTTGTTCCTCGACTCCGAGCGCCCGGAGTACCCCGGCTGGTGGCCGCATCCCGTACGCGTGCTGCGTGTCGGCGGCCTCCTCGCCGTCGACAACGTGCTCTCCCACCCGGGCGAGGTGGCGGAGCTCCGTGCGCTGGTGGAACGCTCCGCCGAGCTGGAGTCGACCGTCGTACCCGTCGGCAAGGGCCTGTTGCTCGCCACCCGGCTGGCGACGTAGTCAGCCGGGTGGCGCCTCAGCCGGTCAGCACCTCAGTCGTTCAGCAGCTCAGCCGTTCAGCTGGTCGAGGATCGGCCAGAGGTTCTCGTGGCCGGTCATGGTGGCGTAGTCGTACTGGCTGCCGCCCACCGCGCCGCCGTCCCGCACCGCGTTCACGAACGCCTGCACGCGGTCCGCCGTCACCGGCGTACTGCCCTCGCCGATGACTCCGCCCTCGACGTGCACCCGGCGGCCGGTGAGCGTCCTGGCCCGGGTCGTCTGGTCCTTCACCCAGGTGTAGACCTGCGATGCGGAGTAGTTCGACCGGAACGACCACAACGCCATGGGTACGACGGCCTCGCTGTTCGGCCCGATCGCCGACCAGGGGAAGCCCTCCCACCGGTTGCCGGGGTCGGTGCCGTAGGGCGAGGGCACGATCGCGCCGATCACCGCCGCCGTACGGGTACGCACCTGTTGCAGGTGGGTGACGAGCCGCTGGTTGAACTGGTCGTGGGTGACCTCGCCGTCGGAACCGAACCGCTCGATGTCGACTCCCACCGCGTCGAACCGCTGCCCGCCCGGGCTCACGTAGGAGCCGATCGCCGCGGTGCGGCGTACGTCGCGTTCCAGGTTTCCGTAGCCGGGCACGTACCACCCGACGACGCGGATCCCGGCCGCGTGTGCGGCGTCCAGCCACTGGCCCATCTCGGTCTCGTCGAAGAAGTCCTGCGCGCTGTTGAACCGCGCGGTGCCGAGGTAGAGCGTGCGTACGTCAGGCGCGCGCATGTCGGCCACCGACGACACCGGATCGAGAGTGGCGTAGTCCAGGGTGTCCACCCAGGTGCCGAGTCTGCGGAACGCGACGTAGGTGTCCACGGCCGTCCACGGGCTCCAGGTGCCGGTCGGCGTCGGCCGCACCGACTCGTACTGGAAGCCGTTCGGCGACCACCCGAGCACCCGCACCGCCCCGTCGCCGTCGGTCGCGGTCGGCCCGGAGGAGAACGTGCCGCCCAGCGAGGTCCACGACGTCCACGCCGATCCGGCCCAGCGCAGCAGCCGCATGCTGTTGCCGCTGCCGCGCGCCACGACGTCCAGCAGGTTGGTGCCCGGTGAGGTCGCGGCGGGCTGGGAGCTCAGCAGGGTGGTGGTGCCGCCGACCCGCACCCACGAGTGCCACTGCCCACCGCCGAACCACTTCTGCGACAGTGTGTTGTCGACGTTGCGGACGAACACGTCCAGGCGTCCCGGACCCCACGACGTGGCCGCCGGGCTGGACGACATGACGCCACCCAGGCGTTCCCAGGCAGACCACTGTCCGGAGGCGAACGCCTTGTGGGACAGGCCGTTGTCGACGTTGCGGACGAACACGTCCAGCAGGCCGGGGCCCTGGGACGCGACGGCCGGCGCCGAGGTGAGCACGCCGCCCAGGCGTTCCCAGCTCTGCCAGCCGCCGGAGGTGTACGCGCGGTGCCACAGGGCGTTGTCGGTGCCGCGGGCGAAGACGTCCATCCGCCCGGGCGCCCACGAGGCGGCGGCCGGCTGGGACGCGAGGTCGCCGCCGAGGTTGAGCGTGCGCGTCCACGAGCCACCCGGATACCGGATCTGCTGCAGCAGGTCGCCGGCGGAGGAGGTGTTGAACAGGTCGGTACGACCGGGGCTGTACGAGGTGACCGCCGGGCCGGTGCGTTCGGACGAGGGCAGCGGAATCGCCGCCGCCGGTGCGGCCGGACCCGCCACCACCGCGGCGGGACCCGCCACTGCCGCGGCCGGTCGTCCCGCGTCCGCCGCGGCGGAGGATCCCGTCGCGGTCATGCCCAGCGCCCCCGTGAGCAGCAGGGCCGCCGTAGCGGCGAACCTGGCCCGGGCGCCCGCCACCGATCGAGATCCGCGTTCCGCACGCATCATCGCTTCACCGACTCTCCGACACCACCGCGACCACAGCGGGAACGCGGCGAAACCGAACACCTGTGAACTGTCCGATCCCGGACAGCGGAGACGGTACGCCCCGCACAGGGAGAAAGGCGGCGGAACGACCGAACCGGTGCCGAACCGAAACGCGGGCCGGCCGGTGGCGAAGTCGCGCAACCCACGACCGGTCGGCCGACGGCACGCGCGAAGGGCGGCAGCCGGAGGCCGTGCAGTTCCTAGGGTCGGAGCATGGCGTACTTCACGTTCACCATGGCCACGCTCGTGGTGGGGGCGCTCGTGCACACCCTGGTCGACCACTCCCCACAGCGGCGCACCCGGCCCCGGGTGATCGAACTGTGGCTGCTGTGGTTCGTGGTGGGTGGCGGCGTGTGGTCCACCTTCGGCGGACTCAGCCACCTCGGGCCCAACTCCAGTGAGGTCGCGGCGTCGATCGGGTACCACCGGAGCTTCTTCCAGTGGGAGGTGGGCTGGGCCGACATCGCGATCGGGGTGCTCGGCGTGGGCTGCGTCCGGAAGCGGGACAGCTGGCTCACCGCGGCCGTCGTCGCGCTCGCGGTTCTCTACTGGGGCGACGCGGTGGGACACGTCATGCAGCTGATCGCGCATGACAACACCGCGACGGCCAACGTGGGCGCCATTCCGGCCGACGTGCTGCAGCCGCTGGTCGCGGTGGTGCTGCTCGTGGAGTACCGGCGGCACCAACCGGCCGGCGGCCGGACCACGACCGGAACCAAGGCCGCCGACTGACGCCGGCGCGTGGCAGACTCGGCGAGCGACCGGTTCGCGGGCCTCGAACGTCCAGGGTCCGCGCAGAGCAGCCCACGCCCGGAAGGAAACCATGCGCCAGCTGCGCTACGACGATCTCACCGTGTCAGTCGCGACGTCCGCGGAGGCGGCCGGAGCCGCGGCCGCCGAACGCTTCGCGGCGGCCGTACGCGCCGAACTCGCCACCGTCGACCCGGGCGACGCGGTGGCGGTGATCCTGGCCACCGGCAACTCGCAGTTCGGCTTCGTGCGCGCGGTGCGTGAACGCGACGACATCGACTGGTCGCGGCTGGTCGTGTTGCACATGGACGAGTACGCCGGCATGGCCGCGGACCACTCGGCGAGCTTCCGCCGGTGGTTCGCCGACCAGCTGCTGCCGTACGTCACGCCGCGGGAGTTCCACGGCATCCGCGGCGACCACGAGCCGGTCGAGGAGGAGCTGGCGAGGTACTCCACGCTGCTGGCCGAGCTCGACCCGGCCGTGTGCGTGATGGGCATCGGCGAGAACGGCCACCTGGCGTTCAACGACCCGCCCGCCGACTTCGACACCACCGCGCTGATCCACCTGGTGGAGCTGGACGACGCGTGCCGGCGCCAGCAGGTGGGCGAGGGCCACTTCCCGTCGCTGGCGCAGACCCCGACGCAGGCGCTGTCGCTGACCGTGCCCGCGCTGATCCGGCCGCGGACGGTGCTGGTGGTGACGCCCGAGGCCCGCAAGGCGGAGGCGGTCCGCACCGCGCTGGAGGGCCCCGTCACTCCGCACTGCCCGGCGTCGATCCTGCGCACCATCGGCCACGCCCAGCTCTTCCTCGACGAGGAGTCGGCCGGGACGTTGCGCGACCAGGTCGGCTGACCCGGGCGGTCAGGCTCGGGTCAGGTCACCTGCGGGACCGACGGCGGTCACGACGAGTACGGCGGTGCCCGCCTCGTCGGAGGCGGCCAGGTCGATCTCGGCGGTGATGCCCCAGTCCCGGTCGCCGTTCGGGTCGTCGAAGATCTGCCGGACCAGCCAGCGGCCGGGCGCGGTGGCGTTGTCGGGGGCCGGGTCGGGGTCGGTGTCCACCATCAGGAACGCCGGCCCGCGCGCGTCCGGGCCGGTGCCGATCGAGTCGTACTCGGTGAAGTACTCCTCCAACGCCTCCGCCCACGCGCCGGCGTCCCAGCCGGACTCGGCGTCGAGCTCGCCGAGCTCGTCGTAGCGGCGCAGCGCCGCCTGCTCGACCCGGCGGAACAGCGCGTTGCGGACGAGCACCCGGAACGCCCGGGCGTTCGAGGTCACCGTCAATGGCTCCTTGACACCGATGCCCGGAGCACCTGCGGACAGCTCCTCCTCGGACGGGTTGCGCAGTCGTTCCCACTCGTCCAGCAGGCTGGAGTCGACCTGGCGGACCAGCTCTCCCAGCCACTCGATGAGGTCGGTCAGCTCCTCGGTCCGCGCGTCCTCGGGCACGGTCTGGCGCAGCGCCTTGTACGCGTCGGCGAGGTAGCGCAGCACCAGCCCCTCCGAGCGGGTCAGGCCGTACAGCCCGACGTACTCCACGAACGTCATCGCCCGCTCGTACATGTCGCGTACGACCGACTTCGGCGAGAGCTCGTGGTCGGCGACCCAGGGATGCCCGCGCCGGTACATCTCGTACGCCGCGTCGAGGAGGTCGACCAGCGGCTGCGGGTGGGTGACGTCCTCCAGCAGCTCCATCCGCTCGTCGTACTCGATGCCCTCCGCCTTCATCGCCGCGACCGCCTCGCCGCGCGCCTTCTGGCGCTGGGCGGACAGCACCTGCCGCGGGTCGTCCAGCGTGGACTCGATCACCGACACCACGTCCAGGGCGTACGTCGGTGACTCCTTGTCCAGCAGCTCGATCGCGGCCAGCGCGAACGGCGACAGCGGCTGGTTGAGCGCGAAGTCCCACTGCAGGTCGACGGTGAGCCGTACTCGCCGACCGGCCTCGTCGGGTTCGGCCAGCTGCTCCACCACACCACCGGCGAGCAGCGCGCGGTAGATCGCGATCGCCCGGCGGATGAGCCGGCGTTGTGCGGCCGGCTCCTCGTGGTTGTCGGTGAGCAGGTGGCGCATCGCGGCGAACGCGTCGCCGGGCCGGCCGATGACGTTCAGCAGCATCGCGTGGCTGACCGTGAAGCTGGACGTGAGCGGCTCGGGTTCGGCGGCGACCAGCCGCTCGAACGTGGGCTTGCCCCAGCCGATCGTGCCCTCCGGCGGCTTCTTGCGTACGACCTTGCGGCGCTTCTTCGGGTCGTCGCCGGCCTTGGCGAGCGCCTTCTCGTTCTCCACCACGTGTTCGGGTGCCTGCACGACCACCGTGCCGAGCGTGTCGTAGCCGGCGCGCCCTGCCCGCCCGGCGATCTGGTGGAACTCCCGCGCCTTGAGCAGCCGCACCTTCTGCCCGTCGTATTTCGACAGCCCGGTGAACAGCACCGTGCGGATCGGCACGTTGATGCCCACGCCGAGGGTGTCGGTGCCGCAGATCACCTTCAGCAGCCCGGCCTGGGCGAGCGTCTCCACCAGCCGGCGGTAACGGGGCAGCATGCCGGCGTGGTGGACGCCGATGCCGTGCCGGACCAGCCGGGACAACGTACGGCCGAACCCGGCGGTGAACCGGAAGTGGCCGATCATCGCCGCGATCGCGTCCTTCTCCGCCCGGGTGCACATGTTGACGCTCATCAGCGCCTGCGCGCGTTCCAGCGCGGCCGCCTGGGTGAAGTGGACGACGTAGACCGGCGCCTGGTGGGTGCTGAGAAGCTCCTCCAGCGTCTCGTGCAGGGGAGTGGTGACGTACGAGAAGACCAGTGGCACCGGGCGCTCGGCCGCGTGCACGAGGGTGGTGGGCCGCCCGGTCCGCCGGGTCAGGTCCTCCTCGAACCTCCTGACGTCGCCCAGCGTCGCCGACATCAGGACGAACTGCGCGTGCGGCAGCTCGATCAGCGGCACCTGCCAGGCCCAGCCCCGGTCGGGCTCGGCGTAGAAGTGGAACTCGTCCATCACCACCTGGCCGACGTCGGCGTCCGCCCCGTCGCGCAACGCGATGTTGGCGAGGATCTCCGCCGTGCAGCAGATGATCGGTGCGTCGGCGTTCACGCTGGCGTCGCCGGTCTGCATGCCCACCTTGTCGGCGCCGAACATCTCGCACAGCGCGAAGAACTTCTCCGACACCAGCGCCTTGATCGGCGCGGTGTAGTAGGTCCGCCTGCCCTGCGCCAGCGCGGCGAAGTGGGCGCCGGCGGCGACCAGGCTCTTCCCGGAGCCGGTGGGGGTCGCCAGGATCACGTTGGCGCCGGAGACGATCTCGATCAGTGCCTCTTCCTGGTGGGGATAGAGGGTGAACCCGCGTTCACCCGCCCAGGTGGCGAAGGCCTCGTAGAGGGAGTCCGGATCCGCGTCGGCAGGGTCGGCCGGCGGGTGCAGCTGCGTCAGCCGCGGGGCGGCCAGCGAGGGGGTGGGGACGGTGGACGTGGACGGCGGGGACAACGGATCAGTGAGCGACATGGCGCTTCCATCGTGCCCTACGCCGTGCACGGCGGCCCAACCGCGCCGGACGCGGGTGGGCCGCCGTGGGCGTCAGCCGAGGTCGACGCCTCAGCCGAGGTCGATCGTTGGGTACAGCGGGTGGTTCGACAGCAGGTCGGCGGCCTGCTGGGAGACCCGGGTCGCCACCGCCTCGTCGAGCACGTGCGAGGCCTTCGACGGGGCGCCCTGCTTCGTGACGCCCGGCCTGGTCTGGCCGAGCACGGTGTCGATCAGCGCGGCCACCTCGTCCAGCTCGGAGGTGCCGAGGCCGCGGGTGGTGAGCGCGGGGGTGCCGAGCCGGACGCCGGAGGTGTACCACGCGCCGTTCGGGTCCTGCGGGACGGCGTTGCGGTTGGTGACGATGCCCGACTCGAGCAGCGCCGCCTCGGCCTGGCGGCCGGTGAGGCCGTACGACGACACGTCCAGCAGCACGATGTGGTTGTCGGTGCCACCGGTGACCAGCTTCGCCCCGCGCCTGGTCAGGCCCTCGGCCAGCGCCTTGGCGTTGTCCACGATCCGCTGGGCGTAGTCGCGGAAGTCCGGCTGCCGGGCCTCGGCGAGCGCGACCGCCTTCGCCGCCATCACGTGCGGCAGCGGGCCGCCGAGCACCATCGGGCACCCGCGGTCCACCTGGTCGGCGAGCTCGGGCTGGCACAGGACCATGCCGCCGCGCGGGCCGCGCAGCGACTTGTGCGTCGTGGTGGTGGTGATGTGGGCGTGCGGCACCGGGTCGTAGTCGCCGGTGAGCACCTTGCCCGCCACCAGGCCGGCGAAGTGGGCCATGTCGACCATCAACGTCGCCCCCACCTCGTCGGCGATCTCGCGCATCGTCGCGAAGTTGATCAGCCGGGGGTACGCCGAGTAGCCGGCGACCAGGATCAGCGGGCGGAACTCCTGCGCCGCCCGGCGTACCTCGTCGTAGTCGATCAGGCCGGTCTCGGGGTCGGTGCCGTAGCTGCGCTGGTCGAACATCTTGCCGGAGATGTTCGGCCGGAACCCGTGGGTGAGGTGGCCGCCGGCGTCGAGGGACATGCCGAGCATCCGCTGGTTGCCCAGCTCGCGGCGCAGCTCGAACCAGTCCTGCTCGGACAGGTCGTTGACCTGGCGGACCTGCGCCTTCTCCAGCGCCGGCGCCTCGACCCGGTTGGCCAGCACGGCCCAGAACGCGACCAGGTTGGCGTCGATGCCCGAGTGCGGCTGGGCGTAGGCATGCGGCGCGCCGAAGAGCTCGCGGGCGTGCTCGGCGGCCAGCGCCTCCACGGTGTCGACGTTCTGGCAGCCGGCGTAGAAGCGGCGGCCGATCGTGCCCTCGGCGTACTTGTCGCTGAGCCAGTTGCCCATCGCCAGCAGGACCGCCGGCGAGGCGTAGTTCTCACTCGCGATCAGCTTCAGCGACTCGCGCTGGTCGTGGAGCTCGGCGCCGATCGCGGCGGCGACGCGGGGCTCCACCCCGGCGATCACCTCCAGCGCGCTCCGGAACGCGGTCGACTCGGTGCTGTTTCGAGGGCTGGTCCGGGTGGTGTTCTGCGGGCTGTCCTGGGGGGACGCGGGGCTCATGGGGACCTCCTGTGGCGTACGGAAGGGGGCCCAGGCGCACGGCACTCCGTCCTTCGACGAGGCCGCTTCCCGATGGTCGATCCCATCCCAACGCGCCAGTCACGGCCTGCACCGAGGCTATCGTGGCCGCCCGCCCGCGCGCAGCCACCCGTACCCGGACGCACCGGTACACCCCACGCCTGGTCCGCCGTGCCCGCCGACCCCGCGACGATCCGCCCGTGCCCGCCGTGTCCTCCATCGCCCCCATGTACGGCCGTGCCCGCCCGGACCGGGACGGTCCGCCACGGCCGGATGCGCCTCGGCCCCGGTAAGACGGCGCCCTCTCCGGCGTTTGTGCCCTCACCCACCCGCTTCTGTAGACACTGGGATGAGGAATGTCTCAGGGACTTCTCTGGGCGGGACCGTTTCCGCAGTTCAGAGGCGGTACGCCGACCACGGGGCCGCAGGCTCCGAGCGTCGGGGGGTGAGGTTGTGGCGGCGCAGAAGGGACAGCACGGCGACTCGGGCAAGCCGGAGGAGTCGCAGGGACGGACGTGGGTCCGCTCGCTGGGAATGATCGGTCTGGTCCTCCTGGTGCTGGCGGCCCTGATCGAGACGATCACGGCCGGTACGCAGCGCCCGGTGGTGGGCGGGCTGGCCGTGCTCGCCGTGGCCGCGTTCGTGATAGCCGCGGTGGGGCGGCTGACCGAGCCGGAGAGCGTGCGCGCCGCCCGGGCGCAGGCCGCCGACGAGCCGGCGGAACCCGGCGAACGGACCGGCCCCTGGCAGGAGGACGACGGTCCGTGGCGGGAGGACGCCGACGGGCCCTGGCAGGAGGAGGGCCGCGAGGGCGGCGACGGCGGCGACGGCGGCTGGAACGAGGGCGAGGGGCCGTGGAGCGAACGCGGCGAGCCCAGCGCGCCGGCCGAGCGGTCCGGCGGCTGGCAGGGCGAGCCGCCCGGAGCCCGCTCCGGTGCCCGCGGCCAGACCAGGGCCGCCACCCGGGTGCCCGGCCAGCGGCGGGAGCGCGGACGCAAGGCGCCGCAGGTTCCCGAGCGGACGTTCCCCCGGCTGTCGGAGCTGACAGAGGTGGTGCTGGGACCGACTCCGACGCACTACGCCCACCGCGGCCAGGCGCCGTACGTACGCCGCCCGGCCGCCGACGGCCGGCTGGCCGCGCTGCTGAACGCCGACGGCGCGCCGTTCCCGTTCGTGGTCGTGGTCGGCCCGTCGAAGGCCGGCAAGTCGCGCACGGTCGTGGAGGCCGTGCGGTCGGTGCTCGGCGGCCGGGACCCGGGCGTGTTCGTTCCCGGCAGCGGCGAGGAACTCGCCGAGGCGCTGCGCGAGGAGGAGACCCTGCCCCGGGGACGCCAGCCGTGGGTGGTGTGGCTGGACGACGTCACCGCCGCGGATCTGGTCCACCTGTCCGCGGACACGCTGGACCGGGCCGCCCGGCACGCCATAGTCGTGGCCAGCATGACCGACGAACGCTGGGACCAGGTGCTGGACAGCACCGGCGACGTGGCGGCCACCGCCAAGGCGGCGTTGCGCCGCGCGACGAAGGTGCCACTGGACTTCGAGCTGACCGTACGCGAGCGCGCGGAGGCCGAGCAGCTCTACCCGCAGCTGCAGATCAACGCCAGCATCGGCGAGGCGCTGATCGGCGGGGACCAGCTGGTGGCGAAGTTCCGCGCCGGCCGGGACGGGGAGCCCGCCGGCTACACGATCGTGCAGGCAGCGGTTGACGCGCGACGGGCCGGGCTGAACCGCCCGCTCACCGAGTCCGAGCTCCGCGGCCTCTACCCGCTCTACCTGCGCCGGGTGCGCATCGACCTCGACCCGACCACCGCGTTGTTCGAGGAGGGCATGGCATGGGCCACCGAACCTGTCGCCTCCGAGGTCTCGCTGCTGAGTTTTGTGGGGGGCGATGCCGGAGCGACGCAGGGAGGGATCGGCTCCGGGATCGGCTCGGGGATCGGTTCCGGGATCGGCTCGCCGGCCGGACCGGGTGCGCGGGGGAAGCAGTCGGCGCAGGAGAGTTCCGACGGTGCCCTGCAGGTTTTGGACTACGTGGTCGCGGTCGAGGAGGGACGCCACGGCCAGGAGGCCAGGCCGGTCTTCGACGCGATGTGGCAGGAGCTCATCGCCGCTGTTCCGCCCGATGACGCGTTCGACGTCGGCATCGGCGCGAGCCTGCGCGGCAACCAGTCCGCCGCCGAACTCGCGTTCCGCAAGGTGCTCGACCTCGACCACGCCGGCGAGGCGCCGCGGGCGGCGAACAACCTCGGCCTGCTGCTGCGCGAGCGCGGCGACGTGGCGGGCGCGCGGGCGGCGTTCCAGAAGGCGATCGACTCCGGGCACCCGGACGTCATGCCGCGAGCGGCGAACAACCTGGGCGCGCTGCTGCGCCAGCAGGGCGACGTGAGCGGTGCCCGCGGTGCGTACCAGAAGGCGATCGACTCCGGGCACACCGACGTGGTGCCCCGGGCGGCGAACGACCTGGGCTCGCTGCTGCGCGGCCAGGGCGACGTCGCGGGTGCGCGGACGGCGTACCAGCGGGCGGTCGACTCCGGGCACACCGACGTGGTGCCGTCGGCGGCGCTCAACCTCGGCATGTTGCTGAAGGACCAGGGCGACGTCGCCGGTGCGGAGACGGCGTACGAACGGGCGATGGGGTCCGGCGACCCCGAGGTGGTGCCGGTCGCCGCGCTCAACCTGGGCTCGCTGCTGCGCGAGCAGGGCGACATGGCGGGCGCGCGGACGGCGTACCAGCGGGCGGTGGACTCCGGCCACGCCGAGGTGGTGCCGGTGGCCGCGCTGAACCTGGGTTCGCTGCTGCGGGAGCAGGGCGACATGGGGGGCGCGCGGACGGCGTACCAGCGGGCGGTCGACTCCGACCACCCGGGCGTGATGCCGGTCGCCGCGCTGAACCTCGGCATGTTGCTGAAGGACCAGGGCGATCCCGAGGGCGCCGAGGCGGCGTACCAGCGGGCCGTCGACTCCGGTGACGTGGACGTGGTGCCGATGGCGGCGCTCTACCGGGGTTCGCTGCTGAAGGACCAGGGCGACCTGGTGGGCGCGGAGACGGCGTTTCAGCGGGCCGTCGACTCCGGCCACCCCGACGTCGCACCGATGGCGGCGAACAACCTCGGTGTGCTGCTCACCGAGGAGGCCGACGTGGGCGGCGCCCGGGCGGCGTACGAGCTGGCGGTGCGGTCCGAGCACGCGGACGTGGCGCCGATGGCGGCGAACAACCTCGGTGTGCTGCTCACCGAGGAGGCCGAGGTCGACGATGCCCGAGCCGCCTACCAGGTGGCGGTGGACTCCGGGCACGCGGACGTGGCGCCGATGGCGGCGCTGAACCTCGGTCTGCTGCTGGACGCGCAGGGCGACGTGGCCGGCGCGCGGTCGGCGTACGAGCTGGCGGTGGACTCCGGGCACGCCGACGTGGTGTCGGTGGCCGCGGTCAACCTCGGCACGCTGCTGCGCGACCAGGGTGACGTGGCCGGCGCGCGGTCGGCGTTCCACCTGGCGATCGACTCCGGGTTCGTCGACATCGCACCGGTGTCGGCCGGCCACCTGCGGGTGCTGCTGGCCGGGCAGGGCGGTTCGGTGAACGCCCGGCCGGCTGCCCGGATCGGCGCCGACCGGGTACGCGAGACCGCGGCACTCGGTGCCCGGACGGGCGAGCCCGGACCGGACGTCGACGTCGAGGGCACGGACGACCTGGGCACCATCGAGGCCATGGAGGAGGGGCTCGGCGAGGACGACGGGCCGAACGGGCGCCGCTAGGTCCGGGCAACCCCGCCTTGACAACCGGCCGACCGGTTCGCCTCGCCCGCGGGCAACACCAGGCACCCATCCGGGCCCGCGGGCGAGGTTCCCCCACCGGTCGGTCGTTCCCCTGTCAGACAAGGACTCCTGGGCAAGGACTCGGCAAGGACGTCTCAGGGCTGCAACATCACCTTGACAGCGCGGCGCTCGTCCATGGCGGCGTACGCCTCTGGCGTCTTGTCCAGCGACAGCGTGAGGTCGAATACCTTCCCGGGCTCGATCGCGCCGGACAGCACATCGGGAAGCAGGTCGGGGATGTACGTACGAGCCGGCGCCACGCCGCCCGCGACGTTGAGATTGCCGGAGAACATCGCCCGGATCGGCAGCTCCGCACCACCGGCGGGCACCCCGACGTAGCCGATCTGGCCACCGGGCCGGGTCACCGCGAACGCCTGCTCCATCGAGCCCTTGGTGCCGACCGCCTCGAGCACCGAGTCGGCGAGCACCCCGCCGAGCAGGTCGCGTACCTTCGCGGCCCCTTCCTCGCCGCGTTCGGCCACGATGTCGGTGGCCCCGAACGCCTTCGCCAGCGCCTGCCGGGACTCGTGCCGGGACATCGCGACGACTCGCTCGGCTCCGAGCCGGCGGGCCGCGATCACCCCGCACAGGCCGACCGCGCCGTCGCCGACCACGACGACCGTACGGCCGGGCGCGACCCGGGCGGCCAGCGCCGCGTGGTGGCCGGTGCTCATCACGTCGGACAGCGTGAGCAGGCCGGGCAGCAGCGCCTCGTCGGGCGCCTCGGGCAGGCTCACCAGGGTGCCGTCGGCCTCGGGCACCCGGACGTACTCGCCCTGCCCGCCGTCCACCGGCAGCCCGTCGGCGTCGTCGCCACCCCAGGAGCCGAGCCGGTCGCAGGACGTGGTGATCCCGTCGCGGCACGCCGGGCAGGTGCCGTCGCTGGCGACGAACGGCGCGATGACGAAGTCGCCGGACCGCACCGAGGTCACTCCGGAACCGACCTCCTCCACCACGCCGACGAACTCGTGGCCGATCGGGTGCGGCTCGTCGGTGGGCACGACGCCCCGGTAGGGCCACAGGTCCGAGCCGCACACGCAGCTCGCGGTCACCCTGACGATCGCGTCGGACGCGTTGCGGATGGCCGGGTCGGGGCGGTCCTCCATCCGGATGTCGCCCTTACCGTGAATGACGGCAGCTCGCATGCCACTTCCTCCAAGTCGGCTCAGTCGGACAGGCTCGTGATCCCCGCGTCTGCGAGGGTCGCACAGCTCGTCCCCAGTCGCCGAAGTGGGCGGTGGCAGCGCCCGGTTGACACCCGGATGCCCTACTTCGCCTGTAGCGTCAGGGGAATGTTGGGACTACCGGACCAGATCACCGCGTGCCTGTTCGACCTGGACGGCGTGCTCACCACGACGGCCGAGCTGCACATGGCGGCGTGGAAGAAGGCGTTCGACGAGTTCCTGCGGGCACGCGACGGCGAGGGGTTCGCGCCGTTCACCGAGCACGACTACGCGGAGTACGTCGACGGGCTGCCGCGCGCAGACGGCGTCCGGGAGTTCCTCCGCTCGCGTGACATCACCCTGCCCGAGGGCACCCCGGACGACGCGCCCACCGAGGCCACCGTCAACGGCGTCGGCAACCGGAAGAACGAGCTTCTTGCCCAGGTGATCGCCGAGCGCGGCGTGCAGCCCTTCCCCGGCTCGCTCCGTTATCTCCGTGCCGTCCGCGACGCGGGGCTGGCGGTCGGGGTGGTCACCTCGTCCCGCAACGGCGCGACGGTGCTGGCGGCCGCGGGGCTCACCGACTACTACCGGACGCTGGTCGACGGCAACGTGATCGCCGACCGCGGCCTGAACGGCAAGCCGGCGCCGGATTCCTTCCTGGCCGGCGCGCAGGCGCTCGGTGTCGCGCCCGACCAGGCGGCGGTCTTCGAGGACGCGCTGGCCGGCGTCCAGGCCGGGCGGGCCGGCAGCTTCGGCCACGTCGTCGGGGTCGACCGCGCCGACCAGGCCGACGAGCTTCGCGCCCACGGTGCCGACGTGGTGGTCAAGGACCTCGCCGACCTGCTGGAGGAGGACGCATGAGCGCCGCCGATCACCACGACGGCGAGCGGGAGAAGCCCAGCTACGAGGTGGCGCCGTGGCAGCTGCGCTGGAGCGGCCTGGACCTGGAGGCGCTCAAGCGGACCGAGTCGACGTTCGCGTTGTCCAACGGGCACATCGGCATCCGCGGCTCCTTCGAGGAGGGCGAGCCGCGCGGCCTGCCCGGCACCTACCTCAACGGCTTCTTCGAGCGCCGCCCGCTGCCGTACGCCGAGGCGGGCTACGGCTATCCCGAGGACGGCCAGACCGTCGTCAACGTCACCGACGGCAAGATCATCCGGCTGCTGGTCGAGGACGAGCCGCTGGACATGCGCTACGGCGCGGCGCCCTTTCACGAACGCACGCTGGACTTCCGGTCCGGCACGCTGCGCCGGGTCACGGAGTGGGTCTCACCGACCGGCCGGCGGGTACGCATCCGCTCCGAGCGGCTGGTGTCGTTCACCCAGCGTGCGGTGGCCGCGATCCACTATGAGGTGGAGGCACTGGACGGCCCGCTGAACGTCGTACTCCAGTCGGACCTGCTGGCCAACGAACCCGTCGAGGTGGCCACCGGCGACCCGCGGGTGGCCGCCGCCCTGGACCGCCCGCTGGTCGCCGACTTCGCCATGGCCGAGGGCGACCACGCCGTTCTCGCCCACCACACCAGGCGTTCGGACCTTCGGGTGGCCGCGGCGATGGAGCACGAGTTCGGCACCGAGTGCGACCTGCGCCGGGAGATCCAGTCCGAGCAGGACCTCGCCCGGCTGACGGTCGCCACCCAGATCTCTCCGGGCACCGTGCTGCGGATGACGAAGTACGTCGCCTACGGCTGGTCCGGCCAGCGGTCCATCCCCGCCCTGCGCGCCCAGGTGGACGCCGCACTGGCGGGCGCGCGGCGTATCGGCTGGCAAGGACTCCTTGACGAGCAGCGCTCCTACCTCGACGACTTCTGGTCCCATGCCGACGTCGAACTCGACGGGGACGCCGAACTCCAGCAGGCGCTGCGGTTCGCGTTGTTCCACGTGCTGCAGGCCGGGGCACGCGGTGAGACCCGGGCGATCCCGGCCAAGGGCCTGACCGGGCCGGGTTACGACGGTCACGCGTTCTGGGACACCGAGACGTACGTGCTGCCCGTCCTCACCTACACCCAGCCGGACGCCGTACGCGACGCACTGGTGTGGCGGCACTCCACGCTGGACAAGGCATGCGCCCGGGCCCGCCAGCTCGGCCAGGCGGGAGCGGCGTTCCCCTGGCGGACCATAGACGGCCAGGAGTGCTCGGGATACTGGCCGGCCGGCACCGCGGCGTTCCACGTCAACGCCGACATCGCCGACGCGGTCGCGCGCTATCTCGCGGTCACGGGCGACGAGGAGTTCGAACGCGCGTACGGCATCGAGCTGCTGGTGGAGACCGCCCGGCTGTGGATGTCGCTCGGGCACCACGACGTGCACGCCGGCTTCCGGATCGACGGGGTGACCGGCCCGGACGAGTACAGCGCGGTCGCGGACAACAACGTCTTCACCAACCTGATGGCGCAGCGCAACCTCCGGATGGCCGCCGTGCACTGCGAGCGTCATCCCGACGTCGCCCGGGCACTCGACGTCGACGAGGAGGAGGCCGCGCGCTGGCGTGACGCCGCGCACCGGATGGTGGTGCCCTACGACGAGTCCCTCGACGTGCACCCCCAGTCGGAGGAGTTCACCGACCACGCCGTCTGGGACTTCGCCGACACTCCGCCCGACCACTACCCGATGCTGCTGCACTATCCGTACTTCGACCTGTACCGCAAGCAGGTGGTCAAGCAGGCCGACCTGGTGCTCGCCATGCACCTGCGCGGCGACGCGTTCACGCCTGCGCAGAAGGCCCGCAACTTCGCCTACTACGAGCGGCTGACCGTGCGGGACTCCTCGCTGTCGGCGTGCACCCAGTCGGTGCTCGCCGCCGAGTGCGGCCACCTGGAACTCGCCTACGACTACCTCGCCGAGGCGGCCCTGGCCGACCTGCACGACCTGCACGACAACGTGCACAACGGCCTGCACATCGCGTCGCTGGCGGGCGCGTGGATCGCGACGGTCGCGGGGTTCGGCGGGATGCGGGACCACGACGGGCAGCTGACCTTCGCGCCCCGGCTGCCGGAGGAACTCACCGGCATCGCGTTCCGGCTGTGCGTGCGCGACGGCCAGATCGGCGTACGGATCACCTCCGGGGAGGTGACGTACGAACTCCTGCGGGGTCAGGAGCTGGCGACGTCCCACCACGGCGAGCCGTTCGTGCTGCGGGCGGGTGAACGCCGGACCCTGCCGATCCCGCCGCCGCCCTCGCACCGGCGACCCCGGCAGCCGCCGGGCCGGGAGCCCGCGCGCCGCCGCCAGACCTGGTCCTAGGGCGCCCGCGCGGGCGCCCTAGGGATCTCGGCGGGGGATACCTAGGTCCGTGGGGCCGGTCCGCGGCCTACCTAGGTGGGTCCGGCCCGTCTCTAGGTAACCCCCGCGCCGCCAAGATAGGTAATCGGTGCCGATGGCTGACGGCCCTTACCGAACGAGGATGGTGTCACACCGATCCGGACAGTCCGGAAGGTTCGAAAGGACACCATCATGTTCAACCCCTACGTCACTCGCGAGCTGGCCCGGCAGCACCAGCAGGACCTGCTCGACCGGGCCGAGCGGCACAACCGGCGGGCGCTCGCCCGCAGCTACCGCCGGGCGCTCGCCCGCCGGCGCTCCGCGGCCGGTGCCGAGGGGCCCGGCCCGGACGACGCCGACGGTGCGGGCGGCCATCCCGGCGTAGGCACCAGCCCGCCGCGCAACCCGCGACCTGCGGGTAACTTGGCGGGGTGCGCAAAGTTCGTGGCGGGGCCAGTCAGGTGATGGTGGGACGGGATCGCGAGCTGCACGTCCTCTCCCAGCTCGCGACCTCCCACCGCGCCCAGGTCGCCCTCGTCGCCGGGGAGCCGGGGCTCGGCAAGACCCGCCTGATCCAGGAGTTCCTGGCGACGGTGGGCCCCGACGTCGAGGTCCTGGTCGGCAACGCCGTGCCCGGCTCCCTGTCCCGTCCGTACGAAGTGCTCCTCGACGCGCTGGACGGCCGCCCGTCCGGGCGTCCCGCCGACGAGAAGCTGCGGGCGGTCGTCGCCGACCCCACCCGCAGCCCCGTCGAACGCCTGCACGCGGGCCTCGCCCTGGTCGCCGACCTGGTGGGCGACCGGCCGGCCGTGCTGGTGTTCGAGGACCTGCACTGGGCCGACTCCGAGAGCGCGGCGTTGTTCGAACGCCTCGCCGACCAGGACGGCCCCCGGCTGCTGGTCGGCACCTACCGGCCCGAGGAGGTCACCAGCCGGCACCCCGTCGCCGGTCTGCTGGCCCGGCTGGAACGCCGCCAGCCCGTCCACCACGTCTCCCTGGAACGCCTCAGCGAGTCCGAGACCGCGGCCCTGGTCGCCGCGATCATCGGCATGCCCGCGCCGTTCCGGGTGATCGCCGCCATGCACCAGCGCACCGGCGGCAACCCCTTCTTCATCGAGGAGCTCCTGCGCGGCCACGAGGACGCCTGCCTGGACGAGCTCGCCGACCAGCCGCTGCCGTGGAGCCTCGCCGAGGTCCTCCGCCAGCAGGTGGACGACCTGGAGCAGTCGGTCGTCGCGATCGCCGAGGCCGCCGCCGTGCTCGGCCTGCGGGTGCCGTTCGACCTGCTCGCCGCCGTCACCGGCACCGGCGAGGACGATCTCATCGCCGCCCTGCGGGAGCTGGTCGTGTGCGGCGTCCTGGTCGAGGCCGGCGAGGACGAGTTCCGGTTCCGGCACTCGCTGGTGCGCGAGGCGATCGCCGGGCGGCTGCTCGGCCGGCAACAGCGGCGGCTGCACGAGGCCGCGCTGGAGGCCCTGCTCGCGGCCGGCGGCTCCGATCCGGCGATGGTCGCCGGGCACGCCCGGGCGGCCGGACGCTACGACGAGATGCTGGACGCCGCCCGGCGAGGCGCCGCGTCGTACCTCTCCATCGGTTCGGCGTACCAGGCGCTGCGGCTGGCCGAGATGGGGCTGGACGAGGCCTGCGACGACGTCCCGCTGCTGGCCGCCGCCGCACAGGCCGCCTGGCTGGCCGGGCTGGTCGAGGACGCGCAGAAGTACGCCCGCCGCTGGCGCGACAACGCTGCCGCCCCGCGGGAGAGCGCCGATGCCCACTACCTGCTGATCCGGCTGGCCTGGGAGACCGACCAGCCCACCGAGATGGAGCACCTCACCGACAGGGTCAAGCGGCTCATCTCCCATCTGCAGCCTGGCACGGACCAGGCCCGGGCGATGATCGCGGTCGCGCAATCGTGCACGCTGCGGGACCGGATCGACGACGCCGTGGAGTGGGCGGACCGCGCGGCCGTGCTGGCGGAGAAGTTCGACATGCCGCGCGTGCGGCTGGCCGCCCTGGTGGAGAAGGGCATGGCCCTGACCGAGCGGTCGAGCACCAGCCACGAGGGCTGGCAGCTGCTGTACGGGCTGGTCGACCGGGCCGAGGAGCTCGGCGAGTGGGTGCTCGCCGCCCGGACGCTGAACAACCTCGTCCAGGAGGCGCCGCCGCCCGGGCCGGTTCAGCACACCGAGATGCTGGAACGCATGCGGGCCGCCGCCGAGCGGGCGGGGTTCGAGAAGCTCGCGGTCGCGGCGTACCACCAGGGCAAGGCGCGGTTGGCGATGCGGTCCGGTGACCTCGGCGCGGCGATCGCCGCACTCGAACACGGCCGCGACCGCGAACGCGGGTACGAGCTGCGCGGCCGGCGGGCGGAGTACCACGCCGTCTTCCTCGCCGGGCTGTACCTCGAGGCGGGCGCGCTGGACCAGGTCGGGGCGCTGATCACCGAACTCCGCACCGCCGGTGGAGTCCGAGCGCTGACGGTGCCGGCGCTGACGTTCCACCTGGCCTGCCGGCGCGGTGACCTGGCGGCAGCCGAGCAGACCCTGGACGACGTACACGCCGCGCTGGCCGAACAGGCGTGGCGCAGCGCGTCACAGGCCCACGACCTGGTCTCGGCCGCGGTGCACGTCGGGCTTCCCCTTGCCAGGCTGGAGAAACTGGTCGGCGATCTCCTCGACGCCGATCTGTGGGACGACAGCCGGACGCTGGTCGACGCCCAGGTCGCCGAGGCGCGCGGAGACCTCCAGGCCGCGTCGGCCGGCTACCGCGCGGTGACCGACTCGCCCGTCCTGCCGGGATACGTCCGGGCCACCGCCCACATCGGCGCCGCGCGGCGCCTGCCGGCGGCGGGCTCCGGTGGTGCGGGTGGTTCGGGTGGTTCGGGTGGTGGTGACCGGGACGCCGTGCTCCGCCACGTCGAGGCGGCCACCGAACTAATGGCCAGGTGGAGCGGCTGGCGGGTGGCCCAGCTGGAACGCCTGCGCGATCAGCTCGGGTTGGCGGCGGCCGCCGACGCGGCCCCGGCGGCCGTCACCGGAGTAGGCACCCTCACCCGGCGCGAACGCGAGGTCGCCCTCCTCGTCGCCGACGGGCTCACCAACGCCGAGGTGGCCCGCCGGCTGTACATCTCACCGAAGACCGCCGCCATCCACGTGTCCAACATCCTGCGCAAGCTGGAGTTGACGTCGCGCACCGAGGTCGCCGACGCTCTGCGCTGACAGGCCGGGTGGCGCCGGCGCCACCCGGCCGGCGGGCGATGGGCTCAGCCGGCGAACCCGCCGTCCACCGCGACGGCCGTACCCGTCACGTAGCGGCCTCCCTCTCCGGCCAGGTGCGCGACCATCGCCGCCACGTCCGCGGCCTCGCCGTACCTACCCAGTGAGGTGAGTGTGCTCTGCGCGTCGGCGCCCGGACTGTCGGCGGGGTTCATGTCGGTGTCGGTCGGCCCGGGATGGACGAGGGTCGCGGTGATGCCACGTCCGCCGAACTCCCGGGCCAGCGCCCTGGTCAGCCCGAGCAGGGCGGACTTGCTCGTGGCGTACGCGGTGAACCCGGGGAAGGCCACCCGCTCGGCGACACAACTGCCGATGGTGATGATCCGTCCGCCGTCGACCAGGTGTGGCACCGCTGCCTGTGCGGCGACCAAGGGCGCGCGCACGTTGACGGCGAGGCTCCGGTCGATGTCGTCAACGGTGAGTTGCTCCAGCGGACCGAGGACACCGAGACCCGCGTTGTTCACCAGGATGTCGAGCCGGCCGAACTCCGCGACCGTCGTCTCCACCGCCGTGCGGACCGCGTCCGCATCTGCGCTGTCGGCCTGGACGGCAAGTGCTCGGCGGCCCGCTGCCTTGATGGCGGCCACGACGTCCGCGGCCCGGTCGGCGCGCTGCTGGTAGGTGAGGACGACGTCGGCGCCGTCCGCGGCGAGCCGGGTGGCCACGGCCGCGCCGATGCCACGGCTGCCGCCGGTCACCAGTGCCACCTTTCCGGTCAGCGGGGCGATCTGGCCGGTCTGGGTTGGCAGGGCTGTCTGAGCTGTCTGGGCCGGCTGGGTCGAGGAACTGCTGCTGAAGGACATGCGTCGATCCTGTCGGCGTGCCGCCGTGAAGTCCGGCGGCATTCGGACGCGGCGTTCGAGCGTTGGCGATCTTGGGTCTCGGGCTCGCCGACCGATCCCGCTCAGCCGCCGAGCACCGCGTCGTACACGTCGCGTACCCACCTGCTGTCGTCCAGTGCGGCGTGGTGGGCGTAGTGAGCGGGATCGATGCCGAGCCGGCGCAGAACCGCCGTCCGGTCGAGCGTGTACGTGGGAACGCCGATCCTCCCCGCGACCAGGCTCCACACGCAGACGAGCCGGCCCCGCCACGGCGACGCCATCGGGGCCGATCCCGTGGGGTCCGATGCGATGACGTCCGCCGGGAGCAACTCGGTCGTGTGCAGCAGATGACGGAAGCTCTCGGCGTCGAACGACGGAACCGCGCCGACCAGGACTGCCTGCCCGGCGAACAGTTCGAGCAGCCGGGCGGCCGCGGCTCGGTAGCTCACGACGTTGGGATGGTCTGCCGCAACGGGGCTTCCGACGAGTTGTGGGTGCCGTTGGTGGAAGCCACCGACGTCCAGCGACCGGCGGCGAACCTCACCCGGATCGTCGACGTCGAAGCCGAGTTCGTCGAGGCGGACGAACGCGTGGAACTGGTGCTCGCGTCCATCCGGCTCGCGGCGGATGGTCGCAATCTCCCAGATCCGCCGGCCGCTCGGAGCCCACGGACTGGCCAGGCCGTCGGTCTCGGTGTCACAGAACACCAGAGGAGCTTCGTCGGCGGACTCGGTCGGCTGGGTGGCGCCCGGCTGGTGGACCGAGAACGGTGCTGGCATCGTGTGACCTTCGCCGTGAGGAAGTGGGGTAGATGGTGTTCGTGAACGTACACGGCTGACGGGCTGAGCGATCCCGAGCCGGAGCCGAAGGACGCCGATCGTCTTTATGGGCGGAGGATTCGTCGTTGTGGGTCGGTCCATTCCGGGGGTACGTATTCGGGGTGGCCGTGGGTGCCCATGCGGACGTGCCAGCCTTTGTGGTGGACGGTGGTGTGGTGGTAGCGGCACAGGAGTACGCCGTTGGCGAGGTCGGTGGGTCCGCCGTGGTCCCAGGCGGTCATGTGGTGCGTGACGCAGCGTGGTTCGGGGATGGTGCAGCCGGGGAAATGGCAGTGGCTCCCGTCGCGGATGGCGAGCGCACGCCGCTGGTGTTCTTGGAAGAACCGGTCGGAGCGGCCGAGGTCGAGGACTTGCCCGTCTCCGCCCAGCACGACGGGGATCAGGTCGGCCTCGCACGCCAACCTGCGCACGGTCGCGGCGGAGATCGGCTTGCCGTCGGTGCCGAGGTGGCGGGCTGATCCGCCGCCTCCGCACGTCGGGCAGCCGTCGTGCGGGTCGATGGCACCCTCCGGTCCGAGGCCGGCCTCCGGCCCCGCCGCACCCTCCTCAGGCTCGGCGTCGGCTCTCCGCCCGGCGTCCACGCCCGGGTTGGCGGCACCGCCCGGAACCTGACCGGTATCCGGTTCCGTTCCGGTCGCGGGTTCCGGCTCCGCTTCGGTGTTCGGTTGTGGGTGCTGCCCGGGTGCTCGCGGTGGGGGTATCCCGTCCGCGAGGGAGCCGGTGCCGGGTGATCGCCGTTTCGGCTTGCCGGCTTGGCCTTCGTCCTGACCTCCTGCCTCCTCCTGCTTCGGAACGCCGGTGTCATCAGCGTTCTTGGTGCTGTTGGTGTTCTTGGTGGTGGCGTATTTGGGGTCTGTGCAGGGGCAGGTGCACGGTCTGGGGCGGATGATGGTTGCGGTGTCGTCGATGAAGCCGGCACCGGTGCCCTTCAGCAGGGTCTCGAAGGGGATGGTGACCGCGACCTGCGGCGGTCTCCCGCCGCGGACCGGTGCGGTCGCAGCGGCGGCGAGCAGGCCGAGGGCTTCGGCGAACGCGTCACCGCGGCGCTGGTCGATGGGCCGCCGGTCCGGCTCGGCTCCTTTGACGGGTTCGGCGAGGGGTTCGATGATTTTGCGGAGCAGTTCCATCTCCCAGGCGGGCAGGGTGATGTGCACCGACTCCGACTGGGGGATGCCGTTCGGCACGTACCGAAGGGACCGCTTCTGCTCGGCCTTGCGGTCCTTGCGTTCCAGCTCCTCCCGCATGAGCCGGTCGTACTCTTCCGGCGCGATCCGCTCCAGCAGTTTCTCACCCAGCACGCGTAGTTCGTCGGGGTTGGCGAACCGGGCTTTGGTGATCAGGAACTCCTCGGCCTGGTGGCGTTCGTCGATGCCGACGTACTCGGGGAGTTTCTTGATCGCGTCGGCGATGACCTGCGCCTGTTTCGACGACACCACACCGGCCGCCAGCGCTTCGCCGGTCAGCCGGGCCTCTTTGTCCAGGTCGCGGGCGAGACCGACCGCGGCGGAGGACTCGTGCTGACTCATCCGCTGAGCCGTCCGCAGATACACCGTCGCGTTCGGTGCGCCGGTGAGTTTGCCGATGTCACAGGCCTCGGCCTGGCGCACCAGCGCCAGTTCGAGTGCTTCGAGGCGGGCCTTCTTCGCCCGCACCTGCGCGATCAGCGACCCGACCTCCTCCGCGCCCAGGAAGCCTTTCGGCGTCACCCACGCGTCGTCGAGAGAAGCGTCGAGTTGGTCGAGCGCAGCCTGGACCCGACCGGCAGCACCGCCACCGGCCGGGACGCCCCAGCTGCTCGAAGACATGATCGAATGCTATCGGCCACCACCGACAATGGCTCTTCGCTCGTTGGGCGAGTATCTCCTTCTGGTGCAGGAGATTCGTCGTACCGAGGTGGAGGCTCGAAGAGGGTGCGGACATCATGTGGGCGTCGCCGCGAGGAGGGTGGGAGGCTGCGTTCGTGAACGTACGCGAGGCGCTGGCACGGCGCGAGGAGGAGCGGGCACGGCTGGTGGACCGGCTGGCCCGGCTGCTGGCCGACGACCCGAGGGTGCTGGCCGGTTGGCTGCACGGTTCCGTCGGGCGTGGTGAGGCCGACGGCCTGAGTGACCTGGACGTCACCGTCGTGATGGCCGACGAAACCTTGGTCGCGGCCGCAGGAGGGCCGAGCCGGCCCACGACCTACGAGTGGGTACGAACCTCCCCGCGCGGCCGGTTCGTGGCCGGCCTGGGCACTCCCACGTTGCTGACCGAGGCGCCGCAGAACGCGCCGGCCGGCGGGGCGTTCCTGACGTCGTTCTTCCCCGGGGAGTACGGCCCGCACGGAGTCGACTGGGAATGGGTTCCCCGGTCGGCCGCGGTGCGGCCGGAACGCGCCGTGGTCCTGCTCGACCGGTCCAACGCGACGGCACCGGAGTGCCCGAGCCGGCCGGAGCGCGGCCGCGACGAGCCGCCACTCCCGGAGCCGGCGTCGCGGTCGCCGCTGGAGGTGGCGGTCGCGGAGTGCTGCTCGTTCTGGTCGATGCTGATGTGGGCGGGCAAGTCCGCCGCGCGCGCCCGCCCGGACGGCTGCGCGACGCTGCTGGCGTACGCCGTCCGGTCGCTGGACGTGGTGACCCGGTTCGCCGGGGTCACGCCGCCTGCCGACCCTGTCGCGGCCGAGACCGGCAACCCCACGTCCACGGCCGGGGATCGGCTTCGGTCGCAGGCCGGGTCCCTGTGGTTGCTCGCAGACCGGATGGACGCGCTCGCTCCACGCCTGGGTGGGCTCGGCGTGGACCTTCCCGAGGGGGTGAGCCCGGCGGTCCGGACGTACCTGCGCCTGGTCGATTCGCTGGTCGAGGCGAACGGACCGCTGTCCGAAGACGGCCATCCGGTTGGGGGTCGCGAGGCGTGAGACCCGATTGCCCTGCGTACGTTGAACGTTTTCCCACTTCCCGCGTCCCAGGCAAGCCACGGTTGACGTCCACGGGCTGATCGCGCTCCTCCCGCCGGCCGAGGTCGGGATGGGAGGATGACGGCGAACAGAACCAGCACGATCAGAACCAGCAGGATCAGAACCACGGCGAAGGGACGACTCGGATGGCGCAGGACGACCGCGACGCGGACGTGAACTTCGGTCAGGTCCTCTACGGCGCCGACTACAACCCCGAGCAGTGGCCCGAGGACGTGTGGGACGAGGACGTCCGCCTGATGCGGGCGGCACATGTCACCACGGTGAGCGTGCCCGTGTTCGGCTGGGCCGCACTGCAGCCGGACGAGGAGACGTTCACCTTCGACTGGCTGGATCGCGTGCTGGACAAGCTGGCCGCGCAGGGCGTCCGGGCGAACCTCGCCACCGCGACCGCCTCGGTTCCGGCGTGGGTGACCCGCCGCTACCCGGACGTGCTGGTCGTCGACGAGGACGGAATCCGCCGCCGGCACGGCAACCGGCACACGTTCTGCCCGTCCTCGCCGAACTTCCGCCGGCTGTCCACCGCCCTCGTCCGCAAGATCGCCACGCGGTACGCCGACCACCCGGCCCTGCAGCTGTGGCACATCGGCAACGAGTACGGCACGTTGTGTTACTGCGACCTGTGCGCGGACGCGTTCCGCCAATGGCTGCGCGAGCGGCACGGCAGCCTCGACCAGCTCAACCGCAACTGGAACACCGCGTTCTGGGGACACACGTTCACCGACTGGGCACAGGTCGAACCCCCGGTCAGCAAGGGCGAACGCGCCATCCAGGCGTTGCGCATCGACTGGCACCGGTTCGCCTCCGATGCGCTGCTGAACTGCCTGCGCGCCGAGGTGGCGGTGATCCGCGAGGTGACGCCGCACGTCCCGGTCACCACCAACCTGATGGGTGCGTTCTTCCCGCTCGAGTACCACCGCTGGGCGCGCGAACTCGACGTCGTGTCGTGGGACAACTACCCGCGCCCGAACGACCCGCCGGAGACGGTGGCGTTCAACCACGCGCTGATGCGCGGGCTGCGGGAGGGCCAGCCGTTCCTGCTGATGGAGCAGAGCCCCTCCCAGCAGAACTGGCAGCCCTACAACTGGATCAAGCCGCCGGGCCTGCTGCGGCTGCAGTCCTACCAGGCGGTCGCCCAGGGCGCGGACTCGGTGATGTACTTCCAGTGGCGGCGTTCCCGCGGCGGCATCGAGAAGCTGCACGGTGCGGTGGTGGAGCACCACGGCCGCTCCGACGCGCGGGTCTTCCGCGAGGTGGCCGAGCTCGGCCGCGAGCTGGAGGCCCTCGGCACCCGCACGACCGGCGGCCGGGTCGCCGCCCGGGCCGCGGTGTTGTTCGACTGGCCCACCTGGTGGAGCCTGCGGTTCTCCAGCGGGCCGAGCGTCGACCTGGACTACCTCGAGCAGTGCCGGTCGGCGTACACCCCGCGGCACCAGCTCGGCGTACAGACCGACGTGCTCGCACCGGACGCTGACCTCTCGGCGTACGACCTGATCGTGGCCCCGGTGCTCACCATGGTCGAGGAGCCGGTCGCCACCGCGATCGCCGACCGCGTACGCGAAGGAGCGACGTTCGTCGCCACCGCCTTCACCGGACTGGTCGACCAGCACGACCTCGTCCACCCCGGCGGCGCACCCGGCCCGTTGCGCGACGTGCTCGGCCTGACCGTCGAGGAGACCGACGCGCTCCCGCCGGACCGGACGAACGCGGTCCGGCTCGGCGCCGATGTGGGAACGTTGCCGGCCGGCACCGAACTCCCCGCCGGAATCCTGTGCGAACGGCTGTTCCTGGAGGGCGCGAAGCCGGTGGGGGAGTACACCCGCGACTTCTACGCCGGCGAGCCGGCCCTCACCCGCAACTCCTACGGCCAGGGTCAGGCGTACTACCTGCCCACGCTGCTCACCGGCGACGGGCAGCGCCGTCTCCTCACCGCTCTGTGCACCGAGGTGGGCATCGGCTCACCGCTCGCCGGCGGCGCTCCGCCACCGGCCGGGATGGAGGTGACCCGCCGGGTCGGACCGTCCGGAGCGGGTGTGCTCTACCTGCTCAACCACGGTGCGGACGCGGCGCGCGTGCGGTTGCGTCCGGGCGTGCACACCGACCTGCTCACCGGGCGGACGTACGACGCGGAGGTGTCGGTGCCACTGCGCGGCGTGCTGATCCTGGCCGAGCCGACCAGCTGACCGCCCGCCACGGGTGGTCGCACAGGAGCACGGAGAGGGGGACGGGCGATGACCTTCCGCGTCGGAGTCACCCGCGACTTCCGTGCACCCGACGGGAGCATCGGCTGGGGTGACATCGGACTGTCGGCGCTGGAACAGGTGCCCGGAGTGGAGTGGGAGTTCCTGCCGGCCGACCCGTGCGGCGAGCGGCATGGGCTCGACGAGCTCCCGGCCGAGGTCGTCGCGGCGTACGACGGCCTGCTGGTGCTCACCCCGCGGGTGAGTGCCGCGTCGCTGACCCGCGCCGACCGGCTGCGGATCGTGGCGCGGTTCGGCGTCGGCTACGACAACGTGGACGTGGCCGCGTGCACCGACGCGGGCGTCGTGGTCACCATCACCCCCGACGGAGTGCGTCGTCCCGTGGCCGTCTCCGCGCTCGCTCTCCTGCTGGCGTTGACCCATCGGGTCCGGGTCAAGGACCAACTGGTGCGCACCGGGCGCTGGCAGGACAAGCTCGACCACCTCGGGGTCGGCGTCACCGGCCGCACCCTCGGCGTGGTCGGCTGGGGCAACATCGGCCAGGAGGTGTCCCGGGTCTGCGCCCCGCTGGGCATGCGCCGGCTCGCCGCGGACCCGTACGCCGACGCCTCGGCCGCGGCACGGGCCGGCGTCGAACTCGTCGACCTGGACGAGCTGCTGGCCCACTCCGACTTCGTGGTCCTCACCTGCGCCCTGACGCCGCAGACGCGCGGCCTGATCGACGCCGAACGGCTGGCCGTGATGAAGCCGTCGGCGTTCCTGGTCAACGTCGCCCGCGGGCCGGTCGTCGACCAGCAGGCGTTGACGCGGGCGCTCACCGAACGGAGGATCGCCGGCGCGGCGCTGGACGTGTTCGACCCCGAACCACCCTCGCCCGACGACCCGCTGCTCCTCCTGGACAACGTCCTGCTGGCACCGCACGCGATCGCCTGGACCGACGAACTCGCGCTCGGCAACGGCCGCAGCGCGGTGCAGGCGATCCTCGACGTGGCCGCCGGGCGCCGTCCCACCCACGTGGTCAACCCGGAGGCGTGGGCGCCGCCCGCCCCGAGCGAAGGAGCCGACCGATGAGCCAGCCCGACCACCCGCAGCACCCTGGGCACTCCGAGCACTCCGAGCACTCCGAGCACTCCGGCCACCCCGGGCAGCCCGAGACCGCCGTACATCAGGCGATTCGTGCGGGCGAGCTCGTCGTGGGCACGTTCGTGTTCGAGTTCGCCACCGCGGGCGTCGGCCGGCTGGCGGCCGGCGCCGGCGCGTCGTTCGTCATCTACGACACCGAGCACACCGGCTGGACGTGGGAGACCATCGGCCGGCTGGTGGCGACCACGCGGGGCACCGGCGCCGACAGCTACGTCCGGGTGCCCACCACCAACCGCTCGGAGATCTCCCGGGCGCTGGACGTCGGCGCCCGTGGGGTGATGGTCCCGATGGTGGAGTCGGCCGAGCAGGCGAGCACCATCGTGGCGTGGGCGAAGTACCCGCCGGCCGGCCTGCGCGGTGCGGCGTTCGGCCTGGCCCACGACGACTACGTACGCGGTGACGGTGCCGCCTACATGCGCAGGTCCAACGCCGACAACCTCGTGTTGACACAGATCGAGACCGCCGCCGGGCTGGCCGCCGTGGAGGAGATCGCCGCGGTCGAGGGCGTGGACGTGCTGTGGGTCGGGCAGTACGACCTGACCACCAGCATGGGCATCCCGGGCGAGTTCGACCACCCGGACTACCTGGCCGCGCTGGACCGGGTCGCGACGGCCGCGCGTACGCACGGCAAGGTTGCCGGCTTCATGGCCGGAACCCCTGCCGAGGCGGCGACGCTGGCCGAACGCGGCTTCTCGATGTTCGCCTACAGCGGCGACCTGTGGATCTACCAGGACGCGCTCCGGGCCGGGATCAGCGACGTACGGGGGAAGGCGCAAGCCGGCCTTGCGGCAGGCGCTCGTAACGGCCAGAAGCCAACTGAGGCTGCGAAGTGAGGATCACCGACGTCCGCGTCGCCGAGGCGCCGATCGGTTCGGGGTTCGCCAACGCGGTCATCGACTTCTCCGCGATGACCGTCTCGGTGGTGGCGGTGGAGACCGACCGGGTGGTCGACGGCGAGCGCGTCGTCGGCTACGGCTTCAACTCCAACGGCCGCTACGCCCAGACCGGAATCCTCACCGGCCGACTGCTCCCGCGCCTGCGCGCGTGCCAGCCCGAGCGGCTGGTCGACCCCGAGACCGGATTGCTGGACCCGATCACCGCGAACGCGGTGATGCGGACGAACGAGAAGCCCGGCGGGCACGGCGACCGGGCCGTCGCCGTCGGCATCCTGGACATGGCGCTGTGGGACGCCGCGGCGAAGGCGGCCGGCCAGCCGCTGCACCGGTTGCTGCGGACCCGCCTCGGCCGGTCCGCCCCCGAGTCCGCACCGGAGTCCGCGCCGGAGTCCGCGCCGGAGTCCGCGCCGGAGTCCGCACCGCAGGAGGACTCGGTCTGGGTCTACGCCGCCGGCGGCTACTACTACCCCGACGGCACGGTCGGCTCCCTGCGGGAGGAGATCCGCGGCTACCTCGACCTCGGCTACCGCGACGTCAAGATCAAGATCGGCGGCGTCTCGCTCGCCCAGGACGTCGAACGCGTCGAGGCGGTGCTCGACCTGTTGCCCGGCGGCTGCCGGCTGGCCGTCGACGCCAACGGGCGGTTCGACCTGCCGACAGCCCTGGCGTACGCCGATGCGCTGTCGGTGTACGACCTGAGGTGGTACGAGGAGCCGCTGGACCCCCTGGACTACCTCGGCCACGCGGTGCTCGCCGAGGCCTGTCCCTGGCCGCTGGCCACCGGCGAGAACCTGTTCGCCGAACCAGAGGTGCGCAACCTCGTCCGCCACGCCGGCCTGCGCGCGGACCGGGACGTAGTGCAGATGGACCCGTCGCTGAGCTACGGAGTGCCGGAGTACGCCGCGATGCTCGCCTGTCTGGACGGTGCCGGGTGGTCGCCGGCACGCTGCGTGCCGCACGGCGGCCACCTGTACAACCTCGCCGTGGCAGCGGCTTTCGGACTCGGCGGGTGCGAGTCGTACCCGCGGGTCTTCGAGCCGTTCGGCGGATTCGCCGACGACGCGCCGGTGGCCGGCGGGCGGGTCCGGCCCGGAGACCGTCCGGGGGTGGGGATCGAGGGCAAGGCCGACCTGCACCGACTGGTGCGCGGGCTGTTCGACTGACCAGCCGTCAAGCCGGCCTTGCCCCGGGAGTGGGCGTGGGCCCGGTCAGCCCATCGTCTTCGCGCCGTCCAGGGACTCCCGGATGATGTCGGCGTGGCCCGAGTGCTGGGTGGTCTCGGCGATCATGTGCAGGACGACCCGACGAGTGGACCACCGGGCGCCGGGCTCGAACCACGGCGCCTCCGGCAGCGGATGCGACGCGTCCAGGTCGGGCAGCGACGAGATGAGCTCGTCGGTGCGGCGGGCGACCTCGGCGTAGTGGTCGAGCACGCCGGCGAGCGTCTCGCCCGGGAGCAACCGGAACTCCTCCGCCCAGCTCGCCAGGACCTCCTCGCTGTACTCCATGCTCGCCGGGCCTTCGACGATGAACCGCGCCCAGTTCTCCTCCACCGACGCGACGTGCTTGATCAGGCCGCCCAAGCACAGCTCGCTCGCGGTGGTTCGCATGGCGGCCTGCTCGTCGGTGAGGTCGCGGGTGGTGTGGCGCAGGAAGAACCGCGCGTGGGCGAGGGCGGCCAGCAGGTCTGCCCGCTCGCCGGTGGTGGAGGCGGCCGACGCGGCGGCGGATGCGGCGGCGGACTCGGAGACGGACGCGGCGGTGGACGTGAACTGGTTCGAGGCCGAGTTGCTCATGGTGTTCCTTTCCGGAGGCGTTGATCCCAAGGTAGGAGCCCTACCGGCCACTTCCTGGCCTCAATACCGGACGTCGGAAACTTCTCCGGACCAGGACCACCGAGCTGATCGACATCACAGAGTGTCACCGCTTTCGGGCGGTCTCACGCCGACCGTGGTGGAGCATCCGAACCACTGTTTCTGCCCGGCACAACCGATGCTCAATCCAGTTAGCCAGAATTTTCGGTGTGATTGTCGGGCCCTGTCGCGGCTTTTGCCGACCCAGTCTCGGGGCCTTGCCGCGCACCCGGGAAAGCCGCTCGACGCACACGGCAATTCCGCGATCGGCGACGGCCGCGAACCTATCCTGTCCGCTATGCCTCTTCAGCGTCTCCTTCACCAACGCCCGATGAAGGTCGCCGTTCTCGGGCCCGTCGCGTGGCGAACACCGCCACGTCATTACGGACCCTGGGAACTCGTCACCAGCCTGCTCACCGAAGGGCTGGTCGCCCGCGGACTCGACGTCACGTTGTTCGCCACGCTCGACTCGCACACGGGCGCCACCTTGGACGGGATCTGCCCGAACGGATACGCCGAGGATCCCGGTCTCGACGGCCGGGTGTGGGAGGCGATGCACATCGCGTACGCCTTGGAGCGTTCGGGGGAGTTCGACCTGGTGCACAGCCATCTGGACTGGTTGCCACTGGCGTTCTCCGCACACTGCCGGGCGCCGCTGCTCACCACAGTGCACGGCTTCTCCGGCAAGGGGATCCTGCCCGCCTATGCCCGCGCCCGTTCGTCGTACGTCTCGATCTCCGACGCCGACCGCGCGCCCGAACTCGACTATGTCGCCACCATCCACCACGGCATCGACCTGACCGAACTCCCGTACGCACCAGAAGGCGGCACCGGCCTGGTCGCGTTCGGCAGGATCCATCCGGACAAGGGAACCGCCGAGGCGATCGACATCGCCCGCCGTGCCAACCTGCCGTTGACGATCTGCGGGATTGTTCAGGATGAGAGTTATTTCATCGAACGCGTGCGCCCGCACATCGACGGGGACCGCGTGCGCTACCTCGGTTCGGTGGGCCCCGCGGACCGGGCGGAGATCCTCGGAAACAGCCTCGCGCTGCTGCATCCGATCTCGTTCGACGAGCCGTTCGGGCTGTCGGTCGTGGAGGCGATGGCCTGCGGAACTCCTGTGGTGGCGTTCCGGCGGGGCTCGATGCCGGAGGTCGTCGACGACGGGGTGACCGGGTTTCTGGTGCACACCGTCGAGGAGGCCGTCCGGGCGGTGGGCGTGGCCGGCGCGCTGGACCGGGCCGCGTGCCGCAAACACGTGGAAGAACGCTTCGGAGTGGACCGGATGGTCGACGAATACCTGCGTGTCTACCGCGATATCGCCTCAACCGAGTTGAGCCCTTGGTAAATTCAGGGCGCCGAAGAGACCCGACCGGGTCCGGTGCAGGTTCGCGGAGGCCGATTTCGTAGGAAGGCGCCCCGCTGAATCCGTTTTTGTTGGCCTCGGAAAGCCCGGCCGGCTGGCGCCTTCCCCCGTGTGGCAGTAATTGCCGCCCGGGCGCATGAGCAGAAGGCACGGTATGGCTACCAGCTTTGGTTTCCTCAGTACCCACCCCCCGACGCAGTGCGGTCTCGCGACCTTCAACTGCTCACTCGCCGCCCAGCTCACCGCGGGCGGCGTCGGCGGTGGGATCGTCCGCGTTCTCACGGAGGGTGACGACCGTCGCTCCTCTCCGGGTGTCGTACACACCTGGTCGGCCGCCCACGCCACCGGCTGGCTGGGCGCCGCCTCGGCGCTGAACCAGTTCGACGTGGCGGTGATCCAGCACGAGTACGGCATCTACCCCGGGCCCGACGGTCAGGACGTCCTGCCGCTGCTGCGGCGACTGCGGGTTCCGAGCATCGTGGTGCTGCACAGCGTCCTGACCAACCCGAGCTTCCGGCAGCGGATCCTGCTCGAGCAGATCGGCGCGATGGCCGACGCGGTGGTCACCATGACCCAGGCCGCGCGCGACCGGCTGGTGGCGGGCTACGCCGTGGACCCCGCGAAGGTGACGGTCATCCCGCACGGCGCCCCCGAGTACGTCACCCGGCCGACCGAGGCCCGCACGGCACCGCACCTGCTCACCTGGGGGCTGCTCGGCCCCGGCAAGGGCATCGAGTGGGCGCTGCGCTCGCTCCCGCACCTGCGCGACCTCGACCCCCGGCCGACGTACACCGTGGCCGGCCGCACCCACCCGAAGATCCTGGAACGCGACGGCGAGGCCTACCGCCGCGGGCTGCAGCGGCTCGGCGTGGAGCTCGGCGTGGCCGACTTCGTGACGTACGACGCGATCTACCGCGACACCGAGTCGCTGAACCGGCTGATCCGGTCCGCAGACGTGGTGGTGCTGCCGTACGACTCCCGCGAGCAGGTCACCTCGGGCGTGCTCATCGAGGCGGTCGCGGCGGGCATCCCCGTAGTGGCGACCAGCTTCCCGCATGCGGTGGAGCTGCTCGCGGACGGCTCCGGCCTGGTGGTTCCGCACCAGGACCCGTTCGCACTGGCCGCGGCGGTCCGGCGGATCCTCACCGAGCCCGGACTGGCCGGCGGGATGGTCGGCGCGAGCACCGCCTCGACGCCGAGCTGGCCGGCGGTGGCCGAGCGGTACGACGCCCTTGCCAACCGTCTCCTGGCCGCGCGGCGTTACACCGCGGCGGCGCTGCCGTCGTGACCCCCGTGATCGCGCCCGCGCCGTCGTTCAGCCACGTCATCCGGATGTCGGACGACACCGGGCTGTTCGAGCACTCCCGCAACGCCATCGTGCGCCGTGAGCACGGCTACTGCACCGACGACGTGTCCCGCGGGCTCGTCGTCACCAGCCGCGAACCGGACCCGTCGGAGGAGGTGGTCCGGCTGGCGGAGATCTACCTCACGTTCCTCACCCACGCCCAGGACCACACCGGCGCGTTCCGCAACCGGCTGGGCCACGACCGGCGGTGGAGCGACCGACCGGCCCTCGGTGACTGGTGGGGGCGGGCGTTGTGGGGCCTCGGCACCGCCGCGGCCCGCAACCCCGCTCCCTGGATCCGCAAGGAGGCCATGATCGCCTTCGACCTGGGGGCGACCAAGCGGTCCTGGGCCGTGCGCGCGATGGCGTTCGCCGGACTCGGCGCGGCCGAGGTGCTCCGTGCCCACCCCGACCACAAGGGTGCGGCGGCGCTGCTCGCGGACGCGGCCAGGGCCGTCGGCGGGCCGGGCGAGGACGCCGACTGGCCGTGGCCGCAGGAGCACCTCACCTACGCCAACGCCTCGCTGGCCGAGGTGGTCATCGCCGCCGGCAAGCTGGGCGGTGACCATCGGGTGCTCGAGTCGGGGCTGCGCATGCTCGGCTGGCTGCACGACGTGCAGCGCACCGGCGACCGGCTGTCGGTGATCGCGGTCGGCGGATACCGGCGCAACGGGCCCAGGAACCGCCACGACCAGCAGCCGATCGAGGTGGCGAGTTTCGCCGACGCCTGCGCCACCGCGGCCGACGCGACCGGCGACCCGGCCTGGGACGACGGCATCAGCCAGGCGGTGGCGTGGTTCCTCGGCGACAACGACCTGGGCACTCCCATGTGGGACTCCACCACCGGCGGCAGCTACGACGGCCTGACACCGACCGGCCCCAACCCCAACCAGGGCGCGGAGTCCACCCTCGCGCTCGTGTCCACCCTGCAGCACGCCAGGCGCCTGTCGTGACGGCACCGGGCCTGGCCTCCCGGCTGGACCTGGTGCTGGCCCCGAACTCTCGCCGGGTGATCATCCGGCCGTTCGTTCCGGGGGAGGACGACGACCTCGTCCGCGCCCGGATCTCCGCGCTGGTCGAGCGGGTCGTCCACCTCGACGACGAGGAGACGGGTCTGCTGCTGCAGCAGACGCTGCTGCACTTCGGGGGACGTCACCACGACCTGGAGATGACGTTCCTGCACCACTACGACCTCGTACGCCCGCGCATCGACCGGCACGCCGAGCTGTCACCGACGGCGCGGCTGCTGGTCGGTGCGTACTGCAGTCAGGAGTACGCCGTCGAGGCGGCGGCGCTGTGCAACCCGTCGATGGTGCCCCACCCGGACCAGTCCGGCCTTTCTGCCGGGCAGTTGCGGGTGGCGATCAGCCTGCGCCAGATCGGCGAGGGTCACCTGTCCTCGATCGGGTTCGCGACCGGGGTGCTCGACCCCGGTCGCGGTCGGCTCGACGTGGCCGACCGGCGCGGCCCGCTGCTGGCCGGCCGGCGCGCCGGCACCCGGCACCGGCGGGACCTGTTCGCCTCCGGGCTGGAGGAGGACGGCTGGAACGACAAGGTGTCCGCGGCCGTCCTCGCCTCCCTGCCCGAGGTGTTCGACGACGAGGACTTCGACCGCGCGCTGTCCCACCTGTCCCCGGACCTCCTGGCCGACGAGGAGGAGGCGGCCGCGGTGGACCGGCTCCGGTGGGCCGCCTCGGCCAGCTACGCCGTCACCTTTCCCGAGGAGGTGCCGCTGAGCCAGCGCGTGCTGTGGCCGCTGACCGCCACCGAGAGCAACGGCATGGAGGACGCGCGGTTCGTGCGGTTCGTGGCCGACGACGGCGCGGCCGCCTACCACGCGACCTACACGACGTACGACGGCAGGCACATCAGTGTGCGCATGCTGAGCACGGCGGACCTGCGCAACTTCGAGGTGACCCCCGTGCGTGGGCCGGCCGCGCGCAACAAGGGGATGGCGTTGTTTCCGCGTACTGTCGGTGGCCGCCACTTCGCGCTGTGCCGCTCCGACGGGGAGACCATCGGGCTGAGCGCGCTGGACCGGCAGAACCGCTGGCAGCAGCCGGTGCCCCTGCATGTGCCGCGCCTCGGCTGGGAGCTCACCCAGGTCGGCAACTGCGGCTCACCGCTGGAGACGGAGGCGGGCTGGCTGGTGCTCACCCACGGGGTGGGGCCGATGCGGAGGTACGCCATCGGCGCGCTGCTGCTCGACCTGCACCGGCCCGAGCGGGTGATCGCACAGTTGCCGGGAGTGCTGCTCGCGCCCCAGGACGAGGAGAGCGAGGGGTACGTGCCGAATGTCGTCTACTCCTGCGGCGGCGTGCTACACGCCGGAACTCTTTGGCTGCCCTACGGCGCAAGCGACACCCGGGTCGGCTTCGCCACCGTCGACGTCGGCACTCTGCTCGCCGCGATGGGCCAGTGACTCCTGGACCGTCACGGGCGCAGACCCGGGTGCGGACAGTGACTCCTGGACCGTCACGGGCGCAGACCCGGATGCGGGCAGTGACGACGTCGGGACCGTCACCCGCGCGGGTCCGGGCGCCGGCAGGGCCGATGCGGTGATCCGCCCGCGGCGGACGGCGTTCCGGTTGGCCTCGGTGGTGCCACCCCACACGCCATAGGTCTCCGGCAGCGCGAGCGCATGCGAGCGGCAGGCTTCGAGAACCGGGCAGGCGGCGCAGAACTCCAGTGCGCGGGTCTCGCGGGCCAGCCGCTCCGGCGGCTTCTCACCCTCCGGACCGTAGAACACCCCGTCAGGTGCGCGGACGCAGGCGGCCTCCAGATGCCACGCCCGCGACCGGGCGGGCATCGGCTTTCTTCGGCCACCTGGGACGGCGGCGCGCCGTCGCGTCATGCGAGAACCCCATTCCGCTGCTTCGTCCGACTTGCGCCGGTACGTTTCGCGCTCACCCCCACAGTTCTCGCGCCTTGCTCGAGCCGTTCCTCCTCTGACACATACCCGCGGGTGGCTTACGGTGTAAGCCACGCCGTGGGAGCCAACCTTACGTTGTAAGCCGCCTTGCGTAAACGCTGCGTCGGCCGATGAGGTGGTACGCAGGGTGTGGACATGCCCAGGCCGGCGCCGCGGCGAGACAGGAGCGTCACCCATGAACCCACCCGGGACACCGCAAGCACCAGGCGGTGACAGGTCGACACGGTCGGCCGGGCCAACCGGGTCAGCGCGACCCCAGGACCACGCGACGTCCGGGCGCGGCGCGCTCAACCGCGAGGTGATCGTCTCCGCCGCCATCGAGTACGTCGACGAGCACGGGCTGGCGATGCTCACCATGCGCCGCCTCGGCGAGCACCTCGGCGTGGAGGCGATGTCGCTCTACCGCTACGTGAACGGCCGCGAGGACCTGCTGGAGGAGATCGTCCGCCGGATGGTGGGCGGCCTGCACGTGGACCGCGCCCGGCGGGAGCTCCTCGCCGGCCCGGGCTGGCAGGCATATCTCCAGTGGCTCGCGCACGCCGTGCGCCGGCTTGCCCGCCAGCATCCGCAGCTGTTCCCGCTGATCGCCACCCGGCACCCGGCCGCGCCCTGGCTGCGGCCGCCGCTGCGCAGCCTGGACGTCGTCGAGGACTTCCTGGCCACCCTCGTCGACCGCGGGTTCACCATGGAGAACGCCGTGATGGCCTACCGCGCCTTCACCAGCTACCTGCTCGGCTACCTCCTGCTGGAGGTGTCCACGATCAGCGGACGCACCGTCGCCGAGGAGTCACTGACCGAGGTGGCCAACTCCCCGCCGCCCTCCCCGGTGCCGCTGGACGATTATCCCTACATCCAGCGGCTGGAGACGTGGCTGTCGCAGGACCACACCGACCTGGAGTTCGAGCTGTCCCTGGAGGACATGCTGGACCGCATCGAGCGGCTGCTGGCCGGCGACCGGACCTGACGGCGTTCGGTGTAACGGCGTCGCCGCGCCGCCTCAGCGGTCGGACTTCGGCCAGACGTAGGGCAGATCGGGAGGTACGCCGGGGAAGAGCTCGGCGTACCTTTCGGTGTCCTTGCGGACCAGCGCGGACTGGTGACCGCGGTGGAAGTCCGGGTCGCCCAGCCACGGCGGCAGTTCGCCGGCGTCGGCGAGGACGGGCTGTTCTCTGACCTCCTCACGGCCGGTCGACTGGGCGAGGTCGGCCCGCGGGCCGGCGGCGCAGGTGTCCTGCCGGCCGGTGCCCGTCCACACCCGGCAGACCTCCAGCCCGTACCTCACCAGCGCCTCGGGGTAGCCGGTCCACATCCGCACCACCGGATGGTGCCGCCAGCCGTAGTCGGGCACGGTGAGCCCGCGCAGCACCTGCAGCGCCTCCACCCGCTGCTTGCCCAGCCGGCGCTGGTCGAGGACCCGGGCGGAGGCGGCGAAGTCGGCGTACGGCAGGAACGTCTGCATCCCCAGCGTGTTTCCCGACACCGCCCGGGCCAACCTCGGCAGGTGGTCCGGCGGCTACTCCAGGTACTCCCGGCACGCGGACTTGTAGTGGTAGTCCGGCCCGCAGTCGTTCAGGACGTAGGTCTTGCCGTCGGAGCAGATCACGCTCGGCAGGTTGCCGCCGGACTGCCCGCGCCGCCAGACCCAGGCGTTGATGACCTGGGTGCCGGCGAGGTTCCAGCACCGGAAGTCGATCCGGTAGTCCTCGTACTCGCACCCGTTGCGCCGCCTGCCGTCGACGGCGGTCCGGTGCCGCTTGATGTTCGTCTTGCAGTACCGCCCGCTCACCCGCGCGGCGTCGGGGTTGCACCACCGCCAGTCGGCCCGCCGGGTGCTGGTGCTGTAGTCGTGGCAGTTGTTCCAGTACTCCCACGGAGCACCGCCGTACCGTCCGGCCAGCGCCGGGTTGCGCCCCGGCAGCAGGTCGAGGGCGCTCAGGCCGAGCACCATGCCCGTGGTCAGGACGCCCTTGAGCAGGCTGCGGCGGTTGATGTGGTCGCGTTCGATCAGCTTGCGCACCGCGCTCGGCGTGGCGTTCTCGGGTGGCGTGCTCGCGCTCGGGATCGTGGTGGGGATGGCCGCGGTCATGACGATGCCTTCTTCCTGCTCTCGCGTGTCCTGGCGCTCTCGTGTGCCCAGCACAGTTCGGTGACCCGGTGCAGGAACTCCACCCGCCGGTCGCAGAGGTGTTTGTCGTCGCGTTCGCCGGCGAGGGTGGTGACGGTGGACGGGGTGGCGTGGATGACGACCATGTCCGGCAGCCCGGACTTGTCCGATCCGTTCGAGGACTTCTCCGCGGGCGAGACCTCCTCGGCCCAGACCTCACCGGTGGTCACCCGCGCGCCCGACCACACCGGCACCAGCCGGTGGGCAAGTGCGGGTTGACGGATGTCGAGGTGGCCGACCCCGGGCACCCGCTTGCTCACCTCGAGCACCCCGACGGTGTGCACCGCGGGCCGGGTCGCGGTCACCCGCAGGCCGTCCGTGCTGTCGTGGAAGCCCAGCCCGGCGAAGTACCGGAGTACGTGCGAGCCCGGCATCTTCGGATCCGGCAGCCAGGTCGCCGCCTCGTGCCAGGGTCCCCGCCACACCGCGAGTCCCTGGTCGGCCGAGTCGCTGTGGCCGATCATGCACTGTCCGCCCTGCATCTGTACGACGTTGCTCCAGTGCCCGTCGATGACGCGTTCGAGGACGTGGTCGTAGTTGCCGGCCCTGGTGAGGTGCAGCTGGCGCAGGTCGAGGCCTTCCGGCGTACCCGCGTACGGCCGGTTGGTGGTGATGCGGACCGACCCCGACCACGGCTCGGTCAGGTCGTATCCGGGTGCGCACAACGTCACCAGGCTGCCGTCCGCGGCCCGGAAGTGCGTTCGTGCGGCGGCGTACTGGTCGTCGTCCACCGTGGCTCCTGTCGTCGTGGTCGGGTGGTGGCGGTCGGGTGGTCGTGGTCGGGTGGTGGCGAGGTCGGTCGGGTGGTGGCCGGTCAGGCGGTCAGCCGGTTCCGGTGGCGGCCGGCAGGACCACGGCCAGGACGCCGCAGCAGGCGAGGGTCAGCAGCAGACGCAGGGTTCGGTCGTACGCCGTGAGCTGTTCGTCCCAGTGGCCGTCGTCGCGATGGGCGTACCGGGCGAGCACCATGGCGGCCCTCCCGGCGCCGAACGCGAGCCCGGCGGCCAGTCCCTGCGGCCAGGTCGCGCACAGCGCCACGGCCAGCACCAGCACGTGGGGAAGGCCCGTGGTCATGTACGTGCGTACGCCGGTGCCCATCTCGAAGCCGAAGTGCAGGGCACCGTAGCGGGGTCCGTCGTCCCCGATCGACTCCGGAACCTGCCGGCCGTTCTGCGGCAGCCGAAGCCGCAGAACGCCGAGCTCGTTCAGGCCGACCAGGACGGCGACCGCGGCGACCAGGATCGCCGCCGGGACGGGTCGTACGACCGGCCGCACCAACAGGCCGAGCGCCACCGCCACCACCGCGCTCGTGAGGCCGCCGGCCAGCAGGCCTGCGCTGAACCACCACCGGGAACGTTCTCGCCAGACCGACGAGACCAGCATCGCCGAGTTGTGGCTTCATACCGAACCCGAGATGGAGTACCCCGCGGCCAGCGCCAGCACGACCCAGGCGAGCAGGACCGGGACGGTGGCGAACGCCCACCACCAGGTCACCGCCGGCACCACCAGGGCAGCCAGGACCAGCACGGCGCCGGGCGCCAGCGGGTGGGTGTGGCGCCGGCGCGCGCGGGGTGAACGGGTCCCGCCGACGGCGCCCGCCCTGCCTGCCCTGTCGGCACTGGTCGACATGGGGATGTCAGCCGTTCTGGGTGGGTGCCGACGTTGAGGCATCGGCCAGCGCCTCGGCGTCGGTGACCACCGCGCCGACGACCTTCGCAGAGCCGGCAGGTTCCCGGGTCACCATGGCGCCGGCCCGGTCCAGGACCACGATCGCCGGCCGCCAGCCCGGATCGAGCAGGTGGCAGGCGGTCGGGTCCGCGACAAACCTCGCGCCGGTGAGTCCGGCGAACTTCGCCACCGGTGTCCGGGCGAGCACCACGAAGTCCACCGCCGCCGAGGACCTGTTCGCCAGGTCGTCGAAGTGCGGCGCGACCTCCGCGCACACCGGGCAGTTCTCGTCGACGAGCAGGACCACGGAGCACACCGCGTCGTCTCGTGGGCGTACCGACAACGGCGTCTCGGGCTTGTCCGGGATCGTTCCCACACCGAGCACTCCACCGTCCGCCGTGGCAGCCAGGCCGCCCGCGGCCGCGACGCCGGCCTGTAGGTCGCGCAGCTGGCGCAGGATGCCTGCCATGGCGAAGGCGAGGAGCACCAACGCCAACCAGGCGAGGACGACCGCGCCGACAAGAGCTTCCATCACTGCCTCCGGAACGAGGTGGTACGAGCCGGCGGGTGGACGAACGAGGGATCGGCGTGCGCGCCGACCGGGGCCGCCTGCGCCACGGCCGGACTCGCCGTGGTCGCACCGAACGAAGGGGGTACCAGGGCGGTGAGCACGGCGAGGACGAGTGCCGGGACGAGCACGGACACCGACGCGAGCCGGGTCGTCCCGGTCAGGCTTTCGACGAAGGGAGCAGGACCGGCGGAAAGGCCCGCCGCGGCCGCGGCCGCGGCGGCGAAGAACCCGGCCCGGACCAGGACTGGGGCTCGGACCGGACCGTCGTCGCGCAGGCAACCGCACGGTGCGTCCGGACGGGTGCGCCGCAACACCGCCAGGTACGTCAGAAACCCTGCGTAGACAAGGGCTTCACCGACCATCGCGGGAAACACGAGCCTGCTCGGCATGGCCGAGGTCCTGCGCAACGACGACAGGGCACCGCCGACGACGGCGCCGCCCACGCCGACCTCGACCGCCACCAGTGCCGCCGCGCCGGCCCGGTGTCCTCGGCGGAGCAGCAGGCCGTGAACCAGGAGGGTTGCCCGTAGCCGGTCGAACGTCCGGGCGTGGCCGAGACCGGCCCACAACAAGAGCAAGCCGCCGGACACGGCGACAGCCGAGCAGACCAGGTCCGCGACGGACCGCAGAGCACTCACCCGAATCCCCCTGTAGTTCTGGCCGGCCGTCGGTTTGTGTCCGGCCGTCGGCAGCCGCGAATCCGCTTGTGCGCGGTGCGCCCGCGGGCACTCGTACTGCCAACTGCTGGTTTCCCAACCCGACCGCAGCGGCCAAACGGGTCCGGCGTCGGTTGATTGCTGACCGTGGGCGGCCAGTTGTTTGACGGCCCCCACCCCGCCTGTTAGGCAGAAGTCGAACTTGCGCGGGCAGTGGCTCCGGCCGAGGAGATACGCATGTCGAAACTTCGTCGCCGCATCGACGAACAGGGTTACGTCGTGGTCCCCGGCGTGGTCCCGAGGAAGAACGTGGACGCCGTGGTGGCCGACATCTGGCGGCACACCGGCGCCGACCCGAACGACCGGGACACGTGGTACGCCCGGGACCGGATTGGACCGGCCGGCATGGTGGAGATGTATCACTACCAGTCGATGTGGGACACCCGTCAGGACGAGCGGGTGCACGAGGTGTTCGCCGAGATCTTCGGCAGCGAACGGCTGTGGGTGAGCATCGACCGTACGAACCTCAAACCACCGTCGGTACCTGAGTACCCCGAGTACCACCACCGCGGTTTCCTGCACTGGGACACCGACCTGGAGCAGTATCCCGACCTCCCGTTCGGGGTGCAGGGCGTGCTTGCACTGGCCGACACCTCCGAGGACATGGGTGGCTTCCAGTGCGTTCCGAGCATCTACCAGAACCTCCCGGCCTACCTGGAGAAGTTCGGCCGGTCCCGGGAGGCCGACCTGACCGAACACGCCCCGGTGCAGGTGCCGATGCGGGCCGGTGACATGGTCATCTGGACCACGCTGCTGGCGCACGGCAACGGCGACAACCACACCGACCGGCCCCGGCTCGCGCAGTACATCTCGATGAACCCCGCACGGGACAACGACGAGCAGGTGCGGCAGGCACGCATCGCCGCCTGGCAGGAGAACCGCCCGCTCGCGCATCACCGTGCCTTCCCCGGTGACCCGCGCGGGATCGAGGCGGCGCGCGGCCGGCCGGCGGAGCTCACCTCCCTCGGCCGGCGGCTGCTGGGACTGGACCGCTGGTAGAAGCCGGCACGGAGCAATGGGAGGCGGACATGACAGGAGCGGTGACCCGACGGGACGTCCTGCGGGTGGGTGGTGTCGCCGTGACGGTCGCGGTGACCGGAAGCGCGTGCAGCTTCCTGTCCACCAAACCCAGTGGCAGCGACTCCGGCGCCGGTTCGGGGAAGAAGACCAAGGAGCCGCCCGCGTTGGCGGCCAGGGTCAAGGCCGGCAAGCTGCCGCCTGTCAAGGACAGGTTGCCGAGCAAACCCCTGGTGGTGAAGCCGAACGAGGACATCGGGAGGTACGGCGGCGACTGGCACCTGCGAATCAAGGGTGACGCCTACGGCGACGCCGCCACCATCTACTCCTTCGCGGGGTACGAGAACCTCGTCCGCTGGGACCCGACGTTCAAGAAGATCATCCCGGACATCGCCACCAGCTACAAGGTGAACGCCGACAGCACGGAGTACGTCTTCGTGCTGCGTGAGGGCATGCGGTGGTCGGACGGAAAGCCGTTCGGGCCCGACGACGTGGTGTTCGCGGTCCAGGACATCCTGATGGACAAGCGGATCACGTCGGTCCCGCCGTTCGGTGACATGAACGCCGCCAAGGTGGACGACCACACCGTCAAGGTCACCTTCACCAAGCCCAACGGAACGTTCGTCAACTACCTCGCCACCCGCCGCGGTGCGGCGCTCACCGACTACCCCCGCCACTACCTCGAGAAGTTCCACCCGAAGTACAACCCGCAGCACGCCACCGAGGCCAAGAAGATCGGCTTCAAGGACGGGATCACCGTCCTGCAGGACGTGGGTGGCACCTGGAGCTTCGGCCGCAACCCGCACAAGCCGACGTTGTACGCGTGGGTGCTCACCACCTCCTCCGACCAGAAGTCCCAGGTGGTGGTGGAACGCAACCCGTACTACTGGAAGGTCGACCCGCAGGGCAGCCAGCTGCCCTACATCGACCGGATCGTCTACCAGGTGGTGGGTGACGACGAGGCCGCGCTGCTCAAGACCCTCAACGGCGAGATCGACGTGTCCACGCCCGATCTGAAGGACAAGCCGGTGGTGGCGAAGTACCGCGACCGGGGCCACTTCCGGCTCTTCGACGTCGTGCCCGAGGCGATGAACGTCGCCTGCATCTACCCCAACCTCACCCACGACGACCCGGTCAAGCGGGAGATCTTCAACAACCGCAACTTCCGGGTCGGGCTGTCGCACGCCATCAACCGGGACCAGATCATCAAGGCGGTGTTCCAGCGACAGGGCGAGCCCTGGCAGGTGGCGCCGCGCAAGGAGTCGACCTACCTCGACAAGGAGATGGCCAAGCAGTACACCGAGTACGACGTGGCGTTGGCGAACCAGATCCTGGACAAGGAGTACCCCAAGAAGGACGGCAGGGGAGTACGCCTGGGGCCGGACGGCAAGCCCATCTCGTTCCTCGTCGACGTGGCCTCCATCGTGCCGACCTGGGCGGACGTGCTGGCGCTGGTGGTCAACTTCTGGCAGAAGGTCGGCATCGACGCACACGTCAACACCGGCAGCCCGGAGATCGTGGTCAAGCGCGGCCAGGCCAACAAGCACGACTTCTCGGTGTGGGCAGGCGAGGGCGGCCTGGACGGCGTGGTCCTGCTGAACCCCTACAACTACCTGCCGTTGCTCAACCCGTACTCGTTCTTCGGGGTGAAGTGGGCGGACTGGTACAACACGAACGGCAAGACCGGCGAACGCCCGCCGGCCGACGTCCAGCGCCAGATGACGTTGTACCGCCAGGTGAACGCGACGTCGGACATGGAAAAGCAGGCCCGGCTGATGAAGGAGATCCTGCAGATCGCCAAGCAGCGCTTCCACGCCATCGGGATCGCGGCGCTGCCCAACGGCTACGGCACGGTGGCGAACAAGATCGGCAACTGGCCGAAGTTCACCACCGAGGGCGCCTGGGTCTACATGTCGCCCGCACCCACGAACCCCTGCCAGTACTACATAAAGCCGAGCTGAGCCGGGACACCCTGGTTACTGGGAGCGTGCCCGCGGGCACGCTCCCAGCATGGTCACGCGCAGGCGACTGCTGGCCAACGGCGTGGCCGCGAGCGCGCCGTTCGCCCTTCCTGGGTTGACGGGAAGGGCGCGGGCCCACCGACGACCTCACACGGTGCCGTCGTCGGACCCGTGCTCGATCCCGAAGTACGTCACGCCGTTGGTGATCCTGCCCGCGATGCCCACCGTCGCGCCCGGGCGCCCGGACGGCGTGGATCGCTACCTGATCGGTGTCCGGCAGTTCCGTCAGCAGATCCTGCCGCCCGGCCTGCCCGCCACCACGGTGTGGGGCTACGGCTCGGTGCGGCATCCGCGGACGTTCCACTGTCCGTCGTTCACCATCGAGGCCCGGGTCGACCGCCCCGTCCGGGTCACCTGGGTCAACCAGCTCGTCGACCGCGCCGGCCGGTACCTACCGCACCTGCTGGCGGTGGATCCCACGTTGCACTGGGCGAATCCTCCCGGCGGCGTGGCCGGTCGCGACTCCGTCCCCGACTTCGGGTGCACGCCGGGTCGCTACCGCGGACCGGTGCCGATCGTGACGCACCTGCACGGAGGGCACACCGCAGAGGAGAGCGACGGCTACCCGGAGGCGTGGTTCCTGCCGGACGCCCGCGACCTTCCCCGCGGGTACGCCACGGAGGGCAGCTTCTACCCGGAGTTCCGGGAGAAGTTCGAACAGCGGTACGGCATCCGGTGGCGGCCCGGCACCGCGACGTTCCGGTACGGCAACGACCAGAGGGCGACCACCTTGTGGTTCCACGACCATGCCCTGGGCATGACGCGGGTGAACGTCTACGCCGGCCCGGCGGGCTTCTACCTGCTGCGCGGCGGTGAGGCCGACCTGCCGCCCGGCGTGCTGCCGGGTCCGGCGCCCGCGCTCGGGGACCGGCCGGGCACGGCGTACCACGAGATCCCGATAGCAGTGCAGGACCGCTCGTTCACCGCGGACGGCGCGCTGTCCTATCCCGCGAGCCGGGCCGACTTCGACGGGTATCCGGGACCGTACAGCCCCGTGACAGACGTACCGCCGATCTGGAACCCGGAAGTGTTCGGCACCACGATCGTCGTCAACGGCCGGACGTGGCCGGTGCTCGAGGTCGAGCGCCGGAGGTATCGACTGAGGCTGCTGAACGGCTGCGGATCGCGCTTCCTGATCCTGCGGATCGCGTGCCGGCCGACCAGCGGGCCGGACGACGTGGCGCTTCCGCTGTGGCAGATCGGCAGCGAGGGTGGCTTCCTGCCCCGGCCGGTGCTCCGTGAGCACGCGGTGATGGCTCCGGCCCAGCGGGTGGACGCGATCGTCGACTTCGGCGACGCGCCCGAGGGAACCGTGCTCTACCTGCGCAACGACGGGCCCGACGAGCCGTACCAGGGCGGTGAACCGGGAACGCAGTTCGAACCCGCGAATCGCGCGACCACCGGCCAGGTGACGAAGTTCGTCGTACGGGCACGGGTGGGCGAGGACACCAGCGTGCCTCCGGAGGATCTCGTGCTACCGCCGTGTCCACCGCTCGGGCCGGCGGTGAAGGTGCGCCCGCTCGCGCTCCTCGAACAGGAGTCCGAGCTGCCCGACGGCCCGGTCGCCGCACTGCTCGGAACGATCGGACCGGACGGGACGCCGACCGCGGAGCGGTGGTCCGCCCCGGTGACCGAGACGCCGAAGCTCGGGTCGACCGAGATCTGGGAGTTCCACAACGCCACCGAGGACGCCCATCCCATCCACGTCCACCAGGTGCAGTTCCAGGTCGTCGGGCGTGGTCCGGACGGCACCGCCCCGCCGTTCGACGGCGAGGCCGGCCACCAGGACACGGTCGTCGCACTTCCCGGGGACGTCACCCGGATCAGGGCGCGGTTCGACCTGCCGGGACGCTACGTCTGGCACTGCCACATCGTCGAGCACGAGGACAACGAGATGATGCGCCCGTTCCAGGTGGTTCGGTGAGGAACGTCCGGGTCCTGCGGGCTGAACGGGGTGGTCACACCTCCCGGCCGGCGGCGAGCAGCAGTTGGTGTGCCCTGCGCGCGGCCCGCGCGGCCCGGTGGGAGGACGGCTCGTCGACGGGGACCTCCTCCATCCCGACGGCGAGTGCCCGGACCGCCTCGGTGAGCGCCTGCAGGTGGCGTTCGAGGTCTGCCAACCTGTCGTTGACAGCGGTGTCGACGCGGTTGCGCTGACTGGGCACGCGTTCGCCGCCACCCTGCTCGCCCCGGCCGGCGGCCCGTCCGTCACCGCCGGGCGTGCGGTCGGGATCGGGTTCGAGCAACGCCCGCAGGCGGATCGGCAGGTTCGCGAACGTCGTGTCCAGCTGGCCGGGGGAGAACTGCCCGCGCATAGCCACGCTCACCGCGGCGGCCACGTTGTGCACCTCGCCGAGCGGGATCATCGCCTCGTGCGCGAAGCGTTCGGCGGTCTCCTCCGCGTCCGCCTTCGTCGGCACCCGGCTGGGCGACCACCCGTCGTAGAAGACGCCCCGCAGGAGTTCGGGAAGCTGGGCGGCCAGGTGCGCGGCACTTTCCACCGTGAGCCGGTCCCGGACGCAGTGCAGCCAGGTTCGTACCGCGCGGAAGGTGAACTCCGGGTCGTCGCTGCCCAGCTCCTGGGCGACGGTGTGCAGCCAGGCGTGGGTGGTGTTCTCCGCACGGGCCAGGGCGTGTGGGCGGATCGTCATCGTCGCCTCCGGGGAAACGTGCCGGCACTCTGGTGGTCTCCCTCCACGCTCGACGACGGGCCACCACGGGCCAAGGGGCGAACGGCCCGGCCGGACGGCCCGGTCTGTGGGATGTCCGGCGTACGGGCCGATGGGGACCTTGTGCCCTACGCGGCTCGCGGGCGACGCGAGAGTTTTGCAACAAGGCCTGTGGAGCAAGCGAGGGAGCCCGAAAGGGCTGAGAGGCCCGGACGATCGAGAGATCGCCTGGACGACCCCCAGCTACCTGATCCGGACAATGCCGGCGAAGGGAAATTGTTCTACAGGTCTCCAACTGCGCCCGGCTCCGCGCCCGGCCCGCCGGGGCGCCGATCGCGCGCCCGTCCCGATTGTGCCGCGTCCGCGCCCGTCACGATTGGGTGCTCGGCCTGGACAGCGCCGCGCCGAGCTGACTGGCGAGGGTGGCCGCCACCTGCCGCTGCTCCAGCGTCGGATGCACCACCTCGGTGGCCGCGACGAGCAGGAACCTGCCGTGTACGACACCGCCGCTGCGGACGACGAGCGCCGTCTCCGCGTCGGTCGGCAGGCCGTACCTGTCGACGTCCAGCGGCCGGCCGTGCCGGGTCACGTGGCCGTCGCTGTCCATCGTCGCCAGCCCGTCCTCACCGTTCGCGCCGGAACGCTCGAAGCGGCAGTCGTCTATCCGCAGGACGTCGGTGATCTGGTTCGCGACGTGCGAGGTGAGCGAGTCCGGTGACTCCCGGCCGGCGGCGACCGCGGCGGACGTACGCACCACGCCGGACAGGTATCCCTCCTGCCGGCTGGCGCGCGCCTGCTGGCGGCGTCCCCAGTGGGCGATCTCGGAGACCGCGACGCCGACGATGACCAGGAGTACGGCGGTCTCCACGTCCTCCCGGTTGGCGATGGTGAGCTGGTGGTACGGGCGGGTGAGGAAGAAGTCGAACCACACCGCGCTGGAGACCGCGGCGACGACCCCGGCCCATCGGACGCCGGTGGAGGCCGCGGCGACGATCAGCAGCACCAGGGCCAGGGCGACGTCGGTGTTGGCGACGCTCTCCCGGAACGGCGCCAGCGCCGCACAGGCGACCAGCGGAAGCACGGCGGCCACGACACCCACCCAGGTGCGGTGTGCCTGCAGGAACGTCTCCGCGCGCATGCCTCCATCAAACCGCTCCGGCCGCCTCCTCGTCGGCCCGTCGGCGACGCCGGTGGGACGCGGGTAATCTGCCCCGTGACGGGCGGCCCCGAGCTGATTTCGCCGGGTTCGCACCTCGGCGAGGGGAGCAGGGGATGACCGAAGTGGCGGCTTTCGGGATCGTCGGCGGCGCCGGCTTCCGGGCGCAGTACTTCCTGCGGATCGCCCGGGCGCTGCCCGAACGGTTCCGGGTGGCCGGGCTGGTGGTGCGCGACGCCGAGCGCGGGCGGGAGATGGAACGCCGTTGGGACGTCCCGACGTTTCGTACCCTCGACGACTTCCTGGCCGCCGGTGCGCATCCCGACTTCGTGGTGGTGTCCGTGCCCGCGGCGGCCGGCGCCGACTACATCCGCGACCTCGCCGGGCGCGGCGTACCCGTCCTGGCCGAGACCCCACCTGCGCCCGACCTCGACGAACTGCGCCGGTTGTACGCCGACCTCGCCGGGACCGGCGCCCGGGTCCAGGTGGCCGAGCAGTACCACCTGCACCCGCTCAACCAGGCGCGGCTGGCGCTGGTCCGTGAGGGCCGGTTGGGCCCGGTCACCCAGGCCACCGTGTCGTTCTCGCACCTCTACCACGCCGTCAGCCTGCTCCGCCTCTTCCTCGGTGTCGGGTACGACGACGCGGTGATCCGCGGCATGCGGTTCGAGTCGCCGTGGGTGGCCGGGCCGACCCGCGAGGGCCCGCCGCGCGAGGACGTCCTGGTCACCTCCGAGCGCGACCTCGCCTGGCTGGACTTCGGCGACCGGCTCGGCTGTTACGACTTCACCGCCAACCAGCACCGGTCCTGGATCAGGTCCAACCACGTGTCGGTGCGCGGCCACCGCGGTGAGATCTTCGACCGACGGGTCCGGATCCAGGAGCCGTCCGGCACCGCGCTGGACTTCGAGCTCACCCGGGTCAACCGCGGGGAGTGGGAGAACGCCGAGGGCTACTTCCTGCATGGCATCATGGCCGGTGACCGTTGGGTCTACCAGAACCCGTTCGCGCCGGCCCGGTTGTACGACGACGAGATCGCCATCGCCACCTGCCTGGCGAGGATGGCCGAGCACGCGGCGGGCGGCCCGGGCTTCTACGGGCTGGCGCAGGCCTGCCAGGACCACTATCTCGGCATGATGATCGCCCAGGCCGTGCGTACCGGCGAGACCGTCCGCACCGAGCGCCAACCCTGGGCGCCCACGTCCGGGGGGTAGAGCGGTGCCTCAGGGGTAGACGACCTTCGGCTGGACATTCGCCCCGACATCCGACCCGACATCCGACCTCGACATCCGACCTCGACATCCGACCTCGAACTCCACACGGCACTGAGGTGAACGACATGGCACGTCCGATTTGGAACGGATCGCTGAGCTTCGGGCTGGTGAACGTCCCGGTGAGGCTGCTGAGCGCGACCGAGCAGAAGGACGTGTCCTTCCACCAGCGCGAGGCCGGCTCGAACGCCCGGGTGCGCTACAAGCGCGTCGCGGAGGGCACCGACCGCGAGGTCGAGTACAAGGACGTGGTGAAGGGGTACGAGCTGCCCGGCGACAAGTTCGTCACGCTGACCAAGGAGGAGGTCGACTCGGCCAGCCTGGGCAGGTCCCGTTCGCTGGAGATCACCGACTTCGTCGACCTCGCCGAGATCGATCCCGTCTACTTCGAGAAGAGCTACTACCTCGCCCCGCGGGAGGAGAGCGCACACGAGGCGTACGCCCTGCTGCGCGACGCGATGGAACAGTCCGGCCTGGCCGGGGTGGGCTCGTTCGTGATGCGCGGCAAGGAGTACCTCTCGGTGATCCGGCCCTGGAAGCAGGTGCTGGTGCTGGAGACGCTGCTGTTCGCCGACGAGGTTCGCGACCCGCAGGAGGTGGTCGACACCCTGCCCTCGAGCAGCCGGAGCAACTCGCGCGAGGTCAAGGCCGCGGTCAACCTGATCGAGCAGCTCACCACGCCGTGGAAGCCGGAGCAGTACCACGACACCTACCGCGAACGCCTGCTCGGCATCGTGAAGGACAAGGCCAAGGGCAAGGAGATCGAGGTCGAGGAGTACGAGCCGGAGGAGAGCAACGTCGTCGACCTGATGGACGCGTTGCGCCGCAGCGTCGACGAGGCCCGGAGCGGCCGGTCCGGGCGCGCGGGGTCGGGGGGTTCGGGTTCGGGGGCCAAGAAGGCCGCGAAGTCGGCCGGTGCGAAGAAGGCCGCCAAGGCAACGAAGTCGGCGGCCGGCGCGAAGAAGGCAGCGAAGTCCGGGGGTGGCCGGTCGGGTACGCGGAAGGCGGCGGGCAACGGCTCGGACGGGCGCTCCCGGTCGGCCGACGTCGCCGAGCTCAGCAAGCAGGACCTGTACGACCGCGCCACCAAGCTCGGCATCGAGGGCCGGTCGAAGATGACCAGAGCCCAACTGCAGAAGGCGGTCCAGAAGGCCTCCTGAGACCTGCACACCCGCACACCTGCACGCCGAACGCCCCGCTCGTGGACGGCCACGGGCGGGGCGTTCGGTTTCCGCGAGAGCTGCTCAGGCGGCGGGCGGCGTCCTCGGTGTCGTCGGCGGCGTCGTCGGCCCCACCGTGGCGTACGTCCCGGCGTGGTAGACCAGCGGCGCGTGCTGCCTGGTGGCCGCGGCGGTGACCTCGGCGACCACCAGGTGGTGGTCCCCGACCGGGTAGCGGTAGTCGATCCGTCCGCGCAGGTGGCCCGCGGCGTCGTCCAGCACGGGTTCGCCGGTGTGCAGCCGCGACCACCTGGTGGGGCTGCCGAACCGGTCGATGCCGCTGGTAGCGAACCTCGCCGCGAGGGTGTGGTCGTGTGCCCCGACGAAGTTGACCACCACACTTTCCGCGGCGGCGATGGTGGGCCAGCTCGAGGCGTTGGTGGACAGGGCGAACGACACCAGCGGCGGGTCGAGGGAGATCGACGCGAGCGACGTCGCGGTGAAGCCCACCGGGCCGAATCCCGCGTCCGCGGTGACGATGACGACGCCCGCGGCGTACCGGCGGAAGACCGCGCGGTAAAGGTCCGGGGTGATGCCGGTGGGTGCTTCCAGAGCTTCCAGGTAGGTGGTCATCAGGTCCTCCGTGACACCGGCTCAGGCGCCGAGCAGGTCGAGTTGGCGGTCCCCGTCGTGGTTCTGCTCGCGGTTTCGTTCGTGGTCCCGGGCGAAGACGCTGACCGGGCGGTCCAGGCCGTAGTGGTCGCGCAGGGTCGTTCCGGTGTACTCGGTACGGAAGAGCCCGCGCCGGCGCAGGATCGGCACCACGTGGTCGACGAACTCCGACAGTCCGCTCGGCAGCACCGCCGGCATCACGTTGAAGCCGTCGGCAGCATCCTTGGCGTGCCACTCCGCGAGCGCGTCGGCCACCAGCTCCGGCGTACCGCTGAACGTCCGGTGCCCGCGGCCGCCGCCGAGCCGGCCGATCAGCTGCCGTACGGTCAGCCGCTCCCGGCGGGCGAGGGTGACGATGAGGGTGTAGCGGCTCTTGGCGCCCTCGATCTCGTCCTCCTCGGGCAGGTCCGCCGGGAGTTCCCGGTCCAGCGGGAGGTCGTCGGGATCGACCCGGAGGGTGCGGGCCAGCTGCGCCCGGGCGTACTCCGGCACGATCAGCTGGTCCAGTTGCTCCTCGCGGGACCGGGCCTCGGCCTCGGTCGCGCCCAGGACGGGCACGATGCCGGGCAGGATCTTCACCGTGTCCGGGTCCCGCCCGGCGCGGGCCACCCGGGCCTTCAGGTCGGCGTAGAACGCCTGCGCGTCGGCGAGGGTCTGCTGCGCGGTGAACACCGCCTCGGCGTACTCCGCGGCGAGGTCCTTGCCGTCCTCGGACGACCCGGCCTGCACGAGGACCGGATGTCCCTGCGGCGAGCGGGGCAGGTTGAGTGGTCCACGTACGCGGAAGTGGGGCCCGGCGTGGTCGACGCGGTGAACGCGCGACGCGTCCGCCCACACTCCGCTCTCCTTGTCGGCAGGGGCCGCGTCGTCGTCCCAGCTGTCCCACAACCGCCGCGCCACGTCCAGGAACTCCGCCGCCCGGGCGTAACGGTCGTGGTGGCTCGGCAGTTCGTCCAGGCCGAAGTTGCGGGCCGCGTCCACCGAGGCGGTGGTCACGACGTTCCATCCCGCCCGGCCGCCGCTCACGTGGTCGACCGAGGCGAACCGGCGGGCCAGGTTGTACGGGTCGTTGTAGGTGGTGGACGCGGTGGCGATCAGGCCGATGCGTTCGGTCGCGGCGGCGATCGCGGTGAGCAGGACGGTCGGCTCCAGCGATCCGGACGGCCGCCGGCCCACGTCGCCGAACATGGCGGGGCTGTCGGCGAAGAAGACCGAGTCGAAGGTGCCCCGCTCGGCGATCCGGGCGAGCTCGCGGTAGTGCTCGACGTCGGTGTTGGCGTGGGGATTGCTCTCCGGCAGTCGCCACGACGCCTCGTGGTGGCCGGTGCTCATGAGGAACGCGTTCAGGTGAAGGGGTTTGCGGGATGTGCTCATCGGGAGACCTCTTCGGGTCGACGGGAGGGGACGTCGGAGTCGGGACCGGCGGCCTGCAAGCCGCCGTTGACGATGCCCAGGTGGGCCAGCAGCCGGGAACGGAGTTCGGCGAAGCGCGGGTCGGACGGGTCACGCGGCGGGTCGATCGTCACCTCGACCTCGGTGTCGACCCGGCCGTCGGTGAGCACCAGCACCCGGTCCGCGAGGGCGATCGCCTCGTCGACGTCGTGGGTGACCAGCAGCACCGCCGGCCGGTGCCGTTCGCACAGCCGGCGTAGCAGGCCGTGCATGCGGATCCGGGTGAGCGCGTCCAGGCTGCCGAACGGTTCGTCGGCGAGGAGCAGCTCCGGCTCGCGGACCAGTGAGCGGGCCAGCGCGACCCGCTGCTGTTCGCCGCCGGACAGCTGGTTCGGCCAGGCCTGCTCCCGGCCGGCGAGGCCCACCTCGGCCAGGCTCTCCCGTCCCTTGCCAGCCGTTCCCGGTCCGGACAGGCCGAGCGTCACGTTGTCAAGGACGCGTTGCCACGGCAGCAGCCGGGAGTCCTGGAAGACCACCGAGACGTTGCGCGGCACCTCTACCAGGCCGGTGCCCTCCACGTCGTGGTCCAGTCCGGCCAGCGCGCGGAGCAGGGTGCTCTTGCCCGAGCCGCTGCGGCCCAGCAGGGCGACGAACTCGCCCGGCTCGATCGCCAGGTCCAGGTGGTCCAGGACGGTGCGTTCGTCGAAGCTCCGGACGAGTGAACGGACGTCCACCGCCGGCCCGGCGTTCGCCGGCTGCCGCTCCGCTGCCGCGGGCTCGGTCAGTCGGCCAGCGTACGTCGCCATGTCAGCGCCTTCCTCTGTACGAGTCGGACGGCGCCGTCGGAGGCCAGCCCGAGGATTCCGTAGACCACCAGGCCGACGACGATGATGTCGGTCTGGCCGTAGGTGCGGGCCAGCTCCATCATGTAGCCGATTCCGCTGGTGGCGTTGATCTGCTCCACGACCACGAGGGCCAGCCAGGCACCGACCACGGCGAAGCGCAGGCCGAGCAGGAAGCCCGGGAGGGCACCGGGCAGGACCACCTTGCGGACGAACGCCCAGCGGCCGAGGCCGACCGTCTGGGCGAGCTCGACGTACCTGCTGTCGATGGTGCGCAGGCCGTTGTGGGTGTGGATGTAGACCGGGACGAGTACGCCGAGGGTGATGGTGACGACCTTCATCGTCTCCCCGATCCCGAACCACAGGATCAGCAGCGGGAGCAGGGCCAGCGAAGGTATCGCGCGCTTGATCTGGATCGGGCCGTCGATCAGTGCCTCGCCCAGCCGGTTCAGGCCGGAGGCGAGCGCGAGCAGGGTGCCGACTCCGATGCCGATCGCCAGACCGAGGAAGGCCCGCTGGGCGGAGACGGCCAGGTTGGCCGGCAGCCGGCCGTCGTTGACCAGGTCGATGGTGGTGGTCACCACCGTCCAGGGAGCGGACAGGATCCGCGGGTCGATCAGCCCGGTCGCCGATCCGGCCGACCATAGGCCGAGCAACAGCAGCGGGCCGACGGCGGAGCCGAACCGGACGGGCCGCCCCGGGCCCAGCCGGCGGGCACGCCGGACCGGTGCGGTGGTGACCGTCCGCGGCGGTACCCGGACGGGCGATGCGGTGGTGGCGGTGGCGGTGGCGGTGGTAGTTGTGGTCATCGGTGGGTCAGCCCCCTCGTGGATGTCATGGCGCTTCGTTCTTGATGGCGTCGGTGGCGACCGGCGCGAACCGCTGGTCGAACAGGTCCGCCGCTGTCAACTTCGGCTTGTCGGTCTCGCGGGCGAGCAGGTCGATGGTCTGTTGCTGGCGGGCGATCGCGGGCTTCCAGTCGGCGGGGATGTCGGGGTGACCGGACGTCTTCACCAGCCACCGGCCGTCCTCCTCGGACAGGCCCTGGTCCTTCACGTAGTAGCCGTCGATCCACTGCTGCGGGTGCTTGTCCATCCAGATCTGGGCGCGGGCCCAGTACTGCACGTACGCACGGATCGCCGCCGCCTTCGCCGGGTCCTCCAGCGTTGCGACCTGGGTGTAGAGGTGGCCGGGATCGTCCCGTAGCCCGTGCGGGATCGTGGTGCCGCCGTCCTTGCCGTACTTGCTCAGATACCGCTTGATGGCCACGCCGCCGATCGGTGCGACGTCGACCTGCTTGCCGGCAAGGGCGTTGGGGTAGACGTCACCGGTGCTCGGCAGTTCCACCAGCGTGACGTCGGACTTCTTCAGTCCGGCCTTCTGCAGGACGCGCAGGACGAGCGCGCCCTGTGCCTGGCCGGGGCTGTAGGCGATCTTCTTGCCACGCAGATCCGCCAGCGAGCGCACCTTCACTCCGGGCGCGATGCCGAGCTGGTAGATCGGGTGATGGATGGGGTCCACGCGGAACTTCGCCGCGACGATCCGCACGTGCAGACCGGTCCAGGTCGCGTGGATCGGCGGGATGTCGGCGACGGAGCCGATGTCGAGCGCGCCGGCGCGGAAGGCCTCGGTGGTCTGCGGGCCGCCGCTGATGTTGGCCCACTTCACCTTGAACGGCAGCTTGTCGATCTGGCCGGACAGCTCCAGGGCCTTCTGGGTGGCCGGATCGCCGATGGTGAGCGTCGTTCCCTTCGGCACCGTGATCGGCAGCTGGGCGTCCAGTGCCAGCTTCCTGTCACCTGCGCCGGACCCGTTCGTGCCGTCTGTGCCGTTGGAGTCGGCCTTGCTGAGGCCGCAGCCGGTCAGCAGAACGAGGCCGGTGAGCAGGGCGAGGCCGGCGCGCAGGGTGCGGCGGGTACGTGGAACGGGGGTGGACATGACGAAACTCCAAGTGGTGTGAAGATCTGGTGGTCGCGGGCATGGTCGGCCCGGCCGTCGAGTGCGAAGTGACGAAACGATGCGGCGCCGGCTCACCAGCCGAGGTCACAACCGACCGGGGCAGGGATGACCGGCCACGGGCAGCCGAGATTGCCGTGGCGAACGAACGCCGGCCGGCTGGTGAGGTGTTGCGGGAAAGTGCGGGAAAGAGGAAGGTCCGCAGAACGAACCCGTCCGGACGTCAGCGACAGGTCGCGCTGGCGACGTGCATCAGATCGATCTCACGCCGTTGGGTGAGGAGGAGCGCTGCCCACATGGGAATCACCATAGCGACTAATTCCTACTGGATTACTATGGTATCCGAAAGCTGAGACGACTTGTTCTCGTACCGAGACCACCCAGGAGGACCCATGACACCCTCGCCCGTCGCCGACCCGGCCGGCCACCCGGCAACGTCCGTGGTCGCCCTGATCGGCAACCCGCGCAGGAACTCCCGTACTCGCGAGCTGACCGAGGAGCTCTCCAGGCGGCTGGTGGACTCCCTCGGACTGCCCGGCGCCGTACTGGAGGTGGTCGACCTTGCGGAGCTCGGCGGCGCGGTCCTCGACGGCGGCCCGGCGGTCGACGAGGCGCTGGCGACGGTCACCTCCGCCTCGGTGCTGGTCGCCGCCACACCCGTCTACAAGGCGAGCTACACCGGCCTGCTCAAGGCGTTCCTCGACCGCCTCGGCGGCGGTGCGCTGAGCGGGGTGGCGGCGGTGCCGATGACGGTGGCGGGTGCCCCGATCCACCGGCTGGTCGCCGACGTCCACCTGCGGCCGCTGCTGGTGGAGCTGGGTGCGAGCACGCCCACCCGGGCGTTCGCGGTCGAGGAGGTCGTCCTCGCGGACCCGGCCGCGGTGGTGGAGGAGTGGGTACGCACCGAGGCGCCGACGCTGGCGAGGTTGCTCCGCCCGGCCGACCGCACGAGTCACGCCGGCCACACCGAGCTCGCCGGCGCTCGCTGACAATGCGAGGTTGACGAGGTATGCGAGGTCGGGCCGATCGCGCTCCCGGCGTTCCGGGTGACCCGCCACGCTGGGCGGCGGCCGGCTGACGGACCTTCGGCTCTGCGCTCCCGGCCCGTCGGATGCGGACACTGGGGGCACCAGCGCGGGTACCGCGGTGGCATGGCCGTACGTCCGGGGCGGTCGTGGTCCGGAGGTGTCGATGGGTTCGGGCGAACAGTCGGGTGAACGTCCGGGCCGGCGCTCGGACGAACGCCGGACCGAGCTTCCGGACCAGCGTTCGGACGCGCCCGAGACCGACCGGCCCGCCGTGCCGGGGCAACCGTCCGTACCCGAACAGCCCACCGTGCCGGAGCAGGGCACCGAGCTCGACCGGTTGCGCGCCGACCTCGCGAGCATCCGGGCAGAAGTCGCGTCGGCGCGTGCGGACGCCGCCGAGGCACGGGCCGAGGCGGCCCGGATGCGTGCCGGGGAGCCGCCGACTCCGCAACCCCCGTCCGCCGAGCGGCAACGCAAACCGGGGCAGTGGCGGCTTCCGGTGGCGATCGCGCTGGTGGTGCTGGGCAGCCTGCTCGCACCGCTCGCGGTGGCGGCGGTGTGGGTCAAGACCGAGGTCACCGACACGCAGAAGTACGTCCAGACCGTGGCTCCGCTGGCGAGGGAACCCGCGGTCCAGCAGGCGGTGGCGACCAGGGCCACCGACGCGATCTTCACCCGCCTGCACGTCGACCGGCTGATCGGCCAGACGGTCACGGCACTCACCTCGCGCAGCGGGATACCGCCGCTGGTCGCCGACCAGCTCAGAGCGCTCGTCGGCCCGATGACCTCGGGCATCCACGGCTTCGTGCAGGCCCGGCTCGTCGACGTCGTACGCAGTGACCGGTTCGCACGCGTGTGGGTGCGGGTGAACACCACCGCGCACCAGCAGATGGTGCAGGTGCTGTCGGGCCGGTCGAAGGCGGTGGTCGTCTCGGGCGACACGGTGAAGCTGCAGCTCGGGCCGTTCATCGACGTGGCGAAGAAGGATCTGGCCAGCCACGGCCTGGGCATCGTCAACCGGCTTCCGAACATCAACCCGAGCATCCCGGTCGCCCAGACCAGGGACCTGGTGAAGGCGCAGAACGCCTACGGGCTGCTCAACCACCTGGGGGTCGCGTTGCCCGTGCTCGCGGTGGTGTTCCTCGGGCTCGGTGTCTTCCTCGCCCGCGGCCATCGCCGGATGCTGGTCGCCGCCGGGCTCGGACTTGCCGGCGGCATGATCGTGTTGTGGCTGGCGCTGGCCGCCGGCCGGGCGTTCTATCTGAACTCGGTGCCACCGACGGCCCTGCCACCGGATGCCGCCGCGGTGATCTTCGACACCTTCGTCCGCTATCTGTACACCAACCTGTGGACCTACTTCGCCCTCGGCCTTGCGGTGGCCTTCGGCGGGTTCATGACCGGCCCGTCGGTGACCGCGACGCGCACCAGGTCGGCACTCGCCGGTGGCATCGGCTGGTTGCGTACCAAGGCCGCGGCGGTCGGGCTGCGTACCGGGCCGGTGGGACCGTGGGTGTACGCCCACCGCACGCTGGTCCGGGTCGCCGCCGTCGTCGTGGCCGCGCTGATCTTCGTGCTGTGGAACGAGCCGACGGCCGTGGTCGTCTGGTGGCTCGCGCTGGCGGTGGGGATAGCGATGGTGGTGATCGAGTTCCTCGCGGTCCCGGAGGCGGTGCCGGACACGGCCAAGGCGGAGGCCTAGTCATCAGATGTCCCGTCGATAGGCTGCACCATGCCTACGCGACGCACCGCCCGCGCCGTTGTCAACGTCGACCTGCCCGGGCCACAGATCAGCAGACACCTGTACGGGCACTTCGCCGAGCACCTCGGCCGCTGCATCTACGGCGGCTTCTACGTCGGGCCGGACTCCGACATCCCCAACGAGGCAGGCATCCGCCTCGACGTGGTGGAGGCGCTGCGTGCGCTGAACATCCCCAACCTGCGCTGGCCGGGCGGCTGTTTCGCCGACGAGTACCACTGGAAGGATGGCATCGGCCCCGCGGACCAGCGGCCCACGATGGTCAACACCAACTGGGGCGACGTCGAGGAGAACAACCACTTCGGCACGCACGAGTTCATGGCGCTGTGTGAGCTGCTCGGCGCGGAGCCGTACGTCAACGGCAACGTCGGCAGCGGCACCGTACGCGAGATGAGCGAGTGGGTGGAGTACCTCACCCGCGACGGCGACAGCCCGATGGTGCGCCTGCGAAAGGCGAACGGGCGCGAGAACCCGTGGCGGGTGCCGTTCTGGGGAATCGGCAACGAGGCCTGGGGTTGTGGCGGCAACATGCGAGCCGAGCACTACGCCGACCTCGCCCGCCGGTACGCCACGTACTGCCGCGACCAGGCCGGCAACAAGCTCTACCGGATCGCCGCCGGCGCCCACGACCGCGACTACGCCTGGACCGAGGCGCTGATGAAGGCGCTCAACCCGCTTGGCTGCACCAACCGGCCGCGGGGCTACTACCAGGGCATCTCGCTCCACTACTACACGCTGGCCGGACCGTGGCACGCCAAGGGAAGCGCCACCGACTTCACCGAGGACGACTACTACCGCACGCTGGGCGCCGCCCGGGCGATGGACGAGATCCTCGCCGGGCACTCCCGGGTGATGGACTGCTACGACGCGGGCGCACAGGTCGGCCTGGTGGTCGACGAGTGGGGCACCTGGTGGGACGTCGAGCCCGGAACGAACCCGGGGTTCCTGTTCCAGCAGAACACCCTGCGCGACGCGCTGGTCGCCAGCGTGACGTTCGACATCTTCCACCAGCATGCCCGCCGGGTGGTGATGGCCAACATCGCGCAGACGGTCAACGTTCTGCAGGCGATGCTGCTCACCGACGGGAACCAGCTCGTCCGCACGCCGACCTACCACGTCTTCGAGATGAACAAGGGGCACCAGGACGCGCACAACCTTCCGGTGCACCTGTCGACGGAGGGAACGTCGCGGGCATACGGCGAGGGCGAGTCGAGGAGCGAGCTCGAGACGGTCTCGGTGTCGGCCAGTGTCAAGGACGGCGACCTGCTGGTGTCGTTGACGAACCTCGACGCCAGTGAGCCTCTCACTGTCAACTTCGACCTGCGCGGTGGCGCCGTCACCGGCCTCACCGGCCGGATCCTCACCGCCTCCGCGATCGACGGTCACAACCGGCCGGGCGAACCCGAAGCCGTGGAGCCGGCTGCGTTCGACGGCTTCACCGTCGCCGACCGCGAGGCCGGTGCGTTCGGGGTCGGTCTGACGGTCGAGTTGCCGCCGCACTCCTTCGTCACGCTCGCCGGAGGAGTTGGCTGACTCCGCATGACTCCGCATGACTCCGCCTGAGCCTGCCCGGCCGAGGGTGAGCGCCGCACGGAGTGGGTATCGACGCGATGAGTGATCTTTGGATCGTGACTCGTGAGCGGAGGCGGCGTCCGTGGCTGGGTGGTGTCGGCGAGTGGGACGGGCGGTTGCCTGGCTGGTAGCGGCTGTCGTCCTGGTGACGGCGGGGTGTTCGGGGCCGGTTGGCGGCCCGAAAGCCTCGCCGTCGCTCTTCCGGGGCGCCACGACGAAGCCCAGTCCCGCCCGCCCAGCGGTCGAGGTCGAGAACTCCCGGCCCGGGACGACGCAATGGAAGCTTGACAGGAAGGGACCGAACTCGGCGATCGAGGGGTACGCCGACCGGATCGCGGTTCGTTCGGGCGAACCGTTCCGGCTGTTCGTCTCCACGACGGCCGACGGGTTCCGGGCCGTGGCGTACCGGATCGGATGGTACGGCGGCACCGGCGGGCGGGAGGTGTGGCGGTCGCCGGCGATGCCTGGGCGCCGGCAGCCGAAGCCGGTCGTGACGCGGCCGCTCAACACCGTGACCGCCGCGGCGTGGAAGCCGTCCATGACCGTCAGGACGACCGGATGGCCGGAGGGCAACTATCTGGTCAAGCTGATCTCGACCGCGGGGTACGAGCGCTACGTCCCGGTCACGGTCCGTTCCACCGACACATCGGGGAAGGTGGTGCTGGTCAACGCCGTCACCACCTGGCAGGCCTACAACCTGTGGGGCGGGTACGACCTCTACCAGGGACCGACCGGGTTCGCGGACCGCTCGCGGGCGGTGAGTTTCGACCGGCCCTACGACGACGCCGGCATCTCGCGCTTCATGACCACCGAGCGGGCCGCGGTCGTGTTCGCGGAGCGGATGAAGCTCCCGCTCGCCTACATCACCGACGTGGAGCTCTCGACGGAGCCGCGACTTCTCACCGGAGCACGCGCGGTCATCAGCCTGGGCCATGACGAGTACTGGTCGAAGGCGATGCGGGACAACGCGATCCGGGCGCGGGACGCGGGCACGAACCTCGCGTTCCTCGGTGCGAACGCCGTCTTCCGGCACATCCGGTTCGCTAGTACGCCGCACGGTGCGAACCGGTTGGTGGTCTGCTACAAGTCCGTCTCGGAGGACCCGCTGCGGAACCGGGATCCGTCGGACACGACCCAGGACTGGCGGCAGCCGCCGGACCCACGGCCGGAAAGCGAACTCACCGGCCTGGCCTACGACTGTTTCCCGGCCGACGCCGCCTTCGTGGTGGTCAACCCGAGGAACTGGTTGTTCGCCAGGACCGGAGTGCGCAAGGGCACGAGCTTTCCCCATCTGGTGGGCGTGGAGTCCGACCGCCTGGACCTGAGCTATCCGACCCCTCGGCCGATCGAGATCCTCTCCAACTCACCGGTCCAGTGCGGTGCGCAGAGACGTACCTGGGCCAACTCCTCCTACTACACCGTCGACTCGGGGGCGGGCGTGTTCGACGCCGGCACCATGCGGTGGGTTCCGGCCCTGGCACACTCCAAGCGCTTCGACGCCCGCACCTGGCGGTTCGTCGAAGGCGTCACGGCCAACCTGCTCAGGGCGTTCGCGGCGGGTCCGGCCGGGCGGACCCACCCCGCACACGACAACGCCGACCAGTACTCACACGGGGGACAGGCAAGCTCCTCGGACTGAACCCAGCGATCGATCGGCGCCTCGCCCCGGCAGGTCAGGTGAGGATCTTCGCCTTCGCCTGCTGGAACTCCGCCTCGGAGATGTCGCCGTGGTCGCGTAGCTGGGCGAGCTTGCTCAGCTCGTCGGCCTGGCTGGGCACCCGCGCCGTTGTCCGGACGTACTCCTGGACCGCCTGCTCCTGGTCCTTGGCCCGGGCCATCTCCCGCTCGCTCATCTCGCGGCCGTGCGCGATGAGGTAGACGAAGACGCCGAGGAACGGCAGCACGATGACGAACAGTGTCCAGCCGGCCTTGCCCCAGCCGCCCAGGTCATGGCTGCGGAAGATGTCGGTGATCACCTTCACCAGCAGGAAGATCCACAGGATCCACAAGAAAAGCCACAGCATGGTGAGGAATGCATTGAGAAGTGGGTAATCCATGACGTTCCCCCGAACGTGACCCGTGCATGCACGGCTCCTTCCATGGTAGGCATCCGTGCGTGCTTTCGGGTATGTCAACTCAGATCTGCAGGTGGTCGATGTGCTCGCGCTGGGCGGCGGAGATGTCCACCGGCGGGCCGCCGGCTTCGGTGACCGGGTTGTCGCGTAGCTCCAGCCGGGCGAGGTCGGCGAGCTTCGTCCCGATCGGCGTCGGCCCGCCGACCCAGATCCCGGCGTACGGCGTCCGCCGGATCGTGTTGCCGGCAAGGAGAACGTCCGCACTTGTGCGGCCGCGTTGCAGGCTGTGCACCGCGATCGCGCCGGGGGTGTGGGAGAGCCTGCCGGTGTTGGTGTCGGAGAGCACGTTGCCGGTGACCTCGACCCGGCCGGGCGGGAAGTTTCCGCAGCGGGAGTAGAGGTAGATGCCGGCCAGGTAGCTTCTGTCCACCGCGTTGTCCGCGACACTCACGTGGTCGCCGCCGATGACCGCGACGCCGGCGCCTTCCCGGGTGCCGGCCACCCGGTTGCCGGAGAAGCGCACGTACTGCGGGGCGCATGCGATGCTGCCGAGCCAGCTCAGGAAGATTCCGTGGTCGCGGGCGTCGGTCACCGTGCAGTTGTCAACGAACACTTGACGGCTGGCCGCGATCTCGATGCCGTGGGTTCCGGCACGTTGCACCCGGGAGTCGCGTACCGCCACCGAACGGGAGGAGTCGACGAGGACGCCCGGCCCGCTGGAGCCGGCGGCGGTGACGTGTTCCACGACCGAGTCGCGGGTGGCCGAGAGTTCCACCAGGGCGCGGTTGTGCCGCAGCGGCGTGCTGGGGCGGAGTTCGAGCCGGACGCCGGCCAGCGCGACCCGCGTACAGTCGACGAACCGGATGCCCTGGTGGTCCGCGCTGGTGAAGACCAGCACCGAGTCCTCTCCCACGCCCTCGACGCGGAGGTCGTCGCGGCCCGCGACCAGCAGGTGGTGGCGGATCCGCGTGTCCGGGTAGGCGTCCGGGCCGGTCGGCGGCCGCAGGACGAACGTCCCCGCCGGAATCCGCAACACTCCGCCCGAGGCCGGAAGACTGCGCAGGGCGCGTTCGAACGCGGGCAGGTCGTTGCCGCGACCGTCCCCGCGCGCGCCGAACCGCCGCACGTCGGCGACCGCTGTCCGCGGGCTGATCCTCGGGCCGCTCGGCGGTTGCGACCAGCCGGTCTCGTCCGCGGCCACGCGGAAGTCGTGGTAGGCGTCGCGGTAACGAGGCTCGTCGTCCACCACCGTGAAGCCGTCGAAGTCACCGCTGACAGAGCCGGTCACCGAAGGCGGGGTGGTCACCTCGTTGTCCCTTGTCGTGACGTGGGTGAGAGTTCCCTCGACCGACACGCTCGCCGTGCCGGTGTCCAGGATCTCGTTGCCGGCAAAACGAATCCGGTCCGCGGTCGCGGTCTGGATGAACCGGATGCCCGTGCCCAGCGGTCGTTCCACCACATTGGAGTCGACCACGACGTCGGTGCCGTCGAACGGCCGCCAGCCCTCGATCCCGAACGTCATGCCGTGCACCCCGGAGCCGGCGATCCGGTTACGTTCGACGCGCATGCCGCGCACCTCGTCGCGTACGCAGATCGCGCCCTGGTAGCCGCCGGTTCCGTAACGGTAGAAGGCGTTGTCCTCCCGCTGGGCGAGGTTCGTCCGGACGAGGGTGTTGTCCTGTGCGGCCGCGTCGTACAACGGCGCGTTCGGCGCGCCCTCGAAGATGCCCACGTCGGTGTAGATGCCCGCCTCCACCTGCGCCTCGACCCAGTTGTGGTCGATCCGCTGCCGCGAACCGCCGAAGGTCAGGCCGCGCCCCCAGCCCACGAAAACGACCGTGTTGTAGGCGAACCGCACGTCGCCGATCTTCGTGGTGTCCGGAGTGTCCGCGGTGTTGGTGAAGTTGGCGAGCGCGTCGTCGTTGGCGTTCTCCACGTAGTTGTACGCACCGACCGAGCGGGTGGCGCCCTGGAAGTGGATCGCGTCCGACGCGGTGTTGCGGACGACGCAGTCCACCACCCACTTGTCCCGTCCGCCGGGGATCCAGATGCCCGGCTGGCCGCCGTCGACGTGCACGCCGACGAACTGTGCGCCCTGGCCGCCGTCCAGGACGATCGCGTACCACGGCCGCCCGTCCCGCATCTGCGACAACGGCGTCCAGGTGAGCGAGAGGGCACGCAAGGACACGTTGACGACGTTCGGGAACGCCCAGCCCTGGGTGAAGGTGTACTTCGGCGCGTAGTCGTTCGGGCCCGTGATGCCGGGCTGCTCGAACACCACGACCGACGACTCGCCCTCGCCGACGAAGTGGATGTTGGTGAGGTCGCGCAGCCAGTAGTGCGGTGTCGGGGGAGGCGGTGGCGGGAAGAGGTAGCGGCCCGTTGGCAGGTAGACGACACCGCCGCCCTTGGCCTGCAGGGCGTCGACGGCGGCGTCGAACGCCGCCCGGTCCGGCGTACGCCCGTCACCGACCGCGCCGTGGTCGCGGACGTTCTCCACCGGCATCGACTCGTAGTCGATCCGGGGCATGCCCTCCAGCCCGGGCCGGTCGTACCACGAACGGGGCAGGTTGCGGACTCCCGGCGGTGCGGCCGAGGCCGGCCCGGCGGGCAGAACACCGGCCGCCGCCGCGGCGAGTCCGGTGCCGACCAGGCCGGCGTCGCGCAGCAGCTCCCGGCGCGTACGCCACAGACGATGCGGGTCCATGAGCCCTCTCCCCGGAGCGGTGGCCCGACCGGGCACATACCGGCCGAGCGGCGTCGAAGCGGTGCTCGGGAAGCTAGTGAAGCGGGCAGCCGGGGTCAATCGATGCGTACCAGTCAGGCCGTCCGTTCCGGACAGCAGTCAGCGCCTGGTGGAGGCGGATCCGGTCGCGTGCAGGACGTCCAGCCGACGGCGGTACTCGTCCTCGTCGATCTCGCCACGGGCGAACCGCTCGGCCAGCACGTCGTCCGGGGTCGGCCGCGCGGGCGGTGGTATGGGCGGGGCGGGAGCCTGTCCCTGCGCGGGGACGCGCGGCTGCCCACCGCCGGCGCCGGTCTGCGGGCCGTGGCCGGCGTAGCGGACCAACGCCACCACTCCGGCGATCACCAGGCCCCAGAACGCGATCATGCTGATCGTCATGAGTACGTAGCCCCACCAGCCCATGCCGCCGCCGTACCAGAACATCGATCGTCTCCGATCCTGAAGGCAGCCGTCGACGCGGCCCGACGCCGGTCGACTCGATAGGCCCATCGTGGCCGCGGCTCGTCGTCGGCAGGCAGAGCCGCAGGTCGGCCGACACCTGCCGAACGACCCGAACTCGGTGAACGCGAGTCCCGGACAGCGGATCGGACAGCGGACCGTCGGCGGATCGAAGGCTCGGCGAGGACTCAGCGGCGGCGGCGGATGCTGACCGTGCCCGCCAGCAGGCCGAGCACCCAGGCGATGAGGAGGGCACCCCACAGCGGCATCGTCACCTCCGGCACGAGCAGCCGGACCGTGGTCGTCGCGGTGTTCTCGAAGATGAACACCAGGGCGATCGCCGCGAGGACGGCGAACCTCGCCCCCCTGCGCACGCTCGGCCGTGCCCAGAATCCCTGTCGTTCCTGACCTTGCTGTGTACTGTTCACGAGTCCCCCTACGACAGCGGTTGAACGCCTACCTCCAGCCTGCGCGCACTCGCCCGAAGCGACAGGAGATCAGTGGATGGCAACGACCGAAGGGTGTGGAGACCTCCGGCCCGGGTAGGTGTGACCAATTGTGTGCACTCTCGGTCGCGCCGAGGCTCCGGCCCGCTCGACGTGCCGCGGCCGATCTCCGGCTCGTGCGATTGGTCCCGGTCGGTGTGGGTATGTGAGGGAACCGGTTGAGTAGCAGCCGAGCGGCACACGTCGCGACGTCGAGTTGTACGGGGGAATCGGCTGTGGCAGAAGTAGCCGCCACCAACCATCCGGATCATCCAGACCATCCCGAGCCGGCCTCCGAGCCGGCTTCCGCGAGACCCGGCGACCGGGCGACCGGCCCGGACGCACCGCGTCCCGCGGTCGTCGAGCCCCATCTGGCGGGCCGGCGGGTCGTCCTCATCGCCGTGGACGAGGAGAAGGGGACCGCCCACTACACCCACGGGCACCGGGCGGCCTCGGACGTCCTGGTCGACCCGGAGGGTGTTCCCGTCGTCCAGGTCGCGCCCGAACGCAGTTGGCAGGCGTGGAGGAAACGCGGAACCGGCCGGTGTCCGGAAGCATTCCCGTGGCCGGCCGACCTGGTGTGGGTGGCCTGAGGTCGCCGGACGACACGAGTGAGGACGAAAGCCATGACCGACACCAGACAACAGAACGTCGTCGACCTGCTGCTCGAGCAGCACGGGCAGATCCGCGACCTCTTCGCGAAGGTGCAGAACGCCCGCGGCAGGCGCAAGGAGGAGCTGTTCTCGGACCTGGTGCGGCTGCTCGCGGTGCACGAGACCGCCGAGGAGGAGATCGTCCACCCGGCCTCCCGGGAGAAGATCCCGTCCGGTGAGAAGGTCGTCGCGGGCCGGCTGAAGGAGGAGTCCGAGGCGAAGAAGGAGCTGGCCACCCTCTACGACCTCGGCGTGGACCACCCGGACTTCGACGAGAAGCTGGCCGAGTTGGCCGAGGCGGTGACCGCGCACGCCGACCACGAGGAGCGGCAGGAGTTCTCCCAGCTGCGCAAGGTGCTCTCGGAGGACGAGCTGCGCAAGATGGCCGGAGCGGTGCGGGCCGCCGAGGCGATCGCGCCGACCCGTCCGCACCCCGCGGCCGGTGAGTCCGCGGTGGGGAACCTGGTGCTCGGCCCGCCGCTCGCGATGTTCGACCGGATGCGGGACGCGGTGCGCGACTGGAGCCGCTCGAACAAGGGCTGACCGGCGTTCATCTCGCCTGGGCACCGCCGCGCAGGGCTCGCTGCCAGGCGGCGCCGCGCAGCAGGCGCAGGCCGTTGAGGCCGACGATCACCGTCGAACCCTCGTGGCCCGCGACGCCGAGCGGCAGTGGCAGGTCGCCGAGCAGGTCCCAGGCCACCAGGACGGCGATGAACGTCGCGGCGATGACGAGGTTGGCGGCCACCAGCCGGCGAGCCCGCCGCGCCAACGCGATCACCGCGGGGACGCCTGCCAGTTCGTCGCGGGTCACCACGGCGTCGGCGGTGTCCAGGGCGAGGTCGGACCCGGCGCGACCCATGGCGATGCCGGTGTGCGCGGTCGCCAGCGCGGGCGCGTCGTTCACGCCGTCGCCGACCAGACCGATCTGGGCACCATCACCCTGCAGCTCGTGGACCGCGGCCACCTTGTCGGCGGGCAGCAGGTCCGCGCGTACGTCGGTGATCCCCACCTGGCCGGCCAGCCGGTGTGCGGCCCGGGCGTTGTCACCGGTCAGCAGGACCGGCGCGGTCCCGGTCAGCGCCGTGAGGTGGGCGACCGCCTCGGCCGCGCCGGGGCGCATCCGGTCCGCCAGGGCGAGCACACCGGCGGGCACGTCGTTCACGCGTACGACCACTGCCGTGTGACCCGCGTCCTGGAGCTCGGTGACGACGGCCCGCATGGCCCCGTCGCCGGACTGCTCGCCGGACTGCTCGCCGGCAACCGTGGGGTGCGCGGGGCTGCTCACCTCGACCGTCAGGCCGTCCACCCGTGCGCGGACTCCACGGCCGGGTTCGGAGGTGAAGTCCGCGAGGGTTCCGAACGCCAGGCCGGCGTCGCGGGCGGCCTGCACCACGGCTGTGCCCAGCGGGTGTTCGGAGTACTGCTCGGCGGTGGCCGCCAACGCCAGCAGGCGGTCCTCGGTGAGGTCACCGCCGGGCAGAACCCGTACGCCGGTCAGGTGCGGACGGCCCTCGGTCAGCGTGCCGGTCTTGTCGAACGCGACCCGGGTGACGGTGCCGAGCTGTTCCATCACCACCGCCGACTTCACCAGCACGCCGTGGCGTCCCGCGGTGGCGATGGCGGCCAGCAGCGGCGGCATCGTGGCCAGCACGACCGCGCAGGGTGAGGCGACGATCATGAACGTCATCGCGCGCAGCAGGCTGTCCTGAAGGGCGACTCCCCACACCAGCGGTAGCGCGAACAACGCGACCGTGGCCGCGACCATCGCGACGGAGTAGCGCTGTTCGACCTTCTCGATGAACAGCTGGGTGCGCGCCTTGGTGGCGCCGGCCTGCTCGACCATGGCGACGATGCGCGCGATCACCGTCTCCGCCGCCGGGCGGTGCACGCGTACGCGCAGGGCGCCGGTGCCGTTCGACGTACCGGCGAAGACCTCGTCTCCGGGGCCCTTGTCCACCGGGATGCTCTCGCCGGTGATGCTCGCCTGGTCGACCGCGCCGGCGCCGGCGACGACCTGGCCGTCCGCGCCGATCCGCTCGCCGGGGCGGACCAGGATCACGTCGCCCACCTCCAGGGAGGCCGCCTCGACCTGCTCCTCCACGGCGTTGCCGTACGCGTCCGCGCCGGCCACGGAGGCGTCGGCGAGCCGCAGCCGGGTGGCCCGCTCGGGGGTGAGGTCCAGCAGCCCGCGTACCGAGTCCTCGGTGCGTTTCGTGGCCACCGCCTCCAGTGCTCCCGATGTGGCGAAGATGACGATCAGCAGCGCGCCGTCGAAGACCTGGCCGATCGAGGCGGCGCCGATCGCCGCGGCGACCATGAGCAGGTCGACGTCCAGGGTCTTCTCCCGCAGCGCGCGGAGTCCGGCCAGGCCCGGCTCCCAGCCGCCGGCGGCGTAGCAGGCGAGGTAGAGGGTCCACCACAGCCAGGCCGGCGCACCGGCCAGTTGGCAGCTCCCGCCCACGGCGAAGAGCGCCGTCGCGATCACCGCCCAGCGCACCTCCGGCAGCGACCAGGTGCCGTGCCACCAGCGCGAGGTCTGCCGTACCGGCCGGGCGTCCGCGGCGCCGCGGGACTCGGATGCCGCGGAGGACTCGGCCGGGGAGGAGTTCAGGTCGACGGTCACCGGGGCAGCATACCTGCGCATACACGCAGGTATGCAGGTACGGCGTTATGCTGGCGCCATGCACGAGTCGTTGCCGGACTTCGACATGCCCAACGACGAGCAGGTCCACCTGGCCGCGGAGTCGTTCCGGCTGTTGTCCGATCCGACCCGGATCAGGATCCTGTGGGCCCTTCTGCAGGGCGAGTCGTCGGTCGCCTGCCTCGCCGAACTCGCCGACGCCACCCCCACCGCGGTCAGCCAGCACCTGGCCAAGCTCCGCCTGGCCGGGCTGGTGCGCGGGCGCCGCGAAGGCACGTTCGTCTACTACACCGCCGCCGACGAGCACGTACGCCGACTGCTCACCCAGGGCCTCTTCCACGCCGACCACCTCGACCGCGACCTGCCGGCGGGCAGTGGTGCTGCACATCGCGGTGCCGCTCATCGTGGGGCGGGCCACAGCCACGCCGACGAGACCGCTCACGCCTGACCGGGGTCGGCGTTCTCGCGTACTCCGGTGGTGGTTCGGTTCGGGATCGAGCGGAGCAGTCGCAACGTGCCCGCGCCGAGCAGGTAGCAGAGGAGTCCGCCCGCCGGCATGCCGAACAGGTAGGGGTCGGTGTTCGGCGCGAGGTTGTTGGCGAGCAGACCGAGCATGACGGCCAGGTATCCCGAGCCGGCGAGGACGAGGCGCGGCGCCGGGCGGCTCACCGCACGCGCGACACCGTCCGGCAGCCCGCGCGGCCTCTCGGTGGGCCGCGGACGTGGCCGCGTCTCCAGCCGGCCGAAGATCGCGACCAGCAGGGCCAGCGACGCGGACAGCATGACCAGCCACGGCAGCCGCCACAGCCACCATGAAGCGGTGGCCACCGCCGGAGTGGGCAGGACGTGCGCAGCGTCGAGTACGCCGACGAGGAACACCACCGCACTCATGTGCCACAGGAAGATCGTCAGCACCACGGAGTTCACCGCCACCACCGCGAGCCACGGGTTCGGCCGGTGCAGCCAGCGTTCGGCGGGTCTGCGCAGCATCAGGACCAGGCCGAGTTGCATGGTCGCCGCGGCGAGGAGGGCGAGCGTGGGCGGAGACGCGTTGTGCGGGTACTGCCCGGTCACGTCGATCATGCTGACCGGGTAGGGGCCGACGAGGGTCAGCAACGCCAGTGCGCCGAAACCGCCTACCAGCAAGGGAATCCACACCCGCGGGGTGTCGGGCAACTGCCCGTCGCGCCAGAAGAAGCCCACCTGGTGGATCACCAGCCAGCCGAAGACGAAGTTGCCGGCGGCCATCGACTCCGAGCCCAGCAGTCGCGCCACGTCGCCAAGGGCGACCAGCACGACCAGCACGACGACGACCCGGACGCCGAACCGCCGGTGCAGGCGGTACATCATCGGCGCCAGCAGAACCACCAGCAGGTACGCGGTGAGGAACCACAGTGGGATCGATGCCACCCACACCCCGAAACGGACCAGCCCCGGTGAGAGTCCCAGCCACCGGACTCCGGCCAGGTTGGCCACCAGGCCGACACCGGCGAGCGTCACCAGCAACGCGGTGGTCGGCCCGACCAGTCGACCGGTGCGGCCGAGCAGCCAGTCGGTGGCGTTCTCGCCCTGCCGGCGATGGGCCTGCAGGGACGCCGCGTTGGCGTACCCGCCGACCACGAAGAAGATCGGCATCACCTGGGCCACCCACGTGATCGGGTACGCCCAGGACAGCGACTCCAGCGCGGAGTGCCCGGTGAGTCGTCCGTGGGTGTCGTACGTGACGACGCTGAGCAGCCAGTGCCCGAGGACCACCGCGGTGATCGCGAGCGCGCGCAGCAGGTCGACGTAGCGCTCACGCGACGCCGGGGTCCGGTCGGCGAGCTCGCGTAGCCTGTGCACGCTTCGAGCCTAGGGTCACCCGGAAACGTGCCCTGGGATCGCCCGGTGGCCGGAGTCACGGATGGAGCAGACTTGGGTGCCTATCGGGTGTTTCGCGTACGACAGAAGGAGCCGCCGTGGCCGTCATCCACCGGGCCGAGATCCGTCCGACCAAGCTGGAACTCCTCGGCGAGTGGCTACCGAAGCAGCCCTGGTACACCGGTGCGCCGGGGGAGAAGCCTGCCTCGGTCGGCGCGTACCGGTTCGACGACCCACGCGGCGAGGTGGGCATCGAGACCCTCCTGGTCCGCACGTCGGCCGGCCAGGTGGTGCAGGCCCCGCTGACCTACCGGGGCGCGCCGCTCGCCGGTGGCGAGCCGTACCTCGTGGGCACGATGGAGCACTCGGCCCTGGGCCGGCGCTGGGTGTACGACGGGTGCGGTGATCCCGTCTACCTGTCCGCGCTGGCCGCGGTGGTTCTCGGGCACGCGGTGCAGGCGGAGGAACTCGTCGAGGGTGAGGGCGCGGACGGGCCGCAGCGGCGTACACCCACCGTCTCGGTCGTGGGTACCGGTACGCGGGGTGGTGTGACGGTCCCGGTCGTCGAGGCAGTGGCGCAGGCGGAGCAGGTGGAGAATCCGGCTGTCACCACCGAGGGCGGGCACACGGTCGTGCGGATCCCTGGGCTGGAGCTCACCGTCGTTCGCCTGGTGGATGTTCCGGACGGGGACCGCGACGACACCGAGGGCACCGAGGGCACGGACCAGGGCGGTGCGCTGCTCGGCGCGTGGACCGACCAGACCCGGCCGGTGCGGCTGGCGACGGCGCGGCGACCTTGACGCCGTTCGCCTTCCGAAACTGCCTGCCCGGCCTCAGGTGCGATGTGGACTGAGCGGAGAGCGGTCACCGACCAGCCACCGATGTCCGTACGGGTCGAAGAAGCCGCCCTGGCGGTGCGCACCCCACGGCATCTGGTGGTCGCGTACGGGGTCGTCGCCGTCCGCCCCCGCGGCGACCGCGCGGGCGACGAAGCTGTCCGGGTCGTCCACGAAGATCTCCACCCGGACGGTCGTGGTGCCGACTTCGCCGGGACTCGCCCAGCCGTTCTTCTCCGGCTCGCCGAGGAAGATCGGGGCGCCCTCGATCTCCAGGCCGATGACCGAGCCGAGGTTCCACAGTTCACGGGCGCCGACGGCCTGGGCGTACCACCGCGCCGCGGCAGGAGCGTCGGGCACGGCCAGCATGAGAGAGATGACGGGTCCGCGGGCCTGCGACGACATGGGTCCTCCAAGCAGAGTGTGCCCGAATCGTAGACCCGACGACGGTCGGTCTGGTTTGCTTCCGGTTCTGGGGGTCCGGGGAAGTCGACAGAGGAGGTCCGACCGTGAAGATCAGCGAGCCCACGATCGTCGAACGTGCCGCGCAGCCCTACGTCGCCATCACGGCGTCGGTCCCGATGACCCGGATGGCCGCCACCCTCCCGCCGCTGAACGGCGAGGTCTTCGGCTGGCTCGAGGCACGCGACATCGCACCCGCCGGCGCACCGTTGTGGAAGTACAACGTCATCGACATGGACGGCGACCTGGAGATCGAGGTCGGCGTGCCCGTTGCGGAGAAGGTCGCCGGTGACGACCGGGTCCGGTCCGGCGTGCTTCCGGCCGGCCGGTACGCGACGCTGCGGCACGTCGGCCACCCCGACGAACTGGTCGACGCCACCGGGGCGCTGCTCAGGTGGGCTGACGGCGAGGGCCTTCGCTGGGACGTCGCCGACTCCCGGGGAGGCGAGCGCTGGGCCGCCCGGCTGGAGTTCTACCTGACCGATCCCGCGGACGAGCCGGACCTGAACAAGTGGGAGACCGACCTGGTGTTCAAGCTCGCCGACTGAGCGGCGCGTCGCTACGGATAGCGGCGGACGGCGGCCGCCAGCCGGTCGACGAACTGACGCCCGAACGCCGAACTGCCGTCGACGGCGATCACGGCGAGATAGGCGAAGACCCTCCACAGTTCGCGTCGCTGTGCGAATCCCGGATCGATCGGGGTGATCTCGCGGTAGCCGTCGAAGACGGCCTCCGGGACCGGCGAGAAGTAGTCGACCAGCGCCAGGTCGACCTCCGGGTGCCCGAAGGACGGCGCGGGGTCGAGCAGCACGGCTCCGGCCGGGGTTCCGGTGGTGCCGTCGACGTCGGGCGTCAGGAAGTTGTTCTGCTGGGCGTCGCCGTGCAGCAGCGTGGGCTTGGGCTCGGGCCCGCACAGCGCGGGGAACCGGCCGACGAGGTGCTCGACGTCTCGGGCCAGGTCCGGTGAGAGGTGGCCGCTGTCGACCGCCTGCCGCAGGCGGGGCAGCACCCGGCGTTCGGCGTAGAAGTCCGGCCAGGAGCCGGTGCCGGTGCCGGAGTCCGTGGCGGAGTCGGTGTCGACCGGACGGTTGTCCTGGCGCAGCGGGCCGAAGAACCCGTCGAACTCGGCGAGGCCGAACCGCTGTCCGTGCACCTGGTGCACCGTCGCGAGCGCCCGGCCGATCGAGCGCCACTGCTCGGCCGTTCGTGCCTGCGGGAGCACCTCCGGTATCGCTTCCAGCAACAACAGCGAGCCGTTGTCAACCCGTACTTGCCCGGTGGCGACCGGGGTGGGCGTGGCCACTCCGGTACGTCGCCGCAGCAGCTCGAGACCCCGTAGCTCCGCGGTGAACTGCTCACTGCCCGCGACCGTCAGGTCCAGCTTGACGAACACCGAGAACGGCTCGCCCCGGAAGATGCCGCACGGGTGGGACGCACGGTCGTCCAGGTCGGCGAAACCGGTCGCGGTCCACGGCCGGCCGAGGTGGGCCGATGCCGCGACCTCGACCGCGCTCAGGATCGACGCGGCGGAGAGCGGATGTGTCGTGGCCATCGTCCGGAGCGTACTGCCCCTGTCCTGTTAGGTTGTCGGCCACATCGTCGTTCCTCGTGGGAAGGAGCCGCGGATGAGTTCGGCGGCCGCTCTTGAGTCCCTGCGTACCGCGGGCGAGGTGACCAACCGGATCGTGGCCGGCATCGGTGGGGATCAGTGGGACGCACCGACCCCGTGTTCGGACTGGAACGTCCGTACGCTGCTCAACCACGTCGTCGCCGGCAACCTTCTCACCGCGGCGGTTCTGGGAGGCGCCGAGCTTCCGTCACCGGAAGAACGCGCCCGGCTCGGTCGGGTCGACCGGCTCGGCACCGACCCGCTGACGGCCAGTCGGCAGTCCGTCGACGACCTGCTCGGGGCCTTCGGACAACCCGGGGTGTTCGAGCGCATCCATCCCTCGCCGGTGGGGCAGGTGCCCGGCGCCGCTCTCGTGCATCTGCGGACCACCGAACTCCTGGTCCACGGCTGGGACCTCGCCCGGGCGACCGGGCAGCCGGCGGACTTTCCCGAAGCGCTGGCCGAGCAGGAGCTGGCGTTCACGCAGGCGAACGTCGGAAGAGCGCGCACCGGTCCGAACGGCCCGTTCGGTGCGTCGCGACCGGTCGCCGACGACGCCCCGGCCATCGACCGGCTCGCCGCACTGCTCGGCCGTAGTGTCCACAGCGCCGCATAGCGAGTGCCGTCCAGTCAGCATCGACAGGAGGTTGCGTACGTGATGGCGCTTCCGGCAGACACCCACGTACACAGCGAATACTCCTGGGACACCGGCGGTCCGAACTCCGCGGCGGCGGGGACCATGGAGCGGACCTGCGAACGCGCGACGCGGATCGGTCTTCCGTCGGTGGTGTTCACCGAGCACCTGGACTTCGTGGGCTGGGAGATCGACACCACGGACCTGCCGGACCACCTGCGCGGGCTGGTGAGTCCCGACCAGACCCTGGTCCCACCTCCGCTGGACGTGGACGGCTATCTCGAGTCGATCGAGCGCTGCCGGCACGGCTTTCCCGACCTGCAGATCCTCACCGGAGTGGAGTTCGGGCAACCACACCTTGACGGGGAGGCGGCCGCGCGCGTGCTGGACGTGTCGAAGCTGGATCGTGTCAACGGCTCCTTGCACACACTGACCGTCGATGGCCGACGGCACGAACCGCCCACCCTGTATGGGCTGTGGCCGGCGGACAAGGTGATCCACGAGTACCTCGCCGAGGTGCCCCGCATGGTCGACGGTTCCCAGGAGTTCGAGGTGCTCACCCACCTCGACTACGCCGTTCGCTACTGGCCGGGTGAGGAGGCCGGGCCGTTCGACCCGAAGCGGTTCGAGGACGGCTTCCGGCAGGCGATGCGAGCGTTGGCCGGCAGCGGCCGTGCGCTGGAGATGAACGTCGGCGGTCAGCTGCGTCCGTGGATTCCGCAGTGGTGGAGCGAGGAGGGCGGGCGGGCGATCACCTTCGGCAGTGACGCGCACGAACCACGAGCCCTGGCGAGCAACTTCCCCGAAGCCGTGGCGATGGTCGAGCACTTCGGCTTCCGTCCGGGCCGCCGGCCGGCGGACTTCTGGACCCGGTGACCATGGCGGACGGCTCGACGGAGGTCGAGCTCACCCTGGCCGAGCTCCGGGAGGTCGCCGGCTACGCGGCTGCGTGCGCGCGGCCGGCGTTGACGGTCTTCGAATCCGAACGTCCCGAAGATCAACGCCCACGGGAGGCGATCGACGTCGCGCAGGCGTTCGCGGACGGGGCCGAGCGGACCAAGGCGCTGCGCGACCGCGCCTGGGCGGCCCAGCGCGCGGCTTCGCAGGCGCGTGACGCGGGGCAGGCGGCAGCGGGCGAAGCCGCGCGTGCGGCACTCGCCGCGGCCGGAGCCGCGTTCCTTCACCCGTTGGCGAAAGCCACCCAGGTGAAGCACATTCTCGGCTCGGCCGCCCATGCCGCGCGGGCGTTCGAGTTGTCCGCCGGAGACGATCCGGCCGTCGGCGCCGACCACCTCGCGCAGGCCAGGTCGCTCGCGAACCCCGTCGTGGTGGACGTACTGCGGCGCTATCCGGACGCACCGCGCGGCGGTGGACGGGTCGGCGACCTGATCCGTCAACTGGACGCGTCGCTCCGCTCGGCGGGCCCCGGCTGACCAGGGAGGCGCCTCAGCCGCGTCCGTCCCACCAGGCAAGCACCCGGGACGCCCGCAGGGTGTTCCACCTGCTGGGTTGGCCGTCGCCGTCCTCCAGCCGGAAGTGCACCGCGCCGGGATGGGTGTTCTCCAGCAGCCAGGTGCCGTCGTCGCAGCGTTTGGAGCGTACGAGTTCGACTGCCTCACCGAGCCGTGGATCCCTGACGTCGGCCGCACGGAAGTACTCCAACCCACGGAGCACGTCGTAGTGCCACCTCGTCGGGAACGAGAACGACAGCCAATCGTCGGAGACCACCTCGCCGGTGGTCCTGCGGCGCAAGAGCGAGCGATCGAGCAGGTACGCCTCACCGCCGCGCCGCGCGGCCTGAAGCTCGGCCGATCCGCCGCCGACGCGTTCGTACTCCAGCAGTCCCTCGAGTACGCAGATCGTCGAGTGGAACGACGACACCTCGGCGCCGCGTTCGGTCCAGCAGTTCCATCCGCCGTCGGCGAGCTGGTCCGCGAGCAGGCGGGCGACGACCTGGCTGACGTCGGCACCGAAGTAGGCGCCGAGCGTCACCGTTCGGCCGTTGATGCAAGGCTCGACCTCGCCGTCGAAGAAGGGCAGATCGTCGTACTCCCAGCGGCAGTTCGCGGCGACCAGCGCGGTCATCTCGCGAGCGGCGTCGCAGGCCGGGTCGAGGCCGAAGTCGTACAGCTCCATCATGGCCGGCAGGGTCGACGTCCATGGTTGGCTGCCGTCCCTCGGCGGCTCGCCGCGGCCGGGGAAGCACGCGCCTCCCATCCACCGACCGTCCGGGTCGCGGGCGGACAGCAACCGGGCACCCCAGCCCTCGCTCGCCACCCGGGCACGTTCCGCGGCCACCGCGTCGGCAGGCGCTTCTGTCAGGTCACGCAGGACCTGCCACCGCAGCGCCGGGTCGGAGTCGAGCAGCCAGTCGATCGGCGGCGTTTCCTCGTTCATGGCGAACAAGCTAGCGCCAGTACCGGACGTCGTCCTACCGGAACCGAGCGCCGATCGACTCGCTGGTCGGTGGTCGGCACGCCATGCCGGCCCTCAACCGTGAACGAGTGAGATCACCCCGCGAACAGCCAGCACCAAACCGAGGGCCAGTATCAGGCCGTAGACGTAGCGCTCGAACCTGTGGGCGGGAATGCGGGCATGCAGCCGGTGCCCGGCCCAGGTCGCCAGTCCGATCGCCGGCAACGAGAGCGCGAGGAGCTTCGGCAGTTCGGGAGTCCACACTCCGCCAAGGGCCTGTCCGGTCACCACAAGTACGCCGGAGAAGAGGAAATGCGCCTGGAGCGTCCCCCGGAACAGCCGCGGAGGCCAGCGGCGCATCGTCCCGAACACCACCACCGGCACGCCGTTGAAGTTGTAGGCGCTGCCGAGCGCACCGGCGAGCAGCCCGGCGGGGAAGGCCCAGTTCCTGCCACGCGGTGCCGTCACGGCCGACGGGCTGAGGGAGTAGGCGCCGTACAGCATCAGGAACGCGCCGAGTGCCGTGCTGGTCACCGATTCTGGCACGAGGAGAAGCAGCGCGAGTCCGAGGGGGATGCCGAGCAGGGTGCCGATGCTCAGCCTCACGAGTGCGTGGGTGTCGATCTCCCGGCTGCGGGACGTGAGGCCCAGGGCCGCGACCGTGAGGCCGGCCACGCCGATCAGGGACGCCGAGGTGTGCAGGCTGACCGGAAGCAGTGCCAGCAACGGCATGCTCACCACGGCCTCACCGAAGCCGAAGGTCGCCCTGGTCAGCGCTCCCACGAACACGACCAGGACCACCAGCACCTCGAGCATCGAGGCAACCCTATTGGTCGCCCGGCCGGAGCTTCGTCATCCCTCGGGGTCTCGCAGGGAGGTGGGAGAGAGGAACGGCTGGAGCAGCCCGGCGCCGTCGCCCGCACCGCCGACGTCCGGGGTCCGCCGGGCGATCCCGGCCAGGAGGTCGGCGACCTGGACCCGCGGGTCGTCCCGGGAGTCGACGGTCACCAACCCGGCCAACGGCGACTGTTCGGCCCACCGGGCTTCGTCCGCGTCCGCGTCCGTTGCCGGCGAGTCGGCCCCGTACGCGAGCACCCGCTGGAGGCGCCGCAACCGGCCGGCCGTGAGGGCGCTCTGCTCGTCGTGGATCACCAGCACCCGCCGCTGTCCGCCGCTCCAGAACAGGACGGTCTCGGCCAGCGCCGGCAGCATCGGCTCCAGCGGTGGCGGGATCGAGCGGTCGTCGTTCATCAGCCGGGTCACGATCTCCCACACCCGCGTCCGGGTGAGCCCGTCGAGGACGAGGTCGGCGTCCGCGCCGAGCCCGGCTCCGGCCAGCGAGTCGCGCGCCTGGAAGAAGCGCTCCATGGCGCCGCGATCCGGCTGGCGCTGTCTCTTCGTACGGACCAACCTGACGAAGGCCGCGAGGAAGGCCCGCCAGTCGCGACCGCCCGCCCGTCCAGCCCGGTAGAGGGCGAGGGCGGCCGGGCGGTGGTGCTGGGTCAGGCGAGTGCCCGCCGCGTAGGAGGGCTCGACCAGGAACAGGTCGACGATGCGGGTGACGAGGAAGTACTCCTTGTCGACCAGGTGGACGTGCGCCCGGCCGCTCAGCGCCGTCAGCAACCATTCCAGCGCCTCACCCGACCGCGGCCCGCGCAGAAATCTCCCGGACTTGAACTCGTTGAGCGACCACCTGGATCCGGACCGCAGCGCCTGGAGGAGGTCGTCCGCCTCGCGGACGCTCAGGTCGACACTCGCGTGTGTGAACAGCGGGGTCGCGGTGTCCAGCAGGTTGGTGCCGGAGAACCCGGACTCGTCGCAGGCGATCTCCACGACGGCGCCGCCGACGCCTTCCGCCGGCGGCAGTCCGCCCTGTGGGGGCAGCCTCTGGTCCCTCAGCACGTTGACCATGGTCGCGTGCCCACGCGGCTCACACCATCGAATTGCGTTCCGACCCGATCTCGTCCGGGTTCTGTGTGATCCTGCACGGCGTACGGCGGCGTCGTCGAGGGATACCCGCACGACACCGGCGGCAAGAAGAAGGCGGTCCTGTACAACGGCACCCGGACCCTGTTCGAACAGGCGGGCTTCGAGTTCGTTCGCAGCAAGGGAATCGGAAACTGCGTCATGCGGCGCGCCGTGCCCTGATCCGGGCAAGCGCAGGTGTCACCAATCCTTCGGCACCCAGGTTCAGCTGTCGCCGGACAGCGGGGTTGGTCGGCAGCCTCCGACCGGACCGCTCGCGATCCCGACCTCGGCGTACACGCCGTCAGGAACGCGCGACGCGGCGATGACCACTGTCTCGCCGTGCGCAACGTCGCGCCGGTCGAGTTCGACCGAGATGCCCTCACCACCGACAACGAACCGCGTGGAGCTGTCCGGGACGGCCGTGGCGCGGCGGTAGCGATCGGGCGAGCACCTCAGGTTGTCGCCGAGATACAGCACGTCAGCTCGTACGCCGTGATCGGCGAGTGCCCGCCGCAGCCCGGCGGCGTCCTCCAGTCGGTTGACCTGGACGTCGACGGTTCCACCAGGGCCGTTCTGCACGGCGTACGCCGGGCTGGTGACAACACCGGGAAAGAGGAACGCGCCCGCGGTCGCAGCCGCGACGGCGCCGCACCCGGCCGCTGTCCGGCGCCACGACCGTCGACTGGGCGTTGGCCGCGACCGTGGCTGATCCACGGATCGCGCCGCGACCCTGGCTCGAAGCTCGCTCAGCAGGTCCGTCTCAAACGTGTCGAGATCTGTGTTCATGAGATTTCTCCTGCCAGCGCGGGCGCCTCAGCGGCTGTCTCGGTGGGTGCCTCCGGGGGTGCCTCCATCAGGTCGAGGCTCCGGGCCAGTTGCCGTCGGGCTCGGTGCAGGCGTACGCGCGCGTTGCCAGGGCTGATCTTGAGGACCGCGGCAGCGTCGGCGACGCTGAGCCCGTCGATGCTGACCAGTTCGAAGACGGCGCGTAGTCCGGGTGCCAACTCCTGGAGCTGTCCGTGCAGTCGGCGCGCGTTCTGTGCAGCGTCGATGCGCTCCATGGCTCGCTCCAGGGCATCTGCCTCCAGCACTCTCCGGCCTTCGAGGCGGCCAACCGCGCTGGCGTAGCGGGCACTTCGCCGGTGCTCCATGGCTACCACGTTGCGAGCTATTCCGAAGACCCAGGCCCGCGGTGGCCCGAGGCCGGCCCGGTAACTCGTGGCCGACTCGATCACCGCCACGAAGATGTCGGCGGTGAGGTCGGCCGCGGTGTGCGGGTCGTCGACTCGGCGGGCGACGAACCGCTGTACCGCGTCGAGATGCTCGCGATAGAACACCTCGAAACGGTCCGGGTCCGTCCCGATCGAGCCGATGCCCTGGTCTTCGTTCACACCCATCCTTTGCCGCGAGCACTGTCAGCGTTACATGGCGAGGCCGGACAGGTGTGCGTCACCCTTCCTCGTGTGGCCCGGCCCGCTCAGTGCAGCCAGGTCACCTTGTCGAGATCGGTGGTAAACCCCACGTTCTTCCAGGTGGTGAGGTCCTGGTCGCCGTCGCTGGCGGCGTATATGTGGAGCAGGGACTGTCCGTGGTGACGCAGCAGATGGTGCGGGCCGATGGGGCAGGCGGTCTGCTTGGAGTGGGCGGCTTCCACGCACAGACCGATGGCTGGCAGTCCGCCGTGCTTCTGGACGCCGCCGATCGGCATGAACAAGATCTCGCGGGTGTCGGCGTAGGTGGGGTTGTCGTCGGGGTCGCTGGGATCAGCGGTGTGGTTGTACTCGTACTCACGGCCGTAGTCGTATCCGTCGGGGAGTTTCACCGGCAGAAGCAGGGGAACGCCTTCCGCCCGGTCGCGCTGGTCTGCGACGTACTCGCGACTCGACTTGTCTGGCTCGCGGTTGGCGCTCACCACGTCTCCGCCGAGCCACAGGAACCAGCCACTGACGGCTGTGACGACTGCGAGGGCGATCCACATGGAGTGGGGTACGCGCCGGCGGGGCTGATCCATTGCGTGATCATGGCATCGTCCTGGAGCCCCTGGAAGCAGAATCCGCAGCTCGAAGGGCTGGAGGGATTGGCCGGTGAAGCCAGGCACGAGTCGTGTGCCAGAAGATGCTTGACGGAGCAGTGCCGCCACATGCAGGACGGTCAGGCTAGGTTGCTCGGGACCTGCCGCTTAGCCGCTCGATCGTCTCGACGACCTCTTTGAGAGAACGGCAGCGGATGACCTTGTTGGAAACCGGCGATAGGAACACCTCAAGTGTGCGGGCTCCGTTGGCCTCGTCCCGTTCTCTCAGCTCCTCGGCGGTTGCTTGCGGCCGGGAGGGGTAGCTCCATGCTCCACGTGCAGCTTGGACCATGGATCGTAAGTCCCAGTCACGGCTCCCGCGCCAGCGCCACACAATGGCGTGCTGCAGGACACCCACAGTGGCTGCCGGCGCTGAGGGGTCGAGCCACAGGATGACATCTGCTGCATCACGCAGTGCTTCGGTCCAGCCGGCATACTGACCGCTTGCCACCCAGCGGGCGTTACTGGCAAGTGCGGCAGCCCGTTCGCGACGTGCCTGGTCGGAAACTCTCGTCCACTCCCGGAACTGTGCGTTCGCCTGGTGGGCTGGTGGCTCGTAGGCCAGTCGATCCAGGTCGTGGCGCTGGTGCGGCATCAGGCCCCGGGACATGGCGACCATGGTCGCCACTTCGGCCGTAACACCGCCAGGACCACCAAGGACGAGCACGCGTCTTGGGCGCACCGGGGCCTCCGCACCCCACTCCGCTGACATGGTGGCACCCTACGGGCGGAACCACGCTGAACATCGTCATCTCTCGGGCTCGTCCGACCGCCGACGGCGGTGGCGTCCCTGGCCACAGGGCGGCAGATGATGGGTCACCGGCCACCCATGCCAGGCATCACGCCTGACCAGCAGCAGCGCGGCTCGGGACGGCGAGGGCGGCCCGGTCGAGCGCATGAGCTGTACGGACAACCTTCTCTACGGCATGTCTGCGTTCGCGCCTAGTATGCCGCCATGGTCGCCCCGATTCCGATCGCAACCGCCGCACTTGTGCGCGACGGTCTCGTGCTGATGGCGCATCGCCACCCGATGCGTCAGGCGTATCCCGACCGCTGGGCCCTTGTCGGCGGACACGTCGAGCCAGGCGAATTACCTCACCAGGCCGTCATTCGGGAATGCCTCGAAGAAGTCGGTGTTCACGTCCACGACCCCCTGCCCATCCCGATGACAGTCAGCGACCCCGCCCTCAACATGCACGGGTTCCTCGTCACGCGTTGGGATGGGGAACCCGTCATCGCCGCGCCCGAGGAGCACGACGATCTTCGCTGGTTCCGGCCCAGCGATCTCGCGGACTTGAAGCTGGCCCACCCGGAAAGCCTGTCGAGCATCCTGAGCGCCGTCCAGGCCGGTGCTCTCGCCTTCAGTCACGCGGACTCGCAGATGCAGAGTTGAAGCGGCGTGTCCACGGCAAATGGTCGACCGGACCAGTCGCCGAAGCGCTCGACGAGCCGAAGGCCGCCGAGCGAGACGAGCAGCGGCAGTTCCTGCGGGAAGATGTTCCTCAGTTCGAGCGGTGCGACCACGAAGTCGGGCTCGGAGTCGGTCGAGAGGTACCACGTCCCGCGTGTAACTTGCGCGCGCGCATCGTAGATCCCAGCGACATCGACGGTCACGTTGCCCCGGTCAGGATCCATGAACGACAACGACTCCCGGGTGCGCCGTACGCCGTCGGCTTCGGCGAGTAGGCGCACGTTCGGGTTGAACACATCGAAGACGAACCGTGCTCCAGGCGCCAGGTGTCGTCGAACCGACCGGAAGCAGCTCACCAGATCCTCAGCCTCGTGCAGATGCAGCAGGGAATTGGCAGTGATGAACACGAAGTCGAATGTGCGGCCCAGGTCGAAGGCCCGCATGTCGCCCTGCATCCATTCCACCGCTACACCGCGCTCGTTCGCCTTACGCTCAGCCTCAGCCAGCATGTCCGACGAGAAGTCCAGGCCGACGCACGGATGCCCGTCGGACGCGATGGGGATCAGCTTGTGCCCGGTGCCGCACCCGAGTTCCAACACGCGCCCGCCTTGCCGATTGGCGTCGGCCCGGTAGAAGTCGACTGCGGGCCCGCCGCCCGGGAACATCAGGTCGTACAGCCTCGCGTGCGAGTAGAACTCTTCACTCATCAAGAGCCTCTCCTTTCCGACTCATCCGCAGCTGGCCGTGGTGGCCTGCTGATTCAAGCGTGTGCGCCGCCGGCGTGTCTGTCGTCGGCTGCGTAGCAAGATACGGGCCTGGTAGTGCCGGTAGTTGCGGTAGCCGCGGGCTGAGGAGGTGACCGCAGGCACACGCAGTCGCTCGTCGACGAGCTGGCGGGTGAAGGCTGCGAGCCAGTCGGCGTCTGGTGGGGTGACCGGGTTCGGCGCCTTGGTCGCCGGCCTCGATCGTGACGCGCTGGTATTCACGGCTCCGGAGGGTGGGCCGCTCCGGGTCGGCAACTTCCGGCAGCGGGTGTGGACCCCGGCGGTGAAGGCGGCTGGCCCCGAGGGCTTCACCATCCACGGCCTCCGGCACACGACCGCTTCGCTCTACATCTCGGCGTGCACGCCGCCGAAGGTGGTCCAGCGGGTGCTCGGTGTTGCACTTGGTAGGGGTCAGAGGGGGCGGCGCTCGTCGGCGTTCCGGAGTCGGAGTATGGGCTTGCCAGCGACAAACCATTTGCCCAGGCGAAGGTACCCAGCCAGACTCCGGCCGCATGGATGACGACGAACTAGACGTGCTTCTGAGGAACGAGCGCTACCCCCGATCTGGTGGGTACCCAGCTCGTTGGTTGGTCGACGGTGCGATGGGGCCAAACCCCGCGTGGCAGGCAGAGGCCCTAGCCGAGGTCATGCCGTTCAAGACCGGCATGCGTGTACTCGACTTGGGCTGTGGCACTGCCCTGAGTTCCATCTTCCTGGCCAAGGAATTCGGTGTTGAGGTATGGGCGACCGACCTGTGGATCAAGCCGATTGAGAACCTGCGCCGCGTGACTGAGGCAGGCGTGGAAGGCCAGGTTCACCCGATCTATGCGGAGGCGCATGCGCTGCCCTTCGCCGAGGGCTTCTTCGACGCGCTCGTCAGCATCGGCGCCTACCACTACTTCGGCACCGATGATCTCTATCTCGGCTACTGCTCATCCTTGGTGAAACCCGGCGGGCAGATCGGTATCGTTCAGCCTGGTCTCGTCGAGGAGTACGAGTCGCTTCCTCCACCCCACCTTGAGTCCCACTGGAAGTGGGACTTCTGCGCCTGGCACAGCCCGGGCTGGTGGCGGCGCCACTGGGAGAAAACTGGCCTGGTCACCGTCGAGGTCGCTGATCTGCTGCCCGACGGTTGGCGCGACTGGCTGCAGTGGAACGAGGCCTGCGACCTCGACAATGGCATGCCGGGACGGGAAGAAGCTCAGATGCTTCACGCAGACGGCGGCCGCACGCTGAGCCTCTCCCGAGTCGTCGCTCGACGCGCCAGCTAAGACACGCACGCTGATATTCGAGGGCTGCTCTCCCGTCGGTCGGACAGCTTGTCCGCACCCGGGTTTGCGCGGGGTCGCCGGTCCGCGGCCCTCATCGAGGAGTTGCGAGCACCTCGCGGATGACGTGCCGCGCGTAGTTCGATATCGCCGGGTTGGTGTCCTTGTGGTCCGCCAACACGATCAGGGCCTGGGACAGCACGCGCCCGCGTCCGCGGAGCCACGTCGCGTCGTCCACGTCCAGCGCCGCACAGAACTCGTCGCGGAGGTTCGCCGGCAGCAGGTGCCACACGGGGAACAGGTCGCACGCCGGATCGCCGACACCGCACGTCTCGAAGTCGAGCACCGCGGTCAGCCGGCCCTCCGCCGACACGAGCAGGTTGCTCGGCGTCAGGTCCGAGTGCACCCACACCTCGCGCCCGTCGCATGGCGCCGCGAGCGACTCCTCCCACGACGCCAGGGCTGCGCGCGTGTCGATCAGACCATCCAGCTCGCCGATCGCCTTCTGTGTCGGGGAGTCCATCGAGATCATCGGAGCGCGCGTCCGGCGCTCGCCCGGATACGCCGGCTGCCGGTCCGGCAGGTCGATCCGCCGGAACGCGTCGACGAACGCCGCGAGGTCCGTCGCCAGCCCACGCGGATCAACCAGCGCGTCGGGGGAGGGGTGCGTACCGGTGAGCCAGCGGTGGACGGACCACTCGCCCGGGAACGCGTCGGTGGGTGAGCCGATCGCCTCGACAGAAGGGATGGCCACAGGCAGGAACGGCGCGAGTGTCGCGAGTTTCTCGTGCTCCCGTTGAACTACGTCATTGACCGATGGCCGGAGCGGCAGCCGTACGGACAGGTCGGAACCGAGGCGGTAGATCGCGTTACACAGTCCGCCGGAGTCGACCGGCTCCACCGGCAGCGCGGCCCACTGCGGGAACTGAGCGGCCACCAGCTCGCGGACGAGCGGCGTGTCGATGTCGGCCTGGTCGGCGTGGATCCTGCGGGGACGCACGAGCGCCCATCCGAACGGTCCGACCCGTCCGCTGTCAACCCGGTTTCGGATCGAGGGGTCCCACGTGACGGAGCCCGACTGGACCACGCCGTGCGGGCCCGACGCTGCTCGTGCGGGCCTGACGCTTCCGGAGGTGACAAAAGCAGAGGCCAGCCGGTGATCATGGCTGTGACCTGCGGTTCGGTGGGTGCCCCCGGCAGGATTCGAACCTGCGACACACGGTTTAGGAAGCTGGTCCAGGTGTTCTCGTTTGGGCTCAAAACGGCGGCTGACCTGCGACTTTTCCTGGCGCCATTGATGATCGTTTGGCGTCTTCTGGGGATGCAGTGTGGCCAAAACGCGGCCACTTTCAAGGCTGCGCGGGAGCGTCGGGAGGGAGGACGTCGAAGCCGCCGTGATGCCAGAGCCACTCGTGGGCGTACCGGTCGAGCCATGGCGTCCAGAACCAGATTCGAACCCATCGCGGTACCCGTTCGAGGTGCGGTTCGACGCCATCGGGTGGCGTCCAGTTCCAGCCGGGTCGGACTCCTGCTGGCGGTGTCCATCCACCTGGTGATGGGCGAGCGTAGGTCATCCAGCGGACGCGCTGCTTGTGGCGCTCGTCCCACTCGTCGCCGGCGTCGCTCTGGTCCACCTGCTCATTGTCCTGGCCGCGCGGACCGTATGAGGCGGTTACAGCCGCTTAGGGAGGGCCGGCCAGTAGGAGATATGCCCGGCAGCTACTCATTACGAGGCAGCACGGAGGCTGTTTGGGGATGGCTGGTGGGCCTCGTCCAGGCGTGGATGCAGGTCCTGTGGTGGATCCTGAACACGCCTGAACGAGTGGGAGTTGAGACAACAACTGAGACCACGCGAGGCACGCGTCGGCGCCGTCGAAGCGGGGCACATCTCGTGGCGCTAGTGGAGCCAGGTCACCTTGTTGAGGTTGTTGGTGAACTCGACATGTTGCCACTCGTCAAGTTCGGGCACGTCCAGCATCGCGTTGATGACCACGAGTGTGGTGCCGATTCTGTGCTCGATGTAGGGGTCTCGGTCAGCTTCTGGCTCGGGTCCGGATCCGCTGAGCCCGGAACAGGGTCGGCTCGGGTCGTCGATGCGTTGGACGCACATCTCGACCGGCGGTGGTTGATGGTCGAAGACGTCGTAGTTGATCGGCTGGAAGCTGGCGAACCACGCCGTGGCGGCGTCGGAGTCAGAGCCGTTGGTGAGCGGGGCATAGAACTCTGGGGCTTCGTAGCCGTCGGGCAGCTTGACGGGCAGGAAGAGGACCTGACCACCCTCCGCCTTGGCGAGTTGCTCCTGGACAAAGCCGCGGTCTGTGAAGCTGTGGGTGCCTCGGTGTGCGAACCAGCCGGCGACACCGATCGCGGCCACGACGATGAGGATGGCGATGGTCTCCTCTGGCCGCGGCCGTGCCTTGATCAGCTTCATGCGGGCATGATCGCAGTCCGATGGTGGTCGCGGCGGCTGTTTCCGAACGTCGCTGCAGGTCACGGGACGAGCTGCTGGCGGAGGGTGCGACGCCGAGGATCGGCGGATTCGGCCGGTGCCCTGGCTCGCTCTCAGAGGTCGGGGTGGTCGCGTAGCTTCATCCGGCCCTGCAGGCAGCTCACTGCCTGCAGCCGTGCGCCTCTTGATGCCATCAACGGGCGCGATGGTCGGCGAAGTGTGTTCGCGCAGGTCAGCGAGTTGCTAGTGATCGTAATCGAGTGCCTCCGGCTGGCCTGGTTGCTGTACTTCTCTGCTGTCCAGCGCAACTGCGCCGTTGCCTCCAGCGGGGACTACAACGTCCGTCGATCTTCGGTAGAGGACCTATGGCGGCCACCGGTGCCGCCCCCGGGCCTCTTCGACGAATCAACCTCGCGCGGTCCGCTACCTGGGGCCCCGAACGACAAGGATTCCAACCGTTCGCGTAACTGGGGATCTCGGAAGAGTCGCCGGCGAGCAGTCAGCAGCATGACCGGGTTGAAAACCCAGTTGACCCACAGTCCGACCTGCCTTCCGGCTCGACGGTCGGGGTATAGCTCGTCCAGGAAGTCGCCCACCTCCCACTCCCACTTCTTCGCGAGCACACCGATGAGGAGAACGAGGCCGGCGACGCTGACCGTGAGAGCTTGCTCGCCGTGTACCCAACATGCCACCGACACGGCCAGAGCGAGTAATGACGCTGCACCGCGGATCCTTCGGGTCACGAGGTTGAACAGCTGCACGTACGCGAACAGCAGCATTGCTGCCCCGGCGGTTACGCTCCACAGCGCGTCACTGCTCACGCTGGTCCCGTCCGCGGGCTCCAGTGAGGGCGAAGCGGAAAGCGCGGGACCGGCTGAGGCTGATGGCGAGGGTGACCCGCACCGCCTGGCCTCGCGGAGGCCACGAGCTGCTATCCGCACTCATCGCGAGAGCATGGCAGGTCCCTCCGCAAGCCGGAAGTGGAAGCGGGCACCCGGCACCAGCCGCACACAGTTTGGTCCCGCGCAGCGGGACGTGATGAGGGTCGCCAGTGTTCTGGCGGCCCTCTTGCCGCGCCCAGCCGCGCCGGCCGACCGGGCGCCGAACGCGCGGAGGGAGAGCCGGCGCCGTTCGGGCGGGCGCGCGGCGGCCTGTGGCCGCCCTTGAAGACGTAGGGAAACTCTTCACCGATCACGGACACGCACTGCGGTCCTCCGTCGGGTGATGCACGACACTCGACCGCCAGGTGATGTGCGACGCCGAGCGCGCGGATCGCGGCAGTTGCGGATGTTCGTAGGCATGTCTGTGCGGTCGCAGTCACGGGCTGGTGGAGGGTCGTCCGCCCGCCCAAGCACTCGACCTCAAATCGATACGCTGGCAGTGGACTGGCAAGGCACACTGCTTCCTGCCACCTAGGCTGGCTCGGACGGCGCGTCGGGGACTTGAGACTCTGATCTCGCAGGACCACCCACATATCAAGCAGTCCCATGCGCTCTCGCGCGCCGGCGGCGGCGGGAAGACGCGCCATCTGCAACCGATTGGCCCGACTTGATGTGCGGGTGAAGAGCTCGCGGGTGGCCACGGCCAACCGTGAACCCCATGTCTGGCACGAGGTTCACGGTTCGGGTCGTCATCTGATGGGCTGGTCTAGCGTCCGGCCATGGCGATGCGCGGGCAATGGGCGCTACCTGGTGACTGTCTTGGCGCCGGCGGGACAGTTCAGCGCAGACCCCTGCTCTTCAAGCCCGAACGCCGCACCAGGCTCCTGTTGGGACCCCATCCGCAGGGTGCCGATCCCGATCACTAGTTGCGTTCCGGCGGGCATGGCCTTGGGGTCGATGATGATCACGAGGTCGCCGTTTCCAGGCAGCTTCCGGACCACCCGGGGCAGCTGCCGGTCGTAGGAGGAGGTGCACACCGGCCCGGATGTCAGCACGACGGGGACGCCGGCCTCAGCCAGGGTCGCGCTCAACCCGGCCGGATCCTTCAGCTCGCGGATCGTCACGTTCACCATTCCGGTCGGCGACGTATTGACCGACCATGCGGCCAGGTTGACGTGGATCCCCGCGGCCTCAGGTGAACCGCCAGAGGACAGCGGCGAATCAGCGGGAGCGTGTCCGCCGGACAAGGACATTGCCAGGACAGTTGCGATCGCCAGGACACCCGCCACCCCCGGCAGGCTTCGGCGCAGCCGGCGGCCGCGAGCCCGTGCCATGATCGCTTCGGGCCGCTGTTCCATGTGCACGTGAGTGAGGGCATCTTTGGTGTCGGTGAGCGAGCTTCGCATCGCCGCCAGCACGTAGTCGTCGTTCATCGGGTGACCTCCTGGCCGGTAAATGATTGTGTTTGCGCGCGGAGCGTGGCGAGCGCTCGGTGCAGGTGCGCGCCGACAGTCCCCGGGGAGATGCCGAGCAGCTTCGCTGTTGCATCGGCGTCCAGGTCGAAGAAGACCCTGAGCGTGATCACTTCGCGCTGCCTGAGCGGAAGCGCCCGCAGCGCCGACACCAGGGCATCGTCGAGGTCCAGGTCCGCCGAACGTTCTGGCCGACTGCCCTCGAGGCGCATCCACGCTGTTGGGTCATCGACCGTGACCTCGCGCCGACGTCGCCTCCACAAGGACACGTTGGCGTTCAGCGCTGTGCGCACCACCCACGCGCGTGGCACAGGATGCTCGCGCACCTTGCGCCAGGACATCCAGGCCCGAGTGAACGCCTCGGCCACCAGATCCTCAGCGAGCTGCCTGTCGCCGACATTGACCAGCACGATCCGCAGGCAGTCATCCCTGCAGGCGGTGTAGAACTCGGTGAATTCCTGTCGTCTCCGCTCCACGCCCCAAGTACGCATTGACCCCTGAATTCCTTTACCAGGCCCGCCACAACATCACGGAAGCACACCCGCCACGCTGCGCCCCGCGACCGATGCTCCCACCGGGGCCAGAATGGTCCGTCTTTGCTCAGGGCTTCATGGTGCACCATCGGGACGATCACTCAGGCGAGATCGGCACGCCTCGGTCAAACGCGCACCACCTACCGATGACTCATTGTCGACACGGAGAGATCTGAGCTGACTTTCACTGCGCCTGAGACAGCATCGTGACGCCGTCCGCACATCGGCAGATCCGTGCGTTGGCGGTTCGTCAGACCGCCTACAGACTTCTAGGCCGTCGCACGTCAGCTGACGGAAATGTGTCGCGGATCAACTGTCGGAGCACAACGGACACGCACTGCGGACAGAGCTGATAGAGAACGATGCCGTCATGACCTTTCATTGCCGAAAGAGGCTCTAAACGAGGTCAAGGCGCCGCTGACGCGGCGCAACCGCCCGGCCGCCCTGCGGGCGGCGCTAGGGCGCCGTCGTCGGGCTCACCGGACGGACTCACTCGGCACGCCGCTCGCCATGTTGCGCCACGTAGAGCACCTGACCCGTGGTCGCGTCGACGATGACGGTATCGGTGAACAGCATTCGGCGGCGGATCTCCTGCACGCTCTCCGGCGACACTCGCGGGCCACGGATCACGCCTGGCACGTCCCGCCAGGTGAGCACCCAAACGAGTCGATCCGTAAGCCCGTAGCCTCCGCTGGTCGTGGGGTGGTCCTCGTCAACGAGGACACCGCCGTTCGCGATCATCAGCTCGGCCTCGGGCTGATCAGGCCGGTTCCACAGATGCTCCGCACGCGTCGCCGCCTGCTCCGCGGAGATCTCCGACAGCGTTCCGGCCGGCGCGGGCACGACCACAAAGCGCTCGCTGTCGTACCGGCGGCCTCCAGGCGGCAACAACGAAGGATCCCCCGATCCGGCCGAGGCGGCAGAACCCCCGACGCCGGAAACCGCGACGGCTGAGGCCAACGCTGCTAGGAGCATGGTGCGGCGTGTCGCTACCCAACGCCGTGTAGAGGACATGCCGTCAGTGTGCGCCAAGATCTGCCCCACCTCATCGGCCCAACGGCCCCTGAGGTCCCCCTCCGCGCGGGGTGAGGACCGGCTCGTCCTGAGCGACCCACGAACGTGCACGCCCCGCCCTCCTCGCAGGCCAGTCTCCGGTCTCCACTCCGGCCGTCAATGGCGCCTTCGGCGTCACTTCGTGATCGGCTCCGCCGACCATTGACCGCCTCCGCTGCGACCTTCAATCTGGCTGGTTGCGAGAACGACGGGGAACTGTGATCAGCGAGACCTTGCGGCCCGCGCCGACGTTGAGGCACGCTGTCGCTCACCCCGGTGGCACACGACGTGGGTTCGGCCCGCCGTGTGGCGAGGGTGGAGGAGGTCAGGCGCGTGGCCCGCTCAAAGATCTCTCAGGCAGGTGCCGGAGCAGTCGCCGGAATGGCCGCGGTCGTCGTGCTGCTGGCGAGTGGCTGCGGGGCGGCGGCCATCGGGGCCGCGAAGACCCGGACCGCGCAATGGGATGACATCACCGACTACACCTACACCCTCAGGTACTTCGACGGCAGGTGCGGCGACCGGCCCAAGAGCGCCTGGTCGATCACCGTTAAGGACAGCAAGACCACCGGGGTCAAGCCACTCAACACAGCCGCCCGAAACTCCGGATGGGACGAAGCGCCGCCCACACTCAAGAAGGCCTACAACAACGCACTCGGGGTCAAGAAGGACGGGGCCTACGACACGGTGCGCATCGGCTACGACGATGGCACCTACGACCGACGGCCAGCAAGCGTCTACTACCTCGACCGGGGCCGCTGGGAAGGCTGTGAGACGTACACGGACTTCCAGCCAGCAACGCCGGAATGATCCACGACGTCCGCTGGACTTGAGGCTGAGACACCCGGCAACAGACTCGGCCGCGAAGGCCCACATCGACAGGATCAGCCGAGCCATCACGTGCCGCCGACGAGGCTAAGGAGGAGATGGCCAGGTCACCCATGCCGTCGATCCCGCCACCCGACCGCGTAGGCGCTCCGACCTCCATGCTTCCCAAGCTGTCAGCTGCCGTGCCACATACGTGCCACACGCCGCGGCCACGCCTCGGTGATCATCGGTCGCCAGCGGTCAGTTCGAGGTTCCCACCGCTACGCCTGAGCCCGGTGCCCGTGAGCGCTGATCTTCCAAGCTGGCTATTACTGGCGCGCCGTCGGCCCGGGGCGCTCCGCGAGTGCCAGCCGATCGACGACCGAAGCGGGTTCAAGGTCGTAGCCAGTCGCACGAGCACCAGTCCAGTTGAGACCGACAAGCAAGCTGTCTCGTCGAAGGCCGGGCAACCAGCGGTCCCGCCAGGTCTTGAGCGGGATACTCTCCGGCTCGAAGCCGGCGTACGAGGGAACAGTCGAGATAAGGCGCTTCACCCGGGCCTCGGTCGACCAGAAGGGCATCGCCCTCCTGCCGTCTTCGTTCTGCGGCGCAGGGATGCCGTCACGATCACGCAGGGTCCAGACCACCTGGCTGTGCACCGCTTCCTCGAAGAAGGCAGACGCCTGTGACGCACTCTGGCTCATGGCCCCCGTCCCTGCGAAGTCCTTCACTCGCCCTGCTGACGGTACCGCCTCGGCGATTCGTAAGCGGGTGCCCTCTGCAAGGCAGGGGTGGGAGAGCCGCACTCGTGCCCCTCACGTGCCCCCGAACTGCCCTTACTGGACGTTAACGATCAACGCCCTCCGCATCAAACCACGCTCCACGCCAGCTAGCTGCCGCGACGCCACGCGCGCCGGAACCCACTCGTAATGCGTCGCTCGTTGCTAACGCGATTGCCAACAGGAGGGTTGGACGATCTCGGACTGTCCCGGCCGACTTCGGCTGCCTACGGATAGGAGGGCCACGCGAGCCTTGCCAACTGTGGGAATGTCGCTCGTCGACGAGCTGGCGGGTTAAGGCTGCGATCCAGTTGGCGTCGGGTGCGGTGACGATGACCTCGCTGACGTCATGCAGGCTTGCGCTCGTCGGCGCCGAGCTGGTCGATGATCCCGCGGGCCTCCTCTTCGGACTTTCCGAGTCCGACCCAGCCGGTCATGATCTGCCCGTGGTCGCTTAGCCCGACCCAGCGGCGCCACTGTGACCGCGATGGCCCGCGGCGCATCTTCCGATTACCGGCGCTGGCTCTCGCACGTGCATTCGGCAGCGGGTTGTTCCCAGCCGGTGCGGTTGGCGGGCATGGTCCGCACCACCAACGTCAACACCAGAACGGGTGAGGTCACCGAGACGAAGACCGTGACCGAGGACATGCCCGACGGGGTGATCTACAAGGCATGCGGCAATCGCCGGGCGTCGGTGTGCCCTTCCTGTGCAGAGATCTACCGCGCCGATGCCTACCAGCTGGTGCTCGCCGGTATGCGCGGCGGCAAGGGCGTCCCTGAGACCGTGTCGGGTGGGCCGCTGCGGGTCGGCAACTTCCGGCAGCGGATGTGGACTCCTGCGGTGAAGGCGGCCGGCCTGCAGGGTTTCACCATCCACGGTCTCCGGCACACGGCCGCCTCGCTCTACATCTCCGCGTGTACGCCGCCGAAGGTGGTCCAGCGGGTGCTCGGCCACGCGTCGGTGGTCATGACGATGGACCTGTACGGCCACCTGTATCCCGACGAGATGGACACCTGGGCCGCACGGCTCAATGAGGTCGCGGGCCAGTCCGGGGTGTGGCCAGAACGTGGCCAGAACGACGGTTCGGAGACGACGAAGGCGGAGGTCGGCCGGTGATCATGGCGCTGACCTGCGGTTCGGTGGGTGCCCCCGGCAGGATTCGAACCTGCGACACACGGTTTAGGAAACCGTTGCTCTATCCCCTGAGCTACGAGGGCGCGGTTGCTCACCTTACCGGGCGCCGGAGGGTCGCGAATGCCCAGGACTGCCCTGGCGTGGACGGTACCGCCAGGCCCACGCGGATGAGACCTGCGACAACCGGTTCGCAGGAGTATGGTCCCGCCCATGTCCCGGCCCCCGGCAGACGTCGGCCCCCGGACGTGCCTGCCAGCCGGGCCGTCCGGAGGCTCGTCAGCCGTTCGCCCGACGCCGGCGCAGGGCGCGTACGGCGCGGACAACGCGAAGCGGGAGCAGTCCGACAAGCGGGGCGCGCCGGCCAAGATCCGCACTGTCCTCACGGTCGAAGGCCGCGGCGTACCGACCCGCGTCGGCGGCGGTGGGGTAGCGCTTGCTGCCGGCGTTGCCACAACCGCGTTGGCACCGCCAGACCATGGTCTCCCCCTCGGCGGAGAAGCGGTACCGATGGCCGAGGACCCGACAGCGCAGCATGACGGCGCATCCTACGGCGCCACCTGGGCGTACGCCATTTCGCCGCGGGGAAGTCCGCCGGCGCGTGCCGAGCATCTCACCGCGCGTCCCATCCGCCTTCCCTGAGCGAAACGGACTGCCCATGTCGTCAACCACGTTGGACACCATTCGAACCCGGGTCCCGGCCCGGCTCGACCGCCTGCCATGGTCGCGTTTCCACTGGCGGGTGGTGATCGGCCTCGGCACCGTGTGGATCCTCGACGGGCTCGAGGTGACGATCGTCGGCTCGGTCGCCTCCCGCATGATCGAGAAGGGCAGTGGGATCCACCTCACTGCCGGCGACATCGGAACCGCCGCCGCGATCTACGTCCTGGGCGCCTGCCTGGGTGCGTTGTTCTTCGGTCAGCTCACCGACCGGTTCGGGCGCAAGAAGCTCTTCCTGCTCACGTTGGGCGTCTACATCGTCGCCACGGTGGCCACGGCGTTCGCGTTCGCGCCGTGGTACTTCTTCCTGGCCAGGTTCTTCACCGGCATGGGTATCGGCGGGGAGTACTCCGCGATCAACTCAGCGATCGACGAGCTCATCCCCGCCCGCAACCGCGGGCAGACCGACATCGCCATCAACGGCAGCTACTGGGTCGGCTCCGCGCTCGGCAGCCTGGCCGCGATCGTTCTGCTCTCCGACCTCTTCGCCACCGACCTGGGCTGGCGGCTGGCGTTCGGGGTGGGCGGCATCTTCGGCCTGGCCATCCTCGTCGTCCGCCGGCACGTACCCGAAAGCCCGCGATGGTTGTTCATCCACGGTCGGGAGGACGAGGCGGAGAAGATCGTCGACTCGATCGAACGCGAGGTCCGCGCCGAAGCCGACGAGGAACTCCCCGATCCCGGCGAGAGCATCACGGTTCGCCAGCGCAAGACCATTCCCTTCCGGGAACTCGCCAAGGTCGCGATCAAGAAGTACCCGCACCGCACGCTGCTCGGCCTGGCGTTGTTCATCGGGCAGGCGTTCCTCTACAACGCGGTCACCTTCGACCTGGGCACCATTCTCAGCACGTACTTCAAGGTCGCCTCCGGTTCGGTGCCGTTCTTCCTGGTCGTGTTCGCGGTCGGCAACTTCCTCGGTCCGCTGTTGCTGGGAAGGCTTTTCGACACTGTCGGGCGTAAGCCGATGATCGCGGGAAGCTACCTCGGCGCCGCCGTGGTGACGGCCGTGGTCGGCTTCCTGCTCCTGAGCAACTCGCTGAACTCCGTGTCGTTCATCGTGCTGCTGGCGTTCGGGTTCTTCATCGCCTCGGCCGGCGCCAGCTCGGCGTACCTCACGGTCAGCGAGATCTTCCCGATGGAGACCCGGGCGCTCGCGATCGCGTTGTTCTACGCGGTCGGTACGGCGATCGGCGGCATCACCGGGCCGCTGCTGTTCGGCCAGTTCATCCACAGCGGCAACCTCGGGCTGGTGGCGCTGGGCTTCTTCATCGGCGCCATCGCGATGGCCTTCGGTGGCGTGGCCGAGCTGGCGTTCGGAGTGCGCGCCGAGCAGCAGTCCCTGGAGAACATCGCCCGTCCGCTCACCGCGGAGGATCCCGACGAAGGTGCGGGTGCGGGAGAGCAGGAGGAAGCAGGAGCGGAGAACGACGAGCGGGCGAGGGCGCGAGCAGCCGAGGCCGAACGCGACGAACGCATCGCCCGGCGGTCCGAACGCCTGCGCACGCAGCGATACCGCCCCGGCCCGGGTACGTCGTTCTACTCGCCCGGCATGCACGCCTCCGGAGCCTCGCCGAGCCAGAGCCGGGTGGCCGGAGAACGCGCCCTCGACGAGGAGGTCGCCCGGATCGCCAACCTGGTACGCGAACGCGGGACGATCGACCGGGAGACGCTGTTCCGTGAACTCGGCGCCCGCCGGTGGGGCCCCCGCCGGTTCGACGCCGCGCTGCGGACCGCCGTCACCGAGGGTGTCATCCGGCCGACGGGCCGGCGGCAGTTCGGCCCGCCCGAGGATCAGTAGCCGCGTTCCACCTCGACCAGCCCGACCAGCTCCTCGCCCGCGACATAGCGGCGGACGTTCTCGTACACCCGCGTGGTGAGTCCGGGAATGAGCAGGCTGGGCGGGTTGGCCGAGTGGGGCGTGATCAGCGCGCGCGGCTCGTCCCACAGTGGGTGCCCGTCCGGCAGCGGCTCGGGGTCGGTGACGTCCAGGCCGGCCCCGGCGATGGTGCCAGCCCGCAGGGCCTCGACCAGCGCGTCGGTGTCGATCAGCGAGCCCCGGGCGATGTTGACCAGCCAGGCGTGCGGCTGCATCAGCTTCAGCTCCCGGGCGCCGATCAGGTGCTTGGTCTCGGCCGTCGAGGGGGCGCCGATCACGACCACGTCGGAGGCGGTGAGTACGTCGTCCAGCCGGTCCGGGGTGTAGGTCTCCGCGGCACCCGGCACCGGCGTGCCCGACCGGGTGATCGCGAGCACGCGTACCCGCAGCGGCTCCAGCATCCGGATCAGCGCGCGGCCGATCCCGCCGCAGCCCACGATGCCGACCGTGGAGTCCAGCAGAGTGCCCGACCGCACGTCGGTCCAGGTGCGCTCACCGGCGAGCGTGTGCAGCCGACGTACGCCGGCGAGCATGAGCGCCAGCGTGTGCTCGGCGACACCGTCGGCGTAGCTGCCGACTGCGCAGGTGTAGACCTTGCCGGAGGTGAAGATGCCGGCCCGGAACCACGACTCGATGCCGGCCGACGGAAGCTGCACCCACCTGATCCCGTCGTGGTCGACGTCCTTGAACTGGTCCGGCGAGCCGCCCCACCACACCAGTGCCTCGGCCTGCGCGGCGTCGTCGGTCACCTCGCCACCGGCCGACTTCACGGCGTCGAGGAGTTCGGGAAGCTGCTGCGGGCCGACGTAGATCTTGGGAGTACGTGCACCGGAGGTCATGCGTCCAGTATCTCCGCGCCGGTGTTTCCCGCGATCAGCGGTGCTCGGCCCACCGCCCTCGGCCCGTCCGCCGTTCTCAGCTTGCCCGCCTGGCAACGTCGTCGGCGGTGACGTCGAGCAGGAACCGCTGCGCCGGGCTGAGCCGGGCGTACGTCGTGGAACGGATGTAGGCCTTCTGGTCCAGCTGCTGGGCGAGGTCGCGGGCGCAGAACGCCATGTGCATCGCGCGCCTGGGCCGGTCGGAGCTGTTCAGCGTCCCGCCGTGCCACAGGTGGCTGTTGAAGATCACCACCGTGCCGGCGGGGGCGAGCAGCTGAACCTGGCCGGGGTGGGCATCCTTGGGGTCGGCCATCTCCGTGCCGGGAAGCTTGGCCCACCGGTGCGAGCCCGGGACCACGCGGGTGGCGCCGTTGTCGGCGGTGAAGTCGTCCAGCAGCCAGATGGAGTTGCACACGCGGTACGCACCGGGTTGGACGGGCTCGCCGTAGTCGGCGTGCAGGCCCTGGAGTCCCTTGCCCGGACGGGAGGCGCGGCTGTTGAGGGAGAACACCTTGAACTCACCGAGTACGTGCCGCATCCCCGCCAGCACCCTCGGATGGGTGAAGCAGACGTCGAACATCGGGTCCTTGTTGATCAGATCCGACAGCCGGTCCGCGCCCTCTTCCTGGTGCACCTCCAGACCGGCGCTTTCCCCTTCGGCGGCGGTGAGCTCTGCCAGCCGGGTGTTGAACGCCGCGACCTGCTCGGAGCCGAGGATGCCCGGCAGCGGGAGGAAACCGTCCCGGTCGAGCTGGTCCTTTTCCTTCGCGGACAGGGTTTCGTCGGTGACGGCGAGGTCGCCTAGTGCGGTCGCCATGTCCATGGTGCGCTCCGTTCGGTCGTGTCCCGCGCTCCATGGTTCGCCGCGTTCGGGCGGGTGTTCCACCCGTTGGCCGCCTGCGGCCGCCGCTGACCGCCTGCGGTCGCCGCGTGGCCCGAAATGGCTGACGCCGCATCCGGCCCGGGAGCCAGGGTCCGGGCCGGATGCGGCGTCGGTTCAGCAGTCCGGGCGGCCGGTCACGCCTCGGACAGGTTGTCGATCGCGGTGAGCTCGTCCGCGGACAGCTCGAAGTCGAACACGTCGATGTTGGACTCGATGCGCTCACGCTTGGCCGACTTCGGGATCACCACGACGCCGCGCTGCAGGTGCCAGCGCACGATCACCTGCGGGACGGTCTTGCCGTACTTGTCGGCGAGTCCGGTCAGCACCGGGTCGTCCAGCTTGGCGGCGCGGAACGGGCTGTAGCCCTCCACCACGACGCCGCGCTCCCGGCTGCCCTCGAGCAGTTCACGGTCGAACTGCACGGGGCTCCACTTGATCTGGTTGACCGCGGGCGTCACGCCGGTCTGCGAGGTGAGCTCGTCGATCTGGTCCAGGGAGTAGTTGCTCACGCCGATGTGGCGTACGAGCCCCTCCTTCTGCGCCTCGACGAACACCTTCCACGACTCCACGCCGGCGGTGCCGTTCGGCGGCCAGTGGATCAGCCACAGGTCGAGGTGGTCCACGCCGAGCTTGTCCAGGCTCTCCTGGAGGGTCTGCCGCTCCCGGCCGACGTGGTCCGGCGGCAGCTTGGTGGTGACGAAGACCTGGTCGCGGGGTACGCCGCTGTCGCGCAGCGCGGCGCCGACCTGGTCCTCGTTGCCGTAGCCGGTGGCCGTGTCGAGGTGACGGTAGCCGGCTTCCAGCGCCCAGCTGACGGCCTGACGGGCCTCGTCGCCGGAGAGCTGCCAGGTGCCGAACCCGATCAGGGGGATGCGGGCGTCGGGGGAGAGCGGTGCGGTGAGTTGGGAGGACAGGCCGATGTCAGTCATGCCATCGGTCCTACCCCGTGACACCCGCTGAACGCCAACCGGATGGCCCGTCAGGGGTGCGCTGGCCAGATGTGGCCGAACCGGCTCCCGGAGGTACGTTCGGAAACGTGTCCGACTCGATGTCCCAGCCTCAGTCCCTGTCCCAGCCTCAGTCCCAGTCAACAGCCGCAGCCGACCTCGCCGACGCCTCGGCGACCGGCCGGATCCCACTCTCCGTACTCGAACTCGCCCCGGTCGGTGAGGGGCAGACGAGCGCGGAGGCGCTGAACGCGGCCGCGACGCTGGCCCAGCGGGCCGAGGAACTCGGCTACCGCCGCTTCTGGGTGGCCGAGCACCACAACATGCCCGGGGTCGCGTCCACGTCACCGGGTGTGTTCATCGGGCACGTGGCCGCGCGAACCAGGAGCATCCGGGTCGGCTCGGGCGGGGTGATGTTGCCCAACCACCCGCCGCTGGTGGTCGCCGAGCAGTTCGCGATGCTGGAGGCGCTGAGCCCGGGGCGGATCGACCTCGGCATCGGCCGCGCGCCGGGCACCGACCCCGCCACCGCGGCGGCACTGCGCCGGACGAAGGAAGGACTCGGCGCCGAGGACTTCCCGCAGGAGCTCGCCGACCTGCTCGACCTGCTGGGCATCGAGGACGGCGGCGGCCGGCTCGCCCTACGGCGGATGAGCGCCACGCCCGTGGCGACCTCGGCACCCGACGTCTGGTTGCTCGGGTCCAGCGGCTACAGCGCGCAGGTCGCCGGGATGCTGGGGCTGCCGTTCGCGTTCGCCCACCACTTCAGCGCGGCCAACACCCTGCCCGCGATGGAGCTGTACCGCTCGACCTTCCGGCCGTCCGCGCGGCTGCCCGAGCCGTACGCCATGGTCACCCAGTCGGTCTACGTAGCCGACACCGCCGAGGAGGCGGAGGCGATCGCCCGGCCGGCCCGGCTGGCGCAGGTGTCGCTGTACACCGGCCGCCCGCGACGGACTCCCACGCCGGAGGAGGCCGCCGCGCACGAGTGGACCGACGCCGAGCTCCGGATCATCGAGCAGGGCCCGAGCAGGCCCACCATCGGCGACCCGAAGTCCGTGCTCGCCGAGCTCACCGGCCTGGTGACCGCCACCGGTGCGAACGAGCTGATGGTGACGACGATGACGCACGGACTGGCCGAACGCCTGCACAGCTTCGAACTGCTCGCGCAGGCCTGGCCGGGCGTAGGCGTTCAGGCCGGGCCCCGAGCCGGGTAGCCGGAGACCGGAAGCAATTGGGTTGCGCTCGGGCTCGCCGGGCCGCACGCTCCTCCCCGTGAACGACATTCGCACCGATCGCCTCCTGCTCCGTCGATGGCGGGGCGCCGACCTGGCACCGTGGGCGGAGATGAACGCCGACCCGGCCGTCCGTGAGCACCTGGGTGACCTGCTGACACCCGAGCAGAGCGCCGCCTCGGTGGAGACGTTCCAGGCAGAGTTCGACGAGCGTGGCTACGGGTGGTGGGCCGTCGAGGAACTCGCCACCGGGACGTTCGTCGGCTTCGCGGGCCTGGACCTGGTGGACGAGGACATGCCGTTCGACGGGATCGAGATCGGCTGGAGGCTCGCTCGCCCCGCCTGGGGGCACGGCTACGCCACCGAGGCCGCGTTCGCCACCCTGGCGTTCGGCTTCCGGACGCTCGCGTTGCCGGAGATCCTGGCCGTGACGACAGCCGGGAACCATCGATCGCAGGCGGTGATGCGCCGTATCGGCATGACCCGCGATCCCGCTCAGGACTTCGATGACCCGTCGGTGCCGGACGGGCCGCTGCGGCGGAAAGTGCTCTACCGGATCAGTGCCCCTGACAAGTGCCATGCCGGGGCGGCGGCGGACAGTCAGGCCGGGTAGCAGCGGACAGTCAGGCCGGGTAGCAGCGGATCTCGGCGGCCTTCACACTTGCCCAGACCCGGGCGCCCGGCTCCAGGCCGAGGTCGGCGACCGCATCGGCGGTGACGTCGGCGAGCACCGGCGGCCGACCGGTCAGGCTTACCCGCATGAGGTCTCCGTGGCGTTCGACGCCGGCGACGTCCACCTGCCAGCAGTTGCGCGGGCTGCCGCCGGGCGCGCTGCGGTACAACGCCACCGCCGACGGCGCGAACGCCACGAACACCTCGCCTGTCGCTCGGGTTCCCGCGGTCAGCTCGCCGCCGTCGGCCAGTCGTACGACACCGGCCGCGTCGGTGTGCCCGCGGAACAGGTTGAGGCCGACCAGGCGGGCGACGTACTCCGTGCGCGGCGTTCGGGCCACCTCCGCTGGTGACCCGTGCTGGGTGACCCGGCCGTTCTCCAGTACGACCAACCGGTCGGCCAGCACCATGGCGTCCAGTGGTTCGTGGGTGACGAGGACGCAGGTTCCGTCGTACGCCGAGAGGTGGCGGCGAAGGTCGGCGCGGACGTCCACCCGGGTGGAGGCGTCCAGTGCGGCGAGCGGCTCGTCCAGCAGCAGCAGGCGGGGCTTCACCGCGAGCGCCCGGGCCAGCGCGACCCGCTGCGCCTGGCCGCCGCTCAGGGCGCGCGGTCTGGCGTCGGCGACGTGGGCCAGCCCGACGCGTTCCAGCCAGGACAGGGCCGCCGCCCGCGCCGGTGCCTTCGGCACACCGTGCGCGCGGGGGCCGAACGCCACGTTGTCCAGCGCGGACAGGTGTGGGAACAGCAGGTAGTCCTGGAAGACCACGCCGATCGGGCGCTGCTCCACGCGCAGGTAGTCCCGCGTCGCCGGCCGGTCGAGTACCCGCTCGTCGAGGTGGATCTCGCCCGCGGTCAGTGGCTTCAGCCCGGCCAGTGCGCGCAGCGTCGTCGACTTGCCGGCGCCGTTGGGTCCGAGCAACGCCACCACCTCACCGGGCCCGGCGACTAGCTCGAGGTCGAGGGTGAACGTCGGCCGCCGGACGACGACGTGTGCGCGCAGGCTCATCGGGGTACCCAGCGGTCGCGCATCGCGGCGAGCACCACCACCGAGACGACGAGCAGCAGCAGGCTGAGGACGATCGCCGCATCGGGGCTGGTCTCCATCGCGACGTACACCGCGAGCGGCATCGTCTGCGTCGTGCCCGGGAAGTTGCCGGCGAACGTGATCGTGGCCCCGAACTCACCGAGCGCCCTGGCCCAGGCGAGGACCGCCCCGGCCGCGACGCCGGGGGCGACCAGGGGGAGGGTCACTCGGCGGAACGTCAGCCAGCCCGAGGCGCCGAGCGTGGCGGCGGCGTCCTCGTAGCGCCGGTCCGCCGCTCGCAGCGCACCCTCCACGCTCAGCACCAGGAACGGCGTGGCGACGAACGCCTCGGCGAGGACCACGGCCGCGGTGGTGAACGGCAGCGACAGGCCGAACCACGCGTCCAGCCACTGGCCCACCAGGCCACGCCGGCCCAGCACGAGCAGCAGCGCGACCCCACCGACGACGGGTGGCAGGACGAGCGGAACGGTCACCAGGGCGCGCGCCAGCCCGCGGCCCGGGAGCGTGCTGCGGGCGAGCACCCAGGCGAGCGGGACGCCGAGCACCAGTGCGACCAGGGTGGCGAGGGTGGCAGACAGCAGGGACAGCCGCAGCGCCTGCCAGACCTCCGGCCGGCCCAGCTCCTCGAGCAGGCTCGACCAGGGGGCGCGGACCACCAGGCCGAGCAGTGGGACGACCAGGAACGCCAGCCCGACGCAGGCGGGAACGGCGAGGACGATGGGAACCCGGGCGCGTACTCCGGTCCGGCGCTGCCCGCCGGCTGTCCTCCGGGCGGTTCGTGCGCCGTCGGCGCGGGGAGTCCGCTCGGCGGGGGAGTCGCCGCCGGAGACTGGCGGACCGGCGCCGGCGTTCGGACCGGTGCGCGGAGCGGGTCCACCGGTCCGTCGGGCCATGCCGGGATCCTATGGTCCGGCCTGCGGATCATGGTCGAGTGGTGAGCGGGTCATCCCCGCCCGTCCGGCACGGCGGAGGAGAAGGTGCGGAGCGGTGTTCTACGCGCGACGACCTCAACGCAGCCGGGCGGGGTGCGAGGGCACGCGAACCGGGGCGGATCACCCGGCGAGAGGAGGACGGGGCATCATCGAGGACATGGACGAACCCAGGCAGCCTCGCCGAGCCGGCCGACGCGCGGACGCGATCGGCCCGTTGCTGCCCGACCGAGCGGCTGAGGACGATCCGGAGCGCTGGGGCGACCGGGACGGCTCAGAGGACGACGCCGACCGCCGCCTTCGTGACGAGGTGCCGCCCCACCACGGCCAGTAGAAGCAGCCGTCGGCCAGGAGAAGCAGCCGTCACCGGGAGACCGTCGGCTGCCCCGGCGGAGTCGGCGGGAGGTCGCGGCCCCGGCTCTGGTCGCCGGCTCCGTCCGGCCGCTGTTCGCCGGCACGGCCGTCCCGCTGCTCGCGGGCCTCGGCCAGCAGGTCGCGAATGTCGCGAAGCAGCAGGATGTCCTCAGCGGGTGGAACCTCCGGGGCGGCCTCGGGATCGTGACGGTGGCGGCGCAGGGCCGCCAGCCGGTTGACCGGCACCACCACGAGGAAGTAGATCGTGGCGGCGATGATCACGAAGTTGAACACCGCGTCGATGATCAGCCCGAAGCTGAACTGCGCCTGGTGGACGGTGAAGCGTCCCACGTTGGTGAGGTCGGGCTTGCCGAAGATCGCCGCCACCAGCGGGTTGATGAAGCCGTCGAGCAGCCCGGTGACGATCTTGGTGAACGCCGCGCCCAGGACGACTGCGACCGCGAGGTCGAGGACGTTTCCACGCATCAGGAACTGTTTGAACCCCTTGAACATCGGGCTCCTTCCTCGTCGTAGCGGTCGTTGCCGGAACCTACCGCGCGCCGGTCGTGCCACATCACCCCCTGTCCGAGCCAGGTCCGAGTCAGGTCTGAGTCAGGGCCGGGGTGATCGTCAGTCGATCGTCAGGGAACCGCACGCAGCACCAGGGAGATCCGCGACGTCACCGCCGCGCGGGCAAGGTCGGCGGCGGTCTCCGCCGGCACCGCCACCACGATCAGCCCACCCTCGCCGCCGGTGTCCACCGAGCCGCCGGAGCCGAGACCGCCGAGCCCTCCGGCGCCACCGCTTTGCGCGCTGTCCGCGCCGTCACCGGTGCTGCCCGGCAGGGCGAGCACCCGGACGTGGGTGGCCACCACCCGAGCCGGGCGAGGCGCCTGGTCGACTCCGGTCTCGGCGGCCAGCAGGTCGATCCGGTCGCCGGGCCGGACGAGCGCGAGCGAACCGGGGTCGGCGACGCGTACCGGAGCGGCCACCACCTGCGTGCTGGAGCGCACCCTTGCCAGCAGGTCGGGTCCTAGCAGCCGGGCGTCGGTGAGCGGCTCACCCGCCCGGACGGGACCGGCCAGCACAGCACCGCGGCGTCCCGGCCGGCCTGCCCGCGAATCACCTGGCAGCAGGACGCCGGAGGGTACGACGTGGGGAGGGAGCGCGACCTCGTGCAGGTCACCCGCGGTCAGAGGTGCTCCGCCGGGGAGGTCGCGCGCCGCCGCCAGGACGGTGACGGTGCGCGGCGGCTCGGGTGCCAGCAGGTGCAGTGCCAGCGCCACACCCGCGGCGGCCAGCCCGGCCGCGACCAGCCGGCGATGCCGGGAGATCGCCCGGGCGACCTCTCCCAGCACCCCTCGCCGGCCGGGTCGATCACGGGCACGAGCGGGGGAGCCGGGCACGCCGGCCCGCGAGGCGGCCGAGGACAGCCCACCCGTACCGAACGGGTCGGCGGGCGAGGCATCGGTGCGCGAGGTGGGGAAGCGGCGGCGGGACATGCGAAGAGGCTAGGCAGCCCGCCCCGCCCGGAGGCGGTTGTCCACAGCCAGGGCGCTCGGAAGCGCCGAACCGCGGTCTGTGGACGAAAATCCGGCCGTCGGTTCCCGATGACGGCCCACGCAGCCGGCCCGCACAGGACCCGGACATACGAACTGCCGCCCTCGACCGAGGACGGCAGTTCGTATGTACGAACGAAACTCGCCGGCTCACACCGACGGCTGGGAAAACGAACTAGGCGGCGTTGGAGGAACCGGAGCCGCTCGCGGTGCCCGCCTTCGACCCGGAGTCCTTGCTGCCCGACCCGTTGCCCGAGCTGTCCGAGGACTTGCCCGAACCGGAGTCGGACGAGCTGCTCGCGGACTCCTTGCCGGACCCGCCGGACTCCTTGGACCCGGAGTCCTTGCTGCCGCTGCTGCCGTTGCCGGAGGCACCGGACCGCTGCTGGCTGCTGCGGCTGTCGTTGCGGTAGAAGCCGGAGCCCTTGAAGACCACGCCGACGGCGCTGAAAACCTTGCGGAGCTTGCCGCTGCAAGCGGGGCATACCGTCAGCGGGTCGTCGGAGAACTTCTGGACGGCCTCAAGCTGCTCGCCGCAGTCGACGCAGGAGTACTGATAGGTAGGCACTGCCACCCTCCATGTGCACGGTCTGAAGACCTTCGCCGGCCTCGGCGGCCCGGTCGAAGGCGGCCTGGCCAAGGCGATACCGCAGCAAAGATTAGCACTCCGAGGCAAGGACTGCTAAGCCGTCCCGGCCTCGGAGAGCGCAACCTTCACCAACCATCTCAGCCGTCAGTCGAACGCCTTCAGGTCCCGGTCGGTGGCGAACCACAGCGCCTCGGGGATCTCGAAGGTGGCGTACGAGTAGTTGCCCATCGGCAGCCAGTAGTCGTACTCCTCGACGGTCGAACCCTGCCAGACCAGCACGATCCGCCAGGTGTCGACGTAGAGCGTCCAGACCCGGCGCTTCCGGACGGCGCCCTCCTCCTCGAAGGTGTAGATCCGCTCCAGCTTGACGAGGTTGCCGAGCAGGTCGTCCTTGCGGGTCTCGACCTCGCACGCGGTCAACTGGGCCAGCCCCGCCTCGATGCCCTCACGGATCGTGTCCAGGTCCTCGGCGACCACGTGCTCGTCGAGCTTGCTGACCCACGCCGCGAAGTACGTCTTGGGGTCGTCCTCCTCGGGGGAGAACAGCACGCCCTCCCGGTCCTCGTCCAACTCGAACTGGTGCCAGTCGGACGGGAACCGGAACGAGAACCGCCCCAACGGGTCCTGGTAGGTGCTCACCCCGGTGAAACGGGGCCGCCCCTCGCGGACGGGAGTGGTCACTTCGTTGCCTCCTGCTGCCGTTGCGCCTGCTGCTTCTCCGCCTGCTTGGTCATTACCTCCGGCGCCACCGGGATCTCGGCGAGGCGGCTGGCGCCCTTGAGCTCGAGGGTGTCGGAGAAGTGACAGGCTGCCATGTGGTTGTCACCGGTGTCGCGGAGCGGCGGCTCCTCGGTCCGGCAGATGTCCTGAGCGTACGGACACCGGGTGTGGAAGTAGCAGCCGGACGGGGGGTTGGCCGGGCTGGGCACGTCACCGGTGAGCAGCGTGGGCCGGGTCCGCTTGCGCGGGTCCGGCTGCGGCAGGGACGACAGCAGCGCCTCGGTATAGGGCATCCTCGGGTTGTAGAACAGCTGGTCGGTGGTGCCGACCTCGACCACCTTTCCGACGTACATCACCGCGACCCGGTCCGAGATGTGCTCGACCACGCTGAGGTCGTGGGAGATGAAGAGGTAGGTCAGGTCGAAACGGTCCTGGAGGTCCTCCAGCAGGTTGAGCACCTGGGCCTGCACCGAGACGTCCAGCGCGGACACCGGCTCGTCACAGATGATCAGCTTGGGGTTCAGCGCCAGTGCCCGGGCGATGCCGATGCGCTGGCGCTGGCCGCCACTGAACGCGTGCGGGTAGCGGCTGGCGTGCTCGGGCCGCAGCCCGACCACGGTGAGCAGCTCGGCGATCCGGTCCCGCAACGCCCGCCCGGACAGCGTGTTGTTGATGATCATCGGCTCGGCGATGATCCGGCCGACCGTCATCCGCGAGTCCAGCGACGAGAACGGGTCCTGGAAGATGATCTGCATCTCCGGCCGGATCCGCTTCAGCGTCTTGTGGTCGGCGTCCCCGATGTTGACCTTGCCCAGCTCGGAGTGGTCGAAGACCACCGAGCCGTCGGTGGGCTCCTCCAGCCGGAGAATGGTCCGGCCGGTGGTGCTCTTGCCGCACCCGCTCTCCCCGACGACCGAGAACGTCTCGCCGCGGTTGACCGAGAGGTTGACGCCGTCCACGGCCTTCACGTGGCCGACGGTCCGCCTCAGGAAGCCCTGCTTGATGGGGAAGTGCTTCTTGAGGTCGGTGACCTCGAGCAAAACGTCGTTCACGATTCCTCCTACTTGCCCGCGGCGGCGGACGCGGACGCGGCCTCGGCAGGTGTGCTGCCCGGGTAGAGGTGGCACCGGACGTTGTGGTCGGGTTTTCCTTCCACCGGAGCCTCCACCGGCAGCACCGTGTCGCACAACCCCTTCATCGCACTTGGACAGCGCGGGTGGAAGGGACAGCCCGGAACGGTGGAGTACGGGTCGGGCACCGAGCCCTTGATGACCTCCAGCGGCGTCCCGCGGTTGACGCCGATCCGGGGGATCGACCGCAGCAGCGAGACGGTGTAGGGGTGCTTGGGGTCGTGGAAGATGTCGTCGACCGGTGCGCGTTCGACCACCCGGCCGAGGTACATGACGACCACCTCGTCGCACAGCTGCGCCACGACGCCCATGCTGTGGGTGATGAACATGATCGACATGCCGTACTCGTCCTGCAGCTCGCGCATCAGCTCCAGGATCTGCGCCTCTGTGGTCACGTCGAGGGCCGTGGTCGGCTCGTCGGCGATCAGCAGGGTCGGCGTACACGACAGGGCCATCGCGATCATCGCGCGCTGGCGCATACCACCACTGAGCTGGTGGGGGTAGCTCTTGGCGATGCGCTCGGGGTTGGGCATCCCCACCCGGCGCAGCATCTCCACGGCCCGCTTGTTGGCCTCGTTGCGGTCCGGCGTCTGGTGGAGCAGGACCGCCTCGGCGATCTGGTCGCCCACGGTGTAGACGGGGTTCAGCGAGGTCATCGGCTCCTGGAAGATCATCGAGATCTCCTGGCCGCGGATGGCCCGGATCCGGTCACCGGTCGGGTCGAGCGAGGTCAGGTCGACCACGCCCTGGGAGGTCTCGGCGGGAGCGCGCGTCGCGGTGTCGCTTCCGTCCGTCGTGCCGGCCTCGGGCGCGGCCTCCTTGACCGCGCCGGTGCGGCCGCGGTTGCGCTTGGTGGCCCGGCCACCGCCCTTCTTCTCCACGCCCGGCCGGAACAGGATGTCGCCGTTGGTGATCCGGCCCGGCCGCTCGATGATCCGCAGGATCGCACGGGCGGTGACGCTCTTGCCCGAGCCGCTCTCGCCGACGATCCCGAGTACGCGGCCACGGGGAACGTCGAACGTGACGCCGTTCAGCGCGCGTACGACGCCGATCTGGGTCGGGAACTCCACCTGCAGCTCGCGGACGCTGACGACTGCGTCCGTGGCCATCTTGGTGGAGGGGTTGCTGATGGTTGCCTCACTCATGTCGAGACCCCTGTCTCTCCTCGTTGCCGAACGAGGCCGGGACGCCAAGGTGGCGTCCCGCCTCGCTCGTGCCGCGGATGCCGATGGTGTGCGGGTACGGCCTAGCCATAGGGGTCCACCGCGTCGCGTACGCCGTCACCGAGCAGCTGGTAACACGTCACCGCGAGCACCACCGCCACGGCGGGGATGAGCATCCAGGGGTACTGCTGGACGGCCTGCACCTTCTGCGCGTCCTGCAGGAGCACACCCCAGCTGACCGCCGGCGGCAACATTCCGATGCCGAGGAACGACAGTGAGGTCTCGGCGATGATGGTGGTCGGGATCGCCAGCATGGTCACCACGACCAGGTGGCTGATCGAGTTGGGCACCATGTGGCTGAGGATGACGCGGGCGTGCCCGCTGCCCGCGGCCCGGGCCGCCGCCACGTAGTCGGCGCCGGCGTACGACATCACCTTTCCGCGGATCTGCCGGGCAAGGCCCGCCCAGCCCACCAGCGACAGGATGACGGTGATGAACAGATATCGCTTGGTCACCGTCATGTCGCGGGGAAGGATCGCCGCCAGCATCGCCCACAGCGGCAGCGTCGGGACCGAGAGGATGATCTCGATGATGCGCTGCAACACGTTGTCCACGAGGCCACCGAAGTAGCCGGAGATCGTGCCGATGATCGCGCCCAGGATCGTGCCGATTCCGACCCCCACCAGGCCGATGGTCAGGGAGACCCGCGAGCCGATGATCGTTCGGCTGAAGATGTCCCGGCCCTGGTCGTCGGCGCCCCAGAGGTAGATGGTGTTGGACTTGTTCACCCCGAACAGGTGGGTGGTGGTCGGGATGAGACCGAAGATCTTGTAGTCGGTGCCCTTGGTGAAGAAGCTGATCGGCGTCGCCTTGTTGCAGTCGGTCTTGTACTCCCAGGTGAACGTGGACTTGTTCAGCGTCTGGGCCACCCCGCAGACGGCCGGGCCGCCCTTCCAGGTGAGCTTGGCCGGTGACGCGTTGGCCCGGTCGGAGTTGACCGCGTTGGCGTCGTACGGGGCGAGGAACGGCGCGAACAACGCGATGCCGTACATCACCAGCAGTACGATCCCGCCGGCCACCGCGAGCTTGCTCTGCTTGAAGCGTCGCGCCATCAACCGCCACTGGGGGATCTCGCCGACGTCGGAGCCCTTCTCGGCAGGCGCCTCGTGCCCTTGGGAGATTGGTTCTTGCAGAATCGCCATCAGTGGCGCCCTCTCACTCGGCGGACCGGGCCCGGGGGTCGACCCAGGCCAGTGCGATGTCGGCGAGCAGGTTGCCGACGATCAGCAGCATCGACAAGAACATCAGCAGCGTGGCCGCGAGGTACATGTCCTGGTTCAGCAGCGCCTGCAGGTACAGCGGTCCGGTGGTGGGCAGGTTGAGCACGATGCTCACGATCGCCTCACCGGAGATGAGGACCGGCAACGTCGTACCCAGCGCCATGATCAGTGGGTGCACGGCGTTGCGGGCGGCGTGTTTCCAGATCACCCGGCGTTCCAGGACGCCCTTCGCGCGGGCGGTCTGGACGTACTGCTGGTTCAGGACGTCCAGCAGGTTGGCCCGCATCACGCGGGTGAGCCAGGCGGTACTGCTCGCGGAGATGACGACCAGCGGGATCCACAGGTGCTTGAGGAAGTCGACGAACTTCGCGCCGCTCCACGGGGCGTCCTGGTACTGCGCGGAGAACAACCCGCCGACGTCGGCCCCCAGGAATCTCGCGGCGAACACGAGGACAACCAGGGCCAGCAGGAACTCCGGCACGGCCACGCCCATGAACTGGAACAGGGTGATGATGTAGTCGGGTAAGGAATATCGATGGGTCGCTGAGTAGACCCCGATGGGTATGGCTATCAACCAGGCGATGATGAGCGCCCCGCCGGCGAGCATGACCGACAGGCCGAGGCGACCCCAGATGAGGGTGTTCACCGGCTGCCGGTAGGTGAACGACTGACCGAAGTCGCCCTTCACGAAGCCGCCGATCCACTTGCCGTACTGAACCATCACCGGGTCGCCCAGGCCGTAGCGCGTCTTGAGAGCGTCGATCTGGTCCTGCGACACGTTGTTGCCGATACTGCGCAGTCGCTGGATCTCGGCCGTCAGTGCGTCTCCGGGCGGCGCCTGGATCATCACGAAGCTGACGATCGAGATGATGAAGAGCGTGAGGATCATGTAGAGCAAACGCCGAGCAATGAATACGACCATCTGTGCGTCTCCCGATCAGTCGATCCCGGTGGGGCGGGGCGCCAGGAATGGGTGGGGTGCCGGCCGGCACCCCACCCATCCGTGTGCGCCTTAGACCTTGTGCTGGTCGGGCTTGTCCCAGTAGAAGGTCTCGGGGTCATAGACGGCCGGCGTGGGGTGGATCCACGGGTTGACGAAGCCACCCTGGGCGAGGTTCTCCCTCTTCGGGATGTTCATCAGTCCCTGCCGGGCCAGCACCACCTGCGGGGTGTTGGCGACCGAGCCCTGGAAGAACGGACCGTACTTGATGTGGATCTTGATCATCTCCCACACCATCTGGGTCCGCTTCATCTCGTCCGGCTCGACCTTGGACTTGTCGTAGATCTTCCACAGCTGGTCGATCGGGCCGCCCTTCTCGGGCTCCATCCGCGGCGGCGTCCGCTTGAACGGGTCGACGTTCAGCTGCTTGCCCTCGTCGGGCGTGCCGATGACGTTGTACCAGGAGCCTTCGAGCGGGCAGTACCGGCTGTTCTCGATCGGCACCAGCCACTGCGGGTAGACGAGGTGGTTGGGACCGTCACCGACCTCCCACGCCGTGTTCGACGTGAGCTTGCCGTTGTTCCACAGGTCGCCCCATCCCTGCGGCGCGACGGGGTTCTGCTGGGCCTTGATGCCGATGGCCTTCCAGTCCCGCTCGAGGTAGGAGTTCTTCTGCTTGTGGTCGTCGGTGGTGTCGGCCGGGAAGTCCAGTGTGAACTTCAGCTTGCTCCCGTCGGGGAACTCGCGGTAGCCGTCACCGTCCTTGTCGACGACCCCGATCTCGTCCAGCAGCTTCTTGGCCGCCTCCGGGTCGTACTTCAGCGCGGAGTCCCGCCACTGCTGGTAGACCTGCTTGCCCTGGTCGTTGACCTTGTATTCCTTGGCCTTCGGGCTCAGCGTGCCGGTCGTCTGCTCACCGGTGTTGAAGTAGATCGCCTTCTGCATGTCGGCCCGCTTGGTCGCCATCGACAGCGCCTTGCGGAACTTCGGCTCGCGGATGAGCTTGCGGAGCTTCGGGTCCTTGTGGTCGTAGTTGAAGAAGAACACCGACCCGGTGCCCGACCCGCCGTCCCACAGCAGGACGTCCAGCTTGGACGTCTTCTGCGACTGCTTCATCGCCGAGACGTCCGGCAGCGCGACACCGAAGAACGGGCCGTGCACGTAGTCGAGCTTGCCCTGCTGCATCTGCAGCTTGCCGACCTGCTTGTCCTGGACGACCGACATGTTGAGGGTGTCGACGTACGGGAGCTGGTCGCCGTTCGGCATGACGCAGTGGTAGTAGGGGTTGCGCTCCCAGACGATGGAGCGCCCCTCCTTCTGGGACTTCAGCATCCACCCGGTCATCGTGGGGCACTTCGGGTTGCGGGAGAAGTCGACGTTGGTCTCGAACAGTCCGCCGGCGGAGGCCCAGCTCTTGCCGACCTTCTTGTTGTACTTCGGGTGGTACTGCTTGGCGAAGTGCGCCGGCACCATCCACTTGGGGCCGTTGCCGTTCGTGCCCTTCACCCACATGGCCAGCCGGTCGGCGGTCAGCGGTGCGGGGGCGTCGAACTTCATCGAGAGGGTGTTCGCGTCCACCGCGCTCAGCGTGGCGACCTTGCCGGTGCCGGACTTGCACTCGTCCGGCGGGGTCTCGCTGTGGTCGGTGTTGAGCACCAGGTCGGTCCACCAGAACATGATGTCGTCGGTGGACCAGGGGTGCCCGTCCGACCAGCGCAGGCCCTTGCGGAAGTGCAGGGTCCACTCGCTCGCGTCGGCGTTGTGCTCCCAGGACTCGACCAGCCCACCGGTGATGGCCAGACCGTCGTTCAGCCACCGCAGCAGCGTGTGGCCGTACATGTACTCCTTGTTGGAGGCGTCGATCGCGCCACCGGTGGCGGAGGGGCTGATCATCATCAGGTCGCCGCCGTACTGGCCCGGCTTGACCCACTTGTGAGGAATGACGAAGGGGTTCTCCGGCAGCCGCTTCTCGATCGCGTCCAGCTTGCCGGCCTTGACCTGCTCGGCGAGCAGCGGAGATTCCTGGAACTTCGACGGCTTGGGAAGCGCCTTGGTGTTCGACCCCTTGCCGCCCGCGGCGGCACCCCCGCCGCCCGACTGCTTCTTGGGGCCGCCACCGGAGGTCGAGCCTCCGCCGCTCGAACACGCGCCGAGCATGACGCCACCCGCGGCGGCGGCGGACCCGTACAGGAACGTCCGCCGGTTGAGCATGGCCTTTCCGGTCATCTGATCTGTGCCCTTTCCATCAAGGCGCTGCGGGCCGGCATCCCGAAGGACCGCCGGACGTTGCCGACTGGCCGGACCCGAAGTGATTCAGTACCGCGCGATCCCACCGCAGGACGATCCGAACGCCCCGGTCGCGTGAGTACGTGTGCGCGTTGTGCAGTGGTTGAGGGAGCGCCAACGCAGACGCTCCCCGGTATCACGACGCCGCAGGGGCCGGCGGCCTCTGCGGGCCTGGTCTTCGGCGTCGTGAAGTTGATCATGCCCGGCTCGCCGAGGTGTCGGGCCCTGCGCCTTGACGCGGGCCCCACGGTGCGCAGATGGCAGCACGGCACTGGCGGGGAGCATCCCCCCGCAGAACCCGCGTTGCGTGCTGGTGAATTGTCATCGTTTTGCGACCGTCTCGTTACCTCTTCCGGACACTGCACGTCAGGCCTCCCAAGTCGGAGACCTACGCGTAATTTCGGGCATGTTAATGCCGCCCGGGGCGGGGTTCCAAGAGGCTGGAACAAACTAAACGTCAGAATGTGGAAGGAACTACAACGGGTTGTCGTGGGAATGCGCTACGTGCTGGAATCGATCCCACATCCGCCCCGTCCGGAGCCCCGCCGGGCCGTCGAGAACTGGTGAAGTGTCTGCTTGTACCGCTCGCAAGCTCTGTGGTGCAAGGGGTGTGGGCGAAGATCTTGGCCGGTCCCGGTCGGAGGTGGGCGGCCACCGTTCGGGTCCGGGATGTCGCGGATGTGGCTCTACGTTCACCTCTTGACGGCGGCGTGGGGGAGTTGTGCCATACTTCCGCGACCGACGGCGCCCGGAGGCTATTCTTCGAGCGGCCTGATTTCGTCGTTGCTCAATTGTGCTGCCGTTTTTTTGTTTATTTGACGGCGGCCATTAGTGCATTCCGTGAATTGCCGTCCGTCGAATTCCCGGCCGGTTCGCCGAGGCGGCGGGTTACGAGGTGATGGCGTCACGGTCGTCGCCTCGACGGCCGGGAGCGCTGTGATCCTTGTCCGGGCGTGTCCGGGACGTCCCCTGGATACCCCGGTGTAACCACTAGGCTGCGGAGCGTGCAACGACGACTGGTGCGCCTCGCGGTCGCCCTGGTGATCCTGCTCGCGCTCGTTCTGGTCGCGGGCAGCGCCGCCGTGATCGTCGCCGTACGGCGGTCCCTCCCCGCGTACGACGGTGAGACGCGGCTGCCCTGGCTGTCCGCCGCCGTGGAGGTCCGGCGCGACGCGCAGGGTGTTCCGCAGATCTACGGCGACACCCCCGAGGACCTGTTCCGGGCCCAGGGGTACGTCCAGGCGCAGGACCGCTTCTACGAGATGGACTTCCGGCGGCACCTCACCGCCGGGCGGCTGGCGGAGTGGTTCGGCCCGCGGCTGGTGCCCACCGACCGGTTCGTACGCACCCTGGGCTGGCGCCGGGTGGCGGCGCAGGAGTACCCCCAGCTGTCGGCGCCCGTACGCGGCTACCTGCTGGCGTTCACCGATGGCGTCAACGCCTACCTCGACACCCACAGCGGTTCGCGGCTGTCGGTGGAGTACACCCTCGGCCTGCTCGGCCCCGAGCGGCGCCCCGAGCCCTGGTCGCCGGTCGACTCACTGGCGTGGCTGAAGGCGATGGCGTGGGACCTGCGGGGCAACCTCGACGACGAGATCGCCCGGGCGCTGGACTCGACCCGGATCGCACCGAACCGGGTCGACCAGCTCTACCCGGCGTACCCCTTCGACCGGCATCCGCCGATCGTCACCCAGGTGACGACGTCGGTCGGCGCCGGGTCCGCCCGGATGCCCGGTCGCGCGGCCTTCGTCGGCACCGGGTCCGGCACCTCGGCTGCCGGCACGAGGACGGCGGACCTGCCCGCCGTCCTGCCCGCCGACACCGCTCGAGCGCTGCGAGAGGCTCACGCGTTCCTCGCCGCGGCGCCCTCCCCGCTCGGTGTCGGCGACGGGTCGAACGCCGGCATCGGCTCCAACTCCTGGGTGGTCGCCGGGTCCCACACCACCACCGGCAAGCCGATGCTCGCCAACGACCCGCACCTGGCCGCGCAGATGCCGTCGCTGTGGTACCAGATCGGCCTGCACTGCCGGGTGGTCGGCCAGGCCTGCCCGTTCGACGTCACGGGCTTCGGCTTCTCCGCGATGCCGGGCGTCATGATCGGGCACAACGACCGGATCGCGTGGGGGCTCACCAACCTGGGCGCTGACGTCACCGACCTTTACGTCGAGCGGATCGACGGCGACAGTTCTCTGTACGACGGAGCCCGCGAGCCGCTGACCACCCGGCGGGAGACGATCAAGGTCAGGGGCCGGCACCCGGTGGAGCTGATCGTCCGGTCCACCCGGCACGGCCCGCTGCTGTCCGACGTGGACGGGCCGGTCGGCCGCGCGATCGGGGGGTCCCGGGTCGGCCGCTGGTCCAGCGCGGGCGGCTGGCAGACCGCGGTCGCGCTCCGTTGGACCGCGCTGGAGCCGGGCAAGGCCGCGGAGGCGTTGTTCGGTATCGACGCCGCCCGCGACTGGCAGTCGTTCCGCGCCGCGGCGGCGTTGCTCGACTCGCCGGCGCAGAACCTCGTCTACGCCGACGTCGACGGCCACATCGGCTACCAGGCGCCGGGCCGGATCCCGATCCGCAGGGGAAGCGACGGACGCTGGCCGGTGCCGGGGTGGAGCAGCGACTACGACTGGACCGGCTGGGTGCCCTTCGACCGGCTGCCGACGGAGTTCGACCCGCCGCGGGGCTACATCGTCGCCGCCAACCAGGCGGTGGCACCGGCGTCGTACCCCATCCAGCTCGCCGACCACTGGTCCTACGGCTACCGCAGCGAGCGGATCAGCGACCTGATCACCGAACTGCTCCGCCGCAAGGGCCGGCTCGGCGTGGCCGACATGCAGGCAATCCAGACCGACACCCGCAACGAGGCAGCCGCCATGCTGGTGCCGTACCTCCTGCGGGTCCGGGTGGACAACTTCACCGCGCAGGCGCAGCGGCTGCTCCGCGGCTGGAACTACAGCCAGGGCGCCGACTCCGCGCCGGCGGCGTACTTCAACGCGGTCTGGGCGAGGTTGCTCGGCCACACCTTCCACGACGAGCTGCCGAGGAACGCCTGGCCGTCCGGCGGTGACCGGTGGTGGGAGGTCGTGCGCGGTCTGCTGAGCCGGCCGAACAGCCCGTGGTGGGACGACGTACGCACCAAGGGAGTACGCGAGGACCGCGACGTCATCCTGCGCCGGGCGCTGGAGGGTGCGCGCCGGGACCTCACCCGCCGGCTCGCCAAGGACCCGGCCGAGTGGCGGTGGGGGCGGCTGCACCGGCTGGAGCTCGTGGACCAGTCGTTCGGGCGAAGCGGGGTGGCGCCGCTGGAGCGGCTGTTCAACCGTGGCCCGTACGAAGTTCCCGGCGGAACGGACGCGGTGCTGGCGACGGCGTGGAACGCCCCGACCGGCTTCGACGTGCGGGCTGTCCCGTCGATGCGGATGGTGGTCGACCTCGCCGACTTCGACCACTCCCGGTGGGTCAACCTCACCGGGAGCTCCGGGCATCCGGGGTCGGAGCACTACAACGACCAGTTCCGCACCTGGGCCGCCGGCGGCACGTTCGCCTGGCCGTACGCCAAACCCGCGGTGGAGCAGGTCGCCGAGCACATGCAGGCGCTGGTTCCGTAGCGGTTGGAGCCCTACGCCCTGAGCGTGTCCTCGTGCCTGGCGAGCGGAAAGCGCACCAGCCCGGAGGGCAGCGCGGCCGCCTGCACCCGCTGGTCGTGCCGCTGGGCGGGCACGTCGTCGTCCACGAGTTCGCCCTCGTGCAGGACCGCGCAGCGGAACGCGTCCCGCGCGGCCCGGACGAGGACCCGGTCGTAGCTGCCGCCGCCGCGGCCGAGCCGCATGCCGGACCGGTCGACGGCGAGACCGGGCACGAGGACGGCGTCGGCGGTGCCGACCGCGGTGGGTCCCAGCCGCGGGCCGGCCGGTTCGAGCAGGCCGCGGGCGGCCCGGACCAGCCCCTCGGGTCCGGTGTAGACCACCCAGTCGAGGTCGAAGTCGGGCTCGAGGACCGGCAGCAGGACCCGGATGCCGCGCTGGCGAAGTGCGTCCAACAACGGACCCGTGCCGGGCTCGGTGCCCACTCCGACGTACGCCGCGACCACCGCAGCCCGGCTCACCTCGGACACGCTGAGCAGTACGTCACGAAGCGCAACTGCCGACGCCTGGAGGTCGGGCGGGCGCAGCCGAGCGCGCCGGGCCAGCACGCGCCGGCGCATCTTCTCCTTGGCAAGCTGCCTGTCAGGCGGCGGGAAGCTCTCGGCCTGCATGGTTCGTTATCTTCTCTCAACATTCAGGTGACCGCATCTCTTCGGGGAAATGACCAACCACTTAAACCGACCGTGCGCAAATTTCCCGACAGGGTCTACAGATCGTGACCAGTTGGTGTAGGCGATGCTGTACGCGCAGTGATCAGTGGTCAGGCTCGGCGGTGCTCCGGAGCGAATACCCCCACACCCACTAGGGTTCGGCGCATGGGTCACTCCGGTTCCTCCTCCACAGTCCGTAAGGCCGTCATCCCCGCCGCCGGGCTGGGCACCCGCTTCCTGCCGGCGACGAAGGCGACCCCCAAGGAGATGCTCCCGGTCGTCGACAAGCCCGCGATCCAGTACGTCGTGGAGGAGGCCGTCGCCGCCGGACTCGAGGACGTCCTGATGATCACCGGCCGTGGCAAGCGCGCCCTGGAGGACCACTTCGACCGGGCGTGGGAGCTGGAGGAGACGCTGCGGGAGAAGGGCGACGACGAACGCCTGGCCGAGGTGCAGCTGTCCAGCCGGCTGGCCGACGTGCACTACGTCCGCCAGGGTGCGCCGAAGGGACTGGGGCACGCGGTCCTGTGCGCCGCGCCGCACGTGGGCCACTCGCCGTTCGCCGTCCTGCTGGGTGACGACCTGATCGACGAGCGCGACCCGCTGCTGCCCACGATGATCGACGTCCAGCGCGAGAAGGGCGGCAGCGTCTTGGCACTGATCGAGGTCGAGCCCTCCCAGGCACACCTGTACGGCTGCGCCGCGGTCGAGGCGACCGACCGCGAGGACGTCGTACGCATCACCGACCTGGTGGAGAAGCCGGACCCGTCTGAGGCGCCGAGCAACCTCGCCATCATCGGCCGCTACGTGCTGGCACCCGAGGTGTTCGACGTACTCCGCGACACCAAACCCGGGCGCGGCGGAGAGATCCAGCTCACCGACGCCCTGCGCACCCTGGCCGGGCGCAAGGCGGAGGAAGGCGGCCCGGTGCACGGCGTCCTCTTCCGCGGCCGCCGCTACGACACCGGCGACCGCGCCGACTACCTCCGTGCGACGGTGCGGCTGGCGGCCGAGCGGGACGACCTCGGGCCGGAGTTCCTGTCCTGGCTGCGGGAGTTCGTGGCGGAGAAGGACGGGCACAACGGCCGGAGCGGGCAGGGCAAGTAGCAGGACGGGCAGGGTCGTAGAGCAGGCCCGGTCCGGGACGCAGACGCGCGGTACGTGCGGTGAGATCGGAGGACCCGCGGTGAGAACCGTCGACGAGCACCTCGCCCAGGCGCTGGCCGCCGTCGCGCAGCTGCCGCCGTTCCAGCAGCACCTGCTGGACGCGCACGGATGCGCGTTGTGTGAGGACGTCGAGGCCGGCCTCGATCTTCCGTCGTTCGACAACTCCTCGATGGACGGGTACGCCATCCGCCGCGAGGACGTCGCGACCGCGAGCGAGGGCTCGCCGGTGGTGCTGCCCGTCAGCGGCGACCTCCCCGCGGGTGGGGTGGAGGCACTCGCGCTCGCTCCCGGGATGGCGCTGCGGATCATGACCGGCGCCCCGGTCCCGCACGGCGCTGACGCGGTCGTCCCCGTGGAGTGGACCGACGGCGGCGTGGCCAAGGTCTCGATCACCCGTGCTCCCGGCGACCGCGACTACATCCGGCGGCGCGGCGAGGACGTGCGCACAGGTCAGCTGCTGGTCCGCGCCGGCACCCGGCTGGACGCCCGCCAGATCGGGCTGCTCGCCTCGGTCGGCCGCGACGTCGTGTGGGTACGCCCGCGCCCCCGCGTGGTCGTCCTCTCCACCGGATCGGAGCTGCGCGAGCCCGGGCAGCCGCTCGGCGTCGGCGCCATCTACGACTCCAACAGCTTCACCCTGGCCGCCGCCGCGCGGGAGGCCGGCGCGATCGCCTACCGCGTGGTCGGCGTGCCCGACGACGAGCGGGAGTTCATGCGGGTGCTGGAGGACCAGCTGATCCGGGCCGACCTCGTGGTCACCAGCGGCGGTGTCAGCGTCGGTGCCTACGACGTGGTCAAGACCGTGCTGAGCCGGCTCGGCACGGTGGAGTTCACCACTGTCGCGATGCAGCCGGGGAAGCCGCAGGGCTTCGGGGTGGTCGGTGAGGAGTCCACGCCGATCTTCACCCTGCCCGGCAACCCGGTCAGCGCGTACGTCTCGTTCCAGGTGTTCGTGCGCCCGGTGCTGCGCAAGATGCTGGGGCTCACCCCGCACGTCGCGCCGACGGTCACCGCCACCGCGACCGGCGGGTGGACCTCGCCGGAGGGGAAGCGGCAGTACACCCGGGTGCACTACTCCGTCGACGAGGACGGCCGCGCCCACGTCGCCCCGGTCGGCGGGCCCGGCTCGCACCTGGTGGCCGGGCTGGCGGGGGCCAACGCGCTCGCGATCGTGCCCGAGGACGTCACCCAGGTCGAGGAGGGCACGACCCTGGACGTCATGCTGCTCGACGGCGAGGATGCGGGCGGCCCGTCGTCGCACCACTGACCAGGAAGAGGAATGCGGCGGATGTCGGAACCAGCACGGAAACCAGCCCGGCCCCGTGGTCTCACCCACGTGGACGAGTCCGGGGAAGCCCGGATGGTCGACGTGTCCGGCAAGGAGGTGTCCGCCCGGACCGCGCGGGCGACCGGGCGGGTGCTCGTCAGCCCAGAGGTCGTCGCGTTGCTGCGCGGTGACGGGGTGCCCAAGGGCGACGCCCTCGGTGTCTCCCGGGTCGCCGGGATCATGGGCGCGAAGCGGACTCCGGACCTCGTTCCGCTGTGCCACCCCATCGCGCTGACCGGTGTCAAGGTCGACCTGACAGTGGCCGACGACGCGGTGGAGATCACCGCGACCGTACGCACCGCCGACCGGACCGGCGTCGAGATGGAGGCGCTCACCGCGGTCTCGGTGGCCGCCCTGTCCGTGGTCGACATGGTGAAGGCCGTCGACCCGGCCGCGGTGATCACCGACGTCCGGGTCGAGGATAAGGCCGGCGGAGTCTCCGGCGACTGGCGGCGACCGTCGTGAGAGCGCTGGTGGTGACGGTGTCCAACCGCGCGGCCGCGGGCGTCTACGCCGACCGCGCCGGGCCGGTGCTCGTCGAGGGGCTGGCGGGCCTGGGATTCGAGGTGGACGGACCGCGGGTGGTGCCCGACGGCGCGCCGGTCGGCGAGGCACTGCGGGAGGCCGTCGCCGCGGCGTACGACGTGGTGCTCACCACCGGCGGCACCGGCCTGAGCCCCACCGACCGGACGCCGGAGGTCACCCGGCCGCTGCTCGATCGGGAGGTTCCGGGTTTGGCGGAGGCGATCCGGGCGTATGGTCTCGGGCACGGCGTACCGGCGGCGAGCCTGTCCCGCGGTCTTGCCGGGCTCGCGGGACGGACCCTCGTGGTCAACCTGCCGGGCTCGACCGGGGGCGCGCGGGACGGCCTGGCCGTGCTCGCACCAGTGCTCGTCCATGCCGTCGACCAGGTCGGCGGCGGCGACCACGTACCCACAGATCACGTACCCACAGATCACGCGCCCGGCGATCACGCGGGAGGTGCACGCTGACCAGGACCTGGCCGGTACGGCTTTCCGAGGGGCCCGTCGGGCTACGCCCGCTGCGGACCCGCGACGCACGCGCCTGGCGGGACGTCCGCGCGCGCAACCTCGCCTGGCTGCAGCCGTGGGAGGCGACGCCACCGGCGGGTGTCGAGCCGCGTCCGCGCACGTTCCGGTCGATGGTGCGGATGCTGCGGGCGCAGGCCCGCGCCGGCATCTGCCTGCCGTTCGTGGTGACCTACACCGAGCCGCCGGCGCCGGGGAGTTCGCATGGGCGGGGGATGCAGGTCGAACGCCTCGTCGGCCAGTTGACCGTCAGCGGTATCACGCTCGGCTCGGCCCGCTGGGCGCAGATCGGCTACTGGATCGACCAGTCCTACGCCGGGCGCGGCATCATGCCGACCGCGGTGGCGCTGGCCGCCGACCACTGCTTCTTCGTACTCGGCCTGCACCGGATCGAGATCAACATCCGTCCGGAGAACGCCGCCAGCCTTCGGGTGGTGGACAAACTCGGCTTCCGCAAGGAGGGCTTGCGCCCGCGCTACCTCCACATCGACGGCGACTGGCGCGACCATCTGGCCTTCGCGCTGAACGCCGAGGAGGTGCCCGAGGGCCTGCTGAACCGCTGGCGTCGTTCGCAGCGAAGCACCCCGCCGGAGCAGCGGGGGAGTTCCGAACAACACGGCAGCAACGCGCCACCCGGCTGAGTCCGGAGCGCGTATGGGACGACTCTGGGACAAGTCTCGGGCGAGTCCGGCGACACACCGTGTTACTTGCGCCTGATTCCAGGATTTCTTGCGTACGTTCGTACGCGTGGGTACAGGCCTGATCTATGCGGCGATCGTGGCTGCGTGGGCCGTCTACCTCGTCCCCCTCTGGTTACGCCGGCACGACGAGGCGACCGCCGCGCGGCCAGTCGACGACGTCCCTTCCGAGGACGTCCCGTCGACTTCGCGCGTTCTGGCTCGCCGAGCAAGTGCCCGTCCGGCCGAGTCTGGTGGGCAGGTCACGGTGCCACCGCAGCGCACCGCCTCGACCTCTCCGGAGTTCTCGTCGGCCTACGCGCATGCGCGCCGGCCGGGAAGTGCCCCGGGGGTTTCCCAGGCGGCTCGCCGCAGACGCACGCTCTTCCTGCTCACCGTCCTGACCACGCTGGCCGCCGGCCTGTCGATGGCCGGTGTCGTCGGCTGGGGGAGTGTCCTGGTGCCGGTCGGGCTGACCGCCGGGTTCCTGGTGGTGTCGGCCGCCGCCGCTCGACGGGAGCGGACGCGCCGCTCGGCGGACGAGCCGGTGGCCCGTCGCGTGACCGACGACCGGCGGGGTCTCAACGACAGGCGGGGCGCCGACGACCGTCGCGAGGTGCCGTCACCGCGGACAGTTTCCCGGCACGCGAGGCCCGCCCGTGTCGATCGGGAGCCCGAGCGGCTGGCCGGGCCTGACGTCGACCAGGACCGGCGCCGCTACGCCGCCGTCGAGGCGTTCCCGGTCACCGCTGCCGCCCACGAACCGTCCGTACCGTCCGTACCGTCCGTACCGTCCGTACCGTCCGTACCGTCTGCACCCTCCACTCCCTCCGCTCCGCCTGCCACCGCCGCCGAGGCGCCGGCGCCGTCCGGTGAGCTGTGGGACCCGGTGCGGGTGCCGTTGCCGACGTACGTCACCAAGGCCAAGGCGCCGCGTACCGTCCGTACGGTCGATCTCGCCCAGTCGGGCGTCTGGGCCGCCGGCGGACCGTCGGCCGACGGCCTGCTGCCCCGGCCGGAGAACGCGCCCAAGATGCTGCTCGACGAGTCCGGCGCCGATGATCGTTCCGACGCGGACCGGCGGTCCGGCAACGGCGAGCAGAACAGCGGCGACGGTGGCTGGCGGGCAGTGGGCGACTGAGCCGGATTCCGGTCGATCTGTCCCCGCCGGGGCAGTGGATGCGGTGGCGTTCTGGGTGAGTGCGCGTGCTATCGTCTTGGTCGTTCGCCGCCCGCGACGCACACCGCGGGGGACGTGACACGGGATGGGGCTGTAGCGCAGTCCGGTAGCGCACCTCGTTCGCATCGAGGGGGTCAGGGGTTCAAATCCCCTCAGCTCCACCACAGGTCGAAGGCCCTGTCGGGATCACCCGGCAGGGCCTTCGCGCGTTCGTACAGCAGCAAAGTACAACTGCTGGCACTCCAAGCCGCCGTGATCGGTCCACCTTGCGGTGGCGCCGACCTTCCGCGAGGGTGCAGACATGGATAGGCACCGGGAGGAGCCGATCTCCGGCGCGGGTCTGGAGAATCGAGACCTTGTTCGCGTTGGCGACACAGTTCGGCGTCCGGCTGGTTCCTGGACCCGATCTGTCCAGCACCTCCTGCACGACCTCCGAGCCAGGGGGTTCGATCTCGCGCCTGAGCCACGCGGTGTCGACCCACAAGGTCGGGAGGTGCTGAGCTACATCCAAGGACGTGACCAAGGCTTCCCGTTCATTCCCGAGATCCTGAGCGACGAAGGCGCTGAAAAGCTGGGTCGGCTCGCGCGCCGCCTACGAACGCTCTTGGCTGCTTACCGGTGTCCGTCGGATGCGCAATGGCAGTTTGCGGAGGGCGCTCCCAAACCGGGCGAGGCGTTGCAGCATGGTGACCTGGGCCCTTGGAACCTCTTGTGGGGCGCCCGGCATCAGGTCGTGGGCGTACTGGATTGGGACTTCGCAGGGCCGGGCGATCCTTGGTATGACACCGGCCACCTGGCCTGGTTCACCGTGCCGCTGATGGATGACGACCGAGCCGGCGAACGAGGCTTCCCGAGTCCGCCTGATCGAGGCGCACGTCTCGAGGCCTTCGCGACCGGAGCCGGCATTTCCACTGGCGAGCTGGTCCAGGTGGTGCTTCGAGTGCAGGCGGAGTACGAACGACGGGTGTCGACGCGTAGCGGTCCTTGGGAGACCTTCCGGCACATGGGTTTGAACGAGAACGCACGGAGCGACCGACTGTGGACGGGCCACCACTTTGCCTGAACGCTAGTCCCCGGTCACACCGTCGATGGCTTCGCGAATCAGATCGGCATGGCCGTTGTGGCGTGCGTACTCCTCGATCATGTGCAGGTAGATCCACCGCAGGTCACGGTCGGGGCCGCCCCATCGGAAGGGCACGACGTCATCGAGCCCCTTGCCGGCCACCGCCTCGCGCGCCGCGACGATCTCGCGCCGGTAGAGGTCAAGGTCGGCCTCGGCTTCGGCTGCCTCGACGTTGTTGAAGTCGGCGCCGCTGTCGGCCTCGGTCCAGTACAGGTCGGGCACGTCCTGGCCGGCAGCGCACTGGCGGAACCATCCGCGCTCGGCGTCGGCCAGGTGCCTCACCAGACCGAGCAGCGAGAGGTTGGACGACGGAACCCCACGCAGCTTCAGTCGCTCGGGCGTCATCCCGGCGCACTTCATCAGCAAGGTGTCGCGGTGGTAGTCGAGCCACTGCTCTAGTGCCCTGCGCTCGGCGGCAACGTGATCCGGGCCGGCGCGCTCGACCGGAGGAGCTGTCCATTCGGCGGTCACGATGACCCACGCTACTCGCGTGATGATCGCCCTCCAGCCGAGCAGCCCCTACCTCTCGCCCGAACTCAGTCGAGGCAGAACTCGTTGCCCTCGACGTCCTGCATCACGATGCACGACTCGTTGTGGTCATCGGCGGGCAGCAGCCGCTCGCGCACCGCCCCGAGCGCGACCAGTCGGGTGCATTCGGACTCCAGCGCTGCCAGGCGCTCCTCACCGACGAGCCCGGTGCCGACCCGTACGTCAAGGTGCAGCCTGTTCTTGACGACCTTGCCCTCGGGGACGCGCTGGAAGTACAGTCGCGGGCCCACGCCTGAGGGATCGATGCAGGCGAACGCCGAACCCTGGTGCTCGGCCGGCAGCGAGCGATCGAAATCGTCCCAGGTAGCGAATCCCTCCGGTGGCTGCGGTACGACATACCCCAGCACCTCGCACCAGAAGCGAGCGACACGCTCAGGTTCTGCGCAGTCGAAGGTGACCTGGACCTGCTTGACCGACGTCATCGGCTCACCATAGAGGCACCGTGGGCGAGCCAGGCGACTGCATCGTCCTTCACCGGTTGGTGATCTCGTGCCGCGGCAGCAGGAACGCCGTACCGCACACCAACACCGCCGAGACGACCAGGGTCACGCGCGAGCCGAGCTGGGCGGCCGTCAGCCCACCCACGAGAATGAACAGCGGCTGGGCGACCGTGGTGGCGAAGACCCAGAGCGTGGACACGCGTGACATCAGGTGGTCCGGTGTGGCGAGCTGGCGGTAGCCGGCCATGGTGGAGTTCGCCATCGCGGCGAAGAACAGCAGGCCCGCGAAGCCGACGGCGCACTGGACCAGACCGATCAGGCCGGGTGCGGCGAGCGGGATGAGGAAGTTCCACGGTCCTCGAAGCACGCTGGCCCACCACAGGACCGGCACCGACCCGAACCGGGCGACCATTCTGCGGGTGAGCCGCGCACCGGCGACTCCGCCCAGGGACGGCAGTCCCATCAGCAGGCCGTACTGGAAAGCCGTGAAGTGCAGCTCGCGCAGGTAGAAGATCGTGGTGACAGGTCCCGACATCGCTATCGCGCCCGCGAAACAGACCCAGCTGATCAGCATGTTGCGCAGGGCCGGGTGTCCCCACACGAAGTGAAGTCCTCCCGCGAGTTCGCTGCGCCGGGACCGCTCGCTGTCGCGGACGGGTGGCGCAGGCTCGGGTTGACGGATCAGGCGGATGGCCAGCGCGCTGGCGAGGAAGGACACGGCGTCGATCAGAAGAGTGCCGAGCGCGGTGAGCAGGCCGACGAGCGCGCCTCCGAGCGAGGGACCGACCGACATGCGCAGCCAGTTGGTGGACTCCAGTCGTCCGTTCGCGTCGACGAGGCGCTCCGTTGACACCAGGGCCTTCAGGTGTGCCTGGGCCGCGCCACCGAAGGCGATGCCGCTGGTCGCGTTGACCACCGCGACCACACACAGCTGAGCGAACGTCAGGGCGTGCGACAGTCCGGCCAGCGGGACGCTGGCCAGGCTTACGAAACGGGCGACGTCGGCTGTGATCATCACCGGCCGCTTGCGCCGGAACTCCACGAAGTTGCCCATCGGAAACGCGAGCAGGGCCGTGGTGATCGCGGTGAACCCCGCGAGCAGCGAGATCTGGAAGGTCGACGCGTGCACGTCCGTCACGGCGACGATCGGCAGGGCCACTCCGCCGACGGCCGAGCCGAGCTGGCTGACCGCCAGGCCTGCCCACAGCCGCTGGAAGTCGCGATGTCCCCGCACACTGACCTGCTGCACCGACACCCGAAGCCCCCTGAGAACGCGGCCAGCCGACGTTACAGCGGTGCCGTCCCGGGTTTCTCCGTACGACCGGGATCGGCCGGGCACTCGCGTGGGTGTTCGAGGAGCCCCGTTCACCCGACGACGCTGGTCCAGCGGGGTCCCGCCGGCCGCGTTCAGCCGAGCAGGGCCGCCCGGTTGGCCAGCACGTACTCGGCCGCGATCCGGTAGCCCCGCGCGTGATCCTCCTCGCGGTGTACCTCGAAGCTCGAGTCCCCGGCGCGTACCCGCCCTTCGATGTAGGCCCCGATCGAGAGCAGCCGCAGCGCCGCGAGGTCGACGATCTCCGCCGGCGTCACCCCGCCGCCGTAGGCCTCCGCGAACATCCTCAGCCTGGCGGCGCGGTCCGGCTCGGTGTCCCAGCCGAACGCCTTCAGGCCCGCGGGAGGGTGGAAGGGTACGAACTGGTGCGCCGCGTAGGCCAGATCCCATACCCGGTTGGAAGGCCCGATGCGGTCCCAGTCGAGGATGCCGACGACCCGGCTGCCGTCGAAGACGATGTTCCACGGCGCCAGGTCGTGGTGGCCGATGCAGTCGATCCGGGTGGGCATGGCGACGTCCTGGTGGTGCCAGGTGGCCGGGTCCACCGGCTCGAAGCCCTGGGTCGCGTCGTGCATGGCGCGAATCGCGTGGGCGACCTCCATCAGCGCCTCGTCCGACCGTTGTGCGGCCGGCAGCGGGGGATAGCCGGTCTCACCCTCGACGAAGCTGAGTACCTCCCGGCTTCCGTCGGCGCTGACACCGAGAAACCGCGGCGCGAGTTCGAATCCCACGTTCTCGAAATGCCGCAACAGCGCGTGCACGTTGGGGTTTGCGTGCCGAAAGTCGCGTTCCACCGAGTCTCCCCGGCGCACCGGCTTCGCGAAGCGGCCACCAGACATTGCCTCAGCCATCCAGCGAGCGTACCCAGGCGTGCCGCTCGGGCCGCGGCACCGGTTCCCGACGCCAACCAGGACAGCGCCCTGAGACCTGTGCGGAGTGATCACGAACATGTGGCTATGCTCCCCGGCCATGAGCGAAGCTTCCCCGCAGCCGTCCCCGTCGGCGCCCCAGACCGAGGCCGAGTCGCTGCTGTCGGTACTCGAACGCAACCGGCGGACCTTCGCCTGGAAGACGTACGGCCTGGACGAGAAGGGGCTGCGCGCGACGACGGCCGCCAGCACGATGACGCTCGGCGGCCTGGTCAAGCACGTGGCGTTGGTCGAGGCGGACTGGCTCGCCGTGAAGCTCGCCGGCCAGGAGTACGGAGACCCCTGGGACGCGGTGGACTTCGACTCCGACCCCGACTGGGAATGGCGTACCGGGGCACTCGACTCCGCCGAAGACGTCTACGCACTGTGGCGTCGCGGTGTCGAACGGTCGCGCACGCTAGTCGCCGAGGTCATCGCGGAGCGCGGGCTCGACGGACCGTCCTCCTTCACCTGGCCGGACGGCCGTACGCCCACCGTCCGCGCCATGCTCCTGGACATGATCGAGGAGTACGCCCGGCACACCGGTCACGCGGACGTCCTGCGCGAGGCCGTGGACGGCCGGGTCGGCGAGGGCGCGCCGGAGGACTTCACCTTCTAGGGTCTACTTCGCCCTGCCCGGAGAGGTAGGCGCAGAACGAGCAGGCGTCCTCGACCGGAAGGATCAAAGCCACCGGTCCAGTCTGCCGGAGGCGTCACCGAGCCGGACCCGTCGCAGGACGACCAGCGCGGCCAGCGCCGACGCGAGTTCCCCCACTGCCAGGCTGATCCACACTCCCGACGAACCCGTGTGGCTGAGCGCGACCACGAGCGGGACCTTGATCGCCAGGATCGTACCGACCGAGATCAGGTACGACGGCCGCGGTCGCGCCAGCGACTGGAAGTACGCCGACACCAGCGGTGCGACCCCGGCGACGGCGAACCCGAGCGCGATGATGCGCAGGGCGTTCCGGGTCGTCGCCGCGACGTCGGGGTCGTCGACGAACGCCGCCACGAGCGGGCCGGCGAACACGACGACCGCGACGAGGACGAGTACGCCGTAGCCGACCGTGGCGCGCAGGGAGAGGGTCCGTGCGCGCAGCACCCTGTCGTACAACCCTCGCCCGGCGTTGTAGCCGACCACAGGTTGCAGGCCCTGGCTGATGCCGAGTTGCGGCATCATCGCGAACGTCTTAATCCGTGCACACACGGCGAACGCCGCCAGTGCGGTCGCGCCGCCGGTACGCGCGAGCGTCGTGTTGACGAGCACCGCCAGCATCGTGGCGCCGAAGCCGGCGAGGAACGACGGCGCGCCGACGCCGAGCAGAGCCCGGATCGTCGGGGGATGCGGGCGCAGGTCGGCCAGGCCGATCCGGTAGGGCCGGTGCCGCTGGACGAAGAAGAACCACAGGCTCATCACCGCGGACACCGCCTGGCCGCCGACGGTGCCGAGTGCCGCGCCGCGCACGCCGAGGTGGAACCCGAAGATCAGCAGCGGATCGAGCGTGATCTGCACCAGGATCGGAACCAGCCACAGCAGGGTCGAGAATCTCATCCGGCCCTCGGCCCTTACCAGGCTGGAGAATCCGGTGGAGATGATGGCTCCGGCGAGAATGACGATCGCGTAATCCGCCGCCAGTGTGCGCGTGTTCCCGACCGCGCCGAGCAACGTGAGCAGCGGGTCCAGCGCGACCAGCCCCACGACGGTCACCGCGACGGCGGTCGCCCAGAACACCACGAACGCATTGCCGGCAGCCCGTGCGGCCGAGCGCGGATCGTTCGCCCCGAGACTGCGGGACACCAGCGAGGCACCGCCGACGCCGACCGTCGTCGAGACGGCGCCGAGCACCAGCAGCACGGGAGTGACCAGGTTGACCGCGGCCATGGCGAGCGGCCCCACGCCGCGCGCGACGAACCACGCGTTGGTCAGCGCGTAGATCCCGTAGACGCCCACGGACAGGGTGGTCTGCGAGCACGCGTGCCACAGCAGCCGGCCGACCGGCGCGGTGCCCAGCGCCGAGGCGTGGTCGATCGCCGAACGCCTGCCCGGGGGTGCACTCACCGCGCACTCACCGAGCGTTCATCGGGCACGGCGGCCGAACCGCGTCATGAGGTCGGCCACCTGCTCCCGCGCCCAGTCGTACTGACCGCTGTCGGTGTGCCCTCGGTAGACGGTCTCGATCACCATGATGAGCGCCAGGTGCAGGCAGTACAGCTGCCGGCGTACCTGCTCGGTCTCGGTCAGTTCGCCTTGCCCGTAACCGCGCATGAACGCCGTGGCGTCACCGAACGCCGCGAGCTGGGTGGGCACGAAACCCGCCTCGATCAGCGGATCGCCGTAGAACGCGCGCTCGTGGTCGATGATGCTCACGATCTTCCCGTCGCGGACCATGACGTTGCCGTCCCACAGGTCCCACTCGACGTACCTCGGTTCGACCACCTCGTCCAGGGTGCCGGCGTGGGCCGCGAACACCTCGCGTACGACGTCGTAGTCCCAGCCGACGTCGACCTGGCGGCGTTCGCCGTCGCGGAGCACGTCCTCGAACATGCCGGTGAACACCACGCGCCAGCTCTGATCACCCGGCCCGGCGAGCGGCCCGAACGCCCTGCCACGGATCGAGTTGAGCTCGCGGTTGGCCGCACCGAGCGCCTCCTGGTACGCATCCAGACAGGTCGGTGTCAAGTTCTTCTTGACGATGCCGAGGTTGTCGGCGTCGATGTACGGCATGAAGAAGTAGTCGGCGTCGCAGAGGTCGTGACTGCTGTCGGCGAAGTCGACCGTCGGCACGGGCACGGTTGTCCGCTCCCGGACGAGGCGCAGCGCGGCCAGCTCGATGGCCATCGCACCGCGTTCGTACGTCATCACCTCGACCCCGGCCGGAGGCGCGATCTTGACGACGACGTTCGAGCCGTCGCGGAGGCGGATCTGGTACGCGACGTTGAACCAGCCGTGCCCCAGCTCGCTCACCCACTCGTCGTCGGCCGGCACCTGGTCCGGGCCGTAGGCGCGCGCGACCATCGCCTTGAGGGTCTGCGGTGACTGGCGGTTCTTGGTGATGCTCTCCATTGATCCCCCACTCGCTGACGTCGGAAGTACACGACGGGCGAGGGAAGTTTCCCAGTACTCGAAGGCACCGACAAGGCGCCGGTCACCGGGTGGAACACACCGCTCGGCCCGGCTCGTCCGCCCCATGGACATTGCCGCTGCCCGGACTCATCCTCGGTGCCATGGGCTACTTCCTGGGCACGTGGATCATCGGAGTGATACTCCTGCTCCTCCTCGCGCACTTCTCTGACGGCCGCTCGGACAGGAAGCGGCAGATGAAAGGGACCAAGGATCACGGCCCGACCCTGCCCTTCACCCACTCCGTGCCGTGGGACGGAGGTCGGGGTACCAGCCATGGCGGTAGCGGGTTCTACGGCGACGGCGGCGGAGGGGGCGGCGGAGACTGCGGCGGTGGTGGTGACGGCGGAGGGGGAGGCGGCGACGGTGGTGGATGTTGAAGTGCGCTACCCACGCCCGTATGTCGGAGGTGGGGGCTGGTTCGGGAGCGGCGCGGCGCCGGCGGCGGGGATGAGTTCCAGGAGCGGATGTTGAGTATTTCCGCCTATGGACCCGGCGACCGCCGGGATCCAAGCTCGTGGACATGACCTTCTTCTGGGGCGTCGCGGGGGTAGTGGTGGCCCTGGTGGGCCGCCACAGGTGACAGCGAGGCTCGGCGAGGGTGATCGAGATGTCCGAGGACGGCCTCCGAGTCGTGCGTACGCCGGTGCCGGCAGGCGCCGGGGGTGGTGACTCGTAGGGTCGGTGCATGCCGCCACCCGCCCGATCCGCGCGCCCCGCCCGCCGCCGGCCGGCCAGGCCCCAGCTGCCGAAGACCCTGACCCCCGCGGTACTCCCGGACGACGACCTGACCGACGAGGGTCACCTGCGCCGGCTCGCCTACACCGACCTCGACCTCGCCGAGCGCGACGTCACCTCCTGCGACGTCGAGGAGTGCGTCTTCGAGGGCGTCGAGCTCCGCGGTGGCGCATTCATGAAGTCGACGTTCGCCGACTGCCGGTTCGAACGCTGCGACCTCGCCAACGTCACCACGACGAGCTCCTCGCTGATCCGGTGTGAGCTTCGCGGTCTGCGCACCACCGGTCTGCACTGGACCGACGGGACCCTCCGGGACGTCGTCTTCGACCAGTGCCGGCTGGACCTGTCGGCGTTCCGGTTCAGCACGCTGACCGGGGTCCGTTTCGCCGGCTGCCGGCTCACCCAGGTCGACTTCACCAACGCCGACCTCCGCAACGCGCGGTTCGACGACTGTGACCTGTCCGGTGCGCAGTTCGCGCACGCAGACCTGACCGGGGCCCGGCTGCGCAACTGCGTCCTCGCCGGCCTGCGCAGCGTGGCCAACCTGCGCGGAGCCGTGATCGATCCCGACGACCTGGTGGCGTTGAGCTACGCACTTGCCGGGGCACTCGGGATCGTCATCGGGACCGGCGACGACGATCCGGACGACGGCTGAGCGAGCGGTCGCACGTCAGTCGCGGAACAGCAGCGGCGCGACGTTGTAGAGGCTCCGCCGCCAGGTCTGCCACTCGTGTGCCGTGTCCGGTGAGCGGTAGGTCCGGTGGTGGATGCCCTGCTTGCCGAGCACCGCCTCCATCGAGGTGAGCGCCTCGTCGAACCTCTGCTCGCCGGTGCCGGCGGACAGCCACAGCAGCCTGGTCCGCGCGTTGAACGCGTCCGCGTCGGCCAGCGCGCCACCGAACGCCGCCTCCGGGTCGATCGGGTCGAACACCGCGGCGCTGAGCGCCACGACGCTCGCGAAGGTGTCCGGGTTGGTCAGCCCCACGGACAGCGCCTGCCGGCCGCCCATGGAGAGCCCGGCCAGGGCACGCGAACGTCGGTCCGGGATGGTGCGGTAGGTGGCGTCGACCATGGGTACGACGTCGCGCACGAGCAGGTCGCCGAACGCGTTGAGCAGGCGTTCGGACAGTTCCGGTATGGACCCCGGGGTGGCCGGCACCTCGCCCGGCTTCAGCGTGTACCCGTTGTTCATCACCACGATCATCTGCTCGGCCTGCCCCCGGTCGAGGAGGTTGTCCAGGATGAAGTTGGCCCTGCCCTGGGTGGTCCAGCCGCGCTCGTCCTCCCCGGCGCCGTGCTGCAGGTAGAGAACGGGGTAGCGCCTGCCCGGGTCGTCGTCGTACCCCGGCGGTGTGTAGACCAGGCAGCGCCGCCAGCCGCCGGTGGTCGCCGCGCGGAACCACCGCGTCCGCACCTCGCCGTGCGGCACGTCCAGCAGATCGTGGAAGTCGGTGTCCGGGTCGGGCACCTCCAGGCCGCTGGTGGGCCGGCCGTAGCCGAAGAACGTCTCGGTGTTGGGGTCGTTGGTGGGTACGCCGTCGACCAGCAGCCAGTAGTAGTAGAAGCCGGGCGCGACCGGCGGCGTGGTCAGCGTCCACATCCCGTCCTCGCCGCGGGTGAACGGCAGCGTCGACCCGGCGGCCAGCCCGCTCTCGTGGCCGCCGGGTTGAAGCTCGACCGTACGCGCGGACGGCGCCGGCACGGCGAACGTCACCCGGCCGTCGGCGTGGATCCAGGGGTACTCCGCGGTGCGCACCGCCGACGGGGAACGCTGCCCGTCACGGGATCCCGACGTGGTGGGTGTGGATTCGAGGGTCATGGGTTCCACCTTCGCTGTCGGTACGGGTTCGGCTCGGCTTCGGACCGGGGTCGTCGCGTCCTACCTTCGCACCATGGCCCGCCGGGGTCACGCGGCCCGGAACACCCAGTGGCGCAGCAGGAGGAACCGCAGCAGTGTCGCGGTCAGGTTGGCGGCGACCACGACGGCCAGTTCGACGCCGCGGCCGGGTGCCGCCGTCCCGGCGTGCAGGAGCGCGAGCGAGCCGCTGGTGAGCGCGAGTCCCAGGCCGAACACCAGCAGGCCCTGCGCCTGGTGGCGGCCGACCGCCTCCCGGCCCCGCACGCCGAACGTGAGCCGGCGGTTCGCGGCCGTGTTGGCGACCGCGGTGACCAGCAGTGCGAGCAGGTTGGCCGCCTGGGCGCCGACACCGGGGCGGAGCGCGACGAACAGGCCCAGGTAGGCGAGCGTGCTCACCGCTCCGACCGCGCCGAAGCGCAGCAACTGGCGGGACAGGCCGGCGGGCACCCCCGCGGCGAGTGGTTCGGGACGGCCGCGGCCGAACTCCGCCCGGATCCGACCCAGCGGCAGCCGGCTGGTGGTGAACGCGCGCCCCAGGCGGGCGATGCCCCGCAGGTCGTCCAGGGCGGTGGCCACGATGTCCACCCGGCTGTCCGGGTCGTCGGTCCAGTCCACCGGAACCTCGTGGATACGCAGGCCGGCGCGTTCGGCGATGACCAGGAGCTCGGTGTCGAAGAACCACCCGGTGTCCTCGACCAGCGGAAGCAGCCGGCGAGCGACGTCGGCACGGATCGCCTTGAACCCGCACTGCGCGTCGGAGAACCGGGCCACCAGCGTTCCGCGCAGCAGAAGGTTGTAGCAGCGGGAGACGATTTCGCGTTTGGGTCCGCGCAGGACGCGTGACTGCCGGGTGAGGCGGGTGCCGATAGCGAGGTCGGAGTGCCCGGAAAGGAGCGGCGCGAGCAGTGGGAGCAGAGCTGCCAGGTCGGTGGACAGGTCCACGTCCATGTAGGCGAGTACGGGCGCCGGAGAGTCCATCCACACCGTCCGCAGCGCCCGGCCGCGACCCTTCAGGTCCAGGTGAACGACCTCCACCTCGGGGTACTCCGCCGCGAGCTCGGTGGCGATCGGCCAGGTGGCGTCGGTGCTGGCGTTGTCGGCGATGGTGATGCGGCACGGGTACGGGACGTACGCACGCAGGTGCTCGCGCAGCCGGCGTACGCACCGTGGCAGGTCGATCTCCTCGTTGTGAACGGGAATCACCACGTCGACCACGGGTCTGCCCGGGTCCGATCGGTCGTCGTGGCGTACGGCGTGGGCGGCTGTGGTTGGGGTCGTGACAGTCGTCGTGGTCGTCATGCAAGCCAGAGTTGACGGAGGCGCTGTGGTCGGCGTGTGGTGAGGCTGTGGGCGTGCTGTGACGCGACAAGCCCTTGTCTACTTGCAGAAACGCCTCCATCCCCGGCGACCGGCGGGGCGTGCCGGTCGCCGGGGACGTGGCTCGTGCTGGTGTACAGCACCGCGTTCAGCGTCAACTGCTGCTTGCGGTGCTCCCGGTGGTGCTCGCAGTGTTCTGCGCGGTCAGGTCGTAGATCTGCACCCCGTCGACGGTCGTGGAGGAGAAGTTGGCCGCGACCCAGGCCGCGATCTGACCCGAGGTGGAGTTCGTGCCGCCGCGCGCCCCGGGGAAGCCGCCCCGGCCCGCGGTCTGGATGCTTCCGGACGTACCTTGCTCCGATCCCAGGTCGGCCAGACCGCCGCCGATGAAGTAGTGGACCTTCCCGGCCGCGACGTAGGCCTTGAACTGCGCGAGTGTGGGGGAGGGATCGCTGCCGTTGAAGCCGCCGATCGGCATCACCGGCTCACCGGTGGCGAGCTGGTAGCCGGAGGCGCTGTTGGAGCCCACCGTCGCGGCCACCCAGGTGTAGGAGCCGCTGTCCTTCCTGAGCATCGTGGTGAGTTTCGCACCGGGGTTGCTGCCGTTCAGCAGCGCGCCCATCCCACCTGCCCCGCCGCCGCGGGCCTGGCCGGCCTGGCCTGTCGGTGCCTGACCACCGGACGCCTGACCACCGGACGCCTGACCACCGGACGCCTGACCACCGGACGCCTGACCTGCGGGTGCCTGTGCGGCACCGCCGCCGGGTGGCGGTCCGGCCGGGAGTCCCCCTGCCGCGTCGAGGTTTCCGTCGCGCCGCATGCCGGGGCCACCCATCCCGCCGGGTCCGCCGCCAGGCCCGCCTTGTCCGCCCTGCCCGGCCGGTCCGGCCGACGGGATCGACCCGCCCTGCCCGGTGGACGCCGTGGCGACGGAGTAGCTCAGCGGACCGGCAAGCACCGCGGCCATGGCCACAACGGCGGCCACCCGGGCCACCGCGTACCGTCGGGTGCCGGCGAGGAGTCCCAGTGCCGCCACCCCGCCCGCGGCGAGCACGGCGGGACGCAGCCAGGGGTTCCAGTCCGGTGTACGACCCAGCAGGACGTACGACCACACCGCCGATCCAACCACAACGACGGCCAGCACGATCCGGGCCGGAAGCCGGTCGCGCATGCGCCACATCCACAGGGATCCGATGCCCACCAGTGCGGAGATCGCGGGTGCCAGGGCGACCGTGTAGTACGCGTGGATGATGCCCTGCATGAAGCTGAACACCAGCGCGGTGACCACCAGCCAGCCGCCCCACAGCAGCAGGCCCGCGCGGGTGCGGTCGGTCCGCGGCGCCCGCCGGGTCAGCCACAGACCGGCGAGGAGGAACGCCAGCGCCGCGGGGAGCAGCCAGGAGATCTGCCCGCCCATCTCCGAGGCGAACAACCTGCCCAGCCCGGTCTGCCCGCCGAACCCGCCACCCGGTCCGCCACCGCCGCCGAAACCACCCGACTGGGCGCCGGGTCCGACGCTGCCCGTCTCGTTCCCGGTCAACCTGCCCAGCCCGTTGTAGCCCAACGTCAGTTCGAGAATGCTGTTGGCCTGCGAGCCGCCGACGTAGGGCCGGTACTTCGCCGGTACGAGCTCGACGATCGCTATCCACCAGCCGGCGCCGACCACCATGGCCAGCCCGGCGAGGAGCAGCTGACCGACGCGTCGCCACAGCCCCGCGGGCGCGGCGAGCAGGAAGACCAGCGCGAGCGCGGGCATGACGAGCAGCGCCTGCAGCATCTTGGTCAGGAACCCGAACCCGACGAGCACGCCCGCGAGCATCAGCCACTTCGTGCTCGCGCGCTCGGTTGCCCGCACGGTCGCGTAGGCGGCGAGCACGAGCAGCAGGACCAGCAGCGCGTCCGGGTTGTTGAACCGGAACATCAACGTGGCAACGGGTGTGGTCGCCAGCACCAGACCGGCCAGCAGGCCCGCGGCCGGGGAGAACCACCGGCGTACGGTCGCGTAGAGAACGCCCACCGACGCCACGCCGGCCAGCGCCTGCGGCACCAGGATGCTCCACGAGCTGAGCCCGAAGGCCCTTACGGACAGGGCCATCAGCCACAGGGAGGCGGGCGGCTTGTCCACGGTGATGGAGTTGGCGGCGTCGGAGGACCCGTAGAAGAAGGCCTTCCAGCTCACCGAGCCCGCCTGGACGGCCGCGGAGTAGAAGCTGTTGGCCCAGCCGGAGGCGCCGAGCCCCCACAGGTAGAGAACGCCGGTGGCCACGAGGAGGCCGAGCAGAGCCGGGCGAACCCACCGTGGGTCGTCGGTCCGGCGCAGGAGTGTCGTCGTCATGCCCGCAAGCGTCTTCGGGCCGGCTGTGCGGGAGCTAACGACCGGCTGTGGCCGGGCTGTGCGATTCCAGTGGCGGCCGTACGGGCAGTTCCAGCGTGAACTCCGTCCGGCCCGCCTCGCTGTCAACTCGTACTTGCCCGTGGTGTGCCTCGGTCACCGCGGACACGATCGCGAGCCCGAGGCCGGTGCTCCCGGCCGCCCGTGACCGGGAGGTGTCGCCGCGGGCGAAGCGCTCGAAGACGACCGGCAGGAGCTCGGTCGGAATGCCCGGCCCCCCGTCACACACACTGATCCGCACCCGCGTGCCCGTCCGCGCGAGGCTGACGACGACCCGGGTGCCGGGCGGGGTGTGCGTACGGGCGTTGGTGAGCAGGTTGGCCAGCACCTGGTGCAGCCGGTGCTGGTCGCCGGTGACGACCAGCGCCTCGGCGGGCAGGCGCAGCTCCCACCGATGGTCCGGACCGGCCACCCGGGCGTCGTTGACGGCGTCCACCAGCAGGCAGGACACGTCCACCTGGTCGCGGGCCAGCGGCCGGCCGGCGTCCAGCCGGGCCAGCAACAACAGGTCGTCCACCAGTGCCGTCATCCGGGCCGCCTCGGACTCCACCCGCCCGATCGCGTACGCCACGTCGTCGGGGACCTCCTCGTGGCCGCGCCGGGTCACCTCGGCATAGCCGCGGATCGCCGCCAGCGGTGTCCGCAGTTCGTGACTGGCGTCGGCGACGAACTGCCGGACCCTGGTCTCGCTCTGGTGCCGGGCGGCGAGCGCGGCGGCGACGTGGCCGAGCATCAGGTTGAGGGCGGCGCCGACCCGGCCGACCTCCGTTCGTGGATCGGTGTCCACCGCGGGGACGCGTTCGGACAGGGCCACCTCGCCCTCGTGCAGAGGGAGCTGGGCCACCCGGGTGGCGGTGGCGGCAACGCGGTTCAGCGGCCGCAGGCTGCGCCGCACGATCGTGGCGCCGGCGAGGAAGGCGGCCAGCAGGCCCAGCGCGGCGACCCCGGCGACGACGCCCGCCACCTGCATGACGGTGTGGTTCGCCGGCTCCAGCGAGAGCCCGGTGACGAGCACGTCGCCGTCCGACGCCCGGGCCGCGACCAGCCGGTAGCTGCCCAGCCCGGCGAGGTCGAGGGTGTGCGGGTGATGGTCGACCGGAAGCCGCGTCAGGGCGGCAGCGGTGGCTGAGGAGAGCTCGAGAACGTGACCCGAGGAGTCCACGATGCCGGCGCCGCTGACCGTCCCGTCCACCAGCCGTGCACCGAGGGTGCCCACCCCGGCGCCCGGTCCTGAGAGGAAGCCCGGCGGGCCGGGCTGATCCGGTGGCCGGCGCCGGATCGGGTCGGGGCCCTCCGCGGACTGGGTGCGGAGGACGGCCGCGTCGAGCTGGTGGTCGAGCTGGTTCGTGAGCGAGTTGTGCAACGCCAGCAGCGTGACCGTCGCCACCACGGCACACACAAGCAACGTCACCGCCGTCAGTGCGGCGACCAGCCGGGTCCGCAGCGTCCACCCGCTCGGCGTCAACACTTGCTTGACAGTGCTCACGGCGCCCTCAGAAGGCCGGTTTGAGCACGTAGCCCGCGCCGCGCATGGTGTGGATCATCGGTGCCCGTCCGGCGTCGATCTTCTTGCGCAGGTAGGAGATGTAGAGCTCCACGACGTTGGCCTGGCCGCCGAAGTCGTAACTCCACACGCGGTCCAGGATCTGTGCCTTGCTCAGCACCCGCCGCGGATTGCGCATCAGATAGCGCAGCAGTTCGAACTCCGTGGCGGTGAGGGTGACCAGTTCACCTGACCGGCGTACCTCGTGACTGTCCTCGTCGAGAGTGAGGTCGCCGACGACCAGCAGCGCGTCCTCGCGGGTCATCGTGGCGACCGTACGCCGCATCAGGCCGCGCAGCCGGGCCACGACCTCCTCCAGGCTGAACGGCTTGGTCACGTAGTCGTCGCCGCCCGCGGTCAGCCCGGCGATCCGGTCCTCCACCGCGTCCTTGGCGGTGAGGAAGAGCACGGGCACCCGAGGGTCCTCGGCCCGCATCCGGTGCAGCACGTCCAGGCCGTCCAGGTCGGGCAGCATCACGTCCAGCACCACCGCGTCCGGCTGGAACTCCCGGGCGACGCGGACGCCGTCGCGTCCGGCCCCGGCGGTGCGTACCTCCCAGCCCTCGTAGCGCAACGCCATCGCCAGCAGGTCGGTGAGGGTCGGTTCGTCGTCGACAACCAGCACCCGGACCGGTCCGCCGTCGGCGCGGCGCAGGGAGGCTCCGGCCGCGGCCGCGGGGCCGGTCGAGCCGCCGAGCGAGCCACCGGGCGAGCCGCCGGGGCGAAGGTCCGGTGAGCCGGGGGAGTCCGTTCGGGCAGCCGGAGTCGTACGCGTCATGCGGGCATCGTCATCGCGGATCCTGTGCGTAGCCTCAAGGGTTGCTGTGAACAGGCTGTGATAGTTCGACCGCGTACAGAGGTCCGTTGTGCGGCGTTCGTACTCCCCGTCGGCAAGCGTCGCGAAAGCCCTGCGTGACCGTGCGGTTTCGCCGCGCTCCTGGGCGTCGGGGAGGGTCGGGACAGTCCCGCCGCGGCGTTCGCGCCGGCCTCCGCGCCCCGTAATCTTCAGGTGTCCCGAGTCGTCCCCGGCGACTCCCCGGCCGCCGCCCAAGGAGGTGGATGTGCGCTTCCTCCACGATCGGGTCCCCGAGCAGGACCTCACCTACAGCGACGTCTTTCTCGTCCCGAACCGCTCGCTCGTCTCCTCCCGCCTGGACGTCGACCTCGGCACGTCCGACGGCAGCGGGACGACCATCCCGATCGTCGCGGCGAACATGACCTCGGTGTCCGGACGGCGGATGGCGGAGACGATCGCCCGGTGCGGCGGTCTGGCGGTGATTCCTCAGGACATCCCCGTCGAGGTGGTGGCCGAGGTGATCGGCTGGGTCAAGGACCGGCACACCGTGTACGACACCCCGATCACGATGGCGCCGTCCGGCACCGTCGGCGAGGCGCTCAACCTGCTGCCCAAGCGCGGCCACGGCGCGGTCGTCGTGGTCGAGGACGGCCGGGCCGTCGGGGTGGTGACCGAGGCCGATTTCGAACGCGTCGACCGGTTCGCCCAGCTGGCCTCGGTGATGTCGCGTGACCTGCTCTCGCTGCCCGACGGCATCCACGCCGAGGACGCGTTCAACCAGCTCCACAACGGTCGGCACCGGCTGGCGCCGGTGGTCGGCACAGACGGACGGATCGTGGGACTCCTCACCCGCGAACGCGCCCTGCGGGCCGCGCTCTACACCCCGGCCGTCGACTCCACCGGCAGGCTGCGAGTCGCCGCGGCGATCGGGATCAACGGCGACGTCGAGACCAAGGCGAAGGCTCTGCTGGCCGCCGGGGTGGACGTCCTCGTGATCGACACCGCGCACGGGCACCAGGAACGCACCCTCGAGGTGCTGCGTATCGTCCGCCGGCTCGACCCGCAGGTCCCGGTCGTGGCGGGCAACGTCGCCACCGCCGAGGGGGTGACCGACCTGGTGGAGGCCGGCGCCGACATCGTGAAGGTGGGCGTCGGGCCGGGCGCGATGTGCACGACCCGGATGATGACCGCCGTGGGCCGGCCGCAGTTCTCCGCGGTGCTGGAGTGCGCCACCCGGGCCCGCGAACTCGGCAAGCACGTGTGGGCCGACGGCGGTGTCCGCCACCCGCGCGACGTGGCTCTCGCCCTGGCGGCCGGGGCGTCCAACGTCATGGTGGGTTCGTGGTTCGCCGGGACGTACGAGTCGCCCGGTGACGCCCACCGCGACACCGACGGCCGGCTCTACAAGGAGAGCTTCGGCATGGCCTCGGCCCGGGCGGTCGCGTTGCGTACCGCGGAGGACTCGCCGTTCCAGCAGGCACGCAAGGGCCTGTTCGGCGAGGGCATCTCCACCTCCCGGATGTACCTCGACCCGGACCGGCCGAGTGTGGAGGACGTCCTCGACGGGATCGTCGCCGGCGTACGCAGTTCGTGCACCTACGTCGGTGCGGCCGACATCGAGGAGTTCCACGCCCGCGCGGTGGTCGGCGTGCAGACCGCGGCCGGCTTCGCCGAAGGGATGCCGCTCGCCACCAGCTGGTGACGAGGCGGGCAAGCGTGCCCGTTCCGGCAAACCGGGACGCGCCAGCCGAACGTCCCTCGGCGCGGTGACCAACGACTCTCCTGAGCCGCCCCGCCCGATGCTGAAGTGAGGTGGCAAGGGAAACCCTTCGGCGCAGCGGCATGGCAGCGGGGGTGAACGATGCAGTGCCGCGCCGCGGGCGAGAGGGGTTTCCCTTGCCGCGTTGTGAGAATGCGCCAGCAGCGGCCCGAAGCCGGGGGAGGGTCCGATGTTGACCGTCGCAGTCGTGGGAAGTGGGGGCACCGGGCCTGGTGCCTGGGACGTCGGCCCGCGAATCGTGGCGCGGCTGACCGGAGACCGGCTGACCGGGGGGCAGTCGGTCCCGGGTCAGCGAGCGTCCGGCGAGCGGACGCGCGTCGAGGGAGTGCAGGTCCTGGCCAGCACCGATCTGCCCGTACGACTGCTGAGCGCGGACAGCGGTCTGGACGAGCTGATCATGGTCGAGTCGACCCGAGCCGGGGGTACGCCGGGTTCGATCCGGCAGTCGGTGATGGAGACGCACGGGCCCGGCCGGCCCGAGCCCGGGACGACCGCACCCGGCGGAGTCATGGGGGCGCTCACGTCCCTGCACCTGCCGCCCCGGGTCGTGGTCTTCTCCGTGGAGGCCGGCTTCGACGACGGGGGCGAGGCCACCAGCGTGCTCGCCGACCGGGCGGTCGACGAGGTGTTCGGCCTGGTGATCGCCGAGCTTCGCCGGCTGGACGGCGCCCAGCGGTTGACCTAGAACACCTGGAGCTCAGCGGCTGTCGTAAAGCACGGCCAGTACGTCGCGCGCGGACACGATGCCCACCACCGTCGCCGGCCGCGTCCGCGTCCGCAGGGGAACGTGGCGGACGTAGTGCCGGCGCATCAGCCCGGCTACCTGCAGGATCGGGTCGCTCGGGCTCGCCCACACGGTGTCCACGCCGATCACGTCCGCCGACCACACCTCGTCCGGGTCGCCGCCACCGGCGAGGGCGCGGACGATGTCGCGTTCGGACAGGATGCCCACCGGCACGCCGTTCCGGCTCACGACGAGCGCACCGACGTCGGCCTCGGCGAGGAGTTCGGCGGCCGTCCGCAGACAGCTCGCGGCGTCGACGGTGCGTACGGGAGAACGCATGATCCGCTCGACCGGGTCGTGCCGGCCCACCCGTTCCCCGGCTCCGTCTCCGCCTTCGCCGAGGTCCTCGTCGCTCCTGGCCTCCGGAACGTGCGCTGTGTCGGCGGTCCCGGCGGGCAGGACGACGGCCTCCGGGCCCGGACAGATGAACGACTCGTGCCCGTCGTCCCAGGCCACGCGGTACTCCGGTGACTCGGGTGTGCCCAGCACCTCGCATACCGTCCCGTGCCGGCGGTGCACGCGATCGGGTTCGTGGGCCAGGACGATGCGGTCGCCGACGTGGACGGTCATCTCACTCCAGCCAGCTCACTCAGGAGAGATCTCGGGAGCGCGGGTTGGTCTCACTGTCGCGACGGGCGCCGACAGGCCGTAGAGCCGAAGGTCCCGTACGCCTCAGGCGGTGTGCCGGTGCCAGCCCGGGCCGGGCCGGCGTCCGGTTCGCGGCCGGTGCCACGGATCGGTGGCCGCCCGGTGCAGGCTCGCCAGCAGGCCGATCTCGGCGGCGTAGCGGGTGACCTCGGTGTTGACCCAGGCGGCGACGTAGCCGAACGGCCGGGTGCCCCGCTGCAGCCACTCCGCCCGCGCGGTGGAGTCGAGGTCGGCGTCGTCGAGGGTGCTCAGGCCCCGGCTCCAGTCGGTCCGGATCGTGCGCAGCCAGTCCAGCGTCGACTCGCCGTCTCCGGGCCAGTCGCCGGCCGTCCCCTCGGCCGTCCCCTCGGCCGCCCCGTCGGCTGTCCCGTCGTTGTGGAGGCGGTCGCCGGACTCCGTGCCGAAGCACCGTACCGACGTCTCTGCCCACCACGAACCCAGCCGCCAGGTCAGCCAGCCGATCGTGCGGACCGGCTCGGGGTGTACGGAAAGGTCGGTCATCGGACGGTCTGCGGTCCACCGCTCGTCCGGTCGCCGGCGTACGGTCCAGGCTCCGGGAGCCGGCTCCCACAGGTAGGCCGAATCGTCGAGGTCGCCCAGGTGGACCTCGAGCAGGGACCACGCGACGTCGAGCTGCCAGTGCAGCAGCGCGATCCGCGGTCTGCCAAGCGTGTTCGAATTCCCGGCCACTGCACCTCCCCGATCGTCAACTCGCGGGGATCATGTCACCCGGACGCCCGCGTCCGCAGTCGGTTTTCCGTTGGGCGACCCACACGTCGCGTTCCCTAGGTCCGGCGCCTACCTGCGCGAGCCTTCGCTTTCGACCAGGCGCGGCTGACCTGCTCCAATGCCTCTGCTGCCGTGACCTCCAACCTGGTCTGCGCGGAGAGATCGCGGACCCAGGCTTGTTGCTCCGGGGCCTGGTCGAAGATCCCAGGGGCGGGTGGAAGGCCGGTGGGCCCGAACTTCTGGTACAGCCGGACTGCCTCGACATCGATCCCACCAGCGCTGACCAGGGACCACAGGTCGTACAGGTCGCGGGCTGCGCGCCGGTGATCCCATGCCGTTGTCTTCCAACCGGCGAACGATGCGACTGTCGGCACGGTCAAAGTCGCGGGCGGTGCGTCGGAGTACCGCTGTTCCAGTTCACGTGGACACGTCGGCCATGGCGGATAACCGGTCGCGTCGAGCAGTTGCACCCGAACCGTCAACAGGTCGGGCGTACGAAGTACGGCAGGGTCGGTGTCGCGGACCGCGCTCAGTGGAGGATCCCAACGCAGGCCGGGAAACTCCCTTCGGACCCCACGCACCAGCAGTCGCTCGGCCTCCCCGGCCGTCTCATGCCGACTGCCCGTGGCGATCAGGTCGATGTCCTCGGACAGTCGGCCATCAGGCACGAATGTCCGGGAGAGCGCCGTGCCGCCGAAGAAGATCACCTTGTCCGCCAGTTCCGCACTCAACGCGGCCAGGAGGTGGGAGATGAGGTGGTCACGACGCACCTGGGTCAAAGCGACGCCGAACCGGCCGGCAGTCGCTGCTTCCTCACGTGGGTCAAGCATGGTCGCCGGCCAGAACGCGCTGGAGGGTCGCTGTCCGCCGCTGGGTCACGGCGAGATCGTGCAGGAGGTCGAGGTCGGCGCGCGGGAGCAGGCCACGTACCGCGGCGTCGGTCTCGTCGGGTACGTCACCCAATGTCGGCCTGGCGGCGAGGTCGAGAATGGTCTGCTCCACGGTGGTCATCCAGCCCGACCCGAGTTCGGTCTGTACGCGTTCGAGATCCAGGCCGTGCGGGTCTCGGGTGACGAAGATGATCTCGCCCTTGCGGTCCGACAGCGTGGCGGCGCGTCGGCGTCTGGCGGTGGCGACCACCCCCACGTTCAACGCGCGGGGGATCGCGCCGTGCAGGCGGGCGGCACTCACCCCCATCAGGGCCACGTCGTCGACCCCCGCTCCGGCGACCGCGATGCCCAGGGCCGCCGCCTCCAGGTCGGGCAACCACTGCTGGCCGACGAGATGGTCGGGAACCACCGCGTAGTAGCCGGGGGTGAGTTGGTGGAGGGCGCCCTGCCGGGCAAGGCGAGCGAACTCCGCCCGGGGGTGGCGGTAGACGTGGCCGGCGTCGCCGGGACGGATGACCCTGACCGGGCCGTGCAGGAGTTCCGGCGGAACCCGTCCTGCCACACGCCGAGCCATTGGTGTCACCTCCGTAGGCTTCAACCCTACGATTGTTACACGGATGGGCTCGCGGGGATAAGGATGGCGAACCTGTCCGGGCGGACGGTCAGACCCAGGAGCGGAACCACATCCGCCGCAGCCAGGCGTCGTACGGGATCACCTGGTCGGTGAGGATCGGGTAGACGTACGCGAAGTTCAGCAGCACCAGCAGCGTCACCCCGCCCAGCGCCGCGGCGCCCCACATCCGGCGTCTCGGCGAGGCGTCCCGCGGCCCCAGCACCTTGCCGAGCACGAGGGTCAGCCCGATGATCATCCAGGGCAGGATGATGATCGCGTAGAAGTAGAAGATCGGCCGGTTGGCGTACTGAAACCACGGCAGCCAGGTCGCGGCCACGCCGACCACGGGGATGCCGAAGCGCCAGTCCCGGCCCAGGACCCACCAGACCAGGCAGCCGGCCAGGGCGATCACCGCGAGCCACCACAGCACCGGCGTACCGATGCCGAGGATCTCCTGGACGCACCGGTCGGTCGGGCAGCCCTTGCTCGGGCCGATGTTGTCGACCCAGTCGAACGACACCGGCCGGGCGATGACCAGCCATCCCAGCGGCGAGGAGGCGTACTGGTGCTTCTCCGTCAGGTGGGTGTGGAAGTACATGATCTCGGCGTGGTAGTGCCACAGCGAGCGCACCGCGTCGGGGACGAGCCGGGCAAGCCCGCTCGCCGGGTTGGACGCGGCCCAGGTGCGGTCCCAGCCGTCGGGTGAGGCGAACCACCCGGCCCAGGACGCGACGTAGACGACGGCGGCGGTGCCGGCGACCGTGACGAAGGCGACCGCCGCGTCCAGGGCCAGCCGGGCCACCCCGGCCCAGCGCGCGAACGCCGCACCGACTGCCCGCCGCGCGCCGACGTCCCACACCCAGGTCAGCAGGCCGAATGCCGCGAGCGCCAGGGCGGCGTTCCACTTGGTGGCGGCGGCCAGCCCGAAGCACAGCCCGGCCACCAGCCGCCACGGCCGCCACAGCAGCGGTGGTCCCCAGGTTCCGGGCGTGACCCGGCCGAGCGGTTCGGCCGCGTCCGCGAGCCGAGTGCGAACCCAGTCGCGGTCGATCAGCAGCGCGGCCACCGCGAGCAGCAGCCAGAACATCGCCGGCAGGTCGATCAGCGCGATCCGGCTCTCCACCAGGTGCAGCCCGTCGACGGCGAACAGGAACGCCGCGACGCAGCCGAGCAGCGTGGACCGGGTGAGCCGCCGTGCCAACCGGGCCATCACCAGCACCGACAGGGCGCCGACCAGCGCCACGCAGAAGCGCCAGCCGAACGGCGTCATGCCGAAGATCCACTCACCGACCGCCATCAGCCACTTGCCGGCCGGTGGGTGGACGACGAACGCGGGCTCGCCGAACACGTTCAGGTCGCCGGCCAGGATGCGCTCGTTGGCCTTGTCCACGAACTGGTGTTCGACCCCGAAGTGCAGGAGGCTGAACGCGTCCTTGGGGTAGTAGGTCTCGTCGAAGACGAACTTCGCCGGCCGGCCGAGGTTCCACAGCCGCAGGACAGCGGTGAACACCGTGATCAGCAGCGGCCCGATCCAGCCCCGCCACCCGTCGTCGGGCAGGGGCGGGCACAGCCGCTGGCGCAGCGGGGGGATGGGTCTGCCGTCTGGGTCGCGTCCCATCACAGCGGCGGGGACGGCGCGGGCGTCGCCGGCCCGACCGGGCGACCCGTCGCCGGCGCGCTCGGAGGCCGTCGTCGTCATCGGGGTCATCGTACGGACACCAGGTGGGAACGGCCTGACCGGCGCGGTGCGAGGATGGCCCCGTGTCGGCCCGTACGCAAAACCCCCGTCAGGCAGGCAGCGAGACAGGCCGTGCGACAGGCCGTGAGACGGGCCCCGAGGCCGGCAGTGAGGCGGGTTCGGAGGCCGGGGTGCTCGTCCTCGCCGCCACGCCCATCGGCTCCCTCGACGACGCCCCGCCGCGGCTGGCCGCCGAGCTGACCGCCGCCGACGTGATCGCCGCGGAGGACACCCGGCGCCTGCACCGGCTCACCTCGGCCGTCGGCGTTCACCCGACCGGCCGGGTGGTGTCGTACTTCGAGGGGAACGAGGCCCGCCGTACCCCCGAGCTCGTCGATGCGCTGCTGGCCGGGCGACGGGTCGTCCTGGTCACCGACGCGGGCATGCCGTCGGTCTCCGACCCCGGATACCGACTGGTCGCCGCGGCGGTGGAGGCGGGGATCCGGGTCACCGCCGTACCCGGGCCGTCGGCCGTGCTGACCGCGCTGGCGGTGTCCGGGCTGCCGGTCGACCGGTTCTGCTTCGAGGGCTTCCTGCCGCGCAAGGCCGGCGAGCGTGCGGCCCGGCTGCGCGAAGTCGCCGGCGAGCGGCGGACGATGGTGTTCTTCGAGGCGCCGCACCGGCTGGCCGCGAGCCTTTCGGCGATGGCGGAGGTGTTCGGTGCCGAGCGCTCCGCCGCGGTGTGCCGGGAGCTGACCAAGACCTACGAGGAGGTACGCCGGGGAGGGCTGGGCGAGCTGGCCGCCTGGGCCGAGGAGGGCGTACGCGGGGAGATCACGCTGGTGGTGGGCGGTGCCCCGGCGGCCGCCGCACAGGACCTGGCGCCGGCGGAGCTGGCCCGGATGGTCGCCGAGCGGGTCGAGGGCGGCTCCTCCAGGAGGGACGCGATCGCGGCGGTGGCCCAGGAGTCGGGAGTCGCCAAGCGGGTCGTCTACGCCGCCGCCGTCGCCGGTGACTGAGGGGTTCCCTAGGATCGCGGACATGGTCGATGCCTCCGCAAGCCGTCAGGACGGCAAGGCGTTCTACGTCACGACGCCGATCTACTACGTCAACGACAAGCCGCACATCGGGCACGCCTACACCACGGTCGCGGCCGACGTCCTGGCCCGCTGGCATCGCCAGCGCGGCGAGAAGGTGTGGTTCCTCACCGGCACCGACGAGCACGGCCAGAAGGTCATGCGCAGTGCCGAGGCCAGCGGCGTGACGCCCCGCGAGTGGGCCGACCAGCTGGTGGAGACGGCGTGGAAGCCGGTGCTCGAGACGATCGACGCCAGCAACGACGACTTCATCCGTACGACCGAAAACCGGCACACCGAGCGGGTTCGGGAGTTCTGGCAGCATCTGTACGACGCCGGCGAGGTCTTCCCCGGCACGTACGAAGGCCCCTACTGCGTGAGCTGTGAGGAGTTCAAGCTCCCCGCCGAACTACTCGACGGCGAGAACGGCCAGAAGCTGTGCCCGGTACACGGGCGGCCGGTGGAGATGCTGTCGGAGACCAACTACTTCTTCAAGCTGTCGGCCTACACCGAGAAGCTCCTCAGGCTGTACGAGGAGCACCCGGAGTTCGTGCAGCCCGAAAGCGCCCGCAACGAGGTCGTGGCGTTCGTCAAGCAGGGCTTGCAGGACCTGTCGATCACGCGGTCCACCTTCGACTGGGGCATTCCGGTCCCGTGGGACGACGAGCACGTCCTCTACGTGTGGATCGACGCGCTGCTCAACTACGTCACGGCGGCCGGCTACCGCACGGATCCGCTGCTCTTCAAGCAGGTCTGGCCCGCCGACGTCCACCTGGTCGGCAAGGACATCCTGCGCTTCCACGCGGTCATCTGGCCGGCCATGCTGATGGCCGCGGGCCTTCCGCTGCCGACGACGGTGTTCGCGCACGGCTGGCTGCTGGTCGGCGGCGAGAAGATGAGCAAGACGAAGTTGACGGGGATCGCGCCCAGCCAGATCATCGACACCTTCGGCTCGGACGCCTTCCGCTACTACTTCCTGCGGGCAATCCAGTTCGGCTCCGACGGCTCGTTCTCCTGGGAGCACCTGAGTGCCGTCTACACCTCCGAGCTGGCCAACGGGCTGGGCAACCTCGCCTCCCGGGTCGCGGCGATGGTGGGCCGCTACTTCGACGGCAACCTGCCCGCCCCGGCCGACGCCGGACCGGCCGAGCAGGTGGTCGCCGAACGCCTCACCCAGACAGTACGGGTGGCCGACCAGGCCGCGGTGTCGCTGCGCTTCCACGAGGCGCTGGCCGCGGTCGAGGCGTTCGTCGGCGTCGTCAACGGATACTTGACGGAGCAGGCTCCGTGGAAGGTCGCCAAGGACGACTCCCCGGAGGCCCGGGCCCGGCTGGCGACCATCCTCTACACCGCAGCCGAGGCGTTGCGTGCGGTGGCCGTCCTCTACAACCCGGTGATGCCGCGCAGCGCGGCGGCGTTGTGGGAGCTGCTCGGCGCCGGGCAGAGCGTCGGCGCGCTGGCCGACCAGTCGCTCACCGAGGCCGGCAACTGGGGCCAGTTGCCCGAGGGGTCGGTACTCACCAAGGGGGCGCCGCTGTTCCCCCGGATCGAGGAGCCGGAGGCGTCGTGACGCCCCAACCGGGTGCGCGGCACGACGGCGGTCCGACCCGGCAGCGGGCAGGCGGTGAGGACCGCCGCGACCGCAGCCGGCCCGAGCCGCCTCCGCCGCTGGCAGCGCCGGTCGCCGACTCGCACTGCCACCTCGACATCGCCGACGGCCCGGGCGGCCGGTGGCTCCCGGTCGAGGATGCCGTGGCCCGGGCGGCCGCGGTCGGCGTGCCGAGAATCGTGCAGATCGGCTGCGACCTGCCCGGGGCGCGCTGGGCGGTTCGCGCCGCCGAGGAGCATCCCGCGCTGGTGGCCGGGGTGGCCCTGCACCCCAACGAGGTGCCGGTCCTCGCGGCGGCGGGCGGGCTCGACGCGGCCCTGGCCGAGATTGACCGGCTGGCCGGCTCCAGCCCGCGCGTGCGGGCGGTGGGCGAGACCGGGCTGGACCACTTCCGTACCGGCGAGGAGGGCTGGAAGGTCCAGGAGGACGGCTTCCGGGCCCACATCGCGCTGGCGAAGAAGCACGGCAAGGCGCTGGCCATCCACGACCGGGACGCCCACGACGACGTCCTCCGGGTGCTCGCCGAGGAGGGTGCGCCGGAGCGGGTGCTGATGCACTGCTTCTCCGGGGACGCCGAGATGGCCCGCGAGTGCGTACGCCGCGGCTACTACCTCTCCTTCGCCGGCACCGTGACGTTCAAGAACGCCGCACCGCTGCGCGAGGCCCTCGCCGAGGTGCCGCTGGGCCGCATCCTGGTCGAGACCGACGCGCCGTACCTCGCTCCCACGCCGCACCGCGGCCGGCCGAACGCGAGCTACCTCGTACCCCTCACCGTCCGGTGCATGGCGGAGGTGAAGGGGGTCTCGGAGGAGGCGATGTGCGCCGCCGTGGCGGAGGCCACCGAGGCGGTCTTCGGCACCTGGTAGCCCGGTAGGTGGGTCCTCGACGTCGACCGCCAGGGCCCGGTAAGACACGCCTGGTGTCCGATTTGCCCTTCTTTACCGATTAAGGCATTTCGTTGGAAATGGCCCTAATTGGAGACTGACGGGACCGGCGATTCGGGTTGTCCGGGCGCGCCGGAATCACACCGACGGAATTCACCGATCCCCGGACCCACATCTGCCCAGCGCATTTCGGCTTTTCTGACAATGCGTGGTCACTCCGAACAGCCCTGAAGGCTGTCCGGAATAAGCATCTAATGTGGCCGGAGTTGATAGCGGTGACATTGTTGGTTATCGTCCCGTGTCGTTGGCCGGGGTCGGGGAAGCCTCGGACGGCGCAGAGGGGGGCGTCATCCGCGCCTGATACCGGCGCGTGTTCGCGCTGGTCACGGCTCATCGTCGAGTCGCGCGGACCCTGGCCCCTCATTGATGCGTGCCGTCTGTGTTTCCGTGCCCGGAAAGCACGACCATCGGAGCACCGTGCACAAGAAGGTACTTATCGGTGCCATCGGCATCGGAGTGGTCGGCGCGCTGGGAATCGGCGGCACGACCGCTTATGCGTCGCTGAACAAGTCCGTCACCGTCTCGGTCGACGGTAAGGCTCACAATCTCCACACTTTCGACTCCACCGTCGGTGACGTTCTGGCGTCGCAGAAGATCAAGGTCGGCCCACGTGACGTGGTGGCGCCGGCGAGGACGGCAAAGATCACCGACGGCACCCGGATTGCCGTCCGGTACGCCAGGCCGCTCACCCTCAACGTCGACGGCTCCAAGCAGACCCACTGGGTCACCGCGATGAGCCTGGGCGAGGCACTGAACAACCTGGGCGGCCGCTTCGCCGGCGCCCACACCTCCGCCAGCCGCTCGGTCGGCATCGAGCGGAAGGGCCTCACGGTCGACATCCTCACCCGCAAGTCCGTGGTGATCAGCCACGACGGCAAGAAGACCCCGCTGGACGAGCCGTTGCGGACCGTGTCCGACGCGCTCGCCAAGGCTCGGGTCAAGGTGGACGCCGACGACCGGGTGAAGCCGAGCCTGTCCACCGAGGTCAAGGACGGCACCGCGATCACCGTCAACCGGGTGGACGTCCGCAAGTCGACCCGCAAGGTCGCGCTGTCCTACAACACGGTGCACCGGAAGACCTCGTCCCTGTACAAGGGCCACAGCAAGGTCGACCGTGTGGGCCACCAGGGCGAGAAGGCCCAGATCTTCCGTACGACCTACGTCGACGGCAAGAAGGTCAAGACCCAGTTGCTGTCCCAGAAGGTCGTACGCCGGCCGGTGGACAAGATCGTGCTGGACGGAACGAAGGTACGTAAGACCACCACCTCCAGCAGCGGCGGTGGTGGCGGTAGCAGCAGCGGCGGTGGTGGGAGCAGCAGCGGTGGCGGCGGCAACGTCGGCGGCGGCGTGGACAGCCTCAACTGGGCCGCGCTGGCGCAGTGCGAGTCCAGCGGCAACCCGCGGGCGGTCAACCCGTCCGGCTACTACGGGCTGTACCAGTTCTCGCTGTCGACCTGGCACTCCGTGGGAGGATCGGGCAACCCGATCGACAACTCCTCCGCGGAGCAGACCTACCGGGCCAAGCTCCTGTACAAGCGGGACGGCGCGGGTCAGTGGAGCTGCGGGAGCCACCTGTACGACTGACGGTCACCACGTCAGTGCCCACCCCTGACCAGTCCTGACGGCTGAGCGCGCGTCCGGGCGCCGGTGGGTGCCAGATAGCGTTCCGGTGTGGGTAACGCGTTCGAAGCTGCGTCCGCCGGGCCGAGTCTCCTCGGCCCGGCGGACGTTCGCGTGCTGGCGGCGGACCTCGGCCTGCGCCCCACCAAGCAGCGGGGGCAGAACTTCGTCACCGACGCCAACACCGTCCGCCGGATCGTGCGGGCCGCGGGCGTCGGGGCCGGCGACGTGGTGCTGGAGATCGGCCCCGGGCTCGGCTCCCTGACCCTCGCCCTGCTCGGCGCGGCGGCCCGGGTGGTCGCGGTGGAGATCGACGACACGCTCGCCGGCGCGCTGCCGGGGACGGTCGCGCGCTTCGCGCCCGGGCAGGCCGACCGGCTGGAGGTGGTCCACGCGGACGCGATGGACCTCCGCTCGCTGCCCGGACCGCCGCCGACCGCGCTGGTGGCCAACCTGCCGTACAACGTCGCCGTCCCGGTCCTGCTCGGCGTACTCCAGCACTTCCCGTCGGTCGAGCGCGGCCTGGTGATGGTGCAGTTGGAGGTGGCCGACCGGCTGGCCGCGGCACCCGGCTCCAAGGTGTACGGCGTGCCCAGCGTGAAGGCCGCGTGGTACGCCGAAGTCGCCCGCACCGGCCTGGTCGGGCGTACGGTGTTCTGGCCGCAGCCGAACGTCGACTCCGGCCTGGTCGCCTTCACCCGCCGCGAGCCACCGCCGACCACCGCCTCCCGGGAGCAGGTGTTCGCGGTCGTCGACGCGGCGTTCGCCCAGCGCCGCAAGACGCTGCGGGCGGCACTGTCCCGCCTGGCCGGGTCGCCGGCCGCGGCCGAGAGCGCGTTGCGGGCGGCCGGCATCGACCCCGGCGAACGCGGCGAACGCCTGGACGTCACCGCCTTCGCCCGGATCGCGGAGGCGCTGCCCGCCGTTCAGGGACCGGACACGGCGCGATCGAAACGTACGGAATCGAAACGCAGGTCGGAACGCGGAGAAGGGAAGCCCGCTCGGTGAGCGCTGTAGTGGTGAGGACGCCGGCCAAGGTCAACCTGGCCCTGATGGTCGGCCCGTTGCGCACCGACGGCTTCCACGAGCTCGCCTCGGTCTACCAGGCGGTCGGCCTGTACGACGAGGTGGCGGCGACGCTCGCGCCACCGGGGGAGTTCACGGTGCGGGTCAGCGGCCGGGAGGCCGGCAAGGTGCCGCTCGACAACGGCAACCTCGCGGTCCGCGCGGCCCGGCTGCTCGCCGAGCACGCCCGGGTCGACGCCGGTGTCGCCATCGACATCACCAAGGGCATCCCGGTGGCCGGCGGTATGGCGGGCGGCAGCAGCGACGCGGCGGCCGCCCTGGTCGCCTGCGACACGCTGTGGGGGACCAAGGCCGACCGGAACACCCTGCTCGGACTGGCCGCCCGGCTCGGCAGCGACGTGCCGTTCTGTCTGCTCGGCGGCACCGCGATCGGCGCCGGGCACGGCGAACTCGTCACCCCGGCACTGGCCAGGGGGTCCTACGAATGGGTGTTCGCACTGGATGGCGAGGGCATGTCCACGCCCGCGGTGTACGCCCGGCTGGACCGGATCCGCGACAACCTCGTCGTCCTGCCCCCGCGGATCCCCGAGCCGATGATGGCCGCGCTGGCGTCCGGCTCGGCGACCGAGCTCGGCGCGACGCTGGTCAACGACCTGCAGCCGGCCGCCCTGCGGATGAGGCCCCGGCTCGGGCAGGTGCTGGACGCCGGCCGCGACTACGGCGCGATCGGTGCCGTGGTCTCCGGGTCCGGTCCGACCTGCGCGTTCCTGGCCCGCGACCACGCGCACGCGGTCGACCTGTCCGCGCGGCTTGCGGGAACCGGGCTGTGCGCCTCGGTGCGCCGGGCCACCGGACCCGTGCCGGGCGCCCGGGTCGTCGAGTCCTGAGCCCCGCGGGTGCCGCACGGGAGACCCGGGAAGTCCCGCCGCGAAAAACCGGTTGCGGCCGTTCGCCGGCCTGCGCCAGAGTGTCGGCAGTCGTCAGCCGCGGGTGGTGCCTGTCGCGGCGACCCAGGGCATCCGGCCGTCGGCCGGCGCGATCGAGGAGGTGCGAAGTGACCATGAATGCCGTCCGGGCGTGGTCTCGTACCCGTCCTCTCGCGACGCCCTCCGGCCGCTGACAGGCGCCGAAACTCACCGCGCACGGCGGGAGGGCCGCACCCTTCCCAAGGAGTTCTCTCACCGTGCGCAAGCGCAACCTGAACTACGACCGCAACATCGACGTCTCCGCCTACGACGCCACCAACGATCTCGACCCCGGTCTCGACGACGCACCGGCCTCGGCCCGGATGCGGCGCCGGCGGTCCGACACCGATCCCGCACCCCGCTCGCGGGGCCGGATGACCGAGGAGGCCCGCGCCCGGCTGGTGGCCGAACGCGAGGCCGCCGCCGTCGACGACGGTCCGCCGACCGGCTACCGCTGGACCACCTGGGACGACCCCGGTGGCCATGGTCCGGAGCCGTACCCGTCCTGGCTGGTCACCGACCTGGCCGCGGTGGACGCCGAGTTCGGCGTCCTCAAGACCGGTAAGGAAGCCGACGTGTTCCTGATCGAACGCGGCGTGCCCGACGGTGCCGGCAGCGCCGGGAGCCGGTGTCTGTTGGCGTCCAAGCGGTACCGCTCGGCCGACCACCGGCTCTTCCACCGCGACGCCGGCTATCTCGAGGGCCGGCGGTCACGGCGGACCCGCGACCAACGGGCGGTCGAGAACCGCACCAACTTCGGCCGCAACCTGATCGCCCAGCAGTGGGCGGTCGCCGAGTTCGACGCGCTGAGCCAGCTGTGGACCGCGGGGCTGCCGGTGCCCTACCCGGTCCAGCATCTCGGCACCGAGCTGCTGATGGAGTTCATCGGCTCCGCCGACGGCCAGGCGGCGCCCAGACTGGCGCAGCTACGACCGGAGCCGGACCAGCTGGCCGACCTGTGGCGGCAGCTGCACGACGCCCTGGTCCTGCTCGGCCGCAACGGGTACGCCCACGGCGACCTGTCGGCGTACAACCTGTTGGTGAACGACGGCGAGCTGATCCTGATCGACCTGCCTCAGTTGGTCGACGTGGTGACCAACCCACAGGGCCAGGAGTTCCTGCGCCGGGACGTGAAACGGATCTGCGAGTGGTTCGTGGCCCGGGGCATGGACCCCGACCTCGCCGCCGCCGACCGGCTGACCGCGGAGGTCCTCGAGGAGGCCGGCGCGAGCTGACAGTCACGTGCGTTCGCCGCCATGATGGGGGGATGGCGGCGAACGCGCAGACCACGGGGGAGACTTTCGACCGGCTCGACTGGTACGCCCGCGACTTCGAGGCGGAGCGGTTCGTCGAGTGCGTGTTCCGCGAGGTCGACCTCACCGAGTCCCGCAGTCACGGCGCGTCGTTCGAGCGGTGTGAGTTCCACAACTGCCGGTTCAACGCCTCCGAGCACCGGGAGTCGGCGTTCGCGGGGTGTGAGTTCCGGCGTACTTCCTTCTTCTCCGCGGTCCTGGACGGCTGCAAGTTCACCGGCGCGACATTCGTCGACTGCGTGTTCCGGCCGTTGACCGTACGCGGCGGTCAGTGGGGCGGGATCACGGCGCGGGGCGCCGACCTGACCGGGCTCGACCTGCGCGGCCTTCGGCTGGGCGACGCCGACCTGTCCGAGGCCAACCTGAACGGAGCGGTGCTGCGCGACGCGGACTTGTCGTTCGCCAGCCTGCGGGGCACGGTGCTCATCGAGGCGGACCTGCGCGGTGCCAACCTGCACGCGGTCGACCTGAGTGTGGCGAAGCTGGGTGACACCCGGCTCGACCTCGCCGGCGCGGTGCTGCTCGCGGAGTCACACGGCGCGCGCGTCGAAACGGCTGACTAGCCGAGCGGCGTCGATGGCCGCGGGATGCGGCAGCTCGTCGTACACCACGACCTGGGTGTGGCCGTCGTGGCCGTGGATCGCGGTGACGTCGGCGAGTGACTCGTAGACGTTGATCGAGGGTCGCGGCCCGCACCAGGCGAGGCTGACCTTTCCGTTGGGGTACACGGTTCCCCACGCAACGACGCCCGTTCCCGAAACGCCCGTCGAGTCACGGTGTCGATACAGCTGGAAGCGACACGGCATGGTTGTCGCGCTGGTGGGCATGAGCCCTTCCTCTCCATCACGCCATCACGTGCTCCGCGAAGTGGAGTCCTACGGGCCGCCGCGCAGGGAATGGGCCGGGGTCTACGGCGGCCCGTAGGGACTCCTAGAGTGACAGGAGCACCACGTATGGTCAAGTAAGACTTCCAATGTAAATTTTCATCAACCAAGTTGATCTTCGCGTTCCGGGATTTCCCGACTGATGTGGCATAAGTACTTGCCACACTCGGGCCCAAGGTCCAGACTTTTCGCAGTTACGCACCGGGGAGGCTCGCATGCCCAGAGTGACCGGACCCACGATCTCGCGGTGGCGGCTCAGCAAGGAGTTGAGGCGGCTGCGCGAGGAGGCGGGACGCTCCTTCGACGACGCGGCAGAGCTTCTCGGATGCTCACCTTCGAAGATTCGCAAGATCGAGGCGGGTGAGGTCGGAATCGTGAAGGCGGAGCTGGATTCGCTGCTGGACCTCTACAAGGTCGACGACGAGGAGTTCTCAACGCTCCTGCGCGACCTGCAGAAGCTCGGCAAGCAGCGCGGATGGTGGGCTCCGCTGGGCTCACTCCCCAAGCAGTACAGCGTCTTCGTCGGGCTGGAGTCGGAGGCGTTGCGCATCCGGCAGTTCGAACCCCTCATGCTCCCGGGTCTGCTGCAGACCGAGGAGTACGCGAGTGCGCTCGACGCGATGTGCACGTTCCTCACCGCCGACGAACAGGCGCGGGCGGTGAAGGTGCGGATGGCCCGCCAGGAGCAGTTCTGGGCGGAGGGCGCCGACGACGACCGCAGCCGGCTGTGGGTGATCGTCGACGAGGCGGCACTGCGCCGGCCGGTGGGCGGCAACCTGAGCATCATGCGCGGCCAGTTGCTGCGGGTGCTGGAGCTGTCCAACCACTGCATCTTCCAGGTGGTGCCGTTCGAGGCCGGCAGCTATCCCGGCACGTCCGGTCCGTTCACCATCTTCGACTTCGACGAGGACGTCCACTCACCCGTCGTCTTCACCGACGGACACGCCGGCATCGCGCTCCTGGAGTCCGAGGCCGACGTCGACCGAGGTAACCGCGCGTTCGCGCACATGGCCGCCGTGGCGCTCAGCCCCACCGAGTCGGCCCGCAAAGTCGTGGCCATCGCATCGGAGATGGCCACCCAACAAGGAGGCGAAAATGAAAGTTGACCTGTCCCGAGCACGATGGCGCAAGGCATCTGCCTCGGTCGGGATGTCGAACTGCGTGGAGGTCGCCGACCTCGGTGCGCAGCTGGCCGTCCGCGACTCCAAGGACCGGCAGGGCCCGAAGCTGGTCTTCGGCGCGGGCTCGTGGTCCAGCTTCGTCGGAGGCGCCAAGAAGGGCGAGTTCGACCTGCGCTGAGCAGGCACCGAGCAGGCACCGCCCTGAGCAGTTGATCCGGTAGATCCGGCAACAGCACGAAACCCCCGGCCTCCCGCCGGGGGTTTCGTGTGTCGTACGCGAGTGCCGGCCGAGCGGCGCGGCGTGGCTCAGGCGGTCGCGTGCACCGGGCCGCGCTGGGCGCGGGCGAACAGCTCCCTCCACTCGGCGGACCCGTCGTCCAGCCAGGCGTCCATCCGGACGCCGGGCTCCTGGACAGGATGGTTGCCGGCCAGGAAGTCGGTCCACATGTCGGCCATCCGCGCGTAGTGCACGGCACGCCCGGACGGCCAGACGACCGACAGGACGTGCCGGCGTTCGGGGAGGGTGTGCGGTGCCGGCATCCGGTAGCGCTCCAGCGCGTCCTGGTCCACCTCAACGCCCAGGCCCGGCCCGCCCGGCACCACGAGGTAGCCCTGCTCGACGCGCAGCGGGTCGACGATCAGGTCGTCGGCGTAGTTGTTGAGCGCGGTCACCGCGGGCCAGCGGGCGTGGGTGAGCACCGAGCCGAGGTGTGCCACCAGCGCGGTGGTGAGGCCTGCGCCCACCCACTGCAGCCAGAACGCCTTGCCGAACTCCGCGCAGATCGCGCCCCGGTGCAGTGCCGTCGCCACGCCGCCCTCGACGACGAAGCCGTCACAGGTCTCCTGGCGTACGACGGCCTGGAACGGCTGCGCGGCGAGGTGCACCGCCAGCGGCCGGCCGATCCGGTCGCGAAGGTGGCGGTAGCCCTCCAGGTCCGCGTGCGGGATCGGGGTCTCGTAGATCGCCACCCGGTCGCGGCGGTCGAGCTCGCGCAGCACCGGCGCGGCGTCGCCGGCCGACAGCAGCATGGCGTTCCAGTCGATGTCCAGCCGGTAGTGCGGGGGAGTCACCGCACTCACCTGGTCGACCTGGGCGTAGACGTCCAGCCACGGGCGCGCCTTGAACTTGTGGAAGACATACCCGGCCGCGACCGCCTCCCTGGCCTCCTCGGCCAGCGCCTCCGGCGCCATCTTGGTGTTCCACCAAGCGATCGGGACGCGTTCGCGCACCTTCCGGCCGAGCAGGGCGGACACGGGTACGCCGAGTGCCTTCCCGACCAGGTCGTACATCGCCATCTGCAGGCCGGGGCCGAGCGAGTCGTCGCCCAGGAAGTCGGCCGGGTTGCCGCCGCGTACGCGCGCGGCCGCCTGATCGGGGACGAGTCCCCAGCCGTAGTGCAGCAGCGTCTCGCCCCACCCGACCAGGCCGGCGTCGGTGGTCACCTTCACCACCTCGATGACACCCCAGTCCCACACCAGGAGGGCGTTCCACTCCTGGCAGCGGGGTGTGAACGGCACGTTGACGACGATGCGTTCGACGTCGGTGATCTTCAGCGGCGCACTCATCGGCACCCTTTCTCGGCTCGGCGGCTGTTCCTGCGTCCGGTTCCGCGTCTGTCCGGCGTACGGCGTTCGGTGCGTATCCATCCATCGTTGCCCAGGTCGGGCACGGCCGGAACGCCTCGGTCCGCCCTCAGCCAGGCGGGTCCACCGTCGGCCGGACGGGGACGTGAGGGTGATCCACGCGAGCGGATAGCCTCGACTGCGGCGCGGCGGCCGGGTGCCCTCCAGTGATGGCCCGGCGCGGCCGGCGCCTCCACGACAGAAGGGCACGGATGGCGACCAACCTCGTCAACCTCGAACGGGTCGACAAGTCCTACGGCATCACGCCGCTGCTGGAGCAGGTGAGCCTCGGCGTCTCCGCGGGCGAGCGGATCGGCCTGGTCGGGCGCAACGGCGCCGGCAAGACGACCCTGCTGGGGTTGCTCGCGCGCACCGAGGAGGCCGACGCCGGGCGGGTCACCCACAACCGCGGGCTGCGGGTTGGCGTGCTGGGGCAGCGCGACGACTTCGAGCCGGGCCGCACCGTCTCCGACGTCGTACTCGGCGACCTGCCCGCGCACACCTGGCTGTCGGACCGCCGGGCACGTGACGTGCTCACCGGCCTGCTCGCCGACGTACCCCTCGAACGCACCGTCGACGGCCTGTCCGGCGGCGAGCGGCGGCGGGCGGCGCTGGCCCGGCTGCTGGTCCGCGAGCACGATCTGGTCCTGCTCGACGAGCCGACCAACCACCTCGACATCGAGGTCACCGACTGGCTGGCGCAGCACCTGCGCGGGCGGTCGGAGGCGCTGGTGGCGGTGACGCACGACCGGTGGTTCCTGGACGCGGTGTGTACGACGACCTGGGAGCTGGCCGACGCGCAGGTCAACTCGTTCGAGGGTGGCTACGCAGCATACGTGCTGGCCCGGGCCGAACGCGACCGGATGGCCGACGCCTCCGAGTCCAGGCGGCAGAACCTCCTGCGCAAGGAGCTGGCCTGGCTGCGGCGCGGCGCGCCGGCCCGTACGTCCAAGCCGAAGTTCCGGCTGGACGCGGCGTCCGCGTTGATCGCCGACGAGCCGGACCCGCGGGACCAGCCGGCGCTGGCGAAGTTCGCCTCCGCCCGGCTCGGCAAGACCGTGGTGGACCTGAAGGACATCGACGTACGCCGCGGTGAGCGCGAGCTGCTGCGGGAGGTGAGCTGGCAGCTCGGCCCGGGCGAACGTATCGGCGTCGTGGGGGTGAACGGCGCCGGCAAGACGACCCTGCTCCGGCTGCTCGCCGGCGAGACCGAACCCGACCACGGCAAGGTGGCGTGGGGCCAGACCGTCCAGCTCGGCCACCTGTCGCAGGAACTCGGCACGCTCGACCCGGACGTGACCGTGGCCGCCGCGGCCGAGGAGATCAAGCGGGTGGTCAAGCTGGCCCCCGACAACATCCGTCCGGGCGCGATCGGGCGCCGTCCGGTGCCGACCGTCGGGCCGGAGGTCACCGCGATCTCCCTGCTGGAACGCTTCGGCTTCCGCGGCGACCGGCTGCGCACCAGGGTTGGCGAGCTGTCCGGTGGTGAGCGCCGTCGGCTGGAGTTGTTGTGCCTGCTGCTCACCGAGCCCAACGTGTTGCTGCTGGACGAGCCGACCAACGACCTGGACATCGACACCCTGCAGGTCATCGAGGACTTCCTGGACGGCTGGCCGGGCTCGCTGGTCGTGGTGACGCACGACCGGTACTTCCTGGAGCGCACCTGCGACACGGTCTGGGCGCTGCTGGGTGACGGCCGGTTCGCGATGCTGCCCGGCGGTGTGGAGGAGTACCTCCAGCGGCGCCAGAACGGAGTGGGCGGACCGGCCGCCGGGAGCGCGGCCGGGGCGTCGCCGAGCGTGGCCGAGGCGCCGGGTGCTGCCGGCTCGGGAGCCGCCGGTTCGCCTGCGCCGGCGCAGGACGGCGCTGTGCGGCAGGCCTCGGCCGCCGACCAGCGGGCGGCGAAGAAGGAGCTGGCCAAGCTCGAACGCCAGCTCTCCCGGCTGACCGTCCGGGTCGACCAACTGCACAGCGCGCAGGCCGAACACGCCAGCGACTACGAACGCCTGATGGAGCTGGACGGCGAACTACGCGGAGTCCAGGCGGAGAAGGACGAGGTCGAGACGCGCTGGCTGGAACTCGCCGAGTCCCTGGAGGGAACGGCGTAGGCCGCTGCGGCCGGTGTGGGTGGGGTGTCTCGCCGTCAGCGGGGTTCCCAGGCCTGCGGGCTGTTCACCAGCCGGCGCAGGTGCGGTGAGAGCTTGCCGCTGACCACGTCGGCCAGGCTGGTCTCGTCGAGGACGCCGCGCACCGCCGCGCGGGTGGCCACCCACACCGTCTGCAGGTTGGCCGCCACTCCTTCGTACGACGCCTGCTCCGGGCGCATGCCACGAACCCCGGCGAGTGGACCGTCGACGGCGCGGATGACGTCGCCGACCGCGATCTCCTCGGCGGGGCGGGCGAGCCGGTAGCCACCCTCGGCACCGCGCAGGCTGCGGACGAGACCTGCCCGCCGCAGGTCACCGAGGATCGCCTCGAGGAACTTGTGCGGCAGCCCCTGGGCGTCCGCGAGCGCCTGCGCGGTGACCGTGTGGGGTACCGCGGCGAGTTCGAGCATGGCGCGGACGGCGTAGTCGGCGCGGGCCGAGATCTGCACGGGCTCATTCTGCCGTGCGCGCCTGGACGGTCGGACGGCCCGGTCCCCGACGCTGGGCGTGTCGAGTGCCTGGATTCAGCTGCGTTCGTCGAACGGCCCGAGCAGCCGGCGCAGCAGGTCCGCGAGCTGGTCGCGGTCGGCGGCCGGCAGCCCGGCCAGCAGTTCGCGTTCGTGGGCGAGCAGATCGGCGAGGGCGGTGTCCACCCGGTCGCGGCCCTTCGGGGTGAGCCGGACCCGTACGCCGCGGCGGTCGGCGGGGTCCGGACGGCGTTCGACCAGGTCCTTGGCGGCCAGCCGGTCGATCCGGTTGGTCATGGTTCCGCTGGTGACGAGGGTCTGGGTGAGCAGCCGGCCGGGGGAGAGTTCGTACGGCGTGCCGGCGCGGCGCAACGCGGTGAGGACGTCGAACTCCCACGACTCCAGATCGTGGGTGGCGAAGACCAGCCGCCGGGCACGGTCGAGGTGGCGCGCCAGCCGGGTCACCCGGGACAGGACCTCGAACGGCGACACGTCGAGGTCGGGCAGCTCCCGGCGCCACGCGGTCACCAGCCGGTCGACCTCGTCCTGTCCCGGCGCGCCCGCTGGTTTCCGGCGCGCCGGCTCGTTGCTGTCCACGACGTCCAGCCTAGGGGGTGTCAAGACTCTTGACGTCGAGATACCGACTCGGGCAAGCTATCTCGACGTCAAGATAAATCGGTGCCCTGTTGGTGGGCACGACTCTCACGGGAGGCAGCGGATGGGCACCGACGATCGAGGGGCCACGGGCGGTACGGGTGACGCCGGGCGGGCGGGCGGGGCCGACGGCCTCAGGTGGGATCCCCGGCAGTACCTGAAGTACGCCGACGAGCGCGGCCGGCCGTTCGCCGATCTCGTCGCCCGGGTGGCAGCACCGGCGCCCGCGTACGTCGTCGACCTCGGCTGCGGGCCCGGCAACCTCACCGCCACCCTGGCCGACCGCTGGCCGGACGCGCACGTCGAGGGCATCGACTCCTCGCCGGAGATGATCGACCGGGCGCAGAACCTGGCGGCCGAAAGCCCCGGCCGGCTGTCGTTCCGGCTCGGCGACGCGCACTCGTGGGTGCCGGACCGGCCGGTCGACGTCCTGGTCACCAACGCGACCCTGCAGTGGGTGCCCGGCCACGAGGCGCTGCTGCCCACCTGGGTCGGCCACCTCGCACCCGGCGGCTGGCTGGCCCTGCAGGTGCCGGGCAACTTCGACAGTCCCACCCACCGCATCCTGTTCGACCTCGCCGCCGAGGAGCCGTGGGCGACGCACCTAGCCGGCCGGGTCCGGCAGCGGGCCGCCGCGCCGGGTGCGGAGGAGTACCTCGCCCTGCTGGCCGGCGCCGGCTGCGAGGTGGACGCCTGGGAGACGACGTACCTTCACGTGCTGCCCGGCGAGGACGCTGTTTTCGAGTGGATCCGGGGCACCGGCGCCCGGCCGGTGCTGCAGGCGCTGCCCGACGACGTACGCCCGGAGTTCGAGAGGGCCTACAAGGAACGCCTCGCCGCCGCCTACCCGCGGCGCGACCACGGGACCGTCCTGCCGTTCCGGCGGGTGTTCGCCGTCGCGCACCGGGCCGCGTCGTGAGCGAGCTGGTCGTACGCGAGGCCACGCGCGCGGACCTGCCCGCGGTGCTCGCGCTGGTCGCCGCGGACGCGATCCGCGAGGTCGCCGAGGACGTGGGCCACGACGCGGAGCCTGCTCCCGGCTACGTCGCGGCGTACGAGGAGATCACCGCCGACCCGAACGCGCTGCTGCTCGTCGGCGTACTCGACGGCGAGGTCGTGGCCACCTGCCAGGTCAACTTCCTGCGCCACCTGATGTACCACGGCGGCCTGGTCGGCCAGGTCGAGTCGGTCCGCACCGCCGCCGAGCTGCGTGGGCGGGGGATCGGCGCCGCGCTGATGGAGTGGGTGCTGGCCGAGTGCCGGCGGCGTGGTGCGGTACGGCTGCAGCTCACCTCGAACGCCGCCCGAAAGGACGCGCACCGGTTCTACGAACGGCTCGGCTTCGTCGCCAGCCACGTGGGGATGAAGCGCTACCTGGGAGCGGACGCATGACGGAGTACGCATGAACGGAGTACGAGCATGAGGCTGCACCATGTCCAGGTTTCCTGTCCGCCCGGTGGAGAGGAATCGGCGCGGGCGTTCTACGGCGGGGTGCTCGGCCTGCCCGAGGTCGGCAAGCCGCCGGAGCTCGCCGCCCGAGGCGGGGCGTGGTTCCGGTCCGCCGACGGGCAGGTCGAGGTGCACGTCGGTGTGGAGGCCGACTTCGTGCCGGCGCGCAAGGCCCATCCGGCGTTCTGTGTCGACAGTGACGAAGACATCGAGGAGGTCGCGGCGCGGGCCGAGTCGGCCGGCTTCCCGGTGACCTGGGACGAGCTCTTCCCGGGCTACCGGCGGTTCCACACCGCCGACGGCAACGGCAACCGGGTGGAGATCCTCACGCCGGTGCGGTGACCGAACGCGGTGGTGCGAGGCTGGGAGGATGCCGACCGACTCCACTGCGAAATACCCCGACGCATTGACCGACGCGACCGCCGACGCCGTGTCCGGCGCCGCCACCGACACCGGCGCCCGCCGCCGGGTGCTGGTCACCGGCGCCACCGGCTACATCGCCGGCCAGCTCGTGCCCGAACTCCGGGACCGCTACGACGCGCGACTCCTCGACGTACGCCCCGGTCCCGACGTCGAGGTGGTCGACCTGCTCGGCACCCCGGCGAGCGAGCTGGCAGAGTACTTCCAGGGCGTCGACACCGTCGTGCATCTGGCGTACCACCGGCCCGACGGTGAGGACCCGCAGACCCGCTACGACGGCGAACGCCGCAACGTCGACCTGATGCAGCGGGTCTACCAGCTCGCGCTGGACCACGGCGTGCGCCGGGTGGTCGCGGCCAGCACCAACCAGGCCGCCAAGTGGTACGAACAGCCCTACTTCGCCGGGCGGCGGGACCGGGTTGGCCCGGAGGACTACCCGCGGCCGGACAACTTCTACGGCTGGGCGAAGGCGGCGTACGAGTCGCTGGGCTTCCTCTACGCCTGCGGCAGCCTCGGCCGGGCGCTGGAGGTGATCCAGGTGCGGATCGTGGTGCCGCGCGAGATCGACCCGGAGAACTTCGTCGACCAGCCCGCACACCGCTACGTCCGTGAGCTCGCCGGTTACATCAGCGAACGCGACCTGCGCCAGCTGTTCGTACGGTCGATCGAGACACCGGACATCGCCGACGAGCACGGTGTGCCGTTCCACATCTTCTACGGCGTGTCCGACAACGCGCGGAAGTTCTGGAGCATCACCAACGCGCGCGAGGTGATCGGGTACGCGCCCCAGGACGACTCCGAACGCCGGTTCGCCGCCGACATCGCCCGCCTGCTGCACAGGGACACCCGGTAGCGTTCCGCTGTGCGACACGGCGTACGTGACTGGTTGGCGCCCCGACGTCCCGACCGGCCCGAGGTGGTCACCGACCCCCGCGAACGCCGCGCCCTGCTCGTCGAACTGCTGCTCGTCTTCAGCGTCACGCTGGGGCTGTCCGGCCTGCGCAGCCTGCTGTCGCTGCTCGACTCGCTGCTGAAGCCGGAGCCGCTGAGCAAGCAGTCGGTGGCGCTCAACGTCTCCCAGGCCGCGCAGCAGCTGATCGACTTCGCGCTGCAGCTCACCGGCGTCCTGCAACTGCTCGCGTGGGGCGGCCTCGGCGCGTACCTGCTGTGGCGGTCCGGCATCGGGCCCCGGCTGGTCGGGCTCGGCCTGCGCCGCTGGCCACGCGACCTCGCTGCCGGTGCCGTGCTGGCCGCGGTGATCGGCATACCGGGGCTCGGGTTGTACTTCCTCGCCCAGGCGCTCGACCTGAACCTCAACGTGCAGCCGTCCACCCTGGGCGAGCACTGGTGGCGTACGCCGGTGCTGATCCTGTCCGCGGCCGGGAACGCCTGGGCCGAGGAAGTGCTGGTCGTCGGCTACCTGCTCACCCGGCTGCGGCAGTTCGGGTGGAGCGAGAACTCCGGGCTGATCACGTCGGCGGTGCTGCGCGGGTCGTACCACCTCTACCAGGGGTTCGGCGGCTTCGTCGGCAACGTCGTCATGGGGCTGATCTTCGGGCGGTTCTGGCAGCGCACCAACCGGCTGTGGCCCCTCGTCGTCGCGCACACCCTGCTCGACGTGGTGGCGTTCGTGGGGTACGCGCTGCTGCGCACCCACGTGAGCTGGCTGCGCTGAGCTGAGCCCTGCCCGGGTGCCGGTTCAGAGCAGCCTCAGAGCAGCCTCAGAGCAGTCCGGTGTGGTCCTGGTAGCACTGGCTGAACTTCTTGGTGTCCTGGGAGAACGGAAGGCACGGCTGCGCCTGGTGTGCCCAGAAGAAGCCGAGGGCGATCGTGAGGATCGCCAGCGCCAGCCCGCCCGCGGCCGCCGCTCCGTTGGTGGCCCGACCGCGGTAGGCGCGGACCAGGCCGGTCACCGACAGTGCCAGGCCGAGGGCGGCGAGGAGCACTGCTCCCGTCCAGGCGACCAGCAGCGAGGCGAGGAACGCCGCACCGGCCAGCGCCAGCCCGAACCAGCCGGACCGGTTGCGCGGCGGGCGTACAGGACGCGGCGGCGTCGGTTCGCCCGAGTCGTACAGATCGCGAGGATCGCGGGGTTCTCCGGAGTCGCTCGGCTCACCCGGGTCAGCGGGGTCACGGGGGTCGCGCGGGTCGGCGGCGGTCATGGAGGGCATTCTCGCTCGCACCGCCGTCCGGCGTCACACTAGTGTCGCCCCATGAGCAGAGCAGCGGTGCTCACCTCCCAGGTGAGCGACTTCCCCCGGTGGTACCAGGACGTCGTGGCCAAGGCCCAGCTTGCCGACAACGGCCCGGTCCGCGGGACCATGGTCATCCGTCCGTACGGCTATGCGATCTGGGAGCGGATGCAGGCCGAGCTGGACGCCCGGATCAAGGACGCGGGCGCCCAGAACGCCTACTTCCCGCTGTTCATCCCGGAGAGCTACCTCCAGCGCGAGGCCGAGCACGTCGAGGGGTTCAGCCCCGAGCTCGCCGTGGTCACCCACGCCGGCGGGAAGGACCTCGAGGAGCCGATCGTCGTCCGCCCCACCAGCGAGACGATCTTCGGCGAGTACATGGCGAAGTGGGTCCAGAGCTACCGCGACCTGCCGCTGCTGCTCAACCAGTGGGCCAACGTCGTGCGGTGGGAGCTGCGGCCGCGGGTGTTCCTGCGGACGAGTGAGTTCTTGTGGCAGGAGGGCCACACCGTGCACGCGACGCAGGCGGACGCCGCCGCGTACGCGCGCCGGATCCTGCACGAGACGTACGCCGCGATGATGGTCGACGTACTCGCCATTCCCGTCATACCCGGGATTAAGACGCCGAAGGAACGCTTCGCCGGTGCCGCGCACACGCTGACCTGTGAGGCGATGATGCGGGACGGCAAGGCGCTGCAGATGGGCACCAGCCACGAGATGGGGCAGAACTTCGCGCGGGCGTTCGACATCCGCTTCCTCGACGCCGAGGGGGAGCGGCCGTACGCCTGGACGACCTCCTGGGGCGCGTCCACGCGGATGGTGGGCGGGCTGATCATGACGCACGGCGACGACTCCGGTCTGCGGATCCCGCCGCGCCTCGCCGCGACCCAGGTCGTGGTGACGATGGTCAAGGCAGGTGAGGGTGTCGCAGAGCTCGCGGGCACGTTGGTGGACGACCTGCGCGCCGCCGGCGTCCGCGTCGCTCTCGACGACCAGGTGGCGGTGGCGTACGGCCGCCGTGCCGTCGACTGGGAGCTGAAGGGTGTCCCGGTGCGGATCGAGATCGGCCCGCGCGACGTGACCGCCGGCACGGTCACCGTGGTGCGGCGGATCCCGGGTACGAAGACGCCGACGCCGGTCGCGGGTGTCGTGGCGGCGGTCGAGGAGGCGCTTTCCGCAGACCAGGCCGCGCTGCTGCGGGAGGCGGAGGAGTTCCGCGACTCCCGTACGGTCGACGTGGCGACGATCGACGAGGCGACCGAGGCGGCGGGGTCGGGCTGGGCGCGGATCCCGTGGGCGGCGGTCGGCGAGGAGGGCGAGGCCCGGCTGGCGGAGAGCGCGGTGACCGTACGCTGCCTGCTCCGCCCCGACGGGAGCGTGCCGGAGGCGGAGGACGAGCCGGACCTGATCGCGATCGTCGGCCGGTCGTACTGACCAGTACTTGAGTCGGACCTGGTCGCACCGGCCGGTCGAAACGCCCTCAACCGGGTGCGGAGCCTGATCGGCTCCCGCGTAGGCTGTGGGCGCCTTGGGGTGTCGTCTAAGGGCAAGACCTCAGATTTTGGATCTGATGATGGGGGTTCGAGTCCTCCCACCCCAGCCACCCTCTGACCTGCAGCTTTGTCGCCGTCGACGGTGATCGTTCGGGCCGCTACCCATGACCTTCCCCTGGGATAGGCAGGCCGCAGGCTCGGCTTCATACGGCGTCGCTGGAACTCCTACCAGGTGCTGGTCCATGCCGGAACGGACTCGCTGACGGGTACGGACAGTTACCTCACCGTACCGACGAAGGACGCTCGGGCTCTGCTTCGGGTGATCGGCCAACGAAGCCGGGCAGAGACCGTCCCCGATGCCCATGGTTCTGCCCATGAAACGAAGTCGTCGAGTGCCACGGATGGCACGCCAGATACTCGCTTCGCCAGCACCGCCGTAGGTCAGCGGCATATTGGAGACGCGTATCGCCTTTAACGCGGAGCGTCAACCGACACATTCGGGAACCGGGTTCGGGCTACCTGCACAGTTCGTCGGCGTATTGCCTTGGATCAGCGCGGCCGTGCCCAGGTTGAAGATCAGTGCGGAATTGTTGATCCCGCCTGGCCGGTCGGCAGAGGAGTTGCCTTTGACCACGGCGCCGGTCTGGAAGAATATGTGCGCGTCCGGATTTTCGGTGCCGTCGTTGGAGATGCCACCGCCGATCGCCATCGGCGCGGTCGAGGAAGAGCGCAGCGCCTGGTTGTTTTCGATCGTCGCCGGACCGATCATAGCCTCGCCGGCGTTGAAGATACCGCCTCCTTGGGCGCTGATAGTAGGTGTCTCAGTGTGGGATTGCACCTGGTTTCCGCTGAGGATCGACCCGCCGAAGATGTTGATTGTGCCCTCGGCCTCGTTGTTGATACCGCCGCCCAGTACTCCGATGTTGCCGTCGACTGTGGTGTTATCGAGCGTTGCCCTGCCGAAGTTGTGGATTCCGCCGGCGAATCCCGTGTTTCCGGTCACCCTTGCCCGGACAAGGGCCAGGGAACCGCCCTCCCGAACCAGGATCCCGCCTCCGCTGTGACCGTCGCTCGGCACCCGGTCACTGACGGCACCGTTGCTGATCGTCACTCCGAAATCCGCCAGGCTGCCACTCGAGGTGATCTCGACGATCCGGAATTCCGGGGTGTTCGGGGCGATGGAACGCGTGATGGTGACGTTTCCGCCACCGGTGAGCCCATTGAAAGCTATGGGCGAAGTAATTCGGGGTAGTCCGGTGACGGTGCCGGGTTGCGGCTCGGTGAGGGTATACGCACAGCCAGACGCAAGCGTCAGGAGGTTAGAGTCCGGGGAGGCGTTTGCCATGTTGATCGCATCGATGAGGGCGGCTGTCTGGCAGGGCACATCGATAACAAAGTTAGGAGGGCGGTGGTGGTGACGATGATGGTCGTGGTCCGACGGTGTTCCGTCAGCTCTGGCGGTTGATCCTGTCAGACCCGGTAGTGCAAAACACACTCCCAGTGCCGCGCCGATGGCCAGGATTCCACGTGCGCCTCTACTCATGGACTGCCCCCGCGTATCTGGGATCCGCCTGCTTGATCTGCGGATGCCCAGGCAACGGTTCCGGAAACTGACCATGACAAGAATGGAGACTCGGCCTACAGAACAACTCTGCCGCCACGTGCCGCGGAAGCAATTGTTCCAGGAGGAATTCGACAACCAGATCTTGCGAGCCTGTGTCCGAGGCTCCGCTTGTCTGCAAGATTGCTGACGGTGCGTGTCATGCCGTTGCCCTTAGGCACCGCGCGGGTTCGTCATCCCCACATCTTCGGGCGCCCGGACGAAAGGCGCATCGCGACCGCTTTCGAAGTCGTGTATTCGAGCAGCGCTTCCGCTGACATCTCCCTCCCGTAGCCGCTGTGCTTGATGCCTCCGAGCGGCTGGCCAGGGCTGACGTCGAACCAGGTGTTGACCCACACGGTCCCGGCGTCGAGTGCCGCAGCGAATCGGTGGGCGCGGGCGAGGTCCCGCGTCCATACGCCGGCGGCGAGCCCGAAGTCGCTGGCGTTCGCACGCGTGATCGCGTCTCCCTCGTCGCTCCAGGACTGCACGGTGACCACCGGCCCGAACACTTCCTCGCGCGACACCGCGGTGCTGCCCCGCTCGTCGGCGAGGACCACCGGCTCGAAGAAGAAGCCGTCCAGTCCGGCGGGAAGGTCGGGCGTGCCTCCGCCGCACAGCAGTTCGGCGCCTTCGTCCACGGCACGCTGGACATGACTGCGGACGCGGTCCCGGTGTGCGGCAGACACGAGTGGACCGACCTGCGTTCTCGGGTCGACGGCGTCCCCGATTCGGATCTGGCGCATGATCCCTATGAACCGCTCGAGGAACGCGTCGCGGATCGCGTCGTGAAGGAGGAGCCGCGACGCGGCGAAGCAGACCTGACCGTTCTGGAAGGCGATGCCCAGGAGCGCATCGGCCACGGCGAGGTCCAGGTCGGCGTCGGGACAGATCACGAACGCGCTCTTGCCCCCGAGTTCCATCACCGCCGGCGTGATCTGGTCGGCCGCGGCGTGCAGGATCGAGCGCGCGGTGGGCACGCCGCCGGTGAACGAGATCTTGTCGACCCCCGGATTCGCGACCAGCGCCGCCCCGGCTCGCGGCCCGTAGCCCGTGAGGATGTTCAGCACGCCGGGCGGCAGCAGATCCGCGGTGCGCAAACCGAACTCCACGACACTCGCGGCGGCGAACTCCGACGGCTTGAGCACGACGGTGTTGCCGGCGGCGAGCGCGGGCGCCACCTTGAGAGCGGTGGAGATGAGTGGCGAGTTCCACGGGATGAGAGCGGCGACCACGCCGACAGGTTCCCGCGCGGTCCAGACCCGGAGATCCGGATCGTCGGTCGTGAGCGCCTCCCCGCCGAGCGAGCGCACCAGGCCGGCGTAGTAGCGGAAGATTGCGACCGCCGTGGGCACGTCGGCACCCTCTGCCTCCCTGATCGGACGGCCGTTCTCGGTGGCCAGCAGGGTCGGCCAGGCGCCGTCCTGCTCGATCTGGTCGGCCAGGCGGTTCAGCACCGCCTGGCGCTCGGCGGGGCCCGTGGCGCGCCACTTCGGGAGGGCGTCCCGGGCGGCCTTGACCGCCTGCTCGACGTGCTCGCTCGTCGCTTGCGCGAGTGTCGCCCAGACGCTTCCTGTGCTCGGGTCGACCGCCTCGAAGCTGTCGGTCGTCGGGACAGGCCGGCCTCCGATGAAAAGGGGGTACGGAACGGCCGGCCGAAACGCCGCGCGCGCACTCGATTCGGTTGCGTGCGCGCTCGTCATGACGGCGCTTTCGCCCGGCCCTGCACCGGCCACCGCTGACTGTGATGTGTCACGACGATCGCCCCAAGCACTGCGGTCTCGAGAGCCTCGGGGTGACACCTGGGTCGGGCCACGGATTTCCGGCACTTTGACAGCGACATCGCGTAACGGTCGTCATTACCAGCCGAAATACGGCCGCATCCAGTGGTCGGGTGCCAGATAGTTTCAGTCCACTCATTCGCGGTCCGATTACGCATCTGCAACCCCCTTTGATGCAACTCTCCGACCACTCAGCAACCTTACCGATCCTCCGAGCCATTCGAAAAATACCCATCCCATTCGCTCGCCAGGTGAGGACTCCCTACGTGTTCACAGTCGGCCTCAGGCCGCCACGGGCCCCGCCTGGTGCCGGGCCGGAGTTTTAGCCACCTCGTTTGGCTACGTGACTTCCCATCGGCCTGCCAGGCCCCTGAGCCCAAGACATCTCATCCGCGGAGAAGGGGGCCCCCACCGTCCTCGTGGCTGACACTGAATCTTGACCTGTGACAAGGGGGCGGATGGATGGTCTTGCAACAGGATGGTGCCAGTCGTCCGGTTTTCGGAGTCGGCCGGTGGATTGGGCCGAGACGAAGTGGGCGGTGGCAGAGGATTCCGGTCGCTGCAGTCGCTCTCGTCCTTCTTGTGGCACCGACCAGCTGCGTCGGTGACTCCGGAGCCGGAACCCAGCTACATCCGGAGAGCTCGGCGGCGCCTGGAGTGAAGGCAGCCACGCCAACCGGGAAAGCTGCCGTCTGCGCGCGCGCCTTGGCCGTGCAAAACTCGGTCGGCGTGCTGACGGCGCAGGATTACACCAAGGTCCGAAATTCCCAGCAGAACATCGCCCAGGTTCAGAAGAACCTGCAGTCGCTGCAGGCCGTCGCCCCGCCGGAATGGAAGGAGCAAATCGCCGCGCTCTCCCGCGCAGTCTCCCAGCTCGGCAAGGCCATCGAGAACCTGCAGGGACAGGCCACCACGGCAAAGGCCTGGCAGGCGCTCGGGTCGGCTGCCGAGGGCGTGGGAAAGAGCACGGACAACCTGCGCCAGAGCCTCTCATCGACCTGCCCCGACCTGCGGGAGGGTCTCGCTCACTAACCTGGTGGTCGATGAACGGACCGCCGACGGCTACTGGCTGGGCGACAGGTGGCTGGTGTTGCGAGCCGAAGTCCCACAGGTACCACTGCGCCTGCGGCAATCAGGGACGCGGTGATCTTGCAGGTCTGGGACCTGTGTGGATCTGATGTCGTAGATCTGCGCGAGCGCTCACAGCTGGCCGAAAACGTAGGGACACGGGGCTCTCTATCGACGTCCGTTCGAAGCCTGCTCAGCGGCTGCCGCTGATGCGGCAACTCGTTCGTAGATTTCCCGACGCCGTGCCTCATCGGGGACCGCCCGCCAGGTCTCGCCAGTCTTGTCATCGGTGTAGATGCGGTCCATGTCGCCTCGTCCACCGATTGACCCGTCGATGAGCTCACGCACGATGTCGGCGTGTCCGGCGTGGTGACCTGTCTCCAAGATGGTGTGTACGAGGGCTTGCCGCAAGGTGAGTTTCTCCCCGCTGTGGGGGACGGCGCCGATGTCGTCCAGGCTGAGTTCGGTGATCGTCTGGTCAGCGTGCGCGCAGGATCGGCGGTACAGGTCGACGATGTACTCGGTAGATTCGCCTGGAACGGCGTACATGTCTGCGCCGTCCAGGCCGCTGCCGCCTTCCCACCATGGCATCCGGATACCGGATTGCGACGCTGGCCTACCGAAGGTCTCTCCGAGATAGTTGGTCTCGCTGCCCATGACGTGCTTGACCAGGCCCAACAGGTTCGTGCCCGAGCTGGTCATCGGCCGGCGAATGTCAGCATCGCTGAGTCCGTCGAGTTTCCACAGCAGGATGTCGCGGACACCGCGCAGGCGCGCGTGTAGATACTCCTTCTCATCCACTGGGCGGGAACTAGTCATCCTCGATCTCCTCCTACGGCGGGTACTGGGCTGAGTCGCGCGACATGATACGGAGGAGTCAAGACAGCCTGTGTCCTGCTTTCGCAAGGGGTCGGCTCTGAGCTCGGCGTGCCCTCTGCGCACCCCAAGCCAGGGATGATCTTGGTCCGTAGCGGTGATCCACGGTCAAGACACGTGCTGTCAGACGCGGCGGGGATCCACACTCGACGGAGCTCAGCCGGCGAGTGGCCTTTGCAAGACACCCCATGCCGCTGGAGGTCAAGCTCCCGGCCGGTGGCGAAGAAGAGAGTCGGTCAGCCGGATAGGAGGCTTGTGCGTCGTGCAGTGAGCCAGGCTGCTTCCTCGTCCAACTCTGCGAGGTCGCCTCGGGCGAGGAAGTCCTGGAAGGGGGCGATGCCTGCGGCGCCGAGTGTGGCGACTCGGTGGCGTTCGGTGGCCTGGAGGTCGACGAGTGCGTCGAGAACTGCCTCCCGTTCCGCGCCGTAGGCATCACACAGTGCGGCGAACCGGCGCCGGTGGTCTGGTTCGGTTGTGAAGCCGCAGGACCGCCAGCCGTCCTCGCCTCGGTAGAACGGGACCGCGTACCACGCCGTTTGGGCGAGGTCCCACAGCGGCGGGGCGGGTTCGGCGAAGTCCCAGTCGATCAGCCCGACGAGCCGGTCCCCATCCCAGATCGTGTTCCACATTCCCATGTCGCCATGGCGGATGCTGCCACCCGGCAGGGGAGACCCTGCTGGGCTGGTACGCCAGACCGCGTCCGGAGGCGGGTCGAACTTCTGGACTGCATCGGTCAGTTCCCGCAGCATCCGGCCAAGGGTGTGCAACCCCTCCTCGCAACGCAGCACGTGCGGCCAGGGGCGCATCGCCGGCGTGCCCTCGATGTAGGTCAAGACCTCACGATCGTGCTCGTCGATGCCAAGCACCCGAGGCGAGTAAGGGAAGCCGACCCGCTCCAGGTGATCGAGTAACGAGTGGATAGCGGGCGTCCATGGACCGGTCGTGCGACGCACGGTTTGCCCGACACGCACGACGGTGTTGACCACGCCACCGGTGAGCTTCTCCTCAGAGCTGTCAGCCATGTCGGTCACCTTGCCCGGCGAACCGATGAGCCGCAACGACTATTGATCTCCCGAGATCAACCTCGGCACCGGAATGTGCGCGGGCTCCCTTTGGGTGAGGCGAAAGACCAGAGTCCCGCCCGTCCAGGGTCAGGCCCGTCCATAGACTGCGGACGTGGCTCTGCAACTGATCGGCGCCGGTTTGCCCCGTACCGGAACTGCCTCTCTTCGTGAGGCTCTGCGGTATCTACTTGGTGCGCCCGTCTACCACATGAGCGAGGCCTTCGCGCACCCTGAGCACGCCCGCACTTGGGTGGACGCCATCGAAGGAGACCCGCCGGAGTGGGGGGACTTCCTGGCCGGCTACGCCGCAGGGGTGGATGCGCCGTTCTCGAACTGCTGGCGCGACCTGGCCGCGGCATACCCGGACGCCCCTGTGTTGCTGTCGCACCGCTGCGATCCCAAGGTGTGGTACCGCAGCATGGCGGCAACCGTTCTTCCCCGTACGCGCGAGTTGCTCGCGAAGGACGACGGCGACCCGATGGTGCCTCTGTTCCAGGTCATTTTCCGCGAGGTGTTCACCGATATCGATGACCCGGACGAGGCCATGGCCGGCTATGAGCGGTGGCTGGGCGAGGTCCGTGCGGAAGTCGACCCCAAGCGGCTGATCGAGTGGCAACCGGGTGACGGCTGGGATCCGATCTGCCGTGCCTTGGGCATCTCCGTTCCTGACCGGCCCTTCCCCCATGAGAACAGCACCGCGGACTATGTGGCGCGCAAGGCGATGCGCGCTCGCAAGGATCAGGTACGGGTCGCGTCAGTTCGATCGTCAAACCAGGGCGCGCCCGAGTAGGACGCCCTGTCACGCGGCCCGTGTCGAGGTCGATCTTCGCCCGGATCACCTCTTCAACGGTGGACGCCCCGCGCACGAAAGCCCACCACAACCATGCTGGACGGACGACCTGACCGTCTGCCGTGCAGGCGAAAGGTGATGACACGCCGGAGCCGGTGACCTGTACAGTTTTTCGGTGCGCGCAGTGCTGTTGGGCGGAGCTCCCGGTATCGGCAAGTCCACGGTGGCCCGAAGCCTCCTGAACCTTGCCCAAGCTGGGCCGGAGCTCCTCCAGTGGGTGGATGTGGACAGCCTGTGGCTCCACCAGCCCTGGCGAGTCGATGAGCGGATGAAAACCCTGGTGCAGGAAAACCTGCGCTCCGTAGCGGATCACGCCGCTCATGCCGGCGTCGATGTCCTGGTGGTTACCTGGGTCTTCCAATCCGTAGAGATGCAACGCCTCGTCTCCACGCTGCTTCCTCCTGAGTCCAAGGCAACATCGGTTCAGCTGCACGCGGGGCGCGAAGTGTGGGCCCGTCGCTTCGAGGCGGATCCGGAACGGCCGAGCGTGAACGACTTCTACCGGAGCCGATACGCATCCGCCCAGGGGACCCCGGCCGACCACGTAGTGGAGACCGATGGGCTGACCCCCATGGAGGTCGCGCGCCGGGTCGCTGTCGTCGCCAACCTGAGCGGCAACATCTAGGCCGGTACACCGAGTTCCCAGCGCGCGGCGATGCCGAACAGCGGTGACATCAGAGCGCCGACCTCCCGAACGTGATCGAAGCGGAAGTGCGCTGACCGCGCCGTGGTGGGCTCAGTGCACTGCCTTCGCGCCGCTCCCGCAGCCGGGGTCCAGGATCCGGAGGCCTCGCAAGTACGGCGGCAGACGTGACCGGTTCGATGTCGCGCCGCGGGCCCACGCTGCGGCTGATCGGGCTGCGCATACGTCGAGGCCGTGTCACGCTGGTCCGCGTTTGCCGGAGACCGGGGATGGTGGGACGACGATGCGGCTCAACGAGTACGCGGACAGCCTGCGCGCTCTCCGCCGGAGTCTGGGACTGTGTTGGCGGGCGGCCCCGAGAGAACTGGTGCAGCTGACCCTGCTGAGCGCTGGTATGGGCGCGGGTCCTGCGTTCACGTTGTTCCTGGGCAAGGTCGTCATCGACCAGACCGCGCGGATCGCGGAGAGCCGATCCGAGTCCGGCACTCTCCATCACGTGTTGGCGAATCCGGTCCTGTTGTGGGCCGTCGTGGGATTCCTCGTCGCGCACGTCGTCCTCGACACCGTGGAGACGATCCAGGGTTTCCAGGTCGGCGCGTTCCGCGACAAGCTGGAGGGCAGCACCACCTACCTGATGTACGACAAGGTGGCGGGCTTCGAGGACATCGCGTTGTTCGAGGACCCCGAACGACTGAACATCCTCCAGCTCGCCGAGCAGAGCATCCCGAGGATCCATCAGCTGGCGACCACGGTGTCCAACCTGATGATCGGTGTCTTCGTCCTGGTTCCGGTCGTCGGGCTGTCGTTCTCGTTGGCGTGGTGGGTGCCGATCGTCATCTTCGCGACCGCTATGCCCTCGGTTCTGGTCCAGTTGGGCTTCGAGCGACGAGCCTGGAACGTCGAGGAGACCCTCGCCGGCACCACCCGGTCGATGCGGATCCGCGGTCAGGTCCTCACCTCGCCGGAGTACGCGAAAGAGATACGCCTGTTCCGCCTGCAGCCGCTGCTACTGGCCGGCTGGCGCACGCTGTTCCACGACACGTTCGACCACATGCAGCGGGTCCGCCGCCAGGGTGCGGTCCGGGTACTGGCGTGGTCGCTGGTCAGTGGACCAGGCGTCGGGATTCCGTACGCGTTCGTGGTGCTGCTGGCGGCCAGCGGCCAGTTCAGCCTCGGCGACCTGGCGTTGTACGCGGGAATCGTGTTCGAGGTTCGGCGCAGCCTCTTCATCCTCGCGGGCAACGGATCCAGCCTGCACGAGATCGCGCTGGCCTCCCGGGCGGCGTTCCGGCTCCTCGACCTGGAGCCGACCCTCGTCTCACGCACCCCCGCGCTCCCCACCTCAGCGGTGGTATCCGATGCCGGGAAGGGCCTGGTCGTCGGTGGCGTCACGTTCGCCTACCCCGGCTCGGAACGACCAGTCCTGCAGCAGGTCGACCTGGAGGTTCGCCCCGGCGAGATGCTGGTCGTCGTCGGTGAGAACGGAGCGGGAAAGACGACCCTCGCCAAGCTCCTGTGCCGGTTGTACGACCCGCAGGAGGGCACGATCACCTGGAACGGACACGGCATTCGTTCGGTGGACCTGAACGAATGGCGCGACCGAATCGGCGTGGTCAACCAGGACTACGCCCGCTTCCCCGCGACCATGCGGGAGAACATCGGGTACGGACAGCTGTCCGGCCTCGACGACGATGAGCGTGTCCGCGCCGCAGCCGGCAAGGCCGGCCTCCTGCCCGCGGTCGCCAAACTGCCGCGTGACCTCGACACGACCCTCAGCAAGCAACTCGACCATGGCATCGAGCCCTCGGGTGGACAGTGGCAGCGGATCGCCATCGCGCGGGCCCTGATGCGGGATGATGCAACGGAAATTCTCATCTTCGACGAACCAACCGCGGCCCTGGACGCGCTGGCAGAGCACGACATCCTCGGCATCCTGCGTTCGATGGCCAAGGGCAAGGCGACGATCGTCATCAGCCACCGGCTCGCGCTGGCTCGCGACGCCACCCAGATCCTCGTCATGGAGCACGGCCGCGTCATCGAGCGCGGCACCCACCCTGAGCTGATGGCAAAATCCGGCGTCTACCACGACATGTTCACTCGCCAGGCCAGCAGCTACGTGGGTCTGGACTCGCTGCCCGCGACAGAGGGCGCCCTGACGGATCCGCGTCGGCGGCGCCTTGATCGTTCGTCTGCCTCGTTGTCCGACGAAAGCTCCTGTCCGGACTGCCGCGTCAGGGAGCGCGAGCCAGGTGTCTGAATCCGGTCGTTGTCGGCCACCAACGTGGTAACCGCGTCGCGCCCGGAAGTACGGTGGCAAGGCTGGAAAGCGCCTTCCAAGGCTACGCCGAGCCGCACCGCACTCGCCGGAACACCGCTGGAGTCGTCATGCGCACCCTCGTCCGGGCCACCGCGATCTTCGTCCTCGCCCTCGCCGCCGTCTGCGGGACGCCCGGCCGCGCACCCGTCCGACCCGCGGCTGCCGCCGGCCCGCCGGCCGCCGACGGACAACCATGCGCCGTGCGTGCCGGGGAGGGCAGCTACCCCAACCCGTTGAACGAATGCGCCGCGGCCGATCCGGGGATGGTGATCCGGGGAAGCACCTGGTACGCGTTCACCACCGGCATGAAGCTCTACAAGTCCAGCGACTTCGGGCACACCTGGAGCGACCTCGGCCGCTTCCTGCAGGTCCCGGCCGGCTACGTCGACGCCTGGGCTCCGGAGGTCTACCGGATCGGGAACACCTGGATCTGTTACTTCTCGATGCGGCCGGGCCCGGGCCAGTTCGCCAAGGTGTTCGTCGCGACGTCGGACCGGCTGGAGAGTGGCTGGCAACTACGCGAACAGCCGCTCGCCGAGGACCCGACCGTGAGCAAGATCGACGCCAGCATGTTCCGGGCGCCCGACGGCCGGCGCTATCTGCTCTACAAGGAGATCGGCAACCGGCGCATCATGATCGACCGGCTGTCCGCCGACGGGCTTACCGTCGCCGGCCAACCCACACCGATCCTGTCCAACACGCTGCCGTGGGAGGGCAACTCCGTCGAGGCGCCGAGCATGGTCTACCGGCGCCACGACCAGCACTACTACCTCTTCTACAGCGGCAACCTCTATACGCCGACCGGCCACTACGGCGTCGGCGTCGCCCGCGCCACCTCGCCCACCGCGTCGTTCGACGCCGGCAAGCTACCCGAGCCGATCCTGCGCGGGGACGCGGACTTCGCCTCGCCGGGCCACCAGTTCCCGACCCAGGCGACAGTCGACGGGCGGCGTACCGACGTGCTCTTCTACCACGCCTACCCGCTGCGCGACCCGGCCGGAAACCCGCTCCCGAGCCCGGCGCCGCGAGCGCTGATGATGGACGTCCTCACCTGGGGAGCGGACGGCTGGCCGAGGGTGCACGACGGAACGCCCAGCCGGTAGAGCAGCGCATCCGAACACTTACGGCTCTTATCCGAATCTCCCCGTACCTGCGCACTGAAATTCCCCACCCGTGTGGCCTAGCGGGAAGTGCCGTCGGCGACTTCGGAACCGGCACTTTCACCTCCGCCGATTTCCTCTCATTGTTTGTCGACGGAATGCCTATTCGTTTGGGTGATGGTGACCGGTGCGTTTCGCGTGTTCACCTTTGCTTTCCTGCCCGTTGTTCTCCGCCTCGCCTGACAGATTTCGCCCGGCACAACCGCCTGCCCGAGGCGGACGTTCGTACCATTTGCAACGGTTGTCCGCGGCCTGCGCCTTCTTGGGTATTCACGGGCCGAGTGGGACAGCATCAATGCACCAAAAGCCCCAGCCCGGGAACCTGGCCGGTGCAGAGTTCCGGCAGTTTTGCACCCGACCAGTTTGGGTATTCCTGAAAGGGAATCAAGCATATCTATCCGGAAATGACTTTGCGAATACGGCTATTCCGATGAAGAACCTCGAAACGTACGTAGCCGCTCGGGCGCAACCGGCATGTCACACAGGGCGAGGGGCCGAGTGAACGCGGTGCTCACGGTCTACACGCCTGAGGAAGCCGCGGAGGTCCTCCGAGTCGCGCCGGGTTGGCTGGAGCAGCAGGCAGCAGCGCGCAGGGTCCCCTTCACCATGCTCGGCGGCTGCTACCGGTTCACCGACGATCACCTGGCACAGATCGTCCGCATTTTCGAGTCGGCGCCTGTCACCGCGTCGGGAGTCGCCTACGTGCAGGAGTCCCTTCCCGCTACCGGCGGCGCACGGGTCTATGCGGTCAACGTGGTCGAGCCGTTCGGCAGGTCCGTCCCCGAACCTCGCGCGCTGGCTGCAGTGGGGGGACCCGAGAAGACCAACGAGGATGCGGACGAAGGGGAGACCGCCGTCGCGACCGGCGTCGATGTCTCTGTCGATCCGATCTTCGTCGACTCGACCGGCCGCCGCGCCCGCAACGTCCGGCGTGCCGGCTACCTCGTGGCCGGCGTGTGCGCCGCGTGCACGGCCGTGCTGGGCGTCAGCCTCACCGGAGTCACCCCGATGGCTCCCAGCCGGGCGGCACCTCCCGCTGGGGCCTCCGTGGCCCCGTTCCCCTCCGCGTCGCTCGCGCGGATGCAAGGAATCCGTTCTGCAGCGAGGGATCGCACCTCATCTGCCACTGAGCGCTCCGACCGGAGAAGGCAGTCAAGGAGCCGGCCCGTCCCCGAACCCTCAGGTCCCACACCAACCGCTTCCGGCTCTCCGGCCTCGGGACGGGGTTCCCGGTCAGACAGCAGGAAACGGCCTCCCAGCCGGTGGTCGGACAGCCCCGGGCCAGATGACGCCGCGTTCCCCTTCGGATCCCAAGACTTTGCCCCGCTGACGTACGACCAGCCGCGACGATCGTGAACGCCAGCAGCAACTCGCCGGTACGCGCGAACCCGAAGTCGAACCAGAGAACTGGTCGCGCCCGCACGCCGTCCCGGCCACGGAGGGCTCGAGGCCTGCCGATCGTCCCGGTGTTCCTGCTCGCGGTCCTCCTCTGCGTTCTTCTCCTCGACGGCTACGTACACAAAGTCCCGGCCACCGAACATCTGCCTTACATGGTGGCCTCCGACTGGGTGCCCGAGAAGGTCCTGAGAGGCGGCCCCGTCCTCGACGCGACCGGATCCACAATTCGTACGTACCGCGTCCCGAAGAAGACCATCGTCCTTACCTTCGACGACGGCCCGGACCCGACGTGGACACCGAAAATTCTCAAGGTCCTGAAGAAACACAAGGTGCACGGCACCTTCTTCGTCGTCGGTCAGCTGACCGTTCGGTACCCCGGCGTTGTCCGTGATCTGGTCAATTCAGGACAGGATGTCGGCCTGCACACCTTTTCTCGCCCGGATATCCTTCGCGGCTCGAAGGCGGACATCGACGGCGAGCTTGCGCGTTCCCAACTGGCGCTGGCCGGTGCCGCCGGAATCACCAGTTCACTTGTCCGCCCGGCGGATTCGTCCGTCCCGGACAGGCTGGACAACCTCTCCTGGCCGGCCGTCCAATACCTTGGGTCCAAGGGATACCTCACCGTCCTGAACGACACCGGCAGCGAGCACTGGCTACGCACGGCCGTTCACGGCGCCGCGAACCGTCCAGTGCCGGAACCGACCGGCCGGAGCGCCGTGGTGCTCATGTACGAATCCGGAGACAAGGTGGCGCAGACGGTCCATGCACTGGATGTGCTCATCCCCAGACTGCAGGCCAGAGGCTACCGGTTCACCACCCTCAGCAAGGCCATGGGAGCCGAGAGCTTCGACCATCCCCCCACCAGCGCCGGGCTCTGGAAGGGCAGGGCATTCGTCGCCGCGGTCCAGCTTTCCCAGGTGGCCGTACGAGGTTTGTTCGTTCTCCTGGCAGTCACCGGCCTCCTGGTGCTCTTCCGGCTTGTGATGATGCTGGTGTTTGCCCGGCGCCACGCCCGCGTACGCAACGACCCGGACTTCTCCTGGGGACCTGACGTCATCGAACCGGTCAGTGTCGTGGTTCCCGCGTACAACGAACGCGAGTGCATCGCCAACACGGTGCGTTCACTGGCGGCGAGCAATCATCCGGTCGAGATCATCGTGGTGGACGACGGATCGACCGACGACACCGCCGAGATCGTGAAATCCCTTGGCCTGCCCGGGGTCACGCTCGTACGGCAGCCCAACAGTGGCAAAGCCACCGCGCTCAACACCGGCATCGCATGGGCTTCGTACGAGCTGATCGTGATGATGGACGGCGACACCGTTTTCGAGCCCGCGACGGTGCACAACCTGGTACAGCCCTTCGCCAACCCGCGAGTCGGGGCAGTGGCCGGCAACGCGAAGGTCGGCAACCGCGATCGCGTGATCGGCAAATGGCAGCACATCGAGTACGTCATGGGCTTCAACCTCGACCGGCGCATGTACGACCTGCTTCGCTGCATGCCCACCATCCCGGGTGCCGTCGGAGCGTTCCGTCGCACTGCCCTGCGGGATGCCGGGATGATGACCGAAGACACGCTTGCCGAAGACACCGACATCACCATGGCGCTCCACCGCGCCGGCTGGGACGTGGCGTACCAGGAGAACGCCTTGGCCTGGACGGAGGCGCCGGGCACGATGACCCAACTGTGGCGGCAGAGATACCGCTGGAGCTACGGCACCATGCAGGCGATCTGGAAGCACCGCCGCTCGCTGATCGAACGCGGACCCTCGGGCCGCTTCGGGCGGGTCGGGCTGCCACTGATTTCCGTGTTCCAGGTTCTGGCCCCACTGCTCGCACCACTGGTCGACATCGCTGCTGTCTACGGGCTGGTGTCCCACAACCCCTGGCGGACCCTGCTGGTATGGGCAGGGCTGTTGGGCGTACAAGCCATATCCGCGGCCTACGCCTTCCGGCTCGATCGCGAGGACCTGCGCAGCCTCTGGGCGTTGCCCCTGCAGCAGGTGGCCTACCGGCAGGTCATGTATCTCGTGCTGCTGCACTCGTGCATCACCGCCCTGACCGGAAATCGCCTGCGTTGGCACAAGCTCAGGCGCACCGGCGAGGTTGGTGCACCACCTGGACCGGCCGTTCGGGCGTCCTGACCGCCGTCGCGAGGACGACCTCGACAGTTCGACTACTGTGAGCCCGGCGGACGATAGCTGGTCGAACGCTTCGAGGCCTGGTCGATCTGCTCTGGCGTCAGCAGCACCGTTGTCCTCGTGGTGGCACCGCCCGCGGCGTCGACGACAAGTCCCACCGCCGCCGCAGCCTCGTCGTCGGGGAGGTCGAGGATGGCGACCACGTCGTACTCGCCGAGGCAGAAGTAGTAGGCCCCGAGTTCCCCGCCAAGGCTGCGAGCCATGTCCGTGACGGCTTCGCGCCGGGTAACGCCTCCCTTGCTCCGGATTCCCTCGGCGCCCTCACGGGTGTATGTCGACTGGATGAGGTACTTCGGCATCGTCCCTCCCTGCATCGGCTGGATAGCGATTCGTTTCTCGTCCCGGCCGCCGTCCTAGGTCGACGGTCGTAGGTGCTCGGAGAACCAGTCGGCTGCCGCGCGGGCGGCGCGGTCGAACTGGTCTGTGTAGGCGGCGAAATGACCGCCGGGGAAGAGGACGAGCCGCTTCGGTTCGCCGGCGCGGTTGTAGGCCCCCAGCGCGAGATCGGTCGGGGTCACCGTGTCGTTGTCGCCGACGACCATCAGGAGGGGCGTCGGTGCGACCCGCTCGACGAACGATCCGGGCTCGTACTCCGAGTACAGCTCGAGCGATCGCAGGGTGATCTCGTTCCGCCACCTGCGAAATCGCCACTGGTCCTCCGGAGGCGACTTCTGCCCGGTGAAGAACTCCCACGCGTCGGGGCTCGCATGGGAGGCGGCGCCACCCGCCGCCGGGTCGGTAGCCATCGGCACCATCTTCGGCGGTCCGCCGCGAAAACGTTCGAGGCGGTCGGCGTCGAAGGCGCGGCGCTGGCCGGCCAGCGCCTGCGGTGGGATCCGGCGCAACGTCGTCTGCCAGCCGCTGATCGTCGGCACCTGGGCGACGACGCAGCCGACCCGACGATCGATCGCGCCCACCACGATCACGTGACCGCCGGCGTAGCTGGAGCCCCATATCCCAACGCGGTCGGGGTCGACGCCGTCGAGGGTCTGGGCGAAGGTGATCGCATGACGGTAGTCGCGCACCTGTGCCCACGGATCGAGTTCCTGGCGAGGCTCCCCGTCGCTGTCGCCGAAGTTCCGGTGGTCGTACGCGACCACGACATGGCCCGCGCTCGCGACCGCAGCGGCGTACTTGTCGAGGTAGAACTCCTTCAGACAGTTGTAGCCGTGTGCCATCACCACCACCGGTGCCGCCGAGCCGTCGGACTTGGGGCGATAGAGCCAGCCGCGCAGAGTGGCTCCCTCCGCGTCGAACTCGATGTCACGTATCTCGTAGGCGGCGTTCTCGTCGGCCGCGGCGGTAATCCCGTCAGGCGAACAGCTTGCGCCCATCTGCACAGGCTGCGTCCGCGGCCACTGTTCCGCATCCCCCTGTCGGCACCCCGAAGGCGGGGCCGAAGCCCGTAAGGTCACGAATGGCGTACGCCCCTCGCATAGTGAGGACCTGCGCTTTCCGGGCATCGAGTCGTGAGGCGCCGGTGGGCAAAGAACACTCGAGAAGTTGAGACGCGCAGCGGGGGTGCCGGCTGCGCGTCTCGGCTGTGCTGGAGAAAGGCAGAGGGCCTGGCCCCCATGGTCGACGACTCGACCATGGAGCCGAAGCGGGCCGCCACTGCCAGGGGTGCGAAGACCGGCGGCCGCCGCGCGCTGACGCGGAGGCCGCCGGCCGACCAGCCATCCAATCAGGCGATCGTCTGACCCGCCCGACGGCGCCGCATCAGAACGGTGCCGAGTCCGGCCGCAGCCAGAGCCCCCGCACCACCGGCAGCAAGACCGGTGTTGGGAGCGGTGGAGCCACCGTCACCGCCGTCGACCGCACCCACCGGGTCGGGCGCAGCCACCGAGTTGGGCGCAGCCATCGAGTTGGGCGTGCGCGCCGAGTTGGGCGTGCGCACCAGGCCACCCGGGTAGCCGGCCCCCTGGGACGACGAACCCTCAGCCGTTGCGGAGTTGTCCTTGCCGGCAGCGGAGGCACCTGCCACAGTGCTCTGGTTCTGCTGAGTCGCCGACTGCTCCTGGGCAACTTCGACCCAGTTGTCCTTCACCAACTGGTTGCCGCAGCCGATGTTCAGGACGATCACCGCAGCCTGTCCCTGCTTGCTCGCGTTCGACTGCTCGGTCTGCTGGAGCACCTTGGAGATGTTCTCCTCGGAACCCTTCTTGGAACCCTTCTTGGAATCCTTCTTGCCGGGGTCGGAGCCCTTCGGGTCCTCGCTGCTGTAGTGACGGTTGACCTGATCCTTGTTGCTGTCCTTCTTGCTGTACATGCCGTTGTTGCCCTGGTCGCCGGACCCGTTGGCGTCGCCGGGAGCCGCGTTGGCGTCGCCGGGAGCCCCGGTGGCGTCGCCGGGAGCCGCGTTGGCGTCGCCGGGAGCCCCGGTGGCGTCGCTGGAGGGCTTGGAGGGCGGTCCGGCCGCATCCTTGCCGCCGTCGACCTTGTGGTCCCACTTCTTGTGGCTCTTGTCGTAGATGCAGGTGATCTTGATGTCGCCACCGGGGTAGCCGAGGACCTGCTCGCTCTGGTCACTCGGCGTCTGCGGAGCCGCGGTGCCTGCCAGTGCAATCCCCGGGGTCGTGACGAGTACCGCCGCGGACGCTGCCGCGATACCGAAAGCCTTCTTGCTGAATATGCTGGACATTGTGATACCGACTCCTTGTAAAACCTGGCCCGATTTCTACAACTGGCTTTCTTCCATGCATGCTTGAGTCATTAAACGGAGTTCTCGCTTCTCGAAAGTTCTTAGGAGTGTTTTAAGTGAATACCATTTGAAGAATGCACGCCAAAAGACGGCTAATTGTGTGGCGAGAAGAATTGCGTCTCTTCTGCCGAAACCGAGCCGAAACCACTGATGTTGGGGGTCCTGGGATAGCCGTAGCTCCGCACGCGTGTCGCCGACTGTCGTTAGTCGCGTCTCATCCGAGCGGTGCGTGGCGTGTCGAAGCCCAAGGGCGGCGAGGCTGGCCGCTGGGACGGAACTGAGGCGGAGCGAATCCCCCGGGGGACTGATGGAACGGAAACCAGAGGCTGGTCCGAGCGCTCCGACGTGGTACCGCGTCGAGTTGATCTTGATGACCGAGCCGTTCGACGGGTGGCGGCTGTATGTCGACGGGGACGTGGTGGCCAGTTGTGGCCGGCTGGAAGCCGACGTGGCCAAGGCGTGGGGGAGCGCGCAGTTGGGGCGTGAAGTGACCTGGGTTCCGGGGTGGCCCAGGCAGGAGGATGCCTGCTGGTACTGGGTGGCCGAGCCGATGCCCGGCCTGAGTGCCACGGAGGCCGAGCGGGTCCTGACCCAGCTTCTGCACGCTCAGGCCGCTGGTGACTTCACGCGGATGGCCGCCATCCGTGCTCGGCTGCATCCGCACCAGGTGGTTGCTGTCGTCGCCGCTGCGGAACGTCAGCTGGCCGAGCGGCTGATCCGCGAAACCGAGATTGTTCTTGACCTGGAGTCTCGGTAGGGGTAGCCGTTCGACTGTGAGTACCGCCCCGAGTTCCAGCGTGCTCACCGTCTCCAGGGATATTGGACCGCAACGGGTCGGTCCATACTGGTCCGCCATGGATCTGGACGAGTACCAGCGTGGCGCCCTCCGCACCGCCGCCCCGCGGGACAAGAAGAACGAGCTGCTCCACCTGGTGCTCGGGCTGGTCGGTGAATCGGGTGAGATCGCCGAGAAGTTCAAGAAGTGGGTCCGCGATCTGGACAGCGACGAGTCTCGGATCGACCGGGACCACATTGCCAAGGAACTCGGCGACGTTCTCTGGTACGTCGCGGTGCTTGCGGACTACCTCGACCTGTCCCTGGACGACATCGCCACGGGCAACCTCGCCAAGCTGGCCGGCCGCCAGCACCGTGGCGTACTGGGTGGCAGCGGCGACAACCGCTGAGGCACGAGCCCGCGAAACGTACGCCTGTGTCGGGCGGTCGCTGGGTCACAATCGACGGACAAGTAGCACGCGTGCGAGCCGATGGCGGCTGCGCTGATCCGGTAGGGGCAGACCATCAGGCACGAGAAAGGCTGACCGTCATGGAGCAGACGCCACAGGAGACCTTCCAGCGACATGTCGCCGCGCTGGTGGCCGGCGACCTCGACGCGCTGGTATCCGACTACGCCGAAGATGCGCTGGTTCTCACGGCGACCGGTGAGTACCGCGGGCGAGATGCGATCCGAGAACTCTTCGAGGGGCTCGCGAACGCGCTACCGCAGCTCTCCCTCGAAGCGAAGTCGGCGGTCTTCGCCGACAACCTGCTACTGCTCCGATGGAGCGCCGATTCGACTCTGAACACCGTCCCTGACGGAGTCGACACCTTCGTCTTCGACGCCGGACTCATCCAGAACCAGACGATCTCCTGCACGCTCACGCCCAAGGCCTGAAGCCGGCGATGTCGACAGAGGATGCCTTCGTTGCCAGGCGGAAGCTCACTGATGACCGTGCCGTCAGGAGCTACCGCCAGGGCACCGCCGAAGCAGCCGCCGAGGTCGGGCTCTGCCAGGTGGTTCACCATCGGGGCACCGACTCCAGCCCGTGCGGCCCGACCCGCATAGACCAGGCGTTCCTCGCGGTCCCACTGCGCCGCGTCGGCCACCTCGGAGTCGTAGCTGCGCGCGAAGGGGAACAGCAGCCAGTCCGGTTCGAGGTGGCGCAGTCGCTGGAGCCGGTCAGAGCCGTCTCGGAGAAAACGACCAGACCCGCGCCCTTGTTGGCAGCCTCCCTCGCCAGCTTCGTGATGCGGTTCAGGTTGGCAGCCTGGTCGGCGACCACGCGGTGGACAGCGAGCGCAGCTTTCATCGGACTCTCCCGGGTCAGAGCTCGCGCCAGGTCTCGGCGAAGCCCAGGGCAGCGGAACTCCCGAACCATCCCTCCGGCTGATGGACCTCCCCGCGGGCCGCGACGCCGTTCACGCGCACGTCGCCCGCGGCGCACGGGCAGGCGACGACCGAGGTCTCGAAGCCGGTGAGCTGCGTCGTCACCTGGAAGCAGTCGAGTACCTCCCGCCATTCGAGCTCGATCGTGGCGGTTGCGGTCACGCAGGTGATCCGGTGGAACTGGTCGCCGCCGGAGACCTCGACGAACCGGGCCGGAACCGGTGGGCCGGTCTCGATGCCGCGCCCACGGATCGTGTCGTAGTCGCGGTAGAAGTGCTCCCAGACGTACTCCGCGAGTTCGGGGTTGTCGGTGTGGATCCCGATCGGTGCGCCGGCGCCGAGCCCCGACTGCTCGGGATCGGCCCAGATCAGCAGAGCGCGCCCGGCGCCGACGGGCGAGTACCGCGCGGTCCACATGCTCGCCAGTACGACGATGTCGTCGCCGCCTGGGCGATAGAGAACGATCATCGGGTTCTCGCCGGCGATCTTGATGCCGCGCTGAGTGATGGGCTCGTACACGCTTGCCTCCTGGTCTGCCGTCACCTCGCGCCGGCAGCATGACACGTCGCGGCGGCGGTGATGCTGGCCCGCGTTCGCCCTGGCGGATAGCTTGAGCAGCTGACGTCGAAGGAGTTCACGGTGGGAACACAGTCCGAGGTCGACTTCCGGGACACGGTAACGGGACGTCGGCAGAGCTGGCGAGGTGCGAAGAAGCACGTGAAGCGGGTCCTCGGCTGGCGGCTGCCGAACGCGGCGATGCGGGCGACGGTGTCCGCGGTTCGCCCGGAGCTGCGCCGGACGGGCCGGCTGCCGGCTCCGGCGGCGCTGCGTGAGGTCACGGGCGTCGTCGTCGACGAGCGCTTCGTCATGCTGGGCCCGGCGGCATGTGTGGTGGCGAAGGAGCTGTACTGGGGCAAGGGGCGACGCCCCCAGGCAGCCGACGACTTCGCCGTCCGGATGTTCGCTGCTCTGGCCCGGCCTGCCGACGTGATGCTCGACATCGGTGCGTACACCGGGCTGTTCACGCTCGTCTCCACTACCGTCAACCCGAAGTTGGCGGCGCACGCCTTCGAGATCGTTCCCGAGGTCTACCGCATGCTCTTCGACAACTGCGTGCGCAACCGGGTCCTCGATCGAACGACGTTGCACCATGTCGGTCTCGGAGTTCCCGGCTCGACCGTGGACATGCCGATCGCCTCCGGCGACTCCGCCCTGCCGTGCTACTACTCCGTGGACATGCACTTCAGCGACGGCGTACCCATCGCCATCCGCTCCCTGGACTCCTTCACCGACGTTGCCGAGCCGGATGCGCGCGTGGTCATGAAGGTGGACGTGGAGGGAGGTGAGCACGCGGTGTTCGAGTACGGCCAGAAGTTCCTCGCCGCCCACCGGCCCGACATCCTGTGCGAGGTGCTCGAACACAGCGACGGAGCACGCCTGGCGGAGCTTCTCCAATCCCACGGGTATCAGTTTCATCTGGTTCGCGATCACGACCTTGCTCCGGCGGGCGAACTCCGCCCGGACCAGCGGCACCGGGACTGGTTGTTCACCACCCGAGGCCCCGAGCAGCTGCGTGAACTCGGGATTCCGGTTGGCGATTGATTTCGGCGAGCCCCCGCAAGGCCCGCTTGACGCCATTCGCACGCTGTTCGACGGCAGTCACCTGTGGCTCACCAACGTCTACGGGAACTACATGACGGCGATCCATAGCTAGCTCTCCGGCCCGGCCATGCCGTCAAGCCGACGTTGTCAGCACAGGAGAGCCCCCAGCCAGCTGGTGCACTCCGCGTGCCTTCGCAGATGGAGCAGGGGCGCCCAGGTCTGGAGATCGGGGATCTCGGCTCCGCCCCCGTCACCGTCGAGGCCGCGGGCTGCGCGTGCCTGCTGCATCCACTTTCGCAGACCCCACAGGTCACGCAGTACGGCATAGCCCCACAGCCTGGTCTCCGCGCCGGGCAGAGCCATCAGCCCGGACGCCCGCTCCAGTAGCGCAACCGCAGGGTTGTCGCCTGCCTGGAAGGACAACGTACGGAGTACGTTCTCCAGGTCGAGGTCCGCAGGTGCAGGACAGGCGAACTCGAAGTCGACCGGAACGGCGTTCGTGCCGTCCCAGACGGTGTTGTGCGGGCCCGCGTCGGTGTGACTGAGCACGGTGGGCACGTCGGAGACGGCCTGGAACATTCGGCTCAGCACGGCGTCGAGCCGACTGTGCAGCGTCGGCTCGATGGCCTCGTTGTGGAGGAGCCAGTCCAGTAGCTTTCGCGCGTCCGCCTCGTGCAGTGCGTAGAACGGCGTGGCCGCGCCGCCGATCGCCCGAGCGGCGGCGACATCGGTGCGGTGAACCGCCTCCAACCGGGCCCACAGATCCGTCACGGCCCCCTCCCGCGCCGTCCTGTCCAGGGTCGGCCAGGCGACTTCGAGATTCGCGCCGTGGAGCCGCTCGGTGACCATCCATTCCAGGCCCTCGGTCACGTCCTGGCCGAGCACCTTGGGATAACCGACGTCGGGTGGAAGCAACGAGACGAGCGAGGCCTCTCGGCCAAGAGAGCCGTCAACAGTACGGCTGATGCGTACGACCGCCGTCTGTCCGAGCCACACCTCGTTCGACCAGCTGTGCTCGGGCCGGCTGGCGTGCTCAGGCTCGGAGCCGTACCTGGCCAGCAGCCGATGCGCGAGCGCTTCGAATCGGTCCGAAGAGCTGGGGTGGCTCGGCGACGGCACGTCCTGCACTGTACGGCGTCGCCGGACCGACCATCGCGTGGCAGGTGTACCTGTGCTAACAATCGCAACGGTGACGACGCGTCTCGGGAAGTATCGGAGAGCCTGGTGACACGAGGGCAGAGTTCAGCGTGCTGATCGTTGAGCCACGGAGTTACGGGCGGGGCGCGAAGCTCGCTGCGAAGGCCTGGCTGGCAACGGTCAGCGACCGGGTGGATGCTGTCGTGTCCGGTGGGTTCCCACTCGCTGCCGACTACCGACCGATTCTGGACATGGTCGAGACCGGGACTGCAGCTGCTGCCGGTGGCGATGGTGTCGTCGACGACTTCGCTGGGCTGAAGAAGCAGGAGGCCGCCTTCGCCGAACGTGACCGTCCGTTCCGTAGGATCGGCAGTTACAGCCACGACGAGATGTTGGAAAACCTGGAGCTCGTCCTCTCCGACGTCGACGACTGGCTCACGGGCATCAGCGACGGGGGAGGACGTCACGAAGTCCACTGAGTTCGCACCGGAAGCGGACGCTCACACTCGAAGGAAGGATTCGTCGGTCGTACGGATCGTATGGCGTACGCCATTCCTCCGGGCCGCGTGCATCAGCCTGTTCATAGCCGGGATCGGCACGTCGTCGACCATGCCCCAGATGACGTTGTACCTGGTCACCGAGCTGCACATCCCGATCCAGGCTGCCGGCCTGTACTACCTGGTCAACCTCACGGCGCCGGTCGCCGGATTCCTGGTCGGGACACTGTCCGAGCGGCTGACCAACCGGCTGTTCCTGTATCGGGCCTGCGCCGTGATCGCCGCACTCGGCTGGAGCGCGATGGCGCTGGCCGACCGGCCGTGGATGCCGTTCCTCATCGGCGCGTTCGTGCTGAGCTTCGGCGGCGGTGCCATGGGGCAGCTGTTCGCCGCCACCCGCGACGAGCTGAGCCGGCACCCCTCCCCGGCGAACAACCGGATCGTCTCCGCTGTCCGCATGAGTTTCACCGCCGGCTGGATTGTCGGCCCGGTCCTCGGCAGCTGGTTCGGCGCTGCCTTCGGCCTGCGGTCGTTGCTCCTGGCCAACGCCGCCTGCCTGCTCGCGCAGCTGGTTCCGCTCGGCGCCCGCCGCATCGAACGCTTCAGGGTCGAGACCACCGAACCGGATGCGAACACCACGTCAACGACTGGTTGGCACGACGATCACACCGTGCGAACCTCCAAGTACGGAACGAAGAACCAGCTGACGCCCCTGCTGGTGTTCCTCGGGTGCTGCGTACTGGTGATGAACGGCGACACGATGAAGTTCGCGTTCCTGCCGTTGTACATGGCCGACCAGCTGCACGTCGGCGATGCCCTGCGCGGGACCGTGATCGCCGTACAGCCGTTCCTCGAGCTCCTTCTGATGCCTGTCTTCGCCCGGCTCGCCGACAGGTTCACCCCGATCCGGGTGCTCGCGATGGCGGCGCTGCTCGGAGTCGGTGCCCACCTCGCCTACGCCACCAGCACTCAGGTCGCCGGGCTGTTCCTCGGCCAGGTCCTGATGTCAGGGGTCTGGGCCGCGGTGGCGGGCCTGGGCATCACCGTGGCCCAGCAACTCTGCCCGGACAGGGTCGGGCTCGCCTCGTCCATGTTCAGCAGCTGTATCCCGCTCGCCGGAGCCGTCGGCGGGTCCATCGGGGCTTTCGGTGTCGGCTGGCTCGGCATACCCCACCTGTTCGTCATCCCAGCTGTCCTGACCACCCTGGGATTCGTCGGCTTCCTACTCACCGGCCGCCGGTTCCAACCGGACGACTCCGCCTTCGCGGGTGGGACCGGAAGGACCGGAGCCGCCAGGGCCTGATCGTTTCACCAGACGTCGTGAAGGGAGAGTCGTCGTGTCTACGGACCGCGTCGCCGTGGAGCGCATCCTGGACGCCGTACGCCGTCGTGCCGGGCTGGCCGTCGTCGACCAGGCGCCCCTTGCCGGTGGCATGGTGGCGGACGTACGGCGGCTGACGCTGGCGGACGGGCGCACCGTTGTCTGCAAGGCGGCGTTCGGGGAGCAAGCCCATCTTGACATCGAGGCGACGATGGTTCGCCACCTGCACGCCGCCCATCCTCGCGTCGTGCCGGAAGTGATCTACGCGGACCCGGAACTGCTCGTACAGACGTTCATGTCCGGCTCGCACCTGACCGACGCCGCGGCGACTTCTCTCGGCGAGGAGCTCGCGATCCTGCACGGGCGGCACGCCGACGCTTTCGGCTTCGACGGCCCGACGCTGAACGGCTGGTTTCTGCTACCCAACGGATGGTCCGGCGACTGGGTGCCGTTCTTCAGGGACCAGCGCTTGCGCTACTGCGCCGACGCGGCGGTGGCGAACGGGACTTTGCATGCCGGGTTCCGCGCCCGTGTCGAGACGCTCTGCGAGCGGCTGGGTGAACGTCTCTGTGAGCCGACCGCTCCGACGTTGCTGCACGGTGACCTGTGGAGCGCCAACATCCTCGCGGACGGCGACAAAATAACGGCTCTGCTCGACCCGTCCGTCGTCTACGGCCACCCGGAACTCGATCTGTCCCACGTCGTTGGTCAGCCCTACGCCGACGCCGTGTTCGAGTCGTACCGGCGATTCCACCCGATCGAGAAGGACTTCTTCGAGCTGCGTGCGCCGGTCTATCAGGTGTACACGGCGATCATGCACGTGCTGTACTTCGGTAGCCGCTACGAGGGCTGGCTCGACGAAACCCTCACCAGGAGCGGGGTTTGACGACGGCCCTCCGCGGCACTATCGAGCGGAGCAGGCGTCGAGGAGTTCGTCGACGACGTTGCCGACGGGTTGGGTCGCGTCGACCCGACGTGCTCCGAACCGCTCGTAGGCCGCATCCGAACCGGCGTGCCAGCCGAGGATCCGCTCGACCTCTTCCTCGGTGCCGCCGAACGCGTCGGGTGGGCGTCGCGCAAGGCGCCGGCGAATCGTCTCCGGGTCCGCGCTGAGGTGAACCACCACAGCGAACTCGCCCCAGAGCTCGTCCTCGTTCTCGGTCGAACCGCAGACGAAACCGAGCCTGTCGCCGACCTCGGCCGAGATCCGGCGTACGGACTCGGGCGAAACGCGCTGGACATGGCGGGCGAACCATTCGGCGGTGCGTTGCGCGGCAAGCTCCGGATACAGGACCTCGGCGCCGGTCTCCCTGTCGAAGTGACGCGACAGGTGGTCCTCGTCGGTGTCGTACGCGACGAAGCCACGACGACGCAGCTCGGCGCGCACGGTCGACTTGCCGACGCCGGACGTGCCGGTGACCCACACCAGAGGCATCCGCCGATGATCGCAGACGTGTCCTGCTCTGGCCGTTCACCGGCCGTCCGAAGGGACTTCCTCGGCGACCTCCGGCGATACTCTGCCGATATATCTTTGGGAGGTTGCTGTGATCACGCTGACCGACATGGTTGCGAACGGATCCGTCACGGACGAGGGTGCGGACCTCCTGCGGCGCATCGCGGCGTCCGGTGAGTCGTTCCTGGTCTACGCGCTTCCGCGGAACGCGGGCAAGAGCACGCTGACGAACGCCATCCTCGCGGAGGCGCCCGCCGACGTGCCGCGGCGGGAGTTCCTCGGGACCAGGGAGGAAGTGGCCGAGCTGAGCGCGGACGAGGACCGCGGATACCTGGTCGTCGCCGAGATGGGGCACCGCGGCCGGCCCGGATACCTGGCCGGTGACGAGGTGGAGCGTGCGTTCGAACTGGTCGCGGCGGGGTACCGCCTCGTCTCGAGCCTGCACGCCGACTCGGTCGCGGAGGTGTTCGACGTACTCGCCCGCAACGGAATCTCCGCCGACGCCGTGGCCGGAGTCCGTTACCTGGTGAAGGTTCGCGGCCTCGGTGATCTGAACGACCCCTCGACGCGACGAGTGGTCGAGCACATCAACGAGGTCACGGGTTTCGGCGCCGACGGTCCGGCGTACTCCGTGCTGTACGAGTGGGCTCCGCAACAGACCTCGCACACCACGCGCTGACCGGGATCCCTGCGGACAATCCGCGCAGCGCGCCCCCCGCTGATGTTCAACTGATGAGGGCGGAGGAGCTTTCACACGGGGCGGAGCGGACGTATGAGCGCGGGGGTCGGGCCGAGCATGGCCCGTTTACAAGGGCATTCGAAGGTAGCGGTCACCACAGCGAGAACGAGACGACGGCCCCGCAACGCAGGGGTCGGTCTCGTGCTGGCGTTGGTGCTGGGCGTGGTCTCCGCGCTCGCAGCGGCGTCGACGGCTCAGACTGCATGGGCGCAGCCGTTGGTTCGTAGCCAGGTCTGGGCATGGGGCTACAACGTCTTCGGTCAAGTGGGCGACGGCACCACGACCAGCAGCATAACCCCCGTCCAGGTGGCGCAGGGAGCGATGCCGGCCGGCACGAGGGTGGTCGCGATCTCGGCAGGCGGCAACCACACGGTGGCTCTCGACGCGAACGGTCAGGCGTGGACCTGGGGCCAGAACAACTCCGGGCAGCTGGGGGACGGCTCCACGACCAGCCGCACTGCGCCCGTCCAGGTGGCGCAGGGTGCGATCCCGGCCGGTACGAAACTGATCGCTGTCGCGGCCGCCGTCGGGGGAGAACACACGGTCGCGCTGGACGCGGACGGTCGGGCGTGGGCCTGGGGCAACAACAGCTTCGGGCAGTTGGGGGACGGTTCCACGGCCAACAGCACGGTCCCTGTCCAGGTGGCGCAGGGTGCGATGCCGTCCGGCACGAAGCTGACCGCGGTTTTCGCCGGCAGGTTCCACACCCTCGCGTTGGACACGAATGGCCGCATGTGGGCCTGGGGCAACAACTTCTACGGGCAGCTGGGAGATGGCACGACCGCCACTCGTACCAGCCCGGTCCAGGTCACCGACGGAGCGATGCCATCCGGTACCAAGCTCGTCGCCGTCTCGGCCGGCTGGGGCCACACGGTGGCGCTGGACTCCGAGGGGCATGCGTGGGCCTGGGGCAACAACGCCTACGGGCAGTTGGGGAACGGCACCCACACCGGCGCTGTCACCCCTGTCCAGGTCGTGCAGGGAGCGATCCCGGACGGGACCAGACTCACCAGGATCTCCGCCGGCTCGTTCCACACGGTGGTTCTGAGCGACGACGGCCACGCCTGGGCCTGGGGCGACAACTATGACGGGGAAGTTGGCGACGGCACCGGCATCGACCGGTCCAGCCCGGTTGCGGTGGTCCAGGGAGCGATGCCGGAGGGTACGAAGCTGATCGCGATCGCCTGTGGCGACTTCCACACGATGGCGCTGGACGAGGATGGCCAGGCGTGGGGCTGGGGCTACAACCTGGACTCCCAGTTGGGCGACGGCACCTACACCAGCCGTACGAGTCCCGTTCGGACGAGCCAGGAAGAGATGCCGGACGGTACGAGGTTGGTCGCGATCGCCGCCGGACTGCACCACTCGGTGGCACTGTCGGAGAGCGTCGACCACCCACCCACCGTTGAGGTCGCTCCTGGTGGGCAGGTCGTGTCCGACTCCGCGGGTACGGTCAATCTCGTCGTCGGGGATGCCGAGACACCGGCCGGCGAGCTCACGGTGTCGGCCGCCTCTGACGACCAGTCGGTGGTGCCGGACGCCGGGATCTCCTTCGGCGGCAGCGGTGCCGACCGCACGATGACCGTACGTACCAACTCGCAGGCGTCCGGGACCGCTGTCGTCACGGTGATGGTCAGCGACGGCGACCTGACCGGCACCGCCACGGTCACTGTCGTCACCGGACGTTCGCGCACCGACCACCTCACCGGCACCGACGGACCGGACCTGATCTTCGCGCGTGACGGTAACGACGTCGTCGACGCCCGCGGTGGAATCGACTTGGTGGCGGCCGGCGCCGGCAACGACGCGGTGCTCGGTGGCGCGGGCGACGACACCATCGACGGTGGGCTGGGCAACGATGCCCTCGTCGGCGACGCGGGCAACGACGTGCTCTCTGGTGGCGCCGGTAACGACGGTCTTGTCGGCGGCCTTGGCGACGACGCCCTCTCAGGTGGTGCTGGTAACGACGGTCTGGCCGGCGGACGTGGTGCGGACCTCTTCTCCGGGGGTACTGGCAACGACATCGCCATCGACTTCAGTGCCGGGGAAGGAGATACCCGGGACGGCACCATTCCCTGACAGTGAATCGCTGGGACGTGACAAGCGGAGCGCACCGGCAGCAGGTCTGCCGGTGCGCTCGCCGAGTTCGAAGGGCCGGACAGCGCTACGGCAAAGGCACGACGGCGGCAGGTCTACGGGCGGGTCGCCTGTACGAAGGTGACCCGGCCGAACCTGTGGTCGAGATGCTCGACCTCGCGGGCGTCGGTGAACCCCGCGTCGGCGAGGAGCGTGACGAGGCCGTTGTCGAAGTTGCGGGACACGACGGGGCTCTTTGCCGCCCGTGAGCGGATCAGCCGGACCATGCGAGACAGTCCGGGAAGGTGCCGGAGTCCGTGCGCCGGACCGTGGCCGTGCGCGTCCTGGTGGGTCCCGTCGGTACCGGACGCCGGACCGCCGAAGTCGACGACGGTGACCTTGCCTCCCGGTCGGAGGGCGCGTAGAGCGTCGTACGCGAATCCGGCCCGCCCGTCGTCGTCGACGTGGTGGAGGGCCAGCGAGGAAATCACGTGGTCGAGCGTGGCGTCCTCGGCCGGGATCCGGTCCGCGTACCCCCGGGCGAGGGTCAGGGACACCCCGCGACGCTGCGCCTTCCGGGCGGCCCGGCGCAGGGCGTCGTCGTCCGGGTCGAGGCCGGTGACGTGGGCATCCGGCTGGGCCGCGAGGACGGCCAGCGACAGGTTGCCGGTCCCGCAGCCGACGTCGACCACGGTTTGGCCGGGGGCGATGCCCGCGAGCTGGGCCACGCGCTCGTGCAGGCGCCGAACGTCGGCCAGTCGGCTGAAGGTGTCGTAGAAGGGGAGGAGCCAGGTCTTTCCCGCTCCCGGCAGGAACGGGCGGCCGTGGTCCTCCGGCGCCCGCTGGTCGACGATGCGTACGTTGGTCTCGGATGTCATGGTTGCTCCCCGTCTGCTCGCGGCGCCGGGCTCTGCCCGTCCGTACGATCTGGTGTTGTCACCCATCCAGCCTTGGATATTCTTCGGCTCGAGAACAGGACAGGAGTCGGTCGCCATGGCACATCCTTCGGTTGGCGTCTCTCCCGGATCTTCCTCGCGCCTGCGCACGCTGCGTTCGGACGGCACGCCCGTCTACCGCTATGAGCGGCGTCCGGGCGTGCCGCCGGTCTCGGTGGTCTGCTTCGACGCCGAGGGTGCACACGCCGGGTTTCCGCCGGTCCACCGGCACGCGCACGACTTCCTCGTCCTGGTGTACGTCGAGGACGGCGTGGGTTCGTTCTCGGTCGACGGCCCGAAGTGGCCGCTGCGACCTGGCCAGGTTCACGCGGTGCCGCCAGGCCAGGTGATCGACGTGTCGGCCGTCATCGGGCTGACGCGATGCCGCGCGTGGTCGGTCGCGTTCACGCCGGACGCGGTACCGGCCCTGGCGGCGGTCTCCCCACTGGCCTGGGCAACGCATCCGCTGCTCGCGATGTTCGCGCCCGGATCGGGGCACGGACTGGTCGTCGAATCAGACCGCGCCCGCTGGTCGGCGTGGCTGACCGATCTGTCGGAGGAGCTCGCCGAGCCACACCGGCTCGGCGCCGGCGAGGTCGTGGCCGGACTCCTCACCCGCGTGCTGGTCGCGGCCGCTCGGCTGGCACCGCCGGCGTCCGTGGGTGCGCCCGACCCGCTGGTGGAGCAGGTCTTCAACCAGATCGAGGCGACGTTCTGTGAACCTGTCACGGTCGGGGACGTCGCCCGCGCGCTCGGGTACACGCCGGGGCACCTCACCACGGTGGTTCGTGAACGGACCGGCCGGCCCCTGCTCGAGTGGATCACCGAGCGGCGGATGAACGAGGTGCGGCGAATGTTGCGCGAGACCGATCTGCCGCTCGGCGTGGTGGCTGCCCGGACGGGCCTGCGCGACGCCACCTATCTCGTACGCCGCTTCCGGGATCGCTACGGCATCACCCCCGAGCGGTGGCGCCGCAGTCAGCGTGCCGGCTGACCGCGGCGGTAGCTCTGGCCGCAGCTTCACGGCCGGCTGCGTGCCCCAACGTACGTGTACGACGAGTGTCCTGGTTGTCAGCGCAAGTTGAAGTTGACGTCGATTCTTCTTGTGGACAAGCGGTTTCCCGCGCACGCGAGTTAATCTTACGCGGTAGAATCGAACGCATGAGCGACGATGGTGAATGCTTCGGCGACCACCAGGGTGATGAGCCCGGTGGTCGTCGGGTGCTGCCTGCCGGGTTGGCGGACATGCCGGCCGGGCCGCAGCTTGCTGTCGCTGTCGCTTCGGTGGTCCGCAGTGAGTGCAACGGCTGGGAGCTGGAGGAGTTGCTGAAGGCGCAGCGGCGGATTGTCTGCTGGGCCGAAGCCGCATGCCTGACCACCGTGAACGAACTCGCCCACACTCCTTCCGGGATGTGCGACGAACCGGTCGAACGCAGCGCCACGCCGGACCCGTTCACCCCGGAGGTGCTGGAGCCGCTGCTGGGCTGGACGGCTCACCACGCGCACTGGGTGGTGGCGATGGCCACCGCTCTGCCACGGCTGCCGCGGGTGCTGGAGGCGCTGGCGTCGGGTGGCCTGGAGTTGGCCGAGGCGCGGACCATCGTGGACCGGATCACCGACGCCAAGCCCGGCCTGTGGGAGTCGATCGAGGCCGCGCTGTTCCCGAAGGTACTCGGTCTTCGTGGTGGGCTGCTGCGGGCCAAGGTCGAAGCGGAAGTGGTCAAGGCCGACCCCGAAGCGGCAGCCAAGCGGCACAAGGCCAAGCGCTCGGAGCGTGACGTGGCGATCTGGCCCGCCGTCGACGGTGTCGCTGACCTGTCCATCCGCGGCCTGTCCGCTGATCAGGCGGCTGAGGCGTTCGGCTCCCTCGACGCGATCGCCCGGGCGGTCAAGTCCACCGGAGACTCCCGCACTCTCGGCCAACTCCGTGCGGACGTGGCCGCCTCCCTGCTGACCGGCAACGCCGACATCATCGACTGCTCGGCCCCAGCCGCCACCGACAACCACACTGAGCAAGACGAGGCGCAAGACGAGCGTGGGCAGGAGCAGGGACACTGTGCCATTCACCGGTTCCCCGACCACGACCTGCACTACGACGGCTGGTGTGAGTGTCGTGACTGCTCTCCCGCCCCCGTGGCCAGGTGTACGGTGTGCGGCGCCGCCGCGAACGGCACCCCGGTCCACGACACCGCCGCGCACGACGCCGCGGAACGCAACGCAACTGCGGAGAATCCCGCCGCGGGTCACATCCCACAGCAGACGCGCCGACCCGATGAGTCGACATTCCCACCGCCCGGCGGCACCGGCCCGCCGACAGATAGGACGAGCCCGCACCCACAACCCGCGCCGCCCTGGACCTCCTCGCAGCCGAGCTGGGGTCCGATAAAGACGCGCGCCAAGATCCAGCTGAACGTCCCGCTGACCACGCTGATGGGACTCAGCGCCCAGCCCGGTGAACTCGGCGGGTTCGGACCCGTCATCACCGAGGTCGCCGAACGCATCGTGGCCAACAGTCTCGACAACCCCGAAGCCCGATTCAGTGTCGGGGTCACTCACCCGGTCACCGGGCGGTTACTCAGTCTGCATCCGATCCCGGCGAGGTTCCTGCGCGGGCTGCAGGCAGAGCTCGTGCACGCCCGGGACCAGCGGTGCGTGTGGACCACCTGCCGCAGACCCGCCGCGACGTGTCACCTGGACCACAACACCGAACACGCCGACGGCGGAGCCACGTCGGTGGACAACATCGCACCTCTGTGCCCACGCCATCACAAGGCCAAGACCGAACGGGACTGGAAACTCCAACAGACCGGGCCGGGAGAGCACACCCTCACCGACCCCTACGGTCGGCAATACCGCGCCGGAGCACCATCCCTCACCGACCCGGCACCACCCGAACCGGCACCAGCCACCTCGAACACGAGGACGGCCCACGACGACCTGCCGCCGTTCTGAGGTAGCAGACGCTTGCGCTTTGCTGGCCGGCCAGCAGCGCCTACGTCGGTCGCCACCTACCTGGGTCGTACAGCGTCACGGTCTGGCTCCGAGTTGTGAAGTTCGGCAGGGCGTGGCGGGAAACCCTGCCGACCACCGCCCAGACGGGGAAGTCCTTAGACCGTACGGCGGAGCGCTGTCATGATGCGGTCCGTGGAGACGCCTGTGGAGAGACCGACCGCGCGCGACTGGCGAAGGGTGCCGGCATGCAGGTGACATTGGTGGAGGTGCCGGAGGACGCGAAGCCGGTCCTGCGCAGACTGCTCGAGTTCAATGCGTACGAGTTCTCCGTCTTAGACGGCCGGGACCTCGGGCCACACGGCGAGTACGGGTACCGGTACCTCGACCACTACTGGGACGAGCGTGAACGCCGCGTCCCCCTGTTCTTCGAGGTCAAGGGTCACGTCGCCGGCTTCACGTTGCTTCGTATGGGACCGCCACACGCGGTGGCGGAGTTTCTCGTACTACCGAAGTATCGGCGACACGGCGTCGGCCAGGCTGCCGCCAGGCAGGTCTTTACACGCTGGCCCGGAGACTGGACGACCCACCAGGTGGCCGGCAATGACCGCGCGGTCGCCTTCTGGCGCAGCGCAATTCCAGTGCTGTTCGAGGAGTCGGCGGACTCGAGCGGCACGAGTCAACGTTTCCGCACGTGAGATCAGCTCGCGCCGAGCTCCAGGTGCCGGGCGAGGCGGTGGGCGAGTTCGCGTCGAGATTCGACGGGTTGGATGTCACCGCTCCAGCGATCGCTCGACGGTTCCCAGGTCGCCATCTGCTCGGCGGATCGCGGCGCGACATGGAAGTGCACGTGCGGCACGGTCTGGTTGGCGACGAGCCCGTTGTTCTGAAAGACGTTCAGGCCGTCCGGTGACAACTCCGCGGAGATCGCCCCTGCCAGCTGACGAACCATGGACATGACCGCGGCGGCTTCGTCGTCGCGAAGCTCGGTGAGCAGCGGCACGTGCCGCTTGGGGATGACGTACGAGTAGCCGTCCAGCCGGTCGTCGCGGATGAACGACAGGGCCAGGTCGTTCTCCGCGATGACTGCACTTGGGCAGTCCCGGCCCTCGTATGTCCAGGACTTCCTCGTGGCGGTCTCACACATCGGGCATGGATCTCGCACCGGTAGCTTCACGGACGCGACTATGCCAGCGGCACGTCACCGCCCGCCAGGTGCTTACCGGTCGCACGACCAGGGCGGAACGCTTTGCTCGTACTGGAAGAGGTTCGTGGGGTCGTACTTCGACTTGATCTTGCGCAGCCGGCAGAAGTTCGACCTCCAGTAGGCGGTCTCCCACTCGGCCATGCCGATGTTCGGCACGTTGACGTACGCGCCGTCGACGTAGGGCCGGAGCGCCTGGCTGAACTCCGCGATCCAGGCCTGAGCGATCGGTGTGAGCGGGTCGTTGTGGTTGGGATTCGCGCGCGAACCCCAGCCGGCGCCGGGCTCGGAGTAGAAGAGTGCGTCGCGGTGCGGGAACGACGTTCCGCCTTCGGGCCTGGTCACCCGCTTGACCCGTCCGCCGAACGCCTGGGTGAAGAAGTTGCTGTCGTCGGTGGGTGCGTCGTTCATGAACTCACCGATGATGCTGATCGCCTTGGATGGGAACGGCTTGCGGGTGAACTGCGAGAAGAACTTCCAGTTCGCGGGGTCGTCCTTGGTCGGGATCTGGAACCCGGCGTAGATCTCCGCCCAGCCGCCCGTCTTCACCGAGACCGTGGGCTTGCCGACCGACAGGATCGGGAACAGCAGCTCGAGCGCCTCCGCCTCGGTCCCGTCCGCGAGTACGGCGAACAGGAGGATCTGCGGCTTGTGGACCTCCACCTGGGTACCGAGCCGGCTGTTGGCGAACGGCGCCGTGCTCTGCCACGCTTCGAAGACACCGTGCAGGTCCCCGAGTCCGTCCCAGGTTGCCTGCACGTAGACGACCTTCTTCAGCGGAGTCACCTTGTACGTAAGGGAAGTGACGATCCCGTAGTTGCCGTTGCCGGCGCCGCGAAGAGCCCAGAGCAGGTCGGTGTGGCACTTCTCGTTCACGTGCAGCACCTTGGCGCCGTCGGCACCCCACGGGACGACGACGTCGGCCCCGATCAGGTTGTCGCAGGCCATGCCGAGATAGCGGGTGAGGAAGCCGAAGCCGCCACCGAGCGTCGCGCCCGACAGGCCTACGCTGCCCTCCGTTCCGGTCGTGACGGCGAGGTCCTCCCGGCCGAGGGCGGTCACCGCCTCCAGCTGGTTGAGGCCGGCGCCGACAGTCGCGGTGAGCGATGCCTTGTCGATGTGCGCCGACTTCAGCTCGCTGACGTCGATCACGATGCCGTTGTCGACGTTCGACCAGCCCTCGAGGCTGTGCCGGCCGCTTCGTACCCGCAGCGCGACGTTGTGCTGCCGTGCCCACGCGAGTGCGTTGAGTACGTCCTTGGTCTCCTGGGCGAAGACGATGACGAGCGGATAGTGAACGAAGAGCTCGTCCCAGCCCAGGCTCTCCTTCGGGTAGTCGGGGTCGCCGGGGCGAACGATGCGGCCGGTCAGCTCCGCGGGCTCGCTCTTCGGGTGCTCGGGGTGGTGGTCGTGCCCTCCGTGCGGGTCGTGGGATGGCCGGGAGGCGTCGGAGGCAACGCCCGGGAGTACGACGGCTCCGGACCCTGCTGCGGCCGTGGCCTTGAGCAGGTCGCGTCGAGAAAGGTCATGCATTGCCCGCTCCTGGAATTCGGGTACGCAATTGTTTGGCCACGGAATTCCTGCCCGAGTGCAGAGGCCCGCAACCTTCATTGCTGGTTGGTCGGCAGCGCCTGCCATTGCATACGGCCGCGCCGACGTCGCCCACAAACAACCCGGAGCCCATTTCGGTTTTGGTTTCCGTGGCGTCGGGGACGGCCACATTGCCGGTACCGGATCCTGCATTACCTGCGAGGGTGACGCGAAATTCGAGGGAACCACAATGGGTCGGACAGGTCGAGCGCTTGCTGTGATCGCTGTCGTCGGCGTGATCGCCATCGTTTCCGCGCTGCCGCGGGACGGCGGTGCGCCGGGTGCGACGCGGGCCGAGACCGTGACGCGAAGCAGTACCGTGGCGCACGCCAAGACGGAATCGCCCACCAAGACGAAATCTCTTGCCAAGAAGGGGCTTCCGTCCAAGGTGGTGGTGTCTGCCAGGGTGGCTGCGACACCCGAGCTCGCGGCATGGGGTGCCGAGCGGACGCCGCGCCCTCCCCAGCTTCCGCGGAACTTCCGCGGCAAGGGCAAGTGGATCGTGCGGGACCTCGGTATCACCGTTCCGTTCAGATGGCAGGGCAGAAACGGCGACAGCCAGATGGTCGCGGGCGGTCCGCATTACCCGATATGGTTCACGAACCTCATTTATCACAACACGCTCTACACGCTCACCTACAAATGGCCGGGGCTGACCGTACACACCTGCTCGAAGGTCCCAGGATTCAGTCTGCAAACCCTGAATGGTCTGCTTGCAACCTCTCGATTCGTCGGGCCGGAAATTCTGCAGCGAAATCAGCTGCGGTACGTCGACCATTGGCGGGTCGGCATCGTCGTCCCGCAGCTCCCTCCGGGACTGTGGCCGCGATTGCCGATCGCTCTCGGCGACATCTACGTCGACCAGCGCAACCGCAGCACGTTCTGGCAGCTCCTGCAGTTCGGCCTGCAGAATCTCTACGACCCGCAACTCGACGAGTGGGCGCAGATGGACACGTTCGATCACCGGCCCGGCCGGGTTTCGCTTCCCCGCCGGTGCCTTTCCGCCACGTCCACGCCGGGGCTGCTGGGCGCCCTCAAACCCGCCGGTTGACCCGGCGACGAGTCAGCCGCCCGTCCAGGGCCGCAGCTTCTCCGGGTTGCGGATCGCCCAGATGTGCCTGATCCGGTCGGCTGCGATCTCGAACGCGTACACCGTGATCGTGACGCCGTCCTCCTGTGCGACCAGACCGGGTTGGCCGTTGACGACGTGTTCGAGGAAGGTCACGTTGCCGGTCACCTTGTCGGCGAGGTCGGCAAGCAGGCGCGCGATCAGTTCGCCGCCCTCGATCGGGTGCAGGGCGGCGGGGGCGAAACCACCGCTGTCGGCCACCAGCGTGGCGTCGGGGTCGAGCAGGCCGATGAGGGCGCCGACGTCCTTCGCCTCCCATGCCCGGCTGAACTCCCGGACGATGCCGGCCTGCCGGGCCGCCGGCGTCGGTGGGGCCTGCGACGTACGGACGCGGCGGCGGGCCGAGGATGCCAGTTGGCGGCATGCCGCTGGGGTGCGGCCGACGATCTCGGCGATGTCGGCGAAGGGGTAGCCGAAGACGTCGTGCAGGACGAACGCGACGCGTTCGGCCGGGGTCATCGAGTCGAGTACGACGAGGAACGCCATGCTGATCGACTCGTCGAGGGTGATCCGGTCGGCCGGGTCGACGGCGGTGTCGCCGGCGCCGCGCCGTCCGCTGATCCAGTCCGTGGACTCGGGCACTGGTTCGGGGATCCATTCGCCCACGTACTTCTCGCGCCGGGCGCGTGCCGAGCCGAGCAGGTCGAGGCAGATGCGGCTGGCGACCGTCGTCAGCCAGGCGCCGGGGGAGGCGATCCCCGCCCGCTGCCCGTCGGACATGGCGTACCAGCGAGCGTAGGCCTCCTGTACGGCGTCCTCGGCGTCGGCCAGTGAGCCGAGCAGCCGATAGGCGAGGTTGATCAGCTGGCGCCTCTCGCTCATGATCGCGTCATGGCCCGGCTCGGTCCGGCGGCTCTCCGGCTCGGACGGTGTGGTCATCGTCGACGGCTCCCTCTGGTTCGTCCTGCCCTCGGTGGTTCGACGAGACGGCGTGCCGAAGTGTCAGGTGGAGTCTGCGCCGGCCTGACATCTCGCTTCGCTGTCCCGTCGTACTCGTGACAGGGGCACGTGACAAGTAGACAACCGTGCCGCCACGACGAGTCGAGGAGCACGATGACCACCTCAGTTCCGTCCACGATCTTCGCCGAGCCGGCGTCCCCGCGGAGCCTGGAGCGTACGGCTGCTTCCCTCACCGTGCACGGTTTCGGGGTCGAGATCCTGGAGGACGTCGCCGCGGCGCGTACCCGCGTCGACGAACTGATACCCGAGGGCGCAAACGTGTTCACCGGTGCCAGTGAGACCCTGCGCCTGTCCGGCATCGAGGGCGACATCAACACCAGTGGGCGGTACCACGCAGTCAGGCCACGCGTGCTGGCCATGGACCGCGCCACCTCTGCCGACGAGATCCGGCGACTGACAGCCACCCCCGACATCGTGGTGGGCAGCGTCGCCGCCGTCACCGAGACCGGCTCCCTGGTGGTGGCCTCCGCGAGCGGAAGTCAGCTGCCCGCCTACGCCGGGGGTGCCGCCCGCGCGATCTGGCTGGTCGGGGCGCAGAAGGTGGTGCCCGACCTGGACGCGGCGCTGCGCCGTGTCCAGGAGTACGTCCTCCCACTGGAGAACGTCCGCGCCCAGGCGGCTTACGGGCAGCCCAGTGCCGTCAACCGCCTGCTCGTCCTCAACGCGGAGTACCAGCCCGGGCGTGGCACCGTCCTGCTGCTCCGCGAGGCGATCGGGTTCTGATTCCTCAGGACGATGCCGTGGCCGTGGCCGTGGCCGTGGCCCTGGCCCTCGTCGGCCGGAGCGCCGGCGCGCTGCCAGGATGGGGTCATGTGCCCGGTCCCCGACGACGCCCGGTCGATCTCGACAACGCTTCGCGCACGCGTCGAACACGCCCTCGGTCAGCAGAGCACGGAGTGGGTCAAGCCGGACACCGGCCTGTCGGCCGCCGCGCGCTACTCGGTGACGCTGAACGACGGAAGCGGGGTCTTCGTCAAGGCGGCGACCGACGACGAGACGGAACGATGGCTTCGCACCGAGTACCTCGCCCTCCGGCACGTGCCCGAACGCTTCGTCGCGCGGGTCGTGGCGTGGCTCGACGAACCCGGCAGCCATCCCGTCCTGGTGGTCGAGGACCTCAGGCGCGCGCACTGGCCGGCCGGCCACGAGGGTGTCGACTGGCGCGAAGGCGACGTCGATCGAGTGCTCGCCGCGGTGGCGGACCTCGCGGGGATTCCGGCCCCGGCCGCGTTCGAGCCGGCGGCGCCCCGACCGGCGTACTGGCCGACCTTGCTGCACGAGGGACCGGACCGCCGGGCCGCCTTCCTCGACCTCGGGCTGTGCACGGCCGGCTGGCTGAACGGCGCGGCTACCGCGCTCATCGAAGCCGAAGCGGGCCTGGACGACAGGGGCGACTCGCTGGTCCACGGGGACCTGCGCAGCGACAACATCTGCGTCGCGCACGATCGCGTGGTCTTCGTCGACTGGTCGCACGCCTCGCGGGGGAGCGCCGAGCACGACCTGGCGCTGCTCCTTCCCACCCTGCACCTCGAAGGCGGTCCGATGCCGTACGACGTACTGCCGACGGCCGGCGGTTGGGCGGCGGCCGGAGGCGCCCTGCTCGCCCGGCGCGTTCTCGACGAACGCGGAGCGCCGGGTTGGCTGGTCAACGTTTTCGTCCGGCTGATCGCGATCGACCTGGCCTGGGCCGCTTCCTGTCTGGACCTTCCGCGACCGGACGGCATCGACTGGCGGTCGATCTGACCGCTGGTCGGCATGCCCGGCTGAGGGGTGGCCTCAGCCGGTTTGCAGGTGCTCGTCGCGGGCACCTTTTATCTCACTGAACGATGGTGTCGTTGCGAGGGTCCACACCGCGTGCCACAGCCGGAGGGCGGCATCGCCGCGGGGCACTGCCGTGAGCACCGGCCCGAAGAACCCGCGGCCTTCGATGTGCAGGATCGGGGTCCCGCCGTCGTCGGCCAGGGGTGCGGTGGCTGCCTTGGTGCGGGTGCGCAGGTCCGCGTCCCAGGACGGATCCTCGGCCGCGTCCGCCAGCCCCGCTGGGAGGCGCAGTTCGTCCAGTGTGAGGGCGATGTTCTGCTGGTCGTCGCGAAGTCCTCCCACATGTCGTCGCTGCCCGAACCTCTCGTAGAAGGCCGTCCACTGCTCCGTGTGCGGGGAGGCGAGCAGGGCTGCGGCGACTCGCGCGGGCCGCCAGGCGCGCTCGTTGTAGTCCCGGTACCACCCGCCGAGCTCTCTGCTCTCGTTCACCACCGACAGACTCATCAGCTCGCGTCGTACGACCAGACCGGTCTGCGGCTCGACCTCGGCAAGCCAGCGGCTGGTGATCCACGCGAACGGACAGGTCGGGTCCAGATAGACCGTGACAGCGGAATGATCAAGATTAGTTTCCATGGAAATTATAATAGTTGACGAGGAAAGTATGCTGTCAAGGTGGCTGGACGAGTTGAGAAGAGCACCCCCGTCGAGGGGGACGCGGTGCGTGTGATCGTCGATCAGTGGCAAGTCCGGTTGCCGGACCTGGACCCGTCGCCGATGCTGGTCCTGGGGCGGATCCAGCGCTTGGCCGCGGTGTGTGACCCGATCCTTCGATCGCCCTTCGCTGCCGCCGGGCTGGCGTCCGGCGACTTCGACGCGCTTGCCGCGCTACGCCGAAGTGGACCACCGCACGCCCTGTCGAACAACGAGCTCGCCCAGGCGATGTTGGTCACCCCAGGCGCCGTCACGAAGCGGATCGATCGGCTCGTGGCCGCCGGGCTGGTGACGCGAGCCCGTGCGCCCGAGGACGCTCGAGGGCGGGTCGTAACCCTGACCCGGGCGGGCCGGCGGCTCACTGACAAGCTGATCCGTACGCACGTGGCGAACGAGGCGGCCATCCTCGCAGGGCTCGACGACGGCGAACAACGCCAGCTCGGGGCACTGCTCGGCAAGTTGCTGGCGTCCGTCGAGACCGCGCCGGGCGCTGCGCGGCACCCTCGCTAGGCCGGCAGGACAAGCTGCGGCCACGGGCTCGGCGGGCCGCTCCCGAGGAATCTCAGGATCTCCAGGAACCTCGCCTGCTTCGGGGCGGACCAGTTGCGCCTCTCCGACGTCGACGGACCTTTTTGAAGCTTCGCGAGGGCGATGAGGATGTGCCATCGGAGTGCGCCGGCCTCCAGCGACGCGTCGTCATCGCGTACGTGGCCGGCGGCTCCCGTGGATCGGCCGGCCGTACGGTAGCCGACAAGGAGGTCCGGGAGCGCCCGGATCGGAAGGTCCACGAGGTCCCGCAGCGGGTCTCCCCAGTGCGCCGATCCCCAGTCGATGAGCGCACCGACCTCGCCCTCGCCGTCGACGAACAGGTTGGACGGGCTGACGTCGCCGTGCACCAGCACGGGTTCGGCGACAGGTGCGCTGTGGCTCTCCAGGAAAGCAAGCCAGTCCAGCAGCCACCGCCCCTGCGTGCGGCCCAGTTCACCGGCGTCGATCAGCCAGTCGACCAGTGGCCCTGGCAGCAACGCGGGCCGCTGCTCGACCCCGGCGAGCGGGCCGACGTCCTTCATGCGCACCTTGTGCAAAGTCGCGAGCAGTTCGCCGAGAGACGCGTGCGCCCGCCCGCTTGCCTCGGGCTCGTACCCGCGCTCGCCGAGGGTGTGTCCGCGCAGGCGTTCCAGGATCATGTACGGCACGTCCACCACCGCGCGGCTCGCGTCGTAGCGGACCAGACTCGCAGTGGGCACGCCCGCCCGTTGCGCGACGGGAATCACCGCGGCCTCCTTCGCGAGCCGGATCTCGTACGCCTGCTTGCGGGGAAGGCGAAGTACGAGGTCGTCGCCCAGGAAGACGGTGAAGTTGACCTGTCCCTGCTCGGGTACGGGGGAGACGTCGCCGCGCGGGGTTCCGTAGTGGGCCGCGAGCGCGTGGACGTGCTCGGCGAACGGGCCAAGAATGTGGTCGCTCCCGGACATCCGCGCTCCCGTCGACGTTTCCCTCGTAGCATCCTTGTCGGATCAGCGTAGGTGCCGTACGAGCAGACTGCTCAGCGGTGCGGCGGCAGGCGGTGGCCGGGAGGTGTACGTGAACGACGATCCGAGGCGGCACGTGTTGCGTGCCGGGTTCGACCGGTCGGCGCAGGACTACGAGCGAACGCGGCCGGTCTGCCCGCCCCTGCTGTTCGACGACCTGCTTGAGGTTGCCGGTCTCGTGCCCGGAGACCACGTGGTCGAGATCGGCTGCGGCACCGGGCAGGCGACCGTGCCGCTGGCCGAACGCGGGCTGGCCGTCACCGCCGTGGAGTTGGGTGCCGACCTGGCAGCCCTCGCCCGCTCCCGGCTGGCCGGGTTTCCCACCTCGGAGGTGGTGACGTCCTCGTTCGAGGACTGGCAGCTCGCTCCGGCCGAATCACCGGTGGACGCGGTGGTGGCCGTCAACTCCCTGCACTGGGTCGATCCGGAACTCCGGTACGCGAAACCCCATCGCCTGCTGCGTCCTGGAGGTTGCATGGCGGTGGCCGACTGCGTGCGGGTGCAGCCCGCGGACGCCGATGCGTTCTGGACGCAGGTGCAGGAGGACTACCGGGTGGTGGGATATGAAGGTGACCCACCGCCCGCGCCCGAGCGGGTCGGCCCTCGGCACCTTCCTGCCGAGGCAGGGGCCCTCTTCGAGGAGGTGGCGAGCAGACGTTACCCGTTCGAGGCGCGTTTCACCGCCGAGGACTACCTCGCCAATCTGGGCACGCAGTCCGGCACGCACGCCCTCGGCGGGGCAAGGAGTGCGGACTTTCTCGCCAGAGTCGAACGCCGGTTGGACTCGCTCGGTTGGCCCGCGCTGACCGTGGGCTTCGTCGCCCTCCTCACCGTCGGCCGACGGCTGCCATGACGACCGCGCAGACGTACGCCGAGTTCGCCGCGCGTGAGGCCCGTGGAGTTTCGCCCGCGTACGAACGCCTGTCACTGGCGGTCTCCGGCGACGACAAGGTGCTCGCCCTGCTCGACACCCTTCCACCTGCAAAGCGGCAGCCGAACCTGCTGTTCGGTGTTGTACGTTTCCTCGGCGGGCCGGTGGAGGACCCCGCCGCGTTCCACCACTACACCGTGACGAACTGGCCGCGGATCGAGGCGCAGATGCGCGTCCGCGCCACGCAGACCAACGAGGCCGGCCGGTGCGCTGTCCTGCTGCCGGTACTCGCCACGTTGCCGCAACCGCTCGCTCTGCTGGAGGTCGGCGCGTCCGCCGGGTTGTGCCTGTATCCCGATCGGTATGCCTACCGCTACGGCGACCAGACGATCGGTGCGGGTGAACCGGTGCTGGACTGCGAGGCGACCGGGTCGGTTCCACCGGCCACGCTGCCCGATGTCGTCTGGCGGGGCGGCCTGGACCTCAACCCACTCGACGTGACCGCCCCCGCGGACGTCGCCTGGCTCGATGCGCTCATCTGGCCCGAGCACGCACATCGCCGGGCCCGGCTGCGGGCAGCGGCCGCCGTCGCCGCGGCCGACCCTCCGCTGCTGCGACGCGGGGACCTGGTGAACGACCTGCCCGCGTTGGTCGCGCAGGCACCGGCCGACGCGACGCTGGTGGTGTTCCACACCTCTGTGCTGTATCAGGTGCCGGCACCACGACGGGCCACGTTCACCGAACTGGTCGGTCGGCTGCCCGGGCACTGGGTGTCCAACGAGGCCCCGGGCGTACTGCCGTACGACGATCTGCCCGAGCCACCGGACGGCGCCCACCACAACGTTCTCGCCCTCGACGGCAGGCCGCTGGCGTGGACCCGGGGCCACGGCCAGGCTCTCCACTGGTTCGCGTAGCGACGGGTCGGCTACGCATGGTGTCTGCCGGGCCGGTCGGGGTCGGAGGCCGAGTGTTCGTGACACCCTTGGACCCATGCCCGAACCACTGTCGCAGGCGCTCGCCCGCGTACGCGAGGAACTCCTGGATCCCGAGCGGCTCGTCCGTGCCGTGGCCGCCGGTCGGCGCCGAGGGCACGAGGTGGCCTGGCGCCGGGCCGAGCTGAGGTACGTCGACGTGCGGGCCGGACGGGTGCTGCAGGTCACGACGTACGACGAACACCAGGCGCACACCCGCAACGTCGCTCCTGGACCGGAAGCGGTGGAAGCTGTCGACGGCCTGCTCGCGACGGCGTTCGGCAACTGGCACGTCGACTCCGTGGACGAGACGCTGCAGCTTCGGGTCACCAAGAAGGGTGACGCTCAGGTGCACGTCCGGCCACGCGTGGACGAGCAGCCGGTCAGCCGCGAGCACGACCGGGAGAAGCCTCGCCTGCTGCCGGCGGACGACCCCGTGCTCAAGGCCGTCGGCATCGCCGACCACCAGGGCCGGATCAAGCCCACTCGGCAGGCGAAGTACCGCCAGGTCGACGAGTTCCTCCGGGTGCTCGGGCCCGCCCTCGACCGGGCGCTCGATACCGGGATCCTGCCACGGCCGACCGACGAGCGGCCGCTGCGCGTCGTCGACCTCGGTTGCGGCAACGCCTACCTCACCTTCGCCGCCGCCGCCTACCTCGCGAACGTCCGCAAGCTCCCCTTGCGGATGACCGGGGTCGACCTGCGTCCGCAGGCTCGTGACCGGAACACCAAGCTGGCAACGGAGCTGGGCTTCGGTGGGCGGCTGACCTTCGCCGCCTCGAGCATCGCCGCGGCCGAACTCGACGACGCTCCCGACCTCGTACTGTCCCTCCATGCGTGCGACACCGCGACCGACGACGCGCTGGCCCGGGCGGTGCGGTGGCAGGCGCCGTTGATCCTGGCGGCACCCTGCTGCCATCACGACATCCAGGCTCAGCTGAGCCAGGTCGAGCCGCCCGAGCCGTACACGATGATCACCCGGCACGGCATCCTGCGCGAACGTTTCGCGGACGTGCTGACCGACGCGCTGCGCGCCTCCATCCTGCGCCAGCACGGTTACCGCGTCGACACGATCCAGTTCGTCGGCAGCGAGCACACGCCCCGCAACATCATGTTGCGCGCCACGCGCACCGGAGCCGAGGCCGGTGAGAACATCGGCGAGGAGTACGCCGACCTGACGAAGCAGTGGAACGTACGACCTGCCCTGGCGCGATTGCTGGACGCATCGGGCCGGTAGGCGTCGGTCCGGGGGTTCGGCACGCGGTACCGTCACCCCGCATGGAGCAGAACGCGTGCCCGTGTGGGCGAGGAGATGACGACCGACTCCCGTCGGAGTACCTGATCGCCTTCGACGACCAGTGGTCCGTCGTGCACACCCACAGCAGCGGAGTGCTGGGCTGGCTCATCCTGCAGCCTCGCCGGCACGTCATCGACCTGGCCGAGCTCACCGACGAGGAGGCGGCAAGCCTGGGTGTCTGGCAGGTGCGGCTGGCGCGGGCACTCGCGGACGTGATGGGGACGCCGAAGGCGTACGTCGCGGAGTTCGGCGAGTCCCCGGGATCCCACCTGCACTTCCACGTGGTCGGGCGGCCGGCCGGCCTTGCGCCGGAACGGGTCGGTCCCGGCGTCTTCGGCTTCCTCGCCGCCGGCGAGCGCGAGAAGATCACTCCAGCCGAGCGTGAAAGCCTGGCCGGTAGACTGCGCGCTCGCCTGACGGCAGTCTGAACACTGTCAATCTCTACTTGGCAGCCATCACCTGATGCAGATAGGCGACGCTGGCCCGCTCGGCGTCGTGCCTGCGAACGAGTTCGGCCGGTGCGAGCCGGTCACGGAGTTCGCGGTAGAGGCGTACGCACTGCACGATCGCCTCGCCGCAGGAAGTGGCGTCGTACGCCGCGACCGTGCCCCGTAGCTCGGCGGCGAAGTCCGGCACGTTGGTCTCCAGGCGCCTGACACCCCGCGGGAGGTGCCCGGCGGACACCAGCGCCAACGGGCCCAGCACCCGCTCGCGTACGAAGCTGAGGAAGTCGACGACCTCGAAGAGTTCACCCCGACCGAGCTTGCCGGCGGCGTAGTGGATCCACACCCAGAAGCGATCCTCGATCCACTGCGGGTCCGGCATCGGGTGGTCGGCGTCGCCGGGCTCGATGGCGTCGGTGAGGACCGTGCCCCGCTGCCACAGCACGACCGGATCCTCGATCCGCTCGGCCAGGTCGGCCGCGACGACGAACTTGAGGTCGATGTGCAGCAACGGGTTGTCGTACAGGCAGATCAGCAGCCGGGGTTCGCCCACGTGTTCACCGGTGAAGCCCGAGAGGAGCGTGCCCCAGGCAGCGCTGAGCTGGAGGCGCTGGTCCATCACTGCCGCGTAGTGCTCGTCGGCGACGACCGAGATCAGGTCGAGGTCGGAGTACTCGTCGACGGTCCCGGACAGCAGCGAACCGCCGGCGGCGAGCCCCACGAAGCGCTCGTCGTCTCGCAGGTGCTTCAGGAGCGAGTCGAGAAACTGCTCGTGGGCCTCGGGCAACGGTGGCAATGCGGGCAGCGACATCGGAGGGCACCTCACGCGATCGGCAGACGTGTCGACAGTGAATCGCTCCAGGATGGCTTCGGTCGCCCCGTCGCTGCAACGATTTTTCAACCTGATCGACGTACGTGTCGCCCAGTCACGATCGAACGTCCGGGACACTCCGCCTGATCCGGGTGTGAGACGGGCCCGGGCCGGTCCCGGCCAACGCCTCAAGGACCTAGGCTTTCCGAACCGAGCAGGCTGGCCGCGGGGCATCGGAGCGCGGGGATCGGAAGGCTGGAGTGTCGACCAATCGGCTGGTCGTCCTTGTCAACGGGTTGCCCGGCGCCGGGAAGTCGACGTTGGCGCACCCGCTCGCACGTGAGCTCGGCGTCCCGCTGTTCGGCAAGGACCTGATCAAGGAGACCTGGGCCGACGTGCTCGGCTCGTTCCCACCGGACGAGCGACCACAGCACGAATGGAACGCGCTTTTCGGTGCCGCCGCCAGCCAGACCATATGGAACCTGCTCGCCCAGTCTTCCTGCGGTGGGGTCGTCGACAGCGCTCTGCCAGGCAGGAGCCGGCGTTACGTCGAGGCGGGACTTGCGCAGGCTGGGGTGACCCCGACCACTGGAGATCTGGTGTGACGTTCCGGCCGAGGTCGCCAGTGCTCGACGGGACCTACGCCGACTGAACAGGCATCCGATTCACGGCGACCTGAGCGCTACATCCGCCAGGACCGACGAGGGCGAGCAGCCTTTGGCGGTTGGTCCGGTACTACGCGTCGACACCGGCCGCAGGGTTGACGTCGTCGAGGTCGCCACCTGGTGCCGGGCCGAGTCGGCCGGCGGAACGTAGCGGAGTGTCGGTGCAATCGGGAGGTGAAGCGCAGTGACGGAAGAGCTGCACGCCTTGGTTTCGGAGAGTGAACGAGTGCTCCGGGCTCGGCCTGGGGTTCGTCGGCGTGGCCGAGCACGGCGACTCCGGCGGCGCGGCGTACGTGCGATGGCCGGACGGTCGGGCCGGCGTGGTCACCCGCTGGCCAGGATCACGGGGCCAACTGCAGCAGACCGCCGAGGTCCTGGCGTTCGCACGCTCGAAGGAACTTCCGGTGCCGCGGCAGGAGGCGGTCGTCGCGATCGACGACGGCTCGCTCGCGGTGGTCCAGGAACGCCTGGACGGCAGACCGTCGGCGCGAGTCGACGCCGCGGTCATCGACGCCACGGTCGCCGTCAACGAGCGCTTCGCTGGGTTGCTGGCCGACCGACCTGACGTGCCGATCCCACCGATGTGGCTTCGCGAGAGCGCACCTGTGTTTCCACGCCACGAACTACTGGCAACACACAGCGACCGGAGCCGCCGGCTGCTCGAGCGGATTCGCGCGATCGGTGCGCTGGAGCCACACGAGATGACCGGGGACGACCTCGTCCATCCGGACTTCACGTTCCGCAACGTGTTGTACGACTGCGACGGTCACGTCAGTGGCGTCGTCGACTGGAACTGGGGTGTGGGCCGCGGGACCGCAGGTTCGCGCTGGTACGGATCTGTGTCGACCTGTGGTGGAGCACGCTCGGACCCCACGGCGGGCAGTACGGCGTACAGCAGTCGGCGTTCGACCGGATCGACGAGGTACTACAGGAAATGATCGAGCCGGCATTGCTCAGGATGTACTGGGCGCACACCACACTGAACCAACTCCACTGGGCGATCCTCGGAAAACAGGAAGAGGTCATCGACCTGTTTCTTCGGTTCGGTGAAAGCCGGTTGGACTGAATTTCTCTCATCAGCGCATTTCGAGCCTCAATGAATTGAAGGGTGAGAGGGAACTGCGGCCCGTCAGCGGCGTTCCACCTTGCCGGCCTTGATGCAGGAGGTGCACACGTTCAGCCGCTTGCGCCTACCGTCGATCACGGCGTGCACAGTCTGGATGTTGGGTTTGAACTGACGGCGCGAACGACCCTTGACCTTACGCTTCAGCGCGCGGTGTCCCAGGCGGGCAACCTTGTTCCCAAAGCCTGGGCGCTTGTCACAGATATCGCACACACCAGCCATGGCGGATCTCCAGAGTGGGTCGCCGGAATTCAACGTCGCGTGGCGACGAACATCCACCCGCGACTCGGCGAGCCTAACCAGGCACGAATTCCTCGGCAACGGAATTAAAGTGAGTCAGCCGGCAACCCGGTAGACGAGGTTTCCGGCCGGGATCTCGGCATGGTCGGTGACCAGGTGAATGGTGGCCTAGTGTTCGCCCGGGCGTTCGGACCCGGGGCGGGTAGGCGTTTCGCCAACCCCACTTCGCGTTCGGCCGGCAGGCGGAAGAGTTCCGCCGGCAGCGACGGGTCCGCGGTCGGCCATTCCAGCAGCTCCACCGGCGGCGCCGGCCGTTGCTCTGGCACGTGACCTCCTCCAGCGTGGTGGCTAGACGGCTCGGCTATTCAAGCGCATCCAGAAGGGTCTGGCACACCTGGCGAACGGGACCGCGGTCGACCGCGATGCGCCGCTGGTCGTCGACCTCCACCAGTCCCGCCTCTCGCAGAGCGGCGACCTGACGGGAGACCGTGCTCTGGTGAACCTGCAGTGCGTCGACGAGTTGTTGCATCGTGAGCGGGCCATGGTCGAGGAGTTGCAGCACGATCGCCAGCCGGGTTCGGTCGCCCAGTGCGCGCATCGCGGGGGCGAGTGAGGCAAGGCGCCCGACGGAGATGCCGGGGCGGCGACATTGCGACGCCGACGTCGCGCTCGCGTCGGGACCGGCCTCGGGAGCCGGTTCGTACGCCGGGCTGTAGACAACCCAGATGTCGTCCTCGTCCCGCAACAGGGACAGGCTTCTGCCGAGACCGGGGCATGGCACCAGCGTGACCCGGCGCGCCTGGTCGGCCGCCTTGGCGTACTGCGCTTCCGGTCGCAGTCCCGTGACGACGCTGACCCACTGCGCGCCGCCACAACCCGGTGGGGGTGGCCCGACAGTGGTTTGGGCGCGTAGCGCGGGTAGCTGCTCGTGCCAGGAGCGTTCGACCCAGAGGTCCCAGATCGCGTCCAGTAACTCCAGCAGGGTGTCGCGGACGGAAGCGGGGTCGAGGAGTTCGGAGGAACGCCTGGCGGCGCGGGGGACCGGCCACGATTCGAGCACGGCCATGACGTCGCGTCGCAGTGCCACACGGGTTCCCCGCATCCCAGCCACGTTGCGGGGTGAGCGCCAAGCGGGGTCGTCGGGCCCGGTGGGCTGGTCGTAGGTGAGACAGGCGTACGCGCCGAACTCGACCAGGCCGAGGATGCGGTCGTCGTCCAGGTCCGCGAGCCACCGGCGAAGCGCCGGCCAGGAGGTGTGGCCGTCGTGCTCGGGCGGAAGCTGGGCGTGGAGTACGTCCCGAAGCACCGTGCCGTGGGCGAGCACTGCTCGGACCGGATGGCTCGCCCGTACGAGGTCGGCAGGCAACTCCTCGGCCACGATCAGCGGCTCGGGAGTCGGGGTCGCCAGACCTGCCAGCGCGTAGTCGACCAGCACCATGGCGGTCGGCATCGCGACGGCCAGCGTGGGAGGTGCGATCTCGAGTCGGGGCGCCGGACGACCTTCGCTGAACACTGGCAACGAGTCGGGCATGTGCCTAGTATGTGCATTGCGCATGTCGCATGCAACCGAGGTGTCAACGGAAGGCGAGGATCGCGATGAGCACGGTGGCGTTCACGGGACAGAGCATCTTCTGTGCCGATGTCGAGAAGTCGGCGCAGTTCTACGAGCAGACGCTCGGCTTCGTACGGCAGTCTGTCGACGACGGCGACCTCAGCCTCGCGGTGCCCTTGGGCGGCTCGGGGACGACTCATTCGGCGACTGTCAACCTTCTCTTGCACCACAGCGACGACCCGCAGCCGGTCGATCTCGGCACCTTCGAGACCGACGACGTCGACGCGCTGATCGACCAGGTGCACGCGGCCGGCTGCGAGATCACCACCGAGCCGGCCGACGCGCCATGGGGCGTACGCGAGGCGGGCTTCCGCGACCCGGACGGCAACGGGTTGTACGTCACCGCCCGGGCGAACGGCTGAACTACCGAACGTCCACGTAGTCACCGGCCACCGTCACCGCGGCGGTGGTGGACGTCCCGGGGAAGTACCACCGCCAGGTGCCGTCGGCCGATGCCGTGACCCTGGTCCACAGGCCTCCGCCGCTTCCGCTGATCACGGTCTTGACGGTCTTGTACGTCGAGGTGCCACTCTTGCGGAACTGCAGCGCCACGGTCTGCTTGGTGTAGCCGGCGTAGTGATGGGTTTCCCAGTTGGCCCGCTTGAGGGTGCCGGCGACGGTGATGGGCGCGCCCTTCTTCACCGGCTCGGGCGAGGCGTTGACGGTGAGGCTGCCGGCCCGCTTCAGTGAGAAGTGACCAACCCGTTCGTCGTAGGCGGCGCCGTCGTCCTTGGCGTCCACCAGGGCACCGACGTACCAGGTGCCGGCGTTGTCGTTGTACAGATCGACCAGCGGGTCGAAGGTGAAGGACGTCGAGCATGCGGTGGCGCTCTCGCAGCGTCCACTCTTTTCGGCGTACCCGTAACCCGGCCCTGTCAGGTCGGTGTCGACGTCGGCGAGACCCGAGTCGTCCCACCCGCGGACGGTGACCTTGAACGTCTTGGCGTACGTCGTACCGATGACGACGCTCTTTCCACCGTTCACCGTCACGCCGGTGATCTCCGTGTCACCGTAGACCGACGCGTTGGCGGCCGGGGCGGACAGCCCGGCGAGCCCGACGGCGGCGACAGCGGCGGCGAGCATGGCAGCAGCGCGTTTGCGCATCATGTGTGAGGTCCCCCTGAAGACGAAGCGCGTCTGGGCCTGATCGTTCGGCGGCGCTTCCGGCGACGTCACTGTAGCCGTTCACAGCACCTGGAAACGCCGCCGGGCACCTCGATGCGGGTCGGCTTTCACGCTTGTTTCACAAGGGAAATCACCGTTTGACGCTGCCGTTGCGTTCTCCCTCGACGGCGGCCCGCTCAGCACGCGCGGGTTCTGTGGATCCCAGGTACGCGACCAGTTGGTCCGCCAGTTCCCTGGGACGGCTGAGCATCGCGCAGTGACACCCGGGCAGTTCGTCAGGTGTGATGCCCAGTCGTTCGGGTGCCAGCCGGCGGTAGAAGTCGGCCGGGAAGAACCGGTCCTCTCGAAAGAGAACGAACTTCGTCGGTACGTCGGGCCACTCGGCCAACGGCCACGGTGCGTCGTAGGTCGCGGATGACCCGCCCCGACCCTGGCCCCGGCGGAGCGCCTCCTCGGCCAGAGAGCGTGGAACCCCGCCGTAGAAGAGGATGTAGGGGTCGTCGCTGCCGGTGAGGCCACCGTCAATCTCGGCTTGCTTCGCTACCGCGTCCGAATGCCCGGTGTTGGCCCACCAGTCGCACGGAGCCTCGCCGGGGGAGGGGATCATCCCGGCCATCAGGACCAGGAGATCGGCCGAGAGCCGGTCGGCGACAAGTGGTGCGGTGAAGCCGCCGTAGGAGTGGCCGACAACGACCAGGTCACCCCGAGCGCCCCGGTCACTCAGATCACCCCGGTCGCCGACGGCCTCGACCACCGCGTCGGCGAACGCGCCGAGGTCCGCGGACTCGTCCTCGCTGGGCAGGTCGGGGGCGACGGTGTCGTGGCCGCGTGCCCGGAGTTTGGCCTCCACCAGATGCCAGGCCCAGCCCACGTCTCCGCCACCGTGGATCAACACGAAAGTCGCCATGCGCGATTCGCCACCCCTCCACCTCGGCCGCTGTCGTCCCGGGGTAGACCTGTGCCCGCCCGCGAACTCATCGGTCCGAACAGAAGACGCGTCAGTGATCGACTCCGGCAGCCGCGAGCAGGGCCAGCAGCTCGCCCCGGACGGCCGGCGTCGCCGCGATGGTCCGCTGGGAGTCCATGTCGTGGGGACTGCCGTCGATGTCGACCACCTCGGCCCCGGCCTCGCGGGCGATGACGACCCCCGCCGCGGTGTCCCACGGCTTGTTGCTGAGCAGGACGCAGGCGTCCAGGCGGCCGGCGGCGGTCCACGCCAGGTCGGTGGCGGCCGAGCCGAGCATCCGGATGCGTTCGACCCGGTGGGCGAGCTTTTCGACCATCGCCAACCGGAGGGGATTCTGCCGCTCGGCCGCGGCACCCGTGGCGAAGTCGCCGACCGCGACGAAGGCGCGCTCGAGGCTGGTTGCCGTACCGCCGTGGATCGGCTCACCGTTGAGGAACGCGCCGCCGCCGCGCACCGCGTGGTAGCGCTCGTTCAGGAACGGCAGGTCGATCACGCCCAGGACCGGGCGCCTGCGGTGGACCAGCCCGAGCGACGTCCCGCACATGGGCACGCCGTGGATGAGGTTGGACGTACCGTCCACCGGGTCCAGCGCCCAGAACGGCCGCTCGTCGGCGCCCGGGTCGGTCGCGGGCAGGTCCGGCCCGTCGCCGTCCGCCGCTCCGAATCCCTCCTCCTCACCGAGGAAGCCGAACTGGGGAGTGCGCTCGCGCAGGTACGCCCGAAGCTCGCGTTCGACGGTGAAGTCGAGGTTGGAGGCGAAGTCCCGGTCGCTCTTCTGGGTCACCGAGGTGAGGGACTCGCCGGACTCCCCGCGCAGCGTTCGCCGGGCGATGTCGGCGGCGCTCAGGGCGACGTGCAGGAGTTCGTCCAGGTCCACCCCGACCACAGCTTTCCTCCTGCCGATCGCCCGCGCAGGGGGCGGGTGAGTGCGCCGACGCCGGTGAGAGTACGCGAGTCGAGTCGAGCGGTGCGTACCCGATCCGGCGGCGATCCAGTCCCGGCGAGCTTTCGCGTACCGCCGTAGGGCAGGAGGCGCCGGTCAGCGGGGGTCGATGATCTCGGGCGCGTAGACCGTGCCGAGGGGTTCCGGACCGACGTACTGCCGGCAGTTGCACTGACGAGCCTCGAACTGCACCGGCTTGCGGTCGGCGTCCCAGGCGACCGGTGTCTGCACCTCCTCGTGGCACTTCCCGGTGGACGGGTCGTGCTTGGCGAGGTGGTGAGTGCAGCCGCAGATGGGTTGCGGCGGTTGGTCGGCGGCCTGCTGGGCGAGCGTACGGCGGGTGGCTTCCTGCTCGAGTTCGAGCCGGCGCTTGTGGCGGGTCTTCAGCGCCTTCCGCGTGGTGTCCACGATCCAGCTGGCGCCACCGAGCCAGAGGAAGATGAGAAGGATCCACATCCAGTTGCTCATAGGGCTCCCCCAAGGTCGTACGCCGCCCAAGCATCGCACCCGGCGTCGTACAGCGGCAAGATCGGGCCGCCGAGGTGGCACACCCTGATCCGCGGGGCCCGGGCGCGTGGCCGAGATGGCCAAGCTGAGTGATCGCCGCGCGGGTATGGCGGACCGGGGCTTACCGTTCTGCGACGCAGGATGGAACCTTCGAAGGTGAGCGCGGTCAGATGCACCAGGGTATGGACGCACACAGCCCACAGCCGCCGGTCTGGCCCGCGATGCCACCCCCGCCGGTGAGTCCCGACCGTGGTTCGCCCTCGAAGCTCGCGATCGTGAGTCTCGTCCTTTCCAGCCTCGCCCTGCTCGGCGTGATCGTGATGCTGGTGCTGTTCCTCGGCGGAGGGCCCGCCGACGGCGGTCCGCTGACCGGGAAACTGACCACCACGACGGCCGGTGTCCGCGGCGCGGACCTCGAGGACGTGGTGACGAACCGGATCACCGACGACGGCGGCGACGTCGAGGCGATGAGGTGCCCGGACGTCGCCTCGGTGAACCAGGGCGTGGTCGCGGTCTGCCACGGAACGATCAGCGGCGACCAGTGGGCCGTGATCGTGTACTTCGAGGACGCGCAGGGCCATTACACCCTCGTTCCCGTCTGACGGGCGAGTCGCCGGCCTTCCGGCGGGTACAGCGCATCCGGTCAGGCCTGCACGCGTACCGGCGCTTCCAGGAACGCCTCGACCATGGACGTCAACCACTCGGCGCGCTCCATCAGCGCGAGGTTCCCGGTGCCCGGAAGCACGGCGAGCTGGGAGTTGGGGAGCCCGGCGACGTCACCGGCCACCCCGCCGCCGAGCAGCCGGAACATCGACAAGGCGTGCTCGGGGCGTACGACGTCGGAGTCGCCCACGATGATCAGCGCCGGCGCCTTGATCGCCGCCACCGCTTCCTCCGGCCAGCCGACGAACTCCAGGTTGAGCCGCTTGACGCGTTCGATCAGCACCGGCCAGTCCTGCGGCCTGGGCGCGGTGCGCAGGTAGTCCGCCTCGAACGCACTGCCCGCGAGGTGTTCTGGCTGGAGCGCCGCCATGTCCTCGATGACGCCGGGGTGGAAGCCGTCCCGGTCGTAGGCGGGGGTGGCAAGCACCAGTTTGCGGGCGAGCTCGGGGTGGCGGATGGCGAGGCAGACGGCGACGCCGCTGCCCATGCTGAAGCCGAGGATGTCCGCGTCGCGCACGGACAGGTGGCGCAGCGCGGCCGCGGTGTCGTCGGCCAGTTGCTCGTAGGTGAGCGGGCGCTCGATGTCGCCGGTGTGGCCGTGCGCCTGCTGTTCGACGGCGACGACGCGGTGGTTGGAGGCCAGCAGGGGCAGGATCGCGCCGAACGACGTACCGATCGTGGTGAGCGCACCGTGCAGCAGTGCGAGGGGGCGGCCCTCGCCGTGCACCTCGTAGTACATCCGCAGGCCGTTCACCGGGACGTAGCCACTCGTACCGGCGGCTCCCGACGGGGTGCCCGGCCCCGGGGGTGGCGTGGGCGGCTCCGTCGTCGTGGAGTTGGTCATGGTGGCGCCTCCCGTCCCCGCGACTCCAGGCTTGTCTTCCCGGTCCGCGAAGGCTCCGACCATGGATCCCTCAAGAAATTGTCGGTCGGCGGGAGATTCCGGCGAGGTCGGACGGTGGGTCAGACGGGGTTGACGCCACCCCAGTGGCGCGGGTCGTCCCGGCGGTTGGGGAACGGCTCCGGCGGGTCGGTTTCGGCCGTTTCGACCCATTCTGCCGGCGCAACACGCCCGGGGAGCTCACCGAAACGGACGTACCGGAGGAACGCGAGTTCCTCGTCGGTGAAGCGTTCCCGGGGGCCGGTGGTGTCCGTCATCTGCGACCTCCTGCGGGAGCCTGCGGTCTGCTGACTCCATTGTGGGGCCTGATCAGCGGCCGGCGGGTGCGCGCGCGAGCACTCGGGCGAGGAACCGCTCGAAGGGCAGGCCGAGTCCCTGGGTGAGCAAGGGATCCGGACCGCCGTGGTACGCCAGCAGCCGGGTCCGCTCGTGCTCGAGCAGAGCCCGCAGGCGCTCGGTCAGCTCCGGGCACTCCCCGGACAGGTCGTGCCTCTCGCCGGGGTCGGCCTGCAGGTCGAACACCAGCGGGTCCGGCCGTCGGGTGCGGCCGTAGAAGTCCGGCAGCGGCGTGCCGTCGGCGAGCGCGGTGACCGGCTGGATCAGTTTGTGGCCGGCCGTGCGTACCGAGACCGAGGCCTGCCGGGTGGACTCCACCGTCACCACGTGCTCCCGGCCGGGTGCGGTGGGATCGGTCAGTACCGGCCGCAGGCTGGTGCCGGTCAACGGGTACGCCGGCAACGGGATCTCGCCCAGGTCGCACAGCGTCGGCAACAGGTCCTCGTGCGAGACGAGGGCGCCGCGCCTGCCTGGTGCGAGGTCGGGCACGCGCATCATCAGAACGGTGCGTGTCACCGCGTCGTACAGCCCGTGGTGGTCGAAGTGGAAGTCGCCCTCGCCGAAACACTCGCCGTGGTCGGACAGGACGACGAACACCGTGTCGTCCCACAGGCCGAGGCCGGTGAGCCCCTCGACGAGCCGGGTCACCTGCGCGTCGACCTGGCTGATCTCGCCGTCGTACTGCGCCATGACGTACGCGTAGTCGTCGGGGTGGCGCAGCCGCATGTCGGCGAGGAACGCGTCGTAGTAGTCGGGCGACAGCGCCCGGACGTCGGCGAGGTCGAACGGGCCGGACCCCGGCTCGTAGTGGAGGGTGTCGTACGGCGGCCGCGGGCCGTACGGCGTGTGCGGGTCCCAGTAGTGCACGAACAGCAGCAGCGGGTCGTCTCCGGGAGCGTCGGCGGCGTCGGCGGCGTCGGCGGCCAGGGACAGCGCCGCGTCGGTGATCCGCGCGCTCTGGTCGCCGAACGGCGTGTAGACGAAGCCGGAGTACTGCTCGAACCCGCGGGCGAACCAGCTGCCCCGGCCGGACCCCTGCACGACGAGGTTGTCGCACGCAGCGGTGTGGTAGCCGGCCTCCTGCGCGAGCTGGGGCAGGCTGGCGATCTGCCCACCCATCCGGTGCCGGGCCGGGTGGGTGACGACCTGGTGCACCAGCGGGTGCAGGCCGGTGAGCAGCGTGGTGAACGCGGGAGTGGTGGGAATGCCCGCCGCGCAGAACGCGTCGAAGACGACGCTCTGCGCGGCGAGCGCGTCCAGTCCCGGAGACGTCGGGTGCTGGTAGCCGTAGCACCCCAGGTGGTCCGGACGCAGCGTGTCGATCCCCACCACGACGATGTGCGGACGCCTTCGCACGTTGGGTTCTGCTCCGTTCGGTGTTTCGGTGGCCGGTGGCCGGTGGCTGAGGTGGCCTCAGCGGCCGGCGTTGAGTTCGCTCGGGTCGGGGATGTTGGCCGCGCCGCCCGCGGATCCGACGCGTTCGCGCAACGGCGTCGCGCCCGCGCCGACCACCTCGTCCGGCTTCGGCTGACCGATCGCCGAGGCACACGCGCCCTGCTCGGCCACCGGGTCCCGGGTCTTCCCGGTCTCGGCCAACCGCCTGTCCAGCCACGCGTCCAGCCGGTCCGACAGCTCCTTCACCACGGCGGGTTCGCGTTCGGCGACGTTGTTCTGCTCACCCGGGTCGGCATGCAGGTCGTACAACTCCACCATCGGCCGGCCGTGCGGGTCCGGCTCGATCGCCCGGATGAACTTCCACCGGTCGGTGCGCAACCCCCGCTTGACTTCCCAGGTCGCCTCGGACAGGTAGACCGTGTCGTAGTTGCCGTCGCGTACGCCGGACAGCACGGGGAACAGGCTCAGCCCCTCCATGTGCTCCCGCTGCGGGATTCCCGCGGCGTCGAGCAGCGTCTGCGCGACGTCGAGGTTCTGCACCAGGCCGGGGATCCGCCTGCCCGCGGGCAGTGTTCCCGGCCAGGAGAGGATCAGCGGGATGTGGACGTTCCCCTCGTACAACCCGTGGTGGTCGAAGTAGCCGAGCTGTTCGTTCAGCACCTCGCCGTGGTCGGCGGTGATCACCACGATGGTGTCCTCGCGGACGCGTTCGAGCGCGGCGAAGACCCGGGCGAGATCGTTGTCCATGTAGCGGATCTCGCCGTCGTACAGGTCGATCACGTGCTGGGCGTCGGTGACACCGGGCATCCAGTCGTGGAAGTACCACTTGAACGGTTCCCAGCTCCACGCCTCGTCCATGCTGTGGTTGTCCGGGTCGTACGCGTTGCGCCCGCTGTCGGTGTAGAGGTCCTCGTAGCCGGGCGGCGGGAGGTAGGGCGTGTGCGGGTCCCAGTAGTGCAGGAAACAGAAGAACGGCCGCTCGTCCGCGACCAGATCGTCCAGCATCGGCAGCGCGAGGTTGGTCACCGTCTCGGCCTTGCGCAGCACCGTCGGGTCGGAGCGGTCCCACTGGTACTGCTCGTAGCGTTCGTAGCCGCGGGTGAAGTGCCGGCCCATGTTGTCCACCGCCGCGGTGGCGTACCCGTTGTCCCGCAGGATCTCCGGCAGCAGGCGTACGCCGTCGGCGACCGGCACCCCGCCGCCGATGTTGACGATGTCGTGGGTGATCGCCTCCTTGCCGGAGAACAACGTGGTGAAGCTCGGGTGCGTGGGGATGTTGGGCGCGATGCAGCGTTCGAAAACCACACCCTCACGGGCGAACGCGTCGATGTTCGGGCTGGTGTCGCGGCCGTAGCCGTAGCAGCCGAGGTGGTCCGCGCGCTGGGTGTCCAGCGCGATCACGACGATGTTCGGCGGCCTGCGGCCCGCGGACGGCGTGCCATCGGCGGCGGCCGTCATCCGGCCACCTCCTCGATGGTGCCGTTCTCGAACGACCGGATCGCCGCCTCGATGACCTCCTGCGCGGCCAGGCCGTCCTCACCGGAGGCGTCCAGCGGGCCACCCGCGGAGACCTGCGAGACGAACGCGTTGATCCGGTTGCGGAACGTCTCGTTGAAGTTGCCCATCCCGCCCATGATGGAGTTCTCCACCACCAGCTTCTCCGGCGACGTACGCGGGAAGAACTCCAGCTTCTGGTAGACGTTCTCGATCACCAGCCGGCCCGCGCTGCCACCGACCTCGCACCGCTCGATCGGGTGCAGGCCGCTGGCGTCGTAGCTGCCGGTCAGGTGGCCGACCGCTCCGCTGGCGAACTGCACGTTGACCGACGCGTTCGACCAGATCTTGCGGCCGGGTCCCTTGTGGCAGAAGGCCTGCACCTTCGTGATCGGCCCGCCGAAGTAGCGCATCACGTCGATCGAGTGCGGGTGCAGCGCCCGCAGATGGAACCACGGCGAGCTCTCGTTCGGGTTGTTGATCCACAGCGCCATGTTCAGGAACAGCACCTCGCCGAGCGTGCCGTCCTCCTGCAGCTTCTTGGCTCGTTCGGCCGCCGGGGTGAACCGGTGGTTGAGGTTGACGCCCATGAGGACGCCGCGCTCCTTGGCCGCCCGCACCATCTCCCGGGCATGCTCGATGTTGTTGGAGATCGGCTTCTCCACCAGGACGTGCACGCCGGCCTCGATCGCCTGCATCGTCGGCTCGTAGTGGTGGCCGCCGTTCTCCGGACCGGCGGTGGCGATGCTCACCGCGTCCGGGCGCTCGGCGGCGAGCATCTCACCGAGGTCGTGATAGGCCGGTACGCCGTACGTCTTGGCCACCGGGTCGACCCGGCCGGCGTCGATGTCGCACAGGGCGACCAGCTCGGCGTCGGGGTTCTCCGAGTAGTACCGGGAGTGCGTCTTGCCGATGTTGCCCAGGCCGACGACTGCGACACGCAACATGGGGCTCCTTCCGAAGGGGTGTCTTGGGGTTGTGGCCGGGGCTCAGCCGAGCTCCTGCAGGCAGCGGTTGAGGTAGCCGCGGGTCTCGGCCGCGATCGAGGTGGCCTGGGGCAGCGTGTAGGACGCCGCGCCGATCACCTCGAGGTTGAGCGGTCCGGCGTACCCCACCTCCGCCAGCGCCCGCAGCGTCGCCGGGATGTCGACGGTGCCGCGGCCGGGCACCTGGGTGGGCGGCGGGCCGACCTGGCGTTCGCGCGACGCGCAGTCGCGGAAGTGGCTGGTGATGATGCGCGAACCCCACTGGCGGGCCACGTCGTCGGGGTCCTCGTCGGCGCGGTAGAGGTGGCTCGGGTCGAAGTTCAGCCCGAGTGCCGGGTGGTCCACCTCGGCGGTCAGCCGCAACGCTGTCGCCGCGTCGAAGATGGCCTGCCCCACGTGCGGCTTCACCGCGAGCCGGCAGCCGTGGTCGCGCGCGACGTCGGCCAGCCGGACGACGTTCGCGATGGCCTCCTTGGTGGACTCCTCGTCGCCGGACTTGCCACCCGAGCCGACGTTGACGATGTCGATGCCGATCGCTGCGGCGAGCTCACAGACCCGGGCCAGGCGTTCGGGGTCGGTGGTCGCGGCCTCGACGGCGGTGGCGGTGAGCCCGGCCGCCTCGACCCGCTTGCCGACCTCCTCAGCGCCGCGGGTGCCCTGATCGACGGAGAGGTGCTCACACATGCCCTTGATCGCGGCGAGCTCGACGTACTCGTAACCGGCGAAGGCGATCTGGTCGAGCGCCTCCTGCACGTCGAATCCGGCGAACAGCACCGTGTTGCATCCGAGCTTCACAGGTCACCTTCTTCTCTTCGGTTTCGGTTCGGGTTTCGAATCGCCGGATCTCTCAACAGATCCGGTCCTTCTGCCAGCGGATCGACTCGTCCCACTCGCTGCGTCGCAGGTCCATGTCGCGCCAGTACCACCGCACGTCGCCCGGCGACCCGGCGAGCGGATCGGGCGAGTCGGGCGAGTCGGGCGAGTCGGGCGGGTCGGGCGGGTCCGGCCAGTCCGCGTACACCTCTTCCCACCCGAGCACGTCGCAGTGCACGCGCAGCGATCCCTCGTGCAGCGGTTCCGCCGCCGGCTGGTAGCGGAAGTCGCAGGACAGCCGCACCCGGTCGCCGGCCGCGTGCGGCAGCGCCCGGTGGACGGTGTGGCTGGAGAAGGTCAGGACGTCACCGGCGGCGAAGTCGCCCTGTGCCCACGGCAGGTCGAGGTCGCACAGGTACGCCTCGAGGCCGCCGGCGCCCTCGGCCGCGTGGTAGGACATCAGGCCCTCGCGGTTCGAGCCGGAAAGTACGGACAGGCCGCCGAGCTCACGCGGGCAGTCACCGAGCGGGAACCACGCCGTCCACACCCGCGGCGTTCCCTGGATGTGGATGAAGTCCTGGTGCGGCGGCGTCGGCCGGGTGCCTCCGCCCGGGATCACGACGCGGGCGATGTTGCGCGGATGGGGGAGTACGTCCGCACCGAACAGGTTCCGGTAGACCGCGAGCAGCCGCGGATGGTGGGCGAGCTCGTGGAACTGGCGTACGCGCTGGATGTCGGCGTAGGCGTCCCTGGTGATACCCACGCCGCAGAACGCCGTCTCCTCGCGCGGCACCCGGTCGAACGCCGCGACGTCGGCGATGCCGTCCGAGACCGGCGTTCCGTCGACCAGCCAGCCGTACCGGCGGACAATCTGCAGGAACCGTCTGCGCAGGTCGAGCACGTCGTCGATCGGCAGCAGTCCGCGGAAGAACAGGTAGCCGTGCTCGTCCGCGCGGGCCCGCAGCGCGGCGGGGTCGTCGAGGAGAGCGGAGGAGTCGAGGAAGTCCGCGGTGCGTGCTGCCGTCGTGGCTGTGGCCGGTGTGGTCGGCGGTGTCGTCATGGTCGCTCCCGAGTGGGCGTTCGCTCCCGATCGGCCGATGTGTCCAGCCCACCACGCACCGGGGCCGTCGCGACATGGTCTGGGCTGTCGAAGACTGGAGGATCCACGCATGACAGGTCCGTTGCCGGACGTGGCGCCGCGCGCAGCCTCGGGAACCGCCGTGGTGACCGAACCGGCACGGGCACCGAAGCCGCTCGTCCAGCCGCTCGCCCAGCCCTTCGTCCAGCCGCTCGTCCCGACGCCGCTCACGCCGGTGGCTCCACCCGCGTTCCCGGCGCTGCTGCAGGCCAACGCCGTGCAGTTCGGCCCCGGTGAACGCTTCGGCTTCCCCCGCGTGGAGTCGCGGATGGTGACCTGGTGCCGGGCCGGCCGGGGCGAGGCGCGGGTCAACGGGGTGCGCTTCTCGCTGGTACCGGGTGTGCTGCTCGTCCTGCCGTGGGGGCACCGGATCCACTACACGGCGGCGGAGGTCGACCCGTTCCTGCTGGTCGGCGTGCACCTCGTGCCGCGGCACGACGAGGGGTTCCCGCTGGATCCGACGGTCCCGCACGACCCGAACCACCGGCACGCCGGCTGCCGGTGGCGCCGCGACGGCGAACCGGACCTGGGGCCGCAGGTGGTGGCCACGACCGCCGACGCCGCGCCGGGACTGGCCCAGCTGAGCGCGTACGCGGTGGAGGTGTGGCGGCGGGGTACGCCGTCGGAGGCGTCGATCCGGGCGCTCGGCACGATGATGGTCGACGAGCTCACCGGGCTGGCGTACCAGCTCGCCGCGCGCACCGGCGACCAGGCCGCCGGGTATGCGGGATCGGGCGGGTTCGGCGTCCTCGGGGGCGGCGGTGGCCGGTCCGACACCTGCGTGGTGCCGGACGAGCTGCGCCGCGTACTGGCGTACGTCGAACACCACCTGGCCGACCGCCTCACCGTGGCCGGGCTGGCCGAGGTCGCCGGCTGCAGCGGGGCGACGCTGAGCCGGCGGTTCGACACCTACCTGCGGCGGTCGCCGATGGGGTGGGTGCTCGACCAGCGGATCGAGCGCGCCCGGGGGCTGTTGCGCACCACGCCGCTGACCGTGGCCCAGGTCGCCCGGCGGTGCGGGTTCGCCGACGCGAACTACTTCTCCCGGATCTTCCGCGACCGCACCGGCCGGCCGCCCACCGCGTGGCGCCGCCGCGAGCGCCTGCTCTGAACGTGATCCGAGCGTGTCCTGCCGCCGACGGTCCGCATCCGCTCTCGGGCGACCGCTGACCGGGCCCGGCCACGCGGGCGGGCGGTCACGGATATGCTCGCCCCGAACCTGCCCGCGACGCCTGAGGAGCACCCCAGTGATCGCGTCTGTCAAGCCGGCCGCCGTCATCGTGCTCGCCGCCGGCGAGGGCAAGCGGATGAAGTCCCGGACCCCCAAGATGCTCCACCAGCTCGGTGGCCGCAGTCTGCTCGCACACGCGGCCGGGGCCGGCCGCTCGCTGGAGCCCGAGCACCTCGTCGTGGTCGTCGGGCACGCCCGCGAACAGGTCGTTGCCCACCTGGAGACCGTCGACCCGGGCGCCCAACCGGTGGTCCAGGCCGAACAACGCGGCACCGGCCACGCCGTCCGTACCGCCCTCCAGGCCCTTCCCCCACTGCGCGGCACGGTGGTGGTGACCAACGGCGACGTCCCGCTGCTGCGGCCGGGGACACTGCGCGCCCTGCTCGCCACCCACGAGGAGCAGGGGTCCGCCGCGACCGTGCTGGCCGCGCAGGTCGCCGACCCCACCGGGTACGGCCGGATCGTGCGCGGACCCGACGGCGCGGTGCGGGGCATCGTCGAGCACCGCGACGCCACCCCGGCGCAGCAGGCGATCGCCGAGATCAACTCCGGGATGTTCGCCTTCGACGCCGCCCGGCTGGCCGACGCGCTCGGCCGGCTCGACGCCGACAACAGCCAGGGTGAGGAGTACCTCACCGACGTCCTCGCGATCCTGGCCGGCGACGGGCACCGGGTGGGCGCGTTCGTCGCCGAGGACGAGACCGAGATCCTCGGTGTCAACGACCGGGTGCAGCTCTCCCAGCTCGGCCGGGTGCTCAACGACCGGATCCTCACCGAGTGGATGCGGGCGGGCGTCACGGTCGTCGACCCCGCCACCACCTGGGTGGAGTCGACCGTACGCCTCGAACCCGACGTGACGCTGCTCCCGCAGACCCAGCTCCGGGGCGCGACGAGCGTCGCCTCCGGGGCCGAGGTCGGCCCCGACACCACACTGACCGACGTCACCGTCGGCCCGGACGCCACCGTGGTCCGCACCCACGGCGAGCGTGCGGTGATCGGCGCCGGCGCCACCGTCGGCCCGTTCGCCTACCTGCGTCCCGGCACCAACCTGGGCGAGTCCGGCAAGATCGGGACCTTCGTCGAGACGAAGAACGCCGAGATCGGCCCCGGCGCGAAGGTCCCGCACCTCACCTACGTCGGCGACGCCACCATCGGCGAGGGCACCAACATCGGCGCGGGGACGATCTTCGCCAACTACGACGGGGTGCACAAACACCACACCAACGTCGGCCGGCACTCCTTCGTGGGCAGCGACTCCGTGCTGGTCGCGCCCCGCCAGATCGGCGACGGGGCCTACGTCGCCGCCGGTTCGACGGTGGTCAAGGACGTCGGGCCGGGTGAGCTGGCAGTCGCCCGGGGCCAGCAGCGCAACATCGGCGGCTGGGTCGCCCGCAAGCGCGCCGGCACCAGGACGGCGGAGGCCGCCGAGGCCGCCCAGGCGGCACAATCCGCCGAGCCGGCTACACCATCCGGGCGGGAGACGACGGGGGAGACCCGCGCACCGCACGCGAACGGGACGAGAGACACTGGCGATGTCGATGACGCGCCGAAGAGGAGTGAGCAGTGACCGGGATGAAACTCACCACCCAGAAGAACCTCATGCTCTTCTCGGGTCGGGCTCATCCCGAACTCGCCGACGAGGTCGCCGAACTCCTCGAGGTCGACCTGGTGCCGACCACCTCCTACAACTTCGCCAACGGTGAGACGTACGTTCGGTTCGAGGAGTCCGTACGCGGCTGCGACGCGTTCGTGATCCAGAGCCACCCGGCGCCGATCAACGAGTGGATCATGGAACAGCTGATCATGGTCGACGCGCTGAAGCGGGCCTCCGCCAAGCGGATCACCGTGGTGACGCCGTTCTACGGCTACGCCCGGCAGGACAAGAAGCACCGCGGCCGGGAGCCGATCTCGGCCCGGCTGATGGCCGACCTGCTCAGCACCGCCGGCGCCGACCGGCTGATGGCGGTCGACCTGCACACCGCCCAGACGCAGGGCTTCTTCGACGGACCGGTCGACCACCTGTTCGCCCTACCGGTGCTGGCGAGCTACATCGAGACCCGCGTGGACAGCTCCCGGGTCACCGTCGTGGCACCCGACTCCGGCCGGGTGCGGGTGGCGGAGCAGTGGGCAGACCGGCTCGGCGGCTGCCCGTTGGCGTTCATCCACAAGACCCGCGACGTCAACGTCCCCAACTCCGTGGTGGCCAACCGCGTGGTCGGTGAGGTCGAGGGCCGTACGGCAGTGGTGGTCGACGACATGATCGACACCGGCGGCACCGTGGTGAAGGCCGCCGAGGCCCTGATCGACGCGGGCGCCTCCGACGTGATCGTGGCCGCGACGCACGGCGTGCTGTCCGACCCCGCCGTCGACCGGCTGAAGAACGCCCGCATCCGCGAGGTCGTGGTCACCAACACACTGCCGATTCCGCAGGAGCACCGCTTCGACACGCTGACGGTGCTGTCCATCGCCCCGCTGATCGCGCGCGCGATCCGCGAGGTGTTCGAGGACGGCTCGGTGACGAGCCTGTTCGACGGCGCGAGCTGATCACCTGCGGTTTCTCATCCGCGACTCGGCGGACCCCTGCGCGTCCCCTGACAGACCGGCAGGTATTCTTTCCCGGTTGCCTCGGCGAGGGACGCCCGTATCCGGCTCCGTGATCGACGCGGTTGCGGACATGTGCGCCGCCGAGCAGCCATCGACCGCAGCCGACGTCGCACGTTCTTGAGGAGTAGTTTCCGTGTCCGAGGTCAAGATCAAGGCCGAGTCCCGCACCGAGTTCGGTAAGGGTGCGGCGCGACGGATCCGACGCGCGGGTCTCGTCCCCGCCGTCCTGTACGGCCACGGCAGCGCTCCGGTGCACATCACGCTGCCCGGTCACGAGCTGATGCTCGCGCTCAAGACCGCCAACGCGCTGTTCGACGTCGACCTGGGTGAGCGCAACGAGCTCGCGATCCCCAAGCAGGTCCAGCGCGACCCGATCAAGGGCTTCCTCGAGCACGTCGACCTGCTGATCGTCCGCCGCGGCGAGAAGGTCGTCGTCGAAGTGCCGGTGGCCCTGACCGGCGAGGCCGCACCCGGCGCGCTGGTCTCCACCGAGCACACCACGCTGTCCGTCGAGGCCGAGGCCACGCACATCCCCGCCTCGATCGAGGTCTCGATCGAGGATGCGGAGGTCGGCACGCAGATCCTGGCCAAGGACATCTCGCTGCCGCGCGGCGTGACCCTGCACCTGGAGCCGGAGACGCTGGTCGTCAACGTCGCCGCCGCGCCGACCGCCGAGCAGGTCGAGAGCGAGCTGGCCGAGGCCGAAGCCGCGGTCGGTGGGGAAGCGGCCGAGGCAGCTGCCGAGCCCGAGGAGACCGAGGAAGGCGCCGGCGAGGAGCCCTCCGGCGAGCAGGAGTAGTCGAGCCGCACTCCGGCGCGACCTGCGTAACTCTCCATGTCCGAGAGCTCGTCCGGAAGTCCATGGCTGGTCGTGGGCCTGGGTAACCCCGGGCCCACGTACGCCGCCCACCGGCACAACATCGGCCAGCAGGTCGTCGACCTGCTGGCCACCCGGGTGGGCGGAAAGCTGAGGCCCCACCCACGTGGCCGCGCCGACGTGCTCGAAGGTCGGCTCGGTGGCGTGCCCGGTGTACGTGTCGTGCTGGCACGGCCCCGTTCCTACATGAACGAGACGGGCGGCCCGGTGGCGAGCCTGGCCACCTTCTACAAGATTCCGCCCGAGCGCGTGGTGGCCGTCCACGACGAGCTCGACATCCCGTTCGGCGCGCTCCGGCTCAAGCTCGGCGGCGGCGACAACGGGCACAACGGTCTCCGGTCGATCCGCCGCTCTCTCGGCACCGGGGACTTCCATCGCGTCCGGTGTGGCATCGGCCGCCCGCCCGGACGCCAGAACCCGGCCGACTTCGTGCTCTCCGGCTTCTCCGCGGCCGAGCGCAAGGAAGTTCCGCTGCTCGTCGACAACGCCGCCGACGCGGTCGAGGCACTCGTCGCCGAGGGACTCGACCGTGCGCAGAACACCTGGCACGGCTGACTTCCCGGCCTGCCCGGCCCCCGGCCGGTCCCCCGCGAGGGTTGACCACGACGTTCAGATCACGGTTCGATCTCGCATGCAACTTTCTCCGTTCCCGAGGAGTCGGTGGGTACGTAGGTGCCGGCTTCGCGCCCGGGGGGTGCGTGGAGCCGGCATTTTCATGTTTACCCTCCGGCCCACCGGGAACCCATTTTTGTCGGACACACAGCTTCGTTTGGCTGAGGCCGACAACGACCCCTGCCTATGGTGAATGAATTGGCCAGACGGGAGGGGCCATCGTGTTTCGAAGACTATTTCTCGCTGTATTACTCGCGGTTGTGCTGGTTGCCGGTGCTGCGTGCCAACCGGGCCAGAAGCCGGCACCGGGGGGCGGTGTCGTCAAGAGTACTTGTGGCGTGGGTACAAAACTCACGCCGAAATGTGGCACGTGGTGGGGCGTCGCCCCCAATCCCCTTGCCGGGGAAAGCTGGGACCGGGCGCTGACGAATTTCGAGAATCAGATTCAGCGGCCGGTCAACATCGTGCACTACTACCACTCGTCCGGGCAGTTGTTCCCGACGGCGTCGGAAATCGCCCGGGCGAACCAGCCGGGCAAGGAGCGCTTGCTCTTGATCAACTACAAGCCCGAGGGCGGCAAGACTTGGGCTCAGGTGGCAGCCGGTGCACAGGACCAGAGGCTGAACCAGTTGGCCGCGTACATCAAGGCCAACTTCAACCAGCCCTTCTTCCTCACGATCCACCACGAGCCGGAGGAAGAGGTCAAGCCGACGGCGGGATCCGGCTACACCGCACAGGACTACCGCGCGATGTACCGGCACGTCGTCCTGCGGCTGCGTGCGCAGGGTGCCACCAGGATCGTCACGGTGATGAACTACATCGGGCTGCCGAAGTGGGGAAGCCAGCCGTGGTTCGAGAACCTGTACCCCGGCAACGACGTGGTCGACTGGATCGCCTACGACCCCTACATCTTCGGTAGCGGTTCATACTGGGGTCCGGTTTCCGATCTCTTCAATCGGAAATTCCCCGAGTACCCGAAGTGGCCCGGCTTCTACTCGTGGGCAACGCAGTTCGCGCCCGGAAAGCCGTTGATGCTCGCCGAATGGGGAGTGGGTGAACAACCCGGTAATCCCGCCGGCAAGCCGGATTTCTTCAAGGCTCTGGGCTCACAGGCAAAGAACTGGCCGGCGGTGAAGGCGATGGTGTACTGGAATGCCGCGGCGGACCGGACGGTCGGAGCGACCCGAATAGACTCCACGACGGCGTCGTTGCAGGCGTATCGCAACACGGGGCTGATGCCGTACTTCAACCCCTAATGGGGTTCGACCGGCGTTTCGCGCCCAAGGCTAGGGCTGTTGGGCGTGAGGCTGGTCGCCGAGCCGCCGTCGGGTGAGCACTCTTCAGTCCCTGGCCGTTCAGGTCTAGGCCTAGATCGTGCCCCCGGCGGCTGGTGAGGAGGTCGTAGGGCTGGTGGGATGTCGTGCCGGGTTGAGCACTGATCCATTAGGTCGCCTGGATCTTCTCCGCAAGCTCGCCCTGATGGCTGGAAGGAGAGGAGATACCAGCGGTGCTCTTCATCGGGGATGACTGGGCAGAGGCTCATCACGACCTTGAGCTGGTCGACGAGGCTGGCACGGTGTTGGCCCGGCGCCGCCTGCCTGAGGGAATCGAGGGCATCGCCGCGCTGCACGGGCTGGTGGGAGATCACCTCGGTGTGCAGGACGAGCCGGATCGGGTGGTGGTGGGAATCGAGACCGACCGCGGCCCGTGGGTGCAGGCGTTGATCGCGGCCGGCTACACCGTCTATGCGATCAACCCGCTGCAGGTCGCGCGCTATCGAGAACGGCACGGCACCGCCGGGGCGAAGTCAGATCCCGGTGATGCGCACGTGCTGGCCGAGATCGTCCGCCTGGACCGAGCACATCACCGCCCCGTCGCGGGTGATTCCGGGCTGGCCGAGCACATCAAGGTCGCTGCCCGGGCGCACCAGACGATGATCTGGACCCGGCAACGCAACACCAACACCATGCGGTCGATGCTGCGGGAGTACTACCCCGCCGCGCTGGTCGCCTTCGGCGACCTGGCCTGCCGGGACGCCCTCGCGGTCCTTGCTGCGGCACCGACACCGCAGCAGGGTGCGGCGTTGACCCCAGCCCGCATCCAGCGGCTGCTGGCCCGGGCCGGTCGGCAACGCAACGTGGCTGCCCGGGCCGAACAGATCGCGACGGCGTTGCGCGGCCAGCAGCTGCCCACCCGGCCGGAGGTAGTCGATGCCTACGCGGCCAGCCTGTCCGCGCTGGTCGCGGTCACGGCCGAGATGGTCCGCCAGATCGCTGCCTTGGAGGAGCAGGTGAAGGCGGGTTTTGGCCGGCACCCGGACGCTGAGATCTACCTGAGCCAGCCTGGCCTCGGGCCGATCCTCGCCGCCCGGGTACTCGCCGAGTTCGGAGACGACCCCCACCGCTACCCCGACGCCCGGGCACGAAAGAACTACTCCGGCATGAGCCCGATCACCAAGGCCTCCGGCACCAGACGAGTCGTCCTCGCCCGCCACGCCCGCAACCGCCGGCTCGCCGACGCCCTCTACCTGCAAGCCTTCGCCGCACTGTCGACCTCACCCGGAGCGCGCGCCTTCTACGACCGCCACCGCGACCGCGGAGCAACTCACCACCAAGCGCTACGAACACTGGCCAACCGGCTCGTCGGCATCCTCCACGGATGCCTCACCCACGGCACCAGCTACAACGAAGCCACCGCCTGGCCAACCCAAGAAGCCATCGCCGCTTGACAGCTTAGAGCCGTGGGATGTCTAGGCCGAGCAGGAAACCAATGCCGACCGATGACCGACTGGCCCGGCGCCCCGGCGCGCGGGCCGGCGGCCTGTCTTCCTAGCGCGGCGCCTCGTCCTGACGCGCGGAGCGAATACCGGCGAACAGGTGCCGGCCGTAGTTGTCGGCGTACGGTGCCACCGCGTCCTCGTCCGGCCCGAGGTCGACCACCCGGTCGAAGCCGGTGTGGGTGGTGAGGAAGCGGCGGACGTGCTCGGTGTCCCAGCCGCGCAGCGACCGGGCGAACCACGCCTCGTGCTCCTGGCCGGTGTCGAGGAACAGCACTCGTCCGGTCACCGAATCCAGGAGTCCGGCCAACTCCTCCGCGGACACGCTTGCCCGCCCGAGAACGAAGTGGTGCAGCAGGCTGAAGCAGGACACCACGTCCCACCTCCGCCCGGCGTCCCGGGCCGCGCGGAGGAACTCCACCGCGTCGCCCACCGTGATCCTGGCCGGGTCCAGACCGTAGACGCCGGCCGCGAGCCGCGGTGCCAGCGGGTCGCGTTCGATGCCCTCCGCCGCGAAGCCGAGGTCGCCGAGCCGGCGGACGAACCACCCGTAGCAGCAGGCCACGTCGAGGTAGCTGTGGCCGGGTCCGTCGATGCCCTCGGACGCCAGCCGGCGTTCCATCATCGACAACCGGTCGGTGCAGCGGCGTACGGTCGTCCAGCTGCGCTGCAGCTCGGGTGCGTCGATCGGCTGGTACAGCTCCTTCTTCCCGCCGATCCAGCTCATCTGCCCCAGCAGGTCCTGCAGCGGCGTCGTCACCGGAACGCGCTTGACCTTGACCGAGGCGGACTCGGCGCCGCCGTGCGCGAGCAGTGCCAGGCGGTGGTGGCCGTCGAGCACCTGGAAGCAGTCGGAGTCGCGGATCGGTGCCACCAGAACCGGGTCGGACGGGCCGCTCTGCCCGGCCCGCGCCGGCAACCCGCCCCCGTCAGGGGTCGATCCGGTCACCGGGCCGCCTGCCGGAGCGGTCGTCGGCACGGTCGCCGGCACGGTGCCCGTCGTGTGCTCGGCGGTGGCTCCGGTGGCGACGGCGGTTCCCACGGCGGTGCCGACCGCGACCGGCGCCGGCACGCCCCCGGACGGGGCGGCGGCGACCGCCCGAGCCAGGAACGACCGGGCGACCTCGACGACACCGGATTCGTCGGATGCCCAGAAGTAGCGTCCGGTCAGCCGCAGGCAGCGCCGGGCGTGTTCGGTGTACGGCGAGGCGAGGATGGCCTCGTCGGTCAGCTCACCGTGCTCGGCCGCCAGGCGGAGCAGGTCGGCGTGCGGCCCGCGGGCGATCGGCGTGGACGCCCACAGCAGGTCGTCGAACTCCGCCGCGTAGGTGGTCGCGGGTACGCCGTCCTGGATGCCGAGCAGCAGCCGGTCCAACGGCACCCGTGCCACCCCTGGCCGGCGGAGCACCAGCGTGGACAACGCGACCCGGGCACCCTGGGGGAACGGCAGCCGCCGCAGCGCGTTCACGCCGCCCAGCAATGCCTGCCCGGAGGTCTGCCGGGCCCGGCCGTGCAGACGGCGCATCGGAGCAGCGAGCCTGCCCATGGGCACGCCTGCCAGTGCGCTCCGGAACGCTCCGAGCTGCAGGTGGTTTCGGCCCTTCCACAACAGCGCGGCGTACACCGCGCACATCGGGACCAGCCAGCCGATCACCACGCCGACGTTCATCGGCGCCACGAGGTCCACCAGGAGCGGCACCACGCCGAAGCACGCGGTCGCCGAGGCGGCCACCCACAGCACGGCCGGGCCGAACGACATCACGCCGTACGCCCGCCGCACCTGCAGCATCGGCAGCGTGTTGCGGACCGCGAGCGCGGCGGCCCACGCGATCGCCGCACCGGTGATGCCGAGCCGGGGGACCAGGACGACGACGAGCACGACGTCGACGACGAGGGCGGCGGCGTTGTTGACCAGGCTCTGCCGGCTGCGCCCGGCCATCAGCAACACGACGTCCACCGAACCCGTGGCGGTGGTGGCCAGCATGGTGAGGGCCAGGATGACGACCGTGGCCCGGCCGGCTTCGTACCCACCGCCGAAGACCTTCAGCAGCACCGGTGCGGCGACCGCGCTGCAGAGGTAGATCGGCCAAGCGATCGCCATCAGCCACGCGGTCGACGTGGAGAACGACTCGCGTACCCCCGCGAGGTCGCCGCGGGCGAACAACCCCGCGAGCTGTGGCTGCAGCACCTGCTGGATGGCCTGGACGCCGAGCTGGCCGAGGACGAGGAAGCGGGTCGCGGCGGTGTAGACGGCCGCGTGCCGCGGGGACAGCAGCGCGGCGACCAGCACGATGTCGGAGCGCTGCAGCGCTACCTGGCAGATCCGCCCAACAGCTCGGGGCGCGGTGAATCCCCAGAAGTCCCGGGCGAGGGTGGCCGGCGGCGCGGCGTCTTCCGGGACCTCACCGTGGGCGTCGCCGGCCGGCTTGGTCCGCAGCCTGGCGACGATCGAGCGGTACCACCACGCCACGCCGAGCAGGCCGACGGCGTACGGCGCGACCCAGGCCACCGCCAGCCACACCGGGCCGGCCCCGACCAGCAGCACGACCACGATGCACAGGATCTGCCCGGGCAGCCGGCCGAGCTTCTCCACGATGACGTTGGGCCGCATCGTCTGGTGCGCCTGGGTGGCGGCGAGGATCGTGTCGTACGCCGTGGCCACCGGCAGGCTGACCGCGAGCACCCGCAGCATCGCCGTCATCGTGGCGCCGTGCTCCACGCTCGTGGCGCCGCTCTCGCCGGCGCCCAGCATGGTCGCGAGCCACGGCGCCACCAGCCACACCACCACCGCGGCCGCGGCACTCAACCCGAGGACGGGGCGCAGCGCGATCCACACCGTGCGCACCGCGCCGGCGAGACTGCCCACGGCGAGCTGTCGCTGGATGGTGTGCGCCAGGCCGACGTCGGTCCCCAGCCCGGAGATCGCGGTGACGATGAGGAAGAACGACGTGGCCGCGAACAGCATCCCGGCGACGTTCTGGGGGACACCGTTGGCGACCACCACGACCAGCGCGATGCTCGCCGCCCCGCCGACGAACGTGCCGGCCAGGTTGAGCATTCCGTTGCGTGCCAGCCGTTCGATGGACGGGGTACTCGACGTACCAGCCGCAGTCACCGCACTCACCGCGTGTGTCCCCCTAGGTCAGTGGCCGGTCGAGTGGTTCGCGGATCGTGGTGTCCGCGGTCGGGTCGGACGACCAGTGGTCGCCGTTGGTCGGATTCGCTCCGGCCGGAGGTGCCGCCCCCGGCCGGGTGTCCTCGGGATAGGAGTTGCTCGGCGTGATCCGCCGCCGCCGGGTGGTGTCGATCAGCGGAGGTGCGTCGGCGGTGCCCTTCCGGGGAAGTGGCCTGGCCCGCGCGACACCGGCTCCGGGTCCCTCGGCCGCCTGGGGGTATTCGGAAGAGCGGGGCCGCGGTGCCTGGCCGTGGGTGGGCCGGCGGTCGCGTGCCCTGCGTTCCCGGCGCTCCTCCCGGCGTTCCGCACGGCGCGAATGCCCGCCCCCACTACGTCCCGGCGACACGCCCTCGACCATCACCGCACCGAGCAGCACGGCGTGGACGTGTTCGAGGGCCGCGGTCGCGACCATGAGCTCGGTACGGGTGGTGACGCCCACCGCGCCGACGAGCACCACGCCGTCGGCCAGCGAAGCCAGCGCCTGCCCGTCGGCTCCGGCGGCCGGCGGTCCGCAGAGAACCACGTAGTCGTACCACTCCCGCAGCCTGGCCAGGGTTGCCCGCATGGGTTCGGAGAGGAGCTGGTCCATCGTCTGCCGGGCGGGGTAGCCGAGGGGAAGCACGGCGAGGTTGTCCTCTGGCTGGACCAGCAGCTCGGTCAGGTCGACGATGCCGGCCAGGAGTTCGGACAACCCGGGAAGCTGCGAACCGCTGCCGACGAGCAGCCGGGACACCTCGCCGGTGGTGTCGACGACCACGACGCCGAACCCCGCTCGGGCCAGGCCCACCGCGAGCCCGGCGGCTTCGGGGCCCGCGCCGATTCCGTCCGACATCCCCGTCACAGTGAGCGTCACAGGCGGGGCGTCGGTGCCGGTGATGACGGACGTACGCAGCGCGCGATACGGCTCGGACAGGTCGATCGGGTCGGTGGTGGACCGGCGCAGCCGCATCCGCCGGCCCGAGCCGACCAGGCCGAGCAGCTGGATGCCCAGATGCTCGACGTCGTAGGGATGGTGCAGGCGCAGGTCGACCCGCGTCCGGAGCAAGGCGAGGGCCACACCGAGCAGCAGGCCGACGACCACACCGGCGCCACCGAGGACGATCGCGTCGCGGTAGCCGGTGCCGGTGTCCAGTGCCGCGGAGCTGATCACCTGGCCGGGCCACTGGTCGCTGGCGGTCAGAGTGCTGGTCTCGGTCTCCAGGCTGGCCAGCTGGGAGGCCAGCGAGCTCAGGCGTTCGGCGAGATAGGCCCGCCGGGAGTCGGTCGTGTCCGACCGGCCCATCTCGTCGTTCACCTCGTTGAGTGACCGCTGGGTCTTGGACTGCTGCTGGCGGATCTTGCTCAGCTGGGAATTGATGACCGAGTTCGCACGTCGTTCGCGGTAGGCGAGATAGGAGTCGGCGAACGCCTGCGCGCCGCGGACCGCGTCGGGTGCGGAGCCGGCTGTGTACGACACCTTCAGCACCTGCGTGTTCGTGGGGTTCTCCACCACGACGTGGGTGCGGATCTCCTCCACGCTCAGCGACAGATGGAGCCGGTGGAGGACGTCGGAGGCAACGCCGTTGGTGCTGACGAGCTGTGCCTCGGTCTGGAGGTTCACGAGCTGGTCGCCGCGGCCGTCGGTGGTGTACGGGTTGCCCTGGAGAGGGCTCAGCAGGATCGAGGCGCCGGCGGTGTAGTGCAGGCCCTTGCGCAGCGCCACCCCGGCACCGGCCGCTCCGCACACCACGCCGAGGACGACCAGGAGAGCGAGATGGCGGCGGAGTGCGTCGAGTACGAACGACGTGAGCGCGGACGCGTTGTCGTCGTCGCGCATGAACCCCCCAACTCCCGTGCCGTGCTGGACCGACGGTAGACCAGCAGGCCGTGGTTTCGGTGTCGTTTGGCACGATTGTTGCCGGTCGGCAACGGTCGTGCACGGCCGGGTGCTTTCCCCTATCTTCTGCGCAAGAATTGGTTTATGACGCCCACGAGCGGTGGGTAGTACGTAGCTTCAGCAACTATCCGGTCCTCTGAGACCCTCTCCGCCACCACGACGTTCAATCACAGCCCCACCACCCACCTCCGAAGCTACAAAGATCAGCCTTTTCCGGACTTTCCACCACGCACCGTGCTCAGAATCGTCGGGGGGGCGAACATGCACGTGATCAACGAGGCCGCACCGGCCGAGACGGTAGTCACGACGTCGCCGCAGCGCCTGCTCCTGGTGGGATCCAGTGGCGGCCACCTCGCCCAGCTCCTCGCCCTGAAACCCTGGTGGGAGGGGCGGGAGCGAACCTGGGTGACGTTCGCCACCCAGGACGCCAAGGCGAGGCTCCGCGACGAGCAGGTCGCGTGGGCGTACTTCCCGACGACCCGCAATCTGACCAACCTCCTGCGCAACCTCCTGCTGGCCGTGCGCGTCATCATCCGTGAACGCCCCGACCTCGTCGTCTCCACCGGCGCGGGCGTGGCGTTCCCGTTCTTCCTGGTCGCCCGGCTGCTGCGGATCCGGACCGTCTACCTCGAGGTGTACGACCGGCTCGACAGCCGCACGCTCACCGGACGACTGTGCCGGCCGCTGTCGTCCCTCTTCTGCGTCCAGTGGGAAGAGCAAGCCACGCTTTACAAGGGCTCCCACGTGGTGGGAACCCTCCTCTGAACCAGGCGGAGCAACATGCGAGTCCTCACCATGGTGGGCACCGACCACCACCCGTTCCACCGCCTCGTTCGCTGGGTCGACGAGTGGAGCAGGCGGTTCCCCGCCGACGACTGCATGATCCAGTACGGCACGTCGATGCCTCCCCGGCACGCCCGTGGCCTGGCCTACGCCGAACCCGACGAACTCAACGCCTGGATGGGCAAGGCGCAGGTGCTCGTGTGTCACGGCGGGCCGACCACCATCGTCGAGGCCCGGCGTCTCGGCGGCCGTCCGATCGTCGTACCCCGACGGTCGCGGTGGGGTGAACACGTCGACGACCACCAGTACCTCTTCACCAACCGGCTCGCGCAGACCGGTCAGGTACTCACCGCGTCCACCCAGCACGAGTTCGAGGTCCTGCTGGACGCGGCGCTGGCCGATCCGGCGATCGTCCGGCGCGGCGACACCGACGACGGCCGGCAGACGGCCGCGACCGTACAACGGTTCGGCTCCTTGGTGGCGGGGCTCTTCAGCTAGGACCGACCCTAGATGCCGCGGCCGGCGGAGTTCGCCAGCCGCATCGCGCGGTCGGCGGACACCAGTCGCAGCGCGACCACGATCGCGGCACAGGCGCGCGGGTCACGCGGGTTGAGCCGAAGGGTGTGCCACGCCCAGCGCAGTGCCGACCGCCGCTCGCCGATCGCCGCGTACGCGAACGCCTTCCGGCCCTGCTGCCGTGCCTGGGCGATCGGGTCGGAGCGCAGCACCTCGTGCTTGGCCAGGCCGTAGTCGATGGCCTCGATGATGGTCGTCCAGCGGTCCGAGAAGTACGACTGGCTGCCCCACAACACCTTCACCAGTGGGCGTTCGACAACCGCGATCGGTCCTGACTGCGCTGCGCGGAGTATCCAGTCGAAGTCCTCCCCGTAGCTGCCGGGGATCTTCTCGTCCACCAGGCCGATGCGTTCGCGCAGCGCGTGGGCGCGCACGAGGACCGTCGACGGGTGCGCCTCCATCACCCGGCGGCGGGCGATCGCGGCGGCGACGAGGTCGGAGGCGGCCGGCACCCGCGTGATCACGCGGTTCTCGTAGTGGACCTCGATGCCGGACACGGCCACGTCGGCGCCCGTCGCGGACAGCCGCGCGACCTGCAGCCGCAGCTTGTCCGGCAGCCACTCGTCGTCGTCGTCGCAGAACGCGATCAGGTCCCCGGCGGCGGCGTCGATGCCGGAGTTGCGGGCACCGGCAAGGCCCGGTGTGCGGACGTTGCCGACCACCCGGGTCGACCGGGCCGGCGCGGTACCGGCGTCCACGTCCGTGGCGAGGGAGGTGTCCGGTGGCGCCTGGTCGAACACCACGACGCACTCGACCGGGCCGGGGTAGTCCTGGTCGTGAACCGCTCGCACGGCCCGGCGGAGGAGTTCGGGCCGGTCGCGGGTGGCGATGACGACCGAGACCAGCGGCATGCCCGGTGGCATTGCCGTGGGCGTGGTGGTGGACGCCGCGGTGGAGGCCGTCGTGGTGAAGGGCTCTGGCTGGGTGTTCATCTGATGCTGCTCCGTTCGGCACTGGTCAGCCGGTCGCCGACGGCGACGGTGGCGACGCGCGGCCCCGCGGCCCGGGTGAGCAGGCGGGCGCAGCGGTCGAGTTCGGTCCGGGTGCTGTGGGCGAGGTCGGCGACCAGCAGCACCGCGTCCGCGGCCCGGGCCAGCGCGAAGGTGTCCCTGGCGTCGGGACGGCTGGTGGGCACGCGAGCGTTCACCAGCAGGTCGTCACCGGCGGCGTGGCCGGCCGAAGTCAGAGCGGTACGCAGATGGTCGGCGAGGGCGGCGGTGAGGTCGTCCGCGCAGGGCCCGGTGACGAGGACGACCGGGGGACCGTCGGGCGACGTCCCGGCGGACTCCGCGGCGAGGATGAGGCGGACCTGCACGACCAGCGGGTGCAGGTCGGCGGCGTGACGGTGTCCCGCGGGACGGCGCAGGCTTCGCTGGTCCACGACGGCGACCGGTGCGAGGCCGGTGGCGGCGGTCACCTCCGAGACCTCGTGCACCGCCGGGCGGGCCCACTCGCGCACCGCGCCGACGGCCAGTCCGGCCAGCAACCCGGCCATCAGCCCGGACATCGGCGGCACCTCGGAGTTGTGGCGTTCGGGTCGCTTCGGAAGGGTGGCCGACCGGACGACGGCCGCGGTGTTCGAGCCGGTGAGCGCGGTCTGGGTCAGCGCGTCGTCGAGCTCCCCGATCTGGGCCCGGATCTGCCCGCGGGGCACCAGGTTGGCTGGTGCGGGACTGGGATCACCGGACTTGGAGTCACCGGGCGGCACGTCGCCTGGGACCGGGATGGCGTCCAGCAGGTCCAGGAGGTACGTACGCCGGGAGTCGAGCGCCGTGGCCACCCGATCCGCGCGCGCGGTGAGCACCTTCGTCCGGTAGCCGGCGAACTCCTGGGCCAGCACCTGCGCACCCTGCCGAGCTCGCCGGGGATCGCTGTCGCTGAAGCCGATCTGGTACACCCGGGTGCTCGTGGGTACGGAGATCTCGATCCGGTCGGCGAGGGTCGTGGGGTCGGGGTGGCCGGGCAGCCGGCGGGCGACCGCGGTGAGCACGGGATCCGAACGCAGCAAGGCGGCCTCGGTGTCCTGGGTCCACTCCCGTGGGTCGACGGCGGGTGCCGCCGGGTCGACCGAGATCGCGAGATAGGCCGGCGTCGCCGGCGCGAACACCTCGACCGTCGACTGATAGGTCGGGGGAGTACGCAGCGAACCCAGCATGCCGATCGCGAACCCCAGCAGCCCGAGCAGGCAGCACACCAGCCAGTGCCGGCGGACGAACCGCGAGTACCCCGACGCCTCGAGGGTGTCCGTGGCGTCGTACGGCGTACCGGACCCAGGTCCGGATGCGGGGCCGGTGCCGGGGGTGGCGGCGCGGGCCGCGTCCGCCGCGGTGGCGCCGTTCACCGGCCCACCAGTTCCCTCAGCAACGCGATCAGCCAGGCGGTCCGGGCACGCAGCGGCCGGCCCTCGACCGGCTGGCTGGCAAGGGCGTAGCGGCGGGCGAGCTCGACGAGATAGACCAGCTGGACGGCCTCGGGATCGTCACCGGGCGCACACTCGCCGGTCGCTTCCCGTGCCGCTTCCCGTGCCGCTTCCCTGGCCGAGCCACCTGTGAGCAGACCGGCCCGTGCCCGCTCGGCCGCGGCCGCCTCCCCGTGCGAGCGCAGCACCGACTGCAGGCGGTAGTGCACCAGGTCGAAGCCGAGCGGGACGCCGACGGCGAAGCGTTCGAAGTCCCACAGCAACACCCGGTCGCCGTCCCAGGCCATGTTCCACGGTGTCCAGTCGCCGTGCCACGCACCGAACGTCAGCGGGGTCGACCCGAAGCGCCGCTCCACGGTGGCGACGACCCGGGCGAGCGCCGCCGCCTGGTCCGGGTCGGTCAACGCGGGTGGGCTGGAGCGGGCGCCCTCCCACACATGGCTGCGGTCGAGCGGGTGCCGGGTCGTACCCAGCCGACCGCCGAGCTCGGCCATCGCGGCGGTGGGTACGTCCGGCCGGCTCCATCGGGTGTGCGCGGGGAGCATGGGCTCCAGCACCAGAAGCTCCAGCGAACGCCACCGGCCGTGGTGTAGTACGCGGGGCGCGTGGACGAGCCGGCCGGCCGGACCGGAGGACCAGTACACCCCGAGCGCCTCGGCCTCACCCCGGACGAGCTCGGTGGTCACCGGCGCCGACCCCACCTTCACGAAGGCAAGGGTGCGACCGTCCGGCGAGAGCGCCCGCAGGATCGGCTTGCGATTGGCCCGCGGCGAGCCGACGCCGACGCTGACCAGCACCTCGCTGTCCAGGAGCCGCGAGAGGTGGTCCTCGATCGTGTCGACCGGACCGCCGGCCGGCGCGCTGACGGTGAGCCGGTCCGGGGCGAGCCAGGTCATGGCGCGGTTGCCGAGGCGGGTGCCGACCAGCCGGGCCATGGCGGCGCGGCTGTACCGCTCGCGGCGGGACAGTCCCTGGCTGTACTTCCGGAACAGCTCGCCGGCGGCTCTCGGGGCGTCGACCGGCAGCGCAAGCCGGGGTTGACGCCGGTCGGGCAGCAGCGCGTACTCGCGTACCACCCGGTGCCCGTGGGGCAGCGAGCCCTCGACCCGGCTGCACGCGGGCGCGGGCCACAGCAGCCGGGTGGTCTCCAGCAGCGCCTCCAGCGTGGTCTGGTGGCGGTCCTCGGTGGCCGGGTAGGGCAACTCGCTCATCGCGCAACCACCGCCCTTCGTTCCGTCCGCGGCATCCGGGCCATCAGCCCGACCGCGATCATCACCGTGAACAGCGGGGCGTCCAGAGTGTCGTAGACGAACAACTCGATACCCCAGAAGAGGAGCGCGACGCACCCCGCGATGCTCAGGGCCGTGGGATCTCGCCAGTGCGCGAAGAACCGCCGGGTGAAGAAGTAGAGGAACAGCCCCAGGCCGACCAGTCCCTGGGAGAAGACGACCATCCACAGCTGGCCCTGCGTGCCGAGCGGCGGCACACCGCAGGCGGGACAGTCCGGCGTCGAGCCGCCGGCGATGGAGAAGTAGCTGCCGCGTACTTTCCGGGTGGATCCGAAGCCGAGGAGCGGCGATCCCTCCACCACGTTGCGTACGGTGTCGGTGGCGAGCTGGCCCCGGCGTTCGTTGGAGTGCGGCGCGTTGAGTCGCTCCTGCACCATCGTGCCGAGCGGACTGGCGACGAACGCGACCGCGCCGAGCAGGATCGCCGCGACGACCGCCTGCAACGCCCACACCCTGCCCATCGCCGCCAGCCGCAACGCGATGTAGAGGACGCCGACGCCGAGCGCGCCCCACAGCCCGCGGTTCAGCGAGTAGACCACCGGCACCAGGCTGAGCAGTACGACGAAGGGCGCCAGCCTGCGCCGCCACCCCGCGTCGGGGCCGAACCACGCCAGCAGGAAGAACGGCAGATACAACGAATAGTTGGCGCCCCAGGAGTTGGCGAACGCGAACGGCGCGATCGGCCGGCCTTCTTCGTACCCCAGGATGTTCTGGGTCTCGGCCGCGGCCGGATGGATCATCGGGTTGATGAACGAGTTGGCGGCCACGCCGTGCGGCAGCACCAGCTCCAGCACCGAGCGGAACTCCAACGACGGCACCACGACACCGAGCAGCCCGCCGCACGTGGTGACGACGAACATGAACCCCAGTAGCCGAAGCACCCGCCGGGTCGGCAGCCGGCGCTCGTCGGTGTTCACGACGTAGAGCAGGAACACGGTCGCGGCGAGGTACATCGCGGCACGGAAGCCGAAGACCATCAGCCGCCCAGCGCCGCCGCCACCGGGTTCGCCGGTGGGCGCGTCGCTCCACAACATGGCCGCGCCGGCGAGCATCCAGGCCAGGAACATCAGCCAGGTGCCGAAGCCGCGGGGTACGCGCAGTCCTCGCCGGCGGAGGAGCTCGACGGCGAGTGGCACCGCGAAGATGACGAACGCGAACGACGTGAGGCCGAGTACCCACCACAACGGGAACAGCAGGAACAACGCCGTCAGCGGCCAACCGGGCCGGAACAGCCTCGGGGTGGTCCACGAACCGACCGATCCGGTGCCCACCGGAGGTGTCACCTTCGTGGTCGCTGCCGCTGCTGGATCGGTCGCCGGACGAGGTGTCACCGGTTGCGTTGCGAGCGTGGCGTTGCGCGCACTCTCGTGCTGCTCGTCCCGCACCGGTTGACCTCCCAGAGTGGCTCGCGCGAAGGCCGACCGGCCCGCGGTTCGGGCAGGAAAGTTGCACCGTCGCCAGACTGTGGGACCTGCACGGATCTGCGCGGATCTGCCCCCGATTATCCCCCGAGGATACGAGACCAGCCCGGACGTCGGTGTCGTTCAGAAAGATATGGTTACTTTTCTGGTCGTGGGGGACTTGTGCTGGCACCATGCACTCAGACGCGGTGTCTTGCCGCGCCGGCCGACATCTCACCTCGGACTCTGGGGTGCCGGCGGGGTTTCGTTCCTTGGGGGGAACTCGTGATGCTGCGCCGCATGCGTGTTGCCGCTGCCCTGGTGCTGGTCGCGCTGGCAACGGTCGTGCTGCCTTCGCAGGCTTCGGCGGTCCAGGTTCCGCAGTCGCAGGTCGTCAGTGACGATCCGGTCAACTGGACACCACACGTGCTCGACGGGCGGGTCATGTCGATCGTCCAGGTCGGCGGCATGATCATTCTGGGTGGGGAGTTCTCCCAGGTGAGTTCCGCCGACGGGAAGACGGTCTACAACCGTTCCAACCTGGTGGCCTTCAGTGCCACGACCGGCGTCGTCAGTACGACGTTCAATCCCACGGCCGACGGCGAGGTGACGACACTGATCGTGTCGGCCGACGGTTCGACGGTGTTTGCCGGCGGTTTCTTCGACAACGTCAACGGCCGGCCGGCGAAGAGCCTGGCGAAGATCAACGTTGCCAACGGTCAGTTGACAGCGGGTTTCACCAGCCCGACGCTCACCGGTCGGATCAAGGACATGCGGCTGGTGGGCAGCCGGTTGTGGATCGCCGGCACGTTCACCCACGTCAACGGTCACCCTCAGCCGGGCCTGGCGACGATCAACGCCACCACCGGCGCGTACGACCCCTTCGACCAGGTGCAGTTCGCCGGCCCGCAGAACGGCGGCGTCCTGCAGGTGATGAAGATGGACGTCAGCCCCGACCGCTCCACCTTGATCGCCATCGGCAACTTCACCGTCGTCGGCGGGCAGTCCCGAAGCCAGATCGCGATGCTGGACATCGGGGGCACCTCGGCGTCGGTCGCCAACTGGCGGACCGACTTCTACCCCATGGTCGACAGCAGCGGTAAGACGGTCTGTTCGCCGTCGTTCGACTCCTACATGCGGGACATCGACATCTCCCCGGACGGCACCTACTTCGTCGTCACCACCACCGGGGCCTACTCGGGCGGGCCGCCCAAGGGCTGCGACACCAACAGCCGGTTCGAGACCCGTGCCCGCGGCACCGCCATCACCCCGACCTGGGCCGAGTACACCGGCGGCGACACGACCTATGCCGTGGCCGTGACCGGAGCCGCCGTCTACGTCGGCGGCCACTTCCGCTGGCGCAACAACCCGTGGGCCGCCGACAGGGCCGGTCCCGGCGCGGTGAGCAGGGAGGGCATCGCGGCCCTGGACCCGCAGACCGGTCTGCCGTTCCAGTGGAACCCCGGCCGCACCAAGGGCGTCGGCGTGTTCGACATGCTGGCCACCTCGGCGGGGTTGTGGGTGGGCAGCGACACCGACCGGCTCGGCCACTGGGAGTACCACGCCCGGATCGGGTTCCTGCCACTCGCGGGAGGCACCACGCCGCCGCGGCCGACGGTCGGCACGATTCCCGGCGACGTCTATTCCGTGCCCACGACCGGCAACCAACCGGTCGTCCGTACGGTCACCGAAACCTCGTCCGGCCCCAGCAGGAGCGTTCCCGGTGGCGGCATCGACTGGACGAGTGTGCGCGGCGGCTTCATGCTCGGCAACCAGATCTACACCGGCTGGTCCAACGGGCAGTTCAACCGGCGCACCTTCGACGGGACGACCTACGGCACCGCCACGCCGATCAACCTCGCCGACCAGATCGTGAACGACGCCGCCTGGCACACCGACGTCGCGGCGTCGACCGGGATGTTCTGGAAGGACGGCCGGCTCTACTACACCGTCGGCGGCCAGACCTCGCTGTACTACCGCAGGTTCACCGTGGAGAGCTACGTGGTGGGCGCGCAGCGGTTCACCGCCGCACCGAGCACGTCGCAGATCGACTTCTCCAAGGTGAACGGGATGTTCTACGCCAACGGCCGCCTCTACTGGGGCAGCTCGGTGGACGGCAACCTGCGCCGGGTGGACTTCGTGAACGACCAGCCGGTGTCGGGCACGGTCCGCGTCGTCAGCGGTCCCTCGATCGACGGGCTCAACTGGCGGTCGCGGGCGATGTTGCTGTCGACCCGGGCCGCCCCGGCGGCCAACGACCCGCCGGTGGCGGTGGCCTCGGGCGACTGCCGTTACCTCGTGTGCACGTTCAGCGGTGCGTCGTCGCACGACTCCGACGGCACGATCGCTAAGTACTCCTGGGACTTCGGTGACGGCGCCACCGGCGACGGCGTGACGGTCTCGCACACCTTCGCCACCGCCGCCGACCACGTCGTCCGGCTCACCGTGACCGACGACAAGGGCGCCACCTCGACGACGAACTACACGGTGACCACCACGACGGTGCCGACCGGGGTGGAGTTCGTCGGGGTGGCGGGAGCCAACGCCAACACCACGACCCACCGGGTGACCGTTCCGGCATCGGTGCAGGCCGGTGACCGGTTGCTGCTCCTGGGCTCGTTCAACGACGTGTCGGCGACCGTCTCCGGGCCTACCGGCGTCACCGGCTGGTCCGACGTCGCTCCCCAGCAGACCAACGGCATGGTCACCCGCGCCTGGCAGAAGATGGCGGCGGCCGGCGACGCGGGAACAACGCTCACGGTGACCACTTCCGCCTATGTCAAGGGCGACCTGACACTGCTCGCCTACCGCGGGAACAACCTGGTGGTACTGGGCGCCGCGGGCAGGTCGGAGACCGCGTCGGGGACCACCCACACCACGCCGACGCTCCAGGTGCCCGACGGCACCGCGCCACGGCTGGTCAGCTACTGGGCCGAGAAATCCTCGGCCACGACGGCGCTGACCGCCCCGGCCGGGCAGGAAACGCGCCGCGGTGCGACCGGCACCGGCGGCGGACACGTCACCACGCTGGCGACCGACAGCACCGTCGCCGCCGGCACGGCCACGGCGGGCGGGCTGACCGCGACCGCCGACTCAGCGAGCGCTCAGGCCACCATGTGGTCCTTCCTGATCGGAGTCCAGCCGTGACCTCCCACGAGAACGTCGAGATCCCACCCAGCCGGGGCAGGAGCACCGGGCGGAAGGCGTGCGCCCTGCTGGCCGTCTCGGTGCTCGCCGTCGGCCTCGGCGCGTGCTCGAACTCCTCCGGCGACACGGAGTTCGGGCGCCCGGCCGCGCAGGGCGCTCCCGCCGGGCCACCGCGAGCGAACCCTGCGGCCACACCCACCGCGACGCCCACCCACTCGCCGAAGGTCGAGCAGGTGTCCGGGGACGACAAGTCCGGGCCGAAGGCGCCCAGCCGCGAGCTTCCCGCGCCGGCCAGCCCCACACCCGTACCCGCCAAGGTGTACAGCCTGAAGCCGCGGACCAACACCAGCACTGCCCGGGCGCGCCTGGTCGGGCTGACCGCCGCGCGCGGGCGTGGGGCGGAGACGGTGACGTTCCGATTCGCCGGCACCGAGGTCGTGCCGAAGTACGAGGTTCGCTACGTCGACGTCGTGCGTGCCCACCCCGAGGACGACCCGATCGCGATGGAGGGAAACGCCTACCTCGAGGTGTCGTTCAAGCTGACCAATCCCAACATCCGCGGCCGGCTGGCGGTACCCCCCGACCTTACCCCCGGGCAGCCGCAGGTGCGCGAGATCCTGTTGGTGCACAACGTCGCCGGGAGCCTGAAGTTCGGCGTCGGGGTGACCCGCCGCGCGGAGTTCCGTCTGCACGAGAACAAGGGGAAGGCCAGCCTGGTGCTGGAGGTACGCGACCGGTGAGCATGCCGTGAGTATGCAGGGGGCCGGCACGGGCAAGGACCCGCTGCGGTCGTCCGCGCCGCAGTGGGTGAAGAGCTCGGGCCGGACGGTGAGCGTCACGTTCGGCCGGCTCACCGCGAGCCACCGGTTGCTGCCGTCGTTCCTCGTGGTCGGCGGTCAGCGGTGCGGCACCACGGCGCTGCACCGGGCACTGATCGCCCATCCGGTGGTCGCCGGACCCGTGCTGCACAAGGGAGTCAACTACTTCGACCTCGGCTACCACCGCGGCCCGGAGTGGTACCGCGGCCACTTCCCGCTGCGGGTCACCGCCCGCCGGCGCGCGGCCGGTGCGCACCTCCCGGTCCCCGGTAGCGCGTCCGGGGCGCCCGAACCCCAGGCGATGGAGTCCAGCGGCTACTACCTCTACCACCCGCTGGCGCTGCCGAGGATCAGACAGGACCTCCCGGACGTACGCCTGATCGTCATGCTGCGGGATCCGGTCGAACGCGCCTACTCCGCGTACAAGCACGGGCTGGCACGCGGTTTCGAGACCGAGCCGACGTTCGAGGGGGCGCTGGAGCTGGAGGAGAGCCGGCTCGCCGGTGAGGAGCAGCGGCTGCGTACCGACCCGAGCTACGTGAGCCACTCGCACCGCCACCACGCCTATCTGACGCGCGGGCGTTACGTCGAACAGCTGCGGCGGCTGTACGACGTCTTCGACCCCGGGCAGGTGCACGTCGTCGCGAGCGAGGACTTCTCCACCCGGCCCGAACCCGTCTTCGCGGGCATCCTCGACTTCCTCGGCCTGCCCGCCTGGCGACCGGCGTCCTTCGAGCGCTACAACGCCCGGCCCGGCAAGCCGCTGCCCGAGCCGCTCCGCCGCCGCCTGGACGACCACTTCGCGCCGTACGACGAGGAGCTCGCGCAGCTGCTCGGTCACCCGCCGGTGTGGCGGCGCCCGGCGGTCTCGGTGCGGTCGGCCGACCCCGGCGAACCCGCGCGCTGAGGTTCGCCGAAGGGCTTGCCGGCGTGGGCGGCTCGCCCGCGGCGGGGGAGCAGCACCAGGGCGGCGGCTGCACCGGTGGTGGCGGCCGCCACGGCGAACGCCGGCCCGGTCGGCAGCGCGCTCAGCACCGCGACTCCGAGCGCGCCGCCCACCTGCAGCATGGTGTTGAGCACGGCCGACATCCCGCCGGCGTCGCCGGACTCCACTCCGTCCATGGCGGCGAGGGTGAGCGGAACGAACGCGAGCTCGCGGCAGACGGCGATCAGCGTCATCGGGCCGAGCAGGCCCGTGAGGTAGTGCGTGCCGGGGCCGGCCAGGGCGAGCCAGCCCATGCCGGCCGCACAGCCCAGGCCGCCGAGCCCGCCCAGCAGCCGCGCGGGAAGCCGCGCCGACAGGCGTGCGGCCAGCGGTGCCGCCGCGAGCAGCCCGAAACTGAACGGCAGGAAAGCGATCCCGGCCCGCAGCGGCCCGTACCCCAGCAGGTCCTGCACGAACAGCGTGAGCACGTACGTCGTGGCCAGCAGGGCCGCGCCCATCGCAAACATCGTGCCGCACACCGCCAGCCGGTCACCCGCGCGCAGCGGGGCGTACGGCAGCAGCGATCTCGGTGACCGCGGGTCGACCCGGGCGAACACCGCGAGCAGGACGCCGGCCACGCAGAGAAGGGCGTACGCGCCCGGGTCGGTCCAGCCGTCGGTGGTGAGCCGGGACAGCGCCAGCAGCAGCGCGACCAGCCCGCCGACCGAGGTGGACGTCGAGATCAGCGTGCGGGCCCGCGTGGGGCCACGAGGGGGAGCGGTGGGCGCGCCCGGTGCGGGTGCGGCGTTCTCGGCGGGAAGGCGAGCGGGCACGAGCGCGACCGTGGCCACTCCGAGCGGCACGGTGAGCAGGAACGTCCACCGCCAGCCGTACCCGGTCAGCGCACCGCCCAGCACCATGCCGAGCACGCCGCCCAGTCCGGACACCAGGACCAGCACCGTGAACGCCCGGGTGCGCGCCGGCCCCGCCGCGAACCCGGTGGTCACCAGCGCGAGAGCGGCCGGCATGGCGACGGCGGCGCCGGCGCCCTGCGCGACCCGGGCGGCGATCAGCCATCCACCGCTCGGCGCCAGCGCGCCGGCCAGCGACGCGGCCGTGCACATCGCCGCGCCGGCGAGCAGCACCCGTCTCCGGCCGAGCAGGTCGCCGGCGCGACCGAAGGGGAGCAGCAGACTCCCGAACGCGAGGGCGTACGCGCTCAGCACCCACGCCAAACCGGCGGACGACAGTCCGAGGTCGCGCTGGATCCGGGGCAGCGCGATGGTGACGGCGGTGCCGTCCAGGACGGCCAGCAGCTGGGTGGCGCTGATCAGGGCGAGCAGCCGGCGCGGGCCGGGCAGGCTGGGCAGGCTGGGTTGGCTGGGCAGGCTGGGTTGGCTGGGCTTGCCTGGCTGGTGGAACGAGGGCATGACGACTCCGGTCACGGTGTGCTTGCCGAGTACGGGACGGAGTGGGGGAGAGTCGGCCGAGCCGGCCAGAGGCGCACGCCCGGCGGAGTACCGGAGCGGCATACGGCGGAACGTGGTGAGGAAGAAGGCCCGGGCGGCAGAAGTGGCCGGCGAAGCGGCGGGCCGCGGTGGTCCGGCGGCGTACGCCCGGTCCCACGCACGGACCCTAGGGCTCGGCCCGCCCGGTCCGCAAGCAGTCCAGTCCGCACGCAGCGGTTGCTCCGCCGCGACGGAGCCTGTCGGTGGGTCGCGCTAGCCTGGACGGGCAACCCCGGTTCGCCACGCGAATCGGGGCGTTCGTGGTGTTTCGTGCTGCCCCTCGGGTAGCACCTTCCACCTCCTCTGCACTCCTCCGCACGCGAAGGAACCCATGAGCCTCACCGGACTCGTCGAGCTCGTCGTCGCCGATCCCGCGCTCGCCGCCGCCGTGGAGACCGCACGGGCAGGCGCCGGCGCCCCGCTGGATCTGACCGCACCCAAGGCGCTGCAGCCGTTCGCGATCGCCGCCCTGGCCGCCGCACCCGACCACGGCGGTGCCGGCCGCACCGTCCTCGCCGTCACCGCCACCGGCCGGGAGGCCGAGGACCTCACCGAGACGTTGCAGAGCCTGCTCGGTGACCAGCAGACCGCCGCCTACTACCCCGCGTGGGAGACGCTGCCGCACGAGCGGCTGTCCCCGCGCTCGGACACCGTGGGCCGCCGGCTGGCCGTCCTGCGCCGGCTGGTGCACCCGACCGAGGAGACCCCGGCACCGAAGGTCGTGGTGGCGCCGGTACGCAGCGTGCTCCAGCCGCAGGTGAAGGGCCTCGCCGAGTTGGAGCCGGTGTGGCTGCACGTCGGCGACGAGATCGACCTCGACGACCTGGTGCGCCGGCTGGCGGGCGCGGCCTACACCCGGGTCGACCTGGTGGAGCGGCGCGGCGAGTTCGCGGTCCGCGGCGGCATCGTGGACGTCTTCCCGCCCACCGAGGAGCACCCGCTGCGGGTGGAGTTCTTCGGCGACGAGGTGGAGGAGATCCGTTCGTTCAAGGTCGCCGACCAGCGGTCGCTGGACAGCACCGAGCAGCAGCGCCTGTACGCACCGCCGTGCCGCGAGCTGCTCCTCACCGACCAGGTACGCGAGCGGGCGGCCAAGCTCGCCGCGGCCCACCCGGAGCTGGCCGAGCTGTTCGAGAAGCTCGCGAACGGCCACGCGGTGGAGGGGATGGAGTCGCTGGCCCCGGTTCTGGTCGACGACATGGAGCTGCTGGTCGACCTGATGCCCGAGCGCACCCACGTCGTGGTGGCCGAGCCCGAGCGGGTCCGCAGCCGGGCGCACGACCTGGTGGCGACCAGCCAGGAGTTCCTGGAGGCCAGCTGGGCGGCCGCCGCCGGTGGCGGTGAGGCGCCGATCGACCTCGGCCCGGCGGCTTACCGCACGCTGGCTGACGTACGCCGGCACTCCCTGGACACCGGGCTGGCCTGGTGGAGCGTCTCGCCGTTCGCCCTGGAGCCGGACGACGCCCCGCCGACCGCGCCGCTGCGCACCGAGACCGGCGAGATCGTCGCGCTGGACGTCGACGTCGACACCGGCGCGGTGGAGTCGCACGCGATCGCCGCCCGTGCGGTCGACACCTACCAGGGCGACACCGAACGCGCGCTCGCCGACGTACGCGACTGGATCGCGCGCGGCTGGCGGATCGCCTTCGTCACCGAGGGCCACGGGCCGGCCAACCGGATGGTGGAGGTGCTCCGCGGCAACGACCTGCCCGCCCGGCTGGACGAGGACCTCGACCACGCGCCCGAGCCGTCGGTCGTCCACGTCACCTGTGGCCGGATCGACCACGGGTTCGTGGCGACCACCGCGCAGGCCGTCGTGCTCACCGAGGCCGACCTGGCGGGCCGGTCGGGTGCGTCCACCAAGGACATGCGGCGGATGCCCGCCAGGCGCCGGCGCACCATCGACCCGCTGGAGCTCACCCCGGGCGACTACGTCGTGCACGAACAGCACGGCGTGGGCCGCTACGTCGAGATGTCGCAGCGCACGGTCGGCACCGGCCAGCACCGCACCACGCGGGAGTACCTCGTCGTCGAGTACGCCCCCTCCAAGCGGGGGCAGCCCGGCGACCGGCTGTTCGTGCCCACCGACCAGCTCGACCAGGTGACCCGCTACGTCGGCGGCGAGCAGCCGAGCCTGGACCGGATGGGTGGTTCGGACTGGGCCAAGCGCAAGGGCCGGGCGCGCAAGGCCGTGAAGCAGATCGCCGGCGAGCTGATCAAGCTGTACGCCGCGCGCCAGGCCACCCAGGGCCACGCCTTCGGCGCGGACACCCCCTGGCAACGCGAGCTCGAGGACGCCTTCCCCTACGTCGAGACGCCGGACCAGCTGGCCACCATCGAAGACGTCAAGCTCGACATGGAGAAGACAGTCCCGATGGACCGGCTGATCTGCGGCGACGTCGGCTACGGCAAGACCGAGATCGCGGTGCGGGCGGCGTTCAAGGCGGTGCAGGACGGCAAGCAGGTCGGCGTCCTCGTCCCCACGACGCTGCTCGTCCAGCAGCACTACTCCACCTTCGCCGAGCGGTTCGCGCCGTTCCCGGTGACCGTGCGGGCACTGTCGCGCTTCCAGACCGACAAGGAGGCCGAGGAGGTGCTGCGCGGCCTCCTTGTCGGTGAGATCGACGTGGTCATCGGCACCCACCGGCTGCTCGGTCAGGAGGTGTCGTTCAAGGACGTCGGGCTGATCGTGGTCGACGAGGAGCAGCGCTTCGGCGTCGAGCACAAGGAGAAACTGAAGGCGCTGCGGGCCAGCGTCGACGTGCTCACCATGTCGGCGACGCCGATCCCGCGCACGCTGGAGATGGCGATCACCGGCATCCGGGAGATGTCCACGATCATGACGCCGCCGGAGGAACGGCACCCGGTGCTGACCTTCGTCGGGGCGTACGACGAACGCCAGGTGGTGGCCGCCATCCGTCGCGAGCTGCTGCGCGAGGGCCAGGTGTTCTTCGTGCACAACCGGGTCAACACGATCGAGAAGGCGGCGGCCCGGATCCGGCAGCTGGTGCCCGAGGCGCGGGTCAGCGTCGGTCACGGCCAGATGGGCGAGCACCAGCTGGAGGAGGTCATCTCCGACTTCTGGGAGAAGCGCTCCGACGTGCTGGTCTGCACCACGATCGTCGAGGCGGGCCTGGACATCTCCAACGCCAACACGCTGATCGTCGAGCGCGCCGACCTGTTCGGGCTGTCCCAGCTGCACCAGCTGCGCGGGCGGGTCGGCCGTGGCCGGGAGCGGGCGTACGCCTACTTCCTCTATCCCGCCGAGCGCCCACTCACCGAGACCGCCCACGACCGGCTGGCCACCCTCGCCCAGAACACCGAGCTCGGCGCCGGCATGGCGGTGGCCATGAAGGACCTGGAGATCCGGGGCGCGGGCAACATGCTGGGCGGGGAGCAGTCCGGGCACATCGCCGACGTCGGGTTCGACCTGTACGTCCGGCTGGTGGGCGAGGCGGTCGCGGAGTACCGCGGCGACACCCCCGAGGAGGAGAACGACGTCAAGGTCGAGTTGCCGATCGACGCGCACCTCCCGCACGACTACGTGGACAGCCAGCGGCTGCGGCTGGAGATGTACCAACGACTGGCCGCAGTACGCGACGAGGCCGAGGTCGACCAGGTGGGGGAGGAGCTCGCCGACCGGTACGGCACCCTGCCCGAGCCGGTGGTCAACCTCCTGGAGGTGGCGCGGTTCCGGCTGCACGCCAGGCGGGCCGGGCTGACCGACGTGACTCTGCAGGGAAACCAGGTGCGATTCGCGCCGGTCGACCTGCGGGAGAGCCAGGAGCTGCGGCTGATGCGGCTGTTCCCACGCACGATCGTGAAGCGGCCGGCGCACACCATCCTGGTTCCCCGCCCGGCCACCGCCCCGATCGGCGGGCAGCCGCTGCGGGACGTCGAGCTCCTGAAATGGGCGCACGACCTGGTGGACGCGGTCCTGCTGGACGCCCCCGTGGGCGCGTCCTCCTCCGGCTGACAGCGCAGAAGCGGCAGCGGACCAACCGCCGGCGGACCCTCCGGGCGGGCTTCGGGCTGTCTGCCTTGATCGACTTTGGCCTGTGCTGGTTGGAGTTATCACGCACTGTGCCCGGAAGGCGGCATTGCGGCAATCGGTTATGGTTGCGACGGCTTTGGACCCGTGTCCGTGGGGAGGACGGCGCGGGGGTGTTCGTATCTTCCAGGAGTAGTGCCGATGCCCGACGACCATCTGTCCGCCTCGCGGGCGTACGACGACCACGCGGTGCCCGACGCGGGTGAGCTCGCCTCGGTGGAGCGCTCCGACCGGTGGCGCCCCGGCCGGCACCGCCGGCCCCGACCGACGCTGGTGGTCGCCTCGGTGCTCTCCAGCGTCGTCGCCGCGGGTGCCGCCGCGACCGGTGTGGGCTGGTACGTCCTCGGCGGAGGGCACGACGAACGGGGCACGCTGGCCGCCTCGACTCTCCGCCCCGGCGGGCCGACGCAGGCGCCGGCGCCCACCGGCGCGGTACGCGGTCCCCTCGGATCCACCGCCCACGCGGCGGGGGAGGGGTTGTGGACTGCTCAGATGCTGCCGGCTCCGTTCCTGCCCGCCGCCGCCCAGCGTCCCGGTGCGGCCGGTGTGAGCCTGGCGCTGCTGGGACTGCCGGCCACGCTCCCGAACGCCCAGCCGAACACGCTGCCGAACGCGCTGTCGAACCCCGGTCCCGGTGCGCCGACCTCCCAGGAAGTGCCGCCGGCGACGTCGCCGTTCGTGCTCGCGGGCGGCCCGCCGATGGCGCCAGGCGTGACCGGGCCCGGCACCGCCGCACCGCACACCGCGACGCCGGGACAGACCCGGACACCCGAGCGGCCGGGCGGCCGCACGGGTGATCCGACGGCAACGGGTACGCCGACGCCCACGGCCAGCCCGACGCCTACCGACAAGCCGGAGCCGACGCGGTCGCCGACGAAGGATCCCTCGCCGACAAGTACGCCGACGCCCACCAGGAAGCCGGAGCCCACCAGGACGCCGACGCCCACCAGGACGCCGGAGCCGACGCGGTCGCCGACCAGTGACCCGACGCCCACCAAGAAACCGTTGCCGAAGCTGCCGCTGCCGCTCCCGAAGTCACCTACTATTCCGGTGCCGGACCTTCCATAACTTCCATAACTCGACATCTGCGACAGGTGCCGCCCACTGGGCCGAAACGGGACCGAACACCCTCGACCGCCAGCAACTCAAACTGGGAGAAGCCGTGGCGCACGACGACCGAGACGTACTCCACCACGACGACGGTCGTCACGACCATGCCCTCTGGGACGAGGAGGCGGACCGGCCGCGCCACCGGGGCAGGCGCCCGCTGTCGCGTCGCCTGATGGTGCCGGCGCTGGTGGCGACGGGCGTCCTGGGTCTCGGTGGTGGTGCGGTCGCGCTGAGCGGCTACTTCCAGTCCGCCGACCCGACTCCCCGGGCCGGGCAGGAACGCGTGGTGGCCGACCCGCCGCAGGGTGCCGGTACGCCCGACCGAGCCGCCGACGCGCCGGCCGCGAAGCCGGCCCCCACCCCGACCAAGCGGGTGAAGGTGCCGTCCGAGGCCACGCCGGTGCGCACCACCACTTCGAAGAACGCCGCCCCGGCGGACAGGCCGGCCGCTCCGGCGCCCGGCAGGCGCGAGCCCGCCGGCGCCCCCGAGCCGAAGGCGGCCGGGAAGGCCGAGCAGCCGAAGGCACAGGCCGACTCGCCACGTCCCCGGCGTACGGTTCTCCGCACTCGTGGGCCGGCGACTCCCGCGCACACCACCAGGCCGGACACCGACTCGGCGGCCAGGAGCACGAGCCAGGAGTCCGCCTACGAGGACCTGGTGGTCCAGCTGACCAACGCGGCCCGCGCGCGCGTCGGCTGCGCAGCGCTGCGGGTGGACGACCGGCTGCGATCCGTCGCGCACGCGCACTCCTACGACATGGCCGCCCGCAACTACTTCGGGCACAACACGCCGGACGGCAGGACACCCTGGGACCGCATCCGGGCCGCCGGTTACGGCGCTCCCGCCGCGGAGAACATCGCCCGTGGCCAGCAGACACCGCAGGACGTCACCCGGGCCTGGCTGAACAGCGAGGGCCACCGCAAGAACATGCTGGACTGCAGGATCAAGGCGATCGGCGTCGGCACCCACATCGGGTCCGGCGGCCCGTGGTGGACGCAGGACTTCGGTTACCGCTGAGCCTCGCCCACCTGCTCCGGCGCCGGATCGGTGACCGTCGGCAGCGACCTGGCGTAGCACCGGTTGCCGGGTGCGTCGCGGTGCAGACCGTACGACGGGATCGGCGTGTATCCCGTAGACAGGTAGAGCGTGATCGCCTCCGGCTGGCCGAGCCCGGTCTCCAGCACCATCCGGGTCTTCCCGGCCGCGGCGGCGGCGTGTTCCAGGGCGGCCAGCATCCGGCGGGCCAGGCCACGGCCGCGGGCATCCGGTGCGACGTACATCCGTTTCACCTCGGCGTCGCCGGCCCGCAACAAGGTGTACGGCGGGGTACGCCAGCCCGCGCATCCGACCGGCCGGCCGTCGAGGTAGCCCACGAGGAACAGCCCTGCCGGCGGGTCGAACTCGCGCGGGTCGATCGGTGAGCGGTCGATCCCGCCGTAGCGGACGACGTACTCCTGCTGCACCTGCTCGGTCAGCGTCTGGGCATCGGGATGGTCGAAGCCGACCGTGCGCAGCTCCACGCGGGCAAATCTAACCGTCCCGGCCCGGACCCGCGCCGCCCGGCCCACTGGCCCCCGGTCGCCCGCAAGGCCGCCGCTGTGGTCTGATGTTTGGGATGCCCGGTCGGTCGTGACCTCACGTGTGGCCGACGTGACCGGGACACCAGTGCACTCCCATGGAGGTTCACGCGCATGTCCGCAGTACCCAACGTCACCCTGAACAACGGTGTGGAGATGCCGCAGCTCGGCTTCGGCGTCTGGCAGGTGCCCGACGAGGACGCCACCGCCGCCGTCCGCACCGCGATCGAGGTCGGCTACCGCAGCATCGACACGGCCGCGATCTACGGCAACGAGGAGGGCACCGGCAAGGGGATCGCCGAGTCCGGCGTCTCGCGCGAGGAGCTGTTCGTCACCACCAAGCTGTGGAACGGCGAGCAGGGCTACGACTCCACGCTCGCGGCGTTCGAGGAGAGCATCCGCCGGCTCAAGCTCGACTACGTGGATCTCTACCTCATCCACTGGCCGGTGCCGAGCCAGGACAAGTACGTCGACACCTGGCGGGCGTTCGAGAAGCTGTACGCCGACGGGCGGATCCGCTCCATCGGCGTGTCCAACTTCAACCCGCACCACCTGCAGCGGCTGTTCGACGAGACCACCGTCGTCCCCGTCCTGAACCAGATCGAGCTGCACCCGTACCTCATCCAGGAGAAGCTGCGGGCGTTCGACAGCGAGCACAACATCGCCACCGAGGCGTGGAGCCCGCTGGCCCAGGGCGGCGAGCTGCTGAAGGACGCGGCGATCGCGGCGCTGGCGGAGAAGTACGGCAAGACCGCCGCCCAGATCGTGCTGCGGTGGCACATCCAGCTCGGCAACGTCGTCATTCCGAAGTCGGTCACTCCGTCGCGCATCGCGGAGAACTTCGACCTGTTCGACTTCGAGCTGTCGGCCGCCGACCTGGACGCCGTCACCGACCTGAACCGCGACGAGCGGACCGGCGGCGACCCCGACACGCTGGGTTCCTGAGCCCGGAGCCTGGCCCCATGGGGCACTGACGTAGGAAACAGGCGGCGGCCCGTCCGGTGAGGACGGGCCGCCGCCTGCGTTTCGTCGTGCGGGGCGTGCTGGGGGTGCGGGGGCGGGACGGTCAGCGCAACTGGGTGATCGCCTCGACGAGCAGCCAGGCGCCGAAGACGGCGAACAGGGCCGAGGCGCCGTACCGGATCGTGCGCTCGGGTAGTCGCCGGCCGAGCTGCTGGCCGATCAGGATGGCGATGGCGTCGGCGACCACCATCCCGACGGTCGACCCGAGCCAGGTGCCCAGCCAGCCGTGCTGGGTGGCCAGGGTGATGGTGGCCAGCATGGTCTTGTCGCCGAGTTCGGCGAGGAAGAACGCGACGGAGACCGCGATCACCGCGGACTGCTTGGCCCGCCGGGCCTTCTGCTCCTCGTCCTCGGAGAGGCTGTCGCCGCGCAAGGTCCACCCGGCGAAACCGAAGAACGCCAGCGCGGCCACCAGCGAGATCCAGCCGGTGGGCAGGTTGGCGCCGAGGAAGTAGCCGACGCCCACCGACACCGCGTGCACCACGGCCGTCGCGACGGTGATCCCGACGAGTACGGGGAGCGCGCGGTAGCGGGTGGCGAAGGTCAGGGCCATCAGCTGGGACTTGTCGCCGAGCTCGGCCACGAAGATGACGCCGAAGCTGAGTAAGAAGCTGGCCGTCAGGGCGTCCATGGGGAGTGTCGCTCCTCGATCAGGCCGGACCGAGGGATGCGACCTCGACCCGGGCATTTCGCCTGGTCGAAGGTCTCGCCCGCCTGGTGGAGGCTGCCGGGCCGGGCGCCACCTGTGAGGCGGCTGCCAGCGTGTCGACCGCGGCATTGGGGGCTACTCCCCTTCGCGTCGTACAGCCTGTCGCGGACCGCCTCGATTGTCAACCAGTTGCGCAAGTGACGAACTGTTGTGGGCCAGCTCACATCCGGCCGTCCACTCACCGGGTGGATACGGAAGAATCGGCGGCGTCATGGTCAATTCTGCCGATCCGCCCGAGCCGACCGGGCAGCCCGCGCTGTCCGGGCCGCAGCTACGAGCGGCGGCGGAGACGTTCGACCTGCTGTCCTCGCCCACCCGGCTGCACCTGGTGTGGCTGCTCGCCCGGCACGAGTACGACGTGGGCACGCTCGCGGAGACCACTGGCGCCAACGTCGCCGCGGTCAGCCAGCACCTGGCCAAGCTCCGGCTGGCCGGCCTGGTGACAGCACGGCGCGAGGGCCGGCGGCAGATCTACGCCGTGGAGGACCCGCACGTCCTCACCCTGGTGGACCAGATCTTCGAGCACATCGCCCCGGACGGCTCGCTGGCGCCGGACCCGCCCACGCCACGACACCCACGCCGATCCTGAGGCGGCGCAGTCCGCGCTCAGGTGATCGTCTCGCCTGCCTCCCATGCCGCACCTGAGGCACTCACGGGATCGTCTCGCCTGCCTCCCATGCCGCACCTGAGGCACTCACGGGATCGTCTCGCCTGCCTCCCACGCCCACGCGGCGATCCCCACCCGGTTGCGTACGCCCAGCTTCCGCTGGATGTTCGCGATGTGGGTCTTGGTCGTTCCCGCGGAGATGAACAGGTCGGCGCCGATCTCGGCGTTCGTCTTGCCGGCGGCGACCAGGCGGGCCACCTCGACCTCCCGGTCGGTCAGCGGCTCGACCGGGGGAGCGGTGCGGGTGCGCCGCCGCTGGGCGAGGTGGCGCAGCAGGCGCACGGTCACCGACGGACTGATCAACGTGTCCCCGGCCATCGCCGCACGCACCGCCTCCACCAGCAGCGTCGGACCGGCCCGCTTGAGCAGGAACCCGCAGGCGCCGTACGCCAGCGCGGTGTGGACGTACTCGTCCAGGTCGAACGTCGTCACCACCACCACCCGCAGCGGGTCGGCGACGTCCGGCCCGGCCAGCGCCCGGGTGAGTTCCAGGCCGTCCAGTCGCGGCATCCGGATGTCGGCGATGACGACGTCCGGCCGCAGGTGCCGTGCCTGCTCCAGCGCCGAGGCGCCGTCCGCGGCCTCGGCGACCACCTGCATGTCCGGCTGGGAGTCCAGGATCAACCGGAAGCCGCTGCGGATGTTCTCCTGGTCGTCGGCGATGAGGATCCGGGTGGCCACGCCGGTCATCGTGTCATCGTGTCACCCGGTAGTCACCCCGGTCCTCACCTCGATGCTCACCTCGGCCTTCACTCCGGCCGGCCCGCCCGGCGGACAGTGGGAGGACCGCGGTCGTACGCCATCCCGCCCGGCCGTACGGACCGGCGGTCAGCGTGCCGCCGAGTGCCTGTACGCGTTCGGCCAGGCCGACCAGGCCGAGGCCGCCCCGGCGATCACCGCCGTCGACGGGGGCGTCCGTACGCTCCGGATCGACCGCCTGGTTGGTGATCTCCACGGTCAGCGCCGGGGCGTCGCCGTCAACCCGGGCGAGCGTGACGGTGACGGCGGAGTCGAGCGGTGCGTGCCGGCGTACGTTCGTCAGCGCCTCCACGATCACCCGGTGGACGGTGGAGCCGATCTCGCGGGGAACGGCGGCGGCCAGGTCGGGCGGCAGGTGCAACCGGACCGGCCCGGACCCGCCGGCGGCGAACCGGTCGAGGAGTTCGGGCAGGTCGGCGACGCCGGGCGCGGGTGCCCGGCCGGTGTCCGCGGCGTTCGGCGACTCCGTGCCGACGGGGCCGGCGGGTGAGTTCTCGGAAGGGCCCTCTTCCAGGTCGTGCAGCATGTGCACGGTCCGGTCCATCGAGGACAGCGCCGCCAGTCCGGCCTCCTCGATCCGGGCGAGCGCGTCGAGAACGGCTTCCGGTCGCTGTGCCGCCACCGCCCGCGCGGCCTGCGCCTGGACAACGATGCCGCTGATGTCGTGCGCCACGAAGTCGTGCAGGTCGCGGGCCAGCGCCAGCCGCTGCGTCCGGCGGGCCTCGCGAACGGCCCGCTCGCGGGTGCCGTCCAGTGACCGCAGGTAGATCCCGCCGAGTGCCGCGCACACCGCACCCAGTGCCCAGAAGCCGACCGACCCCACCTGGTCCGACAGGGACCAGCCGTGGACGGCGCGCAGGATCATCGTCGCCTGCGCGGCCGAGGCGAGCAGGCCGACGGCGACCGCCTGGCGGGGCGGGGCGAGTCTGACCACCAGGATGATCAGCCAGAGCAGCCCGGCCAGCTCGAACAGCCCGAACCACTGCACGCTCGACGGCAGTGCCTCCGGGACGAGAGTCGTGGCGGCGAGGGAGACGAGCGCGGCGACGGTCGCGACGGGCACCAGGGCGGCCCGGTGCGCCGGTCCGGCCACCAGCAGTCCGGCCAGGCCGCCCGCGGCCACGCCCGCGGGAACGCTGACGAACGGACTGACGAGGAACGCCGCCCCGCAGCCGGCCAGGACCAGCAGCCCGGCCACGGCGAGGCCCACCCGGAACCTGAACGCGCCGGTTGTGAACTGGCGGCTTCCGAATGGGCCGGTTCGTTCGGAGATGGGGCCGGACATGGGACGAGAGTAGGGTCCGGCCCGTCGGTCCGCCCCCGGAACGGCCTGCGTACGATCGGGTGCGACGTGGCTGGTTTCCGTTGCGAGAAGAGGTCCCGTGGTCGGTCGAAGGCACGCTGGTCGAGTCGCCGTTGTCGCTCTGGTCGCAGGGCTGGCACTGTCCGGCTGCGGCGCGGTCTCCAACCCCGGAGCCGCGGCCCAGGTCGGCGACCAGACGATCTCGGTGTCCTACCTCCAGAAGCAGTCGCGCGACATCCTGGCCAAGGCCGGCCGGTCCGATCTCAGCGACGCGGAGTCCACGAAGCTGCAGAGTGACCTGCTCCAGCAGCTCGTCGACGACGCTCTGATCGTGCCCACCGCCGCGCGTGCGGGGGTGAGCGCCAGCCAGGCCGACATCGACGAGGTGAAGTCCCAGATCCAGTCGCAGCGCGTGGTCATCCCGCCGGACATGCTGGACGGCTTCGCCCGCTGGGTCGTCCTGCGGCGGGCCCTCAACACCAAGCTGCTCGGCAGGCAGCCGTCCAGCCAGCAGGACCAGGCCAAGGCTGACCAGCTGGTCGGGCAGGAGATGGCGAAGACGGCCAAGCAGGTCGGTGTCGACATCAACCCGCGCTACGGCACCTGGTCCGGCGGAGCGGTGAAGCCGGGTGGCCAGCTCGTCACCCCGGAGCCGACCGCCACCCAGGCTCCGGCCGCCCCGCAGATGCCCTGATCCCACCGTGGCCCCGCAGATGACGGCCGGCCGGATCGCGCTGCTGCTGACCAGTCCGCGGGTGGCGCCGGGGTTGCTCGCCTGGCCGGCCTGGGAGCTGCTGCGCGCGGCCGACCAGGTGCTCACCGACGACGCCGACCACCCGCAGCGTGCGGCCGTCGAGGCCGCCGGGGTCCATGTCCTCGTGGTCGAGGACGCGCCCGGGCCGGGTGAGCTGGCCGACCTCCTCGTGACCAGGGCGCACGCCGGCATCGACGTGGTGTGGCTGGCCGCCGACGACGGTGACCCCGCGCTCGGCCGGGCGCTCGGCCACCTGCTGGCCACCGCCGCCGAGGCCGGTACGCGTGGCCTGCCCACTCTGGAGGTGGTCCCCGCCTCCTACGACCTGCCCGGCGCCCGGCTGCTCGACCTGGTGTCGGTGATGGACCAGCTGCGCGAACGCTGTCCGTGGGTGCGCGACCAGACGCACCGGTCGCTGGTGCGGTACCTCGTCGAGGAGTCGTACGAAACCGTGGAGGCGATCGAGACCGGCGGCCGGCAGCACCTGCGCGAGGAGCTCGGCGACCTGCTGTTCCAGGTGGTGTTCCACGCCAGGCTGGCCGAGGAGGACGCGGAGGTGCCGTTCTCCATCGACGACGTCACCGCCGACCTGGTGGACAAGCTGATCCGGCGCAACCCGCACGTCTTCGGCCCTGCCACGGCCGGCCGGCCCGGTACCGCGGGGTCGACGGCGGAGTCGACTGCGGCCGAGGTGGAGAACGTCTGGGACCAGTTGAAGGCCGAGGAGAAGCAGCGCACGTCCGCGGTGGAGGGTGTGCCACTGGCGCTCCCGGCGCTGACGCTCGCCGACAAGCTGCTCGGGCGTACGAAGCGGTCGGGTGTCCGGGTCGACGGCCCTGATCCGGCCGTACTCGCCGAGGTCGCCGGCGCGGCGACGGCCGAAACGGAACGACTCGACGCCGACCGCCTCGGCATGGCGTTGCTGGCCCTGGTCGACCGCGCACGCTCCGCGGACCTCGACCCCGAGCAGGCGTTACGCGACGCCTGCCGGCGCTACGTCGACGCCGTTCGCGCCGCCGAGAACACCCGTTGATCACGAGTGATCCCGGCGGTGCGCGGGTCGGTTCGCGGTGCTCACAGTCGACGCCGCTAGGGTGAAACCTGCCCTGGGCTCGGGGCATCCGTGACCTGAGGTTGTCTGGGAGGAAGCACGTGGCAACGATCGAGGCCCTCACCGCCCGCGAGATTCTGGACTCGCGCGGCAATCCCACCGTCGAGGTCGAGGTGGGTCTCGACGACGGCACCATCGCCCGCGCCGACGTACCCTCCGGTGCGTCGACCGGCGCGTTCGAGGCGGTGGAGCTGCGCGACGGTGACGACAAGCGCTTCGTCGGCAAGGGCGTCACCAACGCCGTGCGCGGCGTGGTCGACGTGATCGCCCCCGAGCTGGTCGGCTACGAGGCCAGCGAACAGCGGCTGGTCGACGCCCGCCTGATGGACCTGGACGGCACGCCCAACAAGGCCAAGCTCGGCGCCAACGCGCTGCTCGGCGTGTCGCTGGCTGTCGCCCGGGCCGCCGCGTCGTCGGCCGACCTGCCGTTGTTCCGCTATGTCGGCGGCCCCAACGCGCACCTGCTCCCGGTGCCGATGCTCAACATCGTCAACGGCGGTGCGCACGCCGACAACGACGTCGACTTCCAGGAGTTCATGATCGCCCCGATCGGGGCGGCCACCTTCGCCGAGGCGCTGCGCTGGGGTGCCGAGACCTACCACGCGCTGAAGGCGGTCCTGAAGAGCCAGGGCCTGTCCACCGGGCTCGGCGACGAGGGTGGCTTCGCGCCCAACCTGCCGTCCAACCGGGCGGCGCTCGACCTCATCGCCACCGCGGTCGGTGCGGCCGGCTTCCGGTTCGGCACCGACGTCGCGGTGGCCATCGACGCCGCTGCCACGGAGTTCTACGACGCCGACAGCGACCGCTACCGCTTCGAGGGCGGCGACAAGACGTCGGAGGAAATGGCGGCCTACTACGCCGAGCTGCGTGCGTCGTACCCCCTGGTGTCCCTGGAGGACCCGCTGGCCGAGGACGACTGGTCCGGCTGGGCCGGGCTCACCGAGACCCTCGGCGCGAAGGTCCAGCTGGTCGGCGACGACCTGTTCGTCACCAACCCCGAGCGGATCGGCCGCGGCATCGCCGAGCAGTCCGCCAACGCGGTGCTCATCAAGCTCAACCAGATCGGCACTCTCACCGAGACCCTGGACGCGGTGGACATGTCCCACCGCGCGGGCTTCCGCACGATGATCAGCCACCGGTCCGGTGAGACCGAGGACACCACGATCGCCGACCTCGCGGTGGCGACCAACGCGGGGCAGATCAAGACCGGTGCGCCCGCGCGCAGCGAGCGGGTGGCGAAGTACAACCAGCTGCTGCGGATCGAGGAGGAGCTGGACGACGCGGCCCGGTACGCCGGACGTACGGCGTTCCCGCGGTTCACCTCCGAGTAGGTCCGGTGAGCGACGCGCGAGGTGGTCGCAACGCCCGGCCCGCAGGGCGTGGGCGGGGTCCGGGCCGGGTCAAGCCCGGCACGCCCGGGCGCGGTGCGCGAGGTGGTGCGGGTGCTCCCCGGACCACCCGCCGCACCGCCGGTGCCGGGCCCACCCGCACGACCGCCCGCGGCGAGACCCGTCCGGAGGCGGTGCGGCCCGGGGTAGCCCGCGTCACCAACGGGACGGTGCCCAGTGCTCGTCGCGACCCCGGCCAGTCCGACGCCACCAAGCGCACCTCGCGGCGCAACGGCAACGTCACCGGCCGGGCGGCGATCCTGGCCCTGGTGATCGCCGCGCTGGTCATCTCGTACGCGTCGAGCCTGCGGGCCTGGGTCGAACAACGCAGTCAGATCTCGGCGCTGCGCACCGAGGAGGCCCAGCGCACCGACCGCGTGGCCTCCCTGGAGAAGGAGCTACGGCGCTGGCACGACCCGGCCTACGTCGAGGCGCAGGCCCGCGAGCGCCTGCGCTGGGTGAAGCCGGGTGAGACCGGCTACGTCGTGGTCGGCGAGGACGGCTCGGTGGCGAAGGCGCCGGCCGTCGCCGGTGGCGCGACTGTTTCCTCAGGGCCCCGGCAGGCCTGGTGGTCCAGCCTCTGGGGGAGTGTCGAGCGGTCCGGTGTGCAACCGACGTCACCGCCGGCCGGTACGACACCCAGCACGCCGAAGCACCAGCCGCCGAAGACCATCGACCCCAGCCGGACCAAGACGCCGCGACCGAACCGATGACCGCACCCGACTCCGCGGACCCGGTGGACACCGTGGACCCGGCCGACGTGGTGGCGGTGAGCGCGCAGCTGGGCCGGCCGGCCCGCGGTGTGCACCGCATCGCGCACCGGTGCCGGTGCGGACTGCCGGACGTCGTGGAGACCGAGCCGCGGCTGCCCGACGGTACGCCGTTCCCGACCACGTTCTACCTCACCTGCCCGCGCCTGGCTGCCGAGATCGGGCGGCTGGAGGCGAGCGGGCTGATGCGGGAGTGGACCGAACGACTGGCTGCCGACCCCGACCTGGCCGCCGGCCACCGGCGCGCACACGAGCACTACCTCGCCGCGCGCGAGCGGCTCGGCCACGTACCCGAGATCGCCGGGATCTCCGCCGGCGGCATGCCCGACCGGGTGAAGTGCCTGCACTCGTTGGTCGGCCACGCGCTCGCGGCCGGGCCGGGAGTCAACCCGCTCGGTGACGAGGCGCTGGCGCTGTTGCCGGACTGGGCGGCGGAGGGTCGCTGCGTCGAGGTCGACCCGCCGGTACGCGTGGCCGCGGTCGACTGCGGCACCAACTCCATCCGGCTGCTGGTCGCCGACATCACCACCGAGCCCGCGACGGGGACGCAACATCTGCACGAGCTGGACCGCCGGCTGGAGATCGTCCGGCTCGGGGAGGGCGTGGACCGCACTGGCCGGTTGTCGGAGCAGGCGCTGGCCCGGACGTTCGCCGCCTGCGAGCGGTACGCCGAGCGGATCCGCGAGCTGGGTGCCGAGCAGGTGCGGTTCGTGGCCACCTCCGCCTCCCGTGACGCCGACAACCGGGCCGAGTTCGTGGCGGGTGCTCGGGAGATCCTCGGTGTCGAACCCGAGGTGATCACCGGCGCGGAGGAGGCCGGCCTGTCCTTCACCGGCGCGACCCGCGAGCTGGCCGGCCGCCGGATCCCGACGCCGTACCTCGTGGTCGACATCGGCGGTGGCTCCACCGAGTTCGTCCTCGGCGGCGCCCGGCCGGAGGCTGCGGTCTCGGTCGACCTGGGCTGCGTACGACTGACCGAGCGGTACCTCACCGACGACCCGCCGGCGCCGGAGCAGGTGAAGCGGGCCCGGGCGGAGGTCGAGCGCCGGCTGGACGAGGCGGCCGGGGAGGTTCCGCTGGAGCGGGCTCGTACCCTCGTCGGCCTGGCCGGCACGGTGACGACGGTGGCGGCGATGGCGCTGGACCTTCCGTCGTACGACCGCGACCGGATCCACCACGCCCGCATTCCCGCGGCCGACGTGCACGCCGCAGCCGACCGGCTGTTGACGATGACCCACGCGGAGCGGAAGGCGCTGCCGTTCATGCATCCGGGCCGGGTGGACGTGATCGGCGCCGGAGCGCTGATCCTGGACCGGATCCTCGCCCGGGTCTCCCCTCACCTCGCCCGTACGGAACTCGTGGTCAGCGAGCACGACATCCTGGACGGCATCGCGTGGAGCGGCGCCGAGCGGGCGGTCCGTCCGGCACGCTGATGCCCGCCGATGACTACCGATGACTACCGATGACTGCCGATGACCGATGAGCGCCCGCATCCGGTGACCGGGGCGCCGTTCGCCAGTCCGGTTCCGCCGGGCACCGGCTGGCCCGACGACCCGGCAGAGCCGGAAACGCCCGTCGCCCACGGCGCCGCCGAGGTGGAGCGGCTCGCGGTGTCCGCGCCGGACCTCGGCGAGCTGACCGCCCGGCAGTCGGTGTGCCGCGCCTGCCCTCGCCTGGTCGAGTGGCGGGAGGAGGTCGCCGCGTCGCCGCGCCGGTCGTTCGCCGGCCAGCCGTACTGGGGCCGTCCGGTGCCCGGGTGGGGCGACCCGGCCCCCGGCATGCTGGTCGTCGGGCTGGCGCCGGCCGCGCACGGCGGCAACCGTACCGGCCGGATCTTCACCGGCGACCGTTCCGGCGACTGGCTGTTCGCCGCCCTCGCCCGGGTGGGCCTCGCGGTGCAGCCGACGAGCGTTTCCGCCGGTGACGGGCAACGGCTGCGCGGCGTCCGCGTGGTCGCCGCGGTCCGCTGCGCGCCTCCTGCGAACAAGCCGCTGCCGGCCGAGCGCGACGCGTGCTTCCCGTGGCTGCGCAGGGAGTGGGAGCTTTCCGCCCCGACCGTCCGGTCGGTCGTCGCCCTCGGGTCGTACGGCTGGACGGCTGCGGTTCGTACTCTCGCCGCGCTGGGCTACCGCATTCCCCGCCCGCGGCCACGGTTCGGCCACGGGGCGGAGGTGTTGCTGGCCCCACCCGACGAGGCTTCGGCCGAGTGGTCCGAGGTGCTCCTCGTCGGCTCCTACCACCCGAGCCAGCAGAACACCTTCACCGGCAAGCTCACCGAGCCGATGCTGGACCAGGTGCTCGCCCGCGCAGCCGACCACGCCGGCCTGCTCGCGCACTGAGCCGGCCTGCCCCCGCGACGCCCGCCACTTCGTCAGCGGCCGAGGAGGTTGGCGACGCGGATGACGGAGTCCACGGCGGGCAGCACCCGGGTGGGCTCCATCCGGCCCTGCCAGTACACCAGCAGGTCGGTCCCGTGCAGGCTCCAGTTCGGCGCCATGCCGGCCAGGTGGGTGCGGACCAGCGCCGGCCCGATCACCTGGCGTACGAGCTCGGGATGGGTGCTGTGGACGCGGAAGTCCCGGTCGAACTCGTCGATGCCCACCTCCCCGGTGTGGTCCGGACCGTTGAGCCAGCGCCACATGCGTGAGCCGGAGCCGCGGCTCGCGACCTCGATGCCGGGGTAGGTGTAGGGGAGATGCACCACGCACGCGACGAAGTCGTGGTTGTCGGTGGTGACCTGGGTTTGCCCGTTGACGTAGGTCGTGTGCGTGGTCTGGTACGTGTACTCCGCCATGCTCACGGGTAGTTCGCGGTAGATGCCGGTGAACAGACAGCGCACGCCGCGCGGGTTCGCTCCGGGCAGCCGGGCGGTCCAGGGCACCTCCACGCTGCCGGCGTACGTCGTCCATCCGATCGACGACGCCCAGGCGGCGAGGCCCTCGAGTCGGCGCTGTTCGCGGCGCTGGACGAGCGCGACGAGCGGCACGGTCAGCGCTACCGCGGCGACGACGAGGGCGATGAGGATGACAGCGAAGATCGCGCCCACGGCCCCTCCCTCGTTCATTCGAGCTTAGGGCGTGCCGTGCGAATCGTGTGACGTTCCCGACAGGGGTATCCGGTCCTTGTGAATGCATTCACGAGCGACTAGCCTGAACAGTGACCGAGGAGGTGAATGGACGTGAACACACGCCACGTCCTCATCGCCGGGGGTGGCTACGTCGGCATGTATGCCGCTTTCCGGCTCCAGAAATCCCTTCGCAAGGAACTCCGTCGGGGCGAGGTCACGATCACCGTCGTCGAGCCCCGCTCGTACATGACCTACCAGCCCTTCCTCCCCGAGGCCGCGGCCGGCAACCTCGAACCCCGCCACGTCGTCGTCCCGCTGCGGCGGGTTCTCCCGAACGTGCACGTCATCACCGGCCGCATCGTGAGCATCGACCACGCCGAGCACAGCGCCCGGATCGAGCCGCGCGCCGGCGCGACGTACGACGTGCACTACGACGAGCTCGTCGTCGCCCTCGGCTCGGTTGCCCGCACCCTGCCCATCCCCGGCCTCGCCGAGCACGGGATCGGGTTCAAGCAGGTCGAGGAGGCCATCCAGCTTCGCAACCACGTCCTCGACCGGCTCGACGTCGCCGAGTCCACCACGAACGAGGAGACCCGTCGACGGGCACTGTCGTTCGTGTTCGTCGGCGGCGGGTACGCCGGGGTGGAGGCGCTCGCCGAGCTCGAGGACATGGCCCGCTACGCCTGCCGCTACTACCGCAACTTCAGCGCCGAGGACATGCGCTGGGTGCTGGTGGAGGCGGCCGGCCGGATCCTCCCCGAGGTCGGCGAGGACATGGGCCGCTACACCGTCGAACGCCTGCGCAAACGCCACATCGACGTGAAGCTGAACACCCTGCTGGAGTCCTGCGTCGGCGGGCACGTGGAGCTGTCCGACGGCACACGGCTGGAGTCCGACACCATCGTGTGGACCGCCGGCGTCAAGGCCAACCCGGTCCTCGCCGAGTCCGACCTGCCACGCGACGACAAGGGCCGGCTGCCCACCGAGCCCGACCTGCGGGTCGTGGGCGCCGAGCACGTCTGGGCGGCCGGTGACTGCGCCGCGGTGCCCGACCTGACCGGCCCGCCGAACGCGTTGTGCAGCCCTTCGGCCCAGCACGCCGTACGCCAGGCCAAGGTGCTCGGCGACAACGTCGCCCGCGCCCTCAAGGGCAGGCTGCTCCACAACTACGAGCACAAGCACGTGGGTTCGGTGGCCAGCCTCGGCCTGCACAAGGGCGTGGCGCAGGTCTACGGCATCAAGCTGCGCGGCTGGCCGGCGTGGTTCATGCACCGCACCTACCACGTCAGCCGGATGCCCACCCTCAACCGCAAGGTCCGCATCGTGGCCGACTGGACGCTCGGGCTGTTCTTCCCCCGCGAGATCGTCTCGCTGGGCAGCCTGCAGCGCCCGCGGGAGGAGTTCGAGCGCAGCGCCCTGCCGCGCCAGTTCTCCCCGCCCGCGAGCAGGTCACCCGAGCTCGAACACGCTCATGCTGGAGTGAGGGCCGAACCGAGGCCGGAGCGGGACGGGCAGTAGCGAGAGGCCGCCGCCCTGGCCCGGCTCTGATCCGAGTTGTGATCCGGCTCTGATCCGGCTCTGATCCGGCAGTGGCTCGATCGTCCCCGGGACGGGTAGAACGTCTCGGGGACGACCGAACGAGAGGGGGCGCCGTGGCCGGTCCAGTGGTCGCCGAGCGGCTGCACGACATCCTGCTGCGGTTGTTCGGCCTGGAAGCGCCCGTCCGTCTGTACGCCTGGGACGGCTCGGTGGCCGGGCCTACCGAGGCGCCGGCCGTACGCGTGCACTCCCGGCGTGCCGTTCGCCGGTTGCTGTGGCGGCCGGACGAGCTCGGCCTGGCCCGGGCGTTCGTCGCCGGCGAGATCGAGGTGGACGGGCCGATCCTCACCGCCCTGGAACGTCTCGCGCCGTTCGGTCGCTCGATCGGCGCCCGCCCCGAGCTGACCGCCGCCGACCGCAGCGAGCTGATGCGGGCGGCGGTCTATCTCGGCGCCGTCGGCCCCGCGCCCAAGCCGCCGGAGGAGGAGATCACCGGGGCCGAACGCCGGCACGCCCTGGACCGCGACACCGCGCCGAGCGGGTCGCCGGACAACCCGGTCGGTACGCGGTTCCTGGCGCGGGTGTTCGGCCAGACGCTGATGCTGGGCAGCGGTTACTGGGCCGAGCCGGGCATGTCCCTGGACGACGCGCAGCGCGCCGGCCTGCAGCTCGCCTGCCGCAAGCTCGGCCTCGCCGACGGGACCTCGGGGGAACGCGCCACCCGGGTGCTCGACGTCGACTGCGGCTGGGGGACGTTCCTCCTGCACGCCGCCGAGCACCACGCGGTGAGCGGGCTCGGCATCACCGCCTCCGCCGAACAGGCCGAGCAGGCGACCAAACGGGCCGTCGACGCCGGGCTGGCCGGGCGGGTGGAGTTCCGGGTCGCGGACTGGCGCGAGGTCGAGGCCGACCCGTTCGACGCGATCGTGGCGTACGGGCTGGCCGACTACGTGGGTGCGGACCGCCTGGGGGAGTACGCCCGGACGCTGCACGGCCTGCTGCGCCCGGGTGGCCGGCTGCTGGTCAACCAGGTCGGCAGGCGCGGGGAGCCGCTGGCGCAGGAACGCTCCTTCCTGGACGCGTACGTCCACCCGGGAGCCGAGCTCCTCCCGGTCGGAACCATCACGAACACCGTCGAGGACGCGGGCCTGGAGGTCCGCGACGTGGAGACGATGCGCGAGCACTACGCCCGCACCGTGCGCGCCTGGGTGGCCAACCTGGAGGGTGCGTGGGACGAGTGCGCCCGGCAGGCCTCACCGGGGCAGGCGAGGGTGTGGCTGCTCTACCTCGCGGTGTCCGCGCTGGCGTTCGAGGCCGCCCGGATCTCGGCGTACCAGCTGCTGGTCGTCCGCCCGCACACCGACGGCCGGGCACCACTGCCCGCCACCCGGAGCGCGTGGCAACACTAGGCTTGGGCGTGGTCACAGGTCAGCCGTCGGTGGTCTGGCGGTCGGCCGGTGCAGCGCCCCCGTAGCCCAACTGGTCGAGGCGGCCCACTTAAAATGGGTGTCAGTTTTGTGGGTTCGAATCCCACCGGGGGCACCTGAGTACGCATCCGGGCGTCAGGCCGTGGTTCCTTCCGGGCGTACCTCCAGCAGCGTCTTGCCGACGGTGGCGCGGGCCTCGATCGCGGCGTGCGCCTCGGCCGTCCGGACCAGCTCGAACCGCTGGCCGATCACCGGGTGCAGCCGGCCGTGGGCGGCCGCAAGTAACGCACTCTCGGTGAGTTCGTGGACGTCCGCCGGGTCCAGGGCCGGGCGCAGCACCCGCACGCCGCGCCGACGCGCCTCCGCTTCCGGTACGTCGGTCCAGGCGCCGCTGGCCAGGCCGAAGCTGAGCATCCGTCCGCCCTCGCCCAGCAGGTCGAACGCGGACCTGCCCAGAGCACCGCCCACGCCGTCCAGCACGAGGTCGACGCCCCCGACGGACTCGCGTACCCGGTCGGTCCAGTCCGGGCGGCGGTAGTCGACGGCGACCTTCGCGCCCAGCTTGGCCGCCAGCGCGAGCTTGCGGTCGCCACCGGCCGCCGCGACGACCCGCGCTCCGGCGGCCGTGGCCAGCTGCACCAGCAGGGTTCCGACGCCACCGGCTGCGGCGGTCACCAGCACCCGGTCATCGGGCCCGGCCCCGCTCGCCCGCATCAGCCAGGTCGCGGTCCGGCCGTCGGCGAGCACCGCCACCGCGTCGTCCAGTCGCAGCGTGGGCGGGACCTCCACCAGCCCGTCCGCGGCCACCGCGACCAGTTCGGCGTACGCGCCGGAGCCGCCGGTGCTGGTCACCACCCGGCGGCCGACCAGGGCCGGGTCGACGCCGGGCCCGACCGCGCGGACGGTCCCGCCCACGCCGTTGCCGGGGATGGTCGGCAGGGTCGGGGTGAAGGGTCCGGTGCCGGCGCGGAGCTGGGTCTCCACGAACGTGATGTTGGCGTACGCCACCTCGACCAGCGCCTGACCAGGCCCGGCCTCGGGGTCCGGCGCCTCACCCGGCACCAGCACCTCCGGGCCGCCGAACTCGTAGACCCACACCGCGCGCATCCGCAGACCTCCAGGCTCGTTCCGAATCCGTTGTCCGGAACAGCCTGCGACCTCCACCAAGGTTCAGGTCAAGACGGGAGAAGGGACTGCGAGGTACGGGCGGCCGGCGGGGTCAGCCGTCGCGGCGGGACAGGACGAACACCGGGTGACGCGGGGCGATTCGGGCGAGGTCCTCCGCGGAGGAATCGGCGTTCACCCCGTCGAAGAACACCCCGACCTCGGCCTTCCAGCGGCGAAGATAGGCGCGCAGCACCGCCGGCTTGTCCGCGTCGGCAACCTCGGTGGCCAGCCAGTGCTCACGCCGCCGGCCGAGGAGCAGGTCGAGGCGCCCGTCAGCAGCCCGGACGTTTCGTACCCACTGAGCCTGGCCGCGCGGCGCCACGAGGTACTGCCGCCCCTCGTGGGTGAGCAGGTTGACCGGCACCTGGCGGGGCTGCCCGCTGCTGCGGCCGCGTACCTCCAGGACCCGGCTGCCCCACACGCTCAGCCCGGCCCTCGTGGCGGCGGCCACCAGGGGGTTGAAGACCCTGCGGGTGAACCACCCCGGCGCCCGGTAGTGGCTGCTCGGCGACCCTTCGCCCTCCGGACGTGTGCTCTGCGACATCGCTTCCCCTCCGTTCTCGCCTGGTCGGCCTGGCCGGCCTGGCCGACCAGGTCTGCTCACCGCGGAGGCCGACCGGCGTCCAGTCGGTCATCGTTGTCCATCCTGCGTGGCGGCATCGACGAATTTGGGGACAAGACCGCGCATTCCACATGGAATTGCCGTTGGGGGAGGACAAGAACTTTGCCGAGTCATTACTATTGGCGTCACCGCCGAGCCGGGCTCCACCCGGCCCGGTGCAGTTGTGGAGGCATTCCGCAGCGATCCGGCCCGCGTCCGCGGGCCATCGACCGTCACCCGCCGTCGGCGGAGGAGGACCCCAGGATGCAGAGCAAGAACCCGGTGTTCCGGCGCAGCGACGCGTTCCAGTCGGCTGGCTCCGGCGCCGCGGGCATGAGTGCCGACCAGTTGCGGGAGATGTACGACGCACCGTCCTACTCCGGCACGCGCCGTGACCGGATGACCATCGACGACGTGGTGGCCCGCACCGCGATGACGCTCGGCACCCTGATCGTGGTGGCCGGCGCGACGTGGTTCCTCACCGGACCGGTGCAGCCGGCGCACTTCGGCTGGCTGATCGGCGCCGCGCTGGTGGGGATGGGCCTGGGTTTCGTCATTGGCCTGAAGCACATCACCAACCCGGCGGTGATCCTCGGCTACGCCGCGGTCGAGGGCGTGTTCGTCGGCCTGGCCAGCAAGGTGCTGTCCGCCTACGCCGGCGACAGCGCCATCGTCGCCCAGGCGGTCCTCGGCACGATGTGCGCCTCGGCCGGGATGCTCGCGGTCTACAAGTTCCGGGTCATCCGGGTGACCCCGAAGTTCCAGCGGTTCGTGGTCGCCGCCACCCTCGGGTTCTTCCTCATCGTGGCCGTCAACCTCGTCCTGCGGATGTTCGGCCTCAACCTCGGCGTCAGCGGGCTGGGCGGGCTGGGGCTGGTGTTCGCGGTGATCGGAGTGGCGCTGGCCTGCTTCAACCTGCTGCTCGACTTCGACTACGTCGAGAAAGGCATCGCCGCCGGTGCGCCGAGCAAGGACGCGTGGTTCGCGGCGTTCGGGCTCACGGTCACCCTGGTGTGGCTCTACATCGAGCTGCTGCGGATCCTCGCCATCCTGCGCGGCGGTGACTGACCCGCCACCGCACCGACGAGCCGAAACGCAGAAGGGCCGCCCGAAGTTCTCGGGCGGCCCTTCTCGTACGTCAGCTCTCGTACGTCAGCTCTCGTAGGTCAGCCGGACCGGATGTCAGCCGGACACCACCGGGCCCACCCGATCCATGCGGATGCGGATCAGGCAGCGGTGCTCGCGTTCCATCGCGGCGCGGTAGTCGGCCCAGTCCGGGTGCTCGCCGGAGACTGTGCGGTAGTAGTCGACCAGCGGCTCCATCGCCTCCGGCAGCGACAGGATGTGCGCCTCGCCCTCGACCTGGACCCACTCGCCGTAGAACCCGTCGGGGAAGACGCAGAGACTGGCCCGCGGGTCACGCCGCAGGTTTCGTACCTTGTACGCCGGCTCGCGGGTGCTGATCATGGCGTAGCCCTCGGCGTCCACCCCGACCGTGACCGGGGAGAGCTGGGGCCGGCCGTCCCGGCGAATCGTTCCGAGGACGGCATGATGATGTTCGCGCAGGAATGCCTGCGTCCGCGTCACGTCCACCGATGCCGCCGGCTCTCAGCGCCGGGGCCGGCTGCGACGCCCACCGCGTCCGCGGGGCTCACCCGAAGTTGCGCTGGGCGCGGCGGAGGTCCTGCTCGTGCACGATCGCGGTGGCGTGCCCGTGGGCGATGCCGTACTCGCTGCGCAGCCAACTGACCCGGTCCTCGAAGCGGAGGAACGTGGGTCCGTTCTCCAGCACTCTGATCCACTCTGGGAGATCTCGTCCGGTTGCCTGCGCCAGCCGGGCGCAGAGGTTCTGATGGGTCTCTTCGGAGTGGTGCAGAGCCATGTCGCCCTCCCGAGATCGGGGACAGTCGAATCAGTCGTGGACCATGCCCCCGAGCCTGCCTGACGTGCGGGCCGTACACAACCCCCCGCGCGCACCTACCTCCAGCATCCGGAGAGATCCCTCATGAACACCCCGATTTTCCAACCATTGTTGACGTCTGGGCGTGCTCCGGCGTGCGGGTGATGCGTCAGCTTTCGTCGGACTGGACCAGTCGCGGAGGGAAGCCGCCGCGGGCGACCGGGCCCCACCTGTCGATCTCCACCTCGATCACGCACTTGCCCTGCCGCCGCATCGCCTCGCGGTATTCGTCCCAGTCGGGGTGCTCGCCGCTGATGCACCGGAAGTACTCCACGAGCGGCTCCACGGCCTCGGGCAGGTCGATCACCCGGGCGGTCCCGTCCACCTGGATGTACGGGTCGGAGAAGCCCTCAGACATCACGCACACGCTGACCCGCGGGTCGCGGCGGGCGTTGATCGCCTTGGCGCGTTCGGGATAGGTGGACACGACGATCCGGTCGTCGGAGTTCAGGCCCAACGTGACCGGGGAGATCTGCGGGCGCCCGTCGCGCCGGGTGGTGACCAGCACACCCTGGTGGCGAGTGCGGAGGAACGAGAGCAGGCCGTCGCGCTCGAGGCGCTCGGTGGTGGCGATGGATGGGCTCATGGCTGGCCAGCCTACGGCCACCGGCGCGGTCATGTCGGACAGGTGTTCGGGCCAGGACCTTCGGGTCAGGACAGGCGTTCGAGGATGATCGCCATGCCCTGCCCGCCGCCGACGCACATGGTCTCCAGGCCGAACTGCGCGTCCCGGCTGCGCAGGCCGTTGAGCAGGGTGGTCATGATGCGGGCGCCGGTCATGCCGAACGGGTGGCCGAGCGCGATCGCCCCGCCGTGCACGTTGAGCTTGTCCCAGGGGATGCCGAGGTCCTCGGCGGAGGGAACGACCTGCGCCGCGAACGCCTCGTTGATCTCCACCAGGTCGATGTCGCCGATCCCCAGGCCCGCGCGGGCGAGCGCGCGCCTGCTCGCCTCCACCGGGCCGAGGCCCATGATCTCCGGGGACAGCGCGGACGCGGCGGTGGCGACGATCCGGGCGAGCGGGGTGATGCCGAGCCGGCGAGCCTTCTCGGCACTCATGATCACCACGGCGGCGGCGCCGTCGTTGAGCGGGCAGCAGTTGCCGGCGGTGACGGTGCCTCCGGGCCGGAAGACCGGGTCGAGGGCGGCCACCTTCGAAAGGGTGGTGCCGGCGCGGGGCCCGTCGTCGGTCTCCACCAGGGTGCCGTCGGGCAGCGGGTACGGCGTGATCTCACGGGCGAAGAAGCCGCTGCGGATCGCGTCTTCGGCGAGGTTCTGCGAGCGCACGCCGAACTCGTCCTGGACAGCACGGCTCACCCCGCGTGCGGTGGCGACGTTCTCCGCGGTCTGGCCCATCGCGATGTAGATGTCGGGCACCTGGTCGTCGGTGCGCGGGTCGTGCCAGACGTCGTTGCTCTCGGCGTACTTGCGGGTGCGGGCCTCCGCCTCGGCGAACACCGGGTTGTGCGTCTGCACCGGGTCGACGCCCGCGCTGCCGAAGCCGGCGTACCGCGAGACGCACTCCACCCCGGCGGAGACGAAGACGTCGCCCTCGCCCGCGCGGATGGCGTGGAAGGCCATCCGCGCCGTCTGGACGCTGGAGGCGCAGAACCGGTTGACGGTCACCGCCGGCAGGGTGTCCAGACCGAGCTGGACCGCGACCCGGCGGGCCATGTTGCCGCCGTGCTCGTCACGGGGTTCGGCGCAGCCGAGGTACAGGTCGTCGATCTCCGCGCGGTCCAACTGGGGGACCTTGGCCAGCACCGCGTCCACCGCGAACGCGGCGAGGTCGTCGGGCCGGACGTCCTTCAGCGAACCCTTGCCGGCCCGCCCGATGGGGGTGCGCGCGGCGGCGACGATCACGGCGTCGTTCGGGGCGCTGACCTCGGACATGGCGGCCTCCCTGTGGTCGTCCGGCCGGCGTGGTTACCGCTCGGTAATGTCGAGGCTAGTACGCCCGCCCGGTCCGGTGCCAGCGGTCCGCCCGATCGGGACGTTCCGGGTGAGGTAGCGCGCGTGCAGCTGGCCGCAGGCGGCGGCAAGGTCCCTTCCGAACTGCTGCCGCCGGGTCGCCCGCACTCCTGCCGCCCGCAACGCGGCCACGAACGCCTCCACCCCCGCGGCGCTCGGCCGGCGCAGGTCCGGCCGGGCGCCGGCCGCCTCGTTGTAGGCGATCACGCTGACGTGGAACAGCTCCGGCCGCCGGCGCGCGGCCACCAGGTCCGCGAGCGCCTGGACGTGTGCGGGCGAGTCGTTGTATCCGTCGGCCAGCAGGTAGGCGAGGTAGGCCTTGCGGCCGCCGGTCACCGTGTGCTCGTCCAGGACCTCCAGGCACTCGGCGAGCGGGAAGCGCCGCTGCAGCGGGATCAGCTCCGCCCGCTGGTCCTCGTCGGCCGAGTGCACCGACAAGGTGAGGTTGACATGCGGAAACTCCCTTGTCAGCCGGCGCATTCCGGGTGCGAAACCCACGGTTGACACGGTGACGCGGCGCGGGCTGACGCCGTGGTAGTGCGGATCGGTGAGCAGGGACAGGGCAGTGAACGTGTGCGGGTTGGCGAGCGCCTCGCCCATGCCCATGAACGCGACGCTGTCCACCCGCTCGAAGTGCAGCACCTGGTCGCAGATCTCGTCCGCGGTCAGGTTGCGGACCAGGCCGACCGCACCGGTCGCGCAGAACGTACAGCCGAGGCCGCAGCCGACCTGGCTGGACACGCACAACGACGTCCAGCCGGCGCGGTAGGTGGCCAGTACCGTCTCGATCCGGGCGCCCCGCGCGCTCTGGAACAGCACCTTCTCCACCTGCGCGCCGCGTTCGGTGGCCACCGGGGTCAGCGGGCCGAACGACGGGCCGAACTCGGTGGCGAGGGCACGGCGAAGTCGCAGCGGGAGATCGGTGACGTCGGCGAACTGCCGTACGCCCCGGTCGTGCACCGCGCGCACGAGTTGGTTCAGGCGGTACGCGGGCTCCCCGGCGCGGGCGAGGAACTCCTGCAGGTGGGCGTACCGAGTCCCGAGCGGAGGATTCGGATACACGTGTATGTACACATCGGACGGGCTCCCGGAGAGAACGAGGGCGAACGGGCACGACGAAACAAGCGGAAGGCGGGCTCGCACCGCGGGGCGTCACATGCCGAGCAGTCTGCGCGAGCGGCCGCGCCCGCCTCAACCGGTTTTCTCGCTCAGCTGGTCTTCTCGCGCAGCTCCACCTGACGGTGCGGGTGCCGGCGCAGCAGCGCCCACCGACCACGCGGCCCGCGTTCGTGGCCGGCCACGTCGGTGGCGGCCACCTCGGTGCCGGCCGACCGTGCGGCGCGTACGGCGGCGTACGAGATCGGCAGGATCTGCCCCTCGCCCAGCGGCGTGTCGGCGTCCTCGTCCTCGGGCCAGTAGCCGATCGCGGCGGCGATCGAGGGCAGCAGCGCCACGGCCGCGCTGGCATATCCGGCGGCGGACGGGTGGAAGCGGTCCGGGCCGAACAGTTCCCGCGGCGCCGCGGCGAACTCCGGCCCGAGCAGCGAGCCCAGGGAGACCGTACGGGCGCCGTTCTCCACCACGGCGATGGTCTGTGCCGCGGCCAGCCGCCTGCTCCACATGCGGGCGAGCTGGCGTAGCGGGAACGCCAGCGGCTCGACCGTGCCGAGGTCGGGGCAGGTGCCGACGACGACCTGGCACCCGGCCTCGCGCAGTCGGCGGACGCCCTCCACGAGCAGGCGTACCGAGTCCGACGGAAGGGTCCTGTGGGTGACGTCGTTGGCGCCGATGATCACCAGGGCGACGTCGGGTTCGACGGCCAGCGCCTGGTCCACCTGGTCCTCCAGGTGCTGGGTCTCCGCGCCGGAGAAGGCGGCCACACTGAGCTGGACGGGCCGGTCGGACAGCGACGCCAGGCCGGCCGCCAGCAGCGCGCCGGGGGTTTCCTCGGCGGTGTCGACGCCGAGCCCGCAGGCGGTCGAGTCGCCGAGGACGGCGAACGAGATCGGGTCGCCGGGTCCGTCGCCGTAGAGGCCGTCGGCGTCCGGTGCCTGGCCGACAGGTTCGCCGATGGTGCGCTTGGCGAGCATCGCCTCGGCGAACAGGATCGCGATCACGGTGCCGCCGAGCAGTCCGGCGCCGCCACCGCCCAGCGCGGCGGCGGCGGCCCACTTGCGTGCGGCGCGAGCCTTGCCCACCTGGACCTCCTTCGAGGTCTTGCCCGTCCGAGGGCCGGTCGAAGGACCGTCGGAGGGCTCCGGTTGTTGCTTCTACCCCGTGCGGGGCCGGAACTCATCAAGCGGTTGACCCCGCGCCACGAAGACGCCGGGATGCCGCACCCGGCCCCCACCACCTAGAGTGCACCCGTGCGGTATCACGAGTCCCTGCAGTCCCTTGTCGGCAACACCCCGTTGGTCCGGTTGACCCGGTCCGCCGAAGGTGTCCGTGGCCTCCTGCTGGCCAAGGTGGAGTACTTCAATCCTGGCGGCAGCGTCAAGGACCGGATCGCGCTGCGCATGGTCGAGGCGGCCGAACGCGAGGGCGTCCTGCGCCCCGGCGGGACGATCGTGGAGCCGACCAGCGGCAACACCGGCGTCGGGCTGGCCATCGTCGCACAGTCGCGTGGCTACCACTGCGTGTTCGTCTGCCCGGACAAGGTGAGCGAGGACAAGCGCAACGTGCTGCGGGCGTACGGCGCGGAGGTCGTGGTCTGCCCGACCGCCGTCCCGCCGGAGCACCCCGACTCCTACTACTCGGTGTCCGACCGCCTGGTGAAGGAACGCGAGGGCGCCTGGAAGCCGGACCAGTACTCCAACGTCAACAACCCGCAGTCGCACTACGAGAGCACCGGCCCGGAGCTCTGGGACCAGACGGAGGGGCGGATCACCCACTTCGTCGCCGGCATCGGCACCGGCGGCACGATCAGCGGCGTCGGGCGCTACCTCAAGGAGGTCTCCGACGGCCGGGTGCAGATCGTCGGCGCCGACCCGGAGGGCTCGGTCTACTCCGGCGGCACCGGCCGGCCCTACCTCGTCGAGGGCGTGGGCGAGGACTTCTGGCCGACCACGTACGACCGGACCATCTGCGACCGGATCATCGCGGTGTCCGACCACGACTCGTTCACGATGACCCGCAGGCTCGCCCGCGAGGAGGGGCTGCTGGTCGGCGGCTCGTCCGGGATGGCGGTGGTCGCCGCGGCCCAGGTCGCCCGGGAGGCCGACGAGGACGCCGTGGTCGTGGTGCTGCTGCCCGACGGCGGCCGGGGCTACATGTCGAAGGTGTTCGACGACGCCTGGCTCACCCACTACGGCTTCCTGCGCGGGCAGAGCAACGACAGCGTCGGCGACGTGCTGCGGCGCAAGAGCGGGACGATGCCCTCGCTGGTGCACACCCACCCCAACGAGACGATCGCCGAGGCGATCGACATCCTGCGGGAGTACGCCGTGTCGCAGATGCCGGTCGTACGCGCGGAGCCGCCGGTGATGGCGGCCGAGGTCGCCGGCGCGGTGCACGAACGCGACCTGCTGGAGGCGTTGTTCTCCGGGCACGCCAAGCTGGCCGACCGGGTCGAGCAGCACCTGTCACCGCCGTTGCCCCAGCTCGGCGCCGGGGAGCCGGTCGCCGCCGCGGTGCGCCTGCTGGAGGGCGCCGACGCGGTGCTCGTCCTCGACGACGGCAAGCCGGTCGGCGTACTCACCCGGCAGGACCTGCTCGAGCACCTCGCGGCGGGGGAGTAGCGGCTCCGGTTCCAGGTCCGGTTCAGCCCTGGCTCCGGCCCGGTTCACTCCGGGTCGAGGACCGCGCCGAGTGCCTTCCACCGGGCGATCTCGCACCCGTTCTTCTTGTCGTACGACGCGTGGACGCGCCGTCCCCGCCACACGCCCTCGATGACCGCGCGCTGCGGCCCGCCGTAGATCTGGGTGCACATCGCGCCGCGGGGTACGGGTTCGAACGGCCGGGGCGCCGCCTCGATCGCGGCGACCGCGGCCTCGGGCCGGGGATGGGTGCCGGCCGGCGGATCCTCGGTGAGCTCGAACGTCCGCGGCTCGGCGTCGGGCCGGTCCCACACAGTGACGGTGAGCCGGGTCTGCGGCGGGTTGTCGGCTGTCGGCATGCCTCCCATTGAACTGCCCTACCTGACGAGGTGGGGGAGGACCGCGCCGAGGATCACCTCGATCCGGCGGCGAAGCTCGGGCTCGTCCACGCCCGGCCCGCCGCGGATGATCCGGTCGTAGAGCAGGCCGTCGAGCAGCGCGACCAGCAGCGGCCCGTCGCGGTCGGGATCGGGGCCGCCCGCCGCGGCCAGCAGTTCACGCGCGCCACCTACGAACCGCGCGCTCGCGGTGTCCAGCAGTTCGTGCAGCTCCGGGTGGTGGCGGCCCTCCAGGTAGAGCGCGTAGCGGGCGCGCAGGCGCTGCCGTCCGGGCCCGAGCCAGTGGGCGAACAGCCGGGCCCAGCCGGCCGCCATCCCGGCGAGGTCGGTGGCCTGGACCGATGCCTCGTCGTCGAAGGGGAGGTACGTCGCGGAGTCGGCTGCGTCGAGGTCGATCAACCGCTGCAGGATCGCCTGGAGCAACGCCACCCGGGTGCGGAAGTAGTAGCTCGTCGAACCCGCAGGAACCTGCGCCCGGGCGTCGACCGCGCGGTGGGTGAGTCCGCGCAACCCGGTGTCGGCGACCACCGCGATCGCGGCGTCCAGCAGCGCGTCGGCCCGCGCCGTCCTGGCGGGGCGGGCGGTCGGTCGTGGCGCGTCGGGTGTCACGTCCGAAACCCTACCCAGCGTCCCTCTACAGCTGTAGTGTGACGGCAGCGCCTCTACATTTGTAGAGGCGCTGCGAACTTCTGGACGGGATCACGGGAGTGGAGGACCGGATGAGTACGCAGCAGCGCAGGGCGGTCGTGGTCGGCGCCGGAGTCGGCGGGCTGGCCGCGGCGGGCGCGCTGGCCCGCGACGGCTGGCAGGTCGACCTGCTCGAACGCCGGCCGCGGATCCAGGCCGTCGGTGCCGGCCTCTCGCTGTGGCCGAACGCGCTCCGGGCGATCGCCGCCATCGACCCCGCTGCTGTCGACCGGCTGCGCGGCCACAACGAGTTGCAGGAGATGGTCGGGCTGCGCCGGCCGGACGGGCGCTGGCTCAGCCGGGTCGAGCCCAGCCCGGCCGACGCCGCGGACGGCTTCACCATTCCGCTGATGGTCACCCGGCCGAAGCTGTACGACGTACTCCGCGACCTCGTGCCCGCCGAGTCGCTCCGCCTGGGCCGGACCGTGACCGGCGTGGACGTCGGGCCGGCCGCCGCGATCGTACGCACCGACGACGAGGAGTACCCCGCCGACCTGGTGGTGGCCGCGGACGGCATCCACAGCCGGCTGCGGACGCTGGTCGATCCCCGCACCCGGACCCGCGGCGCCGGCTACGTGACCTGGCGGGCGCTGATCCCGCCGGAGTCCGCGCCCGCGCTGCAGTCGGGCAGCGAGACCTGGGGGCGCGGCCAGCGGTTCGGCTGCATTCCGTTGGCCAACGGCGGGATCTACTGGTACGCCACGCTCGCGCAAGCGGACTCCCGCTACCGGTCGGACGGGACCGAGGACGTGCCCGGGCTGTTCGCCGACTGGCACGACCCCGTTCCCCGGCTGCTCGCGGCCACCCCGCCGGATCGGATCATCCGTACCGACATCGAACTCCTGTGGCCGCTGCCACGCACGTTCGTCCGCGACCGGCTGGCGCTCCTCGGCGACGCCGCGCACGCGATGACGCCCGACCTCGGCCAGGGCGCGTGCCAGGCGCTGGAGGACGCCGTGGAACTCGCGACCGTCGTCCGCGCCGCCGACCCAGGAGTGGTGCCCGCGGTCCTGCCGGAGTACGACCGGCTCCGGCGGGCGCGCACCACCGGGCTCGCCAAGCAGGCCCGCCTGCTCGGGAAGATCGGGCAGGTGCGCAACCCGTGGGGCGCGCGGCTGCGGGACCGGCTGATCTCGCTGGTGCCGGCGAACTCCGCCAGCCGGAGTCTCACCTCTCCGACCACCTGGGAGCCGACGCAGCCGACCGGCGTTCGGTCCTGACGTCGGCGAATCTCACCACGGCCCCGGCCCGCTTGTGCGGGCTCTGTTACCGCACCACGGCCTTCGGGTGACTCCGGCTGAAACAGGGCCTTCCTAACGTCGCCACGACCGGGTAACCGTGCCCCGCTGTGGGCGCCGTCGTGGGAGGACGCCGTGAGCACAACGCAGACGCCGACAGATTCACCGACAGATTCGCCGGAGGGGACCACGCCGACGACCAGGGGCCGGCTCGGCGGCCGGTGGATCGACCGGTGGGAGCCGGAGGACGCGGCGTTCTGGCAGCGCACCGGCCGCCGGGTGGCGACCCGCAACCTGCTGGTGTCGGTGTTCGCCGAGCACCTCGCGTTCTCCGTCTGGCTGGTGTGGAGCGTGACCGTGGTGGCGCTGCCCGCCGCCGGTTTCGCGTTCTCCGTCGACCAGTTGTTCTGGCTGGTGGCGCTGCCCAGCCTGGTCGGCTCGATTTTGCGGTTGCCGTACACGTTCGCGGTGCCGAGGTTCGGAGGCCGCAACTGGACCGTGGTGAGTGCGCTGCTGTTGCTGGTGCCGACGGTGGCGATGACGCTCGCGGTGAGCGACCCGGCCACGCCGTACTGGGTGTTCCTGCTCGTCGCCGCCGCGGCCGGGTTCGGCGGCGGCAACTTCGCCTCGTCGATGACCAACATCTCGTTCTTCTTCCCCGAACGGACCAAGGGGCTCGGCCTCGGCCTGAACGCCGCCGGCGGGAACCTCGGCACCAGCACGGTGCAGTTCCTGGTGCCGGTCGTGCTCGCCGCGGGCGCGGGGACGCTCGCGTACGCAGGGCTGATGTGGGTGCCGCTGATCGTGGTGTCGGCGGTGCTCGCGTGGTTCTGCATGGACAACCTCACCGTGTCGAAGGCGCCGATCCGGGGGCAGCTGGCGGCGGCGAAGCGCCCGCACACGTGGGTGATGTCGCTGCTCTACATCGGGACGTTCGGTTCGTTCATCGGCTACTCGGCGGCGTACCCGCTGCTGGCGAAGACCGTGTTCCCGGACTCGGGTGCGACGAAGTACGCGTTCCTCGGTGCCCTGGTCGGGTCGCTGGTGCGGCCGGTCGGGGGCTGGCTGGCCGACCGCTGGGGCGGCGCCCGGGTGACCTGTGCGGTCTTCGCGGCGATGGTGGCCGGGATGGCGGTCCTGCTGGCCGCGGTGAACTCGGGGTCGCTGGGGCTGTTCGTCACGGCGTTCGCGGTGCTGTTCGTTGCCAGCGGTGTGGGGAACGGCTCGACGTACCGCATGGTCCCGGCGATCTTCGCCCGGCAGGGCGAACGGGACGAGCGGGCCGGGGTCGCGGGTGCCCGGCGGGCGGCGCTGACCGAGGCCGGCGCGGCGGTCGGGATCATCTCCGCGGTCGGCGCCTTCGGCGGGTTCCTGATCCCGCGGGCGTACGGCGCCTCGCTCGGCGCGACGGGTTCGGTCGCCACGGCGGTCCTGGCGTACGCCGCCTTCTACGCACTCTGCCTCGGCGTGACCTGGTGGTGCTACCTGCGCCGGCAGTTGCTGGTGGCCCGGATGCCGAGCCTGGCCGAGGCGGCGGTCTGAGCGATCCGTGGATCGGTGAGCGTGCGTTGACAGACTCGAAACAGAGGGGACCCAGGCGTGAAACGGTGGGACCGCAGGCTCGACGACATGTCCGATTCCGCGCCGGTGGCGACGCACTGTCCGTACTGCGCCCTGCAGTGCGGGATGGAGCTCAGGGCCACGCCGGACTCGGGGCCGGCCTCCGGGGGAGTGCTGGTGGCCCCCCGAGCGCACGGCGACAACGCCGCCGCCCTGTGCCAGAAGGGCTGGACGGCGGCCTCACTCCTCACGTCCTCCGACCGGCTGCGCACGCCGCTGGTGCGGGCCCTTCGAGGTGAGGCGCTCGCGCCCGTGTCGTGGGAGAGGGCGTTCGGCACCGTCGCGGCGACGATCGCGCGGGTGCAGGCCGAGCACGGGCCGGGCGCCGTGGCGGTGCTCGGCGGCGGCGGGCTGACGAACGAGAAGGCCTACGTGCTGGGGAAGTTCGCCAGGACCGTCCTGCGTACGCCGAACATCGACTACAACGGCAGGTTCTGCATGTCGTCGGCGGCGGCCGCCGCCAACCGGGCTTTCGGGCTCGACCGCGGACTGCCGTTCCCGCTGGGCGACATCGCCGCGGCCGACGTGGTGCTTCTCGTCGGCGGCAACGCGGCGGAGACCATGCCGCCGTTCCTGCGTGTGCTCACCGCGCCGCGACCGGACACCGGTGGGCTGATCGTCGTCGACCCGCGGCGTACGCCGACGGCCGAGCGGGCCAGGCTGCACCTGCAACCCACGCCCGGCACCGACCTGGCGCTCGCGCTGGGCATGCTGCACGTCGCGCTGGTGGAGGGGTACGCCGACACCGAGTACGTCGCGGCGCGTACGAACGGTCTGGCCGGCGTCCGGCCGATCGCGATGAGCTACTGGCCCGAACGCGTCGAGCGGATCACCGGCGTGCCGGTGGCGCAGCAACGGGAGGCGGTACGGCTGCTGGCCACCGCCGGGAGGGCGATGGTGCTCACCGGACGCGGCGCGGAACAGCACGCCAAGGGCACCGACACGGTGAGCGCGTTCGTCAACCTGGCCTTGGCACTGGGGCTGCCGGGCACGCCGGGCTCGGGATACGGCTGCCTCACCGGGCAGGGCAACGGGCAGGGCGGGCGCGAGCACGGGCAGAAGGCCGACCAACTGCCCGGGTACCGCCGCATCGACGACCCGGCCGCCCGGGCGCACGTCGCCGCCGTCTGGGGTGTGGACCCGGCCGACCTGCCCGGTCCCGGTCCGAGCGCGTACGAACTCCTGGACTCCCTCGGCCGGCCGGGCGGACCTCGTGTCCTGTTGGTGTTCGGCACCAACCCGGTCGTGTCGGCGCCGGCAGCCGCACGGGTCGAGGAACGACTCGCGGCCCTCGACCTGCTGGTGGTCGCCGACCTGGTGCGTTCGGAGACCGCCGACCTCGCCGACGTGGTGCTGCCCAGCGCCCAGTGGGCGGAGGAGGACGGCACCATGACCAACCTGGAGGGCAGGGTGATCCGGCGCCGCCGGCTGCGCCCGCCGCCCGGGCAGGTGCGCACGGACCTGGAGATCATGGCCGGGCTCGCCGACGCGCTGGGCCGCGGGCCGGCGGTGGAGACCGAACCCGCGCGCGTGTTCGCCGAGCTCGGCCGGGCCAGTGCCGGCGGTCCCGCCGACTACGCGGGGATCAGCTACGAGCGCATCGACGCCGAGGGCGGCGTCTTCTGGCCGTGCCCGGCGCCCGCGCACCCGGGCACGCCGCGGATGTTCCTCGACCGCTTCGCCACACCGGACGGCCGGGCGAGGTTCGTCCCGGTCGACCACCGGCCGGCGGTGGAGGACGTGGACGCGGCGTACCCGGTCTACCTCACCACCGGCCGGGTGCTCGCGCAGTACCAGAGCGGTGCCCAGACCAGGCGGGTCGCCGCGCTCGCGCAGGCGGCGCCGGGACCGTTCGTGGAGGTGCATCCGGTGCTGGCCGAACGCCACGGCATCGCCGAGGGCGACGACGTACGGGTGGTGAGCAGGCGCGGCGTCGCCGTGGCACCGGCCCGGCTGACCGAGACGATCCGGGTGGACACGGTGTTCATGCCGTTCCACTGGCCGGGTTCCGGGCGGGCCAACGTCCTCACCAACCCGGTGCTGGACCCGACGTCACGGATGCCGGAGTTCAAGGTCTGCGCGGTCCGGCTGGAACCTGTGGGCCGCGTGGTGCGCGAGCGGGCGGAGGCGAGCCGATGAGCGTCGTCGTGGTGGGCAACGGGATGGCCGGTACGAGGTTCGCGGCCGACCTGCGTGCCCTCGACCCGCACCGGCCGCTGGTCGTCTTCGGCGCCGAGCCCGGCCGAGCGTACAACCGGATCCTGCTGCCGGAGGTGCTGGCCGGGCGGCTCACGCCGGACGACCTGGCGCTGCCCGAGCCGTCCGGGGCGCTGGACCTGCGCACCGGGGTCACCGTCACCGCGATCGACCCGGACCGCCGGGTGGTGTACGCCGACGACGGCAGCCGGACGCGGTACGACGCGCTGGTGCTCGCCACCGGAAGCCGGCCGGTGATCCCGACGGTGAAGGGGCTGTGCCGCGACGACGGCTCGCTCGTCGAAGGGGCGGCGGTGTTCCGTACCCTCGCCGACTGCCGGCGGATCGTTGCCGCGGCGCGCGGTGCCCGCGACGTCGTGGTGCTCGGCGGCGGGCTGCTCGGCCTGGAAGCCGCGCGCGGCCTTGCCCGGCGAGGACTTCGTGCCCGCGTGGTGCACGCCCGCGGCCACCTGATGGAGCGTCAACTCGACCTTGACGCCAGCCACATCCTCACCAGCACGCTCGCCGAACTCGGCGTCGAGGCGCTGCTCGAGGCGTCGACCGCGGCCGTCGTCGGGGACGAGGACGGCCGGGTGCGGGGCGTCGTCCTGGAGGACGGCAACCGGATCCCCGCCGACCTGCTGGTGGTCGCGTGCGGTGTCCGGGCGGACACCGGGCTCGCTGTCAATGCCGGCTTGCGCACCGGCCGGGGGATCGTGGTGGACGACCGGATGCGTACGTCCGACCCGGCGATCCACGCTCTCGGCGACTGCGCCGAACACCGCGGACGGGTCTACGGCCTGGTCGCGCCGGCGTGGGAACAGGCCAGGGTGGCGGCCGGGGTGGTCGCCGGGCTCGGCGGGAGGTACGCCGGGTCGCGCCTGGTCACCAGGCTGAAGGCGCCCGGCGTCGACCTGGCCACGATGGGCGACCCGCACGTACGCGACGAGGCCACCGAGGTGGTGACCTTCGCCGACCCGGCACGCCACGTCTACCAGAAGGTGCTCATCCGCGAACGCCGGTTGGTCGGGGCGATCATGCTCGGCGACAACCCGAGCGTCGGCACGGTCACGCAGTTGTTCGACCGGGACGCCCCCGTGCCGGTGGACGCCCGGTCGCTGCTGTTCGCCCGCCCCGGCACCGGCCCGGCCGCGAACGGGTCACCGGGTGTGCCCGCCGCCGGGGACACGCTGTGCCGGTGCAACGGCGTCACCGCCGGCGGCATCGCCACCGCCTGGCTGGCCGGTGCGCGTACCACCGAGGAGGTCGCGCGGGTCACCCGCGCAAGTACAGGTTGCGGCGGCTGCCGCGACACCATCGAGGGGTTCGTCGCCGCGCTGTCCGCCGGCCCGGCGCACACCCCCGCACCGGAGGAGGTGGTCGCATGAAGCTCGTCGTGGTCGGCAACGGCATGGTGGGGCAGCGGTTCGTGGAGGCGCTGCGAGCCCGGGACACCGAGGGCCGGTGGGAGGTGACGGTGCTCGCCGAGGAGAGCCGCCCCGCGTACGACCGGGTGGGCCTGTCGGCGTACTTCACCGGCACGTCGGCGGAGGAACTCTCGCTGGTGCCCGAAGGGTTCTACGACGAGGCCGCGCAGGTCAGCCTGCGACTGGGTGAGCCCGCGCTGTCGGTGGACCGGGACCGCCGCGTGGTCACCACCGCGCGGGGTGCGTACCCGTACGACGCCCTGGTGCTGGCCACCGGGTCCTACCCGTTCGTGCCGCCGGTGGCGGGCAGCGACCTGCCGGGCTGCTTCGTCTACCGCACCCTGGACGACCTGGAAGCACTGGCCGACTACTGTGCCGGGCGGCACGCGGGCGCGGTGGTCGGCGGCGGCCTGCTCGGGCTGGAAGCCGCGAACGCCCTTCGCCTGCTGGGACTTCGCACCCACGTGGTGGAGTTCGCGCCCCGGCTGATGCCGATGCAGCTGGACGAGGCCGGCGGTGCGATGCTGCGCCGCCACGTCGAGACACTCGGCCTCTCCGTGCACACCGCCACGAGGACCGAACGCCTGCAGGCGGGGCCGGACGGCGGCGTGCAGCGGATGGTGTTCGCCACGGACGCCACCGCCGATGCCGCCGTGGCCGAGGCAGCCGACGCCGCAGCCGCAGCCGACGCTGCCGACGTCGAGCCGGGCATCGACGTGGACACGGTTGTCTTCGCGGCCGGGGTCCGTCCTCGTGACGACCTCGCCCGTGGGTGTGGCCTCGAGGTCGGCCCGCGCGGCGGCGTGGTGGTTGACAGCACCTGCCGTACGTCCGATCCGGCCGTCTACGCGATCGGGGAGTGCGCGAACGTCGACGGGCAGGTGCACGGCCTGGTGGCGCCCGGCTACGCGATGGCCGAGGTGGTGGCGAGCCGCTTGCTGGGCGGTGACGACACGTTCGCGGCCGCGGACACCTCGACGAAGCTCAAGTTGCTCGGCGTGGACGTGGCAAGCTTCGGCACGCCGGCCGGCGAGCTGGACGTGGTCTACTCCGACCCGGCGCACGGCATCTACGCCAAGCTCGCGCTCACCGACGACGCGCAGACGTTGCTCGGTGGGATCCTGGTCGGCGACGCCTCGGCGTACGCCGTGCTGCGGGCCAGTGTCAACGGCCCCTTGCCCGGGAAGCTGGCCGACTTCCTCGGCTCCGGCGAGGTGTCCGGCGACCTGCCCGGTGGAGCGCAGGTGTGCTCGTGCCACGCCGTCACCAAGGACGACATTCTCACCGCGGTCGGGGACGGCCACACCGACGTCCCGGGGCTGAAGGCGTGCACCCGGGCAGGCACCGGATGCGGGTCGTGCGTGCCGTTGCTGAAGACGCTGCTCGCCCACGCGGGCGTGGAGCAGTCCCGGGCGATGTGCGAACACTTCGCGTACTCCCGGCAGGAACTTTTCGACCTGGTGCGGGTACGCGAGCTGCGCAGCTTCTCCCGGATCGTGCAGGAGCTCGGCACCGGCCGGGGCTGCGACGTCTGCAAGCCCGTGATCGCCTCCATCCTGGCGAGCCTGGGCAACGGGCACATCCTGGACGGCGAGCAGGCAGCGCTGCAGGACACCAACGACCGCTTCCTCGCCAACCTGCAGCGCAACGGCACCTACTCCGTCGTTCCCCGCATCCCCGGTGGGGAGATCACGCCGGACAAGCTGCTGGTGATCGCCGAGGTCGCCCGGGACTTCGACCTCTACACGAAGATCACCGGTGCCCAGCGCATCGACCTGCTCGGTGCCCGGGTGGAGCAGCTGCCGCTGATCTGGCGTCGGCTGGTCGACGCGGGGATGGAGTCAGGGCACGCGTACGGCAAGGCGGTCCGGACCGTGAAGTCCTGTGTGGGTACGACGTGGTGCCGTTACGGCGTGCAGGACTCGGTGAGCCTCGCCGTCAACCTGGAGTTGCGCTATCGCGGCCTGCGTTCCCCGCACAAGATCAAGGCGGCGGTGTCGGGCTGCGCACGCGAGTGTGCCGAGGCGCGGGGCAAGGATGTCGGCGTGATCGCCACGGAGAACGGCTGGAACCTCTTCGTGGGTGGCAACGGCGGCTTTCGTCCCCGGCACGCGGACCTGTTCGCCACCGACCTGGACACTCCGACGCTCGTCCGTACGATCGACCGGTTCCTGATGTTCTACGTACGAACGGCCGACCGGCTCCAGCGCACCGCCGCCTGGATCGAGGGCATGGACGGTGGGCTCGACCATCTCCGGTCGGTGATCGTCGACGATGCGCTCGGCATCTGTGCAGACCTGGACGCGGCCATGGAACGCCATGTCGCGAACTACAGCGACGAGTGGGCGGCGACCCTGAACGACCCGGAGAAGCTCGGCCGCTTCGTGTCGTTCGTCAACGCGCCCGGAACGCCGGATCCCTCGATCGAGTTCGTCACCCAACGCGGCCAGGCGGTACCCGCCGACGCGCCCGTCCTCGTCGCCGGCCCCACCCTGGCGACGCGTACGCAACGAGAGGTCGACAGATGACAGCTGTGCTGAGCACGTCCCTGGGCACATCCTTGGGCACCAGCCTGAACCCGGCCCCGAGCACCACTCTGGACAGGACCTGGGTCGCCGTGTGCGCCGCGACCGACCTGCTGTCCGAGCGCCCCGTCGCGGCACTGGTCGGCGCGGAGCAGGTCGCGATCGTCCGCACCCACGACGGGCAGGTCCACGCCGTCGGCAACCGTGACCCGTTCTCCGGCGCGTACGTCCTGTCCCGCGGCATCGTCGGCAGCGTCGGCGAGGTGCCCGTGCTCATCTCCCCGATGTTCAAGCAGGCGTTCGATCTGCGGACGGGGCAGTGCCTCGGCGCCCCGGGAGTCTCCGTGCCGACGTACGCCGTGCGTTGTGACGGTGGCGTGGTTTCGGTCGCCCCCGGGAACCGGTGATGACGCCGTTCCAGCAGGGCGAGGTCCCTTCCGCGGGGCTGCCGCCGCCAAGGGTGGCGGGCATCGAACCATCGCGGGCACCGGCAGGTAGTCCGCCGGAGGCCTCGACCGAACTGCGGCCGCTCACCGGCTTCACCGTGGGCGTGACGGCGGCCCGCCGCCGCGAGGAGCTCGTCGCGCTCCTCGAACGCCGGGGAGCGCGGGTCGTGGAGGCTCCGGCGATCCGGATCGTCCCGCTGGCCGACGACAGGGCACTGCAGGCGGCCACCCGGCTGTGCCTGGCGCAGGGCATCGACGTCGCGGTGGCCACGACGGGGATCGGGTTCCGGGGCTGGCTGGAGGCCGCGGAGAGCGCCGGGCTGGCCGACGGGCTGCTGTCCGCCCTGGCCGGAGCTCGACTGCTCGCCAGGGGACCGAAGGCGCGCGGTGCGATCCGCGCGGCCGGGCTGACCGAGACGTGGGCGCCCGCGTCGGAGTGTTCGCAGGAGGTGCTCGACCACCTGCTGTCGGCCGGCGTACGCGGCCTGCGGATCGCGGTCCAGCTGCACGGCGAGCCGCTGCCGGACTTCGTGGCGGCGCTGCGTTCCGCGGGAGCCTCGGTGATCGAGGTGCCCGTCTACCGCTGGGTGCTGCCCGAGGACGTGGCGCCGCTGGTCCGGCTGGTGGAGCTGGTGAAGCTCGGCTACGTCGACGCGGTCACGTTCACCAGCGCACCGGCGGCCGCCGCGCTGCTGGAGGTGTCGGGGGCGGAGGAGGGTGCGGTGCTCGAGGCGTTCCGGAGCGGGGTGCTCGCCGCCTGCGTGGGCCCGGTGGCCGCCGGGCCGCTCGCCGGGCGTGGCGTACCGACGTTGCAACCGGCCCGGGCCAGGCTCGGCGGACTGGTACGCACCCTGACCGACCGGCTGCCCGCGCACCGGACCCGGCACGTCGCCGTGGCCGGCCACCGGCTGGAGATCCGCGGTCACGCGGTCGTCGTGGACGGGGAGATGCGGATGCTCGCACCGGCGCCGATGGCCGTGCTGCGGGCGCTCGTCGAACGTCCGGGCCGGGTGGTCTCCCGGGCCGACCTGCTCCGCACTCTGCCGCGCAGCGCCGACGGGCACGCGGTGGAGATGGCGATCGCACGGTTGCGGGCCCGGCTGGGCGACTCCCACATCGTCGGTACGGTCACCAAACGGGGATACCGTCTCGCCGTCGACCCGGTGGACGGCCGGTGAGCGCGGTGAGCATGGTGAGCATGGTGAGGACAGGGGAGCCCGGGCACGGCATGGCTGTGCCGTAGCGTCCGGTGGGTGACGGTGACGCGCTCCCTGATTCTGTTCGTGGTCGCCGCGCTCGCCGAGATCGGTGGTGCGTGGCTGATCTGGCAGGGTGTGCGCGAACACCGCGGCCTGCTCTGGATCGGCGCCGGGATCATTGCGTTGGGGGCGTACGGCTTCGTCGCCACCCTCCAGCCGGACCCGAACTTCGGCCGGATCCTGGCCGCGTACGGCGGGATCTTCGTAGCCGGCTCGCTGGCCTGGGGTGTCGTCGTCGACCGGTTCCGGCCGGACCGGTGGGACCTGCTCGGCGCCGCGATCTGCCTGGCCGGCGTGGCCGTGATCATGTACGCACCGCGTGGCCGCTGACGCGGGCGTCAGTCCTCGGTCAGCGGCGTGCGCGCGATCACTGCGGCCGCCAGCAGCTGGGCGTGCGCCGGCCGGCCCGGGTCGAGCCTGGTCAGCTTGGACACGCGGTTCAGGCGGTAGTCGAGGGTGTTCGGGTGCACGTGGAGCTCGGCGGCGGCCTGCCGGCGGTTGTGCCCGCTGCGCTGGTAGGCGAGCAGCGTCTCCACCAGGTGCGGGTGCCCGTCCAGGCAGTCCAGGATGCGGGCCAGCCGGTCCCTTCCTGGTCCCGGCCGGGTGAGTTGGTACTCCAGGAGCACGTCGGTGAGGACGTACGCGCCGGGCGGCCGGCCCAGGGCGTACGCGAGGTGGGCGATCTCGTCGGCCTGGTCCACCGCGTCCGGGATCGCGGCCAGCCCGACCGCGCGTTCGGCGCCGACCAGCACCGGTGCGGTGAGCGCCACGCCCAGGCGCTCGGCCAGCGAGGTGAGCCCCAGCTCCAGCGACGGCAGGGTGTCGCCCGGCGCGGGGAGGAGCGCGACGCCGCGACGCGCGTCGAGCACGCTGAGTACGGGCGTTCCGGCGTAGGCGTCCAGCTCCTCCTGGATCAGGTGACCGACCTTCTCGGCGGTCACGTCGGCCGGGCCGCCGATGGTGAACACCAGCACCAGGTGGTTGGTGGTGAGGCTGATCCCGGCGCGCTCGGCGTGGGCGGACGCGGGTTCGCCGGCCAGGAGCGCCCTGGTCAGCGCCCGCCGGGCGGTGTTCTCCTCGTCGTGGAACTCCTGGTGCCCCTCGACGTACCCGCTGGAGACCGCGGACGTCACGGAGCGTAGGTACGCCAGCAGGTGCTCGCTCCACCGGCGCAGCTCGCTCTGGTCGGCCGCCGAGACGACCTCCTCCCAGCCTGTACGAGAGCTCAGGTGGTACGCGGAGAGCAGCTCGGCGAGGGGTACCTCCGCGCGGGCGTGGCGGGCGGCGTCCTCGCGTACCTCCGCGAGTTCGGCCTGGGTGGGCAGCCGGTGCTCGTCCGCGGCGCGGAAGTAGCGGTGGACGTTCTCCTCGATCACCGCGGCCAGCTCGTCCCGCGATCTGCCGGTGGGCGCTTGCCCGGGGGTGGCCGGCGAACCGGCGTCCGCGTCCTGAGGCGGGCCGTGCTGACGCGCCCGGGGACGGGACCGGGCTGCCGAACCGGTCTTCGGACGCTCGAAGACGACGGTCGGCACCTCGGCCGCCAGCTCGTCCAGGGCGCGCCGGGCCGCCGCGGCTCCCCGCGATGTCCACCGGCCCTCAGGCGCGCCGTTCACCCCGCGATTGTCAACCGTCACAAAGGGGCCGTGCAAATCAGGCGATTCCTGAGCGGCGTCCGCGTATTCTCTGCATACTGATCACCGTCATGGGGACCCCCGACTGCCGGCCGGGCGGCGACGGGGACCACGTGACGCGGTAGGCACATCCACGACGAGAAGCAGTGCGGCGGCGGATGGGTCGCCGGAACCGGCCTCGCGCCGGCCACGCCGACCCGTCGCGCAGGGAACAGGGATCCGCGGCCCGCGCCTGAGGAGACCACGGCATGAAGGTTGCACTCGGAGACCGAATACGCACCACGGTCGAGATCCGCAGCGGTTTCCAGGTCATCGAAACCGGCACCGAGGGAGTCGTCTTCGACACCCACGACAAGCCCGACCGGTCCTATCTGATCGACCTCGGCGCGGACAGTGACGTCCGCTACACCGTGCTCTTCCCCGGGGAGTTCGAGGTGATCGCGAAGGCCACGCGGTCCGGCTGCCCCGAATCCGAGGCGGCCGACGCGGCTGGCGCGGCCACTCAGGCTGGCGCGGCCACTCAGGCCGGCACGGCCCCGGGCACGGGCTCCAAGACGGGCAAGCCCAAGAAGGCGCCCGTCCCCGCTACAGCTGCCCGCCGCTAGCGCGTTTTCGGACGGCCGACGGCGTCGCTTCGTCGGCGCCGCCGGCCCAGCCGCGCCCTGGGTGAACCAGGCCAAATCATGGCCGCGCTTCAGCGCGTACGGCTGGGAAATCCAGCGCCGAAATCGTTGATCTGCCGTACCTGCTCCGGCTCTTACCGCGGGTCCAGCTCGGTCAGGGCCATGCGAACGGGGTCAGTGCAGCGGCCGGCCAGCCCGTTTCAGCTCGTAGAAGCCCGCCCGTGGAAGCCATCGAACTTGTAAGTCACAAGCGGCCCACCCAGTCCGGTGGGATGTACCGGACGAAGGCGTCTTCCCGTCCTTCGATGCCGTCCTGTATCGCCTCCCGATATCCGGGCCGGGCGTAGGCCATGGCCCGTAGGCGCCACTGTTGCAGGAGGGTCCTCACCTGCGTGAACCGGGCAAGATCGTGTGCTGCATCGAGGGCCAGGTCATACTCGGCCCGGAACTGGGCGCGATGTGACACCGGAAGTAGCTCGAAGATCGCGGCCGGATCTTCCCCAGGGTCCGGCGATCCAACAGGCTCCGAGGGTTCGGCAGTCATGCGTTCAACTTACAGCGCAGCCTCGGTCTGTTCCGCGAGCGCCACAGCCCAGCCTGGGAGGGCATCGTCCATCGGAACGAACTCGTCGCGCCCGTTCTCGCGTACTGCACGCTCTGCCTCCTCGAACGCGGGACTGGAGGCCGCACGGGCGTGCAGCCTCCAGGTCTGCCGGCTCGGTAGGCATGCGCCCGAATCCAGAGCGCGCCACCGACAGTGGCCTGCGGGCAGAGCATCAGGACGAGGACGGCGGCCGTGGCTTGAAGCGGCGAACCTCCTGGGGCCAGCCGCACGCCTCCGCGATCTTGCCGGCCCACAGCCTGGCCGCCTCGTCGTCGGCCACGTCCACCACGGTGAATCCGCCCAGGAACTCCTTGGTCTCGACGTAGGGCCCGTCGGTGATCATCAGGGTGCCGCTGGTCGTATCGGCGCTGAAGGCCTTCTCGGGTTCCTCCTCCAGCCCGCCGGCGAAGACGTACACGCCGGCAGCCTTCATCTCGTCCACGACCGCCATGCCGAGCGGCCCGCGCCCGCGGAACCACTCCTCGGTGTGGTCGCCGACCCACTGCTGGTTGAAGAAGATGAGGTACTCGGCCATGGTTGCTCCTCCCGCCCTGGCGGACCAGGTGTCCGCCTGCACCCCCTCGACGAACGGCGAGAGGCGAAATCGACACGATTATGCGGGGAACGGCGGGCCCGACGTCGGCGAGGACGACGGCCGGGGCACTCGTGGCGCGCCTCGGCTCCTCACAGCTGTCTGACGGTCCACGCGTCGTCGTACTCCGGGTGGCCCCGGTACGCCTCGGCGATCAGCCGGAGCGCGGTCAGGTATCCGTCGCGGACCGGGCCTGGCTGCGCGTATCGATACAGGTCGAGCAGCCTGCTCGCGTTCGGCGAGGCGGCTCGACAGGAAGTCGGTCAGGCACGGCCGCCCGTGGATCGCTCCGCGTCCCATTGCGGTGGCGAGCAGTGCCGCGCACACGACGAACGAGATATGGAGCGTCATCACGGGAGCAAGCGTCCCGCCCATCCCGCGGGCTGCCTACGGGCCCTCGGGCCCGCGGCGGTCAGGACCAAAGTCCCGATCTGGTCTCCGCGGGCGATGCTCCTGGCCTCGGTAGTCGAGGCCTCATGCGGGGAACGGCACGCCGGTGTTGGCGTGGCAGCGGTAGCCGTGCGGATTCTTCGCCAGATACTGCTGGTGCCCGTCCTCCGCGAGGTAGTACGTCGGTGCCGGCGCGATCTCGGTGGTGATCTCGCCGTACCCGCGGTCGGCGACCGCCTTGCCGTACGCCGTGCGTAGCTGTTCGGCGACCTCGGCCTGCTCGGGCGTCGTGTAGTAGATCGCCGAGCGGTACTGCGTACCGATGTCGTTGCCCTGGCGCATTCCCTGCGTCGGGTCGTGCACCGTGAAGAACGTCCTGACCAGATCTGCGTACGACACCCGCGCGGGGTCGAAGACCACCCGCACCGCCTCGGTGTGCCCGGTGCGGCCGGAGCACACCTCCTCGTACGTCGGGTTCGGGGTGACGCCGCCGGCGTACCCGACCGAGGTGGACCACACGCCCGGCAGCTGCCAGTAGATCTCCTCGGCGCCCCAGAAACAGCCGAGGCCGAACACCGCGACCTCGTAGCCGTCGGGCACCGGGCCCTCCAGCGGGTTGCCGAGCACGAGATGGCTCGCCGCGACCTTGAAGGGGCGCTCGGGCCGGCCGGGCAGTGCGTTCTCTGGGCTGGGCATCTCGGCCTTTCGTCGGAACAAGCTCATGGGCCACCCTCTCCTCGCTGCGACCTGCGTACTCGACGGGGCGTTCCGGGACGGGATTCCCCGAATGGCTCAACGCGGGCCCGCGGGTACCGAATTCCCCGACCGCGATTCCCTGCCGCGGGGCACGGGGCACGGACTCCCGCGGCGTGGCGCTCGACCCAGGTGGAAGTCGCGGGCGGGCGTAGCGCAGGATCGTACGGTGCCCAACGATCATGGCCAACCGTATGGCGATCATGGCCAACCGCCCAGCGATCACGAACCACCGCCGAGGGACGCATCCGGTCCGCTGGCCGCGCTGCGTACCGGCCGACTCGGTCGCCGACTGCCCCAGTTGTACGCCGGACTGGCGTTGTACGGCATCTCGATGGCGCTGCTGATCCGTGGCGACCTCGGCCTGGACCCGTGGGACGTCTTTCACCAGGGCCTGGCCGTACGCATGCCGCTGTCGTTCGGAACGATCGTGATCCTGGTCAGCCTGGCCGTCCTGCTGACCTGGATCCCGCTGCGCCAGTGGCCCGGGCTGGGCACGGTGAGCAACGCGCTCCTCGTCGGGGTCGCGGTCGACCTCACCCTCGCGGTGCTGCCGGCCCCGGACCCGATGGCTGCCCGGATCGCGTTCATGCTCGGCGGGGTCGTCCTGAACGCCGTCGCCACGGCCGCCTACATCGGTGCCCGCCTCGGGCCGGGACCTCGGGACGGCCTGATGACCGGTCTGGTCCGGAAAACCGGGGGATCGGTCCGGGTTGTCCGTACCTCCATCGAGGTCGTGGTCCTCGCGGTCGGCTGGCTGCTCGGCGGCACCGTCGGCATCGGCACGGTGGTGTACGCGCTCGGGATCGGCCCACTCGTGCACGTGCTGCTGCCGCGACTCACCGTGCCGACCCGGCCTGGTCCCCGCCGGCCGGCACCGTCCCGGATAGCCTCGGGGTCATGAGCGAGCAGCACCGCGGCTTCGAGACCCAGGCCATTCACGCAGGTCAGGAGCCCGACCCGGCAACTGGCGCGGTGATCACCCCGATCTTCGCCACCAGCACCTACGCGCAGGACGGCGTGGGCCGGCCTCGGCAGGGCTATGAGTACTCACGTACGCAGAACCCCACCCGCGGCGCGCTGGAGGAATGCCTGACCGCGCTGGAGCAGGGAGTACGCGGGTTCGCGTTCGCCAGCGGCATGGCCGCCGAGGACACCCTCCTGCGGACCGTCTGCCGGCCCGGCGACCACGTGGTCATCCCCAACGACGCCTACGGCGGCACCTACCGGCTCTTCTCCAAGGTCGCCCAGCCGTGGGGGGTCGAGCACACGCCCGCGCACGTGTCCGACGTGACGGCGGTCCGGGCTGCCGTCCAGGCCCGGCCGACCTCCGTGGTGTGGGTGGAGACGCCGACGAACCCGCTGCTCTCGGTCGCCGACATCGCCGCCCTGGCCGACGTCGCGCACGAGGCCGGCGCGCTGCTGGTGGTCGACAACACGTTCGCCTCGCCGTATCTCCAGCAGCCGCTCACGCTGGGCGCCGACGTCGTGGTGCACTCGACGACGAAGTACTGCGGCGGCCACTCCGACGTCGTGGGCGGCGCGCTGGTCGCCGCCGACGCCGAGCTCGGCGAGCGGCTGGCGTTCCACCAGAACTCCATGGGCGCGGTGGCCGGGCCGTTCGACTCGTGGCTGGTGCTGCGCGGGTTGAAGACTCTTGCCGTACGGATGGAACGCCACTGCGACAACGCCGAGCGGATCGCTTCCTTCCTGCAGGCCCACCCGAAGGTGCGCCAGGTGCTCTACCCCGGGCTGCCCGAGCACGCGGGGCACGAGGTCGCGGCCAAGCAGATGCGGCGGTACGGCGGCATCGTGTCGTTCCGGCACGCCGATGGTGCCGCGGCGGCCGCAGAGGTCTGCGAGCGCACGCGGGTGTTCACCCTCGCCGAGTCGCTGGGCGGCATCGAGTCGCTGATCGAGCACCCGGGCCGGATGACGCACGCCAGCGCGGCGGGTTCGCCGCTCGAGGTGCCCGACGACCTGGTGCGGCTCTCGGTGGGCATCGAGACCGTCGATGACCTGCTGGAGGACCTCGCCCAAGCCCTCGGCTGAGTTTTCTCCCTGCTGTCCGGTCCGAAGGCCGGACGCGCGGCCGGCACTCGCGACCGAGAAAACGTAGACACATCCCCTTTATGTGTAGGCACTTTCTCCCGCCAATCGGCCGGTGAGCCTCCTCTACGCTGGGCCGATGACAGGCGACCGGCTTGATCTCGACCAGCTCACCGAACGCGCGATGCGGGTGCACGCCCTCTACGACGAGCTCAACCAGCGCGAACGCGGGCGCACCTGGAACCGCGAGGAGTTCATGCTCGGCTTCGTCGGCGACGTCGGTGACCTGGCCAAGCTGGTGATGGCCCAGGAGGGCGCGCGGCACATGCCGGGCGGCCGGGAGGCGCTGCACCACGAGCTGGCCGACTGCCTGTGGTCGGTCCTCGTGCTCGCCAGGCTGTACGACGTCGACCTGGACACGGAGTTCCGGCGTACGATCGGCGAGCTGGACGAGGCGATCTCCGCCCGGCTGGCGGACCCGCCGTCGAGCGCGCCGTGAACGGCTCCACACGGATCCTGTGCGTCGACTTCGGGTCGACGTTCACCAAGGCCGCCCTGGTCGACGTGACCGTCGGGAGCCTGGTTGCCACCGGCAGCCATCGCACCACCATCGGCACCGACCTGATGGAGGCGCTGGACGTCCTGCGTACCGACCTCGCGAAGGCGACCGGTGACGAACCGACCTGGCCGGTGCGGGCGTGCTCGAGCGCCGGCGGCGGCCTGCGGATCGCGGTCGTCGGCAACGAGCGACTGGTGACGGTCGAGGCCGGCGAACGCGTCGCCACCTCCTCCGGCGGCCGGGTGGTCCACGTGGCGGCCGGCGTCCTCGATTCCGCCGCGGTGACCGAACTGGCGGCAGCGGCACCCGACCTCGTCCTGCTGGTCGGCGGCACCGACGGTGGCAACACCGCGGTGCTGCGGGCCAACGCGCGGGCGCTCGCGGCCGCGGCCCCGACCTCCACCGCTCCGGTCGTCGTGGCCGGGAACGCCGTCTGCGGTGCGGAGGTGGCGCGGGTGCTGACCGACGCCGGGGTCGCGGCGGTGGTCACCGACAACGTTCTGCCGCGTATCGGCGTGGTATGCCCGGACCCGGCCAGAGCCGCGATCCGGGACATGTTCGTCCGGCACGTGATCGGCGGGAAGCACCTGTCCCGGCGGGAGGAGTTCGCCCGGATCGTCGTGGGTGCCACGCCCGACCTGGTGCTGCGCGGGGTGGAGGTGCTGGCCCGCGCCCGTGGGGTGCCGGGCGTGGTCGTGGTGGACGTCGGCGGCGCCACCACCGACGTGCACTCGGTGGTCGAACCCGATCCGGAGGACGCCGGGCTGGGCCGGGAGGTCGTCGCCACCCTGCCGGTCAGCCGCACCGTCGAGGGCGATCTGGGCCTGCGGTGGAACGCGCCGGAGATCGTACGAGCGGCCGTCAAGGCGCGCTTGCTCGACGAGACGGACGAAGCGGGAGGCAAGCCCTATGCCGCGGAGCTGACAGCAGAAGCCGAACGCCGCAAGGAGGATCCGGGGTTCGTCGCCATGACGCAAGAAGAGGTTGACATCGACGTACGCCTGGCAGAACTCGCCGTCAAGCTGGCCCTGCGCCGGCACGCCGGACGGTCCCAGGTGGTCACCGGTCCGGCGGGACCGACGGTGGACCGCGCCGGGAAGGACCTGCGCGAGGTGGGCCTGCTGGTGGGGTCGGGCGGGCTGCTGCGGCACGTGGACCCCGAGCTTGCCCGGAAAGTCGCGGCGACCGGGCTGGCCGGAGCCGGCGGGCACGGCCGGCTGCTTCCCGAGCGTCCGGACCTCGCGGTGGACCGTGACTACGTCCTCGCGGCCGTCGGCCTGCTGGCGCCCGACCACCCGGACGCGGCCGCCGCGCTCGCCGCCCGGCTGGCGTCGGCCGTACGACCGTGAACGCCCACTCGCCGGTCCGGGCCCGGCGCGGTAAGACTGGCGCATGACTTCTGTCGCGGACAACTCCCCGGGCCTGCGAGTCGGCGTCAAGCTCGCACCCCAGAACACCACGGTCGACCACCTGCGCCGCGTGTGGAAGCTGGCCGACCAGGCCGGCTTCGACAGCGTTTGGAACTTCGACCACTTCGCCGCCATCCACGGTGACCCGGAGGGCGACGTGTTCGAGGGCTGGACCCTGCTCGCGGCGATGGCCGAGAGCACGCAGCGGGTGCGAATCGGCTGCATGGTCACCGGCGTCACCTACCGCCATCCGGCCGTCCTGGCGAAGATGGCGGTGACCGTCGACCACCTGTCCGGCGGCCGGCTGGAGTTCGGCCTGGGTGCGGCGTGGGCGGAGATCGAACACGCCATGCTCGGCATCGACCTGGGCAGTGTGAAAGGCCGCCTGGACCGGTTCGACGAGGCCTGTCAGGTGATCAGGTCGCTGTGGACCGAGCCGAAGACCACCTTCCACGGCGAGCACTACCACCTCACCGACGCGCTGGCCAACCCCAAGCCGGTGCAGAAGCCGGGGCCGCCGCTGTGGATCGGCGGCAGCGGGCGCAAGCGGACCCTGCGGATCGTCGCGCAGTACGCCGACGCCTGGAACGCCGCGGGCGGCTCCGTCGAGGAGATCGCCGAACTGTCCGGGGTGCTCGACCGGCACTGCCACGACGTCGGCCGCGACCCGGCGCAGATCCGCCGTACGGTCCAGATCCGCGCGGACGAGGGCACCGACCACCTGCTGCGGCAGGCCGAGGCCTACGCCCGGGTGGGGATCGGCGAGGTGATCGTCGTGGTCCGCGGCGACGACGCCGTGGCGCGGGCGGAGCAGGTCGCCGAAGTCCTGCCCAAGCTGCGCTCGGTCGGCTGAGGGCGTGCCGAGGTTCGCGAGCGGACCGCCGGCTCGGCGTGGTCAGGCCTCCCGGCGAAGCCGGTAGTACGCGGTGTCGGTGCGGGCGCCACCGCCGGTCCCTGCGGACGGTGGCGGCGCACCGCACGACACCGCGACGTACCCCTGATCCAGTGCGGACTCCAGCGCGTCGCGTACCGCGGCCCGAACCTGTGCAGCCCTGCCCGGCTCCGGCTCCGCCCGCGACCACGTCCGTGGTATGCCGAGCAGCAGGTCGTCCCCGGCCGGGACCGACTCGCCCCACGCCGGCAACCGGTCAGCAGCCAGGCCCGCTGCCGGACCCACGACCGGACCCGCGACCGGACCCGATGGCGGTGACGGCGCGCCGGTCAGGTCCCACTCCACGACCAGCCGGTCGGTGGGCTCGGCGGCGCCCAGCCCGTGGGTGTCCGGGCCGTAGAGGTTCCGGACGAACCACCGGCCCTGCGCGCCCAGCACGTCCAGGTTGAAGTGCGCGTTGCGGGCGCGGACCGGGTCGTAGGCCCAGCGCATCCGGGTGAGTCCGGTGGCCAGGACGTACTCCCGCTGCCCCTGCTTCAGCGCGCGCCCGACCCCGCGTCCCTGCCAGTCCCGGCCGACCATGGCGGCCTGGGAGTAGTGGTAGACCTCGCCGGTCACGGGGTCCCGGCCGACGTAGCCGTACGCAAAACCCACCAGTGCGTCTCCGGCGTACGCACCGATCACCGAGCCGCCGTTGCGGGGCAGCCCGGCGAGCAGCCGGGGACTCACCGCCGGGTCGCCGGGTCCCAGGTCCAGCACCGTCCGGTAGAGCTCGACCGCCTCGGGCAGTCGCGCCGGGTCCTCGATCGGCCCGACCCTGACCGCTCCTGGCTCGCCCGCGCTGGTCGGGTTCATGTCGTTCGTCACCACGAGTAAACCTGCCCCGCCGCGGTGTCCTGCAAAGGCCGTGAACCAAGGTGTTCGGCACGCGATCATGCACTGCGAGTTCTTGATCGACTCCGCTAGGCTGCGCGAGATCTTGTTCCTTTCCGCGGTCCTGGTCCCGGTTCCCGGCCGAGGGTCGCCCGACGCCCGGCCGCGTGGAGCGCCCGGAAGCCGGAGGATCCTCAGTGCAGACGAACGAGTCCCGGGCACACGGCGCCCTCGATGCGATGTTTCGCGAGGAGTCGGTGCTCGACCTGTACTCGTGGGGCAGGTGGCAGGTCCCCGACGGCCTGGTCGCCGCGTTGACCGAACGCGTGGACGCGCTGGCCGAGGACCCGCGTGCGGCGCTGCTGGTCGTCGACGAGCACCCGGACCTCCGTACGCCGGTGCCGGCCCTCGTCGCCGACGTGCTCGGCATCACCGCCTTCCTGTGCGGTGACGTCGCGGTCCGCTCCGGGTCTTTGCTGCGGCTGGAGCACGACCTGGTGAGGTCGCACCACGCCGACGCGGCGGGTGGTCGCGGCGGGCCGGGTGACCCCTACGCCGGGTGGGTGGCCCCCGCGGCACCGTGGCGTCCACCGGGCGGTGAGCTGTTCCGGGCGGCCGGCGACGACCGCGGCCTTCGCCGGCTGGCGTGGGAGCTGACCGTGGAGATCCTGCGGGCGCTGGCGGGGATCGAGTCCCTGGAGACCCGGCGGCAGGCCTTGCTGAAGCTGTACGACCACGCCGCGGCCGACCATGACCTGGTGGAGGCGACCCTCTCCGCGCCGAGTGTGCCGTCGGGAGTGGCTCGGCTGCGGGAACACTGGGCTGATGCGGCCGAGGACGACCTCGTGGCCGAGCTGCCCGAGCTCACCGGCAATGTCGGCTACCTGAGCTGGATCGTCGACGGCTGGTGCGCGGCGCACGAGCTGCTCGCCGCCGCGGTGCCGGGTGGGGACGACCTGTGCACCGCGTCCTCCCGCCTGCTGGTGCAGGCCGGGCTCACCACCGTGCCGCCCGAGCTGGCCGTCGGCGTACGCGGTGATCTGTACGCACAGGTGGGTGCGCGGCTTCCCGACGACGTGCGCACGTGGGACGCCACGGACTGGCGTGGTCAGGTGCGGTCCTGGCTGGCTCGGGCGCTGGTGGCCGGGGAGTTCGACGCGGCGCGGACCTGGCTCGACCTCGCGGTCCGGCTCACCGGTGTGGTCCAGGGCCTACCCGGCGACGCGGTGACTCCGGAGCCGTGCGTGGTTCCGGTGGGGGAGTTCCAGGACGACGTACGCCGGCTGTTCCGGGTCCGGCGGGTACGCCATCCCCTCACCGGCGTGGTGGCCGCACCCACCTGGCTGGCCACGGAAGACGTTTTCCCGCCGGTCGGGCGCAGCAACGGCCAGGTACGCGGGACCACGGCCGGAGGGCCCGATCCGGCTGAGGGGACCGGCGGCGAGGAATCGGGGCCGGGTGAGTCGGGGCCGGGCGAGGCGCCGGACGTTGCGTCGGCTGATGCGGGGGACCGGTCCGCCGGATCGCTCCTCGCACCCGCGGACGGACCGGCGTGCGCCCGGGGCTCGGCGCTGGCGCAGGCGACCGCGATGATCGACCGGATCGTGGGGCAGCCCGCCTTGGTCGCCGTGCTCCGCGAACTCGTGGACATGCCCGCGCAGGACCTCCGGCTGCTGGTGACCGGGCCGCCGGACGTGGGCACCGACCTCGCGGTCGACGTACTCGCCCGGCTGATGACCCTGCGCGGCTTCGACGGGACCGCGGTGTGGCTCCACCACGAGCAGTTCGCCCTGCTGGACGCCGACAGCGCGGTCGCCCAGCTCCGGGACCGGGTGGAGGGCTGCGACGGCGAACGCCTGATCGCCATCGACGGGCTCGACCGGCTGGTGAGCTACGAGCGGATCGGTCAGCCGCTGGCGCAGGAGCTGCACCGGCTGATCAGCGCGCACGGCGCGCAGGTGCAACTCGTCGCGTTCGGCGGCCCGGACGGCTACCGCCGGCTGGTCCACGCCAGCCCGTCCCTGGCGGCCTGGTGGCGGGTCGTGCGCACGCGCGAGTTCGCGGCCGGCGACTTCGCGGTGCTGTTCGGCCGCGCGCTCGACCGGCGCGGGGCGACCACCACGCCCGACGCGCTCCTGGCGGCCGGTGACCTGCTGGCGGCGACCCGGGCGTCGGTGACGTCGCGGTCGGGTTCGACCACCGGGACGGAGCCGGGGGAGGCCGGCCGGTACGCCCAGCCGGTCGACGAGGTGCACAACGCCGGACTGGCCACCCGGCTGGCCGACCTCACGGTCGCCGCCGCCCGCCGGCGGACGAACTGGGCGACCTCGCCGGTGGTCGACGTCGTCGACCTGCCGGCCGACGACCCAGAGCCGGCTGAGGCCGAGCCAGCGGAGACCGAGCCGGCTGAGGCCGGGTCAGGGGATGCGGAGTCAGCAGGCGCCGAGGCGCCGCGGCATGTCCAGGGAGCCGAGCTCGGACGCTGAACGTCCTCAGGACTCGGCGCAGACGCCGAGGAAGTTCTCCCAGCTGTCGGCCAGCCGGACCGTCAGCTCGACCGGCCGCGCCGACGCCTCACCGCCGGTGAACCGCATCGTCACCATGGCCGCGCTGTCCAGCGGGACCCGGCAGTCGTTCGCCCGGAAGTCCAGCGGGATGGTCCGCTCCTCGCCCACCGGCACCAGTCTCGGTTGCCCCTGCCGCACGGGGTCCGGGCCGGCGGAGTCTCCGCTGGGAGAGACGACTCGCACCGAGGGGGCGGCGGTGACCACGGTGTCTCGGTAGGTCAGCGGCCGGCCGCCGACGTTCTGCACCGTGACGAACACCAGCAACGAACTCGGGCCGGCACCCCTGACAGGCCCGGTGTCGACCAGGCGGGGACGCCCGGTGCCCTGGTCGGTCGTACAGACCGAGGGCAGCAGGCCACTCTGCACGCCGAGGGACATCCGGAGCGTGCTGCCCGCGCCGCCGGCGCCGACCACTCTCAGCGGGACGGCGACCTCACGCTCACCGGCGGCCAGGGCGTCTGCGCAGTCCCGCACCTTCCAGTACAGCGAGAACCCGCGTTGTCCGTGTCCCGGCAACCGGATCGACCGCCACTCCACCCTGCCCTGGACCGTCGGGTCGGCCGCGCCGTTCACCCCGGCGAACTCCAGGCCCGGCAACGCCGACGGCCGCGGCGCCAGGACGACCTGCGGGTCGCCGACCCGGCTCCGGACCGTGACGTCGACCCGGGTGGTGAAGTTGTCGACGAACCGCGGCCGGCTCACCCGGACGTCCGCATCGGGCGCGGTGAGCCGGGTCAGCGCCAGCCAGCCGACTACCAGGGCGGTCGCCACGGCCAGGGCGAACCGCACCCAGCGCGGGAGCCGGCGGCGGGGTGAGCCGACCTCGGCCACGTCCGCGTCCATCCCGTCGCCGGGCGCCGGACGCCGTGCGTACGGATCGCTGTCGTACGCCGGTCCGCCCCGGGGGTCCGGATCGCGGGAGCGGGCGCCGGGGGAGCCGTCGCCGTACGACCTGCCCCGGTCGGAACGGGATTCCTCGGCCGGCGGAGGAGGGTCGCTGACCGGCGGTGGCAAACGGTCGGGCCTGGCGGGGCCGTCGTACCACTGCATGCGCGAAGCCTCCTCGTCGCGCCGACCCGCGTCGGCCCGGAACCCGGGCACCGTCGATGCCGGCGCCGGTCGTTCGGCCTGACGGGTCAAGGAGGCCGCTGGGCCGAAGCTTCGTCCTCATGTCCGGCGTTGGCAAGGGACCGGGCAAGATGCGTGCATGACCGACCTGGAAGCCGGCCGCCCGGCTAACGCACGTACCGAACCCGTTCTCGCCGTCGACATCGGCGGGACCAAGATCGCCGCCGGGGTGGTCGACGCCGATGGCCGGGTGCTCGTGAGTGATCGCGCGCCCACGCTGGCAACCCACGACGACGACGCGGACGCCATCTGGGCACGGCTGCACGCACTGTGCGAGTCGGTCCTGGACGCCGCCGGCCGGCCGGCGATCCAGGGAGTCGGTGTGGGCTGCGGCGGGCCGATGCGCTGGCCGGAGGGCGCGGTCTCCCCGGTCAACCTGCTGCCGTGGCGGGACTTCCCGCTGCGCGCCCGGCTGGCCGCGGCGTACCCCGGCCGACCGGTCCGGGTGCACAACGACGCCGTGGCGGTCGTGGTGGCCGAGCACTGGAAGGGCGCGGGGCGGGGCGTGGCCAACATGCTCGGCATGGTCGTGTCCACCGGGGTCGGCGGCGGCCTGATCCTCGGCGGGCGACTGGTCGACGGCGGCAGCGGCAACGCCGGGCACGTGGGCCACATGGTCGTCGACCCGGACGGCCCGCCGTGCGGCTGCGGGTCCCGCGGCTGCGTGGAGGCGTTCGCGCGCGGACCGGGCCTCGCGGTCTGGGCCCGTGAGCAGGGCTGGCGGCCGAACGACCCGACGGCGAACGCCCGGGACCTCGCCGACGACGCGCGGGCCGGCCACAAGGTGGCCCGGGCCGCGTTCGAGCGGGCCGGCTGGGCACTCGGTCTGGGCATCGCGTCCGCCGTCGCGCTGTGCGACGTCGAACGCGTCGTGCTCGGCGGCGGGGTCTCCCAGGTCGGGCCGCTGCTGTTCGAGCCGCTGGAACGCACGCTGCGGGAGTACGCCCGGATCGAGTTCGCCCGGCACGTGAAGGTGGAGCGGCCCATCCTCGACCAGGACGCCGGCATCGTCGGCGCGGCGGGCTTCATCCTGCGCGGTGACAGCTACTGGTCCGCCGACTGAGATGGTGGGGGGATGCACACTGCGATGGCGGACCCGAAACGGGCATGTTGTCGCCTTCGTCTGTCGGGTAGGAACCCGTGGTGATCAACGAGGGTAGGGGCACGGAGTCCGGCGACGGTGCCGCGGGCACGACCGGGGCGGCCGCGCCCGGCGGCACGTCGCGCGGTCGGTTGCTGAGCGCGGTCCGCCGCCTGCGGCCGGGGCGCTCCGGGGCCCGCGACCACGCCGACCAGGCGGGCCAGGCCGGCCAGGCCGGTCAGGCGGGCCAGGTGGACTCGGAGACCGACTCCACGCGGGCGTCCCAGAGCGAGCACTCCGCGGACCGCGCGGAGGTCGTTCCGCACGGCCTGCGGGTGGCCAGCGAGTGGACGTGGCGACTGCTGCTCCTCGTGGCGGGCGGGCTCGCCATCGGTTACGTCCTGATCCAGCTCAGCGTCGTCGTGGTGCCCGTCTTCATCGCGATTCTGGTGACGGCGCTGCTGGTGCCCGCGACCGGGGCGATCAGCAAGGTGGTCCCGCGCGGCCTGGCGGCCTTCCTCACCCTCCTTGGGCTCTTCCTCGTCGTCTTCGGGCTGCTCACTCTGGTGGGCCAGCAGATCGCGGTCGGTTACCAGGGCCTGGTCAAGCAGGTGGTCAGCGGCTTCGCCGAGATCCAGTCCTGGCTCGTCCACGGGCCGCTCCACCTGTCGCAGTCGGAGATCACCCGGACGTTCAAGAACCTCGGGCAGGCTCTGTCCACCAAGCAGGTCACCGCCGGCGCGCTCCAGGTGGGTACGACCGTCGGCCACGTGGTCGCGGGCCTGTTCATCGCGTTGTTCACGACGTACTTCCTCCTCTACGAGGGCGAACGCATCTGGGCCTGGCTGGTCCGCCTGCTGCCACGCTCGGGGTGGGAACGCGTCGACAACGCCGCCCGGCAGGGCTGGGTGTCCCTGACCGCCTTCGTCCGGGCGACCGTCCTGGTCGCGCTGGTGGACGCGGTGGGCATCACCATCGTCGCGGTGGTCCTCCGGGTCCCGTTCGCGCTGCCCATCGGTGTGCTGGTGTTCCTCGCCTCGTTCGTGCCGCTGGTCGGTGCATTCGTCTCCGGCTCCGTGGCGGTCCTGGTGGCGCTGGTGGCGCAGGGGCCTGTCGTGGCCGCGCTGATGCTGCTGGGGGTGCTCGCCGTCCAGCAGATGGAGGCGCACCTGCTGCAGCCGTTCCTGATGGGGCGGTTCGTCCGGCTGCACCCGCTGGCCGTCCTGCTGGCGATCGCGGCCGGCGGCTACCTGTTCGGCATCGTGGGCGCGTTGTTCGCGGTGCCGCTGACCGCGGTGACGAACGGCGTCGTACGCAGTGTCGCTGCCGACACGCGGTCCCGGCGGCCGAGACCGCCCTCCGACGCGTCCACCGAGTCGGCCGCACCTCCGGCCGAACCACCGCCCGCGGGCGAACCGAGCTCGCGGGACGTGCCGTCGGCCTCGGAGGCGCCGCCGCCCGGGCAGGTGCCGCCGAGGCCGAAGGCGACGACCTCTCCGCCACCCGGCGAGGAAGTGGCACCCCCGGGGGAGGAGCCACCGCCGCCGGAGGAGCCGCGCACCGACAGGTGAGCCGCGGCGAGTCCCCGCGTACGACGAAGGAGCCCCGGCCGGCCGGCCGGGGCTCCTTCGCGTGTGTCTACCTGCTCGTCGTAGGAGCTGCTCAGTGCGTGATGCTCGGAGCGAACTCCGCCTCGACCTCGCCCGTGGTCTCCGCCGGCGGGCGACCGGTGGCCAGCGGAAGCTCCTTGAGGAAGAACGCGACCGCCATCGCCACCAGCGCGAACGGCGCACCGGTGAGGAACACGTCGTGCAGCGTACGGACGAACGCCTCGATCACCGGCGCCTTCAGCTCCGGCGGGAGCTTCTGGATCGCGGTGACGTTCTCCACCGCACCGGCCGGGATCCTGGCGGCCGCCGTCGGCGGCAGCACCTCCGCCAGGTGGGTGCCCAGCCGGCTGGTGAGGATCGCGCCGAACACGGCCGTGCCGAGCGCGCCACCCATGCTCCGGAAGAAGGTCGTCGCGCTGGTGGCGGTGCCCATGTCGCGGAAGTGCACGGAGTTCTGCACCGCCGTCATGATCGTCTGCATGGTGAGGCCCAGGCCGAAGCCGAGGACGTACTGGTAGACCCCGATCGTCCACATCGAGGACCCCGAGCTCAGCCGCGACAGCAGCCACACCGCCAGCGCCATGAACAGCGCACCCAGGATGGGGTAGATCTTGTACCGGCCGGTCTTGCTGATCAGCCGGCCCGAGCCGATCGAGGACGTGAAGATACCGGCCACCATCGGCAGCATCGCCAGCCCGGACGCGGTCGGGGACAGGCCGTGCACCACCTGCAGGTAGAGCGGTAGGTAGATGATCGCGCCGAACATCACGAACCCGGCGATCAGGCCGAAGACGTTGCTGATCGAGAACACGGAGTTGCGGAACAACCGCAGCGGAAGGATCGGCTCCGAGGCCCGCGACTCGACGAACACGAACACCACCGCGAGGGCGATGCCGGCGCCAAGCAGGCCCAGCGCCCCGCCCTCGGTCCAGCCGTACGACTGACCCCGCCAGGACAGGTAGAGCAGGATCGAGGAGACCGAGGCGACGATCGTGGCCGCGCCGAGGTAGTCGATCTGGTGGTTGCGCCGGACGGTGGGCATCCGCAGGGCGTACGTCGTGACGACCAGCGCGGCGATGCCGATCGGCAGGTTGATCCAGAAGATCCACCGCCAGCCGGGACCGTCGGTGAACCAGCCGCCGAGCAGCGGGCCGGCGACGCTGGAGATGCCGAACACGGCACCGAAGTAGCCCTGGTACCGACCGCGCTCACGCGGCGGGATGATGTCGCCGATGGTGGCGAAGGCCAGCGCCATCAGGCCGCCGCCGCCGAGTCCCTGGATCGCCCGGAACGCCACCAGTTCGGGCATGTTCTGCGCGAGGGCGGCCAGCACCGAGCCGACCAGGAAGGTGCCGATCGCCGCCTGGAAGATCAGCCGGCGGCCGTACAGGTCGGAGATCTTTCCCCACAGCGGGGTGGAGGCGGTGGAGGTCAGGAGGTACGCCGTGACCACCCAGGACAGCTTGTCCAGGCCGCCGAGGTCGCTGACGATGCGGGGCAGCGCCGTGCCGACGATGCTCTGGTCGAGCGCGGCGAGCAGCATGCCGGCCATCAGGCCGCCGAGGGTGATCAGGATCTGCCGGTGGGACAGGTAGGAGGGGCCGTCGGTAGACGCGGGGATCGTTTCCGCGCCGGCCGACGGCCCGCGTTGGGGTTCGCTCATCGAAACAGCACTCCGTGTGACTTGGTGTTGCCTGGTGAACCAGTGCCTGGTGGCCGGCGCGCGGTGGCGCGCCGGTGAGTCGGCTCTGTGTCGGTGAAGTCTTGGTGGGGCCATGGCGGCGTCCTCCGGGTCAGGGCCCAGGCGGCGTGGACGTCTCGGCCTCCAGGTCCTTGGCGAGTTGGTCGAGCAGCCGCTCGAGGGTGTGTACGTCGTCGGCCGGCCACTGGGACAGCACGGCGTCGAGTCGGGCGCGCCTGCGGGCGGCCGCTTCCTCAAGAACGCGGTTGCCGATCTCGGTGACCGAGACCAGTGCGGCCCGGCGGTCGTCGGGGTCGCTGGCCCGTCCGAGATAGCCGGAGGTCTCCAGTGCGCGGACGTGCCGGCTCACGGTCGACACGTCGAGCTGCACCTGACCGGCGAGATCGGACAGCCGGGTCGGCCCCGAACACGCGACGGTGTGAAGAACGTAATGCAGAGCGGGCTCGATCGGCGCGTCATTTCCGCGCTTGACCAGGCGCACCAGCCGCATCAGGGCGACCAGGAGTATCTCCGGCGCCGGAGTGGAGGCGGTGGTGGGTTCGCCGGTCTGGGCGGAACTGCCAGTTGCTTGCACGCCGCAAGTATACGGGTTTGCATGCGCCATGCAACCATTACCGAAGGCTGTCCGGGCCTTGCTCACGGTGGCGCCGTCCGGGGCCTGATGAGCGCTCGCGGAGTACGACCGGCATGCCCCCGCTCGGCCGCAGGGTGACCGCCGCCTGCGGCCTGACCCGGTGCCCCGGCGGGACCTGGGGCGCCCACCGGCGGGCGAGCGTGGCGAGGACGAGCACTCCCTCGGTCCAGGCGAAGCCCAGCCCCACGCAGATCCGGGCGCCCAGGCCGAACGGCAGGTACGCCGCCCGCGGCTGGCCCGGTACGCCCTCGCCGAACGCCCCGTCGGAGCCGATCCAGCGCGCGGGTGCGAACGCGTCCGGAGCCGCCCAGAACCGCGGGTCACGATGCAGGGCGTACTGGCTGGTCACGCACAGCGATCCCGCGGGCAGCGTCCAGCCGTCGAGCTCCACGTCCACGAGCGTGCGCCGGCCGAGGATCCACGACGGGGGATAGAGCCGCATCGCCTCCGCGAGCACAGCCCGGGTCCGCGGCAGCCGGTCCAGGTCGGCGTAGGTCAGCCGGGCCGGGTCGGTGACCACCGCGTCGATCTCGGCGTGCAGCCAGGCGGCCGCCTCCGGGTTCCGGTCCAGCAGCCACCACGCCCACGACAGCGCGCTCGCCGTGGTCTCGTGCCCGGCCAGCAGCAGTGTCATCACCTCGTCCCGGACGGCGGCGTCGGCGTCGGTCTCGCCGTCGGCCCCGGCGTCGGATCCGCCGCCTGTCCCGGCTGCGCCTGCGGACGCGTCGAGCAGGGTGGACAGCAGGTCGGGGCCACGCGGGCGGTCGCGGCGTTCGGCGATCATGGTCCGCACCAGGGTGTCCAGGCGGTCCACGGCGGCGAACAGCCTGGCCCGGCCGCGGGTGGGCACCGACAGCAGCAGGTCCGCGCCCGGCAGCATCCGCCGCGAGAACCCGTCCATCAGCTCACCCAGCGCGTCGGCCACCTCGGCGCTCCGGCCGCGCAGGTCGGTGCCGAACAACGTCTCGCCCACCACCGCCACCGTCAGCGCGGACATCTCCCGGGCCAGGTCGACCTGCAGACCGTCCCGCCAGCCGGCCGCACGGTCGCGCGCCGCCCGCACCATCACCGGCGCGTACGCCCGCAGCCGGTCGCCCTGCAGCGCGGGCTGGACCAGCCGCCGCTGGGAGCGGTGCCACTCGCCCTCGCTGGTGAGCAGGCCCTCGCCCAGGAGCATCCGGATCCGCTCCAGCGTCCGGCCCTTGCGAAGGTCCCGACCCCGGGTGACGAGGAGTTCGTGCACCAGGTCGGGATGGCTGAGGACGTAGACGTGTTCGCCGCCGAGCCGCAGATGGGCCAGCCGGGGATGTCTGTGGGCGATGCGGAGGAAGTACGCCGGCGGCTCGCGGTGCAGGGCGAGACCGGCGTACAGCAACGCACCGGGCGGACCCGGCGGCCGGGCCACCCGGACGGGCCTCCCCGGCAGGTGGGCCGGCCGGAGTCGTCGGGGTTGTCCGTCCTCGCGCGGTTCGGTGCGGTCGGAGGGAGGGCTGGTGGCCATGTTCTTGTTCTACGTGCTTTCCGGGTCGCCGGGCGCACAGTCGGCGCGACCGGCCGGGTGTCAGACTGCGGCCATGACCGCTGCCGGCCCCCACAACAGCTCCCACGACAGCCACCATGGCGGCCCCAACGGCGGCCCCAATGGCGGCCCGGACCTGGCTGCCCTGCTCGCCGACATCGAGGACGCCGAACGCACCCTGCGCGGGATCGCCCGGACCACGCCGATGGAGGCGTCGCGCTGGCTGGCGGACCGGGTGGGCGGCCCGGTGCACCTGAAGTGCGAGAACCTCCAGCGGGCGGGGTCGTTCAAGATCCGCGGCGCGTACGTGCGGATCTCCCGGCTGAGCCAGGCGGAGCGCGCCCGCGGCGTGGTGGCGGCCAGTGCGGGCAACCACGCTCAGGGGGTCGCGCTCGCGGCCCGGCTGCTGGACACCCGGGCCACGGTGTTCATGCCGTTCGGCGCGCCCATCCCGAAGGAGGAGGCCACCCGCTCCTACGGCGCCGACGTGCGGTTCCACGGCCACACCATCGACGAGGCGCTGGTCGCCGCGCGGCAGTACTCCGAGGAGACCGGGGCCGTCTTCATCCACCCGTTCGACCACGCCGACATCGTGGCCGGGCAGGGCACGCTCGGCCTGGAGATCCTGGAGCAGTGCCCGGACGTCGGGACGGTCCTGGTGTCGACGGGTGGCGGTGGACTGGTCGCCGGAATCGCGGCGGCGCTGGCCGGGCGCGGCTCGAAGGCGCGGGTCGTGGGGGTGCAGGCGGCCGGCGCGGCTGCCTACCCGCCGTCACTCGCCGCCGGGCACCCGGTCCCGGTGGAGCGGATGCAGACCATGGCGGACGGGATCGCGGTCGGCTGCCCGGGCGGGGTGCCGTTCGAGGTCGTACGGCGCTGGGTCGCCGGCGTGATCACCGTCTCGGAGGAGTCGCTGTCGCGGTCGCTGCTGCTGCTCCTCGAACGCGGCAAACTGCTGGTCGAGCCCGCGGGGGCGGCGGCCGTCGCGGCCGCGCTGGATGCCCCGGGCGCGTTCGAGCCGCCGGTGGTCGCGGTGCTGTCCGGGGGGAACATCGACCCGCTGCTGCTGATGCGGGTGCTCCGCCACGGGATGATCGCCGCCGGGAGGTACCTGTCCCTGCGGGTGTGCGTGCCCGACCAGCCTGGTGGGCTGGCCGCGCTCCTGCGCCAGCTCGCCGAGGTGGACGCGAACGTGCTGGACGTCGTACATCAGCGCACCGGCGCCGGCCTGCACCTCGGCGACGTCGACGTTGCCCTGCAACTGGAGACGCGGGGGAAGCATCACCGGGAGGAGATCCTGCACCGACTGCGATTGGCCGGCTACACGGTCAACTTTTCGTAGGTCACTTTTCAGGATCTATAAAGGCGACCTTGACACTCCATGAACGGCGGAGTGGAATCGACCCATGCCTGAGAACACATCTTCCGAATCGGACCCCTGGGCCGAGGCCACCGACGCCGTGCCGACCCACCGCGACGAGCCGGCCTCCACCTCGCAGGGGCACGAGTCCCATGCCGGCCACGAAGGTCACGCCGGTCACGAGGGTCCCGCGGCCACGCCGGACCCGGCCGCCGAGCAGGTGCGCGCCGAGGCCGAGCGCCGCCAGCAGGAGGCGGCCGAGCGCGCGGAGCAGGCTCAGTCCGCCGCCAACGAGGCGATCCGGGGAGCCGAGCACGCGGCCGGTCCGCACGGCAACGGCGACCACCCCACCGCCGAGCCGCCCGTCCCGCCCACACCCCCGACGCCCCCCACACCGCCGGAAGGCGACGATCCCGTACGCCGGATCCTGGCCGACGTCGCTGCCGGGCGGCTCGGCCCGGAGGAGGCGGCCGCCCGTCTGGACGAAGCCCGCAGGGCTGCCGACGCCGGGTCGGCTCCGTCCGGAAACCAGTCCGGAAGCGGGGCGACCTCGGCCGGGGCGAAGTCGTCGGGTGCGCCCGGCGCCGGCACGTCGGAGCAGCGGACCCTGCCCACGACCTCCGCGACCGAGCCGACCAACCGGGTGCGGGTGCGCGCGGTCGGGCGGCGGGTTCGGATCATCGGCGAGCCGTTCGTCTCCACGGTCGCGGTCGACGGTCCGCACGTCGTACGACAGGAGGGCGACACGCTGGTCGTCACCAGCGAGGGGGAGTTCGGGGCGTCCCTGGACGGCTTCACCCTGATGCGCACCAGGTCGCTGCGCGACGTGCAGGAGCGGGTGTTCGACCTCGGACGCGAGCTGTCCGTCCGCGTCAATCCCAGCCTGGCGGTGGAGATCGAGGTCACCGCGGGCAGCGTCAACGCCGAACGCATCCCGAGCCTGGAGCAGGTGCGGGTCACCGGCGGCTCCGCACGCGTCCGTGACGTGGAGGGCCCGATCGACGTGCTCGTGCAGGCGGGTTCGGCGCAGGTGGAGGGACGCATCCATCGGGGCAAGTCCAGGTTGCGGGCGGAGTCCGGCTCTCTCCAGCTGCGGCTGCTGCCGGGTTCGAGCGTGCGGGTACGCCCCGACGTCCAGCTCGGCCGGGTGCAGTGGGAGCCGCCGAGCGCCGACCGGGACGAGCACGTGATCGGTACCGGCGACGGCCAGCTCGACCTGGAGGTCGTGATGGGGATGGCGACCGTCAAGCAGGCCCCGTGAGCGTGGCGTACGGCACGGGTGGATTCACGGGACATCCGCCCGTCCACGCGCACCGGCCGCCGCGCGACTGTCCGGTCTGCGGTGCCGGTCTGCAGGTGACCCGGCTGAGCTGCGACGCGTGCGCGAGCGAACTGTCCGGAGTGTTCGAGTCGTGCGGGTTCTGCGGCCTGACCGACACCGAACGCGACCTGCTCCGCGTCTTCCTGGTCTCCCGCGGCAACATGCGGGAGGTCGAGCGGCACCTCGGAGTGAGCTATCCGACGGCCCGGCAGCGCTATGCCGATCTGCTGGCGAAGCTCGGTCTGGAAGGCGCCGGGTCACCCGTGGCTCCGGCTGGTCCGGCTGGTCCGGCTGGTCCGAACGAGCCGGAGCAGAGCCGCGAGGACGTCCTGGCGATGCTCGCCAGGGGCGAGATCGACGTGGACGCCGCCGCCGACCGGCTCCGTCAGGTCGGCTAGGACCTGCCCCGGACGACGACAGGCGACAACCCCCGGCGTGCGTACGAAGAAACCCACGATGCGCGGCGACCGCGCATCGTGGGTTCTCGCTGTCCGGGCGGTGGCCCGGCCTACCGGCTGGTGCTCAGCCGAACGGCACTGCGTCGACGATCTCCACCGTGACGTTGCGGCCGTTGGGCGCGGAGTAGGTCGCCTGGTCGCCCTTGCGCTTGCCGCTGATGGCGCGGCCGAGCGGCGATTCGGGGGAGTAGACCTCCAGGTCGACCGAGGAGTCCAGCGACAGCAGCTCGCGCGAGCCGAGCACGAACGTCTCGGTGTCGTCGTCGCCCTGGAAGCGGATGGTCACCTTCATGCCCGGCTCGACGATCCCGTCGTCCGGCGGGGTGGCACCCACCCGGGCGCGGCGCAGCATGTCCTGCAGCTTGCGGATCTGCGCCTCGACCTTGCCCTGCTCCTCCTTGGCGGCGTGGTAGCCGCCGTTCTCCCGCAGGTCACCCTCGTCGCGGGCTTCACCGATCCTCTTGGCGAGCTCCGCGCGCACAGTACCCGTGAGATGGTCCAACTCCGCCTTCAGACGGTCGTAGGCGTCCTGCGTGAGCCAGATGACGTTCTCGTCGGTCGACTGCGTCACAGCTTCGCTCCTTGGTCATGCGGGGGCACTTCGGTCATTCGGAAAAGACCCGGTCGTTTCGCGCGGGTGCGCTCTCGGTGCGTGTCCGGAACTGTACGGACTGACCTATCAGGCTAACAACGCGCGGCTCTCCCGGCCATCCCACGTCGGTACGTCGAGGTCGGTGAGCAGAATGTCGGTGGTCTGAGCCACCATGGTGGGCGCGCGCTCTTTTTGCAACCCGCGCCGCCGGACAGAGGAGATAACTACGGTGCCTTCCACCGCACCCGCACCGCTGCGACTCATGCACGTGCACGCTCACCCCGACGACGAGTCGAGCAAGGGGGCCGCCACCACCGCCCGTTATGTCGCGGAAGGTGTCGAGGTCCTGGTCGTGACCTGCACCGGCGGTGAGCGCGGATCGATTCTCAACCCGCACATGGACCGGCCCGACGTCCTGGCGAATCTCTCCGAGATTCGCCGGCAGGAGATGGACCGGGCCCGGGAGATCCTGGGCATCCGGCAGGAGTGGCTCGGTTTCGTCGACTCCGGTTTCCCCGAGGGCGACAACCCCGCCCCGCTGCCGGAGGGCTCGTTCGCGGCCACGCCGGTCGATGAGTCCGCCGGCGCACTGGTGCGAGTGATGCGCGAGTTCCGTCCGCACGTCGTGACGACCTACGACGAGAACGGCGGATATCCGCACCCCGACCACATCATGTGCCACAACGTCACCATCGCCGCGTGGGAGGCGGCCGGTGACCCCGACGCCTACCCAGAGGCCGGCCAGCCGTGGCACCCGCTCAAGCTCTACTACCACCACTCGTTCCACTGGGAGCGCACCAAGGCGCTGCACGACGAGATGGTGCGCCGGGGACTGGAGTCGCCCTACGCCGAGCGGCTGAAGGAGTGGAAGCCCGACCCCGCGCACGCCGCCAGGGTGACCACGCGGGTGCCGTGCGCCGACTACTTCCCGGTCCGCGACAAGGCACTGCTCGCGCACGCCACCCAGATCGACCCCGAGGGGCCGTGGTTCGCCTGCCCGCTGGAGGTGCACGTCGCCGCGTGGCCGACCGAGGACTACGAGCTGGCCCGCAGCCTGGTGGAGGCGCCCGTTCCCGAGGACGACCTGTTCGCGGGGCTGCGGGATCTCGGCGAGGACACGCCCGCCCCGCACGGCGCCGGGCGGCTCGCCCCGGAGGCCTCCTGAGGTCGTGTCCCCGTCCGCGGCTGCGACAATCGGTTGACGGGCCCGTGCCCGTCGCGGACCACGAACACCCAGGTGGGAGAAGGTACGTCCAGTGCTTTACATGATCGTCGAGGCGGCCGCGCCGCAGGACGACTCGGCGTGGGTGGGCCCCGGTCTGCTCGGCTTCGTGGTGATCGCGGCGATCGGTGTGGCGACGGTGCTGCTGTGGCGCAACATGAACAAACAGTTGCGCAAGGTGCGGTTCGAGGAGCCCAACCCGCGCCGCCGCCCAGGGCCCGGGCAACCGCCCGCCGGCGAAGACCGGCCGGGACCGATCGACGGTCCGGCCGACACCGCGGACGAAGGCGGCCCCGGCCTCGACCAGCCCGACGCGGAGGATCGCCGCCGCTGACCTGCTGGTCAGCGGCTCAGGGGACCACTCGGACGTCGAGCACGGCCCGGGCTGCCGCCTGGTCACCGTCGACGGCGAACCGCCGGTCGAGTTCGCCGGCCGGCAGCCGTCGCCACAGCGCGAGCAGCAGGTCGCCGGCCGTTCCCGCGATGGTCGCGGCCGCCGAAGCCGCCTCGGTGTCGGTGAGCGTGGGGCCGATTCCGGCCGGCACGCCGTCCGGCTCGGCCGGAGGGCTCACCAGCCAGCGGCTGGACTGGTCGGTGCACCTCAGCAGCACCGGTGCGATCGGCCGATGTGGCCCGAAACGCTGCGACCTCGGCATCATCACCTCCACCACCTCGCCCACGCCGTCGGCGGCCAGGTCGGGGTCGACGACCGGCGTACCGCCGATCGCGAGTTCGGCGTCGACCCGGTGGACGCACACCTCGTGCGCCTGGCGTCGAGACCAGAACTCCGCGGTGCCGCCGTCCCCGAACGCCCAGGTCGGCTGGGCCGGGTCGGTCACGGCCAGCTGGTCGAGCAACAGGCCGACCGACTCGGCGTACCACGGTCCCAGCTCGGAGTCGCCCGGGCCGGGCACGGTGCTCGACCCGCCGCCGGGAAAGTCCCCGGTCCGCACGATCTCCGCCGCCCATCGGTGCACCCGGCCGGTGTGTGCCACCAGGTCGGCAAGCGTCCACTCCGGGCAGGCCGGCACGCGGGCGGAGTCCGGACCGGTCTCGTACGCCGCCAGCAGGCGGGCGCCCTCGGCCCGGATGAAGGCGGCGTAGCTCGGCGGGTCCAGCGCGCCGTGTGCTGGTACGGAGTCGGCGATCCTCGTCATGACGACAACGTAGCCGGGCGGGATGCGGGGCCTCGCTCACCGGCGCGGCGGGTGGATCCGGCGTTGTCGGTGCGGTCCCATAGGCTCGGTCGGCGCAGCAGGGGCAGGGCGAGTTTCGAAGCGTTCCACTTCGAGACATGCCCTGAGGCAGGCCGGGTCCAGCGACAGCCCAGGAGGTAGGCATGAGCGAAGCGGCCCAGGCGGAGCTGGGTGGTGTCGCCGAAGACACCACCACCGAAGACACGGGCGTCACCGAGGGCACCGGCATCACGCCCGGGACCGAGCGGCGATCCACCGACGGCCGCGGCTCGCTGGCCGAGCTGGTAGCCGCCGGCTGGGAGGACGCCCTGGCGCCGGTCGCCGGCCAGATCGCGGCCATGGGCGACTTCCTGCGCGCCGAGCTCGCCGCCGGGCGGCGTTACCTCCCGTCCGGTCCCGACGTCCTGCGTGCGTTCCAGCAGCCGTTCGCCGACGTGCGGGTCCTCATCGTCGGCCAGGACCCCTATCCCACGCCCGGGCACGCCGTCGGGCTGAGCTTCTCCGTGGCGCCCACCGTGCGGCCGATCCCGCGCAGCCTGACCAACATCTACCGCGAGTACGCGGCCGACCTCAGCCTTCCGTTGCCGTCCAACGGCGACCTGTCGCCCTGGTCGCGGCGCGGGATCCTGCTGCTCAACCGTTCGCTCACCGTCGAGCCGGGCCGTCCGGCCGCCCACCGCGGCAAGGGGTGGGAGGCCGTCACCGACCAGGCCATCCGGGCGCTGGTGGCCCGGGAGACCCCGTTGGTGGCGATTCTGTGGGGACGTGACGCGCAGAGCCTGCGGCCGTTGCTGGGTGAGGTGCCCAGGATCGAGTCCGCGCACCCGAGCCCGATGTCGGCCGACCGCGGATTCTTCGGTTCCCGGCCGTTCAGCCGGGCCAACGCCCTGCTGACCGAGCATGGCGGGGAGCCGGTCGACTGGACACTCGACTGACCTGCACCGACTGACCAGCACCGACTGACCAGCACCGACTGACCAGCACCGACTGACCAGCACCGACGCATCGCACCGGGGGATCTCATGCGTACACGCCTGGCCGCGGCGGTTGCCGCGCTCGGCACACTGGCGGGCGCGGCGGCCTGCTCGTCGGGCCCGCCGGAGCAGGCGTCCCAGGCGGCGCGGGCGTTCGCCGCGGCGTGGTCGTCCGGCAAGCTCGGCACCACGGTCGACCCGCGCACGGCGAAGGCCGCGAGCCGTGACGTGGCGGCCGACACCCGGGCGGTCCGCGCGCGCACGACGACCGTACGCCCGGCCGGTGAGCTGACCTGCCTCGACAGCGACCAGGCCGCGAAGCTGAAGGCCGACGGGAGGGTCTGCCGCCAGCCGCTGACCGTCACCCACGACCTGGCCGGCCTGGGCGCGTGGCGCTACTCCACCACCGCGGAGGTGCGCGAGGACGGCCAGGGCAGGTGGAAGGTGTGGTGGACGCCGCAGACGTTCCACCCGAAGCTCGCGGCGGGCACGGAGCTGCACCGTGAGCGGGAGCTACCGACCCGGGCGTCCATCCTGGACCGGGCGGGGAAGCCGCTGACCAAGCAGACCCCGGTGGTCCGGGTGGGGGTGGAGCCGCGGCGGGTGAAGCCGGACGTCACCTACGCCAAGCTGCAGCAGGTGCTCGGCGTCGACCCCAACGCCCTGCGCAGGCGGGCCGAGGCTGCCGACCCGGCGTACTTCGTGGACGTGCTGACCCTGCGCGAGCCCGCCTACCAGAAGGCGCGGGCCCGGCTGGACGACATCCCCGGGGTGGTGACCCGCGAGGACACCATGTCGCTCGGGCCGTCGTCGTCGTTCGCCCGCGGTGTGCTCGGCGTCGTCGCGCCGGCGACCGCTGACTCGCTGAAGGGCGCGGGCCCGCTCGCGACGGACAGCGACCCGGTGGGCGCGGGCGGGCTGCAGGCGGCCTACCAGACCCGGTTGGCCGGCACCCCCGGCGGCCGGATCGACGTGGTGCGCACCTCCGACAGGCAGCGGGTGGCCACCGTGTTCTCGCGAAAGGCGAAACCAGGGAGCTCGCTGCGTACGACACTCGACCAGGACGTGCAGAACGCCGCCGAGGACGCGGTCGCCGGCCAGGCCAAGCCGACCGCGCTGGTGGCCGTCCGGGCCGGCACCGGTGAGGTGCTCGCGGCGGCGAACGGCCCCGGCGTGACGTCGTACAACCGTGCCTTCGTCGGCCGCTACCCACCTGGCTCGACGTTCAAGGTGGTGTCGGTGTCCGCGCTGCTGGAGGGCGGGCTGCGTCCCGGCGACACGGTGACCTGTCCGGCCAGCACGTCCGTGGGCGGCAAGCGGTTCAAGAACGCCTACGACTTCGCGCTGCCCGACGGCCCGATGACCGACGCGTTCGCGCACTCGTGCAACACCACGGTCGTCGACCGAGCCCGCGACCTGGACGACGCCGACCTGGTGGGGATGGCCGAGCGGTTCGGCATCGGCACGAAGTGGAAGCTCGGGCTGCCGGCCTACTCGGGTTCGGTGCCCAAGCCCACCGACCTGGTCGACCGCGCCGCCGCCATGATCGGCCAGGGGCGGGTGCTGATGAGCCCGCTGGGTATGGCGCTGGTCGCCGCGACGGTGGACGCCGGACGGCCGTACAAGCCGGTGCTTCTGCCCGACGTGGCGCCGGGCGGTCCCGCGGGCGACAAGCTGCCGGCCGGGGTGGTCGAGGAGATGCGAGGGCTGATGCGCGCGGTGGTGGCCACCGGCTCCGCCAAGCAGTTGGACCTGCCCGGCCCGGACGTCTACGCCAAGACCGGTACGGCGGAGTACGGCAGCGACGATCCGCCGCGCACCCACGCCTGGATGATCGGGTACCGCGGCGACATCGCGTTCGCGGTGCTGGTCGAGGACGGCGGAGCCGGCGGTAAGGACGCGGGGCCGGTGGCGCGTACGTTCCTGCGCGGCATCAACTTCGTGGAGTAGTCGCGGTCACCTCCCAGGGCCTGTCCTGCCGATCATGGCCGGTTCGCGTGCCCCCGCATCCCGTGACCCTAGACTCGAAACCATGGCGCGACCGAACGAGCAGGTGGGCGCGCTCCTGCAGGAATACGCGGATCTGGTGGCGATCACGGGCGGCGCGCCCTACCGCGCCCGGGTCTACGAGAAGGCCGCGCGCTCGGTCGCCGGGCATCACCTCGACGTGTCCACGCTCGACGCCGCCGGTCTCCGCGAGATTCCCAACGTCGGCGACTCGATCGCGGCGAAGGTGGTCGAGTACTTCCGAACCGGCCGAATCGAGGAGGTCGAGCGGCTGCGGGCGCGGATCCCGGCCGGCGTGCGCGAGCTGACGCGGATCCCCACTCTGGGCCCGCGCAAGGCGATGATGCTGTACGACGAACGCGGGATCGCCTCGGTGCAGGACCTGCTCGACGCGCTGGACGCGGGGCGGCTGAAGGGCCTGAAGGGGTTCGGGCCCAAGACCGAGGAGAACCTCCGGCACGGCATCACCCTGCTGCGCCAGGCGGGTGGCCGGGTCACCCTGGACGTGGCGATGGAACTCGCCGAGGAGATCGTCGCCGCGCTGTCCGCGGTGCCCGAGTGCGAGCGCTGCGCCTATGCCGGGTCGCTGCGCCGGATGCGCGAAACCGTCGGCGACCTGGACATCCTCGCAGCGTCCACGAAGCCGCGTCCCCTGATGAAGGCCCTGACCGGGCTGCAGCTGGTGTCAGAGGTGATCGCGCACGGCGACACCAAGACGTCCGTCCGCACCACGACGGGGATGCAGGTCGACCTGCGGGTCGTACCCCCGGAGTCGTGGGGCGCGGCGCTGCAGTACTTCACCGGTTCCAAGGCGCACAACGTCCGCACGCGCGAGATCGCGGTACGCCAGGACCTCAAGCTGTCCGAGTACGGCCTGTTCACCGTCCCGCCGGCGCAGCGCAGGCGCCGGCGCAAGGCCGGGTTGACAGCCGAGCAGGAAGCGGTTGCCGAGGTGCTCGAGCCGGATGGGCAGGGTGAGCCGCGCGAGCCACCCGATTCCGAGGCCGGTGAGCTGGTGGTGTCGAAGTCGGAGAAGGAGGTGTACGCCCGGATCGGGCTGCCCTGGATCCCGCCGACCCTGCGGGAGGACCGCGGTGAGATCGAGGCGGCCCGCGACGGCACGCTGCCCGACGTCGTGACCGAACAGGACATCCGCGGCGACCTGCACACCCACACCGACCTCACCGACGGAGTCGCGCCGATGACTGAGATGGTGGCCGCGGCGGCCGAGCGCGGCTACGACTACTACGCGATCACCGACCACGCGCCGAACCTCTACATGCAGCGGATGACGGACGAGAAGATGCTCGCCCAGCGCGAGCAGTTGCACGCCCTGGCGAAGCGCTACCCGAGGTTGACACTACTTCACGGGACCGAGCTCAACATCGACCCCGACGGCGAGGTCGACTGGCCGGCGGAGTTCCTTGCCGGGTTCGACATCTGCGTCGCATCTGTGCACTCCCACTTCAACCAGACCAGGGCGCAACTGACCCGTCGGCTGGTCCGCGCCTGCGAGAACCCGCACGTCAACGTGATCGGGCACCCGACGGCCCGGCTGATCGGCCACCGGCCGCCGATCGACGTGGACCTCGAGGCGGTGTACGAGGCGTGCGCGCACACCGGTACCGCGCTGGAGGTGAACGCCTCACCGGACCGGCTGGACCTGGGCGACGAGAACATCCTGGCCGCCCGCCGGCACGGGGTGAGGTTCGCCGTCGACACCGACGCGCACGCGGTCGCCCACCTGGACTACCTGCGCTACGGCGTGGGCACCGCCCAGCGAGGCTGGCTCACCGCCGACGAGGTGATCAACACCTGGCCGCTGCGCCGGCTCCGGACGTTCCTGCGCAAAGGACGGAAAGGACGGAAGAAACCGTGACCCCCGCGAGCGCACCCGCACTGGTCCAGGAGACGCCGTACCGCTACCGGATCGAGCCCACCGGGCGGATGCGGGTGCCCGGCGTGGTGTTCGCCTCACCCGGGTTGCTGCCCGAGGTGGGCGGAGACCAGGCGCTGCAGCAGGTGGCGGATGTGGCAACACTGCCAGGGATCGTGGACGCGTCGTACGCCATGCCGGACGTGCACTGGGGCTACGGTTTCCCGATCGGCGGAGTGGCCGCCACCGACATCGCCGACGGTGGCGTGGTGTCCCCGGGCGGTGTCGGCTTCGACATCTCCTGTGGCGTTCGGCTGTACGCGGCCGACCTCGACGCCGCGGCGTTCGCGCCGAGGAAGGAAGCGGTGCTGGACGGACTGAGCCGGTCGACGCCGCGCGGCATGGGCAAGGGCGCGGTGTGGGACCTGTCCGGGGCCGACCAGCTCGCGAAGGTGCTGGCGTCCGGCGCGAAGTACGCCGTCGAACAGGGGCACGGCGTGCAACGCGACCTTGACAGGTGTGAGGACTTCGGCGCTGTCGACGACGCGGACCCTGCCGGGCTGAGCGAACGCGCTGTCAACCGCGGCTTGCACCAGCTGGGAAGTCTGGGTTCGGGCAACCACTTCCTGGAGGTTCAGGTCGTCGACGCGGTCCGCGACCAGGCCGCCGCGGAGGCGTACGGGCTGCGGGCCGGCCAGGTGTGCGTGATGATCCACTGCGGGTCGCGCGGCCTCGGCCACCAGATCTGCACCGACCATGTCCGCGCGATGGAGCAGGCGATGGCAGGCTTCGGCATCACCGTGCCCGACCGCCAGCTGGCGTGCGTACCCGTCGAGTCCGACCCCGGACGTGCCTATCTGCGGGCGATGGCGGCGGCCGCCAACTACGCCCGGGCCAACCGGCAGCTGCTCGGCCAGGCCGCGCGCGAGGTGTTCGAACGCCTCACCGGAGCCGGACTGGACCTGATCTACGACATCTCCCACAACCTGGCCAAGGTGGAGACCCACCGAGTGACCGGAGGGGACGGAGCAGCCGGAGCGGCCGGAGCGGCAGGAGGGGCCGGGCAGCCGCGGCGCCTGTGCGTGCACCGCAAGGGCGCGACCCGCGCGCTGCCGCCGGGCCATCCCGACCTGCCGGCCGACCTGCGCGACCTGCCGGACGTGGGGCAGCCGGTGCTGATCCCGGGGTCGATGGGCACGGCGTCGTACGTCCTCACCGGCGTGCCGGGCGGTCCGGCGTTCGCCTCCACCTGTCACGGCGCGGGCCGCACTCTCAGCCGGCACCAGGCGGCGCGGGCCGTCCGGGGCCAGGAGCTTCGGCGGCTGCTGGAGAGCCGGGGGATCGCCGTGCGCGGCGCTTCCTGGCGGGGACTGGCCGAGGAGATGCCCGAGGCGTACAAGGACATCGACGCGGTGGTCGAGGCGGCCGAGGGTGCCGGGCTGGCGCGGGCGGTGGCCCGGCTGGTGCCGGTCGGGGTGGTCAAGGGCTGACCGCGCGCCCCCGGATCCGCCGCCGGCGGGCCGCTCAGACGTCGAGGGTGACCGCGCACGACCAGCCGTCGGGGCCCTGCTCGAACCGCAGGCCGTGCAGCGAGACCGCCTTCGGGACCGCGCCGACCAGCTCCACCTCGCCGGTCCCGGTGACCTCGAAGTGCACGTCGTACCCCTCCTCCAGCGCGGGGTCGACCCGCGTCGCGAGCGGGATCACGTCGGCGGTGTCGAGGAGGTAGACGACCTCGTCCAGCACAGCGACCAGGAGGTCCTCGTCGGTGTCCGCGGTCACCTCGAAGCTCGCGGAGTCGGTCGGCCGGGCCCCGGCGGTGTCGGCGAACGTCTCCACCATCGCGGTGACCGCCTCGGCCACACAGTCCTCCCGGGTCGGCGCCCAGGCCTCGATCCGGGCGTCCGCGGTGTGCGGGACGCTTCGGTGTCCGGGCTGCATCGTCCCTCCGGCGCGACTGGCCTGCATTCCTCGTCGCGCCTGCTGCGCGACCACATTCCTCGTCGCGCACGCTACGCGACCGCGTTCCTGCGCGGTGTGCACCGCGCGGACGCCGGCGCCGGCAATTTCGCGGCCTGCTCCGGACGCAAGGCGCCGCGGCTGGGAAACCCGCTCGACTCGGACGGGACAATCGGACCCGTGAGCGACGTCAGCGAGACCTGCGAAGAGCGATCGATCGAGGCGGTGCCCGGACTGTCCGCACCGGTGGAGATCGTCGTCGACACCTGGGGAGTTCCACACATCTACGCCGAGAACGCCGACGACGTGTTCTTCGCCCAGGGCTTCAACGCCGCCCGGGACCGGCTGTTCCAGATCGACCTGTGGCGCCGGCGGGGGCTGGGTCGGCTCGCCGAGGCCTTCGGGCCGGACTACCTCGAACGCGACCGGGCGGCCCAGCTGTTCCTGTACCGCGGTGATCTCGACGCGGAATGGGCGTCGTACGGCACGAACGCACGGGTGACCGTCACGCGGTTCGTGGAGGGCGTGAACGCCTACCTGGACTGGCTGGAGCGCCATCCGGAGGAGCTGCCGCCGGAGTTCGGGATGGTGGACTATCGCCCGGCCCGCTGGAGTCCTGAGGACGTCGTACGGATTCGCAGCCACGGCACGGCGTACAACCTTCTGCACGAGGTGGCCCGGGCCCGGGTGACCCACGTGGGCGGCTGGGAGTCCGACCTCGTACGCCAGTCGTTGTTTCCGCACCGTCAACCGCACCTTGCCGACGGCCTGGACCTGGATCTGCCCGACGACGTGCTGCGGGTGTACGAGCTTGCCACCACGCCGGTGGTGTTCACCGGCGACCCGCGGGTGCCCCTCAGCACCGAACTGCCCGCGGACAACCCCGTGGCGGCGACAACCGCGACAACCGCGACAACCGCGACAACCGCGACAACCGCGACAACCGCGACAACCGCGACGACCGCGACGACAGCGGCGGCAGGCGACCTCGACGGTGGCAGCAACAACTGGGTGGTGGCCGGCTCCCGCACGGCGACCGGGCGACCGATCCTCGCCAGCGACCCGCACCGGTCGTTCGCCACGCCGTCGCTGCGGTACTTCGCGCACCTGTCCGCGCCCGGCCTGGACGTGATCGGCGCGGGTGAGCCGTCGGTGCCGGGAGTGACCCTCGGCCACAACGGCCACGTGGCGTTCGGTTACACGATCTTCCCGATCGACACCGTGGACCTGTATGTGTACGACCTGGATCCGGACGACCCGACGCGCTACCGCTACGGCGACGGCTGGGAGCCGATGCGGATCGAACGCGAGACCGTCCCGGTGCGCGACGCCGGCCCGTGTCAACTCGACCTTGCGTTCACCCGGCACGGACCGGTGATCCACGTCGACTCCGAACGCCTGCGTGCCTACGCCGTGCGGACCACGTGGTTCGAGCCGGGTACGGCCGCCTACCTGGGCAGCCTCGAATACCTGCGTGCCCGGGACGGCGAGGAGTTCCGGGCGGCGCTGCGCGCCTGGGGTGGACCGGGGGAGAACCACGTGTTCGCCGACACCGGTGGCCACGTCGGCTGGCAGGCGGCCGGACTGGTGCCGCGGCGGACCGGCTGGGACGGCCTGCTGCCGGTGCCCGGCGACGGGCGCTACGAGTGGACCGGCTTCCACACCACGGAGGAGCTGCCCGGTCTCGCCGATCCGGACGCCGGGTTCGTGGCAACGGCCAACGAGTACAACCTGCCGGCGGACTTCCCCGCCGACCGGCAGCTGTCGTACGAATGGTCGGACCCGGCCCGGCAGCGGCGGATCGTCGAGGTGCTCGACCGGCCCGAGCCGCACCGGCTCGAGGACTCGATGCGGCTCCAGACCGACCGGCGCTCGGTGGGCACCCGGCAGGTCCTGGCGCTGGTGGCCGGGCTGCGCCCGAACGGCGACCGGCGGCTGGCGACCGCGCTGGCGATGCTGCGCGACTGGGACGGCGTGGAGACGCCCGGGTCCGCGGCGGCGGCGTTGTACCAGGTCTGGTTCTCGCGGCACCTGCTACCCGGCTTCGCCGAGGCGGTGCTCCCTCCCGGCGTACCACCCCTCCTGCCCACCTTCGACCAGGCCGCCGTACGGTCCGCCCTGTCCGAGCCGGCCACGGTCTGGGCCGGGGAGGGGGACGGCGACGCGGACCGGCGACGGGACGACCTGCTCCTCGCCACCCTGCGCGCCGCGGTCGCCGACGTGGAGGACCTGCTCGGCCCGGACCCGCACGGATGGAGCTGGGGTGCGCTGCACCGCAACCACCAGCCGCACCCGCTGGGCTTCGTGGACCCGAAGCTGGACGTGGGTCCGTTCCCGGCCGGTGGCTCCGGGACCACCCTGAACGCCGCGCCGTACCTCCCGGGCGACTTCGTGCAGACCATCGGCGCGTCCGCCCGGGTGGTGGTCGACGTCGGCGAGTGGGACAACTCGGTGTTCGTCAACACCCCGGGCCAGTCGGGTGACCCGCGCAGCCCGCACTACCGCGACCTCGCAGAGCTGTGGCGCAACGGCGAGTTCGCCCCGCTGCTGTACAGCCGCGCGGCGGTGGAGCGGTCCGCGACGACCCGGATCCGGTTGCTGCCCGCGTGACGGCCTGCGTGACGGCCTGCGCCTCACGTGAGGCGCAGGCTCCTGTCGGTGGTGGGTTCTAGGGTCGGCGCATGGCCGTGAGATACAAGGTGTGCATCGACTGCTCCGACCCCCACCTGCTGGCGAGCTTCTGGGCGCAGGCGCTGGACTACGTCGTCGAGGACCACTCGCCACTGATCGAGTCCCTGCTGGCCGAGGGTGCACCGATCCGTGACCACCTGGTCGAGGTCGACGGGCGGTTGGCCTGGCGGACCGCCGCCGGGATCCGTGACCCCGAGCACCCGGTCAACGCCGGGACCGGCGTCGGGCAGGGCGGCCGGATTCTCTTCCAGACCGTTCCCGAACCCAAGCAGGGCAAGAACCGCCTGCACCTCGACCTGCACGTCGGGGCCGACAAGGTGGACGCGGAGGCGGAGCGGCTGTGCGGCCTCGGCGCGACCCGGTTGGGGGAGGGCCGTGAGGAGGGAGGTTCGCGCTGGATCGTCCTCGCCGACCCCGAAGGAAACGAGTTCGACGTGGCCTGAGCTCGGCTCCGCGACGTAGGTCGGCTCAGTCGGCCAGCTCCCGGACGAGGGACCGGTCGGTGACCTGGTAGCCCAGGCTGGTGTAGAGGTTGATCGCCGTAGTGTTCGGGCCGAAGACGTTCAGCGCCAGCACCGGGTCGCCGGCCGCGAGCACCGCGAGTTCGCCGAGCCGCATCACCGCCCGGCCCAGCCCGCGGCCGCGGCGCTCGGGCACCACCGAGACGCCGAAGACGAACGCACGGCCGGCCTCCAGGTGGTGCCGGAGCCAGATCATGGCGGAGTACGTCTGCCCGGGCGGTTCGTCACCGGTCTCGAGCACCAGGATGCTGTGGTTCGCGGTGGCCAGGCCGTCCGGCAGCAGCTCGTCGAACTCCGCGTTGGCCTGGGCCAGCGCGTCCTCGGGGGACAGCGCCCGGCCGACGGCGATCTCGTCGGCGTAGCCAACGACGTCCTGCTCGCGCCAGGCCGGAAACTCCCCCTCCGTCATCGCTCGGCCGGCCAGGCCCTCGGGGAGTTCGGGCGGTGGCGGTCGGTCCAGTGTCCGCTGCATGTGCTGGGCGGTGACGGTGTACGAGCCGAACAACGCAGCCTGCGCCGGGTCGTTCGGGTCGATGGTGGTCCCCACCCGCGGCAGGTCGTTCGCCCGAGCCCAGTCCTCGACGTGCGCGCGGGCCGCGGAACCGATACCGCGCCCGCGCCAGTCCGGGCGTACCCAGATGTCGTAGAGGATCGCCCGCCGGCTGACCGGGTCCGTCCGGCTTGCCGCCGCGACATACCCCACGGTCTCCGCGGCGCCGGTCGACCCGCCGGAGCGGAGCGTCCACACCGGGTGCGGCGCGGCGTCGGCCCGCATCCGGTCCAGGCGTTCGACGTGCCCGGCGACGTCGTTGTCCGCCAGGCCCTGCCGGCGCCACTGCTCCGCGCGGCGCTCCAGCCAGTCGGCCCGCCACCGCGCCTCGTCCCGCGCCGACGCCTCCTCGACAACGATGTCGCTCACGCCTGTCTCCCCGCCCCGGTCAGCCGTCTCCGCTACTGCAGGTTGACGAACATACCGCCGTCCACCAGTACGTCGGAACCGTTCATGTACGCCGACTCCGGCTGGGACAGCAGCCACAGCACCCCGGCGACGTCGGCCGGCTCACCCATCCGGCCGGCGGGGATGCGCGAGCGGAAGTAGTCGACCTTCGCCTGATCGGTCCAGTCGGCCTTGTTGATGTCGGTGGCGATCGCGCCGGGCAGCACGGCGTTGCAGGTGATGCCGTGCGGGCCGAGCACGATGGCGAGGCTCTTCATCAGCGAGCTGATCCCGGCCTTGGTGGTGCAGTAGTGCACCTGCTGGGAGCCGCCGACCCAGGCAGAGATGGACGACACCGACAGGACCCGGCCGCCGCGCCCGGCCTCGACCATCGCCCTGGTGAACGCCTGCGTCACCAGGAAGGCGCCACGAAGGTTGACGTGCTGGACGCGATCCCACAACTCCACGTCGATGTCGAAGAAGTCGGCGAACGGGCAGATGCCGGCGTTGTTGACCAGCACGTCCAGCGGCCCCCACGTCGCATGCACGATCGCGGCCATCTCCGTCACCGCGGCCGGGTCGGCGACGTCGGCCTCCACCAGCAGTGGCGTCCCGCCCTCCTCGCGGACCAGCGCGCCGGTCTGCTCGGCGTACTCGCGTTCGCCCGGTGGGAAGTTGACGACCACCCGGGCACCCTCGCGGCCGAACCTCGCCGCGGTCGCCCTGCCGATGCCGCGGGCCGCACCGGTCACCAGCACCGTCCGGCACGTGCCGGCGTCCAGGTCGCCGCTCACCCCGCCGCTCATGCCGCCGCTCACGCCACCCTCCCGTCGGTGAAGCGTTCGAAGTTACGAGGGTCGTACAGCGGTACGATCACGTCGGCGGTGCGGCGTACCCGCTCGTAGGCGGCGATCGCCTCGTACATGTTCTCGTTGATCCCGATCGGGATGTTCTTCTCCACGTTGTCCAGCACGAAGAAGCTGTCCGAGATCGCCACCACGCCACGTGGGGTGTCCGCCTCCACCACGACCGACGCGCGGTGGTGTACGCCGCTCCACCACGTGCGCAGGCCGGGTGCGAGCTCGTCCTCGTCGGCGAGCAGCCGCACCCGGGGCCAGGCCTCGGTCACCAGGTGGACGAGCACGTCGTCGGGCAGGGACGTCGCCCGGTTGTCGTGCGGGTGCGCGTGCGTGGTGTGGAAGTGCACCCAGCCGCGTTCGGCGACGCAGATCCGGGCGTTGGTGAACAACGCGACGTTGCTCACCGTGTAGAGCTGCAACGGCGTGAGGACGACGTGGGTGACGTCCTCGGGTGTGACGCCGAACCTCGCCAACTGGTCGACGACGAACTCACCGGGCTCGCGCCGCATCCGGGCCCTTGCGCCGAGCACCTTCTCCCAGTGGGCGTTCATGGGTTCGAGGTCGCGCGCCGGACCGGTGTTGACCAGCGCGGTGACGCCGTCGCCGCGCAGCAGGACCGACTGGAACAACAACGTGTGCCACTCGTCCCAGCCGCTCATCCAGAACAGCTCCGGCCCTGGTACGTCGCCCCGGCCGAGGGGCAGCACGTCGACGCGGAACTCACTCATGGGCGGTCACCACTCCTCAAGGTCGGTCCTGTCCGGTGCTGGCGTTCGTAGCCCAGCGCGACCGACAGCCGGTGCGCCGCCTCGGTCAGCAGCCGGTGGGCGTTCTCCCGGTGGGCAGGTGTGCAGCGGATCGCCGGGACGGACACGCTCAACGCGGCGACCGTACGCCGGCTGACGTCGTACACGGGTACGGCGACACAGCGGATGCCGAGGGTGTACTCCTCGTTGTCCACCGCGAACCCCCGCCGGGACACGGTGCGCAGCTGACCGAGCAACCTCGCCTTGTCGGTCACCGTGTGCCGGGTGAACGCCGGCAGCGGACCCGCGGACAGGCGCGCGTCGAGGTCGTCGTGGCGGAGGCCGGCCAGCAGCACCTTGCCGACCCCGGTGGCGTGGGCGGGCAGCCGGCGGCCGACTTCGGACGCGAGGGTGAGGGTCTGGCGTCCGTCGACCTTCGCGACGTAGACGTTGTGCACTCCGTCGAGCACCGCCAGTTGGACGGTCTCGTCGATGGTGTCGCGGATGCGTTCCATCAACGGCAGTGCGCGTTCGACCAGCCCGAGCGTGCGGGTGTAGGCGTTGCCGGCCTCCAGGGTGCGAAGGCCGAGGGAGTAGCAGCGCTGGTCGGGGTCGAACTCCGCCCAGCCGCGCTCCACCAGTGTCCGCAGCAGGCCGTGCAGGCTGGAACGCGGATAACGCAGGCTTCGCGCGATCGCGGTGAACGTGAGCGGCTCCTCGTGCCGGGTGAGCAGCTCCAGAATCGCGAGGGTGCGTTCGGCCGACTTCACCACGCCGGTGGCCGGGTCGTTCACGGATACGCCTCCGGACGTCGATCGTTCGGATACGTGAACTCGGGTTCACCGAGCTGAAACTCCGCATAACCTACGCCGACAGGTGACGTGAGGCCAGAGTTCAGGTCCGTCCGAGCCTGGCCGGTCGGCGCCAACTTTCGTACGCAGGGGCAGGCGTTCCGCGCCGCACGAACCGACGAAGGGGAGTGAGTTCGATGGGCATGCCGAAGGTACGTGAGGTCCGCGCGTATGTCGTGCGCGGCGGGGGCGCGGACTACCACGACCAGGCCGAGCAGCACTGGATCGACGACCACGTGGCCACGCCGATGGCGTATTACCCCGACTACCGCGACAGCCGGCAGAAGTTCGGGCTCAACGTGCTCGGCACGCTCGTGGTCGAGGTGGAGGCCGACGACGGAACGGTCGGGTTCGCGACCACGACGGCCGGCGAACCCGGCGCGTACATCGTGGAGAAACACCTTGCCCGCTTCGTGGAGGGCGCGCCGGTCACCTCGATCGAGAAGATCTGGGACCAGATGTACGCCTCGACCCTGTACTACGGCCGCAAGGGAATCGCGGTCAACTGCATCAGCGCCGTGGACCTCGCGATGTACGACCTGCTGGGGAAGATCCGGCAGGAGCCGGTTTACGCCCTGCTCGGTGGGCCGGTCCGCGACGAACTCGTCTTCTACGCAACAGGTGCGCGCCCCGACATCGCGGAGAAGCTCGGCTTCGTCGGAGGCAAGCTGCCGTTGCAGCACGGGCCGGCCGAGGGTCCCGAGGGCATGCGGGCCAACCTGGACAAGCTGGCCTCGATGCGCGAGCGGGTGAGCGAGGACTTCTTCCTCAGCTGGGACTGCTGGATGTCGCTCGACCTCGACTACGCCACCCGGCTCGCCCGGCGGTCGGCGGAGTTCGGCCTGCGCTGGATCGAGGAGGCCCTGCCGCCGGACGACTACTGGGGTTACGCCGAGCTTCGGCGCCGGGTGCCGCCGGGCATGTGGGTCACCACCGGCGAACACGAGTGGACGAGGTTCGGGTTCCGCCTGCTGCTGGAGATGGGGTGCGCCGACATGATCCAGCCGGACGTGAACTGGTGCGGCGGCATCACCGAGCTCGCCCGGATCAGCGCGCTCGCCGACGCGCACGGCGTGCCGGTGATCCCGCACGGGTCGAGCGTGTACTCCTACCACTTCGTGCTCACCCGGCGGAACAGCCCGTTCTCGGAGTTCCTGATGATGCATCCGCAGGCCACCGAGGTGGTCCCGATGTTCCATCCGCTACTGCTGGACGAGCCGGTGCCGGTGGGTGGCCGGCTACGCGTGCCGGAGACTCCGGGGTTCGGCGTACGGCTGAATCCCGAGTGCGCGCTGCACCGGCCCTACACGCACTGACGCCGAACGTCGCGGACACCAGGGTGCCCTTGCGGCATGGCCGCACTTCGCAGGGCACCCTGGTCCGGATGGAGCTGACGACTGCTGGACACGAGGTGCCGTTCGGAGTTTCGGCCGAGGTGGCCGGCGCGCTCGGTCGTACGGTCGAGGAGGTCCGCGCGGCCGAGGTCGACCCGGTGGCCTCCCCTGCCGTGGACGGCATCGCCACCGTCGGCATCTGGCGGGTGCGCGGAGCGGACTGGTCGGCCGTGGTCAAGGTGCTTCGCCACGTCGTGGACGGCGGCCGGTCGGTGTGGCGGTCGGACGAGGACCCGGCGCACCCGTTCCACTGGCGGCGGGAGGCCGACGCGTTCGCCGACGGCCTGCTGGGCTCGCTGCCCGGCGACCTGCGCGCGCCGACGTGTTACGGCGTCGTGCCCGGTCCCGGCGGCACGCTCGCGATCTGGATGGAGGACGTCGCCGGCCGCGAGGGGTCGACCTGGGCGCTGCCGCGCTACCGGCTGGCGGCCGAACACCTCGGGCAGGTGCAGGGACACCTGGCCCGGGAGCACCTGGCCGGCGATCCCGTGCTGGACCGCCCGTGGCTGAGCCGGGGCTGGCTGCGCACGTACGTCGAACGCCGGGCGGCCCGGGGCGCCGCGGAGGCCGACCCCGCCGAACCGCGGGTGTGGTCAGCTCCACTGGTGCGGCGGCTCGTACCGGCCGACCGGGTGCCCGCGTTCCAGGCGCTCTGGGCGGATCGCCACCGGCTGCTCGACGTGGTGGACGGGCTGCCGCGCACGCTGTGCCAGCTCGACTTCCACCCACACAACCTGTTCGACGTCGCCGGGCGGACGGTGGTGATCGACTGGGCGTTCGCGGGGGTGGGCGCGCTGGGGGAGGACCTCGGCAACCTGGTCGTCGACGCGGTGACCGACTTCCACCTGCCGCCGTCGAAGCTGCCGGAGCTGTTCGAGACGCTGGTGGGCGGGTACGCCGACGGGCTGGCCGCGGCCGGGTGGTCGGGGCCGTGGCCGGGGTCGGGGGAGCCGGCCGACGTTCGGCGGATGATCGCCGCCGGGGCCGCCGCGAAGTACGGCTGGCTGGCCCCGGCGATTCCCGCTGTGGTGGCGGAAGGCCGCACCACGCTGAACGGCCGTCCGATCGAGGAGTCCGCCCCGCTGTGGGTGGCCTGCGGGGACTTCCTGGTGGAGCTCGCCGGTCTCGCCCTCGAGGACGGACGTTAGGCGCTCGCCCGGGGCGTGAACCGGCGCAGCCGCAGGCTGTTGGTCACCACGAACACCGAACTGAACGCCATCGCCGCCCCCGCCACCAGCGGGTTGAGAAACCCGAGTGCGGCCAGCGGCAGCGCGGCGACGTTGTACGCGAACGCCCAGAACAGGTTGCCCTGGATCGTGCGCAGCGTCGAACGCGACAACCGGATCGCGTCCGCGGCCACCCGCAGGTCGCCGCGGGCGAGGGTCAGGTCGGACGCCTCGATGGCGACGTCGCTGCCCGAACCCATCGCGATCCCGAGGTCGGCCTGGGCCAGCGCGGCCGCGTCGTTCACGCCGTCGCCGACCATGGCGACCACCGCGCCGGACTCCTGCAGGGCACGGACGGCGGACACCTTGTCGGCGGGGAGCACCTCCGCCAGTACGTCGTCGGCGGCGATCCCCACCTCGGCCGCAACCGCCCGGGCGGCGCGGGCGTTGTCGCCGGTGAGCAGCACCGGCCGCAGCCCCAGCGCCCGGAAGTCCGCCACGGCAGCCGCCGAGGTCGGCTTCACCGTGTCGGCGACGACCAGCACACCCGCGACCCGGTTGCCCTCGGCTACCCAGATCGGCGTACGCCCGGACTCCTCGGCCCGCTCGGCGTCCGCCCTTAGCTCCTCGGCCGGTTCCTCGACCCCTTCGGACCGTAGCCAGCTCAGCCGGCCGGCCCGGACGAACGAGCCGTCCACTCCGTCGACACCCTCGACCCACCCGGACACCCCGAGTCCCTCGGTGTTGCGGAAGTCGGTCACCGCCACGGGTTCGGTGCCGCGTTCGCGGGCCCCCGCGACCACCGCCTGGGCGATCGGGTGTTCGGAGGCGTGCTCGACCGCGGCCGCCATCCGCAGCAACGCCGCCTCGGTGGTCGCCGAGGCGGGGAACACGTCGACCAGGCTCATCCGCCCGGTCGTCACGGTGCCCGTCTTGTCCAGCACGATGGTGTCCACCCGACGGGTCGACTCGAGCACCTGCGGTCCCTTGATCACGATGCCGAGCTGCGCACCGCGGCCGGTGCCCACCATCAGCGCGGTGGGCGTGGCCAGCCCGAGTGCGCACGGGCAGGCGATGATGAGGACCGCGACCGCCGCGGTGAACGCCGCGGTCACCCCGCCGCCGGCGCCGAGCCACAGCCCGAACGTCGCGACCGCGAGCACGATCACCACGGGGACGAAGATGCCGGACACGCGGTCGGCGAGCCGCTGCACGCGGGCCTTGCCGTTCTGCGCGTCCTCGACGAGCCGGGCCAGCTGGGCGAGCTGGGTGTCGGACCCGACCCGGGTGGCGCGTACGACCAGCCGGCCGCCGGCGTTCACGGTCGCTCCGACGACGTTGTCGCCTGGGCGTACGTCGACCGGCACCGACTCGCCGGTGAGCATCGACGCGTCCACCGCGGAGGTGCCGTCCACGACCACGCCGTCGGTGGCGACCTTCTCGCCGGGGCGGACGACGAACGTGTCGCCGGCCCCGAGCCGGTCGACCGGGACCCGCGTCTCCACGCCGTCCCGTACGACCATGACCTCCTTGGCGCCGAGTTCCAGCAACGCCCGCAGCGCCGCGCCCGAACGCCGTTTCGCCCGCGCCTCGGCGTACCGGCCGGCGAGGATGAACGTCGTCACCGCCGCGGCCACCTCGAGGTAGATCTCGTTCGCGCCGGATCCCTGCCTGGGCAGCAGCGAGAACTCCATCCGCATGCCGGGTGTACCGGCCGTGCCGAGGAACAACGCGTACAGCGACCAGAGGTAGGCGGCGCCCACGCCGAGCGAGATCAGTGTGTCCATCGTCGCCGCGCCGTGCCGCAGGTTGGTCCACGCCGCCTTGTGGAACGGCCACGCGCCCCACACGGCCACCGGCGAGGCCAGGGCGAGTGCCAGCCACTGCCAGTTGGTGAACTGCAGCGGCGGCACCATCCCGAGTACGACCACGGGAAGGGCGAGGGCCGCGCTGGTCAGAAGGCGGGTACGCAGTGCCCGGGTCGGGTCGGCCTCGGCCGCTGACGCCGTGGGGGAGCCGGCCCCGGTCGCCGCGCCGCCGGCGGTGGTGTCCGTCGACGACGGTGCCGGCGGGGCGGGCAGGGTCGCGGTGTAGCCGGTGGCCTCGACGACCCCGACCAGGTCGTCGGTGCTCACCGTCTCCGGTGCGCTGACCTTCGCCTTCTCGGTGGCGTAGTTGACCGTTGCCACCACGCCGTCCAGCTTGTTCAGCTTCTTCTCCACCCGGGCGGCGCACGAGGCGCAGGTCATCCCGCCGATGAGGAGTTCGAGGTCGCGGGTCGGGGGTGCCGTCTGCTGGGTGCCGGTCGGGTCGGTTTCGGTCTGCTGGGCACCGGTCGTGACCGGCGCTCCGGTGCTCACGAGGTGACGAGGCGGTAATCTCCCGCCTCGTCCAGGGCCTCGGCGACGGCCTCGGGTGAAACCTCGGTGCTGCTGGTCACGGTGACGGTGGAGTTCCCACCGGCCACGAGGTCGACCGAGACGTCGGACACACCGTCGAGGGCCTTGACCTCGCTGGTGACCGCCGCCACGCAGTGCTCACAGGTCATGCCGGACACGGTGTAGGTCGAGGTGAGCGCCACAGGAGTCTCCTTCTGCATTCTGGATTCCGGGATGCGGGTGTGTACGTGGGATGCGTGTGTGCTGAAGTCAGGAACGGACGAGGCGGGCGATCGCGGCCGAGGCCTCCTTGACCTTGGCCTGCGCGTCCTGGTCGCCGGTGGCCAGCGCCTCACTCACGCAGTGGGCGAGGTGCTCGTCCAGCAGTCCGAGCGCGAACGACTCCAGCGCCCGGGTCGCCGCCGACACCTGGGTGAGAACGTCGATGCAGTATGTGTCGTTCTCCACCTGGCGCTGCAGGCCGCGGACCTGGCCCTCGATCCGGCGCAGCCGCTTGAGGTGCGCGTCCTTCTGGTCGAGGTAACCCGGCGGCCGGTGACCGGCGTACGGGCTGGGAGCCTGGGCGTCGCCGGCGACGTCGCCCGCGTCTGGTGTGTCCTGAACGGGGTGTACGTCCGCGTCGCTCGGTTTGCCGGACCTGGACCGGCGGGACGAAGGCGTGCTGGCCATGACAATCTCCCTGCTACCCCCAAGGGGTATCTCGTCACGCGTGCTCCACCATACCCCAGCCAGGTATGTGGGCAACCAGGCCCGGCGTGAGCCGCCCCACTCTCCGCCTCCGACGCCGATCCGGACAACGGTCGGGCGCGGCAGGACCGCAGGACCTAACGGGAGCCGAGTACGTCGCCGAGGGTGCGCACGGCGCGGGCCGCCTCCGACGCCGCGGCGGCCGATCGCCCGCGCAGCGCCCGGCGCAGGTCGCGTTCGACCAGCTCCGACACCTGGTCGGGGTCGGCCTGGTCGCTGTGGATGCGCAGGAAGCGGTACCAGTCCTGGATCCGGATGCCGAGCACCTCCAGCTCGTGCGAGGCCCGGATGAAGTCGTCCATCATTCCGCGCACCCGGGCGACCCGACCGAAGTTCTTCCCGCCGTCGTAGGCGGGCACGTCGGCGATCTGGGCGTCCCGGGCGGGGTAGGGCCGCGCGTCGGCGGGATGGTGGATGCCGCGGTCGGTGCCGCGGGCGGCGTCGCGGGCATGCTGCCAGTAGTAGGTGCGGTAGTCGGCGGCCCAGCGCGCGGACGCGACGTAGGGCTGGGCGGCCACGGGGGAGCCGGACAGGACGTTGTCGAGGTACCACGGCACGACGACCAGCAGGTCGTGGACTGCGCAGGCGCCCGCCGTGGTGGTGAACCGGAAGCTCGGCTCGCCCTCCTTGGCCAGCAGGAACCAGCCCTTCAGCTCGATCCCGAGCGCGATGGCCGGCCCGTTCGCCGAGCCCTTGCGGACCAGGCGTACGTCGGGAAACCGCTGGGACTGGCGTTCGAAGGTGTACCCCAGCCACTCGTTGTCCGGATCCCACAGCGGACGTTGCTGGTTGAGCGCCTTCACCACCTGGCCCTCGATGGAGGTGCCCAGCAGGGTGTTGAGGCTGTGCAGGTCGGTGGCGTTGACGCCTGCGACGTGGTTGCTGAACTCGAAGTAGGCCGGCAGGCCGAGCAGCAGGGTGCGCAGCCTGGTCTGCAGGTGGGTCAGCGGGTCGTGGGGGTCGAGGTCGGGCTCGGCGGGGGCGCCCGGCCCCAGGATCTCCGATTCGGCGGCGAACAGCCCGTCCGCCTCCGCGGCGGCCTCCGCGTCAGGGTCGGCGCCGGCCCCGAGCCCACTCGTACGACCGGCGATGCCGTCCACGCCGCTGCCGCCGTCCACGCCATCGACGCCGCCGCCGTGAGGGGCGGGGGCGGGGGATCCGGCGGTCACGGTGTCTCCTGCGTGGTTGGTCGGCGGTGGTGTTCGGCGGGTACGGCGGCCTCCTCCGCGGACGGGTCGGCGGTGGCGTCGGCGACCCGGAGCCGCTCCCGGGCGAGCTTCGCGAAGCCCTTGTCGCGTTCGGCCACGTAGGCGCGCCGGCCCAGGGCGACCGCCGCGACCGAGCCGGACGCCAGCCCGCCGAACGGCTCCCACACCACGTCACCGGGCTCGGTCACCGCGCGGACCAGCCGCTCCATGAACTCCAGCGGCTTCTGGTTGAGGTGGGCCGAACTGCCCGCCGTCGGCTTGTAGACGCGCGGCGCGGCCCGGCGCAGCGTCCCCTTGAGGCGTTCGTCGTCGTGCAGCGGCCCGCGGTGCCAGATGTTGGTGAGCCCGTGCTGGTGGTTCCAGCGGTAACGCAGGCCGTCCCACTCCTTCGCAGTGACGACGGTCTCGCCGTCGAGGCTGAAGTAGGGCCAGCCGGTGCGGGCGCCTTGCTCGTTGGCGTACGTCGCGAGCTTCTCGAACATCTCACCCGGCGGCCAGTACCACAGCCAGTCCTGGGTGAGGTATTTGCGTGTGGCGGCGTTGCGTACGCCGCAGGCCTCGTTGGCGCGGTAGAGCGGCAGCCCGCTGCGGACCCACTCGTGCCGCAGCCACCGGCGCACCGGCATCGGGCCGTCGGGGGTGTCGATCGCGAACCTGCGTTGGTAGAGCACGCAGACCTCCGACACCACCGGGAACCTGCGGATCGTCTTGCCGTTGACGTTGCCGGCGACGTGGGCGATCCCCTTGTCCCAGGTGATGGTCTGGACGTAATCCCATCCGTGCTCGACCAGCAGCGGGTGGATCGTCGCCCAGCCCACCTCGGTGTTCCACACCCACAGCGTGGTGGACGGGTGCGCGGCCGCCGACCAGGCCTCCACGTGCGGGCGGTACCACTCCACGAGTCCTTCGGGGCCGGTCGTGTCGCCGTGGAACCCGCGTACGCCGTAGGCACCGTCACTGATGATCGTCGTTGGGGTAGGCCAGCGCGCGTAGGCGCGGGCGACGTCGCCGGTGTACAGGTCGTACGCCCGAGGTGCGCCGCCCCGGCCCGGCCGCGGCGCGCGGGTGCCACGGTCTTCTTCCACGCCCCGCAGGCTATCCGCCGCCACCGACACCACTCCTCCGGCTCGCCCGGGCACACCTCACCCGAGACCGAACGGGTGACCGGAGCAGGACGCTTCGCAGTCGGTCCGTGGCGGTGGTCTGCGTCCTGTGCGATCTTGTGACCCTGGTAAGCGCATTCCCGGACCGTCGACCCGGTTTGCCGTCCTGGCGACGTGTCGGAGACGGACGCGAGAGCAGGGAGCGGCCATGGGCAACCGGTACGACTACCAGTCCCGGCGCATGAGCCGGCGTGACCTGCTGGCATGGGGAAGCGGCGCGCTCACCGCGCTGTCCCTGTCGGGGTGCAGCCTGTTGTCCACCGATCCCACCAGCAAGGCCGGCAAGAGCGGCGGCGCCGGTGGCCCCCGGACCAAGCAGGCACCCGACCTGGCCGCCGAGGTGAAGGCCGGGAACCTCCCACCGCTCGGGCAGAGGCTGCCGAAGAAGCCGCGGGTGATCAAACCGGTGGACAAGCTCGGCACGTACGGCGGGGACTGGCGGACGGCTCTGCTGGGCCCGGGCGACACGGCCTGGGCGTACCGGACCGTGGGATACGAGCAGTTGGTGAACTGGGATCCGGGCTGGACGAAGCCGATCCCCAACATCGCCGAGTCGGTCGAGACCGATCCGACGGGCGCGGAGTTCACCTTCCGGCTGCGGGCCGGCATGAAGTGGTCGGACGGCAAGCCGTTCACGGCGGACGACATCGTCTTCGCCTACGACGACGTCTACATGAACAAGGAGCTCAACCCGCAGCCGCCGACCTGGCTGGTCACCGGCGGCAAGCCGGGCAGGCTGGAGAAGGTCGACGACGTCACCGTGAAGTTCGTCTTCAGCGCGCCCAACGGCCTCTTCCTGGCGAACATCGCCCAACCCGCCGGCGAGGGGCTCACCAACAAGCCGCGCCACTACCTCGAGCAGTTCCACAAGAAGTACAACCCCGCGGTCGCCACGCTCGCGAAGAAGCGCAAGTTCGGCGGCTGGGTGGACCTGTTCGGGGCGATGGCCGACCCGTGGAACCACGTGGGGCTCCCGAGGATCACCGGCTGGGTCGTCAAGGACGCGCTCGGCACCGGCTCGCGCATGGTGGCCGAACGCAACCCGTACTACTGGAAGGTCGACACCGAGGGATCGCAGCTGCCGTACATCGACCGGGTGATCTTCACCGTCATCAACAACGAGGAGACGATGGTCCTCAAGGCCGTCAACGGCGAGCTGGACATGCAGGAGCGCACCATCAACACCCCGCAGAACAAGCCGGTTCTCGCCGCCGGCCGGGACAAGGGGAAGTTCCACTTCGTACCCGAGACCGGCAGCTCGATGAACAACCTGATCATCGCGCTCAACCTCGCGCACAAGAACGCCGCGCTGCGGGAGGTCTTCCAGAACCGCAACTTCCGGATCGGGCTGTCCCACGCCATCGACCGCAAGGAGATGATCAGCGCGGTCTTCCAGCGGCAGGGTAAACCGTGGCAGGCCGCGCCACGCCCGGAGTCGGACTACCACGACGAGGAACTCGCCACGCAGTACACGGAGTACGACGTGGCGCTGGCCAACAAGCTTCTCGACCGCGCCGGTTACAAGCGCGGCGCCAACGGCGTCCGGCTCGGCCCGGACGGCAAGGCGATCTCGTTCCAGGTCGACGTCGCCGTCCCGTCGGCACTGTGGACCGACGGCATGGAGCTGGTACGGAAGTACTGGCAGGAGGTCGGTGTGAACATCCGCGTCAACGGCATCGACCGGACGCTGATGTACGACCGCAAGACGGCGAACTCCCAGGACGCCAACGTGTGGGGCGGTGACGGCGGCCTCGCCGACGCGATCCTCGACCCGCGCTGGTATTTCCCGTTCAGCGGCGAGTCCAACTACGCGATCCCCTGGGCGAACTGGTTCAACAACACCACGCCGAAGCAGAAGCCGCCGAGTGCCGCACTGCAGCAGATGGATCTCTACCGCAAGCTGATGACGACGCCGGACGCCGACGGGCGCAACGAGATCTTCATGCAGATCCTGAAGATCGCCAAGGAGCAGTTCTACGCGATCGGGACCGTGCTGCCGCCGAAGGGCTACGCGATCGTACGCAACAACTTCCACAACGTTCCCGACTCGTTGCTCAACGGCTGGATGTATCCCGGTCCCGGACCGACGATGCCGGAGCAGTACTTCATCTCCTGAGCGATCTCCTGGGTGGGCCGGTCCTCGGGCGTGCCTGTCCTCAGAACGTTGGTAGGTCGTCGTCGGAAGAATCGACGTCAACTTCACGTTGCGCGGACGACGGTCCGGCGGTGGCGCGTACGACCGAAAGTCGTTCAGCACCGGCGAGGACCGTGCGGGTCCCGGGCTCCTCTTCGCCCGAGACGGCATCCGGTCTCCGCGGCCGCCGGTGGGGCAAGTGGGTGGGCGCGTGCGTAGGTTGGAGGAGTGAACCGTCTCGCGAACGCCACCAGTCCGTACCTCCGCCAGCACGCGGACAATCCGGTCGACTGGCACACCTGGGGAGAGGAGGCGTTCGCGCAGGCGCGCGAGCGCGACGTCCCGATCCTGTTGTCCGTCGGCTACTCCGCCTGCCACTGGTGTCACGTGATGGCGCACGAGTCGTTCGAGGACGACACCACCGCCGCGTACATGAACGAGAACTTCGTCAACATCAAGGTCGACCGCGAGGAGCGGCCCGACGTCGACGCCGTCTACATGGAGGCGACCCAGGCGATGACCGGCCAGGGTGGCTGGCCGATGACCTGTTTTCTCACTCCCACGGGCGAGCCGTTCTACTGCGGCACGTACTTCCCGCCGACGCCGCACCACGGGCTGCCGTCGTTCGCGCAGGTGCTGGAGGCGGTGGCGCGCACCTGGCGCGAGCGGCGCGAGGAGGTCGTGCAGTCGGCGGGGTCGATCGTCGCCCAGCTCGCCGGCACGGGATTCCCGTCCGGTCAGGCGCCGGGCGCGGACCGGCTGGACGCCGCCGTCGAGGTGCTGCGGCACGACTTCGATCTGCAGAATGCCGGGTTCGGCGGGGCGCCGAAGTTCCCGCCGTCGATGGTGCTGGAGTTCCTGCTCCGGGCCGCCGTACGCCGCGGCGAGCAGCCGGCCGCCCAAGCGCCCGACGCCGACAGCGCGGACACGGCCCTGGCAATGGTCGAGCAGACCTGTGACCGGATGGCCCGCGGCGGGATGTACGACCAGCTCGGCGGTGGGTTCGCCCGCTACAGCGTGGACGCCGGCTGGGTTGTCCCGCACTTCGAGAAGATGTTGTACGACAACGCGCTGCTGCTGCGCGTCTATCTCCACTGGTGGCGGCTGACCGGGGCGCCGCTGGCCGAGCGGGTGGTCCGCGAGACCGCCGACTTCCTGCTCCGCGAGCTGCGCACCCCCGAAGGTGGCTTCGCCTCCGCCCTGGACGCCGACAGCGAGGGCGTGGAGGGGAAGTTCTACGCCTGGACGCCGGACCAGCTGCGCGAGGTGCTCGGCCCCGACGACGGAGCCGCCGCCGCGCGGACGTTCGCGGTGACCGAGCAGGGCACGTTCGAGCACGGTGCCTCCACCCTCCAGCTCCCGCGCGACCCCGACGACCCGCGGTGGTTCGCCGACGTCTGCGCGCGGCTGGCCAGGGCCAGGGAGGAGCGCGTTCGCCCGGGTCGGGACGACAAGGTGGTCGCGGCGTGGAACGGCCTCGCCGTCGCGGCGCTGGCCGAGGCGGGCGCGCTGCTGGAGGTGCCGGAGTACGTCCGGGCGGCGGCCGAGGCGGCCGACCTGCTCGTACGGCTGCACACCGACGCCGCCGGGCGACTCGTCCGTACGTCGCGGGACGGCGTGGGCGGGGACAGCCCCGGCGTCCTGGAGGACTACGCCGACGTGGCGGAGGGGTACCTCGCGCTGCTGGGGGTCACCGGCGACCCCGTCTGGCTGGCCCGCGCCGGCGGTCTGCTGGACGTCGTACTCGACCGGTTCGGCACCGGCGACGGTGGATTCTTCGACACCGCGGACGACGCCGAACGCCTCGTCCGCCGTCCGCAGGACCCGACCGACAACGCCGTCCCGTCCGGACGCTCGGCCGCGGCCGGTGCGTTGCTCACCTACGCGACACTCACCGGGTCCGACCGTCATCGGGTCGCCGCGGAGAGCGCCCTCGCGGTGGCGGGCCGGCTCGCCGACCGTGCGCCGAGGGCCGCCGGCTGGGGGCTCGCGGTCGCCGAGGCGCTGCTGGCCGGTCCGGTCGAGGTGGCGGTCGTGGGTACGCCGGACGATCCGGACCGTGAGCGGCTGCACCGGCTGGCGCTGCGCTCGCCCGCACCGGGCACCGTCGTGATCGTCGGCGCGCCGGAGGCGTCACCGCGCGACGCAACGCCGCAAACCGGCCACAATGGCGACGGTCAGGTCCCGCTGCTGGCGCATCGGGGACTCGTCGACGACCGGGCGGCGGCGTACGTCTGCCGTGGGTTCGTCTGCGACCGCCCGCTCACCGAGCCGGCCGAACTCGCCCGCCGGCTCGGCGTACGCGGCGCCACCTGACCGGCGGCTGCGGCGCCGAACAACCAGCACATCCGATCCATGCAGGCGATCAGGAAGCGGAGGCACCATGTCGAAGCGGAAGAACAAGAAGCGGGGCCGTCGAATGGACTCGCTGGTCTGGGCTACGACCGGGGCGCTGGTGGCGGCCTCGCTGACCCGGGAGCTGCGCCGCCCGCCGGCGGAGCGGACCTGGCAGGGCCGGATCGTGGGCGTTCCGTACGACTACCGCCTTCCGAGCGTGGAGAAGGTGCGGTCCGCCTGGTGGGCTCCTGAGGACCGGCGGCTGTTCATGCCGAAGGTGTTCGGTGTGGGGTGGGACGTCAACTTCGGGCGAGTTGTCACGCTTGGGCGGCAGAAGCTCGCCGAGCGCAAGGAGCGCCAGTCGGTGGGCGGCACGTCCAGCTGACTCGGCGGCCTTGCCGGGCGCTCGTAACGGTGTAATCATCGTTACATGACACGGCAGGAACGTGAGGAACGCATCCGCGGGTGGCTCTCCGGCCGGATCCCGCAGGAGTGGTTCGAGATCGTCGAGCTGACCACCGACCGGGAGGAGATCACCGTCGTCGGGGAGCTGACCGCGCCCCGCCACGACGGTGACGTGTCGCCGGCCGAGCGGGCGGCCGCCGAGCTGGGCAGGATCAAGGAGTTCCGCGAGCGCACCCGCGACGACCGGATCCGGATCGCCCGCGAGCTCGAGCACGCCACCGGCCAGAAGGTCGCCTGGGGCGCGCAGTGCGGGGAGACCCGGGAGACGTTCACCACGCTGTCGGTGCCGGTGATGACCCGGCTGCGGCAGTCCGAGCGGCGGGTGCTGGACACCCTCGTCGAGTCCGGCGTCGCCCGGACCCGTTCGGAGGCGCTGGCCTGGTGCGTCAAGCTGGTGGGCAAGCACGCGGAGAGCTGGCTCGGCGAGCTGCGCACGGCGATGGCTCACGTCGAACGCGTACGCGCGGCGGGACCCGACGCCACCTCGGCGGACGACCCGCTCGCGGCCGAGGACCAGTCTGAGGACAAGCCCGAGGACGAGTCGAAGAGCTGACCCCGGGGTGTCGGCACCCCGGTCAGTCGCGGGGTTTGGTCGCCACCAGCACGTCCCGCAGGATGGCCTGGTCGACCCGATGCCGGAAGCCGAGGTACGCCGGGTCGTCGCACACCCGCAGGCCCGCCGCGGTCAACGCGGCGGCGGCGTCCTCGCGCCGGGCCACGTGGGTGTTCCACGACACCCCCAGGGCGCCGCCCGGTCGCAGCAGGTCCACCCAGCCGGGCAGCGCGGCCGACAGCAGGTCCAGCGGCGACCGGGAGAGTTCTCCAGGCGCACCGGAGCGGCTGCCGTGCTGTACGCCGTACGGCGCGTCGGTGACGATCGCGTCGAACGAACCGGACCGGAAGAAGTCGCGTGCCCTACGGGTGTCGGCGTTCACCACGGTCAGGTCGAGCGCGTCGCCGGACTTGTACGCCGCCTTGTCCGCGGCCAGCGTCACGTGGAACCTCCGGCCCAGCACCTTGCGGTCGCGCCGGATCGGGGTCAGCTCCGCCTGGTGCTTCAGCCGCTTGCGCTTGAGCCAGGTACGAAGGAAGCCGGAGTACGCCTCGACGTCCTTGCCGTCGATCTCGATGCCCGCGGCGTCCCAGCCGTACATCAGCACCTGGTTGAGCGTGGTGCCGCGCCCGCACAGCGGGTCCAGGATCCGCAGCCTGCGGTCGAGCAGCTCACCGGCCGACTCCGAGGCCAGCACGGTGACGTTGAGCAGCAGCTTGGTGAAGAACTCGTTGGTCTTGCCGACGTACTTCTGGATGGTCAGCAGGTCGTCGTCGAACTGGTCCAGCGGCGTCAGCGTCACTGGGCTCAGCAGCGGCCCGGCCGCCTCGGCGTCCCCGCCCTCGCCACGGAGCTCGCCAAGCTCGCGGAGCTCGAACAGCGCGTACGCCGAGGAGAGCAGGGAGAGGTACGCGACGTCGCGGGCACCCAGCGGCTCGGCGACCCCGAACGTGACGTACGGGACGCCGCCCAGCGTCTCCTCGGCCACGTCGGTGATCCGTCCGCCCAGCACGGACTCGGAGAAGACGCCGAGCTCGGCGCGGGTGAGGTCGACCGAGGCCTCGGCGTACACCCGGTTGGTGGCGGGCAGCACGAGCAGGGCGTAACGCGGCATGAGCCCAACGATCCCAGGTCCGGCCTCGCCGGCGTTCCCAGGCCCCGGCTCCGCGCGGCCCGGGTCAGATGTCGATCGACCCGCCGGACGCGAGCCGGCGGAACTCCGACCCGGCCTGCTCGGCCATCCCGCCCACGAGGTTGTCCACCAGGCCGAGCCCGATGTCGTTCAGCAGGCCGTCGTGTACCGACACCGCCAGCCGCGGGCGCACCGCGCGGATGTAGTCGATCGACTCCGAGGACTTCAGCCAGGGAGCGGACGTCGGCACCATCAGCGTGTCGACGGGCCGGTCGGGCACGGTGAACGCGTCGCCGGGGTGGAAGAACGAGTCGTCGACGAAGAAGCCGATGTTGGGCACCGGCGGCAGGTCGGGGTGGATCACCTCGTGCAGTTCGCCGTACACACCTACCTCGAAGCCGGCCGCGGTGAAGTGTTCGCCGGCGGCGACCACGTGCAGCCGGTCGGGGTCGACGTCGGTCAGCAGGGAGGCGACCGCGGCGTTGGTCCAGATCTGCAGATCGGGGTGCCGGGCCAGCTTGTCCACGTCGAGGTGGTCCGTGTGCTCGTGGGTGATCAGGACGGCCTCCGCGCCGTCCAGCGGCTCCTCCTCGCTGAACGAGCCGGGGTCGATCACGAGCGCCCGGTCGCTCTTCTCCAGCCGGACGAGGGAGTGGGTGTACTTCAGGATCCGCATGCCGGAAGCTTAGGTCTGCCCGGGGACGTGACGCCGGAGGCGGGGGTCGCGACGCCGTACCGGCCGGTCACCGAGCGGAGCCGAAGGCGTCGGCGGTAGCCTCGGTTCAGCGTTTCGGAGGTGACGATGGCCCTGCCCGGCCTGCTGTACCGCATCTACCAGCGCCGCCTGACGGCATCGATCCCGTCCGAGCGGGTGCCACGGCACGTCGCGGTGATGATCGACGGCAACCGCCGATGGGCGCGCGCGGCCGGTGCCGACGACGTGCGCTTCGGCTACGACGCCGGTGCCGCCAAGGTGCCGCACTTCCTCGGCTGGTGCGAGGAGGTGGGCGTACGCGTCGTCACGATCTACATGCTCTCCGCCGACAACCTCCACCGCCCGGCCGCGGACGTCGACCCGCTGCTGGAGGTCATCGGGGGGCTCGTCGGCGAGCTCGCCGCGACCGGGCGCTGGCGGCTCCATCCGGTCGGCGCGCGCGACCTGCTGCCCGAGCGGATCGCCCAGGTGCTCAAGGACGCCGAGGAGACCACCGCTGCCGTCGACGGCCTGCTGGTCAACGTCGCGGTGGGGTACGGCGGCCGGCGCGAGGTCGCAGACGCGGTGCGGGCGTTGCTGCACGAGCACGCCGACAAGGGCACGACCATCGAGGACCTCGCGGAGGTGCTCGACGTCGAACACATCGCCGCGCACCTCTACACCAAGGGTCAGCCCGACCCCGACCTGGTGATCCGCACGTCGGGGGAGTTGCGGATGTCGGACTTCCTGTTGTGGCAGAGCGCCTACAGCGAGTTCTTCTTCTGCGAGGCACTCTGGCCGGATTTCCGGAAGGTCGATTTTCTCCGGGCGATCCGGGCCTACGCCGCCCGAAACCGCCGCTACGGCCTTTGACGAATTCGCTCGCCGGCAAGGCGGGCGCAACACGGGCTTCATCCACCGGCTTGCGTGTCCCTCTGTTCGGCCGCCCGCTTGGCACGTACCGTCGAATCTGACGGGCCGGATCATCCCCGGCCGTCCGGGAGGCCCATCGATGCGTGTGCAGCAGTCCTCCTCCCGCCGAAAGGCGGAGCGGGCCACGCACGACGATCGCGCCCCGGGGTGGCAAACCCCCGGCACGAGGCGGGCCGGCACCCGGCCCGACGGCCGGTCCCGGCCAGTTGCTCGCACTCAGGACCGGGCGCCGGGTGCGCGCCGCGGGTCCGAAGGGGACCGAACGTGGCTGCTCCCGAGTCGTCTCAGTCATCTGCGCAGTCCGAGCTGTCTGAGCTGTCGGCGCCGACCTCGACCGAGGCTGTGGACTCATCCGCTGGTCACCCGCACGCCAACCGTACGTATGTCATCGACACCAGCGTCCTGCTCGCCGACCCGAACGCGCTGCGGCGCTTCGAGGAGCACGAGATCGTGCTGCCGGTCGTGGTGGTCACCGAACTCGAGGGCAAGCGGCACCACCCCGAGCTCGGCTACTTCGCCCGGACCGCCCTCCGGCTGCTCGACGAGCTTCGGGTACGACACGGCCGGCTGGACGAGCCGGTGCCGATCGGTACGTCCGGAGGCACCCTGCACGTCGAGCTCAACCATGCCGATCCGGAGGTTCTGCCGGTCGGCTTCCGGCTGGGCGACAACGACACCCGCATCCTCGCGGTGGCACTCAACCTGGCCGCGGAGGGCCGGGAGGTCGTACTCGTCTCCAAGGATCTGCCGCTGCGGGTGAAGGCGTCGGCCGTCGGCCTGGTCGCCGAGGAGTACCGCGCGGAGCTGCCGGTCGAGACCGGGTGGACCGGAATGGTCGAGGTCGACCTGGCGGGCGCCGACCTGGACACGCTCTACGCGGAGGGGTCGGTCGACCTCGAGGCCGCCCGGGAGCTGCCCACCCACACCGGCCTGGTGCTGTTGTCCGAGCGTGGCAGCGGCCTGGGCCGGGTCACCCCCGACAAGCGGGTACGCCTGGTCCGCGGCGACCGGGAGGCGTTCGGCCTGCGCGGCCGTTCGGCCGAGCAGCGCGTCGCCCTGGACCTGCTGCTGGACCCCGACATCGGGATCGTGAGCCTCGGCGGGCGGGCCGGAACCGGAAAGTCCGCGCTGGCCCTGTGCGCCGGTCTGGAGGCGGTGATGGAACGCCGCCAGCACCGCAAGGTCGTGGTGTTCCGGCCGCTGTACGCGGTGGGCGGACAGGATCTGGGCTATCTACCGGGCAGCGAGGCGGAGAAAATGGCGCCTTGGTCACAGGCTGTGTTCGACACGCTGGGTGCGGTGACCAACGCGAACGTCGTGGAGGAGGTCATCGACCGGGGAATGCTGGAGGTGCTTCCGCTCACCCACATCCGCGGACGGTCCCTGCACGACGCCTTCGTCGTGGTCGACGAGGCACAGTCACTGGAACGCAACGTACTCCTCACGGTATTGTCCCGGATTGGTGCCGGTTCCCGAGTTGTCCTGACTCACGACGTTGGTCAGCGGGACAACCTGCGAGTCGGGCGCCATGACGGAGTAGTGGCAGTGGTCGAGAAGCTCAAGGGGCATCCGTTGTTCGCGCACGTGACGCTGACCCGCTCGGAGCGTTCGCCGATCGCCGCCCTCGTGACGGAGATGCTCGAGGACATCTCGTTGTGAGGACGGCCGGGGTAGTCGCCGAGGTGACGACCCCGACACCACCGCGAGGTGACCGAAAGCCTCCACTTCGTTTCGTACCGTAGGCAACCGTACGCACTGTAGTCCGACGCGGTGTGGCTCCGGCCAGGTCGCGAGAGATCTCTGGAGGCGTGTGTGGCGAGCTACGCCGGTAAGCACCGGGCACCCGCGAAGCATCGGGCGCGCGGACGCGGCGCAGGATTCACGACCCGGCCGACGGCCCCTTCGACCGGGGCCAGGCGGGCCGACGCCACCTGGATGCCGGCGCCGGCGTTTCCGGTCGCGGCCCGCGAGGTGATCGACGTACGCGAGGTCGCCGACGTCCGCGAGCTGGTCGACGTACCCGCGGCCGCCGACGTACGTGAGGTCGTTCCCGAGCCGGTCGACGTACGTGAGGCGGTCGACGTACTCGAAGTCGCCGACGTACGCGAGGCGGTCGAGGTTCGGGAACCGGACGTCATCGCGCTCTTCGCTCCGGCGGAGGGGACGGAGCGGGCCCGGCGCAGATTCCGGGTCAGCCCCGCCTTCGCCGCAGTCACCGCGGCCAGCCTCGGGGTGACCGGCGCGGTCGGCGCGGGTGTCCTGGTGGCCGGGAGTCACCGCACCGGCACGCTCAACAACCTCGCCGTGTCCGACCTCGGTGGCCGCGGAGCGCTGACCGCGAAGCGGGCCGCCGAGCTCAAGCCGAAGTCCGCGACGCCGCGGCACACCACGCGCACCGTGACCCCGAAGCCGACGCCGACCGTGACGGTGAAGCCGGAGAAGGTCGTCCCCGCGACGGGTGAGGACGTCATCGACCGCACCGCCGTCGAGCGGCTCCGTGCCGCCGAGCGGGCCTCCCGTGCGGCCGAACGTGAGGCCCGTGCGCGCGAGCGGGCCGCGGCCCAGGAGCGGGCGCGGATGGACTACGGCTCGCCGAAGGAGATCGCCGCCCGCCTGGTGGCCGCCCGTGGCTGGAGCGACGTGCAGTACCAATGCCTGGTGACCATGTGGACCCGGGAGAGCAGCTGGAACCACCACGCGGTCAACGCCAGCTCGGGCGCGTACGGCATTCCCCAGGCGCTGCCCGGCAGCAAGATGGCGGCGTACGGCTCGGACTGGCGCGACAACCCCACCACCCAGATCAAGTGGGGCCTGGCCTACATCGAGTCGCGCTACAGCACTCCCTGCGGTGCCTGGTCGTGGTGGCAGGCCCACAACTGGTACTGAGCCGGTCGGTCCCGAGCCGATCGGTCCCGACTCGATCCACTGGTCCTGACTCGATCCACTGGCGCTGAGCCGATCCACCGGTACTGAGCCGGTACGCGAGACCTGAATCACAGCTCGCGTTTCGTCCGGAGTGCCCGGCAATCTGCTGTCCGGACACGGTTTCCGGACTGCCGTCGTCAACGACGCAAGCACCCCTTGCCTGTTACTCTCCCCGGGTTTCCACAGCTCGGGGTCGCGGATGCGACCCGCGCCCCTGCCGAAGAGTGGCGCCGCCGGATCCACACAACCGGGACGCACGGGCCGCCGGCCTGCGATCTCGTGGTGTGGCGGTGTTGCGGAATCGGTCAAGTGCGACAGGATGAAGGAACGGGACAAAAGTCCTCCATGACCATTCGTTCATCCTGTCTGATCGTGATCTGACCGTAGGAACGCGCAGGCGAGTCGACCTGGAGGCGCAGTGCGTGACGCAGCCGGCCGAAAGAGCCGGAGACCGCAGTCGAAGATTGCCGGACGCCGCCGGGCAGCGCTGTTCGCGGCGCTCACCCTCGTGGCCGGAGCGGCCCTGGCCGGGTGCGGGAGCGAATCCGGACCGCCGGTCGTGACCTGGTACATCAACCCCGACAACGGCGGCCAGGCGAAGCTGGCGCAGAAGTGCACGCAGCAGGCCGGCGGGAAATACCGCATCACCACGGCGCTGCTGCCCCGCGACTCCACCGCCCAGCGGGAGCAACTCGTTCGCCGGCTCGCCGCCGGTGACCAGGGCATCGACCTGATGAGCCTCGACCTGCCCTACCTCGCGGAGTTCGCCAACGCGGGGTTCCTGCACAAGTTCGAAGGCAGCCAGGCGAGTCAGCTCACCAAGGGCATGCTCTCCGGCCCGCTCGAGGCGGCGAAGTGGAAGAACCAGCTGTACGCCGTCCCGTTCAACACCAACACCCAGCTGCTGTGGTACCACAGATCCGTTGCCAGGAAGGCCGGCCTCGACCTCGGCCCCAACTCCGACGTGACGTGGAAGCAGGTCATCTCCGCCGCGGAGAAGACCCACACAACCGTGCAGGTGCAGGCGTCCCGCTACGAGGGCTACACCGTGCTGATCAACTCGCTGGTGGCCTCGGCGGGTGGGAAGATCCTGATGAATCCCCAAGCGGGCAAGGACGTCACGCCCGCCATCGACTCCGCCGCGGGCCGCGCCGCCGCCGACGTGCTGCGCACGCTGGGGCGTTCGAAGGCCGCCTCGGCCGACATCAGCAACTCCGACGAGGGCACCAGCCAGGCCGGCTTCAACGCCGGCAACGGCGGCTTCATGACCAACTGGCCGTTCGTCTACACCGCCGAGACCGGCACCCTGAACGACCTGAAGGCCCAGCGCAAGAGTGCTCCGGCGGGCAAGCGGGCCGCGCTCGACAAGCAGATCAAGGAGCAGCAAGCCAAGGTTGACGACTTCGGCTGGACCCGCTGGCCCGGTGTCGTTCGGGGCAAGCCGAGTGCGCCGCCGCTGGGCGGGATCAACCTCGCCGTCGGTGCGTTCAGCAAGCACACCAAGGAGTCGGTCGAGGCGGTGCGCTGCATCACCTCGCCGGCCAGCCAGAAGGAGTACATGCTCGGCGAGGGCCTGCTGCCCACCGTGGAGTCGGTCTACGCCGATCCCGAGATCCGCAAGGCGTTCCCGATGGCCGACCTGCTGCGAAAGTCGGTCGACCAGGGCGCGCCCCGGCCGATCACGCCGTACTACCCCGACATCACCGCGGCGATCCAGCGCACCTGGCACCCGGCGTCGGCGGTCAGCCCGAGCTGGACTCCCGGGGCCACGGCGCGGCTGATCGTCGCGGTTCTCCACGACAAAGAGCTGATCTGAGGCGGAGGGGAGGAACCATGACGACAACGACACTGGACAAAACCGCTCCCTCGACCGCCCGACGCAGACTGACCGACCGGGCCCGCCACGAACAGCGCCTGGGGTGGTACCTGTGCGCTCCGGCCTTCGTGGTGATGCTGGCGGTCACGGCCTATCCGATGCTGCAGGCCGTGTGGCTTTCCATGCAGAGCTACCGGATCACCGACCCGGAGTCCCGGCGGTTCGTCGGCCTGGCCAACTACACGATGGTGCTGAGCGACGGGTTGTGGTGGCGCGACGTCGGCGTCACCGTGCTGATCACGGTGATCACCGTCGTGGTGGAGCTCATCATCGGCTTCGCGTTCGCGATGGTGATGCACCGCATCCTGTTCGGGCGGGGCATCGTGCGCACCGCCATCCTGGTGCCCTACGGCATCATCACGGTGGTCTCGGCGTTCGCCTGGAAGTTCGCGTTCGCGCCCGACTCGGGGTTCTTCAACTCGTGGTTCCACCTGCAGAACTACGACGTCTTCGCGCAGTTCGGCTCCTCGATCGCGGCGATCTCGATGTCGGAGATCTGGAAGACGACGCCGTTCATGTCGCTGCTGTTGCTGGCCGGGCTGGCGCAGGTCCCCGAAGACCTGCAGGAGGCCGCGAAGGTCGACGGCGCCACCTGGTGGCAGCGGCTGTGGAAGGTCACCATCCCCAACATGCGGGCGGCGATCATGGTCGCGCTGTTGTTCCGCACGCTGGACGCCTACCGCATCTTCGACAGCGTGTTCGTGATGACGAACGGCGCGCAGGGCACCGAGACGGTCTCCTTCCTGGCGTACCGGCAGATGATCACCCGAACGGCGGTGGGGCTCGGCTCGGCGGTGTCGGTGCTGCTGTTCCTCACCGTGCTGATCATCGCCTTCGTCTTCATCAAGCTGTTCCGGACCGACCTGTCCCAGGTGCGAGGTGATCGGTGATGAACGGCCGCAAGGTCTGGTGGGCCGTCGCCGGATTGGCGATCGTCTTCTACACGTTGTTCCCGGTGGCGTGGATCCTGTCGCTGTCGCTGAAGAAGGACGCCAACACTCCGGGCTTCTTCCCGACCGAAGCCACCTTGGACAACTACCGCACGGTGTTCGACTCGGGTCTGTTCCTGAGCGCCCTGCGCAACTCCGTCGGCATCTCGCTGATCTCCACCGTGGCGTCGGTGGTGCTGGCCACGCTGGCCGCCTACGCCATCGCCCGGCTGGAGTTCAAGGGCAAGAAGCTGGTGCTGTCGATGGCGCTGGCGATCGCGATGTTCCCGACCATCTCCCTGGTGCCGCCGCTGTTCGACATGTGGCGGACGCTCGGCCTGTACGACACCTGGCTCGGGCTGATCATCCCCTACATGTCGTTCACCCTGCCGTTGGCGATCTGGACGCTCTCGGCGTTCTTCCGGGAGATCCCCTGGGAGATGGAGCAGGCCGCCCAGGTCGACGGTGCCACCCAGTGGCAGGCGTTCCGCAAGGTGATCGTTCCGCTGGCGGCTCCCGGTGTGTTCACCGCCGCCATCCTGACGTTCTTCTTCGCCTGGAACGACTTCGTGTTCGGCATCTCGCTGACCGCCTCCGACGCGGCCCGGCCGGTGCCGGCGGCGTTGGCGTTCTTCACGGGTGAGTCCTTCTTCGAACAACCCACGGCCGCGATCGCGGCGGCCGCGGTCGTCGTCACGATCCCGGTGATCGTGCTCGTCCTCTTCTTCCAGCGCAAGATCGTGGCCGGACTGACGTCCGGCGCGGTGAAGGGTTGATGCGCAATGGCAGTCATCGAGTTGAAGAACATCGTCAAGGAGTACGGCGATGGTTATCCGGCCGTCAACGACGTGAGCCTGGAGATCGCCGACGGCGAGTTCATGATCCTCGTCGGGCCGTCCGGGTGCGGCAAGTCCACCTTGCTCCGGATGATCGTGGGGCTGGAGGACATCACCTCCGGTGACCTGTTGATCGGCGGTGAACGCGTCAACGACAAGGCGCCGCGTGACCGCAACCTCGCGATGGTCTTCCAGAACTACGCGCTCTACCCCCACCTCACCGTCTACGAGAACATCGCGTTCCCGTTGCGGTTGGCCAAGCGGTCCGACCAGGAGGTGCAGGAGAAGGTCGAGCACGCCGCGGACCTGCTCGAACTGCGCGAGCACCTGCAGCGCAAGCCGAGCCAGCTGTCCGGTGGTCAGCGTCAGCGGGTGGCGATGGGGCGGGCGATCGTCCGGGACGCGGAGGCGTTCCTCTTCGACGAGCCGCTGTCCAACCTCGACGCCAAGCTGCGTGGGCAGATGCGGACCGAGATCTCCCGGCTGCAGCGTCAGCTGGACACCACGACGGTCTACGTCACCCACGACCAGACCGAGGCGATGACGCTCGGGGACCGCGTTGCCGTTCTGCGCAAGGGCGTTCTGCAGCAGTGTGCGTCCCCGCGTGAGCTGTACGAACAGCCGATCAACCTGTTCGTGGCGGGCTTCATCGGTGCGCCGCCGATGAACTTCCTCCCGGCGACGGTGAAGAACGGCCGGATCGAGCTGCCGTTCGGCAACGTGCCGCTGCCCGACCTCTACGACCGGGGGGCCCTGGAAGGGCGGCTGCTGGTGGCGGGCATCCGGCCGGGTTCGTTCGAGGACGCGGAGTACGTCGACGCCGCCAAGCGCGAGCGCGGTGAGACGTTCGAGGCGACGGTCGACGTGATCGAGTGGCTCGGCAACGAGCAGTACGCCTACGTGCCGTACCAGTCCGAGCAGGAGATCCGCGCCGAGATCGACACGCTGGCACAGGAACTCGACATGGAGGCGATGCGCCCGCAGCTCATCATCTCCCTCGACCCCGCCAGCCGGATCCGCGAGGGCCAGCCGGGCAGGTTCTGGGTGGACGTGTCGAAGATCCACCTGTTCGACCCCAAGGACGGTGCCAACCTCGGGTTGACACGGAACGACTCCAACGCCGCGAGCGGCGAACCCACACCTGCCTGAGCTGTCCCGCCGGTCGAAGCGGCGTTGTGGTGATGGCCGGCTTCGGGGTCAGACGACCTCGAAGTTGGCCATCATCGCCATGTCCTCGTGTTCGAGGTTGTGGCAGTGCATCACGTATCTCCCGCGGTAGCCGTCGAAGCGGGCGATGATCTCCGCCGTCTGTGCCGGGCGAAGGTCGAGGGTGTCCTTGCGGCCGAGGTCCGCCTTCGGTGGTTCGCCGTCGAGGGTGAGCACCTGGAACTGCACCAGGTGCAGGTGCACCGGATGGGCCACGTCGCTGGTCAGCCGCCACACCTCGGTGGCGCCGAGCCTGGGCCGGGCGAGGGACTTCCCCGGGTCGAACGCCTCACCGTTGACGGTCCAGCCGTCGTGCCCGTGCACGTCCCCGGACTCGAACGCGAACTCGCGGGTGACGCCCGCCTTCGCCGGGTCGAGCCGCTCGACCTTCGCCAGCCGGGCCGGCACGTGGGTGGTGTCGCGTTCTCGGCGTACGACCCGGAACCCCATCACCCGCGCGGCGCCGTCCTCGCCGGCGGCGTTGCCGAGCACCACCGTCGTACCCACCGGAAACCTGCCGAAGTCGACCACGACGTCGACGCGTTCGGCGGGAGCGAGAGTGAGCGTGGAGCGCGGCACCGGACGGGCCAGCAGGCCGCCGTCGCTGCCGATCTGGACGAACGCCGGTGCGCCGCCGGGCGCGGGCCGCAGCGTGAGTTCGTACCGCCGGGCGTTGGAGGCGTTCAGGATCCGCAGCCGGTAACGCGCGGCGCTGACGTCGAGGTGCGGCCAGGGTGCGCCGTTGACCAGGATGACGTCGCCGAGCACGCCGCCCAGGTAGGCATCCCGCACGCCGGGCCGGTCGCGCAGGTGCGGGTCGAGGGCGGGGTAGCGCAGGGTGCCGTCCGGGTCGAAGGACCGGTCGCAGATCATCAGCGGAAGCTCGTGTTCGCCCCGGGGCAGAGGCAGGGCGTCCTCCTCGTCGTCGCGTACGAACCACATGCCGGCCAGCCCGCGCCACAGCTGCGGAGCGGTGAAGTCCATCCGGTGGTCGTGGTACCACAGCGGCGCGGCGGGCTGGTCGAGCGGGAACTCGTACGTCCTGCTGCCGCGGGTCACCCGCGCTCGCGGGTCGGCCATGCCGGTCGGGAAGTCGCCGCGCCGGGGGAGCAGCAGGTCGGTCGGGTAGCCGTCGCTGGCCGGTGGAGTACGCCCGCCGTGCAGGTGAGTCACCACCGGCACCGGCAGCTCGTTGGTCTGGTGGACGACCACCCGGCGGCCGCTGCGCGCGTCGACGGTGGGCCCGGGGAACCGCCCGGCGTACCCCCAGATCTGCGTTCGGGTGCCGGGCAGGATCTCCTGCTCGGCGACCCGCGGCGACAGGTCGTAGTAGTCGGTGGTGGCGTCGGTGCGGATCGGCCGGGCCACGGGCGGGATCGGCAGCGGTACCCGGAACGGCGGCGGTAGGTCGGCGGTGCTGGGCAGCAGCCGGGGCTCCGGGCTGCTGCTTCCCAGCAGGGAGCAACCCGAGGTTGACACTGCCGTCAGCGCGGCGAGACCGCCCGCGCCGAACAGTCGTAGCGCCTGCCGGCGGGACAGGCTCACCGGGAGGTGGAGGTGGAGGCGGAGGCGGTGAGGGAGCCGCCGCCCGGCCGGGACCACGCCTGCATGACCATCACGATGATGCCGCCGAACAACGCGACCCCGAGCGGAACGTGCACCAGTTTCTGGTGCGCACCGCCGAGGACGGCCTGGACGGCGATGAGGACCAGCATCACGGCGCTGGGCACGATGATCCGGGCCGAACCACCACCCGGCTTCCAGACCAGGATGGCCGCGACGAGGGTGAGCAGGGAGAACGCGAACGCCAGGGTGGCCGTCCCGCCGTGCAGGTCCTTCGCGCCCGACCGGCCCGCGACGATCATCCCGGCGGTGATCGCCTGGACGAAGATCGCGACCGACTGCAGGGCGACCAGGGTGCGGAACGCCGTGAAGGGCCAGGCCTTCGCAGGCGCTCCCGCGGACCTGCCGGCTCCCGGACCACCGGTGCGCGTACTCCTGGTGCCGGCCGATGCGTCGTGTGTCGCCATGAACCTGAGCCCTTCTCGCTCGAGGTGGCCGCGGCCGCCCCGCGGCTCGGTGCGGCCGCGGCTTGCTCCGCGGCCCGTCGCGGTCCAGCCTCGCCGAGGGGACCGGTCGCCCGCGTCCTTCCCCGGAAGGCCATGCGCGTACCGCGTCCGGCGTACTCAGAGGGCGATCAGGTCTCCGACCAGCGTAGGGCCGTGCTTGTCCAGCCAGCGGTCGATCCGGCGTGCGCCGGCCAGCCGGTCGCGTACCTCGTCAAGCCGGGCTTGCCCCTGCCGCCATCGGCCCGCCCGCCACACCAGCGACTCCAGCGCGCGCAGCCGGAGCAGGTCGGGGAACGCCGCCCGCTCCGGCGTGCTCAGCGGGACTCGCGACAGGTACGCCCGGCAGAGTACGTCGGCGTCCGCGGCGTCGTCCGGCATCGGAAGGTGGGTCAGAACTCGGCCTGGGCGTCGGGCGGCAGCGCGGGGAGGGGCCAGCTCGGGTCGGGGCGCCAGTCCTCCCAGCCGTCGCAGAACGGCGAACCCCACCGGGCCACCACCTCCTCGACGGCGCGGGCGTCCTTCTCGAACTCCGCGGCGTCGGCGGCGTCGTAGCGGCCCCAGCGTACGGCGGCGGCGAGTTCGTCCTCGTCCTTCCAGCGCACGCTGCGGTCGGGCTGGACCACGACGTCGAGGACGTGGTCCTGGGTCACCACGTGCAGGTCGTCGCGGACGTGAACGTCCTCGAGGTTGACGTACCAGTTGCGGAACGTGCCGTCGGGCAGCCAGAACAACCAGACCGACCAGGGGACTCCGGTCGGGGCGACCTTGAGGATGCCCGTACCGCGCCACCGGGTCCGCTTGAGTGAGCGCTTCTCCCGGACGCGGTACCAGTCGTCGATCTGGACCGCACGCGGCTCGCGGCCGTCGGTGAGCACCGGCCGCAGCACCGGTGTGCCCGGTGCCAGCCAGGCCACCAGGCCGTCGGCGTGGTCGCGTACGACCGTCATCGGCCGGACGGTCTCCGGGCTCCCCGGCAGCCAGGTGCGCCGGCGGTAGTGCCACCAGATCTGCGTGCCCGGCTGCCAGTACGGCGGCGGTCCGGACGGGCGCATCCCGGCGGTGCCGGGGCGCTGCGCGGGCAGGCCGCTGGGTTCGGGAGTGGTGTCGGAGGAAACGCTCACCATCGCGATCCTAGTCGCGAATGATCACCGGATCCGCCTTGTGGTCATCCTCGGCCACCACGATCAGCCGGCTCAACCGGCACGGATCCGCCGCTGAGTTCTTCCGCGGAAGAATCCGCCTGACCGCCGCGCAGGATCGGAGCGATTTCCGGCGCCGAGAACCCCGGACCCTTGACCACCTTGCCGTCCGCCCGCAGGATCGGCCGGCCGTCCGGGCCGAGCTTGCTCATGTTGGAGCGGTGGACCTCGGCGAGTACGGCGTCCAGCGGGATGCCGTACTCGCACGCCGTTCCGTAGATCACGTACGCCATGTCGGCCAGCGCGTCGGCCACCGCGACCAGGTCACCGGCTCGGCGGCGTCGACGTACTCCTCGAACTCCTCACGCAGCAGTGCGATCCGCAGTCGCCAGGAGTCCGGACGCGGTACAGGCGTGTCCGCCGCCCCGAGCCCGAACGCCTCGTGGAACTCCCGCACCAGAGCGGCCACTCCAGCCACTCCAGCCGGCCCGGCCGCCGGCTCGCGCGCCTCTTCGAGCATTACCAGCCCTGGAAGGTCAGGGATGCGTCATCGACAGGACGTCGAGGGCCCGGTCGAGCTGCTCCTCGGTGAGGTCGCCGCGCTCGACGTACCCCTGCTCGATCACGACCTGCCGGATGGTCTTGCGCTCGGCGAGCGAGGTCTTGGCGACCTTCGCGGCGTTCTCGTAGCCGATGTAGCGGTTCAGAGGCGTGACCACCGACGGGGAGGACTCGGCGTACTCGCGGCAGCGGTCGGCGTTCGCGGTGATGCCGGCCACCAGCCGGTCGGCGAACAGCACGCTCACGTTGGTGAGCAGGCGGATCGACTCCAGGAGGTTGCGGGCGATCACCGGCAGCATGACGTTGAGTTCGAAGTCGCCCTGCGAACCCGCGAACGCCACCGCGGCGTCGTTGCCGACGACCTGCGCCACGACCTGGCGGGCGGCCTCGGGGATGACCGGGTTGACCTTGCCCGGCATGATGCTCGACCCCGGCTGCAGGTCGGGCAGCGCCAGCTCACCCAGTCCGGCGCGCGGGCCCGAGCCCATCCAGCGGATGTCGTTGGCCGCCTTGTAGAGGCCGACCGCGATCGTACGGAGCTGACCGGACAGCTCGACCAGCGCGTCGCGGGCGCCCTGCGCCTCGAAGTGGTTGCGGGCCTCGCGCAGCGGCAGCCCGGTCGTCTCGACGAGTTCGGCGATCACCTTCTCGGCGAACCCGGGCGGGGTGTTGATGCCGGTGCCGACCGCGGTGCCGCCGAGGGGAAGCTCACCGACGCGGGGGAGCGTGGACTCGACGCGCTCGATGCCGTAGCGGATCTGGGCGGCGTACCCGCCGAACTCCTGGCCGAGCGTCACCGGCGTGGCGTCCATCAGGTGCGTACGCCCCGACTTCACCACCTCGGCGAACTCGGCCGCCTTCGTCTCCAGCGCGTCGGACAGGTGTGACAGCGCCGGGATCAGGTCGTTGAGGACGGCGTACGTCGCGGCGATGTGTATGGAGGAGGGGAACACGTCGTTGCTGGACTGCGAGGCGTTGACGTGGTCGTTGGGGTGAACGGACCGGCCGAGCGCCTCGGTGGCCAGCGTGGCCAGCACCTCGTTGGTGTTCATGTTGCTGGAGGTGCCCGAGCCGGTCTGGAACACGTCGATCGGGAAGTGCGCGTCGTGGGTGCCGGCGGCCACCGCGGCGGCGGCCTCCTGGATCGCCTTGGCGAGGTCGGCGTCGATGACGCCGAGCTCGGCGTTGACCTTCGCCGCCGCGCCCTTGATCAGGGCGAGTGCCCGGATGTGCTGGCCCTCCAGCACCGAGCCGGAGATCGGGAAGTTCTCCACCGCGCGTTGGGTCTGGGCTCGCCACTTCGCCTCGGCGGGAACCCTGACCTCGCCCATGGTGTCGCGTTCGATCCGGTAGTCCTGCTCTCGCTCCTGCGCCATGGCCCGACTCTATTCCGGCCGCCCGGACGCGGATGTGATGAGGTTGCCGATGTGAGCGAGTCCACCCGCTGGATGACCACCGCCCAGGCCGCCGACCTGCTCGGGGTGAAGGCCGAGACGGTGTACGCGTACGTGAGCCGGGGTGTGCTGACCCGTCACCGCGGTGCGGACCGGCGGTCGTCGCGGTTCGACCGGATCGAAGTCGAACGCCTGGCCAGCAGGAACCGCCGCGGCGGCCGGGCGGGCGCGCTGGAGGTGGTCATCGACACCGGGCTGACGCTGCTCGACCCCGAGGGCGCGCTGTACTACCGGGGACGCGACGCGGTGGTGCTCGCCCGGACGGAGTCGTTCGAGTCGGTCGCCACGATGTTGTGGTCGGGGGAGGTCGGCGAGGTCAGTGAGGTCAGTGAGTTAGGTGAGGTCGAGGGCGGGGACGCCGGACCGTGGGAGGCGTCACCGGCGGCGGTCGAGGTCGGCCGACGAGCCCAGGCGGCGTTGCCCGCGTCCACCCGGCCGGTGGACCGGATGCGGGTGGTGGTGGCCGCGCTGGCCGCCGCCGATCCCGTACGCGACGACCGCCGGCCGGCGGCGGTGGTGGCGTCCGCCCGCGCGCTAATCGCCGGCATCGTCGACTCCCTGCCCGAACGCTCGCCCGCCCCGGGGTTCTCCGTCGCCGAGCGGCTGTGGTCGCGGCTGGCCGACCGGGCTCCCGGGCCGGGCGAGATCCGGGCGCTGAACGCGGCGCTGGTCCTGCTCGCCGACCACGAACTCGCCGCCTCCACCCTCGCCGCCCGGGTCGCCGCGTCGGTGTGGGCCGACCCGTACCTCGTGGTGCTCACCGGGCTGAGCGCCGGCGGCGGGATCCTGCACGGTGCGAGCGCCTCCGGCCTGGAGTCGTTGCTGCGCACGACACCAGACCCCGCGGCGGTTCCCCGGGTGGTCGGTGACCGGCTGCGTGGCGGGGAACCCCTGCCGGGCTTCGGCCACAAGGTCTACACCGGGCGGGATCCGCGCGCGGACGCCCTGCTGGAGCTGGTACGCGTCGCCGGTACGCCGGTTGACGAAACGGGTGGTACGCCGGTGAGCGAGGCGAGCAGTGAGCGGGCCGCGCAAGGCGGGGTTGACGACATCGTCGCCGAACTCGTGCGGGTCGTCGGCCGGCACGGCGGCCCGGCACCCAACGTGGACCTGGCGCTGGCCGCACTCGCTGTCAAGTTCGGATTGACAGAAGGGTCCGGCGAGATGATCTTCCTGCTCGGGCGGATCGCGGGGCTGGTCGCGCACGCGCTGGAGGAGTACCCCCATCGGCTGCGGTTCCGGCCCCGCGCCCTCTACACCGGCCCGCCGCCCGGCATTCGGAGCTGACGGGTCAGATCTCCGGCACCGGCTGCGGGGGAGGCGTACCTACGTACCTCGCGTCCGGCCGGATGATCTTGCGGTCACGCGCCTGCTCGAGCACGTGCGCCGACCAGCCGATCACCCGGCTGGAGGCGAACGTCGGCGTGAACATCGTCCGCGGAAGCCCGCACAACTCCATCACCACCCCGGCGTAGAACTCCACGTTGGTGTGGATCTCGCGGTCCGGCTTGAGTTCGGCGAGCAGCGCGAGCACCCGGCTCTCCACCGCCGTCGCGAACTCCACCAGGTCGCCGCCGAGTTCTCGGGCCGTACGACGGAGCAGCCGCGACCGCGGGTCCTCGGTGCGGTAGACCGGGTGGCCGAACCCCATGATCCGCTCGCCGTTCTCGATGCGGTCGCGTACCCAGGCATCGATCCGGTCCGGCGTACCGATCGCGTCCAACGCGTCCAGCGCGCGGCTCGGCGCACCGCCGTGCAGCGGACCGGACAGCGCGCCTACCGCGCCGACCAGGCAGGCCGCGACGTCCGCGCCGGTGGAGGCGATCACCCGGGCGGTGAACGTGGAGGCGTTGAAGCCGTGGTCGATGGTGGAGACGAGGTAGCGCTCGATGGCGCGGGAGTGCTCGGGGCGGGGCTCGGTGCCGGTGAGCATGAAGAGGTAGTTCGCGGCGTACGGCAGATCCGGGCGGGGCGGGATCGGCTCCTCGCCCCGCGCCAGCCGGTGCAGCGCGGTCAGCAGCGTGGGCACCTGCGCACACAGGCGAAGCGCGTCCTCGCGGCGGGCCACCTCGTCCAGGTCCCACATCGGCCGCATGCCCTGGGCGGCGCCGGCGAGGGAGAGCGCGGTCCGCAGGCCGTCCAGGGGAGCGGGCGCCGCGGCGGCGATGGCAGGCAGTACGTCGCGGACCCCTGCCGGCACCTCGCGGTACGCGGCGAGGCGGGCGGTGAACTCCGCGCGCTGCTCGCTGTCGGGTAGCTCGCCGGAGAACAGCAGGTGCCAGACGTCCTCGACCGTACGGCGCTCGGCGAGGTCGACCGCGGAGTACTGCCGGTAGTGGTAGAAGCCCTCCCGCCCGCGGACGTGGCCGATCGAGGTGTCGGTGACGCTCACCCCTGCCAGGCCGGGTGGGACGACGATCGGGCCACCCGCGGAGGCGCCGGGGGTCGCTGGGGCGTCGGGCTTGGCGGGCTCGCTCGGGCTGCCGGGGTCGCCGGACTGGGCGCGCGAGGTGGTGGCGGTGGACGGCATGGATGACCTCCCGTGGATGCGGATGACAGGAGCGTCCGGCCGAACGAAATACCTTGTCAATGTTGATTGGATCAACCCATCGCGTTGCTACGCGGGGCCAACCATGCGGAGGTGACGTGTCTCACGCCTCGGCGCGGCCGGCGTAGAGGTAGTAGTCGAGCTGTCGGCCTTCCCGCGGAACCACCCGGTGGATCTCCTCACAGGTTCCGAACTCCCGCTCCAACCGGCGGCGCAACGCCGAGGACCGGGTGGCCGACCACACGGCGACCACCCCGCCCGGTCGCAGGGCGCGCCTGACGACGCCGAGGAACGGGCGTTCGTACACCTCGGTGTTGGCGCGGTGCACGAGGAAGTCAGGGCCGTTGTCGACGTCGAGCAGGATCGCGTCGGTGCTGCCCGCGGGCAGGGTCGGCAGCCAGCGGCGTACGTCGGCGACGTGGGCGTGCACCCGCTCGTCGCCGAGGACGCCCGCGGTGGGCGGGACCAGCCCGTCGCGTACCCAGCCGACGACGGCGGGCTCGAGCTCGATCACGTCGACCCGGGCGACCCGGGCGTCGGCGAGAAGCTCCCGCACGGTGAACCCCAGGCCCAGGCCTCCGACGACCACCGACCAGGCCGCGTCGGGCGGCGCGTACGCCAGTGCGGCCCGGGCGAGCAGGCGCTCGGTGGTGGTCTCCAGCGTGTCCATGACGAAAGTGCCGTTGGTGATCAGCTCGTACACCTCGCCGGTGCCGGCGGGCTCCAGCGACCGGCGGCGCAGGGCGACCGAGCCGCGCGGCGTCTCGTCGGCGGCCAGAGTCACCGGCCGCGTCGGGTCGAAGGCTGGAACAGCGCCGGGAACGGGGCCGGGAACAGGGCCGGGAACAGGGTCGGGCGGCACGGGCCCCAGCCTAGGCTGGGGCCGCGACGGCGCCGGTGCAGGTGACGCCGGGATCCGATGGGATTGCCTGGATGCTCCTCGGGCGGTCGTCCGTCGGGAGGAGGCTTCGGCCGCGCCGAGCGGCTAACCTTCTAGGGCCGTGACGGTGAGGTCGAAGGAGTGACCATGAGCTACACCCCGTGGGCGGCCGGCGGCTCCGGTGAGCTCCGGGCCTCCGACGCCGACCGTGAGCAGACCGCCGAGGTGCTCAGGCGCGCCGCCGGGGCGGGCCGGCTGGACTTCGACGAGTTGGAGACCCGGCTCGAACGCACCTTCGCGGCGAAGACCTACGCCGAGCTCGTGCCGCTGACCGCGGACCTGCCCGAGGCCGCCGAGCGGCCGGCACCCTCGCAGAGGGGCACTGCCGCGAACGCCCCCGCCCGTCCTGGGCCCGCGGAGGTCAACGCCCTGCTCAGCTCGCAGAAGGTGAACGGCCGCTGGCTGGTGCCGCCGCGGCTGTCCGCCCGTGCGTACCTCGGCGACGTGACGCTGGACTTCACCGAGGCGGCCATCCCGCACGAGGTCGTGCTGGACGTCCAGGTGGGCCTGGGCCAGCTCACGCTGATCGTTCCCGACGACATCGCGGTGGAGTTCGAGCGGGGGACGAGCATCCTCGCCGAACGCAAGAACAAGACCCGTGGGGTGCACGGGCCCGGCACCCCGGTGATCAGGGTGCGCGGGACCGTCGTTCTCGGTGAGCTCACGGCCAAGCCGCCGCGCCGCGGGTGGTTCCGCCGCTGAGCGGCGTGAGCGCTCCGCCGCGAGGCTGAGCGAGAGTGGTCAGCCGGCGCGGCCGACCGAGAGTGGTCAGCCGGCGCGGCCGAAGTCGATCGTGGAGTAGGCCCGGAGCTTGCTGAGCGCGTGCTCGGACATGATGGACCGGATCGTGCCGCTGCGGGACCGCATCACCAGCGAGTGCGTCGTCGCCCCGTCGCCGCTGTAGCGGACGCCCTGCAGCAGCTCGCCGTCGGTGATGCCGGTGGCGACGAAGAACACGTCGTCGCCGGAGACCAGGTCGTCGGTGGTGAGGACCTTGCCGATGTCGTGGCCCGCGTCGATCGCCTTCTGGCGTTCGGCGTCGTCCTTCGGCCACAGCCGGCCCTGGATCATCCCCCCGATGCACTTCATGGCGCAGGCGGCGATGATGCCCTCGGGTGTGCCGCCGATGCCGGCGAGCAGGTCGACGCCGGTGTCGGGGCGGGCCGCCATGATCGCGCCGGCCACGTCGCCGTCGGTGATGAACTTGATCCGCGCGCCCGTGGCCCGGACCTCCTGCACCAGCGACTCGTGCCGGGGCCGGTCGAGGATCACCACCGTGACGTCCTCGGGCGACTCGTGCTTGGCGCGGGCGACGCGGTGGATGTTCTCGGTGATCGGCGCGGTGATGTCGATGGCGTCGGCCGCCTCGGGGCCGGTGGCCAGCTTCTCCATGTAGAAGACGGCGGACGGGTCGTACATCGCGCCGCGCGGTGCCACCGCGAGCACGGACACGGCGTTGCTCATGCCCTTGGCGGTGAGGGTCGTGCCGTCGATCGGGTCGACGGCGACGTCGCACTCGGGCCCTTCGCCGGAGCCGACCTCCTCGCCGTTGAAGAGCATCGGCGCGTTGTCCTTCTCACCCTCGCCGATGACGACCACGCCGTGCATGCCGACGGAGGCGATGAGCGTGCGCATGGCGTTGACCGCGGCCCGGTCGGCGCCGTTCTTGTCGCCACGGCCGACCCACCGGCCACCTGCCATGGCGGCCGCCTCGGTCACCCGGACGAGTTCGAGGGCGAGGTTGCGGTCGGGCGCGTCCGCGTCGGTTCGGAGCGGAGGGGGCACGCCGTCGCTGCTGGCGGTGGCGCTCGTGCTGGCCATGGTCTTCCTGCTCTCCGTCGCCGGCGTTCGCTGTGTGCCTCTGCGCCCGTGCGCGTCGGCGCCCGTGTGTCGCTACTCGTCCTCGTCGAGATCCTCGATCTCGTCCTGCTCCTTCGACGCGCGGGCGGCCTCCAGCCGGGCCCGGGCGCCATCCAGCCAGCCCTGGCAGATGGTCGCCAGCTCCTCGCCGCGCTCCCACAGCCGCAGCGACTCCTCGAGGGTGGTGCCGCCGGCTTCCAGCTGGCGTACGACGTCGACCAGCTCGTCTCGGGCCTGTTCGTACGACAGTGCGGTCTCGGGCTCGCGGGTGTCGGGCTCGCTCACCCTCCAGACCCTATCGACGCCCACCCCCGGGCAGGTGTCGATGGTCCGAAGCCGGCGACCTCATCGACCTCATCGACCGGTACCGGTAGCGCTCTTCGACCCCGGCTCGGCCGAGGTGTCCGACGCGTCGTCGGTGCCCTCCACGCGGACGGAGAACTGCCCACCGGCCACCCGGGCGGCGAGAAGCTCGCCCCCGCTCACCTCGGCCGGGTCGCGGACCGCGTGCCCGTCGGCCTTCTGCACGACGGCGTAGCCCCGGTCCAGCGTCGCCTTGGGAGACAACGCACGCACCCTGGCGAGCTGGTGGTGCAGGTTGTCGTCGGCGCGGTCCAGCAGCTGCCCGACACAACGGTCGGCGCGGTCCCGCAGCGCCACGATCTGCTCGGCGCGGCGTCCCAGGTCACGCTCGGGGTCGCCGAGCGCCGACCGGGCCCGCAGCGTGTGCAGGCCGGTCAGCTCGCGGTCCAGCCACGCGCCGAACAGTTGGCGGGCGCGCCCGCGCAGTGCGTCCACCCGGGCGGTCTCCTCACCCACGTCGGGCACGATCCGGCGGGCCGCGTCGGTGGGTGTGGAGGCGCGTACGTCGGCCACCAGGTCGAGCAGCGGTGAGTCCTGCTCGTGCCCGATCGCGCTCACCACCGGCGTACGGCACTCGGCCACGGCACGGATCAGGCCCTCGTCGGAGAACGGCAGCAGGTCCTCCACCGAACCGCCACCGCGGGCCACCACGATCACGTCCACGGTCGCGTCGGCGTCCAGGCGGCGCAGCGCCTCCATCACCTGGCCCGCGGACTGGGGCCCCTGGACGGCGACGTTCTCCACCCGGAACCTCGCCGCCGCCCACCGGCGCCGGGTGTTCTCGAGTACGTCGTGCTCGGCGGCGGAGTTGCGACCGCAGACCAGCCCGATCCGGGTGGGCAGGAACGGCAGCGGGCGTTTGCGCTCGCGGGCGAACAGCCCCTCGGCGGCCAGCAGCCGCTTGCGGCGTTCGAGCCGGGCGAGCAGGTCACCGAGTCCGACCGGACGGATGTCGGACGCGGCCAGGGACAGCGTGCCCCTCGGCGCGTAGTAGGCGGGCCGAGCGTGGACGAGCACCCGCGCGCCCTCGACCACCGGCGGGTCCACGATGTCGAACACCCGGCGCGGGCAGGTGACCTGCACGGAGATGTCGGCCACCGGGTCGCGCAGCGTCAGGAAGACCGTGGAGGTGCCGGGACGCCGGGTCAGCTGCGCCACCTGGCCCTCGACCCACACTGCGCCGAGCCGGCCGATCCACTGGCCGATCAGGTTGGCGATCTGGCGTACGGGCGCGGGGCTTTCCGGCGACGTCTGCAGGGCCATGGCCAGACCCTACGGGCCGGCGCCGACGTTCGAGCGGAGATGCCCCTTTCATCCCTTTCCAGGTCGGCCGGATGTGGGGTCACCCGCCGTGTGCGACAGGTCGGTGAAGCGTTGCCCGCGGAGCACGTGGCAAGCCTCACCCCGGCGGGCGGGCGTCCCCGCTCGGCGGGCCACCTACCATGAGTGGCATGACGTCGAGCGAACGCCGAGTCCTGCTCGCTGCCCCGCGCGGTTACTGCGCCGGAGTCGACCGGGCGGTGATCACGGTCGAGAAGGCCCTGGACAAGTACGGCCCGCCCGTCTACGTCCGCAAGCAGATCGTGCACAACAAGCACGTGGTCAGCAGCCTCGAAGCCCGCGGCGCGGTGTTCGTGGACGAGCTGGAGAGCGTCCCGGAGGGCGCGACCGTGGTGTTCTCCGCCCACGGGGTCTCACCCGCCGTGCACGCGGAGGCCGAGGAGCGTTCGCTGCGTGCGATCGACGCGACCTGCCCGCTGGTGACGAAGGTGCACAACGAGGCCCGCAGGTTCGCCGGCGGCGGCCAGGACATCCTTCTCATCGGCCACGCCGGGCACGAGGAGGTCGAGGGAACCGCAGGGGAGGCCCCCGACCGCATCCAGCTCGTCGAGGGACCCGACGACGTCGACCAGATCGAGGTCCGTGACCCGTCCCGCGTGGCCTGGCTGTCCCAGACGACGCTGTCGGTCGACGAGACGATGCAGACGGTCGAGCGGCTCCGGGAGCGGTTCCCGCAGCTGATCGACCCGCCGAGCGACGACATCTGTTACGCCACCCAGAACCGCCAGGTCGCGGTGAAGGAGATCGCTCACCAGGCGGACCTGATGATCGTGGTGGGTTCGTCGAACTCCTCCAACTCCGTACGCCTCGTGGAGGTTGCGCTGGAGGCTGGTGCCCACGCCGCCTACCGCGTGGACAACGCCGAGGAGATCGAGGACGCCTGGCTCGACGGCGTACAGGTCGTCGGCGTCACCAGCGGCGCGTCGGTGCCGGACTCGCTGGTCGATGGTGTGCTCGACCTGCTGACCGACCGCGGCTTCCCCGCCGCCGAGGAGGTCAGGACCGCCGAGGAGAGCCTGATCTTCGCCCTGCCCCCCGAGTTGCGTACGCCTCGGCGGGCCGCCTCGACGCGCTGACCCGGGCGCGGTACGCGAAAGCCGCTCGCACCGCGATTGTCACGAGCGCCACGGCGCAGCCGGCCACGATCGTCCACGACTCCCACGCCAGCCCGGCCAGCACCGCGCGTACCGGCGAGGTGGTGGTGGCGATCCGTTGCGGGTCCACGGCGGCGACCACGACCAGGCTCGCCAGCGCGGCGAGCGGCGGCAGGACGCCGGCGGTGAACATGCCGGTACGTCGTACGCCGGCCGCCACCCCGAACGCGGTGAGCACGAAGCACAGGCTGAACAGCAGGCCGACGCCGCCGGTCACCAGGATGTCGAGGAACGCGCCGAGCAGGCTGCCGCCGACGCCCACGAGCGCCGCGACGAAGGCCGGCATCCCCATCTCGCGCGGATCGGTGCTCGGCCGGCCGGCACTGCGTGCCAGGTCTTCGGGCCCTCGGAGGTCCGGTTGTGGGCGCGCCGGGGGCCGGGCCGCCTGCCGTCGGATGTCCGTCACGGTCTGTGAACCGCTCTCCTCGGTGTCCTCTGCGCGGCGCAGGCCCCTCGGCCGAAGGTCCTGCGGAATGTCGCCGGCGACGGGTTGGCGCGTCGCCGGGCCCGTGCCGCGCTGGGTGTCGTCGCGCTCGGAGGTCACGCGCTCGGGGCGGTCCGGTGACGGGAACTCGGACTGCGCCGGCTCGGGTCGCTGAGCCAGGACGGACCGCCAGGATGGTTCGGCGTCCTGCCCCTGTGCGGGGCGCGGTTTCCAGGTCTCTTCGACGTCGGCGTCCGATCCGGGCGCCGAGAAGGCGGGTTCACGTTCGGCGGGTGTGGCGGGTGTGGACGGGGCGACAGTACGTCGACGTCTGCCCTTGCCGGCACTGGAACCGGCACCGGCCGAGCCTGTGTCGCCCGAAGTCGGTCGTGCGCCGGCCAGCCCCCGTGAACCGCCGCGTGTCGTCGGCTCGACATCTGGTTCGAACGTGTCGTCGCTCAGCGCGACAGGCAGCGGGTGCGTCCGGTGTTCGGCTGACCGGGGCAGCCGGGAAAGTGCGGCGTCGTGCTCGTCGAGGTCCAGGTCCGGGTTCGTGTCCTGGTTCGCGTCCGGGTTTGCCGGGATGGTCTCCGACGACGGTGTCACGACACCGTCCGGCCGGCTCGGAGCAGTCGGCTCGACGAGCGGCGGGACCGGCGTGGGCGCCTCGTGGGCTGTCTGGTCCGGGGCTGGAGAGGAGGTCCTGGCCCGCCGTCCCGGGCGGACAGGCCGGTCTTCGACGAGCGGGCCGAGCAGGGACGTGCCGGCCGTCGGCGGCGGCCAGGCGGCGCGCTCCGCCCGGGTGGGCAGGTCCGCGGGGAGGGGGACGGCCACCCGACGGCCGCGGACTGCCGGGCCGTCCGGTGCCGGCGGGGCCTCGGCCGCCGACGTGGCGATACGTCGACCGGCGGGCCGCAGGGCGGGCTCGATCGGGGTACGGTCCCGCCGCGTCGAGTCGACCGGCGGGCGTTCCCGGCGCGGTCCCTCGATCGGCGGGCGTTCCCGCCGGCGAATCCCGGCCTGGGCGCGCTCGGCGCGCGGTGGTGGCGGGTACGACGCGTCGGCGTCGTCCCGGCCGCGCCGGCTCTCCTCTGCTGCCAGAATCGCGGACTGCCGGTCCGCGAGTGGCGTCGTCCATGACCTCGCCTCGGCTGGCGCCGATGGCGACCGACCCTGCACGCGTGGCTCCTGCACGGCAGAACGATATTGGGGCCACCGGCGCGGCGTCACCCGGCCCGCCCGAAACGATCATGAGAATTGTCGAACGAACCGGAGCGGGCTCTGCGGTCGGCGCCGCCCAAGCATCGCGTCGCGGTGCGCAGCACCACGTCAGCCCGCACCACGTCACCCCTCTCCGACCCGGCGGACCGCACGTGCCTCGGCGGCCGCTCCGACCAGCTCGGCCGCGGCGAGGGGCCGGACCGCCTGCTCGACCGGAGCGGGCGCCTGCAGGTCCTCGTCGGTCACCTTCAGCTCGTGCAGCCGGCGGGCGCTGACCAGCACCCTCGTCTCCAGCGACCCGACGGCCTCGTTGTAGGAGCCGACCGCGCCGTTGAGCGACCGCCCGAGCCGGTCGAGGTGCCGGCCGAGTCGGCCGAGCCGCTGGTAGAGCTCCCGGCCGAGCTCGAAGACCTCCCGGGCGTTGTGGGTGAGGGCCTGCTCGGTCCATGCGTACGCCACCGTGCGGAGCAGGGCGATCAGGGTGCTCGGCGTGGCCAGGATCACCCGGCGTTCGGCGGCGTACTCCAGCAGCGTGTGGTCGGCCTCGAGCGCGTGGGAAAGGAACGCCTCACCCGGCATGAACAGCACCACGAACTCCGGCGTCGCCGGCAACCGGCGCCAGTAGCCCTTGCCGGCCAGGGCGTCGACGTGGTGGCGGACGTGCCGGGCGTGCCGGGTCAGCCGCTCGGCGCGGGTCCGGTCGTCGGGTGCCTCGGCCGCATCGAGGAACGCCTCCAGCGGCACCTTGGCGTCGACCACCACGTGCTTGCCACCGGCCAGGTGGACCACCAGGTCGGGCCGGTGGATGGCGTCGGTGTCACCGTCGGTGTTGGTCGCGCTGTGCTGGAAGCTGACATCGACGTGGTCGACCATGCCCGCGAGCTCGGTCACCCGGGCGAGGTGAAGTTCCCCCCAGCGGCCCCGCACCTGTGGCTTGCGCAGCGCGCTCGCCAGAGCGCCGGTCTCCTTACGCAGGGCCTCACCGGTGAGGCGTACGGCGTCGACCTGCTCGCGCAGGGTCGACTGCAGCGCCACCCGAGACTCCTCCAGCTGGCGCAGCCGCCCGTCGAACCGGTCCAGGCTCTCCTTCACCGGCGCCACCACCGTCTCCGCGGCCCGCACCCGGGCGTCGGTGAGGTCGAGCAGCTGCCGGCTGGACTGGGCGAGCGCGTCGGCGGACAGGGCCTTGAACTGCTCGGCCAGCGAACGCCGGTCGGCGGTGAGCTCGGCCAGCCGGCCCTCGGCGGCGTCCCGCTCGGCGCCGGCCCGCGCGAGCGACTCCGCGATCCGGACCCGCACCAGCAGCGCGCCGATGGCCAGTCCGACCGCCAGTCCCACGGCGAAGGCGAGGAAGATCGTCCCGTTCATGGCGACCACTGTGACGGAGACCACCGACAAGTCCCGGTCCGCCGCGCCGGGGTGCACGCTCGCGCAGGCAGCGCCCCCGTGCGCCCGCCGCGCCGGAGCCACGCTCGCGTAGGCTTGCGGCCCGTGGCCTTGTCGATCGGAATCGTCGGACTCCCCAACGCCGGGAAGTCGACCCTTTTCAACGCTCTCACCGCAAATGACGTGCTCGCCGCCAACTACCCGTTCGCGACGCTTGAGCCGAACGTCGGCGTGGTCGGCGTACCCGACCCGCGGCTGGACGTGCTGGGCCGGATGTTCGAGTCGGCGAAGGTCGTACCCGCGACGGTGCAGTTCGTCGACATCGCGGGCCTGGTGCGCGGTGCGTCGGAGGGTGAGGGGCTCGGCAACCAGTTCCTGGCCCACATCCGCGAGACCGACGCGATCTGCCTGGTCACCCGGGCGTTCCGCGACCCCAACGTCGTGCACGTCGACGGCGAGGTCTCCCCGGCCGGCGACATCGGCACGATCACGACCGAGCTGATCCTCGCCGACCTGCAGACCATCGAGAAGGCGCTGCCGAGGCTGGAGAAGGAAGCCCGGCTGAAGAAGGGCCTGGCCGAGACGATCGAGGTCGTACGCCGGACCCAGACCGCCCTGGAGAAGGGCGTCACCGCGTACGCCGCCGGTGTCGACCTGGCCGCGCTGCGCGAGCTCAACCTGCTCACCGCCAAGCCGTTCATCTACATCTTCAACTGCGACGAAGGCGAGCTCACCGACGGCGCGGTGCGCGCCGAGCTGACCGAGCTGGTGGCGCCCGCGCAGGCGATCTTCCTGGACGCCAAGATCGAGTCGGAGCTGCTGGAGCTCCCGGCGGAGGAAGCCGCGGAGTTGCTGGCCTCGACCGGGCAGGAGGAGTCCGGGCTGAAGATGCTGGCCAGCGTGGGGTTCGACACCCTCGGGCTGCAGACGTTCCTGACCGCCGGCCCGAAGGAGTCGCGGGCCTGGACGATCCGCAAGGGTGCCACGGCACCGGAGGCGGCCGGCGCGATCCACACCGACTTCCAGCGTGGGTTCATCAAGGCCGAGATCGTGTCGTACGACGAACTCGTCGACGCGGGCTCGATGAACGAGGCGCGGTCGCGGGGCAAGGTCCGCCTGGAGGGCAAGGACTACGTCATGGCCGACGGTGACGTCGTGGAGTTCAAGTTCAACGTCTGACCGGGCGCGCGGCCGGGGTGGTACGCGCCTATTCTGTGCCGCGTGAACCTGGAGTTCAGCGGCGAGCTGTGGTTCTGGCGCGGGCCGGCGCCGTGGCACTTCGTCACCGTTCCCGAGGAGGAGTGCGGTGAGCTGGCGGCGACCTCGTCGTACGTCACCTACGGCTGGGGGATGATCCCGGTCACGGTGCGAATCGGCGCGACGGAGTGGACGACGTCGCTGTGGCCGAAGGACGGCGGGTACATCGTGCCGGTCAAGACCTGGGTACGCCGGGCCGAGGGGCTGGAGCTCGGCGACGAGGTGACGGTCAGCCTGGACGTCGGCGCCTGACCACCCGGCCGGATCTTGGCTACGGTGTGTTGATGCCTGACGCGCTGTTCGCCGACTCCCGGCTCGCCGAGATCTACGACTGGGTGGACGCCGACCGGAGTGACCTGGACATCTACGCCGCGATGGTCACGGAGTTCGGTGCCCGCAGCGTGCTGGACGTCGGGTGCGGGACGGGCACCTTCGCCTGTCTGCTCGCCGAACGCGGAGTAGAGGTCGTCGGCGTCGACCCGGCGGCGGCCTCCCTGGACGTGGCGCGGCGCAAGCCGGGGGCCGACGGGGTGCGCTGGCTGCACGGGGACGCGACCACGCTGCCGCCGTTGCGGGTGGACGTCGCCACGATGACGGCGAACGTCGCGCAGGTCTTTCTGGCCGACGACGACTGGGCGGCGACCCTGCGCGGCGTCCGGGCGGCGCTTGCCCCGGACGGCCGGCTGGTGTTCGAGACCCGGGTACCAGAACGGGAGGCGTGGCGGGAGTGGAGCCCCGGCCACTCCCGCAGCCGTACGCACGTACCGGGAATCGGCATGGTGGACACCTGGGTGGAGACGACGGAAATCGACGGCTCGCTGGTCAGCTTCCAGGGGACCTACGTCTTCGAGGCCGACGGCTCGGTGCACACCTCCCACTCCACGTTGCGCTTCCGGAGCCGCGAGGAGGTCGAGGACTCCCTGGCGGCGTCGGGATTTGCCGTGGACGAGGTCCGGGACGCACCTGACCGGCCCGGGCGGGAGTACGTCTTCGTCGCCCGCCCGGTCGGTCAGCACGTCCCGGATCGACCCCGTGGTCTTTCCAGCGGGCCGGGTCAGCCCTCCTCGATCTGACGTACCTCGGCACTGACGGTCCAGTTCTTCGGGTGGATCTCCAGGAACCGCCGGACCCACTCCACCGCCTCGGCCTTGTCCCTGGTCTCGGTGATGGAATAGCCGCCGACGACCTCCTTGGTCTCGGTGAACGGGCCGTCGGTGCTGCTGATCTTCCCCTCGGACCAGGTGAGCCGGGTTCCCTCGGCGGTGGGGAAGAGCCCGCGGGTCTCCCGCATCACGCCGGCCTTGTTGATCTCCTCGAACAGCGCCGCCGCGCGTCCCTCGAAACCGGGGTCGGGCTCCTGGCCGGGCAGGGTGTTCTCGTCGATGCGGATCATGGTCAGGAAACGCGGCATGCCTGTGCTCCTCGATCAGTCGGGACGGCGGGCCGACCCCGCCGCTCACCCCTCCTTCGAACAACGAGCGGCGGGATCGACACCGCTCCCGAACTTTCTTCGAGGAACTTTCCGGGCGCAGGTCTGGCGCTAGTCGGGCGCCAGCCGGCGGAGGTGCCGGTCACCGGGGTGTTGATCGCCGGGGTGTTGGTCGCCGGGCCGAGCCCGCGGCAACCGGAGGCGGGCTCGTACCCGCTGCCGGCGACTGGAGTCGGTCGGGTCGGTCGGGTCGCTCCGCTGGGCCGGTGGCGGCCCTCCGCCGAGATGACGGTCCCGGTGCCGGCTCACGTCGGGGCGAGCGAGCAGGGCGATGGCGATCGGCTTCGCCGTGGAGACGTCGACGTCCGCACCTTTGAAGACGCGTACGCGCACGCTGGCGAGGAGCCGGGCGGAGTTGGCCCGCTCGGGCTTGCCGAAGGCGTAAATTTGGCCGCTGATGAGGCGGCCACGGTAGTCGAGAACCCAGCTCTCCAGAAGTCCGCGAGCGATGGATTCGGGGTCTCGGCTGAACCAGCCGGTGCGGATCACGACCGGCGTCCATCGCCCCTCAGGAGTCGTGGACGCGATCTCGTAGGTGTAGAGCTCCCTCATGAGAACCCCCTCGGGTTCGCGGTCGGCACGCTTCGTCGGGAGCCGTGACCGTCGCCTGACACCAGCATCGGTGTGAAATGACCGACAGGTCAACGCGTTAATCGAAGAGATATGTGAGTGGATATTCATCGAGACAGAGATTTCTCCCCCGACATTGCGTACCGGCCAATCCGGATCGGCGCTGGCTACCTTCGGCCACGGTCTGTCCTCTCATGATCGACATCAATTAGATTCGGCCCGCCATTCGCGCCCACCGCATGTCGTCCGAAGCCGGGGAGGAGCATGGGAACCCGCCAGATCCGCGAGCTCCGCGGGACTCGCCGGACCAACCGGATCAGCCGCCGGACGTTTCTTCGCGGCGCCGCGCACGCGGCCGGTGGTGTCGCGGCCACAGCCGGAGTGGTCGGCGCCGGGACCCTGACGGCCGGCTGCGGCCTGAACCGCGACGGAGCACTGGGCGACGGCACCGGCGAGATCACCGTGTGGACATGGCCCGACAACGACCGGATGTTCTTACAGACGATCCCGTCGTTCGAACGCAGGTATCCGCGGATCAGGGTCCGCGTGCAGGGATTCAGCGGGACGTTCAACAGCAAACTGCTCGGCGCTCTGGTGTCCGGCACCGGACCGGACGTCGCGATGGTGGAGATCACCAACGTCTCCAACTTCAAGAGCAAACCGGGATTCGTCGACCTGTCGCGCAAGCCGTTCGGTGCGGCCGCGATGGCCGGGAAGTACGCCGACTTCTCCTGGAAGTACGTCGCCGACGACCGGTCCGGCCGCATCTTCGCATTGCCCAAGAACACCGGCCCCGGCGGCATGTTCTATCGCCGCGACCTGTTCAAGACCGCCGGCCTGCCGACCGAACCCGCCGACGTGCACGCGGCGATGCGTGACTGGCCGACGTTCGTCTCGGCCGGCCGCAAGCTCGCCGTGAAGGGCCAACGCTGGCTGCTGGACGACCCCGGTCAGTTGGTCGCCGTCCTGCGCAACCAGGCAGGCGTGTCGTACTTCGACGCCTCCGGTACGCCGCAACTGGACAGCGACATCGTGGCGAACGCGCTGGAGTTCGCGGTCGGCCTGCAGAAGGACGGGCTCCTCGCGCCCGACATGTCCTCCCAGGAACGCGGCGCGGCGATCAACGAGGGCGCGATCGCGACGTTCTTCTCCGGTAACTGGTTCGGTGGCCTGCTGAAGGCGCAGTACGCGCCGAAGAGCGCCGGCAAATGGGGTGTGGCGCTGGCGCCGGCCACCGACGGTGTGAGCGCGTTCAACTACGGCGGCGACTTCATCGGCGTCCTGCAGGCCAGCACCAACCAGCTGGCCGCCTGGGAGTTCGTCAAGTGGGTCACCCAGGACCCGGTGAGCCTGGCGGCGATGTACGGCCGCGATCTCTATCCCGCCTGGAAGCCGGCGTGGAAGAGCGACTGGATCAACAAGCCCGACCCGTACTACGCGAACGAGAACGTCAACACCGTCTTCAGCGAGGTGTCCGCCACGATGCGACCGCCGGTGACGAACCCCAACGACGCGCTGGCCAGCACCGCCCTCTCCAACGCCGTCACCGACGTCGTGCACGGCGTCCGTACGGTCCGGGCGGCGTTGCGGAAGGCGCAGGCCGACCTCGAGGACAAGGTCTCGTGAGCGGGGGAGAGGTCAGGGACCAGGCCGGCACCCGAACCCGGCTCGCCGGTCGCGCGGGCTCCGGCCCGGCGGCGGGTGCGTCGTCGTCCGGGCTCGGTGACCGGATGCGAGCGCACAGCAACTTCTACCTCATGGTGGCGCCGTTCTTCGTACTCTTCGGGGTCTTCGGGCTGGTGCCGATCGTGGCGGCGTTCTGGATCGGCTTCACCGACTGGGACGGCCTCGACCCCGCGCACTTCGTCGGGCTGGACAACTACGTGTCCATCGTCACCGACCCGACGTTCGGCAAGGCGGTGTTCAACACCGTCTACATCTGGCTGGGTTCGACGCTGGTGACGGTGGGGGCGGCGTTCGTGCTGGCCTACCTCATCAACGAGTACGTCGTGTTCGGGCGGAGCTTCCTGCGGATGGTCTTCCTCCTTCCGCTGCTGGCCGCCCCCGCGGTGATCGCGATCATCATGAGCGTGCTGTTCTCCACGAACGCGGGCCTTGTCAACGGGTTCTTGTCGTTCGTCAGCGGCGACCGGGTGACCCTGGACTGGCTGGCGTCGACGGTGTGGATCAAACCGATCATCATCGTGATGATCACCTGGCGGTTCCTCGGCTTCCACATGCTGTTGTTCGTCGCCGGGCTGCAGTCGATCCCGAGGGAGCTGTACGACGCGGCACGGGTCGACGGGGCGAGCGGGCGGCAGGTGTTCGCCCGGGTGACGGTGCCCCTGATGCTGCCGATCATCTTCTTCAGTGCCACGTCGTCGACAGTCGGCGCGTTCCAGCTCTTCGACGAACCCTTCGTGCTGACCAACGGAACCGGCGGCACCGACCAGTCCGCCGAGGTGCTCGGCACGATGCTCTACCGCACCGCGTTCACCGACTTCCGCTTCGGTACGGCGTCGGCGTTGTCGTGGGTGATGTTCGCCCTGATCGCGGTGTTCACGGTCGTCAACAGCAGGTTGCTTCGGGTGCGGACATGACGGCGGTGCCGGTGGTGTCGGTACCGGTGCCGGTGTCGACGGCACTGTCGTGGGAGGGAGTGGGATGAACGGTACGGGATCGCCGGTGGCCCGGCGGGCCATCACGGTGATGATCTACCTCGTGGTGCTGGTGTTCGTCCTGCCGTTCTACTGGATGGTCGTACTCGCCACGCACGACAACGCGTCCATCTACCACTTCCCGCCGCCCCTGCTGCCGGGCGGCAACCTGTCGGCGAACTGGACCCGGCTGGTCGAGGTCGTTCCCGTACTGCGCGCCATGGGCAACAGCATCCTGGTCGCGGTCGCGCACACCGCGCTGGTGCTGGTGCTCGCCTCGCTGGTGGGGTACGGCTTCTCGCGGTTTCGCCAGGCGCCCGGCGCGCGCTGGATGTGGCGGGTGCTCCTGGCGACGATCTTCATCCCGGGCCTGGTCGGCCTCATCCCGTGGTACGTCCTGATCGCCCGGCTGGGCTGGATCGACACGCTGTGGCCGCTGATCATCCCGGGCGCGGCGAACGGGTTCGCGGTGTTCTGGATGCGGCAGGTCATCACCCAGACCGTCCCGACCGATCTGTACGACGCGGCGCGCATCGACGGCGCCTCGGACTGGCGGACCTACTGGACGGTGGTGCTGCCACTGATCCGGCCCGGCCTCGGCGCGCTGGGGGTGTGGACGTTCATGGGCACCTGGACGGCGTTCCAGATTCCGCTGATCGTGCTGAACTCGCAGCAGAACTTCACTCTCCCGCTGGCCATGGCCAACCTGAACACCTTGTACGGACAGGACACCGCCGCGGTGATGCTCGGGAGTGTGATCAGCGTGCTGCCGATCTTCGTGGCGTTCCTGCTGGCGGCGAAGCAGTTCATGGCCGGGCTGACCGCGGGTGCGCTGAAGGGCTGAGGCCGTCGAGGAGTCCGGCACCTCCTCCGGTCAACGGGCGAGCTCGTCGGCCAGGGCGCTGATGCGTCCGGCCAGCTTGACGTCGTTGTCGGTCACCCCGCCCATCGCATGGGTGGTCAGCGAGAACGAGACGGTCGTCCAGCGGATGTCGACGTCGGGGTGGTGGTTCATCTGTTCGGCGGCCTGCGCCACCCGGTCGACCAGACCGATGCCGGCCATGAAGCTTGGTGCGGTGACCGCGCGGAACAACGCACCCGGGCGTGCCTCCCAGCCGGGTAGGTCGCGCAGGGCCTCGGTGATCTGGTCGTCGCTGAGCAGCTGTGCCATGACAGAACGCTGTCCTGTCCGTGCGTCGAGGTCAAGTTCCCACAGGACACGCGAACGGCGTGGTTTTCCACAATGCGCGGATCTTGGCCGGACGCCCTCGGGCACCGAGCGAAAGCGGCAGGAGGGGCGTGGATTCTTCCGCGGAAGAATCCACGCCCCTCTGCTTTGTCGACGGCGGGCGTACGCCTGGTCCTCAGACCTCTTCGCGCTGGTCGCGGCGGAAGATCTTCGAGCCCAGCCAGACCAGCGGGTCGTACTTGCGGTCGACGACGCGTTCCTTCATCGGGATGATCGCGTTGTCGGTGATCTTGATGTGCTCGGGGCAGACCTCGGTGCAGCACTTGGTGATGTTGCACATGCTCAGACCCGCGGCCGACTGCGCCAGCTTGCGCCGGTCGTTGGTGTCCAGCGGGTGCATGTCGAGTTCGGCGTACCGCAGGAAGAACCTCGGCCCCGCGAACGCCGGCTTGTTCTCCTCGTGGTCACGCACCACGTGGCAGGTGTCCTGGCACAGGAAGCACTCGATGCACTTGCGGAACTCCTGGCCCCTCTCCACGTCGACCTGCGACATCCGCCGCTTGCCGTCGGCGTCCGGCGCGGTCGGTGCGAACGCCGGGACCTCCTTGGCCTTCTCGTAGTTGAACGAGACGTCGGTCACCAGGTCCTTGATCACCGGGAACGTCCGCATCGGCGTCACCGTGATCGTCTCGGATTCGTCGTACTCCGACAGCCGGGTCATGCACAACAGCCGTGGCCTGCCGTTGATCTCCGCGCTGCACGAGCCGCACTTGCCGGCCTTGCAGTTCCACCGGACGGCGAGGTCGCCGGCCTGGGTGGCCTGGAGGCGGTGGATCGCGTCGAGGACGACCTCGCCCTCCTCGACCGGGACGGTGAAGTCGGCGAGCGCGCCGCCGTCGACGTCGCCGCGCCACACCCGCATGGACAGGTCGTATCCCATCACTTCTCCTCGAAGAGCGCCTTGAGCTCGGCCGGCATCTGCGGTAGGGGCTGGATCGCGAGTTCGACCGAGTCGTTGCGCCGCCGCAGGACGATGTTCTTCGTGCCCCAGTCCTGGTCCGTCATCGGGTAGTCGTCGCGGGTGTGTCCACCTCGGCTCTCGGTCCGGGTCAGCGCCGCCTTCGCGATGCACTCCGACACCCAGAGCATGTTCTGCAGGTCGATAGCCAGGTGCCAGCCCGGGTTGTACTGGCGGTTGCCCTCCACCGTCAGGTGCCGGGACCGTTCGGCCAGCTTCTCGATCTCGCCGAGCGCCTGCTCCAACTCATCGGCGGTGCGGATGATGCCGACCAGGTTGTGCATGACCTCCTGCAGGTCCTTCTGCACGGTGTAGGGGTTCTCGCCGCCCTCCTCCGAGAACGGCGCCAGCGCCGCGTCGGCCGCCACCAGCACCGCGTCGTCGTCCACCGTCACCGGCGCGTCCTGGGTGCGCGCGGCGTAGTAGGCGGCGTTCAGGCCCGCCCGGCGACCGAACACCAGCAGGTCCGACAGCGAGTTGCCGCCGAGCCGGTTGGAGCCGTGCATGCCGCCCGCGACCTCACCCGCGGCGTACAGGCCGGGGACGATGGACGCGGCGGTGTCCGGGTCGACCTCCACACCACCCATCACGTAGTGGCAGGTCGGCCCGATCTCCATCGGCTCGCGGGTGATGTCGACGTCGGCCAGCTCCTTGAACTGGTGGTACATCGACGGGAGCCGCCGCATGATGTACTCCGGGTCGCGCCGGGAGGCGATGTCGAGGTAGATCCCGCCGTGCGGGGTGCCCCGGCCGGCCTTCACCTCGGAGTTGATGGCCCGGGCCACCTCGTCGCGGGGAAGCAGCTCAGGTGGGCGCCGGTTGTTCTTCTTGTCGGTGTACCACCGGTCGGCCTCCTCGATCGAGTCCGCCGTCTCCGCCTTGAAGAAGTCCGGGATGTAGTCGAACATGAAGCGCCGGCCCTCGGAGTTCTTCAGCACCCCGCCGTCACCGCGTACCGACTCGGTGACCAGGATCCCGCGCACCGACGGCGGCCACACCATGCCCGTCGGGTGGAACTGCACGAACTCCATGTTGATCAGGCTCGCGCCCGCCCGCACCGCCAGCGCGTGCCCGTCGCCGGTGTACTCCCAGGAGTTCGAGGTCACCTTGAACGACTTGCCGATGCCGCCGGTCGCCAGCACGACCGAGGGAGCCTCGAACGTGATCAGCCGCCCGCTCTCGCGCCAGTAGCCGAACGCGCCGGCCACCCGGTCGCCGTCCTTGAGGATCTCGGTGATCGTGCATTCCATGAACACGTCGATCCCGAGGGCGACCGCGCGTTGCTGCAGGGTGCGGATCATCTCCAGGCCGGTACGGTCACCGACGTGGGCGAGCCGGGCGTACCGGTGGCCGCCGAAGTCGCGCTGGGAGATCAGCCCGTCCTGCGTACGGTCGAACAGCGCGCCCCACTCCTCCAGCTCGAGCACCCGGTCGGGCGCCTCCTGGGCGTGCAGCTGGGCCATCCGCCAGTGGTTGAGCATCTTGCCGCCACGCATGGTGTCGCGGAAGTGCACCTTCCAGTTGTCCTCCGGCCAGGCGTTGCCCATGGCCGCGGCGATCCCACCCTCGGCCATCACCGTGTGCGCCTTGCCGAGCAGGGACTTGCAGACGATCGCCGTGCGTGCGCCCGCGTCGTGGGCGGCGATCGCGGCCCGCAGACCGGCGCCGCCGGCACCGACCACCACCACGTCGTAGGAGTGCCGCTCGCCTGTGTTGCGTGGTTCGACTGTGCTCATGCGATGTACCTCGGTCTCCTCAGAAGAACCGGACGTCGGTGATCGCGCCGGTCGCGAGCAGGTAGACGTAGAAGTCCGCCACCGCGACCGAGACCAGCGAGGCCCAGGCGAAGCGTGCGTGGTGGCCGTTCAGCTTCGACACGAACGTCCAGAAGCGATATCGCACCGGGTGCTTGGAGAAGTTGCGCAGCCGGCCGCCGGTGATGTGCCGGCACGAGTGGCACGACAGCGTGTAAAGCCAGATCAGCACCACGTTGACCAAAAGGATCAGGGTGCCGAGGCCCATGTGGCCCCACTCGTGCTGCGGGTTGCGGAACGCGATCACCGCGTCGTAGGTGAGGATCAGGGCGATCAGGAACGCCGCGTAGAAGAACCAGCGGTGGACGTTCTGCAGGATCAGCGGGAACCGCCGCTCACCGGTGTACTTCTTGTGCGGCTCGGGCACCGCGCACGCCGCCGGCGACAGCCAGAAGGCGCGGTAGTAGGCCTTCCGGTAGTAGTAGCAGGTGAGCCGGAAGCCCAGCGGGAAGATCAGGATGACCAGGGCGGGGGAGAACCACGCCGGCAGGAAACCGATCGGCTGCCCGAAGTCGCTGGCCCCGGACACGCAGTGGGTGCTCAGGCAGGGGGAGTAGAACGGCGAGAGGTACGGCGAGGCGTAGTAGTTGGCGCCGGCGAACGCGCGCCAGGTGGAGTACACGACGAACGCCGTGAACACCACGAAGGTCACCGCCGGAGAGATCCACCAGCGGTCCTGGCGCAGCGTGCCCTTGTCGATGTCCGCGCGTTCGGGACCCAACACTCCCGTTGCCATCTCGCCCAATCCTCTCGCGTGCCGGTCCGGCCGCCGGCGAAGCGTCCCGAGCGTTGTCCCCGGGTGTGAACGCCGACGGTGCGGGTGGGGAGAGTCTGCCGCACGCGTGGCCACCGTGATCGCCCAGGTCGTCACCCCGGGTCAGGGGGATCGGCAGGAGGCGATGTGACCGACGCCACCCGTGCGTCAGCTTCGTCTGGCATGTTGCACCCTTCCGGCAGCACATAGTGGGCGGCCGGGCCAGGTCGGAATGTGTGATCGGCCACACTCCGCCTCCGAGCGTCCTCCGCGCGCTGCGTACGCCCTCCGAACGCATGGCGAAAAGCGGCCAGGTCGGACGTCGCGCCGGTGTCTGACAGGTAGTGTCCGGTCACCTTCTGCCACCGAGTCGGACCCGGGTGTGCCCGGGGTTCCCCGGCGGTGGCCCGGATGTGAGCCGCGGAGCTGCCGCCATGACGAGGACGTCACCCTCCCGAACCCAGCCCTCCCGACGTGCGTTCCTGGCCGGCGGGCTCGCCGCCGGGGCCGCGGGCACGTTCCTCGCCGTACCCACCCCGGCATACGCCGCGGAGGCCGACGGGATCTCCTGGCCGGCGCGGCGGGAGCTGCCGGTGTTCACCCGGCCGAGCCACCTGGACGCGCTGATGATGGCCGGCGACACCGCCGACGACGTGAAGCTGCTGGTCACCACCCTGCAGGGGCTGGTCAACCGCGAGCTGCCCCGGATCTACGTCGTCGTGGGCAAGCCCAGCGAGGGCGCGGACACCTGGCTGAAGGACACCCACGTCCCGTACACGACCTATACCGACCCCTGGCAGGTCCTCGACCGGCACCTGCACCGGGCGAAGGGGATCGTCGTCTACGACCCGAACGTGGTGGAGACCGTCAACGTCGCCACCACGATCGGCGCGCTGCGCGGCGGGGTGATCGCCAGTCCCGAGCTGGCCGGCAAGCTCTCCGCCGCGCCGTACGACCTGCCCGTGCTGGACGACCTGCGCGGCCGGTTCGACTCCGACCTGGCGGCGACCACCTGGGCGTTCGAGCACCTGTGGCCGCGGACCAGCCACCGGGTGCTGTTCGGCATCAACCCGGGCCAGAGCGTCCCGATCCCGCCGGACAACTGGAAGGACTTCCAGGAGCTGGCCCGCGAGGACCGGCCGATCCGCGACTCCTCCAACCGCGCGGTGCACGACCTGGACCTGTCGGCGTTCCTCGGCGGGGACGCCGTCTACCTGCGCTTCCAGGACTCCCAGCCGGTGGACGGGTGGGGACCCGCGGTGCACCAGGTCACCGCGCGGGCCGACGGCACGGTCGTCGCCGACCTCACCGCGGGCACCGACCCCGAGCGAGCGGCGCTGTTCGACAAGGGCGGGTCGACCCTCAAGCCGCAGTCGGACACCAACGACGCGCACCGGTTCGCCGACGGGACCAACTACTTCGTCTACCGGCTGGCCGTCCCGGCCGGCACCACCAAGCTGGTCGTCTCGGTCGACATGTGGAACCAGTACCTTGTCTCCGCCTCGAAGACCGCGCCGTCCGTCTCCTCCGACGACCGCCGCCCGGCCTCCCAGCAGATCCGCGACTACGCGGCGGCCACCCAGGCGATGCCGTTCTGGCTGGCGTCCAACGACAGCCCCGAGGAGACCGCCCTGATGGAGCGGATCTTCGCCGCGGTCGACATGGGTACGCCGTACCTCGGCTGGTTCACCGACGAGTTCAACGGCGTGCGGCTCGCATCCCGGCACGGCGTCTACGTGCTGGCCGCGGACTTCCTGGAGAACGCCTCGGTGTTCGGCGGGGTGCGCGCACCGATCCGGCCGCAGCGGGCGCCGGCCGCACCGAAGCTCGCGAAGAAGGTCTACCTGACGTTCACCTTCAGCGAAGGCGACAACCTCCAGTACGACCAGCACCGGATGCGGCAGCTGTGGGACCACCCCGACCGTGGCAAGGTGCCGCTGAACTGGTCGGTCAGCCCGCTCCTCGCCGACGTGGCCCCCGTCATGATGAGCCACTACCTGGGCACGGCCACCGCCGCGGACACCCTGGTCGCCGGGCCGAGCGGTCCGGGCTACTTCTTCCCGTCGCTGTGGCCAGAAGCCGAGCTGCCGAAGTTCCTCGCCGCCACCCGGTCCTACCTCGACCGGCCCGGACTGGACGTGATGTACGCGCTGGACGACCGGCCGGCACTGACCGGCGCCTCCGCCGCGGCGTACAACGACAACCTCGACCTGCGCGGTGTCTTCTACAACATGTGGTTCGTACGCAGCGACACCACCGTGATGGACGGCGACCTGCCGGTGTCGACCCAGCTCGCGATCGGCGACCGGGCGGTGATGCGGGACCGGATCCTGGCCAACGCGGAGGACTTCGACGGCAGCGCGCCGGTGTTCGTCGCGGTGGGCGTACCGGCGTGGGACCTCACCCCCGGCGACATCGCCTGGGTGGTCGAGCAGGTGCGAGCGAAGCTGGGCGACAAGGTCGCGGCCGTCCGCGGCGACCACTACTTCACGCTGCTTCGTGCGGCGAAGGGCCTGGACGCCTGAGCGACGGGCCGACGGGCTCACTGGCCGGCGGGACGGGCCCGCCGGCCGGTGAGCCACGCGGCCGGCTCAGCCGAGCGCCTCGCGCAGGAAGTCCAGCTCCAGCAGCAGGAGGTTCTCCGCGACGACCTCCTGCGGCGTCATGTGGGTGACGCCGGTCAGTGGCAGCACCGTGTGCCGGCGGCCGGCCGCGAGCAGCGCCGACGACAGCCGCAGCGTGTGCGCGGCCACGACGTTGTCGTCAGCCAGCCCGTGGATGAGCAGCAGCGGACGCTCCAGCCCGGCGGCGGAGACGAGCAGGCTGTTGCGGGCATAGACGTCGGGCTGCTCGTCGGGGTGGCCGAGGTAGCGCTCGGTGTAGCAGGTGTCGTACAGCCGCCAGTCGGTGACCGGCGCGCCCGCGACCGCGGCGTGGAAGACGTCCGGCCGGGCGATCACCGCGAGCGCGGACAGATAACCGCCGTACGACCAGCCCCGCATCGCCACCCGGCCCGGGTCCACGTCGTCGGGGTAGCGCCGGGCGATCTCCTCGACCACCTCCACCTGGTCGTCGAGGGTGCTCACGAAGTCGTTCAGCACCTCGCGTTCCCAGGCCGGCCCGCGGTTGGGTGTGCCGCGCCCGTCCGCGACGACGACACAGAACCCCTGGTCGGCGAGCCACTGGCTGGCGAGGAACGCAGCCCGAGCCGAGCGGACCCGCAACGCGTGCGGTCCGCCGTACGGGTCCAGCAGCAGCGGCAGCCGGCGCGAGCCCGGCGTGTGGTCGCGGGGGAAGAGGATGGCGGTCCGCAGCTCGCGGGGGCCCAGTCGGAGCAGTGTGGCGCCGGGGGTGAACGGCGGCCGCTCCTGCCGGGACTCGATCCGTCCCGCCTCGGCGCCGCCGCGCAGCACCCGGACGAGCGACCCGTCGTGGTCCAGCGACTGCGACACCAGCAGCACCGTGCCGCCGGACGCCCGGCCGAGGTGCACGCCCGGCTCGCGGGTCAGCGGCGTGACCGTGCCGTCCGGCCCGACCCGCACCACGTGCTGCTCGGTGGGTTCGGTGGTGGCCGAGACCAGGACCCCGTCGGTGTCGACGTCGAGCACCCCGCCCACCTGCAGGCCGGGCGGCGTCACCGGCTCGCCGTCGAACGCCAGCTGTCGGGTCTCGCCCGTGTCGACCGTGGTGAGCAGGCGCCCGTCGGGCAGCCAGCGCGGCGTACCGGAGACGATCTCGACCCACGCCGGGTCGCTGTCCTCGCGGATGGCGGCGGTCGCGCCGGTGGCCAGGTCGACGGTCAGCACCTGCGCGGACTTCTGGTCCCGGCTGAGCACGCGCAGCAGAGGCGGGCCGTACGACGTCCAGCTCACGTCGACGAGGTAGGGGTGGGCGGCGGCGTCCCAGCGGATCTCGCGGCGCTCGCCGGCGAGGTCGACCAGCCACAGCGAGACGTCGGCGTTGCCGGTGCCGGCCGCGGGGTACCGCACCGGGACCGGCGGCTGGTCCGGCTGGGCGGGGTTCGCGATGTGCCACTGCGGGACCGGCGCCTCGTCGTAGCGTTCGACCAGCAGCGACGTGCCGTCCGGTGCCCACCAGTAGCCGCGTACGCGGTCCATCTCCTCCGCTGCGACGAACTCCGCCACTCCCCAGGAGACGGTGGTCTCACCCGGCTCGGGCCCCACCAGCACACGCTCGGCCGGTGTCCCGCCTGTCGACGCGTGGGTGTCGACCAGCCGCAGACCTGCGTTGGAGGCGTACGCGACGTAGCGGCCGGTCGGGTCCGGGCGCGGGTCGACGACCGGCGCGACCGACGGGAGCTCGCGGACCTCCCCGCCGTCGAGGTCGGCCAGCCACAGCCGGGACGACAGCGCGAACGCGGCGTACCTGGCGTCGCGGTCGCAGGCGTACCCCACGATGCCCGCGGCGCCCTCCCGGGAACGCTCGCGGCGGGCGCGCTCGGCGGGCGAGAGGTCCTCCTGGCCGTCGGTGAGCAGGGCCGCGGGGTCGGCGACCCGGTGTTCGGCGCCGGAGGCGACGTCGTACGTCCACAGCTCGATGCCCCGGTCGGTGCCCGAGGGTGCGCGCAGGAACACGATCCGGCTGCCGTCCGGAGCGATCGTGAACGTACGCGGCGCGCCCAGGCTGAAGCGGAGGGTCCGGGCGTTCAGCCGGGGATAGGTCGGGGCGGAGGTGGCGCCCGCGGACTCGGCGGGGCGCGGCTGCGGTGTGGTCACGAAGGTCGATCCTGGCATGCCCGGACCTCGCGGCGCTGGGGGAGCCGGTCCGTATTGTTGCCCCATGGCAGACCGCAGAATCCTGCTCGTGCACGCGCATCCGGACGACGAGACCATCGGCAACGGCGTGACGATGGCGAAGTACGTCGCCGAGGGTGCTCAGGTCACCCTCGTCACCTGCACCAGGGGCGAGGAGGGGGAAGTACTCGTCCCCGAGCTCGCTCACCTGGCCGCCGACCGCGACGACACCCTCGGTGACCACCGGGAGAAGGAGATGGCCGCGGCCCTGGCCGAACTCGGCGTCACCGACCACCGCTGGCTCGGCGGCGTCGGCCGCTACCGCGACTCCGGCATGATCGGAACCTCCGCCAACGAGCGGCCAGAGTGCTTCTGGCGGGCCGACCTGTGCGAGGCCGCCGACCATCTGGTGGCGGTGATCCGCGAGGTTCGTCCGCAGGTCCTGGTCACCTACGACGAGTTCGGCGGGTACGGCCACCCCGACCACATCCAGGCCCATCGGGTGGCGACCTACGCGCACTTCCTGGCCGGGGCGCCGTCGTACCGTCGCGACCTCGGCGAGGCGTGGAGCATCCCGAAGGTCTACTGGGGAGCGATGCCGGAGTCGATGATGCGCGAGGGGCTGCGCCGGCTGCGCGACATGGGGGAGACGGCGTTCGAGGGCACGGACCCCGACGGTGAGCTGCCGCGGTCGTTCGTCCCCGACGAGCAGATCTCGGCCCGCATCGACGGCAACCACCACGTCGAGCGCAAGCTCGCCGCGATGCGGGCACACGCCACCCAGATCGCGGTCGACGGGCCGTTCTTCGCGCTGTCCAACAACCTCGGCAACCAGGTCTGGGGCACCGAGTGCTACCGCCTGGTGCACGGCCGCCCGGGCCCGTCCGACCCGGCCACCGGTCAGGAGAACGACCTGTTCGCCGGGGTGGCCTGATCCATCCGGCCGGCGCGATGCGGGGAGCCACGAGTCAGGCTTCCCACCTTGAGACATGGCCTAGGCTCCCCGCGTGACAGCACTTTCGCGGGCGGCCGGACTCGTCGCCGCCGCGGTCCTCGGCCTGGTGGCCGGCACCTGTGGCGTCGTCGTCTCCCGGGCGAACCTCACCGTGCTCGGGGTCCGGCTGCCCTACGGCATCGTGCTCGCGCTCGTGGTGGCCGCGCTGCTGTTCGCCCAGTGCAGGCTCCTCTTCGGCAAGGGCGGCGGCGTGGCCGCCGCCCTGGGCTGGGCCGTGCCGGTCGTGGCGGCGCTGTGGCCCCGGCCGGAGGGCGACGTCGTGCTCGCCGGCGACTGGTACGGCCTCGGTTTCGTCGTCGCCGGGTTGTTCCTGGTGGGTTGGCAGGTCCTGCGCAGGGGTGACCGCCGCGCCCGGACCGGCCAGGGCGGGCCGCGCAGCACGGGGACTACCGGGGGTTCGACGAGAAGAGGGGACCGTGACAGCTGACCATCAGTCCGTCCACCACGACCAGTCCGCCCACGACCAGCCTCACGACCACCCCGACGACCATCCGCTCGCGCCCGTCGCCGAGGCCGACTACCGGGCCGCGATGGCCAGGTTCGCCAGTGGCGTCACGATCGTCACCACCTGTCTGGACGGGGTGGACCACGCGATGACCGCCAGCGCGTTCACCTCCGTCTCGCTGTCCCCGCCACTGGTTCTCGTCTGCGTGGAGAAGATCGCCAGGTTCCACTCGGCCGTGCTGTCCGCCGGCACCTGGGGCGTGTCCGTGCTGACCGACGACCACCACCACGTGGCCACCCGGCTGGCGCACCGCGGACGTCCGCTGCGGGGCCAGCTCGACGGCATCCCCGTGCACCGCGGGCTCACCGGAGCGGCCCTGCTGTCGGCCGCCGCGGCCCGGCTGGAGTGCCGTACCGTCGCCGTCCACGACGGCGGTGACCACTCGATCGTGGTCGGTGAGGTCGTCGGCAGCGACACCCCGCCCGATCCCGCACCGGCGCTCGTCTACTACGCCGGTGGCTATCACGCCGTCAGCACCCGGACCGACCCAGATCTACAGGTCTGACTCCAGGTCTGGACCGACCGCGCGGAGCCGGACACCCGGACACACCGCCGCGAATCCCCTCGTTCCGCCCAGCTGTTACCCACCTCAATCGCCGCATCGCGGGCAACCCGTGCAAGGCACACGGACCGGAAACGCGCGGGGTCCGGTCCCGGCGGAGCGGGTCCACAGCCTCTACCCTTGGCGGAATTGTCACCGAGGGGCCCGTCTGCCGCGGGCCTTGGCCACGCATCACAGCAACGCGGAGGAGCCGTGCGAGACCCGGGCCAACCCGGTCAGCCGACGCCTGAGCCGACCCCCGAGCCGAATCCTGAGCCGACGGAGTACCCGTCGGCTGAGTCCGATACGCAGGCCGCACCGAGCCGCGGGCGCGTGATCGTGCTGGCGGCGGTAGGCGTCCTGGCCGTGCTCCTGGGCGGCTACGCCATCCTCGCGGTCACCCTCGGCGGCAGTGTCCCGCGCGGCACCTCCGTGGGCGGTGTCGACGTCAGCGGGCTCAGCCGCGACCAGGCCGGTCAGCGCCTGCGCGACCGCCTGGTTCCGAGGGCGGACGAGTCCTTCCGGGTCAGCGTGCGAGGGAAGACGTACTCCCTCAAGCCGGCCGAGGCGGGGCTCGGCCTCGACGTGCCCGCGACCGTGGACGCCGTCTACGTACCCCGGAGCCTGAACCCCGTCGAGGTCTCGAAGGCGCTCCGGGGTGGCGGTGAGGTCGCCCCCGTGCTCACCGTCGACCACACCAAGCTGTTCGCCGCGGTCGGCAGGCTCGCCAAGGAGGTCCGCAAGAACGGGAGCCCGGGCGGCATCACGTTCGCCGGCGGCACCGCGAAGGCTGCCGACCCGGTGGTGGGCTACCGGCTGGACATTGCCGCGGCGTCCGGCCGCATCGAGCAGGAGTTCCTGCGTACGAACGCACCGATCGAGCTGCCCGTGGCGGAGCAGAAGCCCAAGGTCGACCAGGCGGAGGTGCGGCGCGCCATGCGGGAGTTCGCCACCCCCGCGATGTCCGGTCCGGTGCGGGTGCGGGTCAACGGCAAGTCGTTCGAGGTGACGCCGGCCGAGGTCGGCGCCGCCCTGACGATGGTGCCCGACGGGGCCGGCCGGCTGACGCCCAGGCTCGACGCGGCTGCGTTCGAACGCGCGGTCGCCGACCGGCTGAAGATCGTGCAGATCGAGCCGAAGGACGCCTCGGTACGCATGTTCGCCGGCCGGCCGGCCGTCGTGCCCTCCACCCAGGGCCAGACCGTTCCGCCGGCCAGCCTCGCGCGTGCCGTGCTGGCCGCGCTGCCCAAGTCCGGGGCGGAGCGGGTCGCGACCGTCCGGACCAAGCCGGCCGACGCGAAGTTCACCACCAAGGCGGCGCAGGACCTCGGGGTGAAGCAGGTCGTCGGCGAGTTCACGACCTACTACCCGCACGCCGCCTACCGCAACACCAACATCGGCCAGGCCGGTCGGCTGATCGACAACCGGCTGATCAAGCCCGGTGAGACCTTCAGCCTGAACGGCATCCTCGGTGAGCGCACCGAGGCCAACGGCTTCGCCAAGGGGTTCGTGATCGTGGGCGGCCGGCTGCGTGAGGAACTCGGCGGCGGTGTCTCGCAGGTGGCCACCACGACGTACAACGCCGCCTTCTTCGCCGGCATGGAGGACGTCGAACACCGCCCGCACGCCTTCTACATAGACCGCTACCCGGTCGGTCGCGAGGCCACCGTCTACTGGGGCTACCTCGACCTGAAGTGGCGCAACAACACCCCGTACGGCGTGCTGGTCCAGGCGGTCAACAAGCAGAGCTCGCCCGGCACGAAGGGCAGCATCACTGTCCGGCTGTGGAGTACGAAGTACTGGACGGTGAAGGGGCAGACCTCGGCCCGGCACAACTTCCGCGAGCCGAAGGTCATCTTCGACGAGAAGAAGGGCTGCGTGCCCCAGGACGGCGTGCGTGGGTTCGACGTCGACGTCGTCCGCAAGCTCTACCGCGGCAGCACGCTGGAGAAGACCGAGACGGACCACGTGCGGTACAGCCCCGAGGACCGGGTCACCTGTGGACCCGCGCCGACCCCGACTCCAACACCGACGCCGAAACCGAAACCCAATTCGAAGCCGCCGGCCGCGGGCAACTGACCGGGCGGGCCGAACCGGCGGGGCTGCTCGCCCGCGGCTACTCCGCCGGCCCGTAGTAGCGGTACTGGTGGTCCAGCCGGAAGCCGAGCCGGTCGTACAGCCTCAGCGCGTCCGTGTTGTCGGCGGACACCTGGAGGTACGCCCAGTCCGCACCCAGGTCGCGGCCCCACGTGCCGAGCGCGGCCATCACGGCGCGGGCCAGGCCGCGGCGGCGGTACGCGGGGACGACCTCCACCGCGCTGACGCCGAGCCACCGGCCGGTCACGACACCGCGCCCGATCCCCACCAGGTCCTGCCCGGTCTCGCCGGGGTCGTTGGTCTCGCCCGCCATGCTCGCGGTGAGCCGGGCCAGGGCGACGTGGTGACCGCCGCCGAGCACCTTGCGGGCGGCCGGGCCCGAACGCCCGTACAGGTCCAGCCAGGCCTGGTCCGGTTCGCCGCCGAGCGTGACCTCCACCGCCGGCGCACCGGTGCGGGAGAGCACGTCGGCCAACGGCGCGACCCGTACGTCGGTGGTGTCGAAGCCGCGCTTGCCGCTGGCCCTGGGCTGCCAGCCCCGGGCGAGCAGCTCGCCCTCCAACGGCGTACCCACCACCACCTGGATCCGGGGCGGCAGGCCGGCGGCGGCGTAGAAGCCGGCCACCCTGCGCAGCGCGTCGTCCAGCGGGCAGCCCGGGTCGCCCGCGGGCACCACGGAGTTGGCCCGGCCGGTGAAGCCGCCCGCCTCCTGCAGCAGCCAGCCGCCGAGCCGCTCGGTCACGGTCGCGGGCCAGCCCCGCGCGGCGACCAGCGCCAGGGCCGCCCCGCTCTCGGGCGCGTCCTCGGCCGGCTCGGCCGGCTCGGCCGGCTGGGCGTTCGCAGGACCGCGCCGGGGGCGACGTGCGGGCGCGGCCGGGACCGGCTTGCCCGCCACCACGTCGTCCTCGGCCACCTCGACCAGTTCGCCGTCCCGGCGCCGCAGGGCCAGCCGCCCGCCGGCCCAGGACTCGAGCACACCCAGGACGTCGCCGTAGACCGTGCGGCCGTGCTCGACCCCGAGCCGGCGGCGGACGACGACCCGGTGGCCGACGTCAGCGGGGGACAGTGGCACCGTAAATGGACCCTTCGTTGTCACTGGTTGTACCGACCTGGCGATACTAGGAGGGTCAGTTCGACAGAGGAGGAACCCGGTGACCTACGTCATCGCACAGCCGTGTGTGGATCTCAAGGACAGGGCGTGTGTGGACGAATGCCCCGTCGACTGCATTTACGAGGGCAAGCGCATGCTCTACATCCACCCGGACGAGTGTGTCGACTGCGGCGCGTGTGAGCCGGTCTGCCCGGTCGAGGCGATCTTCTACGAGGACGACGTGCCCGACCAGTGGAAGGACTACTACGCCGCAAACGTCGACTTCTTCGACGATCTCGGCTCGCCTGGCGGCGCCGCCAAGACCGGGGTGATCGAGAAGGACCACCCGCTCGTCGCGGCCCTGCCGCCGCAGAGCACCGAGGAGTGACGACCGCGGGGGCTCCGCCAGGTGTGGTGGGGCCCCCGACGAGGCGAGCGAGAGGGGCACCGTGCGAAGTCCGCTCCCGGACTTTCCCTGGGATCGACTGATTCCCGACAAAGAACGCGCCGCCGCCCATCGGGACGGCATCGTCGACCTTTCCGTCGGCACTCCGGTCGATCCCACCCCGGAGGTCGTCCGCGCCGCCCTGAGCGACGCCGCCGACGCTCCGGGCTATCCGCAGACCTACGGCACTCCCAGGCTCCGGGAGGCCGCGGTCGGCTATCTGGAACGCCGCTTCGGCCTGTCCGGCCTCGACCCGGACGCCGTGCTGCCCACCGTGGGCTCGAAGGAGTTCGTCGCCTGGCTGCCGACCATGCTCGGCCTGGGCCCCGGCGACGTGGTGGTGATCCCGGCGACGGCCTACCCGACGTACGCCGTGGGTGCCCAGATCGCCGGCTGCACTGTCGTTCCGGCCGACTCGACGTTCGCGTTGGGGCCGGAGCAGGTCAAACTCGTGTGGCTCAACTCACCTTCCAACCCCACTGGGCGCATCCTGCCCGCCGCCCACCTGGCCAAGGTGGTCGCCTGGGCGCGGGAGCGCGACGTGCTCGTCGCCTCCGACGAGTGCTACGCGGAGTTCGGCTGGGAGGAACAGCCGGTGTCGGTCCTCGACCCGGAGGTGTGCGGCGGCAGCCACGCCAACCTGCTGGCCGTGCACTCGCTGTCCAAGCGGTCCAACCTCGCCGGCTACCGCGCGGGCTTCGTGACGGGCGATTCCGCTTGTGTGCAAGAGCTTCTGGGTGTCCGCAAGCATGCCGGGATGATGGTGCCGGCCCCTGTCCAGGCGGCGATGATCGCGGCCCTTTCCGACGACACCCACGTCGACGAGCAGCGGGCGAGGTACGCCGCCAGGCGCGAGGTGCTGCGGGAGGCGTTCACTGCCGCGGGGTTCGAGGTCGACCACTCCGAGGGGTCGTTGTACCTCTGGGCCACGCGTGGGGAGCCCTGCATGGACACCGTACGGTGGTGTGCGGAACTGGGCATTCTGGTCACCCCCGGTGATTTCTACGGAACGGCGGGTGTCCGGCATGTCCGGGTAGCGTTCACCGCGACTGACGAAAGGGTCACCGCCGCGGCGAGCCGTCTGCGGGGCACGCGCGATCGCGGGTGACCCGAGGTTTACCTCCCTCCCCAGCACCCTGGGAAGGGAGTCTGACAGCAAATGCGGAGGATGCCGACACGTGAGCCGAGCCGATCGGTGGCGGCTCGCGAGTCGTGGAGATGTGGGACGGGCGTCGTTCGTTGGGACGACAGTTGAGACGGGCGGCTTCGGGCGTCCCGTCGGGACGGCACGACCCGACTCCCTCCACGGCCGGTGTCGTCCCGAGCCGGGCCGAAAAGGGCAGGACGGAGGACACGAGCGTGACCGACAAACAATTCACGCTGAAGCACGCGAACGGTGAGGTCGAACTCCCGGTCGTGGCCGCGAGCGAAGGTGCTTCGGGCGTGGACATCTCGGCGCTGCTGAAGCAGACCGGGCATGTCACTCTCGACCCGGGTTATGTGAACACCGGGGCCTGCACGTCGGCCATCACCTACATCGACGGCGACGCCGGGATTCTGCGTTACCGCGGCTATCCGATCGCCGAGCTCGCGGAGAAGAGCAACTTCCTGGAGGTGTCGTACCTCCTCATCTACGGCGAACTCCCCACGCAGGCGCAGCACGACGAGTTCGCCGAGCAGATCCGCCGGCACACCCTGCTGGACGAGGACCTCAAGCGGTTCTTCGACGGCTTCCCCCGCGACGCGCACCCGATGCCGGTCCTGTCCTCGGCCGTGAGCGCGCTGTCGACCTTCTACCAGGACAACCTCGACCCCGCGGACGCCGAGTCGGTCGAGATCTCCACCGTCCGCCTGCTGGCCAAGCTGCCGACCATCGCGGCGTACGCGTACAAGAAGACCGTCGGGCAGCCGTACCTCTACCCCGACAACTCCCTCGGCTACGTCGAGAACTTCCTCCGGATGACCTTCGGGCTGCCGGCCGAGCCGTACGAGGTCGACCCCGCGGTGGCGGAGGCCCTCGACCTGCTGTTCATCCTGCACGCCGACCACGAGCAGAACTGCTCCACCTCGACCGTGCGGCTGGTGGGCTCCAGCGAGGCCAACCTGTTCGCGTCCATCTCCTCCGGCATCCACGCGCTGTCCGGCCCGCGGCACGGCGGTGCCAACTCCGCCGTCCTGTCGATGCTGGAGCAGATCGTCGCCGAGGGTGGTGACGTCTCGAAGTTCGTCGAACGCGTGAAGAGCCGGGAGAAGGGCGTCCGGCTGATGGGCTTCGGGCACCGGGTCTACAAGAACTACGACCCGCGCGCGGCGATCGTGAAGAAGACCGCCGACGACGTGCTCGACCGGCTGGGGAAGTCCGACCAGCTGCTGGAGATCGCCAAGCAGCTGGAGGAGGTCGCGCTCAACGACGACTACTTCGTCCAGCGCAAGCTCTACCCCAACGTCGACTTCTACACCGGCCTGATCTACCGCGCGATGGGCTTCCCGACCCAGATGTTCACGGTGCTGTTCGCGCTCGGCCGGCTGCCCGGCTGGATCGCCCAGTGGCGGGAGATGGTCATCGACCCGGCGAACAAGATCGGCCGGCCCCGGCAGGTCTACACCGGCGAGCGGGAGCGGTCCTTCGTCGGAATGCAGCAGCGGTAGGCGAGTCGGGCCACCCACTGGTCACGATCGACCGTCGAGCCACCATCAGGCGTCGGTCCGGTCCGGAGTCCGTTCCTCGGGCGACGGCGGGACCGGCGCCTGCGTGTTCGTGGAGCCGCCGGCGCGCAGGGACTGGTCCGGGGTCACGGTGACCGGTTCGGGGCCGGGCCGCTCGGGCTTCGCGGGGCCGGTGGGGCGACGGCGCAGGATGCCCAGCCAGATCACGCCGACCGCCACGAGCAGGACCAACCCCACCGCGCAGGTCACGGCGTACAGCTGGATCTGCACCGCCGACGGCCGGGGGACGAAACCCAGCGAGAGCAGCCGCGGCTGCCAGGTGGTTCCGGTGACGAGCAGGGCGAAGACGATCGCGACGCTGCGCAAGGAGTCCCACAACGCGTGCAGCAGGCCCACGCCGAGCAGCGTGAAGAGGATGCCGGTGGTCGGCCGCAGGCGGCGGCCGTGGGCGGCGGCGAAGATCGTCCCACCCAGCAGGGCGGTCCACAGCGCCTGGCCGACAGGCCCGACCGGGCCGCGGAGCAGTTCGGTCTCCACCACGGTGCGCACGGAGAGTCCGCTCACGTTCAGCAGCGCCTGCAGGCCGTAGCCGGCCGTCTCGCAGGCGCCGAAACCGAACCCGACCACGGCACCGAGCACCAGGCCGGACCGCAGCGTCCGGGTGGGCAGCCTGCGGGCGAGGTACAGCAGAACGAGAGCCTTGACGATCTCCTCGCCGAGCGCCACCCCGACGTACCCGAAGGCGTCCGGCGCCCGGAAGTAGCCGGCCAGGACGGACGCGCAGAGCAGGCCGAGCACTCCGCTGAGGACGTACGCCCGGACCAGCAGGGACAGGTCGAGACCTGGCACGGGCCTGCGTTCGTGCACCCATCGGGCATAGGTGAGCGGCCCGACGAACGCGCCCAGTATCACCACGACGGGCAACATCGGCGTGTCCCCGCTGCCCAGGGTGACGATGGCGGCGACCAGCCACAGGGCCAGCCCGAACAGCAGGAACCGTCCCCAGGCGTACGACGTCAGCCCGCGCCGCTGGCCCGGGGGCCGGCCGGGCAGCGCGGGCATCGGGCCGGGCGCGGTACCGGTGGTCGCGGGGGCGCCGGTGCCGGTGGGCGCGGTGGCGCCGCCGGGCACGGCAGGTTCGGTGGCTTCGACGGTGCCGGTGGGCTCGTCGGTACCGGATGGCTCGTCCGGCCCGGCCTGGCGCGGGGCCTGCCCGGTGACGTCGCTCATGGTGAGGTCTTCTCCATCGTGCCCGTCATCTATGCCTGGGCAGGCGCGGCGGACGGCCCCTCCGGGGGCTGCGCCGCCGCCGGCCGCCGGCACCCGCGCGAGTCCGGCCGAAGTGCCGGGAGTGCGGACTTCGGGTCGGCTGGGTACGACGCAGTCCAGATTCGTTCGGAGTCCATCCGGCGTCATCCGTCCGCGCCACCGCCCCCTGGTGTCGGCACGGTGCCGGTGCCCCGCACCGGCAGTCCGCTACCCAGGGAGGCGACCGATGTCCGGCAACCCGGCCAATCCCGGCACCGACGTCGTGGAGGAGGGGCCGCGGCCCCGACGGCCCCGACGGCCCGGCTCTGACAACGGCGCTGACAACGGTGCTGACTCCGGCTCGGACTCGCCGAGCGTGGCCCAGCCGTCCCGGAGGGCGCCGCGCCCCGGCGTGGAGACCTGGGCGCAGCTTGCCGCCCTCGGCGGTTGGACGCTGGTCTTCGGCGTGTTGGTGCTGGCGTGGCCGCGGCTACCGGTGGTGGATTTCCAGACGCTCGTCGGCGGCTGGTTCTTCGCCGTGGGCACCACCCGGCTGGCCGCGGCCATGCTGGCGACCAGGCGGGCCCGCCTGTCGGGGGAGACGGTGTACTCCGCTCTGCTCGGCGTACTTCTCGTCGCGTCCTCGGCTCTGTGCCTGCGCGGCCTGGTGACCACCGTGGTCCTGCTCGTCGTCCTGGTCGCGCTGCACTGGCTGCTGAGCGGCTTCGGCGAACTGATGGCGGCATTGGCCGGCCCGCCCGGCGGGCGCGGCTGGCAGTTCGTCGCCGGGCTGGTCGCGGTGGGCGTGGGGGTGGCGTTCCTGCTACTGCCGGACCTGTCGCTCTCGACCGTGGTGCCGATGACGGCGGTGAGTTCGCTCGGGGCGGCCTGGGTGCAGGTGGTGGCGGCGATCGCGATGCGACCGGTCACCGAGCGCGCGGGACCGGATCGGCAGGATGGGCCGGACGGGCCGCCCCGGTCGGCTCGGTCAGCCCGGTCGGCTCGGTGACCCCACGACGATGCGGACCCGGGTGGGTGCGGCTGCCTGGTCGGTGCGCCACCCGTCCTTGGAGCGGTCCGCAGTCCACGTGCGGCCGCCGTAGGAGATCGACGCGATCCCGAACCGCTTGGCGTAGGCGACCGACCATTGCGCGACCGACCAGCCGAACCTGCCTTCGCCGGTGCGTACAGGCACGTCCAGGACCAGCGCCGCGGTGTTCTTGACCGACAGGCCGTCGTTGCCGCCCTGGCCCACGGTCGCGCCGGTGACCCGCCCACGCTCGTTGCCGTAGGCCTTGGCGAGCTCGGCGGACAGGTCGGCGGTGGTGGTCGCGCCGCGCTGCTCGGTGGGCTGGAAGTCACACGAGAACGCGGCCGGTTTCTGGCCGGTCAGGGCGGAGGCCAGCACCCGGGCATTGGACTCGTGCTGGGAGTACGCACTGCCGTCGGCCGACAACTGGACCCGTTGTGCCGCCGCCGCGATGTCCATGCCGGTGTAGCCGGGCACCTTGACCAGCGCGGTGTAGAACCGCCCGGTGGCGTAGTAGGGGTCCTGGATCTGTTCGACCGTGCCCCAGCCCTGGCTCGGCCGCTGCTGGAACAGGCCCACCGAGTCCAGGTGGCCGTAGTCGATGTTGCGCAGGCCGGACTCCTGGTAGGCGGTGGCCAGTGCGATGCTCGCCGCCCGCGGCGGGAGGCCGCGGCGTACCGACACCGCGGAGATCAGCGCGGCGTTCTGCGCCTCCTCCAGCGGGAGCTCGGTCCGGATGCCGTTGGCGGTGGCGTGGCACGCCTCCACCAACGGCTGCCGGAAGAGGAACTCCGAGGCCAGCATCGCGCCGGCGACGACCAGGCCGCAGGCGATCGCCACGATGGCGGCGACCCTGGCGACCCGCTTCCGCCCGGTCGCGGGCATCAGCCGTTGGAGTGCAGCGCGGCGTTGAGCTCGACCCCTCCGGTGGTACGGGGGAGGGCCTCGAGCGCACCGGAGATGCTGTTGCGCCAGAAGAGCAGGCCCGGCGTACCGGACAGCTCCCGCGCCTTGACGATCTCGCCGTCGGGCATCTTCACCTTCGACCCGGTGGTGACGTAGCAGCCGGCCTCGACCACGCAGTCGTCACCGAGGGAGATGGCGACGCCGGCGTTCGCGCCCACCAGGCACCGCTTGCCGATGGAGACGACCTCGGTGCCGCCACCGGACAGCGTGCCCATGATCGACGCGCCGCCGCCGATGTCCGAGCCGTCCTCGACGATCACGCCCGCCGAGATGCGGCCCTCGACCATGGAGGCGCCGAGCGTGCCGGCGTTGTAGTTGACGAAGCCCTCGTGCATCACCGTGGTGCCCTCGGCCAGGTGGGCGCCCAGGCGTACCCGGTCGGCGTCGGCGATGCGCACCCCCGCCGGCAGCACGTAGTCGACCATCCGGGGGAACTTGTCCACGCCGTACACCGTGACCTCGCGCCCGGTGGCCCGCAGCCGCAGCCGGGTCTGCTCGAAGTCGTCCACCGCGCAGGGGCCCGCACTGGTCCACACCACGTTGGTCAGGACGCCGAAGATGCCGTCCAGGTTGGCCTCGCGTGGGCGGACCAGCCGGTGGGACAGCAGGTGCAGCCGGAGGTAGGCGTCGGCCGCGTCGGCGGGTGGGGAGTCGAGGTCGGGGAGGACGGTGCGGACGACGGTCCGGCGTACGCGCCGCGCGTCGTCCTCGTCCGCAAGGGCCGCGAGTTCGGCCGGTGGCTGGTCGTCACCGGGCCCCGGCGCGCCCAGGGCGGGCGCGGGGTACCAGGTGTCGAGGACCTTGCCGTCGTGGGTCGTCGTCGCGAGTCCGAAGCCCCAGGCACCAGGTGTGTTGGTCATGTGGTTCAGCCTGCCAGAGCCGGGCAAGCGGGCGAGCCCGGGTCCGACAAGTGCCGGACGGCTGGATTCGGGCATTTTCGTCGTACGACGGCACCTGTTGCGCCCCACCTCACCGGACGCGAGGCGCCTCTGCTGGCAGACTGCGGGCCATGCCGAGCCTGGATCTCCACAGCGACGTCGTCAGCCTCACCCGCGCCCTGGTCGACGTCGAGTCCGTGAGCGGGAACGAACGCACGCTCGCCGACGCGGTGGAGGCGGCGTTGTCCGGTCTGCCCCATCTGCAGACCCGGAGATTCGGCAACACCGTGGTCGCGCGGACATCGCTGTCCCGGGCCGAACGCGTCGTCGTCGCAGGTCACCTGGACACCGTGCCGGAGGCGGGCAACCTACCGTCCCGGCTCGTCGACGACCGCATCTACGGGCTCGGCGCCTGCGACATGAAGGGCGGGGTCGCGGTGGCGCTGCGGCTGGCCGCCACGGTGGCCGAGCCGGTGCGTGACGTGACGTACGTGTTCTACGACTGCGAGGAGATCGAGGCGGAGAAGAACGGCCTCGGCCAACTGGCGCGGACGCGGCCGGAGGAGCTGACCGCCGACTTCGCCGTCCTGATGGAGCCGTCCAGCGCGCAGGTGGAGGGCGGCTGCCAGGGGACGCTGCGGGCCGAGATCGTGCTGCCCGGCAAGCGCGCGCACAGCGCCCGGGCGTGGATGGGCGCCAACGCCATCCACGCGGCCGCGCCGGTGCTCGCCCGGCTGGCGGAGTACAAACCGCGCCAGGTCCCGGTCGACGGCCTCGTCTACCGCGAGGGGCTGAACGCCGTCGGGATCACCGGAGGCGTCGCCGGCAACGTGATCCCGGACGAGTGCCGGGTCACCGTCAACTACCGCTTCGCGCCGGACCGTTCGGAGGCGGCGGCGTTCGCCCACGTGCAGGAGACGTTCGCCGGGTACGTCGTGGAGTTGCGCGACTCCGCTCCGGCGGCGGCGCCGGGGCTGGACCGGCCGTCGGCCGCGGCGTTCGTCGAGGCGCTGGGGGTGGAGCCGCACCCGAAGTTCGGCTGGACCGACGTGGCGAGGTTCGCCGAGCTCGGCGTACCCGCCGTCAACTACGGGCCGGGAGAGTCCGCGCTCGCCCACACCCGCGACGAGTACGTCGAGGTCGCCGAACTCCACGCCTGCGAGGACCGCATGGGCGCCTGGCTTCGCGGCTGATTACCCGCTGATTCACCCGGCTGTCGGCCGCGCCGGTTACCCTTCGGTGCCATGTGGCCAGATCAGGACGACCCGTCCACCTCCGCGTCTTCGGCGCCATCGGTGTCTTCGGTGTCATCGACGTCATCGACGTCATCGGGACCGTCGGTCCGTACTCCCGGCGAACCGGCACCGGACGTGACGGACCCGTCCGCGGAAACCGCTTCCGCGAGGCGGACGCCGGAGAAGCAGCGGGGCCGGGTCGTCACGCGGCGTACCCAGGTGGAGTCCAGCACCACCGACCAGCGGCTGCTGGACACCCGCGGCCCCTCCGACTGGGTGCACACCGACCCCTGGCGGGTGCTGCGGATCCAGTCGGAGTTCGTCGAGGGCTTCGGCATGCTCGCCGAGCTCGGTTCGGCCATCAGCGTCTTCGGCAGCGCCCGCACCCGGGTCGAGGACCCGATGTACGCCATGGCCGAGCGGGTGGGCCGCGGCCTCACCGAGGCGGGTTACGCCGTCATCACCGGCGGCGGTCCGGGCGTGATGGAGGCCGCCAACAAGGGCGCCAGCCAGGCCGGCGGGGTCTCGGTCGGCCTGGGCATCGAGCTGCCGTTCGAGCAGGGCATGAATCCCTGGGTCGACGTCGGCATCAACTTCCGCTACTTCTTCGTCCGCAAGACGATGTTCGTGAAGTACGCCCAGGGTTTCGTCGTGCTGCCGGGCGGGTTCGGCACCTTCGACGAGCTGTTCGAGGCGCTGACGCTCATCCAGACGCGGAAGGTCACGTCGTTCCCGCTGGTGCTGATCGGTACGTCGTACTGGTCGGGGCTGCTGGCCTGGCTGCGCGACACCGTGCTCGCCGACGGCAAGATCAAGCCGGCCGACCTGGAGATGCTGCACCTCACCGACGACGCCGACGAGGCCGTCGAGTTCGTCGTCCAGGCGTCCCGGCGGCCGGTCGTGGACACCGGGAACGGCGCCGGGGGAGATACGGGTCCCGGTGCCGCTGGCAACGGCGGTACCGGCGGCAACGGCAGTGCTGGTGGGAACGGCGGGAACGGCGGGCCGGTCCCGCCCGACTGACCCGCAGGTCGCCTGGCGCGCGGCTCGTCAGGCCAGTCCGCGGCGAGGACGCGCGGGCGGCCGGTCGCCGCGGATGGACGCCACCAGGTCGAGCACCTGCCTGGTCTCGCGTACGTCATGGGCACGGAAGACGCGCGCGCCCTGCCACGCCGAGACGGCGGTCGCGGCCAGCGTCCCGGGCAACCGCTCGCCGACCGGCAGGTCCAGCGTCTCGCCGATGAAGTCCTTGCGGGACAACGCGACCAGGACGGGCCAGCCGGTGGCCACGAGTTCGTCCAGCCGGCGGGTGACCTCGAGGGAGTGCCAGGTGTTCTTGCCGAAGTCGTGGGTCGGGTCGACCACGATCCCGTCCCGGCGCACTCCCGCGGCGACCGCCCGCTCGGCCAGGTCGGTCACCCTGGCCACCACGTCGGCCACCACGTCGGCGTAGGCCACCCGGTGCGGGTCCGTACGCGGGGGCAGGCCACCGGTGTGCGAGCAGACCAGCCCGGTGCCGAACTCCGCGGCCACCTCGGGCAGCTCCGGATCGGCACCGGACCAGGTGTCGTTGATCAGGTCGGCGCCGGCCGCGCACAGCTCCCGGGCGACGGGCGCGCGCCAGGTGTCCACGCTGATCACCAGGCCGGGGTGGCGTGCCCGGACCTCGGCGACGAAGGGCGCGGTCCGGGCGAGTTCCTCGGCCACCCCCACCTCCGCGCCGTGGCCGGCCTTGACCCCGCCGATGTCGACGATGTCGGCGCCGTCGGCGACCACGGCCTCCACCCGGTCCAGGGCCGCGTTCTCGGCGAACGTCGCTCCCGCGTCGAAGAACGAGTCCGGCGTCCGGTTCACGATCGCCATCACGGCGTACTCCCCGGCGCCGAACTCCCGCCCGCCCAGCCGCAACATCCGCACCTCCATCGCCGGCATCTCGCCGGCCGGCCCACCACTGCCCGGGTCCCGGCTCGTCCGGGCGCCCGCTGAGTTTCCCAGCCTGGCAGGCCCGGCAGGGCGACGTCGCGCGGGCAGGGTTGCCGCGGCGGCGCGGCGGCGTCCCCTACCCACCGGCCCGGGGGTGGCGCATGGCACGATCAGGCGCATGACCTGGCTGTGGGTCGTCCTCGTCCTGGTCGTGCTCGGATCAACCGCCGCGGTGGCGGTCGGGCGCGGCGGCGCGATGGCGCGCGCTTATCCCGACCGACGTGAGGTCCGGCTGCCCGCCGACCGTCCGGTCAGCGCGAGCGACCTCGACGACGTGCGGTTCTCCGTCGTGCTGCGGGGCTACCGCATGGACGAGGTGGACGACGTGATCTCGCGGCTCGGCCGCGACCTCGCCGAGCGGGAGGAGCGGGTGGCCGTCCGCGAGCGGGAGGTCGCCGAACGCGAGCGCCGGCACCCCGGCCACCTGGACCAGGCCGAGGACCAGGCCGACGAGCCCGACGGCCCGGCCGGTCACCGGGCCGACGACCAGCCGAGAGCAGACCGGGCGAGAGCAGACCAGGGCGGCACCGAGCACCGGGTCCCCGGCGAGGGCCACGGGGCGGGCGAGCGGTGACCGCCGTGGCTGCGGTGACCGGTCCGGACGGGCTCGTGCGGTGTGCCTGGGCGACCTCCGCGCCCGACTACATCGCCTACCACGACCTCGAGTGGGGCCGGCCGATCCGTGACGACCGCGGGGTGTTCGAACGCATGACCCTGGAGGCGTTTCAGTCCGGGCTGTCCTGGCTGACGATTTTGCGCAAGCGACCGGCGTTTCGAGCCGCGTTCGCCGACTTCGACATCGCCGCCGTGGCCGGGTTCGACGACGCAGACGTACGCCGCCTGCTGGCCGACGCCGGGATCGTCCGCAACACCGCCAAGATCAACGCCGCCATCCGCAATGCCCGGGCGGCCCACGCCCTCGACGGCGGACTGGCGGCGCTGCTCTGGTCGTTCGCCCCTGATCCGGCGACCCGGCCCGCGCCCCGGACGCCCGCCGACGTGCCCGCGACCACGCCTGAGTCGACGGCCATGGCCAAGGCACTCAAACGTCACGGGTTCACCTTCGTCGGACCGACCACCTGCTACGCCCTGATGCAGGCGGCCGGCATGGTCGACGACCATCTGCTGGAGTGTGTGGCCCGTGGGTCCGCCGCTGGAGACGTGACCGCCGGAGACCTGTCCGCCGGGGCGAGCAGCGTGAAGCCGAGGGAGTGGTGAGGTGGCACGTCGACGAGTGGCGTCCGGGAACGAGCTCGAACGCGAGTACGGCTACAGCCGGGCGGTGTCGATCGGCAACCGCGTGTTGGTCGCCGGCACCGCACCGGTCTGGGAGGACGGCGAGGTCGACCCCGATCCCGGTGTGCAGGCGTTCCGCTGCATCGAGATCATCCTGACCGCGCTCGCCCAGGTGGGCGCGGGGCCCGAGCATGTCGTCCGCACCCGGATGTACGTCACCGACGCGGCCCACGCCGACGCGGTGGGCCGGGTGCACGGCAAGGTGTTCGGCGAGATCCGGCCGGTGACCTCGATGCTGGTCGTCGCCGGGCTCCTCGATCCGCGCTGGAAGGTCGAGATCGAGGCCGAGGCGATGTTGCTGAACGAACGCACCAAGTGGGGCCGGGTCCTCGGCGGCCACTGATCATGGCGCGCGCTCCCGGGCCCGGGCCAGGACCCGACGAGGAGTTCTCCCGGGCAGTCGAGGTGTTCGCGCGGGGCTACTCGTTCGTGCGCAGCGCGACCCATCCGTACCTCTGTGAACGCATGGAGGGAACGGACACCGCGTGGGTGCTCCGCGACGCGCCGAGGCGCGATCCGCGTCGATACCGTCGCGAGGAGTGGGTCGGCCACGGTCCCGGCGCGGCGGACCTCGACGAGTTGGCGCGTGCCCACGCGCGTACGGCCTTCGTGCTGTCGGTGATCCGCCGGCTCGACGAGCCGGACGGGCCGTTGCGCTCGGCGTACAGGTCCCGTGGCTTCCGGCTGCTCGGCGTCGAGCCACTGATGATCCACCGGCTCGGCCGGGTGCCGGCATCGCCTGCCGCGCGCACCGCCGAAGGGACGGTCGTGCGGATCACCCGGGTGACCACACCGGCGCTCGCCGAACGTCTGGGCACCGCGACGCGTCGTCGGCCTCTGGGACCGGACCGCCTCGCCGAGGACGGCCCGCAGCGTCAGTACGCCGCCCTCGCCGGCGGGGAGATCGTCGGCTGGGTCAGCAGTGTCGTCGTACGGCTCGCGGACGACTCGGTGGCCACCTGGTGCGCCGACATGTACGTCGTGGCTGAGCACCGGCGACGGGGCATCGCCCGCGCTCTGCTGGCGCGCCTGCTGCGCGACGACCGGAGGTACGCCTCCACCGCGTCGGTCCTCACCGCCAGCCGAGCCGGTACCGGGCTCTACCGGGGTGCCGGCTACGACCAGCTCGGTGAGTTGCTGCTGCTCCAGCCGCCGAAGCTCTGACGCGGAGCGCGGCCGGGAGGCACCGGGCGGGAGGTATCGGGCGCGAGAAATCGGTCAGCGGCCCTCGAACTCCGGCCGGCGCTTGGCGACGAACGCCGCCACCGCGTTGGCATGGTCGGCGGTGGCGCCGCAGCGCCGCATCATCGCGCCCTCGAACTCCAGCGCCTCGCCCAGCGAGCTGTGCGTGGCATACGCGAGGGCCTCGCGTACGGCCGCGTAGGCGACCGTCGGCCCGGCGGCGAGTTCGCGGGCCAGTGCGCCCGCCTCCCGCGCCAGGTCGGCCGCGGGAACCACCGACGTGGCCAGCCCGATGCGTTCGGCCTCCTCCGCCGCGATGGTGCGCGGCCGCATCAGCAGGTCCACCGCCCGGGCGTGCCCGACCAGCCGGGGGAGCGTCCACGAGGTGCCGGTGTCGCAGGACAGCCCGATCGCGGTGAACGCGAGGTTGAACCCCGCGGTGTCGGCCAGCACCCGGAAGTCGCAGGCGAAGGCCAGGGCGGCGCCGGCCCCGGCGGCCACGCCGTTGACCGCCGCGACCACCGGCTTGGGCATGGTCGCCAGGCCCTGCGCGATCGGGATGTAGTGCTCCGGAACGGTGGACCAGACCTCTTCCAGCGGACGGTCGCGCAGCGCGGCGACGTGCTCGCGAAGGTCCTGGCCGGCGCAGAAGGCCTTGTCGCCGGTACCGGTGAGCAGGACGCAGCGGACGGAGACGTCGCCCGCGGCAGCCACCACGGCGTCCCGCAGCGCCTCCTTGGTGGCCACGTCCAGGGAGTTCGCGGCGTTCGGGCGGTTCAGCGTGATCGTGGCCACGCCCGCCTCGACGGCGTACCGGACCGGCATGGCCTGCTCGGCCGGCGCCCCGGCCGGCGCGTCGGTGGGTGAGTCGGTCGGTGTGGTCATGTCGTTCCTCCGGTCTGGACGAGACAGGTGTCGACGAATCGGGTCGCGGCCGGGAGCAGCGCCGCGGCGTGGGTGTCGAAGTACGCCGCGGCCGCGTCGCCGGGCCAGTCGGCGGGAAGCAGGGCGCGCGGCAGGCCCGGGTCGGTGAACAGGAACTTCCGCCACTCGTGGACCAGCCGGCTACGGGCCGCGAACGCCAGCCGGTCGCCGTCCTCGCCCATCGTGACCTCCTCCGGGCCGTCGCCCTCCGTGGCAGTGGCCTCCGTGTCCGCCCAGGCGTGTGTCCGGGCGTCACGCAGCCACTGCTGGTACGCCGTACCCAACCTGGCCAGGTCGAAGGCCCGGGCGGCCAGTTCGGCCGGGTCGCCGAGATCACGAGCGGTGAAGCTGTCCGCGCCTACGCCGTCCGCCGCCAGCAGGGACACCGCCTCGCCCGACCGGCGCGGTGCCAGCCAGGTGTCGCCGCCGAGGCGGGCGTACCCGAGGAAGGCCAGGCCGGCGTGCAGGCGCTCGCGGAGGCTTCGGTCGGGTAGGTGGGGGAGGACCAGGAGGTGCCAGGACCCGTCCCACTCACTGCCGCCGGTGCGGTAGATGCGTCCGGCGGCCTCGTCGAGCCGGCGTACGGCCCGCTCGGTGAGTGCGTAGCCCGGCCCGCCCGGCGTCCGGACCGGCGTCAGCCAGCCCTGCCGGACCATCCGGGACACCGCGGTCCGCACTGCCGCGGCGCTGATCCCGAGCGGCGCCAGCAACTGGACCAGGGCGGCCACCGGCGCCCTGCCGCCACGTGACCGGAGGTGGTCGCCATAGAGGTCGAAAAGCGCCGAACGTGCCCGCATGGGCGAAGTCTGCCGGAAGAGCCACCGATCCGAGGCGCTCTCAGCGGCTCTGGGCAGCAACCAGGTGGCACAGCGTGGCGAACGGGCGGCACTCAGCGTCACCAGATGGCACCGAATGGCATCGTTCCGGTCACGCTGCGCGGGCCTACGGCGATCTTGACTTTCGGTGTCGATGCACGATGCGGGATAATGTCCCCGCGTAACGGCACGCTTCGGCGGCCTCGCACCCCTCGCGGTGTGGAGTCGTCGCGCACGAACGACACGAAAGGAGTGCGCGGATGGCGGCCATGAAGCCGCGGACGGGCGACGGACCGCTTGAGGTCACCAAGGAGGGGCGGGGCATCGTGATGCGCGTGCCACTCGAAGGTGGAGGGCGGCTCGTCGTCGAGCTCTCGGCCGACGAGGCCCGCGAGCTCGGTGACGCGCTCAAGTCGGTCGTGGGCTAGCTCGACCAGGACACCAGCACAGCCACACCAGCACCGCCGGCAAGCTCAGTCGGCACCGCCGGCAAAGCAACTGCCCCGGCCGGAACCACGGGTTCCGGCCGGGGCTTTCGCATGCCCGCCTTCCAGGCGGTTTCCGAACGTTTCGGCGAGAACGAAACAGTCGTGCATTTCCTTCCGGCGATGTCCTCGTTGTGACAGGATCGCGGCACTCGTTCGAGTTCTGCATCAGGTGACACGGGGGAAGGTCCACCACTTCAGATCTCGGGGGCGCCGTGGCTCGGCTCGGTGCCCCCGGCCCCCCGTGCCGTCAAGGGGGAGGTCTGTGCATGAGCGTTTCCAGACATCGCTTCCGGGCGCTGGCCGTTGGTGGCCTCGTGGCCGGCCTGGTCACGGCGATCGGTCCGGCCGGCTGGGCGGGGACGCCCGGCTCTCCGGGGCGGCCAGGCGACCGGCCGGCCCACCAGCGCGCGACCGGCGCCCGGGCCCGGCCCGTCTCGGTGACCCTGGTCACCGGCGATCGGGTCCTTCTCCCGAAGGCCGACGCCACCTCGGTGGCGATCGTGCCCGGAGAGGGCCGGAAGAAGATCAGGTTCTCGACCCGCCGGGTCGGCGGGCACCTTTACGTCATCCCGTCCGACGCGCTCGCCGCCCTCGGATCCGGCCGCCTCGACCGGCGGTTGTTCGACGTCACCGGCCTGGTCAGGTCCGGTTACGACGACGCCCACCGCGGCACCGTCCCGCTGATCGTCACCTACCCGGCTGCCTCCGCGCGGTCGGCCGGGGCTCAGCTCGCGGCCGCGGGTGCCCGGCAGGTGCGTACGCTGCCGGCCGTCGACGGTGCCGCGCTCACCGTGGACAAGAAGCGAGCCGGTCGGTTCTGGGCCGACGTGCAGCCGCGACCGGGTGCCCGGACGTTCGGGCCCGGCATCGCCAAGGTCTGGCTGGACGGCGTACATCATCCGGCTCTGGACCAGAGCGTGCCGCAGATCGGCGCGCCCGCCGCGTGGAAGGCCGGCTACACGGGCAAGGGCGTGACCGTCGGCGTTCTGGACACCGGCATCGACGCCACCCATCCCGACCTCGCCGGCCAGGTCAAGCTGGCCCGCAACTTCGCCGGCGGCCCGGCCGGTGACCAAGTTGGTCACGGCACCCACGTGGCGTCCATCATCGCGGGCACCGCGAAGGCCTCCAACGGCAAGTACAAGGGCGTCGCCTTCGACGCCAAGCTGCTCGACGGGAAGGTGTGCGTCGACGAAGGCTGCGAGGAGTCCGCGATCCTCGCCGGCATGCAGTGGGCCGCCGCGCAGAAGGCCACCGTCGTCAACATCAGTATCGGCGGGAGCGACACCCCGGGCGAGGACCCGCTGGAGTCGGCCGTCGGCACGCTGACCAGCCAGACCGGCACACTGTTCGTGATCGCCGCCGGCAACAGCGGGCCGGAGGACCACTCGATCGAGTCGCCGGGTTCCGCGGAGGCCGCGCTTACGGTCGGTGCCGTGGACAAGCAGGACAACCTCGCGGACTTCTCCAGCCGGGGCCCGCGCCTCGGTGACGGCGGGATCAAGCCGGACATCACCGCGCCCGGCGTCGACATCGTGGCCGCCAGGGCGGCCGGCACCGAGCTGGGTGACCCGGTGGGCGACAAGTACGTACGCCTGAGCGGGACCTCGATGGCGACCCCGCACGTGGCCGGAGCGGTCGCCCTGCTGGCTCAGCAGCACCCGACCTGGAAGGCGTCCCGGCTCAAGCCGGTGCTGACCTCCTCGGCGAAGTCCAACCCCGGCCTGTCCGTCTACGAACAGGGTTCGGGCCGGGTGGACGTGGCCAAGGCCATCACCCAGACGGTGCTCGGCGATCCCGTCAGCCTGTCGTTCGGCGTCGCGCGTTGGCCGCACGCCGACGACAAGCCGGTGACCAGGCAGGTCACCTACCGCAACACCGCCGAGAAGGCGGTCACCCTCGCCCTGAAGGTGGAGCTGACCAGTCCCGACGGGCGGCCCGCACCCGCCTCGGCGATGCGGCTGAGCGCCGCCTCGGTGACCGTTCCGGCCGGCGGGTCGGCCTCGGTGTCGGTCACCTCCGACACCCGGCACAACGGCCCGGACGGCGCGTACAGCGGGCGGCTGGTGGCCACCGGGCCGGCCGGCGTCTCGCTCGGCACGCCGCTCGGGGTGGAGAAGGAGGTCGAGAGCTACGACCTCACGATCAGGCACCGCGACCGGCAGGGCAAGGCGACCGCCGAAGCGTTCGACACGCTGGTCGGACTCGACAGCGACGCCTTCCTCAGCCCCGAACCCGGCGCCGACGGCAACGCGAAGATCAGGCTGCCGAAGGGGAAGTACGTACTGGAAGCCGACGTCACCAGCTTCGAGTCGTCGGACCCGACATGGGTCATGCTCGTCCAGCCCACCGTCACCCTGACCCGGAACACCACGATCGACGCCGACGCCCGCATCGGCCGGCGGGTGTCGACCACGGTGCATCGCTCGTCGGTACGCCCGGCACTGGTCGCGATCGCCTACGACCGCAGCGGACCGGTCGCGGGTATCAGCTCCTCGCTCTGGGCCGACTCCTTCGACGGTCTCTACACCGGCCAGCTCGGCCCCAAGGGTGCGGTCGCGGGGATGTCCTCCTCCCTTGGCAGCCAGTGGGCCGTCCCGGGCAAGGACGGCTACTTCACCAGCAGCCCGTACTTCTACGGGCTGCTGAACACCTTCCCCGGGCGGTTCTTCACCGGTTTCCGTCGCGCCGACGTGAAGGACAGCCAACTGGGCAAGGTCGTCTCCCGGTTCGCCCGCCAGCAGCCGGGACGCCAGGCCTCCCGGTACGTGTTCGGCGCGGCCGATCCCAGCGCGTCCAGCTCGTCGGCCGGCCTGATACTGGACCTGCCGAACCAGGTGACGAGCTACCTCGACCCCGGTCCGACGACCTGGTCCACCGAGTTCTCCGAGTTCGCCGTCGACCAGGACGGCTGGCCGGAGGACCAGACCCTGCTCGTCTCGCCCGATCGCAGCTACCGTGCGGGTGCTGAGTACCGGGAGCGGTGGAACTCCGCGGTGTTCGGGCCGACGCTCCCGAACGACTCGTGGGGCCCGTCCGTGGGGCGGTACGGCGACGACCTTCTGGTCAACCTCCCGGTGTACTCCGACGCCACCGACCACCTGGGCGGGTCCCTGGTGGACACCGCGCGGACCCGGCTCTACCGCGACGGGAACAAGATCGCCGAGTCGGCCGAGCCCGGCTACCTCGACGACTGGGTGACCGTGCCCCGGGCGAAGGCGGACTACCGGCTCGAGGTCACCGCGACCAGGCCGACGTACTCCAGGCTGTCCACGATGGTCGCCGCCACGTGGACCTTCTCCTCTCGGCACGCCGGTGACGCCGAGCACGGGGTTGCGTTGCCGCTGTCGGCGATCCGGTTCGCCCCGAGGCTGGACCAGCTCAACCAGGACCACCAGCACCGGGCGACCCTGGTCCCGGTGACCGTCACCCCGCAGGCGAGGTCGAACGCCGGCCGGACGAAGACCCTGACGGCCGGAGTCTCCTGGGACGACGGAAAGTCCTGGCGGCGGGCGCTGGTACGGCACGAGCGGGGCGACCGCTGGGTGGTCCTGGTGCCACCGGCGCAGCACCGGTCGGGCTACGTCTCGTTGCGGGCCAAAGCGGTCGACACGCAGGGCAACACCGCCGAGCTGACCGTGCACCACGCGTACGCCGTCGGGAAGTGACCCCAGCTCGCGGGAGCCGAATTCCACCGATTTTGATCCGGGTGGTTTCGGCTCCCGCGAGGGCGGGGTAGATGTGGCTGCGAGCGACGGAGACGACATCGACGCGGCGGAACGGACCACCCACCCCCGTACGCGCCATGTCGATCCGGATCGCCAGTGGAGACGCCCGGTGCCGCTCGACCCGGCGGCGAGCGGCATCGGGTCTCCTCAGCCGGACAGGCCGATCATGCGCCTGCTCCGGCTTTTTCTTGCGGCCGGCTTTCCGGTCAGCCGCTCAGCCGATCAGTGCGGCGTAGACCTCAGCGGTCCGCCGCGCCAGCGCGTCCCAGCCGTAGTCCTCGACCGCCCGGGCCCGTCCGGCCAGGCCCATCGCCGCGGCCCGGTCCGGATCGGCGACCAGCGTGTTGACCTTCTCCGCCAGGCCGCGTTCGAACGTGACCGGGTCGGCCTCGTCGTAGTCGACCAGCAGCCCGGTCCGGCAGTCCTGCACGACCTCGGGAATGCCCCCGACCGCGCTGGCGACGACGGCCGTCTCACACGCCATCGCCTCCAGGTTGACGATGCCCTGCGGTTCGTAGATCGACGGGCAGCAGAACACCGTGGCGTGGGTGAGCACCTGGATGACGTCCTCGCGCGGCAGCATCTCCTGCACCCACACCACTCCGTCGCGCTCGGCCCGCAGCCGGTCGACGGCGGCCGCGGACTCCGCGGCGAGCTCGGGGGTGTCCGGCGCGCCGGCGAGCAGCACGAGCTGGGCCTTCGGGTCGAAGTCGGCGGCCGCGCGCAGCAGGTGCGGGACCCCCTTCTGCCGGGTGATCCGCCCGACGAAGGCGACGCTCGGCCGGCCGGGGTCGATGCCCAGGCGGTCGACCACATCCGTACGCCGGTCGGGGGCGTACTGCACGGTGTCGATGCCGTTCGGGATCACTCGGACCAGGCCGGGGTCCACCCCCGGATAGCAGTCCAGCACGTCGGCCCGCATCGCCGCGCTGACCGCGATGATCGCGTCCGCGCTCTCGTAGGCCGACCGCTCCGCCCACGAGGAGAGCCGGTAGCCGCCGCCGAGCTGCTCCTCCTTCCACGGCCGGCGCGGCTCGAGGGAGTGCGCGGTGACCACGTGCGGTATGCCGTAGAGGAGTTTGGCGAGGTGGCCGGCCAGGTTGGCGTACCACGTGTGCGAGTGGACCACCTGCGCCCGCTCGACTCCGGCCGCCATCTCCAGGTTGGCCGCGAAGATCCGCAGAGCGGGATTGGCGCCGGCCAGACGCGGGTCGTCCTCGCTGTGCGCGACGGCGCCGTCGCGGGGGACACCCAGGCAGTGGACGTCGAGGTCGACCAGGGCACGCAGGGCCTGGCTGAGGTAGTCGACGTGGACGCCGGCGCCGCCGTAGACCTGGGGCGGAAACTCTCGGGTGAGCATCGCGACTCGCATGTCCGGACTCTACGACCCGTCCGCGCCGGGGCGAAGCCCTCGGTTGCCCGGTGACCGCGCCAGGCCGTGGCATCATCGGCGGATGACCCGGGATTACGGCAGTTCGCGCAGTGATCCGCGCAGTGATCCGCGTGGCGACCCGAACACCGAGCAACCGAGAGGCGACGACCACCTGGTGCGGCTGCGGGTGCTGTGCACCGCCCTGCCCGAGGTCACCGAACGCCCGAGCCACGGCGAGCCGACGTGGTTCGTGCGGGACAAGAAGGTGTTCGTGATGTACGCCGACCACCACCACGACGACCGGCTCGGGTTCTGGGCCGCGGCGCCGGAAGGTGTGCAGCGGCTGCTTGTCGAGGCCGAGCCGGACAGCTTCTTCCGACCGCCCTACGTCGGGCACCGCGGCTGGCTGGGGGTGTACCTCGACGTGGACGTCGACTGGGACCGCGTGGCCGAGATCGTGACGGACGCCTACCGGCAGATCGCCCCGAAGCGACTGGTCGCCGAACTCGACCGGTGGGAGGCCCAGAAGCCTCAGGACCCCGAGGTCGGCACCCAGTAACGCAACTTGCCGTTGCGTTCGTCCTCGAGCACGCCGCCGTTGCCCTCGATCACCTTTCGCGACCCTACGTTGTCGGTGTCGCAGGTGACCAGTACCGGGTCGATCCCGAGATGGCGGCTCGTCGGCAGCGCCGCCGCCAGCATCGCCGTCGCGTGTCCCCGGCGCCGGGCGCTGGGGCGTACGTCGTAACCGATGTGTCCGCCGACTTCGAGCAGGAACGGCGTCAGCCGGTGCCGGATCGCCAGCCTGCCGAGATACTCCTCGCCGTCGACGTACCACAGCGTCGTGGAGGGTACGAAGCCGTTCGGCCGCGGCGTCTCCTCCCGGCCGGCGGCACGCAGGTCCGCGACGTACGCCGCGAAGCCGTCCGGTGTCGACCACACCGCCGCGTACTCCCGGAACTCCCGTCCGATCATGGAGTTGTCCTCCACCGTGCCCCGCCCCTCGGTGAGGAACTCCTGCATGGCTTGGAGGAACGAGACCCGCACCGCGGGCGTGGGGGTGACCAGATCAGGCATGGCGCCCATTGTGACGCGTGCGTAATCGGTGAAGACTAGGGTGCCGGTATGGGTAAGGAACCGCGGGTACTCGGGATCGTATTGGCGGGCGGCGAGGGAAAGCGCCTGATGCCTTTGACAGCTGACCGCGCCAAACCCGCCGTGCCCTTCGGCGGCACCTACCGGCTCATCGACTTCGTACTCTCCAACCTCGTGAACGGTGGTATCCGCCGACTTTGCGTCCTGACGCAGTACAAGTCGCATTCGCTCGACCGGCACGTGTCGCTGACCTGGCGGATGTCGACCCTGCTCGGCAACTACGTCACGCCCGTTCCCGCACAGCAGCGCCTCGGGCCGCGGTGGTACCAGGGCAGCGCCGACGCGATCTTCCAGTCGCTGAACCTCATCTACGACGACCAGCCGGACTACGTCGTCGTCTTCGGCGCCGACCACGTCTACCGGATGGACGTCGAGCAGATGGTCGAGGCGCACATCGCCGGTGACGCGGGCGTCACGGTGGCCGGTATCCGGATGCCGCGCGACCAGGCCTCGGCGTTCGGCGTGATCGAGACCCACCCCGACGGGCGGTCGATCCGGGCGTTCCTGGAGAAGCCCGCGAACCCGCCCGGCCTGCCGGACAACCCGGACGAGACGTTCGTGTCGATGGGCAACTACGTCTTCACCACCGACGTGTTGCTGGACGCGTTGCGAATGGACGCCGACGACGAGGGCTCGGTCCACGACATGGGCGGGAGCATCATCCCGATGCTCACCGACAAGGGCGAGGCGCAGGTCTACGACTTCGCCGACAACGACGTGCCGGGAACGACCGACCGCGACCGCAGCTACTGGCGCGACGTCGGAACCCTCGACTCCTACCACGAGGCCCACATGGACCTCGTCTCGATCGAGCCGGTCTTCAACCTCTACAACACGCAGTGGCCGATCTTCACGAGCTTCCCGCAGCTGCCCGGCGCCAAGCTGGTCGAGGGCGGGCAGGCGACGGAGTCGATTCTGTCGATGGGCTCGATCATCGCGGGCGCACGGGTGGACCAGTCAGTCCTGTCGCCGGGTACCCGCATCCTGCGCGGTGCCGAGGTGAGCAGCGCGGTGATTCTCGACGGCACCGTCGTGGGTGAGGGAGCGGTGGTCCGGCGCGCCATCCTGGACAAGAACATCGTGGTGCCGGACGGAGCGCGGATCGGCGTCGACCCCGAACACGACCTGGCCCGCGGCTTCACCGTCACCGACAGCGGCATCACCGTGCTGGGCAAGGGCCGCCGGATCCTCGACAACCAGTGAGCGGGCCGCGAACCGGGTCAGGGGCGCTTGGTGGCGCAGAGGAGACCGTCGCCGACCGGCAGCAGCACCGGGACCACCCGCTCGTCGTCCAGGATCCGCTTGCCGAGCTCGCGGATCGTGACCGTCACCGGGTCACGCTGCGCCGGGTCGGCCACCCGGTCGTGCCACAGCGTGTTGTCGATGGCCACGACGCCGCCCGGCCGCAGGAGGCGCAGCGCCTCCTCGTAGTACTCGGCGTACTCGTTCTTGTCCCCGTCGCAGAAGACGAGGTCGTACGCGCCGTCGGTGAGCCGGGGGAGCACGTCCAGGGCGCGGCCGGTGATCAGCCGGGTGCGCTGGGAGGCGATCCCGGCGTCCTGGAACGACTCCCGCGCCAGCCGCTGGTGCTCGGCCTCGACGTCGACGCTGGTGAGCGTGCCGTCGGGGCGCATGCCGCGCAGCATCCAGATGCCGGAGACCCCGCAGCCGGTGCCGATCTCGACGACGGTCCGGGCGCGGAGCACGGAGGTGAGGAACCGCAGGGCCGCCCCGCCACCTTGTCCGATGGGACTCGCCCCGACCTCGGCGGCGCGTGCCCGGGCCTTCGCGAGCACGTCGTCCTCGGCGACGAAACCCTCGGCGTAGGCCCAGGTGTCGGGCTTCATCGTGGAGATAACTGCCTCCTTGGTGGCACGGCGCGCACGTCCGGGCGGCGCGTCGTTCGCAGAGATCCGGTCCGGGTGGAAGCCTAGCCCCCTCCCGTCCGGAATCTGTCTCCAACGCCTGGTCAGGACGGTTTTGGTCGTCGTTCGGTCGTCGTTCGGTCGCGGTTCGGTCGCGGTTCGGCGCGCCGGGGCGCATTCGGGTGGCGGTTGGTGACGACGGCGTGACCTGACGGACACATCCGACCGGCACCCTGAGTCCTGGTAAGGGACAAACCCTGAGGTTCCCGAAGCTAAGAAGGGGCTAAGACCAGGGGTGGATCCGAGGCGTTTTGGCCGACCCGCAGGGACAATGGGAGGGCACCGCCGGACCAGCGGCGGAGTGTCGCCCGCAGCGTGCGGGCCGACGACGGATGGACGATACCGCGGCGGGAGTGCCCCGGCGCCGGTGGAAGTTGGGGGAGGTGGTCCGATGGCCGACAATCTCGCGGGCACGGTGCCGGCAGAGACCTGGACGCCCCCGTCCTGGGACGAGATCGTCCGCACGCACTCCTCGCGGGTCTACCGGCTCGCGTACAGGCTGACGGGCAACCGGCACGACGCCGAGGACCTCACCCAGGAGGTCTTCGTCCGGGTCTTCCGGTCGCTGTCCACCTACACGCCCGGCACCTTCCAGGGCTGGCTCCACCGCATCACCACCAACCTCTTCCTCGACCTGGCCCGCCGCCGGCAGCGGATCCGCTTCGACGCGCTGCCCGACGACGCGCCCGAGCGGCTGCCCGGCTCGGAGCCCAGCCCGGCCCAGGCCTACGACGACCGCCACCTCGACGCCGACATCCAGGCCGCGCTGGAGGCGCTTCCCCCGGAGTTCCGGGCCGCCGTCGTCCTGTGTGACATCGAGGGCCTGTCGTACGAAGAGATCGCGGCGACGCTCGGCGTCAAGCTGGGCACGGTCCGTAGCCGGATCCACCGCGGCCGCTCGCAGCTGCGGGAGGCACTGGCCCACCGGATGCCGCCGCGCCGGCCCGAGCCGGGTGCACCCGCCACCGCTGCCGCTGCTGCGGCCTTCACTGGCTCCGACGTCCCGGACGTCACTTCCGCCGCCGGGTCCGCCGGCACGGCCGACACCGCCGAAAGGACGGTCACCGCCGAAAGGACGTCCTGGTGACCCACGACCGCGCCGTCCTGTCCGCACTGGTCGACGGGGAGCTCGACCACGAAGCCCGCGACCGGGCTCTCGCACACCTCGCCCACTGCACCGAGTGCCGCGACGCGGTGGACGCCGAACGCCGGGTCAAGTCACTGCTCTCCGGGATGTCCGCGCCCACAGCGTCGGCGTCCCTGGGGGACGGGCTGCTCGCGCTGGCCGAGCCGGCCGGTGCGTTCGGTGAGGACGCTTCCCGCCCGCTCCTCGGTCCCGGCGCGGGCGCGACCACGGGCGGCCTCGCTCGTACGCCGGTCCAGGCGGGCGTCCGGGTTCCGGTCCGAGTGGCGCGACCCGGCCCGTCCGCCGCACACCGTCCACCCGGCCAGCCCGGCACCCGCCGGCCACGTCGGGGCGGCCACCCGGCCGGGCGCGATCGGCGCCGGCTCACGGTCGGTGTGGCGGGGGCCGCGGCGATGGCGACGATGACGTTCGTGGTGGCGTTCGCCGCCGGTGGCCAGCCGAAGGGCCCGCCGGTGAGCGTGGTCCCGCCGGTGCAGCGGTACGCCGTCGACCACGCCGGCTCCGCGGCCGAGGTCCCGTTGTCCGATCCCGGTGCCGTGACCGCGTCCTTCGATCGGGGGCTCCTCGCGCCAACGGCCGGGCGGTGACGCCATGTCGATCCGTCCTTCGCGGCCGGGGTCACTGACGTTCCAGCCGTCGGCCACCGCTCTACGCCTGCTGGTGGTGGCGGTCCTCGCCGGCGTACTCCTCGCGAGCGCTGTGCCGGCCGGGTCCGCCGCCGGTGGTGCCCGTGGGGCGCGGGTTCCGCGGGTGGTCCCGCCCGGATCGCCGAGCGCACCCGACGATCCGCAGGCGGTGCGCCTGTTGCACCGCGCGGTGACGGCCGACCACACGGTCGCCTATCGAGGAACGCAGTTCGTGGCCGTCTGGTCGTCGGCTGCCGACAGCTCAGAACTCGTCGACGTCGCCAACCTCCCCGGCCGTGGGACCACCTTCGCCGGGCACGGCGACACCTCCACGGCCTTCGTGGACCGCTCGGCGGACGCGCGTTCGGACGGGTCGGTGGCCTCCGGTGACCATGTGGAGAGCCTCGGCCTGCTCACCGGCGGCTACCAGCTCCGGCTCGCGGCGCCCGGCCACTCCGCGGGGCGTACGACCGACGTGGTGGAGGCGGTCCGCGCCGACGGTGCTGTCGCGGCGCGGTTCTGGCTCGACCAGCGGACCGGCGTCCTGGTGCGCCGGGAGCTCTACGACCACGACGGCTCCCTGGTCCGGGCCAACGCGTTCGTCGACCTGGACTTCGGCGCGGCTCCCGCGGCCGGTGGATCGCGCGAGCAGCCCGCGCGGGCGACCTCGACGCCGGCCGCCGACGACGGACCGGTGGTGGCAGCGGCCGACTACCCCCGGCTGGCCGGGGAGGGCTGGAACTGCTGCGAACGCCGGCTGGGCTCCGGCCCCGCACTGCGAGACGTACGCCGGTCCGGCGACGGCGCGCGGCTGCACCTGTCCTACACCGACGGCCTGGTGAGCACGTCGGTGTTCGAGCAGCGAGGCGACCTGGACGAGGCGGGTATGCGCGGTTTCACCAGGCGTACGACGGATGCCGGTGACGTGTACGTGAAGTACGGCCTGTCGTCGTACGCCGTCTGGGCCGGCAACGGCCTGGTTTACACCGCGGTGTGCGATACGCCGCAGGGGCTGGATGCGGTGGTTGCGGCATTTCCCCGCGACCGGGTGACCACCACAGGACCTGGCCTGACGCAACGACTGGACCGAGGCGCCGCCAGGATGGTGTCCTGGTTGAATCCCTTCGACTGACGAGGTGTGGGGCGCGCCGGGCGCCTCGCGGGGTTCGACGAGGGAGGGGTGGGCCGGGATGACGGAGCGCAGCGAGGCGTACGAAGGCGGACGATCCGGCCCGGGAGCCCAGCCGCAGGCGCCCCGGTCCGAGCAGCCCCAGCGGTGGTCGGCGCACCTGTCCCAGCATGCCCAGCCGCCCTCCCCGCATTCCTCCCCCCAGTCCCAGCAGTCCTCGCAGCCGCCGCAGTCCTCGCAGCCGTCGCAGCAGCAGCCCCAGGCTCCCTCGCATTTCCCGCCCTCGCCGCAGTCCCGGGCCGCCGCGGCGCCGTGGTTCGCGCCGCCGCACCAGCAGCCGGGACCACCCGGCGTCCCGCCGCAGCGAACCACCCGGCTACCCGGCTACCCCACCGAGCGTCCCGACTTCGAACCCCCGCCGCCGTGGGCTCGCCCGGCTGCCCGTAACGGTGCGCACCGGGCGGAGCCGGCGTTCGCACCGTCTCCCGGTGACCCGGCGGGCCGCGACGGCGGTCGCGGACGGCTGCCGCGACGGAACGTCCTGATCGTGGTCGGCGTCGTCCTCGTCCTGCTCGCGGCGACGCTCGGCGCCACCGCGGGAGTGCTCGCCACGCTGCGCTGGGGGCCGGCGCTGATCACCAGCGACCCCCAGGCCCCGGACGACAACCTCGGCTCGAAGGGTTCGGCGTTCCCCAAGCCGGAGAGCGTCGCCAACGTGGCCAGGGCACTGCTGCCCAGCGTCGTGCAGATCTCGGTGACCGCCGCGCAGGGACGGGCCACCGGCTCCGGGTTCGTCCTCCGCGACGACGGCTACATCCTGACCAACAACCACGTGGTGGCACCGGCCTCCGGCGGCAACGGCATCAAGGTCACGACGAACGACGGCCAGGAGGCGACCGCGAGCGTGGTGGGCCGCAGCCCGGCGTACGACCTCGCGGTGATCCGGGTCAAGGGCATCCGCAACCTCAGGCCGGTGGCGCTCGGTGACTCCGACAAGGTGCGCGTGGGCGAGCCGGTGGTCGCGCTGGGCTCCCCGCTCGGCCTGGCCGGCACGGTCACCAGCGGCATCGTCAGCGCACGCAACCGTCCGGTCACCGCCGGCGGAGGCCAGAGCGAGATGTCGTTCATCAACGCGTTGCAGACCGACGCGGCGATCAACCCCGGCAACTCCGGCGGGCCGCTGGTCAACCTGCGCGCGGAGGTGGTCGGCGTCAACTCCGCGATCGCGACGATCAGCCAGCGCAGCCCGTTCAGCGGCAACGAGGAGCAGGGCAGCATCGGGCTGGGTTTCTCCATCCCGATCGACCAGGCCCGCCGCACCGCCGACCAGATCATCAAGACCGGCCACGCGGTGTATCCGGTGGTCGGCGCGGTCGTGGACGTCAACTTCCAGGGCCCGGGCGCCCGCCTCGGCGAGATCCAGCCGGGCAGCTCGGCCGCCAGGGCCGGCCTGCAGAAGGGCGACGTGGTGAAGGTCATCAACGGTCACAAGGTCACCGGGGCCGACGATCTGATCGTCCAGATCCGCAGCCACGTGCCCGGTCAGCGGGTGGAGCTGGTCTACGACCGGGGTGCCGACGAACACAAGGTGATCGTCACTCTCGGTCAGGAGACCGGCTGACCGTACGCCAGTCCGCACCCGGCTCCGATCGCCCGCTCCGGCCACCGGCGGGGAGGTGAGAATGGCCGGGCCTGGACCGGCCTGCCGGGCCCCGCGCGGAGATCAGCGAGGGAGGTTACTCTGGCTCCGTGTTCGACATCGGCGCTCCGGAGCTCATCGTCCTGGCGATCGCCGCGCTGTTCATCTTCGGGCCCGACCGGCTGCCCGACATAGCGCGGCAGGCCGCGCGCGGCATCCGGCAGGTACGGGGCATGGCGAACAACGCCCGCCGGGAGCTGTCCCGCGAGCTGGGGCCGGAGTTCGAGGATCTCGACATCGCCGACCTCAACCCCCGCAACTTCGTCCGCAAGCACGTTCTGTCCGGCTTGGACGAGGACGACCTGCGCATCGACCGTGACCTCGACCTGCGCGACGACCTGCGGGTGGACATGGACTCCCGGAGCAGCCGCAACGGGACGAGCAACGGTGCCGCCGACGACCACGACACCGACTCGACGAACGGTTACGACTCCGACCACGACTCCGACCGCGACTCGGACTCCGGCACTGACCCGGTGAACGGCTCCGTCCACGTCGACGACGCGGACGAAGCCGACGACCTGCGCAACGGATCCGGTCGGACCGACGCAGACCGGACCGAGGACGCGGACGGCGAGCCGGGCAGGCCGGCCGAACGCCGTCCGGTCTTCGACCTCGAGGCGACCTGAGCGCCGAGCGGGTCAGCGCGCGGTGGGGGTCAGCCCCAGCGACCGCCCCACCAGGCTCGGCCGGCGGTCGGCGAGCTGCTTCGCGAGCCCGCTGAGCACGTCCGACGCGGCCGCACCCGGGTCGTCGAGCACGACCGGGCGGCCGGTGTCGCCGCCGGTGCGCAACCGCGGGTCCAGCGGCACCTCCGCCAGCAGCGGCACGTCGTATCCGAACCGCTCGCTCAGGGTGGCCGCCACCCGCGTACCTCCGCCGGTGCCGAACACGTCGATCCGGTGGCTCGGTCCGCAGTGCGGGCACGGCAGCCAGGACATGTTCTCCACCACGCCGACGACCTTCTGGTTCAGCATGGAGGCGATCGTCCCGGCGCGTTCGGCCACCTCGGCGGCGGCCTCCTGCGGGGTGGTCACCACCACGACCTCGGCGTTGGCGAGCTGCTGGCCCACGGAGATGGCCATGTCACCGGTGCCCGGCGGCAGGTCGAGCAGCAGGACGTCCAGGTCGCCCCAGTAGACGTCGGACAGCATCTGGCCGAGAGCCCGGTCGAGCATCGGTCCGCGCCAGGCGACCACGTGCTGACGGCCGGGCTTGAGCATGCCGATGCTCATCACCTTCACGTCGTACGCCGGCACCGGCATGATCATCTCTTCGACCCGGGTGGGCCGCTGGTCGGCGATGCCCACCATGGCGGGGACGGAGTGGCCGTACACGTCGGCGTCCAGCAGCCCGACCTTCAGGCCCTGGGCGGCCATGGAGACCGCGAGGTTGACCGTCACCGACGACTTGCCGACACCACCCTTGCCGGAGGCGATGGCGTAGATGCGGGTGAGGGAGTCGGCGCGGGCGAAGGGGTTCTCCTTCGCCGGTGCGGTGCCACCTCCGCGCAGCCTGCCCTGCAGCTCCTGCCGCTGTTCGGCGCTCATCACGTCGAGGGTGACCGCGACGTCGCGCACGCCGGGCAGCGCGGACAGCGCCTTGGTGACGTCCCGGGTGAGCGTCTCGCGCATCGGGCAGCCCGCGACGGTCAGCAGGACGGTGACCTCCGCGGTGCCGTCGGGGCGTACCTGCACCGAGCGGACCATGCCGAGTTCGGTGATCGGCCGGCGGATCTCGGGGTCGAGGACGCCGCCGAGGGCAGCGTGGAGTTGTTCCTGGTTAGGCACCGTCATACCTCGATGCTACGGGCTGCCGTCCCGGCCGCCCCGACCCCGGGAGCGTGACGTACGCGACGTCTGCCCGCCCGCCGGCCCCGGCCGGGTGGCGGTGTCGGCACGCACGTGGTCGCCGTCGCCGTCGTTCTGGAGCTCCTCCAGGTCCGTGAGCAGCGAGCGCAGTTCCGAGCGCAGGAAGTCGCGGGTGGCCACCTCACCGACCGCGAGCCGCAGCGAGGCGACCTCGCGGGCGAGGAACTCGATGTCGGCGCGGGTGCGGACGTTCATGTCGCGGTCCTGGTCGTACTGCACGCGGTCGCGAGCCTCCTGGCGGTTCTGGGCCAGCAGGATGAGCGGTGCGGCGTACGACGCCTGGGTGGAGAAGAACAGGTTGAGCAGAATGAACGGGTACGGGTCCCACTGGAGGCCGAAGATCGCGACGAGGTTCAGCGTCACCCAGATGATCACGAAAACCGTCATGTACGCGATGAACCGGGCGGTCCCCATGAACCTCGCGAATGTCTCGGCGAACCGCCCGAACAGCTCCGGGTCGTAGTGGGGACGGAACGCCCGGGTGGGAGACCGGGGCGTGTCCAGCCGCCGGCGGTCCCGCCGTGCACCGCCCGACTCCCGGAAGCGGCGTTCGGCCTCGGTGCGCAGCTCCTCGTTGCGCTGCTCGGTCTCGCGCTGACGGTCGGACTCCCGCAGGCGTTCGCTCTCCTTGCGGCGCTCGTCGTCGCGGCGGCGTTCGCTGGCCCGCCGGCGTTCGAGCGCCCGGCGGCGTTCCAGTGCCCGCCGGCGCTCGGTGTCCCGAGCGTGTTCGGGCTCGCGGGGCTCGCGTGGCTCGCGTGGCTCCTCACCCGCCACGGGTCACCTCCGCGAACCGCTCGCGCCAGTCGTCTGGCAGAAGGTGGTCGAGCACGTCGTCGACGGTCACCGCGCCGAGCAGCCGGCCGGACTCGTCCACCACCGGCGCGGCGACCAGGTTGTACGTCGCGAGGTAGCTGGTGACCTCCTCCAGCGACGCCTCCGGCCACATGGCTTCCAGGTCGGTGTCGAGCACCCCGGAGATCAGGTCGGAGGGGCGTTCGCGGAGCAGCCGCTGGATGTGGGCGACGCCGAGCAGCCTGCCGGTCGGCGCCTCCAGCGGCGGGCGGCAGACGTAGATCATCGCCGCCAGGGCGGGCGTGAGCTCGGGGTTGCGCACCTGGGCGAGGGCGTCGGCGATCGTCGCGTCCGGAGGGAGTACGACCGGGCTGCTCGTCATCAGGCCGCCGGCGGTGTGTTCCTCGTACGTCAGCAGGCGCCGGACGTCCTCGGCCTCTTTCGGCTCCATCAGCCGCAGCAGGTGGTCCGCGGTCTCCTGGGGCAGCTCGGCCATCAGGTCGGCGGCGTCGTCGGGGGACATCTCCTCGATGACGTCGGCGGCGCGTTCGACGTCGAGCGCGCTGAGGATCTCCACCTGGTCGTCCTCGGGCAGCTCCTCCAGAACGTCGGCCAGGCGTTCGTCGGCCAGTGCCGCCGCCACCTCCGAACGCCGCTTGGGGGTCAGGTCGTGCAGAACCGCCGCCAGGTCTGGCGGGCGCATGCTCTCCAGCGTCGCCAGCAGGTGGGTGGCGCCCTGGGACTCCTCGACCAGGCCGAGCCCGGTGACCGCGTCCCAGTCGACGACCGACGTCTGACCGCGGCGTCCGAACCGCTTGCCCCGCTTGAGGATCGCGACCTTGGTCACCTGCCAGTCGCGGGCCCGGGACGCCTCGATCCCGAGATCGATGACGGTCACGTCCTCACCGGTCTCGCGCAGCGTCACGGTGCGGTCGAGAAGCTCCCCGAGGGCGAGCGTCTCGGTGGGCCGCTGCTGGAACCGGCGCATGTTGACCAGGCCGGTGGTGACGATCTGCCCGGCGTCCATGCTGATCACCCGGGTCATCGGGAGGAAGATCCGGCGCCGGCCGAGCACCTCGACCACCAGGCCGAGCACCCTCGGCGGCTGGTTGCGCGGACGGAGCATGACCACGACGTCGCGCGCCTTGCCCACCTGGTCACCACGCGGGTCGAAGACCACCGCCGAGGCCAGCTTCGCGACGAACACCCTGCTGGGGGTACCGCTCACCACTGGTCCTACCCCTTTCGTCGCCAGGGTCAGGCTAACGTCCCGGGCGCCTCGAGGAGAGCGAGGTGATGGGCGGGCGTGCTCAGGACAGTCGCGGGCGGTGGCGCGGGCGCTTGTGCACCACCCAGGGGAGCCTGCCGGTGGTGGTCGCGGGACTGCCGGGCGGGCTCGCGGCGGCCCGGTCGCCGGGCATTCTCCCGGGCTCCTCCAGCACCTCGCCGCTCGGTGTAAGCCGGACGATCACGGCGGTCCGTGCCCAGCGGGCGGGCAGCTCGGCGGCGTCGGTGGTGTTCAGCCGGTCACCGCGCAGCAGGCGTACGGCCTGGTCCCACTCGTCTGTGCCGGGCCGGAGGCGGTGTACGCCGGCGCGCCAGGTGACCAGCCGGGCGCCGGAGTCCTTGGAGCGGCAGGTCACGGTGGCCTCGGTGGCCTCGGCCAGCCCGGGCAGGGCCTGCTCCGGCCGTGCCGCCGGGTGTTCAGGGGTCCCCGCGGGCTCGGCCTGCTCGGTTGTCTCGGTCTGCCCAGTCGCCTCCGTCGCGTCGGCCACGACGTAGGCCGCGCCGTCGGACCAGACGTGCCACGCCGGGCGGGGCCGGTCCAGGCCGGCGTAGGCCAGCCACAGGACCGACGAGCGACGGCAGGCCTCCTCCACCAGCGCCGCGCGTACGGCCCGGTCGGCGTCGGCTCGCTCGGCGTCCGCCTGCCCGGCGTGCTCGGCCCGCTCGGCGTCACTCATGAGGTGAGATTCTCACACGCGCGCCCGGTGCCCACACCAAGCCGCGCGGCGATGAGTTCTGCCGGCCGGGCCTGTCCTACAGGGGACGACTACGACTGGAGGAACGCTGACATGTGTCCGCTGTGTATCGCCACCGTGGGGCTGATGGTCTCCGGTGCGGCGGCGTTCGTACGAAAGGTACGGGCCAGAAGTGAGCAGGAACGGCTCGACGCCGACCGGCGCGAGGGGGACCCCCAGGGCACCCCCGCGCCGGTGTGACGCGGGCCGGCCCCGCGGCTCACAGCCAGCCGTTGCGCTTGAAGTAGCGGTGCAGGCCGAAACAGATTCCCACGATGAGTGCCATCACCATGAAATAGCCGTAGCGCCAGTGGGTCTCGGGCATGAACTTGAAGTTCATGCCGTAGATCCCGGCGATCATCGTGGGCACCGCCAGGATCGCCACCCAGGCGGAGATCTTGCGCATGTCCTCGTTCTCGGCGACGGTGAGCTGCGCCAGGCCCGCCTGCAGGATCGAGGTGAGGAGTTCGTCGAACGCCGAGACCTGCTCCCGCACCCGGGCCAGGTGGTCCTCGACGTCGCGGAAGTACTCCCGGATCTCCGGCGCCACCAGCCGCACCGGGCGCTCGGCCAGCTGGCGCAGCGGACCGGCCAGTGGGGCGACCGCGCGCTTGAGCTCCAGCACCTCGCGCTTGAGCTGGTAGACGCGTTCGACGTTGCGGGCGCCGCGAGCGGAGAAGATCGAGATCTCCAGCTCGTCGATGTCGTCCTGGAGTCGGTCGACCACGGTGAGGTAATCGTCGACCACCCGGTCGGCGACGGCGTGCAGCACCGCGCTGGGCCCGTGCCGCAGGTGGTCGGGGTTGTCCTGGAGCTGGCGCCGCACCCGCCCCAGCTCGCTGTGGTCGCCGTGCCGGACGGTGACCACGAACTCCGGTCCGACGAACGCCATCAGCTCACCGGTCTCGACCACCTCGCTGGAGGCGGTGAACTCCTCGTGCGGGCAGTAACGCACCGTCTTGAACACCGCGAACAGCGAGTCGCCGTACCGCTCCAGCTTCGGCCGCTGGTGAGCGGTCACCGCGTCCTCCACGGCGAGCGCGTGCAGGTCGAACTCCTCGGCGATCCCGGCGAGCTGGTCGCCGGTCGGCTCGAACAGCCCGATCCAGACGAAGCCGCCGCCGTCGCGGGCGCGGCGTACCGCCTCGGTGTAGGAGGAGACGTCCTCCTGGCGCTTGCCGTCGCGGTAGAAGGCCCAGTCGACGACCGCCGTACGGGGGCTGTCGTTACGCGGGCCGCTCGGGTGGCCGTTCAGGTGGGAGTCGGGCCGGCGGCGGATGGCGCGCATCATCGCGCGGGCGCGGCGTCCGCCGAGAACGGCGTTGCGGTGGTCACGAACACCGGGCAGGGCCATGAGAGGCACCTCCTTGTCCCGAACTGGTCCCGAACCTGGTCCCGAACTGGGCCCGAACGGGTCGGCAAACGGACTCGTCCACCTGTGGTGGACGACGGACGTCCTCCGTGGCCGGGCTGCCGGGGCGGCGGGCCGGGTCGAACCGTGTCTAGCGCGACACGGTCGGCGGGCGACGGAGGACGCGGGTACTGCACGGACAGGCAGGTTTCACCCGGGCACCTCCTTCGCACCGAGCCCTCGCGAGGGCGGGACACCTCGAAGGTCGCACACAACTGCGTCCACAGCGCCCAGGACGAGCAAATTTGGACATTCACCAGTGTTCATGGCGACCGACGGACAGGGTATCAGCGGCAAACCCGATGACGGCGCGCATCCTCGAAGGATCGACGGGCATCCTCAGGGGAACGCGTGACCGGCGGAGGCGGAGCAGACTGGTCCCAGCGACAACCACCCCGGACCACCGGCCGAGGACGAGCAGCCCAGCGACGACGAGGGGTTCCCATGCGCACTACGCCGAGACCACTGCCGGAGTTGCCCACCGGCGTGCCCGTCGGGTCCTACCAGACCTACGCGGAGGCACAGCGGGCCGTCGACTTCCTGTCCGACAACAAGTTCCCGGTGGAGAACGTCTCCATCCTGGGCAACGACCTGCGGCTGGTCGAGCGGGTCACCGGCCGGCTGACCGAGGGGCGCGCGATCGGGGTCGGAGCCGCCGGCGGCGCCTGGTGGGGGCTGTTCGTCGGCATCCTGCTAAGCCTGTTCGCCCCGCGCGGCGCCAACACCATCCTGCTGCTCATCTTCGGCATCGTGATCGGCGTGATCTTCGGGATCATCTTCGGTTGGATCGGCTACCGCGCGACCGGCGGCCAGCGCGACTTCACCTCGATGACCCAGGTGGTCGCCGGGACGTACGACGTGATCTGCAAGGCCGACCATGCCGAGGACGCCCGGCAGCTGCTGGCCAGGCTCGCGCTCCAGCGGGGCGAGCTGTGAGGCGCGAGTGAGTGCCCACCAGCCAGAGCTGTGGCTGGCCAGACATGGCGAGACGGAGTGGAGCCGGGACGGACGTCATACGGGGAAGACCGACCTACCGCTGACCGAGGCGGGCGAGCGTGCCGCCTGGGCGCTGGGGGACCGGCTGGCCGGTACGTCGTTCGACCTGGTGGTCACCAGCCCGCTGGCGCGCGCCCGCGAGACCGCCCGACTGGCCGGCTTCGGTGACCGCGCGGTGGTCGAGCCGGACGTCCGGGAGTGGGACTACGGCGAGTACGAGGGGCGGACCACCCCCGACATCCGTACCGAGGTGCCGGGGTGGAGCGTGTGGAACGACCCGGTGCCCGGTGGGGAGTCCGCCGAGCAGGTCGGTGCCCGCGCCGACCGGGTGATCGACCGGATCCGGGAGGACGTGGCCGAGCGGGCGCTGATCGTCGCCCACGGGCACTTCCTGCGGGTGCTCGGCGCGCGCTGGCTGGGCCTCTCACCGCGCAACGGTGCGCACTTCCTGCTCGACGTGGCGACCGTCAGCGTGCTCGGCTGGGAACGCGAGACGCCGACGTTCGACCGCTGGAACTCCTGAACGGGCGAGCGGCCGTCCGGCCCTCCGGGCTCAGAGGTTCCAGGCGAGGAAACGGAGTTGCTCGGGCGCCATCCGGCGCCAGTAACCGACCGTGTGCGCGCCCGGCTGGAACCCGCCGGCCGGAGGCGGTGTCAGCCCGTTGACGAACTCCCGGGTCGCCGCCGCGAACGGGTCGTCGCGACCGCAGTCGACCCGCAGCCGGAGCCCGGCGAGTGGACGCTGGTCGGCGAACACGTTGTTGGCGGCGAAGTCGGTGGGCCCGTCGAACGCGCCGGGACGTACGTCCGCGTACTCCCGCCACAGCGCGGGACTGACGACGACCGCCGCCCCCACGAGGTCCGGTTGGGCCGCGGCGAACAGCAGGGCACCGAACCCGCCCATCGACCAGCCGATCAGGCCGATCCGATCCGTGCGCAGGCCGCGCTGGGCCAGCCGCGGAAGCAGTTCGGTGAGGAGCATCGCCTGCGGGTCGTCCCCGTTGCGGCGGCGGTGCCAGAACGTCGAGGCGCCGCCGTCGACGGACACCAGCGCGAACGGCGTCCGCCAGTCCGCCGCGTCCGCGGCCATGAATCGGTCCAGACCGAGCTCGTCGAACGGCGCGCGGTGGTCACCGCCACGCCCGTGGAGCGCGAGTACGACCGGCAGCGGGGCGTCGGTGGGGGAGCCGGGCGGATAGGCGACCGTCCAGGCGACCTGGGTGCCGGCCCGCGCCGCGGAGGTGAAGGTGCCGCTGAGCATCGGGCCCGGCGCGACGGCGGGAACAACGCCGTCCTCGCCGGTGAGTCCGAGCGCGGTGTGCATCATGGTCCGGCCGGGCACCAGCCTGGACTCGACCAGCCCGACGCCGGCGGCGGCCGCAGCGAGGGTTCCGATGCCCGCGGACAGGAGCGAGCGGCGACTCGGTGGCATGCGGACAATCGTGGCATGACCACTCAGACCGTGATCACCCAGGCAAACCAGACGCTCGGGCCGGGACGCTCAGGCCAGGATGTTCCAGCCGCGCAGCGCCTCCAGCAGGCCGGGCGTGGTGGGAAGCGCGGCGAGCTCGGCCGGGCTCACCCAGCGGGCGTCGGCCGCGTCGTCGCCCGCCCGTGGTGCCCCGCCTGGCGTGGCCGTCGTACACACGTAGTCGAGGATCAGGTAGGTGATCCCGCCCGGCCCGGGCCGCTCGACCGAGCCGAGCAGCCGCCCGGCGACGACGGACAGGCCGGTCTCCTCGGCCACCTCGCGCGCCACGGCGGCCGGCGCGGACTCACCCGGCTCGACCCGGCCGCCGGGCAGTGACCAGCGGCCGACGTCCGGCGGCCGGCCGCGGCGTACCACCAGCAGCCGGTGCTCCTCATCGCGGACGACCGCACCCACGCACAGCACCCGCCGCAGATCCATTCGGCCAGGCTATGGCGCCTGGCGTACGACACGTCCGAACGACCCTTGACGCGCGAAGCCGGAACGGGAACCGTCGTACCCATGAAGGGCGATCCCGTATGCCCGAGATGCCACCGGGGAGTCCGTGCGCCGTCGGCCTGGGCCGACCGGTGGACCTGCCCGGCGCACGGTGCGGTGCCTCCGCTGCAGCCGTTCGTCCAGCCCAGCGCCGATCTGGTGCGCTGGCTCGCCGCCCGGTCGCGGCTGCCGCTGTGGGTGCCGTGGCCGCTGCCGCACGCCTGGGTGATCACCGGCATCGGACACGCCGGTAGCGACGTCGAGGGGGTTCGCGCCACCGTCGTGGCCTGCTCGGGCCCGAACCCGTTGGGCGGCGCCGGCGAGCTCCTGCTGGTCGCGGAGGAGATGGGCGTCGGGCTCGGTGCGGCGTACGCCGGACTGGAGGGCACCGACCCCGGCGGGCGGGTCGGCCGGGGGACCCCCCAGGCGAAGGTCGAGGCCGACGGGCACCCGACGGCCCTGTGGCTGGCCGACGCACCGCCGGACCGCGCGGTCTACGTCGGCGAGTCGGCCGCGTCGTGGCTGTGGCTGGTCTTCCACCCCGACACCGCCGGCGCGCTGCTGCTGGAGCCGATCGAGCTGATGGACGTCCGCGCACTCGGCCACGAGGTCGACCTGCTGCCGTACGGCGCCCTCACGCCGAGGCTGCGCGACCCCTGACCGAACCTGACCGGCCGGGCGGTGGACCCCGGAGCCGGCCACACCCTAGGGTGTGCTGCACACCCTGGGTCTGACACGCCCGCACGATCCGCACTCCTCGCCCGCGCACACCGTCGTGAAGCCGGGCACCCGTCGGCTGGAGATCCGGTGCGTCTCATCGACCTGCACACCCACTCGAACTGCTCGGACGGAACCGACCCGCCGGCCGAACTCGTCCGGCGCGCGGCCGCTGCCGGGGTGGACGTCCTCGGGCTCACCGACCACGACACGTTCGCGGGCTGGGACGAGGCCCTGGCCGAGGCCAAGCGCCTGGGCGTGGGGCTGGTGCCCGGTGCGGAGGTGTCCTGCCGCCTGGGTGGGGTGAGCGTGCACATGCTGGCGTACCTCCCCGACCCCGACGACGCCGAGCTCGACCACACGCTCGAGCGGGTACGCGAGGGCCGCAACGCACGCGTGCCGCTCATCCTCGACCGGCTGCGCGAGCACGGCATCGACCTGACGCCCGAGGACGTCGCCGAACAGTCGCGGGCGGCCACCTCGCTCGGTCGCCCGCACGTCGCCGACGCGCTGGTCGCGCGAGGGTACGCACGGGACCGACGGGACGCCTTCGACAGGTGGCTGAGCGAGGGGAGGTCGGGGTACGTCACGCGGTACGCGCCGGACCCGGCCGAGGTGATCGGGCAGGTCCGAGCGGCCGGCGGTGTCTGCGTACTCGCCCATCCTCGTGGGCGTTCCAGCCACCGGGTTCTCACCGACGAGGTGATCGGTGACCTGGCCCGGGCCGGGCTGGCCGGCCTCGAGGTCGACCATCGCGACCACGCTCCGGAGGTGCGGGCGCGGTTGCGCGAACTCGCGGGCGAGCTGGACCTCGTGGTCACCGGTGCCAGCGACCATCACGGTGTCGGCAAGACCGACCACGACCTCGGATGCTTCAGCACCGGCGAGGAGGAGTTCGCCCGGCTGCTGGACCGCGCGCGGTCGGCGGCCGAGCGTTCCGGCCGGAAGACACCGGCGCCCTACCTTCCGTAGGCCCGGGGCCTGTTTGGCCCGCTCCCCGCCACTCCGGGACGCGTCCCGGGGGTGGGCCTTGGCAGGATGGCCGGATGAGCGCGATGGAGCAGCTGGGGTTCGACGCGATGCCGCGCCGGTTGTTCCGGGCGACACCGACCAGGTTGGTGACCTGGCTGGACTGCCCGCGCCGCTACCGGTTCACCTACCTCGACCGCCCCACGCCGCCGAAAGGTCCGCCGTGGGCACACAACAGCGTGGGCGCGGCCGTGCACACCGCACTGGCGGCCTGGTGGCGGCTTCCGGTGCCGGAGCGCACACCGGTGGCGGCCGCCCGGATCGCCTGGCGGGCCTGGATCGACGAGGGCTTCCGCGACGACGCCCAGAGCCAACGCTGGCGCATGCACGCGTGCCGGATGGTGGAGGACTACGTCGCGCACCTCGATCCGGCCGACGAGCCCGTCGGCGTCGAGCGCACCGTCGCCCTCACGACGGCCACGCTCGCGTTGTCCGGACGCGTGGACCGCGTCGACCTGCGTCCCGTCACGCACCACGGCTACCTCGACGAGGACGACGTGGACGCCCTGGACGCCGTCACTGATGTCGATGACAGCGACGGCGGCGAGCCCGAGGAGCCGAACGCCGGGAACCCGAACGTCGCCGCCGGTCACGACGACAGCGCCCTCGAACTCGTGGTGGTCGACTACAAGAGCGGCACCCGGGTGCTCACCACCGCCGACGCGCGAAGCTCGCTGGCACTCGCGGTCTACGCCGCCGCGACCGCCCGCACCCTGCGCAGGCCGTGCCGGAAGGTGGAGCTGCACCACCTCGCCTCGGGCACGGTCGTCGGCTGGGAGCACACCGAGGAGTCGCTGAGCCGTCACCTCCACCGGGCCGACCAGATGGGGGCGGAGGCGGCGCGGGCCGAGCAGGCGTTCGCACAGGGGCTGTCCGCGGCCGACCTCGACGAGGTGTTCCCGCCACGGCCGGGTCCGCTGTGCCAGTGGTGCGACTTCTCCGCGCACTGCCCGCAGGGACGCTCCGCCTATCCGACCCGGCGGCCGTGGGAAGCGCTGGACCCGAACGTCTAGGCCGCCGGGTGGCCGAGTCATGGGCACCCGGCCGAATCCCATGTGGGGAAGGTGCCGCGATTGTCATCGTGGCCCGCTCGCCCCGACGTAGTGCGGCACCTACGGTATGTACATGGATCTGCTTCGCCTGTTGACCACACCGCGCAAGTTGCTCGGCGGGGCGACGGTCGTGTTGTCGGCGCTGGCCGCGGTGTGGGTGTTCGGGCAGAACGACGGCAGGCTGCCGGCGGGCCTCGCACTTCTGCTGCCGGTCGTCATCCTCAGCGTCATGGCGTGGAAGCAACGGCGGCCCGGTCGCGGCTGGATCTACCTCTTCTTCGCGTGGGCGTTGGCCTTCGTGGCTTACGGCGCGTTGTTTCCCGGTGGGCTACGGCTACCCGGCTGACCCCGCCGTGTCGGGGTGGAGGGAGTTCCAGTACGCCGTGAGCACGTCCGCCGTGGCGTCGGGCCGGTCCACCGCGGGGGAGTGACCCGCACCGTCGATCTCGTGTACCGGCGCGCCGAGCCGGTCGGCCATTTCGCGTTGTACGGCAGGGCTCCACGCGTCGTCGTCGACGCCGAAGGCGACCATCGTGGGTACGCCGGTGCCGGCGAGTTCGGCCACCAGGTCTGGTGCCGCGACGAGCTGGCGGGTGAACTCGGTGAGCGAGACCGGGTTGTTGGCGCAGAACCTCCGGGCGAGAAATTCCTCGATGTGCGCGGGTTCCTCGGTTGCGCCGTTCCTGCGTTCGAGCTCGCGCTTGGCGGCGTACACCGCGGGCAGTCCCTGCGTGGGAATGGCTTCCACCATGAGGTCGAGCATCTGCGCCTGCCCACCGCCCAGCCCGGCCGGGCCGGAACCCAACAGGGTGATGGAGGCGAACGCTTCGGGCTTGACGAGCACCGCGGCCCGGGCGATCAGGCCGCCGAACGAGTGACCGACCAGGTGGACCGGGCCGGCATCCATCGCCTCGGCCATCGCGTACGCGTCCAGCCCGAGTTCGTAAAGGTCGTACGCCGACGGTTCGTCCGGTCCGGCGGTCTCGAACTGTCCGCGCTGGTCGACCGCCACCGCGCGTCGCCCGGTTCGGGCAAGCGCGGGCAGCAACGACAGAAAGTCCTCCTTGCTGCCGGTCCAGCCCGGAAGCAACAGGGCCGCCGAGCCGGGGGCGCCGGAACGCCGTGCGGCAGGCGTGGCATCAAGTACCGCGAACTCCCCCCGGGACGTGCCGAGCCACGCAGAGCGGACACCTGCGGGCAAGTCGAGGAACCTCGGCGTGCTCATGGAACGCCACGCTAGCGTTGCCGGAGTTCGGTGCTGCGACAGGGCGTGAAATTGCGCCACATAAACGCACTAGGATGGGCGCCCCGTGATCTTCGCGGAGTTCCCCGTTTCCTGTAAGGAGAGGTGCTGCCATGAGGCACGCCGCGTCGCGCGAGCGCCCGCGTCCGGGCACCCGGCTTCGTAGGTGGCGGCTGCTCGCGGCGGGCGGATCCGCACTTGTGGTTGCCGTTGCACTCCTCGGCGCTGTCGGCATGCTGCCTCTCGGGGATGTCCGCATGGTCGCCTCGGCCAAGAACTCCGTTCTGGACAACCGTTCCCGGCAGATCGCGGACCGTTCCCAGCGAGAATCCGCCGGAGAGCCGGCCGCGACCCCGCGGCCCACCGCATCTCCGTCGCCCAGCCGCACTCCTACCATCAAGCAGGCGCCGGCCGGCGTGGCCGACGCCACGGTGGCTCTGGACGCGGTGGCGGCGACCGTCGGCGACAAGATGCCCGCGGGCACCGGCAGCGGCAAGCGGATCGTCTACGCGCTCTCCGCCAACCACGTGTGGCTGGTCGACGCGGACAACACCGTGCACCGGTCCTATCTCGTGTCCGGTACGAAGTTCGGCCAGGTCTCACCGGGCACCTACCACGTGCTGCGCAAGCGCCGGCACACCACGAGCTACAACGGCCTTGACCGCATGCAGTACATGGTGACCTTCACCCACGGCCCGAACGCCGCGATCGGATTCCACGACATCCCGATCGTGATCTCCAGCGGCAAGGCGATCCAGACCCGGCTGCAGCTCGGCCAGTCGCTGTCGGACGGATGCGTACGACAGGACCCGCCCGACGCCAAGGCCCTGTGGGAGTTCGCGCCGGTGGGCACCACGGTCGTCGTCCTGCGCTAGTCCTGCCCTAGTCCTGCGCCGAGTCGGCGGTCGAGTCGGCGGTGCTCGGACCGCTCCCGTTGCCGCCACCGCTGCCACCGCGTCGGCGAGTGCGCGTACGACGTCGCCTGGGCGCGCTCGCTCCGGACTCGTCCCCACCGGAGTGCGCCGCCGGGGCGGACTGGTCGCGGCCCGCTTCGGGACCACCGCCGGTCGTGTCCGCGGGCTCGGCCACGCCGGCACCGTCACCGTGGTCGGCGACCACCACGCCGGCACGGGTGCGCCGACGCTGCCGGCTCCGCCGGGACCGCGGGCGGTCGCCGTGCTCCTCGTGCTCGTCGGACTGCCCGACCTCGGTCCTCCGGCCACGTCCGCCGTCGGCACCACCACCGGAGCGCCGTCGCTCCCGCGACCGTCCGCCCGGCTCGCGGCCGCGCTCGCGGTCGCCGGACCGGGTGTCGCCCTTCGGAGCGCCGACCCGGCCCGTCACCTCCTTCGGAATGCCGAGGTCGGTGAACAGGTGGTCGGAGGTGGAGTAGGTCTCCACCGGCTCCTCGAACGGCAGTCCGAGGGCGTTGTTGATCATCTTCCAGCGGGTCAGGTCGGCCCAGTCGACGAACGTCACCGCGATACCCGAGGCACCTGCGCGACCGGTCCGGCCGATGCGGTGGACGTAGGTCTTCTCGTCGTCGGGGCAGGTGTGGTTGATGACGTGGGTGACGCCCTCGACGTCGATGCCGCGCGCCGCGACGTCGGTGGCGACCAGGACGTCGACCATGCCCGAGCGGAAGCGTTCCAGCCCGCGCTCCCGGGCCACCTGGCCCAGGTCGCCGTGGATGGCGGCGACGGCGAACCCGCGGTCGGCCAGGTCGTCGGCCAGCCGCTGCGCCGCGCGCTTGGTCGTACAGAACAGCATCACCCGGCCGCAGCCCTCGGCCTGCAGGATCCGGGCGATCACCTCGGGCTTGTCGAGGTCGTGGCACCGGTAGACGAACTGCGCCGTGGCAGGGACGACCTGGCTCTCCTCGGCCGACTCGGCGCGGACGTTGATCGGGTGGCGCATGTGCCGCCGCGCCAACTGCACGATCGAACCGGGCATGGTGGCCGAGAACAGCATGGTCTGGCGCATCTCGTGCGTCTTGGCGATCAGCCGCTCGACGTCGGGCAGGAAGCCCAGGTCGAGCATGCGGTCGGCCTCGTCCAGCACCAGCAACTTGACGTGGGCCAGGTCGAGCGCCCTGCGGTCGGCGAGGTCGAGCAGCCGGCCGGGAGTGCCGACGACGACCTCCACGCCCTCGGCCAGCGCGTCGAGCTGGGGCTCGTAGGCAACCCCGCCGTAGACGGTGAGGATGCGGGCGGCACGCACGGACGCGGCGACCTTCAGGTCGGCGGTCACCTGAACCGCGAGCTCGCGGGTCGGGGCGACCACCAGCGCCTGGGGCTTGCCCGGCGCGTCCAGGTCGGCGAAGTCGCGGTCGGCGGGTACGACGATCCGCTGCAGCAGCGGGACCCCGAACGCCAGCGTCTTGCCCGTACCGGTCCGCGCCTGAGCGATCAGGTCGGCGCCGGTGAGCGCGATGGGAACCGCCATCTCCTGGATCGGGAAGGGTTCGGTGATCCCGACGTGCGCGAGGGCCTCGACGATGTCGGGCAGCGCGCCAAGTTCTTTGAAGGTCGTCAGAGCTTCTCGCCTCTTGGTTCGTCACACTCGGTGGTGTGCTGGATCTGGACTGTGCGCGTAGGGGTGGGGCTGCGACGTCCGCGCGGCGGCCAGCAGATGATCAATGGCTGCCGGGACGGCTCCCCGCCACCGTGAGTCTATCCGCCGTCCCGTCGGCCGCCTTTACCAGGCGGCCAGACCGCGCTCGCCGACACCGCTACGCGCTCCTGCTCCGCCCTGCCGGACGGGCGCGGATGCCCCGCTCACCCTTCGCCGCCTGATCCACGGGAAACGCCCTAAGCTCGGCGCATGAGCGAGAGTCAGGAGAGTTCGCCTGCCCGCACGTCGTCCGCCGGTGTCGCGGCCTACGACGATCCGGTCTACCGGCCCGCGGTGATCGACCTGCTCGGCGTGCTGGCGTACGGCGAGCTGACCGCCTTCGAACGCCTCGCGGACGACGCCACCCTGGCGCCCACGCTGGAGGACAAGGCGGAGCTGGCCGCCCTGGCGGTGACGGAGTTCCACCACTACGAACGCCTGCGCGACCGGCTGCGGGACCTCGGCGTCGAGCCGGTCTCGGCGATGCGGCCGTTCCAGGCGGCGCTGGACACCTTCCACCACCACACCGCGCCCGCCGACTGGCTGGAGGGACTGGTGAAGGCGTACGTCGGTGACGGCATCGCCACCGACTTCTACCGCGAGGTGGCCGCCTACGTCGACGCTGACACCCGCGCGCTGGTGCTGGAGGTGCTCGAGAACACCGGGCACGCGGTGTTCGTGGTGGATCGGGTCCGCAAGGCCATCGCGGAGGAGCCCCGGATCGGCGGCCGGCTCGCACTGTGGGGGCGGCGGCTGGTGGGGGAGGCGCTGTCGCAGGCCCAGCGGGTCGCCGCCGAACGCGACGTGCTCACCGCGCTGCTGGTCGGCGGGGTGGACCGCCCCGGCATGGACCTCGCGGCGATCGGCCGGATGTTCGCCCGGCTGACCGAGAAGCACGCCCAGCGGATGGCCACGCTCGGCCTGCAGGCCTAGGGCGCGGTCGGAGGACGAAACCTGGCGAGCGGGAAGGCGAAGGACGCGCCGGCCGGGCCTGGCGGGCCCGGACCTGCGCGTCCTGTCGTACGGCGTGGTTCGAGTGGCGCTGTGAGCTCAGTAGCGTCCCGAACCGGACTCGCTGAACCGTTGGGAACTCAGACGAGGATTCGTACGTACCTCATCTTGTGATGCATTACCTCCCGCGGCGGCTGGTCAGAGCCGACGCGATCGCCACGAAGATGGCGGCGAGGACGATGCTGATGATCCAGCGGATCCAGTCAGGACCAGACGTCGACGCGACACCCAGCGCGCCGGCGACCCAGTACCCGACCAGGACGCCGACGATGCCGCAGACAATGGTCAGCCAGATCGGGATGTTGTCCCGGTTGCTCGGAGCTACCCACTTCCCGAGCAGGCCGATGATGATGCCTGCGATCAGAAGGCCGATAAGGCTCATCTAGGTCACCTTCCATGGAGCTGCAAATGTGATCCCCCCGGGGCCCGTTCGGGCCCTGGGGCGGTGCTCCCTCGACCGAAGCCGTTCGTCCCCCGTGGGTGGCGTGGCCGATGGGGTTACATGGCGCCGAATCCGACGCGACGCTCCGACTCGGGACCGATCTCGACGTAGGCAAGCTTGGCGGCGGGAACGACGACACGGCGGCCTCGCTCGTCAGCCAGGCTGAGCAACCCGTCTTCGCCGTGGAGAGCCTTGCTCACCGCGGCTTCGACGGCCTCGGGACTGTCGTTGCTCTCCAACACGATCTCCCGAGGAGCGTGCTGGACACCGATCTTGACCTCCACGTGGTCGCCCTCTCTTCTTCGTCGTTTGTCCATGTGTCGGGGCGCTTTGTCGGTCGGTTGACCGCCGGTGCCCCAGTTCGGCGGCCTCTCACCCCCATGGTGCACCGGCGGGACGAGGCTAGCCGAGAACGTGCACTAAGTCGCGCAGGATCATCCCGCTTCGTCCCTTTGCCGCACCCGCCGTCGAGCGGGGCGAAACCGACGCCGTAGCGGTGCCGTTGTGGGTGGTCACTCGGCCCGGGGGAACCCCCGGATGCCCCGCCACGCGAGGGTGGTCAACAGTCTGGTGGCCTCGTCCCGGCCGATCGTGCCGTCCGAGGACAGCCACCACCGCGCGGTGACCTGGGCGGTGCCGGCGAGCCCGGCGGCCAGCAGGAGCGCCTGCTCCCTGGGGACCCCGGCGTCCTCCTGGATGACGTCGGCGATGGCGTCCGCGCACTGGTGGGCCACCCGGTCCACCCGCTCGCGGACGGCGGGCTCGCCGGTCAGGTCGGACTCGAACACCAGGCGGAACGTGCCGTCCTCGTCGCTCACGAAGTCGAGGTAGGCCCGCATCGTCGCCGCGACCCGCTGCTGGTTGTCGGTCGTGGAGGCCAAGGCGGTGCGTACGGCGTCCACCAGGCCGTCGCAGGTGGCGTCGAGCAGGGCGAGATACAGCTCGAGCTTGCTCGGGAAGTGCTGGTACAGCACGGGTTTGCTGACTCCCGCGCGGTCGGCGATGTCGTCCATCGCGGCGGCGTGGTAACCGACCGCGACGAAGACCTGGCGTGCCGCGTCGAGCAGTTGGGCACGTCGGGCCAGCCGGGGAAGTCGGCCGCCGCGCGGGCGGGCCTCGGACACGGTCACGTGCGCTCCTCAGTGCCTGCGGTCAGCGGTAGTCGTCGTCATCGAGGTCGACCTCGATGTGTTGTTCGACGAAGTCGGCCTCGGGGGCCTCGATGTCGGGCTCCTCCGACTCCTCGGCCGTCTCCTCGGCGTCGGCGGGCCCCTCCTCGCGGGAGGGCACCTCGACCTCGCCGTCGAAAGGTACCTCGGTCTCGGACATGGCCTGCCTCCTCATTCCATCCGTTCCATCCGTGCGCGAACCGGCCGCGACGCGGGCGGACCGAGCGTTCGAGTCCGGCGTACCCACCGCCTTCCTCCCGACAGTAACCCGACAGTAACCGCGAAGCCCCGTCGGCGGCAGCCCGAACCGCGCGAATCGGGCGAGTGCCCGCAACCACCCGCCTCCGCGCCGAGCGGTCAGGGCAGCCGCTGCTCCAGCGTGGACAGTTCGGCGAACAGGTCCCCCAACTCCTCCACCCGGTCGAGGACCTCCGCCGGCCCGAAGGACAGCGCGTCGGCCTCCTCGCAGCCCTCGACCTCCTCCCAGGTGAGCGGGGTGGAGACCGTGGGGGTCTCCCGCCCGCGCAGGGAGTACGCCGCGATGGTCGTCTTCGCGGGGTTGTTCTGGCTCCAGTCGAGCAGCACCTTGCCCGGCCGCAGGGACCTGCGCATCGAGGAGACCACCAGCTCGGGGTGGTCGTGGGCGAGCTTCCCGGCCAGCTCCTTGGCGTACGCCGAGGTCGTCTCCCCGGAGGTCTCGGCGATCGGGACGTAGAGCTGCATGCCCTTCCCGCCGGAGGTCTTGGCCCAGGCGCGCAGCCCGTCGGCGTCGAACAGGTCGCGCAGGAGCAGGGCCACCTCGCAGCACGCCACCAGGTCGGCCGGCGGGCCCGGGTCGAGGTCGACCACGAGCAGGTCCGGCCGCCGGACGCCGCCGCGCGGGCCGACCCGCCACTGCGGGACGTGCAGCTCCAGAGCGGCGAGGTTGGCCAGCCACACCAGCGTCGGCAGGTCGTCGGCGACGACGTACTCGACCTCCTCCCGGTCGCGGGTGCTGCCCGGAGAGGCGACGGTGACGGTGCGTACCCAGTCGGGGGTGCCGCGGGGGACGTTCTTCTCGAAGAACGGCTGCCCGCTCACTCCGTCCGGCCACCGCTTGCGGGTCAGCGGGCGGTCGGTGAGCCGGGGGAGCAGCGCCGGCGCGATCCGCGAGTAGTAGTCGAGGACCTCACCCTTGGTGAACCCGACCTCGGGGTAGAGCACCTTGTCGAGGTTGGACAGGGAGAGCACGTGCCCGTCGATGCGGACGCGGGTCGCCTTGTCTGCCATGGAGACCATCCTGCTCGGTCGCGGCGGGTTCGGCCAGGCGAGCCGCCCGCGGCGCGCCGCGGACACTCAGTGGGCAGACGCAGTGGGCAGACGCAGCGGGCCCCGCCACGACGTCTCGCGTGGCGGGGCCTGGTGGCCACCTCGGGTGACCCGGCCGGCCGACTGCCCGGCCGACCGGTTACCCGACTGCCTGGTTACCTGGTCGTCTGGTTCTTCTTGGTCAGCTTCTTCTTCGTGACCGGCTGTACGACCACGGTCATCTGCTGCTTGTCCGCGGACTGGCCGGTGATCCTCAGCTGAACGCCGTACCCCGCGACCTTCACGCTGTTGTTGGGCAGCGACGCGTCCCAGTAGTTGTTCGGCTTGGAGTCGTCGAACACCGTGATCGGCGACTGCTTCGGCACGTCCGCCATGGCGATCTGCACCCGGCGGCCGTTGCGCACCTCACGGCTCAGCGACAGCGGGTCGGTGGCCTCCGGCCCGAACGTCGCGTCGAAGGCCTGGGCGCGCAGGTTGAGGGTCGGGCCGTTGTCCCACCGGATGGGCTTCGGACGTGCGTCGACCGGCAGGATCAGGCCCTCGCCCGGGTGCTTGCTGGTGTTGTTGTCCTCCTGGCGTTCGTTCCAGTAGGTCACCAGCAGGCCGTTCTGGTAGGGGTAGTGCTCGACCCAGTCGGGCCGGGTGATGCCCCGGTTGAAGTTGTACGGCCCCGTCTTCAGGGTCTCGTCGTAGCCGACGTACTGGCGGTTCTCGGCGATGTAGTAGCTGCCCTTGTACGTCGTCACCGTGCCGTTGATGCGCTTCCAGCCGTTGGTGGCCCAGCCGTTGGTGCCGCCCTCCACGTTGTCGGCGAAGACGGTCGCGCCGGCCGCGGTGACCGCGATGTCGTCGAGCATCGGGCCGGCGTAGTGCAGCCCGCCGTCGGTGGCGTAGCGGAAGCGGAAGACGATCGACTTGCCGGCGTACTTCGACAGGTCGTACGACAGCGTGGTCCAGCCGTCGGACTTGCCGGTGACGGGGTCGGCGACCCGGCTCCAGTGGGTGCCACCGTCGGCGGAGACCTCCGCGTGCAGGAAGTCGTAGCCCTCCTCGATGTCGTACCACGCCTTGGCGGTCAGCGTCACCGGGCCGGACTTGCCGGTCAGGTTGATGGTCCGGCGCAGGGTGTTGTTGAGGTTGTCGTCGGCTCCACCCCACCACTCGTACGACCCGGAGTAGGGGTCGTTGTAGTGGTCGACGATCTCTTCCTTGGGCAGCGGGACGACCAGCGCCTGCGGGTTGCCGGTCTCCAGCTCGGCCGGGCCGAGCACGTTGGTGGAGGACTGGTTGGGGGAGGCGACGTCGTAGTCGACCCAGCCGAGCTGCAGCTTCTCCCACGCGCCCATGTAGCCGGGCGTGGTGCCGATGCTGTCCTTGCCGTGGTTGAGCCACGAACCCGACGACATCAGCGTCCAGTAGCCGGTGCCGTTCTCGCCGCCGGCGGTGTCGTAGAGGTCGGGCAGCCCGAGGTCGTGGCCGAACTCGTGGCTGAAGACGCCGAGTCCGCCGTTCTCCGGCTCGGTGGTGTAGTCACCGGCCCAGATACCGGTGTCGCCGAACGGGACGCCGCCGCGCGGGTTGAGCTCCGGGCCGTCCTGCCCGTCGGGGAAGGCGTACCACCGGTGCGACCAGATCGCGTCCGCGCCCTCGGCGCCGCCACCGGCCTCCTCGCCCTCGCCGGCGTGCACGACCTGGAAGTGGTCGATGTAGCCGTCGGGCTCGTCGAAGTTGCCGTCGCCGTCGAAGTCGTAGCGGTCCCAGTTGTCGAACTGCGCGAGGTAGGCGCGGATCTGCTCCGGCGTCTTGCCCGCGGCGCGCTGCTGGTCGTACCAGGCCTTGGTCGCGTCCTTGACGAAGTTCCAGTAGCCGTCGGACTCCGGGATCTCGTTGCTGCCGTAACGCGACTCGTTGTAGGGCAGGGTCACCCAGTTGCTCACGTCACCGGCGACGGTGTACTGGCCCTGCGACTGCGCGCGGTAGAACGTCGACATCGACTCGCCGGCCTGGCCGAAGAACATGTCGAGGTAGTGCTGGCGGTTGAAGTCGGGAGTCCAGTACGTCGTGTTGTCGCGGCCGCGGGAGGGCTGCGGAATCTGGTTGTGCACCGGTCCGGCGCCGCCGCCGGTGCGGGAGTCGGTCTTGTCCCCGAAGTCGACCAGGATCGTGAAGATCTTGTCGGTCTTCTCCATGCTGAGCTGGGCGAACTTCTTCTTGCCCAGTTGCACGACGTCGGACTTGCCCCGGCGCTGCGGCTTGGCCTCGCCGCGGAGCACCTTCTCCAGCGCGGCCTTGCGGGTGGCCCGCATCTTGTCGCCGAGCGGGTTGGGAAGGTCGTCGGGTGCGTGGGTGCGCGCGGCCCGTGGGTGTGCGGGCGGTGACGCGGACGCCGGTATCCCGGCGGCGGTGGCGGCGAGGGCGGCGGCGGTCACCACCGAGGCCACGGCGGCGGTGGCTCTGCGAACTCTCACTGGACTCCTTCGGAACGCCCGGCGCCGGGTTCGCCGGCCGCGAGCGTGACGGAAACGATCGGTGTCGATGGTCGATGATCGGCAACTTCGCCAACGATGATCCACAAGCAATCACAAAATGGCACAAGATGGCCAGATCTGTCCGGCACATCGCACAAAACTTCCGGGATCGAACGACTGTCGGCGCGAGGTCGTATGGTCGGCGGCATGCGCTATCGATCTCTTGGACGTTCCGGCCTGCTGGTCTCGGTCGTCGGTCTCGGCTGCAACAACTTCGGCGGCCGGCTCGACCTCGCCGCCACCCGTGCGGTCGTCGACGCCGCCCTCGACGCGGGCGTCACGTTGTTCGACACCGCCGATGTCTACGGCGGCCGGGGCGGCTCGGAGGAGCTACTCGGCCAGGCGCTCGCCGGCCACCGCGACGAGGTCGTGCTGGCCACGAAGTTCGCCGGCGACATGGGCTACGGGCCGGTCGCGGGCGCGCCGGGAGGCCGTGCCTACATTCGCCGCGCGGTCGAGGCGTCCCTGCGGCGGCTGCGCACCGACCACATCGACCTCTACCAGATCCACCGTCCGGATCCGGACACCCCGATCGAGGAGACCCTGGCCGCGCTGGACGAGCTGGTGAAGGAGGGCAAGGTTCGCTACACCGGCCACTCCAACTTCTCCGGCTGGCAGCTCGCCGAGGCCCACCACGTCGCCCGCGAGCTCGGCGCGACGTCGTTCGTCTCCGCACAGAACCACTGGTCCCTGCTGGAGCGCGCGGTCGAGACCGACCTCGTGCCTGCCGCCGAGCACTACGGCGTGGGCGTGCTGCCCTACTTCCCGCTGGCAAACGGCCTGCTCACCGGCAAGGTCCGCCGTGGCGGGGCGATCCCCGAAGGCTCCCGGCTGGCCGGCCGGGAAGGCTACGTCACCGAGGAGAAGCTCGACCGGGTGGAGGCGCTGGCCGCCTGGGCCAAGGAGCACGACCGTTCCCTGCTGGAGGTCGCCATCGGCGGTCTGGCGGGGCGGCCGGTCTGCGGCTCGGTCATCGCCGGCGCCACCTCGGCCGAGCAGGTGCGGTCCAACGCCGCCGCGGCCGACTGGGAGCCGACCGAGGCCGAGCTGGCCGAGATCGACCAGCTGGTGCCGCCGCCCGGCCGCTGACCTCCGCGGGTCACGTGTGCGGGCCACCCGTGGGTCGCACACGCCGCCAGTACTGCCGTCTGTGCTCGTCGCGGACGACGACGCCGAGCCGGCCGAGTTCGGTACGAAGCTCATCGGCGTCGGTGTCGTCGTTCTCGGCGAGTGCACGTCTGCGTGCCCGCAGCGTGGCGTGCGCCGCGGCGGGCAGGTCGGGCGCGTCGTCCACCCACGGCCTGAACTCCTCCCGGTGGGGGTCGCCTGCCCGCCACGGATAGCCGTACGCCGAGAAGGCCGCCTCGATCCGGCCGGCGTCCGGGAGGTCCCCGCGCTGGCGGGCCAGCTCGCCGGTCGACCGGTCGAGGAGGACGAGCTGTTTGCCGTCGAGGAAGACCGCGCCCACCTGCTCCCGGCGTAGGCTCCGCCGCTCGCCGGCGTGGGCCAGCCCGACCTCCTGGTGGTCGACGGTGACGGTGACGTAGTCGCGTTCGCCGAGGACCACGAGCACCCCGCCGGCGACCGCCCCGGCACCGAGGCCGGCCAGCGTCAGCCACGGCTCCGGCACCGTGGCGACGAACCTCAGCAGGCCCGGCAGCGGAAGGTGGGGGACCGTCACCACCCAGACCACCAGCCCTCGCAGCAGCCAGCCCACCCCCGCGCCCAGCGCCGGGAAGCCGACCCAGACCAGCGCCCGTTCCGCGACGCTCCGGCCGACGACGACGGCTCCGTCGGTGGTTCGCGGGGTCATCGCGTGCCCTCCCGCCCCGCGGTGGTCCGTGCGGCGGCCGTGAGTAACGTGAGCGCGCCCAGGCCGAGGACGACGTTGCCCACGCGCTGGACGACGCCAGGGGAGCCCATCAGCGGCTCCTGCGTGAAGCCCAGCCAGACGTAGGTCAGCAGCGCTCCGCCGGCCGCGGCCAGCCGGTGGTTGTCAGCCCACCTCGAGCGTCGCGACCAGAACAGCAACAGTCCGGCGGTCACCGCGGCCAGCGCCAGGTCGGCGCCTACTCCCACCCACGCGGGCAGCGCGTCGGGCAGCAGGAAGAACAGCGAGGTGGCCGCGAACGTCACCACACCGACCAGCCGCGGTCCCGGGCTCCACCGCACTGGCCGGGCGGCGGTTCGGGTCGGCACGGTCTCAGGCGAGCGTGGAAGCAGCGGGACCAGGAGTGCGGCAGCAACCAGCACCACGATCACCGCGCTCGTCCCGGCCAGCTGCGGGACCGTGGCCATGAAGCGTTCCTCCACCTGGTGGAGCCAGAAGACCAGCGCCGAGCCGAGCACGAAGACCACGGTGGTCACGGCCAGCCCGGTGCGGCCGAGCCATGGTGCGGTCCGGGCGGTCCGGGCGGTCCGGGCGGTCCGGCTCCGCCCCGCGAGCGCCTCGACCAGCGCGATCGGGACGGCGATGCTCCACACCGCGTGCATGGCGAGGACGGTGACGGTGGTCTGGGCGCCGATGCCGAGCACGGGAACGTACGCGGCGAGCAGGTCCAGGCCGGAGTAGCTGGGATTGAACAGCAGCTGGTCCAGGATGCCCTCCTCCAGCAGGCCGTACGCCACCGCCAGCGTGAGGATGGTGGGCCAGCCCCGGCCGGCGCGCCGGGCGACCTCCCGGACGAGCAGTGCGCCGCCGCCGTACATCGGTGCGAGCAGGGGCAGCAGGCCGAGCTGGTCGATGGTGGCGTTGCCGAGCAGGAACTCACCGACCAGTGGAGCGAGCAGGAACAACCCGAGCGCGGGAGCGACAGCGCGCCTGCGGGAAAGATTCGCGGGGACACTTCCGGCGGGCGCGGAACCGGCTTCGACGGACATGCCCCGACGCTAGGAATCCCGGGCCCCGTGGCGGATCGCCCGACGGTGCCCGACCGCGCTCGACCGCCTCGACCGAGGTCGTCGCGAAGCCGGGCCGCGACCGGACGAAAGTACCGGCCGGGCCCGACGCCGGTACCGCACCGCCGGCAACGCGGCCACGAGCACGCCACGCGTCCTCGCGCGCTAGTACGTTCACGGTCATGAGGGGTTCGCGAGCGGACGGCGCACCGGCCGGTTCGCCACCGCGCAGCCGGCGCGACTGGTTCGTCGACACCTGCATGTTCGCGCTGGCCGTCGCGTTCGCACTGATGATCGTCGCCGGCCGTCTGGACGACCCGTGGCCGCCGCGCTGGGTCCTCGGCCTGGACCAGCTCGCCGGGCTGGCGGGGTGCGCGGCGCTGTGGTTGCGCCGCCGGTGGCCGGTGGGAATCGCGCTGGCGCTCGTGCCCCTCTCGGCGTTCGCGGAGTCCGTCGGCGGGGCACAGTTGGTCGCGCTGTTCGTGGTCTCGGTGCATCGCTCGTTCCGCACCGCCGTCGTGGTGGGTGCGGTGAGCCTGCTCTCCGCACCCGTCTACGCCGTGCTGCGTCCAGAGCCGGACCTGCCCGGTGGCCTCGCGGTGCTGCTCGCGGTGGTGCTGACTCTCTGCGTGGTCGGCTGGGGGCAGTTCGTCCGGCACCGCCGGCAACTCGTCGCCGCCAGGGTGGAGCGTGCGGTACGGGCGGAGACCGAGGCCCGGCTGCGGCTGGAACAGGCCCAGCACCTCGCCCGGGAGGAGATCGCGCGGGAGATGCACGACGTGCTCGGGCACCGGTTGTCGCTGCTGAGCGTGCACGCGGGCGCACTGGAGTACCGGCCGGACGCGCCCGCCGAGGAGATCGCCCGGGCCGCCGCGGTGATCCGGGAGAGCGCGCACCAGGCGCTGCAGGACCTGCGCGAGGTCATCGGCGTACTCCGCGCGCCGGTCGGCGAGCTGCCCCAGCCGACGCTGGCCGACGTGCCGGCGCTGGTGGCCGACTCCGTCCGGGCGGGCATGCGGGTGGACCTGCGCGTCGAGGCGCCGGACGAGGTGCCCGCGGGGCTCGGGCGGACGGCGTACCGGATCGTCCAGGAGGGGCTGACCAACGCCCGCAAGCACGCGCCCGGCGCCGACGTCCGCGTCACCGTGGGCGGCGGGCCGGGGCAGGGGCTGACCACCAAGGTCCGGACCGGCGGAGGAGTTCGGGCGGCCGTAGGTACGGACGCCGTCAGTACGGACGCTGTCAGTACGGCAGCCGCCCGTACGGCAGCCGCGGCCGGCGCCGGACAGGGACTGGTCGGGCTGGCCGAACGCGCCGCCCAGGCAGGCGGGCGCCTCGCCCACGGGCCGGTCGAGGGTGGCGGGTTCGTGGTGTCGGCCTGGCTACCGTGGCCGCCATGACCACACCGACCAGTGGGCCGACCGACTCGCCGGGGACCTCGGAGCTACCCGAGGCGCCCCCGGACCGCGTGACCAGGGTGCTCCTCGTGGACGACGACCCGCTCCTGCGCGCCGGGCTGGCGATGATGCTCGGCGGTGCGCCGGACCTGCTGGTGGTGGGCGAGGCGGCCGACGGTACGCAGGTGCCGGCGCTGGTGGCCCGCCTCCGGCCCGACGTGGTGCTGATGGACATCCGGATGCCCGGGCTGGACGGGCTGTCGGCCACCGAGCGCCTGCGCGCGCGGCCGGACGCGCCCGAGGTGGTCGTTCTCACCACGTTCGACGCCGACGCCCACGTGCTCCGTGCGCTGCGTGCGGGCGCCGCCGGCTTCGTCCTCAAGGACACCCCGCCGGCCGAGATCGTGGCCGCCGTGCGCCGGGTGGCGCGGGGTGAGCCGGTGCTGTCCCCGACGGTGACCCGGCGGCTGATCGACCGGGTGGCCGGGGCCGACGACGACCTGCGGCGGGTGCGTGCCCGCGAGCGGCTGGCGCTGCTCAACGGTCGGGAACGCGAGGTGGCGGTCGCGGTGTCGCGGGGGATGAGCAACGCCGAGGTCGGCGCGACCCTCCATCTCAGCGTCTCGACGGTGAAGACGCACGTGTCGAGCATCCTGACCAAGCTCGACCTGAACAACCGGGTCCAGGTCGCGCTGCTGGCCCACGACGCCGGGCTGCTGGACGAGCGGGGCTGACCGCGGTCGCGGGCTACCTGTCCCGATTCGAGCGGAACGACCAGCGTCGTCGCGCGGCGTGACCGCCCGGCGACGCCCCGGCCCCCCACCGAAGGACCCGGCCGGTCCTCAGGCCGCGCCGGTGCCCCCGTCCGAGGCATGTCGGTGGGGCGCGGGAACATGGGAGGCAAACCGGTGGTTGCCCCCGAAGAGGAACACCCGACAATCTGAGGAGTCAGACGTGTCCGTGCCGCCGCTCGTCGAGCCAGCCCCCGACCTCAGTGTGGACGAAGTACGCCGATACTCCCGGCACATCATCATCCCCGAGGTCGGCATGGACGGGCAGAAGCGCCTGAAGAACGCCAAGGTCCTCGTCATCGGTGCCGGCGGTCTGGGCAGCCCTGCCCTGCTCTATCTCGCCGCGGCCGGTGTGGGCACGCTCGGCATCGTCGACTTCGACGTCGTGGACGAGTCCAACCTCCAGCGCCAGGTGATCCACGGGCAGAGCGACGTCGGCAAGCCCAAGGCGGTGTCCGCCAAGGAGTCGATCGCCGAGATCAACCCCTATGTCAAGGTCAACCTGCACGAGGAGCGGCTCGACTCCGACAACGCGCTGGAGATCTTCGCCGACTACGACCTGATCCTGGACGGCACCGACAACTTCGCCACCCGCTACCTCGTCAACGACGCGGCGGTCATCCTGGGCAAGCCCTACGTCTGGGGCTCGATCTTCCGCTTCGAGGGCCAGGTCAGCGTGTTCTGGGCCGAGCACGGTCCGCACTACCGCGACCTCTACCCCGAGCCCCCGCCTCCCGGCATGGTTCCCTCCTGCGCCGAGGGCGGCGTGCTCGGCGTGCTGTGCGCCTCCATCGGCTCGGTGATGGTCAACGAGGCGATCAAGCTCATCACCGGCATCGGCGACCCGCTGATCGGCCGGCTGCTGATCTTCGACGCGCTGGAGATGAGCTGGCGTGAGCTCAAGGTCAACCGCGACCCCGACACCGCGCCGGTCAAGGAGCTCATCGACTACGAGGCGTTCTGCGGCGTCATCTCCGACGAGGCGGCCGAGGCCGTGGTCGACTCCACCATCGACGTCCGCACGCTGAAGCAGTGGCTTGACGCCCGGCAGCGTGGCGAGCGCGACTTCCTGCTCGTCGACGTCCGCGAGCCCAACGAGTACGACATCGTCAACATCGACGGTGCGGTGCTGATCCCGAAGGGCGAGTTCCTCAGCGGTCAGGCGTTCGAGAAGCTACCGAAGGACAAGCAGGTCGTGCTGCACTGCAAGGTCGGCGGCCGCTCCGCCGAGGCGCTGGCCGCCGCCAAGGGCGCGGGCTTCGCCGACGCCGTGCACGTCGCGGGCGGCATCTCCGCCTGGGTCAGCCAGATCGAGCCGGACAAGCCGTCCTACTGAGCGGCACCGCCGCCTGGAAGAACCAACGAGCAGATGCCGACCGAGGAGTACGTCGAGCGGGTGCTCTCCGTCGTGGAGAGCATCCCGCCCGGTGCTGTGCTCGCCTATGGCGACGTCGCGGAGTACCTCGGCGACGGTGGTCCCCGTCAGGTCGGCTGGGTGATGTCGCACTACGGCGGGAGCGTTCCCTGGTGGCGGGTCGTCAGGGCAGACGGGCGGCCCGCCGACTGTCACGCCGGGGAGGCGGTCCGGCGGCTGCGCGCGGAGGGCACGCCGTTCCGTGAGCCCTCCGGCCGGGTGGACATGCCCGCCGCCCGCTGGGACGGCGCACCTCGAACCCTGGCCCAGGGACTGTCCTAACTCCGCTTCGACTTCGCCCTGCGGTCCGCCTTCGTGGTGCGCTCCGCCTCCCACTTCTCCATCAGGTCGCCGAGCGCCTCGTCGACGAAGACGTAGAAGTCCCGCATCTGTTCCATCCGGCGCCCTGACGGGGTGGCCGAACCACCCAGTGCCCGGGCGCCGTCGCCGGCGAGTTCGGCCACGCTCGCCAGCACCCCACGCTTGCCGACCGTGGTCTCGTACCACAGGTCGTCCGGCAGCCGGTAGCGATGCGTGCGCTCACCGGGCACCGGTTCCCGGCTCAGCATTCCGATGTGCTGCAGGTAGCGCACCGCGCCGGAGATAGCGGCCGCGCTGACGCCGAGGCGTTCGGCGAGATCGCCCGCGGTGAGCGTCTCCTCGTCGGCGGCCATCATCGTCAGCAGCACCCGGGCGGCCATCCGGGGGAATCCCCAGCCCTCGAAGAGCATCGCCATGTGTTCGACGAACCGCCGAACCTTGTCCTCGTCGCGATCCTCGTTACGTTCCTCGTCGCGTTCCGCGGGCCGGCCGGCATCCCTCGTGGTCTCGGTGGTCATGCTTCGCCTCGCCTTCCAGGATGCCGGTCACGAGCTTCTTCAGCATAACGCTGTAAACAAGCTTCACGAGTGTGTGAATCTCATGTAACGTGCGAAGCGTACGCCCCGGAGGTTGCCAGCCGCGATCCGTCGGCTGCGCCGGGGCAGAGGAGAAGCGCGATGAGCTCGCTGCAGGGCGCTCCGGCGCCGTGGCGGACAAACGCTCACCCATCCGTACGGCCGACCGGCCGCGAGGTCGCCACCTCCCGGGCACTGACCGCGGCCGCGCGCAAGGCCGACTCCGACCCGCCGAGCTGAACCCTGCCGCCCGCGGTTACCGGCCCTGACCGGGCCTGACGGGCGGACAGCCGCAGATCGCTCGACCCCACGACTTCGACGTACGACGAGGACACACTTCGATGACCGAACTTGCCATTTCCGTGTCCGGGCTCCGCAAGAGCTTCGGCCGCACCGTGGCCCTGGACGACCTCGACCTGAGCGTCCGGGCCGGTGAAGTACACGGCTTCCTCGGCCCCAACGGCGCCGGGAAGTCCACCACCATCCGCGTCCTGCTCGGCCTGCTGCGCGCCGACGCGGGCAGGGTCAACCTGCTCGGCGGCGACCCCTGGAAGGACGCCACCTCGCTGCACCGCCGGTTGGCGTACGTCCCCGGCGACGTGACGTTGTGGCCCAACCTGTCCGGCGGTGAGGTGATCGACCTGCTCGGCCGGCTGCGGGGCGGGCTGGACCCTCACCGCCGGGCCGACCTGCTGGAGCGGTTCGAGCTCGACCCGCGCAAGAAGGGCCGGGCGTACTCCAAGGGCAACAAGCAGAAGGTGGGGCTGATCGCCGCGCTCGCCTCCGACGTCGAGCTGCTGCTCCTGGACGAGCCCACGTCAGGCCTGGACCCCCTCATGGAGGAGGTCTTCCAGCAGTGCATCCACGAGGAGCGCCAGCGGGGGCGGACGGTCCTGCTGTCCAGCCACATCCTCGCCGAGGTGGAGGCGCTGTGCGACCGGGTGAGCATCATCCGCCGGGGCCGCACGGTCGAGTCGGGCACGCTCGCCGAGCTTCGCCACCTCACGCGTACGTCCATCCAGGCAGACCTGGCCAGCCCGCCGAACGGCCTGGCGTCCCTGCCGGGAGTCCACGACCTGCAGATCGACGGTACGCGGGTGCGGTGCGAGGTCGACACCAGCCGCCTCGACGTGCTGATGGCCGAGCTCACCCGCTCCGGACTGCGCGGGCTGACCAGCCAGCCACCCACGCTGGAGGAGCTGTTCCTGCGGCACTACCAGGACGACGTCTCCGGGACCGAGCCGGCGGAGGTGGCCCGATGAGCGCGCTCGTCGGCACCCGCCGGATGGTGCGGCTGATCCTGCGCCGCGACCGGTTCGTCATGCCCCTGTGGATCGTGCTGCTCGGTCTGCTCCCGGCCAGCCTCGCCTCGGGGACCCGCGACCTCTATCCCACCCTCGCCCAACAGGAGCAGTACGCCCAGACGGCCGGGACCAACCCCACCTTCCTGGCGTTGTATGGCCCCCTGCATGCCTCGGGCATCGGCGGGCTGATCGCGCAGCGCGTCGGGTTCTTCCCGGTGGTGGTCGCGGTGATCAGCATCCTCACCGTCGTCCGGCACACTCGCACCGAGGAGGACGCGGGCCGGCGCGAACTGCTCGGCGCCACCGTCCTCGGCCGGCAGGCCGGCCTGGCCGCCGCGCTGCTGGTCACTGTCTGCGCGAACCTCGTCTTCGGGCTGCTGATGGCAGCGGGCCTGATGGGCGTGGGCCTGCCGGCCACCGGCTCGTACGCACTCGGTTTCGGGTGCGCGCTGGGCGGCTGCGTGTTCGCCGCCCTGGCCGGACTGGCTGCCCAGCTCACCGAGGGCGCGGGCGCCGCCCGCGCGATCGCGCTCGGTGCGCTCGGTGCGGCCTTCGTGCTGCGGGTAGCCGGCGACGTCGGTGGGCCGGACTCGGGCGCGGCATGGCTGTCCTGGCTCTCGCCGATCGGCTGGTCGCACGCGGTCCGGGCGTACGGCGACGAACGCTGGTGGATCTTCGGCCTCGGCGCCGGTGCGACCCTGATCCTCGCGGTGGCCGCCGCCGCCCTGTCCGCGCGGCGTGACCTCGGCGCGGGCATTCTGCCCGCGCGACTGGGCCCGGCGCAGGCCTCGCCGCGACTGTCCGGTGCGTTCGGCCTGGCCTGGCGGCTGCACCGCGGGCTGCTCCTCGGCTGGACCATCACACTGGCGCTGCTCGGCGTGGTGTACGGCGGAGTCGCCGACGGCGTACGCGACATGATGAACGGCAGCCCGCAGCTGAAGGAGATGTTCCAGCGCATGGGCGGACAGTCGGCCATCGTCGACGCCACTCTCGCGGCCATGCTGGGCACGATCGGGCTGATCGCGGCCGCGTACGCCGTGCAGGCGGCGCTGCGGATGCGTTCGGAGGAGACCGGCGGACGGGCCGAACCCGTCCTGGCAACCGCCGTCGGCCGGGTGACCTGGGTGGCGAGCCACCTCGGCTTCGCGCTGCTCGGCCCGACGGTGGCGCTGGCCGCCGCCGGGGTGACCGCCGGTCTCGCGCACGGCGCCAACACCGACGACGTGGGGGGCCAGCTGCCCCGCGTCCTCGCCGGCGCGATGGTGCAACTGCCCGCGGTGTGGGTGCTGGCCGGCGTCGCGATGGCGCTGGTCGGGCTGGCACCCCGGCTGGCCGGGGCCAGCTGGGCGGTGTTCGCGGCGTTCCTGCTGGTGGGGCAGGTCGGTGTGCTGCTCGGCCTGAGCCAGAAGGTGCTCGACCTCTCGCCGTTCACCCACATTCCGCGGTTGCCGGGCGGGCACGCGTCCGCCACGCCGCTGCTGTGGCTGACGTTGGTCGCCGCCGTGCTCGTGGTCGCCGGGCTGGTCGGCGTACGCCGGCGGGACGTGCCGGTCGGCTGACGCGGTGAGCGGGTTCGGCAGCCGTCGGCGTACGACGCGGGCGGCTGCCCAACCGCGCTGTCCGACCGGGCTGTTGAACCGGTCTGTCGGCGCGGTCTGATGGAATGCGGGGCGTGTCGGTTGTTCCCGTCTCTTCCGGTTCCTCCCCTTCCTCGGCCAGGCCCGACGGATCGGGTGCGCCGGCCTATCGGCTCGTCCGGCGGCCCAGGACCAGCGATCCGGCGCGGCTGACCGGCCCTGACCTCGACGAGGCGCAGCGGCGGGTCGTGGAGCATCGCGGCGGTCCGCTCCTGGTGCTCGCCGGTCCGGGCACCGGCAAGACGACCACGCTGGTGGAGGCCGCGGTCGACCGGATCGAGCGGGACGGCATCGAGCCCGAGCACGTGCTGCTGCTGACTTTCGGGCGGCGGGCCGCCGCCGAGTTGCGCGACCGGATCGCCGCCCGGCTCGACCGCACCATCCGCGAGCCGCTCGCCCGCACCTTTCACTCGTACGCCTTCGGTCTGCTGCGCAACGACGCGGTGCTGAACGACCTGCCGGTGCCGAGGTTGCTGGCCGGCCCGGAGCAGGACCTGATGATCCGCGACCTGCTGCGCGGTGACGTCGAGGAGTTCGGGGCGAAGGACTGGCCGGCCCGGCTGCGCCCGGCGCTGCGCACCCGCGGCTTCGCCCAGGAGCTGCGCGACCTGTTGCTCCGTGCGGCCGAGCGGGGGATCGAGCCGCCGGGCCTGGGCGCCCTCGGCCGTCAGCAGCGCCGCGACGACTGGCGGGCGGCGGCGAGGTTCGCCCGGCAGTACGCCGCGATCACCGCACTGCGCCCGGAGACCCCTGCCTACGACCCGGCCGAGCTGGTCCGGGCCGCGGTCGACCTGCTGCGCGCCGACCCGGACCTGCTCGCCCGCGAGCGCGCCAACCGGGCCGTGGTGTTCGTGGACGAGTACCAGGACACCGACCCCGCCCAGGAGGAGCTGCTGAGGCTGCTCGCCGGTGGCGGCCGGGAGCTGGTGGTGGTCGGCGACCCCGACCAGTCCATCTACGCCTTCCGCGGCGCGGAGAGCGAGGGGATCCGCCGGTTCACCGAACGCTTCCCCACCGTCGGCGGGACCGAGGCGCCGACGGTGGCGCTGACCCGAAGCCGCCGCGCCGGTGCCACCCTGCTGAAGGCGTCCAGGCGGATCACCGACCGGCTGGGCGGGCCCCCGGCGCACCGCCGCCTGGTCGCCGTGCCCGACGCGCCTCCGGGGGAGGTGCAGGCGCACCTGCTGCACACGCGCAACCAGGAGGCGTCGTTCGTTGCCCAGCGGTTGCGCGAGGCGCACCTCGTCGACGGCGTGGAGTGGTCGCGGATGGCGGTGCTGGTGCGCGCCGCGTCGTACATCCCGCTGCTGCGCCGCACCCTCGCCGCCGCCGGCGTGCCCGCCACGGTCCGGCTGGAGGAGACGCCGCTGGTCGACCAGCCCGCCGTCCGCCCGCTGCTGACCGTCCTCTCGATCGCCACCGAACGCACCGAGCTCGACTCGGACGACACCCTCGACCTGCTGGTCAGCCCGTACGGCGGCGCCGACGCCCTCGCCCTGCGCCGGCTGCGGCAGGAGCTGCGCCGCAGCGAGCTGGCCGCGGGCGGTGGGCGGTCCTCCTCGGTCCTGCTGGTCGAGGCGCTGGCCGACCCGCGGGTGCTGATCCCGCTCGATCCGGCCGCCACCGCGCCGGCGCGACGGATCGGGCACCTGCTCACCACCGCCGCCGAGGCCGCTGCGGCACCGAACGCCACCGCCGAGACCGTGCTGTGGGCGGTGTGGTCGGCCGCCCGGGTGTCCGACCGCTGGGCACGCCGCGCCGCGTCGGGCGGACCGGGCGCGTCCGCGGCCGACCGCGACCTGGACGCGGTGACCGCGCTCTTCGACATGGTCGCGCGGTTCGTGGACCGGATGCCGGCGGCGGGTCCGGCGGTGTTCCTCGACCACCTGCTCGGCCAGGAGATTCCGGCCGACACGCTCGCGCCCCGGGCGCCGGAGGGCGACACGGTCACCGTGCTGACCGCCCACGCGTCGAAGGGCCTGGAGTGGGACGTCGTGGCGGTGGTCGGCGTACAGGAGGGCGTGTGGCCCGACCTGCGGCTGCGTGGCTCCCTGCTGGGGTCGGAGTCGCTGGTCGACCTGGTCGCCGGACGTGACCCGTCGCCGGTGGTCACGGTGAGCCATCTGCTCGCCGAGGAGCGCCGGCTGTTCTACGTCGCGGTGACCCGGGCGCGGCGGCGGCTGATCATCACAGCCGTGTCCAGCGAGGAGACGCACCCGTCCCGGTTCGTCGACGAGCTGGTCCCCTGGACCGGCCCGGGCGAGGAACGCCCGCTCACCCGCGTGCCCCGAGGCCTGGAGCTGGCGGCGGTGGTGGCAGAGCTGCGGTCGGTGGTGTGTGCGCCCGACGCCGACCCCGACGCCCCGGACGACCCGCGCCGGCTGGCCGCCGCGCACCAGCTCGCCCGGCTGGCCGCCGCCGGAATCCGCGGCGCCGACCCGGCCGAGTGGTACGCCGTGGCACCGCTCACCGACGACGCGCCGCTGCGCGGTCCGGACGAGCAGGTCCGAGTCTCGCCCAGCAAGGTGGAGGCGTTCGCCCGCTGTGCGCTGCGCTGGCTGCTGGAAAGCTGCGGTGGCACCGCCGGTGACCTGCTCAGTCAGGGCGTAGGCACCCTGGTGCACGACCTGGCGTACGACGTCGCGATCGGCGCGGTCGTGCCCGACGAGATCCTGTCGGCGTTCGAGACCCGCTGGGCGCGGCTGGACAGCGGCACCGGCTGGCACTCCCGACGCCAGCACGAACAGGCCCGCACCCTCGTCGAGCGCCTGTCCGGCTGGCTGCGGAGCAACCCGCGGGAGCTGGCCGCGGCGGAGGAGACGTTCGCCGTCGAGGTCGGACGGGCCGTGCTGTCCGGCCGGGTGGACCGGCTCGAACGCGACGCCGACGGGCGGCTGGTGGTGGTCGACCTGAAGACCGGCAAGAGCAAGCCGGTGGCGGCCGACCTGCCCACCCATCCGCAGCTCGGCGCCTACCAGTTCGCGGTCGAGCAGGGCGGGTTCGAAGGCGGCCCGGAGGACGGTCCGCGATCGGGCGGCGCGGTTCTGGTCCAGCTCGGCAGCGGGTCGAAGGTCACCGAGCAGTCGCAGGAGCCGCTGTCCGGTGCCGAGGACCCGAAGTGGGCGCAGCGGCTGGTCGAGGAGACGGCCGAGGGCATGGCCGCGGCCGACTTCGACGCCAGCGAGAACCGCTGGTGCGGGGTGTGCCCGTCCCGGCGTTCCTGCCCGTTGCACGTCGAGGGTGGCCAGGTGACCCCGTGACCGACCAAGTGTCCGCCACCCAGCTCGCGCTTCCGCTGGTCAGGCCCAACGGCGTCCGCTACACCGCGGTCGAGCTCGCCCGGATGTTGCGGCTGCACCCGCCGACGGCCGAACAGGCCGCGGTGATCCAGGCGCCACTGGAGCCGGGCGTGATCGTCGCCGGTGCCGGGTCGGGCAAGACCGAGACGATGGCCGCCCGGGTCGTGTGGCTGGTCGCCAACGGGCTGATCCTGCCCGAGCAGGTGCTCGGCCTGACGTTCACCCGCAAGGCCGCGCGGGAGCTGTCGGCCCGCATCCGGCACCGGCTCGGCCAGCTGCGAGCCCGCGGCCACGTCAGCCTGGAGGCCGACGGCGACGCGCCGCCCGGCGAGGTCAACGTCGCCACGTACGACGCCTACGCCCAGCGCATCGTGTCCGAACACGCGCTGCGGCTCGGACGCGAGCCGGCCTCGCGCCTGGTCACCCCGGCCACCGCCTGGCAGTACGCCACCCGGGTGGTGGAGACCTACGACGGGCCGATGGACGCGGTGGAGGCGGCGTTCTCCACCGTGGTCAACGCTGTGCTCGCCCTGCACGGCGAGATGAGCGGCCATCTGGTGACCACCGAGCAGATCGCCGCGTTCACCGACGAACTCGTGGCCACGGTGACCAGCAAGCCCGCGGTCGCGCGCACCCGCAAGGCGCTGTACAGCAACGTCGCGGAGGCGCTCGCCCGTCAGCAGGCCAGGGTCGCGCTGCTGCCGTTGGTGCGGGCGTTCGAGGAGGAGAAGCGGCGGCGCGAGGCGGTGGACTTCGCCGACCAGGCCGCGCTGGCGGCCCGGCTGGCGGAGGAGTTCGACGAGGTCGGCGAGCGGGAGCGGGAGCGCTACCCGGTCGTGCTGCTGGACGAGTACCAAGACACCAGCCACGCCCAGCTCGCGATGCTGCGCGGGCTCTTCGGCGGCCGCACCGGGCACCCGGTCACCGCCGTCGGCGACCCGTGCCAGTCCATCTACGGCTGGCGCGGCGCCAGCGCGGCGACGCTCACGTCGTTCGGCAGCCACTTCCGCACCACGGACGGCACGCTCGCACCCACCCGTTCCCTCACCACCAGCTTCCGCAACGGCTCCTCGGTCCTCGAGGTGGCCAACGTCCTGGCGACGCCGTTGCGTCAAGGCGGCCTTGACGTACGCGAGCTGGCCGCGCACCCCGGCAACCCGAAAGGCCGGGTCGTGGTGTCGCTGCACCACACCGTGGACGACGAGGCGGCCGACGTCGCGGCCCGCGCCCGGGCGGTGTGGGACGCCGACGCCGACAACCGCGCCAAGGGGAAGCCGGGACGTACGGTCGCGGTGCTGGTTCGGCGCCGCAGCCAGATCGACCGGCTGGCCCACGAGTTGCGAGCCGCCGGGTTGCCGGTGGAGGTGGTCGGTGTCGGCGGCCTGCTGTCGGCGCCCACGGTCTCCGACGTCGTGGCGACCCTGCGGGTGCTCGCCGACCCCGGGCGCGGCGACGCGCTGATGCGGCTGCTCACCGGGGCCAGGTGGCGGATCGGACCACGCGACCTGGACGCGCTCGGCCGGTGGGCTCGCCGGCTGGCCGCCGGCCCCGGACTTTCCGGTGGACCGGGTGGATCGAGCCGGCCGGACGGACCGGGCGGAACCACCGGACCGGACGAAACCGGGTCGGCCGAGATGTCCGAAGGTGGTTCCGGCTCCGAGCAGGCCGAGCAGGCCGAGCAGGCCGAGCAGGCCGAGCAGGCCGAGCAGGCCGAGCACGACGACGTGGACAACGCCAGCATCATCGACGCCCTCGACGCGGTGGACACCGCGCCCGCCGACGGCTGGTTCTCCCCGGAGGGGCGCCGGCGGCTCACGCTGTTCGCCCACGAGCTGCGGTCGCTCCGCCGGCGGGCCGCGCAGCCGCTGGTCGACCTGGTGGCCGACGTCGTACGCACCCTCGGCCTCGACGTGGAGATCGCCGCCCGCACCGGCGACGTCGCGGTGAGCCGGGCGGACCTGGACGCGTTCCTCGACGTCGCCGTCGGGTTCGCCGAGAGCGGCGAGGGGGTGTCGGTGGCGGCCTTCCTCGCCTTCCTCGACGCGGCCGACACCGAGGAACGCGGCCTGGAGCCCGGGCAGGTGGAGGTCGCCGAGGAGCGGGTCCAGGTCCTCACCGTGCACGGCGCGAAGGGCCTGGAGTGGGACGTCGTGTTCGTGCCCGGCCTGGTGGAGGGCGTCTTCCCGACCGCCGGCGCGAAGGACAAGGCCTGGCTGACCGACCTGGGCGAGTTGCCGTTCCCGCTGCGCGGAGACCGGGACGCGCTGCCGGTGCTCGATGTCGAGCACGCGCTGGACCAGAAGGAGGTCAAGGAGGCGTTCGACCAGTTCGTGGAGGACTGCGGCGAGCGTGCCCGCATCGAGGAACGCCGGCTCGCCTACGTCGCGGTCACCCGCGCGCGGCAGTTACTGGTCTGCTCCGGCTACCGCTGGGACGAGACCCAGCGTCCCCGGGAGCCGGGGGAGTACCTCCTGGAGATCGCCGACACCTGTCGCGCCGGCGCCGGCAAGGTGGGGATCTGGCACGGCGAGGTCGACCTGGCGGCCGGCAACCCGCTGACCGCACAGCCGCGCCGGCACGCCTGGCCCTACGACCCGCTCACGCCACGACGACGCTCCGAGCTGGAGGTCGGTGCCGAACTCGTGCGCCGGTCAAAGGCCGAGCTCGCGGCCGAGCGGGAGCTTCCCACCGAGGTGGCGCAGGCCGCCCTGGAGTGGCAGCGAGACGTCGACCTGCTGCTCACCGAACGCGCGCGCCGGGTCGACCGCGAGGACATCGTCGTCACCCTGCCCGACCGGCTCTCGGTGAGTCAGCTGGTGCAGTTGCGCCGGGAGCCGGAGGCGCTGGCGCGGTCGATCCGCCGGCCGGTCCCGCACGCGCCCAATCCGCTGGCCCGGCGGGGCACCGCGTTCCACGCCTGGCTGGAGTCGCGGTACGGCCTGCAGCAGCTGCTCGACATCGACGAGCTGCCCGGTTCGGCCGACGCGGAGGCCGAACCCGACGACGACCTCCTCGCGCTGCAGGACGCGTTCCTGGCCTCGGAGTGGGCCGACCGTCAACCACTCGAGGTCGAGGTGCCGTTCGAGCTCCTGGTCGGTGGCGTGGTCGTGCGCGGTCGCGCCGACGCGGTGTTCCCGGTCGAGGGCGCCGGCCGATCGAACGGTGCCGACGTACCGAACGGCGATGCCGACGTACCGAACGGCGATGCCGGCTCGCCGGTGACCGCGATCGTCGGCGGCCAACCGGTCACCGCGATCGAGGTGGTGGACTGGAAGACCGGGCGACCTCCCCGAGACGCCGAGGACGAGGCCGCCCGCACGGTGCAGTTGGCGGCGTACCGGCTGGCGTGGGCCCGGCTGACCGGACTGCCGCTGGAGGGGGTGCGGGCCGCGTTCCACTACGTACGCCACAACCGGACGGTCCGGCCCGTCGACCTGCTCGACGCCGACGGCCTGGAGGCACTCATCGCCGACGTCCCCGAGGAGGCCGGAGACTAGGGCCGACCGGCTGCCTGATCAGCCGGCCGCCGACCACAGGCGGTCCGGGCCGATCCGGTAGAAGTCGCACGCGGTGTCGAAGAACACCGCGCGTTGTTCGCTCGCGGACAGGTCGGCGGTGAGGTCCTGGAAACCCCCGAAGATCTGCGCGTACGTCGCCCACAGCGCGTCCACCGGGAAGTTGCTCGCGAACATGCACCGCCGCGGGCCGAACAGGTCCAGGGTGGTGAGCACCACCTCGCGCTGCAGGTCCGGCGTCCAGGTGGTGTGCGGCACGTCCAGCCCGGAGATCTTGCAGTACACGTTGGGGTGTTCGGCAACGCGCCGCATCGCGTCCCGCCAGCCGGCCAGCCCGGCCGGTGACCGGTCGGCCGGCAGTCCGGTGTGGTTGATGACGATCCGGGTCCGGTCGTACGCCGCGGCGAGGTCGGCCGCCTCGTGCAGGTGCCACCACGGCACCTGGAGTTCGTAGTGCAGGCCGAGCGGTGCCAATCGCGCGAAGCCCGCCCGCCAGCGCGCGTCGGTCATCAGGGTGGGTTCGGCCGGCGCCCGGTCCGGTGTGGCCGCGCCGCCGGGCTTGTGCCGGATCCCGCGAGCAAGCGGTGCGCCGGCGATCGCGGCCAGGTGCTCGGCGACGCCGGGTGAGTCCAGTACCGCGTGCCCGACGACCACGCTGGGAACGCCCGTCCGCTCCGCCAGCCCGCTCACCCAGGCGACCTCGGACAGGGTGTCGTCGACCCGCCACTCGGTCTCGACGAAGACGCTCCCGGCCACGTCGAGCCCGCGGCCGGCGACCGTGGCGGCGTCGGCCCGAAAGTCGGCCGGGAGGTAGTCGCGGCGGATCCGGCCGTAGTCGCCGTACCGGAACGCGATCATCGGATCGTCGAGCAGCCACGGCTGGCCGCCCACGGCGAGGTCCCACACGTGGTGGTGTGCGTCGACCACTGGACCGGTGTAGGGAGTCATGGCGACTGCGCTCTCGAATGGCGGGCGCTATTCGGCATGGCCACATTGTCGGTGGTGCGAGCGCATTCACGGAAATCGAGTGGACCCTTTCAGTCGACCGAATACGGCTGAAATTTCAGTGTTCTCTTCACTTGTCGAAATGAACGCCTAAACGCCTGACCGGCCCTTGTCCACGATGGGACACAGGCGTTCCCCGGTGCGGACCTGTGCACGTAACCTGCCACGCAGACAGGGTTTCCTGAAATGTTCAGTGAAACGCGAGGGGCTTGAATGGGTGCACGGCGGCGGTCGACACTGCGGGAGGTCGCCGCGCGTGCCGGTGTTTCGATCGGGACCGCCTCCGGTGTCTTCACCAGTAATGCGTCCGTTTCCGAACAGGCCCGGAAAGCCGTTCTGGCGGCCGCGGAGGAAATCGGCTACCAACCGCGCCGGCGGCCGGCGGAGGCGCTCTCGGCAGGCGTTTCGGCGTTCGGTCTGCTGGCCCGTGGCGAGCACTACGTCGGCCCGGCCAACCCCTTCTACGGGCCAGTTCTCTACGGCGCGCAGTCGGCGATCGCCGCGCTCGGGGTGTCCCTGGTGATGGAGACCCTGCACGACGGTGACCTCGACGGCCGCGGGCTGCCGCTGGTGCTTCGCCGCCGGCAGGCGCAGGGACTTCTGCTGGCCGGCTATCTCGAACAGCGGTACGTCGCGAGGTTGCTGGAGACCGGGACGCCATGTGTGCTGATCGACCACCTGGTCGAGGACCTGCCGGTGGACTGTGTGCGGGCCGACGACCATCGCGGCGGCTACCTGGCCACCACCCATCTGCTCGACCTGGGCCACCGCGGTCCGCCGCCGGCCATCATCACCGGGCCCTCGACGGCGTACTCGATCACCGCGAGGCTGGCCGGATATCGCCAGGCGCTGGCGGAGTACGGCGTCCCGGTCGATCCGGCCTACATCCGCGACGGACGGCTGTGCGCGGAGAGCGGACGGGAGGAGATGGCCGCCCTGCTGGACCTGCCGACTCCGCCGACCGCCGTCTTCTGCGGCAACGACAACACCGCCCTCGGTGCGATCGACCTGCTCCGCGAACGCGGGATCGCCGTACCCACGGACGTCTCGGTGATCGGGTACGACGACATCGCGATGGCCGCGCACAGCGTTCCCGGGCTCACCACCATCGCCGTCGACAAGGAACTGCTCGGTATGCAGGCGGTGTGGAACCTCACCGAGCGGCTGCGCTTTCCGCACATGGGCTGGCGGGAGACCCGGGTCGGCGTGCACCTGGTGGTCCGCGGGTCCACCGCACCGCGCAACCCACCGGTGCCGCCGTACGAGCCGGCGCGGCGTTCCCGTTCGGTCCCGGATCCACAGTCGGCCCCGCCGTCCCGGCCCACCAGGTCGGTCCCGGATTCCCAGCCTGCTTCGGCTTCCGAAGCGGCGACGACCACGACCCCAACCACACAAGGATGATCGACAGATGCGGTTGACCACGGCCCACAAGCAGGCGTTGTACGACGACGGTCTCGTCCGCCTGCCTGGGATCGTTCCCAGCGAGCTTGTCAACGCGGCCTTGCGGGCGATCAACGGCTCGCTCGGCTCCGAGGGCATCCATCCCGACGACCTGGTGACCTTCCGGTCCCGGTCCTACACCCCGGAACTGCAGACGTCCCCGGCCATCACCGACCTGCTGCACCGGTCCCCGCTGTGGGAGGTCGCCGAGTCCGCGATCGGGGAGGGTGCGATCGCCCCGGTGAACGCCGGCCAGATCGCGTTGCGCTTCCCCACGCCCGACACGCCGCACGACCCACACGCCCACATCGACGGCATGTACAGCCCGCACAACGGTGTGCCCAAGGGGACGATCGCCAACTTCACCGCGCTGGTGGGGGTGTTCCTCAGCGACGTGCCCACGTCGTACGCCGGCAACTTCACCGTCTGGCCGGGCAGCCACCGCCAGTACGAAAGCTACTTCCGCGAGCACGGGCCGGACTCCCTGCTGAACGGCATGCCGGACGTGGAGGTGGCCGAGCCGGAGCAGGTCACCGCCCGGGCAGGTGACGCCGTGCTGGCCCACTACCAGCTCGGGCACGGCATCGCCGGCAACGCCTCTCCGCACATCCGGTACGCGATCTTCTTCCGGCTCAGCCACGTCGACCACCAGTCGGTGCGCTGGGAGTGCATGACCGACATCTGGCGGGAGTGGGCGGGGATGCGCGACGTCGCCGCCGCCGCGAACACCGCCGGCACACCCGCCAACTGAGCGGCAGCTGACCCCGCCAACTGACCCCCGCCAACGGACCCCCGCCAACTGACCCCGGAAGGAGTGGTTGCCGTGCCCACCCTGGAGGTACGCGGCCTGGTGAAGCAGCTCGGTGACCACCGGGCGGTCGACGGAATGTCGTTCACGGTGGAGGACGGGCAGTTCTTCGTACTCCTCGGCCCGTCCGGCTGCGGGAAGACCACCACTCTGCGGATCGTCTGCGGGCTCGAACAGCCCGACGCGGGTGAGGTGGTCATCGGCGACCGGGTGGTGACCTCGCTGCCCTCGCGCGACCGCAACCTCGGGATGGTCTTCCAGGAGTACGGCCTCTACCCGAGCATGGACGTGTTCGGCAACATGGCGTACGGGCTGCAGGCGCGCGGCGGGGTGGCCAAGGACGAGATCGAACGCCGCATCCGGGCGGCCGCGGACAGGCTCGACCTGGGCCCGCTGCTCCGCTCGCCCATCACCGACCTGTCCGGTGGTGAGCAGCAGCGGGTGGCGCTCGGCCGGGCGATGGTGAAGGACGCCGACGCGTACCTCTTCGACGAGCCGCTGTCCAACCTCGACCCGAAGCTGAGGTACCGGCTGCGGCGCGACATCCTCGCCCTGCATCGCGACAAGGGCCGTCCCAGCGTCTACGTCACCCACGACCAGACCGAGGCGTTCGCCATGGGCGACGTGGTGGCGGTGCTCGCGAACGGCCGGGTGCAGCAGATCGGGCCGCCGGACGAGCTCGTGGAGCGCCCGGCCAACGTGTTCGTCGCCGGTTTCGTCGGGTCCCCGCCGATGAACCTGCTGCCGGCCAGGCTGCGGCCGGTGAACGGCTCGTACGTCGCGCATGGTTCCGACGCGGCCCTCCCGTTGCCGTCGGCGTGGTCCGACAGGCTGTCGCGGTACGGCAAGGAGCAGGTGACGGTGGGGATCCGGCCGGACGCGCTGGTGCCTGCCGCCGACGGGGACGCGGCCATCACCGGCGAGGTCACCGACGTGGAGCCGCTGATCGGGGAGACGGTGGTCCGGCTGCGGACCGCGGGCCAGTCGATGGCCGCGATCTTCCGGGCCGGCGAGGAGGGCTCGCTCGCGCCGGGTGACGCCGTGCGCCTGGACGTCGCCCCCGAGGGACTGCGGCTGTTCGACCACGACAGCGAACAGGCGTTGGTGCCATGACCACCGCGACCACCGCGACCACCAGGGCCACCAGAACCGTCGGGACCACCGCGACCGCCGACCGGTCCGACGCGCTCGCGGCCGGTTTCGAGACCCTCGCCCGGCTGCTCGCACTCACCCTGGGTCCGGCCCGGGGCGTGGTGCTGAACGACGCCGGTGGGGGGACCGCCGAGGGCCTCGCCGACGCGGCGACCATCGCCCGCCGGGTCACCACCCTGCCCGAGCGCGGCGCGACCGCGGGCGCCGCGCTGCTGCGCGAAGCGGTACGCACGGTGGTGGGCCGGCACGGCGACGGCGGAGCCACCACCGCGGTGCTGACCGCGGCGATCGTCCGGCACGCGCGCAGGATGGTGGCCGCCGGCGCCAACCCGGTCCTGGTCCGCGACGGGATCACGGCCGCGGTCCGGTGCGCCGCCGACGCGCTGAAGAGCCAGGCGAGTCCGGTCGCCGGGCCGGACGACCTGGCCGGGCTGGTCGAGGCGGCCGGCGGCGACCGGGCGCTGGCCGCGTCGGTCGGGGAACTGCTGGACGTCCTGGGACCCGACGGTGCGGTCGTGGTGGAGGAGTCCGTACGTACCGGCGTGACCCACGACTACGTCGACGGCAGCCGGTGGCCCGCCCGCCCGACCGGGCCGGAGCTGCTGTCCGGCGGTGGTGCGTTCGGGGGCTCGCACACCGAGCTGACCCTGGTCGACCCGGCGGTGGTCGTGGCGGACGTCGTACTCGACGACCTGGCGCAGGTCGTCCCGATTCTGGAGGCGGTGCGCGCGCTGCCCGGCCGGCCGCCACTGTTGCTGGTGGCCCAGGACGTGACCGGCGGCGCTGCCACGACCTGTCTGCTGAACGACCGCCGCGGGCTGGTGGTGAGCGCGCCGGTCGTCCTCACCACGGCCGGGATTCGGCGCGGCGAGGACTTCGCCGACCTGGCCCTGCTCACCGGCGCCACCGTGCTGTCGCCCGAGTCCGGCCGGCCGCCGGAGCGGTTCGTCCCGGCGTACGTCGGCAGGGCGCGGCGCGCTGTCGTGCGGTCGGGGCACCTGTCGGTCGCCGGCGGTGACGGCGACCGACAAGCACTCACCGACCTGGCCGCCCGGCTGCGAACTCGAGCCTGGGAACTCGACGACGGCGCGGAGGCGACAACGCGTACCGCCGACCGGATGTGGCTGCGCCAGGCGCGCCTGCTCGGCCGGGTCGGCGCCGTCCAGGTGGGCGCGGACACCGAGGCCGAACGCGAGGACCGGCTGCGGACCGCCCGGCGGGCCGTACGGCTCGCCCGGACCGCGCTGCGGGACGGCGTGGTGGCCGGCGGTGGGGTGGCCTACCTGGACTGCGTGGACGCCGTACGCGCGGCACGGACGGAGTGCGCCGACCCCGACCGGGCCGCCGGCATGGACGCGGTGGCGGCCGCCCTGGAGGCACCGTTCCTTCGCCTGGTCGCCAACGCCGGCCGCCGCGAACCCCGGGTCGCCCTGGCCGCGGTCCGTGCGCTCGGGCCCGGGCACGGCGTCGACGTACGCACCGATCGCTGCCTGTCGATGCGAGAAGCCGGCGTGCTCGACGTCGCGGGCGTGGCCGTCGCCGCGTTGGAGGCGGCCGGCGCGACGGCCGGTGTCCTGGTGTCGGCGTCGGTGGTGACCGGCCGTGGGTGAACCGGCGAGTCCGATCCTGTCGGCCGCGACGGGCCTCCGGTCGGAGGACCTGTGGCTGGGCGGGGTCGGCGGCGTGGTGTCCACCGGTTCGACGTCGGTGGTCAATGGTCCGCTGACCTGTGTGGCCGCGCTCGGTGTCGTGGCGGGCCGGCTGCTCGCCGGTGGCGCGGAGGGAATCGCCCGCCGTACCCGTGACGCGTGGGACCTCGCGCAGGTGCAGGGGAGCGGTGCCCCGGTGGTGGCGTTCCTCGACGTACGTCCGCCGGCAGCGCTGGAGGCCACTGAGTCGGGCGAGGACCACCAAGACCACCAGGATGACGACGTCGCCCTCGCGGCCACTCTCGGGGACGGCGTACTCCGCAGCGTGGACGGTGGGCGCACCTGGCAGCCGGTGTTCGGGCTCGCCGACACCGAGGTCACCGCGCTGGTCCGCACGCCCGGCGGCCGGCTGCTCGCGGGTACGCCGGAGGGCGTGTTCGCCAGCGAGAACGCCGGCCGGGCCTGGCGGCGGACCGGGCGCGGCGGCAGGGAAGCCGGCCGGGAGGCTTCGAGTCTCGACGCGCCGGTGGCGGCGTTCGCGCTGGGCGTGGACGGCACGGTCGTGGCCGGGCTGGAGTCCGGACAGCTGTGGGGCTCCGCCGACGACGGCCGGACCTGGTCGCCGCTGGGCGCGCTCCCGGCACCGGTCACCGCGTTGGTCGCGACCGCGGCCGGAACCCTGGTCGCGGGTACGTCCGGCGCAGGGGTGTGGCGATCCGCCGACGGCACCGGATGGTGCGAGACAGCGCGTCCCTCCGGAGTCGCCGAGCCCGGAACGGTGCACTGCCTGCTGGCCGACGGCGCGACGACGTACGCCGGAACGGACACCGGCCTGCAGGTCAGCCGCGACGACGGGCGCAGCTGGTCCGTGGTCGGCGTCCCCTCGACGGCCGACCTCGATCGGCTGCTCTGGTGGGACGGCCGGCCCCTGCTTGCCGGGCCGCGGTCGGGGATGGTCCGGCCGGCCGCTGCGCCAACCGGCTGGGAGACGTTGGCGAACGTGCCGTTTCCCCTGGTGGGGTTGGGAGTCGCGCCCGACGGTGCGCTGCTGGCGTCCGGGCCGGACGGGCTCTCCCGGCGGACGCCGGCCGATGCCGACTGGACTCCGGTGGCGGAGGGGAGCACCGGGGAGGTCGGCCGGTTGGCGTTCGCCGCGGACGGGCGCGGCTGGGCGGCACCGGCGCGGCACGGCGACACGCTGCTGCACAGTTCCGACTCCGGGCACACCTGGCAGGAGCGACCGGCGCCGTTCGGCACGTTTCCGCTCACCGCGCTGGGCTGGATCGGTGGCGACGAACTCGTGGTGGCGACGTTCGACCACCGCCGCAACCTCGTGACCGTCTTCGACTCCGCCGACGGCGGGCGGACGTGGCTGCAGCAGCTCACCGCCGAGACGGCGTGGCCGGAGGTGCACGTCGCCCGGGCCGGCACCGAGGGCCCGGCCGTGCTCAGCATCGGGCGGCTTGTGCTCGGCCGTGGTGGCGACGGTGGCTGGGACCGCCTGGCGACCTTCGGCACCGGAGTACGGGCGATGGCCGGGACGCCGACCGGCCTGGCCGTCCTCACCGGCGACGGACTCTGGTCCTACGACCAGCCCGCACCCACCCACACCAGCACCGGCATCAGCGCCCACATCGACCTCAGCACCGAGAACACCGAGAGCACCGACCGAACAAGCACCGACACCGACTGGCGCCGCGTCGAGGGCGGCCCGGATCCGGCGTCGGCGTACGACCTTGCCAGCCGCGGCGACGAGCTCCTCGTCCTGCTAGCCGGCGGCGGCGTGTGGACCTCGATCCCGACGAGGAGGGGACGATGAACACCGATCCCGCAAGTCCGAGAACACCCCGACCGAAGGGGTACGCCGCCGCGCCCACTCGAAGGCAACTGCTGTCCCTGATGGCGTCGGGGACCTTCCTCGCCGCCGGTGGCGGGCTGCTGAGCTCGTGCGCGCGCCGGGGTGCCAGCACCGACGGGCATGTCGTACTCAAGACGTCGGGCGGCTGGCCGTACGGCCCGATGCCGACGAAGAAGGACCAGCAGGCCAACGCGGGAACGAAGTCCTACGCGGACGTGCTCGGCGCCTGGATGGACAAGAACCCCGGCGTCGCGATCCAGGACGTCAAGCTGGACGTGTGGAACCAGCAGACGCTGTCCACCGCGATCACCGGCGGCACCGCCCCGTCGATGTTCCCCGGCGACGTGCTCGGCGGGTGGAACCGCCAGGCGGTGCGCTCGGCGATGGCGCAGGGGCTGTCGGCCGACGTGACCGAGCACCTGAAGACGCACGACATCGCCGGCAAGCTGGCGAGCTACGTCAAGCCCATCTGGGAGAAGTGGCAGGTCGACGGGAAGTTCTACGCCGCGCCGTGGATCTACAACGTCGGGACCGGCCTGCACTACCGCGTCGACCTGGTGCGCGAACTGGGGCTGAAGGAACCGACGCCGGACTGGACCTGGGACGACGTACGCACCCTCGCCAAGGGACTCACCAAGGGCAAGCGCAAGGGAATCGTCCTGCAGGGCTGGGGCCTGAACATGCGGATGAGCGCGGACGGGATGGACTTCCACGCTCAGTTGCCCGCACCGGCGACGAACTGGAACTGGCGCTGGGACTACATGTCGGGCGCCGACCGCTGGGTGCCGCTCATCCAGGGCATGCGGGACATGGTCTTCAAGGACAAGAGCGTGCTCGCCGACGTGAGCATGGGCGACGGGGACACGCTCGCGGCGTTCGTCCGCGGTGACGCCGCGATGCACAACAACACGGTGATCTTCTTCGCCAACACGCCGGGTAGCGACACCGCCCCGGCCGACCTGGCCGCCCGGCTGAAGAAGCCGATGGAGGACGTCGTGGGGTGGATGACCCAGCCGGTCGGCCTGAACGGGCGTACCGGCACCACCCAGGGTCAGGTGGACCTCGTCGGGTTCTCACCCGACATGGACGACCTCGCGCTGGACAAGGCGATCAGCCTGCACGCGTGGATGAAGGGGCCAGGGTGGGTCGAGCAGAAGAAGGCGACGTACGCGGCCACCAAGGATCCCAAGCGGGTCTTCGACAGTGCCGACTTCATGCCGTTGTTCGCCGGGCTGGTGGAGCAGATGCCGGTCACTCCCGACGACGCGTGGGGTAAGCCGTTCATGGACCAGGTGCGCCGGGCCTCCAAGATCCCGCTGGTGCCGAACGAGGCGTTCTACTTCCCGGCCGAGCTGAGCTCCGGGCCGACCGGCACCGCCCGCGACGACATGACCTCGCGGTGGGCGAACGAACGCGGCACCCTCGACCTGCGCGGGGACCTGGCGAAGATGCAGGACACGATGAACGCCCAGGCGAGGAGCTTCTCCTCCAGCACCTCCGACCCGGACTTCGTCAAGGCTGCCCGCGAGTACTTCGGTGCGCACGACACCTACTGGCGGGAGAACGCACCGGACTACCACCGCGACGTCTTCGCGCCGTGGTACCAGAACTCCGTCCTGCCGGCCCTGAAGGGATGAGCGGCACCGATGACTGGTGAACGAGTGATTCCCGGGGCCGCGGGCTCCGGCCAGAACCCCCAGAATCCCGAGAACCCCCAGAACCCCGCCGGCGGCCAGGGCACGGCACCGACCGCGGTGGCCGACGCGCCCGGCGCCGGGACGCCCCAGGGCGCGCGGGGCACGAGCACCTCGGCGGCGCCCAGGCTGAGCCGCCGGCGCCGGCTGGAAGGAGCGCTGTTCGTCGCACCGGCGTTCCTCTTCCAGCTGTCGTGGGGCTGGTATCCGCTGCTGATGGCGTTCGTCATCAGCTTCACCAACGCCCGCTTCCGCGGCCCGGTGGAGTTCACCGGGCTGACGAGCTACCTGCGGATGTGGCGCGACCCGCTGGTCGGTGAGGCGTTCAAGGTCACCGCGATCTACACGGTGCTGAGCATCGGGTTGACGTTCATGATCCCCGTGGTCGTGGCGATCCTGTTGATGGAGATGCCGCGGCGGCACATCCGCTGGATGATGCTGCTGTGGTTCCTGCCGCTGTCGGGAATCGCCAGCACGTTGTTGTTCCGCTACATGTTCAACGCGCAGTACGGCCTGTTCCAGTGGGTGGCCACGGAGGTGCTGCACCTGTCGCCGCAGCCGTTCCTCAACAGCGGCAACCAGGTGCTGTTCTGGCTGGTCTTCCCCGGCATCCTCTTCTTCGGGCCCGGCCTGATCTACATGGCCACCCTGCAAGGGATCCCGGCCTCCTACTACGAGGCGGCCGAGATCGAGGGCGCGGGATTCTGGCGCAAGATCTGGACCATCTCGTTGCCCCGGCTGCGCCCGGTCATCTCGATGCTGTTGATCTTCGCGGTGATCGGATCATCGCAGGCGTTCGAGTTCCCGCTCATCATGACCGGTGGGGGGCCGGGCGGTGCCAGCCGCACCGTCGTCATGTACCTCTACGAGCTCATGCGCAGCCTGCGGTACGCGGACGCGACCGCCCTCGGCGTCTTCCTGTTCGTGGTGACGATGGTGCTGGTCGTCATCCAGCGCAGGTTCTTCCGCGAGGACCCCGACCAGTAGGCCACAGACCAGTAGACCGGTAGGAGGACCGAAGACATGCTCTTCCCGCGCGTGGGGCGCAAGCAGCCGATGCTGCGGATCGCCTGGTGGCTGGTCGTGGCGTTCCTGTGCCTCGGCATCACCCTGCACCTGTTCCCCTTCTATTTCATGGCGATCACGTCGTTCAAGTCCGGGCAGGAGGTGTTGCAGTTCCCGCCGACCTGGTGGCCGCACGACGGAACCCTGGCCGGCTGGCGGCTGGTGGTGAGCCTGGTCCAGGGCGGCAACACCGCCGCCACCACCCTGATGGACGGGCCGTTCTGGAAGTTCTTCCTGAACTCCGTCAACATCACGTTCTGGGTGCTGGTGCTCGGCATCCCGATCACCTCGCTCGCGGCGTACGCCAACAGCAAACTGCAGACGGGACCGCTGGCCCGCTGGTCGTTCCTGTTCTTCATCGGCACGCTGATGATGCCGGCGGCGCTCACGCTGATCCCCAACTACCTGCTGACCCGCAACTTCCCGTTCGCTCTCCCGGACGCGCCGTCCTTCTTCGGAAGCGACACCCTCGTCTGGCCCAACGTACGGATCTGGGACACCCACTGGGCGGTGATCCTGCCGATCGTCTTCCAGGCGTTCAACTTCCTTCTTTTCAAGGGGTTCTTCGACACGATCCCGAACTCCGTGATCCAGGCGGCCCGGGTGGACGGCGGGTCGGAGTTCAACATCTTCCGCAGGATCGTGCTGCCGATGAGCGTTCCGGTGTACGCCGTGGCGATCTGGGGTGCGTTCAGCGGCGCCTGGGACCAGTTCCTGTGGCCGCTGGTGGTCTTGCAGAGTCCGGACAAGATGCCGGCCTCGGTGGAGATCTACAACCTGTTGCAGAAGTTCACGCAGGCAGGTGCGACGGACGCCAATCAGGCCAGCGCCGCGGCCCAGCAGATGCAGCAGATCCTGTCCGCCGGCATGTCGTGGAACGGCCTGATGGTGCTCGGCATCCTGCAGTCGCTGCCGGTGTTCATCGCGTTCGTCGTCTGCCGTGAGTACCTCCTGCGCGGCATCCGCCTGCGCGGTCTGAAGTGAGGATTGCCGATGGCGTCGATCGAGATCGAGCAGGTACGCAAGCGTTACCAGGCCGAGCGGGTGGTCGACCTGGACGGCGGGGAGCGGCCGGCCCTGGACGGGGTGAGCCTGTCCCTCGCCGAGGGCGAGACGGTCAGCGTGGTGGGCTCGTCCGGGTGCGGCAAGTCGACCTTGCTCAAGGTGGTCGCGGGGCTGGAGTACCCGGAGTCCGGCCGGGTCCTCTACAACGGCCAGGACGTCACCTACGTACGCCCGCAGGAACGCGGTGTGGGCATGGTGTTCCAGGACTACGCGCTCTACCCGTCGATGAAGGGAAAGGGCAACCTGGCCTACTACTTCGAGGTGCACGACCGCACCGAGGAGGAGGCCGAGCAGCGGACCCGGGAGACTGCCGAACGGATGGGCATCGGCTTCGAGCAGTTGCTCGGCCGCGTGCCCGACACGCTGTCCGGCGGTGAGCAGCAGCGGGTGGCGATCGGGCGGTGCATCGTCCGGGAGCCGCAGCTGTTCCTGATGGACGAGCCGATCTCCAACCTGGACGCCAAGCTGCGCGAGCGCACCCGGGTGGAGATCCGCAAGCTGCTGCGGAAGTTCGCCATCACCACGTTGTACGTCACCCACGACCAGCAGGAAGCCATCTTCATGGGTGACCGCATCGCGGTGATGCGAGGCGGGCGGATCGAGCAGGTCGGCACGTTCGACGAGCTGTACTCCACTCCGGCCAACCTGTTCGTGGCCACGTTCGTCGGTGCCCCGCCGATGGCGGTGATCCCGGCCACGATCGAGGCGGGCCGGGTGGCGGTGCCCGAAGGCACCTGGCAACTCCCCGACGACCTGGCCGGGTCGTTGCCGACCGGACCGGTGCGGGTCGGAGTGCGGCCGGAGGGCTGGCTGCTGGACACCGCCGACGGTGCGCCGCTACGGGTGCGGCACCGCGAGCGGATCCCCACCGAGCGGGCGAGTTTCCTGTACGGCCACCTGGGCGAGGCCAGTGTCGCGGTGACCGCGCCCGTCGACTACCCCGACCGGTCCGAGGTGGCGATCACCCCGGACTGGGAGCGGGCGTACGTGTTCGCCGCCGACGGAGAGGAACCGCACCATGTGCCCGGCGTACTCGAACTGTTCTGAGAAGGCACCGGAACGAGGAGGAGCGGCACGGTGAACGCGATCGCGGTGGACAACCTGGTCAAGCAGTTCGCGGAGAAGCGCGCCGTCGACGGGGTGAGCTTCGAGATCGCCGCAGGTGAGCTGCTCGTCCTCGTCGGCCCGTCCGGATGCGGCAAGACGACGACGCTGCGGCTGCTGGCCGGCCTGGAACCCGTCACCTCGGGGGAGATCCGGTTCGGCGAGCGGCTGGTCAACGAGATCAGGCCGCGGGACCGCAACATCGCGATGGTCTTCCAGGACTACGCGATCCTGCCGCACATGACGGTGTTCGAGAACATCGCCTACGGCCTGCGGTCCCGGCGTACGCCCCGCACGGAGGTCCGCACCGCCGTGCCGGCGGCCGCGGCGACCTTCCGCATCGACCACCTGCTCGCCCGCAAGCCCCGGCAGCTGTCCGGCGGCGAACGCCAGCGGGTGGCGCTGTCACGGGCGATGGTGCGGGACGCCGCGTTGTACCTCTACGACGAACCGCTGTCCAACCTGGACGCCCAGCTGCGGTACCAGGCACGCGAGGACATCCTCACCCTGCACCGGGAGAAGCGGCGGCCCACGGTCTACGTCACCCACGACCAGTCCGAGGCGATGGCGCTGGGCGACCGGATCGCGGTGATGAACGCCGGCCGGATCCAGCAGATCGGCACCGGGGCGGAGCTCTACGACCACCCCGCCAACCTGTTCGTGGCGTACTTCATCGGCACGCCCAGCATCAACCTGTTCGACATGGTGGTGCGCGCCGACGGCGACCGGCTGGTGGTCGAGGGCGCGGGCCTGCGGCTGCCGCTGGATCCGAGCGTGACCGAACGCCTGCGCCGGCACGTCGACCGTCCGGTCAAGGTCGGCGTGCGGCCCGAGCACCTGCACGTGCCGCGGATGGCGCCGTTCGAGGTGACCGAGGAGAACACCGTGCACGGCGTGGTCAACCTGGTCGAGCCCACGTCGAGCGGCAGCACGGTCTACCTCAGTCTCCCGGAGGGGCCGGGCGGCGCGGAGGGCCAGGACTTCGTGGCGACGTTCAAGGTGCGCGTGCCGTCCAGCTACCTCGACCAGGAGATCCCGCTCGGCGTGGACATGGCGAAGGTGCATCTGTTCGACGCCGAGACCGGGGCGTCGCTGTCGGCCGCGGACGCGCCGGTCGCCGCCGGCGCGAACTCGTCCAGTGGGCAGGAGGCCGCCGGTGCCGTTCCTGGATGACATCGGGCCCGGGGACGAACGCCGGAGCCCCAGCTGGGCGACCTTCGCCACCGTCGCCGACCAGGTGGAGCGGATGGTGATGACCAACCTCGCCTGGGCGGCGGTGCTCGCGCCCGGCGTGCTGGCGCTGGCGTTCACCGGGCTGCCGGGCTGGCTGCGGGTGATCCTCGGGCTGGTCAGTGCGACGGCGCTGCCGCCGGCCACCGCGGTGGTGTACGGCGTCGCCGCCTCGGCCTGCCGGGGCCAGCACGTCGACCTCGGGCTGGCGGGCGAACTCCTCCGCGAGCTCGGGGTGCCCGCCCTGCGCACCCTGGCCCCGCTCTACGGAACGTTCGGCGTACTCGTCTGGTCGGCGTGGGCCGCCTCGGCGGCCGGTCTCACCCCGCTGGTGACGGTGCTGACGCTGGCCGTGCTGGTCTGGTCGGTGTGCGGGACGTACTGGGGGCCGTTGTTCGCCGACGACCCCACCCTGTCGCCCGCGCGGCTCGCGGCGCGGTCGGTACGGCTGGTCTGGCAGGCGCCGGAACGCGCCCTGGTCACCTGGCTGCTGGTGGGGTTGTGCGTCCTGGTGGGAGTGGTGACGATCGCCGGGGTGGCGCTGATCGTGCCGGTGCTCGTCGCCGTTGCCCAAACCCACCGACTTCGTGACCTCCACTCCGTCGTGTCGACACCACTTGCCCGCTAACACCACCTAGCATTCGACCATACGTTCGACCGCAGCCTCTCCCAGGAGATTCGTCCCCCCGGCCGGTCCGGCGGCCGGGGATCCAGGGTGTGGAAGCGGACGGACGTGGTCCCGGGGTGGGGGTGTCCTTGCGTTCTGTGACGGGGAGGAGCCTTCACCGTGCGTCGTCTCGACCGAGCCCGCGAATACCTGCTGTGGTACGAAACGCACCGCCAACGATGGGTCGCCGTGCCGACCACGCGGGAGGGAATGATCTTCGACGTGGAGTACGCCCTGCTTGTCGTGCTCGACCTCGACGGCTACTGACCCATCCGCCGGGTCCATCCGTCCACACGCACGGACCGGGCGCCGACCACGTGGTCGGCGCTCGGAGCCGCCTCCTCCGGAAGGAGGCGGCTCCGAGCGCTGGGAGTCGCAGCGGGAACAGCAGTCCCGCCTTCCGACAGTTCGTTCCTCTCTTCCCAAAGTTGACGTACGCCCCCCTGTGGGTGGGGTCGTCCGGGAACGGTCGCCGGCCGGTGGCCTACCGCGGACCGGCGTGGACCGGCGTGGACGCGCGGACGACGTGGCCACCGTCGCGCCGTTACAGTGGTCGACCGTGCCTCGCCTCTCCTCGCTCGCCCTTGCCCGCGCCACCCTCGACCGAGCGACGGAGCGTCGCCGCGACCCCGACTGGGTGGCCGCGCGATGGGCCGACGAGAGGGCTCGGGCCGTCCCCGTCCTCGCGGGGGATGTGCCGGTGGCCGACGACCTCACGTCGCTGGTCTACGTGAGCCCGGCCGCACTCGACGCGCTCGGCGGCGCCGACCCGGCCGGCGACGCAGGTGAGGGAGGTACCGAGGAGCGGTACTTCCTGGGCCTGGACGAGGCCGACGTTCCGTACTTCGCCGTCGCGTTCACCGGCGCGTCCGAGGACCTGGGTCCCGACGTCCTCCTCGACGGCCGGCCCGCGGAGAAGGTCCGCTGGGCGGGCCTGCGTGAGGTCGGCGGCACCCTGCCCGACCGGGACGCGGGCGTGGTCGTCCATGCTGTCGCGCTGGTCAACTGGCACGCGGCACACCAGCACTGCGCGCGGTGTGGCGCACGGACCCGGCCGACCGACGGCGGGCACGTGCGCCGCTGCCCCGCCTGCGAGACCCAGCACTTCCCACGTACGGACCCGGCGATCATCGTCCTGGTCACCGACGCCGAGGACCGCTGCCTGCTCGGCCGGCAGGGAAGCTGGCCGGTGGGGAGGTTCTCCACCCTGGCCGGCTTCGTGGAGCCGGGTGAGCCGCTGGAGCACGCCGTCGCCCGCGAGGTGCACGAGGAGACCGGCATCCACGTTGTCGACGCGGAGTACGCCGGCAGCCAGCCGTGGCCGTTCCCGTCCAGCCTGATGCTCGGCTTCTTCGCCCGGGCGATCTCGACCCGGATCCAGGTGGACGAGGAGGAGATCGTCGAGGCCCGCTGGCTGAGCCGGGCCGACCTGAAGGCCGCTGTGGAGTCGGGCGAGCTCCTCCTGCCCGGCGAGGTGTCGATCGCCCGCCGGCTGATCGAGACGTGGTACGGCTCACCGCTGTCCGGATCGTGGTGACCAGCCCGTCCTCGGCGGAGCGGCCCGTCGAGGACGGATCCCGGGTGACCTCCTCCCGGGAAGAAGCCCGGCGGCCGGACTGTTGAGCAGTACGGCAGAAACGACAGAACCCAGCAGACCCGGTAGACCCGATGTGTCCGGCTCGTACGGAAGGACCCCGATGTCATCGATGTCAGACTCCATCACGATGTACTCCACCCCGTGGTGCGGATACTGCCGCCGGCTCAAGGGGCAGCTGGAACGCGCGGGCATCACCTACACCGAGGTCGACATCGAGCAGCAGCCCGAGGCGGCCGAACTCGTGATGAAGGTCAACGGCGGTAACCAGACCGTGCCGACCGTGGTGTTCCCGGACGGCTCGGCGCTGACCAATCCGTCGCTGGCCCAGGTGCAGGAGCGGCTCACCGCCGCCTGAGCGGCCTCGCGCACCTTTCGTACTCCCTCCTCCCACCCCGCCCCGACACCTGAACCGGGTGTCGGGGCGAGCTGTCGGAGCGAACTGGAATCATGGGCGAAGTGACTGACCTTCTCGCCGGACTGGCCGGCGCCCCGGGATCTCGGCCCGCACCGACCGCCGACGAGGTGCTGGCCGCGCTCGATCCCGAGCAGCGCGAGGCGGCCACGTCGCTTTCCGGACCGCTGTGCATCCTGGCCGGCGCCGGTACCGGCAAGACCCGGGCGATCACCCACCGGATCGCCTACGCGGTGCTCTCCGGCCACTGGCAGCCGCAGACCGTGCTGGCGGTGACGTTCACCACCCGCGCGGCCGGTGAGATGCGGGGGCGGCTGCGCGAGCTCGGGGTTGCCGGGGTGCAGGCCCGCACCTTCCACTCCGCGGCGCTGCGGCAGGCACGCTACTTCTGGCCGCAGGTTTACGGCGGCGAGCTCCCGCCCATCGTCGACAGCAAGTTGCGGTTCGTGGCCGAGGCCGCCTCGCGGTGCCGCGTCCAGGCCGACCTTGCCGGCCGCCGCGACCTGGCCAGCGAGATCGAGTGGGCCAAGGTCAGCAACGTCCGCCCCGACGACTACCCCCGGGTGGCGGCCAAGGCGGGCCGGCAGGTCGCGGGTTACGACGCCGCCACGGTGTCGCACGTGTTCGCCGCCTACGAGGAGGTACGCCGCGACCGCGGCCACCTCGACCTCGAGGACGTCCTGCTGTGCACCGCCGCGCTGCTGGCCGACTCGCCCAAGGTCGCCGCCGCCGTCCGCTCGCAGTACCGCCACTTCGTCGTGGACGAGTACCAGGACGTCAGCCCGGTCCAGCAGACCCTGCTCGACCTGTGGGTCGGCGACCGCTCCGACGTGTGTGTGGTCGGTGACGCGAGCCAGACCATCTACTCCTTCGCCGGTGCCAGCCCGGCCTACCTTCTCGACTTCACCAAGCGGCACCGCGGCGCCACCGTCGTCCGGCTGGAGCGCGACTACCGCTCCACCCCGCAGGTGGTCCGGGTGGCCAACGGCCTGCTCGCCGGGGCTCGCGGGCCGGCCAGCCGACATCGGCTCACTCTGCGCGCCCAGCGTCCCGACGGCCCCGAGCCCACCTTCACCGAGTACGCCGACGAGGTGGAGGAGGCCGAGGACGTCGCCCGGGCGATCCAGCGGCTGGCCCGGCAGGGCACGCCGCTGCGGGAGATCGCCGTCCTGTTCCGGGTCAACGCGCAGTCGGAGGCGTTCGAGCAGGCGCTCGCCGAACGCGGCGTTCGCTACCTCGTCCGCGGCGGGGAGCGGTTCTTCGACCGGCCCGAGGTGCGGGAGGCGATCGTGCTGCTGCGCGGAGCCGTCCGGGCAGCGGAGATGTCCGGTGCCGGGCTGGTCACCGACGTGCACGCGGTCCTCGCCGCCACCGGCTGGACGCAGGAGGCGCCGACCGGATCGGGCGCGGTTCGTGAGCGCTGGGAGTCGCTGACGGCGCTGGCCTCGCTGGCCGGTGACCTCGCCGAGGAGCACCCCGACGCCGACCTCGCGGCGTTCCTCGCCGTGGTCGACGAACGCGTCGCCGCCCAGCACGCCCCCGCGGCCGACGGAGTCACCCTCGCCACCCTGCACGCGGCCAAGGGCCTGGAGTGGGACGCGGTGTTCCTGGCCGGCGTGCACGAGGGCACCGTCCCGATCACCTACGCCGAGACCGAGGAGCAGGTGGAAGAGGAACGCCGGCTCCTGTACGTCGGCGTGACCCGGGCGCGGGAGCACCTGGCCGTGTCCTGGTCGCGGTCCCGCACTCCCGGCGGGCGGGGCCGGCGGGGGCCGTCCCGGTTCCTCGCCTCGGTCCGGCCGAAGGGCTCCGCCGCCGCCGACGCCACCGAGGGGCGCGGCGGGGGTGAGCGGTCCGGCAGGCGTACGACCACCCGATCGGTGGCGCGGTGCCGCACCTGCGGTCAGCCGCTGCACGATGCGGCCGAGCGCAAGGTGGGCCGCTGCGCGGACTGCCCGGCCACCTACGACGAGTCGATGTTCGAGCGGCTGCGCACCTGGCGCACCGAACAGGCCCAGGAGCAGCGCGTCCCGGCATACTGCGTCTTCACCGACGCCACCCTGATCGCGATCGCGGAGGCCTGCCCGTCGGGGGAGTCCGAGCTGGCCGGCATTCCGGGAGTCGGTGCGACCAAACTCAAGCGCTACGCCGACGACGTACTGGCGATCTGTGCAGGCGAGCCCGGCTGATCGTGCCCGTGCGGCCACCCGGCAGCCCCGCGCGACAGCACCGAAAACTCCCTCGTTAATTCCGTTGCCTGGCTCCGACGCCAGGCACTAGTGTCATCATCACTCCCGCCGCCGCCCTGCGGCGCCGCATGTCTAAACCGAGAGGAGGGGGTCCCAGTGATCGTTACGACCGACGTGTCGCGCGAGCTGATGGTCGACACCTCCGTCTCGGTTCACCTGATCGCGAGCCGTTGCGTCTCGCCCATCAAGTTGCCGCGCCAAGGGACCAGTGTGTCCGGCGGCGGTCTCGACGTTCGCGTGCGCGCGCTCAACGTCCGTGACGACGTCGTGACCAAGTCCCTCCCGGCCTTCCTGACGGGCGTTTCCGCCCCGATCGCCAAGGCCCCCGTGTCGGGTGTTCCAGCCTGGAGCCCACCAGATCGATGAGAAATCACGACTGGCGCCTCCAAGGCCGCGGAATCCCGAGCACAGGGATCCGCGGCCTTCTTGTTTCTCCGGACCCAAAGGCGGCAGTCGATGAGCCAGCACCACCGCAGAACCGCACCACCGCACCATCCGCGTCACCGCTACAACCCGCTGCACCCGCAGCACCCGCTCCACCCGCAACACGGCACCACCGGTTGGTCACCGAGCACGCAGTGGCCGGCCACTGGATGTACGGGCCCAGCACGACACCAGACACAAGGAGGTGACTGGAAGTGAGTCTTAGCGTCCTCGACGCCGTAACGGACGTCGTGACAGAGGCAGAGCTTCCCTGCCGCTCATCCGACCCGGAGCTCTTCTTCGCGGAGTCCCCGGCGGACGTCGAGTTCGCGAGAACCATCTGCCATGACTGCCCGATCCGGCGGGAGTGCCTCGAAGGCGCGCTCGCCCGGCGAGAGCCGTGGGGAGTCTGGGGTGGCGAACTCTTCATCGCCGGGGTGGTCGTTCCGCGCAAGAGGCCGCGCGGACGTCCCCGCAAGAACGAAGTCGCCGCATGACCATCACCCGACCGAGTACGTCGGCCCGGCCGCGCCGGACCGTCGCCTCCCTTCGTACAGGGAATCCGATGTCTGACCACCTCCACACCGAGCACGCCCTCACCCCGGCACTTCGGGGAAGGTCCACCAGCACAGCCAGCACAAGGAGCACCACCATGAATCTTCTCCACGAAGATCTCGCCCGAGCGCAGATACAGGAGCGCCTCGACGCCGGCCGGGCGCACCGGCGGGCCGCCGAGGCGCGCCGGGCCCGGCGCCGTAACCGGGAGGAGCGCAAGCTCACCCTGCGGACCTTCCTGGTACGGACGCGTTACGTCTGACCGGGACGATCCGGCGCCATCCGCAACTGACACGGCCGGGATACCCCACCAGGGGTATCCCGGCCGTTCCGGGTTCGCGGCCTGTCGCGACGGGGATGTGTCGGACGGTGACCGGTCGCGGACCGAACCCGCGATAACGAAAAGACTCCGGGCCTGCGTCCGTAGCGTGGCTGTCACATTCGGCGTGGACCATGGGTGCATCGACCGGACGCGGCCGCGGGGGAGCGGCCGCTGGCGAGAGGCGACGGCGATCATGATCGACTGCGACCTGTGTGGAACGACTGCTCCGGGGGAAGTGCCTCCACTCACCTGGGTGGTGTCGCGGGAGCGGGGAAGCGTCCAGCACTACTGCGAGAGCTGCGCGCGCGACAACGTACGCAACATCGAGTGCAGGCTGGAGCGCAGCTACTGGTGACGACCGGCAAACCGGTCGCGGTGCGCCGCCCGGTGGGTCCGGCTCAGGCGGTCGGCGCCGGCGACGCCTGACCGTCGGAGGCGCCGATCACGGGTTCGTCGGTGAACCCGGGCAGCCAGCGTTCGAGCTCGGCCCGAAACGGCGCCTCGGTGCCGAGTTGGGCGAGTACGCCGATGCCGCCGCTCCACACCCGGTGGATGAGGGCGTACGACGGCGGCAGGTTGAGCTTGAACGCCGTCTTCGCACTCGTGCTGCGGACGTCGGTGATCCGCTGGAACTGCGACCGCATCCACTCCCGGTTGAACCGGAACGTCTCGTGCCGGGCCGGCTCGGTGAACGGCTGGAGGTAGGAGTACAGCTCGTCGGCGTCGAGGTCGATGTGCGGCTTCACGAACCCCTCGGCGCGCAGGCCCTCCAGGATGTTGTCGGCGTCGCCGTTCAGGCCGATCCGCAGCAGCCGGCCGATCTGCGGCGGGAAACCGCCGGGAAGCCGGGCGACCAGGCCGAAGTCGAGGACGCCGAGCCGCCCGTCGGGCGTGATGCGGTAGTTGCCGGGATGTGGGTCGGCGTGCAGCAGGCCGGCGCGGGCGGGTCCGGAGAACAGGAACCGTACGAACAGCAGGCCGGCGTGGTCGCGTTCTTCCTGCGTGCCGTGCGCGATCACCTGGCTGAGCGGCGTGCCGTCCAGCCAGTCGGTGACCAGCACGTGCGGGGTGTGCAGCCGGACGTGGGGGATGGCGAAGTCGGGGTCGCCGTCGTAGGCGGTGGCGAACTGCTCCTGTGCCGCCGCCTCGAGGCTGTAGTCGAGCTCCTCGTTGATGCGTGCCTTGAGTTCGGCGACCAGCGGCTTGACCTCGAGCCCGGGCATCCAGGTGGTGAACAGCCGGCTGAGCCGGGCGATCTGATTGAGGTCGGCGCGCAGTGCCTCCGCCGCCCCGGGGTACTGAATCTTGACGGCGACGTCTCGTCCGCCCGGCCACTGGGCACGGTGGACCTGCCCGATCGACGCCGACGCGGCCGGCTCGTCGTCGAAGTTGCGCAACCGCCGTCGCCAGTGCGGCCCGAGCTCGCGCTCGAGAACCTTGTGCACGCGGTCCGCCGACATCGGCGGCGCGGAGTCCTGCAGCTTGGTCAGCGTGGCGCGGTAGGGCCCGGCGAGGTGCTCGGGAAGGGCCGCCTCGAAGATCGACAGCGCCTGGCCGAACTTCATCGCGCCGCCCTTGAGCTCGCCCAGCACCTTGAACAGTTGGTCCGCGGTGCGCCGCTGAGCCTCGGAGAGGACGACCTCGGCGGGCTTGCCGCCCAGCCGCTTGCCCAACCCCAGTGCCGTCCGGCCGGCGATGCCGATGGGAAGACTCGCGAGCCGGGCGGTCCGGGCGACGGAGTGTCGAGGAAGATCGCTCACGGATCCATTGTCCAGGTAGCAGTCAACCTGGGCGTCGGCCGAGGGACGTACGCCGTCCTCCTCCCGCGGGCCATCCCGGGTGTTCCTGCGCAGCGTGACCTCCTCCCCATGCTTCCGTCACGGTGCCGGTCCGGGCTTTCGTACTCCGCGTGATGTGGATGTCACTCGTCGACCTTGGGGGGACCCGCGCGAAGCCGGCGCTCGGACTCGGTGCGCACCTGGTCGATGTCGAAGCCCAGGCTCCAGTCGGCGTCCAGCCACCAGGTCGCGCCCGCGGCCGCCCACGGGCGGACCTGCTCCGCCGCCGCACGGGGATCGTGTGCCGGTGTGCTGCCCTCGACCACCACGTCGTACCCGTCCATGCCGAGTCCGGCCTCGGCCCGATGTGACCGAATCCACTCGACACCGGACCGGAGCAGCTCCGGGGAGAAGCCACCGTCCTGCCGGCCTGGATCGATGGGAGCGTGATGGGGGAGCCAGCCGTCCCAGCGCGCCGCCCGGGCCATCGACTTCGGGCGGGGCCAGGCGCCCACGACCCAGACGGGGATGCGGGGCCGCTGCACCGGCGCCGGTGGTGGCGGCGGGGCCAGGGCGCCGATCACGCGGGAGCGGTAGTGCCGGCCGCGGAAGTCGAACGCCTGCTCGCCCCACAGCTGCGCCAGCATCGCCAGGCCCTCGTCGAGTTGCTCGGCGCGCACCCGCCGGCCGGGGTCTTCCTCGAACAGCCAGAACCGGTCCTCGCCGGCGACGCCGAGGCCGACCGACAGCGTGACCCGCCCGCCGGAGAGGTTGTCCAGGGTGGAGGTCTGCCCGGCCAGCTCCCACGGCCGACGCCGGGGAAGCGGGGTGAGCATCGTGCCCAGGCGAATCCGGCTGGTGCGGGTGGCCGCCGCGGCGAGGACGACCCAGGGATCGATCGCCCAGATGCCCTCCCAGGCGAAGAAGCCGTCCCAGCCGTGGGCCTCGGCGATCTCCGCCAGCTCCGCGGCGGCACGCGCGTCTCCGTAAGGCAGCACGAATCCGTATCTCATGAACAGAACCTAGAGCCGACCACCGACAGGCTGTCCGACGACGGAACCGGGCGGTGGGGGGTGGGTCTGGTCAGGCGGCGACCGGCGCGGGCTCGGGGTCCCAGTTGCAGCCGCATGCCGGGTGGGTCGACCACGAACGCCGGCGGATGGTGCCGTGCGGAACGGTCATCTCCAGGGTCGCGTCCACCGACGGTGGCCGGCCACCGTCGATGAACGCCAGCACGTGCAGGACGGCATGCCCGGCGACCGCGGTCGCGAGCACGACGTCGCACGCGGGCACCCCACTCGGCGCTCCGACGGTCTGGGCCAGGATGTCCGGCCACCGCGGGTCGCGGGCGGTGCGGTGCAGGTCGTGGCAGCGGACGCAGGACGACGTGCCGGGCAGGACGAACGGGCCGAGGATCGCCCGGCCCTCCCGCATCCGGACCACGAGGTGCGGCACCCCGGCGCGGACGAGCGCGTCGGCGAGGTTGCGGTCGGGCTCCTCGTCGGGGGCGAGCACCGCGAGGTCGGGGCGTTCGGTGGTGCCACCGACACCTCCGGCGCCGACCTCGGTCGAGGGCCCGGCAACCTTCGCGGCGCGGGCGGCGCCGACGGCGCGCGGCCGGCCGACGTCACCCGTGCAGAGTCCGGCCGGCGCCAGGTCGGCAGGGCGGGTGACGGTCCGGTCGCTCACGTCGACCCGGCCCAGTCCGCCGGCGGCGAGCAGGGCGGCCACCGACGCACCGATCCGGCCGGCGCCGAACACGCAGACGGCGGCGTCCCGGCGGCGGCGCAGCCACTCGCCGTCGGCGTCGGACGTGCCCAGCCGACGGGCCGCGAGGTCGGGTGTCAGGCGTTCGCGCTCGGCCGGCCCGACCCCTTCCCACACCGCCTCGGCGGACGCGGCGTCCTGCAGGGCGCCCGCCTCGTCGAGCAGCCGGAGCAGCCGGTGCGCACGCGGCAGGCTGACTCCCTCGGCGAGCGCGGCGGTGATCAGATCCTCCTCCGAGCAGGCACCCGACAGGCTCTCAACCAGGTGCCGCAGACCGGCGTCGAGTCCGGTGACCACCAGCGAGTGGGCGGGGTCCAGCCCGATCTGGACGGTCTGTCCGTCCCGCCATACCCGGCGCAGGGCGGGCTTGATCTGTGGGCGCACGGGTGACCTCCCCGGACGAGTCGGCGGCGAGGGAACGAAGCCTGCCACGACCGAGGGCCCGCCGGTGGGCGTCGTCCACAGCCCGAGTTGTCCACAGGCGGTGTTATCGTCGGCGCAGGATGTGGCCGACCGCGATGCGCGCGGGGAGTGGAAGCGAAGTGGACGACAAGCCCGGCGCCGGCACGCCCGACGACTCCGAGGAGTCCCGGCCCGCGCCCACGAGCCTGCTTCGCCGGCTGTTCAGCTGGCACTGGGTCGCCTTCACGCTGGTGGTCGTCCTGGCCGTCGCGGCGTTCCTGTTCCTCGCCTGGTGGCAACTGGGACGGTTCGAGTCGCGGACGGGCGACTGGCAGAACTTCGGCTACGCGCTGCAGTGGCCGTTCTTCGCGGTGTTCGCGATCTACGTGTGGTGGCGGCTGCTGCGGGATAGCCGGCGGGAGTCGGCGGAACACGAAGCCGCCGACGGGCGAGCGGGCCCGGGGCCGGACGATCGCCGGGAAGCCGACCGGCGTACGGGCGACGAACTCGCCGAGTTGCCGCCGCTGCCGCCGAAGCGGCTGGTGCGGCCGGACGGTGCCGTGGCTCGCTCCGCCGCGGGAGGCGACGTGGCCGACCCGGCTGAGGTCGAGGACGGGACGGACGAGGCGGCGCTCACGGCGTACAACCGCTACCTGGCGGCACTGCAGGAACGCTCCACGGCCGCCGGACTGCCTGCCGGACACTCGGACGGGCGGCCACCGGGGTGACCGCCCGCACGAAGCGTCTGGTGATCGTCAGGCCTTGCCCAAGATCCGGTTGAGGTTGGTGCCACACTCGGGACAGGTGGCCTTGGCCATCCTTGTGCCCTTGTCGTTGACCTTGATCTCGCCGGTCGCGTTGCGCTTGGCCTTGCATTTCACACAGTAGAACTCGCCTGTGTAGGTCTCCGCCATGACGGCCCTCCTCGCTGTGCTGGGTCGGGGCAGGGCGGACCAGCCCGGGCCGCCCGATCTCGGGTCACTTTATTGCAGCGCCGCTGACCGATGAGTGCTCGGCACGCGGATGGCTCACGTCCTGCCCATGGTGCGCACTTTTATGCCTGTGCGTGACCGATGGCCCGGGAAGTGGTCGATCGGTGCGACGCCGTGTCGACGTTACCCCCCACCGGGGGCGGCGTCGCGACCGAGTCCGGTGAGCCGGGATCCGGACGTACGAAACCCCCGGAGTTGTCCTGGTCCGTTCGCCTTCCCCTTGCGAACGGGCTCGGCCCTTCCGGGGGCTCGTGTCTGCCGAACCTACGACCCTGGCCGACGGGCGTCAATGTCAGCTTTCATCCCGATGTGGACGGATCTGTGGAGAGGTTGTGTAGGGTGGCCGCACGACGGTGGACAGCCTGGGGACGCGGTTGTGGACAATGTGCGCGATCTCGGCCAAATAACGCTGTGACCTGCGTATTTGGTCATCCACCGATTGTGGAGAAGAAACTCACCCGGCGAACCTGAGCCGCTCCTGTCGGTGCGGCGGGGTACGTTGCAGTCGTGGCCAAGCCGGCACCGAGGCAGCGCACCGAGCCGCGACCGGGCGGGAAGACCGACCCCTCGCGCTGTGAGCCTTGCCACGTGGAGGTACGCCGCAGCCCCCGCCGGCGCCGCACCGTGAGTGCCTACCGCGAGGGCGATCGGGTGGTGGTGCTTCTTCCCGCGCGGATGAGCGTGGACGAGGAACGCCGCTGGGTCGGGGTGATGCTCGACCGGCTGACGGCGATGGAGCAGCGCCGGCGGCCCAGCGACGAGGAGTTGCTCACCCGCGCCCGCACGCTCACTCGCCGTTATCTCGGAGACGCTCCGCTGCCGGTCAGCGTCCGGTGGGTCGGAAACCAGGGCATGCGGTGGGGTTCGTGCACTCCCAGCGACGGCACGGTCCGGCTGTCCACCCGGCTGCGGGGGATGCCCGCCTGGGTGATCGACTACGTGCTCGTCCACGAGCTGGTGCACCTGGTCGAACCCGGCCACACCGCCAGGTTCTGGTCGCTGGTCCGCAACTACCCGCAGGCCGATCGGGCACGCGGCTACCTCGAGGGGGTCGCGGCGGCCGCCCAGCTGCCGCTGGAGGAGTGCGCGGACTGACCCGCGCCGTTCTCCGCCTGCCGGCCACCGTGCTCGCCACCGACCCGCCAGGCGTGATCACCGAGCTTCCGGCCTGATCGTCTGAGCGAGCGCCCGGCGCCGTCCTCCCCGCGCCGGCAGTGACGTACCCCGCGTTTCATCCGCCGTGGGTGTGGTGGGGCGTCCGGGTGCCGACTCAGGGTGGAGCGGGGGACTGGCGAGTCTGACGACCTCGCGCGGGGAGGTGCTCATGCTGTGGCTGCTGACCGGCGCCGTGCTGGTGTGGATCTACCTCAGCATCCGGATCCTCGCGCGCAGACGCCGCATCATCAACGCGTCCGGGGTGTTCCGGTGCAAAGTGCGCAGTACCTCGTGGGGCGTGGAGGCCCTGGGCTACCGCTGGCCGCGGCGAACGTCGTACGCCGTGTGGGCTCACGACGTGCTGGTGGTCTACCGCCGGTTCTCCTTGAACGAGGTGCTTGTGCTCGAATGCCGGTTCGCCGAGGACCTCGAGGTGGCCCCGTCGACGCTGCGCCGGCTGGGGCCGTGCCCGCTGCTGCTGCGGATCCGGCTGGACGACGGCGCGATGGTGGAGGTCGCGGCTCCGCGCCGGGCCTGCTCCGAACTCGTCGGGCCCTACATCGCCGCCCAGCTGCACCCGTCCGAGCGCGGTTGATCCTGCGCGGGTTGATCCTGCGCGGCTGATCTTGCGCGGTTGATCTCCCGACCGACCCCCGGGTCCGCGTCCTCGGACGGTGGTCGTCCGGGGTTCATCCCGGGCGGGTGAGGTGAACTCCCTCCGGGTTGCCGAGACTCCCCTCAGGAGCTGGTGGACAGACGTCGGTGCGGGGGCGGGCTGATGATCCTGGATGACGTGTTCGGGCTGGCCCGTAAGGTCGCACCGCGGGGGACCAAAGGTGAACGCCCGACCGGCCGTTCGAGGACCGAGCGGTTTCCAGGCCAGGTCACCCCACCACTCATCCACCCCGGGGTTGCCCAGCCCGTCGAGCCGGCTCGCACGCGGCCGCTGACCGGCCGGGCGGCGATCCCGCAGGACGTGCTCTGCCTGCAGCCGACGGAAGCGCTGCTGTGCCCGTCGGCGTCGGTCCTGGTCACCGCGGTGCTGCGACGGATCGGGGCCTGCCGGCCGCTTCCGTACGTGGTCGTGCTCACTCTCGACCAGGCACCGGACATCGACGACGACGGGTGTGAGGCACTGGTCGAGCTGTGCTATTCGCTGCGGGCGAGCGGGATGCGGTTGTACCTCGCGACCGGCTCGACCACGGTGCTGGACCGGCTGCGGGCGACCGGAGCGGTGCCCCGGATGCTCGCCGGCACGGTCCACCTGCGACTGCGAACCGCGCTGCTGGCGGCGTTCGAGGATCTGCCCGGACCGGCCGTGACCACCCGCGACGTGCTCGCGGAGCTGGAGGACCGGCTCACGCCGCTGCCGATCTGACCGGGCAGGACCAGGCAGCCGGACCGAGATCGAGGCCGGCACGGATCCAGCGCAGCGGATCAGAGGATCAGGAGAGCAGCCGGATCAGCCGTCGGCCAGGCGGGACGAGACCGGCCAGTCGTCGGGGAAGTCCTCGGCGACGATCTCCGCCTCCCCGAACAGCCGCCGGCGTACCCGCCGGGACAGCCGGTCGGCGAAGACCGTTCCGTCCAGGTGGTCGGTCTCGTGCTGCAGGCAGCGGGCCAGCATGCCGGTTCCGCTGAACTCGACCGGGTTGCCGTACTCGTCCGCACCCCGGACGGTCGCCTCGTCGGGCCGGGCACACGGTGCGTATGCGCCGGGGAGGGACAGGCAGCCTTCCTCCTCCTCCACCAGGCGGCGGGCGGCGCCGGTCGGCACGGCGAGGACTGGATTGCACACCACGCCCTGGTGGATGACACCCTCGTCGTCGGCGCAGCGGAAGACGAACACCCGAAGATCCACGCCGATCTGGTTGGCGGCGAGGCCCACGCCGTCCGCGGCGTCCATCGTCGCGGTCATGTCGGCCACGAGCCCCTGCAGATCGGGGTCGAACGCCTTGACCGGCCGGCAGGGGCGGTGCATGACGGGGTCGCCCCACCGCGTCATCGGGCGGACGGTTCCTCCCTCGGGCAACGTGCCCACGGTGTCTCCTCAAGCAGGGTCGAGCCGCACTTGGGCGGCACCGGTCGTTCGTCCGGCTCCTCGGTCGCCGGTCCGGGGGCCGGCGGGGTGCCGGTTCGGGCCTCCGGCGATCACCGTATGCCACGGCGCGGGCTGGATCCCCGGCGGCTCACTCAGGGGAGGGCCGACGACACGTACCGGCGCCGGGCGGCGCCGGGCGGCACCGACCCGCAGCGAACGGGGACACGTCGGTATGGTCCTCGCATGGCGGACCCGAACAAGCCACCGGCAGACGTGAACCAGCCACCGGCGAACGCGCCCCGATCCCAGGCCCAGCCGGGCAGCTCCGAGGAGGACCCGGCTGCCAGCACGGTGATGTTCCAGAAGTACGTCGACGAGCGCGGCGCTACGCCGTCCGGCAGTCGTACGCGGATGATCACGATGGTCGCCGGCGCGGCCGTTCTCGTGGTCCTTGTGGTGGTCGCCGTCCTCGCACTGTCCTGAGCCGAGCCCGGACCGGGCCTGACGAGCCTGTGCGCGCGGGAAGTGGGCAACGCCTCAGGCGAGCGCCGACACCGCCCGACGCGCGGCCGCCACGCTGTCCGCCACCCCCGACGCGATGTCGCGGGGGAGTTCGTGCACCCCGAACCACCGCACGTCCGCCGACTCCGCGCTGACCACCGGCGTCGCGTCGTGCGGAGCGACGCCGAGGTACTGCACGTCGAGGTGCGTCTCCGCCAGGCAGGGAGCGCCGTGCCTGGACAACCGGAGTGGCAGCTCGCTCACCCGCAGATCGGCGACCCCGGTCTCCTCCACCGCCTCCCGGGTGGCTGTCGCGGCCAGTGAGACGTCACCCTCCTCACAGTGCCCGCCCGGCTGCACCCACCGATGGATCCGCCCGTGCAGGACGAGCAGGACGTGCTCGGCCGTCGGGTCGACGACGACCATGCCGGCGGTGAGGTGCGCGGGCCGGCACGCGCGCCACATCCCGTCGGGCCTGGCGGCGAGATGGTCTAGATAGGTCTGCCGAAGCGTCGCCTGCTCCGGTGTCGGCGGCTGCCACGTCGACAGGACGCGCACCGCGTCTGCGTGCAGGGAGTTCGCCTGGTCGGTGTGCGGCGCGCTCACCGGGCGGTGCCGTCGTCGCCGCGACCCTCGTCGCCGTGACCTTCCTCGCCACCGGGCCGGTCGTCGTCCGGGCCCTGGCCGGGCTCGTCGAAGCCCAGGTCACCGATGTCCATCCGGTCCGGTGAGGCGGCCCGCTCGGCGAAGCCCTTCGCGTCGTCCAGGTCGTCGCCCGTGGGGAGCATGTCGGGGTGGGCCCACAGGGCCTCCCGGCCGCTGATCCCGCGGGCCTCCCGCAACGACGCCCAGACCGTGGCCGCGTCGCGCATCCGCCGCGGCCGGATCTCCAGCCCCACCAGGGTCACGAACGTCTGCTCGGCGGGTCCGCCCTCGGCGCGGCGGCGGCGGATCGCCTCGTGCAACAGCGGAGCGGACGGCATCCGCGGCGTGGCCGCGGAGGTGACCACGTCGTCGACCCAGCCCTCGACCAGGGCGAGCGCGGTCTCCAGCCGGGCCAGCGCGGCCTTCTGCCGGGGCGTCTCCTCCGGCTCGAGCAGCCCGCCGGCGAGCGCGTCGTTGAGCGCCTCGGGGTTGGACATGTCGATGGTGCCGACGGCCTCCTCGAGCTTGGAGGTGTCGACGTGCATCCCGCGGGCGTAATCCTCGACCGCGGAGAACAGGTGCGCGGACAGCCACGGCGCGTGGTGGAAGAGCCGCTGGTGTGAGCACTCGCGCAACGCGAGATAGAGGCGTACGTCGTCCGCGGGCAGGTCCAGCCCGCTGCCGAACGCCGCGATGTTGGCGGGCACGAGCACCGGCTGACCGGCCGGCCCGAGCGGCAGCCCGATGTCGGTCGCGCCGACCACCTCGGTGGCGAGCTGGCCGAGGCCCTGACCGACCTGGGCGCCGAACATCATCCCGCCGACCTGGGTCAGAACGCCGGTGAGCTGGGCGCCCATGCCGGCCGCCTGCTCCGGCAGCGCCTGACCCATGGCGCCGACCACGTGCGCGGCCAGCGGCTCGACCAGCTTCTTCCACGCGGGCAGCGTGCCGTCCAGCCACTCGGCGCGGTTCCATGCCAGCGCCTGCCCGGCCGAGGCGGCCGGCAGGCTGGTGGCCTCGTCGAGCCAGTGCTCGGCGAGGCGTACGGTCTGGTCGACCTGGGCACGCTCCTGTGCGGTGAGGGACGCGTCACCGGTCTGGCGGATCGTCTGCTTGGCCGTCTCGACGGCGAGTTGCCAGTTGATAGGGCCGCCCTGCCACGAGAACATGTTCTGCAGCTGACCGAAGATCGCGCCGAGGTCGAACCCCGGGAACGGGTTGTCCGGACCGCCGGGTGGACGCTTCTCGGGCTCCTCGCCCTCGCGACCCGGGCCGGGCTCGTCGTTGCTCACGGTTGGACCTCCGGCAGGATGATGGACAGCTGCGTGTGGTGAGGATCGGATCCGGGCTGTGCCGCCCGACGCGTCCCAACCGCACGAAGCGAGCAGTTCATGTCGTCCAACCTAGCCCGGGAGTCTCCCACTGAACGACGAACCCACCCCCGTTGGTGCCCGGCGACCCCGGCGCACCACGCGTCGAACCCCGCGGGCCCGTCGAGGCGGTGGTCTGGTCGTCGCGGTGACCGGTGCTGCCTCCGGGCTGGGCCGGGCCCTGGTCGAGCGGCTGGCCGGCCTGGGCGAGATCAACCGCGTCGTCGGCCTGGACGAGCGACGCGGCGACGTCGAGGGCGTGGAGTGGCGGGTGCTGGACGTCCGGGACCCCGCCGTTGCGCAGCGGATCGCCGGGTGTGACGTGGTGGTGCACCTCGACGTCGACCTTTCGCCCGATTCAGAGCCGCGGCAGCGGAGTGCCCGCAATGTCCGCGGTGCGCAGACCGTGCTGACCGCGGCAGCGGCGTCCGGCGTACCCCGGATCGTGCTGTGTACGAGCGCGATGGTGTACGGCGCGCTCGCCGACAACCCCGTGCCGCTGGCCGACGACGCACCGCTGCGCGCCCGGCCCGAGGGCGTGGTGGCCGACCTGCTGGAGATCGAGTGGCTGGCCCGGCGGGCGCCGCGGGCACACCCGGGGCTGTCGGTGACCGTGGTGCGGCCGGCGATGGTGGTGGGCGGAGCCGTCGACACCTTCCTCACCCGGCACTTCGAGGCGGCGCGGCTGCTGGTGATCCGGGGCAGCCGGCCGAGCTGGCAGTTCTGCCACGTCGACGACCTGCTGAGCGCGCTGGAGTGGGCGACGCTCGGCCGGGTCGAGGGTTCGGTGACGGTCGGCAGCGAGGGCTACCTCGAGCAGGACGAGGTGGAGAAGCTCGTCGGCCTGCCCCGGCTCGAACTCCCCGAGAGTCTCGCGCTGGGCGCGGCCGAACGCCTGCACCGGCTCGGGCTCACCCCCGCACCGGCCAGCGACCTCGCCTACGTCAGCCACCCCTGGGTAGTCTCCTCGGACAAGTTGCTGGCCGCCGGCTGGCGTCCCGTCCACGACAACACCACCGCGTGCGAGGCGCTCGCGACCGACGTGGCCGGACGGCACACCGCGCTCGGCCGGCGGATCGGCCGGCGGGAGACCGCCACGCTGGGCGCGGCCGGTGCGACGGTGGCGCTGCTGGGTACGGCAGCGGTCGTCCGCCGGGCCAGGCGCCGCAAGACCAGAGGGGGATCGTGACCGACTCGACCGAGCACACCGCGGCCACCGCGACGGCACCGGACCAGATCCGGTTGCTCGACCTGCGCGAGACCCCGCTGTCCGCCGACGAGGTGCTCACGGCGATCGCCGATCCGCGCGCGGGTGGCTTCTGCCTGTTCGTGGGGGCGGTCCGCGACCACGACGAGGGCCGCTCGGTGACCGAACTCGGGTACGAAGCGCACCCGCTCGCGCTGCGTGAGCTGCGCGCCGTCGCCGAGGAGGTCGTCGCGGCGCATCCGGTGTGCGGCCTCGCGGCGGTGCACCGCACCGGTGACCTGGCCGTCGGCGAGGCCGCGGTCGTCGTGGGAGTGTCCGCACCCCACCGGGACGCGGCGTTCGCCGCAGCCCGGATGTTGATCGACGACCTGAAGGCGCGGGTGCCGTTGTGGAAGCACCAGCGGTTCACCGACGGCGACGCGGAGTGGGTAGGCGCACAGGACTGACCCAAGGGTCCGGAGCGCGTCTCGAGCACGCCTGTCGAGGTGGCGGGGGCGTCGTCACCTAACCTTGCCCCCATGTCCCGCCGTACCGCGACGATGGCGCTGACCGCCGTCCTGCTCGTCGCCCTGGTCGCTCTCGCGTGGTTGGTACCGGTTCCGTACGTCGCGATGAGCCCCGGGCCGACTGAAAACACCCTGGGCAAGGTACGAGGCAAACCGGTCATCACCATCGAGGGACACCGGACCTACCCCACGAAGGGGCAGCTGGACCTCACCACGGTGGCGGTCACCAGCCCGGACCAGAAGCTCGACCTCGCCGGCATGGTGGCCGGGTGGCTCGACCCGCGGGTGGCCGTCATTCCCCGCGACTACGTCTACCCGCCCAACCAGACGGCGGAGCAGGTGCAGCAGCAGAACGCCGAGCAGATGGAGACCTCCCAGCAGGCGGCGGTCGCCGCCGCGCTGCGCCAGACCGGCGACAAGGTGACCTCGGTGGTGCAGGTCAAGGCCGTGGTGGAGAAGTCGCCGGCGGTGGGCCGGCTGAAGGCCGCCGACGTGATCCTCGCCGTCGACGGCACCAAGGTCACCAGCGCCCAGCAGGTCGTGGCGCTCGTCGGCCGGCACCAGCCGGGGGACAAGCTGCTGTTCTCCGTACGCCGGGGCGGCAAGCCGCGTGAGGTCACCATCACCACCACGAAGTCGCCGACCGACGCCAAGCGCGCGTTCGTGGGGATCCAGCCGTTCGACGGCTTCCAGTTCCCGTTCGCCGTGCGGATCAACCTCGGCCAGGACATCGGCGGGCCGAGCGCGGGCACGATGTTCGCGCTCGCGATCGTCGACAAGCTCACCACCGGCCAGCTGACCGGAGGCCGGCACGTCGCCGGCACCGGCACCATCGACGCCGACGGCAAGGTCGGCCCGATCGGCGGGATCCAGCAGAAGATCGCCGGTGCGAAGGAGGGTGGCGCCACGACGTTCCTCGTCCCGGCGGCGAACTGCCCGGCCGCGGCCGGGGCGTCCACCAAGGACATCCGGCTCGTCCGGATCGCATCACTGCGTGATGCCGTCTCGGCGTTGAAGACCCTGAACAAGAACCCCAAGGCCACCGTGCCGAGCTGCGGCAGAGGCTGACCCGGTCTCGCACGACGATCGACCTGGCGCGACGATTGACCGGGCAGGTGGGAACTCCGCGGCCTTGCCCGAAGTTGCCTCACTGACGGCGGGACGTCCCGTGCGTCCGCTTCGGTGTACCCACTCACCCGACCTCGCCGAAGATCCCCGACCGACGACCCAGGCCGAAGAGACACCCCGCACCGAGGAACGAGGACCACGTGAGCAGCTTCTCCGCCCCGCGCGATCCGTCCAGGCGAGGCTTCCCCAGGGGCAACGTCCGCACCCGGGCACTGGTTCCCACGATCGTGGTGCTGGTCGTACTCATGGCGGTCTTCGGGATCTTCACCAACTTCTGGACCGAGCGGCTGTGGTTCCGCGCGGTCGACTACTCCGGGGTCTTCACCACGACGCTGGTCACCAAGATCGGGATGTTCGCCGTCTTCGGTGTCCTCCTGGGCGCTGTGGTCTTCGCCAACCTCGCCCTGGCGTACCGCCTGCGGCCCCGCTACCGCGCGATGTCGACCGAGCAGCAGACCCTGGACCGCTACCGCGCCGTGGTCGACCCGCACCGCAAGCTGATCGCGGGAGTCGCGGTGCTGCTGCTGGCGCTGATCGCGGGGTCGAGTGCGGCCGGCCGCTGGGAGACGTTCCTGCAGTGGCGTAACGCCACGAGCTTCGGCACCAAGGACCCGCAGTTCGGGCTGGACGTGTCGTTCTTCGTGTTCGGCTATCCGTGGTACCGCTTCCTGATCGGGTTCGGCTTCTCCGTCATCGTGCTGTCGCTGATCGCCGCCCTGGTCGCGCACTATCTCTACGGCGGCATCCGGCTGCAGACGCAGGGGCAGAAGGCGTCCGCCGCCGCCCAGGCGCACGTGTCGGTGCTGCTCGGGCTGTTCGTTCTCCTCAAGGCGGTCGCCTACTGGTTCGACCGCTACGGCCTGGTCACCGCAGGGCACCGGATGTCCAACCAGGCGTTCACCGGCCTCACCTACACCGACGCGCACGCCGTCCTTCCTGCCAAGACGGTGTTGACGGTGATCGCGGTGATCTGCGCGCTGTTGTTCTTCGCCAACGTCGTCCGACGCACCTGGCTGCTGCCCGGGCTCGGGGTCGGCCTGCTGGTGCTGTCCACGGTGCTGCTCGGCTGGGCGTGGCCGGCGATCATCCAGCAGGTGACCGTACGCCCGAACGAGCCGGTCAAGGAGAGCAAGTTCATCCAGCGCAACATCGACGCCACCAGGCAGGCGTACGGCGTGAACGGCGCGGAGGTGACCGAGTACACCGCGAAGACGTCCACCACCGCAGGTCAGCTGGCCGACGACGCCGAGACCCTGCCGGGCGTACGCCTGATCGACCCCGCGATCGTGGGGGAGACGTTCGAGCAACTGCAGCAGGTGCGCGGCTTCTACACCTTCAACAAGCCGCTGGACGTCGACCGCTACAAGATCAATGGCGAGTCGCGCGACGCGGTGGTGGCGGTGCGCGAGCTGAGCCTCGCCGGCGTCCCGGCCGACCAGCGCAACTGGAACAACGACCACACCGTCTACACCCACGGCTACGGACTGGTGGGCGCGTACGGCAACCAGCGCACCGCTGAGGGCAGTCCACAGTGGCTGCAGGGCGGTATCCCCACCCAGGGTGAGCTCGGGAAGTTCGAGCCGCGGATCTACTTCGGCGAGGAGTCGCCGCCGTACTCCATCGTGGGTGCGCCCAAGGGCGCCAAGCCGGTGGAGCTGGACATCCCCGGCGGCAGCGGTGACGCCAAGACCACCAACACCTACCAGGGCAAGGGCGGGGTGCCGATCGGGTCGTTCGGCAGCCGGCTGCTCTACGCCGCGAAGTTCCAGGACTTCAACATCCTGCTCAACCAGTCCCGGATCAACTCCGACTCGAAGGTGCTGTACGACCGTGACCCGCGCGACCGGGTGCAGAAGGTCGCACCGTGGCTGAGCCTCGACTCCGACCCCTACCCCGCGGTCGTCGACGGCCGGATCAAGTGGATCGTCGACGGCTACACGATGTCGGCCGACTACCCGCTGTCCCAGCGGGTGCTGCTGGACGACGCGACCTCGACGTCGCTGTCGCGGCAGCCGGCGATCGCGGGTCAGCCGAGCGAACGCCTCAACTACGTACGCAACTCGGTGAAGGCGACGGTCGACGCCTACGACGGCACCGTCTCGCTGTACCAGTGGGACGACAAGGACCCGGTGCTGCGCACCTGGATGAAGGCGTTCCCCAACACCGTGCAGCCGAAGTCGAAGATGCCCGACGCGCTGCTGGACCACGTGCGCTATCCCGAGGACCTGATGAAGATCCAGCGGGAGATCCTCGCGCAGTACCACGTCACCGACGCCGGGTCCTTCTACCAGGGCACCGAGCGGTGGCGGGTGCCGTCCGACCCGACTCGGCAGAGCGCGAAGCAGCCGGCGTACTACCTGTCGGTGCGGATGCCGGGGGAGAAGAGCCCGGCGTTCTCCCTCACCTCGACCTACATCTACTTCAACCGCGAGAACCTCGCGGCGTTCGTGGCCGTCGACGCCGACGCGAGGTCGAAGAACTACGGCAAGATCCGGGTACTGCAACTCGCCGACAAGACCCAGATCGACGGGCCGAGCCAGATCGCCAACAAGCTCGACTCCGACACGCGGGTTGCGGCCGCTCTGCTGCCGCTTCGACAGGGCGAGAGCCAGGCGATCAAGGGCAACCTGCTCACGTTGCCGGTCGGTGGCGGACTGCTCTACGTGCAGCCGGTGTACGTCCAGCGTGGCCCGAGCGACGCGTCGTACCCGCTGCTCCGGCTCGTGCTGGCGTCCTTCGGCGGGCAGACCGGGGTGGGCACGACGCTGCAGGAAGCGCTGAACATGGTGTTCCAGGGCGACGCGGGTGCCGACACCGGGGAGAACGCCGGCGGCCAGCCGAACCAGCCCGAACAACCCGGCAAGCAGCCGAACCAGCCCAACCAGCCGAGCCAGCCCTCGGAGACGGTGGCCGCGGCGCTGGCCGAGGCGAGCAAGGCCTTCGACCAGGCTCAGGCCTCGTTGCAGAAGGGCGACCTCAAGGGGTACGCGGACGCGGTAGCGCGGGCGCAGGAGGCGGTCGGCCGGGCGGCGAAGGCCCAGGCCGCGGAACGCGACCAGGCGGGCAAGGCGACCCCGAAACCGACCCCCAAGGCGACGCCGACCCGCACGCCCACGCCGGCGCCCCGGCCCGGATAGGCGGCGCACAGACCTCCGCCGTAGGCCGGGACGACGACCCGGGCAAACCCGGGCGAATGCTCCCGTCCTGCGGCGGAGGGGGCCGATTTGCACTCGGCCACCGTGACCCGTACTCTTTAACACGTCGCCGCGGGGTGGAGCAGCTCGGTAGCTCGCTGGGCTCATAACCCAGAGGTCGCAGGTTCGAATCCTGCCCCCGCTACCAACGACAGAGGCCCGGAGGATTTCCTCCGGGCCTCTGTTCGTATGCCAGGGCTTCGTGGGTGCAGAGTAAGCCCGTGATCGTTGAGGCCAGGGCCGGATCGCTTGCGCGCGACGACACGATCAATGACCCGACGATCCTGCAGCAGCTCGTCGGCTGACACCCGCGGCTCGGGAAGGCCTCGTGGCGGCGCTGTTGGGCCCCGTGATCACGCCCGAGGGTCCCCTGACCGGGCAGCTCGCGGGCGATCCTTTTCACCCGGACACCAAACACGCTGCGAAGGCACTCGCTCAAGTCGTCGAGGCCCTTTTACGGGCCGTGATTGGTTGGTTGTACAGGCTGGCGCTCTTGTGGGTGATGGTTGACATCGTGTCGTTTCCGCATGATGATCGGCCCGCTGCGTTGACCTGACGCCGAGCCTGCGAGGACTCGCCCCAGCCGGGCCTCGGGATGGCGAAGGGGAATCTGCCCTCACGGTCGCAACCGGTTCAGGCCTGTTCGAGTGTCACGTTGCTGGGGAGCGAGGACACGTCGAGGAGGCTTGTCATGACCAAGCAGAGCAGCTTCAAGCGCGCGGCGCGTGAGCGAGCCCGCGCAACCGGGCAGCGATACACCCAGGCGCGGGCCGATCTGGAATTGGCGAATCGGCAGGAGTTCATCCACTCCCGCCCGTTCGAGCAGGTGCCGCTGAAGGCCCATCTTGAACAGCAGTACGGGATCGAGATCAACTCGATCCTGCCGATCGATGACGATCCCGCCACGCGTCCGGACGGCTCCTGGCCCGGTCACTATCCCTCGACCCTGGTCGTCAAGCACGTCGACGGTCAGCGGTGGATAGCGCGGATCTTCTCCTCATCGGCCGACCGGGTCAGCCGCGTACAGGGTGACGCCGAAATCCTGCAGTTCCTCGCGGCTCACGACTTTCCGGCCGAACGGATCGCCCGCGATGATCCCGTGACAGCCCTTGGCGGCAAGGGAATCATCGTCACCAAGTTCATCGAAGGCGGACGCCCGAGCTCGCCCGCCGTCTGGCATGAACTTGGTGACCTCCTGGGTCGGCTGCACACGCTTCCCGCGGCTGGCGGCGCTGTCGCCCGGGATGGCGGTGCCGAAGAGACCGACGGCGGCTTCCATGTGGGGCGGCCGAAAGAGGATCTGGCGGCCGCGATGAGCTTCCTGATCAGCGTCGAGGACGAGGTGAACGCCGCGGCTCGCGAGAAGTTCGAGTGGCTGCGCGACCAGGTCGAGAAGGCTGACGACGCCGAAGGCCTGCCCGAGGCGCTGACCCACGGCAACTATCATCCCTGGGCCGCCGTCGGCATACCCGGCAACCTCTCGATCGTTGGCTGGGCAGGATCCGGGCGCGGTCCCCGCCTGCCCGCACTGGCCTGGCTTCTGCGCACCGCAGCCGAACACAACGCCACCGAGAACATTGCCGCGGTCATGCATGGCTACTCCAAGCACGTCCGACTCGGCGATGACGAACGCCACCGGCTCCCCGCGATCCTCAACATGCGGGCGCTCTGGCTGGAATGTCTCGGCTTCCGGATGACCGTCAACGACGGTCGCATCCCGGCCATGGACGAGGGATGGATGCAGCCGAACAGCCACGAGCATGCCGAACGTGTGGCGGCACAGGCGATCGCCGCAGTGCGGAACTGAACCCCGTGGCCCGACAACGCAGTCGACCAGCGGCCGGCGAGGCTGGCGGGGTGGACCACAACGTCCTCGCAGACAGAGCAGTCCAGCGCTCCCGTGGAACCAAGCCGCGCCAGCCGGGTCGGATTCTTCGGGTGCAGGGCGCCGCTGAGCACAATCTGCGCGAGGTCGACGTCAGCTTCGGGCCCGGGCTGACTGCCGTGGTGGGTGTGTCGGGGTCGGGTAAGTCATCGCTGGCGTTCGATGTGGTCTATTCGGAGGCGCACCGACGGTTTGTCGAGGCGTTGGCCCTGGGTGGGACCCGGACTCGGGTACCGGCTGCTCAGGTCCGCAGGATCGATGGGCTCGGGCCGGCGGTCGCAGTTGCCCAGAATGTGCTCAACCGGAACCCGGCCTCGACGGTTGCCAGTTCGGTCGGGTTGCATCCGTTCCTGCGGATTCTGTACTCACGGTTCGCCGAGGTCGAATGTCCCCGGTGTCACGTGCCGGTCCGCGCACTCTCCAGCGAGGAACGGCTCACCACGGCACTGGATCTGCTGGCCGGCCAGGATGAGGTCGAGGTCGCGATCGTCCGCCACCTGTCAGGCAGTCACGACCGTCTACTCGAGGGTGTCCGCGGCCAATTCGCTCAGGTGATGGTCGACGGCCGCCGGTGGGCGGCGACGCCGAGGAGTCGTGTCCCTCGCCTCGACCCAGCACTGCTGCATGACGTCGTGGTCCGTGTGGCGACGCTGCGAGCCGGCATGTCGGCGGCCGAGGTCCGGGCGGCGTTGGAGCAGGCCGACGGGCTGGGCAGGGCTGAGATCTTGCTCGGCGGGACGCCGGTGCTGCGGGCGCCGATCTGCCCGCAGTGCGGCGCGTGGGTCCGGCCGCTGGCACCGGCGGCCTTCCGTGGCGATACCGACACCTCCTCGCACCGGATCGCCGGCGTCACCCTCCAGCAGCTGCTGGGCCGATCGGTGACTGAGGTCCTCGACTTCGTGGAGCGGCTCCCGGTCGGGCCGCGTGCTCGCCGGGTTCGGGAGGAGTTGTTACGTCGGCTGCGGCCACTGGAGCAGTTGGGTCTTGGCTATCTCACGCTCGACCGGTCGATGCCGACCCTTTCGCGCGGTGAGGCGCAACGCACTCGGCTCGCGGTCGTGCTGTCGGGACGCCTGGAGGATCTGTTGCATGTCCTGGACGAGCCGACGATCGGGTTGCATCACAGCGATCTGAGCCGGCTGCTGGGTGCGATCGCGACGCTGCCCGGCCCGGTGCTGATGGTCGAGCACGACCCGGTGGCGGTCGCGATGGCCGACGATGTCGTGGAGATCGGCCCGGGCGGTGGAGCGAACGGTGGGCGCGTGGTGTTCCAGGGCCCTCCTGCAGACCTGTGGAAGGCCGACACAGCCTCGGGCATTAGCTTCTCGGCGACCAACGGACAGCATCGGCCGCACCGACCGGTATCGGAGGACCGGATCCGCATCACCGGGGCCGGGCTGCGCAATCTCCGCTCGGTCGATTGCGAGATCCCGCTCGGTTCGCTGACGGTGATCACCGGACCGTCCGGGGCCGGCAAGACCACCCTGGCTCATGAGGTGTTGCTGGCATCGCTGCGTGAGCGCGGCCCGGTCGGGTGCGGATCTTTCAAAGCGCCGGTGATGCGGGCTCGGGCGGTCGATCAGTCGCCGCTGGGCAACAACCCCCGATCGAACCCGGCAACCTACACGAAGGTCTTCGACCGGATCCGCGACGTGTTCGCCGACAAGACCGGACGGCCCGCATCGGACTTCACCTTCAACCGGGCTGAGGGTGCGTGCCCAGACTGCGAGGGCATGGGATCGGTGGCGGTCGGCATGGCCTATCTGGCACCGATCTGGCTGCCCTGCGAAACCTGCGCCGGCAGCCGGTATCGGCCGGAGGTCCTCGAAGCGACCTGGGCCGGCCGATCGATCGCCGACGTGTTGGCACTGAGCGTCGACGACGCTACAGACGTGTTCGCCGACCATCTGGCCGTGACCCGAGTCCTACATTCCTTACAGGAGGTCGGTCTGGGCTACCTGACCTTGGGACAGCCGTCGCCGAGCCTTTCCGGTGGCGAGGCTCAACGCGTACGACTGACCCGCGAGCTGGCCAAGGCCTGGGCCGGCGACCTGGTCCTGCTCGACGAGCCCACCACCGGACTGCACCCTGGCGACCTCGATCGATTGCTCTCCGTACTGGACAGGTTGACCGACAAGGGCTGCACGGTGGTCGTCATCGAGCACCAAGCAGACGTGATCGCAGCCGCCGACTGGCGCATCGACCTTGGCCCCGGCGGCGGCCCGGATGGCGGTCGTCTGCAGCACTGCGGGCCTCCCATCGCCGAGACCCTGCCAAAGGTGCGGCCACGCGCCGAGCCGAGCAAACGAGGACGATCCAGCAACGCCATCCGGGTGCAGGGTGCTCGCGCCCACAATCTGCAGGGTGTCGACGCCGACTTCGCCAAGGGCGCGTTCACCGTGGTGACGGGCGTGTCCGGGTCGGGCAAGTCGTCACTGGTACGCGACGTGGTCGCGGCCGAGGCGACCCGCCGCTTGCTGGAGTGCCTGTCGGTCTATGAACGTCAGTCGGTACGCGAAGGGCCAGAAGCCCCGGTCGACTCGCTGACCGGGCTCGGCCCGACGATGGTCATCGACGCCGCCGCCATCCGGGCACCGTCATGGTCCTCGGACGGCAGGGGTGCGACGCGTGGCACGGTTGGGCAGGCCAGCGACCTCGATCGCCTGATCTCCATCGTCCTCGCACGCAGCGGCGTACGCGCATGTCTGACCTGCGGCGGCACCAACGTGCGCAGGACGTCCCCAGTGGTCGACGCGGCGTGGAAGTGCGACGACTGTGACGCCGCCGCAGTGCCGATCGAGCCGCGTCACCTGATGGGATCGCCGGTTGCCATCTGCCCGCAGTGCCTGGGCATGGGCGTGACAAGGAAGTTCAACTTCGACCAGTGGATCGTGGACCCCGATGCGCCGATCTGTGACGGCTGCTTCGGCGGGAGTGGCGGGGGCCCGTCGGCGATGTCCTCGGCATCGATGGCACTGCTCGGCTACTTCTGCAAGGAAGGCACCGGCGGCAACGCCTCCCTGCGCGCGTTGATGGACCGCTACGGGTTCGACCTCGCAACCACGCCCTGGTCGAAACTGACCGAAGAAGCACGCCAGACGATCATGTTCGGCGACCCATCGCCAACCAGCGAGTTCTCCGTGGAGTCCTGGATCGGACTGAACCACTGGGCCCAGTACGACCTGGGCGGCGGACAGACCACGGCGTTCCCCTGCGCGGAGTGCGGCGGCCGACTCCTGCGCGCTCCCTATCTGGCGATCCGGCTCCAAGGCCACGACCGCAACGACTTGTTCTCCGCGTCGTTCGCCGAGCTGGCAGCGATACTGGCGTCGATGGATGAGCCCGAGGACCAGTCAGCGGCCGATGCCCGCGCAGCGGCACTGCAGCGCCTCGGCTTCCTGGGCTCGGTCGGGCTTGGCTACCTCAACATGAACCGGCTGAGCTGGACGTTGTCCGCCGGTGAAGCACAACGGATCAAGCTGGCATCGGTACTCGGCGCCGGCCTGGTCGGCACCACCTTGCTCCTCGATGAACCGACCCGGGGCCTGCATCCCACCGAAGTCGACGCGCTCGCCCGCACCCTGGTCGACCTGCGAGACGCCGGCAACACCGTGATCACGGTCGACCACGACCCCGCACTCATCCGAGCCGCCGACGACGTCATCGAGATCGGCCCCGGCGCCGGCCAGGCCGGCGGCCGAATCGTCGAACTCGACGACCCCCAGTCTGTTACCCGGCCGGTACTCGACGGACAAGTCTCAGTCCCGCGCCGCAGGCACCGGACACCGAATGGCTGGATGCACGTCACCGGTGCACGAGAGAACAACCTGCACGACCTCAACCTGCGCATCCCGCTCGGCGTCCAGGTCGGTTTCTGCGGCGTATCCGGCTCGGGGAAATCCTCACTCGTCGTCGACACCATCGCCCTGGGGTTGGCGCGACCCAAAACCAACATCCCGGGCAGCGGCATGATCCGCGTCCAGCCAGGAGACCACGACGAGATTTCCGGCGCACCCAGCCGGACCGTCGTCGCCGACCAGTCCCGTGCCGAGATCACCTCACCCGGCATGTTCCTCGGGCTCATCGGCGCGGTCCGGAAGGAGTTCGCCGCCACCGAGACCGCCATCGAGCAACACATCACGATCAAGGACCTCAGCTATCGCTGCGACGCCTGCAAAGGCAAAGGCATCTGGCAACAGGACATGGCGTTCCTGCCGACGGTGGCCCAGACCTGCGACGCCTGCCAAGGATCCGGGTACCGCCGTGAGGCCGCCACCCTGCTGAACCGCAACCGGACGCTCGTCGACATCGAAGCCCTCACCATCGCCGAACTCCTCGACAAATGGGGCGACCTCGACGCCGTACGTCGGGTGGGACGGGCCGCCGTCGACCTCGGCGTGGGCTACCTCGTCCTCCGCCAGCCCGGCTGGAGCCTCTCCGGTGGCGAAGCGCAACGACTCAAGCTGGCCAAGGAGCTCGCCCGACCCACCAAGGCAGCAGCCCTCTACGTCTTGGACGAACCCACCGTCGGTCTCCAGGCAACCGACGTCACCGTCCTCGTCCATGCGCTCGACACACTCGTCGACGCCGGCAACAGCGTGCTCGTCGTCGAACACGATCCGGTATTCCTGGCCGCGTGCGACTGGCTCATCGAGCTCGGGCCAGGCGCCGGACCAGACGGCGGCCAGATCATCTTCCAAGGCCCACCCGAGCAAATGACCAAAGCCGACACCCCAAGCGCGCCCTACCTGCCCGAGCCGCTGCCATGAACATCAGCACCCTGCTACTCGGCGACCCGTCCCCATCGCTGCGCTGGCGAGCCGCCCGCGAACTCGAAGGTGCCAGCGGGGAAGACGCCGACATCCGCTCCTGGCGCACCGAGATCGATCAAAGCGCAGAGATCGGCGCACTCCTCACCCAGCTCGCCGCAGCAGAAACCCGGCCCTATCTCGCGGGCTACCTGCTCTGCCAACTCGCGTACCTCGGCTACCGCGGGCCAGCCACCGCAGCCGCGGTCGAAAAGATCTTCAGCCGCCAGCAACCCGACGGCTCCTGGTCAACACCGCCCGCCGGCCTCGGCCCGATCGAGGGCGCGCGCTTCGTCACCATGCACACGGTCGTGCCACTCCGCGGGATCGCAGCCGCCGGCTTCGCGACCGATCCCCGTGCCGAACATGCCTATGAATGGCTCCTCAACGTACGTCTCCCCGATGGATCCTGGCCGGCAGGCCCCAAAGCCGACCTCGGCAAAGATGGACGTCCGACCCAACGGGAAAGGGAATACCGGCGTCTCACCCGAGGCCTCGGCTGCCGATCCGCTACCACCGGCGTTGTCGCCTGTCTGACGCTGCACCCGCAACGACGCCGATCCGACGTCGCACGGGTCGGCGTCGACCACCTCCTCGCCCGCGAGACCCGAGACGCGGCGACCCTCGGTTGGGAAGTCTCACGACTGGTCGGGTTCGAACCACCAACGGGACAGGTCACCTTCTACACCACCTTCGACCTCGTCTTCCTCCTCGACCTCGCCTCCCGATGCGGAGTCTCCCCACAAGATCGCCGAGTCCACGACCTGGTCGACTACCTGCAGACGCTGCGCGGCCCATACGGACTATGGCAACACCCCACCCACCCACAACTCTCCGGCTGGCTCACCCTCGACCTCGAAACCAGCCTTCGCCGGTTGGACGACGGGCACTGGATCGGCAACCAAGAACCAGCTAACTTCACCCCCTACCGGCGCGGCCGGCGACGATACTGACAGGCCCCGAACTGACCGAGATGGCACGACACCACGTGGCGGACATCTCGTGACTGACGGAGGTTCCTCCACAGGGCCGGGCGGTATGGCGTCAGCCAGCCGTGAACCTCGGGCGTCCGTTGACCCCGTCCTGACACGATCAATGGCCCGACGACCCTGTAGCAGTTCGTCGGCTGACACCGCGGCTCGGGACCCGATCGAGGAATTTCCGTCGATGGCGCACCGGCCCGTCGGGCAGACTGGGCGGGTGCTGCTGACCGTCTCGACCACCCACCAGCCGGCGACGGATCTCGGCTACCTCCTGCACAAGCATCCCGACCGCGTGCAGGACTTCAGGCAGTCGTTCGGCACCGTGACGGTCTTCTACCCCGAAGCCACCACGCAACGCTGCACCGTCGCGCTCCTGCTCGACGTCGACCCGGTGCGGCTGGCCCGGTCACAGGCCAGGAACGCTCCCGACTTCAGCCTCGCGCAGTACGTCAACGACCGGTCCTACGCCGCGTCGTCACTGCTGGGTGTGGCGATGGCCGACGTGTTCAGTACCGCCCGGAGCGGACGATGCGCCTCCCGGCAGGAGCTGGCCGACTCGGCGATCCCGCTCGAGATCGTCGTTCCCACGCTTCCGTGCCGAGGTGGTGCCGACATCGCCCACCGGCTGTTCGAACCCCTCGGCTGGGTGGTCGAGGCCGAGCCCATCCCGCTCGACGAGGCGTTCGCCGAGTGGGGCGACTCCCGATACCTCCGCCTTCGGCTGACCGGCGTCGTCAGGCTTGCCGACGCGCTCAACCAGCTGCACGTGCTGTTGCCGGTGCTGGACGAGTCCAAGCACTACTGGCAGGGTCCCGACGAGGTGGACAAGCTGCTGAGGTCGGGGGAGGGCTGGCTCGGCAGCCACCCGGAAGCCGCCCTCATCACCCGCCGCTATCTCGGCCGTCGCAGTGGACTGACCCGGACCGCACTGGCCCGGCTTGCCGAGCTCGGCGACGAGGTCGAGGAGGCCCTCGAGCCGGCCGACGACGAGGACCTCCTGCAGCCGGAGGAGAAGCGGGTTCCGCTCAACGTCCAGCGACACGACGCGGTCCACCAAGCCCTGCTCGACCTGGGAGCGAGGACGGTGATCGACCTCGGCTGCGGCCCGGGCCAGTTCCTGGGCCGGCTCGTGAAGACCCCGGTGTTCACGCGTATCGCGGGCAGCGACGTCTCCACCCGTTCTCTTCAGTACGCCGCCCGGCGCCTGCGTCTGGATCGGATGAGCGAGCGGCAGGCTCAGCGGGTCGAGCTGTTCCAGAGCGCCCTCACCTACGAGGACGACCGGATCGCGGGCTTCGACGCCGCCGTGCTCATGGAGGTCGTCGAGCACGTCGATCCGCCCCGCCTGGAGGCGCTCGAACGCGTGGTGTTCGGGGCGGCCGGGCCGGGGGCCGTCATCGTGACGACCCCCAACGCCGAGTACAACGTGCTCTACGAAGGACTCGCGGGCATGCGGCACCCGGACCACCGGTTCGAGTGGACCCGCGACGAGTTCACCGAGTGGTCCGGCCGCGTCGCCGCGACCTACGGCTACCGGGTCGAGCTGCGAGGCATCGGCGAGATCGACGAGACGCTCGGCGCCCCGACCCAGCTGGCGATCTTCACCCGAAAGGAGGGCAACGATGACTGACGCGGAAACCGGCACGCAGAAGGTCACCGTGCCCGCCATGGGACTCGTCGTCCTGGTCGGCGTCTCCGGCAGCGGGAAGTCCACCTTCGCCCGTACCCACTTCAAGCCCACGGAGGTCCTCTCCAGCGACTTCTGCCGTGGTCTGGTGGCCGACGACGAGAACGAGCAGTCGGCCACCCCGGACGCCTTCGACGTACTCCACTACATCGTCGGCACCCGGCTGCGCCGCGGCCTGCTCACCGTCGTCGACGCCACCAACGTCCAGCAGGCGGCGCGCGCGGGGCTGATCAAACTCGCGAAGAGCCACGACGTGCTGGTCGACGCGATCGTCCTGGACGTCCCCGAGCGGGTCGCGATCGAGCGGAACAGGCAGCGGCCCGACCGCACCTTCGGCAGTCACGTCGTCTCCCGCCAGCACCGTGACCTCAAACGGTCGCTCCGGCGACTGAACAGGGAGGGTTTCCGCCGCGTCCACGTACTCCTCGGTGCCGACCAGATCGGCAGAGTCGAGATAGTCCGGGAGCGTCCGTGGAACGACCGAAAGGAAGTCCACGGCCCGTTCGACCTCATCGGCGACGTCCACGGCTGCGCCTGCGAGCTGCGTACCCTGCTCACCGAACTGGGCTGGAAGCTCGAGTACGACGGCACCGCGGCCGTCGGCGCCACGCACCCCGAGGGCCGGCAGGCCGTCTTCGTCGGCGATCTCGTCGACCGTGGCCCGGACACACCCGGCGTACTCCGCCTCGTGATGGGCATGGTCGCGTCCGGCAACGCCCTCTGCGTTTCCGGCAACCACGAGGCCAAGCTCGTACGTGCCCTCAGGGGCGCCAAGGTGACCGTCTCCCACGGCCTGGCCGAGTCGCTCAGCCAGCTGGAGAGCGAACCGGAGGAGTTCCGTGCCCAGGCGTACCGGTTCATGGACGGCCTCATCAGCCACTACGTCCTCGACGACGGAAAGCTGGTCGTCGCGCACGCCGGGCTGAAGGAGTCCTACCACGGACGTTCGTCCGGCCGGGTGCGTTCGTTCGCGTTGTACGGCGACACGACCGGCGAGACCGACGAGTACGGCCTGCCCGTCCGTTACCCGTGGGCACAGGAGTACCGCGGCCAGGCGATCGTCGTCTACGGCCACACCCCGGTCCCGAAGGCGGAGTGGATCAACAACACCATCTGCCTGGACACCGGAGTCGTCTTCGGTGGGGCGCTCACCGCGCTGCGCTACCCCGAGCGCGGGATCGTCTCGGTCCCGGCCGAACAGCAGTGGTACGAGCCGGTCCGTCCCCTCGTTCCGTCCGCGGCGGACCGGGAGCCCTCGGTCCTTCGGATCGGCGACGTCGCCGGCACCCGCTGGCTGGAGACCACCCACGCCGGCAAGGTCAAGATCCCGGAGGAGAACGCCGCGGCCGCGCTGGAGATCATGAGCCGCTTCGCGGTCGACCCGCGGTGGCTGATCTACCTGCCGCCCACCATGTCACCGGTCGCGACCTCTAAGGCGGACGGATTCCTGGAGCGCCCTGAGCAGGCCTTCGAGGAGTACGCCGGCTGGGGCGTCTCGCGCGTGGTGTGCGAGGAGAAGCACATGGGCTCGCGCGCCATCGCGGTCATCGCCAAGGATGCCGACGCCGCCGAGCGACGCTTCGGTGTCGGGGACGGCACCACCGGAGTGGTCCACACCCGCACCGGCCGGCCGTTCTTCGCCGACACCGCCGAACTCGTCGACCGGCTGCGCCGCGCGGCCGACCCGTTGTTCGAGTCGCTGGACACCGACTGGCTCGCCCTCGACTGCGAGCTCCTGCCCTGGTCGGCCAAGGCCGTCGATCTCATCAAGGCGCAGTACGCGTCGGTGGGCGCGGCTGCCCGCAGCGCGCTGCCCGAGGCACTCGCCGTGCTGGAGCAGGCCGCGACGCGCGGGCTCGACGTCGGCGGCCTCCTCGACAGGTCGCGGCGGCGACTGGAGAACGCCGGGGCGTTCCGGGACGCCTACGCCGCCTACGTCCGGCCCACCGACGGGCTGGAGGGCGTGACTCTCGCGCCGTTCCAGATCCTCGCCTGCGAGGGCCGCGCGCTCGCGCTCACCGAGTCGCACGAGTGGCACCTCGCCGAGCTCGCGAAGCTGGAAGGCGACCTGATCACGCCGACGCGGCACCGGTTCGTCGACCTCGCCTCGCCGGACGAACGCGATGCGGCCACCCAGTGGTGGCTCGACCTCACCGCCGACGGGGGAGAGGGCATGGTGGTCAAGCCCGCGCACCTGGTGGAGGGGCGGGTCCAGCCCGGCATCAAGGTGCGTGGCCGGGAGTACCTCCGGATCATCTACGGCCCCGACTACACCGACTCCCTCGATGTGCTCCGGGAACGCCACCTGGGGAAGAAGCGCCAGCTCGCCCAGCGTGAGCACGGACTGGGGCTGGAGGCACTGACCGCCTTCGTCGGCCACGAGCCCCTCTGGAAGGTGCACCAGTCGGTCTTCGCGGTCCTCGCACTGGAGTCCGAGCCGGTCGATCCGCGGCTGTGACGGTCCGCCGTTCAAGGGTGCGGATCAGGCCGCCCACTGCGTACCCGACGCCCTCCTGGGCTGGTCGGCAGCCCGCAGCCGGACGATACTCACGGTCAGCCGGGCCAGGAGCTTCGGCAGCGGGGGGAGACGCATGGCGACAGCTACGGAGGTCTCGGCGTCGGCGAGTACGACCGGCAGGCGGCGCTGGCGGCGGGTGTGGCCGTTCGTGGCGGTGCTGCTGGCAGCAGCGGCGATGGCTGCGGGCTGGTTCGCGTACTCCTTGTCGTACGCGCCCCTGCACATCGACACCTACGCCGGCACGAAGAGTCGTTCGGTCACCCTGGAGTCCGACGACTGGGGCGCGTCGCGGTTGGTGCTGCATGGGCACCGGGGGCAACGCGGCCAGGTCGCCTACCTGCTGAGAAACGACGGCCGGCACACGGTGCGACTGTCGGGACTGGCGCCCTACGACGGCGACCAACTCCGCGCGGCAGGCTGGACGCCGTTCCTGACCGCGAACCGAGTGGGCGGCGGGCTTCCGAGCGACCTGCGGAACTTCCCCGTCACGATTCCGCCCGGCAAGGCGATCCATCTGTGGATCACCGCCGTCAGGCCGAAGTGCGGGCCGGGCACGACGACCACGGTCTGGTCGGTCCGGCTGCGCTGGTCGGCTCTCGGAGTCGAGCACCGCGACGACATCCCGCTCGGTCTCGTGGACGACCGGTCCGGCACCTACGAGCAGACCGTCATCCCGATCCAGCTCTGCGGCCCGAGGTCCTGAACGACGGGCTTGGTGAACGACGGAATCAGGCCAGGCGGAACGCCAGCTCGGTCTCCCACTTCGCCGGGTCGGGTTCCTCGGCCGGGTTGGTGTGCCAGATCTCCAGCCGCGATCCCCAGCGGTCGCCGCGTTCGGTCTTCTCGACGTCGAACACGAGGTCCCGGTCGGCGGCCCACGCCAGCAGCCTGGCGGTGACCTCGACGAGCTGGTCCGGGTGGCCGACGTGCGTCAGTGTGACGTACTTCCCGGCCGGGAGTACGCCGGCGCGGATCGGTCCGCTGTCGGTGACCGGATCGTCGGTGACCGGAGCGGCCACCGGGACGCCGACCTCGACCTCGAGCTCGCGTTCCATGTCGATGACGTGGTAGCGGAAGAACGGTGCCGACGCCGGCGCGACGCCGCGTTCTGCCAGCCGGGCGAAGATCTCCGGCATCCGGTCGGCGATCTCGTTCATGGTGTTCATCGTGACCCGCGAGGTGATTCCGGCGTAGGGCTGCTCGGGACGCTCGACCACGCGCGGATCGGCCCCGTTCGTCGGTGCGCTCATGAGGGGAAAGACCGGTCGCGCACCGGAAACTCATCGGTAAACGTCGCGGTCGCCGTCGCGACCGGTTCACGACGTCAGCGCGATTTCCGGGACTCCGCGCCCGGTCGGGTCCGGAAATCGCGGGCGGGCCGGGCCGGACTGGGGCAGGCTCGGCGGATGGTCACGGTCCTGCTGGACGACATCGGTCTGCTCGTCACGAACGACCCGGAACGCGACGATGCCCTCGGTGAGCTGCGGAACGCCGCGGTCCTCGTGGAGGGCCGTGTCGTCCGCTGGGTCGGGCCGGCCACGTCGGCGCCGGTCGCGGACAGCCGGATCGGGTGCGGCGGCCGGGCGGTGCTGCCCGGCTTCGTGGACAGCCACGCCCATCTGGTGTTCGCGGGTGAGCGGGCGGAGGAGTTCACCGCCCGGATGAGCGGCCGCCCCTACGACGCGGGCGGGATCGGTGCCACGGTGCGTGAAACGAGGGCGGCGCCGGACGAGGTGCTGCACGCCCGGGCCGGCACGCTGGTCGCGGAGATGCTCGCGGGCGGCACGACCACGGTCGAGATCAAGAGCGGGTACGGCCTGACGGTGCGCGACGAGGCCCGGTCGCTCGCGGTGGCCGCCTCCCTCACCACCGAGACCACCTACCTCGGCGCGCACGTCGTACCACCGGAGTACGCCGGTCGCCGCGACGACTACGTCGACCTCGTACGCGGCGACATGCTGGCAGCCTGCGCGCCGACGGCCCGGTGGGTGGACGTCTTCTGCGACCGGGGCGCGTTCGACGCCGACGAGTCCCGCGCGGTGCTCACCGCCGGCATCACGGCCGGGCTGTCGCCCAGGTTGCACGCCAACCAGCTCGGCCCCGGTCCCGGCGTACGGCTGGGGGTCGATCTCGGCGCCGCCTCGGTGGACCACTGCACGCACCTGTCCGAGGAGGACGTGGCCGCGCTGGCCGGTTCGGCGACGGTGGCGACGTTGCTGCCCGGCGCGGAGTTCTCCACCCGCTCGCCCTACCCGGACGCGCGCCGGCTACTGGACGCGGGAGCGACCGTGGCGCTGGCCACCGACTGCAACCCGGGCTCGTCGTACACCTCGAGCATGGCGTTCTGCGTCGCGCTCGCCGTCCGGGAGATGGGGATGACGCCGGCGGAGGCGGTGTGGGCGGCGACGGCCGGCGGTGCCCGGGCCCTGCGCCGCGACGACGTGGGCGTGCTGCGGCCCGGTGCACGGGCGGACCTGACGGTGCTCGACGCCCCGTCGTACGTGCATCTCGCCTACCGTCCGGGCGTTCCGCTGGTACGCGAGGTGTGGAAGGACGGCCGGCCGGTCTCGGGTCACGCGTGGCCGAGATAGCCCTCGCCGAGCCGGGAGGACTCCTTGTCCAGCAGCGGGCTCAGGTGCACGGTCGTGAGCGCGCGGACGGCCTGCTGCGCCCCTGCGCGCAACGCCTGCGGCGTGCTGGAGCCGGACAGGTGCGCGTGCAGGAAGCCGGCCATGAACGCGTCCCCCGCGCCGTTGGTGTCCACCACCTCGGCCACCGGAGCGGCCGGCACCCGGTGCACCTCGTGGCGGTCGTCGACGGCCACCGCGCCCTGCGCGCCGAGTGTGCACACCGCGAGGTCCGCTCCGTCCGCGACCAGGGTGTGCATGAACGCGAACGGGTCGTCCAGCCCGTCGGCGTTCATGAAGACGTACGACGCGGCGTCGATGAACGGCCGGTGGAACTCGCTGCTGCCGTCGTAGTCGTGGAGGTCGGTCCAGATCGGCACCCCGGTCTGGCGTACGCCGTCGATCAGGTCCCGGGAGTGCTCGGACAGGTCGAGGACGACCGCGCGGGCGCCGGCCAGCTGTTCTCGCAGGCCGGGATCGGGGCAGCCGCCGTCGGGCAGACCTCTGTCCGGAACCTCCGGCACGTCGAGGTAGATCGACAGCCGGCCACCGTGGGGGTCCATGAGATTCAGATGCCGCTCACTGGCGCCGGGCACCCGGCACACCCGCAGGGGGACGTCGGCCGCGGTCAGTGCGGCCCGGATGCGTTCGGCATGGACGTCACCACCGAGCACGGTGTGCAGCGTCACCGACCGGCCGAGGTCTACCAGGTGCAGCGCCTTGCCGGCCGAGGTGCCACCCACCGTCTCGACGTCGCCGTCGGCGAGCACCATGTGCGGGCGCGGCGCGGGGAGTTCGGCCACCCGCACGACGTGGTTCCACGAGGCCGGCCCGCACACGACGACGTCTGAGCCAGGACGATCGGAGTGCATGGGCGCATGGTGGTCACGCGGCCCAGGACGATCGGAATGCATGGGGCCGATGATGGCCCGGCGGTCAGGCCTGGGCGATGTAGTTCTCCAGCTGCTCGCGTTCGAACTCCAGCTCACCGATCCGGGTCTTCACCACGTCACCGATGCTGACCAGTCCGGCGAGCCTGCCGTCGACGACGACCGGGACGTGGCGTATGCGCTGCTCGGTCATCAGGCGCATCAGGGAGTCCACGGTGGCGTGTGGCGCGCAGGTGTGCACCTGGCTGGTCATGATCGTGGACACCGGCTGGTCCAGGAGCCGGGACGGGTCGGCGAGATGGCGAACGATGTCGCGCTCGGAGACGATCCCGGTGATCGTGGCGCCGTCCTCGCTGACCACGACGGCGCCGATGTTGGCGCTGTCCAGGAGTTGGAGGAGGTCGCGTACGGGGGCGTCCGGTCTGATCGTCACGACCTTGGGGCCCTTGCCGCGCAGCACGTCGCTGATCCGCATCACCGGCTCCCTTCGCACCCTGCCGGGCCGACCCGCGACCGGCACCGGCCAACTTTCCGTGCTGCGCACGCTAGCCCGGACCGGGCCGTAGAGGAATCCCCCGCGGTGGCGTATGCGCGTAATTTCCGCGAAGTCCGCCGATCCGCCCGGGGGGAGTGCTCGCCACCGACACCGGCGAGTGCGGCTTGGCGGTCACCCGATCATCGCCGAGGTGATCGCGGGGCCGGCGACCAGGTGCGGTGATCGCCGGGTCAGTCCTTCGGGTCGCCGATCAGGCCGAGGACCTCGTCGTGCAGCAGGCCGTTGGTGGCGAGCGCGTTGCCGCCGTACGGGCCGGGGGTGCCGTCCAGGGAGGTGAACCGTCCGCCGGCCTCGTCCACGATGACACTCAACGCGGCCATGTCGTGCAGTTCGAGCTCGGGTTCGCAGGCGATGTCGACGCTGCCCTCCGCCACCAGCATGTACGACCAGAAGTCGCCGAACGCTCGGGTGCGTCCGCAGGTTTCCAGCAGTCGCCCGAACCCGGCGCCGCGTCCCTCGGTGATCCACTCGCCGGGACCGGAGTACGACAGGAAGGCCTCGGGCAGCGTGGCCACCTTCGACACCTGGCACTGCTGGGCCAGCCGCAGGCTGCGCCCGGCGTGCGCACCGTCGCCCTTCGACGCCCACCAGCGTCGGCCGAGCGCGGGGGCCGACACCACTCCGACGGTGACCTCCTCCTCGACGGCGAGCGCGATCAGGGTGGCCCACACCGGCACGCCGCGTACGTAGTTGGCGGTGCCGTCGATCGGGTCGACGATCCAGCGGCGGGCACTCCAGCCGGTGCGGCCCATCTCCTCGCCCTGGATGCTGTCGCGCGGGCGGGCCCGGCCGAGAGTGCGGCGGACGGCCTCCTCGACTGCGGTGTCGGCCTCGCTCACCGGTGTCTCGTCGGCCTTCGTCGACACCTGCAGGTCCAGCGCACGGAAGCGGCTCATCGTGAGCGCGTCTGCGTCGTCGGCGATCATGTGGGCGAGCCGCAGATCTTCGGTGTGCGTCGAGGCCATGGTGCACACGGTAGTGGGCGGGCGATGATCGCACATTTCGACCCGCTGATCGAACCACCCTCCCTGCCCCCGCGTGTGGGTAGGAAACCGCCGTCGGTCACGTGGCGTCCCGCCCCGACTGTCGCCGCGCGGTGGTGACCGGTAGCAGTACGAACCCTGGAGGGTGGCATGTTCGATCGGGCCTTCGGACTTCCCCTGCACGTCCTCGTCAACCACCTGGTCGTGGTGTTCGTCCCGCTGACGGTGTTCGCTGCTCTGGCGTACGCGCTGGTTCCGCGCTGGCGGTGGCTGCTGCGCTGGCCGCTGCTGGCGGGTGCGGCGATCTCCCTGGTGGCCACGTTCGTCACCGTGCGCAGCGGCTACGCGTTGTTCGACCGGTTGGGCAAGCCGGCGGAAGTGGCGGCGCACGAACACCGCGCCCAGGTGCTGCAGTGGCTGGTGCCGGCGTTCTTCTGCTGGAGCGTGGTCTCGGCCTTCGTCCTCGGCGGGCCGGGCGCGCCGAGCCCGCGCTGGGAGCTGGGCCGGCGTCGCGCCGAGGGGATCGCCCGGCCCGTCCGGGTGGTGGTGGCGGTGGTCCTCGTCGGCCTCGCGGTGGCGACCGGGATCCAGGTCGTACTCACCGGTGACGCGGGCGCCCGCGCGGTGTGGGGCCGCGGATAGAACGGGAAGGGAAGTGCCAGGGCGTGTTCGCAACACGCCCTAATCGCCCGCGCGGAGCTCGCGGGAGTCCAGCAACCGGCGGTACGACTCCACCCGGGCGGCGTCCAGCCGGCCCTCCGCCACCGCATCGTCCAGCGCGCACTCCGGCTCGGTCCGCTGATGGGTACAGCCGCGGGGGCACTCCTCGGCCACGTCGTCCAGGTCGCCGAACGCGCCGATCAGCCGATGTGGGTCGACGTGCGCCAGCCCGAACGACCGAATGCCCGGCGTGTCCACGATCCAGCCCCCGAACGGCAACGGCAGCATCACCGCCTGCGTCGAGGTGTGCCGGCCCCGGCCGGTGACGTCGCTGACCTCGCCGGTCGCCCGGTGCGCGTCCGGGATCAGCGTGTTGACCAGCGTCGACTTGCCCACTCCGGAGTGACCCACCAGGACGCTCACGCGGCCCGCGAGCCGCTCGCGGACCAGGTCGCCGAGCTCCTCGTCGTGCCGGGTCACCACCGAGTGGACGCCCAGCGGGCGGTAGATGTCGAGGAGATCGTCGGGTGAGGCCAGGTCGGCCTTGGTGAGGCACAGCAGCGGCTCGACGTCGGCGTCGTAGGCCGCGACCAGGCACCGGTCGATCAGCCGTGGCCGAGGTGGTGGGTCGGCCAGCGCGGTGACGATCACCAACTGGTCGGCGTTGGCGACGATGGGGCGTTCGATCGGGTCGTCGTCGTCGGCGGTACGCCGGAGCACGGTGGCGCGCTCCTCCACCTCCACGATCCGGGCCAGCGTGCCCGGGTCGCCGGAGACGTCGCCGACCAGCCGCACCCGGTCGCCGACGATGACGCTGGTGCGGCCGAGCGTTCGGGCCCGCATCGCGAGCACCTGGCGGGCGCCGGCATCTGCGGCAGTCCCGGCATCCCCGGTGGTCACCGCACCGGCCTCCACCCGACAGGTGTAGCGGCCGCGGTCCCGGGTCACCACCACGGCCGTGGTGGCGTCGGTGTAGTTCGGGCGCTGCTTGGTGCGCGGGCGGGTCCGCCGGGCCGGTCGGCCGTAGCTCTCGTGGTCGTCGACCTCGAACCGGCGCTGCCGCGAACTCACGCAGCCGCCTCCTGGCCGAGCATGGCCGACCACATCGCCGCGAAGTCCGGCAGGGTCTTGCCGGTGGTGGCGATGTCCTCCACCCGCAGGTCCGGAACGACCAGCCCGAGCACGGCGGCGGCGTGCGCCATCCGGTGGTCGTGGTAGGTGCGGAAGTCGCCGCCGCGCAACGGGCGCGGTGTGATCTCCAGGCCGTCCTCGGTGTCGCGTACGTCACCGCCGAGCCGGTTGAGCTCGGTCGCCAGCGCGGCCAGCCGGTCGGTCTCGTGGCCGCGGATGTGCGCGATCCCGCGCAGCCGGGACGGTCCGGTGGCCAGCACCGCGACGGCGGCGACCACCGGGGTCAGCTCGCTCGCGTCGTGCAGGTCGAGGTCGACGCCGGCGATCCTGTCCGGTCCGCGCAGGGTGAGCCCCTCGCTGTCGAGGCGTACGTGCGCACCCATCAGGGTGAAGATCTCCCGGAGCGCGTCGCCGGCCTGCTCGGTGGTCTCGGGCCAGCCGAGCACCCGGATCCGGCCGCCGGTGACCAGGCCCGCGGCGAGGAACGGCGCGGCGTTGGACAGGTCGGGTTCCACCTCGGTGTCGTACGCCCGGACCGGACCCGGCTCCACCCGCCAGGTGTGCGCGTCACCGTCGTCGACGGCCACGCCGCGTTCGCGGAGCATCGCCACCGTCAGGTCGATGTGGGGGAGCGAGGGAACCTGCTTGCCGACGTGGTGCACCGTGACGCCGGCGTCGTAGCGGGCGCCCGCCAGCAGCAGGGCCGAGACGAACTGGCTGGACGCCGAGGCGTCGATCTCGACCGTGCCGCCCGGCATCGCGCCGGCGCCGCGCACGGTGAACGGCAACGCGTTGCGGCCGGCGTCGTCGACGGTGCCACCGAGGGCACGCAGCGCGGACAGGATGGGTCCCATCGGCCGTTCTCGCGCCCGTGGGTCACCGTCGAAGGCGATGTCGCCGCGGGCGAGCACCGCCACCGGCGGGACGAACCGCATGACCGTTCCGGCCAGCCCGCAGTCGACCCGGCCCGGGCCGCGCAACGGCTCGGGCGTGACGTTCCAACCTCGCGGCGTCTCCTCGATCCCGGTGCCGAGCGTGCGCAGCGCCCCGGCCATCAGGGCGGTGTCCCGGGCCTGGAGCGGGTGCCGGACGACGGAAGGGCCGTCGGCGAGGGCGGCGAGCAGCAGCGCGCGGTTGGTGATCGACTTCGACCCGGGGACGCGGACGTCGGCGTCGACCGCGGCGGCGGCGAGCGGCGCGGTCCACAGGTCGCTGGCGAGACTTCCCATCGAACGCCGAGCGTATCCGACCGGCCGGGATGCGTACGCCGCCGCGTCAGGCCGCGGCGGGACGTCACAGTTACAGCGGCCGCAGGTTTCGTACGCCCTTGGACAGACTGGCCACCACCGCCGCGACCGCGAGAATCCCGGCGAACGCGAGGAACCCGCCGCGGTCGCCCCACCAGGCCACGACGGCACCGCCGAGCAACGGCGCGAGCGGCTGCAGACACTGGGCGAGCAGGCCGATCGCGCTGTCCACCCGGCCCTGCATGCGGTCGGGGGTGACCGCGATCTGGTAGCCGACCAGCGCCGCGTTGAGGGTGGGTGCGGGCAGGATCGCCAGCGCCAGCAGCGCAGCCACCCGATAGCTGCCCGGCACGAACGCCGCCGTGGTGACCAGGCCGGTGACGACCCACAGGAAGCCGATGACGAGTGTCTGGACGCGGATCCGCGGCTGCAGCCACGGCGCGGCCAGCGCGCCGAGCAGACCGCCGACCATGATCGCGGACTGGACCGCTCCGACCGCCGCGGGAGGTGTCCCGCGTTGCAGCAGCACCATCACGAGGACGAACAGCACCCCCGTGAACGCCGCGTTCACCAACGGCGCGAGCACCAGCACCGCCCGCAGGAACGGCTCACCGACCACGAACCGCAGCCCGGACCAGACCGCCCGGCCGAGCGGCTCGGGGCGTTCGGTGGACTCGGCCCGCAGCGGCCGCCGGATAAGCCACACCGCGACGAGTGAGACGACGTACGACACCGCGTCGGCGAGGAACGGCGCCCAGCGGGTGACCGCGAACAACGCGCCACCCAGCGGTGGTCCGGCCAGCTCGGCCGCGTAACCGCGCGCCTCGTTGCGCGCCACAGCGGTCGGGAGTTGCCCGGCCGGGACGATGTTGCGTATCGCGGCGGTTTGCGCCGGACCGAACAACGCGCCGGCCCCGCCCTCGACCACCGCCACCGCGAGGATGAGCGGCAGCGACGCCCGCCCGCCGACGATGGCGGCCACCAGCCCGACGGCCGCGCACGCCCGCAGTGCCTCGCAGCCGATCAGGACGCGGCGCCGGTTCCATCGGTCCACCAGCGCGCCGGCCGGCAGGCTGAACAGCGTGCCCGCCGCCATTCGTACGGCGCCGACCAGCCCGGCCTGGATCGGTGAGCCGGTGAGTGCCAGGACCAGGAGCGGGTACGCCAGACCGGCGGCGCCGGAGCCGAGCTCGGAGCAGGCCTGGCCGACCCACAGCCGCCGGAAGTCGCGGTTGCGGTGCAGTGGGACGGGTGGGCCCGCCGGCGTCTCGCCGGCCCGGTCGGCGTCGTCGTGGTCGTCCTGGCCGAACCGCTCGTCCTGCGCGACTCCCTCGGCTCGCGCGTCCTGCTCGGCGTCATCGGTCGTGCCGCTGGTCATCCCGCCCCCTGGCGCAGTCCGCACCGACGCCGGCGCGACGGTCAGATGTGAAGGTAATGCTTCATATCTGACCAGGGCAAGGGGCGTTTTTCGCCCGAGCCGTGCGGTCGGTGTGGGCGCCGGAACGAGACAAGTCCCAGGGCACCCCCTAGTCGACGATCGGCACCACCAGCAGGGAGGTACGCACCCGCCGGGTTCCCTCACGTCGCCGCCGGCCCAGTCGCTGGAACGGCTCCGCGGCCGCGTGTAGCGCGGTGAGAAGCTGCTCGGTCTCGGCCGCGGTGAGGTAGGCGGTGCCGGTGTCCAGCCCGACCTTGCCGCGCCACTCAGCCTGCAGCGTGGACTCACCGGCGACGTAGGCGTCCAGCTCGGCGCGCTGCGCGTCCAGCAGCGCACCGCTGAGCAGGGTGACCGCCGCCTGCTGGGCGCGGGTGGCGAGGGAGGAGACGTTCAAAGCCTTGGCGGCCGCGCGCCAGGGCCGGGCCCGCCCGTCGGCGGCGGACTCGTCGCGTTCGACGATGCCGAGCTCGGCCAGGGCACGCAGGTGGTAGCTCATCGCGCTCGGAGTCAGGCCGGTGAGCTCGGCGAGTTCGGTGGACGTGGCCACCCGTCCGCCGTACAGCTCGTCGATCACGGTCAGGCGCGCGGGGTGACTGAGTGCCCGGATGGCGCGCGGGTCCTCGAGCGTGAGCTGGGAACGGCGCCGCCGGCCAGGACGACGTGCCGGAGACGTACGGCCTGAAGGAGTGGTGCGAGCCATGAGCCCGACCCTAGGGCAGGCGCTGGAAACTCCGGATGGTCAGCGCCGGGTGGCAGAACCCAACCGGCGCCGACCGGGCGGCGGACAGGGTCCACCGACCGGTCGGCGCCGGAAAGTCGCTCGGCCTCGCCCGGGTCAGTTCCCGATACCGGCCTTCGCCAGCACCGGCTTGGCCGCGTGCGTGGCGCTCGAACCCAGCGCCTTCGCGGCCTTGCCCGCCCGCTTCGCGTCGCGCTTGGTGCCGCGGGTGATCCGGGCCGGCTTGGCCGCCTTGGCCGCGAGCCTGGCCTCCTGACGGGCGAACAGCTTGGCGAGCTTGGCCTCCTGCCGGGCGGTCCGGGCGGCGATCTTCGCCTCCCGGCGGGCACTGCGGGTCACCCGCCTGGTCGCCGCGCGGGTGTGCTCGGCGCTGTGGCTGGCCCGCCAGGCCAGGCCCGGCTTGCCCTCGGTGTCCACCGCGGCGAGGAGCAGTCCGCCGAAGATGCTGACGTTCTTCAGGAAGTGGACCTTCTGGCTGCCGCGCGCCTCCGCGTCGCTCTCCTGCCAGAACGCGTGACCGGCGTACGTCGTCGGCAGGACCGAGGCGGCGAGCGCGAGCGCGCCCCAACGGCGGCCGACGCCGGTGGCGAGCGCGATCCCGCCGACGACCTGGACGGCGCCGTTGATGCGGACGAGGGTGCGCGGGTCCTCGGGAATCCGGTCGGCGATCGCGGGCGGCGCAATTCGCTTGGCGGTCGGCACCAGCTGGTCGGTGACCGACTTCGCGCTCGGCACCAGCGGGTCGGGGTTGCGGATCGCGCGGACCCCGTGGACCACGAAGGTCGACGCGAGCATCGGACGAGCGATCATTCGTACGAGCGTCATGGGATCTTCATACCGCGTCCGGGGGTGGTCCGAACATTCCGCCTCCCTCCGGCCGCCGACTCGCTGGCCGAATCCGGGCGGACGGCCACCCAGCGTGGCGCTCGTGTCCGGGTGCCGCGCCGATCGGCGCGGCACCCGGACACGAGGTGTTGCCGGGCAGGCCCAGCCCTAGGGCGCCAGCCGGTGCAGGTCCCGCGGGAAGAGCGTCACCTGCCGGATGTTCTCCGCGCCGACCAGCCGGGCGACGAACCGCTCCAGCCCGAACGCGAATCCGCCGTGCGGCGGCATGCCGTACCTGAACGTCTCCAGGTACGTCGCGTACGGCTCCGCCGGCTGGCCGGCCGCCTCCAGCGCCGCGACATAGTCGGCGTACCGGTGCAGCCGCTGCCCGCCGGTGACGAGCTCGACACCGCGGAACAGCAGGTCGAAGGAGTTCGACCAGCGCGGGTCGTCCGGCTGCGGGTGGGTGTAGAACGGCCGCTTGCGCATCGGATAGCCGACGACGAACACGAAGTCGCTGCCGTGCTCGCGCAGCGCCCACTCACCGATCGCGCGTTCGTGCGCGGGCGCGAGGTCCGGCTCGTCCGGGTCGGCGCCCACCAGCGCGAGTGCGTCGGAGAAGTGCAGCTCCGGCACGCGCGGTGGCAGCTTCGGCAGCTCCACGCCGAGCCGGTCCAGCGCGCCCGGTGCCCGCTCGCCGACCGCCGCCAGCATCCCGCCGACGACCGAGGAGACGACCTCCATGACGTCGCGGTGGTCCCGGACGAACCCGAACTCCGCGTCCAGCGAGACGTACTCCGCCAAGTGGCGGACCGTGTCGTGCGGCTCGGCCCGGAACACCGGACCCACCTCGAAGACCCGCTCGAACACCCCCACCATCGTCTGCTTGTAGAACTGCGGCGACTGGGCGAGGTAGGCGGGCCGGCCGAAGTAGTCGAGCCGGAAGACGTTCGCGCCGCTCTCGGTGGCCGACGCCACGATCTTCGGCGTCTGGATCTCGGTGAACGCCAGATCCGTCAGCGTCTCCCGGAACCCCGCGACGGCCGCCGCCCCCAGCTCGAACGGCGCCCGCAGCAGCGGATGCCGCAACGTGACCGGCGCGTGGTCGAGCAACGTCGGCAGGCCGGCGTTGACAGCCGGGCGCCACAGCTCGATCGGCGGGGTCGGTGCGGGGTCGGTGAGGGGTGTGAAGGTCGGCTCGTCGACCTCGACCCCTCCTGGTGCCTGCGGGTTGGCCACGGCCTTCCCGGTGACCTCGACGACTGTCTCCTCGGCGTACTCCTCGATGCGTTCCACGGTGGTCGGGTCGCGCACGACGACCTGGGCCAGACCGGAGCGGTCACGGAGTACGACGAACGTGACGGACGCGAGGCGCCGGCGGCGGTGGACCCAGCCCGCGAGCCGGACGTCCTCACCGGTCCGGGCGGGCAGCTCGGCGGCGAGAGTACGGACACCTGTCTGCTCGGAGGTCTGCTCGAAGTCCTGGACAGGTCGCTGCATGGTGGTCACCTCCCACGGGTGCGGGACCCCGGGGCTGCTGGGCAGTCTCTTGGCGGGTCCCTGCCTGGTTGCGTCCCCTGGGGTGTGGGCGAGGGGGACTCGCGGTGCCACCACACCTTCGCCGTCGATCCCGCGGAACGCGGGGCCGAAGGCCTCGTTCGGGCCCGTTGACGGGGGCCGGTCGGCGGGGCTTACTTGCCGGTCGCGAGACCGGCGTTCTTCCCCGCGGCTCGGGAGTGTCTTCGCGCCGGGGTCGGAGGCCGCCTTCTCAGCTACCGGTCGGCTCTCTGGGCTCCGGGGTGCCCGCGCTACTTGTCTCCGTCGTCGCCGTTGGCGCCCAGCGTACGCGTGGCGGCGACCGGCCCGCACCCGGGATTTGGCACCCCGCCGGGGTGTCAGAAGAATGGGGGCCGGCGCCGGTCCACCCGGACCGGTCACGGGAGGTGGTCGGTGTGTGCGGAAGATACTCGCTGAGCCGGGACCCTGAGGATCTCGCCCGCGAGTTCGAGGTCACCCAGGTCGACGTGCGGGAGAAGCTGGCCGACTTCAACGTCGCACCCACCAAGCAGGTGGCGGTCGTGGTGGACCGTCCGCCGGGCAAGGGCGACGACGCCGGGCTCGAACGCCATCTCCGTACGGTCCGCTGGGGCCTGATCCCGTTCTGGGCGAAGGACCCGAAGATCGGCAACCGGCTGATCAACGCTCGGCTGGAGACCGCGGCGGAGAAGCCCGCGTTCCGCAAGGCGTTCGCGTCCCGCCGGTGCCTGGTGCCCGCAGACGGCTACTACGAGTGGTACGGCGAGAAGAAGGGCCACAAGCAGCCGTTCTTCATCCACCGCAGCGACGGCGGCGTGCTGGCAATGGCCGGTCTGTACGAGATCTGGCGCGACCCGGACAAGAACGAGGACGACCCCGACCGGTTCGTGTGGACGTGCACGGTGCTCACCACCACCGCCGAGGACGAGCTGGGCCGGATCCACGACCGGATGCCGCTGCTGGTCGAGCCCGCGGAGTACTCCACCTGGCTGGACCCGCGCCGAGGCGACGCCGACCAACTGCGTTCGGTCCTGGTGCCCGCGGCGCCCGGACGGCTGGACGCGTACCCCGTCTCGACCGCGGTCAACAACGTCCGTAACAACGGCCCGCAGCTGCTCGATCCGCTGCCGGCGGAAGAGGCGGGCGACGTGGCGGACCCCCGTTAGGGTGTGTTCACCCTGCGGATAAGGACGTCATGAACACCGTGAGCGAACGCGTGGTGGAGACCCCGGAAGGTCCCGCCCGCCTGATCTACAACCGGGGCCGCCGGACGGCCGTAACGCTGGTCCTAGGGCACGGCGCCGGCGGCGGGGTGGACGCCTGGGATCTCGCGGTGCTGGCCGAGGCGCTGCCCGAGTACGAAGTGACCGTGATCCGCGTCGAGCAGCCCTGGCGGGTGGCCGGCCGAAAGATCGCGTCTCCGCCGGAGAAGCTGGACGTGGCCTGGATCGCCGCGCTGAACAGCATGCGCACCCGGACACCCCTGATCGTGGGCGGACGCAGCGCGGGCGCCAGGGTCGCCTGCCGGACCGCCCGAAGGCTCGGCGCCGTCGGCTGCCTGGCGCTGGCGTTCCCGCTGCATCCGCCGGGCCGTCCCGACAGGTCCCGCGCCGACGAGCTCCGCCACGCCGGAGTGCCCACGCTCGTCATCCAGGGGGAGCGGGACGCGTTCGGCGGGCCGAGGAACATGCCGAGGGGGCTGAAGGAGCAGAAGGTGGTGGCCGTGCCGGGCGCCGACCACAGCTTCGTGGTGCCGCGCTCGGCCCTGGTCACCCAGGAGGAGGCGCTCACCCTGGTCGCCGAGTCCACGCTGGCCTGGATCGCCAGGACGACCGGGGCCGAGCTGCCGCAGTCGTGAGCCGGGCCGCGGGACGTTCGGCCGAACGGCTTCCGCCGAGCGGGCTTCCGACCCGGGTGTCCGACCCGCGAGGTCTGGGAGGGTTCCTCCCGGCGACCGGGAATTCCGGCGGGCCGGGGAGTGTTTTCGGTCTCGGACGGCGCCGCGCGAGTGACGGGCGCCGTCGCGAAGGAGGCCTTGTGGTTGCCGCGTGCCAGAACCGCCCGTCGCCCTCCGCCCAGCCGCCGGAGGCGGTGGCGGCGTGGCGTGAGTGGACTCCCGAAGACGGCTCCTCCTCGGTGGGGCTATCCTCGCGGGCGATGACAGCTGCCGTGAACGCCGAGACGCCGGAGGAGCGGAGCGCCCGATTCGAGCGGGATGCGCTGCCCTTCCTGGATCAGCTGTACAACGCTGCCCTGCGGATGACCCGCAACCCGGCGGACGCGGATGACCTTGTGCAGGAGACCTTCGCCAAGGCGTACTCCTCGTTCCACCAGTTCAGCGAGGGAACCAACCTCAAGGCGTGGCTGTACCGCATCCTGACCAACACCTTCATCAACAGCTACCGCAAGCGTCAGCGGGAGCCGCAGCGCGCCGCCACCGAGGAGATCGAGGACTGGCAGATCGCGCGCGCGGAGTCGCACACCTCGGCCGGGCTCAAGTCCGCCGAGGCGGAGGCGCTGGAGCACCTGCCCGACTCCGACGTCAAGGAGGCCTTGCAGCAGGTGCCCGACGACTTCCGGATGGCCGTCTATCTCGCCGACGTGGAGGGCTTCTCCTACAAGGAGATCGCCGACATCATGGGAACACCGATCGGCACCGTGATGTCCCGGCTCCACCGGGGCAGGCGCCAGTTGCGTGAGCTGCTGCAGGACTACGCCCGCGGACGCGGGCTGGTGCCGGCGGCGGACGCGAAGGGTGGCGAGGACGCATGAGCTGCGGCAAGCCCCACGAGACCGACTGTTCGGAGGTCCTGGAGCGGGTCTTCCTCTTCCTCGACCGGGAGATGGAGGACGCGGACTGTTCGCAGATCCAGCGGCACCTGGACGAGTGCGCACCGTGTCTGCAGAAGTACGACCTCGAAGGCCTGGTGAAGTCCCTGGTGGCCCGCTCCTGCGGTCAGGACAAGCCGCCGAGCGACCTTAGGCAGAAGGTGCTTCTGCGCATCCGCGCGGTGCACGTGGAGATCAGCGAGGACTCCGGGCCGCCGGCTGGCTGAGTCCCGGCGATCCCGCGCGAGTCCGGTACGCCGGAGAACCCGAGCTCTCCAGGTTTGCCGGAGACGAAGACGGACCCCCCGCCATCGGCGGTGGGGTCCGTTCGCTTTCCAGGGCTGCCGCAGAGGTGCGCCCAGACCCTGGTGGCCTGGCCGGCTCGCTCTGGCGGCGGCTCAGGTGTTGGGGCGCTTGCCGTGGTTGGCGGCCTTCTTGCGCCGGGCCCGACGTCGCCTTCCGTTCTTCGCCATCTCGTCACCCTCTCGTGGTCCATGTGTCGCGTACGGTGCGCCGAGGCGTTCGTACGCCCCGGCATCTTCCCACGAGCCCCGATTCCCTCCGGCAGGGCATCCGGCCGACGGCGCCGAACTGAAGGGGCGGGCGTCAAAAAACCTGTGACTCTGCGTAGAAAATTTTCGCGGCCAGGATGGCTCGCAGGACAGAGATCCACTCACCATCGAACACGCACAGTGATCGACGCTCGATCGTCCGATGGAGCGACACCTGCCGGGCCGACGAGCGGCCCGACGCCGGCCGACTCCGAGCCTGTTGGCACCCGTGTACGCCTCGTGGCGCTGTTGACGCTGTGTGATTTCGGTCGGGTGATCTGCCGGATTCTCGGTCTGACCACGTGAACGAAGCGTGACCAATTCCCTCGTGGGTAGGACGCTTTGGGCGATTCTGCAGCCAAAAGCCTACCCATGAGTACTTACGAAGAGTAATTATCACTCTTCGGAGTTGCGGCTCCAGTACGGAGTTGACCGCGCTGATCTTTCCCCGTTGACTCGTCCTCGCCGGGTTACGAGCGAGCAGCGGAGCCCCGACCGAGGTGATGTTTCGGTGGCAGAAAGTGATCATCTTGCCAGCAGGCATCCGCCCCTGATGTAGCTCTCCGTGTTGGCTTCCCCGGTCCTTGTCGATTCGCCCCACGTCATCACTCGAAGGAAGGCAGGCTTATGAACGTCGTTCACACCAGCACACCGGCTGCCAGGCGCGGCTGGGAGTGGAGCTGACCGTGGGCCCGGCCGAGCAACTCGGTCAGAGGCCACCACGCACGCGTGCATGACCTGAACCTTCGAAGTACGCAAGTGCCTTCGCCAGACGACACGGCCTGTTACCCCGGCCGAAGGAGACCTGCCCGCCGGGGATGACTGCCTGCAACTGGCAGGAGGCGGTTCCGGAAACCTTGCTGATACCTGAGGAGGAGGCGACATCATGAACTGGAGCGGCTGGGAGTGGGCGTGATGATGGTTGCCACTGCGGCTAAGCTGCACCGCAGCCGGTCAGGAAGAGTGGTCATCCATGCCGAGTCGGTCCACCCGGGCTTACGTTCTGGGGTTGTGCGTGGTCGCTGCCTCGGTCTCGGTCATTTCGATCGTCAACGTCTCGCGGCCGACAGACATCGCGTGGTTCGCCGCTCTGGTTCTGCTGACCGTGCAGCTGAAGGCGCCGCTCGGCCGTAATGTCGACGTGTCGCTCACGTCGGTGGTGGCGGTGGCGACCTACCCGGTCCTCGGAATGTGGGGCGCTCCCGCGCTGATCGGCGCCTTGTTCGCCACCAGGCAACAGACCTCCCTCTACAAGCGGACCTACAACGTCGCCCAGAACGTCGTCTGTACCTTCCTCGGCGGTGCCACCTACGTCGCGCTGGGCGGTGAGGTCGGCGCGCTGGCCCGTAGCTCGTTCCCCCAGATCCTGTTTCCGATCACGCTGGCCATCGTCGCCTACCACGTGGCGAATGCCGCCCTGCTGATGGGAGTTCTCTGGCTCGACGGCGGCCGGGCGCCCGTGCGCGTACTCCGCGCCAACTTCCTCGAGGTCTTCCTCTCCTTCCTCGGCTACTCCTACCTCGGCCTGCTGCTCGCCGTGCTGTGGCTCGGCCAGCTCGGCCCGTTCGCCGGTCTGCTGCTGCTGGTGCCGTTGCTGGTCGCGCGGTGGGCGTTCGCGCAGTACGCCGCGGAGCAGAAGTCCCACCAGTCCACGCTGCAGGCACTCGCCCAGGCGATCGAGACCAAGGACCTCTACACCCGTGGCCACGGTGAGCGGGTCGCACGGGCCGCGCGGATGCTCGGCACCCAGGTCGGCTGGGACGGCGACCGTCTGGACGCCGTGGCCGAGGCCGGCCTGCTGCACGACGTCGGCAAGATCGGCGTACCCACCCGGGTTCTGCAGAAGGACGGCCGGCTCACCGAGGAGGAGTTCGAGGCCATCAAGAAGCACCCGCTGCACGGCGTCGAGGTGGTCGGCGACATCGCGTTCCTGGAAGACGCCCGGGCCGGGATCATGCACCACCACGAGCGCTACGACGGGACCGGCTATCCCTCCGGGCTGCGGGCCGGCGACATCCCGGTGTTCGCCCGGGTGCTGTCGATCTCCGACGCCTTCGACTGCATGACCAGCGTGCGTTCCTATCGCGCCGCCCGCCCGGTCCCGGAGGCACTGGACGAGCTTCAGCGCTGTCGCGGGAGCCACTTCGACCCCGAGCTTGTCGACCAGTTCGTCACCGCCGTCGAGCGCGAAGGGTGGCAGCCCGCGCCTGCGCAGCCGGTGCAGCCGGTGCCCGCGGCCGAGCAGAAGGTCGTCTTCGACCACGACGACCCGGTGCATCCGCCCCAGGTCGAGGGCTCGGCCGAGGCGGCCCCGTGAGCGGCACGCTGGCGCCGTACCGCTCCCACCCGCGACTGGACGGCTCGGTCCTGCTGTCGGTGTGCGCCGGTGTCCTGGTGCTGGTCGCGGTGGTCGAGACCGCCATGCGCGGTGTCGCGGCGCCGGCGGTCGCGGGCGTGTTCGGGTGCCTCGTCGCGGTCGGGGAAATGGTGCGGTTGCGGCTGCCCGACGACCGGGTGCAGGCGCCGATCGGGCTGGCCACGGCACTGGGGTACGCCCTGCTCAGTCATCTGCCCACCGAGGGACGGGCGTCCCACTCGATCCTGCAGACCGTCGCGGTGACCTCCGGCGGGATGCTCGCGGGCGCGCTTCCACACGTGCTCGCCGGCCGGTCGGCCGAGCTGGAGGGCATCGCCCGGCGGGTGCTCGTGGTGGCCGGTGTCGCCCTGCTGTTCCGTCCGCTGGTCCTCGACAACGACCTGTTCGCCGCGTTCGACAGCCATGTCCCCTCCGACTACGTCCTGCTCACGGTGATCGTGGGCCTGGTCGCCTGGCCGCTGGAGGCGGTGCTGGCCGCCGGGGTCGCGGCCAGCCAGCAGTGGGGGCCGTTCCGGGCGCTGCTGCGCAACGAGCTCGGCGCGTTCTTCGGCATCGGCGCGGCGATCGCCTCCACCGGTGTACTCATCCCGCTGGCCACCTGGGAGGTCGGCCTGTGGGGTCTGCCGCTGGTCACCATCCCGCTGCTGCTGGCCCAGCTGTCCTTCCGCCGGTACGCCGCGATCAGGCGTACGCAGGTGCAGACCATCCAGGCGCTGTCGCGGGCCACCGAGGTCGGCGGCTACACCGACACCGGCCACGCCCGCCGGGTCACCGAACTCGCCCTCGCCATCGGCCGCGACCTCGGTCTGCCCGAACGCCGGATGCGGGTGCTGCAGTACGCCGCCCTCATGCACGACCTCGGCCAGCTCTCCCTCGTCGACGCGATCCCCGGCGGCGCGACCGTGCTGGTGACCCCGGACGAGCGCCGGCGAATCGCGACCTTCGGCGCGCAGGTCGTCCGACAGGCCGGCGTCCTGGAGGACGTCGCGGAGGTGGTGGAGGCCCAGTCCGAGCCGTACCGCCGCCCGCACCTGCCCGACGACCCGACCGTGCCGCAGGAGAGCCGGATCATCAAGGTCGTCAACGCCTACGACGACATGGTGGGCCGGGCCACCAGCGAGGACGCGCGGCTGGAGGCCCTGGAAGGGCTCAGGCTCGGGATGGCCTACGAGTACGACCCGCGGGTCGTCGCCTCGCTGGCGAGGGTCCTGGACCGGGTGACGCCGGCTCCCCGCTGACGGCGTGGCGACCGGCAGATGACGTTGCCGGCCGCGCTCGGCGTGATTGGATGGCGGGCGGTCCAGGGGAAGGAGAGGCTGTGGCCGAGCAGGTCAGGGCGGAGATGGTCGCCAACGTCTTCGAGGTCGCGGTGCAGTCCGGCGACCCCGTACAGGCGGGGCAGATGCTGCTGGTGCTGGAGTCGATGAAGATGGAGATTCCCGTCCTCGCCGAGCACGCCGGCCGGGTGCGCGAGGTCACCGTGAAGCCGGGCGAGGTCGTCCAGGAAGGCGACCTGCTCGTCGTACTCGACTAGGGCGCAACACGCCCTGGGGCAGGCCAGGCGTTGTCGCGAACCCGCGGCCCTGAGCACGCGGTCCGATGGCCTCCCGGTCAGATCTCGCGGCGGTAGGCGAGCAGGGTGAGACCCGGCACGGGCTGCCAGTCGCGGTCCGGCACCCGGTCGAAGCCGAGGCGTTCGTACAGCCGGTGTGCTCGGTGTGCGCCCGCCGTCGTCGACAGCACCACCGCGTGGTGGCCGTCCGCGTGGGCCCGCCGCAGGATCGTACGGACGAGGAGCTCGCCGACGCCACGGCCCTGGGCGGCCGGCGCCACCGCGAGCATCCGGAACTCTCCCTCACCCGGCCCGCTCAGCTCGTGGTAGGGCGACCCGGGCGGACAGTACGTCGCCGTGCCCAGCACCGTGCCCTCGGCCTCGCCGATGACCACTCCGCCGGACTCGTCGACGGCCACCAGCAGCGACGCCTCGAGCGCCCGCCGCTTGGTGTCGAGCAGCGTCTCGGCGTAGTCGTCGGTGCCGGCCAGCAGGCCGCCGCGCTGGTAGGCCACCAGCGTCACCTGCCCGGCAGCGGAGTATTCCTCCGGACGGGCCTCCCGGATCGCCGGCGCCGACGGCAGTGAGCGGACGTAGCCACGCAGGGGCTCGCCCGACATCGTCACCCAGTCGCGCTCGGGCACCCGCACGAAGCCGAGGCGTGCGTAGCGGCGCTGGGCCTCGACCATGGAATCGGTGGTCGACAACGCGAGGGTGGCCTCCCCGGCCAGCCGGGCTCGCGCGGCGCACTCCTCGATCAGCGCGGTGCCGACGCCTCCGCGACGCGCCTCCGGAGCGACCGCGAGCATCCGCAGCATTGCCTCCTCGGGCGGATCCTCGGTCCAGCGCGTGCCGGGCAGGGTGAGCGTGGCGGTGCCGACCACCCGGCCGGCGTCGACCGCGACGAGCACGTCCGTCGCGGGGTCCTCGGCGCGGCTTCGGGTGTCGCCCAGGGCAGGGAGGTAGTTGGGATGGACCAACTGCTCGCCGCCGTAGACCTCGCCCAGCAGGCGGCTCACGGCGTCGTACTCGCTCGGGCGGGCGTCGCGGACAAGCATCCGTCCGTTATAGCCGAGGCAACCGACAGCCAACCAGACCGGCAGGACCGCCCGGGGTGCCCCGGCGGCCGCTCAGACGCCGAAGGTGGCCCTCGGGTAGACGATCTCGGGGTCGGTGAGCACGTTGAGGAGGTACGGCACACCGGAGTCGAACGCCCGGCGCAGTGCCGGGCCGATGTCGTCCGGGCGGGTGACCGTCTCGCCGGCCCCGCCCAGGGCGCGCGCCACCTCGTCGTAGCGGGTGGCCGGCGCCAGGTCGGTGGCGACGTCGTAGCCGTACAGCATCCGCATGGGGTGCTTCTCCAGCCCCCAGCAGCCGTTGTTGCCGACGACCATCACGACCGGCAGCCGGTGTCGTACGAGCGTGTCGACGTCGAGCAGCGACATCCCGGCGGCGCCGTCGCCGAGCAGCAGCACGACCTGTGAGGACGGCCGGCTCACCCGTGCGGCGATCGCCGCGCCGAGGCCCGCTCCGAGACAGCCGAACGGCCCGGGATCCAGCCAGCATCCTGGGCGGGCCGGCTCGACGTACTTCCCGGCGAACGACACGAAGTCGCCGCCGTCGCCGATGAGCACGGCGTCCTCGGCCAGCTGGCGGCGGAGCTCGCCGTAGACGCGGGCGGGGTGGATCGGGTCGGCGTCCGCGGTCAGCAGCGCGGCGTCGCGGGCCCGGGCCGCCTGGTCACTCGCCCGCAGCTCGGCGGTCCAGGACGTCCAGCCGGGGCGGCGCAGCACCTGCTCCCAGGCGGTGGCCAGGGTCGCCAGCGTGACCCGCAACGGCCCGGCCGCTGCGGCCGCGAGGGGTACGTGCCGGGCCAGCTGGTCCGCTGCGTCGGCGACGTGCACGACCTTCGCCGGCGGCGCGCCGTCGCGGCCACCGAAGGAGCCGTACGCCAACCGGAAGTCCAGCGGCGTACCCACCACGATGGCCAGGTCACAGCGCCCGACGGCGGTCGATCGGGCCCGGGACACCAGCTGCGGGTGCCCGGGCGGGAAGATGCCGCGCCCCATGCCGTTGACGACGACCGGCAGCTCGAGTTCCTCGACCAGCGTGCGAGCGGCGCAGTCGGCACGGTCGAGGTAGACGTCGGAGCCGAGCACCAGCAGCGGACGCTGGGCGGACGCGAGCAGGTTGGCGATCTCGCCGACTGCCTCCGCGTCCGGCTCGCCGAGGTCGGGCTCGGCCACCTCGGGCACCGACGCGGAGGTGCGGCTGTAGAGCTGGTCCATGGGTACGTCGAGGAAGACCGGGCCGCGGTGCCGCGTGCCCGCGAGCCGGAACGCCTGGTCCACCGCCGGGACGATCTCGTCCACGGTGGGTACGGTCGCGGCCAGCTTGGTGACCGGGGCGAGCAACGGCGGATGGTCCAGCTCCTGCAGGCTGCCCGCACCCCACCGCTGGGTCGGCGCGCGGCCACCGAGCAGCACCAACGGCGCCCCCGCCTGGTGGGCCTGGGTCACCGCGCTCACCGCGTTGGTGACACCCGGACCGGCGGTGACCACGGCCAGGCCGGGTGTGCGGGTGAGCTTGCCGACCGCCTCGGCCGCGAACACCGCGGTCTGCTCGTGCCGGACGTCGACCAGGCGCAGCGGGGGAGGGGAGGGCCGCTCGGAGCCGCCGACAGCCGCGTCGTACAGCGGGAAGACGTGGGCGCCGGACAGGGTGAACATCGCGGAGACACCGTGTGCCCGGGCCACCGCGACCGCGAGGTCGCCTCCGTGTCCTTCGCGCACCCCCGAGCTCTCGGAGCCCCCCGAGCCCGCCTGCTCGATCTCGGTCATGTCCGAAAACCTACCGTGCGGTAGTCCTCTCCCGCCCGGGTTACGCCTCCGCGGCCGCGCCGGACTTTCCGGTCGCGCCCGGGGTCACCACGTCCCGCACACCCGCCTCGCCGGCGTCGGCGAGGTAGTCGCCGGGCTCGGTGTGGTCCTGTCCGTTCGGAACCTTCAGCGCCCGCAGGACCAGGGTCGCGACCACGGTCACCACGACGTTGAGCACCCACGCCGTCATCGCGACGTAGCCCTTCTCGCCGAGCAGCGGAATGCTGGCGGTGGACCCGCCGAAGTGCTGCGCGCCGGTGAGCGGGTTGGGGATGTTGTACGCCGTCCAGGTGCCGTAGGCCATGCCGACCGCCCACCCGGCGAACAGCGCCCAGCGGTGGAACCACCGGGTGTAGAGCCCGAAGACGATGGCGGGGAAGGTCTGCAGGATCCAGATGCCGCCGAGCAACTGCAGGTTGATGGCGAAGCTCTTGTCCAGGCCCAGCACGAAGATCAGCGCGCCGAACTTCACCACCAGCGAGACCAGCTTGGCCTGCCGGGCCTCCGCGGCGTGACTGGCACCCGGGCGCAGGAACGCCTTGTAGACGTTGCGGGTCCACAGGTTGGCCGCGGCGATGGACATGATCGCGGCGGGTACCAGCGCGCCGATCGCGACCGCGGCGAAGGCCACCCCGGCGAACCAGCTCGGGAACATCGCGTCGAACAACATCGGCACCGACAGTTGCGCGTTGGGCTTGCCGTTCAGCCCGACGGGCTTGATCCCGGCCGCGATCGCCATGAAGCCGAGCAGGGCGAGCAGGGCGAGCAGGAAGGAGTACGCCGGCAGGATCGCGGCGTTGCGGCGCGGCACGGAACGGTTCTTCGACGACAGGACGGCGGTGATCGCGTGTGGGTACATGAACAACGCCATCGCCGAGCCCAGCGCCAGCGTGGCGTACGGCCAGGCCTGGCCGACCGCGGCGAAGGAGAAGTCCGCCGGATGCCCGGCCGCGCCGTCGGCGGCGGTGAACTTCTTCTCCGCCGCGTCGAAGATGCCGCCCCAACCGCCCAGCCTGGTGGGGATGTAGACGACGGCCACCACGATCACGAGGTAGATCAGGAGGTCCTTGACGAACGCGATCAGCGCGGGCGCGCGCAGGCCGGAGGAGTAGGTGTAGGCGGCCAGGACGGCGAACGCGAGGAAGAGCGGGGCGTCGGCGAGCAGGATGTTGCCCGAGCCGCCCAGGCCCATCACCTCGAACACGGCCTGGATTCCGACCAGCTGCAAGGCGATGTAGGGCATCGTGGCCAGGATGCCGGTGAGCGCGACCGCCAGGGCGAGCGCGCGGGAGCCGAAGCGTCCCTGCACGAAGTCGGCCGGGGTGACGTAGCCGCGCCGGTGCGACACCGACCACAGCCGCGGCAGGAACAGAAACACCAACGGATACACGATGATCGTGTACGGCACCGCGAAGAACCCCTGCGCGCCGGAGGCGAACATCACCGCCGGCACGGCGACGAAGGTGTACGCGGTGTAGAGGTCGCCGCCGAGCAGGAACCACGTCACCCACGTACCGAACCGCCGGCCGCCCAGGCCCCATTCGTCCAGGCTGGCCAGCGAATCACCCCGCTGCCACCGGGCGGCCTTGAAGCCGAGCACCGTCACCGCGACGAACAACACCACGACCACCGCGAGAGCGGTGGCGTCAATCCCGGGTTTCATCGAGTACCGCCTTCGGTCCGGTCGGTCGGCGTGGTCGCGGTGCCGGCGTCACCGGCTGTCATGGTCGACGTCGTGCTGCCGCGCCGGCGGTTCTCCCGTCGCACCAGCAGGTAGGCCGCGATCGTGCACAGGGCGGACATGAAGATCCACAGGATCTGGTACCAGTAGAAGAACGGGAACGCGCCGAGGCGCGGCTCCACCCGGGCGTACGACGTCACCCACAACGTGCCCACGAACGGCGCGGCGAGCAGCACCGCGACCACCACCCGGGTGGGTGTGACCAGTGGTGTGGATCCGCGTGCTGCTGGTGCCACCATGACAACCTCCGTCGGCCTACGACGCCGTCCGTCGACCCCTTCGTGCTGGACAGCCGCGACGAGAGTAGTGCCCGGCCCGGTTCAGGGAAAGGGTTCTGACCGCGACGCGCCCTGACGTCGACCATGAAGTCGCGGGAACGTGAGTGCGAAGGCGTGTGGTTCGCCGACGTTCAGGCAGGTGCGACGCCGACGTGAAGGCAGGTGCGACGCCGACGTGAAGGCAGGTGGGACGTCGACGTGAAGCGCGGGAAACGTCAGCGCGAGGGCGCGGAGAACAACCCCGGCCGGCTGGCCCGCAGCACCCGCAACAGGACCAGCAGCAGGTCGGCGCGTACGTGCGGAGGCGCTCCGAACAACGCCACGTCGCGCGGCGTCTGCTGACCGACGACTCCGAGCGCGAGCTGGAGGTGGAGCGCACGCAGGAAGGAACCGGTGTTGCCGGCGACCGGGGTGGGCCACTCCGGCCTGGGCTCGTCGTCCTCGACCGTCGGCGGAGCCAACGCGGCGGCGAGGCGTTCGACCCACGGCTCCAGCACGTCGACGTCGAGCAGGTTGCGGTGGAGCACGGTCATCACCGCGAACGCCAGCCGGTCGTCCTCACCGTTGCGGAAGTAGTAGCCGGAGGGGGTCAGCAGCCGGTCGGCCACCACGTCGAGCAGCACGGTGAGCTCGAGCTTCTCGAAGTGTTCGGAGCGGGCCAGCGCGGCGAGCAGGTCGGCGCCGTGGGCGACCGCATGCGCCCAGCCGCGCCCGTCGACGTACCCGCGTAGATCGCGTTCGCGGACGAGCCACGACGCCGCCCGGTCGCCCCAGCGGAAGATCGCGTCGGAGTGCAGCACCCGGGCCACCTGGTCGCGCAGCACCGCCTCGGCCAGCAACCTGGCGGAGCCGGCGCGCCGGAACACGGTGTCGGTGCCGTCGTCGCCGAGCCCGGTGTACAGCCCCTCGGCCACCCCGTCGCCGAAACCGGGCAGCAGGTCGTCGTAGACGCCGTCGCCGATCCAGGTGAGGAGCACCGGCCGGGCGATGCCGTCGCGGACCCGCGGGTCGGGGTCGCCGAGCATCTGCACGAGCTCGGCGGTCAGATCGTCGAGGGGGCGGTCGTCAGGCAGCCTGAAACCGCTGGCGCGGATGTGTTCCCAGTAACCTGACCGAACCCCCACGGGGACATCCTTCCAGACATACGCGTACGACGCGTGCTATCGAGGACCGCGCGGGCGTGATCAAACCGCCGCAGGCGGCGAGACTAGCGCATGCCCCGAAACGGGCTGCCCGGCTCGTGTCCTCCCGAGCCGCGCGACCGCCGGCCCGGCTTCGGGAGACGAGCCGGTACACCCGCCGGTTACGCTCTCGGCGTGCCCTCCCTCGATGACGTGGTCCGCCAGTACACCGAGCTCGCCGAGCTCGATCGTGAGTGGCTGCACCGGCTGGTGGCCGAGTGGCAGATGCTCGCGGACCTGTCGTTCGCCGATCTCGTCCTGTGGGTTCCCGACCGGGAGGGGCTGGGTTTCTGGGCATGCGCGCAGATGCGCCCGACGACCGGGCCGACCGCCCACCTCGACGACCTGGTGGGGTCGTTCGTGCCACGGGGCCGCCGGCAGTTGCTGGACACCGCCTACGACGACGGCCGGATCTGCCGGGAGGGCGACCCGGAATGGCGCGACGAGGTGCCGGTCCGGATCGAGAGCATCCCCGTGCGGCGCGCCGGCCGGGTGCTCGGCGTCATCACCCGCAACACGAACTTGCTCTCGGTCCGAACGCCAAGCCGGCTTGAGCTGACGTACCTCAAGACGGCGGCGGATCTCGCGCAGATGATCAGCGAGGGCGGGTTTCCGTTGCCCGGTGAGCGGGCCGACCTCGACGCGGCGCCGCGGGTGGGTGACGGTCTGGTCCGGCTCGACGTGGATGGGGTCGTGACGTACGCGAGTCCCAACGCGCAGTCGGCATATCGCCGGCTCGGCCTGACCGGCGATCTCCTCGGCTGCCACCTGGGAACGATCACCGCCGGGTTGCTGCCGCCGTCGCGCCGCCCGGTGGACGAGGCGATCCCGGTGCTCATCTCCGGTCGCGCGCCCCGCCAGACCGAGGTGGAGAACAACGGCGCGGTGGTCACCATGCGGGTGATCCCGTTGGTGCCGAACGCGACCCAGGTGGGTGCGCTGGTGTTGCTTCGCGACGTCACCGACCTACGCCGGCGCGAACGCGAACTCCTCACCAAGGACGCGACCATTCGAGAGATCCACCACCGTGTCAAGAACAACTTGCAGACGGTGGCGGCCCTGCTCCGCTTGCAGGCTCGCCGCATCGGGGCGGCCGGTGGCCGGGAGGCGCTGGAGGAAGCGGTCCGGCGGGTGGGCACGATCGCGATCGTGCACGAGACTCTGTCGACGGCGTTCGAGGAACGCGTGGAGTTCGACGAGGTGGCCGACCGGGTGCTGGCGATGGTGGCCGAGGTGTCGGTTCCGGAGACCAGGGTCGTGCCCCGGCGGGTCGGGTCGTTCGGTCTGCTCGGCGCGGAGACGGCGACGCCGTTGGCGATGGTGATCACCGAGGTCGCGCAGAACGCCGTCCAGCACGGGGTGGGCCGGCGGGGCGGCCGGGTCGAGGTGATCGCCGACCGGTCCGCGGGCCGGCTGCGGGTCGTCGTCGAGGACGACGGCCAGGGGCTCCCCGCGGACTTCGACGTGGAGCGCTCCGGTCAGCTGGGCCTGCAGATCGTCCGCACCCTGGTGGAGAGCGAACTCGGCGGGGTGCTGTCGATCGGCGGCCGGGAGGAAGGCAGTGGCACGCGGGTGGTGGTCGATCTTCCCGACGAGGGGCAGCCGCGCGGTCGCGGCCGGCACGCACACCTCTGACGCCGAGCGGACCTGGAAGCAGACCCGAAAACAAGCGGACCTGAAAACATGCGGACATGAAACAAGCCCCCGCCCGATGGGGCAGGGGCTGTTCCAACGCGTCGCGAAATCAGATGATGCGGGCCCGGGAGCGGGCGGCGCGGCGCTTGAGCGCCCGTCGCTCCTCTTCGCTCATTCCGCCCCAGACTCCGGCATCCTGGCCGGTTTCAAGGGCCCACTGCAGACAGAGGTCGACGACTTCACAACGACGGCAGACCGCCTTGGCCTCCTCGATCTGCAGGAGCGCGGGCCCGGTGTTCCCGATGGGGAAGAACAGCTCAGGGTCCTCGTCCCGGCAGATGGCCCGGTGGCGCCAGTCCATCAAGGCTTCACTCCTCAGTTCGTTGCGTGCCGGATCCACCGGCCTCGCAGTTGGCTTGAATTCTGCTGTGTGAACACTTTCACGATCTGTTGCGTGACAACGAGCGCACACCAGCGTCCTGGCGTCGGTCACACAAACGTGATCGCTGTACGTCAGCCCCCGGCACACGCACCGATCGGGTGCCTGCGCCTCTCTGCAGGCTCGATAGTTTCAACTCTGCCAGCGATACACAAGACCCTTTCCGCGTTATGCCGCGGAAAAGTCCATGTCGGTTACGTCACAAACCGGGCCCAACGGTCACCCTGTGTGATGTTGATCTACACGCACCGAACATGTCGTCGCAAACCACACAGGATACCGACGGGCCGGCTCGGGTCGTTCGGCGGTATCCGCCAACCGCCTGCTCGGTAACCTTCGCGGTATGTCCCGCCGACGTACCAACCCCTCACCGAAGCCGTCCACACCGGCGAACCGGCCGTCAAACCGGCCGTCAAACCAGCCGGCGAACCCTCCGGCGGAGCCGGTCTCCGGTCCGGTCGGCCGGCCCGCGCGCACGCCGGTCACGTTGATCGCCGCGGCGGTCGTGGTCGGGCTGGAGGCGCTGGGGGCGGTGGTGGCCGGCGGCTGGCTGACCGTCGAGGCGATCATCACCCGCCCGCGCGGCATGGGGATCGCCGCCAGCGCGGGTGTGTTCGTACTCGCCGCCGGGGTCGGGCTCGGTTTCCTGGCGTGGGGTCTGCTGCGTGGCCGCCGGTGGAGTCGCGGTCCGGTGGTCGCGATCCAGTTGCTGATGTTGCCGCTGGGGTACGAACTCCTGTCGGGGAGTACGACCGTCGTCGGCGTGGGCATGCTGGTGGCGGCGATCCTCACGCTGGTGCTCGTCCTGGCGCCGCCGTCGACGATGGTGTTCCGGGAGTAGAGCGCGCGCCGGTTTCGCGTCGGCCGTTCGGCGGGCCGCCGGAGCGTCAGTCCTGCAGCAGGCGTTCGCGAAGTTGCGCGAGCGTACGCGACAACAACCGGGACACGTGCATCTGCGAGATGCCGACCTCGGCCGCAATCTGTGATTGCGTCATCCCCTTGAAGAACCGCAGCAGCAGAATGCGCTTCTCCCGCTCGGGAAGCTGCGACAGCAACGGCCGCAGGGCCTCGCGATACTCCACGCCTTCCAGTGCCTCGTCCTCGGTGCCGAGGGAGTCCACGACCGCGGGTGCGTCGTCCTGCCCCTGGTCGGGTGCGTCGAGGGACAGGGTGCTGTAGGCGTTGGCAGACTCCAGCCCCTCGAGGACCTCTTCCTCCCGCACGCCGAGCTTGCCCGAGAGTTCGCTGACCGTCGGCGCTCTGCCGAGTTCCTGGGTGAGGTCACCAGTCACGGTGGCGAGGGACAGCCGCAGCTCCTGCAGCCGGCGGGGGACCCGGATGGCCCAGCCGCGGTCGCGGAAGTGTCGCTTGAGTTCGCCGACGATGGTGGGTGTGGCGTACGTGGAGAACTCCACGCCGCGTTCGGCGTCGAACCGGTCCACCGACTTGATCAGGCCGATCGTGCCGACCTGCACCAGGTCGTCCAGCGGCTCGCCGCGGTTGCGGAACCGGCGGGCGAGATGTTCGACCAGCGGCAGGTGCATCTCCACCAGCCGGTCGCGGACCTTGCCCCTGCGCGGGTCGTCGCTGTCGATGCGCCCGAGATGGGCGAAGAGTTCGCGGGTCAGCGTCCGGGTGTCGAGCACCCGGTCCCGGCCCGGCAGGTCTTCCGGCGCCGGCCCGAAATCATGCGTCACTGGGTGCTCGATCATTTCTCTGCCGCGCCTCTTCCCCGTGGCGGCAACTCCGCCGAGGTGCCGCCGGACGCGGCGTTGCCCTCGGGCGACGTTCCGGATTCGCCGGTGTGCTTACGGTGACCTCGGCTGCGCTGGCTGCGCGCGTCGTCGAGGGTGCGGACGGCGCCACCCGACGGGTGTGCCAGGCCCGCGGTCTCGCCACGCTTGGTCAGCGTGACGGTTGCCCGCTGGTGTTCGGGCTCGACGAGGGTGTCGACCTGGCCGGCGAGTGCGGTGAGCACTGTCCAGGAGAAGGAGTTTCGGGCGGGCACTCGCGGGTTGCGCGAGTGGACCGTCACCGCGACGGTGAGCTCGTCACCGGCGAGTTCGAACCGGCATCGCAGCTGCGAACCGGCCACCGCCTGGTGGAGCAGGAGTGCGCTCGCCTCGTCGACGGCGATACGCAGGTCCTCGATCTCGTCGAGGGTGAAGTCGAGTCGGGCCGCCAACGCGGCTGCCGTTGTGCGCAGGACCGAGACGTACGCGGTTCGTGCGGGTACGCCGAGCTCCACGACGTCGGTGTCCTGGTCGCCATGTTCCGCCTCGGCGCTGTGCGGTACCTCGGTCACTGGGGGTTCCTCCGCAGGTGGTTGCAGGGGGCCCTCGACGGAAGTGCGCGCGAAGGTCCGGGTGCGCGTCGTCGAGGTGGTCGAACCTGTCGGTCAGGCCTTCGGTCGCAGGCTTCGGTCGCGACAGCCCCACCGTACGCCGGGAGACTACCTGCTGGTGGCAGGTTTGGCGACGGGGAGTGCAAAGCACGTTGCTGCACGTGACAGCGTGATGCGCCCTCTGATGTGCCGGTGCGCTGCGTCTGTGCGGCGTGTCGAAGCGGGGTGTCGGTGTGTCGGTGTGTCGGTGTGCGAACGCTCTGGTGCGCCGGTGGAAAAGCACGAACCGCACCGCTCCCGCGTCGCGGGAGTCGGTGCGGTTCGTGGCCGTGCGCGGTCGCCGGGGCCGGAACGGCTCAGGCTGCCTTCTTGGTCTCCCAGAAGATGTCCGCGATCTCGTCGATCTTGGCGAGCAGCTGGTCGGCTGCCTTGAGGTCGGCCGAGCCCTTGGTGCCCGAGGCGCCGGCGAGCTTGGTGGCCTCGTTGACCAGGGTGTGCAGCTGCGGGTACTTCTCGAAGTGCGGCGGCTTGAAGTAGTCGGTCCACAGCACCCACAGGTGATGCTTGACGAGCTCGGCCCGCTGCTCCTTGATCAGCAGGGCCCGAACCCGGAAGTCGGGGTCGGAGTTGCCCTCGAGCTTCTCGATGATCGCCTTGACGGACTGGGCCTCGATCCGTGCCTGGGCCGGGTCGTACACCCCGCACGGCAGATCACAGTGTGCCGAAACTTCCACTGCCGGTGCGAACAGACGCGAAAACATCCTCGCCCTTCCTTCCCAACCGTGTCTGGGTGGTTATGTTCCCTTGCAACGTCTTGTGACACTACTACCGCATTCAAACACTGGTGAGCGGGGGAGCTTGTGCCGCGGTTCGGAATCGCCGTCGTGCGCGGCCGCTCCATGCAGCCGACGCTACGGGACGGAGACCGGCTGGTGGTGCGCTACAACACCAGCGAAACCGCAGGGGAGCCCGATGTCCCCGTCCGCCCGGGTTCGCTGGTCCTGGTCCGGCTGCCGCACCGGCCGCTGTCGGTGAAACGGCTGGTCCGCCGCGAGCCCGAGGGCTGGTGGGTGGAGCGGGACAACCCGCACGAAGGTGTCGACTCGTGGCAGGTCGGCGCGGTGCCGCCGCAGGATCTGGTCGCCGTCGTGATCAACCGGCTCCGGCTCGTCAACGCCGTCGCCCGCCGAGTACGAGCGGGCCGCGCGGACCTTCGCCGGAACCGCCACGGACACGGAAGCCGAGGGGACTGAGGTCAGCGGCCGGCCCGGTCCTCCTCCGTACGCGTGTGCAGGACCCGCTGGAGGAAGACGCGGGTGCGTTCGTGCCGCGGGTCGGTGAGCACGTCCGACGGCCTGCCGGACTCGACCACGACGCCGTCGTCCATGAACACCACGCTGTCGGCGACGTCGCGGGCGAAGCCCATCTCGTGCGTGACGACGACCATGGTCATGCCGTCCAGCGCGAGTTGACGCATCACCTCCAGCACCTCACCGACGAGTTCGGGGTCCAGCGCCGAGGTCGGCTCGTCGAACAGCATCAGCTTCGGGCGCATGGCAAGGGCGCGGGCGATGGCCACCCGCTGTTGCTGCCCGCCGGACAGCTGGGCGGGGTACTTGCGCAGGTGGTCGCGCAGCCCGACCCGCTCCAGCAGTTGCTCGGCGTGGTCGCGGGCGGCCGACCTGGACTCGCGTCGTACGCGTACCGGCGCCTCCATGACGTTCTCCACCGCGCTCATGTGCGGGAACAGGTTGAACTGCTGGAAGACCATGCCGATCTCGCGGCGTTGCGCCGCCACCTCGCTCGGCTTCAGCTCGTGCAGCCGGTTGCCGCGCTGGCGGTAGCCCACGAGCTCGCCGTCCACCCACAGCCGGCCACCGTCGATCTTCTCCAGGTGGTTGATGCAGCGAAGGAACGTCGACTTGCCCGAGCCGGACGGTCCGATCACGCAGCACACCTGGCCGGTGGCGATGCCGAGGTCGACGCCGCGGAGCACCTCGTGCCTCCCGAAGCGTTTGCGCACCTGTTCGGCCCGCACCATCTCCGCGGTGTTCGGCACGCCCTGGGTGCCGTCGGCGCCGATGCTCGCCGGTGTCGTCATGAGCCACCTGCCCCACCGCGGCCGAGCCGCATCCAGGTCGTGCGCGCCGCACCCGTGGACCGCCCCGACCGGGAGGAAGCTCCGCGGGCGAAGTGTCGTTCGACGAAGTGCTGGAACAGCATCAGGACGCTGCTCATCGCGAGATACCACAGGCAGGCGGCGACCAGCATCGGGAACACCTGGAACGTGCGGCTGCCGATGCCCTGTAACTGGAACCAGAGTTCGTACGCCGGGACGTAGGCGACCAGTGCGGTGTCCTTCAACATCGCGATGGTCTCGTTGCCCGTCGGCGGCACGATCACCCGCATCGCCTGCGGGAGGATGATCCGCCGCAGCGTGAGCGCCCGTGACATGCCGAGTGATCCGGCAGCGTCAAGCTGGCCTTGCGGGATGGACTCGATGCCCGCGCGCACGATCTCGGCCATGTAGGCGGCCTCCGACAACGCCAGGCCCAGGATGGCGGCGACGAAACCGGAGATGACCGTACGGGCGTCGAACCCGAACAGCCGGCCGCCGAGGTCCACGCCCAGCAGGTCCGCCAGCGCCCAGTCGAACGGCACACCGAACTCGAACCGCTTGTAGAGAATGCCGAGGTTGCCGAACAGCACCAGCAGCACGACGCGGGGTACGGCACGGAAGAACCAGATGTACAGCCAGGCGATCCAGGACAGGATCGGGTTGGCCGACAGCCGCATCACCGCGAGCACCACGCCGAGCGCGATCCCGATCGCCATCGCCACGACCGTGAGCACGATCGAGGTGCGGGCGCCGTCGAGGACCGGACCGGAGAACGCGTTGCGGGCCATGAAGTCCCACTGGAACGCCGTGTTCGTGAGCAGCATGTGCACGAACATCGCGGTCAGTACGACGATGACCGCGCTCGCGGCCCACCGCCACGGATGGCGGACCGGCACCGCCTCGATGGCGTCCGCCGGCCCGGACGGGGACTGGGTGCGGGTCTCGCTCATGAGGCGGCGGACTCGACCTTCACCTGGTCGGCGGTGATGGCGCCCTTCTGGTTGCCCCACTTCTTGAGGATCTTGGCGTAGGTGCCGTCGTCGATGACCGCCTTGGTGGCGGCGGCGAGCGCGTCGGCGAACTTCTTCTGGTCGTGGCCGACGATGAAGCCGTACGGCGCCTGGCCGTACGGCTCACCGAGCAGGGCGAGCTTGCCCTGGCTCTGCCGCACGGCGTACACCGCGATCGGTAGGTCCGCCGTCATCGCGTCGTACTTGCCGGTGACGACGTTGCTGGTCACCGTGTCCTGCCCGGGCAGCGCCTGCACGCCGATCTTCGGCTTGCCGGCGGCGACGCACTTCTTCGACCGGGCTTCCAGGTCGGGCACCTCGACGGTGTCCTTCTGCACCCCGACCTGCAGGCCGCAGGCGTTGTCGATGCTGACCTTCTTCGGGTTGCCCTTCTCCGTCACCCACTGGATGGGGGAGTTGAAGTAGGAGATCATCAGCACCTGCTTGGTGCGCTCGGGGTTGATCGTGAACGACGACACGCCCGCTTCGTACTTCCCCGACTGCACCGCCGGCAGGATGTTTCCGAACTCGCTCGGCACCCACTCCACCTGCAAGCCCAGCTTGGCGGCGATCGCGTCGTACAGGTCGACGTCCATGCCGATCACCGTCTTGCCGTCGGCGTCCATGAACTCGTTGGGCGCGTACGACGCGTCGGTGCCGACCCGGATCTTCTTGTCCGACCTGATCTCCGCAGGCACCATCGCGGCGAGCTTGGAGTCGGCCTTGGTGGTGACGGTCGGCTTGGCGGCGGAGCCGGACTGGCTGCTGCTGCCACAGCCGGCGAGCACGGTCGCGGCGGTGACGAGCACCGCGCACGAGGCGGTCGCGAGGCGGGTGAACTGCCTGGGCATGGCACGTCCTTCGGGTGTGAACTGCAGTTGCGGAGTGGTGCGGTCTACTGCGGGCGGCCTGCGACTTCGCGTTGTCTCCCGCGAGGCCGAACATGGTATGACAGACTCATCGGGTACGGGTGATCCCCGTTTGACGCAGCGACCGACCCGGACCCTCCCGTCGCAGCCGCGGTGTCGTCCTTCTCGAGCGCCGGCCGGGCACCGAACGCGTGCCCCCGCGCCGATCCACCCCGTTCCTTCCTCTATCTCAGGGTCCTCATGTCGACAGACTCCTTGACAGACTCGTCCGTGACCGGACTTTCGCCGTCCAACCCGGCTCCGCCGCCTGCCGTGCCGGTGGGAGGTGAGGAGGACCCGGCGTTCCCGTTCCACCGCGGCGGCAAGCTCGAGGTCGCCTCGTCGGTGCCGCTGCGGGGCCGCGACGACCTCTCCCTCGCCTACACGCCGGGCGTCGCCCGCGTCTGTACGGCGATCGCCGACTCGCCCGAACTCGTCCACGACTACACCTGGAAGTCCCGTTCGGTCGCTGTCGTCACCGACGGGACGGCGGTGCTCGGACTGGGCGACATCGGGCCGGAGGCGGCACTCCCGGTGATGGAGGGCAAGGCCCTGCTGTTCAAGAAGTTCGGCGGGGTGGACGCGGTGCCCATCTGCCTGGACTGCACCGATGTCGACGAGCTGGTGGAGACGGTGGCCCGGATCGCGCCGGCGTTCGGCGGCATCAACCTGGAGGACATCTCCGCACCTCGGTGTTTCGAGGTCGAACGACGACTGCGAGACCGGCTGGACATCCCGGTGTTCCACGACGACCAGCACGGGACCGCGATCGTCGTCCTCGCCGCGCTCACCAACGCCCTCGAGCTGACCCGCCGCAAGCCGGTGGACATCCGGGTGGTCATCTCCGGCGCGGGCGCGGCCGGTGTCGCCGTCGCGGCCATCCTGCTCGCGGCCGGTGTGGTCAACATCGTGGTCACCGACCGCGGTGGCGCGCTGCACCCGGGGCGGACCGACCTCAACCCGATCAAGCAGACACTGGCGCTGACGACCAACCCGACCGGCGTCACCGGATCACTGTCGGACGTCCTCGCAGGCGCCGACGTGTTCATCGGCGTGTCGGGCGGACAGGTCCAGGAGGAGCTGGTGGCCGCGATGGCGCCGGACGCGATCGTGTTCGCACTGGCCAACCCGACGCCCGAGGTGCACCCGGAGGTCGCCGCCCGGCATGCAGCGGTGGTGGCCACCGGGCGTTCGGACTATCCCAACCAGATCAACAACGTGCTGGCGTTTCCGGGGGTGTTCCGGGGAGCGCTGGACGTGCGGGCCACCGGGATCAGCGAGGCCATGAAGCTGGCCGCGGCCCAGGCGCTGGCCGGGCTGGTCGGAGGGGACCTCGCGGCCGACCGGATCATCCCGTCGCCGTTCGACGCCCGGGTGGTGCCCGCCGTCGCGGCGGCGGTCGCCGACGCGGCACGTGCCGAGGGGCTGGCCCGGCGCTGAGCCCGCGCCGCCGGGAGTGCCTGACGCCGACCGGCCGGATCGGTAGGGTCGGAGCGTGTTCGCCGCCTACGCCGCACGACTCGATGCCCGTGACCCGCTGTCCGCGCTGGAGTGGGGTGAGCGCCCCGAGCCGGAGCCGGCGCCGGACTGGGTGCGCGTCGACGTACGCGCCACCGCGCTGAACCACCACGACCTGTGGTCCCTGCGCGGGGTCGGCCTGGCCGAGAAGCAGCTCCCGATGATCCTCGGCTGCGACGCCGCCGGCGTGGACGAGGACGGCAACGAGGTCGTCGTGCACGCGGTCGTCGGCGACCCGCACTGGCGCGGTGACGAGACGCTGGACCCGCGGCGCTCGCTGCTGTCCGAGCGGCATCCGGGCACCTTCGCCCAGCAGGTGGCGGTGCCCCGCGCCAACCTGCTGCCCAAGCCCGCCTCGCTGTCCTTCGAGGAGGCGGCCTGCCTGCCCACCTCGTGGCTGACGGCCTACCGCATGCTGTTCACCCAGTCCGGCCTGCGTCCGGGCGACACCGTTCTGGTCCAGGGGGCCGGCGGCGGCGTGTCGACCGCGCTGGTGGTGCTCGGCAAGGCCGCCGGCCTGCGGGTCTGGGTGACCGGGCGGGACGAGGCCAAGCGGACGCGCGCGGTGGACAAGCTGGGCGCGGACGCCGCGTTCGAGTCCGGTGCCCGGCTGCCTGAGCGGGTCGACGCGGTGATGGAGACGGTCGGCGAGGCCACCTGGAGCCACTCGCTGAAGTCGCTGCGACCGGGCGGGACGCTGGTGTGCTCGGGTGCCACCACCGGTCCGAACCCGCCGGCCGAGCTGAACCGGATCTTCTACCTCGGCCTACGCGTGGTCGGCTCGACGATGGGTACGCGGGACGAGCTCGCCGCGCTGCTCCGGCTGTGCGACCAGTCCGGCGTCCGGCCGGTGATCGACCGGGTGCTGCCGTTGTCGCAGGTGAAGGACGGCCTGGCGGCGATGGCCGACGGCGACCTCTTCGGCAAGGTCGTCTTCACCGTCCAGTCCTAGAGCCTGCCCCGCGCCCGCCGGGCGCCTGACAGGCCCGAGTTCACTCGTCCTCGTCGTCCAGGCGAGCCAGCCAGGTGGCCAGTCGCTCGATCGGCGTCTCGAACTCGGGGTTGAGGTCGACGAACTCCTGCAGCCGTCCGGCCAGCCAGGCGAGCGACACCTCGTCGTCGCCCCGGCGGTCGGACAGCTCCTCGATTCCGCGGTCGGTGAAATACATCGTGGCTACGAACTCCGGTCTGCGAACTCCGTGGTCTGATGCCCGGCGGCTCAGCCGAACACGCTGTCGAACAGCGCCGCCTGCTCGGTCTTGTGCACCGCGCCCGAGCCAACGGCCGGTGCCGCGGAGGCGGGCCTGGCGGCGAGGCGTACGGACTGGCCGAGCTGGGGCACGAAGTTGAGCGCCATGTGCGGCCAGGCGCCCTGGTTCGACGGCTCGTCCTGGGCCCAAACCAGTTCGCGCGCACCGTCGAACTTCGTCAGTTCGGCCCGAAGCGCCTCGGCCGGCAGGGGGCTCAGCTGCTCCACCCGGACGATCGCGGTACGCGGCTCGGCGCCCTCGCGCCGCTTGCGCTCCGCGAGCAGCTCCCAGGCGATCTTGCCCGAGCACATGACGACCCGCTCGACGTTGCCCGGGTCCACGGTGTCGTCGCCGATCACCGGGAGGAACCGGCCCCTGGTGAAGTCCTCCGGCCTGCTGGTCGCGGCCTTGCTCCGCAGCATCGACTTCGGGGTGAAGACGACCATCGGCCGGTGCACCGCGCCCAGGCTGTGCCAGCGCAGCAGGTGGAAGTAGTTGACCGGGGAGGACGGCTGGGCGACGGTCATCGAGTCGTCCGAGGCGAGCTGAAGGAACCGCTCGATCCGGCCGGAGGAGTGGTCGGGCCCCTGGCCTTCGTACCCGTGCGGCAGCAGCAGCACGACGCCGGAAAGCTGGCCCCACTTGGCCTCACCGGCGGAGATGAACTCGTCGATGATGGTCTGGGCGCCGTTGTGGAAGTCGCCGAACTGCGCCTCCCACAGCACCAGCGCGTCCGGCCGGGCCACGGAGTAGCCGTACTCGAAGCCCATCGCGGCGAACTCGCTGAGCAGGGAGTCGTAGATGTAGAACGGCCCCTGGTCCTCGTCGAGGTTCTGGAGCGGTGTCCACTCCTCGCTGGTGTGCCGGTCGACGATGGTGGCGAACCGCTGGACGAACGTGCCTCGCCGGCTGTCCTGGCCGGCCAGCCGGACCGGCCGGCCCGCCATGAGCAGGGAGCCGAACGCGATGATCTCCGCGGTGGCCCAGTCGATCGGGCCGTCGGTGATCGCCGCCGCCCGGCGCTGCAGCTGGGGCAGCACCTTCGGGTGGACGGTGAACCCCTCCGGCGTGGACACGTGCGCGTCCGCGATCCGCTTCAGCGTCTCCAGCGACACCGAGGTGTCCGCCCCGGCGGCCGGCTTCTCGGGGTAGTCCGGGGCGGTGAGGTAGTCGTCCGACGGCGCGTTCTTGGCGGCCCGCACCTCGGCGAACACCCGCTCCAGGCGTTCCTGGTAGTCGCGGAGGGCCTGCTCGGCCTCCTCCACGGAGATGTCGCCGCGCCCGATCAGAGCCTCGGTGTAGAGCTTGCGGACCGAGCGCTTGCCCTCGATCAGGTCGTACATCTTCGGCTGCGTGAACGACGGGTCGTCGGTCTCGTTGTGGCCCCGGCGGCGGTAGGAGATGACGTCGATCACGACGTCCTTGTGGAACGTCTGGCGGTATTCGAACGCCAGCCGAGCCACCCGGATGCACGCCTCCGGGTCGTCGCCGTTGACGTGGAAGATCGGCGCCTGGATCATTCGCGCGACGTCGGTGCAGTAGGTCGAGGAGCGCGACGCCGTGGGCGAGGTGGTGAAGCCGACCTGGTTGTTGACGATCACGTGGATCGTCCCGCCGGTGCGGTAACCGCGCAGCTGGGAGAGGTTGAGCGTCTCCGCCACCACGCCCTGGCCGGCGAACGCCGCGTCTCCGTGCACGAGCACCGGAAGGACCGGGAACTCCAGGCCGCGGTTGAGGATGTCCTGCTTGGCCCGGGCGATTCCTTCCAGCACCGGGTCGACCGCCTCCAGGTGGGAGGGGTTCGCGGCCACCGACACCTTGATCTTGGCGCCGCTGTCCGCGGTGAACTCGCCCTCCGCGCCGAGGTGGTACTTCACGTCGCCGGAGCCCTGGATCGTCCGCGGGTCGATGTTGCCCTCGAACTCGCGGAAGATGTGCGCGGCCCGCTTGCCGGCGATGTTGGCCAGGACGTTGAGCCGGCCGCGGTGGGCCATGCCGATGGTGACCTCGTCCAGGCCCGCCATCGCGGCCTGCTCGCACACCTCGTCCAGCAGCGCGATCGCCGACTCGCCGCCCTCCAGGCTGAACCGCCGCTGGCCGACGTACTTCGTCTGCAGGAAGGTCTCGAACGCCTCGGCCTGGTTGAGCTTGGACAGGATGCGCAGCTGCTCCTGCTGCGGCAGCCGGTCCTGGGGACGCTCCACGCGGTCCTGGATCCAGCGCCGCTCGTCCGGCTCCTGCATGTGCATGTACTCGATGCCGATGGTGCGGGAGTATGCGTCGCGGAGCAGTCCGAGGATGTGCCGCAGCATCATGAACCGCTTGCCGCCGCCGAAGCTGCCGGTGGCGAACTCGCGGTCGAGGTCCCACAGCGTCAGGCCGTGGGTCACCACGTCGAGGTCCTCGTGCCGGCGGACCTTGTAGTCGAGCGGGTCGGTGTCGGCGATCAGGTGGCCGCGCACGCGGTAGGCGTGGATGAGCTCCAGCACCCGGGCCTGCTTGCCGATCTCGTCGTCGTGCGAGGTCGGGATGTCGGACACCCAGCGCACCGGCTCGTACGGGATCCGCAGCGCGGCGAAGATCTCGTCGTAGAAGTCCTCGTCACCGAGCAGGAGCTGGTGCACCCGCCGGAGGAACTCACCCGACTGCGCGCCCTGGATCACCCGGTGGTCGTAGGTCGAGGTGAGCGTCATCACCTTGCTCACCGCGAGACGGTTCATCGTCTCCTCGGCGGCGCCCTGGTAGGCGGCGGGGTACTCCATCGCGCCGACACCGATGATCGCGCCCTGCCCGGCCATCAGCCGCGGAACCGAGTGGCTGGTGCCGATCGTCCCCGGGTTGGTGAGGCTGATCGAGGTGCCCCGGAAGTCCTCGACGGTGAGCTTGTTGTTCCGTGCGCGGCGTACGACGTCTTCGTACGCGCTCCAGAACGAGGCGAAGTCGAGGGTCTCGGCGCCCTTGATGTTGGGAACCAGCAGCTGCCGGGTGCCGTCGGGCTTCTGGATGTCGATCGCCAGGCCGAGGGCCAGGTGGGGCGGCTTGACCAGGGTGGGCTTGCCGTCGACCTCGGTGTAGCCGTGGTTCATCTCCGGCATCGAGCGGACCGCCTTGGCGATCGCGTAGCCGATGATGTGGGTGAAGCTGACCTTGCCGCCGCGGGAGCGGGCGAGGTGGTTGTTGATGACGATGCGGTTGTCGATGAGCAGCTTCACCGGCACGTGACGCACGCTGGTCGCGGTCGGGACGGCGAGGCTCTCGTCCATGTTCTTGGCCGTACGGGCGGCGGCGCCGCGCAGCGTGACGAGCTCCGGCTCGGCAGCCTTCGTCTCCTCCGCCGGGGCGGCGCCGGCCCTGCCGGACGCGGGCCTGGCGGGAGCGGCCTTCGCGGGGGCGGCCTTCGCGGGCGCGGGCTTCGCGGGAGTGGCCTTACCGGAGGGAGCCTTGCTCGGCGCGGACCTCTCCGGAGCCGGCTTGGCGGGAGCGGCAGCCTTCGGCCGGTCGGGCGCCTGCCTGTCCGATCCGGACCGACTGGGTGCGGCCGAAGCGCCGTTCGTCCCCGAAGCGCCACCGGACCCCTTGGCCTTGGCCGAGCCGCCGGCCGTGCCCGCGTCGGCGGCACTGCCGTTGCGGTCGGGCTGGTAGTCGCGGAAGAAGGCCAGCCAGGCCTTGTCCACGGAGTCAGGGTCGTTCAGGTAGCGCTGGTACATCTCGTCGACGAGCCACTCGTTCGTCCCGAACTGGGACAGCGGGTCGTTGTGCGAGGACTGGGACGCCACGGCGTTGATCGCCTCTTCCGCTCACCATGATCGTTTGGACCGATTGTTCGGCTTCCGGGAACCAAGCCTAGTCGCCGAGTTCAACTCCGTTGGTCCCGGAGCAGGGGTTTTGGTTACGAGCCGGACCACGGCCGACGACACCGTGTGGGCGAGCGCCCACACGGTGTTGTCGAAGCTGGTCTCGGCCCTGGTCAGCGGCGGTCTTCGGGAAGCTCCGAGGCCGCCAGGACAGACCGGAACAAGCTGCGGTAACGGCGCATGATCGACAGTAGCTCGTCAGTGCCGAGGTCGGCGTCGTCACGCCAGTCGCGCTCGATCCGGTCGCGGTGCTCGGTGAACGTCGAGGTGACGAACACCATGGCCTCGCCGACGAGCAGGCCGGCTTCGTGCGCGGCATCGCGCGGGTCGTCCAGGAGCTTGGCCTGGGCGTCCAGCCACCGCTGCTGGAGGTCGTCGATCCGGCGCCGGCGCTCGGCGCCGTCCCGCTCGGTGTGGTCGGCGTGGCCGGCATGGTCGGTCACCGAGTCGTTCGCGCCCGGTCCGTCGCCGGTGGGCTCCTTGCCCAGGTTGCTGTCACCCAGGTTGCTGTCGCTCTGGACAGCGGCGCGCCGGTCCGACTCGTCCGAGACGTGCGAGGCGTTCGTGACGTCCGAAGTGTCCGGGAGGGCCAGGACGTCGGAGCTGTCCGGCCTGTGCGTGCTCTCCGCGCTCTCCATGCTCTCTGCGCTCTCCATGCTGTCTGGGCTCTCCTGGCCGTCCTGGCGGTTACGGCCCGGCACCGACCCCGCGGCTGCGGAACTGTGATCGTCAGCTGGGCCGGCCCAGCTGTCCCGCTTGCGTCCATCGGCCTCGGGCGAGTCGGCCCGGCCGGTGAAGGGGCGTTCGGACACCGCGCCGACCGGCGCCTCCTGCTCGCGGTCCACCGGCGTCTGCTCCTGCGGCTCGCGGCCGAGTTCGGTGTCCGACCGGTCGCGGTCCTCTCGGTCAAGGTCCGGGCGCTCGACGTCGGCCCGGTCGGTCGCGGGGCGCTCGACCTCGGGGCGCTCGACCTCGGGCCGGTCGGCGTCGGGCCGGTCGGTCTCCGGGCGCGCGACGTCGGCACGTCCGGTCGGAGGCCGCCCGGCGTCGTGCCGGCCGAACGCTCCGCCGGCGGAGCTGTCGGGAGCGTGCGGCGGCTCGCCGCCCCAGGCGGGCTCACCTGCCGAGCCCGGCTGGGTCCGCCGGAACACCGGCCGCTCGACGTCGCCGCCGGACCGGAACGAACCGGGCGCCTGCGCGGGCCGGCCCATGCCGTGCACCCGATCCTGTGGTCCGGTACGGAAGTCGCTCGGGGGAGTACGGAGCCCGCGCGGGGTGAACGCCGCATCGAAGTCGTCCGGCTGCCTGCCCTCACCACCGGTGGCCCGCGCCCCCTGCTGGTGCTGCGACCCGGAACCGAACGCCGGGCGCTCCTGGTCGTGGCCCGACTCGGGACGCCGCCCGTGCTCGGGGGAATAGTCCTGGCCGCCGTCGCCCGGCCGCTCGTCCCCCTCGGCGCCCGCGTCGCCCGGACCGTTGTCCGCAGGGAACGGCTGGAACGCCTGGGTCTGGTCGTCGTACTGCTCGTTGCCCTCGTTGTCCTCGCTGTCCTCAGGCGGCGAGGTGAGCCGCTCCAGCCAGGACTTCCGGCCCTTCTGGACGTCCTTCATCGAACGTTCCTCCCACCTGGGAAAAGCTGTTGGATTGCAGAGGTTTGACCGCTTGGTCCCGGGCAGCCTCCAGCACGGGTGATCCTCTGTCAAGCCGCCTCCGAGGCACCCCGGAGCCGCTTCCGAACCGCTCCCGACAGGCCGGTCATACGCGTCGGGAGGACCGAAATCGGGGTACCTTGTGCGAAAGTTCCTCCTCGTCGGGTCCGGGCGCTTCATCGGCCGGACAGGTCGCCGCCGGCCCGACGGTCGGCTTCGTCACGGGGTGAGGCGGATGGAGACCGGGGTGGCCAACACGTCGGCGCGCGGCCGGTCGGCCGGCATGCCGCGTTCGCTTCGCCCGAACGGCGCCGACGCCGACCGCGAGTCCGATCGCAAGCCGTGGGTCGGCCGTTCGTACGCCCATCTGGTGCTGCCGGTTCCGCACCTGGACGAACGCCGCCGCGAACTCCTCGACCGGGCGGTACGCGGCCCGGCCGGCGGTGTGGGGGACGACGACGGCGGCGGCGCGCCGCGGTCCGGCCGGGGCGTCCGTACCTGGCAGGTGGTCAACGCCGAGGCCGACGCCGAGCCCGGGGTCCCGGTGCTTCGCCGGCAGTGGAGGCATCCGAGCGGTGACTCGCTGCTGCTGGTGGTCCTCGGGTGGTACCCCCTGGTGGTCACCGTGGGGCCGGAGTCGGCGGCCTCGATCCGGGCCCGCCGAGCGCTGCGCCGGGTGGTGGACGCCGCGCGGTCGGCGGGTGGGCGGACGGTGCCCGACGCCGACCTGTCGCGGGTGCTGGCGCAGAGCCGGGAACGCTGGGAGCGCGCGGTCGCTCTCCGGCAGGTGATCGAGGAACGCCGTACCTGGCTGGAGTGCCGGCACTGCCGCGGTTGCGGCGAGTGGTCCGCGTACGGCGTACTGCACTGCCGTGGATGTGCGCGCAGGTTCGCCCCGGCCGACGACGCCGAGCGGGACGAGCGCGGCCGGATCGCGGCGGAGGAGTCGGCCCGCGCCGAACGCGAGCTGGCCGAGCTGGGTTCGGGAACCGGGCTGTTCGCCGACTGGCCGCACCGGTCCGAGAGCGACGAGCGGGGCGCGGACCGGTGACGGGTCGACGGCCCGTACCCCCGGCCGGTGGGACGACCGGAGCACCACGGGAGCCGGGGTCCTCGGCGGGGACCGGCGAGCGCTGGGGGTGGGAGCTGCGGGCACCCGAGGTCACCCCGCCGCAGCCGTTCGCCGACCAGCCACCCGGACTCCCACCCGCCGACGCGCCGTGGCTGACCAGGCTGGCCGGCCGCCGCGACCGCACCCCGCTGGGCTGGTGGTCGCACGTACGCCGGGTCTGCGGGCTCGCCCTGTGCGGCGGTGCGACCTGGATGTCCACGGCGCTGTCCGGCGACGTCGGGCACTGGACGACCGGCACGCTCGGCGCGGGCACGGCGGTCGTCGGCTACTTCACCGTCCGGCCGCTCGTCCTGCCGTGGTGGAGCGACCTGCGCTACCGCCGCTGGCGGCGCTCCGTCCTCGCCGACCAGGGCCCGGTGCTCGCCCAGACCCGCGAGTGGGCGCGCCGGCGGGCGGAGCATGACCGCGTCCGGACGGCCGCCGAGCGCCCCCAGCGCTGGGAGCCGGTGCGTCCGGTGACCACCCATCGTGTCGACGTCTACGGCGGCGATCCCGATGGCGCGGGCGCGCTGCTGCTGAGCGTGGCGGGTTCGCTGCTGGACACCGGTGCGGAGGTCACCCTCGTGGACCTCTCCCAGGACGGGATCTCCCATTCGGTGACGCGGAAGGCGCGCGAGGATCACCGGGCGGTCGAGGCGGTCCTGCTTCCCGACGGCCTGGCCGCCCTCGACCTGCTCGCCGGCCTGTCCGCGGAGGACGTCGGCGGCGTGGTCGCGGAGGCGGTGCACGTGACCGAACGCGAGCGAGCCCCGGGCGGCGACCGCACGCTGGACGCCACCCTGATCGAGCAGCTCTGTGGCTGTCTGAGCGGCCCGCTGACCTTCACCCGGCTGCACGCGTCGGTGCGGGTCGTCGCCTACCAGGAGGCGTGCCCTCCGCAGCTGACGCGGGAGGAGTACGACCGGCTGACCGGCCTGCTGGGCGAGGGTGCCCGGCGGTCCACCGAGGCCCGGTTGTTCCGGTTGGCCGCCGCGTTGCGGCGGCTCGCGGCGCTGGAGTCCGAATCCCGGCCAGGCGCCGGGTCCGAGGGCTCGCCGGCCGAACCGGCCGCGCGCCCCGCCCTGAAGGTGTGGGAGCTGTCCGAACGCGTCGGCGACCTCGCCGGCGACCTGCTCGCCCACGTGGTGTTCCAGGTGCTTCTGTACCGCCTGCGCGGTGAGGAGGACCTGTCGGGCCAGGTGGTGGCACTGGTCGGCGCGGACCGGTTCCGTCGTACGCACATCGAACGCCTGGACCGGCTGGCCCGCCGGCGAGGTGTCCGACTCGTGCTGCTCTTCCGGCATCTGCGCGAGGACGCGGTCGAGGTGCTCGGCGGCGGGGAGGCGGTGATGTTCCTGCGGCTCGGCAACGCGCGCGAGGCCGAGCAGGCGGCGGCGTTCATCGGGCGTGACCACCGGCTGGTGCTCAGCCAGTTCACCGTGTCGCGCAGCGCCAGCCTGGCCACGACGGTGGGCACGTCGCGGGCCGACAGCGTGAGCGACCAGCAGGCGAAGACGAGCGGGCGGCAGTGGTCGCGCAGCCGGGAGTACCACTACGGCGCGCTGATGGACTTCCCGCACGACTCCGGGGCCCGCACCAGGATGGACCAGTCGTCGTCGTCCACCGGGCGGAGTACGTCCGCGACCAGCGGAACCAGCCGGTCAGAACAGTCTGGCAGCACCGAGGGCCAGGCGATGGGCTACCAGCGGGTGTACGAGTTCAGCGTGGAGCCGGCGTTCCTGCAGGCGCTGTCGCCGACGGCGTTCGTGCTCGTCGACCCTCGCGACCCGGGCAGCCCGCGGCTGGGCGACTGCGGACCCGAACTCTCCCAGGAACAACGCGACGCGACGACCTCGCTTCGCCGGCCGGAGTTCGGGGCCGACGAGATCGGTACGCGGGTCGGCGACGAGCTTCGCGCGCGGCTGGCCCGGTCGGCGGGGCTGCCGGACGTGGCGGCGCTCGCCGGTCGCGAGATGCCGGAACCGCCCGGTCTGCCGCGGGCCCCGGCCGGTCCGGGCACCGCCGCCGGCGACCGGGGGCTCCCGGACGTCGAGCGCCTGGGCGAGGCGGGCAACCGGCCGCCGGAACCGTCGGATCGATGGGACGACGAACCTCCCGCGTACGACGAAAGCTCGGGACACGAAGAGCCCCCGAGCCGCGACGGACCTCGACCCGGTGACGAACCCCTTCCGCACGATCCTTCCGTGGCACCCGACGAGCAACCGCTGCGCGAGAGCCGGCTGCCGCGGGAGCGGTGGGAGGGGATGTTCCGACGCCGCCCGGACCGGGACGAGCCCCCCGACTGAGGTTCTGCGACGTTTCGTGCTCCTTTCTAATTTCCGGTCCGACAATTCGGTAGTGCGTATTCCGGTCCGGTTCGACGGGGATTTCCGGACAACCCGACTGCTGTCCTTCCTCTATGTTCGTCTGCCGCTCACCGAGGAGATCGCCTTACAGCAAAGGGAGTTCCGGTCGATCGGAAACCCGGCTGCCGGTCGGCCCCGAATTGTCGTTACCTGTCCTTTGTCGAACAATTGGTGACCGTCTTTTCTATCGGGTCCGCTCCCTGGTCAACAATGTGAAAAAGGTGCGGGACCCGGCGGTCGCGGGCCATAGTCGAAGAAGGTTCGCCGGGCTGCCACTCCCGCACTGTGTGGCAGGCGCTGCGTCCTCAGGGGCGGAAGGGGAGGGGAATGCCTGCGAGGTCCGAGGTGGGCGGTGTGGGCTCCTCGGCACCCTCGCTGATTCCGCAGGCGCGCCGCCCACCGTCCGCACCGCAAGGCTTCCTTGACGCCAAGGTGACGGTGCCCGTGCCCACGGTGCCGGTGCTGCCGCGCCCTCGGCTGTTCGCGGCGCTGACCGCCGCGGTGGAGCACCGGGTGACGGTCGTGAACGCCTCCGCCGGTACCGGCAAGACGATGTTGCTCGCCTCGTGGCTGCGCTGGTCGGCCAACCAGCGGGCGGCCTGGGTTTCGTTCGACAGAGGTGACAACGAGCCGAAGTTCTTCTGGGCGTACGTCGTGGAGTCCCTGCGCCGGGCGTGCGGTGCGCAGGACGCGGCGGTTCTCGCCGATCTCGGCGGGGCGGACCTGGGCGGTGAGGAGTTTCCGCGGCGCTTCCTGGACGCGGTGGGGCAACTGCGCGAACCCGTGGTCCTGATCGTGGACCAGGCGCACGAGATCACCGACTGGCGGCTGCTGGCCGGGCTGGAGACGGTGTTCCGGCACGGTCCGGCGAGCCTGCGGCTCGTGCTCGCCGGGCGCGGGCAGCCGGCGCTTCCGCTGGCCCGGCTGCGGGTGGCGGGTGAGCTCACGGACCTCGGTTCGGCCGACCTGGCCTGCACCCGTGAGGAGGCGCGCGACCTGCTGGCGGCGTACGGCGTGCAGGCGGACGATGCCCAGGTCGCCCAGGTGTGGCGACGTACGGAGGGCTGGACGACCGGGCTGCGGCTGGCCGCTCTGTGGTGGCAGGCGCAGCCGGCCGCGAACCGGGACCTGGTGGCCTTCACCGGCGACGAGCCGCTGGTCGCGGGGTACCTCGACGACGAGATCATGCGCCCGCAACCGCCCCTGGTCCGGGAGTTCCTGCTGGCGACCTGCCTGGTCGAGCCCGTGTGCGGCGACCTCGCCGACGCGATGACGGGTGAGCGCGACGGCGCCCGGACGCTGGAGGCGCTCGACCGGGACAACGCCCTGGTCAACGGCGCCGGCGCGGGCAGGGTGTGGTTCGCGTACGCGCCGCTGCTGCGGGAGTTCCTGGCGTACCGGCTGCGGCGGGAGCGGCCGGCGCAGGAGCCGGACCTCCGGTGCCGCGCGGCACGGTGGTACGCGGGTGCGGGGATGGTGGCCGGCGCGGTGCGCTGTGCGGTGGCCGCACGCGACTGGGTGCTCGCCGGTGAGATCCTCGGCCGGGACGGCAACCGCGTCTTCGCCAACGGCGAGGGCGCCGAGCTCGAGCCGCTGCTGGCGTCGATCCCCGCGGAGGACGTCGCCGCGCACGCAGACCTGGCCGCCGCCTGCGCGCACGTACGGCTGAACGCGGGAGACCCCGACGGTGCCGAGGCCCTGCTCCGGCTGGCCGAGGAGGTGCGGCCCGCGGACGACACCGACGGCTCCCACGACACCGACGAACGGCAGGCGTTCGTCCGGCTGCTGCGCACCGCCCAGTTGCGGCTACGCCAGACCTGCCTGCGTGGCCGGGTGCCCGCGCCGGACGTGGCACGCGGACGCGAACTCCTCGACCGGGCCCGTACGGCCGGGATCGCCACGGACCGTCAGGCCGACGTGGGTGCGCTGGCGTACTGGGTGGGGGTCGCCGAACTCTGGCGCGGCGCCCTGCCCGAGGCGAAGGAGGCGTTCGGGCACGCCCTCGGCCGGTTGACCGCCGGTGGGCTGCGCCGCTGGGAGGGTCGTACGCGCGACTGGCTTGCCCTGCTGAACGCCCTGGAGGGCCGGTTGGCGGCGGCCGAGCAGGCGCTGAGCCCCGGTGCGCACCAAGGTGCGGAAGCGGATGCCGCGCCGGAGGCCCGGCCCGCCGGCGGGGACGCGGGTCCGGCTGATGAACGGGACCGTGTCACCCGCCCCAACTCCTTGCTCGTACGGGATCTGGCCCGCGCCGCGATCGAGCTCGAACGCGACCGGCTGGACCAGGCCTGGACGCTCCTCGAACCTCACCGCCACGGGGAAACGCGGATCGGGACGGCAGCCGCGCTGAGGGCCGCGTCGGACGGCGACGGCACGAACCCGGCCGATCCGGCCAACCGGATCGACTCGGCGGGTTTCGCGGCCGCTGCCGATCCCGCCGACCCGCCGCTGGGCGACCTGCTCGGGGTGCTGCGCGCCCGGGTCCTGCTCCGCCGGGGCGACCTCGGCGCCGCGCGTACCGAACTCGCCGCGACCAGGGACGCCGCCGGCCGGCTGCACCCGGTGGTCGACCAGGCGGCCACGCTGCTCGAGGTGGAGATCTCCACCCACGAGGGAGTCACCGAGCGGGCGACCGAACTCCTCGCCGGGCTGCGCGCCGGCACCGCGCCGACCGAAAGCGCGCCGACCGAAAGCGCCCCGAGTGCCGTACTTGTCGCCGAGGGACGCACCCTGCTGGCAGCCGGCGACCCCTCGGGCGCACTCGCCGCGGTGGCGCCGTGCCTGGACGCCGACCGGTCTCCCACACGCCCGCTGGACACCGTGGCCGCCCTGCTCGTCGCGGCGACCGCGCAGCGCCGGCTGGGTGCGCAGGCGCCCGCGGGTGAGTACCTCGAACGCGCGCTGGCGCTGGCCGAGCGCGACGAACTGGTGCGGGTCTTCCTGGACGCCGGCCGGGGCGTGCGCGCGCTGCTCACGGTGGTGGTGGCGCCGGAGGGACGGCATGCGGCGTTCCGCAGCGCGCTGCTGCACCGGTTCGACGTGGCCCCGGCGGGCGGCTGGAAGGCCAAGTCGAGCGAGCAGGCGATCCGGCTCACCGCGAGCGAGCGCGCCGTCCTGCGCTACCTGCCCTCGCACCTGACCAACGAGGAGATCGCCCAGGACCTGTGCCTGTCGGTGAACACTGTCAAGTCGCACTTGCGCACGCTCTACCGCAAGCTCGGGGTGACCTCGCGGCGGGAGGCGATCGCCCGGGCCCTGCAGATCGACCTGTTGCGCTGACCGCGTTTCGCCTGTGGACACAGGCGAAACGTCACCGGGTCGACCACGGAACACCCACCGAACACCAACCAACACCCACCGAACACACAGCGGCCGGGACGGTCCCGGTCTCCCGGTGCCGCCCCGGCCGCTGGTGTTTGCGGGTGCCTTCTCCGGGTCAGTCACGCATCATGGCGATTTCCCGGCCGTGCACCGTCAGGGCGTAGATGACGAGGATGTCGACCGCGATCATGATGGCCGACCAGATCGGGAACGCTGCCAGCGAAAGGAAGTTCGCGAGCAACGAGACCGACGCGATCACGATACCTGCGTACCGTGCCCAGGTCTGTCCCGCGAGGATCGCGAGACCGGTGACCACGAGCAGGGCGGCCAGCCCGATGTGGAACCATCCCCAGGCGGTGTAGCCCCACGGGATGATCAGTCCGCTGCTGGCGACCAGGAAGTAGGTCGTCTTGAACAGGCTGGTGAATCCCCAGATCGCCTGCAGACAACCCGCGACGATCAGGACGGCTCCGGCGTAGACCATCCAGCCGACGCCGCCTCCCGCGGCCGCGGGCATGGTGCTGGGACGGCCGCCTCGCGCCTCGGCCTCGGCCTCGGCGGACCGGCGGGCCTTGGGCACCGTGGCCTGGGCCTCCGCCTGCTTGGTCTGGCCCGTGTCCCGGCCCATGTCACGCCCGGTGTCACGCCCGGTGTCACGCGCCTGCTGGGCCTGGCCCTGCGCCTGGTCGCGCGTCTGCTCGGCCTGGCCCTGCGCCTGCTGTGCCCGCTGGCGACCTTCCTGCGCCGGCGTGCCCATGTCGCCGTGTTCAGTCATGGCCCATAACCCCCTGGTGGTTCGCGCCCTCCGTTCGACGGAGGGGTCCACACACCACGCTGCGTGCAGACCATGGCCCGCCACCTCACCCGGACCGGGTGAACTCCTGCCCCGCCGCTCGACCTTCGTGCCGGGAGGAGCCGCGTAGGTGCTCCAGCGTGCGGGTGCGGCCTATGCGCCGCGCCACCCCATCCGGGTGAACCCGAAGGTCCCGGTGCACAGGAGCCCAGCAGCCTCCGGGTCCCGGCCCGCCGGGTACTTGGATCCCACTCGGGCCGCTGCATTTGTCGTTGTCCGCGTGCGCGGCGAAGACTGTGGATCGAGACCCCACGTGAGGACGGACACCATGGCGAAAGCGGTTGGTATCGATCTGGGTACGACGAACTCGGTGATTGCCGCGGTGGTCGACGGGACGGCCACGGTGATCGCGAATGCGGAGGGGCAGCGGACGACGCCTTCGGTGGTGGCGTTCACCGAGCAGGGTGAGCGGTTGGTGGGTCAGTTGGCCCGCCGCCAGGCGATTTTGAACCCGAAGGGCACGATCACGTCGGCGAAACGGTTCATCGGCCGGCGTTTTGACGAGGTGGGCAGTGAGATCCACGCGGTGTCGTTCGATGTGGTGTCCGGGCCGGACGGTGCGGTGCGGTTCGATGTGCACGGGAAGTTGTACTCCCCGGAGGAGATTTCCGCGCTGGTGTTGCGCAAGTTGGCCGAGGATGCGGCGAAGTTCCTTGGTGAGAAGGTGAGCGAGGCGGTCGTCACGGTGCCGGCGTACTTCAACGACGCGCAGCGTCAGGCCACCAAGGACGCGGGGCGGATCGCCGGGCTGGAGGTTCTGCGGATCATCAACGAGCCGACGGCGGCGGCGCTGGCGTACGGGCTGGACAAGAAGGGGCATGAGACTGTTCTGGTGTTCGACCTGGGGGGTGGGACGTTCGACGTCAGCCTGCTCGATGTCGGCGACGGTGTGGTGGAGGTGCGCGCCACCGCGGGCGACACCCATCTGGGTGGTGACGACTTCGACCGTCGGGTGGTGGACTACCTGACCGAGGACTTCCAGCGCTCCGACGGCATCGATCTGCGGCGTGACCCGCAGGCGCTGCAGCGGTTGTTCGAGGCGGCGGAGAAGGCGAAGGTGGAGTTGTCGTCGGTTACCCAGACCACGATCAACCTGCCGTTCATCACTGCTGATGCCACCGGTCCGAAGCATCTGAACACGACGTTGATGCGGTCGACGTTTGAGGAGGTCACCCACGATCTGGTCGAACGCTGCCGTGGCCCGGTGGAGCAGGCGATGGCTGATGCGAAGGTGACCGCCGATGACATCGATGAGGTGATCCTGGTCGGTGGGGCGACCCGGATGCCCGCGGTGCAGAACCTTGTCCGGCGGATGACCGGTGGCAAGGACCCGAACATGACGGTCAATCCCGATGAGGTGGTGGCGCTGGGGGCGGCCATCCAGGCGGCGGTGCTGAAGGGGGAGATGAAGGATGTCGTACTGCTCGACGTCACCCCGTTGTCGCTGGGCATCGAGACGTTGGGTGGGGTGATGACGAAGGTGATGGACCGCAACACGACCATCCCGGCCCGGCGTACTGAGACGTTCAGTACGGCGGAGGACAACCAGTCCGCGGTCGATGTGGTGGTGTTGCAGGGTGAACGTGAGCGGGCGAGTGACAACCGTGTGCTCGGGAGGTTCCGGCTGGAGAACGTCCGGCCCGCGCCGCGTGGTGAGCCGCAGGTCGAGGTGACCTACGACGTGGACGCCAACGGCATCTTGAACGTGTCCGCCCGTGACAAGGACACCGGGGCCGAGCAGCGGATCACCATCAGTGAGAGTTCCAATCTGGACAAGTCCGAGGTGGACCGGATGGTGTCCGACGCCGAGCGGTACCGCGCCGACGATGCCCGGATCCGGGAGGTGGTCGACGCCCGCAACGGTCTGGACGCGGCGGCCTATCAGGTCGAACGGCGGCTGGGCGAACTCGGCGACGCCGCGCCCGAGCACGAGCGGGCACGCGCTCAACTGCTGCTGGGGGATGCCCGCCAGGCGGTCAAGGACGACAGTGCTCCGCTGGAGCGGCTGCGGTCGCTGACCGGCGAGCTGCAACAGATCTACCACAGCCTGAGCGCTTCCGGCGGTGGGGACGGTGGGCCCGGACCAGGCGGACCAGGTGGTGAACCCGGCGGTGGACCCGGCGGTCAAGGTGTGCCCGGGCAGCGTGGAGCGACCGAGGACGAGGACGTGATCGACGCGGAGTTCACCACGGACTGAGGCATGCGATGACCGAGCAGAACCACCCGCGAGACCACCCGCGCCACCCGGAAGCGGGCGCGACCGACGATGCCGGCGTACCCGCGGACTTCGAACTCCGGGACGAGCTCGCGCAGGCGCAGGAGCGGGTGGCGCACTTCGAGGACCACTGGCGGCGTGCCGTGGCCGATGCCGACAACCAGCGCAAGCGGTACGCCCGCGAACTGGACCGGCAGCGCGCCGAGGTCGTGGCGACCCAGGCCGCGCGGTGGCTGCCGGTCGTGGACAACCTCGACCGTGCGGTGGCGCATGCGCAGGCGGCGCGACCGGAGGGGGAGCAGGACTCGTTGCTGGAGGGTGTTCGGGCCGTTCTGGAACAGGCGGTGGGGGTGCTTGCCGGCCTCGGTTTCCCGCGTCAGGAGGGCGAGGTGGGCGCGGTGTTCGATCCGGCCCGGCACGAGGCGGTGGCCACCGTGCCCAGTGCCGAGGTGCCGGCCGGGACGGTGCTGGACGTGGTGAGCCCCGGCTACGGCGAGGGGGAGCGGCAGCTGCGGCCGGCGGGCGTGGTGGTGGCGACGAAGGCGGCGTGAGGGTGTGATGGCCGACCGCGACTTCTATCAGGTTCTCGGGGTACCCCGGACGGCCACCCGGGAGGAGATCCAGCGCGCCTACCGGCGGCTGGCGCGGGAGAACCATCCCGACGTCAACAAGGACCCAGGTGCCGAGGACCGGTTCAAGGACGTCTCGGAGGCCTACGACGTGCTGTCCGATCCGGATCTGCGCAAGCGGTACGACGTGTTCGGGGCGGACTTCCGTCGGGTGCCCGACGACGTCGACCCCGACACCTGGATGCAGGCCCAGGCACAGGCGCAGGCGCGGGCCAGGGCGGGTGGTCGTGCGCGGGCGGGTGCGGGTGCTCGCGGTGCCGGCGGGTTCGGCGGGTTCGAGGGGTTCGAGGGGTTCGAGGGGTTCGGTGGTGTCGAGGGGGAGGAGGTCGATCTGGAGGATCTGCTGAGCGGCATGTTCGGCGGGCGGGCAGGTCGCGCCGGACGTGGGCGGGCCGGTCGGGGGGGTCGTGGTTTCGGACCGATCCCGGGTGCGGACCAGGAGGCCGAACTCCCGCTGACGGTCGAGGAGGCTTACCGGGGCGGGCCGCGGTCGGTGACGTTGTCCGGGCCGGGCGGCACCCGGCGCTACGACGTGAACGTTCCGCCCGGTGTCACCGACGGGCAGCGGATCCGGCTGGCCGGGCAGGGCGGGCAGGGTAGCGACGGCGCGCCGCCCGGCGACCTCCATCTCGTCGTCCGGCTCCTTCCGCATCCCCGTTACCGCGTACGTGGTCGCGACATCCACCTGGACCTGCCGCTGGCTGCGTGGGAGGCGGCCCTCGGCGCGACCGTCGCGGTCGACACCCCGGGCGGTGAGGCGAAGGTCAAAGTCCCGCCGGGCACCTCCAGTGGTCGGTCGCTGCGGCTGCGCGGCCGGGGAATGCCGAACCCGAACGGCAACCCCGGCGACCTGTACGCCCAGGTCCGGATCATGGTGCCGCCGCACCCGAGTGAGGAGGAACGCCGGCTGTGGTCGGAACTGGCCCGGGCGTCCGGGTTCGACCCGCGGGCCCGCTCCGGTGGCGGCGCCCACAACCGGTCGTCCGGCACGCCTACGGGGAGGGGCCGATGACGTTCGCACTCGTCCGCGTGCGGGTCCGCCGGGAGGAACAGGAACACCTCGGCCTGGAGGAGTTCGCCGCCCGGGTGGGCCTGCACCCGGACCACGTACGCCGGCTGGTGGTGCTCGGCCTGCTGGACGCGGACGCCGATCCGAGCGGCCGGCTGCACTTCGCGCCCGCCCAGGTCGCCCGCGCTGCCCGGATCCAGCGGCTGCGCGCGGGCTTCTGCCTCAACTACGCCGGCATCGGCGTGGTGCTGGACCTGCTCGATCGGATCGCCGAAATGGAGGCGGCCGAACGCGCCGCCCGACGTTATGGAGGCCACTTGTGGACCCGAACCGGTTGACTCAGAAGAGCCAGGAGGCTTTGCAGGAGGCGCAGTCCGCCGCGTTGCGGTTCGGGCATACCGAGGTCGATGGTGAGCATCTGTTGCTGGCCCTGTTGGACCAGCCGGAGGGTCTGGTGCCGCGGTTGTTGGTGCAGGCGGGTGTGGATCCGGATCTGTTGCGTAAGCAGGTGGAGGATGAGCTGGAACGCCGGCCTCGGGTCGGCGGGCCGGGTGTGGAGCCGGGTCAGGTGTTTGTGACGCAGCGGCTGGCGCGGCTGCTCGACACCGCGGACCGGGAGGCGAAGCGGCTGAAGGATGAGTACGTGTCGGTGGAGCATCTGGTGGTGGCGTTGCTGGAGGAGGGGCCGGCCACGTCGGCGGGCCGGTTGCTGCACGATCTGGGCCTGTCCAGGGACCGGTTCCTGGCGGCGCTGACCCGGATCCGGGGGAACCAGCGGGTCACCTCCGCGCAGCCGGAGGCGGCGTATGAGGCGTTGGAGAAGTATGGCCGGGACCTGGTGGCCGATGCCGCGGCGGGCCGGTTGGATCCGGTGGTCGGGCGGGACGGTGAGATCCGGCGGGTGGTGCAGATCCTGTCGCGGAAGACGAAGAACAACCCGGTTCTGGTGGGTGATCCGGGGGTGGGGAAGACCGCGATCGTGGAGGGCCTGGCGCAGCGGATCGCCAACGGTGACGTGCCGGAGGGGCTGCGGGACAAGGTGGTGTTCGGGTTGGACATGGGTGCGCTGGTGGCGGGTGCGAAGTATCGCGGTGAGTTCGAGGAGCGGCTGAAGGCGGTGCTGAACGAGGTCCGCGCCGCGGCGGGGCGCATCTTGTTGTTCGTCGACGAGTTGCACACGGTGGTGGGTGCGGGTGCGGCTGAGGGTGCGATGGACGCGGGGAACATGCTCAAGCCGATGCTGGCCCGCGGTGAGCTGCACATGATCGGTGCGACGACGTTGGAGGAGTACCGCAAGAACGTGGAGAAGGACGCCGCTTTGGAACGCCGGTTCCAGCCGGTGATGGTGGACGAGCCGTCGGTGGAGGACGCGATCTCGATCCTGCGCGGGCTGCGGGAGCGTCTGGAGGTGTTCCACGGTGTGAGGATCCAGGACGCCGCGCTGGTCGCGGCGGTCGTGCTGAGTCACCGCTACATCTCTGACCGGTTCCTGCCCGACAAGGCGATCGATCTGGTGGATGAGGCGTGCGCGATGCTGCGGACGGAGATCGACTCGATGCCGGCCGAACTGGACGAGTTGACCCGGCGGGTGCGCCGGTTGGAGATCGAGGAGGCCGCGCTGGGCAAGGAGTCCGACGCCGCGAGCAAGGAGCGGTTGACGCAGCTGCGCAGGGAGCTGGCCGACCTGCACGCGCAGGCGGACGCGATGCGGGCGCAGTGGGAGGCCGAACGGCAGGCGTTGCGGCGGGTGCAGGAGCTGCGGCAGGAGATCGAGCAGGTACGCCGTGACGCCGAACAGGCCGAGCGTGACTATGACCTGAACCGTGCCGCGGAGCTTCGTCACGGCCGGCTGCCGGAGCTGGAACGCCGGTTGCATGCGGAGGAGGAGCAGCTGAGTGAGAGGCTCGGTGAGCGGCGGCTGCTGCGTGAGGTGGTCACCGAGGAGGAGATCGCCTCCATCGTGTCCCGGTGGACCGGTATCCCGGTGAGTCGCCTGCAGGAAGGTGAACGGGAGAAGTTGCTGACGCTGGATGAGGTGCTGCACGAGCGGGTGATCGGCCAGGACGAGGCGGTCCAGTTGGTCGCGGACGCGGTGATCCGGGCGCGGTCGGGTATCAAGGACCCGGCCCGTCCGATCGGGTCGTTCATCTTCCTCGGGCCCACCGGGGTCGGGAAGACCGAACTGGCCAAGACGCTCGCGCAGGCGTTGTTCGACACCGAGGACAACATGGTCCGCATCGACATGAGCGAGTACCAGGAACGCCACACGGTGAGCCGGCTGGTGGGTGCCCCGCCCGGGTACGTGGGCTATGAGGAGGGCGGGCAGCTGACCGAGGCGGTCCGCCGTAAGCCGTACTCGGTGGTGCTGTTCGATGAGATCGAGAAGGCCCACACCGACGTGTTCAACCTGCTGCTGCAGGTCCTCGACGACGGGCGCCTCACCGACGCCCAGGGCCGCACGGTCGACTTCCGTAACACGGTCATCATCATGACCTCCAACGTCGGGTCGGAGTACCTCCTGGAGGGCGCGACCACCGGCGGGGAGATCGGCCCGGACGCCCGGGCGCGGGTGATGGCCGACCTGCGGTCACGGTTCCGGCCGGAGTTCCTCAACCGGGTCGATGAGATCGTGTTGTTCAAGCCGCTCACCGAGGCCGAGATCGAACGCATCGTGGACCTGATGTTCGACGAACTACGGGCACGGCTGGCCGACCGGCGGATGAGGCTCGACGTCACCGAACAGGCACGCCGGCTGATCGCGCTGGAAGGCTTCGACCCCGTCTACGGCGCCCGGCCACTGCGCCGGTTCATCTCCCGAGAGGTCGAGACCCGGATCGGCCGCACCCTCCTCGCCGGCGACGTCCACGACGGCGCGCAGATCACCGTCGACGCCCACGACGGAGAGATCGTGGTCTCCTACCACAACCCCACATCGAAGGCCCGTCCCGAGGCGGCCTGAACGGAAGAACAAAGGAACAACGGGGGAACGGAGGATCGGAGGGAACGACATGTCGGAGACGCTGGATCCACACCTGGAACAGATCCATCCGGTCGAGCCCCGCACACCGACCGGGTGTGAGGAGTGCCTGCGGCTGGGGTCGCCGTGGGTGCACCTGCGACTGTGCCTGACCTGCGGCCACGTTGGCTGCTGCGACTCGTCACCGCTGCGGCACGCCCGCGCACACGCCGGCGAGGCCGGGCACCCGATCGTGGCGTCGTACGAGCCGGGCGAGGACTGGCGGTGGTGCTTCGTCGACGAGCGGTTCGTCTGAGTTCGCGGGGGCCGGCGGTCACTCCTCCTCGGTGCCCGCACCGACCAGCACCGACCGCACGCCGGCCACCTCGGTGAGCTGTGCCGCGAGATCTTCGACCGGCGCGCTGCCGTAGAGCTGCAGGGCCACCACGACGTCGCCGGCCCGGGCGTTCGGGTCCTCTCCACCGTCGCGGTCGGCGGGCGTTCCCCGGAGATGACCGTTGCCGCGGCCCTCGTCGACCGGGTCGGCCAGCAGGTCGCCGCGTTCGATCGTCACCTGGCCGACCTCGAAACCTCTGTGCGTACAGGCGACCAGCGCACGCCGGAACGCGCCACTGCCGTTGGTGTAGACGATGCGGAGCTGAACGACGCCACGGGCACTCGGCAGCCGGCCACCGAGCGCGGTGAAGCCGATGATGACCGCGAAGTGCGCCGCCGTTGCCGCGATCGCCACGACCACCATGCCGGCGCCGGCGGCCGCACCCACAGCAGCGGTCACCCAGACCACCGACGCCGTGGTGAGTCCGCGTACGGCATCGCGGCGGACGAAGATCAGCCCACCGCCGATGAACCCGATGCCCGACACGATCTGGGCGGCGATCCGGGAGGGGTCGAGCGAGACGTGCGGGCCGAGTACGTCGGCGAAGCCCCACTTGCTGACCACCATGAACAACGCCGAACCCATGCCCACCAGTGCGTGGGTACGCAGACCCGCCGACTTCTGCCGGATCTGGCGTTCGAGTCCGATCAGCGAGGACAGCGCGAACGCCACCAGGACTAGCAGGACCTGCACCCACACCGTGTGACCGTCGACCATCCGGCCCAACCTATCGGACCGGGCCGTGTCACCCGGTCCGGCGCCGTCGCCAGTACGCGACGGTGACGGCGGCCAGCAGGGGACCCCACAGCAGCAGCGGGGCGTAGCTGCCGACGAAGACGACGAGCCGCCACCCGTGTTCGGCGATCGGGTAACCAGGCGGCACGGGCTCCCGCAGCGAGGCGGGCAGGCCGGCGAACACCCTGGTCCACAAGACGGTGAGTACGGCGGCGCCCAGCGCGGCCGGGACGACCGCGGCGACCGCCGGCACCCGGCGTCCCCGAAGCCCCGGAACCCACCACGGAAAGACCTCACCCCAGCGGGCGACCAGGCCGACGGCGGTGAACGCCAGCAGTTCGGACACGGCCGACAGCACGACGACGTACGCCTCGTCCGGAGTACCCAGGGTGCGCCCGCCACGCGGCGGGTTGGTGACCAGGGGCAGGTGGCAGGTGACCGCGGCGATCCGCCACAGGCACGACGGCAGCACGGTGAACGGCACGGCGTACGCGGCGATCCGGGCCCAGCGGGGGACGCCCGGAACCGGATCGTGGGCAGCGCGCCAGGCGGCGCGCAGCCGTGAGGACAGGGCGGGAGCCTTCGAACGAACTGCGACGGATGTGCTCATGGCCCGAACATCCCAGCCGAGTGGCCGTGCCCGCCCTGCCCGCGCGGAGGAAACCACTCCCTCCGCCGGGGGAGGGTCGGGCATGCTGGACCGGTGAGCGACGTCGCCGACAGCTCGCCCGAACGCCCTCCGACGGGAGCCGCGTCCGGGCCCGCAGTTGTGTTCGACATCGACGTACCGCAATATCAGGTTGACACCGAGCCCGACCACCGAGGCATCGGCCGGGTCGTGGACGCCGAGCTCCGCGGGCGTTTCCTCGGCCGCACAGTGGTGGTGCGCGGGATCGGCGCGCAGCACCACCCGGGCCGGACCGTCGACGAACTGGTCGAGATCGTCAGCCGGCTCGGCACTGATCGCTACGACCCCGACCGGGTCGGCGACCGGTACGACAACCTCCAGAACAAGCGCATCGACCTGTTCGCCTTCCGGCGCAAGGTCACTCCGCGGATGCGGCTGTTCGAGGCGATGAGCTGGGGTTTCTACCACAGTTCGATCGCCGTCCACGGCGAGCCGGTTCGGCTCGACCTGCTGCTCGTCTACGACGCCGCCCAGCTTCGCGAGGTGGTGCACCAGTACGAGGGACGGGAGGACCGCAAGCGGGACGGCTACGTGTTCCGGGACCCCGGCCGCAAGCCGGAAGCGCTGCTGGGCATAGCGAAACTCGCCCGCTGACGGTGCCGCCGACGGGACCTCAGCGGGCTCCGCTCACCAGGGCGGGCGTCCGGCGGAGCAGCAGCGTGAGCGCACCGGTGGCGGCCAGCAGCACGGTGGCCAGGATCACCACACCGGGCCACCCGGCGCCGGTCCAGGCGCGGCCGGCGACGGAGCCGAACACCGACGAGCCCAGGTAGTACGTGAAGAGGTAGAGCGACGCGGCCTGGCCGGTGGACACGCCGCCGGCGTGCGCCCGCGCCGGAACCCACCCGCTGGCCACGCCGTGCACGGCGAAGAATCCGCCGGTGAACACCGCGAGCCCGGCGATCACGACCACCAGCGACGACGGCAACGTGAGCAGCGCGCCGGCGACGGTCAGCAGGCAGGCCAGGGGGAGGACGGTGCGCCGTCCGTACTTGTCGGCCAGCCGCCCGAACGCCGTGGAGCTGATCGAGCCGACCGGGTAGACGAGGAACACCAGCCCGGCGGCACCCAGTCCGAGGCCGAACGCCCCTTGGGTGAGCCGGAAGCCCATCGTGTTGAACACCGCGACCAGCGCGCCCATCGAGCAGCCGCCCACGCCGTACAACGCGAGCAGGCCGGGGTCGGTCACCGCACGCAGGCTCGTCCGGGCCAGCGCGCGCAGCCCGGTCGGCTGGGGAACGAAGTGGCGGGACGGCGGAAGCAGCGATCGAACGGCGAGCGCACACACCAGGCCGAGGCAGGCGGTCGACGCCAGCGCCCACCGCCAGCCGGCGAACTCGGCGACCGACGCGGTCAACAGCCGGCCGACCATCCCTCCGAGCGCCGTGCCGCCGACGTACAGGCCGGCCGCTCGGGCATGCGTGGACGGATGCAGCTCCTCCCGCAGGTAGGCGGTGGCGACGGCGGGGAGCCCGGCGAGCACGGCACCCTCGGCCAGCCGAGACGCCAGCAGCGCCGGCCAGCTCGGTGCCAGCGCGCCGGCCGCCGCCACCACGGCGGAGGCGATCAGGGACAGATGGATCAGCCGGGTACGCCCCACGACGTCGGACAGCGGACCGGCCACCAGCAGCATGACGCCCAGCCCCAGGGTGGTCAGGGAGACGGTGAGAGTGCTGGCCGCGGTGGACACTCCGAACCGGGCGGCGAGTTCGGGGAGGATCGCCTGCGTGCTGTAGATGAGTGCGAAGGTCGCCACCCCGGCCGCGAACAACGCGCCGACGACGCGCCGGTAGCCGGCGGTCCCGGGCCGGTGGCCCTGGTCGGTGGGTGCTGGTGCCTCCACGACAGCGGTCATACGTTCGACTGTGCGCCGCCGCGGGCCATACGTCCAATGTCGTACGTGACAATGATCCATGCGTCGGGCGTATGATGGCGCCGTGCACCTTCGCGATCTGGGCTGGCTCGTCGCCCTCGCCGACCATCAGCACGTCACCGACACCGCCGCGGCCCTGAACACCAGCCAGCCCACGCTGTCGCGCGCGCTGGCCAGGATGGAGGCCGAGCTCGGCACCCGCGTCTTCGAGCGGGCGCCGGACGGAGTGCATCCCACCCCCACCGGTCAGCTCGTCCTCGCCGCCGCGCGCGACCTCACCGCGAGGTACGACCAACTGCTGGCTGACCTCGGCAGTGTGCTGGACCCGGACACCGGCGTTGTGCGGCTGGCGTTCCTCGACTCCATCGCCACCTCGCTGGTGCCGCGGGTGCTGCGTTCCTTCCACGAACACGCGCCCGGTGTGCGGGTCATGCTCAGCCAGGAGCCGGCGCACGAGATCGTCCGCGACCTGGAGGTCGGTGCGGTCGACCTGGCCATCCTGTCCCCGCGCCCGGTCGGCGACTTCGGCTGGCATCCGTTGCAGGAGGAGCGGTTGGTGCTCGTGGTGCCACCGGGCCACCGGCTTCGCCGGCGCAGGCGGATCGCGCTGCGGGAGCTGGCCGGTGAGGAACTCGTCACCACCCCGGTCGGCTTCGGCTTCCGCACCCTGGTGGACACGCTGCTCGACGACGCGGGCGTGTCGCCGGCGATCTCGTTCGTGAGCCAGGACCTCGCCACCATCGAGGGGCTGGTCGCCGCCGGGCTGGGGGTGGCGATCGTTCCCGAACCCTTTGCCGGGCAGTCGGGCACGGTGGGAGTCGCCATCGCCGCCGAAGCCGCCCGGCGCACCATCGGGCTCACCTGGCGTACGGACCGGACGTTGTCCGCGCCCGCGCGACGGTTCCGGGATTTCGTCACGACCTCCCCGCGCTGACGCGTCAGTGGCCGGCCGGCCGGTAGACGCCGACGAACACTCCGGTGTCGGTGGTCAGCGACTCGGCCACCTCGAAGGCGGACAGGTCCGAGCCGGAGCACGCGAACAGCCGCCGGCCCGAGCCGAGTACCAGCGGGTGCACCATCAGGACGAGCTCGTCCACCAGACCATGCGGCAGCAGCGAGCGGACCAGCTCACCGCTGCCGAACACCACGAGGTTGTCGGCCTCCTCGGCCCGCAGGCGGCTCACCGCCTCGACGGCGTCGCCCTTCAGGAGAACGGAGTTCTGCCAGGGAAGCGGGTCATTCAGCGTGGTCGACACGACGTACTTCCGCACCCGGGTCAGCGCCTCGGTGAACGGGTTCGGCTCCTGCGCGGGCCAGTAGGTCGCGAACTGGTCGTACGTTCGCCGCCCGGCCAGCAGCGACCAGGAAGCTCCCATCCGAGCGCCCATCACCTTCTGCATCACCGGGTCCTGGTGCCGGCTCGCCCAGCCGCCACGCACGAACCCGTCCCGCGGGTCCTCGTCCGCGCTGCCCGGTGACTGCATCACGCCGTCGAGGGTGAGGTGTTCGACCGCGATGACCTTGCCCATGCCGTGTCTCCTTCGTCGCCGGCCGACTGGGTGGTTGCGAAGTGCCGGCTCCTCACCCTCCACACGAACGACGAGCGCCCGGATCGACAGCACGAACTCCGGAGGTCGAACGCAACGCCTCGAACGCCGTACGCGCGGCGGCGCCGATGGCCAGGTCGATGTCGGGAGCGATGACCACCCGATCGCCGGACCGCGCCTCGACCACGCCGATCTCGTGCCTTAGGTGCAGGAACGACGCGGTCTTGCCACTCACCCGTACGGTGTCGGTCCGCAGGTCGGCCGACATCCGGAACGTGAACACCTGCTGCGCCATCAGGCGACGCAGCTCGGCCGTCGCCGCCGGCACCGAGATCTCGTCGAGCCACACCCGGCACAGGAAGTCGACGAGCGCCTGGGCGCATCCTGTTGCAGGCAACCGACGGGCCCCGCGGCTTCACCAGGTTCTGCCGCGCCATCGGTGACGAGTACACCCGGCTGGACAGGTACGAGACGGACATGAGCGACGCGGTGCCCGGCGACGACCGGGACACCACCACCCCGGAGGCGATGGGACGCAGCTACGGGCGGCTCGTCCTGGGACGTGCGCTGAAGCGTTCCACCGCGACCAGCTGGTGTCCTGGCTGAAGGTGAACACCACGAGTGGCCCGCGCTTTCGTGCCGGTCTGCCGGACGACTGGGTGCTCGCCGACAAGACGGGCAACGGTGGCTACGGCACCGTGAACGACATCGGCATCGTGTGGACGCCGAAGGGTACGACCCTCCTCGTCTCCGTCCTGTCCACCAAGGAGATGAGGGGCGTCGAGGCCGACCAACGGGTGCTCGCCGACGCCGCCCGCCTGCTCGCCCGCACCCTCGCACCCGGCGAGTCCGGCGAGTCCGGCGCGCGGTGAGGAGCGATCCTCAGCCGGCGAGATCCCGCCGCCCGAGCACACGCGTCGTTCGTTGCGGGATCGTCAACCGGTCCGGGTGCGGAGTCGCTGCGCCAGGGTGGGGATCACCACCGTCGCGGCGACGAGGTGCAGCCCGAGGAGGGCGGCGGTGGTGGCAGGGTGTGCCCCGACGAGGAAGGGCGGGATCAACGAGATCGCGGTCAGCGACACCGCCGTCTGCACGAATCGCTCGGTGGGGCGAGCGCTCCAGCGAAGAAGAGCGGCGGCAATGACGAAGCCCACGATCGAGAAGATGCCGGTCACCACCCCGAACCCGGGCAACGGGATCGTCTCACCACCATCGGGGACCTCGAAGTCGACGCCGGCGGCGTGGGCAAGCGCAGCGGCGAGGGTGGTGGCCACCATCGCCACGAGCATGGCGACGAAGCCGCTGCCGGCGAGCCCGCGGAGTCGGTGGGCGTAGCTCACCCGGATGGTCCCCGGGTCACCGACGCTCATCGGGAAGCTTCCGTGCCGTCCGCCGGCAGCCGCGCCGGAAGCCCGAGCCGCGGGAACTGGTCGTCGTGGAAGGTGACGATCTCGGTGATCGCCCCGCCGGTGATGCGCAGGACGTCGATCGTCAGCGGCAGGTAGGCGCCCTCCTGCTTCCGCCAGAGGTAGAAGGCGACGGCGGGCTGGCGGTTCACGGAGGTCGGGATGGAGCGCAGGCCGGTCATGCCCTCGAAGCCGTCCTCGACCCAGTCGTTCACCACGGCGTCGCGGCCGATGTGCAGACCCGGCGTGGGCGGCATCGAGCAGCGGACGTCGTCGCGCAGCATGGTCGCGATCGTGTCGATGTCCGTGGCCACGCTGGCGTCGGCGAAGCGGCGTACCAGCTCGCGCGTCCCTGTGTCCTCGTCGCCTCCGGTCCAGTCCTGCCGCTCGGCGGGCAGGTGCTCCCGCATGCCGGCGCGGGCCCGCTGCAGCGCGCTGTTCACGGAGTTGACGGAGTCCCCGAGGAACTCCGCGACGTCCTTCGCCGGCCAGCCGAGCACGTCTCGCAGGATCAGTACGGCCCGCGGGCGCGGGGCGAGGTGCTGGACCGCGACCAGGTAGGCCAGCTCGATCGTCTCCCGTGCCACGGCGACGGTTTCCGGCTCGTCCGCGTCGCCCGCGGGCGGCTCGTCGAGCAGCCGGTCCGGGTAGGGCTGCAGCCACGGCACCTCGCCGCCGGTCGCAGGCTCCGGCCGGCACTTGGCGAGCCGGTCCAGGCAGGCGTTGGTGGCGATCCGGTACAGCCAGGCCCGGAACGTCGACCGCCCCTCGAAGGTCTCCCGCCGCCGCCAGGCACGGAGGAACGTCTCCTGCACGGTGTCCTCGGCGTCCTCGAACGACCCGAGCATCCGGTAGCAGTGCACGTGCAGCTCCCGCCGGTGCCGTTCCGCCAGCCCCGAGAACGCCGGCTCGTCGACCTCGCCCAGCCCGCTACTCAGACCGCCCTCGCCCAGCCCGCTCACGCCCAGCCCCTCCAACCGCGTGTCCGCCCTCATCAGGTCATCCTTCCGTCCCGTCGGGTCCCGTCGTAGGTATGACGGGTGCGGGCGCGAGAACTCATCACCAGGGACATCCGGCGGCCCGCTGGGAGGTGAGAAAGGCCAGGTTGACACCGACGGTGCGGCTGGCGGCGAGGCCATGGGCCTGACGCTGCAGCCGTGATCGGTCGACGAGAAGCGCGGACAAAAGAAAGGGCAAGGAGCTTCAGCTCCCTGCCACTACCAAGCTATAGCGCACCCGGGGGCTTGCCGCAAGACCAGGGTCGTGCTGCAGAATCTCCGGCCGAAGCCAGTCTCGTTCGAAAAGCACATGGGGGATTCATGATCGACGTGATCATCGCCGGCGGCGGGCCGACCGGAATGATGCTGGCCGGTGAGTTGCGACTGCGCGGCGTACGCGTCGTCGTGCTGGAAAGAGACGTGGAGCCGACCAGAATCGTTCGCTCGCTCGGCCTTCACGTGCGCAGCATCGAGCTGATGGACCAGCGCGGTTTGCTGGAACGATTCCTCGCGCACGGCAAGACGTACCAGCTGGGTGGCTACTTCGCCGGCATCAGGCAGCCCTGGCCCGGCCGGATGGACAGCGCACATGCGTACATCCTCGGTATCCCGCAGACCATCACCGACCGCATCCTGACCGAGCACGCGACCGAGCTCGGCGCCGAGATCCGGTGGGGCACCGGACTGGTCGGGCTGAGCCAGGACGACCACGGCGTGACGGCCGACCTCGCCGACGGCACGCAGCTACGGTCGCGGTATCTCGTCGGCTGTGACGGCGGCCGCAGCACAGTACGCAAGCTGCTGGGTGTCGGCTTTCCCGGCGAGCCTCCCAAGAACGAGTGGCTGTTGGGGGAGATGGAGGTGACCGCGCCGCTGGAGGAGGTGACGGCGGTGGTGGCGAAGATCCGCGAGTCCCAGCACGGGTTCGGGGTCGGGCCGATCGGGGACGGGGCCTACCGCGCCGTGGTACCCGCCGCCGAGGTGGCCGAGGACCGCCTGGTCCCGCCGACGCTGGAGGAGATCAGGCAGCAGTTGCGGGTGTACGCCGGCACCGATTTCGGGGTGCACTCACCGCGCTGGCTGTCCCGTTTCACCGACGCGACCCGGCTGGCCGAGAAGTACCGCGTCGGCCGGGTGCTGCTGGCCGGTGACGCGGTGCACGTCCATCCGCCGCTCGGTGGTCAGGGGCTCAACCTCGGCATCCAGGACGCGTTCAACCTGGGCTGGAAGCTGGCCGCCGAGATCGACGGCTGGGCACCCGAGGGCCTGCTGGACAGTTACGGCACCGAACGACGCCCGGTGGCCGCTGACGTACTCGACAGCACCCGCGCGCAGTCGGAGCTGATGTCGCAGGATCCGGGACCCCGGGCGCTGCGGCGGCTGATCGCACAGCTGATGGAGATCGAGGAGGTGAACCGCTTCCTGATCGAGAAGATCACCGCGGTCGGGGTGCGTTACGACTTCGGCGAGGGGCACGAGTTGCTCGGCCGCAGGCTGCGGGACGTGGAGCTGAAGCGGGGACGCCTGTACGAGTTGATGCGCGGTGGCCGCGGACTGCTGCTCGACCAGACCGGCCGGTTGTCGGTGGCGGGCTGGGCGGACCGGGTGGATCACGTCGTCGACGTCAGCGAGGAAGTGGACGTGTCCGCGGTTCTGCTGCGGCCGGACGGCCATGTGGCGTGGGTCGGTGCGGACCAGCAGGAACTGCTCGCCCACCTGCCCACGTGGTTCGGCGCCCCCGTCAGCTGAATGCTCGCGGTCGGATGGCCGTGGCTGGCGTCTGGTCAGTCCTGCTCGAGTACGGACGGCGGCAGCTCGATGTCGGGTACGAGTTCGACGAGCAGGCCGCGGACGCGGGTGTCGATGTCGGCGACGATACGGCGGACCGTGACCTCGTCCTGGCCGCCGGGATCGTCCACGGGCCAGTCGACGTACCTCACGCCTGGTACGTAAGGGCATTCCTCCCCGCACCCGAGGGTGATGGCCAGATCGCTGGCGAGGACCGTCTCGCGAGTGAGCAGTTTGGGATGCTCCCCGGAGGTGTCAACCCCGAGTTGCCGCAGGGCCTCGGCGACCTCGGGATGGATGTGCTCACCGGGTTGCGTGCCCGCGGACACGGCGATGACGCGGCCGCCCGCGTAGTGCTCGGTGAGGACGCGGGCCGCCACGGACCTGCCGCCGTTGCGTACGCACGCGAAGACGATCTGGGGCCGGTCGTTCATGCGGACTCCTTCGACGTACGAACACGGCGCCGGTGCCCACTGCGTCGCTCTCCGGTGTCAACGCACACTTGCGCGCCCCTCTCTCGTCGGCTGGTCGGGAAAGAACCGGCGTGCCCACAGGCTCACGTAGACCAGGCCGACAAGTACGGGAACCTCGATCAGCGGTCCGACGACTCCGGCCAGGGCCTGGCCGCTGGTCACGCCGAACACCGCGATCGCGACCGCGATGGCGAGTTCGAAGTTGTTGCCGGCGGCGGTGAACGCGACCGTGGTCGAGCGGCTGTAGCCCAGGCCGACGGTGCGGGAGATCAGCATGGACCCACCCCACATGAGCGCGAAGTACACCACGAGGGGTACGGCGATGCGGGCGACGTCGAGGGGTTCGGAGGTGATCGCCCGGCCCTGGAGCGCGAACAGGATGACGATGGTGAACAGCAGCCCGTACAGCGCCCACGGTCCGAGCCGGGGGAGCAGCCGCGACTCGTACCACTCGCGGCCTCGCCGCCGCTCGCCCAGTCGGCGGGTGAGGTAGCCGACGAGCAGGGGGATGCCGAGGAAGACGACGACACTGCCGGCGATCTGTACCGGGGACACGTCGATGCCGGTGGTGTCCAGGCCGAGCAGCCCGGGGAGCAGTGCGAGGTAGAACCAGCCGAGCAGTCCGAATGCCAGGACCTGGAAGACGGAGTTCAGCGCCACCAGGACCGCGGCGGCCTCGCGGTCACCGCAGGCCAGGTCGTTCCAGATGATCACCATGGCGATGCAGCGGGCGAGGCCGACGACGATCAGCCCGGTGCGGTACTCGGGAAGGTCTGGGAGGAACGTCCAGGCGAGGGCGAACATGAGCGCCGGGCCGACCAGCCAGTTGAGCACCAGCGACAAGATCATGGTGCGTCGGTCGCGGGCGACGTGGCCCACCTCGTCGTAGCGGACCTTCGCGAGGACGGGATACATCATCACCAGCAGCCCAAGGGCGATGGGCAGGGACACGGAGCTGACCTTGATGGCGTCCAGCGCCGCGGCGATGCCGGGCACCCACCGTCCGAGCAGGAGACCCGCGACCATCGCCAGACCGATCCAGACGGGCAGGAACCGGTCCAGACGCGACAGTCCGCCCACCACTCCATGCGGGGCGACGCCCGCCGAGCGCGCGTCGACGACGGTAGGAGGCTGGCTCATCGTTCTCCTCAGCGCTTGGCGAGCCGGTCGGCGGCCGATAACATATCAACTGATGATGACATCACCAAACACTGATACCTCGGTCGGCTCGCTGTTCAAGGTGCTCGCCGATCCGCTCCGCCGCCGCATCGTCGAGTTGCTCGCGCAGGAGCAGTTGTGCACCTGCCACCTGGTCGAGGAGACAGGTGCGGGCCAGACCACGATCAGCAACGCTCTTCGGTTGCTTAGGGAGGCCGGGGTCGTCGAGACCGAACCGTGCGGCCGGTTCACCTACTACCGACTGCGTCCCGAGGTGTTGCGCGCACTCGCCGGCGAGGTGGCGCAACTCGCGGCGGGTGCCGATGCCGCGCAGGGCCGTAAGCGGCCCTGCTGACGTCGACGTCAGTTCGCGCAGCACGCACCAGTGGGGCCGACCGGCTCGACGGCGAGGTCGGCCGTTGTCCTGCCTTCCAGCTCGGCTCCGGCGTCGGCGAGAACGACGTAGTTCTCCCAGCGCTGCCCGTCCGGGCCGGTGATCCAGTGCTTGTCCTGGCGGGCGTAACAGCAAACGACGTCACCTTCGGTTTCCAGGGTCAGGCCCGCAGCCTCGAGCCGGTTGGCCTGCGCCTCGACCTCCTCCATCGACTCCCGTTCGACGCCGAGGTGGTTGAGGGTGCCGGTGGCTTCGGGGTTCTCGAACAGCACCAGCTTCAGCGGCGGGTTGTCGACCGCGAAGTTGGCGTACCCGGGACGGCGCTTGGCCGGCTCGGTGTCGAACAGCGTGGAGTAGAACTCCACGGCCGCGTCGATGTCGGCGACGTTGAGGGCCAGCTGAAGACGGGACATGGCTACTCCTGTGGGTTGGCGGGGGAAGGGCTGGGAGTGCCCGTTGGCCGGACAGGCGGCGACAGGCGACTTCGTGGTCCGTACGGGATAGATACTCGTCTATGTGAAGTGCATTGACAAGTGTCTATTTGAAGTTGCTTCTCGTGGCACTATGGGTGGCATGCCGAAGCCGCTGCCCGTGATCGAGTTGGCGCCTGCCGGAGGCGCCTGCTGCGCCCCTCTCGCTGACGCACCGCTGACCGCCGAGCAGGCTGAGGAACTCGCCGTACGGCTCAAGGCGATCGCGGATCCGACCCGGCTACGGCTGCTGTCCCTGATGCTGGCCAGCCCGGGCATGCAGGCATGCACCTGCGACCTCACCGAACCGCTCGGGCTGACCCAGCCGACCATCACCCACCACCTGCGCAAGCTCGCCGCGGCGGGCCTGGTCGTCCCCGAACGCCGGGTCGGCAACTTCACCTACTACCGAGTGGTGAGCGACGCACTTACGGGTCTCGCCGGCATCTTCGCCCCGGTCACCGCCACCTGACCAAGAACAGCGGCCTGCTCGCTCGATGCTCTGGGGAGCCCGAACTTGAGGTCGGTGTGCCGCTTGAAGTTCCTTTTCCCAGCAGGCGAATCGTGCCCGCATCCCTGCGATTCGGGCTTCGCCGGCGCCGTAGGCCGTGAACTCACGATCGGGGATGCGATGCAGGTAGGACAGGGACTGGGCGCACATCGCCGGGCTGAACCAGGAGTAGCGACCGCTGGCCAAGATGGCGTTCACGTCGCGGAAATCTCGCGGCGCCCAACGACTGGCCGACGGCGACGAGAGTGGCAGGAGTGTGATCGCGGCGCGGCCAGGTAGGTCATCCGCGGGCTGCGCGACGGCTGTCGTGGAGGGGCCGCACGATGACCTTGCGTTCGACCGTCCGGAGATGTCCCGCCATGGTCGTGGCGAACACCGAACCTTTCCGCGGGCCGGGGTCGGCGGGACCGGCAGGCCGGGACCCGGCAAGGACGGACCTGGCGGGGTCGGGCTGCGGGACATGACACGGCCGGGGCACCCAGCGAGTGATACCCCGGCCTGTCAGGAGCGAACGTTCGCCGGAACGTCCCGGTCAGACGTGAAGCATCGGACCAGAAGGGTCCGCAACGTGACCTTGCGTTTCTCACGGTTACGGCGCCGGGCCCGGCGTGCCTCGGCGGCCCGTCGGTGCGCCCGGCCGGCGTCGAGGCGCTCCTGTATCTGCGCTCGGGCGAGATCTTCGTGGAGAAGATTCATGGTGGTTCTCCTTGCGCTGGCGGTGCTGGTGGGTCGACATCAGGTGGTGGAGATCCGTCGCACGTCGTCCTGCGCAAAGGCAGGAGCTGCGGCCGTCGGGTGCGTGCTCAATTGGGCTGCTCAGCCGTCAGGGCGGCCTGGGGCTGGCGGCGGAACAGGTGCAGGGCGTGTCCGTGTGAGCGTGCGTGGCGGGCGCCACCGATCCACAGATAGGCCGGACGGGCCAGGGGCGAGCCGAGTGCGAGGAAGATGAACGCCGCGCGAATGCTGTTCGGAGTGAGCTGGTGGACGGTCATGAAGCGGCCCACGTCGCGCGAGAGCCAGTTCGTGACCGCGTAGACCAGCACAATCTTGAGTCCGCTGACGGTGCTCCACGCGAGCGCGTACTGCCACCCGGCCCGGGTGCGTGGCTGCCGGTCGACAGGCGCGGTTCGAAAGCTCATCAGCCGGCAGGCTCCGTAGCCCAGGCCGAGGCCGAGCGCCAAAGCGGCGGCTTCGAGGAGGAGTCCCCATAGGGAGGAGTCCATTCCTTTGAAGAAGAACGGCACCGCGACGAGTGCGCTGGCCGCGGGGCGCAGCACTCGGAACCAGCGGATCTTCCGGACGCCGAGGTCGCTTTCGAGAGTGATGGCAAGGATCGAAAGGTTCAGCACGAGGAACGCCATCTCCATGATCACGGTCCTAACTTCGAAGTGTATACTTGCGAGTATACACATGAAATTTACAGACTGAGAGCATGGTTCACGAGCAGCCTCCGGACAGGCGAAAACTGATGCGGCGCTCAGATCGCCGCGCACAGATCCTGGCCAGCGCCGTGCCGGTGTTCGCACGGCACGGTTTCCGCGACGCATCCCTGGACGACATCGCCGCCGAGGCGGGGATCACGCGTGCAGTCGTGTACCGACACTTCGACTCCAAGGAAGAGCTCTACCGAGCCGTCCTCGATGACGCACGGGCCGCGATCCGCGACGAACTCCAAGCCGATCGACAGGTGGGGCCCGGCTCAGTGACGGCGTTGATCCACGCCGCCGGCCGGGACCCAGACCGGTTCCGCTTACTGTTCGGCCATGCCCGCCACGAGCCCGACTTCGCGAGCTACTACGAAGAGTTCGCCGAGGCCAGCGCCAACTATGTGCTCGACGCGCTGCCCGACGGGTACAACGTGCCCCGGGTCACGCAGTTCGTTGCCCACCTGACCGCTCGGCAGTTGTTCGAAGCGATCCTGTTGTGGCTCGACCAGGATCAACCGGCAACGCCGGAAGCCCTCGCGGGGGCGATCCGTGGCGCGGCTACCGCACTCACGGCTGCGCTCAGCCGCCCCGCCCGCTGAACCCTCGCACCGCCGGAGCCTGGTCCACATCTGCTCGCGAGAGGTGGGTAAGGGCGAGTGTTCGTGGATTCCCGGGGGATCGCCTCGCCATCGATGTGTGCAATCGCCGCGGGTCGGAAACCCGATCAGGCTAGGTGAGGAAAGTGCGCCCCCGGTAGGATTCGAACCTACGCACACGGCTCCGGAGGCCGTTGCTCTATCCCCTGAGCTACGGGGGCTCGGGGCGGAGACAGATTAGCAGGGTCTGTCGGTGGCTACGCTGGCGCGGTGCTCCCCGACCGCCTGGCCGACCAGATCGGCCGTGTCCTCGACGTGCTCGTACGGTCGGGACGTCTCCCGTCGACCACCCGCATCCCCGGTGAGATCCGGATCGACCGGCCGTTCCGGGACGCGCGCGGAGACTACGCCAGCCCGGTCGCGTTGCGGCTGCCCGCAGCCTCCTGCGCCACGCCGAACGAGGTGGCCCGACTGGTCGCCGCCGGGCTTGGGGAGTCCCCGGTGGTGGCCCACGCCGAGGCCGCCGGCGGGTTCGTGAACGTCGTCGTCACCGACGCGGCGCTGGCGGAAATCGTCCGCGAGATCGTCGCCGCCGGTCCGGCGTACGGCGAACATCCGGTGATCTTCGCGCGGCCGGAGGGTGAACTCGGCCATCGGGCGAGGCTCGCCCACGCCCGGCTCGCCGGTCTCCTCCGCGCCGGTGTGGCGCTGGACGTCCCGTACGACCCCGACCGGCTCGACGCCGCCGTCCTCGCGGCTCCTCCGGCACGCCGCCTGGTGTGTGCGCTGGCCGAGCTTCCCACTGTCGCAGCGCGGGAGAGCCCGCGCGCGTTCCACACGTACCTCACCGAGATCCTTTCCTGCGTTGAGGAATTCGAGGTTTCGGTTGCGGTGTTGCCGCGCGGCGACGAACCGTCCACGCCCGCCCACGGCACCCGGCTCGTCCTGGTCGACGCCGCCCGGATCACGCTGGCGAGCGCGTTGCGCCGTTGCGGCCTGTACGCTCCCGACCGGCTGTGAGGCCCGATCCGCCGGTCTCCGCCGACACCCGCCGGTAGCCGCCGGACGGACTCGGCTGAACACCGCGCGAACCCGGCCCGAACCCCGTGCCAACTCGTTCTGAACCGGCCCCGCGTGACGCCGCCGCGGCGCGCTCTCCGGTCGGCCGCGAATCCGGCCCCCGGCCGTTCTCCGTCGATAGTCTGCGGACGACGGAGCACGTGGCACGAACGACCCCGGGGGATTGTGGACGTTCCATGACAGAGGTCCTGCTCATCGTCGTCTCGTTGGCCGACGTACCCCGACTGCTGGGGCTGGTCGAACGGCTCCGCTCCGCCGGGCTGACCATCCGGGTCGCGCTCGCCGTCCCGGCCTCGGCCGCCGCCGCGGACGTGGAGGAGCAACTCGGCGGCGATGTCGCCGAGGTCCGGGTGGTCCGGATGAGCCTCAGCGGGCGGCGTGGCGGCGTCGCTCCGGCGCGATTCTCCCGCCGCTGGGCGAAGGTGGTCACGCGGAACGTGCTCGTCCGCGGCGGCGTCCGGGTCGCCGACGAGGAACGCCGCGGCTGGCTGATGGTGCGCTACGACCCGTGGATCCGCCGGCGGGCCCGCCTGGCCGACCTGATCCTGGCCGTCGACGAGGACGCCGAACGAGCCGCCGAGCTCGCGGCCCGGCACAACCCTGACGCCGTACGCCTGACCGCCACCGACCCCGCCCTGGACGGCGTACTCGCCCAGCTCGCCACCACCGTCCCCCTGCGCCGCGTGGTCAGGCAGGGCCTGGCCCGCACCACCGCCGAGGAGGTCGTGCTCGCCTGGAAGCGGGTGGTCGCCGACCCGGCCGAACCGTACCTGAGCGACTTCGTCGGCGAGGCGGTCCGCGTCGTGCACGCGTTGCGGCGCGGCAACGCCTTCGAGGAGGCGGAGGTGGTGGCCCGGACCGCACAGGGCCTGGACCTGCCGCCGGTGGAGAAGGCCGCGCTGCGGGTGGAGCTGGTCACCAACCAGATCGCCGCGGGAGGGCGTCCCGCACGGGAACTGGCCGAGGCGGTCCGGGAGCTGCTGGGATTCGCCGACGACGCGCTGCGCGAGGGCGACCTGGAGGCTGCCGGCCGGATGGCGGTCCAGTCGACCGACGCGGTCCTGCACCGCGAGCTGCACGCCGACGTCCTGGCCAGCCCGCTCCTCGCCGACCCGGAGGGATTCCTCGCGCCGCTGCGGGACTCGTCGACCTTCCAGGCGCTGCGGGCGCCGGCGGGGTCGATGGCCTGGGTGCTGCCCGGCCGGAGCCCCGCGGAGTCCGCCGCGCCCGCGAAGTCCTCGGCCACCTCGGCCACCTCGGCACCTCCGGAGCGACCGGCCTCCCTCGCGCCGGCGACCAGCCTCACCGGTCCGGCGCCGAGACTGCCCGGGACGCCGGCGCCGCACCGCGTGCTCGTCGTACCCGGCGACTATCCGCACTTCACGCAGGGCATCATCAGCGCCTTGGCCGAGGAGCCCGACCTCGAGGTGCGGGTGCTGAACCTCCGCGAGCCGGGCGTACGCCGGCGCTACCAGCGGGACGCCCTCGTCCTCGACCGGTTGCGCGACGCCGTCGGCCGTCCGGTCCCGGCGCCCGCCCAGCCCGACGCGGACCTGCTGGAGTGGGCGGACACGATCTTCGTCGACTGGTGCGACAACGCCGCCCAGTGGGTCACCATCCACGCGCCGCGTACGACCCGGCTGGTGGTCCGTTTCCACAGCCTGGAAGCGATCTCACCCCAGCCGCACATGGTCGACTGGTCCCAGGTGTCGGAGGTGATCTTCGTCGGCCGGCACGTTCGCGAACTCGTCGAACGCGCGGTGCCCGAACTCACCCAGGTACCCGGCCGGCACGTGGTGCCCAACGAGATGCGGCTGGAACGCTTCGGCCGGCCCAAGTGGGCCGGTGCCGAACGCACGCTGGCCATGGTGGGCTGGGCGCAGCGGGTGAAGGATCCGCTGTGGGCGCTGGAGGTGCTGGCGCGGCTGCGGGCGTCGGACCCGATGTGGCGGCTGCTGCTGATCGGCCGCGACTTCTCGCCACACCAGCACGCCGGTGCGTTGCGCTACCAGGACGAGTTCCGCGAGCGCGCGGCCGCCGACGACGTACGCGACGGCCTGGTCTACGTCGGCTACACCACCGAACTCCCCGAGGTGCTGCGCGAGGCGGGGTTCGTGCTCAGCGCCAGCCGCCGGGAGGGATTCCCGGTCGGGCCCACCGAGGGTGCCGCCTCCGGTGCGGTGCCGGTCGTGCGCGACTGGCCGATGTACGCCGACTACTCGGGCGCGGGCGGGATCTTCCCGGCCGAGTGGGTGGTCCGCAGCCCGGAGGAGGCGGCGGAGCGGATCTCGGCCCACGCCGACCCGGAGCGGCGCGCGGAGGCAGGAGCCGCCGCCCGGGAGTACGTCGTGGAGCACTTCGACTGGCGGGTCGTGGAGCCGCGGTTCCGCGAGGTGTTGCTCGGCCCACAGGATCTGGCCTAGAGGCGCGGCGTACGGGACTCGCTCGCGGCCGCGGCGAGCTTGCGCAGCACGTCCTGAGCGGTGCCCACGTCACCTACGGGTGACAGGTGGTCCAGCGGCCTGGTGCTCATCGGGCTGCCCTCCTCGACCAGTCCCCACACCGGCCGTCCGCTGCCGGCGTAGTCGCTCCACTTCGACGGCAGGTAAGGGTTCCTGGCGTGGGTGTCCGACGTCAAGGCGTCGTTGACGACGAGGCAGTCGAACTTCGAGGCCAGGTTGAGGAACGCGAGGTAGCGCACGTACGGGTTGATGCGTACCAGCTCCGCGATCCCCAGCTCCGCCACGTGGGCACGCAGCGCGTCGGCCTTGCCGGTGAAGACGTGCAGCCGGAGCTTCTCGCGGGTCGCCGGGTCCAGCTCCGCCAGGGCGGTGAGCACGTCGCCCAGGCCGCGGGTGGCGTAGAAGTTGCCGAAGTAGCCGACGTGTGCGACGCCCGGCTCCAGGGAGTACGTCTGGTCGGCCATGGCGTAGAAGGCCGGGGGGAGGGTGGGGTGTGGCGAGATGACGGCCTTCTCCCGAACCGTCGCGGCGATCTGCGGCACGGGTGTGTAGCTCAGCATGTAGTCGAGCTGGTTGGGGTTGGTGAAGACCAGCCGGTCGGCGAGGGCGTACGCGAGGTACTCACACCAGTCCAGCACGTTGTCCGACTCCAGCACCGGCAGCCCGAGCTCCCGGATCCGCTCGCCCGCCCGGATGAGCAGGTCGCTGTGGCCGAGCGGGGAAACCCGCGGCTGCCCCTGCACGTCGCGGGCCGCCGGGTCGGAGAACTCCGCGGTCCACGTCGTCGCCGGGTTGTGCAGCTTGTACGCCGCGGCGAGGAAGTGCGAGGCGGGCCACATCGCCCGGCTGTAGACGCGTTCGTACGGGCCCTTCCGGCGTTCGAGCTCGACGATGCGTTCCAGGCCGGCGGCGCAGTAGGCCTCGATCGCACCCCAGTGGGAGAAGTACGTCGGCGTGTCCGTCGCGATCTCGTTCTCGACGTACGGTCCGCTGATCCGCCGGATGGTCGGGTCCTGCTCGCGGTTGCCGTCCATCGCGTTGAACACCGCGTCAACGATGTCCTGACGCTCGCGTACCCGCTTGGCCATCACCACCGCACTGGTGTCGTTGTAGGGCGCGAAGCAGTAGGCGACGGCGAGCGCTCGGGCGCGCCCGCGGTTGAGCCGGTGGTACGGGAAGTGGTCGAAGTCGTGACGGTCCAGTGCCGCCACCACCTCGGCATGGTCGTCCGGGTGCGCCCGCAGGTGGGCGTTGAGCCGGTCGACCTCGGTGTCCAGGTGGCCCCGGACCAGCGCGAGAGCCTCGGGCGCGGCGCCCCGGGCGAGCACGTCCAGGCGGCGCAGCAACTCCATCTGGACGGCGACGTCGAGGGCAGGATCGGTCCGTGGGTGGTCGGCTTCGCCGGCGCCGGGGCCGGGCCATGGTCCGGTGGCGGGCGCAGGGCGGAGTTGGCAGTCGTACGTCGCGACCAGCGTGGCGAAGAACAACACGTCCGCGTGGGCGGTGAGCCCCGGGTGGACGTCGGTGTCCTGGACGCGGGCCGCGGCCCGCCGTGCGGTGGCGGTTGGCACGAGGGTGCCCGCGACGGACGTGGGCAGCCGGGACTCCTCGTCGGCCCGCTCCACCGCGACGCCCGCGACGACCACGGCTGCCGGGCCGGCGGCGGTCAACAGGCAGGAGCAGAAGTCCGGCCCCGGCCGGTCGGTGGCGTCGAGGAAACAGGTGAACGTCGTACGGGCGGCGGCCAGGCCGACGTCACGTGCGGACAGCATGCCCGTCCGGGCGGAGTCGACCACCCGGGCGGCAGATTCGTGACCGGCCTCGGTGAACCGCCGCACCGTCTCGATGACGCCGGGCGAGGCCGGCCCGTCGACCACCACCAGCACGTCGCGGGGGTCTCCGTCCGCCGCGCGCTCCTGTCCGGCCAGTGCGTCCAGAAGGCCGGCGACGTCATCGCCCGCGTCGGCCCGCACCACCACGGTCAGGCCGGGGGAGAGGTCGCCGACACCCGGCGCCGACGAACCGGTCGCCCGGACGTCCGGCCCGTCGTTCGGGCCGGCCTTGGACGGCACGACCGGTCGGACGTCCCGCAAAGCACGGGTCCAGTCGGCGACCACCGACTCGTCGACCGGCCGGGTGTCGGAATGCGCGACCCACGGCCGGTCACCCGCATTCTTCGGGCTTTCTTCTCGGTCCGTCGCCCTGTTGTTCACCACGTGTTTTCCCTTTTCTTCGTCGACGGCGCGGACAATTGACCCCGGCGCCGTTCGTCGACCACACTCTGCGGTGCCTGCCGGAGCGGGAGCGCCCACTCCGCAAGCCTGCCAGGCGTTGTGACGTAGCGCGCGTACGGTATCAACGTGTGGATGAATACATTGCCCGCATTCCGCAGGGTGCGTGCTCGATGTCTGGCGCGGTGGTCGCGTCAATTGGCGGCAGGAGGACGGCGGTGCCACATTCCGCTCCCAACTCGAGGGATCTGATCTCCGACGATCGCGAATTCCCGGATCCGGAATCAACGGACCTCGCCGATATCGCGGCCCGGCACTGGGCCACCGGTCGGCTGCTGCTCGTGACGACCGGTACGACGACCCCGGAGTTCGGCCTTCCGTTCCAGCGGGCGACGGTCGCCGGGCCGGACGACCTCGACCTCCTCGACCGCGAGTCCTACGACGCGGTCGTGATCGACGGCCCGGCGATCGGAGCCGGCCGCACCACCGAGGTGCTGGCGCCCACGGCCCGCTGTCTGCGTCCGGGAGGCCACCTCGTCGTCGTGCCCGCCGACCACCGCGACGCCTCACCACCACCACCACCGCCCCCCGCCGAACTCGGCGTGCGCTGGGTCGGTCTCGCCCTGCTCGCAGAGCGGCCGTGCGCTCTGCTCCGCAAGGACGCCGGCCTGCCTCGCCGGCAGCCCGACGACGCCGAAGCCGAAGCCGAAGCCGAAGCCGACGACTCCGCCGACGTCCCCGGCCGGCTGGCGACCATGGCCCGGACTCTCGACCTCGCCGAGTGGGGGCAGCGCGCCGGTCGGGAAGCCGCACTCGCCGACCGCGCCGACAGCGAGTCCGCCCTGCTGCGGCACCTGGCCAGGCTCAGCGCCGACCTTGCCGCCGAGCAGGCCGCCCGGTCCCGGCTGGAACGCGACCACGCCGACCTCCAGCGCCGGTTCGAGACGCTCGACCGGCAGCACAGGCGGCTGCGGTCGTCGAAGCTGGGCGCGCTCGCCCTGCGCTACTGGCAGGCACGTAGCGGCCTGCGTCGCCGTCTTCGCCGGACCTCCCGATGAAGCCCACCAGAACGTGGGTCCTGCTGGCGTTGGTCGGCTGGACCTGTGCGGTCGCGGCGTACGCCATCCTCGCCCGGCCCTCGTCCGGCACCACCGTCATCCTGGTCGCACTCGGCCCCCTCGTCGCCGGGCTCGTGCAGTCACACCGCCAGCACCTCACCGTGCTGGCCCGGCTGGACCGGCAGAAGGCGCTCCTCGACCGTCAGACCGCGATCCTGGAAAGCCACGTCCACCGGGCCGAAGGCGTCGCCCGAGTCGGCGAGCGCGTCGAGGACCTCGCCGACCTCGGCCCCTCGATCGCCACCGACCTCGACGCGCTGCGTACGACCGTCGACGCGCTGCCGCACCGGGAGGAGTTCGACGCGAAGGTCCGGGCGGCGGCGGCCGACGTCATCACCCGCACTCGCAAGGGCGTTGCCGTCGACCTGCTGCTGACGTTCCGGCAACTGGAGGCGCTGCACAACCTGTACGCGCTCGGCGATGTCGACCGGCCGATGCCGCCGACGCGCGGCTGGGCGTCGTCCCCGGACCTCCTGCTCCTGCTGGCCACCCTGGTCGAACGCGAGGAGCCGGGCCTGATCGTCGAGTGCGGCAGCGGCACGTCGACGCTGTGGCTGGCCATGCTGCTGCGCCGTTTCGAGATCAAGGGCCGGGTGGTCTCGCTCGAACACCAGCAGGCGTTCGTGGAGTCGGCGTGGGCGGCAGTGCTGCGTCACGACCTCGCGGAGTACGTCGAGGTGCGGTACGCGCCGCTGGAGCCGGTGGAGCTCGACGGTACGACGTACCAGTGGTACTCCCGGCAGGCGTGGGGTGAGCTGGACGGCATCGGGTTGCTGTTCGTCGACGGGCCACCCGGCGAGCTGGGCCCGCACGCCCGGTTCCCGGCGTTCCCGCTGCTGGCGGACAAGCTGAGCCCGGACGCCGTGGTCGTGCTGGACGACCTGATCCGGCAGGACGAGGAAGAGGTGCTCGAACGCTGGCTGGCTGCGCGCCCCGACTACCACGCCGAACGCGTGAGCCTGGAGAAGAACGCCGCGTTGCTGCGCAGGACGAGCCGGCCGGCGAGCGCGGTGTGAGTGACGGACGGGCTGACAGGACGGGCTGACCGGCCAGGCAACGGCGACTTCCACCTCGCCTGCCTGCGGGCTGCCAACCCCGCCTTGGCAGTGCTGCGGCCCACCAACGACGCGCCCACGCGCTGGCCGATCTCGCCGTACGCCGGGAGCTGCCGGCCCACCCGGCGCCCGACCCGGTGACGATGGTCCGCCGCCGTCGGCTGCCTGCGCGGATGCCGGTGAACGTGACGAACCGCCCGCCCCGGTCTCACCCGGCGCGGGCGCAGCCGTCAGGATGGTCTGTGTGAGTAGAGCCCACGAAGCCGGTGCGCTGCACGCCGGCGCCGGCCACCGTGGTCCGGCCTGGCTGGTGGCGCCGGACGACCCCAACGCGCTGACGCCCTCCCTGTGGCCGGCCAACGTGACGAAGGGCGCCAACGGTGTCCTGTCCGTCGCGGGTGTCGAGGTCACGAAACTTGCGGAGGAGTACGGCACCCCGGCCTACGTCGTGGACGAGGACGACTTCCGCGCGCGGTGCCGCGACTTCCGCGACGGCTTCGCCGGCTGGGACGTCTACTACGCCGGCAAGGCGTTCCTGTGCGCCGAGGTCGCCCGGTGGGTCGCCCAGGAGGGGCTGCGCCTGGACGTGTGCACCGGCGGCGAGCTCGCGGTCGCGCTGCGGGCGGGCTTCCCGGCTGACCGGATCGCCTTCCACGGCAACAACAAGTCCGAGTCCGAGCTCACCCGCGCGCTGGACGCCGGCGTGGCCCGGATCGTGGTCGACTCCCACGAGGAGATCGGCCGGCTGGCGAAGCTGGCCGCCGACCGAGGGGTCACCGCGCCGGTGCTCGTACGCGTGACCGTGGGCGTCGAGGCACACACCCACGAATACATCGCGACCGCGCACGAGGACCAGAAGTTCGGCTTCTCCCTGACCGGTGGTGACGCCGCCGCGGCCGTCGACCGGGTGCTGGCCGAGCCGTCCCTGGAACTACGCGGCCTGCACTCCCACATCGGCTCGCAGATCTTCGACAGCGCGGGGTTCGAGATCGCCGCGCGCCGGGTGGTCGGGCTGCACGCGCAGGTCCGCGACCGGCACGGCGTCGACCTGCCCGAACTCTGCCTGGGTGGGGGTTTCGGCATCGCCTACACCACCCAGGACGACCCGGAGTCGCCCGCCCAGCTGGCCGGCGAACTCGCCGCGATCGTCGAGCACGAGTGCCACGGGTACGGCGTCGTCAAGCCGCGGTTGTCAGTGGAGCCGGGGCGCGCGATCGCCGGTCCCGCCGTCCTCACTCTCTACGAGGTGGGCACGGTGAAGCGGGTTGAGCTCGACGCCGGAGCGGTGCGCACCTACATCGCCGTCGACGGCGGGATGAGCGACAACGTACGCACCGCGTTGTACGACGCCGACTTCTCCTGCACGCTGGCCTCCCGGCGTTCGTCGGCGCCGCCGGCCCTGAGCAGGGTGGTCGGCAAGCACTGCGAGTCCGGCGACATCGTCGTCAAGGACGAGTTTCTGCCCGCGGACGTCCGGCCGGGCGACCTGGTGGCGGTGCCGGCGACCGGTGCCTACTGCCGTTCGCTGGCGAGCACCTACAACCACGTGCCGCGCCCGCCGGTGGTCGCGGTGCGGGCCGGGGAGGCCCGGTTGATCGTCCGGCGGGAGACCGAGGAGGATCTCATGCGCCTGGACGTGTGGTGACCGAGGTGACCGGGTGATCGCGACGGCGGGGCTTTCGTACTGACCGTCGCGACCGTGCAGTGAGACGACGTCTCGAATCCTGGACGTCGCGCGCAAGGATCTGCGGCGTCTTCGACACTGGACGGGCAGAATGCCGACAAGGGAGACGAGGGGCCGACGACAGATGGTGGAGCAGTCCGCGGAGCCGCCGAAGCCGGACCGGCCCCTGAAGGTCGCCCTGCTCGGATGCGGTGTGGTCGGCAGCGAGGTCGTCCGCCTGCTCGTCGAGCACCAGGCCGACTTCGCCGCCCGGGTCGGGGCGCCGCTGGAGCTGGCCGGGATCGCCGTGCGCAGGGGCGGGCGGCACCGCGACGTACCGGTCGACCCGGCCCTGTTCACCACCGACGCGCACGCCCTGGTGCGGCGTGCCGACATCGACCTCGTGGTCGAGGTGATCGGCGGCATCGAGCCGGCGCGTTCACTGATCCTCGCCGCTCTGGACAACGGCGCGTCCGTGGTCACCGCCAACAAGGCGCTGCTCGCCGAGGACGGCGCGACGCTGTTCGCCGCGGCGGAGAAGCGGGGCACCGACCTCTACTACGAGGCGTCCGTGGGCGGGGCCATCCCGCTGATCCGCCCGCTGCGGGAGTCCCTCGCCGGCGACCGGGTACGCCGGGTGCTCGGCATCGTCAACGGCACCACCAACTTCGTCCTGGACCGGATGGACACCGAGGGCACCAGCTTCGCCGAGGCGCTGGAGGAGGCGCAGGAGCTGGGCTACGCCGAGGCCGACCCGACCGCCGACGTGGAGGGCTTCGACGCGGCGGCCAAGGCCGCGATCCTCGCCAGCCTGGCGTTCCACACCCGGGTGCTGGCCTCCGACGTCCACCGGGAGGGCATCACCCAGGTCAGCTCGGTCGACGTGGAGAGCGCGCGGGCGATGGGCTGCGTGGTCAAGCTGCTCGCCATCGCCGAGCTCGCCGCCGACGGCGCCGGTGTGGGGGTGCGCGTACACCCCGCGATGATTCCGCGCGAGCACCCGCTGGCCAGCGTGCGCGGGGCGTACAACGCGGTGTTCGTGGAGAGTGCGGCCGCCGGGCAGCTGATGTTCTACGGCGCGGGGGCCGGTGGCTCGCCGACCGCCAGCGCGGTGCTCGGCGACCTGGTGACCGTGGCCCGCAACCGCGTGCAGGGGGTGCGCGGCGCGGCCGCCTCGACGTACGCCCAGCTCGAGGTGCACCCGATGGGGGAGACGCCGACGCGCTACCACATCTCCCTCGACGTGTACGACCGCGCGGGCGTGCTGGCCAGCGTGGCCAACGCGTTCTCCCGCCACGGCGTGTCGATCCAGACCGTACGCCAGGAAGGACGCGGCGCCGACGCGCAGCTCGTGGTCGTCACCCACCAGGCGCCCGACCGTGCCCTCACCGCTACGGTCGAGGAGCTCGAGGACCTGGACAGCGTGCGCGACGTGACCAGCGTCATGCGGGTGGAGGGGCTCGGCGACCGGTGAGCCGGGACGGCACAGCAGGTCATCCAGCAGGTCATCGAACAGAAGGCGTGGTGGTTACGGTGCCTCGGCCCTGGCGAGGTGTCATCGAGGAGTACCGCTCCTGGCTTCCGGTGGGTCCGGACACGCCGGTGGTCACCCTCGGCGAAGGGGGCACGCCGCTGGTGCCCTCGGCGTGGCTGGCCGAGGTCACCGGCTGCGAGGTGTGGATCAAGGTCGAGGGCGACAACCCCACCGGGTCCTTCAAGGACCGCGGCATGACGGTCGCGGTCTCCAAGGCCGCCGAGGCCGGAGTGAAGATGGTGGTCTGCGCCTCCACCGGCAACACCAGCGCCTCGGCCGCGGCGTACGCCTCGCGCGCCGGCCTGCAGCCGGTCGTGCTGGTCCCGGAGGGCCGGATCGCGCAGGGAAAGCTGGCCCAGGCCATCGTGCACGGCGCCCGGCTGCTGCAGGTGCGCGGCAACTTCGACGACTGCCTGCGGCTCGCCCGCGGCCTCGCCGAGGAGTACCCCGTCGTCCTGGTCAACTCCGCCAACGAGGACAACTACCGGCTGGCCGGGCAGAAGACCGCGGCGTATGAGGTGGTGGACGTCCTCGGCGACGCGCCCGACCTTCACCTCCTGCCGGTGGGCAACGCCGGGAACGTCACCGCCTACTGGGCGGGCTACCAGGAGTACGCCGCGGCCGGGCACGCCACCCGGCTCCCGCGGATGTGGGGTTTCCAGGCGGCCGGTGCCGCCCCGATCGTCGCCGGTGAGCCGGTCGAGCACCCGGAGACGGTCGCCACCGCGATCCGGGTCGGTCGCCCCGCCCGCTGGACCCAGGCGGTCGCCGCTCGGGACGAGTCCGGCGGCCGGATCGACGCCGTACCCGACGAGGAGATCCTCGCCGCGCAGGCCAAGCTGGCCGCCCGCGAGGGCGTCTTCGTCGAGCCGGCCTCCGCGGTCGGCGTGGCGGGCCTGCTGCGCGCCCAGGCCGACGGGCTGGTCGATCCCGGGCAACGGATCGTGATCACGGTGACCGGGCACGGCCTGAAGGACGTCGACACCGCGCTGGCGGCGGCAGGGGACCTGGTCAAGCTCGTCGTCCCCCCGGACCCGGAGGCCACCGCGCGGGCGCTGGAGCTGCGCTGACCGGGTGGGAGGTCGGGCGGCAAGCCGGACCGGAAGGCGGACGGGAAGTCCGGTGGGAGGAGAGGCGCTGATGGGCGCGCCGACGTTCGTGTCCGGGCGGGTCCGCGTCCGGGTGCCCGCGACCAGCGCCAACCTCGGTCCGGGCTTCGACGCGCTGGGCCTCGCGCTCGGCCTGTACGACGAGGTGGAGATCGGGGTCGCGCCCGGCGGCCTCTCGGTCACCGTCCGTGGCGAGGGTGCCGATGAGGTACCCACCGACGAGAACCATCTGGTCGTACGAGCCCTTCGGGCGACCCTCGACCGGCTCGGCGGCCAGCCGCCCGGGCTCACTCTGTCGTGCACCAACCGCGTTCCGCACGGACGTGGGCTGGGGTCGTCCGCGGCCGCGATCGTGGCGGGCGTGCTGGCCGGGCGGGCACTGGCCGAGTCCGGCGTCTCCGCGATGGACGACGCCGGGGTACTGGCGCTGGCGACCGAACTCGAAGGTCATCCGGACAATGTCGCCGCCTGCCTGCGTGGCGGCTTGACGATCGCGTGGATGACGGATTCGAACATACGGGGTAGCTCTGGGCAGGCAGCGGGAAAGCCGGCCGGACGGGCGGTGCGCCTCGAACCCGCGCGGGTGCAGCCCGTGGTGTTCGTGCCCCGTACCGAACTCTCCACCCGGACCGCGCGCGGCCTGCTGCCCGAGGTCGTTCCGCACGCGGACGCCGCCGCCAACGCGGGCCGGGCCGCGCTCCTCGTGGCCGCACTCACCGGAACCCAGGGCGAGACCGGCCGATCCGCAGGCGTTCCAGGTGCCCCGGACGTCCCCGGCAGTCCGCCCGCCGGTGAGGTCGACCTGGCCCTGCTGCTGGCCGCGACCGAGGACCGGCTGCACCAGGACTACCGGGCCCCGGCCATGCCCGATTCCGCCCAACTGGTCGCTGACCTGCGTAGACACGGCCACCCGGCGGTGATCTCCGGTGCCGGGCCGACGGTGCTGGCGTTCGTTCGCCCCGGTGGTGAGCAGGAGTTACGCGCCGACACGCCCGACGGCTGGGCCGTCCACGTGCTTCCGGTGGATCTGGCGGGCGCGCGGGTGACCTCCGCCTCGACCGGGGAATGAGAACGCCGGGAGGGATGTTCACAGGGGGGAGCAGCCAGAACCCAGAGATTCTGTTAGGCTCCGTGACGAGCCCGAGCCCATGTTATGGCTTGGCGCCATCTCGCCACGAATCCGGGAAGCGTTTCTTCGCTGTCAACAGTTTCTGTGGCGTCCCCTCTGTGGTTTTGTGCACTGTTTGTGCGGACAAAGGCACAGCCGGCGGACCCGGAGTCGTCGAGAAGATCCACCTCGTGCGCACAGCGCGCGAACTCCACCAGGGAGGACCCGGCATTCGCCGGCAATCGACAGGTTGGCACGCGATCACCACGGCCGACATCACGCGTGGGAAGGACCTCACGTGACCGAAACCACTGATCTCACCACCTCGCAGGCTCCCGACGTCGTCTCCGGTCAGCCGTCCCAGGAGGACGGAACGACCCGGACGCGGCGCCGCGCGAGTGGCCTGTCGGGGATGGTGCTCGCCGAACTGCAGCAGGTCGCGCAGGGCCTCGGCATCACCGGGACCGCGCGGATGCGGAAGTCCCAGCTGATCGACGCCATCAAGGCGGCGCAGGCCGGCGGCGCTCCGACACCTGCCGGTTCGGACGAGTCTGCCGCGCGTCCCGCTGCGAAGCGGGCGGCCCGCGCCAGAGGGCGCGGTGAGCAGACCCAGATCGACATCGCCGGCGGGGACACCCCGGCCGGTGACCACACCGCGGCTGGGACCGACTCCCAGCCCGAGCCCACGGCCAACGGCAATGGGCAGCGCCGCCGGACCCGTGCCCAGGTGGCGGCAAGCGAGCAGCAGTCCGCCGGCGCGACCTCCGAGCGGGTACGCGACGAGCGGGAGACCGACCGCGACAGCGGCCGGGACAACCGGCGCGACGCGGGCCGCGAGTCCGGCCGCGACGCAGGTCAGGAGAGCAGCCGCGACGGCCGTGACTCCAACCGGGACAACCGCGAGTCCCGCGACAACCGCGACAACCGCGAAGGTGACCGGGAAGGCGGTCGCGGCAACCGCGACAGCCGCGAGTCCCGCGACAACCGGGACCGGGACGGCCGCGACAACAACCGCGAGCGCGACAACCGCGACAACCGCGACAGCCGCGACTCCAACCGCGACGGCGGGCGGGGCAACCGCAACGACGACGACGAGGACGGCAGCGGCCGGCGTCGCCGGCGGCGTTCGCGCGACCGGTTCCGCGACCGGGACGGCGGTGGCCGCGACAGTGGTGGCCGCGACCGCGACGGCGGTGGCCGGCGCGGCGGCCGGGACCGGTTCGACCCGGAGCCGCAGCTGTCCGAGGACGACGTGCTCATCCCGGTGGCGGGCATCCTGGACGTCCTCGACAACTACGCGTTCGTCCGCACCAGCGGCTTCCTGCCCGGGCCGAACGACGTCTACGTCTCCCTGGCCATGGTCAAGAAGTACGGCCTGCGCAAGGGCGACGCCATCATCGGCGCCATCCGCCAGCCCCGCGAGGGCGAGCGGCGGGAGAAGTTCAACCCGCTGATCCGGGTGGACACCGTGAACGGCGCGGACCCCGAGCTGTCCAAGCAGCGGGCGGAGTTCAACAAGCTCACCCCCCTGTACCCGCAGGAGCGGCTGCGGCTCGAGGTCGACGCCAACAACCCCACGACGCGGATCATGGATCTCGTCACGCCGATCGGCAAGGGGCAGCGCGGTCTGATCGTCTCCCCGCCGAAGGCCGGTAAGACGCTCATCCTGCAGGCGATCGCCAACGCGATCACGGCGAACAACCCCGAGGCCCACCTCATGGTCGTGCTCGTCGACGAGCGTCCTGAGGAAGTCACCGACATGCAGCGGACGGTCAAGGGTGAGGTCATCGCCTCGACCTTCGACCGCCCGGCCGACGACCACACCACGGTCGCCGAGCTGGCGATCGAGCGGGCCAAGCGCCTGGTCGAGCTCGGTCACGACGTGGTGGTCCTGCTGGACTCGATCACCCGCCTGGGCCGTGCGTACAACATCGCGGCTCCGGCCAGCGGGCGGATCCTGTCCGGTGGTGTGGACTCCAGCGCGTTGTACCCGCCCAAGCGGTTCTTCGGCGCGGCCCGCAACATCGAGAACGGCGGCTCGCTGACGATTCTCGCGACGGCCCTGATCGAGACCGGCTCGAAGATGGACGAGGTCATCTTCGAGGAGTTCAAGGGCACCGGAAACATGGAGCTGCGGCTGCGGCGGGAGTTCTCCGAGAAGCGCATCTTCCCGGCGATCGACGTGGTGGCCTCCGGCACCCGGCGCGAGGAACTCCTCATGGGCAAGGAGGAGCTCGGCATCGTCTGGAAGCTCCGCCGGGTCCTGTCCGGGCTCGACGGGCAGCAGGCACTCGAACTCGTCCTGGAGAAGCTGCGGCAGACCCGGAGCAACGTCGAGTTCCTCATGCAGATCAACAAGACGATGCCGACGGCGCCGTCCTCCTCCCGCGACCGCCGCGACGAGGACTGACCCCGGCCGAGCTCGACCGAAGTTCGACCAAAGTTTGACCCGGTTCGACCCAGGCTCCGCCCGCACCTCCCACGGGAATGCGGGCGGAGCCGGGTCGGTTGAGCAGTCGTGGCGCCGAGATGGCACACTAATTCGCTGGCCCCGGTTCACGTCCCGCCCCAAGGTGTGACGACCCGGTGCCCAGAGAGCGGAGGAAAGCCGTGAAGTCTGACATCCACCCGAAGTACACCGAGACGTCCGTGACCTGCACGTGTGGCAACGAGTTCACCACGCGCAGCACGTCGACCTCCGGCAGCATCCACACCGACGTGTGCTCCAACTGCCACCCCTTCTACACGGGCAAGCAGAAGCTGCTCGACACCGGTGGCCGGGTGGCCAGGTTCGAGAAGCGCTACGCGCAGGCCCAGGGCAAGAAGAGCAAGTAGCGAGCGTTCAGCGCCGGCCGGCGGACCTTTCCGGGTCCGCATGGCCGGCGCTGTTTGCGTCCGCGCGACCCACCGCCGTACGCCGACACTCCAGATCGCTTCGCCCGCTCCGTCCGTACCCGCCCCTGAGGAGGCCTCCGTGTTCGAATCCGTCGAGACGCTGCTCGCCGAGCACGCCGACCTCGAGCGCCGCCTCGCCGACCCCGCGATCCACGCCGACCAGGCGACCGCGCGCAAGGTCGGCCGCCGGTACGCCGAGCTGGGCCGGGTCGTGGCCGCGCACACCACCTGGCGGCAGCTGGTCGACGACGCGGCGGCCGCCCGGGAGCTCGCGGGGGAGGACGCCGGCTTCGCCGAGGAGGCCGAACGCCTGGCCGGTGAGGAGGAGGCGGCGGCCGAGCGGCTGCGGCTGCTGTTGCTGCCCCGCGACCCCCACGAGGACAAGAACGTCCTGCTGGAGATCAAGGCCGGCGAGGGCGGTGCGGAGTCCGCGCTGTTCGCCGGCGACCTGGTGCGGATGTACCTCCGCTTCGCCGAGCGCCACGGCTGGAAGACCGAGACGCTCGACGTGGCCGAGTCCGACCTCGGCGGCGTCAAGAACCTCACCCTGGCGGTGAAGGGACGCAACGGCGCCGAGCCGGGGGAGACGCCGTACGCCCAGCTGAAGTTCGAGGGCGGCGTCCACCGGGTGCAGCGGGTGCCCGTCACCGAGTCCCAGGGGCGCATCCACACCTCCGCCGCGGGGGTCCTTGTGCTGCCCGAGGCCGAGGACGTCGACGTGGAGATCGAGGAGAAGGACCTGCGCGTCGACGTGTTCCGTTCGTCCGGACCCGGCGGGCAGAGCGTCAACACCACCGACTCCGCCGTCCGGATCACCCACCTCCCCACCGGAATCGTGGTCTCCTGCCAGAACGAGAAGAGCCAGCTGCAGAACAAGGAGCAGGCCCTGCGCATCCTGCGGTCCCGGCTGCTGGCCGTCGCCCAGGAGGCCGCCGACCAGGAGGCCGCCGCGGCCCGCCGCAGCCAGGTGCGCACCGTCGACCGGTCCGAGCGGGTCCGTACGTACAACTTCCCGCAGAACCGCATCACCGACCACCGGGTCGGCTACACCGCCTACAACCTCGACCACGTGCTCGACGGCGAGCTCGACGGGGTGATCGCGGCCCTGCAGGAGGCCGACCAGCGCGAGCGCCTGGGCGCGCTGGAGGGCCAGGCCGGCTGAGCCTGTCTGCCGACGACCCGGTGAACTGAACGTCGATGACCACCGCCCGAACGGTTCTGGAACCCGCGGCCCGCCGCCTCGCCGAGGCCGGGGTGGCCTCGCCGCGGCACGACGCCGAGGCGCTGCTGGCCCATCTGCTGGGGGTGCCGAGGTCCCGGCTGGCGTGGGGATCGGTCGACCTCAGCCCGGACCAGGAACGCCGGTACGCCGAACTCGTCGGCCGCCGCGCCGACCGCGAACCCCTGCAGCACCTCACCGGCACCGCACCGTTCCGCTACCTGGAGCTCCACGTAGGGCCCGGTGTCTTCGTCCCGCGGCCGGAGACCGAAGTGGTGGTCGACTGGGCGATCGGCGCCCTCGCGGCCTTCGCCGACGCGCCGGTGGTGGTCGACCTGTGCACGGGCTCCGGCGCGATCGCCGGGTCGATCGCGGGGGAGGTGCCCGGGGCGCGGGTGTACGCGGTCGAGCTCGACCCGGACGCGCACGCCTGGGCCGCACGCAACCTCGCCGGCACCGACGTCACGCTGGTCCACGGCGACGCGGCGACGGCGTTCCCCGAACTCGACGGCGCGGTCGACCTGGTGATCGCCAACCCGCCGTACATCCCGCTGGAGGCCTACGAGTCGGTCGAGCGCGAGGTACGTGATCACGACCCCGCGCTGGCGCTGTGGTCCGGGCCGGACGGCCTGGACGCCATCCGGATGGTCGAGCGGACGGCCGCCCGGCTGCTGCGTACCGGGGGCGTCACCGTCGTCGAACACGCCGACGTGCAGGGGGAGAGCGCGCCCGCGGTGTTCGCCGGGACCGGCCGCTGGGACCGCGTACGCGACCACCTGGACCTGGCCGGGCGGCACCGGTTCGTCACCGCGTGGCGGGTCGCTCGCTGACGGCGACCGGGGGCGGCGTGTCCCAGGCCGACGCACAGCCCGACCCACCGCCCGACGCCCCGGCGGCTGCCCGGTGGGTTCCCACGTGGGCATGGCACGATGAGCGACTGTGAGCGAACGCTATTCCTGCGCGGATCGGGACGAACGCACGATCGGGTTGGAAATCGCCGCCTCCGCCATCCTGGCCGGCGATCTCGTGGTGCTGCCGACCGACACCGTCTACGGCATCGCCGCCGACGCGTTCGTGCCGTCGGCGGTCGACGCCCTGCTGGCGGCCAAGGGCCGCGGCCACTCGATGCCCCCGCCGGTGCTGGTCGGGTCGGTGGCCACCCTCGACGGCATCGCCGCCGACATCCCCGACGCCGGCCGGGCGCTGGTCAAGGAGTTCTGGCCGGGCGCCCTCACCATCATCTGCCGCCAGCAGCCCAGCCTGGTGTGGAACATCGGCGAGACCGGTGAGACGGTCGCGGTGCGGATGCCCGACGAGGAGATCTCGCTGGCGCTGCTGGAGAAGACCGGGCCGCTCGCGGTGAGCAGCGCCAACAAGTCCGGGGTCCCCGCGGCGACCACCTGCGACGACGCCGAGGAGCAGCTCGGTGACGCGGTGTCGGTCTACCTCGACGGCGGCTCGACCCCGGGCTCGGTGGCGTCCACCATCGTCGACCTGACCGGCGGCACGCCGCGGATCCTGCGGGCCGGAGCGATCTCCCTCGCCCGGCTGCGCGCGGTGGTCCCCGAGATCGAGGACCTCGGCTGACGGCGGCCGGACGGCACGCGGGGTCCGGGCAGGTCGGGGGACGCGGTGCGGGGTAGTGAGTGGAACGTGAGCGAGGAGTACGACCGGTGAGGAGCGGCGCGATGGGCGACACGTTCGCGATCCTGTACGTCTGCACCGGCAACATGTGCCGATCGCCGATGGCCGAGCGGATGACCCGGGCGGCCCTCGCGGCCCGGCTCGGACCGGACGCGGACCGGTTCACCGTCTACAGCGCGGGGACGGGCACCGTCGACGGCCGGGCGATGACCGCCGAGGCGGCCGCGCAGGTCAAGGCGTACGCCGCCGACCCGACCCAGTTCGTCTCCGCCGAGCTCACCGGGTCCCACGTGGGCGGCGCCGACCTGGTGCTGGCCGCCACCCGCGCCCACCGCAGCGACGTGGTGACCCTGGACCCAGGCGCGTTGCGGCGTACGTTCACCATCACCGAGTTCGCCCGGCTCGCCGCTGCCCTGACCAACCGCACCCCGACCGACCGGGCACGCACGGACCAGGCTCCCGTGGACACTCCGCCGGAGCTGCCCGCCGAGCCGGTCGAGCGGGCGCGGGCGCTGGTCGCGGCCGCCGCCCGCGCGCGGGGCACAGTGAGACCCCCGCGCCTGGACGACGACGACATCCCCGACCCCATCGGGCGGTCGGCGGAGGTGTACGAACACGTCGGCGCGATCATCGCCGAGGCCGTCGGGGTGTCGGTCACCGCGCTGGTCGGCTCGTAGGGGCTGCTGCGTGCGCGAATACCTGCTCGTCCTCCTCGTCGCCGCCGGTACGACCTACCTCCTCGGTGGGCTCGCCCGGCGCTTCGCGGCGCGGATCGGCGCGGTCAGGGAGATCCGGGACCGGGACATCAACTCGGTGCCGATCCCGCGGCTGGGCGGTCTCGCCGTGCTCGGCGGGCTGCTGGCGGCGTTCGTGGTCTCCACCCATCTGCCGTTCCTGGGACTGTTGCCCGAGTTGCGGTCGGACGTCTGGGCCCTCCTGCTCGCCGGGTTCGTGATCGCGGTGGTCGGTGCCGTCGACGACGTGGTCGACCTGGACCCGATCACCAAGCTCGCCGGCCAGGTCGTCGCGGCGGGAATCCTGGTGGTGTCCGGCATCCAGCTGAACTGGCTGCCGCTGCCCGACGGCACCACCCTGTCGCTGTCGCCGTCGCAGAGCGCGATCGTGTCCGCGGTGGTGATCGTGGCGATGGCGAACGCCGTCAACTTCGTGGACGGGCTGGACGGGCTGGCCGCCGGGGTGGTGTGCGTCGGCGCCGCCGCGTTCTTCACGTACTCCTACGGCCTGACGGTCGGGCTGTCCCTCAACCGCGCGACCACGGCGACGCTGGTCACCGTGGTGGTCGCGGGCGCGTGCCTGGGCTTCCTGCCGCACAACTTCTTCCCGGCCCGGGTGTTCCTCGGCGACTGCGGTGCCTACCTGCTGGGGCTGATGCTGGCCGCCTCGACGATCAGCCTCACCGGCTGGCTGGATCCGAGTGTCACGGCGGCGTCGAGCGTACGGCAGAGCCTGCTGCCTGCTCTGCTGCCGCTGGTCCTGCCGATCGCGGTGATGGCGCTGCCGTTCATCGACCTGATGCTGGCGGTGATCCGGCGCACCCGCGCGGGGCGTTCCCCCTTCGACGCGGACAAGAAGCACCTGCACCACCGGCTGCACCTGGAGCTCGGGCACTCCCATCCGGGTGCGGTGCTGGTGATGTACCTGTGGGCCGGCGTGCTGTCGTTCGGGGTGGTCGCCATCGGCCTGTGGACGAGCTGGGTCACCGCCGCGGTGGTGGGTGCGGTGGTCGTGGTGGCCATCCTGTGTACCGCCGTCCTGCCCCGGCGTCGTAAGCTGCCACATCCGCTGTAGCCGGGTGATCCTCGGCGGACCGAGGCGGCTCCGGCCGGCGTCCGGACGGACCCGCGGGGCCCGGCGGGCGGCCGGGGACCGGAACCGGCCGGGGCGCAGAGCACGGTCATCGGGCGCGGATTCGGTTTTTGCCCGGACCTTGTGCTAAGTTTCACAAACCTTGATGGACTTCTCCCGAGGACGGCCGCCGTCATGACGACCGACAGAGTGACCCCCCTGCTGCGCGGTGCGCTGCTCCCGACCCTTGTGGTCGCGGTGCTCACCGTCGTGGTGAGCACGGTGGTCGCCGGCAGTCGCGGTCTGGTCGGTGCATCCGTCGGCGCGGCCGTGGTCCTCGTCTTCTCCGGTGTCGGACTGCTCGCCATGCGGGCGGTACGCACGATGTATCCCGAAGTGGTCCTGCTGGTCGCGGTGGGCAGCTACTTCGTGCGCGTGGCGATCTTCGGCGGCCTGCTGGCCATTCTCGGCACGGTCGACGGGATCGACGACGTGCTCAACCGCACCGCCACCGCGCTCGCGGTGCTGGCCTGCGTTGCCGCCTGGCTGGCCGGTGAGTTGCGGGCGTTCGTCCGCATGCGGCAGCCGATCTACGACTTCGACGACCGGCCCAGCTCGTCCAGCACAGCCGGCGGCGCCGGCGCCTCCGGTGGTGCGTCGTGACCGCCGGGAGGGGGCGCGGGTGGGTGCCGGTCACATGCCGGGCGCCATTACCGTCTCTTTACCCCGCCGGGGCTCACAACCGCGTCAACTGCTACCGTTCGGTGCGCGATGAGGCAGAACGAGCCGCTCCCGCACCGCGGGCAGGATCCCTGGGGTGCCTTCGGCTACCTCGTGGCCGGAGTAGGACTCTACGGCGGACTCGGCTGGCTCGGCGACCACTACTTCCGAACTTCCTTCCTGGTGCCCGTGGGAATCCTGCTCGGCTTTGCGCTCTCGCTGTACCTCATCTTCAAGCGGTACGGCCACCACGAGCCCAAGGACGACCAGTGACCCCGGTCACCATCACTCGACCAGTACGAGAGGAGAGCGTGTGAGCGCGATGATCCTCGCTGCGGACGGGGGCTTCACGCCACCAGGGCCGAGCGTCTTCGACCTGCCGCCCTACGTCGCCGGCATCACCAAGCCGATGACCTTGCTGGTGCTGGCCGCGGTGGTCGTCGGGGTCTTCTTCGTCATGTCGGCGCGCCGCGCGGCCATGGTGCCGGGCCGGCTGCAGTACGGCGGCGAGATGGCCTACGGCTTCGTGCGCAACTCGATCGCGCGCGACGTGATCGGGTCGCACGACTTCATGAGGTTCGTGCCGTACCTCGTGACGTTGTTCTTCTTCATCCTGGTCAACAACGTCTTCGGCATCGTGCCGTTCCTTCAGTTTCCGACGCTGGCACACATCGGCTTCGTCTACCCGCTGGCGCTGATCAGCTGGGTCGTCTACAACGCGGTGGGCATCGGGCGGAAGGGCTTCCTGGGCTACCTCAAGCACCAGACGGTGCCCGCCGGGGTCGCTCCGGCCATGCTGGTGCTGCTGGTCCCGCTGGAGTTCATCTCCAACATCGTCGTCCGGCCGATCACGTTGTCGTTGCGGCTCTTCGCCAACATGTTCGCCGGCCACCTCGTGCTGATCCTGTTCGCGGTCGGCGGCGAGTACCTCCTGCTCCACTCCGACGTGTTGTTCTTCAAGCCCGTCGGCGTGGTGTCGCTGCTCCTGGACATCGTGCTCTTCTTCCTCGAGCTCCTGGTCCAGGTGCTGCAGGCCTACATCTTCACGCTCCTGACGGCCAACTACATCTCCGGCGCCCTCGCCGAAGAACACTGATCTGCTCCACCGTGCAATCCGAGTTCCATCCGCAACGAACGACCGAAGTAACCAAGGAAAGGACTGGCCCATGAGAGGCTCGCTCGCCATCATCGGCTACGGCCTGTCGGCCATCGGCCCCGGCGTCGGCATCGGCCTGATCTTCGCGGCGTACATCAACGGTGTCGCCCGCCAGCCCGAGGCGCAGGCGCGCCTGCAGACGATCGCGATTCTCGGCTTCGGTCTGGCCGAAGCACTCGCGATCATCGGTATCGCCCTCGCCTTCGTGTTCGCAAACTGACCACCCGCAAGGGGCACTAGCCATGACATCGATCCTCGCAGCGGAGGGAGCGGTCAACCCGCTCATCCCGCATCCGATCGAGATCATCATGAGCCTGATCGTCTTCGGCATCCTGTTCTACGTCGTCCGTACGTGGGTCGCGCCGAGGTTCGAGAAGGCGTTCGCCGAGCGCGCTGAGGCCATCGAGGGTGGGCTCAAGCGGGCCGAGGAGACGCAGGCCGAGGCCAAGGCGGCCCTCGAGCGGTACCAGCAGCAGCTGTCGGAGGCTCGGCACGAGGCGTCCCGCATCCGCGAGGAAGCCAAGGAGCAGGGCGCCGCGATCGTGGCGGAGATGCGGGAGCAGGCCCAGGCCGAGGCCCAGCGGATCGTCGCGCACGCGCACACCCAACTCGAGGCGGAGCGGCAGCAGGCACTGCTGCAGCTGCGCAGCGAGATCGGTGACCTGTCCACCCAGCTCGCCGGCCGGATCGTCGGTGAGGCGCTCGAGGACGAGGGCCGCCAGCGGCGCATCGTCGAACGCTTCATCGCCGAGCTGGAGCAGCAGCCCGTCGGAGAGGCGCGATGACCGACTTCCACGGCACTTCGCGAGAGGCGGTGGCGTCCCTGCGGCAGCTGCTGCGGGGCGTCACCGGCACGCCCGCGGAGCTCCTCGAGGCCGGGCAGCAGCTGTTCTCCGTCGTACGGCTGCTGGACGCCCAACCGGCGTTGCGGCGGGCCCTCACCGACTCCACCCGGACCCCGGACGACCGGGCCGCGCTCGCCGGCAACCTGCTGGGTGCGCGGATCGGCGCCCGGGCGCTGGACCTCGTGACCGCCGCGGTCCGCCTTTCCTGGCCGCGGACGCGCCAGCTCACCGACGCCGTCGAACACGTCGGCGCGCTGGCGCTGGTGCGGTCGGCAGAGGAGGAGGGGCGCCTCGACGACCTCGAGGACGCCCTGTTCCGCTTCGCCCGGCTGCTGGAGCGCGAGGACGGCCTGCAGCTGGCGCTGACCGACCGGGGGATCCCGGCGGACAACCGGGCCAGGCTCGTCCGCGAGCTGCTCGCCGGGAAGGCCCCCGAGGGGGCCGTACCCTTGGTGGAGCAGGCCGTGGTGGCCCCGCGCGGGCTCTCGCTCACCGAGGCGCTCGACAGCTACGCCAGACTCGCCGCCGGTTGGCGGGAACGGCTGGTGGCCACGGTCCGTACGGCGACGCCGCTGAGCGCCGCCGACCAGGATCGGCTGGCGGGCGCGCTGCGTCGCCAGTACGGCCACGACGTACACCTCAACATCCTGGTAGACCCCGGGGTTCTCGGCGGCTTGCGCGTCGAGCTGGGCGCCGAGGTCATCGACGGCACGATCGCCAGTCGACTGGATGACGCGCGGCGCCGGCTGGCCGGCTGACCGCCCCGCACACACCTGAGATTGCCGAGAGAGCAGGGACCACGAAGATGTCGGAGCTGACGATTCGCCCGGAGGAGATCCGGGAAGCGTTGGAGCGTTTCGTCTCGAGCTACCAGCCCGCGGAGCTGGCCGCCGAAGAGGTCGGCACGGTCGTCGACGCCGGTGACGGCATCGCGCACATCGAGGGCCTGCCGTCCGCGATGGCCAACGAACTGCTGGAGTTCGAGGACGGCACGCTGGGGATGGCGCTGAACCTCGACGTCCGCGATATCGGTGCGGTCGTCCTCGGTGAGTTCACCGGGATCGAGGAGGGCCAGACGGTCCGCCGTACCGGCCAGGTGCTGTCGGTGCCGGTGGGCGAGGGCTACCTCGGCCGCGTGGTGGACGCGCTCGGCAAGCCGATCGACGGCCTGGGCGAGATCACCGGCCTGGATGGCAACCGCGCGCTGGAGCTGCAGGCTCCCGGCGTCATGGCGCGCCAGCCGGTGAAGGAGCCGCTGCAGACCGGCATCAAGGCGATCGACGCGATGATCCCGATCGGCCGCGGCCAGCGCGAGCTGCTGATCGGTGACCGCAAGACCGGCAAGACGACGGTCGCGATCGACACGATCATCAACCAGAAGGCCAACTGGGACAGCGGCGACCCGACCAAGCAGGTCCGCTGCATCTACGTCGCGATCGGCCAGAAGGGCACCACGATCGCGGAGGTCAAGCGCACGCTGGAGGAGTCCGGCGCGATGGACTACACCACCATCGTCGCGGCCCCCGCCTCCGAGCCCGCGGGCTTCAAGTACATCGCCCCCTACACCGGTTCGGCCATCGGCCAGCACTGGATGTACGGCGGCAAGCACGTCCTGATCGTCTTCGACGACCTGTCCAAGCAGGCCGAGGCCTACCGCGCGATGTCGCTGCTGCTGCGCCGCCCGCCGGGCCGCGAGGCCTATCCCGGCGACGTGTTCTACCTCCACAGCCGGCTGCTGGAGCGTTGCGCGAAGCTGTCGAAGGAGCTCGGTGGCGGTTCGATGACCGGCTTCCCGGTGATCGAGACCAAGGCCAACGACATCTCGGCGTACATCCCGACCAACGTGATCTCCATCACCGACGGTCAGATCTTCTTCCAGTCCGACCTGTTCAACGCCAACCAGCGCCCGGCGGTCGACGTCGGCCAGTCGGTGTCCCGGGTCGGTACGTCCGCGCAGACGAAGGCGATGAAGGCGGTCGGCGCCCAGCTCAAGCTGGAGCTCGCACAGTTCCGTGAGATGCAGGCGTTCGCGATGTTCGCCTCCGACCTCGACGCCGCCTCCCGCCGTCAGCTCGAGCGCGGCCAGCGGCTGACCGAGCTGCTCAAGCAGCCGCAGTCCTCGCCGTACCCCGTCGAGGACCAGGTGGTCTCCATCTGGCTCGGCACCACCGGGAAGCTCGACGACGTTCCGGTCGACGACGTGCGGCGGTTCGAGGGCGAGTTCCTCGAGTTCCTGCGGCGTGACCGGTCCGGCATCCTGAACGGCATCCGGGAGACGCTCAACTTCACCGACGACACGGTGAGCACGCTGGAAGAGGCGGTCACCGACTTCAAGCAGACGTTCGAGACCTCCGACGGCCAGCTGCTCAAGCCGGGCCGGGAAGAGGTCGAGGCGCTGGACGAGGAGAGCGTCGAGCAGGAGAAGATCGTCCGGCAGAAGCGGGGCTGAGCCATGGCAGGCAAAATCCGCATCTATCGTCAGCGCATCCGTGCGGTGACGACGATCAAGAAGAGCACCCGGGCGATGGAGCTGGTCGCCGCGTCGCGCATCCGCCGCGCGCAGGAGCGCTCGCGGGCGGCCACGCCGTACGCCCGGGAGCTCACCCGCGCGGTGTCCGCGCTGGCGACGTTCTCCCACGTCGACCACCCGATCACCACCGAGCGGAAGAACCCGCGCCGGGCGGCCGTGCTGGTCATCTCCAGCGACCGCGGGCTGGCCGGGGCGTACTCCTCCAGCGTGCTGCGGGAGGGCGAGCGGCTCGGTGAGCTGCTGCGCGGCGAGGGCAAGGAAGTCGTTCCGTACCTCTGCGGCCGCAAGGCGGTGGCCTACTACCGCTTCCGCAACCGCGAGATCGCCGGGCAGTGGACCGGTTTCTCCGACGGTCCGAGCTACGACGACGCCCGCACGGTCGGCCAGGAGCTGACCCAGGCATTCCTGGCCGGCTCCGAAGAGGGCGGGGTGGACGAGATCCACATCGTCTACACCCAGTTCGTCAGCATGATGACGCAGCGGCCGGAGGTCATCCGGTTGATGCCGCTGGAGGTCGTCGAGGGCGAGGAGCCCCCGGCGGAGGAGGACGTGCTGCCGCTGTACGAGTTCGAGCCCTCGGCCGCCGAGGTGCTGGACGCGTTGCTGCCGCGCTACGTCGACAACCGCATCTTCCACTGCATGCTGCAGGCGGCGGCGAGTGAGCTCGCGGCCCGCCAGCGTGCGATGAAGTCGGCCACCGACAACGCGGAGGAGCTGATCCGTACGCTCACCCGCGAAGCAAACCAGGCCCGCCAGGCCGAGATCACCCAAGAAATCAGCGAGATCGTCGGTGGCGCGAGCGCGCTCGCCGAGACAAGCGCTGGGAGTGAGTGAGAGAGATGACTGCCACGATTGGCGAGAACACCGCCGAGAAGTCGGCTGCCGGCGTCGGCCGTGTCGCACGCGTGATCGGCACGGTCGTCGACGTCGAGTTCCCCGCCGGCGCGATCCCCGACATCTACAACGCGCTGAAGACCGAGATCACCCTCGGCGACGTGCGCCAGACACTGACCTTCGAGGTGCAGCAGCACCTGGGTGAGAACCTCGTCCGGGCGATCTCCCTGCAGCCGACCGACGGTCTGGTGCGCGGCCAGGAGGTGCGCGACACCGGAGGCCAGATCACGGTACCCGTCGGTGACGTGGCCAAGGGGCACGTCTGGAACGTCGCCGGTGAGTGCCTGAACGCCGTGGAGGGCGAGGAGCTCGAGATCACCGAGCGCTGGCCGATCCACCGGCAGGCCCCGCCGTTCGACCAGCTCGAGGGCAAGACCGAGATGCTGGTCACCGGTATCAAGGTGATCGACCTGCTCACGCCGTACGTCCAGGGCGGAAAGATCGGCCTGTTCGGTGGCGCGGGCGTGGGCAAGACGGTGCTCATCCAGGAGATGATCATCCGGGTCGCCCGCAACTTCGGTGGCACCTCCGTCTTCGCGGGCGTCGGTGAGCGCACCCGTGAGGGCAACGACCTCATCCTCGAGTTCGACGAGAGCGGCGTCATCAAGGACACCGCGCTCGTGTACGGCCAGATGGACGAGCCGCCGGGCACCCGGCTGCGGGTCGCGCTGGCCGGCCTCACGATGGCGGAGTACTTCCGCGACGTGCAGCGTCAGGACGTGCTGCTCTTCATCGACAACATCTTCCGCTTCACCCAGGCGGGTGCGGAGGTGTCGACCCTGCTCGGCCGGATGCCGTCGGCGGTGGGTTACCAGCCCACGCTGGCCGACGAGATGGGCCTCCTGCAGGAGCGGATCACCTCCACCCGTGGGCACTCGATCACCTCGATGCAGGCGGTCTACGTGCCGGCGGACGACTACACCGACCCGGCTCCGGCGACGGCGTTCACGCACTTCGACGCCACCACCGAACTCTCCCGGGACCTCGCCGCGCAGGCGATCTACCCGGCCATCGACCCGCTGACCTCGACGTCGCGCATCCTGGACCCGCGCTACATCTCCCAGGAGCACTACGACACGGCCATCCGGGTCAAGCAGATCCTGCAGCGCAACCGCGAACTGCAGGACATCATCGCCATCCTCGGTATCGACGAGCTTCCCGAAGAAGACAAGATCACCGTGGCCCGGGCGCGCAAGCTGCAGCGGTTCCTGTCCCAGAACACCTTCGCGGCCACGCAGTTCACCGGCATCGAGGGATCGTTCGTCCCGCTGGAGGACACCATCGAGGCCTTCAAGAAGGTCTGCGACGGCGAGTACGACCACGTGGGTGAGCAGGCGTTCTACTCCGTCGGTGGTCTGGACGACGTGGAGCGCAAGTGGGCGGAGATCCAGAAGGACCTCTGACCGGCTCGCAGAGCGCGGCACAGATGTGACGATTGGGGCCTCCCGGGCGCAGGTCGCCTGGGAGGCCTTATCGGCGGATCCAGCACCGAATCGGCACAGGTTCGACGGTGCGGGGTAGCCGGAAGTGGAATGCCCGGGAGCGGGTATTCTCCACAGAACGAATTCAGGCAAGAACGAATTCAGGCCAGGAGGATTCACGGTGGCAGAGCCCCTGCACGTCGAGCTGGTCGCACCGGACCGCACGGTCTGGTCGGGCGAAGCGACGACTGTCATCGCCCGTACGTCCGAAGGTGACATCGGGATCCTGCCCGGGCACGCACCGGTCCTCGGTCTCCTGGTCGACGGCGTGGTCGAGGTACGCACGCCGGGGTCGGAGATCTACGTGGCCGCGGTCCAGGGCGGTTTCCTCTCGGTCGCGAACGACCGGGTGTCCATCCTCGCCGAATACGCCGAGATGTCCCACGAGATCGATCTCGAGGAGGCGCGGCGGGAGCTGGAACGGGCCCGTACGGCCGGCGAGAACGACCAGGAAGCTCTCGAACACGTACGCCGCGCCGAGGCCCGCGTACGTGCTGTCGAGATGGCTTCCTGACGGCCGGGACGGGGGTGGGTGTGCCAGCGACAGGTCATGCGGCCGCGCCGCGCACGCCCTCCTGTGAGCCCTACCTTCGTACCGGAGGACTCCGTCTCTCCGGTACGCCCCGCTTCGCCGATTCGCACCGCTTCGCTGCTTCCTGCCGTCCCGCCCGAAGGCGTCGCTGTCCGGGCGGTTGCAGATGGTGATCGAGATCATCCTCGACATCGCCGGGCTGAGCCTCGCGCTCGTCCTCGTGTGTCTCGCCGGTCTGGCATTTCGCCGCCGCCTGCTGCAACGCGGCGGCGGCACTTTCGACTCCAGCCTCAGGTTGCACAAGCAGGCCAACGGCAAGGGCTGGTCACTCGGCATCGCCCGGTACGCCGGGGACAGCGTGGACTGGTTTCCGGTGTTCTCGTACGGTTTCCGGCCCCGTCGGTCGTTCTCCCGCAACGACCTGATCGTCCAGGCCCGCCGCGACCCGGCCGCCAACGAGGCCCTCGGCCTCTACGCCGGTCACGTCGTGGTCGAGTGTGAGCAGGCAGGCCGGACGATCGAGCTGGCGATGGCCGAGGACGCGCTGACCGGCTTCCTGGTCTGGCTGGAGGCGGCCCCGCCGGGCCGCCGGCCCGCACCGCTCTGAGGCCGCGGGACAGACCCGCGGGAACGACCCTAGGAGCGCCCCGGCTGGTCGGCCTGCCCGCCGCCGGGCTGCCACAGCACGTCTCCCCGGTCGGCGTTGGCCACCCGGGCCAGGATGAACAGCAGGTCCGACAGCCGGTTGAGGTACTTGATCGTGGCCGCGTTCATCGTGTCCGCGTGCTCCTCCCAGGCCGCCCACGCGGTGCGCTCGGCCCTCCGGGTCACCGTGCGGGCCGTGTGCAGCAGGGCTGCGCCGGGCGTCCCGCCCGGGAGCACGAAGGAGCGCAGCGGCTCGACCCGCTCGTTGAACGCGTCGCAGTGCGCCTCGAGCCGTTCGACGTACTCCGGGGTGATCCGCAGGGCCGCGCCGGCTTCGGCGTCCGGATCGACCGGGTTGCCGAGGTCGGCGCCCACGTCGAACAGGTCGTTCTGCACCTCCACCAGCACGGCCGCGATGTCCTCGGCCAGGTGGCCGAGGGCGAGCGCGGTGCCGATGCTCGCGTTGGCCTCGTCCACGTCGGCGTACGCCGCCAGCCGACGGTCGGTCTTGGTGACCTGGCTGTTGTCGACCAGCCTGGTCCGCCCGCCGTCTCCGGCGCGGGTGTAGATCCGAGTGAGGTTGACCATGTCCGCAGCCTAGGACGTGTCGTACGGATCGGGAGGCCAGGGCGCCGACACCCGCCCGGCGCGTCGCGGGGGGCCGGGTGCCGGGCCCGGTCACGGTCACGGTCGGTGTCGCAGCACCTCACCCCCGGGGGGTGGTCTCGTCCCGAAGCACGAGTGTGCCGCGCGGCGCCCGGGCGGGGGCTCATAGCATGCACGGGTGGAACGGCTGAGAATTCGCGGTGGCAACCGGCTCGAGGGCGAGGTGCCGGTCAGCGGCGCCAAGAACAGCGCGCTGAAACTGATGGCGGCGTCGCTGCTCACCCAGGGGCGTACGGTCCTGCACAACGTGCCCGACATCCTGGACGTGAAGTTCATGGGTGCCCTGCTCAAACGGATGGGCTGCGAGCTCGACACCTCGGGGTTCGACAACGGGACGTTCGTCATCGACGTCCCGGAGTCCATCCACCACGAGGCCGACTACGACCTCGTACGCCGGCTGCGGGCCTCGATCACGGTGCTCGGCCCCCTGGTGGCCCGTTGTGGCCGGGCGAAGGTGGCGTTGCCGGGCGGTGACAGTATCGGCTCCCGAGGCCTGGGCATGCACGTGTCCGGGCTGGAGCGGATGGGCGCCCAGATCGGCGTGGAGCACGGCTTCGTGGTGGCCGAGGCGCCCGCGGGTCTGCACGGCGCGAGCATCCTGCTGGACTTCCCGAGCGTCGGTGCCACCGAGAACCTCCTGCTGGCCGCCACCCTCGCCCGCGGTACGACGTTGATCGACAACGCCGCCCGCGAGCCGGAGATCGTCGACATCGCCGACATGCTCACCAAGATGGGCGCGAAGATCGGCGGGATCGGCACCTCCACGCTGGAGGTGGAGGGGCCGGCCGATCTGTCGGCGGTCGAGCACACGGTGGTGCCGGACCGGATGGTCGCCGGCACCTGGGCGATCGGCGCCGTCGTGACCGGTGGGGAGGTCACCCTGCGGGACGCGCGCTCCGACCACCTCGACATCGTGCTGGACAAGCTGGTCCGGGCCGGCGCGTCCGTGCGGACCGGGCCGGTGAGCTTTACGGTGGCGATGGACGGACGGCCGCGGGCCGTCAACATCGTGACGCTGCCGTACCCCGGCTTCCCGACCGACCTGCAGGCGATGATGGTGGCCCTGGCCGCGATCAGCGAGGGCACCTCGATGGTGACCGAGAACCTCTTCGACGGGCGGTTTCGGTTCGTCCAGGAGCTGGCCCGGCTGGGCGCGGACGTACGCACCGACGGGCACCACGCGGTGATCCGGGGACGCCCGGCGCTGTCCGGCGCACCGGTGGAGGCGACCGACATCCGGGCGGGCGCGGGCCTGCTGCTGGCCGGGCTGGTCGCCGAGGGGGAGACGCTGGTGTCCGGCGTACACCACCTCGACCGCGGCTACCCCCGCCTGGTGGAGATACTCCAGGGCCTGGGTGCCGAAGTGCTGCGCGAGCCGGACAACGTCGACCTCGGCTGAACGACCGGACCGGCGGTCACCGGCCCGGCGGTCACCGGACGGTCAGTGGACGTCCACCTGGGCGCCGAGTCCCTCCAGCTTGGGCAGGAAGTTCTCGTACCCCCTGGCGAAGATGTCGATCCCGCGCAGCGTCGACCTGCCCTGCGCGGCCAGCGCCGCGATCATGTACGAGAAGCCGCCCCGCAGGTCGGGCACGGTGAGGTCGGCGCCGCGCAGCGAGGTGGGGCCGGAGATCACCGCCGAGTGGGTGTAGTTGCGCCGGCCGAACCTGCACGGCGTCGCGCCCAGGCAGTCGGTGAACGCCTGGATGTGCGCGCCCAGCCGGACCAGCGCCTCGGTGAAGCCCAGGCGGTTCTCGTACACCGTCTCGTGCAGGATCGACAGCCCGGTCGCCTGGGTCAGTGCGACCAGCAGGGGCTGCTGCCAGTCGGTCATGAAGCCGGGGTGTACGTCGGTCTCCAGCGCCACGGCGTTGAGCTTGCCGCCCGGGTGCCAGAACCGGATGCCCTCGTGGGTGACCATGAACTCCCCGCCGGCCCGGCGGTAGACGTTCAGGAACGTCATCAGGTCGACCTGGCGGGCATTGCGGACGAACACCTCGCCACCGGTGGCCAGGGCCGCGCAGGCCCAGGACGCCGTCTCCATCCGGTCGGGCAGCGCCTCGTGGATGTAGCCGCCGAGCCGGCGTACGCCGGTGATGCGGATGACCCGATCGGTGTCGAGGTTGATGATCGCGCCCATCTTCTGCAGGACGCAGATCAGGTCGATGATCTCCGGCTCGACCGCGGCGTTGCGCAGCTCGGTGACCCCCTGGGCGCGGACGGCGGTGAGGAGCACCTGCTCGGTGCCGCCGACGCTGGGGTACGGGAGTTCGAGCTGGGTCCCGGTGAGGCCGTTCGGCGCGGTGATCTGCAGGCCCTCGGGCCGCTTGTCCACGACGGCGCCGAACTGCCGGAGGGCGTCCAGGTGGAAGTTGATCGGCCGGTCGCCGATCTTGCAGCCGCCGAGGTCGGGGATGAACGCGTGCCCGATGCGGTGCAGCAGCGGCCCGCAGAGCAGGATCGGGATCCGGCTGGAACCCGCGTGCACCTCGATGTCGCCCATCGTCGCCTGCTCGACGCGGGAGGGGTCGAGGACCAGCGAGTGCGGCCCGTCGGCCCCGTCGCGCACGGTCACCCCGTGCAGCTCGAGCAGCTCGCGGACGATCGTGACGTCACTGATCCGGGGGACGTTGGTCAGGGTCGACGGCTGGTCGCCGAGCACGGCCGCCACCATCGCCTTGGGGACGAGGTTCTTGGCCCCGCGTACGGGGATCTCTCCGGCCAGTGGCGTGCCACCCGACACCACCATGGTGTCCGCGTTCATTCGGCTCACACGTCTCCCTCCTGGTGGTCGTACGCCGCGACTTTCGCGACGATGCGACTCACCATGTTGGTCGCCGTCTTCTCGTAAGGTGCCTGCATGACGGAACTCATTAGTCGCACGGTGGCTGTCGTCGGTTCCGGATTGATGGGATCCGGGATTGCGCAAGTGGCGGCCAAGGCCGGTTGGCAGGTCATCCTGCGCGACGTCACCGACGACGCGCTCGAACGTGGGACGGCCGGCATCCGGCGGTCGCTGGAGACGTTCGCGCGCAAGGGCAAGCTCCCCGAGGACGCTGTCGAGGCGACCCTGGAGCGGATCACCACGACCACCGACCTGGACGCGGTCGCCAAGGCCGGCATCGTGGTGGAGGCGGTGTTCGAACGCCTCGACGTCAAGCGCGAGGTGTTCGCCGAGCTGGACCGGATCTGCCCCGACGGCACGGTCCTGGCCACCAACACCTCCGCGATCCCGATCACCCGCATCGCCTCCGCCACCAACCGCCCGGAGTCGGTGGTGGGCACGCACTTCTTCTCGCCGGTGCCGATGATGCGGCTGTGTGAGCTGGTACGCGGCCACCGCACCTCCGACGCGACCCTGGAGCGCGCGCGGGAGTTCGCCGAGTCGGTCGGCAAGACCTGCGTCGTGGTCAACCGCGACATCGCGGGCTTCGTGACCACCCGGCTGATCTCCGCCCTGGTGATGGAGGCGGTCCGCCTGGTGGAGGACGGCGTCGCGACCGCCGAGGACATCGACACCGCCTGCAAGCTGGGGTTCGGGCACGCGATGGGTCCGCTGGCCACCACCGACCTGACCGGCGTCGACGTCCTGCGGCACGCGACCCAGAACATCTGGGACGAGACGGCCGACCCGAAGTTCTTCCCCCCGGAGCTGCTGAGCCGGATGGTCGAGGCCGGCGAGCTGGGCCGCAAGTCCGGGCGCGGGTTCTACGACTACGACCAGCCCTGACGCACCGTCGGACTGCGCGTTCGGGGAGGTGGGAAGACCTACGGGTGTCACAGGCCCCGTAGGTCTTCCCACCTCCCCTTGTCCGGAGCCCGTCCGGATTCTTCCGCGGAAGAATCCGCGGAGTGGATGTGGCGAAGGGGCGCGGAAGTGCAGGTCACGGCGGTCCGGGCGGGTTTTGTTCCCCCGGCTAGTCTCGTGACGTGCGCGAGGGCCTGCTCGACGTTGTTCTGTTGCTGGCGGTGGTCGGGCTGGTCTCCGGGCTGGCACGGCGGACCGGCCTGCTCGCCCCCATCCTGCTGGTGGTCGCGGGCGTCGCGTTCTCGTTCATCCCGGTCGGTCCCGAAATCCACCTCGAGCCCGAACTCGTCCTCGAGGGCATCCTGCCGCTGCTGCTCTACATCGCCGCGATCCGCACCTCGCTGCCGGCGTTCCGGAGCAATCTGAGCCCGATCGTGCTGCTGGCGTTCGGGCACGTGTTGTTCATCGCCGCGATCGTCGGGCTGGTCCTGCACGCGGTCGTCCCGTCGATCCCGCTGGCGGCGACGTTCGCGCTGGGGGCGGTGGTGGCGCCGCCGGACGCGGTGGCCGCCACCGCGATCGCCCGCCGGCTGCACCTACCCCGCCAGGTGGTGACGATCCTGGAGGGGGAGAGCCTGGTCAACGACGCCACCGCACTGGTGGCGCTGCGGGTGGCGGTGTCGGCTGCCCTTGGTACGACGGTGACGTGGGCGGGCGCTGTCGGCCAGCTCAGCCTGTCCGTGTTCGGCGGGCTGGCGATCGGTGGCGTGGTCGCCGTACTCGCCCGGTGGCTGCACCAGCGCACCCGGGACGCGCTGCTGGACAACACGATCTCCCTGCTCACGCCGTTCCTGGCGTTCGTACCCGCAAACTTCATCGGCGCCTCCGGCATCGTCGCGGTGGTGACCTGTGGCCTGTACCTCGGGCACCGGCGCGACCGCATGTTCGACCCGGCGGCCAGGGTGCAGATCGACGCGGTGTGGAAGGTGACGCAGTTCCTGCTCGAAGGAACGCTGTTCCTCCTGGTGGGGCTGCAGATGCGGTCGGTGGTGGACGCGCTGTCGTCGGGCTGGCAACTGGTGACCGCGGCGACGGTGGCGGTGGTCGCCACCGTCGTGGTCGGGAGGTTCGTGTGGGTGTTCCCCGGCGCGTACCTGCCACCGATGCTGCGCCTGGACCGGGCACACCACGCCTATCCGCCGCTGCCGAACGTCGTGGTGGTCGCCTGGGCCGGGATGCGCGGCGTGGTGACGCTGGCGGCGGCGCTCAGCCTCCCGCTGGAGTTCCCCGGCCGCGCCCTGCTGGTGTTCATCGCGTTCGTGGTCATCCTGGTGACGCTGGTCGCGCAGGGGCTGACGCTGCCCGCGGTGGTCCGACTGGTGGGTGTCGGCCGGGACGACCCGCGTGAGGACCTGCTGGCCGAGGCGGAAGTACGCCAGGACGCCATGCGCGCGGCCCTGGCCCGGCTGGACGACGACCGCGGCGACGCCCCCGACTACGTGGTCGACCGGCTGCGCGACTCGGCCGAGATCCGCGCCAACCAGGTCTGGGAACGCCTCGGCGACCCCGACCGCGAACCCCCCACCGAGACCATGCGCCGGCTGCGCCTGGGAATGCTGGACGCCGAGCGCGGCGTCTTCGTCCAGGCCCGGGACGAGAAGCGGATCCCGGAGGAGGTGCTGCGCCAGGTGGAGCGGGAGCTGGACCTGGAACAGTTGATGATGGCTCGCGGCCGACAGGAGGACGACGACTCATGACCAGCCCGACCTGTACGCACCTTGCACAGGCGAGCGACGACGTGACCGCGAGGACGCCGCAGGGCTGCGAGGAGTGCCTGGCGCAGGGCACCGACGACTGGGTGCATCTGCGGTTGTGCCTGACCTGCGGCCACGTCGGCTGCTGCGACTCCTCCCAGTGGAAGCACGCGACCGCGCACCACCACGAGACCGGGCACCCGGTGATCCGGTCGTTCGAACGCGGGGAGGCCTGGCGCTGGTGCTACGTGGACCAGCGGATCGGCTGACCTCCACCGGAAAACGGGGAGGACCTCGGCGGTCGTGATCGTTAGGGTGACGGCGTGGCACCCGTACGATCACCCCGGCTCCGGCAGGTCCGGCGATGACCGACCTCGCCGATCTGCTGGCCCGCGCCGAGGCGGCACTGGCAGACGTACCCGCCGACAGCGGCGCCAGCGCCGTGGTGGCCGGCATCGCCTGCGTGAGCTACCCGATCGACCAGCCGTGGGCGACCCAGGCCAAGGCGATGGGGCCGCCGTCGGCGTCCGCGCTGGACCAGGCGATCGAGTGGCTGGACGCGCACGCGGCGGTGCGCGGGCAGTGGGCGGTGACCACCCGGGCGAGGTACGCCGGCCAGCCGGAGTTCACCCGGCGCGGGTTCCGGCCGTGGCTGGAGCTTCCCGTCCTGGTCCTGGGCAGCGTCGCCCGGCTCGCGGCGGCGGCCCCGGTCGCCGGGCTCACCGTCGGTGCGCCGGACAGTGCGGAGGAGTTCCTCGGTGTCTACGGCGCGGAGCTCGCCCCGCTGGTGACGCCCGGGGTGCTCGCCTCGCCCAGCTACCACCTGCTGGTCGGCCGGGTCGACGGTGTGGCCGTCGCCTGTGCGCAGATCCGGGAGGTGGCGGGTACGGCGTACGTCTCGGCGGTCGGTGTGCTGCCCGAGTGGCGTGACCGCGGCATCGGTTCGGCGATCTCGGCGGCCGCGGCGAGGTACGCCCTCGGCCTGCAGCCGCGCGCGGTGTGGCTCAGCGCGCAGTCGCACCGGCACCGGTTGTACGGCCGGATCGGGTTCCGTCCGGTGGACACCCACGTCCTGTTGCGCCCGGAGCAGTAGGCCGGAGCAGTAGGCCGGAGTGGCCGGGCCGGTCAGCCGACGTGCGCGCGGACCAGTCCGACGACCTCGGCCGCGCAGCCCCAGGACACGGTGACGCCGGAGCCGCCGTGGCCGTAGCAGTGCACCACCATCCGGCCGGGCTCACTCGCCTGGGCTTCCACTCGCACGCTCGGCCGGGCCGGCCGCAGCCCGACGCGTTCGCGGAGCACCCGCGCGTGGGCCAGCGCGGGCTCCAGCCGGGCGGCGGCCGCGAGCAGGTCCCGGGTGGTCTCCGGCCGGGGCCGGGTGTCCCAGTCGTCGGGCTCGGCGGTGCCGCCGACGACCACCGAACGGCGCCGGGGTACGACGTACAGCGGGCGCTCGGGCTCGGTGTCGTCGGCCCACCAGCGGGTGACACCCACCTGGTCCAGGACGACGAGCTGGCCGCGGACCGGTGTCACCGAGCGGTCCCGGGCGAGCGCTCGGGCGGCCAGCCCGGTGCAGTTGACCAGGATCGGGGCGTTGTCGGGGAGGGCGGGCAGCGCCTGCCGGGTGAGCGTCCCGCCGAGCGCGCCCAGCCGGGCGACCAGCCAGGGCAGGTAGCTGCCGGTGTCCACCACGGGCGCCTGGAACTCCCAGCCGCCGGCGTACCCGTCGGGCGGGTCGGTCAGCGTTCGCAGGCCGGGCACCGCGGCGGCCCACCAGGGTTCGCCGCCCGGAGTACGGACCAGTTCGGCGCCGGGAACCAGGTCGACGCCGGCCGACTCGTCCTCGCGCGCCAGCCGGGCGAACCTGTCGTAGGACGTGGCAGCCCAGGCCGTCACCCGGTCCTGGGGGAGCGCGCGGTAGGGGAACCACAGCGCGGCGGCCACCGAGGACGTCGTCTCCGGCGGCAGGTCGCGCGCCACGACGTTGACCTCGAACCCGTCCTCGGCCAGCGCCACCGCACAGGTCAGCCCGACCACTCCGGCGCCGACCACCAGCACCCGCCGCCCCTGGGGGCTCGGGGTGGTGGTGGTCGACACCGGCTCGGGCACACGCTCTGTCACCGGCTCGGTCGCCATGTCACCGATGATGCCCGAGCCGAGGCGGGTTGCGAAGTGCCTTGGGTTCTGCCTAGTGCGGACCGGCGGCGTCGGTCTCGGTGCCGCAGGGGCCGCCGCCGAGGTTCTCCGGCAGCTCCACCGGGTCGCCGTCCATGGTGAGCGTGGCGTACCACGGCGAGATCCGCTCGCAGGAGTCCCGCCCGACGTAGTGGCAGATGAACGAACGCCGGAACCGGTCGGTGGTGGTGTTCGGTCCCGAGCCGTGCACCAGGCTGCCGTTGAAGAACAGCACGTCGCCCGGCTGCAGGTCGACCGGCACGGCGGCGAGGCCGGGCGGCGGTGGGACGTACTCCTTGGTGAACGACACCTCGGGGTCGGCGTCCTCGGGGCAGAACACGTCCATCCGGTGCGTGCCGGGTACGACCTCCAGCCCGCCGTTGTCCCGGTCGATCACGTCGCAGGCGACCCACGCCGCCACGCAGGTGCCCGGCTCGACGCGCAGGTAGAAGTTGTCCTGGTGGAGCGCCTGCCCGCGCGCGCCCGGCGGCTTGAAGTAGAACATGCTCTGCGCGGCCAGCGGCTCCTCGTCGAGGAGGTAGCTGAGAATCACCCGGAGCCGGGCGTCGAGGAGGTACTGCCGGGCGACGGCGCTGATCTTGTGGGGGTGCATCACCCGGGGGTACTCGCGCAGCACGTCCACCGGCTCGCCGGGCGAGTTGGGCCGCGGCTCGAAGTGGCCGGGCACCGGGCCCCGCGCGTGCAGCGCCGTGAACTCGTCCTGGAGCTCGGCGATCTCCTCGGGCGAGAACAGCGACCGGATGATGGTGAAGCCGTCCTCGGCGAACTGCCGGGCCGCGGCGGCGACGGGTTCGCCTCCTCGCTCGCGCACGGGCGCGGTGGGAGCGCTGGTGCGGACGTCCGTCATGGTGGAGGGCCTCCTCGGCTCGGTGTCGGCTCGGTGCCGGCTCAGGTCGCACGTGAGTACGGTCGTACCTGATGGAACTGCCTGTGACTCCTGACGGTACGGCGCGACCCGGCGGCTGGGGATGCCCGTGACCGCTGCCGACCTGCCCGATCCTGCTGTCGGTCCTATGGGGGCCGACGACGGCGAGGGGACTCCGGCGCCTCCGGCGGAGCTGGTGGTGGCCGCACGCTTCGACGTCGGCGGCGGGTACGCCGTGCACCGGGCGCGGGGTGCGCCGAGCTGGTTGTTCGCCTGGACCCTGGCCGGCGGCGGGCGGTTCCGGCAGGGCGGGGTGACCGTCCGTGCCGAGCCCGGCGACCTGGTGGCACTCGGTCCGGAACTCGCGCACGACTACGCCGTGGCGCCGGGCGCGCCGGGCTGGTCGTTCTGGTGGGTCCACTGTCCGGCGCGGGCCGGCTGGCACGGCTGGCTGGCGCCGTACCAGGTGGGCGAGCGGCTCTACCGCGTGGCGGAGGTGCCGGAGTTCGTCCGCGGCCGGGTGGAGTCGGCGTTCCGCCGGTTGCACGCCGATGCCCGGTGGTCGGGCGAGGGCCCGCCGCCGGACCCGGTGAGCCCGCGTCGCCGCGACGTCGTACCGGCCGCGGCGACCGGCGTGGCGGCCCGCGAGCTCGCCCTCGGCGGGGTGGAGGAGGTGCTGGTGCTCACCACCGCGGCGGTGGCCGCGACCGGCTCCGGACCTGCGGCCGGACCGAGAGCCGGGGAGAACGTCGACCCGCGGGTACGCCGGGTCGAGGTGCTGCTCGTCGCCGACCCGGCCGCGCCGCACACCGTCGCGTCGCTGGCCGCACGGGTCGCGCTGTCACCGTCCCGGCTGGCGCACCTGTTCTCGGCACAGACCGGGCGTACGCCGATGCGGGCACTGCGGGACGCGCGGATGCGGCACGCGGCCCGGCTGCTGGAGGCGACGGACCTTCCGGTCGGCAGCGTGGCCGCCGCCTCGGGGTTCGTCAGCGCGTTCCACTTCAGCCGGGTGTTCCGGGAGCGGTTCGGGGTGCCGCCGGGTGGTTACCGTCAGAACAGCCGTGCGGTCGGGTCGTCCAGCCCGCGGAGTACGTCGTAGTCGACCGTCACGCACTCGATGCCCCGGTCACCGGCCAGCACCCGCGCCTGCGGCTTGATCTCCTGCGCGGCGAACACTCCGCGGACGGGCGCGAGCAACGGGTCGCGGTTGAGGAGCTCGAGGTAGCGGGTGAGCTGCTCGACGCCGTCGATCTCACCGCGCCGTTTGACCTCGACCGCGATCGCCGCACCGCCCGCGTCACGGCAGAGCAGGTCGACCGGACCGATCGCGGTGGGGTACTCCCGCCGCACCAACGTGAGACCCTCCCCGAGCGTGGCGGGGTGGTCGGCGAGGAGCTCCTGCAGGTGCGCCTCCACGCCGTCCTTGCGCAGCCCGGGATCGGCGCCGAGCTCGTGGTTGGAGTCGTGCAGCACCTCGTCCAGCGTGATCACCAGCTGGCCGCCGTCCTTGCCGGTGACCGTCCACCGGGCCGGGTCGGAGTCGGTCGCCGGCTGCTCGACGAGCTTGCACGGCGGGCTCATCCAGTTGAGCGGTTTGTACGCCCGGTCGTCGTTGTGGATCGACACCGAACCATCGGCCTTCACCAGGATGAGGCGGTTCGCACGGGGCAGGTGGGCGGTGAGCCGGCCGACATAGTCGACCTGGCACGAGGCGATGACGAGGCGCACGACGCCTCACCCTAGGGCATGCCCGGTAGCAGGAATCGGGTCGTGGTCGGGTCGCCGATTGCGGGATGCGTAATGCGAAAGTGCATCTTCGCCCGCCTTGGGTGGAATGCTTCCGGCATCGTCGCACGGTTTGCCGGGTGCGGCGCTGACACGGGGGTGTATCGAATGCGTCGGCAGCGAACGGTTCTGCTTGCCCTGATCACGGTCTTTCTGACAACGCTGGGAACCGCCGGTGCGTGGGGGGCAGCACCGTCAGGGCCTGCCGCGCTCACCGGATCGGACCATCAAGGACGCGCGGAGCGACCCGAGGCCGGGCGAGGCGCCCAGCAGGCGAAGCCCGCCACGGTGAGGCAGGTGACACTGGTCACCGGCGACCGGGTGCGCGTCACCACCAGAAGTGATGGCGTTTCCACCGCCACCCCGATCCCGGGGCCGGGCCGCAGCCGAATGACGTTCGGCATCCGCCGGCACGGGCGCGACCTGAACGTCGTACCGGCCGACGCGGCCCCTCTGGTGGCGAGCGGCCGGCTCGATCCGCGGTTGTTCGAGGTCGCCGGGCTGGTGCGTGCGGGCTACGGCGACGAGCAGACCGACCACCTCCCGCTCGTCGTCGCCCGCCCGACGGGCGCCGCGGCCTCCACTGCCTCCGCAACCACGGCAACCTCCTCGGCACGCTCCTCGGCACGCTCCTGGATCCCGCGTGCCCTGCGACCCGGCAGAGCGGTGCCGAGTCCGCGGGGGCAGGCCGTCACCGAACCCAAGGCCGCTGCCGGGGAGACCTGGCGCTGGCTCGCCGGTACGCCGAGCCACGTCTGGCTGGACACGCCGGCGCGGGCCGGCGTCACCGAGAGAGCCGTGAAGCGCGGCGCCGCGCAGGCGGACCCGGCCACGTACACCCTCACTCTCCGCGTGATCGACCGCGCGGGCAGGCTCGTCACCGACCCGAGCCGCCTGCAGCCCTCGCCGACCGTGGTCGCCGACCTGAACACCGGCGACCTGATCGACCTGACCGGAGCCTCGACCGGCCTGGTGGCGCACCTGGCGCCCGGCACCTACGCGTTCAGCGGGATCGTCTCCACCACCCCGGCCTCCTCGCCGACCAGCTACACGCTGCTGTCGGCCCCGCGGATCAGCGTCGCCGCCAACACCACGGTGACGCTGGACGCCCGGCAGGCACACCGGGTCACCACCAAGGTCGACGCGGCCTCCCCGAGGGCGGTCGTGACGACGTTCGGCCTGGTGGAGACCGTCGCCGGCACCCCGTTCACCACCCTGTTGACCCTGCGGGGCAACGTGCCCAACCACCTCTACGCCCGGGCCACCGGGACCGTCACCGGCCGGACGTACGAGTTCACCGTGTTCCGTTCCCTGGCTGCCGGCGCGGTCACCTACGACCTGCTCCTCGGACAGGAGGGCAGTGTGCCGGCGAACCCGGCGTACGTCGTCCATGACGCGGCCCTGACCCGCTACGACGCGGTGTTCGCGGTCCCGGGGGGCGGGCTGAACCTTGACGGTGTGTGGTCCCGCGAGGCGGAGCTGCCCGGCGACTCCACCATCGGGCTGGGGTGGTTCTACGACGTGCCACTGCCCGCCCGGCGGACACACCTGTTCACCCCGCGGTACGCCGGCCGGTCGCTGGCGTGGTCGGACAAGCTCGACGTACGGAGTACTCCCACCCAGGTCCGGTACAGCGAGGTCCGCGACCCGCTCCGCTACGCACCCGGCCAGCAGGTCCGGCACACGTTCAGCCCCGCGGCGTTCCGGCCACAGGCGGGGGGCTACCGGCAGGGCGACGGCGTGATGAACTTCTCGATGGAGCCGATGTCACCGTCCCTGCGCGACGGGACCCTCATGGTCAACGACTCGACCGGCATCACCGCCACCAGCACGCTGCGCCGCGCGGGCGTCGTGGTGGCCACCTCGACCGACCCGTTCGTCCTGAACGCGGGCGTCCAGCCCAAGCCGCGCGCGTCGTACACCCTGGACCTGCGTGTCGGCCAGCACGTGCCGTGGTCGAGATACGCCACGACGGTGACCGGCCACTGGCAGTTCACCTCCGCCGCGCCGGCGGGCTACATCGCGCCGATCTCGCTGCTGAACACGGTGGCGGTCGGGGCGTTCGACCTGCTCGGGCGGGCGCGCGCGGGCCGGCCGTTCACGCTGGACCTGGTGACGACGAGCCCGGACGTGACCAGCACGGTGACCCGGACGCTGCTGTGGGTGTCGTACGACGACGGGCACACCTGGACGCGCGTGACGACGACGCCCGGCGCACCCGGACACTGGTCGGCGCGGGTCCACCACCCGAACCTGCCCGGCCGCTTCGTCTCGCTCCGGACGCTGGCCGAGGACGACCAGCGCAGTGAGCTGACGATGACTTCGATCCGGGCGTACAGGCTGTACTAGGACCGTCCCCTGAGCGCGGCCCGAACCCGGGTCAGCGGCAACCGCAGGCGCCGCCGCAGCAACCGCCCCCGCTCGGCGGCGCGGCCGCCGGGCCGGTGCCGGCGCGGCCGGCGAGCGCGACGGTGGACAGCAACTTCACCGTGTCCCCGTGTCCCTGGGGGCAGGGGGCGGGCGAGCCCGACTCGCTCATCGGCAGGGCTCGCTCGAACGTGTCGCCGCAGGTGCGGCAGCGGTACTCGTATCGCGGCACGCGACCAGGGTAGGCGACCGGGCGGATCGGCGGCACAGGTGAGCAGGGACAATTGGGCCGTGCCCCGCCGCCGCCCGCGACCCCGCCGCCCCGAGTCCCCGCAGCGGCCGCTGTACGGCGGTCACCAGCAGGTGGAGGAGTGGCCCGACGGCGACTGGGTGGTCCGCAAGCTCACCGGCTCGACGAGCACGAAGCCGTACCGCTGTCCCGGTTGTGACCAGTTGATCCCGCCCGCCACGCCGCACGTGGTGGCGTGGCCGGTGGATCCCGCGTCGTTCGTCGGCACCGGTCTGGACGAACGCCGGCACTGGCACAACGGCTGCTGGCGCGCCCGCGACCGGCGGCGACGCCGCTAGGGGTGTCCCAGCCCCCGGCGGACGGGCGGCACGAGCCCGGAGGCGACAATCGGTGGGTGACCAGCTCCGCCGAAACCCCCGCCGAACGCACCGCCCAGCCGGAGGGCTCCGCCCGGCCGATCCGGGCCAACAGCGTCCTCCCGGCCAGGCGTACCCCCCTCGCCCTGGAGACCGCCGACGGGCTGACCCTGGTCGGTGAGGTCGCGCAGCCGCTGGACCGCGCGCCGGTCGCGACCCTGGTCTGCGTCCACCCACTGCCGACCCACGGCGGAATGATGGACAGTCACATCTACCGCAAGGCCGCCTACCGGCTGCCCGCGCTGGCCGGGATCGCCGTCGTGCGCTTCAACACCCGCGGCACTCGCAGTGTCCAGGGGGTGAGCGAGGGGGAGTTCGACGGAGGGGACGCCGAGCGGTTCGACGTGGCGGCCGCGCTGGAGTACGCCGAGTTCGCCGAGCTGCCCCGGATCTGGCTGGTGGGATGGTCGTTCGGCTCGGACCTGGTGCTGATGCACGGCTGCGACCCGGTGGTGGAGGGCGCGATCCTGCTGTCGCCGTCGCTGCGGTTCTCCCGGCCCGAGCACCTGGCGGTGTGGGCGGAGTCCGGCAAGCCGCTGACCGCGCTCGTACCGGAGTTCGACGACTACCTGCGACCGGCGGGGGCCCGCGAGCGGTTCGCGGCGATCCCGCAGGCGCAAGTGGTCGGCATCGACGGCGGCAAGCACCTGTGGGTCGGGGACGCCGAGCGGATCCTGGACGAGATCGTCGCCCGGGTGGCGCCCGGGGTGGGGCCGTTGCCGACGACCTGGGCAGGGCCGATGGAGTACGCCGACGCCAGCGCCTATGCGGACCGAACCGTGGCTGCCTTCGCCGACGTTCCCGTACCCGGTGACTCCGCGTCGGAGGGCTGAGCAAGGGGTGGACCGCCGAGCGGCGCGTAACTCGAAAATTCGGCGCGGCGGCTCCGCCGTGTCGCCGTACTGACACAGTCGGACCCGATCATGGAGCACAACTCTCGACCCTGCCTGCAGGCTGGCCGGGTTTGGCCAACCTGTCCCCGACTTCGAGCCTTCGGGGCATACAGGTCCACTCCATAAACTGGGCGGCGATGAGCACCAATTCGAATCCGGCGCAGCCTCCGGCCGCCGGGCAGCCCGATCCTTCCCGTCCCCTTCGCGTCGGCGTCGTCGGCCTCGGCTTCGCCGGGCAGGCCGCCCTCAAGGGCTACCTCGCTCTGCCAGACGTCGAGGTCGTCGCCCTCGCCGGGCTCGAGGCCGACCGCCTCGCCGAGCTCGGCAAGGAACACTCCATTCCCTACCTGTACGAGCGCTGGCAGGACCTGATCGCGCGCGACGACATCGACGCGGTGAGCGTGGCCACCCCCACGCACCTGCACGCGCCGATCTCGATCGCCGCCCTCGAGGCCGGCAAGCACGTCCTGTGCGAGAAGCCGCTGGCCCGCTCCGGCGAGGAGGCGCAGACCATCGTCGACGCGGCCACCAAGGCCAACCGCGTCCTCAAGGTGTGCTTCAACCACCGCGAGCGCGGCGACGTCGCGATCCTCAAGCAGCAGCTCGACGCCGGACAGCTCGGCCGCGTCTACTACGCCAAGGCCCACTGGATGCGGCGCAACGGCATCCCCGGCATGGGCAGCTGGTTCACCAACCGGGAGATGGCCGGCGGTGGGCCGCTCATCGACCTCGGTGTGCACATGCTGGACATGGCGCTGTACCTCCTCGGCGAGCCGCGGGTGCTGTCCGCGAGCGCGTCGACGTTCTCCGAGCTGGGCCCGCGCGGGCTGGGCGGTTCGCAGTACGCCGCCAAGCAGACGGTGGGTTCGGCGTACGAGGTGGAGGACCTCGCCACCGCGTTCCTGCGGCTGGAGGGCGGCGGCGTCCTGCAGCTGGAGACCAGCTGGGCGACGTTCCGCAAGCCCGGCGACGACTTCGGTGTGTCGCTGTACGGCACCGACGGCGGCGCCGAGATCGGCGTGGAGAACTACGCCTCCGAGGACACGCTCCGGATCTACACCGACGTGGCCGGGGCGCCCGCCGAGGTCCGTCCGCGGGTCGTCCGCGGCGAGGGCCACCGGGCGGTCGTACGCGACTTCGTCGGTGTCGTCCGCAACGGCGACTGGTCGGCGCACGCCGGCCGCGACGGCCTGGCGCGGGCGCGCATCATCGACGCCTGCTACCTGTCGTCGCTGGAGGGCCGCGAGGTCCCGGTGGTGGAGTCCTGAGCGACGGGTCCGTCCCGTTCGCCGGCGTCACACCAGGGCCGCCGCCACCTCAGCGCCTGGCCCGTACAGAGCTTTCCGAACCGACTCAACCAGGGAGTTACACATGAGCTTGTCCCCGATCCGGGTGACAGTCTGGGGCGAGAACGTCCACGAGCAGCGGGACGCCTCGGTCAAGGAGATCTACCCCGACGGCATGCACGGCGCGATCGCCGACGGTATCGCCAAGCACCTCGGTGAGGACGTCGTCGTTCGCACCGCCACCCTGCAGGAGCCCGAGCACGGGCTGAGCGCAGAGGTGCTCGCGCAGACCGACGTGCTGACCTGGTGGGGCCACGCCGCCCACGGCGAGGTCTCCGACGAGGTCGTCGACCGGGTGCACGAGGCGGTGCTCGGCGGTATGGGCATCCTGGTCCTGCACTCGGGCCACTTCTCCAAGATCTTCCGCAAGCTGATGGGCACCACCTGCTCGCTGGACTGGCGCAGCGAGAACGACCGGGAGATGGTCTGGACGGTCGCGCCCGACCACCCGATCGCGGCAGGCGTGCCGAACCCCATCCTGATCCTGGCGCAGGAGATGTACGGCGAGTACTTCGACATCCCGCAGCCGGACGAGCTGGTGTTCATCAGCTCGTTCTCCGGCGGCGAGGTGTTCCGCAGCGGCTGTGCGTACCGCCGCGGCCGTGGCCGGGTGTTCTACTTCAGCCCCGGCGATCAGGAGTACCCCGTCTATCACCACCCGGACATCCAGCGGGTGCTGGCCAACGCGGTCGGCTGGGCGGCCCCGACCGGTACCGAGCGGATCACTCCGTTCGTGTCCCGTCGCCCTACCGGCTGGTTCGAGTCCGGCGAGACCCTGCCGACGGCGGACCCGCGCCTCGCGCAGTCCTGACCGGGCTGGGGGATCCTGGCGCAGGGATTCTGACTGCGTAGGGACGTTCCCCGCGTAGGGATGTTTTCGGGAGTAGGAAGGTCCCGACGTCGGAAGCTTGCCGGCGTCGGGACCTTTCCTGTCGGTGGAAGGTCCTCGGCGTAGGAAGGTTCCCGGCGCTGGGACGTTACGGGCGTACGTCCCTCCTTCGCCGTCGGGAAGGTCCCGGCGTCGAAAGGTTCTCGGCGTCGGGAGGTTCTTGGCGTCGGGAGGTTCTTGGCGTGGAAGCACCGAACGGCGAAGCTCCCCGGCTCGAACGAGATGCCGGGGAGCTTCGCCGTCTCGGGTCTTAGGGCAGGCCCTAGGCCTCCTCGAGGCGGGGGTGGAGCACCTCGCGGATGAGCAACAGGATCGCGGCCGCGGTGGGCACGGCGAGCAGGGCGCCGACGATGCCCAGCAGCGACCCGCCGGCCAGGGCCGCGACCACGATCACCGTGCCGGGCACCTTCACCGAGCGCTGCATGATCCGGGGGTAGATCAGGTAGTTCTCGATCTGCTGGTAGATGACGTAGTAGATGATGCAGGCGATCCCGATCTTCACGTCGGTGAGCAGCCCGACCGAGGTGGCGACCACCGCCGAGACGGCGCCGCCGATCAGCGGGATCAGGCCGAGGATGGCCACCACGATCGCCAGCGCGAGGGCGTACTCGCTCAGCCCCACGATCAGGAAGAAGACGAACGACGCGGACGCCGCGATCGCCGCGACCGCCAACTGCCCGCCGACGTAGCTGCCGACCCGGGCGAGGATCTCGTCGCCCAGCATGGTCACGCGGTCCCGGCGCGAGCGGGGGACCAGCTTGTAGAGAGCGGTCTTCGTGGTCGGCAGTGAGCCGAGGAAGTACAACGTGAGCACCAGGATCGTGAACGCGCCGAACAACGTGCTGGCCACGATCCGGCTGGCACCCACCACGCCGCCGAACAACCGCTCGGCCAGTCCGCCGCTGGTGATGTAGTCCTGGACCTTCTTGGTGACCTGGTACTGGTCGTCCAGCGACTGGAGGTTGGGGTTGTTGCGCAACGTGGTGAACCAGTCGGGCACCTGGTTGATCAACAGTGTGACCTGCTTGGTCACCACCGGCACGATCGCCAGGCCGATCAGGGCGAAGACCACCACCAGGCAGAGGAAGACCAGGGCGACCGCGACGCCCCGGCTGATCCGCCGGCGGACGAACCACTCGACCGCGGGATTGAGCCCGACGGCGAGATACAGGGACACCACCAGCAGCACGAGCACACTGCTGGCCGAGGCCAGCAGGTTGAACAGCTGCCAGGCCAGCAGGGCGCCGAGGGCGCCGAAGAAGCCGAGGTAGAACGGTGAACGCCGGCTGATCCGTGGCCCCGGGCGTCCGAACCTCGGACCGTCGTCGCCGTCGCCGTCGCCGTCGCTGTCCACGGCCGAGGCGTCCGGCCCGAGCCCGCCCTGGCGTCGTTCGGAGGCGCCGCTGCCGGACCGCGCCCCTAGGTCGGACCTCTCCGCCGAGCCTGCTTCGGCACCCGGACCAGCGGACAGGGTGGCGGTCGACGCGGAGCTACCGGGGTCTCGGCCCGCCTCCGAGGTCGAGCCGGGCGCCGAGGTCGAGCCGCCGTTCGGTGCCGACCCGCCGTTCGTCGCCGAGCCGCCGTTCGGTGCGGGGCGGTCGCGCCCCGCCGAGCCCGGCGACCCGGACGCCTGGCCTCCGTCGCCGGCTCCGGGCCGGGACCCGCCCGGCGCGTTCTGCTCACCCATGTCGCCTCCGACCGTGCCGGGGGCTCTACGTGTGTCCTTCCCGGCGTACGCCAGTGCAGGTTCTCACGACCGTCCCGGCTTTGCACCTGCCGCGCCGCGCCCGGTCGGCGCGGGCTCCCCGGCGTCCGGCCGCCGAGCCGGGGCGAACCGCCGAAACGTCAGGACCGGAACCTCAGGACTCGGTCGACGCCCCGCTGTTGCCGGGCCGGTTGCTGTCAGGCGTGCTTGCCCCTGCCTGCGAGGCCGTCCCGCTGGCGGCGCCGACCGGAGGCTGCCGCTGCTGGTCGGGGACGTTGGCGCCGGAGATCACGTGGACGTTGTCCTTGAGCCGGGTGAGGCTCTCGATCAGCTCGTCGCGCTGGCGGTGGAGGTTGGCGATCTGGCGCTCGGCCGCCGTGGTCTCCTCCTGCACCCGGGCCTGCGCGTCCCGCACGGTGCGTTCGGACTCGCCGCGCGCCTCCCTGCGGATCTGCTCGGCCTCGCGGCGGGAGCGGGCCAGCACCTGGGCCACCCGGTCGTTCGCGGCGCGCAGGCGTTCCTCGGTGCGCTGGTCGCTGTCCTGCGCGCGCTTCTCGGCGTCCCGCAGCACCTGCTCGGCGTGGCTGGTGTTGCGCTGGGCCTCCGCGGTGGCGGCGGTGTGCACCGCCGCTGCCTCGCGCTGGGCCTGCTCCAGGACCCCGGCGACGGCGTTGCGGCGTTCGGCGACCTCGCGTTCGGCGGTCGCACGCTTCTCGGCCACCTCCCGGTCGGCGGTCGAGCGGAGCTCGGCGACCTCCTGCTCCGCGGTGGTGCGCAGCTCGGTCGTCTCCCGCTCGGCGGTGGCCCGCAGCTCGGTCGTCTCCCGCTCGGCGGTGGCCCGCAGCTCCGCCACTTCCTGCTCCGCGGTGGTGCGCAGCTCGGTGACCTCCCGCTCGGCGGTCGTGCGCAGCTCGGTGACCTCCCGCTCGGCAGTGGCCCGCAGCGCGGCGACCTCCCGCCTGGCGGTGGTGCGGAGTTCCTTCGTCTCCCGCTCTGCGGTCGACCGGAGCTCGGTCACCTCCTGGTCGGCGCGGCCACGCAGCTCGGTGACCTCCCGCTCGGCGGTGGCGAGCATGGCGGCCACCTCGTGCTCGGTGCCCTGCCGACGGGTCTTGAGCTGGTGGTCGAGGTCACGCAACTGGCGGTTGGCGTTGTCGGTGGCGTGCCGGAGGATCTCCTCGCGCCGCTTCTGTGCGGCCTTGATGATGCGCTCGGCCTCTTCGTCGGAGGCGTTGCGGATCTTCTCCGTCTCCTCCGCCACCCGCCGGCGCAGCTCCGAGGCCGCCCGCTCGGCGTCGTCGGTGAGCCGCCGCGCCTCCGCCTGCGCATCGGCCCGGATGTCTTCTGCGGCGTCGTCGGCGCGGTTCTCCACGTCGAGGGCCTGCTCCTCGGACAGCCGCAGAATCTCCTGCGCCCGCCGCCCGAGCTTGGCCCAGGTGGGCTCACCGGCGTCCTCGAGGGCACGTCTGGTCAGCGCGAGATCTCGTTGGAGGTCACCGACGGTCCGGTCGCGTTCGTCCAGGGCGGAGTCGAGCTGCTCGACCACCTGGTCGACTTCCTGCCGGTCGTAACCGAGGAGGACGGTGGTGAACGTGCCGACCTTGCGACCATTCTCCAGCAGGGAAAGGCCTTCGTCCGGCTCAGACATCTGCGCTCCTCACAGCGTCGGTGGAACTCCCCCTATGGTGCCCGGCCCGGCAGACACCCGCTACGACGTGACCACCGACCGGTGCCGGTCGGTGCGGCGACGAACCTTAGCCGGGTGACCCAGGGTGCCAGCCACCGGGGACAGGCCATCACAACGCACGACACGATCCGCGCCACGACCTCCGTTCGGCCCCGTCCAGCCCTGTCCGGTCCAGCCCCGATCAGCAGCTCCGCCCGGTGAACCCCTCGACCGCGCCATGGGCGCCGCGAGCAGGGCACCTCCACAACCTTGGCACGCGACCGTGCCCCCGTGGATGCCTGTCCCCAGGATTCTCAGATTTCTCCGGAACTGTTAAGGATTCGGTCGCGCCACCACGCCGCGGAGCCCGGGATCCCTTATGGACCGACCCCTGCCCGGCTCCGGGTTGCCTACCGGTCCGGTTGCCGGCCGGACTCCTGGTCCCGCTCCCGGGCCGGCTCCTGGGCCCGCTCATGGGCCGACTCGGAATCGCCGTAGGCACTGTCCGGTGCCGCCTGGACGAGCTCGACGAGGAAGCCGCCGGCCGCCTTCGGATGGATGAAGTTGACCCGCGTCCCCGCGGTGCCCCGCCGCGGCTCGTCGTACAGAAGCTCCACTCCGCGTGACCGCAGTGTCGCTGCGGCCTCCGCCACGTCGTCCACGGCGTAGGCCACCTGGTGGAGGCCCTCGCCGCGGGAGGCGAGGAAGCGGCCCACGGGGGAGTCGTCGCTCAGGGGAGCGATCAGCTGGAGCTGGGGGCCGGAAGTGCCCACGTCGAGCATCGCCTCGCGTACGCCTTGTTCCTCGTTGGTCTCGATGTGCACCAGCCGCATTCCGAACGTCTGTTCGTACCACGAGATCGCCGCGTCCAGGTCGCGGACGGCGACGCCCACGTGGTCGATCGAGCCGAACAGCGGGGGGACCGGCGGGGAAGCCGGCCGCGGAGCGGAGGTCTCGTCGGGCATGTGTCCCATCCTCCGCCATCGAGGGTCCGGCCGGTCCCAGGCCCGCCGACGAACCGGGACGAGCAGACCTCGCCCGCGTAGGGTGGGGTCGTGGAAACCGTCATCGTCAGCGGCGCGCGCACCCCGATGGGGCGCCTGCTCGGCTCGCTCAGGGACTTCTCCGCCGTCGACCTCGGCGGGATCGCGATCAAGGCGGCTCTCGACCGGTCCGGCGTGTCACCGGACCAGGTGCAGTACGTCGTGATGGGCCACGTGCTGCAGGCCGGCGGCGGTCAGCTGACCGCCCGCCAGGCCGCAGTGAAGGCCGGCGTCCCGATGACCGTCCCGGCGATCACGGTCAACAAGGTGTGCCTGTCCGGGCTGGACGCGATCGCGCTCGCCGACCAGCTCATCCGGCTCGGCGAGTTCGACATCGTGGTGGCCGGCGGCATGGAGTCGATGACGAACGCTCCCCACGTGCTGCCGCGCTCACGTACCGGAGTGAAGTACGGCAACGCCCAGCTCCTCGACTCGATGGAGCACGACGGGTTGTGGGACGTCTACACCGAGGCACCCATGGGCGTCCTGACCGACCGGCGCAACGCCGAGCTGGGGCTGACGCGGGAGGAGCAGGACGCGTTCGCTGCGCGCTCCCACCAGCGGGCCGCGGCCGCCGCGAAGGACGGCATCTTCGAAGCGGAGATCGCCCCGATCGAGGTGCCCCAGCGCAGGGGCGAGCCGCTGGTGGTCACCGCCGACGAGGGCATCCGCCCGGACACCACGGCCGACCGGCTGGCCGGGCTCTCCCCGGCGTTCACCCCCGAGGGGTCGATCACGGCCGGTTCCTCCTCCCCGATCTCCGACGGTGCCTGCGCGGTCGTCGTGGCCAGCAAGGCGGTGGCCGAGCGCCTGGGACTCAGCTGGATCGCCGAGATCGGTGCGCACGGCACCGTGGCCGGGCCGGACTCCTCGCTGCACTCCCAGCCCGCCGCGGCGATCCGGTCCGCGTGCGCCAAGGAGGGAATCACTCCCGCCGACCTGGACCTGATCGAGATCAACGAGGCGTTCGCGGCGGTCGCGGTGCACTCGGTGCGCGAGCTCGGGGTCGACGAGGAACGCGTCAACGTGCACGGCGGGGCGATCGCGCTCGGCCACCCGCTCGGCATGTCGGGCGCCCGGCTCGTCCTGCACCTCGCGCTGGAGCTCGACCGCCGTGGCGGCGGTGTCGGCGCGGCCGCCCTGTGCGGCGGCGGTGGTCAGGGTGACGCGCTGGTCGTCCGGGCCGGCGGCGGACCCCGGTGAGCGAGCCCGCCCCGAAGGCCGAGGCCGGCGGGGCAGCCGGGCACCGTGCGACCGGCCGGCGCCGGCGTTCGGTCCCAGATCTGGTCGAGGGCGCACGGGCAGGTGACCCGCGGGCGGTCGGCCGGCTGATCTCCCTGGTGGAGGACGCCTCGCCCGCACTGCGCGAGGTGGCGGCCACGCTCGCGCCGTACGCCGGGCAGGCCCGGGTCGTCGGCATCACCGGCGCGCCGGGGGTCGGCAAGTCGACCTGCACCTCCGCCCTCGTGGCCGCCTACCGCCGGCAGGGTCTGCGCGTGGGTGTCCTGGCAGTCGATCCGACGTCGCCGTTCTCCGGGGGAGCGCTGCTGGGCGACCGGGTCCGGATGCAGGACCACGCTACCGACCCCGAGGTCTTCATCCGTTCGATGGCCACCCGAGGACACCTCGGCGGACTGGCCTGGGCCACACCGCAGGCGGTTCGCGTCCTCGACGCGGCCGGTTGCGCGGTGATCCTGGTGGAGACGGTGGGGGTGGGCCAGTCCGAGGTCGAGGTCGCCGGGCTCGCCGACACCACGCTCGTCCTCCTCTCGCCCGGCATGGGCGACGCCGTGCAGGTGGCCAAGGCAGGACTGCTGGAGGTCGGTGACGTCTACGTCGTCAACAAGGCAGACCGGGAGGGCGCCGACCGCGTTCGCCGCGACCTGCGCAACATGCTCGCGCTGGGATCCTGGCCCGACGGTGCTTGGAGGCCGCCGATCGTGTTGAGCGTCGCGACGACCGGCGAGGGGGTGGACGCCGTGGTGGAGGCGGTCGACCGGCACCACGCGTACGGCGTGGACACCGGCGAACTCGCCCGCCGCCGGGTCCGGCGGGCCCGCGCGGAGGTCGAGGCGCTGGCGCTGGTCGACCTGCGTACCCGCCTTGACCGGCTGCCCCGCGACCACCGCCTGGACGCCGTGGCCGCCCGCGTCGCCGAAGGCGATCTCGATCCGTACCGAGCGGCCGACGAGCTGGTCGGCCAGATGCTCGGTGACCAGCCGTCCAAGATCGGTGACCCCAACGGGGGTGCCACGGCGGCAAGATCTCGCTAGCATCGTCCGCGATGCCCGTTTGGTCAGACCTTTTGGCCGTCTGAGCCCGCGGTGTGGACGAGTGTGCCGTGCCCCATTTGCCTTCCGGTCGAAACCACTTAGAGTTCATGCTGGGCTACAACACGCGAAGGCCGCAGGGGAGCCCCCACGAGGGAGGAGTACGGTCGTGACAGCCGGTACTAAGAAAGTGGTCACCTGGCTTGTGATCGCCTTTGCCGCGTTCTATCTGGTCACCAGGCCGGAGAACGCCGCCGGCGCCGTCCGCGGGGCGGGCGCCTTGATTGGACAGGGCTTCCAGGCCCTCATCCAGTTCCTCAGTTCCGTGTTCGCGTGACCGGACCCGTTCGATGGGTCAGGCGCAGCTTTGCTGACCCGAAGATCGTGCGGCACCTTCTCGCCGACGAGGGCGAGGTGGTCGTCGATGAGGTACGCCACCACTGGGTGGTCTTCATCATTCCGGTACTCGAGTGTGTCGGCGCGTTGCTGTTGCTGGGGGCCATGATCAACCTCCCCGTCAACCTGGCATGGGTGCCGTTCATCGCTGCGCTCGTCCTGCTCGCTCACGCGGGCGCTCGGGCGTTGATCGAACACATGGACAGATTCGTCATCACCAACATGCGGGTGTTCCGGGTGAGCGGGGTCATGACCAAGAAGATCGCCACGACTCCCATCATGCGGATCCTCGACATCACCGTGGACAAGCCGTTCGTCGGCCGAATCCTCGGTTACGGGCACTTCATCTTCGAGAACGCCGCGCAGGAGCAGGGCCTGCGCATCATCAAGTTCGTCGGCAAACCCGACCAGCGAGACCTCACGATCCAGCGGCTGCTGCAGCGTTCCGGTCTGCGAGCCACGGCCAAGGACGACGAGGGCGACGGATCGAGCTCGACGATCGTGAAGGCACCGGCTGGCGCCCGGCCCCGCGCCAACCATCCGCGCCGTCCCGGCCCGCCCACCGCGCGCCGGTTCCCGCGCTGAGGGCCGCGCCGGCGTTCCGCCGACCGAACGCCGCGCCGGCTCCCGTCGGCCCTCCGACCCTCCTCGGGCGCCGTCTCTGGCCCCGCTCCGGCTTCGTTCCGGATCTCGTTTCGGACTTCGTTCGTCTTCGTTCCGGACTTCGTTCCGGCTGCTGAAATCCTCCGGTGTGGCCGCTCATGCGCCCTCCGTTCCCGAGCTCACCAGTCCGGCCACTCCCAGCTGTTGTGGGTATGCTCGCGAGGTCATCGCGACGGGTGGATGAATGATGAGATAACGCTCAGTGGTCAACACTCGCGGCGGAACCACCATCCGTCACCACTCGTCTATCGTCAGGGTTGACTGACTGGGTGCCACATGGCACTTGGGTATCGGCACGTCACCACCAGTTCCCGCCGATATCCACCCGCACCGAGAGGAGCCGGCTGGTCAATGCATGGCCGAGTCTCCGAGCCGCACCGAGACGAGACCCGCCGCGACGTGCAGAGTCGCGAGGAGTCTCCGGACGCCGAGCTCACCACCACCCCGTCCCACACCGACGAGACCGCCCGCCCGGTTCTGCGTTTTCCGGTGCTGGCGGCACTGCTGCTCGTCGGCGTCGTGGCCATCCTGCTCGACCTTGCGAGCGGCGGGCCCCTGCTCCGGCTGGACGAGGTCATCGCCCACATCTGGAAGTTCAAGGGACCGTACGAGTACGGCTACGCCGATGCGGTCGACCGGATCGGCCAGCGGCTCATCTGTCTGCCGCTGTTGTTCGGCGTCGCGTACTACCTCAGTCGCCGCATCCGCAGCATCCGCCCGCTGGTCATCGCTGTGGGTGCCACCCTCGGGCTGAACTTCACGATCGGCGTCATCAAGCTCGCCAGCGGCCGGGAGAGTCCGCGTACCGGCGGGCCGGCGTTGTTCACCGGTGACAACGTGCTCTTTCCGTCCGGCCACACCGCCAACGTGATCTTCGTCTACGGGCTGGTCGTGGCGCTGCTCGTGCGGTACGGCAACGTCAGTACGCGCCGGCGATGGCTGCTGATCGGCCTGGTCGCGGCGGCAGAGGTGCTGATGACGGTGATCTCGGTCTACCGGCACACGCACTGGTTCAGCGACCTGATCGCCGGCACGATGGTCGGCGGCGCGGTGCTGCAGGTGTCGTTGCTGGCCGACCTGCACTGGAACGAAGTGCGTCGATGGCTACGCCGGCTGGCAGGCCCGACCTGGGTGGCCGTCGAGTGGGCGGTCGGGCTGATCCGGCCGCGGGTCGTCCCTCCCGCGAAGGCGGTCGCACAGCGGGTGCATGCCGGCAGCACCGATCCGCGCCTGTCCGATGGCCGGCCTGCTGCGCGGCCGGATGCCCGCCGTGACCCCCGAGCTGGTGCGCGACCCGATGCCCGCGCCGGTGTGCGAACGGACGCCCGGCCGGATGTTCGACCCGGCGAGCGCACCGACCCCGCAGAAGCCGGGACCTCCAGTACGGCCCGGCCCGACTAGGGCGTGGATCCGAGCAACTGGGCTGGCCCGCCCCCGGAGCGTGCCCGATCGGTGGCTCAGGTCCGGACCGGTTCCTGGGCACCTCCGCCTCGCCTGTTACGTTCCTTTTCATGGCGAAGAGGCGGCCCCTACCGTTCGACCCCGTCCAGGAGGCGGCACGCCAGTGGGCACACCACTTCGGAGCGGACGCGGCTGTCGAGCCGATGCGGGCGGTCACCTCCCTGATGCGGGTGCAGCAGATCGTGCTCTCCCGGCTGGACGAGATCCTGAGGCGCTACGACCTGACCTTCGCGAGGTATGAGGCGTTGGTGCTGCTGACCTTCACCCGTACCGGCGCCCTGCCGCTGGGGAAGATGGGCGAACGACTCCAGGTGCACCCCACCTCGGTGACCTCGATCGTGCGGCGGCTCGAACGTGACGGACTGGTCCGGCGTACGCCTCACCCGGAGGACGGCCGCGGCGTGCTGGCCGAGGTGACCGACGAGGGGCGCGACGTGGTCAAGGCGACCACCAAGGACCTGGTGGGGATGAGGTTCGGGTTCGACGCGCTCGACGACGACAGCCTCGCCACCGTGCACGAACTGCTCACGCGGGTGCGCCGCGAGGCCGGCGACTTCCTCACCTGACCCCTCGAACGGGTCCTGGGAAAGGCCCCGCCTGAGGGGACGAAACCTTCCGAACCCCCTACCGGCTGCGGATAGTTGGACATCCTACTATCGTGGCAGTGGCGCCTCACGAGGGCGGCCACGTCAGTCGGGAGGACCTATGCGGGCCGAAGACATCGAGGCGGGCCGGCGCCGCTGGCAGCAGCGTTACGACGCAGCGGCCGGGCAGGCCAAACCGGGCGAGGGCAAGCCGGGCGAGGGCGGCGAAACGCGCGACCGGCAGGACCGGGCACGCCGTACGACAGTGTCCGGGATGGAGGTGGACCCGGTCTACGGCCCGCCGCCGGACACGGACGAGCCGCGGTTCGAGCGGATCGGCTGGCCTGGTGAGTACCCCTTCACCCGCGGCCTGTATGCCACCGGCTACCGCGGGCGCACCTGGACCATCCGGCAGTTCGCCGGCTTCGGCAACGCCAGGCAGACCAACGAGCGCTACCGCATGATCCTCGCCGCCGGAGGTGGGGGACTGTCCGTGGCGTTCGACATGCCGACGCTGATGGGCCGCGACTCCGACGAACCGCGCTCGCTCGGCGAGGTAGGGCACTGCGGCGTGGCGATCGACTCCGCCGCCGACATGGACGTGCTGTTCGAGGGCATTCCGCTGGGCGAGGTCACCACGTCGATGACCATCTCCGGCCCGGCCATCCCGATCTTCTGCATGTACCTCGTCGCCGCCGAGCGACAGGGCGTGGACATCTCCACCCTCAACGGCACGCTGCAGACCGACATCTTCAAGGAGTACATCGCGCAGAAGGAGTGGCTGTTCGCGCCGCAGCCACACCTGCGGCTGATCGGCGACCTGATGGAGTTCTGCTCCAAGGAGATTCCGGCGTACAAGCCCCTGTCGGTGTCCGGCTACCACATCCGTGAGGCCGGTTCGACCGCCGCGCAGGAGCTGGCGTACACCCTGGCGGACGGGTTCGCCTACGTCGAGCTGGGCCTGTCGCGGGGGCTGGACGTCGACGTGTTCGCGCCCGGTCTGTCGTTCTTCTTCGACAGCCACGTGGACTTCTTCGAGGAGATCGCGAAGTTCCGCGCGGCCCGGCGGATCTGGGCGCGGTGGATGCGGGAGGTGTACGGCGCGAAGACCGACCGGGCGGCGTGGTTGCGGTTCCACACCCAGACCGCCGGTGTCTCGCTCACCGCCCAGCAGCCGTACAACAACGTCGTCCGGACCGCGGTGGAGGCACTCGCGGCCGTGCTCGGCGGGACGAACTCCCTGCACACGAACGCGTTCGACGAGACGCTCGCGCTGCCGTCGGAGCAGTCCGCGGAGGTGGCGCTGCGCACTCAGCAGGTGCTGCTGGAGGAGACCGGCGTGGCCAACGTCGCCGACCCGTTGGGCGGTTCGTGGTACGTCGAGGCGCTGACGGACCGGATGGAGGCCGAGGCGGAGGAGGTGTTCGCCCGGATCAGGGAGCTGAGCGACGACGGCACCATCACGGCGGGGCTGCTGCGCGGCATCGACGACGGGTACTTCACCGGGGAGATCGCCGAGGCGGCGTTCGACTACCAACAGGCGCTGGAGCGCGGTGAGAAGAAGATCGTCGGGGTCAACGCGCACACCAGCACGGTCAGCGGACCTGTGGAGATTCTCCGGGTGAGCCACGAGGTCGAGGCCGAACAGTGTCGCGTGCTCGGCGAACGCAGGCGCTCCCGTTCGCAAGCCGAGGTTGACGCCGCGCTGCGGAAGCTGGCCGAGGTTGCCCGTACCGAACAGAACATGGTGCCGGTGATCCTGGCCGCCGCCCGGGCGGAGGCGACGCTGGGCGAGATCTGCGGCGTACTCAAGGACGAGTGGGGCGACTACCGCGAGCCGGCGCGGTTCTGACCGACCGGGCCGGCCGCGGACGGTCGTGTCGATGACCGGCCGCGACGAGCCTGGTCGGGTTTGACGGGGCACCCGCGCGTCGGTGTGATGGAGCCATGACCGATCTCGGTGGTAGCCCGCGCGAGCCGGTGTGGCTCGGCGTCGACCTCGGTACCCAGGGCGTTCGGGTGGTGGCCACGACGGCCACCGGGTCGGTGGTGGCGAAGGCGACCGCGCCGCTGCGCAGCACCCGCGACGGCGTGCGTCACGAACAGGACCCGCAGGAGTGGTGGTCGGCGTTCGTGCGTGCCGCGGGCGAGGTGACCGGGCAGCTCGCCGGCAGGCCGGTGGAGGGCCTGGCGGTGTGCAGTACGTCCGGGACGGTGCTGTTCGTCGAGGACGTGCCCGGCGAGCCCGCCCGCCCGGTGACTCCCGCGCTGATGTACGACGACGGGCGAGCCGCTGAGCAGGCCGCCCGGCTCGCCGCCGACCCGGCCCCGGGATGGGCAGCGGCGGGTGCGCGTCCGCAGGCGTCGTGGGGGCTGGCGAAGGCGCTGTGGTTGCTGGCGGAGTACGACGTGCCGGAGTCCGCACGACTGGCCCACCAGGCCGACGTGGTGACCGCCCGGCTGGCCGGTACGGCCGCTGCCACCGACTGGAGCCACGCACTGAAGAGCGGCGTCGACCTGGTGCGTACCGACTGGCCGCACGACGTGCTCGACCGGCACGGGCTGCCCGCCAAGCGGCTTCCCGCTGTGGTGGCGCCCGGAGCGCCGATCGGCGAGGTGGGCGCGCGGGCGGCCGAACTCACCGGCATCCCCGCGGGAACGCTGATCCTCGCCGGCCTCACCGACGGGTGCGCGGCCCAGGTCGCGTCGGGTGCGCTGTACCCGGGTGCGTGGAACTTCGTGCTGGGTACGACGCTGGTCCTCAAGGGTACGACCACCGAGCCGGTGCACGACCCGAGCGGCGCGGTCTACTCCCATCGCAGCCCGGACGGCGGCTGGTGGCCGGGTGGTGCGTCCAGTGCCGGCGCGGGAGTGCTGGCGCGGGAGTTTCCCGACGCCGACCTCGAGGCGCTGGACGCCGCCGCGGAGGCGTTCGAGCCGGCGAGCGCGCTGGCGTATCCCCTGGTGGGCAAGGGAGAACGCTTCCCGATCACCCGGCCGGACGCGATCGGTTTCCTGACCGGCGATCCGTCGGGTCCGGCGGAACGCCACGCGGCCTACCTGCAGGGCGTGGCGTTCGTGGAGCGGCTGTGCCTGGAACACGTGCAGCGGCTGGGTGCGTCGGTCGGCCCGGTGGTGACGCTGACCGGCGGCGGCGCGCGGAGTTCGTACTGGCCGAGATTGCACGCGGACGTTCTCGACCGGGAGATCGTGGTGCCGGAGGTGACCGACGGCGCGTTCGGGATGGCAGTCGTCGCGGCCTCGCCGGCGCACGGCTCGCTTGCCGACGCGGCCGCGGCGATGGTGCGCGAACGCGTGCGCCATGCACCCCGGCCGCAGGCGGTCGGACGGTTCGACGAGGCGTACGGCCGCTGGCTGGACGAACTCAGGTCCCGCCGCTGGAGATAGGGCGGGTTGGTCAGCGAAGGCCCTGGTGCGCGGCCCACATCGCACCGGCGCGGTGGGCGGCCTCAGCGACCAGCTTCGCCAGCTCCGGCCGGTCAGGGACGGAGAACGACACGTAGTTGCCCCGGCCACCGGCGGTGGGGCGACCGTAGGCCTTCGCGGCGAGGTGCCCGCTGGGGAGGAGCCGCACGTTGAGAGTGGTCAGCGTGAACTCCTCACCGCGTCGGGTGTCCGTCCAGCGCAGTGCTTCCGGGACGGTGACGTTGATCGCCAGAGCACTCACCTCGATGTCGAGGTCCCTGTCGAGGTCCATGTCGAGGTCCCTGTCGGCGACCCTGTCCATGTCCTTGTTGACGTCACCGCTCATGGAGGCATGTTCGCACGGGTGCGACGCCTCGCGTGGGGCCTGACCGGGGGTTCAGCTCACGCAGAGGCAGAACGGGTGCCCGGCCGGGTCGAGGAACACCCGGAAGGTCGTGCCGGGCTGGTGGTCGTGCTTGGTGGCGCCGAGACCGAGGACGGCTGTCTCGGCGGAGTCGAGGTCGTCGACGATCACGTCGAGGTGCATCTGCTGGGGCACCTCCTGCGCGGGCCACACCGGCGGGGTGTATGCCTCGACCTGCTGGAACGAGATGCACTGGCCGTAGTCGGCGCGGATCTCGGCCCAGTCGGCCGAGATGTCGACCTTCCAGTCCAGCAGCTTGCCGTAGAAGGTGGCGAGGGCGCTCGGGTCGGGGCAGTCGATGACGAAGCTTGGGAAACGTGCGATAGCCATGGCCTGGATGGTACGGACCGTTCCGGACGATTCGCGTCCTGATTCTGGTGATTACGGAGTGGCGATTCTTCACCGCCGGCTTGGTTTTCACCGTGGGCTCGCGGCGCGCGGGTCCGGCTTCTCCAGGTCGGCCATCGTGACGGTGGCGGCGTCGAACATGCTTCGCAGCCTAGTGTGGTCGGACGGGCCGCCTGCTGGCCGTTGGTGCGCAGGCTCTCGCGGATGAGGTTGACGTCACCACAACGACGGCGGGGGCGTGCCTCCTCCCATGGGGCCGGGGGGAAACGGCGGCTGTCCCTGGTCGTCCCGGTCGCGGTAATCCCCGGGCTCTGTTCCGTATCGCCGGCGCTTGTATCGCATGTAGAAGACGATGGCCGCCACGGCGAGAACGACCGCGACGAACAGCACCAAACTGATGATCGTGTCGGTGTCGAACTCGCCCATAGCCCACAAGGTGACAGCGGCCGACCCTGCCGTCAATGAGGCATGCAGTCGCGGTGGGGCCGGTCCTTCCACTGGAGCAGGTTCAGCACGATGACGGCCAGGCCCATCCCGAAGAACGTGACGCCCTCATACGGCTGTCACGCTTTTGGTCCAGGGGCCGTTCGTCGGGGTCGGGGCGGGTGTCGGAGGCGATCAGCGCCTCGATCATCTTCCGCAGGGTCTCCATCTCCACCACCGGCAGTTTGATCACCACGGTTTCGGAGCCGGGGATCCCGTTGGCCAGGTAGCGCAGGGACCGTTTGCGTTCGGCGGCGCGTTCGGCGTCGCCGAGCTCCTTGCCGAGGCGCCGTTCCCACTCTTCGGGTGCGAGGTACTGCAGCAACGCCCGCCCCAGCAGGCGTACGTCGTCGGGGTTACGCCGCTTGGACCAGGTGATCAGGTATTCCTCGGCCTTCACCCGTTGTTCGGGGCCGATCCAGGTGGGCAGGTCCTTGACCGCGAATGCGATCACCTGCGCGTGCTTGAACGACAGTTCACCCCGCGCCAGGGCGGCGGCGGTCAAGGTGACCGTACGGTCCAGGTCCCGGGCCAGGCCGACGGTGGCGGAGGCCTCGGTCTTCGACATCCGCTGCGCGCTGCGCAACCACCCGCCGCGGTCGCCGCACCCGTGGTCTTGCCGATGTCGCCGGCTTCGGCCTGACGGACCCAGGCCAGGGTGAGCGCGTCGGTCCGTGCCTTCTCCGCCTCCAGTTCACCGATCAGCGCCCCGAGCTCACCCACCTCCACCCACGTGGTCGGCGTCGCCAAAGCCTCCTCCACCCCGGCGCGGATCGTGGCCAGCGCAGCCCTCAACCGGCCGACGGCGCCACTGCCACCTGCGCCGGGAAGGTCCTGCGTCGTCGAATGCATGTTCGAAGTCTAGAGGCCACCGCCGACCCGAAGATCGTTGTCCACAAGGAGACCCGAGGCCCAACCGATCCGCCACCTGTGGACAAAAACCTGGCATCGGGATCGCAGGTCGGGGGTGCCTCGCAAGGCGTCGACTCGCCATGATCCGCCGGCCCGGACCCCGGTGCGCGCACCGGATCCGTCCTCATACCGCCTCAGCGGGCTCCATCCCAGCTCCCCGGCCGTCGCACCCTCGTCTATCGTCGAGCCCGTGACCCAAGATCGCCTCACGGTTCTCGGCACCGGCCCGATCACGGTGTTCTTCGTACGGCATGGTGAAACGCCCATGCATGCGGAGAACCGCTACGTCGGCCGGACCGACGCGCCGCTGACCGAGCGCGGCCAAGCGCAGGCGGCCGATCTGGGGGAGTGGGCGGCAACGGCGCGGCTCACGGCAGTGGCATCCTCGACACTTCGCCGGGCAAGGGAAACCGCCGAGCCGGCTGCGCGCAAGGCTGGGTTGACACAGCTCCTGGACGAGCGGTTGGTCGAGCTCGACTTCGGCGCCGCCGAGGGAATGTCCGCTGCCGAGATGCGGCAGCGGTTTCCGCGTGAGCGCGCAGCGTTCGAGGCCGATCCGTACGAGAATCCCCTGCCGGGCGGGGAGTCTCCGGCGGCGGCGCTCGCCCGTGGCCGGGCCGCGCTGGACGATCTCGCCGACGGCTCCCACGGCGACCGCGTGCTCGTGGTCGCACACGGCACGTTTCTGCGCATCGTGGTGTGTGACCTGCTCGGCATCCATCCGCGCACGTACCGCACCGCGCTGCCGGTCATCCGTAACGCCAGCGGCGCCGTACTCCGCCGGGACCAGGCGGGGCACTGGGGTTTGGTCGCCTGGAACCCGCCCCTGGCTGCCGGCACCGACTCCTGGTGAGGCGGGGACCAGGCCGAACCGGACCAGGCCCGACCAGCCCGGACCAGGTCCGGCCGGACCCGGCCGGGCCTGGTCTGGCACCGCCGCAGGCGGCCGAAGATGGTCGCACCCGGTAACTGGCCGAAGGCGGTCGGTGTGGCTTGGCTGCTTGACCCGCCTGACACCGAGGTCACAAGGTGAAGCGACCTGATCACGCCGCGAGGTGATCTCGGCGTGCGCCGAACCTGCACTGGGGGCTGCCATGACCGAGCCGACCGGCCCGACCCGTCGGGGGCACGGCACCAGAGGACCGCACGCCACGCAGGCGCCGTTCGCGGCGCGGGCGGCGCGTCCCAGTCGCCGTGACGTACTCCGGCTCGCGGGAGCGGGCGTCGGCGCCGGCGTGCTCGGCTCGGCCGGCCTGGCCGGATGCGGCTTCGGCTCACCGGCGAACAACGGCGGCGACGACTCGGCGGCGAAGAAGGTCTCCGGCGGCTTCGACTGGAAGAAGCACAAGGGGACCACCCTGCGGCTGCTGATGAACAAGCATCCCTACACCGACGCGCTGAAGGCGCACCGCGGGGAGTTCCAGGACAAGACCGGCATCAAGCTCGCCATCGACGAGTTCCCCGAGTCCAACTACTTCGACAAGGTGACCCTGGAACTCAAGTCCAGGCAGGGAAACTACGACGCGTTCATGCTGGGTGCCTACATGGTCTGGCAGTACGGTCCGCCCGGTTACCTCGAGGACCTCGGCCCCTGGATGCACAACTCCTCCGCCACCCACGCGGAGTTCGAGCCCGGCGACTTCTTCCCCAACCTGATCAAGGCCGGGCAGTGGAACTTCGTCAACGGCGCGCCGCTCGGTGGCAAGCAGCAGTGGATGCTGCCCTGGGGCTTCGAGACCAACACGATCTGCTACCGCAGCGACGTCTTCGCCAAGCTCGGGCTCAAGCCCGCCGAGAGTTTCGACGACCTCATCGAACTCGCCAGGACGCTGAAGGCCAAGGCCCCCGGGGCGGGGTTCGACGGGATGTACGGCATCGCCGTGCGGGGCTCGCGGGAGTGGGCGACGATCCACCCCGGCTTCATGACGATGTACTCCCGCGAAGGCCTGAAGGACTTCAGGGTCGAGGGCAAGAAGCTCGTCCCCACCATGAACACTCCCGACGCGGCGGACTTCACCAGCAGGTGGGCGAAGATGGTGCGGGACGCCGGGCCGTCAGGGTGGACGTCGTACACGTGGTACCAGGCGTCCAGCGATCTCGGCGCCGGCAAGGCCGCGATGCTGTTCGACGCCGACACCGCGTCGTACTTCCAGAACACCGACACCCCGGCCGCGGGCAAGCTGGCCTGGCATCCTGGCCCGAAGGGCAAGGACGGTTCGCTGGCCACCAACATGTGGATCTGGTCGCTGGCGATGAACTCCTCCTCGAAGAAGAAGCCGGCCGCGTGGTGGTTCCTGCAGTGGGCCACCTCCAAGGAACACCTGTTGTGGGCGGCCACGAAGCAACAACACATTGACGCGGTACGCCAGTCGGTGGCCGACGACCCGGCGTACAAGGATCGGCTGAAGGCGGTGCCGGGCTTCCTGGACACGTTCCAGGCGGTCATCGACCAGACGAAGATCCAGTTCACCCCGCAGCGGAACTTCTTCGACGCCACCACCTCGTGGGCCGCCGCCCTGCAGGAGATCTACGGCGGAGCCGACGCGAAGGTGACTCTGGACAAGCTGGCCAAGGATCTCGAACCCCGGGTCAACGGCTGATGGACACGACCGGGGCGGAGGCCGTCCCCACCGCGACGGTGACCCCGAGGTGGCGGCGCCGGCTGCGGCCCTACCTGCTCGCCACCCCTGCGGTTCTGTTGTGCGTGGGGATTCTGTATCCGTTCTTCGTCGGCGTCGCGTACACCGTGTACAACTTCTCCGACGCCAACCGCGAACCCAGCTTCGTGGGACTGACCAACTTCGCCGACATCCTCGGCAGCGACACGTTGTGGCACTCGGCTCGGGTGACGGTGGCGTTCGCGGTTGCGGCAACGACCGTTGAGACGGTGCTCGGCGTGGGAGTGGCGCTGCTGCTGCACCGATCCAGCCTGCTGGGCCGGTTGCTGGAACGCCTGCTCATCGTGCCGCTGATGGTGGCCCCGATCATCGCCGCCATCATGTGGAAGCTGATCCTGCTGCCGGAGGTGGGCTGGGTCCGGCCGATCCTGGCGGCGGTGGGGGTGCACGGCTACCGCGGCACCGACGGCGCGGGGGCGGCGTTCTTCTGGTCGGTGGTCGTGGACGCCTGGCTGTACACGCCGTTCGTCGCGATCCTGGCGCTGGCCGGGCTGCGCTCGCTGCCGAACTCGCCGTTCGAGGCGGCGGCGGTGGACGGTGCCAACTGGTGGTTGACATTTCGCCGGCTCACCCTGCCGATGCTGTGGCCGTACGTCCTGGTCGCGGTCATCTTCCGCTTCATGGACTGCCTGAAGGTCTTCGACATCATCTACGGGCTCACCGCCGGCGGCCCCGGTGACGCGACCACGACGCTGCAGATCAACGCGTACCTGGAGGCGATCACCTACGCCCGCTACAGCCGGGGCATGACGTTCATGCTGATCCTGTGGGTGGTCGTGTACGCGATCTCGTTCGTCCTCGTGCGCTACCTCGGCCGGGTGCAGAACCGCGCGGCCGGGGTGTCGATCGGAACGCCGGCGGCCGCACCGGCAGGAGCGACGGCGAGCACCGCGACCGGGGTGGAGGCAGGGTGACGATGGCGACGTCGGGCAACTCCACCAGGACGGCCGGCGGGCTCCTCGCCGACGCCGCACTCCTGCTCTACTTCGCGTTCTCGCTCGCCCCGGTCGTCTTCATCGTGGCCCTGAGCCTGAAGTCGAACGCCGACCAGACGTCGACCTACCTGCGGTTCGCACCCACTTTCGCCAACTACCGCACGGTCCTCGGCATCGGTGCCGGGGACTCGCCGTACCTGCGGTTCTTCGTCGCCAGCCTGATCTGCGCGGTCGGTGCCGTGCTGGTCTCCCTGGTGATCGGGATCCCGGCGGCGTACGCGGCGGCGCGCTACCGCTTCCGGGGCAGCGAGAGCCTGTTGTTCACCCTGCTGTCGTTCAGGTTCGCCCCGGAGCTGGTGGTGATCATCCCGCTGGGTGTGCTCTACCAGCAGCTCGGGCTGTACGACAGCTACGTCGGGATGATCTGGGTGCTGCAGTTGGTGACGATGCCACTCGTGGTGTGGATCCTGCGGTCGTTCTTCACCGACCTGCCGCCGGAGCTGGAACAGGCCGCGCTGCTGGACGGCTACTCCCGCCGGCAGGCGTTCGTACGGATCGTCCTGCCGCTGGTGCGCCCCGGTGTCGCGGCGGTCTGCCTGCTGGCGTTCATCTTCGCCTGGAACAACTTCATCTTCCCGTTCACGTTGACGTCCAGCCACGCCCAGACAGTGACGGTGAGCTCGCTGGCCTTCCTCGGCGGGAACCAGGTGCGGTTCAACCTGGTCGCCGCCGGCGCGGTGATGGCAGTGCTTCCGCCGCTGGTGCTGGCGTTGTTCATCCAGCGCTATCTCGTGCGTGGCCTGTCGTTCGGTGCGGTGAAGAGCTGATGGGTGGGCAGGGCTGATGGCGGGGCTGGCGCTCGCGGGGATCCGCAAGGACTACGGTCGGCTGCGCGCGCTCGACGAGGTGTCGCTGGAGGTCGCCGACGGGGAGTTCTGCTGCCTGCTCGGCCCGTCCGGTGCCGGGAAGACCACCACGCTGAAAGTCGTGGCCGGCCTGGAGGAGCCGACGGCGGGCACGGTCCGGATCGGCGGTGCCGACGTGACCGACGTGGAGCCGACGCACCGCAACCTCGCGATGTGCTTCGAGAGTTATGCGCTCTACCCACAGCAGGACGTCTTCACCAACCTGGTCTCGCCGTTGCGCTCACCGCGTCACCGCCTGCCCGAGGCGGCTGCCCGGCGCCGGGTCGAGGAGGTCGCCGAACTGCTGGGCATCGACGCGCTGCTGGAGCGTTCGGTGACGCAGCTGTCGAACGGCCAGCGCCAGCGGGTCGCGCTCGGCCGGGTGCTGGTCCGGCCGGCCGCGGCGTACCTCCTGGACGAACCCCTGTCCCACCTGGACGCCAAGCTGCGCGCCACCATGCGGGCGGAGCTGAAGGCGATCAGTCGCGAGCGCGGCACGACCACCCTGTACGTCACCCACGACTACGTGGAGGCGCTGTCGCTGGCCGAGCGCGTGGGCGTGCTCGACGCCGGCCGGATCCGCCAGGTGGGCACACCCCGTCAGGTGTGGGAGGAGCCGGCCGACATCGTGGTGGCCCGGTCGTTCGGGCGCCCGGCGATCAACGTCGTGTCCGGGGTGGTCGCCGACGTGTCCGGGCCGCGGTTCCTCGCCGACGACGGCGCGCTGGACCTGCCGCTGCCGGGGCGGCGGGTACGACCGGGCACGCACGTACAGCTCGGGATCCGTCCCCGCGACCTGGCCCTGCACCGCGGCGCCGGTGACGTGCCCGCGTCGGCGGTGCGGGTCGAGGGCACCGTCTACGTACTCGAACACCTCGGCCGGCAGGCGGAACTCACCGTCCGCGTGGGCTCGTGCCTGCTGGCACTGGTGGTTCCCCGCACCCAGGTGGCCGGGCTCGGGACCGACGACCGGGTGGTGGTGACGGTGAACCCACAGCGGGTGCACGTCTTCCTCGCCGACGACAGCGGCCGGCGGGTGGAGACGCCCCAGGTCACCGAGGCGGCCGGATGAGCGACCTGGTGCTGGACGGAGTACGCAAGGTCTTCACCACCCGGGGCCGCCCGCCGGTGGAGGCGGTGGCCCACTTCGACCTGGACGTACGCAGCGGCGAGCTCGTCGGCCTGCTCGGCCCGTCCGGATGCGGCAAGTCGACCACGCTGCGGATGATCGCCGGTCTGGAGGACGTCACCGGCGGCGACATCCGGGTGGGCGGCAGGTCCGTGCTCGGCCTGCGGCCGCAGCGGCGCAACATCGGGGTGGCGTTCGAGAACTACGCGCTCTATCCGCCGCTGTCGGTGGCCGACAACATCTCCTTCGGCCTGCGCGCGCGAGGCGGCCTGTCCGCGCGGGCGTGCCGGGAACGCGTGCAGGACCTCGCCGAGCGCATCGGGCTGCGCGACATCCTCGACGCGAGGCCGGTGAACCTCTCGTCCGGCCAGAAGCAGCGGGTCGCGCTGGCCCGCGCGATCGCCCGCGAGCCTGACGTCCTGCTGCTGGACGAGCCGCTGTCCCACCTGGACGCAGCGCAACGCGACCTGACCCGGCGCGAGCTGCGGCGGCTGCAACGCGACCTCGGCTACACCACCGTCCTGGTCACCCACGACCAGGAGGAGGCGCTCAGCCTCGCCGACCGGGTGGTGGTGATGGAGGGCGGCCGGGTCCGCCAGGTCGGTACGCCGGACGAGGTGTACGACGACCCGGCCGACCTGTTCGTGGCGGAGTTCGTGGGGGAGCCGGCGATGAACCTCCTCACCGGGCCGGCCGGCCCGGACCGGATCGTGGGGGTGCGCCCCGAGGACGTGGCGGTGGTCGACTTCGAGGCCGGCGGCGGGGGCGGCGGCAAGCGCGGCGGCGAGGGCGACGTCGCGGGTGAGGTGGTCGTCGTGGAGGATTTCTGCGAGTACGGCCTGCTGACGGTCGAACTCGCCGCGACGCGGCAACGGCTCGTCGTCCAGACTGGACCGGGTCCGGCGCAGGTGCCCGGGCAGGCCGTGGGCCTGGCCTTCCAGCGGGACCGGACGTACATGTTCGACACGACCACAGGAGGCCGGGTCAGATGAGCAGAGCGCGGATCCTCGCCGCGGGAGACGAGTTCGTACGCACCGACCTGCTGACGCGGGCGCTGGACGCCGAGCTCGAGCGGGCCGGGCGGTCCCGCCACCGGGTGTCCGTGCGTACCCTCGACCTCGGCTGGCCGACGAAGCCGTGGGGCAAGGTCGGCGAGGTCGTCGAGGCGGCCGGCAACGAGGACACGATGATCGCCGCCCTCGACGGTGTGGACGCCGCGGTCACCCATCTCGCGCCGTTCACCCGCCGGGTCTTCGAGCACGCGCCCGACCTGCGCCTGGTCGTGGTCTCCCGCGGCGGCCCTGTCAACGTCAACTTGACAGCGGCCACCCGCGCCGGCGTGGTCGTCTGTTACGCACCCGGCCGTAACGCCAACGCGGCCGCGGAGTTCACCCTCGGCCTGATGCTGGCCACCTGCCGCAACATCGCCGCCGGGCACGCCGAACTCGCCTCCCGCACCTGGCCGGGGCACTACTTCCGCTACGAGTCGGCCGGTTTCGAACTCCGGGACGCCACCGTGGGCCTGGTCGGCTACGGCGCGATCGGGCAACTCGTCGCGAGGTTGCTGGCCGCTTTCGGCGCGCGGGTGCTGGCGTACGACCCGATGGCCCCGGCGGAGGCGTTCGGCGCGGAGGTGGAACGCGTCGAGGAGCTGAACGACCTGCTCGCCGCCTCGCAGGTGGTGAGCCTGCACGCGCGGCAGACCGAGGAGAACCGCCACCTGATCGGGGCGGCGGAGCTCGCCCGGATGCCGGCCGGCTCGGTCCTGGTCAACACCGCACGCGGCGGGCTCGTCGACTACGACGCCATGTGCGACGCCCTCGACCGCGGTCACCTCGCGGCCGCCGGGATCGACGTCTTCCCGGCCGAGCCGCTGCCGGCCGACTCGCGGTTGTTCACCACGCCACGGCTGGTGATGGCCCCCCACATCGCCGGGTGCAGCCGCGAGGTGGCCGAACGCGCGGCGGCGATCTGCGCCGGTGAGGTACGCCGCTGGCTGGACGGCGAACCACCCGCACACTGCGCCAACCCGGAGGTACTGTCCGGATCTGCGGGTTCAGGCAGGTCGGCACGGTCGGCCGGGTCGGCGCGGCCGAACCGGCGCTGAGGAGGCTGCTCGATGAACGCTGGCAGGGCGGTCGGGCCCACGTACGTCGGGGTGGACATCGGTACGTCGGTCATCAAGGCCGCGCTGTTCGACCAGAACGGCGAACAGCGGGCGCTGCGGTCCGCTCCGGCCCGGGTGGTCAACCCCCGCGAGGGCTGGTTCGAGCAGGACATGGACGAGGTCGTCGTCGCGGTCGGTGAGGTCGTACGAGCGCTGGTGGACGACGAAGGCGCGGGTGACCCGCCGGCCCTGCTCGCGCTGACCGGCCAGGGCGACGGCGTGTGGCTGCTCGACGGTGAGGGGCGCGCGGTCCGCCCGGCGGTGTCGTGGCTGGACGCCCGGGCGGCCGGTATGGCCGACAGCTGGCGCGCGGACGGGACCACCGAGGCGGTCTTCCGGCGGACCGGCGGGGCGATGTTCCCCGGCTGCCCGGCGCCGGTGCTGGCGTGGTTCGACCGGCACGAGCCGGAGGTGCTCGACCGGTCGGTCACCGCGGCGTACTGCAAGGACATGGTGATGCAGCGGCTCACCGGCGTACGCGCCACCGACACCTCCGACGCCTCGCTGCCGTTTCTCGACCCGGTGACCCGCGACTACGCACCCGACGTCCTGGAACGGTGTGGTCTCGGGCACCGTGCCGACCTGCTCGCCCCCGTCGCCGAGCCGCTGCCGACCGGCACGCTGACCGCCGAGGGTGCCGCCCTGGTGGGGCTTCCCGCGGGTACGCCGGTGTCGGCCGGTCCGTTCGACCTGCCGGCGTGCGCGCTGGGTTCGGGCCTGGCTGCCACACCGGGGGACGGCCACCTGATCGTCGGTACGACCCTCGCCTGCCAGGTCGCGGTCGCCGAGCTGCAGCCCGGTGGCGAGCCAGCCGGTCTGACGATCCCGCTGGGCCCGGACCGCTGGCTGCGGTCGATGCCGGCCATGGTGGGCACCGCCGCGCTGGACTGGACGCTGAAACTGGTCGGCCGTACGCACGACGACGTCGACCCGCTGCTGGCCACCGGCGAGCCGGGCGCACACGGCGTGCGGTGCCTGCCCTACTTCTCGCCGGCCGGTGAACGCGCGCCGTTCGTGGAGTCCGGCGCCCGGGCACGCCTGGACGGGCTCACCGTGCAGACCAGCACCGCCGACGTGGTGCGTGCGGTCTGCGAGGGCATCGCGTTCGCGGCGCGGCACTGCTTCGAGGCGACCGGCCTGGAAGGAGAGGTCGCGGTGTGCGGCGGCGGGATCCGCAGTCGGGAGTGGCTGCGGCTGTTCGCCGACGCCCTCGGCCGGCCGGTCCGGGTCTCGGCCTGCCCGGAGGTCGGTGCGTACGGCGCGGTGCTGGCCGGGATCGCCGCCACGGACCTGCCGGTGGACACCGCGGCCTGGGCACGTGACCGGGCCGCCGACACCACGGTGGTCAACCCCGGTGAGGGGCCCGCCAAGCGGTACGCGGAAGAGTACGAGCGTTACCGCGCGGCGGTGGACCGCGCGCGCACCGAGTGGAAGGAGCGTCAGGTATGAGGTTGGCGAACGAACGCGCCGAGCTGGTCCGCTTCGCCCAGCGGCTCCGCCCGGAAGGACTCGTGGTGGGTACGTCGGGAAATCTGAGCGTGCGCGTCGGGGACCTGGTGGCCGCCACGCCGAGTGGCCTGGACTACGACGTGCTCACCCCCGAGCTCATCTGCGTCACCGACCTCGACGGCAGGCAGCTGGAGGGCGAGCTGGACCCGACCAGCGAGATGCCGCTGCACCTGTCCGTCTACAACACCACCGACCACACCTCGGTCGTGCACACCCACGCCACCGCCGCCGCGGTCGCCTCCACGCTGGTGGACGAGCTCCCGGTGGTGCACTACCTCACGGCGTTGTTCGGCGGCCCGGTCCGGGTGGCGCCGTACGCGACGTACGGCACACCCGAGCTGGCCGCGTCGGTCACCGGGGCGCTGAAGGGGCGTTCGGGCTGCCTGATGTCCAACCACGGCACGGTCACCGTCGGCGACTCGCTGGCGAAGGCGTACCAGCTCAACCAGTACCTCGAGTGGCTGTGCGAGGTGTGGCTGCGCGCCGTCGGCGCCGGTGCCGCGCTCGGCGTCTCCCCGCGCGAGCTGCCGGCCGACGAGCTGGACCGGGTGATCGAGAAGTTCGGCAGCTACGGCCAGGTGCCGCCGCCGGGCGCGGACGCCCCGAATGCCGACGGAAACGACGGCGGAAACGACGGCGGAAGCGAGGGTTCGGGCGGGGCCGGGCGGTGAAGGTGAACGCGAACGGCCACGACCGCACCGCGCTGTCGGCCGACCGCCGGCGCGGCGACCTGGCCGGTGCCGCCGGCCGCGACTTCGACGTGGTGGTGGTCGGCGGCGGCGTCACCGGCGCCGGTGTGGCGCTGGACGCGACGGCCCGGGGCCTGTCGGTGCTGCTGCTGGAGGCCGACGACCTGGCCAGCGGTACGTCCTCCCGGTCGGGCAAGGTCTTCCACGGCGGGCTGCGCTACCTCGAGCAACTCAACTTCGCGCTGGTCCGCGAGGCGCTGCTGGAACGCGACCTCATGGTGGAGCGGCTGTGCCCGCACCTGGTCGAGTCCGAGCCGTTCCTCTTCCCGTTCACCAAACGCTGGCAGCGGCCCTACATCGGTGCCGGCGTGGCGATGTACGACCTGTTCCGGCTCACCGGCCCGCGCAGCGTCCCCGGCCACCGGCATCTGACCCGGCGGGCGGCACTGGCCGAGATGCCCGGCCTGCGACCGGACGACATCACCGGCGCGGTGCAGTACCACGACGTACGCGTGGACGACGCCCGGCACACGATGACGCTGGCGCGTACCGCCGCGGGTCTCGGCGCCACCGTCCTCACCCGGACCCGGGTCGTCGGCATGCTGCGCGACGGTCAGCGCGTGACCGGCGTACGCGTGCACGACCTCGAGGACGGCGGCCACGTCGACGTACTCGCCGGCGTGGTGGTCAACGCGGCCGGGGTGTGGGCGGACGAGGTGCAGTCCCTGGGCGGGTCGCCGAGCATCGCGGTCCGCCCGGCGAAGGGCGTCCACCTCGTCGTCCCGGCCGACCGGATCGACTCGCGCACCGGTCTGATCGCGCGTACAAGCGACAGCGTCTTCATCATCCGCAAATGGTTCGACCACTGGCTGATGGGCACCACCGACACCCCGTGGGACCACGACCGCGGCCACCCGGTGGCCTCCCGCGAGGACGTCGACTACCTGCTCGGCCAGGCCAACCGCTGGCTGAAGCACCCTCTCGGCGACGCCGACGTGGTGGGCGTGTACGCCGGGCTGCGTCCGCTGCTGGCCGGTGTGCCCGTACGCACCCGCGGCGGGTCGGACGGATCGGCCGACAGTGCGACGACCGCGGCGCTGCGCCGCGACCACACCGTCGTCGAACAGCCCGCCGGCCTGGTGACCGTGGTCGGCGGGAAGTACACGACGTACCGGCTGATGGCCCGCGACGCGGTGGACGCGACGGGACGTTCGCTGGGCCGGACGATCCCGGCGTCGAGCACCGACAAGCTGCCGCTGCTCGGCGCCACCGGCTACGTCGCGGTACGCCACCAGCGGGACCGGCTGGCCCGTGAGGCCGGGCTGGAACCCGAACAGGTCGAGCACCTGCTCGGCCGCTACGGCGCGCTCACCCCGGAAGTGCTCGACCTGCTGGCCGACCGGCCCGAGCTCGCCCGGCCGCTGCCCGGCGCGTCGCACTACCTCGCCGCCGAGGTCGCCTACGCCGCCCGCAGCGAGGGCGCCCTGCACCTGATGGACGCGCTCGCCCGCCGGACCCGGGTCTTCATGGAGACCGCGGACCGCGGCGTGGCGGCCGCTCCCGAGGCGGCCAGGGTGATGGCGTCGGTCCTCGGCTGGGACGAGGAACGCCGTGCCGCCGAGGTCGCGGCGTACACCACGGCCGTGGAGGCCGAGCGGCACGCCGCGACCATGCCGACGGACGACCAGGCGGTGCAGGCCTGGCAGACCGTCGCCGGCGCCGCGGCTCGGTAGGTCCGACGCTGGTGGCAGCCGCCGGCCCCTCAGTGGCAATGGTGGTGGCTGCCGGCGTGTCCGGTGGCGCCCAGGTCGTCGTCGCGTCCAGCAGCGAGGCGTGACCACTGCGAGGTGGGCCGTCCGTCGAGCCGGAACTGGTCGCCGTCGGTCCGGAACCGCTGAGGCCAGCCGTGCGGCGAGTCCTCCCACTGCTCCTGCCGACCATGAACGGTCATGTCGAGCAGGCCGTACGACGGCGCCATCGGCTCGACGCCCCGGCCGGTGGTCCAGTAGGTCTCGAACACCCGGTTGCCCTGGCGCAGGTAGCAGGCCTTCATCCCGAACGCGCGCCCGGCGACGAGTGCGTCGAGCGAGTCCCCCGGCACCGAGTACCAGGGCGCCGGCCAGCCCATGAAGTCGCGGTAACGCGACGACTCCTCGTACGGCCCTTGGCAGAAGACCGCGAACGTGACGTCGCGCGAGTGCAGGTAGGACAGCTCGAGCACCTGGCCGGTGAAGAACGTGCAGCCTTCGCACTGCTCGGCGGCCGGCCCGCCCGTGTGCCACATGTGGTACGACGCGAACAGTTGTGTCCTCCCCTCGAACACGTCGAGCAGGGGCACCGGGCCGCCGGCACCGACCAGATGGGTGGACGGGTCGACCTCGACCATCGGCAGCCGCCGGCGCGCCGCGGCGATGGCGTCGCCCTCACGCGTGTGCGCCTTCTCGCGGATCCGGAGCTCGTCGAGCTGTTTCTGCCAGGTCGGGCGGTCGGTGAGCGGGGGCGCCGGTGGCGTGCTCATGGGTCCTCCTCATGTCGAAGCTATGAGGCTAATAGTGGCTGCTATGGTTTAGCAAGTACGAAAGAGAGGGGTGCTCGGTGCCGACTCAGCGGGGTTATCGGCAGGCATGCGGCGTCGCGCGCGGTCTCGACATCGTGGGGGAGCGTTGGGCGCTGCTCGTGGTTCGCGAGCTGCTGCTCGGACCGAAACGGTTCACCGACCTCCAGGCGGCGCTCCCGACCGCCAGCCCGAACGCACTGTCCGACCGGCTGCGCGAGCTGGCCAACGCAGGCGTCCTACGCCGACAGCAGCTGCCTCGGCCAGGTAATGCGTGGGTCTACGAGCTGACGGCGTGGGGTCGCGGCCTGGAACCGATCGTGATCGCGCTCGGCACCTGGGCGCTGGCCGCCCCGCCGACCACGGAACAGCTCTTCGTGAGCGCGGACAGCGCCATGCTGAGCATCCGCACCTACTTCGAGCCGACGCCGGAGCAGCCCGAGGAGACGCTCAGGATCGAACTACGCGACCACGGCCCGGCCGGCGTGTTCGGTGTCCGCATCACGCCGGCCGGTGCCGAAGTCGCCCACAAGCCGCCCGAAGAGCCGGACGCCACCTTGAGCACCACGACGGATGCCCTCGTCGCCGCCTTCGGCAGCGACGACCTGGCCGGGCTCGCGGCGGCCGGCGCCGTCATCGTCGGTGATCTCGAGGTCGTACGCCGTCTCGTCACGGGCACGCGCCCCGGGTACGACGAAAGTCGTGCCGCCCCGACCTGGCCCACCCACCATCGTCTGGTCCCGCCCCGAAGATCTGGCCCCCGGTGACGGCGGTCGCCTACCGTTGCGGGGTGAGTGAACGCGCGACCGCCGGCCCGGACTGTGGCCGGACGCTCCTTCCGGCCTGGTTGGTGCCGTGGATGGGGCGGTGGCTGCCGCCGGTGCGCCGGGACGTCCTCCTCGCGCTCGTGTTCGTGGTGGGCGACACCCTGCTCACGCTCTCGCATGGTTCGTGGTGGCCGCAGCGGCCGGGCACGGTGGCGTGGTTCCTGCTCGGCCTGCAGGTGCTCGTGGACGCTGGTCTGGTCCTGCGACGGAGGGCGCCGCTGGCCGTACTGGGCGCGGTGACCGCGTACACCGTCCTCGTCACCGTGCTCGTGTCCACCGGCTCCACCGGCGGGCAGCCCGGCCCGTGGACGGTCTGGGCCCCGATGGCGGCAGTGCTGGTCGCCTACCTGCCGGTGGCCTACCCCGCGGTGCGCCGCCCCGGCTGGGTGCTGGTCGGCCTGCTCACCCTCGTCTCCGCCCGGGTCTGGGAGCCCTCGGCCGCGGTCGTCACCATCGCCGTCCTGCGCACCACACTCGGCCCACTGCTCGCGCTGTACTTCGGCGCCCGGCACCGGCTGGTGTCCGTGCTGCGCGAACGCGCCGAGCGCGCCGAACGCGAGAAGTACCTCCTGGCCGCGCAGGCCCGCGCCGACGAACGTGCCCGGATCGCCGCGGAGATGCACGACGTGGTGACCCACCGGCTGTCGCTGATGGTGCTGTCCGCCGGCGCGCTGCGGGTCCGCGCCCGGGACGAGGAGACCCGGCGGTCGGCCGAGGAGCTGCGGGCGGCCGGCTGCCAGGCCCTGGACGAGTTACGGGACCTGGTGGGGATCCTGCGGATGACCGAGGACGCAGAACGCCCGGCCGTCGGCGACCTCGCCACGCTGGTGGCCGAGTCGGAGTCGGTGGGCATCCGTACCGAACTCGCCCAGGTCGGCGACCCGGGCCGGGCCTCGCCGGTGGTCGGGCGGACGGCGTACCGCGTCGTGCAGGAGGCGCTGACGAACGTCCGCAAGCACGCTCCCGGCGCCTCGGTCCGGGTGGAAGTGCGGTACGACACCGACCGGGTGCGGGTGCGCGTCGCCAACACGGCACCGGCCGGGCCGCCCGACCCCGCGCTGGCCGGTTCGGGTTCGGGGACCGGCCTTGCCGGGCTGCGGCAGCGCATCGAGCTGGTCCGGGGAACGCTGACCGCGCGGCCCGGTGCCGACGGCGGGTTCGAGGTGGTGGCCGACCTGCCGGCGTACGTACCCACGGCCGAGCCAGGCGCCGAGCCGACAGGGAAGACCGGCTCCAAGCTGGGGACCACGCCGGAGACCACGGAGGCGCTGCGATGATCTCGGTCCTGCTGGTCGACGACGAGCCGATGGTGTGCGCCCACCTGCGGACGATCCTGGGCGCGGCCGACGACATCGAGGTGGTGGCCGAGGCACACGACGGCGCGGCCGCGGTGGAGGCGGTGATCCGGCACCGTCCGGACGTCGTACTCATGGACCTGCGGATGCCCGGCGTCGACGGGCTGGCCGCGATCGAACGCATCAACACCTTCGCCGAGCGGCCCGCGGTGGTCGCGCTGACCACGTTCGACGCCGACCACTACGTGATGCGGGCGCTGCGCGCGGGCGCCTCGGGCTTCCTGGTGAAGTCCACGCCGCCGGAGGACCTGGTGGGCCTGGTCCGGGTCGCCGCGGACGGGCACACCGTCCTCTCACCGGACGCCGCCCGCCGCCTGGTCGGCGCGTCCGCCGGCGCGCACGCCGCCCGCGACCGGGCCAAGGACCTGATCTCCCGGCTGACCGAGCGCGAGGTCGAGGTGCTGACCTGCCTCGGTGAAGGTATGTCCAACGCGGGCATCGGGCGCCGGCTGCACCTGTCGGAGGCGACCGTGAAGGGGTACGTCTCGCGGATGCTGGACAAGCTGGACTGCGAGAACCGCACCCAGGTCGGGCTGCTCGCGCACGAGGCCGGCCTCACCGGCAGGAGCTCGTCGAACAGCTGACCGCCCGTCCCGCCTCTCGTCCGGCGGCCGGTGCCGGGCACGATCTCCCGTACGACCTCCTCACTCGGCATGCTGACCCGGGGAACGTCGGGGGAAGCCGAGGAGGCGGGCGGATGGCCGGTGTCACCGGGGCCAGCGGTGCCAGTAGTGCCACTGGTGTCAGCGGTGCCAGTGGTGTCGTGGTCGGGGTCGACGTGGGCACCACCGGGGTCAAGGCGGTCGTCGCCGACGCCGGGGGACGCGTGCTGGCCGAGGCCGGCGAGGAGTACCCCACCCGATACGTCCCGCCGCACGGCGCCGAACAGGACCCGGACGACTGGTGGTCGGCGACCGCGCGGTGTGTCGCCGGGGCCCTGCGGTCCGCCGCCGAGGCGACCGGGCTGGGCCCGGCGGACGTGGAGTGCGTCGGGGTGAGCAGCCAGGCGCCCAGCGTCGTCGTACTCGACCGCTCCGGCGCGCCCGTCGGCCCGGCGCTGCTGTGGCTGGACCGGCGCGGTCAGGGCGAGTGCCGGGCCAGGGCGGAGGTCGCCGCGGACGTCGTGGCCGCCACCGGCAACCGGACGGACGCCTACTTCGCTGCGCCGAAGCTCGCCTGGCTGCTGGCCGAGCGGCCGGAGGTACGCCGCGCCGGTGCGGCGGTGGTGATGGCCAACGGGTACGTCGTACACCGGCTCACCGGCGTACCCACCTGCGACACCGGACACCAGGGCCTCACCCTGCTCGCCGACCTGGACACCGGCCGGTGGTCCGACGCGCTGGTCGACCTGTGGGGGATCCCGCGCGGATGGCTGCCCGAGGCGGTGCACCCGAGCACGGTGGTCGGCCGGGTCGGCGCGGAGGCGAGCCGGGTGACCGGGCTGCTCGCCGGTACGCCGGTGGTGGCCGGCGCGGTCGACGGCGCCGCCGCGGCGCTGGAGGCAGGCCTCGCCCGGCACGGCGACGTGTGCGAGATGACCGGCCAGTCGACCGTGGTGAACGCCGCGGTCGAGGCGGGCCGGCTGCGCCGGGACGCGCTGGGGACGATGAGCGTGCTGCCGTACCCGCTGCCGGGCCACCACCTCGTCTACGGGTCGATGGTGGCCACCGGGGGGATCCTGCGGTGGTTCCGGGACGAGTTCGGTGACCGGGAGGTGCGCGCGGCGGCGGGCTCGGCCGAGTCGGCCGGCTCGATGGGCGAGTCCGGCTCGGTGTTCGCGGCCCTGGACGCGCTGGCTGCCACGGCACCGGTGGGCAGCGGTGGGCTGGTGTTGTTGCCGTACTTCCTCGGTGAGCGGTCACCGGTGTGGAACGCCGACGCGCGCGGCGCGCTGGTGGGGTTGTCGATGGCCAGCCGGCGGGCCGAGGTGGTCCGGGCGATCTTCGAAGGTACGGCGTACGGCCTGGCACACAACCTGGACGAGCTGGCCCGGCTCGGCCTGCGCCCCGCGGTGCTGCGCAGCGTGGGCGGCGGATCGCGCGGTCGTACCTGGACCCAGATCAAGGCCGACGTCACGGGGCTTCCGGTCGAGGTGCCCCCGAACACCCGGGGCGCTCCGGTCGGGGTCGCGCTGGTCGCCGCCGCCGGGGTGGGCCTGGTCGCCGACCTGGCCCAGGCTGTCGCCGTGCGGTCGCGTCCGGTGGACGGCGACCCCCAGGAGGGCCGGCCCGCCCAGGAGGTACCGCCCGCCGACCGGGTGACGCGTTACTGTCCGGACCCCGCCCGGCACGAGGCGTACCAGCGCTACTACGCGGTCTACCGCGAGCTGTACCCCGCGCTGCGGCGCAGCTACGACCTGCTCGCGGAAGCCCGCGCCGCCGGCACGTAGCCCTGATCCGCGGGTTCCCGCGGCCACAACTGGCCGGACACCCCGAGGGCCTGTGTGGCGGCGCGGCCCCGGTCGGGGACAATCGGAGCCATGACCGGAAACTTCTCCCGCTACGGCGCTGTCGACCTGTCCGGACTCGCGAACCGGGCCAACCAGCCGGCCGGCGCACCGGGCGGCCGCCCCGGTCCGGCAGGCGCCGCGGGCGCTCCCGGCACGGCCGGGGCCGCGGGCGCTGCCGGAGCCCCGGGCGGCGCCGGCGGCGGATTCGTCATCGACGTCACCGAGGCCACGTTCCAGGCCGAGGTCGTCAACCGGTCCGCGAGCGTGCCGGTCGTGATCGACTTCTGGGCCACCTGGTGCCAGCCGTGCAAGCAGCTCAGCCCGGTGCTGGAGAAGCTGGCGGCGGAGTACGCCGGGAAGTTCGTCCTCGCCAAGATCGACGTCGACGCCAACCCCCGGCTCGCCCAGGCAGCCGGCATCCAGAGCATCCCGCTGGTGGTGGCCGTGGTCGGCGGCCAGCTGGTGCCGCTGTTCCAGGGCGCGGTGCCCGAGTCGCAGGCACGCCAGTTCCTCGACGAACTGCTCCGGCTCGCGGCCGGGCAGGGCGTCACCGGCACCGCACAGCCTGCCGGAGGCGGCGAGGCGCCCTCATCGGAGGAGGCCCCCGAGGAGGACGCCGGCGACCCGAGGTTCGCCGAGGTCGACGAGGCCCTGGCCCGGGACGACCTCGACGGCGCGGCCGCGGCGTACGAGAAGATCCTGGCCCAGACGCCGGCCGACGAGGAGGCCAAGAGCGGGCTCGCCCAGGTCCAGCTCGTTCGCCGGGTGCGCACCCTCGACCCCACCGCCGTGCGGTCCGACGCGGCCGCCCGCCCCGACGACGCCCAGGCGCAGTGTCTCGCCGCCGACGTCGACGTGGCCGACGGTGACCCGCGCGCCGCGTTCGACCGGCTGATCGACGCCGTCCGGCGGTCCGCCGGAGCCGAGCGCGACACTCTGCGGGTGCACCTGCTGGAGCTGTTCGAGGTGGTCGGCGGCGACGACGAGCTCGTACGCACGGCTCGCCGGCAGCTCAGCGCCGCGCTCTTCTAGGGGCCACAGCTCCTCGGCTCGACTCGTCCACAAGCAGGCGGCCGGGGGCGCCGACAAACGGCGGGGCTTCGTTACGCTAGCGGGCCTGGGGGCGCATCGAAGCCGTACGCCGGTCCGGTCAGCGGCTGGTCCGCGTGACCGGCGGGAGCGCCACTTCGAGATCCGCCCCCATGGGTGGTGCCAACGGTTCGCGGGGGTCGACGGGTGAGCATGCGCGTCTTTCGGGTGGTGACAGGTGTCCTTGCCGGACTCCTGGGACTTCTCGCTGCCGTCGCGGGCGGTGTCGCGGCGTTCGGTCTGATCGGCCCCGACGACGTGCTGACCGCCGGCACTCACCGCCTCACCACCAAAGGCGTGGCCATCGCCACGACGCCGGACCTCATCGGCTACTACGACGCCCGGCTGGTGGTCACCGCCGAGCCGGCGCGGCGAGGGCAGCAGGTGTTCGTCGGCGTCGGGAACGACGTCGACGTCCGCAGCTACCTCGCGGGGTCGGCGGGTGCCCGGGTGGTGGATTTCGGCTTCCCGTCGACCATGCGCACCCGCCCGGTAGCCGGTTCCGCCGACCGCCGCGTACCCCCTGACCGGTTGGGCTGGTGGGTCGCCGAGGAGTCCGGGTCCGGTGCCCGCACGTTGTCGTGGCGTCTGGCCGACGGACCGTACGACGTCGTGGTGATGAACGCCGACGGCCGGCCCGGTGTGGACGTCCGCGTCACCGCCGGAGTGGAGTTCCCCGGCGCGTTCCGGTTCGCGGTCGTGGTGTTCGCCGTGGGGTTGGTCCTGCTCGCCGTGGCGGCGGTCGTGCTGGTGTGGGGCCGGCGGCCCCGCGCGCGAGGCCGTGACCGTTACCGGGACCGTGACCGTAAGCGGGGCCGTGACCGTGAGCGGGCCAGGCCGCGCCGCCGGCGGCGGAGTGAGGACGACGACGAACTGCTCTGGGAGGGCCGGGGGGCCTGGGAGGAGAACGAGTACTGGGCCTCCGGGACGTCGGCCGAACGCTGGACCGAGGAACGGCCGGGCTGGCTCGACTCGCCCGCGACCCAGCCGGACGACGGCGCCGAGCCGCCTCCCGGTGAGGTGCCGGCCGGCGAGCCGGGACCGGACCGGGTGCGGACCGGCCAGGCTCCGGCCGGAGAACGCGGAGGCGAGGACCCCGGAGGTGAGGACCCCGGAGGCCGCGTACCGGCGGGACCGTCGCAGGGTCCGGCCGCCCCGCGCCGTACCCGACCCGGATGGGAGTCATCCGGCAACGGCGGCGCGGCCGGCCCCGCCTCGCCCGCACTTCCCTGGCGGCCAGGCAGCACCCGCCGGCCCACCCCGCCGAACTCACCGAACTCTGCGGGCACCGCGAGCCGGCCGGACCGCCTGCACGACGGCCGGCCCGGCCGACCGGACACCGCGGGTCCGGATCCCCAGAACGAGAACAGCCGTGACATCAGGGACACCCGCCACTGGCGTGACACCGGTGACAGCCATGACAGCACCGACAGCCGCGACATCGGAGACGGCGATGACCAGCGCCCGTAGTGGCCGGCCGCGCCGGCGGCGCCGGACGGTGCTCGCGCTCGCGGCACTGGTGACCGTGGTCGCCGCCACCGCGTCCGGCTGCGTGACGATGCCGAAGCAGAAGACCGGAGCCGCACCCGCGTGGGCCCCGATCAGCGCGGAGGACACCGTGGCGGTCGTACGCCAGTACGACCGGCTCCAGTCGAAGGCCGTCCGCACCCGCGACGCCGACCTGCTCAGGTCGGTGGAGTCCGGGCCGCTGCTGCGGGCCGGTCAGGGCGCTATGCGGGTCGCTCTCGGGCTCGACCCCGAAGGCAGGTCGGCGCTCATGTCGCCCAAGAGGTCCGGGACGTTGGCCCACCTGCCGAGGTTCTCCGGCTATCCGGTGTGGTTCCTCGCCGTCTCCGCCACCGAGCAACCTCCGGGGCAGGCGACCGGTCAGGGGTCGGGCAAGGGAACCGGCAAGGGTGACCGGAAGGTGGTCGACCTGATGACCCGGCCGAGGGCCGGGTCGACGTGGAAGGCCGCACAGTCGGTGGTCCTGGACGAGGGCGCGCGGCTGCCCGCCCTCGCCGAGCGCGGAGGTGCGCCGGTGGCGCTTCCCGCGGCAGACGCCGGCACCCTGATCCGGCCGGCGGACAAGACGGCGAGCGCCTACGCCCTGCTGCTGACCGGTGGGCCGAAGTCGCCGCAGGCCTGGGCGTTCGCTCCCCATCCGCAGACCGACCGGGCACAGCAGTCGGCCGCGCAGAAGGTCAGGTCCACGGCGTTCGTCTACCGCCACAGGTACGAGGTGACGTCGGTCCGCGCGCTGGCCACCGCCGACGGCGGCGCGCTGGTGCTGTTCACCCTGAACGAGATCGAGAACTTCCAGGCAAAGGGGTCGGCCCCCCTGGAGTTCGACAGGACTGACCCGGTGGCCGCCTACACCGGGTACCGGACCGGGCAGACCCTCGTCCGGGCGACGTGGGTGTGGCAGGTCGTCGCGCGCGTCCCCGCCAAGGGCAAGGGCGACGGGAAGGTGCATCTGCTCGGTGTCGACCGCGGACTGGCATCGGTGCAGGCGAAGTAGCCCGCGGTTTCCTCAGACCAGGGGTTCGGGGGAGCCGGGGGTGGCGCCGCGTTCGAGGTAGAGCACCGCGCCCTCCGGCGCACCCAGCACGGCCGCCAGCCGGCGGTAAGCCCCGGGCAGACACCGCTCGCGCACCTGGTCGAGGGTGCAGAACTCCACCTGCCTGATCTCGTGCGGCGCCAGCTTGAACGTCGAGAGCAGCGAATCCGGCTCGTGCACCCCGCCGTCGAAGAGCAGCTCCACCGCGTCGTCCCACCCCCGCCACGGCGGCAGCCAGTCGACGCTGAGGAGCTTCCCGATCGGCAGCTCGATGCCGAGTTCCTCCCACGTCTCCCGGGCGGCACCCTCGCGTGGGGACTCGAACGGCTCGACCACGCCGCCGGGCAGCTCCCAGTCCGGCTTGTACGTCACCTGGGCGAGCAGGACCCGCTGCTGTGGGTCGCGGATCACCACGTGCGCGATCAGCCGGGTTCGCGGCAAGCTGGAGTTGACGAGGCCGATGAACCCTTCCTGGGTCTCGGGTTCTGGGTCGCCGGTCAGCCGGGCCAGCACCACGACGTCGTGGCGTTCGCCCTCCGCCGTGCGGTGCGCGCGCAGCAGCCCCTCCCGGCGCAGGCCGGCCCGGGCGGCGATCCGCAGCGACGCGCGGTCGTGTGCCGGGACCTCGGCCTGGACCCGGTGCAGGCCGAGGGTCCGCAGGGCGTGGACGGTGGCCAGCCGGACCGCCCGGGTGGCGTACCCCTGCCGTCGGTGAGTCTCCTCGATGCCCCAGGTGAGTTCGCCCACCCCGCCGCCGAGGTCCTCGATCTCGACGTGGCCGACCTGCCGGTCCTGGGTGAGGACGACGAAGTGGTACGGATCGCCCGCCGTGGCGGACCGCAGGGTCACCAGGCCGTCGGTGAGCGAGCCGGCGGGCTCGTCGGGGTCGGGCGTGGGTGCTGAGGAGGTCACTCTGGGCAGGCTACCGCGCGCTCGCCTTGTCGCTCGTCGCCAGCGCGCTGCCGTAGTCGGCCAGGTCCCGGGTCGGCCAGGTCCCGGGTGGGCCAGGCATGGCGTTCGCCGTGCGACCGGTGCAAGGCGCGGTTGACAGTAACGCGCAGAAAACCCTTCGACGCGGTCCGGATGCTGTGGAAGCCTTGTCGGGCAACACCAAGGGTGGCCACGAGCCGGCCGACGCACACCTACTAAGCTTGGGTCGCAAGACCGGGCCGCGGGTGTGGCGACGACCACATCTAGGCCGCTCGGGAATGCCCCGCCGGACCCCGGCGTTGGAGCACATGTGAGTCGAGAGGTGCATTCGGCAAGAGAGTGCACCCAGTCGAAGCATCGGGGAAACCTCTGCGCCACATTGCCCTGTCACCATCGAGGTGGTGACCAGGTGAGCGTGCGCTGAGCAACGTCGGTGGTCGCCATCGGGGGAGTCAACGAGGACGCCTGCGAGCCCGACACGACTGGTCGTGGGGGGACACCTCATCTCGGCCAACCGCAAGCAAACTGCTTTGGAGACAAGAACAAGATGTGGCCTGCCATTGGTAATTACGCCGATGACTACAACGAGCAGCTCGCTCGGCGGACCCGGGTTTCGGCCTCGGTCGCTGCGCCGAAGAACCGCTGGGTAGTCCGGTCGCTTCGCGGCACCGGCGTTCGGCTCGGTCGGCTTGCCGACCGGCTCGACGCGCCGCGTCCCGGCGCCGAGATCTGCTGACCGGCAAGCGCCCCTCCGGCTCAGCGTCGGCGACAGCATCGAAGCCCGCCGGAGCTGAACTGAGCGTCCTGTAGTCCCAAGACCTACGTCGCGCGGATCCCGCGGCACAACGAAAACCGGCCCCCGGCGGCAACTTCCGCCGGGGGCCGGTTCGCGTGCTGTCCGGGGCTTGTTCGTCCCGCGTCAGGCGTTCACCAACTGTTCGCCGGACGTTCCTCCGACGGCTGCACTGCCTCCGGGTCGAACCGAAGCCACAGTGTGCCCAGCGGCGGCAGGGTCAGCGTCGCCGACGCGGGCTGTCCGTGCCAGGTGACCGGGAGTGCCTCCACCGCACCGAGGTTGCCGACGCCGGATCCGGTGTAGCTGTGCGCGTCGGTGTTGACGATCTCCCGCCACCTGCCGGCGGCCGGCAGACCGAGGCGGTAGTTGTGGTGGGGTACGCCGGCGAAGTTGGCGACGCAGGCCAGCACACTGCCCTTCGGGCCGTACCGCAGGAAGCTGAACACGTTGTTGCCCGCGTCGTTGGCGTCGATCCAGGCGAACGCCTCGGGCAGGTGGTCGGTGGCCCACAGCTCCGGCGCGTCGGCGTACACCGCGTTCAGGTCGCGGACCAGCGACCGCACCCCCTTGTGCTCGGGGAAGTCCAGCAGCCACCAGTCCAGCTCACGTGACTCCGCCCATTCCTGCGGCTGCGCGAGCTCCCCGCCCATGAACAGCAGCTGCTTGCCCGGGTGCGCCCACATAAACGCCAGGTAGGCCCGCAGGTTTGCCAGCTGCTGCCAGCGGTCGCCCGGCATCTTGGTGAGCAGGGAGCCCTTGCCGTGCACCACCTCGTCGTGCGAGAGCGGCAGGACGAAGTTCTCCGAGTGGGAGTAGACGAGGGAGAACGTCATCTGGTGGTGGTGGAAGGAGCGGTAGATCGGCTCGCGGGAGAGGTAGTCCAGCGAGTCGTGCATCCAGCCCATGTTCCACTTGAAGCCGAAGCCCAGGCCGCCGAGGTGGACCGGGCGGGTGACCCCGGGCCACGACGTCGACTCCTCCGCGATCGTGGTGATCCCCGGAACCCGGCGGTAGCAGGCCGAGTTGACCTCCTGCAGGAAGCTCACCGCCTCGAGGTTCTCCCGGCCGCCGTACTCGTTGGGAGTCCACTGGCCCTCGGCGCGGGAGTAGTCGAGATAGAGCATCGAGGCGACCGCGTCCACGCGCAGGCCGTCGACGTGGAACTCCTCCAGCCAGTACAGCGCGTTCGCCACCAGGAAGTTGCGGACCTCCCGCCGGCCGAAGTCGAAGATCAGCGTTCCCCAGTCGGGGTGCTCGCCCCGGCGGGGGTCGGCGTGCTCGTAGAGCGGGGTGCCGTCGAAGCGGGCCAGCGCCCAGTCGTCCTTCGGGAAGTGCGCCGGAACCCAGTCCAGGATGACGCCGATGCCGGCCTGGTGCAGCGCGTCGACCAGGGCGCGGAAGCCGTCGGGGTCGCCGAGCCGGGCGGTCGGCGCGAAGTACGAGGAGACCTGGTAGCCCCACGACCCGCCGAAGGGGTGCTCCATCACCGGCAGCAGCTCGACGTGGGTGAAGCCCATCTCCACGACGTAGGCGACCAGCTCGTCGGCCAGCTCGTGGTAGCTGCGGCCACGCCGCCACGACCCCAGGTGCACCTCGTAGGTGCTCATCGGCGCGGCGTACTGCTCGGTGGCCGCCCGCCGGGCCAGCCACTCCTCGTCACCCCAGGTGTACTGCGAGGTGTGCACCACCGAGGCGTTCGCCGGCGGCACCTCGGTACGGAAGGCCATCGGGTCGGACTTCTGCCGGCGCACGCCGTCGCGGCCGAGGATCTCGTAACGGTAGATGGTGCCGTCGCCGACGTCGGGGACGAACAGCTCCCACACGCCGCTGCTGCCGAGCGAGCGCATCGGGTGCGGCCGGCCGTCCCAGCCGTTGAAGTCGCCGACGACGCGCACGCCGCGGGCGTTGGGCGCCCACACCGCGAACGACGTGCCGGTGACCGTCCCGCTCGGGGTCTCGTAGCTGCGCACGTGCGCGCCGAGCACCTGCCAGAGGTTCTCGTGCCGGCCCTCGCCGATGAGGTGGAGGTCGACCTCGCCCAACGTGGGCAGGAAGCGGTACGGGTCGTCGGCGGGAACCGTCACCCCGTGTGGATAACCGACCTCCAGCCGGTAGTCGGTCACCTCCGAGCCGGGCAGGGTGCCCACCCACACGCCGTTGTGCTCGTGCTCCAGCTCGATCCGCTGGTCACCGACGCGGGCGACCACCTGCTCGGCCATCGGGCGCAGCACGCGCAGGGTCACCTCGCCCTGGTGCACGTGCGGCCCGAGGATCGTGTGCGGTGCGTGGTGGTCGCCGTCGACCAGCCGGTCGATCTCGGCCGGGTCGACCTTCGGGCGGCCGCCGCCGTTCGGCGTGTCCCGGCCGAGCGTCCTGCCGGTGCTCGGCTGACCGGTGCTCGGCTGGCTCGGCTGACCGGAACTCGGCTGGCTCGGCCGACCGGCGCTCGGCTGAGCCGCGCCGGTCTGCTGGGTCTGTTCCGCGTCTCCGGACCGGTGGCGGGTGCTCACGCCCTTCGACCGCTTCGGCGCGGAACCGTTCGACGGTTCGGGAGTGGTGCGGTGGTCGGACATCCGGGGACACCTTCTTCGTCTGGCTTCGTGGTGGGTGTTCCGCTCGCGTGCGGGTCGTACCCGGGACCTGCGCCTCGAACCGGCCGGTCAGCCGGCGAGACGCTGGATCGCGGTCAGCGGAATCCCCACCCAGTCGGGGCGGCTCCGCGTCTCGTAGACGACCTCGTACACCGCCTTGTCGGTTTCGTACGCACGCAACAGCACGGCCTGTTCCCGCGGGTTGGTGCCGGCAACCTCGCCGTACCCCTCGCAGAACGCGGACCGGTTGCGCTCGGCCCACTCCGCCGCGCGGTAGGTCAGCTGGTGCTCGGAGGGCCGGCTGTGGTCGGCGAGCAGGTGCTGCGCGGCGTAGTCGAACGAGCGCAACATGCCGGCGACGTCGCGGACGGCGGAGTCCAGCAGGTTGCGTTCCTCCCACGGCCGGTTGGGCTCGCCCTCGAAGTCGATGACCCGCCAGCCGGCTACGGTCCGCATCACCTGGCCGAGGTGCAGGTCGCCGTGGACCTGCTGGACGGACACCGGCGCCTCGGTGCGGGCCAGGTCGTCGTAGGCGCCGCGCAGCCGGTCGGCGTACTCGGCCAGTGCGGGCACGATCTCCACCGCGTCGTCCAGCCGGGCCCGCATCGCCGCCGCCAGGTACGCCAGCTCCTCCCGGCCCCACTCGCCGGTGGGGAGGTAGCGGGCCAGGTCGGCGTGGACCTGCGCGACGGTGGCGCCCAGTCTGTGCGACTCGCCGGCGAAGTCGCCGCCCACCTCGTCGGCGTGCAGGTCGGCCTCGGCGTAGAGGTCGCGCACGCTGGCGATGGCGAGCTCCCAGCCGTCGGTGGCAGTACGGAAGAACGCACTGAACATGCCCAGGTCGCCGCGGCCTGTCTTGCCGTCGGCGTCGGGCCACTCCGCGTCCAGCCACCCGAACAGCCGGGCGACGTTGTCGCAGTTGTTGCGGGCGAACGCCTCGTGCACCTCGATGTCGGCGTTGCGGCCGTGGTGCACGCGGCGGAAGAGCTTGAGGAGGACGTCCTCGCCGTACACCAGCGACGTGTTGCTCTGCTCACCGGTCAGCACCAGCGAGGGTTCGTCGGCGGACACCTCGAGCTCGCCGATGCGGTGGAACGCGAGGTCGGTACGCGCCACCTCGCCCAGCAGCCCACCCAGGAGCAGCGACATAGCCGCCTTGTCGTGCGGCGCGTCATACACCCAGACCGGGTCGGGCGACAGCTCGTCCTCGGTCCACTCCGACACCGCCGCGTGGCCGAGGTGGTCGGCGGGCTCGGGGTAGTAGCTGAGCGGGACCTGGTAGACGTCGGGAGCGGCACTGTCGGCGTCGGCGTACCGCACGGACACCAGCACCACCCGAACCGCGGGCCAGGCGCCGCGCTCGGACAGCCAACTCAGCGGGTGGACGGACTCGACCGTGAACTCTCTGCCCTTGCCCGCGAACCACCGCTGCCGTTCCAGGAAGTCGTGCAGGCCGGTGGTCTGAGTGGCTTTCACCATCATCGCCTTTCGTTCGCTATGTGGCCGGGCTCGCGTGGAACGCACACCCCCGCGAGCCCGTGCCGCGCTGACCGCACTGACGGACCGGCTTTCCCGGACGACTGGTTCACCCCGTGATCTCCTCCCCACCCGGGTGCGGGGGAAGGAGGAACCAGTAGAACCCGTGGCCGCCGAGAGTGAGGAGGTACGGCAGCTCGCCGATCTTCGGGAACCGCACCCCGCCCAGCAGCTCGATCGGCTCGGCACCCTCCCACCGGCGCAGGTCGAGCTCGACCGGCTGGGGGAACCTGGACAGGTTGTTGACGCAGAGTACGACGTCGTCGCCGAACTCGCGGACGAACGACAGCACGCTGGGGTTGCTGCCGCCGAGGTCGGTGAAGGTGCCCGAGCCGAACGCGGGGTTCTGCTTGCGGACGTGGATCATCCTGCGCACCCAGTGCAGCAGGGACGAGGCGTTGGACAGCTGGGACTCGACGTTGACCGCCTGGAACCCGTAGATCGAGTCCATGATCACCGGCAGCGCCAGCCGGCCCGGATCGCAGTTGGAGAAGCCGGCGTTGCGGTCCGGCGTCCACTGCATCGGGGTGCGTACGCCGTCGCGGTCACCGAGCCAGATGTTGTCGCCCATGCCGATCTCGTCGCCGTAGTAGATGATCGGCGAGCCGGGCAGGGACAGCAGGAGCGCGGTGAACAGCTCCATCTGGTTGGTGTCGTTCTCCAGCAGCGGGGCCAGCCGCCGGCGGATGCCGATGTTGGCCTTCATGCGGGGATCCTTGGCGTACTCGCCCCACATGTAGTCGCGGTCCTCGTCGGTGACCATCTCCAGCGTCAACTCGTCGTGGTTGCGCAGGAAGATGCCCCACTGGCAGCCGTCGGGGATCTTCGGCGTCTGCGCCATGATCTCCGAGATCGGGTAGCGCGACTCCCGCCGCACCGCCATGAAGATGCGTGGCATCACCGGGAAGTGGAACGCCATGTGGCACTCGTCCCCGCCGCTGCCGAGGTCGCCGAAGTATTCCACCACGTCCGCCGGCCACTGGTTGGCCTCGCACAGCAGCACCCGGTCGGGGTAGTCGGCGTCGACCTCCTTGCGGATGCGCTTGAGGAACTCGTGGGTGCGGGGGAGGTTCTCGCAGTTGGTGCCCTCCTCCTCGAACAGGTAGGGCACCGCGTCCAGCCGGAACCCGTCGATGCCGAGGTCCAGCCAGAAGCGCAACGCGTCGACGATCGCTTCCTGGACGGCGGGGTTCTCGAAGTTCAGGTCGGGCTGGTGGGAGAAGAACCGGTGCCAGAAGTACTGCTTGCGCACCGGGTCGAACGTCCAGTTGCTGGTCTCGGTGTCGACGAAGATGATCCGCGCGTCGGAGTAGCCCTCGTCGGCGTCGGCCCAGACGTAGAAGTCGCCGTAGGGGCCGTCCGGGTCCGAGCGGGACGCCTGGAACCACGGGTGCTGGTCGGAGGTGTGGTTCATCACGAAGTCGACGATCACCCGGATGCCGCGCTGGTGAGCCGCCTCGATGAACTCGACGAAGTCCTCGTGCGCCCCGACGTCGGGGGAGATCGCGGTGTAGTCGGCCACGTCGTACCCGCCGTCGCGCAGCGGGGAGACGTAGAACGGCGGCAGCCACAGCGCGTCGATGCCGAGCCACTCGAGGTAGTCGAGCTTCTCCTTCAGGCCCTTGAAGTCGCCCACGCCGTCGCCGGAGGAGTCGTGGAAGGACCGGATGAGGACTTCGTAGAAGACGGCTCGCTTGTACCACTCCGGCTCGGAGCTGAGGCCGCCCTCGTTCAGTAGTTGGGTCTGGGTCATGCAGCACCCCGATGAAGCGTGAGGATGTGGGCAGGGTGGTAGGCCGGGTCGAGCCGGACGTAGTTGTGTTGGCCCCATCGCCAACTGTCCCCGGTGAACTCGTCCTGGACGACGAACGAGTCGTGCCACTCCAGGCCGAGCGAGGGCATGTCGAGGGTGATCACGGACTCGTGCGGTGCGTACGGGTCGATGTTGATCACCACGATCACCGTGTCGTCGCGCCCGTCGGGGAGGACGTCCCGCTTGGAGAAGACCAGCAGGTTGGGCTCGGGCACGTGGTGCAGCGCGAGGTTGCGCAGCCGCTGCAGGGCAGGGTGGCGGCGGCGGATCTCGTTCAGTTGCCGGAGGTACGGCGCGATCGACTCACCCGCGCGCGCCGCACCCGGCTCGTACGCCGCCCAGTCACGGGGGCGGAACTGGTACTTCTCGGAGTTGAGGTACTCCTCGCTGCCTGGGCGCAGGGCGACGTGCTCGCCCAGCTCGAACCCGGAGTAGACGCCCCAGGTCGGCGAGCCGGTGGCGGCCAGCGCCGCGCGGATCCGGAACGCCGGCAGCCCGCCGGTCTGGAGGAAGGCGGTGAGGATGTCCTGGGTGTTGACGAAGAAGTTCGGCCGCAGGAAGTCCGACGACTCGTGGCTGAGCTCGGTGAAGTAGGACTCCAGCTCCGGCTTGGTGTTGCGCCAGGTGAAGTAGGTGTACGACTGGTGGAACCCGACCTTGGCCAGGGTCTGCAGCATCGGCGGCCGGGTGAACGCCTCGGACAGGAAGAGCACGTCGGGGTCGGTACGCCGGACCTCGGCGAGCAGCCACTCCCAGAACCGCACCGGCTTGGTGTGCGGGTTGTCCACCCGGAAGATCCGGACGCCGTGGCTCATCCAGTGCCGGACGACGCGGAGCACCTCGGCGTAGATCCCGGCCGGGTCGTTGTCGAAGTTGATCGGGTAGATGTCCTGGTACTTCTTCGGCGGGTTCTCGGCGTAGGCGATCGTCCCGTCGGACAGCGTGGTGAACCACTCCGGGTGTTCCTTCACCCAGGGGTGGTCCGGCGCCGCCTGCAGGGCGAGGTCGAGGGCGATCTCCAGGCCCAGCTCGTTGGCCCGGGCCACGAACTCGTCGAAGTCCTCCAGCGTGCCGAGGTCGGGGTGCACGGCGTCGTGCCCGCCCTCGTCGCTGCCGATCGCCCACGGGGAGCCGGGGTCGCCGGGTGCGGGGTCGAGGGTGTTGTTCGGGCCCTTGCGGTTGACCCTCCCGATCGGGTGGATCGGGGGGAGGTAGACCACGTCGAAGCCGAGGTCGGCGATCGCGGGCAGCCGGTCGGCGGCGGCCTTGAAGGTGCCCGACACCCAGCGGCCCTGGTGCTCGTCGTAGTAGGCGCCCTCGGACCGGGGGAAGAACTCGTACCAGCTGCCGTAGAGCGCGCGTTCGCGCTCCACCCGCAGCGGGAACTCCTCCGAGGTCGTCACCATGTCGCGCAGCGGGTGGGCGGCGAGGATCTCCTCGACGTCCGGCGCGGTCGCGGCGTAGAGGCGGGCCTGGGCCGGGCGTGACTCGTCGCGCAGCGCCCGAACCGCCGCCAGGAGCAGCTCACGGCCCTGGGCCTGCTCCTCGGGGAGGTTGGCGGCGGCGCGCTCGAGGACGATCGCGCCCTCGGCCAGCATCAGCTCGACGTCGACGCCGGCGGCGATCTTGACCTCGGCGGCGTGCCGCCAGGTCTGCACCGGGTGGCTCCACGCCTCCACGGCGTACGTCCAGTCGCCCTCGGCGTCCGGCCGGATCTGCGCCGACCATCGGTCGGTGCCCGGCTCGTCGCAGCGCATCGGCACCCAGCCGAGCGTGCGGCCGTCGGGTCCGCGGGTCACGACGTTGGCCCCGAGGGCGTCGTGGCCCTCGCGGAACACCGTCGCCTCGACCGTGAGCGGCTCGCCGGCGACGGCCTTGGCGGGTAGCCGCCCACCGGCGCGTACGTCGGGAGAGACGTTGATGATCGGGATCCGGCCGACGACCGTGTCGAAGACCGCGGGACTGGCCGTGGGACTGGTCGGGGTGCCGGAGCCGCCGCCGTCGGTGGCCGCGGTCACCTGACTCGCGGTCGCGGCGGTCTCGGTCGTGGTCCTGGGCTGCTCGTTCTTGGCAGGCATCGGATTCCGAGTGGGGAGTCGGCGGGTTTTCTGTCGGCGCGCAGGCACAGCGGTGAACCTACCTACCCCAGTATCAGGGTTTGTGGCCGGGCGTCCACCTCGTCGATCTTCCGGGCGGTCCGGCCCGCTCCTGGGGGCATGCGATCCGGGGGTGCTCATAACGGAGTGGTTCCCCCTGGAACGTTGCAAAACCTTGCTCTTCCTGCAACAGGAAGGCATGCCAACGGCGTGTCGGACCCTTCTCTGGGTTAGCCTCTGCCCTCGTGCGTGCCATCCGTCGATTCACTGTCCGACCGGTCCTGCCCGAGCCGCTCGCGCCGCTCGGCGACCTTGCCATGAACCTCCGCTGGTCCTGGCACCCGCCGACCCAGGACCTGTTCGCCGCCGTCGACCCCAGGCTGTGGGCGTCGACCGGGCACGACCCGATGCGGCTCCTCAGCGAGGTCGCCTCCGACCGGCTCGCCGAGCTCGGCTCGGACGAGACGTTCCTGTCCGACCTGCGCTCGGTCGCCGCCGACCTGGACGCCTACGTGCACCAGGACCGGTGGTACCAGTCGCTGGGGTCGGACGTACCCCGCCAGATCGCCTACTTCTCGCCGGAGTTCGGGCTGACCGCCGTCCTCCCGCAGTACTCCGGTGGCCTCGGCATCCTCGCCGGCGACCACCTCAAGGCGGCCAGCGATCTCGGCGCCCCGCTGATCGGCGTGGGCCTGCTCTACCGCGCCGGCTACTTCAAGCAGTCACTGTCGGGCGATGGCTGGCAGCAGGAGCGCTACCCGATCGTCGACCCCCAGGCGATGCCGCTCAGCCTGCTGCGCGAGGCCGACGGCACCGCCGCCCGGATCCACGTGGGCCTGCCGGGCGGCCGCCGCCTGGTCGCCCAGGTCTGGGTCGCGCACGTCGGCCGGGTGCCGCTGCTGCTGCTCGACTCGGGGATCGAGGACAACGAGCCCGCCGAGCGCGACGTCACCGACCGCCTCTACGGCGGCGGCACCGAGCACCGGCTGCTGCAGGAGATGCTGCTCGGCGTGGGCGGCGTGCGCGCGCTGCGCGCCTACTGCCGGATCACCGGCGCCGCCGCCCCCGAGGTCTTCCACACCAACGAGGGCCATGCCGGCTTCCTCGGGCTGGAACGCATCCGGGAGTACGTCGAGGACCGCGGGCTGGACTTCGACGCCGCGCTGGAGGTCACCCGCGCCGGCACTGTGTTCACCACCCACACTCCCGTTCCGGCCGGTATCGACCGGTTCGCCCGGGATCTGGTGGAGCAGCACTTCGGCAGCGACAACGAGGCCGCCGGCGTCCCGGTCGACCGCATCCTGGCGCTCGGCGCCGAGGACTACGAGGGCGGTGACCCCGGGCTGTTCAACATGGCCGTGATGGGCTTCCGCCTCGGCCAGCGCGCCAACGGCGTGAGCGCCCTGCACGGCGTGGTGAGCCGCGGGATGTTCGCCGGCCTGTGGCCGGGCTTCGACGAGACCGAGGTACCGATCGCGTCGATCACCAACGGCGTGCACGCGGGGACCTGGGTGGCCCGGGAGATGGCCGAGCTGGTGTCCCGCCCCGAGGTGGACGCCACCGCCCGCGACGGCGCGGAGGACTGGGCCGGCGTCGACCAGGTTCCGGAGTCGGCGATCTGGAAGACCAAGGCCGCCATGCGGGCGCGGCTGGTCGACTACGCCCGCACCCGGCTGCGGGAGTCCTGGCTGGCCCGCGGCGCCTCCGAGGCCGAGCTGGGCTGGGTGGACGACGCGCTCGACCCGGACGTGCTCACCATCGGGTTCGCCCGCCGGGTGCCGTCGTACAAGCGGCTCACCCTCATGCTGTCGGACCGGGAACGCCTCAAGCGGATGCTGCTCGACCCGGAGCGGCCGATCCAGCTGGTCATCGCGGGCAAGTCGCACCCGGCCGACGACGGCGGCAAGCGGCTGATCCAGGAGATCGTCTGGTTCGCCGACGACCCCGAGGTCCGGCACCGGATCGTGTTCCTGCCCGACTACGACATGGGCCTGGCATACCCGCTGGTCACCGGCTGCGACGTGTGGCTCAACAACCCGCTGCGGCCGTACGAAGCGTGCGGCACGTCCGGCATGAAGGCGGCCCTCAACGGCGGGCTCAACGTCTCCATCCGCGACGGCTGGTGGGACGAGTGGTACGACGGCCAGAACGGCTGGGCGATCCCGTCCGCCGACGGGGTGAACGACCCCGACCGGCGCGACGACCTCGAGGCACACGCGCTCTACGACCTGCTCGAGCACCAGGTGGCGGCGCGGTTCTACGACCGCGACGAGCACGGGCTGCCGCGCCGGTGGCTGGAGATGGTCCGGCACACGCTGAAGTCGCTCGGGCCGAAGGTGCTGGCCACCCGGATGTTCGACGACTACGTGACCAAGCTCTACGCCCCGGCGGCGCTGAGCTCGCGGGCGATGAACTCCTCGTTCGAGGGCGCCCGGCAGCTCGCCGCGTGGAAGCGGCGGGTCCGGGAGGGCTGGGGCGGCGTGCACGTCGACCACGTGGAGTCGGTCGGCACCGGCGAGGGCGCCGAGGTCGGCGGTTCCGCGCAGTTGCGGGTGTTCGTCAGCCTGGGCGGGCTCTCGCCCGACGACGTGGACATCCAGGTCCTGCACGGACGGGTCGACGAGGCCGACCGGTTGCAGAGCCCGAGCGCCGTGTCGCTGGAGCGGGCCGAGGACTACGAGGCGGGCCGCTACCGCTATGAGGGACAGGTGCGGTTCGACCGGACCGGCCCGGTGGGCTACACCGTGCGGATCCTGCCGAAGCACCCCGACCTCAGCTCCCCGGCCGAGCTCGGCCTGGTTGCCTGGCCGCCGGCGGCGTCGCCGATGGTCAACGGCGACCTGCGCTGACCTCGGGCCGGTTCCGACCCGGACCGAAGGCGACCGGCGCGACTGATCGACCGGCACGAATGGGGGGAGCGGTGCCGACCTGGCTCGACGACGCGGTGCTGTGGCACGTGTATCCGTTGGGCTTCGTCGGTGCCGCCACCTCCTCCGGTGACGGTGCGGACCGGCCGGTTAAGGCGGACCAGCGGGTTCGGCGGGTCCAGCACCGGCTGAGCCGGCTGGAGGCGTGGCTGGACTACGCCGCCGACCTCGGCTGTTCCGGTCTGCTGCTCGGCCCGGTCTTCGCCTCCGGCACGCACGGCTACGACACCGAGGACCACTTCCGGATCGACCCCCGGCTGGGTGACGAGGCCGACTTCGACCGGTTGGTGGCCGCCGCCCGGGCGCGTGGGTTGCGGGTCGTCCTGGACGGGGTTTTCAACCACGTCGGCCGGTCGTTCCCGGTGTTCGCCGAGGCGCTGCGCTCGGGCCCGGACTCACCGGCCGGCCGGTGGTTCCGGCGTACGGGCGACGGGCCGGACGACTACGCGACCTTCGAGGGCCACCACCAGTTGGTCGCCCTCGACCACGCCGAGCCCGCGGTCGCCGACCACGTGACCCGGGTGCTGACGTACTGGCTGGACCGGGGGATCTCCGGCTGGCGGCTGGACGCGGCCTATGCCGTGCCACCTGAGTTCTGGCGTACGGTGCTCGCGCCCGCCCGCGCCGCCCATCCGGACGCGTGGTTCCTGGCCGAGGTGATCCACGGCGACTACGCGGAGTTCGCCCGGGAGAGCACGGTCGACTCGGTCACGCAGTACGAACTGTGGAAGGCGATCTGGAGCAGCCTGAACGACCGCAACCTGTTCGAGCTGGAGTGGGCGCTGCGCCGGCACGGTGAGTTCGTGGCCGCTGAGCTGCCGCAGACCTTCACCGGCAACCACGACGTCACCCGGCTCGCCACCCGGCTGGACGACCAGCGGCACCTCGGGCACGCGCTGGCCGTGCTGATGTGCGTGGCGGGGGTGCCCAGCATCTACGCCGGTGACGAGCAGGCGTTCCGCGGCAGTAAGGAGGAGCGCGAGGGCGGCGACGACGCGATCCGGCCGGCGTTCCCGGCAACTCCGGCGGACCTCGCGCCGTCGGGATGGCCGTTGTACCGCCTGCACCAGCGGCTGCTCGCGTTCCGCCGCCGCAACCCGTGGTTGACGCACGCCCGGGCCACCACCGAGCACGTCGTCAACCGCGGGTTGGCGCTACGGTCGAGCCCGGCCGAAGGTGCCTCGGGCCCGGAAACCCTGCTCCTGTTAAATCTTGACGACGAGTCGTACGACTTCCCGATCGACGCCACCGGTTTCCACCGCGCCGAGACCGGCCAGGGCACGGATTCCGATCCAGACGCTGCGGCCGGCCGGGGCGAGGACACGCCGGTCACGACGGTCCCCGCCCACGGCTGGTCGATCCTGCTCAGCCGTTGACGTTCAGCCGCCGACCTCCACCGACAACCCGTCCGCGGCGGGGTCGGGACGCAGGTCGAGGGTGCGGATCCGGCCGGCGGCGGCGAGGTCGTCGCGGGCCGACGCCAGCAGGTCGAGGTCGGCGGCCGGGCCGCGCATCTCCACCCGTTCGAGCTCCGTTCGCATGGACAGTTTGCGGGCCGACTTCTCCCCACGCACCGCCGACAGTGCCGAACCCACCAGGGTCAGCAGCCGCGCGTCCGCACCGCCTTCCGGGAGTTCCTCGGCGCGCGGCCAGGGCTGCCGGTGGATCGATCCGTCCCGCCACCACGACCACACCTCCTCGGTGACGAACGGCATGATCGGCGCGAACAGCCGCAGCTGCACCGACAGGGCCAGTGCCAAGGCCGCCTTGACGGACGGGTCGCCGCGGTAGGCACGGTCCTTCACCAGCTCCAGGTAGTCGTCGCAGAACGTCCAGAAGAACCGCTCGGTGACCTCCAGGGCGGTGGTGTAGTCGTACGCCTCGAACGCTCTGGTGGCCCGCTCGACCACCCCGGCGAGCGCGGCCAGCATCGCCTGGTCGAGCGGCTGCGTCACCGCACCCGTGCCGTCGCCGGTGCCGGTCGCGCCCAGCCCGAGCACGAACTTGCTGGCGTTAAGGATCTTGATCGCCAGCCGCCGGCCGACCTTCATCTGGGTCTCGTCGAACGGTGAGTCCAGCCCCGGCCGGGCCATCGCCGCGCGCCAGCGCACCGCGTCCGCGCCGAAGGTGTCGATGATCTGCTCGGGCACCACCGCGTTCCCCTTGGACTTGCTCATCTTCTTGCGGTCGGGGTCGACGATGAAGCCGGAGATCAGCGCGTGCGTCCACGGCACGGTCTGGTGCTCGTGGTGGGCGCGCACCATTCGGGAGAACAGCCAGGTGCGGATGATGTCGTGCGCGTGCGTGCACAGGTCCATCGGGAAGACCCGGGCGAACAGTTCCGGGTCACGCTCCCAGCCGCCCGCGATCTGCGGGGACAGCGACGAGGTGGCCCAGGTGTCCATCACGTCCGGGTCGCCGGCGAAGCCGTTCGGCCGGCCGCGCCGCGACTCGTCGTACCCCCGTGGCGGCTGCGCGGACGGGTCGACCGGGAGCTCGGCCTCGCTCGGCAGCAACGGGTGGTCGAAGTCCGGCTCGCCGTCGCCGTCGAGGAGATACCACACCGGGAACGGCACGCCGAAGAACCGCTGCCGGGAGATCAGCCAGTCGCCGTTCAGGCCGCCGACCCAGTTGTCGTACCGGTGCCGCATGTGGGTGGGCACCCAGGTGATCCGCGCGCCGTCCTCCAGCAGCTCGGCCCGCAGGTCGTCGTCGCGGCCGCCGTTGCGGATGTACCACTGCCGGGTGGAGACGATCTCCAGCGGCTTGTCGCCCTTCTCGTAGAAGTTCGTCATCCGCATGGTGGGCGCGGGCTCGCCGTCGAGGTCGCCGGACTCGCGCAGCAGGGCCACCATCGCCTGGCGGGCGCTGTGGGTGGTCTTCCCGGCGAGTTCGGTGTACACGGAGGCGGCGGGCTCGTGCGTCAGCCATTCCGGCGTCTCCCGCAGCAGCCGGCCGTCGCGGCCGATGACCGTACGCACCGGCAGCCGCAGCTCGCGCCACCACTGAACGTCGGTCAGGTCGCCGAACGTGCAGCACATCGCGATGCCCGAACCCTTGTCCGGCTCGGCGGCCTGGTGTGCCAGCACCGGGATCTCCACCCCTAACACCGGTGAGGTGACCGTGGTGCCGAACAGCGGGGCGTACCGCTCGTCGTCGGGGTGTGCGACCAGGGCGACGACGGCCGGCAGGAGCTCGGGCCGGGTGGTCTCGACGTACACCGGTCCGTTCGGGCCGTGGAACGCGATCCGGTGATAGTGGCCGGCGTACTCCCGGGACTCGAGCTCGGCCTGCGCGACCGCGGTCTGGAACGTCACGTCCCACAGCGTCGGCGCCTCCTGGAGGTACGCTTCGCCGCGGGCGAAGTTACGCAGGAACGCCCGCTGGGAGGCGGTCCGGGCCACCGGCCCGATGGTGGTGTAGGACTGCTCCCAGTCCACTGACAAGCCGAGCTTGCGCCACAGGTTGGCGAACGCCTCCTCGTCCTGTTCGACGAGCCGCTCGCACAGCTCCACGAAGTTCGGCCGGCTCACCGGCACCTGGCGCTTCGGGTCCGGCTTGGCCGGCGGTGTGAAGCCGGGGTCGTAGGGGAGTGAGGGGTCGCAGCGGACGCCGAAGTAGTTCTGCACCCGGCGCTCGGTGGGCAGGCCGTTGTCGTCCCACCCCATCGGGTAGAAGACCTCCTTGCCGCGCATCCGCTGGAAGCGGGCGATGAGGTCGGTGTGGGTGTAGGAGAACACGTGCCCGACGTGCAGGCTGCCGGACACGGTGGGCGGGGGAGTGTCGATCGCGTAGATCGCCGAACGCTCGGCGGAGCGGTCGAAACGGTAGGTGCCCTGCTCGCGCCAGCGCAGCGCCCAGCGCTGGTGCAGGCCGTCCAGGGTCGGCTTGTCCGGGATGGCGGAGGTGGATCCGGTCGCGTCGGCCGGTTTGGTGGCGTCGGCCGGGGTGGTCGCGTCGGGCGCGGTGGTGGCGCGGGTGGATGTGGTCGTCGCGTGGGTTGTCACGATGGCTCACCTTGGGGTCGCGGCGCCGCTCATGAGGATGGTGGCGTACGCCGGATGCGAGTGCGGTCGGCGAAGGCGCGCCGCGAGGGATGCGCGAGAAAGAGAACTGCTACGCGCCCTGGCGGCGCACGGCTACTCGCGCCAGGGCGTCGTGGACGCGGCAGCGGGCGCGGGGGAGGAACGAGCCGTTCGTAGCCATCGCCGCCGATGATACGCGACCGATGCTCGGTCCCGCCGTGACATTCGTACTACCAGGCGTAGGACATGTCCCACCCTGTTCGTAGACTGGCCGGCGGACCGGCCCGGGAAGTGGCCGGCGGATAACGGCGATCGACCAGACGGAGGAGCAGCGGTGATCGGCCCCCTGGCGGTCGTGGTGATGGTCGTGGCACTGGCGTACGCCGTGCTGGCTCTGGTGAGCGCGGTGCTCAACCGCCTGCCGGGCACCCTGCAGGTCGGCGGCGCCGCGCTGGTCGAGATCCTCGCCCTGGTCCAACTGGTGGCCGCGGTCGTCCAGCTCGTCAGAGGTGAGCGGCCGGCGGAGTTCGGGACGTTCCTCGCCTACCTCGTGGTGTCGGTGCTGGTGATGCCCGTCGCCGTGCTGTGGGCGGCCTCCGAACGCAACCGCTGGAGCAGCGTCGTGCTCGGCGTGGGCGCCCTGGTGGTCGTCGTGCTCGTCCTGCGGATGCAGCAGGTGTGGGCCGGTGCCTGACGAGCGGCCGGTGCCGGCGAGCACCCGGTCCGGCCCGGGCCGGGTGCTGGTCGCGGTGTACGCGGTGTTCGCCGTGGCCGCGACGTCGCGGGCCACGGTGCAGATGCTCACGAAGTTCGCCGAGGCCCCGCTGGCGTACGTCCTGTCGGCGTTCTCGGCGGTGGTCTACGTCGTGGCCACCGTGGCGCTCGCCCGTGGCGGCCCGACCGCTCGCAAGGTGGCCTGGTGCGCGTGCGGCGTCGAACTCGCCGGGGTGCTGACGATCGGGTTCTTCAGCCTGTTCGACCCGGTGGCCTTCCCGGACGCCACGGTGTGGTCGGTGTTCGGGCGGGGGTATCTGTTCGTGCCGCTGGTGCTGCCGATCCTCGGGTTGCTCTGGCTCCGGCACACCGGCCGTGCCGCGGCCGAACCTGACTGATCCCTGCCGGATCCCGGCCTGATCTCGTCTGCTCCCGCTTGCGGCCTCAGATCTTCCGGACCATGGTGTCGGCGTTCTCGTCGCCGCCCACGACCTCGAACCCCTCGGCCGCGTAGAGCGCGGCCGCGTGGTTGGCGCGTTCGACGCTCAGGCTGAGCCGTGGCACCCCGGCCGCCCGCGCCTGGTCGACGACCGCCCGGATCAGCGCCCGGCCCAGCCCGCGTCCGCGCCAGTCCGGCGCCACCGCGATGCTCACCTCGGGCACGTCCTCGGCGACGAAGCCGTACCCGGGTTTGTCGGCGGGAAAGTAGCGCCACCACGCCGCGCCGACCGGCCGGCCCGCCGGGTCGTCGCTCTCGGATTCTTTCCCGGATTCGGCCCTGGCGACTGCGACCACGCCCTGCTCACCAGGCGCCGGCCAGCCCTCGACGTACTTCCGCAGCGCCGGGTCCGCCCAGAACTGCTCGAGAGTGAACGCCGGCCGGTCCGGTGACCAGTTGAACGCTTCGAGGGTCATCTCGGCGATGAAAGCAGCGTCGTCGGCGGTGGCGGCACGCAGCGCGTAGGCGGGACGGCCGGCGCCGGTTTCGGGGGAGTTCGCGGGGTGCACCCGGGCAGTGTGCCCGGGTTCGACGCCCATCGCCAGCCGAATTTCCGTACGGTCGAACCGCCGGCTCATCGGCCGCTGCCGCTCCGCTCGTCGGCGATCTGCCCGCACAACTCGACGCAGCCCGCGCAGATCGCGGTGTCCGGCCCGGCGACCAGCTGCTCTACCTCGGCGCCCGGCTTGCCGCAGAACCCGCAGGTGGCCACCTCCCGATCGCTGTCACTGGCGACCAGTGCGAGCCGGTCGGCCGTCTCGGGAGAGTCCGGCTCCTCGCCGGCCAGCAGCCGCGCCGCGTCGTCGACACACTCGCGGCAGACGAAGACGCCCGGTCCGGCGATCAGCCGGTCGGTCCGCAGCCCGTCGCGGCCACAGAACGAGCAGCGCAGCCCGGCCCGGCCCAGTCGCCGGCGTACGTCGTCGTAGCGGCCGAAGTCCGCCTCGGCCAGGATCTGCGCCGCGACGCCCTTGCCCTCCCGCAGCAGGGCCAGCAGCAGGTGCTCGCCGCGGGCGAGGTCGGCGCGGTCGTGTCTGGCCTCGCGCAGCGCCAGCTCCACGACCTTCGCTGCCCGCGGCGTCATCGGGACCAGCTCCGCGTCCGTGGATTCGGCGCCGCGGCCGATGATGCGTTCGACACCCGCCCGGGCGGTTTCGAGGTCGACGCCGGCGGCGTCGAGCAGCCGGCCGGCGTTGCCCTGGTTGGCCCGGATCAGGCCCAGCAGCAGGGATTCGGTGCCGATGTAGTTGTGCCCGAACCCGACCGCCTCATCCCGCGCGAGGTCGAGGACGTGCCGGGTGTCGGCGAACAACTGGTCGTACCCGGGTACGCCGGGCGGACCGGACTGTTCAGCGCCGCCCGACTGCTCGGGGCGATTCCGGCGTTCGGTACGGCGGGCCTGCCGTTGCTCGGCCCGCTCCCGGCGGGCCTCTGCCTGGGCCTTGCGCCGCTCGGCGCGCTCGGCACGCTGCCGGTCGCGTTCGGCCCCGTCCCGGTCGCGTTCGGCCCGGTCGCGGTCGCCCTCGGCGCGGGTCCGGTCGCGTTCGGCGCGGTCCCGGTCGCGGTCGGCACGCTCGGCGGACCTGCGCCCCGCCGCGGGATCGCCCGCGTCGACCACCTGGTGGACCCGTTGGTGGCTGAGGTCGAGTGCGTCGGCGATCTCCCGCATGGAGCCGCCGCCGGCGTGGAGTACCCGGATCGCGTAGTGGTAGTCGGCCTGGGCGATCTCCGCGTCGTGCTGGAGGGAGACGAGCCGCTCCCGGGCGGTACGCGCCTTGGCGAGGAGTTCTTCGTCCAATGTCATTCGTCCACTGTGCTAGACAGCTGCTCCACCGTCAACCGTGATAGACACTCTGTCTATCGGGCTGGACGCCATGCCGGCGCGACGCGCCGTTCCCGCGTGATCGGAGGCTGGGAGCCGGTCCCTAAACTTCACCGCATGAGTGCGCCGCAGCGGCCCGAGTCCGCGCCCGAGCTTCCGCAGACGTTCGTTCCGGCCGAGGTGGAAGGCACGCTCTACGAGCGGTGGGTCGAGCGCGGCTACTTCACTCCGAGCGGCAAGCCCGACGCCACGCCGTACTCAATCGTCATCCCGCCGCCGAACGTCACCGGCTCCCTGCACGTGGGGCACGCGCTCGACCACACGATCCAGGACGTCCTGGTCCGCCGGCGCCGCATGCAGGGCTTCGACGCGCTGTGGCTGCCGGGCATGGACCACGCCGGCATCGCGACCCAGAACGTCGTCGAACGCGAGCTCGCCAAGGAAGGTCTGTCCCGCCACGACCTCGGCCGGGAGGCGTTCGTGGAGCGGGTGTGGCGCTGGAAGGCCGAGTCCGGGGGCAAGATCCTCGGCCAGATGCGCCGGCTCGGCGACTCCGTCGACTGGACCCGCGAGCGGTTCACCATGGACGAGGGGCTGTCGCGGGCCGTCGGCACGATGTTCAAGCAGCTGTACGAGGACGGGCTGATCTACCGCGCCGAGCGGATCATCAACTGGTGCCCGCGCTGTCTCACCGCGCTCTCCGACATCGAGGTGGAGCACTCTGACGACGACGGCGAGCTGGTCTCCATCCGCTACGGCGAAGGTGACAACGCTCTCGTGGTCGCCACCACCCGCGCGGAGACGATGCTCGGCGACACCGCCGTGGCGGTGCACCCCGACGACGAGCGCTACACCCACCTCGTCGGCACCGAGGTCGAGCTGCCGTTGACCGGCCGCCGGATCCCGGTGGTCGCCGACGAGCACGTCGACCCGGCGTTCGGCACCGGCGCGGTGAAGGTCACCCCCGCGCACGACCCCAACGACTTCGAGATCGGCCGCCGGCACGACCTGCCCAGCCTGGTGGTCATGGACGAGCACGGCGTGATCACCGCGCACGGGCCGTTCCAGGGGCTGGACCGGTTCGAGGCGCGGCCCGCCGTGGTCGCGGCGCTGCGGGCCGACGGACGGATCGAACGCGAGGTCCGGCCGTACCGTCACGCCGTCGGCCACTGCCAGCGCTGCGACACGGTCGTCGAGCCGCGGGTTTCCCTGCAGTGGTTCGTGAAGGTGGAGCCGCTGGCCAGCGCCGCCAGCGAGGCCGTGCGGTCCGGGCGGATCACGATCCACCCGCCCGAGCTCGCCAAGCGCTACTTCTCCTGGGTCGACAACATGCACGACTGGTGCATCTCACGGCAGCTGTGGTGGGGCCACCGCATCCCGGTCCACTACGGGCCGAACGGCGAGGTGGTGTGCGTCGGGCCGGACGAGCAGCCGCCGAGCGGCCCGGGCTGGACGCAGGACGAGGACGTTCTGGACACGTGGTTCTCGTCCGGGCTGTGGCCGATCTCCACCCTCGGCTGGCCCGCGCAGACACCCGACCTCGCGCGCTACTACCCGACCAGCGTGCTCGTCACCGGCTACGACATCCTGTTCTTCTGGGTCGTGCGGATGGCGATGTTCGGGCTGTACGCCATGAAGGACCGCGGCCCCGCCGACAGCGTGCCGTTCCGCGAGATCGTCCTGCACGGCATGGTCCGCGACGCACACGGCAAGAAGATGTCGAAGTCGTTCGGCAACGTCGTCGACCCGCTGGACTGGATCGACCGATACGGCGCCGACGCCACCCGCTTCACCCTCGCCCGCGGCGCCAACCCCGGCTCCGACGTGCCCATCACCGAGGAGTGGGCACAGGGCTCGCGCAACTTCGCCACCAAGCTGTGGAACGCCTCCCGCTTCGCGCTGATGAACGGCGCGTCCGCCGCGCTGCCGGTGCCGCCGGCGGAGCGGTTGTCCAGCGCCGACCGGTGGATCCTGTCCCGCCTGCACACTGTGATCGCCGAGGTCGACGCGTCCTACGACGGCTACGAGTTCGCCAAGGCGTGTGAGACGATCCAGGCGTTCGCGTGGGGTGAGTTCTGCGACTGGTACGTCGAGCTCGCCAAGACGTCGTTGACAGCGGGTGGCGACGCGGCGCAGGCCACCCGGGCGGTGCTCGGGCACGTCCTGGACCGGCTGCTGCGGTTGCTGCACCCGGTGATGCCGTTCGTCACCGAGGAGCTGTGGCTCGCGCTGACGCAAGGCGGCATTGACGGCGTGGACGGCATAGACGGCGTTGACGTCGAGGCTGCGGCCGGGGCCGAGCGGTCGCTGGTCGTCGCCGCGTGGCCGGCCCCTGAGCAGGCGTACGCCGACCCGGCCGCGGAGGCCGAGATCGCTGCCCTGCAACGGCTGGTGACCGAGGTCCGGCGGTTCCGTTCCGACCAGGGCCTGCGTCCCGGGCAGCGGGTGCCGGCCCGGCTGGTCGGCATCGAGGCCGGCGTCCTCGCCGCGCACGAGCCCGCGATCCGCACCCTGCTGCGGCTGGAGGAGGCGGGCCCCGACTTCACCGCGTCGGCGTCCCTTCCGGTCGGCGACGTCCGCGTGGAGCTCGACACCGCCGGCACGATCGACGTGGCGGCCGAGCGGCGGCGGCTGGAGAAGGACCTCGGCAACGCCCGCAAGGACCGTGACCAGGCGCAGCGCAAGCTCGGCAACGCGGAGTTCCTCGCCAAGGCACCGCAACCGGTGGTTGACAAGGTGAACCGCCAGTACGCCACGGCCGAGGCCGACATCGCCCGGCTGGAGGCGCAGCTCGCCGCCCTGCCCGCCGGCTGACGCCGGTGCGCTCGATCGAGGAAACCCTGCGGTCGCTCACGGACGCCCTGCCGGCGATGGTGGACGACCTGGCGAGGCTGGTGTGCCAGGAGTCGCCGTCGGCGGACCTGGCCGCGGTGGCCGCCAGCGCGGACGTGGTCGCCGAGCTCGGGGAACGCCTGACCGGGCAGGCGCCGGAACGCATCGTCGCGGACGGGCGTACCCACCTGCGGTGGCGCTTCGGCGGCGGGCCGGGTGGGCCGCGGGTGTTGCTGCTCGGGCACCACGACACGGTGTGGCCGGTGGGCTCACTGGCCGAACACCCCTGGCGGGTACGCGACGGGCTGGCGTACGGCCCCGGCTGTTTCGACATGAAGGCCGGGCTGGTGCAGCTGTTCCACGCGTTGTCGGTCCTGCCCAACCGTGACGGAGTGACCGTCCTGGTGACCGGTGACGAGGAGATCGGCGCACCGAGTTCGCGAAGCCTGATCCAGGAGGAGGCCCGCGTCAGTGCCGCGGCGTTCGTCCTCGAGGCCAGCGCTGGGGGAGGCGCGCTGAAGACCGCGCGCCGAGGCGTGTCCCACTACGAGCTGCGGGTGCGCGGCCGGGCGGCGCACGCCGGGCTCGAACCCTGGAACGGCTCCAACGCCGGTGTCGCGCTGGCCCACCTGGTGGTGGCGCTCGCGGAGCTGGACGAGGGGCCGCACGGCCCGACCGTGACCCCGACCGTGCTGGCTGCCGGAACCACGAACAACACCGTGCCGGCCGCCGCGTCGGTCCACGTCGACGTACGGGTGGCCTCGGCGGCCGACCGGGACCGGATCGACGCCGCGATCCGTGGCCTCGACCCGTCGGTCGCCGGCACCGCCGTGGAGGTGCTGGCCGGCTGGGCGCATCCTCCGCTGGAACCGTCGGCCTCGGCGGAGCTGTTCGCACTTGCCCAGCTGGCGGCCGGAGAGCTCGGGCTCGAACCCCTGACCGGCGCGAGCGTCGGCGGCGCCTCCGACGGCAACATCGCCGCGGGTGTGGGCACCCCGACGCTGGACGGGCTGGGCGCGGTCGGCGCGAACGCCCACGCGCCAGGTGAGTACGTCGAGGTCGCGCAGCTGCCCCGCCGCGCGGCGCTGCTGGCCCGCCTGGTGGAGCTCGTCCGCCAGCAGCATCGGTGACCCGGCACGATTTCGGCGTGGTTGATGGTTGTCAGTGGGATTCGACGATCCTTCCCGCCGCGCGGCGCACCGTGGTCGACAGCTCCGGTGGTGCGACGACCACGGCGTCGCCGGCCAGGGCCAGCACGGCTGCGCATGCCTCGTCGACGTTCTCGAGGTCCGCATGGACCAGGGACCAGCCGTCGATGTCAGCCTTCACGGGTGCTGTCGGCCGAAACCGCCGGACGGCGTGGTCTCGCACCCGCACCACGATCGGGTAGGACGGCAAGGTCGCCCGGAACCGTCGCTGCGTCTGAGCCCAGTGCTGCGTGAGGTCGAAGTCGCTTGGCCTGGTGAATGCTTCGTCGGTCAGGGTCGCCGAGGTGATTCTGCTCAGCCGGTAGGTGCGCACCGGATCGTTTCGAGGCCTGTTCGGCTTGGCTGCGACGAGGTACCACGTCCGGTTCTTGGCGACCAGCCCGAGTGACTCGACCCTGAACGGCTCCGTCCGATCCCGGTAGGTGATCGCGATCCGCCGCTCCTCCCAGATCGCCTGCCGGCACAGGTCCAGCCAGCGCGGCGCCTCCCGGCGGTCGTCCCAGCCGGCGTGGTCGACCAGGAGCCGTTGGCGAGCGAACTCGGCCTCGCGTCGTGTCCCCTCGGGTAGTGCCGCGATGAGCTTGGCCGAGGCCTGGTCGCTGGAGGCGTCCAAGCCCAGGTCGGCGAGCACGTGCGCGGTCGAGCCGACGAACACCGACATCACCTCGGCCGGCGTGAGTCCGGTGAGCCGGGTGCGGTAGTCGGGGAGCAGTGCCCAGCCGCCTCCGCGACCGCGCACCGAGTAGACGGGCACACCGGCAAGGCTCAGGGCATCAAGATCGCGCTGGACAGTTCGTGGCGAGACCTCCAGGTGCTGCGCGAGCTGACCCACGGTCGACTGACCGTGGGTCTGCAGACGCAGGAGAAGCCGGAGCAGTCGTTCGGCACGCATGGTTCGACTATCCCAGGCAAATAGGCCATCCGGTGACGCCATTCCTCCCTACGGTCGTCCGCGTGAATTCTCGCTCGGTGAGAGGGCTTCTTGTGGATGCGGTTGTCGTGGAGAACCTGGGCATGACGTACCGGGCTCCGATTCGTGAGTCCGGCTGGAAGGCGACCGTTGGCTCGGTGTTCCGGCGTCGGCATCGGGAGGTGCCCGCGGTCCAGGACGTGTCGTTCACTCTCGGCCCCGGGGAGGTTGTCGGCTTCATCGGCCCCAACGGCGCCGGCAAGACGACGACGATGAAGATCCTGTCCGGTCTGCTGCACGCCACGTCCGGGCAGGTTCGGGTGCTGGGTCACTACCCGTGGCAGCGGCGCGCGGACTTCCTCCGCCGGATCGCGTTCATCCGTGGCAGCCAGCCGGTGGGCGGCTCACAGGAGCTGACGGTGCTGGACACCCTGCGGTACCAGCGACTGCTCTACGAGGTTCCCGCGGCGGAGTACGCGCACAACCTCGAGGAACTCACCGACCTGCTCGAGCTCGAGGATCTGCTGCACCGTCAGCTTCGGGCGTTGAGCCTGGGTGAGCGGATGCGCGCCGGCCTGGCGTTGTCGCTGCTGTACCGGCCGGAGGTGATGTTCCTCGACGAGCCCACGCTTGGCCTGGACGTCACGGGCGCGACCGCGATTCGTCGGTTCGTCGCCGAGTACGCCCGCCAGACTGGCGCGACCGTGCTGCTGACCAGTCACTACATGGCCGATGTCGCCTCGCTCTGCCCGCGGCTGGTGCTGATCGACGAGGGGAAGCTGCGCTACGACGGGAAGCTCGACGAGCTGGCGGCCAGGCTCTCGCCGTACAAGCTCATCCGCCTGACCGCGCCGAACGTCGATCCGGAACGTCTGCGGGCGGCGGGTGAACTCGTCGAGTCGTCGAACGGGACCTGCGTCCTGCGGGTGCCGCGCGAGGAGGTCGCCCGGACCACCGCCCGGCTGCTCACCGAGCTGGACGTCGCCGATCTTGCCGTCGAAGAGGCGCCCCTCGAGGTCGTCATCGACAGGGCGTACCGGGAAGGGGTTCGATGAGCGCGCCCACCCTGCGCCCGCCTGCCGGAAGCGGGCCCGACCTGCGTCCCACACGGCTGCTGCGCCTGATCGCCTGGCGGGTCCGCGTGGAGGTGCTCGAATGGTCCGGCACCTGGTGGTTCCTCCTCACCCTCGTCGTCCAGGCGGTGCTCGGTCCGCTCATCGGGATGTTCGTCTGGTCGGCGGTGTATCCACACGATCCCTACGTCGCGACCTACTACGTGGCGCTGATCCTGGTCACCGTGATGACGGAGTCGTTCGAGCAGTTCACCTTCTCCGAGAAGCTCTACGACGGAACGATCAGCCACGACCTGTTGAGGCCGCAACCCGTGGTGGTCAACGTCATCGGCACGAACATCGCCATCCGTGCCTGGCTGACGGTGATGGGAGTTCCCCTTGTCCTGCTGACCGGGTTCGCCTTCGGCGTCGCCCTGACCTGGACCTCGATCCTCGAAGCCGTTCCGGTCTTCGTCCTCGGCGCCGCGCTCAGCTTCTCGTGGACCTTCCTGCTGTCCCTCACCGCCTTCTGGACCGAACGGGTCCATTCGATCGTGGGCTTCGGGTGGACCCTGAACTCTCTGCTCGGCGGCACCGTCGCACCACTGGCCTTCCTCCCCGAGCCCTGGCGCGGAATCGGTGAGGTCCTGCCGTTCTACGGCATGCTCGGCCTGCCTGCCGACGTCGCCTCGGGACGGGTGCACGGCCTGGCCCCACTGCTCACCGGACTCGGCTATCAGGCCGTGTGGATCGTGGTGATCATCACCGCCGTCGTTGTGCTGTGGCGTGCCGGAATCCGTCGATACACGGTGGTGGGCGCATGAAATTACTCAGCCTGTTCGGCGCCGGATTCGCCATGTCGATGCAGCGCACTGTCACCTTCCGCATCAACCTGCTGTTCGACATCGTCGTGTCGATCATCGGCCTCGGCTCCACGCTCGCCACGGTGTTCATCGTGTTCGCCCGAACCGACTCACTGGCCGGCTGGTCGGAAGCGCAGGCGTACGTACTGATCGGCACCTACCAACTGCTCAGCAGCCTCAAGAGCGCCTTCATCGACCCCAATCTCTCCTGGTTCCCCGAGAACGGCATCCGCCAGGGCAAGCTCGACACCTACCTGCTTCAGCCGGCGCCGACCCTCTTCCTGGCCAGCCTCGCCAGGTCGACCCCTCTGGCGCTGCTCCAGTTCGTGCTCGGACTCGGCGTCCTAGCACTCGGACTCGACAGGCACGGTCAGCTACCTGGTCACGTCGCGATCGCGGCCTGGCTGATCACCCTTGCGGCCGGACTGGCGGTGACCTGGGCGATGGGAGTCCTGCTGGCATGCCTGGCCTTCTGGGCGCCACGCCTGCAGCTCGACGTCTTCTACAGCTCAGCCTGGCAGCTCGCCCGCTTTCCCACCGACATCTACCGTCGCCCCCTACGGCTGGTCCTCACCTACCTGTTCCCGCTCACGTTGATCGCCACCATCCCGACCACCACACTCCTGTCCGGGCCACGCCTACCAGTCCTCGCCGCAACCGTTGCCGGAGCCGCACTCGCGTGCGCACTCGCCGTCGGATGCTGGCGGCTCGGCCTGCGCCGCTACACAGGAGCTACATCGTGACGGTCGAACGATCTCGATACCGCGGTCGTCGACCGGAAGCGCGTTCCCGGGTGAGCCGAGGAGCCCGTCGCTCGACGCCGCCCCGGATGTCGACCTGGGACCCCTTGCGGCGGCCCGGCGCCCGTGCGCGAAACAATGCCCGGGTGACTACACGAGCAGGAGTTGGTCGCCATGGCGCGCGGTGACGCCGGCCGGGCCGGCAGGGCCGCCAGGGCGGGTGGGGCTGCCAGTGCCGACAGAGCCGCTCAGGAGGCCTACGCCGAGGTGGAGCGGGCGCTGCTGCGCCGGCTGCCCGAGCACAAGTCGGTCGAAGGCCCCACCCTCGAGCGGATCCGGCTGCTGTGCGAGCTGCTGGGTGAGCCGCAGCACGCCGCGCCGGTGATCCACCTGACCGGCACCAACGGCAAGACCTCCACCGCCCGGATGGTGGACTCGCTGCTGGCGGCGTTCGGTGTGCGAGCCGGTCGGCTGACCAGCCCGCACCTGGCCGAGATCCGGGAGCGGATCAGCCTGGCCGGCGAGCCGGTGTCCCCGGAGCGATTCGTGCAGGCCTACCACGAGGTGATGCCGTTCGTGGACCTCGCCGACCCGCGGCTGGACCGGCCGCTGTCGTTCTTCGAGATCGTCACCGCCATCGGGTTCGCCGTCTTCGCCGACGCCCCGGTGGACGCGGCGGTGCTGGAGGTCGGGCTCGGCGGGCGGTTCGACGCCACCAACGTTGCCGACGGCCGGGTCGCGGTGGTGACCCCGGTGGCCGTCGACCACGCGCACTACCTCGGCGACACGCCCGCGGAGATCGCCGGGGAGAAGGCCGGCATCATCAAGCCGGGTGCGGTCGCGGTGATCGCCCAGCAGGAGGTCGAGGTCGCGGAGGTGCTGATGCGCCGGGCCGCGGAGGTCGGCGCGACGTTGGCGCGGGAGGGCCTGGAGTTCGGTGTCGCCAACCGCGACCTCGCGGTCGGCGGGCAGCAACTCACGCTGCAGGGCCTGCACGGGACGTACGACGAGATCTTCCTGCCGCTGCACGGCGTCCACCAGGCACACAACGCCTCGGTGGCGCTGGCGGCGGTCGAGGCGTTCCTTGCCGGCGGGGTCACCGAGGGTGAGGGGCTGGACGCCGACCTGGTACGCGAGGGCTTCGCCAACGTCAGCTCGCCCGGGCGGCTGGAGGTCGTCCGCCGCAGCCCGACGGTGGTGCTGGACGCGGCGCACAACCCGCACGGTGCGACCGCGACCGCGGCGGCGGTCAGCGAGTCGTTCTCGTTCGAGCCGCTGGTCGGCGTGGTCGGGGTGATGGCGGACAAGGACGTCGAGGGTGTGCTCGAGGCGTTCGAGCCGGTGCTCAGCCGGATCGTGTGCACCCAGAACTCCACCGCGCGCGCCATGCCGGCCGCCGAACTCGCCGAGGTCGCGATGGACATCTTCGGCGAGGAACGCGTCGACCTCGCCCCGCGACTGGACGAGGCGCTGGACCTCGGTATGCGCCTGGCGGAGGAGCAGGCCAGCGCGCTCGGCTCGGGCGGCGTCCTGGTCACCGGCTCGGTCATCACCGCCGGCGAGGCCCGGGTCCTGCTCGGAGGACGGTGACGGCGTGCGATCGGTACTCGCGGCGATCCTCGTCTTCGAGGCGATCATCGTCGGCCTGGCCATCCCGGTGGCGGTCTCGATCGAGGATGTCAGCGGCGGCCGGGCCGGTGCGGTCGGCGGCGGGATCGCGGTCGCCTGCCTGGTCACGGCGGGCCTGCTGCGCTATCCCGCCGGGCGGGTGATCGGGTCGGTGCTGCAGGTGGTGGCGATCGCGCTGGGAGTCGTCGTACCGCTGATGTTCTTCCTCGGCGCGATCTTCGCCGTGTTGTGGTTCGTCTGCCTCGTGCTCGACCGGCGCGTCGTCGCGCTCCGGGCCGAGCGGGACGGCACCGAGTGACCGGTTACGCTGCGCATCCTGTCCGTCGTGTCAGTCCTGTCAGCCCTGTCAGATCTGTCCGTCCTGCCGGGCCGGCGTCCCCCTGCGCCGGCCCCTCTCACCGCGAGGAGTACGCGTGTCCGAGCGCACCCTGGTCCTGATCAAGCCCGACGCCGTACGCCGTGGCCTGGTCGGCGAGATCCTGAGCCGCTACGAACGCAAGGGGCTCGCCCCGGTCACGCTCGAACTCCGCACCATCGACGGGGCGATGGCCGACGCCCACTACGCCGAGCACGTGGAGAAGGCCTTCTACCCGCCGCTGCGCGACTTCGTGACGAGTGGCCCGCTGGTCGCGGCCGTGCTGGAGGGTGACCAGGCGGTCGAGGTCGTCCGGCTGCTCAACGGCGCGACCGACGCGCGCAAGGCGGCCGCCGGAACCGTCCGCGGCGACCTCGCGCTGTCCAACCGGGAGAACCTCGTGCACGGCTCGGACTCCCCGGAGTCGGCGGCCCGCGAGATCGCCCTCTGGTTCCCGAAGCTCGGCTGACGGCAGGTCCGGGGGCGGACCGCGCCGGCGCGTGCGGTCAGCCGGCCCCGGTGACGGTGAGCGCCACCAGCCCGAGGTTCAGCGCGGTCACCACGGTGGCGACGACCCCCGCGGCCGCCGTGGTGACCGGGTGGTTGGTGGCCTCGCCCATCAGGCTCCGCCGGGCCGTGAGGAGCACCAGCGGCACCACCGCGAACGGCACCCCGAACGACAGCACCACCTGCGACAGCACCAGCGCCCGGGTGGGGTCGACACCGCCCCCGAGCAGCAGCAGGGCCGGCACCAGCGTCACCAGCCGCCGCACCAGCAGCGGGATCCGCCGGCGCAGCAGCCCGGCCATGATCATCGCGCCCGCGTAGCAGCCGACCGAGGTGGAGGCCAGCCCGGAGGCGAGCAGCCCCACCGCGAAGATCACCGCCAGCCCGCCGCCGAGCTGGTCCGCGATCGCGACGTACGCACCTTCCAGCCGGTCCGTGCCCGGAATCCCTCGCAGTGCCGTGGCGGCGGCCAGCAGCAGGCCGAGGTTGACGGTGCCGGCCAGCACCATCGCCACCAGCACGTCGACCCGGGTGACGGCGAGATAGCGCCGGACCACCCGGCCCGCTCGGCGGCGCACCCGAGCAGCAGTGGCGTCCGTTCCGGCAGAGCGCCGTCCCGCGGAGGCCCAGGCGGCCAGCCGTCGCGCGGTCGGCCCGTCGGCGGCCAGGCCGGAGTGCAGGTAGACCGCGTGTGGCATCAGCGTCGCGCCGAGCATCGCGGTCGCGAGAAGCACGCTGTCCAGACCGGCGAACCCCGGGACCAGCCCGGCGGCGACCTTGCCGGGCGCCGGGGGAGCCACCACCAGGCCGGCGAGGAAACCGACCGTCACGACCAGCAGGAACGAGCCGATGACGCGTTCGAACGGACGCCGGCCGAGCCGGTCGTGCACGGCCAGCACCGCCATCGACACCGTGCCGGTGACCAGCCCGCCGACCAGCAGCGGCAGGTCGAACAGCAACGCCAGCGCGATCGCCCCGCCCACCACCTCGGCGAGGTCGGTGGCGATCGCGACCAACTCGGCCTGCAGCCAGTACGCCAGCCGGGCCGGCCGGGACAGCTCGTCCGCGACCAGCGCCGGTAGTGAACGCCCGGTGACCAGCCCCACCTTGGCGGAGAGGTACTGCACCAGACCGGCCATCAGGTTGGCGGCGACGATCACCCAGACCAGCAGGTAGCCGTACTTCGCGCCGGCGGTGACGTTGGTGGCGACGTTGCCGGGGTCGACGTAGGCGACCGCAGCGACCATCGCCGGACCGAGCAGGGCCGCCCCCGAGCGCATCCGTACGCCCGGCCACGGCCCACCGGCCCGGCTGCTCGTGCCTTCCGTGCCCCCCGTACCCCCGATCGTGGTCGTCATCGGGGCGCCGTGGTCCGCCTCGGCCCTACGCCTGGTCGCCGGTCAGCGCGCGCACCCGCCGCAGCACCTCCGGCGCCCCCAGCGCCCGGGCGACCGAGAACAGGTCGGGGCTGCGGGTGGAGCCGGTGAGCGCCACCCGGATCACCTGTGAGGCCTCGCGGATGGAGCCGGGGAACGCGTCCGGGTCGCGCTTGTACTCCTTGGCGTTCTTGGCGAAGCCGTGCCGGGCGGCGAGGTCGCGGATCTGGCCGAACCACTCCTGCGCGTCGTCCAGCTCCTGATACCCGTCGGCGAACTCACCGGCCAGCGTCCGGACGATGGCCGGGTCCAGCCCGCCCAGCCGCTCGTCGCCCGGGTCGGAGACCAGGGCAAACAGCGCCGGGAAGAAGAAGCCGTAGACCGGCCGGAAGTCCGACCACCGGCGCAGGTCCTTGCGGGGGTTGTCCACCCCTTCGCGTTCGACGGCCAGTGCGCGCAGCGCGAGGTCGCGGTCCTGCGCCACGACGTCCACCAGCTCGGGGTCGTACGCCTTCGCCCACGCGGAGAGCTGGTCGAGGATCTCCTCCCCGGACAGGGTGGCGATGTGGTCGGCGCTGATGTCGGACAGCTTCACCACGTCGACCAGAGGACCCGCCACGCCGCAGTCGGCCAGCCGGATCGGTGCCGCCAGCGCCTCCGCCATCGGCAGGTCGGCGAGCCGGCCGTTGGCCAGGCCGCGCAGGTAGTACTGCGTGGCCGGCGCGGGGTAGCCCGCCTCCAGGAAGAAGTCGACCGACGCCTCGGGGTCCTTGCGCTTGGACAGCTTGCGCTTGCTGCCGCCGTCCTGCTTGTTCAGCGGCGCGATGTGGGCGTACTCCGGCACCTCGAAGCCCAGCGCCTCGAACAGCTGCAGGTGCAGCGGCACCGACGAGATCCACTCGTCGGCGCGGATCACCAGGTTGACCCGCATCAGGTGGTCGTCCACGGCGTGCGCGAAGTGGTACGTCGGCAGCCGCGGCTCCTGCGCGGAGGTCTTCAGGATCACCACGTCGTTGCGGTTGGACTCGTGGGAGAGCTCGCCCCGGATGGCGTCGGTGAACCTGGTCCGGGCGCCGGGACGTGCCGGGGCGCGGAAGCGGACGACGTACGGCGCGCCCTCGGCGAGCTTGGCCCGCACGGCGTCGGGCTCGGCGTCCCGCCAGATCGCCCAGCGACCGTAGTAGCCGGTCGGCAGCTTCGTCTTCTGCTGCGTGGCGGTGATCTGCGCCAGCTCTTCCTTGGTGGCGAAGCAGAGGTACGCCTTGTCCTGGCGCAGCAGCTCGCGCACGTAGCTGAGGTAGATGTGCGAACGCCGGGACTGGCGGTACGGGCCGTAGTCGCCGGGCAGGTCCTCGGCCTCGTCCGGCTTCACCGCGAAGTAGGCGAAGGCCCGGTCGAACTGCTCCAGCGCGCCCGGCATCTCACGTGCCTGGTCGGTGTCCTCGATCCGGAAGACGTAGCGGCCGCCGGACTCGTCGGCGACGGACCGGTCGATGATCGCGACGTAGAGAAGACCCAGGTGGGCCGACCCGGTGGGCGACGGACCGACCCGCGTCACCTTCGCGCCCTCGGGCAGCTGCCGGGGCGGGTACTGCTGTTCCCAGTACGCCGGCTCGGGCAGGTCCGCGGGGAAGAGGGCGTCGATTTCGGCGCGGTCGAGCATCGCTGGTGATCTCCGTTGGCGACGACGTTGGGGTGGGATCGTTGCGTCGACCCTATGCGAGCACTGCCACCGGGCGACGACCGGTAGGCCGGTGATCACCCGGGGGGCGGGTCACCGTGACGTGCGGCCAGCCGGGCGCCGTGGTCGCGCACAGCGGCCCGCAACGTCGCGGGCGCCAGGACGTCGACGTCGCAGTCCAGCCCGGCGACGAACGACACCAGCGGGCCCAGCTCGTTGGCGGCCACCCGCAGGATCGTCGACGGCGCCTTGTCCTCGCCCGGCTCGCCGTCGGGTTCCAGCACGCCGACGCTGGGCGGGAACCGCCGGCGGGCCTCCGCCAGGTCGAACGGAACCCGGAGCCGGGCCTGGATCGACCACGGTGCGAGGTTGGTCCCTTCAGACACCATGGCGACCGCGTCCGGAGGGTCGGTGTGCTCGTACCGCCGGCCGGTCAGCACCGGGTCCCGCACCCGGTCGACCCGGAACGTACGCCAGTCGGCGCGGTCCCGGTCGCGGGCCACGAGGTACCACCGGCGGCCGGTGTGCACGATGCGGTACGGCTCGACCGACCGCTCGCTGGCCCGTCCCTGGTGGTCGAGGTAGCCGAACCGCACTCCCTCCGTACGCCGGCACCCGGTGGCCAGGAGGACCAGGACGTCGGCGTCCACCCGGGGGAGTTCCGGCCCGGGCAGCTGCACGGTGCTCGCCCGGACGGCGCTGACGCGTTCCCGCAGCCTGACCGGCAGCACCTGGTCGAGTTTCGCGAGTGCGGCGACCGCGGCGTCGGCCACGCCGGACACGGCGGTGGTCGCGGCGACGCCGAGCCCGACCGCGATGGCCACCGCCTCGTCGTCGTCCAGCAGGAGCGGAGGCAGCCGGCCGGCGGCGCCGAGGCGGTACCCGCCATGCGTACCCAGGTCGGCTCGTACGGGGTAGTCGAGGGAGCGCAGCCGGGTGACGTCGCGACGGACCGTACGCGGAGTCACGCCGAGGCGTTCGGACAGCTCCTCGCCAGGCCAGTGCGGGCGGGCCTGCAGGAGGGAGAGCAGCCGGAGAAGGCGCGCGGCGGTATCCATGACGTCCATGACCTCCATGACCTCCATGACCCGGCGATTCTTCCGCGCGCGCTCGCCGGGGGCCAGACCTCGGCGACGGATCGGCGGCCACCACCGGTTGTCGGTGGGCGGTGGCATGCTCCGCACACCCTCATCCGCGATCCCGCATCCGCCCGGGAGGCCCCCGTGGGACGACCTTCGAACCAACCCGCGAACCACACCGACGAACGTCGCTGCACCGGCTGGCCTGAGGAGGCGTTCGACGTGCTGCTGCGGCTGGACGGCGACCCGACTCTGGCCGAGCGCGAACGACATCGGCGCGACCGTGAGCGGCTGGTCCGCAAGCCGATGATCGAGTTGCTGGGGGAGGTCGCCGATGCCGACGAGGCCTACGACGACTTCCACGTGTGGGGCTTCGCCAAGATGCTGTGGCCGTGGCAGCGGCAGTGCGGCATGGTCCGGGTCGCACCCAACGTCGAGCTGGGGCTGTGGTTCGATCTCGACGGCCTGGCCGTTCAGTGTTCGTGGTGGTACGCACCGGGGGAGCAGATCGAGCGCTACCGGGCCTCGGTCGCCGGGGACGCCGGTGCGGAGCTGGCGGAGATCGTCGACGGACTGGCCGCGGACGGGTACGACATCGCCGGTGACCTGCTCAAGCGGGTGCCCCGCGGCTACGCGCCGGACCATCCCCGGGCGGAGCTGCTGCGCCACCGGACGTTGACCGCCGCCCGTCCGGTCGGTGGCGAGGCATGGCTGCAGACGCCGGAGGTGGTCGACCGGGTGCTCGCGGAGTTCGCCGCGCTGCGTCCGCTGACCTCGTGGTTCGCCGAGAATGCCGGACCGGAACTGTCCGCCACCGGGGCTAGCGTTCGGCCATGACCAGCCCGACGAACCCCCCGACCGGCTCCTGCGCCGACCCCGCGACGAGCAGTTCGATGAGGGCACACCTGCTCGACCTCTCCGACTTCGCCTGGCAGCGACTCCACCGCCGGCTCGGTGGCCTCGCCGACGAGGAATACCTCTGGGAGCCGGTGCCCGATGCCTGGACGGTGAGACCGACCGGAGACGGCGCGTACGCCGCCGACGGGTCGGCCATGCCCACGCAGCCGGCGCCGTTCACCACGCTGGCCTGGCGGATCGCCCACGTGACCGACGTTCTCGGCGCCGAGCGGACCGCCACCTGGCTCGGGCTGCCGGTCGGGCCGGACGAGGAGCCTGACCGGCCGCAAGGCACCGCCGACGCGGGTGTCGCCGCCCTCGAACGCGCGCACGCGATCTGGCGCCGACGGCTCGCCGCGGTGACCGGCGAGGCGCTGTCCCGGCCGATGGGCCAGATCGCGGGCCCCTTCGCCGACTCCGATGGTGCGGCGTTCGCGCTGCACATCCTGGACGAGCTGATCCACCACGGTGCTGAGATCGGGGTCGTCCGCGACCTGTACCAACACCAGCGCCCGCACGACCCGTTCGCCGACGCGTGCCTGCGCGGCGACCAAGCCGAGGCGGAGCGGCTGCGCGCCCAGGATCCGGGCGTGGTCGAACGCCTCGGCGCGGACGACCCCGGCATCGTGTCCCGGGCCGCCTCGCGCCAACGCTGGGACGCCGTGCGCCTCCTCGTCGACCTCGGGTTCGGCGTGGACGCGCCCGAGAGTTCGTCCGCGCCGTCCCCGCTCCACTACGCGGCCGGAGCCGGCGCGCTCGACGTGGTGCGGCTCCTCGTCGAGCACGGCGCCGACCTGGACCGTGCCGACCCGACCTTCGCGGCTACCCCGCTCGGCTGGGCCGAGCACTTCGGGCAGGCGGAGTCGGCGGCCTACCTCACGGCTGCGCGTCGGTGACCCCGTGCGCCCTCGGACCGGCCCCGGACCCGGGCCGCTGGTGCCCGAACCGCACCGGCGTCCACCGGCCGGAGTGTGCGGCGGGGTCGACCCGGCGTTGCGGCCCGGCGGCCGCCTCGGGTGCGGGCACGATCTCGGGTGCGGCCTCACCGGCCGCCACCATCCGGGCGGTCAGCCGTTCCCGCAGTTGGTCCGCGACCTGCCGGTGGGACGTGAGTCCGGCCAGGTTGCGGAGTTCGTACGGGTCGTTGGCCAGGTCGTACAACGCCGTCTCGACATACCGCGTGCCCGCGGATTCGTTCCAGGGGTGGGCGTCCGGGTCGACGACGTAGTACTTCCACCGGGGCGTGCGGATCGCGCGGCCCACCTCCGACTCGCTCACCTGGACGAACACCTCCTCCTGCCACTCGGCGCCGGGATCGCGGACCAGCGGCAGGAACGACCGGCCCTGCATCTGCTTCGGCACGTCCACGCCGGCGGCGTCGAGCAGGGTCGGCGGCAGGTCGATCGTGCTCACCGGCCTGTTCAGCGCGCCACCGGCGTCGAAGCCCGGGCCGCGCAGGGCGAGCGGCACCCGGATCGAGGCGTCGTGGCAGGAGCGCTTGTACTCCCCGTTGCGGGTCTTGAAGTGGCTGCCGTGGTCGGAGGTGAACGCGAGGACCGTGTCGTCGAGCAGGTCCAGGCTGCGCAGCGCGTCGACCAGCCGCCCGAGTCCCTCGTCGACCCGGCGGATCTGCCCGCAGTAACCACCGAGGTGCTGGTGTGCCGTGCCGCCCTGTGCCGACAGTGTGGCAAGGTCCGGCGGGAGCCAGCGGCCCTGGTAGCGCTCGGCGTAGCCCTCGGGTGCCGGATAGGTGTCCACCTCGTTCTGGTGGTGGGGCTCGATCAGCGACACGAAGAGAAAGAACGGCTGCCGGGTCCCGGACCCGTCCGGGCCGGTCTGGTCGGCGACGAACCGGATCGCCGCGTCGAACACCGCGTCCGACCGGTAGCCCGGCAACATCACCGGCTCGCCGTCGTCGTCGAACATCACCGTGCGGTAGGCGTCGGAGACGAACTCCAGCACGTTCGCCCCGAGCCAGCTCTGGTAGCCGCCGCGCTTGCCCGGCGGCACCGGCTCCTCGTCGGCGAGGTGCCACTTGCCGATGTATCCCGTGGAGTAGCCCGCGTCCGCGAAGCAGCTGGCCAGCGTGGGCACGTCGGCGGGGAGGGTACGGCCGTTGCGGAACACGCCGGTGGTGGTGGGGTATGCGCCGGTCTGGATCGCCGCCCGTGCCGGTGCGCACACCGGTTGCGGCGTACACGCCTGGACCACGTGTGTCCCGGTGCGCGCCATCGCGTCGAAGTTCGGGGTGAGGTCCAGCGGGTTGCCGTGCACCCCGGTGGTGTCCCAGCGCTGCTGGTCGGTGAAGACGACCACCACGTTGGGCCTGGCGGCAGACGTGCTGTGGGGGCTGGCGTCGGGGCTGGCGTCGGGCATGGTGGGACCTTCCTGTCGGTGAACGGAACCGGCAGGTCTGAACTATCACCACCGTCGGGGCAAGAGGAATCCACTGCACACGAACGTGAACAGCGCGAGCACGGCGGGGGCAGGTCGCACCCGCGGCAGGGGATCCGTGCGGAGGCGCGCAGCTCGGACGTCCGTCGGACGCCGGGGAGGTCAGGACGTCGGGTAGGTCAGGACGCCGGGTAGGTCAGGACGCCGGGTAGGTCAGGACGCCGGGTAGGTCAGGACGCGGGGTAGGTCAGGCGTCGGGGAGGACCGTGCGGCTGACGTTGACGGGGACGCTCAGCGTCAGGGGCTCGCCGCCGTCGGCCAGCGGGGGCTCGCCGACCACCACCTCGGCGTCGTCGGCCGCGCCGAGCGCGCGGGCACGAGACGCCCAGTCTTCGATGTCGGCGAGAGTGAGTCCCGATCCGGTCGGGAGACACAAGAACGCGGCCATGCCGCACATCCTCCCATCAGACCCTGGCACCTCCTACCCGGACCAGGCGTGGCGGGCCTGGAGGACGTCGAGCTACCCGCCCCGGCGGCCGCGCCGGGCATCCCGCCGGGCCTGGCGGGCATCGCGCAGTGCGTCCCGGCGTTCGGCCCGGGCACCGGCGAGCGCGGACCTGCGCTGGGCCCGGGCCTCGCCGAGCGCCGCGCCACGCTGGGCCCGGGCGTCGGCGAGGGCCTCGCGTCTGCCCTCCCGGGCGGCGCGGAACCTGTCGTAGGGCCGGGAGCTCGCCACCCGCAGACCTCCGAGCAGGGAGAACGCGCGAACCCGCAGCGTCGGCGCGTCGTCGCCGGCCACCTCGTCGACGTCGATCCGGCGGCCACCGAGCAGGCTGAACCCCTCGGTCACCACCGAGACCCCGGGCGGGACGGTGAGGCTGACGCCCCCGATGAGCGACACCGAGGTCAGGGTGACCTCCGGCGCGTCCAGCTGGGCCTCCCGCAGGTCGAGGTCGACACCGCCGATCAGCGTCACCGACACCAGGTGGTCGCGCATCCGCCAGCGGCCACCCCGGCGCAGCCCGCCCAGAGGCGTCACGTGCCAGTCGGTGCGACCGCGACCCGCGGAGGGGCGTACGGCGGCCTCGGCGGCCTCCTCGGCGCCGACCGGCAGATCGCGGAGGAGGGGTTCGAGTTCGCCGCGGGTGCGTGCGGTGTAGGAGCGTTCCAGCCGGTCGCTGAACTCCTCCAACGTCAGCCGGCCCTCGCCGCACGCGGAGTTCAGCCGGGTGACGACCGCCTCCCGCTCGGCGTCGGAGGCCAGGATGTCGGCGCCGCCTGCTGCCGAGTGGGCGGGTCCCGGCTGCTCGGACGGGTGGGGTTCGGGTTGCTGGTCGTTCATGGCCGCCTTCCCCGTGCTGTGTCGGGTGGTGGGCCCATCCGTGCGAAGGACCGGGGTGCGTGTCCCGGTCCCGCCCACCGCGCGGACATTATCCCGCCGCACCGACAGGATCCCGGCGTACCAACAGAATCCCGGCCTGCTCGGCCCGCGCTCCACACCATGCACACCGCGGCCGGGTGAGCAGGCGGTAGGAGAGCGCGGCGACGCCGAGGCCCCCACCCCACAGGAGGTACGCGGACATGGCCACCCCCATGAACCAGAGCGGAAACCCGTCGGTCTGCGCCGCACCGGCCGGCTGGGAGAGGAGCTGGACCAGGCCGGTTCCGAAGTACGCCGTCATCCCGACCGAGACGGCCAGTCCCGGGCCGAGGACCAGCCACCGCGGCACCCGGCGACCGGCGAGGCCGAGCACCCAGCGCGGCCAGACCCGTCCGAAGCGGTGGACCTGCGCCAGCGGCAGCAGAGTGCCGGCGAGCGCGAGGGCCACCACGAACGCGAGGCCCGCCACCCTGCCCGCGGCAGTGGTCGCGGGGGCCGCCACGTGGCTGAACCCGACCATGGCCTGGGCGCCGAACCGGATCACGCACCCGAGAACCGCCGCGTAACCGGCCGCGAACGCCCACGACGGCGCCCGCACCCCGCTTTCGGTCCCGGACGTCCCGGCGGTCCCGGTGGGCCCGGACGACCCAGCTGGATCGCCGCGCGCCGGCCGGCCACAGCCCGGACAGCCGTCCCGCAGCCGCCGACCGGCGGCCAGCGCGGTCGCACCCACCAGCACCGCGCCCGCCATGCAGCCGGCCCGGCTGAGCAGCGCACCCGCGCCGAACGGTACGACTTTGCCCACGAACAGCAGCCCCACCACGTCGAGCAGGAGGAGGCAGGCGGCGGAGGTGATCGCCGCGCTCACGGCCCAGGCGACCGCCACAACGGCCCAGCCCGCGACCGCTCGAGCTCCGGTGACCCTCGGCCCGGTCGGTCGGTCGTGCCCGGAGACCACACCGAGTGGGCCGACGAGCAGGCGGACGGCCAGTGCCACCGCGGCCGCCGCCGCGCACAGAACCACCACCCCCCAGCCGGAGAAGGCGAGCAGATCGGGGCCGATCGGCGGGAACCACGGCCGGTGACCGAGTGCCCAGTACGTCCGAAGTGCGCCGTACGCGAGGGCCCATCCGATCACGACCTCTGGCAACCACGCCGACCAGTGGACACCGGGGCGGGGCGAGCGGGAGGCGGCTTCCGGTCTCCGCCCGAGGTCGGGATCCCGTCGCGGGTGGCCGTCCAAGTCGTCCAGGCCGTCCAGGGCATCCAGCTTGTCGAAGCCGTCCGCGTCGCGGCGGATTCGCATACCGTCAGGAGTTCGCATGTCTTCACGCTGGCCGGGGCGGCCCCGGTCCAGCCTCCCTCCCGCGGGGGAACGGCGTCACCCGCCCGGCCGACCTCGCGGCGGGCGGCCCCCGCCGGGCACCTCGAACCCGCGCGGCGGACCTGCGGCCCGGCCCGGCACCCGCCCGGCGGTTACCCTGGATGCTTTGGCCGACGAGACCCCGATCGAAGGTGTGCTGACAACCATGGCCGTGGAGTCGCTGTTCCCCCGGCTGGAGCCCCTGCTACCGGCGGTGCAGAAGCCGATCCAGTACGTCGGCGGTGAGCTGAACTCGACCGTCAAGGACTGGGACTCCACCGAGGTCCGATGGGCGCTGATGTACCCCGACGCCTACGAGGTGGGCCTGCCCAACCAGGGCGTGCAGATCCTCTACGAGGTGCTCAACGAGCGTGACTGGATCCTGGCCGAGCGCACATATTCCGTGTGGCCGGACATGGAGAAGGTGCTGCGGGACAATGCCATCCCGCAGTTCACCGTCGACGGGCACCGCCCGGTCGGGGCGTTCGACGTCCTCGGTGTGTCGTTCGCCACCGAGCTGGGCTACACCAACCTGCTCACCGCGCTCGACCTGGCCGGCATCCCGCTGGAGGCCCGCGAGCGCACCGACGAGCACCCGATCGTGCTGGCCGGCGGCCACTCCGCGTTCAACCCCGAGCCGATCGCCGACTTCCTCGACGCCGCCGTCCTCGGTGACGGGGAGGAGGTCGTCCTCGCGATCAGCGAGGTGATCCGGGAGTGGAAGGCCGAGGGCAGCCCGGGCGGGCGGGACGAGCTGCTGTTCCGGCTGGCCGTCTCCGGCGGGGTCTACGTACCCAAGTTCTACGACGTCGACTACCTCCCCGACGGCCGGATCAAGCGCGTTGCCCCCAATCGCAGCGGCGTTCCGTGGCAGGTCGTCAAGCACACGCTGATGGACCTCGACAAGTGGCCCTACCCCAAGCAGCCGCTGGTCCCGCTGGCGGAGACCGTGCACGAACGCTTCTCGGTGGAGATCTTCCGCGGCTGCACCCGCGGCTGCCGGTTCTGCCAGGCGGGGATGATCACCCGGCCGGTACGTGAGCGCAACATCTCCACCATCGGCGAGATGGTGCAGAAGGGCGTGGAGGCGTCCGGCTTCGAGGAGGTCGGCCTGCTGTCGCTGTCCAGCGCCGACCACTCCGAGATCGGTGACGTGGCGAAGGGTCTCGCCGACAGGTACGACGGGAGCAACGTCTCCTTGTCACTGCCGTCGACGCGGGTCGACGCGTTCAATGTCACCTTGGCGAACGAGCTTTCCCGCAACGGCCGCAGGTCCGGGTTGACGTTCGCGCCCGAGGGCGGCAGCGAGCGGATGCGCAAGGTCATCAACAAGATGGTCAGCGAGGACGACCTCATCCGCACAGTCGCCACCGCCTACGCCAACGGCTGGCGGCAGGTGAAGCTCTACTTCATGTGCGGGCTGCCGACCGAGACCGACGAGGACGTACTCGCCATCGCCGACCTGGCGCAGCGGGTGATCGCCACCGGTCGCGAGGTGTCCGGTCGCAACGACATCCGGTGCACGGTGTCCATCGGCGGGTTCGTGCCCAAGCCGCACACGCCGTTCCAGTGGGCCGCCCAGGAGTCCTGGGAGAACGTCGACGCCCGGCTGTCCAAGCTGCGGGCCGCGATCCGGAGCGACCGGAAGTACGGCAAGGCGATCGGGCTGCGCTACCACGACGGACAGCCCTCGGTGGTCGAGGGACTGCTGTCCCGCGGTGACCGCCGCGTCGGCCGGGTGATCCGGGCGGTGTGGGCCGACGGCGGCCGGTTCGACGGCTGGAGCGAGCACTTCTCCTACGACCGGTGGGTGAAGGCGTGCGAGGAGGCGCTGGCCGGCGAGCCGGTCGACCTCGACTGGTACACCACCCGCGAACGCGGCGAGGCCGAGGTGCTCCCGTGGGACCACCTCGACGCCGGCCTGGACCGGGAGTGGCTGTGGGAGGACTGGCAGGACTCGCTGGACGAGGTGGAGGTCGAGGACTGCCGCTGGACGCCGTGCTTCGACTGCGGTGTCTGCCCGCAGATGGGTACGGAGATCCAGGTCGGCCCGACCGGGCAGAAGATGCTGCCCATCGTGGGTGTCTCGCAGGCCAGGCAGGCCGACCTCCTCGCCCCGGCCGGCAGCCGCGACTCCGGCTGACCGACCGGCCGGTCGGCTGAGCCAGGCTGACCGGCCGCCACGGGCTGACCGATAGGGTCTGCGGCGAGATGAGCCGGACACCGAAGCCACCCGACCGAAACACCCCGCCGACCGTGCAGCGGTTGCGCTTCCGGTACGCCAAGCGGGGGCGGCTGCGGTTCACCAGCCACCGCGACTTCCAGCGAGCGCTGGAACGTGCCGTCCGCCGGGCGGGCGTACCCATCGCATACTCCGCCGGCTTCAGTCCGCATCCGAAGATCTCCTACGCGGGCGCCGCGCCGACCGGGGCCGCCAGTGAGGCGGAGTACGCCGAACTCGGTGTCGCTGTGCGTTGCGACCCGCAGGCGCTGCGTACCGGTCTGGATGCCGCGCTGCCCGACGGGCTGGACGTACTGGAGGTCGTGGAGGCAGGCCCGGGCGCGCTGGCGGACCGCCTGCAGGCGTCGTTCTGGGAGATCGCCTGCCCGCTGGAGGCGGCCGACGACCTGGCCGCGGCGGTCGAGGCGTTCCTCGCCCGCGACGTGGTGGAGGTGGAACGCCTCACCAAGAACGGACTTCGCGTATTCGACATTCGGGACGCCGTCCGGCGACTCGACCTGGCTCGGCCGGAACCGGCCGGGGGCGCACCGTCCGGCGGAGCGACCGACCTCTCGATTCCTTGTGCGATACTGCAGGTGGTCGTGCGGCACGGAACGCCCGCTGTGCGACCCGACGACGTCCTCGCTGGGCTCCGCCTGGCGTCAGGGCTCGAGCTTCCGCCACCACATCGCATGACCCGGCGGAGCCAGGGCCCGTGGGACGAGGAGTCCGGCACCGTGGGCGACCCGCTGGCCCCCGACCGCGACGCTTCCGTCACCTCGTGAGTGACAGGAGCCGTTGACGCGGTTGGGACGCCGACCCGGGAGCGGCGCCGTGGCGAAGGCGCCGTCGCGGTTCCGATGCGAAGCCACGGCTCGCGGTCGGGACTGACAAGCGACTTACGTCGGAGCCGCCTGCGGGTGGCCCCGGCGACCGACACGGGCCTCCGCGCGGCTCACCAGCCCGGGGGCTGACAGGAGACAGACTTGCTCGAAAACGAGCCCGGCGCCGAAACGGGCGCCACACCCGAATACTCCGATCGACCCGCTGCCGACACCGGTGGCTCGCCGCCGCAGGCAGACGGCCCGCCGCAGGAGCCGGAGGCGTCGAGCACCACGCCGCGGCGCACCACCCGTAAGCGCGCGAGCCGGGCGAAGAAGGCCGCCGCGCCGGCCGAGGCCACCGCGGACGCTGAGTCCCCGTCGGGTTCGGCCGAAGGTACGGCTGACGGCGCGCCCGACAGCGCGGCTGACGGTGCGGCCGAGGAGCAGAAGCCGGCGCCGCGCAAGCGAGCCGCCGCCAAGCGCACCCGGGCCAAGAAGGCCGCGGCGCCGAAGAACATCCAGCCGGAGAACGCCCCGCCGGAGGACGTAGCGACGTCCGCCCCGGCCGAGGCGGCGCCGGCCGCGAGCGGCGAGCCGGCGAAGGTCCAGTCCGCGGCCGAGCAGCAGGCCCCGTCCGAGCGGGCAGCACAGGTGTCGGCCGGCTCGACCGAGCCCGCCGAACCCGCCGAACCCGCCGGTCCCCCCGAGCGCGACCGGCCTGCCGAGTCCACCGGATCCACCGGACAGCCGCAGGGCGGCCCCGAGGCTCCGGCCGCAGTGGCCTTCCAGCCGCCGACCGTGCTGTTCCAGCCGCCGGCGATCGAGACTCCGTCGACGGCTCCCGCCGAGAAGACCCCCGCTGGGGAGCCGGCCGAGTCCGGTGAGCAGAAGCCGTCGCGGCGCCGGCGTACCCGCGGCGGAGCGGCCGCGGAGGCTGCCGAGACCAACCAGACCGCCGAGACCGCCAGGACCGATCAGGCGGACACCGACAAGCAGGGCCAGCCGGACCAGGCCGCCGAGGCGGACAGCGCCGGGGCCGACGGCGCCGGCAGGTCCACCCGGGGTCGGCGCGGCCGCAGGGCCGAACCCGTCACCGACGAGGCTGACAGCGACGACTCCGACGACGGCGAGGAGTCCGAGGGCGGCCGCCGTCGCCGCCGCCGTCGCGGCGGACGCCGTAGGAACAAGAACGGCACCGACGACGACTCCACCGCGGACTCCACCTCCGACGAGGCCGCTCAGGCCGGCGCCGACGGAGCGGCGGAGTCTCCGGGCGCGGAGTCGGAGGACTCCGAGGACGACTCCGACGAGGACGGTGCTGGTTCGCGTCGCCGCCGTCGCCGGCGCCGCCGGCGCGGTGAGTCCACCGACGCCTCGCCGGACGACCCCGAGCACACCGTCGTCAAGGTGCGCGAACCCCGCAAGGGTGACGACGAGCCGAGCGCCCTGGAGGGGTCGACCCGGCTGGAGGCCAAGAAGCAGCGCCGTCGCGAGGGCCGCGAAGCCGGCCGTCGCCGGCCGCCGATCCTCACCGAGTCGGAGTTCCTGGCCCGCCGCGAGGCCGTCAAGCGGACGATGGTGATCCGTCAGCAGCGTGACCGGACCCAGATCGCGGTGCTCGAGGACGACGTACTCGTCGAGCACTACGTCACCCGCGAGTCGCAGTCGTCGATGATCGGCAACGTCTACCTCGGGCGGGTTCAGAACGTCCTGCCCAGCATGGAGGCGGCCTTCATCGACATCGGCCGCGGCCGCAACGCGGTGCTCTACGCGGGCGAGGTCGACTGGAACGGCCTGGGCCACGAGAACCAGCCCCGCCGGATCGAGCTCGCGCTCAAGTCCGGGCAGAGCGTGCTGGTCCAGGTGACCAAGGACCCGATCGGCCACAAGGGCGCCCGGCTGACCAGCCAGGTGAGCCTGCCCGGCCGCTACCTGGTCTACGTACCCCACGGCTCGATGAACGGCATCAGCCGCAAGCTTCCCGACACCGAGCGCAGCCGGCTCAAGGCACTGCTGAAGGACATCGTTCCCGACGAGGCCGGTGTGGTCGTACGCACCGCCGCCGAGGGCGCGAGCGAGGAGGAACTCTCCCGCGACGTCGCCCGGCTGAAGGCGCAGTGGGAGGCGATCGAGAAGAAGACCACCAACGGTCAGGCGCCCAACCTGCTCTCCGCCGAGCCCGACCTGCTCATCAAGGTCGTCCGGGACCTGTTCACCGAGGACTTCGCCCGCCTGGTCGTCTCCGGTGACGAGGCCTGGGACATGGTCGAGGGGTACGTCGAGCACGTGGCGCCGCACCTCGCCGACCGGCTGGAACGCTGGTCGAAGTCCGACGACGTGTTCACGTCGTTCCGGGTCGAGGAGCAGATCGTGAAGGCTCTGGACCGGAAGGTGTGGCTGCCCTCCGGCGGTTCGCTGGTGATCGACCGCACCGAGGCGATGACCGTCATCGACGTCAACACCGGGAAGTTCACCGGTGCCGGTGGCAACCTCGAGGAGACCGTCACCCGGAACAACCTCGAGGCCGCCGAGGAGATCGTGCGCCAGCTCCGGCTGCGTGACATCGGCGGGATCATCGTCGTCGACTTCATCGACATGGTGCTCGAGTCCAACCGCGACCTCGTGCTCCGCCGGTTGGTGGAGTGCCTCGGCCGGGACCGCACGAAGCACCAGGTGGCCGAGGTCACCTCGCTGGGCCTGGTCCAGATGACGCGCAAGCGGATCGGCACCGGCCTGCTGGAGTCGTTCAGCGAGCCGTGTGAGGCGTGCTCGGGGCGCGGCGTGAAGGTCCGCCTCGAACCCGTCGAGGCGGCGCCGTCGTCGCCCAACGGCGAGGAGGAGCCCAGCCGGCGCTCCCGCCGCCGGCGCCGTGGCGGCGGTGGTGGCGGCAACGGCGTCGCCGAGCCGGTCGATGCCGAGCCGGTCGACGCGGAGCCCGTCGAGTCCGAGCCGGTCGAGTCCGAGCCGGTCGAGTCCGAGCCGGTCGAGTCCGAGCCGGTCGACGCCGACGCCGAGGGCGAGGCCGAGAAGACCGAGGGTGACCAGCGGCCTGCCGAGCAGCCGGAGGCCCAGCCGGCGGAAGCCGAGCAGCCGCGTGCCGAGCAGGCGGATGCCGCACCGGCCGCTGCCGCACCGGTGGCCAAGTGGGTGGACGTCGGAACACCCCGTTCCGAGGCGGCCGAGAACGCGACTTCCGTGACCGCTGCCGGCACACCCGACACGTCCGGTACGCCCGATGAGTCAGGTACGCCCGAGCCCGCCGGTACGCCCGCGCAGTCCGTCGAGGCCGACCAGCCCACCCAGGTAGCGCAGCCGGCCCAGGAGACAGCCCAGGAAACGACCCAGCCGGCACAGGAGGAGGCGGCCCGCAACGGCGCGGAGCCCACCGGCAGGTCCGAGGAGCCGTCCGGTGCCCCCGAGGAGGAGTCGCCGGAGGACTTCGGTGGTCGTCCAGCACGTCGGCGCAGCCGCCGGCGAGTACCCGCGGAGTAGGCCGGCACGTGCCCGGTCAGAGCAGGAACACCCGGTGCGGGTGCCCGGTGGCTGGTCCACCGGCATCCGCGGGGTGGCCCGGCTTTGATCCAGGCCGAGGGCCTGCGGTAGTCTGATCCGTCGGCGCGGTGTCCGCGCCATCTTCGCGCGTCCGTTCCCCGCGACGCGCTCCCGAACGTCCGAAGAGAGTGAGACCAGCGGTGTACGCGATCGTGCGCAGTGGCGGCCGGCAGCACAAGGTGGCCGTCGGCGACGTCCTCGAGGTCAACCGACTGGCCGAGCAGACGGGTTCGACGGTGCAGCTTCCGGCCGTCCTCGTCGTCGACGGTGAGAGCGTCACGTCCGACGCCGCGGCGCTCGGCAAGGTCTCGGTGACCGCTGAGGTCCTCGGTGCCGCCAAGGGCCCGAAGATCCATATCCTGAAGTACAAGAACAAGACCGGCTACCGCAAGCGCCAGGGTCACCGCCAGGCGCTGACCAAGGTCAAGGTCACCGACATCAAGCAGGGCTAGTTCGGCAGGCACCACCTGCGGACCAACCCACCGAAGAAGACCAAGGGCTGACATCTCATGGCACACAAGAAGGGCGCTTCGTCCTCGCGGAACGGGCGCGACTCCACCTCCAAGCGACTCGGTGTCAAGCGCTACGGCGGCCAGCTCGTCGGCGCCGGTGAGATCATCGTCCGCCAGCGCGGCACCCACTTCCACCCGGGCTTCAACGTCGGGCGGGGCGGCGACGACACGCTGTTCGCGCTGTCGGCCGGCACCGTGGAGTTCGGTAGCCGCCGCGGTCGTCGGACCGTCAGCATCCTCCCGAGCGAGTAAGCACACCCGGACACATGTGGGCGGGGCGGGCCATCTGGGCCCGCCCCGTACCTGTTTGACCAGCGGTCACGCGACTGGCCGCGACGGTCCAGTCGGCGGTTCCAGCAGGGAGGAGGTGCGCCGTGGCGGTCCCCACGTTCATCGACCGGGTGACGCTCCACGTGGCCGGCGGTGACGGCGGTCACGGCTGCACCTCGGTTCACCGGGAGAAGTTCAAGCCCCTCGGCGGCCCGGACGGCGGCAACGGCGGCCGTGGCGGCAGCGTCGTCCTCGAGGTCGCGCCCAACCTCACCACCCTGGCCGACTACTACCACGCACCCCACCGCCGAGCCGCCAACGGCCGTCCCGGTCAGGGCAGCAACCGCGCCGGCGCCGACGGTGACGACCTCGTGCTGCGGGTGCCAGACGGCACGGTCGTCAGGACGACCGACGGTGAGGTGCTGATCGACCTGGTGGGCGCCGGCACCTCCTACGTCGTCGCCGCCGGCGGAAACGGCGGCCTGGGCAACGCCGCGCTGGCCTCGGCCCGCCGCCGCGCTCCGGGATTCGCACTGCTCGGTGAGCCCGGCGACCGTCGCAGCATCGTCCTGGAACTGAAGCTCGTCGCCGACGTGGGACTGGTCGGGTTCCCCAGTGCCGGCAAGTCCAGCCTGATCGCCGCCATGTCCCGAGCCCGGCCGAAGATCGCCGACTACCCGTTCACCACGTTGGTCCCCAACCTCGGCGTCGTGACCGCGGGCGACACGACGTTCACCGTCGCCGACGTCCCCGGCCTGATCGAGGGCGCGAGCGAGGGGAGGGGCCTGGGCCACGAGTTCCTCCGCCACGTCGAACGCTGCAGCGCGCTGTGCCACGTGATCGACTGCGCGACACTGGAGCCGGGCCGCGACCCGCTATCCGACCTGGACGTCATCGAGGGGGAGCTCGCCGCCCACGGCGGGCTGGAGGATCGTCCGCGCATCGTCGTACTCAACAAGGTCGACGTGCCCGACGCCCAGGACCTGGCCGAGCTGGTGAAGCCCGAGCTCGCCGCTCGTGGCCTGCACGTCTTCGAGGTGTCCGCCGCGACACACGCCGGCCTCGTCGAGCTGTCGTACGCCATGGCACGCCTGGTCCAGGGCCGACGTGCTGCGGCCCCGCCGGCCGAGCCCACCCGGATCGTGATCCGTCCCCGGGCCGTCGACGAGTCCGACTTCACCGTCACCCGCGAGGGCGACGTGTGGCGAGTGCGTGGCCGCCGTCCCGAGCGGTGGGTACGCCAGACCGACTTCAGCAACGACGAGGCCGTCGGCTACCTCGCCGACCGGCTCAACCGCCTCGGCGTCGAGGACAAGCTCCGCAAGCTGGGCGCCCAGCGCGGCGACGCGGTGGCGATCGGTGCGGAGGACAACGCCGTGGTGTTCGACTTCGATCCCAGCGTGGAGTCCGGTGCGGAGTTGCTGCAGGGTCCGCGCGGTAGCGATCCCCGCCTGGACGGCCGGTGACCGGCCGGTGACCAAAGGGCTGCGCACCGACGTGACGGCCGCCGAACGGGTGGTCGTCAAGGTCGGGTCGTCCTCGCTCACCACCTCGCGCGGCGGCATCGCCCAGGACCGCATCGACGCGCTCGTCGACGCACTTGCCACCCGCCGTGCCGCCGGCACCGAGATCGTGCTGGTCTCCTCCGGCGCGATCGCCACCGGCTTCGCGCCGCTCGGGTTGCGCACCCGCCCGCGTGACCTGGCCACGCAGCAGGCGGCGGCGAGCGTTGGCCAGGGGCTCCTCGTGGCCCGCTACACCGAGGCGTTCGGCCGGCACGGCTTCCGGGTCGCGCAGGTGCTGCTCACCCTCGACGACGTGACCCGGCGGTCCCACTACCGCAACGCCTACCGCACGATGGCGCGACTGCTGGAGCTCGGCGTGGTGCCGATCGTGAACGAGAACGACTCGGTGGCCACCGAGGAGATCCGGTTCGGCGACAACGACCGGCTGGCCGCACTGGTCGCCCACCTGGTGCACGCCGACCTGCTCGTCCTGCTGTCCGACGTCGACGGCCTCTACGACGGTGACCCGCGCCGGCCCGGCACCGCGCGGGTGGAAGAAGTACGCGGCGACGCCGACCTCGAGCACGTGTCGCTCGGGCGTTCCGGCCGGTCCGGCGTCGGCACCGGCGGCATGGCGACCAAGGTGGAGGCCGCCCGGATCGCGACCGCGGCCGGCGTACCGGTGGTGCTCTCCGACGCCGCTGACGCGGGCCGCGCCCTGGCCGGTGAACGCGTCGGCACCCACTTCCACCGGACCGGCCGGCGTCGCCCCACCCGGTTGCTGTGGCTCGCGCACGCCACCACGCCGCGCGGCCGGCTCCGGCTCGACAACGGCGCGGTGCGCGCGGTCTGCGAGCGCCGCGCGTCCCTGCTCCCGGCTGGGATCGTGGCGGTGGACGGCAGTTTCGAAGTGGGGGATCCGGTCGATCTGGTCGATCCAGAGGGTCGTACTGTCGCCCGCGGGCTGGTCAACTTCGACGCCCGCGAGCTTCCCGACCTGCTCGGCCGGTCCACTCGGGACCTCGCCCGTGAGCTCGGCCCCGCCTACGAACGCGAGGTCGTCCACCGCGACGACCTCGTGCTAATTCCCGAACGCGACCGTACGATCGCGCACACCTGAATCACGCACTAAGGAGGGCGGCGGTGTGAGCTCCGACGAGACGCGGATGTGGCACATCACCGTGACGGTGGCGGGCGACCCCCACGATCCGGACGAAGTACGCGCCGGGCTTGAACGCCTGGTGGAGGAGCGGCCGTTCCTGTTGACCGTGCGCTTCCAGGAGGACCGGGCGGAGGTGCGCTACTGGGAGCAGGCCACCGAGATCCTGGACGCGGCCTCGCTGGCACTGCGGCTGTGGACCGAGCACCGCGACAGCGCCGGCCTGCCCCAGTGGGAGGTCATCGGCCTGGAGGTGCTCGACCGGGACACCTTCACCATGCGCGTGGACGAGGGCACCGCACCGCCGCCGTTCGCGGGCATCGGCAGCGTCCGCCCGTACTGACGCTTCGCGGCCCGCTCAACCTGTCCGTCTGGTCCGAGGGACACGCCATAGGATCGGAAGCGTGACTGCTTCCGTGAACGCCGACGCCGGCACCGCAGGCGCCGACACCGACCGTGAGCGCGCGGCTGTCCTCGACGCCGCGGCCCGTGCCCGGGAGGCCGCCGTGGATCTGGCCGGCCGGTCCCGCGCCGACAAGGACGCCGCCCTGGCCGCGATGGGGGCCGCGCTGCGCGCCCAAGCGGCGAGCATCGTCACCGCCAACGCGGCCGACGTGGAGCGGGCCCGTGCGGCCGGAACGCCGGACGCGATCATCGACCGGCTGCGGCTGGACGAGGGCCGGATCGCGGCGATGGCCGACGGCCTGACCCAGGTCGCCGCGCTGACCGACCCGGTGGGTGAGGTGGTCCGCGGCTTCACGTTGCCGAACGGCCTGGAGCTTCGCCAGGTGCGAGTGCCGTTCGGCGTGGTCGGAATCATCTACGAGGCCCGTCCCAACGTCACCGCGGACGCGGCCGGCCTGTGCCTGAAGAGCGGGAACGCCGCCCTGCTGCGCGGCTCCTCCTCGGCGCGGGAGTCCAACGCCGCGATCGTCGACGTACTCCGGAAGGCACTGGTCGACGCCGGACTGCCCGCCGACGCGGTCCAGCTCGTACCCGGTGACAGCCGCGAGTCGGTCGGGCACCTGATGCGGGCGCGCGGACTGGTCGACGTCCTCATCCCGCGCGGCGGCGCGAGCCTGATCCGCAGCGTCGTCGAGGGTTCCACGGTCCCGGTCATCGAGACCGGGGTCGGCAACTGCCACGTCTACGTCGACGCCGAGGCCGACCTGGACATGGCCCTCTCGATCCTGCTGAACGCGAAGACCCAGCGCCCGAGCGTCTGCAACGCCGCCGAGACGCTGCTCGTGCACGCCGACGCCGCCGAGGCGTTCCTGCCGCGTGCGCTGGCGGCGCTGCGCGACGCGGGGGTGACGGTGCACGGGGACGCACGGGTCGCGGCGTACGACGAGAAGGTCGTCCCGGCCACCGACGCCGACTGGGACACCGAGTACCTCTCCCTCGACCTCGCAGCGGCCGTCGTCGACTCCCTCGAGGACGCCTGCCGGCACATCCGCCGGCACGGCTCGGGCCACACCGAGGCGATCATCACGCGTTCGCAACCGGCAGCCCGCCGGTTCGTCCAGGCGGTCGACTCCGCCGCGGTGCTGGTGAACGCCTCGACCCGGTTCACCGACGGCGGGGAGTTCGGGTTCGGCGCCGAGATCGGCATCTCCACCCAGAAGCTGCACGCCCGTGGGCCGATGGGCCTGCCCGAGCTCACCTCCACCAAGTACGTCGTGGTCGGCGAGGGGCAGATCCGCGGCTGACCCCGGCCGGCTGCCCGGGGCCCTTGCCGGCGGCCGGGCGCCGCGACCGGAGGGCTGCGGGGTAGGCTTTGCGGCCATGGCGTCCCTCGTAGTTCTCGCACAGGAAGGTCCGAAGCTGCCCTTTCCAGGGCCGGTGTTCGGGCTCATCGCCTTCCTGATCCTGGCCACCCTCCTGGCGATCACCCTCGCCTTCGGCAAGGGTCGACCGCACGCCTGAGTCCGACGACGGCAGATGCGTACGCACAGCCCGGCGGTCCGGAGGGCTTGGTGAGCGACCGACGTCCCCGACTGGGCGTGATGGGCGGCACGTTCGACCCCATCCACAACGGCCACCTGGTGGCCGCGAGCGAGGTCCAGGCCGACTTCGACCTCGACGAAGTGATCTTCGTGCCCACGGGCCAGCCCTGGCAGAAGGGCGCCCGGCAGGTCGCGGAGGCCGAGGACCGTTACCTCATGACGGTGATCGCCACCGCGTCCAACCCGAGGTTCTCGGTGAGCCGGGTCGACATCGACCGGCCGGGTCTCACCTATACCGTCGACACGTTGCGTGACCTGCGGGCCGCGCGGGGCCCGGACGCGGAGTTCTTCTTCATCACCGGCGCGGACGCGCTGACCCAGATCCTGACCTGGCGTGACGTCGACGAGCTGTTCCAGATGGCGCACTTCGTCGGATGCACCAGGCCCGGCCACACCTTCGAGATCGACGAGCTTCCCGAGGACGCCGTCACGCTCCTGGAGATCCCGGCGCTGGCCATTTCCTCCACGGAGTGTCGCGAACGCGTCGCGGCGGGTCGCCCCATCTGGTACCTCGTCCCCGATGGCATCGTTCAGTACATCAACAAGAGGCGGATGTACCTCAAGCCGTGAGATCCTGGAGTGGACCTTACGCCGAACAGATACGCCGTTCCGAAACGCTTGCCCCGGAATCGGCGAGAAAGGACCTCGTGCCCGCAACGACCGAAGCCGTCGAGCTGGCACAGCTGGCCGCCCGGGCCGCTTCTGACAAGCTGGCCCGCGACGTCGTCGCATTCGACGTCTCCGAGCGGCTCGCCATCGCCGACGCGTTCCTTCTGTGCTCTGCCACCAACGACCGTCAGGTCGGCGCCATCGTCCGGGAGATCCAGGACCGACTGGCCGCCGCCGGGTTCAAACCGTCCCGCCGCGAGGGCGACCGGGAAAACCGCTGGGTCCTGATGGACTACGGCGATCTCGTCGTTCACGTCCAGCACGTCGAGGAGCGCGCCTTCTACGCGCTCGAACGACTGTGGCGGGACTGCCCCGAGATCAAGCTCCCCGAGGCCGTCACCGTCGGAGCCGGGCCTCGCGACCTGGCCGGAGACATGCCGGGTGACATGCCGGACGACCTGCCCGGCGCGGAGGGACCGCGTCCCACCGGAACCGACGCGTGACCGCCGGCAGGTTGGTGGTCTGGCGGCACGGGCGGACCGAGTGGAACTTCACGGACCGCTTCCAGGGGCAGACCGACATTCCGTTGGACGAGGTGGGGCTGCGGCAGGCCGAGACCGCCGCAGTCCGGCTCGCGGCCCTGCGCCCAGCCGCCATCGTGGCCAGCGACCTGCAACGGGCCGCCCAGACCGCGGCGGCGCTGGCCCGGCTCACAGGGCTGGAGGTGTCGTACGACCCCGACCTGCGGGAGATCCACGTCGGGTCCTGGGCCGGCATGACGAAGGTGGAGTTCGCCGCCAGCCACCCCGACCTCCACGCCCGGATGGAGGCGGGGGAGGACGTCCGGCGCGGCGGCGACGGCGAGACGGTCGCCGAGGTCGCCGAACGCGCGGAGAAGGCGTTCCGGCGGGCCACGGAACTCGTCTCCGATGGCGAGACCATCGTGGTCGCCTCACATGGCCTGGCCACCCGGGTCGGAATCGCCCGACTTGTCGGTCTCGCGCCGGCACACTGGGACGCGTTCGGCGGGCTGAGCAACTGCTCGTGGGTGGTCTGCGAGCAGGGCCGGCGAGGCTGGCGGATCGTGGAGTGGAACGCCGGCACCCTGCCCGAGCCGGTGCTCAGCGACGACCGCTGAGACCCCGGCCGGGCAGATCCGGGTAGATTCGACGTCGGTCCGGGGTGGGTGGCAGACGGTCGGGATCTCCGGGGGTGCCCTGGTTTCGCCTGTGCCGGGCGGACCAGATAGAGTGGGCCGCGCCCACACGGGCGAAGGGGCTGTAGCGCAGTTGGTAGCGCACCTCCATGGCATGGAGGGGGTCAGGGGTTCGAATCCCCTCAGCTCCACACAGTAAGACCGCACGTCAGAGGCCGGTTTCCCACATCGGGACCGGCCTTCTTTCGCGCCGTACAGCAGTTAAGGTCCCAGCCCTCACGACAGCGCCTCCTCCGCTCCGAGGCTGTCGGCCAGCTTCTTGAGCGCGGCACGGTCAGTTCCGATGGAACGTGGGTGTAGATCTCCATCGTCACGTCGATCTTGCTGTGTCTCAGGATCTGCATCGCCACCCGCGGATGTACGTCGAGAGCAGCCAGCAGCGACCCGCACGTGTGCCGAGTGTCATGCAGTCGGATCACCCGCACGCCGGCCGTCGCACAACGGTTGGTGAAGCTGCGGCTGAAGTTCCTCGGCTCGATCGGACTGCCGTAGCGAGTGGTGAACACCAGCCCGTGCGGATCGGGCCGGCTCCAAACCGACGAGCCCAACCCCGGATGACGTCAGCGAGGTAATCGGGGGCAGCGAAGTTAGTGGGGGTCGGCTGGCACAGCGCTCCACTTGGCCAGTCGGAGATTGGCCACATCGAATAACCAGGCCAATCTCCGAATGGCATTTTGTTGTTCACGGCCGTCTCGGCCGGCGCCGCGGCTGGGTCAGCCTGGCTTGACCGCCAGCGTCGCAAAATAGTTCGACATGTATTGGGCGGATGCGTCGGATTGGTGCGGTGCTTCTGCGAAGCCGGTGAGAACGAACCCCGCGGCGAGTTGCCCGCCGATCTGGTCGGTGAGGGTGTGACTATATTCAAGAGGGGCATCCGCGCCGAACTTCGTGGCGCGTTCCTCGGCGGAATACTGCGTGACATCGCTGTACGGCAGCTTGTGCACGACGACCAGTTCGCCGCGCTCGTCGAGGGCCTCGTGGTCGAACAAGTACACATCAGGGTTGAGGAAGCCCACGAGCAGAGTTCCGCCCGGCCGCAGGACGCGGAAGCACTCACGCCACACCGGTGCCAGGCCAGGTACAAACAGGTTCGAGACCGGGTGGAACACAACGTCGAATGCTGCGTTGCCGAAGGCGCTGAGGTCGCGCATGTCACCCAGGACGGTGCGCAGCTCGAGTCCGTCGCGCGCCGCCACCATCTGGTCCTGGCCGAGCTGGCGGGGCGAGTTGTCGAACACGGTGACCCGCGCTCCTGCGGCGGCGAGGATCGGACCCTGCTGGCCACCGCCGGAGGCCAGGCACAACACGTCCTTGCCGGTCAGGTCCGTCGGCAGCCAGGAGCGGTCGACTGGCTCACGCCCGATGAGAACAATCGACCAGTCGCCCATGCGGGCGCGCTCGACATCCTCAGAACTCACCGGCCTCGTCCACTCGTTGCCCTCGTGGACATACTTGTCCCAGGCTGCCCGATTATGGGCACAGGGGTCGACGACAATGTCCTGCACGTTTAACTCCCTGCTACAGCCAAGCGGACACCAGCGGTACTGACAGTTCGGTGCCGCTAGCCAACACGATCACGGGTGGTAATCGTCACCACACCAGACGCCGACTGGCTCGCAGCCTTCACCCACCAACTCGTCGACGAGCGACTGTGTGCCTGCGGATCGCGGCCGAAACCATCCCCGCTCATGAGGCTGACCAACTCCGCGCGATCAGGCGCTATGCCTGGATCAGCGAAGAACACGCCGACGACTTCTGGGACCGGGTACTGCAACTGGTCCGCGAATTCTCCCAGCTACCCAGCGCCGACCAGGGAAAGCTCACGCCTTCATGGCCGCCATCTACCCGACCCAGCACCCACGCCTGCCCGAGCGTCAGGAGTAGGCCGGCCGTAGAACCGATCGGAGCCACCGGCACTCCAAGGTGCGTCAGGCCGGCCAGAGGTATCCGATCACGATCACCCGCTGCTGGCGTGGAGACCGGCGCCGTGCGTACGTACGTCGGCTGGTCGTTCAGGTCCCGGCCAGCTTGTCGACGACCGGGGCGAACGCCTCCAGGCATTCGGGGAACACGCTCAGGTAGCTGATGCCGTGACGTACCCGAGGGCCTGAACCTGCTCGATGATTCCTTCCACGCTTCCGAGCAGGAAGTACGGCGAGGCCAGGACCTGTTCGGCCGACACGCCCCACCGGGACGCCGCCACCTCGGCCGCGGACTCCGGATGGTCGGTCACCATGACGTACCAGATCAGTGCGCCGAGTTCGATGTCGTCGAACCGCTCACCGGCGGCATCACGGAGCCAGCCCACCGACTGGGCGATGCCGGCATCGGTCTCGTCCCCCAGGGCGAGCCCGGTCGTCAGCGAGGGAGCGAGGATGCCCACGACGTCGGCCTCGGACGCCGCCAGCTTCATGATTCTTCGGCCGGCGCCGCCGATGTGGACTGGTGGGCGCGGCCGCTGCAGGGGTTTCGGCCAGCCCTCCATCTCGGTGATCGTGTAGTGCTCGCCGTCGAACGTGAACGGCTCGTCCGCCCACAGTCCCTTCACGATCGCCAGGGCTTCGCGCAGGCTGTCGATGCGTGTACGCCGGTCGGGCAGGGTGATGCCGGTCTGGTCGTACTCGACTTGGTAGTAGCCCGCGCCGATCCCGAACTCCAGCCGTCCCCCGGACAGCACGTCGATAGCCGCCGCTTCCCGGGCGAGCAACGCCGGGTGACGGAAGTTGTTGCAGTAGACGAAGCTCCCGAGCCGAAGCGTCGTGGTCGCGCAGGCGGCGGCGACCAAGCCGGGGCCAACCGGGAACATGTCCTGGTTGAAGTGGTCAGCACTCAGAAAGATGTCGTATCCCAGCGTCTCGACTCGCCGAGCGTTGTCCTGAAACTCCGCCAGGTTCGCTGTCGTGTAGGAGCCCGTTCCGAAGCGGAACCGCCGATTCACAGCCATGCCGCACCCCTCCCGTACCGCAACGCGACTGCCCGTGGTCCTCGACGTCACTATGAGCCGCGGCCACCCCGTGGTCCACCTCACGAGACGGCGCCCGACTGACAGGATCAAGCCATGGCTGGCGGGAGGGAGTACCGAGTCGTAGCGACCGTCCGGCTGCGACCTGGCCGACAGGTTCGGGTTACTCGAGGAACTTCCTGCGCGGCACCAGAACTCCACCGCCGGCTGACGCCGCAACGCCCAACGCGATGGCCCTGGCCACCCTGGAAGGTCAGAGGTCGATCTCCAACTCGGACAGTTCCGTGTTCTACCGCAGCCGGATGACCTGCCGGGCGACCTCCCGCAACTTGACGTTGCGGCTCTGGGAACGCTTCCGCAGCAGGTCGAATGCGTGTTCCTTGTCGAGTTGGTGCCGCTCCATCAGGATCCCGAGCGCCGCGCCGATCTCGGTCCGGCTGGTCAGGGCGTCCCGCAGCCGCGTCGTCCGTCTGCTGAGGGCGAACGCCATGGCGAGCTGGGACGCGTACATGCGACCGGCGTACTCCGAACCAGTGGCGAACGCGTCCCGGCGGTCGGCGTAGAAGTTCAGGGAGCCGGCCATGCCGTCCCAGTCGAACATGTGCGCCGACAGCATGCCGCCGACGCCCAGCGCCACGGCCGCTGGGGCGAACGTCGGCCATCGCGGATCAGCCGCCATGTCGTTGACCAGGTGAACGGGCCCATGGCGCAACGACGCCACGCAGGGTCCCTCGCCGAAGCGGTACTGCACCGCGTCCACTTCCATCACGAAGTCGGCGGTGACCGCGAAACTTTCGAGCGCACCCTTCTGGTCTCGCAGCGTGACACCTGCCGCCACCGCGCCGGGCACCGCCGTCACGGCCGCCCTGGTCAGCCACGCGAGCGATGACTCGGGTGACTCGTGGGTCCACAGGGCGTGGGTCAACCCGTCGAGCGCATCCGCGAGCCGCTGATCGTCTGCCCCGTCCATCAACAAATCCCAACGCTGCTGTCGGATTCTCCTCGCCGTTCCCACCACCGGGAACTCGGTGGCCTCGGTCGAGGTTTCCGGAAGACTAGACCGGGTTCATCCCACTCGCTAACGGGGATTTGACGGCGTCGGTGCACCTTCGAACGGGTGTCCGAACGCAAGCTGATACTCAGGTGAGGCGCGCGGTCGCTGCGCTGAGCCCGATCCGCTGGACCACACGGAGGTCACCGCTCGCCAGCGACGGGGGAGCGCCGGGTGCAGTGATGTGATCCAGCGGATCGGGTGCCCGAACGCTACTCCACCGTGGTCTAACCGCGCACATCGGTATCGATCATGAAGTGGAATGTGGCCCACAACGGCCATTGCACCGTTCGCACGTCGAATTGAGCCGTGACAACGGCGAGTTGACATGACGCCATGCGGTCGATCACAAGCTGACGGTCATCGTCGGTGGGTGGGGATGCGGGCGCGGACGGACCTGGGGAGCTTGGCGACGACCAGTTCGTACGAATGGTCGATCATCCACCGCAGTTCGTCGTCGTCGACGGAGCCGTCCAGTTCGACGGTGTTCCAGTGCCGCTTGTTCTGGTGGTAGCCGGGGCGGACCGACGGGAGGCGTGCTCGCAACTCCAGCGCCAGGTCCGGGTCGCACTTGAGGTTCGTGCTCGGGCTGCCCTCGAGGGGTACGAGGGCGAACATCCGGCCGCCCACCTTGAACACCGCCACGCCCTCGCCGAAGGGATAGTCCTCGACCGCGCCGGGCATCCCGGCGCAGGCGGCGAGTACGTCGTCTCGGGTCACGACGTCTGGGCGTTGGTGTAGACACGGCGGGGTACGACGAGCACGGCGGCCCGCCGCTCCTGTGCCATCACCCGGTCGTAGGTGTCCCAGTCGTCGTGGGTGCCACCCGCGGCAGAGAAGACATCCCGCAACAGCAACCGAAGTGCCTCGCCGTCGACGTCGGGATGCGGGTCGTCGGGACCGATGATGTCGACGTCTCCCTCGACCGCCGCCCACTGCCAGCCGGTTCGGACGACGACCGTGGCCCGAGGATCGGCTCGCAGGTTGCTCAGCTTGCGGGAGCCGCCGATGGCGACGAGCCCGACCACCTGCCCGCCTCGCAGCGGGTGCTCCAGGACCCCGGCGTTGACCACCGAGGACTGGATGCCGCCGTCGCGCCGCAACGTGCTGAGCACGCACAGGCCGTGGTCGACCGGGATCAGCTCCGCGAACGCGGTGAGATCGTTCATGGTTGCGTACGCCCTTCTCCACCGTTGCCCCTGCACACCGGACCGACGTCTGGAGCCTACGAGCGGCCACCGACACCCGGGCGGAGTTACGTCGCGTTTCCGGACACCGATCGCCCGATCGCCGGTTACCGTGACCCTGTGGAGCTGGTCTTCGGGTTGACCATTCCGGCGGTCGTCGTCCTCCTTGTCGTCTTCTGGGCGTACGACAAGGTGCAGCAGCGCCGTGGCAGGAGGCAGGGGACACCGCTGTCGTCGACGTACCTGAACGAGTTCACGGCGCTGTTCCACGCCACCAAGCGGACCGAACTCGAGCACCGGGAGTCGGTCTCGCTGATCCGCGAGGAGGATCCCCAGGGCGCCCCGCCGGGACTCGGCGTCGACCTGGACCGCGGCGTGGTCGTACTCCGGCCGGACAGGTCCCAAACCCGCTCCGGTCCCGACTCCGACAACGGTCCGGCGAGCCGCTCCCAGCGCCCGTAGCGCGGCACGTCCGAGGCACGTCCGAGGCGCGACCGGCGCGAGCTCGCCGCGGTCACCGAGTGGCGCGGTCTCCGGCCGAGGTCGAGGTCCAGGTCGTGAGGTGGTCGTCGATCTCCGCTGTCAAGCGAGCCTTGACATCTTCGGGTGCGAACGACGCGGTGACCGCGTTCTTGGCCAGGGCTGCGATGCCGTGCTCGTCGAGGTCGAGCAGGTCGGCGGCCACGGCGTACTCACGGTTGAGGTCGGTGGCGAACATCGGCGGGTCGTCGGAGTTGACGGTGACCAGGCAGCCGGCGGCGACCATGTCCGCCAGCGGGTGCTCGGCCAGCGTCGCCACTGCACGGGTGGCGATGTTCGACGTGGGGCACACCTCGAGCGGGATCTGCCGCTCGGCGAGGTGGGCGAGCAGGTCGGGGTCGCGGGTGGCGGAGGTGCCGTGACCGATGCGTTCGGCGCCGAGGGAGTTGAGCGCGTCCCAGATCGTCTCCGGCCCCGTCGTCTCACCGGCGTGCGGGACGCTGTGCAGTCCGGTCGCCCGGGCCGCGTCGAAGTGCGGCTTGAACTGCGGCCGCCCCACGCCGATCTCCGGTCCGCCGAGCCCGAAGCTGACCAGGCCCGCGGGCGCCAGCCGGGTGGCCGCGTCCAGAGTGACGTCGGCGGCCGGGATCCCCGACTCACCGGAGATGTCGAAGCACCAGCGCAGGACCAGGCCGAGGTCGCGCTCGGCGGCCAGCCGGGCGTCCTCGATGGCCTCCATGAACGCCTCGCCGGGGATGCCGCGGTGGATGTGTGAGTACGGCGTGACCGTGAGTTCGGCGTACCGGATGCCCTGCGCGTGCATGTTCTCCGCCACGCCGTACGTCAATGTGCGGACATCCTCGGCGTCGCGGATCAGGTCGACCACGCTGAGGTAGACGGTGATGAAGTGCGCGAAGTCGGTGAACGTGAAGTACTCCGCCAGCTTCGCCTCGTCTGCCGGTACGCCTGCCTTCGGGTGCCGGGCGGCGAGCTCCGCCACGATGCGCGGGGACGCCGAGCCGACGTGGTGCACGTGCAGCTCCGCCTTCGGCAGCCCCGCGACGAAGGCCTCGTACCGGTGCGGAACGGCGTCCGGGAGGGCCGTCGTCGCTCTGGCGGGGTTCGGGGCAGCGGCCGGGGCGTCCGTGGAGGAGGCGGCGGAGGGGTGCGGCTCGGGCATCGCGGGCATGGCCGGGAGTCTCGCACAGCCGGCTGAGGCCGGGTCGCGAAGCTGACAGTAGATTGTCAGATACCCCTGCTGGGTCCCGCCTGGGAGGGGTTTATCCGCTCGGAACGCCGGGCCACCCTGTGTAACCTGCCCGCCGGAGGAGGTGCCGACCATGACCGACGAGCTGCGTGCCCTGCCCAAGATCGAGCTGCACAGCCACCTCGACTGCGGCCTGAGCTACGACGCCGTACGCCGGATCGATCCCCGCATCTCCCGCGAGCACTACGACCGGCACTTCGTCGCCCCGCCGGTCTGCGACTCCCTCGGCGACTACCTCACCTACACGTTCAACTACCGCGCCGTGCTGCAGTCCGAGCGCGCGCTGCGGATCGCGGTGGAGGACGCGTTCGCCCAGCTCGCCGCCGACGGTGTGGCGTACGCCGAACTCCGGTTCGCGCCGATGGTGCACGTGGAGGACGGCCTGTCCGCCGACGAAGTGGTCGCGGCCGTCAGCGACGAGACTGCCCGCCAGACCGAGGCGACCGGCATCGACGCCGCACTGATCCTGTGCACGTTGCGCGACTACGACGCCGAGCGGAGCCTGAGTACGGCGCGACTGGCGGTACGCCACGCCCGGATCGGCCCGGTGGCCGCGTTCGACATCGCCGGAGACGAGGCCCGCTACCCGCTCGACACCCACCTGCCGGCGTTCGAGCTCGTCGCCGACGCGGGCCTGGGGGTCACGGTGCACGCGGGCGAGGGCGGCGGTCCGGACAGCGTGACGGAGGCGCTGGACAAGACCACCACCCGGCGCATCGGGCACGGCGTCCGTTCGGTCGAGGACCCCGACCTGCTGGCCCGGCTGGCGGCCGAGCGCGTCCACCTGGAGGTGTGCCCGAGCTGCAACGTCCAGACCGGGGCGGTCGCGAGCTACGCCACGCACCCGGTCGGCGCGCTGCGGGCGGCCGGAGTGCCGGTGAGCGTCAGCACCGACACCAGGGCCGTCACCGACATCGACCTGACCAGGGAGTACGCCAGGCTGACCGAGGTGTTCGGTTGGACCCGGGCCGACTTCGGCGAGGTCAACCGCGCGGCGCTGGCCGCGAGCTTCGCCGATCCCTCCGTACGCCGGCGACTGGCCGGCATTCTCGACGACGCCTACCCGAAGGTTCCGGCATGACCTCGCCCACGACCCGCTCCACGAGCACCGACCCGACCGCGACCCCGAACGCGCCCGTGCCGCCCGGCCAGGTGCTGATCTTCGACGCCGACGACACGCTGTGGGAGATGAACCAGCTGTTCGAGCGGGTCATCGAGGACTACCTCGACTGGCTCGAACACCCCACCCTCGACCGGACGGCGATCCGGCGCATCCTGGACGACATCGAGGCCGCCAACGCCGTCGCGCACGGGTACGGCAGCAAGGTGTTCCTGCGCAGCCTCGGCGAGTGCCTGGAACACCTGCGTGCCCGGCCCGCGACCGCTCGGGAGCGCGCCGAGATCGACGAGCTCGCGGTGGCCCTGATCGAGCACCGGGTCGAGCTGCTGCCCGGCGTCGCGCAGACCCTGGACACCCTCGGCCGGCGCCACCAGCTGCGGCTGCTCACCAAGGGCGACCTCGAGGAGCAGCAACGCAAGATCGACGTGTCCAACCTCGCGCACCACTTCGCCGGCATCCACATCGTCGCGGAGAAGCGGGTGGACACCTACGTCGAGCTCACCGCCACCCACGCCCTGGAGCCCGCCCGCACCTGGATGATCGGCAACTCCCCGAAGTCCGACATCAACCCGGCGCGGCAGGCGGGGATGAACGCGGTCTTCATCCCCAACCAGCACACCTGGGTGCTCGAACACGACGAGGTGGACCCCGCCGACACCGGCGTACTCCGGCTGGACGCGTTCACCGACCTGCTCGACCACTTCTGAGCCCGTACGACCTCTGAAACCCGTACGACCTCTGAAAACCCGTACGACCTCGGAGTCCCCACAACCCGAATCCCGGAGGTGGCGATGCCCGGCCGGCGTGACCGTGCGCTCACCGAACCCGTCGTGTCGTGCGTCTTCGTCTGCCACGACGGCCACGGTCGGGTGCTGCTGGCCCGTCGCGGCGCGGGCGCCCGGGACGAGCCCGGCTCGTGGGACTGCGGCGCAGGGGCGCTCGAACACGGGGAGTCGTTCGAGGCGGCGGTGGCACGCGAGGTGAAGGAGGAGTACGCCACCGACGCACGGACGGTGACGACTCTCGGCGTACGCAACGTCCTGCGCGGTGAGCCGGTCTCGCACTGGGTGGCGGTCGTGTTCGCGGTCGCGGTCGACCCGGACACCGTCTCGATCGGGGAGCCGCACAAGTTCGACGCCCTGGGATGGTTCCCCCTGGAATCGTTGCCCGGACCGCGGCATTCCCAGCTGGACGACACCCTGAAGATGTTCGGTACGTGGCTGGCTACGGAACCAACGGGGTGACCAAGGGCCGAAGCGGTGAGATGATCTCGGGACACGCCCCAGCTCGACACGGCTCGGTGGGCTCGCCTCGGTGAGCTCGTCCCCCACGACCGGTAGGGAGCCTCGTGATCGTTCTCCGCGCTCGCATCACCTCCGCCCGGGTGGCGGCCAGGGTGGTGCCCGTGTGGGGTCCGGTGTGGCTTGCCGCAGTGTGGGTCCGGGCCGCCCAGCAGCTCGCGTTCCACTATCGGCGCGAGGAGGCGGCCGCGGCCGCGCGTTCGGGCGTGCACTGCTGGCGTGCCCTGGACGCCCGCCGGCCCGACCGGCACGGTGCCCCACTGGCCCGGGCCCTGGGCGTGCTCGCCGAACGCCTGGCCGATCTCGGCTCGGTCGGCGAGGCGCTCGTCGTGGCTGAGGAGGCGGTCGCGCTCGCCGAACGACAGGAGAGCGCGGACGTCGTGACGCTCGCCGCCACTCGGTCAGCCCTGTCCGTCGTCTACGCGCACGCCGAGCGGCCCGACGAGTCGCTGCTCGCGGTCGAACGCGCGGTCCACCTGCTGCGGCCGCTGGACGTCGCCCCGAGCCGGACCGCGGTGGCCGTCCTAGCCGCCGGGCTGAGCCGGCTGGGTGGCCTCCTGGCCGCCACCGGGCGCCACGAGGAGGCGCTGGCGGCCTACGGCGAGGCGGTGCTTCGGTACCAGCGGCTGTTCCGGCGGGGATGCTGGCGTTACACCGTCCCCTACCTCGGCGCCCAGGGCGAGCTGGCCCGCCAGCTGGGTGCCCTCGGACGTTATGCCGAGGCGCTCGAGCAGGGCGCCCGGCCGCTGGCGTACTTCCAGCTGATGGCCGGCGCCTATCCGGCCGAGTACCGCTGCGTCCAGGCGGCCCTGCTCACCGAGGTGGCGCGGTGGCGCGGCGCCCTCGGCCAGCACGCGGAGGCGCTGGACGGCGCCGACCTCGCGGTGTCGTTGTTCCGGCACGAGCTCGACGTCCAGCCCGAGCGGGCCGGCGCCGGTCTGGCGTACGCCCTGCGGTGCCTCGCCGTCCAGTTGCACGCCCAGGGCAGGCCCGACGACGCGATCGTCGCGCTGGAGGAGGCGGTCGCCCTCCGCCAACGGCTGGCGACGGGGTCGCCCGCCCAGCTGTGGCCGCTGGCGGTGCTGCTGGTGGAGTTCGCCGACCTCATGTGGGAGCTGGGCCGGCGGGTGCCCGCGATCCGGCTCACCGCCGAACGCGTGGCCGTCGACCGGCGGCTCCTCGCCGCGAACGTCGCCGGGATCGACGTCTCGGGCGCCGACACCGAACACGTCCTGGCCCGCGACCTCTACCTGCTCGGCGTCCGCTGCCGGGCGACCGGCCAGTCGGAGGAGGCGGCCCAGGCGGTCGAGGAAGCCATCGCGGTGCTGCGGTCCCGGGCGGCGAGGTTCGCGGACGACCAGGCGGTGCCGGCGGACGCCGTACTCTCCGACGACTCCCGGCACGCCGACGACGGCGGCGCCCTGCCCGACGACCCACGACGCGACGATCCGCGACGCGAGGACGTACGGCGTGATGACGTCCTGGCCGACGGGGTGCTGGCCGACGACGTCCTCGCCGACGACGCTCTGCTCGAGGACGAGCTGACCGGTGCCCGGCGGCTCCACCTGAGCGAGCGGGCGTGGCAGGACGACCAGGCACTACTGGCCGACGCGCTGGAGGAGATGGCACACCTCTACGACGCGCGCGGCTACCTCGTGGAGGCGTTCGTGGCGATCGACGAGTCCGTGGCGATCCGGGAACACCTGGCGTTCCCGCCGGTCAGGAACTCATCGGCACCTGGTGAGGCCTGAGGTTCTTCTGCAGGAAGCCGGTCACCTGGTCCTCCCAGGCCGCGATCCGGGTCGCGTACGCCTGCAGGCTCGGGGTGTCGGGCAGCTTCCACAAGGTGACCGTGCCCGGGGCGGTGCGCCGGTACAACTGGCCCGCCCGGATCTGTCCGCGCTCGGCGACCAGCAGCACCTTGTGCGGGCGCATCGCCCTGATGTCGTGCCGCAGGCTCCGCGGCGGAAGTGAGCCCCGAAGCACGGCAGCCGTGGCGTACTCGACGTTCTCGGTGACCCGTTGCAGCCAGCCGGTCGGCGTGCCCGGGATACGCAGGGTGTCGGCGGGGGAGCGCCGCCCGACGCCCTCCGCGACGACCGCGCGGATCCGGCCGTCGTGCACCGACGCGGCCATCGCCGCCTCGCCACCCCGGCCCAGGCCGATCACCCCGATCTTGGACCGGCGTACGCCGTAGTGGTGGGCCAGAAACTTGACCCCGGCGTAGATGTCGCGTTCGCCGGTCCAGCCGAGGTCCATCGCGTCGCCCTCGCTCAGCCCGGTGCCACGCGGGTCGTACAGCAGGACGCCGTACCCGTGGTCGGCCAGCAGCGCCGCCTGCGGGAGGACGTTGGAGCGGGTCATGCCGGCGTCGGGTGCCAGGACGACCGCGGCGGAGTTGCGGGACGGGATGTACCACCCGCGCAGGAGCACGCCGTCGGAGGTGTGCAGCTCCACGTCGTCGTACACGAACCCCTTGTCGCCCGGGTCGAGCTTGTCCAGCAGCGCGGGCGGCGGGTTCACCGCGGCCACGCCGGCCACGACGGGCGGCAGCAGCAGCGCTGCCGCGACCACCGAGGTGACCAGGACGGGCAGCCGCAGCCACCGGCGCAGAGTTCTGCCGTACGCCAGAACGGACGCCAGCAGCAGCGGGAGCCCCACCACGACCAGGATCACCCCGGCCATCGCCCGCAACGACAGGCCGTCGGCGCTCGCGTGCGGCAGCCCGATCCCGAACCCGGCGGCCACATCAACCAGCCCGACCACGGCGGCCAGCCTGGCCCGCCGGCGCGGTGCACCACCACGCTGGGCACGCAGGACGAGCAGCGCGGCGGCCACGATCACCAGCAGGCGCGCCACCCGGCCGAGGAACGTGCCGCCCGGCGCGAGCACGATCAGCAAGCCGACGGCGGACACCTTCGTCGCCTGGGGGAGGAACCGCAGCGGGGGTTTCGGCTTCCGCCAGACCGGGCGGTGCCCGACCCAGCGGCCCAGCCGCCGGAGCACCCGCCGCCGGATGGGTGTGCGCTTCGGCCGCCCGGCGCGCCTGCCGCGGCGGGCGTGCCAGCGGTGCTTGTCGCTGCTGCCCGGCTTGCCGGCCTTGCCGCGCTTGCGGCGTTTCCAGCGCTCCCGGCGCGACGGGCGTTCGGGGAGTTCGGGGCGTTCAGGTGCGATGACCGCCACGTCCGGCCTCCTTGCGGCGCGATGCCGGGTAGGAGGCACCCACCGACGGGGCGTCGCACGGACCATGTGGGGCTTGGTTCGAGCCGAGCCCGCCTCGGTCGGTCGTGACCGGACCGTCCCCCTCGCGGTGGTCGCGTACCTGAGTCGCCGGTGGGTGCCAAACCCACGATGCGGTCCGGGGCGCGGACAGACCCAGGGGACAAAGGTCGTCCGGAGGACCGGTCCGTCCCGGCCGGCTCGGGACGAGGGTCACGCACACACGACTCACCCGGGTCGGATGTGGTGCCGACCCGGGTGAGGTGCTGGTGCTGGTGCTGCAGGTCTGAGCGGCGGTGCGCGCCTACTGGCCGGCGGCGGCGATCAGCTTGTCGAACGTCGCGTTGAGGTCGTCGTCGACCTGCCGGCGTTCGGGGTGGGCGTCGTACCACTCGACGATCTCGCGGGCCCCGGCCGAGAACGGGATCGTCGCCACGTAGTCGGGCACCAGCGCCTTGACCTTGCTGTTGTCGAAGATCACCGAGTGTGCCTTGTCGCCGAGCAGCGCGCCCTCCAGCGAGGGCTCGGCCGCCACGATCGTGTCGGACGCGACGTGGACCAGGTTCGCCTCGACGCCCAGGGCGGTGCCCATCGCGGTGTAGATCTGGTTCCAGGTCAGCGACTCGTCGGAGGTGATGTGGAAGCTGTCCCCGACGGCGGCCGGCTGTCCCAGCAGACCGACGAACGCCTTGGCGAAGTCGACGTGGTGTGTCAGCGCCCACAGCGAGGTGCCGTCACCGTGCACCACGACCGGCAGGCCGCGGCGCATCCGGTCCAGGTCGGTCCAGTTGCCGGTGAGCGGGATGGCGGTGCGGTCGTAGGTGTGGGACGGACGCACGATCGTGGCCGGGAAGCCGTTGTCGCGGTACGCCTCGACCAGGAGGTTCTCGCAGGCGATCTTGTTGCGGGAGTACTCCCAGTGCGGGTTGCGCAACGGCGTCGACTCCACGATCGGCAGCCGGGCCGGGGGAGTCTGGTACGCCGAGGCGGAGCTGATGAAGACGTACTGCCCGGTGCGGCCGGTGAACAGCTCCACGTCGGTGCGCACGTGGTCCGGGGTGAACGCGACGAAGTCGACCACCACGTCGAACTCACGGTCGCCGAGTGCCGCCCGTGCCGACTCGGGGTCGCGGATGTCGCCCTGAATCACCTCGGCGCCCTCGGGCACGGAGCGGATCGAGGTCGAGCCGCGGTTGAGGATGGTGAGGTCGACACCGGACTCGACGGCGCGGGCGCCGCACGCCGAACTGATGATGCCGGTACCGCCGATGAACAAGACCTTGAGCGACGTCATACGGTCGGAGACTCCTCTGCTCGCTCTGCTCGCGGGCCCCTGAGCGCCGGGGTGGCGTACGGGTCTGGCCCTGCCATCCTTCCACCGCGCGACCGGAGTCGCTTCGGCCGCTTCCGGTGCTGGTCGCCGGCGTCGCGGCTCTGCTCGGCGGTCGGCGGTCAGCGGTCGGTGCCCGGGTCGAGCACCGGCTTCAGGTCCAGGACCGGGGTGCCGTCCAGCGCCTCCAGGTCGGCCACCCGGATCCGGAGGCCGTCCACGGTAAGGATGCGCACCCGGTGCAGGCCGATCGGGTTCGGGCGGTCCGGTGAGCGGGTGCTGAAGACGCCGGTGAGCGGCCTGGTCCGGTCGTCGCGCGGATGGACGGCGAGGACGTCCCGGTCGGCGCGGTGCAGCCACGTGAGTACGAGGACGTCGGTGCCGGGCCGTAGATCGTGCAGGCCGTCCTTGACCTCTGGCACGAACACGAGGGTCGCCTCAGGTGCTCCCTCGTCACCCTGCTTGGGTGCGGTCGCCGGGTCCCGCAGCGGAGACTCCACCCGGCCGATCGGCCTCAAGTCGTACTGGGGACACTCCCCGCTCGTCTCCTGCTCCACCGGGTTGCCTTCCTGTGCTCGGCGCTCGAACCACCTGCGTTCTGCCGTATCGTGCCCGATTCCGGTCACCGGTCCCGCACGGAGCTAACCTGCGCGACCCCCAACCGCACTATGGGGCATGTCCCAGTCCGGTTCGGCAGTCGACGGGCCCGACGACGATCCCGGAGAGGATGTGGCGGACGCTGCGGACGACGTGCTGGTCGTCCGTGCGCGGGCAGGTGACAAGGCGGCGTTCGCCGCGCTCGTCCTTCGCCACGGCGACCAGGCGCGCCGGCTTGCCGAACGCGTGCTGAACGACCCCGACCTTGCCCGGGACGCGAGCCAGGAAGCGATCGTCGTGGCACTGGTGAGCCTTGGGCGACTTGCCAACCCGCGCAGCTTCGGGCCGTGGCTGGGTGGAATCGCGTTGAACGTCGCCCGTCGCTGGCTGCAGGAGTTCAGCAGAAGGCGCTGTCAAGGCGCGCTTGCACCAGGCGCGAGCCGCGCTCGCAGCCACTGTCCGAAACGTCGACACAGCCGCGTTGGGTGGACGTCTCCGTCGCCGGGATCCGGCGGCCCGACGGCGAGGACGCCGCCCTCAAGGTGCACGTCGTGATCCTGCAGGAGAACGGTGGCAGCAGGGAGCTTCCGATCGGCGTTCTCGCCAACGCTGCCGTCGCGCTGACCATGATCGTGGAGAGCGTGGAGATGCCACGCCCGATGACACACCAGTTCACCGCGAACCTGCTCGGCACGGCCGGCGCCCGGGTCACCGAGGTGCGGATCAACGAACTCGCCGGCGGCACCTTCTACGCGTCGGTGCTGCTGGACGGCCCGGCCGGGCAAGGCGAGGTTGACGCCCGGCCGAGCGACGCGTTGTGCCTGGCCTGCATCACGGGTGCGCCGATCCGCGTCGACGAGCGCGTCTTCGGCGAGTCGGAAACGACCGGCAGCAGCTATGAATGGCGCGCTTATCCGACCACCGAGTCCGACCTGGCCGAGGAGATCCGCCGCGCTTCGGGAGCGAAGTAGCCCGGGGTAGTGCCCGGGTAGTGCGGAACCTCAGGCGTGCAGGTGACCCCAGGTGACTCGTCCCTCGACACGTAGGTCGAGCCGGTCACCGACGCGGCCGATCTCGCCCGCCGCCACGAGGTCGTCGATCAGGTCGCGGATCGCCCGGTCGAACTCCGCCACCGTCGCCTCGCCCATGTGGGTGCGGGAGCCGCCCACCTGTGAATGCCGGGCCTCGACGAACTCCTCCACCGTCGGCCGCCAGACCTCGGGACCGCACGATCGCTCACCGAGCTTGGTGAAGTGGCCGTGGCGCTCCAGTTCGCCGGGCACGTCGCGCCGCCGGTAGTCGCGTACGGGGGAGTAGCGAGCGAAGATCTCACCCAGCCGGGAGCTCATCGCGGGCGGTCCGTCCCAGGAACGCTCGACCACGGCGAGCACGGCGTTCGGCGCCGACGCCCGGGCGAACCTCGGCAACGCGACGTCCCAGTCCATCCAGTGCAGGCTCTCGCCGGCGGTGATCAGGGCGTACGGCGGATCGAGTTCGGCGTCCTCGGCCGTGCCCCGACGCCAACACAGCTTGGGGTTGTCGCCTCCGGGAAGCTCCCGGCCACGCGCGAGCATGGCCGCCGACCTGTCCACGGCGTGGACCCGGTCGACCAGCGGTGCCAGCCGTCGCGCCAGCTCACCGGTCCCGCAGCCGATGTCGAGCACGGCCCGCGGATGGTCGCCGGCGAGGTCGGTCAGCTCGGCCAGCAGCCGGATCAGGTCGTCGGGGTAGGGCGGGCGCCGGTCGTAGACCTCGACGATCAGGCGGTCCTGGAACCACCCGCCGTAGTCCGCGCGACCGGTGCCCCCGGTTGTCCGGGCGCCACCAGGTTGAGTGCTGTCATTGCTGTTACCGCCGGCCGACTTCGTGGTCATGACTCTTTCTAGCAAGGGTCGTCCGGGAAGGCCCGTCCCTCGGCGTCGGCGGGCTGCCGTACGGTCACCGGCATGCCTACATGGACGATCAACCCGGAGTCGGTGGACGGGTCCTGGGTGGACGAGGCGATCCGGGAATACTTCACCGAGGTCGGCGCACGGATTCTCGGTCGCCCGGCCACCGACGACGAGTTGCGGACTGCCCTGGTCGACGACCCGCACCACGACCTGCGTCCTCCGCACGGCGAGTTCCTGGTCGCCCGGGATGAGGGTGGCGCACTCCTCGGCTACGCCGGGGTTCGGCTGCTCCCCGCCGTCCCTGGGGCCGCCGAGTTGAAGCGCATGTACGTACGCCCGGCCGGCCGCGGGGCGGGCGTGGGCCGGGGGCTGTTGCTGGCGGTGGAGACGACGGCCCGGAGGCTCGGCGCCGCCCGGATCGTGCTGGAGACGAACGACGAGCTTTCCGAAGCACGCTCGCTGTACGAGGCGCGCGGTTATCACGAAACCGTTCCGTACCAGGCGTCCCACGACGGCGCCGACCACTGGTACGCCAAGCCACTCGCGGCCGATCCTGGTTGAGCAGGCCTCGGATCCAATGGTCCCGGCCTACTCTCTGGGCATGGAGGATGTCGGGGACGTGGCCTTCCGGGTGGCCGACAGCCAGGTAGCGGCGGCCGTCACCCTGGTGTACGAGCGGGCGACCGCGCGCCGGCTCGGAGCAGTTGAGCCCGTTGTGGCCGACCGGCGGCTGGTGGAGGTGCTCCGCGCCCGGCTGGACGCCCCGCGCACTGTGGTGGTCGTCGGCGAACGCGCGGGTGAGACGGTGGCCTGCTGCTTCGGGAGTCCGCTGCGGTCGGCTGACGGCGTTCCGTCCGAGGCCGAGGCGCACGTCAGCCTGGTCGCGGTGGCGCCGCCGTACTGGGGCCTGGGGTACGGCCGGGCCGTGCTGGCCTTCGCCGAGCGAGCCCTGGCGGCTATCGGCTACGAGGGCGCGCAGCTCCACGTGCAGACCGCCAACACCAGGGCGCGGAAGCTGTACGAACGCTGTGGCTGGACGCTGCTCGGCCCGGGCGGACCGCACAACGACGGCCCGCAGGCCGTGTACGGCAAACGTCTTCGCGACGCCGGCGCCCCGGCGGACGTCGGTCAGTCCGCGTCCTCCTCGGTGTCGGACGCCGGCGGCAGGGTCGGGTAGTCGGGCATCGGATAGAGGCCGACGGTGAAGCCGTAGACCGTGTCTCCGGAGCGAGGCAGCCGGTCGAACTCGTGGATCACCTGGTCGACCCGGCGCCAGAACTCCTTCGCGCGCTCCTCCGGTATCCGCGCGCGCCGGATGAAGGAACGCATGCGGCCGTCCTCGTACGCCGCGGTCGACTCCTTCGCCGCGACCTCGAAGTCGTTGAGGTCGGGCGGAAACGTGCTGCCGTCGGGGGAGTGCCGGCCGAGGCCGACGTAGAACATCCGTGCGGTGCGGCCGTAGTAGCGCTCCTCGATGGCCCTGACGCGCCGCGTGCGTACGACGCGCAGCAGACCGGCTCGGGCCAGCAGGTTGACGTGGTGGGCGACCGTGCTCTTCGGCCGCTTCACCGCACCGGCCAACTCCGTCACGGTCGCGGCCCGCTCGTGCAGCAGGCCGAGCAGGGTCGTACGCAACGGGTCGCTGATCGCCCGCACCTGCTCGGCGGTGGTGAGCTCGAGCCGGTCGTCGAGGTCGTAGTCCGGGGCGGGGGTATTGCTCGACATGGTTCGATCAGACTAGCATCGTCGATCGTTCGAGATATTTGGATCATTCGTGTCGAAAGTGAGCAGAGCCATGGCAGAGGTCGTGCTGTTCCACCACGCGCAGGGACTGACCCAGGGAGTGGAAGGCTTCGCGGCCGAGCTGCGCCGGGCCGGCCACACGGTCCATGTGCCGGACCTCTACGAGGGACACACGTTCGAGACCCTCGAGGAGGGCCTGGCCTACGCGCGGCAGACCGGGTTCGGGACCGTCGGTGCGCGTGGACTCGCCGCGGCCGAGGAACTCGGCGACGGACTGGTCTACGCCGGCTTCTCGCTGGGCGTCATGCCGGCGCAGCAGCTGGCCCAGACCCGCGCCGGGGCCAAGGGAGCGCTGTTCTTCCACTCGTGCCTGCCGGCGGCGGAGTTCGGCGCGTGGCCGGCGGGCGTTCCCGCGCAGGTGCACGGAATGGAGGGCGACTCGTTCTTCGCCGACGACGGCGACCTCGACGCCGCACGTGAGCTGGTCGGCTCGGTCGACGGTGCCGAGCTGTTCCTGTACCCGGGCAAGGAGCATCTGTTCGCCGACTCCTCACTGCCGTCGTACGACCAGGCCGCCACCGAGCTCCTGACGCGCCGGGTTCTCGACTTCCTCGACCGGATCCACTGAGCTCGCGGTCTCTTCGCGAGATGCGCGGTCGGCGAGCTGACGCATCACGGTCAGCTCGCCCCGCTCATGCCAGGCGAGGCGTCGCAGGAGTTTGACAGCCGTCCAGGTTCCGCAGGACTCGTCAGTGCGGATCGGCATTGTCGAGCGCGGCGGCGAGTACGGTCGCCTGCCGGGTCAGTTCCTCAAGCTCTACAGGGCTTTCCGCTCTTCGGGGATACCTGTCGCCTGGGCGGCGGGGCACGACGTGGAAGTGCAGATGAGGCACCGACTGGCCGGGTCTGCCGTTGTTCTGAAGGACTGTCGTACCGGTCGCGCCGAACGCTTGTCGGACCGCGACTGGCATGTGTCAGTTCTACAGGTCGGTCGCCCATTCGTGGATGACCAGCGGATCGGCCAGGAGTGAATGCCAGGACGACAGGGACGCGGACTCCTGTAGGCGTTCGGCGAGGGGACGTGGCCGCAGGTCCGCGGCGAGCAGGAAGCCAGTCGGAAGCCACACCGCGCGGTAGCTTCCCGATTCGGAGTCGACCGGGCTGTTCATCTCCGGCCCGTCACCGGTGCCGAACCTACCGCCCACCGAACGGGCGAGGAAGTAGCGTTGTTCGCGGCCGTGGAAGTGTACGACGGCCACCAGTCCTTCGACGCGCACGTCGACGCCCAGCTCTTCGGCCGCCTCGCGTACGGCCGCGTCCACGTAGTCCTCGCCGGGCTCGACCTGACCGCCGGGCAACACGTGATACCGGCTGCCCGATCGCACCCGCTCCACGGCCGCGACGCACTCGTTCTCGACCAGGATCACTCCAGCGCGCGGCACGCGCTCATGGTAGGCGAGAGTCCTGGGGGTGATCAGCTGTCAGAGGCGGCTGTCAGAGGCGACGGTCGGACGGACGCAGGGCCCACGACAGCAGGGCCAGGCCGGCGAACGCGAACGGAACGATGAGGCCGCTGGACGGCTGGTGCATGGCGACGTTCGATGCGATCGCGCCGACCAGGTTGATCATGACGCCGGCGTACGCCCACTCCTTCAGCCGGGGCAGGCGAGGGGCCAGCAGCACCACGGCGGCGGCGATCTTTGCCGTACCCATGATCGTGGCGAGATAGCTCGGATAACCCAGCTCGATCATCACCGGGTAGAAGGGCGGCATCCGCAGCAGGTCCATCGCCCCGCCGATCGCGCATTCGCCGACCACGAGTGCGGTGGCGGACCAGTAGACCCCCGAACGCCAACGGACTCGGGTCCGGGGCAACGGACCCGCCGGCCGGGACGCGGTTGTTGTTCGACTCATCGAGGAACCTCCCGTCGGGACCCGTCAACTCATATCGATACGGACCCGTTCTCTTAAGATGGAACGGTACCGTCTCGATGGAGGTGAGGCAATGTCTTCGGCGAAGCCGGCTGCGACGAGATCGGGGGAGCCGATCTCGCGCGGCGCCGGCGCCCGTCAGCGGGTGCTGCGCGCCGCCCTGGAGGTACTCGACGAACACGGCCTGCCCGGCTTCACCATGGAGGCGGTGGCCCGGCGCGCGAACGCCGGCAAGGCCACGCTGTACCGCCACTGGCAAAGCGCCGGCGCCCTCCTGATCGACGCCATGGACGCGACGTTCCAGCCGTTTCCCGAGCCCGACACCGGCCGGGTCGAGACCGACGTCGCGGAGCTGCTCACCGCGTTCGTCAGGCTGCTGGAGGAGACGCCGTTCCCGCGGCTGCTCGCCGCATTCGTCGACGCCGCCGAACGCGACCCCGCCCTGGCCGCCCTGCACGCCGACCTGACCGAACGCCGCCGTCAACCGCTCCTTGCCGTACTCGACCGCGCCCGCGAGCGCGGCCAGCTGCCCGACCACCTCGACGCGGAGCTGGTCACCGACCTGCTCACCAGCCCGTTCTTCTACCGCCGGTTCGTCGCCCACCGGCCCATCCCGGAAGGGATGGTCGACGACGTGATCGCATGCGTCCTGCCGACCGGGTTCCCGTCGAGGCGCTCCAAATCATCGTGACGAACGTGCCGTGCCGATGGCAGGCTTCCCGCATGAGTACGGATCTTGGGCCGTGGGAGCCGATGTCGGTCGAGGAGGTCGCCGGGCTCTTCGACCGGCTGACGACGCCGTGGTGGATCGCGGGCGGCTACGCGATCGAGTTGTTCGTCGGGCGTACGTTCCGCTCGCACGGCGACATCGACGTACTCCTCCTGCGCCGCGATCAAGCGAAGGTGCACGAGGTCCTGCGAGGCTGGGACATCCACGCGGCGGACCCTCCCGGCACTCTGCGGCTGTGGCTCGCAGGGGAGACACTCCCCGAGTCGGTACATGACATCTGGTGCCGCGAACACCCGGACGGTCCGTGGCGCGTCCAGGTGATGCTGGACGTGGCGGACGGCGAGGAGTGGGTGTCCCGCCGCGATCCGCGAATCCGCCGGCCGATCGCCTCTCTCGGTCTTCGCTCCGCGGACGGTACGCCGTTCCTCGTACCGGAGGTGCAGCTGTTCTACAAGGCCAGGGGTGCGCGGCCGAAGGACGAGACCGACCGCGCCGCCGCTCTGCCCGCCCTGGATCCCGAGGCACGTCGGTGGCTGGACGACGCGCTCGCCCTCACCGCGCCGGATCATCCCTGGCGGGCAGGTCTCGTCTGAGCCGGAGGCAGGCCGGGTGAGACGAGACCCGGCCCGGTGCGAAAGCGGTTGCGGCCCTCGGGCCGTAGCGATTGGGTGTGGGGATGGGAAAGCGCGCGGCCGAGGAGCTGCCCGAGCACGTACGCCGCAACCGTGAGGTGTGGGACGCCGTCCTGAGCGAGGGGTTCGCCGCGCGGGCGCGCGAGCAGTGGGCCGCCGACCCGCACTGGGGCCTGTGGGCTACGCCGCAGACGGACCTTCCCGTACTCCCCGCCGACCTGGCGGGCAAGGACGTCATCGAGCTCGGCTGTGGCACGGGGTACGTGTCGTCATGGGTCGCTCGGGCCGGCGGAAGGCCGGTCGGGATCGACAACTCGGCGAAGCAGCTGGCGGCGGCGCGGGCGATGCAGGAGGAGTTCGGGATCGGTTTTCCGTTGCTGCACGGCAATGCCGAGCAGGTGCCCTACCCGGACGCGAGCTTCGACGTGGCGATCAGCGAGTACGGAGCCGCCGTGTGGTGCGACCCGTACCGCTGGATCCCGGAGGCGGCACGACTGCTTCGTCCCGGCGGCGAACTCGTCTTCATGCGCAACTCCGACCTGCTCATGCTGTGCCTTCCCGACGACGGCCCGGCCGGCACCCGCCTGCACCGGCCACAGTTCGGGCCGACCGGATCGACGACCCGGACGGCGCGGTGGAGTTCCACCTGTCGCACGGCCCGATGATCCGGCTGCTCCGCAAGTGCGGCCTGGAGGTCGAGGAGCTCGTCGAGGTCCAAGCGCCCGAGGACGCGTCCACCGCGTTCGACTACGTCGACCTGGCCTGGGCACGCCAGTGGCCGTGCGAAGAGGTGTGGAAGGCCCGTCGTACCGGCGTCTGACAACCGTGCCTTGACACCTCGGCGTTACAACGCCCAGAGGGCGAGACCCGTCCCGATGCCGACGACCACGACGGCGCCGAGCACGGCGAGCAGGACGCGTGCCGGGAACGAGCGCCGCAGCATGATGAGCGACGGCAGGCTGAGCGCCGGAAGCGTGACGAGCAGCGCCCCCACCGGTCCCGCGCCCATGCCGGCGTGGAGGAGTCCCTGGATGATCGGGATCTCACCGGCCGTGGGAATGACGAACAGCGCCCCGGCGACGGCGAGTGCGACCAGCGCGAGAACACCCCACTCGGCCAGATGCCCGCTGATCGGGAACATCCACGCGCGGACGGCACCGAGTCCCAGAACGATGACGAGGTACTCCGGCACGAGCGTGAGCGACAGCCTGCCGAACGTCCTTGCGAACCGGCCCAGCGCCGCACGTGGGGTCACGCTGGTGTCGGTCTCCTCGTCCGCCGACCAGGTGGGTTCCGCGGTCGGCTGCGGGCTCAACCGCGCGACCAGAGGCGGGACGAGGAAGACGAGGAGGATGCCCGCCACGATCCGCACGCCCACCCACTGCAGGGGCAGCACGACCGCCATGAAGACGAGCACCGCCGGATTGAGCGTGGGGTTGCCGATCCAGTACGCCAGCGCCGAACTGGTCGGCACGCCACGACGGCGAAGCGATGCCGTCACCGGGGCGGTGCAGCAGGTGCACATCATCGAGGGCATCGAGAGCAGTCCGCCGGCCAGCGACCCGCCGAGGCGTCGCGGCCCGCTGGTGAGCACCCGGACCAGCCACTGGCGCGGGAGGAACGCCTCCACCGCGGAGGCGATGACCAGCGCGGCGAGCAGCGCCATCCACACCGACTTGAAGTACGCCAGACCGAACGACCAGGCCGCGTGCCATGAAGGCGCCGGTGGCGTACCGGAGCCGTCGGTGACCGAGGAGGTGGCGTCCAGTTTGCCGGTGTGGAGCACCCCCGCCGTCTTGTGGACGTACGGCAACCACTTGGCCCACGTCAGTGCGATCACCAGGACGACCACGAAGACGGCCAGCCCGACCAGCATCCCCTTCCCCGAGGGACCCGACGGCGCGGACGCCTCGGACCGTCCGGTGTCGGGCGGGGATGGCGGCGCCGGCCGAACGTCCCTTCCCGCGGCCCTGGTGTGTTCGCTCATGCGTCCCCTCCAGCGGTGCTCCGGGTGTCACGGTCGTAGGCGCAGCCGCCCTGTTCCAGGTGTGGCGCGCCCCACGACGGCGCAGGTGTGCCCGGTGGACCCGAGCCGGTCGAGCACCTCGGGTACGGCCTCGGGTGCCACGCCGAAGAGGAGGCCACCGGAGGTCTGCGCGTCGGCGAGCAGGCTCACGGTCAGTTCGTCGGTGCTTCCAGGGTCCAGCCGGTCGCGGATCCACTCCAGGTTGCGCGCGGAACCCCCGGGCAGGTGACCTTCGGCGGCCAGGTCGCGCGCGCCGGGAAGCACCGGAACGGCGGCGGCGTCGAGGTCGACGTCGACCTCGGACGCCCGCGCCATCTGACCGAGGTGGCCGAGCAGGCCGAAGCCGGTCACGTCCGTACAACCGTTGGCTCCGGCGTCGAGCGCCACGGTCGAGGCGTCGGCGTTCGTACGGCTCATCGACGCCACCATCGCGGCCACCGCTTCGTCGGACGCCTCACCGGCCTTGGCCGCCGTCGAGATGACCCCGGTGCCGATGGGTTTGGTGAGGACGAGTACGTCGTTCGCGCGCAGGCCGGAGTTGCGCAGCACGCGGTCGGGATGCACCTCACCGACCACGCTCAGTCCGAACTTCGGCTGGGGGTCGTCCACCGTGTGACCGCCCGCGATCACGAAGCCGCACTCGTCGGCGACCTCGGCCGCGCCGGCGAGCACCTCGTCGAGCAGGTCGTGGGAGAGTTCGCCCGCGTTCCAGCAGACCAGGTTGAGCGCGAACAGCGGGCGGCCGCCCATCGCGTACACGTCGGACACCGAGTTGACCGCCGCGATCCGGCCCCAGACGCGGGCGTCGTCGACGATCGGGGTGATGAAGTCCGCGGTCGACACGAGGGCGCGGTTGTCGTCGAGTCGCCACACCGCGGCGTCGTCGCCTGTCTCGGTCCCCACGATCAGGTCGGGGTGACCGGCGTGTAGGTGGCGCAGGACCTGCGCCAGCTCGCCAGGAGCGAGTTTGCCAGCTCAACCAGCGCGGTGGCTGTAGCTGGTGAGCCGCCTCGGCTGCTGGTTCATCGCCGTCCCCTTCGGTAGGTTCGCTCCCGCAGCCTAACCACGACAGAGCCGTTCGGCCGAGACCTCGTGTCCCTCGTCGGCCGGAGTTGTCGGCCGGAGTTGTCGGACGGAGTTGTCGGACGGAGAGACCGGAGGAGCGCCTCGTGGGCGGTACGAAGGATGCGCGGTCGTCGACGGCGGAGGAGCTGGCCGGCTGGGTCAGGGACGCGAGCAGCCGGCTGGCCGAGCTGGTCGCCGACCTGTCCGACGAGCAGCTGATCGGACCGAAGATCCCGACGATCAACCCGCTGATCTGGGAGATCGGGCACATCACGTGGTTCATGGAGACCTTCGTGTTGCGGCGTGCCCTGGCAGAGCCGCCGATCTTCGACCACGCTGACGCGATCTGGGACTCCGGCACCATTCCGCACGACACCCGCTGGTCGCTGGTCCTTCCGTCGCGGAAGGAGACGCTCGCCTACATCGACGAGGTTGCCGAGCGGGTGGCGGACCGGCTGGGGCGGCCGGAGTCGACCGCGCAGCTGCGGTACATCACCAGGTACGCCGTACACCACCACGACATGCACACCGAGGCACTCACGTACACGCGGCAGACGCTCGGCTACCCGGCACCCACGCTGCCCGGGGCGGCGGTGCCGGGCGAGGTGCCCGACGCGCCGGGGGAGGACGGCCCACTGGCCGGCGACGCGCCGATCCCCGGTGGCCGGTTCCTCCTCGGCGCCGACCGGGACGAGGAGTTCGTCCACGACAACGAGAAGTGGGTCCATCCGGTCGACCTGGCGCCGTTCGCGCTGGCCAGGGCGGCGGTGCCCCAGGCCGAGTACGCCGCCTTCGTCGACGACGGCGGCTACCGGCGTCGCGAGGTGTGGGGTGACGACGGCTGGGCCTGGCGTCGTGGCGCCGACGCGGACACTCCGGTCTACTGGCGGCACGGCGCGAACGGCTGGGAGCGCCGCGACTTCGACCGCTGGGTCCCCCTGGAGCCGCACCGGCCGGTGAGCCACGTCTCCTGGTACGAGGCCGAGGCGTACTGCCGGTGGGCCGGTCGGCGGCTGCCCACCGAGGCGGAGTGGGAGGCCGCGGCGATCGGGCAGCCGGACGGGTCGGGCGGACTCTCTCCGCGCAAGCGGCGGCTTCCGTGGGGAGCCGGCGCGCCGGAGGCCGAGCACGCCAACCTGGACTGGCGCCACCTGGGCACCGCCGACGTCGGTGCCTACCCCGCGGGCGACAGCGCGTTCGGCTGCCGGCAGATGGTCGGCAACGTGTGGGAGTGGACGGCCTCCACGTTCGAGCCGTACCCGAACTTCGAGCAGGACCCCTACCGCGACAACTCCTGGCCGTGGTTCGGCAGCCGTAAGGTGCTGCGCGGCGGGGCCTGGGCCACCCGGTCGCGGTTCATCCGGGGGACGCTGCGCAACTACTTCACGCCCGACCGGCGCGACGTGCTCGCGGGGTTCCGGACCGCGGCCGCGGGCTCGGCAGGCTCGGCGGGCTCTGCTGACTCCGCGAGCTGACAGGCTGGGTGGACCGATGCGGATCTGCCTGGTCACCCCGGCTCCGCCATGCAGCTACCACGGCAACCGCGTCACCGCGCTGCGCTGGGCGGACCTCCTGCGCGGGCTCGGCCACTCCGTCCAGGTCACCCAGACCTACGACGGCACCCCGATCGACCTGCTGATCGCGCTGCACGCACGCAAGAGCGCCGATGCCGTACGACAGGTCCGGGCGCAGCACCCGGCCACTCCGGTCGTGCTCGCGCTCACCGGCACCGACCTGTATCCCGACCTGGAAAGCACCGGCGTCGACCCGGGAGTCCTCGCGGCGGCCGACCGGTTGGTCGTCCTCCAGTCGCTCGGGGTGGAGCAGATCCCCGAGCACCTGCGTGGGCGGGCCCGGGTCATCGAGCAGTCGGCGCAACCGCCTCCGCCCGAGAACCTTCCCTCGGACGAGAGCCACTTCACCGTCGCCGTTCTCGCGCACGTACGGCAGGTCAAGGATCCGCTCCTCGTCGCCGAGGCCGTACGCCTGCTTCCCGCCGGCTCCCGGATCCAGGCCCGGCACGCCGGTGCGGTCATCGAGCCCGAACTCGGCACCCGGGCCGAGGAGGAGACGCGGACGAACCCGCGTTACACCTGGCTGGGCGAACTCCCGCCTCCGGACGCCCAGCGGTTGCTCGCCCGCAGCCGCCTGCTGGTCTGTCCCTCGCGGCACGAGGGCGGGGCGAACGTGGTCTCGGAGGCGCTGGCTGCCGGTGTGCCGGTCGTCGCCTCGAGAATCCCTGGTACGCAAGGGATTCTCGGCGCTGACTATCCGGGCTACTTCCCGGTCGGCGACGCCGAGGCCCTTGCCGAGCTGTTGAGCCGGGTCGAACGCAACCGTGAAGGCTTCTACGACGACCTCGTACGGCACTGCGCGCGGCTGGCCGATCTCGCGTCACCGGCGCGGGAGCGAGAAGCGTGGGCCGCACTTCTGGCCGAGCTCGGCGGAGCGGCCACGCGCGGGTAGGTCGCCCCGGCTCCTACGACGGCCTGACCCGTTTCGGCGTACGGACGATGATCGTGGCCGGACTCACGCTGCTGGCCGTCGCGATGGGGTGGCTGTCGTTCGTCCGCCCCGACGGGAGTTTCTGGGTGGACGTCCTTCCCGCCAGCCTGCTCGCCGCGCTCGGTATGAGCCTCGCGTTCATCCCGTCGCTGGGGACCGCGATCTCGGCCGCGCCGCCGGAGGACGGCGGTCTGGCGTCCGGCATCGTCAACGTCAGCTACCAGGTCGGCTCCGCGCTCGGTCTCGCCGTCGTCACCATCCGGGGCAATCGGTCCGCGGCGCCGACGGACGCCGACCCCGCTGAGAAGGTCACCGCCTGACCAGCAGTCGCTTCACCGTTCGAGGGCCGGTGGCCGAAGCACGGTCACCGGCCCTGACCCGTCGGCGAAGTGGAGCGACCGGCTACGTGGCCACGCGGAGACAGGTCATTCGTGGTTGTGGTGCGCGGTACGGCTGTGCGCGAGCTGACCTTGCGGGCCGAGGGGATTGGTGCGGATGTTGGCGCGGGCGAGGCGTTGCACCGCGTGCAGCAGGCGGTGTTCGGCATCGTGGGCGATGCTGTGGGCGTCGACGACGCTCAGCCGTGCATCGACGGCGATGTCGATCTCGGCGTGGAGGGCATGTCCTACCCAGCGCAGACGTACGGTCTGAACCGCCGCGACGCCCGGAGTCTCGGCGGCCACCTGTTCGGTGAGGTGCACCAGGTCCGGGTCAACTCCGTCCAGCAGCCGGCCGAAGACCTCGCGGGCCGCACCCCACAACACGCTCACGATGGCGAGGGTGATCAGCAGGCCGACCACCGGGTCGGCCCACGACCATCCGGCCGCGATCCCTCCGGCGGACAGCAGGACGGCGAGGCTGGTGAACCCATCGGTGCGGGCGTGCAGACCGTCGGCGACCAGGGCGGCCGAACCGATCTGCCTGCCGACCTTGATGCGGTAGCGGGCGACGAGTTCGTTGCCGGCGAAACCGACCAAGCCGGCCAGAACGAGCCAGCTCAGGTTCGTGACCTGCCGCGGATGAGTCAGGCGGTCGACGGCCTCCCAGGCAGCGAGCCCGGCGGAGGCGGCGATGACGAGGACCACGACGAGCCCGGCCAGGTCTTCGGTGCGGCCGAGTCCGTAGGTGAACCGTCTGGTCGCGGCGCGGCGGCCCAGGAGGAACGCGATCGCGAGGGGAACCGCGGTCAGCGCGTCCGCTAAGTTGTGCAGGGTGTCGCCCAGCAGAGCCACCGAACTGGTCACACCGACCAGGACAGCCTGCGCGATCGCGGTGACCATCAGGGCGGCGAAGGAGATCCACAAGGCACGCATGCCTCGCTTACTGGCCTCCAGCGCCCCGTCGATCACGTCGGCGCTGTCATGACTGTGGGGTGTGACGACGTGGTGGAGCCTGGCGAGCCACGATCGAGACCCGTGTCCGCGCCCATGGCTGTCGTGCCCGTGCCCGTGCCCGTGTCCGTTGCCGTGGTTGCTGGTGGGAGCTGAGGTCACCCACCAAGGATCACACCCGATTCCGATTGCAGCACCCCCTGAACAGCCACGCCTGCGCAACCGCGAATCGTGTGCAGGACGCCTGCAACCGCGACTCCGGCCAGGCGCCGCGGCGGGGCCGCTCTCGGGCGACCGGGCCGCGACGGTTCGGTGCGATCCGTCGCGGCCCGGGTAGCCCTGAGTCCCCGTCCGGAGGGTTCCTACGTCCGGTATCCGAGGAGGGTCATCATGCCGGCCTCGGCGTGGTAGACGTTGTGGCAGTGCACCATCCAGATTCCTGGGTTGTCGGCGTCGAAGTCGACCGTGAGCGTCTTGTGGGGCAGGACGATCGCGGTGTCCTTGCGCAGGCCGTTGCCCAGGGCGAAGGTGTGGCCGTGCAGGTGGACCGGGTGCCACATGGTGGTGGTGTTGACGAAGTTGAGGCGTACGCGTTCGCCGGCCCGCACCGGGGTGACGTGTGACAGGTCGTAGGGCTCTTTGTCGAAGGCCCAGTCGTACTTCATCATCGAGCCGGTCAGCTTCAATGTCTGCGTACGGTCGGGGGCGCGGTTGGCGAGCCGAACGTCCTCGGCAGGTTTCAGCTCGCGGTAGGAAACCACGTGGCCGTCGAGTTCACGGGGACGGGTGCGTGCCGTCGGCGCGGACCCCGAGTTCGTACGTACGACCGCGAGCGCGGTGGCCTTCTTGCCCTCGGCCAGGGCGGCCAGCGGGAAGACGCCGGAGTCGAGGGTGACGAGGACGTCGTAGCGTTCGCCCATGCCCAGCAGGAGAGCATCCGTCTGCGTCGGCTTCACGGCGTACCCGTCGGTGTGGGTGACGGTCATCCGGTGTCCGCCGAGGGCGACCCGGAACGCGGTGTCCCCGGAGGCGTTGACGAACCGGATACGCAACCGGGTTCCCGGCTTGCCGCGATAGGACGCCGGTGCGCTGGGCAACCTGCCGTTGACAAGGAAGTGTGGGTAGCGCACGTCACCGGCGTCGCCACCGAGCAACGGACTCGTGGCCCCCATCATCATGTAGCCGCTGTCGCCGCTCATGCCCCCACCCATGCCGCGGCGGAGTTCGGCAAGGACCTGTTCGGGGGTTCCCGTGACGCCGTCGAGCCAGTCGTCGAGGACGACGATCCATTCGTCGTCGTAGTCGAGCGGCTCGTTCGGGTCGTCGACGATCAGTGGCGCGTACAGGCCGCGGTCCAGTTGGGGGCCGGTGTGGGGATGGAACCAGTACGTGCCAGGGTTCGCCGCGGTGAACTCGTAGGTGAAGTCCTTCCCAGCCGGAACGTTCTGCTGGGTGACACCGGGTACGCCGTCGGCGTCGTTACGCAGGGAAAGTCCGTGCCAGTGCACGGTGGTGGCGGCGGGGAGCCGGTTGGTCAGCCGAGCGCGGACCACCTCACCCGCCCTGACCCGGATCGGTTCGCCGGGGAGTTGGCCGTCGTAGGTCCAGGTGGTGACCGTCTTCCCGCCGAGGTCGATCTCACCGGCGGTGGCGGTCAGCCGGAAGTCGCGGATCCTGCCTGGCTTGCGGGCGGCCTCGGCTGCCCGGACCTGCGGGCCGTCCGGGTCGACGAATCCTGTCGGCAGGCGTCCGGATGGATGAGCGGTGGGGGTGGCGGCAGTGTCGTGGCCCATGGAGCCGTGGCCCATCGACTCGTGGTCCATGGAGCCGGCGGATCTGTTGTCGTCGCCGCAGGAGGCGAGCAGACCGGCGCCGGCGGTCACCAGCGCGGCGCGAAGAAGGGTGCGTCGATCAACGGGACGCATGGTGGTGTTACCTCACGATCGTGGAAGTACAGCGGTCTGGGAGTACGCCGAAGTCCGGCCACGACGAGATCGCGACCGGGTTGGCGTTCCTAGATCCGCTGCACCGACAGACCGGCGAGGTGAAGACCGACAGCAGGGCACCCGGGTGGTCCGCGTGTCCCGGATCCGCCGACGCCGATGCCGACGCGGCGCCGGGGCACCATGACCTCGTCCCGGCGAAGCCGCACCAGGCGTACCGCGATGATCAGGCCGAGCATCGTGAGTACGCCCAGGCAGACCGACAGCGGATCCAGCCCCATGCCGGGCCCGCCCGACTTGTGGGACGACACGGCGAGGTGCATGCCCGGGATGATCGAGGAAACGTTGCCGCCAACGGCGTTGGCAAGAGCCGTGTCGGCCGTCGCGAGGTCGACGTGCGTGGAGGAGTGGCTCGAGTGAGCGGAGTGAGCGGGTACGGCGTGAGCGCCCATCGCCGGAGCGTCGTGGGAGGAGGGGTGCCCGAGCGTGTGCATTCCCGCAACGCCGAGCGTGAGCAGGCCGAGAACGAGCAACCGCACGGCGGCGGAGCCCGACCTGCCGACCATCACGTTCTCCCTGCTCTCTCGGCCTTGCCCGCTTCACGGTAACTCACCCGACTGAGAGCTCGGTGGTCTACCTGACCGCCATCTCGGGCGCCGGGTCAGAGGTTCTTCAACATCACGCGCATCTGTTTGATCTCGGCGGTCTGGCTGGTGGCGATGTGCGCGGCCATGGTCCTCGCCGGTGGGTAGAGCCCTTGCGGAGTTCGACTTCGGCCATCTCGATCGCACCGGCGTGGTGGCGGATCATCATCTGCAGGAACATCCGGTCGAACCCGGTCCCGGAGGCGTGGCGCATCCCGTCCATGTCGTGTTCGTCCATCATGCCCGCCATGGCGGTGGCCCCCAGGACCAGCGCCTGATGCGGGCGCCGAACACCGCTCGGTGACCGGCTCACGGTGCATCCGGTTACCCAGGCGGCGCAGACCCGACACTTCCGGCGTTGGCTGCGGCCTTGCGTGCGGTCAGCTCGACGGCCGGGCTGTTCCTGCGGCGAGGGCGCAGGCTGAGTGTCACGCGGTCGAAGCCCGCTTCCTCTGCCGCATTCCGCAACTCCCCCGGTTGCCGGCCGAGGACGTGGCGATGGACCGTGAGCACGAGCCGCCCGTCGGGCCGCAGCACCCGCGCGAGCTCGGCGAATCCGTCGTGCACTTTCCAGAGCATGACGTTGTTGACGGAGATGACGACGTCGAGACTTGCCTCCGGGGCACCGGTGACCTCGGCGGTCCCGCCGCGAAGCTCGACGACGCCCTTCCGGAGCTCGTCGGCGCAGCGCGCTGCAGCCATGCGGCGCATCGTCTGGGAGGGATCGACGCCGAGCACGTGTCCGGTGGCCCCCACCGCAGCCGCTGCGAGCGCCAGTCCGACGCCCGGGCCGTGGCCGACCACCAGAACCCGTTCGCCCGGCTTCAGCTCACCGGAAGCGACCGCCCACCGCTCCTGTTCGGCGTTGCCGCGGGCCATGAGCCGGCCGCCGAGCCGGCCGAGAATTCCCCGCGGATGTCCGAACGCGGGATCCACGATGCGCATCAGCAGGTTGCCCATGTCCAGAGCCCACCACAACGCCGACCCGGGTGTGACAGAAAACCCCGGATACACGGGGAGAGTTCGATACGGCGTACGTCAGTGGTGTGGTGCCGACGTCGCGGTGGCTTGTTCGAAAAGGTGCTCGCCCTGGCGTTCGACGGTCGCTCCACCCACGGTCACCACGACCAGCAACGCGACGAGTGCGGCGACCCCGGCGCGGACGTGCCGGGTGGGCGGGTGGATGAGAGCCTGAACCCTGGTGGGTACGTCACCTCCGACCGCGGCGGTCGCGACACTGCCGGACCGTGCGGAGAAAGCCCGGGTGTGTGCCTGGCGGGTGAGGGCGGCACGTGCCAGGGCGCGGGCCACCAGGCGCCGGTCGGCCACCTCCGCGGCGGCGTCCTCGTCGGCCCAGCGCTCCACCGCATGGCGTACTGCCTTGGTCGTACGAGAGAGGAAGGGGTTCGCCGCGGCCGCGACGTCGGCGGCGAGGATCCACCAACTGTGCCGGTGCCGGACGTGGGACCGCTCGTGTGCCAGCAGAGCAGCTCGTTCGTCGTCGGTCAGCGTCGCCAGCATGCCGCGGGTCACGATGATCCGGCCCGCGGCCTCCGGTGTGGTGAACGCGTCCGGGACATCGCTGTCGACCACCACCACCGCGCCGGGTTCGCCGAGCCGGCCGCAGTCGCGGTGGATCCGCAGCAACGCGCGGGTTCGTGCGACCACCCGCAGGATCGTTCGTACGCACACCACAGCGAGGACGCCGAGGGCGACCTCGGCGACCGTTGGCGCGATCGGCGCCAGTGCTCGTAGTCGCTGTGGCGACCAGGGGCCGAGCTCGGCGATCTCCGCGTACTGTCCGATCCAGGTGAACGCCGTGACCGCGAGAACGAACCACGCCGCCGCGCTGACCGCCATCCCGGCGGGGACGAGCAGCCTGGTCGCCATGGCCGGGGGGAGGCTCCGAGCCAGCGCGGGCGCGGCCCAGCCGAACGTTCCGGCGCAGGCCAGGACGAGGAGTACCGAGGTGATCACCGGTCACTCCTGGTCGGTCGAGCGGAGCAGTTGGGTCAGCAGTTCCTCGTCTTCTGGAGAGAGGCTGCCGACGAACCGGGTGAGAACCGCACCGCGGTCGGTGTCTCCATCCAGCAGTCGTCTCATCTGGAACGCCGTCACCTGGGCCGGGTCGCGCACCAGCTGGTAGCCGTAGCCGCGCCCGACAGGAGAGCGGGTGACCCGTCCCTTGCGGTGGAGGCGGCCGAGCACGGTCGTGATCGTGTTGTACGCCAACGCGTCGCCGAGCCGCTCGCGGACCTGGCCCGCGGTCATCGGACCGTCGGACGGGTCGAGGGCGGCGAGGATCTCCTGTTCGAGATCGCCGTGCCCGCGTCGAGGCAAACTCACGTATCCTCCGTACCTACAAATGTTGTAGTAGTACTCTCCACCTACAAGGACTGTAGGTGACGCCAGGTGATCTCGAGGCCGCGGCCGCAAAACCAGGAGGAGAACGCCGTCATATGGGCACAGAGATGATTGCCTCCGCCGCCGGGCAACTACCGGACGATTCGGCGTGGTTCCGAGCCGTCAACGCCTTCTCCCGCGCGACGGGGTGGCTGCACGCGCCGGTCACCGCGTACGCGAAGTTCGGCGTGGTGTTGTTCGCCCTGCTGCTGCTGTGGGGATGGTGGAGCGCCCGCGGCACCGGCGACCTGAGCAAGGTCGCGGCGGCCCTGTGGGCGCCGGTGGGGACCCTGGTCGCCGTCGGGCTGAACCAGCCGATCGTGAACGGCGTACACGAGGCGCGTCCTTACACCGCGTTGCCGCACGTGCTGGTTCTGGTGTCCCGCAGCACCGACTCCTCGTTTCCCAGTGACCACGCGACGATGGCGGGCGCGGTGACGGCGGGCTTGTTCCTGGTGAGCCGCCGGCTCGGGCTGGTCAGCCTGGTCGCGGCCCTGGCGATGGCGTTCTCCCGGGTCTACGTGGGCGCTCACTATCCCGGTGACGTCCTCGCGGGGCTGGCGGTCGGAGCGGCCGCGGCACTCGTGGGCTTCGCGGTGTTCCGGCGGGTACTGGTGTGGCTGGTGGGGACGCTGGTGCGTACGCCGCTGCGTCCGTTGCTGACCGCGGCGCCGAGCGAGGAAGACGCGCCCCGCGGTCGCGTGACCCCGGATCAGCGCGTCAGCAGTTCATGATCGACACGGTCGCCTCGCACATCCTGGCGCTGCCCGCGTGGGTGGCGCTGGTGGTGGTGTTCGCGCTTCCCGCGTTGGAGTCGTCGGCGTTCGTGGGGTTCGTCTTTCCCGGCGAGATCGCGCTGATCCTCGGTGGCGTACTGGCGTTTGAGGGCCGGGTGAGCCTGGCCGCGGTGCTGGTCGCCGGGATCGGCGGCGCGGTGGTCGGGGACTCCGTCGGCTACCTGATCGGACGCCGGTACGGCCGGCGGCTGCTCGAAGGAACCCTGGGCCGGCTGGTCAACCACAAGCACTTTGACCGTGCGGAGCACTATCTCGCCGAGCGTGGAGGCAAGGCGGTGTTCCTGGGGCGCTTCACCGCCGCGTTGCGGGTGATGATTCCGGGGCTGTCGGGCATGTCGCGGATGCATTATCCGAAGTTCGCCGCCTTCAACGTCGCCGGCGGCCTCGCCTGGGGCGCCATGTGCGTACTGCTGGGCTACCTGGGCGGAAGCAGCTGGCGGCACGTGGAACACCTCGCGTCGCGCATCGGCTTGGGCGTCCTGGTCGTGGTCGTACTCCTGGCCCTGGCCGGTTACCTGCTCCGAAAGACGCGTGGTGACTGGTGGCTACGGCAGGGGGAGCGGATACGCGAGAGCCGGGCCGCCACGTGGGTGGTGAACCGGTTCCCCGGGCAGGTGGCCTGGATCGCTGCGCGGCTCGACCCGGGCTCCTCGACGGGGCTGGCGCTGACCGTCGCCGTGATCGTGGCCGTCGGGTCGACGTGGACGTTCCTCGGCGTCACCCAGGACGTCCTCGCCCACGAGGAACTCGCCACCATCGACCCCACCGTCCACGCCTGGGTTCTCCACCACCGCGTGGCCTGGCTGAACGACGTACTGCGGGTCGTCACGTGGCTTGGCTCCAACCTGGTACTGCTGCCTGGCCTGGTGATCGCGGCCGTCGTGTTGGTCCGTCGGCGCCGATCGTGGGGGCCGGCCATCACGATCGTCGCGGTCTACGGCTCCGCCGTGCTGGTCCACGCGGTTGTCCGGCAGTGGGCGCACCGAGCACGGCCGCCGGCTGCGGACTGGCTGTCCGGTGCCGGTGGCTGGTCCTATCCCTCCGGCCACACCATCCAGGCGACCGCGGCGTGGGGCATCGTCGCCATTCTCGCCATGGCTCACGTCTCGGTGCGCACCCGCGCTCTACTGGCTTCCGTCGCCGCGACCGTGGTGCTGTTGGTGTCCGCCAGCAGGATCTACCTCGGCGTGCACTGGCCCACCGACGTACTCGCCTCGCTGGCCCTCGGAGTCGGCCTGCTGAGTGTGTACGGCATCGTGCGCCTGGCGATGCTCGCCCGACGCGAAGTCGAACGAGAAGCCGAGCGAACAGGCGGGCAACTCGAACCCGCCTGAACCTTCCAGACGGACGCGAACCGCTGCTGCCGTACGACGGGCTGGGTTGGTGGCCGCGGGTCGCGTCAATTCTGTTGCCGGCACTCGCCGAACTAGCCATGGTGAGCCACATGATCTTCGCGATCAGGCCTGTCGAGCTGACCGACTACGACGACCTGCGCCCGCTGATGGACCCGCGTGACCCCGAGCCGAAGGCGCGGGAGGTGTTCGCCCAGCTCCTCGGAGACGACAGGTGGGCGATCATCGGGGCGTACCGCGACGACGTCGCTGTCGGATACGTTGCCGCCCAGGACTACGGACCACACCTCAGACATGGCGACTTCCATCGGACCGTCCGGATGCACGACCTGATCATCACCGAGTCCGAGCGCGGCAACGGTGCGGGTACGCAACTGCTGAACGCGGCGATCGAGTGGGCCAGAGGTCGCGCGCGGTACGTCGAGTGGCAGGCCCACGAAACTCGTTCCGCACCCTTCTACACCAAGCTCGGATACACCGGGCTCGCCTGCCCACAGCCGGACTACCCGACGTTCACAGTGGACCTGCGTCCTGAGCACCAATGACCGGACTCCGCGTGTCGTCGCCCAGCGCACCGCTGCAACGGTCACGACTGCAAGGCCATGCGACCGGGAAGACCTGGCTGCACCGCGTCGTCTGATTCGGGAGTGAGCACGTGAGGTTCCAAGCCTGGATGCAGATCTGGCCGACCGATACCTCCGTCACCTCGGCGTCCCGCGTCAGCACACGCCCTCACTTCAAGGGCTCACCGTCCTGCACCATGCACATCTGAATCGCGTGCCGTCGAACGGCAACCGGTCGCCGTCCCTGGGGCAGCCATCTCGTCGTACTCGTTCGGTCTCCGCAGGGGCCATGGCTCGCCGACGTGGGTCTGGGCGACGGCTTCTACGATCCCGTGCAACTGGCCGCCGCCGGCATGGTCGACCAGCCGCCGTTCTCCTACCGGGTCGAACACCTCGACGGACCTGTCTGGCGGTTCCGCCACGACCGGGCGCTCGTCGATCGCGGGATTCGACGTCGATGTTCAGCCCGTTCCGCTGGCGGAGTTCGAGCCGATGCACGAGTGGCTGTCGACCGCTGCCGACTCGTCGTTCGTACGGAAGTTCGTCGTCCAGGCGCGGCGAGCTGACCACACCCTTGTCCTGCGCGGCTGCGTCCTCACCCGGGTCGACGCCGGTGGGCGAACAGACCGGGACGTGCTGGAGGAAGAAGGCTGGTACGCCCTGCTGTGTGACGAGTTCGGCCTACGCCTCGATGCCGTCGAACCCGAAGCACGTCGCCGGCTGTGGCACCGGGTTCGCGCCTCCCACGACGCCTGGCAACGCGCGGGACGGCTGCTTCTCCTTGTTCGATTGCGCCTCCGGCAGCGGACCGAAACCTGTTGCATACGTTCGGCCACGCACGTGAGGATCGCGCGGTGGAGGATCTGCGCAAGGCTTTGGATGCTGCCCTTCCGGATGTCCGGGTGCTCACTGTCGGCCGGCGGGTCGAGGGATATGCGAACGACCGTTGGACTGTCGAGTCCGACGTCGGCCGCCTCCTGGTGAAGGTGCGCCGCATTCCCGAGGAGGATCCCCGTCAGGTCGAGGGACAGCTCCGTGCCCAACGCTGGCTGTCGGAGATCGGCTTCCCTACACCTGAGCTGCTGTGTGTGGTGTGGAAGTGCCCGCAGTTGGGTGGGAGACAGCTGTCGGTGCAGCGACATGTCGACGCCGTTGACGAGACCGGCGAGGTGCTCGAGGCGACGCCGGCCGACCGACGTGCGGCGTACTTCGAGGGGCTCGGCCGGGCTGTGGGCATGCTGCACAGCTTCGAGCTCCCGGAGTTCGGTGGGTGGCTCGACGACACCGGCACCCGCCACGACACATGGGCGGAGGCGATCCACCCCGGCGACGCGCTCCGGTCCGTCAGTGCGCACCCGTCGGTGGTCCCGCCGGACGCGCTCGCCGAAGCCGAACGCCGGATCGAGAACGGCCTTTCGGCACTGCCGGACATCAGGCCACGGCTCGTTCACCGTGACCTCCACGTCGACAACACTCTTCTCGGCCCGGGAGGCGGGTTCGGCGCGATCATCGACTTCGAGATGGTGCGCGAGTGGGACTTCCCGTACGACTTCAGCTGCCGCCTCGACGGGGTCCTCGACTTCTTCGCCGGCAGCAAGGAGCCGTTCATGGGCGCCTACAGAGAGGTCGCCGGAGAGTTGCCCGAATCGTTCGCCCTGAGGAACTGGCTGTACACCGGCATCTACCAGATCCTTGCGATCGAGGAGTTCATCGGCGGCAACGAGGGCTACGCCCGGATACCGCAGGCACTCCTGGCGTGGCTGGACAAGCGCGCCCCGGTTTAGGTTCTGCCCCACGGATCGAGGGGTGAGGTGTTCCCAGTCGTGGCTGCGGACGGCCCTCTTCCTCGTGGTGTCATCCTGGGTTTGCATGTCATGCCGCCAGAACGGGAGGTTGTCGTGGATCTGTGGAACGGCGAGGCCCTGGTGGACGCACCTGAGGTCACCGAGTTCCTTCACGAACAACTCGGGCGTGAACCCTCGCTCGCGGCGCTGTCGGAAGTCGAGTACCAGCCGCGGACGACCAACGAGATCGGCACGATCTTCCGGGCGGTCTGGGCACCCACGGGCGAGTCAGTCGTGGTCAAGCTGAACGCCACCCCGATCGAGCTTGACTGGATGCTCGAGGTCTCGCGACGTGCGCCCGAACTGGTGCCTCAGGTGTACGCCAGTGGCCGGCGTCTTGGCGCTGTGGACCTGGGTTGGCTCGTTCTGCGGCGAGCGCCGCATTGCATCGACTTCGGCTGCCCTGATGACTGCCGCGAGCTGATGTTCGCGGCGGCGCGCTTCCAACAGGTGGCATGCGACATCGACAAGGTGACCTACCCGCCGATCGATGCCGCGTTCTTCGAGTGGTGCATGCCCGAGGCGATCAAGGCTGCCTGCCCGGGACCGGCCGAGGAAGTCCTTGCCAGGTTGCATGACGACCTCAGGTGGGTGGACGAGCAATCACCTCGCGTCCGGTCTCACGGCGACGTGTACTTCGACAACGTGCTGTCGGAGATCCCGGGAGGCCCACTCCTCCTCATCGACCCGACTCCCCGGACCGCCAACTGGGCGTGGGATGCCGCCTACGCGCAGGTGCTGTCGGGCAAGGAGAGTACGCCTCGGCTGGTTCCGCTCCTTTCCGAGGCGCGACACTCGCTCGGTCTTCCCACCGGACACCCGGCGACTCTCGAGCGGCTGGAGACGATCCTTCTCGCGTGGTCGTCGATGCTCTGGTGGGGGATCAAGCCCGTACGGCGTACCGACCCGTGGTTCGCGAGGCGGGTCAGGCGGAACCTCGAACGCTGCGTCAGTGCGCCGCCTGGGTAAAGTCGGGCGATGCCCGAGCTGAAGCCTTTGAGTGCTCGCCATGCCCCGGCGGTGCTGGCGTTCGAACTGGTCAACCGCGCGTACTTCGCTGCCTTCGTCTCCGACCGTGGCGACGGCTACTACGAACAGTTCGCCGACAGATACACCGCTCTGCTTGCCGAACAGGAGGGCGGCACCTGCGCCTTCTACGTGCTTGTCGACGAGGACGGCTCGGTGCTCGGCCGGTTCAACCTGTACGACCTCCAGGACGGCACCGCCGACCTCGGCTACCGGGTCGCGGAGGATGTCGCCGGCCGCGGCGTGGCGACCGAGACCGTCCGGGAACTGTGCACGCTGGCTGCGGCGCGGCATGGGCTGCGTACGCTCAGAGCGGCCACCTCGCTCCAGAACGTCGCGTCCCAGAAGGTGCTGACCAAGGCCGGGTTCGTCCCGGTCGGGCCGGCCGATCCCGCCGACGTCGGTGGCAAGCCGGGCACGTGGTACCAGCGCGAGCTGGGTCGGCCGAGCAGCCCCCTCTGACCTGGGTTGTCCTTCGGCAGTCATCCATGGAAACGCTGCGGAGCCGGACACTCACTCAGCTTGAGCCTCCGCCGGCCCGACGGGGGGTGCGGGCCGGCGGAGGGGCCGGGACACTTTCCGCTTCCTGGTGTGGGAAGAAAGTCTCGGGCATCATTAGCCTTTGGCCATGAAGATAGTACTACAAGATTCGTAGTAGGTTCTGGCGGGAAGCTCGGACGACTGGAGGCCTGACTTGGCGGGATCGCAGATGCGTCCCCGCGGGGGACTGGAGCGCGAGGTGCTGGCGTGTCTTGCGGCGGCCGACGGGGCGTTGTCGGCGAACGAGGTGCTTGCCGACCTCGGCGGCGGTTTGGCGTACACAACCGTGATGACCACGCTGGGCAGGCTGCACGCCAAGGGGCTGCTGTCGCGGGAACTGGACGGTCGCGCCTACATCTACACGCTTGCCTCCGATCTCGGAACGGTCGACGAGGCGATGGCAGCGCACCGGATGCGTCGTGTTCTCGACAGTGGGGGCAACCACGCCGGTGTGCTGGCGCGGTTCGTCGAGGACCTCTCGCCGGAGGACGCCCGGGTGCTCGCCGACCTGTTGAGCCCGAAGTCCCGAGACGAACGCAAGGGCTGACGTGGATCACGCCGCCTACCTGCCGCTGATCGTCAGTGTCCTGCTCTGGCTCACCGGCGCCCGGCTCGGGCGATGGTTGCCGCCGCCGACAGCCGTTCGGTTGTTGACCGCGGCCGCGTTGGTGACGGCCTTGTCGACGGGCTTCGTCCTGGCCGTCGTGGCGTTCCTGGTGCTCGCCCGCATTCCGTTCGTGGCAGCTCTTGGGCACTGGTCGGTGGCGAAGCTCGGGCCGGGCGATCGGATACCCGCGGCGATCGGTGCGGCGGCTGGGGTCGTCGTGGTGGTCTTGCTCGCTGCCGCTGTCCGGCGCCTCGTCCTCGCCGGGCGCGACCTCGCCGTGGCCGCCATCACGTGCCGGCAGCTCGGGCCCGCGGCGGACGGGCTCGTGGTTGTTCAGGACGAACGACCCGACGCCTACACCCTGCCCTCTGGCCTCAGCGGCCGGGTCGTCGTCTCCACGGCCATGTTGCGTGCACTGCCCGCCGGTGAACGCCGGGTCCTTCTTGCGCACGAGGCGTCCCATCTGCGCCACCGGCATCACCTCTACGTCCAAACTGTCGAACTGGCTGCCGCCGCCAACCCGCTCCTACGCCCGCTGGCCGCCGCCGTCCGTGCCGCGATCGAGCGATGGGCGGACGAGGACGCCGCCGAAGAAGTCCGCGACCGCCGGCTGGCGGCCCGGGCACTGGCCCGGGCCGGACTTGCCCGCACCGGCTCACTACCGGGCATCGCGCTGGCCGCCGCGGCGTCAGCGGTCTCCGACCGTGCCCGCGCGTTGCTGAACGAGCCACCCAGACGCCGCCGGGGCCTCGCACTGGCGGTCGCCACCCTCACCGTCGTCGCCCTCGCTGCATCGGTGGAGACCGCCAAGGACACCGACCAGCAGTTCGAGATCGCCAAGGCCGCCTACATTCGTACACAACCCTTTTCCAGACACGCACCCTGCACGGGGGCCAAGGCACGCGTTGCCGACCCCCAGGACGTCCCGAGCTGGACGATCTCCGGGGTGAGCCACTCATGCAACAGCCGGTGGCCTCTCCCAACCTGACGGAACAGGGATCTGTGAGGCGGCGTCTCGATCACTCGAGGCTGGTCCTCGACGGTGTCGGGATCTGCTCACGTCCGGGTGCCGTCGGCGGAATGCGAGCGTGCGGCCGCGGGTCGGCGCGCCCGGCGGACCTCGAGCAGAACCGGCACCAGGGAGAGGACGACGATGACCGCGACGATCGGGAGCAGGTAGTGGTCGACGTTCGGGACCGAGGAGCCAAGCAGATAGCCCGCCACGGTGACGCCGATCGTCCAGACGGTGCCACCCAGCACCTGCCACGCGGTGAAGGTACGGGTGGAGACACCGACGGTCCCTGCGAGGGGGTTCATCACGGTGCGCACCAGCGGGATGAACCGTGCCAGCACCAGTGCCTTACCCGTCCCGTACCGGTCCAGGGCATGGCGTGCTCGCTCGACCGCCTGCCCCAACCTTGGACGGTCCGGCCGATCCAGCAGCCTGGGGCCGATCGTGCCTCCGATCCAGAACCCGGTCTGGGCGCCCAGCAGGGCTCCCGCAACCGCGGCGGGAAGCACCGTGGTCAGCGAGAGATGCGCTGCGGAAGTCGAAGCCGTGGCGCACAGCAGGCCGGCGGTGAACAACAGGGAATCGCCCGGCAGGAAGAACCCGACCAGTAGCCCGGTTTCGGCGAACAGCACCAGGAACACACCCAGCGCGCCCAGGCTGGCCAGCAGGCTGTGCGGATTCAGAAGGTTCATCCAGCTCCTCTCGGCTCACCGGCCCTGACTCGAGCCACGGCGATGTGGGCCTACTGCGCGGCGCTGCTCCTGGCCCAGCGCCGGACGCGACCCGCGAGTCGACGTCCGGTGAGGACCGATCGCTTCCACGCATCGCCACCCGGCGTTTTCGCTCCGGGGGTGCGCCGCGCCGGAAGGGACAGGGCTTCCACGGTTGGTACGCCGTCGGTCGTCGTGATGACCGTGGCCGGAAGTCGTACGAAGGCGGTGCCGGCGGTGAGGCGGACCTCCACCGACCAGCGCCCTGGATCAAGCTCACCGTGGTGGCGGGCCAACAGGATCGAGCCTGCGGCGGCGGTCGTCTCGGCAGGGGTGAGCGCTGCCGGGATGGTGACCACGGAACCGGCGACCGTGTTCTGCGTCAGTCGCAGGGCGCTGCTGCCGTTGACCGGCTGTGGCACGACGGCCGTGAGTGGGACGGAGATGTGCAGGTCCAGGCTGTTGTCGCCGTAGCCGATCTGCGGCAGCTCCCTCATGATGTGCAGGCTGTCGAGGCGGTTGGTGTGGTTCCCGACGTCGAGGGTGAGATTGCCCTTGTCGGTCCGGTAGGGCGTCACCACCGTGTCCGGGTTGGCGAGTACGGCGGGGACGCAGTGGTACGTGGCTGCGTCGGAACGGTGCGATCCCAACCGGGTTTCCTTCGTCCAGCCACAGCTGGTGAGGCGAACGAAGAGGTCCCAGGTTCCCGTCGGGAGCGGCCGTCCGCTCGCGGCAGTGGCGATGTCGACGGCGGCCTTCGCCTGGAACACCTGCCCGAAGACCGCACCCTGCTCCGCGACTGGGTGGCGGACGCAGTTGAAGGTGGTCGGGAGCAGGTATTCGGCCCTGGTGTCCCGGTCCCTGGCGAGTACGTCGACCTTGCTCTTCTGTAGCCGGGACGTGCAGTCCAGGTCGGCTTCGGTGAGCGCGGCCTGTCCGGCAGGCGACAGCGTGGAGTACACGCCGAGTGCGTCGCGGCCGTCGCGGTGGGCGAACGTGAGCAGCTCGCCACCGTTGCGTAGCTCCGCGGTCAGCGTCAGCTGGAGGGTGCCGGCCTGCCAGCCGACGTCGTCGAGCTGGGCCGCGGCGGCGATGTCGTTCTCCCAGTTGGCGAAGCTGACCAGGTCGTCCAGGAGGCCTGCTTGGGCGAGGCTGCCGATGACCCGGTGGGTGGGGGCGAGAGGCGCCGCGACGCCGGGCCCGAACCGTTCGGCGACCACCTTCCGGATCTCGTGCAGGAGGGGGCCGCGTTGGACGGCGGGGGTGTCGAGCAGTCGTTTGCCACGGAGCCGTTCCAACATCTCCACCCGATACCAGCGGCGGTAGAGGCGGTCGCGTAGCGGTCCGGGTTCGGTGTTGGCCTCGACGACGTCCAGAGCCTCGCGCAGAAAGCCGAAATAGCTCTCGGGCTCGAGGCGCTCGAACCCGGCGTTGGAGTCGTCGTCACGGCGCACGTGGTAGTAGCAGACATAGTCGCTGAGTACGGAGATGGTGTCGGCGGCGAAGTAGGCGGCGATCACGAAGACGTGGTCCTCGAGCCGGCGGCGGCCTTCGGGAAAGCGGAGACCGTGCTTGTCGAGAAACGACCTGCGGAAGAGCTTGTGTGGGGTGAGGCTGTCGATGAGCGGCGCGTCGGACAACGTCGCGGTCGGGTAGGTCTTGCGGAACAGTTCGCGGGGGACGCCACGTCCCTTGCCGACCATCTTGCCGACAACGATGTCGGAGTCGTTGGCCTTGGCAAACGCGTACATGCGGCGCAGTGCCTGCTGGCCGAGCAGGTCGTCGTTGTCGAGGAAGAAGACGTACTCGCCGTGGGCTGCCTCGATGCCGACGTTGCGTGGCTTGCCGGACCAGCCGGAGTTCGCCTGGTGGATCACCCGGATGAAGGGGTGTGTCGCGGCGAGGTCGTCCAGGCGGCGTGGGCTGCCGTCGGTGCTGCCGTCGTCGACGAAGATCACCTCGAAGTCCCCGGCCGGCATGTCCTGGTCCATCAGCGAGGCGATGCAGTCCTCCAGATAACGCCCCGGGTTGTACACCGGGACGATCACGCTCACCTTCACAGCAGCCTCCCGCGAGGGGACGGCCTCCGGTGTCGAGGGGCCAACGGCGGGCGATGTCTGGAATGTCATGTCGGACCCTCACTCATCTGGTTGCTGGTGGATCGGCGGGACCAAACCGGGTGCCGTGCGCGACGGTGACGGACCGAGTGCGGGTGAGCGGTCGGGCTGGGCAGGTTGATGCCCGTTCGAACATGCGTTTGCCCGCTTCGGGTACCTGGCTCACCTGCTCGTACTACTACTGTTGTGGTAGTTTCCAGAGACTACTACAGACTTTGTAGTTGACAAGCCGGAGTGTACGAAAGACGCGCTTGACGAGGCTTGACGATGACTGGGCTGCCCGATGGATGGCTTCACTGCAGGAGACCCGACGTGTCAGACCCGATCGCGCCAGACATGACCGGAGTGGCGGCCGACCACTGGGAATCAGGGCAGCGGAACTGCCACTGACATGTGGAACGACTTCGACAACATCCTCGAACTGATCATCGGCTTCACCGGTGGAGTCGCGGCCTTGTTGTTCCTGCTCGGCTGGATCGAGGATCGGCTCGAACGTGATCCGGGTCGACGCCGACGCTGGCGGTGAGATTCCGTCGTACGGGCATCTGGTCAGGAGGACGCCTCCGGCGAGCCGGCTCTGACCGGTGGTGGTGCGGGGGAGCGGGTGACGGGAATCGAACCCGCAGGACCAGCTTGCCTCTGGCGACGCTTTCGGCGCAGATTGGTCGTCCAAGTCTTCTGACTGCGGTGTCTGGCGCAGGCCGACGTCGCATCCGCGAAACAGGGCGGCAAGGTGCATGCCGCTGTGCGTGACCGCGCGAGGTTCGGTTACCTCGGCCCTGGCAGCGGTCGACCAAAGTGAATGAGTACTTGCCGCATCTGCTGCAAAGCTGCAGGTCGACAAGTGTGCTCCCCGCGTACGCGGGGGTGATCCGGCCGATGCCGCGCCGCTCGGCAAGTGCCGTGAGGATGGCAAGCGCCTTAGACGAGGGATGCTGCCGCGCGGCGTCGATAGGCCCATGCCAGCACCAGGAGCGATGGGCCCCAGAGGTTCAACGGGGCATAGCAAGCGGTGAAGACGGCCGTCCACGGTCCGCTCGTCATGCTGCCCGGACCATGACCTGTCCAGACCCTCCAGAAGCCCACTGTCCAGATCAACACGAGTGCCATCGATCCGAGCGCGGCGACGAAGAATACGGCCTTCGGGTGAACCCCTCGACCGCCGAAGTGGGGCACCCATTGCGGAATCTCGTTCCCCAACGGCTGGACAAGTCCGAACGCGGTGAGCGCGACGACCTCCGACAGCACACTGATCAGAGCGATGTAGACCGAGCTCCACCCATGCGAGACCCAGGGGTGGCCAGAGGCGTCCAGCTGGCCCATGGGAAACCCGAACGCCGCGGCCAGTCGCCAGAGACCGGAGGGGAGTACCAGGAAGGGAATCGCGTGTGCCAACCTTTTGGCCCATCGGGGCGCTGATCGCTGTGCAACGTCGTCACAGGTCCGAACCTGGTTCGAGCTGGTGGCTGTCGTCATTCCCTCACATTCGAGGATGCAACTTAGCCGGCCATCCCTCGGCCGAGGGGGACCTCGTCCCTCGATCGAGGGGGGCTTGCGCCTGGCACCGCAGCCGATCTTGGGGAATTCAGCTCGGCGCGGTCGACGCTGCGAGCACCCGATGGCCGAGCCGACCGTGGGCGTGGAGGAGTCCGAAAGCGTCAAGGCGGATGGGCTGTCCAGCCCGACAGGCAGCTACGCGTCGACCAGTCGCTCGAGGGTCGCCACGCCGGGCCGGAGTTCGTCTGGAGGTGACGTCCCGTGGAGTGGTGTAGCTCGTCGCGTGGTGCTCTGCGAGTGCGAGCAACAATGCCGTAGCGGCGGTGGCTGTCCTGCCATTCGTCGTGGGCCTCGATCAGCACGCAGCTCGAGAGCCGGAGGAGGGCGGCGGGGTTGGGAAGATCGCCACGACGTCGGTGCGTCTCTTGACCTCTCGACGAGAAGACCCAGGTCGAGCCGGTGCCTGCTCTGACCTGGGCCTTGTGGTGTGGAGCGGGTGACGGGAATCGAACCCGCATGACCAGCTTGGAAGATGCGGAAACGACCCTGGACGGGCGGCCTGGAGTGACCTCCGGTCACCTCGTGGAGCCGAGGTGTTGGCGTCGAAGCGCGGACGTGGAGGAAGCATGCGCGCAGTGCGATATTCGCTTGAACGAGAACACAGTGGAACGTTCTTAACGCCAACAGTGCTCGACTCTCGGCGGCTGGTAACGTGAAAAAGAAGATTGACTCATATCAAGATAACGGCAAGATTTCTGCCGGTGAACCGGGACGCCGACCGACAAAGAGAGAACTGGAGATTGCGCAATACTGCGGTTCTGGCGTTCGGTCGAGCTATTGGGTGCACCTCGATTGAACTCCCAAAATTCCGATGAGCGTTGGCACCTGGTGCGGCCAGGGCAACTATTGCCGTGGAGTGAGCAGCATCCGCTGTGCCGACAGCGCCTAAATAGAGACAAGGTGTGGAGACACACGGTCTATGGCGGCGTATTTCGTCTGGACCAGTTGCACGCCGCCCTAGAGCAGGCGTTCGGTCCGTCTGGGCCCGATGTGGATGAGCGTGTCCCGCGCGGAGAAGCGCACTCTTCGCCGTAATTGTGGGCGAGGATGGTCGGCTGTTGTTGGACACGTTGGTGTTATCAACTGCTGCGTGGGCGGTCGGGCGAGCGCATCGGCCAAGCTCAGGCGGAAGGTCTTGGCTGGAAGGCTTCGAGCAGGCCGCCAACCGATTCACCGACGCCGTGCGCGAGATACTGACTGCCACTGAGGACGACAAGGATGCTGCGAACCTCAGTGAGGACGAAAGACCGCTGACCAAACCGGTAAACGGCTCGGAATTGACCGCACTGGTTCGGTTGGCAGCTAATCAGCTTGGCATAGGGAATATCCTCAATCCTTCGGATCTTCGAGTCCACAGTGAGATCGTGAACCGTGAACAGGTCTCGGGTACAGCTTCAGGCTTCTTGAATAGTTTCTACATCGACGACCTTGCGAGGGTCGCGAACGCGGTGAAAGAAGGTGATAGGCCCGGGTGCCGACCGATCCCTTCCGCATATCCATACATGATGGGTTGTTGAACCAGCTGACCGGCTGGGTGCTGGAGACCGCTCTTGAGGAGGAGATGAGCGATCACCTCGGCTATGACAAGCACCAGGTGGCACTCCCGGCGAGCAGTCGCAGCTTCTCCGCCGGAGGAAACGACCGCCGCCGTGGCCGGTCTGATCGAGGTCCTTCCGTCGCCATGACCCCATCGTTCCTGACGGACATATCTGTGCCGGGAATCGTCATCGAAGGAAGATCCATCCTCGCCCCGAGAGGGCTACTTGCTCTGAACCACTGGACTCACCCAACCCTGACACCCAGGGATGCGCGGCCGCGGCTATCGGCCTCGTGCCAGCTGTGGATTGCCCGGCAGGACGGATGTCGACTCCGCTCGCCATAGCAGGTGCGCCCCGTAGCCGCGCCACGGTCGCCATTGGTTGGCTCGTCGCGTGAGGCCGGCTGCGTCGGCGGGTAGCTGGTGCGCCCCAGCGGCCGAGCGCAGGCTGTGGTCGGCGGCGGGGAAGGAGTCTGGATCACCGAGCGCGTGCAGCATGAGGTCCTCGACCTGGGCGGGACCGAGACCGGGTACGGCGAGCAGGCCGCGGCGGACCTCAACGCGGTCGGCGCCCTCGTCCAGGCGTAGCTCGCCGGTGGCGAGCTGCTGCGCCATCTCCCGCACCGTGCTCGCTCGGGCCGCGGGCATAGCGAGGTCGGCAGCGGCGATGGCTGCGGGGCCTGGAAACGTGTGGGTCAGTCCGCCGTCGGGGCCGGGCAGCGGCTCGGCGAGCGCCGCGACCAGGGTCTGCGCATGTGGGCCGAGCACGGTGCGCAGCGCGGTCTCTGCACCGTCCACTGTGCCTGGTAACCGCAACCCTGGCGTCGCCTCGGCAAGCGGCGCGAGGGCCGGATCTGTGGCCAGCACCGGAAGATAGCTGCCAGGATCGGCGTCGAGGTCGAGCAGGCGCCGGCAGCGGGCCACGGCGGAGCCCAGATCGGCCACGGTTGCCAGCCGGAGCGTCGCGTGCACATGGTCGGGCGTTGGGTGCAGCGTTACCGTGCCCGGGCCGCCGGGGAGCCGGAGCACCCGCCGGTACGCGCGGTGGGCGTACTCCTCGATGCCCGGCAGCGCGCGGGCCGCCAGCCATTCGACCACCCCGTGCGGGTCATACGGTTGCCGCAGAGCCAGCCGCAGTGTGAGGCCGCCTGGGTGCGGGGCGCCGCGGCGGCGCACGGCCGCGCGTAGTTGTGACGGTGTGGCGTCGAAGATCTCGCGGAGCGTGTCGTTGAACTGCCGGATGCTGGAAAAGCCGGCGGCGAAGGCGACCTCGCCGAACGGCATCCTGGTGGTCTCGACGAGTAGCCGTGCCTGGTAAGCCCGCTGGGAGCGAGCCAGCGCGAGCGGTGGGGCGCCGACCGCGTCCACCAGCAGGCGGTGCAGATGTCGGACGCTGACCGCGAGCTGCCGGGCCAACCCAGGCACGCCTTCGCGGTCGATGACGCCGTCGGCGATTAGCCGCATCGCCCGACCGACGACGTCGGCCCGGCTGTTCCACTCCGCCGATCCGGGCGCCGCGTCCGGGCGGCAGCGCTTGCAAGCGCGCAGCCCCGCGAGCTGAGCGGCAGCGGCGGTCCGGTAGAAGGTGACGTTGGCCGGCTTCGGGCAAACCGGCGAAGGGCAGCTCGGCCGGCAGTAGATCCCGGTGGTACGTACCCCGACAATGAACCAGCCGTCGAAGCGTGGATCGCGGCTGCGGGTGGCCTGGTAGCAGCTCTCGAAGTCGAGGTCCATCTCGGCGATCATGCCTGATCCCCGGCGCCGACCCTGTCGGGTGTCCTGCCGTCGGCGGCCCGATATCGCGCCCCAGCGGCGGCTAGGTCCCGGGCGAAGGCGAGGGCGGGCATCGCCATCAGCGCGCAGATCGCCAGCACAGTGGCGGCGACGCCGTCCCGCAGGGTCAGCGCAGCCAGCCCAGCGCCCAGCGGCGGAGTGGCCTGCATCAGCGTCCGCAGCACCGCGAACAACCGCCCGTGCACATCGGATGGGGCGGCAGCCATTCGTAGGGTCTGCGCCCAGGTGGTCATCGCTGCCGCGCAGCCGCCCAGCCCGACCAGGCCCACCACGGCAACCCACGGGGACGGGACCAGCACGGCGAGGACGGCCATCGCGGCCACGAGCGACGCCAACACCACCGAGCGCGTCAGCGACGGCCGCCAGGACCAGCGCAGCAGAACCAGCGCGGCGAGCAACTCGCCCCCTGTCACCGCGGCCACCAAGTAGCCGTACCCGCCAGCGCCGAGCCCGTACTCGACCGCCCGCTCCGGCAGCACCACCAGCAAGGCACCCTCGCCGATGTTGAACAACGCGAACATGAACGTGGTGTCGCGCAGCACCGGCTCGCGCACCATCAGCCGCAGCACCGGCCCAAGCCCACCGCCACGCCGGGACACCGTGGCCGGCCGGGTGACCGCCCGCGCCGGACCGGCGCCTATCCGCGTGCCGAGCAGGCACAGCGCGAAGATCACGTAGCTCAGTACGTCGAAGGCCACCACGTACCCGGCCCCGACCGTAGCCACCGCGACGCCGGCACCGACGGCGCCGACCAGGCCCGCGATCCCGAAGCTCACCGACTCCAGGGCGTTTGCGGCCATCAGCTGCCCTGGCGCCACCAGTTCGGGAATCAGCGCCGGGAACCCGGCCAGGCTGGTCATCTTCAGCAGCCCGTACACCCCAGCGACCATGTACAGCTGAACAGCGGTCAACCCGCCCCACACCGCAGCCAGCGGCACCGTGCCGAACACCGCCGCCCGCACCAGGCTGTCCCCGACGAGCAGCCACCGGCGGTCGTACCTGTCGAGGGCCCATCCGGCGACCAGCCCACCGACCGCCACCGGCGCTGTGTAGAGCACGGCAAGGATCGCCACGCTGCCGTGGGCCAAACCCAACGCGTATGCCACCAACGCGACCCAGCTCGCCGCATCTCCGGCCGCCGACACGGTGGCCCCGATCCACACCCGGCGGAACGCGGCGTTGCTCAGTGGGGACTCGCTCTTGTCGATCACGCGTCCATGCTTCAGGTACGCCGCCGGCCGACGCTGGCGGAAATCCGCCAACTCGGTCCAGCCGGCGCAGTCCAGATCATGGACCGGCATCGCGGCGCTATCAATGCACTTCGCTGCTTCGATGGGCTGGTGCTCAAGGGGTCCCCGCCCGGGGCTAGCGCCGTCAAGCCCGCCGAGCGGTGCCGCCCGCCTGGCCATCGAAAGCTGAAGCAGTTCAGGGTCTGTGGCAGTTCGAGCGTCCATAATGACAACCCGGAGTGCCTATTGGGAATTCCCGATCCCGCTGTGACATTTCTTCACTGCTCCGCATCTTCCCGCCACGGCTGTCCCCTGCGCATACTCCAGGACCGCCGCCCTCGAGGCATCGAAGGGCGACGGCCGATCGGATGGAGCTGATGGAAAATGACGTCGCACCCAGTCTTTGCGGCAGCCGCCGGCACGTGGCTGCTCGGTGACCTCAAGGTCAACAGGATCGGTTTCGGCGCCATGCGCCTGACCGGCAGCGGCGCCTTGCACCAGGGCACCCCCAGCGACCGCGGCCAGGCGATCGGCGTGCTGCGTCGCGCAGTCGAGCTCGGGGTGAACCACATCGACACCGCGGCCTTCTACTTCTCTCGGCTGCGCTTGGCCAATGAGCTGATCAACTCGGCGCTGGCGCCGTACCCGGACGATCTCGTCATCGCCACCAAGGTCGGCCCGTTCCGCGACGCCGCCGGCGAGTGGACCACCCCGGCGCGGCCCGACCAACTACGCGGCCAGGTGGAGGAGAACCTGCGTCAGCTCGGCCGCGACCACCTCGACGTGGTCAACCTGCGCCTCATGGGCCAGGACTCCATCAGCGAGCACTTCGGGGCCCTCGCCGAGGTGCGCGACGCGGGACTCGTCCGCCACCTCGGCATCTCCGACGCCCGCCCGGAACACCTTGCCGAAGCCCGGGCGATCGCACCGGTGGTATGCGTCCAGAACCGCTACAGCATCGACGCACCCGGCGAGGACGAGATGCTGCGCGCATGCGAGGAGCTCGGCATCGCGTTCGTACCCTTCTTCTCCATCGCCGGGAAGGGACGCATGGCGGGAGCCGCCCGGGCCGAGCACGACGAGGTCCACGCCGTGGCCCGTGCACACGGTGTCTCACCGGCACAGGTACGCCTGGCATGGATCCTGCAAAAGGGCGCCCATGTGCTGGCCATCCCTGGGACCGGTGACCCGGATCACCTCGTCGACAACGTGGCAGCGGGCGCGCTTCGGCTGACGGAGGAAGAACTTCAGCTCCTCGATGCGATTGGCCCCTCCGACTCCTGACGTCGGCCACGTCAACCGTGCCGCTCCGCGGCCAGCGAACGTCAGCTCGCGGAGGGGTGCTCGTCGTGGGTTATGGCGTGGGTGGACCGCAGATGCCGACGATGTTGAAGGATCGTGGTGCTGGTGTTCCGGAGGTGTCGAAGGTGGAGACGAGGATGTCTTTCGGGAAGCCCGACCGGGTGCCGTTGACGATGACGGTGCCGGGATCGGTGTTGCCAGCCAGAGTCGCGGTGAAGGTGCAGTTGCCGACGCTTCGGGTGAAGTGCACCGCGTAGGAGCCGGTGGCCAGGACGTCTGCGCCGGCGAGGTAACGGGCACCTGGGATGAAGGTGGCTTGGGTTGCTGGTATCCAGCCGCCGACGAGCTGGTCCTCCTGGATGTCTCGGGCGTCGTTTTGGGACTTCGTGTAGTAGGCGTCGTCATGGGTGTGGCCGCGGTAGTAGCCAGCGACATCGGCGATGACATGAACCGAGCCGGCGTGGTTATAGATCTGGACTTTGCCACCAGTACCAAGCTTGACGGTAGCCTGCGTTGCGGTCGTGGTGCCCGCCTGGAAGTTGCTGGTGCTGGTCGCCGGACGAGTTTGGCCGGCCGGCCACACGGTGAGGTAGCTATCGGCTGTCGACCCGGTGGCGGTGAGCGTGAGTACCACCGCGACCGCATCGGATGCGACTCCGCCCCGACCGCTGACCTGGAGGGTGATGGTCTGGGCTGGGCCGACCTTGCCGGTCGTGCCGCCGTCGCCGGTACGGGTGTCGAGAATGCGTGTGGGCGTTACTGGTTCGAAGATGGCCCGGTCACCCGCGCTGGTGGTGGCGCCGGCCAGCCCCATCCCGCCAGCTCCCAGAACAGCACCGCACAAGGCACCAACGACAAGGAATACCGCGCCTGATGTGCGGGCACGCCACGGCCGGTGAGCCATCATGGCTCCTTTCCGAATGACCTGCGCTAGGGGATGTACGCGAGATCAAACCGCAACAGCTGGAGCAAGTGGATGTGCCGACATCACCGAGTTGAGACCGGCCCGGAGAGTGTGCACGAGCACAGCAATCGGGAAGAGCGTTTTCCAACACTGCGTCCGGTTCCGGCCAGCTAAGCCAGAAGGTCGTCATCGGCACGATGGTCGGCGAAGGAGGCCGACTTCCGCGTCCACCCCCTCAACTAGTACGACAGCTGTAGATCGCGATCTACAGCTGTCGTACTAGGGCGTGTCCTGCGGATCTTCATCGCAGGAGCAGGATGAGGCAGGCGATAAGGACTTCGGAGCGGTAGTAGGCGGCCCGTTTGGCGTAGCGGGTGGCCAGACTGCGGAATTGTTTGAGGCGGTTGAAGCAGCGTTCGACCACGTTGCGGTTGCGGTAGAGCTCGGGGTCGAACGCTGGTGGGCGTCCGCCGGCTCGGCCGCGTTGTTTGCGGCGCTGGATCTGGTCGGCACGCTCGGGAATGGTGACCTTGATTCGCCTGTGCCGTAAGGCTTTGCGGGTGGAGGGATGGGAATAGGCCTTGTCGGCCAGCACCCGCCCAACCTGCACCCGCACCCCGTCGATGCGCAGGTCGGAGATCTCATCCAGCAGCGGCAGCAGTTGAGGGTTGTCACCCGCCTGACCGGGGGTGAGGATCACGCTGACCGGTAGCCCGGCGCCGTCGACGGCCAGGTGCAGTTTGCTGGTCAGCCCGCCCCGGGATCTGCCCAGGGCCTCTCCTGGCACGGCGAGGTTTTCGATCCAGTCCGCGCAGCCCCCTTTTTCCGGGCTCCAGCGGCATGCTGGTGTGCCCGGATGTGGGTGGAGTCCACACTGATCACCCACTCGACCTCACCGACGGAGTCGTCTTTGGTGACGACCTCGCTCATCAGCTTGTCCCAGGTGCCGTCCGCGGTCCATTTCCGTAACCGCTCATGGGCTGTCTTCCATGGCCCATAACGTTCTGGCAGGTCACGCCAGGGTGCCCCGGTACGCAACTTCCACAAGATGGCGTTGACCACCTGCCGATGCTCACGCCACCTGCCACCAGGTGCTCCCGCACCCGGCAACAACGGCTCTATCCGCGCCCACGCCCGGTCAGTAACCTCACCCCGTCCAACCACCCACACATCGTGACCGAACGATCACCCAAGATCCGCAGGACACGCCCTAGTCGGGCGAGCACTCGTGACCTGATGGTGCGCATGGGGCACGACTCCATGAGGGCAGCTCTGATCTATCAGCACGCGACGGCGGAGGCGGGCCAGTTCATCGCCGACGCCCTGGACGCGCAGATGATGACGGTCCGAGCTCTCTTGGAGGACCCACGCCGGCTCACCAATCCTGACTCGGGGGACACGGCTCGGGCGGAGGAGTAGGGGAGTTTGACAAGGTGCCCGCCGGTGATCGGTGACGGCAGGCCGTGTGCGGCCGCCCACGCCCCCCGCCGTACGAACATGGCCGGCAATGGGTTTCACGCGGGATCAGGAGCCATCGACGGAAGATGTGACGCTCCTGGGTGGGCGAGTTCGATACCGCCAGCTGGCGACGAACAGATATCTCTGTCTATCCCAGCGGCCACGCGCCGCGTCGCAGAACTCTGCGACGCCACACTGTCTGAGTCGCCGAGGAACTCCGGCTGGTACCCGTAGGCTGCGACCGATAGCCAGCACCCCCGGACTCAGGGCGACCCTGACCGGGGGTGTCGTCGCTTCTGGAGAGGACTTTGCAGATGGCCGAGTGGAGCGCCCTGAAGCGGTGGCAGGCTCACTTGGCTGGCCACTATGTCGGCGAGGACGGCCGGCCGCTGGAGTTGACCTACACCGGCGACCCCGAGCCCGGCACTGGAAAGATCCACATTCTCTGCAGCCCGCAGCCGTGGGCGGAAGGGGTGGGTTGGTTCGACCGCAAACACGTTCCGGACTTCCTGCTACGCCCGATGTGGTCTGCGACGTGGACGGCCGAGGGCAGGCGTGAGCTGATGCATTGCCCGGTTACCCATAAGCGCGGCGTGTATGAGTGGGCCGCTCGACAGCCGGCCGCCGAGGCTGTTGAACTCATCGAGCACACGTCGGAAGAAGTGCCGATCGAATTGCCGCCTCCGGTGAACCGGACCCCTGACCCGGGGTGCGGCATCCTGGAGATCACCTTCGACAAGGGCAAACCACACTGGCAAGGCGCCTGGTACGACGAGTACACGGGCCTGGCGACGAAGGTCTCCGACGACCTACGCGAGGTAGTCCAGTGGGCTCAGGCCCAGCCCGCCGAACGGAAGGTGTTCTACGACGTCGGCAGGTCGGGCCCCGTCGAGCTGGACAAGTTTGTTGCCAACCCCGACCGCTACCTACACGAGCCCTTCTGACATGCGTAGCCTCACGTGGCCTCGCTGGGGCGGCTCGCGCTTGGGTGACAAGCCAGGCGCAACGGTGACTCCGACCCGGGGCAGGGCAAGTCCCACTTCGTGGAAGCGGCTCGCGAGGTCCTCCCTGCTGGTTCCGCCCAGTGAGCCCGAGGACGGCTGCGTCGCGTCGGCCGGTAGGGCGCTTATGACGACCCGTGCACCTGAGGCGACAGCGCCGAATGGCCCGTAGGTGGCCCGATGGGCGACCAGAGGGAGATATGAGAAGGCCCAGGTCGAAGCCGAACCTGCTCTGACCTGGGTCTTCTCGGTGGAGCGGGTGACGGGAATCGAACCCGCATGACCAGCTTGGAAGGCTGGAGCTCTGCCATTGAGCTACACCCGCGTGTGCCGGCCCATGTTCCCATGACCCCGCACAGACCGGCTCGGTGACTCACCCGTCGTGGTCCGTGGACTAAACTCCGGGCGGCACCGCGAAAGTAAGCGTAGTGCCAGTCCGTCCCGGTGCGCTCCGGGGTGGGTGGAAGATGTCTCACGTTCCGTCCGCGTCCGGCCCGGTGCACGACTGTGTGTCCGGGGCGAGCCGGTGCCGGGACGTGTCGGCGGGGAGTGGCGCAGCTTGGCAGCGCGTCGGCTTTGGGTGCCGAAGGCCGGGGGTTCAAATCCCCCCTCCCCGACGTACGACGTACGGCGTGCCCCCGTCGCGCTCACCGCGGCGGCTGGGCACGCCGGCCGTTGGCGTACACTGCCACGCGCGTCGGGTACGTCCACCATCGGCCGTCCCGAGGTCCCGAGCCTGCTAGCGCCGTCCGGCGTATTCGGGCGATCCACGCCGCATCCGGAGGAGATTCACGATCGTGAAGAGCGCCGTCGAGACCTTGAGCCCCACCCGGGTTCGGCTGACCGTCGAGGTGCCCTTCGAGGAGCTCAGGACAAGCCTCGACACCGCCTACCGTGAGATCGCGAAGCAGGTGACGATCCCCGGCTTCCGCAAGGGCAGGATCCCTCCCCAGATCATCGACCAGCGGGTCGGCCGGGAGTTCGTGCTCGAACAGGCCGTCAACGAGGCCCTCCCGCAGCTCTACGTGAGCGCCCTGCAGGAGAACGACGTCGAGCCGCTCGGCCAGCCCGAGGTGGACGTCACCAACTTCGCCGACGGCGCCGACCTGACGTTCACCGCCGAGGTCGACGTACGGCCCGACGTGACCCTGCCGGAGTACAAGGGCATCGAGGTCAGCGTCGCCGACGCCGAGGTGACCGACGAGGAGGTCGAGGAGCAGCTGACCTCCCTGCGGGAGCGGTTCGGGTCGCTGAGCACCGTCGAGCGGGCCGCCGAGGACGGCGACTTCCTCACCATCGACCTGGCCGCCAGCAAGGACGGCCAGCCGATCGAGGACGCCCAGGCGACCGGGCTCAGCTACAAGATCGGCAGCGGCTCGATGCTGGAGGGCCTCGACGACGCCGTAACCGGCAAGTCCGCCGGTGAGTCCGAGACGTTCGTCAGCCAGCTCGCCTCCGGTGAGTACGCCGGCCAGGACGTCGACGTCACCGTGGTGGTCGACAGCGTGAAGGTCCAGGAGCTCCCCGAGCTCGACGACGAGTTCGCCCAGATGGCCAGCGAGTTCGACACCCTGGACGAGCTGCGCGCCGACGTGCGCGAGCGGCTGATCCGGCAGAAGCGGCTCCAGCAGGCCCAGGAGGCCCGCGACAACGTGCTGGAGAAGCTCCTCGACCAGGTCGACGTGCCCGTCCCCGAGGGCGCGGTCACCGACGAGATCCAGGCGCGGCGCGAGGCGATCGGTCACCAGCTGCAGCACATGGGCGCGACCGAGGCGCAGTACCTCCAGAGCGAGGGCCAGACCGAGGAGGAGTTCGTCGCCGACCTCGACCGGCGTTCCCGCGAGGCGCTGAAGTCGCAGTTCGTGCTGGACAAGGTGGCTGACACCGAGGAGCTCAACGTCAGCGAGCCCGAGCTCACCCAGGCGCTGCTCCAGCGGGCGCAGCAGGCCGGCGTGAGCCCGGACGAGTACATCCAGCAGGTCGTCCAGAACAACTACGTCCCCACGCTGGTGCGCGAGGTGCGCCGCGGCAAGGCGCTCGGCTTCGTGGTCGAGCAGGCCGTGGTGACCGACGCGTCCGGCAACCAGGTCGAGCTGAGCCGCCTGCAGGCGGACGGCACGTACGCACCTGAGGGGTCCGAGGAGGCCGAGGGTGCGGAGTCCGCTCCGGCCGAGGAGTCCGCGGAGGCGGCCCAGGCAGAGCAGGGCGAGCAGGGCGAGGGCGAGAAGTCCGAGTCCTGAGGTCCCCGAGTACGTCACTGTCGCCCCGGACGCCGGCCGATTCGCCGGCGCCGGGGCGACAGTCTTTCCAGGACCGACCCGGGAGACCCGGGGGGGCAGACCCTGGGCAGGACGGCCGGGCGGGGAGGGGGCCCCGCTCCCGAGGCGGTCAGGTGACTGGCTCGGACGCCGTGCCGACCTCCACGGTGGGGTCCGCGGCGGTTGCCGGGCGGTGGGGATCCCCGCCGGGTCCGACGCCCGCCCGGGGCCGGTCCAGCTCGTGCCACTCCGGCCGAAGCCCCGGCAGCGTCGTGACGAGGAAGTAGATCCCGCCGAACACCAGCATCACCGGTGAGAGCCCGACCAGCCCGATCAGCGCGCCACCGAGCAGCCCGCCGAACGGTATGCCGGCCCAGGCCACCGCGTCGCCCAGCGCGTTGACCCGGCCGAGCAGCCGGCGCGGAATGCGTTCGAGCACCACGGCGCCGATGATCGGGTTGATGAACCCGGACCCGAACCCCGCCACCGCGTGCACTCCCAGCACCAGCCAGACCGGCGCGCCCAGGGCGAGTGCGACGAACCTCGGCGCGCCGGCGATGAAGTACCCGAGCAGGTACGTCGTACGCCGGGGGAGCCGGTGTGCGAAGGTCGCGGCCAGCAGACTGCCGCCCACCGCGAACGCGCTCAACACCGCGGCGACCAGGCCGACCGCTGCCGGACCGCGACCGGAGTCGCGCGCCCACACCGGCACCAGGACCGCGAACATCGCCGCGTCCAGCAGGTTCGTCACCGCGACCATGCCGATGATCGACCGGAGCAGGCGTTCGCGGCGCAGGTAGTCGAACCCCTCGCGCAGTTGGTGGACGTAGCCGCCGACCGACTCCTCCTCGTGCCCCTCCGCGGCGACGTGCCGGCGGGGTGCGGTCGCGGCGATGATGATCGCGGACAGCGCGAACGACACCGCGTCCAGCACCAGGGCGCTCAGCGGGCCGAGCAGCCCGACGATCGCTCCGGCCACCGCGGGCCCGATGGTGGAGGCGAGGCGTTCGATCGTCCCGGTGAGGCCGGTGACGCGTTCGGTGGGCACCTGCGCGTCGGCCACGATGTCGGGGATCAGCACCTCCTTGGCCGAGTCGGCGGGACCTCGCAGGGCGCCCAACAGCGCGACCAGTGCCAGCAGGACACCGAAGTGCAGGAGTCCGAGCGTGTGCAGCAGCGGGATGGTCGCGACCGTCACCGCGCTGGCGAGGTCGCCGGCGACGTTGACCCGGCGCGGTCCGAGCCGGTCCACGAGCGGGCCGGTCAGCGCTTTGACGACGACGTACGGAGCCATCTCGCAGAACGCGACCATGCCGGTCTTGGTGGCGCTGCCCGTGGAGACCAGCACGAACCACGGCAGCGCGATGGCCGAGATCCGGGTGCCGGTGAGCGAGATCGCCTGGGAGGTGAGCAGTCCGACAAGACCGCGCCGGGAGCGTGGCCGGGTCTCGGCGCCGGTGGCGTTGGTGCTCATGCGTCCCCCATGGAGTCCGGGTCCGATGCCGGGTCGGATGCCGCGCCGGAGCCCGAGGCGGGGTCGGTGCCGCCGAGCGCACCGGGCAGCGGGAAGAGTCCGAACTGGAACATCGTCGGAGCAGTGCCCTCGGGGGCCGCTGCTTCCGGATCGGCGCGGCGGTAGGGCCGCAGCACGTCGAGGATCTGGGTGCTCAGCCGCTCGGCCTCCGCGGGTGTCAGCTGGAGCACGAAGTCGCTCATGGTGCTGACGTCCTGCCATTCCGGCGGCAGGGTCGCCCGCTCGTCCACGGCGCGCAGCAAGGTGTCGGCGTAGATCCGGGCGACGCTTCGCAGGTACGCGTCTCCGGCCTCCGCGTCGGCGGTCGTGGCCCGCATGTCGTACCACGTGGACCGGTGGGCCGCCCGCCACCAGCGGTCCCGGCCGGTGCCGAGGTCCGTGGCCTCGACGACGAAGCCGTGGGCCGCGAGCTGGCGCAGGTGGTAGCTCGTCGCGCCGGAGTTCAGGCCGAGGCGGGCCGCGAGACGGGTCGCGGTGGCCGGGCCCTCGGTGCGGAGGATGCCGAGCATCTGCACCCGGACGGGGTGTGCCAGACCGCGCAGGGACCTGGCGTCCAGGGCGAGGTCGTGCTCGGGGTCGAAGTCGGGAATCGAGGCGGCCCGGTGGCCGGCGGCCGCGGCATCCTCGCCGGGTCCTGGCGCCGGCGCCGACCGGGACTCCGGAGTCGGGGGGGAGTCGGGAGGTTCGGACATGACCGACACGGTAGACCGCAAAGAGAACTTTGCAAAGAGGTGTTTGCAGTTATCGTCGGTGCAGAGGTATTCCCTCGCCCGTCACCTCTGCGCCGTGAGCGAACACCGGCGGCTGCCTCGGGGTAACGGGTGAGGCGTTGGCTAGGGTCGGTGACAGGTTCCAGGGCGTACGGATCGACCAGGCCCGTACGCCACCCACCACGAGTCACGAGGACGTAGGCGGAGGACGTGAACGAATACGCGCAGGAGGCGCAGGGCCCGAACGGCCAGGGCGGCCTCGATGACCACATCTACCAGCGGCTACTCAAGGAACGGATCATCTTCCTCGGTTCCGAGGTCCGTGACCAGAACGCCAACGCGATCTGCGCGCAGATGCTCGTGCTCAACGCCGAGGACCCGAACAAGGACATCTGGCTGTACATCAACAGCCCGGGCGGCTCGGTCGACTCCGGTCTGGCGATCTACGACACGATGCAGTTCATCTCCAACGACGTGGCGACCGTCGCGATGGGCCTCGCCGCGTCCATGGGGCAGTTCCTGCTCGCCGCCGGCACCAAGGGCAAGCGCTACGCGCTGCCGCACTCGCGCATCATGATGCACCAGCTGTCCGGCGGTCTCGGCGGAACGGCGTCCGACATCAAGATCCAGGCTCAGCAGAGCCTGCACCTGAAGCAGCAGCTGCAGGAGCTCACCGCTCTGCACACCGGTCAGTCCGTCGAGCAGATCGAGCAGGACGCCGACCGCGACCGGTGGTTCACCGCGGAGCAGGCCCGTGAGTACGGCTTCATCGACCACGTGGTGAAGTACGCCGGCGAGGTCACCTCCGTCGGACCCGTTTCCTGACCCGGCTGCTACCTGGAGGAAGAAGCACATGCCCACGATCCCACCGCCCCTCCCCACGCCGGGCCTGACGACCCCGGGGCTCGCCACCCCGGCCGAGCGGCTGCCGCGCGCGGACTACTTCATCCCACGCTGGGAGGAGCGCACTCCCTACGGCTACCGCCAGATCGACCCCTACGCGAAGCTGTTCGAGGACCGCATCATCTTCCTCGGCACGCCGATCAGCGACGACATCGCCAACGCGGTGATGGCCCAGTTGCTGTGCCTTGAGTCGATGGACCCCGAGCGCGAGGTGCAGATCTACATCAACAGCCCCGGTGGCTCGATCACGGCGCTGACCGCGATCTACGACACCATGCGCTACATCACCCCCGACGTGCACACGGTCTGCCTCGGGCAGGCCGCGTCCGCCGCGGCGGTGCTGCTGGCGGCCGGTGCCCAGGGCAAGCGGTCCGCGCTCCCGCACAGCCGGATCGTCATCCACCAGCCCTACACCGAGGGCGGGTACGGCCAGGCCAGCGACATCGAGATCCAGGCCAACGAGATCCTGCGCATGCGCGGGATGCTCGAGCAGATGATCTCGGAGAACACCGGCCGGCCGCTGGAGGAGGTGGCCCGCGACATCGAGCGGGACAAGTACCTCAGCGCCGAGCAGGCGGTCGAGTACGGCCTGATCGACGAGGTGCTGCTCAGCCGCAAGAAGAGCCTGGTCGAGGTCTAGGTCCAGGTCCCAGGTCGATCGCTGGTGCGCCGGGCCACGGCAGCCTCGTGGCTTCACGCAACACGCCCGTGCCGACCCGCGGATCCGTTCCGGCGACATGCCGGTGCGCGATCCCCGCGGGTCGGCGGGCGCGGAGCGGGTATGCCCTTGCTGACCAGCACCGTCGGCCACGCTGCGGTGATGACCCCGGACCGTCGGGAGTTCCCGATTTCGCCAGGGGCGTACACATCGCGAGGTTGAACACGACCGTTCGCGCCGAGAACGGGGTACCGTCGGTCTCTGTACTCTCAGGTGCGCGGCTGACGGGCTCACAAGGCCGGGGCGGCGACGAGGTAGGCGACCCGCCCGGGTCCGAGGCAGGTTCGACACGCGCCCGAGCATCGGGCGGAGCAACCTAAGGAGACGTTCCGGAGTGGCACGCATCGGTGACGGCGGCGACCTGCTCAAGTGCTCGTTCTGCGGGAAGAGCCAGAAGCAGGTCAAGAAGCTCATTGCAGGTCCGGGCGTCTACATCTGCGACGAGTGCATCGACCTCTGCAACGAGATCATCGAGGAGGAGCTCAGCGAGTCCTCCGAGGTTGGGCTGCAGGAGCTGCCCAAGCCGCGGGAGATCTTCGAGTTCCTCGACCAGTACGTCGTCGGCCAGGACGCCGCCAAGAAGGCCCTGTCGGTGGCCGTGTACAACCACTACAAACGCGTGCAGTCCGGCCTCTCCGCCGGCGGCCGCCACGCCAAGGACGAGCCGGTCGAGTTGGCGAAGTCCAACATTCTGCTGATCGGCCCCACCGGCTGCGGCAAGACCTACCTCGCCCAGACGCTGGCCAAGATGCTCAACGTGCCGTTCGCGATCGCCGACGCCACCGCGCTCACCGAGGCGGGCTACGTCGGTGAGGACGTCGAGAACATCCTGCTCAAACTCATCCAGGCCGCCGACTACGACGTCAAGAAGGCCGAAACGGGCATCATCTACATCGACGAGGTCGACAAGATCGCCCGCAAGAGCGAGAACCCCTCGATCACCCGGGACGTCTCCGGCGAGGGCGTTCAGCAGGCACTGCTGAAGATCCTGGAGGGCACCACCGCGAGCGTTCCTCCCCAGGGCGGGCGCAAGCACCCCCACCAGGAGTTCATCCAGATCGACACCACCAACGTGCTGTTCATCGTCGGCGGCGCGTTCGCCGGCCTGGAGCGCATCATCGAACAACGCGTCGGCAAGAAGGGCGTCGGTTTCGGCGCCAACGTGCGCACCCGGGAGGACCGGGAGAAGGAGCACACGTTCGCCGACGTGATGCCGGAGGACCTGCTGAAGTTCGGGCTGATCCCGGAGTTCGTCGGCCGGCTCCCGGTGATCGCGACCGTCCAGCCGCTGGACCGCCCGGCCCTGATGCGCATCCTCAGCGAGCCCCGCAACGCGCTCATCAAGCAGTACCAAAAGCTCTTCGAGATCGACGGGGTCGAGCTGGAGTTCAGCGAGGACGCCGTGGAGGCGATCGCCGAGCAGGCGCTGCTGCGCGGCACCGGCGCACGCGCCACCCGCGCGATCATCGAGGAAGTCCTGCTCAACGTGATGTACGAAGTACCCAGCAGAGACGACGTGGCCCGGGTGATCGTCACACGCGAGGTGGTACTCGACAATGTCAACCCGACGCTGGTTCCGCGCGAGCAGCCAGGTCGCAAGTCCCGCAGTGGGGAGCGCCGCGAGAAGTCGGCCTGACGGCGTACGGCCCCCGCTGGCACGCACCCTCTCGGCGCTGTTCCTCGCCGCTTTCCTGATCACCTTCACGGTCCCGGTCGCCGGCGCACGTGCTTCGGCAGCTCCGAAGTCACCGGCACCGGGCCGAGGCGTCGCCCCGCCGGGCTTCAGCCCCTCCTCGACGTCGTGGACGACACCGCAGGACGGCTGGGTGTTCGGCTACTCCCTGTGCTGGCCGACCGGCCCCGGTGAGGGCGGGCAGTGCCCGGTCCTGCTGCACACTCCAGACGGCGGCGCGCACTGGAGCCGCGTACCGGCGCCGCCGATCCGCAGCTCGCCCAGTCACGCCCAGGTGCGCGTCCTGTTCGCCGCTCGCTTCGGTGACTTCCTGCACCACCGCACGATCGGCCTGGTCACCAACGGCCTGGAGCTGTACGCCACCTACGACGGCGGTCGCACCTGGCAGGCCGAGCAGCTCGCCGGTGACGGCCGGCCTGCCTTCGTCGGAGACCTGGCCGCCACGCAGCGGACCGCGTACGTCCTGCTGGCGTCCGGGTCCGGGCAGGATCAGCGCACCGAGGTCTACCGCACCCCGATCGGGGAGCGGGCCTGGTCGGCCGTGCCGGGAGTGAGCATCACCGACAGCGGCGGTGCGGCGTACGCCAGTGGCGCGCTCGGCACCCGTCGGTCCTCGGTCGCGGTGAGCCTGGGACCGGTGTTCTCACCCACCCGTTACTGGACCTCCCCGGACGGCGCCGACTGGACGTCGAGGAGTACGCCGTGCCGGCAGGAGGCCGCCACCGACCTCGGGCTGGCCGCGCCGACCGAGGTGTACGCGCTGTGCAGCTCCAACCCCGGCCGCGGCCGGATGGACAAGGTCGTCCGCCTGGCCGGCGAGGGCGGTACGTTCACCACCGTCGGGACGGCCCCGGCCACCGGCATCACCACCGGCTTCGCGGTGTCCCCGGGCGGCACGCTGGCGGTCGGCGCCACCGGCGGGGACGAGAGCTTCGTGCACACGAGCTTCGACGGCGGCGCCACCTGGCAGACGACGCTGGCCGTGCCCGAGCGAGGCCCGGTGTACGACCTCGCGTTCACCGACGACCTGCACGGCACCCTGCTCGCCGGCTACGCCGACCTGCACACGTCAGAGCTGTACCGCACCGACGACGGCGGCCACACCTGGGAGCCGTTCACCGCGGGCTGAGTTCGTCGCGGGGCCGAGCCGATCGCCGCAGGGCCGAGCCGATCGCCGGGGGACAGGCGTGCCTGCGATCATGGGAGCCATGCCCAGCAGACCGTACGAGATCGTCGACGTGTTCACCGACCGCGCCTACGCCGGCAACCCGCTCGCCGTCGTTCTGGACGCCGAGGGCGTCAGCGGAGAGGCGATGCAGACGCTGGCGAAGGAGTTCAACCTCTCCGAGACCGCGTTCGTGCAACCTCCTGAGGAGGGCGGCGACTACCGCGTACGCATCTTCACCCCCGGTGCGGAGTTGCCGTTCGCGGGGCACCCGAGCGTGGGAACCGCGGTGACGCTGGCCCGGCTCGGCCGCATCCGTTCCGGCGACGTCGTACAGGAGTGCGGCGCCGGCAACCTTCCGGTGCACGTCGAAGGTGACGTCGCCACCATCACCGGTGGCGAGCCGGTACTCGGTTCCACGCTCGACCCCGGACCGCTGCTGGCCGCCGCCGGACTGGGCTTCGCCGACCTGCTGGTCGGCCCGCCCGCCCAGACCGCCGCCGCCGGCACCGACCACGTGTTGCTGCCCGTCACCGAGGACGCGGTCGCCCGCGCGAGCCTGGACTCGGGGGCCGCCCGGGCGCGAGGGGTGAAGAAGGTTTATCTGTTCTCCTGGGACGCCGACCTGCGGCTGGCCCACGCCAGGTTGTTCGTTTCCGAGTTCGGCATCGCCGAGGACCCGGCCACGGGTTCGGCGGCGCTGGCGCTCGGGGTGTGGCTGGTGGGCAACGGCCTGGTCCCCGGTGAGGGCGAGACGGCCTACAGCGTGGTCCAGGGCGCGGAGATGGGCCGGCCGTCGCGGCTGGACTGCGTGGTGCGTGCGCAGGCGGGGCAGGCCTGCGAGACCAGGGTCACCGGGCAGGTCGCGCCGGTGGCCGCGGGTGAGATCCGGCTACCCGGCTGACGCCACACCCAGCGTCAACAGGAGGTTGGCGTACGTCCGCTGCTCGCCGGTGGCGATGACCAAGGCCACGTCGTCGGTCTTGGCCGCGTCGTAGAAGTCGAACCGGTCCAGGTGCTCCACGGGCGTCCCGGCGGGAAGCAGGTCGTCGAACTCCGCGAAGATCTCGGGCGTCGGCTGGTCCGGCGGCGGCTGCATCACCGCGGCCGCCTCGATCGGTGCGGCGTCCACCAGCGCGGTCAGCACGTCGGTGACCGACAACTTGCCGGGGGACAGGTTGAGGAAGACGTGCGTGGCGTTCGGGCCCGCCGCGGTGGCGAACGGGTAGTGCCCGTCGGCGATCAGCACCCGCGAGCCGTGCCCGGCCGACGCCAGCGCGGCCAGGATCTCGGGGTGGATCAGGGTGTAGCGGAGCATGGACAACCTCTTCGTCGGCTTCGGCCTCGGACTATAACGGTTGGAAACCGCCCTCAGCCGATACTGCCTGGCTGGTGGCCGCGCGCTGTCCGCGGTCGGCCCGCGGCGTGGCCACCGCGAGGTCACACCGCGCGCAGGACCACCGCCGTGTGCGGTGCGAGCCGCAGGTGTTCCCCGGCGGCCACCTGGTCCGAGCCCACGCAGTCGCTGGTGTCCAGAGCGACGGAGTACGCCATCGCCCACGGCGGCCCGGGCAGGGTGACGTCGACCGGGGTGTCGCCGCCGTGCAGCCACAGCAGGAACGAGTCGTCGCGCACGGGCTCACCGCTCGGCGCGGTCCGGCCGGTGTGCTCGCCCGCGAGGTACATCCCGAGGGTGCGCAGGGAGGAGTCGTGCCAGGCTTCGGCGTCCATCTCCTCACCCCACGGCGCGAACCAGCCGACGTCGCGCCGCCCGCCGGCCGGGTCCAGCCGCCCGTGGAAGAAGTGCGGCCGGCGGAACACCGGATGCTCCCGGCGGATCCGCAGCAGTTCCCGCACGGTGTCGCGCAGTTGCGGCCAGGTCTGCTCCTCCGCCCAGTCCAGCCAGGAGATCTCGTTGTCCTGGCAGTAGGCGTTGTTGTTGCCGTGCTGGGTGCGTCCGCTCTCGTCGCCGGCCATCAGCATCGGTACTCCGGTCGCCAGCAGCAGGGTGGTGAGCAGTCCGCGTACCTGACGCAACCGCAGCGTGACGATCTCCGGATCGTCGGTCTCGCCCTCCACCCCGAAGTTGACCGAACGGTTGTCGTTGTGCCCGTCGTCGTTGGCCTCGCCGTTGGCCTCGTTGTGCTTGCCGACGTAGCTCACCAGGTCGCGCAGGGTGAACCCGTCGTGTGCGGTGATGTAGTTGATGGACGCGAACGGCCGCCGCCCGCTGCGGCGGTAGAGGTCGCTGGACCCCGACAGCCGGGAGGCGAGGTCGCGTACGCCGTCGGCCGAGCCTGCCCAGAACTCGCGTACGGCATCGCGGAAACGGTCGTTCCACTCCGACCACGGCGCCGGGAACCCGCCCACCTGGTAGCCGTCGAAGCCGAGGTCCCACGGCTCGGCGATCAGCTTGACCCGCGACAGCACCGGGTCCTGCCCGACCGCGGCGAGGAACGCGCCGAACATGTCCACGTCGCCCACACCGCGGGTGAGGATCGGCGCGAGGTCGAACCGGAAGCCGTCGACGTGCATCTCCTGCACCCAGTAGCGCAGCGAGTCCAGGACCAGCCGCACGATGTCGGGATGGCGCAGGTTGAGGGTGTTGCCGGTGCCGCTGAGGTCGCGGTAGCGGCGCCCGCCACCGTCCAGCCGGTAGTAGGCGGGGTTGTGGATGCCGCGGAAGGAGTACGTCGGGCCGAACTCGTTCTGCTCGGCGGTGTGGTTGTAGACGACGTCCAGCACCACCTCCAGGCCGGCCTCGTGCATCGCCTTGACCATCCGCTTGAACTCCGCGACCTGCTGGCCCTCGCTGCCGGCGCTGGCGTACCCGGCGTGCGGTGCGAAGAAGCCGAGGGTGTTGTAGCCCCAGTAGTTGGTGAGTCCGCGCCCGCGCAGCACGAACTCGCTGACGAAGTGGTGGACGGGCAGGAGTTCGACGGTGGTGACGCCGAGGTCGCGCAGGTAGCCCAGCACGGCCGGGTGCGCGAGCCCGGCGTAGGTGCCGCGTAGCTCCGGCGGCACGTCCGGGTGCCGCATCGTCGCCCCGCGTACGTGGAGCTCGTACAGCACCGTGTCGCTCCACGGGACGTACGGCCGCGGGTCCTCGCCCCAGTCGAAGCCCGGGTCGACCACGACCGAACGCGGGACGTACGGCGCGGAGTCCCGGTCGTCGCGCACAGTGTCGTCGCCGCCGGCCACGTGGCCGAACACCGCCGCGTGGTCGTCGGCCTCACCGGTGATCGCCCGGGCGTACGGGTCGACGAGCAGCTTCGCGCCGTTGAACCGGTGACCGGTGTAGGGGTCCCACGGCCCGTGCACGCGGTAGCCGTACCGCTGCCCCGGGCGCAGGCCGGGAACCCGGCCCGACCACACCCCGAACAACAGGTCGGTGAGCGGAACCCGGCGCTCGGTGGCGTGGTCGTCGAACAGGCAGACCTCGACGCGTTCGGCCATCGGCGCCCAGAGGGCGAACGTCACGCCGGAGCCGTCATAGGTCGCCCCGCGCGGCGGGCCACCGTCGGGCCACCACTGGGTCTGGAATGGTGTGCTCACGCGCTCATCCTCGCCGGTCCGCCCGCCTGACGGGAACAGATCATCCAGACCGCCCCGCTCGGTGCCGTTCCGTGACTGTTCCGGTGTCGTTCGGTGCAGATTTGCTGCCGTTCAGGGCTGATCCCGCTCGCCGAGAGGGGCGCGCCAGTCGGCCGCGGTGTGCTCGTACGCCAGCCCGCCCGGCTGCTCGTCGACGGCGGAGTGGGTCACCCGCAGCCGTACCTCGTCGTGGGAGGCCCGCACCTCGACCTGCAGGCGGCTCGGCGGCCCCGCGTCCTCGATCCGGTCGAACGCGGCCCCCGCGGCCGCGAGGAGATCGGCTCGCACCGGTTGCGGAACGGACTCCAGCGGGCCGTGCACCACCAGCCGGGGAACGATGCCGAAGCGTTCGCGGGCCCGGTCGATCGCCGCCAGCAACTCCGCGTGCAGGGACTGGCCGCCGGTCGGGGGTTCGGTGAGCGCGAAGATGGCGCCGCGCACCTCGCGGGTGGCTGCGTCCAGGTCGCCGATCGCCCGCTCGACCCGGGTGCCGACCTCGGGGCGGTCCCGAAGGCTGGCGACCAGGTGCAGCTTCGCGCTGACGTCGAACAGCCGGCGGATCACCCGTTCGTGCAGGTCCGCGGCGATCCGGTCGCGGTCCTCCAGCACCCGCCGCTCGACGCGCTCCTCCTGTGCGCGCTGGTGCCGCAGCGCCAGCGCCGCCTGGTTGGCGAACATCTCCACCGGAGCGATGTCGGGGAGGGGCAGTCGTCCGGAACCGGATTCCCGCCGCCACCCGGCGAACAGCACGCCCAGCACCTCGCCGTCCGCGGTGAGCGGCGTCAGCATGCCCGGTCCGACGTTCGCCAGCGCCGCGTGCCAGGCGGGCGGCGGGTTGTAGCCCGGAACGGCACGGATGTCCTCGCTCACCACACTCTGCCCGGAGGCGACGACCTGGGCGGTCAACCCCCGCAGCGGTGCCCTGCCGCCCGCGGTCTCTGCGATCCCGCCGCCCTGTGCGGCCTCCAGAAGGACGGTGCCGGGGTTGGCCGGGTCCAGGAGCAGCAGCGCGCCGAAGTCGGCGCCGGACACCTGGCGCAGCCGGGTGATCAGCAGGTTCAGAGCATCTCGCCGGTCGATCTCGCCGAGGAGTTGGTAGGTGAGTTCGGCGGTGGAACGCAGCCACCGCTGGTGTCGGCGTTCGGTCTCGTACCGCTCGGCGTTGTGCAGCGCGGTCGCCGCCGCGGTGCTCAGGACGGTGACGGCTGCCTCGTCGTCGGCGGTGAAGGAGGTGTCCCGCCGGTCCAGGAGGTACAGCTCGCCGGTGGAGGTGCCGTCGTACGGCAGCGGCAGGGCGAGCAGCCCGGGCCGGAGTACGGGTTCGCCGGACTTGACCAGCTGTCCGCGGGCGGCGGTGAGTTCGGGCCCGGCGAGCAGGCGCGCCGCGTCGTCGGCGCCGACACCGTGCCGGAAGGTTCGTACCGCGTTGGGACCAGAGGGGAGCCGTACGATCGCGGTCCGGGCGCCGGCCAGCCGGGCGGCCGCGTCGGCCACCCGGGTCCCCACGGTCTCGACGTCGACCTCCGAACCGACGTCGACGATCGCCTCGACCAGGCGCACGAGGGCGCTCCGGTCCGCGTGCCGTGACCACCGGTCAACCAAGCCGCACCGCCCACTCGGTCACCTGCTCACCCGCAGCCGTCGCGGTGCTGAGCACAAGGCTGGTTGCCGGGCTGGAATCCGGGGTGGTCGCCGGGGTGTCGTGGGCGCCGGCGACGATCAACCGGAGCCGGCCCTCCTCGATGTCGAGCACAAGGTCGACCCGGCTCGGCGAGTCGTACTCCGCCGCGCGGTCCAGCGCCTGCCGCACGCGGGCGGCCAGCCCGCACTGGGTGGCCTCGGACAAGGCGTCCAGGGCACCGTGCACCTCCAGGCCCGGGACGAAACCGAACCGGTCCCGCGCTTCGGCCACCTCCGCCTGCAACCGCAGCCAGCACCGCGAGGCGACCGGGGCGGCTTCGGCAGGGTTGCGCAGGTCGCCGCTGACGCCGTGGATCCGGGTGATGGTCTCGGCCACCTCCCGCGCGGCCACGGCGAGCCGTTGGCGTACCTCCGAACGCCGGCTGTGCCCGGCCGCGACGCCCAGGTCCGAGGCGACCCGGTTCAGGCGGTGGGCGACCACGGTGTCGAGGTCCTGCGCGATCCGCTCCCGGTCGGCGAGCACCGAGAGTTCGGTACGGCTGGTCTGGGCGCGGGCCTGCCGCAGCGCCAGCGCCGCCTGGTGGGCGAACATCTCCACCAGCTGCACCTCCCGGGCGGCCAGATGGGCCACCGGAGACCCCCTGCGCCAGCCGGCGAACAGAACGCCCAGCACCTCGCCGTCGGTACGCAGCGGCAGCAGCATCCCCAGCCCGAGTTCGGCGAGCGCGGTCCGCCACTCCGGAGGTGGACCGTATCCGTACACCTTGTCCAGCTCGGAGCTGACCACGCTGCGCCGGGTGCGCACGACGCGGGCGGTGAGGCCGCGCAGCGGGGTACGGCGACCGCTCTGGTGCTCCAGCGACAGCCCGGTGACCGCGTGCAGGGTGCCGGTCTCCGGGTCGGCGGGGTCCAGCAGGAGCAGCGCGCTGTAGTCCGCGCCGGAGACCTCCCGCAGCCGGGCCGTGAGCGTGTCCAGGGCCTTTCCCCTGTCGACCTGGCCGAGCAGCAGCTCGGTGAGCTCGGCCACCGCGTACAGCCAGCGCTGCTGCCGGCGTTCGCGTTCGTGCAGGTCGGCCCGGTGCATCACCATCGCCGCCGCCGCGCCGTAGGCCGCCAGCAGATCCTCGTCGTCCCTGGTGAACTCGCCCCCTTCGGGATCGCCGACGAGAAGCTGGCCGGAATGGTGGTCACGCGGGCGCATGGGTACGCCCAGCAGGGCCGGGGTGCGCACCGGCCGACCGGACAGCGTGAGTTGCTCGACCAACCGGGCGAAGTCCGGGCGATCGGCGCGTTCTGCGTACTCGGCCCGGCTCAGGCCGTGCAGGAAGAGCTCGACCATGCCGTCCGGCGGGGTCGCCTGCCGCAGAACGGCATACCCGCCCCGGACGAGCTCGCTCGCCGACCGCAGGATCCGCTCGGCCGCCTGTTCGCCTTCGAGGTCGGTGCCGAGGGTGAGAAGAGAACTGACCAGGGAGCGCAGGCGCTCGCGCGGAGGGGAACCGTTCCCGACCACACCTCGATGGTAGGCCGGGTGGTGCGGGCGGGCGATCAACCGCCGGGCCGCTGCCCCGGTACGTACGGACTCGGGGTGCTCTGCCCCTCCTGGCCCGGTGGACGTGACCGGCCCGGTTGACCCGACTGGCCGGCCTGACTCGGTTCTTCGCCGGACGATCCGTCCCCGGCGCGGGGCAGGTGCCCGAGCCTGGCGAGTTCGACGGCGCGGTTCACGTCGTGGGTGTTCACGATGCCGACCACGTGGCCACCCTCGACGACCAGCAGCATCCCGCGGCCGGACAGCTGCCACGTGCCCGCCGGAAGTTCGGTCAGCAGGTCCTCGGGGCCGGCGGTCCCGTCCGGTCGCAGCGGCCGGCCGAGGTCGGCGAGCTTGGTGGTGCCCCGCGTCTGCTCGGGCACCCGGACGAGGTCGGTGAGGCTGAGCACGCGTACCGGCCGGCCCTCCATGTCCACGACGGGGAACGTCCGGTGGTGGTCGTGTTCGGCGACCCTCTCCAGGAACGTGTCCACGGTCCACCACGACGGGGCCGTCACCGGGGCGGGGCTCATCACGTCCCGCAGCCGCACACCGGTCAGGCGTCCCCGCAGTCCGGTCACCGACTCCTCCGACATCGCCGACATGACCAGGAACCAGCCGATCAGGGCCAGCCACAGGCCGCTGACCAGTTGGCCGGCCACGAGCTGGAACACGCCGAGCGCGATCAGCGCCATGCCGAGGAACCGGCCGGCCCGCGCCGCCGAGACCGCCGCCCGGTCCCGGTCACCGGACCGCTTCCACAGCCCGGCCTGGAGTAGCCGCCCACCGTCCAGCGGTGCGCCGGGCAGCAGGTTGAAGATGCCGAGCACCGCGTTCACGAACCCCAGCCAGGTCAGCACCTCCCGGAGCACGATCGGCAGCGAGAGCAGGGCGGCGCCCGCGGCCAGGCCGCCGAACGCCGCGCCGAGGACCAGACTGGTGGCCGGGCCCGCGCCCGCGACCAGGAAGGCGGCGCGGGGGGTGGGCGGGTTGGTGCCGAGTTCGGTGAACCCGCCGAGCAGCCACAGGGTGATCCGGTCGGCCGGCATGCCGTACCGCCGGGCGACGACGGCGTGCGCGAGTTCGTGCGCCAGCAGGGACGCGAGGAACGTGACCGCCGCGAGCACCCCGGCCACCCAGTCGACCGCCGCACTGGTCGTGGGTGCCTGCACCGGCAGGATGGCCACCGCCACGATCTCGGTGACCAGCAGCATCATCACCAGGACCGACCAGTGCACGCCGATCGAGATCCCGGCGACGCGGCCCAGCGTGAACGTCGGTTTCATGAGTCGGCCATGTGTCGTCGGCGGGCCGTCCGGTGACAGGCCCGCACCCCCGGTCCAAGCGTCCGCGCGCCGGTCCGGGTCCTACAGAGGATTAGGGCCCGTTCCCAGTGCTCGCGTGGGGCTCGGCGCGGGGTTCCTGCGTCCGAGCGCGGCCCGGTGGGTATGAACCCGGCGGCACGGACCTCTTGACCATGGCGGGTTCTCGCGTCCGCTCTCGCAACCGGCGAGGGCCAAGGACCCGCCTGAACAGGACCTTCGTCTCTACGTCGATCCGTAGGGGCCGGACGAGTCTGACGCCTGGGTCGCCACCAGGGGCGGGGACAGATCGGGGGACGTTCGATGACCGGTCGACAGCCGCGTCCCGCGCGGGCGGTCGTGGTGACGTTCGACGGGGTGGCGCTGGCCAGCCCCGCGTTGCACTGGGCCGCTCGCGAGGCCGTCCTCCGCCAGCTGCCACTGGTGGTGGTGCAGGCGTACGGCGAACGTCCCCGTACCGACCGGCGACCCGCCGACGGACCGGTGATGGGTGAACCCGGTCCGGACGACGGTCAGGGGGCCGTCGACAACGACGAGGGCGGGACGCCGACGAACCGGGAACGGGCCTGGCGCCTGGCCGACGCCGCGGTGGCGACGGCGGTGGCGGTGCAACCCACGCTCCAGGCGTACGCCTGGGCCGCCGCCGGCCCGCTGCCCGACGTACTCGGCCAGGCGGTCGCCGATCCCGCCCTCGTCGTCGTGGGCACCCGGGGACGGGGCGTCCTGCTCGCGTTCCTGCGCGGTGCGCACCGAGCCGGCCGGGAGGGACGGCCGGTGCCGCCGGTGGTCCTCGCCCGGCAGGACAGCAGGGCGGCCCAGTTGCTGCCGGCGGGGCCGTCCGGGCTGGGACTGTCGGAGCCGCCGGTCCTGTCCGGTCTGCCGGTGGGGGACGGGCACCTGCTGGACGGCCTGGACGGCCACGTGGTGGTCGGCGTGGACGGCGGTGCGTCGACGCGGGCCGTGGTCGGGTTCGGGTTCGACATCGCCGCCCGGCGCGATGCGCGGCTGCTCGCCGTGCCCGTGCCGCCGCGGGGTGACAAGTGGTGGACCCGCGGCGCCCTGGACACCCACGTGCACGGGGTGAGCGCGCCGGGCATGGATGCGGTCGAGGCGCTGCTGGCGCCGCACCGGTCGGCGTACCCCGGCGTGGAGGCCACGGTCGCGAACGGCGACGGCACGGTGGCCGGACCGCTGCGCATCGCCCGGCCACCCGACCTGCTGGTGGTCGGCAGCCGCGACGCGGGCGTCAGTGGGCTCCTCGGTTCCACCCTCGGCTGTACGGCGATCAACCGGGCCCGGTGCCCGGTCGCGCTGGTGCCCGTCCCGGCGGAGGAGCGAAGGGGCGGCCGGATCCGGGTGCCCCAGGCCCGCCGCCCGGCCCACCAGCCGCCGGCCCGTCCACGGGAGGAGGCGCTGCGATGACCGAGCGGAACCGGCGCCCGGTGGTGGTCGGCGTCGACGGCACGGCGGAGAGCCGGCTGGCCCTGCAGTGGGCCATCGACGAGGCCCGTAACCGGATGCTCCCGCTGCGCATCGTCGTCTCCCACGAGCTTCCCGCAACGATGCGTGGCATGGACGAACTCGGGACCGACGTCGAGAACGCCGACGTGAACGCGGCGGTGAGCATCGCCCGTGACCAGCTCGACCCGGACTCGGTGTCGAGAGCCGTATCCGACGAGCGGCCGGCACCGGCGATCCTCCGCCAGGCCGAGGACGCCGAACTGGTCGTGGTGGGTTCTCGGTCCCGGTCGGCGGTGGCCTCGGTGGTGCTCGGGTCGGTGAGCTCGGCGGTCGCCCACCACGCACGCTGCCCGGTGATCGTCGCCCGGGCGACGAAGGAGCATTCGCCGGCCGGTCCGCGGGTGATCGTGGGGGTGGACGGGTCGGAGTGCTCCGAACGCGCGGTCGCGTTCGCCTTCGAGGAGGCCGCCGGTCGCGGCCTGCCGCTGGTGGCCGTCCACTGCTGGCGGCTGGAGCATCCCGACGAGGCGCAGTGGGACGCGGACGCCTTCTCCCGCCGCCGCGACGAGCACATGCTGTGGCTCGCGGAGTCCCTCGCCGGCTTCGGGTCCAAGTTCCCCGACGTGCCGGTGACCACCAGCGTGCTGGAGGGGCGCCCGGCGGTGCTGCTGTCGGAGTCGTCCCGGGGCGCGGAGCTGGTCGTGGTGGGATCGCGTGGACGCGGCGGGCTGGAACGCATGCTGCTCGGTTCGGTGGCCGAGTCGCTGCTGCACCACGCGCACTGCTCGGTCGCGGTCGTACGGGCGGCCCACCGGTGACCAGGCACGAACCGGCACCGGTCGAGGTGCGCCCGCTGGAGGGTGACGCGTACGTCGTGGAGGTACGCGGGCACCAACTGCACGTCGACCAGCCGCGCGAGGACGGTGGGACCGACACCGCGCCGACCCCGGTGGAGCTGCTGGTCGGTGCGCTGGCCGCCTGCGTCGCCTACTTCGCCGGACGGTTCCTCACCCGGCACGGCGTCGGCACGGAGGGGCTGGCGGTCCGCGCGACGTTCACCATGGCGGCGGAGGGGCCGGCCCGGGTGGACTCGGTGCACGTGCGGATCGTGGTGCCGCCGGACCTGCCGCCCGAACGCGTACCCGCTCTGCGGGCGGTGCTCGGCACCTGCACCGTCAAGAACACCTTGACGCACGCGGTCGAGCTGGACCTGGAGATCGACGGCTTCCCGAGCCTCGCACCGGGCTGATCGCCGCCGGGAAGGGCAAAGCGTGCGAACGCTCAGACCGTCCGGTCCGCCAGAGTCTCCCTGAACGCCGCCAGCTCGTCGGGGGCGATGCCGTAGGTGTGCTCGGGTCCGGGGTACTTCCCGGTCCGCACCTCCTCGGCGTACGTCCCGACCGCGCGCACCATCTGCTCGTGCAGGTCGGCGTACCGCTTCACGAACCTCGCCGGTGTGCCGGCCGACATCCCCAGCAGGTCGTGGAACACCAGTACCTGCCCGTCGGTGGCGGGGCCGGCGCCGATGCCGATCACCGGGATGTGGAGGTACGGCATCAGCTGCTCGGTGACCGCCGCCGGGATCGCCTCCAGCACCAGGGCGAAGCAGCCCGCCTCCTGCAGGGCAAGGGCTTCCTCGGCGATGCGCGTGGCCCCCGCGGCGGTGCGGCCCTGGGCGCGGAAGCCGCCGAGCTGGCCGGCCGTCTGCGGGGTGAGCCCGACGTGACCCATCACGGGTACGCCGGCGGCGACGATCGCCCGGGCCCGGTCGGCGGAGGTGCCGCCGCGTTCCAGCTTCACCGCGTCCGCGCCGGCCTCCTTGACGAACCGCTGGGCGTTGCCGATCGCGTCCTCGTCGGAACGTTCGTACGACCCGAACGGCAGGTCGGCGACCAGCAGCGGCGTACGCAGACCCCGGCGGACCGCGGCCGCGAGCACCAGCATCTCGGTCATCCCGACCGGCAGCGTCGAGTCGTGCCCCAGCACGGTCATCGCGGCGGAGTCGCCGACCAGCACCACGTCGACGTCGGCGTCCTGCGCGACCCGGGCGGACGGGAAGTCGTACGCCGTCACCATCGTGATCGGCTGGCCCGTCGCCTTCAGCTGGGCGAGGGCGCCGACGGTGAGCCGCGCCCGTGTCGGACCGGCGCCGCCGGGGCCGTCGGGGCCGGAAGCGGGTGCGGAACCAGCGGTGGGCGCGGGCCGGGTGCTCACGGTCCGGTCCGTTCGAAGCCGGCCGCCGAGGCGAGCGGGGAGTCCATCAGCACGCCGGCGTCGGAGCCGACCAGGGCGATCGCGTTGCCGGCGTCCACGTGCACGACTGCGGGGTCGTGCGTGGCGAGCTCGGCGGCGTCGTAGGTCGCGAACGACGCCACGATCACCTTGTGGCCACGCTCCACGAGCAGTGCGGCCGCGCCGTTGACCTGCATGGAGCCCGAGCCCGGCGCGCCCTCCAGCACGTACGTGACGAAGCGCGCGCCGTTGTCGATGTCCCACACGTGCACCTGTTCGTTGGGCAGCAGGTCGGCGGCGCGCATGAGGTCGGTGTCGATGGTGATGCTGCCCACGTAGTCCACGTCGCAGGCGGTCACCGTGGCGCGGTGGATCTTGGACTTCAGCATGGTTCGCTGCATGGTCATGCTCCTTGGACGACTTGAACGACCTGGACGACGACGTTGTCGATCAGCCGGGCGCGGCCCACCCTGGCGGCGACCGCGATCAGGACGGGGCGGTCGCCGAACCGCTCCGCCACGGTGAGGTTCTCCGCGTCACGGGCCTCGAGGTACTCCGGTTCGATTCCGGCGTCGGCGAGTACCTTCCCGGCCGCGGCCAGCGCGTCCCGGATTGCCGACCCCTCGCCGGCGGTACGGGCGGTGTCGGCGGCGACGGTCAGGGCCTGGTTCAGGGCCCGGGCCCGGATGCGTTCCTCGGCGGTCAGGTAGACGTTGCGCGAACTCATCGCCAGGCCGTCCGGCTCGCGCACCGTGGGCAGGACCGCGATCTCCACGGGGAGTTCGAGGTCCCGCGCCATCGCCCGGACGACGATCGCCTGCTGGGCGTCCTTCTGGCCGAAGAACGCCACGTCGGGGCCGACGGCGTTGAGCAGCTTCGCCACCACGGTGGTGACGCCGCGGAAGTGGGCGGCACCCCGGCGTGCGGGGTCGCCGCAGAGCACGTTGGTGAGCTCGCCGCCGACCTCGACGGTGGTGGCGAACCCGGGCGGATAGACGTGGTCGGCGGCTGGTGCGTACACCAGGTCGACGCCCGCCGCGGCGGCCATGGCGAGGTCGGCCGCCTCGTCGCGCGGGTAGGCCGCGAGGTCCTCGTTCGGGCCGAACTGCGTGGGGTTGACGAACAGGCTCATCACCACGACGTCGCAGCGCTCCCTGGCGGCGCGCAGCAGACTGGCGTGCCCCTCGTGCAGGAAGCCCATGGTGGGTACGAGGCCGATCCGGGTGCCGGCCCGGCGGGCGGGTGCCAGCGCCGCCCGCAACTCCTCCCGGGTCCGGACGATCTTCGGGGTGGACACCGGCGTACCTCCTTGGTTCTTGTACGCGGCGACCGCGGCGACCGCCCGGGTGCGGTCGGCGAGCGCGGTGTAGGCCGGCAGTAGTTCGGGGGCGAGGCCGGCCAGCGCGGCCTGGTGGGCGCGCACGGTCTCCTCGTCACCCCGGGCGATGGGTCCGGTGAGCGCGGCCGGGCCCGCACCGGCCCAGTTCGCCGCGGTGCTCAGCAGCAACGGTGTGAGAGCCGCCCGGGCGTCCTTCACACCGGCGCGGGTGAGCAGGTCGGCCGCCGTCTCCGCCAGGGTCAGAACGAAGTTGGAGGCGAGCACGGCGCCCGCGTGGTAGGCGGCGCGGTGTTCCTCGGCCAGGTCGAACGGCACCATCCCGAGCCGGCGGGCGAGGGTGCGGGCGACCTCGGCCGCGGCCGGGCTGGACCCGGTGACCGCCGCCGGAACCCCGGCCAGGCTGGTCCCCGGTGCCGGGATGGTCTGCAGCGGGTGCAGCCGGAAAATCTGCGCTCCCCGGCGGGCGGCGGGCTCCAGCGCGTCCAGGCCGGTGGCACCGCTGACGTGGCCGACGTACGCGGGAAGGTCCGTCGCGGTGGCGACCTCGGCACAGACGGCGGAGATCGACTCGTCGGGGACGCACAGCAGGGTGATGTCGGAGCCACCGGCGGTGACGGCGGCGGTGCCCCGGGTGCCGACGCGGACGTCGAGCCCGGCGGCGCGGGCGGCGGGTGTGACAGAACCTCCGGTGCGGCCGGCGCCGATCACGGCGAGGCTGCGCAGCCCGGTCGACGCGCCGGTGTCCGGGGCGTCTCGGTTCCGTTCCAGTTCTCGCATCGGAGATACCAGACGGCTTTCGGTGTGGGGTGCGTGGTTGCGTACTTTGGTGCTTCTTGGACCTTCTTGGAACCTTCCACGTCCACGCCCGGGTCCCCCGGTGGAGCGGGTGTCCGGGTCGCGGCGCAGCAAAAGTATAGGTGCCCCCGGGGCCTGCCGAAGCCGGCCGAACCGGCGACCGAACCGACGGGCGGACCAATGGGCGGGCCTGCCGCGAACCGTGGCCGCGCGGCGACCGACGGCCAAGGTCGGCACCCTGGTGCCCGCCGGTCGCGCCGGCGGCGTCCGGGTCGCTACGTTCGCACCAGCGCATCCCTCGCCCGCGGGCGGGAGGTGAGGACCGCCGCGATCGGCACCTGCGCCGACGCGGCTGTGCGGACGAGGAGATCAGGAGGCTCGGATGGCCGGCGTGACCGAGAGGTTCGAGATCATCGACGAGCGGTTCTCGACCCTCGTCAAGACCAGCGCCCAGGTGGAGCAGCTGTACCAGGGCTGCCGCTGGGCGGAGGGGCCGGCGTACTTCCCGGCGGGCCGCTACCTCGTGTGGAGCGACATCCCCAACGACCGGATGCTGCGCTGGGACGAGACCACCGGGGCGGTGGGGGTGTTCCGGGAGCCGGCGGGGTTCACCAACGGCAACACGGTCGACCGGCAGGGGCGCCTGGTCACCTGCGAACACGGCAACCGGCGGGTCACCCGGACCGAGCACGACGGCTCGCTGACCGTGCTCACCGACAACTTCGGCGGGAAGCGCTACAACAGCCCGAACGACGTGGTGGTGAAGTCCGACGGGTCGGTGTGGTTCACCGATCCGGCGTACGGCATCGACAGCGACTACGAGGGCCACCAGGCCGACAGCGAGATCGGCGCCTGCCACGTCTACCGCTGGGACGCGACGACGGGGGAGGTGCGCATCGTCGCCGACGACTTCGTACGCCCCAACGGCCTCGCGTTCTCACCCGACGAGACCCGGCTGTACGTCTCCGACACCGGCTCGACGCACCACCGGGGCGGACCGCGGCACATGCGTGTCTTCGACGTCGCCGCCGACGGCACGCTGAGCGGCGGGAAGGAGTTCGCCACCTGTACGTCCGGGCTGTTCGACGGCTTCCGGCTGGACACCGCCGGCCGGATCTGGGCCAGTGCCGCCGACGGCGTGCACTGCTACCACCCCGACGGCACGCTGCTCGGGAAGATCCTGGTGCCGGAGACGGTGGCCAACGTGGAGTTCGGCGGCCCGCGCCGCAACCGGCTGTTCATCGCCGCCACCACGTCGTTGTACAGCGTGCTGCTGCCTGTCAACGGCGCGTTGCGCCGGTAGGAACCACCGGTACTGTCAACGCGGCCGGAACACCGTCAACCGTTCCTTGCGGCGAAGGCAGGATCCTGACCGCGCATCCATGAACGCCGATGCCGGCGACGGTGCGAACCGTCGCCGGCATCGGCGTTCGTACAGCCAGGAGTGGCCGGTCAGTGGCCGCGGCCGATCCACTCCTGCAGGTGCGGTCGCTCCGCGCCGACCGTGGTGGTGTCGCCGTGCCCGGTGTGCACCACCGTCTCCGGCGGCAGCGTCAGCAGCCGGTCCCGGATCGAGTCGATGATCGTGCCGAAGTCGGAGAACGAACGCCCGGTGGCGCCCGGCCCGCCGGCGAACAACGTGTCGCCGCTGAACACAGCGCCCAGGTCGGGCGCGGACAGGCAGACCCCTCCGGGTGAGTGACCCGGTGTGTGCACGGCGGTCAGCGTGACGTCGCCCACCGGGAACTCCTGCCCGTCGGCGAGATCGGCGTCCGGTGCGGCGTCGGGGTGTACGACGTCCCACAGCATCCGGTCCGCCGGGTGCAGCCAGACCGGCGCCTTCGTCGACTCGGCCAGGTCGCGGGCGGCGCCGATGTGGTCGTCGTGCCCGTGCGTGCACACGATCGCGGTGACCCGGCGATCGCCCACCGCGTCCCGGATCGGCCCGGCGTCGTGGGCGGGGTCGATCACCAGCACCTCGTTGTCGTCGCCCACCAGCCAGACGTTGTTGTCGACGTCCCAGGTGCCACCGTCCAGGCTGAACGTGCCGGAGGTGACCACCCTCTCGATCCGCGCGCTCACTTCATCACCACCACGGACCGCAGCACGTCACCGGCGTGCATCTTGGTGAACGCCTCCTCGACGTCACCGATGCCGATCTCCTCGGTGACGAAGGCCTCCAGCGGCAGCCGGCCCTGGCGGTAGAGGTCGATCAGCATCGGGAAGTCGCGCTCGGGCAGGCAGTCGCCGTACCACGACGACTTCAGCGATCCGCCTCGGGCGAAGAAGTCGATGAACGGGAGTTCGAGCTTCTGCTCCGGGGTGGGTACGCCGACCAGGACGACCGTACCGGCGAGGTCGCGGGCGTAGAAGGCCTGCTTGTACGTCTCGGGCAGGCCGATCGCCTCGATAGCGAGGTCGACGCCGAACCCGCCGGTCAGCTCCTGGATGCGCTCCACGGCGTTCTCGTTGCGGGCGTTCACCGTGTGGGTGGCGCCGAACTGCCGCGCCCACGCGAGCTTGCGGTCGTCCACGTCCACCGCGATCACGGTGGTCGCGCCGCCGAGGCTGGCGCCGGCGACCGCGGCGTCACCCACGCCGCCGCAGCCGAACACCGCAACCGAGTCGCCGCGCTGGACGTTGCCGGTGTTGAGGGCCGCACCCAGGCCGGCCATCACGCCGCAGCCGAGCAGGCCGGCGACCGTGGCCGGGGTGCCAGGGTCGACCTTCGTGCACTGGCCGGCCGCCACCAGCGTCTTCTCCGCGAACGCGCCGATGCCGAGGGCGGGGGAGAGCTCGGTGCCGTCTGCGAGCGTCATCTTCTGCTTGGCGTTGTGGGTGTCGAAGCAGTACCACGGCCGGCCACGCCTGCAGGCCCGGCACTTGCCGCACACCGCGCGCCAGTTGAGGATCACGAAGTCGCCGGGGGCCACGTCGTCGACGCCCTCACCGACCGACTCCACGACGCCGGCCGCCTCGTGCCCGAGGAGGTACGGATAGTCGTCGCCGATCCCGCCCTGCTTGTAGTGCAGGTCGGTGTGGCAGACGCCGCACGCCTGCACCTTGACCAGCGCCTCACCGGGTCCCGGGTCGGGCACGTGGATCGTCTCCACGCTGACCGGCTCGTTCTTGGCTCGGGCCACGACAGCCTGTACGTCCGGCATCGGCGTACTTCCCTTCGGATCGTTCGGTGGTTCGGTTGATTCGATCGGGTGGTTCGCTTCGCGGTTCGATCCTTCCAGGACGCGCGCCCGGTTGGGAACCCGGGCACGCGCCCTGTCGGCCGGGCCTCAGCGCCGGTGCCGGCCCCGCGCCGTTGCCTCGTGGGCTGCGTCGGAACCGGCGTCGGGTCCGCGCCCGCGCAGCGGGATCTCGCGTACGGCGAGAACCGCGAGGAACGCCAGCACCACCAACGGCACCGCCATCAGGTAGATCCGGTCCAGGCCGAGGGTGAAGCCCTCCCGTACGACCGACCGCAGCGGCTCCGACAGCCGGGCGATCTCCGCGGGCGTACCCAGGTGCGGTGCCAGGGAGCCTCCCGACGGCCGCACCCGCACACCGTGCTCGGCGAGGAGTTCGGGGATGGCGGAGGTGAGCCGGGAGCTGAGCACCGCGCCGAAGACCGCGACGCCGACCGCTCCGCCCATGGAACGGAAGAACGTCGAGGCGGAGGTGGCGATCCCGAGGTCGCGCCGCTCGGAGGTGTTCTGCACCGCGAGAATCAGCACCTGCATGGTGAAGCCCAGGCCGGCGCCGAAGATGAGCATGTAGCCGCAGACGGCGACCATCGGGGTGTCCACCCGCAGCGTGGCCAGCAGGGCGGTGCCGATGCCGACCAGGGCCAGGCCCACCAGTGGGAACACCTTCCAGCGTCCCCACTTCGTGATCGCCCGGCCGCTCAGCACAGACACCGACAGCATCCCGACGACCAGCGGGAACGTCAGCAGCCCGGACGCGGTGGGGCTCTGGCCCCGCACGACCTGGAGGTACTGCGGCAGGTAGATCATCGCGCCGAACATCGCGAAGCCGGTGAAGAACGCCGCGGTGCCGGTGAGGTTGAACGTCGGGTTGCGGAACAGCCGGGGCGGCAGGATGGGTTCGGCTGCCCGGCGTTCGACCAGTACGGCCGCGACCAGACCGCCGAGGGCGAGCGCGGCCAGCAGCAGCGACCAGCCCGACACCCAGCCGAACTCCTTGCCGCCGAGCGAGGCCAGCAGCAGCAGCGAGGTCACCGCACCTGTGATGACGGTGGCGCCGAGCCAGTCGATCCGGGTCTCGCGGTGTTCCCGCGGCAGGTTCAGGGTCTTCTGGAGTACGACCGAGGCGACCACGGCGATCGGAATGCCGACGTAGAAGCACCAGCGCCAGCCGGGCCCGTCGACGAGGAAACCGCCGATCAGCGGGCCCGCGACGGTGGCCACGCCGAACGACGCGCCGAGGTAGCCGGAGTAACGGCCCCGCTCGCGGGGGCTCACGATGTCGGCCATGATCGCCTGGGACAGCGCCATCAGGCCGCCGGCGCCGATGCCCTGCCCGGCCCGGGCGGCGATCATCTCGCCCATCGACTGGGACAGCCCGGCGAGCGCCGAGGTCACCACGAAGACGGCGATGGCGACCTGCATCAGCGGCTTGCGGCCGTACAGGTCGGAGATCTTGCCCCACAGCGGTGTGGAGACGGTGGTGGTGAGGAGGGTGGCGCTGGCCACCCACGCGAGCTGGTCCTGGCCGCCGAGGTCACCCACGATCGTGGGGAGGGCGGTGCCGACGACGGTGCCGGACAACGAGGAGACGAACAGGCACAGCAGCAGCGCCCAGACGATCTCGAGGATCTGCTTGTGGGTGAACGCCGGCGGGTTCGAGGTCGTCGCGGCGGTCGCCGCCGCTCCGGGCTGGGCCGCGCTGGACACGGCGGCCGGGCTGACCGCGCTGGGGGCGGCGGCCGGGACGGGCGAGGGAGAGGTGCTCGAGGGACTCGGCTCGCTCTCCGGGCTGGCGGTGGGGCTGGGTACCGCCCTGGCGGCCGGGCTGGTGGCTGCCCTGGGAGCCGGGGCGGTGGACTGACGGTTGGCGGAACGGCTGGTCGGATCCGTGACGCTGGTATGTGAGCCGGACGCGGACATCGCGGGGTGAGCACTCCGATTTCTGTGAGGGGTACGGTCGACTTTCACAGGATATGGTTGCTTTCTGCAACTGTGTTTCGAACGTTGGAATGTCCTGGCCCGCTGACCGTCATCGGCCGCGCCGGTGCTGCGGCCGCACGCCCTCGGAGAAACCCGGCATCCCGGCCGATGCGCGGCACCTCGTGCCCTAGGGTGGCGACGACTCCGAACGGCGTGAGGGGAGGCCCGCGTGGACACCTGGGTGCGGCTGGAGGTGGCGGACGGCGTCGGCACGATCCGGCTCGACCGGCCGCCGATGAACGCGCTGGACACCGCCATGCAGGAGCAGATCCGGGCGGCGGCGCGGGAGGCGACCGACCGGGACGACGTGGCCGCGGTGGTGCTCTACGGCGGTGAGCGGGTGTTCGCCGCGGGCGCGGACATCAAGGAGATGCTGGACATGTCCTACGCCGACATGGAGGTCCGGTCGCGCGGACTCACCTCGGCGTTCGACAGCGTGGCCCGCATCCCCAAGCCGGTGGTGGCCGCGATCACCGGGTATGCCCTCGGCGGCGGCTGCGAGCTGGCGCTGACCGCCGACCGGCGGGTCGGCGCCGCGACCGCTCGCCTGGGCCAGCCCGAGATCAAGCTCGGCGTGATTCCTGGTGCGGGCGGCACCCAGCGGCTGGCGAGGCTGGTCGGCCCGTCGGTGGCCAAGGACCTGATCTTCACCGGGCGCATGGTCGACGCCGCCGAGGCGCGCGCGGTCGGGCTGCTGGACGAGGTGGTCGAGGACGAGGCGCCGGACGCGGTCTACGCCGCGGCCCGGGCCTGGGCGGCACAGTTCGTCGGCGGGCCGGCGGTGGCCCTGCGGGCGGCCAAGTCCGCGATCGACCGGGGGCTCGACGTCGACCTCGGCACCGGCCTGGAGATCGAACGCCAGAGCTTCGCCGCGTTGTTCGCCACGCAGGACCGCACGATCGGAATGCGGGCGTTCGTGGACAAGCAGCCGCCCCGCTTCGAGGGATGCTGACCCCGGGTTGCCGCCGCCCCACCGCACCGCCGATCCACCGAGCGCAAGGAGCCCGATGTCTTCGCCCGTCGAGGAGTTCGCACCGAACCCGAACGCACCGAGCGCACCGGACGGGTCGTCGCCGGCCGACCCGGCACCGCACCCGGTGGCGAGCGCGGAGGAGGTGGAGGCGGCCTGGGGTGACCCCAAGCTCGCCAACGTGCTCTACCACGACTGGGAGGCGCAGAGCTACGACTCCAAGTGGTCCATCTCCTTCGACGACCGCTGCATCGCCTACGCCCGGGACCGGTTCGTGGCTGCCGCCGGAGCGGCCGGCTGGCCGTACGCGAAGTCGCTGGAAGTGGGCTGCGGCACCGGCTTCTTCAGCCTCAACCTCCGCCAGGCCGGCGTCGTCGACGAGGTGCACGTGACCGACCTGTCGCCGGGCATGGTGGAGGCCGCCCGGCAGAACGCCCGCCGGCTGGGGTTCGAGGCGCAGGGCCGGGTGGCCGACGCCGAACGACTGCCCTACCCCGACGAGACCTTCGACCTGGTCGTCGGGCACGCGGTCATCCACCACATCCCCGACGTCGAACTCGCGTTCGCGGAGATGCTGCGGGTGCTTCGCCCGGGCGGGCGGTTCGTGATCTGCGGCGAGCCGACGAGGTACGGCGACCTGGTGGCGCGCAAGCTCTCCCAGGCGACGTGGTGGCTGGCCACCCGGGCAACCCACACACCTCCGCTGCGCAGGCGGTGGGCCCGCTCGAAGGAGGAGCTGAACGAGTCCTCCCGAGCCGCGGCCCTGGAGTCGGTGGTCGACCTGCACACCTTCGACCCGGACGCGCTCGCCAGGACCGCCGAGCGCGCGGGCGCCGCGGACGTGCGGACCGTCACCGAGGAGCTGACCGCCGCGTGGTTCGGCTGGCCGGTCCGGACGTTCGAGTACGCCGTCAACCCTGACCGCCTCGGCTGGGGATGGGCCAACTTCGCCTACCGGAGCTGGCAGCGGCTGAGCGCGGTCGACCGGATGCTGAAGCCCCTGGTGCCCGCCGAGCTGTACTACAACGTCTCGATTACCGGAATCCGGCACCCTTCGCATCCCGCGTGACCGACACCGGAGGACAAAGCGGTCGAGGCGTGGTCAGACGAGCACGAAAGTGATACGTTCCTGCGCGGTCGTTCGTCGTTTCGACAAGACGCGCGGGAGCGTGTGCCGCAGGCCGTCCGAGCATTCGGTGGTCTGCGCACGTGGCTCTCGGCCCGCGGGATTCGACACGCGGGCAGTGCCCCGTGGCGACTCGGTGCTCGTGAGGTTCGAGTGCTGCACCAACGTCTCCGCGAGGGGAAACAGAGAAACATGGCGCAGGGAACCGTCAAGTGGTTCAACGCTGACAAGGGCTTCGGCTTCATCTCCGTCGACGGCGGTCAGGACGTGTTCGTCCACTTCTCCGCGATCGTCGCCGACGGCTACCGCTCCCTGGACGAGGACCAGCGCGTCGAGTTCGACGTCGTGCAGGGTCCGAAGGGCCCGCAGGCGGAGAACGTCCGCACGGTGTGACCCTTGTCCGGGTGTGGTCGCACACATCACGGTGAGAAACGCGTTGGCCCGCAGGCTCCCTGCGGGCCAACGTTGTGTTCGGTGGTGCGCCCGCAGGCTCCCTGCGGGCCAACGTTGTGTTCGGTGGTGCGCCCGCAGGCTCCCTGCGGGCCAACGTTGTGTTCGGTGGTGCGCCCGCAGGCTCCCTGCGGGCCAACGTTGTGTTCGGGGCAGCACCGTTGCATGCCCTAGGGTCTGGTGCCGTGGTACGTCGTTCCCGGGATCCGCGGCAGGCCCGCTTCCTCACTCTGGCCAGCCTGCGCTGGGTCGTCCGGCACCAGGCGTGGACGCCCTACCACCTCCTGCGCTACTGGCGCTTCTGGCTGTTCCGGTTGCGGAATCCGCACGTCGTCACCGAGGGGTTCGTCTTCCTCGGCCGACGCGTCGAGGTGCGCGCCCGGCGCGGCTACGGCCGGGTGGTGCTGGGCCGGTGGGTGCACCTGGGCGACGGCACCCGGCTACACGCGCACGAGGGCACGCTCCGGATCGGCGACAAGTGCGTGCTGGGCCGGGACGTGACCGTCAACTGCTACCTGGACGTGGAGATCGGCCGGTCCTGCCTGTTCGCCGACTGGGTCTACGTCTGCGACTTCGACCACGTGACCACCGACCTCGCCGTACCCATCAAGGACCAGGGGCTGGTCAAGTCACCGGTGCGGATCGGTCCGGACTGCTGGCTGGGCACGAAGGTCACCGTGGTCCGCGGTACGACGGTCGGCACCGGTGCGGTCCTGGCCGCGCACGCTGTGGTTCGCGGCGAGGTGCCCGACTTCGGCGTGGCGGCGGGGGTGCCGGCCCGGGTCGTGAAGAACCGCCGGGACGCCTATGCGGCGGACGCGGGCAGGCGGGCCTACCTCGAGGGTCTGGCCCGGGGCGCCGAGGAGGCCGCCGGCAAGGCCCGGGGAAGCGCGGCGCGGAACGATGCCGACGGCGGCGCCGAGGATGGCGCGGCGCGGGAAGCCCGGCCGGGTCAACCGGCGCGGGGCTCGTCCTGACCGACGGGTTCCGGTTCGGCGTGGCCTTCGGGCCGGGCTTCGAGCCGATCGTCGGACCGGTCGTGGAGCCGGTCCTCGGCGTGGTCGCCGTCGCCTGACCCCCGGCCGAGGGAGACGACACGGAGCGCGTCCCGGAGCGCGGCCTGCTGCTCGGGGTTCATCGCCTCGATGAAGTACACCAGAGCCGTGGCCGGTCCGGCGGCGGCCGACCAGGCGTCGTGCATGAGGGCGGCAGTGTAGGAGTCGCGGGACATCACCGGCGTGTAGACGTACGCCCGGCCGGCGGCCTCCCGGCGCAGCCAGCCCTTGCGGTACAGCTTGTCCAGCACTGTCATCACGGTGGTGTGCGCCAAGGTTCGCTCCGGCGCCAGCATCCGGCGGACATCGCGCACCTGGAGAGGTCGGTCGGCGGCCCACAGCTGGAACATCACCCGTTCCTCGAGCTCACCGAACGATCGCATCCGACCTCCCGTCGCGTCCGGGGCGAATCCCGGTCGGCACCTGGCCGATGTGAACTGCGTCACACGTCAAGGTCGGATTGCTATCGATCATCGTAGATGTCTCCGGCCGGCCCGTCGTGATTGCGTCAAACGAACAAATCGGCATTCTCGGCACTCTTCGTCGAAGGGATGACCTTTCCTGAAAGCTCACGTCAAAGCGGCTTTCCTGCCGTTGTGAAACCGCTCGGCGGCAGTCCGTGCCCATGAAGTCGCGACTATATCCGGGCGCTGTCTTCTTCACCACTACGACCTCGGATCGTAGCGAGCTGCCGAACGCAGGCTGGAAAGTGGCGAAGGTCCTCTGTTAGACCTGTCCCGGAGCCGATGACCTGGGGATTCGTGAAGAGTTCACCACTGGTCAGCTGCTTCGGTAAATGTCCGTAAAGACACCCAGTCCTTTCTCGGGGGGGCGGCAGTTTCGCCGCCACGCCTGGGTGACTCACGCCCGCACCAGGGCACGGTACGCACATTTCCGCGCACGTCCGCGCGGTGGTGAGAGCTGCCGTCGAACGAGCGAGGAAGCGTTGGATTCTTTCCTGAGACGCCTACGCGCCCTGTGGGGCATCCGCTGGCGCAACATTCCCTTGACAGCAGCGGCCGGAATTGTCGCTGTCGGCCTGGTCGCCGGCGGTCTCGCCCTGGCGTTCGGGCCGGGTTCGAAGCCGGAGAACGCGGCACTGACCACGGCCGCCGGTGAGCACAAGCCCACCTCCGGCGCGGTGGAACGCATCGACGCCGCGGCCGCGATCGCGAAGGACTCCGCCGCGAAGAAGGCGGCGCAGGAGAAGGCCGCGGCCGAGCAGGCCGAGCGCGCCCGGGTCGCCAAGCAGCGGGCCGCACGGTCCGAGCAGCGGCGCGCGGCGCTCGAGCAGGCCGCCGCCAAGAAGGCCGCCGAGAAGAAGGCTGCCGCCAAGAAGGCCGCGGCGGAGAAAGTCGCGGCGAAGCGGGCTGCCGCGAAGGCCGAAAGGGCCGCCGAGAAGCGAGCAGCCGAGAAGAAGGCCGCCGAGAAGAAGCTCGCGCTGAAGAAGGCCGCCGCGAAGAAGGCCGCGCTGGCCGCCAAGAAGGCGCGGGAGTGGGTGCTTCCGGTGGCGTCGTACCACCTCACCGGCCGGTTCGGGCAGAGCGGCAGCAACTGGGCGATGTTCCACCACGGACTCGACTTCGCCGCCGACACCGGTACCCCGATCCACGCGGTCGGAAATGGCGAGATCATCAGCGCCGGTTGGCAGAACGCCTACGGCAACGCGATCGAGATCCGGCACCCGGGCGGCACGGTCACGCTGTACGGCCACATGTCCCGGTTCGCGAAGACCGGCGGCAGCGTCAAGGCCGGCGACGTGATCGGCTACGTCGGCGCGACCGGGAACGTCACCGGACCGCACTGCCACCTCGAGGTCCGTCCGCACGGCGGCGGTCTCGACGACGCGGTGGACCCGCTTCCATGGCTGAAGAGCAAGGGCCTGAACCCCTGAGCGACGGGGCCACCCGAGACACCCCATAGCGACACCACCTCGGGCGTCGCGACCACGCACGCTGCCCCAGGACCGCCTCGGCGGACCTGGGGCAGCGTCGTGTCCGCCTCTGGAGCCGCCTGCAGGGCAGCCCCCGGTTTGATTACTTAGCAAAGCTAAGTTAGCCTGGCTAAGCAATGGCCGGACAGTACGAATCTCGCTCCGAAGCTCCCCTCGAATCCCGCACCGCCGTCGGTGCCGTCAGCGTCGTCGGCGTCGGGCCGCTCGCCCGGGAGCTTCGCCCCCTGGTGTACCGCCTGTACGACGTCGTCCGGCGGCACTCACCGGACCTCGGCGTCACCCTCACCCAGGGCTCGGTCCTCAGCGTCCTGGTCCACGACGGCCCCCAGACGATGAGCGCCCTCGCCGCCCGCGAAGGTGTCCGCCAGCCGTCGATGACCAACGTCGTGAGCCGGCTCGAACGCGCGGGCTACGTACGCCGCCGACCGGCCGAGCACGACCGGCGGATGGTGGTCGTGACCGCGACCGACAAGGCCCGTACCGACCTGGCCCGGGTCGTCGTGGCGCGCGAGGAGTTTCTCCGCAAGCGGCTGACCCGGCTCGGCCCCGGCGACCGGGAGGCGGTCGAGTCCGCGCTGCCCGCGCTGGCCCGGCTGGTCGCCGCCGACCCGATCCCCACCGGTTCGGTCTCCACCGACGCGGCGAACGCCGGCCCGGTGAGCGCCGACCAGTGAGACGTACCCCGACATCCGTTCCAGCGAAGGAAGGTTCGCTCCCGTGCCCCACCAGGTGAAGTTGCTCGATGCCGTCCGCGGCCAGCCGCGTTCGGTGTGGGTGGTCGCGTTCGCGGCGGTCATCGCGTTCATGGGAATCGGGCTCGTCGACCCGATCCTGCTCTCCATCGCGAAGGGCCTGAACGCCACTCCGAGCCAGGTCACACTGCTGTTCGCGTCGTACCTCGTCGTGCAGGTCCTCGCGATGCTCGTCACCGGCGTCTTCGCCGCGAGGTACGGCGGCAAGCGCACCATGCTCGCCGGGCTGGCACTGATCGTGGTGTTCGCCGGCATGTGTGCTCTGGCCGGCTCGATCGGTCAGCTCGTCGCGCTGCGGGCGTTCTGGGGACTCGGGAACGCGTTGTTCATCGCCACCGCGCTGTCCACCATCGTGGCCGCCGCCTCCGGCGGGCAGACGGCGGCGATCCTTCTCTACGAGGCGGCGCTCGGTCTCGGCATCTCCGCCGGGCCGCTGGTCGGCGCGCTGCTCGGCAGCATCTCCTGGCGCGGCCCGTTCCTCGGCACGTCCGTGCTGATGCTGGTCGCCCTGGTGCTCACCGCGACGATGCTCGTCCGGGACCGGCCGAGCACGCAGCGGGTCTCGGTGGCCGCGCCGTTCAGGGCGTTGCGGGACCGCCGGCTGTTGCTGGTGGCGCTGTCGGCGCTGCTCTACACGTACGCCTTCTTCACCGTGCTGGCCTGGACGCCGTTCGTCCTCGGGTACGGCGCGTTCGCGGTCGGCGGGATCTTCTTCGGCTGGGGCCTGATGGTCGCGGTCTGCGGCGTCGTCGTCGGCCCGCGGCTGGCCGCGAAGATCGGCGAGCGCAACGCGACCATGCTGGCGCTGGCGATGTACGGCCTGCTCATGCTGGCGTTCGTCTGGGGTTCGGTGCCGGTCGTCGTGGTGGCGACCATCGCCTCCGGTATCGCGTCCGGCTGCCTGAACACCTTCCTCACCGGGATGGCGATGTCGGTCTCGCAGGCGCCGCGCCCGATCGCCAGCGCGGGCTACAACTTCCTGCGCTGGATGGGTGGCGCGGCCGCGGCGATCCTGGTCGGCCACATCGCCGAGTGGGGAGGCTCCCAGCGGGCGCCGTTCGTCGTGGCGGCCGTGCTGTGCGCCGGTGCGGTGGGCCTGATGTACGCCGGTCGCGAGCCGAACCCGCACGAGGTGCCGGCCGAGGCCGTGGTGGTCGGCGAACAGGTCTGACAACCACAAGCTGACAGTGACAGGCGGCCTCGGCCTGCTCAGCCACGCACCCGTGCGTGCACGAGCAGGTCGAGGCTGTTGTCCAGATCGTCCGGGGACAACACGAAGTCGGCCGCCGTCAGGGACGTGACGAACGCCGCCAGGTCCGCCGGCCAGGCGGCCGGTTCGTCGGCCAGCTGCGCCTTCACCAGGTCGCCGTGCCGGCGTTCCCACTCCTCGATGCGCGGGCCGTGCCGCAGTCCGGTCATCGTGACCAGGTCGAGGTCCAGCCCGGGCCGGTCGACCAGCGCGCGGAGCTCGGGTGCGGTGAGCTCGTGGGCGTGGCAGATGTTGCCGGGCGGGAACGTCAGGTGGTTCGGGGTGGTCCAGGCCAGCATGCCGCCGGGTTCGGTCACCCGGGTGCACTCGGCGGCGAACGCGGGCTGGTTCCACAGGTGCTCGATCGTCTGCAGGCTGACCACCGCACCGAAGGAGTGGTCGGCGAACGGCAGCTGGACGAGGTTGCCGCGCACCACCCGAACGTCGTGGTACGCCGTGGCGGCATGTGCGGCGGTGGCCGCGTCGTAGTCGACGCCCACCACGGTCGCCGCGGCGCCCGTCGAGCACATCGAGTTGTACAGGCGTTGCGCGCCGTACCCCTCGCCGCAGCCGGCGTCCAGCACCCGCGGCGGCTGCGCGGTGCCGGTCGCCCTGGCCTGGTCGGCCAGCAGGCCGGTCGCCCAGTCGTAGCCCACGACGTGCCGGGCGAACCAGTAGGTCTCGTGCCAGATGCCGGGCATGGTGCGCTCACCGGTGAGGGGCAGGTCCGGCACGTTGGCTCCTCCGCTTGTCCGGGCGCTTGTCCGGGTCGGCTCCCGGGTGACCGTCAGGCTACTGGCGCTCTCCGGCGAAGCTGCGCCGGTCGGCGGGTCCTGTTTCGGCCCCGTGTGCGGAGCCCTCGGCTCCCGCCCGGAGGGTGTCCTCCAGCAGACTGGACGGCGAACGTGTACCCGGGACAAGACGGAGAGCCGGAACTCATGGCAGACCAGACCACCGACGGTTTCTATACCAACCTCAGCTGCGGCGCGCTCGGGATCAAGCCGGGCTTCGAGGCCGCCGTCGACCTCGCGATCGAGTTCGGCTTCGGCGCGCTCGAGCCGGACGTCGGCTACCTCACCTCCCAGCCGGCCGAGCAGGTCGAGGCTCTGCGGTCGCGGCTGGCCGAGCACGGCGTGAAGTGGGGGAACGCGGGCCTGCCGGTCGACCTGAACGCCGACGCCGCGACGTTCGCCTCCCAGGTGGCCGCGCTGAGTGACCACGCCGTCCGGCTGACGTCGTACGGTGTCGACCGGGTGGGCACCTGGATCCGGCCGATGAGCAACTCGCTGACCTACCGGCGCAACTTCCGCCGGCACGCGGAGCGGATCGCGCTCGTCGACGAGATCCTGGCCGCCGCGGGCGTGCGGTTCGGGCTGGAGTACGTCGGACCGAAGTCGTTCTGGAGCACCGAGCTGTACCCCTTCGTGCACACGCTGGCCGAGGCGCGCGAGCTCATCGACGCGGTGGGCAGCCCCAACGTGGGCCTCATCCTGGACACCTTCCACTGGTACACCTCCGGTGAGTCCGCGGCCGACATCGCCGAACTGTCGGCGGAGGAGGTGGTGGCCGTAGACCTCAACGACGCGCCCACCGGCCTGGAACGCGACCAGCAGCAGGATGGTCAGCGCACGCTGCCCGGCGCGACCGGCGTGATCGACGTGGCCGGCTTCGTCGAGGCGCTCCGCAAGATCGGGTACGTCGGCCCGGTCAAGGTCGAGCCGTTCAACGCCGAGCTGCGGGCGATGCCCGCCCGCGACGTGGTGGCCAAGACCGCCGAGTCGCTGAACGCCGTTCTGTAGGACAGCCACACAGGCACCCGCCGGGCCCCGGGGGAGTCCGCGAGGACTACCCCGGGCGCACCCTCGGCTCCACGGGGAGCCTGCCCGCACCCCCGACCACCGGTGCTTGCTCGCGAAGCTACTCACGGGTAACCTCGCGCCAGTCGGGTCGGTCCCGTCTACGGTTGGGGGCGGACCCCCTGGCCGGTGAACCCTGGCGGGTGGGCCGTCGAGGGCGCCGGGTCCGACCGACGCGGCGAGCCAAGGACGCGAGTGAGGAGCCGGACGCGAGCATGAACATCGTGGTGTGTGTGAAGTACGTCCCGGACGCGACCGCGGAACGCGGCTTCGACCCGGGCGACCGGACCGTCGACCGGTCCGGCGTGCCCGGCCTGTTGTCGGAGCTGGACGAGTACGCCGTCGAGGCCGCCCTCAAGCTCGCCGACGCCGGCGACGCCGAGGTGACCGTCCTCACCGTCGGTCCCGCCGACGCCGCCGACGCGCTGAAGAAGAGCCTGCAGATGGGCGCGGGCAAGGCCGTCCACGTGCTCGACGACGCCATTCACGGCTCGGACTCGGTGGGCACGTCGCTGGTGCTGGCCGAGGCGGTCCGCAAGCTGGGCGGCGAGCAGCCGGTCGACCTCGTGCTGTGCGGGATGGCGTCCACCGACGGCAGCATGTCGGTGGTCCCGGCCATGCTCGCCGAGCGCCTGGACCTGCCGCAGGTCACCTTCGCCAGCGAGCTCGAGGTCGGCGACGGCACGGTGCGGATCCGCCGCGACGGCGAGGCCGCCACCGAGACGGTCGAGGCCGCCCTGCCCGCCGTGGTCTCGGTCACCGACCAGGCCAACGAGCCCCGCTACCCCTCGTTCAAGGGAATCATGGCGGCGAAGAAGAAGCCGGTGCAGACCTGGAGCCTCACCGACCTCGGCGTCGACGCCGGTGCGGTCGGACTGGCCGCCGCGTGGACCGCGGTCGACTCGTTCGAGGCGCGCCCGCCCCGGCAGAAGGGCACGGTCGTCACCGACGAGGGCGACGGCGGGCAGCGGCTCGTCGCCTACCTCGCCGAGCAGCGGTTCGTCTAGGCCTCAGAGACGCGCAGAGACCTGCCAACTTCGACCACCGATCCGGGTACGGGCGACCGACCGCGGGCGACTGCAAGGAAGCGTGCCGAAATGAGCGAGATCCTGGTTCTCGTCGACCACGTCGACGGAGTCGTACGCAAGACCACCACCGAACTGCTGACCATCGCGCGGGGGCTCGGCGAACCCTCCGCGGTGTTCGTCGGCCCCGGCTACGAGCAGGCCAAGGACACCCTGGCGACGTACGGCGCCCAGAAGGTCTACCTGCTGGAGCAGCCGGAGCTGACCGACCACCTCGTCGCGCCCAAGGCGGAGGCGCTGGCCCAGATCGCCGAGCGGAGCACACCGGCCGCGATCATGCTGACCTCCGGCGCCGAGGGCAAGGAGATCGCCGGCCGGCTGGCGATCAAGCTCGGCTCCGGCGTCCTCACCGACGTCGTGGACGTCGAGCCCGCCGACGGCACGGTCGTGGCCACCCAGGCGGTGTTCGCCGGCAACTACACCGTCCGGTCCCGGGTCACCCACGGCACGCCGATCCTGACGGTCAAGCCCAACTCCGCGACGCCCGAGCCCGCCCCGGCACAGCCGGTGGAGGAGAAGACCGACGTCACGGTGTCGGACCGGGCCCGCGCCGCGCGGGTGGTGGAGCGTTCGCCGCGCACCCAGACCGGGCGCCCGGAGCTGACCGAGGCGGCGATCGTCGTGTCCGGTGGCCGCGGGGTCGGCTCGGCGGACAACTTCGCCGTCGTCGAAGGGCTCGCGGACGCGCTCGGCGGCGCGGTCGGCGCGTCCCGCGCGGCGGTGGACGCCGGGTGGTATCCCCACGCGTACCAGGTCGGCCAGACGGGCAAGACCGTCTCGCCGCAGCTGTATCTCGCCGCCGGAATCTCCGGCGCGATCCAGCACCGGGCAGGCATGCAGACCTCGAGGACGATCGCGGTGGTCAACAAGGACCCTGAGGCGCCGATCTTCGAGATGGCCGACTTCGGGGTCGTCGGCGACCTGCACGCGGTGCTGCCGCAGGCGACCGAGGAGATCAACCGCCGCAAGGGCTGAACGCCGAGAGAGGTACGGCAGTGCCTTGTGACGAACGCCGGCCCACGCGGGCAGACCGCGCGGGCCGGCGTTCGCATGCGGCACGTCCAGCCGGTACGGTCGGACGCAGTGACGCGGGGTGTCCCGGAGCCGGGACTGAGATCACACCCGTCGAACCTGATCCAGATCATGCTGGCGAAGGGACTGTCGCACGATGGTCACGACCACGTCCGTCACCGCGGACGCCGTAGCCGAGGTACGAGAGAACCTCCGCGACCAGGCGCCGCTGGTGCACTGCCTCACCAATCTCGTCGTCGCCAACTTCACCGCCAACGCGCTGCTCGCGGCGGGTGCGTCCCCGGCGATGACCGACACCCCGGAGGACGCGCGGGTCCTCGCCGCCGGTGCCGGTGCGGTGCTGGTCAACCTCGGTACGGTCACCCACGCCTCGGCCGAGGGAATGCGGGCGTCGGTGACGTCGGCGGCCCGGGCCGGTCGTCCGTGGGTGCTCGACCCCGTGGCCGCCGGACCGCTGCCGTGGCGTACGGCCCTGGCCGGTGACCTGCTCGCGCTCGCGCCGCCGGCAGTCGTACGGGGAAACGCCTCGGAGGTGCTCGCCCTGACCGGCGGCACCGGTGGCCGAGGCGTGGAGTCCACCGCCGACCCGGAGCAGGCGTGGCCGGCCGCGAGGTCGCTGGCCGGGACGTACGCCCTGACGGTGGCGGTGAGCGGACCGGTCGACCTGCTCACCGACGGCGAACGCACCGTACGGGTCGCCAACGGCCATCCGCTGATGACCCGGGTCACGGGGGTCGGCTGCGTGCTCGGCGCGCTCACCGCCGGCTGCCTCGCGGTGACCGAGGACGCGCTGCTGGCCGCGACCGCGGCGACCGTCCTGCTCACCCTCGCCGGGGAGGCGGCGGCCGCGCGGGCGCCGCTGCCCGGGGCGTTCGCGACCGCGCTGCTGGACGAGCTGGACGCCACCGACGCCGACCGCATCCGTACCGGCGCAAGGCTGGGTTGACGATGGTGCGGGACAACCCGGACCGGGCGTCCGGCCGCTCGCTGGACCTCTCGCTCTACCTCGTCACCGACACCGCGCTGTGCGGGCCGCAGGGGGTGGCCGCGACGGTGCGGGACGCGGTGGCCGGCGGGGTGAGCGCCGTCCAGCTCCGCGACCCGGGCGCGACCACCCGGGACCTGCTCCGGACCGGAGCGGAGGTACGCGAGGTGCTCGCCGGCACCGGCGTACCCCTGTTCGTCAACGACCGTGCCGACGTCGCGCACGCGCTGGGCGCGGACGGCGTGCACCTGGGCCAGTCCGACCTGCCGCCCGAGCACGCGCGCGACCTGCTCGGGCCGGACGTGTGGCTCGGCCTGTCCGCGCACACCTCCGGCCAGACCGACCGGGCGCTCGCCCTGCCACCGGGGACGGTGGACTACCTCGGAGTCGGCCCGGTCTTCGCCCAGGCGACCAAGCCGGACGCGGCGTCCCCGCTCGGGCTGGACTTCCTCGCCGAACTCGTCGCCACCGCCGCCGCGGGTGGCCTGCCCGGCGTGGCGATCGGCGGCATCGGCCCGGACAACGCCGCCGCCGTACGCGCCACCGGCGTGGCCGGGATCGCGGTGGTCAGCGCCGTCTGCGGCCGGCCCGATCCGGCCGCGGCCGCCCGAGCCCTGCGTACGGAGGTTCGATGACCAGTCACCTTCCCGGCCCCGTGCCCGGCCCCGTGCCCGTCGCCCTGACCATCGCCACCAGCGATCCCTCCGGCGGGGCGGGCGTCCAGGCCGACCTGAAGACGTTCTCGGCACTCGGCGCCTACGGCACCGCGGTCCTGGTGGCGCTGACCGCGCAGAACACCCGCGGCGTCACGGGTATCCACGTCATCCCGGCGGCGTTCATCGCCGGGCAGGTGGACACCCTCGTCGCCGACGTACGCGTGGACGCGGTGAAGATCGGCATGCTCGCCGACGCCACCGTCGTGCACACCGTCGCCGAGGCACTGCGCCGGCACCGGCACCGGCTGCCGTCGGTGGTGCTCGACCCGGTGATGGTCGCCTCCAGCGGGGACCGGCTGCTCACCGAGGACGCGGTCGCGCTGGTGCGGACCGAACTGCTCCCGCTGGCCGACCTGGTGACCCCGAACCTCCCCGAGGCGGCCGCACTGCTGGACACCTCGCCGGCGCGGACGCCTGCCGAGGTCGAACGCCAGGCCGCCGACCTGCTCGCGCTCGGCGTGCCCCGGGTGCTGCTGAAGGGCGGGCACGGCGACGACCCGGACGAGTCCGCCGACCTGTACGCCGACGCCGACGGCGCCGAGTGGCTGCGGGCACCGCGGATCCACACCCGGCACACCCACGGCACCGGCTGCACGCTCTCCTCGGCGATCGCCGCGCTGCGACCCCAGCGGCCGGACTGGCGTACCGCCGTCGGCGACGCCAAGGACTACCTCACCGGCGCGCTGGCCGCGGCCGACTCCCTCGACGTCGGCGGGGGACACGGGCCGGTGCACCACTTCCACGCCTGGTGGGGATCGCGATGACGGTGGGGATCACGGCGACGGGATCGACGGGATTCTGCACGGACGCCTGGGCGGCCACCGCGACCACCCGGGCCGCGATCGACGCGCTGCCGTTCGTGGTGACCCTCGGCGACGGCAGCCTGGACCACGGCCGGTTCGCGTACTACCTCGCCCAGGACACCTTCTACCTCGACGACTACGCCCGGGCGCTCGCGGCCGCCGCGGTGAAGGCGCCGAACGGCGCGGACCTCGCGTTCTTCGCGAAGTCCGCGCACACCGCGATCGAGGTCGAACAGGAGCTGCACCGCACGCACGTCCAGGACCTGGCGGGGTACCAGCGGTCGCCGACCTGTGTCGGCTACACGTCGTACCTCCTCGGTGTAGCGCACACCCGCGGCTACGCCGAGCTCGTCGCCGCCCTGCTGCCGTGCTTCTGGATCTATCAGGACGTGGGTACGCGGCTGCTGGCCGCGGCCGGCGACCTCACCGGCCATCCGTACGGCGACTGGATCGGCACCTACGCCGACGAGGAGTTCGCCCGGTCCACCGTGCGGGTGTGCCGGATCGCGGACCGGGTGGCCGACGGCGCCGACCCGGCCACGCTGGAACGCATGCACGAGGCGTTCGCGCGGGCGACGGCGTGGGAGTGGATGTTCTGGGACGCGGCGTGGCGGCAGGAGGGGTGGCCGGCGCAGGGCTGACCGGCGGCCGGGGCCGGTGGCTGGGGTGGCCGGTGGCCTGGGGCCGACCGGCGGGTGGGGCGGCTGTCGGTGGCGGTCATTACGCTGAAGCCTGAGATGACGGCACCACGCACTTACCTCGATCACGCCGCGACCACCCCGATGCTTCCGGAGGCGGTGGCGGCGATGACCGCTCAGCTCTCCCGGCTGGGCAACGCGTCGTCCCTGCACGCCTCCGGACGGGCCGCCCGGCGGCTGGTGGAGGAGTCCCGGGAGTCGGTGGCCGCGGCACTGCGGGCCCGGCCGTCGGAGATCGTCTTCACCGGCGGCGGCACCGAGGCGGACAACCTCGCCGTCAAGGGCCTGTTCTGGGCGCGCCGGGCCGCCGACCCACGCCGTCGCCGGGTGCTGGCGAGCGCCGTGGAGCACCACGCGGTGCTCGACTCGGTCCGCTGGCTGGGTTCGTTCGCCGGGGCCGAGGTCGAGTGGCTGCCGGTCGACGAGTACGGCCGGGTCGACGTCGCCGCCCTGCGCGCGAGCGTCGAGGCCGACCCCGAGTCGGTGGCGCTGGTCACCGTGATGTGGGCCAACAACGAGGTGGGCACCGTCCAGCCGATCGCCGAGGTCGCCGAGCTGGCCCGGCGCCACGACATCCCCGTGCACTCCGACGCCGTGCAGGCGGTCGGCCAGCTCCCGGTCGACTTCGCGGCCTCCGGACTCGACGCGATGACGGTGAGCGGGCACAAGCTGGGCGGCCCGGTCGGCGTGGGCGCGCTGGTGGTTCGGCGGCAGGCCGACCTGGTGCCGTTGCTGCACGGCGGGGGACAGGAACGCGACATCCGCTCCGGCACCCTCGACGTGGCCGCGATCGCGGCGTTCGCCGTCGCCGTCGAGGCCGCCGCGGCCGGGCGTGAGCGGCTCGCCGTCCGGCTGGGAGAGCTGCGGGCCGAGCTGGTCGACCGGATCATCGCCGCGGTGCCCGACGCCGAGCTCAACGGCGACCCCGGCATCGCTCACCCCGACCCGGGTGGCCGGCTTCCGGGCAACGCACACTTCTCCTTCCCCGGCTGCGAGGGCGACTCGCTGTTGCTGCTGCTCGACGCGCGCGGCATCGAGTGCTCCACCGGCTCGGCGTGCTCGGCGGGTGTGGCCGAGCCGAGCCACGTGCTGCTGGCGATGGGCCGCGACGAGGAACGCGCCCGCGGGTCGCTGCGGTTCAGCCTGGGGCACACCTCCACCCGCGCCGACGTCGACGCGCTCGGTGCGGCGATCGGCCCGGTGGTGGAGCGCGCCCGCAGCGCGGGTCTGGTCAACGTGAGCGGAGGCAGGAACTGATGCGGGTGCTGGCGGCGATGTCCGGCGGAGTCGACTCCGCGGTGGCGGCCGCGCGGGCGGTGGACGCCGGCCACGAGGTCACCGGTGTGCACCTCGCGCTGTCGCGCAACCCGTCGTCCTACCGCACCGGCGCGCGCGGCTGCTGCACGCTGGAGGACGCCCGCGACGCCCGCCGGGCTGCCGACGTGCTCGGCATCCCGTTCTACGTCTGGGATCTCGCCGAGCGGTTCCACGCCGACGTGGTGACCGACTTCGTGGAGGAGTACGCGGCCGGCCGCACGCCCAACCCCTGCCTGCGCTGCAACGAGAAGATCAAGTTCGCCGCGGTGCTCGACCGGGCGCTGGCCCTCGGCTTCGACGCCGTCTGCACCGGCCACTACGCCCAGCTCGAGGACGGCCCCGGCGGGCGTGAGCTGCACCGGTCGGTCGACCCCGGCAAGGACCAGTCGTACGTCCTCGGCGTCCTCACCGCGGAGCAGCTGGCGCACGCCTACTTCCCGCTCGGCGGGTCGCCGAAGTCGGCGGTGCGGGCCGAGGCCGCCGAGCGCGGGCTCGCGGTCGCCGACAAGCCCGACAGCCACGACATCTGCTTCGTCGCCGACGGCGACACCGCGGGCTTCCTGGCCCGCGAGCTCGGCGAGCAGCCCGGACAGGTGGTCGACGAGGACGGCACCGTGCTGGCCGAACACGACGCGGCGTACTCCTTCACCGTCGGGCAGCGCCGCGGGCTGCGACTGGGCCGGCCGGCCGCCGACGGCAAGCCCCGCTACGTCCTGTCGATCGAACCCGTCAGCCGCACGGTGACTGTCGGCCCCCGCGACCGGCTGACGGTCGCCCACCTCGAGGGCACCCAGCCGCGCTGGTGCGGACCCGCGCCCACCGGTCCGGTGGAGTGCCGGGCGCAGATCCGCGCGCACGGCGAGACGCTGCCCGCGCGGGCGTGGGTCGAGGACGACGTGCTCCGGGTCGAGCTCGCCGAGCCGGCCACCGGCGTGGCACCCGGGCAGGCGGTCGTGCTCTATGACGGCACCCGGGTGATCGGGTCGGCCACCATCGCCAACACTGTCGCCGCCGCCGCGCACTGAGGTCGCCGCCGACCCGCATCCGAAGGACAGACCCTAGGCTTTGCCCGTGCCGATCCCCATCGAGATGCCCTGGCGCCCGGGAGCCGCGACCGGCGTCGGTTCGCTGCCGTACGACCACCCGCTGGAGGCCACCCGGGTCGTGCTGGGTGAGCTGCCCGACCTGCCGCACCTGCCTGAGCTGCCCGGCCGGGGCCCCGGTGCGGACATGATCGGCCGGACGTGCGCTCTGCTGGTCGAACTCGGCGTCGACCTGCAGCCGGCCGGCTGGCGACTGGTCGCCGGAGAGGGGCTCGACCAGCGCCGCGCCCGGTCGACACTCGCCCGGGACCTGGACGCGCTGGAGGAGCTGACGCAGGGCTACACCGGTCCGCTGAAGGTCCAGTTCACCGGGCCGATCACGCTCGCCGCCGCGGTCGAACGCCCGCGCGGTGGCCGGGTGGTGGGCGACAGCGGTGCCCGGCGCGACCTCGCGCAGTCACTGGCCGAGGGCCTGACGGTCCACCTGCGCGACCTGCGTCGCCGGGTGCCTGGTGCGTCGCTCGTGGTGCAACTCGACGAACCCTCGATGCCCGCGGTCCTGCGCGGATCGGTGCCGACGGCCTCCGGGTTCTCCCGCTACCGCCCGGTCGAGGAGTACGAGGTGACCGATCTGCTGGGCGGGGTGATCGGGTCGATCGTGGCCGCCGACGCGGTGCCGGTCGTGCACAGCTGCGCGGCCGGAACGCCGTTCCCGCTGCTGGTACGCGCCGGGGCCCGCGGTCTGTCGTTCGACCTGAAGAAGCTCGGCCAGGCCGACGCGGACCCGCTGTCGGAGGCGGTCGAGGGCGGGGTGGCGTTGTTCGCCGGTGCCGTGCCCGCGCTGCGGCCCGAACGCCCGGCTCCCTCCGCGCCGGGCGCCGCGCCTGCCGCCGACGGTGCCGTGCCCCGCCCCACGGGCCCGCCGGGACCCACCGACGTGGACGTGACCCGGACGGTCCAGGCATTCTGGCGGCGGCTGGGGTTCGCCGCGGACGAGGTCGCCCGCGGGGTCGTGGTCACGCCCGCGTGCGGGCTCGCCGGCGCCGACCCGGCATGGGCACGTACGGCGATGAGGCTGGCCCGGGAGGCGGCCGCGCACCTGGCGAGCTAGGACAGGTCTGGACCCGTCGGGACCTGGGCGTCCGGTACGCCGGTACGTCAGGGCCTCGGGGTGAGCGGGGAGGCGAGCACGGAGGCGATCAGCGCCGCGCGCTCCACCAGCGACTCGGCCACGATCTCCTCGTGCACCGCGTGCGCTCCGCGTCCGCGCGGGCCGAACCCGTCCAGCGCCGGCACCCCGGCCGCGCCGGCGAAGTTGGTGTCGGCCGCGCCGAGCGCGTGTGACCCCCGGACCTGTTGCCCGACCCGTTCACCGGCCGCGACCACGGCGGCGAACAGGTCCTCGTTGCCGGCGCCGGCCCAGGCCGGGCGGCTGGTGAGAATCCGGGCCTGCACCCCGGCGTTCTCGCGGACGGGTTCGAGCCGGGTCAGCTGGTCCAGCACCCGGCGTTCGACCTCGGCGTCCCCGAACCGGAACCCGAGCTCGGCGCCGGCCTTCCCGGCGGTCACGTTGGTGCGGCTGCCGCCGTGCACGGTGCCGACGTTGTAGAGCACGTGCTCCTCGGCGGCCGCGACGCCCCGCAGCCGGACCAGCTGGTCGACGAGCTCGTCGATGGCGGACACTCCGCGGGTGCGGTCCAGGGCCGCGTGCGCCTCCACGCCGGTGACCTCCAGGCGTACCCGCGTACTCCCGTGCCGGCCGGTCTTCAGCCCGCCCTTGGGGTGCGGCGGCTCCAGCCCGAGGGCGGCGGCCGCACCGGTGAGCTCGCGTTCGACCAGCGCCCGGCCGGTGGGCGTACCGATCTCCTCGTCCGCGGTGACCACCAGCCGCACCGGCTGGGCCGGCGGGACGTCGCAGTCGCGCAGCACCGCGATCGCCGTCTCGAACGCGACCAGGCCCCCCTTCATGTCGAACACACCCGGGCCGCGGATCAGCGTTCCGTCGTCGACGTAGGGCATCTGCTCGGCGAGCCGGCCCACCGGCCAGACCGTGTCGTGGTGGCCGAGCACCACGACGTGCGGGCGCTCGGCCTTGCTGCCCGCTGTCCCGTCGGTGCCGGCCGCGTCGCCGTCCGCGTCGCCTGCTGGCCAGGTGGCCAGCAGGTGGTCGCCGGTGTCGCAGGGGACCGCGGTCACGGTGGCGCCGAGCTCTGCGTAGTGGCCGCCGAGCACCTCACCGAGGCGGTTCAGCGCGTCCGCGTCTCCGGTGGGCGTCTCGTGGTGGACGTACGCGGAGAGCCGCTCCCGCATCCGCGGCTCGAGCTCGCGGGCACGGCGCACGAGCCGTTCGAGGGAATCCATGCACCGCAGGATATGACTCGTATCTTCGTCCGTCCGTCACCGACCCGCAGGTGAGGTGAGCCCCCCGACCTCGGTCACGACCTTGTACAGGGCATGGATTCCAGGGGAGGGCATTGACCCAGGTACCGTACCCCTGCTAAACATCTCGCGGTTATCTGTCGCGTATCTTCGGTCCCGTGGTGGTCGCCTCGCCAGTGTCGGCGGGCGTCCCAAACCACGTCCGACAGATCTACGCATCGTGTGACGCCCGGCTCGGCCGGTCGTCGTCTTCGCTGGGGGTGCCATGCAGGCCATACGGCCCACGCAGCCCGTGCAGCCTGGGCGGCCTGTGCCGACAGGCCCGGACCTCACCGTCACCGCCCGGCCGCTGCGCACCCAGGGCGAACGCGAGGACGCTGTGGGCCTGTACCGCCAGGTGTTCGGCCTCGGCTCCGGCGACCCGGCGATGACCCCGAAGCTCCTGGTCGCGCTGCAGCGCAACGGCGGCTCCGCGCTCGGCGCGTTCGACCCGTCCGGACGCCTGGTGGGGTTCACCTACGGTTTCGTCGGTACGCAGGACGGCGCGACCTACCACTACTCCCAGGCGGCCGTGGTCGACGCGGCCGCGCAGGGCAGGGGCGTCGGCCGGGTGCTCAAGCGGGCCCAGGCCGCGGAGGCCTCGCGGGCCGGCGTCCGGGCGATGCGCTGGGCGTACGACCCGATGCTCTCCCGCAACGCGCACTTCAACCTCGACGTCCTCGGCGCCCATGGCCGGTGGTTCGTCCGGGACTACTACGGCCTCACCGACGCCGCCGGTCGCAGCGACCGGGTGATCGTGGAGTGGCGTACCGACTCCGAGGTGTCCGATGCGACCCGCAAGGTGGCCGGCCCGGCCGAGCAGTTCGGTGACGACCTCGACCTGGAGTGGGGAACGATCCGTACGGTCCCGTCCGGCGCCGGCGCCGGCGACGGTCGGCTGCTGGCCGTCCCGGCCCGATGGGGCGCGCGCGACGGGCTGGATCCTGCCCTGGCCGGGGACGTCCGCGACCGGGTCGCCGACGCGCTGGAGGGCGCCCTGGACGCGGGGTACGTCCTCACCTCGTGCCGCCGGGTCACCCCGGACACCGCGGTCTACCTGCTCGCTCACGCGGGGGACGTTCGATGAGCGCAGAGCCGAGCAGTCCTGATCCGGGCAGTCCTGATCAGGGCGGCCCCGACCCGAGCAGTCCCGACCAGCGGTACGGCGCCCGGCTGCGCCGGCGTTCGTCGTCCTCGATCCTGCTCGACCGGCTGCTCGACCACGAGACCGCCAACCTGGCCGAGACCGCCCGGCGAATCCGCGTGGACGGCACCCTGGAGCAGGCCGCCGCCCGGATCGTCGCCGCCCGCCGCAGGTTCGTGATCGGCGGCTCGAAGTCGTCCGCGTACGCCGCCCTGCTGGCCATCGACCTGTCCGCCAGCCTGGCCAACGTCACCCTCGTCGACGGCATCGCCGCCCGTCCCGTGGACGTCCTGTGCGACGTACGTTCCGACGACGTGCTGGTGGCCTTCTCCTTCCGCCGCTACACGCGCCAGACCATCGCGGTGGCCCGGGAGTTCGCCGCCGCCGGGGGCACGGTGGTGGGTATCACCGACGACCCGGACAGTTCACTGGCCCGGATGGCGGAGGTGGCCGTGGTGGTGGGCACCCGCAGCGCGTCGTACGTCGACTCACCGACCGCGGTCGCGGCGGTGACCCACATCCTCGCCACGCTCACCGCGGCCAGCGCCAAGGGAGCCCGGCGGCGCCTGCGCCGGCGCGAGGAGGTCACCCGCGACCTCGAACTCTACGAAGGGGCCTGAGCATGCAGATCTCCGCCGCCGAGCTCTTCGCCGCCCGGCTGCCGCTGGTGCACGAGTTCGAGACCAGCTCGCACCGCAAGGCCTACCTGGAGCACATCCTGGTCCGGGTGACCGACGTCGACGGTGCGGTGGGCTGGGGCGAGATCGCCTCGCCGTCCGGGCCGTACTACTGCGCGGAGACCGTGCAGAGCTGCTGGCACGTCGCCGAGCAGCACCTGCTGCCGGCCGTGGTCGGCGCCGACTGGTCCCACCCGGGAGATGTGCCCGCGCTGTGGTCGAAGGTACGCGGGAACGAGTTCGCCAAGGCCGGGGTGGACATGGCGTGCTGGGACCTGTGGTCCACCGCGACCGGCGTGCCGCTGGCCGGTGCGCTCGGCGGCTCCCGGGACCGCGTGGTGGCCGGGGTGAGCCTCGGCATCGAGCCGACGCCCGCGGACCTGGTCGCGCAGGTGGCCCGCCAGGTCGAGGCGGGATACCCGCGGGTGAAGCTGAAGATCGCACCGGGATGGGACGTCGAGCCCGTCCGCGCCGTGCGTGCGGCGTTCCCCGACCTGGACCTGCACGTCGACGCCAACGGCGCCTACACCGAGGACCCGGACCACCTGGCCGCGCTGCGCGGGCTGGACGGATTCGGCCTCACGATGGTCGAGCAGCCGTTCGCTCCGCGCGACCTGCTCGCGCACGCCCGGCTGCGCCGCGTCCTGCGTACCCCCGTCTGCCTGGACGAGTCGGTCGCCGACCTGCACGACCTGCGCACCGCGCTCGCCCTGGAAGCGGTCGCGATCCTCAACATCAAGGTGTCCCGCATGGGCGGGCTGACCGCCGCGGTCGCGGCACACGACCTCGCCCGCGAACACGACGTCCCGGTGTGGTGCGGCGGCATGCACGAGTTCGGGATCGGCCGTGCGGCCAACGTCGCGCTGTCCAGCCTGCCCGGCTTCACCCTGCCCTCCGACGTGTCCGCGTCGGACAAGTACTACGCCCGTGACGTCGTGCGCCCGCCGATCACCGCCGACCACGGTCTGGTCGACGTGCCGTGGAAGCAGGTGGGCAGCGGGCATCGGGTCGACGAGGAGTTCGTACGGGAGATCTCCTCGCGCACGGCTCGCGTGTCCGCGGACTGACTCCCGCGCACGACCCCCGACCAGGGCCCTACGGCCCTCGCGTACCAACCGGGAAAGCTCAGCTCCACCGAGAAGGAGTGCCATGTCCCAGTCCCGACCTGGCCCGTCGGCGCGGTCCGCCGAGCCGGACCAACCCGCCGAGGTCGACCAACCCGCCGAGACCGACCAGCCCGCCGAGGCTCAACGCGGCTCGAGCGACGCCGCCACCAAGCCGGGCGGCGAGGCAGCGGAGTCCAACGCGTACGCGGTGGGGCTGCCACCGATACGCCGCCGGATCTGCACCGTGATCGCGCTCGCCGGCCTGCTGGCCTCGCTGGTCATCGGCCAGGTGGTGCAGGCGCCGACGTTGTGGGGCCTGCTCCCGATCCTGCTGTACGCCGCGCTGTGCCTGCTCGGCCTGGACATCGTGGTCGCCACCGTCGTCGCCGTACTCTCCGGCATCCTGATCGCGGCCCGGCCACCGACGGAGGTGGGCGAACTCCTCGGCACCTCCCTCGGCGACCTGGTGACGATGATCGGCCTGATCATCGTGCTGGGGGCCGGGGTCGGTGAGGTTCTGCGCGTCACCGGGGTGGCCGACACCATCGTCAGCGCGATCATGCGCACGGTCGGCGAACGCAGCCGGCACGCGGTGACCTTCGGCGTGATGTTCGCCTGCCTGGTCCTGGTCGCGAGCCTGGGCACTCTCGCCGGTGCGCTGGCCATCGCCGCGCCGATCCTGATCCCCATCACGGCCCGGATGGGTTTCACCCGCTCGGCCACCGCGTCGATGATGTTCGTCGGCGGGTGCGCGGGTCTCGCCCTGGCGCCGTTCGCCGGCTCCAACGTCGCCATCCTCACCGCGGCGAACGTCGACTACCTCACCTACCTGCGGGTGGGTGCCGGGCCGCTGGCCGTCCTGTCGATCGCGCTGGCCATGCTGATCGTGCCGTGGATGCAGCGACGTACGGCGGCCCGCGGCAACGACTTCTACACCGCGGAGGAGGCCTCGGACGACGTTGCGGGCACCGACCGCAACCCGAAGGCCGGCCGGGCCACCGCGGCGTTCCTCGTCCTGCTGGTCGCGAGCGTGGTCTACGCCACGGTGACCAACGCGGGTACGACGTTCCCGCTGCTGGCCCTGCCGTTGCTCGGCATCGTCACCGGCTTCGCCGGCGGGCTGTCCAGCGTCGAGATCGCGGGCAGGATGTACCGCGGCGGCGCCCGGCTGCTCAGCATCTTCATCCTGTTCTGGTTGCTGGCCGCGTTGTTCGGGATCATCGACCAGTGGCTGAAGCCGTACGACGTCATCCTGGACACGTTCGGCTCCCAGCTGTCCCACCTCGGTGCGTTCCCGTTCGCGGTGGCTATCGGGCTGCTCGGCTGGGTGGGCGTCCCGGGGGCGACGGCGGCCCAGGTCGTCCTGCTGGACAAGGTGTTCGGCGGGCTGGGCGCGACCCTCGGGGTGTCGGCGAGCGCCTGGGTCATCGTGTTGCTGTGGGCGTCCAAGGGCGACACGTACGGACCGTTCCCGAACGCCAACATGATCGGCGCCATGGGCCTGGCCCGCTCGCAGAACCTCCGCAACGTGCTGTTGACAGGCTGGCTGGTGATGATCCCGGCCTGTGTGATGTACGCGATCCTGCTCGCGCTCATGACCTGAGCAACCTCGCGTGGACGCTCGGACCTCCCGGTCTGAGCTGTCCGCCCCGAGCTGTCCGACCCGAGCTGCCCGACTCGGACCCGACCAGACCCGACCCGACCGCGATCCGGAGGTCAGCAGATGTACGACGTGGTACTCGCCGGCGGAACCGTCCTCGACGGGACCGGTGCGCCCGGCGTCGTGGCGGACGTGGCGGTCGAGAACGGACGGATCGCCTTCGTGGGCGAGGTTTCCAGGACGCGGGCGAGGCGCCACCTCGACGTGACCGGCGCGGTGGTCTGCCCGGGCTTCGTGGACCTGCACTCCCACGCGGACTTCACCGTGTTCGGCGCCCCGGGCGCGCTCACCCAGATCGCCCAGGGCGTCACCACCCTGGTCACCGGCAACTGCGGCTTCTCGCCGTTCCCGGTGGTGCCCGAGCACGAGGACGAGCTGCGTGCGCACGCCGGTTTCCTGGACGCGGACCTGCCGTGGGACTGGTCGGGGGCGGGGGAGTACGCCGAGGCCGTGGAGCGCCTTCCGCTCGGTGTCAACCTCGCCTTGCAGGTAGGGCATGGCGCCGTCCGCATCGGCGCGATGGGCGTGGCCGACCGGGCACCCACGCCCGCCGAGCTGGACCGGATGCGGGCGCTGGTGTCGGCGGCGGTGGACGACGGTGTGGTGGGACTGTCCAGCGGGCTGATCTACGCCCCCGCTTCGTACGCACGGGCGGAGGAGCTGGCCGCGGTGGCCGAGCCGGTGGCCGCCGCGGGGCGGGTCTACTCCACCCACATCCGCGACGAGGGCGACGGGCTGGACGCCGCGGTGAAGGAGGCGCTGGAGGTCGGCCGGCGTACCGGCGTACGCGTGCAGGTCTCGCACCTGAAGGCCGTCGGCCCGGCGAACTGGGGCCGGGTGGGCAGGGTCCTGGAAACCCTCGCCCGGGCCCGGCGCGAGGGCGTGGACGCGCACGGCGACCAGTACCCCTACGCCGCGTCGAGCACCACGCTCACCGCCCGGCTACCAGGCTGGGCGATGGACGGCGGGGTGGCGGCGCTGCGCGAGCGGCTGGAGCGCGCGGAGGACCGCGACCGGCTGGTCGCCGACCTCACCGCACGGACGGGAACGACCTTCCTGCCCGAGCGGATCGTGTTGTCCGACACCCCGGACGGCCCGTACCGCGCACACCTCGGCAGCGACCTCGCCACCATCGCCCGGGTGGTCGGCCGGACGCCGGCGGAGACCGCCGTCGACCTGCTGCGGCGCCAGCGCGGGGTGGCCTCGATCATCAGCCACGGGATGGCCGAGGACGACGTGCGCACGATCCTCGCCGACCCGACCGTCGCGGTCGCCAGCGACGGCTGGATTCTCGACTGCCCGGGCGTCGGCACAACGCACCCGCGCAGCTTCGGGACCTTCGCGCGGGTGCTCGGCCACTACGTGCGGGAGGGTGTGCTCGACCTGCCGACCGCCGTGGCGAAGATGACCTCGCTGCCGGCCGCCCGGCTGGGCCGGCGCGACCGCGGCGTGGTGCGGCCCGGCGCGGTCGCCGACCTCGCGGTGTTCGACCCCGCGGAGGTGGCCGATCCCTCCTCCTACGACGCACCGTGGCAGCTCGCGCGCGGAGTGTCGTACACCCTCGTGGCCGGTACGCCGGTGTGGGAGAACGGCGCCGCGACCGGTGCCGCGCCCGGCCGGGTGGTGCGCGGCTGACCGACCCGATTGTCGGTGCGAGATTGTCGGTGGGCGGCGGTAGCGTTCGGGCTATGGCGAAGAGCGCGTCGAAGTCGGCGAAGACCAAGGTCGCGGGCGTCCCCACCGAGGCGCTGGAGCGGCACTCGGTGCTGTCCCAGGAGATCGAGGAGCACAACTACCGCTACTACGTGCTCGACCGGCCGACCGCCTCCGACGCGGAGTACGACTCGCTCATGCGGGAGCTGAAGGAGCTCGAGGAGGCCCATCCGGAGCTGCGCACTCCGGAGTCGCCGACGCAGCGGGTCAGCGGCACCTGGTCGACCGAGTTCGAGCCCGTCGAGCACCTCGAACGCCTGCTGTCGCTGGACAACGCGTTCGTGCTGGAGGAGCTGCGGGCCTGGGCCGCGCGGGTCGAGCGCGAGATCGGCACCGAGGCCGAATACCTCTGCGAGCTGAAGATCGACGGCCTCGCCATCGACCTGGTCTACGAGCGGGGCCGGCTGGTGCGGGCGGCCACCCGCGGCGACGGCCGGGTCGGGGAGGACGTCACGCTCAACGTCCGCACCATCGACGGCATACCGCACCGGCTGGCCAAGGCCGACGCACCCACACCCGAGGTGCTCGAGGTGCGCGGCGAGGTCTACTTCCGGGTGCGCGACTTCGAGGAGCTCAACGCCGCGCTGGTGGAGGCGGGCAAGCCGCCGTTCGCCAACCCGCGCAACTCCGCGGCCGGATCGCTGCGCCAGAAGGACCCCCGGGTTACCGCGCGCCGCCGGCTGCACTTCACCGCCCACGGAATCGGCCGTGCCCAGGGCTGGCAGCCGCAGCGGCTGTCGGAGGCCTACGCCACCCTCGCCGCCTGGGGCGTCCCGGTCAGCGACCACGTGGGAGTCCGCCGCACCCTGGAGGAGGTGGACGCCTACGCCCGCGACTACGGCGAGCGCCGGCACTCCCTCGACCACGAGATCGACGGCGTGGTGGTGAAGGTCGACCAGATCTCGCTGCAGCGCCAGCTCGGCTCCACCTCGCGCGCGCCGCGGTGGGCGATCGCGTTCAAGTTCCCGCCGGAGGAGGTCAACGCCAAGCTGATCGACATCCGGGTCAACGTCGGCCGCACCGGCCGGGTCACCCCCTACGGCGTGATGGAGCCGACGAAGGTCGCCGGGTCGACGGTGGAGTACGCCACGCTGCACAACGGTTCGGAGGTACGCCGCAAGGGCGTCCTGATCGGGGACACCGTGGTGCTGCGCAAGGCCGGCGACGTGATCCCGGAGATCGTCGGCCCGGTCGCCGACCTGCGCGACGGCTCCGAGCGGGAGTTCGAGATGCCCGTCCGGTGCCCGGAGTGCGGCACCGAGCTGCGGCCGGAGAAGGAGAGCGACGCCGACCTGCGCTGCCCCAACACCAGACACTGCCCGGCCCAGCTGCGGGAGCGGCTGTTCCATCTGGGCGGCCGGGGCGCGTTCGACATCGAGGTGCTCGGCTACCAGTCCGGCACCGCGTTGCTGGACGGCGGCCTGATCGCCGACGAGGGTGACCTGTTCGCGCTGACCGCGGAGCAGTTGAAGGGCGCGGACTTCTTCACCACCAAGGCCGGCGCGCTGTCGGCCAACGCCAAGCGGCTGCTGGACAACCTGGAGGCGGCCCGCACCCGGCCGCTGTGGCGGGTGCTGGTCGCCCTGTCCATCCGGCACGTCGGTCCCACCGCCGCGCAGGCCCTGGCCCGCACGTTCGGCGACCTCGACCGGATCGCGGCCGCCGACGAGGAGGAGCTGGCCGCCGTCGAGGGCGTGGGGCCGACCATCGCCGCGTCGGTGGTCGAGTGGTTCTCCGTCGACTGGCACCGCGAGATCGTGGAGAAGTGGCGGGCGGCCGGCGTGCGGTTCCGGGAAGAGATCGTCGACCAGGGCCCGCGTCCGCTGGACGGTGTGACGGTCGTGGTCACCGGCAGCCTGGACGGCTACTCCCGCGACGAGGCCTCCGAGGCGATCCAGGCCCAGGGCGGCAAGGCGTCCGGTTCGGTGTCGAAGAAGACCGGCTTCGTGGTGGCCGGTGACAACCCCGGCTCGAAGTTCGACAAGGCCCGCGACCTCGGCGTGCCGATCCTCGACGAGGAGGGCTTCCGGGTGCTGCTGGCCGAGGGGCCGGACGCCGCGCGGGAGCGAGCCCTGCCCGCCCAGGAGGAATGACGGTCAGGCCTGCGAGAGCGCCTGCCGAACGGTCTGGGTGAGCGCGGCCAGGTGGGCCAGCCGGGCGAGCTCGGAGTCGAGGATCTCCGGCCCGCCGGACCGACCGATCACCAGCGCCCGGTTGGCGTTGCCCATCGGCGTGGCCGCCGCGGTGATGTGCCGCCACCCTCGGTTGTCCCAGTCGGCGGGCACCGCCAGCCGCAGGGGACGTTCCAGCGGCAGCCAGGGCGCCTCGTCGCCGGGCAGGTCGGGTGCGGCCGGGGTGGACTCCTCCACCACCGCCTGCCCGGAGTTTCCGTCCCGGCACACCAGGAACGCCCAGTCGGCGCGGAACACCACCGGGGCGTGCCGGACGAGTACCCGCTCGGCCTCGGCCGGCTGCTCGGTCATCGACTCGACCACCTCGAGGTCGTGGCGCAGCGTTCCGCCGGCGGCGTACCGGGACAACCAGATCACCCGGACGCCAGGCACAGACAGGCAGGCCGACACCAGGGAGTCGGCCCGGCCGCCGAGGGGAAGCTCCATCACGAAGTCGTCGATCGCGGTGCCGTCGGCGCCCCGGGACACCACGTCCACGGCGACGATGTCGGCGCCGACCTTGCCCAGGGCCGAGGCGACTTCGCCGAGGCCGCCGGGCTGGTCGGGGAGCGCGATGCGCAGCAGGTACACGCTGCTCATTGTGGCGCGATCGACGCCTTCGCGCGGTTGCGCGGACGTAACCGATCGACCTGGCGCGACCAGACCCGGCCAAGCCGGGACCATCCCTCCCGACCCGGCCACGCCCGCGTCGTGCTCTCTTCATTGTCGCGCCGTGATCGCGCCGCGGTCCGGACCGCGGCGGGTTCGGCTCGCGGCGGTCGCGGGCGCTGCCGCGTAGGCTCCTAGGATTGCCCTACGGCCGACGTCTGCCGCCCTCCGGCGGCGGCCGTACCCCACCAGCCAGAGGCACTCCGCGACCCGCCGGAGTGCTCCACGAACGAGGTAAAGGAAGCACTCCAGTGCCTGCGATCACCCGCGAGGAGGTCGCGCACCTAGCGCGCCTCGCTCGGATCGAGCTGACCGACGACGAACTCGACCACTACGCCGGCCAGCTGGGCGTCATCCTCGAGTCGGTCGCCCAGGTCGGCGAGGTGGCCGCCCAGGACATTCCGCCCACTTCCCACCCGGTGCCGCTCACCAACGTCTTCCGCGCCGACGAGGTGCGCCCGGGGCTGACGGCCGAGGAGGCGCTGGCCGGCGCCCCCGTCGTCGACGGTGAGCCCGCGGTCGAGGAGAGCCGCTTCCGCGTTCCCCGCATTCTCGGTGAGGAGGCCTGATGAGCGACAGCGACCTGACCAGGCTCACCGCCGCCCGCCTCGCCGGGCTGATCAGCACCGGCGAGGCCTCCGCGGTGGAGGTCACGCAGGCACACCTGGACCGGATCGGCAAGGTCGACGACCGGATCCACGCTTTCCTCCACCTCGACACAGAGGGCGCGCTCGGCGCCGCCCGTCAGGTGGACGACCGGCGCGCGGCCGGCGACACGCTCGGCCCGCTGGCCGGTGTCCCGCTCGCGCTCAAGGACGTCCTCACCATGAAGGACGTGCCGACCACCTGCGGCTCGCGGATCCTGCAGGGCTGGCGGCCGCCGTACGACTCGACCGTCGTCCGACGGCTGCGCGAGGCCGGCGTGGTCGTCCTGGGCAAGACCAACATGGACGAGTTCGCGATGGGCTCCTCCACGGAGAACTCCGCCTTCGGGCCGACCCGCAACCCGTGGGACACCGACCGGATTCCCGGCGGTTCCGGCGGCGGTTCGTCGGCCTCGCTGGCGGCGTTCGAGGCGCCGCTGGCGATCGGCACCGACACCGGCGGTTCGATCCGCCAGCCCGGCTCGGTGACCGGCACGGTCGGGGTGAAGCCCACCTACGGCGGGGTGTCCCGCTACGGCCTGGTGGCGTTCTCCTCCAGCCTGGACCAGGCCGGCCCGTGTGCCCGGACGGTGCTCGACGCCGCGCTGCTGCACAGTGTGATCGCCGGCCACGACCCGCTGGACTCCACCTCGATCGACCGTCCCGTCCCGCCGGTGGTGGACGCCGCCCGCAACCCCGACGTGCGCGGACTGCGGGTCGGCGTGGTGAAGGAGCTCGGCGGCGCCGGCTTCCAGCCCGGGGTGGAGCAGCGCTTCCGCGAGGCGGTCGACCTGCTCTCCGACCTGGGGGCCGAGGTGGTGGAGGTGTCCTGCCCGCACTTCACCTACGGCCTGGCCGCCTACTACCTCATCGCGCCGAGCGAGGCGTCCAGCAACCTCGCCCGCTTCGACGGGATGCGGTACGGCCTGCGCGCCGGCGACGACGGCCGGCACAGCGCCGAGGAGGTGATGGCGCTGACCCGCGAGGCGGGGTTCGGCGACGAGGTCAAGCGGCGCATCATGATCGGCACGTACGCCCTGTCCAGCGGTTACTACGACGCCTACTACGGCCAGGCGCAGAAGGTGCGCACGCTCATCACCCGCGACTTCGAGCGGGCGTACGAGCAGGTCGACGTGCTGGTGTCGCCGACCACGCCCACGACGGCGTTCCGGATCGGCGAGCGGGTGGACGACCCACTGGCGATGTACGCCGCCGACCTGTGCACCATCCCCGCTAACCTGGCCGGCAACGCCGCCGCGTCCTTCCCGGCCGGCCGCTCGCCCGAGGACGGGCTGCCGGTGGGGCTGCACGTGATGGCGCCGGCGATGGCCGACGACCGGCTCTACCGCGTGGGCGCCGCCGTGGAGCAGGAGTTCGAGCGTCGCTGGGGTCACCCGCTGCTGGCGGAGGTGCCGGAGCTGTGAGACCAGCCACCCAACCAACGCCGGCCACGCACGCAACGCCCGCAGGCGAGGAGAACGACGCATCATGACCGTCACCACCGACCTGATGTCCTACGACGAGGCTCTGGAGCTCTTCGACCCGGTGATGGGTCTGGAGGTGCACGTCGAGCTGAACACCGCCACCAAGATGTTCTGCGGGTGCCCGACGGAGTTCGGTGCGGCCCCCAACACCCAGGTGTGCCCGGTCTGCCTCGGCCTGCCGGGCTCGCTGCCGGCGGTGAACGGCCGTGCGGTCGAGTCGGCGATCCGGATCGGGCTGGCCCTGGGCTGCGACATCGCGCCGTGGTGCCGGTTCGCGCGGAAGAACTACTTCTACCCGGACATGCCGAAGGACTTCCAGACCAGTCAGTACGACGAGCCGATCGCCGTCAACGGCGTGGTCGAGGTGGAGGTCGAGGGCCAGACCTTCCGGGTGGAGATCGAGCGCGCCCACATGGAGGAGGACACCGGCAAGTCCTCCCACGTCGGGGTCAGCGGCCGCATCCAGGGCGCCGACTACTCCATCGTCGACTACAACCGCGCCGGCATCCCCCTGATCGAGATCGTCACCAAGCCGATCGAGGGCGCCGGCCGGCTGGCACCGCAGGTGGCCCGGGCCTACGTCGCGCAGCTGCGGGACCTGCTCCGGGCGCTCGGCGTGTCCGACGTGCGGATGGAGCAGGGGTCGCTGCGCTGCGACGCGAACATCTCCCTGCGCCGGCAGGGCGAGACCGCGTACGGCCTGCGTACCGAGACCAAGAACGTCAACTCGCTGCGGTCGGTCGAACGCGCCCTGACGTACGAGATCTGCCGGCAGGCCGCGATCCTCGCCGACGGCGGCAAGGTCACCCAGGAGACCCGGCACTGGCACGAGGACACCGGCGTCACCACGTCCGGTAGGTCCAAGGAGGAGGCGGAGGACTACCGATACTTCCCCGAGCCCGACCTGGTGCCGATCGCCCCCTCCGCGGAGTGGGTGGAGGAGCTGAGGGCGACCCTGCCGGAGCCGCCGAGCCGGCACCGGCGCCGGCTGTTCGAGGCGTGGGGCTTCACCGAGATGGAGTTCCGCGACGTCCTCGGCGCGGGTGCGCTGCTCCTGGTCGAGGCGACGGTGGAGGCCGGCACCACGCCGGCGGCGGCCCGCAAGTGGTGGCTGGGCGAGCTGGCCCGACGGGCCAAGGACACCGAGGTCGAACTCGAGGCGCTACCCATCACGCCCGCTCAGGTCGCGGGAGTGCAGGCCCTGGTCGACGCCGGCACCGTCAACGACAAGTTGGCACGGGAGGTCATCGACGGCGTACTCGCCGGCGAGGGCACCCCGGAGGAGGTCGTCGAGAAGCGTGGGCTCGCGGTCGTCAGCGACGACTCCGCGCTCGGCGCGGCGGTCGACCGGGCGATCGAGGCCAACCCCGGCGTCGCGGACAAGATCCGTGGCGGGAAGGTGGCCGCGGCCGGTGCGCTGATCGGCGCGGTGATGAAGGAGATGCGCGGACAGGCCGACGCGGGCCGCGTCCGCGAGCTGATCCTGCAGCGCCTCGGGCAGTGACCGCAGGCGCGGCGACCGTCGGGCGGTGACCCGGACCCGGGCCTATGCGCAAGGTGCGGTTGACGCGGGCTACCGGGTCAACCGCACCCGCAGGATCCGGTCGTCGCCCGGTCGCGGGGAGACCCGGCCGTCGGTGTTGTTCGTGAGCAGCCACAGCGATCCGTCCGGTGCCCGGGCGACGTGCCGCAGCCGTCCGTACGTACCGACGAAGAACGCCTTCGACGGTCCCGTCACGCGGCCGCCGGCGACCGGCACCCGCCACAGGCGTTCACCGCGCAGCGAGGCCAGCCACATCGACCCGTCGGCGTAGGCGAGCCCGGACGGTGAGGCGTCGTCGGTGGGCCACTGCGCCAGTGGGTCGACGTACCCGCGCCCCGCACCGCCGCGCCCCTCCAGCACCGGCCAGCCGTAGTTGCCGCCGGCCCGGATCCGGTTCAGCTCGTCCGCCGCCTTGTCGCCGAACTCGCTCGCCCACAGCCTGCCCTGCGGGTCGAAGACCAGACCCTCGACGTTGCGGTGACCGTAGGTCCACACCGCGGTGCCGAACGGGTTGCCCGGCGCGGGTTTCCCGCTCGCGGTGAGGCGGAGGATCTTGCCGCCGAGCGAGGAGCGGTTCTGCGCCCGGGCGCGCTGTTCGCCGTCACCGGTGGGTACGTAGAGGTAGCCGTCCGGCCCGAACCGCAGCCGCCCGCCGTTGTGGTGCTGCGGCCCGCGCGGGATCCCGGTGAAGACCGCCTTCGGCGCGCCGAGCCGGGAGCCGTCGTAGGTCATGCGTACGACCCGGTTGTCGGTACGAGTGGTGATGTACGCGTACAGCAGACGGTCCCGGGAGTAGTGCGGCGACAGGGCCAGGCCGAGCAGTCCACCCTCGCCCTCGTGCACGACGCCGGGCACCCGGCCGACGGTGCCGACCCGCCCGCCCGGGGTCACCCGGTCGATGCGCGCGGTGTCGCGTTCGGACAGCAGGGCGGACCCGTCGGGCAGGAACGCGAGGTCCCACGGTGTGGTGAGCCCCTTCGCGATGGTGCCGGCGACGACGGGACGGGCGGGACCGGCAGGGCGCGCGGCCGGCGCCTTCCGGGATGCGGTGGGCCGCGGAGTGGGCCGCCGGGTGGGCGCGGGCGAGGTGGCCCGGGCGGACGGCTTTGGTGACCTCGTGGTGGCCGACGGCGTGGGGCCGGCCGTGCTCGGCGTCGGCCGGGCGCTCTTCGTCGGTGTGGCCCGACGGTCCGGCCCGGCGGCGCCGTCGGAGTTACCGGAGCCGGTGAGCCCACAGGCGGTGGCCGTGCACAGCGCCACGGTCACCAGGACCGCACGCAGGACCACACGCGGGGCCGGGTGCGGGGTTCGGGAGTTGGTCATGGAAGCCTCAATCGCAGGACCCGGTCGTCGCCGGGCTCGGGTGCTCCCCGTCCGTCGGTGTTGCTGGTGCTCAGCCACAGGCTGCCGTCCGGCGCGACCGCGACGGTGCGCAGTCGGCCGTAGGTGCCGGTGAAGTATGCCTGCGGTTCGCCGGCCCGGCGGCCGTCCCGTACCGGGATCCGCCACAGCCGGCGCCCGCGCAGGCCGGCCATCCACAGCGCGCCGTCGGCGTAGGCGAGACCGGACGGCGAGGCGTCGCTGGTCGGCCACTGCGCCACCGGGTCAAGCGACCTGCGGTCCTGCGAGATCCCCTCCGCCTGCGGCCAGCCGTAGTTGCCGCCTCTGCGGATGAGGTTGAGCTCGTCCCAGGTGTCCTGGCCGAACTCGCCGGCCCACAACCGGCCGTCGGGGTCGAACGCGAGGCCCTGGACGTTTCGGTGCCCGTAGCTCCACACCGGCGAGCCCCCGAACGGGTTGCCGGGCGCGGGTTTGCCGTCCGGGGTCAGCCGGAGGATCTTGCCGCCCAGGGAGCGCCGGTCCTGGGCGTTGTCGCCGTCGGTGGCGTCACCGGTCCCGACGTACAACATGCCGTCCGGTCCGAACACCATCCGCCCGCCGTTGTGCACGCCCGCCGAAGGGATGCCGGTCAGGAGCACCTCCGGGCTGCCGAGCCGCCCGTCGGCGTACCGCATCCGCACGATCCGGTTGTCCTTCGCGGTGGTGAGGTACGCGTAGACGTACGGCTGGTCCTGAAACGTCGAGGCCACCGCGAGCCCGAGCAGCCCGCCCTCGCCGCCGGCCTGGACACCGGGCACCCGGCCCACCTCGGCGGGCCGGCCACTCCCGGGGGTGTCGGCCCCGGAGCTCCCCGCGGGGATCCGGCGTACCCGGCCGGAGTCGCGTTCGGCGACCAGAGCGCTGCGGTCGGGCAGGAACGCGAGCCCCCACGGCGCGGCCAGCCCGGTGGCGACGACCCCGGTCACCCGCGGCCGGTGCGCGGCGTCCCCGGTCGAGCCGGTGCCCGTGGGCGACGGCCGGGTGTCGTCCTCGCCCGGTCCGGACGAGGGCGAACAGCCGACGGCGCCGGCGACCAGCGCGGCGGCGACGGTACCGGTGACAGCCCTGCCGACCGACCTGCCGACCGGCCGGGCGAGCAGTAGCCTGGCGCGACGCATGGGCCCAGTCTGCACGGCGACCGGCGCGGCCACCCACCGCGCCATCGGACGGCGTTGCGCTCGGCCACGAACCAGTCGCTCAGGGTCGCAGGATCGGACTACCTTCAGGTATGAGCACCACGCGAAAGAGTCCGGGCGCGGAAGGCCGCGCCGGGCGGACGGGAAAGCGGACGGAGAAGGCCGCCGGGACACTTCCCGCGGACCTCGTCCTGGAAGGCGGCGGCGTCAAGGGGATCGGGCTGGTCGGCGCGGTCGGGACGTTCGCCAAGAGCGGGTACGACTTCCGGCGGATCGCCGGGACGTCGGCCGGCGCCCTCGTCGGTGCGGTCCTCGCCGGCCTGCAGGTGGCCGGTGAGCCGCTGGACCGGCTGGAGGAGATCGCCCGCACCCTCGACTACCGGAAGTTCCGCGACCGGGGCCGCGTCGGCGGTGTCGTGGGCGGAGTCGCCGACCGGGTGGGCCTCGGGCTCCTGGTCGACGGGATGTCGCTGGCGGTGGAGTCCGGCCTGTTCGAGGGGAAGTATCTCCACGACTGGATCGCCGGCGTCCTGGCGGACCTCGGCGTGAGGACGTTCGGCGATCTGCGGCTGCCGCCCGACCCCGGCAGCGACCTGCCGACCGGCCACCGCTACCGCCTGGTCGTGCTGGCCAGCGACGTGTCCCGGCAATGTGCGGCCCGGCTGCCGTGGGACTACCCGGAGTACGGCCTCGACCCCGACGAGCAGTCGGTCGCCGATGCCGTCCGGGCCTCCGCGTCCATCCCGTACTTCTTCGAGCCCTACACGCTGCGGGCCGGCCGGGCGAACGCGGCCAGGGCGGCGGTCGCCGGCAGGGGCGCCGGGGCGGGCGACGCCACGCTGGTCGACGGCGGCCTGCTGTGGAACTTCCCGATCACCATCTTCGACCGCACCGACGGCAGACCGCCCCGGTGGCCGACATTCGGCGTCCGTCTTTCCACCCAGCCCGGACCTGTGGCACGCTCCCATCCGGTACGCGGGCCGGTCGCGCTGACCGCCGCGCTGGTCGAGACGTTGCTGCAGGCGCACAACGTCGAGCTCGCCCAGCAGCCGTGCAGCCTGATCCGGACGACGTTCGTGGACTCCTCGGCGGTGTCCGCGGTCGACTTCGACGTCACCGCCGAACAACAGGACGCGCTGCTGGCCGAGGGGTCACAGGCGGCCCGGGAGTTCCTGCGCACGTGGGACTTCGACCAGTACGTCACGAAGTGCCGAGGAGGACCTCAGTAGTGGGAGCAGCAGCGAGCGGGACGGGCGAGCCGGGCGGTCCCGGCGAGACGGGCACCGCGCGGCGGGTGTGGCTGCCGGAGCCGCCGGAGGTGTACGACGACCTGCCCGCCGGGCTGGCGATCGACGTGTACGACGGGCTGGCCGAGCCGCCGGACACGATCGGTGACGTGGCGTTCTACGTTCCGCCGTACATGGGCGCGCCGCACACCGTCGAGATCATCGCCGACATGCCCAGGCTGGAGGTCGTACAGACCCTCACCGCCGGCGTGGAGAACGTCCGCCCGTTCGTCGGCCCCGACGTCACGTTGTGCAACGCCCGCGGCGTGCACGACGCGAGCACCGCCGAACTCGGCGTCGGGCTGATCATCGCCTCGCTGCGCGGATTCCCCGACTTCGTGCGTGCCCAGGACGAGCATCGCTGGGCCGCCGGCCGGCGGCCGGCCCTGGCAGACCGGCGGGTGCTCCTCGTGGGGTACGGCGCGATCGGCCGGGCGCTCGAACGCCGACTGGAGCCGTTCGAGTGCGAGATCGTCAGGGTCAGCCGTACGCCGGCGGAGGGTGTGGCCGGCATGGACCGGCTGCCGGAGCTCCTGCCCACCGCCGACGTGGTGGTGCTGCTGGTCCCGCTGACCGAGCAGACGCACGGCCTGGTGGACGCGAAGTTCCTGTCCCAGCTCGGTGACGGCGCCCTCGTGGTCAACCTCGCCCGCGGCCCGGTCGTCGACACCGACGCCCTGCTGGCCGAGCTGACCGCCCGTCGGCTGCGGGCGGCGCTGGACGTGACCGACCCCGAGCCGCTACCGGCCGGCCACCCGCTGTGGGACGCGCCCGGGCTGCTGCTGAGCCCGCACGTGGGCGGCAACACCTCCGCGTTCGTCCCGCGCGGGCGGCGGCTGGTGAGCGCCCAGCTTCGCCGGTACGCCGCGGGGGAGCCGCTGGTCAACACCGTCGCCGGAGCGTACTGACGTGGCGACCAGTACCAACAGCACGGACAGCAGGGGCGAGACGACCGGGACCGTCGAGGCGACCGGGACGCCCCGCGCGGGCATCGCGGGCGTCGTCGCCCGGGTCGCGCTGCCGATCGTCGCACTGCTCGCGATGCTGCCCTTCGCACAGTCGTACGGTGAGTTCTGGCCCTGGCAGCCGAACACCGTCGACCTGGACGTGTACATCTACACGGGCCACGTCGTGCTCGGCGGCGGGGACATCCTCACCGCCCGTACGCCGGACACCGCGCTCGCGTTCATCTACCCGCCGGTCGCGGCGCTGCTCAGCGTTCCGCTGGTGTTCGTACCGCAGACGCTCCTGCAGCTGGTCTGGACGGTCCTGAACGGTCTCGCGCTGCTGTTCGTCCTGCACCGGGCGGGCCTGCGCGGCTGGCGGCTGTCGCTGCTGGCCACGGCCTTTGCGCTGGTGGTGGAGCCGGTGCGCGCCACCGTCAGCTTCGGCCAGATCAACGTGTTCCTGATGGCGCTGGTGGTCGCCGACCTGGTGCCCGGGCGCCGATGGCTGCCGCGGCTCGGCCGGGCCGGCGGACGGTTGCTGCCCACTGGCGTACTCACCGGCGTCTCGGCGGCGATCAAGGTCACGCCCGCGTTGTTCGTGGTGATGCTGCTGTTCGTCAGGCGGTGGAAGGAGGCGCGCACCGTCGTCGTCACCGCCGCGGTGATCACCGTCGCCACCGCCGTGGTGATGCCGCGGGAGACCATTGGGTTCGCGAAGCTGCTGCTGTCCGGCGACACCCGCACCGGGCCCGCGCACTTCCTGATGAACCAGTCGATGCTGGGTGTCGTCGTCCGGCTCTTCGGTTACGGCGGCTGGCAGCACTACGCCGGACTCGCGCTCGGAGCGGCGGCGGGCATCGCCGGTGCGTACGTCGCGTCGGTGTGGTGGCGGCGTGGCGAGCCGATGCTGGCGGTCTCGCTCTGCGGCCTGGCCACCCTGCTCGCGTCCCCGCTGTCGTGGACGCACCACTACGTCTGGGTGGTGCCGCTCGGCGCCACGGTGCTGGTCGGCTCGCACCTGCCGCGTTCGCTGCGCTGGACCGGTGCGGTGTTCGTGGTGTGGGTGGCGGCCGCGATCTTCAAGTACGTCCTGCCGTGGGGCGGCGACGTCGAACTCTCCTACGCGCCGTGGCAACAACTGCTCAGCGTGCTCGGCCCGGTGCTCGGGCTGGCCGTGCTCGCGGTGGCGTACGCGACCGGCCGGCAGGTCACCCGCGAGCCCGACCGTCGGCCCCTCGCGGACGCCGCCGTAAAGTGAGGGTGCGGTGACCCCGCCCCCCATACCGCGGCCCGGGTGCACGTTCCCGCGATTTGCTGCGCATCCGCAGCCGACCGCTCGGCGTACCGGCGCCACGCCCCAGCAAGCCCCACCACCGCCACGGTGAACGAGGAGCCCAACGCACATGAGTAGCGACATCAAGCCGCGCAGCCGGGAGGTCACCGACGGACTGGAGCGGGCCGCCGCCCGCGGCATGCTCCGCGCGGTCGGGATGGGCGACGAGGACTGGGAGAAGCCCCAGATCGGCGTCGCCTCGTCGTGGAACGAGATCACCCCCTGCAACCTCTCCCTCGACCGGCTGGCCAAGGCCGCCAAGGACGGCGTGCACGCCGCCGGCGGTTACCCGATGGAGTTCGGCACCATCTCGGTGTCCGACGGCATCTCGATGGGCCACGTCGGCATGCACTTCTCCCTGGTGTCCCGGGAGATCATCGCCGACTCGGTGGAGACGGTCATGGAGGCCGAACGCCTGGACGGCTCGGTGCTGCTGGCCGGCTGCGACAAGAGCCTGCCCGGCATGCTGATGGCCGCCGCCCGGCTCGACCTCGCGTCGGTGTTCGTCTACGCCGGCTCGATCCTGCCCGGCAAGGTCGACGGCCGCGACGTCACCATCATCGACGCGTTCGAGGCGGTCGGCGCGTGCGCGCGCGGGCTGATCCCGCGCGAGGAGGTCGACCGGATCGAGAAGGCGATCTGCCCCGGCGAGGGCGCCTGCGGCGGCATGTACACCGCCAACACGATGGCCAGCGCGGCCGAGGCGCTCGGCATGGCACTGCCCGGGTCGGCGGCCCCGCCGGCGGTCGACCGTCGCCGTGACGGCATCGCCCGGCGTTCCGGCGAAGCCGTGGTGGAGATGCTGCGCCGCGGCCTTACCGCCCGCCAGATCCTCAGCAAGGAGGCGTTCGAGAACGCCATCGCGGTGGTGATGGCGCTCGGCGGCTCCACGAACGCCGTACTCCACCTGCTCGCCATCGCCCGCGAGGCCGAGGTCGACCTCACCCTCGACGACTTCAACCGGATCGGCGACCAGGTGCCGCACCTCGGCGACCTCAAGCCGTTCGGCCGGTACGTCATGAGCGACGTCGACCGGGTGGGCGGGATCCCGGTGGTGATGCGCGCGCTGCTCGACGCCGGTCTGCTGCACGGTGAGCCGATGACGGTGACCGGCAAGACCGTGGCGGAGAACCTCGCCGACATCGACCCGCCCGACCTGGACGGCACGATCATCCGCGCGATCAAGGACCCGATCCACCGCACCGGCGGCCTGACGATCCTGCGCGGCTCGCTGGCCGAGGACGGCGCCGTGGTCAAGAGCGCGGGCCTGGAGGCCGCGGTGTTCGAGGGCCCGGCCCGGGTCTTCGAACGCGAGCGCGGTGCCCTGGACGCCCTCGAGGACGGCACCATCCAGGCCGGCGACGTGGTCGTCATCCGGTACGAAGGACCCAAGGGCGGACCGGGGATGCGGGAGATGCTCGCCATCACCGGCGCGATCAAGGGCGCGGGCCTGGGCAAGGACGTCCTGCTGCTCACCGACGGCCGGTTCTCCGGCGGGACGACCGGCCTGTGCGTCGGCCACGTCGCGCCCGAGGCGGTCGACGGCGGCCCGATCGCGCTGATCCGCGACGGCGACGTGGTCCGGCTGGACATGACCAACCGGACGCTCGACCTGCTCGTCGACGCCGACGAGCTCGAGCGCCGTCGCGGCGACTGGACGCCGCTGCCGCCGACGTACACCCGCGGTGTGCTCGGCAAGTACGCCCGGCTGGTGACGTCCGCGGCGCACGGCGCCGTGTGCGGCTGACGACTCCACGACTGGGCGGCGGTACGACCGGCTTCACGCACGACCGGCCTCACGGCACGACCGACGGCGAAGGGGGAACACCGATGGGCAAGGTGCACGAGCGCATCGACGGGCGGCTGCGGCAGTTCGTCGAGGCACAACGGGTGTTCTTCGTCGCCACGGCGCCGAGCGGGTCCGACGGGCACGTGAACGTCTCGCCGAAGGGCATCGGCGGGACGTTCGCGGTGCTCGACGAGCACACCGTCGCCTACCTCGACATCACCGCGAGCGGGGCGGAGACGATCGCCCACCTGCGGCAGAACGGCCGGATCACGCTGATGTTCTGCGCGTTCGAGGGGCCCCCGAACGTCGTCCGGCTGCACGGGCGGGGCCGGGTGGTGTCGATGTACGACGAGGAGTTCGCCGGGCTGGCCGCGCTGTTCACCGAGCGGCGCGGCGCCCGGGCGGTGATCGTCGTGGACGTCACCCGGATCTCCGACTCCTGTGGCTACGGCGTACCCCTGATGGACTACGTGGGGGAGCGGGACCTGCTGCCCCAGCACATGGGCCGCAAGGGCGAGGAGGGGCTGCGCGACTACCGCCGGCAGAAGAACCAGCGCAGCGTGGACGGCCTGCCCGCGTTCGATGACGACGCCATGTGGACGGATCGTCCGCATGGCGAGACTGCCAAGGGTTTGGCTTGACGTGAAGGCGGCCGGTCGGAAAACCTGCATGGGTGCGTCCGCAGATTCTCGTACTCCACTCGCGCGCCGGCTGACCGCTCTCGAAGCTCCCAGCCAGCGCGCTCCCCTCGTTGCCCACACGGGCCGAGGGGTTTTTGTTTCCCAGGGGACTCTTCTGACGGCGCACACCACCACGACGACGACACCCGCAGCACCGGCAGGACCCGCAACACCAGCACCACCCGCACAGGCAGCACCGGCAGGAACGCCGGCGGTTCCAGCAGCGGGACACCCGGCACGACAGCGAGAGGACGCTCATGAGTGAGCAGATGACGGGGGCGCAGAGCCTGATCAGATCGCTGGAGGAAGCCGGCGTCGACACGGTATTCGGCATCCCCGGCGGGGCGATCCTCCCCGCGTACGACCCGCTCCTGGACTCCCGCAAGATCCGGCACGTGCTGGTCCGCCACGAGCAGGGCGCCGGCCACGCCGCCGAGGGCTACGCCCTGGCCACCGGCAAGGTCGGCGTGTGCATGGCGACTTCCGGGCCGGGCGCCACCAACCTCGTCACCCCGATCGCCGACGCCTACATGGACTCCGTGCCGATGGTCGCGGTCACCGGCCAGGTCGCCGCCAGCTCGATCGGGACCGACGCCTTCCAGGAAGCCGACATCCAGGGCATCACGCTCCCGATCACCAAGCACAACTACCTCGTCACCGACCCGGCGGAGATCCCGCGCACGATCGCCGAGGCGTTCCACATCGCCTCCACCGGCCGCCCCGGCCCGGTCCTGGTCGACGTGTCCAAGGACGCGATGCAGGCGATGACCACGTTCGAGTGGCCGGCAGGTGTCGACCTGCCCGGCTACCGCCCGGTGAGCCGCCCGCACGCCAAGCAGGTCCGCGAGGCGGCCCGGCTGATCAGCGAGGCCCGGCGCCCGGTGCTCTACGTCGGCGGCGGGGTGCTGCGTGCCCGGGCCGCGCGGGAGCTGCGGGTGCTCGCGGAGATGACCGGGATCCCGGTGGTCACCACGCTGATGGCCCGCGGCGCGTTCCCCGACAACCACCAGCTGCACCTCGGCATGCCCGGGATGCACGGCACCGTCGCGGCGGTCGGCGCGCTGCAGAAGGCAGACCTGCTGATCAGCCTGGGCGCGAGGTTCGACGACCGGGTGACCGGGAAGCTGGACACGTTCGCGCCGCGGGCGAAGATCGTGCACGCCGACATCGACCCGGCCGAGATCTCCAAGAACCGCACCGCCGACGTGCCGATCGTCGGTGACTGCCGGGAGGTCATCGCCGACCTGGTGGTCGCGCTGCAGGCCGAGCACGCCGCGGGCCGCACGGGCGACTACACCGGCTGGTGGCGGCTGCTGGAGGAGTGGCGTTCCCGCTACCCGCTGGGCTACGACAAGCCCGACGACGGCTCGCTGTCGCCGCAGCAGGTGATCGAGCGGATCGGCCAGGTCGCGGGGCCGGAGGCGATCTACGTCCCGGGTGTGGGCCAGCACCAGATGTGGACCGCGCAGTTCGTCTCGTACGAGAATCCCGGCACGTTCCTCAGCTCCGGCGGACTCGGCACGATGGGCTTCTCGGTGCCGGCCGCGATGGGCGCCAAGGCGGGCCGGCCCGACGCCACCGTCTGGGCGATCGACGGCGACGGCTGCTTCCAGATGACCAACCAGGAGCTGGCCACCTGCGCGCTGGACAACATCCCGATCAAGGTCGCGGTGATCAACAACTCCAGCCTCGGCATGGTCCGGCAGTGGCAGACCCTCTTCTACGAGGGCCGCTACTCCAACACCGACCTGCACTCCAGCCGGATCCCCGACTTCGCCAAGCTTGCCGAGGCGTACGGCTGTGTGGGGCTGCGCTGCGACAAGGCCGAGGACATCGACGACGTGCTGGCCAAGGCGATGGCGATCAACGACGTCCCGGTGGTGATCGACTTCGTGGTCCACCGCGACGCCATGGTGTGGCCGATGGTGGCGGCCGGCACCAGCAACGACGACATCAAGATCGCGCGCGACCTGGCGCCGGTCTGGGAGAACGACGACCTCTGAGACTCCGCAGCGTCGCCGACCCAAAGGACCCAGGCGTCCCTCAGTCGTCGTAGCCGGCGCCCCTCGAAAGGACAAGGACGAGGCACATGTCCCGACACACCCTCTCCGTGCTGGTCGAGAACAAACCCAGTGTCCTGGCTCGCATAGCCGGACTCTTCTCCCGGCGCGGGTTCAACATCGACTCCCTCGCGGTCGGCCCGACCGAGCACCCGGAGATCTCCCGGATGACGATCGTGGTCAACGTCGAGGAGCTCCCGCTGGAGCAGGTGACCAAGCAGCTCAACAAGCTGGTCAACGTCATCAAGATCGTCGAGCTCGAACCCTCCACCTCGGTCCAGCGCGAGCTGCTGCTGGTCAAGGTGAAGGCCGACGGTCAGGCCCGGGGCAGCGTGCTGGAGACGGTCCAGCTGTTCCGGGCGAAGGTGGTCGACGTCGGGACCGATACCGTGACGATCGAGGCGACCGGCAGCCCGGACAAGCTCGACGCGATGCTGCGGGTCCTCGAGCCGTACGGCATCCGCGAGCTGGTGCAGTCGGGCATGGTCGCCGTCGGGCGCGGCGGCCGTTCCATCACAGACCGGACGCTTCGTTCCCTGGACCGGGTGGGCGAGCGGAGCGCCTGAGGGCAGGGCGTGGGCGGACTCCCGCGAGGAGCCGGACCGCGCGTTCAGCCACCGAAACACACCGGGGCCGTACCCGTCGTACGACCCGCACACAATGAATTGGTCAAAGGAGAAGTTGTGGCAGAGCTGTTCTACGACGACGATGCCGATCTCGCGGTCATCCAGGGTCGTACCGTCGCCGTTCTCGGATACGGCAGTCAGGGCCACGCCCACGCGCTGTCGCTGCGGGACTCTGGTGTCGACGTCCGCGTCGGCCTGCCCGAGGGCTCGAAGAGCCGTGCCAAGGCCGAGGCGGAGGGCCTTCGGGTCCTCACGCCGGCGGAGGCGGTGGAGGAGTCCAACCTGATCGTCATCCTGGCGCCGGACCCGGTGCAGCGGAAGCTGTACGCCGAGGCGGTCGAGCCCAACCTCGCCGACGGCGACGCGTTGTTCTTCGGCCACGGGTTCAACATCCGGTTCGGCTACATCAAGCCGCCGGCCGGGGTGGACGTGGCGATGGTCGCACCGAAGGGCCCCGGTCACCTGGTGCGCCGCGAGTACACCGAGGGGCGCGGTGTCCCGGTGCTCGTCGCGGTCGAGCAGGACGCCACCGGCGGGGCCTGGCCGCTCACCCTGGCGTACGCGAAGGCCATCGGCGGACTGCGCGCCGGCGGCATCAAGACGACGTTCACCGAGGAGACCGAGACCGACCTGTTCGGCGAGCAGGCCGTGCTGTGCGGCGGTGCCTCGGCGCTGATCCAGGCGGGCTTCGAGACGCTCATCGAGGCCGGCTACCAGCCCGAGGTCGCCTACTTCGAGTGCCTGCACGAGCTGAAGCTGATCGTCGACCTGATGTACGAGGGCGGAATCGCCAAGCAGCGTTGGTCGATCTCCGACACCGCCGAGTACGGCGACTACGTGTCCGGCCCGCGGATCATCGACGAGTCGGTGAAGGCCCGGATGCGCGACGTCCTCGCCGACATCAAGGACGGCACGTTCGCGCAGCGCTTCATCGACGACCAGGATGCCGGTGGCCCGGAGTTCAAGAAGTTCCGCGAGCAGTCGGAGAAGCACCCGATCGAGACCGTCGGCCGTGACCTGCGCAAGCTGATGGCCTGGGTGAAGAGCCACGACGACGACTACGTCGAGGGCACGGCCTCCCGCAGCTGACGTTTCGCGGCGGCAGTACCGCGATTCCGCACGAGGTGGGAAGACCTGTGGGGCCCATAGCACCCACAGCTCTTCCCACCTCGTCGCTTCCGCGGGAGGGTACGCCGGTGACCAGCGAATCCGCCCTCGCCGAGGCGGCGGCCCAGGACCGGTGAGGGTGAGGGTTCAGCCATCCCCGACCGGACCCGGCGCCGGGACTGCGCCGGGCGGCCGGCCCTGGCTATCCTGACCGCAAGTGCCGGGCCCAACGTCGTGCTCCGGGGACCGCCCCTCGCCCTCGCGACGTGCTGGAGGCCTGCAGCCGTGATTCCCCCCATTTCGGCAGGATCCGCCACCCCAGCGGCAACATCCGCCACCGCAGCAACACCTGTCACCGCAGCAACACCCGTCACCGCAGCAACACCCGTCACCGCGGCCATGCCCGCCGTGTCCGCGACCTCGGCGACGTCAGCCACGTCTGCCACCGCGCGCAGGCCGGTCGTCCTCATCGCGGAGGAACTCTCCGACGCCACCCTGGACGTCCTCGGCGACGACTTCGAGATCCGGCACTGCGACGGTGCCGACCGATCCGTCCTCCTGCCCGCGCTCGCCGACGTCGACGCGCTTCTCGTTCGCAGCGCCACCAAGGTCGACGCGGAGGCGCTGGCCGCCGCCCCCCGGCTGAAGGTCGTCGCCCGTGCCGGCGTCGGTCTGGACAACGTGGACGTCCGGGCCGCCACCCAGGCCGGCGTCATGGTGGTCAACGCGCCGCAGTCCAACATCATCTCCGCTGCCGAGCACGCGATCGCGCTGCTGCTCGCGGTTGCCCGGCACGTTCCGGCGGCCGACGCGTCGCTGCGCGCGGGGGAGTGGAAGCGGAGCAGGTTCGGCGGAGTCGAGCTGTACGACAAGACGCTCGGCGTACTCGGCCTGGGCCGGATCGGCGTCCTCGTCGCGCAGCGGCTGGCGGCGTTCGGGATGAAGGTGGTGGCGTACGACCCCTACGTTCAGCCCGGCCGGGCTGCCCAGATGGGCGTCCGGCTGGCTCCGCTGGAAGAGTTGCTCGAGGTCGCCGACGCGATCACCGTCCACCTGCCCAAGACCGCGGAGACGCTCGGGCTGGTCGGCGAGGCCCAGCTGGCCACGATGAAGCCGGGTGCGCTGATCGTCAATGCCGCCCGCGGCGGGATCATCGACGAGCACGCGTTGTACGTCGCGTTGAAGGAGGGCCGGCTGGGCGGCGCCGGCATCGACGTGTTCACCACCGAGCCGTGCACCGACTCACCGCTCCTGGAGCTGCCCAACGTCGTGGCGACTCCACACCTCGGCGCGAGCACCGCGGAGGCGCAGGAGAAGGCCGGTGTCGCGGTGGCCCGTTCGGTCCGGCTGGCGCTGGCCGGTGAGCTCGTACCCGACGCGGTCAACGTGCAGGGCGGCGTGATCGCCGAGGACGTCCGGCCCGGCATCCCGCTGGCGGAGAAGCTCGGCCGCATCTTCACCGCACTGGCCGGCGAGGTCGCTGTCCAGATGGACGTGGAGGTACGCGGCGAGATCACCGACCACGACGTCAAGGTGCTCGAACTCGCTGCTCTCAAAGGGGTTTTCGCCTCTGTCGTGGAGGAGCAGGTCTCCTACGTCAACGTCCCCTTGCTCGCGGCCGAGCGCGGTCTGGAGGTACGCCTGCGCACCGACCCCGAGAGCCCCGACTTCCGCAACCTCGTCACGTTGAGGGGCACGCTCGCCGACGGCCGGCAGGTGTCGGTCGGCGGCACCCTAGTCGGCCCGCGGCACATCGAGCGGCTGGTCGAGGTGGAGGGGTTCGACATCGAGATCGAGCTCACCTCGCACATGGCGGTGCTGCGGTACGTCGACCGGCCCGGCGTGGTCGGCGTCGTCGGCCGGATCCTCGGCGCGGCCGGGGTCAACATCGCCGGCATGCAGGTGAGCCGGGACCGCCGTGGTGGACAGGCGCTGGCCGCGATGACGGTCGACTCGACCATCCCGCAAGCTGCCCTTGACGAGATCGCCCGGGAGATCAGCGCCGAGGGCGTTCGCGCCATCGACCTGGACGACTGACCCACGCGGTCCGGCGTCCTTCGTAGCAACGAGAAGAGTTCCAGCAGCGACGGCCGACGCACCGATCGATCCACGGTCGGTGCGTCGGTTTGCGTTGTCGTCGAATCCGTTTCCGAGGTGGTGTTCTGCCACCAATGATGAGTTCCGGCAGAACGAAACCCCAACGGGCCAAGGGCCCGGAAACGGAGACAGCTGCAGATGCGCATGCCACGAAGGATCGCGGGACTCATCGCGGGGGCGAGTCTGGCGGCCGGAGCCGTGCTGGCCATGGGAGCACCGGCCCAGGCGTACTCCCCGAACCCGAGCACCACGGCGCACTACCGGAACACGACCTACTGCCCCTGCTCGATCCCCGACGTCATCGACGGCACGTACTTCAAGTACGACCCTGGGGGCCGTGCGATCAAGATCGACATCTGGAATCCCAGCCACACCCGCTACCTCGGCAAGCTGGAGTTCCACCCGTACGGCGAGCAGGTGTGGCTGTACGACAACGCGAAGGACGGCGACAGCTTCTACTACCAGGTTCGCTACCGGCTCCCAGGGCAACCCGAATACAACGGCCCTATTCTCGGGGGACTGCCCGGGGGTACGCACACCGTGAAGTCCTACCCGCTGCCTGAGGGGCAGGCCTTGACGATCTTCCTGTACGACGACGCTGCGGGTCACGACTACATCGGCAACTGGTCCGGGATCGCCTGATCAGGGTCACGCGTCCAGCAGCACGACAGCGGCGGGTCGGCAACAGCCGGCCCGCCGCAGTCCTGTCCGGCTGTCCTACGTCAAAAGGCCTTGTACGGAACGCCGTTCAGCATCGCGTCGCCCAGCGGAGTACGCCGGTGCAGCATCTCCCGCTGCTGTCGTTGCGACGTGAGCAGGCCCGCCTCGCGCAGCACGGTCGCGTGCCGGCTGGCGCTCGCCGGGGCCAGGTGCAGCTCGACCGCGATCCGGCCGGTCGACATGGGTACGTCGAGAAGGTCCAGTACCTGCGCGCGGGTGTGCCCGAGCAGCTGAGCCAGGGCGTCGAGAGTGCCGGAAGGGTCGATCGGGCGGTCCAGCCAGCCAGGAGCCGGCCGCAGCGGATGCACGAGCACCGGCGGCAGGTCCGGGTCGGCCAGGGTCACCGGCCGGCGGGCACAGAAGAACGACGGGACGAGGCTCAGCGGGCGGCCGTTCAGGGCCAGCTCCTGGTCGACGGGGTACGCACACTCCAGCGCATCCTCGCGCCAGGCCAGCTCGTTCTGGTAGGTCTCCAGCAGACCCACGGCACCGCCGGTGAGCGCCGCCTCGGAACGGCTCGGGCGGTCGGCCGCCACCGCGGCGCGGATCGCGTGCAGGTACGGCGCGACCGCGACGTCGTAGTAGCGCCGCAGTGACTCGCCCAGCCAGCGCAGGGCCGCCGGCTCCCCCTGGGCGAGCCGGCGGATCACAGGCGGCACGGGGCGCTGGGGAGCAAGCCGCGCGAGTTCCTGTCCCAGTCGACCTCTCGGCGTCGAGAGCACCGCGTCGAGCCCGTCGTCCAGGCTCGCGCAGCCGTTCTCCGGCGTGAGGAAGTCCGGGAAGTACTCCGCGTGCGGGCAGACGAGCATCAGCGCGCTCGTGGTGCACGCGAGGCCGCTGCGGGCCAGTGCGGTGCGCACCCGGCGGCGCCACGGGTCGAAGGTCAGTGCGGCGTGCCGGTTCTGCAACAGCTGCAGGCTCAGCACGGTCTCCCACAGCGGATGGACGTCGCCCGCCACCCGGAGCCGGTTGAGATCCTGCGTGGTGAACTCGATGCGGAGCATCTATCCCCCGATGTACTCCCGCTCACGTCGCCCGAACTCCGGGTGGTTCGTCCCTGAACACCCTTATCGGGAGAGTACGCGCGCGCCGCCGGCCGGTCGGCTGATTTTCGCGGCGCCTGTGGATATCCGGTGAAGATCGGAAACCGAGGTCCGGACAGACGCAGCGGTCAGGACCGGCCGCGGCGCCTGGCCTCCGACGTGTCGGCGTGGCGCTGCGACCGGTCCGGGTCCGCGCGCCGCCATGGTCAAGTCGCTCCGGAACTACCTCAAGGACGTACGCGCCGCGCCGCGCGAACAGCTCTCGCTCTCCGGCTACTGGGCGTACGGCAGGACCGAGAACCGGTTCCAGGCCGAGAAGCGCGAACCCGTCGGGCGGATCTCCCTGGACTAGTGGAACGTGCGGGGCGCGGCGACGTCGCGGTCAGTTCCTGTTCCAGGCCGAGAAGCGCGAACCCGTCGGGCGGATCTCCCTGGACTAGTGGAACGTGCGGGGCGCGGCGACGTCGCGGTCAGTTCCTGGTCGCGATCAGCACGCTGGCGTCGACGGCCACCATCACCTCGACGGTGGTGAAGCGCGGGTCGGTGAGCCACTGCTGCCGGGTGGTGTCGACCCGTCCCTGGTACATTGGCGGCCAGGTGGCGCAGGGCGTGAAGTCGTCGAGCACGACCAGGCCGCCGGGCTCGACGAGTTCGGCCGCCAGATCGGGGCCGGCCCGCTTGGCCTCGCGTACGTCGAGGAACAGCAGAGTGAACGGCGCCCGTGCCGCGAGTTCCTTCCAGTCGGCCTCCAGGACGTCGACCGCCTCGTCGCCGGCGAACATCTCCCGGACCGCCTCGACCAGGCCGGAGTCGTGCTCGGCGGTGACGAGCCGGGAGCCGGCGCGCATCCCGCTGCGCAGCCAGGCCGAGCCGACGCCGCAGCCGGTGCCCGACTCGGCGAGTGTGCCCTCGCGCGAGGCGGCCAGCGAGGCGAGCAGCCAGCCGGTCTCGTTGCGACAGGAGGACACGAAGCCGCGCCGGCGGGAGAGCTGGTGGGCGCGGGTGACCACCTCGGGGATCAGGGGCGGAGCACTCATGCGGCCAGAGTTTGGCACAAGGTCCGACCGGATCTCGTAATCCGAGACAACAGGCCGTCTGGCGAGACAACTACTAGGGCGCCCTACTATTGTCGGCCAGGTGATGTGGGTATACGTCCTTTGTTGTCCAGAAGGGAGATTCACCCCATGACCGAGGCTCAGCAGCTGGCCTACCGCGCCCTGCAGGAAGCCATGGACCGCCGCGACAACGGCGGCCGGAGCGAGGTGGAGTCGCCGGAGTCGTTCGCGACCGACCGGCGCGACGCCGACGCGCACGTACCCGTCCGGTAGCTCGGTACCCCTCGGCGCGATCTTCCGCGTTTCCAGCACCCAAGACGACCGTCCGCATCCCAAGACCCGCGTGTCGAGATGTGGACACGACGAAGTACGGTGAGCCCATGGCGCAGAGCATTCGTCTCGCGGTGATCCCCGGCGACTACATCGGCCCCGAGGTCACCGAGGAGGCGCTGAAGGTCCTGTCGGCGGTCTGCCCGGCGTACGACATCAAGGTCGACCCGACGCACTACGACCTCGGCGCACAGCGTTACCTCGCCACCGGCGAGGTGCTCCCCGACACCGTGCTGGCCGAGCTTCGCGAGCACGACGCGATCCTGCTCGGCGCGGTCGGCGGCCGTCCCGGGGACCCCAACCTCCCGGCGGGCATCCTCGAGCGCGGCCTGTTGCTCAGGCTGCGGTTCGAGCTCGACCACTACGTCAACCTCCGACCGTCGCGCAGCTTCCCGGGCGTGCCGACGCCGCTCGCCTCCGACGCCCCGATCGACTTCGTGGTCGTTCGCGAGGGCACCGAGGGGCTGTACGTCGGCAACGGCGGTGTGGTCCGCAAGGGCACGCCGCAGGAGCTGGCCACCGAGGTCAGCGTCAACACCGCCTTCGGAGTCGAACGCGTGGTGCGCGACGCGTTCGTCCGGGCACAGGGCCGGCGGGGCAGGCTGACCCTCGTGCACAAGACCAACGTCCTGGTGCACGCCGGCGGCGTCTGGTCGCGGATCGTGGCCGAGGTGGCGCCGGAGTTCCCCGACGTGACCGTCGACTATCTCCACGTGGACGCGGCGACCATTTTCCTGGTGACCGAGCCGGAGCGGTTCGACGTGATCGTCACCGACAACCTCTTCGGCGACATCATCACCGACCTGGCCGCCGCCGTCACCGGTGGAATCGGCCTGGCCGCCAGCGGCAACGTCAACCCCGACCGCACCGCCCCGTCGATGTTCGAGCCGGTGCACGGCTCCGCGCCGTCGATCGCCGGACAGGGCAAGGCCGACCCGACGGCGGCGATCCTGTCCGCCGCGCTGCTGCTGGACCATGTCGGCGAGCAGGCCGCGGCCCGCCGCGTCGAGGATGCTGTCACCACCGACATCGCCGCCCGGGTGGACGCACCCGCCCGCACGACCAGCCAGATCGGCGACGACATCGCCGAGCGAGTATCGAACTAGGGCTCCGACGCGTTCTCCGCCTCGGAGCCAGCCGCCGCCCGCGATCCGCGTGGGCGGCGGTTCTCGTTTGCGTTCCGGTTGTCCTTTCGCCGGTTTTCGTACGTCATCTCCCTCCCTCGCGTGGGCGCCGGAGGGCCGCTGAGAGGATCATGCCTCCGCGGGTCGAGCAATGATTGGGTACGGTGCAGCCATGACCGCAAGCCTCGAGTTCCGCCAGCAGCTCTCCGACTCCCCGGTGCCCTCCGCGCGCCGGGAGGAGATCCTCGCCGCACCGGGGTTCGGCAAACATTTCTCCGACCACATGGTCACGGTCACGTGGACTCCTGAGCAGGGATGGCACGACGCGGTGGTCAAGCCATACGGCCCGATCGCGCTCGACCCCGCCACGGCGGTTCTCCACTACGCGCAGGAGATCTTCGAGGGACTCAAGGCCTACCGTCACGCCGACGGCTCGGTGTGGACGTTCCGGCCGGGTGCCAACGCGGCCCGGTTCCAGCGTTCGGCCGCCCGGATGGCGCTGCCGCAACTCCCGGTCGACGACTTCGTGGCCGCGCTCGACACCCTCGTCACGGTGGACGAGGCGTGGGTGCCCAGCGGCGGCGAGACGAGCCTGTACCTCCGCCCGTTCATGTTCGCCTCCGAGGTCTTCCTCGGGGTGCGGCCGGCCCAGCAGGTGAGCTTCGTGGTGATCGCGTCCCCGGCCGGGGCGTACTTCTCCCAGGGAGTGAAGCCGGTCTCGATCTGGCTGTCGGAGGACTACACCCGGGCGGCCATCGGTGGCACCGGCGCGGCCAAGTGCGGCGGCAACTACGCCGCCAGCCTGATCGCGCAGCAGGAGGCGATCGCGAACGGCTGCGACCAGGTGGCGTTCCTGGACGCGGTCGACCGCCGCTGGGTGGAGGAGCTCGGCGGGATGAACCTCTACTTCGTGTACGACGACGGGCAGATCGTCACCCCCGAGCTGGGCACGATTCTGGAGGGCATCACCCGCGAGGCGATCATCACCCTGGCCACCGAGGCCGGGCACAAGGTCGAGGAGCGCCGGATCGGCATCGACGAGTGGCGCGAGGGCGCGGCCTCCGGGCGGATCACCGAGGTCTTCGCCTGCGGCACCGCCGCCGTGCTCACCCCGGTCGGAACGCTGCGCTCGCGCGAGGGTGAGCTGGTGATGGGTGACGGCGGCGCCGGCCCGGTCACCACCCGGATCCGTCAGCAGCTGCTGGACATCCAGTACGGCCGGACCGAGGACACCTACGACTGGCTGCACCGGGTCTGCTGACCGGTCCTTCGTACGCCTACTCAGCGAGTACGACTTAGAACTCTGTGTACATGCGGGCGGCTGGGGGAGTACCTTGGCTGCTGCGCAGCGGGATCGCGGCGGCGCCCGGTCTTCCTCCGGCGTCCCGCGCGGGCCGATCCTCACACAGGGAGTACGCACCACACATGACCGAACGACCGACCCACGACAGCGCCGGCGTCAACCATCCACTCAAGGGGACCTTCGATCTGGAGCGGGCCGAGTGGCGGTCCTCCGTCGGCGGCAGTGACATCGAGGTCGCCTTCGTGGACGAACTCATCGGCATGCGCAACGCCCAGGACCCCGACGGCCCGGTGCTCGTGTTCACCGAGGACGAGTGGGAGGCGTTCCTGGCCGGGGCCAAGGACGGCGAGTTCGATCCGGCGGAACTGGAGCTACCGCTGACCTGAGCGCGGACCGGCGGGGCCGGCCGAGATCCTTTGCGTACAACGGGATTCGGCCGGTCCGCCCGGACCTGCCAAGGTGCGGTGAACCATGATCATGTACGACCTGATGCTCAACGACCTCGCCCATGCCCGGATCGCGGACCTGCACCGCGCCGCCAGGGCCCGGCAGTTGGCCCGGCTCGCCCGCAAGCCCCGGCCCCGCGACCCGTACCGCACTCCTGTCCGCATCCCACGACAACGTGGACAGGCGCGGCAGCCCACCGCGCACCGGCCCGCTCCGGGCCGGCGACGCGCCGTGCGTCTGCTGTCGTTCCTTCGGATGCGCCGCTACGCGCCCAGGTGACGGGCGAAGAACTCCCGTACGCCGGTTCGTACGATCGGCACTGCCCTGGCCGGCTCGATCCCGCCGACCAGGGCAGTGCGCGCGTCCGCGGTCATCAGCCCGGCCGCCTGCAGTTGCGGTGCGAACGCGGCGAAGTCGGTGAACGCCCAGTGCGCGGCGTCGCGTAGCTCCCGCCGCCGGGTCCACCCACCCGGGTGCGCGAGCATTGCCTGCCAGGAACGCTCCATCCCCGCCCGGTCGGGGAAACCGTCGGTTCCCCACAGGAGCAAGGGCCGGTTGACGCCGTACTCCGCGACCGGGAAGAACGGTCCCGGCTCGCCGGGCGGCTCGCCCGGATGGTCCAGGTAGCCCTCCAGGTCGATCGCCGCGTTGACCCTTCGGTCGTCGTACGTCGTCTGTGCCGCCGTGGTACCGCCCGCCGAATGTCCGTACACACCGATCCGGCGCGGATCGACCGTGCGGGCAAGTCCCGTCGGAAGCGCTCGCCCGGCGGCGTCCGGGTTGCCGCCCTCGGCCAGAACCTCCATCTGGTCGAGCACGTACCGCAGGTCCGCGATCCGGGTGCCGATCATGGTGTCGAAGGTCGCGGGGTTCGAACGCGGGTCCTCCCGGAACGCCGTGGTGCGGACCACGTCGGCCCGGTACTCGGTCGTACCGGGGAACTCCACCACCAGCGCGTCGCCGGGATGGTCGACGGTCACCACCACGAAGCCGTGGCTGGCGAGGTCCTGGGCAAGTCCGGCCCCGAATCCGCGTGGGTCACCGCCGCCCGGGCTGTAGAGCAGCACCGGACTGCGGGCGGGCGACGCCGGCGCGCCCTGGTGGGCATGCGTCATCGTCGCCGCCCAATCCACTCCGGCGGGTGGCAACCCCGGATGCTGGTAAGGAGCCAGCGCGCCGAACACCGCGGCCGTGGCCGCGCCCAGCTGCGGCGCGGGCGGATGGCGTCGGACGCTGCGGGCGGGATAGAAGACCGTCGCCATGAGTTCGCGCACCGGGATGGTGTCGTCCCACGGGTCGCACCGGGAACGGTCGACGAGATACCAGGTGGTCAGCCCGACCGGGTGCGGTCCGGTCGGTGCCGGCAGCCGCAGCCGTACGTCTGCCGAGGCGGTGCGCGCCGCCGCGACGTCGATGCCGGACGAGACCAGCAAGGCACCGAGGACGGCCGAGACGGTGACGGCTCGCCGGGTGGGGTGAGCGGGTCCGGGACCATCGGAATACGCGTGTACGTGGGACATGCCTCGCATGGTGTCCCGCGCCCGGAACGGCGACCATGGTTTCGACCTGGCCCTAAAGGCTCGCGAGACCGGGGGACCTGATGATCCGAATCCGCCTCACCGCCGACGACCTGGCCGGGGTCCGGTTCGCGCCCCGCCCGGCGCCGTTGCAGGAGCTGAACACCGCGTTCCTGATGATGGGGCGGCCCGACGACGGGTTGCTGTTCGGTGCCTGGCGACGGCGGTTGGCGCGGTCCCTGCCCGCGACCGTGCGGCCGCTCGCCGACCTGGTACCGGCCGGGGTGGCGCCGGGTTTCCTGGACGTGTTCGACGACTCGTTGTCGGCCGCGCTGGACCGTCCGCGGGCGTGGCGGCGAGACCTCGTCCGCGCAGAGCTGGAGCGCGTGTACGCATGTGCCCCGGCGACGACGCCTGTGCCGGTGTGGATTCGCGCGCTGCACCGGGGGGACGCGGACGCGTGGCGAGTGCTGCGCCGCGGCCAGCGCGCGGCGTTCGAGGTTGCAGTCCGGCCCGTGTGGGGTGTGGTGCAGGACCTACACCAGGCGGAGTTCACCAGGTACGCGGTGACCGCCGCCGAGTTCGGAATCGGCGCCGCACTTGGTGGGCTGGTTGCAGGTGCGCGGCTGCTGGGCCAGGTGTGGGAACTCGACGCTCCGGTCGAGCAACAGGTTGACGTGGCCGGCCGCGGCCTGGTCCTGGCGCCGACGTTCCACTGGACCGGACACCCGCTGGTCTGCGACCTGCCGGCGCTGCCGGACCTGCCGGTCGTCGTCACCTATCCGGCCGGCCCGGGGACGCCGCTTCCGGCGGACGGTGTGGGACGCGCCGGTCGCCCGGGTGATCCCCGCGCCGGGCTGGCCGGGGTGCTCGGCCGGACCCGCTTCGAGTTGCTGCTTCTGCTCGCCGACGAGCACACGACCAGCGACCTCGCCCGGCTGGTCGGGGTCAGCAACGCCACCGCGTCCGCCCACACCGCGGCGCTGCGTGGCGCCGGGCTGATCACCACCGTGCGAGCGGGACGGTCGGTTCTCCACCGGCGCTCCGCCCTCGGCGACCTGCTGGTCCGCGGCTCCGGTCACCAGGAGTGTGAAGAGGTACGGGGCCTATAGGCCTCGCGCGTCTTCACACTCCGGGCCGGGTGGGCCAGGTCTGACGGAAGCGTGAAGGGCTGCGGTTGTCCCAGCCCCCATCAGTTTTCACACTTCTGCTTGCCGCCCAGCCAGTCAGCCGGCGGGTCGTAGCAGCGGCTGCCGCGCGACGGGATTCTTCCGCGGAAGAACCCTCGGCGACTCGGTTCGGTTGAGGTGGGAAGACTTACGGGGCTTGTTCCGAGGTCACCTGCCAGTACGCCGGACCGTCCGCCTGCCGGTGCAACCGCCAGCGCTGGGTGGGCCGGAAGCTCTCGGCGAAGCGTTCGTCGTGGCTGACCGCGAGCACCGTTCCGCCGTAGCCGGCGAGAGCCTCGTCCAGCACGTCCAGTGACTCGAAGTCCAGGTAGTTCGTCGGCTCGTCCAGAAACAGCAGGTCCGAACCTCCGTTGACCAGACAGGCCAGCAGCAACCGGCGGATCTCGCCGGCCGACATCGTGCCCAGCGGACGGCGGATCTGGTCGGCGTCGAAGAGATAGGAGTCCAGCAGGCGCTCGGCGTCCTCCTCGTAGATCGGCACCTGCCTGCGCAGGTAGTCCAGCGCGGGCACTGTCAACGGCAGGTTGTCATGCACCTGTGGTAGGACGCCGGGGGCACGGGAGAGCCGCACCGCGCCGTGGGCCGGGGTGAGCGTACCGCTGAGCGTCGAGAGCAAGGTGGACTTGCCGGTGCCGTTCTCCCCGGAGACGAGCACGCGCTCGCCACCTCGTACGGCTGCGGAGAACGCCCGCCACAGTGGCCCGTTTCCGCGGTCGGCGACCAGGTCGTCGACGGCCACTTCCACCTGGTCCGGTGACGCCTGACCCGAAAGCTCCAGCACCAGCGGCGGGCGTTCCTCCGGCCGCTCCAGCCAGCGCGCCGAGGTCATCTCCCGTGCCAACCTGCGCTGGCGCGCCTTCGCCTTGCGGGCCACCTTCTTGGCGTAGCGGCGGGCCTTGTCGTTGTGAGTGCCGAGTTCGGTACGCAAGGCCTGGTTGGCGGTGCGTTCGATGTCCTGCGCCAGCCGGCGGCGGAACTTCTCCTGCGCCTCCAGGTCGGCGAGCAACCGGGCCCGGCGCCTGCGTTTCTCCTCGCGGTAGGCGGTGTACCCGCCGACGTAGAACTCCGCCCGGTCGGTGAGCAGGTCGAGTTCGACGATCCGGTGCACCAGGCCGTCGAGGAACGCCCGGTCGTGGGTGACGACGACGACCACCCCGCGGTAGCCGCTGAGGTACTCGGTCAGCCAGGCGAGGCCGGTGGCGTCGAGGTGGTTGGTGGGCTCGTCCAACAGCAGGATGCCGGGTTCCTCCAGTAGCAGCCGGGCGAGCAGGACGCGGGCCTGTTCGCCGCCGCTGACGTCACCCAGGCGCCGGTCCAGGTCGAGGTCGGCGACACCCAGCCGATGGCGTACCTCGTCAGCCCGGGCCTGCGCCTGCCAGCCACCCAGGAGGGCGAACCTGTCCTGCGCTTCTGCGTACTCCGCGAGCACGTCCTCGTCGGCATCCCCGGCACCCCCGGCATCGGTGTCGCCGCCGGCACCCGCGGCGCCGGCAGACATCGCCGCTTCCAGCACCCCCATCCGGGCCGCGAGTTCGGCGATCTCACCGAGGCCGGCGTCCAGGAACGCCCCGATCGTCGTGGTGGTGTCGGCGATCTGGGCATCGAGATAGCCGACCCGGTCCTGGGGGCCGTACCGTACCGACCCGCGGTCGGCATGGTCGCGGCCGGCGAGGATGCGGAGCAAGGTGGACTTGCCGGCGCCGTTCTGGCCCACCAGGCCGATGCGTTCGCCCGCGTGGGCGACCAGGCTCACGTCGGCGAACAACGGCTCACCGTCGTACGTCTTCGTCAGACCGGAGGCCGTGAGGACGGGCGCGCCGGACGCGGAGGGGCTCGCGGTGGTCGCGCCGGCGGGCGCGACAGAAGGTACGGAACAAACAGAAGAAGCAGTGGAAGCAGGCATGGGATCCCGGGAACTCGAAGGGAGCCGCGGGTGGATCACCACGCGGCACAGGAATCGATGAGTTCCGCTCAGCTGCCCACGAAACAGACCATAGCCAACGCCCGGCGTTCGGCTCAACCGGTATCCACTCCGCACTCGCGCCGTCGGCGTGACCGTGGCCGGCCGATGTCGGGAGGGCGCAGCCATCCCCAGCCGCCTGCCGTCGTTGCCCGGCGGGCTGAAGGGTGGAGACCTCGGGTGGCCAGAAACCCCGTACCGCTTCACACTTCGGCAAGGAGGGGCTCGCCTTTGGCGAAGTGTGAAGATCCACGGTGGCCATGGGCCCCGTAGGTCTTCACGCTTGACCGCTGGAGCGCCGGAGGGATTCTTCCGCGGAAGAACCGGGACCAGACGGGCATCCGGGGTGTGGTGCGAACACACCCCGGGCCTGGACCGGTGACTCTCCGACGGCCCGGAACCGGCCGGGAACGGTGGGTCACGTGACCGGACGTACGTCGGTGTGCCACACTGGCCCACATGGTCGCCTCGTACACCGTGATCATTACCTAGGCGCGCCGGACACCACCCCGTCCCGCGCGCAGACCTCTCGCACCCCGCGAGAGGTTTTTTGTTTGTCTGCTCCGGTCCCACCCCTCGACCGAGGCCGCAGGCACACTGACCCCCACCCGAACCCGCAACCAGACTTCGATTTCCGGTTCGCAAGGAGCGTCCCCCGATGAGCGACTTCCACGTGTACGACACGACGTTGCGCGACGGGGCCCAGCAAGAGGGCCTCAGCCTGTCGGTCGAGGACAAGCTGGCGATTGCCCGCCACCTCGACGAGCTCGGGGTCGGCTACATCGAGGGCGGGTGGCCCGGCGCCAACCCGAAGGACACGGAGTTCTTCCGCCGGGCGGGGGAGGAGCTCCGGCTCGGCCGGGCCACGCTCGCGGCGTTCGGCGCCACCCGCCGCGCCGGGGTGAAGGCCGCCGACGACCCGCTGGTCCGCGCGCTGCGCGACTCCGGCGCCGGCGTGGTCACGTTGGTGGCCAAGAGCCATGACCGGCACGTCGAGCACGCGCTGCGCACCACGCTGGCGGAGAACCTCGCGATGGTCCGCGACACCGTGGGGTTCCTGCGCGCCGGCGGTCAGCGCGTCTTCCTGGACGCCGAACACTTCTTCGACGGCTACCGTGACAACCCGGCGTACGCGCTGGAGGTGGTGCGGGTGGCCGCCGAGGCGGGCGCGGACGTCGTGGCGCTGTGCGACACCAACGGCGGCATGCTGCCCGACCAGGTGGGTGAGGTGGTGACGAACGTGCTCGCCGGCACCGGTGCGCGGGTGGGCATCCACTGCCACAACGACGCGGGCTGTGCGGTGGCCAACACCATCGCCGCGGTCGACGCCGGCGCCACCCACGTGCAGGGAACGCTCAACGGCTACGGCGAACGCACCGGCAACGCCGACCTGGTGACCATCGTGGCCAACCTCCAGCTCAAGCGGGGCATGAGTCTGGTGCCCACGGACGCGTTGCGGGAGGCGACCCGGATCTCCCACGCGGTCGCCGAGCTCACCAACATCCCGCCGTACTCCCGTCAGCCCTACGTCGGCGCGTCCGCCTTTGCGCACAAGGCGGGGCTGCACGCCAGCGCGATCAAGGTGGACCCGAACCTCTACCAGCACGCCGATCCCGCCGACGTCGGCAACGACATGCGGCTGCTGGTGTCGGACATGGCCGGCCGGGCGAGCATCGAGCTGAAGGGCCGCGAGCTGGGTTACGACCTCGCCGGTGACCGTGAGCTGGTGACCCGGATCACCGACCGGGTGAAGGAGATGGAGGCGCGCGGCTACACGTTCGAGGCGGCCGACGCGTCGTTCGAGCTGTTGTTGATGGAGGAGGTCGAGGGAGTACGCCCGACGTTCTTCGAGGTGGAGTCCTGGCGGGTGCTGACCGACTCCCGGCCGGGTGAGGAGGCGCTGTCGGAGGCGACGGTCAAGCTGCGCGCCGGCGGCGAACGCACGATCGTCACCGGTGAGGGCAACGGTCCGGTCAACGCGCTGGACGCCGCTCTGCGCGGGGCGATCGGGCAGGCGCACCCGGTGGTGGACAAGCTCGACCTGATCGACTACCGCGTGCGCATCCTCGACACCGGTCACGGGACCGACGCGGTGATCAGAGTTCTGATCCAGCTGTCCGACGGTGAGGAGTCGTGGGAGACCGTCGGGGTCGGGCACAACATCATCGAGGCGTCGTGGGAGGCGCTGGTGGACGGTGTGACGTACGCCCTGGTGCGGGCCGGGGTCGAGCCGACCTCCGCGGCTCAGCAGGCCTGACCCGGGTCCGGACCGGCGAGCGCGAGCAGGCCGTCGCACGCGCGGACCAGGTCGTCGCGCAGCACCCCGGCGCGTTCGGCGAAGCCTCGCTGGGCGGCGGCGTACTCCGACCGTCCCTCCGGGGTCTCGATCGGGACCGGCCGGTAGCCCAGCGCGGACAGGTCGTACGGCGAGGCCCGCATGTCCAGCTCACGGATCTCCCGGGCGAGCTCGAAACAGTCCGCGACCAGCTCCGAACGCACGTGCGGGGACAGCTTGTACGCCCACTTGTAGAGGTCCATGTTGGCGTGCAGGCACCCGGGCTGTTCGAGGTCACGCTGGGTCTCGCGGTCCGGGCGCAGGGTGTTGCGGGGCCGCGCCGGTCCGGTGAAGAAGCGGTACGCGTCGAAGTGCGAGCAGCGGATCCGGTGCGACTCCACCAGTTGGTCGGTGCCCTCGGCACCCAGGCGCAGCGGCCACGTGGAGTGCCGGACCTGCTCCTGGGACAGCCGGTAGACCATGGCCCACTCGTGCAGGCCGAAGCAGCCGAGGAACGCCGGCCGCGCACGGGTCGCGGCGAGGAGATCCCGGATCCAGCGAATCGTGTCCACCCGGGCCGCGAGCGTGGCCGGGTCGACCACCATGCCCGCGGGTACGGCGATGTAGTCGCGGTTGTCGCCGTACGCCGACGCCGCCCGGGCCGCGTCGCCGGCCAGCACCACGCCGGCACCGGGATGCCAGCGGCGCAGCCGGGCCGGGCGGTGGGAGTAGTAGGTGAACAGGAAGTCCTCGACCGGATGAGCGCGGCGTTCCCCTCGCCGGTGCAGGTGGGGCCCCAGCCAGGCGTCCACCCGGAGAACGTGGGCGTCGCGGCGCGCCTGCCATACCTGCTCGCAGAGCACCTCGGTGGCCGGGACCGACTCGGCGACCGACCCGGCGGCCGACCCGGTGACCGAGCCGGTGACCGACTCGGCGACCGACCCGGTGACGGACCTCGAGGAGCCGCCTGGACGGGTGGGACCGGGTGCGCTCACGGGAGCCACCGTACCCGCGGCCAACCCGGGCCCGACCCACGCCGACCCGCGCCTACCGGCCGCGCCCGGTAGGCTGCGCACGCCGGTAGGTTCGACAGATGGAGGCCAGAGCCCCTTGCGCATCGCCCGCTTTAGTGCCGGCGACGACCCCAGATACGCCGCGGTCGAAGGTGAACCGGGCGCGGAGGTCCTCGCCGTCCTCGACGGAGATCCGCTCTACCGCCAGGTGCAGTTGACCGGCGAACGCCTGCCGCTCGCCGACGTGCGACTGCTCGCCCCGGTCATCCCCCGCAGCAAGGTGATCGGCATCGGCCGCAACTACGCCGAGCACGCCGCCGAGCTGGGCAACGAGGTGCCGGAGGAGCCGCTGGTCTTCCTCAAGCCGAACACCTCGGTGATCGGCCCCGGCGACGGCATCGTCCACCCACCGCAGACCAGCGACCTGCATTACGAAGGCGAGCTGGCCGCGGTGATCGGCCGGATCTGCCGGCACGTGCCGGTCGAACGCGCTGCCGAGGTCGTCTTCGGCTACACCATCGGCAACGACGTCACCGCCCGCGACCTGCAGCGGTCGGACAAGCAGTGGGCGCGGGCCAAGGGGTTCGACACGTTCTGCCCGCTCGGCCCGTGGATCGACACCAGCCTGGACGTGTCCGACCTCGCGGTGACCACGACCGTCGGCGGGGAGGTACGCCAGTCCGGGCGTACGTCCCAGATGATCCACGACGTCGCCTCGCTGATCTCCTACGTCAGCAGCTTCATGACGCTGCTGCCGGGCGACGTCATCCTCACCGGTACGCCCGCGGGTGTCGGCCCGATGCGGGTGGGTGAGGAGGTGTCGGTGACCGTGGAAGGCCTCGGCACCCTCACCAACCGGGTGATCGGGCATGGCTAGGGAGGGTTCAAGTAGGGGCTCGACCCCTACCCGAACCAGGTTCGCGCCCTCACCGAGCGGTGACCTCCACGTCGGCAACGTCCGAACCGCGTTGTACTCCTGGGCCTGGGCGCGCCACTGTGGCGGCAGCTTCGTGGTCCGGATCGAGGACACCGACCGGTCCCGGGTGTCACCGGAGGCGGTGAGCGGGGCGATCGACGCGCTGCGCTGGCTGGGCCTGGACTGGGACGAGGGACCCGACGTCGGCGGGGAGTTCGGGCCGTACCGCCAGAGCGAGCGGCTGTCGCTGTACCGCGAGTGGGTCGACAAGTTCCTCGCCGACGGTACGGCGTACCACTGCTACTGCTCGCAGGAGGAACTCGACGGCGAGCGGGACGAGCAACGCACCCAGGGGTTGCCCTCGGGATACGCCGGGCACTGCCGCGAACTCACCACCGCACAGGTCACCGCGTACCGCCGGGAGGGCAGGCGGCCGCTGGTCCGCTTCCGGATGCCGGAAGGCGCCACGGTCGTACGCGACACCATCCGCGGCGAGATCGTCTTCGACCACGCGAACGTGCCCGACTTCGTGGTGCAGCGCTCCGACGGGTATCCGCTCTACAACCTCGCGGTGTCGGTGGACGACGCCATGATGAGGATCACCCACATCGTCCGCGGCGACGACCTGCTGGCCTCCACGCCTCGCCAGATCGCCATCCACGCGGCGATGGGGGTGGCCGAGGCCGACCTGCCCGTCTACACGCACACCCCGGACATCCTGGCCGCGGACGGTCTGCCGCTGTCGTCGTGGCGCCAGGCGGCGGGCATCTCGTGGTACCGCGACCACGGCTACCTCCCGGAGGCGGTGGTCAACTACCTCGCGCTGCTGGGCTGGTCGCCGGGCGGTGACCGGGAGGAGCTGACGCTGGATGCGCTGGTGGAGTCGTTCGACCTCGAACGCGTGGGCGCGACGGCCGGCCGGCTCGACCCACGCAAGCTGGACGCCATCAACGGCGACAAGATCCGCGCCCTCCCGCCGGATGAACTCGTCGGGCGGACCATGCCGTTCCTCGCCCGGGCCGGTCTGGTGAGCGAGCCGCCGACACCGGAGCAGGCTCGTACGGTCGCGGCCGCCGCCCCGCTGATCCAGGAGCGCCTCGTCCACCTCACCGAGGCGGCCGACCTGCTGGCGTTTCTGCTGGTGCCCGAGTACGCCTTCGACGTCGACCCGGAGGCGGCCGCCCGGATCCTCACCGAGGACGCCAAGGCGGTGCTGGAGGCCGCCGAGGCGGCGTTGCGGGCGTTGCCGGACTGGACCGACGAGTCGATCGAACGCGCGTTGCGGCGCACTCTCGTCGACGAACTCGGCCGCCGGCCCAAGCGGGCGTTCGGGCCGGTGCGCGTGGCGGTGACGGGGAACAGAGTGTCGCCCCCGCTGTTCGAGTCGCTGACCCTGCTGGGCCGCGCACGCACGCTGGCCAGGATCCGCCGTGCGCTCGACCATCACGTTGGCGTCTGACGAGCGGGACCGGCCCGTCGTACGGACGTGCTGGTCGGCGGTCGTCACAGCGAAGGTTCGTGGCCGGGATGGCCCGCCGTCCACTGCCGGAGCTTCTCGGGGTTGCGTACGGCCCACACATGTGTGATCCGGTCGCCCGCGATGTCGAACGCGTACACGGTCACGACGACGCCGTCGTGCTCGGCGACCAGGCCGGGCTGACCGTTGACGGTACGCTCCAGGATCGTCAGATCGGTCAGCCTGCCGGCGAGATCGACGAGGCCACGCGCGATCTGGACGGCGCCTTCGACCGGGCGGCGGGCGGTGGTGGCGAGGCCGCCGCCGTCACCGGTCGCCGTGACATCGGGGTCGAGGAGGCCGATGAGGGCGCCGATGTCCTTGGCTTCCCAGGCCTGCCTGAAGTTCCTGACGATGGCGGCCTGCCGGGCAATCGGGGTCGCGGGTGCCCGCGACGTGCGGATGCGCCGGCGGGCCGATGACGCCAGTTGGCGACAGGCCGTCGGTGTGCGGCCGACGATGTCGGCGACTTCGGCGAAGGGATAGCCGAAGACGTCGTGGAGAACGAAGGCGACGCGTTCGGCCGGGGTCATCGATTCGAGTACGACGAGGAAGGCCATGCTGATCGACTCGTCGAGGGTGACACGGTCGGCTGGGTCGCTGGTGGTGCCCGTTCGACCGCCTGACCACTCCGCCGGTTCGGGAAGGGGCTCGGGGATCCAGTCCCCGACGTACTGCTCCCGTCGGGCTCGTGCCGAGCCGAGCACGTTGAGGCAGATGCGTCCGGCGACCTTGGTCAGCCATGCGCCGGGGGATTCGATGGCTTGCCGCTGCTGTGCGGGCAGGGCGTACCAGCGGACGTAGGTTTCCTGCACGGCGTCCTCGGCTTCGGCGAGTGAGCCGAGGAGCCGGTAGGCGAGGTTGATCAGCCGACGCTGCTCGCTCATGATCGCCATCGGGCTCGGGTCGGGTCGGCCGTCTCCCGGTTCGGATGGGGTGGTCATGGTGTCACCGGCTCCCTCGGTCGCGTGTCCTCACCGGTTCGACAAGGCAGCGCCCCCGAACGTGACGTAGGTGCCTCGCTCACATATCGAGCGGCTGTGTTGTCGGGCTCGTAGACACCATTCAGCGCAGGAAGGACACCTCGCCATGTCCACGTCAAGCACGATCGACGCGACGACGGAGCAGGACGGCATCCAGTCGCGTCTGCCCAACCTCATCCATCTCTTCCCCGAGATGGCAAAACTCTCCGGAGCCGTGCGTAACGCCGTCCGGAACGGCCCGGTTCCGCAGGCCACCATCGGCCTGATGCTGCTCCGCGCCGCGCAGGTCGTCGGCTCCACCTACCACGCCGTCTCCTTGACCGACAACCTCCGCAAAGCCGGGGAAACCGAGAAGCGCATCACCGCTGTGGCGACCTGGCAGGGCGCCCCCTACTTCACCGAGGCCGAACGGGTCGCACTGGAACTCGTGGAGGCCGTCCTCGCCCCGAATCCGTTCGGGGAACGCGTCTGCGACGAAGTGTTCGCCAGGGCGTCCGCGCTCTACGACGAAGAGGCGCTGTGGACGCTCACCATGGCGATGGGCCACTTCTGTTTGTTCGTCCCGGTCGCTCTCATCGGCAAGCCGATCCCCGGTCGGCCCATCGGGAAGAACTACAGCGAGTAGGTGGCGGACGTACGAGTGTGTCCGGTTGCCGTCCATGCGCGGCCCTCGGACGCACTCGTACGTTGCTCGAAGCAGATGACCTACGCATTGGCGCTCTGCGCGACTTCGCCGCCGGTGGCGGTGGCCGCCGGGCGGGGTTGCGCGGTCAGGCCCGCCGCACGCCGGGCCCTTACCCGCTTGATGTACCACATGTTCCAGGTGAGCAGGACGGCGAAGCCCGCGATCCCCAGCACCGACGACAGTCCGGCCATCACGTCGACCGGAAGCAGGTAGACGAGGATCACCCGCAGGGTCGCCTCCACCAGCAGGCCGACACCCCAGCCCGCCGACAGAACGACGAACGTACGCCGGAAACCGGGGGAGGAGTGCCACATGTCCTCCCAGCCGGCCCGGGCGGCCTCGGTGCGCGCCGAGAACCTGCGGGCGGCGTAGAAGATCAGCGGCCGGCCGACGAAACAACTGCCCAGAAAGGCCAGCCCGGCCGCGCCGGTGCCGAAGGACTCCTTCGCCAGCAGGAAGCGTTCGTCGCCGGTGACGAACGACATGACCAGGCCGAAACCGAAGATCGCCACCATGAACGCCGCGAACGCGTCGAACGTGCGCGCCCTGATCGCGACGTAGGCCACCCGGATGCCGGCGACCAGGGTGCCGGCGAGCAGCGAGGCGTACGGACTGGCGCCGAGGGCCCGGCAGGCGTAGTAGGCGGCGATCGAGGGAACGACGTCCCACACCATTCCCAGCAGGATCTCGCGGAACGGCGGTCGTCCACCGGGCTGCGCGGCGAGGGCATCGGCCTCGGAGGTGTGCTCGGTGCGGTCGGTGCGGTCGGTGCGCTGGCTGCTGTCGCTGCTGCTGTGGTCAGGCGCGGTCATGCGCGGAGGCCCTTCTCGTCGGTCCGGTCGGTGTCGCTGGTGTTGCTGCTTTCGTCAGCGTGGTCGGGGATCCAGCTTCCGTGGAAGCCCCCGGGAACCCGCCTGGGCAGGTGGACCGCGGCGACCGGCGGACCGGTCACGTCGGAGGCGTCGAGCACCAGCAGGTCCGAGCCGCGCCCTGCCCTGTCGGTGACGACCGTGAGCAGCCAGCCGTCGTCCTCCCGGCGTGCGCCCTCGGCGGGAACGAAGATCGCCTCGCCGGGCACGATATCCGGGCCGAGGTCGTGGTGTTGCCTGTTTCCGGACTCCACGTCGTACTTCACGATCGCGCCGGTCCCCGGACGTCCGGTGTGCGAGCCGTCCTCGTCGGCGCCGACGGTGTAGAGGTAGCGGTTGTCCAGCCCGGTGCGGGTCTCGTCGTGGGTGGGAAACTCCACCCCGAAGTCGTCCAGCGGCTGCTCGCTCACCGAGCCGCTTCGAGGGTCGAGAACCCAACGATACAAGGCGCTCACGCCGGTCTCGGCGGCCGCGCTCGCCAGTCCGGCGGTGCCGCCCCCGATCTCGGTCCACACGGAGTCCCACGCGGTGCGGCTGTAGCGAACGACGTCCAGCACGATCCGCCCGTCGGCCTTCTCGTGGGCGTTGCCGACGTGGAACACGTAGCAGGGCTCGACGTCGAACCACCGCACCCCGCCGGTGCCGTCGCGGCGCATCACGCCGAGCCGGGCGCCGTAGTCGTCGTCCCACTGGAACGGCATGCCCCGGCCGGCCATCGCCAGGTCGAAGGTGATCGGCAGGTCCAGCCAGACGACGTGGTTCGCGGTGATCGCGAAGTCGTGCATCATCGTCGGCCCGGGGACGTCGATCGCAACGCTGTCGCGAAGTTGCCCGTCCGCGGACATCCGGTGGTAGGTGACGTACGGCCGGCGGGTCACGCTGTAGCCGAAGAAGAACAGCTCACCGGTCACCGGGTCCGCCTTGGGGTGCGCGGTCATCGCGGTGGTCAGCCGGCCGCCGAAGTCGCACGGGCCGAGCGTGTCCAGGTCGGGCGTCACCTCGTACGGCAGGCCGCTCTCGCACAGGGCGAGCAGCCGCCCGCCGTGCTCGATGACGTGGGTGTTGGCGTGGGTCGCCGCGAGGTCACGGGTGCCGTCGGAGCCGTAGGGCTTCGCGCCCTCCAGCAGCCGGGTGCGCACCCAGCGGTTGCGGTACCACTCCGCACGACCGTCGCGGATGCGGACGCCGTGCAGCATGCCGGAGCCGGCGAACCAGTGCGGCGACTGCTCGCCCGGCAGGGGGTTGGGGCCGTTGCGGAGATACCGGCCGGACAGCTCCGGAGGTAGGTTGCCGGTCACCGGCAGGTCGGCCGCGGTGATCTCGTCCTGCACCGGCGCGAGGTGGCCCAGCATGTGCGCGGGCTGCGGTTCGGACCGGTCGGCCGCGATCTCGGATGCGTTCGTGGAGCGGAGCGCTGACATGTCGTTCCCCCGTGAGGTGTCAGGTGGCGTGCGGCGAGCTATCAGAACTATGACCAGCCAGACTCGACATGTCAATGTCAACATGTCATTTCTGACGGTAGGCTCGGCGGCGCGAGGGGAAGGACGGAACCCCGAGACGCCGAGACGACCGGCCCGTGGCCGGACAGGCCCGAGGAGATCGCCAGATGTCGCTGAAGTACGCCCTGCTCGGACTGCTCGCCGAACGACCCGACAGTGGGTACGCACTGACCCAGCGGTTCGAGCAGTCGCTGCAGAAGTACGCCTGGCACGCCAACCACAGCCAGATCTATCCCGAGCTCGCGAAGCTCGCGGCCGACAACCTGGCCACCGTGGTCGAGGAGGGTGCCCGCGGCCGGCGTACTTACGCGATCACCGACGCCGGCCGGGAGGCACTGCGCGAGTGGCTGCTCACGTCCGGCGCCGGACCACGGCGGGTCCGCAACGAGGCCGTCCTGCGGACGTTCCTGCTGTCCACGCTCGAGCCCGACGACGCGGCGCAACTCCTGCGCAGGTACGTCGACCGGGCCGCGCAGGACCTGGCCGAACTCCGCGCCGTGGTGGCCGACCTGGACGCGGCCGAGGAGGCCGGCGAACCCCAGCGGTTCGGCCGGTTCGCAGCGGAGTTCGGCCTGCGTCAGTACGCCGCGTTCCACGACTGGGCGCGGTGGGCACTGGCACGGGTGGAGTCCGCCGCCCCTCGGCAGCAGAGTCGGGAGCAGGGCCGGGAGCAGGACCTTCAGGAGTAGGCCGCGTCCGGGTCGAGAACTTCGTCGTCATGAGGATTTGCCTGCGCATGGTGTTCGAAAAGCCCGTAAACGGTGCATGATCTGCGCACACACGACGACCAGCCGTGCTTGACGGGGGAAAACACTGATGGCGTACGCACCTGAGCAGGTCCAGCCCGACCGGCCCCAGCTCGCCGACCAACCAGGGCCGAACTCCGGTCCCGAGCAGGCCGCCGGTCCAGGGGAGGTCGGGCCGCTGTCGCCGGAGGAGCAGGCGTTGCTGCGTTCCCTGGTCGAGGACGGCTGGGAGCTTCCGGCGGCGTTGACCGGACGTCGCCGCCGGGTCGCGCAGGTGGCGCCCGCGCTGTATCCGCTCGCGGTCGCCGCGCACCGCGCCCGCCGGCGGGTGCGCTGGCATACCTCCGGCACGCGCTGGGCGCACGAACGCGCCGCCGAGCCACTGCCGGTACGCGTGAAGCGGCACAACTCGTTGTTGCTGCGGCAGTTGGGCGAGAGCGAGATGTGGCTGCAGCACAACAAGGTCGCCAACCTCCGGTTGGCGGCGCCACGGGTGTCGGGGCTGCTGATCGGGCCGGGGGAGACGCTGTCGTTCTGCCGTACGGTCGGCAGGGCGACCAGGCGGCGCGGCTACGTCGACGGGATGCTGTTGTCCAACGGCAAGGCGCGGGCCGGGCTCGGCGGCGGGATCTGCCAGCTCGCGAACCTCCTGCACTGGATGTTCCTGCACAGCCCGCTGACCGTCGTCGAACGCTCCGCGCACGGCTGGGACCCGTTCCCCGACAACGGCCGGGTGATCCCCTGGGGCACCGGCTGCGCGGTCTTCTACAACTACGTCGACCTGCAGGTACGCAACGACACCGACGCGACGTTCCAGGTGCTGGCGGGGGTCGGCGACCGCTACCTCGAGGGCGAGCTGCGCGCCGACCGGGAGCTTCCGTACTCCTACTCGGTGTACGCCCACGACGAGCAGTTCCTGACCCTCGGCGGCCGGCACTTCCGGCGCAACGAGATCTGGCGGTCGGTGATCGACCGGCGTACCGGCAACCGCGTACGCGAGGAACGCCTCAAGCGGAACTTCGCGCTCGCGACCTACGTGCCAAAGGGATCCGAGGAGGGACAGGCCGGGGCGAAGCGTGGGTGACCCGGTCGCTTTGGGATCCGCGACCGGTCTCCGGTATTGTGCTTCGCGGCTCACCACCCCGGCGCTTTCGCCGGCTCGGGGAGAGAGCCGTCCCATGGGGTATGGGGTAATTGGCAGCCCGACTGGTTCTGGTCCAGTTAGTCTAGGTTCGAGTCCTAGTACCCCAGCGAGTGAGCTGGTAAGGCTCTTGCTAGAGTTCAGCTCGCTTCGTCAGGGGCCCCGTTGTGTAGCGGCCTAGCACGCCGCCCTCTCAAGGCGGTAGCGCCGGTTCGAATCCGGTCGGGGCTACAACGAGAGAAGGCCCCCTTCCCGGCGTGGGAAGGGGGCCTTCGCCGTTCCTGGCCCGGTGTCGCGGGCGTCCCGCCGGCGCGGTCACTCAGCCGCGCGCCTCAAGGCCTCCGAGAGGCGTTCCGCAGCCGCCATCACCGCGGGGGCGTGCATCCGGCCGGGCTGACGGGAAAGGCGCTCCAGCGGGCCGGAAACCGACACGGCCGCGACCACCTTGCCCGAGGGCGAACGGATCCCCGACGACACCGACGCGACGCCGGTCTCTCGTTCTCCCACGCTCTGTGCCCAGCCCCGGCGGCGGACGGCGGCCAGTGTGGCGGCGGTGAACTTCGCGCCCTGCAGGCCGCGGTGCATCCGCTCCGGTTCCTCCCAGGCCAGCAGGATCTGTGCCGCCGAGCCGGCCTGCATGGTCAGCTGGGTGCCCACCGGGATGCTGTCGCGCAGCCCCGTCGGCCGGTCGGCCGCGGCGACGCAGACGCGCCCCTCGCCCTGCCGGCGGAACAACTGTGCGGACTCCCCGGTGATGTCGCGGAGCCGCGCCAGGACGGGCCCGGCGGCCGCCAGCAGGCGGTCCTCGCCGGCGGCCGCGGCGAGTTCGCCGAGCCGTGGGCCGAGGATGAACCGGCCCTGCATGTCCCGGGCGACCAGCCGGTGGTGCTCCAGGGCGACCGCCAGGCGGTGCGCGGTGGGCCTGGCCAGCCCGGTGACCTGGACGAGGCCGGCCAGGGTCGCGGGACCGGCTTCCAGGGCCCCGAGTACGAGCGCCGCCTTGTCAAGTACGCCGACTCCGCTAGAGTTGTCCATGACTCGATATTGCAGTCTCGAATTCCGAGACGCAAGTCCAGGGGTCCAAAATGGCCGTCGCTCCGGCCCGGTGACCGAGGAGACGGACCGCGGAGTGTCCGCGACATCACTTCACGAGAGCATTCACACACCAGGAGGCACCAGCATGGGGACCACCCTTGCGGAGAAGTTGTGGGAGGAGCACGTCGTACGTCGTGGCGAGGGTGAGCCCGACCTCCTCTACATCGACCTCCACCTGGTCCACGAGGTCACCAGCCCGCAGGCGTTCGACGGGCTGCGCCTCGCGGGCCGGCCGGTCCGGCGTCCCGACCTCACGATCGCCACCGAGGACCACAACGTACCCACCGTCGACGTCGACCAGCCGATCGCCGACCCGGTTTCGCGTACACAGGTGGAGACGCTGCGGCGCAACTGCGAGGAGTTCGGCATCCGGCTGCACCCGCTCGGCGACGCCGACCAGGGCATCGTGCACGTCGTCGGCCCCCAGTTGGGGCTCACCCAGCCCGGCACCACGGTGGTGTGCGGCGACTCGCACACCTCGACCCACGGCGCGTTCGGCGCGCTGGCGTTCGGGATCGGCACCAGCGAGGTCGAGCACGTGCTCGCCACCCAGACGCTGCCGCAGAGCCGGCCGAAGACGATGGCGGTCACCGTCGACGGACAGCTGCCCGATGGAGTCACGCCCAAGGACCTCGTGCTCGCGCTGATCGCTAAGGTCGGCACCGGCGGCGGCCAGGGCCACGTCGTGGAGTACCGCGGCGAGGCGTTCCGCACGATGTCGATGGAAGGCCGGATGACGGTCTGCAACATGTCCATCGAGTGGGGCGCCAAGGCCGGCCTGGTGGCTCCCGACGAGACCACCTTCGCCTACCTGGAAGGGCGCCCGCACGCACCGCAGGGCGCCGACTGGGACGCCGCAGTGGCGCACTGGCAGACGTTGCGTACCGACGACGACGCGGTCTTCGACCGCGAGGTGACCCTGGACGCCGCGTCCATCACGCCGTTCGTGACCTGGGGCACCAACCCCGGCCAGGGCGTCCCGCTGGGCGCGAGCGTCCCGCACCCCACCGACTTCGACGACCCCGACGCACGGGGTTCGGCCGAGCGCGCCCTGGAGTACATGGGCCTGCAGGCCGGCACGCCGATGCGCGACATCGCCGTGGACACGGTGTTCCTCGGCTCGTGCACCAACGGCCGGATCGAGGACCTGCGCGCGGCCGCGGCCGTGGTGCGCGGACGCTCGGTGGCCAAGGGCGTACGCATGTTGGTGGTTCCGGGCTCGGGCCGGGTTCGCCTGCAGGCCGAGGGCGAGGGCCTGGACGTGATCTTCAAGGAGGCCGGGGCCGAGTGGCGCGGCGCCGGATGCTCGATGTGTCTCGGTATGAACCCCGACCAGCTGACGCCGGGGGAGCGCAGCGCCTCGACCTCCAACCGCAACTTCGAAGGCAGGCAGGGCAAGGGCGGTCGTACGCACCTCGTGTCTCCGCTGGTGGCCGCCGCGACCGCGGTGGCCGGCCACCTCGCCGCACCCGCCGACCTGCCGTCCGTCACCGCCTGAACCCGGGAGCACACCATGGACAAGTTCACCTTGCACAGCGGCAAGGCGCTGCCCCTGCGCCGGGCCAACGTGGACACCGACCAGATCATCCCCGCCGTCTACCTCAAGCGGGTCACCCGCACCGGCTTCGGCGACGGGCTGTTCGCTGCCTGGCGTGGCGATCCCGACTTTGTACTCAACCGGCCCGAACACCAGGGCGCCTCGATCCTGGTCGCCGGACCCGACTTCGGCACCGGATCCTCGCGTGAGCACGCTGTCTGGGCACTGCAGGACGCGGGCTTCCAGGTCGTCCTCTCCTCCCGCTTCGGTGACATCTTCCGTGGCAACTCGGGCAAGGCCGGCCTGCTGGCGGCCCTGGTGGACCAGAAGGTGATCGAACGCCTGTGGGCGTTGCTGGAGGAGGCGCCGGAGACCAAGGTGTCGGTCGACCTGGAGCACCGGCTGGTGCTCGCGGGTTCGGGTCCGGACGCGATCCGGGAGACCTTCGACATCGACGACTACACCCGCTGGCGGTTGCTGGAGGGCCTGGACGACATCGGCCTCACCCTCTCGCACGCCACCGAGATCGACACCTACGAAGCCGGTCGGCCCACCTACAAGCCGACCACGCTGCCGGTGCGTACGTGACGGCGAACCCCCATCCGGGGGTGTGAAACAGGCCCGGACGGCGGTGCCGGAACCCGTCTGGGAACGCTTCCAGCCCGGTGCGGAGGCCAGCGAGACTGGCTCCGCACCGGGCTTCTTCGTGCAGTCGTGCGCGACATGCCGGGTGCGACACGCCGAAGTGACGTAAGTCATTGCTGACTTTTTTTCAGATTTTCCCGACGTTCCGGCCGACCGCCGTGAACCGGCACCGGTGCCCTTGCACGGTGGGGATCCCTGGCCCCGCGAGCCGGTTGATGATCTTGCCGGCCGGAGCCGCGACCCGGGCGACGACGGCCGTCGAGGTGGCGCTCCGGCCGGCCCGGCCTCCGGCCGGCGTCCTGCCGCCGGCACTCGGTGAGTACGCCAGATCCCAACTAAGCAAGGGGTTTTCGGTACGTCTTCGGTTGCGACGCTCGCACCGGCCGATGCCCCGGCCACCGGGCCGGGATGCCGTCGCGGGGCCGGGCGAGGGTCCGCGAACGAGGCCGCATCCCCAACCAGAGCAGGGGAGCGGCGGCCCGCCGGGACGGTGCCCAACTCCTCCGGACGGTGCGTCCGGACAGGCCTGAAGTGCGTGCGAACGGGGCAGAATCCCCGTCGACGTTGAGAACCGGTGGCGACGATGCTTGGGGAACGGCGCTACATTCCTCAACGTGCGCATGAACCGAGCGCAGGCACGTATCAATCCCGTTCACGGAGGGAAACAGTGAACAAGTCCCAGCTGGTCGAGGTGCTCGCTTCGCGCTTCGACGACAACAAGAAGGATGCGCAGCACGCGCTCGAGTCCGTGATCGACACGATCACTCGTGCTGTTGCGTCCGGAGAAAAGGTGGCGATCACCGGCTTCGGCGCGTTCGAGAAGATCGACCGCCCGGCCCGGATGGTCCGCAACCCCCGCACGGGCGAGCGTAAGCGCGCCAAGAAGACGTCGGTGCCGAAGTTCCGCGCAGGTGCGGAGCTGAAGGCCGTCGTCTCCGGCGCCAAGAAGCTGCCGAAGCTCGCCGCGGCGAAGAAGACCACGACGACCGGTCGCGCCGCCACGAAGACCGCCGCCACGAAGACCGCGGCGACCAAGACCGCAGCGAGCAAGGTCGCCGCCACCAAGGCGCCGGCCAAGAAGGCCGCGGCGAAGAAGACCACGACGACCGGTCGCGCCGCCACCAAGGCCACGACCGCCAAGAAGACCGCGGCCAAGAAGGCCACGGGCACGGCGGCCAAGAAGGCCACGGCCACGAAGAAGGCCACCACCAAGCGGACCCCGGCAAAGCGCACCGCCAAGCGCTGACCGGCGTTCCACCGGTCATAGACCGGGATGCACGCAGACAAAGCGAAGGGCCGAGCCCCGTGGGGACTCGGCCCTTCGCTTGCGTCCGCCCATGATCAGGTACGGCTGTCAGTACTGCTGCGCCAGTGCGGCAGCGTGTAGATGTGCAGAGAGCGCACCCTGGTCGCGGGCTCGTCCGGGGTCGTCAACTCCACCTGGACTCGCTGCCCGATCCGAAGATGGCGAAGACCGCCGGGAAGGGCGGTCGCGTCGTACGGCAACTCGACGCCGTCGTCGGCCAGCACCGTGCCCGCGCGAGTGCCGGGGTCGAAGGTTCGCACCGTCGCCTGCATGAGTCGCAGCCTAGTCCTCGCCGCGTCCCGATCCTGCGTACGTCAGGAGGTTCCGGTCTCCGCCACCGGATCGCCGCGCCGCGCCATCGCCGCCAGCGCTGCCCGGGTCCGCGGCCCGACGCCCAGATCCCTGGCCTGGTGGAGATCCGCGCCGGTGTCGACGTCGCGGCGTACGGACGTGATCGGCACCGGCGTCAGCTCGACCGCTCCGGCGTCCAGGTGTGCCCGGCGGGACGGTCCGCCGAACCTCGGCGCGAAGTCCACGCCCGGCGCAGCGCAGTACAGCGTCGTGCCCACACCCGCGGCGTCCGGGACGAACGACGTCGGCCACGCCGACGCGGCGTCGAGCGCCGTCGTCAGCTCGTTCGGCCGCAGGGCAGGAAGATCGGCCAGCATGGCCGCCACGGCTCCGTCGGGACGGCGCGAGCGGGACAGCCGGGCACCGTGCAGCAGTGCGGCGTTCAGTCCGGCGGCGGGTTCGTCCGTGACGGCGACCGCACCCAGCCGGGCCAGAACGTCGGCGAACTCCGGATCGGGAGTGATCGCCAGCAGTTCGACCACGCGTGGGGACGCGAGCGCCGCGGTGATGGTGTCGATCGCCATCGCCCGGGCGAGGTCGGCGCGATGGCCACCGGCGAACGGTGCGAGCCGGGACTTTCCGACGGCCGCGGGTTTCACGGGCACCACCAGGCTCCAGCCGATGGAACCGGCCGGTGCCACGGGACGTTCATGCGTTGACATCGCCCCGATCCTCTCAGCCTCGGGCAAGCGACCTCCGACCCACCGGTCGACACCGGTTGCCACGTACTTCACACTTTGGCGAGCGGCACGGCCATCGCGACGGCCGGCGTCAGCTCAGCTACCTCACGTTGGTGAGGATCGACGAGGAGGACAGCGTGCCCCTGCCCCGCACCGGTCGGGCCTACGACATCGCCGTCGGCGCCATTCGGCCCGCCATGGTGGCCTTCACCAGGCGTGACTGGCGAGGTGGTGAGCACGTTCCACGCGAGGGCGGCTTCATCGCGGTCACCAACCATCTGTCCTACTTCGACCCGATCGCGCTCGGGCACTTCCTGCACGAACAGGGGCGCGCGGTTCGCTTCCTGGCCAAGGCAAGCCTGTTCGACGTTCCGGTGCTGGGCAGGTTCCTGCGCTCGGCGGGACAGATCCCGGTGCACCGGGAGAAGCGCACCGCGGGCGACGCGCTCAAGGAAGCCTGCCAGGCGGTCGATCGGGGCGAGTGCGTCGTCGTCTACCCCGAGGGAACGATCACCCGCGACCCCGACCTGTGGCCGATGATCGGCAAGACGGGTGCGGTGCGGATCGCCTTGCGTACTGGATGTGAGATCGTTCCCATCGCCCAGTGGGGAGCGCAGGACGTGTTGCTGCCGTACGCCAAGGTGCCTCGGTTGCTGCCCCGCAAGACGATGCGGATGCAGGCCGGACCGGCGTTCGACCTGTCCGCCTACCGCGACGTCCCGTTCACGCCCACGCTGTTGAAGAAGGCGACGAACGAACTCATGGACGTGCTCACCCGGATGGTGGCGGGTCTGCGGCACGAAGCCCCGCCGGCGGTGCGGTTCGATCCGGGCAAGACTGGCCTGCCCAGCATCGGCAACCCCTACAAGCGGCGTATCTAGGACGTGCTCGGCATGACCAGGGCCGCGGTTCTCGGCGCCGGTTCCTGGGGCACGGCGTTCGCGTTGGTGCTCGCCGACGCGGGCGCGACCGTCGGCCTGTGGGCCCGGCGGCGGGCGCTCGCGGAGACGATGACGACCCTGCGGGAGAACCCCGACTACCTGCCGGGGATTCGGTTGCCCGCGGCGGTGAGCCCGACCGCGGAGGTCGAAGCGGCGCTGGCCGGAACGCACTACGTGTTCCTCGCCGTACCCGCACAGGAGTTGCGGTCGCACCTCACCCGGTGGGCGCCGCTCGTCCCCGCCGACGCTGTGCTGGTCAGTCTCGCCAAGGGTGTCGAACTCCACTCCGGTAAGCGGATGAGCGAGGTGATCGGCGAGGCCGCCGGGATCGGGCCGGAGCGGGTCGCCGTCGTCACCGGCCCCAACCTCGCCCGTGAGGTGGCCGAACGACAGCCGGCGGCGAGCGTCGTCGCGTCCGTGGACGCCGACGTGGTGAGGCGCCTGCAACGGGCGTGCCACTCGCCGGCGTTCCGGCCGTACACCAACACCGACGTGGTGGGGTGCGAACTCGCGGGTGCGGCGAAGAACGTCATCGCGCTCGCGGTGGGGGTCGCGGTGGGGCTGGGATTCGGCGACAACACCCGGGCGTCGCTCATCACCCGCGGACTGGCCGAGGTCACCAGGCTCGGTGTGGCGCTGGGCGCGGACCCACACACGTTCGCGGGGCTGGCCGGGCTGGGCGACGTGGTGGCCACCTGCTCGTCCCCGCTGTCGCGCAACCGTCAGCTCGGCACGGCCCTGGGGGAGGGGCGTACGGTCGCCGAGGCCCGTGCGGGCAGCCGTCAGGTCGCCGAGGGCGTACGCACCTGCGCGGCGATCCTGGAGCTCGCCGGCCGGCACCGGGTGGACATGCCGGTCGCCCAGCACGTGACCCAGGTCGTACGCGGCGAGCTGTCACCCTCGGAACTGATCGCCAGTCTGGTCAGTCGCAGCGCGAAGCCCGAGCGCCACGGCTGGTGATTCCCGGCGTCGGGCCGGCCTCAGCCGGCGTCGGCGTCGGGACCGACTGCCGACAGGGCCCCGGACAGGTCGGCCCACAGGTCCTCGACGTCCTCCACGCCGACACTGAGCCGCACCAGGTTGTCGGGAATCGTGGCGCTCTCACCCGACCACCGGCGCCGGCGCTCCAGCGTCGACTCGACCCCGCCGAGGCTGGTCGCCCGCACCCACAGCCTGGTCGCCGTCGTGAGGGCCTCGGCGGCCCCGGCGCCGCCGCGTACCTCCACGGCCACGATCGCGCCGTACGCGGTCATCTGGGCGGTCGCACGGGTGTACCCGGGATCGTCGCGCAGTCCGGGGTACCGCACCCGCTCCACGGCCGGGTGCTGGGCCAGCCGGTGCGCGAGGACGGCGGCGTTGGCGCAGGCGCGCTCGACCCGCAGGGGCAGGGTGCGCAGGCCCCGCAGTGCCAGCCAGGTCTCGAACGCACCCGGTGTCGCGCCGAGCTTCCGGCGCCGGGAGTCCAGCAGGTCGTGCAGCTCCTTGCCGCGTTCGGTCGGGGCGGTCACCAGCGCACCGAGTACGAGGTCGCTGTGGCCGGCGAGGTACTTCGTCGCGGAGTGGAGTACGACGTCCGCGCCGTACTCCAGCGGGCGCTGCAGCATCGGCGTCGCGAACGTGTTGTCGACCACCACCGCCGCACCGGCCTCCCGCGCGCCCGCACACAGGGCAGGCAGGTCGGCGACCTCCAGGGCGGGGTTGGTGGGTGACTCCAGGATCACCAGGTCGGCGCCGGGCAGCAGGGCCAGCGTGCCCTCGGTGTCGGCGACGTCGACCAGCGGCGCCGCGCTCAGCCGGCCGGACTCCACCAGATCGGCCAGCTGCCCGAGGGTGCCGAGGTAGGCGTGCCGGGGCGCGACCACGATGCCGCCGACCGGAACCAGGTCGAGCACCGTGGCCACCGCCGCCAGGCCCGAGGGGAACGCCAGTGCCCGGCCGCCCTCCAGGGCGCCCAGCACCTCCTCGAACGCCGACCAGGTGGGGTTGGCGTACCGGCCGTACTCCAGGTCCCCGCCGGCGACGTAGGTGGAGGCGAGCACCAGCGGTGGGTTCAGCGGCTGGTCCGGGTCGTGCGGGGGCCGGCCGGCGGTGACCGCCACCGTGTCCAGCCCGAGCGCGGGGGGCTGATCAGGCGACGGTGCCAGCGACTGGGCGGGCGAAGTGGACTGCGACTGAGCCGGAGGCTGCTCCGGCGCGGCGTGCTCCTCGAAGTCGGACATACGCCGATTCTTCCCGAGTCCTGCCCGGGCTGACCGGTCAGCGGCCGATGTCGGCGACCGGTAGGGTCAGCCCGGTGAGCGAGTACGAGCGGGGCCCGCAGTCGGGTGGAGACCCGTCCGCGCGGGCCGGACGCAAGCCCCGGGTGGCCGTCGTCTTCGGTGGCCGCAGCTCCGAGCATGCCGTGTCGTGCGCGACCGCCGGCAGCGTGTTGCAGGCGCTGGACCGGGAGCGCTACGACGTCATCCCCGTCGGCATCAGCGTCGACGGCCGCTGGGTGCTGGAGAAGGACGATCCGGAGCGGCTCGCGATCGGGGCGGGCAAGCTTCCGGAGGTCGACGAGAAGGGCACCGCGGTGGTGCTCGCCAACGACCGCGGCGGTGAGCTGGTCTCGCTCGACCCGGCCACGGTGCCCGGCACCCTCGGCGAGGTCGACGTCGTCTTTCCCCTGCTGCACGGGCCGTTCGGTGAGGACGGCACGCTCCAGGGCCTGCTGGAGATGGCCGACGTCCGCTACGTCGGCGCCGGCGTGCTGGCCAGCGCGGTCGCCATGGACAAGCACTTCGCCAAGCTCGTCTTCTCCGGTCAGGGCTTCCCGGTGGTGCCCTACACCCTGCTGAAGCCGGGTGCGTGGGAGGCCGACCGGTCCGCGTGCGAGGAGGCGGTCGCGTCCCTCGGCTACCCCGTCTTCGTCAAACCCACCCGCGGTGGCTCGAGCATCGGCATCACCAAGGTGAGTCGGCCGCAGGACCTCGGCGAGGCGGTGGAGAAGGCCGCAGCGCACGATCCCAAGGTGCTCGTGGAGGCCTCGGTCGAGGGTGCCCGGGAGATCGAGTGCGGCGTGCTGGAGAGCCTCGACGGCGGGCCGCCGCGGGCCAGCGCGGTCGCGGAGATCCGGTACGGCACGGAGTACGAGTTCTACGACTTCGAGGCGAAGTACCTCGACGACGAGCGGCACGTCGACCTGGCGCTGCCGGCGCCCCTGGACGAGAAGGCCACGCGGCAGGTGCAGGACGTCGCGGTGCGGGCGTTCGAGGCGCTGGGCGCCGAGGGACTGGCCCGGGTCGACTTCTTCCTCCGCAACGACGGCACGCTGCTGCTGAACGAGATCAACACGATGCCGGGGTTCACGCCGTACTCCATGTTCCCGCGGATGTGGGCCGCCAGCGGAGTCGACTACGCCGCCCTGTGCGACCACCTGATCCAGCTCGCGCTGCGCAGGCCGACCGGCCTGCGCTGACCCCGACCGCCGACCCGACGGCTCGCGATGGACCCGGTTTCGCCCGGGACGTACGCAACGCCTCGGGCGGGCTGTGGACGAGGGGTCCCCTGACGCACGGCCACCGCGTCGGGGGACCCCTGCGGTGCGTTCGGGGGAGCAGGCTCGCGACGTTCCCCGGGGTATGCGCCGGGCGCCTGGTCAGACGCAGGGCGTACGGACGGGGACGGCCTTCCGGACGGCCGCGGCGACGTCCACCAGCGCGTTCGACGGCGGTTGGTACGCCGACGGCACCGACACCTCGACGTAGGCGTCCCGGCCGACGGTGGTGAAGATGTACCCGCGGGTGGCGCGTTCGGAGAACCACCCCACACCGTCGATCATCAGGCACTCCGAGGATGCCCGCAGCTTCGCCGGCCGGTCCACGCCGCAGCGCAGCAGGATGGGCGGGTCGCCCCACGCCGCGGCGTAGGGGGTGGACGGCTGCACCACCCGTGCCGACCCGTCGAGCACCTTCGTGGGCAGTGCGGACGAAAGCGCTTGGCAGACCGCGGCGGCGGCACCGGTCGGGTGTGGCGGCTCGACGCGCACGGTCGGCTCGCCGCAGCCCGCCGCGAGCAGACCGAGCGCGACGGACGTGGCGAGCGCGACGAACGCGGCGAGCGGTCGCAACGACCGGATCAGATGTGGACCACCGGGCAGGTGAGGGTTCGGGTGATGCCGCTGATTCCCTGCACCTGGGCGACGACGAGCCGGCCGAGCTCGTCGACGTTGTGGGCCTCGGCCCGGACGATCACGTCATAGGGACCGGTGACGTCCTCCGCGAGGGTGACGCCGGTGATGTGCGAGATCTCCTCGGCGACCTCGGCCGCCCTGCCGACCTCGGTCTGGATGAGGATGTAGGCCTGAACCATCGATACGTCCTCTCGGGCTGGAGGGCCTCACCTCGCGGTCGTTCGCACGATCGTCTCGGTGGTGATGCTCCAAGGTCGGTCAAGTGAGTGAGCACGGTATCGCGAGCCGGCCCCTTCGCGCGCCCCCACCCTGCCGGCCGCAGGCCCGTGATCCTCGCCGCGACGCGGCCCGGTCGGCAAACCTGAGGGATGTTTCAGACGCTACCCCGAACGGGGCCGTCGACAAGGGCGCCCGGCGAGGTGCCCGACGGGACCCGGCAGGTGCCCAGGAGGGCCCGAAAGGTGCCCAGTGAAAGGGCTCTGTGGTGCACCGTGCCGGTTCCCGCCGGGGCGGGACACGGCACGATGAGGGCTGACATCAACGACGCGAGGTCAGGAGCGGCGCAGGTGACGCAGATCAGGGGAACTCAGGCGGGCTCTGGACGGCCGGCCGGCGGTGCCGAGGGCGCCGGCGGCACCGTGGCGGAGTTGGGGGAGTTCGGGCTCATCGCGGCGATGAGCGCACGTCTCCCGACCGGCCCGGACGTCCTGCTCGGTCCAGGCGACGACGCGGCGGTGATCTCGGCGCCGGACAGCCGCGTGGTCGCCACCACCGACATGCTGGTCGAGGGACGCCACTTCCGCCGCGACTGGTCGCCGGCGTACGACGTGGGCCGCAAGGCGGCGGCGCAGAATCTCGCCGACGTCGCGGCTATGGGCGCGGTCCCCACCGCGTTGCTGGTGAGCTTCGGAGCGCCGCCGGACCTGCCGGCGCAGTGGGCGCTGGAGTTCACCGAAGGGCTACGGGACGAGACCGCGGAGGCGGGGGCGTCGGTGGCCGGCGGCGACGTGGTGGCGTCGGGGCCGATCGTCGTCTCGATCACCGCGCTCGGCACTCTGCGGGGACGGCCGGCGGTGACCCGGTCCGGCGCCCGGCCAGGCGACGTGGTCGCCGTGTGCGGGCGGCTCGGCTGGTCCGCGGCGGGGCTCACCGTCCTGGGCCGGGGCTTCCGGTCCCCGCGGGTGGTCGTGGAGGCGCACCGCCGGCCAGAACCTCCGTACGACGCGGGCCCGGAGGCGGCCGAACTGGGGGCGAGCGCCCTGATCGACGTGAGCGACGGGCTGCTCGCCGACCTCGGGCACGTGGCCCGGGCGAGCGGGGTACGCATCGACGTGGACACCGGCACCTTGGATGTCGCCGACCCGCTGCGCGCCGTGGCGGCGGCGATCAATGCCGACCCGCTGCGGTTCGTGCTCACCGGCGGCGAGGACCATGCGCTGGCCGCGACGTTCGGGCCGGACGTCGAACTCCCCGAGCGGTGGCGGGTCGTCGGGCGGGTGCTCGCGGCGAAGGAGCATGGCCAGACCGGGGGTGAGCCCCACGCAGGCGCTGAGCCGGCGGTGACGGTGGACGGCGAGGAGTACGAAGGCCCGGCCGGGCACGACCACTTCCGCTGAGCCGGGGCCCGCGGGCACGGGCTGACACGCCACGTGGCCGGCCACCCCCGAGAGGGTGACCGGCCACGAGGGTCAGTCGATCTTCGTTCGATTCAGGTTTGTGGTACGGCGTTCGGCGCGGCCCCACGCGGGTGGGGACCGGGTCAGCGAGTGACCTTGCCCGCCTTCAGGCAGGAAGTGCAGACATTGACCCGCTTCGGGGTGCCGTGGACGGTCGCACGAACCCGCTGGATGTTGGGGTCGAAGCGTCGACGGGTGCGCCGCTTCGAGTGCGACACGTTGTTGCCGAAGCCGGGCCCCTTGCCACAAACGTCGCAGACGGCAGCCACCGGAGACTCTCCCGAGCAAGATGAGGATATGGACCGCTGCCCAGCGCACGCCAAGCGCACGGGGCAACCGGTCGAGAGTATCCGACGTCCACACGAAAGCGCCAACCGGCCCGGCGGGGGTGCTGCCCGCTAGCCTCGACGGCAACGACCGTGGAGGTGTGATGGCAAAGCTCCTGCGGCTTCCCGCGGAGGCCGATCTGGGCATGCCGTTGTCGGGGTTCGCGAAGGCCGAGCTGCTCAAGGCGATGCGCGATCGGCTGGAGCTGGTGACCCTCGGCGACCTGCTGCGACATTACCCCCGGCGCTACGTCCAGCGTGGCGAGCTCACCGACATCCGCTCCCTCAGGGTCGGTGAGGAAGTCACCGTGCAGGCGGAGATCAAGTCGGTCAAGACCCGGGCGATGCGCAACCGCCGGGGAAACCTCCTCGAGGTCGTGGTGACCGACGGCCACGGCGAGCTGAAGCTGACGTTCTTCAACCAGAAGTGGCGGGCCAACCAGCTGCAGCAGGGCATGCGCGGGCTCTTCGCCGGCAAGATCGACTCCTACCGCGACACCAAGCAGCTCACCCACCCGCACTTCGTGCTGTTCGGCCGGCGGGACGACGCCGACGCCGACTCGATCGTCGAGGAGTTCGCCGGTGCGCTGATGCCCATCTACCCCTCCACCGCGAAGGCCGCGACCTGGAGCATCGCCCGGGTCGTGCGCACGGTGCTGGACGCCTTGGGCGAGGTGCCCGACCCGATTCCCGCGCCGGTACGGCAGCGCCGGGGCCTGCTCGGGCTGCGGGAGGCGTTCGAGGCCGTGCACCGGCCCGAGTCCTTCGCCGACGTCCAGGCCGCCCGCGAGCGATTCCGGTTCGAGGAGGCGTTCGTCCTGCAGACCGAGCTGGCCCGCCGCCGGTCGGCCGCCCGCGAGCTGGCCGCGCGTCCCCGGGTCGCCGGCGAGGGCGGCCTGCTCGCCGCGTTCGAGGCCAGGCTGCCGTTCGCGCTCACCGACGGCCAGCGCTCGGTGGGTGACGACATCGCGGCCGACCTGGCCCGCGACCACCCGATGCAGCGGCTCCTGCAGGGCGAGGTGGGCAGCGGCAAGACGGTCTGCGCGCTGCGGGCGATGCTCACCGTGGTCGACGCCGGTGGCCAGGCGGCGCTGCTCGCGCCCACCGAGGTGCTCGCCCAGCAGCACTACCGTTCGATCACCGCCCTGCTCGGCCCGCTCGCCGAGCGCGGCTTCATCGGAGGCGCCGAGGACGGCACCCGGGTGGCGCTGCTGACCGGCGGGCAGGGCATCGCGGCCCGGCGCAAGGCGCTCCTCGAGTCCGCCTCCGGCGAGGCGGGTCTGGTCGTGGGCACCCACGCCCTGCTGGAGGACAAGGTGCAGTTCGCCGACCTCGGGCTGGTGGTGGTCGACGAGCAGCACCGGTTCGGCGTCGAGCAGCGGGCCGCGCTCACCGGCAAGGCCGGCGGCGTCCCTCCACACGTGCTGGTGATGACGGCCACCCCGATCCCGCGCACGGTCGCCATGACCGTGTTCGGCGACCTGGAGGTCTCCACCCTCAGCGAGCTGCCGAGCGGACGTGCGCCGATCCAGACCAACGTCGTTCCGCTGGCGGAGAAGCCCGACTGGATCGACCACGTGTGGCGCCGGGTGCGCCAGGAGGTCGACGCCGGACGGCAGGTGTACGTCGTCTGCCCGCGGATCGGCGACGACGGCGACGACAAGCCCGGCGGCGAGGACGCCGACACCTCCGACCTCCCGGCCGACGTCGAGGCAGAGGGCTCGCGGGAGATGACGGCGGTGGTCGCACTCGCCGCCGAGTTGGCCGACGAGCCGCTCGCCGGGTTGCGGGTCGACCTGCTGCACGGCCGGCTGGCCTCCGACGCCAAGGACGCGGTGATGCTCAGGTTCGCCGCGGGCGAGATCGACGTCCTCGTCGCGACCACGGTGATCGAGGTCGGTGTCGACGTACCCAACGCCTCCACGATGGTGGTGATGGACGCCGACTGGTTCGGGGTGTCCCAGCTGCACCAGTTGCGGGGCCGGGTCGGCCGCGGCGGCCATCCCGGGTTGTGCCTGCTGGTGACCGGTGCCGCCGAGGGGTCACCGGCACGGGCCCGGATGGACGCGGTGGCCTCGACAACCGACGGGTTCGAGCTCAGCCGGATCGACCTCGAACACCGCCGGGAGGGTGACGTCCTCGGCGCCGACCAGTCCGGGCGCCGGTCGAGCCTGCGGATGCTCGCGGTGATCCGGGACGAGAAGGTGATCGCCCAGGCCCGCACGGACGCCGCGGAGGTGGTCGGCGCCGACCCCGGCCTGCGCGGTGAGCCCGCGCTGGCGGTGGCGGTGGCGGCGCTGTACGACGACGACCGGGCCGACTACCTCGAGAAGACCTGAGCCCCGCGCCTGACGACCCGGCCTCACCGGACGGCCCGGCTCCCCGGGTGGCGGCCTGATCCCGGCGCCCCGCCCCGCGTGCGAGAGGATGGCGGCGATGAGCCGCATCGTCGCAGGAGAGGCCCGCGGGCGCCGGCTGAGCGTGCCCGACGGGAAGGACACCCGGCCGACCTCGGACCGCGTACGCGAGTCGCTGTTCGCCTCGCTCAGCTCCGAGCTGGGCTCACTGGAGGGCCTGCGGTTCCTCGACCTGTACGCCGGCAGCGGCGCCGTCGGGATCGAGGCGCTCTCGCGCGGTGCGTCCGCCGTCGTGCTGGTCGAGGTGGCCCGCCGGGCCGTCGGGGTGATCCGGGACAACCTCCGCACGGTGGGCCTGCCCGGCGGCAACCTGCTGGCCGGCCGGGTCGAGCGCGTCGTCGGCGGCCCGCCACCGCAGCCGGGCGGCTTCGACGTGGTCTACGTCGACCCGCCGTACTCCCTGCCCGACGCCTCCGTGGCCGCCGTCCTGCGCGGCCTCGCCGGCAACGGCTGGCTGGCCCCTGACGCGGTGGTCGTGGTCGAGCGGTCCGCGCGGTCGGCGGAGTTCCCGTGGCCTCCCGGCTTCACCGCCGACCGCATGCGGAAGTACGGCGACACGGCTCTTTGGTACGGTCACGCCGCGGGTGGGGAGGGCACCATCGAGGGGTAACACCCCTCACCGATGGTGACCGGCGCGCGGTCGACAGGACAGCGCAGCAGGGACTCGCAGCAGGGCAGTACGACAGGACCGCAACAGGGCAGGGGAGGCGCCAGTGCACCGCGCGGTGTGTCCGGGGTCGTTCGATCCGGTGACCAACGGTCACCTGGACATCATCGTGCGCGCGGCTCGGCTCTTCGACGACCTGGTGGTCGCGGTCGGTGCCAACCCGCGCAAGGCGGGGCTGTTCAGCGTGGACGAGCGGGTCGAGCTGATCCGTGAGGTCACCAAGGACCTCGCCGAGGTACGCGTCGCGACGTTCGACGGGCTGCTGGTCGACTTCTGCCGCGAGCACGGCATCCAGGCGATCGTGAAGGGGCTGCGGGCGGTCGGCGACTTCGACTACGAGCTGCAGATGGCGCAGATGAACCTTCGCCTCACCGGTGTCGAGACCGTCTTCGTACCGACCAGCCCCGAGTACTCTTTCCTGTCGTCGAGTCTGGTCAAGGAGGTCGCGACGTACGGTGGCGACGTCTCGGGTCTGGTGCCCGAGCACGTCCTGAGCCGGCTCACCGCACGGCTCGATGACACCCCGGCCTAACCGGCCCGGCCGGCCCGGGGACGACGTCGTGACAACCTCGGCCGACTCGGCAAGGGGCCGCATTCGGAAAGGACAGATCGTGGACGTGCAGCACAAGCTCGACGAGCTCCGCCGGATGGTGCAGAGCGCCCGGTCGGTGCCGCTGTCCGCGTCGTGCCTGGTCAACCGGACCGAGTTGCTCGCCGGGTTCGACGAGGCGCAGCGGATGTTGCCGCAGGAGTTCGAGACGGCTCGCAAGGTGGCCGCCGATCGGGACGCGGTCGTCGCCGGAGGGCGGGCCGAGGCCGACCGGCTGGTCGAGGAGGCCCGCCGCCAGCGCGCCGAGCTCGTCGAACGCACAGACATCCATCGCGAGGCCCGCACCGCCGCCGACGAGCTCACCTCCAAGGCTCAGGAGGAGGCCGACGGGCTGCGCCGTGAGGTCGACGACTACGTGGACGGCAAGCTGGCGGGCTTCGAGATCGCCCTGCAGAAGACGCTGACCTCGGTGTCCCGCGGCCGGGAGGAGCTGCGCAGCCGCGGCCCGAACGCCGGCCGGGGCGGCGGCCCGAAGTCGCCGGCGGAGGTCGACGAGTACGTCGAGACCAAGCTCGGGAAGTTCGAGGAGTCCCTGCGCAGGACCCTGGACTCGGTGACCCGCGGCAGGGAACGCCTGCGCGACCGCAGCAGCCTGGACGACACCTTCGCCGGCGGCGACCCGGACGGACCGCCCCTGCCCGGAGAGTGACCCGGCGGCTGACCCGCCGGTTTCGGGTGGTGGGTCCGCATGTGCCCGGGTTCGCCCGGGTCGGCGTCCGGTGTCCCGTACGCTCCACGAACGGACACGGGGAGCGAGCGACCGGGCCGCGTTGAGTGCACCGCAGCCCCTCGGGTACTCTCGATAGCCGGTCTCGATCGAGGCCGAATCCAGCCCTGCGACACAGAAAGCAAGGACGCCTTGAGCACCGTCGACCCTCAGGCGCCGCTCGTGTTCGACACTCGCGAGCTCGGCCGCCGCCCGGGGGCACAACGTAAGCTCCGGCGTTCGGTGCCCGCACCGGCTGGACTCGGCATCGACGTCCTCGGCGTTCCCGAAGGCACCGACATCGAGCTCGCTCTGCGGCTGGAGTCGGTGATGGAGGGGGTGCTCGCGTCAGGCACGGCGCGGGTGCTGCTGACCGGTGAGTGCGTGCGCTGCCTGGAGCCGCTCGAGCAACCGCTCGACGTCGACTTCCAGGAGTTGTACGCCTTCCCGGAGAGCGAGATCGAGGACGACGAGGCCAGTCGGCTCGAGGGCGACCTGCTCGACCTCGAGCCGGTGGTGCGTGACGCGGTTGTGCTCGCGTTGCCGTACCAACCGGTGTGCAGTGACGACTGCCCGGGGCTGTGTCCGCAGTGCGGCGCGCGCCTGGCAGACGACCCTGACCACCAGCACGAGGCGGCGATCGACCCTCGATGGGCGGCGTTGGCCACGATCGTGCCGGACGACCAGAACGACACGGACGAGGTCGCGGGTTCGCCCCGACGGCCCGATGTAAAGGAGTAGTGGCGTGGCCGTTCCCAAGCGGAGGGTTTCGCGGAGCAACACCCGCAGCCGGCGGGCGCAGTGGAAGGCGTCGGCCCCGCAGCTGGTCATCTGTGCCAACCCCGCGTGCCGGTCCTCGCACCTGCCGCACCGTGCGTGCCCGCAGTGTGGCCAGTACGGTCCTCGCGCCGGGCGCCGCCAGGTTCTCGACGTCTGAGTTTCGGTCTGAGTCAGTGGATCGCCTCGGGGGGACAGTGGCGTACGCCGAGCTGAACGCCAAGCTCGGGCTGGTGCTTGACGACGCGTTGCTCGAACGCGCGCTGACACACCGGTCGTACGCCTACGAAAACGGCGGCCTGCCGACCAACGAGCGCCTGGAGTTCCTGGGCGACGCGGTGCTCGGCCTGGTGATCACCGACGCGTTGTTCCGCACGCATCCCGACCTGTCCGAGGGGCAGCTCGCGAAGCTGCGGGCGGCGGTGGTCAACATGCGGGCGCTCGCCGACGTCGCCCGGCGACTGGACCTGGGCAAGTACCTCCGTCTCGGCCGCGGTGAGGAGACCACCGGCGGCCGGGACAAGTCGTCGATCCTCGGCGACGCGGTCGAGGCGGTCATCGGTGCGGTCTACCTCGCCGGCGGGTTCCCGCTGTCGCAGGAGTTCGTGCACCGGTTGTTCGACCCGCTGCTGGAGGCGTCGGCCCGGCTGGGCGCGGGTCTGGACTGGAAGACCAGCCTGCAGGAGCTCACGGCACGTGCCTCGCTGGGCGTGCCGGAGTACGTCGTGGAGGAGCGCGGCCCCGACCACGAGAAGGTGTTCACCGCCCACGTCGTTGTCGGTGGCACCGACCACGGCGTCGGCACCGGCCGCAGCAAGAAGGAAGCCGAGCAGCAGGCCGCCGAGGCGGCCTGGACGGCGATCCGCACCATGCTGGGCGAGAGCACCGACGGCTCGGCCGGCCAGCAGGTCGGTGGTTCCGCCGACCGGTCCACCGGCGGTGCCGCGGGTGCGGCCCCGGCCTGAGCGAGGGGACCGGGCATGCCGGAGTTGCCCGAGGTCGAGGTCGTCCGTGCGGGCATCGAGAAGCTGGTCGTCGGGCATGCAATCGCCACGGTCGTGGTCGGTCATCCCCGCCCGGTCCGCCGCCACCTGGCCGGCCCGCAGGACTTCGCCGACCAGTTGGCCGGGCACCGCGTCGTGGGAGCCCGGCGGCGCGGAAAGTATCTGTGGTTGCCGCTGGACAGCGGTGACGCCCTTCTCGCCCATCTGGGGATGAGCGGCCAGTTCGTCGTCGTACCCACCGAACACCCCGACGAACCCCATCTGCGGGTCCGGTTCACGTTCACCGACCAGCCGACCTGGGAGCTGCGGTTCGTCGACCAGCGGATGTTCGGTGGCCTGTCGATCAGTCCCGGCGGCGCCGAACTGCCGGCCGAGATCGCGCACATCGCCCGGGACCCGATCGATCCCGCGTTCGACGACGACGAGTTCGTGGCCGCGCTGCGCCGCCGTCGTACCGGTGTCAAGCGCGCCTTGCTCGACCAGCGGCTGATTTCCGGGGTGGGCAACATCTACGCCGACGAGGCGTTGTGGCGGGCCCGGCTGCACTACGCCCGGGCCACCGACACGTTGCGGCGGACCGAGGCGCGGACGCTGTTGACAGAGGTCCGCAACGTGATGAACGCCGCTCTGGCCGCCGGCGGAACGTCGTTCGACAGTCTGTACATCAACGTCAACGGCGAAAGTGGTTACTTCGCGCGTTCGCTTTCGGTGTACGGCAGGGAAGACGAGCCGTGTGAACGTTGCGGAAACGCCGTGCGGCGGGATCCCTTCATGAATCGGTCATCGTTCACCTGCCCGAGGTGTCAGCCTCGTCCGCGTCGCGGTCGATGGTGACTTCTACCACGTTGGCAAACGTTTTCGACGTACGTCGGACAACTACGCACGGCGAGCTGAACGGACGTTTTCCCTTGTGTACAAGGGATCTGAGTCGTTCCGAATATCGAGGTGTCGCTTCGTCCATCTCGCGTTCCGGTGGCGATATTGCCGGACAAGTGGGGAGTGCGATCACTTGACTACGGTGGGTCGTGGTGCGGTCACCTTGACGGCATGGCGCTGTGGTGAGACTCTAGAAACACCGCCGCACTCCCTGCCCCACATGAGTGCTGCGATGTAGCGACCAAAACCTCAGGTCACTCAGCGTGGAGGACCCCCTATGGCGAAAGCGCTCCTCGGCCACGTCGGTGGCCCCGACCCCCGTCTGGTCTCCGAGGTGCGACGTCTGCAAAAGCGAGTATCGGAGCTGGAGGCGCATGTGACGCGTCTTCAGGCAGAAAACGACTCCCTCTCCGCAGTGGTGCACGAAGACCAACTGCTCACCATCGACGCCCGGCACGAGCCCGCGTTGACCTGAGGGAGATCCGGTCTCACTGAGTGGACCAGCCTCGAAAGACCGAGATGGAACGGGACGCCTCATCTGAGGCGTCCCGTTTTGTTGTGCCCGGAACGTTTCGGAGGGCGTTTTCCCCGCCGCGTCGCGAGCGGCTCCGGCGCTCACCCCCGGTATCGTCGGGCACAGGTCCGCACCGGCCCGCGTAGGGTCGTGCCCCCGCACCCGGACCAGTGCCCAGACCACGCCCAGGCCGGCGCCCCGGACCATCGAGTCCCGGCCGGCCCCGGAAGCACCGAGGAGAGCGCGCGTTGTACCTCAAGAGCCTGACGCTCCGTGGGTTCAAGTCGTTCGCGTCCTCGACGACCCTGCACTTCGAGCCGGGCATCACCTGTGTGGTCGGCCCGAACGGCTCGGGCAAGAGCAACGTCGTCGACGCGATCGCCTGGGTGATGGGTGAGCAGGGGGTCAAGAGCCTGCGCGGCGGCAAGATGGAGGACGTCATCTTCGCCGGCACGTCCGGGCGGGCCCCGCTGGGCCGGGCCGAGGTGATCCTCACCATCGACAACAGCGACGGCGCCCTGCCGATCGACTACGCCGAGGTCACCATCAGCCGGATGATGTTCCGCAACGGTGGCTCGGAGTACAGCATCAACGGCCGTACGTCCCGGCTCCTCGACGTCCAGGAACTCCTCTCCGACTCCGGTATCGGCCGGGAGATGCACGTCATCGTCGGACAGGGCCGGCTCGACTCCATCCTGCACGCGACCCCGGAGGACCGGCGCGGCTTCGTGGAGGAGGCGGCGGGTGTCCTCAAGCACCGCAAGCGCAAGGAGAAGGCGCTCCGCAAGCTGGACTCCACCGAGGGAAACCTCACCCGCCTGCAGGACCTCCTGACCGAGATCCGGCGTGCGCTGCGGCCGCTGGGCAAGCAGGCCGAGGCCGCCCGCAAGGCGGCGGTGATCCAGGCCGACGCCCGCGACGCCCGGTTGCGGCTGCTCGCCGACGATCTCGTCCAGCTCACCACCACGCTGGCCCAGGAGGTGGCCGACGAGTCCGCCGTCCGCGAGCGCCGCGCCGTCGTGGAGCGCGAACTGAGTGTCGTCCAGGCGCAGGAGACCGAGCTGGAGGAGAGCCTGCGGGCCGACGCGCCGCGGGTGGCCCGGGCACAGGAGACGTGGTACCGCCTGTCCAGCCTCAAGGAGCGGCTGGGCGGCACCGCCGGACTGGCCGTCGAGCGCAGCCGCCATCTCGCCGAGGCGCGGGAGGAGGAACGCCCCGGCCGCGACCCCGACCAGCTGGACGAGGAGGCGCGCCGGGTGCGGGCCGAGGAGGAGGCGATCGCCGCCGAGACCGAGTCCCACCGCGAGGCGCTGGACCAGGCGGTCGGGCACCGGCAGGCCTCCGAGCGCGCGCTGGCGGAGGAGGAACGCCGGATCGCCGCGCTGTCCCGCGCCGCCGCCGACCGGCGCGAGGGGCTGGCCCGGCTCACCGGCCAGGTCAACTCCGTGCGCAGCCGGCTGGAGGCCCGCGAGGCCGAGGTGGAGCGCCTCACCGCCGCCCGGGCCGAGGCGAGCGACCGCGCGGAGCAGGCGCAGGAGGAGTTCGTCGCGGTGGAGAGCCAGGTGGCGAGCCTGGACGCCGGCGAACGCGGCCTGGACGCGCAGTACGAGTCCGCCCAGGGCGCCCTGGAGGCGCTCGAGGAACAGCTGGTGACGCTGCGCCAGGACCAGGAGGAGGCCGAACGCGAGCGCGCCGCGCTGGCCGCCCGCAAGGAGGCACTGGAGCTGGGGCTGGCCCGCAAGGACGGCGCCGCCGAGCTGCTCGCCGCCACCGAACGCGTGTCCGGCCAGCTCGGCTCGGTCGCCGCCCTGCTGTCGGTGGAGCCGGGCTACGAGGCGGCCGTCGCCGGCGCGCTGGGCCGGGCCGCCGACGCGGTGGCGGTGGAGTCGGTCGACTCGGCCGTGGCCGCGCTGCACCACCTGCGTACCGAGGACCTTGGCCGGGCGGGGCTGCTGGTCGGCGGTGCCGGCCCGGGCGCCGAGGGTGCTCCGTCGGACTGGCCCGCGCTGCCTCCGGGCGCCCGCTACGCCGTCGACGTGGCCAGCGCCCCGGCCGAGGTACTGCCCGCGCTGGTCCGGCTGCTGGCCAGGGTCGCCGTGGTCGACGACCTCGCCGCCGCCCGGGCGCTGGTCACCGACCAGCCGGACGTGATGGCCGTGACCCGCGAGGGCGACCTGCTGGGCGCACACACCGCGTACGGCGGTTCGGCCGCCCAGCCCAGCCTGCTGGAGGTCCAGGCCGCCGTCGACGACGCCGCCGAGCGGTTGCGCGAGGCGAGCACCCGGGCCGAACGCCTGCGCGCCGAACGCGCCGAGGCGGAGGAGCGCCGCAAGGCCGCCGCGGCCGGTGCGGAGCAGGCGCTCAACCGGCTGCACGAGTCCGACGCCGAGCTCGCCGCCGTCGCCGAACGCCTGGGCCAGCTGGGCTCGGCGGCACGGTCGGCGCAGGCGGAGGCCGAGCGCCTCGGCACCGCCATCGAGGAGGCCCGGCAGGCGGTCGTCCGCGACCAGAGCGGCCTGGGCGAGCTGCAGGAGCGGCTGTCCACCGCCGAGGACAGCCCCGACGAGGAGCCGTCCACCGACGAGCGCGACCGGCTCGCCGAGGTGTGCCGCGACGGCCGCCAGCGCGAGATGGAGGCCCGGCTCGGGCTGCGTACCGCCGAGGAACGCGGCCGGGCGATGTCCGGCCGGGCCGACTCCCTGGAGCGGGCGGCCCGCGAGGAGCGCGCGGCCCGCGAACGCGCCCGGGTACGCCGGGAACGCCGCGCCCGTGAGGCGGAGGTCGCCGCCGCCGTCCTTTCCGCCGTACGCCAGGTCCTCGCCCGCCTGGACGGCTCGCTGGCCGCGGCCGGGCGGGAGCGGCAGGAGGCCGAACAGGCCCGCACCGCCCGCGAGGCGCAGATCAACACCGTCCGGCAGAAGGTCCGCGCCCTGGCCGGTGAGCTGGACGAGCTGACCGACTCGGTGCACCGCGACGAGATGGCCCGGGCCGAGCAGCGGATGCGGATCGAGCAGCTGGAGACCCGCGCCGTGGAGGAGCTGGGCGTCGACCCGGAGACGCTCGCCCGCGAGTACGGCCCGGAGGTTCCCGTACCACCGTCCCAGCCCGCGCCGGGTGAGGAGGCGGAGGGCGAGCCGCGGCCCTACGACCGGGCCGAGCAGACCAAGCGGCTCAAGGCAGCCGAGCGTCAGCTGAACCTGCTGGGGAAGGTCAACCCGCTCGCCCTGGAGGAGTTCGCGGCGATGGAGGAGCGCCACACGTTCCTGTCCCGCCAGCTGGAGGATCTCCGCGCCACCCGCAAGGACCTGATGGAGATCGTCCGGGAGGTCGACGAGCGGGTCGAGCAGGTGTTCACCGCCGCCTACCGCGACGTGGAGAAGCAGTTCGAGCAGGTGTTCGACCGGCTCTTCCCGGGCGGTGACGGGCGGCTCGTCCTGACCAACCCCGACGACATGCTCACCACCGGCATCGAGGTCGAGGCCCGCCCGCCGGGCAAGAAGGTCAAGCGCCTCTCGCTGCTGTCCGGTGGCGAACGCTCGCTGGTCGCGGTGGCGTTCCTGGTCGCCTTGTTCAAGGCCCGGCCCAGCCCGTTCTACCTCCTCGACGAGGTGGAGGCGGCGCTGGACGACACCAACCTCGGCCGGCTGCTGGAGATCTACGAGGAGCTGCGGGAGAACAGCCAGCTGCTCGTCGTCACCCACCAGAAGCGCACGATGGAGGTCGCGGACGCGCTGTACGGCGTGTCGATGCGCGGCGACGGCGTGTCGGCGGTGATCAGCCAGCGGATCCGCGAGGCGGAGTCCGCCTAGGATCCGCTCGGGACATGCCGGGGCCCGCGGTGGGTAAGCGTCCGGAGGACGCCCCACCACCGAGAGAGGCGAACCGCGGTGTCCGTACGACGTGTGTGCGCTCTCGTGGTCTGCGTGCTCCTCGCCGCCGGACTGGTGGCCTGCTCCGGCGGAGGTTCGCCGGCCCAGAGCGCCTCGCCGTCCGCGAGCGCCTCGGCGTCCCCGAGCACTTCCATCTCCCCGAGCGCATCCGTGACCGCCTCGGCGAGCCCGGCTTCCGCGGCCGCGCGTGCCCGGGCTGCTCTGCCGAAACCGGTGACCGTCACCGACGTGAACGGTGCGGTGCGGCTGCGGGCGCCGGCCCGCCGGGTGGTGGCGCTGGACTGGACGTACGTCGAGGACCTGCTGGCCGTCGGGGTCCGGCCGGTCGGCGTGGCGGACAAGGCCGGCTACGCGGCCTGGGTCGGCGGCGGTCCCCGGCTGGACCGCACCACCGCCGAGGTCGGGCCGCGCCAGCAGCCTGATCCGACGGTGGTGCGCGCCCTGCGGCCCGACCTCATCCTCGTCGGCAAGGACGAGACCAACGCGCTTGTGGCGCAGATGCGCCGGATCGCGCCGGTGCTGGTGTTCGACCCGTACCGCCCCGACATGTCCGCCTGGACGGAGATGCGGACGACGTTCGCCGCGGTGGCCCGGGCGGTCGACCGTACCGACCTGGCCGCCTGGGTGCTGCGCGGGCTGGACGACGCGATCGCGCGGGATCGGTCGAAGCTGGCCGCCGCGGGTGCGGCGAACCTGCCGGTGGCGCTCGCCCAGGGCTACTCCCTGGAGGGCGTACCGACGATCCGGATGTTCGGGCGGACCTCGCTGGCCGGGGACCTGCTGGGCAGGCTCGGCCTGCAGAACGCCTGGCGGGGCGAACCGGACCAGTACGGCCTGTCCACCGTCGGCCCCGCGGACCTCGGGCAGGTGTCCGCGGCGGACTTCCTCTACCTGGCCGACCGCCAGAACGACATCTTCACCGGCGCCATGGCCGACGGGCCGGACTGGCAGGGGCTCGCGTTCGTTGCCGAGAAGAGGGTGCACCGGCTCGGCGAGAGGACGTGGTTCTTCGGCGGGCCACTGTCAACCCGAGCTTGCGCCGACGCGCTCGCACGCGCCCTGACCTGACGTTCCTGACGTTCCTGACCTGGCCAGGCTCGACCTGAGCTGACCTGACCTGACCGGCGGAACTCGTTCGAGGCTTTGGTTCCGTACGGCGACGAACGCGTGTGCCGACGGTGGTCTGATCCCGGATGCCGGGTTTCCCCTTCTCTGACAGGGATCCGGCGCCCGCACGAGTGGTGCAAGCCGGGCAGACGACCCGATTCGCCAAGCGGGCAAGGGATCTCGCGAGAATTCCGTCGTACCTCCAGCAGATTTCCGTCGGGCGGAAGCGTTTTCGTCGGACCGGCGGAGGGGACTCTCACAATGTGATTGCTCTCATCGGCTCGCTGCTGGCGATCACGACGCTCGCGCTGGTGGTCATGGCGCTCGTCGCGGTCTTTGCCCGCACCCCGAGCACACCCACGCCCGAAGAGGACACCAACGACTACCAGGACGGTCATCTGCTCCATCCGGACCGCCCCGGCCTGAACGGGCAGTACGAGGACGCGGCCTGACATACCGCGCCGGCCAGGACAGACCCTGACCTCAGGCCAGGTGTTCGACCAACCGCGCGAGCCACGGCACGGCCAGGGTGAGCGTGGGCACCACCACCAGCGCGGCCGCCGCGAGGTAGGTGGCGGTCGCGAGGGCCCGGTGGGGTTCGCCGGGCTGTGCCAGCCGGCGTACCCGGGCGAGGGTTCCGGTGCCACCGGCGGCCAGCCCGCCGGCCGGTGCGGCCGGGGTGGACGCCAGCGTCACCAGGGCGCGGGCGACCGGGGGAGCCCCGACCCGGCGCCGGGCGGCGTCGTCGGCGAGCATCTCCACCAGCAGGTGTGCGCGTTCGAACGCCGTGCGGCTGCGTACCCAGCGCGGGAACGCCTGCCGCAGCGCGGTGAACGCCTCGAGCACCAGGTCGTGGCGAGCTCGCAGATGCGCGCGTTCGTGCGCGAGGACAGCGTCCAGCTCCTCGGGGGCGAGCTGGTCCAGTGCGCCGGAGGACACCACGACGCGGGAGCACCGCATCCCCGGCAGGCAGTATGCGAACGGCCTGCTCTCGGCGAGCACCCGGATGCCGAGTTCCTCACCTTGCAGGCGGGCGGAGTCCGGCCGCGCGGGGTGCAGCCGCTCGCCGGGTGTTCCCACCAGGTCGACCACCATCCGGTGGCGGCGGCGCCGGGCACGGGTGTGGACCGCGACCAGCAGGCTCGCCCACGCCAGCCGGACCGCGACCACGACGGTGAGCAGGGTGACCGCGAGTTGGAGGGTGGTCTGCGCCGCTCCCTGGCCTGGCCGCAGCAGGACGTCGGTGCCCAGGCTCAGGCCGGCGCCGAGAGCGGCGAGTACGGCGGCCAGCGCCAGCGCCTGCCACAGCACCAGCGCGGCGCGGGGGACCAGTGAAGGCCACGTGGCGCGGCCGAGGAGTTCGGGCACCGGCCAGGTGAGAAGCAGCGCCAGCGCACCGAGGACGACCGGCGTCATGGTCAGCTCCGGGGAGTCCGTCGGCGGGGCCGGGCGGCGGTCGCGTCCACCTCGGCGAGGGCCTCGCGCAGGGCGGCCGCCTCCTCCGGGGACGCCTGGTCGACGAACCGGACGAGAGCGGCGGCCCGGGTCGCCCCGCTGGCCCCGTCGAGCGCCTCGCGCATCAGGTCGGCGACCAGCTGGTCCTGGCCCGCGGCCGCCTGGTAGCGATAGGCGCGGCCGTCGCGCACCCGGATTACGACACCCTTCTTCGCCAGCCGGTCCAGGACCGTCATCACCGTGGTGTAGGCCAGGTCACGTTCGACCGCGAGCGCCTCGTGGACCTCGCGCACTGTGACCGGCTCCGTAGCTGACCAGACGTGTTCCATGACCTCGCGTTCGAGGTTTCCCAACCGCGCCATGTCGCGATTCTACGACGCTGTGTCGTACTCGGTCGGTGTCGGTGGGTGCGGGGTGCTGTGGCTTCGATCACGCGGTAGGCGTTCGGCAGGCTGCCGAACCCGTCATCGGCCCGTCATCGGCCCGTCGTCGGTTTGGCCGCCGCCGGGCCGGTAGGTATCGTCCCGCCGGTGGTGACATCTGCCGCTGAGCCCGGAACCCCCTCGTCCGACCCGGTGAGGCCGTCCTTCGACGGTGACGCCCGGCACAATGGCGCGAGGGACGGTGCCGCCTCGGACGCCGTGACCACGGAGAGTGCCGCCACCGAGACCACCGAGACCACCGGGCCCGAGGTCACCGGGCGGGTGGCGAAGACCCGCGACCCGTTCTTCGACAACGCGAAGTACATCGCCATCGTGCTGGTGGTCGCCGGTCACGCGATGGAGGCGCTGCGTGACGTGCCGTCGGGCCGGGCGCTCTACCTCTTCCTGTACATGTTCCACATGCCGGTGTTCATCATCGTGTCCGGCTACTTCTCCCGGCGGTTCCCGTACTCGAAGAACAAGGCCCGCAAGCTCGTCACGCAGTTGCTGGCGCCGTACGTCCTCTTCCAGATCGTGTACATGGCGCTGAGCCGGTTCGTGGGCGGGCATGATGTCAACCCGACCTTGCTCGACCCGTACTTCCTGGTGTGGTTCCTGCTCGCGTTGTTCGCCTGGCGGCTGTCGACGCCGGTCTGGCTGCGGATCCGCTGGCCGCTGGCGGTGGCGGTGCTGATCTCGCTGGCTGCCGGGCTGCAGGAGCTTCCGGGCGTACTGGAAACCGGCCGGATCCTCAGCCTGCTGCCGTTCTTCGTGCTGGGGATGATGCTGAAACCGGAGCATTTCGGCTACCTGCGGCGGCGTTGGGTGCGGATCCTGGCCGTACCGGTGCTGGCCGGCGGCCTGGTGGTGGCCTACTGGGCGCAGACCCGGATGAGCGTGGAGTGGGTCTTCTGGCGGCGCAGCAACGAGTACCTCGGGGTGGACAACCTCACCGGTACGGCCATGCGGGTCGGGATGCTGGTGAGCGCGACGGTCCTGTCCGCCGCGTTCCTCGCGCTGGTGCCCACGAGGAAGACGTGGTTCACCGCGCTGGGCGCGATCACGCTGTACATCTATCTCCTGCACGGCGTGCCGGTGAAGGTGGCCGACTATCTCGGGTGGTACGACCACCCCGCGCTGCACACCAATGTCGGCGTACTGGTCGCCGCGGCGGCCGGCGTGGTGCTCGCCGGGCTGCTGTCCCTTCCGCCGGTGCGCGCCGCGACCCGGTGGGCGGTCGAGCCGAAGCTGGCCTGGGCGTTCCGTCCCGTCCCCGCGACCTCCGGCAGGGCCTCGGGTAGGGGCCCCGGGTAGGGCACGACACTTCGCGCGACCACGCCGGCCCGGTGTGAGCAAGGTTACGACGCTCTGTCGTACTACAAGAAGTAGTATTCAGGCATGGGTGCAGTCGACCTCGCGCGGTGGCAGTTCGGCATCACCACCGTCTACCACTTCCTCTTCGTTCCGCTGTCGATCGGGCTGTCGGCGATCGTGGCCGGCCTGCAGACGGCGTGGTTCGTCACGAGAGCGCGGCGCTACCTCACGTTGACGAAGTTCTTCGGCAAGATCTTCATCATCAACTTCGCGGTCGGCATCGTGACCGGGCTGATCCAGGAGTTCCAGTTCGGGATGAACTGGAGTGCCTACTCGCGGTTCGTCGGCGACATCTTCGGCGTACCGCTGGCCATCGAGGGACTGCTCGCCTTCTTCCTGGAGTCGACGTTCCTCGGCCTGTGGGTGTTCGGCTGGGACCGGCTGCCGCGGGTGGTGCATCTCGGCTGCATCTGGCTGGTCGCCATCGGCACCCAGATCTCGGCGTACGTCATCCTGAGCGTCAACGCCTGGATGCAGCATCCCGTCGGCTACCGGATCGACCCGGCGACCGGACGGGCAGAGCTCACCGACTTCACCGCCCTGCTGACGAACCCGGTCGCGATCGAGGCCGGTCTGCACACCGCGGCCGCGTGCCTGCTCACCGGCGGCGCACTGGTCGCCGGTGTGGCGTTCTGGCACCTGGCCCGCTCGCACGCGACCGAGGCCGCCAGGGTGGCGTTTCGCACCGCGGCCAAGGTGGGGTCGGGCGTGGTGGTCGTCGCGGCCCTGGGCGTGGTCGTCACCGGCGACCTGATGATGAAGCTGATGACCCAGCTGCAGCCGATGAAGGTGGCCGCGGCCGAGGGGCTGTTCGACACCGAGCAGCCCGCGGGGTTCTCGCTGCTGACCCTGGGAACGGCGGACGGGCGGCGGGAGCTGTGGAGCTTCCGGTTTCCCGATCTGCTGTCGTTCCTGGCCACCGGTAGCTTCACCGGCAAGGTGGAGGGCGTCAACCAGCTGCAGGAGAAGGCGGTCGCGGCGTTCGGGCCCGGCGACTACGTGCCGAACGTGCCGGTGACCTACTGGAGCTTCCGGCTGATGATCGGCTTCGGTCTGCTCGCGGCGTTTCTCGCCCTGGTCGGGCTGCTGGTGCTGCGCAAGCCGGGGTTGCTCGCCAACCGCTGGGTGCCCCGGGTCGCGCTGACAGTGCCGTTCCTGCCGCTGCTGGCCAACAGCTTCGGCTGGCTGTTCACCGAGGGCGGCCGTCAACCGTGGCTTGCGTACGGGCTGTTCCAGACCGCGGACGGGGCCTCGCCGGGAACCGCCGCCTGGCAGGTGGCAGTGTCGCTGGCCGCCTTCACCGTCGTGTACGGCGTGCTCGCGGTGGTGGAACTCGGCCTGTTGCGCCGGGTCGCCCGGCAGGTGCCCGACCTGCCGCCCGACGACGGTGACGACGCGGAGCCCGCACCGCCCGGACGTGACCCCGGCGACCGGGCCGACCGGGACGCCGACGGGGCAGACCGCCCGATCACCTTCGCCTACTGACGAAAGGGAGAGCAACGATGGACCTGCCGACGCTGTGGTTCGGGTTGATCGTCTTCTTCTGGACGCTCTACTTCGTCCTGGAGGGCTTCGACTTCGGAGTCGGTGTGCTCGCCCGCGTGCTCGGCCGCGACGATGCCGAGCGCAGCAGGCTGCTGTCCACCATCGCGCCGGTCTGGGACGGCAACGAGGTGTGGCTGGTGGTGGCCGGCGGCGCGATGTTCGCGGCGTTCCCGGGGTGGTACGCGACCCTGACGAGCGTCTACTACCTCCCGCTGGTGGCGATCCTGGTCGCGCTGATCCTGCGTGGTGTCGCGCTGGAGTTTCGCGGCAAGCACGACGGCGACCGGTGGCGCCGCCGGTGCGACCTGGGTGTCGCGGTCGGCTCGGCCCTGCCGCCGTTGGCGTGGGGCGTCGCGCTGGCCGGCGCGGCCCGCGGCCTGCCACTGGACGGGCGCGGCGTACTCGTCGGCGGCTTCGGCGCGCTGCTGCATCCGTACGCCCTGCTGGGTGGGTGCGCGTTGCTCGCGCTGTGCCTGCTGCATGGTGCGGCGTTCCTGCGGCTGCGTACGACCGGCGAACTGCGTGCCCGTGCGAGCCGGGCGCTCGCGGTGGCGAGTGTTCCGGCCGTACTGCTCGGCGGCGGATTCTGGCTGTGGACCGCGCTGCGAGCGAGTCCCGCCGGCGGGCTGTCCGGGTGGGTCGACCTGGTTGGCGCGGTGGCGGGTCTGGGCGTGGTTGCCGGGGTCCTGTTGCGCCACGACGGCTGGGCGTTCGCCGGCACCACGGCAGCGGTCGGTGCCACGGTGGTGGCGGTCTTCTGCTCGGCGTTCCCGACGCTGATGCCGTCCACCCTCGGCCGGGCGCACGACCTGACGGTGCTCACCGAGGCCTCACCGGCGTACGGGCTACGCATCCTCACCATCGCCGGGCTGGTGATCCTGCCGGCCGTACTCGCCTACCAGGGTTGGTCGTACTGGGTCTTCCGCAAGCGGGTGGCCGGATGAGCGCGGCGTCGACGGTGCGGCCGCTCGACCCGCGGCTTCTGCGGTACGCCCGGGCGAGTGCGGTGTACGTCGGGCTGACCGCCGGGTTCGGTGCGGTGACCGCCGGCCTGGTGATCGCCCAGGCCACCTTGCTGGCCGACGTGATCAGCGGGGTGTTCGACGGTGCTTCCGGTGGGCGTGCAGGAGCGGGGGAGACGACGGGGTACGGATGGGCGCTTGCCCTGCTGGGGCTGGTCGTCACGGCCCGCGCCGGGCTCGCCTGGGGACAGGAGGTGGCCGCCCAGCGGTCGTCGGCCGCTGTCAAGGCGTCCTTGCGTCAGCGGATCACCGAGCATGTCGCCGAGCTCGGCCCGTCCTGGCTGGGCACCGAGCGCCGGGCCGCACTGACCACGCTGGTGACGTCCGGCCTGGACGCGCTGGACGGCTACTTCGCGCGTTACCTGCCGCAACTCGTCCTTGCCACCATCGTCCCGGCCGCCGTCGTGGTGTGCCTGTTCACCGCCGACCCGCTGTCCGCGGTGATCGTGGCGCTCACGCTGCCGCTGATCCCGGTCTTCATGGTCCTGGTGGGGCTGGCCACCCGAGCTCAGACCAGGCGACGGTGGCGGGCGCTGGCGGTGCTGGCGCACCACTTCGCCGACGTCGTCGCGGGCCTGCCCACGCTGAAGCTCTTCGGCCGGGCGAAGGCGCAGGCACGGGCGTTGCGCGAGGTGTCCGACGAGCACCGGCGGGAGTCGCTGGCCACCCTGCGGATCGCGTTCCTGTCCGCACTCGTCCTCGAACTCCTGGCCACCCTGTCGGTGGCGCTGGTCGCGGTCGGGATCGGGCTGCGGCTGGTCGAGGGTGAGCTGGACCTGCGGACCGCCGTGCTGGTTCTGGTGCTGGCGCCGGAGGCCTATCTCCCGTTGCGGATGGTGGGTACGCACTTCCACGCCAGTGCCGACGGGCTCGCCGCGGCGGAGGAGGCGTTCCGGGTGCTGGAGACGCCGCTGCCCGATCGCCCGGCGTCCGAGTCCTCGATCGACCCGGGCAAGGTCCGGTTGACGGTACGCGACCTCGAGGTCCGCTATCCGGACCGTGACGCGCCGGCCCTTGCAGGGTTGACGATGACCGTACAGCCGGGGGAGACGGTGGCGGTCACCGGGCCGAGCGGTGCGGGCAAGTCCACCTTGCTGGCCGGCCTGCTCGGCTTCGTGACCCCGGCGTCCGGGCAGCTGCTCGCCGGTGGGTGCGACCTGGACCGCGTCGACCCGGTGGCCTGGCGGGCAGGCGTCGCCTGGGTACCCCAACGCCCTTACCTGCTGGCCGGCACGGTGGCCGGCAACGTCCGGCTCGGCGACCCGGAAGCCGACCGCAGCCAGGTCACGGCCGCCCTGGCCCGAGCCGGTGCCGCTGACCTGGACCCCGACCGGCCGGTGGGCGAACGCGGTGCGGGTCTGTCCGCCGGGCAGGTTCGCCGGGTCGCGCTCGCCCGCGCGCTGGCCCGGGTGGAGCGGCGGCTGGCGACCGGCCGTGGCTGCCTGTTGTTGCTGGACGAACCCACCGCCGGGCTGGATCCCGGAACCGAGGAGCAGGTGCGGGCCGAACTCGCCCGGCTGCGGACGTGCGGCGTCACCACGGTGGTGGTCACGCACCGGCCGACGCTCCTCCCACTTGCCGACCGGGTCGTGGAGGTACCTCTGCGACCGACCCCCACCTCGCGGCCCGGTCGCCCCTTCGCCGGAGCGCTCGCATGACCAGGACAGCTCGCATGACCGAGGGCCTCCGCGTGGCCAGGAGTTCTCGCCGGACCGGGGCTCGGCTCGTCCTCGCCGCGGCGGCGGGTGTCGCGGCGGCGGCCAGCGCCGTCGCCCTGCTGGCCACGTCGGCGTGGCTGATCTCCCGGGCAGCCCAGCATCCGCCGGTGCTGGTGCTGATGGTCGCGATCGTTGCCGTGCGCGCGTTCGGGCTCGGCCGGGGAGTTCTGCGCTACGTCGAACGACTCCTCGCGCACGACTCGGCGTACCGGCTGCTGGGTGCCGTCCGCGCCGACGCCTACCGCCGGCTGGAGCGGCTGGCTCCCGGCGGGCTGGCGGCGTTCCGCTCCGGTGACCTGCTCGCCCGGCTGGTCGCCGACGTGGACGCGGTGCTGGACGTGATCCTGCGGGTGGCTCTGCCGGTGACGGCGGCCGGAATCACCGGGGCCGCCACGGCGGTGTTCCTCGGTCTGGTCCTTCCGGTTGCCGGGATGGCGACCGCGGGGGGCGTGGGACTGGCCCTGGTCGTGGTGCCGTGGCTGGTGGCCCGGTCCGGCCGGGCGGCCGAGCGTGCGGTCGCTCCCGAGCGCGGCCGGCTGGCCACCGCCACCACCGAACTCCTCGACGGGGCGCCGGACCTGCTGGCCTACGGCGCGACCGGCCCGGTACTGGACAACGTGCGTGCCAGTAGCGAACGGCTTCGGCGGGCCGAGCGCAGGTCGGCCTGGAGCGCCGGGCTCGGCTCGGCCGGGCTGGTGCTGGCGGTCGGAGCGGCCTGCTTGGTGGGGCTCGCCGCGGGGATAGCCGCGGTCGTCAGCGGCCGGCTGGACCCGGTGCTGCTGGCCGTGGTGGCGTTGGTCCCGCTGGCGCTGGCGGACGTGTTCGCCCCGATCCCGGCGGCGGCCCTCGGTGCGGCGCGAGCACGTCCGGCGCTGGCCCGGCTGGCACAGCTGCGGTCGGCGCCGGAGCCGGTGGCCGAACCCGACCGGCCGCTGCCCCTGCCGCCCGGTCCGCACCACCTGCGGGTGGACGACCTCGCGGTGCGCTGGTCGCCGGACGCGCCGTGGGTGTTCACCGGTGTCAACCTGGACCTGCCACCGGGCCGGCGGATCGCGGTGGTCGGGCCGAGCGGATGCGGCAAGAGCACGCTCGCCCAGGCGCTGGTGCGGTTCGTCGAGCCGGGCCGGGGCCGGATCAGCCTGGACGACGTGGACGTACGCCGGTTTGCCACCGACGACGTGCGTACGGTGGTCAGCCTGTGCGCCCAGGACGCGCACATCTTCGACACCACCCTGGCCGAGAACGTCCGGCTGGCCAGGCCCGGTGCCGACGACGCCGACGTACGCCAGGCCCTGGAGCGGGCCCGGCTGCTGGATCGGCTGGAATCGTTCCCAGCCGGCATCCACACCCGGGTCGGCGAACACGGCGAACGCTTGTCCGGCGGAGAACGCCAGCGGCTGGCGCTGGCCCGGTGCCTGCTGGCCGGTACGCCGGTGGTCGTGTTCGACGAGCCCACCGAGCACCTCGCGGAGCCGGACGCCACCGCACTCACCCGCGACCTGCTCACCGCCGCCGGTGACCGCACGGTCGTCCTCGTCACCCACCGCGCGGTCCCCGCCGACCTGGTGGACGAGGTGCTGGACCTGCGCACCCACAGCGCATCCGGCGCGTTTCGCCTTGCTGGGGAGGCAGCAGCTTCGACGCCGGCCGTCAGCTCGGGTTCCGGGTCGCGGACCCTCGCCGTTCGGTGAGCTGCCGGATGTGCTCGTACTCCCGCGCGGACGGCGGGTCGACGCCGACCCGCACCGGCCCGGCCGGCAACCCCAGCAGGTCCAGCGCGGCCTTCAGGCTCGCCACGCCACCGGACAGCGCGTGCACCACCGTGTCAACCTCGGCTTGCGCGCGCTTCTCGGCCGCGTCGTCGCCTGCCCGCACCGCGGCCGCCAGGTCCAGGAACGGTGCGGGGAAGGCCGTGGAGACACCCGAGACGACGCCCGTACCACCGACGCGGTGGACCCGGGCCAGGTCGATGTCCGCGCCGGAGTAGACCGCGAACTCCGCGGGCAAAGCCGCGCGGTAGGCGGCCACCGCGTCCACCGGCTGTCCGCTGACCTTCACCCCGGCCAGACCTGGGATCGTTGCCAGCTCGGCCAGGAGTTCCACGTCCACGCGGGTGTTGGTGAGGCTTTCGAAGAGGTACGCGTACACCGGCGCCCCGCCGGCCGCGTCGGCCACGGCACGGAAGTGGTCGAGCACCACCTGCCGGCTGGCCGGGTGGTAGTAGGGGGTGAGCGCGGCGAGTCTGCGCGCACCGAGGCCGACCGTCGCCCGGGTGAGCGCCACGGCCTGGTAGGTCGTCGCCGCCCCGACATGGGCGTAGACGTCATCGGTGTTCGGCCAGACCTCCAGCGCGGCCTCGACGACGGCCAGGCGTTCGGCGTCGGACAACGCGACGAACTCGCCGTTCGTACCGGCGACCAGCACCCCGTCCACGCCGTAGGACGCGACGCGGGCCAGCAGGGTGCGAACTCCGGCGAGGTCGAGCGACCGGTCGGGACCGAACGGTGTCGGCGCCGCGATGATCACCTGAAGTTCGGGCTGCGAGTCGGGCTGCGAGTCGGGCTGCGAGTCGGGCTGCGTGTCGGGCTGAGAGTTGGGCAAGGGGTGTCCGTTCCGTCGTCGTCGGGTCATCCTGCGTGGTCGTGCGCACTGGTCCGGTGACCGAGCCGGGTGGCCTCGCGTCCGATACCGGTCGTGCCCCGCTGCCTGGCCACACTGACGTCACCGATCGTTCGTCGGCTGTCGGTAGGGTCCCAAGCGAGGTGTCCGGTAAGCGGACACGACGAAGGGACAGTTCGCATGACCATGCGTTTCGGTGTGTTCGTACCCCAAGGCTGGCGGATGGACCTGACCGAGATCTCCGATCCGGTCGAACAGTACGAAGCGATGACCGCCGTCGCCAAGGCCGCCGACGCGGGACCATGGGACTCGATCTGGGTCTACGACCACTTCCACACGGTGCCCGAGCCCACGCAGAACACCACGTTCGAGTGCTGGACGATCACCTCGACGCTGGTGCGCGACACCCAGCGGGTCAACGTGGGCCAGATGGTCGGCTGCAACGGCTACCGCCACCCGGCGCTGTACGCCAAGATCGCCTCCACGGTCGACGTCGCGAGCCACGGCCGCCTCTACGCCGGCATCGGCGCGGGGTGGTACGAGCACGAGTGGAAGGCATACGGCTACGAGTGGCCGGAGCTGCGGGACCGGATGGGTGCGTTCCGTGAGGCCACCGAACTCATCTACAAGATGTGGACCGAGGACGCGCCGGTCTTCAACGGCAAGTACTACTCCATCGACAAGCCGTACAACGAGCCGAAGGGCGCGCGCAAGCCGCACCCGTCGTTCTGGATCGGCGGCGGCGGCGAGAAGGTCACGCTGAAGCTGGTCGCGAAGTACGGCGACGCGGCCAACATCGGTGGCGGTGACCCCGAGGCGTTCAAGCACAAGGCGTCGGTGCTCAAGGCGCACTGCGACAAGCTCGGCCGCGACTACGACTCGATCATCAAGTCGACCAGCCTGAACGTGTTCCCGATCGAGGCCGGCGCCGACCCCGAGAAGGCGACCGCGAAGGCCCGTGGCCGGATGAGCTACGAGCAGTTCGCCGACGCCAACGTCGTGGGCACCGCCGACGAGATCGCCGCGAAGGTCGAGGCGCTGGTCGAGGCCGGTTCGGACTACCTCATCACCTACATCCCTGGTGTGGCCTACGACCACGAGCCGCTGCAGCGGTTCGCCGACGAGGTCATCCCGCGCTTCAGCTGAGGCAGCGCACGGCGATCCACCGTGATCCGCCGTCATCGCTCGGGCCCGCTTCCTCCCACCGTGGAGGAGGCGGGCCCGTTCGCGTCGCGGCGTTCGTCAGGGCACCGGCTCACCACGATGTCGGATTCCCGCCAGGATCTGATCGGGGGAAAGGTTAGGTTGACGGCATGAGCACTTCCACCACTGCCACGCCGACCGCGGCGAGCGCGACGACCACCGCGGCCACGGCCCGGCCCGCGACGCCGGAAGCAGACCGGCGCACCCACACGGTCGTCGACAGCCCGGTCGGGCCGCTCACGCTGGTCGCCACCGAGGGTGTGCTCGCCGGCCTCTACATGACCGACCAGCGGCACCGTCCCGGCCAGGAGACGTTCGGCGTCCCGGACCCGGACGGGTTCGAGGAGGTCACCGCGCAGCTGGAGGCGTACTTCGCCGGGCGGCTTCGTGAGTTCGACGTACCGCTCGCGCCGGTGGGCACGGAGTTCCAGCAGGAGGTGTGGGCCGGGCTGCGGGCCATTCCGTACGGCGAGACAAGAGGCTACGGCGAACTCGCCCGCGAGATCGGCCGGCCGGCCGCGTCCAGAGCCGTCGGCCTGGCCAACGGCCGCAACCCGATCGGCATCATCGTGCCCTGCCACCGGGTCGTGGGCGCGTCCGGGAGCCTCACCGGCTACGGCGGCGGACTGGAACGCAAGCAGTTCCTGCTGGATCTCGAACGTCGGGTCCGCGCCGCCTGAGCCCGTCGCGGAGCCGAGCCGATGAAGGAGGCGTAGTAGTTGCGATAACTACTACGCCTCCTCTAGGCTCAGGGCACGTGATCGACGAACTGGTGCGGGTGGGCTTCTCCTCGCAGGAGGCCCGGGTCTACGTCGCGGCGCTGCGGCAGCCGTCGGCGACCGGCTACGAGCTCGCCAAACTCGCCGGGCTGCAGCGCGCGAACGTCTACCAGGTGCTGGCCTCGCTGTCCGAACGCGGCGTCGTGGAGCAGGTCGGCGACGGACCCGCGCGGTTCCTCGCCCAGCCACCGGCCCAGGTGCTCGGGCGGATCAAGCACGAGACCGCCCGGCGGTGCGACGCGCTGGTCGCCGACCTGGCCGCGCTGTCCGGTCCGGCGCAGCCCACCGCGTTCTGGAGCCTGAAGGGCCGGGAGTCGGTGATCGAGCGCGCGGGTGCCCTGGTCGCCGACGCCCGCGACCGGGTCGCGGTGTGCCTGTGGGCCGACGACCTGGACTGGTTGGGCGAGCCGCTGCGCGCGGCTGCGCGGTCGGGCTGTCACGTGGTCGTCAACGTCTTCGGTGACGTGCCGGTGGACTTCGGCGAGGTCTATCGCCACGAGCCGCCCGCCAAGACCGTCGGCGGTCACCTCCTCACCCTCGCCGTGGACTCGACCACGGCCCTCATCGCGTCCCTGGACGAGCCCGCCGCGGCAGTGCACACCGAGCATCCCGCACTGCTGCGGGTGGTGGAGAAGCTCATTCGGGACGAGGCCTACCTCGCCGCCATCTACGACCAGCTCCGGCCGCAACTGGAGGAGACGTTCGGTCCGCACCTGGTCGACCTGCGGTCGAAGCTGCTCCCGGCCGAGCAGGCCAGCGCCCTGCTGTCGGTGGTCGGTTTCGGCGCGGACGCTCCTGTCGTGGAGGAGCTGCTCCCGCCGCAGTAGTGCGAGACCACCCGCTCCGGGTGGTGAGAACGTCAGTGCCTGCACGGCTCGAAGAACCTTGCTGTGCAAGGAAACCGTGTGCTTCGAACGTCTTGTAAAGGATGGGTTGACATGGGTGCGGTCGTCATCGTGGACGCGTTGTGGGGAGACTCCGGCAAGGGCAAGGTGTGTGCGCACCTCGCCGTCCGTGACAAGGCGCCGTTGGCAGTACGTGCGGGTGTCGGCACCAACGCCGGTGCGAGCGTGACACTGGACGACGGCACGCTCGTTCGCGCGCGGCAGCTTCCGACCGGGTGGATCAACCCGGGTACGACCGTGGCGGTGGGGTCCGGCGTCCTCGTCGACCCGGCCGTGCTGGCAGGGGAGGTGGCGAGGTTCGGCCTCGCCGGTCGCGTACTCGTGGACGGGCGCTGCGCGCTGATCGAGCCAGGGCACGTCGAGGCCGAACGTGCCGACGCGCACCTGGCCGCGACGGTCGGCTCGACCTGCACCGGCAACGGCGCCGCCCGGGCGGACTTCGTGCTCCGCCGGGCCCGGCAGGCACGCGACGAGCCGGCCCTCGCGCCGTACGTCACCGACGTCGCCCGGCACGTGAACGACGTGGCCCGCGACGGCCTGGTCCTCGTGGAGGGATCGCAGGGAGCCCTGCTGTCGTTGGCGTTCAGTGACGAGTACCCCTACACCACCTCCGGCAACTGCACCGCCGCCGCGGCGATGGACGACGTCGGCATGAACTGGCGGCTGGTGCAGGACGTGCTGATGGTGGTCAAGGCACTGCCGACCAGGGTCGGTGAGGGGCCGCTGCCGTACGAGCTCCCCGAGGAGGAGGTGCTGCGGCGCGGCATCGCGGAGTACGGCGTGGTCACCGGGCGGCCGCGGCGCAAGGCCGGCCGGCTGGACCGGGACCTCCTCGGCTACGCCGCGATGCTCAACGGGCCCACGCAGATCGCGTTGACGTTCTGCGACCACGTGGACCCGGCGATGCGCGGCTCCCGCGACGCCGCGGCGATCACCGCACCGGTCCGGGAGTTGATCGAGCAGGTCGAACACGACACCGGCGCTCCGGTCGTGCTGCTGGACACCGGCCCGGGCCTGAGCGACATGATCGACCTCCGCTAGAGGCCTCGGCTGCGGCCGCGGCTTGTCAGGTCAACCCGAGCTTGACGAGATATTCGCGGAGGACGGCACCGAGCTCGTCCGGATGGGTGTACCACAGGTCGTGCGGCGCGCCGGGCACGATCCGCAGCCGGGCGTCCGGCAATGCGGCGACGAGCTGCTCCACCGGCCACACCGGTCGTACGTCCGTTTCTCCATGCACCGCGCGGAACGGGACCCGGAGGTTCGCGACATCACGCCACAGGTCACGGCGGCGCACGTACCGCTTGTAGTCGGCGTTGGCGACGGAGTTGCACTCCGGGTTCCAGGTGTAGGTGCCGTGCGGTACCTCCCGATCGGCGCCGGCGTCACGACCGGCGTCGTAGGCGGCATGCCATGACCGGTCGTTCTGCAGGCCGGCGCCCGCGATGTAGAGAACAGCGGAGGTCCGCTCGGAATGCGCCAGCGCATACGCCAGTGCCAGGAAGGCGCCGTGGGAATGGCCCCCAACGATCCAGCGCTGGATCCCGAGCAGGCGCCGCAGAGCCTCCAGATCGCTCAGCGTCGTGGCCAGGTCGTAGTTGCCGTCGTGCGTGGACCGGCCGCACCCGCGCGGCTCGACCCGGTAGGTGGTGACCAGCGCGTCGACCTGTCGCGCGACAGGTGCGAGGTAGTCGCTGCAGCCGCCACCACCGGGTAACAGCAGCAGTGGAGGTCCCGAACCCGTCTTGGTCAGCCCGAACTCGATGCCGCCGACCCGCCGTGTCCCGTCCTCGGCCATGGTGGCGAGGCTAACCGGCCCGCTCAGCGGGTGACGTCGCGGCCGGCGAACCTCGCCCAGCCCGGGGCAGTCGTTCTATCACCGGGCGGCTGTTAAGAACTACCTCGATTCGCCTTGTGAGTAAGGGGTTTCCCGCGAGCAGCAGTGGATCTTGTTCGGTAGAATCGAACGCATGAGCGATGGCGGTGAGTGTTTCGGCGACCACCTGGGTGAGGAGCCTGATGGTCGTCGGGTGCTGCCTGCCGGGTTCGCTGATCTGCCGGGCGGGCCGGAGTTGGCGGCCGCGGTGGCTTCGGTTGATCTGGCCGCGTGTAACGGGTGGGAGCTGGAGGAGCTGATCAGGGCCCAGCGGCGGTTGATCTGCTGGTTGGATGCTGAGTGTCTGGCGGCGGTGAACGAGCTGACCTACGCCGAGCCCGGCATGCGTGATGAGCCGGCCGAACGGACCGTGACGCCGGACCCGATGACCCCGGAGGTGTTGGAGCCGCTGCTGGGGTGGACCGGCTACCGGGCGCACCAGTACGTCTATCTGGCCGCCACCCTGCCCCGCCTGCCGCGGGTACGTGAGGCGTTGGTGTCGGGCCAGTTGGAGCTCAACGAGGTCCGCACCATCGTGGACCGGATCACCGACGCCAAACCCGACCTGTGGGGCGGCATCGAGGACGCCATCTTCCCCAAGGTCCTCGACCTGCGCGGAGGGCTGCTGCGGGCGAAAGTCGAGGCAGAGGTCCTCAAGGCCGACCCCGAAGCCGCCGCCAAACGCCACCGCGCCGCGCGGACGGGTCGGAACGTGGCGATGTGGCCCGCCGTCGACGGAGTCGCCGACCTCGCCATCCGCGGACTGTCAGCCGATCAGGCTGCTGAGGCGTACGGTTACGTCGACGCCATCGCCCGTGCGGTGAAGTCCACCGGCGACTCCCGCACTCTCAGCCAACTCCGTGCGGATGTGGCCGCCGCCCTGCTCACCGGCACCGCCGACATCACTGACTGCTCCGCCCCCAGGCAAGCCGACCGGACACCCGGCAAGACCGAGCAGGTCGAGACCGACCAGGTCGAGACCGACCAGGTCGAGACCGACGAGAGACAGTCTTGGCCGGATGACTCCGGGCAGTGTGACGTGGAAGGCAGCGCGCCGCAGGGAGAGGGTGAGTCCGAGCGGGGTCACTGTGCCGTTCACCGGTACCCAGACCACGACCTGCACAGTGCCGACTGTGACTGCGCCGACTGCGCTCCCGCTGGGACCGGAAACGTTACGCCCCACTACACCCCCTGCCACTGCTCCACCGCGCACGACACCGCAGCCCACGACGCCGCCGAGCGCACCGCTGCGGGTCAGATCCCGCAGCAGAACCGGCGACCCGACGAGCCGACCGACCCACCACCCGATGAGGTGACCGACCCATCAGCGGGCGGGACAACAACACCGCCGCAAGCTTCGCAGCCCTGGTCTTCCTCGCAGCCGAGCTGGGGTGGGATACGAACGCGCGCGAAGATCCAGCTGAACGTTCCGCTGACCACCCTGATGGGACTGTCCACCCAGCCCGGTGAACTCGGCGGGTTCGGACCCGTCATCACCGAGGTCGCCGAACGCCTGGTCGCGAACAACCTCACCAACCCCGAAGCCCGATTCACCGTGGGTGTCACCCACCCGGTCACCGGACGGCTATTACACCTGCATCCCATCCCGGCCAGGTTCCTGCGCGGGCTGCAGGCAGAACTCGTCCATGCCCGCGACCAGCGCTGCGTGTGGACCACCTGCCGCAGACCCGCAGCAACCTGCCACCTCGACCACAACACCGAACACCACGACGGCGGGGAAACCGCCGTGGACAACATCGCCCCACTGTGCCCCCGGCACCACAAAGCCAAAACCGACCGCGACTGGAAACTCCAACAGACCGGCCCCGGCGAACACACCCTCACCGACCCCTACGGCCGGCACCACCGAAGCGGAGCACCATCCCTCACCGACCCAGCACCACCCGAACCGGCACCCGCCACCGCCGGCACCAAGACGGCCGACGACGACCTGCCGCCGTTCTGAGAACCTGCTGGTTCAGAACGCCTGCAGCCCTAGCTGGTGACGTCGCGGCCGGCGAACCTCGCCCACGCCGCGGCGAGGAAAACCGCTATGTAGGCAAGGGAAAGCCAAAGCCCCGGTGTCACCGACTCGATGGCGATCGGCGAGCGCAGCAGGTCGCCGAACCCGGTCCAGTAGTGGGTGAGGAGGTACGGGTGCAGCCAGTCCAGCTGCGGGATGACGTCCAGGATGTGACTGATGAGGCTGAGGATCACGGTGGCGATGGTGGCCCCGATGGGTTGTTCGGTCAGCGTGGACACGAACAATCCGATCGCGCCCAGCGTGGACAGGCAGACCGCGATGTAGCCACAGACCAGCAGCAGCCGGCCGAGCCCCTCGGCGAAGCCGACCTGGACGCCGGACAGCAACAGCATCGGCCCGCCGCCGAACAGGATCAGCCCGGCGACCGCGCCCACCACCGCGACCAGCACCGTGCAGGCGAACGCGAACACCACGATCCCGGCGTACTTCACCGCCAGCAGCCTGGTGCGTTCGACCGGCACGGCGAGCAGGCCGCGCAACGTGCCCAGGTTGGCCTCGCCGGCCACCGCGTCGCCGGCGATCGCCGACACCGCGAGCGGAAGGAACAACGGGAGTTCGACGGTGAGTGCGGCGAGCGCCACGAACAGGCCGTTGGAGGTGATGCCGGCGAAGAAGTTCGGGCCGTCCTCACCACCGCCGCCGCCGGAGGACGGCGAGGACAGCTTCACCGAGATGGCGATGATGAGGGGTACGGCGGCGAGCACCGCCATCCCCACCCAGTTGCGCCGCCGGCCGAACAGCAGGGTCAGCTCCGACCAGAAGAACCGCGGGCTCACCCGGCGGTGCGGGCGGGCACTCGCCCGGCCGACGATCGGCTCAGCCGCTGACATCGAAGCCCTCCCCGGTCAGTGACACGAACACGTCCTCCAGCCCTGGTTTCTCCACCCCGAACGCGCGTACAGGCACGCCGTCCTCGACCAGCACCGGCACGATCTTCTCCGGCGGCACGTCACCGATCAGCGCGCTGACCTTCGACCCGGCCACCGCGAGCCCTGTCAACCCGAACCTGCGCAGCGTTCCTTCGGCGAGGTCGGGTCGTTCGGTCTCCACCTGGACCCGGGCCTGTGCGCTCGACCGCACCTGTGCCAGCGGCGCCTGTGCCAGCAGCTTTCCGACGTGCATGACGCCCACGTGCGAACAGATCTGCTCGACCTCCGACAACAGGTGCGTGGACAGCATGACGGTCGCGCCGTCGCGGGCGAGGTCGGTGACGAGGTTGCGCACCTCGCGGGTGCCCTGCGGGTCCAGGCCGTTGGTGGGTTCGTCGAGGATCAGCAGGTCGCGTGGCTGCAGGAGTACGGCGGCCAGCCCCAGCCGCTGCCGCATGCCGAGGGAGTAGGCGCGGTAGCGCTTGCGGGCGGCCGCGAGCAACCCCACCCGGTCCAGCGCGGCGTCCACCCGTCGCCGTGCGGTCGCCGGGTCCGCCGTACGGTCGGCCGCGTCCAGCCGGTGCAGGTTGGCGCGTCCGGACAGGTAGGGATGGAACGCCGGACCCTCCACCAGCGCGCCGATCCTGGGCAGGGCCTGCGCGGACTCCCGGGGAATCGCCCGGCCGAGGAGTTCGTGCCGGCCGGCGGTCGGGCGGACCAGGCCGAGCAGCATCCGGATCGTGGTCGTCTTGCCCGAGCCGTTCGGCCCGAGAAAGCCGTAGACGGCGCCGGTCGGCACGGTCAGGTCGAGGTCGTCGACCGCGACCTGACCGGAGTGGAACCTCTTACGCAGACCGTACGTACGGATCGCCGGCGTGTCCTCGTGGTGCCCGCCCGTCTGGTCGGCGGGCACCACGGCGGACGCGGACTCGCTCACTGTGCCCCGTCCTCGCTCACTCCGTCCTCGCTCACTTCGTCGACCCGGCGACGGCGTACAGCCGGTCCGGCGACACCGCGCCCGCCAGCACCCGTCCGTCGTCGGTGACCAGCACGGAGAACAGCGAGCCCCTCAGGACGCGTCCGCTGCCCCAGCTGCCGCTGACCTTCGGCAGGGCGTTCAGCATCTGGCCGAGCTCACCGAACTGGCCACCGGGCTGGTCACCCTGCCTGCCCTTGCCAGGCGCGGCCGCCGGCCCGGACGGCATCGTGGCCACGACCACGCTGGTCCAGCCCTTGCCGACCACCCGCGGCTCCTCCGCCGGCTTCGCACCCTTGGTCGCGTCCTGCCCCGAGCGGTCCGCGGAGAGCCGGCGGTGCAGGTCGGCGTGGCCGTCGGGGTCGGCGCCGGATCCCTTGCCGGGGCCCTTCCCGGATCCCTCGGTCACCTTCGTCCCCGGCGGCGGGGTGAACCGGAACTGGTCGGCACCGGGCCGGGTGAAGCTGATCGAGGTGAACCCCACCTGGAACGCCGGCTCGCTCGCTCCCTTGGCGAACACCTGCACCTGCAGCGGGATGTGCCGGGCACCGTCGATCGCCAGCCGGACCTGGCCGACCAGGGAGGAGGTGTCGCGCGGGGTGAGGATCAGCAGGTACGCCGACCGGCCGGCGACCTTGGCGGAGCCGTCGGTGGTGACCTTCGTGGTCGGGTCGAGCGCCTTCAGCGCCTGGTCGGCGGCTTCCTGCGGCGTCTTCGGCAGGTCGGCGGGCAGCTTCGACGCGTCCGGAGCGGCGTGCTTCGCCTTCGCCGGCAGCGTGCGGTGGGTCGCCGAGCGGTCCTGGCTGGACCAGAGCCACAGGTCGGAGCCGTTGCGTACGACATCGGACTCGCCCAGCGTGCCGAGCAGCGCCAGGCGTACCCGCTGCGGACCGTCGTACCACACTCGCAGGGTGTGGCTGCCGCTGACGAGTGAGCTGAGGTCGGAGCTGCCGCTTCCGCCGTCCAGGGCGGGAAGTTTGGGAAGTCCGAGGTCGGACTGCTGGGAGACGGTGCCGGAGAACGGCACGGGGTCGGCCTTCTGCAGGTCGACCAGCAGTTGGGCGGCGGTCCGCGACGGCAGGGCGCCGGCCGCGTCGGCCCGCAGCATGGTGCCTGCGGTGCCGGCGGTGAGCACCAGCGCCAGGACGGCCACCGGAGCCAGCCAGCGCAGGGCGGGGCGGGACGTGAACAAGCCGGGGCTCCTCAAGAGAACTCCTCAGGAGTGAAGGGACGTCGACCCCCATCCTGCGTGGTGCCGCCTGTGAGCACGCTGAGAAGGTCCCTCCCGCGAGCGATTCCGTGCGGCGGGAGTCCCGCCTGCTCGCCCGGGCGGCACGGCGCGTGTCACGCTGGTGCGCGTGCGACTGCTGCTCGTCGAGGACGAACCCCGGCTCGGCCGCGCCCTGGTGCGCGGCCTGTCCGCCGAGGGTTTCGTGGTGGACCTGGCCACCGACGGCCGCGACGGGCTGGACCGGGCGCTGCACGGCGGGTACGACGCGGTGGTGCTGGACGTGATGCTGCCCGCCATGTCCGGTTACGACGTCGTACGCGCGCTGCGGGCCGAGCAGCACTGGGTGCCGGTGCTGATGCTGTCGGCGAAGGACGGAGAGTACGACCAGGCGGACGGGCTGGACGCCGGCGCCGACGACTACCTCACCAAGCCGTTCTCGTACGTCGTGCTGGTGGCCAGGCTGCGCGCCCTGCTCCGCCGTGGCGCCCCCGAACGCCCGACGGTGCTGGTCGCCGGTGACCTCACCCTCGACCCGGCCAGCCGGCGGGTGACCCGGGCGGGTGCGGAGATCACCCTGACCGCCCGGGAGTTCGCGTTGCTGGAGTACCTCATCCGCAGACCCGGTGACGTGGTGACCAAGATCGAGCTGCTCGACCACGTGTGGGACGCCACCGAGGACACCGACCCGAACGTCGTCGAGGTGTACGTCGGCTACCTGCGCCGCAAGATCGGCCGGTCGGCACTGGAGACGGTGCGCGGGGCCGGCTACCGGCTGGTCGCCGACGTGACCGTGAGGTGAGCTGGTGGACGCGAGCGGGCTGACCGGCCGGTGGCACCGGCTGACCCTGCGCGGCCGGCTGATCCTGATCGGCTCGGTCGGGGTGGCCGCCGGGCTCGCCCTGGGCGGGCTGATCCTGGTCCGGACGCTGGAGTTCACGCTGCAGCGCAACCTGGACGAGGGCGCGGTCGGCACGGCCCGCGACGTCGCCGCGCTCGCGCACGCCGGGCGGTTGTCCGACCCGATTCCGGTCGGCGGCGGAGAGTCGTTCGTACAGGTGGTCGACGGGCGCGGCCGGGTGAGCGCGGCGTCGGCGGGCACCGACCGGCTGGTGCCGATGCTCGAACCCCGCGAGCTGGCGTCGGCGCGTGGCGGAGCCCGGGTCACCGTCGCCGGAGAACAGCTGGGGATCACCGGCGCGGTCCGGGTGGTCGGCGAGCCGCTGCCGGGCGGGCGGACGGTGCTGGTGGCGGTGTCCGAACGCGGGATGGCCGAGTCGATCGGCGTCGTCAAGGGGACCTTGCTGGTGGCGTTCCCGATCCTGGTCGGGCTGCTGGCCGCGGTCGCCTGGCGGGTGGTCGGCTGGACGCTTGCGCCGGTGGAGACGCTGCGCCGGGGTGCGGCGGAGATCACGGGGACGAGTTCGGCGCGGCGGCTGCCGGTGCCGGCGGGCAACGACGAGGTGCACCGGCTCGCGGTGACGCTGAACGACATGCTCGAGCGGCTGGAGTCGACCCGAGGGCGGCAGCGAGCGTTTGTCGCCGACGCCGCGCACGAGCTCCGCAGCCCTCTGGCCAGCATGCGTACCCAGCTGGAGGTCGCGGTCTGGCTGGACGCGACCACGCTGGCGGGCGGCCCGGCGACCGCATCGGAGGCCGGCCCGGGCGGCGGCCAGCCGCCGGTCGACCTGCTCACCGACCTGCTCACCGACGTGAACCGGCTGGCCGACCTGACCAACGACCTGCTGCTGCTGGCCCGTGCCGACGAGGGTGCCCTGCCCCGGCCGGCCGAGCGGGTGGACGTGGCCGCGCTGGCCAAGGAGCTGGCGGGCAGGTACGCCGTCGCGCGGGTCCCGGTTCACGTGGACGCGCCCGAGGTCCGGTGGGTGTGCGGTACGCCGGGCGCGCTGCGGCAGCTGATCGGCAACCTCGCCGACAACGCCGTCCGGCACGCCACCACCCGGGTGCTGGTCGCGGTGGAGGACCCGGGCGAGGGCGACGGGGAGGGCGTGCTGATCACCGTCACCGACGACGGGCCGGGGATCGCGCCCGCGGACCGGGAGCGGGTGTTCGACCGGTTCACCCGGCTGGACGACGCCCGTGCCCGCGACGACGGCGGCAGCGGGCTGGGCCTGGCGATCGTGCGGGAGCTGGCCCGCCTCCACGGCGGCACGGTGACGCTGGCCGACGCGGGTCCCGGCGTACGGGCGGAGGTACGCCTGCCCGCCGCGGACCGGCCCTGACCAGCGCCGTTCGGCGGGTGACCGGCCGTGACCGCCCCGGGCGTGGGCGGTTCCCGGCCCGGTCTGGGAGGATGAACGATCGTGGAGTACGTCGTCGCAGCCATCGTCATCGCAGTCATCGCCCTCGGCGCCGCCGGAACGTTCCTCCTCACCCGGGGCCGCCGCCGTGAGCTGCCGCCGCAGGCGGACCGGGGCACCGGCACCATCTCGCCGCCGGCAGAGAAGGAGTCCGAGGCGGAGGGCCCGGTCACCACCGCCGAACGCCCGAGCGGCACCGGCGCCCCCGTACCGCCCACCGAGGAACTCGATCTCGTCGAGCCGCCCGCGCCCACCGTGGAGCGGCCCGAACCCGTCCAGGGCCGCCTGGTCCGGCTTCGTTCCCGGCTGGCGCGTTCGCAGAGCACGCTCGGCAAGGGTCTGCTGGCGATGCTGTCCCGGGACCGGATCGACGAGGACACCTGGGAGGAGATCGAGGACTCCCTGCTGTCCGCCGACGTCGGCGTGGGCCCGACCCAGGAGCTGGTCGAGCGGCTGCGCACCAGGGTGCGGGTCGAGGGTGTCGCCAGCCCGGACCAGGCGCGGGAGATCCTCAGGTCGGAGTTGCTGCACCTCGTCGGCACCGATCTGGACCGCTCGGTGCACGCCGACCGTACGGCCACCAACCCCGCCGTGGTGCTCGTCGTCGGCGTCAACGGCACCGGCAAGACGACCACCTGCGGCAAGCTCGCGCGGGTCCTCGTCGCCGAGGACAAGGACGTCATTCTGGGCGCGGCCGACACCTTCCGCGCCGCCGCGGTCGCCCAGCTGGCCACCTGGGGTGAGCGGGTGGGCGTACCCACCGTGCGCGGCCCGGAGGGCGGCGACCCGGCCAGTGTGGCGTTCGACGCGGTGAAGGCCGGCGTCGAGCAGGAGTCCGACGTGGTGATCGTCGACACCGCCGGCCGGCTGCACACCAAGACCGGCCTGATGGACGAGCTCGGCAAGGTCAAGCGGGTGATCGAGAAGCAGGCTCCGGTGAGCGAGGTGCTGCTGGTCATCGACGCCACCACCGGGCAGAACGGCCTCACCCAGGCCCGGGTGTTCGCCGAGGTGGTCGACGTCACCGGCATCGTGCTCACCAAGCTGGACAGCACCGCCAAGGGCGGCATCATCATCGCCGTGCAGCGCGAGCTCGGCGTACCCGTCAAGCTCGTCGGCCTCGGCGAGGGCGCCGACGACCTCGCGCCGTTCGCTCCGGAGGAGTTCGTCGACGCGCTGCTCGCGGACTGAGTTCGGGCGATCCTCGGCGATGGCTCTGCGATGACGGCCGGCGAGCCGACCCGGCCGGACCTGCCGGTGAACGCACGGCTGTGGGCGGCGCACGCCGACGCCTGGCAGGCGATGGGCCGGATCCGGGTGGGCGGTGGCGGCGGCGCCGCGCTGCTGCCGGGCTGTTCGGTGATGGCCTCCGGTCTGCCGTACCCGCAGTGGAACAACGGCGACGTGACCGACCCGGCGCTCTTCGACCTCGAGCAGGTACGCGCGTGGTACGCCCCCCGCGGCGTGCCGTGGGGAGTGCGGGTCCCGGCAGGCACGCCCTGGCCGTACGGGCGGTGGTTGTTCCGGAAGCGGTGCATGGCGCTGACGCCGTCGGCGTACGTACGAACCGCGGCAAGGCCGCCGGGCCTCGTCAACACCCCGGCCGGGCCCGGCGAGGCGGAGCTGTTCGCCACGGTCGACGCGGCCGCGTTCGGCGACCCGGTGGAGCCGAACCTCGCCTGGGTACGCCCGCAACTCGGCGCGAACGGCTTCCGGTCCGTGCTGGCCCGGCTCGGCGGTGAGCCCGTCGGCGTGGCCACCGGCATCCGCACCAGCGGCCCCGGTGGGGAGAGCGTCGGCGTCTTCGGCGTGGGCGTCCAGCCGCGGGCCCGGCGGCGCGGCATCGGCGCCGCGCTCACCGCGGACATCCTGGACTGGGGTTTCGGCGGCGGCGCGACGCTCGCCCACCTGAACCCCGAGACCGAGGAGGCCGCCCGTCTCTACCCGCGGCTGGGCTTCACCGAGGTCGCCGGCCTGGACGTCTACGTCGGCCTCGACGGCTGACGGTGCAGCGACCGCCCTGCTCAGCGGACCAGCAGCTCGATGGCCACCTTCAGTCGTTCGAGGAAGAACTCCCGTGACGGCGCCTGGTGCTTGAGGCCGATCGATGCGCTGATCATCGTCTGGGCGATCGGGAGCGCCGCCTTCCGACCTGTCTGCGCGGCGATCGCAGCGCAGACCAGCTGCTCGAACCGCCGTGGCGCGGTCTCGACCACCTCGCCCAGCAGGTCGGGGTTGGCCTCGATGACCTCCGTGACGTCGCGGGTCAACGGGCCGACGTAGCGGCCCGCCCACTGGTCGAACGCGTCGACGAGACGCTCCGGCAGGGGACGTCCGGTGTCTGCCAGGACGTGTTCGACCGCCGAGAGGTCGCGCTCCAGGGCCTGGGTGACCGCGGCGCGGAACAGGGCCTCCTTCGAGGCGAAGAGGAAGTAGAGCCCCGGTCGGGAGATTCGCGCCGCCCGCGCCACCTCGTCCATCGAGGTCTTCCGGTAACCGAATCGCGCGAACGTGGTCAGGGCGGCGTCCAGGACCGCGGTCCGCCGGTCGCCATCGCCGACTGTCGAGGACTGGCGGCCGCCATCGGAGCTCGTCATGGACCGAGGATACGAAGGACCCTCGAACTATACAACTCGGGTCTACTGTGTATAGTCCGAGCCGTGGCCGAATCAGCGCTCATCTCCACCCCCTTCACCGCCGCCAGCACAGCGGACGACGTACTGCGAGGCGTTGACCTGACCGGGGTCCGCGCCGTCGTCACGGGAGGCTCCTCCGGGATCGGGGTCGAGACCGCTCGCGCGCTGGCCGCTGCCGGGGCGGAGGTGACCCTCGCCGTCCGGAACTCGACCGCGGGCGACGCTGTCGCCGAGGCAATCGCAGGGTCCGCCGGGGGAATCCGGCCCCGGGTCGCTCGGCTCGACCTCGCCGACGCGACGTCCATCGTACGGTTCGTCGACGCATGGCACGGCCCGCTACACCTGCTGATCAACAACGCCGGCGTGGTCACCGGCGGCCTCGAGCGAACCGGCGAGAACTGGGAGCTGCAGTTCGCGACCAACCATCTCGGCCACTTCGCGCTCGCCACCGGTCTGCACGGCGCGCTGGCCCTGGGAGCGTCGGACCGGGACGGAGCTCGGATCGTCGCGGTGAGCTCGACCGCGCACATGCGTTCGGGCATCGACTTCCACGACCTGCACTTCGAGCGCCGCGGCTATGACCCGCAGATCGCCTACGCCCAGTCGAAGACGGCGAACTCGCTGTTCGCCGTCGAGGCCACCCGGCTGTGGGCACCGGACGGGATCGTCGCCAATGCCGTGAACCCCGGTGGCGTCGCCACGGGACTGCAACGGAACTTCACCCCGCAACAGAAGCAGTCGCTGGACGCGGCCGAGGCCGCCGGCGTCTTCACGTACAAGACGGTCGAGCAGGGGGCCGCGACCAGCATCGTCGCGGCCGTCCACCCGGCCTTCGCGCACACCGGTGGCCACTACCTCGACGACGCGCAGGAGGCCTACACCGTGCCGAACGGCGCCGACCTCGCGCGGCATCCCCATGGGGTCAAGGAATGGGCGCTCGATCCCGCCATCGCCGAGCGCCTCTGGGAAGTCTCGGCCAATCTGGTGCGTGCCTAGGGCGAGTTTCGAAGGGGGACGCCTGGCTCGTGCCGACCGGGTCGCGTCCAGATGTACTAGTGCACATTCATGCCGACGCAGCCCGCACTAGTGCTTAATTGCGGTCGGCCAAATCCGCACTAGTACTCATGCGCATCCGACTTCGACGCACTAGTACTCACGCCTGTCAATACTGTGGCGGTCTGTCCGCCACGGGATGGAAAAGGGATACTTCAAAGATGTTGGCGTCGCCGACCATGCGTACGAAGGAATTTCCCACCCGCCGGACCTACGATCCTCTCGCTGACTCTCGGTCAGAGGGGCAGTGCACGAAAACGGGGGAGGTGTGTGCGGCATTTGGCACTGTCCTGCAGTCATTCCGCATAGGCCGAATCAAGAGAGGCAACGAAATTGCGAACTCTGATTGCAAAGTCAGGTCTGCGTCGGCGGCTTGCAATGCTGGCCGGCCTCATGGCCATCATCACCGGCGGCACTGTCCTCGCAGCCGTACCGGCATCGGCAGCCCCCTACTGCGCTTCGGGGTACCACTGCGTGTTCTTCACGTACCTCACGGGTCCGAAGCATTCGTACTTCAACAGCGACCCGAACTTCACCAACGACTACTTCACCAACGGTGCGGTCGTGAACGACAACGTCTGGGCCGCCAGCAACTCCAGCAACAGTGGCTACGAAAGCCACTACTACCGCAACATCAACTACAAACACCTTCCTGTTCTGCGTGAACCCAGGGAGCTACGTCAGTGCACTGCCCAGTGCCTTGAAGGACCAGGCCAGTTCCCTGCGGCTTCGGGGGACGACCTCCATCCATTGCTACTGACCGGGTAGTGCGGGTGGGTCCGGCGACCTCGGCGTCGCCGGGCCCACGCCCAACGGGGGAGCTGGAATTGTCTTCACGTAATGTGCAGTCAACCGTGAAACCGCGGCGTGTTGGTGTGGTCCGTATAGTCGTGGCGGCGCTCGTTCTCATATCCGGTGCCGCGGCCTGGATTCTCGCCGGCCATTCCCAGGAATCGAAGCCGGTCGCCTCCCGGTCGGCGGCCTCGCCGGCCGCCGCGGCCGAGTTGAGTGAACGGCTGCCGATCTCCGGGCTCCTCTACACCTGGACCGGCTCCGACGAACGAATCGCACGAGCACAGCAACACCTCATCACCGCGTGCATGAAGAAACAGGGCTTCGACTACGAGTCCGCCCCGATTCCGAAGGCTGCCGACGTCGCCGACGCGCGCCCGACTCCCTTCGGGCTGGAGTCCCTCGACCCGCCCGGCCCGGACAGCGACCAGACCCTGCCGCCGGAACCACACGAGAGTGCCGCGTACGTCCACGCCCTCTTCGGCGATCCCGGCAAGCGGATCTCGGCGACGGGGAAGTTCCTCAAGGTGACCCGGCCGGCGACCGGCTGCCAAGCCGATGCGGAGAAGCGGCTGCTCGGGGACGGACGCCTGCGGTGGCTGCAACTGCGGCTCCAGGTCGGCGACGGCGAGAAGGAGTCCCGGCAGCGGCTGGAGAAGGATGCCGCGTTCCGCGCGGCGAACCAGCGCTGGCAGCAGTGCATGCGTCAGGCCGGAATCAAGGTGAACGATCCGCTGCAGCTCCTGCAAGGTCTGCCCGCCGACACCGACGTCCGTACGAACCCGGCCACCCGGGCCGACGTGCACTGCAAGGCGGACACCGGCTACCTGGCCACCGCCTACACCAGGCTCGCCGCGGCGCAGCGTGCGTGGCTGGCCCGAAGCCCCAGGGTGCTCACGGACTGGAAGACACTGGCGCGGCGGCAGGACGCAGCTGCCCGCACGGTGCTGGGGAAGGCCTAGCCTGGGTCGGAGGCGACTCGCCTGTCCCGCACGGGTGAGGCGAGCACACCGACGCAGGAGGAGTGGCGATGACCAGCACCGACCGGGCCACCGAGCGAGGCGGCGACCGGGCCACCGCCCGGGACACCGACGGCGGCGACCTGCTCGCCCGGCACCGCGCCGTGCTGCCGAACTGGCAGGCGCTCTACTACGACGACCCGCTGGAGATCGTCAGCGGGCAGGGGCGCCGGCTCACCGGCGGTGACGGCCGGACCTACCTCGACTTCTTCGCCGGGATCCTGAGCAACTCCCTCGGCTACGGCGTACCCGAGATCACCGAGGCCGTCCGCCGCCAGCTCGACACCGGCGTGGTGCACACGTCCACCGCCTACCTCGGCCGGGCTCAGGTGGAGTACGCCGAACGGGTCGCGGAGCTGTCCGGGATCCCCGACGCGAAGGTGTTCTTCGTCAACTCCGGCACGGAGGCCAACGAGGCAGCACTGCTGCTCACCACCCACGCGCGGCGCAGCAACCAGGTGCTGGCGCTGCGCAACTCCTACCACGGCCGGGCGTTCGCCACGGTGGCGATCACCGGCAACCGCAGCTGGGGCACGAGCTCGCTGTCCCCGGTCCACGTGAGCTACGTGCACGGCGGCTACCGCTACCGCAGCCCGTTCCGGCACCTGTCCGACGCCGACTACATCGAGGCGTGCGTGGACGACCTGCGCGACGTCATCCTGACCACCACGGCGGGCGACGTGGCGTGCATGATCACCGAGCCGATCCAGGGCGTGGGCGGGTTCGCCACCCCACCGGACGGGCTGTACGGCGCGATGAAGCAGGTACTGGACGAGTACGGCATCCACTTCGTCACCGACGAGGTCCAGACCGGCTGGGGCCGGACCGGCGAGCACTTCTGGGGCTACCAGGCACACGGCGTGGTGCCCGACGTGCTGACGTTCGCCAAGGGTGCCGCGGGTGGGCTGGCGATCGGCGGCGTGGTCGCCCGTGCGGAGCTGATGGACGGGCTGAACGCGAGCTCGCTGTCCACGTTCGGCGGCAACCCGCTGACGATGGCCGCCGCGAACGCCACCCTGGACTACCTGCTGGCCCACGACCTGCAGGCCAACGCCGCCAAGCTCGGCGCGAAGCTGATGTCGGGACTGCGGGCCCTCGCCGACGGTACGAACATCGTCGGTGACGTGCGCGGCAAGGGACTGATGATCGGCCTGGAGCTGGTCGAGCCGGGCACCGACACGCCCAGCCCGCGGGCTGCGGGGATGGTGCTGGCGGAGTGCCGGCGCGGCGGGCTGCTGGTCGGCAAGGGCGGCCTGCACGGAAACGTGATCCGGATCGGGCCGCCGCTCACCCTCACCGAGGACGAGGCCGAGGAGGGACTCGCGATCGCCTCCGACGCGATCGGCCGGGTGTACGAAGCGCTGGTCTGACGTAACACCACGGTCATCCGATTCCGGTAACTCCTGTCCTATCGAGGACTGCGGGCCACGCGACGCTTTCCCGGTCGGCGTGCCACCTCGACAATCGGCAGATGTCCTCACCCTCCGCACACCTTCCTCGCCCGACCCGGCGACTGACCCGACGGGACGTCCTGGCGGCGATGGGTGCCGGCGCGGGTGCCTGGGCACTGGCCGGGTGCCGGCAGGGCGGCGAGCCCGGCGCGGCCGGCGCCCCCACGGAGTTCCACGGCGGCACGGCGTACCAGGTTCCGCCCAAGGGCCACTTCAACCTGATGGACGGCGTGACCGACGCCATCCTCGGTGACCACTTCTACCTCGACCTGATCCTCGCGCCGGGCGCGATGTACCGGTGGAAGGAGCAGAAGTGGGAACCGATGCTGCTGGAGAAATGGCACGTCGACGAGGCGGCCCGGACCTTCACCTGCACGCTCCGGTCCGGGCTGAAGTGGAGTGACGGCACACCGATCACCAGCAAGGACGCCCTGACCACCTTCTGGTGCCTGCGGATCATGCGGAACTCGTTGTGGGACTACCTGGACGACGTCCAGGCACCCGACGACCGGACCTTCGTACTCACCATGAAGAAGCCGTCCACGGTCGTCGAGCGGTACGTCCTGCGCCAGCACCTGCACGCGGACGCCACCTATGGTCCGTGGGCACGCCGTGCGCAGCGCCTCTTCGGGTCCGGCAAGAATCTGGACACCCCCGAGGGCAAGAAGCTGAACGAGGAGTTCCAGGCCTTCCGGCCGAAACGCGCCGTCGTCTCCGGGCCGTTCGACTACGAGTACGACACCATCACCAACGCCCAGCTGACGTTGGTGAAGAACCCCAAGGGTTACGCCGCGGACAAGGTCGCCTTCGACAGGGTGATCGTCTTCAACGGCGAGACGCCCACGATCACCCCGCTCGTGCTCGCGAAGCGGTTGGACTACGCCACCCACGGCTTCCCGGTCGCCACCGAGAGACAGCTGGTCAAGAAGGGCGTCCGGATCATCCGGCCGCCGGTCTACTCCGGTCCGGCGCTGCTGTTCAACCTGGCCCGGCTGCGGGAGTTCGCCGACCCGGCCGCCCGGCAGGCGCTCGCGCACGCGATCGACCGGGACCTCAACGGCAAGGTGTCGTTGGCAAGCTCGGGCCGGGGCGTGCGCTACCTGGCCGGATTCTCCGACAACCTCGTACCCGAGTGGATGTCGGAGGCCGACCGCGGCCGGCTGGACCCCTACGAGTTCGACCAGGACAAGGCGGCCGGTCTGCTGACCGGCGCCGGCTGGCGCCGTCAGGGCAAGCAGTGGTTGACGCCGCAGGGACGGCCAGCGGAGTACGAGATCACCTTCCCGGCGGAGTACGCCGACTGGTCGGCGTCCGGGCAGGACGCCGCCCGCCAGCTGTCGCGGTTCGGCATCAAGGTCACCCCGCGCGGGGTCACCGAGTCCCAGCAGCCGATCGACGTGGACAAGGGCAACTTCTCCCTGGCCATCCAGTCGTGGGGCACCTCGGCGCACCCACACCCGCACTTCGCGTTCGTGCAGGACCTGTTCATCCACAACATTCCGATGGCCGCGAACCAGGGCGGCCGGGGGATGGGGTTCGCGTTGCGCCAGCGTACGAAGGTGCGCGGCCAGGTGGACCTGCAGCGGCTGGTGATCCAGGCGGGTGAGGGCCTGGACGAGGCGGCACAACGGGCCACCGTCACCACCCTCGGCCTGGTGTTCAACGAGCTGTTGCCGATGATCCCGTTGTTCGAGAGGTACGGTAACAACCCTGCGCTGGAAGGGGTTCGGGTGACCGCCTGGCCACCCGACAGCGACCCGCTGCTGCAGAACTCGCCGTATGCCGACAACTTCACGATCATGTTGCTGTACGCCGGACGCCTCCGGCCCGCGAAGGGAGCACGATGAGCACGGTGAGCAAGGACTCCGGCTGGCCCCGACGCCGGATCGCCCCGGTGTCCGCCGAGGGCGGGATGGTGGCCTCGGCTCACCCACTGGTGACCAGCACCGGACTGCGGGTCCTCGCCGACGGCGGCAACGCCGTGGACGCGGCGGTGGCCTCGGCCCTGGTGGCCGCGGTGGTGATGCCGGAGATGTGCGGGCTGGGCGGAGACCTGTTCGCGCTGGTGCACGACCCGGAGGCGACCGGCCCGGGCGGCACCGTGACGTCCTTCCAGGGCAGCGGAATCTCACCCCGCGCGGCGAGCCTCGCGTCGATGCGGGAGGCCGGCGACGGCGTTCATCTGCCGGGCCGCGGCCCGCTGTCGGTGACGGTACCGGGCGCGGTGCACGGCTGGTTCACGTTGCTCGAACGCCACGGCACCCGGACGTTCGCCGACCTCGCCGGGCCCGCGATCGGCTACGCCCACGGCCATCCGGTCTCGCCGGTGCTGGTGGGTTTCATCACGAAGTTCGCGGACCTGCTGGCCGCGGCGCCGTCCTCGGCGCGGGTCTTCCTCCCCGGCGGAAGGCCACCCGTACCCGGCAGCGTGCTCGCGCAAGCCGACCTTGCGCGCACCCTGGAACTGGTCGCCGCCGGCGGCCCGGAGGTCTTCTACCAGGGCGAGATCGCCGAGCGGATCGGCGCGTTCATGGCGCAGGCCGGCGGTGCGCTGTCCGCGGCGGACTTCAAGGACCACCACACCGACGTGTCGGCTCCGCTGTCCACGACGTACCGCGGACATCGGGTGTTCCAGACCTGCCTGCCCAGCCAGGGCCTGGTGATGCTGGAGGCGCTGAACATCGCCGAACGCTTCGACCTCGCCGGCCTCGGTGCCGCCTCACCTGAACGCACCCACCTGCTGGTCGAGGCGACCAAGCTGGCGTTCGCCGACCGCTACGCCCACTGCTGCGGCGACGCGGCGTTCGGCCCCTCGCCGGTGGAGCGGCTGCTGTCGAAGGACTGGGCAGAGGAGCGGGCGAGCCTGATCGGGCGGCAGGCCCGGCACGACGTGCCCGCCGGCGCGTTCGACCCGGGCCACACCACCTACCTGTGCGTCACCGACCGCGACGGCATGATGGTGTCGTTGATCCAGTCCGTGGCCGCCAACTTCGGCAGCGGCCTGGTGGCCGGCGACACCGGCGTCGTGCTGAACAACCGCTGCCAGGCGTTCTCCCTGGACGAGGCCTCGCCCAACGTCTTCGCGCCTGGCAAGAAGCCCATGCACACGCTCAACTGCTACCTGATCGCCGACCCGCAGGGACGCATGAGCGTCGTCGGTGGCACGCCGGGCGGTGACCGCCAGCCGCAGTGGAACCTCCAGGTGATCACCGGGCTGCTCGACCACGGCCTGGACCCGCAGCAGACGGTCGAGCAGCCGCTGTGGATCAGCTCGCCGTCGGCGGGTGAGGACGGCAGGTTCACGCTGACACTGGAGGGCAGGGTCGGTTCGGAGTACGCCGCGGCGCTGGCCGAGCGCGGGCACGACGTGTCGGTGGGCGGCGACTGGAGCGCGGAGAGCGGCGCCCAGGTGATCGCCCGCGACCCGGTGACGGGGGTGCTCACCGGCGGCAGCGACCCGCGTACCGAAGGATCCGCGCTGGGCCTGTGATCCCGCCGGGCTGAGTGCCGGGCGGAGCCGCCGACGGAAATCGCCGGGTGTGTGCTGGCGTTGACGCCGACGTCAAGGTTTAGCGTCGGGGATCGAGGAGGCCAGATGCGCATCGGAGAGCTTGCCGAACGAACCGGCACGACCACGCGGGCGTTGCGTTACTACGAGTCGCAGGGGCTGCTTGCCGCCCGGCGTACGTCGAACGGCTACCGCGACTACGGTGACACCGACCGGCGGATCGTCGAGGAGATCCGTTCCCTGCTGGCGATCGGGTTCTCGCTGGAGGAGACCCGGCCGTTCGTGGAGTGCCTGCGGTCCGGGCACGAGGCCGGTGACGTGTGCCCCAACTCCGTGCAGGTCTACCGCGCCAAGCTCGCCGAGATCGACGACTGTCTCACCCGGCTGGGTGCGGTGCGCGACCAGATCCAGGCACAGCTCGCGACCGCGCTGCAGCGTACGGCCTCCGACCTGACCGACCCCACCGTTGGAGACCCGACATGCTGCTGAACGACAACCCCTCCCGTACGTCTCGTACGTCTCGCACGGCCGGCGCGGAACTCGAGGCGGTCACCGACGCGACCTTCGCCGACCGGGTACTCGGCAGCGACCTGCCGGTGTTGGTGGAGTTCTGGGCCCCGTGGTGCGGGCCGTGCCGGATGCTCGGCCCGGTGCTGGAGCAGATCGCGGGGGAGCACGCCGACCGCCTCCGGGTGGTCAAGATCAACCACGACGAGAACCCGCAGACCGGCATGGCCACCCGGGTGATGGCCGTACCGACGATGCAGGTCTACCGAGACGGCGAGCTGGTGAAGTCGCTGGTCGGTGCCCGTTCGAAGGCGCGGCTGCTCAGCGAGCTGGAGGACGTGCTGTCGCCCGCCTGAGAGGGGGCCCGGCCTCAGGTGTCGAGGGTCAGGCGCAGGCGGCGTTCCACGACCTGCTCGGCGACGTCGTTGAGGTGTTCGCCGTGTTCGTAGGCGTAGGCACGCAGCAGGTCGATGGCCTGCTCGTTGGGGATGTCGAGCTGGCCGGAGACCATCCCGATCGCGAGGTGGACCTGGTCGTGCCGTAGTTGGGACAGCTCGTAGAGGTCGGGCATCCCCTCGGTCTGCTGCTGGCGGAGTTGGTAGTTGAACAGCACGATCGCCACCGCGTCAGCGACCAGAAGTGCCTCGACGACCTCCAGCAACGGCCCGTGACGGGTGCGATGGAAGTCCAGCACGCCCATGCTGTGCATGCCGATCCGCAGAGGGAGGGCGAAGATCGCGCGCACTCCCATGGCTGCGATCTCGCGGGTGAACATCGGCCAGCGGACAGTCGCCTCCGCGGTCTGCAGGTCGGGCACCAGGACCGGTTGGTTGTCGACGAACGCGGACACGCACGGACCCTCGCCCAGCCGGTACTGCAGTTCCTCGATCCCTGCTCCTACCTCGTTGCTTGCGCCCAGCAGAGTGCGGCCCCCGGCGATGTCGAGGTTCATCAGGGACACTCCGACGCCGTCGACCGGCAGGGTCTCCACGACCGCGTCACAGATGCGCCGGGGCAGCTCGGCGACCCGGGCGACGTCGGCCACGATCGCGGCCAGCTCGTCAATGAGTCGCAGGCGGTCCAGTGGCATGTGTCACCTGCTTCGTCATCTGCCTCGATTGTCGGGTGAGCCTGCCCTTGGGTGCCGGGCCCCGCGCCGTGCGTCATCCGGGTGGGTCGGCCTCGGCGACGGCGATCCGCCCCTCGACGAGGGCGGTGGCCAGATCGGTGAGACGCCGGCCGGATTCCCGTGCCCGCCGGCGCAACACCGCGTACGCCTCGGAGATGTCGTAGCCGCCCGCCTGGGCGACCATTCCCGTCGCCTGTTCGATGATCACGCGTTGGTTGAGCACCGCCAGCCGCTGCTCGACCGGCAGCTCCGGACGACGCAGGGTGCGCTCGTGCACGATGGCGATCGTCGCCAGGTCGGCCAGCGCCTGGCCGACTCGGCTCTCGTAGTGGGACAGCGGCACGGGTTGTTCGCTGAGCAGGTTCAGTGCCCCGATCAGGTCATGGTGCAGCCGCATGGGCATGGCCGCGATTCCCCGGAAACCGGCGGCCGTGGCCCGGCGGGCGAACTCCGGCCATCGGCTCGCGCCAGGTCCGCTCAGATCGAGGGTGTTCATCGGCTCGCCGGTGCGGTAGCACTCCAGACAGGGACCGTTGTTGGTCTGCAGTTGCAGCAGTTCCAGAAGGTGCATCTGCTCGCTGGAGGAGGCGATGATGCCCAGGGCCCCCCACTGGTCGGCCAGCATCACCCCGGCCGCCTGCACCGGCAGGAGATCTACGCATATCGCCGTCACCCGGCTGAGCAGTTCGATCGGGTCGTAGTCGTTGACCAGTGACTCGGTGAGGTCCGCGAACTCCACCGGGAAGGCACTTTCGTCGCGCGTGGGTATGGTCGTCATGTTGATCACCGTCAGGCCAGGTCGGTGTCGTGGCCGTTGTGGCCGTCGTCGTCGTTGCCGTCGTCGTTGCCGCGGTCGTTGCCGCGCCCGTTGTCGCGGTCGGTTTGCTCGTGGCCGGTCGGGCGGTCCGTGGGGCCGGTGTTGGGCTCGAGCGTCAGCCTGCGTGCCACCACGTCGCGAGCCACGTCGATCAGGGGCCGATCCTGGGCGAAGGCGTGTGCTCGCAGCCGCGCCAGCGCCGTCGCCACCGGGACGCCCAACTGGACGGCGACCATCCCCGTGGCCTGGTGCACCTCCGCCCGGGCCAGCCCACCGCCGATCAGGTCCTCCAGAAGCTCCGGAGGGGCCTGCCGCCCGCTGACGGCGGGATTGAGCACCGCCCAGGTCGCCGCGTCCGCGGCCCGCAGAGCCATCGTCACCTCTTCCCGGGACAACGGCCCGTGCTCCAGGCGATACAGGTCCAGAATGCCCAGCCTGGCGCCGCCGATCCGCATCGGCAGCGCGTACAGCGCCCGTGCACTGGTGGCGCGAGCGCCGTCGGCGAACCCCGGCCAGCGGGTGTCGGCGGTGTCGGCGATGTCCGACACCAGCACGGGGTGGCCGAGCGTGTGGGCATCCAGGCAGGGCCCCTCGGCGAGGTTGAACTGCAGCTCGTCCAGGCGCGTGGCGATCTCGTCGGTCGCACAGATCGGCTCCTGCCGATCCGGATCGCTGATCAACGTCACCGCCGCGCCGTCGGCCAGCGACGAGGCCACCACGGCCTCGCAGATCCGCAGTGGCGCCTGCGGCCCACCGCTCGCCACGAGCCTGCTGAGCTCGTGGGCCAAACCTTCGTACTTGGCCATCCTCTTCCCCCGACGACTCGCCGAGAGCATCGCCGGTTCACATCGGTCCGACAGAAACTCTACGACGACTCCGGCAGGGCAAACAGGGCAACAGGGCCTTACCGAACGGGCAGAGGGCCTGCGGTGGGAGCAAGGGACGTGCTCGGCACCTGTCCAGCCCGGGTTGACAGTGGCCGGGCGTCGGCGCTCTACGCTGAGCCGGGTGACGAGGTGGGTGCTGCGCTGCCGGGAGCTAGCGGCCATGGTGGACGCCGAGCAGGCGTTCCGGGCCCTCTTCGGCGCCAGCCGCCGGGCGTACTGGCTGGACAGCTCCATGGTCGGCGGCCCCGCGAGGTACTCCGTACTCGGTGAATGTGCCGGCCCGTACGCCGACGTACTCACCGAACGCGTCCGGTCGCAGTCGGACTCGGTGGACTCGGTGGACTCGGTCTACGACCGGCTCGAAGGCCGGCTCGCCGCCCGACGGGTCGACGTACCTCCGGGCCTGCCCGCCGAACTCGCCTGCGGCTACGTCGGCTACTTCGGCTACGAGTTGAGGGCGCACGACGGCGCGCCCTCACCGCACCGGTCCGAGCTGCCGGACGCGTACTGGCTGGCGGCGACTCGATACCTGGCCCTCGACCAGGTGGCCGGACGCGCCTGGGTTGTCGAGCTCGGCACCGCGGACACGCCCACCTCCTGGCTGGACGCCGCGGCCGCCACCCTCGCGGACCTGCCCCCGAACGTCCCGCACAGCGACTGCCCGACCCCTGAGCCGGAGCCGGAGCCCGATCCCTGGCTGGCCCGCCCACGCGAGACCTACCTGCGCGACGTACGCCACTGCCTGGACCGGTTGCGGGCCGGCGACAGCTACGAGGTCTGCCTCACCAACACCGTGGAGGTGCCCTTCGCGGGTGGGGCGATCGAGGCGTTCGAGGCGTACTGCCGGCTGCGCCGCCGCAACCCCGCGCCGTACGCCGCCTATCTCCGCCTGGACGACCTGCACGTCCTGTCCGCGTCGCCGGAACGCTTCCTGCGGGTGGACGCGCGGGGGTACGCCGAGTCCCGGCCGATCAAGGGCACCGCACCCCGCGGCGACGATCCGGCGGCCGACGACCTCGTCCGCAAGGAGCTGTCGTCGAGCACCAAGGCGCAGGCGGAGAACCTGATGATCGTGGACCTCGTCCGCAACGACCTGGGCCGGGTGTGCGAGCCGGGAAGCATCAGCGTGCCGGAGTTCTGCTCGGTGGAGTCCTACGCCACCGTCCACCAGCTCGTCTCCACGGTGCGGGGCCGGCTGCGGGCCGACGTGACCGCGGTGCGCGCCGCCCGGGCCTGTTTCCCGCCCGGCTCGATGACCGGTGCGCCGAAGCTGTCCACGATGCGCATCCTCGACCGGCTGGAGACCCGGGCGCGCGGCATCTACTCCGGCGCGCTCGGCCACTTCGGGCTGGCGGGCACGGCCGACCTGAGCGTGGTGATCCGGACCGCCGTGATCCACCGCGGACGGCTCACCGTCGGGGCGGGCGGGGCGATCGTGCTGGACTCGGACCCGGCGGACGAATGGGACGAGATGCTGGTGAAGGCCGCCGTTCCGCTGCGCGCACTGGTCGTACCCCCTTGTGACGAGTGAGCGGATCCGTCCCCGCGTTCACACGGATTTCACACTCGCGCCCGGCTCCGTCATCTGGCCGCAACATCGCACTCCCGCCGCCGAAACACGCCCCGGCAAGTCTTGCCGCATCCTCGTGAGCTCACGCAGTGGGCGGCGCCGTCGCCGCCCGCCGGCCCCGGTCGGCCGAGCTCCCGAAGCCCCCCAGCTCAAGCTTCGGACCTCCACAGGAGGAGACGCGATGCCCCAGCTCAGTGCCGGCGACACCGCCTGGGTGTTGGCCAGTGCCGCACTTGTACTACTGATGACACCCGGACTGGCGCTGTTCTACGGCGGCATGGTCCGGGCCAAGGGCGTGCTCAACATGCTCATGATGAACTTCGCCGCGATCGGCGTCGTGAGCATTCTCTGGGTGCTCTACGGCTACTCGCTGGCGTTCTCCAAGGACGTCGGCGGGGGACTGATCGGCGGGCTCGGCGACTTCGGACTCGAAGGCCTGATCGGCGAGAAGTCCTTGTCCGGCACGATTCCGACGACGGTGTTCGTCGCGTTCCAGGCGATGTTCGCCATCATCACGGTGGCGCTGATCTCGGGTGCGATCGCCGACCGTACGAAGTTCAGCGCGTGGATCGTGTTCATCGTCGCGTGGGCGACCATCGTCTACTTCCCGGTCGCGCACTGGGTCTTCTTCTTCGACGACGGCAACGGCGGCTGGATCGCCGACAAGCTCAAGGCGCTCGACTTCGCCGGCGGCACCGCAGTCCACATCAACGCCGGCGCGGCCGGTCTCGCACTGGCACTCGTACTCGGTCGCCGGGTCGGCTGGCGCAGGGACCCGATGCGGCCGCACAACCTTCCGCTGGTCCTGCTGGGGGCGGGCCTGCTGTGGTTCGGGTGGTTCGGCTTCAACGCGGGTTCGGCCCTGTCGGCCAACGGCACCGCCGGTGTGGCGTTCATCAACACCCAGGTCGCGACGGCGGCCGCCCTGCTCGCCTGGATCCTGGTGGAGAAGATCCGGGACGGCAAGGCCACCACTCTCGGCGCGGCGTCCGGCGCGGTCGCCGGCCTGGTGGCGATCACCCCGGCGTGCGCGTCGGTCACCCCGCTGGGCGCGATCCTGGTCGGCCTGGCCGCGGGTGTGCTGTGTGCGCTGGCCGTCGGGCTGAAGACGAAGTTCGGTTTCGACGACTCCCTGGACGTGGTGGGTGTCCACCTCGTCGGCGGCCTGGCGGGCACGCTGATCATCGGCTTCATCGCCTCCGCGGCGGCGCCGGCCGGGGTGAACGGCCTGTTCTACGGGGGCGGGTTCGACCAGCTGTGGCGCCAGACGGTCGCCGCAGTGGCGGTCCTCGGGTACTCCTTCGTGCTGACGTACGTGATCGGCAAGGTCATCGACAAGACGATGGGCTTCCGGATCAGTGAGGATGACGAGGTGAGCGGCATCGACCTCACCGAGCACGCGGAGACCGCGTACGACTTCAGCACCATCGGTGGCGGTTCGCGCACCCACGGGCTCGCCCGGAGCACGGCGATCCGGACCGAACCCGGCGCGCACGGCGTCGCCTCGCGCGAGCCGGTTTCGGAGTCGGCGTCGGCTTCCGAGACCGCACCGGAGGCGACCTCCGAGCCGGCCACGGAGGAGCCGGGTCAGGGTCCTGAGGACGGGCCGGCGGACGCGCCGGCGGAGCAGAAGGAAGGGAGCTGGACCCGATGAAGCTGGTGACCGCCGTCATCAAGCCACACCGGTTGGACGAGGTACGCGCAGCGCTGGAGACGTTCGGGGTCTCCGGCATGACGGTCACCGAGGCGAGCGGTTACGGCCGCCAGAAGGGACACACCGAGGTCTACCGGGGCGCGGAGTACGAAGTGGACCTGGTGCCCAAGGTCCGGGTCGAGATCGTGGTCGACGACGCCGACGTGGACGACATCGTGGACGTCGTGGCCAAGAGCGCACACACCGGCAAGATCGGGGACGGCAAGGTGTGGGTCGTCCCGGTGGAGACCGTGGTGCGGGTACGAACGGGCGAACACGGGCCGGAGGCGCTGTAGCCGGCCATGCCCCTCACGCCCGCGTCCTCGCTGGCGCCATCGGCCCGCGAGCGGCTGACCCAGGTCGGCCGCTCGCGGGCCGAGCGCACCCGGGCGGCCGACGAGCGGCTGCGGTCACTGCTCGCCGACGCCTTCGCCGACCTCGGCACCCCGCCCACCGCCGGCGGGGTGTCGGTCGTCGCCCTCGGCGGCTACGGCCGGGAGGAGCTCTCCGCCGCCAGTGACCTCGACGTCCTCCTGCTGTACGACGACCGCTGTCCCGACGTCGCCGCGGTGGCCGAACGCCTGTGGTACCCGCTGTGGGACGACCGGGTCGCCCTCGACCACAGCGTGCGCACCATCGCCGAGACCTCCGAGGCGGCCGCCGGCGACCTGCGCACCGCCCTGTCCCTGCTGGACGCCCGGCACGTGGCCGGCGACGCGGCGCTGACAATCCAGCTGCGGACCACGTTGCTCGCCGGGTGGCGGCGGACGGCGCCGCGCCGGCTTCCGGAGCTGGAGCGAAGCTGCCGCGACCGCGCCGCCCGGGTCGGGGAGATCGCCGCCCTGCTGGAGCCGGATCTGAAGGAGGCGCGCGGCGGCCTGCGCGACGGCGTCGTCATGCGGGCACTGGCCGCCACCTGGCTGGTCGACGTACCGCAGGCGAACATCGCCCGGCTGCGCACGGGCCTGCTCGACGTACGCGACGTACTCCACGAGGTCTCCGGCAGACGGCCCACCGACCGGCTGCGTGCGGACCTGCAGGCCGAGGTGGCGGCCGGGTGCGGCCTGCCGGACCGGGACGCGCTGCTTCGGTACGTGTACCACCTGGGCCGCACGATGAGCCACACCGCCGACATCGCCTGGCGTCGCGCCGGCCGCGCCCTCGCCGGACGATCGGTACGGCGCGGCAGCCGTACCCGCCCACGTCCCGGTCCGGCCCTCACTCCGCTGGCGCCCGGTGTGGCCGCCGTCGACGGCGAGGTCGTGCTGGCACCCGAGGCACGTCTGGGCACCGACCCGCTGCTGCCGCTGCGGGCGGCCTACGCGGCGGCCGACCACGGGCTACTGCTGGCGCCGCACACCGCCGACCGGCTGGGGAGCACCCCCGGCACGCTGCCGACGCCGTGGCCCGCGGAGGCGCGCCGGTTGTTCACCGCGCTGCTCGGCGCCGGTTCGGACCTGCTCACCGTGTGGGAGACCTGCGACCAGGCCGGGCTGGTGGGCGACCTGGTGCCGGAGTGGGACCGGGTGCGGTGCGCGCCGCAGTACTCCCCGGTGCACCGGCACACCGTCGACCGCCACCTGCTCGACACCTGCGTGGAGGCGTCCCGGCTGGTGCGCCGGGTTTACCGGCCGGACCTGCTGCTGGTCGGCGCGCTGCTGCACGACCTCGGCAAGGGCGAGCGCGGCGGCCGCGACGAGGGCACCGGCCGCCCGACACGCGACCACAGCGTGACCGGAGCCGAGATCGCCGCCCGGCTGGCGCCGCGGTGGGGGTTCGACCAGGCCGACACCGCGACCCTCGTGCTGCTGGTCCGCCACCACCTGCTGCTCGCCGACACCGCCACCCGCCGCGACCTCGACGACCCGACCACGATCCGCCAGGTCGCCGCCGTGGTCGCGGATGCGGACACCCTCGACCTGCTGGCCGCCCTGACCGAGGCGGACGCACGTGCCACCGGATCGGCGGCGTGGACGCAGTGGCGGGCGGCGCTCGTCGGCCGGCTCGTCGGTCACGTACGCCGCCACCTCGAACGCGGCCAGGTACCCGCGCCGGGTCCGCTCGCCCAGTGGCAGCGGGCGCTCGCCCGGAAACAGGTGCCCGGCGTCGTGGTCGAGCCGCCCGAGGTCGACGGGGAGCCGTTCCGGATCACCGTCGTCGCGCCCGGCCGGGTGGGGTCGCTGGCCACCGTCGCGGGCGTACTCGCGCTGGCCCGGCTGTCGGTGCGTTCGGCGTCCGTCCACACCGAGATCCACGCCGAGGGCGACGTGGGGGTGTCGATCTGGACGGTCGCGGGGGAGCCGCCCGACCCGGCGGTGCTGCGCGAACGCCTGGACGCCGCGCTGTCCGGCCGCGACCGGGTGGCCCCGCGGGTGGCCCGGATGGACGCCTCGCACGCCGCGCACGCCGCGCGCACGGCCCCGGGTGCCACCGCCCCGGCCGACGTGCGGGTCGAGCCCGGCGCGTCGGCCGCCGCCACGGTGCTGGAGGTACGCGCCCACGACCGGCCCGGGTTGTTCCACCAGATCTGCGCGGCGGTGGCCGCCACCGGCTGCTCGGTCCGGTCGGCGCACGTGAGCACCTGGGCGGACAACGCGGTGGACGTCTTCTACCTGACCCGGCCCCAGGGCGGGCCGCTGGACGAGGGCGTGGCGGCGAAGGTGGCCGAGTCGGTACGCACGGCGCTGGATACGGGGGCTGGGTGACAGGTGCACGACACGGTGACACAGTGGGGACGACCCACCGAAACCGGGTGAGCCGGGCCAGATCGACGCCAAACCTCCGGCGCCGCCGACCGCGGCCCACCGGACGGCTACCCTGGCCAGGACCCCACCACGTCTAACGAGGACCAGACTGCCACCGTGTTCGCCACCCTTCAGGATCGCCTCGAGGCGACGTTCAAGCGGCTCCGCGGCAAGGGCCGGCTCACCGACGACGACATCGACACCAGCGCGCGGGAGATCCGGATCGCCCTGCTGGAGGCCGACGTCGCGCTGCCGGTCGTGCGTGCCTTCATCGCGCAGCTCAAGGAGCGGGCGCGGGGATCCGCGGTCCACCAGGCCCTCAACCCGGCCGAGCAGGTCATCAAGATCGTCAACGAGGAGCTCATCGAGATCCTCGGCGGCGACACCCGCCGGCTGCGGTTCGCCAAGAACCCGCCGACCGTCATCATGCTGGCCGGTCTGCAGGGCGCTGGTAAGACCACGCTGGCCGGCAAGCTCGGTCTCTGGCTGAAGGGTCAGGGCCACCAGCCGTTGCTGGTCGCTGCCGACCTGCAACGTCCCAACGCCGTCGAGCAGCTGCAGGTCGTCGGCCAGCGGGCCGGGGTCGCGGTGTTCGCACCCGAGCCCGGCAGCGGCGTGGGCGACCCGGTCGACGTCGCGCGGCGCAGCATCGAGCACGCCCGCAGCAAGCTCTACGACGTGGTGATCGTGGACACCGCGGGCCGGCTCGGCATCGACGCGGAGATGATGCAGCAGGCCGCCGACATCCGCGACGCGGTGTCGCCCGACGAGATCCTGTTCGTCGTCGACGCGATGATCGGCCAGGACGCCGTCACCACGGCCGAGTCGTTCCGCGACGGTGTGGGCTTCGACGGCGTGGTGCTGTCCAAGCTCGACGGCGACGCCCGCGGTGGCGCGGCCCTCTCGGTCCGGCACGTGACCGGCCGGCCGGTGATGTTCGCCTCCAACGGCGAGAAGCTCGACGAGTTCGACGTCTTCCACCCCGACCGGATGGCCTCCCGCATCCTCGGGATGGGTGACGTACTCACCCTCATCGAGACCGCCGAGAAGGCCTTCGACGAGGAGCAGGCAGCCCGGGTCGCGGACAAGCTCAAGACCGAGCGCGGCTTCACCCTCGAGGACTTCCTCGCCCAGATGCAGGCCGTCCGCAAGATGGGCTCGCTGTCGAAGATCCTCGGCATGCTTCCCGGCCTCGGCGACGTCCGTAACCAGGTCGAACAGATCGACGACCGGGAACTGGACCGGATCGAGGCGATCATCCGTTCGATGACGCCGGCCGAGCGGGACGACCCCAAGCTGATCAACGGCTCCCGGCGGCTGCGGATCTCCAACGGTTCGGGCACCACGGTCTCCGACGTCAACCTGCTGGTGGAGCGGTTCCTCGAGGCCCGCAAGATGATGAGCCAGCTCAGCCAGGGCAAGGGCGTCCCGGGGATGCCCAACATCCCGGGCATGGGCGGCGCCATGGGTGGCGGCAGCCGCAAGGGCAAGAAGGGCAAGAAGGGCAAGGCCAACCAGCGCGCCGGCGGACGCTCCGGCAACCCGGCCAAGCGGGCGCGGCAGGCCGCCGCCGACGCGGTGGCCGCGAGCGAGCAGGGCGAGGAGCAGGGCGGGATCCCGGCCGCGTTCGGCGGCAACGGCCTGCCCGACCTCAACTCTCCGACCGACGTCCCGGAGGGCTTCGAGCTACCGAAGGAGCTGCGCGACCTGTTGCCGAAAGACGGCAAGTGACCGCCACAGGTCGTGAGGGTGCGCTGCGGGTACGCGGTGTCGTCCTGCCTGAGGGCGAGCACCGCGACCTGTACGTCGTCGGCGGCCGGATCAGCCACACGCCGGTGCCGGACGCCGACCTGATCGGCGAGGGCTACGTCGTACCCGGGCTGGTCGACGCCCACTGCCACGTCGGCCTGGACGCCGACGGCGCCGTGCCGCGGCCGGTGCAGGAGCAGCAGGCGGTCGCCGACCGCGACGCCGGCACGCTGCTGATCCGGGACGCCGGCAGCGCAGCCGACACCCGCTGGATCGACGACCGCGACGACCTGCCCCGCATCATCCGGGCCGGGCGGCACATCGCCCGCACAAAGCGCTACATCCGCAACTACGGCGCCGAGATCGAGCCGCTGGAACTCGTCGACACCGTGGCCGAGCAGGCCGCGCGCGGCGACGGCTGGGTCAAGCTCGTCGGCGACTGGATCGACCGGGGCGTGGGCGACCTCTCGCCCTGCTGGCCCGGCGACGCGCTGGCCGCCGGGATCGCGAAGGCGCACGAACTCGGAGCCCGGGTGACCGCGCACGTGTTCGGCGAGGACGCGCTGCCCGACCTGCTCGCCGCCGGGATCGACTGCCTCGAACACGGCACCGGGCTGACCGACGACCTCATCGGCGAGATGGCACGGCGCCAGGTGGCGCTGGTGCCGACCCGGCGGCAGATCGACAACTTCCCGGAGTACGCCGCCCAGGGCGAGGCGAGGTTCCCGGCGTACGCCCGGCACATGCGCGACCTGCACGCCCGGGTCGACGGCACGCTGCGGGCCGCCTACGAGGCCGGGGTGCCGATCTACGCCGGCACCGACGCGGGTGGCGTACTCCCGCACGGACTGGTGGCGACCGAGATCCGGATGCTCGCCGAGTGCGCCGGCATGTCGCCGTATGACGCACTGGCGGCGGGCTCGTGGCAGGCCCGGGAGTGGCTCGGCCGGCCGGCTCGGCTGGAGGAGGGCGCTCCCGCCGACTTCGTGGTGTACGCCGACGACCCGGTGGCCGACCTGAGCACGCTGGCCGCTCCCGTCCGGGTGGTCCTGCGCGGCCGGGTGGTGGCATAGGGGCTCCGAGGTACGGAAACGTCCGGTTCGCCCCCGTTCGCGCCGTCGCGATCCCTCGTAGTTCCGCCCGGTGCACCCGTGTGGGCCACGCACTCCGTCCCGTCTGGCACAATGGTCGGCCGAGTCCGTCTGTCGCGTAGCCCTCTCACCTCCGCGGCCGGCCGGCTCCCTTCGAGAGGTCGGTTCCGCACCCCACGCGGCGCCGCCCGATCACCCTTTCGTCCACACAGGGAGACTCCACACTCGTGGCCGTCAAGATCAGGCTGAAGCGCATGGGCAAGATCCGTGCGCCCTACTACCGCATCGTCGTGGCCGACTCGCGTGTCAAGCGCGACGGAAAGACGATCGAGCAGATCGGCAAGTACCACCCCAAGAGCGACCCCAGCTTCATCGAGGTCGACTCCGAGCGTGCACAGCACTGGTTGTCCGTGGGGGCGCAGCCGTCCGAGCCGGTCCTCGCGATCCTGAAGCGCACCGGCGACTGGCAGAAGTTCAAGGGCGAGCCCGCCCCGGAGCCGCTGAAGATGCCGGCGCCCAAGGCCGACAAGCGCGTGCTGTTCGACGACGCGTTGCGCGACGCGCACTCCGAGCCGCAGGGCGAGGCCGTCAGCAAGAAGTCCGCGGCCCGCAAGCCCAAGGCCGAGGACAAGCCCGCCGACCAGGCCGAGGCCACCGGCGAGTCCGCCGGCACCGAGGCCGCGCAGGGCGAGAGCGAGGCCTGATCCATGCTGGTCGAGGCGCTGGAGCACGTCGTCCGCGGCATTGTCGCTCACCCCGATGACGTCCGGGTGAGCACGCGGGAGCTTCGGCGCGGTCGCACGTTCGAGGTCCGCGTTCATCCGGAGGACTTCGGCCGGGTGATCGGACGCCGCGGCCGCACCGCGCAGGCCATCCGCACGGTGGTCGGCGCTCTCGACAAGGGCCGCAGCCCGCGCATCGACTTCGTAGAGGTCGGCGCGCGCGGCGGCCGCGGCCGCTGACCAGACAGCAACGCGTGGGGCCGGCAGCGTCCCGTTCGGTTCGGCCGAACGCGGCGCCGCCGGCCCTTCGTACGTCCTGACCGCTCGCGTCCGCGTCCCGCTCTTCCCGCCCCCTCGGAGGCTGTCCTGATGGAGTTGCTCGTCGGCCGGATCGGCCGTGCCCACGGGCTCCGTGGCGAGGTCGCCGTGACCGTGCGCACCGACGCGCCGGAGGAGCGGTTCGTGCCCGGCGCGTCCTTCGCCACCGGCAGCGGACAGCTTCGGATCGACGCGGTGCGCTGGAGCAGCGGCCGGCTGCTGGTCTGCTTCGACGGCGTACGCGACCGGACCGCCGCCGAGCGCCTCCGCGGGACCGACCTGGTGGCCGAGGTGCCCGAGGACGAACGACCCGAGGACCCCGACGAGTTCTACGACCACCAGTTGGTCGGGCTCGCCGCCGTGACCGTCGCCGGGGAGGCCGTGGGGGAGGTGACCGAGGTCGTGCACCTGCCGATGCAGGATCTGCTCGCCGTACGCACGCCGGACGGGGGCGAGGTGCTCGTGCCGTTCGTCGCCGCGATCGTGCCGGAGGTCGACCTCGAGCACGGGCGGCTGATCGTCGACCCGCCGCCGGGACTCCTCGGGGACGTCAAGGACGACGCCGTGCCCGACGAGGGGCCGGAGGGTCCCCGGTGAGGCTGGACGTCGTCTCGATCTTCCCCGACTACCTCGCCCCGCTGCGGCTGTCGCTGGTGGGCAAGGCGGTCGACAGCGGAATCCTCGACCTGCGTGTACACGACCTGCGCGACTGGACGCACGACCGCCACCGCACCGTCGACGACACTCCCTACGGCGGCGGCGCCGGCATGGTGATGCGGCCCGAGCCGTGGGGTGAGGCGCTGGACACCCTGGCGCCGCCCGGCGGTGCCCAGCCGCGGTTCGTCGTACCCACCCCGGCCGGCAGGCCGTTCACCCAGGACCTCGCCGCCGAACTCGCCGCCGAGCCGTGGCTGGTGTTCGGCTGCGGGCGGTACGAGGGGATCGACCAGCGGGTCGTGGAGTACGCCGGCAGCCGGATGCGGGTCGATGAGGTCTCTCTCGGCGACTACGTTCTCGCCGGCGGTGAGGTGGCGGTCCTGGTGATCGTCGAGGCGGTCGCCCGGCTGCTGCCGGGGGTGCTCGGCAACCCCGAGTCGCTCACCGAGGAGTCCCACAGCGCGGGGCTGCTGGAGTACCCCGTCTACACCAAGCCGGCGACCTGGCGTGAGCGGGAGGTCCCGCCCGTGCTGCTGTCCGGCCATCACGGCCAGATCGCCCGCTGGCGCCGGGACGAGGCGCTGCGACGCACGGCGCGGCGCCGCCCCGACCTGCTGCACCGGCTGCCCGCGGAGGAGCTCGACGCCCAGGACCGGCGCGTCCTCGCCGAGGGAGACGAGTCGGGCTGAACCTCGGCCGACGCCCGGCCGACACAGACCCGGACCGTCACAAGCCGGGCGAACCGGCTCCGGCTTTCCGGGTCGCCGTGGGTGTTCCCAGCTCGGTATGCCACACTTGGCCGCTGGCTGCCCACTGCGGGTCCAGCCGACAAGCGTTCCTGCCACAGGGGGAGCGCCGGGCACTCGCCCGATCGCGTCACCACGTACAGACCATCTACCGATGGTGACCTGTTGGCACCACGAGGAGAAGACATGAGTTCGCTCGATGCCGTCGACGCCGCGTCCCTGCGCTCCGACGTTCCCGAGTTCCAGGCCGGCGACACGCTGAAGGTGCACGTCAAGGTCGTCGAAGGTAACCGGACCCGGGTCCAGGTCTTCCAGGGCGTCTGCCTCAAGCGCGTCGGTGCCGGGCTCAAGGAGACCTTCACCGTCCGCAAGGTGAGCTTCGGCGTCGGGGTGGAGCGCACGTTCCCCCTGCACACCCCGATCATCGAGAAGATCGAGGTCGCCACCCGCGGCGACGTGCGGCGCGCGAAGCTGTACTACGTGCGTGGCCTGCGCGGCAAGGCCGCGAAGATCAAGGAGAAGCGCGAGTCCACCGCTGCTCACTGAGCCTCGCCGACTAGGCTCGACGGGTGGATGAACGGGAGATCGCTGCCGGCCGTGAGCCGGCGACCGGGAGGGCGTCGACTGTGGGGTCCAACGACGGGTCGGAGACGAGTGACGCCCGGCGTAACCGCGGCAAGGAGCGCTCCTTCTGGCGCGAGCTTCCCGTCCTCGTCGTCCTGGCGCTCGGGCTCGCGCTGCTGATCAAGACCTTCCTGGTCCAGGCGTTCTACATCCCGTCGGAGTCGATGGAGAACACCCTCGTCCCCGGCGACCGGGTGCTCGTCAACAAGCTGTCGTACCGCCTGGGCGAGATCCAGCGCGGCGACGTGATCGTGTTCAACGGCGCCGACTCCTGGGAGAGCGAGGTCGACCTCGCTCCGCCCAGCGGGTCGGTGCAGAAGTTGCTGCACAAGATGGGCGAGCTGTTCGGCTTCTCCACCGTCGGTGAGAAGGACTTCATCAAGCGGGTGATCGGCCTGCCCGGCGACCACGTGGTCTGCTGCGACAAGCAGAACCGCGTGGTGGTCAACGGCAAGCCGATCGCCGAGAGCGGCTATCTCCACCCGGGCGACCCGCCCTCGGCGAGCGCGTTCGACATCCGGGTGCCGGCCGACCGGCTGTGGGTGATGGGCGACCACCGGTCCGCCTCCGCCGACTCCCGTTCCCACCTGGGTGACCCCGGTGGCGGCACCATCCCGATCGACCACGTGGTCGGCCGCGCGTTCGTGATCGTGTGGCCGCTGGACCGGGTCGACCTGCTCACCCGGCCCGGTGCCTACGGCGACGCCGGCCTGGCCGGTGGGCCCCGTGCACCGGCCGCGTCGACCGTGTCGGCCGCGCCGCTCGGTTCCCCGTTGACCGACGCCGTGCCCGTCCTGGCCGGGGCAGGTGTCGTGTTCCCGCTCGCCGGTCTGCGGCGCGGGCTGCTGCGACGCCGCCGGTCCCGGGCGGGCCGCTGACCGGGAGGTCAGGTCATGCCAGCCGTACGCCGAGTGGTGGTCCGGCGGGACTCGGGCCTCTACGCGTACGAACGCGCCCTGGTCCGTGGCGGGCTAGCCCCGGTGGCGGGCGTCGACGAGGCCGGGCGGGGTGCGTGTGCCGGCCCGCTGGTCTCCGCCGCGGTGATCCTTCCGGAGGGAAGTCGCGGTGAGGTACGCGGGCTCGCCGACTCCAAGCTGCTGACCGCCGCGGCGCGTGAGCGCTGCTACGCCGAGATCGTCCGGCGGGCGGTCGCCTGGTCCGTGGTGGTCGTACCCCCCGCCGAATGCGATCGGCTCGGCATGCACCGGGTCAACATCGAGGCGCTGCGCCGTGCGTTGTTCGCGCTGGACACCCGGCCGGCCTACGTCCTCACCGACGGCTTCCCGGTCGACGGGCTCGGCGCCCCCGGCCTCGCGGTGTGGAAGGGCGACCGGGTCATCGCCTGCATCGCCGCCGCCTCGGTGATCGCGAAGGTCACCCGTGACCGGCTGATGTGCGAGTTGTCCGAGCGCTATCCCGCGTACGACTTCGCCACCCACAAGGGGTACTGCACCGCCGACCACCAGGCGGCGCTCGACCAGCACGGACCGTGTCCGGAACACCGGCTGCGCTACATCAACGTCATGCGCGCCGCGGGTGTCGACCGCACCGGATCGGTGCCGGCCTCGGCGGACGAGCCGGAAGCACGGGACGAAACGGACGGATCGGCCCCGGCCGGGTCCGTGCCGGGCAGGTCCAGCGTCATGGGCCAGAATGGTTCCGGGACGGTGGCCCCCGTCCCGGACGGCGACCGCCCGGCCGACGACCAACCGACCGACAGCGAGGACCTGGTGAGCGTGACCACGGGGAACCGAGCTCGGGGAGGGGAGCGCGCGCGATGAGCGCCGAAGACCTCGAGAAGTACGAAACCGAGATGGAGCTCCAGCTCTACCGCGAATACCGCGACGTCGTCGGAATCTTCAAGTACGTCGTCGAGACCGACCGCCGGTTCTACCTCGCCAACCATGTCGACCTGAAGGTCCGCAGCGAGGGCGGGGAGACCTACTTCGAGGTCACCATGTCCGACGCCTGGGTGTGGGACATGTACCGACCTGCCCGGTTCGTGAAGAACGTCAAGGTGGTGACGTTCAAGGACGTCAACGTCGAGGAGCTGGCCAAGAGCGACTTCGACGTACCCAAGGACGACGGCCCCTTCGGAGGCGGCCGGTGACCGACCCGAGCGGTTTCCTGGCCAGGTTCGGCACCAACCAGCACTTCGAGATACGCCAGCAGCTGCGGTTCACCGTCAACCGCTACGAGATCTGGACCGACGACGTCATGGTCGCAGTGGCCCAGCAGAAGCGGATGGCGTTCCGGGAGCAGGTGACGCTGTACGCCGACGACGCGATGGAGACACCGCTGTTCGGCTTCAAGGCCCGCTCGGTCGTCGACCTCGGTGCCACCTACGAGGTGACCACCGCCGACGGCTCGCCCGTGGGGTCGTTCCGCAAGGACTTCCGCCGGTCGCTGCTCCGCTCGACCTGGCACCTGTCCCAGCCGGGCGTGGGAGAGTGCGTCGGACGCGAACGCAGCCAGCTGTTCGCGATCCTGCGCCGGGTGCAGGACTCCCTGCCGTTGCCGTACCACTTCGACTTCGCCACCGAGGACGGCCGGCCGGTGATGTCGGTCGAGCGCCGGTTCGGGCTGCGCGACCGTTACGACGTGACCGTGCGCGACCCCGCACTCGACCGGCGGCTGGCGTGCGCGATGGCGGTCGCCCTGGACGCGCTGCAGGCCCGCTGAGAAAGGCCGGGGCCCGACCGGCTTTCGGTTCGGGGCGCTGGCCGGCCAACCGAGAGGGAGCCCGAGATGACCGACGTTCGTGAGTCCCGGTCCACCGACTCCGAACCACTGGCGCCGGAGACGGTCGCCGCGCTGCGGCAGGTGTCGACCGCGACGCTGACCACCCAGCTGATGGCCCGCGGCCTGCGCAACACGTTCCTCGTCGGCCTGCGACCCCTGAACCCGCAGGCGGCGCGGATGGTCGGCACCGCGTTCACGCTGCGCTACATCCCGGCCCGCGAGGACCTCGACGTGCTCGGCGTCTTCGCCGACCCCGAGCACCCGCAGCGTAAGGCGGTGGAGTCGGTCGGACCCGGTCAGGTGTTGGTGATGGACTGCCGGGGCCAGGGCCGGGCGGCGTCCCTGGGCGGCATCCTCGGCACCCGGCTGTTGCGCCGCGGCGCGGCGGGTGTGGTGACCGACGGCGCGGTCCGCGACTCGCCGACGTTCGCCACCCTGGGACTGCCGGCGTACTCCGCCGGGGTGTCGGCCACCACCAACCTCGTCCAGCACCACGCCGTCGACCTGCAGGTGCCGATCGGGTGCGCGGAGGTGCCGGTGTATCCGGGCGACGTGCTGGTCGGCGACGGCGAGGGCGTGGTGTGCGTCCCGCGCGAGCTGGCCGCGGAGGTGGCTCGCGACGCGGTCGCGCAGGAGCACCTGGAGGAGTTCGTCCAGGCGGAGATCGAGGCAGGGGCGGCGCTGCCCGGGGTCTACCCGCCCAACGAGCAGACCCGGGAGCGTTACCGCGCCTGGGCGAAGGACAACCCGCCCCAGCTCTGATCCCGTCAGTGGGCCTCCGGCGCGGCCACCTTCCCCTCGCGGGCGAGGAAGTCGAAGTCGCAGCCCTCCTCGGCCTGGGTGATGTGGGAGAGGTAGAGCGCGCCGTAGCCTCGCCCGTACGCTGGCTCCGGTGGCGTCCACGCGGCCCGGCGTTCGGCGAGTTCGGTGTCGGACACGTCCAGGCTCAGCCGGCGTTCGGCGACGTCGAGGGTCACCAGGTCACCGTCGCGGACCAGCGCGAGCGGTCCGCCGACGTGCGACTCGGGTGAGACGTGCAGAACGCAGGCGCCGTAGCTCGTGCCGCTCATCCGGGCGTCGGAGATCCGCAGCATGTCCCGCACGCCCTCCTTGAGCAGCCGGTCGGGGATCGGCAGCATGCCGTACTCCGGCATCCCCGGCCCGCCGTGCGGGCCCGCGCCGCGCAGCACCAGCACCGTGTCCGGAGTGATCGGCAGGGACTCGTCGTTGATCCGGCGCTGCAGGTCCTGGTAGCTGTCGAAGACCACCGCGGGCCCGGTGTGCCGGTGGAAGCGCGGGTCGGCCGCCGCGTGCTTGACCACCGCGCCGGCCGGGGCGAGGTTGCCGCGCAGCACGGCGAGGCCGCCCTCGGGCCACACCGGCTTGTCCAGCGGGCGGATCACGTCCGCGTCGTACACCTCGGCGTCGGCCAGCACCTCGGCCTGCGTCCGGCCGGTCACGTTGATCCGGTCCAGGTGCAGCAGGTCGCGAAGTTGGGCGAGCAGGCCGCGCAGTCCGCCGGCGTAGTAGAAGTCCTCCATGAGGTAGGCGCCGGTCGGGCGGATGTTGGCCAGCACGGGAACCCGGCGGGAGAGGTCGTCGAAGTCGTCCAGCGTCAACTCGGCCCTGCTCCGGCCGGCCATCGCGATCAGGTGGATGACGGCATTGGTGGAGCCGCCGAGCGCGAGCACCGTGGTCACCGCGTCCAGGTAGGCGCGCCGGTCGAGGATCTGGGACGGCCGGCGGTCGTTCCACACCATGTCCACCGCGAGCCGGCCACTGGCCGCGGCCATCCGGGCGTGCGCCGAGTCGGCCGCCGGAATCGACGCCGCACCCGGCAACGTCATGCCGAGCGCCTCCGCCGCCGAGGTCATCGTGGACGCCGTACCCATCGTCATGCAGTGACCGGGTGAGCGCGCGATGCCGTCCTCGAGCTCGCTCCACTCCTGGTCGCCGATCACGCCGGCCCGCTTGTCCGCCCAGTACTTCCACACGTCGCTGCCGCTGCCCAGGACGGTTCCGCGCCAGTTGCCGCGCAGCATCGGCCCGGCCGGGACGAACACTGAGGGCACGTCCATGCTCACCGCGCCCATCAGCAACGCCGGGGTGGTCTTGTCGCAGCCGCCGAGCAGGACCGCACCGTCGATGGGGTACGACCGCAGCAGTTCCTCGGTCTCCATGGCGAGCAGGTTGCGGTAGAGCATCGTGCTCGGCTTCTGGAACGGCTCCGACAACGACATCGCCGGAAGCTCGACGGGGTAGCCGCCGGCCTGCCACACGCCGCGCTTGACCTCCTCGGCCCGCTGGCGCAGGTGGGTGTGGCAGGGGTTGATCTCGCTCCAGGTGTTGATCACCCCGATGACCGGCTTGCCCAGGTGCTCCTCGGCGCTGATGCCCATCTGACGGGTGCGGGAACGGTGGCCGAAGGCGCGCACGCCGGGGTCGCCGTACCACGCGTGGCTGCGCAGGTCCTCGGGGCGAAGGCGGGTCACGATGTCTCCCTTTCTGCGGCGGGTTTCTGCGGGGGTTTCTTTCGGTGCTGTCCTGCGGTCGTTTCGGTGGGGGTCTACGAGGGGTGCCGGGCAGGGGCGAGCAGGCCGGAGAGCCGCCGGCCGGGCGCGATGACGTCTGGGTCGGTACGTACGTCCACCACGCAGGGCCGGCCGCAGCGCAGGGCCTCGGCCAGGACGGTCTCCACGCGCGCCGGGTCGTCGAGGACGAAGCCCTCCGCGCCCAGGCCGCGGGCCCAGGTGGCGAGGTCGAGGCGGCCGATGTCCACGCCGGCGAGCCGTCCGTGCGAGGTCGCCTGGTGCATTGCGATGGTGCCGTACATGCCGTTCTGGAACGCCAGGACGACGATCGGCGCGGCGCACCGCACCGCCGTCTCGATCTCCTGCCCGGTCATCAGGACGCCGCCGTCCCCGACCAGCGCGACGACGGTGTTCCGGGGCCGGTGCAGCTTGGCCGCGACGGCAGCCGGGACGGCGTAGCCCATCGCGCCGTTGCAGGGCGCCAGCAGTCGGTGGGTGGTGCGGAACCCCCAGTGCCGGTGGAAGAACGCGGAGAAGTTGCCGGCGTCGTTGGTGAGGATCACGTCGTCGGGCACGAGCCGCCGCAGCGTGGTGACCACCTCGGCCGGGTGCACGGTGCCGGGCCGGGTGGCCTCGCCGGTCGGGCGGGCGTACCCGACGGCGGCGGCGTGGTGGCGTTCCCACATCGCGGCTCGTGTGCTCCGTGGCCTTTCCCGGCTTCGCGGACCGTGGGGACCGTGGGGACCGGACGGAGTCGCGCCGGTGGCGCGGCGGACGAGGGAGGCCAGGACGTCGCGGGGGTCCCCGTCCAGGACGGTGGTGACGCCGGGGTGCCTGGGCCTGGGCAGGCCGGTACCCACCAGGACCAGATGCTGGTGGGGCAGGGGGTACCGGAGGTCCTGCGCGGTGATCGCGTCCAGCCGGGTGCCCAGGACCACCACCAGGTCGGCGTCCTCCAGCGCCTGGCGAACCTCCTCGGGTACGCCGAGACCGAGGTGCCCGAGGAAGTGCGGGTGGTCCTCGTCGAAGCAGTCCTGCCGCCGGAACGCCGAGTAGACCCCGAAGTCGGCGACCTCGCAGGCGGCCCGCAGGGTCTCCCGGCCCACCCGGTCGCCTGGACCGCAGATCGCCACCGGCCGGCGCGCCGACGACAACAGGCCGGCGAGGTGTTCGGCGAGATGGTCCGCCGACCGGCGGGCTGCCTCGTCGGGGGAGCCGGCCGCGCCGTCGCGCTGGTCGTGGCCGCTGGCGAGCGGCGCCGCGCCGTCGTACACCGTGGTCCAGAAGTCCGCCGGCACGGCGAGCGCCACCGGCCCCGGGCGCGGCCCGGTCGCCGCTCGGTGGGCCTCGGCCAGTAGCGAGGGCACCTCCTCGGCGGTGCGTGCCTCCCGCGCCCAACCGGTGAGCGGGGCGTACATGGCGGCCAGGTCGACTTCCTGGAACCCCTCCCGTCCCAGCTCGCCGGACTCCACCTGACCGAGGATCGCGATCAGCGGTGTCTGGTCCTGCCGCGCGGTGTGTACGCCGATGGCGAGGTTGGCCGCACCGGGGCCGCGGCTGGCCAGGGCGAGCGCCGGCCGCCCGGTCAGCTTGGCCTCCGCCTCCGCCATGAACGCCGCCCCGGCCTCGTGCCGGGTGGAGACCAGGCGTACGCCCGGCTCGGCCTCCCAGGCGTCGAGCAGGGGGAGAAAGGACTCTCCCGGAACCGTGTACGCGGTGCGGACGCCGGCCTCGACAAGCTGCCGGACGGCTGTCCCGGCGACGGTCTGAGCCATGTGCTCCTCCCTCCTGCGCGGACTCCCGTCATATCAGCCGGTTCCCACAACACCCGCGTGGCGACCGGTTTCTGTCCACAGTCGGTACGCCGGCGCCCTTGTCCACAGCCCGCATCGCCGCCCCGAAACCCGCCCGCCCGCCCGGCCAGAGTGGTCGCGGAGGTGAGCACCGATGCGAGTGAAAGACCTGGTCGGACGCCACGGTGAGGAGCTGGCGGCCCGGCATCTGCAAGACGCCGGGTTCGTCGTCCTGGTCCGCAACTGGCGCTGCGACATCGGCGAGATCGACATCGTCGCGCGGGACGGGCAGACCCTGGTCGTGTGTGAGGTCAAGACGAGGTCCGGCGTGATGTTCGGGACCCCGCTGGAGGCGGTGACGCCCGAGAAGGCCGCGCGGCTGCGCCGGCTGGCCGCACGGTTCCTGGCCGACCACGACCTTCGGCCGCGCGCGGTCCGGATCGACGTCGTCGGCGTACTCCGCCGCGGGTCCGCCCCCGCCCACATCGAGCACGTACGCGGGATCGACGGATGACGCTCGCCCGAGCCCGATCCGTGTCCCTGTCCGGAGTCGAGGGCCACGTCGTCGACGTGGAGGCCCACATCGGCAACGGCCTGCCCGGGTTCAGCCTGGTGGGCCTGCCCGACGCCGCGCTGGCCGAGGCGCGTTCGCGGGTACGGGCCGCCGTCGCCAACTCCGGGCAGGGCTGGCCGCAGCGCAAGCTCACGGTGGCGCTGTCGCCGGCCACGCTGCCCAAGGCCGGCGCCCACTTCGACCTGGCCATCGCGATGGCGGTGCTGGGTGCGGCCCAGGCCGTTTCGCAGGACCGGCTCGACGACGTGGTGCTGCTCGGCGAGCTCGGGCTCGACGGCCGCCTCAAGCCCATCCGGGGCACCCTGCCCTCCGTGCTCGCCGCGGCAACGGCGGGCCGGACCCGGTTCGTCGTTCCCGAGCCCAACGTCGACGAGGCCAGGCTGGTGGCCGAAGTGGAGGTCTTCGGTGTGCGGTCACTGCGGCAGACGCTGGCTTTGCTGTGCGGGGACGAGCTGCCCGACGAGCCGCCCTATCCCGCCGAGGACGATCCCGCGGCCGCCGAGCACAGCGTGCTGCCGCGTTCGGACCGGCTGGCCGGCCTCGACCTCGGCGAGGTGCTCGGGCAGGCCGGCGCCCGGAAGGCGGTCGAGGTGGCCGCCGCCGGTGGTCACCATCTCGCGATGTCGGGTCCCCCGGGCGCCGGCAAGACGATGCTGGCCGAACGGATGCCCGCGTTGCTCCCCGACCTCGACCAGCGAGAGGCGCTGGAGGTGACCGCCATCCACTCCGTCGCAGGGTTGTTGCCCTCACACGCTCCGCTGGTGGTGCGGCCGCCGTTCTGCGATCCCCACCACTCCGCCTCACTGCCGGCGATCGTCGGTGGAGGTGCCCGGATGGCCCGGCCGGGTGCGGTGTCGCTGGCACACCGGGGAGTGCTCTTTCTGGACGAGGCTCCCGAATTCAGGCCCACGGTGCTCGACGCGCTGCGTCAGCCGCTCGAGCACGGCGAGGTGGTCATCGCCAGGGCGGCCGGCACGGCCCGGTTCCCCGCTCGCTTCCAACTGGTGATCGCGTCCAACCCGTGCCCGTGCGGACGTGCCTACGGCAAGGGCCTCTACTGCACCTGCACTCCGCAGGCCAGGAGCCGCTACCAGCATCGGCTGTCCGGTCCGATCAAGGACCGGATCGACATCATGCAACTCGTCGAGCCGGTCGCCCGGGCGGAGATGGTCGCCGACCAGAGCCTGGTCGAGCCCAGTGCCGTCGTCGCGGAGCGGGTGCGAGCGGCCCGCCAGCGCCAGACGCAGCGCTTCGCGGACGCTCCGTGGACGCTGAACGCCCATGTGCCCGGCTACGAGCTGCGGCGGCGCTGGCCACCCGAGCCAGACGCGTTGCCCGCCGTGGAGAGTCAGCTCAGCTCCGGCTGGATCACCGCCCGCGGCGCCGACCGGGTACTCCGCCTGGCCTGGACCCTCGCGGACCTGGCCGGGCGCGACCGCCCCGGACGGCAGGACGTGTTCGCGGCGCTGACGCTGAGGCTGGGCAGGGAGCCTTTCCGCCGGGACACCGGACGGCGCGGCGTCGCCCGTCGCACCAACCTCATCCGTGGTGGCGGGGAGACCCAACCCGAGTCGACGGAGCCGGTGACATGACGCACCCAGCAGGTGATGTACCCGGCCAGCCCGGCCAACCCTGCCAACTCGGTCTGGACGGCGTAGGTGAACCGGGTTCCGCGGGTTCCGCCGCATCTTCAGGCTCTCTGGGCTCTCCTGGCTCTCCTGGCTCTCCTGGTTCGCCGGACTCTCTGGGCGCGGTCGACCTCTCGGCGCGGGAGGGGAGCGGTGAGGTCTCCCTGGCCGAACGCCGGGCCCGGGCCGCGCTGACTCGCCTCGGCGAACCCGGCGACCTGACCCTGGCTCGCTTCGTCGCCGAGCACGGCGCCGAGGTCGCCTACGACGCCATCCGCACGAGCCGGTTCCCGGGCCGCAGGCTCGCCGACTACCAGTCCCGGCTGGCGACCTTCGACCCTGACCGCGACCTGGAGACCGCTGCCGCCGTCGGCGCCCGGCTGGTCTGCCCCGGCGATGCCGAGTGGCCGCCGTCGCTCGACGTCCTGGACGTGGCCGGCACCATCGACGGACGTGGTGGTCCGCCGCTGGCGCTGTGGGTGCGCGGGGGTGTGGACCTGCGTGTCGTGACCGCACGGTCCTGCGCGTTCGTGGGGGCCCGGGCGGCCACCGAGTACGGCCTGTACGTCGCGGCCGAGCTCGCCTCCGGTGCCGCCGACCACGACGTGACGATCGTGTCCGGCGGTGCGTTCGGGATTGACGCGGCCGCCCACCGAGGCGCGCTCGCCGCGGGTGGCTGCACGGTCGCCGTCCTCGCCTCCGGGGTGGACGTCCCCTATCCCCGGGCGCACGAGCAACTCCTGGGCTGGATCGCCGACGCCGGACTGGTGATCAGCGAGGTACCGCCCGGGTCGACACCGCGTCGTCCGCGCTTCCTCATCCGCAACCGCCTGATCGCCGCACTGACCCTCGGCACCGTCGTGGTGGAGGCGGCGCTGCGCAGCGGCGCCCTCAACACCGCGAGCTGGGCCGAGCGTTGCCACCGGGAGGTGATGGGCGTGCCGGGGCCGGTCACCTCCGTGGCCTCCGCAGGGGTGCACCGGCTGGTCCGCGACGGCGGTGCCGTCCTGGTGACCGACGCCGAGGAGGTGGTGGAACAGGTCGGGCGGCTGGGCGTGGACCTCGCCCCACCGAAGACCGGGGTCAGCCGCTCACGAGACGGCCTGGACCCACGGGCGCGCCAGGTGCTGGAGGCGGTTCCGGTTCTGCGGGCGGGTGGGGTCGCGTCCATCGCCCGGTCGGCAGGGGTGGCCGCCGACGAGGTGCTCGCCGCGCTCGGGGAGTTGTTCCTGCTCGGGTTCGTCGAACGCCAGGGGACAGGCTGGCGGCTGTCGGCCCGAGAGCGCGACACCCGCCGACACCAGTCGAGCGGACCATGAGTCGCGGGGACCACCCTCGGAAGTGCCCTCGCCTCACCCCTCCCGGCGGCCCGCTCCGGAACCCATCCAGACCGCCCCGGAACCTCGTCGGGCCGACCCCGGGAATCCGTCCGGCCGGCCCCGCGTACGGACGCCGGGGAACCCGTCCTGCCGACCCCCTGGGGGAACCGTCCGGTCGGCCCCGGAAACCGTCCAGACCACCCCGGAAAGCGTCCGGGCCGGTCACCCGAGCCCACCTTCTCGGCCGGTCGCTCACCCGTGGGGACGCCGGATGCGGCATGGTCGTAGGTGTGAACACCGCCGAACCCGCCCCCGGTCGGCCCGGCCCCGAGTGGGCCGAGCCCGTACTCGCTGCCTTCGCCCGCCACCTCCGGGCCGAGCGTGACCTGTCCGAGCACTCGGTTCGTGCGTACCTCGGGGACATCCGGAGCCTGTTCGACCACGTGCAGGCCGTTCGGGGCGACACCGATGACGCGGACGGGGACGCCTGCTCCGCGGGGGCGGCTGACGGTGACGGAGCTGGAGGCGCGGACGAGGGACACGCCGGTGGGGACGTTGAGGCCGCGGCCGGCCCGCTCGGCCTGATCGACATACATCTCCTTCGCGACTGGCTGGCCGGGATCCAGGCCGGCGGGCGAGCACGAACCACCCTCGCCCGCCGCGCGGCGGCGGCCCGGACCTTCACGGCCTGGGCGCACCGCACAGGAGTCCTGGCCGAAGATCCCGGGCTGCTGCTCGGCTCGCCCAAACCACACCGCACGCTGCCTGGTGTGCTCCGCCAGGACGAGGCCGGTCAACTGCTGCGGGTCGCCGCTGTCGCCAGCGACGACGGGTCACCCGTCGGGGGGCGCGACCGTGCCGTTCTCGAACTCCTGTACGCGACCGGTGTCCGCGTCGGCGAACTCGTCGCCCTGGACGTGGACGACATAGATCAGAGCCGTCGGCTGGTACGAGTGCTCGGCAAGGGGCGCAAGGAACGCTCGGTGCCCTTCGGGGTCCCGGCGGCCGAGGCGCTGGACGACTACCTGCGTACGGCCCGCGGCAAGCTGTGCACCGACCGGAGCGGGCCCGCCCTGTTCCTCGGGGTACGCGGCGGGCGGCTCGACCAGCGCACGGTCCGCCGGCTGGTACACGCCCGGCTCGCCGACGTTCCGGACGCACCCGACCTCGCTCCACACGGCCTGCGCCACTCGGTTGCGACTCACCTGCTCGAAGGCGGTGCCGACCTGCGTACCGTGCAGGAGTTTCTCGGGCACGCCTCGATGGCGACCACGCAGATCTACACCCATGTCTCCGCGGAACGGCTGCGCAAGGTGTACCAGCAGGCACATCCGCGCGCCTGAGGGCCGAACGCCCGCGCGTATCCGGGGTCCGTTCTGCGGCTGCCTTCCGACCCTGGTCCGCAGGACAGCCCCTGGGCCGGAGGCAACCGAGCGTGGGACGTACGCCCAGCGTGGTGAGCGTGGCACAATCGCCCGTCGTGAGCTGTGACGTGACGGCGATGACCGATGAGGGGCCGACGGCGAAGTCAGACTCGGCAGGCTCGCCCGGCTGGGCGAACGCCCGGTCGGCATGGGACCTCGATCCCGACCGCGCGCACCTCAACCACGGGTCCTTCGGCGCCGTCCCGCGGCTGGTTCGAGCCGCCCAGGCCCGCTGGCGCGACCTGTCGGACGCGAACCCGATGAACTACTACCGCGAGGTACGCATCCCCGCCGTCCAGCACGCCCGGGAGCGCGCGGCCGCGTTCCTCGGTGCCGCACCGGACTCCCTGGGGCTAGTCGGCAACGCGACCGCGGGGGTCAGCACGGTGCTGGCGTCGTTCCCGCTGCGGCCGGACGACGAGGTGGTCCTGACCGACCACAGCTACGGAGCGGTGACCCTCGCCGCCCACCGCTGGGCACGCTCGGCGGGGGCACGGGTAGTGACCGCCCAGATCGACCTGCTCGCCTCCGACGAGGAGGTGACCAGCGCGGTCCTGGGCGCCATCACCAGCCGGACGCGCCTGCTGATCATCGACCACATCACCTCCCAGACCGCCCGGCTGTTTCCGGTCGCGGCTGTCGCCGCCGCGGCGAGGGAACGAGGCGTGGCGACTCTGGTAGACGGCGCGCACGTACCGGGGATGCTGCCGGTCCAGGTCGAAGCACTCGGGGCCGACTTCTGGGTGGGCAACTTCCACAAGTGGGCGTTCGCTCCGCGCGGGGTCGCCGGCCTGTGGATCGCCCGGCCGTGGCGCGACCGGATCCGCCCGCTGGTCGCGTCCTGGAACGAGGCATACGAGTTCCCGGCGGCGTTCGACCAGCAGGGAACCGCCGACGACACCGCCTGGCTCGCCGTTCCGGACGCTCTCGACTTCTTCGCCGCCTGGGATCCGGAGCGGTTGCGCGACCACAACAACGCGCTCGCGGCGTACGGACAGCAGGTGGTGGGCGGCGCCCTCGGCGTCGGGCCGCGGGAGGCTGGAGGCGCGGCCGAGCTGTCCATGCGGATCATTCCCCTGCCGGCGGGAGTCGCCTCCGACGAGGAGGGTGCGCGCGCACTGTCCGTCCGGATCGCGCAGGACCTGCGCATCGAGGTGGCGGTCACCTGCTGGCGTGGCCGCGGCTTCGTGCGCGTCTCGGCCCAGGCGTACAACGCGGCCGAGGAGTACGAGCGACTCGCGACCGGCCTCGCCCAGATCCTGGGCTGAGTGCGCGCCTGAACCTGGCTGGTCAGGCGGCACGCCCGGACCGGCGGCGCATCGAGGCGAGGTCCACGACCGGCGCCGGACGCCGCCGTCGGAGCCGGGGCAACCGGCGCGCCGACCCCCACGCCGGGGTGGGCGGCGGAGCGGGCGGCAGTGGCGGCTGGCTCACCGGGGTGCCGCTGCGACGGACCAGCAGGCCCGCCGCGACCGCACCGGCGAGAGCACCCGCCGCGGGAGCCATGACAGTGGTGAGCAGGGTGGGGATCTCGGTAGCCAAAGCCTCGAGCCGGCGGCCCCGCCCGCCTGAGTCGCCGGCATCCGGGGGCGGTGAGGCGAGCGAAGACAGCGCAATCGGCAGCCCCGCTGGAGGGTGTTCCGCCACCAGGGAGGACTCGGCCCACTGAGCGGACTCGGCCGGTGTGGAGGGCACGGCCGGTCGGGAGGCCTCTGCCGGCTGGGCCGGCTCACCCGGCTGAGCTGATCCATCCGGTCGAGAGGGCACGGTCGGCGAGGTCGCCGCCGGGTCGGCCGGCGCCGGCGCAGGTGGCGGGAGGGTGAACGGGGTCCACCGCGCGGGCGTCAGCATCACTTCGGTGGGCCGGTGCACGTCGAGGGGGAGCAGACGCGGCGGTCCGGTGCCGAGCAGGGACAGCGGGTCGAGGTAGTCGTCGCCGCGGAGCAACCCCCAGTGCAGGCACGTTCGCGGCGCGCAGTGGCCGCCTGCTGTGCGCAGCAGGCCCAGCTCGTCACCGGCGTCGACGTGAGCGCCGACCGGGATCTTGGGGGTAACCGGCTGATAGGTCGTACGGAGGTCTCCATGCCGGACGGTGACCACGCCGCGTCCGGCAAGGAGTCCCGCGTAGGTGACCACTCCCGCACCCGCCGCTCGGACCGGCTGGCCGTCGGAGCCGAGCAGGTCGACACCACGGTGGCCACGGCCCCACCGGGCATCGGGCGGATCGAAGCGATGGGCGACCTCCGGGCGCGGTGACAGCGGCCACACCCAACGTGACGGCGCCGCGACGGAAGCCACCGCAGGCGCGGGCGCTGACGACGGCGCTGCATACGCGGCTGCCGCGTCCGCCAGCAGGACCACGAGCGCGAGGACGGCCACGATCGACAAGGCAGTGCCACGTGGGACCGCCGGACGTGCGGAACAGGAGTGGGAGGGAGTCATGGGCTGATCGTTTCGAGCGGCGGCGGGGCCTGCCTGGAGGGAGGCGGCCGCTGTGGACGGCGCAGCCGGTCAGGGTGCTGTGGACGGAAATCAGCCGCCGGGACGCGGGGCCGGGACCAAGTGCGGCGATCGAGTACACTTCACCGGGCAATCCGTCTACCCGCCGTCTCGGAGTACGCCACCGCGTAGTCCGGGTCGGGGCTCGGGCCTGCCGGTCCGGGACGGGTTGTCGGCACAGCAAGCACGGCGAAGCACCACAATTCGATATCAGCGATACCACCGATATCAGAGCAACACATTACGCACGCCCGCTCTCCAAGTCGTTCCGACGACGCGGGCACACCTCTCGGTCCCTGCGGGCATGAAGCCAGGCGGGGCTTGGGTGTGCGCGGGCGTCAGGGGCACGACCAACCGGGTCGAGGCCACCGAACCGAGAGCGCGCTCCCACGGAGCGCAGAGGAGGACATGCGGCCATGGCCGTCGTCACGATGAGGCAGCTGCTCGAGAGCGGCGTTCACTTCGGACACCAGACCCGGCGCTGGAACCCGAAGATGAAGCGCTACATCTTCACCGAGCGCAACGGCATCTACATCATCGACCTGCAGCAGTCGCTGTCGTACATCGACCGTGCCTACCAGTACGTCAAGGACACCGTGGCCCACGGCGGCTCGGTGCTCTTCGTGGGTACGAAGAAGCAGGCCCAGGAGGCCATCGCCGAGCAGGCGACGCGGGTCGGGATGCCCTACGTCAACCAGCGCTGGCTGGGCGGCATGCTCACCAACTTCCAGACCGTCTACAAGCGGCTGCAGCGCCTCAAGGAGCTGGAGGAGCTCGACTTCGACGACGTGGCCGGCTCGGGCATGACCAAGAAGGAGCTCCTGCAGCTTCGTCGCGAGCGGGACAAGCTCGACCGCACGCTCGGCGGTATCCGCCGGATGCAGCGGCTGCCCAGCGCCGTGTGGATCGTCGACACCAAAAAGGAGCACCTCGCCGTCGACGAGGCCAAGAAGCTCGGCATCCCGGTCATCGCGATCCTGGACACCAACTGCGACCCGGACGAGGTCGACTTCCCGATTCCGGGCAACGACGACGCGATCCGTTCGGTCTCGCTGCTCACCCGGATCATCTCCGACGCGGTCGCCGACGGCCTGATGGCCCGTGCCGGTGGCGGCGAGGAGCCGCAGGCAGGCGCCGAGCTCGGCGCCGAGGAGCCGCTGCCCGAGTGGGAGCGGGAGCTGCTGGCACGCTCTGAGGCCGAGGCCGGTGGCGGGGCCGAGAAGGCGGCGAACGGCGAGCACGCCGTGGCGAGCACCGAGGCTGCGACCCCCGAGGCTGCTACCTCCGAGGCCGCCAGCACCGAGGCCGCTACCTCCGAGGCCGCCAGCACCGAGGCCGCTACCTCCGAGGCTGCGAGCACCGAGCAGGCCGCTCCGGCGCAGGCCGCGGCCCCCGCCGACGCTCCGGCCGGCGAGTCCGACGGCAACGCCTGAGCTCCTGGGCAGCGCGAGCTGCCTCGAGTTCCAGGCATTCCACTGACGCCCACTGAGCAAGAGAGCGATCCACTTCAGATGAGCACCATCACAGCAGCCGACGTGAAGCGGCTCCGGGAAGCCACCGGGGCCGGGATGATGGACTGCAAGAACGCCCTCCAGGAAGCCGACGCCGACTTCGAGCGCGCCGTCGAGATCCTGCGGGTCAAGGGCGCGGCCAAGGCGGCCAAGCGTGGAGCCGAGCGCACCGCCGCCAACGGCATCGTCGTCGCCAAGGACGGTGCCCTGGTCGAGCTCAACTGCGAGACCGACTTCGTGGCCAAGAACGAGCAGTTCCAGGCGCTCGGCGCCGAGCTCGCCGCTGCCGCCGCCGGCGCGAAGGTCGACTCCGCACCGGCGCTGGCCGCGGCGACGCTTCCCGACGGCAAGACCGCCGGCGAGGCGGTCGACGCGCTCGCGGCGGTGATCGGTGAGAAGCTCGCGATCGGCCGCGTGGCGGTCTTCGACGGGCCGACCGCCGTCTACCTCCACCGGCGCGCCACCGACCTGCCCCCGCAGGTCGGCGTCCTCGTCGCCTACGAAGGTGCCGACGAGGAGGCTGCGAAGAGCGCGGCGATGCAGATCGCCGCGATGCGCCCGCAGTACGCCTCCCGCGACGACGTACCCGCCGAGGTCGTCGAGAGCGAGCGGCGGATTGCCGAGGAGACCGCCCGCTCCGAGGGCAAGCCCGAGCAGGCGCTCCCGCGCATCGTCGAGGGCCGGGTCAACGGCTTCTTCAAGGACGCGGTTCTGGTCGAGCAGCCCTCCGTCCACGACCAGCACAAGACGGTCGGCCAGGTCCTCAGCGACGCCGGTGTGACCGTGAAGCGCTTCGTGCGCTTCGAGGTCGGCCAGTCCTGAGCTGCCCAGCCCGCCGGCGGAGGGAGCAGTCCGCACTCCGCCGGCGCGACTGACATCAACTCTCAGCTGGACAGGAGGCGGGATCGTGAAGGCCGTACCAGAGGGAACACGCCGATGACGGCCGCGGCGATCCCGCCCTCCGCCCCACAGGAGCGCCCCTACGACCGCGTACTCCTTAAGTTGTCCGGTGAGGTCTTCGGCGGCGGGCGGCTCGGAGTCGACCCGAACGTCGTGGCGAGCATCGCCAAACAGCTCACCAACGTCGTACGCAGCGGCGTTCAGGTGGCGGTCGTGGTGGGCGGTGGCAACTTCTTCCGCGGCGCCGAGCTTCAGCAGGGCGGCATGGACCGGGCCCGCGCCGACTACATGGGCATGCTGGGCACGGTCATGAACTGCCTGGCGCTCCAGGACTTCCTGGAGAAGGAGCACGTCGACACCCGCGTGCAGACGGCGATCACCATGGGGCAGATCGCCGAGCCCTACATCCCCCGGCGGGCGATCCGCCACATGGAGAAGGGCCGGGTCGTCATCTTCGGCGCCGGATCCGGCATGCCGTACTTCTCCACCGACACGGTGGCCGCACAGCGTGCACTCGAGGTCGGTGCCGAGGTGCTGCTGAAGGCCACCTCCGTCGACGGCGTCTACGACGCCGACCCCAAGCAGGTGCCCGAGGCGACGAAGTTCGAGCAGATCAGCTTCGGCGAGTGCCTGCGCAGGCGGCTGCGGGTCGCGGACGCGACCGCGTTCAGCCTGTGCATGGAGCACCGGTTGCCGATCATCGTCTTCAACCTGCTCGAGGACGGCAACATCGCTCGGGTCGTTCGGGGTGAGAGGATCGGAACGCTCGTCTCGGCCGACTCCTGACGGAGCCGCTCGGGTCGCAGTGAGCGAAGTGGTCGGCCTCGCGGCCCGTGCGCGGTTCCGTCCACGAAGCGAACGACGTGCCGAACGCGACACCTGACGCACAAAGCACTCGTGTACGCCAAACCCCTGCCGGAGCGCCCCCGGGGCCGGAGGCCGGGCAACCGAGGACGAAGGAGACCGCGACCGTGACCATCGACCAGACTCTCCGCGACGCGGAACAGAAGATGGGCAAGGCCGTTGACTTTGCCAAAGACGAGTTCGCCGCGATTCGGACCGGTCGCGCACACCCGGCCATGTTCGCGAAGATCCAGGCGGAGTACTACGGCACGCCCACGCCGATCCAGCAGCTTGCCTCCTTCCAGATCCCGGAGGCCCGGCTCGTCGTGATCTCTCCGTACGACAAGAACGCCATGTCCGCGATCGAGAAGTCGATCCGCGACTCCGACCTCGGCGTCAACCCCGCCAACGACGGCAGCGTGATCCGGATCTCGCTGCCGGAGCTGACCCAGGAACGCCGCAAGGAGTACGTCAAGCTCGCCCGGCAGAAGGCGGAGGAGGCGCGGGTCTCGGTCCGCAGCGTCCGCCGGCACGCGAAGGAGACGCTGGACCGCCTGTCGCGAGACGGCGAGGCTGGCGAGGACGACGTGGCTCGCGCGGAGAAGCACCTCGACTCGCTGACGCGCAAGTACGTCGAGCAGGTCGACGGTGTCCTCAAGCACAAGGAAGAAGAGATCCTCGAGGTCTAGGCGTGGCTCCGCAACCGCACGACCTGCGAGGAAGCTGCCGGTGCAGGAAATCGTGACCCAACCCTCTTCCGGCGGCGACCCGTCCCGCGCCGACTCCGGGCAGGACGTCGCTCCGGCGCGTCCGCGTCCCCGACCGGGCCGCAACCTGGTGGCGGCGATCGGCGTCGGGCTGCTGCTGGGCGTGGTGGTGCTCGCCTCGCTGTTCATCGTCAAGGCCGTGTTCGTCGGCTTCGTGGTGGTCTCCGTCTGCGTCGCCGTGATCGAACTCTCCCGTGCTCTCCAGCCCGCCGGCGTTCGGCTTCCCCTGATACCACTCCTGGCCGGGGTGGTCGGAATGCTGGTCGGTGCCTACGTCGGGCAGACCCCGGCGCTCGTAGGCGCATTCGGGCTGACCGCGCTCGCGCTCTGTATGGGCCGGCTGGCCGGCGGGCGTGACGGCTTCGTCCGCGACGTGACCGCCGGTGTCTTCGTCGCGATGTACGTCCCGTTCCTTGCCGGCTTCGCGATGCTGATGCTCCGGCCGGAGGACGGCCCGCTCCGGGTCGTCGTCTTCGTCGCCGTCACCGTCGCCAGCGACGTCGGCGGCTACACCGCGGGCGTACTCTTCGGCCGCCATCCGCTGGCTCCCTCGATCAGTCCGGCAAAGACCTACGAAGGGCTGGCCGGCTCGGCCGTCTTCTGTCTGGCCATCGGTGTCGCCGCCGTGATGGTTCTGCTGGGCGGCTCATGGTGGGCAGGGCTGATCCTGGGAGCGGCCGCGACGATCACCGCGACATTGGGCGACCTGGTGGAGTCGATGCTGAAGCGGGACGTGGGCATCAAGGACATGGGCAGCCTGCTGCCCGGGCACGGCGGGGTGATGGACCGCCTCGACTCGCTGCTGCCGACCGCGTTGGTGAGCTGGCTGGTGCTGAGCCTGCTGGTGCCGGTGGTGAACTGACCGTGGCCCAGATGATCCACCTTGTACGCCACGGCCGGTCCGCGCCGGACGAGACCCGTCCGGCGGAGGAGTGGGCGTTGCATCCCGACGCCGCTGCCGGGCTGACAGCGCTGCGCGACTCCGGAAAGCTTCCGGTGGGAGCGCGGTGGTTCTCCTCCCCGGAGCCGAAGGCACGGGCCACCGCCCGGGCGCTGACCGGCACCGCCGTCGGCTTCGTCGACGGCCTGCGGGAGATGACCCGGCCCGCACAGCCGTGGCTCGGTGCGTCGGCATGGTCGGCGCTGGTCCGGCGGTGCATGACCGAGCCGGAAGTGCCGGCGGCGCCCGGGTGGGAAGCCGCCGTCGCCACCGCCGACCGGGTGGTGGGTGCCGTCCGGCGGATCGCCGACAGTTGCCCGGACGACGACGTGGTGCTCGTCGGTCATGGCACGGCCTGGACGCTGGTGGTCGCTGCCCTGACGCGGTGTGCGCCCGACCTGCAGGCGTGGGAGCGGCTGCGGATGCCGGACCACTGCGCTCTCCGGGTCGACGGCGAGGTCGCCGAGATCGTTTCGCCGTGGGGAGCCGGCGAATCCGTGCCGGACCCTTACTGACCCCCGCACCCTTACTGCCCCCTCGCGTCCTGACCGGGCGCGTCCCGCGGTTCAGGTGCCGACGGGTACGAACCCGGTGCCCGGCCGGTAGTTGGGCGACTGGTGGCGGAAGTAGGTGTTGTAGACCTCGCAGTACTGACCGCCCCGCCGCATCAGCGACAGGTGGTCACCTTCCTCGACGATCCCGCCGTCACGGAGCACCACGATCCGGTCGGCGTGCTGGATCGTGGACAGCCGGTGGGCGATCACGATCGACGTACGTCCTTCGAGCACGACGTCGAGGCCTTCCTGGATCTGCGCCTCGGTCAGCGGGTCGACGCTCGCGGTCGCCTCGTCGAGGATGACGATGGCCGGATCCTGGATGAGCAGCCGGGCCAGGGCGACGAGTTGCCGTTGCCCCATGGACAGCGCCTGCCCGTGTTCGCCGACCTCGGTGGCCAGCCCCTCCGGCAGCGCCGCCAGCCAGTCGCCGTTGCCGATGTGCCGCGCCGCCTGGCGGACCTCCTCGTCGCCCGCCTCTGGGCGGGGGTAGCGGATGTTGTCGGCCACGGTGCCGGCGAACAGGAACGGCACCTGCGGGACGACTCCGAGCTGACGGCGGTAGTCGTGCAGGTCGAGCGTCCGGATGTCGCGGCCGTCGAGGTAGATGTGACCGCCCTGGAACTCGTAGAAGCGGGTGATCAGCTTGCCGAGCGTGGACTTGCCCGCGCCGGTGTGCCCGACGAGTGCGATCATCTCTCCGGCCCGGATGTGCAGTGAGAAGTGGTCGAGCACCGGCTGGGTGGGCACGTAGCCGAACGTCACGTCGGCGAACTCGATCTCCCCGCTGAGCCGGCCCACCGGCCCGGGGTTGGTCTGCAGCACCCGCGGGGTGGCGTCGATCAGGGCGAAGACGCGTTCGGCGGCGGCCAGGCCCTGCTGGAACTGCGACCAGAACGACGCGATGCTGGTCAGCGGGAACCAGAACAGTGCGACGGCCTGCAGGAAGAGGTACCAGTCACCGGCCGACACCCTGCCGTCGAGCACGCTGTGGCCGCCGACGTGCACGAGCATGGCCGTGCCGAGCCCGGCGACCAGGAACAGCAGCGGGAAGATCGCCCCGAAGACCATCCCCTGCCGTAGGGTCACGCGGTAGTTCTGGTCGTTGATCGGCCTGAACTCGTCGTAGATGGTTTGTTCCTGGCGGAAGTTCTTGGCGACCGCGATGCCGCCCATCGTCTCCTGGACATTGGAGTTGACCCGGGCCAGGGACCGCTGGGCCTTGCGCGTGGTGTCGCGGGCGAGCCGCCGGAAGGCGAGCGCGAGCGCGATGACCACTGGGGTGAGCGCGAGGGTGAGCAACGCGAGGCCGACGTCACGGGCGAACAGCAGTCCGGTGATGACGCCGACCAGCAGCAGCTGGCTGAGGAGGTTCATCGTCAGGGTCACGACGTTGGCGAAGTCGTCGGTGTCGGAGGTGACCCGGCTGACGATCTTGCCGGAGGGGTTCTCGTCGTAGAAGGACAGGTCGCGCTTGAGCGTCGCGGCGAACGCGTCCTCCCGCAGCTGCAGCACCACGTCACCGACCACCCGGGCGCTGAACGCCTGGCGGACGAAGTTGGTGACCCAGGCGAAGACCCCGGAGAGCAGGATGAGCCCCACGAGGACCGCGATGAAGTTGGCGGAGTCGTCCTTGACCACCCGGTCCAGCCCCCAGCTGATCACCAGCGGAAGCACCGCCTGCAGCAGCGAGGTCAGGACCAGCATCGCCGCGACCATCGACATGGCCGGCAGCTTGGGGCGGAAGTAGCCGAGGATGCGTCCGACGAGGTCGCGGTCGGAGTAGGTGCGGTCGTAGTCCTCGGCCGATAGGCCGTCCATCAGGAAGCCCATTACAGTTCCTCGCCGTCGTGAACCGGGCCGGCCGGGTGCCGGTGCCCACCGGAACGCGCGGGGTCGTCGCTCTGCCCGGGGTGGTGGGGGTGGTGACCGTCGGCCGACACCGTCGCCGGGTGGTCGTACGCTCGCGCGCCGGCACCAACGCGCTCGCCGGCGGGCTGGAGGATCCCGTCCTGCTCGGCCTCGCCGGACGCGAACGGCTCGTCGGGCTCGAGGATCCCGTCGGCCCCGACCTCCGCGGGCACCGCCTCGGGGTGGGCCACCTCGTCGTAGTGGGCGAAGATCCGGCGGTACAGCCCGCACCGCTGGAGGAGCTCGTCGTGGGTCCCCTGGTCGACGAGGGCGCCGCGCTGGATCAGTAGCACCTTGTCGGCCCAGCGGATCTGGGACAGCCGGTGGGTGATCAGCAGGGTGGTTCGGCCCTGCAGGATCCGCCGGATCGCCTGCTGGATCTCGTCTTCGGTGGCGCTGTCGATGGCACTGGTGGAGTCGTCCAGGATGAGGACGGCCGGGTCGGTGAGCAGGGCCCGGGCGATGGCCAGCCGCTGACGCTGCCCGCCGGACAGAGTGACGCCGCGCTCGCCGATCACCGTGTCGTAGCCGTCCTCGAGGTCCTCGATGAACGAGTGGGCCTGGGCGTCCTTGGCCGCCCGTACCACGTCGTCGCGGTGCGCGCGCTGGCCGAGGCTGAACGCGATGTTCTCTGCGATGGGCCGGGAGAACAGCACGATGTCCTGCTCGATTGTGGAGATCTGGGACCGGAGGGAGTCGAGGTTCCAGTCGCGCAGGTCCACCCCGTCGATCAGCACCCGGCCCTGGTCCGCGTCGTAGATCCGGTTGACCAGCTTGGTGAGGGTGCTCTTGCCCGAGCCGGTCTCGCCGACGATCGCCACCGTCTGGCCGGGCTCGGCGCGGAAGCTGAGGTCGCGTACGACCGGCTCACCGCCGTAGCCGAAGGAGACGTTCTCGAAGACGATCTCGCCACGCATGGCGCCCTGGTGACCGGCGGTGTTCTGGTCGAGCTCGGTCTCCTCCTGGATCAGGGTGAGGATGCGCCGCGCGCTGACGATGCCGATCTGGACCAGGGAGAACGAGAAGATGGAGATGCCGGTCGGGAACCCGAGCAGGCCCATCAGGCCGAGGTAGGCGACCAGGTCGCCCAGCGACAGGTCACCCGCGCGGTAGAGCACCAGCCCGTGCAGGAGCGCGCCGCCGGTGGCGACCGCGAGCAGCAGCGTCGGGAGATAACGCGCCTGGATCATGCCCTGCTTGACGAAGGAGTCGCGGTAGCTGCGGGCGTTGGTCTCGAACCGCCGGCGTTCCTGCTCCTCCTGCGCGGTGACCTTGACCACCTCGATGCCGCGCACGGCCTCGCTCAGGCCGGCGTTGAGGTTTCCGAACTGGTCGCGCATCGCGGTGGAGACAGGGTTGAGCCGGCGCATGTAGTGCCGGATCGCGAAGTAGAACGACACCGCGAACAGGACCGGCGCCAGCAGCAGCCGGGGGTCGATGAACGCGATGAAGACGATCGGGACGAGTCCCTGCAGCATCGAGTCGACGATCAGGTCGAAGCCGGGGGAGATCATCGTGCTGAGCTGGCGGACGTCGTTGGCGGCGCGGGCCATCAGGTCGCCGACCCGCTGCCGGTTGTGGAACGTCTGGCTCTTGCCGAGCAGGCTGGTGTAGAGCTCCTCGCGCGCGTCGCGCTCCATCCGCTTGGCGAGCACCTCGGTGCACAGCCGGGCGATCAGGTCGAAGACGCCGCGCAGGAGAACGATGCCCACCAGGGCGACCACGATGCCGGCGAGTTTGCCCCGCCCCTCGTTGCCGCCGGTCACCACCGCGTCGAACGCCGAACCGGTCAGCCCCGGGATCGCGGAGTTGAGCACCACCATGACCAGCGAGCCGCCCAGGAACCCGGCGGCGTAGCGGCGGTGCCGCAGCGGATGGGACAGGATCCAGCGAACCGGACCGCGTAGGTCGGACCGTCGCTGGTCGGCAACGGTGAACTCCGATCTGGGCGTGGCCACGAGCTTCCTCCGACGAACCAACGGGGTGGGGGGTCGCACGATCGTGTCCGGTGCCGGCTCCGCGCGTGAGACCAGGACTTTCTAGCACGAAACCTGGCCCGTCCGCCAAGGGGATTCTCGGAGGAAATCGGGTTGTCGGTGGCCGCTGGTAAGGTGCGCGACACGAATTCTGTGCCCGCCGGAAACACGAATTTCGGGGCCGACGGAAATCAGCCCCGAATGTGCTCCGGAATTCCCGCGGTTACGCTCGAACTCCGCCGGTGTGAGGTGAACTCCGAAGGCCGGAAGGGTGCCCCGAGCAGCGCTGTGAGCAGTCCTGTGGGGAGGACCTCGCGATCGGCCGCGGCGGCCGGCTCATTCGGCGTACGCCCAACCCGACCAGCGCTCGACATGCACCCTGATCACCGGACCGGCCGGTGGTATGGCGGCGTACTGCGCGTATTTCCCGCTCAGCAACCGGACCGGCTCGGCGCGTTCGGCGGCTTCGGTCACCACCTCGGCCCGGCCCTCCGCCCGCGCCCACCACAGCCGGGTCCAGTCGCCGTCGTCGTAGTGGTCGGCGAGCAACGACACCCGCGGATTCTCCGTCACCAGGCGAAGCCGGTGCAGGCGCGGCGTCGTCTTCGGCTTGTGGTCGACGGCGGTGAGGATCAGGTCGCCAGCCACGGCGAACGTCACCACCACCACGTGGGGCCGGCTGTCCGCGTCCACCATGGCCAGCGCCGCGGTGCGGCTCCCCGCGAATCGCCGCCGCGCCTCCTCGCCGGTCAGCCGCATCGGCGCCGCCCCCTCCCGCGGTAGCTCCCTCGCCGGAGCGTATCCCGCCCGGTCGGGCGTCGCGGGGGACCGCGCCGCGCCGATCCGTCCTGATCCGGCGTCGACCGGAAATCGGTTCGGAACTCCGTACCGACGTACGAAATGCGGCCCGGTCGAGGCGAGCCGGCCGAGATCCGTGAATTTCATTGCCGCCGGCGCTGGTTCAGGTCCACGAATTCCTGCCGAATTCAGGCTGAATTCGCGGCCCCGCCGAATTCTCTTGGTTTTCGCCGAGTGAACCCGGTCGAATACCTCGCCGAGGAATTCCCGCCTGCCCTACGCCGCTGTCCCTCAGGCCGGTGCCCTTCAGGCCCGGTGCGCTTCGCGATGGCCGACCTCGGGACGGCCGGGCCACCAGGCAGCAGGGCGTAGTTCGTACCGGCACCGAACACCAGCACCGACAGGATGCCCCCGGTGGACGCGTCGACCTGCACGTCGGCGATGGGCGCGAGCATCTTGACCAGCACGGTCGCCAGCCGGTCGCCGGCGCCGACCACCAGCAGCGGACCAGCCACAGCACCGGGCTTCGGTAGGTGACCAGCAGCAGGAGCGCCACCACGGCGGCGGTCACCAGCAGCAACCTGGTGTCGGCGCCGTCGAACACCTTGGCCAGGTCGGCTGTGAACGCGGGCGCGCCGGTCACCTGTGCGCGCAGGGGATCGGTCAGGTTCCCCGACGCGGCGGCGCGGATGTCGGTGATCTTCGCCGCCGTCTTCGCCGTGCCGAGCTCGGTCGAGAGGGGTACGGCGACGGTGGCGAGCGCCCCCTTGGGCTCGTAGCGGGGCTGTGCCGGCCGTCCGCAGTGAACGGCCGGAGGAGCGAGTGAACGGCCCGGTTGGCGTGCTGTGTGACACTGGGAGCCGTCATGGCTGCTCCTGTTGATCTCGTCTTCGCCCCGCCGCGCCGCGGCCGGCCGCCCCGCCACCTCGCCGATCTCACCCCGGCCGAACGCCGGGAGGCTCTGGTCGAGCTCGGCGAGCCGGCATACCGCGCGCGCCAGCTGTCCACCCACTACTTCGGCCGGTTCGTCGACTCCGCCGAGGAGATGACCGACCTGCCGCTGGGCAGCCGCGAACGCATCGGCGCCGGCCTGCTGCCGGAGCTGCTGACTCCCGTACGCACGCTGACCTGCGACGGCGGGGCGACGGTCAAGACCGTGTGGCGGCTGTTCGACGGCGCGCTGGTGGAGAGCGTCCTGATGCGCTACCCCGGCCGGGTCACCATGTGCGTGTCCAGCCAGGCCGGATGCGGGATGGCCTGCCCGTTCTGCGCCACCGGCCAGGCGGGCCTGACCCGCAACCTCTCTGCCGCCGAGATCGTGGGTCAGGTCGTAGCGGGCGCGCGGCTGCTCGCCGGCGGTGCCGTGGCCGGCGGGCCGGGCCGGGTCTCCAACGTCGTGTTCATGGGCATGGGCGAGCCGCTGGCCAACTACAAGACGGTGATCTCCGCCGTACGCCGCCTCACCGACGCTGTCCCGGACGGCCTCGGGATGTCGCAGCGCGGCGTCACCGTCTCCACGGTCGGGCTGGTCCCGCGGATCCGGCAGCTCACCGAGGAGGGGCTGGCGGTGACGCTGGCCCTGTCGCTGCACGCGCCCGACGACGAGCTGCGCGACGAGCTCGTGCCGGTCAACACCCGGTGGAAGGTCGGCGAGGTGCTGGACGCCGCGTGGGAGTACGCCGACCGCACCAAGCGCCGGGTCTCGATCGAGTACGCCCTGATCAAGGACGTCAACGACCAGGCGTTCCGCGCCGACCTGCTGGGCCGGCTGCTGTCCGGACATCTGGTGCACGTCAACCTCATCCCGCTCAACCCGACGCCCGGTTCGAAGTGGACGGCCTCCCGGCCCGAGGACGAGCGGGAGTTCGTGCGCCGGCTGGAGGCGCACGGCGTCCCCGTCACGGTCCGCGACACCCGCGGGCAGGAGATCGACGGCGCCTGCGGGCAGCTGGCGGCGAAGGAGTCCTGACGCCCCTGCGTCGCGCCGGCCGGCGCCCCCGGGTGAAGGATTACAGCGAGTGTAGGAATACAGCTGAGGTAGCGTGTCCGCATGTCGGACGGCACCGGACTGCGGGAGCGCAAGAAGCGGCGGACCCGCCGGACGCTGGTCGAGACCGCGATCAGGTTGTTCGACGAGCAGGGGTACGACCAGACCACCGTCGCGGCCGTCGCCGCAGCCGCCGACGTCTCCACGAAGACGTTCTTCAACTACTTTCCGAGCAAGGAAGCCGTCCTGTTCGCCGACACCGGCGAGCGGATCGACCTCGCCGTCCGGCTCATCACCGACCACGGGGAGCAGGAGGAGGTCGGGGACCTGCTCGCCCGGGTCGCCGAAGGGGTGCTGACCCTGATGGGCGCCGCCGACGGTTCCGGTGACCCGGCCGACGAGGCGCACGCCGAGCTGATCTACACCGTGCGCGCGCGTCTGGTGATGTCGGTACCTGCCCTGCAGGCCCGGGCGCTGCACGTGATCTTCGACGCCCAGCGGCAGCTGACCGACGCCCTGTGCCAGGCGTACCCCGACCGGCTCGACCGGGTGAGCGCGGCGGCCTTCGTGGGCGCGCTCACGGGTGGGGCGCAGGCGGCCGCGCTGACCGCCATCGCCCGCGGCGAACCGCTGGCGGAGGTCCGGGCGGCCGCTCGGCGCGGTGTCGACGTCGCGCTTGTCGGCATTCGTACGGCCGCGGGGTAACGTCTGCGTTCATGCCCGATGATCATCGAGAATCCTCGGCAGTCGCCGAAACGCCATCGCCGGCGGATCCGGACCTGGCACCCGTACGCCGGCTCGATCCCGCTCACCTCGTCGCCCTGGTCAACGACCACACCGACGCCCGGCTGACCCTGCTCGGCCCGGCACCCGGTGGGGAGGTCGGCGCCGCGTACGTCCGCTGGCCCGACGGCCGGGACGGAGTGCTCACCATCGGTCCCTCGAGCAACGCCGACGGGGTCCGCGCCACCGCGGAGATCCTGACGGCGGCGCGGGCGCGGGGCCTGCCCGTCCCGGCGTACCACCTCGTGGCGGAGGTGCCGGACGCGGTGGCGATCGTTCAGGAACGGCTGCCGGGTTCGCCGTCGACTGGGACGGCCTCGGGCGGGGCGACCGGAGGTTCGGATTGGTGACGTTGCGGTTCGACGTCGCGGCGCGAAAGGGTGACCCGGACACCGCGCGCTGGCTGGACGACGTGATCGACCGGACCATCGAGCCGGAGACCCTGCGCGTCTACTGGGCTGCGATGAGCCTGCGGATGGTCGACTGGATGATCCGGCACTACTCCGCCGCCGAGGTCGACCTCATGCTCGACTTGGCTCGCACCCGCATCGACGACTAGAGCCTGCCCTGCGCCGGGGAGGAACGATCCCGGCCCGGCTGACGTCGTCCCACTGCTCAAGGCAGCTCGATGCCGCGCAGTGTGCCGTCCTGGTCGCCGGTGACGAGCAGGCCGTCCACCAGCACGGGCGTGCTGAACGTGTTGGCCGGACCGAGCTGGCGGCGGTGCCGCACGGTCCCGTCGGTCAGGTCGACACAGGCCAGCAACCCGGTCACCGCGACGTTCCACATCAGGTCGCCCACCACGACCGGGCCGGAGTTCAGCGCCCGGGCACCGATCTCGGCCTTCCACGTGGCGGCCCCGGTCGCAGGGTCGACCAGCTGCACCCGCCCCCACTCGTCGATCAGCACCACGCCCCGCTCGGTCACCGGCGAGGGGGAGTAGATGTAACTGCCCGGCACGCTCCACCGGCGTTGCCCCGACGCGCCGTCGAGCGCGGCGGCGGACGACACGGTGGACACCAGGACGCCGCCGCCGGGCAGCAGCTCGATCGTGTCGTCCCAGGGCCCGTAGAGGAGCCGGCCGTAGGAGTCCTGACGGGTGGTGGCGTCGTAGGACCACGCCTGGGCACCGGTCGCGGCGTCGAAGGCGTACGCGCGTCCGTCCCCGCCGCCGACGTAGACCCGGTCGCCGTCGCAGGCCGCACGGCCGGCGAAGAAGCCGTGCAGGTCGGCCTTCCACCGCCGCTCACCGGTCTCGGCGTGCACGGCGTACAGCGTCGTGCCGGCGGAGAAGACCACGGTCGCCACCTCGTCCACCGACGTCACCAGAGGTGAGCTGAGCACCGGGTCGGGAACACCGAACCGCCAGCGCACGCTGCCGTCCGCCGCGTCGAGGGCGTACAGGTGGTGGTCGGCGGAGGGAACGAGGACGGTCGCGCCGTCCGCGGTGAACGCCGGGCCGCGGTGGACCGGGCCGAGAGTCGCCCGCCAGGCCACCTCGCGGCCGGCGCGGGTGGGGCGGAACACCTCGACCACGCCGCTGGTGGTCGCGGCCACGACGAGCCCGTCGTGTGCGGCCAGAGCGCCCTGGATGCTGCCGGGCAGCCGCGCCTGCCACCGGTCGTGGGGCGCGGTACCGTCGGCGGCGACGGTGAACGGTCGGGTCGCGTCGTAGCGGGCGCCGCCGGCACCGAGCACCCGCACCTGCAGCCGGTGCGTGCCCGCCGCGAGCGCGGCCACGTCGACCGAGCCGGACCAGCCGCGGCTCGTGCGGGTCAGGTCGGCCCAGGTGCCGGCCGAGCCGCCACCGAAGATCTGCTGCGGATAGACCTGCGCCTGGGTGCCCGTGGAGCCGGTGGAGGGCACCCGGACGTCGACCCGCACCCGGCCGCCGGAGGGCGCGCCGACGTCGATGCGTACCGGCCGGAGCTGCCGGGTGGTGCGGTCCTCCTCCAGCGGGATCGTGGTGAGGTCACGCCGGGTCTCGGTGCCGTCGGCGGCGACCGCGACGGCTGCGACCCGCAGCACGCTGTGCCCGGCCTCGGCCACCCGGTCGACCCAGTAGTAGAAGGCGCCGTTCTTCACCGCGTTGGCCGCGACCTGGGTCAGGCCGTTGGTGCGTACGACCTGCTCGCGGTGGATGTGCCCGGCGAAGATCGCCCGCACCGGCAGGTCGGCCACCGTCTCGAAGAACGCGTCCTGGTCGTTGACGTAGTAGTGCTCCCCGCCCATCGGGTAGTGCAGGAAGAGCACGCTCGGCCGGGCCGCGGACAGGTCGTCGGCGAGCCAGCGCAGGCCGTCCCGGCCGAAGTGGCCCGGCTCCTGCAGCAGCTGCGTCGGGTCCAGGCCCACGACGTGCAGCCCGGCCACGTCGAAGGAGTACGGCGCCGGGCCGAACAACCGGTGGTAGAGCTCGCGGCCGTGGACATCCCAGCGCACCTCGTGGTTGCCGGGCACGTGGTGGAGCCGGTCGCGCAGCCCCGCCGGGATCGTGGACAGGTAGGCCTCGAACTCGTCGTCGGCGCCGTAGTCGGTGATGTCGCCGCAGTTGAGGACGAACGTCGGATTCGCCGCCTCGACGGAGGCGAAGGTGCGGCGCAGGGTGTCCAGCCCCGCGGGCGCGTCGACGTTGGCATGAGTGTCGGTGAGGACCGCGAACGACAGCGGCGCGTTGGCCCCGCCCGCGGCACCCGCGGGCGAAGCCGCGGGGCCGGTCACCCCCGCGCCAGGTGCCGCCGCCCAGGCGGTGCCGGAGCCGCCCACCCCGCCCCACGCCGCGACGCCGCCGAGTGCGCCGGCCAGGGAGAGGAACCCTCGCCGGCCGAGCGGGGATGAGGGCACATCCGGGTCAGGGCGAGGCGACATCGGGGCGTCCTTCCGGCCGGGGATGATCTTCGCCGGAACGCTAGCGGCAACCGCCGACAACGCGCGCGGGTTCGCCGGTGAACACCGGTGAACAGACCTCATCCGGCCGGTGACCGGACGGGCCGCCCCCTGGGACGGCCGAACGGCCCTCAGGCCGCGTGGCGTTCGGGCGCGAGTTCGGCGGCCTGCCGCAGCGCCTCCAGCATGCTGCGCTCGTCCGCGTCGCCGGTGCCGGCGATGTCGAACGCAGTACCGTGGTCGACCGAGGTCCGCACCACCGGGAGCCCGACGGTGATGTTGACCCCGGCGTCCAGGCCGAGCACCTTGACCGGGCAGTGCCCCTGGTCGTGGTACATCGCGACCACCAGGTCGAAGTCGCCGCGTACGGCCCGGAAGAACACCGTGTCGGCGGGCAGCGGACCGCGGGCGTCGATGCCGTCGGCCCGTGCGGCGGCGATGCCCGGGGCGACCTTCGTCTCCTCCTCGCCGTTGCCGAACAGGCCGTTCTCGCCCGCGTGCGGGTTGATGCCGCAGACGGCGATCCGCGGCGCGTCGATCCCCGACCGGACCAGCGTCTCGTGACCGCGCCGGATCGTGCGCTCGACCAGGCCGGGCTCGATGCGTTCCACCGCGTCCACCAGCCCGATGTGGGTGGTGCAGTGCACCACGCGCAGCTTCGGTGCGCTCAGCATCATCGACACCTCGGGCGTGCCGGTCAGCGCGGCCAGGATCTCGGTGTGCCCGGGGTAGCGGTGCCCGGCGGCGTGCAGCGCCTCCTTGTTCAGCGGCGCGGTGCAGATGGCGTCCACGTCACCGGCCGTGGCCAGCGCGACCGCCCGCTCGATGTAGCGGAACGCCGCGTCCCCGGCGACCTCGGACAGCTTGCCGAACTCCAGGTCGGCCGGGATCAGCCCGAGGTCGATGCAGTCGACCGTGCCGGCGGTGTACGCCGCGTCGGCGGGGGAGTCGACCTCGCGTACGTCCAGGCCGGTGCCGGTGAGCTCGACCGCGCGCCGCAGCCGGCCGGCGTCCCCGACGACGACCGGACGGAGGAGGTCGTACGTCTCGCTGTGGGCGAGGGCCTTGACTACCACCTCGGGGCCGATGCCCGCGGCGTCTCCCATGGTGATCGCGATGACAGGACGGTTCATCGTTCTCCTTCGGCGGATGGCGAGTGGGCGGACGAGGAACTGGACGAGGAACTGAACGAGGACAGGCCCGCGCCGGCGGCGGAGGCGGTGAAGGAGGCGAGCCGGGCCCGGGCGCGCCGCAACGTGTCGGCGTCCCCGAACGCGCCGGCCTTGGTGACGACCGGGATCCGCAGGGGTCCGGTCGTCACCGACAGGGGTACGCCGGGCTCGACCTCCGCGCACAGGCGCAGGCCGGGCACACCCCAGGCCCGCAGCAGACCGGTGGCGGTGTCCCCGCCGGTGAGGACGAGCCCGGCCACCAGGTCGGCTAGCGGCCTGGTGAGTTCCCCGAGCCGGGCTGTCAGCCGGTGGTCGTCCGGGCCGCCCGCGCCGAGTTCGCCGGAAAGGGTGAGTACGACGTCGGTGCCTGCCCGCAGGTGGCGCCGGATCGCGGTGAGGGTCACGTCGACGTGGTGGTCGAGGGTGGCGACCGGCACCTCCACGTGGCCGGCCCCGTCGGCCAGCAGGTGGCGGACCTGTTCGCGGGCGGAGGCGTGCACGCTGCCCACGGCGACCAGGACGGGACCAGCGGCCGCGGGGACGCTCTTCCCGTCCGCGGCCGGCTCGGGATCGGTTGTCAACCCTGCCTTGCCCGTCGCTGTCAAGCCGGCCTTGTCAGCCGGCTCGGAGTCGTCGGTGAGCCCCAGGACGTGGGGGAGTACGTGGGCGAGGCCGGCAGAGCCCACCCACACCACGGGTCGGGACAGCGCGGCGGCAGCGCCGGCGATCGCGGCCAGGTCGGCGTCGGTCTCGGCGTCGCACAGCAGCGCACGGACGCCGGGTCGCAGCGAACGTACGAACGCCGCCCGCGGGTCGGCACTTCGTACGGCCGTCAGGTCGACCCGCGCAGGGCCGACGCCGGCCTGGTCGAGCCGGGCCGCGAGGTCGCCGCGTTCGGCGGGGACGCCGTGCACCCGCTGGACGCCGCCGACCGTGCTGCGCCCCGCGGCCGGGAACGCCGGCGCGACCACCGCCACCGCGTCGGGATGCCAGGCCCGCAACGCGGCTCCGACCTCGGCTCCGAGATGACCACGGGCCATCGAGTCGACCTTCTGGTAGAGGACGTGTGTCCCGGCGCCGCGAAGCGCCTCGACCACCAGCCCCGTCGTGGTCGCGGCCTGCTCGGCGGTCGCCCGGCGCGTACCGGCGTCGACGGCGAGCACGTCGGTGTGGCCATGGGTGGGAACGGTCACGCCGTCGGCGAGGAGCTCCTCGGCCCAGGTCACGGTGGTGCCCAACCGGGCGCGCAGGAAGCCGGCGCCGGTGTCGGCCGCGCCGGTGAGGTCGTCGGCGACGACGGCCACCCGGAGCTCAGGAGTCGGCTCAGGAGTCGGCTCAGGAGTCATGGCCCGCGTCCCCGTGCTCCCGCTCGCGCCGCTCCCGTAGCTCGCGCAACTCCCGGTCCAGGGTCGCCAGCCGCCTGGTCGGAAGGACGTACCACGCCACCGCGAACACCAGCAGCACGAACGCCGTCGGCGCCAGCGCGACGGGCAGGCCGAACACGAAGTCCATCACCAACAGCACGGCGCCGTCGATGGCGAGGAGCAGCACGAGCATGCCCGCCCGCGCGAACCGGTTGGACACCCGCACGATCTCCGGTTTGAGGCCCTTCGCGAACAGTGCGCGGTGGTAGGCGACCGGGCCCATCAGCAACGCGGTCGCCAGGCAGCACAGCAACAACGTGACGACGTAGGTGATCCGGCCGAACGTCGAGGTCTCGCCGAACCTCGGCTGCACCGCGAGGATCAGCAGGAAACCGAAAAGGATCTGCACACCGGTCTGCAGGACCCGCAGCTCACCGAGGATCTCGGCGAAGTTCCGGTCGGCCCGCTGGACCCGGGTCTCACCGGGCCGCAGGGGTCTGTGCGGCCCGGTCCCTCCGGAACTGTCCATGCCCGCATCATGCCCGGGACCGCGTTCGGCCCGCAGCACCGGGCAGCACCGGGTAACACTCGGCCAGCACTCACCGGCACCGCCAGCACACACACGGACCGTCGGCGTAATCACCGGTCGGACCGCGGACGACATAGGTCGGGCCCGACCTGGGAAAACACCAGGAGTAACGCACCACCGAAGCATCACCAGGCAGACCCAGGAGACACCGCCATGGAGACAATCGTCCTGCCCGGCCGGACCCGGCCGGTCGGCACGGGCTGGCTGCCCGACCGCCCCGACGTCCGCGACCTCACCAGCCGGTCCACGCCGGTGGTGGACAAGCTGAAGAACTCCTCCTCGGCCAGCCTGCGCGGGCTGGCGGACAGGATGACGACCGCAGGGGGTGGCCGGGCCACCAACAAGCTCCCGGCCACCGCCGACCTGCGGCAGTGGTGCTCGTCGGTGGAGGACCAGGGCGAGCTCGGTTCGTGCACGGCCAACGCCGCCTGCGGGATCATGGAGTACTACCAGCGCCGGGCCAGCGGGAAGTACATCGACCTGTCCCGGCTGTTCCTGTACAAGGTCACCCGCGACTTCCTCGGGGTGAAGGGGGACACCGGCGCCTACCTGCGTTCGGTGATGGGAGCGCTGGCGGCCTTCGGCTCACCGCCGGAGAAGTACTGGCCCTACGACGTGCAGAAGTTCGACGAGGACCCGCCCGCGTTCGCGTTCGCCTTCGCGCAGAACTACCAGGCGCTGCAGTACTTCCGGCTCGACCCCGCCGGCACGAACGGCGAGGACACCCTCGCGGAGGTACGCAGCCACCTCGCCGCCGGCATCCCGGCGATGTTCGGCTTCACCGTCTACGAGTCGATCCAGAAGCCGGCCAAACCCGGAGAGATTCCGTTCCCGAGCTCCAAGGAGAACGTCCTCGGCGGCCACGCCATCGCCGCGGTCGGGTACGACGACAAGCGCAAGGTGACCAACCCGGGGGACAACACCACGCAGACCGGCGCGTTCCTCATCCGCAACTCGTGGGGTGAGACCTGGGGCGACGGCGGCTACGGCTGGCTGCCGTACGAGTACGTCCGGCGCGAGCTCGCCACCGACTGGTGGTCGATGACCCAGGCGGAGATGTTCGACACCACCGCCTTCGACGAGTAGGCGCCTTCGCGCGAGAACGAATCCGCCCGGGGGAGCCGGCCGCGAAGCCGGCCCGGCGGGTGCGCCGGCGTGTTCGGTCGGGCCGAGGTCATCGGGCGCACGTTAGACCCGTTCGGCCGGAAAATCCCCGTTCGTCCACAGCTCCGGTGCGGATCAGGCACGTTTCGGTCCCTCGTCGCCGGGCGCGGCGACGAGGGCTCCGACCGGGGCTCCGACCGGGCCTCCGACCGGCAGTCTGACGGGGTCGGGCCGTGCCGGAGGCCGGCGCCCGGGACAATCGAACCCATGAGCAACGCCAGCGCAGGGCCGGAGTACGTCCTCACCCTCTCGTGTGCGGACCGGCTCGGCATCGTGCACGCCGTGGCCGGGTTCCTGGCCGAGCGTGGCTGCAACATCGTCGACAGCCAGCAGTTCAGCGATCGGCTGGACGGCGGCTTCTTCATGCGGGTGCACGTCCAGGCGGAGTCCGCGCAGACGACGCTGGACGACCTGCAGGTCGGCTTCGCCCCGATCGGTGCCACCTTCGGGATGGACTGGCAACTGCGCGACCTCGGTGCCCGCCAGCGGCTGCTGGTGCTGGTGTCCAAGCAGGACCACTGCCTCAACGACCTGTTGTACCGCTGCCGGGTCGGTGCGATCCCGGCCGACATCGCGGCCGTGGTGTCCAACCACCCCGACGTGGGCCCGATGGTGGAGAAGACCGGGCTGCCGTTCCACCACCTGCCGGTGACGGCGGACACCAAGCAGGCGCAGGAGCAGGCGATCCTCGACCTGGTGTCCGCGCTGCGGGTCGACCTGGTGGTGCTGGCCCGCTACATGCAGGTGCTGTCCCACGACCTCTGCGAGAAACTGGTCGGCCGGGCGATCAACATCCACCACTCGTTCCTGCCGAGCTTCAAGGGCGCGCGGCCCTACCACCAGGCGTACGAACGCGGCGTGAAGCTGATCGGCGCCACCGCGCACTACGTCACCGAGGTGCTGGACGAGGGGCCGATCATCGAGCAGGAGGTGGCCCGGGTCGACCACACGCTGACCCCGGCCAAGCTCGCAGCGGTGGGCCGCGACCTGGAGAGCCTCGCCCTGGCCCGGGCGGTCACCTGGCACCTGGAGCACCGGGTGATCCTGAACGGCATGCGGACGGTCATCTTCCGGTGAGCCCCGCCTGTCGCCGGCCGGTCACGACCTAGTAGGAACGACGTACGGGAGTACGTAGAACTCCACGGACAGGCCCCGAACGAGGAGAGCGATGAGCAGCGCACGGATCCTGGACGGCAAGGCGACGGCAGCGGCGATCCGCGCCGAGCTGACCGAACGCGTGGCCCGGCTGCGCGCGCAGGGTGTCGTACCCGGGCTGGGCACGGTGATCGTCGGCGACGACCCCGGCAGCCACGCGTACGTCCGCGGCAAGCACCGCGACTGCGCGCAGGTCGGCATCGAGAGCATCCAGGTCGAGCTGCCCGCCGACGCCGGCCAGGAGGAGGTCGAGGCGGAGGTACGCCGGCTGAACGCCGACCCGGCCTGTACGGGGTTCATCGTCCAGCTGCCGCTGCCGAAGGGGCTGGACGCCAACCGCGTGCTCGCCCTGATGGACCCGGGCAAGGACGCCGACGGACTGCACCCGGCCAACCTCGGCTGGCTGGTGCACGGAGAACCCGCCCCGCTGCCGTGCACGCCGCGCGGCATCGTCGAGCTCCTTCGCCGCCACGACGTGGAGCTGGCCGGTGCGGAGGTCTGCGTGATCGGCCGCGGCATCACGGTCGGCCGTCCGCTCGGGCTGATCCTCACCCGGCGCTCGGAGAACGCCACCGTGACCCTGTGCCACACCCGTACCAAGGACCTCGCCGCGCACGTGCGCGGCGCCGACATCGTGGTGGCGGCGGCCGGGGTGCCAGGGCTGATCCGGGCCGACATGGTGCGGCCCGGCGCGGTGGTGCTCGACGTCGGCATCACCCGGACCGACGCCGGCCTGGTCGGCGACGTCGACCCGGGCGTGCGCGAGGTGGCCGGGTGGCTGGCGCCGATGCCGGGCGGGGTGGGCCCGATGACGCGGGCGATGCTGCTGACCAACGTGGTGGAAGCAGCCGAGGCCGCCGCCTCCCGATGACCTGCGCGACAGGCGGTCGGAGCGGGACGCGGCCGAACCGCCCGGCTCGACCTCAGCCGAGCAGGGCCGGCGCGAGCTCGCGCAGCTGGTCGATTCCGAGCCCGCGTTCGGGCGCGATCGACTGGAGCAGCACGTGGTCGGCCCCGGCATCGAGGTGCTGCCGCACCCTTGCGCGTACGGCGTCGACGTCGCCCCACGCGACGATCGCGTCGACCAGCCGGTCGCTCCCGCCGTTCTCGAGGTCCTCGTCGGTGAAGCCGAGCGTGCGCAGGTTGTTCGTGTAGTTGGGCAGCCTGAGGTAGTTGGCCGTGTGCTCGCGGGCCAGCGCCCGCGCCCGGTCCGGGTCGGTGTCGACCACGACCGCCTGCTCGGGGATCAGCAGTGGGCCGGCGCCCAGCACCTCACGGGCGCGGGCGGTGTGCTCGGGCGGGACGAAGTAGGGGTGCGCGCCCTGCGTACGGTCGCGTGCGAGCTCCAGCATCTTCTGCCGCAGCGCGGCCAGCACCACCGGCGGGTCGTCCGAGGGACGCGTCCCCTCGTAGGGGGCCCCGCCCTCCAGTTGGTCGAGGTAGCCGCGCATCTTGGCCAGCGGGCGTTCGTACTCTCCGCCCCTCGCCTCGACGGCCGGCAGGTGGCTCACGCCGAGGCCGAGGACGAAGCGGCCGGGGAACGACTCCGAGAGCGTCAGCGCCGCGGCCCGGGTGGCGGTCGCGTCGCGGGCCCAGACGTTGGCGATGCCGGTGCCCATCGGAATCCGCGCGGTCGCCGCCAGCAGGACCGCGAGGTTGGCGAACGGCTCCTTCGCCACCGGGACCTCCGAGACCCACAGGGAGCCGTAGCCGAGCTCCTCGATCTCGGCGGCCGCCTCGCGGGCCGCGGCCGCGGAGGCCCAGTTCAGGGCGCCGCTCCAGACGCCGACGGAGCCGAGCCGCTCCTTCCAGGTGTCGGGCCGGGGCGCGTTGCCGGAGAGGGGTGCCATGGGAGGTGACCTTTCGTCGGTAGGTGGACTTCTCGGTGCGTCAGTCGGTGCGTCGATCCGTGCGTCTGGTCGCCGGGTCGGTATACCCGGAGTTCGGTGTCGGAACGACCGTCGTCGGCTCGGTCGGCTCGGTCGGCTCGGTCGGCACGGCGAGGGTGGCGAAGGCGACCTCCGCGACGCCGACCAGCGCGCCGGTGCCGCCCGTCGTACGCCCGAGCTGCCACATGCCCTCGACCACCACGAAGAGGTAGCGCGCCAGCACCTCCGTCGAGTCCGCTGCGGTGAGCTCGCCCGCCGCCCGTGCCTCGTCCAGCGCCCGCGCGACCCGGGCCGTCATCCGCCGCTGGTACGCCTCGATCTCCCGGGCCACCTCGTGGTCCCCGGGCAGCAGTTCGAGCGTGGTGTTGGCGACCAGGCAGCCGCGCCCGTCGCGTTGCCCGGCGGCGCGTTCGGCGTGGTCGCGCAGGAACGTCCGTACGCCTGCCAGCGGAGAGGGCGCGGCGGTGATCGTGGCGTCGAGCGCGGCCAGACTGTGCTCGGCGTGCCGGCGCAGCGCCGCGAGGAACAGGCTGTGCTTGTCTCCGAACGCGGCGTACAGGCTGCCCCGGTGGAGCCCGGTGGCGGTGGTGAGGTCGGTCAGCGACGTCGCGTGGTAGCCCCGGGCGAGGAACGCCTCGACGGCCGCGTCCAGGGCGGCGCCCGGGTCGAAGCAGCGCGGCCGGCCGGGCGGTCTGGTCCGGGTGCGCGTGGGGGCCGGGGCGATGTCCGACACGGGGAGGAGTATATGACCGATCGGTCAAAAACCCACCGAGACGCGACCGTACGCCACCCGCCCACTCCGATAGGGGACACTGGTGCTCATGCGTGAGGTGGTGCTCCTCGGCTCGACCGGTTCGATCGGAACCCAGGCGATCGACGTCGTACGCCGCAATCCGGACAGGTTCCGCGTCGTCGGCCTCGCCGCCGGCGGTGGGCAGGTCGACCTGCTCGCCCGGCAGGCACTCGACCTCGGGGTCGACGTGGTGGCGGTGGCCCGCTCGACCGTCGTCCAGGACCTCCAGCTGGCGTTCTACGCCGAGGCCCAGCGGCAGGGCTACTCCCGCGGCGAGTTCAGCGTGCCGAAGATCCTCGCCGGCCCGGACGCGGCCGCCGAGATCGCCACCTGGCCCTGCGACACCGTTCTGAACGGCATGACCGGCTCGGTCGGCCTGGCGCCCACGCTCGCCGCGCTGAACGCCGGCCGCACACTGGCGCTGGCCAACAAGGAGTCGCTGATCGCGGGCGGCCCCCTCGTGCGGGCGGCCGCGAAGCCCGGCCAGATCGTCCCCGTCGACTCCGAGCACACCGCGCTGGCGCAGTGCCTGCGGTCCGGCAGCCGAGCCGAGGTGCGCAAGCTGGTGGTCACCGCGAGCGGCGGGCCGTTCCGCGGCCGGAGCCGCGCCTCCCTGGCCGACGTCACGCTCGAGCAGGCGCTGGCCCACCCCACCTGGAACATGGGCCCGGTGGTCACGATCAACTCCGCCACCCTGGTCAACAAGGGGCTGGAGGTGATCGAGGCTCACGAGCTCTTCGACATCCCGTACGCCGACATCGAGGTGGTGGTCCACCCGCAGTCGGTCGTGCACTCGATGGTGGAGTTCGCCGACGGGTCCACGATCGCCCAGGCCAGCCCGCCCGACATGCGGCTGCCGATCGCACTGGCGCTCGGCTGGCCGGACCGCGTGCCCGACGCCGCGCCCGCCTGCGACTGGACCCGGGCGGCGACCTGGCAGTTCGAGCCGCTGGACGACGAGGCGTTCCCCTCGGTGCGCCTCGCCCGGGAGGCGGGGGAGCGGGGCGGTCTCGCGCCGGCCGTCTACAACGCCGCCAACGAGGAGTGCGTCGCGGCGTTCACGGCGGGTCGGCTGCCGTTCCTCGGCATCGTGGACACCGTGGCCGCGATCGTCGGGGAGTACGCTCACCAGGCGGGCCCCGGAGCCGGCGGGAACCCCCGTACGCTCCCGGAGGTTCTGGAGGCGGAGACCTGGGCACGTGCCCGCGCCGCAGAACTCATCGAGGGCCACGCCGCATCGCCTGACCGGGAGGGCTCCTCCGCATGAACCTGGGATGGACCTGTGACGGACCTGACATGGGACTGACATGGACCTGATCGCGATCATCGGCGCCGTCGTCTTCTTCCTCGGCGTGCTCGCCTCGGTCGCCCTGCACGAGATCGGCCACTTCGCGCCGGCGAAGCTGTTCGACGTCCGCGTCACCCAGTACATGGTCGGGTTCGGCCGCACGGTGTGGTCGCGCCAACGCGGTGAGACGGAGTACGGCCTGAAGCTCATCCCGTTCGGCGGGTTCGTCCGGATGATCGGGATGTTCCCGCCGGCCCGCGACGGGAGGATGCGCAAGGCCAGCACCGGGCCGTTCCAGACCTTGATCGAGGAGGCCCGCAACTCATCGGCGGAGGAGACGCCGCCCGGTGAGGAGCACCGCCTCTTCTACACCAAGAAGTGGTGGCAGAAGCTGATCATCATGAGCGGCGGCCCGCTCATGAACATCATCCTGGCCGTGCTGCTGTTCGGGATCGTGCTGATGGGCTTCGGCACCGACGTGCCCAAGCCGACCGTCAGCGCCGTACCCGACTGCGTGGTCCCCGCCGCCGACGGCGCCCGCAAGTGCACCGCGAAGGACCCGCTGTCGCCGGCGAAGAAGGCCGGGCTGCGGCCGGGCGACGAGATCGTGGCCTTCAACGGCACTCCGGTCGACTCGTGGGACAAGGCGTCCACGCTGATCCGCGACGCGGGCGCCGGACCGGTCACCATCGCGGTGAAGCGGGACGGCGTGCGCCGCACCCTGCACGCCACGCTGATCGCGGCCGACCGCCCCGACCCCAACAACCCCGCGCAGCTGGAACGCGTCGGCTTCCTCGGGGTCAGCCCGACCGTGGTCCGTGAACGCCAGGGACCAGGCGCGGTGATCGGGGAGATGGGCCGGCTCACCGCGGCGACCGCGCAGGCCATGGTGCACATCCCCGAACGCATGGTCGGGGTGGCCAAGGCGGCGTTCGGTGAGAAGCGGGCGATGGACAGCCCGATGAGCGTGATCGGCGCCAGCCGCGTCGCGGGCGAGATCGCCTCCGCGTCCCAGGTGTCGGTCGCCGACCGGATCGCCACGTTCCTGCAGTGGCTGGGCGCGCTGAACCTCTTCGTCGCGTTGTTCAACCTCGTGCCGCTGCTGCCCATGGACGGCGGGCACATCGCGGGCGCGTTGTACGAAGCGCTGCGGCGCGCCGTGGCCCGGCTGCGGCGGCGGCCCGACCCCGGCTACGTCGACGTCGCGCGGGCCCTGCCGGTGGCGTACGCGGTGGCGAGCGTGCTCATCGTGATGGGCGTCCTCCTGTTGTACGCCGACATCGTCAATCCGGTACGGATATCGAACTGAGGTGCCGTACCCCGTGACCCACCAAGCGACCCGAGACGTCACCGGACACGTGATCCGGGCGGCCAACCGGGTAATGATCCGGACGTACGCGCGCGAAGCCGTGCGACGAGCAGCGAAGGACATCTCGTGACCAGCATCGACCTCGGCATGCCCGCAGGACCCCCGCCCGTTCTCGCCGAACGCCGCAAGACCCGGCAGATCCGGGTCGGCAAGGTGCTCGTCGGTGGCGACGCGCCGGTCTCGGTGCAGTCGATGACGACGACGCCGACCACCGACATCAACGCGACGCTGCAGCAGATCGCGGAGCTGACGGCGACCGGGTGCGACATCGTCCGGGTCGCGGTACCGAGCCAGGACGACGCCGACGCGCTGCCGGCGATCGCCGCGAAGTCGCAGATCCCGGTGATCGCCGACATCCACTTCCAGCCGAAGTACGTCTTCGCCGCGATCGAGGCCGGTTGCGCCGCGGTGCGCGTCAACCCCGGCAACATCCGCAAGTTCGACGACCAGGTGAAGGAGATCGCCCGCACCGCCGCGGACGCGGGCGTGTCCATCCGGATCGGCGTCAACGCCGGGTCGCTGGACCCCAGGCTGCTGGAAAAGTACGGCAAGCCCAGCCCGGAGGCGCTGGTCGAGTCGGCGCTGTGGGAGGCCGGCCTGTTCGAGGAGCACGGCTTCCACGACTTCAAGATCTCGGTGAAGCACCACGACCCGGTGGTGATGGTGCGGGCGTACGAGCTCCTGTCGGAGCAGTGCGACTACCCCCTGCACCTCGGGGTGACCGAGGCCGGCCCGGCGTTCCAGGGCACGATCAAGTCCTCGGTGGCGTTCGGCGCCCTGCTGTCGAAGGGGATCGGCGACACGATCCGGGTGTCCCTGTCCGCCCCGCCGGCGGAGGAGGTCAAGGTCGGCATCAAGATCCTCGAGTCGCTGAACCTCCGCCCGCGCAAGCTGGAGATCGTGTCCTGCCCCTCGTGCGGGCGCGCGCAGGTCGACGTCTACAAGCTCGCCGACGAGGTGACCGCGGGCCTGGAGGGCATGGAGGTGCCGCTGCGCGTCGCCGTGATGGGCTGCGTGGTGAACGGCCCGGGCGAGGCGCGCGAGGCCGACCTCGGCGTGGCGTCCGGCAACGGCAAGGGCCAGATCTTCGTCAGGGGCGAGGTCGTGCGCACCGTGCCCGAGAGCGAGATCGTGGAGACCCTCATCGACGAGGCAATGCGCATCGGTGAGGAGCTGAAGGACGCCGGAGTAGCATCCGGGGCACCCGAGGTCGAGGTGCGCTAGGCCAGGGACGAGGATCGTCGGAGACCGGTCGGTGTTCTGCACCAGAGTTCCTTTCGGGGCCGGTCGGTGACGATCGCGAGGAGGCGGGGGATGCTCGACACCACCGAGCGGGTCCGGCTCCTGCGCACGTCCGATCTGCGCGCTGTCCGCCGGCTGCTGGACACCGACCCGGTGACCAACGTGTTCATCGACGCCCGGGTGCGCGCCGCCGGCAGCGACCTGCGCCGGATGGGCGGGCAGCTGTGGGGTTACGGCGAGGGCAGCCGGCTCACGTCGCTGTGCTTCGCCGGCGCCAACCTCGTACCCGTCGCCGCCACGCCGACCGCCGTCGCGGCGTTCGCCGAGCTGGCTCTGCGGTACGGCCGCAACTGCTCGTCGGTGTGGGGTCCGCGCGACGCGGTGGCGCCGCTGTGGGACGCGCTCGCACCGACCTGGGGACCGGCCCGAGGGGTGCGGGGCGAGCAGCCGTTCCTCACCACCCGCGACCAGCCGGCGGTGCCCGCCGACCCGGCCGTGCGCCGGGTCCGCATCGACGAGCTCGACGCGCTCTACCGTGCCAGCGTGGCGTTCTTCCGCGAGGAGCTCGGGGTCAGCCCGGAGGAGCGCGACGGCGGGGCCTACTACCGCGCGCGGGTCGCGGAGCTGATCGCCCGGGGCCACGCGTTCGCGCGGTTCGAGAACGGCGAGGTCGTCTTCAAGGCCGAGATCGGGGTGGCCACGCCGCGGGCGTTCCAGATCCAGGGTGTGTGGGTGCGGCCGGACCGGCGCGGCGAGGGACTGTCCGCGCCCGGGGTGGCGGCGGTGACCGCCGCCGGGCTGCGCGACGTGGCGCCGGTGGCTACGTTGTACGTCAACGACTTCAACCACGCGGCACGGCGCACCTACGCACGCGTCGGCTTCACCCACGCCGACACGTTCATGACCGTGTTGTTCTAGGGGTCGTCCTGTTTCTGGGCCGTCCTGTTCGGAGGACCGTCCTCCACGAAGCGGTAGGGAGCGGCTTGGCACGCGGGACCTGGCAGTTCTGGATCGACCGGGGCGGCACGTTCACCGACGTGGTGGCCCGCACGCCCACCGGTGCGCTGGTGACCCACAAGCTGCTCTCGGACAGTCCCGCGCACTACGCCGACGCCGCGGTGGCCGGCATCCGGGCGCTGCTGGACCGGGCCGGCGAGGATGTGACCGGCGAGGATCAGACCGGCGAGGCTGCCGGTGCGAGGCCGATCGCCGAGGCGATCGAGGCGGTACGCATGGGCACCACCGTGGCCACCAACGCCCTGCTCGAACGCCGCGGCGAGCGGACCGCGCTTGTGATTACCGAGGGTTTCGCCGACGCGCTGCGGATCGGCTACCAGAACCGCCCGCGCATCTTCGACCGGCACATCGTGCTGCCGGACATGCTGTTCGAGCGGGTCGTCGAGGTCGCCGAGCGGGTCACCGCCGACGGCACCGTCCTGCGTCAACCCGACCTTGACACGCTCGAGGAGAAGCTGCGCGAGGTGTACGCCGACGGCATCCGCGCGGTCGCGGTGGTCTGCCTGCACAGCTACCTCCACCCCGCGCACGAGCACCAGGTCGGCGCGCTGGCCGAGCGGATCGGCTTCCCGCAGGTCTCCCTGTCCAGCGAGGCCAGCCCGCTGATGCGGGTGGTGCCGCGCGGTGACACCACGGTGGTCGACGCCTACCTCTCGCCGGTGCTGCGGCGCTACGTCGAGCACGTGGCCGACGAGCTCTCTGGCGTACGCCTGATGTTCATGCAGTCCAACGGCGGGCTGGCCGAGGCGGGGCACTTCCGCGGCAAGGACGCCATCCTGTCCGGACCGGCGGGTGGGATCGTCGGCATGGTGCGGATGTCGCGGCTGGCCGGGTTCGACAAGGTGATCGGCTTCGACATGGGCGGGACGTCCACCGACGTGTCGCACTACGCCGGTGAGTACGAGCGCGTCTTCGACACCCAGGTGGCGGGGGTGCGGCTGCGCGCGCCAATGCTCGACATCAACACCGTCGCGGCCGGTGGCGGGTCGGTCCTGCACTTCGACGGCAGCCGCTACCGCGTCGGTCCCGACTCCGCGGGCGCCGACCCCGGTCCGGCCTGCTACCGCGGCGGCGGCCCACTGACCGTCACCGACGCCAACGTGATGCTCGGCCGGGTGCAGCCGGCGTACTTCCCGCACGTCTTCGGGCCGGGCGCCGACCAGCCGCTGGACGTCGAGGTGGTGCGGACCGGGTTCGCCGACCTGGCCGGGCAGATCGCCGCCGCGACCGGCGACGACCGGACACCGGAGCAGGTCGCCGCCGGGTTCGTGGCGATCGCGGTCGCCAACATGGCCAACGCGGTGAAGAAGATCTCGGTGCAGAAGGGGCACGACGTCACCGAGTACGCCCTCACCACGTTCGGCGGCGCGGGCGGGCAGCACGCCTGCGCGGTCGCCGACGCGCTCGGCATCCGCACGGTGCTGGTGCCGCCGATGGCCGGCGTACTCTCCGCGCTCGGTATCGGCCTGGCCGACACCACCACGATGCGCGAGCAGTCGGTCGAGTGCGGGCTGGACGCCGACGGACTCGAGCGGGTCGAGGCGGTGGCCGACGACCTCGCCCGCACCGCCCGCGATGAACTCCTCGCCGAGGAGGTGCCGGCCGACCGCATCGAGGTGGTCCGCCGGGGGCACCTGCGCTACGACGGGACCGACACCGCGGTGCCGGTGACGCTCGCCGAGCCGGCCGACCCCGCGGCGATGGTGGCGGAGTTCGAGGCGGCCTACCGGCGTACGTACTCCTTCCTGATGGACCGCCCGCTGGTGGTGGAGGCGGTGTCGGTCGAGGCGGTCGGCGCCACTGTCCCGCCCGACCTGGACGCCCTGGCACCGGGCGACCCGGCCGACCACTCCGACGGGGAAACCGCTACCGAAGCCGAGGACCCGACCGTACGGATGTACGCCGGTGACGGCTGGCATGACGTACCCCTCCTGCGCCGCGACCGGCTCGCCGCCGGCACCACCGTCACCGGACCGGCGATCGTCGCCGAGGCCAACGCCACCACGGTGGTCGAGCCCGGCTGGGCGGCGACCGTCACCGCGACCGGCCACCTGCGGATCGAACGCGTCAGCGCCCGCGCCGACGTGGAGAACGTCGGGACCGAGGTCGACCCGGTGCTGCTGGAGATCTTCAACAACCTCTTCATGTCGATCGCGGAGCAGATGGGCGCAAGGCTGTCCTCGACCGCGCAGTCGGTGAACATCAAGGAGCGGCTGGACTTCTCCTGCGCGTTGTTCGACCCCGACGGCAACCTCATCGCCAACGCACCGCACATGCCGGTGCACCTGGGCTCGATGGGCGCCAGCGTGCAGGAGGTGATCCGCCGGCGCGGGGACGCGATGAAGCGCGGTGACGTCTACGCGGTCAACGATCCCTACCACGGCGGCACCCACCTGCCGGACGTGACCGTGGTGACGCCGGTGTACGACCAGACGGGGGAGAACGTTCTGTTCTTCGTCGCATCCCGCGGCCACCACGCCGAGATCGGTGGCCTCACCCCCGGCTCGATGCCGGCCACCAGCCGCTCGGTCGAGGAGGAGGGGGTGCTGTTCGACAACTGGCTGCTGGTGGAGAACGCCCGGCTGCGCGAGGACGAGACGCGGCGGCTGCTCACCGAGGCGCCGTACCCGTCCCGCAACCCCGACACCAACCTCGCTGACCTGCGCGCCCAGATCGCCGCCAGCGAGAAGGGTGTGGAGGAGGTCGGCAAGATGATCGACCACTTCGGGCTGGACGTCGTACAGGCGTACATGCGGCACGTGCAGGACAACGCCGAGGAGGCGGTCCGCCGGGTCGTCGCCACCCTGGAGGGCGGTTCGTACAGCTACGAACTGGACTCCGGCGCCCGGATCGAGGTGCGGATCGACGTGGACCGCTCGGCGCGTACCGCCACCATCGACTTCACCGGCACCTCGGCCCAGCTCGACACCAACTTCAACGCGCCGGCGTCGGTGGCGACCGCGGCGGTGCTGTACGTCTTCCGCACCTTGGTCGACGACGACATCCCACTCAACGACGGGTGCCTGCGGCCGCTGCGCATCGTCGTACCCGAGGGCTGCATGCTCGCGCCGAGGTTCCCGGCGGCCGTCGTCGCCGGCAATGTGGAGACCTCCCAGGCGGTGACCGGTGCGCTGTACGCCGCGCTCGGCGTGCAGGCGGAGGGCTCGGGGACGATGAACAACGTGACGTTCGGGAACGAGCGGCACCAGTACTACGAGACGGTTGCGTCCGGGTCCGGTGCGGGTGAGGGCTTCGACGGTGCGGCCGTGGTGCAGACGCACATGACGAACTCCCGGCTGACCGATCCCGAGGTGCTGGAGTGGCGGCTGCCGGTGCTGCTGGAGAGCTTCACGATCCGGCGGGGGAGCGGCGGTGCCGGGCGATGGCGCGGTGGTGACGGGGCGGTGCGCCGGCTGCGGTTCCTGGAGCCGGCGACGGTGAGCACGCTGTCGGGCCACCGCAGGGTTCCGCCGTACGGCATGGCCGGTGGCGAACCCGGCGCGCTCGGGCACAACTGGGTCGAACGCGCCGGCGGCGGCGTCGTGGAGTTGGCCGGCGCCGACTCGGCCGAGGTGGGTCCGGGCGACGTCCTGGTCGTGGAGACACCGGGCGGCGGGGGATACGGGCCGGTTGGTCCGCAAGGTCCGCCTGATCCGTCCTGATCCGTCTGGCCGGTTGGCTCCGCCTGATCGGCCGGGCCCGAGCACGGTGGGTGCACGACCTACCATGTCCGGCGTGCTGCATCTGCGGGTGACCTCGCCGTCGGAGCGGACCGAGAAGGTCGTCGCGCTCCTGGAAGAATGCGTGGGCGTCGCCAACCTCGCGGTGGTGCCGGGCGCGTCGATCCGGCCGCCGGGCGATCTGGTGTACGCGGACATCGCCCGGGAGTCCGTCGAAGGGGTGCTGGGTGCTCTGCGCGACCTCGGCCTGGACGTCGACGGGACGATCGCGATGGAGGTCGTCGACACCGCGATCTCCGACGCCGCCGAACGCGCCGAGCGCGCCGCGCCGGGCGAGGGTGCGGACGCGGTCATCTGGGAGGAGGTCGTACGCCGAACCTCCGACGACGCCGCGCTGTCGTGGACGTTCCTGTCGTTCCTCTTCCTCGCCACCGCTCTCGCCGCGATCGCGGTCGTACTCGACTCCTCGATCCTGGTGATCGGCGCAATGGTGGTGGGACCGGAGTTCGTCGCGCTGGCCGCGATCGCGGTCGGAATCGTGCACCAACGGGTGGGTCTGCTGCGCCGGGGACTGTTCACCCTCGGCGTCGGCTTCGCCGCGGCGATCGCGGGCACCACGGTGCTGTGCCTGCTCGCGCGGGCCGCGGGGTGGATCACCATCGCGCAGATCGACCGGCCCAGGCCGTTGACCGGGTTCATCTGGACCCCGGACAAGTGGTCGTTCGTGGTGGCGTTCATCGCGGGGATCGCCGGTGTGCTGTCCCTCACCGCGTCGAAGTCCGGAACGCTCGTCGGCGTGTTCATCTCGGTCACGACCGTGCCAGCGGCCGGCAACTTCGCCGCGGCGCTGGCGCTCGGTGACCTCGCCGAACTCGCCGGCTCGGCGGCCCAGCTCGGCATCAACATGGCCGCCATCGTGCTGGCCGGTGTGGCGACCCTGACGCTGCAGAAGGCGCTGGGCAGACCGGGGCAGCAGATCCGGATCTGAGTCGTACGCTCAGCCGTAGATCTCGCCGATGGCCATCCAGATGAGGTTCTCGATGATGATCTTCGCGATCTGCCGGAAGATCGGGATCTCCAGCCGCGAACCGCCGAAGGTCACCGCAGCGGTCGCGCGTTCGCCTCAGGACAGGGCATTGCCTGGCGTGCACCTCGCCGCCCGCTTGGCCTTCACGGCCGGCGTACTTTCTGGTGCGGGTCCACCCACTCGGGCGGGATGTACTCGGGGTGGCCGTGGCTGCCCATGCGTACCTGCCAGCCTTTGTGGTGGACGAACGTGTGGTGGGTTTTGCAGAGCAGCACGCCGTTGGCGAGGTCTGTCGGGCCGAAGTGGTCCCAGGCGGTCATGTGGTGGGCGACGCAGCGTCGTTCGGGTACTTGGCAGTCGGGGAAGTGGCAGTGGCTTCCGTCGCGGATGGCGAGGGCTCGGCGTTGGGGTTCGGTGAAGAACCGGTCGGCCTCTCCGATGTCGAGGATTTCACCGTTGCCGCCGAGGACGACGGGGATGATGTTGGCGTCGCAGGCCATTCGGCGGATGGTGGCGACTGAGAGCGGTTCGCCGCGCAGTCCGAGGATCCGGGCCGACCCGCCACCGCCACACGTCTGACAGCCGTCGTGGGGGTCGATGTGGTTGGGGGCAGCCTCCGGCCCCGCCGCACCCTCCTCCGGTTCGGAGTCAGTGTCGGCGTCGTCTTCCGGCCCGAGGCCCCAGTCCTCGGGTTCGGCGTCTACCTCCGGATCTGTTTCACCTGTTGGGTCCGATCCGGTGGCGGTGTTCGGTTGTCGGTGTTGGCCGGGTTCCCGGGGTTCGGGTAACCGCTCCGCGACCCCACCCGGATCGAGTGGGTCGGGTAGTCGATTCTCCTCGACGGGTTGAGCATTTCGGCCACTCGTCCTACTACCGCCGTGAGCCTCGTCGGGGTCGGTGACACCGCCAGTGCCGGCTTCGCGCTCGGTGTCGTCGGTGCTGTTGCGGCGGGCGGGCTGCTTGGGCTTGGTGCCCGTGGCACCTGTGGTGTCGTTGTTGTTGCCAGTGTTCGTGTTCTGCTGTCGGGCTTTGCGTTTGGTGTTCTGGCGTTTGGCGTCGGGGGTTTGGCAGGTGCAGGGCGTGGGGCGGACGGGGTTGAGGTCGTCGATGGTGCCGTACCCGAGGCCGGTCAGTAGCTGGTCGACTCCAACAGTGACGGTGACGCAGTCCCTGCCCCGGCCGCGGTTGGGGGATGCCTGCTGTTGCGCCCACTGGGCGAGGAGTTCGGCGAAGGCGTCACCTCGGCGTTGGTCGAGGGGGCGTTCGTCGGGGTCGGGGCGGGTGTCGGAGGCGGTCAGCGCCTCGATGATCTTGCGGAGGGTTTCCATCTCCAGCACCGGCAGTTTGATCACCACGGTTTCCGACCCCGGGATGCCGTTGGGCAGGTAGCGCAGGGACCGTTTGCGTTCGGCTGCGCGTTCGGCGTCGCCGAGTTCCTTGCCGAGGCGGCGTTCCCACTCTTCGGGTGCGAGGTACTGCAGCAACGCCCGCCCCAGCAGGCGTACGTCGTCGGGGTTACGTCGCTTGGACCAGGTGATCAGGTATTCCTCGGCCTTCAGGCGTTGTTCGGGTCCGATCCAGGTGGGCAGGTCCTTGACCGCGAACGCGATCACCTGCGCGTGCTTGAACGACAGTTCACCCCGCGCCAGGGCGGCGGCGGTCAAGGTGACCGTACGGTCCAGGTCCCGGGCCAGGCCGACGGTGGCGGAGGCCTCGGTCTTCGACATCCGCTGCGCGCTGCGCAACCACCCGCCGCGGTCGCCGCACCCGTGGTCTTGCCGATGTCGCCGGCTTCGGCCTGACGGACCCAGGCCAGGGTGAGCGCGTCGGTCCGTGCCTTCTCCGCCTCCAGTTCACCGATCAGCTCACCGAGCTCACCCACCTCCACACAGGTGGTCGGCGTCGACAAAGCCTCGTTCACTCCGGCGCGGATTGTGGCCAGCGCAGCCCTCAACCGGGCGGCGGCGCCACTGCCACCGGTGCCGGGAAGGTCCTGCGTGGTCGAATGCATGTTCGAAGTCTAGAGGCGACGACCGACACGAAGATCGTTGTCCACAAGGAGACCCGAGGCACAACCCGATACGCCACCTGTGGACAAAAACCTGGCGCCACCACTCCGGTGGCAGGCGGCGCCCGTTCAGGTGCTCTGGTCGCTGAACTCCGCACCCGACGGCTCGGTCGGCCGGGTTGCCAGTGACCGGCGAGCCCAGATGTACGGCGCGGAGTCTCGGCAGGCCGGGCACTCGCCGCCGCCTCCCGGCGCAGCGTGCCCCGGGCCGCACACGGGCCCGGGCGCGCCCAGCCGGTATTCTCGCCTCGGTCCCGGCGGTGATGACGCCGCCGTCCCTTCCTCGGAGGAGATTCCCCGTGATTCTGCGGATGTCGACTTTGTTCCTGCGCACGCTGCGCGAGGACCCGGCCGACGCGGAGGTGCCGAGCCACCGGCTGCTCGTGCGCGCGGGCTACATCCGCCGGGTCGCACCGGGCATCTACTCGTGGCTGCCGCTGGGCTGGCGCACCTACCTCAACGTCGAGCGGATCGTCCGGGAGGAGATGGACGCGGCGGGATTCCAGGAGGTCCACTTCCCGGCCCTGCTGCCGCGTGAGCCCTACGAACGCACCGGCCGATGGACCGACTACGGCGACGACATCTTCCGGCTCAAGGACCGCAAGGGCAACGACTTCCTCCTCGGCCCCACCCACGAGGAGATGTTCACCCTTCTGGTGAAGGACCTCTTCTCCTCCTACAAGGACCTCCCGCTGTCGATCTACCAGATCCAGTGGAAGTACCGCGACGAGCCGCGGCCGCGAGCGGGCATTCTGCGGGGCCGGGAGTTCTCGATGAAGGACTCCTACTCCTTCGACGTCGACGACGCCGGGCTGGAACGCTCCTACCACCGGCACCGTGAGGCCTACGTCCGTACGTTCGACCGGCTCGGGCTCGACCACGTGATCGTCAAGGCTATGGCCGGGGCGATGGGTGGCTCGCTCAGCGAGGAGTTCCTGACTCCGACCGAGGTGGGCGAGGACACCTACGTCCGTTGCACCTCCTGCGACTATGCGAGCAACACCGAGGCGGTGGAGGTGCCGGCCACCGAGCCGGTGCCGCACGCCGGCCTGCCCGCCGCGCACGTGGAGGACACCCCGGACACCCCGACCATCGAGTCGCTGGTCGCCCTGCTGAACGACCGGGAGAAGCTCCGCCGCGACGACCGCGCCTGGCAGGCGTCCGACACGTTGAAGAACGTCGTCGTGAAGGTCGTCCACCCCGGCGGTGACAGCGAACTCCTCGCCGTCGGCGTTCCCGGCGACCGCGAGGTGGACCTGAAACGCCTGGAGGGCCAGGTCTACCCGGCCACCGTCCAGGCGGCGACCGACGAGGACTTCGCGGCCCGGCCCGAGCTGGTGCGCGGCTACATCGGACCCGACGCGCTGGGGGCGGACAAGCCGGCCAGGGTCCGCTACCTCGTCGACCCGCGGGTCGCCTCGGGCACCCGCTGGGTGACGGGCGCCAACGAACCCGGCAGGCACGTGGTGGATCTCGTCGCCGACCGCGACTTCAGCGCCGACGGCACCATTCACGCCGCCGAGGTACGCGACGGCGACCCGTGCCCGCGCTGCGGCAGTGCGCTGGCCTCGGCCAAGGGCATGGAGATGGGGCACGTCTTCGCGCTGGGCCGCAAGTTCGCGCAGGCGCTCGGTCTCACGGTGCTGGACGAGAACGGCAAGCAGGTCGTGGTGACGATGGGGTCGTACGGCATCGGCGTGAGCCGCGCGGTCGCCGCGATCGCGGAGAAGAACCACGACGCCAAGGGGCTGATCTGGCCCCGCGAGATCAGTCCGGCCGACGTACACGTCATCGCCACCGGCAAGAACGACGCGCCGTTCGAGACCGCCGAGCAGCTCGCCGCCGAGCTGGACGCCCGGGGCATCCGGGTGCTGCTGGACGACCGGCGCGGGGCGAGCCCGGGGGAGAAGTTCAACGACGCCGACCTGCTGGGCATCCCCACGATCGTGACCTGCGGCCGGCGGATCGTGGACGGCAAGGTCGAGATCAAGGACCGGCGTACGAGCGAGCGCATCGACCTGCCGATCGCCGAGGTCGTCGACCACCTCGTGGAGGTCTGCGCTTCCTGACCTGCCACCGGGGCGAAGTGCCGAACGACGTGCCGACGGGTCAGCAGAGTGGTACGTGGTTGCGGGTGGTCGCCGAGCGCGGCCGGTACGCCGAGGGCACCAGGCCGGTGAAGGCCCGGAACTCCTTGACGAAGTGGGCCTGGTCGAAGTAGCCGGTCCGGTGGGCGATGTCGGCCCAGTCGACCGGCCGGTCGTGCGGGATCGCCGCCAGCGCCCGCTGGAAACGGCGTACCCGGGCGAAACGCTTCGGTGTCAACCCCACGTTGTCAGTGAACCGCCGGGTGAACGCCCTGCCGGTGAGCCCACAGCGTTCGGCCACCTGTGCGACCGGTCTGCCCCGGTGGAGTTCGCCGACCGCGAACTCCAGCCCCGGGTCGGCCCGCAGGGGACGGACCGCCCGGCTCACCAGGGCTGTCTCCACCACGTCCAGCTTCGCCCGCGGCGTGGGTGCCGCGGCCAGGCGTTCGCGGAGGTCGGCGCCAGCATGCCCGCCCCAGAGCGCGTCGAGGTCGACCAGTCGTTCACTTGTCCGATCGGCCGGGCCGGCGAAGAACGCGGCCGCGCCACCCGGCCGGAACGCCACCCAGACGGTCTCCCGCTGGTCGGCGGTGTCGATCACCCGGGCGCCCGACTGAGGGCCGGACAGGGCGGCGCCGCCGACGAACTCCGCCGCCTTCGGGTCGCCGGCCCCGTCGTACACCCGGAACCTGTCCTCGGCCAGGTTGACCAGCAGCTGCGGAACACCGGTCGGCAACGCGCGCTCGCGGCCGTCGCCCGCAACCCCTTCGGCGTATCCGAGGTGACGGACGAACGGCGCGAGCGCCGCGCCGGGCGCCCGGCTGACGTACTGCATGCACCGACCCTAGATCCAACCCATGGAGTACGTCAGGTCGGCGGTTCAGTACGTCAGGAGGGCGACCCGCTCAGCCTGCCTGGAGCTTCTCCAGCCGTTCGTCGTACCGCCAGGCGGGGCGCGTCCCGGTCAGGTGGACGCCGCCGATCCAGCGGTCCACGCCGTTGAGCTCGGTGTGGTCGGCCCGGCCGGCGAGCACGTCCCGTCCCACCGGGGTGAGCGCTACCCGGTGTTCGGCGTACGGTCCGTCGGCTGTGGTGCCCGGATCCACCGCAAGCAGCGGTTGACGGGCACCGGCGAGCTCGGCGATGCGGTCGAAGCAGGAGGTGTCGCCGAGGTACGGCCGGCGTTCGCGGCGCTGCACCTCCGCGAAGACCCTGCCCGCCGTGCCCGCGCCGCTCTCGACGGCGAGGAGGATCCTTCGCTCGGTCAGGGACAGCCCGTCCGAGCGTGCGGGGTACTCCTGCGCCAACCGGCCGAACGCCTCGGCGAGGTGACGCAGGATGGGGGAGGCGGACCGCGCGATCTCGGCCAGCGCGGCGGGGTCGGGGGCGGTGAAGGCCGCCCAGGCGGCCACCGCGAGGTCGAACGCCTCGGCGGTCAGCGGGAGCTCGTCCGATCGCAGCCGCAGCAGGTCCTCCGGCGCCAGCTCGCCCAGGCCGCCGAAGTGCGCGACACCGGGGAACTCTCCGGCCGACACCAGCGACACCGACTCCGGCGGGACCCCGGCCCGGTGCAGTTGGTCGATCACCTGCACCACCTGCAGTTGGTCGTACAGATCCGCCTCGAACCACAGCACCACCCGGCCGTCGCGGTGGGCGGCCAGGGTCGCGTCACGGGCGTCGAAGTCGGCGCGCACCGAGGCCGGATCGCCCCAGCCGCCGGCGATGAAGTCCGCGCGTACGGCACGCAGCTCGGCGTCGGTGAGCCCGCCGGGCACCGGGCCGTCGTGCAGGACGTCCCGCCAGGGCAGGATCGGCTCGGTGAGCCCGGCCGCCCGCATCACCTCCGCGGCGCAGTCGCCGTTGGTGACGTGCAGGACGCCGGCGGTGTGGTCGTTCCCGGTCAAGGTTGCGGTCTCGGTGGCGGTCTCGGTGGTGGTCTCGGTTGTGATCTCCGTCGTGGTCCCGTCGGCGGTGCGGTCGGCCAGCTGGGCGCGGGCGGCGGCGTATCGCTCACCCGTCCTGGTCATCCGCGCGCGGACACGGCGCTTGAACGCGGCATCTCGGGTCATGTCGACCTGTCCCTTCGTGCCGTGCCGGCGCCCCCCAGCGGAGCCGAGCACGACAGCGGTGACAGGCGATCATGCCCGCTGCCGAGGTCGGTTCCCCTTTGCCTCCCTGGCAGATCCCGCTGGGGTGGATCGCGGAGGTTGGGCGCGGCAGGGCGCCGGGCCCAACCCTAGGCCACGCTCCGGACAGCTGTCACCGGCCGACGGCGTAGTTCTGCATCCCGCGCGGGTTGGCCCCGGCCGACAGGACGCCGGTCCGCGGGTCGCGGGCGACCGCGCACAGCCGGCCGAGGCTCCATGGACCCGAACGCGTGACGACGTGGCCACGGCGTTCCAGCGCACCGATCGCCTCCTCGCCGAGCCGGTCCTCGACCACCAGGCCATGCGGCTCCATGGTCCGCGGGTAGAAGGAACCGGGGAAGCTCGTCGTGTGCCACGCCGGCGCGTCGATCGCCTGCTGGAGGTCCTGTCCGGCGCCCAGATGCCGCAGAACGAACAGCAGCTGCCACTGGTCCTGCTGGTCGCCGCCGGGGGAGCCGCAGGCGAGCACCGGACGGCCGTCGGCGAGCACCAGCGTCGGCGAGAGTGTCGTACGGGGACGTCGCCCCGGCACGAGCGAGGAGGACAGCCCCTCCTCCAGCCAGAACATCTGCGCCCGGCTGCCCAGACAGAACCCGAGCGAGGGGATGGTCGGCGAGCTCTGCAGCCATCCGCCGCTCGGCGTGGCCGAGATCATGTTGCCCCAGCGGTCGACGACGTCCACATGACAGGTGTCGCCGCGGGTACGGCCGCTGAGGTCGACGGTGGGCTCGCCGGTGTCGCCGGCTCCGCGTCCGCCGCTCGGCGCCGTCCGGTCCGGGTCGGCGTGCGCCGCCGGCAGCCTCGGCGTACGTCCATCCGGCGAGCCCGGGCGCAGGTCACCGGACGCCCGGTCGCCCACCAGGGCGGCGCGTTCGGCGGCGTACTCCTTGGACAGCAGGGCCGGCAACGGGGAGTCGGGCAGGTCGCCGTACCACGCCTCGCGGTCTGCCAGGGCGAGCTTGAGCACCTCGGCCGTCAGGTGGACGCCGAGTTCGCCGCTGCCGTCTCTGCCGTCCCTGCCATCGATGTCGGCCGAGGCGTCCAGCGCGTCCAGTAGGGCCAGCGACTGCAGCAGGACCGGACCCTGACCCCACGCCCGGGTCTTTGCAACCGTCAGGCCGTTCCACTCCAGGGTGGCGGGTTCCTCCCAGGACGCCGACCAGGAGGCGAGGTCGTCGCCGGTGAGCAGGCCGGGGTGGTCGGCACCGCTGGAGTCGCGGTGCGGCTGCCGGGAGAACGTGGCGACCTCCTCGGCGACGAACCCCTCCCGCCAGGCCCTCCGGGCGCCCTCGATCTGGGCCTCCCGGCCGGTGCCCGCGGCCTCGCCCTCGGCGGCCAGCCGTTCAAGGGTGTCGGCGTACGCCGGGTTGGCGAACATCGCGTTCGGCGTCGGCGGCTTCCCGTCACGCAGCCACAGTGCCGCCGAGGTGGGCCAGTGTTCGGCGAACAACCGCTCGACCGTGGCGATCGTCGTCACCGCGCCGGACACCAGCGGATGGCCCGCGCGGGCGTACCCGATCGCGGGCTCGAGCACGTCGCGCAGCGGCCAGGTGCCGTGGTCGCGCAGCAGGAGCAGCCAGGCGTCCACCGCTCCGGGGACCGTCGCCGCCAGCGGCCCGGAGCCGGGCACCAGGTCCAGGCCGAGGTCGCGGAAGTGCGCGATGGTGGCGCCCGCCGGGGCCGGTCCCTGCCCGTTCAGCACCCTGGGCGCGGGGTCGTCGGCGGTGGCCACCACGGCGGGAACCTCACCGCCGGGGCCGTTCAGGTGCGGCTCGACCACGTGCAGGACGAAGCCGGCGCAGGCGGCCGCGTCGAAGGCGTTGCCGCCGCGTTCGAGCACGCTCATGGCACTCTGCGACGCCAGCCAGTGCGTGGACGCGACCATGCCGAAGGTGCCCCGGAGGGTCGGGCGGGTGGTGAACGTCATGAACCGTCCTCGTCGTCGAAGGAGGTAGCCGGTCGGCGGTCCCGGACACGGCGGCGGCGACGTGTCGGGCGACCGGTGGTGCGCCCGACCCTAACGTGTGGACGCCTTCCGCAGGCCGCGATGCCGGTCCCGGCACCCGCCGATCGTCGTCCGGCCCGGGAGTACGGGCAGGGGAGTACGGGCAGGGGAGTACGGGCGGGCGGCGCCGGTTGTCGGTGCCCGCTGGCACCATCCCGGCATGACAGCAGCGACGACACCGGCGACGGCGACGACAGTGAGTGCGGTGATCTTCGACTGGGGCGGCACTCTCACGCCCTGGCACACGGTCGACCTGCACGACCAGTGGCGGCACTACGCGCGGGCCTACGACCCGACCCACGGCGACGAGGTGTCGGCGGCGCTGCGGGCGGCCGAGGACGAGGCCTGGCGGCGGTCCCGGGAGGAGCATCGCGCGACCGCGTTCGACGCGATCGTCCGCGCGGGAGGGCTGGAGCCGTCGGGGCCCGCACACCAGCGCGGGGTCGAGGCCTATCGCGCGTGGTGGGAGCCGCACACCCTCTCCGATCCGGACGCCGCGCCGCTGTTCCGGGCGCTGCACGAGCGGGGGATCCGGGTCGGCGTGTTGTCCAACACCGTCTGGCCGCGCGACGACCACGAGCTGGTCTTCGCCCGCGACGGCGTGCTCGACCTCATCGACGGTGCCGTCTACACCAGCGAGATCGCGCACACCAAGCCACATCCGGAGGCGTTCCGCGCCGCCATGGCCGCCGTCGGCGTCGACCGGCCCGAGCACTGCGTCTTCGTCGGCGACCGGCTCTTCGACGACATCCACGGCGCGCGCTCGGTGGGGATGCGAGCTGTCCACGTGCCGCACAGCGAGATCCCCGACGTCCAGCGTGGGCACACCGACGGTGAGCCGGACGCGGTGGTCCAGCGACTGGCCGACATCCTCCCGCTCGTGGACGGCTGGCGATCCGGCTCGGCTACCGCCGGTGAGCGGACCCGGCCAGCCGTTACCGGTCGCGACGGTTGAACCCCTTCGTCCGGTAGCGATGCCATTGCGGTCAGCGCACGCCTCGGGCCGATGCCCAGGGCCAGGGCTCAGAAGGACGTCAGCCGACGCCGATGACCGTCGTACGGGGAGGACCCATGCCCGAGATCGACCGCCGCAGTTTCGTCGGAGGGCTGGGCGGCCTGGCTGCCGGCGCCTCGGTGCTGGCCACCGCGCGCCCGGCGCCCGCCGTTGCGGCCACCGAGCCGGTGTTCCACTACGACCTGACCCACCTGTACGCCCTCGACCTGGCCGATCCGGCACAGGCCGCCCGGGCGCACGACGAACTCCACTTCGTGGCCACCTTGCAGGGCATCGTCAACCGCGACTTTCCCCGGCTCTACGTTCATTTCGTCGATCACAGCGAGTTCGGCACCAAGGACATCGATGACTACTGGCTCACCGTGCTGCGCCGGGACGAAGGTCTGCTCGCCGACCGGCCGCTTCGCCGCCTCGACAGCCTCGACGATCTGGTGAGGACCTTCCGACGCGCGCTCCGCGGTGCCGTGGTGTGGGACCCGAACGTGCCGGCCACGTCCAACGTCGCGTCGACGGTGGCGGGCGCCCGCGACCTGGTGGCCGTTCGGTACGACCCCTCGCCGGACTCGCTGCACACCCGGTACGTCGGGACCCGCGCCACGGCCGACGGACCACTGCGGTTGCCGTCGGTCGTACGACTGGTGCGCGACGACGGGAGCCCGCTGTTCACCGGCCGGGGGCAGATTGCCGGCACGCGGCGTCAGTCGACCGGCAGCGCCAAGTGCGACGCGTACATCTGGGCGGTCGAGCACTACCTCCGCTCCGGGCGTTCCACACCTGACCTCGGCTACTACCTCGACGGCTACTGGCTACGCCGGCCTCAGGGCAAGCTGCAGCAGGCCCTGCTCACCAACCATGACTACCTCGTCAGCCGGCGCGGGTTCTTCTTCGACCTGCTGCCCTGGGACGACGAGGCTCCTGTCGACGATCCGCACCAGCCCGTGGGCACCGACCAGGCCACGTTGGAGGAGATCCTGCGGGTGGCCTACGAGCGGGCGCGGGGAGCGATGGTTCCGGTGCACGGGTTCGTCCCGTGGGGCTACAAGTACACGACGGTCGACCCGGCCGGCGGGCACCACGAACCCGTGGCCACCGAGTGGCGCTTCGTGCAGGTCGCGTCCGCCTACAACGCCTACCTCGACGCCGACGCGGAGAACCTCGACGCGATGGCCAACGCCTCGGTGTTCCGGCACGCGCCGCTGCGGGCGGCGTACCCGCAACGTCCACGCCCGACCACTGCCGACCTGCGTGCCCGGGGCTTCGTCGACGCTTCGGGTGCGGTGGTCCCGCGCCGCTACGTGATGTTCTACGTCGGCGACTACGACTCGGCCGCCTGGCTGTATCAGGTGATGCCCTACATCTGGGACGACGCCGCCCGCGGCGAGGTCCCGCTCAACTGGGCGTTCAACCCCAACCTCGCCGAGAGAATGCCGGTGGCGCTGGACCTCGCCCGGCGGACGGCGACCTCGGCCGACACGTTCGTGGCCGGGGACAGCGGCGCCGGTTACGTCAACCCCGGCATGCTGGCCGCGCCGCGCGAGTTCTCCGGCCTGCCGTCGGGTGTCGCCGCGTGGAGGCGGCACTGCCGGCCCCGCTACACCCGCTGGGACCTCACCGTCACCGGCTTCGTGATCGACGGCTACGCGCCGGGCATGGACGCCGGGACCAGGGCGGCGTACGCCGACTTCTCACCCGACGGGTTCGCCGCGCAGAAGATCGAACCCATGGGACTGGTCGGCACCACTCCCTTCGTCCGGATGGGTCCCGACCTGCCGCGCGCCGACGCGGCCACCGCAGCCCGGGCACTGCGGGACGCGCTCGACGGCGACCTGTCCGGCCCACCCGCGGCGCCCCGGTTCCTCAGCGTGCGCACCATCCTGGAAAGCCCCTCGTGGCACCGGGACGTGGTGGACACGGTGCACGCGCAGGCGCCGGGGGCGGCGGTGGAGTTCGTGGACGCGCACACGTTCTACGCGCTGGTTCGGCAACACCTCGGCTGAGCAGGCGGCGACCGTGCCGGGAGTCGGCTACCGCCGGCTCCCGGCGCCGGAGACGCGGCGGGACGCCGACGGTGACGCCGGATCCGTGGGCGTGGGCGTCGCACCGGGCGGGTGGGCGACACCGGGGAAGGCCTTCGGATCGGCGCCCCAGTCCAGCCGCCGGCGGGCGCAGTCGACGAGCAGGTCGGCGCCCATGGTGCGCACGCTCGAACTCGTCGCGGCGGCGACCAGGTCGGCGAACACCCCGGCGCATCCGTCCTCGAGGTACAACGCGAGCCGCCGGGCGCTGGTGCCGCCGGTCACCTGGAACGGCAGCCGGTAGCCCGCGTCGCCGGCGACCGGTGTCGCGTGACGTGCGCGCAGCTGCGCTCGCAGACGTTCCCGCAGTTCGCGGTACAACTCGATCGTGCGCTCGCCGCGGCTCCGGTCGTCCAAACCCAACTGGGGCGTCAGCACGCCGTACCCCCAGATCGCTGCGTGCACTCCGGCCAGTGCTTCCTGCAGACCGGCGATCTCGCGGTCACTCATCGGTCAGCCTCCCCCGAGGCGGCATCGAACATCCAGGTCGAACATCCAGGCCCGACATCTAGGAGGTCTCCGCGCCGAGCGTCAGCACGTGCGTGGACTCGCAGGCACCGATCGACGCCAGGATCCGGGCGTGTTCGGGATCGCGCGCCACCCGGACGTTGGTCCGGCGGGCGGCGGTGGCGGCCTTCTCCAGCCCGAGCAGGGCGGCGACCGAGTCTCCGCCCGCGTCGGGAACGACCGGGGTGGTCGGCCCGGGACTCGCGGTCCGGTCGGGCGTGGGGGAGGGACTGGCCGTCGACCTGCCGGCACGTCGGGTCAGCGCGGTGAGCGCGGCGAGGTGCTCCTCGTGCCGCCGGACGTACTCCGACAGCTGCCTGCGCAGGTCGGGGTGCTTGGCCACGGTCGCGGCGTAGGCGGTCAGCAAAGCCCGCTCCTCGGTCAGCGCCGAGGTGAGCACCGGAAGGTCCGGGTCGGGCGTCGGTGTGGGTGTCGCGGCCGAGCCGCGCCCGGACGTTCCGGGACCGTCGTCGCGGCCGGTGGTGCAGGCGGCGAGGAAGCTCCCGGTCAGGCCGAGGACACCGGCGCCCAGCGTCGTGCGCAGCACTCCACGCCGGGTCGGCGGCACCTCGTCGGACGCCGGGGACACCGGGGACGAAGCGTTGGTGGGCGCGTTCACCAGCGTGACGTTACCGGAGCGAATTCGGGCATCGGCACGTTACGTCCCCCTTCTTCGTCCTGGGGAATTTCGGCCCGCCGGAGCCCGTCGCCGAGGAGATCGAACGGGGTCCCGGCGCGGGCGTGGCGCCGTTTGAAGGGCAATTCCGCGGCCGGGTACGCTGACCACGCCGAGGCCGGGTCGAGGTGACCGAAGGGCACCACGGTCGGCCCTCGGTTCGCACCAGTTCGCACCAGCTTCGCACCGTCAGCGAGGCGGCCGGGCCGGCACCCAGGTGGTCGCGACGGCGCCGCTCTCCGCGGCACCCGACACCCGGCCGGCGCCGCGCCCGCCTCGTCCGCACAACTAGAGAGGGAGGCACCCGTGGCTAGCGGCTCTGCTGCTCGTGACCAGGTGGCCGACCTTCTCGCGCCGGTGCTCGCCCAGTCCGGACTCGACCTGGAGTCCGTCGACCTCACCCCTGCCGGCCGCCGTACCGTCCTGCGCATCGTGGTGGACGCGGACGGCGGCGTCACACTCGACCAGCTGGCCGACACCTCGCGCACCGTCGCGAAGCTGCTCGACGCCGGCGACGTGATGGGCGCGGGTTCCTACACCCTCGAGGTGACCTCCAGGGGCGTCGACCGGCCCCTCACCGAGCCCCGCCACTGGCGGCGCAACGTCGGCCGGCTGGTCAAGGTGGTGCATGCCGACGGCAGCCAGCTGCTCGGACGGGTCACCGCTGCCGACGAGCAGAGCGCGGAGCTGGACGTCGACGGGACCCCCCACCAGGTCGACTACGCCCGGGTGGCCAAGGCGCGGGTGCAGGTCGAGTTCGCCAAGATGGCCCCGGCCGACGAGGGCGAGCCCGGTGAGGAACTCGACGACACCGACACCACCGACCAGCCGGACGACGGCGACAACCACAGCACGTACGACACGTACGACGACACGGACAAGGAGGGATAGGCCCATGGACATCGACATGGCGGTCCTGCGCGCTCTGGAGCGTGAGAAGGACGTCCCTCTGGAGGCCGTCTGCGAGGCGATCGAGCAGGCCCTGCTGATCGCCTACCAGCGGACCGAGGGAGCCCAGACGCACGCCCGGGTCGAACTCGACCGCAAGAGCGGGCACGTGACGGTCTACGCCACCGAGCTCGACGAGGAGGGCAAGCCGGCGCGGGAGTGGGACGACACCCCGACCGGCTTCGGCCGGATCGCCACCACCACGGCGAAACAGGTCATCCTGCAGCGGCTGCGCGACGCCGAGGAAGACCACATGTTCGGCGAGTTCGTCGGCAAGGAAGGCGACATCATCTCCGGCGTGATCCAGCAGGGGAAGGACCCCCGGCTGGTCTACGTCAACCTCGGCCGGGTGGAAGGCGTGCTGCCGCCCCAGGAGCAGGTGCCGGGTGAGCGTTACAGCCACGGCGACCGGATCAAGTGCTTCGTGGTGGCCGTCCGCAAGGGCTTCCGCGGCCCGCAGATCACCCTGTCGCGCACCCACCCCAACCTCGTACGGAAGCTGTTCGCGCTGGAGGTCCCCGAGATCGCCGACGGCACCGTCGAGATCAGCGGGATCGCCCGCGAGGCCGGTCACCGCACCAAGGTCGCGGTGCACTCGCGCAACCCGTCGGTCAACGCCAAGGGCGCGTGTATCGGGCCGGTGGGTTCGCGCGTACGCAACGTCATGAACGAGCTGCACGGCGAGAAGATCGACATCGTCGACTGGTCGGAGGACCCGGCGGAGTACGTCAAGCAGGCCCTGTCCCCGGCGCGGGTGCGCAGCGTCGAGGTCGTCGACGCCGCGGCCCGGTCGGCGCGGGTGGTCGTACCCGACTACCAGCTCAGCCTCGCCATCGGCCGCGAGGGCCAGAACGCCCGGCTCGCGGCCAGGCTGACCGGCTGGCGGATCGACATCCGGTCCGACACCGCCGAGGCCGAGCCGGCACCGGCCACCCCCGCCACGGACGAGGAGTCCGGTGAGTCGCCGAACCCGGCCGGGGCGGGCGCGGCCGGTGACCAGCAGGCCGGCGACCACCAGTAGGTAGGCTCTGACGGAACGCCGGTCGGCACCCGACCGACCGGCGGCCGGCACGGGGCGGCATCCGGACGACACCGGGCCGACCTGGCACCAGACCGGTCCGACCCTGCCTGACCAGGCGAATTCGCCTGATCCGGCCGGAATCGGACCCTTCTCGGATCCGGATGAAGAGATCCAGCGCCCGCCGAGTCCGGCGGTCTGGGTACACTCTCACGAGGTGGGTCGTACAGGTCGGGAACCAAACACACGTCCGCACGCGGTGCGCACGTGTGTGGGTTGTCGGCAACGTACGGCAAAGTCTGACCTGCTCCGGGTCGTCCTCGCACGTGACGAGACCGCCACACGGTTGGTCGCGGACGTCACCGGCCATGCGCCGGGGCGTGGGGCGCATCTGCATCCCACGAGAGAATGCCTCGGACTCGCCGAACGCCGACGAGCTTTCGCGCGCGCCCTGCGTGCGCGGGCCCCGATCGACGTCGGTCCGCTCCGACGCCACGTCGAGCAGCAGGATCCAGTCGACACCGGCCAGGCGGATGCCACCGATCTGGCCAGCAACGCACCGAACACCGGCGACGCCCAGCGCGACCAGGGGCGCCGCCCAGGCAAAGAAAGTGGGTCGAGCGGCTCATGAGCACTCGATGAGAACCGAGCAATGAGCACGCCTAGTTACTAGCGGCCTGGACCCACAAGGGGCCCGGGCCGGCAAAGGAGAGCAGTGGCAAAGGTCCGGGTCTACGAACTCGCCAAGGAGTTCGGCATCGAAAGCAAGGCCGTCATGGCCAGGCTTCAGGAGCTGGGTGAATTCGTTCGCTCCGCTTCGTCAACCGTCGAGGCACCCGTCGTCCGCAAACTCAAGGAGTCCTTCGCGACCGAAGCCGGCGGCAAGGCCGGCGGACGGGGATCGGCGCGCAAGTCCGCGAGCAAGCAGGCCGCACCGGCGTCCCCGGCGCAGGCCGCATCGGGCGCTTCGGCCCCGACGGCACCCAAACCAACTCCGGTCCCCGGCGCGAAGCCCGCGCCGCCGCGGCCGGCTCCGGCGAAGCCTTCCCCCGCGCCCGCCGAGGTGGTTCGCGAGGCCGCACCGGAGGTGACCGAGCGCCCGGCGGCCACGGCTCAGCCGAGCGCCCCGGCGCCCCAGGTGCCCGAGCGGTCGGCGCCCGAGCGGTCGGCGCCCGAGCGGTCGGCGCCCCAGCCGCAGGGACCCCGTCCGGGTCCGCGGCCGGACGGCGGCCGTCCTACAGACCGTCCGGACGGACGTCCTACAGACCGTCGGGAACGCTCCGACCGTCCCGAACGCCCCGAACGTTCGGACCGTCCGGGTTCGTCCAGCGCCAGGCCGGCTCCTCCCGGGCAGCGCCCCACGCGCCAGTCCGGACCAGGTGGTCCCGGTGGTCCCGGTGGCCGCGGAGGTCAGGGCGGCGACTCCCGGCAGCGTCCGTCCGGCCCGCGTCAGGGCGGCGGGGCTCCGCGTCCGGGCAACAACCCCTTCACCTCCACCCAGGGCATGCGCGGTCCGCGTTCGGACCGGCCCGGCCAGGGTGGTCCGCGTCGTGAGGGCGACGGCTCCGGCCAGCAGGGCGGCGGCGTCCCCGGCGTCCCGCGGCCCAACCCGGCGACGATGCCGACCCGGCCGGAGCGCTCCGGCGACCGTCCGGGTGGCCCGCGTCCGAACCCCGGCATGATGCCGTCGCGTCCGGCCGCGCGTTCGGGTGGTCCCGGTGGCCGCACCGGTGGTCCTGGTGGCCGCGCGGGTGGTCCTGGTGGCCGCACGGGTGGTCCTGGTGGCCGCACCGGTGGCCCCGGAGGTCCCGGTGGCCGTACCGGCGCACCCGGTCGTGGCGGCGCCGGTCGTCCCGGTGGCGGTGGCGCCGGTGCACCCGCCGGTGGCCCGCCGCGCGGTGGCTTCGGCGGCCGTCCCGGTGGGGCGCGCGGTCGTGGCGGTACGGCCGGTGCCTTCGGGCGCCCGGGCGGACCGGTGCGCCGTGGCCGCAAGTCGAAGCGGCAGAAGCGCCAGGAGCTCGACAACATGCAGGCGCCGTCCGTCGGCGGTGTGCGCGTTCCCCGTGGTGGCGGTCAGGTCGTCCGGCTGCCGCGAGGCGCCAGCCTCACCGACTTCGCCGAGCGGATCGGTGCGGACGCGGCGTCGCTGGTCCAGGTGATGTTCCACCTGGGCGAGATGGTGACCGCCACGCAGTCGGTCAGCGACGAGACGCTGCAGCTGCTGGGCGCCGAGCTCGAGTACGACATCCAGGTGGTCTCGCCCGAGGACGAGGACCGCGAGCTGCTGGAGTCGTTCTCCATCGAGTTCGGTGAGGACGAGGGCGAGGACACCGAGCTGATCGCCCGGCCGCCGGTCGTTTCGGTGATGGGTCACGTCGACCACGGAAAGACCAAGCTGCTGGACGCGATCCGCAACGCCGACGTCGTGGCCGGCGAGGCGGGTGGCATCACCCAGCACATCGGTGCCTACCAGGTCGCCACCGAGGTGGACGGACAGGATCGCAAGATCACGTTCATCGACACCCCGGGCCACGAGGCGTTCACCGCCATGCGTGCCCGTGGTGCGCAGTCGACCGACATCGCGGTGCTCGTGGTGGCGGCCGACGACGGCGTGATGCCGCAGACCGTCGAGGCGCTCAACCACGCCAAGGCGGCCAACCTGCCGATCGTGGTGGCGGTCAACAAGATCGACGTGCCCGACGCCGACCCGGCCAAGGTGCGCGGTCAGCTCACCGAGTACGGCCTGGTCCCCGAGGAGTACGGCGGCGACACGATGTTCGTCGACATCTCCGCGCGGGCCCGGACCAACCTCGACGGGCTGCTCGAGGCGATCGTGCTCACCGCCGACGCCTCGCTGGACCTGCGGGCCAACCCCCACCAGGACGCTCAGGGTCTCGCGATCGAGGCGCACCTGGACAAGGGCCGCGGTCCGGTGGTGACCGTGCTGGTGCAGCGCGGCACGCTCCGGGTCGGCGACTCGATCATCGCGGGTCCGGCGTACGGCCGGGTGCGCGCGATGCTCGACGAGAACGGCAATCCGGTCGAGGAGGCTCCGCCCGCGCGTCCGGTGCTCGTACTCGGTCTGTCGGCCGTGCCGCGCGCCGGTGACACCTTCATGGTGGTCGCCGACGACCGGATGGCCCGGCAGATCGCGGAGAAGCGCGAGGCGCGCGAGCGCAACGCGTCGTTCGCCCAGCGCACCAAGCGGGTCAGCCTCGACGACCTGTCGAAGCTGCTCGAGGAGCGCCAGTCCCTCAACCTCGTCATCAAGGGCGACGTGTCCGGGTCGGTCGAGGCCCTGGAGGACGCGCTCGCCAAGATCGACGTGGGCGACGAGGTCGACCTTCGCATCCTGCACCGCGGTGTGGGTGCGGTCACCGAGAACGACGTCAACCTCGCGACGATCGACAACGCGATCATCATCGGCTTCAACGTCCGGGCACAGGGCCGGTCGGTGGAGCGGTTGGCAGATCGCGAAGGCGTGGAGATCCGGTTCTACTCGGTGATCTACCAGGCCATCGACGAGGTGGAGGCGGCCCTGAAGGGCATGCTGAAGCCGGAGTACGAAGAGGCGCGACTCGGCACCGCGGAGGTCCGGGACGTGTTCCGTTCCAGCAAGTTCGGCACCATCGCCGGCTGTCTGGTCACCAGCGGGACCATCCGCCGCAACTCCAAGGCGCGGCTGCTCCGCGACGGCGCGGTCGTCGTGGAAAGCAGCGACATCGCGTCCCTGCGCCGGTTCAAGGACGACGCCACCGAGGTCCGCGAGGGTTACGAGTGCGGCCTCACCCTGCACAACTACAACGACGTGCGGGTCGGTGACGTGGTCGAGACGTACGAGATGCGGGAGAAGCCGCGCGGCTGACCCCGATCCGGTCGGCCGGCCTGGCACTCACAGGTCGGCCGGCAGGTCGGGACCGACCGTTGACGAAGCCCCGGAGCGACTACGGAGGGGACCGCACAGCACGCCTGTGCAGGTCCTCGCCGGAGAGCTTCGGGGCTTCGTTTCGGCTCGGGTGACCCGGTCGCGACCGGGCCCGTACGTGAGTGGTTGGCTGTGTGCTGCGGGTCGGGTGCCGCGGGTCGGGTGCCGCCGGGCGAGCCCACCGGTGCGACCCGGACCGGCACAGCCGGCAGCTGCCGTCGGCACCGTCGGCACCGTCGGCACCGTCGATGTCGTACCTGCCGGAGGATGAGGCGAGCCGATGTTCACCGGGACGCTGTGCGCCGACCTGCGGCTCGGCGACGTGCGGTCGCTGAAGGAGAAGCGCTCGGTGGTCCGGCCGATCGTGGCGGAGATCGCGCGCCGCCATGCCGTGTCCGTCGCCGAGACAGGGCACCATGACCTCTACCGTCGGGCGGAGATCGGTGTTGCCGTGGTGAGTGGTGAGAGCGTCCGCTGCCGCGACGTCCTGGACGCGGTGGAGCGGATGCTCGCCGAGCGCCCGGAGGTGGAGTTGCTGCAGGTACGCCGGCAGTTGTTCTCCGAGGACGACGAGTAGCAGCGAGCAGGAGCGAGCAGGACCGAACGGGACGCGGTGGGACCGATCGGGTGGGATCGAGTGGGACCGAAGTGAGCCGGCACGAAGCACGCGAACCCGGACCGATGGGGAAGACCACGGCCGAGTCGCCCGCCGGCCGAGGAGAGGATGGCGATGAACCAGACACGGGTGAACCAGCTCGCGGACCGGATCCAGGTGATCGTCGCGGAGATGCTGGAGCGCCGGGTGAAGGACCCCAGGCTCGGCTTCGTGACGGTCACCGAGGCCCGCCTGACCGGTGACCTGCGCGACGCCACCGTGTTCTACACCGTGCTCGGCGGCGACCAGGACCACACCGGCACCGCGGTGGCGCTGGAGAGCGCGAAGGGACTGATCCGCTCCGAGGTCGGCCGCCGGCTCGGGCTTCGGCACACGCCGAGCCTGACCTTCGTCGCTGATGCCGTACCCGAGAACGCCAAGCACATCGAGGACCTGCTGCGCCGCGCCCGTGACTCCGACGCGGAGGTGGCCCGCCGGGCCGCGCAGGCGAGTCCGGCCGGCGAGGCCGATCCGTACCGCGTGCCACGCACCGACGAGGACCTCGACGACATGGACCTCGACGACATGGACGCGGATGACGTGGTCGACGCCGGCGAGGCGGCCGAGCGCGACGCCGGCGTCGGAGACGACCGGTCCGGCCGGGGCGGTCGCGGCGGGAGCTGACGTGACCCCTGACGTGCCCTCTGACAGGTCCCGGCCCGGCGTGCCCCGAAGCGGCATCGTCGTCGTGGACAAGCCCGCCGGCTGGACCTCCCACGACGTCGTGGGCAAGGTCCGCCGACTGGCGCACACCCGGCGGGTCGGCCACGCCGGCACCCTCGACCCGATGGCGACCGGCGTGCTCGTCCTCGGCATCGAACGCGCCACCCGGCTGCTCGGCTACCTCACCCTCACCGAGAAGGCCTACGACGCGACGATCCGGCTCGGGGTGTCCACCCGTACCGACGACGCCGAGGGAGAGGTCACCGCCCAGACGTCCGCCCGGGACGTACGCAGGGAGGACGTCGAGGCGGGGATCGCCGCCCTGACCGGTGAGATCTCTCAGGTGCCCTCCGCGGTGTCGGCGGTGAAGGTGGCCGGCGAACGCGCCTACCGCAAGGTGCACAAGGGCGAGGACGTCGAGCTGGCACCGCGCCAGGTGGTGGTGCGCAGGTTCGAGGTGACCGACGTCCGGCCGGCGGGCGAGGTCGTGGACGTCGACGTGGTGGTCGAGTGTTCCAGCGGGACCTACGTCCGGGCGCTGGCCCGTGACCTGGGCGCCGGGCTGGGCGTCGGCGGCCACCTGACCGCGCTGCGGCGTACCCGCGTCGGCCCGTACGGCCTGGAGCAGGCCCGCACGATCGACCAGCTCGAGGGCGACTTCGAAGTGGTGCCGATCGCCGACGTGGCGGCACGGACGTTCGCCAGGTTCGACGTGGACGAGCACACGGCGCGGCTGGTCTCCTTCGGGCAGAAGCTGCCCGGCGTGCGGGTGGGCGGCGGCCCGGTGGGCGTCTTCGGCCCGGACGGTGCGTTCCTCGCGCTGTACGAGGATGTCGAGGAAGGTGCCCGGCCGGTCGCGGTGTTCGCGAGCTGACCGGCGGTGCCCGGGACGGCCTCGACGGTCCGGTCGGTCCGGGCGGGTCCGAAGCGTCTCGGGTCACCGGATCCCGGTTGGCGGATGCCGGGACCGGACCGAGGGTCCGCGGGTGACCGTCTGGCACCCTTTGAGGCAGGCTCCCTTCGCGGGCTGTGCGGTCGGTGGCAGGTATCAGGTCGGTGGCAGGTATCAGGACGGAAGGGCGACGAGGACACGATGCAGCGCTGGACAGACCTGACCGGGGCGGACCCGCTGTTCGGGCCGACGGTCGTCACGATCGGCGTCTTCGACGGCGTGCACCGCGGTCACCAGCGGGTGCTCGCCCGCACCCGTGAGCTGGCCCGCGAGCACGGTGCCCGCTCTGTCGTGGTGACGTTCGACCCGCATCCGGCCTCGGTGGTCCGCCCGGAGGCAGTACCTCCGCTGCTGGCGACGGTGGAGCGCCGGCTGGAGCTGTTCGAGGCGTACGGCATGGACGGAGTGGTCGTCGTACCGTTCGACAAGGAACGTTCCCGCGAGCCGGCCGAGGATTTCGTCCGGGAACTCGTCCGGGCGCTGCGCCCGGTGGCCGTGGTGGTCGGCGACGACTTCCGCTTCGGTCACAAGGCGGCCGGCAACGTCGACCTGCTCCGCACCCTGGGCGGGCAGCTCGGGTTCGCCGTCGAGGGCCTCACCCGCGCGGTGAAGGTCCCCTCGACCGCCGACCCGGCTCCGGCCGGTGCCGCGCCCACGGACGCCGGGACCGCCGACGTACCCGTGGACGCTGTGTCCTCCACCGCGGTCCGTGACCGGCTCGCCGCCGGTGACGTGGCCGGCGCCCGGGCCCTGCTCGGGCACACCTTCCGGGTGGACGGCGTGGTCGTCGAGGGCGCCCACCGTGGCCGCGAGCTGGGGTTCCCCACCGCCAACGTGCCGGCGTCGACCGCCCTGGCGCTGCCTGCCGACGGTGTGTACGCCGGGTGGCTGCGGGTCGCCGACGTGGACGGGCCCGGCCCTCAGGTCCTGCCGGCGGCGATCTCGGTGGGGACCAACCCGCAGTTCGGGCACGAGCCGCGCCGGGTCGAGTCGTATGTCCTGGATCGCGATGATCTGGACCTGTACGGCCGGCCGATCGCGGTGGAGTTCGTCGACCGGGTGCGCGGGCAGGAGACCTACGACTCGGTGGACGCCCTGGTCACCCAGATTCGTGCCGACGTGGAGCACGTGCGCCGTGTCCTCGCCGCCGACCGGGGCGTCGGCGGCCCCGGCTGACCGGAGGCCGACCCTCGGGCTGGTAGCCTGACGACTGCCGTACGCCGGCCGCGGACAAAGAGTGCCCAGGTGAACCCGCCCTGGCGCGCCGCGCAACGGATCCCGAAAGGAGCCTCGTGTCGCTAGACGCTGCGACCAAGAAGCAGATCATCTCCGAGTACGCGACCAAGGAGGGCGACACCGGTTCGCCCGAGGTCCAGGTGGCGCTGCTCACGCATCGGATCACTCACCTGACCGAGCACCAGAAGGCCCACAAGCACGACCACCACAGCCGTCGCGGTCTGCTGCTCCTCGTGGGTCAGCGCCGCCGGCTGCTCAACTACGTCATGAAGGAAGACATCCAGCGCTACCGCTCGCTGATCGAGCGGCTCGGCCTGCGCCGATAGCTGGAAAATCTCCGGGAGCGGTCGCCTGCGTGGCACCGCTCCCGGTACACAACAAGGACCGGAGCGGTCCCCGCGTGAGGCGGTAGACAGGCCGCCGGTCCTCGGTAGTGGCTTCCGGGAGTCCCCCGGGCGAGATCACCCAACGAGATCACCCGAGACGTACCCGAGAGCCTCGATCGAAGACCGGCACATCCTGCACCCACGTACCCCGCGGCAGATCGCTCCCCGATGTCATGAGGAGGGCGCCCTGTGGAGGGTCCCGGAATTCACACCGCCGAAGCCGTCATCGACAACGGCCGCTTCGGCACCCGCACGGTCCGGTTCGAGACCGGACGCCTGGCACGCCAGGCCAATGGGGCCGTCGTCGCCTATCTCGACGAGGACACCATGGTGTTGTCGACCACGACGGCCGGCAAGCACCCGAAGGAACAGTTCGACTTCTTCCCGCTGACCGTCGACGTCGAGGAGCGGGGATACGCCGCCGGCAAGATCCCCGGGTCGGTGTTCCGCCGCGAGGGCCGGCCCAGCGAGGACGCGATCCTCACCTGCCGGCTGATCGACCGTCCGCTGCGCCCGTCGTTCGTCAAGGGCCTGCGCAACGAGGTCCAGGTCGTCGTCACCGTCCTGTCGCTCAACCCCGATGTGCTGTACGACGTGCTCGCGATCAACGCCGCGGCCTCGTCGACGCAGATCGCCGGCCTTCCCTTCACCGGGCCGATCGGCGGCGTTCGGGTCGCGCTGATCGACGGCCAGTGGGTCGCGTTCCCGCGCCGCGCCGAGCTGGAGAACGCCGTGTTCGACATGGTGGTCGCCGGCCGTGCGCTCGACGACGGTGACGTGGCGATCATGATGGTCGAGGCGGAGTCCACCGACCACACCTGGGAGCTCGTCCGCGGTGGCGTGCAGGCGCCGACCGAGGAGATCGTCGCCGAGGGGCTGGAGGCCGCCAAGGGCTTCATCCGCACCCTCTGCCAGGCGCAGAACGACCTCGCCGCCAAGTCCGCCAAGCCGACCACCGAGTTCCCGGTCTTCCGCGACTACCAGGAGGACGTCCTCGAGGCGCTGACCGGTGCGGTGCGCGGTGAGCTGGCCGAGGCCCTCACCATCGGTGACAAGGCCACCCGCGAGTCCCGCCTGGACGAGGTGAAGGAGCTCGGTCTGGAGCGGATCGGCGCCGACTTCGAGGGCCGGGAGAAGGAGATCAGCGCGGCGTTCCGTTCGCTGACCAAGACCCTGGTGCGCGAGCGGGTACTCCGCGACAAGGTCCGCATCGACGGCCGCGGCCTCGCCGACATCCGTCCGCTGTCCGCGGAGATCGGGGTCGTCCCGCGCGTGCACGGCTCGGCGTTGTTCGAGCGCGGCGAGACGCAGATCCTCGGCGTCACCACGCTGAACATGCTGTCGCTGGAGCGGCGCATCGGTCTGACCCTCGCAGAGGACACGACCAAGCGCTACATGCACAACTACAACATGCCGCCGTACTCCACCGGCGAGACCGGCCGCGTCGGTTCGCCGAAGCGGCGCGAGATCGGGCACGGTGCGCTCGCGGAGCGGGCGATCCACCCGATCCTCCCCAGCCGCGAGGACTTCCCGTACGCCATCCGCCAGGTGTCGGAGGCGGTCGGCTCCAACGGCTCCACCTCGATGGGCTCGGTGTGTGCGTCGTCGCTGGCACTGCTCAGCGCCGGTGTCCCGCTGCGCGCGCAGGTGGCCGGCATCGCGATGGGCCTGATCAGCGACGAGGTGGACGGCAGGACGGAGTTCGTCACGCTGACCGACATCCTCGGCGCCGAGGACGCGTTCGGCGACATGGACTTCAAGGTCGCCGGCACCCGTGAGTTCGTCACCGCCCTGCAGTTGGACACCAAGCTGACCGGTATCCCCGCGTCGGTGCTCGCGTCCGCCCTGCAGCAGGCGCGGGACGCGCGGTTCACGATCCTCACCCTGATGGAGAAGACCATCGGTGCGCCCGGCGACATGTCGCCGTACGCCCCGCGGATCATCACCATGAAGATCCCGGTCGACAAGATCGGCGAGGTGATCGGGCCGAAGGGCAAGGTCATCAACCAGATCCAGGACGACACCGGCGCCGACATCGCCATCGAGGACGACGGCACGATCTTCATCGGTGCCGCCGACGGTCCCTCCGCGGAGGCCGCCCGCGCGGTCATCGCCGGGATCGCCACGCCGACGATGCCCGAGGTCGGCGAGCGCTACCTCGGCACGGTGGTGAAGACCACCAACTTCGGTGCGTTCATCTCGCTGGTTCCCGGCAAGGACGGCCTGCTGCACATCTCCAAGCTGCGGGCGCTGTCCGGCGGCAAGCGGGTCGAGAACGTCGAGGACGTCGTGAAGGTCGGCGACAAGCTGCAGGTGGAGATCGGGGAGATCGACGACCGGGGCAAGCTGTCCCTGGTGCCGGTGGTCGAGGACTCCGAGAAGTCGCCCGAGAAGTGAGCCCACGACTGGCACGGCTGGCTGCGGGGAGCCAGCCGTCGGGCTCGACTCGTACCCTCCTCAGGGAGGGTGACGGCGGAGTGGTCCGGCGTACGGTCCTGCCGGGCGGACTGCGCATCATCACCGAGGCCATGCCACAGGTGCGTTCGGTGAGCTTCGGGGTCTGGGCGAGCGTCGGCTCGCGTGACGAGACCCCGGCGCTCGCCGGCGCCAGCCACTACCTCGAACACCTGCTGTTCAAGGGCACCCGGCGCCGGGACGCGATGGAGATCTCCTCCGCGCTGGACGCCGTCGGTGGTGAGATGAACGCCTTCACCACCAAGGAGTACACCTGCTACTACGCGCGGGTGCTGGACGCCGACCTCCCGCTGGCGGTGGACGTTATCTGCGACATGGTGACCTCGTCCCTGGTCACCGCCGCCGACGTGGACAGCGAGCGTGGCGTGATCCTGGAGGAGATCGCCATGCACGACGACGACCCCTCCGACGCGGTGCACGACCTGTTCGCCGAGGAGCTGTGGGGCGACTCACCGCTGGGCCGGCCGATCCTCGGCACCACGGAGTCGATCGAGGCGCTGACCCGGCGCCAGGTGTACGGCTACTACCGCCGCCGCTACCGCCCGGAGTCCCTGGTGGTGGCGGTGGCCGGCAACGTCGAGCACCGTGCCGTGGTGCGGCTGGTGACGCAGGCGTTCGAGCAGGCCGGCCGGCTCAACGGCCAGGTCAGTGACCCGACGCCGCCGCGGTCGGGCAACCCGAGCAGGGCGCTGGCCTCGGCGGCCTCTGCGGCCGCGGCCGCCACGGCCGGCCGGGGCTCGGTCCGGCTGGCTCACCGGCCCACCGAGCAGGCCAATCTCGTGCTGGGCGTTCCGGGCCTGCCGCGCTCGGACGACCGGCGGTTCGTGCTGGGCGTACTCAACGCGGCGTTCGGCGGCGGCATGTCCAGCCGGTTGTTCCAGGAGGTACGCGAGAAGCGCGGGCTGGCCTACGCCGTCTACTCGTTCGCATCCCACTACGCCGACTCGGGCATGGTCGGCATCTACGCCGGCTGTCTGCCGAGCAAGATCGACGAGGTGCTCGACATCTGCCGCGACGAGCTGGAGAAGGTCGTGTCCTCCGGGCTCACCGACGAGGAGCTCGAGCGGGGCAAGGGCCAGTTGCGCGGCTCGCTGGTGCTGGGCCTTGAGGACACCGGTTCCCGGATGGGCCGGCTGGCCAAAGCCGACCTGGTCTACGGCGAGCTGCTCAGCGTGGACGAGATCCTGCGCCGGATCGACGCGGTGACGCTGGACGACGTTCGCCGGATCGGCAAGGAACTGCTGGAGGCGGCGCCGACGCTGGCGGTGGTCGGACCGTTCGAGGACGCCGACCGGTTCGCGGGCGCGGTTCGCTGAGCTTGGTTCGTTTCGCCGGCGGTTCGCTGCCGGCGCGGCAGGGGAGGAGTCGTACGTGGTGAAGGTGGCTGTTCTCGGAGCTCGTGGCCGGATGGGCGCGGAGGCCTGCCGTGCGGTCGAGGCTGCCGACGGGCTCGACCTGGTGGCCGGGCTGGACGTCGACGACCAGCTGACCGACCTGCGCGCGGCCGGTGCGGAGGTCGTGATCGACTTCACCCACCCCGACGCGGTGCTCGACAACCTGCGCTTCTGCGTACAGAACGGCATCCACGCCGTGGTCGGCACCACCGGCTTCACGCCGGAGCGGCTGGACCAGGTGCGCGGCTGGCTGGCCGACGCGCCCAAGGTCGGGGTGCTGGTCGCCCCCAACTTCTCCGTCGGCGCCGTGCTGATGATGCGGTTCGCCGAGCAGGCGGCGCGGTTCTTCCCGTCCGTCGAGGTGATCGAGCTGCACCACCCGCGCAAGGCGGACGCGCCCTCGGGCACCGCTTCGCGGACGGCCGAGCTGATCAGCGCCGCCCGGCGGGAGGCAGGACTCGGCGAGGTGCCGGACGCCACCACCCAGGAGGTGGCCGGTGCGCGCGGTGCCAGGGTGGCCGACATACCCGTGCACAGCGTCCGGCTGTCCGGTCTGGTCGCGCACCAGGAGGTGCTGTTCGGCGGCGAGGACGAGACGCTGACCCTGCGGCACGACTCGATGGCCCGGACGTCGTTCATGCCGGGCGTCGTGCTCGGTGCCCGGATGGTGGGGGAGCGGCCCGGCCTCACGGTCGGGCTGGAGCACTACCTCGACCTGGACTGACCGTCCCCCGTGCCCGGCCTGGCGTCAGCGGCGCCCGCTGAGCCGGCGTTCCTCCTCGGCCTTCATCCGCTCCTGCCGGCGCACCCGCTCGGGGACGACGGCCTCCCGCGGCGCGGTGGGAGTGAAGTCGTACCGCTCCACACCCAGCCCGCGCAGCACCGCCCGCTCAACCAGCGAGAAGTCGGCCGGGTCCTCGCGGTCGAAGCGCATCGGCTCGGCCAGGTGCACCGGCGGGTTGGTGATGAGCCGGGGCAGGCGCAGCAGGTTCTGTGCCTTCGCGTGCAGGACGTACGGATGGAGCAGGAAGACGTCGCCGACCCGGCCGGTGGCCTCCACGAAGTTCTGGCACTGCCCGACCAGGCTCGGGGTGTCGAACTCGGTGGGCAGCACGCCGCCGGGCCGCTCGGCGAGGTAGCGCGCCACCGGGCCTACCGAGTCCGCGGCCACGAACGTCGCGCCGCCCTGGTGGCGTACGTCCGACCACAGGACCAGCGTCAGCAGGCCCTGCTCGGGTGAGTCGAGGAAGTGCCGGAAGAAGTCGCCGTCCTTGTGCCAGCCGGGGGCCTGCGCCGAGGCGGGCTGCCAGGGACGGTCCTCGCCCTCCCACAGGTTGACGATGAAGCCGTCGCCCCACGAGTACGGCTTGGCCACCCGGTCCTCGCCACCCAGCAGGTCGCAGGCGGCCTGCCAGGCCTTGGGCGCGAACTCGCGTACGTCGATCCGGCGGTGCGTCGGCATGTGGATCGACGACTGTTCCCAGGTGGACTGGTCGTCCGGGTCGTACCCGAGCCGGGTCCACACCTGGTCGGTGTACTCCGCCGCGGCCTCGCGGGTGAAGCAGTCGTGGATGACCACGAAGCCCTGTTCGAGGAACGCCTGCGCCTGTTCGTCGGTGAGTACCTGATAGCCCGAAGCCATGAGAGTCCGTCCGTCGCGGTGATTCGTGTGGGTCCGGTTCGACGCTAGGCCGGTGCGTGCCGGTCGGCTCGTACGTTCGTCCGCTGGTCTCGGTTCGCGAGACGGTTGTCCGTGCCCGGTCAGAGGTGGGTCAGAACACCAGGCGTACGAGCGCCGCGGTGAGCGCCGCGAGCGCCACCACCACGATGAACGGCGCGCGCAGCAGCAACGCGACCACGGCGACCGCGACTCCGGCCAGCCGGGCGTCCACGACCAGCCGGGTGCCCGAGCTCAGGGTCTGCACGCCGACGAGCGCGGCGAGCAGGGCGACCGGCAGCAGGGCCGCGGACCGTCGTACGGCCGGCCGGTCGAGCACCTGCCGGGGCACCGACACCCCGGCCAGCTTGAGCAGGTAACAGCCGAGGGCGGTGGCCAGCACGGCGACCCAGAGCGTCATCGGGCCTCCCCTCGGGTGGGGTGGGAGGAGGAGTCGCCGTACGTGTTGCCGTACGAGGTGCCGGATGGCGTGGTGCCGGATGGCGTGGTGCCGGATGGCGTGGTGTCGGCCATCGGCTCGGGTGTCGGCTCGGGGTCACCCGGCGGGGCCGACGTGGACCGCAGCCCGAAGACGATCGCCACGACACCCGCGGCAAGGACCGGAACGCCCGCGGGCACCAGCGGCACCAGCGCCACCGCGACCAGCGCCCCGCCCGCCGCGACCGCGCGCGTCCGTGCCGTGGTCAGCTGCGGCCACAGCAGGGCGACGAACGCTGCCGGTGCGGCGGCGTCCAGCCCGTAGGTGCGGGGGTCACCGAGCGAGGCGCCGGCCACCGCGCCGAGCAGCGTCCCGGCGTTCCACAGGGTGAACAGGATCAGCGCGGTGTACCAGAAACCGGCCCGGCCCAGCTCCGGCGAGCGCCGCCCGACCGCCATCGCGGTCGTCTCGTCGATGACGAAGTGCGCACCGGCCAGTCGGCGGAGGCCGCGCAGCCGGAGCAGGTCGGTCAGCCGCAGGCCGTAGAAGGTGTTCCGGGTGCCGAGCAGCAACGCCGCCAGCACGGCCGACAGGCCCGCTCCGCCGGCTCCGACGATCCCGACGAACGCGAACTGCGACGCTCCGGTGAACGCCAGCAGGGACAGGGCGCAGGTCTGCGCGACCGACAGGCCGCCGGCCACGCCGAGGGCGCCGAAGGAGATGCCGTACGCGCCGGTGGCGACGCCGATCGCGACCGCGTCGCGGACCACGGCGCGGCGCGTCTCCGGGACCGCCGAAGCGGATCGGGACGCGGGCATGCTCAGTCGTCGACGAGGGCGGTGTGCAGGCGTACCTGCTTGGCGCGGACACTCCCGTCGCCGTACAGGTCGAGCTCGCGGTGGGCGCCGTCGGGACCCCAGCCGGCCTCGGTGAGGAACGCGCGGAGCGCGTCGTCGGTGGCCTGCAGCCAGATGACCGCCCGGCGGAAGTTGTCGGCGGCCAGGGTGTCGGCGCACGCCTGCAGCAGCCGGGAGCCGTGCCCGTGCCGGGTCTGGGCGGGATCGATGTGGAACGCCGTGATCGTCCCGTCCGCGACCGGATCGGCGTCGGGGTCGTCGGCGGGCCCGGTAGAGGCGAACCCGACCACGGTCTGGTGGTCGAGCGCTACCAGCAGGCGGTGCCGGGCGTCCGGGGGCTGCGCCAGGGACCGGCGCCACTGCTCGGCGAAGGCCTCCTCGTCGAGTTGGTCGAGGACCTCGGCCGGGAGGAGGCCGGCGTACGCCTGCCGCCAGGCCGCCACCTGGACCCGGGCGACCTCGGGGGCATCGGCGGCCCAGGCGATACGGACGCTGGTGTCGGCGCTGGGCTGGCTCATCCGTCCATCCTGTCAGCCGCCTTCTGGCGGGCGCGGTAGGCCCGGGTCTTCTGCCGGTTGCCGCAGGAACCCATCGAGCACCAGTGGCGGGAGCGGTTCTTGGAGGAGTCCAGGAACGCCCACGCGCAGTCCTGCGCGGCGCACAGCTTCAGCCGCTGCCAGCTGCCGTCGGCCTGGGCGGAGGCGACCGCGGCCACCAGCGCGGCCAGTGCGCCTACGACGCCCGTACCGGCGGGGGCGAGCGAAGGTGCGGTGCCGGCGAAGGTGACCCGCAGCGGAAGACGGGCGGCGGCCCGGTCCAGCTCGGGTACGAGGGTGGCGAGGTCGCCGTCGTGGTGCTGGCGCATGGCCTGCCGCAGCCCCGCGCGGAGCTCATGGGCCAGTACGAGGTCGTCGTCGGTCGCGGCCGAGGAGCCCGGGGAGCCCGGGGAGCCCGGCGAGGAGTACGCGAACGGCGCGTCCGCGGCGGGCGAGGCGCCTCCGGCGAGCAGGTTCTGGGAACGCAGCCAGGCGGTGAGTGCCGCCGGGTCGGGCAACTGCTCGGGTTCGGCGAGGTCTACGTCGTAGGTGTTGACGAACGCGGGCAGCAGCTCGGCGGGCGGCGGGACGCGGTGCGCGGGCGGCTCGGTCACGGCTCACCCCCTCAGCGCCGGGTCCGGCCCGGCCGCCGGACACCTCGACACCACCATAATCCGCACGCCGGTGCAGGCATTCCGTCCGCCCCGTGATCGACGCGCTGATCAACCCTGCTCGGATATGACACCTTCCCGCCGAATCTGTGGGAACCCGTCACATCCGGCGGTACGCTGGGGCGCATGGTCGCCAGGGGCCGGACAGCCGACACCGTTGCCGACGTTGTGGAGCGGCCCGACGGTGTGCCCGCGTTCGAGGCGTTGCTCGCCGCCGACGAGCGGGTCGAGCCGCGCGACGAGATGCCCGACGGCTACCGCCGTACCCTCGTCCGGCAGATCGCCCAGCACGCGCACTCGGAGATCATCGGCATGCAGCCGGAGGCCAACTGGATCTCCTGCGCGCCGAGCCTGCGCCGCAAGGCGATCCTGATGGCCAAGGTGCAGGACGAGGCCGGCCACGGGTTGTACCTCTACGCCGCCGCCGAGACGCTCGGCGTCGACCGGGCCGACCTGCTCGACCAGCTGCACTCCGGCCGGCAGAAGTACTCCTCGATCTTCAACTACCCCACCCTCACCTGGGCCGACGTCGGCGCCATCGGCTGGCTCGTGGACGGCGCGGCGATCACCAACCAGGTGCCGCTGTGCCGCTGCTCCTACGGCCCCTACGCGCGGGCGATGGTGCGGATCTGCAAGGAGGAGTCGTTCCACCAGCGGCAGGGGTTCGACCTGCTGCTGGCGCTGACCAGGGGGACCGAGCGGCAGCGGGCGATGGCGCAGGACGCGGTGGACCGGTGGTGGTACCCGAGCCTGGCGATGTTCGGTCCGCCGGACGCCGAGTCCACCCACGGCGCGCAGTCGTCCGCCTGGGGGATCAAGCGGTTCTCCAACGACGAGCTGCGGCAGCGGTTCGTCGACATGACGGTTCCGCAAGCGGAGGTGCTCGGCGTGCGGATCCCCGATCCGGATCTGCGCTGGAACGCCGAGCGGGGCCACCACGACTTCACCCAGCCGGACTACGCCGAACTCCTCCGGGTCATCAAGGGAGCCGGGCCGTGCAACGCCCAGCGGATGGCACATCGCCGCCGGGCGCACGAGGACGGTGCGTGGGTACGCGAGGCGGCGACGGCGTACGCCGCCAAACACGCGACCGAAGCGTCCGGGCACCTCGCCGGGCGTACGAACGAGCCGAACGGCGGGCCGGCGGCATGAGTGAACCCGACCGCGACGACCAGGACCGCGACGCCGGCCGGCGCGGCAGTCACGCCGACTGGCCGCTGTGGGAGGTGTTCGTCCGGGCGCGGCGCGGACTGTCCCACGTACACGCCGGCAGCCTGCACGCACCTGACGCGGTGATGGCCCTGCGCAACGCCCGCGACCTCTACACCCGCCGGCAGGAAGGGGTGTCGATCTGGGTCGTCCCCGCGGCCGCGATCAGCGCCAGCAGCCCGGACGAGAAGGACGCGTTCTTCGACCCGGCGGCGGACAAGACCTACCGCCATCCGACGTTCTACGACGTACCGGAAGGGGCGCCGCACCTGTGACGGCCCCGGGGAGAACACCGAAGGAATCCGGCACGCCGAGCCTGGTGAGCGCCGGCGCGGTGGTGGACCCGCCGGTCGCGGTGTACGCCACCAGGCTGGGCGACGACACGCTGATCCTCGCTCAGCGCCTCGGCGGCTGGATCACCAACGCGCCGCAGTTGGAGGAGGACGTCGCGCTGGCCAACCTCGGGCTGGACCTGCTGGGCCAGGCGCGGATGCTGCTGACCTACGCGGGGGAGCGGGAGGGTCTCGGCCGCGACGAGGACGACCTGGCCTACTCGCGGGACGAGCGCGGCTTCTGCAACGTCACGCTGGTGGAGCGCGCGGACGCCGACTTCGGCGAGGCGATGGCCAGGCTGCTGGTGTTCTCGGTGTACCAACTTCTGTTGTACGACAGGCTCTCCGCGTCCACCGACCCCACGCTGGCGGCGATCGCGGCCAAGGCGGTCAAGGAGGTGGCCTACCACCGCGACCACGCCACCCAGTGGGTGCTGCGGCTCGGCGACGGCACGCCGGAGAGCCACCGCCGGATGCAAGCCGGGGTTGACTGCGTGTGGCCGCACGTCGACGAACTGTTCGAGACCGACGACCTCGAACGCGCACTGGTCGCGGAGGGTGTCGCGGTCGACCGGCCCGGCCTGCGCGCGGAGTGGGAGTCGTACGTACGCGACGTGCTGACCCGCGCCACCCTCACGGTGCCGGAGCCCGCGGCCGCACCGGTCACCGGCGGACGTGCCGGCGTGCACACCGAGGCGATGGGGTACCTGCTGGCGGAGCTGCAGCACCTGGTGCGTTCGCATCCGGGGGCGACGTGGTGATGCCGGCGCGAGCGCTCGCCCCGGAGGCCGCCCGCGCGGCGGCGGCCGCCGTCACCGACCCCGAGCTGCCTGTGCTGACCATCGCCGAGCTCGGCATCCTGCGTGCCGTGCGGGTCTCGCCGGACGGCGTGGTCGAGGTCGACGTCACCCCGACCTACGCCGGATGCCCCGCACTGGAAGCGATCGAGGCCGATGTCAAGGCCGCCTTGCGGGTGGCCGGGGCCACCGACGTTCGCGTACGCCGGGTGCTGGCGCCGGCCTGGACCACCGACTGGATCACCGAGCCCGGCCGCGACAAGCTCGCCGCGGCCGGCATCGCGCCGCCGAGCCCGACGGGGCACGGCCCCACCGCGGGTCACAGCGGCACGGCTGGTTCCGGTCCGGTCGACCTGACGCTCGCCGTTCGGTGCCCGCGCTGCGGGTCGACGGCCACCCGCGAGCTCAGCAGGTTCGGGCCCACCGCGTGCACGGCGCTGCGTTCGTGCGCGTCGTGCCGGGAGCCGTTCGAACACGTGAAGGCGCTGTGAGCGCCCCGCCCACCGACCCGGCCCGGAACCCGGCGACCGACCCGGCCATCGACCCGGCCGCGGACCCGGCCGACCCGCGGACCCCTCGCAGCGGCGTCCGGCGGCACGCGGTCGTCCACCAGCTGCGGGTCGCCCGGGTGGATCCGCTGACCGACGACGCGGTGGCGGTGACGTTCGAGGTGCCACCCGAACTCGCCGAGGACTACCGGTTCGTGCCGGGCCAGCACCTGAACGTCTCGACGCCGCGCGCGGGAGACGACCTGCGCCGCAGCTACTCGATCTGCTCGCCGTGGAGTCCGTTGCCGCCGGCGCGGTTGCGGATCGGGGTGAAGCGGGTCGCCGGTGGTGGCTTCTCGTCGTACGCGCTGACCGACCTCGCGGCAGGCGACGAGGTGGGCGTGATGACGCCGACCGGCCGGTTCACGGTCGTCCTGGACCCGGTGGCGGCCCGGCACCTGGCGTTCGTGGCCGCCGGCAGCGGCATCACGCCGATCCTGTCCATGGTGGCCGGCGTGCTGGCGGTCGAGCCGGCGAGCCGGGTGACACTGCTGTACGGCAACCGGACCAGCGCCTCGGTGATGTTCGTGGAGGAGCTCGCCGATCTCAAGGACCGCTATCCCGACCGGTTCCACCTGGTGCACGTGCTGTCGCGCGAGCTGCCCGAGATCGCCCTGCTGGGCGGCCGGCTGGACGCGGCGAAGCTGGGCGGTTTCCTGGACACGCTGCTGCCGGTGGAGTCGGTGGAGCAGTGGTACCTCTGCGGCCCGCTGGCCATGGTCGAGGAGATCCGCGCGCTGTTACGTGAGCGCGGGGTGCCGCGCACCCGGGTGCACACCGAGCTGTTCCACGTCGGCGCCCCGGTCGAGACCGCGCCGGTCGCCGTTCCACCGAGCGAGACCGCGGCGGGGTGCGAGGTCGAGGTGGTGATGGACGGTCGGCGGTCCTCGTTCCGGCTGCCGACGCCCGGACCGACTGTGCTGGAAGGTGTTCTCGGCGTACGCGGGGACGCGCCGTTCGCGTGCCGCGGCGGAGTGTGCGGCACCTGCCGGGCCCGCGTGGTCGAGGGCGACGTACGGATGGACCGCTGCTACGCGCTCGAGCCGGAGGAGGTCGCCCGCGGCTACGTCCTCACCTGCCAGGCCCATCCGACCAGCGACCGTCTGGTGGTCGACTACGACGCCTGACCCGGCGGCCGGGTACGGAGCGGGTGCGGAAAACCGGGAGCGCCAGGGTCCGATCCGTCAGTGCGCCGCTACGGTGGGTAGGTGGCTTACGACGCGTACGGCGCTTATGACATCGACGGCATCCGCGCGGCCTACCCCGCGCTCGCGGACGGGCACGCCTACCTCGACGGCGCGGGCGGCACCCAGGTGCCGCAGCCGGTGATCGACGCGATCGCGGACGCCTACCGCCAGGGGCTCAGCAACGTCGGAGGGGCGTCGGCCGCCAGCCGGCGTTCGGACGGCATCGTCGGCGAGTGCCGTCGGGCGGTGGCCGATCTCGTCGGCGGCGAACCCGAGGGCGTCGTACTCGGCCCCAGCATGACCGCGCTCACCTACCGGCTGGCCGACGCGCTGGCCCGGCAGTGGGGGCCGGGCGACGAGGTGGTCGTGTCCCGGCTGGACCACGACGCCAACGTCCGGCCGTGGGTCCAGGCCGCCGAACGCGCCGGGGCCACCGTGCGCTGGGCCGACGTCGACGCCGCCACTGGTGAGTTGCCGGTCGAGCAGTACGACGACCTGCTCGGCGCCCGCACCCGGCTGGTGGCGGTCACCGGCGCGAGCAACCTCGTCGGCACCCGCCCGGACGTCGCCGCGATCGCGGCCCGCGCCCACGCGGTCGGCGCACTGGTCTACGTCGACGGCGTGCACTCCACCCCGCACATCCGGGTCGACGTCCGCGCGCTCGGCGCCGACTTCTACGCCACCAGCGCCTACAAGTGGTCCGGGCCCCACCTGGCGGCGGTGGTCGCCGACCCGGTCGCGCTGGACGGCGTACGCCCGGACCGGCTGCTGCCCGCGCCGGCAGAGGCGCCCGGGCGGTTCGAGCGCGGCACGCTGCCGTTCGCCGACCTGGCCGGCGCCGTCGCCGCCGTCGACCACCTGGCCGGTCTGGACGCGGGAGCCGCCGGGTCGCGGCGGGCGCGGTTGCTGGCGTCGATGGCCACGGTCGAGGCGTACGAAACGGACCTGTTCGCCTACCTCCTCGGCGGCCTCGACGCGATGGCGCACGTGACCACCTACGGCAAGGCGACCCTCCGTACTCCCACCGCCTACTTCACCGTCGCCGGCCACCCTCCGCGCGAGGTCGCCGAACACCTCGCAAGCCTTCGGGTCAACGTCTCCAACGGCTCCAACTACGCCTGGGAGCTCGCCGCGGTGCTCGGCGTACGCGACACCGGCGGCGCCGTCCGGGCCAGCCTGGCGCACTACACCGACCGCTCCGACGTCGACCGGCTGCTCGAGGGCGTGGCAGACATCCGGGCCTGAACCGGGCCTGAACCGGGCCTGATGGGAGACCGTCCGGATCTGAGCCGGATCTGAGCCGGATCTGATCAGGATCTGACCGAACGAGCCTGGTGATAACCGCCGCGCACGCCTGGCCAAGCACTATGGTGAGCGGCCAAAGGAACCAGTGACGTGTCCAGTTCGACGGCACCCGGCCGATCTGTGGCGTGGGCCAGCACCTGCCGAGCTGACTCATCCGACCTCGCAGTCAGGGGGGTGGACGCCATCGCCGAGATCGTGGTCACGAAGACCGGAACGTCGACCATCGCGGCCGTGGGCGACGAGATCCTCGTGCAGTTGCCGGAGAACGCCACCACCGGATACCAGTGGAGGGTCGAACGCGTGTCCGGGCCGCTGGAGGTGGTGTCGTCGGAGCTGGCGCTGCCCGGCGCGGGCACCGGCGCGGCACCGATTCCGGGCGCGGGTGGGCAGCGGCTGGTCCGGCTCGCCGTCGTCGCGCCCGGCCTGGGCGCGGCCGAACTCGTCCTCAGCCGCTCGTGGGAGACGAGTTCGCTGGAGCGCTTCGAGGTCGAGGTGCGCGCCCGGCCCACGGATTCCTAGCGCGGTCGACGACAGCTCCGGGCACCCGCCCGCCGTACGGCCCGACCACCGGGACCGGCCGGCACGCGGGTGCTCAGCACGGGACAGTTGTCCTGCCGGGTGCTCGGCAGGGCAGTCGTTCACCACAGGTAGATCTGCCGGATCACTCCCTCCGCGTCCTCCAGAACGCTGACCGGCCGGCCGGTGCGGTGTGCCTGCGCGCCCAGGAACGCCAGCACGGTGCCGGCGCGCTCGTCCGCGCGGGGGAGCCGGCGCCAGCCGGGCCCGCGCAGGAGCAGCCACGGCGTGCCCGGCCCCTCCGCCGGCCGGTACGCCTCGACGTGGACGTTCGCGTGCCAGTGACCGCTCCGTTCGCCGGTCTGGACGTCCCAGGTCGCGGCGGTCAGGTCGGCCTCGGTGGGGTCGCCCGCCCTGCGCCGCGGCGGCGGCACCAGCGGGGGAGTGAACGACGACGGTTCGGGGCGGGTGCCGGGGGCACTGCCCGTCGAGGTCGCCGCCGTGCGTGGAACGGGAGCCCGCGCGGAGCTTCCTTCGGTGAATGTGGTCGCCATGGTGTAGATCCTCACGAAGGATGGAGCGAGGTGATGCGGCCGTCGTCCTCGAACAACCGGACCGGGCGTTCGAGGGTCTGCGACGTCGCGAGCTCCGGCAGCAGCGGGTGCTCCGACGTCAGGTCGTCACCGTCGAGGCTGAGCCAGCCGCGAACGGCGCCGTACACCCACACGTGGGTGTCGTCCTCGCCCGCCCACAGGGCGAGGACCGTCATCTCCGGTAGCAGGGCGCGCAGGGTGACGCCGGTGATGCCGTAGACCTCGACACCACCCGGACCGGGATAGGACTCGATGTCGCACTCGCCGTAGCCGATCCGGAAGAACCCCTGCTCGCCCCAGCCGGTTCCCCAGCTGTTCTTGGCGATCCAGCACTGTTGGGCGTCGTCGTATCCGACCAGTACGACGCAGTGACCGCCGGTCGCCGCCCCGGACAGGTGCCGGTAGACCCCCGACCGGTAGCTGAAGAAGTCCTGGTACACGACGAGGCACGCGATGACCGCGCCGTAGATGCGCAGGTGCTCCTTGATCGCACCCGGGCCGGCGCCGAGCCGGGTGAAGCCGGTGACCCGGGCCCGCCGGTCGAGCCAGCCGAGATCCAGGCTCGAGTCGTCGGCGTCGTCCGGGGAGTACGGAAAGCAGTCCTCGAACGCCACTCCGGTGTCGGTGACCGACGGCAGCAGCCGCCCGGCCACCACCCGGTGTCCGCGCCCGCTCCGTCGGACCGGCCGTAACCGTGGAACGCGTGTGCCTCGGACAGGTCCAGCGGCAGGTCGGGCATGTGCCGGGTGAACCGGGCGACGTGCTCGACGGCCGCCAGCGTCGCGAACGCCACACAACTGCCGCAGGGGCCCTGGTCCTTGACCGGCGTGGTGTAGTCGACGCCGCCCACGTCGCGCAGGTCGAAGTGGCCCGCCTCTCCGGCGTCGCCGCCCGTCCCGGTGGACCGGTCCCCGGAACGAGGAGCCGGTAGGGCGGGCGTCGCCGGGACAGTGACCCGGCGCCCGCCCGGGTCGGCCCCGGCGGCCCGGGGCCTTGGCAGCGGGACTCGGACGCGGCCGGCGCGTTCACTCTCCGACAGCGCCGTCATCGGGTTGCGCGCCATCTCCCAGGGCGTGCCGGCGCCGGTCAGCGTCCGGCCGAGGTCGACCAGGTCGAGGGGCTGGTGAACAGGCATGGCTTCCCCCGTGGGCGTTTCCGGTGGATCGAGGACTCCGGTCGCCTGCGGGTACGCCGGTGCGGGCCCGGCGGCCGGTCTGGTGAGACGGTCCGATGGGGCCGTCCGGTGGAGCGAGCGGTGGGACGGGCTGTGGGACGAGCACGGACGGCCGTGGCGCGGATCGACGGCGTTCCCCGGTGGGCCGCCGAAGGGTGCGGGCCGGTGCTCTGCGACGTCTCCATGGACGCCCTCCAAGGGGTCCCGGGGTGTTGACTTCCGGGGCCTTGTGTTCTGGGTACTCCTATGTGAGAAGAGTGACAAGTGGTGACCGGAAAGTAGTCGTTGCGGTTCGGTGAAAGTTCAGACGCCCCGAAAGGCCTGGTCAGTGCGGATTTGTACCGGCTTCGGGCAGGATCGGGGGATCACCTGGGCGCCGGTCGCCACCCCGGCGCGGGTCCCCGAGCTGTCGGAGCGGCGGTCTAGGCTGACGCGGGTCGGGCGTGAACGGGACACTTCACGACATCCGGCACACGACTTCCGGGAGGAGCAGGCATGGGTGGTGCGACGGCGGCGACCGGCGTGGACGCACGTACGGATGGCCAGCCCGTGAGGAGTGAGGGGAGCGAGCCGGTGGAGCCCACGGACGCCGACGGCGCGGCGGCGGAGTTCCGCGACGACGTTTCGGTCGAGCTGGTCCGGTCGGCCGCCCGTGACGCCGACGTGCTCTTCGCCGCCCGGGTGTCGACCAAGGGCGAGCAGTCCCTGGACGACGTGGAGGCCGACGCCGAGCGGTCCGCCGGCCTGATCAACTACCTCATGCGGTCCCGGCACGGCAGCCCGTTCGAGCACAACTCGATGACCTTCTACGTGCACGCGCCGATCTTCGTCTTCCGCGAGCTGATGCGGCACCGGATCGCCTCCTACAACGAGGAGTCCGGGCGCTACCGCGAGCTGCGGCCGGTGTTCTACGTCCCCGGACCCGAGCGCAGGCTGGTGCAGGAGGGCAAGCCCGGCCACTACCAGTTCGTGTCGGGTACGCCGGAGCAGCACGCGCTGGTCCAACGCGAGACCCGCGAGCAGTGCAGCCGGGCCTACGCGTCCTACCAGCGCATGCTCGCCGCGGGGGTCGCCCGCGAGGTGGCCCGGATCGTGTTGCCGCTCACGATCTACTCCTCGGCCTACGTCACGGTCAACGCCCGCTCGCTGATGAACATCCTGTCGCTGCGTACCAGCCGGGAGGAGTCCGCGGTCCCGTCCTACCCACAGCGTGAGATCGAGATGATGGCCGAGCGGATGGAGGAGGAGTGGGCGCGGCTGATGCCGCTCAGCCACGCCGCCTTCCAGCGCAACGGCCGCGTCGCCCCCTGAGCAGGCCCCCGCATCCCGCCCGGCGGCGTTGTCGTCGTCGCGCGTAGGACACCGCCACGCGACTCCCCCGCCTTGCCGGACGGGCGCGGACGACCTGCTCAGTTGTCAACCCTGATTGGCTTTCCGGTGAAACCGAGGTCGCGGCGGCGGTCGGCGACGACCGCGGCCACGGCGTCGACGAACGCGTCGACCGGCATCGCCGGTAGCCGGCGATCGTCGCGCAGCCGGACCGCCACGCTGCCGGCGTCGGCCTCCCGCGCGCCGACCACCGCGAGGTAGGGCACCCGGCGCGGGCGGGCGGCCCGCACCCGTGCGCCCAGGCTCTCGTCGCGGTCGTCCACGTCGACCCGTAGTCCGGCGTCCTCGGCCCGCTGCGCAACCGCCCGGGCCGCCTCGGCCTGCGCCGGGCTCACCGGGAGGACGAGCACCTGCACCGGCGCGAGCCAGGGCGGCAGGGCACCCGCGTAGGCCTCCAGCAGGTAGGCCACCATGCGCTCCATCGACGCCAGCACGCTCCGGTGCACCATCGCCGGCCGCTGCCGGCTGCCGTCGGGAGCGACGTACTCCAGGTCGAACCGCTCCGGTTGGTACAGATCCACCTGCACGGTCGACAGGGTGAACTCCCGCCCGTGCGCGTCGTACACCTGGACGTCGATCTTCGGCCCGTAGAACGCCGCCTCGCCCCGCACCGCGCGAACCTGCACGCCGTGCTGGTCGAGCGCGTCCCGCAGGATCGCCTCGGCCCGCTCCCACATCGACGCCTCACCCGCGTAGGACTTGCCCTCCTCCGGCGGGCCGGGCAGTGACAGCCGGTGGTACGCCGCGCGGATCCCGAGGACGTCGTACGCCTCGTCGATCATCGAAAGCGCCCGCACCGCCTCCCGTGCGGCCTGCTCGGGCGGGCAGAAGATGTGCGCGTCGTTCAGGGTGATGCCGCGCACGCGGGTGAGTCCGCCCACCACCCCGGACCGCTCCATGCGGTACATCGACCCGACCTCGCCGATCCGCAGCGGCAGCTCCCGGTGGCTGCGCAGCCGGGAGCGGTAGACCAGCGCGTGGTGCGGGCACAGCACGGGCCGCAGGACGAGGTCCTCACCGCCGACCCGGAACGGCGGGAACATGTCCGGACCGAAGTGCTGCCAGTGGCCGGAGCGTTCGTACAGCGCGCGCTTGCCCACCGCGGGGGTCCGCACGTGGCGGTAGCCCTGCCGGCGTTCCAGGTCGAGGACGTAGCGTTCGAGTTCGGCGACGACGGCGGCACCGTCGGGCAGCCAGAGCGGGAAGCCGGCGCCGACGAGTTCGTCGCCGGTGAAGATGTCGAGCTCGCGGCCGAGCCTGCGGTGGTCGACCGGTCCGTCGCCGGCGTCCGCGAGCGGACTTCGGTCCGGACCCTCGGCCGGCCGCTCCGGTGCGTTGTGCACGGATTCGACGGGCTCGAGGGGTTCGCCGGGTTCGCGAGATTCGGCTGGTTCGTGGCGAACTGAGCCGGAGGGTGAGTGTGGTGCGTGCATCGGGGTTCGTCTCCTTCGGGTGAGGGAGGGAGCACCCCGAGTGCCAGCCGACCCGGGAGGTGCTCCCGGGCCGTCCGCGCGGCCGTTATCGACTGATCGTTGAGAAAAGATCGTCGGGACGAGGCCGCCGCGTCGCGGGAAGCGACTGCGGCGTCGTCGTGCTGAACAGGACCGACGCGAAGTTCACGGGACGAGCGTAGCGGAGATCGCGGCCGTTCGTGCCGCCACCGGCTCCGCCGATCCACCCCGGACCGGTAGCGTGAGGTCCCATGGCTCCCAGCTCAACGCCTGCCGAGGCGCCCCGCGCGCCCCTCGGCCGCGTCCTCACCGCGATGGTCACCCCGTTCACCGCCGGTGGCGACCTCGACCTGCCCGCCGCGCAGCGCCTGGCGACCCATCTGGTCGACACCGGCAACGACGGCCTGGTGGTCAGCGGCACCACCGGTGAGTCGCCCACCACCAGCGACGCCGAGAAGGACGCGCTGCTGCGCGCGGTCGTGGAGGCGGTCGGCGACCGGGCGACCGTGGTCGCCGGGACCGGCACCAACGACACCCGGCACGCCGTCGAGCTGTCCGTGCAGGCGGAGAAGGCCGGCGCACACGGCCTGCTCGTGGTGACGCCCTACTACAACAAGCCTCCGCAGGAAGGCCTGCTGGCGCACTTCCGCACCATCGCCGACTCCACCGGCCTGCCGGTGATGCTGTACGACATCCCGGGCCGCACCGGCACCGCGATCGCCACCGAGACGCTGATCCGGCTCGCCGAGCACGAGCGGATCGTCGCGGTGAAGGACGCGAAGGGCGACATCGCCGGCACCACCGCGGTGCTGGCGCGCTCCGACCTCGCCTACTACAGCGGCTCCGACGAGTGGAACCTCGCCCTGCTGGCGACCGGCGCCGTCGGCGTGGTGAGTGTCGTCGCGCACGTCGCGGCCAGGGAGTACGCCGACATGCTTGCCGCCGTCGACGCGGGTGACCTCGCGTCCGCGCGGGCGATCGACCGCCGCCTGGTCCCGGCGTTCCAGGCGATCATGACCCGAACCCAAGGAGCGATCATGGCCAAGGCCGCGCTCGAAGTGCTGGGCGTCCTGCCCGGCCGTACCGTCCGACCTCCGCTGGTCCCGGCCACGGAGGACCAGCTCCGGGGGCTGGAAGCAGACCTTCGGGAGGCTGGACTCACCTCATGAGCCACCCCCACCCCGAACTCGGCGCCCCTGCCCAGCTTCCTCCCGGCGCGCTCCGCGTCACCCCACTCGGCGGTCTCGGCGAGATCGGCCGCAACATGACGGTCTTCGAGCACGACGGCCGGCTGCTGATCGTCGACTGCGGCGTGCTCTTCCCTGAGGACAAGCACCCCGGCGTCGACCTGATCCTGCCCGACTTCGAGCCGATCCGGGACCGCCTGGACGACATCGAGGCGCTCGTCCTCACCCACGGGCACGAGGACCACATCGGCGCGGTGCCGTACCTCCTCCGCGAACGCCGCGACATCCCGGTGGTCGGTTCCCAGCTCACCCTGGCCCTGCTGGACGGGAAGCTGCGCGAGCACCGGCTGAAGGACGTTCCGCACCATGTCGTCCGCGAACGCCAGCGGACGCGGTTCGGCCCGTTCGACCTGGAGTTCGTGTCGGTCAACCACTCGATCCCGGACGCCCTGGCGGTGGCCATCCGCACCGGCGCGGGGACCGTCCTGCACACGGGCGACTTCAAGATGGACCAGCTTCCGCTGGACCGCAGGCTCACCGACCTGCGGGCGTTCGCCCGGCTCGGTGAGGAGGGCGTCGACCTGTTCCTGGTCGACTCCACCAACGCCGAGATGCCCGGCTTCACCGTCTCCGAACGCGACATCACCCCGACGATCGACCGGGTCTTCGCCCGGGCCGACCGCCGGATCATCGTCGCCTGCTTCGCCTCGCACGTGCACCGCGTCCAGCAGGTGATGGACGCAGCGGTCGAGCACGGGCGCAAGGTGGCCTACGTCGGGCGGTCGATGGTCCGCAACATGGGGATCGCCAGCGACCTGGGGTTCCTCCGGGTGCCGCCGAACACCGTGATCGACGTACGCGAGGTGGACAAGTACGAGCCGAACGAGGTGGTGCTGATCTCCACCGGTTCGCAGGGCGAGCCGCTGTCGGCGCTGTCCCGCATCGCCGCCCGCGACCACCCGCAGATCCGGATTGAGGTCGGCGACACGGTCGTACTGGCGTCATCCCTCATTCCCGGCAACGAGAACGCCGTCTACCGCGTGATCAACGGGCTGTCCCGCTGGGGCGCCAACGTCGTGCACAAGGGGAACGCGCTCGTGCACGTGTCCGGCCACGCGTCCGCCGGTGAGCTGCTGTACTGCTACAACATCATCCGCCCCCGCAACGTCCTGCCGGTGCACGGCGAGATCCGGCACATGCGCGCCAACGCCGACCTGGCGGTGGCCACCGGTGTGCCCAGGGAACGCGTCGTGCTCGCCGAGGACGGCGTGGTGGTCGACCTGATCGACGGTGTCGCCAGGATCGCCGGGAAGGTCGACTGCGGTTACGTCTACGTCGACGGCTCGACCGTCGGCGACATCACCGAGACGTCGCTGAAGGACCGCCGCATCCTCGGCGAGGAGGGCTTCATCTCCGTCATCGTGGTGGTCGACTCGGTGACCGGGAAGGTGACCGGGGGACCGGAGATCAAGGCCCGCGGCTTCGCCGAGGACGACTCGGTGTTCGATCCGGTGCTGGAGAAGATCGCCGAGGCGCTGGACCGGGCCGGCCGTGACGGCGTGGACGACACCTACCAGTTGCAGCAGCTGATCCGGCGCACCATCGGCAAGTGGGTGAGCGACACCCACCGCCGCCGGCCGATGATCATCCCGGTGGTCGTGGAGGTCTAGGACAGACTCCAGGCTCCGAGCCCGCGAGCGCGCAGACGGCGCCGCTCAGTCGGCGAGGGCGTCCAGCTGCTCGAGCAGGGTGGCGCGTTCGCCGGCGGGCAGGGCCGGGGCGTACGGGTCGAACGCGACCTCGGCGGGCAGCAGGCCCTGCCAGGCCGCCACCCAGGCCATCCGCTGGACGTAACCCTCCATCGGTTCGCGGAACGTCAACCGGGCAAGGGCGTCCAGCCGGGCGGAGGCGCCCACGAAGTCCGCGAGGTCGCCGCGCGTCCAGGTGTCCAGGACGGCGGCCGACCACGCGGGCAGCGCGGCGGCGATCCCGAGCAGCGCCGCCTGGGCGCCCCACATCAGCGACGGTCCGTACATCCGGTCCTCGCCTGTGAACACCAGCGTGTCCGGCGCCGTGGCGGTGGCCGCCTCGAGCAGGTCCTGGCAGGCCATCGCGTCGTCCAGCAAGGCCAGCTTGACACCGCACACCCAGGGGAGCGCGAGGAGCTCGGCGAGGGTGCCGACGTCGTACTGCAGCCGGCTCGCCCGCTCGTACAACACGAACGCCACCAGCGGAAGGCCGACCTCCTCACCGAGCCGGACGTGCAGGTCGACCGTCGCGGCCCGGTCCGCGTACGGCACGGGGGACACCAGCAGGGCCTGGGCGCCGGCGTCGCGCAGCCGGGCGCCGAGCGCGACGAGGTCGTCCGGCCTCCCGGTGGCGGCGGGCAGCGAGAGGCCGGCCACGACCGGCGCCCCGGCCACCTGCCCGCACTCGCGGACAAGGAAGGTCAGGTCGTCGGCGGAGAGGTGGACACCGCGGCCGGTGTGCGCGCCGACCGCCAGGCCGCGCGCACCGGCGTCGACGAGCGCGGTGGCGTACGGTGCCACCGCCGAGCGCGCCACGGTCCCGTCGGGGCGGAACGGCGTGAGCGTCGCCGCCACGAGCCCGCCCCGCAGCAGGTCGCGCACCTGCGCGACGGGGTCGGTCGGTGGGTTTCCGGGCGATCCTGGGCTGCTGGTCATGGTCCCCGAGTCTGCCCTGTCCGGGGCCGGATGCCGATGGGTACGCCGTTCCCGAAAGCCCGGCGTCGTCCGGCCGACCGGGAGTGCGGGCGGAGTTCCGGCGCAGGCCGTAACGTACGCGCCATGAAGACAACCCAGCGGCCGTCCATGGCGCGCCCGGACCAGGGTGGCAGGAGGGCAGCACCGGACCGCACCCTCGTGTTCGGGGTCGTGGGCCCTGCCGACCTGGTACCCCGGGTCGCCGCGGCGGCGGAGGCGGCTCCGGCCCTGCGGGCGGTCCGGCTGCCGTACCGCCAGGAGCAGGAGACCGCCCGGATCCTGCGCGAGCACGCCGACGAGGTGGACGCCTGGCTGTTCACCGGCGTGGTGCCGCACGCGATCGCCGACGCCGAGCACGCGGTCGGCGCGCCGGCCGGGCACGTGTCGTACAGCGGCCTCACCCTGCTGGCCGCGTTGTTCCGGCTCGGCCAGCAGGGACGCGACCTGAGCCTGATCAGCATCGACACGCTGGACCCGCTGGAGGTACGCGAGACGCTCGCCGAGGCGGGCCTGGCGCCGGACGCCGCCCGCACCATGGTCTACGCGCCGGAGGTGCGTTCCCGGGACGTGGTCGCGTTCCACCGGCAGGCCCGAGACGAGGGCGCGACGGTCGCGGTGACCTGCCTCCGCTCGGCGTACGACGTGCTCCGCAAGGAGATGCCGGTGGTACGCCTCGCACCCTCACCGCGCGACATCCGCGACGCGGTGGACGACCTCGCCCTGCAGACCCGGAACGCCCACCATTCCGACGCGCAGGTGGCACTGGGGTTCGTGGAGCTGGCCGAGACGGACCCGGCGCTCGAACGCGACCTCGGCGAACTCGGCGGCGCGGTGGTCCGGATCGACGCCGAACGCTACCTGCTGGTGACCACGCGCGGGCCGCTGGAACGGGTCACCGACGGGTTCCGGAGCGCGCCGTTCCTCGGCCGGCTGGCCGAGCGGCACGACCACGTGCACGTCGGGCTCGGCATCGGGCGTTCGGCGGGAGAGGCGGCCGCGCACGCCTCGCGCGCCCTGGCCCGCGCCCGGGCACAGGGCGACCTCGCCGCTGTCCTCGCCGCGCCGCACGACGCCGACATCATCCTCGCCGTCGGTGAGCCGGCCGAGGGAGCCGGACCGACCGACCTGGGCCGGCTCGCCCAGCGGCTGGGGATGAGCCGGGCGACCCTGCAGTCGCTGCGGCAGTTCCTGGAGGGCGTCGAGGAGGGCCGGGTCACCGCGACCGAGCTCGCCCTCGCGTTCGAGATCCAGGAGCGCAGCGCGCGGCGGCTGCTGAAACGGCTGGAACGCGCGGGCGCGGCGGTCCCGATCGGCACTCTGAACGAGGGCCAGATGGGCCGCCCGCCGGTCGTCTACCACGTCGAGCTGGCCTGACCGGGCGGGCCGCCCGGGCGCGCGACCGGCTGATCGGCGACTGGCGAGCGGCGCCCGAGGAGTCCGTCAGCGCAGCCAGTCGCCCAGGTGCTCGGCGACGAACTCGTCGTCGGTGAGCTCGGGGTAGGCCGCGCACACCCGGGCGATCTCCTCGGCCTGACCGGGGGAGAGGCGTTCGTGCGGGTCGAGGCACCAGGTGCCGGCCAGCAGGCCCTGCCGCCGCAGCACCTCGTGCACGCCCGCGATGCAGCCGGCGAACCCGCCGGCGGCGTCGAACACCGCGGCGTTGGCCTCGGTCAGCCGGGTGCTCTCCGCGAGCAGCGCCCGCAGTTCGGCGTCGTCGCCGGCCCAGGCACTCCGTACCCGCTCGAGCATCCGCACCGCCCGGTGCGTCCACACCGCCCACTGGCCGAGCAGGCCGCCGACGATGCGGCGCTGCACCACCTGGCCGCCCACCTGCGCGCTGATCGGTGCGAGCAGGTCGGTGATGATGGTGTCGTCGTTGCCGGTGTAGAGCGCGACCTCACCGCCCCGGTCGGCCTCGGCGATCCCGCGTACCGCCTCCATCGTGCGGTAGCGGTCGAACGGCGCGAGCTTGGCGGCCACCACGCACGGCAGGTCGGCGAGCTCCCGCCAGAACTGCCGGGAGAGGTACCTCCCGCCGACCGCCTCCTGCAGGTAGAACCCGAACACCGGCAGCACCTCGCCGACGGCCTTGGCCCGCAGCAGCAGGTCCTGTTCGTCCAGGTCGGGCCCGGCCGGGCCGAGGAGGACGGCGTGGTAGCCGTGGCGGGCGGCGAGTTCGGCCTCGCGGACCGCCTGGCGTACGTCGCCGACGGCACCGGCGACGCGCAGGAACGGCCGGCCGGCGACCGCCTCGTCCAGCGTCTCCCGGGTCAGGTCGAGGACGGGCTCGAGCAGTCCGGCGGACCGGATCGTGAACTGCGTGGTGTGGACGCCGACCGCCACCCCGCCCGCGCCCGCCGCGGCGTAGTAGCGGGTCAGGGCGCGCTGGCGGCGTTCGTCCAGCGTCCGGTCGGCGGTGAGGGCCAGCGGGTGAGCCGGAATCACGCAGCCCTCGGCGAGCAGCCGCGCCTGCGCGGCCGGGAGGGTGGTCGCCATCAGAACCGTCCGTCCCGTCGCTGGAACTTCGTCGGCTTGTCCCACAGTGTGCCGCCGGCGGCCACCCACGCCGCCTGCGCCTCGACCAGCGCGCCGGCGGAGAGCTCGGGGTAGCCGAACAACGCGTGGCAGCGGGACGCGTCCGACAGCAGTGCGGTCGGCGCCTCGGTGCCGGAGCAGCGCGGCTCGACGCCGAACAGCTCGCCGAACCTGGCCGCGACCCGGCGTACGGACAGGGTTTCCGGCCCAGTGAGGTTGAGGGTGAGCGCCGGACTGGTCGCGTGCAGCAGCGAGCGGAGGGCGACCTCGTTGGCGTACGCCTGCCAGACGACGTTGACGTGCCCGGTGGTGACGTCGACCGGCTCACCGGCGCGCACCGCACGGGCGATGTCGGCCAGTACGCCGTACCGAAGGTCGACCGCGTAGTTGAGCCGGAGCAGGGCCACCGGGGTGCCGTGCCGGGAACTGGCGTAGGCGAACGCACGCTCGCGGCCCAGGCACGACATGGCGTACTCGCCCACGGGATCCGGCGGGTCGGACTCGGTGCAGCCGCCGGCGGTGACCGGCACCAGCGGGTAGACGTTGCCGGTGGAGAACGCCGCGATCCGCGCACCGGCGTAGCGGCGGGCCACCGCCACCGGCAGGAACGCGTTGACCGCCCACGTCTGCGCGGGATCGGCGGCCGAGCCGAACTTCGCGCCGACCATGTAGACGACGTTGCCGGCGTCGGGCAGGCCGGTGAGGTCGGCGTCGGGGGACAGGTCGAAGGAGACCGTACGAACACCGCGGTCGCGCAGCCGCTTCTCGACCTCGCGGTCACTCCAGCGGGACACCGCGATCACGTCGACGTCGGTGCGCCCGGCGGCGTCCAGGCCGCGCCGGGCGAGGTGGCACAGGCTGGGGCCCATCTTGCCGCCGGCGCCGAGCACCACCAGGTCGCCGGTCAGTTCGGCGAGGTCGGTGACCAACCGCGGTGGGGGTTCGGCCAACCGCCGTTCCAGGTCGTCGTCGGACTCGAACACCGTTGTCTTCCTTTCCTCGGCGCCGGCCTGCACCGGCATTACGGTCGAGACCGTATCTAGAGCGGGTTCCTGCGTCAACGTCCGGACCGGGACGCCACGCCGTCCGGGATTCGGGCCGGCTCGCCGCCGCCTCCTCAACTCGCCCGCGACAGTTGCGTTACGTCCGAAGATCCGCCATTGACAGCGGCGGAGAGGGGGTCCTACGGTCAGGACCGGAATTCTCCGCTCGCTGATCACTTCCCCCTGGGGGCACCCATGTTCGAGCGTTTCCGCTCCCCCGGCACGCCGGTGTCCGGTCCCACCCGTCGCGACCTCCTGCGCGGCGCCAGCTTCCTCACCCTCGCCGCCGGCGCGGGTGCCCTGACCGGTTGCTCGGTCTTCCAGGACAGCTCCGACGCCGGGCCCGCCGATGCCGCCGACGCCGGCAACGCCGCCGCCGGCGGCAAGCCCAAGCAGGTGCTGCGGCTGGGCTTCCCCAACTTCGCCGTCCTCGACCCACAGGTCATCACCGACGGCATGTGGCTGTCCCTGCGCGGCATCTTCGAGGGCCTGGTCTCCCAGAACGACGAGGGCACCGACGTGGTCCCGGGCGTGGCAGAGGGGTGGACGGCGTCCGGTGACGGCCTCACCTACACCTTCACCCTGCGCAAGAACGCCAAGTGGTCCAACGGCGACCCGGTGGTGGCGTCGGACTTCGAGCGCACCCTCAAGCGGTTGTTCACCCCGAGCCAGGCCTCCGCCGGCGGCACCACGATGGGCGCCAACTCCTACCAGGCCGCCACCGGCATCAAGGGCGCCGCGGAGTTCCTCGCCGGCACCCTGACCGACTGGTCGCAGGTCGGCGTCAAGGCGAACGCCGACGACGAACTCGTCATCACCCTGGAGAACCCCAACGCGGGCTTCCTGCTCGGGCTCACCCACCCGTCGATGCTCCCGCTGCACATGGACAGCGTGGAGAAGGACCCGAAGGGCTGGCAGAACGCCGGCAACCTCGTCTCCAACGGCCCGTTCAAGCTGTCCAGGTGGACGCAGAACGCCTCGATGAACCTGGTGCCCAACGAGCACTACTGGGACAAGGGCAAGGTGTTCCTGTCCCGGATCGAGATCAACCTGCAGGAGGCGGTGGCCACCGGCACCGCGACCGTGCCGTACGAGAACGGCGAGGTCGACATGGTGGGCATCGCCGACGCCGACGCGATCCGCTTCCAGAAGGACCCCACGCTCGCCAAGCAGGTGCACTCGGTGGAGAAGTACTCCATCGTCTATCTGGCCAAGCTGCGCAGCAAGAACCCCGCGCTGGACGACGTACGCGTGCGCAAGGCGCTGTCGCTGGCCGCCGGTCGCGCCGACCTGACCAAGATCGGCCCGGGGATGGCGCAGGGCACCTCGCTCGTCGTCGACAACGTGCCCGGCTGGGACCCGAGCCTGGCCATCAAGGACGACGTGGCGCAGGCACGCAAACTGCTCGCCGAAGCGGGTTACCCCGGCGGCAAGGGCCTGCCGACCGTCCGCATCCTCGCCGGCGTCCAGTCGCCGATCATCGACGCGCTGGTCCAGGCGTGGCAGAAGAACCTCGGCATCAAGGCCAAGGCCGACATCGTGGAGGCCGGTGTCTACGTCGAGCGCCGGTGGGCGGTCCAGGCCGACGACTACATCGGCTTCTACTTCGGCACGTTCGCCGGTCTGCACACCTGGCCGGTGATGGTGGGCGTCCTGTGGGGACCCAAGGACGTGCAGAAGATCAGCCTGCCGGCCGCCGACTGGGCTGCGTACCAGCAGGTGGAAAGCGACACCAAGCTCAGCCCGGCCAAGCGCAACGCCGAACTCGACGCGATGCTGGCGGACAAGGCGAGCCCCGAGTCCAAGCGGCTCGGCCGGCTCGTACAGGAGGCCTCGGCCACCCGCGACGAGGCCGCACAGGTGAAGCTGTTCAAGGAGGCCGCGAAGCTGCGCGACCAGCAGTTCCTCTACGTTCCCTTGTTGTGGAACTCCGCGATGTTCGCCGTCGCGCCGAGGGTGCGTGACCTTCATCTGCGAGCGGCACCGGACTTCTTCTACTTCAAGGGAATCAGCATCGAGAAGGGCAGTGCATGAGTGAGCTGCGAGTCGGTCTGGTCGGCGTCAACACCTCCCACGCGGGCGCGTTCGCGCGGCTGCTGAACGAGCGCGAGGTCGCACCGGGCGCCCGGGTGACCTGGGTCTGGGGCGGTGAGCTGCGTTCGGACCAGCCGGACGCGCCGACGCTGGCCGCGAAGTACGACATCCCCGAGGTGGTGGCCGAGCCCACCGACCGGATCGGCGACACCGACCTGGTGCTCGTCGTCGACGACACCGGCGGCGGCGCCAACCACGTGCCGCTGGCCCGGCCGTTCGTCGAGGCCGGCGTCCCCGCCTTCCTGGACAAGCCGATGGCGGTCGACCTCGCCGCGGCGAAGGAGCTGTTCGAGCTGGCCGCGGCGAAGGGAACGCCGGTGACCAGTTCGTCGGCGCTGCGCTACGCCGTCGAGCTCGCCGCCGAGAAGGACGGGATCGCCGAACTGGGCGCGCTGTCGTCGGTGGTCAGCGTGGGGCCGGGCGAGTGGTACTACTACGGCGTCCACGCGGTCGAGCAGCTCTACGCCGCGGTCGGTGGCGGGGTGGAGTGGGTGCAGCGGTTCACCTGGCCCGACCGGGACGTCGCGGTGATGTCCTACGCCGACGGCGGCCCCACCGCGGTGGTGCAGACCCTGCGCGACGCCGCGTACCGCTTCCACCTCACGATGTACGGCGCCGAGGACATGCACGCCGTCCGGATCGCCGACTTCGACGGGTTCTACGCCGGTCAGGCGCGGGCCGCGGTGGAGATGGCCCGCACCGGCACGCCGCCGATCAGGCCGGAGGAGACCCTCGAGCTCCTCGCGGTGCTGCGGGCCGGGGTGCTGTCGGCCGAACGCGACGGCGCCCGGGTGAGCGTGGCGTCCGTCCTCGCCGGGGACTGAGCCGTGTTCGGGTTCGCGGCGTACCTCGGCCGCCGGCTCCTGCGACTGGTGGTGTCGCTGGTCGCGGTGTCGCTGATCACGTTCGTCCTGTTGCAGTTGGCACCCGGCAACTTCGCCGACATCCAGCGGATCAGCAGCGGCGCCAGCACGATCGGGTCGGCCGGCACCGAGGACGTCGCGAACGCGTTCAAGGCCCGCTACGGCGCCGACGTCCCGGTCTGGAAGCAGTACCTCATCTTCATGAAGGGTGCGGTCACCTGGGACTTCGGCCCGTCGTACAAGTACCCCACGCTGGACGTCCAGGAGATCATCGCCAAGGCGTTCCCGGTGTCGGCCACGCTGGCGCTGCTGTCGGTGCTGCTGGCGCTGCTCATCGCGCTGCCCGTCGGTGTTTTCGCGGCGCTGCGGCAGAACTCCCCGGCCGACCACGGCACGATGTTCCTGGTCACGCTGGGACACGCGCTGCCGGGCTTCCTCAGTGCGGCGTTCCTCGTGCTGTTGTTCACCGCCACGCTGCACGTGCTGCCCTCCAGCGGGTTCACCGGGCCGCGCAACCTCGTCATGCCGGTGCTCGCGCTGGCCGTCGGGCCGGCCGCGGTGCTCGCCCGCTACGTCCGGTCGAGCATGCTGGAGACGCTGCGGGAGGAGTACGTCACCGCGGCGTACGCCAAGGGCGGCCCGCGGCGCACGGTCATCGTCCGGCACGCGCTGCGCAACTCCCTCATCCCACTGGTGACGGTGGTCGGCCCCCTGCTGGCGGGGCTGATGACCGGGACGGTGTTCATCGAGGCGCTGTTCCGCATCCCCGGGCTGGGGCTCTACTTCGCCACCGCCGCCGCCAGCCGGGACATGCCCCTGCTGATGGGCAGCACGTTGTTCTTCGCTGTCATCCTGATGGTCACCAACCTCCTGGTCGACCTGGTGTACGGCGTACTCGATCCACGGATTCGGGCCGAAGGGGGGTGGGGACGATCGCGGTCTCGGAAGGCGTCACAGCGGATCTCACCGCAGGAAGCACTGTGACCGAGCAGGAGCGCCCCAGAGGGCAGTGGGCCCGGGCGTGGGGCCGGTTCCGGGCGAACCGGCTCGCCCTCGGCAGCCTGGTGTTCTGCGCGCTGCTGGTGCTGGCGGCACTGGCAGCACCACTGGTCGCGCCGCACCACTACGCCGAGGTCGACTACACCGCGCGGCTGGCCCCCATCGGCGCGCCCGGCCACCCGCTCGGCACCGACCTGCTCGGCCGCGACATCGCCAGCCGGCTCGTCTACGGCCTGCGGACCGCGCTGGTCGTGGCGTTCGGCGCGGAGCTCACCGCACTTGTGCTCGCGCTGCTCGTCGGCCTGGTCGCGGGTTACCGCGGCGGCCGGGTCGAGCAGGGACTGATGGGCCTCACCGACGTGATGTACGCGTTCCCCAGCTACCTCTTCGCGGTGGTGCTGGTGACCGTGCTGGGCCGCAGCCTGTTCGCGCTGATCCTGGCCATCGGCATCGCCTCGTGGGTGACCCAGGCCCGGCTGGTCCGGGCGCAGGTGCTGACGCTGAAACAGCGGGAGTACGTCGAGGCGGCCAGGGCGATGGGCGCGCGCGGCACCACGATCGCGGTGAAGTACATCCTGCCGAACGCGATCGGGCCCATCCTGGTCACCACCAGCTTCGCCATCCCGGCGGCGATCTCGGCCGAGGCCGGCCTGGCCCTGCTCGGACTCGGCGTCCAGCCACCGACGCCCTCGTGGGGCGCGATGATCACCGACGGGATGCGCTACCTCCTGGCCGCACCGCACGTGATGGTCTTCCCGGCCACCCTGTTCGCGTTGACGCTGCTGGCGTTCACCTGGGTGGGCGACGGGCTGCGGGACGCCTTCGACCCGACGGCGGAGCAACGATGACCACCCCGACCCGGGACCGCGCGGACGACCGACGTCGCCGCCCTGTGCACGACACCGACGCCACCTCTGGCTCCGGCTCTGCTCCCGGCCCGGACGCGCCGCTGCTGTCGGTCCGAGACCTGCACGTCCACTTCCGCCGGGGCAAGGAGATCCTGCGCGCGGTCGACGGCGTGAGCTTCGACCTGCACGCCGGCCGGGCGCTGGCGGTCGTGGGGGAGAGCGGCAGCGGCAAGACGGTGACCGCGCGCAGCCTGCTGCGGCTGTTGCCGCGCAACGCCCGGATCGCGGACGGGCAGGTGTGGTTCAACCACGCCGCCGGAAGCCGGGACGGCGACCAGCACGCGAACAGGGGCGACCGGCCGGGCGGTCGCGGCCGGCGTGACCGAGGTGCCGCCGGACCGCGTGACCTGCTGCGCCTCGGTGAGCGGGAGATGCGGAGGGTTCGCGGGCGGAACATCGGCATGGTGTTCCAGAACGCCATGGAGGCGATGAACCCCACCCTCACCCTCGAACGCCAGCTGACCGAACACCTGCTCTGGCACGGGATCTGCGGCAAGGCCGAGGCCCGCGACCGGGCGGTGCGCGCGCTCGGCGACGTCGGCATCCCCGAGCCCGAACGCCGGATCCGCACGTACCCGTTCCAGCTGTCCGGCGGGATGCGCCAGCGGGCGATGATCGCGATGGCGATGCTCACCCAGCCGGCTCTGCTGATCGCCGACGAACCCACCACCGCCGTCGACGTCACCGTGCAGCGGCAGATCCTCGACCTGCTGGTGGAGGTGAAGAACCGCGGCACCGGCATCGTGATGATCACCCACGACCTCGGCGTCGCGCGGTACTTCTGCGACGACGTGGTGGTGATGTACGCCGGCCGGGTGGTGGAGCGGGCGAGCACGCCGGACCTGCTGGACACGCCGCGGCATCCGTACTCCGTCGGTCTGCTCGGCTCGTGTGTGGAGATCGGCGACCGCGGCCGGGCGCTCGCGCCGATCCAGGGCGCTCCGCCCGACCTGGCCCGCCGGCCACAGGGATGCGCGTTCCATCCGAGGTGCGGAATGGCCGAGGCGCCGCGCTGCCTCACCGACCAGCCGCTGCTCCCGCTCGGTGGCGACGGCTCTGGCGGCACCGGCGGCCGGGAGGCCGCGTGCTGGAAGGTGGTGCCGGATGCCTGAGCGGGCTTCTGGGCAGCAGAGCGTTCTGGTGCGGGTGGAGAACCTCGGCAAGACGTTCTCCACCCCGGCCGGTGATGTGGTCGCCGTCGACGACGTGACGTTCGACGTCGTACGCGGAGAGACGCTCGGCCTGGTGGGGGAGAGCGGCAGCGGCAAGTCGACCGTGGCCAGGCTGCTGATGTGGCTGCAGGAGCCGACGTCGGGCCGGGTGCTGTTCGACGGCACCGACCTGGCCGGCGTGCCCGGCCGGGACCTGCGTACCGTCCGGCGGCGGATGCAGATGGTGTTCCAGAACCCCTACGGCTCCTTGCTCCCGCACTACACCGCGGCCGGCAACGTCGCCGAGCCGCTGCGGCTGCACCGCATCGGCGACAAGGACAGCCGGCGGGAGCGGGCCAGGGAGCTGCTGGACCTGGTGGGTGTCAACCCGCGCTTTGCGGACCTGTATCCCCGGCAGTTCTCCGGCGGCCAGCAACAACGCATCGCGATCGCCCGTGCCCTGGCACTCGGCCCCGAGTTGCTGGTGTGCGACGAACCCACGTCCGCGCTGGACGTCTCCATCCAGGCGCAGATCCTCAACCTGCTCGACGACCTGCGCGAACGCCTCGGACTGACCTGCCTGTTCATCTCGCACAACCTCGCCGTGGTGGAACGCCTCGCCAACCGGGTCGCGGTGATGCGCCAGGGACGCGTTGTCGAGCTCGCCCCGACCGAGGAACTCTTCCGCGCGCCGCAAGACCCCTACACCCGTGCCCTGCTGGGCGCGGTCCTGCCGGTTCGCGGATAGCGGACGGCTCCGACTGCACCGACACCGGTCGGGAGGAAGTTCCTCGAGTGCCTCCTCGCCGGCCCGAAGGAGGAAGTCACGTGAGTGGCACCAGTCCCGTCGCGGTTGTGCTCGACCCGGAGCTACGGGTCGCCGCGCATGCCCGGAACGAGAACGCGTGGTGGCTGTACTCCACGGAGGTCCTGGACCACCTGCGGGTGCCGTACGACGTCATCCGCCCGGACGAGGCGGACGCCCGGCTGGCGGCGGGCGGCACCGTACTGGTGCACGCGGCGGAGGGCCGGATCGTCGGCCCCGCGGGTGAGAGGGCGTTCCCGGCCGACCTGTGGGAGCGCATCGTCACCATCCAGCAGGGCACGCCGGTTCACGAGGACGGGCCGCCAGCACCGGACGGTTCGTGCCCGGTCGACGACGGAATCCTCAAGTGCGACGACGGCCTGGCGCTGTCCTACGACGAGGACCGGATCGTGCCGCCCGGGGAGCCCGCGCTGAAGGGTGCGTTCTCCCACACCTACCCGCCGCCTGCCGCCGCGCCGATGTTCCACCAGGCAAAGGCCGACCGGCTGCGGCTGGACTTCCTCGGGCTGTTGTTCGACGCCGCCGAGGCGGCCGGGATCGCCGTACCGTGGCTGCACTACTGGCCGGCCGGGATCCCCGCGGTGGCGCACATGTCCCACGACTCCGACGGCAACGACTCCGACGCGGCGCTGAGCGCGCTGGAGGTGTTCGACCAGGCCGGCGTGCACGTGACCTGGTGCCACTGCTTCCCTGGCGGCTACCGGCCGGAGGTGGTGGCCGAGATCGCGGCCCGCGGCCACGAGCAGGCGCTGCACTACAACGCGATGGGCGATGCCGACATCGCCTCCTGGGGCTGGCCGCAGCTGCGTGCGCAGTACGCCTGGGCACAGGCGATGACCGGGCGCGAGGACATCGTCTCCAACAAGAACCACTACACCCGCTGGGAGGGCTGGGACGACTTCTTCCTGTGGTGTGAGCGGATCGGCATCCGGATCGACGAGTCGCGCGGACCGAGCAAGCAGGGCAACGTCGGGTTCCCGTTCGGTTCGTGCCACCTGAGCTTCCCGATCGCCGGCGTAGGCGAGCACAACCGCCGGATCGATGTCCTCGAGCTCCCGCTGCACACCCAGGACCTCGCCTGGGCAGGCCACACCGCCATCCGGGACGTCATCCTGACCGAGGCGCTGGAGGTGCACGGCGTCGCGCACTTCCTGTTCCACGCCGCGCACCTGCACACCAAGCCCGACGTCGCCCAGGCCTGCCGGGACGTGGCCGCGGAGGCCCGGCGGCTCGGCATGCAGTGGTGGACCGCCGAACAGCTCAACGACTGGGAGCGGGCCCGGCGCGGCGTACGCGTCGCGGTGGAGCCCGGGGCCGGCAGCGGTGAGCTGCGGGTCGAGGTCACCGCGACCACCGCGGTGAAGGGCGCGGGCGTGCTGCTCGCGGTGCCGGGGCTGGGACCTGACGATGATGCCGGGGCCACGCCGCGGGTGCTCACCGGCGACGCGACCTGCGCCGTGGTGACCCGGCACGGACGCCGGCTGCTCGAACTCGCCGCCGACCTTCCGGCCGGAACGTCGGTGTTCACCGTCACCACCGCCGGCCGGCCCGGCTGACCTCCGGCCGCCGCGGGCGGTCCGACTGAGGGAGGAACCATGAGCAGTGGGCAACCCATGAGCAGTTGGCAACTCGGCCGTCGGAGCTTCCTGCGCCGGTGCGGCACCTCCGCGATGGTGCTCGGCGCGGCCGGGGTCGGTGTGGTCGGCGGTGCCGGCGTACCGGCCCTGACACCGACCCGCCGCGCCCTGGCCGCGACGACGCTGTCGGCGCAGGCGGAGCAATCGGCGTACGACTACACCGCGCGGGAGACGTACGACAGCTTCGACCGCGCCTTCCACGAGAGCGGGAGCGCCGGGCAGCCGGACCAGCCGAACGAGGCCGGCGGGCTGGCCTGGGGTCAGTCGTACGTGCTGGCGAGTTTCCTGCGGATGTACGACGCCTACCGCGACACCTACTACCTCGACCGGTTCGTGCACAACGCCGATCTGGTGCTCGCCAACCGCGACAGCGAGCGCGGCGTCACCGACTACGCCGGTCGGTGCCGGCCGGCGTGGCGGGCGATGAACCCCTACACCGTTGGGATCGCCCGGCTGGTCGATGCGGGCGGCGCGCCCCTGCTGGAGGTGCGCAGCGCACTGGCCTACGCCGACCGGGCGACCGCGAGCGTGCGAGCCGGCGAGGGCGAGCGGTTCACCCTCGCCGTGACGAACACGCAGTACGCCCGGACCGACACCTTCGCCGACGTGACCATGGACCCGGCCAGTCCCGACTACGTTGTCACCCGGGTGTACGACGCGTACCCCACCGGGACCATGGCGACCGTGCGCGACCTGCGCCCGGCACCCGCGGCGGGTGACCCACCGGCGCCGGGCGACACCGCCCTCGCCTCCGTGCCGGTCGTGTTCGCGGTGCACACCGGGATGATCAGCCACCCGCTCGCGTGGTTCGCCGCCACCGTGCTCACCGAACCGCGCCTGCGCCGCGATCCGCGCTACGGCCGCAAGGCCGAGGAGTACGCCGCGGCGGCACGGGACGCGGCCGCGGTGCACGACGAGGAGTGGCGCGACGGCCCCGACGGCACCGGGTGGTTCCAGTGGCCCAAGGGCATGCCGGTCCCGTACGACGGCAACATCCAGCCCATCAACCAGAGCGTGGCACTCGGCCGCACGTACCTCGCGCTCGCCGAGGTCAGCCGGGACCGGACCTACCGCGACCGGGCCGGCCGGCTTGCCCGGATGTTCGCCGCGCAACTGGAGGTTGACAGCGCCGGTGCGGCCGGCTGGCACTACTGGCCGACCACGAGCCGGATGTACGACGGTTACGCCAAGACCGGCAACCCCGCCACGGACGTGTCGGCCTACACCCCGGCGTACGGGTCGGCCGGTCGCGGCGCCCAGCAGTACGAGGACGTGAGCCACGGCGCGATCGAGGTGGACTTCGCGGTCCGGGCGTTCCGGTCTGGCGTGGTCTTCCGCGGTGCGGACATGGCCGCGTTTGCAGCGACGTACACCCGCAACCTGGCCACCACGACACCCGAGGGCATCGCCACCACGTACACCCGGGTCGACGGAGGCGGCGGACTCGCCGCGTCCGGGCAGTACCTCCAGGCGCCCAGGTGGATGGCGGTCGCGTGGTGGGACGGGCGGGTGTTCACCCACACCCGGGCGATCTACGACGACCGGCAGGTCCAGCCGGGCTTCGGCTCCGGCCTGCTGTGTGTCGCCAACCTCAACTGGTACGCCCGCCGAGGCTGACCAGCGCTGACCGTCCTACGTGCCCGAACGACCTCGTCGGGTGCGCTGGATCGCCTCGTCGACGGCGGTGAGGTTCCCCTCTTCCCAACGACGCTCGGTCTCGATGCCTTCGATACGCCATCCTTCGGAGGTGCGGCGCAGATGGTTGGTGTAGATGGCGCGCAGCAGATAGAACTCTCCGTTCGGGGAGCCCTGGATCAGGTGCTGGGCATACATCGTCGACACGCAGGTGGCCAGATCGGGATCAGCGGTGTCGAACGTGATGACGTGGTTGGCGCTCAGATGCTGAGTCAGCGTGAAGCCGTCGAGCGCCTCGGAGATCAGCGCGACCAGACCCGCCCGGCTGGTCGAGCTCGTCGGCCGGCCGTCGTGGTACTCCGTCAGCACCGGATCGGTGAAGCAGCGGGTGAAGGTCGCCCAGTCTCTGCGGTCGACGTTCAGGCAGTAGTTGATGACGGTCTCGCTGATGGCGGCTCGGTCCTCGAGCCGTCGGACCCGGGTGGCGAGATCGTCCATGGCCGGCACTCCCTTTGAAGCTTGGTGGTCGCTGGGGAGGCGGGGTGGTGATTCACGCTGGCACCCCGCGGGTGGCAGTAAGGCAGTAGTGCCCGTCGGCCGTGGTTGGCCTGCTGTGTCGTACTGAGCAGCAGGCCGTCGGCCGCAGTTGACCCGGTATGTCGTACTGGGCAGCAGGGCCGTCGGCCGCAGTTGGCCTGCTGTGTCGTACTGGGCAGCAGGGCCGTCGGCCGCAGTTGGCCTGCTGTGTCGTACTGAGCAGCAGGGCCGTCGGCCCACCCCGCGGAGGTCGGCGGCCCTGCTGCGTACCCGAGCCTAGGCGCTGCACCGCGGCTCGTGTCCGACCCCCACCCGGCCCGCGTGGCCGAACCGGACGCTCGGCCGGGCTTTCCTGGGCGAAGTGTGGAGACCTACGGGGCCTGTAGCACCCGTACGTCTCCACACTTCGCGGTGAGTCCAGGGGACGAATGGCGTGCGAGCCTGGTTCGCCGCACGGTCCCGGGTACCCACCGCTCACCGCTCAGAGCGTGTGCGCCTGGCCGAGAACCTTGCTCACCGCCGCGGCGATGTCGCGTACGTCGGCCTCGTCGCCGAGCAGGGCCGGCTGCGGCAGCCACACGGTGTCGGCGGCGACCTGTTCGGCGCCCGGCACCCGCGGCTCGGCGTACGGGACCTCCAGTCGCTTGGTGAGCGTGGCGATCTCCTCCCGCAGCGCGTTGTTGCGGTGCAGGCCGACGTAACCGCCCGAGCAGGGAATGCCCTCCGCGGCCAGCGCCTGCACGAACGCGTCCCGTTTCCCGGCGGCACCCAGCGCGGGCAGGCGCATCAGGAACAGGTGCCGGCCGTGGGCGGTGACGTTCGGGTCCTCCGAGGGGAGAGACACACCCTCCACCTCACCCAGCAACGAGCCGAGCAGCCGGGCGTTCGCGTCCCGGGTCGCCTGGGTCGCCGGATGGTCGCGCAGCTGCCCGGTGAGGATCGCCGCCTGGAACTCGGTCAGCCGCAGGTTGTAGCCCAGGTGCTCGTGTTGGTACCACCCGCCGCCGCGGACCCGGCCGACGTTGGCGAGCGCGTACAGGCGTTCGGCCAGCCGGTCGTCGTTGGTGACCACCGCGCCGCCCTCGCCGGCACTCATGTTCTTCGACGTCTGGAAACTGAACGTTCCGAGGTCGCCGAGCGCCCCGACGCGGCGGCCCCGCCACTCCGCACCATGGGCCTGAGCGGCGTCCTCGACGATCGCCACGCCGTGCTCGCGGCCGAGCGCGGCGAACGCGTCCAGGTCGCACGGACGGCCGGCGATGTGCACCGGCATCACCGCCCGGGTGCGCGGGGTGATCGCGGCCGCGGCCGCCACCGGGTCCAGCAGGTGGGTGGCCGGGTCGACATCGGCGAACACCGGGACCGCGCCGACGAGCACCACCGCCGCCGCGCTGGCGATGAAGGTGTACGGCGGAACGATCACCTCGTCGCCGATCCCGACCCCGGCCGCACGCAGCGCGGCGACCAGGGCCAGGGTTCCGTTGCTCACGCAGACACAGTGCGCCGCCTGCTGGTAGTCGGCGAAGTCGCGTTCGAACGCCGCCACCCGGTCGCCGTGTGTGCTGCCCCACTTACCCGAGTCGAGGACGTCGAGCAGTTCGGCGCCCACCTGCTCATCGGCGCGCGGCCAGGCGGGGAAGGGACGGGTACGGACGGGAGTGCCGCCCCGGAGGGCGAGCGTGCTGGCCATGAGTGCGGTCACCTCGTGTGGTTCGGCTGGTTCGGTGGCTGGTTCGGTGGGTGGGACGGCGTGTGGAACGGTGTCCGGGACGGCGCGGCCGGCGGTCATGTCGTCCACTCCCGGGTGAGCGGGATGCGGACGGCGGCACCTTCGGCCACGTCGTAGGTGTACCCCTTGTCGAAGTCCTCCGGATCGACGTACCCCCGGATCGTGGTGACGTCACCGATGTCCAGCACGAGGGTGCGGGCATCCTTTCGCGTGGCGCCGACGATGCGGTAGACCGCGTTGCGTACGCCGTCGTTGTCGACGTACACGTAGCTGCCCACGACCGACTCCGGTGCGGGAGCGGCGCCGGCGAGCCGGAGGGTGAGGGAGTTGTCGGTGCTGAGGCCGCGGGTGAAGTCGGTGACCGTGCCGGTGAGGGCGGCCGGACCGCGCACCTGGTTCACCGCGGCCACCATCGAGGCGTCGTGCCCGAACGCGTACACCGGTCGTCCGGCCGACAGCGAGTAGACCCCGAACGAGCCGCGGAAGACGAAGCGTCCGTCCACCCGGAGCACGACGTCGGTACGCAGCGAGCTCACCACGTAGTCGACCCGGCCGCTTGTCAAGGTCACCTTGACGGCGGTGGCCTCGTGCGGTGCGATGCTGCCGTCCGTGGCCTCCACGCGTACCGACTCCACGGACTTCACCAGGCGATCGCCGACGTACGGCTCGACCACCGACACGAACTGGCTGGCGAGGTCGGTGCCCGCGCGCCTGGCGAGGAGATACCGCAGCTTCGAAGGGTTGCCGGGCTTGTTGCGCGGCGGGATGCCGTCGCACAGGGCCACCTCGTCGACGTCGCCCAGCATGGTGAGCCGCACGTGCAGGTCGGGGTCGGGATCCAGGACGTTCCAGGTGTCCTTCACCGCCCAGTCCACGCTGTACGCCGGATCGGGGTCGGCGTCGCGGGACACGTTGGACAGCCAGTCGAACCCACTCGCTCCCGCACGCGGCGTGGCGTTGTCGGCCGGCGGCTCGACGTCGGGACCGGCGTAGCTTCCGCCTGCCTGGTCGGTGAGCGTGAGCCCGGTAGTGGTGACCGGGCCCTCCGCGGCGTGGAACGAGAAGTGGTGCTGGCTGCCGCCCTCGACCCGGAAGACGTCCACGGCGTAGGAGTTGTCGCCGTCGATGTCGACCAGTGCGGTCACCCGGCGGTAGAGGCTGGTCGTGGGGTAGGCCTTCGGCGCGGCGACGTCGAACATCCGCACCCGCTCACCGGCGGCGAATCCGCACGGCAGGCCGACCCACTCCACCGCCTGCCGGGTCGCGCCGACCACCACGGTGTTGTGGGCAACCGTGTTGGACGTCCACTCCACCCGGCGGGCGTTGGTGTCGGCGAACTCCGGGTAGCCGAGGTCGGGCAGCAGGTCGACACCGAAGCCGAACAACCCGAGGTTGAGCGCGTCGGCGTGCCCGTGCCCGGTCGTTCGGCCGTACGACGTCCACAGCTCCCGGCGGGTGGCGCCCTGGCCCACCCGTAGCGCGGCGAACCCGAAGCCGGTGTGGTTCTCCGAGCCGAGGTTCAGCGGCCCGTGCTCCTTGATCAGCGCGGCGATCCGGTCCCGGGTCCCCTCCACGTCGGCGGACCAGATGCTGCCGTACAGCCCGTCGATCTTGTTGCCGTTGAGGAGGTACGCCGACTGCGCGAGCTCCAGCCCGCCGGTCCGCTCGAACTGCCCGGTGTACTGGGTCGCGCTGCCGTACAGCTCCGGCCCGCCCGTCGTGCCGGTGTCGCCGATGCTCGGCGTGTAGCGGTTGAGCATGGTCACCATCGGTGTGGCCTGGACCATCCGGAGGTACTTCGGGTGCTTCCACAGGTCGGCGGAGGCGTACTTCGGGTAGCCCTCGAGCGCGTCGACGACCCCGGCGATCGCCGTCGGCCAGATGAAGTCGTAGTGCGGCGCGCCCTCGTCGCCCATGCCGTCCCGGTCCACGTCGTCGACCAGCGTGGCGCTCAGGTTGCCGCCGGTGATGTGTAGCTTGGGGGTGCTGACCCGGCCGCCGGTCCTGAAGACGAAGTCGATCTGCTCCTTCGTCTCGGTGTCGGAGTCGAGTACGACCGCCGCGGTGGCCAGGGTGGCCTGGTGGGTACCGAAGTTGCCCGCGATCTGGTGTGCCTTCACCGCCGGGTAGACCTGGCGGACGAGGCCGTCCTCGAGGTTCTGCTTGAGCGCGGCCACGCTGTCCTTGGCCGGCAGGGCGTACTTCTGCGCCTTGGCGGACAGGAACGCCAGCACGTCGGCGTCGTCGGCGGTCGCGATCGCCGGGAAGAACGCGTCGTAGGCGGCCACGAAGTCCTTGGAGAGTCCGACCTCCCAGATGCAGCCGAGGATCTTTCCCTGTCCGGACAGGCCGTCGGACTGCAGGTAGCCGTCCGCGCGCTTGTAGGCCGCGGCGTCCATCGCGGGATAGACGTCGGCGATCCGGTCCAGCAGGACCAGCCCGGCGTGGGCGTACTTCGCCTCCCCGGTGTAGATGTAGGCGTCCCGCAGGGACCGCAACGCGTTCTGGATCACGCCCTTCGCCGTCTCCACCCCGGCGTACCACAGGTGCCAGTGGTGGTAGTAGGCGACGAACGTCCACTTGTCGCCGTTGCCGTCGACCCAGCCGAAGCCGTCGTCGACTCCCCACGTCGGGCCCTTCTCGGGGTAGAGCTCGTTGACCAGCAGGGAGCGATCGGCGCGGGCGGGGTCGAACTCGCAGTGCTCGTCCAGGCCGCTGGCGTAGTAGGCGCCGAAGTCGTTGGTGGGGAAGACGTAGTCGCAGGAGGGGTCGACGATCTTCCACGGCCGGTTCAGCGGATCGGCCGTGTAGGGGTAGTTGCCGAACCGGAAGATGTCCTTGCCGGTGACGGGTGAGCCGAGCGTCTGGTTGACGGCGTAGCTGCGGGGCAGGCGCTGGCAGGTGACGAGGTTCCACAGCCACTCGTCGCCCTTGTCGAGATAGGGCTTCGCGGCCGCCACGGCGTTGTCGCGCAGCCGCGCACCCCAGTCGTAGGCGGCGATGTTGCGCCGGACCGCGGCCACCTTCTCCGGGGTGTAGTACGTCGAGCCGGCCTTCGTCGAGGGGGTCAGGGTCGAGGCGGTCAGCGTCATGGCAACCGCTGCTGCGCCCGGCCCGCCCGTGGTGGCCAGGGCCGCGTCGGCCCGGGCCGGCCTGGAGAGGGGCGAGAGCACGCCGACCGCACCGACCGCACCGACCGCGCCGAAGGCGGCGAGGCGGAGGACGTCGCGCCGGCCCGGACCACGACCAGCTGTGCTGTGCGAGTGGGCAGAGTCCGGAGCGGGGCCGTACGCGGAGCTGTCGGCGGGGCCGGAACTGGTCATTGCTGTCTCCTCCGGGCGGGGGACATGCGAGGACGTGCAGCGGACGTGCGGCAGATATGCGGGCCGTGCTGCGGGAGCGTTCCAGGCGAGCTTGCCGCGTACTGGACTTTAGGTCAAGACCGTATAGATTGTGGTTCGGCCGGGCAGAACGTACGCAGCGACGGATTCCCCTGCGAGTTGGGAATGGTGAGGTAGGCATGGTGAGGTACGCATGAGCCAGCCAGGCGAGGAGACCCTCGCACTCGACGGCGGCACGCCGGTCCGCACCGCGGCGTTCCCCAGTGTGGGCAACGCCGCGGGCCGCACCCTGGGTGCGGAGGAGATCGAGGCGGTCACCCGGGTGGTGGCCTCCGGCCGGCTGAACAGCACGGTCGGCGACGAGACCCGGCAGCTGGAACGCGAGTTCGCCGACTACTACGGCCTCCCGCACGCGGTCGCGTCGAGTTCGGGCACCGCCGCGATCCACCTCGCGGTCGCCGCGGTCGACCCCGAGCCAGGCGACGAGATCATCACCACGCCGATCACCGACGCGGGCACCGTGCTGCCGATCCTGATGCAGAACGCGGTTCCGGTGTTCGCCGACGTCGATCCGCGTACCGGCAATCTCGACGTGGCCTCGGTCCGCGACCGGATCACCGCGCGTACCAGGGCGATCATCGCGGTGCACCTGTTCGGGGCGCCGGCACCGGTGGTGGAGCTGCGGGCGCTGGCCGACGAGCACGGCCTGCTGCTGGTCGAGGACTGCGCCCAGGCGTACCTCACCCGCTGCTCGGACGGTCGGCTGGCCGGCACGGTCGGCCAGATCGGCTGCTTCAGCCTGCAGCAGTCCAAGCACATCACCGCGGGCGACGGCGGTCTGTGCGTCACCGGCGACGACGACCTGGCCAGGCGGATGCGGTTGTTCGCGGACAAGGGCTGGCCGCGCGACACCGACGAACGCACGCACCTGTTCCTGTCCACCAACTACCGCATGACCGAGCTCCAGGCGGCGGTGGCGCGTGCCCAGCTGCCGAAGCTGGCCGGCGTGGTGGCCGACCGGCGGGCCGGGGCGCAGCGGCTCGGTGCTGCCCTTTCCGGCCTTGCGGGGTTGGCGATTCCGCCGGACGAGGGTGGCGTGAGCTACTGGCAGTACCCCCTCGTCGTGGACCCCGGCCGGGCCGGCGGCACCTGCCACGACTACGGCAAGGCACTGGCAGCGGAGGGCATCCCCGCCAACGGCGGCTACCTGACCCGGCCCGTCTACCGGACTCCGGTGCTCACCGAGCGCCGCACCTACGGCCGTTCCGGCTATCCGCTGCACTCACCGCCCGCGCGGGTCGAGCCGGCGTACGACGTCGGGCTGTGCCCGGAGGCCGAACGCCTGATCGGCGAGCGGCTGCTGGTGGTGTCCTGGAACGAGCGCTACACCGCCGCCGACGTGGACGACATCGCCCGCGCGGTCGGCAAGGTGCACCGCGCCTTCACGTCGAGGTAGCCGGCGTCGAGGTAGCACGCTTTGCCGAGGCGGCACGCGTCGCCGAGGCGGCACCGCGGCTCGGCGGCCGTCCGCGTCAGGTGGTGGCGAACGCCGCCATCATCGCCATGTCCTCGTGTTCGAGGTTGTGGCAGTGCAGGAGGTACGGCCCGCGATAGTCGGTGAAGCGCACCGCGACGTCGACGTACTCCGTTGGCCGCAGGTCGACGGTGTCCTTCCAGCCGGCGTCGAAGCGTCCCGGACCACCGTTGCCGCGCCGGACCACCTGGAACGGGTCGAGGTGCACGTGCACCGGGTGGTGCAGGTCGGCCTGGAACCGCCAGATCTCGATGTCGCCGAGCCGGGGCCGGGCGTCCATCCGGCGCGGGTCGAACGGTCGGCCGTTGATCGTCCAGCCCTTCTCGCCGTGCACGTCTCCCCTGGCGAACCGCCACTCCCGCGTGCGCACCGCCTTCGCGGGGTCGAGCTTCTCGATTCTGCCGAGCGTGGAAGGGATCGCGGTGTCGTCCTTCACCCGGTGAGTCACCCGGAACCGCATCACCCGCGCGGTCGGCCCGCTGCCCAGTTGGTTGACCATCGTCACCACAGTTCCGGGCTTGTACGCCGAGAAGTCCACCACCACGTCGAAGCGTTCGGCCGGGGCGGCGACGATGGTGTCCTGGCCCTCCGGGTGTTCGAGCAGCCCGCCGTCCCCGCCGATCTGGACGAACGGCGTGCCCTCGCCAGGACCCGGGTCCAGGGCCAGCCGGTAGCGGCGGGCGTTGGAGGCGTTCAGGATCCGGAAGCGGTAGCGCGCGGCGGCCACCTCCAGCACCGGCCACGGTGCGCCGTTGACCAGGATGACGTCGCCCAGAACGCCTTCCATGTAAGCGGAGGTGACACCGGGCGTTGAGCGGAGCTCCCGGTCGAGTGCGGGATAGCGGAAGGCGCCGTTCTCCTCGAACGCCCGGTCGCAGATCATCAGCGGCACGTCCCGTTCGCCGCTCGGCAGCGGCAGCGCCTGCTCCTCGTCGTCGTGCACCAGATGGAAGCCGGCCAGACCTCGGTAGACCTGCGCACCGGTGAAGTCCATCCGGTGGTCGTGGTACCACAACGTCGCCGCGCGCTGGTGGAACGGATACGCGTAGTCGCGCTCGCCCCTGCGGACGTCGCCGGTCATGGAGCCGGTCGTCGAGCCCGCGCCGTGACCGGCTCCGTGGCCGTGTCCCGCACCCGGGTTCCAGCCGCCGACCGGCAGCACCAGGTCGATCGGGTAGCCGTCGTGGTCGGATGGCGTGTGCCCGCCGTGCAGGTGCACCACGGTCGGCACGGGGAGGGTGTTGCGGTGACGTACGACGGTCCGCCGGCCGCTGCGGCTCACCAGCGTGGGGCCGGGAAACATGCCGTCGTACCCGAGGATCGGTGTCTTCAGGCCGGGCAGGATCTCCACGTCGGCGACCCGCTGGACGATCTCGTAGTAGTCGGTGGTGGCGTCCCTGAGCAAGGGCTCCTTGACAGCGGGCACCGGCAGCGGAACGGCGTACGGCCGTGGTCGCGGTGTGAGGCTGGTGAGCAGCTGGGCCGTCTGCCCGGTGGTGTCCCGGCCGCAGCCGGTCAGGCCGAACGACCCGGCGACTCCGGCCGCGCCGGCCGCACCGACCAGCCCGAGGAAACCTCGCCTTGACAGGCGTGTACTCATCAACGGTGCTCCCTACGCACTCGGGCCTCACGGGCGCGTGGGCCCAACAGCCAACAGGTGAAGAGGATCTGGCTAAGAACGAGGCCCACGCCGAGGGGAACGTGCACGAGCAGGGTGTGGTGGTAGCCGAGGAACACCTGCGTCACGACGGCCACCAGCAGCGCCGCGGGCGCTGCGGCCGGCCACCAGCGTCCGCCGCCCTGCCAGACGTACAGCACCGTGGTCAGGAGTTGGCCGAACGCGAGTGCGGTGACCACGCGCGCGTTGGCCTCGTGCGTCCCGAGCGCGCCCACGTCGCCGGAGAGGTAGCTTCCGGCCAGCACGGGCTGGAGGAACAACGCCGCGCACGTGAGCAGGGCGGCGATCCGCAACGCCAGCAGGGATCGACGTGGCCTTGTGCGGGGCCTGTCCGGCCGGGATTCGGTCATCGCGGTCATGCCTGCTCACCTGCCTTCGGGCGAGATCTGGGGCGGCGGGCTCCGGCACGGAAGAGCCAGACCACGAGGACCACCTGCGTGGTGACGACGGCGACGCCGAGCGGTACGTGCACGGCGAGTTTGCCGGCGTACCCCATGCCGGTCTGGATCCCTTCGGCGAAGAACAACATCGCCGTGACGAGGGCGGGCCAGCCGCGTCCTCGACCGGGCCAGACATAGACCAGCGCGGCGCCGAACTGCACCATGCAGGCGAGAATCACCAGGCCGGCGTTGAGTGAGTGGGTGGCGAGCGCGTCGAAGCGGCCGCTGAGGTAGATGCCGGCGAGCACGGGCTGGCCGACCACCAGGCCGGCGTGGACGAGCGCGACGAGCCGCAGCAGCCACAGCGTGGCGCGCGGCCCGCCAGCGGGGGCGCCCGGTGGGCTGGGCCGCGGGCTGGCGGCGAGGACGGCGGACGGCAACGGACCTCCTCGAGTCGAATGCGGACGCCGCCCAGGCTATGTGTCGGCTGCCTACATATGAATCGGGTTGTTCCCTGGTCTTCTCCGCCCGCGTTCACCCCGGGATCCGCTCAGGGGAATACCGGAGATCGGCCCTGAGAGGCGCGCCGCGGAGCTGTCCGACAGTGGTGCGGATGGGTAGGCTGCGTACTCGTGAAGGCCGACATCGTGCGCGGGCACCTCGACGCGCTGCTGCTCGCGACCCTCGCCGACGGGCCCCTGCACGGCTACGCGATCATCGAGGCCCTGCAGGCCCGCAGCGGTGGCGTCCTCGACCTGCCCACCGGCAGCGTCTATCCGGCGCTGCGCCGCCTCGAACGAGCCCGGTACATCTCCGGCCAGTGGAGCATCGTCGGCGGCCGCCGGCGGCGCACCTACCAGCTCACCCGCGCCGGGCGGCAGGAGCTGGCCAGGGAGCGCGCCGACTGGAGCCGGTTCACCACGGCGATCGGCGGTGTCCTGGGGGAGTCGCGATGAGCGCACCCATCGACAGTTACGTCCGGCGGGTACGCCACCTGTTGCCCGGTCCGGCGTCGGCCCGGGCGGGGATGCTGCACGAACTGTCCGACGGACTGCACGACGCCGCGCAGGCCCACGTCCGGGCCGGTGTCCCGGCGGAGGACGCCGAGGCGCGGGCGGTCGCCGAGTGCGGGCCGGCCGAGGACGCCGCGGCCGCCTATCGCCCCGAACTCACCGCGCTCCAGGGCCGGCACACGGCGATGCTGGTCGCGGTACTCATGCCCGGCCTCAACCTCCTGTGGGACGTCCCGTGGATGATCCCCGGCCCGTGGAACGCCCCACCCAACCCCGTCGTGTCGGCGCTGTCCCGGGTCGTCACCGGAGCCGACCTGCTGGCCGGCTGCTGTGCGGTGGCGCTGATCCTGCTGATGATGCTCGCGGCCCGGCGCGGTCGCCCGGCCACCTCGCTCACCGGCGCGGTCGGAGTGATCGGCGTGATCGCGTTCACGGTCACGCTGAGCTGTTCGGTGGCGATGATGGTCGCCAACGCCGACGGGCCGAGTCGGGCGTTCGCGACGTCCTGGATCGGGCTACTGGTGGGTTCGGTCACCGTCGTCTGCGCGTGCCTGTTGGCGAGGTCGCTGGCCCGGTCGCTGCGGTCGGCGTTCGCCGCTGCCGCCCGTACACCGTCGCGGCCCGCGCCCGCCGGTGCCGCCGAACAGCCGGGACGAACCGAACGGCTGGGACGGTGACGGCCGTGACCTCGATGACAACGACGTCGACGACACCGGTGCCCGGCCGCCGCGACGACGGACCGATCGGTGCGTACGTCACCGCCCTCGGCCACGCCCTCCGCGGCCCGCGCGCCGCCCGGCGGGACGTCACCGCCGAACTCGCCGACGGGCTCCACGACGCCGCCGACGCCTATGTCGAGGCGGGGATGCCGGAGCGGGAGGCACAGGTCAGGGCCGTCCGCGAGTGTGGGCCGGTGGCGGACGTCGCCGCCGAGTACGCCCCCGAACTCGCGGCGGTCCAGGGCCGGCGGACGGCCGCGGTGTGCGCGCTGTCGATGCCGGCGACGGTGCTCGCCTGGGGCCTCACGTGGCGCGCCGAGCTGCCGAGCACACCGGCGCCACACCGCCAGTGGCGGCTGGGCGTTCTGTCCGACCTCACCGACTGGGCCGGCATCGCCGGCGGGGCCGCCGGCTGCGTCCTGGCCGCCCTGCTCGTGGTGTCGGCGCGCCGGGTGGTTCCGGTACGGCTGGTCCTCGCCCTGCTGGTCATCCTGTGCGGCGGAGCGGTGCTGGTCTCCACCGCCTGCTCGGTGGTGATGAACGTCGCCAACGCCGAGCTGATCGAGTGGATGCTGGCCGGCTCGTCGGCCGCGGTCGCGCTGTCACTGGCCACCGGCGTGATCTCCGCCTGGCAGCTGGCGTCGTTGTGCCGCAGCGCGAACCTCGCGTTCCGCCGCGGCTGACGCCTCACCCGCCTGTCGCGAGTTCGGCGAGCACCGCGGTCACCGCGAGGTTGTGGAAACGCGGCCGCAGCCGGGGCATCGTGCTGGCGTCGCGTTCGGGGTGGACGCGGTTGGTGAGCAGGGTGACGTAGAGCCCGAGCTCTGGATCGACCCACAGGCTGGTGCCGGTGAAACCCGCGTGTCCGTACGCCGACCCGCTCATCAGGTCGCCGGGAAGTGTCGACAGCAGGTCGTTTCCCTGCCAGGCAAGGGACCTGCGGAGGTTCAGGTGGTCGGTCGCCGGCCTGGTCATCACCGCGAGCGTACGCGGGGCCAGCAGCCGGCCGTGCTCGGCGCGGCCGCCGCGGACGAGCGCCAGCCCGAGGCGTTCGACGTCTGCGAGGGTGGCGAACAGCCCGGCGTGTGCGGAGATCCCGCCGAGCACCTCGGCGTTCTCGTCGTGCACCGTGCCCTGGATCAGCCGGCCGCGCCAGGCGCACTCCTCGGTGGCCGCGGTGCGGCGCCAGCGTTCCCGCGGCGGGTTGTAGGTGAGGTCGGTGGCGCCGAGCGGCTCCGCGACGTACTCGCGTACCAACGCGTCCAGCGGCCGGCCGGCGGCGGCCTCGGCGACCAGGCCGAGCACGATGAAGCCCTGCGAGCTGTACTCCACCCGGGTGCCCGGCCCGCCGCGCAGCGGAAGGTCGCGGACCGCGGCCAGCAGGCCGTCCCGGTCAGGGTGGTCGCGGTAGAGGCGCTGCCCGCCCGGAATGCCGGAGGTGTGGGTCAGCAGGTGCCAGACGGTGAGGTCGGCCTTGTCCGTGCCGGCGTACTCGGGCAGGTGCATGGCCACCGGGTCGGTCAGCGCGAGCAGACCACGCTCGACCAGGGCCATCACTACCAACCCGGCGACGGGTTTGGTGAGCGAGGCAAGGTCCCACCCGGTGTCCTCGGTCACCGGCTCGCCGTTCCAGGCGAGGGTGCCGAGGTGACCGCGACGGACGGGTCCGTCGGCGGTGCCGGCCGACCAGGCCGCCCCGGAGTACACCCGGTCCGTGCGGGCGTGTTCCAGCAGGGTGGTCAGTGGGTCGGTCGGCGGCGGGGTCACGGCGTCGGCTCCGGATCGTGGGGCGGGACGAGCAGGGTGTGCGACCTCAGGGCGTGTGGTCGCCCTCCTTCTCGTTGCGGCGGGCGTAGTGGAGGACCCGGTCGAGGTCGACGTCGACGCCGAGGCCGGCACCCTGGGGTACGGGCAGGCTTCCGTGGGACAGTTCGATGCGCTCGGTCAGGACGTCGCCGTCGGCGAGGTAGTACATCGCGTCCACGGCATGGTCGAGCCGGTCGAGTGCCGCGGCGACCTGGAGATGGCATGCGGTGGAGATACCCAGTTCGCCGCCGCTGTGGAAGTTCAGCCCGAGACCGAAAGCCCGGCAGGTGGCGGCGAGGTTCATCGTCGGGCCGACACCGCCCCATTTGTGCACGTCGGCGTGGATGATGTCGACCGCACCCATCCGCACCGCGGGGGCGAGGTCCTCCTCGCGTACGACACACATGTTGGTGCACAGGGGAGTGGCGATCTGCGCACGCACCTGCGCCATCCCCTCCAGGCCCGCGCACGGGTCCTCGAGGTACTCCAGGTCGAGGGCGTCGAGTTGACGACCGGCCCACACCGACTCGGGCACCGACCAGACGGCGTTCGGGTCCACGCGCAGCGCGGTGTCGGGCAGTTTCGCCCGCAGCGCCCTCATCACCGACACGTCGAACCGCGCGTCGGTGGAGCCCTTGAACTTCAGCGCCGTGAACCCGTGCGTGGCCACGATCTCGGTGGCCTTGTCGGCCAGTACGGCCGGCTGGTCGGCGCGGGCCACGTCGCCGGCGGCGCCCCGGGTGAGCAGTCCGGTGAGGGGTACGACGTCACGGACCGCGCCGCCGAGGTACAGGTGCAGCGGCACCCCGGTGGCCTTGCAGGCGAGGTCGAGGAACGCCATCTCCAGCCCGGCCAGCGCGCAGTATCCGATGTAGCCGTAGAAGAACGGCACCATCGCGCACGTACGCCGGATCGCCGCGCTCGCACGCGGGTCGGCGCCGACGAACTGGTCCCTGATCCGCTCGACCAGCGCCGCGGTCGGCCGGCCGTGCATGGTCTCGCCCCAGCCCTCCAGCCCGTCGTGGTCGCGGACGCGGATCAGCGTACGGGTGGTGCCGGCCTTCGCCTCGAAGCTGCTGGCGAACGTGGTTGTCAAGGGGACGTTGACAACCCAGACGTCGATGTCGGCGACGCGCATGGATCTCCGTTCCGCAGTTGCCGGCCGAGCCTGCAGTTGCCGGCCGAGCCGGCAGCCGTCAGTGCCTCGCGCCGACCCTACCGAAGATCACCGCACGACCAGCGCGGTCGTGCGGAAACCGGTCATGCCCGGTCGCCGCGGTCAGGACAGGCGTACTGGAAGACTCTCCACGCCCCGGATCAGGCTGCTGTGCCGCCACCGCACCTCGTCGGGCTCCAACGCCAGCGACAGCTTGGGGAAGCGGTCGAGCATCCGGCGGAACGCCACCTCCGCCTCCAGCCGGGCCAGCGGCGCACCGACGCAGTAGTGGATCCCGTGGCCGAATGCCAGGTGCCCGCCGCCCCGCCGGGTGACGTCGAGGTGCCCGCCCCCGGGGAACCGGTTCTCGTCGTGGTTGGCAGAGGCCAGCGACACCAGGACGAACTGTCCGCGCGGAATCTCCACGTCACCGAGCCGCACCGCCTCGGAGGTGAACCGCATGGTGGCGAGGTTGATCGGCCCGTCGTAGCGCAGGAACTCCTCGACCGCGCCGCCCACCAGAGTCGGGTCGGCGCGCAGCCGGTCGAGCTGGTCGGGGTTGCGCAGCAGGGCGAGCACGCCGTTGCCGATCAGGTTGACGGTCGTCTCGTGCCCGGCGACGAGGAGCAGGAACGCCATCGCGATCAGCTCGTTCTCCTCCAGCCGGTCGTTGTCGTCGCGGGCCTGCACCAGGCCGGTGAGCAGGTCCTCACCGGGGTTGGCGCGCTTGGCCGCGATCAGCTGGCTGAGGTAGGCGGCCATGGCGTACGACGCGGTGCGTACCTCGTCGTCGGTCGGGTCGTCGGCGAGCACCACCGCGGACCAGGCGCGGAAGTCCTCGCGGTCCTCGAAGGGAACGCCGAGCAGCTCGCAGATCACCGTCATCGGCAGTGGGAACGCGAAGGCGTCGATCAGGTCGACCGGCTCACCATTCGCGCCGCGCGCTGCCATCGCGTCCAGCAGCTCCTCGGTGATCGCCTCGATCCGGGGACGCAGCGCCTCGACCCGGCGGGAGGTGAACGCCTTGTTGACGAGCTTGCGCAACCGGGTGTGGTCGGGCGGGTCCGAGCTCAGCATGTGCGCACGCAACGCCTCGGCGAAGACCATTTCGTCGCCGAGCTGCTCGGGGTCCATGTACTGGTCCAGCACCCGGCCGTTCTTCAGCAGCCGCGGATCGGCGAGGGCTGCCCGGGCCTCGTCGTACCTGGTCACGATCCAGGTCTCCCAGCCGTGGGGGAGTACGACCTTGCGGGCCGGCCCCTCCTCGCGGAGCGCCGCGTGGACCGCCTCCGGATCCTGGAAGTAGTCGGTGTCCAGTGCCGGCGGCGAGCCATTCGGCTCCGCCGCGGTGTGCCCGGTGGGGTGCACCGTGGTGGGCCCCGTGCCCGTCGTACCGACCACTCCTGGCTTCGTCATGTGTCGTCCTCCCTCGTGTGCCCGGCAGCTCCGGGACGTGCCCTGGCCGGACCGGCGGCCCGGGGCGCCTGCCGAGCCCCCGCAAGGATGAACGTCCGAGCACCGGCCGGTGATCCTTCGCGAGGAGGAAATCTCCTCTCGGTGGGGTGCCGGTGGGATGTTCGGTGGGGTGGCCCACGGAGGGCATGCAATCCGGATGCGACCGGCTGGCCGGACGGCTATCCTCGGCCTGCCCGGGCGGCCCGGCTCCGCGACTTCCCGCGCGAGTTCCGCGACGCCCGGCCGGACGAAAGGACCAGCGCATGCGAGCCAGCACCGCGTCTTCGACCTCCGGTGTCGTGACGAGGGGTACGTCCGCGACCAGTCGCTGACCTGCCGGCTCCGTCCTGACCGGCGGCGAGCTGTCTCGCCCGCCGGTGCCCGACCGCGTTCCCGCGTTCCGCGTACGCCATCCGCGTTCGCGCGCGCCTGCGCCCTGTCGACTCATTCGACGCCGGAGGGCTGTTCGCCCATAATCTCCTCGCGTCCGGAGTTCCACGTATGCGCGCGTACGCCGTCTACCTCCTGATCCGCGGGCTCGGCTCCTTCGCCGGCGCCTGCGCGTTCACCCTCAACCTCGTCTACCAGATCCAGACCGTCGGCCTCGGTCCCCTCGAACTCGTCCTCGTGGGCACCGTGCTGGAGGTCACCTGTTTCCTCGCGCAGGTGCCCACCGGAGTCATCGCCGACCTGTACAGCCGCCGGCTGTCGGTGATCGTCGGCTACCTGCTCATCGGGACGGGCACCCTCCTCGAGGGGCTCGTCCCCGCGTTCCTCGCCATCGTCGTCGGCAACGTCGTCTGGGGCATCGGCTCCACCTGCGTCGACGGCGCCGAGGAGGCGTGGGTGAGCGGCGAGCTCGGTGAGGACCGGGCGCCGGCCGTGTTCACCCGGGGTGCCCAGGTCGGCCAGGTGACCACCGTCGCGGGCATCGGCGCGGGCGTCCTGCTCGCCGGGATCGGCCTGAACCTCCCGATCGTCGCCGGCGCCGCGGTGTGGCTGTTGCTGGGCGCCGTCCTGGTGTTCGTGATGCCGGAACGCTCCTTCGAGCCGGCGGCACCGGCCGAGCGGGGATCGTTCGCGGCGATGCGCGGGCAGTTCGTGGCCGGCGCCCGGGTGGTGCGCGGCCGGCCCGTCCTGGTGTGCCTGCTGGCCGCCGGGCTGTTCCTCGGCCTGGGTGGTGAGGGCTGGGACCGGCTGCAGCAGGCGCACTTCCTGGAGAACCTGCGGTTCCCTTCGTTCGGTACGCCGGTGGTGTGGTTCGGCGTGTTCAGCGTCATCGGCATGCTCGGCTCGGTCGCCGTCACCGAGGTCGTCCGGCGCCGGCTCGACCCGGCGCGTCCCGGGCGCCTCGGGACGATGCTGGTGGTCGCCCAGCTCGGCGTGGTCGCGGGGGTGCTGGTGTTCGCGTCGGCCGGTGAGTTCTGGCTCGCCGCGGCGGCGAGCGTGCTGGTGGGGCTGCTGCGGTCGGTGTGCCACCCGCTGGTGGCGAGCTGGCTGGTGGCGAACACCGAGCAGCGCACCCGGGCGACCGTGTTCTCCATGTCGGGCCAGGTCGACGCGGCCGGGCAGATCCTCGGCGGCCCGCCCGTCGGGCTGGTCGGCGAGCGCGTCGGCATCCGCGCCGCGCTCGCGCTGACCGGTCTGCTCGTACTCCCGGCGGTCGGGTTGTACGCCCGTGCGGTCGCGCTCGGCCGGTCGCGGGACCGGTCGCGGCGTGTGAGACGTGAGCGAGCCGACTCGATCCCGTAGGCTCGTTGACCATGGCCCGGACGTCTTCCCCCGTACGCCGGGGACAATCCCGCACGGCCGGCCCCGCACGCTCGGACACGCGCACCGGCACCCGCACCCGCTCGGCGTCCGCGGCGCCGGCACGGTCGAACAGGTCCGGCGCGTCCGGAAAGAAGCCACCGGCCAAGAAGGCGGCGGCGAAGAAGTCCCAGGCCAGACGCCCTGCACGGGGGAAGAGCTCGGGTTCGGTCGGCAGCGTCCTCGGTCAGCTGCTGACCGGGATCGTCCGGCTCGTCGCCGGCATCTGGCTCGGCATCGCACATCTCGTCGGCGGCATCGTCCGGCGGATCGGGTCGAGCGCGCGCGAGCTCGACCCCGAGCTTCGCCGCGACGGCGTCGGCCTGGCGTTCGTCGGCCTGGCCATCGTGGTCGCGGCCGCGGTCTGGTGGCGGATACCCAACGACGTCGGGAAGGCGATCCGTGGGGTGGTCGCCGGCACCGTCGGCGTGCTCGACTGGTCGATCCCGATCCTGCTCGCCCTGGTGGCGTGGCGGACGCTGCGCCACCCCGACCGAAACGGTCCCGGTGGACGCCAGGCGATCGGCTGGGCGTCGATCCTGGGTGGCGTCCTCGGGCTGGTTCACATCAAGGACGGGCTGCCCCGCCCCACCGGCGGGATCAAGAGTCTCGAGCACGCCGGCGGCGCCATCGGGTTCGTGATGTCGTCGCTGCCGGCCGACCTGCTCACCGTGTACGTCGCCGTTCCGCTGCTGATCCTGCTGACGTTGTTCGGTGTGGTCGTGGTGGGCGGCACCCCGCTGCACGCGCTGCCCGAGCGGTTCCGGGAAGCCTGGGACCACCACATCCTGCGCAAGGACACCGGCGGGGACGCCGACGGGGCCGACGGCGAGACCGACGTGAAGGGGGACGCGCCGACCCAGCCGCTGCGCCGGTCGCGTTCCCGACGGCGGGTCGGGGCGGCGGCCAAGAGCGAGAACGACGGCGAGGAGTCCGGGTTCTCCGGCGACGCGCCGTACGACAGCCCGGTGCTCGAGGGCCGCGAGCTCGGCAAGCGCGGCAAGGGCAAGCCGGCCGGCGACGCAAACTCCTCGGGTGCCAGTGCCGGTGCCGGTGCCGATGCGGCCGCCGCGGCTGCCGCTGCCGCTGCTGCGGGCGGGAAGGACGACAGCGACGGCAAGCACGCCGAGCCCCCGCCGCACAGCCCGCTGCCGCAGCGGGTCGAGCAGCTCGCGCTGTCCGGCGACGTGACGTACACCCTGCCCGCCAACGACGTGCTGGTGCCCGGCTCGGCCCACAAGGCGCGCACCAAGGCCTCCGACGCGGTCGTCGATCGGCTCACCGAGGTGCTGGAGCAGTTCGAGATCGACGCCCAGGTGACCGGCTACACGCGCGGGCCGACGGTGACGAGGTACGAGGTCGAGCTCGGGCCCGCGGTCAAGGTGGAGAAGGTCACCGCGCTCAGCAAGAACATCGCCTACGCCGTGGCCAGCACCGACGTGCGCATCCTGTCGCCGATCCCGGGCAAGTCCGCGATCGGCGTCGAGATCCCCAACACCGACAAGGAGACCGTCAGCCTCGGCGACGTACTGCGCTCCAACGTCGCGCGCAGCGACCACCACCCGATGGTGGCCGGGCTCGGCAAGGACGTCGAGGGCGGCTTCGTGGTTGCCAACCTGGCGAAGATGCCGCACCTGCTGGTGGCGGGTGCCACCGGTTCGGGTAAGTCGACCTTCATCAACTCCATGATCAGTTCGATCCTGATGCGGTCCACCCCCGACGAAGTGCGCACGATCCTGGTCGACCCGAAGCGGGTGGAGCTCAGCGCCTACGAGGGCATCCCGCACCTCATCACTCCGATCATCACCAACCCGAAGAAGGCCGCCGAGGCCCTGCAGTGGGTGGTCTCGGAGATGGACCGCCGCTACGACGACCTGGCGGCGTTCGGGTTCCGGCACCTGGACGACTTCAACAAGGCCGTCCGCACCGGCAAGGTCACTCCGCCGCCGGGCAGCGAGCGCATCCTCACGCCGTACCCCTATCTCCTCGTCATCGTCGACGAGCTGGCCGACCTGATGATGGTCGCCCCGCGCGACGTCGAGGACTCGGTCGTACGGATCACCCAGCTCGCCCGGGCCGCCGGAATCCACCTGGTCCTGGCCACCCAGCGGCCATCGGTCGACGTGGTGACCGGACTCATCAAGGCCAACGTGCCGTCCCGGCTGGCGTTCGCGACGTCCAGCATGGCCGACAGCCGGGTCATCCTCGACCAGCCCGGCGCGGAGAAGCTGGTCGGGCACGGCGACGGACTGTTCCTGCCGATGGGCGCGAGCAAGCCGATCCGGATCCAGGGCGCGTGGGTCTCCGAGAGCGAGATCCACAAGGTCGTCGAGCACTGCAAGACCCAGTTGCAGCCGATGTACCGCGAGGACGTCACCGCCGCACCGGGCGCCAAGAAGGAACTCGACGACGACATCGGCGACGACATGGACCTCGTGGTGCAGGCCGCCGAGCTGATCGTGTCGACGCAGTTCGGGTCCACGTCGATGCTCCAGCGCAAGCTGCGGGTCGGCTTCGCCAAGGCCGGCCGGCTGATGGACATCCTGGAAAGCCGCGGCGTCGTCGGACCCAGCGAGGGTTCGAAGGCGCGGGACGTCCTCGTGAAGCCGGAGGACCTGGAAGGCTTCCTGATCATCCTGCGCGGCGACGCCGAGTCCGAGTAGGCCCGCGCCCACTCGGCCGCCGGCACTCTTCCGCGGAAGAGTCGCGCGCTCCTCCGCCGGCCGGCGGGCCTCCGCACACGACGTGCCGATCCCGGCCGACCGGCGTGGGGCCCCGGCGTACCCCGCGACGCCCGGGCCCGCGATCATGTCGCCAGGGACAACCGACCGCGGTTGGTCCGACAGCGAGATCGCGAGGAGTGGTGGCGTGCGCATTGCGGTGACCGGGGCGAACGGCCGGCTGGGCAGGGGAGTGGTGGCCGCCGCGCTCAAGGACGGCCACGAGGTCGTCGCGCTGGACCGCGTCACCGGGCTGGCCGAGGGCGAGCGGGACGTCCGGGCCGCGTTCGGGACCCTGTCGGTGCCCGTCCAGGACGTCGACGTCACCCACTACGACAACCTGCTCGAACGCCTGACCGCCGCGCAGGCGGACGCGCTGGTGCACCTCGCCGCGATCCCCGGCCCGGGCGGTACGCCCGACCACCTCGTCCACGCCACGAACGTCCTCGGCAACTACCACGCGCTGCGCGCGGCGGTCGAGCTCGGCATCCGCCGCGTCGTGTGCGCCTCCAGCATCAACGCGATCGGCGGCATCTACAGCAAGCACGCCCACTTCGACTACCTGCCGGTCGACGAGGCGCATCCGACCTACGCCGAGGACGCCTACAGCCTGTCGAAGTGGCTCGGTGAGCAGCAGGCGGACGCGCTCGTACGCCGGGAGCCCGACCTCACGGTCGCCAGCCTCCGCTTCCACGGCATCACTCCCCACCCGCCGACCAGGGAGCCACGCGACGAGGAGCGGCTCGCCTTCGAGGCCAAGCACCTGTGGGGCTGGGTGGGGCTGGAGGAGGCGTCCCGGGCCTGCCTGCTCGGCCTGACCGCCGACTTCACCGGGCACGAGGTGTTCTTCGTGGTCGCACCGACCACCACCAGCGTTCTCGACTCCCAGGAGCTGAGGCGCAGGTTCTACCCCGACGTGGAGGTCCGAACAGAGCTGTCCGGGCAGCAGGGTTTCTACGACTGCGGCAAGGCCGTGAGGGTGCTCGGCTGGTCCCACGACGGGTAGCACGCCGGCGCGCGTGGACCAGCACCCACCACGGTTCGCAGATCTGCCGGGACGCCGGCGTACGACCGGAAGGGTTGGCATGAAGCTCGCAGAGATGGTTCCGTCCGCGCCCGAGGCCGCACCGCTGGCCCGGCTCGTGGTCCAGGCCGGCGTCGGCTGGGCGGTCGGCGGACTGCCGCAGACCGTCGGCGCGGACCGGCGGGGTGACGACGCTCCGTGGGACTACCCCCCGCTGCTGTCGATGCAGAAGCGGTACGAGAACGCCGGCCTGCGGCTGGCCGTCATCGAGGCCCGGCCGCCGCTGGGCAGGGCCAAGCGCGGGCTGGACGGCCGCGACGCCGAGATCGACGCCGTGTGCACCCTGCTGGAGAACATGGGCCGGCTCGGCATCCCGGTGTGGTGCTACGAGTGGATGAGCGACTTCAACTGGCTGCGTACCGACACCGCCGTGCCCTCCCGCGGGGGTTCGCTGGTGAGCGGGTACGACCATGCGCTGATGCAGCAGGCTCCGCCGGTGGAGGCCGGGCCGGTCAGCGAGGACGAGCTCTGGGAGAACCTCGAGTACTTCCTGCGCCGGGTCGTACCCGTCGCGGAGAAAGCGGGCGTCAAGCTGGCCATGCACCCCGACGACCCGCCGATCTCACCGGTCCGCGGAGTCGGCCGGATCATGCGCAGCGTCGACAACTTCCAGCGACTCCTCGACCTCGTGCCGAGCCCGGTGAACGGCATCACGCTGTGCCAGGGCAACTTCCGGCTGATGACCGACGACATCCCGGCCGCGATCCGGAAGTTCGGCGAACAGGGAAAGATCTTCTTCGTCCACTTCCGCGACGTCCGCGGCACCGTGGAGAACTTCGTGGAGACCTGGCACGACGACGGCCCGACCGACCTGTACGAGTGCCTGCGCACCTACCGCGAGGTGGGGTTCGACGGGCCGATGCGGCCCGACCACGTGCCGACGGTGGAGGGGGACAGCAACGTCAACCCCGGCTACTCGCTGTACGGCAGGCTGTTCGCGCTCGGCTACATCCGCGGGCTGATGGAGGGCGTGGGGCGCGACGGCCGGGTCGGTCAGAACAGCGCCGCGCCGGACCAGGCCGGCGTCGCGTCGGCTCAGGCGGATCAGGACGGGGCCGTGTCGGTGGGCTGACCCGGCCCGCCGGGCACGACCCGGAACAGGTCGCCGGGCTGGCAGTCGAGTGCGTCGCACAGGGCGGTGAGCGTGGAGAAGCGCACCGCCCTGGCCCGGTTGTTCTTCAGTACGGACAGGTTGACGACGGTGACGCCGACCCGGCGGGCGAGCTGGGTGACGGTCATGCCGCGCCGGGCCAGGAGTTCGTCCAGCCGGCACTCGACCCGATGCCCCTCACCAGCGCCACCATCACGGTCGCCGTCACCGCCGCGGGCCGCCCTCACGCCAGCCCCTCCACGTCCCGGCTCATCAGGCGCCCCCGCCGGGGAGGACGGAGACCGTAGCGCGGGTAGTGGGACGTTGGTCCGGCTCGGTGCTTCTGGCACGGATGTCGCGAACACGTTCGGTCATGCTGATCCCCCGTCGGTCGAGCATGGGCGGACCTGTCGACGCTTGCCGTTGACTGGTCGCGGCTGATCGTGACTGGGTGATGCCCGTCGAGACGGCCGGATTGCCGGGTACGACGCATCGACAATCGATAAGGTACGCCGGGAACTGCCCCACCGCCAGACCGCGCGGGGGAGGCGGGTCCGGCGCGCGGGGGACGCCGGGATCGCCGATCGAGCTCCCGTACGCGAGGATGGGGCCCGATGACTGTGCCTTCCCATGTCCACCCGACCGCCGACGCGACCACCACCGTGGCCGTCGTCACCCTCGGCTGCGCCCGCAACGAGGTCGACTCCGAGGAGCTCGCCGGCCGGCTGGCCGAGGGCGGCTTCACCCTCGTCGACGACGCCGAGTCCGCCGACGCCGTTCTGGTCAACACCTGCGGCTTCATCGAGACCGCGAAGAAGGACTCGGTGGACCAGCTGCTCGGTGCCGCCGACCTGAAGTCCGACGGCGGGCGTACGCAGGCGGTGGTCGCCGTGGGCTGCCTGGCCGAACGCTACGGCGAGGAGCTGGCCCGGGAGCTGCCCGAGGCGGACGCGGTGCTGAGCTTCGACGACTACCCCGACATCGCCGACCGCGTACGCACGATCCTGACCGGCGCCCCACACGTGCCGCACGCCCCGCGCGACCGGCGCAAGCTGCTTCCCATCTCACCCGCCGCGCGTGGTTCGGCCGCGGCGGACTCGACCGGTGCCGGCGGCGCGGTCGTCCCCGGCCACCGGGTGGTGACGGCGGACTCTCGCGTGGGAGAACCCGACCTGCCCGCGGGCATCGCGCCGGCGTCGGGTCCTCGCGTACACCGGCGGCGGCTCGGCGGCGGCCCGGTCGCACCTTTGAAGGTCGCGTCCGGCTGCGACCGGCGCTGCGCGTTCTGCGCGATTCCTCGCTTCCGGGGTGCGTTCATCTCCCGGCCTCCCGAGGACGTCCTGGCCGAGGCGGGCTGGCTGGCCGGGCACGGCGTCCGCGAGCTGTTCCTGGTCAGCGAGAACTCCACGTCCTACGGCAAGGACCTCGGTGACCTGCGGCTGCTGGAGACCGGCCTGCTGCCCGACCTGGCCGCCGTCGACGGGATCGAGCGGGTCCGGGTGTCCTACCTCCAGCCGGCCGAGATGCGTCCCGGCCTGGTCGAGGCGATGGCCACCGTGCCGGGCGTCGCGGCGTACTTCGACCTGTCGTTCCAGCACTCCAGCCCCACCGTCCTGCGCCGGATGCGGCGGTTCGGCGACACCGAACGCTTTCTCGGCCTGATCGAGCAGATTCGCGCCGTCGCGCCGGAGGCCGGCATCCGCAGCAACGTCATCGTCGGCTTCCCCGGCGAGACCGAGGACGACGTCGAGGAGCTGTGCGGGTTCCTGGAGGCGGCCCGGCTGGACGTGGTGGGCGTGTTCGGCTACTCGGACGAGGACGGTACGGAGGCGCTGGGCTACGACGGCAAGCTCGACGAGGACGAGATCGCCGCGCGGGCAGCCCGGGTCGGTGAACTCGCCGAGGAACTCACTGCGCAGCGGGCCGAGGACCGGATCGGGGAGGTCGTCGACGTCCTGGTCGAGTCCGTCGACCCGGAGGAGACCGCCGACTCCGCCGAGCCGGCCGGGTCCGTCGAGGGCCGGGCCGCGCACCAGGGGCCCGAGGTCGACGGCACCACCCGGGTGGTCGGTGCGCCCGGCGCCCGGGTCGGCGATTTCGTCCGTGCCCTCGTGGTGGACACCGAGGGTGTGGACCTCGTGGCGGAGGCCCTGCCAGGTGCGGGTGCAGGTGCGGGTCGTTGAGGTCTCGGGGAGGCGTACGGTGACCGAAGTTCCGAAGGCCTCGCCCAGTGTGTGGAACGGCCCCAACGTCCTGACCGCGCTCCGCGTGGTGATGGTCCCGGTGTTCGGCTGGCTGCTGCTGAACGAGGGCGGGGCCAACACGACCTACCGGTTCGCCGCGCTCGCGGTCTTCCTGCTCGCCGCGCTGACCGACCGGTTCGACGGCGAGCTCGCTCGGCGTTACAACCTTGTCACCGACTTCGGCAAGATCGCCGACCCGCTCGCGGACAAGGCGCTGATGGGCATGGCCCTGGTCGGGCTGTCCATCCTCGGTGAGCTGCCCTGGTGGGTGACGGTCGTGGTGCTCGTCCGCGAGGTGGGTATCACCCTGCTGCGGTTTCTCGTGATCCGGTCGCAGGTGATCGCGGCCAGCCGGGGCGGCAAGGCCAAGACCGTGCTGCAGACCGTGGCGATCGCGCTGTACCTCCTGCCCTACGACGGGCCGGTGCGGATCGTGGCGATGGTGGTCATGGCCGCGGCCGTGGTGGTCACCGTGGTCACCGGGGTGGACTACCTGTGGAAGGTGCTGCGGTCCCGCCGGTCGCGGTCCGCGTGACGCTCGACGTCGAGGGGGTTGTCCGGTGGTGTCCGAAAGCGGAGTCGGAACGAGTGCGGCCGGAACGAGCGCGGCCGGAACGAGCGCGGCCGGAACGAGCGCGGCCGGAACGAGCGCGGCCGGAACGAGCGGGTTGAGCGCGGCGTCGGCCGAGGACCTGGCCGGCCGGTGTCACGAACTCCTGAGCCGGCAGCACGCGACCGCCGCCACCGCCGAGTCGCTGACCGGCGGACTTCTGGGTGCGGCGTTCACGCACCAGGCCGGTTCCTCCTCGACCTACCGCGGCGGTGTCGTGTCGTACGCCGTGGATCTGAAGACGTTGCTGCTCGGCGTCGACGCGGACAAGCTGGCCGAACACGGACCGGTGCACCCGAGCACCGCCCGGGCGATGGCCGAGGGGGTACGCGACCGGCTCGGTGCCACCTACGGCCTGTCCACCACCGGAGTCGCCGGGCCCGAGCCGCACGGCGACCAGCCGGTCGGCACGGTCGACGTGGCCTGCGCCGGACCTGGGGGTACGCGGGGCGAACGGCTGCGGCTCCGGGGCGATCGGGAGCAGATCCGCCGGGCCACCGTCACCGCCGCTCTGGAGCTTCTCCTGGACGTACTCCGGGCCACGCCGCGCAACAGCTGATCAATCCGTTCCGTGTCCCGGGCGTGCGGAGTCGTCACCGGGGTACGAAGGCGGGTACGGTGGGTTCAGCCCACAGCCGGATGTCCGGTGTCAGATCATTCGACGCCGGACACCACACCAAGGGGACACCGAGGGGAGCCACCAATGGTCCTGGTTCGTCACCTGCTGGGTGGCGTACTCCGCCGCCAGCGCCTACGCCGCGGGCTCACTCTCCGCGAGGTGTCCCTCGACGCCCGGGTGAGTCTGGGCTACATCTCCGAGATCGAACGCGGCCAGAAGGAAGCCTCCAGCGAGCTGCTGGCCGCGATCTGTACCGCCCTGGACGTCCCGCTGTCCGACGTGTTGCGTGAGGTCAGCGACGAGATCGACAAGGCACAGACCCGCAGCGTCCTCACCGCCGCGCCCCGCCAGCAGGTGATCAGGAAGGTCACCTCCAAGCGGATCGCCGCCAACCGGATCGACGGGCCCCGACTGGACACCTCGAGGATCGAGCCGACCGACGCCCACCGTGACGTCGTCGTAGCCGCCTGATGGCGGCCGGCCCCGACCCAGCCGACCCACCGCACGAGGATCCTCCGCGCGAAGCTCCGTCGCGGGAGGATCCTCCGTACGCCGCGGACGAGCGCGGCATGCTCGACGCCTGGCTCGCCTTCCACCGCGCGACCGTCGCGGTGAAGTGCGCCGGCCTGACCCAGGACGGCGCCCACAACGCCCCGGTGCCGACGTCACCGACGATGACCGCGGCCGGCCTGGTGTCCCACCTGAGGTGGGTGGAGAGCTACTGGTTCGAGCGCGTGCTCCTCGGCGAGGCCGACGCCGCGCCGTCCGACCCCGACGATCCCGACGCCGAGTGGCGCCCGCCCTACGACGTGCCGCTCGCCGACCTGCTCGCCGCGTACGACAAGCAGGTCGCGAGGTCGCGGGAGATCGCCGCGGTGTTCTCCCTGGACCACCGGGCCGCCCCACGCCGTCCCGGCGAGGAGGGCGTCACGCTGCGCTGGATCCTGCATCACCTGATCGAGGAGACGTGCCGGCACAACGGCCATCTCGACATCGTTCGCGAGCTCACCGACGGCGTGACCGGGGAGTAGCGGCGGCAGGCACGGCGCGGACCTGCCGCGTCGTACGGAGGTCAGCCGGCCTCGGAGCTCGCGGGGTCGGGCTGGCAGTGCGGGCACCAGAACGTCACCCGCTCCTGTCCGGGTGGGCCGAGTTCGCCCCGCCGGATCCGGGTCCGGCACCGTCGGCACGGCTCGCCGGCCCGGCCGTACACCCAGTGCCCGCGGCCCCTGCGCAGGTCGCCGGTGGTGGCCTGTTCGGGATGCTCGCGGTTGACCCACAGCAGTTGCCGGGCCAGCCGGACCATCCGGGTAAGGTCACCGGCCGCCGACACCGGGGCGGTCGGCGGAACCCCGCGCAGGAACAACACCTCGGCGCGGTAGAGGTTGCCGATCCCGGCGAGGTTGCGCTGGTCCAGCAGCGCCTCACCGATGGTGCGGTCGGGTTGGTCGGCCAGCCGGCGTACCGCCTCGGCCTGGTCCCAGTCCGGGCCGAGCAGGTCCGGGCCGAGGTGGCCGACCAGCGTGTCCTCCCGCTCGGTGGGTACGAGGTCGACCCGGGCCAGGCTCCGGCCGATCGCGACCGCCCGGGCGTTGGCCAGCACCACGCGGACCGGTTCGCGTGGCCCCGGGAACGCCGTACCGGCCGGGAACAACCGCCACGACCCGTCCATGCCCAGGTGCGTGTGCAGGGTCAGGTCCGGCTCGATCCGGATCAGCAGGTGCTTGCCGCGGGCGAGGACCTCGGTCACCGTCCGGCCGGTGAGGTCGGCGGTGGCGTGCTGGGGTACGCGCAGGTCGGCGTGCGTCAGCGGCTGCCCGGCCAGCGCCACCGCCAGCCGCCGGGCCGTCAGCCAGACGGTGTCGCCCTCAGGCACCGGGCACCACAGCGGGGGCCGCGGGGGCCGCGGTGGAGTCCAGCCAGTCCCACCAGCCCGAGTCGAGGACCCGCCGGGCGAGCAGCTCGTAGCCGACGGCACGTGGGTGGGCGCCGTCGCCGGTGGCCAGCTCGGCCCGCCACCTGGTGTCCTCGGCGAACGCCTGCGTGAGGGGTACGAACGGGACGCCTCGCCGGGCGGTGAGCTCCCGCATCAGCACGGTCAGCCCCAGCAGTCGCTCGTTCCGTGAATCGTCGGTCAGCGCGGGCGGGCCGACCACGAGTGTGGGCAGCCCCCGCCGCCGGGTCCACTCGAGCAGGTCGGCCAGCACGGCGAGGGTGCCGACTCTCGGCACCCGCTCGGCGCCGTCCTCACCTTCCCCGGGCGCGGTGTCGTTGGTCCCGAAGGACAGGACGACCCGGTTGTCGCAGCCCGCGGCCTGGCGCGAGGCGATCTCGCCGGCGAACCTCGCCTGGATGTCGCGGGAGGTGTCCCGGCGGACGCCGAGGTTGTAGAACGTGAGGTCCCGGCCCCTGCGCAGCGTCTCCCGGGCGACCCGCCCCACCCAGCCCAGCCCCTCGGGGTCGCCCACGCCGGCGGTGTAGGAGTCGCCGACGAAACAGATCCGCAGGTCGGTCATGGCCGCATTCTTCCCGACCGCGCTCCGGGCGGACCGAGACCCCAGGCCCCGCCACTCGCTTCACCGGCGGCCCACTTCGAAACACGCCCTCCCTCGTCCGGCGCGCCCCGGTCCGTGGGCCATGCTGGCGGCATGGACTTCGCAGACGTCGTACGCCGCCGCCGGATGGTGCGCAACTTCGACCCCCGGCCCGTGGACCCGGCTGTGGTCGAGCGCATCCTGGACAACGCGCTGCACGCACCGTCGGCCGGCTTCAGCCAGGGCTGGGGATTCCTGGTGCTGGACCAGCCGGCCGACGTCGAGCGATTCTGGGCCGCCACCACACCGGAGGGGGCCGGCACCGACTCCTGGTCGCAGGGCCTGCGCCGGGCTCCGGTACTGGTCGTACCGCTGTCGTGCAAGCGTGCCTACCTCGAGCGGTACGCCGAGCCCGACAAGGGCTGGACCGACCGGGACGAGACACGGTGGCCCGTGCCGTACTGGCACATCGACACCGGCATGGCCGCGCTGCTGATGCTCCTCACCGTCACCGACGAGGGGCTCGGCGCCTGCTTCTTCGGCATCCCGCCCGAACGCATCCCGGCGTTCCGCACGGAGTTCGGCGTACCGGAGGACCATCTACCGATCGGCGTGGTCGCCCTCGGCCACCGCGCACCGGACCGGCGTTCGCCGTCGCTGCGGCGCGGGCGGCGCGATGCGAGCGAGGTGGTGCACCGCGGCCGGTGGTGACCGCGGCGCAACTCCGCCCTGTCCCGCCGAGGGTCAGTCCTCGTCGTCCACCCAGTCGAACGTCCGGGTGACCGCCTTCTTCCAGCGCGTGTAGTCGCGCTCGCGCATCTTGTCGTCCATCTTCGGCGTCCAGCGCTTGCCCTCCTGCCAGTTGCGGCGCAGGTCGTCCTCGCCGGACCAGTAGCCGACGGCCAGGCCCGCCGCGTACGCCGCACCGAGCGCGGTGGTCTCGGCCACCTGCGGACGGACCACCGGCACGTCGAGGATGTCGGACTGGAACTGCATCAGCAGTTCGTTGAACACCATGCCGCCGTCGACCTTGAGCTCGGTCAGGCTGACGCCGGAGTCGGCGTTCATCGCGTCGACGACCTCGCGGGTCTGGTACGCCGTGGCCTCCAGCACCGCGCGGGCGATGTGGCCCTTGTTGACGTAGCGGGTCAGGCCGACCAGGGCGCCGCGGGCGTCCGAACGCCAGTACGGCGCGAACAGCCCCGAGAACGCCGGGACGAAGTACGCGCCGCCGTTGTCGTCCACCGAGCGGGCCAGCGTCTCGATCTCCTCCGCCTGGCTGATCAGGCCGAGGTTGTCCCGGATCCACTGCACCAGCGACCCGGTGACCGCGATCGACCCCTCCAGCGCGTAGACGGGTGCGTTGTCGCCGATCTGGTAGCAGGCGGTGGTGATCAGGCCGTTCTCGCTCATCACGCGTTCGGTGCCGGTGTTCAGCAGCAGGAAGTTGCCGGTGCCGTAGGTGTTCTTCGCCGTACCCACCTCGAAGCAGACCTGCCCGAACGTCGCCGCCTGCTGGTCGCCGAGGATGCCGGCGATCGGCACACCGGGCAGCGAGCCACCGCGCCGGCCCTCGGCGTACACCTGCGACGACGGCCGGATCTCCGGCAGCATCGACATCGGGATGCCCATCTCCTCGGCGATGTTCTCGTCCCACCGCAGGGTGGCGATGTCCATCAGCATCGTCCGGGACGCGTTCGTCACGTCGGTGATGTGCAGGCCGCCGTCGGTGCCGCCGGTCATGTTCCACAGCAGCCAGCTGTCCATCGTGCCGAACAGCAGCTCGCCGCGCTCGGCGCGTTCGCGGACGCCGTCCACGTTGTCCAGGATCCAGCGCACCTTCGGACCGGAGAAATACGTTGCGAGCGGGAGACCGGTGCGGTCGCGGTAGCGCTCGGCCCCGCCGCCGAGCGCGCCGAGCTGCTCACAGATCCGGTCGGTGCGGGTGTCCTGCCACACGATCGCGTTGTAGACCGGCTTGCCCGTCGCGCGGTCCCACACCAGGGCCGTCTCCCGCTGGTTGGTGATGCCGACGGCAGCCACGTTGGTGGCGGTGAGGTCCGCGCCGGCCAGCGCACCGGCCACGGTCTGCCGGGTGTTGCGCCAGATCTCCTCGGCGTTGTGTTCGACCCAGCCCGCGCGCGGGAAGATCTGTTCGTGCTCCAGCTGGTGCACGCTCACGACCTGACCCGCATGGTCGAAGATCATGCACCGGGTGCTGGTCGTTCCCTGGTCGATGGCTGCGACGTAGTCGGTCATGTGAGCTCCCACTGGGTTGGAAGGGTGCGGGGGTAGCGTACGTAGAACCGGCGTAGGTGGGCCGGGGCCTGGTGGGGAGGTGGCATGTCAGGACGCGACCCGGGCGAGCAGCCCCGCGACGAGGCCTCCGATCAGCGGCGCCACCACCGGCACCCAGGCGTACGGCCAGTCGCTGTCGCCCTTGCCTTTGATAGGAAGAACGGCATGGGCGAAGCGTGGGCCGAGGTCGCGGGCGGGGTTGATCGCGAAGCCGGTCGGGCCGCCCAGGCAGGCGCCGATCCCCACCACCACCAGCGCCACGGCCAGTGGGCCGAGCCCGGACGGCGTGCGCCCGAACACCAGAACGACGTAGACCAGGACGAAGGTCGCGATCGCCTCGGTCACGACGTTCCATGCGTACGCACGATAACGGGGCGCGGTGGCGAACACCGCCAGCTTGTCGGCTCCGACCTCGCTGTGTTCGAAGTGCATGCGGTACGCCAGGAAGCACAGCACCGCACCGACGAACGCGCCCAGGAACTCCCCGACCAGATAGGCGAGGGTGTTGAGGGGCGTTATCGGGATGCCCGGTGCGAAGCTGGGCGCGCCGTCGACGAGGATGCCGAACGTCACCGCGGGGTTCAGATGCGCGCCGCTGGCGTACGCGACGTACACGCCGACGAAGATGCCCAGACCCCAGCCGAGGCTGACCAGCAACCAGCCTCCCCGGTGGCCGAACGTGTTCTTCAGCCGCACGTTCGCCGCCACCGAGCAACCCAGCAGGGTCAGCATCATCGTCCCCAGCGTCTCCGAGACGACGATCGTCCACATCGAGGGACCCTTCCGGGCGGCGGCGTGCGACGGGCGGCGGCGACCGAGCGGTGCCCGGAGACCACGAGCCGGCCGACCGTCCCTGCCCGATCCTGCCCGCCGTCGTACCTGTTGTCGCGAAAGTCCGCGACTTCTGCGATCCTGCGTGATTCCCGGATATCGGGGCCGGCAGGTGTCCGCTTGAGTCCGCTGTCCACGTATGCCTGAGGAGTTGGTTGTGAGTAGTTCCGGGAAGTTGGGCCCACAGGAACGCGCCGAGGCCTGGGACCGGTTCGGTGCCGAGCAGTTCGACGTACTCGTGGTGGGTGGCGGCGTGACCGGTGCCGGCTCCGCACTGGACGCCGTGACGCGCGGGCTGAACACCGCACTGGTCGAGGCGCGCGACTTCGCCAGCGGCACGTCCAGCCGGTCCAGCAAGCTCTTCCACGGCGGCCTGCGCTACCTCGAACAGTTCAACTTCGGCCTGGTCGCGGAGGCGTTGCGCGAACGCGAGCTCATGCTCACCCGGATCGCGCCGCACCTCGTCAAGCCGGTGCAGTTCCTCTACCCGCTGCAGCACCGGCTGTGGGAACGCCCGTACGTCGGCGCCGGCCTGATCCTCTACGACACCATGGGCCGCGGCCGGTCGGTGCCCGCGCACCGGCACCTCAGCCGGACGGGCGCACTCAGGCTCAGCCCCGGACTCCGCCAGGACTCGCTGGTCGGTGCGGTGCGTTACTACGACGCGCAGGCCGACGACGCGCGCCACACGCTGACGGTGGTGCGCACCGCCGTCCGCTACGGCGCCGCGGTCCGCAACTCCAGCGAGGTGACCGGGTTCCTGCACGAGGGCGGCCGGGTGGTCGGCGCGGAGGTACGCGACGTCGACTCCGGTGCGACGACCACGATCCGGGCGAAGGTCGTCATCAACGCGACCGGGGTGTGGACCGACGACCTGCAGCGCCTCACCGGCGGTCGGGGGCGGTTCCGGGTGCGGGCCTCCAAGGGCGTGCACGTCCTGGTGCCGCGGGACCGGATCGCCTCCGAGGTCGGGCTGATTCTGCGGACCGAACGCTCGGTGCTGTTCGTGATCCCGTGGGGCAACCACTGGATCATCGGCACCACCGACACCGACTGGAACCTCGACCGCGCCCACCCCGCGGCCAGCCGGGCCGACATCGACTACATCCTGGCCCACGTCAACGAGGTCCTGTCGGTGCCGCTCACCCACAACGACATCGAGGGTGTGTACGCCGGGCTGAGGCCGCTGCTGGCGGGGGAATCCGAGCAGACCAGCCAGCTGTCCCGGGAGCACGCCGTGGCCCGGCCGCTGCCCGGCCTGGTGTCGATCGCCGGCGGGAAGTACACGACGTACCGCGTGATGGCCAAGGACGCGATCGACGCGGCCCGGCCCGACCTCGGGCACACGCTGCCGCCGTCGGTGACCGAGCACGTGCCGCTGGTCGGTGCGGAGGGTTACCACGCGCTGATCAACCAGGTGGACCGGCTGGCCGAGGATCGCGGACTCCCGGTGTGGCGGATGCAGCGGTTGCTGGACCGGTACGGCTCGATGGTGGACGAGCTGATGGCGCTGGCCCAGGACGACCCGACGCTGCTGGAGCCGCTGCCCGGCGCGGGGGAGTACCTCCGGGTGGAGGCGAAGTACGCCGCCACGCACGAGGCGGCGGTGCACCTGGACGACGTGCTCGCCCGGCGGACCCGGATCTCCATCGAGACGCCGCACCGGGGCACCGAGTCCGCGCAGCCAGCGGCCGAACTCGTCGCGGACGTGCTCGGCTGGGACGACGCGCGCACCCGCAACGAGGTGGAGGTCTACCAGGCCCGCGTCGCCGCCGAACGCGAGTCGCAGACCAAGCCGGACGACCTGGGCGCCGACGCCGAGCGGCTGCTCGCACCGGACACCCGCAAGCTCGCCGTGGGCCGCGCTTTGGGCTGACCCACCTGCTGAGGGGGCCGGCCTGCTGACCGGTGGGTCGCGGGTGTGCGGTCAGCCGCGCATCCGCAAGCCACGCGGCGTGACGTGGAACCCGGCCGCCGCCAGCGCGGTGGCCAGCGGCGTGGTGCCGTCGGGGTGGTTGGCCGGTCGCAGGATCGCCTCGCCGTCGACGCGTTCGACGGTCAGCTTGCCGAGCACCCCGTCGCGGACGGCGAGCGCGAGCGCGTCGACCGCGGGTTGCAGCACCTGGAGATCCTCCGACCAGGTGAGGAACGTGCGGCCGCCGCGTTCGACGTACAGCACCAGCTCACCGTCGACGAGGACGACGAGCGCACCGGCCTTCCGGCCGGGCCGGTGGCCGTGCTGGTCGTCCGGTGCACGGTCGGGTCTGGGCGGCCAGGCCAGCGCGGCGCCGTAGGGGTTGGCCGGGTCGGTGGCGGCGAGCACCAGCGTCCGGCCGGACGCGTCCGCGGACCGGCTACCCGCTCCCTGCCCAACCGGTCTGCCCCGACTGCCCTGCCCAACCGGCCCGCTCTGCTCGGGGGTGGTGTCGGCGTTCGGGTCACCCATGCCGCGCAACCGGTCGACGGCGCCGGGCGCACCGAACTGCGCTGCGCCCAGGCCGGCGACGAAGTAGCCCCGCCGGCAGCGGCCGGACTCCTCGAATGCCGACAGCACCTGGTAGACCGCGGCGAACCCGCCCGGGATGCGCTCGGCGACCACGGCGCCGCGGGTCACCACACCGTGCCGGTCGAGCAGCGCCTCGGCCGCGGCGTGCGCGCGCCGGGTGGCGTCGGGATCGCGTTCGGGCAGCAGCGACCAGCGCCCGGCGGCGGTCGGCGGACCGGTCCGCGACGGCATCGCCGGGCGGCCCCGGCCGCGAAGGCCCGACCGTCCGGCGGCGAACCGCGCCCGGGGCGCGCTGCGCCGGCTCCGGTGCGCCGAGGAGCCGCTGCCCACCAGCGTCCGCAGCGGGGCCAGCGTGTCGCCGGTGACGTGCCCCGCCCACACCAGGTCCCACAGCGCCGTCACCAGCGCCTGGTCGTCCAGCACCGGACTCTCGCCGACCCTGGCCTGGACCGCGCTGGACAGCGGCCGGAAGAAGAACCCTCCGCCGGACTCGAGCACCTCCAGGATCGCCGTGTGCACAGGGCCCGGCTCGAAGTCCGGATCGGGGTCGGGCAGCGTCAGGTCGGCGGTGTCGGCGAGGTGCAGCGACACCCAGCCATCTGTGCCCGGCAGCGTGCCGTGGCCGGACCACACGACCTCGCCGGAGGCGGTCAGCTCGTCCAGCATCGCGGGGGAGTAGTCGGGCACGCGGGTGGCCAGCACCAGGCGTTCGAGCGCGGACGCCGGTACCGCGCACCCGGCCAGTTGCTCGACCACCGACAGCACGCCGTCGGTGCCGCGCTGGCGGCCACCGACCTGCTGCCAGGCGGGAAGGAACCGGGCGAGTACGGCGGGCTCGACCGGCTCGACCTCGCTGCGCAGGACGGCGAGCGAGCGGCGGCGAAGGGTGCGCAGCACCCCGGCGTCGCACCACTCCGTGCCGTGTCCGGCGCCCGCCGACCGGGCGGCCGGGACGACCGGTCCTTCCGTGCTGTCCGTACCGTCCTCGCCAGAAGAGCGGTCAGTGCCGTCCGCTCCCTGTGTTCCACCGTCGGGCACCGACGCCTCACCCGCGGGCCGGAAGGCGCCCTCGACCACCCGCCCCTCGCCGGCCAGTCGGCGCAGGGTGTCGGCGACCACGACGACCCCCAGTCCGAACCGGGTGGCCACCTCCCCGGCGTGGAACGGTCCGTGCGTGCGGGCGTACCGCGCCACCAGGTCACCCATCGGGTCGGCGACCGGCTCGGTGAACGCCTCCGGCACGCCGACGGGCAGCGGAATGCCGAGCGCGTCCCGTAGCCGCGCGGCGTCCTCGACCGTGGCCCAGCGTTCGTCGCCGGCCAGCCCTGGTCCGCGGAACGCGATCACCCGGCGGGCCCGGGCCAGCTCGGCGAGCCAGCCGGCCGCCTGGGTGGGTTCGGTGCAGCGCCGCTCGATTTCTGCCGCGGACAGCGGGCCCAGCAGCCGCAGCAGGTCGGTGACTCCCTCGGCGTCGCGGCACCGGCGGTCGGGTGTCAGCCGCTGCAGCTCGGCCTCGGTCCGCTCGATCACCTCCGCATCGAGGAGGTCGCGCAGCTCGGTGGTGCCGAGCAGTTCCGCGAGCAGCGACTTGTCCAGGGCCAGCGCCGCGGCCTTGCGTTCGGCCAGCGGGGCGTCCCCTTCGTACATGAACGCGGCGATGTAGCCGAAGGTCAGCGACTTCGCGAACGGCGACGGCTCCTGGGTCTCCACCTCGACCACCCGGATCCGGCGGGCGGCCACACCGCGCAGCAGCTCGACCAGCCCGGGCAGGTCGTAGACGTCCTGCAGGCACTCGCGCACCGTCTCCAGGACGATCGGGAACGAGGCGTACTTGCCGGCGACGGTCAGCAGTTGCGCGGAGCGCTGCCGCTGCTGCCACAGCGGTGTGCGGCGGCGCGGGTCGCGACGGGGGAGCAGCAGGGCACGGGCGGCGCACTCGCGGAACCGGGACGCGAACAGCGCCGACCCGCCGAGCTCGTCGGTGACGATCCGCTCGATCTCGTCCGGCTCGAACAACACCACGTCGGCACCGGGCGGGTCCTCGTCGGTGTCGGGGATGCGAAGGACGATGCCGTCGTCGGCGTGCGCTGCCTGGACGTCGACGCCGTAGCGTTCGCGCAGCCGGCCACCGATGGCCAGTGCCCACGGCGCGTGCAGCCCGCCGCCGAACGGCGTGTGGACGCAGACCCGCCAGTCGCCGAGCTCGTCCCGGAAACGCTCGACCACGATGGTCCGGTCGTCGGGCACGTGCCGGGTCGCCTGCTTCTGCTCCTCGAGGTAGGAGACGAGGTTGTCGGCCGCCCACTCGTCCAGCCCCGCCGCGCGCACCTGTGCCCGCGCGTCGCCGGGTGCCTGCCGGCCCAGCTTGCGGACGAACGCGCCGATCGCCTGACCCAGCTCGGCCGGCCGGCCCAGCGCGTCGCCCTTCCAGAACGGAAGCCGCCCGGGCTGTCCGGGCGCCGGCGAGACCAGCACCCGGTCGTGGGTGATGTCCTCGATCCGCCAGGACGAGGCGCCCAGGGTGAAGACGTCGCCGGTGCGCGACTCGTACACCATCTCCTCGTCCAGCTCACCCACCCGGCTGGCCTTCTCGCCGACCAGGAACACCCCGAACATGCCCCGGTCGGGGATCGTGCCGCCGCTGGTCACCGCGAGCCGCTGGGCGCCGGGCCGGGCGGAGAGGGTGCCCGCCACGCGGTCCCACACCAGCCGGGGCCGCAGCTCGGCGAACTCGTCGGAGGGGTAGCGGCCGGCCAGCATGTCCAGCACGGCGTCGAACGCCGACCGGGGCAGGGCGTGGAACGGCGCGGCCCGGCGGACGAGGTCGTACAGCTCGTCCACCGGCCAGGCGTCCACGCACACGGCGGAGACGATCTGCTGGGCGAGCACGTCGAGCGGGTTGGCCGGAACCTTCGTGGCCTCGATCAGCCCGGTGCGCATCCGCTCGGTCACCACCGCGGTGGCGATGAGGTCGCCGCGGTACTTCGGGAAGATCACGCCCCGGGACACCGCGCCGACCTGGTGGCCGGCGCGACCGACCCGCTGCAGGCCGCTGGCCACCGAGGGCGGCGCCTCCACCTGCACCACCAGGTCGACCGCGCCCATGTCGATGCCCAGCTCCAGGCTGCTGGTGGCGACCACGCAGGGCAGTCGACCGGACTTCAGGTCGTCCTCGATCAGCGCCCGCTGCTCCTTGCTCACCGAGCCGTGGTGGGCGCGGGCCAGAACAGGAGCCGCACCTCCGCTCGCACCCGCCTGGCCCATCAGCTCCGCCGGCCGCCCGACCACCCGCGGCCGCACGAGGTCGCCGGGGAACAGGTCGGACAGCTCGCCGGAAACCTCCCCAACCTCCTCCCGGGCACCTTCCGCGGCACGCTCCTCGGCGATCTCGTTCAGCCGCGCGGTGAGCCGCTCGGCCAGCCGCCGGGAGTTGGCGAAGACCAGCGTGGACCGCTGGGCGGCCACCAGGTCGGTGACCCGCTCCTCCACGTGGGGCCAGATGGAGACGCGGCGCTCGGCGCCGGCCGCCGCACCCAGCTGCTCCTCCGGCGGCAGCGGCCGGCCGAGTTCGCTCATGTCCTCCACGGGCACGACGACCCGCAGGTCGAACTCCTTGGCGTACGGCGGATTGACCACCGTCACCGGGTCGGCCCCGCCCAGGAACCGCGCCACCTCCTCGACCGGGCGTACGGTCGCGGACAGCCCGATCCGCTGGGCCCGGCGACCGGACGACGACGGCGCGGTCACGGTCACGGCTCCGGCTACTGCCGCCTTCTCGCCGGTGCCGCCGTCCGCGGCTTCGTCCGTGGTGTCCGTCTCCGGCTCGGTGAGCAACGTGTCGAGCCGCTCCAGCGACAGCGCCAGGTGTGCGCCGCGCTTGGTGCCCGCCACCGCGTGCACCTCGTCCACGATCACCGTCTCCACACCACGCAGCGACTCCCGGGCCTGGGAGGTGAGCAGCAGGAACAGCGACTCAGGCGTGGTGATCAGCACGTCGGCGGGGGTGCGGGCGAACCGGCGGCGCTCCTCGGCCGGGGTGTCACCGGACCGGACGGCCACCTCGATGCGCGGCTCGGGCAGGCCGAGCCGGGCGGCGGTGTGCCGCAGGCCGGCCAGCGGTGCGCGGAGGTTGCGCTCGATGTCGACCGCGAGGGCCTTCAGCGGCGAGACGTAGAGAACCCGGCACCGGCGGGTGCGTTCGGCGGGGACCGGCTCGCGGGCCAGCCGGTCCAGCGCCCACAGGAAGGCCGCGAGCGTCTTGCCCGAACCGGTCGGTGCGACCACCAGGCTGTGGAGGCCCCGGCTGATGGCGTCCCAGGCACCCTCCTGAGCCGCCGTGGGCGCGGCGAAGGAGGACCGGAACCACTCCTGGGTGGCCGGGGAGAAGCGGTCGAGTACGTCGGACACCGCTCCATCGTGCCCCCGCCCACCGACAACCCGGCCCGCGGGCGGCGTCCGCCCAGGTCAGGCGACGTTCACCCCGGTTGGGCCGGTACGCCCGGAACCGGCCCGGCGACAGGGACCGGTGTGCCGTCACGCGGCGAACCAGTCGATCAGCGGATCGTCAAGATCATCTGACCTGGACCGGCTGCCAGGTGCCGCCACCGTCGACGGTGCGGAACAACCCGCCGTCCACGTCGAGGATGTAGCCCACCTGGTCACTGGTGAACCCGGCGTACGTCGGTGTGCCCAGGCCCTCCACCTTCGTCTGCGCCGGCTGGTCCGACCCGCTCACCAGGAGCGCCTTGCCGGGGACGGCCACCACCGCCTGTTGGGCGCTCCGGGCACCGAGCGCGGTCGCGGTACCCGAGATCGCGGGCGTGCCCGAGGACACCGCCGACCAGGATGCGCCGCCGTCTCGGGAGACGTGCACCTGGGCGGCGGTGCCGGTGGGGCAGGTCAACCACATCGAGTCGGCGGTCGCGGAGAGCCGGCCGCCCGAGAGATCCGCGTTGCACGGCGTCGGGTGCTGCTCGAACGTCTTGCCGTCGTCGGCGGAGGTCAGTACGAAGGCGGCGTTGCCGGACCGGTCGGTGACCGCGACCACCTTGCTGGTCACCGCCAGGCTCGCGGGCGTGTGCAGGTCGACGCCGACCCGGCTCCAGGTGTCCTCGCCACTCGGCGAGCGCCACAGCGTCCAGGTGGAGCCGTCGCGCACCAGCGCGTACGTCGTGCCGTTCGCGGTCTCCAGCTGCTCGACCAGCCCGGGCACCGAGCGCACCTGACGCCAGCCCCGGCCGCCGTCGTGGGTGCTCCACAACGCGCCGCCGTACGCCCAGCCGTCCTTGGCATCGGCGGCGAAGCGCAGGTCGTGGACGGTGCCTGCGGTGACCTTGTTGGTGGCGTGTACGACCGGTGCGGCGAACGTCGGCAGGGCGGTGAAGCGGGCTCCGCCGTCACTGGTGACCACGACCGTGGCGCGGCCCGGCCCGGCGGCGGATTCACCGAGGACCCAGAAGTTCTGGTCGTTCGCGGCGGTGAGGGACACCGGGGAGAACTTCGCCGGCACCGCGCCCGCCGCCACGTCGGGCGTCGCGGACTTCCCCGGCGGAGTCGGGGACGGAGGCGCGGTGTGGGCGTCGGTCGTGGGGCGCGGGGTCCGCGTCGAGTTCGGGCGCCGGGTGGACGCCGGTGCGCCGGCGGTGTCGTCATGGGTCGGGCTCGCGGCATCTTCACGTGCGCGCTCGAGTGTCGTGGTGGACTCGCTCTTTCCGGCCACCGTCGTCTGGCCGGGGCCGCGGAAGATGTATCCCACCCCGCCCATCCCGGCGACGAGCAGGAACACCGCCACGGCGGTCACCGCGGCGGTCCGGTGACGCCTGCGCCGCGCGGCGGCGCTGACGCGTACCCGGTCCAGCAGCGCCGTGTCGGCCGGCAACCGCCACGCGTCGTCGCGCAGCGCCTCACGCAGCCGGCCCTCTAGCGGGTCCATCGTGTGTTCTCTCCCTCGCCGGCGGCGGGACGCTTGGCCGGGTGTTCCACGGCGGCGGGGTGGTCGGCCGGGGTCTCCATGACCACGGTGGATTCGACCGGGGACTCGGCGGCGGGCCGGACCGGACGTGGCGCTGGGCCACGGGTGACGGTGCCGGCCGCCTCGGGCAACCGGAGCCGAAGCTTCGCCAGCGCCTTGGAGGTCTGGCTCTTCACCGTGCCGACGGAGCAGCCCAGCATGTCGGCGGTCTGGCGTTCGGAAAGGTCCTCGGCGAACCTCAGCACGAGGACGGCCCGCTGGCGGTTGGGCAGGGAGTCCAGCGCGGCCTGGAGCTCCTGGTCGGGCAGCGGTGGGTCGAGGTGCTGGCCGCTCTCGGGTACGTCGTCGGTGAGGTATTCGCGGCGACGCCGGCGCCAGACGCTGACGTTGCGGTTGACCATCGTCCGACGTACGTAGCCTTCGGGATCGTCGCGGTTGCGCACCCGCGGCCAGGCCGCCAGGGTGCGCTCCAGTGCGTCCTGGACAAGGTCCGCGGCCGCGTCGGCGTTGCCGGTCAGCATGTGGCCGAATCGCAACAAGTCGGACATACGCCCACGAACGAACGCATCGAACGCATCCTCCTCTTCGCGCCGCACGCGGCTCCCCTTCGCCTCTGGCGGTCCGTGCCTTCGGACGCAGGACCGTTCACCGTAGGTTGCCCGGTTCCACGAAATCTTCGCATCCGTCCCGATACTCACGTTGGTACCCATCCCCGCCGAGCCGAGGCGGGCGCTGCCCAGTCCGGACGGCTATGGTGTCGACCCATGCGAGCACTGGTGCTCTCGGGTGGAGCAGGCACACGCCTTCGACCGATCACACACACGTCGGCCAAGCAGTTGGTTCCGGTCGCCAACAAGCCCGTCCTCTTCTACGGACTGGAGGCGATCGCCGAGGCCGGCATCACCGAGGTCGGCATCGTGGTGGGGGACACCGCCGAGGAGATCAAGGAGGCGGTGGGTGACGGGTCGCAGTTCGGGATCTCGGTCACCTACATCCCGCAGGAGGCGCCGCTCGGGCTGGCACACGCCGTCCTGATCGCCCGCGACTTCCTCGGCGACGAGGACTTCGTGATGTACCTCGGGGACAACTTCATCGTCGGCGGCATCAGCTCCCTGGTGGAGTCGTTCCGAGCCGACCGCCCCGAGGCGCAGATCCTGCTCACCAAGGTGCCCAACCCGACCGCGTTCGGGGTCGCCGAGCTGGACGCCTCCGGCTCCGTGGTGGCCCTGGAGGAGAAGCCGCAGCACCCCAAGAGCGACCTCGCCCTGGTCGGCGTCTACCTCTTCACCGACGCCATCCACGAGGCGGTCGACAGCATCGAGCCGTCCTGGCGGGGCGAGCTGGAGATCACCCACGCCATCCAGTGGCTGATCGACAACGGCCACGACGTGCGTTCCACGGTGATCTCGGGGTACTGGAAGGACACCGGGAACGTCGACGACATGCTCGAGGTCAACCGCTCGGTGCTGGAGACGCTCGAGCCCCGCGTCGAGGGCACCGTGGACGAGGTGTCGGAGATCATCGGCCGGGTGGTGATCGAGGAAGGTGCGGAGATCTCCGGGTCGCGCATCGTCGGACCTGTCATCATCGGGGCGGGCACGAAGGTCGTCGACTCCTACGTCGGGCCGTTCACGTCCGTCCAGCACGACTGCCACGTGATCGACTCCGAGATCGAGTTCTCGATCGTGTTGCACGACTCCTCCATCGCGGGCGTACGCCGGATCGAGGCGTCGCTGGTCGGTCACCACGTGGAGGTCACCCCGGCGCCACGCGTACCCAAGGCCCACCGGCTGGTCCTCGGTGACCACAGCCGGATCCAGATCAGTTCATGACCGCATCTCATGACCGCGTCGTGACCAACGTCATGACCGAGCGAGCACCAGGGGAGTTCACCGTGCCTCAACCCGGCGCGACCTCGCGCATTCTCGTCACTGGCGGCGCCGGATTCATCGGCTCCCACTTCGTCCGCTCCCTGTTCTCGGGCGCCTACCCCGGCCTGACCGGCTCGCGGGTCACGGTGCTCGACAAGCTGACGTACGCCGGAAACCCGGCCAACCTCGACCCGGTGCGGGACCGGCCTGGTTTCGCGTTCGTCGAGGGCGACATCACCGACGCCGGGCTGGTCGACAGCCTGCTGGCCGACCACGACGCGGTGGTGCACTTCGCCGCCGAGTCGCACGTCGACCGGTCCATCACCGGTGCCGCCGACTTCGTGGTCACCAACGTCGTGGGCACCCAGACGCTGCTGGACGCCGCGCACCGCCGTGAGATCGGTCCGTTCGTCCACGTGTCGACCGACGAGGTGTACGGCTCGATCGCCGAGGGCTCCTGGCCGGAGACCGACCCGCTCGCGCCCAACTCGCCGTACTCCGCGTCGAAGGCGTCCAGCGACCTGATCGCGCTGGCCTACCACCGCACCCACGGCCTGGACGTCCGCGTCACCCGCTGCTCCAACAACTACGGGCCGTACCAGTTCCCGGAGAAGGTCATCCCGCTGTTCATCACCAACCTGCTCGACGGCGGGAAGGTGCCGCTGTACGGCGACGGCCTGAACATCCGCGACTGGCTGCACGTCGACGACCACTGCCAGGGCATCGCGCTGGTCCTGGAGAAGGGCCGGGCCGGCGAGGTCTACAACATCGGCGGCGGTACGGAGATCACCAACAAGGAGCTCACCGACCGGCTGCTGTCCGCGTGCGGCGCGAACTGGGACAGCGTCAACTACGTCGAGGACCGCAAGGGCCACGACCGCCGCTACTCCGTCGACTGGCGCAAGATCAACGCCGAACTGGGCTACGAGCCGCGGCACGACTTCGAGTCCGGCCTGGCGGAGACGGTCGCGTGGTACCGCGACAACCGCGCCTGGTGGGAGCCGCTGAAGCAGCGGGCAGGTCTCGCGTGAGGTGGCTCGTCACCGGTGCGGGCGGGATGCTCGGCCGGGACGTCGTGGCCCGGCTGCGGGCCGACGGCGCCGACGGCGTTGGTGACGAGGACGTCGTCGGGCTGACCCGCACCGACCTGGACGTGACCGACGCCGCCGCGGTGGCCAAGGCGATGGCCGACCACGCCCCCGACGTCGTGGTCAACTGCGCCGCCTACACCGCGGTCGACGACGCCGAGGAGCACGAGGACGCGGCCCACGCGATCAACGCCGAAGGGCCGCGGGTGCTTGCCCAATCCTGCGCCGAGCGTGGCGGCCGGCTACTGCACGTGTCCACCGACTACGTGTTCGCCGGCGACGGCACCCGGCCCTACGCCGAGGACGACCCGACCGGGCCACGTACGGCGTACGGCCGCACCAAGCTCGCCGGCGAGCAGGCGGTCCTCGCGGCGCTGCCCGAGACCGGGACCGTGGTCCGGACCGCCTGGCTCTACGGCGAGCACGGCGCCAACTTCGTCCGGACGATGATCCGGCTGGAGGGCGAGCGGGACACCCTCGACGTCGTGGACGACCAGCGCGGCCAGCCGACGTGGACGGCCGACGTCGCGGGCGCGCTGGTCGCGCTCGGCGCCCGCCCGCAGGCGCGCGGGGTCTTCCACGCCACCAGTGCGGGGGAGGCTACCTGGTGTGATCTCGCCCGCGAGGTGTTCAGGCTGCTCGGAGCCGACCCGGAGCGGGTCCGGCCGACGACGACCGACAAGTTTCCGCGGCCCGCGCCGCGCCCGGCCTACAGCGTGCTCGGCCACGATCGCTGGGCACAGGTCGGCATCCCGCCACTGCGAGAGTGGCGGGATGCCTTGCGAGCGGCGTTTTCGTCGCTAAGGTGAGGCCACCTTGGTGCGACGCCGAAGAGTAGCGACACGACCGGTGCGCGGTCACAGTCATGGCCGTGTGCGTCACTGTCGGTTTTCAGGCTACGGTCGCTCGCTCAGAAAGCGACCGGCCAGCAGTTCGACCGTCCGTCCGTAAGAGGAGTGTGTTCCTGTGCTTCGCCACGAGTTCCTCCGCACGCTGCACGAGGTCTCCCGGCCGCGTGCCTATTTCGAGGTGGGCATCAACGACGGCCGAAGCCTCGCCCTGTCCCGCGTACCCACCGTCGCCGTCGACCCGGCGTTCAAGGTCGTCAAGGAGCTTCGCTGCGACCTGCACATGGTGCGGGCCACCAGCGACGACTTCTTCGCCCGTGAGCAGCCGTTCGAGCACCTGAACGGCACGGCCATCGACCTGGCGTTCATCGACGGGATGCACCTGTTCGAGTTCGCGCTCCGTGACTTCATCAACGCCGAGCGGCACGCCCACGCGGGCACCGTGGTGGTGTTCGACGACATGCTGCCGCGCAACATCGACGAGGCGGCCCGCGACCGGCACACCGGCGGCTGGACCGGTGACGTCTTCAAGATCGTGCCGGTGCTGCAGCGCTACCGTCCCGACCTGATCCTCGCGCTGATGGACACCGGGCCGACCGGCGTGCTCGTCGTCCTCGGTCTCGACCCGGCCAACACCGTGCTCTCCGACAAGTACGACGAGATCATCGAGACCTACATCCAGCCCGACCCGCAGCAGGTTCCCGACGTGCTGATCGACAGGCGTGTCGCGATGGCCCCGGAGACCGTGCTCAAGGCGGACTTCTGGCCCCGCTTCATCGCCGCCCGGGAGAGCGGCGACGTCGCGGAGCTGGCCGTCGTACGCACCGAGATCGAGAAGGTGCTCGGCGAGGCGCCGGACGTGCCGCTGTCCCTCGCCGGCTGGCAGCCCGAGCCGCGCCCGGCCGCACCGAAGTCGGCGCCCAAGCCCAAGGCTGCCCCGAAGGCCGCGTCGGCCGCCTCCGCGGCACCGGCCGGCGGGAACGGCCAGGCCACCTTGTCCCAGCGGCTGATCCGCGGCGCTGCCGGGCAGCCGGCGGTTCGCGCGGCGGGCAAGAAGGTCGTCGACCGGCTGCCCGACGACGTACGCCAGCTCGTCCGCAACCGCGTACGCCGCAGCCTGCGCGCCGGCCGCTGAGGCGCGCCTGCGCCTCGGCCCACCGGCGAACGCCGAAAGCACCGGGAAGCCCTCATCCGCGTGAAGCCGCGCGGGTGGGGGCTTCTCGCTGTTCCGGCTCAGGTAGGTGCGCTGCCTCCCGGGGCGGTCCGGAGGTCCGCAGGTCCGCCAGCGAGCGGAGTACGTCTGCGGTGGCCCGGTCGGCAGGGAAGAACGTCTCGATGGCGATCTCGTCCAGGGTGACGTCGCGGGGGGACCCGAACACCGTGGCCGTGTAGAGCAGCGCGAGATCGCCGTACGGCGTGGTCATCCGCAGCGGCACAACCAGGTCGTCGGCGGTGGTTCCGTCCGTAGTGGTGATCGGCGCGTCCGGCGGGGGTGGTGGGCCGTAGGCCTCGAGTTCGGCGAGGAGCGCTGAGAGCCCGTCGGCGTCGGTGCGTTCGAGCTGCCGGCGTACCCGCCGCACCACGTGCGACCGCCACTGGCCGAGGTTCGCGATCTGCGCCGCCAGGCCGTCCGGGTGCAGGGTCGCCCGCAGCATGTTGACCGGGGCCCGGCGTAGTTCGCCGGGCAGGTCGCGAAGGAACGCCTCCATCGCCTCGTTGGCGGCCAGCAGGTCCCAGTGCACGTTCACGGCGACGGCCGGGTTGGGTTCCATCCCCGCGAGCACCGCGCGCACCGCCTCCTGGGCCGCCCCGAGATCGGTGAGCGGTCGCTCGCGGTAGACCGGCGCGAAGCCCGCGGCGAGATGGAGGCGGTTGCGCTCGCGCAGCGGCACGTCCAGTTCGTCGCAGATCCGCTCGATCATCGCCGGGCTCGGGTTGGATCTCCCGGTCTCGATGTAGCTCAGGTGCCGAGCCGACATCTCCGCGGCCAGCGACAGGTCCAGCTGGGAGCGGCGACGGCGTTCCCGCCACCGTTTCACCAGCATCCCGATCGTCTCCTCCGGCGCGGTGGCTGTGGCAGTCATGGTGGCCACGATGACGTCCCTCCGTCCGGCCGGGCAATGACGTCTGAGGTTATTGCCCAGCCGCTGCCGGCCGGGTCACCGTGTGGGCGTTGCGACCCGTCGCCGTACGAGCCCCGTGCGGCGACCCACGTCTTTCGAAGCGGAGGACCCTGCACATGACCGAGACCACCGAGACCAACGACACCACCGACTCCACCCACACCGTCGACCGGTACGTCGAGTTCTGGAACGCGGCGTCACCGGAGGACCAGCAGCGGCTCGCCGCGCAGACGTTCGCCGCCGGGGTGAGCTCTCGTACGCCCGTGGCGCTGATGCGGGGAGTCGACGAGCTGGTCGCGTTCCGGAACCAGTTCGCGCAGCACTTCCCCGACTATCGGTTCCAGGCGCGCGAGGTGCCGGAGACCCACCACGAACGGGCTCGGGTGCGGTGGGAGATCGTCGTCGGCGACACGTCGTTCGCCACCGGGACGGACGTACTCCAGCTCGACGGCACGGGCCGGATCACCGAGATCACCGGCTTCCTCGACCAGCCGCCGGAGGGGTTCGGCCACCACGAGCACAACTGAGCGGGGCCGAGCACGACTGAGCGGGGCCGAGCACGACTGAGCCTTGCCGAGCGTGACCGTGGCCGCGCGGACTCCTCCGAGGAGGAGTCCGCGCGGCCACTGGTGAGGTGAAGCGTGTGTCAGCCGGCCTGCGAGCGCAGCTGCTCGCGGTAGGCCTGGCAGTCCGCGTACGACGGCAACAGGCCCTGCTGCTCGGCCTCGGCCAGCGTGGGAGCGGCGGCGTCCTTGTCCGACAGCAGCGGCTCGAGGTCGGCCGGCCAGTCGATCCCGAGGGCCGGGTCGAGCGGGTGGACGCCGTGTTCGCGGGTGGGCGCGAAGCCTTCCGAGCAGAGATACAGCAGCGTCGCGTCGTCGGTGAGCGCCATCACCGCGTGCCCGAGTCCCTCACTGAGGTAAACCGCGTGCCTGGTCTCGTCGTCGAGGCGTACCGCCTCCCACTGGCGGTAGGTCGGCGAGCCGACCCGGATGTCCACGATCACGTCCAGCAGGGCGCCGCGTACGCAGGTGACGTACTTCGCCTGGCTCGGCGGTACGTCGGCGAAGTGGACACCGCGCAGCACCCCCTTGGCGGACACCGAGAGGTTGGCCTGGCGCAGTGCCAGGTCGTGTCCGGTGGCCTTGCGGAACTCCTCGCCGGAGAACCACGGTGAGAACAGGCCTCGGCTGTCGGGGAAGACCGGCGGCTGGGCGAGCCAGGCGCCGTCGATGCTCAGGGGCTGCAACGTTCCACTCCTCGTTCGGTGTCTGCCGTCCGCGCTTCGGCTCTTCGTCGGACTGTGGGGGTTCGGTTCACCGGGGGTGTCAGCCGCGGTTGCGCCTGAGTCGGGTGGCGACCAACCTGCGGGCCCGGCGGCCGAGCCCCTTGCCGGCCCGGCGGCCGAGGCGGCCGCCTGTGCGCAGCCAGGCGAGCAGCTCCGGTCGCAGGCCCTCGACCGATCCCGCGCCCTCCTCGGAGTCCCGGAAAGGCGTCTCGCCGTTCTTCCCGGCCCGCCGGCCGGACTCGTTCAGCACCGGCACGCCGGCACCGGCCGGGACCGTCACGGTCACCGGGAGCGGGACGAACGTGCCGTGTTCGGCCGCGACCAGGCGCACCCGCACCGACCAGCGGCCGGCGCTGAGGGCGTCCCGGGAGAACTGCGCCGTGAGCTGCGAGCAGCCGATCCCGTCGTGGGTGTACGGAGCGAGCCGGCCGGGGACCTGCACCGCCACACCGCTTCCTTCGTGCAGCAGTTGGACGGCGGCCTCGTCGATCTCGTCCGCCACGACGGTGCGCAGCGGGAGCGCGAGCAGGAGCTCGGAGTCACCCGCACCGCCACCGGAACCCGCGTCGGCGTCGGCGGGGCGCAGCGTGGCCGCGCCGGGAATCAGCAGCTGGTTGCCGACGCTGGAGGTCCTCTGGGCGACGTCGATGGACAGGTTGCCCTTGTCGGTCCAGTACGGCGTGATCACCCGCGGCGGTGTGCCCGCCACCGCCGGCGCACGGTGCGCGCCGGCCTGTGCCGTGCGGACCGAGCCCAGCCGGGTGTCCTTTCGCCAGCCGCAGGAGCTGATCCGGGCTACCACGTCCCAGATGCCCCGCTCCAGCGGTGCGCCGCCGGCCGCGGTGCCGGCGTCCAGCGTGGCCTCCGTGCGCAGCTCCAGCGCGAAGGTGGAGTTGCCCGCACCGACCGCGGGCCGGTCGGAGGTGAAGGTCACCGGGAGATAGTGCTCCGCGCCGTTGTCGCGGGAGCGGAGGATGACGTCCACCTTGCTCTGCGTCAGCCGGTCGGTGGCGTCCAGCTCCGTCACGGAGATCCGCTCGGCGGCCTCGGCCGACAGCGGAGGGGCGAGGATGTCGCGCCCGTCGGCGTGCCGGAAGGTCATCGGCTCCCGGCCGGCCAACAGCTGCGAGGTCAACGACATCCGCAGCGCGCCGTCGTGCCAGGCGAGGTCCTCCAACTCGGCGTGGTGCCGGATGCCGCCCTCCCAGTGGGCCAGCCGCACCAGGTCGTCGAGCCGGCGCGCGCGGATCAGGGCAGCGACCACCCGCTGGCTGGGCGGGAGTCCGGCGGCCACCCCGGGCCCGAAGCGTTCGCAGGTGTTCGCGATCTCGTCGAACAGTTCCTGGCGGTAGTCGGGCGGGGCCACCAGGAGCCGGTTGCCGCGCAGGCGCTCGACCATCTCCACCCGTAGCCAGCGGCGGTACAGGCCGTCCCGCAGCCGGCCGGGCTCGGTGTTGGCCTCGACGATGTCCAGGGCCTCGTTGAGATTGGCGAAGTAGCTGTGCGGGTCCAACCGCTGGAAGCCCGCGTTGGAGGAGTCCTCGCGGCGTACGTGGTAGTAGCAGACGTAGTCGCTGAGCACCGAGATCGTCTCGGCGGCGAAGAACGCCGCGGTGACGAAGACGTGGTCCTCCAGCCGCCGCCGACCCTCGGGGAACCGGAGGTTGTTCTCGTCGAGGAACGCCTTCCGGAACATCTTGTGGGGCGTCAGGCTGTCGATCAGCGGCGCGGTGGCCAGAGTCGCCTTGGGGTAGCTACGCCGGAACAGCTCGCGGGGGACCCCGCGCCCCTTGCCGGCCATCTTGCCGATCACGACGTCGGAGTCGTTCTCCCGGGCGAAGGCGTACATGCGCTCGAGGGCCTGGTCGCCGAGCCAGTCGTCGTTGTCGACGAAGAAGACGTACTCGCCGCGGGCCGCGTCGACACCGACGTTGCGCGGCTTGCCGGGCCAGCCGGAGTTCTCCTGGTGGATCACCCGCATGTGCGGATGCTCCGCGGCCAGCGCGTCCAGCCGGGCCGGGGTCTCGTCGGTCGACCCGTCGTCGACGAAGATCGCCTCGAACTCCTGCGCCGGCAGGCTCTGCCGCAGGAGCGACGCGATGCAGTCCTCGACGTAGCGCCCGGGATTGTAGACCGGAACGACTACGCTGACCTTGAGTTCCTCAGCCATCAGCCCCGTCCTCCGCCCCTCTCGCGGGGCCTCGAATGCGTCGGTCGTCACCTGTCGCTGCGCAGTGAGAGGGTAGCCGAGCGCGCTGGGCGCACGGTCCAGGCCGCGCCGGGGGAAATCGGCGTCGACAGGGTGCGCATCCGCCCGATGGCGAGCAGACGACAGGTGGACGGCAGGCGACCGGACACCTGGCGCACCGGCCAACTACCATCCTCGGAACCGTACCTACCGGACCTGGGAGCCGCGACCGGCGGTTCCCGGCCCGCCGGGAGTGGGCGGAGACCCCGCCCGGCTCTGGCAGATCCGGACATGAGGACGCACTGCGTGCGTCGACGGGTACGAAAAGTGACGACCAGAGGGGATGTGACCCGACCGTGGCCGACACGAGGCCCGAGACCACGCCCGCACCAGCGGTGACGGCGCCGGCGCCGGCGACAGGTGAACCACTACGCGCGGTGGGAGTGGTGCTGGCCGGTGGCCAGGGCACCCGGGTGGGCCTTCGCCTCCCCAAACAGCTACTCAAGGTGGCCGGCAAGCCGCTCCTCGAGCACACCCTCGAGGTGTTCGAGACCTCGCCGGACATCGACGAGATCATCGTCCTGATGGCGCCGGGCTGGACCGAGGACGCCGAGAAGATCATCCAGAACGCCGGCTTCCGCAAGGTCACTCGCGTCCTGGAGGGCGGCGAGACCCGCAACGACACCACCCGCCGCGCGCTGGAGGCGGTCGGGCCGGACGAGGCCAAGGTGTTGTTCCACGACGCCGTACGCCCGCTGCTGGACCACCGCATCATCGCCGACTGCGTGAAGGCGCTGGACACGTTCGCGGCGGTCGACGTGGCGATTCCCTCCGCGGACACGATCGTGGTCGTCGACGACGGGCTCATCACCGACATCCCCAGCCGGGCACGGCTGCGGCGCGGGCAAACCCCGCAGGCGTTCCGGCTGTCCACGATCCGCCGCGCCTACGAGGTGGCGGCGGACGACCCGAACTTCGCCGCCACCGACGACTGCGCGGTGGTGCTGCGCTATCTCCCCGAGGTGCCCATCACTGTGGTGGAGGGCTCCGAACGCAACATGAAGGTCACCTACCCGATCGACGTGTTCCTCGCGGACCAGCTCTTCCGACTCGGCTCGCACACCCCGCCCAGCCCGGTGCCGACGGAACACGCCGGCGAACTCCTGGCAGGCAAGACGCTGGTCGTCTTCGGCGGCAGCTACGGCATCGGGGCCGAGATCGGTGACGCCGCGCGCGAGTTCGGTGCCAAGGTGTTCAGCTTCAGCCGGTCCGCGACGGGCACCCACGTGGAGGACCCCGAGCACGTGCGCGCCGCGCTGGAACAGGCGTACGAGGAGTCCGGCCGGATCGACTACGTCGCGGTGACTGCCGGTGTGCTGCACACCGTTCCCCTGGCCGACGCCCCGGACGACCTCATCGCCCAGAGTCTGCAGGTCAACCTGCTGGGACCGGTCTACGTCGCGCGGGCGGCGCACCGCTACCTCGCCGAGACGGGCGGACACCTGCTGCTGTTCACGTCCAGCTCCTACACCCGTGGCCGGGCGGGCTACAGCCTGTACTCCTCGACCAAGGCCGCGGTGGTCAACCTCACCCAGGCGCTGGCCGACGAGTGGGCCGCCGACGGGATCCAGGTCAACTGCGTCAACCCCGAACGCACCCAGACGCCGATGCGCACCCGCGCTTTCGGTGAGGAGCCGCCGGGCACGCTGCTGCCCGCGCGTGACGTCGGCCTGGCCTCCCTCGACGTCCTGCTGTCGGAGCAGACGGGCAACGTCGTCGACGTACGGCGAGACCCCGCCCCGGCGCCGGTCACCACACCGCCCGGTGACCACGACCATGCCCGGGACATCTCGACCGCGCTCGAACACGTGGAGGAACACGCCGCCGACGACGCCGACGAGGTGGACGCGGTGGACGCGGCGGACCCGGCGGACACGGTGAACGGCGGGGAGAGCACACACACGGGCGACGGGAACGACCGGCGCCGCGGATGACGAACCGTCTGGTCCAGGTCACCGAGCGGGCCCCCGCGCCGGACACCGGGCGCCGGGCGCTCGGCCTGGCCGGCGGCCTCGTCCTGGCGTACGCCGGCCTGCTGGTGACCGCGCTGGTCCCCACCGCGGCCGGCCTGCTGGTGACCGCGCTGGCGGTCGCCGCCCTGGAGGTGGCCGGCACGCTGCGGGCGCCGTTCGTCGGCTGGGCCCTGAGCCGGATCGGCCTGGGTTCCCAGTGGCGGGGCCTGCTGCGCGCGGTGGCCGTCCTCGCGTTCCTCGTCCGCACCGAGGCGCCGCGGAGCTGGTTCGTGGTCGCCGTGGCCGGGTTGCTCGCGCTGGCCGCGCTGCGGGCGGCCGGCGCCGGGCTCGGCGAGGTGGTGCACCGGGCCAGGAAGATGCCGGTGCTCAGCCGCGGGCTGGACCTGGGCAGGCTCCGGGTACCCCGCGCGCTGCCGCCGGTGCTGGGCCGGCACGCCGACACCACGCTGGGCTGCCCAGACGTCGCCCTGTCGGCCGGCGCGGCGGTGGCCGTCCTGGCCGGCTCGGCAGGTCCGCTGGTGGCGGGTGCTGTGGTCGCCGCGGCGCTGGTGCTGGCCGGTGTCGCCGTGCTCGCGTACGCCGCGGTGGAGATGCGCCGGCTGAGCCGGGCGCGACTGCGCGCCGCGGTCGACAATGCGCTGGCGAAGGCCGCGCCGGAGGTCGCGGTGCACTTCGGCTCCGGCCCGGACACGCTCTACCAGCTGGAGATGTGGGTCGAGACGCTCGAACGCCTCGACGTGTCGGTCCTGCTGATCCTGCGCGACCGGGAGACCTTCCGCCACCTCGGCCCGACCACCCTGCCGGTGCTGTGCGTCGAGCACGGCACCGTGTTGATGGAGCTTCCACTGCCGCACCTTCGGGTGGCGATGTACGTCTCGCACGCGGTGAGCAACCTTCACCTGCTCCGCCGTCGCGGCGTCCGGCACGTGTTCGTGGGGCACGGTGACAGCGACAAGGCGGTCACCACCAACCCCTTCCTCAAGGCGTACGACGAGGTGTGGGTCTCGGGACCGGCCGCGCGGGAACGGTTCGCGGCCGCCGGGATCGGCATCGACCCCGCCCGGGTGGTCGAGATCGGCCGGCCCCAGCTGGACGAGGTGGCCGGCCGTCCCGACGTGAGCACCGCCGGGCAGCGGGTGGCCGGTCGGCTGACCGTGCTGTACGCCCCGACCTGGGAGGGATACGGCGACGAGCCGCACCAGACCTCGCTCGGTGCCGGAGGACGGGAACTCGTCGAACGCCTGCTGGCCGAGGGCGACGTCCGCGTCCTGTACCGCCCGCACCCCCTGGCCGGCACCCGCGACCCCGGGGTCGCCCGGGCACACCGGGAGATCGTCGCGCTGCTGGGCGGCCACCGGGTGAACCGGCCCGCGTCCCCCGAGCGACTGGCCGTCCCTCGCGACGACCTGGACGCCATGGCGACGCCGGCCACCACCTCGCGGGTGGAGGAGGTCACCGCCCGGGCGGCCTGGGCGGGTGCCCAGCTCGCCGACCGGCCGGGCCCCCCGGTCCACCTCGTGGTCCCCGGACCCGACTTCGACCTGTACGCCTGCTTCACCGCGGCCGACGTCCTGGTGAGCGACGTGTCCAGCGTGATCACCGACTTCCTGGCCCGCGGGCGGCCTTACGCCGTCACCAACCCGGCCGGTCTCCCCGAGGAGCAGTTCATCGTTCGGTACCCTTCGTGCCGCGGCGGCTACCTGCTCGGCGCCGACTGCGCGGGCCTGGACCGGTTGCTGGCGGCCGGGCGCGGGCAGGCTGATCCGGCCGCGACCGAGCGGGCGAAGCTGCGCGCGGAGCTCCTCGGCCCCGCGGAGCCCCCGGCACTGGAACGCATGCGGAAGGCGGTGGCCGGGTCCTGACCACCGTCCTCTGCCGACCGGCCACCAGCCGACCGGCCGCCCACCGACCGGTCGACTGCCGGCCAGCCGCCCGCTGACCAAGCCGCCGTCCACGACCACCTGGGAGAACCACCCGTGCTGCAGACGCTCGTCCGCCGAGGACCGCTGATCGGCGTCCTCCTCGCGCTCGTCGCGAGCTACGCCGCGCTGGTCGTGACCGCGGTCCTGGCCACCCCGCTGATCTTCGCGTTCTTCCTGCTGGTCGCCGCGGTGATGGACATCCTGGTCGAACGCAGGTTCCGCCCGGTGGTGTTCCTGCTGCGCCGGGCGCAGTTCGGCATCTCCCACCGCGCATTCGTGCAGATCTTCCTGTTGCTGCTCCTGATGGCGATCACCGACGCCAACCGCGACATGAGCCGCTCGGAACTCCTGGTGGTCAGCCTGGTGGCGATGCTGGTGCCGATGGGCCGGATCGGCTACCTCGGCCTGCTCACCCTGGTGCGCCGGCGCACCCAGCCGCCGGTGGAGGTGCGCAACGTCGACCTGCCACCGGAGCTCCGGCCGATGTCGCCGCCGGGGATCCTGGTGGACAACCTCACGTTCCGGCTGCTCACCCTGGGCCTGCTGCCGGTGCTCGCGGGTGCGGTGAGCGTACGTCTCAGCGACTTCCGGCCGTTCGGGATGATGATGGTCCTCTACGTCCTGGTCGTCGGCCTGGCCAGCCTGCTGCTGCTGCGGCAGCTGTTCGCGCTCGGCTCCAGGCCGGGGCGCCAGGCGCTCCTGGACGGAGTGAGCGCCGCGCTCCGTGACCAGTACCGCCCCGAGGTCGTGCTGTACTTCAGCGGGTCGGCCACCTCGCTCTACCAGGCCGAGATGTGGCTGCGGACGGTCGAACGTATGCCGCACCAGGGTGTGGTCGTCGTACGGCAGCGGCACGCGATCCGCAACCTCGGGCGCACCACCCTGCCGATCGTGTGCATCCCCAACCAGGTCGACCTGATGAACTTCACGTTGGCCGACGCCCGGATCGCGTTGTTCGTCTCCAACGTCGGCAACAACATCCACCTGCTGCGTGAGCCGCGGGTCAAGCACGTCTTCATCGGCCATGGCGACAGCGACAAGGTGGCGAGCTTCAACCCGTTCAGCAAGGTCTACGACGAGATCTGGGTGGCCGGGCCCGCCGGACGGGAACGCTACGCCCGCGCCCAGGTCGGTGTCCGCGACGACGCGATCGTCGAGGTCGGGCGGCCCCAGCTGGACGTGATCGAACGCCGGACGGGTCCGTTGCCGCCGATCACCCCGGAGCGGCCGCTGACGGTTCTCTACCTCCCCACCTGGGAGGGCTGGACCGACGACGACTTCCAGACCTCGCTGACGGTGATGGGGCTGGAGCTCGTGACCCGGCTGCTGGCCTCGCCGCTGCCCGTCCGCATCATCTACAAGCCGCACCCGCTGACCGGCACCCGCGATCCGCGTGCGGCCGAGGCCGACCGGCGCATCCAGGCGGCGATCACCGCGGCCACCCGGGAGCTGCCGCCGGTGCCCGAGCGGGCCGCCGCCGAGCTTGCCGAGCTGGAGACCAGGCTGGCCGGCGACGACGCGACCGTCGCGGAGGCCGAACGCCTGGAGGCCCGGTGGCACGAGGTGTTCTGGGCGGCGCAGGGCGCGCGGCACGTGCTGGTCGAGGGGATGCTGCCGAACCTGTTCGACGCGTACAACCAGGCCGACGTCCTGGTCGCCGACGTCTCCAGCGTCGTGTCGGACTACCTGGCCACCGGCAAGCCCTGCGTGGTCGCCAACCCCAAGGGTCTGTCCGAGGACGACTTCCGCGCGGCGTTCCCGAGCGCGTACTCCTCCTACCTGCTGAACCCCGATGCGGACATCACCGACCTCGTGGACACGATCGTGCGCACCGACCCGCAGGCGGACGCCCGCGTGCAGGCGCGCGCCTACCTCCTCGGGCCTGACGAGCCGCCCGCGCAGCAACGCTGGAACGCCGCCGCGGACGCGCTGATGGCCGCGGCCGACCTGGAGTGGGACGGCCAGCACGGCGCCGGCCCGGAGCTGGAGCAGGTCACCGCGTTCGTCGAGCCCAGCGCGGCACCGGAGGCGATGGGGGAGAGCCAGCCCGGGTAACCGGCCCGGCCGGCCGCTTCGGCACCCGCTCGGAGCTTTCTCGGAGCCCGCTGTGCACGGGGCCGTGAAACAAAGATCAAAAAGTTCAACTCCCCATGCAACCCGTGGCCGTTTACCGCGGTTTGTCCAGATGAGAAATCGGGAACCTCATCGACACGTGTGCCCTGTAGCGGCCACGGGGACGAGTCTGCACGGGGGATTCAATGATCAAGGCGAGTGTCGTCGTACCCGTCTACAACCCCGGACGGTACCTCCAGCACTGCGCACAGTCACTGTTGGGACAGAGCCTTCCTCCCGAAGAGTACGAAGTCGTCTTCGTGAACGACGGTTCCACCGACGACTCCCCGGCGTGGCTCGACGCGCTCGCCGCCGCCCACCCACAGGTGCGGGTGCACCACCAGGAAAACTCCGGCTGGCCCGGCAAGCCGCGCAACGTCGGCGTCGAGCTCGCGCGCGGTGAGTACGTGCAGTTCGTGGACCAGGACGACGAGCTCGCACCGGAAGCCCTGGAACGCATGTACGCCCTGGGATCGAGCAACGACGCCGACATCGTCCTGGGCAAGGTCGGCGGCACGATGGCAGGCCCCAGCAACGTCTTCGCGCGGACGGTGGCCTCGTGCACGGTCGCGGACGCGCCACTGATCGACAGCGCCACGCCGCACAAGATGTTCCGGCGCTCGTTCCTGCTGGACAACGGCATCCGGTTCCCCGAGGGCAGGGTCCGCCTGGAGGACCAGCTGTTCATGGCCCGCGCGTACACCCGCGCGAAGTCGGTCTCCATCGTCGGCGACTACGTCTGCTACCTCTGGATCCGGCGTGACGACGGCGGCAACAACAGCGGCAACGCCCTCAACCTGCGGGGCTACTACCAGAACCTCCGGCAGGTGATGGACGCCATCGTGGAGGGCACCGAGCCCGGCGAGCTGCGCGACCGGCTTCTCCGCCGCTTCCTCCGGGTGGAGATGATGGGCCGGCTCCGCGAGCCGAAGGTCAACCGCTACTCCGAGGGCTACCGCAACGCGGGCTACAAGGAGGTACGCAAGCTCGCTCTGGAACGCTTCCACGAGGACGACGGGGTGGTCTCCGGCATGCCGCCGATCACGCGGCTGCGGGTGACACTGCTCCTGCGCGACCGGCTGGACGGACTGAGGGAGCTCGCCACCCGGTGCGAGAAGGTGCACGCCGAGCTCTCGGTCGAGCAGGTGGGCTGGCGCGACGGCGCGTTCCGGATCGGCGTACGCGCCGTACTCGTCCATCACGACGGGCGCCCGGTCGTGGTCACCGAACGCGCCGGCAGGTACTACCTCGACGACGAGCTCACCGCCGGTCTGCCCACCCTCCACGACGGGTGGGACGTCGGCGACCCGTGCCAACACGTGCAGGGCGACCTGCGCGTCCACCACCGGGACACCAACACGTGGTGGTTCGCACCCGAGTACCTACACGGCTCGCTGGAGCGCGTCGAGCACGACGGTCCGCAGGTGCGCCACCAGGTGGTCGCCTCGGGCGAGTTCTCCTTCGATCCGGACCGGCTTGCCGGCGGCGGGCCGCTTCCCGACGGCCGGTGCGAGCTGTCGGTGTCGGTCCAGATCCTCGGCCTCGGCCGTCCGCTGCGGATCACCCTGGACGGCGACCCGCGCTGGGAGCAGGCGACGGTGCCGGCGATGGTCGGTGACCCCGCCCGGATCGTCGTACCCAGGCGGACCCTCCCCACCGGACGCCTGACCGTCGAGGTGGGTGACCGTGACCAGGCACTCGCCGGCGCCATCGCCTCGCTGGGGGTGGGCCCGTTGCACCTCCGTGGGTCGCGCCTGCAGTTGTCGCTGCCGGTGCGCACCGGCCCGGGCGTGGGTGCCCACGACGTCGAGGTGGTGGTCGGCCGGGCCGGCAGGGCGCGCACGCTGCCGGGCCGGATCGAGCCCGCGGGGGCGGCGGTGCTGGCGCTGGAGGACGTCCCTGTGCTGCCGGCGGGACGGCACCCGATCGCCCTGCGTACCGACTCCTTCGGCGGGCGGTCGGCCGTCCCGATCGGCGTGGCGGTCGTGCGCGAGGGTCGGATCGTGGCCGTGCGCGGCATCGGCTACCGCGCCCTGCCGCGCCGGCTGCTGACCCGGCTGGCCGGGGACCGCCGGCTGCGCCGCCAGGTGTACCGCCTGCTGGGGAAACTGCCCGACGAGCAGGCGGAGCTGGCGAGGAAGGTGGTGCGGGGAGCGGCTCGCTGGTCACGCCCGAGCTGACACCCGGCCCTTCGTATGACCTCGTGGTTCGAACGCCGATCGCACCGGCCGGCCGAGCGCAGCTGGGCTCCTCGCCGTCGCGGCGGCCGGTCCGCACGTCGGGCGATGGTCGGGCGGCGGTCATACTGGGCCGGTGCGACTGACGGAATTCTGGCAACGAATGGAACACCACCTCGGCTCGTCCTACGCCCGGTCGTGGGCGCGCGACCAGGTCCTGGCGGAGCTGGGCGGTCGCACTCCCCAGCAGGCGCTGGACTCCGGCGTCGACGCGAAGACCGTCTGGCGCGCGGTGTGGCAGGCCCTGGAGCTTCCGGCGTCGGAGCGCTGACCGCCGCGCGGGCGGCCCGGCGCGAGTATCCGGTCCGATCGGCTCGCCTCGGCGTGGCGCACCTCTTCGAACGCGTGTTCGCCATATCGTCGTAGAGTGTCACTGGTGGGCCGCACTCGCCGCCGGCGGGTTTTGTCCACAATGCGGCTCACGGCCGTGGCGTCCACAGGTTTCACCGCCCGGATCCAGGTATGTCGGTGGTCACCTCTAACGTCTCGGGTGTGATGAACGAAAAGACCACGCAGAAGAAGTCCCGGGGCTCACGCCGAGCCCCCGACCTGACCGGGATGGCGAGCATGGCAGCTCAAGACCGCGACAAGTCGCTGGACACCGCGATAGCGCAGATCGAGCGGCAGTTCGGCAAGGGCGCAGTGATGCGCCTGGGCCAGGAGGGCCGCGCCCCGACCGAGGTGATTCCGACCGGAGCGATCGCCCTCGACGTGGCGCTCGGGATCGGCGGCCTGCCCCGTGGGCGGGTCGTGGAGATCTACGGGCCGGAGAGTTCGGGTAAGTCCACCCTCGCGCTGCACGCGGTGGCCAACGCGCAGAAGGCGGGCGGGGTCGCCGGCTTCATCGACGCCGAGCACGCCCTCGACCCTGAATACGCAAAGAAGCTGGGCGTCGACACCGACGCGTTGCTGGTGTCCCAGCCGGACAACGGTGAGCAGGCGCTGGAGATCGCCGACATGCTGATCCGTTCCGGTGCGCTCGACATCGTGGTGATCGACTCGGTGGCGGCTCTGGTGCCGCGGGCCGAGATCGAGGGCGAGATGGGCGACAGCCACGTCGGCCTGCAGGCCCGGCTGATGAGCCAGGCGCTGCGCAAGCTGACCGGTGTCATCAGCTCCTCCAAGACCACCGCCATCTTCATCAACCAGCTCCGCGAGAAGGTTGGCGTGATGTTCGGGTCGCCGGAGACCACGACCGGCGGCAAGGCGCTGAAGTTCTACGCGTCGGTGCGTCTCGACGTGCGGCGGATCGAGACGCTGAAGGACGGCCAGGACCCGGTGGGCAGCCGCGTCCGGGTGAAGGTCGTGAAGAACAAGATGGCCCCGCCTTTCCGGCAGGCCGAGTTCGACATGCTCTTCGGCGAAGGTGTCAGCCGTGAGGGCAGCCTGATCGACCTCGGGGTGGAGCACGGCATCGTCCGCAAGGCCGGCGCCTGGTACACCTACGACGGCGACCAGCTCGGCCAGGGCAAGGAAAACGCGCGGAAGTTCCTTCGCGACAACCCCGATCTCGCCGAGGAGCTGGAGAAGAAGATCAAGGAGAAGGTCGGCATCGGCCCGCGGGTGGACCAGCCCGCGGACGAGTCCGAGCCCGAGCCCGAGGACTTCTAGCGCCGAGGAGCAGACGAACAGGTGAGGCAGAAGTCATCGAGATCCTCGAAATCGAGATCATCCAGGTCGCGGTCGGCTGACGACCAGGAACAGGCCGCGACCGATCCCGAGCAGACAGCCCGCGCCATCGTCCTGCGCCAGCTCACCGGCCAGCCCCGCTCGCGGGCGGAGCTGGAACAGGCGCTGCGACGCAAGGAGGTGCCCGAGGACGTCATCGAGTCCGTCCTCGGGCGGTTCACCGACGTCGGTCTGATCGACGACGCGGCCTTCGCCCGGGCGTGGGTGGAGTCCCGCCACACCGGGCGCGGGCTGGCACGACGCGCCCTGGCCCACGAGTTGCGCCGACGAGGGGTCGGTGACTCCGAGGTAGGCGAGGCACTCGACCAGCTGTCCCCGGATGCCGAGCTGGAAACCGCCCGTGCCCTGGTGGCCCGCAAGCTCGCCGCGACCCGGGGGCTCGACGGGCGCACCAGGGTCCGTCGGCTGGCCGCGATGCTGGCTCGCAAGGGCTACTCACCGGGGCTCGCCGCGCGAGTCGTCCGGGAGGCGCTGGAGGGGGAGTCCGACGAGGAGCACCGCGCCGCCGTAGCCGAGTTCAGCGGTGCCGCCGACTCGATGGAGACCGCGGGTCCGTAGGACGCGCCCGCGGCCTGAACCGGCCGGTGATCCGCCCGGGTCACCGCGGCCGCGAGGCCGGCGCTAGCGTGCGAGCCATGGCGCTTCAGGTGCGGACGGCCCGCGACAACGACCGGCAGGCACTCCACGACCTCAGTCAACTGGCGTTCGCGGCCCGTTCGGCGCCCTACGACGAGGCGAGCGACCGGTCCGCGACCCCGCTCGACCGGCGGCTGCTGGCCACCGAGGGCGCGCGGATCGTGGGACGGCTGGCGGTGTGGGAGCTCGGCCAGTGGTTCGGGGGACGCCGGGTGCCGATGGGTGGCGTCTCCGGTGTGGCCGTCGCCCCCGACGCGCGCGGCAGGGGAGTCGCGAGCACCCTCGTCCACGAGGCCATCCGGACCATGCGCGACCGCGGCGAGGTGGTGTCCTCGCTCTATCCCATGAACCACACCCTCTACCGCCGCCACGGTTGGGAGGTCGCCGGCAGCTATCCGGAGCAGCGGCTGGACCTGCGGGCACTCACCTCCCTGCCCAGGCCGGACACCGAGGTCGAGGTGCGGCCCACCACCGAGGCGGACCTGCCCGCGATCCGCGAGTTGCACGAGGCGGTGTCGCGGGAGGAGCCGGGCAACCTGTCCCACGGCCCCGAGTTCGGCGCCCGCCGACTGCTCGGCCACCCCGGGATCCAGGAGGGATACGTCGCCGAGGCCGACGGTCGCCTCACCGGCCTGCTGGTCGCCGGCCGGACGGACCCCACCGACGACCGCGGCTTCTACACCATCACCGTGCTCCAGTTGCTGGCCGCCGACCTGGCCAGTGAGCTCGCACTGCTGCGCGTTCTTGCCGCTCAGTACCCCGTGGCCGGCACGGTGACGCTGGTGACGCCGCCCCAGTCCGCGCTGCCGATGCTGGTCGGCGAACGCGACCTGCGCCCGGTCGACCGGGGCTGGTGCTGGATGACCCGGTTGGTGGACGCGGCCGGCGCGATCGCCGCCCGCGGCTACGCCCCGGACGCCACCGCCGAGGTCCATCTCCACCTCGACGACCCGGTGGCCAGGTGGAACACCGGCCCCCGCGTGCTGCGGGTCAAGGACGGCGCCGGCCACCTGGAGCCCGGCGGACGAGGTGACGTACGCCTCGGCATCGGCCGGCTGGCCTCGCTCTACACCGGCTGGACGTCGCCGCACAGGCTGGCCCGGCTCGGGCTGCTCACCGGCGCGGACGCGGCCGACCTGGCCGCCCTCGACCGCGTGTTCGCCGGCCGCCTGCCCTGGTCCCGCGACTTCTTCTGAGGGACAAGCCCACTGGTTCGATCAGACCGACTCGGCACGGCATGCCCAGGCGGACGGCCGCCCTTGTCCACCGTCCTTGACCGGCCCCGTACGGCGACTTAGCCTCCAGAGCAGGAAGAGATCACTCTGCGTCAGTCGCCGTCGCCGCCACTCCCATCCGCCGGATCGAGCTTCACCTGCAACTTCCTCGAGAACGCCGCCACCACCACCGTCGAACGGCTCGAAGAGCCGGACCAGTGACAACTCTGCGTCACCGATTCTCGCGCCAGGTGAGATCGGCCGGCGGTAACGACGTGTCACCTCGTCGGCCGATGCCGGGGCCGCGGCAAGGTCGCCGACGGTCCGCAGGCCCACGCGCAGAACGACCTCTTCCGAGGCCAGACCTCCACCCGCGGGTTCGCTGAGCTGGAGGTCGGGGGAAGGGAGTGCTGCCCTGATGTGGTCGCTCGTCCAGGTCGCCCTGCTGCTCGTCGGACTCGCCGTCCTCGTACTCCTCGGTGCCCTCCTTCGTCCCGCGTGGTCCTGGTGGGCCACCGCCCGTGCCCAGCCGGGGGCCCCGTCCGCCGTCGCTCCTGGTACCACCGCGACCCCACCGCCGGAGGAGCTGCGAGCCCGGTCCGACGACCTCGACCGCCGCGAACGCCGTCTCACCGAACGCGAGTCCCGGCTCGACGTGGCCGAACGCGAGCTGGAAACCCGGGCCCGCACGACGTCTGCCGCCCAGGAGTCACTGACCGTCCGCCAGGCCGCGCTCGCCGACCTGGAGACCGAGCGACGGGCGGTCCTGGAACGCACCGCCCGGCTGACCGCCGACCAGGCCAGGGCCCAGCTGGTGAGCTCCATCGAGAACGAGGCCAAGCGCGAGGCGGCGCTGACGGTCCGCGACCTGGAACGCCAGGCACGCGACGAGGGCGACCGCCGGGCCCGGGCCATCATCACCACGGCCGTGCAGCGGCTGGCGACCGAACAGACCACCGAGTCGGTGCTGACCACGCTGCAACTGCCCAGCGACGAGCTGAAGGGCCGCATCATCGGCCGGGACGGGCGCAACATCCGCGCCTTCGAGCAGATCACCGGCGTGAACGTGATCGTGGACGAGACCCCGGAGTCGGTCATGCTGTCCTGCTTCGACCCGGTCCGCCGCGAGGTCGGGCGGATGACCCTGGAGCACCTGGTGCTCGACGGCCGGATCCATCCGCGCCGGATCGAGGAGCTGTACGCCCGAAGCCTCGGCGAGGTCGAGCAGACCTGCCTGCGGGCGGGGGAGGACGCGGTGGCGCAGACCGGGCTGACCGATCTGCATCCCGAACTCGTCCGGCTGCTCGGCACGTTGCGGTTCCGCACGTCGTACGGCCAGAACGTGCTGCGGCACCTGGTCGAGTCGGCGTCCGTCGCGGCCCTGCTGGCCGCCGAGCTCGGGCTGGACCCTGCCCTGCCCAAGCGCTGCGGGTTGCTGCACGACATCGGCAAGGCGCTCACCCACCAGACGGAGGGCAGCCACGCCCTGGTGGGTGCCGAACTTGCCCGCTCGCACGGGGAGAGCGCGGAGGTGGTGCACGCGATCGAGGCGCACCACGACGAGGTGGAGCCATGCACGGTCGAGGCGGTGCTGACCCAGGCGGCGGACGCGATCTCCGGCGGTCGGCCCGGCGCCCGCCGGGAGTCGCTCGCCGCGTACGTCCAGCGACTGGAGCGGCTGGAGGAGATCGCCCGGTCCTACCCCGGCGTGGCCACGGTGCACGCCATGCGGTCCGGGCGGGACGTCCGCGTCATGGTGGTCCCGGCCGAGATCGACGACCTTCAGGCGCAGGTGCTCGCCCGGGACATCGCCAAGCGGGTGGAGACCGAGCTGACGTACCCCGGGCAGATCCGGGTCACCGTGATCCGGGAGACCCGCGCCTCCGAGACCGCGCTCTGACCGGCGACCGGCCGCCGGTCACCGGCGCGCCCCGAGACCCGATGCCCGGCTGCCCGGGGGCGCGGGGAGAGCGGCCGAGCCGCCCGCGGACTCAGCGGGCCGGACCGGAGCCGTCCCCGGACACCCCACCCGGCGCACCGCCGGACACGCCGCCGCTGGGGTCACCGGCGGGGGTGCTGGCCAACGGGACGACGGCGCGGCCCTTCCGCCGCTGCCGTGCCTCCAGCCACTGCGCGATCCGGGACAGCGTGTAGTTGATGACGATGTAGACCGCCGCGGCGATGGCGCCGGCCGCGATCGGGTTGTTGTAGCCGGAGATGACCTGCTTGGTGAACGACGCCAGCTCCTGGGAGCTGATGATGTAGCCGAGCGCGGTGTCCTTCAGTGCCACCACGCACTGGCTGATGATCGCCGGGAGCATCGTGGTGATCGCCTGCGGAACGAGGATCAGCAACATCACGCTGCTCTTGCGCAGACCGAGCGCGTACGCCGCCTCCGACTGCCCGCGCGGCACCGCCTTGATACCTGCGCGGAACACCTCCGCGAGCACCGAGCCGTTGTAGAGCATCAGCGCCAGCACCAGCGCCCAGAAGCGGCCCGTCACATCGCCGAAGCCGAGGAAGACGGCCAGGATCAGCAGCACCAGCGGGATGGCGCGGAAGAACTCGATCACCGCGATCGACGGCCAGCGCAGGATCGCGTGGTCGGACAGCCGGCCGGCGGCGAACACCGCGCCGAACACCAGGGCCAGCACGATGGCGACCGCGGCCGCGGTCAGCGTGGTGAGGATCGCCTCGCCCAGCCCACGCAGGATGTCGGGGTCGGTGAACGGCGCGAAGGCCTTCGGTGTGATCTGGTCGGCGGCCCACAGCTTCCACAGCACGAACCCGAGCAGGGCCAGCAGGACGATCGCGCCGATCACTCCGCCGATGCGGTGCCGGCGCCGGGCGACCGGGCCGGGTACGTCGAAGAGGACTGTACTCATCGGGTCACCGTCCAACGTCGTTCGAGCAGGGAGGCGCCGCCGGCGATCACGAAGACGATGATCATGTAGCCGAGCGCGATGCCGGCGAACAGCCACCACAGGGCGGTCGGGAAGTCGCGTACGAGCGAGTCGAGCTGGTAGCTCGCCTCGGTGACGCCGAACACCTCGGCGATGGCGGTGTTCTTGGTCAGGGCGATGAGAATGCTCGCCAGCGGCGGCACGACGGCGCGGAACGCCTGCGGCAACACGATCAGCCGCAGGCTCTGCCCGAACGTCATGCCGATCGCCCGGGACGCCTCCGCCTGGCCGGCCTGGATGGCGTTGATCCCCGAGCGCAGCGCCTCGCAGACGAACGCCGAGGTGTAGAGCGAGAGCGAGATGATCGCCCGGTCGAAGAAGCTGTACTGCAGTCCGACCGCCGGCAGCCCGGTCACGACGATCAGGAAGACGATCAGCAGCGGGGTGTTGCGGAAGACCGTGACGTACGCCGTGCCCGCGCGCTGCAGGACCGGCACGGGGGAGACCCGCATCCCGGCCAGGACGGTGCCGAGCAGCGTCGCGATCACCCCGGAGACGACGAGCAACTGGACCGTGAGCCAGAAGCCGGAGATGATCTTCGGCAGGTTGTCGATCAGCACGTTCACGTCGGGCTGGTCTCCCTTGGTCGGCGCCCGAAGAAGCGGACGGGTGGGCGACACAGGCCTGCCCGGCGCATGCGGGTGGACCGCGCGCCGGGCAGGCCGGTGCTCACTTGCAGGAGGGGTCCGGCTTGGGCGCCGCCGGCGCCTCCACGTCGGCCTTGCCGAGCGTGGCGTCGAACGCCTTCTTCCAGTCGCCGTCGCTCACCGACTTGTTGATGGTGTCGGTGAGGTACTTGCACATTGCGGTGTCGCCCTTCTTGAAGCCGATCCCGTAACGCTCCTCGGTGAACGGCTTGCCGACGGTCTTCAGGTCACTGTCCTCGGCGGCGTAGCCCTGAAGGATCGCCTCGTCGGTGGTGACCGCGTCCACGGACTTGTTCTTCAGCTGGGTCACGCACTCGGAGTAGGAGCCGAACGGAGCCGGGTTGGCGCCGTACTTCTCCTCGACCTGCTTCAGGGAGGTCGACCCGGTGACCGAGCAGACCTTCTTGCCCTTCAGGTCCGCGCCGGACTTGATCGACTTGTCGTCCTTCCGGATGAGCAGGCCCTGGCCGGTGACGAAGTACGGACCGGCCTGGCCCACGACCTGGCGCCGCTCGGGCGTGATGGAGTACGACGCGAGCACGAGGTCGACGGTGCCCTTCTGCAGGAAGGGCTCGCGGTTCTTCGACACGGTCTCGACCCACTCGATGTTCTTGGGTTCGATGCCCATGCCGCCGGCGATGATCTCGGCCATCGCCACGTCGAAGCCGGTCGGCGTGTCGGTGCCGGGCTTCTTGTAGCCGATGCCCGGCTGGTCGAACTTGATGCCGATCGTGATCTTCTTCGCCTTGGCGAACTTCGCCATCGACGAACCCGCGGGGAACTTGGGGTTCTCGGCGACCTTGACGTCCGTCTGGCCTCCGCCGCTGCCTCCGCAGGCGGTGAGGGCCAGCGCGGCTACCAGGCCGGCTCCGAGCAACCGCAGACTGCTCCTAAGCATGACGTCCCTTTCTTGTGGTGGCCCGCAACCCCGGCTTGCGTGTGGTCCCGGCAGGTCCGGTGGGATCGGCGTTCGGCGTGTGCGGGTTGGGCTCTTCTGCTGCGGGGACGGGGGGCCGCCCCACTGTGGTCGGTGATCCTAGGCGCTCGCGCGGCCTCGGTGCGGCACCATTGACAGTTGAGTGAACAGGTGAGTGCGGCATCGTCACGGTCCGGCGCGGCTCGGATACGGCTGTCAGTGCTGAAGGATCTTCGAGAGGAAGTCCTTCGCCCGTGCCGACTGGGGGTTGGTGAAGAACTCCTCCGGTGTGCGCTCCTCGACGATCCGCCCGTCGGCCATGAACGCGACCCGGTCGGCCGCGCTGCGGGCGAACCCCATCTCGTGGGTGACGACGACCATCGTCATGCCGCCGCGGGCGAGGTCGACCATCACGTCGAGTACTTCCTTGATCATCTCCGGGTCGAGCGCGGACGTCGGCTCGTCGAAGAGGATCACCTTCGGTTCCATCGCCAGTGCGCGGGCGATCGCCACCCGCTGCTGCTGTCCGCCGGACAACTGCGCGGGGTACTTCTCGGCCTGGTTGCCCACACCCACCCGGTCCAGGAGCGTCCGGGCCCGCGTCTCGGCCTCCGCCTTGGGAACCTTGCGGACCCGGATCGGGCCGAGAGTGACGTTGTCCAGCACGGTCTTGTGCTGGAAGAGGTTGAACGACTGGAACACCATGCCCACGTCGGCGCGGAGCTGGGCGAGCTTCTTGCCCTCCTCGGGCAGCTGCTGGCCGTCGAGCCGGATCTCCCCGGAGTCGATCGGCTCCAGTCGGTTGATCGTCCTACACAGCGTCGACTTGCCCGACCCCGACGGGCCGATGATCACCACGACCTCGCCCGCGTTCACGGTGAGGTTGATGTCCTGGAGCACGTGCAGGTCACCGAAGTGTTTGTCGACGTGCTCCATGGTGACCAGCGGGCGTGCGGAGGCCGCGCCGGGAGAGGGCGGTCGCTCGCTCGTGTCTGTCATGACGGGGAAGGTACCTTCCTTCGAGTTCTTACGCGAGACCGACCGGCGGTCTGTAGCCCGACTGGAACATGACGATCACACCGTGGCGGCCGTGATCGTTAGTGGGGCGCTCCGCGGACCTGTCCGGGCGGCGCCGACCGGCCCGGACGTAATGTCGCTTTCGCCACCAATTCCTGGCAGTTACACGCACTTCCGCCCCTGAGGGACGCCTGCCCCCGCCCCGCGGGCACGGTGCGCCGTACCCTTGGACGGTCATGACGCACCGTATCGAATCCCCGGCACCCGACGCTGCCGTCGACGGCTCCGGCACGCGCACGTACGAGCTGCGCACCTTCGGGTGCCAGATGAACGTCCACGACTCCGAGCGGCTGTCCGGGCTGCTGGAGGACGCGGGCTACGTTCGAGCGGCCGCCGGCGACGCGGCCGACGTCGTCGTTCTCAACACCTGCGCCGTACGGGAGAACGCCGACAACAAGCTGTACGGCAACCTCGGCCACCTGGCGCCGTCGAAGGCCAGACGTCCCGGCATGCAGATCGCCGTCGGCGGCTGCCTGGCCCAGAAGGACAAGGGCGAGATCGTCCGCCGGGCCCCGTGGGTCGACGTCGTGTTCGGCACCCACAACATCGGCTCGCTGCCGGCCCTGCTGGAGCGGTCCCGGGTGCTCGGTGAGGCGCAGGTGGAGATCAAGGACTACCTGGAGACGTTCCCGTCCACCCTGCCGTCGCGCCGGGAGTCGCCGGCAGCCGCGTGGGTCGCGGTGAGTGTCGGCTGCAACAACACGTGCACGTTCTGCATCGTTCCGGCCCTGCGTGGCCGGGAGAAGGACCGCCGGCCCGGCGACATCCTCGCCGAGGTGCAGGCTCTGGTAGCCGAGGGTGTCCTCGAGGTCACTCTGCTCGGCCAGAACGTCAACGCCTACGGCGTGGAGTTCGGCGACCGGTTCGCGTTCGGCAAGCTGCTGCGGTCGTGCGGGGAGATCGAGGGGCTGGAGCGGGTGCGGTTCACCTCCCCGCACCCGCGCGACTTCACCGACGACGTGATCGCCGCGATGGCGCAGACTCCGAACGTCATGCACCAGTTGCACATGCCGCTGCAGTCGGGTTCGGACCGCGTGCTGAAGGCGATGCGGCGTTCCTACCGGCAGGCTCGCTACCTCGACATCGTGGCGAAGGTGCGGCAGGCGATGCCGGACGCCGCGATCACCACCGACATCATCGTCGGCTTCCCGGGCGAGACCGAGGAGGACTTCGAGGAGACGCTGCACGTCGTACGCGAGGCGAGGTTCTCCGCGGCGTTCACGTTCCAGTACTCCAAGCGGCCGGGCACGCCGGCGGCGACGCTGCCCGACCAGGTGCCCAAGAAGGTCGTGCAGGCGAGGTACGAACGCCTGGTCGAGTTGGTCGAGGAACTCGCCTGGGCGGAGAACCGCGCGCTCGTCGGCCGCCAGGTGGAGGTGCTCGTCTCCGAGGGCGAGGGCCGCAAGGACGCCGCCACCGAACGCATGAGCGGCCGCGCCCGCGACAACCGGCTGGTGCACTTCTCCGGCGGCCGTCCCGGTGGCGCGGCGCCGGCCGGCGTACGACCCGGTGACCTGGTGACGGTCGAGGTGACCTACGCCGCGCCGCACCACCTCGTCGCCGACGGCCCCTTGCTGGACGTCCGGCCCACCCGGGCCGGTGACCTGTGGGCGGCCCGGCAGTCGGGCACCTCTGACGCGACAGCCATGGGTGCGGCGGCGCGGCAGGCCGGAGCGACGGAGGCCGCGGACGCGGCTGGTGCGCCCGCCGGTGTGTTGCTCGGGATGCCGACCGTCCGTCGCTGACCCGGGGGCTGTCGCAGGACGGACCCCAGGTCGACGACGCCGGCCGCGCCGTCGGCTCAGGGCGCGGGCGCGAGGTTCTCCGAGCGCACCTGCCAGCCGGCGTCCGGGAACCCCGGAGCCGTGCCCGCGGGGGCGCCGTCCCAGCCGGCCGTCATCATCGCCACGGCGTACAGCAGACCGCCGTTGCCGGGGAGGTACAGCGGCAACGTGCCCGGGCGCTGGAAGTTGTGGCCGTTGCCGAGGTAGTGGTTCTTCGGCGTGTCCAGCAGCAGCGCCTCCACCGCGAGGCGGGGCTCGCCGACCCGGCAGGCGGTCATCGCCAGCAGGGGGTAGTCCCAGCCCCACGTGTCCGACCACTCCCAGCGGTCGAGCACGTCGCGCAGCGTGGCCCGCATGCGGTCGACGTCGGCCAGGCCCACGTCGGGCACGAACCCCAGCGCACCCACCATCGTCGGGTGCCCCTCGCGTTCGGTCACCGGGTGTTCCAGCTCGACGTAGCGGCCGTCGCGTTCCGGCAACGGCCCGAGGTGCTTGGCCACCGCGTCCCATGCGGGTACGCGGGCCAGGCCGAGGCGTTCGCGCCACACCTGCGCGGTCTGCAGCCCCCATCGCCAGTACGCCAGCTCGAACGCGGGGTTGCGGGCCTCCCGGCGTAGTGGGTAGGCCTTCTCCTGTGCCGACGCCACCGGGGGGCCGAGGTCGAAGCGTTCCCGGCGCGGATCCCAGGTGGCATACGACGCCATGAACGCCGCCGACTCGAAGACCAGGCGGGCGAACCGCTCGGCCGTACGCCGGGACGGCCGGCGCCGCCAGACCAGCTCGGCGAAGTAGATCGGGTGCGGCTGCTGCCACACCAGCAGGGCGCCGATGTCGCTCGGGCTCTCCCGTGCCTCCGGCCCGACCTGCTTGGGCCAGCGCGCGCCGGAGTAGCCCTGCAGCCGGGCGGTCTCCTGGGCGGCCACCAGCGCCTTGTCGTACCACCCGAGGCTGCGTTCGAGCAGCGCCGGGTGGTTCCAGAGCGCGAAGTGGGCCGAATGCCACCAGTGCATCTCCAGGTGGAACTTCCCCCGCCAGCTGTTGGTGACCAGACCGGTCTCCTGAGGGGGAGTGGAGCCCGCGCAGTTGACCGCGGTGAGGTACTGCGACAGGACGACCCGGCGTTCGAGTTCTCCGGCCCGCGGATCGGTGGAGCCGGACAGGTCGACGATCCCGCCGGTGGACCAGAACTCCGTCCAGGACACCTCGGCCGCGGCCAGGACGGCGGCCGCCGTCGGCGCCTGCTCGATCGGCGCGGGGGAGAAGCCGACGGTGAGTTCGAGGACGCCCACCCCGTCGGCGTGCACGACGAACTCGTGCGGTCCCAGCTGCTTCAGCGCCGCACCGGCGGACCAGGTGAGCGCCGCGTGGTGCACGTCGTCGTCGAGCACCCGGCGGATGTCGGCGCGGTTGCCGCGTACGTGCAGTTCCGAGAGGTGGCTGGTGGGGGAGTCCCAGTCGCACGGCTCGCTCCAGTCGCCCACGGCGTACGGGAAGCGGGTGCCGATCGCGAGCTCACCGCGCGCCAGCAACGGCGACTCGACACGTACGGCGATCAGGTCGAGCTCGGGATCGCAGACCGTCGTCACCTCGACCGGTGTTCCGTCCAGCTCGAACCGGCTCTCGATCCGGCCACGCCACAGGTCCAGCCGCTGGCTGATCGCGCCCAGCTCCGACAGTTGGAGCGGCTGTCCGCCGGGGCGTACGAACCCGATCCGGCCGAGGTCGATCCGGTGTGGGTTCTCCCGCAGCCACTGGCGAGCCAGCTTGGCGCGCGAGTGTGCCGACGGGTCACCGAAGTCCGGGCCGGTGGTGGAGTACGGCACCGAACGGCCGGCCGCCGTCGCGTGGTCCTCGAAGGACTCCTCCAACGCGTAGCTCTCCGGGTTGGGTGCGGTGTGCCAGGCCCACTGCGCCTGGGTGCCGAGGCGCATACCGTCGGCGTGGAACGAGGGGAACGTCTGCAACCCGGTCACGTCGGCGGTGAAGGCGAACTCGCCGTTGCCGACGGTGAGCGGCTCCAGCGGGTCGGCGGAGGTCCGCCGGACGTTGTGGCGCGCGACGATGCGATAGCGGTCCATCAGCATGAGAACGAAGTGAAGTTCCGGTAGTTCGCGAGAGAGAACGCGCGGGTGGGCGTTGCCCAGTCGGCGGCGGCCTCGGAGAACAGCAACGCGTCTCGGGCGCAGCGTTCGATGAGGTCGTCGACGCCCACCAGATGGACCCAGTGCTCGCCGTTCTCGTCATGGACGGTGGTGAAGCGTGGCGAGACGGGGCCGGGTCTGCCTGCGGACTCGTACATGCCGTTGAGGGCGAGGACGAAGCCTCGGGTCATCCTAAGGGCGCACAGGAGCCGATCGTCGTAACCGCGGACGACATTGACCAGATTCGCGAGCAGATCGGGCGACCCTGGGTCACCCGGCGCGCGGCCCGTGCGCTCGGCGTCGGCGGCGAGCGCCTCGACCGCCCGGACGGCCGCTGCCGGCGGTGAGTGGCCGGTGCGCGCGGACTCCAGGGTGAGTTCCCCGGTCGTGTAGTACGCCCGGGCGGTGGCCCGGCTGCCCTTCACGAACACGTACGGCGGAACCTGCGACGGCGCGCACAGCGTGACCGCCGCGACGACGGTGCGGCCCTCGGCGGTGTCGACGCGGACGCTCGCGGTGTCGTCGCCGTCGATGCTGTCCCGGCAGCGGTACAGCTCCGCGTGCACCGTGGTCGGGGTGGCCGGGCTGTCGTCGTGGTCGCCGGCCACGATCAGGGCGTTCATCAGGCCGTGCGCGAACGGGTTGGTGAGCGTTCCGTCCAGGACGTACCTGCCGTCGTGCACGAGCCGGCCGGCCCAGTCGGTGCGCGCGTAGTAGGAGTCGGGACGCGACCAGCGGCCGACCAGCCCCACGTGCTCCACCTCGCCGAGCGCGCCGTCGCGGGCGAGCCGGGCCAGCGCGCGGACGACGGGTGCGCGGGCGTTCTGGAAGCCCACCTGGCACAGCGGCCCGCCGGAGTCCTGCAGGGCCAGCAGCCGGTCGATGTCCTGCACGGTCACCACCGGCGGCTTCTCCACCAGGACCGAGGCGCCGGCGACGAACGCCTCCTCGATCATCCGCGCGTGCAGCGGGATCGGCGTGCCGAGCACCACGATGTCGGGCTGGTCGGCGGCCAGCAGGTCGGTCAGGTCGCCGTGGCCGCGCGGCGTCGGGCCGTCGTACGCCCGGGCGGCGAGGTGCTCGGCGACCACGTCGGCGGCGTCCGGCGCGACGTCGGCGTACCCGACCAGCCGCAGCAGCCCCTGCTCCTGCAGCCGGGCGGCGTTGCGCAGATGGGTGCGGCCGTACCCGTTGACGCCGACCAGTCCGACGCGGGGCGTGGTCAGGGGGTCGGCCAGAGGTGGCGCCTGAGGTGGGGCCTGAGGTGGGGCCTGAGGTGGGGTGGTCACGTTGCCTCCTCGTACCGGCGTGCGAGGTGTGCCGCACACGCTCGGCAGCAATCGTACGAAAGCGCTTTCCCGAGTTCGCCGTCCGCCGGGCGGGCAGAGGCGAAGGGGTGAGCCGGGAGGCCGCGTCAGTACTCGGCGGCGGAGTGCCGCGAAGCTCGATCGGTGCGCTTCGGATGGTCGGCACTGTCCTTGCGGTCGACATCCTCGGTACGGCGGCTTCTCCCGGCCGAGGGCACGGTCAGCGCCGGCACCAGCCGCAGCGTCCGGTGCCGCCTCGCGGGCGATCCGGACAGCGACCGCAGCAGCCAGAACACCGCTCCGAGCGGCACCTCCAGCACGAACGTGAACATCGAGAACAGCAGCACCGCGGCGGTGACCGGTCCGGGCGCCCCGCCCAGGTGGATCATCACCGCCGCCGTACCGGCCTCGGCGATCCCGAACCCGCCCGGCGTGACCACCACGGTGGTGAGCAGCCGGCCGAGCGCGAACGCCGCCACGGCCTCGCCGACGCCCAGGTAGGCGCCGGTGGCCAGGAGGCACGCGCAGAACAACGCGGCCTGCAGCGCGAGGTAGGCGCTCATCCCGAGGGTCATCGGCAGCCACGACGACCTGAGCAGGCCCGAGGTCGTCACCCGCAGCCGGGCGAGCGCGGCGCTGGCCTGGTGCTCGGCGGGCCGGATCCGGCGGGGGAGTGCGCGCAGCGCACGGTCGGCCGCCCGGCCCATGACGTCGGCGGCGCGGTCCCAGCGCAGCGCGACCACCAGCGCGGCGACCAGCCCGAACAACGCCAGCGAGGCGGTGCCGACGGGGACGGCGAGCCAGGCGTCGGGTACGTGCCCCGCGGCCAGCAGGGCGAGCAGCCCCACCGCCGGCAGCAGGAACCGCGCCAGCACGTTGCAGATGCCGGAGGCGACCGTGGACACCGCGATCGCGTGACTGCGGAACCCCCACGACCGGGCCATCGCGAAGTTGACCGCCACGCCTGCCGCCCCGCCGAACGGCATCAGGTTGCTGACCGCGCTGCCGACCGCGTTCAGGGTCAGCGCCTGGCGGTGGTTGAGGCCGGGCAGCGAGGCGGTGAGCACCCAGGTGTACGCCAACAGGCCGAGGCCCCACAGCGCGAACAGGCCCACCACGACCCAGGCGTTCAGCCGGGCGAACTGCGACCAGATGACGCCCCAGTCGATGCCGACGATGTAGGGCAGCGCGACCACCAGTCCGACCGCGACCAGGATCGACACCACCGACAGCGCGGTGCGGACCCACGGCCGGTGGAACGCCGACCTGGTCACCCTCATCGCGCACCGCCGGGGGTGCGGGACGCGGTGAGCCCGGTGAGCCCGGCGAGCGGATGCGTCACGCGGGTGCCGGGTGCGAGGTCACGCTGGACGTACCACTCGGTGCCGAGCACCAGCCGGAACAGCGGCCCGGGCAGCCGGCGCAACGCCGCGACGGTACGCACCGAGTCGCCGCCGGTGGCCTGGGTGGCGTGCGCGGCCAGGCTTGCCCGCTTGGCCCTGGCGTACCGGCGTACGTCGATCCGGTGGGTGATCTCCGCCCGCGGCGCGAACGCACGCTCGAAGCTGGTCACGTCGAACTCCGGCGGGAAGCGGTAGACCCGCCCGACCAGGCGCAGCGCACGCAGCAGCAACTCCCGGTCGACGGTCGCCTCCAGCACCGTCGGTGTTCCGGCGAGCTCGGCGGCCCGGGCGCCCACCTGGTGCACCCGCACGTGGTCGGGGTGGCCGTAGCCGCCGGCCGGGTCGTACGTCGTCACCAGGTCGGCGTGTTCCTCGGCCAGCAGCGTGGCCAGCCGCCCGGCCGCCTCGTCGACGTCGGCGCGGACGAAGGCCGGCGCCCACGTGGGTTCGGCGCGCCCGTCCAGGCCGGAGTCGGCGTAGCCGAGGTGTTCCACGCGAGCGACGCCGAGTGCCGCCGCGGACGCGCGGAGTTCGGCGAGGCGTACGTCGCCGAGCCGGGGAGCGGCGGTGCCGTCACCAGGAGCGGTGGAGCCGTTCGCGGCGTCTCCGGTGGCACCGCGGGCCGTCCCGGCGGTGATCGACTCCGGCGCTGCCAGCCCCTGGTCACCGGCCGTGGCGACCACCAGGACGACACGGTGCCCTTCCGCCGCGAGCCGGGCCATGGTGCCCGAAGTGAACAACGCCTCGTCGTCGGGATGAGCGTGGAAGAACACGCACGTGCGGCCCATCCCCCCACCCTCGCACGAGCGGGTACGGAACCGCCGTGTCCTCAGGGACATCTCCGGGAATCCTCCAGTGGCGACGGCGTGGGCCTGTGCTGATACTCATGGACGGCTCGGATCAGCGCACAGGGCCTGGACGACGTGGACGAAGTGGATTACGCAAACGACATGGCCGACGGAAAACGCGGGGCGGCGGGACGGTTGCACGCCTGCGCGAAGCCCGTCACCGTACACCCGCTGCCCCGCGTCCTCTCCCGAGCCGCACCGGGGGCGGCGTGGATCGCCCCGACGAACGTCGACACGGGGGACGTGTGGTGAAAGTCGTACACGTGAGTGACTGCTTCCTGCCGCGGCTCGGCGGGATCGAGATCCAGCTCGCCGAGCTGACCCGGATGCAGCACCGGGCCGGCCACCAGGTCGAGGTGGTCACCGCCACGCCCGACAGCACCGGTGGGGACGCGGCCTGGGTGGCCGCCGCGGGGGACCGGTCCGGCGGCCCGGGCGTGCCGGTCCACCGGGTGGTGGCTCCGCTGCCGTGGGAGCTGCCGGTTCATCCGCGCACCGGGCGGCACGTCGGCCGGTTGTACGCCGACCTGCGCCCGGACGTCGTGCACGTGCACGTCGGCGCGGTCTCGCCGTTCGGCTGGGCGGCCGTGCGCGCCGCGGCCCGCCGCCGGCTGCCCACCGTGGTGACCGTGCACAGCATGTGGGACCCCGCCACCTGCGCCATGTACCGCGCCCTGGACGCCGGTGCCGGCTGGACCGGCTGGGCGGCGGTGGCATCCACCGTGAGCGAGGCGGCCGCCGTGCCGATCCGCCGGGTCGTCGGCGACCGGGTGCCGGTGCGGGTGGTGGCGAACGGCATCGACACCGCACAGTGGCGGCCCACCGGGCCGGGCGCCGCGATCGAGCTCACCGAGCCGACCGGCCGGGCCGGGCGGCGGCGACCCGGCGTGCACGTGGTCGCGGTCGGCCGGCTGGCCCCACGCAAGCAGCCGTTGACGTTGCTGGCGATCCTGCGGGCCGCCCGGTCCGCGCTGGACCGGCGGGTGCCGATGTACGCCACCGTCGTCGGCGACGGGCCGGCACGTCCGCTGATGCACCGCTACCTCCGCCGGCACGCGATGACCGACTGGGTGGAGCTCACCGGTCGCCTGGACCGTGACCGGGTGCGTGCGGTGCTGGGTTCGGCGGACGTGTTCCTCGCACCGGCGACCCGGGAGTCGTTCGGCATCGCCGCGCTGGAGGCGCGGCTGGCCGGCGTACCCGTCGTGGCCTACGAGCGCGGCGGCGTGGCCGACTTCGTCGTCTCGGAGAAGGAGGGCCTGCTCGGCGGGTCGCCGGCCGAGCTCGCCGCCGCGGTGGCCCGCCTGGCCGGGGACGACGCGTTGCGCGGCACCATCGCGAAGTACAACCGGTCGACGGAGCCGGTGCGCTGCACCTGGCCGGTGGTGCTGGCCGACTTCGACGAGCTGTACGCGCTGGCTCGGCTCCGTGCGGGCCGCTCAGCACCTTAGCGCCCATCCGCAGGTTTCCCCCGCGCCCGCGTTCCCGCACAATGGGGTCCCCACGAACGGCGGACCAGCAGGCGGAGCAGGCGGGAGGAACGCGATGCGTACGACGTTGCGCGACGTGGCCCGGCTGGCCGGGGTGTCACCGAAGACGGTCTCCAACGTCGTCAACGGCTACCTCCACGTCCGGGCGGAGACCCGGGTCCGGGTGGAGGAGGCGATCGTCGCCCTCAACTACCGGCCCAACCTGTCCGCCCGCAACCTCCGCCTCGGCCGCACCGGGGTGATCGCGCTGGCCGTCCCCGAGCTGGACGTGCCGTACTTCGCCGAGCTGGCCCGCCACCTGGTCGCGGCCGCGGACGCGCTCGGCTGGACCGTGCTGGTGGACCAGACCGACGGCGTACGCGAACGCGAACGCCAGGTGATCGGCGGCATCCGCGACCAGCTCATCGACGGCCTGGTGCTCAGTCCGCTGGCGCTCACGGCGGCCGACCTGGCCGAGCGCACCGACGCCACGCCGATGGTGTTGCTGGGCGAGCGGATCCACCGCGGCCCGGCCGACCACGTGCTGATCGACAACGTGGCCGCCGCCCGGGACGCCACCGCCCACCTGCTCGGGCTGGGCCGCACCCGGGTCGCCGCGATCGGCGCCCAACGCAGCGCCGCCGGGGTGACGGCCCGGATGCGGCTGCGCGGCTACCGCTCGGCGCTGACGGCTGCCGGGATCGGCTACGACGAGCGGCTGGTCGCCCCGACCCCGCAGTTCCACCGCGCGGAGGGCGCGGCCGCGATGGCCGAGCTGCTGGACGCCGGCGCCCGCCCCGACGCGGTGTTCTGCTTCAACGACCTGCTCGCCCTCGGCGCCCTGCGCACCCTCGCCGAGCGCGGGCTGGGGGTGCCCGACGACATCGCGGTGATCGGGTTCGACGACATCGAGGACGGCCGGTTCAGCGTGCCGACCCTGTCCACCATCTCCCCGGACAAGCGCCAGATCGCCGGGTGCGCGGTCGACCTGCTGCACCGGCAGTTGCGGACCGGCGCGGCCGGACGCGCCGACGCTGACGGCGGACCGCAGGAGGTGTACGCCGACTACCGCCTGATCGCGCGGGAGAGCACCGGCGCGTCCACACCGCCGGTTCGGTCGGTTCAGGCGGCGCAGGCGGCGCAGGCGGTCCAGACGGTCCAGACGGTCCAGGCGGCGCAGGCGGTTCGGTCGGTTCAGCCGGGTCGGGCGCTCCCTTCCGGGTCCTCGAGCCCTTCGGATCCGTCGACGTCGGCGGTCTCACCGGTCCCGCCGGCGGTGCCCGGAACCCCGTCCATCTGACGACGCCCCGTGGTCATAGGATCGCTGTGCGTCCTTAGCGGTTGCCGTCGGTGGACGCCGCGCGGCGGCTCGGCCAGGCTGGGCTAGCGTCTCTCCCCAGACATTCCTGGCCCGCCGGCCCGAATGTGGGAACGCTCCCATATGTCGGCCTCGGGTGACCGTTCCCGGTTCCTTCGGAGGACCCATGCACGATGACCAGAAGCTGGTGGAGGCCCGGCTGGAACGCGCTCTCCAGCAACGCCTCCGCCCCGCTCTGTACGGCGACACCGTCCCGCTCGACATCGAGGTGTGGCACGCCCCCGGTGAGCCGGTCCCGGTCACCGAAGCCCTCGCGGCCGACTTCAAGCCGGCTGCCCTGGGTGACAAGTGGGGCCCGCCGTGGGGGACAAGCTGGTTCCGGCTGACCGCGCAGGTTCCGCAGGAGTGGGACGGTCGCCGGGTGGAGGCGGTCGTCGACCTCGGCTTCGGCGGCGGTCCCGGCTTCTCCGCCGAGGGGCTCGCCTACACCCCCGACGGTGACCCGATCAAGGGCCTCAACCCCGACAACATCTACCTCCCGGTCAGCGGGCTCGCGGCCGGAGGCATCTCGCCGTCGGAGCACGCGAAGGCCAGGGGTGGAGCGGCGTTCCAGGTCTACCTCGAGGCCGCCGCCAACCCCGCGGTGATCCAGTCCGGCTTCCTGCCGACCGACTTGGGCGACAAGTCCACCGCCGGCACCGAGCCGATGTACGAGATCCGCCGGGCCGAGCTCGCGGTGTTCAACGCCGACGTCTACCACCTGCTGCGCGACATCGAGGTCCTGTCGGAGCTGATGAAGGAGCTGCCGACCGACCTGCCGCGCCGCCCGGAGATCCTGCGCGCCCTCGAGCGCGCGCTGGACGCCCTGGACTACGACGACATCCCGGGTTCGGCCGCGCTCGCCCGCGAGCAGCTCGCCCCGGTGCTGGCCAAGCCGGCGTACGCCAGCGCACACCAGATCTCCGCGGTCGGCCACGCGCACATCGACTCGGCCTGGCTGTGGCCGCTGCGCGAGACGGTGCGCAAGGTCGCCCGTACGGTCTCCAACGTCACCACGCTGGCCGCCGACCACCCCGACTTCAGGTTCGCGTTCTCCCAGTCCCAGCAGCACGCCTGGATGAAGGAGCACCACCCGAAGGTCTGGGACCGGCTGAAGGCCGCGGTCGAGGCCGGCCAGATCATCCCCATCGGCGGGATGTGGGTCGAGTCCGACAGCAACATGCCGGGTGGCGAGGCGATGGCCCGCCAGTTCGTGCACGGCAAGAAGTTCTTCATGGACGAGTACGGCATCGAGACCGACACGGTCTGGCTGCCGGACTCCTTCGGCTACTCCGCGGCGATGCCGCAGCTGGTGAAGCTCGCCGGCAACAAGTGGTTCCTCACCCAGAAGATCTCCTGGAACCAGACCAACAAGTTCCCGCACCACACGTTCTGGTGGGAGGGCATCGACGGGACGCGGGTCTTCACCCACTTCCCGCCGGCCGACACCTACAACGGCCAGCTCACCGGCGAGGAGCTCGCCCGCGCCCAGCGCAACTACCAGGACCAGGGCGGCGGCACCTGGTCGCTGCTGCCGTTCGGCCACGGCGACGGCGGTGGCGGCCCCACCCGGGAGATGCTCGGCCGCGCCGAGCGGCTGGCCGACCTGGAGGCCTCGCCGAAGGTGACCATCGAGCACCCGGCGGAGTTCTTCCAGCGCGCCCACGACGAGTACGCCAACGCGCCGGTGTGGGTCGGTGAGCTCTACCTCGAGCTGCACCGGGCGACCTTCACCTCCCAGGCCAAGACCAAGCAGGGCAACCGCCGCAGCGAGCACCTGCTGCGCGAGGCCGAGCTGTGGTCCGCGGCGGCGGCGGTGACCGGCCGGCTGGAGTACCCGTACGAGGACCTGGACCGGATCTGGAAGGCCGTCCTCCTCAACCAGTTCCACGACATCCTGCCGGGCAGCTCGATCCACTGGGTGCACCGCGAGGCGGAGGAGACCTACGCCCGGCTGGCGGTCGAGCTGGAGGCGATCATCGAGCGGGCCCAGCGGGCGCTGGCCGGCGAGGGCGACGCCACCGTCGTCTTCAACGCCGCACCGCACGACCGGCTCGGCGTGCCCGCCATGGGCGCGGACGTGCAGGCCACCTCGCACGCGCAGGAGGTGTCGGTGAGCCGCGAGGGCGGCGCCGTCGTCCTCGACAACGGCCTGGTCCGGGTGACCGTCGACGAGCGCGGCCTGCTCAGCTCCGTCGTCGAGCTGGAGTCCGGCCGGGAGGCGATCGCCCCCGGCGCTGCCGGCAACCTGCTGCAGCTGCACGTCGACACCCCGAACCTCTGGGACGCCTGGGACGTCGACCCCTTCTACCGCAACAAGGTGCGCGACCTCACCGACGTCGACTCGATCGAGGTCGTGTCGGAGTCGGGGGCCGAGGCCGCGGTGGCCGTGACCCGTTCGTTCGGCGGTTCCACGGTCCGGCAGACGATCCGGATCGGGGTCGGCGAGTGCCAGGTCAACGTCGACAACGAGATCGACTGGCACGAGAAGGAGAAGTTCCTCAAGGTCGCGTTCCCGTTGGACGTGCGCGCCGACCAGTCCGCGTCGGAGACGCAGTTCGGGCACGTGTTCCGGGCCACCCACACCAACACCTCGTGGGAGAACGCGAAGTTCGAGATCTGCGCGCACCGGTGGATCCAGGTGGGTGAGCCGGGTTACGGCCACGCGGTGGTCAACAACTCGACGTACGGCCACGACGTGACCCGCGACGTCCGTGAGGACGGCGGCACCACGACCACGGTGCGGCTGTCGCTGCTGCGGGCCCCGCGGGTGCCCGACCCGGTGACCGACCAGGGCGTGCACAAGCTGTCGTACGCGCTGGTGCCCGGCGCGGGCATCGCCGAGGCGGTCGAGGAGGGCTACCGCATCAACCTCCCGGCGCGCACGGTGACAGGTGCCGAGGGCGTCGCCCCGCTGGTGCGGGTGGACAACCCGGCCGTGGTGGTCGAGGCCGTCAAGCTGGCCGAGGACCAGTCCGGCGATGTCGTCGTCCGGCTGTACGAGGCGCACGGCGGCCGCGCGAAGGGGCGGGTGTCCACGTCGTTCGGCGTCGCGTCGGTCAAGGAGGTCGACCTGCTCGAACGTCCCCTGGCCGACCGCGAGGTGGTCGACGGCGCGGTCGAGGTGGCGCTGCGGCCGTTCCAGATCCTCACCCTGAGGTTCGCTCGCGCCTGATCGACCGGGCGGCTGATCGCCTGATCGACTGATCACCGGTCGTGTCGCCGATCGGCGGTACGACAGCAGAGCCGGTAGGTGGCCGGCCCGGGTTCGCCCGGGCCGGCCACTGTCGTTTCCGCGCCCCTAGCGGTTGTGACACAATCTCGCCCATGAGCGAGGCCAGCCGGGCGGCCGCCGAGGAGGTGGCGGAGGTTCTGCGTGCCCGGCTTCTCGACGGAGCGCTGCCACCGGGCGCGCACCTGTCGGAGGAACAGCTGGCCGCGGAGTTCGGCGTCGGCCGCTACACCGTGCGCGCGGCGCTGCGGGCCCTGGTGACCGCCGGCCTGCTCACCCACGTACGCCATCGCGGTGCGTTCGTTCCCGACCTCACCATCGACCGGGTGGACGAGCTGTTCGGCTACCGCGCCGTCATCGAGCTCGGCGCGCTCCGGCTCGCCCTCGCCGGCGGCCGCGACCTGGCGCCGGTGGAGTCCGCCGTCGCCGCACTGGAAGCCGTCGACCGGCCCGGCGACCCGTCCGCCGCCTGGCACGACGTGACGGCCGCGCACCGGGCCGTGCACCACGCGCTGGTCGCCGCGGCCGGCAACCCTCGCCTGCTCACCGCGTACTCCGCGTGCGAGGACGAGCTGCAGTTCCTGCTCGCCTTCGCCCGGCCGGAGTTCACCCCGGGCCGCCTCGCCCGCCTGCACCGGGAGCTGGTCGCCAACCTCGACCGTGGTGTGGAGAAGGCCCAGCGTGCCCTCGCCGACGACCTGGAGGTCGGCCGGCAGGGGCTGGTCCGCGCGCTCGCCCTGCCCATCGATGCGCCTGCCGATCCGACCGGGTCGCCCACCGACTCGTCCACTGATTCGCCTGTTGATTCGCCCCGACCGAAGAGTCCCGCCGGACAAGGGAGAACACCCCGATGACGACGCAACGCCGACTGCCCCGCTGGTCCGAGCTCCGGCCGCTGGTGCGTACCCGCCGGCCCGAGCTGGACGCCACCAAGCGGCGTCTGGACCGCGCCCTGACCATCGCCGACCTGCGGGCGGTCGCCAAGCGGCGCACGCCGAAGGCGCCGTTCGACTACACCGACGGTGCGGCCGAGGGCGAGGTCACCCTGAACCGCGCGCGGTCGTTGTTCCACCGGCTGCAGTTCAACCCGAGCATCCTGCGGGACGTGTCCAAGGTCGACCCGAGCACGACCATCCTGGGCCGGCCGTCGGCGTACCCCTTCGCGTTCGCGCCGACCGGCTTCACCCGGATGATGCAGCACGAGGGCGAGCCGGCCGTGGCCCGCGTCGCCCAGCGCAGCGGCATCCCGTACGCGCTGTCGACCATGGGAACCACCTCCATCGAGGACGTCGCCGCGGCCGCACCCGAGGCGGACAAGTGGTTCCAGCTGTACGTGTGGACCGACCGGGCCGCCGGCAAGGACCTGATGGACCGCTCCCTGGCCGCCGGATACAGCACGCTGGTGCTCACGGTGGACGTGCCGGTCGCGGGCGCCCGGCTGCGCGACGTACGCAACGGCATGACGATCCCGCCCAGCCTCACGCCGAAGACCATCCTCGACATGGGCATGCACCCGGCGTGGTGGCTGAACCTGCTGACCACCGAGCCGCTGACGTTCGCCTCCCTGTCGGACTGGCCGGGCACGGTGGCCGAGCTGATCAACCACATGTTCGACCCCACCGTGACCTTCGAGGACCTGGCCTGGATGCGGAAGGAGTGGCCCGGATCGCTGGTCGTCAAGGGCATCCAGAACGTCGACGACGCCCGCAAGGTGGTGGACCTCGGCGTCGACGGCCTGGTGATCTCCAACCACGGCGGCCGCCAGCTCGACCGTGCGCCGGTGCCGCTGCAGCTGCTGCCCAAGGTCGTGGACGCGGTGGGTGACCGGGCCGAGGTCTTCATCGACACCGGGGTGATGACCGGTGCCGACATCGTGGCCGCCTGCGCGCTCGGCGCCCGCGCGGTGCTGGTCGGACGGGCGTACCTCTACGGCCTGATGGCCGGCGGCGAACGCGGCGTGCAACGGGCCGTGGACATCCTCGGTGGCGAGATCACCCGCACGATGCAGCTGCTCGGTGCCGCCGACGTCGGCGAGCTGCGGCCCGAGCACGTCACCCTGCCCGCGGTCCCGTTCTGACCCGGTAGCCGCACACGCCTCGGCCGGCCCGGGAGTTCCGCACCGTCGGCGGACTTTCCGGGTCAGCCTGGGGATATCCCCCGTGCTTCCCCGGGGGCTTCGGTGCAGGATGGACGGAGGGCTCACAGCCCATGGGCTGACGCGACGGAAGGTGACTGCGAATGTACGACGACGCGACCTGGTTCCCGGTCTGCGCCGGACTGAGCGCCTTGGGTGTGGTCGCGGCGTTCTTCGCGTTCCGCCGCCGTGGAGCGGCCGCCGGTCTGCGGCTGTTCGGCTGGGCCGTGCTGCCGATGGCGATCTACCTCACCGGCATGGTCCGGCTGCTGTGGACCGTGGGTGCGGCGCTGGTCAAGTGGGTGAGCGGGTTCGCGTTCAGCCCGTACGTCTGGTCCGGGCTCGCGTTGTTCGGTGTCGCGGCGATCTGCCTGCCGGTCGCCGCGGCCATGCGCCGGCGCCAGGCCGGCCGCACGGGCGAGGTCGAGCCCGGGCGTACGGCGACCGGCACCCGCGCCGCCGGTTCGACCGCCGCCGGTTCGAAGGCCGTCGGCGCCAACTCCGCAGGGACCGCCGCGGGCGGCCGGACGAGCACCGCGAAGGGTGCCGACAAGCCCAGGCAGGTCGAGCAGGGCAAGAGCCAGACCAAGGGGCAGGGCAAGGACAAGCCGGAGGACCCGCTCGCGGGCTTCGAGGACATCGACGAGATCCTCAAGCGCCGCGGCATCAGCTGACCCGTGGGTCGGCCGGTCCCGTACAAGCCTGGAACACGTCCCAACCATCCCGCCGGCCCGGAAGCCGACGGCGTTACGCTGCCCGCCGTGATCGCCGCCGCCGTGTGCCCACACCCACCGCTGCTGGTCCCGGCACTCGCCGGCGCGAACGCCGAGGAGCTGGCCGGCCTGCGATCGGTCGCCCGCTCCGCCGTAGGCCAACTGCTGGCCGCCGGCCCCGACGTGGTGGTCTGCGTGGGTGCCGCGCCGGCCGCGCACACCGTGCTCACCTGGGGCAGCACCGCGTCCGGATCGCTCGCCGCGTACGGCGTCGACGTACGCGTGGGTCCCCCCGGCACGGCGGAGCGCTCCGGTGACGAGACGGACCCGGACCTCCCACTCGCGCACACGATCGGCGCCTGGCTGCTGGACACCTGCGGCTACACGGGGGAGCGCTGCTACGTCGGCGTACCCGACTTCTACGACTCCGACCGGTGTGCGGACCTCGGCGCCAACCTCGCCACTTCCCTCACCACCACCCTCACTGGGCAGGCAGCCAGAATCGGCCTCCTGGTGATGGGCGACGGCTCCGCGCGCCGGGGCCAGCACGCCCCCGGAGCCGCCGACCCGCGCGCACCGATGCTGGACGCGCTGGTGGCCACCTCGCTGGGAGCGGGCGACCTCGACGGACTCCGGGGGCTTCGACCCGACCTGGCGCGTGAGCTGCTGGTTGCCGGCCGGGCGGCCTGGCAGGTGCTGGCTGGTGCGGCCGGCGCCGCGGTGGCGAGCGGTCGCCGGCTCGAACCGCGTCTCCTGGCGGACGAGGCGCCCTACGGCGTCGGCTACTTCGTCGCGTACTGGCAACTGCTCGACTGACCACCCGGGGACGCCGGTGTCCCCGGGTGCCGCGAGCGTTCGGCGCAATGGTGGACTTGGGGGTGGTTCCGTGATGGCCCAGGTGATGGTTCTGGTGGTGGTCCGGGGGTGGAACTCGCTCGTGCGAGTCCTACCCGAGGCGAACCAACCGCACACCACGCCGTCATCACGCCGTGCCCACCGGAGAAGGAGACCGAACGCGTGACCAGGCCCTCGGTGCTCGCCGTCGTCGGACCGACCGCGGCCGGCAAGTCCGACCTCGCCGTCGAGCTCGCGCTGCGCCTGCACGGTGAGGTGGTCAACGCAGACTCGATGCAGGTCTACCGGGGGATGGACATCGGGACCGCCAAGCTGCCGCTCGCCGAGCGCGGCGGCGTACGCCACCACGTGGTGGACGTCCTCGACGTCGGTGAGACCGCGACCGTGGCGGAGTTCCAGCAGCGGGCCCGGTCGGCCATCGCCGACTGCCACGATCGCGACGTGCTCCCGGTCGTGGTGGGCGGGTCGGCGTTGTACATCCGGGCCATCCTGGACAGGTTCGAGTTCCCCGGCACCGATCCGGCGATCCGTGGACGACTGGAGGACGAGCTCGCGCGGGCCGGCGCCGAACGCCTGCACGCCCGGCTGGCCGAGCTGGACCCGGCCGCGGCCGCGGGGATCCTGCCGACGAACACCCGGCGGATCGTGCGCGCGCTGGAGGTGGTCGAACTCACCGGGCGGCCGTTCACCGCGAGCCTGCCCGCCTACGAGTACGCCTTCCCGGACGTGTGTCAAGTCGGCCTTGACGTACCCCGGGACGTGCTGGACGAACGCATCCGCGAGCGGGTGGACCGGATGTGGGACGCCGGGTTCGTCGCGGAGGTACGCCGGCTGGACGCAGCCGGGTTGCGGACCGGCCTGACCGCCGCTCGGGCGCTCGGCTACTCCCAGGTGCTCGCGTTCCTCGCCGGTGAGTGCACCGAGCAGGAGGCGAAGGAGTCGACCGTACGCGCGACCCGGCGGTTCGCGCGCCGGCAGGACTCGTGGTTTCGCCGAGACCCGCGGATCCACTGGCTGCCGTACGACGCGCCGGATCTGGTCAATCGCGCCGTCGACCGCGCAGCCGGCCGTGCTGCCGGCAGCACTGCGCACGACGCCGTTGACAACGCCCCCGACCTGGGCTGACACCCTCGCCGCGTAGGTTTGTGACAACCCGCCGACGAGGTGAGCTTCCCCCGGCCGGCGTGCGAATCCCGTGATCCCTGGCATGATCGTCCACCTTCGCCAGCGTGGCTCCGGGCGGGCCTTATCGGCAGATTCGGTCGGAAGCCCCGAGCCGACGAGAAGGGAGCAGTCGATGCGTCGATCCGTCGTCGTCACCGCGGTGGGGGCGCTCGTCGCCGCCACCGCGCTGGGGCCGGCCGCGGCGGCCGATCCGCCGCGTGGTCACCAGCCGAGTAACGAACCGGTCAAGACACCGGTTGCCCGTGGTTACGGCGGTGGTGTCGCGACCGTCGACCTGGACGCGACGCGGGCGGGCATCGACGTCCTCCGCCGGGGCGGCAACGCGGTCGACGCCGCGGTGGCCGCGGCCGCCACCCTCGGCGTCACCGAGCCCTTCTCAGCGGGCCTCGGCGGCGGTGGCTTCTTCGTCTACTACGACGCGAAGTCGGGCAAGGTGCACACCATCGACGGCCGCGAGACCGCGCCGGCGAGTGCCACCGACAAGCTGTTCGTCGACCCGAAGACCGGCAAGCCGTTGTCGTTCCAGGACGCCCGGGTGAGCGGTCTGTCCGTCGGGGTGCCGGGCACACCCGCGACGTGGGACCGCGCGCTGGACAAGTGGGGCACCTGGTCGCTGCGCCGGGCGCTGGCACCGGCCACGAACGTGGCCTCACAGGGGTTCGTGGTCGACGACACCTTCCGTTCCCAGATCCAGGAGAACGCCGACGTCTTCGACGACTTCACGTCCAGCCGCAAGCTCTACCTGCCGGACGGCGCGCCGCCCGCGGTCGGCTCGGTGTTCCGCAACCCCGACCTCGCGCACACCTACCGCATGCTGGCCGGCGAGGGCATGAAGCCGTTGTACGACGGTGAGCTCGGCGCCGAGATCGCGCGGACCGTGCAGCACCCGCCGGTCACCTCCGACGCCGACCGGGTGGTCCGTCCGGGCGCCATGACCACCGACGACCTGGCCGCCTACGACGCACCCCTGCGCGCACCGACCAAGGTCGACTACCGCGGCATGGACGTGTTCGGCATGGGCCCGCCGTCCTCGGGCGGCTCGACCGTCGGCGAGGCGCTGAACATCATCGAGGCCGCCAACCCAGACCACCAGGACAAGGTGGGCGTGCTGCACACCTACCTCGAGGCCGCCGCGCTCGCGTTCGCCGACCGCAACCGCTACGTCGGTGACAGCGACCGGGTGGACGTGCCGCTGCCGCAGCTGCTGTCCCAGGGCTTCGCCGGTGAGCGCGCGTGCGAGATCCGGCCCGACGCCGTACTGAAGAAGCCGGTCGCACCGGGCGTGCCCGACGGCGACTACGGCGACTCCGCCGCCTGTGGCACCAAGGCCGCGGTCGCGCCGGCCGACCAGCGGGAGGGAGTGTCCACCACCCACCTCACCGCGTCCGACAAGTGGGGCAACGTCGTGTCGTACACGCTCACCATCGAGCAGACCGGCGGCTCGGGCATGGTCGTGCCCGGGCGCGGCTTCCTGCTGAACAACGAGCTGACCGACTTCAACTTCGAGCCCACCCAGGGCGACGCACCCGACCCCAACCTGCCCGGTCCGGGCAAGCGGCCCCGGTCGTCGATGTCGCCCACCATCGTCGCCAAGGACGGGCAGCCGGTGCTGGCGCTGGGCAGCCCGGGCGGCGCGACGATCATCACCACCGTCCTGCAGACCCTGGTCAACCGCTACGAGTTGGGGATGAGCCTGCCGGACGCGGTGGCGGCGCCGCGCGCGTCCTCGCGAAACACCGCACTCGAGGCCGAACCGGCATTCCTCGCCTCTCCGGAGGGGAAGGCACTGGTCGCCAAGGGGCACGCGTTCAAGTCCGTACCGGAGATCGGCGCGGAGACCGCACTGCAGTTCGGTGAGCGGGGCGCGGTCGAGGCGGTCGCCGAGCCCACCCGCCGCGGCGGCGGCTCGGCGATGGTCGTCCTGCCCACGGACGGCCGTCACCGCTGACACGAGCACGGGCATCGCGGGCACATTCCGGCGCCGCGGTGATGCGGCCGACCCCGTAGCCTGGGACGGACGTACGTCTGCCCGGCCCGCCGAGGGGCCGGGCCGGGCAGACGTCAGGCGGTACCAGCCGTAGTCAGGCGGTACCAGCCGTCGTACGTCGGGTGAGGGCAGCCGGGTAGAGCCGGTGTCGGGTGCAGGAAGGAACGTTCGCGCGTGAGCACATCCACGGTGGCCTGGGTCAAGGGCCACGGCACGGAGAACGACTTCCTGCTCGTCCACGACCCCGACGGCACCACGTACCCCCACCTGGACGCCGCGGCGGTCCGTCAGCTGTGTGACCGGCGGCGCGGCGTCGGTGCCGACGGTGTCCTGCGGGTGGTGCGCACCGACGCGGTCGAGGACGGCCAGGCCCTCGCCGGTGCGGCCGAGTGGTTCATGGACTTCCGCAACGCCGACGGCTCCGTGGGCGAGATGTGCGGGAACGGCGTCCGCGTGTTCGCGCAGTTCCTGCGCACCCGTGGCCTGGTCGACGGCGCCGGCGAGGTGCCGGTGGCGACCAGGGCGGGCCTGCGGCCGGTGCGATTCGAGGCCGACGGGCAGCTGACGGTCGGGATGGGCGTGCCCGGTTTTCCCGAGTCCACCGGTCTGGTGATGTCGGCCGGCGGGCGTACGTGGGACGCGGTCGCGGTCGACATGGGCAACCCGCACGCGGTGGCGATGGTCGACGACCTCGCCGACCCGGGCGCCCTGCTGGACCCACCGGTCTGGACGCCGGCCGAGGTGTTCCCCAAGGGCGTGAACGCGGAGTTCGCCGTGCGCCGGGGCGATCGGCACGTGGGGATGCGCGTGCACGAACGCGGCGTCGGCGAGACCCGGTCCTGCGGCACCGGTGCGTGCGCGGTGGCCGCGAGCGTGGCCCGTGCCGACGGCGTGACCGCCCCCGCCTCCTACCGCGTGGACGTTCCCGGCGGTACGCTCACCGTCGCCCTGCTGCCCGACGGTTCGGTGGAGATGACCGGACCGGCCGTCCTCACCGCCCGCGGCGAGCTGGACCTGGCCCTGGGCTGAGCGGTGCCGCCGGCGTGGCCGGCATCCGAGCGCTTCCCGGAGTGCTGATCGGACCGCCTTCCCGGGCGCTGCCCCTGAGTGCCGGCACCAGGGTCGGTCTGGGTCACCCCCCTGAGTATCCGACCGGGTTTTCTCCTCCCGAAGACGGAGTCGACGCCCGACCTGTGACGCAGGAGATTGTCGGCGGTCGGGGATACGGTCGAGAGCATGGACACCAGCAGCCCACCAGACGGCGAAGACGTGCTGCGTGCGCAGCGGCGTCGGGCCGTCCTGAGGCAGGTGCGGGCCCGGCAGGCGTCGGCCGTTGCCCGGAGGTCCGCGATCGCCCGGACGGCCGTCCTTCTCCGCTCCGCCAACTACCACGAACGCTGAGGAAGAGCCCGCGCGGCCTCTCCCTCAGCGTTCGGTCATCAGCTCGACCGTCACGGACGCTGCACGGTGCCGTCCGGCAGCCGGGTGCGCGTCCATGCGTCCCTGACCAGCGGCTCCACCGGCGGGAACTTCGCCGCGAGTTCCTCGTCCAGGTCGACGCCGAGTCCCGGCGTGTCGCTCGGCCACAGGTGACCGTCCCGCACCTGCGGGCAGCCGGGGAACACCTCCGCCGCGGTCTCGCTGAAGACGTGCTGCTCCTGGATGCCGAAGTTCGGCGCGGCGAGGTCGAGGGCGAGGTTGGCGGCATGGCCCACGGGGGAGACGTCGCCCGGGCCGTGCCAGGCTGTCCTGATCCCGAACAGCTCCGCGGCGTTGGCGAGGCGCCAGGCCGGCGTCAGTCCGCCGATCGCGGAGATGTGGCAGCGTACGAAGTCGACCAGCCGGTCCCGTACCAACGGCACGTACTCCGCCGGGTTGGTGAACAACTCGCCGATCGCCAGCGGCGTGGCGGCCTGCGCCCGTACCGTCGGCAGCCAGCCGAGGTCCTCCGGTGCCAGCAGGTCCTCCAGGAAGAACAACCCGAACGGCTCCAGCGCCTTGGCCAGCCGGACCGCCTGCGTCGGGTTCAGCCGTTCGTGCACGTCGTGCAGCAGGTGGACGCTCTCACCCAGCTTGTCGCGCAGGTGGGCGAACAGCTCCGGTACGACCCGCAGGTAGGAGTCCGGGTCCCAGGCGTCGGGCACCAGCGCGGCCCGGGTCGATCCGGTGCCCGAGCCCACCGGCCCACGCTCGGGAGCGCCGGGTGCCGAGGACACGCCGTACGTCAGCGCACCGGGCACCGCGACCTGGCAGCGGACGTACCTGTAGCCCTTCTCCGCGAACTCGCGTACGCCGTCCTCCACCTCCGCCGAGTCCCGCCCCGAGGCGTGCCCGTAGACGGGGACCGCGCTGCGGCACCGGCCGCCCAGCAGCTGCCACACGGGCAGCCCGGCCTGCTTTCCCTTCAGGTCCCACAGCGCCATGTCGACGCCGGACAGCGCGTTGTTGAGGACCGGGCCCGACCGCCAGTACGAACTCACGAACAACGAACTGGCGATGTCGGTGACGTCGGCGGGGTCGCGACCGACCAGCTGGGGAGCGAGGTAGGAGTCGACCGCCTCGGCGACCGCGCGGGCACGCTGGGTGAACGTCGCGCAGCCCAGGCCGTAGAGCCCGGGGTCGGAGGTCTCGATCTTCACCACGACGAGGGTGATGTTCTCCGGCGCGGTGAGGATGGTCCGAACCCTGGTGATCCGCGTCCCTCCGCTTCCGGGGGCCTGCCAGGGCGGAGCGGCGAGGGGTTCGGGGCTGTGCTCGGGCGAGGTCACCAGGCTTCCTTCCGTTCTGTCCGTACCGTCCAAATGTCCGTATCGTCTGGGCGGCCTGTCAGGCGTGCTCTCGACCGGACTCTAGGGAGCATGGCCGCGTCGGTGCCACCGAACCGGCCCGGGTCGGTCCGGATGGGCTGGTTTCGGTCAGCCGGGCCACCCGGCGGGCGGGAGGCCGGGGTCCGGGCCCGGCCGAGCGGCACGACTCGCGGGACCGGAATCGACGCAGCCGCGACATATCCGGATGCACGACGGGCTAGGAGGTGCCACGATTGGGGAAGCTACGGCCGACCCGTGGCGTTGACTGGAGTTGTATGACACTACGACGCGAAGATCACACCGACGCCGACCGTCTGCCCACGACGGCCCAGACGGCACCGGCGGACGACGCCGACCTGCGCCTCACGGTGGTCGACCGGGAGTATCCGGTGGACGACCCCGCGACAGGCGAGCTGGACCTGGAAGACCGCCAGGCCCTCCGGCGGGTGGCCGGATTCTCCACCCAGCTCACCGACATCACCGAGGTCGAATACCGCCGGCTCCAGCTGGAGCGAGTGGTCCTCGTCGGGGTGTGGACCGGTGGCAGCATCGCCGACGCCGAAAACTCCCTTGTCGAGCTCAAGCTGCTCTCGGAGACGGCCGGCGCGGAGGTGCTGGAAGGACTGATCCAGCGGCGCAGCCGACCCGACCAGGCGACCTACATCGGGCGCGGAAAGGTCGAGGAGCTGCGCGACGAGGTGATCTCCACCGGCGCCGACACCGTGATCTGCGACGGTGAGCTGAGCCCCGCCCAGCTGCGCAACCTGGAGGAGCGGGTCAAGGTCAAGGTCATCGACCGCACCGCGCTGATCCTCGACATCTTCGCCCAGCACGCCAAGAGCCGTGAGGGCAAGGCGCAGGTCGAGCTGGCCCAGCTGTCCTACTTCCTTCCCCGGCTGCGTGGTTGGGGTGGCAACCTGTCCCGCCAGGCCGGCGGTCGTGCCGGCGGCAGCACCGGCGGTGTCGGTGTGCGTGGCCCCGGTGAGACGAAGATCGAGCTCGACCGGCGCCGCATCCGCACCCGGATGGCCAAGCTGCGCCGCGACATCGAGGGCATGAAGACCGGCCGCAGCACCAAGCGGCTGCGGCGCCGCCGCAACGCCGTACCCTCCGTGGCGATCGCCGGCTACACCAACGCCGGCAAGTCCTCGCTGCTCAACCGGCTCACCGGTGCAGGGGTGCTGGTCGAGGACGCGCTGTTCGCCACGCTGGATCCGACGACCCGGCGAGCCACCTCACCCGACGGGCGGCTGTTCACCCTGACCGACACGGTCGGCTTCGTCCGGCACCTGCCGCACCAGCTGGTGGAGGCGTTCCGGTCGACGCTGGAGGAGGTCGCCGAGGCCGACCTGGTCGTACACGTCGTGGACGGGGCGCACGCCGACCCCACGGGCCAGATCAGTGCCGTACGCGAGGTGCTGGCCGAGGCCGGGGCGGGCGACCTGCCGGAGATCGTGGCGATCAACAAGGCCGACCTCGCCGACCCGATCGAGCTGGCCCGGCTGCAGACGTTGCTGCCCCGGTCCGTCGTGGTCTCCGCGCGCACCGGCGCGGGCGTCTCCGAGCTGTTGGAGATGATCGGCGCCGAGCTGCCGCACCCCGAGGTCGAGGTGAGTGCGCTCGTTCCGTACGCCCGCGGCGACCTGGTCGCCAAGGTGCATGAGCACGGCGAGGTGATCGAGGTCGAGCACACCGCCGACGGCACCCGGCTGCGCGCCCGGGTCGATCCTGGCCTGGCGGCGACCCTGAACGGCTTCGCCACCGCCTGAGCGCGCGGACGTGTCACGCGTACCTACGGCTGCAACGCTCTCGCGTCGCCGGGTGTCCTCGGGGGGTTGATCCCCCGAGACACCCGGCCGGCCCGCTAGCCGGGGTAGCTCGCGACGGACGGCGGCCGGCGCCGGCCGTCGCTGAGCAGGCCGGCGGTGAGGACGCCGCCGATGGCGCCGAACAGATGCCCCTGCCAGGAGATGCCGGCCTGGGGGAGCAGTCCGCTCAGCAACGCACCGCCCCACACCAGGATGACCACCAGGCCGATCAGGAGCTGCCCGAGGCTGCGGCTGAAGATGCCGCGGGCGACGAGGTACGACGCATAGCCGAACACCACACCGCTCGCGCCGATCGTCACCGATCCCGGCGGTGACGTCAGCCAGGTGCCGAGGCCGCTGACGAGCGCGATCAGTCCCGTGACCAGCAGGAGGCGGGCCGCGCCGGCGACCGCGATGATCGCGCCCAGCATCAGCAGCGGGATGGTGTTGGAGATCAGGTGGCCGAAGCCCGCGTGCAGGAACGGTGCGAACGCGATGCCGAGCAGCCCCTCGGTCTCGCGCGCCTGGATGCCGTAGCCGTCCAGGTGATGGCCGAGCAGCATGTCGGCGATCTCGCTCACCCACATCAGGCCGATCAGGCCGATGAGCGCCTTCAGACCCGTGACGCCGGGGTCGGGTGCCCGACCGGATCCGCGTCGGTCGGACCACCGGGAGGTCTCGAAGGCCATGTCCCCACCCTGCCTGATCGGTGCAAGGGCGCGGGTGGACGCCCTCGATTCTCAGCAGCTTCTCATGCCAGCAGCTCGCACGCCTGCAGGCGAGCCCGCTGTGCCCGGTACCCAGCGTCTGGGTGAGCCCGCGGGGTAGTGGCATCCGTGGTTCTTCGTCGGACGAGTCCGTGCTCCGTCAGGGGATTTCTCGTCGCCTCGCAGCGTCCGGCCAGTACTCCCGGGCCCGTGTGGACATTAGGATCATCCGGGTATTTCTCTAACGAACCGGGGGGGCCAGTCGAATGATCGTCGTGGGCGTCATCGTCCTGGTCGTCGGGGCTGTGTGCGCGTACTTCGCGCGGTGCGCGCGTGCCAGGCAGCACGCCATGATCACCACCGAAACCCTGAGCGCGCAGGAACTCGGTGTCCTGCAGCAGGCCGCCGCGCAGGCCGCCGGGCCGGGTGCCTTCCGCTACCGGGTCGAGGTGACCGGCCGCCTGTGCGCCGGTGGGGCCGGGCCGCTGAAGTCCGAGCTCGCGAAGGTCGACTGCGTGTGGCACCGGCACGTGGTGACGCGGAAGTACTCGGAGACCCGGCGCGACAGCAAAGGGGGCACCCGGCGGGTCAGCCGTACCGAGGTCATGTCCGAACACGCCTCCGACCAGCCCTTCCTCGTACAGGACGTGACCGGCGTGGTGACCGTCTACCCGGGCTCGGTCGACGTCGACGGCGCACAGAAGGTGCTCGACCGGTTCGAGCGGGACCCCGGCGAGGGCCCGACCACGATCCAGCTCGGGAAGTTCCGCATGAGCATCCCGAGCGATGACTCGGGCACCGAGGGATATCAGTACGAGGAGTGGGTCCTGCGTCCCGGCCGCCAGGTCTACGTTCTCGGCGAGGCGAGCGACGGGAGCGGCGAACTCGCCCTCATCCGGCCCTCGATCGTCAGCACGCGGACCGAGGCCGAGCTGCTCACCAGGTCACGTTCCCGGCAACGGACGTTCACGATCGCGGCCGTGGTCGCGGCGGCAGTCGGCGTCGCCTCGGCAGTGGTCGGCATGTTCCAGTAACCGGGCCGGGCCACGGTGAGCTCACCATGGCCCGGCCGACCGACGGTTCACATGATCGGCGTACGGGCGACCCCGCCGGTGTACGGCGGGAGCGGAGCGATGGGGGCGAGCCTCAGGACTCCGTGCGGCCGCCGAGATGCTCGGACAGGAAGCGCTCGGCCGCGGCGTAGTAGATCTCGCGGTTCTCCGGCCGGGCGAGGCCGTGCCCCTCGTCGGGGAACAGGAGGTACTCGTGGGGGAGTCCCTTCGCCTTCAGCGCCTCCACGATCTGCTCGGCCTCGGCCTGCTTCACCCGCGGGTCGTTGGCGCCCTGGGCGACCAGGACCGGGATGGCGATGTCGTCGACGCGGGACAGCGGGGAGCGTTCCCACAGCATGTCCTTCTCGGTCTCCGGGTCACCCACCTTGGCGTACATCATCGCCACCAGCGGCTTCCAGTACGGGGGGATGGAGCTGAGCAGGGTGAGCAGGTTGGACGGCCCGCACAGGTCGACCGCACAGCGGAACGCCTCCGGGGTGAACGCCGCACCGGCAAGGGCCGCGTAACCGCCGTACGACCCGCCCATGATGCCCACCCGGTCGCGGTCGACGAGGCCCTGGCCGACGAGGTGCTCGACGGCGTCCAGCAGGTCGGTGTGCATCGTCCGGCCCCACTGCTTGTCGCCGGCGTTGCCGAACGCCTTGCCGTAGCCGGTGGAACCGCGGTAGTTGATCTCCACGCTGACGTAGCCACGGTTGGCCAGCCACTGCGCCTCGGCGTTGTAGCCCCAGCTGTCACGGGCCCACGGGCCGCCGTGGACGTTGAGCACCGCCGGCAGGTCGCGGCGTTCGGACTCGGGCGGGAACGTCAGGTAGCCGTGGATCTCCAGCCCGTCCCGGGCGGTGAACGCGAACGGCTCCATCGGAGCCAGCGGATAGCCCGCGAGGTCCGGCTTGTGCGAGAACAGGAACTTCAGGCTCTTCGTCGGCCGGTCGTACAGGTAGTAGCGCACCGGGCCGTCGGAGGGCACCACCGAGATCAGCCAGGTGCGTTCGCTGCGTTCGGACCGGGTGATCCCGAGCTCACCGTCGATCCCCAGCGCGGATCGCACCTCCTCCACGGCCAGGCCGAAGTCCTTGTCGATGTACTCCCAGACCTCGCGGTCCTTGTCGAAGATCACCGCCTGCGGCGCTCTGGTCTGCGGGTCGAACTCGACCCCGCCGACGTCGTAGGCGTCGTCCCCGGCGAGCACCGTCTGCGTGCTGCCGTCGCCGCCCGTCTGTCCGTTGCCCGGTCCGTCGCCCTGCTCGGCTTCCCGCTCGGCCCCGGCCAGGTCGACCTCGACCAGCCGGGCGGCGTTGACCCCCACCGACGACACGAGGTAGAGAGTGCGGCCGTCGCGGGAGAAGCCCAGCGGGCTGGTGGTGTTGGTGTCCTCGGCGGACACCTCCAGCCAGGGATGGAAGTCGCCCGATTCATCCGCGAGGTAGTAAATCGAGCCGCCGTCCTCGGTGATCGAGGCCGCGCCACGCACCTCCAGGTCGGTGTCGGCCAGCCAGCCCACGAAGCCGGGGTTCTCGATCCGCTTGTGCAGTTCGTCGGTCTCCAGGTCGAGCTCGTAGACGTCGTGCAGCTCGGGCCGGTCCCTGTTGATGCCGAGCAGCATCGTCGTCGGGTGCCAGCGGTTGTGGCCGAGGACGCGGACCTGAACATTGTCGTACGGCGTGACACACCGCTCGCGGCCGTTGGTGAGGTCGAGCAGGTGCAGCCGCCAGTTTTCGTCGCCGTCGGCGTCCTGGAGGTAGAACAACGTCCGGTCGTCGTGGCAGAAGCCGAAGACCCGGATGCCCTGGCCGCGATCGTGGGTGAGCGGCACCGCCTCCTGCGGGCGGTCGACCGGGCCGACCCAGACGTTCAGCACGCCGTCCTCGGGAGCGACGAAGCCGAGCAGTGTGCCGTCGGGGGAGACCGTGGGGCTCGCGTAGGTCGGGTTCCCGAACAGGACCGCGCGGGGGATGAGCGGAACGGCGTCGTAGGTCATGCAGCGATCCCACCACATCCCGGGGACATCTGGCAGGCCGGTACGTGCCCGAGCGCCCGGCCGAACCGAGCCGTGTCCAGCTGGATCCAGATGTGTGGTGCCGTCGGTTCGGCCCGGACCGCCGCCGGTATAGCCTCGCGGGATGGCCGACGCAGCGCGGGGTTCCGCCGACCAGCAACGTCCTGACCACCGCGTGCGAGAGTTGCTCCACGACGCCGTCGATGCCCTCGCCGGCATGGAGCGTCCCGGCCAGTTGGTGATGGCCGACGCGGTCGCCCGGGCGATCGCCACCGGCGAGCACCTCGTGGTCCAGGCGGGTACCGGCACCGGGAAGTCCCTCGCGTACCTCGTCCCGGCGTTCCTGAACCCCGGTGGCCGAAAGCGTCCGGTCGTGGTGGCCACCGCCACCCTCGCGCTGCAGGCCCAGCTGGTCGGGCGCGATCTTCCGCAGCTCGCGGAGGCGATCGAGAAGCGGCTCGAACGCCGTCCGGCGTACGCCATTCTCAAGGGACGCAACAACTACGCCTGTCTGCACCGCGTCCGCGACGGCGTGCCCGACGAGCAGGGCGCGCTACTGGAACGCGTACCCAGCGGTCCGCTCGGCCGGCAGGTGCTGGAGCTTCGGTCGTGGGCGACCACGCAGTCACAGACCGGTGGCGAGGGTGACCGGGACGCCGCACCCACTCACCAGGACCGCGCCTGGGCGCAGGTCTCGGTCTCCTCGCGGGAGTGCCTGGGGGCGCAGCGCTGCCCGTACGGCGGGGAGTGCTTCGCCGAACGCGCCCGCGAGCGCGCGCACTCGGCCGACGTGATCGTCACCAACCACGCGCTCCTCGCGATCGACGCGCTGGAGAACATCTCGGTGCTACCGGACTACGACGTGGTGATCATCGACGAGGCGCACGAGCTCGCCGCCCGGGTGACCGGGACCGCCTCGGCCGAACTCTCCCCGGGCATGATCGAACGCGCCGCACGGAGGGCACACCCGTTCTGTGAGGGCGGCGAGGCCGATCCGCTGGAGGACGCGGGGGAGGCGCTGCGCTCGGCGCTGGCGTCCGCCCCGCTGGGCAGGGTGGAGACTCCCAGCTCCGAGCTCGCCGCCGCGGTCGCGCTGGTCCGCGACTCCGCGCGCGCGGCCTGGTCGGCGTTTCCCAGCGAGAAGAAGGACTCCGACGCCGAGTCGGGTCGTCGGCAGGCGCGGTCCTACGTCGAGCAGATCCGCGACGTCGCCGAACGCGTCAGTGTGCTGTCGCCGTACGACGTGGTGTGGGTGGCCGAACGCGAGCGTGGCGGTCCGGAGCTCCGGGTGGCGCCGCTGTCGGTCGCGGGACTGCTGCGGGAGAAGCTGCTCGCCGAACGGACCTGTGTCCTCACCTCGGCGACGCTGAAGCTGGGAGGGGACTTCGACTCCGCCGCCCGGTCGGTGGGTCTGCGTCCGGTCGACCGGATTCCGGAAGGGGAGGACGGTCAGGCCGACGGCACCGGCACCGGCACCGGCGGAACCGGCGGGACAAGCGGGACCGGCCGGAAGGCCCGTGGCGGGAGTGAGAAGGACGGGGACTCGGCGACCGAGCGCTCCGGGGAAGATGACCGCGACTCGGAGAGTGAGGGTGGCAAGGACGTCGTGGAGCCGCTGCCGTGGCGTGCTCTGGACGTCGGCTCGCCGTTCGACTATGGCCGGCAGGCGATCCTCTACGTCGCCCGCAGGCTGGCTCCGCCGGGACGAGGCGGGATCTCTCCACGGGTCCTGGACGAGGTGAGTGAGCTGGTCGAGGCGGCCGGCGGCGCGACGTTGGGGTTGTTCTCGTCCCGCCGGGCGGCGGAGGAGGCGGCCGCGGCGGTGCGGGACCGGCTGGGAGTCGAGGTGCTCTGCCAGGGCGAGGGGCAGCTGAGCGAGCTGCACCGGAGGTTCGCCGCCGAGCCGGACACGTCGTTGTTCGGAACGCTGTCGCTGTGGCAGGGCCTGGACGTGCCGGGTGACGCCTGCCAGCTGGTGATCATCGACAGGATTCCGTTCCCGCGCCCGGACGACCCGCTGACCTCGGCGCGTCAGCGCGCAGTCGACGAGGCGGGCGGAAACGGCTTCATGTCCGTGGCCGCCACGCACGCCGCGCTGCTGCTCGCCCAGGGAGTAGGTCGCCTGATCCGCAGGTCGAGCGACCGTGGAGTGGTGGCGGTGCTCGACCCGCGGCTGGTCACCGCGCGGTACGGCACCTTCCTGCGGGCGTCGCTGCCGCCGATGTGGTTCACCGGCGACCGCGACGTCGCGATCGGTGCGCTGCGCAGGCTGCGGTCGGCTCGCGAGGAGTGAGGCCGCGGGCCGGGCAGGCGGTTGCAGGCTCGGTCAGGGGCGGTGGACGCACACCGCGACGGGTGTCTGCTGCCGGCCCTGGCCGAACGGGTTGTCGCGGAAGAGTTCGGCGAAGAACTCGATCGGCTGGCTGGTGTCGTGGCCCAGGACGTCCCGCCCCAGGTCGTTGGAGTCGATCACCACGGTGCCGCCCAGCGTGCCCGCCGGGCCCGGGGGGAGCACCTTACGAAGCGCCGCGGTGATCTCCGCAGCCATCTTGTCGGGGGCCTTCGGCGGCAGCTTCGCGGAGACGTTGGACGGGAACGCGGAGTAGGGAGTGGGGCCGTCGATCGCGTTGACCCGGTGGCCGGCCACTCGGTAGAACCAGCCGCGCCGGCCCACTGCCTTGCCCACGATGCTCGCGCCGGCCGCGACCAGGATGCGCGGAAGGCCCGCCTCCTTGATCGCCAGCTGCATGGTCCACGGGCTGCCGAGTCCGATGCCGTGCGGTGTGCGCTGCACCCACTTCGACAGCACCCTGGCCGCGGGAGTCGGGTTGATCTCCCAGGTGAAGTAGGACCGCCCCTGGGAGATCGCCACGATCTTCTCGCTCACCACGACGTACCAGGGCTCGCCGAACGCACCCTCGAACCTGGTGTCGTCCTCGGCGAGCCGGACCGTCTTGACCACGTAGTCGCTGAGCTTGTCCGCCACCTGGTCGCCCCGACCGAACAGGGCGGTCTGGATCGGGACGCGTGCCCATCGCGCCCCGTCCACCTCGATGGTGAGACTCTTCCCCGCGTTGGGGTCCAGCGGCTCCTTTGGCGGGGGCCCCGGACGCCCGGACTCCGTGGCCCCCACGTTGACGGGTGCCTGATTGGATCCGGGCATGGTGCCTGTCTCCGCCGCTGGGTCGGACATGTCACTCCCGGTGATAATTCCTGTGACGAGCGTCGCCTCCTGCTCAGACGCGACGTAGGACGGCGACGACCTTACCGAGAATTACCGCGTCGTCTCCAGGGATGGGCTCGTACGCCGGGTTGTGCGGCACCAGCCAGACCTTGCCGTCGCGGGGGCGATAGGTCTTGACGGTCGCCTCGCCGTCGATCATCGCCGAGACGATCTCGCCCGACTCCGCCTCGGGCTGCTGGCGTACGACCACCCAGTCGCCGTCGCAGATGGCCGCCTCCACCATGGAGTCGCCTCGCACGCGGAGCAGGAAGAGCTCACCCTCGCCGACGAGCTGGCGCGGCAGCGGCATGATCTCCTCGACCGACTGCTCGGCCAGGATCGGGCCACCGGCGGCGATCCGGCCCACCACCGGCACGAACGCCGGCACCGGGCGGTCCTCGCCGCTGTCGGTCTCGTCGTAGGCCGGCACGCCCGACAGGGACGGGCGCCGGGTGGACGAGGACGGTGCGAGCACCTCGAGCGCCCGGGGCCGGTTGGGGTCGCGGCGGATGAAGCCCTTCGTCTCCAGGACTCTGAGCTGGTGGGCGACAGACGAGGACGACGTGAGGCCGACGAGGTCACCGATCTCGCGCATCGCGGGGGGATATCCGCGCGTCTCGACCGAGTCGCGGATGACCTCGAGGATGCGTCGTTGGCGAGGAGTGAGTCCGGTAGCGTCCGGAGGTCCGTCGGGTAGCTCCCGGACGGTCGCCGTGGTGGACTCGGTCGCCGTGTTTTTCCGCTTGGGCATAGCGGCTGTCTCCTTCCACAGATTTCGGGTCGCGACTCTGCCGACCCTCGGAAGTGAGCCTAGAGCCTGGTCAGGGCACTTTCAAACATCTGTTCGACGCGTGTCGCGATTGGTTTACCGGAACACGAAACGCCAGGTAAAGGAGTCTTCGGACATCTGTGTCGAACGTGTTTTCGAGCGAACTCTGGTGCTTGTCGGTGGGCTGGTGTAGAAATCCATCAGTGAGAACGTCGAACAGTCGTTCGAGCGCCGGTGTGGAAGTGGTGACGCGGAAGTGCGAAGCGACCGGCGGCGAGGTGACGGTCGGCGAAGGCATGACAGAAGTGAATCGGTGTTCGTGGGAGGTCGGACGATGAGCAACAGCGCGTCGGTGGTCTATCTCGAGGACTTCGTGTCCCGTCGGACCGGCGGTGCTCCGGGCCGCGGCCGCAGGCATCTCAGCCCGGTCGCGCCGCCCGTAGGCCCAGGTGGCGGCCACCCGGGTGACGGCCAGGCCCGTGACGTCCAGCCTCATGACGTCCAGCCTCATGACGTCCGGCCTCGTGACGTCCAACCTCATGACGTCCAGCCCTTCCTGCGGATGCACCCGCGCCGGATGCCGGAGGCTGCCGCCCGGACGGAGGTGCCGGGCATGGCTCGGCACGACCTGCGCGAGGTGGCGCCCGGGCCGATGCGCCCCGCGCCGCTGTCGCCGCCGGTTCGTCGCCGTCCGCCGCGCCCGCGAGGTGTGCGGTCGTGCGTGCTTCCGGCCGGTGGTCAGGGCGGCGCATCCACCCTCCGGCTGACCAGGCGGGGCCGGCTGGTGCTGACCACGTTGTCGGCGCTGGCGGCGCTCGCACTCGTCGGCGTCCTCGGGCTCCTGGCGCAGGCCGCGTTCGACGCGCCCGCCGGTGGTTCGGCCGGCTCGACGGCCACGACCACCATCACGGTGGAGCCGGGGGAGACGATGTGGGGGATCGCCACTCAGCTCACTCCGAACGCCGACCCGCGGGCTACTGTCGACGAGATCGCCCGGCTCAACGACCTGTCCCGCGCCGGCGACCTGCGGGTCGGCCAGCGGCTGGTCGTCCCCGTTCAGGCCCGCTGACCTGCAGGCTCTGCCCTGCCGTCAGGCCTTGCCTGCCTGCTGCCCGCCCTGCCGGTGCTGCCGGCTGAACGCCGACGGGCTGCGAGGGCGTGTGTCCGTATGCCCCTGCGTTCCGTGCACTCCTGTGTGCTGCCATGCCGGCGGGCGGTCATGCCTCCCATTCGCGACATCTCCGGGCCGACACGCCGAGCCGGAAACTTGCTTTCGAATCGCGCCGCGAGCCTGACCTGCGGGGACGCCGACACGTGTGCGCGGCGACACGCGGTGCGCCTTGCGTGCCTGGGATGAGCGACGTAGCGTACCCCTAGATGTGGTAGTTACAGACCTGTAAGTCATCCACAGGTTGTGATTCGCAAGGCACAGGTTCTCCCCAGGTCATCCACAGGTTCGTCCCCAGGGGAGGCGGTGCCGGCGAGTGGTCGGACGGAGATCGGCCGGGCGTCGTGCCCGCCGGCGGCGAGGGGAGTCACGAGGCGATGCACTGCCCGTTCTGCCGGCATCCTGACAGTCGGGTGGTCGACAGCCGCACCGCCGATGACGGTGCCGCCATCCGGCGTCGGCGCCAGTGCCTGGACTGCGAGCGCCGGTTCACCACGGTCGAGCAGGTGACGCTCGCGGTGGTCAAGCGCAGTGGCGTCACCGAGCCGTTCAGCCGCGAGAAGGTCATCACCGGGGTCCGCAAGGCGTGCAAGGGACGCCCGGTCACCGAGGACTCCCTCGCGCAGCTGGCGCAGCGGGTGGAGGAGGCGATCCGGTCCACCGGTTCGGCGGAGATCCCCTCCCACGAGGTGGGGCTCGCCATTCTCGGCCCGCTGAGGGAGCTGGACGAGGTGGCCTACATGCGCTTCGCCAGCGTCTACCGGAGTTTCGACACCCTGGCCGACTTCGAGTCCGAGATCGCGGTGCTGCGTGCCGAGCACGACGAGACGGTGCCCGAGCCACGGCCGGGTCGGCAACCCACCCGGCCCTAGACAGAGCCGAACACCTGGACAGCGCCAAACACAACGGCCGGGCACGACGGCCGGACAGAAGCGGCCCCGGACACACCGGCCCGGACCCACCCGGCCGTGAGGCCGCCACGACGACGGAACGAACACAGGAAAGTCCACGACCTGCCCGGGTGGACGAGGGGAAGCGTCCCGCCCGGACCACGAGGCTGATCCGCGCAGACGATCAGCAGGACAAGGAGAACCAGCATGACGGAGACGGTCAGCGGTCCCAGCACCCGCGGGGGCGCCAAGGGGCGCTCGGCGAAGGGACTGAAGGTCAACCGGATCTTCACCACTCCCGGCACCCATCCGTACGACGAGGTGACCTGGGAGCGCCGGGACGTCGTTCAGCAGAACTGGAAGACCGGCGAGACCGTCTTCGAACAGCGCGGTGTGGAGTACCCCGACTTCTGGTCGGTCAACGCGTCCACCATCGTCACCACGAAGTACTTCCGCGGCGCGGTCGGCACCCCACAGCGTGAGTGGACCCTGAAGCAGCTCATCGACCGGGTGGTGAAGACCTACCGCGCGGCCGGTGAGGAGCACGGCTACTTCGCCACCCCCGGTGACGCCGAGGTGTTCGAGCACGAGCTGGTCTGGATGCTGCTGCACCAGTACTTCAGCTTCAACAGCCCGGTGTGGTTCAACGTCGGCACGCCCTCGCCCCAGCAGGTCTCGGCGTGCTTCATCCTTGCCGTCGACGACTCGATGGACTCGATCCTCAACTGGTACAAGGAAGAGGGCCTGATCTTCAAGGGCGGCTCCGGTGCGGGAGTCAACCTCTCCCGCATCCGCGCCAGCCGGGAGTTGCTCTCCTCCGGCGGCACCGCCTCCGGTCCGGTGTCGTTCATGCGTGGTGCCGACGCCTCCGCCGGCACGATCAAGTCCGGCGGTGCCACCCGACGGGCGGCGAAGATGGTCATCCTCGACGTCGACCACCCCGACGTCGAGGAGTTCATCGAGACCAAGGCGCGTGAGGAGGACAAGATCCGCGCGCTGCGCGACGCCGGGTTCGACATGGACCTCGGCGGTGCCGACATCCACTCCGTGCAGTACCAGAACGCCAACAACTCCGTGCGGGTCTCCGACGAGTTCATGCGTGCGGTGGAGGGCGGCACGTCGTTCGGCCTCCGTGCCCGGCAGACCGGCGAGGTGCTCGAGGACGTCGACGCCAAGAAGCTGTTCCGCCGGATCTCCGAGGCCGCGTGGGGCTGCGCCGACCCCGGTCTGCAGTACGACGACACGATCAACGACTGGCACACCTGCCCCGAGACCGGGCGGATCACCGCGTCCAACCCGTGTTCGGAGTACATGCACCTGGACAACTCCTCGTGCAACCTCGCCTCGCTCAACCTGCTGAAGTTCCTGCGCGACGACGGTCAGTTCGACGTGGAGAACTTCGCCAAGGCCGTCGAGCTGGTCATCACCGCGATGGACATCTCGATCTGCTTCGCCGACTTCCCGACCGAGGCGATCGGGGAGACGACCCGCGACTACCGCCAGCTCGGCATCGGCTACGCCAACCTCGGCGCGCTGCTGATGGCCACCGGCCACGGCTACGACTCCGACGGCGGCCGGGCGATGGCGGCCGCGATCTCCTCGCTGATGACGGGCACCGCCTACAAGCGGTCGGCCGAGCTGGCCGGCATCGTCGGCCCGTACGCCGGGTACGCCCGCAACTCGGTGCCGCACCAGCGGGTGATCCGCAAGCACGCTGCGGCCAACGACGCCGTGCGCTCGGTCGGCGAGCTCGACCGCTCGGTCCTGTCCGCTGCCGGGCGGGCCTGGCAGCGCGCGCTGGAGGTCGGCGGCAAGCACGGCTACCGCAATGCCCAGGCGTCGGTCATCGCACCCACCGGCACCATCGGCCTGGCGATGGACTGCGACACGACCGGCATCGAGCCCGACCTCGCGCTGGTGAAGTTCAAGAAGCTCGTCGGCGGCGGGTCGATGCAGATCGTCAACAACACGATCCCGCGCGCGCTGGCGGGCCTCGGCTACCAGCAGGAGCAGGTCGAGGCGATCGTCGAGTACATCGCCGAGCACGGCCACGTCGTCGACGCGCCCGGCCTGAAGCCCGAGCACTACGAGGTGTTCGACTGCGCGATGGGTGCCCGGGCGATCCGACCGATGGGCCACGTGAAGATGATGGCCGCGGTGCAGCCGTTCGTGTCCGGAGCGATCTCCAAGACGGTCAACATGCCGGAGACGGCGAGCGTCGAGGAGGTCGAGGAGATCTACTTCCAGGGCTGGAAGCTGGGTCTGAAGGCGCTCGCCATCTACCGCGACAACTGCAAGGTCGGCCAGCCGCTGTCCGACGCCCGGGCCAAGAAGGCCGAGGTGAAGGAGGAGGAGACCGCTCCCCAGGTGGTCGTGGAGTACCGGCCCACCCGCAAGCGGCTGCCGAAGTCGCGGCCGTCGCGCACCACGTCGTTCACCGTGGGCGGCGCCGAGGGTTACATGACTGCCGGCTCCTACCCCGACGACGGGCTGGGCGAGGTGTTCCTGAAGCTCGGCAAGCAGGGTTCGACCCTGGCCGGGGTGATGGACGCGTTCTCGATCGCCATCTCGATCGCGCTGCAGTACGGCGTTCCGCTGGAGACGTTCGTCCAGAAGTTCACCAACCTGCGCTTCGAGCCGGCCGGGATGACCGACGACCCCGACGTCCGGATGGCGCAGTCGATGATGGACTACATCTTCCGGCGGCTGGCGCTCGACTACCTGCCGTTCGAGAAGCGGTCGGCGCTGGGGATCTACTCCGCCGACGAGCGCCAGCGTCAGCTCGAGACCGGGTCGTACGAGCCGACCGAGGTGCCGATCGACACCGGTGACGCGTCCTCGCTCCGCCAGGTGGACGAGGTCGAGGAGGCCGCCGCGTCCGCCCCGGCCGCCAAGCCGGCACCGGTCGAGGCGCACACCTCGACCGAACTGCTGGAGGCGATCCAGGGCACGACCGCCGACGCGCCGCTGTGCTTCACCTGCGGTACGAAGATGCGCCCGGCCGGAAGCTGCTTCGTCTGCGAGGGGTGCGGCAGCACCAGCGGCTGCAGCTGAGTCCGCGCACGAGCGACCGGTAGCAACCGGCTGTCCCCCGAAAGTCCGGTTTCGGGGGACAGCCGGTTGCGGGTATTTCCAGGCCGTGGTCAGGTGGACGTCAGTTCACTCGGCAACAACCTGTCCACGTCCTCCGCGAGCGGGACCGGGGTACGCGCGCAGGAGAGGTGACGACCTTCGGCGGCGCAGGAGTTCGGCGACGATCGAGCGCGGCTACCAAGAGCACGGCGACTGACGAGTACCGCGACCCGCGGGTACGGCGACACCCGGCAACACACGGCGACACAGGAGGAGGCGGCGACGATGCGCGTCGTACTGGCTGGTGCCCACGGCAAGGTCGGGATCCGGCTCGGGACTCTGCTGGCGCGGCGCCGGGACGAGGTGGTGGGGATCATCCGCAACCCCGCTCACGCCGCCGACCTGGAGGCCGTCGGCGTCCAGCCGGCCGTCCTCGACCTCGAGCACGCCGACGTCGACGAGGTGTCCGACCTCCTGGCCGACTCCGACGCCACGGTGTTCAGCGCGGGTGCAGGGCCAGGCAGCGGGGTAGCCCGCAAGGACACCGTCGACCGGGGCGCGGCAGTCCTGCTGGCCACCGCGGCCGAGCAGGCCAGGGTGCGGCGGTTCCTCCAGGTGTCGTCGATGGGTGTCGAATCTGTCCGCGACGGGGCCACCCCCGAGGGCGTGGACGAGGTGTTCGTGGCCTACCTGCGGGCCAAGCTCGCCGCCGAGGAGGACCTGCGCCAACGTGACCTGGACTGGACGATCCTGCGGCCGGGGCACCTCACCGACGAGCCGGGCACCGGGCGGGTCCGGCTCGCGCCGCGGGTCGACCGCGGGTCGGTCAGCCGGGACGACGTGGCCGCCGTCCTCGCCGCGTTGCTGGACGCCCCGGCGACCGCCGGGATGGTCCTCGAACTCGTCGGTGGCGACGAGTCGATCGAGGACGCGGTGGCGCGGATAGCCCGGGAAGGCTGACCGACCACGAAAGTCGCCGGCGCCGGACGGCGCGTTCTGCCTGTCCGGCCCGACGGGAATCCTGCGTCTCGCGTTAACTCCGGTGAACGCGATGTGAAAAGTTCCGGCCCGCCACGCCTGAGCCCCGCCGTTGTGACGTGAGTCACTTCGACGACGTGGAATGCTCCAGGGTATCGATGTAGCTGAGGCACGATGTGGGCAGCGTCGCCCGGCCGATCCGCCTCACCGTCCGCCTTCTTCGCTGATCGTCCCGTCACCGACCACGCCCCGCGCTCCTTGTTGGCCGCGGACGGCGTGCCGTGAACAGACGCTCGGCCCTGCGTATACCCGCTCGCCCGTGCCACCCACGATTCGTTCGGAGTCCACTGTGCGTACCTCCGCCGGCAACGCCGGCGTGCCCCGGATGCCTCTGCTTGTCCTGCTCCTCGGCTCGATCACCGCGATCGGCCCGATGTCCATCGACCTGTACCTCCCTGCGTTCCCCGAGCTCGCCCGCTCCCTGCACACCACCGAGCCGTTGGTGCAGCTCACCCTCACCGCCTGCCTGGTGGGCCTGGCGATCGGCCAGGCGCTGATCGGCCCGCTGTCGGACGCGATCGGCCGCCGCCGGCCCTTGCTGGTCGGGATGGCCGGGTACGCCGTCGCCTCGGTGCTCTGCGCGCTCGCGCCCTCCGTGGAGGCGCTGGCCGTCGGCCGGTTCCTGCAGGGCCTGGCCGGCTCCGCCGGTGCGGTGCTCGCCCAGGCCCTGGTGCGTGACCTCGTGGACGGCCCGATGGTCGCCAGCATCCTGAGCCGGCTGCTGCTGGTGATGGGTGTGGCGCCGGTCATCGCGCCGACCCTGGGCGGCCAGCTGCTCGGCCTCACCGGCTGGCGCGGGCTGTTCTGGCTGCTCGCGGTGTTCGGGCTGGTGATGACCGGTGTCGTCGCGTTGTTCGTACGCGAGACGCTGACCGTCGAGCGTCGTCGCTCGGGCGGGGTCGTGGGGACGCTGCGCACCTACCGCAGGCTGCTGTGCGACCGGCGCTATGTGGGGTACGCCGGGATGTCGGCGTTCGGCTTTCTCGCCATCTTCGGCTACGTCTCCGGCTCGCCGTTCGCCTACCAGGTGGTGCACGGGGTGTCCCCGCAGACGTACGGCCTGCTGTTCGGCATGAACTCCGTCGGCCTGGTCGCCGCCAGCCAGTGGAACGCGCGGCTGGTGCTGCGGATCCCGCCGTTCCAGATCCTGCGCAGGGCGCTGTGGCTCAGCGTCATCGCGGCGGTGGCGCTGGTGTTCACCGCCACGACCGGAGCGTTCGGGCTGGCCGGCCTCGCGGTCCCGCTGTTCGCGCTGATGACGAGCATCGGCCTGGTGCTGCCGAACGCCGGTGCGCTGGCGCTGAACCGGCACCCGGAGTCGGCGGGCACGGCGGCCGCCATGGTCGGCATGACGCAGTTCATGGTGGGCGCGGGCGCCGGCCCGTTCATCGGCTCACTCGGCTCGCACACCGCCGTCCCGATGGCGGGGGTGATCGCGGCCGGAGTGCTCGGCGTCCTCGCGATCGCGCTCGCGCTCGCACCGTCCGAACCCCGCACCCGTGGGTCCGGCGGGTCACACACCGAAGGCGCGACGGTCGTGGACGAGGGGATCGCCACGACAGTGGAGCGCGAGCAGGCCGCGCCGCTCCCGCACTGACCGGCAGGCGGCCGGGCAGACTGGGGGCGTGGACACCCACCGCTGGGTCCTGCACGTCGACCTCGACCAGTTCATCGCCGCCGTCGAGGTGCTTCGCCGGCCCGAGCTCGCCGGCCGGCCGGTGGTGGTCGGTGGTTCCGGCGACCCGACCCAGCGCGGGGTGGTGGCCACCGCGTCGTACGAGGCCCGCGAGTTCGGGGTGCGGTCGGGGATGCCGCTGCGGACCGCCGCGAAGCGGTGCCCGGACGCGGTGTTCCTGGCCGCCGACCACCCGGCGTACGAGGAGGCCTCGGCACGGGTCATGGACACCCTGCGGAAGTTCCCTGCGGTCGTCGAGGTGATGGGCTGGGACGAGGCCTTCCTGGAGGTGCACACCGACGACCCGGAGTCGGTGGCCCGTGAGATCCAGGAGGCGGTGCGGGAGCGGACCCGGCTGAACTGCTCGGTCGGCATCGGGGACAACAAGCTGCGCGCGAAGCTGGCCACCGGTTTCGGCAAGCCCGCCGGGGTGTTCCGGCTCACCGAGGACAACTGGTGGGCGGTGATGGGTGACCTGCGTACCGACGCGTTGTGGGGGATCGGGACGAAGACCGCACGCAAGCTTGCCGACCTCGGCATCGACACGGTTCGCGGGCTCGCGGCCGCGGACCCGCACCTGCTCGCGGACCGGCTGGGTCCGACGATGGGGCCGTGGTTTCGCCGCCTCGCCCGTGGTGCGGACACCTCGCCGGTGGTCGGTACGCCGTACGTGCCGCGCTCACGGAGCCGGGAGACGACGTTCCAGGAGAACCTCACCGACTGGGCGGCCGTTCGGGCCGAGGTCGTCCTGCTCGCCGCGCGGGTGGCGCAGGACGTGCGGGCGGAGGGGCGGCCCGCGGCACGGGTGGGGATCAAGGTGCGCTTCGCGCCGTTCGTGACGCTGACCCGCAGCGTGCGGCTGCCGGCACCGACCGGCGACCCGGCCGCGATCGAGGAGGGCGCGCTCGCGGCGCTGGACAGGTTCTCGGCGCAGGAGCGGACGGACCGGCGCGGCGGTGACCGGGCGGTCCGGCTGCTGGGGGTGCGGGCGGAGTTCGCCGAGGAGGCGGAGTCCTGACGCCCGCGGGTCGGCAGCCGGCGGGTCCGTAGATCGGGAGTCGGCAGGCCGTGCGGTCGGCGGCCAGCGGGTCACACCGGCAGGAGGTACCTGCGTTCACGTCCGTACGCGGTGAAGCCGGCCCGGCGCAGGATGGGACCCGACGTGGCGATCCGCCCCTTCACCAGGCCCAGGGTCGCGCCGTGGTCGCGGGCGATGGCCAGCCTGGTCAGCAGAACGGCGCGGTAGGCACCGCCGCCACGCAGTGCGGGCCGGGTCGCGGCACCCCACAACCTGGCCGTCCCGCCGGCGAGGGTGCAGCCGCCGGTCGCAGCCGGCTCGTTCCCGGCGTACGCCACGACCCGGAACTCCCCGCGCTCATCGATCGGCCGCGCGCAGTCGGCGAGCTCGCGGTCCAGCTGGTCCGACGGCGGCTGGTCTCCTCCCCACACCTCCCCCGCCACGAGGTGCGCGTCGGCCAGGGTGCGGGCGTCGTCGACGGGCACGCACCGGACGTCCACCGCGCCGACGTCGGGGAGCGGGCCGGTCAGGTCGTACGCGAGGACCTCCACGGTTTCACTGAGCGCCGCACCGGCGGTTCGCAGCCAGGACTCCAGGTCGGCGGGCCGGCTCGCCGACGACAGCCACCAGCTCACCTGGTCCCGGCCCCACCGGCGTACCTGGCCGGCAACCTCGTGGACGAGCGCGTCGGGCGGACGCTCCGACCGGCACCACGCGACCTGGGCGCCGGAGGAGAACCATTCGGGGTAGGCGATCAGGTGGTAGTCGTCGGTGCGTACTTCCGTGGCGTCGTCGGGCACCCACACCCAGTCCGTGGCGACGGCCAGGATCCGGTCCCGCGTCCACTCACCCGCGAGGTCGCTCCCGGGCAGCGGTGCACCGGAGGCGGTTGTCATGACGAGCGACCCCGGTCGGGACGGCCGGCAGCGGAGCCCGGAGCCGACGGCCGCGTGGGCGCGGGTGTCGGTGTGGCCGGTCCTGCGGTGGCCGGTCCTGCGGTGGTCGGTGACGCCGACCTGGTCCGCCGGAGGGCTTCCACGGGCTGCTCGAAGCGGGGGCGCTGGTGCGAGTGGTCGGAGTGATGGCGCGACCAGGGACCCAGGCCGCCGCCCAGCCGGTGTGGGTACCCGTTCGTCTCGTGGCCGGGCAGGGCGCCAGGACCGGGCACGCGGGATGGGCTCCTACCGGGGGAGGGCGCGCGCTGCCCGTTCGCCGCGTCGGGCGGAGTCTCCCTCGGGGACGCCGCCGGCGCACCCGGTCGGCCGGAACCCTCTCCCGGCGAGGCCGGCGTCCGCGGTTTCCGGGTCGGCGGCGGCGTGTCCACGTTCGGCGGGGAGACGCTGTAGGGCACGGGATCCTGCCGGGAGACGTCGACCTCGGTGCCGGGTGCGGCGGGACCGGCACCTTCGCGGGAGGTGGGCGCCGGGCGCTCGGCGGCCGGCTTGCCGGCGTCCTCGGTGTTGGTGGTGAACGTCGCGGGGGCGGGCTCGGGTGCGGAGAAGGCCTGGACGTAGCCGAGCATGCTGCCCAGACCGGCGACGACCCCGAACGCGACCAGCACGTGGCGGCGTCGGCACGCCGAGCGCGACGGCGACTCCTCGACCCACACCTGCCAGCCGTAGGGCGGTGGGCCCCACGCGGGGTCCGGCTTCCAGTGGGGAGGCGGAGTCCAGCCTGACGGGACCGGCCAGTTGGGCGGCGCGTTGAACCGTGCGGGCATGACGTACTCCTCCGACAAACCGATCGCGAGCATAAAGCCTCGCGCGGTCGGCCGCAGGCCATCGGTCACATGATGGAAGCCCGGACGAAATCTCCCCCGCGCACGGAGCTCAGGCCACCAACGCGGGCAGGAACCCGACCCGCTTCTTGTCGGCGCACATCCATCCCTGGTCGGTCAACAGCACCAGCGTCCCGTCCAGCACCGGCAGCCGGTGCTCGGCCTCCCGCCAGCCGTCGAACCACCGCTGGTCCTCGCTGGTGACGACCAGCGGACCACGGCGTACGACAACAGTCAGGAAGGTATGTCGCGGCTGGCCGAGGATGAGTCGCGGCCCGAACAACCGCTCCGCCGCCCGCTGGATCAGGACACCGCAGTGGCGGGCCTGCTCCGGCGCCTGTGCGGCGTCGTAGAGCACAGTCGTGTCGAGCAGGTGCTGGATCGTGCTGGGGTGCTCGACCAGCCCGATGATGACCATGCCGGGCCGCAGCTGGTGGCGCCGGGCGATCCCGGCGAGAGCCGCGGCCGGATCGCGAAGGTCCGACCTGGAATTGGCCATACCTGATAGTGCGCCATTTTCGCCACCCGGGTGAGTGTTTTCCACAGGTGGATACCCTCATGTTGCTTTCTGTCGCACCCTTCGTCCGTTACAGCCAGCGAGGCCGTCGTGGTGCTGGTCGGCGGCGGTTCTGGCCCGGGCCAGGACGTCGTACCTGTCGCCGCGGTAGAGAGAGCGTTCGGCCTCCAGTACCTGCCCGGCTCCGTCCCGGGTCACCGCCTCGATGAGCAGGCAGGGCTGGTCGGAGCCGACCTCCAGGAGTTCGGCGTCGTGCGGTTCCGGCAGCACCGCGAGGATGCGAGCCTCGCTGGTTGCCGGTCGTACGCCGAACCGTTCCTCCAGCGTGTCGAACAGCGACTGCCGCTCCCACTCCACCTCGTCCAGGCCCGGAAACCTGGCGAGGGACACGTCCGTACTCTCCCGGGCCATGGGATCCCCGTCGGCGGTCCGCAGGCGTACGAGATGCAGTACGGCTGAGCCCGGCTCGACCTCCAGCCGTGCGGCCATCCTCGGCCCGGCTGGCTCCACCGACGAGGACAGCACCCGGGAGCCCGGGGACAGGCCGCGGGCTCGCATGTCCCGGCTGAACGACGTGAGCAGGTCGGTGTGCGCGGGCCGGGGCTCGGCGACGACGGTCCCGTGTCCGTGCCGCCGGAACAGGACACCGTCGGTGACCAACCGTTGGATCTCCTGGCGTACGGTCGTCCTGGAGATCTCGAAGTGGTCGGCGAGGACGCGTTCGGACGGCAGCAGCGCGCCCGGCGGCAAGCGTCCGGCAAGGTCCTCCAGTATCTTGCGCAACTGGTGGCCCTTGGGTCGGCCGGCCGACAGGGCGCCGGTCGTCAACGTGCTCGGGTCGATCTCGTGACGGGTCCGCGACATGGTCCAGTATCGACCTGAGGAACCGCCCGAGATCGTCTCGTCCTCGATCGGCACCTTGTGTGATCCTGGAGACGCCAGTGATCATCAGCTGGAGAGGATGTTGCCGGATGGGTCGCCACGACATGCTGTTGGCGCGAATGCCCGAGGATCTCGTCGACGACGCGCGCAACGTCGTCGACCTCCTGGTGGGCGATCTCCGGGACTTCAGCGAGGTCGGCCAGATCGAGATCCAGCGGTTCCTCTGGATCCTGCTTCCGGTCACGTGGGGATTGCCCTCGCACGAGTGGCCGCGAGTTGCCGAGGCGGCCGCCCAGCTCCTGGAGCTCGCCAGCCGGCCGACCCTCGCCGGGCTCGCCCGGTCGGAGGAGACCGAGCAGGTGTTCGGGGCGTACGCGCGTTCGCGCGAGGAGGGGATCGAGGCGGCCAACGCCGCGATCGAACGCACCGGCACCAACCCACCCGACACCGACCTGCTCACCTGGCGCCGAAGCGTCAGCAGCGCCGAGGCGAGCGCCTACGACGAACTGCAGCGGGTGCTGGAGACGGCCGTCGTCGCCGGTGAGTACGAACCCGGCCACCCCGGCTGGCGGCGCCGTCAGCAGGCGCTGACCGAACGCTGGCTCACCACGCCGTCGCGGTACTTCGACGGCGAGCGTCCCCTCGACGTCATCCACAAGGACCGCCGGCAGACCTGGATCGACGCGGGCCCACAGATACGCGGGCGCGTCCTCGGCCTGGTCGAGCCGCTGATCCACCGTCCGGTGACGGTGCCCTCCGCCGAACCCGAGCCACTGGTGTGGCTGCTCGCCCGGATCGGCGACGGCGTGCGGCTCACCCAGCGCGGCTACCTCCCGCCGGAGATCGCGCGCGAGGCCGACGAGCTGTTCGGCTGGAAGCCCACGCCCGGTCGGGTGAGCCGTGAGCTGGACCTGCCTCAGTTGCGGGACCTGCACCTTCTGCTCCGCCATCACAAGCTGGTCGCCAAGCGGCAGGGGATGCTCCGCCTGTCGGCGCGGGGCCGGGCCGCGCTGGAGGAGCCGGTCAAGCTGTGGGAGCTCGCGGCGCGGGCCTGGCTGGGTGACTCGCCGTACGACCAGGCGGTGAACGAGGTCGCCGCGGCGATGCTGCTGACCAAGCCGACGTACTGGGTTCAGGTGGCGGCGGCCGCCCACGAGATGGTCTCGCCGATGTTCCGTACGCCCGAGGGCGAGCCGGTCCACTGGCGGCTGACCCAGGCGGCGATCTGGATCTGGCTGCGGCGCGGGTCGATGTTCGGGTTCGTGACGTACGACCCGGAGGGCTGGGAAGGCGACCTGGAGGAGGACGCCGCGGAGGACGAGATCTGTCCGGACTGCGGGGGCACCATCCAGAGTGGGTCGGATCTCGATGACGCCGACGACGCCGACGAATCCGGTGATCCGGATGACTTCGACGGGCCCGACCCGGCCGGTGACGCCGCGGCGGAGATCGCCGCGGGTCGCCTGCCCCTCGTGGTCGCCGCGGACAAGGGCGTTCACCTGCTGAGCGAGACCGGGCGGTCGGCGGCGGTGACGGCGCTGCGGCTGCGCGCCAACGACCCGCACGACTGACCGGCCCAGTACGCCCCGGCCGTTCGAACGACTGACCCCCGAGCGATGGGCCGCGCCGTACGACCCGGCGAGGTCACTCCTCCAGGGGCGGGCACACCTCGTCGGCGAAGCGAGTCACCGCCTGCAGCCACCGGTCGGGAACGTCGCGGTGCAGGTGGTGGCCGCCGGGCAGCACGACGAACCGTTCGGCGGGTACGCACCGCTCCGCGGCCAGCCGGTCCAGCCCGCGCAACGTGCTCAGCCGGCCGGTTCCGGACGGGTGCGGTTCGTCAGGGGCGACGAGGAACAACGCGGGGACGCGCAGCGTGCCGACCAGGGCCGGCAGGTCCCACGGGCGCGGCTCGCGCAGGCCGGCGAGGAGTTGTTCGGCGTCGGTGGCGGCGATCGCCTCGGTCGCGTGGGAGACGTCCTCCGGGTGCCACTGGGGATGGTTGGTGCGGAGCTGGAGTTCGAGGTGTTCGAGGTCCGAACGTGCGACCGTGGTCGCCGCGACGACCGCCTCGACGAGGGCGCTGCGGTCCTCCTCGCGGGAGCTGAGCGGTTCCTCCAGGACGACGGCCTGGGCGAGGTCGACGAACCGGTTCGCCAGCGCCAGCGCGACGACCGCGCCCAGCCCGTGGCCTGCGATGACGTCGACCCGGCCGGGCAGGCGTTCGGCGACGCCCTGCACCAGGGTCGGCAGGTCCAGCGGGCGCCCGTCGTGCGGCATGTCGCCGTGGCCGGGCAGGTCGACCGTACTCACCTGCCAGCCCTGGTCGGCCAGCGCCGGGCCGACCCACCACCACGTGGAGGACTGGGACAGCTCTCCGTGTACCAACAACATCCGGCCGCGCACAGGTCCGGGGCGCTCCCACCGAGTGGTCATGCCGCATATGTAAGCGGACTGGCGATCTTTCGCCACGCCTTCCCCGCCTGACCACCGCTTTTGGCCACTGGCAGGAGCGGCGCCGGAACGCACTGGCGCGAGAGCCGGACGAGGCAGGTGTCCGGAGCGCCCACCTGCCGGGCCTGCGGGGGTTCGTCCCAGCCGTTCGCCGTCGTACCGCCCCTCTATCTTGACGGGGAGCGATCGGGCTCGGCGCGCACTTCGCCCGCGGGCCTGGTCGAGGACTCCGGCGGCCGGGCGCCGCCGGCCCCGAGCGAAGGAGGCGTCCGTGCGGTCGCGGACCTACCGTCAACGAGACCTTGCGTGCACCGAGTACACCCTCGACGTTCCGCTGGACCACACCCGACCCGACGGCGAGCGGATCGAGGTCTACGCGCGCGAGGTCGTGGACCCGGCCAAGGCGGACGCCGACCTGCCGCGGCTGGTGTACCTGCAGGGTGGACCCGGCGGCAAGGGGCACCGCCCGACCAGCCGCAGCGGATGGCTCGCCCGAGCGCTGCGGGACTACCGCGTGGTCCTCCTCGACCAGCGGGGCACCGGCCTGTCCACCCCCGCCAACCGGCAGACCCTGCCGCGACGGGGCGACGCTCGGGCCCAGGCGGAGTACCTCACCCACTTCCGGGCCGACTCGATCGTCGCCGACGCCGAACTCCTGCGCCGCGAACTTCAGGGCGACCAGCCCTGGAGTGCGCTCGGTCAGAGCTACGGCGGCTTCTGCGCGCTGACGTACCTCTCGTTCGCGCCCGAGGGACTCAAGGAGGTGTACGTCACCGGCGGGCTGCCGCCACTGGGCGGCGGCGCGGACGAGGTGTACGCGCTCACCTACGTGCGCACCGCGGAGAAGAACGCGCGCTACTTCGACCGCCATCCCGGCGACCGTGACCTGTGTGCACGGATCGTGGAACACCTGCGCCACAACGAGGTTCACCTGCCGACCGGTGAACGCCTGACCGCCCGGAGGTTCCAGACCGCCGGGATGGGGCTGGGTATGCGCGGCAACTTCGACGGCCTGCACTACCTGCTGGAGGAGGCGTTCGTCGACGGCGTGGGCGGACCCGAGTTGTCCGACACGTTCCTGACCGGTGTCGCGAGCGGAGTGAGCTTCGCGACCAACCCGTTGTACGCGGTGCTGCACGAGTCGATCTACTGCCAGGGAACGGCTTCGGACTGGTCGGCCGAACGTCTGTACGCGCAGCGGCCGGAGTTCGCCCTCGGTGTGGACACGCCGTTCCTGTTCACCGGCGAGATGATCTACCCGTTCGTGTTCGACGCCGACCCGGCTCTGATTCCGTTGCGGGAGGCCGCGGACCAGCTCGCGGCCAAGGACGACTGGCCGGCGCTGTACGACCCGGATCGCCTTGCCCTCAACAAGGTTCCGACGTACGCCGCGCTCTACTACGAGGACATGTACGTCGCTCGCGAGCACTCGCTGGCCACCGCCAACGCCGTCGCCCGGCTCACGCCGTGGATCACCAACGAGCACGAGCACGACGGCCTGCGGCTGGGTGGTGTCTTCGGGCGGCTGCTCGACCTCGCCCGCGAGACCCCGTGATCCGTCGAGGTCCTTGATTTTGTCCGCAGGATGGTGGGTCGGGGTGACCCTAGTAGGCGGACCCGCCGCGGCGAAGGAGCTCGGAGAACGCGGTTGCGGGATGCCCGGTCAGCCGGGGGATGTCGTCGGTTACGCCGGCGACCTCGCCGTTGGCGATGGCGGTGTAGGTCGACACCCAGGCGTCGACCTGCCACCGGGGTGCCCCATAGCCGGCGCGGGACGCGTACGCCTCCTCGATCGTCTCGTCCTGGTATCTCACCGGGCGTCCCAGTTCAGCGGTCAGCGTGGCCGCGACCTCATCCAGTGACAGGGCCTGCGGTCCGGTCAGCGAGTAGGTCGCTCCCACGTGCGCGCCCGGGTCGAGTAGTACCGCGGTGGCGGCGTCGGCGATGTCGTCCTGGGCCACCGCCGCGACGCGCCCCTCACCCGCCGGGCCCCGGATCACGTCGTCCTCGTCGACCATGGCCGCCAGGAAATCGGCGTAGAGGTTGTCGCGTAGGAAGGTGAACCGAAGACCGGACGCGCGGATGTGCTGCTCGGTCGCATAGTGGTCGCGGCCGAGGGTGAACGTGCAGTCTGGTGCGGCTCCGTAGAAGGAGATGTACACCAGATGCTCGACGCCTGCGCTTGCGGCCGCGTCGACGAACGCCTGGTGCTGTGCCACCCGGTCCGGAGTTTCCGACGCCGACACCATGAGGACGGTGGGCACGTCCTTCAGTGCAGTGCGCACAGCCTCACGGTCACCGAACGCTCCACGCACGACTGACGCGCCCAGCAGCTGCGGCGCCCGCGCCGGGTCGCGGACGACGAGTCGCTGACGGGCACTCGCGGCGGCCAGCCGACGTGCGACACGGCCACCGAGCCGGCCGGTCGCGCCGGTGACGCCGATCAGGCTCGCGGTAAGGGGGCTCGACATCAGGAGTCGGTGCGTTCAGCTGCGCACGGCCGGCGGCCGGAGCACCGCGAACGGGTCGGTGATGAACATGTCCCGGCAGGTGAACCGGAACAACGCGGCGGGGCGCCCGCCGGTCGGCCCGGACACGGCCGTCTGGCCGGTGGCCTCCAGCTGCCCGCGCCGGGTGAGCACGCGCTGCAGGTTGGTCGCCGACACCCGGTGCCCGAGTGCGGCGGAGTAGACCTCGCGAAGCTCGGAGACGGTGAAGGTCGGGGGAGCGAGGGCGAACCCGAGGTTGGTGTAGGAGAGCTTGGACCGCAGCCGGTCGCGGGCGCGCAACACGATGGCCCGGTGGTCGAACGCGGTCTTCGGCAGGTCGTCGATCGGAAACCACCGGGTGTCCTCGGGGATCTCCGGGTCGGCGTCGCTCGGCACCAGGCCGAGGAACGCCGTGGCCAGTACCCTCGGCCCGGGCGTCCGGTCGGGTGCGCTGAACACCGCGAGTTGCTCGACGTGGGAGAGCTGGCGTACGTCGACCTTCTCGGCGAGCTGCCGGCGTACCGAGCTCTCGACGTCCTCGACGGCACCCAACCGGCCACCGGGGAGTGCCCACGTGCCTACCTGGGGTTCGCGGGCACGCTGCCAGAGCAGGACCTGCAGTGACCGGGACCGGACCTGGAGGACCGCTGCCAGCACCTCATGCCCCAGTCGGCTCACGCGGTGATAGTATCTCGGGAAGTTTTCGCTCGTAAGTCGAAAACCCCAGGCGCCGGAAGCCTGGACGAAGACCCGGAGCACCCGCTCTGGGTGAGGAACCCTGCCGGGAGGGTCACATGACCCCTGTCACTGAAGCGGTCCGCGCGGACACGGCCTACGACGAGGTGGTGCCGGACGAAGCGTGGCGAGAAGAAGTACGCCGGCTTGCCGCCGAGCGCGACGCGGTGCTGCTCGCGCACAACTACCAGATCCCCGAGATCCAGGACATCGCCGACCACACCGGCGACTCCCTCGCGCTCAGCCGCATCGCCGCGGCCAGCGAGGCGTCCACCATCGTCTTCTGCGGCGTGCACTTCATGGCGGAGTCGGCGAAGATCCTCAGCCCCGACAAGACGGTTCTCATCCCGGACGCCCGGGCCGGTTGCTCCCTGGCCGACTCGATCACAGCCGACCAGCTGCGGGCCTGGAAGGCCGAGCACCCGGGCGCGGTCGTCGTGTCGTACGTCAACACCACCGCCGAGGTGAAGGCCGAGACCGACATCTGCTGCACGTCCGCGAACGCGGTCGAGGTGGTGGCCTCGGTCCCCGCCGACCGGGAGGTGCTGTTCCTGCCGGACATGTTCCTCGGCGCCCACGTCAAGCGGGAGACCGGCCGGGACAACCTGCACATCTGGGCGGGGGAGTGCCACGTGCACGCCGGCATCAACGGCGCCGAGCTCGCCGACCGCGCCGCCGCCCAGCCCGACGCGGAGCTGTTCATCCACCCCGAGTGCGGCTGCGCGACGTCGGCGCTCTACCTCGCCGGCGAGGGTGTGGTCGCCGCGGACCGGGTGAAGATCCTGTCCACCGGCGGAATGCTCGACCAGGCGAAGGAGACCAAGGCGCGGTCGGTGCTGGTGGCCACCGAGATCGGCATGCTGCACCAGCTCCGCAAGGCCGCGCCGGGTGTCGACTTCCGTCCGGTGAACGACCGGGCCTCGTGCCGCTACATGAAGATGATCACGCCGGGAGCGTTGCTGCGCAGCCTCCGCGAGGGCACCGACGAGGTGCACGTCGCGTCGGAGATCGCGGCGCGGGCGCGGGGAGCGGTGCAGGCGATGATCGAGATCGGCAACCCCGGCGGCGGGGAATGAGCAGCCGTTGGGAGGCGGCCGCCGATCTGGTCGTGGTGGGTACGGGCGTGGCCGGGCTGAGTGCCGCGCTGGAGGCGGTGCGCGCCGGCCTGCGGGTCGTCGTCGTCACCAAGGCCGAGGCCGACGCGGGCAACACCCGCTGGGCGCAAGGCGGGGTTGCGGTCGTACTCCCGGGCGAACACGAGCCCGGCGACAGCGTCCACAGGCACGTCGACGACACCCTGGTCGCCGGAGCCGGTCTGTGCGATCCGGCCGCCGTGGCGACGATCCTCGCCGAGGGGCCGGACGCGGTGGCCAGGCTGCGCGCCGGTGGTGCGGTGTTCGACCCGGCCGGTGACGACCAGCCCGACCGGCGGGGCCGGCTGGCACTCGCCCGGGAAGGCGGCCACACCGCGTTCCGGGTGGTGCACGCCGGCGGTGACGCCACCGGCGCCGAGGTCGAACGCGCACTGCTGGCGGGCGTACGCAACCAGCGGTTGACGCTGCTCGAACGCCATGTCGCCGCCAGGGTCGTGCGTACCGAAGCCGGGGCGGTCGCCGGGCTGCTGGTGCTCGCCGACGACGGTGTGGCGGGCATCCTCCGGGCCCCCGCGGTGCTGCTCGCCACCGGCGGGCTCGGTCAGCTCTACGAGGCCACCACCAACCCCGACGTCGCCACCGCCGACGGGATCGCGCTGGCCCTGCGCGCGGGCGCTTCGGTGGCCGACCTGGAGTTCGTGCAGTTCCACCCGACCGTGCTCTACCCCGGCAGGGGTGCCACCGGTTCGCGGCCCCTGGTCACCGAGGCGGTCCGTGGCGAGGGCGCGGTGCTGATCGACGCCGCGGGCGAACGCGTCATGGAGGGCGTGCACCCACTCGGGGACCTCGCGCCCCGGGACGTGGTCTCGGCGGCGATCATCCGCCGGCTGGCCGAGGTGCCCGGCGGCGTGGACGACCACGTGTTCCTGGACGCCACCCACCTGCGGGCGGAGGTCTTCCGGACGCGGTTCCCCACGGTGTACGCGGCGTGCCGGGCGATCGGCGTCCACCCGGCGTCCGAACCGATCCCGGTGGCACCGTCGGCGCACTTCGGCTGCGGCGGCGTGGTGACCAGCGTCGACGGCCGGACCGCGGTGCCCGGCCTGTACGCGGCGGGGGAGGTCGCCCGCACCGGCCTGCACGGCGCCAACCGGCTGGCCTCCAACAGCCTGCTCGAAGGGCTGGTGACGGGGCGCCGCACCGCCAGGGCCGTGGTGGCGGACCTGTCCGCCGGCAAGGCCGCGAGACAGTCGGCGGGCCGGCTCGGCGACGAAGGAGACGGAGCCGACGTGCTGACGGCCGAGCCGGTCGCGGACCGACCCGGACTGCAGCAGCTGATGAGCAGGCACGCGGCGATCGGCCGGGACCAGGCCGGCCTCGCGATCGTGGCCAAGTCGCTGGACGCGATGGCGTCGCGCACGCTGCCTGCCGGGCGGGCCGACGTCGAGGACGCCGCACTCCACCTGGCGGCCCGGGCGCTGGTGCTCGCGGCGTCCACGCGTACGGAGTCCCGTGGCTGCCACGTCCGGCACGACCATCCCGTACGAGACGACCAACGGTGGCGGCGCAGTCTGGTCGTGGGCCTGGACGAGTCCGGTGAGCCCACCCTGCTGCCCGCCCTCGACCTGGGAGGTGTGGCATGACGGCGCCCACTGGTCCGCTGCACAGTTCGCTCCACGGTTCGGACGCCGCGGATGCTCCGGAGGCCGCACATGGCTTCTCGCCCGGTGTGGCCGAGGCGCTGGCCCGGGCAGGGCTGGATGTCGACGACACCTTGCGGGTGCTCAGCACGGCGCTGGCGGAAGACCTGCGCTACGGCCCGGACGAGACGACGGCGGCGACTGTTACGGCGGGCGCGGTGGCCGAGGCGGAGCTCACGCCACGCGTGCCGGGCGTGCTCGCCGGAGGGGCTCTCGTGCCCGCCGTGTTCGACCTGCTCGCACCCGGCGAGGTGGAGGTGCTCCACCGGGTGGAGGACGGAACCCGACTAAGGGCGGGCAAGCCCGCGCTGGTCCTGCGAGGGCCGGTTCGGACGCTGCTCATCGGGGAACGCACGGCACTCAACCTGGTGTGCCACCTGTCCGGTATCGCGACGGCCACCGCCGCCTGGGTGGACGCCGTCTCCGGCACCGGGTGCGCGGTCCGCGACAGCCGCAAGACGCTGCCCGGCCTGCGGCTCCTGCAGAAGTACGCCGTACGAGCCGGTGGCGGCGTCAACCACCGGCTCGGGCTGGGTGACGCGGTGCTGGTCAAGGACAACCACGTGCTCGCCGCCGGGTCGGCGGTCGCCGCGCTGGAAGCGGCCCGCCGGCACGCCCCGCAGCTACCCGCCGAGGTCGAGGTGACCACGCTGGCCGAGCTCGACTCGGTGCTGGACGCCAAGGCGGAGCTGGTGCTGGTGGACAACTTCACGCCGGAGGAGTGCGCGGAGGCGGTTCGGCGTACCCGAGCAGCCGGCACCGGGACGCTGCTGGAGGCCTCCGGCGGGCTCACCCTCGAGGTGGCCAGGGCGTACGCGGAGACCGGCGTCGACTACCTCGCGGTGGGTGCGCTGACGCACTCGGCGCCGGCCCTCGACCTCGGCCTGGATCTGCGGACCTGAGCCGTCCCGCGAGGGAACGAGACGCCGGCGGCGGGCCGGTCCGGCGGAGGACGCGCGGGGCCGGCCCGCCGGTGTCCACCGCCGCGTCCTCGAACCGCCATCCCACCGCACGTAGCCTGGCAGCGACGCGCCGACAGCGAAGGCCGGGTACCGGAACGAGGGGATGAGGCGTATGACCACGACCGTCCACACCGACTACCGGGTCGTCGACCCCGCCACCGGCGAAACCGTCCAGGAGTACCCACAGGCGACGAACGAGCAGATCGCGGGAGCGCTGCGGCAGACGCACGAAGCCTTCGAGGCCTGGCGCCGTACGCCGGCGACCGAACGGGCCGCGGTGCTGACCCGCGTGGCCGAGCTGTACGAGCAGCGCAGGGACGAGCTCGCCGCCGTGATCACCCAGGAAATGGGCAAACCGATCGCGCAGGCGGCCGCGGAGATCGGCATCGTGGTGTCGATCTACCGTTTCTACGCGGACAAGGGGCCGTCGTTCCTCGTCGACGAGGAACTCGACGTGGCCTCCGGCGGCCGGGCGGTCGTACGCAAGGAACCGGTGGGCACGCTGCTCGGCATCATGCCGTGGAACTACCCCCACTACCAGGCCGCGAGGTTCGCCGCCCCGAACCTCATGCTGGGCAACACGATGCTGCTCAAGCACGCGCCGCAGTGCCCGCGGTCCGCACTCGCGATGGAGCGAATCCTCGCCGACGCCGGCCTACCGGACGGTGCGTACGTCAACATCTTCGCGAGCAACGAACAGGTCGCCGAGCTGATCGCCGACCCGCGACTCCAGGGCGTCTCGCTCACCGGGTCCGAGCGCGCGGGTGCGGCGGTGGCCGAGGTCGCCGGGCGCAACCTGAAGAAGGTCGTCCTCGAACTCGGCGGCTCCGATCCGTTCCTCGTTCTCGGGACCAACGACCTGGAACGCGCGGTACGGCAGGCGTTCGTCGGCCGGATGGGCAACGCCGGGCAGGCCTGCAACGCCGCCAAGCGCATCATCGTGCTGGACGAGCACTACGAGCCGTTCCTGGAAGGCTTCGCCGCCGCCACCCGGGAGGTGCGTCCCGGCGACCCGGCCAGCGCCGACACGTTCATGGGCCCGCTGTCGTCGGAGAACGCGGTGCGGATGCTGGCCGAGCAGGTGGACGACGCGGTCGGGAAGGGCGCCACCGTGCTGGCCGGCGGGCGGCGGATGGATCGGCCGGGTGCGTGGTACGAACCCACTCTGCTCACCGGTATCCGGCCGGGGATGCGCGCCTACACCGAGGAACTCTTCGGGCCGGTGGCGATGGTCTACCAGGTGGGCTCGGAGGAGGAGGCGGTCGAGCTCGCCAACACCACGCCGTACGGTCTCGGCGCGTGCGTCTTCAGCGACGACGAGCAGCAGGCACGGCGGGTCGCCGACCGGCTCGACGCCGGCATGGTGTTCGTCAACGCCTTCGTCGGCAGTGCGGCCGAGCTCCCGTTCGGTGGCGTGAAGCGCTCGGGGTTCGGCCGGGAGCTCGGGCGCCACGGCATGGAGGAGTTCGTCAACCACAAGCTGATCCACTTCAGCGGCTGAGCGGTCCGGCTCGGTGTTCGCGGGTCAGGTGGTCGCCTGGTCAGGTCAGGCCAAGCAGGTGGAGCGCCTCGGCGCCGAGGCGCTCCGCGGTGCCAGGGGCGAACGCGGCCTGCTCGCCGTAGTAGAAGTGCGCCTGCTCCACCTCGTACCCGCCGGCGGCGTACTCCTCGCGGGTGGGGAAGTAGCCGGGGCATCCGTCGGCGTACCCGAACACCACAAGGGGTTCCGGCGCCGCGGCGGCTCGCAGCGCCAGCGCGGTGGCCGCGAACGGTTCGCCGGGCAGGGCGACCAGCCGGACGCCGGACCAGTCGAGCACGCTCACCCGGGCGGTCCAGCTGCTGCCGTCCAGGCGTTGGAGGTCCAGCTCGGCCGAACGCGAACCGACCGGTCCGTCGACAGGTCCGGTCCCGGTGTCAAGGACCGCTTGCGCGATTGCCGTACCGGCGCGTTCGCACGCGGGGTAGGTACGGGCGTCGTCGGAATGGAGCGTGGAGGCGCTCGCGGAGTGGCCGGTGTTGGCATCACCGCAGCAGCCGGTGAGGAAGACCGCGACGGCACCAGGATGGGCAAGTTCGAGTTGACGGCGGACCACCCCGGGATAGTCGGCCGTCCACAACGTGTTGTCCGCGCCGAGTACGACCGGATGGCAGGCGTAGGCGGTGACGACCGCGACGGTCGCACCGGCCTCGTCCGACCACACCAGCACCGGCAGGGCGGGGTCGGTCGGGCCGTCGGGACGTCGCCGGTTGCGGGCCACGCCCGGGTCCGCGCCGGTGCCGAAGCGCAGCCGGGCCGGTCGGGCGTCGCGAAGCGCCGTCCGTACGGCGTCGACGCAGGCGTCCTCCAGCATGCGGAGGTGACCGGGGTCGACCGGCCCGCCCAGCCGGCCCGGAACCACGGCGGGACCACCGTGGGTGTGGGTGGCGGCGACGACAACTTCGGTGAGCTCGGTGAGGCCGGCTGCACCAGTGAGGTCGCCGCCCAGCAGGCGTTCACGGATCCGGCTGCAGGTGTCCTCGTGTAGCCCGCAGACGTCCACCGTGACGACCGCGGTGCCGTCGACGGTCACCGCGCGGACGGTCAGCGGGTCGTGCGTGCCGGTCGCGGGGGAGGTACGGGCGAGGAAGCCGGACATCGCCAGCCCCGACGGCGGGGTGACGTCCACCGTCGCCGCACCGACCCGGCTCACCCCACCACCGGAGTTCCGGCGACGACGACGCGGTCCACCGTCAACGTCGGGTTGCCCGGGCTCCAGTCGAACGTCACCAGGTCCGCGGGCGCACCCACCTCCAGCCGGCCGCGTCCACCCACGAACCGTCCCGGTGAGCTCGTCGCCAGCGCCAACGCCTCGGCGAGGGAGAACCGCCCGAGGTTCGCCACGTGTGCCACGCCGTCGGTGACCGGGCGCGCCGCACCGGCGAGGTAGGGCGTACCGACGTGGGAGAGCCGGCCTTCGGCGGACAACTCCACCGCACCGCCCACCGGCGTCTGGTAGACCCCGGGTGGAGAGCCGGCGAGGGTGGTGGCGTCCGACACCAGGATCGACCGCGCCGGGCCCTTGGCCGCGAGCATGGCGACCAACGTGTCGGCGGGCAGGTGGTGCCCGTCGGCGATGAAACCGGCGGTGAGGCGATCGTCGGCGAGCTGTGCCCACACGTAGTTGGGATGACGGGGGAGCACCGCGTGCGCGCCGTTGCCGAGGTGCGTCGACAGGCTCGCGCCGGCGTCCGCGGCCGCGTGGATCTGTTCGGGGGTGGCGCCGGTGTGCCCGACCGAGACCCGCACCCCGCGGTCGACGAGCGCGCGGATGTACGACGCACTGCCGTCAAAGTGCGGCGACAGGGTGACCATGCCCACCAGGCCCTCACCGGCCCGCTGCCAGCGGTCGAACTCCGCGATGTCCGGCGGGCGGATCTGGTCGGCGTCGTGCACGCCACGCGGCCCGTCCTCCGCGGACAGGTGCGGGCCTTCCACGTGGACGTACGGAACGACGTGCCGCACCATCGGGTCGCTCGCCCGAGCCGCCGCCACCCTGCGCAGGCAGGTGACGACGTGCTCCTCGGCCGCGGTGACGATGGTCGGCACCACCGTGGTGACCCCGACCTTCCACAGCGCCCGCACCATCGCGCCGATCGTGTCCGGACCGGCGTCGGCGGCGTTCACGTCGAATCCCGCGAAGCCGTTCACCTGCAGGTCGACCAGGCCAGGGGCCAACCAGGGTTCGGTTTCCCCTGTGCCCGTGGAGCTGTCGGTGCTCCCGGCGCTGTCGGCACTGTCAACGTGGACTTGCACGATCAGACCGTCGGCCACCTCGACCGTGCACCGCCGGCCGGTCGCGGGGTCTCGGCCGGTGAGCTCGAACGCGTGTCGCGGGTTCTCCGGTCCCGCTCCGGGTTCAGTCGAGCGCACCGGCGGAGTCCTGGTCGAGGTAGAGGACACACGAGGGGTGCGTACGCAACGCTGTCGCGGGGCAGGCCTCGCCGATCGGGTCGTTCAGCGTACGCCGGACCGCCTCCGCCTTCGCCTGTCCCGGCACGACGCAGAACAGGCGGTCGGCCTCGAGCAGCCGGGGCACGGTCAGCGTCAGCGCTCGCGGCGGAACGTCGTCGAAGGTGGGGAAGCAGCCGTCGTCGACCTGCTGTTGGCGGCAGGTGTCGTCGAGCTCGACCACCTTCACCGCCGCGGGGTCGGCGAAGTCGGCGACCGGCGGGTCGTTGAAGGCGATGTGCCCGTTGACGCCGATGCCCAGGCACACCAGGTCGATCGGGTCGGCCGCCAGCAGGTCGGCGTACTCCCGCGCCCGCCGGTCGGGGTCGCCGTCGGTACGCATCAGGTGCACCTCCTTGAACGGCACCCGGTCGAAGATCGCCTGCCGAAGCCACTGCCCGAACCGCTGCGGCGCGTTCTGCGGCAGTCCGATGTAGTCGTCCATCTGGAACGCGGTCACCCGCGTCCAGTCGATGCCCACCTCGGCCACGAGCGCGTCCAGGGTTTCCTGCTGGCTCGGCGCCGCGGCGAACACCATCCGCACGGAGTTCTGGTAGCTCAGGCGCTCACGCAGCTGCGCGGCGACGTCGGCCGCGGCCGCGTAGCCGAGGCTCACGCGGTCGGGAAAGACGCGGACGATCGGTTCGGTCACTGGTGGTTCCTCTCGACGTCGTTGGGTGTTCGGTGGCCGTCGCCGGGCGCGGCGAGGAGTTCGGCCTGCAGCAGCAGCGCGCGGGCGATGTGGAACGGGTCCTTCACCGGCAGGGCGACCGTGCGGTCCAGCGGTGCGCCGTCGCGTGAGCGGATCTGCACCCACTCCTTCCCGCGGCCGGCCGGGAACGTGCCGTATGTGTAGCTTCGCAGCCGCTCGTGCCACCGCGAGAGTTCCGGTGCGTACGCCGGAAACCGTGCGGCCAGCAACCGCGTCGCGTACAACGCCTCGGCGTGCGGCCACCACAGCTTGGTGGCCCTCTCGCGGACCAGCACCTCGTAGGGGTCGTCGAGCGTCCGGCCACGCGGCTGGCCACCGTCACGGTCGACGTAGCGGAACAGCCCGCCGTGCTCGTCGTCCCAGCCGACCCGCAACGCGTGCAGGGCCGCCTCGGGAATCCAGGCCCGGTCGCCGTCCGCGCCGAACGCGTCGGCACCCAAGGCGTCGGCCACACCTGGCACGTTGTCCGCCGCGTGCACCAGGAACCACAGACACTCCAGGGCGTGCCCCGGTGTGCGGTGCCGGGCCAGCAGGGTCTCGTCGCGGCCCGGGACGCGCGGAACCAGCTCCCGCAGGTCGGCGCCCTCGCGCACTTCGCGCGCGATCGTGGCCGCCGCCTCGGCGGCGATCGCGGCGGCCGGGCCGCCGACGGTGCCGTCACCGGCGTCGCTGCCGGTCGCCCGGTGGACCTCCGTCGCCGTTCCCACACAGATCATCGGCAGCGACAAGGCGGTGAAGTCCGGGTGGATCGGGTACGGGTCGGTGCGCGCGTGCCCGCTCCGGGCCCGCTCCGCGGCGGACTCGAGCAGTGTCAACGCCAGCTTGCCCGCCTCGGCGGGATCGGCTCCGTCCGCGCCCTCATCGCCCTCAGCGCCCCGGCCGACCCGTGGTTCGCCGATCCGTGCCCAGGCGGCCAGGCCGAGCGCGACGAAGCAGTCGGCGAAGACGCTGGTGTGCAGGCCGGCCCCGGGGGTGGGTTCGTACGGAGTTCCGGCGGCGTCGGTGACGTACGCCGTGGTCGCGTCCGGCAGGACCGCGTGCGTACGAACGAAAGCCGCGCTCTGCCCGGCGAGCTCCCGCAGGTCCGCGGCGTCAAGCACACCTTGCGCGGGCAGCACGCCACGTTCGACCGCGTCGGCGGCGCTTGCCAGCAACCAGATCCAGCGCCCCTGGGACCAGGTGTACTTGTCGGTGGACAGCAGACGGTCGCCGGAGTTGTCCCAGCAGGTGAAGACGCCGCCGTGGGTGCGGTCCGGTGCGTTTCGCAGCCACCAGGCCAGCACGTCGTGCACCAGGTGGTCGACGATTCCGGCGTACTCACCGGACTCCGCGACACCGGCGCCGTGCGGACCGGGACCGTCGGGGCCGGCCGGCGGAGGTACCTCAGGCATGCGCGGTCACCTCGCCCTTCTCCTGCGCCGGGCCGGAGTCCTCCTCCGACAGCGCCGCGACCAGGGCCGCGCTGTCGGGGTCGTGCCAGGGTCGTACCAGGCCGACCACGACGAAGACAACGAACGAGCACAGGACCGGCCCGGCCACCGTGAACGTCGTACCCAGCGAGCCACCCAGCCCGGCGATCGCGTCGGCGAGGACGTACTTCACCAGCGCGAAGACCGCGAGACCGACTGCCCAGGAGGCGATCGCCGCGCTCGGCCCGCACCGCCGGAAGGCCGGCAGCAGTCCCAGCAGCATGGGAATCGCGATCGGCCCCACCAGCGCGCCGAACCACAACACGATCAGGCCGAGTACGCCGCCGAAGGAGTCCGCCGCCAGCGCGATGGCCATCGACAACGCGATGAACGCGAACACCGCGAACCGGCCCAGCGCGAGCTCGGCCCGCCCGCTCAGCGTCCGCGCTCCTCGCCACACCGCCGGCAGAATGTCGCGGAGTACCACCGCGGAGATCGCGTTGGCGTCGGAGGAGGTCATCGCCATCGTGTGCGCGAACATCCCGGCCAGCACCAGCCCGACCAGTCCCTGCGGCAGCAGGCTGGTGGCCAGCAGGGCGTACGACTGCGACGGGTCGGGGAGGTCCGGCAGCAGCACCGGCGCCGCCCACATCGGGAAGAACAGCACCAGCGGCCAGATGAGGTACAGCACGGCCGAGGTGAGCGCGGCCTTGCGGGCCTGGCCGCCGGTCGGCGCGGCGATGAACCGCTGGGCGAGGTTCCACGTGCCGCCGTTGTAGGAGAGCGTGGAGATGACGACGTAGGCCAGCACGAACCCGACGGTGTAGTCGCCGTGGAACGCGTCGCCGTGTCCTTCCGGCAGCCGGTCCCACAGCTGCCAGATCGCCGGAACGCCACCCAGTTTGGCGAGGACGACCACGAACATCGTCACCCCGGCGACCAACTGGATGAGGAACTGCCCGAAGTCGGTGAGCGCGTCCGCCCACAGCCCGCCGATCGTGGAGTAGACGAGGGTGACGCCTCCGGTGAGCAGGATGCCCCAGCCCAGCGGAACGCCGGCGAACACCTGCAACAGGATCGCGGTCGCCGCCCACTTCGCGCCCACGTCGAAGACCTTCAGCGCGGTGCCGCTCCAGGCGAGCAGTTGCTGGGCCGGCACGTTGTAACGCGTGGAGAGGTACTCCAGCGGGGAGATGATGCCGAAGCGCCTGCGCAGCCGGGGCCACCGCGGCGCGAACGTGAACGACCCGACGAGCATCGCGACGGTGATCGCCAGCGCCCACCAGACGTACAACGTGAAGCCGTCCTGATAGGCCACCGCGGCGTATCCCACGAACACCGCGGCGCTGTAGCCGGACATGTGGTGGGAGATGCCGGCGAGCCACCACGGCATCCGGCCACCGGCCACGAAGAAGTCCCGGGCGTCGTGGATGCGACGCCTGGCCCAGACCCCGATCCCGACCATCACCACGAAGTACGCGCCGAGCACCAGCCAGCCGAGCGTCCCCACCGTCACTCCTCCCGCACGGGGCATGGAATGACCGACGAGTCTTCCCTGCAAGCGGTTGCACGTCAATCGCGGACCGGGCGGGGGCGGTTGCCGATATCGGCAACCTGGCGGCGTTGTTCGTCCGTACGTCGTGTGCAACCGTTTGCAGGCATGACGGAGAACGCGCGCACGCCGATCGGTGCCGGTGCCGGTGCCGGTGCCGGTGCCGATGCAGGTGTCGGTGTCGCGGTCGTCGGCGCCGGCGTGATGGGCGCGGCGCACGCCGCGGTGGTGGCCGCCGATCCGCGCGCGAGGCTGGTCGGGGTGGCGAGCGTTCCCGACACGGCCGCGCGCGAGGTTGCCCGCCGCCACGGTGCGGAGCTGGCCACCGACGACTACCGCACACTGCTCCGGCGTACCGACGTCGACCTGGTGATCGTGGCCACACCGGACCACCTGCACACGCCGATCGCGGTCGAGGCCGCGCTGGCTGGCAAGGCGATCCTGGTGGAGAAGCCGCTGGCCACCAGCCTGGCCGACGCCGACGAGGTGATCGCCGCCGTCGAGCGGTCCGGCGTCGCGGCGATGACGTCGTTCAACCACCGGTGGATCCCGAGCTACGCGCAGGCCAAGGCCGCGATCGAAGCGGGCCGGATCGGCCGGCCACGGATGGCGTACGCACGCAAGAACGACCGGATCCACGTACCCACGCGGATGTTGTCCTGGGCGGCCGACACCACGCCCGCGTGGTTCCTGTCCAGCCACGACATCGACCTGGTGTGCTGGTTCTTCGGCGAGGACCGGGCGGTCGAGGTGTACGCCACGGCGGTGCGTGGAGTACTCGACGGGCACGGCGTGCACACCCCGGACGCGATCCAGGCGCAGGTGCGGTTCGCCTCCGGTGCGGTGGCGACGTTCGAGTCCTGCTGGACCTATCCCGACACCTACCCGACGATGACCGACTCCTTCGTCGAGGTGGTCGGTGAGCACGGCGTGGTGCACCTGGACCGCAAGGACGACCAGGTGGAGGTGGCCACGCCGACGGAGTTCGAGTACCCCCGTATCTCGATCATGCCGGTGCTGCACGGGGTGCCGGCGGGCGCGCTCGCCCACGCCGTCGGGCACATGGTCGGTTGCGTCGCCGACGGGACACCACCGTTGGTCAGCCTCGCGGAGAGCCGGCGGGTGACCGCGATCCTGGCCGCGGTGCACGAGTCCGTCGCCGGTGGCGGCCCGGTCCCGGTCGCGAGCTGAGCCGGGCGTCGTGGGACGAAGCGGCGAGCCACCGACGAGCGACGTATGAGCAACGGATGAGCGAGTCCACCCGGCGGCGGGGTGCGGCGCCGACGATCCGTGAGGTCGCCGCGGCGGCCCGGGTGTCACGCGCCACCGTCTCCCGCGCGTTCGGCCGGCCCGAACTGCTGCGCCCGGCGACGGTGGCGCACGTCCGCGCGGTTGCCGCCGAGTTGGGCTACCTGCCGAACGCGGTGGCGCGCGGGCTGTCCACCGGCCGGTACGCCACCATCGCGCTGGTGGTCCCCGACATCGCCAACCCGTTCTTCCCGCCGCTGGTGCGCGGCGCGCAGCAGGCGGCCGACCTGGCGGGGTACGGCGTCTTCCTCGGCGACTCCGACGAGGACCCCGCCCGCGAGGACGCGCTGCTGGCGAGGTTCACCGGGCAGGTCGAGGGGGTGGTGCTGGTGTCGTCGCGGCTGCGGGCCGCGAGGGTACGCGAGCACGCAGAGCGCCGGCCGGTCGTCCTGGTCAACCGCGACCTCGCCGGCCTGCCCCGGGTGCTCGTCGACCCCACCCGGGGGATGACCGAGGCGGTGGACCACCTCGCCGCGCTCGGCCACCGCCGGATCGCCTACGTCAACGGCCCGAGAACGTCGTGGGCGCACCAGCAACGGCGCCGCACCCTGCGGCGGGCCACGGACGCCCGTGGGCTGGAACTGGTGACCGTGGACGCGCGGCGGCCGACCTACGACGCCGGCATCGCGTGTGTGCCCGACCTGCTCGCCGGCGGCGCCACCGCGGCGGTGGCCTTCGACGACGTACTGGCGCAGGGAATCCTCGCCGGGCTCGCCGAAGCCGGCGTCGACGTGCCGGGAGACCTCAGCGTCGTCGGCTGCGACGACGTGGTGGCAGCGACCACCGCGCCGCCCCTCACCACCGTCTCGGCCCCGGCCGGGCAGGCCGGCCGCGCCGCGGTGGACCTGCTGCTCGGCCTGCTCGGCAACGACGACCTCCGGGACGCGAGGTACGTCGTGGACACCCGGCTGGTGGTCCGGTCCAGCACCGGCCCGGCCGGCGCCGGGTAGGCCGGGTCGCTACCGCGTAGGCCGGGTCGGTGCTGGACCGGGTGCGCCGGGTCAGTGCTCGGTGGGCCGGGTCAGCTCGACGGGGAGTTCCTTCGCGGCGGAACGGTCCAGCAGCCACAGCGTGCGCTGTCGGCCGTGTACGCCCGCCGCGGGGATCTGCACAGGTCCGGCACCGCCGAGGGCGAGGCGTACCGCCCCCGCCTTCTCCTCACCGGACGCCAGGAACCACACCTCGCGGGCGGAGTTGAGCGCGGGGAACGTCAGCGACAGCCTGGTCGGAGGCGGCTTCGGCGAACCGTGCACCGCCACCACCGAGCGCTGGTCCTCGTGCACCGCGGGATGTTCGGGGAAGAGGGACGCGACGTGCCCGTCGGGTCCCACGCCGAGCATGAGGACGTCGAACCGCGGGACCGGCCCGTGGTCCTCCGGCCGGGTCGCCGTGCGCAGTTCCTCGGCGTACCTGCTCGCCGCGTCTTCGGGACGCTTGCCGTCGGACCCGTTCGCGGCCGGCATCGGGTGCACGCGGTCAGCGGCGATGGGCACGTGGTCGAGCAGTGCCGCCCGCGCACCGGTCTCGTTGCGTTCGGGGTCACCGTCCGGCACGAAGCGTTCGTCGCCCCACCAGATGTCCAGGCGCGACCAGTCGATGGCGTCCCGGGCCGGTGCGTCGGCGAGCGCGGCGAGGACGGCGGTGCCGATGCCACCGCCGGTGAAGACCACGTGTGCGGTGCCGCCACCGGCCTGGCCGTCGACCAACCGGGTCACCAGGCGGGCCGCGACCGCGCGGGCCAGGAGGTCCTTGTCGGCGTGGACGACCACCTCGGGCGCGCTCATCAGGAGCCGTCCGAGTCGGTGCGGCGGCGCGTCGCCCGGCCGGCGCCCTTCGGGGCCCGCTCGGCAGCCGCTTTCTTTGCCGGTGCCTTCTTCGCGCTCGCCTTCTTGGCGGGTGCTTCCTTGGCCGCCACCTTCTTCGCGCCGGCCTTCTTCGCGCCGGCCTTCTTGGCGGGACCTTGCTCGGCCGCCACCTTCTTCGCGCCGGCCTTCTTCGCGCTCGCCTTCTTGGCCGGTGCCTTCTTGGCAGCCGCCTTCTTTGCCGGCGCCCGCTCGGTGGCTACTTTCTCCGCCGGGTCGGCCGCTCCGGCGGCCTCGTCAACGTCGGCCCCGCCGGTGGGATGCCCGTTCGCGGACGTACGCGCGGACTCGGAGGCCGAACCCCGGCCGTTGCCGTGGGCTCGTTCGAGGAGTTCGGCGACGGTCTCGGCGTACACGTCGTCGGGGTCGAGGCGACGCAGTTCCTCGGCCAGCAGCTCGAAGGTGTCCCGCCGCTTCAGCGCCACGTGGCGTTCGGGCTGGCCGGGCACGGAGTAGCGCGCCAGTCGCCCGTCGGGCCGGGTGATGGCGATGTCGCCCGCGTCGGTGTGCAGCACGGCCGCGGTGATGCCGGGTCCCCGGCTGGACTTCACCTTGGTCGGCACCCGCAGCCGCCGGCACAGCCACGCCGCCAGCAGGTCGGCGCTGGCGTTGCCGCGCTCGGCCTCGACGGTCGCGCCGGTCACCCGGCTGTGCGGCTGGTCCAGGGCGGCGGCCATCAGCGCCCGCCACGGCGTGACGCGGGTCCACGACAGGTCGGTGTCACCCGGCTGGTAGCTGCCGCAGTGGGAGACCAGCGTCTCCAGCGACCGGCGCGAGGACGCCGCGTCGGTCACCCGCCGCTGGGCCAGTCGGCCCACCGCATCCTGCGAGGGCACCTCGGGCGCCTTGTTCGGCCACCACACCACCACCGGCGACTCCGGCAGCAGCAGGGGCATCACCACCGACTCGGCGTGCCGGGCGAGGTCGCCGTACAGGCGGAGCAGGACGCTCTCACCGGACCCGGCCTCGCCGCCGACCCGGACCTCGGCGTCCAGCCGGGCCGAGCCGCGACCGCCGCGGGGGATGACGCCGAGGATGCGGGACGGGTGTTCCTTCGCCGCCTCCATCGCCGCCCTGAGCGCGTCGTAGTGGCTGCTCTCGTCGGCGACGACCACCAGCGTGAGCACCATGCCCATCGCCGGGCTGCCCGAGCTGGCGCGCGCCCTGACCAGCGCGGAAGCGATCTTGCTCGCGGTGGTGTCGGACAGGTCGATGATCACGGACGCCTCCAGGCCCGGCCGTCGCGGGCCAACATCTCGTCGGCGGATGCCGGCCCCCAGGTGCCGGCGGGGTACTGCTCGGGCTTGGCGTGCTCGGCCCAGTAGTTGACGATCGGGTCGAGGATCCGCCAGGACAGCTCCACTTCCTCGTGCTGCGGGAAGAGGGGGGAGTCGCCGAGCAGCACGTCGAGGATCAGTCGTTCGTACGCCTCCGGCGAGGACTCGGTGAACGCGCCGCCATAGGCGAAGTCCATCGTCACGTCGCGGATCTCCATCTGGCTGCCCGGCACCTTCGAGCCGAACCGCAGGGTGATCCCCTCGTCGGGCTGGATCCGCATCACCAGGGTGTTGTTGCCCAGCTCCTCGGTCGCGGTGGACGCGAACGGCAGGTGCGGGGCCTTCTTGAACACCACGGCCACCTCGGTGACCCGGCGGGCGAGCCGCTTGCCGGTCCGCAGGTAGATCGGGACGCCTGCCCACCGCCGGTTGTCGATGTCCAGCTTGACCGCGGCGTAGGTCTCGGTCCGGGACTCCGGCGAGATCCCCTCCTCCTGGAGGTATCCGCGTACCTTGATCCCGCCGGCCCAGCCCTCGGAGTACTGCCCGTGCGCGGTGTGCAGGTCGAGCCGGCGGGGCAGCTGGATCGCCGCGAGCACCTTCTGCTTCTCCAGCCGCAGGCTCGCCGCGTCGAAGCTCACCGGCTCCTCCATCGCGGTCAGCGCCACGAGCTGGAGCAGGTGGTTCTGGATGACGTCGCGGGCCGCGCCGATGCCGTCGTAGTAGCCGGCCCGGCCGCCGATGCCGACGTCCTCGGCCATGGTGATCTGCAGGTGGTCGACGTAATTGGAGTTCCAGACCGGTTCGAACAGCTGGTTCGCGAAGCGCAGCGCCAGGATGTTCTGGACGGTCTCCTTGCCGAGGTAGTGGTCGATCCGGAAGACCTGCTCGGGGGAGAAGACCTCCGAGACGATGGCGTTCAGCTCACGTGCGCTGGTCAGGTCGTGCCCGAACGGCTTCTCCACCACGACCCGGCGCCAGTGGTCCTCGCTCTGCTCGGCCAGGCCGTGCTTCTTCAGCTGGCGTACGGTCACCGGGAACAGCTTCGGCGGCACCGAGAGGTAGAAGACGTGGTTGCCGTTGGTGCCGCGCTCGCGGTCGAGGTCGTCGATGGTGGCGCGCAGTCGCTCGAACGACGCGTCGTCGTCGAGCTCGCCGGGTACGAACCGGAAGCCCTCCGACAGCTGCTTCCAGACCTCTTCGCGGAACGGCGTACGGGCGTACTCCTTGACCGCGTCGTGCACGACGCGTTCGAAGTCCTCGTGCGCCCAGTCGCGCCGGGCGAACCCGACCAGGGCGAACCCCGGCGGCAGCAACCCGCGGTTGGCGAGGTCGTAGACGGCCGGCATCAGCTTCTTGCGGGCCAGGTCGCCGGTGACACCGAATATCACCAGGCCGCACGGGCCGGCGATGCGCGGCAGCCGGCGGTCCTGCGGGTCGCGCAGCGGGTTGGTCTCGGCCGCCGACACCGCCGCCATCGGCCAGTGCAGGGGCTCGGTGTCGGCCGACACCCCCACGACGTTGGAGCCGGCGCCCCGCTGGGAGCCGGCTTCGGTCGTTCCTCCTGCGTCGGTCATGTGCGCACCTTTCCGGCCGCGTCCAGCAGCTGGGCGAGACCGGCCTTCCGGTCGGTCAGGTGGAATCGCAGGGTGGGGAATCCCTTGTCCCGCAGGACGCCGAGGTCGCCGGCGGCCTGGGCGGTGATCAGGTGCCCGAAGGTGTATGGCCGGCCGGGGACCTCGAGGTCGTCGGTGACGGCCCCGGTGATTTCCACGAACGCGCCGTTGGGGTGCCCACCCTTGTGGTACTGCCCGGTCGAGTGCAGGTACCTCGGCCCGAAGCCGAAGGTCACCTGGAACGGCACCGAGGCGGCGAGGACGGGACGCAGCCGGGCGGCCCCGGCGTCGGCGTCCCGGTCGAGGTAGGCCAGCAGCGCGAGATAGCCGTGCTCGGGCACAGCCTCGACGATGGTGGCGAGGGCCTGTTCGACGGTGCTCGCACCGGCCAGCAACTTGTCGTCGTCGTAGACCTCGACCGCGCCGTCGACGAAGGCGGGGGAGGAGGCGGACTCCTGCGTGGGCGGCTGGTCGAGCAGCGAACGGGCGGCCTTCTTGGCCTCCTCGACGTTGGGCTGGTCGAAGGGGTTGATCCCGATCAGCCGGCCGGCGACAGCGACCGCCGTCTCCCACAGCTGGAACAGCGCGCCGAGCGAGCCGTCGGTCACGACCAGGCCCGGCACGGCGAGCTCCGGGGTGCCGATCGCCACCGGGGTGACGTCTGCTCCGGCGGTCGCCCAGCCGGGGGTGGTGTCGGAGGTGCCGCCGACGTCGACCGGCAGCAGGCCGCGGCCGAGCTTTCCGGTCGACTCGGCGATGAGCTGCTCGGCCCACGCGCCGAACCCGGTGACGGAGGTGCTTCCCTCACCCAGCACGACCTTGTCCCGCCCGGTCTGGTGCCCGGCGCCCAGTGCGGCGCCCAGTGCCAGGGCGGGGTTGTCGGCGCCGTCCTGCGACAGCACCGGGAGCACCGCCTCGGCCTGGTCGAGCAACTCGGCCACGTCGGCGCCGGCCAGCCCCGCCGGGACCAGCCCGAACGCGGTCAGGGCGCTGTAGCGGCCACCGACGTTCGGGTCGGCGAGGAACACCTTGCGGTAGCCCTCGGACTCGGCGAGCTCGGCGAACGGCGAACCGGGGTCGGTGACGACGACGATCCGGCTGGGGCCGTCGATCCCGGCGTCGGCGAACGCCTTGAGGTAGGCCCGCCGGTGGCTGTCGGTCTCCACGGTCGAGCCGGACTTGCTGGACACCACCAGCACGGTGCGGTCGAGGTCCTGGGCGATCGCCCGGCTGATGACCGACGGATCGGTGGAGTCGAGCACCGTCAACGGGACGTCGGCGGTGGCGGTGATCACCTCCGGGGCCAGCGAGGAGCCGCCCATGCCGGACAGGACGATGTGGTCCAGGCCCTCCTGGCGCAGCTGCGCCTGCAGTGCCTCGATCTCGGCCAGCAGCGGCCGGGACGTACGGGGGAGGTCGACCCAGCCCAGCCGGATCGACGCCTCCGACTCCGCGTCCGGCCCCCACAGCGTGGCGTCCTTGGCGGCGAGCTTTGAGGCCACCTGGTCCTCGACCAGCCGGCTGACCGTGGCCTCCTCGGGCCGGGTGACCTCGACGGTGAGCCCTTCGGCGCTCACTTCTTGTTTCCCCCCTCGAGTGCGGTGCGTACGGTGTCCAGGAGTTCCTTCCAGCTGGCCGCGAACTTCTCCACGCCCTCGACCTCGAGTTGCTCGACCACGTCGTCGTAGGCGATGCCGAGCTTCTCCAGGTCGGCGATCAGCTGGCGGGCCTCGTCGTAACGGCCGCGCACCGTGTCCCCCCGTACCTCGCCGTGGTCGGCGAACGCGTTCAGCGTGGCCTCCGGCATCGTGTTGACCACACCGTCGGTGACCAGCTCGGTGACGTAGATCGTGTCCGGCAGGTTGGGGTCCTTGGTGGAGGTGGACGCCCACAGCGGCCGCTGCGGCTTGGCCCCGGCGGCTGCCAGCGCCTTCCAGCGGTCGGAGGAGAACACCTCCTCGTACGCCTCGAACGCCAACCGCGCGTTGGCGATGGCCGCCCTGCCCTTCAGGGACTTGGCCTCGTCGGTGCCGATCTTGTCCAGCCGCTTGTCGTACTCGGTGTCGACCCGGCTGACGAAGAACGACGCGACGCTGCCGATGCGGCTCAGGTCGAGGCCCTTCTCCTTGGCCTTCTCCAGGCCGGTCAGGAACGCGTCCATCACCTCGCGGTAGCGCTGGAGGGCGAAGATCAGCGTGACGTTGACGCTGATGCCCTCGGCGATCGCGGCGGTGATCGCCGACAGCCCCTCGCGGGTGGCCGGGATCTTGATGAAGAGGTTGGGCCGGTCGACCAGCCACCACAGGGCGCGCGCCTCGGCCACGGTCTTCAGGGTGTCCTTGGCCAGGCGCGGGTCGACCTCCAGCGACACCCGGCCGTCGACGCCGTCGGTGCGGTCGTAGACCGGGCGCAGGACGTCGCAGGCCCAGCGGATGTCGTACGTCGTGATCGCGCGCACGGCCTCCTCGAGGTCGACGCCCCGGGCGGCGAGGTCGCGGTTCTGTTCGGCGTATTCGTCGGCGTTCCCCACCGCCTTGGCAAAGATCGTCGGGTTGCTGGTCACCCCGACGACATGCTTGTCGGCGACGAGGTCGGCGAGGTTGCCGGTGGAGAGGCGGCCACGCGAGACGTCGTCGATCCAGACGGCCACGCCCGCGTCGGACAGTGCGGCAAGTCGGTCGTTCATCGAGTCTCCTTAGCTGTGTGGGTGTCGGGCCTCAGCCGCGAACCGCCGCCAGGCTCTCCCTGGCGGCCTGCGCCACCGTGCCCGCCGTAAACCCGAACTCCTCGAACAGGGTCTGGTAGTCCGCCGACGCCCCGAAGTGCTCGATCGAGACAATCCGGCCGGCGTCGCCGGCGAAGCGGTACCACGGCTGTGCGATGCCGGCCTCGACGCACACCCGGGCGCGCACCGTCGGCGGGAGCACTGTGTCCCGGTAGGACTGGTCCTGCGCGTCGAACCACTCCACGCACGGCATCGAGACGACCCGCGCGGCGACGCCCTCCTCGGCGAGAAGCTCGCGGGCGGCCACCGCCATCTGCACCTCGGAGCCGGTCGCGATCAGGATCACGTCGGGCACCGCGTCGCCCGGTGCGTCGATCAGGACGTAGCCGCCGCGGCCGACCTCGCTGGCCGGTGCGAACCCGCTGCCCTCCGAACGGTCGAAGGTCGGGAGGTTCTGCCGGGACAGCGCGAACCCCTTGGGGCTCTCGGGCCGGGAGAGGGCGAACTGCCACGCCGCCGCGGTCTCGTTGGCGTCACCGGGCCGGACCACGTCCAGGCCCGGAATCGCGCGCAGCGCGGCGAGGTGCTCGATCGGCTGGTGGGTGGGCCCGTCCTCGCCCAGACCGATCGAGTCGTGCGTCCAGACGTAGATGACCGGCAGCTGCATCAGCGCCGCCAGCCGCACCGACGGGCGCATGTAGTCGCTGAACACCAGGAACGTCGCGCCGTAGGGGCGGGTGCCGCCGTGCAGGGCGATGCCGTTGAGGATCGCGCCCATGCCGTGCTCGCGGATGCCGAAGTGCAGCACCCGGCCGTACCAGTCGCCGGCGAACTCCTTGGTGGCGTACTCCGGCGGGATGAACGACGGCTCGCCGTCGGGCGTGGAGTTGTTGGACTCCGCGAGGTCGGCCGAGCCGCCCCACAGCTCCGGCAGCACCGGGGCGAGCGCGGAGATCACCGCACCGGACGCCTTGCGGGTGGCGACGGCCTTGCCCGCCTCGAACGTCGGGATCCGGTCGGTCCAGCCCTCTGGCAGCCGGCGCTCGCGCATCCGGTCCAGCAGCTGGGCACGCTCGGGGTTCTTGGTCCGCCAGGCCGAGAAGGTGGTGGTCCAGTCCCGGTGCGCCTGCCCGCCGCGCTCGCGCAGCTTGCGTACGTGGTCGAGAACCTCGTCCTCCACCACGAACGTCTTGTCCGGGTCGAAGCCGAGGATCCGCTTGGTCGCGGCCACCTCGTCGCCGCCGAGCGCGGCGCCGTGCGCCTTGCCGGTGTTCTGGGCGTGCGGCGCGGGCCAGGCGATGATGGTGCGCAGGACGATCAGCGACGGACGGTCGGTCTCGGCGATCGCCTTCTCGTAGGCGCCGTACAGCGCCTGGACGTCCTCGACGTACTCGTCGGTACGCTTCCACTCCACGGTCTGCACGTGCCAGCCGTAGGCCTCGTAGCGCTCGGCGACGTTCTCCGACAGGGCGATCGTGGTGTCGTCCTCGATGGAGATCTTGTTCTCGTCGTACAGCGCGATGAGGTTGCCGAGCTTCTGGTGGCCGGCCAGCGAGCTGACCTCGTGGCTGATGCCCTCCTCGATGTCACCGTCACTGACGATCGTGAAGATCCGGTGGTCGAACGGGCTCGTGCCGGCCGGGGCGTCCGGGTCGAGCAGGCCGCGCTCGCGGCGGGCGGCCATGGCCATGCCCACGGCGTTGCCCAGGCCCTGGCCCAGCGGACCGGTCGTGGTCTCCACCCCGGCGGTGTGCCCGTGCTCGGGGTGACCCGGGGTGCGGCTGCCCCACTTGCGAAAGTGCTTGAGGTCTTCCAGGTCGAGCAGGCCGGCGAAGAAGAGCTGGATGTACAGCGTGAGGCTGGTGTGGCCGGCGGAGAGCACGAACCGGTCGCGGGCGACCCAGTCGGGGTCTGCGGGGTCGTAGCGCATCAGCCGCTGGAAGAGGAGGTACGCCGCGGGCGCCAGGCTCATCGCGGTGCCGGGGTGGCCGTTGCCGGATTTCTCGACCGCGTCCATGGCGAGCGCGCGGATCGTGTCCACGGCCCGCTTGTCCACGTCGGTCCAGTCGAGGGGGGCAGGTGCGTCGCTGGAAGTCATACGGCTGATCGACTCCTGTCAGAAGATGCGGAAGCCATCGTTTGCGAGCCTACCCACGTGCGGATCTGCTCGCGCGGCGGTGCCGCCCACCGCGTGGGCCGGGATCGATCCGGTATCGACCGGGGATCGATCCGGAAGCGATCCGGGATCACCGGGGGCGATCTCGGGGGGATCATCGGGGCGCGGTGCGGCGCAGTCGTGGGGCGTACCCCGTCCGGGCCGCCGGAACCGTGCCGCCCGCGGGAAGTGTCCGGACTGTGGGGGTATGCGTCCCCGGTAACGCGGCACCGTAAGCCCGGGGAGGGCCCGCCGGGGAACGGCTCCTAGACTTGCCGCGATCGTGCGGCCGGATCGTCCGGCCGACAGGTACTCCCGGTGACGAGGTGTTCGTGGCGGCAGTCGACTCCGGCCCCATCGCTTCCGGCCCCACCACCTCGGGGCGGCGCACCTCGGGCCACCGAACCGCCGGGCCGAACGCGGGACACGGACATAGCGCCCCGCCGGGCCGGGCGCACTGGCGGGACGTCGTGGCGGCATACGTCGCGCTCACCAAGCCCCGCATCATCGAGCTTCTCCTCGTCACCACCGTGCCGGTGATGTTCCTCGCCCAGCGAGGTGTCCCGCCGCTCGGCCTGGTGCTCGCCACGATGGTCGGCGGCATCGCCGCCGCGGGCAGCGCCAACACCCTCAACTGCGTCCTCGACCGCGACATCGACGAGCGGATGCGCCGCACCCGCCGGCGGCCCCTGCCCCGTCACGCGGTGGGCCCGCGCAACGCCGCGATCTTCGGCCTCGTGCTCGGCCTGGTCGCGACCCTGTGGCTGGGCTTCGTCGTCAACTGGCTGTCGGCCGGGCTCGCGCTGGCCGCGAACGCGTTCTACATCCTCGTCTACACGCTGGTGCTGAAGCGGCGTACGTCACAGAACATCGTGTGGGGCGGCATCGCCGGCTGCTTCCCGGTGGTGATCGGGTGGACGGCGGTGCGCGGCTCGCTCGACTGGGCACCGCTGGCCCTGGTGCTGGTGGTGTTCTTCTGGACGCCGCCGCACACGTGGACGCTGGCGATGCGCTACCGCGAGGACTACGCCGAGGCCGGTGTGCCGATGCTGCCGGTGGTCGCCACCGAACGCGCGGTCGCCTGGCAGGTGGTGGCCTACTCCGCCGCCACCGTGGCGGCCTCCCTGGCCCTGTGGCCGATCGCGCCGACCGGCTGGCTGTATCCCGTGGCCGCCGCCGTGCTGGGCGCCGTGGTCATGGTGGAGGCGTTCGCGCTGGTACGCCGGGTGGCGCGCGGCCAGTCCGGTCCGGCGCTGAGGCCGATGCGCTTCTTCCACTGGTCCAACCTCTACCTCGCGCTGTTGTTCGTGGCGGTCGCGCTGGACCCGCTGGTGACGCGCTGAGCCCGTCGGTTCCGCGGTACTGATTCGCGGGCCTGACCGTTCCCGAACACTCCCGTCACGCGTGCGTTTCGGCTGCGTAGGCTGGAGGCCGGTCGTCGCGCGCCGGGTGCGACGAGGCGGTAAACGGGCAGTGAGGAGTGCACCGCACAGATGGCTGGTTCGGCAGCGCACGGTCCACGAGACGATTCCCACGACGGCCCCGGGGGCACTTCCCAGGACAGCCCGCGAAACGACGTCGGGGTCGCCCTCGACCTGGACGGCCTGCCGTCCCGCCACCTCGACTGGCCCGACTGCCGTAACGCGCGAGACCTCGGGGGTTTGCCGACCACCGACGGCCGGGCGATCCGGCACCGCGCGTTGATCCGCACCGACAGCCCGCACCGCCTCACGGACCAGGGCGTGGCCGCCGTCCACGAGTACGGCGTGAGCCGGGTCGTCGACCTGCGCCGGGACGCCGAGTGCGAGCGGTCGCCGAGCCCGTTCCACGGTACGCCGCTGCACTGCCACGTACCCGTGCAGAACCCCGCCGACCCCGACCACGAGTGGCTCACCCTCGCCGAGATCTACGTCGCGATGCTCGACCTGCGGCCGCAGTTGTTCGCGACGGCCGTGGCCGCGATCGCCGACGCCCCGCCCGGCGGCGTCGTGGTGCACTGTGCCGGCGGCAAGGACCGCACCGGGATGGTGGTCGCGATGGCGCTGCACCTCGCCGGGGTGGAGACGGCCACCATCGCCGCCGACTACGCCCTGACCGAGGGCCGGCTCGCGGAGGAGAACGCCGCCACCCTCGCGGCCGTCAGCGACCCGCGGGTGCGGGAGATCATGCGCGGGCTCCAGCCGACGCCGCCGGAGGTCATGCTCACCACGCTGGGGCACCTGGACAGCAGGTACGGCGGAGTCGCGAACTACCTCGACCGCGGCGGGTTCGGAGCCGACCGGGCACAGGTGTTGCGGGACCGACTGGTCGGCTGACTCTGGTCATCCCGCCCGGCCGGCGCCGCCCGGAGGGTCAGCGGGCGGCCCGCTCCTCGTTCGCGCAGCGGGTGGCGGGGTCGCCGCAGCACTGCTGCAGCCCGGCCAGCGGGTGGTGTTCGACCGGCGTTCCCCGGCGTACGGTCGCCCACGCGATCAGCCCGCCGGCGGCGCACACCACCGCCGCGATCACCATCGCCCGCACGTAACCCGGCCCGAGCGGACCGCCGCCCATGCTCACGCCGGCGGCTGGCGGCAGGATCGCCACCGCCAGCAGCCCGGCGGTGCGCGCCACCGCGTTGTTGACACCGGACGCCGTGCCCACCCGGGCCTCCGACACCGAGGCGAGCACGGTCGAGGTCAGCGGCGCCACGGTGATCGACAGGCCCAGCCCGAACACCACGACCGACGGCAGCACCACCGTCCAGTACGACGCACCAGGCACGATCCTGGCCATCAGCGCCAGGCCGGCCGCGGCGGCCAGCGGCCCGATCGTCATCGGCAGCCGGGGCCCGATGCGTTGCGCGAGGTCGCCGATCCTGGGGGAGAGCAGCAGCATCAGCACTGTCAACGGCAGGTTGGCAACGCCCGCGGCCAGCGCGGAGTAGCCGAGGGACTGCTGCAGTTGCAGCGCCAGCAGGAACAACGCGCCGCCCAGCGCGGCGTACACCGCGAGCGTGGTGAGGTTGGCGCCGGTGAACTGCCGGGAACCGAAGATGTCCAACGGGAGCAGCGGATCTGGGGAGCGCCGCTCCACCAGCGGGAACCCGACCAGGCCCGCGACGCCGAGGGTCAGCGCGACGACGGTCGCCGGAACCCAGCCGCGGGCGGGCACCTCGATCAGCGTGAACGTCAGGCCGGCGAGCCCCGCCGTCACGCAGACCGTGCCGAGCACGTCCAGCCGGTGGGACGTGGGCGCGCCACGGCTCTCCGGCACGTGTCGTACGGTCAGCGCCAGCGCGACCACGGCGATCGGAAGGTTGATCAGGAACACCCACCGCCAGGACGCCGCGACCACCAGCCAGCCGCCGACGAACGGGCCGACCGCCGCGGCGACGCCGGTGAGCCCGGCCCAGGCGCCCACCGCCCGGCCACGGTCGTCCGGGTGGATCGAGGCGTCGATCAGGGACAGGCTGCCAGGGACGAGCAGGGCGCCGCCGACGCCCTGGGCGAGCCGGGCCGCCACGAGCACCGGCCCGGTGGGCGCCAGCCCGCAGGCCAGCGAGGCCAGCGTGAACACGACCAGACCGAGCGTGAACACCCGCCGCCGGCCGTACCGGTCGCCGAGGACCCCGCCGAGCAACAGCAGGGCACTGAGGGTGAGCAGGTAGCCGTCCAGCACCCACTGCTGGACCAGCAGCCCGCCGCCGAGGGACCGTCCGATGGCGGGCAGCGCGATGGTGACCACGGTGCCGTCCAGCAGGGCCATGCCGGAGCCGAGGATCGCGGCGGTCAGCACCCACCGTCCGGTGGGGGAGGCGAGGGACACCCGGTGACCGTCGGTGGTGGCTCCGGAACTGCCGGAGCTGCCGCCGGGGGCGGTACTGCTCATGGTGTCGAGCCTACGGAACCCGAATGTGGCCGCGACGGGCCAACTGGGTATGATTCCTCCGCGACGGCGTCCGCCGTCTCTCCTGTGGGCGAGCCGCCCGCATGGTCGCCCTCCGAGCGTTGTTCCGTTTCCGCCTGCCAGGCCCATCTCGCGTGCCGGCCGGGCGTGCGCGCACCGCGGACCGGAAGTCGCGGCCGCAGTCATTTCACGGAGCTGTCCTTCTTCATGCCCCAGTACTCCGAGGCGGAACACTCCCGCCGCGTACGTCGTACCACCTCTGATTTCAGCAGTGCCTCCCGTTCCTCCGGCTCTTCCTTCGGTTCCGGCCGTTCCGCCGGCGCCTCCCGTTCCTCCGGCACCTCGGGCGCCAACGGGCCGCGCCGTCGTGGTGACGCAGCGCCCGCGGGCCGTTCCCGGGGCCGGGCCACCCGCCCGCCGCGCGGTGGGCGGCCCACCTCCGCGCCCGCCCAGGACGGACTGGACGCGTACGAGCGCGAGCTCGACGCCGCCCTGGACGCCGCCGCCGTCACCGAGCCCGCCGACCTGCTCGGGAGCTTCGCCGACACCGGCCTGCCCGAGAAGCTGGTCGAGGCGCTCTCCCGGCGGGGAATCGACCGCCCGTTCGCCATCCAGGCGCGCACCCTGCCCGACACCCTGGCGGGCCGCGACGTGCTGGGCCGCGCCCAGACCGGCTCGGGCAAGACGCTGGCGTTCGGTCTGCCGATGCTCGCCCGGCTGAGTGCCGGCGTCGACACCCGTCGTCCGGGGACGCCCCGCGGCCTGGTCCTGGTGCCGACCCGGGAGCTCGCCCAGCAGGTCGCCGACGTCCTGACCCCGCTCGCCCGGCGGCTCAACGCCTCGCTCACCACCGTGTACGGCGGCGCCTCCATGCGGCGCCAGGTGATGGCGCTGCGCGGCGGTGTCGACATCGTGGTCGCCACCCCCGGCCGGCTGATCGACCTGATCGAGCAGGGCGAGTGCTCGCTCGGCGAGGTCGAGGTCACCGTGCTGGACGAGGCCGACTACATGGCCGACCTCGGGTTCCTGCCCGCGGTCACCAAGCTGCTGGACATGACGCCCGCCGGCGGGCAGCGGATGCTGTTCTCGGCCACGCTGGACCGCGGTGTGAGCCGGCTGGTCCGTATGTACCTCACCGACCCGGCCGTGCACGCCGTCGCGCCGGCCGCGGCGCCGGTGGAGTCGGTCGAGCACCGGGTCTTCACGCTGCGCCCGGACGACAAGGTGGCGGTGGCCGCGGAGATCGCCGGCCGCCCGGGCCGGACGCTGTTCTTCGTCCGCACCAAGCACGGCGCCGACCGGCTGGTCCGCCAGCTCGGCCACGCGGGCGTCGACGCGGCCGCCATCCACGGCAACCTCAAGCAGGGTGCGCGGCGACGGGCCCTTTCCGGGTTCGCCTCCGGAGCGCCCCGGGTGCTGATCGCCACCGATGTGGCTGCCCGCGGCATCCACGTCGACGACGTGGACCTCGTGGTGCACTACGACCCGTCCGCCGACCACAAGGACTACCTCCACCGGTCCGGCCGTACGGCCCGCGCCGGCGCATCCGGCATGGTCATCTCGCTGGTCCAGCCCGATCAGCGGCGCGACGTCGCCAAGCTGCACAAGCTGGCGAAGGTCACGCCCAACGCGGTGGACGTCGGGCCCGGCCACGAGGCCGTCCGGGACGTCGCCACCTCGGGTACGCCGATCGTGGTGACCCGGCCCGCGCCGGTCGAACCCTCCGGTGCGCGGGGCGGGCACAGCCGCGGCGGGCGGGGCGGTTCCGGCGGACGCCGGCCGCGTCGTCCCGGTGCCGGCCGGCCCGGCCGTACCGACCACGGTGGCCGCCGGGGCGAGGGGCGCACCAGCCGCGCCTCCTGACCCATCCGCCCCGAGGGGCACAAGCAGTACGAGGACCCGCGGTGGCCAGGTGCCACCGCGGGTCCTCGGTGTATGCGGGGTTTGCCGCCTACTGCGGGTCTGTCGCGGAACGCAGAGGGCTGGTCAGGCCCGCCGGCCGGGCCGGTGCGACGCCGCCGACGGTGAGCGCCCCGGACCTCTCCGACGCCTCCCGGGCCCCGGGTACCTCGTCCGCGGTCGCCGCCGGTCCGCGCGTACCGACGAGCAGCCAGGTCGCGACCGCGAGCGTGAGCGCCGCGCCGCCGACGTGGATGCCGACCAGCGCGGCGGGCAGGCCGGTGAAGTACTGCACGAACCCGACCGCTCCCTGGCCCACCTCGACCAGCAGCAGGGCGAGTGCGGCCCGCCGGGCACGAGCCGGTGCGCCGGTGGCCCATACCGCCGCCAGCATCCCGACCGTCAGGCCGATCAGGAGGAGCACCACGTCGGCGTGCACCTGGCTCACGGCGGCCGGATCCAGGCCGTTGCGCCGGGCCTGCAGGTCACCGGCGTGCGGCCCGCTCCCGGTGACCACCGTGCCGAGGTAGAGCACCGCGACCGCGGTGGCGAACAGGCCGTACACCAGGCCCCGGACCGGCCGGGGGACGGTCGGCGCCATCGGCCCGCCGGGTTCGCGGGTGCGCCGGGCGAGCACCACGGCCACCGCCACCAGCGCCGGGGACACCATGAAGTGCGCGCCCACCACCCACGGGTTCAGGTGGGTCAGCACGGTGATGCCGCCCACGACGGCCTGGGCGGGAATGCCGAGCAGCAGGATCCCGGACAGCCACCGCAGGTCGCGGCGGCGCGGCAGGTAGCGCATGGCGGCGAGCCAGGTCAGTCCCACCACGATGGCCAGGACGAACGTCAACAGCCGGTTGCCGAACTCGATCGCGCCGTGCCAGCCGAGCTCGGGGTGGGCGACGAACGAGGTGTCGGTGCACCTCGGCCAGGTGGGGCAGCCGAGCCCCGAGCCGGTCAGCCGGACGGCGCCGCCGGTGACCACGATGCCGAGGTTGGCGACCAGCGAGGCGACGGCCAGACCGCGGATGTGACCGAGAGTGGGACGAGGGACCTGCACGCGCCAAGGGTAAGCGGCCACTCCCGGACGCCTGTCGGCTCCCCTCGAGCACCCGGGCCCGCCGAGGCCGGGATGTCCGGCATGGGCAGCTCGGGCGGGAATCACCGGATCGGGGCCCGGCTCACTCCCAGCGGAACGTACGCGAGGTGGCCAGCGCCGCCGCGAGCAGCCAGGCGGCCAGAATGCCCACGGAGCCCGCCACGGCACCCCAGGAAGGGCCCGCGGAAGCGCCGGCCACGCCGGCGACACCGAACGTGTGCCGCAGCCCCTCGGCCAGCGCCGCCGAGGGCAGCCAGCCGATCAGCGGCTGGATCGCGGCCGGATAGGACGCCACCGGCACCAGCGTCGCGCCGCACACCACCAGCAGCAGGTAGACGAGGTTGGCCCCGGCCAGGGTCGCCTCCGCCCGCAGCGTGCCGGCCATCAGCAGTCCCAGGGCGGCGAACGCGCTCGTACCCGCGACCACCAGGACGACGACCGCGCCGACCGTGCCGGCCCCGAGGTCGGGCCGCCAGCCCAGGGCGTACGCCACGGCGCCGATCAGGACGACCTGCACGACCTCCACCAGCAGGACCGCGAGCACTTTCCCGGCCAGCAGCCCGGTGCGGGGCAGGGGAGAGACGCCGAGCCGTTTGAGCACGCCGTACCTGCGCTCGAAGGCGGTGGCTATGGCCAGGCTGGTGAAGGCCGTGGACATCACCGCCAGGCCGATGACCCCGGGCGCGAGGACGTCGATGCGCCGCTGCGGGCCGAGGGACAGCCCGGGTGCGAGCGTTCCGGCGGCCAGCAGCAGCAGGGGAATGACCAGGGCGAGGACGACCTGTTCGCCGTTGCGGAACAGCAGCCGCGCCTCCATCAGGCCCTGGGCGAGCACCATCCGGGGCAGGGACGCCGCGCCGGGGCGGGGGGCGAAGGTGGCGGCACTCACGCGCGCAGCTCCCGTCCGGTGAGTTCGAGGAAGACGTCCTCGAGAGTGTGGCGTTCGACGGCGAGGTCGTCGGCGAGGACGCCGTTGGCGGCACACCAGGCGGTGACGGTGGCCAGCAGTTGGGGGTCGATCTCACCGAGGACGAGGTAGCTGCCGGGCGCGGGTTCGCGGACCTCGCTCCCGACGGGCAGGGCGGCCCGCAGCGACCGTACGTCCAGACCCATCGGCCCGCGGAAGCGCAGCGAGTTGGCGGCGCCGCGCGAGGTCAGCTCCGCGGGGGAGCCGGAGGCGATCACCCGGCCGTGGTCGATGACGTACACCTGGTCGGCGAGGCGCTCGGCCTCCTCCATGTAGTGCGTGGTGAGGACCAGCGACACGCCGTCGCGGCGAAGCTCCTCGACCAGGTCCCAGGTGGACCGCCGGGCGAGCGGGTCGAGTCCGGCGGTGGGCTCGTCCAGTACGACGAGCTCGGGGCGGCCGACCAGGGCGGTGGCCAGGGCCAGGCGCTGCTTCTGCCCGCCGGACAGCCGGCGGTACGGCGTACGGCCGCAGCTGCCGAGGTCGAGCCGGTCCACCAGCAGGTCGACGTCCAGGGGGTGCGCGTGCAGCCGGGCGACGTGCCGGATCATCTCCCTGGCCCGTGCGCCGGACCACGCGCCGCCCTCCTGGAGCATCACGCCGAGGCGGGGCATCAGCGCCCGCCGGTCGGCCACCGGGTCCAGGCCGAGAACGCTCACCCGGCCACGGTCGGGGCGGCGGTAGCCCTCGGCCGTCTCGATCGTGGAGGTCTTGCCGGCGCCGTTGGGGCCGAGGATGGCGGTGACGCTGCCCTGCCGGACGGTGAGGCTCAGCCCGTCCACCGCGGTGACGGCGGAACCACCCCGCCCGTAGCGCACCACGAGGTCCTCGATCTCGATCACCAGATCGCCCACTCTGGGAGTCTAGGTCTGTCACCTGGAAGGTCCGACCGCCGGGACTGGCGCGGGATCGGCGCCGGATCGGCGCGGGTGAAACGTCCGGTTCGTACCCGAACGGGGCCCGATGTGACCAACGTCGCAGCCGGATCCGAGCGCCACGCCCGGGGACTTAGGGCCGCCTCACTAGCCTGCTCGGACGAATAACAGCACAATGGCGTTGTGAAAAACACCCGGACGACTCCGGTGGCTCCGGCCCCGCCGGCGCCGCACTCCGCACCCCCGGGCACAGCGCCCGCAGGGGTGAGTGGTGCTGCGCATGCGGACGCCGAGTCCGGGCATGAATCCACCCGGGAACGGGTTGCCCGGGTGATCCTCGAGCGCGGACCGCAGACGGCGGCCGCGCTGGCCGACCAGCTGGGCGTCACCCCGGCGGCGATCCGCCGCCACCTGGACGCGATGGTGGCCGAGGGCGTCGTGGCGGCCCGTGAGCAGCGGATTCGCGGACCTCGCGGTCGCGGTCGCCCGGCCAAGGTCTTCGCCATCACCGACGAGGGCCGCAGCGCGTTCCACCAGGCCTACGACGACCTGGCGGTCAGCGCACTGCGTTACATCCGCGAGACCGGCGGGGAGGACGCGCTGGAAGCATTTGCCCGGCGGCTCGTCGGCCGGCTCGAGGAGCGCTACCGCTCGGTCGCCACGTCCTTTCCCGCCGACGAGGGAACAACCGCGCTCGCCGAGGCGCTGTCGGAGGACGGGTACGCTGCCTCGGTCGAGCCGGCGGGTGCGGGCGAGCAGCTGTGCCAGCACCACTGCCCGGTGGCCCACGTGGCCGAACAGTTCCCGCAGTTGTGCGAGGCGGAGACGGAGGTGTTCTCCCGGCTGCTCGGGCGACACGTCCAGCGCCTCGCCACCATCGCGCACGGGGACGGCGTGTGCACGACCCACGTACCCCGTCCCGGAGGGGCCGGCCGGCCCGACGCGCCGCAGGCTCCCGAGCGCACCACGAACCCGCACCAGACGAACGACCGCACGACCCACAGTGTTCGATCCCGGACTGGGAGGAATTCTTCATGAGCACGACCGCGCATCCCGAACTCGAGGGGCTGGGCCGCTACCAGTACGGCTGGGCCGACTCCGACGCCGCGGGCGCGACCGCCAGGCGCGGCCTGTCCGAGGATGTCGTGCGCGAGATCTCCGCGCTCAAGGACGAACCCGAGTGGATGCTCGACCTGCGGATGCGGGGACTGAAGTTCTTCTATCGCAAGCCGATGCCCACCTGGGGCGCCGACCTGTCGACGATCAACTTCGACAGCATCAAGTACTTCGTGCGGTCGACGGAGAAGCAGGCGACCACCTGGGACGAGCTGCCGGACGACATCAAGAACACCTACGACAAGCTGGGCATCCCCGAAGCGGAGAAGCAGCGGCTGATCGCCGGTGTCGCGGCGCAGTACGAGTCCGAGGTCGTCTACCACAAGATCCGCGAGGACCTCGAGGAACAGGGCGTCATCTTCGTCGACACCGACACCGGGCTGCGTGAGTACCCGGAGCTGTTCAAGGAGTACTTCGGCACGGTGATCCCGGCCGGCGACAACAAGTTCGCCGCGCTCAACACCGCTGTCTGGAGCGGCGGCAGCTTCATCTACGTGCCGCCGGGCGTGCACGTGGAGATCCCGCTGCAGGCGTACTTCCGCATCAACACCGAGAACATGGGTCAGTTCGAGCGGACGCTGATCATCGTCGACGAGGGTGCCTACGTGCACTACGTCGAGGGCTGCACCGCGCCGATCTACTCCACCGACTCGCTGCACTCCGCGGTGGTCGAGATCATCGTGAAGAAGAACGCCCGCTGCCGTTACACCACGATCCAGAACTGGTCCAACAACGTCTACAACCTCGTCACCAAGCGGGCGACCGCGGCCGAGGGCGCGACGATGGAGTGGGTCGACGGCAACCTCGGCTCGAAGATCACGATGAAGTACCCCGCGATCTACCTCATGGGCGAGCACGCCAAGGGCGAGACGCTCTCCATCGCGTTCGCGGGCGAGGGACAGCACCAGGACGCGGGCGCCAAGATGGTGCACTGCGCGCCGCGTACGTCCTCCTCGATCATCTCCAAGTCGGTGGCCCGCGGCGGTGGCCGCACCTCCTACCGCGGCCTGGTCGAGGTGCAGGACGGCGCCGACCACTCCAAGAGCACGGTGAAGTGCGACGCGCTGCTGGTCGACCAGGTGAGCCGGTCCGACACCTATCCCTACGTCGACGTACGCGAGGACGACGTGGAGATGGCGCACGAGGCCACGGTCTCCAAGGTGACCGACGACCAGCTCTTCTACCTCATGAGCCGCGGGCTCAACGAGGACGAGGCGATGGCGATGATCGTGCGCGGCTTCGTGGAGCCGATCGCGCGTGAGCTGCCGATGGAGTACGCCCTGGAGATGAACCGGCTGATCGAGCTGCAGATGGAGGGGTCCGTCGGCTGATCCCCGAGGTGGAGGTGCGACCGGCGGCGGCTTCGGCCGCCTCGGCCGCACCGCCCCGCGCCGACGACCTGTTGGTACGACGAGAAGGTGAGAGCGACACCCGACATGCCCGATCACGACCAGACCCACACCGGTGCCGAGGCCGCGCAGGAACGCGCAGCCGTGGCCTCCCAGGTGCTCTCGCCCGACACCGGTGCCGCCGCCGGCCCGCCGCCGACCCCCGCGGGCTCGGCCGGTCAGGCGCACTCCCACGGCGCCGGCGCGGACGCCCAACCGGCGTCCCACCTGCACCCGGAAGGCTCCTTCGACCTGGCCGACCACCCGGTTCCGACGGGCCGGGAGGAGGTGTGGCGGTTCACCCCGCTGAAGCGGCTGCGCGGCCTCGCCGACGGTTCGGTGGAGGCCACCGGCAAGGTGGTCGTGGACGTCTCCGCGGGCCCGGAGGTGCGGGTGGAGACCGTGGGCCGCGACGACCGGCGGCTCGGTTCGGTGCACAAGCCCGGTGACCGGGTGAGCGCCCAGGCGTGGACGTCGTTCGGCCAGGCCACCGTGGTGACGGTCCCGGCCGAGGCGCGGCCGGCGGACCCCGTGGTGGTGACCGTGCGCGGCGAGGCGGTCGAGGGTGCGAGCTACGGCCACACCTTCGTCGACGTCCAGCCGTACGCCGAGGCGGTCGTGGTCCTCGACCACGTGGGCTCGGCGACCTACGCCCACAACGTCGAACTCTCCGCCGGCGACGGCGCCAAGGTGACGCTGGTGTCGGTGCAGGACTGGGCCGACGACGCCGTGCACGCCGGGCACCAGGCGCTGCGGATCGGCCGGGACGCCCACGTGCGGCACGTCGTGGTGACCTTCGGCGGCGACCTCGTACGCCTGCACACCCATCTCTCCTATGCCGGTCCGGGCGGTGAGGTCGAGGCGCTCGGCCTGTACTTCGCCGACGCCGACCAGCACCTGGAGCACCGGCTGTTCGTCGACCACAACCAGCCGCACACCCGCAGCAACGTCGAGTACAAGGGCGCGCTGCAGGGCGCGGGCGCGCACACCGTGTGGGTCGGCGACGTGCTGATCCGCAAGGTGGCCGAGGGAATCCAGACGTACGAGCACAACCGCAACCTGATGTTGACAGACGGCTGCCGGGCCGACTCCGTACCCAACCTGGAGATCGAGACCGGTGAGATCGAGGGCGCGGGACACGCCAGCGCCACCGGCCGGTTCGACGACGAGCAGCTGTTCTACCTCCAGTCGCGCGGTGTTCCGGCCGACGAGGCTCGCCGGCTGGTCGTGCACGGCTTCTTCGCCGACCTCATCCGGCACATCGGCGTCCCCGAGCTGCGCGAGCGGCTGATGGGCCACGTCGAGGAGGAGCTCGAGCGCAGCGTCGGGCTGCCGCCGGCCTCCTCCACCGCGGTGCCCGCGTCGGCCGGTGCCGGGCAGGAGGTGGGAGCGTGACCGACTACCTGCGCGCCTGCCCGCTGGCCGACCTGCCCGAGACCGGTGCGGTGCCCGTCGTCGTCGACGGCGTGCCCGTCGCGGTCGTACGTAGCAGCGAGGGCGACGTCCACGCGATCCACGACGTCTGCTCCCACGCGGAGGTGGCGCTGTCGGAGGGAGAGGTCGAGGACGGCGAGATCGAGTGCTGGCTGCACGGCTCGCGGTTCGACCTGAACTCCGGCGCCCCGACCGGACTGCCGGCCACCGAGCCGGTGCCGGTCTACCCCGTGAAGATCGACGGCGACGACGTGCTGGTCGACGTCCACCACCCGCTGAACTCCCAAGCCTGACCCCGCAAGAACTGGAGCCTGAATCCGTGAGCACCCTCGAGATCCGCGACCTGCACGTCTCCGTCGAGACCGAGGCCGGCCCGAAGGAGATCCTGCGCGGGGTCAACCTGACCGTGAGGTCGGGGGAGACCCACGCGATCATGGGTCCCAACGGCTCGGGCAAGTCGACGCTGGCCTACTCCATCGCCGGCCACCCGAAGTACCAGATCACCCGTGGCTCGGTCACCCTGGACGGTGAGGACGTGCTGTCCCTGAGCGTGGACGAGCGGGCCCGCGCCGGCCTCTTCCTCGCCATGCAGTACCCCGTCGAGGTGGCCGGGGTGTCCGTGGCCAACTTCCTGCGTACGGCCAAGACCGCCGTCGACGGCAAGGCGCCCAACCTCCGCAGCTGGGTGAAGGACGTCAACGGCGCCCTGGAGAAGCTCGGTATGGGTACGGACTTCGCCCAGCGCAACGTCAACGAGGGCTTCTCCGGCGGTGAGAAGAAGCGCCACGAGATCGCGCAGCTGGAGCTGCTCGACCCGAAGTTCGCGATCCTGGACGAGACCGACTCGGGTCTCGACATCGACGCGCTGAAGGTCGTCTCCGACGGCGTCAACCGCTTCCACGGCAAGGGTGACAAGGGTGTCCTGCTGATCACCCACTACACCCGCATCCTGCGCTACATCACCCCCGACCACGTGCACGTCTTCGTCGACGGCCGGGTCGCGGAGGAGGGCGGCCCCGAGCTCGCCGAGAAGCTCGAGGCCGAGGGCTACGCGAGCTACCAGAAGGCGGGCTCGTCGTCGTGACCGCCGACCGGACCGGCCTGGACGTGGAGCGGATCCGCAAGGACTTCCCGATCCTCGAGCGGGTCATGCCCGGTGGCCGGCCGCTGGTCTACCTCGACAGCGGGGCCACCTCGCACAAGCCGCGCCAGGTGCTCGACGCCGAGCGGGGCTTCTACGAGCAGCACAACGCCGCGGTGCACCGGGGCGCGCACCGGCTCGCCGAGGAGGCGACCGACCTCTACGAGTCCGCGCGCGCCCGGATCGCCGCGTTCGTCGGTGCCGGCGTGGACGAGGTGGTGTTCACCAAGAACTCCACCGAGGGCATCAACCTCGTGGCGTACGCGATGAGCAACGCCGCCACCTCCGGGCCGGAGGCGGAGCGCTTCCGGATCGGGCCGGGCGACGAGGTCGTCGTCACCGAGATGGAACACCACGCCAACCTCGTGCCCTGGCAGGAGCTCTGCCGGCGCACCGGCGCCACGCTGCGGTGGTTCGGCCTCACCGACGAGGGCCGGCTGGACCTGTCCGGCCTCGACGAGCTGATCAACGAGCGCACCAGGCTGGTGGCGCTCACCCACCAGTCCAACGTGCTCGGCACGGTCAACCCGCTCGACCTGATCGTGCGCCGTGCGCACTCGGTCGGCGCGCTGGTCGTGCTGGACGCCGCGCAGTCGGTGCCGCACCAGCCGGTCGACTTCGCCGGCCTGGACGTGGACTTCCTGGTGTTCTCCGGCCACAAGATGCTCGGGCCCACCGGCATCGGCGTTCTGGTCGGCCGCAACGAGCTGCTGGCCGCGATGCCGCCGTTCCTCACCGGCGGGTCGATGATCGAGGTGGTGCGGATGGAGGGGACGACGTTCGCCGCGCCGCCGCAGCGGTTCGAGGCCGGCGTACCCAACATCGCGCAGGCGATCGGGCTGGGCGCCGCGGTCGACTACCTCCAGGCCGTGGGCATGGAGGCGGTCGAGGCGCACGAACGCGACCTCACGGCGTACGCGCTGGAACGCCTGCCGGCGATCCCCGGTGTGCGGATCATCGGGCCGCCCACCGCGGAGGCACGCGGCGGCGCGGTGTCCTTCGTCGTCGACGAGATCCACCCGCACGACGTCGGGCAGGTGCTCGACGAGCTCGGCATCATGGTGCGCGTCGGGCACCACTGCGCCTGGCCGATCGTGCGCCGCTACCGGATTCCGGCCACCACCCGGGCGACGTTCTACCTCTACAACAACCGCGCCGAGATCGACGTGCTCGCCGACGGGATCGAGCAGGTGCGGCGGTTCTTCGGCGTCGCCGACACCAGCGTGGGGACGAGCGGACGGTCCGGCGCGACCACCACGAGCTGACCAGCAGAGGAACGACAGGACGGTGCTGACCTGATGCAGGTCGAGGCGTTGTACCAGGACATCATCCTGGACCACTACAAGAACCCGCACGGCAAGGGCCTGCGGGAGCCGTTCGAGGCCGAGGTCTACCACGTCAATCCCACCTGCGGTGACGAGGTGACACTGCGGGTGCACCTGGAGGGCGAGGGTGCCGACGCGCGGGTCGCGGACGTGTCGTACGACAGCATGGGATGCTCGATCAGCCAGGCGTCGGCGTCGGTGATGTACGACCTGGTGCACGGCAAGACTGTCAAGGAAGCCTTGCGGCTGCACGACGAGTTCCTCACGCTGATGCAGTCCAAGGGGCAGCTCGAACCCGACGAGGACGTGCTGGAGGACGGCATCGCGTTCGCCGGCGTGTCCAAGTACCCCGCCCGGATCAAGTGCGCGTTGCTGTCCTGGATGGCCTGGAAGGACGCGACCGCGAAGGCCCAGGTCGACCAGCCGAACGGTGCGGGCACGCTGGACGTGTCCGGCACCACGACGGCGGCCGGCGCCGAAGACCACCCAGGCGACCACACAGGCGACGAGGACAACGACGAGAAGGGAGCTGGCCGATGAGCGAGGCCGTGAAGACGAGCGAGGACGACCTGCTCGAGGCGATGAAGGACGTCGTCGACCCGGAACTTGGCATCAATGTCGTCGACCTCGGCCTGGTCTACGGCGTGAGCCTGGACGACGAGGGCGTGGCGACCATCGACATGACCCTCACCTCGGCCGCGTGCCCGCTGACCGACGTGATCGAGGACCAGACGCAGGTCGCCCTCGACGGGATCGTGCAGGCGTTCCGGATCAACTGGGTCTGGATGCCGCCGTGGGGCCCGGACAAGATCACCGACGAGGGTCGGGAACAGCTGCGTGCCCTCGGCTTCAACGTCTGAGCCGGCCTCCGGGCATGATCCCGGACCTGCTTCCGGCGCAGGGGAAACCACCCGCGAGCTGACGATCGGGCCGGCGCGGCTCGACCGTTGGCTGGCGGGTTTTCTCACCCGGCACGGCGGCCCGGCCGACAGGTCGGTCGAGGTGCCGGCCGACGGCACTTCGGTGACGGTGTACGCCGCTGACGGCGCTCGGGTGGAGGTCGCCGTACCCTTCCCGCCGCTCGCTCCACAGGTCGGTTCCCAGCCCCCGCTTCCGTACGCGGGACTGGTCGCGCACGTGACCCGGGACCGAACGGTGGGCGTGGTGCTGGTGCGGATGGGCGGGTACGCCGCCGGGGTGTTCGACGGCGAGGTGCTGCGTACGTCGAAGGTCGGTTCGCGCCTGGTGCAGGGCCGCACCGCCGCCGGCGGCTGGTCACAGCAACGCTTCGCCCGGCGCCGGGAGAAGCAGGCCCGGGAGGCGTTCGCCGCGGCGGCGGACGTGGCGGCCCGGGTGGTACTCCCGCACCTGTCCGACCTCGCCGCCGTGGTCGTCGGCGGTGACCGGCGGGCCGTGGGTCAGGTGCTGCAGGACCACAGACTGGCGCCGCTGCGCGACCTGGTGACCGGCCCGCACCTGGACGTGCCCGACCCGAAGCTCGCCGTGCTGCGCTCGACGCCGGAGCGGTTCCGTGCCGTACGGCTGCGGCTCTCCGAGCCGGCTGGTCCGGCTCAGGCAGCTCAGCCGGACCAGCCCGCCTGAACCCGCCGCGCCGGGCTACCGCGCCCGCGCGGGAGCGTCGGTCGTACGCCCGGCGTTCTCGCGATAACGTGCGCAGGCGTCGGCGATCAACGTCACCGAGTCGGCGTCGGCCGGGTCCGGCGAGCAGATCAGCTCCGACACGCCTTCGGCCTCCCAGGCGGCGAACGCCGCGGCCACATCGTCCACGTCGCCGCGGATCAGCCGCTCCGGCTTCTCCTCGGCGTTGGCGGCCGTCGGCGCGGCCACCTGCACACCTGCGGTGCGGGCCAGCGTTGCCGGGTCGCGGTCGACGTCGCGGCAGGCCTGGTCGAGCGCGGCGTTGGCCTGGCGGAAGCGGTCGCCGGGCAGCCCGAACCACGCGAGGTTCCACAGGTCGGCGTACTGCGCGGCCAGGCCGAGCATCCTCGGCCGCACGCCCGCGACCAGCACCGGCGGCACCGGCCGGTCGGGTCGGTCGCGCACGGGCGCGTCCTGCACCCGGTGGTACTCACCGCCGAAGGTGGCCCGCCCGGTGCGCAGCATCGTGGTGATGATCTGAAGAGCCTCGTCGAACCGGCCCACCCGGTGGTCGAAGGGCAGGTCGAACGCCTGGAACTCCGGCTCGTGCCAGCCCGCACCGAGCCCGAGGACCAGCCGGCCGCCGCTGACCTCCTGCAGGGTGTCGGCCATCCGGGCCAGTACGCCTGGCGGACGGAACGCCGTGCACAGGACCAGCGCGCCCAGGCGGACGGTCGAGGTGGCCTCGGCCAGCGCGGTGAGCATGGTCCAGGCCTCCCACGGAGAACCCGCACCGTCGTCGGTGGAGTCACCGACGAGGTGGTCGTAGACCCAGATCGAGTCCAGGCCCTGCGCCTCGGCCCGGACGGCGAGGTCGCGGATGCCGGGGTAGCCGCGCGGTACTCCGGGCTCCTGCTCGTCACCGATCGGGAGAATCAGACCTACGTGCACGCCGGCTCCTCTCACCGCCCGCGGGGCTTCGCGGAGTACGCGCTCGCAGGTTATCCGCTGCCGGGGTCGCGAGCGAGACACGCGACCCGGCCGGTTCGAGCGAGCCGCCGCGTACGGCCCGGCAGGAGGCGGTCGCCGCAGGTGATGTTCATCGCTGGAAACGATGGCGGTAATGCCGCCAAGTGGGATAATCGCTCGCAATTCAGGACCACGCGACCTACGCACCGCCGGAAGGGTGAGGTCAACGAATCGCGACGAGTCGCCGAACGAGCCGGTCGGGACGTCCGTGACCCCCGAGACGTCCATGCCATCCGGGCGACGCCGCGGTGTACAGTCCATCGACCGCGCCGTCACGATCCTGCGGTGCTTCGACACCGCGCATCCCGAGCTCGGCATCAGCGACCTGGCACGCCGAACCGGCCTGTCGACGAGCACCACTCACCGGCTGCTCAGCGCGCTGCAGGACAACGGTCTCGTACGCCAGTCCCGCGACCGCCGCTACGCACTCGGCCCGCTGCTGCTGCGGCTGGCCAGGGTCGGCGCCGCGCCGGCCAGTGTGCTCGACGCCGCTCGCCCGGTGATGACCCGGCTGCGCGACGAGGTGGACGAGACGGTCGGCCTGCATGTGCTCCTGCCCACCCGCGAACGCGCGGTCATCGACCAGGTGGAGAGCCGCCAGCCGCTGCGGCGCACCTACACCGAGTTCGGCGCACCGATCCCGTTGCCGCTCGGTGCGCCCGGCAAGGTGCTGCTCGCCGCCCTGCCGTACGACGTGCAGGAGGCGGTGCTCGCCCGGCCGGTCACGGCACCGGCAGCCGGCACCTCACCGGACGGCCTGGCCACCCCCGCCAACTCCTCCAACTCCTCCAACTCTGCCGAGCCGGACGTGCTGCGCAAGCAACTGGTCGGCATCCGCCGGCGCAACGTCGCGTTCTCCCGGGCCGAGCGCACGTCCGGCATCCGCACGGTCGCCGCGGCCGTCTTCGACGGTGCCGACCTGCCGGTCGCCTCGCTCAGCGTGTCCGCGCCGGCCGGGCGGATGCCGGAGGAACGGATGGAGGAGTACGCCCCGCTGGTCGTCGCCGCCGCGTGGTCGATCTCCGAACAACTCGGCGCCACCCGGGAGGGCGTCGCGGCCTACCTCACCAGGGCGGAGCCGCCACCCACCTGAGCCTGCCTGCCCTGCTGACAACGGGAGGGCGTCATCGGCGCGGCCGGTCGGCTGTGTCGTCGGGGTCGTCGGGGTGGTCGGGGTCGTCGTCGACACCGCGGGCGGCCAGTGCCTCACCGATCGCGTCGGCCCGCTTGAGCAACCGGATGACCAGCGGGACGACCAGCGCCGCCGGGTTGCGTTCCAGGCCGCGCGCCCGCTGCGCCTCCCGGGTCTCGGCGAAGGTCTGGGCGACCAGGGGTACGCAACGCACCGTCAGCGCGAGCACCAGCGCCACCCGGGCCGGGCTCACTCCCACCCGCCGCAGCGGCCGCAGGCACGCCTCGAACGCGTCCAGCATCGCCGACACCCGGGTGGTCAGGGTGACCAGCGCGGCCAGCGTGACCATCAGCAGCAGCTGCCCGACGACCAGCACCGCCCGATGCGGCCCGGCGGTCACCCACTGGAACGCCAGCAGCGGCAGCGCGAACCACAGCACCGGCCGCAGCTGGGCGAGGCCGACCCGCCAGGGGATTCGGGCGAGCCCGGCGGCCAGCAACGTCACCGCGAACGCCAGCGCGAGGTTGGGCACGGTGGTGATCCGGAGTACGCCTACCGCGGCCACCGCCAGGCCGGCGAGTTTCGCGCCGGCGGGCGCGCGGTGCAGCAGCGAGCCGCCCGGCTGGTACAGCCCGAGCCCGGACGCCGAGGCGCCCGCGGCCGAGGACGCGCTCACGCCAGCAGCTCCTCGTACGCCGCGACCGCGGTGTCCGGGTCGGTGTCGGCGGCCACCCGGCCCTCGTGCAGCACCAGCACCCGGTCGAACCCGGCCAGCAGCTGCAGGTGGTGGGTGACCAGGACGACCCGCTGGGGGAGCGAGGCCAGCAACTCGGTGACCATCCGCGCGTTGCGCAGGTCGAGCAGCGTGGTCGGCTCGTCGCAGACCAGCGTGCCGGGCTCGGTGACCAGGACGCCGGCCAGCGCAAGCAGCTGGGTCTGCCCGCCGGAGAGCAGGTGGGCCGGGTGGTCGGCGTACTCCGTGAGTCCGTACGCCGAAAGCGCCGCCTCCACCCGCTCGGCGATCTGCGCCCGGGACAACCCCGACCGGCGCAGCCCGAACGCGACGTCCTCGGCCACCGTGGGCATCACCACCTGGGCGTCCGGGTCGGTGAACACGAACCCGACCCGGCGGCGGACCTCGCGGCCTGCCGTCCGCGTGTCGTAGCCGTCCACCAGCACCTGCCCGCGGCTCGGCAGCACCAGGCCGTTGAGCAGCCGCGCGAACGTCGACTTGCCCGAGCCGTTGGCGCCGACCACGCCGATGCGCCGCTCGGACAGTTCGAGGTCGAGCCCGGACAGCACGGTCCGCGAGCCGTACCGGTGGGAGACGCCGCGAAGCTCGATCACGGCCGGCCCCCGGTGGGCGTGCCGGCGGGCACCTTGGCCACCAGCGCCGCGAGGCCCATCCCGCCGCCGACGGCGACCGCGGCCAGCCCGAGGTCGGGACCGTCGGCCCGCACCATCCGCGAGAACAACCGCACCAGGACCACCGCGCCGCTCGCACCCCACGGATGGCCGAGCGCCAGCGCGCCGCCGTCGGGGCAGATCCGCTCCGGGTCCAGGTCGAGGGCGTCGGCGCAGGCGAGCACCTGCCCGGCGAACGCCTCCACGAACTCGATCGCGCCGATGTCGCCGAGCTTGAGCCCCTGCCGGTCCAGCAGCGCGCGTACGGCGGACACCGGTCCCAGACCGGGCCGGCCGGGATCGGTGCCGGTGCACACCCAGTCGACCAGCCGCAGTCCGGGCCAACCGTGGGCAGCGCGCACGCGTTCGGAGACGACCGCCACCGCGGCCGCCCCGTCGTTGACGCCGCAGGAGTTGCCGGCCGTGACGGTCCCGCCCTCGCCGATCGGAACGAACGCCGGCCGCAGCCGGGCCAGCCGGGTCACGTCCAGCCCGGCCCGGGGACGGTCGTCGCGGTCGCACCCGGCCAGCGGGACAATCTCGGCGGCGAACCGCCCGGCCGCCGCGGCCGCGACCGCCCGGGCGTGGCTGCGCGCGGCGTAGGCGTCCTGGCGTTCCCGCCCCACCCCGGCTTCGCGGGCCACCAGGTCGGCGGCCGCGCCCATGTCCGGGTCGGCGTACGGCGGGGGAGCGAACGGTGCTCGGTCGTACGGGCGTGGTGCTTTGCCCGGGGTGTCCGGCCGCCACGCCCGCACCGGCGCCGTGGACGCGCTCTCCACCCCGCCTGCGAGGTACAGGTCGCCCAGGCCCGCACGCACCTGACCGGCCGCCAGCGTCACCGCCTCCAGGCCGCTGCCGCACTGGCGGTCGACCGTCAGGCCGGGCACGCCCGGGCCGAGCCCGGCACGCAGCGCTGCCACCCGGGCGACGTTGCCGCCGGGGCCCATCGTGTTGCCGAGGATCACGTCGGCGACCCGGCTGCTCTGCTCGGTGCTCTGCTCGGCGCTCGGCTCGGCGTCCCGCGCAGGGTCCGGCTCGGCGCGGATCCCGAGGTCGGCCAGCAGCGCCCGCAGCACCGGTGCGGCGAGTTCGTCGGCGGACAACTGGGCGAGCCCGCGGCCGGCGGTGGCCAGCGGCGTGCGCCGGGCGGCCACCAGGACCGGGGCGCAGCCGGCGAGCGGGTTCACGACAGCACCCGGGCGCCGAGCGTTCCGTCGCGCAGGCTGGCGCCGACCTCGGCCCGCGCCACCTTGCCGCCGGGGGTACGGGGGAGCCGGTCCACGGCGTACCAGAGCCGTGGCCGGTCCGTGGCCGGCAGGCCTGCCGCCGCGGCCGCTCGTAGCTCGGCGAGCGTGGCCGCGTGGTCCGGCCGGGGCTCGACGACGGCGGCGACGACCTGGCCCAGCCGATCGTGCGGCGTGCCGACGCAGGCCACCTCGGCCACGCCGGGCACCTGCCGCAGCACGTGCTCGACCGCCTCGGCCACGACGGTCGCACCACCGGTGGTGATCGCCGCGTCGCCGCGGCCGTGCACCGACAGTGTTCCGTCGTCGTGGCGTACGCCGTGGTCGCCGACCGTGGCGAACCCGTCGGAGTCGCGGTCCAGCCCGAGCGCGAGGTAGGGGCCGCGGGCCCAGATCACGCCGTCGCGGACGTCGACCTCCACCTCGGGGAATGGCCGCAACCTGTCCGGTGGCAGGCCCGGCCTGCGGATGGCGACGAAGGAGAGCTCGGCCGCGCCGTAGTAGTCGACGACCTCCACTTCCGCAGCCGCGGCCGCCGCGCGTACGCCGGGGTCGAGGTGGGCGCCCCCGCACACGACGGTGCGCAACCGGCCGGCCGGGTCGAGCCGGTCCAGGAGTTCGGTGAGCATGCTCGGCACCAGGTGCACGGCGGTGCAGGCTTCGCAGGCCCGGGCCGCGTCGGCGGGCGACCACGACGGCAGGGCGTGCACTGCGGCGCCCATGGTCAGCGCGTGCAGGGCGCCGTACAGGAACAGGCTTCCGGACAGCCGGCCGGGCACCAGTACCGTGTCGTGCGCACCGACGCCGGTGAGCGCGGAGAACGTCGGGAAGCTGAAGGTCCACGACCGGCGGGTACGCGCCACCGGCCGGGGAGTGCCGGTGCTGCCGGAGGTGAACACCACCAGGCTCACGGCACTGCCGTGCCGGTCCACCAGCGCGCGGGCGGCGTCCGTGGCCGGCTTGCGTACGGCGTCCGGCCAGTCCGCGTCGGCGACCACGGCGGCCGCCTCCAGGAGGTCGGCCGCGAGTACGCCGGCCAGCAGGTCGGCCGGGTCCGGCTCGGCGCAGAGGACCGCGTGCCCGGCGGCGACCCCGGCGGCGGCCAGCGCCTCCGCCCGGCGTTCGGCGCGAGCCGCCAGTTCGCCGTAGCTGACCGTCCCGGACGCACCGACCAGCGCCGACCGGTCCGGCTCGGCGGCCGCCCGGCGGCGTACGTCGCGGGAGATGGGCATCGAGGCGAACGTTATCGCCGGGCTCGGCGCCCGGACCCGGTCGGCTTCTCGCCCGCGGGATCGGCGGTCTCGTCCGCGGGGTCGTCCGTGCCGTCCATGCCGTCCATGCCGCGCTCCGCCTCTGCCGTACCGAGCGTCGGGTAGCCCGCGTGGACACCGCGGGCGACCAGCGTCGCGAGCACCGCCTTGATCAGGTCGCCGGGCAGGAACACCGCCGCCGCGACCAGCGTGGCGACCAGCCCGGTCGTGCCCGACCGCCACGCCTGCACCGGGATGCCGACGGCGTACACCACCACGATCCCGCCGACGACGTTGGCGACCAGCCCGGCAGGCAGGTTGTACGCCCGGTAGCGGGGGAGCAGGTGCTCGGTCAGCCATCCGGTCACCCAGGCGCCCAGCGGGAAACCGACGAAGTAGCCCGCCGACGCGCCGGCCAGCACGCCGAGACCGCCCCGGCCGCCGGCCAGCAGCGGCAGCCCGGCGAGGACGAGCGCGCAGAACGTCAGCGTGGCCAGCAGACCGCGGCGCGCACCGAGGATCGACCCGGCCAGCATCGGCCCGAGCGACTGCGCGGTGATCGGTACGGCGCTGCCGAACAGCGTGATCGACCCCGGCAGCCCGAGCGCCGCGATCATGGCCGCGAACAGCGCGATCAGCGCCAGGTCACGGGTCGGTAGCCGGCGGACGGGTGCCGGTGCTGCCATGGTGAAACTCCTCGTGGTTCGGTCGGGCCCGGCTCGGGGCCGCATCGAGGGTATGCGGCCCGCCCGCGAGTCCGACCTGCCCGCACCACCAAGGTCAGGCCGTGCCGGTTGGTGTGACCCCACAACGGACCCCGCGGCCGTGGCCCGGAGCCGTGACCCCGAGCGGGGGCCCGTAACCGGGTCGCGGGCACCCGGGACCGCCCTCTACACTGGCGGGCATGCTCATCCGGATTGCGTGACTGGACACTCCGTTGCCCACGTGCCCCCTGTGTCCGTTCGACTCCGGAGTGTTCTCTCGTGATCACCGTCAGCAATCTCGAACTCCGCGCCGGCGCGCGTCTTCTCCTCGCCGGCCTCTCCTTCCGCGTCGCCGCCGGCGACCGGGTGGGCCTGGTCGGCCGTAACGGCGCCGGCAAGACCACCCTCACCCGGATCCTCGCCGGCGAGGGCCAACCGGCCGCCGGCACCGTCACCCGGTCCGGCACGGTCGGCTACCTCCCGCAGGACCCCCGTACCGGAGACCTCGACATCACCGCCCGCGACCGCGTGCTGTCCGCGCGCGGCCTGGACCAGGTGGTCGACCAGCTGCGCAGCGCCGAGCTGGAGATGGCCGGCGTCGGCGCCGGCAGCGGCGGTGGCACCGACCGCGCGATGCGGAAGTACGCCCGGGCCGAGGAGGAGTTCCTCGCCCGCGGCGGGTACGCCGCCGAGTCCGAGGCGGCCCAGGTCACCGCGAGCCTGGGCCTTCCCGAACGCGTTCTGGCCCAGCCGCTGCGTACCCTCTCCGGCGGTCAGCGGCGCCGGATCGAGCTGGCCCGGATCCTGTTCTCCGGCTCCGACACCCTGCTCCTCGACGAGCCGACCAACCACCTCGACGCCGACTCCGTCACCTGGCTGCGGGAGTACCTCCGGTCGTACAAGGGCGGCCTGGTGGTGATCAGCCACGACGTCGGCCTGCTCGAGGCGACTGTCAACCGCGTCTTTCACCTGGACGCCAACCGCGCCGAGCTGGACGTCTACAACGTCGGCTGGCGCACCTACCTCGAGCAGCGCGAGACTGACGACCGGCGGCGCAGGCGCGAACGCACCAACACCGAACGCAAGGCGAACGCGCTGATGGCCCAGGCGGACAAGATGCGGGCCAAGGCGACGAAGGCGACCGCGGCGAAGAACATGGCCCGCCGGGCCGAGCGGATGGTCTCCGGGCTGGAGGCCGAGCGCAAGGCCGACCGGGTGGCCAGGATCCGGCTGCCCGAGCCCGCTCCCTGTGGCAAGACGCCGTTGACAGCGCGCGAGCTGTCGAAGTCGTACGGCTCGCTGGAGGTGTTCAGCGACGTCGACCTGGCCGTGGACAAGGGCAGCCGGGTGGTCGTCCTCGGGCTGAACGGCGCGGGGAAGACGACCCTGCTCCGGGTCCTGTCCGGGGTCGAGCCGTCCGACACCGGCGAGGTGGTGCCGGGCCACGGCCTCCGGCTCGGCTACTACGCCCAGGAACACGAGACGCTCGACACCAGTCGTACCGTCCGGGAGAACATGCTGGCCGAGGCGCCCCACCTCACCGACACCGAGGCGCGCAAGGTGCTCGGCTCGTTCCTGTTCTCCGGCGACGACGTGGACAAGCCGGCCGGGGTGCTCTCCGGTGGGGAGAAGACCCGGCTGGCGCTGGCCAGGCTGGTGTGTTCGAGCGCCAACGTCCTGCTGCTGGACGAGCCGACGAACAACCTCGACCCGGTGTCGCGGGAGGAGATCCTGGGCGCGATCCGGTCGTACAAGGGTGCGATCGTGCTCGTCACCCACGACGAGGGCGCGGTGGCAGCGCTCGAACCCGAACGCGTCCTGCTGCTCCCCGACGGCGTCGAGGACCTGTGGAACGCCGACTACGCCGACCTGGTCTCGCTCGCCTGAGCCTGGGCTGCGTCTCGTCCCCCCGCGCCTTCCGTGGGGGACGAGACGCCCGATTTCCGTACCGATTTCAACGATTCGAACGACATCCGCCGGATTGCGAATCGGTAATCGGGCCGATCAGGTCTTGCCGACGCGCATGGTCCGGCCGATCATCGGGCATTGGTGGGTTGATCGAATGCCGTGCGGCTCTGCCATGTGAGCCCAGGGCAACCGCCAACTCGCCAGCGGAGGCAAGCGTGGTCGAGACATTGAAGAAGGGCGTTCGGGTCACCGGACCACAGCGGGACAAGCTCGCCGCGGATCTGAGACGAAAGTACGACGGAGGAAAGAGCATCCGTACGATCGCCCAGGAGACCGGCCGGTCCTACGGGTTCGTGCACCGGTTGCTGAGCGAGTCCGGGGTACGGCTCCGCAGCAGGGGCGGAGCGACCCGGGCCAAGAAGGTGCGGGCCTGAAGCCGCGCCGCCGTACGCCCCCCGTCAGACGCGAGGAGCACACGTACGGAGGCAGGCCACGGCCTTGGGACCGCGGGGGTCACCAGGGAGCTGGGCCGGTCGCTGCGAGATCATGACGCCCTGACGAACGAACCCCCTGGCCGGGAAGACATTCTCCGGCCAGGGGGTTCACCTGTGCGGACCGGTCGCCGACGAAGGGAAACCGCGCCTTGAGCATGCACGGTGGTGGCTGGGGCACCATGCGTTCCTTCACCCGGGACCGGTCGGCCGCCCGCCGGCGGCTTGCACCCGGGACGATCCGGCGGATCGTGTCGTTCGCCCGGCCCTACACCGGGTTCGTCGTCTCGCTGACGCTGCTGCTGGCCGTGGACGCCGCCGCGGGTGCGGTCACCCCGCTGATCTTCCGGGAGATCATCAACGAGGGCGTGCTCGGCAAGGACTCCGGACTGGTGGTCCGGCTGGCCCTGGTGGTCGCGGGCATCGCGATCCTGACCGGCGCCCTGGGCCTGGTCGAGCGCTACTGCGGCTCCAGGATCGGCGAGGGCCTGATCTTCGACATGCGTTCGCGGGTGTTCGCGCACATCCAGCGGATGCCGCTGGCGTTCTTCACCCGTACCCAGACCGGCGCCCTGGTGTCCCGGCTCAACAACGACGTCCTCGGCGCGCAGCAGGCGTTCACCTCCACGCTGTCCAACGTCGTGAGCAACCTGCTCACCGCGGTGTTCACGCTGAGCGCGATGTTCGTGCTGTCCTGGCAGATCACCCTGGTCTCCCTGGTCATGCTGCCGCTGTTCCTGCTGCCGGCGCGCTGGCTGGGCCGCAAGCTGCAGGCGATCACCCGGGAGTCCTACGACCTCAACGCGCAGATGAACGCGATGCTGACCGAGCGGCTCGGCGTGTCCGGCGCCCTGCTGGTGAAGCTGTTCGGCCGGCACGAGGTGGAGGACGAGGCGTTCGGGCAGCGGGCCGCTCGGGTGCGCGACATCGGCGTCACCCAGGCGATGTACAGCCGGGTGTTCTTCACCGCGCTGATGCTGGTCGCCTCGCTGTCGGTGGCGCTGGTCTACGGCTGGGGCGGCGTCCAGGCCGTGGCCGGTGCGCTGAGTGTCGGAACGCTGGTCGCGCTGACGGCGTACCTCACCCGGCTGTACGGCCCGCTCACCGCACTGTCCAACGTCCACGTCGACATCATGACCGCGCTGGTGAGCTTCGAGCGGGTGTTCGAGGTGCTCGACCTGGAGCCGCTGGTGAAGAACCTCCCCGGCGCCCGCGAGCTGCCGGCGGACGTGCCGGCGAGCGTCGAGTTCGACCGGGTGAGCTTCGAGTACCCACGCGCCGCGGACGTGTCCTTGGCGTCGCTGGAGACCGTCGCCGTCCTCGACCAGACCGCGTCCACCCAGGTGCTGCACGAGGTGTCGGTGCGGGCGGAGGCCGGCCGGCTGGTGGCGCTGGTCGGGCAGTCCGGTGCGGGCAAGACGACGATGACCCACCTGGTCACCCGGATGTACGACGTCACCGCGGGGGCGCTGCGCGTGGGCGGGATCGACGTACGCGACCTCACGCTGGAGTCGCTGCGGGACGCGATCGGCGTGGTCACCCAGGACCCGCACATGTTCCACGACACCATCCGGGCCAACCTGCTGTACGCAAAGCCGGACGCCACCGACGACGAGCTCGTCGAGGTACTGCGGGCCGCGCAGATCTGGACGCTCGTCGGCGGACTGGCCGACGGGCTGGACACCGTGGTGGGCGAACGTGGCTACCGCCTGTCCGGCGGGGAGAAGCAGCGGCTGGCGATCGCCCGGCTGTTGCTCAAGGCGCCCCGGATCGTCGTCCTGGACGAGGCGACGGCGCACCTGGACTCGGAGTCGGAGGCCGCGGTGCAGAAGGCACTGGCGACAGCGCTGGCCGGCCGGACGTCGCTGGTGATCGCGCACCGGCTGTCGACGGTACGCGACGCCGACCTCATCGTCGTGCTGGACGAGGGCCGGATCGCCGAGCGCGGCACGCACGAAGAGCTGCTGGCCGCCGGTGGGCTCTACGCCGAGCTCTACCGAACCCAGTTCCGTCCTCAGGCGGAGGCGCAGGGAACGCTGTAGCGCGGGCGACCGTCGGCAGCTGCCGGCGGAGCGCTTCTCAGATCGCGCGGGTGGCGCCGCCGTCGACGGATACAGTCGTGCCGGTCATGTACGACGCCACCGGGGCCAGCACGAACGCCGCCACCCGGCCGAACTCCAGCGCCGCGCCGTACCGCCGCAGCGGGATCTCCGCCTCCCGCCGGCGGCGGTAGGCCTCCGGGTCCGGGCTCTGGTCGGCGATCTCGCGGGTGCGCTCGGTGTCGAAGCTGCCCGGCAGCAGGGCGTTGACGCGGACGCCTGCCGGCCCGAGCTCGTCGGCGAGGGTCTTGGCCAGCCCGGCGAGCCCGGGGCGCAGGCCGTTGGAGATCGCCAGCCCCGGGATCGGCGAACGCACCGAACTCGACAGGACGAACGCGATCGAGCCGCCGTCGCGGCAGGCCGTGGCGACCGAGCGGGCCAGCCGCAGGCCACCGAGGAACACCGACTCGAACGCCGACCGCCACTGCTCGTCCCCGGCGTCCATCGCGGTGCCGGGTGCGGGGCCGCCGACGCTGATGAGCGCGCCGTCGAGACGTCCCCACTTGGCCATCGCGGTGGCGACGAGGCGTTCGGCCGAGGCGGGTTCAGCGTTGTCGGCCGCGACGCCGACGGCACGCGCGGTGCCCAGGCTCGCGGCCGCGCGCTGCACGCCCTCCTCGCTGCGCGCGGAGATCACCACGTAGGCACCCTCCGCGACCAGCACCTCCGCCGCTGCCCGGCCCAGTCCACGACTCGCACCACTGAGGAGGAACACTCGGTCCCGTACGCCAAGATCCACGATGCCTCATCTTTCCTCATGACGGTCACGCCATGCGCACTGACACGCTGGGTGGTCCGACCAGTGTGCTGATCCCGGAGCATTGGGCCGGGGTCCGTCACGCCGGGTGCGCTTCGGGGCGGCGGCGGGGGAGGGTCCGCTGCGGCCGGTCGCCGAAACGTCGGTGTTCTCGCGTACGGTCGGTGGCATGTCTGGCGGGATGTCCGGCGAAGACCGCTCCGTGGGCGCGTGGCTGCGTACGGCCGGCGCGGTCACCGTCCTCACCGGCGCCGGGATCTCCACCGACTCCGGCATCCCGGACTTCCGCGGCCCGAACGGCGTGTGGACCCGCGACCCGAAAGCCGAGCGCCTGTCCACCCTGCAGGACTACCTCGCCGATCCGGAAGTACGCGCCGAGGCCTGGCGACGGCGACTCGACCACCCGGCCTGGTCGGCGCGTCCCAACTCCGCCCACGAGGCGCTGGCCCGGCTGGAGGACGCGGACCTCGTGACCGCGGTCGTCACGCAGAACATCGACGGCCTGCACCAGCGCGCGGGATCGCGGCGGGTGATCGAGATCCACGGCACGATCTGGTGGGTCACCTGCGTGGACTGCGGACTTCGTACGCCGATGCGCGACGTCCTCGCCCGGGTCGAGGCCGGCGAAGCGGACCCGCGGTGCCTGCGCTGCGGCGGCATCCAGAAGTCGGCCACCATCTCGTTCGGAGAGGCGCTGGACCGCGCGGTGCTGCTGGCCGCGCAGGAGGTGGCGCGCGCCTGTGACCTGCTGCTCGCGATCGGTACGTCGCTGCAGGTCCATCCGGCGGCCGGCCTGTGCGACGTCGCGTTGCGGGCGGGTGCCCGGCTGGTCGTGGTCAACGCCCAGCCCACGCCGTACGACGAGGTGGCCTCGGCGGTCCTGCGTACTCCCATCGGCGAGGTGCTGCCCCGGCTCGCCGACGAGGCGACCGCTACCGGGATGCCCTGAAAGACGTACTGAGGAAGTCCTGGGACGTCCTGGAACCAGCCTGTCGGAGGCATGCCCTAGGGTTCGACGCGCCTGAACAGATGCAGCAGAAGAGACCCCGGAGCCGGACCCCCTGGGAGCCCCCATGACGCACGCCGTGTCCTCGAGCCGACGCCCGAGGCCCGCGCAGCTTGTGTGGCAGCACGCAGGGATGGGGATGTTCTGCCACTTCGGCATCAACACCTTCTTCGACAAGGAGTGGAGCGACGGCACGCTGCCGGCTTCGGGGTTCGCACCGACCGACCTCGACGCGCGGCAGTGGGTGGACACCGCGGCCGACGCCGGCATGCGTTACGTCGTGCTCACCGCCAAGCACCACGACGGCTTCTGCCTGTGGCCGACCGACACCACCGACTACTCCGTCCGGTCCTCGCCGTGGCGGGGCGGGCGCGGTGACGTCGTCGAGGAGCTCGCCCAGGCGTGCCGCGACGCGGGGCTCGGCCTCGGGCTCTACCTCTCACCGTGGGACCGCAACGCCGCCTGCTATGCCGACCCGGCCGCCTACGACGACTTCTACGTCCGCCAGCTGACCGAGCTCTGCACGAGGTACGGCCCACTGTTCGAGGTGTGGTTCGACGGCGCCGGCTCCGAGGGCCGGGTCTACGACTGGGGCCGGATCATGGACGTGGTCGACGAGCACCAGCCGGACGCGATGGCGTTCAACATGGGCCGCCCCACGATCCGCTGGGTCGGCAACGAGGACGGCCTGGCCGCCGACCCGTGCGACTACGTCGTCTCCGCGGTCGACGGCGACACCGGCAGCGAGGGCGGTGACCGGGCGTGGCTCGGCGAGGGCCGCTACCTGCCGCCGGAGTGCGACGTACCGATCCGGCGGCACTGGTTCTGGCAGACCGACGACCTGGCGACGCTGAAGAGCCTGGAACACCTGCTGGCGATCCACCACCGCTCGGTGGGGCTCGGCGCCGGCCTGCTGCTGAACGTCCCGCCGGACCGCCGCGGGCTGCTGGACGACCACGACCGCGCCCGGCTGGCCGAGTTCGGTGCGGAGCTGCGGCGCCGGTTCGGGTCGGGTCGGCCGGGCGTGCTGACCGCCGAGCCGGACCCGGCGACCGGTCCGGGGACGCCCACCGACGCGGGGACGACGGTGGTCCGGGTCGACCTCGGCGCGCGGACGCCGTTCGACCACGTGGTTCTCGGCGAGGACCTCGCGTCCGGACAGCACGTCACCGGACACGAGGTGCTCGTCGACGGCGAGGTGGTAGCTGCCGGCGGCACCATCGGAGTACGCCGGATCCACGCCTTCGACGAGGTGACCGCCGACCGGCTGGAGCTCCGGCTCACGGGAGCGGGTGCGGCTCTGGCCGGAGTCACCGCGCACCGGACCGGAGCGACCCGGGCGCCGGTCCTGGAGGAGCAGCCGGACATCTCCGCGCAGAAGGTCGACGCGCCGGCGACCTGACCGGCGGAAGTTGCCCAAAACCCGCTGGAGCCGATCGGCAGGGCTCGGCATACTGGGCACGGACGAGAGCCGTCCGCGGGATCGGTGCACGCACCGACCGGGCGGCAGGAGCCCCACAAGGGCACCGACACGAGCAACGACGTGAGCGAGAAGGGTCGACGATGCGGGTCGGACAGCGAGCTACGTGCGCCGAGCTGGGCGCCGAGGTCCGTCTTCGCTGACTCCTCGACCGGCCCTCGGTCCGGCTCGGCGTGAACGCGATTCCCGTTCGCTCCGCCGATCTCCCAAGAACCGAGGACTTCTCGTGCGCACCGTCGACATCCGCCGTACTTTCCTGAACTTCTTCACCGACCGCGACCATCAGGTCGTGCCGTCCTCCTCCCTCGTCACCGACGACCCCTCCATGCTGTTCACCACCGCCGGCATGGTGCAGTTCAAGCCGTACTTCCTCGGCACCTCCACGCCGCCCGGGTCCCGGCTCACCTCGGCGCAGAAGTGTGTGCGGACCGTCGACATCGACGGAATCGGGCATACCGACCGGCACACGACCTTCTTCGAGATGCTCGGCAACTTCTCCTTCGGCTCCTACGGTCCGGACGAGGTGGTGCCGTGGGCGTACGAGTTCCTCACCGAGCGGCTCGGCCTGGACCCCGGCCGGCTGTGGGCGACCGTCTACCGCGACGACAACGAGACACCGGCCCGCTGGCAGCGGCTCGGCATCCCGTCCGAACGCATCCAGCGGCTCGGCATGGCCGACAACTACTGGTCCACCGGCGGGCCCGGGCCGTGCGGGCCGTGCACGGAGATCTTCTACGACCGCGGCCCGGAGTTCGGCCGGGACGGCGGCCCGGCAGCGGGCCCCGACCGGTTCTTCGAGGTCTGGAACCTCGTCTTCATGCGGCACGTGCGCGGCGAGGGCGGCACCGACGACGACTTCCCGATCGTCGGTGACCTGCCGCAGGCGTGCGTGGAGTCGGGGCTGGGAGTCGAGCGGGCGGCGGTGGTGCTGCAGGACGTACCCCACATCCACCGCACCGACGCGCTGCTGCCGGTGCTGTCGAGCGTGCTCGGCCGGGCGTCGGGGTCGCGCACCCGGTCGCCGGAGCTGTCCGCGCGGATCGTCGTCGACCACGTGCGGGCGGCGGCGTTCCTGCTCGCCGACGGCGTACTGCCCGGCCCCGACGGACGCGGTTACGTCCTGCGCCGGCTGGTGCGCCGGGCGGTCCGGCACGTGCGCCTGCTCGGGGTCGACTCGCCCCTGCTCGCCGACCTCGCGGACCAGGTGGTCGACACGCACGTGGAGTCCTGGCCGGAGCTGTCCGGGCACCGTGCGCTGGTCCGGCAGGCGCTCGCGTACGAGGAGGAGGCGTTCGGCCGGACGTTGACGCACGGCACCCGGCTGCTGGACACAGCGATCCGGCGGGCGCGGGCGGAGTCCGGGTCCTCGGGTTCCCCTGAGTCATCCGGGCGGCCCGCGCTGTCCGGGCGTACGGCGTTCGAACTGCACGACACGTACGGGTTTCCGGTCGACCTCACCGTCGAGGTGGCGGCGGAGGCGGGCCTCACGGTCGACACCGACCGGTTCGCGGCGTTGATGGAGGACCAGCGTGAGCGCGCGCGGCAGGCGCGTGCCTCGGCGCCGGGCGACGTCGACGTCCCCTATCGCGCGCTCGCCGAGCGGCACGGGCCGACCCGCTTCGTCGGCTACGACCATCACCAGGCGGACGGCACAGTGCTGGCGCTGGTACGCGAGGGCCGCGAGCTCGCGGTGGCGACCGAGGGGGAGCGGTGCACGCTCGTGCTGGACCGCACGCCGATGTACGCGGAGTCCGGTGGCCAGGTGGGTGACACCGGGACGATCCTCGTGTCGGGTGGGTCGTCGGGGTCGAGTGACGAGGCGCGGCTGCGGGTGCTGGACACCCGGCGCGGACCTGGTGGCCTGCACATTCACGAGGTCGAGGTGGTCCACGGTGAACTCCGGCCGGGTGAGCCGGCGCGGACGACCGTCGATCTGCAGCGGCGGCAGGCGACCGCGCGTTCGCACAGCGCGACGCACGTCCTGCACGCGGTTCTTCGCGAGTACCTCGGCGACCACGCGCGCCAGCAGGGTTCGCTGGTGGCGCCGGGACGGCTGCGGTTCGACGTGTCGCACTTCGCGCCGCTGGACCCCGACCAGGTGCAGGCCGTCGAGGACGAGGTCAACCAGCGCCTGCTGGCCGATCCGGAGGTCCACGTGTGGGAGACCGGCCAGGACGAGGCGCGGGCCGCGGGCGCGATCGCGTTGTTCGGCGAGACCTACGGCGACGTGGTCCGGGTCGTCGACATCGGCGACTTCTCCCGCGAGCTGTGCGGCGGCACCCACGTCGGGCACGCGAGCGCGGCCGGCCCCGTGCGGATCGTGGGTGAGTCCTCGGTCGGTGCCGGGGTGCGCAGGCTGGAGGCGCTGACCGGCGTGGACGCGCTGCGGTACGCAGACCACGAACACCGGCTGCTGGAACAGATCCAGGACCTGCTCGGCGGGTCCGGCCGGTCGGGGTCCGGTCGCTCGGGGTCCGGTGGGCCGGGACGGTCGGCGGACCGGATGCTCGACCAGCTCCGGCGGAGGCTCACCGACCTGGCCGACGCCGAACGCGAACTCGGCCGACGCCGGCGGGCGGACCTGCTGGTGGGTGCGGACCGGCTGCTGAGCCGGCGCCGCGACACCGCGTCCGGCGGCTGGTTGGTGGCGAGCCGGCTGGACGAGTCCGGTGATGGATCCGGCGGAGGCGTGAACCTGGGTGACCCGAACCTGGGTGACCTGGACCTACGCGAACTGGCCCAGGCGGTACTGGAACGCGGCCCGCGGGACCGGCCCGGCGGCGTCGTCCTCGCCCGCGCGCTCGACGGCAAGGCCCAGCTGGTGCTGACGGTCGACCCGTCGTCCGCGGGTCGCGGCACTGCCAAGGAGCTGTTGACACCGGCCGGCCGGGCGATCGGCGGCGGCGCTGGCGGCGACGGTTCGTTCGCGCACGCGGGTGGCCGCGCCGTCGACCGGCTGGACACCGCGCTCGCGCTGGCGGTCGACCGGCTGACCGAGCACCTCGACGGGACCAACGGCGGCTGACCGCTGCCGGGTCCTCTGCGGTTCGGACGAGGTGGGAAGACCTACGGGTGTCACCGGCCCGACAAGTCTTCCCACCTCGTCGCGATCCCAGGAATCGGGAGGAGATCGCGGTCGAGGTGGGCGCACCTGTTCGGGGGAGCGGGCATTCATTCTTCCGCGGAAGAATGCTGGACGCCGTACTGACCGGTTCCCGGCGCGCGGGACCGTCCCGGCCGAAGTGTGGAAGCCGCGGGTGGCCAGCACCTCCGTGATGCTTCACACTTCCGCCTCGACCTGGCCGGCCTCGGCGAAGTGTGAAGACCTCCGGGGCCCATGACCACCGCAGGTCTTCACGCTTCCCCGCGCTGGCCGGGCACCGTCCCCGGCCCCGGCGGTCGAAGGGTCCGGCGTCCCTAGGTTCGGGTTTCCGCGGGAGCCCCGACCCGGACCTCAGCCCGGCGGACCGGTGTGGTTCGGGTCGCCGCGCACCGGGGTGCTGCCGTCCAGGTGCAGGGCCGAGTTGATCAGCGCGATGTGGCTGTACGCCTGCGGGAAGTTGCCCACCATCCGGCGGTGGCGCGGGTCGTACTCCTCCGAGAGCAGGCCGACGTCGTTGCGCAGGTCCAGCAGGCGGCCGAAGAGGTCACGCGCCTCTCGCGTACGCCCGATCATGGCCAGGTCGTCGGCAAGCCAGAACGTGCAGGCGAAGAAGGTGCCCTCGGTGCCCGGCATCCCGTCGCTGCCCGGCCCAACTCCCTCGTTGCCGGGGTAGCGCATCACCAGCCCGTCGCGGGTGAGTTCGCGCTGTACGGCCTCGATGGTGCCCACGACGCGCGGGTCGTCCGGCGGCAGGAAGCCGACCTGCGGGATCAGCAGCAGCGCGGCGTCGACGTCGCGGGACCCGAACGACTGGGTGAAGGTGTTGCGGTCGGCGTCGTATCCCTTCGCGCACACCTCGCGGTGGATCTCGTCCCGGACGGCCCGCCACTTCCCGACTGGGCCGCGCAGCCCGTACTCCTCGACCGCCTTCACCGCGCGGTCCATCGCCACCCAGGCCATCACCTTGGAGTGGGTGAACGGCCGGCGCGGGCCGCGTACCTCCCAGATCCCCTCGTCGCGGTCGTGCCAGTGCTCGCTGAGGTGGGAGATCAGCACCGCCTGCAGCGACCACGACTCCTCGTGCGGGTCGAGTCCGGCCTGCCGGGCCAGCGCGAGGGCGTCGATCACCTCGCCGTAGACGTCCAGCTGGAGTTGGTCGACCGCCTTGTTGCCGACCCTGACCGGGCGGGAGTTCTCGTAGCCGGAAAGCCACGGCAGGTCGTACTCCAGCAGCCGGCGTTCACCGGCCACGCCGTACATGATCTGCAGGTCGGCCGGAGATCCGGCGACCGCGCGCAGCAGCCACTGGCGCCACGCGGCCGCCTCGTCGTCGTACCCGCTGCGGATCAGCGCGGACAGCGTCATGGTGGCGTCGCGCAGCCAGCAGTAGCGGTAGTCCCAGTTGCGGCTGCCGCCGATGTCCTCGGGCAGCGAGGTGGTGGCCGCGGCGACGATGCCGCCGGTCGGCTCGTACGTCAGCGCCTTCAACGTCAGCAGCGAACGCTGCACCGCCTCCCGCCACGGGCCGTCGTAGGTGGACTGCCCCGACCACTCCTTCCACAGCGCCTCGGTGTGGGCGAGTTCCTCGTCGGCGTCGACCGGGGTGGGCGGCGGCAGGTGGGACGGATGCCAGGTGAGCACGAACCGCACCCGGTCGTTCGCACACACGTCGAAGTCGGCGTACGTCGCGAAGTCCCGGCCGTACGTGTGAACGTCGGAGCGCAGCCAGACCGCGTCCGGACCGGCGACCGCGGCGATCTGCTGGTCGATCTTGCGGACCCACGGGATGACGGCGCCGTAGTCGAACCGCAGCCGCAGGCAGCTGCGCATCGGCACCCGCCCGGAGATGCCTTCCACGATCCGAACGATGTCGGGCGCCTGGTGCCGGGGCGGCATGAAGTCGATCACCCGGACCGCGCCCTCGGGGACCTCCCACTCGGTCTCCAGGATCAGCGTGTCGCCGCGGTAGCGCCGCCGCGCCGCGCGCCTCGAGCCGCCGCGGGGCCTGATCGTCCAGTGGCCGTTGTCCTTGTCACCGAGCAGGGCGGCGAAGCACGCGCCGGAGTCGAAGCGGGGGAAGCACAGCCAGTCGATGGAGCCGGACCTGCTGACCAGGGCGGCGGCCTGCATGTCGCCGACGATGGCGTAGTCCTCGATGGGTGCCGCCATGCCCCACGCTCCTCAAGAGCCGTCAGGTGGAACGCCGCGCGCTGTCCTCGTCCTCCAGTGTCGCGCTGCTACCCGAGCGCCCGCGAGTGCCCGTCGGACCGGGCTGGCCGGGGCGGTCGGGCGGCCCGGGGCTTCGCGCCGGGGGTGTACCCCCGGGCGGCGTGCGTCCGGGGGATTGCCGGGGTTGGCGGGGTTCGTTGGGTTCGACCCGCATGTTCCGGAGGCGTTCGCGCAGCCGGCCGTCGTGTGCCTCGTCGTACGCCAGGAAGATCGCGCCGCCGACCGCGATCAGCGCGAACATGTACCACTGGAACGCGTACGCCAGGTGCGGCCCCTCCGACAGTTCCGGCGGCGGCAGCATGTGGGGGAGGTCGGAGCGCTGGGCGGGGATCTGGCGGGCGAGTTCGACGTAGTCGCCGAGCAGGGGGTACGGCACGACCGCCGAGATCGCCGGGACCTGGATGAACCGGACCTGCCCGTCGATCACCTTCTCCTGCCGGTCCGGTGCCTCGCTGGCCCGGACCCGCGCGATCACCGTGACCTCGCCGCTGGGTGGGGTGGGCGCCTTCGGTGCACTGGTGGACCGAAGGCTGGGGATCCAGCCCCGGTTGACCAGGACGGCGTTCCTCGACCCGGCAAGCCGCAGCGGGGTGAGGACGTTGAAGCCGGGCTCGCCCTCCAGGGGGCGGTACCGGACCAGGATCTGGTGCCCGGCGTCGTAGGTGCCGCGGGCCTTCACCTGCGCGTACTCCCTGCCCGGGCCCACCGACCGGCCCGGCGTGAGCACGTCGCCGACGGGGCGAGCGGACACCCCGGAGTTGCTGGTGATCAGGGCGTTCTGTGCGCGGCGCGCCTCCAGGCGGTGCAGCTGCCAGCCGGCGAGTTCGACGCACACGGTGGCAGCGATCACGACCGCGACCATCATGGCGAGCCAGCGTGGCCGCAACAGGAAGCGGTACACGATGAACGACGCTAACCGAACCAGCCCGGCGGCCCTCCCATCGGGGTGGCGGCGGCCGACTTCTGGTGGGGCTGCGGGTGAGGCTTCGGGTGCGGCTGCGGGTGCGGCTGCGGGTGCGGCTGCGGGTAGGGCTTCGGGACGGGAGCGATTGTCGGAGGTGTGTCCTAGGCTGGGCGAATGGTCGCGCAACTACTGGACTCCTTCGGCCGGGTGGCAACCGACCTGCGAGTCTCCCTGACCGATCGCTGCAACCTGCGCTGCACCTACTGCATGCCGGCCGAGGGCCTCGCCTGGCTGCCCGGGCCGGAGCTGCTCACCAACGACGAGGTTGCCCGGCTGGTCGAGGTCGCGGTGTGCCGGCTCGGCGTGCGCGAGGTCCGCTTCACCGGCGGCGAGCCACTGGTCCGGCGCGGCCTGGTCGACATCGTTTCCCGTACGGCACGACTCTCGCCCCGCCCGGAGATCTCGCTGACCAGCAACGGGATCGGGCTCACCCGGCTGGCGGCACCCCTGCGCGAGGCCGGGCTGGACCGGATCAACGTCTCCCTCGACACCCTGAGCCCGGACACCTTCGCCCGGCTGACCCGCCGCGACAGGTGGAACGACGTGGTCGCCGGGCTGGCCGCCGCGGCCGAGGCCGGGCTGACCCCGGTGAAGGTCAACTCCGTGCTGATGCGCGGCACCAACGATCACGAGGCGCCCGACCTGCTGGCCTGGTGCCTGGAGCGTGGGTACGAGCTGCGGTTCATCGAGCAGATGCCGCTGGACGCCCAGCACGGCTGGGACCGGAAGACCATGGTCACCGCCGACGAGATCATCGAGCGGCTGGAGGCGCGGTTCAGCCTGGTGCCCGACGATCCGAGCCGGCGGGGCAGCGCGCCCGCCGAGTCGTTCCTGGTCGACGGCGGCCCGGGCCGGGTCGGAGTGATCGCGTCGGTGACCAGGCCCTTCTGCGGCGACTGCGACCGGGTGCGGCTCACCGCCGACGGACAGGTCCGCAACTGCCTGTTCGCCCGGTCGGAGTCCGACCTGCGCACCGCTCTGCGCGCAGGTGCCGACGACGCCGAACTCGCCCGGCGCTGGCAGGCCGCGATGGCCGGCAAGCTGCCCGGACACGGCATCGACGACCCGAGCTTCCTGCAACCTTCCCGCCCCATGTCCGCCATCGGCGGGTAGCACGCTGCCCCCGCATCCACCCTGGCGGCGTTGTCGTCGTCTCGCGTAGAACCCCGCTACGCGTTCCTCCTCCGCCTGGCCAGGGCGGCGCGGGAACACCGTGCCGGCGCTGCCCCGGCATCCGCGCTGGCGGCGTTGTCGCGGTCATTCGGAGAAGGGTTCCACCTCGCGCAGGAAGCCGCGGGCGGACAGGAAGTCGGACAACTGGGCGCGGTGAAGGTCGCACGCGAGCCAGGTCTTGCGACGTTCCTCGGTGTGAATGCGCGGATTGTTCCACCGCAACGCCCACTCGGCGGGTGCGGTGCACCCCCTGGCCGAACAGATCGGCTCGGGCTCGACGTCGGGCTCGGTCACGACCTCACCTCATCGCGCGACCGCCGCTGCCGAGCAGCCGGGTCGGCATTCCTGGCCCGGGAGGACCGGTGAAGGCCCCGAGCGACCCGACTGCGCGGAGTAGCTGATAGTGGCCACATTCGGCAGATTGGCTCACGCTGAGTCATAATTAACGGTCCGTAGATGACAAGAAGCGATGCCGGGCAGCCACGGGGGAAGCCGCCCGGCATCGCATCACGTCGCACTCCGACGGGGGAAGCGGAGCGCGCAGAACGAGTCTGGCACGAAGGCCCCAGGTAGGTCTAGCCGGTCCTCGCGTTATTTTGCGGCGGGACAGGGTGCTCCGGAGGTGCCGGAAGCTGCAGCCGATGATCAGGCAGGTAGGCAGGTGGCGGGGTCTTGGTGCGCTCCCGACCGGCGTTTGCGATCACGACGGCGACATACGGGAGGATGAACGCGGCCACAATGAGCAGCCATCGGATGATGCCGTGAGTGACGAACGCGCCCACGAAGCAGAGCGTTCGCACCCCCATGGAGATCAGATATCGCACCTCCCGGGACCGGACGTCAGCCTTCAGACTGCGCGGAGCTCCCGAGATCCGGAATACGTCCTGATCCGACTTCTGGCTCATTCCACCTCCCGCACCTGATCCACGGTACGCGTGCCCACCGACAGGTCCCACCGGCAAGCGGCATTCCGATGGCCTCGATGGTCATCCATCGCTCGTCGGTGGACAACTCGGCGGGCCCCGCCGCTGTGCACCTACCCCCTCAAGACCGCCCCGCGAGCGCAAATGTGACACGGGCGGGGACGTGACGGATGTCATGCCCGGACCAGGATCTCCGGCGCAGGCCCGGGCGCCGCCCGACCGGCACCGTGGACTCCGTGCAGACGACACCATCCCGTACGGCACGGTCCCGTACCTCCTCCCGTACGAATTTCTCCCGTACGTCACGCCGGCGTACGGCATCCTCGAGTTCGCCCCCGGCCACGACCGGCATGGCGGTCCACCTGTCCGGACTGGTGAAGAGCTACGGAGAGGTCCACGCCGTGCGCGGTGTGGACCTCGACATCGCACCCGGTGAGGTGGTGGCGCTGCTCGGCCCCAACGGCGCCGGCAAGTCCACCACCGTCGACATGCTGCTCGGGCTGGCCCGGCCCGACCAGGGCTCGGTCGCGGTCTTCGGCGCCGAACCCCAGCAGGCCGTGGCGCAGGGCCACGTGGGCGCGATGCTGCAGGCCGGGTCGCTGCTTCCGGACGCGACCGTCGGCGAGTTGGTCGCGATGTTCGCCGCTCTGCACCGCGCGCCGCTGCCGGTGGAGGAGGCGCTGGAGCGGGCAGGCATCAGCGAACTCGCCGACCGGCCCACCGGCAAGCTGTCCGGCGGCCAGGCCCAGCGGGTGCGGTTCGCCCTGGCGGTCGTACCCGATCCCGACCTGCTCGTCCTGGACGAACCCACCGTCGGGATGGACGTGGAGTCGCGGCGCGCCTTCTGGGCGGCGATGCGCAACCTCACCGCGGCCGGCCGGACCGTGCTGTTCGCCACGCACTACCTCGACGAGGCCGACGACTACGCCGACCGGGTGGTGCTGATGCGGTCCGGCCGGATCATCGCCGACGGGACCGCCGACGCCATCAAGAACCAGGTGAGCGGCCGGCGCATCGGCGCCCGCATCCCGGGCGCGGACCCGGCCCGGCTGCGTGCCCTGCCCGGCGTCTCCGACGTCGCGGTGCACGGTGACCGGGTGACGCTGGACTGCACCGACGCGGACGCCGCGCTGCGCGCGCTGTTGTCGGCGTACGAGCAGGCCAGTGACCTGGAGGTCCGCAGCGTCGACCTCGAGGACGCCGTGGTGGCCCTCACTTCCGCGGCCGACGATCAGAGCGACGAAGCGCGCACCGGCGCAGCCCATGACGACGCAGCCCACAGCCGTACCGACCAGGAGAGCCGGCCATGACCACGCGTTACCTCATGCTGGAGGCGCGCCGCGCCTACCGGAACAAGCGGTTCCTCATCTTCACCCTGGCGATGCCGGTGGTGCTGTTCCTGATCTACGTCCAGATGTACGGCAAGGGGCACATCAACGGCGTGAGCGTCCAGGCGTACCTCATGGTCTCGATGGCGGCGTTCGGCTCGATGAGCGCCGCGATGTCGGCCGGCTCGCGGATCGCACTGGAACGGCAGAGCGGCTGGAACCGCCAGCTGCGGCTGACGCCGCTGAAGCCGCTCTCGTACCTTCTGGCCAAGGCCGCGGTGGCCATGATGGTGGGCGTGCCCGCCGTCGTGTTCGTCTACGGCGCGGGTGCCCTCGTCGCGCATGTCCGGCTCGGCGCGGGGGAGTGGGCGGTGTCGGCCGTCGGGCTGTGGCTGGCACTGATCCCGTTCGCGGTGCTCGGGATCCTCATCGGGTACGTCGCCTCGCCCGACAGCGCCCAGGCCATCTATCCGGCGACCTTCATGGTCCTGTCGCTGTTCGGCGGCATCTTCATCCCGGTCGAGGCGATGCCGAAGCTGATGGCCAACCTCGCGCAGCTGCTTCCGTCGTACTGGCTCGGGATCATCGGCCGCAGCCCGCTCGGCCTGGCCGGGTTCGAGTGGAAGGCGGTGCCCGTGTTGCTGGCCTGGACCGTGGTGCTCACACTGATCGTGGTGCGGCGGTACCGCGTCGACACCGCCCGGGCGTGACGAACGGACCGGATCCGACACCGGCCGAGCCGCTGTCGAACACCTATCGGAAACTAAGGTCGATGAGCGTGACTCCGAACGCCGTGCACGGCGAGGACGCGGCCCCGGACGGCTCCCGGGGGCCCGCGGTCGTGCAGCGGAGCCGCCTGGGGCGGTGGCGGGGCATCTTCGGCGCCGCCCTGTGGCTGGTCTTCCTCGCCTCGCCGGTGTCGACGGCGCTGGGGCGGAGTCCCGCCTGGGAGTGGCAGTTTCTCGTCGTCGTGGTCACCGCGGCGTTCTGTGCCACCTATGTCGCGATCTTCCGGATGGTGCGCCGGGACTCCGACAGCCGGCACGCGATGGTGTGGCTGGTGACCCTCGCGGTGCTCTGCGGCGCGTTCTGCCTGCTGGCCGGCGAGGACGGCATGTTCTGCCTGGTCTACCTCGCCGCGGGTGGAGCCGCCGCGCTCCCGGCGCGCACGTCGGCATTGTGTACCGGGGGATGTGTCGGGCTGACGATCGCGCTGCCGCTGGCCGTGCCGGGGTGGAACATCACCCCGGAGGGCACGATGTCGGTGCTGCTGGGTGCGCTTGCCTCGTCGGCGTTCGTCAGCCTGCTGCGGCGCAACTGGGAGTTGCGCGAGGCCCAGGGCGAGATCGCCCGGCTGGCCGTCGCGGACGAGCGGCTGCGCTTCTCCCGCGACCTGCACGACATCCTCGGGCACAGCCTCACCGTCATCACTGTCAAGGCGGAGTTGGCAGGCCGGCTGGTGGAGCAGGTGCCCGAACGCGCCGCCGTCGAGATCGCCGACGTGGAACGCCTGGCACGGGAGGCGCTGGCCGACGTGCGGGCAACGGTCGCGGGATACCGGGCCACCAGCCTGGCGGCCGAGCTGAGCCAGGCCCGCCACGCACTGGAGTCCGCCGGGATCACCGCCGTGCTCCCGAACTCCGCCGACGAGGTGACCGGCCCGCCGCGTGAGGTGTTCGGGTGGGTGGTGCGCGAGGGCGTGACCAATGTCGTACGGCACAGCGGGGCGGCGACCTGCACCGTACGGCTGACGCCCACGAGTGTGGAGGTCGTCGACGACGGGATCGGGCGGCGTTCCGGCAGGAGTTCGACCGGCAGGGATGGGAACGGCAGGGGCGGGAACGCCCACGCGAAGGCCGGCCCCACGCCGCTGGATCCGCCGCCGTTCAACCTCTCCGACGGCTTCGACGAACCCGCCTCCTCCCACGGGCTGGTCGGCCTGGCCGAACGCGTCCGCGCCGCCGGTGGCGACCTGACCGCCGGCCCGTTGCCCGGTGGCGGGTTCGCGTTGCGGGCGAAGGTACCCGCGTGAGCGAGCAGATCCGGATCCTGCTCGCCGACGACCAGCACCTGGTACGCGGCGCGCTCGCCGCCCTGCTGTCGCTGGAGGCCGACCTGGAGGTGGTCGCCGAGGTGAGCCGCGGCGACGAGGTCGTGGACCGCGCGCGGGAGACCAGACCAGACGTGGCCTTGCTGGACGTGGAGATGCCCGGCGCCGACGGCATCACCGCCACCCGCGACCTGCGGACGGCGCTGCCGGACTGCCGGGTGCTCGTGGTCACGACGTTCGGCCGGCCCGGCTACCTTCGCCGGGCGCTCGCCGCGGGCGCGAGCGGGTTCGTGGTCAAGGACACTCCCGCGTCCCAGCTCGCCGACAGCATCCGGCGGGTGCACCAGGGGCTGCGGGTGGTGGATCCGACGCTGGCGGTGGAGTCGCTCACCGCGGGGGAGAGCCCGCTGACCGCGCGGGAACGCGACGTGCTCCTGGAGACCCGCGGCGGCGGGACGGTGGCCGACATCGCCCGGGCGCTGGTGCTGTCGGAGGGGACGGTACGCAACCACCTGTCCAGCGCCATCGGGAAGACAGGTGCTCGTACGCGCGCCGAGGCGGTCCGGATCGCCGACTCCAACGGCTGGCTGTGAAGGGGCCGACGGCCTCCTAGGAAAGCGTTCCGGCGTACGTGGGAAGGACGATCCGCGACGCCGCCCGGCCGCCGCGGTGGACGGTCTGGTCGCCCGCCGGGCACAGGTCGAACCTCGGATAGTTCGACGACGCGATCTCCACCCGGATCCGGTGCCCGGCCCGGAACGTCATGGCGGTCGACCCGACCGTCACCTCCACCTCCGTACCGTCTCCGGAGGTTCCCCCGGCCGGCGTCGCCACCCGGCGAACCGAGTCGACCACCGACATCGCGGTGCCGTCCGGGTGCACGTCCACGAGCTTCACCGCCACGTCGGCGACCGCTGCCGTCGACTCGAACACCACGTGGGCACGGACCGTGCCGAGCACCGTCAGGTCCTGGCTGAGCACGTCGCCGGTGTAGACGAGGACGTCGGGGCGGCGCTCCACGTCGCGCTGGTCGCGCGGACCGGCCTCGGGGAGTACGGGATGCAGGGTGCGCCCGCCGTTGGTGGGCACCGGGTCGGCCGGGTCGTGGCGGTAGCGGTCGGTGCCGGACTCCTGTGGTGTGGGCCGGTCCAGCCGGCCGTCGGCGGCGAGGTAGAACGCCGTCTCGTGCGCAGGGGGCGGCCAGGCCTCGAGGTCGAGCCACCGGTTGGTGCCCATGACGTGGACCCGTACGCCGTGCGGCACCTCACCACCGGCCAGGCCCGCGCTCAGGAAGCCGGCCTGCTCCTCGTACAGCCCGTTGAAGTCGCCCATGGCGGCGACGCCGAAGTCGAGCTGCCCGGTCGTCCGCCGCAGCATCGACCCGTGCGACCACGGGCCGACGACCAGCCGCTGGCGGTGGGCGGCCCGCCTGTCGCCGCCGGCCAGCAGCGAGTAGCCGGCGATGGTGTTCTCGCAGAACAGGTCGTGCCATCCGGCGAGGTGGTAACCGGCGACGTCGGTGCCGGCCCCGTCGAGGGCGGGGGTGGCGTCGAGCTCGGACCACGGGCCGTCCCCGGCCGCGCCAGATCGATCCCCGGCCGCCCCGCCCGAGCGGTCGGCGGTGCCGCCGGAGCCCAGCCAGCGCTGCCAGTCCGGACTGATCGCGGTCAGGGTCTTCTCGGCCAGGGGGATCGAGGCCGGCCAGGTGTCCAGCGCCTCGATCGACTCCTGGCGTACACCGTCCTCGAGGTTGCTGCCGAGCGCGCCGAGACCCAGCGTCCAGGAGGAGAAGACGCCGAGCTGGAGCGCGCCTCCCTCGTACGCCACTGACCGGATCGAGGGCCCGGCGACCGCCGGAGCGACCACCCGCAGGCCGGCGGGCCGCTCGGCCAGGGCGAGCCACTGGGTGAAGCCGTTGTAGGAGGCGCCGATCATCGCGACCGCGCCGGCCGACCACGGCTGGGTGGCGCACCAGGCGACGGTGCGCGCGCCGTCGTCGCGTTCGGACCGGAACGGCGTGAACTGGCCGGCGGAGTCCCAGCGCCCGCGTACGTCCTGGGTGACGACCGCGAAACCGAGCCGGGCCAGGCCGACCGCGTCGTGCGCGGCCCGGGCGGACGCCCGGCCGTAGGGGGTGCGGACCAGCACCACCGGGTGCTGCTGCCCGTCGTCGGCGACCGTGACGTCGGTCGCCAGCGCGGTCCCGTCGGCGGCGGTGACGGTGGTGTCGAGGGTGAGGACGCGGGAGGCCGAGATCACGTGGCGAGCCTACTTTCGCGGCGCCGGATGGGCGGTGGCTCGGCCGCCTGCGCCGCCTGACTGTCCGGCCCTGGCCGCTCGCCTCGCGCCCGCCTCGCGCCGGCCTCCGGGGTGGCCAACTGGCCGGGTGACATCGAACTGGCGCCGCTTGACGCCGGAACGACGTTGACATGACGTCTTAGTGACGCCATGATGCCGTCATGACGTTGGCCGAACGAGTTCGTGCGCTTCCGCGCCGTTGGCCCGGTTTCGAGTCGATCCGGGGCATTCCGATCCTGTTGCGCCTGTTGCCGTCGGTGAGTCGCCGGCAGTCCGCCCTGCTCGGAGCCGGGGTCCTGCTGGCCGCCGCCCTCCCGGTCGCGGCCATCGCCCTGACCGGCCTGCTCGTGGGCTCCATCCCGGACGCGGTCCGGGGCGGGCTCGAATCCGCCGCCGGCCACCGGACCCTCGACCTGCTCGTCGCCGTCGGCGCAGTGGTCGTGGCGCAGCGCTTCGTCTCCCCGATGCTGGGCGCGGTGTCGATGACGCTCGGCCGGGAGACCGACCGCTACCTGCAGGACCGGGTGCTCGCCGCGGTCGGCCGGCCGGGTGGGATCGCCCACCTGGAGGACCCCGACGTCCTCGCGCACGTGCGCCTGGTCAAGGGGCTCGGCGCCGACGCGCAACGCCCCGGCCTCGCGGTCGAGGGACTCGGGTACGTCCTGCCGTCCTGGCTGCAGGCGCTGGGCTCGGCCGTGGTGCTGTTGATCTTCTCCTGGTGGGTCGGCCTGCTGTGGCTGGTCGTCTGGCCGATCGTGGTGTTCGCGATGCAGCAGGAGTACCTCCGCGTCGGCGAGGTCGGCTACGGCCGCAGTGACGCCCTGCGCCGCGCGGAGTACCTCCGCGACGTCGCGCTCGGACCCGCCGCCGGCAAGGAGGTACGGGTGTGGGGGATGCTCGGCTGGCTGGTCGCCGCGTTCGAACGCGCGTGGTACACAGCGATGGCGCCGGTGTGGAAGGTACGCAGCCCGCGGGGGAACGTGCTGTTCGGTGCCAGCGGGGCGGTGCTGGCGGTCAACGCCGTGTCGTACGGCCTGCTGGCCTGGGCCGCGACCCGAGGTGACCTGTCCGTCGCGGCGGTGGCGATCTACACCCAGGCGCTGGCCGGGGTGAACTCCTACACCGCCTTCGACGACCGCAACGTCTACCTGTCCTACGCGGCGGTGACGGTGCCGAAGGTGCTCGCGCTGGACGGCCGGCTGGGCGGCTCGGGCGGCTACTCCGGCGCGGTGTCCGCAGCACCCGTGTCCGTCACAGAGCCGTCGAAGCCGGCGGCCGCACCGGACCTGCCGCGTACCGACGTCCGGTTCGACGGCGTGACGTTCCAGTACCCACGCAGCGAGCGCACCGCCCTGCGCGGGCTCGACCTCACCATCCAGGCCGGCCGGTCGCTGGCGATCGTGGGGGAGAACGGCGCCGGCAAGACCTCGCTGGTCAAGCTCCTGTGCGGCCTGTACGCACCGACCGATGGGCGGCTGCTGGTGGACGGTCGCGACCTCGCCGAACTGGACCCCGCGGCGTGGCGGGACCAGGTGGCCGTGCTCTTCCAGGACTTCGCGCGCTACCACCTGCCCGTACGCGACAACATCGGGCTCGGCGCGCCGGCGTACGCCCACGACGAGGACCGGCTGCGGCTGGCCGCGCAGAAGGCAGGCGTACTCGACCTGGTGGAGTCGCTGCCGCACGGCTTCGACACCGTGCTGTCGCGGGAGTACACCGGCGGCGTCGACCTGTCCGGCGGCCAGTGGCAGCGGATCGCGCTCGCCCGGGCGATGTTCGCGGTGGAGGCCGGCGCCCGGCTGCTGATCCTGGACGAACCCACCGCCGCGCTGGACGTTCGGGCGGAGGCGGAGCTGTACGAGCGGTTCCTGGAGCTCACCGAGGGCCTGACGACCTGCCTGATCTCGCACCGCTTCTCCACCGTGCGCCGGGCCGACCGGATCGTCGTCCTCGCCGACGGCGGCGTGGTCGAGGACGGCAGCCACGAGGAGCTGATGGACCTCGACGGCCGGTACGCCGAGATGTTCACCCTGCAGGCTTCGCGGTTCCTCGACCATCAGGCCGCGCCGGCCGCGCTGCCGGGCGACGGACAGGGCACCGCCGCCACCGGAGAAGGGATGGAGACCCATGCGTGAGGCACTGCGCGCCTACCGGATGACGATGGCGATCGGGTTCCGGGCGGCACCCTGGCGAGCGACGTTCCAGCTGGTCACCGGCGTGGTCATGGCGCTGGTGCCGGTGGTGCTGGCGTACGGCGCGAAACTCGTGGTGGACGCCGCGCTCGGCCGCGACCTGGGGCTGGGCCTGTGGGCCGCGGGCCTGCTCGCCGGCGTCGTCGCGGTCAGCCTGGTCAACGTCTTCTACTACTGCGACTGCGTGTTCGGCGTGATCGAGCGGGCCCAGGCGTACGCGGAGCGGCGGCTGATGGTGCTGCTCGGCGGGGTGGACGGCCTGGCGCACCACGAGCGGCCGGAGTACCTCGACCAGGTGCAGCGGATCCGCGAGGAGAGCCGGTCCCTCGGCACGATGGTGAACGCCACCGCCGGGATGGGGCGGTCGCTGGTGTCCCTGGCGGCCACCGGGGTGCTCCTCGGCCGGGTGCACCCGGCGCTGCTCGCGCTGCCGCTGGTCTCCGTGGTGTCCATCGTGATCGGCCGGCGGGCCCGCGACCTCGACGTCGCCGCGCAGGAGGTGACCACCGAGCCCGAACGCCTGCGCCGGCACCTGTTCGACGTCGGCACGTCCGCCTCGGCCGGCAAGGAGCTGCGGGTCTTCGGGCTCACCGGCGAGCTGCGCGCCCGTCACAACGAGGTCGCCGGGCGGGTCGTCGCCGAACGCAACCGAGCCACCTGGCGTGGTGCTGTGCTCGGCGCGGTGGACGCTCTGGTGGTGGCCGCGGCGTACGTCGCCGCGATCGCGTTCGTGCTGGTCCTCGCCGTGCGCGGGCAGGCCGGGCCCGGCGACGTGGTGCTGGCCATCGGCCTGGCAGCGCAGCTGACCTGGATCGTGTCCACCGCCGTGGCGTACGGCACGAGCCTCATGCACGTGCTGAAGCTCGGCCGGCGGCTGCTGTGGCTGGAGGACTACGCCGAGGCCGAGGCGTACGTCCCGGCTCATCCGGCGCCGGTGCCGGACCGGCTGCGCGAGGGCATCGAGGTGCGCGACGTGTCGTTCGGCTACCCCGATACCGGCGGGAAGGTGCTCGACCGGTTGTCGCTGCGGCTGCCGGCCGGCAAGGTCGTCGCGCTGGTCGGCGAGAACGGCGCCGGGAAGACCACGTTGGTGAAGATGCTGTGCGACTTCTACCGCCCGGACGCCGGACAGATCCTGGTGGACGGTACGCCGCTGGCCGACTTCACGGTGGAGGAGTGGCGGTCGCGGCTGAGCGCGGCGTTCCAGGACCACGTGCCGTTCGAGTTCACCGCCCGGGAGGCGGTCGGGGTGGCCGACCTGCGCCGGGTCGACGACGACGCGGCCGTGCTGGCCGGGCTGGAGCGGGCCGGCGCGAGCGGCGTACTGACTGCGTTGCCGAACGGCCTGGACACCCAGCTCGGCAAGTCCTGGGACGGCGGCGTCGACCTGTCCGGCGGCCAGTGGCAGCGGCTGGCGCTCGGGCGCGGGCTGATGCGCACCGACCCGCTGCTGGTGGTGTTCGACGAGCCCACCGCCGCGCTGGACCCCCAGACCGAGCACGCGATGTTCGAACGCTTCGCCGCCGCCGCCCGCAGCGGAGCACGCCAGGGCACCGTCACGTTGCTGGTCTCGCACCGGTTCTCGACCGTACGCATGGCCGACCTGATCGTCGTGCTGTCGCGCGGGCGGGTGCTGGAGCAGGGCAGCCACGCCGAGCTGATGGAACACGGCGGGTTGTACGCCGAGCTGTACGACCTGCAGTCGCGCGCCTACCGCTGAGCCGAGTGGCTCCCACCTGCTGCGCCCGCCCAGTCCCCGGGATTGGCCGAGCGCAGCAGGTCGGGCGTGACGTCGGCGAGCGACGCGCATCCGCACAGCGCGAGCGTCTCCTCCAGGTCCGCGCGCATCGTCACCAGCAGGTCGCGTACCCCGGCCGCACCGCCGGTGGCCAGCGCCCACACGGCGGGCCGCCCGACGAACGCCGCGGTGGCGCCGAGGGCCAGCGCGCGGACGACGTCGCGCCCGTTGCGGATCCCGCCGTCGACGTACACCTCCACATCGTCGGGCAGGGCCGCCCGCACCTCGGCCAGGCCACGCGCGGTGGGTACGGCGCCGTCCAGCTGGCGCCCGCCGTGGTTGGACACCCACACCGCGTCCGCGCCCGCGTCGACACAGGCGCGGGCGTCGTCGCCGCGCACGACTCCCTTCACCACCAGCGGCAGCCGGCCGGACACCTCGGCCAACCAGGCGAGGTCGGCGAACGTCACGCCAGGGTCCTGCCACACGCCCTCGTCCCCCCGGGCGCGCAGCTCCGGGACGAGCACGGGCGAGACCTCGGCGGGCGGGAACGCCGTGGACCTCGCCTTCTTCGCGACGTACGGCGTGTCGACGGTCAGCACCAGCGCCCGGGCACCGGCGGCCGCGGCCCGCTCGACCACGGTCGCGGTGAGGTCGCGGTCGCGGAGCACGTACAGCTGAAGCCACCACGGGCCGGCCGCGCCCGCGAGCTCGTCGAACGTCGTGGTGGCCCGGGTGGACAGGGCCAGCAGGGAGCCCGCGTGTGCGGCACCGGTGGCCATGCCGAGCTCCCCGTCGGGATGCACCAGCCGCTGGTAGCCGGTCGGGGCCACCTGGACCGGTGAGCTGACCGGCGTACCCAGCACCGTCGTCGACACGTCCACGCGGCTCACGTCGCGCAGCACCCGCGGCGCCAGCGCCAGCTCGCGCCAGGCGGCCAGGTTGGCGGCCAGCGTCTCCTCCACCCCGGAGCCGGTGGCGATGTAGTCGTACACCTCCGCGGGCAGCGCCGAGCGGGCCGCCTCCTCGAGGTCGCGCGGCTCGACCGGCGGGGCGGTCACGGCGGGAGAAGTGGGCGGCACGGAGGTCATGGGGGCCATTGTCCCGTCCGGAGTCGTCCCCGAACGTCCGAAGTCCCGGTGCTGTCCGGATGGCGACACTGTCCGGATAGCGACGCCCACCGTGCCTGACCCGGTGATCGACACCCGGGCTGCTAGCGTGCCTGGGATCGAAGGACGGCAGCTGACCAGGGAGGCGTACGTGGGTCGATCGGTGCTGGTGACAGGGGGGAACCGCGGCATCGGGCTGGCTGTCGCGCAGGCGTTCCGCGAGGCCGGCGACGACGTCGCGATCACCTATCGCGGCGGTGAGCCCCCGGAGGGCTTCCTGGCGGTGAAGTGCGACGTGACCGAGCCGGAGACGGTGGAGACGGCGTTCGCAGAGGTCGAGGAGAAGCAGGGACCGGTCGAGGTGCTGGTGGCCAACGCCGGCATCACCCGCGACACCCTGCTGATGCGGATGAGCGACGAGGACTGGTCCAGCGTCATCGAGACCAACCTGACCGGCGCCTTCCGCTTCGCCCGGCGGGCCGCCAAGGGCATGCTGCGGATGCGCCGCGGCCGGATCGTCCTGGTGTCGTCGGTGGTCGGGCTGTTCGGCGGCGCCGGCCAGGTCAACTACGCGGCCAGCAAGTCCGGCATGGTCGGCATGGCCCGGTCCATCGCCCGCGAGCTGGGTTCGCGGGGAATCACCGCCAATGTCGTGGCCCCGGGTTTTGTGGAAACCGCCCTGACGGCCGAGCTTTCCGAGGAGCTACAAAAGCAGTACCTCAAGCAGATCCCGCTCGGCCGGTACACCAGCACCGAGGAAGTGGCGCGGGTGATCCGCTGGGTGGCAAGCGACGAGGCGGCATACATCACCGGGGCCGTCATCCCGGTGGACGGCGGACTAGGGATGGGGCACTGAGACATGGGCGGGATCCTCGAGGGCAAGCGCATCCTGGTCGCGGGCGTGACCATGGACACCTCGCTCGGCTACGCGGTCGCGAAGGTCGCGCAGGAGCAGGGCGCGCAGGTGGTCATCACCAACTTCGGCCGGGCGCTGTCGATCACCAGGCGGATCGCCAAGCGGCTGCCGGTCGAGCCGGCGGTGCTCGACCTCGACGTCACCAACGAAGACCACCTGGCCGGGCTGGCCGACGCGCTGCGCGCCCACGTCGACGGGCTGGACGGCGTGGTGCACTCCATCGCGTTCGCTCCGCAGGAGGCCCTCGGCGGCAACTTCCTGAACACCGCCTGGCCGGACGTCGCCACCGCGCTGCAGGTCTCGGCGTACTCGCTGAAGTCGCTCACCACAGCCGCGCTGCCCCTGATGAAGGAGGGGTCGTCGGTGGTCGGGCTCACCTTCGACGCCACGGTGGCCTGGCCGGCGTACGACTGGATGGGGGTGGCGAAGGCCGGGCTGGAGTCCTGCGCCCGCTACCTCGCCCGCGACCTCGGCCCGAAGGGCATCCGGGTCAACCTCGTGTCCGCGGGCTACACCAAGACGATCGCCGCGGGCGGCATCCCCGGCATCGAGAAGGTGGAGAACGTCTGGAGCGAGCGGGCGCCGCTCGGCTGGGACCCGACCGACAGCAACGCCACCGGCCGCGCGGTGGTCGGGCTGTTGTCGGACTTCTTCCCGAAGACGACCGGCGAGATCATCCACGTCGACGGCGGCTACCACGCGATGGGGGCCTGACCGTCCTCGGCGCGTAGGCCGACAGTGCTCAGGTGGGCGCCACGCATGATGCGTGGCGCCCACCGGTGTGTTCGGAGGAGATTCGGAGGAGAACGGAGGCGGTCGCCTCCGTTCTCAGGAGGTGGTCGCCTCAAGCCAGGACCGGGCGATCACCGCGTGCCCCTCGTCGGTGGGGTGTACGCCGTCGGCGGCGAGCTCGGTGGCGTCCTGGCCGGCGGCCGCCTTCGCCATCAGCCCGTCGAGCGGGACCAGCGTCGCGCCGTACTCCATGGCCAGCCGGCGGACGACCTCGAGCTTGGGGTCCAGGTCCTCCCGCCAGCCGTGCTGGCCCGCGGTCACCGGCAGCACGAACGGCTCGACCAGCACCAGCCGGGCGGCCAGCGCGTCGGTGGTCCGGGCCAGGATGTGGTCGTAGTCGCGGGCGAAGTCGTCCGCCGACGTGGGGTCGCCGCTGTCGTAGCGGCGCCAGGTGTCGTTGATCCCGATCAGGATCGACACCACGTCCGGAGTGAGATCCAGGCAGTCCTCCTGCCACCGGGCGCGCAGGTCGCGCACGCGGTTGCCGCTGATGCCGCGGTTGAGAAACCGCACGCCGTCGCCGGGCCGGGTTCGGGAACAGGTCTGCGCGACCTGCCGGGGATAGCCGTTGCCGAGGCTGGTCGGGTCGGAACGGTCGCGGCCGGCGTCGGTGACGCTGTCGCCGATGAACAGAACCGTCGAGTTCGGGGTCAGTACGCTCACGCGTTCGAACCTAGGCCGACTCGCCCCGTTCGGCGGGTCCGGGGTCCGGTCCTGGACTGCAGTCGCACCGCGTCGACCTCGTCGCCGACCCTGGCCACAGGCACGGGTACGCCGGTCAGGGCAGGAGCAGGTTGACGTCGCCGAACTCGTGCCACAGGTAGCCGTTGTCCACGGCGGCGGCATAGCAACGGCGTACGAGATCGGGACCGGCGATCGCCTCCAGCATCAGGAGGTGGGACGCCTGCGGCTCGTGGAAGCCGGTGAGCAGTCCCGACACCACCGCGACCCCGCGTTCGGCGGTGATCACCAGCTCGGTCCAGCCGGACGCTGCCCGCACCCAGGGCCCGTGCGCCGCGGACTCCAGCGCACGCACCACGGTCGTACCGACCGCCACCACCCGGGCGCCTCGCTCGTTGGCGTCGTTCACCACAGCCGCCGTCGCCGCCGGTACCTCGAACCACTCCGCGTACGGCGGTTCGTGGAACTCCGCCGACGCCACGCCGGTGTGCAGGGTGATCGGCACCACGAGGATGCCGCGCGCCACCAGTTCGGTCACCACCTCCGGCGTGAACGGCCGCCCGGCACTGGGCATCTCTGCACTTCCGGGCGTGGTGGCGAACGCGGTCTGGTAGGCGTGCAGCGGCCAGTCCCGGCCGACGTAGCCGTACCGGATCGGCCGGCCGTGCCGGGCGAGATAGGCCGGTACGTCGGGATCGGTGGGTACGGCGTGCCACAGCCGGCCGGACCGGTGCCGCTCGCGGAGTACCAGCGCGGCCTCGCCCGGAAGGTCGATCCGCTGGCCCGGGTGGCCGCCGGGATCCGGGCCGTCGCCGCGACGGAGTTCGACCAGCCACGAACCATCGGCGGCGAGGGTGGAGAAGTGCACGCTCCGCCGGCCGTCCGCCCCGGCGCCGGCCCCGACGGGCAGGTCCACGGCGGCGGGCCGGGTTCCGGACCGGTTGACCACCACGACGTCGCCGGGCTCGAGCAGGTGCGGCAGGTCGACGAACCGGTGGTGGGCGACCTCGTTGGCCGGCCCGTCGCCGGACCCGTCGCCCCGGCCGAGCAGCAGTCGTACGCCGTCCCGGGTCAGGCCGCGAGCCTCCGGCGGCTCGTGCGCCTCGAGTTCGGGCGGGAGAACGAAGTCGACCGTCGGCGCCGGGAGGACGGCGGGGAAGGACCGGGTCGCCTGGACCGCGGTCTTCGTACCGGTGCTCATGCCGCCACCTCGGCGAGCAGGTCGGCTGCCCGGTAGCGGCCGCTGCCGGGGCGCTCGCTGACCAGCCGGACGAACGCCGGCACCACCGTGCCGGGCAGCGGCCGGTCGGAGATGTCCTCACCGGGGAAGGCGTCCTGGTGCATCTGGGTGCGCAGGTCGCCCGGGTCCACCCACCACACACGTACGTCGTCACCTGCCTCGGCGAGCTCGACCGCGAGCACCCGGGACCAGTGCTCCAGCGCCGCCTTGGCCGAGCCGTAACCACCCCAGCCGGGGTAGGCCTCCACGGCCGCGTCGCTGGTGACGTTCAGCACTGCCCCGGACCGCTCGCGCAGCAGCGGCAGCGCCAGTTGGGTGAGCGCCAGCGGGGCGACGGCGCCGATCTCCAGTACCTCCCGGTATGCCGGACCGCCGAGCGACGCCAGCGGCGGCAGCGGGCTGGGGCCGAGCACGCCGGCGTTGTTGACCAGCAGGTCGAGCCCGCCGAGCTCACGGGCGGCCGCCACCAGGTCGGCGCGGTGGGCGGCGTCGCCGACCGAACCGGCGCGGGCCTCGACCCGCGCACCGGGCCCTGCCCGGCTGGTCAGCTCGGCCACGGCGTCGCGCAGCGGGGCGTCGTGGCGGGCGTCGACGACGAGGGACCAGCCGCGGTCGGCGAGCCCGCCGGCGAGGGCGAGCCCGAGGCCGCGGGAGGCTCCGGTGACAAGGGCGACAGGCATGGCGTACCTCCGGATGGAACGGCGGATGGAACGGCGGATGGAACGGCGGATGGAACGGCGGACGGGCAGGTGCTTCCGGCGCTTCTGCGGTGGCCGGGAACCGCGTGCTTCGAGGTGCTGCTCTCGACGTTAGGAGCGCGGGCGGCCCCGGCCATCGGTCACCGGATCGGACCGGTCTGCGTCGATGGACCTAGGACCAGCGGCGGGGCGGTGTGGCCGGTCCCGTGAGCTCTGCCGGCGGGTAGCGTTCGGAACGTGTCCACCTCCGACCAGGGCCCCGACCACGCCGGCAGTACCCGCGACGGCAGCCGCCGGGACGATCTCGAGGCGCTGTCGCGCGCCCTGCTCGCGATCACCGAGCAGACCGCGACCCGCGAGGTGCTGCAGATGATCGTGGAGTCGGCGCGCTCGCTGGTCCGGTCCGAGTACGCCGCGCTGGGGCTGCCGGACGAACGCGGCCGGTTCGCGGAGTTCTACGCCAGCGGGATCAGCCCCGAGCAGTGGCGGGCGATCGGCCCACTCCCGCGAGCGCACGGCCTGCTGAGCGTGATGATGGCGCAGGCCAAGCCCTACCGCGCCGATGACGTCCAGGCCGACCCGCGCTTCTCCGGCTGGCCCGACGCGCACCCGCCGATGCGCGGTTTTCTCGGCGTACCCATCGTCGACCGGGGCGAGATCATGGGCGCCATCTACGTCGCCAACGGGCCGGACACTCCGGTGTTCGGCGACGAGGACGAACGCCTGCTCGGCATCCTCGCCGCGCACGCCGCGATCGCGCTCACCCGCGCCCGGATGTTCGAACGCGACCGCGAGCTCACCCTGGTGGAGGAACGCGCCCGGATCGCCCGCGACCTGCACGACGCTGTGGCGCAGAAGCTGTTCAGCCTGCGCCTCACCGTGGGTGCCGCGGAAGCCCTTACGGTGAAGGGAGATCGCGACCGCGCGCGTGAACAGTTCGCCCGGGTGAAGGAGCTCGCCGGCTCCGCGCTGGACGAGTTGCGGGCCGTGGTGACCGAGCTGCGTCCGCCGGCGGTCCGCGAGGACGGCCTGGTGCCCGCGCTGCGCAAGCACGTCGCGGTGATCTCCCGCGCCCACCCGGTCCGGGTCAGCTTCAACTCCGACTGCGACGGCCGCTGCGAGCTTCCCGGCGAGGTGGAGGACGTGGTGTTCCGGGTGGCCCAGGAGGCGCTGCACAACGCGTTGCGGCACGCCGAGCCGTCGACGGTGGACATCGACCTGAGTACGTCCGGCCACGAGGTGGTGCTGGTCGTCGCCGACGACGGTAAGGGATTCGACGGCGACCCGGCCCGCGTCGGCGGCCACCACCTCGGCCTGGCGTCGATGCGCGAACGCGCCCGGCAGGCGGGCGGACGGCTCCGGGTCGAGTCCCGTCCCGGCGCGGGAACCACACTCCGGCTGGAGGTGCCGCATGAGTGACAGTGCGCCTGGGAGCGCCCAGGACGCCGCCGGGCCGGCCGGGCCGATCCGGGTGCTCGTCGTCGACGACCACCAGGTCGTACGCCACGGACTGCGGACGTTCCTCGACATCCAGGACGACATCGAGGTGGTCGGCGAGGCCGGTGACGGCGGCGCGGCGGTGGAGCTGGCCGAGACCCTGCGGCCGGACCTCATGCTGCTCGACCTGCAACTGCCCGGCGTGGACGGCGTGTCGGCGCTGCGCATGCTGCGTGACCGGGGGAGCACGGTGCGCGTCCTCGTACTCACCTCGTTCACCGAACCCGCGACCGTGGTGCCGGCGCTGCGGGCCGGCGCGTCGGGCTATCTCTTCAAGGACGTCGACCCCGAGGCGCTCGCGCAGGCGATCCGGGCCGTGCACGCCGGCCAGGTGCTCCTCGAACCCGAGGTGGCCGACGCGCTGCTCCGCGGGGACGATCCGGCCGAACGCGCCGGCGGCGCCCTCACCGAACGCGAACGTGAGGTACTGGTCGAGATCGCCCAGGGTCGGTCCAACCGGGAGATCGCCCGCGCGCTGGTGCTCTCGGAGAAGACCGTGAAGACGCACGTGTCGTCCATCCTGGCGAAGCTGGGCCTGGCCGACCGGACCCAGGCGGCGCTGTACGCGGTCCGCCGGGGGCTGGCCTGATCCGCGGGCAGAGGGCGGCCAGGGGCGGGATTTCGCCCGCCTCTAGGCTTGGGCGCGTCCACGTACGTCAGTACGCCTGTACGCCACCCGATCCCAGGAACCCACTCGGATGAAGACGTTCGACGAGTTGTTTGCCGAGCTGGCCGCGAAGGCCGCCACCCGCCCGGAGGGCTCGGGCACGGTCGCGGCGCTGGACGCGGGCGTCCATGCCATCGGCAAGAAGCTCGTCGAGGAGGCGGCGGAGTCCTGGATGGCCGCCGAGCACGAGGGCCGCGAGCGGGCCGCGGAGGAGATCTCCCAGCTGCTCTACCACGCCCAGGTGCTGATGCTCGCCTGCGACCTGAAGCTCGAGGACGTCTACGCGCATCTGTAGGGGTGAGCGGCCCTCACCCCCGACCGACGACCGAGTACCGCCAGGAATCCCAGGATCCGCCCAGGTTTCCTTCCAGGCTTGAGGAAAGAGCGTCCGACATGTTGCGTGTGGCCATTCCGAACAAGGGTCAGCTGGCCGAGCCCGCCGCCCAGATGCTGCGCGAGGCCGGCTACCGCCAGCGCGGCAGCTCCCGCGAGCTGGTGCTGATCGACCCCGACAACCAGATCGAGTTCTACTACCTCCGCCCGCGCGACATCGCGGTCTACGTCGGCGAGGGCACCCTCGACGCCGGCTTCACCGGGCGGGACATGCTGCTGGACTCCGGCGCGCCCGCCGACGAGGTCCTCACCCTCGGCTTCGCCCGGTCGACGTTCCGGCTGGCCGCCCGGCCGGGCACCGCGAAGTCCGTCCACGACCTGGCGGGCCTGCGGATCGCCACGTCGTACGCCGGCCTGATCAGGAGCTACCTCGCCGACAACGGCGTCACCGCGCACGTGACCCACCTCGACGGCGCGGTGGAGACCGCGATCCAGCTCGGCGTCGCCGACGCCATCGCCGACGTCGTGGAGACCGGCGCCACGCTCCGCCAGGCCGGGCTGGAGCTGTTCGGCGACCCGATCCTGCGGTCGGAAGGGGTGCTGATCCGCCGCAACGGCACGGCCGACCCGGAGGGTTTCGACCTCATGGTGCGCCGGCTGCAGGGTGTGCTGGTCGCCCGCGACTACGTGCTCATGGACTACGACATCGCCGCCGACCAGGTGGACGAGGCGTCCAGGATCGCGCCGGGGCTGGAGGGACCGACGGTCTCGCCGCTGCATCGGTCCGGCTGGGTCGCGGTGCGGGTGATGGTGCCGCGCGCGGACGCCCAGCGGTTGATGGACGAGCTGTGGAACGCCGGTGCGCGTGCGATCCTGGTCACCAGCATCCACGCCTGCCGACTGTGAGCGGATCGGGGCACTCGATGTCCGTACGCCAGCCTGATCCGGGCGACGCCGGTGACCGCGGTGGCGACCGCGGTGGTGCTGGTGCCGGCGCCGGGCCGGACGTCCCGCGGCTGCCGCACACCTGGCGTTCCCAGCTGGGCCTGGTGGTCGCGGTGGCGATGGGGGTTCTGCTGGCCGCCGCGGCGGCGGGGCTGTGGATCGCGTTCCCGGCGGAGATCCGCGCGAAGTTCAACTGGCTGCAGACGCTGACCCTGCTGGCGTTCCTCGCCGTGCTGTTGTTCGGGCTGTACCGCCTCGCGCGGATGCGGCTGCGCGCGGACGAGTCCGGGCTGACCATCGTCAACCTCACCAGTACGCACACCCTGGAGTGGGCCCAGGTGGTGCGGGTCAACCTGCGCCGCGGCGACCCCTGGGTGCAGCTCGACCTGGATGACGGGACCACCGTCTCGGTGATGGCCATCCAGTCCGCCGACGGCGACCGGGCGCGGTCGGCGGCCCGGGAGCTAGCCCGCCTGGTCGTCGCGCGCACCAGCACGAGCCGCGACGACTGAACCTCCGGAGCGCTCTCCCGAACTCCTCCCGTTCAACCGTGTCCGGAGCGTGACCGTCGGGCCGGTGGCTCCGGGCCGAGCGGCGTCGTTCTTCACCGCGGGTGTGCGATGGGCTCGTGCCCGCTCGCCGTGGTCCACCGCCGCTACCGGACAGGCGCGATCGAAGTCGGTGTGGGATCCCAGCTTGCGTTCGAACACGCGTTCGATACCCTGGGGATACTGGGTATGGGAGGGCAGCTGGTGAGCGAACGATTCGAGGTACGAGAAACCGAGTACGGCTACGGTATCTGGGACGCGAAGGCGGGCGACTGGTGGATTCGGCGGCTGGACATGACCCAGCGTGACGCCGAGCAGATCGTCGCCGAGCTTCGGCGCGGTGAGGCAGAGCTTTAAGGGCACTGACGGTATCGACGGCGCTGACGGCACTGACCGGTGCCCACGGGTGGAGGTGCGGGCGTGACGCGGGTGGCGGCTGGAACGCTTCCCGCGCCGCCCGCATCGTCGCGTCCGGCGCCGGCGACGGTGTTCGCGGTGGCCGTGGTGCCCGCCCTCGGCGCGCTGGTGCTGTACCTCTTCCGGATCGGCACCCCGGCGCTGTGGCTGGACGAGGCCGCCACCGCCGGTGAGTCCGGCCGATCGCTGTCCGGGCTGCTCAGGTTCCTCGCCGAGCGCGACGCCGGGCTGGGTGCCTACTACCTGTTCATGCACGGCTGGACGTGGTTCGGCGACGGCGAGGCCTGGCTGCGGCTCCCGTCGGTGGTGGCGATGGCGGCGGCGGTCGGGCTGCTGGCCGACCTCGGCCGGCGGTGGTGGGGGAGCGGCGCCGGGATCGCCGCGGGCCTGCTGCTCGCGGTCTCGCCGATGGCGTCGCGGTACGCCCAGGAGGCGCGGCCCTACGCGTTCGCCGTCCTGGCCGCGGCGGCCGCGGCGTGGTGTCTGTGGCGGGCCGCCGAGTCCGGCTCGCGAATCGGGGTGCGGTCGGAGCGGCGTTGGTGGATCGGGTACGCCATCGCGGTCGCCGCGCTCGGGGTCGTGCACGTGGTCGCGCTGGCGGTGCTCACCGCACACCCGTTGCTGCTGCGAGCCGCCTCCGGCCGATCCGGCCGATCCGGCCGATCACCGTGGCGGGCGTACTTCCTCGCCACCGGCGCCGGACTGGTGCTGCCAGCTCTGGTCGCGCTCGCGGCGTTCGGTCAGCGGGCGACGGTCTCCTGGATCCCGCCCACCAGCTGGTCCGCCCTCCTCGACGGCTTCGTCGCGCCGGCCGGGAGCGGTGCGTACCTCCTGCTGCTCGGCGCACTCGCGGTGGCCGGTGTGCTGAGGGCGGTACGCGGCACGCCGCGCGCCGACCGCGGCCGGCTCCTCGCCGCATCGGCGTGCTGGCTGGTTGTCCCGCCGCTGGCGCTGGCCGTGCTCGGCCTGCTCACGCCGGTTTTCCTGCCGCGCTACCTGCTGGGGTGCGCGCCGGCCCTGGCGCTGCTGGCCTCGTCCGCGTTCGCCGCCCCGGACGGTTCGCGGCCGGCGAGTCCGCCGGCAAGGAACGCGACGGCCGTGACGGTCGCGGGAGTCGCTGTGGCCGCCGCCCTCGCCGCCGCGGTCGCGTGGCCCTCGCTCGCGCAGGTACGCGGCGTCACCGGCCACGGGCCCGACATCCGGTCCGCGGCTGGAGTGGTCGCGGCCGGCTGCCGCCCGGGTGACGGGGTGCAGCGCACGGTCTCCACCGTGCAGACGCTGCCGTACTACCTGCGGCACGCCCGGTGCGTCCCGCGCTGGCTGGACGGCCGGCTGCCCGACGACGTACGCCGGGTGTGGGTGGTGCAGCCGGACTGGCAGCACGGTGACTCGTCAGGCGTGACCGGCCTGCGCCACCTGCGGACCGTGGACGTACCCGGCCTGCGCGTCAGCCTGTGGAGCCGGACCAGGCCCGCGGGCTGACCTCCCGGGGTCCGTAGGAGGTCAGGACTCCGGGGCGTCCGGCAGGGTGAGGATCTGGGCACCCTGCTCGGTGACCAGCACGGTGTGCTCGAACTGCGCCGACCGCCGGTGGTCCTTGGTGACGACCGTCCACCCGTCGTCCCACATGTCCCACTCGTGCGTGCCGAGAGTGAGCATCGGCTCGATGGTGAAGGTCATCCCGGCCTCGATCACGGTGTCGAACCGCGGCTCGTCGTAGTGCGGGATGATCAGCCCGGAGTGGAACGCCGTGCCGATGCCGTGGCCGGTGAACTCCTCCACCACGCCGTAGCCGAACCGCCTGGCGTACGACGCGATCACCCGGCCGATCACGTTGACCTGGCGACCGGGGCGAACCGCCTTGATGCCGCGCATCATCGACTCGTGGGTGCGCTCGACCAGCAACCGGCTGTCCTCGTCCACGTCACCGACCAGGAACGTCCCGTTGGTGTCTCCGTGCACGCCGTCGAGGAAGGCGGTGATGTCGACGTTGACAAGATCGCCGTCCTGCAGCGGACGGGAGTCCGGGATCCCGTGGCAGATGACCTCGTTGACCGAGGTGCACAGCGACTTCGGAAAACCGCGGTAACCGAGCGTGGAGGGGTAGGCGCCGGCCGCGCACAGGAACTCGTGCCCGATCTGGTCGAGTTCGTCGGTGGTGACGCCCGGCTTCGCGTGCCGGCCCACCTCCTGCAACGCCTGGGCGGCGAGCCGGCATGCGACCCGCATCCGGGCGACGGTGGCGGCGTCCTTGATCTCCGAGCCGGTGAACGGGCTCGGACCGCTCCGGTCGACGTATTCCGGGCGTTCGATGGTGCCGGGTACGGAACGTCGCGGTGAGATGGTGGCCGGTGCGAGATTGCCCATGATTCCCGGAGTCTACGACGCCTCGGGGCACGCACCGTCAGGAGTTGCCGGGGCCGCCCGGCTGCGGAAAGCTCAGGTCATGAGCACCGAGCAACCGGAATGGTTCTTCTGCCTGCGGCACCACACCGTCGAGCCCGAGGAGGGCTGCAAGGCCGCCGACCGGCTCGGCCCCTACTCCTCGCGGGCCGAGGCGGAGCGGGCGCTGGACAAGGTGGCCGAGCGCAACGAGACCTGGGACAACGACCCCAACTGGTCCGACGACGACGAGGACAAGTGACCGCCGCCGGACGCTGACTCCGCGCTGACCCTCGGCCGAGTCGGCGAAGGAGCCCGCACCCGCGCCGATGGGTGTGCCGATGGGTGTGGTGGCGTGCCAGCAGTCACGCCTCCACACCCAGGCAGCGGATTCAGCCTCGACGCGTTGAGCGGGGCGAACTCGTCGGCCGCACCATCGGCATGGTGGTGTCGGTGTCGACGGGCATGTCGATGGGCATGGCAGTGTCCATCGATGCCGCCCGGGTGCGTCGGCGCGTCGCCATCTTCCGGGTCCCGGTGGTGGTCCGCCGGGCCGTGGTGCGCTTCGCGGTGGCCCGCTTGGCCGTGGTCCGCTTGGCGGCCGCCTTCTTCGCCGGCGCGCGCTTGGCGGTCGACTTCTTCGCGGGCGCCCGCTTCGCCGTCGACTTCTTCGCCGGTGCGCGCTTGGCAGCAGCCTTCTTCGTGGTGCGCTTGGCCGTGGCCTTCTTCGCGGTTGTCCGCTTGGCCGTGGCGCGCTTGGCGGTGGTCTTCTTCGCCGTCGTCTTGCGAGCCGTCGTCTTCTTGGCCGCGGTCTTGCGAGCCGTGGTCTTCTTCGCGGTCGTCCGCTTGGCCGTGGCGCGCTTGGCGGTGGTCTTCTTCGCCGTGGTCCGCTTCGCCGCGGTCCGCTTGGCCGGTGCGCGCTTCGCCGTCGTCCGCTTGGCGGTGGTGCGCTTGGCCGGAGACTTCCTGGCCGTGGTCTTGCGGGCCGCGGTGGTCCGCTTGGCTGTGGTCCGCTTCGCTGTCGTTCGCTTGACCGCCGGCGAGGTCGACTTCCCCGTGACCCGCTTGGTGACCTTGCGCGCGACCGTCGAGGCGGTCCGCTTGGCAGCCGTGGTCCGCTTCGCGATGGACCGGGCCGCGGTCTTTCCTGCTGATGTCGCTGTGGTGGGCACCGCACTGCCTCCCTCTGAGGGGACATCCGGTATCTACCGGACCGTTGCTATGGCAAGGACGTGACCCCGCCATCTGGAGGGGATCTGCAACATTCGGCGGCTTCCCAAACCACGAAGGACACAGCAATTTCTCGACTACCGGTCCCGCACTCGTGCTTTCTTGAGGATTAACGAATTCTGCCCGACAAAGCTTTGCTGTATTTCTCGGCGCGCTCGGGATTCTCGTTCCTCGAACGCCGGTCATCGCATGGTGTGCCGACGTCTGGAGAAGGTGAACTCAGGAACTCGGCCCGGAGATCAGGTCGAGAAGTCTGGCCAGGCGTGAGCGCATTCCCTTGCCGTCCGTACTACCCGCGCTCGCAGCCCGGGTTCCGCCCGCATCACGCGGGCCAGAGGCGGATTCGGCGGCCGCGATGCTGAGCAGATGCTGCGCACTGTCGAAGGAGACCGGTGAACCGGTCGGAGATTTCCACGCCGATTCGGAATTGGCGGCACCGGTCGGATCGTCCGGAGGAAAGCCGAACGTCCCGTCGTCCACAGGTACTGTGTCGGTAATTGTCGAGTCCACGGAAAGGATTTCGTGGGCGAGACCCGCGAGTTCGGTCCGGCCGGTGTCGAGGGCGAAGATGGTCGCCCCCGCGCGGCGTACGTCATGGACGCGTTCGAGCAGGGACTCGGGTGCTGTCTCGGCGACCACGAGCAGGGACTCGCCACGACGGGCGGCGGCCAGTCGGTCCAGCCCGACCGACAGGTGCCGCGGCGCGTTCGGCGGAGGGTTCCAGCGCACCAGGGTGGGCGAGAGTTCGGGGAGTTCGGCGTATCTCGCCTCGTCGTCCAGGTGCGCGGTGAGGTGCCACGGCTCGGCGGCGGGCGGACCGACGAGAAGCAGGCCGCCGGGGCTCCTGGTCGACGTACGCAACGCGGCACCGAACGCCCGGGTGCGGTCCCACCATCGGGTGTCGGCAAGGAGGTCGCGGAGCACTCTCGCCTGCTGAAGGTCCATTGGCTCTAGCGTGCCAGACTGGCGAAGGGGTATCACGCGGTCCGCGCACGCCGCGGCGACCGTGACCGCGGAAGACGACCGTGAACGGCGGAAGGGGAGCCCAGTGAAATACGGCTACAAGGCGTCGGCGGAGCAGTTCGGCACCCGTGAACTACTCGACTACGCGCTGCTGGCCGAGCGACTCGGCCTGGACATCGTGGCGGTCTCCGACCACTTCCAGCCCTGGCGCCATCACGGAGGGCACGCACCGCTGGTGTTCAGCTGGCTCGGCGCCCTGGCCCAGGCCTCGGAGCGCATCACGATGGGGACCAGCGTGCTCACCCCGATCCTGCGTTACCACCCGTCCGTGGTCGCCCAGGGATTCGGGACGATCGACCAGCTCGCGCCCGGCCGCGTCTTCCTCGGCGTGGGCACCGGCGAGGCGATGAACGAAGTACCCGCCACCGGCACGGCGTGGCCGGGCGGCAAGGAGCGGCGCGCCCGGCTGGCCGAGGCCGTGACGCTGATCCGGAAGCTGTGGACCGAGGACCGGGTGACGTTCGAGGGCGACTACTACCGGACCGACAAGGCGTCGGTGTACGAACGCCCCGACGTGCCGCTGCCCATCTACGTCGCCGCGGGCGGCCCGCTGGCCGGCAAGCTCGCCGGCCGCATCGGTGACGGCGTGATCGCCACCAGTGGCAAGCCGCCGGAGCTGTACGAGAACGTCCTCGGTCAGGTGGCCGAGTCGGCCAAGGCGGCCGGCCGCGACCCGGGCAAGTTCCCGCACCAGATCGAGATCAAGGTGTCGTACGACACCGACCTGCAGGCCGCGAAGGAAGCCTGCACCTGGTGGGCGGCGCTGGGGCTGAGCGCGGAGCAGAAGCAGGGCGTCGACGATCCGCTGGAGCTGGAACGCCTCGCCGACGAGGACCCGCTGATCGCGACGAAGCGGTTCATCGTCACCGACGATGCCGACGAGGTGGTCGAGCGGGTCGCGCCGTACGTCGACCTCGGCTTCAGCGAGCTCGTCTTCCACGGGCCCGGCAACGACCAGCGGCGGTTCCTCGAGCTGTTCACCCGGGACGTCCTGCCGAAGCTGCGGGATCGCTGGTCCTGACCGCACATCCGCTCCCGGGAGTGACGCGCGGACCGCGCGGGACGGCTTGGGTATGCGGGTCCGGGTACCCACCCGGACCCGCCGGGTCGTTTCGCCCGTCCCGTCCCGTCGCGCTCGTCCCGTCGCGTCCGCCGGACACGGTTCGGTCGTACAGGCTGATTCCGGTTGACCTTGACACGGTGACAACGTCTTCACTGTGGCGGGGAGGTGGTCCCGATGACCATGTCAGAACGTCGGCCGGGCCAGGAGCACGAACAGGGGCCGGGCCAGGAGCACGAACAGGGGCCGGGCCAGGAGCCGGAGCAGGGGCCGGGCCAGGAGCCGGAGCAGGGGCCGGGCCAGGAGCCGGAGCAGGGGCCGGGCCAGGAGCCGGAGCAGGAGACGTACGCGGCACGGGCCTTCCGGGCGCTGGAGGCCGCCGGCCCGTCGGCGCGGGTGCAGGCGGCGCTGGCGGTGGGCACGAACCCGGAGCCGCGGTTCGTCGGCAGGCTGGTCGAGCGGTGCGCAGTCGAGCCCGAGTTCCACGTACGCGAGATGCTCACCTGGGCGCTCACCCGCCACTCGCCGTCGCTCACGGTGCCGAAGCTCGTCGGCGAACTCCGTTCGGAGCGGGCCCAGGCCCGAAGCCAGGCGTTGCACACGCTGTCCAAGATCGGGGACCGGCAGGCGTGGCCGGCGATCACCCGGGCGCTGCTGACCGACGCCGACGACGAGGTGGCGCGCGCCGCCTGGCGGGCTGCGGTCGTTCTCGTGCCCGAAGGTGAGGAACCCGCCCTGGCCGCGGTGCTGGCGACCCAGCTCGGCCGCGGAGACCGGGAGACGCGGTTGAGCCTCAGCCGGGCGTTGATCGCGCTCGGGGAGGGGACGATGCCGACCCTGCGGGCCGCGATGACGGACTCCGACCCCAGGGTGCGCCAGCACGCGATCGCCACGGAGCGGCTGTGGTGCGACCCGGATGCCGGATTCGAGTTCGCGGTCGAGGAGGCTAAGCGGGTGGCGGTCCTGGGCACGACCAGCCAGGAGGGGTGACGGCAGGGGAGAGTGACAGCGGTGCTGATCGGTGACGTGGCTCGACGATCCGGGGTCAGCGCCCGCATGCTCCGGCACTACGAGTCGCTCGGTCTGGTGCGGCCGACCGGTCGTACGGAGGCCGGCTATCGCGAGTACTCCGGCGAGGACATCCAGCGCATTCTCCATGTCGAGATCCTGCGGTCGCTGGGGCTTTCGCTGCGCGAGGTCGGGCGGGCGCTGGACGATCCCGGCTTCAGGCCCGCCGGGCTGGTCGACGATCTCGTCCGCCGTACGCGGGAACGCATCGCCGCCGAGATGGAGCTCCTCACGCGACTGCGGCGGATCGGCGCCGCGGAACCCGCCGGCTGGGAGGACGTACTCCAGATCGTCGCGCTCCTGCAGGGGCTGGGATCCGACAGCGCCGGTAAGCGCCAGCGCGCGGCCCTGTCCTCGGCCGGGGAGGTTCCGGTGTCGGTGGAGGCTCTGGTCGAGGCGGCGCTCAACGAGCCGGACCCGAACGTCGCCGGCGCCCTTCGATGGGCGCTGGCGCGGTCGGGCGAGGGCGGGGGCGATCGCGCACTGGCGCTGCTGGCCGAGGGACTCGGCTCGCCGGCGGCCGAGGTACGAAAGCGGGCCGTCGAGGCCGTCGCCGAGCTTCCGAACGCCGAGGCGACCGCACTGCTGACGGACGCGCTCACGAACGCCGACCTCACGGTCCGCAGGAGCGCGGCCCTGGCGCTCGGGGCACGCGAAGTGGCCGATGCGGTTCCGACGCTCGTCGACATGATCGTCGAGGAGGCGAACGACGTCGACGCGGCCGACGCGCTGAGCACACTGGCGAGCGATCCGGCGCTGGCGGAGCGGATCGTCGCCAGACTGGTGGACAGCCTCGTCGGGGGTGGGGTCGATTCGCCGGCTCGTCAACGGCTGACGCAGGCGCTCGCGGATATCCCGGGAGACGCGGCGTCACGCGCCCTGGCGGAGCTGTCGTACGACGCGGACCGGGTCGTCGCGCTCACCGCGTCGTACATCCTCAGGCTGCGCGACGAACGGTGACGAGACCCTCGGGTCCCTCCGGCCCGAGCCTGATCGGCGGGCGGGCGGGCGGGCCGGGTCGAGCTGGGCTGGGGGTCAGGCGAAGCCGGCGACGCCGGGCAGCCAGGACTCGCCGTCACAGGTGTCGCAGGGGCGGCGGACCAGGCCGGTCCCGGTGCGGTCGCCGTGCAGCTCGATCGCCGAGCGTTCGACCGTGACGACGCCGGTTCCGCCGCAGCGCGGGCACAACACCCGCACGGGTGCGCCCTCGGGGAGCTCGGTCACGGCTTCGACCTTCCGGGATCTGTGCCGGCCACGTTGGGGACGGGTTCGGCGGTCCGCGTCGCCGCTGACGCCGGCCCGGCACGGGTGACGCCGACGCTGGCGACGACCACCAGCGCGACCGCGAGGAGTTGCCAGCCGCTGAGCCGCTGCCGCAGGACGACGAACCCGACGAGCGCGGCCACCACCGGCTCCAGGCTCATCAGCACCCCGAACGTCCGTGGCGGGATCCGGCGCAGCGCGGCCAGCTCCAGGGAGTACGGCAGCGCCGAGGACAGGACGGCGACGCCGAGCCCGAGGAGGAGCGTGGTCGGCTGCACGAGGTCGGGCCCGGAGGTGAACGCGGCCGCCGGCACGATCGCGACGCTGGCGACGGCGAGCGCGACCGCCAGGGCGTTCGTACCGCCGAGGCGCCGGCCGGCCTGCGCGCCGAGCAGGATGTAGCCGGCCCAGCACACGCCGGCGCCGAGCGCGTACGCGACGCCGACCGGGTCCAGCGGCTCGAACCCGGTCTCGCCCAGCAGGAAAACCCCGGCGCCGGCCAGCCCGACCCAGAGCAGGTCCCGCCCCTGCCGTGACGTCGCCACCGCGAGGCCGAGTGGGCCGAGGAACTCGATGGTCACCGCGGCGCCGAGCGGCAGCCGGGCCACCGCGGAGTAGAAGCAGGTGTTCATCAGCACCAGGACCAGCCCGAACGCGACACCGACGAGCAGGTCACGCCGGTCGAGGTGACGCAGCCGCGGCCGCACCAGTGCCCACACGATGGCGGCGGCGAGGACCATCCGCAGAGTGACCGCGCCGACCGGGCCGACCCGGCCGAGCAGGACCACCGCGAACGCCGCACCCACCTGCAGCGAGACCGCGCTGCCGAGCACCAGGCCCACGGAGCGGGCCTCACCGCCGGGTGCGGGTGAGCCGCCGCGGGTGCCAGGACCGCGGACCTCGGTGACGTCCCGGGTCGCCACCCCTACGCCTGCGGACCCTCGCCGGGCGGGGCGGTGCGTTCGGGTGCCTGCGGCCGGTGGCCCGCGATGACCGCCTCGCGCCAGCCGTTGGTGATCGGCAGCCGCCGGTCGCGACCGAACGCCTTGAACGTGATCTTCGGGCCCGGGGGGTACTGCCGGCGCTTGAACTCCGCGGCGTCCACCATCCGGATGATGCGCTCGACGAGCTCGGGCTCGAAGCCCGCGGCCACGATGTCGGCGGCGCCGGCGTCCTCCTCGACGTAGTCCTCCAGGATCTGGTCGAGCAGGTCGTACGGCGGTAGCGAGTCGGTGTCGCGCTGGCCCGGGCTCAGCTCGGCCGACGGCTCCTTGGTGATGGAGTTCTCCGGGATCGGCGGGGTCTCGCCGAGGTCGAGGGCGGCCTGGTTGCGCCAGCGGGCGAGCGCCCAGACGCGGGTCTTCGGCACGTCCTTCAGCGGTGCGAACGCGCCCACCGCGTCGCCGTACATCGTGGAGTAGCCCACCGCCAGCTCGCTCTTGTTGCCGGTGGCGATGGTCAGGTGGCCCTCCTGGTTGGCGATGCCCATCCAGATCATGCCGCGGATGCGGGCCTGGAGGTTCTCCTGCGCGATCCCTGTCAACTCGAGGTTGTCGGCGAAGGCGGCCACCATCGGCTCGATCGGGATGACGCGGTAGTTGAGGCCGGTGCGGGTGGCGAGGTCGGCGGCGTCGTCGCGGGAGTGGTCGCTGGAGAAGCGGCTGGGGTTGGACACGCCGTATACGTTCTCCGGGCCCAGGGCGTCGCAGGCGATGGTCGCCGCGAGTGCCGAGTCGATGCCGCCGGACACCCCGAGGACGACGCTTTCGTAGCCGTTCTTGTGGATGTAGTCGCGCAGGCCGGTGACGACGGCCGTGTAGATCTCGGCCTCCTCGTCCAGCCGCGGCGCCTCACCGGACGGGGTCGCCTCGTAGCCGGGCAGCGGGGTGTCGCTCACCACCGTGCGCTCGATCCGGATCCCGGCGTACTCGTCGGCTCCCCGGGTGGTCGTGGCGAGGTCCAGGTCGACGGTCAGCAGGCCCTCGGTGAACTGCGGCGCGCGGGTGAGCACCGTGCCGGTCTCGTCGACGACGAGGGAGTCCCCGTCGAAGACCAGCTCGTCCTGGCCGCCGACCAGGTTGACGTAGGCGAGCGGGCACATGGCCTCGCGTGCCCTCCGGGTGACGAGGTTGAGGCGGTCGTCGTCCTTGGCCAGCTCGTACGGCGAGGCGTTGATCGTCAGCAGCAGCCCGGCACCGGCGGCCCGTGCCGCCCGGACCGGCCCGCCCTCCTGCCAGAGGTCCTCACAGATCGTCACCGCGATGTCGACGCCGTGCACGGTCACGACCTGCAGGCTGTCGCCCGGGACGAAGTAGCGGAATTCGTCGAACACGCCGTAGTTGGGCAGGTGGTGCTTGACCGCACGGGCGACGATCCTGCCCCGGTGGATGACCGCGGCGGCGTTCTGCGGCGAGCCCTTCGGCCGGCCGGTGCGTTCGTAGCCGTCCTCGGCCCGGTCGAGGTAGCCGCAGACGACCACGAGGTTGCCGAGCCCGGCCGCGGCGAGCTTGCCGGCGAGCTCTTCCACGGCGGTCCGGCTGGCCTCCACGAACGACGACCGCAGGGCGAGGTCCTCGACGGGATAGCCGGTCAGAGCGGTCTCGGGGAACGCGACCACATGGGCACCCCGGTCGGCGGCGTGCTGTGCCCACCTCTGGATGGCCTCGGCGTTCCCCGCGATGTCCCCGACGGTGACGTTGAGCTGCGCGAGCGCCAGACGGATTTGTGCCACGTTCGAAGCGTAATGGGTGAGAGGTGATCTGACCGAGCCAGCCGGTGCGGCCTCGCACGTTACCGGGCGGACCCAGGCGGTAACGTGCTAACAGCGATCCGGTGGCGGCCGGCACCCCGCAATCCGAGCGGAGATGTGACCAGTGGACAAACAGCAAGAGTTCGTACTCCGTACGCTCGAAGAGCGAGACGTGCGGTTCGTCCGACTGTGGTTCACCGACGTGCTCGGCTTCCTCAAGTCGGTCGCGGTCGCGCCCGCCGAACTGGAGGGGGCGTTCGCGGAGGGAATCGGGTTCGACGGCTCGGCTATCGAGGGTTTCGCCCGTGTCTACGAGGCCGACATGGTGGCCCGTCCGGACCCGTCGACGTTCCAGATCCTGCCCTGGCGGGGCAACTCCCCGGCCACGGCGCGGATGTTCTGCGACATCCTGATGCCGGACGGTTCGCCGTCGTACGCCGACCCGCGCTTCGTGCTCAAGCGCACGCTGAGCCGGGCGGCCGAGCTGGGCTTCACCTTCTACACCCACCCCGAGATCGAGTTCTTCGTCTTCAAGGACCCGCCGGAGAAGGGCCGGGTGCCGTCGCCGGTCGACCGCAGCGGCTACTTCGACCACACCGCGCACGGCATGAGCCAGGACTTCCGCCGCGAGGCGATCACCATGCTGGAGGCGATGGGCATCTCGGTGGAGTTCAGCCACCACGAGGGCGCGCCCGGGCAGCAGGAGATCGACCTGCGCTACGCCGACGCGCTCGCCACCGCCGACAACATCATGACCTTCCGGGTGGTGGTCAAGGAGGTCGCGCTCGGCCAGGGGATCTACGCGTCGTTCATGCCGAAGCCGTTCACGCAGTGGGCGGGGTCGGGCATGCACACGCACATGTCGTTGTTCGAGGGCGACCGCAACGCGTTCTTCGAGTCGGGGTCGGAATATCACCTGTCGAAGGTCGCGCGGTCCTTCATCGCCGGACTGCTCCGCCACGCCGGGGAGATCACCGCGGTCACCAACCAGTGGGTCAACTCCTACAAGCGGCTGTGGGGCGGCGGCGAGGCGCCGGCCTACGTCTGCTGGGGGCACAACAACCGCTCGGCGCTGGTCCGGGTGCCGATGTACAAGCCGGACAAGGGCCAGTCGACCCGGATCGAGTTCCGTTCGCTGGACTCCGCGGCCAACCCCTACCTCGCCTACGCCGTGCTGCTGTCCGCCGGCCTGAAGGGCGTCGAGGAGGGTTACGACCTGCCGGCGGAGGCCGAGGACGACGTGTGGTCGCTGACCGAGGGCGAACGCCGGGCGATGGGCATCGACCCGCTGCCGCAGAGCCTGGACGAGGCCATCCGCACCATGGAGAACAGCGAGCTGGTGGCCGAGACCCTGGGCGAGCACGTCTTCGACTTCTTCCTGCGGAACAAGAAGGCCGAGTGGGAGGAGTACCGCCAGCAGGTGACGGCGTTCGAACGCGACCGGCTCCTCCCGGTGATCTGAGGCACGTTGACGGAGCTGCGAACCCCCGAAGAGGGCCGGCTTCCCGGCGAGGGACAACTGGTGCGGTGGGGGTTCGCCGAGCCGGAGGCGGCCCTGCGCCGCATCGGTGAGCTTCCGGCCGCGCTCGTCCCGGCGCTGGACGCGACCGGCGCGGCCGCCGACCCGGACCAGGCGGTGGCGTTCCTGGTCGACCTGGTGGACGACGAGCGCGAGGGTTCCGCGCTGGTCGCCGCGCTCGTGGACGACGAGACGCTGCGGCGCCGGCTCCTCCGCCTGCTGGGTGCCAGCACGGGGCTCGCCGAGCACCTGATCCGGCACCCCGAACACTGGCGCGACCTCGCCGACCCGAACCTGTCCACCACCCGCCCCACGACCAGGGCGCTGCGCGCCGACCTGCTCACCGCGGTGGGCGCGGACCCGGAGGTGGAGGTGCCGGTCGCGGCCGCCGGCGACCAGGGCACCGCGGACGCCCTGCGGGTGGCCTACCACCGGCTGTTGCTCCGGCTCGCCGTCCGCGACCTCGGCAACGAGGTGCGGGTCGACGACGCGGCCGCCGAACTCGCCGACCTCGCCGCCGCCGCGCTGGAGGCCTCGCTCGCGGTGGCCCGGGCCAGGCTGCCGCACAACGCCACAGCGTGCCGGCTCGCGATCATCGGGATGGGCAAGACCGGTGGGCGGGAGCTCAACTACGTCAGCGACGTGGACGTCCTCTTCGTCGCCGAACCAGCCGAGCAGGCAGGGGAGGGCGACGCGACCCGGACGGCGGCCCAGCTCGCCACCCAGGTGATCCGGATCTGTTCCGAACACAGCGGCGAGGGCACCCTGTGGCCGGTCGACGCCGGGCTGCGGCCCGAGGGCAAGGCAGGCCCGCTGGTCCGGTCGGTGGCGAGCTACGACGCCTACTACCAGCGCTGGGCGAAGACGTGGGAGTTCCAGGCGCTGCTCAAGGCCCGAGCGGTGGCCGGTGACCGCGAACTCGGCGCCCGCTTCCTGGAAGTCGTCGACCCGCTCGTGTGGCGTGCGGCCGAACGCGACGGCTTCGTCGCCGACGTGCAGGCCATGCGGCGCAGGGTGGTCGACCACATCCCGGCCGCACAGCTGGACCGGCAGCTGAAGCTGGGGCCGGGCGGGCTGCGCGACGTGGAGTTCGCGGTTCAGTTGCTGCAGCTGGTGCACGGCCGCTCCGACCCGTCGCTGCGCCGTGCGTCGACTCTGCGGGCGCTGGACGCGCTCACCGCGGGTGGCTACGTCGGCCGCGACGACGGCGCCGCGCTCGCGGAGGCGTACCGCTTCCTGCGTACGCTCGAACACCGGATCCAGCTGTCCCGGCTGCGGCGCACCCACCTGCTTCCCGAGGACGAGCAGGACCTGCGTGCGCTCGGCCGCTCGCTGGGGCTGTGGGCGGAGCCGGTCAAGGAGCTCACCCAGGAGTGGAAGAAGCACGTCCGGGAGGTACGCCGGCTGCACGAGAAGCTCTTCTACCGCCCGCTTCTCGCCGCGGTCGCGCGCATCCCCACCGCCGAGACCCGGCTCACCCCGGATGCCGCCCGGGCCCGGCTCACCGCGCTCGGCTACACCGACTCCGCGGCGGCTCTGCGGCACATCGAGGCGCTGGTGGCCGGTGTCTCCCGGCGGGCGTCCATCCAGCGCACGCTGCTGCCGGTGATGCTGGAGTGGTTTGCCGACGCGCCCGACCCGGACGGCGGGCTGCTGGCCTTCCGCCAGGTGTCGGAGGAGCTGGGGTCCACGCCGTGGTACCTGCGGTTGCTGCGTGACGAGGGCGTCACCGCCGAACGCATGGCCAGAGTGCTGGCCTCCAGCAAGTTCGTCGTCGACCTGCTGCGCCGGGCGCCGGAGGCGGTGGCGATGTTCGGCGACGACCGGGAGCTGCGCCCGCGCACCCGCGAGCAGGTGGAGACCGAGATGCTCGCCGCTGCCGGGAGGTACGACGATCCGGCGACGGCCGCCGCCGCTGTCCGGGCGATCCGGCGCCGGGAGCTGTTGCGGGTGGCCGCGGCGGACGTCCTGGAGATGATCGACGTGGACGCCGTGGGGGAGGCGCTCACCGACATCACCGCCGCCACCCTCAGCGGCGGTCTGGTCGCGGCGGTGCGTTCGGTCGCCGCCCAGGGCCGGCCCACCATCCCCACCCGGCTGGCGGTCGTGGCGATGGGGCGGTTCGGCGGCCACGAGATGAGCTACGGCAGCGACGCCGACGTGATCTTCGTGCACGAGCCGTACGACGGCGCGGACGAGAAGGAGGCCGCCGACGCTGCCACCGCGGTGGTCAGCGAGCTCAGGCGGCTGCTCGCCGCGCCGGCCCCCGACCCGCCCGTCGGGGTGGACGCCGACCTGCGCCCCGAGGGACGGCAGGGCCCGCTGGTGCGCACGCTCGCGTCGTACACCTCCTACTACGCGCGCTGGTCGCACGTCTGGGAGGCGCAGGCCCTGCTGCGGGCCGAATCGGTGTGCGGCGACCCCGGACTGCGCGAGAGGTTCATGGAGCTCGTGGACGGGCTCCGCTGGCCGGACACCGGGCTGACCGACGACGACGAGCGGGAGATCCGCCGGATCAAGGCGCGGGTGGACGCCGAGCGACTGCCCCGCGGCGCGGACCCGACGACGCACACCAAGCTCGGCCGGGGCGGCCTGGCCGACGTGGAGTGGACCGTCCAGCTGCTGCAGCTGCGGCACGGGGCGGAGGTGCCGGGCATGCGCACCACCCGCACCGTGCGGGCGCTGGAGGCGGCCACCGACGCCGGGCTGGTGGCCCGCGAGGACGCCGACGACCTGCTCGCCGCCTGGCGGCTGGCGACCCGCGCCCGCAACGCGATGATGCTGGTGCGCGACCGTCGCTCCGACTCCCTGCCCCGTGACCCCAGCGACCTCGCCGCGGTGTCGCGCCTGCTTGGTTACGAGCCGCTGGAGTCCGGGTTGTTCCTCGAGGACTACCGCCGGATCACCCGGCATGCCCGGTCCGTCGTCGAGCGGATCTTCTGGGAGTGAGCCCCGTGCCGGTGTCGGCCGGCTCGTCACGAGGCGGCCCGGCCGACTCCTCGCCGCGCGCCCAGGTCGGCAAGGTCGGCAAGGTCGGCGGCGAGCTTCCCCGCCGCCCACCCGGCCGGGTTGGACGTCGACACGGCCGCGCTCCGGATGCGGGGGAACAGCTCGGTGACCAGCTGCTGGACGGCGTGGTCGCGGGCCTTCAGTGCCGGTAGCAGCCGGCCGGAGGTGTCGGCGTCGTACTCGGCCATGGAAGTCTGGCTCGCCTCGCCGAGCCGCTGGCCGATCCGGGTCGCGTACGACACCAGGAACGACTGCCGCCAGGAACGGGTGCGGCTGTGACCGCCCGCTCGGGCCGACGGTGACGCCGCGAGCATGGCGCGGTCGGCCTGCAGGAGCAGTGAGGTGAGAAGCAGTTCCACCAGCTGCAGGTCGGCCTCGGCGCCGACGATCGTGACGAATCCCATCTCGGTGCAGGCCACCACGCGGGAGCGGTTGGCTTCGGCGACGAGCTGCGCCAGCAACGCCTTGGCGTTGAGGTAGGGCGCCCGCAGCCAGACCCGGCGGGCGTTCGCGTGGGCCTCAGCCGCGCCGACTGAGGAACCCGCCGAGTCGGCGGCCACCATGGCTTGATCCAGGGAGAACTTCGTCATCAGCGCCTGCGCCTTGCTGCTCAGCGCCTCGGCTTCCTCGGGGAACTCGGTCGACTCGGCCTTGGCGAGCAGCGCCCGGATCCGGTGGAGCACCTTCCCACCGGCGTCGCCGTTCTGACCACGCCCTCCAGCCTCGTGCGCCCCGGACCGGCCGGGTGGGGGAAGCACCGAAGCGAGCGCCGGCGCGGCGTACAGGAAGGTCAGAACCGCCAGCGCCAGCCTGAGCGCCTCCACCCGGTCGAGCCGTCGGCGCATTGCCCACGGTGTCAGCCGGGCGGCGTCGGCCGCCCAGTGGCGCGAAGTCTCCAGCTCCTCCAGCTGGGATCGCCACCGCGGGTCGAGCGTGGACCTGGGATAACGCGCGGCCTGGCTTGCCGCCACGTCGAGCGCAAGCTGCCGGGCCGGGAGGGACAGGCGCCGGGCCGCGAACTCCGCCACGTCCTGTGGCTGCCAGCCACGCTCCCAGAGTCTGCCGACGGCGCCGGTGAGGCAGTCGTCGACCACCCCGTCGATCACCTGTGGGGGCAGGCCCGGATCGGCGAGCTCGCAGGCGGCGTGCTCCCATCGGTAGCGCGCTCCCTCGGCCGCCCGCTGCGCCGTCTCCCACAGCAGCGCCTGTGCCCATGTCGTCAGATCCTGGTGTCGCACGTGACCATCTCCCCGTGAGTGCCGGACCTCGATGTCGTCGAGGGCCGTGAGGATGCCAGGGCCCACCGACAACACCGACAAACGCCGACAACCCTGCCGCAGCCCGCGTAGGGGGAGATCCGCGACCCCGCGGAGGACGCGGAAAGGTCAGTTCGTACGCGCGACCGAACGACGGGCACGCACCCCGGCCGCAAGCTCCCGCAGCACCTCGACCGTGGGCTCCCAGCCCATGCAGGCGTCGGTGATGCTCTGGCCGTACCGAAGCTCGTCGGCCGCACCCTCGACGAGGTTCTGCCGGCCCGGCTCCAGGAAGCTCTCCAGCATGACGCCGACGATTCCGCGCTGGCCGCCGGCGACCTGCGTGGCGACGTCCGCGGCGACGACGGGCTGGCGCAGGTGGTCCTTGCCGCTGTTGCCGTGGCTGGCGTCGACCACCACGTGCTCGCGCAGGTCCGCCTTGGCCAGTCGGCCGAGGGCGTCGGTGACGTTGGAGGCGTCGTAGTTGGGACCGGTCTGCCCGCCGCGCAGGATGACGTGACAGTCGGGGTTGCCGCTGGTGGTGAGGATCGCGGCCACGCCGTCCTCGGTGACGCCGGTGAAAACGTGACTGACCGCGGCGGCGCCGATCGCGTCGATCGCGCCCTGCACGTCGCCGCCGGTGGAGTTCTTGAAGCCCACCGGCATGGACAGGCCGCTGGCGAGGTGCCGGTGCACCTGGCTCTCGGACGTACGCGCGCCGATCGCGCCCCAGCTCACCGTGTCGGCGATGTACTGCGGAATGATCGGGTCGAGGAACTCACAACCCGCCGGCAGACCGGTGGCCAGCACGTCCAGCAGCACCTTCCGAGCGGTACGCAAGCCCTTGTTGACGTTGTAGCTGCCGTCGAGGTCCGGGTCGTTGATCAGGCCCTTCCAGCCGAGCGTCGTACGCGGCTTCTCGAAGTAGACCCGCATCACCACGCACAGGTCCGCGGCCACCTCGGGCACGAACGCCGCCAGGTTCCGGGCGTACTCCAGCCCCGCCTCGGGGTCGTGGATCGAGCACGGGCCCACGACGACGAGCAGCCGGTCGTCCTCGCCGGCCAGGATGCGCGTGACGTCGTCGCGGCCGCGGACCACGACCTGCGCGGACTCGTCCGGGAGCGGGAGTTCGTCGCGCAGCAGCGCGGGGGAGAGCAGGGGACGGGACCGGGTGATCCGGACGTCGCTGAGGGCCCGCGGCGAGCCGGGCACGGCGTCGGAAGCAGGACCTGCGGACGGGGCGGGAGCGGCTGCGGGGGTGGAACTGGCGGGACTGGCGGGACTGGCGGGACTGGCGGGACTGGCTGACCTGGAGGGATTGGCGGGACTGGCAGACACGGCGGTCGTCCTTCCTCGGATCTCTTCGGGAACCGCCCCGCGTCACCTCGGGCCGGCCCCCCTTGGTCGGGGCACGAAAAAAGGGCAGGTCCTCTGCGGACGCTGCCCTGCCGGCTCTGGGTGGTGGATGTCAGCGGATGCGGTCGCCGCCGTGCCCACCCAGGGCCGGCTGGCTAAACCGATAGCACCACTGCATGCGGAGTACCTTAGCCGCCGGCCCCCACGAGCGGCAACGCGGTGTCAGGATCCGATGGCAGGACGCGTCGCATCGGAGGGCAGTCCGGGCGAAGCCGGACAGGTCCGGCAGGCGGTCCGACGCCGGGCCGGCCGAACGGCCGCACAGCCTCACGGCGTGCCTGTGCCGGGACCTTCTCTGCGAGGGCGTTCGAGGTACGACGGGTCCGGTGGCGCGAAGCCGAACTTCCCGTACAGTCCGTGGGCGTTGGCGGTGTGCAGCATCCACCGGAAGTCCGCGCCGGGTCCGTCCTCGACCATGGCCTCGACCAGCCGGGTGCCGAGGCCCTTGCCCCGCAGGCCGGGGAGTACGTACACGTCGGCGAGGTAGGCGAGGGCCACGCCGTCGGAGACCGCCCGCGCGAACCCCACCATCCGCCCGCTCGCCGACTCGTACACGCCGACCACTCGCCAGGCCGAGGCGACCTGGCGGCGAACGTGGTCGCGGCTTCGCCACTTCCCCCAGTAGACCTGGGTGGACAGCACCTCCCACAGGGCGTCCAGGTCGACTCGGCCGGGGTCGTCGTCGAACTCGAACTCGCCGCCAACGCTGCTGTTCACGCTGCCCACGCCATCCACGCCGTTCACCTTAGGCAGGCCCTCCGTTCGGCCGCCTCGGAATTTCTTCCGCGGAAGAATCCCCGGCCGGCGCGGGAAGCTCGCGGCGGCGGTCGACGTCAGCGGTAGCCGCGTGCCTGTAGTTCGTAGAGTTCGGCGTAGTGCCCGCGGGCTGTCATGAGTTCGGCGTGGCTGCCGATCTCGGCGATCCGGCCGGCGTCGAGGACGACAACCAGGTCGGCGGCGGCCACGGTCGAGAAGCGGTGGGTGACCAGCAGGGTGACTGCGCCGCGGCCGCCGGCGGCCCGGGCGGCGGCGGCGTAGCGTTCGAACAGCGCGTGCTCGGTGGCGGCGTCGAGGGCGGCGGTGGGTTCGTCGAGGAGGAGGAGTAGCGGGTCGGTGCGCATCATGGCGCGGGCGATCGCCAGCCGCTGCCACTGTCCGCCGGATAGTTCCACCCCGTCCGGCCAGGACGTGCCGAGCTGGGTGCCCAGACCCTGCGGCAGGGCGGTGAGGACGTCCTCGCCGGCACCCTCGCGCAGCGCGCGGCGTACCTCGCCTTCGTCGTCCACGCTGGTCAGGTCACCGACGCCGATCGACTCCTGTGCGGTGAACTCGACCCGCGCGTAGTCCTGGAACGCGCCGGAGATCCGGGCCCGCCAGGCGGGCAGGTCGAGGTCTGCGAGGTCGGCGCCGTCCACCAGCACCCGGCCGGCGGTCGGGCGGTAAAGCCCGGTCAGCAGCTTCACCAAGGTGGACTTTCCGGCGCCGTTCTCACCGACCAGCGCCACGACGGAGCCCGCGGGAAGGTGCAGGCTGACGTCCCGCAGCGAGGGTTCGGCTGCTTCCGGGTAGGCGTAGGCCAGATCTTCGATCGTGATCCCGTGGCGAAGGCTCGCCGGCGGCGGCTGCGTCCCGGCGTGCGCGGCGCGTACCTCCTGGTCGTAGTCGCGCAGCCACAGGAACCGTCCGGTGGTACGGGTCAGCCGGGAGACGTTGTGGATCGACCACCGCAGGACGTTGGCGGTGCTCTGCAGCCGGCCGACCAGCATCACCGCGAGCACCAGAGCGCTGACCGGCACCTGACCGCGGATCGCGTCGTGCACCATCCAGGCGAGCACGGCGCCGGCGCTGGCGAAGAAGAACGCTTCGCAAGCGGCGTTGACGAGTTCGGTACGCCGGGCCAGGTCGACCGTTGGTGCGCGCCAGCCGGCGACGGCACTGTCCAGCCTGGCTCGCACCACCTCGCGCAGCCCGAACACGCGGACCTCCGCGCCCGGCCCGGCGGTCGTGCTCAGCTCCAGCAGGTGGGTGGCGAGCCGGCCAGGTTCCGCGGACTCCTCCTCAGACCGCGCCTGCCACCGGATGATCCACCGGGTGGCGACGACGCCGGGGACGCCGGCCAGGACGAGCAGGAGCAGCCGGAGGTCGGCGCTCGCGGCGAGCAGCAGGGTCCCGCCGGCGAAGACGACGTTCTTGAAGGTGTTGAGGACGTTGTTGAGGGCCATGCCGAGGGCGCCCTGCTGGTCGCGCAGTGCCTGTAGTTGGTCGAGGTACTTGCTGGATTCCAGGTGGTCGAGGGTGGGGATGGAGGCGGTGATCCGGGCGATCTCGGTGTCGAAGGCGAACCCGACGCGTTCGAACTGCCGGATCCGCGCGTCGCAGCCGGCCATGCCGAGGCCCCAGCTCAGGCCGGTCGAGGCGGCGAACGCCGCGACTGCGACGGCCATTCGTGCCGTGTCGTGGTGGAGTACGCCGTCCACGAACCACGCGAGATAGAGCGGCTGCAGCAGCGAGATGACGCTGCCCAGTGACTCGGCCAGGCAGAGGACGCTCTGCCAGGGGCTGACCCGCACCGACATGGACAGGACCAGCCAGATGCCGCGCAGTGACTTTCTCATCGCGGGTCCACCACCGTCTCGCTCGCGCCGGCCGCGGCGAACCGTGCGGCCTGCAGTGAGAACATCCGGGCGTACGCGCCGCCTGCGGCCATGAGTTCCTCGTGGCTGCCGTCCTCGACGATGCCGGTGCCGGTTCCGGTTCCGGTGCCGGTGCCGGTGCCGGTGCCGGTCGGGTCGGCGGTGGGACCGATCACCACGATCCGGTCGGCGTGGCGCACGCTGGACAGCCGGTGGCTGACCAGCAGGGTGGTCATCCCGCGGGTGACCTCCAGGAACCGGTCGAACAAGGCCGCCTCGGCCCGGACGTCGAGGGCGGCGGTTGGTTCGTCCAGCACGAGGACGCCGGCGCCACCGGCGACCGCGGCCAGTGCGCGGGCCAGCGCCACCCGTTGCCACTGGCCGCCGGACAGGTCGGTGCCTTCGGCGTACTCCGCGCTGAGCACGGTGTCCCAGCCGTGGTCGAGCCGGTCCAGCAACGCGCTGCCGCCGGCGTCGCCCAGCGCACGGGCAAGCACCGCCTCGTCGTCGTGTCGGGTGTGCGCACCGAACCCCACGTTGTCGCGCAGGGGAAGCTGGTAGCGCACGAAGTCCTGGAAGATGACCGCGACCCGGTTGCGGGTCGCCTCCTCCGCCGACGGGTCACCGCCGTCGATGCGGATGGTCCCGGCGTCGGGGGGGTACAGCCCGCACAGCAGCTTGATCAGCGTGGACTTTCCTGCCCCGTTGACGCCGACGACCGCGACCGACTGCCCGGCGGGGATGTGCAGGGACAGCCGATCGAGCGTCGGCTCGGTGCGGCTCGGGTAGTGGAAGGTCACCTCCCGCAGGTCGATCTTCGCGGCCGCGGAACGCACCGACGGAACGGGCTCGGGCTTCGCCGGCTTGACAGGCTCGGCCGGTTTGGCGGTGGGGAAGTGTGGAGGTAGGCCGGACAGTCCGAGCCGTCGGCGCAGCGCGACCAGCATGGTCGCCGTCGATGTGTTGCGGCCCAGAGCGGACTGGTTGTCACCGAGCGGGCCGAACGCCTCCAGCGCGAGCAGTGCCTGCACCACCGTGACCAGCGAGGCCAGCGAGACCGTGCCCGCCGACGCGTCCCGGGCCAACAGGGTGAACACGCCCGCGTTCACCACCAGCGTGATCGCCGAGGCCGCGAGGATCGGCCGCAGATTGTGGTAGCGGTTGCGCCACACGACCGTCATCGCGTCCCGCCAGGCGGTCGAGTAGCGGTGCACCAGCCAGTCGGCCAACCCGAACAACCGGAGCTCTTTCGCCGCCGGCGCGCCCGTCAACAGGTCACGCACGTAGCTCGCCTGCCGCCGCTGGTTGCCCGTCACCTCCAGCAGGTCGTCGAAGATGGTCCCGAGCCAGGCGACGAGCACCTTGGCCATCAGGGCGTACGACCCGGCGGCGAGCAGCGCGGCCCACCAGTTCCAGGTCGCCGCCACCGCCAGGGAGCCCACTCCGCTGAGGCGGGTGGCCAGCAGGTTCCAGGTCTGTTCCACACCCGTGACGAACGTCCAGTCCCGCATGGCCCGCTTGATCGCGTCGAGACGGCCGGCGACCTCCGGGTCCTCCAGGTGCGCGATCCCGTACGGCGCGGTACCGACCTCGGCGACCATGTCGAACACCAGCCGCAGGTAGCGGGCGGAAACCACCTGCGCGACCGCGTTCTCTGCCGCATGGATGAGCGGGCCGATGATGTACGCCGCGGCCGCCGCCGCCAGCCACCACCATGCCCGGTCCGCGGCCGGTGAACCGACGCCGGCCTTCACCGCCGCCGGCAAAGCGCCGACCAGGTGTCCGGTCGCGACGATCCCGAACGTCACGGCAGCCGCGCTGGCCAGCACCAGGAACAGGGCGAGCGCGGAGTGCACCGGCGCGGCGCGCCACAACAACCGAGCGTGCAGGGCGTACCGCCGAGTGGTCTCGGTGTATCGGTGCACGTGTCCCTCCCCGTGTCGGCGACAGTGCCTGCGCCGAACCCGGGCGCCGAAGAAAGCTCGCAGGTACGCCCGGCCGGGTCAAGGATGTGCGGACCTGATCGCCTGGGCTGGCCGGTCCCGGACACCGCTGCTCGATCCGACGACAGGTGCGTACGCAAGAGATCGCGAACGACCGATGAGCCGGCGCCCGCAGGTCGGTCTACTCCGCGAAGAAACGACTCGAACTCTTCACGGAGGCAGGAATCATGACCACGTTCACCCGCACCGTCGACGGCCGGGAGCTTCCCGTGCCGGGCACGTACGCGATCGACGTCATGCACAGCAGTGTCGCGTTCGAGGTGAAGCACCTCGGCTTCTCCAAGGTGCGCGGCCGCTTCACCGACTTCGAGGGAACGATCGCCGTCGCCGAGGAACCGCAGCACTCCTCGGTGGAGGTGACCATCCAGGCCGACAGCGTGGACACCGCCCAGGCGCAGCGGGACGCCCACCTGCGAAGCACCGACTTCTTCGGGGTCGAGGACCATCCCACGTTCACCTTCTCCAGCACCGGCGTGGAGTTCGGTGACGAGTCGCTGCAGGTCCACGGCGATCTCACGATCCACGGCAAGACTCGCCCGGTCGTCCTCGACGCGGAGTTCGACGGAGCCTGTCCGGACCCGATGGGCGACGCGTCCCGGCCCCGCATCGGTTTCTCCGCGGCCACCACCATCGACCGCTACGAGTTCGGCATCACGTTCAACCAGCCGCTGGAGACCGGTGCCCTGCTGCTGAGCAAGCTGATCCGCGTCGAACTCGACGTACAGGCGGTTCGTCGGTGACCCGGCCGGCGTCGGCGAGCGACGGCCGGCGTCGCGTCAGCGCTTGGGCCACTGCCAGGGTGGGTGGTCGAACCGTCCCTGGCCCTCGACCTTGGTCTCGCCAAGGTCCTTGACCAGTTCGATCCTCGTCGCCTTGTCATCCCCGGTGAGCGCGTCGATCAGGGCGCGTGAGTGGCTGACAACCACCACTTGCGTACGCTCCGCACTGGACGCGATCAGGTCCGCCAGCGGCCTGACCAGCTCCGGATGCAGGCTGGTCTCCGGCTCGTTGAGTACGAGCAACGCCGGCAGGCGCGGGGACAGCAGCGCGGCGGTCCACAGCAGGTAGCGCAGTGTCCCGTCGGACAGCTCGGCCGCGCCGAGCGACCGGAGCATCCCGGGCTGGCGAAGCCGGACCTCGAAGCGCGTGCCCTCGATCCCGATCTCCAGCGCACTGCCGGGGAACGCGGCGTCGATCGAGGCGGCGAGTGCGGCCTGGTCGCCGATCTCCAGGATCGTCTGCAGCGCGGCGGCGAGATCGGCGCCGTCGTGGGCGAGTACCGGCGTACGGGTGCCGATGCGTATCTGCCTGGCGGGCGCTCGCTGGTCCGTGCGGATCTGGTCGTAGAACCGCCACGACCGCACCCGCTCGCGAAGCGTGAGCAGCTCCGGCGCGCGCTGCGGGTCGGTGTACTCGCTGAGCATGCTGTCGAACGGCCCCACCGAGTCGGGGAAGGTCGACCACGAGCGGCCGTCGCGGATGCGCAGCATGGTGCCGGCTCGTTCGGCCAGCAGGGTCGCCGGCCGCAGGACTGGCCCGGCCCACACCGCCTCCCGCTTCACCAGCGGGTCCAGCTGGAACGCCGAAAGTGCCGGCTGTGGCAGGCCGAAGTCGATCGCGTACCCGAGGTCGTCGTCGGCGAAGCCCAGACGCAGGGCGACGGGTCCGCGGCGTACCGTTCCCTGCACCGGATGATCGCCGGCACGCACCGCCTTGCCGATCGTCTCCGGCCCGGCCCACAGCGTCGAGGGAAGCCCACCCTCCCGGGCCAGCGCGGCCACGGCGCCGTTACGCGCGGAGTCAGCCAGCAGCCGCAGCGCGCGGTAGAGGCTGGACTTGCCGGTGCCGTTCGCTCCGGTCACCACGGTCAGCTGGTCGAGTTCGACGACCAGGCTGCGCAGCGACCGGTAGTTCTCCACGGCCAGACAGCGAATCACCCCGGCTACGCTACCCAGCCGGCCGGCGGCTCGCCGGGCGCCGGCCGAAGTCGGCGGCGAGAGCAGGAGCCGAGCACTCTTCCGCGGAGGAATCCGCGTGCTTCTCGCTGCCTGACCGCGCCCGCCGAAGCCTGTCGAAGTGTGAAGCGTTGAGGGGGTCAGGGCCACCGTGGAACTTCACGCTTCGACTCGGCTTGATCGGCCCGCAGCCAAGTGTGAAGACCGGTTCCGGTACTCGCGAGTGGGATCCTCTTCAGCATCACGCCCGTCCGGTGGGCTGCCCGAAATCCGCAGTGCTCGTAGAACCTGTGGGCCGCACCATGCCGTTCGGTGAGGAGGTACACCTGCTTCACGTCGATCAGACGCGCCTCCAGGGCTTCGAGCAGCGCGGTGCCGACCCCCTGCCGTTGCAGGTCGGTACGTACGCACATCTGCTGCAGAAGGAAGTGCCTACCTGTGAACCACTGCTCGGTGTGGCCGATCGCGAAGCCGCAGAGGTTCTGGTCGTCCATGCGGCCCAGCATCCCAGAGCCCCGTGAGCCGGTGACCGCTCTCCTCGAGGGCATCTAGAGTGCATCGCATCCGCAGGGATGAGGGGGTCCACGAACTTGGACGACGAAGCGACGTGCTCTCCACTCAACCCGTTCGCTGTTCGAGAGGCCGACCGCGGCGATGCGACCGCGATCGGAGAGATTCATGCTGCCGCGTGGATGGCCGGCTTCGCCCACCTGCTCGACCATGACTACCTGACCGCCGCGGCGGATCGGCGGCGAGGCATGTGGACTGAGTTGATCGGGGATCGGAGGATGCGGCGTTCGACTGTGCTCGTGGCCGTGCCTGAAGCAGACGGTCAGCCGGTCGCGTTCGCCCATATCGGGCCCGCAGGCGTCTGGAACGACGGCAAAGAGCTTTCCACCGACCTCGGGGAGATCTACGGCTTCTACGCGCATCCGTCGGTATGGGGGAGCGGCGTGTCCACGATGCTCATGTCCCACGCGTGGATCAGCCTCGCCGGACAGGCGTTCGCCAAGGTCTGTCTGTGGACGCTCGAGGGCGCCTGCCGCGCTCGCCGGTTCTACGGCAAGTCAGGATTTCGCGAGACCGGTAACGCCAGGGACCACGACTTCGGTGGCGGGAGACAGCTGCGCGAGGTCGAATACGGCAGCTCGCTCGTGGCAGTCGACAAGGAGCGTCATGGGGCCGGCTGAGGGCATGTTCGCGACGGGTAGCACCGTCGTACGTCGCGACGTCTTCCGCGGCAAGGTGTGGACGGCTACACCGTTCCGGGTCGTGAGCGACAGCGATGACATTCTTTCACTGGCCCTCTGGCCTGGGGTGGCCAGGCTCGCTCCCACCCACCAGGCAGCCCTCTCGTCGTCTCGGAGGTACGAGACGGTTCGCGACATCGCGCTTCCCAACCTGGCCTTCGGCAAGTGGGAGTTGACGGCGTGGACCTGGCGGACCAACTCGAAGCTGACCCTCGTGCAGCCGGGTGCCTACTTCAGCGTCAACCTCTTCTTTCGCGAGGCCGGCGAGCTGGTGATGTCGTACGTCAACTTCGAACGTCCTGTCCGGCGTACTCCGATCGGTGTCGACACCTTCGACCTCCTGCTGGATCTGGTCATCGAGCCGGACGGGGCCTGTCGGTGGAAGGACGAAGACGAGTACGAGCAGGCCCGTCGGCTGGGCATCGTCACCGACGACGAGCACCGCCATGTACAGCAGGCCCGTGAGGAGGTACTCGCCTTGTTCGCCCAACGCACGGGGCCGTTCGACGAACGCTGGAAGTCCTGGCGCCGGGAGGCCCACTGGGAGCGGCCGGCCCTGCCCGCCAACGCGACGGACCTGCCCGCCGGGAGAGTGGAGTGAGCAGAGTGACCGACATCTTCGACTTCTCGCCGTTTCCGACGCTCACGAGCAAGGGCGTGGTGCTCCGGGAACTAGACCCCGAGGACGCCGCCGATCTGTTCGTCTGGCGTAGCGATCCGGAGGTTCAGAGGTACAACTCCGAGCCGATGCGGGAAGTGAGGCAAGCCTCGGAGCTGATCGCGGATCTGCGGCGCGAGCACTCAGCACAGAAAGGCATCCACTGGGCGGTCACGCTCTCCGGCGACAACCGTGCCATCGGACTCTTCGGGTTCGTCTCCTGGGAGAGGTTCCACCATCGAGCAGAAGTCGGTTACGACCTCCGTCGAGATCACTGGGGGCGCGGGATCGCAACAGAGGCGCTCGGCGCGATGCTCCGCTTCGGGTTCACCAGGATGCGGCTCAACCGTGTCGAGGCACATACGATCGCCGACAACCACGGCTCGGTACGCCTTCTGCGGCGACTCGGATTCGAGCGAGAAGGCCTACGCCGGGCGTACTCCCTGGAGGAGGACGGCACCTATCACGACGGCGCCATCTACGGCTTGCTCCGGCGTGACCACGAATCATCCGGCCAGTCGTGAGGCTCCCGTCGGCGGGTTGGCGACGATCAGGGCGGCGTGACATGCTCCCGCAGTGCCAGCCGAGCTCACCGCACGCGGCGCGTCGGTGGTCGGGATCGAGGGAAGCCCGCGACTCCTCGAACACGCCGCGGTCCGGCTCGCAGGACGTGCCGAACTCCGTCAGCACGATCTGGAGATGCCGTTGGCGTTCGCCGCCGATGCCAGCTTCGACGGAGCCGTCATGGCACTGGTGGTTCACTACGTGGACGCGCGCCGTCAGCTCCTGGCCGAGCTTGCCCGCGTGCTGCGACCTGGTGGCTGGCTGGTGGTGTCCACGATGCATCCGACCGCCGACTGGAACCGCTTCGGTGGTTCGTACTACGCCGTCGAGAAGGTCGACAGGCCTGTGGCACAAGGGCGTTGCCACACGCACTACTGGCGAATGCCGTTGGAGACCTTCCTCGCCGAGCTGCTCGGCGCCGGATTCGTTCTGGAACGACTTGTCGAACCTCGCCCCGCACCGGAGCTTCGCCAGATCGATCCCGAAGCACACGACAAGCTGCACACCGCTCCGTGTTTCCTCACCGTCAGGCTTCGGCGGCCCTAGACATCCCACGGCTCTAAGCTGTCAAGCGGCGATGGCTTCTTGGGTTGGCCAGGCGGTGGCTTCGTTGTAGCTGGTGCCGTGGGTGAGGCATCCGTGGAGGATGCCGACGAGCCGGTTGGCCAGTGTTCGTAGCGCTTGGTGGTGAGTTGCTCCGCGGTCGCGGTGGCGGTCGTAGAAGGCGCGCGCTCCGGGTGAGGTCGACAGTGCGGCGAAGGCTTGCAGGTAGAGGGCGTCGGCGAGCCGGCGGTTGCGGGCGTGGCGGGCGAGGACGACTCGTCTGGTGCCGGAGGCCTTGGTGATCGGGCTCATGCCGGAGTAGTTCTTTCGTGCCCGGGCGTCGGGGTAGCGGTGGGGGTCGTCTCCGAACTCGGCGAGTACCCGGGCGGCGAGGATCGGCCCGAGGCCAGGCTGGCTCAGGTAGATCTCAGCGTCCGGGTGCCGGCCAAAACCCGCCTTCACCTGCTCCTCCAAGGCAGCGATCTGGCGGACCATCTCGGCCGTGACCGCGACCAGCGCGGACAGGCTGGCCGCGTAGGCATCGACTACCTCCGGCCGGGTGGGCAGCTGCTGGCCGCGCAACGCCGTCGCGATCTGTTCGGCCCGGGCAGCCACGTTGCGTTGCCGACCGGCCCGGGCCAGCAGCCGCTGGATGCGGGCTGGGGTCAACGCCGCACCCTGCTGCGGTGTCGGTGCCGCAGCAAGGACCGCGAGGGCGTCCCGGCAGGCCAGGTCGCCGAAGGCGACCAGCGCGGCGGGGTAGTACTCCCGCAGCATCGACCGCATGGTGTTGGTGTTGCGTTGCCGGGTCCAGATCATCGTCTGGTGCGCCCGGGCAGCGACCTTGATGTGCTCGGCCAGCCCGGAATCACCCGCGACGGGGCGGTGATGTGCTCGGTCCAGGCGGACGATCTCGGCCAGCACGTGCGCATCACCGGGATCTGACTTCGCCCCGGCGGTGCCGTGCCGTTCTCGATAGCGCGCGACCTGCAGCGGGTTGATCGCATAGACGGTGTAGCCGGCCGCGATCAACGCCTGCACCCACGGGCCGCGGTCGGTCTCGATTCCCACCACCACCCGATCCGGCTCGTCCTGCACACCGAGGTGATCTCCCACCAGCCCGTGCAGCGCGGCGATGCCCTCGATTCCCTCAGGCAGGCGGCGCCGGGCCAACACCGTGCCAGCCTCGTCGACCAGCTCAAGGTCGTGATGAGCCTCTGCCCAGTCATCCCCGATGAAGAGCACCGCTGGTATCTCCTCTCCTTCCAGCCATCAGGGCGAGCTTGCGGAGAAGATCCAGGCGACCTAATGGATCAGTGCTCAACCCGGCACGACATCCCACCAGCCCTACGACCTCCTCACCAGCCGCCGGGGGCACGATCTAGGCCTAGACCTGAACGGCCAGGGACTGAAGAGTGCTCACCCGACGGCGGCTCGGCGACCAGCCTCACGCCCAACAGCCCTAGCCTTGGGCGCGAAACGCCGGTCGAACCCCATTAGGGTCTGTCCTGCGGATCAGGGTCGAGTGGTGAGCGGGTCATCCGCGCCCGGTCGGCAAGGCGGAGGAGGAGTCGCGTAGCGGTGTTCTACGCGCGACGACGACAACGCGGCCGGGCGGGATGCGGGGGCACGCGAACCGGCCATGATCCGCAGGACAGACCCTAGGTGCGGGGCTGGCCCGGGGTGCAGCACCGGCCCGAGGTGCAGCGCTGATCGCACCGTAGCCTGCACTGGTGTTCCGGAAGGTCCTCTTTGGGACGGCCGCCGTACTCGTGGGGCTCGTGGTGGTCCTCTTCGCGCCGGTGGCCTGGCTGGCTGTCGACGAGGCGGCGGTGCCACCCCGCTCGGACGTGCCCGCGCTACCGGCCGGCGTGCGGGTCGCCGACGAAGCCGTGAAGTGCGGATCCGGTGGCTGCTGGCGCGAACTGACGCTGACCGGGCCGGCGAACGAGTCACCCTCGCAGATCGCGGCCGACCTTGGCCTGCCGCGGGAAACGTGCGGCCCACGCAGTCTGTTCGACAGGCGTGAGGTCTGCAGGGGTGTCAACGTGGCCGACGGGAAGGTGCGCTTGTACGTCCAGTTCCACCGGCCGTTCTAGCGACACGGTTCTGAGTGCCGCGCTGTCGTCGCAAGCCACCGACGGACCTGCCGGCGGCTGGTGAGCCTGACGATGTCCGCGTTGCCGGCGAGGTCGTCGAGCTTCTGCAGCACGCGTGGCCGCATCTTTCGCCGGTACGTCGCGACGTAGCGCAGGAAACCAAGGTCGACGCGGTTGAACACCCCGTGGGTTCGGTTCTGCCCGTGACCATTCGCGGCCCGGCGAGCGAGCACGCCCCAAAGGCATTCACGAGTGGGGAGGTCCATGAAGATCACCGTGTCGCAAGCGCGAAGCCGTACGTGCAACGTCGTGTTGTAGTTGCCGTCGATGACCCAGGTGGGGAGCCTGACCAACTCGCGCTGTGCCGCTTCGAACTCGTCCATGGGCAGTTGGTTCCACGCGTCGTCGTAGTAGACGGCATCCAGGTGAGTAACCGGCACGCCGAGCGACTGCCCAAGCTGTCGGGCGACGTGGGACTTTCCACTTCCTCCGCAGCCGATCACCGCGACTCTCCTCACGATGTCACAACCAGTCCGGCGTCCGGGAGAGGAAGTGCAAGCTGCCCTTGTCGTCGTGTTCGGTACGGTCGAGCTTCATTCCGATCCGGTCGAGGACACGCATGGACGCCACGTTGGCCGGTCGTACGGTCGCCCACAACCGACGGAGCTGGGCTCTGTCGCATTCGAGGATGACTGCCGACGCTGCCTCCGAGGCGTACCCGCGGCGCTGGCTGTCGTGCCGAACCATGTAGCCCAGCTCCGGTTCGGCGGCGCCGGTGCGGCCGACGAACAGGCCACAGTTGCCGAGTAGACGACCCGTGGACTTCAGTCGTACTCCGTACCAGCAAAGACCAAGGTCACGGTGAGCAGCGATCCGGCGTTCGATCCAGGCCGTCGTCTCGTCGATGTGGCTGAAGGGTCCGCTGCCGATGGTGTGCGTCGCCGGGTCGCTGAAGATCTCGTGCAACTCGGATGCGTCCTCGATCCGGAACCCCTCGAGCTTCAGCCGCTCCGTCGACAGAGTGCCGTCCATGCCGGCGAAGGACCTCGGGATCTCGGCCATTCAGGGAGCCTAGCGAGACTCGACTCGGGTTCGGTCACGAAGATGCGGCCGCGAGAACGGCCGCAGCCACCTCCGCCGGAGGCAGGCGGCCGTCGACGATCGTCGCGCCGAGACGGCGATAGGTGGACTCGACTCCCTTGTTCTCCTCGAACACCGCCGCGAGTTCCTCCGGGTGCTGACCGAACGTGTTGCCGGTACGGGCCTTGAGCCGGCCGCGGAGCGTCTTGAAGTCAGCCACCAGGCAGACGACCAGATCGAACAGGTCCCGCACCTCCGCCTCGTTCTCGGCACTTCCGCACAGGAACGCGGTGCTGTCTCGTGCCCGCGCCGCGAGGGCCTCGACAGCCGCCCGGTCGATCTTCCAGCCGAAGTTGTCCAGCCAGCCGGCCGGCACCGGATAGGGCGGGTCGGTGACGACCTGTCCGCCCGTACGCCCGACCCAGTGGCTGTAGCCCTCCCAGTCGGCGTCGACCGCAAGCGCGCCACGGTCCTTCAGCAACCCGCAGACCGTCGACTTGCCGACCCCTGAGTTGCCGGTAACCCACACCAACGTCACCTGCAGAGGTTCGCACAAGGTGCCTCGAGTAGTCATGCGACGGCGTTCCACTCGAGGCGGCCGAAGATTGATCAGCCGCGCACACGGACGAGGGGCAACTCAGCCATTCCGCGTACGGCGGGCGTGCCCGCTGTCAAGCGCAGATTGTCGGCGTTGGGCCACGGTGGGGTCATCGAGGAGCTCGTCCGTCTCCGGGCCGACGGTGCGCAACGACGATCAAACGCGGCGGCCTTCGGCGCCGGCAGGATGGGGGCATGCCAGCAGCCGACCACTTCCTCGGGTTCGTCGACGTCCTCGCGTCCGTGCTCGACGACCACCACGCCACCGCAGCTGACCTGGCCGCACGCCTGCACCTGTCCCGGTTCCACCTCGATCGGATCGTCTCCTCGGCGGGTGGGGAACCGCCGGCGGCTCTGCGCCGCCGGGTGCTGCTCGAGCGGGCGGCGTACCGCCTGCTGTCCACCGAACTGACGATCCTCGACATCGCGGTCGAGGCCGGCTACGGCTCGCACGAGGCGTTCACCCGGGCCTTCACCCGGGCCTACGGGGTGGGACCGGGCCGGTACCGGGCCCGGCCCACGCGGCTACGCCTCGACGGGCCGAGCAACGTGCACTTCCACCCACCCGGCAGTCTTCGGCTGCCTGCCCAGAAGAAGGTGACCTCGATGGACCTGCTGACCAAGATGGTCGAGCACCACGTCTGGCTCGTCGGCGAGATGGTCGAACGCGCCGCTCGGCTCGATGACGAGCGGCTCGACGCCGTGATCGAACTGTCGGTCGATGAGGACCGGCAGACGATCCGATCCCTGCTGTCACGCCTGGTGGGGCAGATGGGCATGTGGAACGCGGCGATAGCCAACCGGCCATATGACTGGTCGGTCGAGGAGCACGAGTCGGTGGACTCGCTGCGCCGTCGGCTCGCAGAGGAGGGCCCGACCTTCCTGGCGCACGTCGTCGAGGCCACCGATCACGGCAGGCTCGACGACACTTTCGTCGACGCGCTGTGCGAGCCCGCCGAAGTGTTCAGCTACGGCGGCATGATCGCGCACGTCCTGACCTTCGCCGCACACCGGCGCACCCTGGTCGCGCTGGCCCTCGACGCGGCTGGAATCTCCGACCTCGGCTGGGGCGACCCGATGCGCTGGGTCGCGCAAAGCGCCTCCTAGCCGTCAGGTACACACCTGGTACGCATAGCGTCATCGCCAGTTGGCGCAGCGACAGTATGTGACCGCATACACGGCCCCGGGAGTCCCCACCGGGAGCGCGGTGCCTCAAAGCCGAGAAGTTGACACGACCAGCCGCCCGCAGGCAACCGACTGGCATCCGGCGTCAGCACCCCGCCTCGCCGTCGTGGCTGGCCGACACTTCGATGCCGACCTGTGATGCTGACTCCATGGACGAGGTGCTGCGGCAGGCGCTGGAACCGGTGCAACGGGATCTCCAGGGCACTGGCATCAGTTTGCCGTCGGTAGTGGACGGCTGGACAGGGAGCGGCGAGGCGACGGTATTGGATCCGAACGGCATCAGTGCTACCGGCATCTCGGTCGACGGTTCGGCCCCCGAGTTCGAGCGCATCGCGGCGGTCGCTGATCAGATTCAAGAAATCGCGATCGAAGGTCGGTGGGCGCCCACGAACTGGCCGCCGTGCCCGCATCACCCCGATCGCCATCCACTCGTCGTCTCCACACGCGACCGCCAGGCGGTGTGGGTCTGCCCGGCAGACGAGGCGCTGATCGCACCGATCGGCAGGCTGTAGTCCACAAGCTGGCCGCCGGCAAGCTGCCCTACGGACGGGATAGCGAGCCTGGCTCTTCTCGCCGGGCGGCCGTCACCCTGGCTGCGTGGCCATCACGACGATGATCGTCACCGCGATGCCGGCGCCCGCAGCGGTGAGAAGGAGCCATCGGGCCCGTGGGATCGCTCGCGTAAGGAGCGTGACTCCGGCCGCGAGGAGCAGGACAGCGCCGGTCATGGATGTGGTGGCGACGGTCATCGACGGGAGAGCTGCTCGCAGGCAGGCCTTCTTGTCAGTCGTGATCTGTGCGTCCGAACGTGGCTCGCCCTCGTGGTAGAGGCCCTCCTTGAGGTTGAACATCTCCTCCAGGACGGTGCGCGGGCAGCCTTGATTGTCGCCGAGCATGACGTACCTGTTCGCTTGCTCCAGGAACAGGGTTCCCATCGCGACAGCCAGCGCGAGCAGCAGGGCGGCCGCGGTGATGGTCCGCACGCGAGAGTTGAACCGCAAATCCTGGGTCGTGGTCACGGCGAGAGAATGACAGGTCAGCGGGAGGGCGTGCGGCCAAATCGGAACCAGAGCCGATCCGGTTTCTTTCGGATACGAGGATCAGGCGGACGCGGCCGCTTTCAGTGAGAGCGCTGTTGCGGACCCGCGCCGGGGAGTGAGCAGGCGCCGGTACAGATTCGGTACACATGATCATGGAAAACGGCGGCCGACCCGCATTTCGCCACCAGGGGCGAGTGCGGGTCGGCCGCCGTCGTCGGATCCGTCGGCCGGCAGGCCGGGTGGATCAGATGTCGTAGTACAGCTCGAACTCGTGCGGGTGCGGGCGCAGACGCACGGGGTCGATCTCGTTGGTGCGCTTCCAGTCGATCCAGGTCTCGATCAGGTCCGGGGTGAACACGCCACCTTCGAGGAGGTAGTCGTGGTCGACCTCGAGCCGGTCGAGGACCGCCCCCAGGGAACCCGGGACCTGGTTGACCGACGCGTGCTCGTCCGGCGGCAGCTCGTAAAGGTCCTTGTCGATCGGCTCCGGCGGCTCGATCTTGTTGCGGATGCCGTCGACGCCGGCCATCAGCATGGCCGCGAACGCGAGGTACGGGTTGCAGGACGGGTCCGGCACCCGGAACTCGATCCGCTTGGCCTTCGGGCTCGTACCGGTGACGGGGATCCGCACCGCGGCAGACCGGTTGCGCTGGCTGTAGACCAGGTTGACCGGAGCCTCGAAGCCCGGGACCAGCCGGTGGTAGGAGTTGACCGTCGGGTTGGTGAACGCGAGCAGGCTGGGCGCGTGCTTGATCAGCCCGCCGATGTACCACCGGCCCATGTCGGACAGGCCGCCGTAGCCGAGCTCGTCGTAGAACAGTGGCTGGCCGTCCTTCCACAGGCTCTGGTGGCAGTGCATGCCCGAACCGTTGTCACCGAACAGCGGCTTCGGCATGAAGGTCGCGGTGTGGCCGGAGTTCCAGGCGACGTTCTTGATGATGTACTTGAACAGCATCAGGGTGTCGCCCGCGTGCAGCAGCGAGTCGAACTTGTAGTTGATCTCGGCCTGGCCCGCGGTGCCCACCTCGTGGTGCGCGCGCTCGACCTCGATGCCGGACGCCAGCAGCTGGGCGACCATCTTGTCGCGCAGATCGGCGAAGTGGTCGGTCGGGCCGACCGGGAAGTAGCCGCCCTTGTAGCGCGGCTTGTATCCCTTGTTGCCGCCCTCCTGCTCCTTGCCGGTGTTCCACGCACCCTCGATCGAGTCGATGTGGTAGTAACCGGCGTTCTGCTTGGTCTCGAAGCGCACGTCGTCGAAGACGTAGAACTCGGCCTCGGGTCCGAAGTAGGCGGTGTCGGCGATGTTGCTCGCCTTGAGGTAGGCCTCGGCCTTGGCGGCGACGTTGCGCGGGTCGCGGCTGTACGGCTCGTCGGTGAAGGGGTCGACGATCGAGAAGTTGATGGCGATCGTCTTGTGCTCCCGGAACGGGTCGACGAACGCGGTCGCCGGGTCCGGAACCAGCTTCATGTCGGATTCGTGGATGGCCTGGAAGCCGCGGATCGACGACCCGTCGAACATCAGGCCGTTGGCGATGTCGTCTTCGGTGAACGACCCCGCCGGCACGTTGAAGTGCTGCATGACCCCCGGCAGGTCACAGAAGCGAACGTCGATGAACTCGACGCCCTCGTCACGTACGAATGCCAACAGCTCGTCGGCGCTTTCGAACATTCGGCCTCCTCCGTCTCTTGGCAGGCGACGCTAGGAGCTGGCCGTTTCCCTGCCGTATCGCGAATGTTGCGCGCGTGTTACGGCCAGTTTGGCGCACTCGGACCCGGCGCGGGGCACCGACCCTGCACCTCGTCGGGGGCTTCGGAGAGCCGCGCCGAGGGCCTTGTCAGACCCGCAGACAGCCTGGTCGGACCGGCCAACGGTCCCGTAGGACCTGAAGTGTCAGAGGATAACCTCGGGGCATGCCCGAGCAGGAGAGGTCTCGTCGGGGTCCGGTTGCGGCCACGGATCAGCAGTACGCCGGCTACCGGCTGGGCCTGCCCGAGGAGGGCCGCGGCGCGCTGGCCGGCTGGGGTGCGCGGATCACCGCCCTGCTCCTGGACTGGCTGCTGGCCAACCTGGTGGCGATCGCCCTGGTCCGCGACGCGAGCGTCTGGCAGCCGCCGATGACGGCCGTCGATTTCGTCCCGCTGATGGTGTTCGGGGCGGAGATCTGGCTGATGACGGCGTTCGTCGGCGCCAGCATCGGGCAGCGGATGCGGCACCTGGTGGTCGCCCGCCTGGACGGCCGGCCGGTGGGCTTCGCGCGTTCGCTGATCCGTGCGGTGCTCGTCCTGCTCGTGATCCCGCCGCTGGTCGTGGACGCCGACGGCCGCGGCCTGCACGACCGGCTGGCGGGCACCGTCCTGGTCCGCGCGCGCTGAGCCCCGGAAACGCTGAGCCCCGGAGACACCGGGGCGGGGCGCGGCGGGCTACCGCGGGCGGGACGCGCCCGGGGGAAGCTTGGCGTTGCGAGGGAGCGGGCCCTTCGGGATCGGCAGCTGGCTCCGGTTGGCCGACAGCGCCTTCAGCCGGTTGAGCACCTCGGTGACCTCGGCCGGGCGGAGGTTGCGGGGAAGCTTCATGACATGGCCGGACAACCTGCGCAGCGGGACCTGACCCTCACCGTCGCCGACGACCACGTCGTAGATCGGGGTGTCGGGAGCGACCCGGGCGTGCTTGCGCTTCTCGTTGGCGAGCAGGTTGCCGACCCGGTTGGGCGCGCCCTCGGCGACCAGCACGATGCCCGGCCGGCCCACCACCCGGTGTACGACGTCCTGGTTGCGCGTCACCGCGACCGCCGGGTCGACCGTCCAGCCCTTGCGCAGGGTGGACAGGGCGTTCGCCCCCGCACCGAGCTGGCCCTCCAGGCGGGAGTAGGCCGCCTTCTCCACCCGCCGGCCGAAGAAGATCACCGTGAGCAGGACGGCGAACGGAATGCCCGTGACGCCCCACAGGACGGGGTTCTTCAGCACGAAACCGACGGCGACGAACACCACGATCACGGCGAGGAAGATGCCGGCGAGCATCAGCCCGATCCGCGGCTGCACTTCCTTCGTGATCGAGTAGGCGGCGCGGACCTGGGCGACACGGCCTTGTTTGTTCTCGGGAGTCTCGTCGCGCTTGGCCATGGTCGGCTGGTGGGTCCTTCCTCAAGGTGTACGGGGTCGGCTGCCCCGGCACGGGTGGTTGCTCAGGTGGACGACGCCGGCTGCTCCCGGGACTCCAGCGCCTGGCGGTAGAGCCGGCCGGCGCGGTAAGAGGAGCGGACGAGCGGTCCGGACATCACTCCCGCAAAGCCTAGTCCACTCGCCTCCTCGGAGAGTTCGACGAACTCCTCCGGCTTCACCCAGCGCTCGACCGGGTGGTGGCGGATGGAGGGGCGGAGGTACTGAGTGATCGTCAGCAGCTCACAACCCGCGTCCACCAGGTCGCGCATCGCCGCGCTGATCTCGTGGCGTTCCTCGCCCATGCCCAGGATGAGGTTGGACTTGGTGACCAGGCCGTACTCCCTGGCCTGCCGGATGACGTCCAGCGACCGCTCGTACCGGAAACCGGGGCGGATCCGCTTGAAGATCCGGGGCACGGTCTCGACGTTGTGGGCCAGCACCTCCGGCCGGGAGTCGAACACCTCCCGCAGCAGGTCGGGCTTGCCGTTGAAGTCCGGGATGAGGTTTTCCACCCCGGTGTCGGGGTTGAGCTCGTGGATGACCCGCACCGTCTCGGCGTACAGCCAGGCCCCGCCGTCGGGCAGGTCGTCACGGGCTACGCCGGTGATCGTGGCGTAGCGCAGACCCATCTGGCGGACGCTCTCGGCCACCCTGCGGGGCTCGTCGCGGTCCAGGTCGGCCGGCTTGCCGGTGTCGATCTGGCAGAAGTCGCACCGCCGGGTGCACTGGTCGCCGCCGATGAGGAACGTCGCCTCGCGGTCCTCCCAGCACTCGTAGATGTTGGGACAGCCCGCCTCCTGACACACCGTGTGCAGCCCCTCACGTTTGACCAGTGAGCGGAGCTCGGTGTATTCCGGACCCATCCGGGCCCGGGTCTTGATCCATTCGGGCTTCTTCTCGATCGGCGTCTGGCTGTTGCGCGCTTCGAGGCGCAGCAGCTTGCGTCCGTCCGGGGCCAGCGCAGTCACCCCCTCAGCGTACGGTGCGGTGACGGGTCGTCCGGAAGTGCGTGCGTACGCCGCCCTCCTGTGACCCGGGTTTGCTGCCCGGGGTTAGGTTGTGCCTCGTGTCTATGTGTGTAGTCATCGCCTCGGGCAATCCGGTCAAGCGCCGCGCCACGCTCGAAGCAGTCAAGGTCGCCCTTGGTCAGGACGAGGTGGACTCCGTCACGGTCGACGTCGCCTCGGGAGTGGCTCACCAGCCGGTCGGCGACGAGGAGACCCTGCGCGGCGCCCGCAACCGCGCCGAGGCCGCCCGTCAGGAGCGCCCGGACGCCAGCCTGTGGGTCGGGGTCGAGGGTGGTGTGATCGAACGCGACGGTGCCCTGGACTGCATGGCCTGGATCGTCGTCCTCGGTCGCCGTGAGCCCGACGGCCCGGTCATCCGCGGTGAGAGCCGGACCGCGACCTTCACCCTTCCGGCGGAGATCGCCGACCGGGTTCGTGCGGGCGTGGAGCTCGGAGCCGCCACCGACGAGGTGCTGGGCGGCATCGACACCAAGTCCACGACCGGCACGGTCGGCCCGCTCACCGGCGGGGTCATCGACCGGGTGGCGTTCTACGCCCACGCGCTGGTGCTGGCGATGGTGCCGTTCCGGAACGTCGAGCTGACGTTCCCGTCGGCGGAGCCGGTCCTCGACGGACGCCCCGAGTAGACGGCCCCGAGTAGCCGTCAGGCCACCTGGTCGGCGACCGGGGCCAGGGCGTCGGTGAGCCGACGCTCGACGGTGTCGAGCACGTCGGCCACCCCGACCGGGCGGCCGAGTTCGACCGACAGCGAGGTCGTACCCGCGTCGGTGATGCCACACGGCACGAACCGGTCGTACGCCGACAGGTCGCAGTCGCAGTTGAGCGCGAAGCCGTGCATGGTCACGCCCTGGGCCACCCGCAGCCCGATGGCGGCGATCTTGCGGGCGGGACCGCGCTCGTCGGCGGGCACCCACACCCCGCTGCGGCCCTCGATCCGCTCCGTGTGCACGCCGGTGTCGGCGCAGACCGCGATCAGCGCGTCCTCGAGCCGGCGGACGAACGCCACCACGTCGATCGGCTCGGTCAGCCGCACGATCGGGTAGCCGACCAGCTGACCCGGGCCGTGCCAGGTGAGCTTCCCGCCGCGGTCCACGTCGATGACGGGAGTGCCGTCGACCGGGCGCTCGTGCGGCTCGGTCCGCTTGCCGGCGGTGAAGACCGCCTCGTGCTCCAGCAGGAGCACCGTGTCGGGGGCCTGGTCGGCGACGCGCGCGGCATGCAGCTCACGCTGGCGTGCCCAGGCGGTGGTGTAATCGACTGCCTCCGACCCGAAGCCGGCCCGGACGAACCGCAGGGAATCCATGACCGCAGCTTAGAACGCTCGCGGACCTCCACCGCGGAACGGGTCTCGCCGCGACGCGGTTACGCCCGATCACCGCGCCTGATCACCATGGAATCATTGGCCCATCATGCAGGGTGACTTCCGCGTCGACGGATACGACATCGAGGGACTGCTGGGCGCCGGGCCGGCGGGTGAGGTCTGGCTGGCCCGGGAGCTGTCCTCGGGTGCCCAGGCGGCGCTGAAGCGGGTCCGCCCCCGCGACGCCGGCGCGCAGGACGAGGCCGGCCGGATCGTCTCCGCCCTCGAGTCCCTGGACCACCCGCACGTGCTGCGGATCCGGGAGATGCTGCCGTACGAGCGTGAGGTGGTGTTCGTCCTCGACTACGCCGAGGGCGGCAGCCTCGGCCAGTTGCTGCTCGCCCGGCCGACGCTGGACCCGGGTGAGGTCGTCACGGTGGCGACCGCCATGGCCGGCGCGCTGGAAGAGGTGCACCGGCGCGGCGTCGTGCACGGGGACGTGACGCCGGAGAACGTACTCTTCACCGCCGACGCCCGCCCGCTGCTCGCCGACGCCGGGCTGCTGCGACTGGTGGAGGGCGGCGAGGCGGGGACCGTCGGCTACTCCGACCCGGCCGGTCACGACGGAACGCCGCCGACGCCTGCCGGTGACGTCTACGGCCTGGCCGCGGTCTGCTACGCCGCGCTGACCGGGACGACCCCGGAGCCCGGGCTCGGTCACCGCCCGCTGCACCAGGTGGCGCCGGGGGTCCCGTCGGCGCTGGCGCACATCGTCGAGGCGGGCCTGCAGACCCAGCCCGCGCAGCGCCCGGCGATGGCGCAGTTCGGCGCCCAGCTCGCCGCGGCCTGCCCGAGCGTGCCGGTCCGGTTCCCGGCCGGCCTGGGTGGCGAGGACTCCGCGCAGTTCGGGCCGAACCTCGGCCCGGGGACGGGGACCGGGACTGGGACCGGCTTCGGCATCGGCGCCGGCCCGACGGCCGGCCACGCCTCCAAAACGGGCACCGGCTCGGGCTCCGCGGGTGAGGCCGCCGCGGGGTGGGGCGGATGGGATCCGACGCGGGGGAGCGGGACCGGTCCGCGCGCCGGTGCGCCGACTCCGCCACCGGACTTCCCCAGTGCGTACGGCGACACCGACACCGCCACCGGCGGCGCGGGCGATGCGACCACGGCCCAGGACTTCGCCGAGGACGAGTCGACCGGTCGCTCCGGACGTTCCTGGCGCCCCCGCCGGTCCGGTCGCTCCGGGCGGGCCGCGACTCCCGACTCCGAGGACGCCGACGAAGGCGAGGACTCCGAGGAGGCCGACGACACCGGCGACGCCGGGCGTTCCGGCCGGGCTCGGCTGCTGCTGTTGGTCGGCATCCCGCTGCTGCTGGTGGTGGTCGCGGTCTCCGGCGTACTCGGGTGGCGGGCCGTCCGCGAACCCGGCCCCGACCCGACGCCGACCTCGACCATGGCGGCCATGTCGCCGGAAGAGGCCCGGTGGGCGAAGGTGCTGGACGAGCTCGACATCCGCAGGGCCAGGGCGTGGAAGGAGTGGAACCGCGCGCTGCTCGCGCAGGTCTACACGCCCGGGTCGCCGCCGCTGAACGACGACCTCGACAGGATGCGGGACTACGAGCGGAAGGGCGGCGTCACCAGCGTGGACGGCCTTCGCACGCCGATCCGCTCCCTGCACGTGGTGTCGCAGAGTTCGGACCGCGTTGTCGTGGACACCGAGAGCCAGCTGCAGCCCTACCGGATGCGGGTCGACGGCAACTACTATCCGCACGACGGCGGGCCGCCGAAGCGCTTCCGCATCACGCTCGAACGCTCCGGCTCGGGCGGGTGGCTGATCGCCGCCAGTAGGCAGCTCACCGGTACGACGCCTGCCGAGCCGTCCCGCTAGGGTTTCGGCCCACTGACGAGACTGTTCGAGACCGTCCGACCGCGCACGAGAGGCGACCATGGGGGCGCAGTTTCGCGTACAGGGTTACGACCTGGGTGCGCTGATCGGCGCGAGCGCCACCGGTGAGGTGTGGGAGGCCCGCCGCCACGGCACCGGTGAGCAGGTGGCCCTGCGACGGATCCGTCCGCGCACGCCGGACGCGCGGGAGGACGTACGCCGGCTGGCGTCCGTCCTCGACATGATCGACCATCCGCACCTGGTACGGGTCCATGAGGCGCTTCCCCTCGGGGACGAGATCGTCCTGGTACTCGAGCACGCCGACGGCGGCAGCCTCGACCAGCTCCTGCACGGGCGCGGCCGGCTGGATCCCGGCGAGGTGGTCACCACGGCCGCACCGGTCGCCGAGGCCCTCGCCGCGGCGCACGAGCGCGGTCTCCTGCATGGTGACGTGACGCCGGAGGCGATCCTCTACACAGCCGACGGGCGGCCGCTGCTCGCCGACGTGGGCGTACTTGCGCTGGTCGAAGGCGGGGAGTCCCTCGGCACGCACGGCTACACCGATCCCGACGGCCCACCCGGACCGGCGACCAGCCCCGCCGGGGACGTCTACGGGCTGGCCGCGGTCTGCTACACCGCCCTGACCGGTGTGGTCCCGCGGCCGGGTCAGGCCCGCCCGCCGCTGGCCGAGTCGGTCCCGGATGCGCCGTCCGGCCTGGTGCACGCCGTCGGAGCGGGGCTGCAGCCGGTGGCGGCTCGCCGCCCCACCGCCGCGCAGTTCGCCGACCTGCTCTACGCCGCGTGCCCTCCGGCGCCGGTTCGCTTCCCGGTCGGGCTGGTACTCACCGACGCCGACCTCGCGGCGATGACCGGCGCGCCCGCGGCCCCGGACGTCCCGGCAGCGCAGGCGGACGGATCGCCGCCGGCGAGCCCGCCCGGCGAGCGCGTGGCGGCCGAGCACGAGTCGGCCGATCCGGGCGGGTTCACCCTGCCGGGTGCTCCCGGCGGTCCGGACGACGACCTGGACCTGGACGACGACGACCGCGGCCCGCGGATCGGCCTGATCGTCGCGGTGGCGGCCGCCGTGGTGCTGGTCGCCGGTGCGGTCGTCGGCGGGATCGCCTGGGCGAAGCGTTCCGACAACGCTCCGAGCGCCGCGCGGACGGGCGCACCGAGCGCCACGGCGACCACCTCACCGAACCCGAGCGCGACCGGCCGCCAATCCACGAAGCCCTCCACGAAACCCTCGACACAGCCCTCGACGAAGCCGAGCACGTCCGCCCCGCAGGCTCCACCCGGCCCGGCCGGCCCGGCCGGCGCGGAGGCCAGGTGGCGAAACGTGCTCGCCGTCCTGGACGCCCGCCGCGCGCAGGCGTACGCGAAGAACGATCCGGCCGTGCTGGCACGGGTCTACTACCCGGCCGGCTCCGACCTGGCCGCCGACGACCGCACCGAGATCGACAAGTGCGTGCGGGTCGGCTGCCACGTGGAGGGCCTTCGCTTCGCTGTCCGGACGCTGCACGTGGACAGCGAACGCCGCGACCGGGCGGTGCTGCGGGTCGTCGACCAGTTGCAGGCGTACTCCGTGGTGTCCGACGACGGGGAACGCGTGCCCCGCCCGGCCGGCGAGTCCAAGCACCGCCGGATCACGCTCGTACGCACCAGCCAGGACTGGCTGATCTCCCGGATCGAGGAAAGCTGAGCCGACGCCGAGCGCCCGGACGCGCCTGAGCTCAGCGGCGGTGCAGCGCGCTGTCCACCAGCGCGGTGACGTCGGGAGCGGCGAAGGTGAACCCCGCGTCCAGCAGCCGGCGTGGCATCAGCCGCACACTGCCGAGCATCTCCGCGGAGAACTCCCCGAGAGCCGTGCGCAGCGCCACCGCGGGCACCGGCAGCAGCGTCGGCCGGTGCAGCGCCGCGCCGAGCGCCTTGGTGAACTCGGCGTTGGTCGCGGGCTCGGGGATCGTGAGGTTGTACGGACCGCGCGCGTCCGCCCGGTCGACCAGGAACTGCACCGCCGACAGCCAGTCGTCCAGCGCGATCATCGGGAGGTACTGCCGGCCTGACCCGAGCCGCCCGCCCGCACCGAGCCGGAACTGCCGCTCCATCAGCTTGAACACCCCGCCGGAACGATCGAGCACCGGTGACGTACGCAGGTGCACGACGCGGACGCCCGCGCGGTCGGCGGGATCGGTGGCGGCCTCCCAGTCGCGGCACAGCTCGGCGAGGAAGCCGTCGCCCGCGGGGGAGTCCTCGTCCAGCAGCAGGTCGCCGCGGTCCTTGCCGTAGTAGCCGGTGGCGCTTCCGGACACGAACACCGGTGGGTCGGGCAGCTCGGCCAGTGCGCGGGCGAGCGTCGAGGTGGTGCCCAGCCGGCTGGTCCGGATCGTCTGCCGGTACGACGAAGTCCACGGCACCCGGCCCAGGTTGGCTCCGGCGAGGTTGACCACCGCGTCGGCGCCCGCGAGCACCTCGGCGTCGACCTGGCCCCGGTCGGGGTCCCACCGCCTCTGGTCCGCGGCCTGCGGCGGGCGGCGCACCAACTGGGTCACCTCGTGCCCCTCGCCGGTGAGCCGCGTGCGCAACGCCTGTCCGAGGAACCCCGAGCCACCCGCCAGAACGAATCTCATGCGGCCAGCATGCCCTGCGAGGCGGACGGCATGCTCGACCAAGATCAGGTCGCGGACACGCGAGGGGACGCCGAAGACGCGCGTCGGCCCGTCCCCGGTGAGTCCGGGAACGGGCCGACGTGCGTTCTGCTCAGTCGCTACGAACGGAACGCGGTGATCACGCGGAGAGAACTCAGCTGCTGAACTCCGCGGCCACGCTGCCGTCCTCCAGCCGGGTCTTGACCGCGACCAGGAACCTCGCGGCGTCCGCCCCGTCGATCAGCCGGTGGTCGTAGCTCAGCGCGAGGTAGACCATGTGCCGGATGGCGATGGTCTCCCCGAGCGGGGTGTCGACCACGACCGGCCGCTTCACCACCGAGCCGGTGCCCAGGATGGCGACCTGCGGCTGGAAGAAGATCGGCGTGTCGAACAACGCGCCCCGGCTGCCGGTGTTGGTGATGGTGAACGTGCCGCCGGAGATCTCGTTCGGCGTGATCTTGTTGGTGCGGGTGCGCTCGGCCAGGTCGGTGATCCGCTTGGCGAGCCCGGTGACGTTGAGGTCCCCGGCGTCGTGGATGACCGGCACCATCAGGCCGCGCTCGGTGTCGACCGCGATCACGAGGTTCTCGTTGGCGTGGTAGGTCACCTCGCCCTTGTCCAGGTCCAGGCTGGCGTTGAGCTTCGGGTGCTCCTTGAGGGCCTCCAGCGCCGCCTTGGCGAAGAACGGCAGGAAGGACAGCTTGATGCCCTCCCGCTGCTGGAAGCCGCGCTTGGCCCGGTCGCGGATGCGGGCGATGGCCGTCACGTCGACCTCGACCACGGTGGTGAGCTGGGCGGTGTTCTGCAGCGACTCGTGCACTCGCTGGGCGATCACCTTGCGCGGCCGGCTGAGCTTCTCGGTCGTCCCGCGCAGCGGGCTGGGCTGGGCTGGCGCGGACTGGACGGCCGGTGCCGCACCAGGCAGCCCCTGCGCGGCCGCGCTCTCCTGGCTGGCGGCCTGCTCGGCCTCCTGCCGGGCCTTCGCCGCGTCCAGCACGTCCTGCTTGCGGATGCGCCCGCCGACGCCGGAGCCGGTCACCGAGGACAGGTCGACCTGGTGCTCGGCGGCCAGCTTGCGTACCAGCGGAGTGACGTACTGCGCCGATCCCTCCTCGGTGGCCGTGGAGGCGGCGGGACGCTGCGGCTGGGCGGCCGGCTTCTGTGCCGCGGGCTGAGCCGGCTCCTGGCGGGCCGCCGGCTGTTCGGGCTCGCGCCTCGGCTCGGGCTTGGCCTCGGGCTTCGGCTCGGCCTTCGGGGCGGGCTTCTGCTCCGCCTCCGCCGGCTCGCTGGGCTTCGGCGCGGCGTGCCGGGGTGCCGCCGCGGCGCCGGTGGAGATCACGCCCAGCTCGGCGCCGACCTCGACGGTCTCGTCCTCGCCGACCGTGATCTGGACCAGGGTGCCCGCGCTCGGGGCCGGGATCTCGGTGTCGACCTTGTCGGTGGAGACCTCGAGCAGCGGCTCGTCGGCCTCCACCTTGTCGCCGACCTGCTTCAGCCAGCGGGTGACGGTGCCCTCGGTGACGCTCTCGCCGAGCGCGGGCAGGGTGACCGAGGTGCCCTCGGCCGAACCCCCGCCCGAACCGTTCGCGGACACCGGCGCGGGCTCCTGCTCGGCGGCGGCCGGCTCTTCCTGCTCCTGCGCGGGTTCGGGCTCGGCCTCCTGCTCGGCCTGGGCCGAGTCGTGCGCGCCGCCGCCCTCGGCCTGCTCGCCCTCCGAGCCGATGACGGCGAGTTCGGCGCCGACCTCGACGGTCTCGTCCTCACCGACGGTGATCTGCAGCAGAACGCCCGCGCTCGGCGCGGGGATCTCGGTGTCGACCTTGTCCGTGGAGACCTCGAGCAGCGGCTCGTCAGCCTGGACGGTTTCGCCCACCTGCTTCAGCCACCGCGTGACAGTTCCCTCGGTGACGCTCTCCCCTAGGGCGGGAAGGGTGACGGAGACCGGCATGCTTGCTCCTTGTCGTGGTTTGCCGAACCTGGGCCTTGGGGGTGAGGCGCCTCAGCCGTGCACGTGCAGCGGCTTGCCGGCGAGGGCCAGGTGAGCCTCGCCGATCGCTTCGCTCTGGGTCGGGTGCATGTGGACCAGCTGGGCGACCTCCTCGGGGAACGCCTCCCAGTTGTAGATCAGTTGGGCCTCGCCGACGAGTTCGCCGACGCGGGCACCCACCATGTGGATGCCGACGACCGGGCCGTTCTTGGCCCGGACCACCTTCACGAAGCCCTGCGTCTTGAGGATCTGGCTCTTGGGGTTGCCGGCCAGGTCGTAGGTGAACGTCTCGATCCCGTCCGCTCCGTACTTGTCAGCGGCGGCGGACTCGGTGAGGCCCATCGAGGCCACCTCGGGGTCGCAGTAGGTCACCCGCGGGATGCCGGTCTCGTCGATCACCGCCGGGTCGAGCCCCGCGATGTCCTCGGCGATGAAGATGCCCTGCTGGAAGCCGCGGTGGGCCAACTGCAGGCCGAACACGATGTCACCGGCCGCGCGGATGCCCGGGACGGTGGTGCGCAGCCGCTCGTCGACACGGACGAAGCCGCGGTCGATCGCTACGCCGACGTCCTCGTAGCCGAGGTCGGCGATCGCCGGGCCGCGGCCCACGGCGACCAGGAGGAGGTCGGCGTCGTAGGTCTCGCCGGACTCGGCGGTCAGGCGTACGCCCTGGTCGGTGCGTTCGACGCTCTTGTACGGCGTGTTGGTCCTGTAGGTGATGCCGCGCTTGCGGAAGGCGCGTTCGACGGCCTTGGAACTCGCCTCGTCCTCGGCGGCCAGCAGCCGGGGGAGCGCCTCGATGATGGTGACGTCGGCGCCGAAGGAACGCCAGACGCTGGCGAACTCCACACCGATCACGCCGCCGCCGAGCACGATGACCGAGGAGGGTACGTCGGTGAGCTGGAGGGCGTGGTCGCTGGTGATGACGCGTTCGCCGTCGATGTCGAGGCCCGGCAGGGTGCGGGAGTAGGACCCGGTGGCGAGGACGATGTGGGGTGCTTCGTAGCGCGTGCCGTTGACCTGGACGGCGTTGGGCGCGACCAGCCGGCCCGCACCCTCGACGACCGTGACGCCACGGGCCTTGAGCAGTCCGCCGACGCCACGGAACGCGCGGTTGACGACGCCGTCCTTGTACTTGTTGACCCCCGCCATGTCGACGCCCTCGAACGTCGAGCGGATGCCGAAGTCGGCGCCGTCGCGGGCGTTGTCGGCGATCTCGGCGGCGTGCAGGAGCGCCTTGGTGGGGATGCAGCCGCGGTGCAGACAGGTGCCGCCCAGCTTGTCCTTCTCCACGAGCGCGACCCGCATGTCGAGCTCGGCCGCGCGCAGTGCGCACGCGTACCCGCCGCTGCCTCCGCCGAGGATCACAAGGTCGAACGAGGTGCCGGCGTCATTGTCCGCCACGGGGTCCTCCGTGCCGCTGGTCTGATCCTGCCTGCCTGAACCTGTCTGAACGTGGTGTCGGCGGCCCCTGCGCCGGTGTGGGCCGGCCCGGGGTCGTCACGCCAACGTCATCTTTCCACCCTCGGTGCCCAAGTGCCCAAAGGGTCCGTCCCGGCCGCGTCGGCGTGGTATCCGGACCGGCGAATCGTGCGGGTTCGTACGGGCTTGGGCGGGTCTGTGCCCGGGTATGGAACGTCCGTCGGCGGGCTGTCGGCAGCAAGGTGTCAGAGCCTTCCAGACGTCTGGAACCTGCGGCACACTTCGTGCGTTCGATCGACAAGTCAGCGTCCGCTGTGAAGGAGGTCGCGATGCCGCGGTGGTTCCGGTGGCGCGCCGGCTCGCCCCCTGCCCGCGTCCGGGGATCCGGTGCGAGTGAGGACCTCGCCCACCTCACGGAGTTCGCCCGCACCCGCCGCGGCGTCGAGGGTTTCGTCGAGCCGCGGACGACCGTGACGGAGACCACCCTGCTGCTGGTCGCCGACGACGGGGAGTGGACCCGGCGCCGGGTGCCCGACGCCGCGAGGGCACACGAGTTCGCCAACCGGCTGGGCATCCCCAGCTACGACGCGCAGGTGGTCGGCTACCCCCAGCGCATGCGGGCGTGGAACAGCCGGCGGGCGGCCGCGGAGAAGCAGGCGAAGTCCCTCGGACCGACCGCTCCCGGCGAGGCGGGTTAGCCCACCACGCCGGGAGCGCGCCGACGTCGTGCGAGCGCTACGCGCTTCGAACTCCGGCCGGGCTACAGCTCACCCGCCGCCGCGGCCTCGGCCAGGCCGACCAGCGTGCGCACGCTGCTGCCCGTGCCGCCGACCGGGGTGTAACCCCAGGCGGCGCTGTCGTTGTACGACGGTCCGGCGATGTCCAGGTGCGCCCACCGGATCCCCTCGCCGACGAACTCGTTCAGGAAGCTCGCGGCCACCAGGGCGCCGCCCAGCCGGCCGCGGGCGACGTTGGCGAGGTCGGCGACCTTGGAGTCCAGGCTCTCCCGGGTGCCCTCGGGGATGGGCAGCGGCCAGCCCTCCTCACCGGCGCGGCCGGCGGTCCGGCGTACGAACGAGTTGAAGTCCTCGTCGTTGCCCATGATCCCGAACGTCCGGCCGCCGAGCGCGACCATGCAGGCGCCGGTGAGGGTGGCCACGTCGACGATGACGTCGGGCTTGTCCTCGCTGGCCCGGGCGATGGCGTCGGCCAGGACGAGCCGGCCCTCGGCGTCGGTGTTGAGCACCTCCACCGTCTTGCCGCCGTAGATGCGGAGCACGTCGGAGGGCCGCTGGGCGGACCCGGACGGCATGTTCTCAGCCATCGGCGCCCAGGCCGTCACCGCGACCGGGAGCTGCAGGTCGGCGACCGCGGTGACCGCGGCCAGCACCGCCGCCGCACCGGCCATGTCGCTCTTCATGGTGAGCATGCCCTCGTTCGGCTTGAGCGAGATGCCGCCGGTGTCGAACGTGATTCCCTTGCCGACGAAGACCAGGTGCTTCTTGGCGCGGGCCGGCTTGTAGCTCAGCCGGACGACGCGCGGCTCGCGTTCGGAACCCTGGCCGACGCCGAGCGTTCCGCCGTAGCCCTTGGCCTCCAGCGCCTTGCGGTCGAGCACCTCGACGGTGAGCCCGGCCCGCTTGCCGGCCGCCTTGGCCTCGTCCGCGAACACCTCGGGGTAGAGGTCGGACGGCGCGGTGTTGACCCAGTCGCGGGTGAGGTTGACCGCCGCCGCCACCGCCTCGGCTCGTGTCAAGGCGGCCTTGACGGCCTTGTCGCGGGGCTTGCCGGTCAGCACGGTGACCGCGGAGATCGGCGCCGGCCGCTTGTCGGCGTTGGTGCGGTAGCGGTCGAAGGCGTACGACCCGAACAGGGCACCCTCGGCGAGTGCGCCGACGCTCTCGGCGGTTCCGTCGCCCACCGCGAACGCCACGGTGTCCGCCTTGCCGGCCAGCCGGCGTACGACCGCACCGGCGGCCCGGCGCAGCGCCTCGGCCCCGGGCTCCTCACCGCCCAGCCCGACCGCCGCGACCAGGGTGGCGTCCACCCCGGAGGGGGAGGGGAGCAGCGTCACCTCCTCCGCCTTGCCCTTCGCGCCCAGGGAGGCGAGGGTCGAGGCGAGCCGGCCGCCGAACGCCTTGTCGAGCTCGCGCGCTCCGGAGTCGAGCGTCACTTCCTGGTCACCCGGCGCCACGCCGACGACCAGCGCGTCCACCTTCACCGAAGGGGCGGACGCCTTGCGGACGGAGATGCTCGGACTTTTCACACTCACGCTTGATCTCTCCTCGTGCCGATTCGGTGCTGACTCTGGGCTGACTGGGCTGACACGGTGCCGGCTCGTGCGACTGGTTGCCGGTTCCCGTGCGGGTGAACAGTGCGGGTGAACGGATGTGACAACTTCACCAAGCCTGTCCCGGCGGATGCTACGCCGTCCCCGGAGGGCCGGTTCGGTAGGTTCGCGGTCATGAAACGTTCGCCGCTGCACGACCGGCACCAGGCCCTCGGTGCGAAGTTCGCGGAGTTCGGTGGCTGGGAGATGCCGCTGGAGTACGCCGGGGGAGGCGTCCTGCGCGAGCACGCGGCCGTGCGGTCCGCCGCCGGTGTGTTCGACGTGAGCCACCTGGGCAAGGCTCGGGTCAGCGGCCCCGGCGCGGCGGACTACGTCGACTCCACCCTCAGCAACTCCCTGTCCAGGATCGAGCCGGGCAAGGCGCAGTACACCCTGTGTTGCGACGAAGCCTCCGGCGGAGTGGTGGACGACCTCATCGCCTACCTGCGCGGCCCCGACGAGGTGTTCCTCGTGCCGAACGCCGCCAACTGCGCCGAGGTCGTCCGCCGGCTCGCCGCCCAGGCGCCGGGCGGGGTCGAGGTCGTCGACCTGCACGACGACTTCGTGGTGCTCGCCGTCCAGGGCCCGCGCAGCGACGACGTCCTCGCCGCCGCCGGGCTCCCCATCGGGCACGGGTACATGTCGTTCGTGCAGGCCGACTGGCAGGGAGCGCCGGTCACCGTCTGCCGTACCGGCTACACCGGCGAACGCGGGTACGAGCTCGTGGCGCCTGCGCACGCCGGGCCGGAGCTCTGGGACGCGATCCTCGCCGCCGGCGAGGCGTACGACATCGCGGCCTGCGGACTCGGCGCCCGCGACACGCTGCGCACCGAGATGGGCTACCCCCTGCACGGGCAGGACATCTCCCTCGACATCACCCCGGTGCAGGCCCGCCTCGGCTGGGCCGTCGGCTGGAAGAAGCCCGCGTTCTGGGGCCGGTCGGTGCTGTCGGAGGAGCGCGCGGCCGGGCCGGCGCGGCGGCTGCTCGGCCTGGAGGCACGCGGGCGGGGCATTCCGCGGCCGGGCATGTCCGTGGTCGGCGCCGAAGGCTCGCCCGTGGGCGTGGTGACGAGCGGGACGTTCTCCCCGACCCGGCGGGTGGGGATCGGGCTGGCCCTGCTGGACGCCGGGGTGAGCGAGGGCGACGAGGTCGCGGTCGACGTACGTGGCCGGCGGGAGGCCTTCTCGGTCCGCCGCCCGCCCTTCGTCGAGGCCTCTCCCACTGCCTGACAGCGCCTGAGACGCTGGCGGCTATCTCGTTTGCGAGATAGCGTTTCCGGTATGGCGAACGAGCCGTCTCCGTCCTCGCCGTCCACTCCGTCCTCCCGGGCCGGTGACGACGACCTGCCGGTGATGCCCGGTTTCCGGGAGATGGCGCAGCGGCGGCGGGCACTGGCCGAGTCGCTGGTCGACCTGCGCCGCCGGTCCGGGCTGTCCCAGACCCAGGTGGCCGCGCGGATGGGTACGTCCCAGTCGGCGGTCGCCCGGCTGGAGGCCGGCGAGGCCGACGTACGCCTGTCCACCCTGGAGCGCTACGCCGCCGCCGTCGGCCACCGGCTCGACGTCCGGCTCGGCGGCGATGCCCGACCAGTCGCAGAGGCATGACCAGCCGCAGCGGCCAGATCACACCGGAGGAGCCGTCATGAGGGACGACCGGGCGATGACCTTCGACTCCTACGTCGCCGAGCAGTTGTTCGAGCGCCGGGTCGTACTGGCCCGGGGCTTCCTCGACGAGGAGCGCGCGACCCGTACGGCCGCCCAGCTGCTCACCCTGGAGGCGCTGGCCCCCGACCCGATCCAGCTGCACCTGTCCTGCCCGGACGGCACCCTGGGCGCCGCGCTCAGTCTGGCCGACACGGTGCACGTCCTGCGCGCCGAACTCACCGCGGTCGCGGTCGGTGAGGTGAGCGGCCCGGCGGTCGCGGTGTTCGCGGCGGCGCCGGTGCGGATCGCCTACCCCCACGCGCGGTTCCGGCTGGCCGAGCCGAAGGCACCCGAGCGGACCGGCACGGCCACCGAGGTGGACACCTACGCACAGGAGTACCTCCGTCAGCGCGACGACCTGGTGGGCCTGCTGGCGGAGGCGACCGGACGGCAGGCCGAGTCGGTCGCCGCCGACCTGCGGACCGGCCGGTTCCTCACCGCCGAGGAGGCCGTCGGCTACGGCCTCGCCCAGCGGGTGTCCGCCGGCCGATCCGTCCGCTGAGCCGGCGGCAGCTGACCCGTGGACTGCTCCGCCGGCGCCCCGAAGTTCGCTGGTGCGTCGACGTTCACAGGTGCGGTGACGTTCACAGGTGCGTCGAAGTCCACCGGAGCCTCGAACGCCGCCCGCCTGGCCGCCCGGCGCAGGGTGCCGAGCACCACCCGGCCGGCGAGCAGGATCAGGGCGGCGTTCACCACTGCGCGAACACAGTCCCAGCCGAACGACGTGGTGACGTAGAACGCCGCGTAGTGGCGGAGGTTGGTGAGCACCGGCTCGCCCGCGGCGTAGCTCATCCCGGCCGGCAGCGAGGTGGAGAACGGCCAGAAGGACAGGTTGAGCAGCGCGCCGAACGCGAACCCCGCCACGCTCGCGTACCCCGCGAGCAGCACCCGCTCGGCCCGGCCGGACGCACGCGGCAGGAGTCCGGCCGCCAGCCCGACCCAGGCGAGGCCGACCATCTGGAACGGCAGCCACGGACCCACGCCGCCGGTCGCCAGCCCGCTGGCAAGGATCACCACCGAGCCCAGCGCGAACCCGAACCCCGCACCGAACACCCGGGCGGCCAGGATCACCAGGAACAGCGTCGGCTCGAACCCGCCGGTGCCCGGGCTGAGCGCCCTCAGCGCGGTCCCGGCCGCGGAGAGTACGCCGAGCATGGCGACGGCCTTGGCGTCCATGCCGCCCTCGGTCAGCTCGGCCAGCACGACCGCGATGACGAGCGGAAGCAGGACGAGGAAGAGGTACGGCGCGTTCGGGCCGGCGCCCCGAGCCGCGGCGCCTGCGTCGCCGGCACCGGTCAGGAACGGCCAGCCGAAGCCGAGCACGCCGACCAGGCCGGCCACCGCGAGGGCCGCGACCGACCGCGGCCGCAGGCGTACGACCTGGGTCACGGCCTCGGTCGCGCCCTCGGTCACGACGCGGGTTCCAGCGCGGCGGCCACGTCGGCGACGGTGAGCCAGGGCAGCGGCCGCAGGATCTTCGCCACCTGCGGGGCGAACGTCGGCGACGCGGCCACCACCGAACCCACCGGCCCGTCGGCGACCACCTCCCCGTCGGCGAGTACGACCACCCGGGTGGCCACCTCCGCGACGAGTTCGACGTCGTGGGTGGCGAACACCACGCCGTGCCCAGCGGCGGCGAGGTCCCGGACGATCCGCGTCAACCGTGCCTTGGCGGTGTAGTCGAGCCCTCGGGTCGGCTCGTCCAGCAACAGCAGCGGCGGCTGCCCGGTGAGCACGACGGCCAGCACCAGGCACAGCCGCTGCCCCTCGGACAGGTCGCGGGGATGACGGTCGGGGGATACGCCGGGAGCCAGCCGCTCCAGCAGCCGGGCACAACTGCCGGCCGGCGCGTCGAAGTCCCGGTCGGCCTGGGCACACTCCTGCGCCACCGTCTCCGCGTACAGCAGGCTGCCCGGGTCCTGCGGCACCAGCCCGACCGCCCGAGCGATCGCGCGCGGCTTCGCGGTGGCCGGGTCGACCGGGTCCGCCTGGCCGACCTGGACCGTGCCCGCCACCGGACGGACCAGGCCCACCAGCGAGCCGAGCAGCGTGGACTTGCCCGCGCCGTTGCGGCCCATCAGCGCGACCACCTCGCCCGCCGCGACGTCGAGGTCGAGGTCGCGCACCGCGGGCGGCTGGGCCGACCGGCGGCCGCCGTACCGCACGGTCAGCTCGTGCACCGTGGCCACTGTGTCCACCGTGTTCACCGTGTCGGCCGGGGCCTCTCCCGTGGCCGCCGAACGACGGCCGTTCGATGCCGGCTTCCGGGGTACGCCGGCCCGCACCGGCGGGCGCAGTGGCGCGAGGCGTTCGCGGAGCGGACCGGCCATTCGCCGGGCGTCCCGGACGCTGAGGGGGAGGGGTTCCCACCCGGCGAGCCGGCCGAGCGCGACCACCGGCGGCGCGACCGTGGAGCGGGCCATCATCTGCGCGGGCGGGCCGACCTCCAGCGCGTGGCCGGTGCCGTGCACCAGCACCACCCGGTCGGCGTACTGCACGACGCGTTCGAGCCGGTGCTCGGCCAGCAGCACCGTCACCCCGAGGTCGTGCACCAGCCGCTGCAGCGCGGCGAGCACCTCCTCGGCGGCCTGCGGATCCAGTGCCGACGTCGGCTCGTCCAGCACCAGGATCCGGGGATGGGTGGTGAGGACCGCGCCGATGGCGACGCGCTGCTGCTGCCCGCCGGACAGCGAGGCGATCGGCCGGCCGCGTACGCCGGCCAGGCCGAGCAGGTCGAGCGTCTCCTCCACGCGGGTACGCATCACCTCCGGCGGCAGCCCCAGCGACTCCATGCCGTACGCCAGCTCGTCCTCCACCGTGTCGGTGACGAACCCGGCGAGGGGATCCTGGCCGACGACGCCGACCACGTCGGCGAGGTCGCGCGGCCGGTGGGTGCGGGTGTCCCGGCCGTCGACGAGGACGCGCCCGGCCATCGTCCCGCCGGTGAAGTGCGGCACCAGCCCGTTGACCGCCCGCAGCAGCGTGCTCTTGCCGGCACCGGTCTGCCCGACGACCAGGCACAGCTCGCCCTCGGCGACCTCGAAGGTGACGTCCTGTAGCACCGGAGACGCGGCACCGGGATAGCGCACGGTCACCGACTCGAACCTGATCACGCGAGCACCTCCGAGGAAGGGTCGGACGAGCCTGACCGGGTGGACGAGCCCGACGGGCCCGACGGGCCTGACGGGTCTGACGGGCCGATCACCGGCTGCGGCGGCGGCGAGCACCAGGCGGGCAGCAGGCCCAGCAGGGCGCCGGCCGTGGGGAGCACCGGCAGGCCGGGCAGGGTCAGGGGAGAGGCCGAGACGACCACGTCGGGTACGCCGGTGGACGCGGCCCAGGTGAACGCCGCCGCGACGGCCACCCCGCTGGCCGCGACCAGCCACTCCGGCAGCGCCCACGGGTCGGGGCGGTACCGCGTGCGAACGGCCCGCCGCCCGGCCAGCGCCAGCCCGGCCACCGCGGCCGCGCCACCGGCCAGCAGCATCGGCGCTCCGAACAACGGTCCGCCGTCGGCGGCGAGCAACCCGTAGGCTCCCGCGCACAGACCGACCAGGCCGCCGAGGACGAGCGCCGCGGTCACCACCCGGGTGGCCCGCGGCACCTGGCCCACCCGGCCGTACCCGCGTGAGTCCATCGCCGCGGCCAGGGCGAGCGAGCGTTCCAGCGCACCCTCGAGGAGGGGTACGGCGGTGGCGCGCAGCGAGCGCAGACCCCGGTCGGCCCGGCCGCGCAGCCTGCGCGCCGCCCGGGCCCGCGCGGCGTCCCCGACCAACTGGGGGGCGAACGTCATCGCGACCACCACGGCCACGCCCAGCTCGTACAGCGCACCCGGCATCGCGGCCAGCAGCCGCTTCGGGTTGGCCAGCGCGTTCGCGGCGCCGATGCAGGCGAGGACGGCGGCCAGCCGGAGCCCGTCGTACGCCGCGGACGCCAGCGCCTCGGCGGTCACCGCGCCGCCGATCCGGATCCCCTCCAGCCAACCGGGCAGCGGCACCTGCGGCAGCGTGAAGAGCACGGTCCGCCCGGTGACGGCCGCGCCGAACAGCGACTGGAAGACCACCCGGATCGCGATCACCACCAGCCCGAGCCGCAGGAACGCGGCGTACGAACGTGCCCACGGCGCGGAGGTACGACGGGCCGCCACCACGTAACCCGCGACGGCGAGCACCAGCACCAGCAGCAGCGGGTTGGTGGTGCGGCTGGCCGCCGTCGCCAGGCCGAGCGCCCACAGCCACCACGCACCCGGGTGCAGGGTGCGCGGCAGCGTGGGACGGTGGACGGCGCGCATCGGCTCAGGCGCCCTGGTCGGCGTTCCGTCGCCGGCGAAGGAGCAGCAGCCCGCCGCCCAGCAGGACGACGATGACCGCGACCACGGGGAGGACGGGCAGCCCGCCGGAGCCCGCGTCGACGGCGCGGTCGCCGGCACCTTCGCGGGGTTCGCCGGCGCCGGCCTTCTTGCCGGCCGCCTTGGCATCGGTGTGGCTCGCGGGCAGCGCCAGCGCCACGGTCGGCTCCGGCGAGGCGACCGCCGGAGCCTTCTTCACCGGGTCGCCGCAACCAGTGGACGGGAAGCCGTCGATCGCGCAGATCATGCTCTTCTGCTCACGGACGTCGCCGACCGCGGCGAGCACCTGCGCGGACGTCGCCTTGGCGTCCACGAGCGCGCACGCGCCCCGGGCCTTCGCGGGCTGCTGCCCGCCGGGCGCCTCGTCGGCCAGCCCGTAGTCGAGGACGACCCCGACCCGCTTCTTGCCCGCCTGCGCCTTGGTGCCGCCGCACAGCTCGGCGAAGTCGGCGGCCGCCCGCGGCAGCCGGGGCGGCGACTTCTCACCGGACACCGCGAACCGCCAGCCGTCGACCGCGCCGTCCTTCGGGGTGACTGAGCCGGGCCCGACCGAGGCCATCTTCCAGGCGTTGTCCTTCCACTGGAAGAAGCCCCAGTAGCGGTACGCGGACGCCTGTGCGACCCCCGCGCCGAGGGTCGTGGCGAGCAGGCCGGCGGCCAGCACGGTCGCCAGGGTGGTCAGGAGGAAGGCGGCGGCGGAGCGCCGGGCGGCCTTCGGAACGAACCTCATTCGGGTGTCCTCTTCTCATGGTGCGGTCACGGCCATGGGAACCGGGACCACACATGAGAACGCCCCCGGCTACGTGCGGCGTGGAACGCCGGTAGACGAGGGCAGGGCTCGGGTGCGTGACCCGCGCTCCGCCCGCAGACCTCGACGGGTGTCGTGGAGCCGGTCGTCGTCGGCAGGTGCTCCGGCTCGCCGCGGGCACCCGGTGAGTTCGCGCGATCCCGGCTCGGGGTCGAGTCAGGTCGTACGGACGTGCGGGCACGCGGCCTACGGTTGCGGGTCAGCGCCGGATTCGGACCGGCTTTCCCTGCGTGCGGGACCTGGTGGGTCTCGCCCGACGACGTCGTGCAGGACGGAGGCTCTCACGGCCGGCCCGGGAAGTCAAAGATGTCCGGAACTCCGCGAGACGCTCCGTTGGGAGGCCAGTACCGGGTCCTGTGCCGGGTCCTGTGCGGGGTCGCACCGGCCTGGCCGCACGACCGGCCCCGGCCGTGCCCGACCAAGCTGCCCACGACGAACCCCGGGAAACCTCTAAGCTCGGCTTTCATGACCTGGACGTGGCGACTCGAAGATTCCGAGGGCAACCCCGTGGACGCCGGCGAGCTAGCCCGCAGTGAGTTCCCCTCGCAGAGCGACGCCGAGAGCTGGATCGGCGAAACCTGGCGCGAACTCTCCGGAAGTGGTGTCGACCAGGTGACGCTGCTCGAAGCCGGGCGCGAGGTCTACGGCCCGATGAGCCTGCACCCGGCCGACTGAAGTACCGGCGTCCGGGGGACCGACGGCCGGGCTGACCCGAAGGGCCGGAGCCGATCCGGCCCGGACGGTCGTACGGCCCAGGGCCTGTCCTAGATCTTCTCGCCGCCGGGCTTGACCTGCGGCTTGGGCATCCGCAGCCGGCGGATCTGGGTCGAGCGCATGATGCCGTACGACAGCGCGCCGCGGTGGCTGTCGTTGGGGAACTCCTCGCGCAGCTTCTTCTTCAGCCGTCGTCCCAGCAGGAGCAGGTCCAGCGGCACGATGATGATCGCCACCAGCCAGAGGTAGGTCGCCACCACCCGCACCTGCGGCATCGGCAGGGTCATGAAGATGAAGATGACCAGGAAGTACGGCAGGAGGTACTCCGCCGGGGTGCGGCGGGAGTCGACATAGTCGCGGACGAACCTCCGCACCGGTCCCTTGTCCCGGGCCGGGAGGTAACGCTCGTCGCCGGTGGCCATCGCCTGCTGCATCCTGGCCCGCTCGGAGCGGGACTTCTCCCGCTGCTGGCGGACCGCCTCCTTGCGGTCGCGGGGCGCGCTGACCCGGGTCTTGCGGGCCTGCTCGGCTTCGCGGCGCTTGGGCGTGGGGCGTCCCTTGCCGCCGGTGCCGCCGGCCTTCTCGGACGGCGTCGGCTCGGTGGCCGTCTCGGCGGGGGCCTCGGTTGTCGTACGGCGTCGGAACACGCCCACAGAGTAACGGTCCGGCAAATCCGCGCCCAAGCCCGCCCGGGCCGTCACCGGCGGTGCGGTCCCCGGCGGCATCCGACCGTGATCCGACCGCCGGCTCCGCCGGGAATCTGCCAGGAATCTGCGGGGACATCAGCCTGGACATCTGCCGGAGACTCTTCCGAAAACACGCCGGGAAATCCGCTGAGAGACTCCGCCGGGAACTCTTCGCGATCGCGGCTCGTCTAGGGGAAATGTCCGGGGGAGGTGGGGTCGCCCTTGTACGTTCGTCGGCATAGGGTGAACCCACACACGACGCCGTCCCGTGCCATCCGCGGCAGGGAGGCACGACCGGCCTGGAGACGAAGGGGGCGGCCGACCTCGATGGGTATTCTCAACCGCTTCGCGATGATCTTCCGCGCGAAGGCCAACAAGGCGATGGACCGCGCCGAAGACCCGCGCGAGACGCTCGACTACTCCTACACGAAGCAGCTGGAAATGCTCCAGAAGGTCCGGCGTGGTGTGGCTGACGTCGCGACCAGCCGCAAGCGGCTCGAGCTGCAGATGAACCAGCTCAACCAGCAGTCCAGCAAGCTCAAGGACCAGGCGCAGAAGGCGCTGTCGATGGGGCGTGAGGACCTCGCCCGCGAGGCGTTGACCCGGCGGTCCGGCGTCGAGCAGCAGATCGGCGACCTCAGCACGCAGCACGCAACGCTGCAGGGCGAGGAGGAGAAGCTCACCCTCGCGGCGCAGCGCCTGCAGACCAAGGTCGAGGCGTTCCGCACCAAGAAGGAGACCATCAAGGCCACCTACACGGCGGCCGAGGCGCAGACCCGGGTCGGCGAGGCGTTCACCGGCATCTCCGAGGAGATGGGCGACGTCAACCTCGCCGTTCAGCGGGCCGAGGACAAGACGGCCGAGCTGCAGGCCCGTTCCGGTGCGATCGACGAGCTGCTGGCCTCCGGCGCGCTGGACGACGTCACCGGCACCAGCAAGGACGACATCTCCCTGGAGCTGGAGCGCATGGCGTCGGGCAACGACGTCGAGAGCGAGCTGGCCGCGATGAAGGCCCAGCTCGGCGGGGGCTCGACACCGGCCCGGCAGATCGAAGGACAGGCAACTCCGGGCGAGCAGGCGTCGCCGTCCGCGACGCAGCAGTCCGCCCAGCCCGCACCGGACCAGCCACAAAGGCAAGGTGAGGGATCGTGATCGTCCGCATTCTCGGCGAGGGGCAGCTCCGGGTTCCCAACGAGCACCTCGACGCGCTGAACGAGCTCGACGCGCGACTCGAGGCCGCGGTCAACGCCGGGGACGAGGAAGGTTTCCGGGGAGCGCTGACCGCTCTCCTCGAGCAGGTACGCGCGGTGGGCACGAAGCTGCCGGACGACTCGCTGGAGGAGTCCGACCTCTTCCTCCCGCCGGAGGACGCCACGGTCGACGAGGTGAAGGAGCTTCTGGGGGAGGAAGGCCTCATCCCCGGATAGATCGGGTGGTCTCCACCAACCCGACCACAGCAGGTGACTGAACTCATCCGCCACACGCGCGAGCGCCGGGAACATTCTGGTGCTCGCGCGTCGTCGTATGGGTGACCCTTCAAGGAGCGGTGAAACACATGGCTCGCACACGATTCCAACCCGACCGGGGCCTCACGTCGCGGATGGTCCTGGTCATGTTCCTGCTCGGCCTGCTGTACGTCGCGGCCGTCGGCGGGCTCATCGCCGCCGGACTGAACTTCGCCTGGGTGATCATCATCGCCGGCGGGTTCCTGCTGGCGCAGTGGTTCTTCTCCGACAAGATCGCGCTCATGGCGATGGGCGCCCGCGAGGTGTCCCCTGACGAGGCGCCGGAGCTGCACGCGGTGATCGACCGGCTGTGCGCGCTTGCCGACATGCCCAAGCCGCGGGTGGCGATCGCCCCGACCGAGATGCCGAACGCGTTCGCCACCGGCCGCAACCCGAACAAGGCCGTGGTCTGCGTCACCACCGGCATCATGCGCCGGCTCGACCGGACCGAGCTGGAGGCCGTGCTCGCCCACGAGCTGTCGCACGTCGCGCACCGCGACGTCGCGGTGATGACGATCGCGTCGTTCCTCGGCGTGCTCGCCGGGCTGGTCGCGCGGTTCGGGATGTACTCCGGCATGGGCCGCGGCAGCCGGGACAACAACGCCGCGCTGGTGTTCGCGGTGGTCTGGCTGGCCAGCATCGCGGTCTACGTGATCAGCTTCCTGCTGACCCGGGCGCTGTCCCGCTACCGCGAGTTCGCCGCCGACCGGGCCGGTGCCTACCTCACCGGCCAGCCCTCGGCGCTGGCGTCCGCCCTCACCAAGATCTCCGGCGACATCTCCGCGATCCCGACGCGGGACCTGCGCAGGGCCCAGCCGGCCCAGGCGTTCTTCTTCGCCCCGGCCGCGGTGGGCAAGTCGCTGGGCAACCTGCTGTCCACCCACCCCTCGACCGAGCAGCGCCTGGCCCGGCTGGCGCAGGTGAGCGCCGAGCTCGGCAAGCCGATGCTGTAGAAGAAGTGACGCACCACGTGGGCGCCCGCACCTGAGGGGCGCCCACGGCCACGCTCCGAACTCCGCGGAACCGAAAGGCTGCAGGCATGAAGTTCCTCGACGCGATCCTCGGGCGTAGCCAGCCGAAGAGGCCCGACCTCGACCAGCTGTTCGGGCTTCCGCAGGCGGCACTGACGCTGCAGGCAGCTGCGGACTTCCGGCCCACCGGCGTGGGTTCGGTGTGCTACCGCGCCGCCGAGGGCGGGGCGTTCGCGACCACCCAGGCCGACATCCAGGAGCTGCTGGACGCCGACGAGGGGCCGAAGGTCGAGCGGGTCAACGACGACTACGGCTTCACCTGGCTGGTCGTACGCCACGATCCGGAGGACTCCTCCGGCCTGGTCACCGACCTGCACGCGGTCAACTCATCGCTGGAGGCGGCCGGGTTCGGCCCGTCCCTGTTGTGCTCGCTGGTCACGTTCGTCAACGGCGACGGCCGCCGGCTGGCGCTGGTCTACCTCTACAAGCGCGGCGCCTTCTACCCCTTCGCCCCGTTGTCCGGCGAACGCCGGGACAACGCGCTGGAGCTGCAGACCCGTGGGCTGGTGGCCAACGACCTGAAGATCGAGGAAGACCTGTCCCGCTGGTTCCCGGTGTGGGGCGCACCCGGCATGTGAGCCGGGCGCTTGTGAGTCCTCTGACCGCCCGCGGGCGGTCAGAGGAACGCGCCGGAGGGCAGGTACGGCGCGGGCGGGCGCAGGTGGCGCAGGCACAGGTAGCCCTCGGTCCGCAGGGACAGCCCAGCCGCCAGCGCCACGTCGACGGCCCACTCCTGGTCGGCGGTGAGGTAGTCGATACGTACGTCCGCACCTTCGGGTGACACCGCCAGCGCGGCCCACAGCAGCCGCTGGGCGATCTTGCGGTTGGTGGCGGCCAGCTGCACCGGCGACCCGGACGAGTCGACGAAGCAGTAGCCGCTCCCGGTGAACGTGTCCGACACCAGCAGGCCGTACTCCGCGCACAGGAACTCGTGGTCGACGCCGTGCGCGGCGCCGCGTACCCGCCGGTCCACCGAGTCGCAGAGGTCCTGGTCGCCGGGCCCGCCGGTGCGCACGCCGTCCACCACCGGCAGCGCCGAACGGTCGACCGTACCGGCGACCCGGATGGTGGGGTGCAGCGTGAAGCCGGCGAGTCGGTAGCGGCGGGCGGCTCGCGGGTCGGCGGTGGAGATGACGATGCCGCGCAGGCAACCCTGGCTGTAGCCGAGGGCGGCGTCCAGCAACGCCGTGCCGACGCCCGCACCCTGGGCCCGCGGGTGGACGAAGAAGGCCGACAGCCCCCACAGCTTCTCCCGGCGCAGCGACATCGCCACGCCGATCACCTCGCCGCTCCCGCCGTCGGTCTCGATCTCGGCCACCCAGCACCCCTCGGCGTCGTGTCGCAGGAGGTGCTTGGCGCGGCGTTCCCAGCGGCCGCTCCAGTCCGGTGCCGGTGGTCCGGACGGCGGGGCGGGCAGGGCGGCCGGCCTGGTGGCCGCACGGCTGCGCTGCAGCGCCTCGTGGGTCAGCGCGCGCGCCGCCCCGATGTCGTCGTCACGCATCGGCCTGATCAGCACGATGCGACCCTATTACGCGCGATTCGCCACCCCCGGTGGTCGGCGTTCGGGCGGACCACGAAGCACCCCGAAGCGCCCCGAAGCACCCCGAAGCACCCCGAAGCGGTGTGGGCCGCGCCGACCCGGAAGGATGGCGCCCGTGCGCGTGTTGATCGCTCCCGACAAGTTCGCCGGCACCCTCACCGCGGTCGAAGCCGCGCAGGCGATGGCCGCCGGCTGGCACGACCAGGCGCCGGACGACGAGGTGGTGACCGTCCCGATGTCGGACGGCGGGCCGGGCTTCGTCGACGTCCTGTCCGCCGCGCTGGGGGGCGAGCTGCTCGCGGTCACGGTCACCGGCCCACTGGGTGAGCCCACGCCGGCGACCGTCCTGCTGCACGAGAAGACCGCCTACATCGAGACGTCGCAGGCCTGCGGGCTGGACCTGGTTCCACCGGAGCGCCGGGACCCCGAACGCGCCACGACGTACGGCGTGGGCGAACTCGTCGCGGCGGCCCTGGAGTCGGGTGCCCGCCGACTCGTCCTCGGCCTCGGCGGTAGCGGTACCAACGACGCGGGCGCGGGCCTGCTCGCCGCCCTCGGTGCGACCGCGCAGCCGGCGGGCGCCCTGGCCTCCGGAGGTGCGGCCCTGGCCGAGGTGACGGACCTCGACCTGGAGCCCGCCCGGGCGCGGCTGGCCGGTGTCGAGGTCCTCGCCGCCAGCGACGTCGACAACCCCCTGCTGGGGCTGCGGGGCGCGACCAACGTTTTCGGCCCGCAGAAGGGCGTCGCGGAGGAACGCCGGATCCCCCTGGACGCGGCCCTGGAGCGTTTCGCCGACCAGGCCGACCGGTCGCTGGCCGACGCCAAGGGGGCCGGCGCCGCCGGTGGACTCGGCTACGCACTGTTGTTGCTCGGTGGCACCCGGGTGCCCGGCATCGAGACGATCTCGGCCGCCGTGGGGCTGCCGGACCGCGCGCGGGCGGCCGACCTGGTGCTCACGGGGGAGGGGTCCTTCGACTTCCAGTCCGCCAGCGGCAAGGTGGTCTCCGGCGTGGCGTCGGTGGCCGGTGAGGCGATCCGGCCGTGTGTCGTACTGGCCGGGCAGGTGCTGGTCGGGATCCGGGAAATGCGGACGATGGGCGTCGAATCCGCCTATTCGCTGGTCGATCTCGTGGGCCGCGAGCGGGCGCTCGGCGCGCCGCGGGACAGCCTGGTCGACCTGGCCCGGCGGGTGGCGCGAACCTGGTCGCGCTGAGCCCCGATGAGGTCCCGAGGAGCGTCGTACGGTCCGAACTATGCGACCATGGACCGGTGCATCGGAATGTACGGTGCCCCCACAGGCGTTGAGCCTGCGACATCTATCTCCGGGACAACCACGGGAGTCCGAAGGATGACCATTCAGGGCGACGTGACCCAGCAGGACCAGCAGGCCGACGGCGTGGTGCTCACCGACGCGGCCGCGTCGAAGGTCAAGAGCCTCCTCGAGCAGGAGGGTCGGGACGATCTTCGACTGCGACTCGCCGTGCAGCCCGGTGGCTGTTCGGGCCTGCGTTATCAGCTCTTCTTCGACGAGCGCGACCTGGACGGCGACACGGTCCGTGAGTTCGGCGGCGTCGGTGTGGTCGTCGACCGGATGAGCGTTCCCTACCTGCAGGGTGCGGTGATCGACTTCGTCGACACCATCGAGAAGCAGGGCTTCACCATCGACAACCCCAGCGCCACCAGCTCCTGCGCCTGCGGCGACTCCTTCCACTGAGTCGACCCGCGCGACCTGCCCCTGATGGCGGGTCGGCGTAGCAGAGGGCGAAGAAGCATCGACGGCCCCACCGGAGCGGACACTGCGTCCGCCCCGGCGGGGCCGCCGTCGTTGTGCGCCGGCCGCGCCGGGCTCCCGGTGGGTGGGCTCAGCGCTGCTCCGCCGGGCAGTCCTCCGCGTCCAGGAAGATCGGGTTGGTGAACGCCGCCATGCCCTCGAAGACGGTCGGCTGGGGGGAGGTGTGGCGTACCTCCACGCGGACGTACTTCGAGACCGCCGCGGTGGTGGCCCAGGTGATCCGACCGGCCTCGATCCCAGCCTCGACCTCGACCTCAGCTTGACCGTCGACCTCGGCTCGAGAGTCGCCGCTCGAGGCGAGGCCCGAACCCGTCCCGGTGGGCTTCGGCAGCGGAAGTTGGGCGAGGGTGCCCTCGTCGGAGACGAACCGGACGAACCCGCTCTGGACGCCGCGTACCGTCACCACGAGTTCCACCGGTACGTCGGACCCGACCGGCAGTCGCTCACCGATGCCGGCGGTCCGCCCGGCAGCGCTCGCCTCGAACGTCACCTCCACGGCGGCCGACTCCGCGACGTAACTGCGGCCCGCGCGCACGCCGGCGAGGATCGCGTCCCGGGTCAGGTCATCCGCCCACACCACCGTCTGGCCCAGGCCCACCGCATCGTCGTGGGCGTGGGTGTCGCTGCTGCCGACGGCCGGCAGCCAGCGTCCGCCGGCGCCGCTCGCGACCAGCGCCGCGTCCCACTGCCGCAGTGACACCTCGTCGTCGGGAGTCCACGGGCCGTTCCACACCTCCACCGCGTCCACGTCGGCGAAGCCGAACTTCCAGGCGCAGCCGACGTACGGGCAGAACGGATGCGCCGCGATCGCCAGTCCGCCGAACCCATGCAGCCTCCTGGTGACCCGGGGGAGCACGCCGTCGACGGCCCGGAACCGCCAGTCGATCCAGGTGCCCGCAGGCAGGCCCGCCACCACCAGGTGGCCGTTGCGGGTGGTGACCTCCTCGCCGTCGACAACGAGCAGGTCGTCCGGCACGTGGTGGCCCCAGATGCCGTGGGCCGAGGTCGTGTTGTGCTCGGTCGAGACGACGAAGTCCAGCCCGGCCGACCGCGCGGCGGCGACGAGTTCGGCCGGCTCCCGTACGCCGTCGGAGTGGACGGTGTGCGTGTGCAGGTCGCCGCGGTACCACGTCGGCCCGCGGCCGGTCGCCCGCAGCGGGGCGGGGTTCGGGACGAACGGCTGCCCGGGCTCGCCGGGACGCAGCGTCACCTCGACCCGGTAGGCGAGACCCTGCGGTGCGACGGTGTAGGGGCCGAGCGCGATGTGCCAGGTGCCGGGCCGGATCGGTCCCGGCAGGTAGCCGGGGGTGGCGTCGGAGGCGGAGATGACGAACGCGTCGCGTGCGCCGCCGGACCAGCCGCGGAAGCCGGCCGGGTGCTCGACGCGGTGCCCGCGCGGGTCGAAGACGCCGATGTCGAGGGAGTTGCCGGGTACGCCGGACGGTGTGGCGGGCCGGTCGTAGTCGTAGCGGACAGCGAGTTCGGCCACGCCGGGCGGAACGTCGACGGGCAGGTAGACCCAGTCGGGTGCACCGGGTTCCAGCCGGCCCTCGAGGATCTGGGTGAGGTCGTCCCGCCGGGTGGTGGCGGCTTCGGGCTCGGGAGGGGTGTCGGGGGAGAACGTCACGCCTTCGAGTATGGCCGCGCAGTCCTCGGCCTGTCCTGCGGATCATGGCCGGTTCGCGGGGCCCGGGGTTCAGGTGGGCGAGGAGGTACGCCGGCCGAAGCCCGCGATGAACCGGCCGATCCGGGTGGCCGGCACGGAGTCCGGCCGCGACGGCTGCGGATCGGCCGGGAGTTCCTCCGGTCCGGACGCCGACGCGACGCCACCGCGGCGGGCGTGCCGGCGGGCCAGCGTGAGGTAGTGCTCGGCCACCGCGGTCGGCGGCCCGCTGCGCAGCCGCCGGCTGCGTTCCAGCCAGACCTGCGCCTGCCGGGCCGCGGCCACCTCGTCGTGCGGGCGGCGGCGTTCCTCCAGCAACAGGCCGGTCAGCTCGGGGGCAACCAGGACCGCCGAGCCCAGGTGTTGCAGGCACCTGGCCTGGCCGGCGGTGTCGGCGAGCTGGCGGAACCCGGTGAGCGCCCGCTGCCAGCGAACGACCGCCGCCGGCGAGCGGCCCTGCATCCAGGCGGCGACGCCGCGGAGTTCGTGCGTGTACGCCAGGCCGCTCGGGTCGGCGCTGTCGGCGGCGCGGATCTCGGCCAGGTCCAGCCGGTCCAGCGCCCGGTCGGGCAGTCCCTGGCGCAGGTGGACCTCCGCCATCGTCAGCAGCGTCGTCACCTCACCGGACACGTCCCGGACCGGCAGAGCGGCCCAGCACAGGTAGAGCTCCTGCTCGGCGTCGCGCAGTCGTACGCCCGCGGCGGTCGGGTCGTCGGTGGCGGCGGCCAGTGCCAGCAGGTGCAGGGCGGTCTCGTGGTGCCGGCGCGCCTGCAGCGCGGAGGCGTACTTGCGGTTGCGGACCGGCAGCCGGGTGTACGCGGCGCGGGTGAGCTCGGTCTCGGCCTCTGTCAGCCGTCCCGCCTGGCGCAGTGCGGCGGCGTGCCGGATGTCTGAGAGCTGGGCGAGGTCGGGCCGGCGGGACTGTCGGAGTACGCGGACGAACTCCGCGGGCTGTCCTCCCGGGTCGCCGGGCCGGCCGGTTCGGGCGTGCCAGCGGTCCAGGGCGTCGGCGAGGGTGCAGAGGTCGTCGACCAGCCCGGCACCCAACCCGGCACCCGGACCTGTCCCCGGACCGGCCCCCGGACCGGCACCGAAACCGAAACTGCGGCCGAACCCCGCGCCGGATCCTGTCGCCGATGCCGCGTCGAACTCGGGCCCCTCGTCCCGTGGGGCCCCTGCCAGGAGTGCGTGCATCAGCGGCTCCGTCGTCTGGAACCAGCGGGCCGCCGCCGCGGCACCACGGGTGGAGTCCAGCGCGCGCATCCAGGTGCGGGCCGACGTGGCGTAGTGCCGGACGAGTGCCTGCCGGGCCACCGCCGCGCTCGCGGCACCCTCGGCGGAGCTTCCCGGTGCGCGGATCACCGCGCGGATCTCGTCCGGCAGGCGGTACCTCCCGGCCGCGGTCTCCCGGATGAGCCGGCGGTCGCGCAGCTCGGCGACCGGATCGGGTGACGGCTCGACCTGCCCGCCATGGACGGGGTCCTCGCCGCGTTCCAGGATCTGGATCAGGTCGTCCAGGCTGCCGCGTACCGCCTCGATGGCCTCCACGGTGAGCTCGGTGACGGAGAGTTCGGCCAGCGCGCCCAGCAGGAGCCTGCCGCGCCGGGACAGGCTGCCCCCGGTGCGTTCCAGGATCGCGGTCCAGACCGCCTCCATCCCGGGCCGACCGGTCCTGGCGTCGAGCGCGCGGAGCAGCTCGTCCGGCGTCCACGGCCCGCCCGGGCGGACGTACTCCCGGGCGAGGTCGTGTGCCGCCTTGGGCAGGCCGCCGCAGTGGGGGAGTACGCCGTCCAGCCAGCCACCGGGCGGGTCGTTCGGGCCGCCCGCGGCCACCCAGACCGCACGGAGGGCCTCGGTGCCCACGGGCGCCAGCGTCACCACTTCGTACGGCCGTACGACCGCTGCGCCGCCGTCGGGATCGGCATGCTCGGCGTGCTCGGCGTGCCCACCGGACCCGTCGGCCTGGTCCGGCGGACCGGGCTCGGACCCCTCGAACGGCTCGAACAGCTCGGCCAGCCCCGGCCGCCCGACCACGAGCAGCCGGGGTTCGCGCGGCCGCGCCGACAGCACCGGCGCCAGCCACTCCAGCTGTCCGATCGCGGTGAGGTTGTCCAGCACCAGCAGCACCCGGCGTTCGGCGAGTACGCCGTGCAGCCGGCGGGCCGCCTCCGGCAGGTCGGCGTCCGACGTCGGCCCGGTCAGCCCGAACGCCGGCAGCAGGTGGCTCGCCAGGGTCAGCGGGCTGTCCGGCTCCCACGCCCAGCCCCGCAGGTCGAACGGCGCGACCTGGCCGGCCCGGATGGTGCCGCTCTCGAGGAGCGCGTGCACGACGCCGGCGGCCACCGCCGAGGTGCCGGTGCCGGGCTCGCCGACGATCGCGGCGACACCATGCTCACGCAGTGCGCGGACCCCGTGCGCGACGGCGGCGTCCCGGTCGTCCAGCACAGGCCCGGCCCGGTGCCAGGCCGGCCTGATCGGCGTACCCGGAGCGACCAGTGCCGGCTCCCTGCCTCGGCCGGCGGCCTGGGCGCGCCGCCGCTCCAGCACCCGAAGCGCCACGGCGACCAGCACCACGCCGGCGAGCACCACCACCAGCCCGGCCCGCACCGCGCCGTTGAGGTCGGTGCCGAGGGGGCTGGAGTTCCACACGTCGGTGAGGACGTTCACCGCCACGCCGCTGAGCAGGGCCAGGGCGATCGCGCTGGTGCTGCGCAGGAGGAAGTGGAGCGGACCCGAACGCGGGCGGCGCAGCACCCACGGCTCCGGGCCGCCGAGGTCGGTGACGTCGGCGGGGGCGGCGCGTTCGGATTGCCGCACCGGTCCCGGCTGCTGGTAGCCGGGACCGGTCGGCGCACCGCCCGGGCGCCGGCCAGGCCCGCCGGACCCCGCGCCGGACCTGGCGCCGGACCTGGCGCCGGACCCAGCGCTGGTCACTGGGGTAGCGCTCGGCGGCCGGTGGTCGTCGACCGGCGGCGTACTCATCGCGGCACCCCGCTCACCGCGTACGAGCCACTCATCGCAGCACCCCGCCGGTCAGGCCGGGTACGACCCAGCGCCGCCAGGTCAGCAGCAGCAGGATCGACGGCACCGCCGCGGAGACGACCGCCGCCGCCGCGACCGGTCCGGTCGACGTGGCGAACTGCCGGGCCTCGCCCCACAACACCAGGGTGAGCGGGCTGGCGCCCGGGCCGCTGACCAGGAAGCTCACGATGAAGTCGTCCCACACCAGAACGAACTCCACCACCGCCACGGCCACCAGTGCCGGCCCGGTGGTACGCCAGACCCGGGTCGCCCCGGTGCGGTAGCCGGTCAGCCCGCCGAGTGCGTCGGCGTAGCGGCCCTCGTTGCCGGCGGACAGTGCCGCCCGCAGCAGCAGGATCGCGAACGGCAGCCCGGCCGCGGCGTGCATCAGGACCAGCGGCAGGCGGGAGCCGGACAGGCCGACCGCGGTGAACGCCTGGCGCAGCGGACCGACGTACATCTGCACCGGTAGCACCGCCAAGACGCTGAGGACGGCCAGGACGACGGTGAGCGCGCGACCCCGTACGACACCTGCGGCCAGCGCGTGCGCGGGCACCACCGCCACGCTCACCACGAGCAGCGCGGAGCCGGTGGCCACGCCGAGGGTTCCGAGCAGCGCCCCGGGCAGTCCGGCGTTCCACACCTCAGCCAGCGAGGCGAGGCTGAGCAGGTGGCGCGCGGGCTGCCACCAGCCGAGCATGCCCGCGTCGCCCGGAGCGCGGATCGCGGTCGCCAGGAGTACGAACAACGGGAACGCCCACAGCAGGCTGACCGCGATCCCGACGATGGCGCTCAGCCACGGGACGCGCCGCCGCCAGCCGGCCAGCAGTTGGCGCCGCCACCAGGGCGGAGGCGGCTGGGGCACGCCGTGCGGGATGCGCATCCCCTTGCGGGCGCCCAGCGCGGCGGCGGCCACCACGGCGAGCAGGACCAGCGCGATCGCGGCGGGTTCGCCCTGCTCGGTGGCCGACGTGGTGAGCCGCCACCAGCGCACCGACACCACGTCCACCTCGTCCTGCATCGGCACCGGTACCACGATCAGCACCAGGTCGAAGATCCGGGCGGCGGCGACGAGGAGGGTGAGAACGACGACCGCGGTGACCGGGCGGAGCATCCGCCACTGCAGCCGCCACACGCCGTCCAGCCGGCCAGTCGGTCCCTGCAGCCGGGCGCGGCGGATGAGTTCGGGCGGGATCGCCTCCAGCCCGGCCCGGAACAACGAGACCACGAAGCCGAGCCAGGTCCACGCGAACGCCGACACCAGCACCCACCAGACCCACCAGGGGCCGAGCCAGACCGGACTGCCGCCGAAGAGGTACGTCAGCAGGGCGGTGGCCGTGCCGCGTTCGGGCGCGGGGTCGAAGATGATCCGGAACGCCGCGCCGGAGGCCAGCGCGGACAGGCCGAACGGCAGCATGAGTACGTTGACGAAGGCCACCGACCAGCGGCCGAGCCGGCGGCTGAGCAGCGCGATCCAGAAGCCGACGAGCACCAGCCCCAGGGCCACCACCAGCCAGCCGATGGTGTTGAGGAACGCTCGCCGGGAGTCCCCGTCGGCGAACACCTGGGCGAGGTACCCGAGGTGCAGCCGGGGCGACCCGAACGCCGAGCCGGCGGTGAGGAGCGTCGGGACCACCAGCAACGCGACGAGGAGCGCGGCCGCCGCGACGAGCAGGGCGACGTACAACCCGGCGAATCCGCGACCGCCGGGTACGAGCGGGCCGGACATCGGCCGGCTGGTGACCTCCAGCCGCAGGCCCCGGTGACTGTGGATCACCATCAGCCGCCCCCGGTCCCGACGGCGGCGTCGGACGCCCGCTCGCGCTCCTCGGCCAGCCGCATCCGGGCGACGAACCGTTCGACGGCCGCGTCCACGGTCCGGCCCGCGCCGCCGTCACGCTCGGGCGCCACGTCGACGAGGAAGTCCTTCAGCGCTCGCCACATGCCCTCCCGGGACCCGACCGCGCCGAGCTGGTCGGACAGGTCGAAGTGGAAGGTGCCGGTGCGCAACTCGGCCGCGAGCGCGGCGGCCTGCGGGGAGTAGGACGTGGCGGGGGTGTCGTGGTCCGCGGCGATGAAGCCGCCCGTGCTCGCGATCCACGGCAGCGGGGCGCGCGGGTGGGCGAGCCGGCGGAGCAGGTCGACCGCCTCCGGACCGGCCGGCCGGGTGAGCACCATCACGTCGCCACCGGCGACGAGCGGGGCGGGCAGCTCCGGCGACATCCGCGGGAAGCGGAACACCCCGATCCGGCCCGGCCCGTTCTCGCTGTCGTCGGTGGCGAACCGGCGTACGTACGGCTCGGCGTAGTCGGCCACGACCACCATCGCCGCACGGTGGTAGCCGAACACCTCCAGCACCGCCTCGGGGAACTGCCGGACCAGCGACCCGGTCACACCACCGGCCAGCGTCCCGGCCGGGCCCCACAGGTCGGCCAGGCGGCGCAGGCACGTGCGCACGGGTGCGCTGCCCCACAGGGCGGGCCGGTGCGCGGGGTCGCCGGCCAGTCGCTCGTACGTCGACGGCGAGGTGCCGACCAGGACGTTCTCGAAGAAGTCGGTGAGGGACCACCCGTCGGCCACGCCGAGGGCGAGCGGGCACACGCCCGCCGACCGCAGGGTCTGGTTGAGCCGCAACCACTGGGCCCAGGTGCCCGGCGGTCGCAGGCGCAGGCGACGGAACAGGTCGCGGTCGTACCACACCGCCGACTTGTTCGACATCTTGAACGGCAGACCGTACGCCCGGCGGCGCTCGGCGTGCGGTCCGCCCGCGCGCGGGTCGGCGGCGAACAACAGCGACCGCCACACCGGCGCGTACCGCGCGGCGGACCCGGCGGACCCGGCGGGGGAGGCCGGCCACAAGTCGGTGGGGATCGGTGCCAGCGTGTCGAGGTGGCGGCGCAGCTCACCCGGCAGCGGCAGCATCACGAGGTCCAGCCGCCCCGCGCCGCGCGCCGACGGCGCGGTCCCGATGTCGTCCCCGAACGGCACCGGCGTCACGTCGTAGGTCATCGGCCCGAAGCCGGGCAGGTGGTTCAGCCCGGCCAGCACGCTGCGGAACGCCGCCAGCTCACCCGCGCTCCAGCTCACCGCGACGCGCACCGTGGGGCGCTCGCCGAGGACGGTGGACGCGCCGCATCCGGTCGCGGCGCCGGCCAGCGGGGCCAGGGCAGCCGCGCGCAGCAGAGTTCGCCGCGTCGGGACCGGCGACTCAGGCATGGCGGCTGCCGCTGCCGGTGTCCCGGGACTCGCCGCTGCCGACGCGCTCGCCGGCCCGCCCGGACGTCTCGCCGCCGCCCTCGCCGCCGCCCTCGCCGTCGCCCTCGCCGTCGCCCTCGCCGTGCGAGTCCCCGTCCTCGGTTCCGCCGTCCCCGTCTCTGTCCTCGCCTTCGCCCCGCTCGCGATCCGTCGCCCGCTCCGGCGAGTCGCCCGCCGGAGCACTCGCGGGCTGTACGCCAACCGGGTCGGGGTCGAGCAGTCTGGTGCGGGCCGGATCGGTGGTGAGCACCAGCCCGGCCACCTCGTCGAACAGCCCCCTCGGGCCGGGCACACCCGCCGGGTCCAGCCGCAGGCGTTCGAACTCCAGCGCCGCGTCCCACGTGGGCAGGTCGGGGGAGTCCTCCACCACCAGCGCGCACGGCCGCCAGCACAGCGCCAGCGCGAACCCGGCGAGCTGACGCTGGCCCACGGTGAGTTGTTCGGGGTAGCGGCCCAGCAACCGGCGCAGCCCGAGCCGGGTCGCGGTCTCCCGGGCCTGCGCGGCCGCCCGGCGGTGAGCCACCCGCACGGTGGGACAGCTCGCACGGGTGAGGTTCTGCAGCAGAGTCAGCCCGGGTTCAAGTCCGCCCGACGCCGGGACGTAGCGCACCCGGCACTGGTCGTCGTTGCCGGCCCGGTGCCGGCGGCGCCGGTGGTGGTCGTCGGGCTGCTCCAGGGCGTTCACGTCGTCGACGAGCACCCGACCGCCGGTCGGCGCGACCAGCCCGAGAACCACCTCGAGCAGGTCGCGCACCGACTCCTGGTCACGGACGACGGCCGCACGGACGGCACCGACGGGCACGGTCAGCGACCAGGACGCACACACGCCCTCGACGCTGAGATCGTCCAGTCGCAATCCGGCCATGCCGCTCCCCGTACCGACAGCCGACAGATAGCCCACCCGGCAGGCAGGTAGACCACCTTAGGTGATCATGCCCACACCGGTCCCTACCCGAAGATCACCGGAGTCAGGTCGGGGTCGGCGAGGTCGGCGTCCAGCGGGTGCACCGGCCGGACGACGTGCTGGTGGCCCAGCCGGAGCAGGTCCTGGTCGACGCCGCCTGGGGTCAGCGCCAGCACCCAGCCCTTGGCGGCCTGGTAGAGGTCGGGCTGGAGGTAGCCGATCTTCACCGCGGTCAGGTCGTGGTCGGCCGGCTCCAACCCGAGCGCCTGCAGGTGGGCGACGTAGTGGAACGGCTTGCGCCTGCTGGTGAGCACCGCGGACACGCCGCCGGAACACACCACCGCGATGTCGCCGCCCACCTGGTCGTCCCGGGTGACGTGGGTGACCTCGCCGCTCATCGCCACCGGCTCGCCGCCGCCGAAGACCCCGCCGACCTCGACGTCGACCCGCGCGCCGACACCGGCGTCCACGCAGGTGCGTACGGCGTCGGGGGCGACGCAGCTGGCCCAGATCGCGGTGCGCTCACCGGAGGCCAGCGCCGGGGTGGCCAGCAGGTGGCCGAGCAGCCAGGCGACGTCGTTGGACCCACCAGCGGTGGGGTTGTCACCGGAGTCGCTGACGAAGAAGGGCCGCCGGCCGGACTCGAACGCCTGCGCCACACACCAGTCGGCGGGTCCCGCCGGGGCGCAGAACTCGAAGTCGGCCCGGGCGTCCCACCAGGCCCGGGCGATCCGCTCCGCCTGGCCGCCGACCACGTCCTGATCGGTGCCGTACACGACGACGGTCGCCGCCGAGCGCGGCTCGTCCGCCCAGGCGTACCCCACCCACAGCGAGGCGTCCATGATGCCGTCCAGGCGTTCGGCCTCCTCGACCGAGGCGTAGACCGACCGCGCGGGCTCCACCCGGGTGCTGGTCTTCTCGCCCGGGAGCAGCACCGGCACCCGCACCCACGCGCGTACCGGCCGGATCTCCTCGACCAGGCACCGGACGAGGTTGCGTACGGCGCGCTCGCGGGTCTCGACGTAGTCCAGGTGCGGTGCCGTGCGGTAGGCCGTGAGCAGGTCGACGGTCTCCGCGAGGTCCTCCGACACCTGGCCGTGCAGGTCCATCGACGCCGAGATCACGCAGTCCGAACCCACCAGGGACCGGATCCGGTGCGCCAGCGCGGCCTCCGCGTCACGTCGTCCCTCGACCGCCATCGCGCCGTGGATGTCGAAGTAGAACCCGTGCAGCTCACCCTCGTCCAGCGTGGCCCGCAGCCGCTCCAGGATCTCCGCCTCGATCGTGTCGTACACCTCCGGCAGCACCTGACCGCCCGGCAGCGCGGACGCCTGCAGCAGCGGAACGAACTCCACCTCGGGGTGCTCCGGCAGCCGCCAGTCGGTCAGGAACGGGTAGCGGTCGGCGAGCTCCTCACCCCGGCCGACGCGGAAGTCGTCCAGGCCGGTGCGGTGGGTGGTGAACGTGCTCGACTCGGTGGACATGCCGGCGATGGCGATGCGGTAGGTCATGTCGGAGGTTCTACACCAGGGTGGGGACGGCCCGCGTTTCGGAGTACGGCGGTGAGTCCGGGGTCAGTCCAGGGCGTACACCCGGCGGGCGGTGCCGCCGAACACGTCCGCGCGTTCGGCCGGGGCCAGGTGCGCGGTCAGCTCCCGGGCGGCCGCCACCCAGTCGGCGTACGACGAGGCCAGCAGGCACACCGGCCAGTCCGAGCCGAACATCACCCGGTCCGGGCCGAACGCCTCCAGCACCACGTCGACGTAGGACCGCAGGGTGGCGACGTCCCAGGACGCCCAGTCGGCCTCGGTCACCAGCCCGGACAGCTTGCAGGTGACGTTGGGGTGAGCGGCGAGCCGGCGGATCAGCCCGGCCCACGGCTCGTCCCGGCCCGCGGCGATTTCCGGCTTGGAGCAGTGGTCGAGCACGAACGACGCCTCCGGCAGCGCCGCCACCGTCTCCACCGCCGCCGGCAACTGCACCGGCAACGTCAGCAGCTCATAACGCAGCCCGGCGCCCGCCACCGCCGCGAGACCACGCCGGACGTCGGGCCGGGACAGCCAGGCCGGGTCCTCCTCGCCCTGCACCCCGTGCCGGATGGCGCGCAGGTACCGTCCGCCCGGCGCGGCGGCCAGTTCGGCGAGGTCGTCGGCCACGGAGTCCGCGGTGAGATCGACCCAGCCGGTCACCGCGCCCACGAGGTCGCTGCCCTCGGCGAGGGCGAGGAAGTCCCGCGTCTCGTCGACGTCCGGCACCGTCTGCACCAGCACGGTCCGGGTCACCCCGGCCGCCTTCGCATGCGGCGCGAGGTCGGACAGGTGGAACGTCCGGTCGATCGGGGCCATCTCCGGCCCCGCGATCCACGGCTCCGGGCGGACGGACAGGTCCCAGACGTGGTGGTGGGCGTCCACGCCGCCAGGGTCGGCCGCCGCCCCGGCACCGCCGGGAGCGGCCGGGCCGGCGCCGGCGTCAGGCGCCATGCCGATTCACCCCCGCGTCGGCGAGGTCGTCCCACAACGCGTCTGGGACGTCGTACTCCATCATCGCGAGGTTCTCCTCCAGCTCGGCCACGCTCCGGGCGCCGGTGAGGACCGTGGCCACCGCCGGGTGCCACAGCGGGAACTGGATCGCCGCCGCCTTGAGGGGTACGCCGTGCCGCTCGCAGATCCCGGCCAGCTCCTGTGCCCGGGCGATCAGGTGCGCCGGCGCCTCCGCGTAGTTGTACGTCGCACCCGGCCGGGGGTCGGCCAGCAGGCCGGAGTTGTAGACACCACCGATCACGATCGAGGTGTCCCGCTCCAGGCAGGCCGGCAGCAGGTCCTCGGCGCCGGGCTGCTCCAGCAGCGTGTAGCGCCCGGCCAGCAGCACCGCGTCGACGTCGGTCTCGCGCACGAACCGGGTCGGGATGCGGGACTGGTTCATGCCCACGCCGATCGCCCGCACCACGCCCTGGTCGCGCAGCTCGCGGACCGCGGGGTAGGCGACCGTGAGGGCCTCCTCCTCGTGGTCGTCGGGGTCGTGGATGTAGAGGATGTCCACCCTGTCCAGGCCGAGGCGTTCCAGGCTCTCGGTCACCGACCGCAGGATGCCGTCCCGGGTGTAGTCGAACGTCGCCTCCGAAGGGGGTGCGTCGGCGTACCCGTTGGCGTTCGGCCCGCCGTCGCCGTCCGCGCCCTCTATGGGCACGATCAGCCGGCCGACCTTCGTGGACAGGACGTACCCGGAACGGCCGATCCCGGACAGCGCCGCGCCCACCCGGCGCTCGGCCGTCCCGTGGCCGTACAGCGGAGCGGTGTCGAGGTAGTCGAGGCCGGCGTCCAGCGCGGCCGTCACCACCGCGGCCGCGGTTTCGTCCGCGACGGAGGTGAACAACCCACCCAGGGGTGCGGTTCCCAGCCCCAGCCGGGTGACTTCCACGTCGCTCGTGCCCAGCCGGTGCCGCTGCGTGGCCCGCTTGCCCATGCTTCGCCTCGCTTCGCGTTGCTTCGCACACGGCAGGGGCGTGGCGTACGGTCCGACGGCCGCTCGCCGCGATCAGTCGACCGGCCCCGCCCGGCCACGTGGCAAGCTGACTCCGGATCCTAGTGGTCGTCTGACGGTTCGGGTGGCCGCGTGTGCGGCCGTCTCCGGTAGTCCCAAACCCACCCTCCGGACCGCCAAGTCTGAGCAGCCAAGCCCGAGAAACAGCCCCGAGAAGAAGCCCCGAAAAGCCAAGTCCCCAGAACATCCAGAACGAGGAGACCCGGTGGCGAAACTGGTCGCGGTCGACGTACACGACGTGCGGTTCCCGACTTCCCGGGAGCTGCACGGCTCCGACGCCATGAACCCCGACCCCGACTACTCCGCGGCGTACGTCGTCCTGCGCACCAGCGACGGACCCGACGGACACGGCTTCGCCTTCACCATCGGCCGGGGCAACGAGGTGCAGTGCGCGGCGATCCGGGCGCTCGCCCCGGCCCTCGTCGGCAGGGACGTGGAGGAGATCTGCGCCGACCTCGGCCGCGTCTACTTCGACCTCGTGGACGACTCGCAGTTCCGCTGGCTCGGTCCCGAGAAGGGGCTGATGCACATGGCCATCGGCGCAGTCGTCAACGCCGTCTGGGACCTCGCCGGCTGCCGCGCGGGCCTGCCGGTGTGGAAGCTGCTCGCCGAGATGACGCCGGAACAGATCGTCGGCCTGGTCGACTGGCGCTATCTCCGCGACGCGCTCACGCCGGAGGAGGCGCTCGACCTGCTCCGGGCGGCCGAACCCGGCCGCGCCGCCCGCGAGGAACGCCTGCGCGCACGTGGGCTCGCGGCGTACACCACCACGCCGGGCTGGCTCGGGTACGACGACGAGACCGTCGACCGGCTGTCCCGGCAGGCCGTCGCGGACGGGTTCGGCCAGATCAAGCTGAAGGTGGGCCGGGACGTCGACGACGACCGGCGCCGGCTCGGCGTGGCCCGCAGGGCGGTCGGCCCGGACGTCCGGATCGCCGTGGACGCCAACCAGTGCTGGGACGTCGCGGAGGCGGTGCGCTGGGTGGAGCGGCTGCGCGAGTTCGACCTGTGGTGGGTGGAGGAGCCGACCTCACCCGACGACGTGCTCGGCCACGCCGCGATCCGGCGCGAGGTCGCGCCGATCCGGGTGGCGACCGGCGAGCACGCCCAGAACCGCGTCATCGTCAAGCAACTGTTGCAGGCTGGTGCGATCGACGTCCTGCAGCCGGACGCTGCCCGGGTCGGCGGGGTGAACGAGAACGTCGCGATCCTGTTGCTGGCCGCGAAATTCGGCGTACCCGTGTGTCCGCACGCCGGAGGAGTCGGCCTGTGCGAACTCGTCCAGCACCTGGCGATGTTCGACGAGGTGGCCGTCGCCGGGCACCGGCCCGACCGGGTGGTGGAGTACGTCGACCACCTGCACGAGCACTTCGCCGACCCGGTGCGGATCGTGGAAGGCGCCTATGTCGCGCCGACCGCGCCCGGCATGTCGGCGGAGCTCCGCCCGGAGACGCTCGCCGACTACCGCTACCCGGACGGTCCGGTGTGGGCGGGCTCGCCGACACCCGCGGGCACCGTGGGCGACGAGGGCGGCAGCGGGCCCTGGCCCGCCGGCGTCGCGGTCGGCGGCTGAGCGTCCGGAAGCGAACGGCTCTCGCGAGGGCCGCCTGCCGCCACGGGCGGTGAGGATCGTCAGCCGCGTAGCTTGACCACCCGGCCGGAGGATCCGTCGACCAGCGGCCGGTCACCGACCGGCGCGTCCAGATGGACGTCCACGGCGTGCTCCTTGATCACCTGGGCGCAGATCACGTCGCTCCTACCGGGCGGGTCGCGGTGCAGTTTGACCACCACCGCGTCGGCGCGTTCGGTGACCTCGGCGCGCCGCAGGCCGGGCGAGCACGGCGTCGGCAGGGTGTAGTGCACCTTCAGAGTTCGGGCGGTGGGCGTGCCGTCGGCCGCGTCCACCCGGATCAGCGGCTGCCAGTTGTCGTCGGGCGGCCTGGCCGGCGGCATGCCGGGCCGGTCGTCGCCCTTACCGTCCTTCCCGCCCGGTGGCCGGGTCGGGCCGGGGGAGGAGGTCTTCGACGGGGCGGTTGAGGGGGTGGCCGAGGGTGTGGGCTGGGCCGAGGCGGTGGCCGACGGCGTGGGCGAGTCCGGCTGGTCTCCGGACTCGGCGGTCGTACCGGCTCCGCACGAGGTGAGCAGGGCGAGCACGGCCAGAACGGCCAGGGTGGCCGGCATGCCGGCTGTGCGTACGGGACGGACGGGACCCGCGGACGGTGACCTCATGTGTTCCCCCGGGGACGTCGAGGTGCCTGGCTCTGCCGGCGTACCGGCGAGGACCGGTGGTGCCAGATGACCACGGCGAAGCCGCGACCGGGGCGAACACCTGCCCGCCACATGGACGCGGTCCCGCCGCCGCCGGTTCCGGCCGCGGGCCGGGCCCTGGCGACGCGCCGCACCGGGGCTCAGGGGGAGGGGAGGCCTACGGGGAGGCGCCCGGCCCGGCCGGACTCGCGGGGCCGAGCGCGACGCGGACGGGGCCGCCCTCGGTATGGTGAGCTGCCGGTTCGCCGTCCGACCATTCCGTAAGGGGAATTCTTCGTGCCAATCGCGGTTACCGGGTCGATCGCCACCGACCACCTCATGACGTTCGGCGGCAAGTTCCGCGACTCGCTCGTGGTCGACCAGCTGGACAAGATCTCGGTGTCGTTCCTCGCCGACGACCTCGAGGTGCGCCGGGGTGGCGTCGCCGCCAACATCGCGTTCGGCATGGCCTGCCTCGGCCTGGACCCCGTCCTCGTCGGTGCGGTCGGCCACGACTTCGCCGACTACCGCTCGTGGCTGCAGCGGCACGGCGTCGACTGTGGGTCGGTGCACACCAGTGACGAACACCACACCGCGAGATTCGTGTGCACGACCGACTCCGCACACGCCCAGATCGCCACGTTCTACCCCGGCGCGATGAGCGAGGCCAGGAAGATCGAGCTCGCCCCCGTGGCCGAACGCGTCGGTGGGCTCGACCTCGTGGTGGTCGGCGCCAACGACCCCGAGGCGATGCGCCGGCACACCGACGAGTGCCGGGACCGCGGCTACGCGTTCGCCGCCGACCCCTCCCAGCAGCTCGCCTGGTCCGACGGCGAGCTGATCCGTGAGCTGATCGACGGCGCCACGTACTTCCTCTCCAACGAGTACGAATCCGCGCTGACCGAGCAGAAGACCGGCTGGAACACCGAGGAGATCCTGACCCGGGTCGGCGTGGTCGTCACCACGCTCGGATCGGAGGGTGTCCGCATCCACCGCAAGGGCGAGGCGCCCATCCACGTGGGCGTCGCACCCGTGCACGGCCTGGTCGACCCCACCGGCGTCGGCGACGGCTTCCGCGCCGGTTTCCTGGCCTCGGTCGGCTGGGGACTCGACCTCGAGCGGGCCGCGCAGGTCGGCTGCCTGCTCGCCGCGCACGTGATCGAGACTGTCGGCCCGCAGGAGTATCACCTCACCCGGGAGACCTTCCTCGGCCGGCTCGCCGAGGCGTACGGCGACGACGCCGCGGCCGACGTCGAGCCCATGCTCACCCGCGTCCAGGAGCAAATCACCTCTTCCTGAGCCGGCCGGCTGTCCGCCGGGGCGTCCGTCGCTGTGCCCTGATCGGGACCGTCCGCCCGCCGGGAGGGTGCGGACGGTGCGGACAAGTCCTGCGAGTAGGGTTTCTGTCGCTGATACGAGGTTGCGCCGCTGTGCACCCGGTGGGTCTGTGTAATCGCCGGTGCGGAGGGTCTGAGGGAGAAAGGCATCCCGTGAGGTCGAACGCTGGCGAACGCGCTCCGCGCCCGATTCTGCGCAGGGCGTCCGTGGCGTCGCTCGTAGGCATCGCCCTGCTCGTGGTGAGTGGATGCTCCACCGAGCAGTTGGACACCTGGAAGCGGGGCGGCATGCCCCCGCCGGCGAGTGACCGGGCCACCCACACGCTGAGTCTGTGGCAGGGCGCCTGGATCGCCGCGCTCGCGGTCGGCGTGCTGGTCTGGGGCCTGATCATCTGGGCGGTGATCGCCTACCGCCGCCGGGACGACTCCGTTCCGCCGCAGGTCCGTTACCACCTGCCGATCGAGATCCTCTACTCCGCGGTGCCGTTCGTGATCATCGCGGTGCTGTTCTTCTTCACCGTGCGCGACCAGAACGCCATCCTCAAGGTCGACAAGAACGACCCGCCCACCAACGTCGTCAACGTCGTGGGCCAGCAGTGGAGCTGGACGTTCAACTACGAGAACGCTCCCGGTGTCGGCACGGTGTGGGAGACCGGGAACCCCGAGCACCTTCCGACGCTCTACCTGCCCGTGGGGGAGAAGGTCGGTTTCAAGCTCAACTCGCCCGATGTGGTCCATTCGTTCTTCATCCCGGCGTTCCTGTTCAAGATGGACGTCTTCCCGGGCAAGACCAACTACTTCGAGCTGACCCCCACCAAGGAGGGTGAGTTCGCCGGCAAGTGCGCCGAACTCTGCGGCGTCTACCACTCCCGGATGCTGTTCACCGTGCATGTGGTGAGCCAGGAGAAGTACGCCGCGCACCTGCGTCAGCTGAAGGCCAAGGGCCAGACGGGCCTGAACCTCGGCGGCGCGGCCGCACGGACCCAGCAGGGGCTGCAGACGGAAGGCGAGGGAGGGACCAAGTGACCATTCTCAGTGAGCGCCGGCAGGCGTCCGACTTCCCGACCGAGCCGGTACGCCGCCGCAGTACGGGCGCGAAGATCGTGTCGTGGATGACCACCACCGACCACAAGGTGATCGGTCACCTCTACCTCGTCACGTCGTTCGCGTTCTTCCTGGTCGCCGGCCTGATGGCGCTGATCATGCGGTCCGAGCTCGCCCGCCCCGGCATGCAGATCCTCGGCAAGACCAACGGCGAGCTGCTCTACAACCAGCTGTTCACCATGCACGGCACGATCATGCTGCTGCTGTTCGCGACGCCGCTGTTCGTCGGGTTCGCCAACGTGGTCATGCCGCTGCAGATCGGTTCGCCGGACGTCGCGTTCCCGCGGATGAACATGCTCAGCTACTGGATGTTCCTGTTCGGTGGCCTGATCGTGCTGAGCTCGTTCCTGACCCCGTCCGGGGCGCCGGACTTCGGCTGGACGGCGTACACCCCGCTCTCCGACGCGGTGCGGACCCCGGGCGTCGGTGGTGACCTGTGGGTGATGGGGCTCTACATCGCCGGTCTGGGAACCATCCTCGGCTCGGTCAACTTCGTCACCACGATCTTCTGCATGCGGGCGCCGGGCATGACGATGTTCCGGATGCCGATCTTCACCTGGAACGTCCTGGTGACCAGCGTGCTCGCGCTGATCGCGTTCCCGATCCTGGCCGGCGCCCTGCTGATGCTGGAGGCAGACCGGCAGTTCGGTGCCCACGTGTTCGACCCGGGCAACGGCGGTGCGGGTCCGCTGCTGTGGCAGCACCTGTTCTGGTTCTTCGGTCACCCCGAGGTCTACATCATCGCGTTGCCGTTCTTCGGGATCATCACCGAGATCATTCCGGTGTTCAGCCGCAAACCGCTGTTCGGCTACGTCGGCATGGTGATGGCCACCATGGGGATCGCCGCCCTGTCGGTGGCGGTCTGGGCGCACCACATGTTCGTGACCGGCCAGGTCGACCTGCCGTTCTTCTCGTTCATGACGTTCCTCATCGCAGTGCCGACCGGAATGAAGTTCTTCAACTGGATCGGCTCGATGTGGCGCGGCTCGGTCAGTTTCGAGACGCCGATGCTGTGGTCGATCGGCTTCCTGGTGACCTTCCTCTTCGGTGGGCTCACCGGCGTGATCCTCGCCGCCCCGCCGCTGGACTTCCACGTCAGTGACACCTACTTCGTGGTCGCCCACTTCCACTACGTCGTCTTCGGCACCGTGGTGTTCGCGATGTTCGCGGGCTTCTACTTCTGGTGGCCGAAGATGACCGGCCGGATGCTGAACGAAACGCTCGGGAAGATCCACTTCTGGACGCTGTTCTTCGGCTTCCACCTGACCTTCCTGGTCCAGCACTGGCTGGGCGTGGAGGGCATGCCCCGCCGGTACGCCGACTACACCGTCCAGGACGGCTTCGCGACCCTCAACACCGTCTCCACCATCGGCGCCTTCCTGCTGGGGATGTCCACGTTGCCGTTCCTGCTCAACGTGATCTTGTCCTGGAAGGCGCCGAAGGTCGGGGTCGACGACCCGTGGGGCTGGGGCCGTTCGCTCGAGTGGGCCACCTCGTCCCCGCCGCCGCGGCACAACTTCACCTCGATCCCGCGGATCCGCTCCGAAAGCCCGGCGTTCGACGTCCACCACCCGGAGATCGCTCTGCTCGAACTCGCGCAGAACGACCCGCACGGTGTCGCCGACGTGCCCGAGCACAGCGGCCGCGACAGCCAACTCCACTCCAGCTCGCAGCAGAACCGGAAGGACCGCTCGTGAAGGCCGAGGGATACATCTTCGCGATCCTGACCGGATTCTTCATCATCGTCACGCCCATCTACTGGTTCCTGTCCCACGACCCGACCGGGACCAGCGCGCTGGTGATGACCACGCTGCTCGCCGCGCTGGTGGCGTTCTACGTGCTCCTCACGGCCCGCCGGGTGGGCCCGCGGCCGGAGGACCGCAAGGACGCCGAGATCGCGGAGGGGGCCGGCGAGCTCGGCTTCTTCAGCCCGCACAGCTGGTGGCCGCTGGCCTGCGCGGCGTCCCTGTCGGTGATCGTGCTCGGCATCGTCTTCGGCTGGTGGCTCTTCATCATCGGCGCCGGGGTCGGTGCGATGTCCGTGCTCGGCATGGTCTTCGAGTACTACCGCGGGGAGCACGCGCACTGATCACCGCTAGCTGAACGCCGGGTCGTAGCGCGTCCAGCCTGGTCGAGGGGCCGGTCCACCTGGACCGGCCCCTCGTCCTGTGTTCGCTTGATCCGGTTCAGTATTCTTTGTTCGGACACACCTACTCACGTGCAACTTTCCGGGGGATCAGAACGTCTTCCACCCGGAGGTCCCTGCAGGGGGGATCGACCTGACCTGAGTAGGTCCGCCGGGACAGGAGCATTCATGGGGAATCGGGGGCGCATGCGGTCAGCGGTGCGTAGAGCAGGGGTGTTGGCAGCGCTGCTGGCGATGGTGCTGGTGGTCGGATGCCAGTCGAAGTCCACGAGCGAGCCGATCGAGGCGAACGCCAATCCGGGCAAGCACTCGGCGGCGACTCCCAAGAAGACGACCCCGCCGGTCAAGATCGCGCTTTCGGGGAAGAAGTCGGCGAAGGTGGCACTCAGCGACCCGGTGAAGGTCTCCGCCAGTGGAGGCAAGCTCGAGAAGGTCACAGTCACCAGTGAGGGCGTCGACGACCTCCAGGGGACGCTGAACGCCGCCAGGACGGTCTGGACCGCCAAGGCCGGCGCACTCCTGCCCGGCCGGACCTACAAGGTCACGGCGAGCGCGAAGAACGCCCACGGGCGGGCGACCGACCTCAGCCAGAGCTTCACCACCGCGCCGCCGGCCAAGGTACTGGGCACCGACGTCACTCCGCTGAACGGCTACAACGTCGGCGTGGGGATGCCGATCATCGTGAAGTTCACCGAGCCGGTCACGGATCGCGCCGCGGCGCAGAAGCGGCTCGTGCTGGAGACGTCCAAGCCGGTCGAGGGGGCCTGGCACTGGTTCAACGACTCCGAGGTCCACTACCGTCCGAAGACCTACTGGCCGGCGCACACCAACGTGACACTGAAGGTCAACACCAAGGACTTCGACGCCGGCAACGGGGCGTGGGGGATCAGGGACAAGGTCCGCACGTTCAGCATCACCAACTCGGTGGTCACCAAGGTCGACCTCGACCGCACCCACACCGCCAAGGTCTACATCGACGGGAAGCTTGCGCGCACCATCCCGGTGACCGGCGGCAAGAAGGGCTGGCGGACCCGCAGCGGCACCAAGGTGATCCTGGAGAAGCGGGAGAAGGTCCTCTTCAAGAACGAAGCCATCGGGGAGAAGGAGCATTACCGCCTCATCGGTCGGTGGGCGCTCCGACTGACCTGGAGCGGTGAGTTTCTGCACACCGCGCCCTGGTCGGTCCACTCGCAGGGCCACGCAAACACCAGCCACGGCTGTGTGGGGATGAACCTCAAGAACTCCGGATGGCTGTGGCACGTGTCCCACGTAGGTGACCCGGTGGAGGTGTCCAGCAAGGACGGCTCCCCGATGCAGACCACCGGCAACGGGTACGGCGACTGGAACGTCTCCTGGAGCGACTGGAAGGCCGGCAGCGCGCTGTAGTGAGCGAGGCCGAACACGGAGAACGGACCCCACGTCCACGAGGACGTGGGGTCCGTTCCGTGTTCGTGGGACCGGCGATCAGGTGGCGTGAGTGGCACGGACCGCGGTCGTCGCCAGGGTGGTGAAACGCATCGTGAACCGCCCGCCCAGCCCGTCGATGGCAGTACTACGGCCCTCCCGCGCGCAGCACCTGTGCGGCCTTCACGGTGCTGGCCACCTGGTCCACCCGGCGCCGGGCCTGGGCCGCGATCACCGTGTCGAACGTCCGGCCGACCGGCTGCCAGGCCTCGAACGTCGCCACCTCGACCCGCAGCCGCGCGCTGTCGCGAACGCTGCCATCTGCGCATCGCGCTCGACGCCGAGCACGCTGCACCCGACGGCGTGGAACTGGCGAGCCGCGATGCCGGTACCACAGCCGACGTCGAGTACGTCAGGTCCGGGCCTCCCGGCGACGAATTGCGCCACCAGGGCGTCCGGGTAGCCGGGCCGGGCCCGGTCGTGAGTGCCGACCGGGGTGCACCTTCGTGACGCGGCAGCAGGCGTTCGACGCGGCCGAACGCGTGCTGCTGCGCGAGGGACCGAGCGGGCTGACCAGCAGGGCGGTGGCCGACGAGGCGGGCTGCGCCAGGGGCGTGCGGCATCGGCACTTCAGCGACCTGGACGCCTTCCTGGCAGACCTGGTGCTCGACCGGGCCGCACAGCTGGAGACCCGGGCGAACGCTCTGCTGGAGTCGGCGGGCACCGGCACCGTGGCCGGAAACCCCACCAGCGCGCTGATCTGCCTGCTCGGGCCGGTTCCGATGGCGATCATCCCGTTGATCACCTTCCGGGACAGGCTGCGCGCCCGGCTCCGGGAGGCCGGATCGGGCGGAGGTGTCGGGATTCTCGCCCAGGCGCGTGATGCAGGGACCTGCAAACCGGCCCTGAACAGCACTGTGCCGCGGCCACCAGGTGGTGGACCGCGGCACAGGTGCTGAGTGGGCTGGTGTCTGCTCAGTGCTCGGAGCGGGAACTCCCGCCGCCGGCGCCGACCTGCTTCGTACCGTCGGCGTGACCGTTGCCGTCGGCCAGCTCGCGGGCGTGGCCGTTGCCGTTGGCCAGCTCGTGGCCGTGGCCGTTGCCGTGAGCGGCCTCCAGCTCGGCCTTCGTCGGCACCTGCATCTGGTCACTGAAGTAGAAGCGGGACGCACGCGCCCGTAGCTTCCGCCGCCGGAAGTGGGGGTCTGCCACGCCGTGGGCGTCCACCCCCGAACCGACCTCGAGCGGCTCCTGACGGTCGTGGCTGGAGATCGTCCAGGCCTCCTCCGGGTCGAGGGGCGCGTGGATCTCGCTGACCTCGCCGTTGGGGGCCCGCATGACGATGCCCGTCTCCCGGCCGTGGAGCAGCCGCTCCCGGTCCCGGCGCTGCAGGCCGATGCAGGTCCGTTTGGTGATCAGGAACGCGATCACCGGCCCGATGAACACCGCGAAGCGGAGGAACCAGGTGATGGAGTTGATCGACAGGTGGAACGTGGTGGCGATGATGTCGTTACCGCCGCCGATCCACAGCAGGCCGTAGAACGTCATCCCGGCCACACCGAACGCGGTCCGCACCGGCTGGTTGCGGGGCCGGTCCAGCAGGTGGTGCTCGCGTCGGTCACCGGTCACCCAGGACTCGATGAACGGGTAGAGCGCGAGGACGACCGCCATCAGCCCGAGCAGGCCGAAGCCCGGGATGAAGATGTTCCAGCTGATGGTGAAGCCCGCTACGTGGGTCTCCCAGTTGGGCATGATGCGCAGCCCGCCCTCGACCCAGCCCATGTACCAGTCGGGCTGAGTGCCGGCACCGACCTGGGACGGGCTGTACGGCCCGTACACCCAGACCGGGTTCAGCTGGAAGAGCGCGCCCATCAGGGCGGTGACGCCGAAGACGATGAAGAAGAAGCCACCGGCCTTGGCCATGTACACCGGAAGCAGCGGGTAGCCGACGACGTTCTGGTTGGTCCGTCCGGGACCCGGGAACTGGGTGTGCTTGTGGTAGACGACCAGTGCCAGGTGTGCCGTGATGAGCGCCAGGATGACTCCGGGCAGCAGCAGGATGTGCACGGGGTACAGGCGTGGAATCACGACGTCACCCGGGAACGCCCCGCCGAACACGAAGTACGACAGGTATGTGCCGACCACCGGGAACGCCCGCAGCAGACCCTCGATGAACCGCAGACCGGTGCCGGAGAGCAGGTCGTCGGGGAGGGAGTAGCCGGTGAAGCCCTCGACCAGGCCCAGCTGCAGCAGGATGGTGCCGAGCAGCCAGTTGAGCTCCCGCGGCTTGCGGAAGGCGCCGGTGAAGAACGTCCGCAGCATGTGCAGCGTCATGGCGCCGATGAACAGCATCGCCGCCCAGTGGTGGATCTGCCGCATCAGCAGCCCGCCGCGCACGTCGAAGGAGATGTGCAGCGTCGAGGCGAACGCCTCGGACATGTGGACGCCGCGCAACGGCAGGTAGGGGCCGCTGTAGACGACCTCCTGCATGCTCGGCTTGAACCACAGCGTCAGGAAGGTGCCCGACAGCAACAAGATGATGAAGCTGTAGAGCGCGATCTCACCGAGCAGGAACGACCAGTGGTCGGGGAAGACCTTGCGGATGTTCTTCTTGACCAGCTTGGCCAGGCCGATGCGGTCGTCGAGGAACTCCAGTGGCTTGCCGAGGGGGTGTGGTGTCGCGCTGCTCATCCGCGCTCCCAATAACTCGGTCCGACGGGCTCGGTGAAGTCGCTTTGGGCGACCAGGTATCCCTCGGCGTCGACCATGATCGGCAGCTGTGGCAGCGACCGCGCAGCCGGCCCGAAGACGACCCTTCCATTGTCGGCGAGGTTGAACGTCGACTGGTGGCAGGGGCAGAGGACCTGGTGTGTCTGCTGTTCCCACAGGTTAACCGGGCAGCCGACGTGAGTGCACACCTTGGAGTAGCACAGAATGCCGGAAACGCCCCAGTTGCGGCGGTTCGGCAGGGCCCGGATGTCGTTTTCCTTCATCCGGACGACGATCACCGACGACTTCGCCCGGGCGTCCTGGCGTTCGACGCCTTCGGGCACCTTCTCCAGCGTGATGGGTACGCCGTTGACCAACTGGCCGAGCTCGAGGTCCTCGGCCTTGATCGGCTCGAAGGTCACGTCGTTGGCGATCCGGGTGCCGCGCCGCCAGATCGTGTGCGCGGAGGCGTTGCCGGGCAGCGGGCCGAGGTCACGCAACAGCACGATCACGGGCAGCCCGAGCGCGGCCAGCGCACCGATCAGGGAGTTGCGGATCAGCTTGCGGCGGCCGATCCCGCTCTCCTCGGCGCCCTGCCGGACGGTCGCGATGGCCTCGGCGCGCTCCTCGTCGTTCGACTTGGCCGGGTGGCGCTCCTCGACCATCTCGTTGTCGGACATCAGCTTGCGGGCCCACTGGACCGCGCCGATCCCGATCAGCAACAGTGCGAGGCCGAGTGTGCAGCCCATGATGAAGTTGGACGCGCCGAAGCCGAGGAAGGACGCGTCGGTGGGGACGGCGAAGTAGGCGACCACGAAGCCGAGCGTCAGCAGCGTGGCCAGGCCGAACATCGTGGCGACCTGACGCTCCGCGCGCTTGGCGGCGCGCTCGTCTACGTCGGTGGGACGCGGCTCGTGCGCCGGCAGACCGGGATTGGGCACCGGGTGGTCGTACCCGGTGCCGGTCTGGCCGGTCGGGACGGGAACCTCGCCACGAGAGCTCTCGTCGCTCATTTGCCCTGTGCTCCCTTTCCGTTGGTCCGTGCGGTCTTGGCCGCGATCCACACCGCGAGGGCGACGCAGGCGGCCAATCCGGCCAGCCAGGCGGCGATGCCCTCGCTCACCGGGCCCAGGCCGCCGAGGCCGAACCCGCCCTGGCTCGGCTGGTGCTTCAGCTCGTCGAGGTAGGCGATGATCTGCCGCTTGTTCTTCGGGGTGATCACCTGGTCGGAGAACACGGGCATGTTCTGCGGGCCGGTGAGCATGGCCTCATAGATGTGCCTGTTCGTGGTGCTGTCGATGTTGGGGGCGTACTTGCCCCACGTGAGCGCGCCGCCCTTGCCGGCCACGTTGTGACAGGAGGCGCAGTTGGTGCGGAACAGCTCACCGCCCTGGGCGATCTCGGCATCGCTGAGGTCGGACGTGTTGAGGTCCTGCTTGGAGGGCACCGACGGGCCCGGCCCGAGCGAGGCGACGTAGGCCGCCAGCGCGGCGATCTCCTGGTCGCTGAAGGCGACCGGCTTCTTCGGGATCTGGGCGCCCGGCTGCTGGGCCGGCATCCGCCCGGTGGCGACCTGGAAGTCGACCGCGGCGGCGCCGACGCCGATCAGCGGCGGACCGGCGTTGGTCCCCTGCGCGTTCATGCCGTGGCAGGAGGAACAGCTCACCGCGAACAGCTTGCGACCCTGATCGACCTGTGTCGACTGGGCGGCGTCGGCGGACGCCTTCGACGACGGGGAGGCGACGGCGTAGACGCCGCCGAAGACCGTCAATGCCAGGGCCACGACGACCAGACCGGCGAACCGGTTGCGACGTCGCGCGCTGAGGATGGTGCTCAACCGGGGACGAGCCCGGAACCCGACCGTGTGGAACCGGGGGCGACCCCGGACGCCGAAAGGCACGTCTTCCAGCTCCGTCCTACTTGATGAGATAGATGGTCGCGAAGAGTCCGATCCACACGACGTCGACGAAGTGCCAGTAGTACGACACCACGATGGCGCTCACCGCCTGCTCATGCGTGAACCGCTTCGTCATGAACGTACGACCGAGGACCAGCAGGAAGGCGATCAGGCCGCCGGTCACGTGCAGGCCGTGGAAGCCGGTGGTGAGGAAGAACACCGAGCCGTACGCCGTGGAGGAGATCGAGACACCCTCGTGGATCAGCTCGGAGTACTCGTAGGTCTGGCCGCCGATGAAGAACGCACCCATGAGATAGGTGAGGACGAACCACTCCCGCAGGCCCCACTTGGCGGGGTTCAGGATGCTGCCGGCGCGTCCCACCTGGCCGCGCTCGGCGGCGAAGACGCCCATCTGGCAGGTCACCGACGACAGCACAAGCACCGTCGTGTTGACGAACGCGAAGGGGACGTTGAGCTTCGCCGTTTCCTGCGCCCAGAGGTCCGGGGATACCGCCCGAATCGTGAAATATGCCGCGAAGAGCGCGGCGAAGAACATCAGCTCGCTCGCGAGCCACACGATCGTCCCGACGCTGACCATCGAGGGGCGGTTCGGGTGGCCGTGGAAGCGCGCGGTGGGTTCTACGGTTGCTGTCGCCACGTGCGCCATTATGTCGGTCGATCCCCGCCGCCTTCGGGCGGCCCCCGGCGCCCGCGGGTCGGGCAGGCGGAGGCGAGCCGGGTAACATCACCGCCGTACGCCGACAGGCGTCCTGACCGACGCCGCCCGCCAGTGACGAACTCTCGCCGAGGACACCCCGATGAGCGCTGAAGCCACCGCGTCCCAGTCCGGTTCGACAGCCGGCTCGCCCCCGGGCTCCCTCCGGATTCTCGTCTACTCCGACGACCGGACGACCCGCGACAAGGTGAGGTTCGGCATCGGCAAGCGGCCCGAACGCGATCTCCCCCCGGTGGAGTTCGTCGAGTGCGCGACGCAGTACGCCGTCCTCAAGGCGCTCGACGCCGGCGGCATCGACGTCGTCATCCTCGATGGGGAGGCGGTCCCGGCCGGCGGCATGGGCATCGCCCGTCAGCTCAAGGACGAGATCTTCAACTGCCCGCCGATCCTGGTGCTCACCGGACGGGTCCAGGACGCCTGGCTGGCCACCTGGTCGCGGGCCGAGGCGGCGGTGCCCTACCCCATCGACCCGGTGGCACTGTGCCGGGCGACGGTCGCCCTCGCCCGGCAGCGCCTGGCCGCCACGTCCGGTCGATGAGCCGGCCGTCATGGTGCAGCAGCCGGCCCTGACCTGGTCGCGACTCCTCGGCCTGCTCCTGCGCGGGGAGGACCTCACCTCCGAGCAGGCGTCCTGGGCGATGGGCGAGATCCTCGACGGGCAGATCACCCCGGTGCAGGTGGCGGGATTCGCCGTGGCCCTGCGCCTCAAGGGGGAGACCGTCGACGAGGTCGACGGCATGGTCCGTGCGATGTACGCCCACGCCCGCACGATCGAGGTGCCCGGGCGCGCGGTCGACGTGGTGGGTACCGGCGGGGACGGTGCGCACACCGTCAACATCTCCACGATGGCCGCCCTGGTCGCCGCCGGTGCGGGTGCCCGGGTGGCCAAGCACGGCAGTCGCAGCGCCTCGTCCCTGTGTGGTGCGGCCGACCTGCTGGAGTCCCTCGGCATACCGCTGGACCTCCCGCCCGCCCGGGTCGCGGAGATCGCCTCCGAGGTGGGCATCACGTTCTGCTTCGCCCCCCACTTCCACGCCGCGATGCGCCACGCCGCCCAGACCCGGCGCGAGCTCGGCGTGCCCACGACGTTCAACCTCCTCGGGCCGCTGTCCAACCCCGCCCGGCCGCAGGCGCAGGCGGTGGGTGTTGCCGACCCGAGGATGGCGCGGATCGTCGCCGGCGTGTTCGCCGCGCGCGGCGTGGACGCTTTCGTCTTCCGCGGCGACGACGGGCTGGACGAACTCACCACCACGACCACGTCGTCGGTGTGGGTCGTGCGCGCGGGCGAGGTGAACGAGGAGAAGCTGGACCCGGCCGACCTGGGGATCGCCCCGGCGCCGGCGGACGCACTGCGCGGTGGCGACGTGACGTTCAACACAGACGTCTGCCGGCGGGTGCTCGCGGGCGAACGCGGGCCGGTGCGGGACGCGGTGCTCCTGAACGCCGCCGCCGCGCTCGCCGTGCACGAGCCGTCCTCCGAGCCGCTGCTGGACCGGATCCGCGCGGGCTACGCGCGTGCCGTGGGCTCGGTGGACGAGGGACGGGCCGAGGCGACCCTCAAGCGCTGGGTGGCCGCGGCCCGCAGTTAGCCCGCCCTACTCCGGACTTCCCAGGCTGAACGCCGCCTCCAGGTCGTGCTGGGAGTAGGCACGGAACGCGATGTGGGTCTCGGTGGACAGCACGCCCGGCACTTTGTTGAGCCGGTCGGCCACGACGTCGGCCACCTGGTCGTGCTCGCGCACGCGGACCAGCGCGATCAGGTCGATGTCACCGGTGACGGAGTAGACCTCGCTCACGCCGTCGAGCTCGGCGATCTCCTGGGCCACCTCCGGGATGCGCGCGACATCTGCCTGGACGAACACGATGGCGGTGATCAAGGTGCCTCCTCGGGGCGCCTGGGGTCAGGCTGGGATCGGTCGGGGCCGGGCACCTTCATCGGGCCGGCCGGTGGGTCGGCCGCAGGCGCCTGCGGTCCTGGCAGGGTACGACGTCGTCGCGGGCGGCGTACGCGGTGTCCAGCCACTCGGTGTGGGCCTGTGCGCCTCCGACCGGGCAGCTCCACTCGCCGGCGAGCTCGACCAGGCGTACGCCCGGTTGCTCCAGCCAGGCGAGGATCCGCTCGGTCTCCTCGGCGGTCGCGGCCGGGGTCGGCGGAGGTGGCGGCTCGACCGTCTCCGCGGTGGTCACGATCTCGTCCACGCCGGCGCGCGCGGGCGTGCTGCGGGGAACGACACCGGCGGCGGCCAGCCGGCCGTACCGCACGACGTGTGCCTCCCAGCCACCCTCCTCGGTGCGCTTCGCGGCGACCAGCTCGGGACAGCGGGCCAGCGCGCTCATCCGCTGGAAGCGCGCCGCGGCGCGGACGAAGGCGGCCATCCGGTCGCGGTGGACGCTCGCCTCCTCGAATCTCGACTCCACCACCAGCCGGCCGATCCGGCGGGTGGCCGCCTCGATCACGGGGGTGGGATCGGCGGCGACGGCATGCCGGATGGCGTCGACGTGGGTGGCGTACGTCTGTACGTCGACCGCACCGACGCACGGAGCCACGCACCGGTCCATCTCGGCCAGCGCGCACGCGGAGCCCGAGCGCGGGGTGCGGGCGAGCCGCTGGGTGCACTGCCGGATGGGAAACGCCTCGTGGATCGCGGCGACGGCCCGCTCGGCCACCCGCCGCGAGCCGAACGGGCCGAGATAGGTCGCCGCGTCGGCCTTCACCTCACGGACCAGGGACAGCCGCGGGAACGGCTCCACGGTGACCTTGAGCCAGGTCGCGCGCTCGGGGAACCGCGAACGGCGGTTGTATCTCGGCTTGTGCACGGCGATCAGGCGCAGCTCGCGTACCTCCGCCTCCAGCGGGGTGGCGCACTCGATGCCGGTCACCTTTGCCGCGAGGCTCACCATCTCGCCCATCCGCGAGCGGGTCTCCGACGCGGTGAAGTAGGTCCGCACCCGGGTGCGGAGGTCCTTGGACTTGCCGACGTAGAGCACCCGGCCGCGGTCGTCGGTGAAGACGTAGACCCCCGGCGCGTGCGGCAGCTGGTCGGCGAGGTGGCGCTTGCGGCGCTGGGCGGGGGTGACCCGCGAACTGAACGCGGCCAGCTCCTGCAGTGAGTGCACGCCCAGCGGGCCGAGGCGTTCGAACAGCCCGTGCAGCACGTCGACCGTCGCCCGGGCGTCGCCGAGCGCACGGTGCTGGGGAACGGTGCCGGATCGAAAGAAGCGGGCCAGCGTGGCGAGCTTGCAGTTGGGCGCGTCGTCGCGGGTGAGCACCCGCCGGGCCAGGCGCGCGGTGTCCAGGACCTCGAACGACGGCCAGGGCCGGCCGTGCTCCTGCGCGGCGGCCCGGAGGAATCCCACGTCGAACGGCGCGTTGTGCGCGACCAGCACACAGCCGTGCGCGAATTCCAGGAACGCGGGCAGCGCGGCCCCGAGCGGCGGGGCGGAGGACACCATCGAGTCGGTGATGCCGGTGAGCACGGCGATGAACGGCGGGATCGCCGAGCCCGGGTTGACCAGCGTCTGGAACTCCCCGAGCACCTCGCCCGCCCGGACCTTCACCGCACCGATCTCGGTGATCGCTGCCTGCTGCGGCGAACCCCCGGTGGTCTCCAGGTCGACCACACAGAAGGTCACCTCCCGCAACGGGGTGCCGAGCTCGTCGAAGCTCGCCTGGACGGGCAGGGAAGGTTCCGCGACGGTCATGGGCCAGACGCTACGGGCGGCCACCGACAACCGGACGAAACGACGCGCCCCGCGGTCCGGTCAGGCGTGGCCGAGGCGGATCTTGGACTGGCCGTGCGGCCGCTTCTCCCAGTCGGCCATGAACCGCCCGCGCAGGCCGTGCCGCTGGGCCAGCTTCAGCAGCGTCTCGGTGCGGTAGTAGAAGTCCTCGCGCAGCACCTGGTGCTCTCGCCCCTCGGTGCGGTCGAAGGTGAAGTCGAAGAACCCGCGCGGTGCAAGGACACGGCCCACGTGGGCGAAGCACTCCTCGATCACCGGCAGCGGGGAGTGCGAGAAGACGCTGTGTGCGTGCACGACGTTGAAATAGGCGTCGGGCAGGAACTCGAACCTCAGGTCGCGCACCGGCGTGAGGTGCGGGACCTTGTTCTGCAGACCGTCCTCGACCAGCGTCTGCTGGGCGGCGATCAGGATGTCGGGGGAGATGTCGAGCCCGTAGTAGTTGCCGGCGTCGAGGTAGTCGACGAACAGCCGGCCGGCGCGGAGGTTTCCGCAGCCGATCTCGAGCATCCGGTCGCTCGGCCGCAGGCCGTGTTCGACGAGGTAGTCGAACTGCATCCGGCCCAGGGCCAGCCAGCGCGCGTGGGACTTGCTGCCCACCGCGGCCTCGGCGCTGCGGGACGCGTCGGACTTCATCACCGCCCGGTAGTAGTCCACGTGGTCGCGGTTGCGCAGGCGCAGCACCGTGTCCCGGGCGAGCCGCCGGGCATAAGGGGGTACTTTCGCCGGGTTTCGCATGGCGTACCGCAGCTGGTAGAGCAGGTTTTCGCGGTCCTTCGTCGTCACGCTGGCGAAGTTAACCACGCCTGGGCCGAGCGGTCCGAGCCACCTCGCCGTGCGCGCCGCACTCCCCGCCTGCTCCCGCCTGCTCCGGGCCTCACTTCCGCCTCTCTGCCTTACTCCGGCCCTTACTCCGGCCAGGCCGCGGTCGCGGCCGCGCGCCTTGCCCACTGCCGAGCTCCCTCGCCGCCGGGTTCCCACCGGGTGCAGAACGCCTCGAGGGCGTGACACCGCGCGAGCATCACCGCCCGGCGGACGGGCCAGTCGGGCATCGGGCCGCCGTACGCGCCGAAGAACGCACCGAGCAGCGGCGTCCGGTCGGGATGGTGCGTCCGGACGATCCACTCGCACCAGGCCAGGTCCTCGACCGCGGACCCGAGGTGGGCGAACTCCCAGTCGAGCACGGCGGTGACGGTGTGCTCGGCGGGGTCGAGGAGCAGGTTGTTCGGCCCGTAGTCACCGTGCACCAGGACGTATCCGCCGGGCACTTCCGGAACGTCCGTCGGCCGGTCGGACAGGGGCGGCAGGTCGGAAAGCCGGGCCGGGTCGACCGCGTGGATCTCACGCAGGGTGTGCCCGCAGGCGGCGAGTACGGCGGCGGCCCGGTCCGGTGACTCGGCCGGCGCGAGGAGCTCCTGGCCGTGGGTTCCGCCCACGAAGCCGGTCGTCAGCCGGAGATCGCCGGCGTCGACCAGGGGCGGCAGCGGAATCGTGCCGGCCAGCCGGTCGAGCACGACCTGCTCCCGGCGCCGCCGGTCCGGGGCGTCCGGGCCGGCGTACTCCTTGACCACCACCGCTCCGTCGCCGACGGTGCGGTTGGTGTAACCGTGTGGCAGACGTCGCATGCCGGACATTCTCGCCGACGTGTTCCGGCCGGGGGCCGCGCCGGGAGTCGGGCCCGAGTCGGCCGGTGCGCCGATACGCTCGCAGCCGTGAGCAACGGAGCAGCGGCGCCGCAGGACCCGCCCGACGACCTGGGCCGGCCGCTGCCTGAACCCGTGCGACAGCGCGTCGTCGGGATGGCCTCGGACACCCTCGGCGAGCTGACCGCCGACGAGGTGCCTTCTGCACTACGGCCGTTCGCCCGGTTCGCTCCGGGCCGGCGCGCCCGGCTGGCCGCTATCCCCATCGCGGCCGCCGTCGACGCCGACGCCGACTTCCGTGCCCGGGTGGCCGACCGCATCCGGACCCTGGTGCCCGACCTCGCCGCGGCGGTGGCCGAGGGACGCCGCCCGTCCGCGGTCGATCCGATGGACGTGGCCGCCACGGCGTACGTCCTGCGACCGCAGGGCTGGGAGAGCGTCGTCGGTGAGGTACTCGACCAGCTCGAGCGCGAGACCGCCTCGCTGGCCGGTGAGCGCGAGTCCGAGTCGCTCACCCGGTTGCGGGAGCAGGTGGCTGAGGCGCGCGCGGGAGTACGCCAGGAACGCGACCGGCGGCGGCACGAACTCGCCGCGCTCAAGGAGGAGAACGCCACCCTGCGGCGCACCCTGCGTCAGGCGCGCGAGCGTGCGCGGGTGGCGGAGGAGGAGGCGGCCCGGCAGGCGGAGCTGGCCGCCCGGGCCCGGGAGGAGGCCGCTGCCGACAGCGCCCGGGCGGACGCCGAGCTGCGCCGCCTGCGAACCCGCATCGCGGACGCGGAGGCCGCGATCGAGGTCAGCCGCCGTTCCGCACGGGAGGGCCGCGACCTGGCCAGCGTCCGGCTGCGGTTGCTGCTGGACACGTTGGTGGACGCCGCGCAGGGACTGCGCCGCGAGCTCGCACTGCCGCCCACGCAGTCACGCCCCGCCGACTCGGTGCCGGCCAGGGAGGCGGCGGCCGGTGGCCTGCCGTCCGGTCCGGAGGGTGTCATCCCGCTGGAGACGTTGCTCACCGTGCCCCAGGTCCACCTGGTCGTCGACGGCTACAACGTGACCAAGACGGCCTGGCCGACCCTTCCGCTGGAGACCCAGCGGACCCGGCTGGTGACCGCGCTCGGCGGCGTGGCCGCCCGCACCGGCGCCGAGGTGACCTGCGTCTTCGACGGGGCGAAGCTCGCCGTGCCGCCGCCACTGAACACTCCGAGAGGCGTGCGCGTCCGGTTCAGCCCGGCCGGGATCAGCGCCGACGACGTGATCCGCCAACTGGTGGCGGCCGAGCCCGAGGGGCGTCCCGTCGTGGTCGTGTCGAGCGACCGGGAGATCGCGGACGGGGTACGCCGGTCCGGCGCCCGACCGGTCGCCTCGGACGCGTTGGTTCGCCTGCTCGCGCGCTGACCGCGGTGCCGCTCCGAGGGGCTGCTCCCGGGGCGGCCCGAAAGCTGGTCCGAGGGCACTGTCGGTGGTCGTGTCTAACGTTTCCGCCAACGGCGAGGCCGGACGCGAGACAGGCGCCATCAGGTGCCGGGCGAACGGCCGCCGAGAAGACGGACGGAGGGCAGCATGCGGATCCATTGCGATCGCTGCGCGGTGCGGGAGCGTCACTGTGAGGACTGCGTGGTCGCGGTCGTTCTCGGTGGGCCACCCGCGTCGATCGAGCCCGTGGGCGTCGAGCCCGTCGGGCCCGCGCCGGCGGAGGTGGAGCCGGTCGCGGTCGACGCGGCGTGGCTGGAGGCATCGGGAGTCGCCCCGCCGGAGTTCGGCGAGGTGGGGTTCGATCTTGACGAGGCGGACCGGAAGGCCCTGCGGGTGCTGGCCGAATCCGGCCTCTGGTCACCGGACCACCCGCCATGGCTGGCCGGGGAGGAAACACCGCACCGGGGCGGTATGTCGGCCGCCCGGTGACGGTCCGGACGCGGCCGGAAGCGAGGAGTGTGGAAATCGCCACGATCGGCGGCCACCGCGTGGCGACGTGACCGGTCCCGCGGCGCCCTGTTCCCGTGGGACCCGCACGGAACGGGTCGGTCGGATTTGAAACCTCCGGGTGCGGTTCACTACAGTGCCGCCCGAAGTGTCCGTTCTGCGTAAGTCGGCCACCCGGTCGGCGCGGGCACCCGCTTAATCTCCGACGGCCAGACCGGAGGAGAGCCGGGGACCCAGGTTTCCCGGGGTGAATCGGCGGCCTCGGCGGTCACGTGGACCGGCGGGACCACCGTAGGGCGGCTTCCCGGCCCGAACCCGTCAGCTGACCCGGTAGGCGTCTGAGGAGAAGGGGCTCACCGCCCGATGTCCAACCGCCGCACCTGCCCATCCGGGCGCGCGCTGCTCGCCGTCGGCACCGCTGCTGCCGCGCTCGTCGCCGCGGTTCCTGGGGCCAGTTACGCCGAACCCCGCCGCGACATCGGCCAGGTTCGCAAGCAGGTCGACGACCTGTACCAGCAGGCCGAGAAGGCCGCCGAGCAGGCGAACGAGCTGAACGACCAGACGAAGGTCATCGACCGCCGCGTCGGAAAGCTCGACAGCGACGTTGCCCGGCAGCAGAAGCGGCTGGACTCGCTGCGTGGCCAGATCGGCCAGTTCGCCGCCGCCGAATACCGTGCGGGGTCCGTCGACAGCACGGTGCAGCTCCTGGTCGCCAAGGACCCGAAGGAATACATCGCCCAGATGAGCACCGCGCAGGCGTTCGCGGGCCAGCAGGGCGATCTCCTTCTGCAGCTGCAGTCGGAGCAGAAGCGCCTGTCCGAGCAGAAGGCGGCCCGGCAGGCGGAGCTGAACCGCCTCCGCGAGGCCCGCGACACCGCGAAGGCCCGCAAGAAGCAGGCCGATGCCAACGTCGCCGAGGCCAAGTCCGTGCTCAGCCGCCTCACCGCCGCCGAGCGGCGCCGGGTGCAGGCCCGCGAGCAGGCGGCGAGCCGGCCATCCCGCGGGCAGGAGGAGCGCATACCGCTTCCGTCCGGCAGCGGCCGGGGCGCGACCGCACTCGCGTTCGCCCGTGCCCAGCTGGGCGAGCCCTACGTCTTCGGTGCCGCGGGTCCGAGCACCTGGGACTGTTCCGGTCTGACGATGATGGCCTGGCGGCAGGCGGGGGTGTCCCTTCCGCACTCCTCCAGGGCGCAGTACGCCATGTCGGCCAAGGTGTCGCGTTCGCAGCTTCGCCCCGGTGACCTCGTGCTCTTCTACTCCGACATGCACCACATCGGGATCTACGTCGGAAACGGCATAGTCCTCCACGCTCCCCGCCCGGGCAAGAGCGTCGAATACCTCCCGATGCGCTACATGCCGTACGCCGGTGCGGTGCGACCCGGATAAGGTCCCGCACAGACCTCGGTCGGCCCAAAGCTGTTCACTCGCCGCCTCTCCTCGTTCGGCGGGATAGGCGGCGACCTTTTTCCGTACGATGCGGATGTGATCGGCGACTCTGCGCAGCGGGTGCGCCGTCGGCCCGCTCCACGCCGACGGTTCGTTGCCCGGACCCTCGCCGTCCTCGTCGTCGGCGTTCTGCTGCTGTCCGGGGTGTTCGCGTCCGCCGTGGCGGTGCTGACCGGATCGGCCGTTCCGTCCGCGGTCGGCACACTGAACTCCGGCGGATCCGCACATGCTGCCGGCGGTCTCACTCCGGCAGCCCTGCCCACGGTCGCCGCGCGGAGCGGCCACCTCGCCGCCCAGCGCGTCGCGGTGGCAGAGGAACTGCTCGCCCGCCAGGCCGCCGCGATCCGGGCGGACGACCGGCGCGCCTACCTCGCCACGGTCGACCCGCGAGCACGCTCGTACGCCGCGACCGCCGCCCGCACCTTCGACAACCTCCAGCGGATGCGGGTGCGCCAGGTGCGGTTCGGCACACCGGTCGTCGACTCGCGCGGGCTCACGCCGGCCCGGCGGGCCGCGCTCGGACCGTCCGCCTGGGTCGCCTCGGTCGAACTCTCCTTCCGGCTGCAGAGCGGTGACCCCCAGCCGTGGCAGACCACCCTGCGCATGGTGTTCGTGAACCGCGAGGGAGTCGGCTACGTCGCCGGCGACCGGGAAGGGCAGAGCCCCGGCTCGTCGCTGCCGCTGTGGCTGACCGAACGGCTCGACGTCGTCCACGGTGAGCACAGCATGGTGGCGGGATCCGGTCACCGGGACGAGCTTCGCCAATTCGCCCACACCGCCGATCTCGCCGTACGGCGGGTTTCGGAGGTGTGGGGGAGCAGCTGGGACCAGTACGTCGTCGTGCTCGTACCGCCCAGCCAGGCGCAGATGGAACGACTGATCGGGGTCGACTCGCACACCCAGAGCGCGGTGGCGGCGGTGACGACCTCGGTCGGGCGGCCGGATCCGGCCCTCGCATCGCACATCGTGGTCAACCCGCACACGTTCGACCAGATCGGCAGCCTCGGCCGGCTCGTCGTCCTCACCCACGAGGCGACCCACGTCGCTGCACACGCCACAGTGAGCGCCATGCCGGTGTGGCTGTCGGAAGGCTTCGCCGACTACGTGGGCTTCCACCGCTCCGGGCTGCCGTCGCAGGTGATCGCGCACGAGTTCCTGCGCGACGTGCACCGTCGCGGGCCGCCGAGCGCGTTGCCGGGCGGCACGGAGTTCGACCCGCGGGCCAAGGCCCTGGACGAGGCGTACGAGTCGGCGTGGACGGCGTGCCGCTACATCGCGCACCGCTGGGACCAGGCAACGCTGCTGCGGTTCTACGTCGCGATGGACGGTGCCCGGACGAAGGTCGACCAGGAACGCGTCTACCGGCGCGTCCTCGGCACCTCCTCCGACCGGTTCATCCAGGGCTGGCGTGCCTACGTGCGAGAACGCAGCGCCGACGACTGACGGCATACCGACGACCGACCGACCGACGACCGACTGGCTGACGACGGACTGGCTGACGACGGACTGGCTGACCGCTGGGTGACTGACGACGGGGTGAGGGTTGTGGCGAGACCGCGGGCCGCAGGGACGTAGCCGGCCGGGCTCGAAGCGTGCGTTGGGGGGAACGTGCGTCGACGGGGAATCGTGCGGTTGCCGGATTCCGTGCCTCGGCCGGATTCCGAACGTACACAGGAGATCGGGCGCGCCCGGGAGACCGAGCGCCACCGGACGGACGGTTGTCACCCGGAACATGGGCCGGGGCGTCGACCGAAACGTCAACCAGGGCATCCGTCCGGATGTCAACCCGGAATTGACAGGCGATCGGCGATGGTCGCTCTGGTCGCCCTGCTGGCCGGGCTCGTCGTACTGGTCCTGGTCACCACGCCATGGAGTCCGTGGGCTCGCACGAGTGCGCTGCTGCCGACCTCGACCGCGCCGCTGACCGAGGACTTCGACAAGACCGAGATCGCCAGCAGCGTGGCGTTCCAGCAGCTGATAGGTGCACCTGCGTACCTCACCGGAGCGGCCGGGGTGGTGATCTCGGCCTGGCTCGGCCTCACCAGGACCGGCGCCCGGATCGCCGGCGGCCTGCTGCCCCGCGTACGACGGTGGTGGCTTCGGGTGGTGCTGGGGACCTTCGCGGTGACGCTGGCGATCCGGATCCTGGTGCTGCCGTTCGACCTCTGGCTGGAGATCGTCCGCCGGGACAGCGGGGTGTCCACACAGAGCTTCGCCGGCTGGGCGGGGGACACAGCGATCGCCGCCGCGGTGACGTTCGTGGTCACCGCCGCGCTGATGGTCGGGATGCTGGCCCTGGTCCGGAAGTTTCCGCGCTGGTGGTGGGCTCTGGGCTCGGCGATCGGCGCGGGGATGGTGGTGGCCGGCTCGTTCGTCTATCCCGTCCTGGTCGAACCTCTCTACAACCACTTCACCCCGATGCCGCCCGGACAGCTGCGCTCGGCGCTGCTCGACCTGGCCGCCCGCGACCACGTCCCCGTCAACGATGTCCTGGTCGCCGACGAGTCCCGGCGCACCACCCGGCTGAACGCCTACGTCTCGGGGTTCGGCTCCACCCGCCGGATCGTGGTGTACGACACGCTGCTGGCCGACGCCACGCCGGACCAGGTGCGGCTGATCGTCGCGCACGAACTCGGGCACGCCAAGCACAACGACGTGTTGCGGGGGACCGTGGTGGGCGCGGTCGGCGTGGCGTCCGGGATGGTCGCGCTCGCGTTGTTGCTGGACTCCGCCCGGCTGCGCCGCCGGGCCGGTGTCAGGTCGGCCGCGGACCCACGGGTGGTGGCGCTCGTCCTCGCCCTCACCGCGATCGGCATGCAGGCCACCCTGCCGCTGCAGAACGCGATCTCCCGCCGGATCGAGGCCAGCGCGGACGTGCATGCCCTCGACCTCACCCGGGACCCGCGGGGGTACGCCGAGGTGCAGCGCTGGCTCGCGGTGTCGAACCGCAGTGACCTGACTCCCGCGCCGGTGCTGTACGTGTTCTACGCCACGCATCCGACCGCGCCGGAGCGGATCGCGCTGATCCGGTCCTGGTCGCGGCGCCAGGGCTTGCCGGCCGTTCCCGCGATGGCCACCACCGAGTGAGCGCCGAACGACAACCGAGTGTGTACCGGCCGGCGCCCGGACGCCGGATAGGGTCGGTCCCCGTGGCCCGCACTCTGGTGGTGACGAACGACTTCCCGACCCGGCAGGGAGGCATCGAGGCGTTCGTGCTCGCCCTGTGCCAGCGGATGCCGCCGGCGGAGGTGGTCGTCTACACCGCGTCGATGGCCGGTGGCAGGGAGTACGACGCGACCCTGCCGTTCCCGGTGATCCGCGACCGCACCTCGACGCTGCTGCCGACTCCGGGGCTGGCCCGGCGTACCACCCAGGTGCTGCGCTCGGAAGGCTGCGACCGGGTGCTGTTCGGGGCCGCCGCGCCGCTCGGCCTGCTCGCGCCGACGCTGCGACGGGCCGGGGCGAAGCGGATCGTGGGGCTGACCCACGGCCACGAGACGTGGTGGGCGCGGGTGCCGGGTCCGCGCGGGCTGTTCCGCCGGATCGGGCGTTCCACCGACTCGCTCACCTACCTGGGGGAGTACACCCGTTCGGTGCTGGCCCGCGGGCTCGCCCCCGAGGACGCGGCCCGGATGACCCGCCTCACTCCCGGTGTGGACACGGAGACGTTCCGGCCGGGCACCGGCGGGGAGGTGGTCCGCAAGCGGCTCGGCCTTCCCTCCGACCGGCCGGTCGTGGTGTGCGTGGCGCGACTGACCGAGCGCAAGGGCCAGGACACGCTGATCACGGCCTGGCCGCACGTGCTGCGCGAGGTGCCGGGGGCGACGCTGCTCGTCGTCGGCGACGGTCCCTACCGCACCGATCTGGAGCGGCTGGCCGACGAGACCGGCGTACGCGGGGACGTCGTCTTCGCGGGCGCGGTGCCGTGGACGGACATCCCCCCGTACTTCGACGCCGGTGACGTCTTCGCGATGCCGTGCCGCACCCGACTGGCCGGCCTGGAGCCGGAGGGGCTCGGGATCGTGTTCCTGGAGGCGCAGGCCAGCGGGCTGCCGGTGGTCGTCGGCGACTCCGGCGGTGCGCCGGACGCCGTACGCCACGGGGAGACCGGCTACGTCGTGGATCCGTACAACCCGGTCGCGGTGGCGGCGAAGGTCGTCACGCTGCTCAGGGACCCGGCCGCCGCGCGGGCGATGGGGGAGCGGGGCCGCGCGTGGGTTCGGGAGAGCTGGACGTGGGACGCGTCGGTGGCCAGGCTGCGCGGTCTGCTGGGATATCCCGACGCGGGTGCCTGACCGGGTTCGGCTCGCCGCCCGGTCGCCGCGTCGTACGGCGGCGGACCCAGGCTGCCGCTACTCCCGCGGCGATGAGCAGTGACGCGACCGTGCCGAGCGCCGCCGCGGTGCCGTACACGGGTACGCCGTAGCCGAGACAGCTGCCGAGCAGCAGCCCGGCGGCCAGGTGGGCGGCGGTCTGGGTAGCGGTGCGCGCGGGGTCGGCGGTGACCGGGCGGTCCCGGCGCGCCGGGCGGTGCCGGCGTGCACTCACGGTCGCGCCGAGCAGGACGACGGCGACGCTCACGCCGAGGACCAGGGCGGGTACGCCGGACCGGATCGGCCACCCCGGCCCCACCCGCACCGCGGCCCAGCCGGTGACGACCAGCCCGGCGACCCAGACGGCGGCACCCGAACCCACCAGGGCCGCACCCGTGAGCCGGTCCGTACTCACGATGCGGTCCGGTCCCGCCGGCCGGCTTCTCCGCGTGCCACGTCGCGACCAGCCGAGCGCGGCGGCGGCGGCGACCACGAGGAGCGCGAGCGCACCGGCGGTCTGCCCCGACCAGGGCTGTCCGTGCCTGCTCAACGCAGGCCGGTCGTCGGTGAGCGGCGCCCCGCTGTCGGTGAACGGCGTTCCGGCGGCCGAGGCCGCCTCGGCAGTGAGGGGTACGCAGGTACGGGTGGCGGAACGCGCGCCGACCACCGCCAGGATGACCCGGCCGCCGTCCGCCGGCCCCACCCGGCAGGCCGGCCGGTCGAACGCCGCCGCCAGGGTGGTGGCGATCCGGCGTGCGGCAGGCGAGTCGGTGCTGCCTTGCCTGCCTGCACGGCCTGAGCGGCTCTCGCCGCCGCCTCCGCTGCTGACGGCGGCCTGGTCGTACTCCACCGCGACCGTCCCGCCGGGTGCGAGCAGTCGCCGGGCCTGGCCGAACGCCTCGGTGGTCAGCGCGTACGACGAACCCGGCGTACCTGTACCCGGCAGGACGTCCCGGCCCACGGCGGCGGTGACGAGCACCAGGTCGTAGCGGCCGGTCGCCCGGTCGAGATAGGCGCGCGGGTCGGCCAGGTGGACGGTGACCCGCGAGTCGGCGTACGGGTGGTCGGGGTGGCGGTTCCCGGCGAGCCGGACGAGTGCCGGATCGACCTCGACCGCGTCGACGTGCTCGGCGCCGCGGCCGAGCGCGAAGGCCGTCTCGTTGCCGATCCCCGCTCCGAGCACCAGCACCCGCCGCGGGTGGCCGCCGGGCACCAGGTCGAACGCGGCCAGCCTGGCCGGCTCGTCGCGCGCCACCTCCCGGGCCTCGCGCATGTCCGGCAGCCGGACGCCGTTGTGCACCGCCGAGGTCACGTTGGCAAGCGAGGTGCGTTCGGTGACCTTGCCGTACGCCGACCAGGTGGTGCCGGCCGCCATCGCCTGCCCGCCCAGCACCAGCGGCGGCACCGCGAGCACTCCCACGAGGACGACCGGAACCGCCGGGCGCGCCCAGGTGACGGCCGAGGCGAGGGCGAGGAGCAGTGCCCAGCCCACCGGCGGGGTAGCCGCCGAGGACAGTGCCGCGTCGGCGCCGAACCCGAGCAGGCCGCCCAGGCCGAGAACGACCAGGACGCCCGCACCGGTGAGTCGTCCGCGCTGACGGAGGGCTTCGCCGTGCAGTTCTGCGTGACCGGCGGCGGTGATCGCGGCGACCAGGGCGAGAAGGGGTACGGCGACCCGGACCGGCGGCGACGGGAGTACCGGCCACGCGGTGAGGAGGACAACCAGGACCGCGAACCCGACCGGCCCGTACGCGCCCGAAGACAGCGGACCGGGCTGTCGTCCGGACTGCCGGTCGGACCGTCGAGCCGACCGGGCGAACCCGGCCACCGCTCCGAGCAGGCAGGCGGCGCCCACCGCGGTCGGCAGGCGTTCCAGGGTCAGGCCGGACGTGCCGACCCAGCGGGGGAGCCAGACCAGCAACAGGGTGAGCTGGGCACCGGTGAGGACGATGCGTACGCCGCCGCCTCTCATCGGTCCCTCCGCCTCCTCGCCCCCGCCCGGCCGGCGTCCGCGCGATCGGCACGGCCTCCGCCCCGCCCGGCGCGGAGACGAATGTATCCGCACGGCCGGCCGACGGAACCAGGTCGAGGGAACCGGGTTCGCGGCGGCATCACTTCGCGGCATCACTGTGCGGCATCGTGTCGCGGCGCCGGGGTGATGGCGCCCGAGGTGACGGGACCGAGCCGGTAGCGTGCCGACGACGTAGGAACTCCCGCGGAGGTGGGCCGATGCCCCTGGTGGACCTGGCCGACGACACGTTCGTAGTGGCCGAACCGGCGCGGCTGGCGCGGCGGCTGACCGCTCCGGAGTTCTGGCGTGCCTGCTGGCCGTCGGTGCGGCTCGAGCCGTACCACGACCGAGGTGCCGAGGGCGCGCGGTGGTACGTCCGGGGCGAGTTCACCGGCACCGCCGAACTCTGGCTGGAGCCCTGTCGGGACGGCACTGTCGTGCACGTGTTCCTGCGCGCCGATCCGGCGCGCGGGCCGTTGGCCGGGCGGCGGCTGGCGCGGGTGCGGCGGGAGTTCGCCGTGGCGGTGAAGTCGGCGATGTTCGCGGTCAAGGACGAGATGGAGGCGGAGCGGACGGTGGGGGTCGGTTCGCAGCCGCTGCCCGGACCGGCCGAGCACGCGGCCGAACCCGAGCCGGCGATCGAGCCCGAACCCGAGCCGGCGATCGAGCCCGAACCCGAGCCGACGGTCCACTCCGAGTCGCCGGCTGAACAGGCGCGGTCAGCCGAGCTCGCGGGCGACGACCCGCAGGTCGTCGACGAGCCCGACGTACATGTCGTCACGGTCGTGGGCGCGCAGGACCGCCGACGGGTGGATCGTCGCGACGACGGCCGGCCCGGACCTCGCTGAGGAATTGTCCGCGGGGCTCTCGCGGTCGTCGGTGGTTGCCAGGTCCGCCAGGCCCGCCAGGTCCGCGGGCGGCGGCAGCACCTGTCCGCGTTGTCGGCTCACCCGGAACTCCGGACCGAACACCGCCTTCGCGGCCGTCGCGCCGAGGCAGACCAGCACCGGTGGGCGTACGGCGGCGAGTTCGGCAACCAGCCACGGCCTGCACGCGACGATCTCGGTACGCCCGGGGGTCTTGTGCAACCTCCGCTTGTCCCGCTCGGCGGGGATGAACTTGAAGTGCTTCACCGCGTTCGTGACGTACGCGTGCCGCCGGTCGAGGTCGGCGTCGGCGAGCGCGCGTTCGAGCACGCCACCCGCCGGACCGACGAACGGCTCGCCCTGGCGGTCCTCGACGTCACCTGGCTGCTCACCGACCAGCATCACCCTCGCGCGCGGGTCGCCGGCGCCGAACACCGTCTGGGTGGCGTCGCGATACAGGTCGCAGCCCTGGCAGGTCTGCGCCGCGGCACGCAACTCGGCCACGTCGGTGGAGTCGGGAACGTGGTCGGCGGCGGTGCGGACCGTACGGCGGGCCATCCGGGTGGACTACCCGTCCCGGCGCCGGCCAAGCGTGCGGGCCCGTCGCGCCCGAACCCCGGCCAGCCGCCACCGAACGCGACCCTGCCCGGCCGATGCGGGACAGCGTGCCCGAGCGGGCCGGGGTCTGTCGGTGGGCACGGCTAGCCTGACTCGGGTTGCTGGTCGGCGAAAGTGGAGGACAGATGCCCGCATCCCAGGCAGGTACGACGGCACGGATGGTCACGGCGGCGACAGCCTTCCTGTCCGCGCTGACACCGGACCAGCGGGCGGCCGCCACCGCTCCGTTCGACACCGACGACCACCGGACGTGGACCTACCTGCCCGGTCCGCGGCCGGGGCTCGCCCTGGCGGACATGTCCGAGGAGCAGCGCGGCCTGGCGGCCGCACTGCTGGCGACCGGCCTGAGCGACGAGGGCAGCGGCCGGGCGAAGGCGATCATGACGCTGGACGGCATCCTGCGCGACATCGAACGCGAGGCCGGTTCGGAGATGTGGAAGCAGCGCAACTCCGGGTTCTTCTGGGTCCGCGTCCTCGGCGACCCGGCCGGCTCCCGGCCCTGGGCGTGGCGGGTCAACGGCCACCACCTGGGCATCCACTTCGCCGTGGTCGGTGACCAGGTGGCGGCGACTCCGCAGTTCTTCGGCGCCAACCCGGCCATGGTGCTGTCCGGGCCACACACCGGGCTGCGCACACTTCCCGAGTCTGAGGACCTCGGCCGGGCTCTGCTGGCCTCCCTCGATCCCGACCGGCAGGCGCGGGCCGTGGTCGACGCGGAGGCGCCCGACGACATCCTCACCCGCCGTGACCCGGTGGCCGACGCCGGTCGGCTTCCCCGCGGGCTGGCGTACGCCGACATGACCGACCCACAGCGCGGGCACCTCGAGACGTTGGTCCGGCACTACCTCGGCCGGTCGGCCCCGGAGGTGGCCGAGGCGTCCTGGCACGACCTGGAGAAGGCCGGCCTGGAGCGGGTCACTTTCAGCTGGGCGGGTTCGCTGCGGCCGGGCGTCGGCGAGCGGCACTACTACGCCGTGGCCGGCCCGACGTTCGTGCTGGAGTACGACAACACCCAGAACGACGCCAACCACGTCCACACTGTGTGGCGCGACCTGCGCAACGACTGGGGCGAGGACCTGCTGGCCACGCACTACGCCCAGCAGCACCGCTGAGCCGAGTCAGCGACACCGCTGAGCACTGAGCTGACGCCGGCCGGCACCGGCCGACGCCGGGCTGTTAATGGTTCGCGACCGGAACGGCTCGCCAGCACACTGGGCTGACATGGGCCATGTCGACGTGGTGAACGTCCGCTACCAACTGCCCGACGGGCGGCCGCTGCTGACCGACGTGAGTTTCCGCGTCGGCGAGGGAGCGAAGGTCGCCCTGGTCGGAGCGAACGGTTCGGGCAAGACCACCTTGCTCGGCATCGTCGCCGGTGACCTCGAACCCGCCGCCGGTGCGGTGTCCCGCAGCGGCGGCCTCGGGGTGATGCGCCAGTTCGTCGGCACGGGACGGGGCACGGAGACCGTGCGGGACCTGTTGCTGTCGGTGGCCCAGCCGCGGATCCGGGCCGCGGCGGCCAGGCTGGAGCGCGCGGAGCTCGCCATGATGGACCGCGACGACGAGCCGACCCAGGTGGCCTACGCCGCCGCCCTCGCGGAGTGGGCCGACGCCGGAGGGTACGACGCCGAGGTGGTGTGGGACATCTGCTGCACCGAGGCGTTCGGGCTGCCCTACGACCGGGCGTCCTGGCGGCCGGTCACCACCTTGTCCGGCGGCGAGCAGAAGCGGTTGGTGCTCCAGGCCCTCCTGCGTGGACCCGATCAGGTGCTGGTGCTGGACGAGCCGGACAACTACCTCGACGTACCCAGCAAGCGCTGGCTGGAGGGCCGGTTGCGGGAGACCGGCAAGACGGTGCTGTTCGTCTCCCACGACCGCGAACTGCTGGCGGCGACCGCCGAGCGGATCGTCACCTTGGAAGGCGGCCGGGACGGCAACTCCGCCTGGGTTCACGGCGGGGGGTTCCGTTCGTATCACGAGGCTCGCCTGGACCGGCATGCCCGGTTCGACGAGCTCCGGCGCAGGTGGGACGAGGACCGGGCGAAGCTGCAGACCCTGGTCGACACGCTCCGCGCGGCCAAGTCACCCAAGACGCAGGCGGCAGTGAGCAGGCTGGCGCGGTTCGACGCCGCCGGACCCCCGCCCGCCCCGCCACGCCGCCAGGACATCCGGATGCGGCTCACCGGCGGGCGTACCGGCGTTCGTGCGCTGACCTGTGAACGCCTGGCGCTGTCCGGCCTCACGTCGGCGTTCGACCTGGAGGTGTTCTACGGCGAACGGCTAGCGGTGCTCGGCGCCAACGGCACGGGCAAGTCGCACTTCCTGCGGCTGCTCGCCGGGTGGCCACGTGAGGACGCGGTCGCGCACGAGGGAAGCTGGAAGCTCGGCGCCCGGGTCGTACCCGGCCACTTCTCCCAGACCCACGAGCGACCGGACCTGACCGGCCGCACTTTGCTGGAGATCCTCTGGGAGGACCACGCGGTCGCGCTCGCGGCGGCCGCACCCGCGCTGAACCGCTACGAGCTGACCGCGGCCAGGGACCAGCGGTTCGAGACCCTGTCCGGTGGTCAGCAGGCGAGGTTCCAGATCCTGCTTCTGGAGTTCGGGATCCGCCGCGAGGGCGCGCGTACAACCGGGCCCGTGTCCGCGCGGTCGTCCGCGGGTACGTCAGGGGGTGCCCCGGCGGCCACTCCCGCGGGCATGGTCAGGGGCAGGCCAGGGGACCCGCCGGTGGGCACCGACCGCGCGGCCGCCACGATGCTGCTGCTCGACGAGCCGACCGACAACCTCGACGTGGCCTCGGCGGAGGCGCTGGAGTCGGCGATCGGCTCCTTCGGCGGCACGGTGGTCGCGGTGACCCACGACCGGTGGTTCGCCAGGTCGTTCGACCGGTTCGTCGTGTTCTCCGCCGACGGCACGGTCACCGAGGTGCCCGAGCCGGTCTGGGATCATTGACCGAACGCCCGGTCGCGTGGCCGGTTGAGCCCTGCCGGGGCGGGTGCCGGGACCCGGCACCCGCTTTTCGATAACCTGCCAAGGCGGGGACACGTAGCGTTCAGGCGGAGGGCAGGACACAGTGGCAGAGCAGACGAGCTCGAGCGTCACCATCGCGGCGGAGCCGGCGCAGATCATGTCCGTCATCGCCGACTTCGAGTCCTATCCGAGCTGGGCGGCGGCGGTGAAGGAGGCGGAGGTCCTCTCCGTCGACGACCGGAGTGGCCGGCCGGAGCGGGTCCGCTTCGTCCTGAACGCCGGCGCGATCAAGGACGAGTACACCCTCGGCTACACCTGGGACGCCGACCGCGAGGTGCGGTGGACCCTGGTGGAGGGCAAGGTCGTCAAGGCGATGGACGGCGCCTACACCCTGCGCGACAAGGGCCGCGGCAACACGGAGGTCACCTATCGGCTGGCCGTCGACGTCACGTTCCCGATGATCGGCCTGATCAAGCGCAAGGCGGAGAAGGTCATCATCGACACCGCGCTGAAGGAGCTGAAGAAGAAGGTCGAGCAGGGCCAGGACCCACTCTGAGGTAGGTCCGGGCCGTTCCGGTGGCCCGGCCCGCGGTAGGCCGACCGGTGACATCGACGGGTTCGGTGCGTGCGTGACCCGATAACCTCTGCCGGAAGCTCGGGTCCGCTCCTGGTGCCCCGGCCACCCGACGGACCTGCCCGGGAGCATCGCTTCGGCATCAGCAACAGACGGTGAGAGGGGCACACTGGCGTGAGTGACGTGCGCGAGGCCGGTCAGGACAGTCCGGCGAACACGCCGACGGTGGCGAAGGCCGCTTCCGGCGTCGAAGGCTCGTCCGGGCTGACCATCGGAGTGGACGTCGGCGGCACCAAGATCGCCGCCGGGCTGGTCGACGGCACCGGAAAGATCGTCGCCGAAGGTCGCCGGGAGACCCCCGCCACGAGTCCGCCCGAGATCGTCGCCGCGATCGTCGAGGTCGTGAAGGAGCTCCGGAGCCGTGCGGAGGGCCGCGAGGTCGAGGCGATCGGGGTCGGCGCCGCCGGCTTCGTCGACGCCAGCCGCTCCGAGGTGCTGTTCGCGCCCAACCTCGCGTGGCGCAAGGAGCCGTTGAAGGAGGCCGTGCAGGCCCGCACCTCCCTGCCCACCGTGGTGGAGAACGACGCGAACGCCGCCGCCTGGGCGGAGTTCCAGTTCGGCGGTGGACACGACGTCGACGACATGATCCTGCTCACCGTCGGCACCGGGCTCGGCGGCGGGCTCGTCCTCAGCGGCGAGCTCTATCGCGGTGCGTTCGGCGTCGGCGGCGAGGTCGGCCACTTCCGGGTCGTTCCCAACGGCCACCTGTGTGGTTGCGGCAACCGTGGCTGCTGGGAGCAGTACGCCAGCGGTCGCGCTCTGGTGCGGGAGGCCCGCGACTTCGCCCGGTCCAGCCCGTCCCAGGCCGACGCGCTGCTCGAGCTCGCCGGCGGCAAGGCCGACCGCATCGAGGGCCCGATGGTGACCAAGGCCGCGGCAGCCGGGGACACCGCGGCGACCGAACTCGTCCAGGACCTCGGCCGCTGGCTCGGTGAGGGCATCGCCACCCTGGCGGCCGTCCTCGACCCGGCCGTCGTGGTCATCGGCGGTGGCGTCTCCGAGGCGGCCGACCTGCTGCTGGAGCCCGCCCGCAACGGCTTCTGGCGGCAACTCACCGCGCGCGGCCACCGGCCGACCCTGGAGATCCGCCCCGCGGTGCTCGGGAACGAGGCCGGCATCATCGGCGCGGCCGACCTCGCCCGGCGGCGATGATGGCGTTCATCCAGGCGCTGACCGTCGGGGTCGACATCGGCGGGACCAAGGTCGCCGCCGGGGTGGTCGACCCGGAGGGCAACATCCTCGAACGCGTCCGGCGGGACACGCCGTCGACCAGCCCGCAGGCCACCGAGGACACCATCGCCGACGTGGTGGCGGAGTTGCGGAGCCGGTACGAGGTGACCGCCGTCGGCATCGGCGCCGCCGGCTGGATCGACGTGACCGGTGCCTCGGTGCTCTTCTCGCCCCACCTGGCGTGGCGGCACGAACCCCTGCGTGACGCGGTACGCCGCCGGGTCCGGCTGCCGGTGATCATCGAGAACGACGCGAACGCCGCCGCCTGGGCGGAGTGGCGGTTCGGCGCCGGCCAGGGGGAGAGCCACCTGGTCTGCGTGACGCTCGGCACCGGCATCGGCGGCGCGGTGGTGACCGACGGCGTGATGCTGCGCGGGAAGTACGGCGTGGCGGGGGAGTTCGGCCACATGACGATCGTTCCCGGCGGACACCGGTGCGAGTGCGGCAACCGCGGCTGCTGGGAGCAGTACGCCAGCGGCAACTCCCTGGTCCGCGAGGCCCGCGAACTCGCGGCGTCCGGCTCACCGGTGGCGCAGAACCTCCTCGACCGGGTGGGCGGTGACCCGTTGCGGATCACCGGGCCGTCGGTGACCGAGGCGGCCAAGGACGGTGATCCGGTGGCGGTCGAGCTACTGGAGGAGGTCGGCCGCTGGCTCGGAGTGGGGCTGGCCAACCTCGCCGCTGCGTTCGACCCCGGCACGTTCGTGGTCGGCGGCGGAGTGTCCGAGGCCGGCGACCTCTTCCTGGCACCGGCGCGGGACACGTTCAAGCGGTCGCTGACCGGGCGTGGCTTCCGCCCGGAGGCGCAGATCCAGCGCGCGGCTCTGGGCAACGAGGCCGGGCTGGTCGGGGCCGCCGACCTGGCCCGGGAGAACATCCGGCTGTTCCGCCGGCGCCGTCGTCGCCGCCGCCCCGCGAGTGAGCGACTGCGCGAACGCGTCGACAGGCTGGCCGACATCTAGGACGCGGCGTCCAGGAGCCAGTCGTAATCGGGGGCGGATTTCCCTGTGTACGCGGGGAATCCGCGGCCGCGCGGACCCTTCGATCAGTGCTCGACCAGCGCTCGGTCTGGGTGAGACGTACTCCACCGCGCCGGCCCTCTCAGGGGCGGAGGATTCGTCGTTGCGGGTCGGTCCATTCGGGGGGTACGTATTCGGGGTGGCCGTGGGTGCCCATGCGGACGTGCCAGCCTTTGTGGTGGACGGTGGTGTGGTGGTAGCGGCAGAGCAGCACCCCGTTGGCGAGGTCTGTGGGTCCGCCATCGTCCCAGGCGGTCATGTGGTGCGTAATACAGCGCGGTTCTGGAATCTGGCAGCCGGGGAAGTGGCAGTGGCTCCCGTCGCGGATCGCCAGCGCACGCCGTTGATGTTCTTGGAAGAACCGGTCCGAACGGCCCAGGTCGAGGACTTGCCCGTCTCCGCCGAGGACGACGGGGATGAGGTCGGCCTCGCACGCCAACCTGCGCACGGTCGTGGCGGAGATGGGTTTGCCGTCGGTGCCGAGGTAGCGGGCTGACCCGCCGCCTCCGCACTTTGGGCAGCCGTCGTGGGGGTCGATGGGGTCAGTGGGATCGATGGCAGCCCCAAGCCCCGCCACACCCTCCTCGGGTTGAGCGTCGTCCTCCGGGTCCGTTCCGGTACGGGGTTCGGGGTCGGTGTTCGGATGTGGGTGCTGCCCGGGTGATCGCGGTGGGGGTATCCCGTCCGCGAGTGAGCCGGTGCCGGGTGATCGCCGTTTCGATGGTTGCGGTGTCGTCGATGGTTCCGGCACCGGTGCCCTTCAGCATCGCCTCCAGCGGGATGGTGACGGCGACCTGTGGTGGTCTGCCGCCGCGGACGGGTGCGGTCGCGGCGGCGGCGAGCAGGCCGAGGGCTTCGGCGAACGCGTCACCGCGGCGCTGGTCGATCGGCCGCCGGTCCGGCTCGGCACCCTTGACGGGTTCGGCGAGGGGTTCGATGATTTTGCGGAGCAGTTCCATCTCCCACGCCGGCAGGGTGATGTGCACCGACTCCGACTGCGGGATCCCGTTGGGCACATACCGAAGCGACCGTTTCTGCTCGGCCTTTCGGTCCTTGCGTTCCAGCTCCTCCCGCATCCGCCGGTCGTACTCCTCCGGCGCGATCCGTTCCAGCAGTTTCTCGCCCAGCACCCGTAGCTCGTCAGGGTTCGCGAACCGGGCCGTCTCGATCAGGAACTCCTCGGCCCGGTGGCGTTCGTCCAGGCCCACATACTCGGGCAGCTTCTTGATCGCGTCGGCGATCACCTGCGCCTGCCGCACCGACACCACACCAGCAGCGAGAGCCTCCCCGGTCAACCGCGCCTCATTGTCCAGGTCACGGGCCAGGCCGACGGCCGCGGAGGACTCGTGCTGACTCATCCGCTGAGCCGTCCGCAGATACACCGTCGCGTTCGGTGCACCGGTCAACTTGCCGATGTCACAGGCCTCGGCCTGACGCACCAACGCCAACTCCAACGCTTCGAGGCGGGCCTTCCTCGCCCGCACCTGCGCGATCAGCGAACCAACCTCGCCAGCATCCAGGGAGCCCTTCGGCGTCACCCACGCTGAGTCGAGAGCCGGGTCCAACAGGTCGAGCGCAGCCCAAACCCGACCAGCGGCACCACCACCAGTCGAAGAACCCCAGTCACTCGAAGACATGACCCTCTCCTCAGGTTTGTGTGGGGAGGTTGAGGGTGATGCCGCCGAGGCAGAGGTAGATCATGGCGGTGAGGGAGTCTGGGCCTGGGTGTCCGTAGCCGCGGCGTTGGATGACGCGGATTTTGCTGTTGATGCCTTCTGCTCGTGAGTTGGACAGGCCGAGTTCGACGGCTGCGACGGTTTGGTGGAAGTACTTGGTCAGGCGGGTGGCCAGTTGTTGCATCGCGGGGATCTTGGAGCGTATCGCGCGGGTGATCCACCTTCTGAGGTAGCGGCGGGCCTGTTCGGGTGGGATGCGGTAGAGGTCTCGTAGTTGTTCTTTGAGGGTCCAGGCCCGGAAGAGCTGGTAGTTGTGGCGGCGCAGGGCGTTGATCAGGGCGCGGCGTTCGTCGGTGAGGTTCTCAGCGCCAGAGCGCAGCGCTGTCTTCAGCCGCCGCCACGCCTTGGCGGGGGCGTTGACCTGCGCCACGGTGGCCGGCCCTGACCGCTTGGCCGGGGTGGCCGGGGTGGGTGGGACGGCTGGGTTGGCCTGGCGGGCTTTGTCGAGGGCTTCGTTGGCCCATTTGATGACGTGGAAGGGGTCCAGACACACCGTGGCCTGGGGCGCGTTGTCCGCCGCGACGGGCATGTAGATCGGGGAGCCGTCCATGGTGATCGCGGCCAGTTGTTCGCTGCGGTCAGGGCCCAGGGCGGTGAAGAAGTCTTCGAAGGCTTTGCGGGTGCGGTCCTTGGCCACCCACACCACGCGGCCGGTGTCGTGGTCACAGACGATGGTCAGGTAGTGGTGGCCGCGTTTGTAGGAGATCTCGTCCACCCCGATCCGATACAGCCCGTCCAGCCGGTCGGTGGGCAGGTGGTCGGCCACCAGCATTCTCACCGCCCGGTCCACCGCTTCCCACGAACACCGCAGCAGCCGGGCCACGCTCGTCTTGTCCATACGCTGGGCCAGCCAGCCGATCACGTCCTGGAAGTCGCGGGTGTGCCGGGCACCGGGCCGCGCCCACGGCACTGTCTCGGTGCGGATCCCACACGCCGGGCAGGTGATCCGGGCGATGTCGGCTTCCATCCACACCTTGGTGGACCCGAAGTCCAGGTGGCGCCAGCGGCGGCGGGACAGGTCATAGCGGGCCCGGGTCGAGTCCCCGCACTCACACCGGTAGCGGCGGCCCCGCCGGCGGCGAAGACCAAGAACGAGACCGTCGGTGGACAACTCCACCGAGCACACCGATGCCCCGGGCAGACCCAGAATGCGGTTGAATACCGTGGTGACGCGCACGTGCGTTGCTCCAGACGGTTAAGGATTCGACACCCAGAACCTAAGGGCAACCACGTGCGCGTCTTCTCATACCCCGCACCGCACCCCACACGCCAACCCAGCCACACCAACCACCCCTCCCGGCCCGGTCACAAACCCACACCAAGCCGAGGAGAGGGAGACATGATCGAATGCTATCGGCCACTACCGACAACCTCCTTGTTCACAAGGGGTAGTCGACACGAGGGGCGGCGAACGGCGGGCTTTCGCCCGGCGCTCGATCAGCGCTCGATCAGGGTGAGCTCGAACGCATACCGCGCGGCCCGATAGACGTGTGAGCCGTACTCCACCGCCCGGCCCACGTCGTCGTACGCGGTCCGGGTCATGGTGAGCAGAGCGGCGCCCTTGTTCTCGTGCAGGTCCTTCGCCTGTGCGGCCGAGGCGGCGCACGCCCCGATCGTCTGCCGGGCTACGCGGAGCTGGATGCCCGCGCCCCGAAGTACGGCGTACAGCCCGTTCGCCTGCAACTGCTCGGCGGTCACCTCGACCAGCCCGGGCGGGAGATAGTTGGTCATCAGGGCCAGCGGCTCGTCCTGGGCGTACCGCAGCCGGCGGATCCGCAGCACCTCCGCCTCGGCGGGCAGGCCCAGCGCAGCCGCCACGTCCTCCGGCGCCGGGCACAGTCGCAGGTCGCGCACCACCGTCGTGGGGTGCTGGCCGGCGCGGGCCAGGTCGTCGTACAGGCTGGAGAGTTCGATCGACCGGCGTACCTGGGACTGGACCACCTGGGTGCCGACACCGCGCTTGCGGACCAGCAGCCCCTTGTCCACGAGGTACTGGATGGCCTGCCGCATCGTCGGCCGGGACAGCGACAACTGGTCGGCCAGGACGATCTCGTTCGGCAGTTTGGCGCCCGGTGCGAGCCGGCCGGCGACGATCTCCCGCTCGATCTGCTCGGCCACCTGGAAGTACAGCGGCACCGGGCTGCGCCGGTCCACCGTCACCGCGAGTGGCGTCACGCTCGCTCCTAGGCTGGGTCGCTGAGGCTGGAATTACTGAGGCTGGACCTGCTGGTCGGGAGGTCTCTGGCTGGAGGTGAGTCGGTCGGTGTGGCGTCGTGGGCGGTCACTGTCGGCGTCCAGTGTGCCGTACGGCCACCCCGACAGCCTAACGTCATAATGTCCTGACAAACTATTGACACGGTCGTAACAGGAGAGAACACTCTCCCGAGAACTCCCCGGACGAGAGGGCGGGCATGAAGGTCGGACTGGTCGGCGTCGGACGGATCGGGGCGTTACACGCCGGAACCCTGTGTGACCTGCCCGGCATCGACACCGTTCTGGTCGCCGACGCCGATCCCGGCCGGGCGAAGGTCTGCGCGGACCGCTTCGGGCTCACCCCGGTGGGAAGCGTGGACGACCTGTTCGCCGCCCGGCCCGACGGGGTGGTGATCGCCGCACCCACCGCCGCGCACGCCGAGCTCGTGGGCCGGGCCGCCCGGGCCGGGGTCGCGGTGTTCTGCGAGAAGCCGCTCGCGCCCGACGCCGCCGGCACCCGCGCGGTGCTCGCGGAGGTCGAGGCCGCGGGCGTTCCGTTGCAGGTGGGCTTCCAGCGCCGCTTCGACCCCGGCTACCAGGCAGCGAAGGAGCGGCTCCGGTCAGGCGAACTCGGCCGGCTGCACTCGGTGTGGGCCTGCACCCTCGACCCCGCGCCGCCGCCCGCCGCATACCTGCCCACTTCCGGCGGAATCTTCCGCGACTGCGGCGTGCACGACTTCGACGCGGTGCGCTGGGCGACCGGTGCGGAGGTCGTCGAGGTGCACGCCACCGGTGCCAACCGGGGAGCGGGCTTCTTCGCGGCCGCCGACGACGTGGACACCGGCCATGCCCTGCTGACCCTGGACGACGGGACGCTGGCGTCGGTCGCGGTGTCGCGCTACAACGGCGCCGGGTACGACGTACGGCTGGAGCTGCACGGGTCCCTGGGAACGGCGGTCGCCGGGCTGGACGCCCGCGCGCCGCTGGCGTCGGCCGAACCGGGGACGCCAGGGCCGGGCGGTGCGGCGTACGCCAACTTCGCCGAACGTTTCGCTGCCGCCTACGTCGCTGAACTCGCCGCGTTCGCCGACGTCGCCGCCGGCCGGATCTCGTCGCCGTGCGGCGGCGAGGACGCGCTGGAGGCGTTCTACGTCGCGGACGCCGCTGAACTGTCCCGCCGGGAAAACCGTCCCGTGCGGATCGAGGAGGTACGCCGGTGAGCTATGACCTGATCACCATGGGCCGGGTCAGTGTCGACCTGTATCCCAACGACGTGGGTGTGCGCCTGCCAGAGGTGACGTCCTTCGCGAAGTTCCTCGGCGGCAGCGCCACGAACGTCGCGGTGGCCGCCGCCCGGCACGGCCGGCGGTCGGCGGTGATCACGCGAACCGGCGCAGATCCCTTCGGCGACTACATCCACCAGGCGCTGCGCGGCTTCGGTGTGGACGACCGCTTCGTCACGCCGGTGCCGCACCTGCCCACGCCGGTGGTGTTCTGCGAGATCTTCCCGCCGGACGACTTCCCGCTGTACTTCTACCGCTTCCCCAAGGCGCCCGACCTGGAGTTGTACGAGTCGGAGCTGGACCTCGACGCCATCCGCGCCGCAAGGATCTTCTGGGTCACCGGCACCGGCCTGTCCGAGGAGCCCAGCCGGGCCACGACCCTGGCCGCGCTGCGGGCCCGCGAGCATCGTTCGCACACCGTGCTGGACCTCGACTACCGGCCGATGTTCTGGAACGACGTGGAGACCGCGCGGTCGGTGATCGGCGCCGCCGTCGAGCACGCCACGGTCGCGGTCGGCAACCTGGACGAGTGCGAGGTTGCCGTCGGAACCCGTGACCCGGACAAGGCCGCGCAAGCGCTGCTTGACAGGGGCGTCGAGCTCGCGGTGGTGAAGCAGGGACCGCGTGGTGTGCTGGCGCGCACGCGTACCGAGGAGACCGTCGTGCCGCCGGTTCCGGTGGACGTGGTGAACGGCCTCGGTGCCGGTGACGCGTTCGGAGGCGCGTTGTGCCACGGGCTGTTGTCCGGTTGGGACCTGACCCGGGTGATGCGGTTCGCCAACGCCGCCGGGGCGTACGTCGCTGCCCGGCTCGCGTGCGCGGACGCGATGCCCGACGAGGCCGAGGTCGACGCACTGCTGGCGAAGGTCACCCCATGACCGTGAACGTGGAGGCCTTGACCACAAGGCGGTTCACCGACCCCGGGGCGATCGCCCGTGCCTACGCCGGCCGCCGTCGCCGCCCGCTGGTCGGGCCGAGCGGCCGGCTGATGATCGTCGCCGCCGACCACCCCGCGCGCGGAGCCCTGGGCGCGGGCAGGCGCGACCTGGCGATGGCCGACCGGGCCGAGTTGCTCGGCCGGTTGCTGGTCGCGCTCGACCGGCCCGGCGTGGACGGAGTGCTCGCCGCACCGGACGTGATCGAGGACCTGCTGCTGCTCGGCGCGCTGGAGGACAAGGTCGTCATCGGCTCGATGAACCGCGGCGGCCTGCCCGGTGCGGCCTTCGAGGTGGACGACCGCTTCACCGCGTACGACCCGGCGAGTATCGCCCGGCACGGGCTGGACGCGGGCAAGATGCTGTTGCGCATCGACCTGGCCGACCCCGCCACCGCCGCCACGCTGGAGAGCTGCGCACGTGCGGTGAGCGCGCTGGCCGAGCAGGGCCGGATCGCGCTGGTCGAGCCGTTCCTCTCCCGGCGGCGCGAAGGGCGGCTGACCAACGACCTGGGTGGCGAGGCGGTGCTGCGGTCGGCGGTGATCGCCGCCGGTCTCGGGACCACCAGCGCCTACACCTGGCTGAAGCTGCCGGTGGTGGCCGACGCCGAGGAGATGGAACGCGTGGCCGCGGCGACCACCCTGCCGGTGATGCTGCTCGGCGGCGAGGTCGCCGCCGACCCGGACGCGGCGTACGCGCGGTGGGCGAAGGCACTCGCCCTGCCCACGGTGCGCGGGCTGGTCGTGGGGCGCTCCCTGCTCTACCCGCCCGGCGACGACGTGGCCGCCGCGGTCGACACCGCCGTGAGCCTGCTCCCGACGGATCTGGAGGCATCGTGAACCACCACCTACCCGCCGGGTCGCTGGCGGAGGACGGCTGGAGCCTGCGGCTCACGCCCAAGCAGGCCGGCTGGACCTACAGCGGGCTCTACAACCTCGACCTCGCCGCCGGCGCGTCGCACACCTTCTCCACGGGCGAGGAGGAGCTGGTGGTGCTTCCGCTGTCCGGGCAGGACGTACGCGTGGAGTGCGAGGGCGCGGCGTACGACCTGACCGGCCGGGCGGACGTGTTCTCCGGTGTGAGCGACTTCGTCTACGTCCCGCGCGACGCCGAGGTCACCGTGTCCTCGCGTACCGGCGCCCGGGTGGCCCTGCCGTCCGCGCGCTGCGAACGCCGGCTGCCCGTGCGGTACGGCCCGGCCGACCAGGTGCCGGTGGAGCTGCGCGGCGCCGGGCAGTGCAGCCGCGAGGTGCACAACTTCGCCGCCGCGGGCGTCTTCGAGGCCGACAGGCTGATCGCGGTGGAGGTGCTCACTCCCGGCGGCAACTGGTCGTCGTACCCGCCGCACAAGCACGACGAGGACCGGCCCGGGCAGGAGTGCCCGCTGGAGGAGATCTACTACTTCGAGGTCGCCGACGGTCCCACCGGTCCCGGCGTCGCCTACCAGCGCGTCTACGGAACGCCGGAGCGCCCGATCGACGTGCTGGCGGAGGTACGCACTGGCGATGTGGTGACGATCCCACACGGCTGGCACGGACCGTCGATGGCGGTGCCCGGCTACGACCTGTACTACCTGAACGTGATGGCCGGACCCTCGCCCGACCGGGCCTGGCTGATCTGCGACGACCCGGCCCACGGCTGGATCCGCGACACCTGGACCGACCAGCCGGTCGATCCACGGCTGCCGATGACGAACCGATGACGACCCTGATGACGGAACCGACGAAGAACAACGGAGGGTAGCGATGAGCGACGGCGCATCCACGGTCCGGCTGACGGTGGGACAGGCCCTCGTCAGGTTCCTGGCCGCGCAGTGGTCGGAGCGCGACGGTGTGGAACAGCGGTTCTTCGCCGGCTGCTTCGGCATCTTCGGGCACGGCAACGTCGCGGGGGTGGGCCAGGCGCTGGCGCAGGCCGCGCACGCCGACCCCGAGGAGCTGCCGTACTACCAGTCGCGCAACGAGCAGGCGATGGTGCACGCGGCGGTCGGTTTCGCCCGGCTGCGTGACCGGCTGCAGACGTTCGCGTGTACGACGTCCATCGGGCCAGGTGCCACCAACCTGGTGACCGGTGCCGCCCTGGCCACGATCAACCGGATCCCGGTCCTGTTGCTGCCCGGCGACATCTTCGCCACCCGGGTCGCCAACCCGGTGCTGCAGGAGCTGGAGGACCCGCGTTCGTACGACGTCTCCGTCAACGACACCTTGCGCCCGGTGTCGAGGTACTGGGACCGCATCAACCGCCCGGAGCAGCTGATCCCTGCAGCGCTGGCGGCGATGCGAGTGCTGACCGACCCGGCCGAGACCGGTGCGGTGACGCTCGCGCTGCCCCAGGACGTCCAGGCCGAAAGCCACGACTGGCCGGTGGAGTTCTTCGCCCGCAGGGTCTGGCACGTCGCTCGCCCGGTGCCGGAGCCGGCGGCTCTGGACCGCGCCGTGGAACTGATTCGCTCCGCCCGGCGGCCGTTGCTGGTCGCGGGTGGCGGGGTGATCTACTCCGGCGCGACGCAGGCGCTGGCCGACTTCGCCGCGGCGACGGGTGTCCCGGTCGCGGAGACCCAGGCGGGCAAGGGCTCGTTGACGTGGGACCACCCGGCCGCCGTCGGCGCGATCGGCGCGACCGGCACCACCGCGGCCAACGAGTTGGCCGCGCAGGCCGACGTGGTGATCGGGGTCGGCACCCGCTACAGCGACTTCACCACCGCGTCCAGGAGTGTGTTCGCCAACCCCGACGTGCGGTTCGTGAACGTCAACGTGGCGTCCTTCGACGCGGCCAAGCATGCGGGGCTCGCGGTGGTCGCCGATGCCAAGGCGACGTTGACAGCGCTGGGCGAACGCCTGGCCGGCTGGCAGGTCGACCAGGACTACCGCACCCGTACGACCGAACTCGCCGGCAACTGGCAGCGAATCGTCGACGACGCGTACGCCGCGACCGCGCCCACCAACCTCGCCCAGACCGCGGTGCTCGGTGCGGTCAACGAGGCGGCCGGCGAGCGCGGCGTGGTGATCAACGCCGCCGGCAGCATGCCGGGTGAGCTGCACAAGCTGTTCCGCGCCAGGGACCCGAAGCAGTACCACGTGGAGTACGGCTACTCCTGCATGGGTTACGAGATCGCCGCCGGGCTCGGCGTGCGGTTGGCGGCACCGGACCGGGAGGTGATCGTCCTGGTCGGCGACGGCTCCTACCTCATGCTGGCGCAGGAGATCGTCACCGCGGTGCAGGAGAACGTCAAGCTCACCATCGTCCTGGTGCAGAACCACGGCTACGCCTCGATCGGCTCGCTGTCGGAGTCGGTCGGTTCGGAGCGCTTCGCCACCAGCTACCGCTACCGCAACCCGAAGACCGGTGCGCTGGACGGCGACGTGCTTCCGGTCGACCTGGCCGCCAACGCCGCGAGCCTGGGCGCCGACGTCATCCGCGCCGGCAGCCTGGACGAGCTGCGCTCCGCGCTGGCGAAGGCCCGGGAGGCCACCCGCACCACCCTCGTGCACGTGGAGACCGACCCGCTCACCGGTGCTCCCGACTCGCAGGCGTGGTGGGACGTCCCGGTCGCCGAGGTCTCCACGCTGGAGGCGACGCAACGGGCGCGGGCGGAGTACGACAAGAACAAGCCCAGCCAGCGGCAGTACCTGTAGGACGTTCGGCAGAAGGCGTTCGGCAACTACCCAAGAAGAAGGTTCGGTCAATGTCCACCAGCGACTCCACCAGCACCGGCAGCACCACGCCCGGCCCGGCCACGTCCGGGGAGGGCCGCCTCACCGTCGTCGAACACTGGATCGGCGGCGCGCCGACGCCCGGCACCTCGACCCGCCGCGGGCCGGTGTGGAACCCCGCGACCGGCGAGCGGCAGGCCGAGGTGGTGCTGGGCACGCCCACCGACGTCGACCTCGCGGTGCAGACCGCGGCCAAGGCGTTCGCGGGCTGGCAGGAGGTGTCGGTCAGCAAGCGCGCGAAGGTCCTGTTCTCGTTCCGCGAGCTGGTGAACCGGCACGTCGACGACCTGGCCAGGATCGTCACCGCCGAGCACGGCAAGGTGCTCTCCGACGCGCGCGGAGAGGTGCTGCGCGGGCTGGAGGTGGTGGAGTTCGCCTGTGGGATTCCCCAACTGCTGAAGGGCGAGTTCTCCGAGCAGGTCTCCTCCGGGGTGGACGCGTACTCGTTCCGGCAGCCGCTGGGCGTGGTGGCCGGCATCACGCCGTTCAACTTCCCGGTCATGGTGCCGATGTGGATGTTCCCGATCGCGATCGCCTGCGGCAACTCGTTCGTGCTCAAGCCGTCCGAGCGTGACCCGTCGGCGGCCCGGCTGATCGCCGAGCTGTGGCAGCAGGCCGGTCTGCCCGACGGCGTGTTCAACGTCGTGCAGGGTGACAAGGAGGCGGTCGACGCGTTGCTCGAGCACCCCGACGTGGCCGCCGTGTCGTTCGTCGGGTCGACCCCGATCGCGAAGTACGTCCACCAGAACGCCGCGAAGACCGGCAAGCGGGTGCAGGCGCTCGGTGGCGCGAAGAACCACGCGGTCGTGCTGCCCGACGCCGACCTGGACTTCGCCGCGGACCACATCACCGCCGCCGCGTACGGCTCGGCCGGCCAGCGCTGCATGGCGATCTCGGCCGTGGTGGCGGTCGGCGCCGCGGGCGACGCCCTGGTGGAGAAACTGCGCGAGCGCGCCGCGACGGTGAAGGTCGGCCCGGGCGTGGACGACTCCGCCGAGATGGGCCCGGTCGTCACCCCGCAGGCCCGTGACCGGGTGGTCGCGGCCGTCGAGCAGGGTACGGCGGAGGGCGCGAAGCTGGTCGTGGACGGCCGCGGCCTGCGCGTCGACGGGCACGAGGACGGCTTCTTCGTCGGCCCGAACCTCCTCGACCAGGTGACGCCGGCGATGAGCGTCTACCAGGAGGAGATCTTCGGTCCGGTCCTGGTGGTGCTGCGGGCGGAGACGGCGGCCGAGGCGATCGCGGTGGTGAACGCCAACCCGTACGGCAACGGCACCGCGATCTTCACCGACAGCGGCGAGGCGGCGCGGACGTTCCAGCGGCAGGTCACCGTGGGAATGATCGGCGTCAACGTGCCGATCCCGGTCCCGATGGCGTTCTACAGCTTCGGCGGCTGGAAGGACTCGCTGTTCGGCGACCGGCACGTCCACGGCCCCGAGGGTGTCGGCTTCTACACCCGGGGCAAGGCGGTCACCGCCCGGTGGCCGCACGTGGAGCACGTCTCCGACGCGGCGTTCCACTTCCCGACGTCGGGCTGACGTAGAGCGGAGAACCCCACCCGGCAGGCCGGAACGACCGACCTCGGCGTGACCCGCAAGTGCAGCAGTGCAGCAACGCAGCGACGCAGTACGGCGACACCGCAACGCAGCAACGCAGCTACGCAGGTTTCGAAGCGAAGGCCCGGTTGTATCCGACCTTTCGAAGGGGAGGACCGATGAGATTCGTCCGTGGGCTTGGTGTGCTCGCCGTGGCGGCGATGCTCACCCTTGCCGGCTGTTCCAACTCCGCGCCGCAGCAGTCCGGCACCGACGCGGGTGGCGGTGGCGGTGGAGGTGCCGCCGCCGGAGGTGGAGGGGGCAAGGGCGGTGGCGACAAGGGTGGTGCGGCGAAGTCCGACCTCACCGTCGCGGTCGTCACTCACGGCCAGGCCGGCGACGCCTTCTGGGACATCGTGAAGTCCGGTGCCGACCAGGCCGGTAAGGACGAGAACGTCAAGGTCACCTACAACGGGGACGGCGACCCGGCCCGGCAGAGCCAGCTGATCGACAACGCGGTCGCTTCGAAGGTGGACGGACTGGTCGTGTCGATGGCCAACCCGGACGGAGTGAAGGAGAGCGTCCGCCGGGCGGTCAAGGCAGGCATCCCCGTCGTCACGATGAACTCCGGCCTGGAGAAGTACAAGGAGTTCGGCGCGGTCACCCACGTCGGGCAGAGCGAGGAGCTGGCCGGCGAGGCGGCCGGCCGCAAGCTCGCCGAGGCCGGGGTGAAGAAGGCGCTGTGCGTGGTGCACGAAGCCGGCAACGTCGGCCTGGAGGCCCGCTGCGACGGCGTACGCAAGACCCTTGGCGGCACGGTCCGCAATCTTCAGGTGGACGTGTCCAACGTCGCCGACGCACAGAACACCATCAAGGCCCAGCTCCTTGCCGACAAGAGCATCGACGGCGTTCTCACCCTCAACCCGGTGATCGCCAAGGCCGCCATCTCCGCCCGTCAGGAGGCCGGGAGCAAGGCGAAGTTGGCGACGTTCGACGTGTCCTCCGACATCTGCGCGGCGATCGCGCGGGGCGACATGCTGTTCGCGGTCGACCAGCAGCCCTATCTGCAGGGCTATCTGCCGGTGGTGTTCGTGGCGCTGAAGGTCCGCAACGGCAACGACGTCGGCGGCGGGCAGCCGGTCTACTCCGGGCCGGGTTTCGTCACCAAGGCCAACGCCGAGCAGGTGCGGAAGTTCGCAGAACGCGGGACCCGGTGACGCCATGACCACCGAACCCGCACGCACGCGGGGCGCGCGAAGTACCGGGCCCACCGAGCACACCGAGGACCCGACGAGTGCGGTGAGCACGCTCACGCGGGTACTCCGCCGGCCCGAGGTGGGTGCGGCCGTCGCCGCGGTGGCGGTGTTCGTGTTCTTCGCCGCGATGACCCGCACGTTCCTCACTCCGGGCGGCGTCGCCACCTGGCTGGACTCCGCGGCGCTGTTCGGGATCATGGCGATCGCGGTGGCGCTGCTGATGATCGGCGGCGAGTTCGACCTGTCGGCCGGCACGATGGTCGGGTCCACCGGCCTGATCGTGGGCATCCTCACCACGCACTCCGGTGTCAACGTGTGGTTGGCGGTGGTGCTGGCGCTGGCGTTCGCCCTGCTGGTGGGCGCGGGCAACGGCCTGCTGGTGATGCGCACCGGGCTGCCGAGCTTCATCGTCACGCTCGGCACGTTCTTCGTGCTGCAGGGCCTCAACCTCGCGGTCACCAAGCTGCTGATCGGGCAGGTGGCCGTGCAGGGTCTGGACCAGGTGCCGGGCTTCTACGACGTGAAGTGGATCTTCGGCTCGACGGTCGCGGCGTTCGGCACGGTGTTCCAGGTCTCCATCGCCTGGTGGATCGGGCTGACCGCGGTCGCCACGTGGGTACTGCTGAGGACCCGCGCCGGCAACTGGATCTTCGCCGTCGGTGGGGCACAGACCAGCGCCCGCCAGGTCGGCGTACCCGTACTGACCACCAAGGTCGGACTGTTCATGACGACCGCGGCGGCGGGCTGGCTGGCCGGCATGCTGCAGCTGTTCCGTACGTCGACCGTGCAGGCGTCCACCGGGGTCGGCCAGGAGTTCATCTACATCATCTGCGCGGTGGTGGGCGGCTGCCTGCTGACCGGTGGGTACGGCTCGGCCATCGGCGCGGCGCTCGGCGCGCTCATCTACGGCATGACCTACCAGGGCATCGTCTTCGCCCAGTGGGACAACAACTGGCTGAAGACGTTCCTCGGCGTGATGCTGCTGGCGGCGGTGCTCGTCAACACCTACGTACGCAGGCGGGCGGAGGTGAGCCGGTGAACGCCGCGGAGGAACGCGCCACTCCGGCCGCCGCGGGCACACCGCTGCTCGAGGCGGACCGGATCGGCAAGTCGTACGGCAGTGTCGTCGCGCTGCACGAGGTGAGTGCCACCGTGCGGGCCGCCGAGGTGATCTGTGTGCTCGGCGACAACGGAGCGGGCAAGTCCACGCTGATCAAGATCCTGTCCGGCGCGCACGCGCACAGCTCGGGGGAGCTGCGGGTGGACGGCACACCCACGACCTTCGCCAGTCCCCGGCAGGCGCTCGACGCCGGGATCGCCACGGTGTACCAGGACCTCGCGGTGGTGCCGCTGATGCCCGTGTGGCGGAACTTCTTCCTCGGTTCCGAACTCACCAGGGGCAAGGGCCCGTTGCGGCGGCTGGACGTCGGCCGGATGCGGGCGACCACCCGGGAGGAGCTGGCCCGGATGGGGATCCACCTGCGCGACGTCGACCAGCCGATCGGCACGCTGTCCGGCGGCGAGCGGCAGTCGGTCGCGATCGCCCGAGCGGTGTATTTCGGTGCGAGGGTACTCATCCTGGACGAACCCACCGCCGCTCTCGGGGTGAAACAGTCGGGGGTCGTGCTGAAGTACGTCGCCGCCGCCCGGGACGAAGGGCTCGGCGTGGTGTTCATCACGCACAATCCGCACCACGCCTACCTCGTCGGTGACCGCTTTGTGCTGTTGAAGCGGGGGAGGATGGCCGGGAGCCACGCACGCGCGGACCTGGGCGTCGCCGACCTCACCCGGGAGATGGCCGGCGGTGCGGAGCTGGAGGCCTTGAGCCACGAGCTCGACGAGAGGTGACGAGGCAACACCGAGAAACAAACGGCAACACGGCAACACAGAGAAGCAACACGGCAACACCACGAGATACGCAACAAGGAGTTGACACGTATGGACCTGGGACCTCTGACCGGCAGGGTTGCCGGTGCGCCCATCTCCTGGGGAGTGTGCGAGGCGCCGGGCTGGGGCCACGAGCTGCCGGCCTCGCTGGTGCTCGCGCAGATGGCCGAGCTCGGGCTGGCGGCGACCGAGCTCGGTCCCACCGGGTACCTCGGCGCGGACACCGACGCGGTCCGGGCCACGCTGGACGCGCACGGGCTGAGTCTGGTCGGCGGATTCCTGCCGGTGACCCTGCACGTCGGCGCCGAGGTCGACCTGACCGAGGCGGACGCGGCGATCCGCACCCTCGCCGCGGCGGGGTCGGAGGTCGTGGTGCTGGCCGCGGACGCCGGGCCGGCGGGCTACGACAGCAAGGTGGTCCTGGACGAGGACCAGTGGACCCACCTGGTGCACAACCTCGACCGGGTACGGGCCCTGGTCGCCGGACTGGGCATGCGCACGACGCTGCACCCGCACGTGGGCACGGCGATCGAGTCCGCCGAGTCCGTACGCCAGTTGCTGGCGCGCACCGACGTACCGCTGTGCCTGGACACCGGCCACCTCGCCGTCGGCGGGGCGGACCCGCTGGAGCTGGCGAAGTCCGCGCCCGAGCGGGTGGGACACGTGCACCTGAAGGACGTCCGCAACAACGTCGCGGCGCAGTTCAACGCCGGTGCCTTCAGCTGGGTGGACGCCGTACGCCGCGGGCTGTTCGCGCCGCTGGGCGACGGCGACCTCGACATCACCGGTGTGGTGGTCGAGCTGGAACGGGCGGGGTTCACCGGGTGGTACGTCCTCGAGCAGGACACCGCGCTGGGCGGCGCGCCCGCTGCCGGCGAGGGCCCGGTCCACGACGTCCGCCGCAGCATCGAGTACCTCCGCGACGCCGTCGTACCGGCACTGGGCGCGGAGGTGAACCACCGTGGCTGACCGCGAGCTCGACAGAGAACTGCGCGTCGGCGTGATCGGCACCGGGATCATGGGTGCGGACCACGTACGCACCATCGCCACGTCGGTCGCGGGCGCGAGGGTGAGCGCGGTCACCGACCTCGACACCGAGCGGGCGCGGGCCGCGATCGCCGGGATCGACGGTGCGCGCGTACTCTCCGACCCACTCGGCCTGGTGGCCGACGACGAGGTGGACGCGGTGCTCGTCGCCTCCGCCGACGCGACGCACGAGGAGCTGGTCCTCGCCTGTGTGCGGGCGGGCAAGCCGGTGCTGTGCGAGAAGCCGCTCACGCCGACCCCGGACGGCTCGCTGCGCATCGTGGAAGCGGAGGAGAGGGCCGGCCGGCGGCTGGTGAGCGTGGGCTTCATGCGCCGCTACGACCCGGGCTACGTCGATGTCAAGGACAGCTTGCGCGAGGGCAAGGTGGGCGCCCCGCTGCTGCTGCACTGCGTTCACCGCAACGCCTCGTCCCGACCGAACACCCCCAGTTCCGGGCTGATCACCGGCTCGGCCGTGCACGAGTTCGACGTCATCCGCTGGCTGCTGGGCGAGGAGATCACCCAGGTCACGGTGTTCCGGCCGCGCTCGTCCTCCCTGGTCGTCGGCGACACCACCGACCCGCTGCTGGTGCTTCTCACCACGGCCGGCGGGCTGCTGGCCGACGTCGAGGTGTTCGTCAACGCGCAGTACGGCTACGACGTGCGCTGCGAGCTGGTCGGTGAGCTCGGGTCGCTGTACCTCGACGAGCCGGTCCAGGTGCGGCGCCGGGCAGAACGCGCCCGGACGAGCACGGTGTCGCTGGACTGGCGGGACCGGTTCGCCGAGGCCTACCGCCGCGAGCTGCAGGACTGGGTGACCGGTGCGGCTTCGAAGGAGCAGCGCGGGGCGGACGCCTGGGACGGCTACGTCGCTACGGTGGCGGCCGCCGCGGGAGTGGCGGCCCTGGACAGGCCGGGCACCCCGGTGCCGGTGGAGCTGCCGCCACGTCCGGAGCTCTACGCGTTCCGGTGAATCCCGGCTGGTGCGCCGGTGGCGAGAGAGCGACCGGCGCGCCACGGGTCAGGGCGTTCGCGCCGACTCCCGGCCGGCGGCCGGCACGAGAGCCTCGCCGCGGCCTTCGGTGTCCCGAACACGGCGGCGGCGTACGTAGCGACCCGCCTCGACCAGCGCGGTGACCCCCAGCGCGAGCCCGACGCCGAGCACGACGCCCTTGATCGGGTCGTTCTCGAACGCCATCCCGCCGACGTACCCGACGAGTACGGAGTACACCGCCCACGACAGCGCGGCGAGGACGTCGAAGTGGGTGAACCGGCGGCGGGGGTACCCGAGCGCGCCCATCGTGACGGTGACCGCGGTCCGCCCGCCGGGTACGTACCTCGCCACCACCAGCACCAGTCCGCCGCGTTCGGCGAGCGCGTCGGCCGCGCGGTCGAACGCCCTGCGCTGCCTGGACCCCGGCCGTGCCCTGGCGAGCAGCCGGCCGCCCGCGCCGCGGCCGATGGCGTACGAGATGTGGTCGCCGGCGAATGCTCCGGCGGCGGCCGCGAGCACGACCAGCGCGAGGTTCGGCGAACCGCTCGCCGCGGCGAACACCCCCGCGGTGATCACCACGCTCTCGCTCGGCACCGCGGGCAGGAACGCGTCCGTGGCGGCGAGCAGGAACAGCGCGAGGTAGATCCACGGCGAGCTCATCGCGTCGTGGACCACCTGCAGGATCGAGTCGGTCACGGCTGGTCCTGCCCGTCGGTGGTGGACCTGGTCGAGGAACTCATGCGTTCGACCCTTCCGGATGCGGACGCGGCAGAAATCGGCCTGTGGTCGAGCGCGATCTCATCCTTAGGTAGTGGGTGCGGTGTCGATCGGCGGAGGCGCCCGGCCGGACGGCTCACCTAGGCTGCCGAGGTGGACAGGACCGAGGTGGTCGGCGAGCGGGTGCGGCGCTGGGTGGCCCGCGCGTACGATCTGGTCGCGCCGTGGCTGCTCGGTGTCGCCGTGTTCCTGCAGTCGATCGCGACGGTGCGGGACTGGAACGCGCCCCTGGTGCTCGTGCTGACCGCACTGACGGGCGTGGCCGCCTGGATGGCCAGACGGCGTAGGTGGCCGTTGTTCGCCACGACGGCGGCCGGGGTGCTCCTGCTCGGCCTGTGGCCGGGCCTGCTGGTCTCCGCCTACTACGCCGGTACGACCCTGCGCCGCCGCCGCGAGCTGGCGGTGTTCATGGCCGGCTGCCTCGCCGTGCTCCTCCCGGCGTACACCTTCTTCACCGACTTCGGGGTACGGATGGTGGGGTGCCGTCAACCCTGCCTTGGCACCGGTGCGCAGCTGGACGGCCTTGCCAACAAGGGATCCGCACTCCTGTTCGTCGGAATGGGCCTGATGCTGGGGTTGTGGGTGCGGGCGCGCCGGGAGGTGCTCGCGGGACTGCACGAGCGGGCCGAACGGCTGGAACGCGAACAGGCCGCCCGGGCAGAACAGGCGCGCGGGCAGGAGCGGGCCAGGATCGCCCGGGAGATGCACGACGTGGTGGCCCACCGCGTGTCGTTGATGGTCCTGCACGCGGGTGCGCTGGAGGTGAACGCACCGGACGAGCGGACGGCAAGGGCGGCCGAACTCATCCGGGGGACCGGACGGGAGGCGCTGGAGAACCTGCGGGAGGTGCTCGGGGTACTGCGCGCCCCGTCCGGTGGGGCACCGGCTCCGTTCGCGCCGCAACCCGGGCTTGACGACGTGGCCAGGCTGGTCGAGCAGTCGCGGGCAGCGGGCATCGAGGTCACCCGCCGGGACGAGGGCGTGCCGAGGGAGCTGCCGGCGATGGTGGTGAGTACGGCGTACCGGATCGTGCAGGAGGCGCTGACCAACGTGCACAAGCACGCACCCGGCGCGACCGTCGAGGTCGTGGTCGGCTACCGCGACGACGAGGTGGCGGTGACGGTTCGCAACGAGGCGGCCCGGCGACCCGCGGCCGGGCCGAGCGGAGGATTCGGGCTGGTCGGCCTGCGTGAACGCGTCCTCCTGCTGGGCGGCGACTTCCGGGCCGGGCCGACCGGACGCGGTGGATTCGAGGTGTTCGCGCTGCTGCCCGCGCGGGCGTCCCGTACCGACACCGAGCCGGCCATCGCCGAGCCCGCCGACGCCGAGCCGGCCGACGCCGAACCCGACAGGGGAGCAGCGACATGATCCGCGTTCTGGTGGTGGACGACGAGGCGCTGGTTCGGTCCGGGCTGCGGATGATCCTGGAGGCCGCCGACGACGTCGTGGTCGTGGCCGAGGCCAGGGACGGCCGGGCCGCGATCGCCGCCGTCGGCCGGCACCGGCCCGACGTAGTGCTGATGGACGTGCGCATGCCGGAGCTGGACGGCGTACGGGCGGCGGAGGAGATCGGACGCGCGTCGGCACCACCGAGGGTGATCATGCTGACGACGTTCGACCTGGACGAGTACGTCCACGCCGCGTTGCGTGCCGGTGCGGTCGGCTTCCTGCTCAAGGACACCCCGCCGCGTGACCTGGTGGCCGCGGTCCGGACCGTCGCCGCCGGCAACGCGATGCTGGCGCCCGAGGTGACCAGGCGCCTGATCAACTCGTTCGCCGAACGCGGTGCCGGCCGGGCGGAGGCTGCGCGGGAGCGGCTGCGGGTGCTGACCGGACGGGAGCGCGAGGTCGTGAGCGCCGTCGCGCGCGGTCTGTCGAACGCCGAGATCGGCCGGGAGCTCGCGATGAGCGAGGCGACCGTCAAGGCACACGTCAGCAGGTCGCTGGCCAAGCTCGGCCTGGACAACCGAGTGCAGGCCGCGATCCTGGTCCACGACGCGGACCTGACCTGACCTGGGCCCCCGACGAGAACGAGTCCTTGACCTGACCCGGCCTGAGCCGCGCGTTTCGCGGCAGCCTGGTCGGCTACGGTCGACCGGTGACGACGGTGCGACTCATGACCTACAACGTGCACGGCCTGCGCGACGACGTGTCCGCCCTGACGGCGGTGGTCGAGGACCTTCGGCCCGACGTCCTGGTCGTGCAGGAGGCGCCGAAGCTGCTGCGCTGGCGGGCCCGGTGCGCCGGGCTGGCTCGCGCCACCGGCCTGCTCTACGTCGCCGGCGGCCGGACGGCGGGCGGCAACCTGCTGCTGGCCCACCAGCGGACCTTCGTACACGGGCACGCCGAAGAACGCATCCCGCAACGGCTGCGCGACCCGATCCGTGGCGTCGTGTCGGCGACGTTCGCCGTGGGCGGGACCAGGTTCGGCGTGGTGGGCGTGCATCTCAGCCTGGCCGCGGCCGGCCGGGCGCGCGACCTCGACCGGGTGCTGGAGACGGTGCGGTCGTTCGGTGACCTGCCGGTCCTGGTGGCCGGCGACCTGAACGAACACCCCGGCGGGCCGAGCTGGCACGCGCTCACCGGCGCCGGCCTGCACGACGTGGCCGGCGCGGAAACCCCGACGTTCCCGGCGGGCGAACCACGGGCCCGCATCGACGCGGTGTTCGCCTCCGGTGGAAGCGTGCGCGGCCGGGTCGTCGACCTGCCCACCGACGACGAGGGACGCGCCCGGCTGGCCCGTGCCTCCGATCACCTCCCGGTCGTTGTGGACGCCGATCTGGACGCTGCCCTCGACGTCCGGCCCGACGCAACGACGGCACGCAACCCGGACGGAGCCGCATGAGCCACGTGAGTACACCCAACCTGGGCGGGAACGACCTGCTCGCCCGGCGCCGGCTCGGCGCGACCGGGCTCGAGGTGACCCCGGTCTGCCTGGGCTGCGGGGTGCTGGGCGGAATGCCGGGGATCTTCGGGTACGACGTGGCGGCCGAACGCGGTGTCGCGACCGTACGCAGGGCGCTGGCAAGCCCGCTCAACTTCCTCGACACCTCCGCCGGCTACAGCGACGGCGAGAGCGAACGCCGGGTGGGCGCGGCGATCGCCGCGCACGGCGGGCTGCCGCCCGGGTTCGTCCTGGCCACCAAGGTCGATCCGGACCCGAAGACCGGTGACTACTCCGGCGAGCAGGTGCGGCGCAGCGCCGAGCAGAGCCTGGAACGCCTGGGCCTGGACAGCTTCGACCTGCTCTACCTGCACGATCCGGAAGTGATCGGCTTCGAGGCGGCGACGGCGTCCGGGGGAGCGGTGGAGGCGCTGGTCGACCTGGCCGAGCAGGGCGTCGCGCGCCACCTCGGCGTGGCCGGAGGCCCGGTCGACCTGCTGGGCCGGTTCGTGGGCACCGGTGCGTTCGAGGTGGTGCTCACCCACAACCGCTACACGCTGGTGGACCAGTCCGCCCGCGGCCTGCTCGAGCAGGCGAAGGCCGCGGGTGTCGCGGTCGTCAACGCCGCACCCTTCGGCGGCGGCCTGCTGGCCAAGGGCCCGGACGCCCTGCGCAAGTACGCCTACCGCGAGGCCGACGCCGACCTGCTGGCCCGGGTGCGGGCGATGGCCGACGCCTGTGCGGCGTACGACGTGCCACTCGGCGCTGCGGCCCTGCAGTTCTCCCTGCGGCAACCGCTGATCACCTCCACGGTGGTCGGCATCTCCGCGCCCGAACGCGTGGACCAGACCCTCGCCTGGGTGACCTGGCCGATCCCGGACGAGCTGTGGGCATCCCTGGCAACGCTCGCCGAAGCCGGCAGGCCCGGCGACACGGAAGGTGGATCATGACGGACGCGACACCGGTGCGGTTCCCCGCCGGCTTCTCCTGGGGCGTGGCGACCGCGAGCTACCAGATCGAGGGCGCGGTCGAGGCGGACGGACGCCGGCCGTCCATCTGGGACACGTTCTCGCACACGCCGGGCAACGTCAGCGACGGCTCCAGCGGTGACGTCGCCTGCGACCACTACCACCGCTACCGCGAGGACGTCGACCTGATCGCCGGCCTCGGCGTCGGCACGTACCGCTTCTCGCTGGCCTGGCCGCGGCTGCAGCCGGACGGGCGCGGACCGATCAACCAGGCGGGCCTGGACTTCTACCTGCGGCTGCTGGACGCCCTGCAGGAGAAGGGGATCCGGCCGTGGGTGACGCTCTACCACTGGGACCTCCCGCAGACGCTGGAGGACGCCGGGGGCTGGCCCGCGCGGGACACCGCGTACCGGTTCGCCGACTACGCGGTGGCGGTGTACGAACGCCTGCACGACCGGGTCGCGGACTGGACGACGCTCAACGAGCCCTGGTGCTCTGCGTACCTGGGCTACGGCATCGGCCAGCACGCGCCCGGCGTCCGCGACTCCCGTGCCGCCCTGCACGCCGCGCACCACCTGCTGCTGGGTCACGGTCTCGCCGTCCAGGGCATGCGGGCGGCCACCCCGGACACCACCAACAGGTTCGGCATCACGCTCAACCTGTGGCCGGTGTCAGCTGCCACCGACACGCCCACCGACGTGGATGCCGCCCGCCGGGTGGACGGCATCAGCAACCGCGCGTTCCTGGACCCGTTGCTGCGTGGCAGCTACCCCGACGACGTGCTCGCCGACGTCGCGGGCATCACCGACACCGCGCACATCCGGCCCGGCGACACCGAGACGATCGGCACGCCGATCGACGTCCTCGGCATCAACTACTACAGCCCGACGTACGTCCGGGCGCGCGAGTCGGCCGGGCCCGCGGGCAGCACGCCGTGGATCGGCTGCGACGACGTGGAATCGGTCCCGCAGGGTTTCCCCACCACCGACATGGGCTGGGAGATCGAGCCGGACGGCCTGCACCGGCTGCTGGTGCGACTGCGCGACGACTATCCGCCGATCCCGTTGTACGTCACCGAGAACGGCATGGCGGTCGCGGACGTCGTGGACGACGACGGCAAGGTCCACGATCCCGAACGCATCGGCTACCTCGACGGGCACCTGCGCGCCTGCCGGCAGGCGATGGACGAGGGGGTCGACCTGCGCGGCTACTTCGCCTGGACGCTGTACGACAACTTCGAGTGGGCCTTCGGGTACAGCAAGCGGTTCGGCGTGGTCTACCTCGACACCGGCACGCAGGTACGGATCCCGAAGTCGAGCGCCGCGTGGTACGCCCAGGTCGCCCGCACCGGGGAGCTGCCGTGAGCATCGAGGGGGCGCTGGACCCGGTCGCCGACTCGGCGGTGCCGCACGCGGGGCGCTCGGTGGTGGTGGTCGGCGGTGGAGGCGGCATCGGTGGTGCCGTGGCCAGGCGCTTCGCCGCGCTCGGTGCACGGGTGGCGGTCGCCGACGTCGCGCGTTCGGACGTACGCCCGAACGGCGCGGACGGTGCCGACGGACCCGACGCGATCGCGGAGTACGCCGCGGTGGACGTGACGCGGCCGGACGAGCTCGCCGACTTCCTCTCCGGGCTGGAACGCCTGGACGTGCTGGTGAACAGCGCGGGCATCATCCGCCGCCGCGAGGAGTTCCGGATGGAGGTCTTCGAGCGGGTGCTCGACGTCAACCTCACCGGGACGATGCGCGCCTGCGTGGCCGCCCGGCCCCTGCTGGCGAAGTCGGCCGGCTGTGTCGTCAACGTCGCCTCGATGCTGAGCTACTTCGGCGGCCCGCTGGTGCCGGCGTACACCGCCAGCAAGGGCGGCATCGTCGCCCTCACCCGGTCACTCGCGGTCGCGTTCGCCGAGGACGGGATCCGGGTCAACGCCGTCGCACCCGGCTGGATCAGCACCGAACTCACCACCGCGCTCCGCGAGGACCCCGACGCCGAGCGCCGCATCCTCGACCGCACGCCGCTGCGCCGCTGGGGTACGCCCGACGACGTGGCCGGCGTGGTGGAGTTCCTCGCCTCCCCGGCGGCGGGATTCATGACCGGTGCGGTCGTACCCGTTGACGGCGGCTACCTCGTCGCGTGAGTGTCGTCGCGTACCCCAGATCGCGTACCCCGGATCGCGTAACCCCGAGACGTACGTATCGCCGAAGCGAAAGGACCACCCATGAGTGAGGCCAGCACCCACGACGTGGTGTTCGGCAAGGTGACCGAGTCGTTCGGAGTGCAGCCGGAGATCGCGGTCGCCGCGATGCCGGACGACGAGCGGCTCTGGGTCGAGCAGGAGAACGGCGTGTTCTTCCGCCCGCTGCTGTTCAACACCGTGGTCGGCCAGTGGTGCAACCTGCTGCGCGTCACCCGGTCCGGAGTGGTGTCGCGGCACCGTCACCCGGCCGCGGTGTTCGGCTACGTGATCAGGGGGAAGTGGCACTACTATGAGCACGACTGGGTGGCCGAGGCCGGGCACTTCGTGTTCGAGCCGCCCGGTGAGATCCACACCCTCGCGGTGCCGCCGGACTGCGAGGACATGGTGACGTTCTTCAACATCACCGGCGCGATGATCTACCTCGACGAGGACGGGCACCAGATCGGGTACGAGGACGTCTGGACCAAGATCGAGCTGTGCCGCGCCCACTACGAGAAGGTCGGCCTCGGTGCCGACTACGTGGACCAGTTCATCCGCTGATCGGATCAGACGATGGCGCCGTCGTCGTCGTCCGGCGGGCCGCCCTTCATCCGCACCACCAGGGTGACGAACCCGCCGATGAACGCCAGCACGCCGAACGCGGCCGTCCAGCCCGGGAGGTAGCCGCCGACGAACACGGTGAGCAGGAGGAGCGCGGGCCCGCCGAGCATGGCCGCCCAGGCGGCCTTGGTCACCGGATCCAGGTGGGGCAGTGGCGGGGGAGGCGGCGGTACGAAACGCTCCTCGGCCGGGTGCGACCCGGACCGCGCCGGGCGCCGGGCGGCGGGGCCGGACTCCTCGGACGTGCTACCGGGAGCCGGGTCGCTCCCGGGTTTCTCCTGATCGCCGCGGCCGGCTTGTCGCCTGTCGTCGTCGGCAGCCTTGCCGTCGCTGCCGCCGTCCCGGCCGGGCGTCTGGAGGTCCTCGATCGCCGGCCACCGGGGTACGGCATCCTCGGGTACCCGGTCGTACCCGGCCACGATCTCGGCCCAGAGCCGGTCCTCGTCGAAGGTCGTCATCCGGGCCGCGTCGGACCTGCGGTCGCCGTCGCCGGCGCCGGTTCCGGACGGAGCGGCGTCGGCACCGGAACCGTCGGCCACCGAACCGTCGGGGGACGCGTCGCCGTCCGGGACGTCCTGCCCGCCGGCGGCGGTCTCACCTTCACGGATCTTCGCCAGCTGCTCGCCGAGCAGTGCCCTGGCGCGTTCCTGCGCTTCCTCGTCGACGTAGAGCCGGTCACACGGGGTCGGTGGAAGCCGGATCTCGCGGCACGGCTCGGCGACCGGAGGGCACGGGTCGGCGTAGGCGGCCACCCGCGCGCCGGCCAGGATCGCCAGCATGGTGTCGGCGACCTCCGGGGCGAGGTCGGCGATGGCGACGTACGACGGGGCGCGCAGACCGTTGTCCCGCATCGCTACCTCCCGGAGTCGTTCCGAGCTGCCAGGTCCGGGCCTGCGCCGCGCGGTCCCGAAGCGGATCGCCCGGTCGGCTGACCGGACGAGCTCCGCCCGGTCAGGGTCCGGCACAGACGTTCGACGAAACCGGCCGTCTCGGTGAAGATCGTCGGCGCGTCGTAGTCGAGTGTGGCGACATGGTAGCTGTCGGGGAGCGAGTGTTCTTCGATCTCGCGAGAGCCGACCCTGGCGCGCAGCAGTCGCAGGCTCGACCCGTCGACCACATGGTCCTGCGGCGAGCGGAAGACGAGCATCGGCGCCCGGACCGACGGCAGGTCGGCGGCCACCACCCGCCACAGCCGGGTGAGGGAGTGCATCGCGGTCAGCGGGGTGCGGTCGTAGGCGCCCTCGTGGTCGCCGGGCTTGTGGATGTCGCCGCCGATGGCCGGGACCGAGGCGAGGAAGTGACGCAGGACGGGCAGCGCCGGCAGCCGCGGGTCCCGGCTGCGCAACGCCGGATTGACGAGCACGATCCCGTCCACGTCCTCGCCGTACACCTGCGCCAGGCGCAGGGCGAGACAGCCACCCATCGACTGGCCGCCGACGACCACCACCTCGCACTCCTCGCGCAACCGGAGGAAGTCCCGCTCCAGCGCGGCGAACCAGTCCGGCCAGCCGGTGCGGTCGAGGTCGGTCCAGGTGGTGCCGTGACCCGGCAGCCGGGGTACGGCGACCCGGAAGCCGCGTTCGGCGAGATGGGCGGCCCACGGCCGGATCGAGGCGGGCGAGCCGGTGAAGCCATGGGACAGGAGTACGCCGACGGTGCCGGTGCCGGCGTACAACGGTTCGGCGTACGGCTTCACTCGCACAGGCACGCTCCTGGGGGTCGCGCGACGGGACGCTGGAGGTCCGGTCGGAATCGTGTCACGGACTGTTGCTCGGTGCAGACCCGGCCGGTGGTCGGCCCGTAGAGGCGATACCCCGCGTGCGTGCCGGCATTACTCGGCAACTGTCCGGTGACGACCCGGTGGGAGGGTCGGCGTTGCTCCGGGCCCGGACGAGGCCTAGGGTTCTCGGGCAAAGACGGAGGTGGGGTTTGTTCTACTGGTTCCTCAAGGTCTTCGCCCTGGGGCCGTTGCTGAAAACGGTGTTCCGCCCCTGGGTCGAGGGCCTGGAGAACGTCCCCCGCGAAGGTCCAGCCATCTTCGCGAGCAACCACCTGTCGTTTTCCGACTCCGTGTGGCTTCCGCTGGTCCTCCCGAGGCGGATCACGTTCCCGGCCAAGATCGAGTACTTCATCGGTACGGGCATCAAGGGCCGCCTCACCGCTCTGTTCTTCCGCGGAATCGGCCAGGTCCCGATCGACCGCACCGGCGGCCGGGCCAGCCAGGTGGCGCTCGACGCCGGCCACAAGCTCCTGCAGAAGGGCGAGCTGTTCGGGATCTATCCCGAGGGCACCCGCTCGCCCGACGGCCGCCTCTACAAGGGCAAGACCGGCGTGGCCCGGCTGGCGCTGGCCGCCGGCGTCCCGGTCATCCCGGTGGCCATGATCGGCACCGACAAGATGCAGCCGCCGGGCAAGGCGCTGCCGAAGCTGATGCGGCCCGGCGTGCGGATCGGCAAGCCGCTGGACTTCTCCCGCTACGAGGGCATGGAGGAGGACCGGTTCGTCCTGCGCTCGGTGACCGACGAGATCATGTACGAGCTGATGGAGCTGTCCGGCCAGGAATACGTCGACATGTACGCCCAGAAGGCCAAGGACGAGCTCGGCCGGCGGCGCGCCGGCGACGCGGGCGAGCGGTCGGTGGGCTCCTCGGGCGGCAACGGCTCGGGCAGCACCAACTCGGGTGGCACGGGCCAGTCCGGTAGCGGTGGCACGGGCCAGGCGGGCGGCTCCGAGGCTGGCCAGGGCACTGACAAGCCGGGCGCCGACGGCGGCGCCGTCCGCAGGGCGAGCTGAGAGGGTCCGACCATGGGGGCGGGCGACCGGTTGCCGGTGCTGCCGGGATCCGGACGTACGCACGCGAACGCCGGCGCCGACGGCACCGCCTCGCTGTGGAAGGCGCTGGCCGTGCTGCGGTTCGTCGTCCTCGCCCAGGCGCTGGCCGTCAACTTGTTCCGTTGGGAGCGATTCGACCATCCGCTGACCGGGTGGTTCGTCCTCACCGCCATCTCCGCCTGGACGCTGGTCGTCACCTGGGCCTACGACGCCCCCGAACGCCGGCGGTGGCCGCTGCTGTCCGCCGACCTCGCGGTCGCGGTCGGCTCGATCCTGATCACACCGTACGTCCTCAGCCCGGAGATGCTGAACCGCCACGACTTCACGCTGCCGACCTACTGGGTGACGGCTGCCGTGCTGGCCTGGGCGATCAGGTACGGCTGGGTCGGCGGCGTGCTCGCGGCACTGGTGATCTCCCCGGCCGACATCGCCACCCGGGCACACGTCACCTCCACCACCTTCAGCAACCTCTTCCTCCTCCTGCTGGCCGGTGCGATGGTCGGCTACGCCTCCCTGCTCGCCCGCAGCGCCGCGGCCGACCGCGCCCGGGCCACCGAGCTCGCCGCGCGGACCGCCGAGCGGGAACGCCTCGCCCGCGCGGTGCACGACGGCGTGCTTCAGGTCCTCGCGTACGTCCAGCGGCGGGGGAACGAGCTCGGCGGTGAGGCCGGCGACCTCGCCCGCGCCGCCGGCGAGCAGGGCGAACTGCTGCGTGCGCTGGTCAACGGCCAGCCGATGCCTGCGGGGGGTGGGCGCGGGCAGTACGCGCTGTCGGGGCAGCTGTCAGGGCAGGGCGTCCAGGACGTCCGGGCAGAACACTCCGGGCAGGCCGTGGACGAGACGGACACCGGCATGATCGACGTCGGTGGGCGGCTCACCGGCCTCGGCGCGGCGGGCATCTCCGTCGCCACCCCGGCCGACCCGGTGCTGCTCCCGAGCGAGGTCGCCACCGAGCTGGTCGCCGCCGTCCGCGCCGCGCTGGACAACGTCGCCTGCCACGCGCCGGGCGCCAGGACGTTCCTCCTGCTCGAGGACGACGGCGAGGCGGTGACGGTGAGCGTGCGCGACGACGGCCCGGGGATCCCCGCGGGCCGGCTGGACCAGGCCGAGGCCGACGGCCGGATGGGCGTGAGCCGCTCGATCGTGGGCCGGCTGACCGAGCTCGGTGGCACCGCCACGCTCTCCACCACCGCGGGCGGCACCGAGTGGGAGCTTCGGGTGCCCCGCAGTGCCACCGACGTGCCTTCCGGGTCCACCGGACTCCGGTGGGCGCGGCCGGGCTGGCTGGCGGGCAGACGGTCGGCCAAGCCAGCAGCCGAACCAGCAGCCGAACCAGCTGCCGAACCAGCTGCTGAACCAGCTGCCGAACCCGGCGCCGAACGCGATGCCAAAGCGGATATCGGGTGACGAACCCGCCCGCACGTTGCGTAAGGTCAGAACATGATCCGGGTGATGGTGGTCGACGACCATCCGATGTGGCGCGGTGCCGTTTCCAGCGACCTGCAGCAGGCCGGATTCGAGGTCGTCGCGGAGGCCGGCGCCGGTGACGAGGCGTTGCGGCGCGCGGAGGCGACCCGGCCCGACGTGGTGGTGCTCGACCTGCAGATCCCGGTGCTCGGTGGAGTCGAGGTGACCCGCCGGCTCGCCGAGGGCGACTCCCGCACCCGGGTGCTGATCCTTTCCGCCAGCGCAGAGCAGCTGGACGTCCTGGCCGCGGTCAAGGCCGGCGCCGCCGGCTACCTCGTGAAGTCCGCGTCGCGGGAGGAGCTTCTGGACGCGGTACGCCGTACCGCCGCCGGCGACGCCGTCTTCACCCCCGGCCTCGCCGGGCTGGTGCTGGGGGAGTTCCGCCGCCTGTCGGGCGCGTCCCGCGCGGCCGAGCCCGTCGCCCCGCAGCTCACCGAGCGGGAGACCGAGGTGCTGCGGCTGGTGGCCAAGGGCCTGAGCTACAAGGACATCGCCGACCGTCTGGTGCTGTCCCACCGAACCGTGCAGAACCACGTACAGAACACCCTGCGCAAACTTCAGCTGCACAACCGGGTCGAACTCGTCCGGTACGCCCTGGAAAGCGGACTCGACGGCGCCGACGAGACCTGACCAGCGGCCCTGCGAAAGCGCGCGAACCCGGCAGGGCTAGGCTCGACAGGACCTGTTCTTGCAGTCTTGGAAAGGACTGTCAATGCGCGTTGGTGTGCTCACTGGTGGTGGCGACTGCCCAGGACTGAACGCGGTCATCCGGGCCGTCGTCCGCAAGGGAGCGTCCGAGTACGGCTATGAGTTCCTCGGGTTCCGGGACGGCTGGAAGGGCCCACTGGAAAACGTCACCTGCGAACTCGGCATCCCGCAGGTTCGGGGCATCCTCCCGCGCGGCGGCACCATCCTCGGATCGTCGCGGACCAACCCGTTCAAGGTGGACGGCGGCGTCGAGCGGATCAAGGAAAACCTGGCGAGCAACGGCGTCGACGCCCTCGTCGCGATCGGCGGTGAGGACACCCTCGGTGTGGCGACGAAGCTGTCCGAGCTCGGCGTCAACGTCGTCGGCGTGCCGAAGACCATCGACAACGACCTCGGCGCCACCGACTTCACGTTCGGTTTCGACACCGCGGTCAACATCGCGACCGAGGCGATCGACCGGCTGCACACCACGGCCGAGTCGCACCACCGGATCGTCGTGGTGGAGGTCATGGGCCGGCACGCGGGCTGGATCGCGCTGCACTCCGGCCTCGCCGGCGGTGCCAACGTCATCCTCATCCCCGAGGTGCCGTTCGACCTGGAGAAGATCGTCGAGCACGTCGAGAGCCGCTTCCGCACCAACTTCTCGCCGATCATCGTGGTCGCCGAGGGTGCCACGCCGAAGGAGGGCACCCACGCCCTCCACAACGAGGAGCTGGACGCGTTCGGGCACGTCCGCCTCGGCGGTGTGGGTGACATGATCGCCGCGGAGCTGGAGAAGCGCACCGGCAAGGAGGCCCGCGCGGTCGTCCTCGGCCACACCCAGCGCGGCGGCACGCCCACCGCGTTCGACCGCTGGCTGGCCACGCGGTTCGGCCTGCACGCGATCGCCGCGGTGCACGACGGCGACTTCGGCAAGATGGTCGCGCTGCGCGGCACCGACATCGTCCGGGCGCCGCTGGCCGACGCCACCCGCGAGCTGAAGGTCGTCACCCCCGAGCTGTACGCCGAGGCCGGCGTCCTGTTCGGCTGAGGCTCGCCCTCTCGAGATCGTCCTCCGGGGTCGGCGCGTCCGCGCGCCGGCCCCGGTCATACTCTCGTGACGTGAACTCTCTCCAGGCCTGGCGTGCCCTCCCGGCCGCCCAAAAGCCGGAATGGCCCGACGCGGGCGCGGTGCAGGCCGCCGCCGCACAGCTGCGGACGTTCCCCCCGCTGGTCTTCGCCGGCGAGTGTGACTCGCTCAAGGCGCGGCTCGCCGACGTCGCGGCGGGGCGGGCGTTCTTCCTGCAGGGCGGTGACTGCGCGGAGACGTTCAACGGCGTCGGCGCGGACGCGCTGCGCAACAAACTCCGCACGATCCTGCAGATGTCGGTGATCCTCACCTACGCCGGTAGCATGCCGGTGGTCAAGGTCGGCCGGATCGCCGGTCAGTACGCCAAGCCGCGGTCGAAGCCGACCGAGGTGCGCGACGGTGTCGAACTGCCTGCCTACCGCGGCGACGCGGTCAACGGCTTCCCCTTCACCCCCGAGGACCGTACGCCCGATCCGGACCGGTTGGTGCGGATGTACCACTCCTCGGCGGCCACGCTCAACCTCGCCCGGGCGTTCGTCGTCGGTGGCGAGGCCGACCTCCGCCAGGTGCACGCGTGGAACACCGACTTCGTGCGCGACAGCCCGGTCGGTGAACGCTACGACCGGATGGCCCGCGACATCGACCGGGCGATCTCCTTCATGCACGCCTGTGGTGCGGACCCGGCGGAGTTCCATTCCGTCGACTTCTACGCCAGTCACGAGGCCCTGCTGCTCGACTACGAGGAGGCCCTCACCCGGATCGACTCCCGGACCGGCCTGCCGTACGACACCTCCGGCCACTTCCTGTGGATCGGCGAGCGGACCCGTCAGCTCGACGGCGCGCACCTGGAGTTCGCGCGGCACGTCCGCAACCCGATCGGGGTGAAGCTCGGCCCCACCACGACCCCGCAGGACGCGCTCACCCTGATCGAGCGGCTCGATCCCGACCGCGAGCCGGGTCGGCTCACGTTCATCACCCGGATGGGTGCGGGCCGGATCCGCGACGCGCTGCCGGAGCTGGTGGAGAAGGTCACCGCGAGCGGGGCCTCCGTCGCCTGGGTGTGCGACCCGATGCACGGCAACACCTTCGAGGCGCCGAACGGCTACAAGACGCGCCGCTTCGACGACGTGCTGGACGAGGTGGAGGGCTTCTTCGAGGTGCACCGGGCGCTCGGCACCGTGCCGGGCGGGCTGCACGTCGAGCTCACCGGCGACGAGGTGACCGAGTGCGTGGGCGGCGGTCACGCCCTGGCCGAGGCCGACCTGGTGCACCGGTACGAGACCGTGTGCGACCCGCGGCTCAACCGCGCGCAGTCGCTGGAGCTCGCGTTCCTCGTCGCGGAGATGCTGCACCGCGCCTGACGGTCTCGCGTTCGTCGGAACGTACATGGAAACGGCAACCGGGCCGGGCGGTCCCGCAAGGGGGACGCCCGGCCCGAGTTCGTTCAGCGAACGTCGCGAACGGTCGTGGTCAGCTCCACAGCCGGTCGCGGCGGATCTCTGTGTCCCAGACCTCCGACGGTTCGAAGAACCCCGGGAAGGCCGGGTCGAGGTGCTCGCGGAACAGTTCCTCGTTGATGTTGTCGAAGCCCAGGCCCGGCTTGTCCGGCACGGTGATGTGGCCGTCCTCGATCAGCGGGTTGGGCAGCCCGGTCACCAGGTCGTTCCACCACGGCACGTCCACGGCGTGGTGTTCCAGCGCGAGGAAGTTGTGCGTGGCCGCGGCGATGTGCGCACTCGCCAGGGTCGCGATCGGGGAGGCCGCCATGTGCAGCGCCATCGCCACCCCGTGCTCCTCGGCGAGGTCACCGACCCGCTTGGTCTCCAGGATGCCGCCCGACGTGGCCGGGTCGGGGTGGACGATCCGGATCGCCTCGGCCTCCAGCAGCGGCCTGAAGTTCTCCGCGAGGTAGATGTCCTCCCCGGTGCAGGTCGGGGTGGCCAGCGCCGTGGTGAGCTCCCGCCACTGCGCGGTGAACTGCCACGGGACCAGGTCCTCCAACCAGGCAAGCGCGAACGGCTCCAGCGCCCGGCCGACCCGAAGGCAGGAGTCGACGCCGATGTGGCCGAAGTGGTCGACTGCCAGCGGGATGTCGTACCCCACCGCCTCCCGCACGGTCGCGACGTGCTCGGCCAGCAGGTCGACACCCTTGTCGGTCACCCGGATGCCGGTGAACGGGTGCATCGTGGTGGTCTGCTCGCGGGCGCCCGGCGGTGCGATCAGCGCACCGGGCACGTCCCACAGCAGGTTGATGCCCACGTCCATCTTCAGGAACTGGTAGCCCAGCTTGCGCCGGCCGATCAACCGTTCGGCGAGCACCTGCGGGTCGGGGGAGTTCGGGGTGTCGGCGTAGCAGAGCACCCGGTCGCGGAACTTCCCACCTGCCAGGGCGTACGCCGGAACGCCGTACGCCTTGCCGGCAAGGTCCATCAGCGCCATCTCCACGCCGCAGACCCCGCCACCCTGCCGGCCGTGGTGGCCGAACTGCTTGATGGCGCGGAACAACCTGTCGACGTTGCAGGGGTTCTCGCCGATCAGCCGGGCCTTCAGCAGCAGGGCGAAACTGCGGCTGGCACCGTCGCGTACCTCGCCGTACCCGCTGATGCCCTGGTTGGTGTCGATCCGGACGATGGTGGACCGGAACGGCACCCCGACAAGGGACGCGACCCGCAGGTCGGTGATCCTCAGGTCGCTGGGCCGGGAGTGGGTGTTCACCCGGTCCAGCATCCGATCGCTGGTCAGCTCCTGTTCGCGGCCTGTTCCGCCTGTTCCGCCTGCTCCTGCTCCTTGCGCCATCGCTGGAAGTCCTCCTCGATGTGGCTTTCCCACGTGCCGACGTCGATCTCGGCGCTGTTGTAGACCTGCTCTGCCAACCGGAGCTTGCCGAAGACGTCGCGGGTACGGATGTCCGCACTGGACTCGGCGACCATCGCCGCCAGGTGCGGTGGGATGAAGATGAGTCCGCTCGGCGTTCCGAGCACCACGTCGCCGGGGAGCACGGTCGCGTCGCCGATCTTGACCGGGATGTTGATGCCGGCCAGTGTCACGTCCCGGATCGCGGTCGGGTCGACGTCGCGAAAGAAGAAGTTGACACCGCCGTCGAGCTTGCTGATTCCCTGGTAGTCGCGGATTCCGCCGTGGATCACCGCGCCGACACCGGTGCGTGCCGCGACGGCGGTGCTGAGGTTGTCACCGACGACCGTGCCGTCGCGGACCTTGCCGAAGATGTCGGTGACCATCACGTCGCCGGACACCAGGGTGGAGATGATCCAGGAGTTCTGCTTGTCGGGGGTGAGGTGACCCTCGCGGGCACCGGCGGCGACGACGGCACTGTCGAAGTCCGGGCGGTGCGGCAGGAACGCCGAGGTGACTGCCCGGCCGACGAGGATGGTGTCGGGGTGCGTCTGGCGCCAGCCACCGGCGAACTGGCGTTCGTAGCCCTGCCGGCGGAGGACACCCCATGCCTCCTCGGTGGTGGCCAGCCGGAGCTCGTTCAGCACCTCGTTGGGGACCTTCGGCCGCCCGTCCGGAAAACGCTCGCCCTGCCAGGAGGACGTCAGTTCGATCAGGTCCTCGGGAGTGGGTTGGATTCGCATGAGTGAAGGGAACCTCCGCCGTCGGTGGATCTTCGGCGATCGTAGGAGGGGTGCCGGTCGCGAGACAACGCGTACGTCCTGTGCCGGTTACCTGTGCCCGGATGTGGTTGCGGTCGTGGCGACCGGATAGTCAGGACGGTAACTAGGTGAGCGCGGCGAGGTACGGACTCATGTCCATGCCGGGATAGCGGGCGCCGACGTTGGCGACGGTGGACTTGTTCCAGTACGCGTCGCCCACCCGGGGGAAGCCGACGAACTCGCGCTGGCGCGGGGTGGCGTGCTCCAGGAAGTGGTTCATCTCCGGGCTGCCGCCGTCGTGCTGGAACGTCACCTGGCCGCACCACTGGGTGTCCACCCGCTTGAAGCCGATGTTCTGGGCGTACCGCAGGCCTTCGGAGGCGGTGAGCGCGGAACCGCGGTGGAAGGTGTTCATCGAGTAGATCAGCACCGATCCGGCCGGAACGACTACCGGCACCTCGTGTGCGTACAGCTCCTGCGACCCCTCGCGGGTGTGGAAGCGCGGCTCGCGGGGCAGGTCGCGGGTGAACTTCTGCGAGACCACGTAGGTGGGACTGAGGTCCACGGTCACGTCGGTGTAGTAGATGATCGCCGGCAGGTCGACGATCTCCTCGTCCGGCGGCGGGCACACCAGCGTGTTGTTGCCGTAGTCAAGGTGGAGTTGCTGTTCGAAGTCTCGCGTACGCGCGTACTTACCGCCCAGCTGGCCGTGGCTGAGCATCAGCCGGTCGGTGCCGATGACCCTTTCGGCGAACGCGATCAGCTCCGGATGCAGCGTCGTCTCGTTCAGCGCGTCACCGACGAAGGGGAACGTGGCGTGCGTACGCAGCCGTCCGCTCCGCGCGGCGACGGACTCCTCGTACCACCGCGGGTGCCGGGCGTACTCCTCCCACGGCGGCATGTACTCGTGGATGTTCTCGACGGTTGCCCGCACCTGCTCGTCGTCGAGCAGGGGGACGATGACGTACCCGTGCTCCCGCCAGTGCTGGTAGTCCGCTTCGCGAATGGTGCCCATGTACCTGAGGTTCCCTTCGGTGTGCGATTCGTCCACCTTAGGTTTGCGACCGCCGGCCCCGGCCGACCGTGTCTGCTATCGGTCTGCGATCGGGCTGCGATCGGCCGGAGCCGGAGGACCCGGAGGGGTCGGCTACCGTGCTGGTCGTGGCTGAGGTGGAGAACACAGATCGCGACCGTCCGGTGGACCTGCGCAGTGACACCGTGACCACGCCGACGCCGGGAATGCGTGCGGCGATGGCCCGGGCCGACGTCGGGGACGACGTGTACGCCGAGGACCCCACCTGCCGGGCCCTGGAGGAACGCGTCGCCGACCTGCTCGGCACCGAGGCGGCGCTGTTCACCGTCACCGGATCGCTGGCCAACCTGCTCGGCGTACGTGCCCTGGTGAAGCCGGGCGCCGAGGTGCTGTGCGAGGCCCGGGCGCACATCGCCCGTGCCGAGCTGGGCGCCCACGCCGCCGTGTTCGGCGTGACCAGCCGCACCTGGTCCCACCCGCGCGGCCTGGTCGACCTGGCGGCGGTGCGGGAGCTGCTGGCGCCGGACGCCGGGCCTTACTTCGTGTCCACGGCGGCGGTGTCGGTGGAGAACACCCACAACTTCGGCGGCGGCTCGGTCCAGCCGCTGGACTCCCTGCGCGCGCTGCGCGAACTCACCGCGGCGAGTGGTGTCGGCGTGCACCTGGACGGCGCCCGGCTGTGGCACGCCTGCGCCGCGACCGGGGTGGCCCCGGGCACCTACGCCGCCTGCGCCGACCTGGTGTCGGTGGCCCTGTCGAAGGGGCTGGGCGCGCCGGTGGGTTCGCTGCTGGCCGGACCGGCGGCAGCGATCGCCGACGCCCGGGTCTGGCGCAAGCGACTCGGTGCCGGGTGGCGGCAGGCGGGGGTGCTCGCCGCCGCCGGGATGTACGCCCTGGACCACCACCTCGACCGGGTGGCGCAGGACCACGCGAACGCCCGCGCCCTGGCCGACCGGCTGGCCGAGGTCGCGCCCGGCATCGTCGAGCCGACCGGCGTACAGACCAACATCGTGGTGCTCGACCTGGCCGCCGCCGGGATCCGCACCGGCGCGACCGAGGTCGCCGAGCGGGCCCGGGCGGCCGGCGTCCTGGTGTCCGTCCTCGGGCCGACCGCGTTGCGGCTGGTCACCCACCTGGACGTGGACGAGGCCGGCTGCCGGCACGCCGGCGACGTGCTGGCCACCGCCCTGAAGTAAGGGGCCCTCAGGACGAGGGCGAGCCCAGGCGTACGGAGCCGGCACCCTCGCCACGTGGCAGGGCCGGCCTGCGGCCGAGCATCGGCGGCAGTTGGCGTACGGCACTGGCGAGCTCGCGCAGCTCGGCGCCGGCCAGCGCCTGCGCGCCGTCCACCAGGGCGTTCTCCGGGTCGGGGTGCACGTCGATCAGCAGGCCGTCCGCCCCGGCGGCGATCGCGGCCCGGGCCAGCGGCACGATCAGGTCCCTGCGGCCGGCGGCATGGGTCGGGTCGACCACGACCGGGAGGTGGGACAGCCGCTGGACGAGGGGGATCGCCGCCAGGTCGAGGGTGGCGCTGGTCGCGGTCTCGAACGTCCGGATGCCGCGTTCGCAGAGCACGATCTCGCAGTTGCCGCGCTGGGCGACGTACTCCGCTGCCATCAGCCACTCGTCGACACTGGCCTGCAGCCCCCGCTTCAGCAGGATCGGCTTGTTCTGGCGGCCCACGCTGTCCAGCAGCGCGTAGTTCTGCATGTTGGTGGCGCCGATCTGGAGCATGTCGGCGTACGACGCCACCAGGTCGACGTCGGCGGGGTCGATCACCTCGGTGACGACGTACAGCCCGGTGGCTTCGCGGACGTCGGCGAGGATCCGCAGGGCGTCCTTGCCCAGGCCCTGGAAAACTCCGGGAAACGTGCGCGGCTTGTACGCCCCGCCGCGCAGCAGGGTGGCCCCGGCTCCGGCCGCCAGCCGGGCCGCACCGAGGGTCTGCGCGGCACTCTCCACCGCGCACGGGCCGGCGATCAGGGTGAACGTGCCCGGGCCGACCGGCACTTCGCGGCCGCCGGAGCCGACCCAGACGACGGAGCGGTCGGTGCGGGCCTGGCGGTTGACGAGTTTGTACGGTTCGCTGACCCGGAGCACCGTGGTCACGCTCGGCATCCCCGCGAGAGTGAGCTCGGCCATCCGGGAACCATCGCCGATGACCCCGACGATGGTGCGGTCCAGGCCACGGCTCACGAACGCCTTCGCACCCGCCGACTCGATCCGGGCCACCACCGCGGCGAGGTGCTCCGGCGGTGCGCCAGGACTCATCACCACGACCATGTGAGGCGCACCTCCGTCCCCGCACCGGCCATACTCCGGCCGGCGAGAGGGTGAGCGTAACCGGCGGACTCGGCTCCGTTTACCGAAACGTCCGGCATGTGGACGCGGCCGAGGTCTCAATCAGGTTGCGGTTGAGACCGTGGGCTAGTTGGGGCCCGTGGCGGCGCTTTCCTGGTAGGCGTACCGCTCTCCCGACCAGGGGTCGGCGGAGTTGTGGTAGCCGCGCTCCTCCCAGAAGCCGCGCCGCTCCTCGGTGAGGTACTCGATCGCGCGGAGCCACTTCGGGCCCTTCCAGGCGTACAGGTGCGGGAGCACCAAACGGAGCGGCCCGCCGTGCTCGGGGGAGAGGTCCTCGCCGCCCACGCCGGTCGCCAGCAGGGTGCCCTCGGCCTGCAGGTCGGCGAGCCGAAGGTTGGCGGAGTAGCCGTACTGCGCCCAGGCCATGACGTGGCGTACGTCCTCCCGTGGCGGTGCGAGCTCAAGCAGCGCCTGGGTGGGGATGCCCGTCCAGGTCAGGTCGAGCAGGCTGAAACCGTTCACGCAGTGCAGGTCGGCCAGCACGTTCACCCGGGGGAGGGTGGCCAGGGTCGCGAAGTTCAGGATGTGCTCGGTGCCGCTGGCGGTGGCCCCGATGACCCGGAAGTCCCAGCCCTGCGGATCGGTCGAGCGGGGAACCCGGCCGTAGTGCATGACCTTCCACGTGGACACACAACTCTGCCCTGGCGGTACACCCCGGCGGGCGTCGATTCGCGCCAGGCGCTCCGGGGTTACGTCCGCTCCGAAGTGCCGACCCTGCACGCAAACATGGTCGCAGATCACCGCCGCCGGCGTGCGCCGAGGTCGGAACCAGCCCGGAAACGGTCGGTCTCGGGCCACGCACCGTGCGGCGAACGGTGGCGAACAGCGGCGAACGGCGAACAGCAGCGGACGCACGGCGGGGCGGTCGGACCATGCGCCCGACCGCCCCTTCGTCCTCCGCTGTGTGGTTCCTCGCCGACGGGATCGCCGTCCGCGAGGATGTTCGCGGGTTACGCCGTTCGGCTACTCCGGGTGAGTGGGCAGCTTGAACGGACAGAACTGCTTCATCTGCGGACCTGCCCGGTTCTGCGCGATCGACAACGCTTCCGCCGGCGTGGAGTCGCCGAGGAGCACCGCCTGCTGTGCGGCGTCCATGGAGTCCGAGATCTGCGCACCCACCGGCAGCGGCGGCCGCGAGGTGGTGAACTTCACCATGCTCGGGAAGATTCCCTGGTCGCCGGTGACGCTCTTGTCGTTCACCAGGCTCTGCCACGTCGGGATCTTGCTGGCCGACTTGGCGTAGATGCGCTGGCCCTGCTCACCGGCCATGAACTTCATGAACTTCCAGGTGAGGTCCTGGTTCGGTGCGCCCTTGGGCATGGTCAGGGCGAAACCACCGGCCCAGGTCAGCGGCTTGTCGCCCTTCTTCGGCACCGGTAGGTAGGTCACGCCGTAGTCGAGTTTCGGGGCGTACTCGTTGATGCTGCCGACCGACCAGTTGCCGTCGACGGCCATCCCGATGTGGCCGGTGTAGAACGGCGACTGGGTGGGCGGCTGGTTCGGCGGCCGGTAGGTCGCGAGGAACGTCTGCACCCGGGTGTAGTCGAACTCCTTGGCCCAGTCGGCGAAGTCCTGCATGGCCTTGGTCCACCCCGGGCTGTTCAGGGTGAGCTCGCAGGTCTTGTCGTCGAACCACTTCGCCCGGTTGATGATCGCCCAGGTGGCGTGGAACGCCTGGCCGTCCCAGGGGATGAACCCCATCCGGGTGTAGTTGCCCCGCTTGTCCTTCTTGTCCATCTTCTTGCCCAGGGCGATGACCTCGTCGATGGTCGGCGGGCCGTTCTTCGGGTCGAGCACCTCCGGGTCGATGCCGGCGTCGCGCAGGACCGTCTTGTTGTACATCAGTCCGCGCACGTCGGTGTCGAACGGCAGCGCGTACATGTCGCCCTTGTACGTCGCCTCGTCCGCGGCGTACGGGAGGTACTTGCTGCGGAGGTTCTCCCCGTCCTTGTCAATGCGCGGTTGCAGGTCCTCGAACAACCCGACCGAGGCCGCCTGCGCGGTGGTGAACCGGTCGATGATGTAGACGTTCGGCGGGGTGTTGCCGCGCACCGCGGCGATCAGCGCTGCCGAGTCGCCGGTGAACTGTCCCGACTTCGGCACGATCTGCACCTTGACGCCGGGGTTGGCCTTCTCGAACGCGTCGATGACGAGGTTCTGGGCCTTGAGCTCGCGTTCGCCGCCCAGCTGGGTCCACACCAGCAGCTTGCGGTCGGAGGAGCTCCCCGAGCACGCGCCCGCCGTACCGGCCACCAGGAGCATGGCGAGCATGGCGAGGACGACCCTTCGGATACGGCGCGGTCGCGACCTCATGTCTGCCCGTCCTCTCGGAGTCTTCTCGTTCAGCGTCTTCTCGCTCACTTGAAGCTCCCGAGGGTGATGCCGCGGATGAAGTACTTCTGTGCGGCGAAGAAGAGAATCACCAACGGCGCGAGAATCATCAACGACGCCGCCATCAGCAGGTTGAACTGCACGTCGTGGGTGCTGCGGAACGCCTGGATGCCGATGGCCAGCGTCTGCTTGGCCTCGTCCTGGAGGTAGAGCAGTGGTCCCAGGAAGTCGTTCCAGGCGCCGACGGCGGTGAAGATGGCCACCGCCGCGACCGCGGGCCGGGCCATCGGGAACACCACCTGCCACAGGATCCGCGCCTCGCTCGCACCGTCGATGCGCGCCGCGTCCAGGTGCTCACGCGGAATCTGCAGCAGGAACTGCCTGAGCAGGAAGATGAAGAACGCGCTGCCGAGGAAGTTCGGGACCACCAGCGGCAGCAGGGTGTTGATCCAGTGCAGCCAGGCGAACAGGTCGAACGTCGGGATGAGCGCGATCGGGAACGGAATGAACAGCGTGGCGAGGACGACGTAGAACACCTTGTCCCGTCCGCGCCAGTCGATGCAGGAGAAACCGTAGGCGACGATCAGGTTGGAGATGATCGAGCCGATCACGCTGAGCACGGTGATGAGCAGGGAGTTGCCGAAGTACGTCGCGAACGGGAACGCCCTGAACGCCTCGATGTAGTTGCCCCAGTGAAGTACCTTCGGGAACAGCGTCGCGGGCGTGATGCCGAGTTCCTCGTTGGACTTCAGGGACGTGATGATCATCCAGTAGATCGGCAGCAGGAACAGCAGCGACATCGCGACGAGGAAGACGCGGACGCCGATGCGGTCCCCGAGAGTGCGTGCGGTGCGCTCGCGGGCCGACATCACTGGACCGCCGGTGCCGCCGTAGCGCGCACCGGGTGTATCGGTCTGTGTGGTCATGGTGAGTCCTTCGCAGCTTCGGAATTCGTGATGGTGAGCCCGCGGTCAGGAGACGACTTCGTAGTTCACGAAGCGCCGCGAGACCTGGTAGACGAGCAGGGCCAGCACGACCCCGATGAGGAAGAGCGCGACCGCGAGCGCCGACGCGTAGCCGAGATCGGCGTAGCTGAACGCGTTGCGGTACAGGTAGAGCATGTAGAACAGGGTGCCGTTGTTCGGCCCGCCCCCGGTGAGGATGTAGGCCTGGGTGAACACCTGCAGGCCCGCGCTGATCCCGGTGATGAGGTTGAAGAGGATCGACGGGGTGAGCAGCGGCAGGGTGATGCGGAAGAACGACTGGGCCGCACTGGCGCCGTCGATGCGGGCGGCCTCGTACAACGTCTGCGGGATGTTGTTCAGGCCGGCGAGGTAGATCAGCGCGGCGTTGCCCGCACCGAGCTGGGCCATCGCCACGATGACGAGCTTCGCCGTGGTCGGGTCGCCGAGGAAGTCACGCTCCTGGCCGCCGAACAACGAGATGGCCTGGTTGACGATGCCGGTGCCCGGGTTGACCAGCACGATGAAGATGAACGACATCGCGAAGATCGGGGCGAGCGAGGGCAGGTAGAGCGCCGTGCGGTAGACCGCGACCTCGCGGACGCTGCGGTTCATCGCCAGCGCGAGGAGCAGGGCGACGACGAGCCCCACCGGCACCGCCCACCCGGAGTAGAACAGCGTGTTGAGGATCGACGTCCAGGCCAGCGGGTCCTGGAACATCCGGGTGTAGTTGCTGAGTCCGACCCACTGCGGGGTTTGCATGCCGCTGTACTTGGTAAGACTGATGATCAGCGAGTAGAAGATCGGGAAGACCACGAACGCGATGGTCCCCAGGATCCACGGGCTGATGAAGATCAGCCCTTTCTTGAGATTCGCCTTGTCGCGCGGTGTCCAGGCCGACCGCGACGAGGTGGTGCTCCGCTGGCCCGGTGAGCCGGTGTCCAGCGCGTCTTGGGTGCTGACTGACAAGGTGGTGCCTCCGGTGAGTGGGGATGACGCCGAACCGTCGACCTCCTTCCGGACACGCCCCGGCGGGCAATCTGGGAACGTTCCCAGGTGATGATCACGCAGATGCTGGCGCAGATGCTAGGGCACCGGAACGCGTTTACCGACCCGGCCCTGTAACACCTCGGTCTCAAACCGGCAGGTGAGGGGTCTCCGCTGGGAGTCGGCGCCTCGGTGCGAGTTCGGCGGTGTACATAGCGGCCAGAATGAGTCCGCCACCGGCCACCATTCGTCCGGTCAGGGACTCCCCGCCGAACAGCAGCGCGAACGCCGACGCCCACACCGGTTCCATGCACATGATGACCGCGGCCCGGGTCGGCGGCAGGTGTGCCTGCGCCCACGTCTGGGTCACCAGGGCGAAGGCGCCGGCGATCAGCGCCATGTAGAGCAGGGCGAGCCAGTCGCCGGTCCGGTCCGGCACGGTGATCCCGCCCGGAGCGGCGGCGACGCCGCACACCACGGCGATGACGCCGAGCTGCACGACGGACAGGCCGAACGCGTCCCGCTGGTTGGTCCACGCGCCGAGCGCGACGATGTGCAGGGCGTACAGCCCCGCGGACAGCAGGGTCAGCAGCTCGCCGGGCCCGAACGCCAACCCACGCAGGGCAAGTACGGCCAGCCCGGCGGTTGCCAGTGCGACCGCGAGCCAGGTGGCGCGCCCGATCCGGTGGCGGAGCAGCACCCCGGCCAGAACCGGCGTGAGTACGACGTACATCCCGGTGACGAACCCCGACACCGACGCGGAGGTGTGCGCCAGCCCCTCGGTCTGAAGGATCTGGGCCAGTCCGTAGAGCAGGCCGAGCACGGCACCTCGCCGCCACGCGGCGGCACCGAGCCGGGCGAGCGTCGGTGCGGCGAAGACACCCAGCACGACGGCGGCGACGGCGAACCGCACCGCGAGGAAGTCCGGCACCGGAACCCGGGTGACCACGTCCTTGATGAGGAAGAACGTCGAACCCCAGGAGGCGGTGACCGCGAGCAGTCCGAGCACGGCCAGTTTCGGCACCGCACCCGCCGAACCGCTTCCGGACGTCCCGCCGAGTCCGCCGGGTCGATCAGGGTGGGACGACGGCGCGGTGTTGTCCGTGCTGCCGTCGCCGCGGTCTGCGCTACCGGTGCCGCGGTCTGTGCTGCCGGTGCGGCCGCTCACCGCCCCCTCGCACGTTTGAGCGCGGCGATGTCCTCACGGGACGCCTCGACCCCGCCGGGAGTCTCCACGACGACGGGAACGCCCGCGACGGCCGGATGACGCAGCAGTTCCTCGAACGCTTCCGGGCCGATGTGTCCCTGCCCGATGCGTTCGTGCCGGTCGCGGAAACTGCCGCGGGGGTCCTTGGAGTCGTTGGCGTGCACCAGCCGCAGCCGATCGGGGCCGGCCTGCGCGACCAGCCGGTCCAGGGTCTCGGTCGTGCCGCCCGGTGCGTCCAGCGGCGCTCCGGCGGCGAACACGTGGCAGGTGTCCAGGCAGACGCCCAGCCGGGGATGGTCGTCGAGCGCGGCGAGGTAGGCCGGCAGGTCCTCCACCCCCGAGCACAGCGACTGGCCCTGGCCGGCGGTGGGTTCCAGGAGCAGCGGGGGAGCGTCGTCGGGCAACGCGTCCAGGATCGGCAGCAGCGCCTCGCGTGCCTGCCGCATCGCGACCTCGCGGCTGCCCTCGGCGACGCACGAACCGGTGTGCACGACGACACCTTCGGCGCCGATGGCGTACGCGCGGACGAGGTTGTGCGCCACGATGTCGACCGAGCGTTCCAGCGTGGCGGGGGTGGGGGAGCCGAAGTTCACGAGGTACGGCGTGTGCACGAACGCGCGGATCCCGGCATCCGCGCACAGGGAACGGAACGCCTCGTCCTGCTCGGGATCTCCGGCGGCGCGTGCCCAGCCGCGCGGGTTGCCGACGAAGACCTGCAGCGCCTCCGCGCCGATGTCGACGGCCGTACGGAAGGCACCCCTGGCCAGCCCGGCGCCCACCGGAAGGTGGCTGCCGATCGGCGGGACGGGTCGCCGGGCGCGGGCCCGGGGACCCCGCGCGGTCGCGGCGGCGCGGGCCGGTGCGCCCGGGGGAGCTGAGGATGCCACCGGCCCACCATCTCAGACGTCTGCGTCGCTCCGAGTGCCCAGGTCACGCCCCTGGCCCGCATCCCATGCCAGCGTGCGGGTGCGCGCCAGAGTGGAGAAGCCGAGGGTCCGGTAGAGCCGCCGCGGCGCCGGGTACGCGTCGTCGCCGCGCGGACCGACGACCGCCTGCGTGGCGCCCAGGTCCCGAGCCTTCGTCATCACCGCGACGCAGACAGACTGGGACAGACCACGCCGGGCATGCTCCGGGCTCGTGCCGACCGGCTCGAAGAGAACGCTTCGGGAGTGATCGTCGTACCAGCCAAGTGCGAACGCGGCCGGGCTGCCGTCCGGTGCCACGACCACGAGGTCGAGTTCAGGCCGATAGAGGGAGACGGCCTTCATCGCTCTGTACTTGTCGAGCGTGAAGTTGCTCTGCGGCTCCTTGCCGGTCACCGGCAGGCCGAGTAGTTCCCTGATGCGAGCAGGTGCCCAGGCGAGGCGGTGTGCGTCGACGCGGGCGTGCTCTCCGGCTTCCTCGGCAGCCAGGAGGCTGTACCCCGGTGGCAGGGGCAGGCTCGGCAGCTGGTCCAGACCACGATGCTGGAGGAGGAAGAACGGCCCGCCGAGATCGTGAGCGCCGGCCGCGCGAAGCGTGCTCGCCATCGGTGAGTCCGTCACCAGACTGATCGACCCGTGAGGCGCATGCGAGCGGATCCTGTCGAACGCGAGGCGCCGTTCGTCCGGTGACAGGTCGGGAGAGAAGTGCCCCTCGGCCTCCGCCTCATCGTCGTGGTGCCACATCTCGGCGAACCAGCCGTCGCCGTCGAGGGTCGCGTCGGCGGGTGGGGCGCCGTCGCACCCACTGCCGTGCCAGGCCACATTGCCCGGATGCAGCTGCTGGGTAGGGACCCAGGTGCGGGTGACGAGAGCGATACGGGCGTCGAGATCCATGGGCACACCCAAGCAGTCAACCTGTCGTTGGCGCACTCGCGTTGCCGGAGCCGACGTGGAGAGCGGCGTGCCGGCCGGTGGCTCGTGGTCGGCTCAGACGATGTCCAGTACGACGACCGAGCCGACGCGCGCCGGAGCGTTTGCGGCCGGCGTCTGGGTCACCACGACGTTCAGCCCGACGAAGACGGGGTTGCGCTTCACCTGCACCTGGAAACCGGCGTCGGCCAGCTTCTTCTGTGCGTCGGCCACCGGCATCCGGGCCACGGACGGGACGGGTACGAACTCCGGCCCCTTCGACACCGTGACGCGCACTGTGTCGCCGCGGAAGACCCGGCCCGGCTGCGGCTGCTGCCCGATCACCGCGCCGGGCGGCACCTGGTCGGAGAAGGCGTCCGTACGGGTGACCTTCAGCCCCAGCGCGGTGAGTGTGGAGTCGGCCGCGGCGTACGGCATCCCGGCCACCGGCGGCAGGTCGACCGGCTCCCGGCCCTTGCTGACGATCAGCGTCACCTCGCCGTCCCGACGCAGCGGCGTGCCGGCCTCGGGGGAGGTGGAGATGATCCGCCCGGCACCGACGGTGTCGCTGAACGCCGTCTGCACCTCCTCGACCCGCAGCCGGGCCTCACCGAGCAGTTGCCGGGCGCGGTCCTCGGACGTGCCGGTGAGCCGGGGTACGTCGTGCACCTCCGGCCCCAGGGACATCCAGACCTGGACCGGCCCGCCCCGCCAGGTGCGGGCGCGAGGTGCCGGCGCGGCCCGGACGACGTGGCCCTTGCGTACGTTCTCGCTGTAGACCTGGCCGGCGACGACGAACTTCACCCCGGACTCCTCGGCCAGGCCGGGCAGCTTCTTCTGGGCCACGTCGACCACCGGCGGCACCCTGGTGAACGGCCCGATGCCGGCGAGCCAGCTGGTCACCCCGCCGGCCAGCAGGACGGCCGCGACCAGGCCGGCGACGACCGGTGCCCGAAGCCACCACGCCCGCGGTGCCGGAGCCGGCTCGTCGGGATCGGGTACGTCCGCGTTGTCGGCCGGCTGCCCGTCGTCGAGCCGGTCCGGGCGGAGGGCGACCGACGGCGACAACGCGGCCGCCGAGGCCGCGCGGATCTGTTCCAGCGGTGCGATCAGGGTGTGCTCGGCGGCCGGCTGCTCGGGCCGCCGGAACGCCCTGAGGTCCTGGGTCAGCTCCGGGTCGTCCACGCCGTCGCGCAGCGCGGCGCGCGCCCGGCGGACGTGGCGGAGGAAGACCCGGGCGTCGGCGGGCCTCACCGCGGGGTCGCGAGCGGTAGCCCGCAGCACCAGCGCGTCCAGGAACGCCGGGATGTCGGACGCGGACTTCGACGGCTCCGGTACGTCCTTGTTGACGTGCTTGTACGCCACCTGGATCGGCGAGTCGCCCTCGTGCGGCTTGGAGCCGACCAGCATCTCGTACGTCATGATCCCGGCGGCGTAGACGTCCGCGCGCGCGTCGGCGGTGCCGTGGGTCACCTGCTCGGGTGCGAGGTAGGAGACCGTGCCCATCAGCAGGCCGTGGGTGGAGGTGTTGGTGGCCGCGGACACCGCCCGGGCCAGGCCGAAGTCCGCGACCTTCACCACGTCGCCGTGGTCGTCGCGGCCGAGCAGGACGTTCTCGGGCTTGACGTCGCGGTGCACGATGCCCGCCTCGTGGGCCGCGGCGAGCGCCTGCAGCACCTGGTCGAGCAGCTCCAGCGTCCGCTCCGGCGGCATCGGCCCCTCGTCGTACAGCGCGTCCCGCAGGGTGCGGCCGGCGACGTACTCCATCGTGAGGTAGGGCGTGCCGTCGTCGGCGCCCTGGTCGAACACCGCCACCACGTTCGGGTGGGACAGCCGCGCGGCCGACCGAGCCTCGCGCTGGAAACGCCGGACGAAATCGGCGTCCTCGACCAGGCCGGCGTGCAGAATCTTGACGGCGACGGTGCGGTCGAGCCGGGTGTCGACGGCCACGTAGACAGTGGCCATACCGCCTCGTGCGACACGTCGCCCCACGCGGTACCTGCCGTCGAGCAGGCGACCGACCAGGGGATCGCTGACCGTGACGTCCACGCAGGGGCCTCGCTGGGATGGCGGTTGGGACGTCACGAGTGTAAAGACCTCAGGTGAGAAGGGCGGCAGGCCGCGCCGACTGCCCGCAACACCCGGCCTCGCCCGGGCTCGCCCGCCATCGCCCCGTCGCGCCCGTCATCTCCCCACGTTGTGTCGTACGTCACGGCAGTGTTCAGAGCGACTTCGGCGCGATTCGGTGCGACCGGTTGCCGGACCGACAGCATCGGAGTACGACCCGCCTGCAAACGCTCAGCCGTCAGGCGACGGCGGTCAGCATCCCGGTGTGGCCGGTGATCACGAACGCGCCGAACCGGTCGACCTCGGCCTGGATTCGGTCGGACGCGGCGGACCGGAAGTCCGCCCAGGTCAGGCCCTTCGGCAGCGCCCGGGCCTGTCGCCCGCGGGTGCTGTGCAGGTAGGCGAGAACCGGCCCGGCCTCGGGTACGGCGATCTCGTGCCGGTGGTCGTGCACCTCGACCGCGCCGAACACCTCCCGCACCAGCTCGGCACCCCGCTCGAGGTCGAAGCGGGAGTCGCCCCGGTCGTACGGCGGCGGGTCGGAGACGCCCAGGTCCCGCAGGGTGTCCGTCCACAGCCGCGCCCACTGCGGCTTGTCGGCGGCGGCGTTCGTACCGGCCACCAGCCGCCCGCCCGGGCGCAGCACCCGCCGCAGCTCGCGCACCGCGTTCGCCGGGTCGGTCGCGTAGTAGAGCATGTACATCGCCAGCACCGCGCCCACCGAGCCGTCGGCGAACGGCAGCCGGTCGACCTCGCCCACCACCTCCGGGCGCAGCCCGGCCGAGAGGTCGACGGGGACCACCCGCAGGTCGGGCCGGTCCGCGCGCAGCCGGCGGGTCAGCGCGCCGGTGCCCCAGCCCACGTCCAGCACCGGTCCCGGCCCGGGCAGGTCGCGCAGCAGCTCCAGGACAGCCCCGCCGAGATCGAGCCGCGGCCGTTGCCAGGCGTAGATGGAGATGCGGTCGGACAGCCGGGAGGTGTCGGCGTACTCCTCGCCGGTGAGTAACCCCTGGTCGACGGACATCGGTCCAGGGTAGGCCAGACGCTCGCCCGCACAGGCGCTCTTCCTCGCGCGTCCGGGCGATCACGAGGGCGACGCTAGGGTCGGTCGGGTGGAACGAGTCGTGGTGGTGGGAGCCGGGCTGGCCGGGCTGCGCACGGTCGTCGGGCTGCGCGAGCAGGGGTACGCCGGTGAGCTGACCCTGGTCGGTGCGGAGTCGCGGGGACCCTACGACCGGCCGCCGCTGTCGAAGGCGATCCTGTCCGGGAAGTCCGACGACTCGGCGCTGCCGTTCGACCCGGACGAGCTGCGGGTGGACTTCCGTCCCGGCGTACGCGCGACCCGGCTGCGCGGCGACGTCGTGGAGACGGCGGGTCCGGGCGAGGTGTCCGGCCCGGACCTCGACTTCGACGGGCTGGTGCTCGCCACCGGCGCCGAGCCGGTCGTGCTGCCCGGCGAGGGCGCCCGCTACCTGCGTACTCACGACGACGCCCACGCACTGCGGGCGGCGCTGCGGCCGGGAGCGGCCGTCGTCATCGTCGGCGCCGGCTGGATCGGGGCGGAGGTGGCGACCGTCGCCCGGACGGTCGGCTGCCGGGTCACCGTCGTGGAGCAGGCGCCGACCCCGGTCGCGCACGCGTTGCCACCGCAGGTCGGCCGGCACCTGGCGCCGTGGTACGCCGAGGCCGGGGCGGACCTGCTCCTCGACCACCGGGTGGCCGCCGTCGGGCCGAACACCGTCGACTTCGCCGACGGCACCACCCTGCGCGCCGACGTCGTGATCGTCGGTGTGGGGGTGCGACCGGCCACCGGCTGGCTCGCCGACTCCGGACTGGAACTGGACCGGGGCGTGGTGGTCGGCGCCGACCTGGCGGCCGGCCGGCGCGGCGTCTACGCGGTGGGTGACGTCGCCGCCCGCTGGTCGCCGCGGTACGGGGCGCGGGTGCGCGGCGAGCACTGGGACGACGCGCTGCGCGCACCGGCGGTCGCGGTCGCCAACCTGCTCGGCGGAGCGCAGACCTACGACCCGGTCCCTTACGTCTGGAGTGAGCAGTTCGGGCGGATGGTGCAGTACGCCGGGCTTCCCGCCGCGGGACTTCCCGCCTCGACCCCTGCTGCCGGTCCGCCCGGCGCCGAGCCGGACGTGCCGGGCACCCAGCTGGTGTGGCGCGGTGACCCGGCCGCCGACGACCGGTGGTCGGTCTTCTGGCTCGACCAGGACGCCCGGGTGGCGGCCGTCCTGGCCGTCGACCAGCCGCGCGACTTCGTTGCCGGCCGCCGGATCGCCGAATCCGGCGCAGCCGTCGATCCCGCGCTGCTGGCGGACCCAGCGGTTAGCGTCAAGTCGTCCGTGGCAGGCTCTGCAGGGTGAGCAAGAACGAGTCGATCACGCAGACGGAGCCGTCGGAGCGTACCGCGCAGCAGCCGGAGGGGGCTCCGCAGTCGGGCCGGCCGGATCCGGCCGGGCAGGAGAGTCCGGCCGACGTCGACACCCTCGTGCAGGAGTGGCTGAACATCCCCGAGGTGGCCGAGCGCCTCGGCGTCAACGTCAGCCGGGTCCGCCAGTTGCTGCGCGAGGGCGAGCTTCTCGCCGTTGCGCACGGCGAGCGCGGGGCGCTGCACGTGCCCGCGGCGTTCCTCGACGGCGGCCACATCCTGAAGGGCCTCACCGGCACGCTCACCGTCCTGCACGACGGTGGCTTCGACGATGAGGAGACCGTGCGCTGGTTGTTCTCCGTCGACGACGGTCTGGGGACCCGGCCGATCGACGCGCTGGCCGACAACCGCATCAAGGAAGTACGCCGGCACGCGCAGGTGCTCGCGTTCTAGCGGTGCGTCTCGAGACATGCCCACACAGTCGGGTCGCGCCCAGGACCGAGGTGACCGGGCCCGGGAGACACGCAGGCCACGACCTGCAGCAGAGCGCGAAAGGAGTCGCCGATGTCGCAGCTTGACCTGCTGCTCGCCGGTGAGCTCACCCCAGGTGTCTACCGCTGGCCGGCGGCACCGCCCACCGTCAAGGCGAAGGCCGTCGTCGACCAGGAAGGCTGGCACTTCGTCGACCTGGACACCACGACGGTCGTCGACAAGGCCGGCCTGCTGGACGCGGTGGCCAAGAACCTGGGCTTCCCGGCCTACCTCGGCCGCAGCTTCGACGCGTTCGCCGACCTGCTCGCCGAAGTGCGCGACGAGCACGGCGTGGTGTTGTGGTGGCAGGGCTGGGCGGGTCTGGCGGAGCTGAACCCGCAGGCGACCGAACTCGCGCTGGCGGAGTTCGCGACCCGTGCCGCCGACCGGGAGCAGGGCGTGCTGGCCGTGGTGGTCGCCGGTCCGGGCCCGGTGCTCGACGTACCGACCTGGGAGTGACCGGCCGCGGGAGTGGTCCGCGCCGACGCGTCAGCCTGTGCGCTGGGTGGCGGCTCTGGCCAGCCCGGAGAGCGCGGCGCGGGCGTCGTCGGCTGTCAACGGCGCCTTGTCGAGGGCCAGCGACGCTTCCGCGGTGAGCTCGGCGATGAGGCGTTCGACCGCGGCCAGCGCACCGGTGGAGACGATGATCTCGCGGAGTTCGGCGACTCCCTGTGAGTCCAGCTCCGGGTCGCCGAACCAGCGCTGGAAACGTTCCGCCTGGGCGGGGGTCGCGGTCTCCAGGGTCTTGGCGACGAGCGCGGTGCGCTTGCCCTCGCGCAGGTCGTCACCGGCCGGCTTGCCGGTGACCGCCGGGTCGCCGAACACCCCGAGAACGTCGTCGCGCAACTGGAACGCCGCACCCAGCGGCAGGCCGTACGCGGAGTACGCCGCGAGCAGGTCCTCGTCGGCACCGGCGAGCGCACCGCCGAGGTGGAGGGGGCGTTCGATGGTGTACTTCGCGCTCTTGAAGCGCACCACGCGCATCGCCCGCGCCATCGTCGTGTCGGCCGCGGACTGCGTCACCAGGTCGAGGTACTGCCCGGCCATCACCTCGGTGCGCATCGTGTCGAAGTAGCCGAGCGCGGGGATCAGCCGCTCCGGTGGCAACCCGCACTTGCGCAGCATCTCGTCCGCCCAGCACAGGCACAGGTCGCCGAGCAGCAGCGCCCCGCCCAGGCCGAACCGCTCACCCGCTCCCTCCCAGCCGCGTTGGCGGTGCAGGGCGGCGAACTGCCGGTGGATGGAGGGCCGGCCACGCCTGGTGTCGGAGGCGTCCATCAGGTCGTCGTGCACGATCGCGGCGGCCTGCAGCAACTCCAGCGACGCCGCGGCCACCATCATCCGCGGATCGTCGGGGTCGCCGCCGGCACCGCGCCAGCCCCAGTACGCGAACGCCGGCCGGAGCCGCTTGCCGCCCGCGACGAACTCCGCCACGAGATCGCTCTGGATGCGAAGTTCGGCGTCCACGTCGTCCAGTTCGGCGGCCCGCTCGGCGAGGAAGACCTCCAGAGCCCGGTCGACCCCGGCCCGCAGCGCGGCCAGATCGGCCTCGGCACCCGGCGGCATGGGCGGCACAGCAAGATCATCGGCGGGCGGGTCGGGGACCGCACCGGTCTCGGCGTGGTCACGATGCGGCTGGGTGATGTCCGGCACGCGCGCCAGCCTAGACGGGGCCGGGTGCGGCACCGCTAGCCTGGGCGCATGGCTTCTGGACCAGCGTCCACCAGTCCCCGTCCGCCCCGATCCGTCCGTGAGCTGCTCACGGGCGGCGATCGTTCGTTTTCGTTCGAATTCTTCCCGCCCAAGACCGACCAGGGCGAGCAGCAGCTGTGGCGTGCCATCCGCGAGCTCGAGCCACTGGCGCCGACGTTCGTCTCGGTCACCTACGGTGCCGGCGGCAGCACCCGCGACCGCACGGTCCGGATCATCGCCCGGATCGCCAGTGACACGACGCTGACGCCGGTCGCCCATCTCACCTGTGTGGGGCACTCCCGTGCGGAGCTGCGTTCGGTGATCGGTGCGTACGCCGACGCCGGAGTCCGCAACGTCCTGGCGCTGCGCGGCGACCCCGAAGGAGGTCCCAACCAACCCTGGATCCGGCACCCGGAGGGGCTCGACCACGCCGACGAGCTCGTCTCGCTCGTCCGCGAGCTCGGCGACTTCTGCGTGGGTGTGGCGGCGTTCCCCGAGGGGCACCCGGAGGCGGTCAGCCTGGACTCCGACGCGGAGTACCTCGCCGCCAAGGCGGCCGCGGGTGCGGACTTCGCGGTGACGCAGTTCTTCTTCGACGCCGACGACTACTTCGCGCTGCGTGACCGGGCGGAGCGGCTGTCGTGTGACATGCCGCTCATCCCGGGCATCATGCCGGTCACCAACGTCCGGCAGATCCAGCGGTTCGCGGCGTTGTCCGGTGCGGCGTTCCCACCCGCCCTCGCCGAGCGGTTGCTGGCGGTCGAGGACGACCCGGCGACGGTCCGCGCGATCGGGGTGGAGGTCGCCACCGAGCTGTGCCAGAAACTGCTCGACGGAGGAGCACCGGGCCTGCACTTCTACACCCTCAACCGGTCCACGGCGACCCGCGAGATCTACGCCAACGTGGTCGGCCCGGTCGCCCGCGTGTCCTAGGGTCGCTCCCGGGCGATCGCCCGGGAGCGCTCGTCAACCGGTGCTTGCGTACGGCGGACGTCCGTACGCAAGCACCGGTTGACGGCCAATGTGGTCCACGCACCGGCTCACTGCTCGACCCCGATCCGGGGGGACCCTAGGCGCGGCCGATCTCCTGGGCGACCGTCGCGGCTCCGAGCAGCACCAGCGGCACTCCTGGTCCGGGATGCGCCGTCCCACCGACGACGAACAGCCCGCCGACGCCGGTGCGGTTGGCGGGTACGCCGAGGCCGCGCCACGCGCCGCGCCAGGTAGGCCCGTACGACGGGACCGGGGACTCGACCCGGGTGACAACCCGGTCCCGCAGGTCGAGGCCGCGCTCGGCGAGCAGGTCCAGCACCTCCGGCGTACCCTCCCGGGCGCCACCGCCGACCTCACCGCCGACCTCACCGGCAGGGTGCACACTGAGCGCCTGGTGCCCCTCGGGCGCGGCCTCCTCCACGGGGGCGGCACGGACCACGACCGGCGGACCGGCCGAGCCGGGCGCCGGGTGCAGGACGGTCTCGTACGGCAGGGCCGAGCCCGCGTCGGTGCGAACACCGAGCAGCAACCGTGGCCGGGGCGGCGGAACCCGCAGTGAACGCGCGCCGCGCCGCAGCGACCCGGGCGGCCGGTCCAGCATCCGGTCGGTCAGCGTGCGCACGTCGACGTCGGCGACCACCACCTGTGCGGGCAACGTCTCACCGTCGGCCAGGCGTACGCCGGTCACCGAACCCCGCGCGTCACCGGCCGCCTTCGGGTCCGTCGTCACCGCGACGACCTCGGTGCCCAGCCGCACGTTCACCCCGCGCTCGGCCAACCGCTCGCCGAGGGCCGTAGCCAACTCCGTGAAGCCGCCCGGGAAGTACCAGGACCCGAAGGTGCGCTCCACGTAGGCGGCCACAGCGGTGAACGCGGGCGCCCGGGAGGGTGGGACGCCGCCATCGGGCAGTGCGGCGTACTCCAGCACCTGCCGCAGCCTCGGCTCGGCCAGCCGGGCACGTGCGAACCCGCGCAGCGATCGCCCGTACCCCAGCGTCCGCAGCCCGGCGGCACCCAGCGCCCGCCCACCGGTGAACGGCACCTCAAGCGCCCGGGTACGCAGCACCTCCCACACCGGGGTCAGGTCGTCGACGGTGGTCTCCCAGGCCGTGGCCGCGGCCGGGCCCAGAACCGCCTCGAGGGCGTCGCGTTGGCCCGACCGGCTCTCCACCGGCAGGTCGAGGGTCGATCCGTCGGCGAAGACGTGCCGGCGTGGAGTGGACACCGGCAGGAGAGTGCGAACGCGTTCGAGAGGGCGGCCGGACTTGCGGAACAGGTCGCGCATCGTCGCCGGCAGGGTCATCGTCGCCGGCCCGAGGTCCCACCGGAACCCGCTGCGCTCCACGGTCGCCACGGCGCCGCCGAGCCGGTCCGTCGCCTCGCACAGGCAGACGTCGTGGCCCAGCTTGGCCAGCCGGGCCGCCGCCGCGAGTCCGCCGACGCCTCCACCGACCACCACCACCTGTGCCACGTCGCCAGACCCTAGCGTCCGGTGGCGTCAGGGCCGTCCAGGACTCGGGGGATCGTTCGAGACTCGGGGATCGTTTGCGGACTCAGGGTTGCTCGAGGATCTGGTGCCGGCGTTCGCGCCATCGGCGGTAGCCGCGGCGGACCCGTCGGGTCAGCACCAGCGTGAGCAGCCCACCGCCCGCCAGGGTGCCGAGGACCAGCGTGAACGCCGTCCACGGCCAGGTCACCGCGAGGGTCAGGGCGCCCGCCACCGACAGGTCCTCGCCCAGGCTGACCGCGACGTTGCTCGCCGGCTCCGGTGAGGTGTTGACCGCGAACCGCAACCCCGTCTTGACAGCGTGGCTGGCCAGCGCGGTCGTTCCCGCCACGGTCGCCGACAGGGCCTGGTCGAGGTCGCCGGTGTGCCCGGCGATCAGCAGCCCGAGGATCGCGCCGACCGTGGGCCGGATCGCGGTGGAGACGGCGTCCCAGCCGGAGTCGACGTACGGGATCTTGTCGGCCACGAACTCCAACCCGTACAAGCCTGCCGCGGCCAGCAGCACGTCGGTGCGTTCCAGGGCCGCCGGGATGCCCTCGACGCCGAGGAACCGGCCGAACAGGCCGAGGAGCAGGACCGTCGCGTAGGCGTTGACGCCGCTCGCCCAGCCGCTGGTGAACACCAGCGGAAGCAGTTCCACCTCGCTCGTCCTCCCGTCTCGTCGTGTCCCGTGGCGCACCCTCGCCGCCGGCGCCTTCGCGCGGTCGCCTGCCGGGGACGACGTGTCCGCGCCAGGACTCCGCGCCAGGACTCCGCGCCAGGCAAGTGTCACCCACGACCATGGCCGAACGCGGACGCCGGGCCGCCGTGTCGGCGCCGCGTACCCGTGGGGGACTGGTGTCCGGCCCTCAGTGGACACCCGACACAGGAGTGGTGAGTACCTACGTGGGAATGAGTACGACGCCGGATGCTGGCGTCGGCCGGTCCGAGACAGGATCTTTCCAACGCGTTCGGCGGCCGTCAGGGCCGCGAACGCCCGCCACGGCGGTGGTCCTGGGCCCGGACCGATTCGCCGCCGAGGCGGGACGGCGCGGGTGGGCCCCCACGGGGGTGGGGCTCACCCTGCCGGCCGATGCTCCGCCTCCCGTCCGGCCAGCAGCCCTTCGGCCGGCTGTACGTCCGCCGGTCGACCTTCAGCCGGTCGCATTCCCGCCGGCTGCGCTCCCGCCGGGCCGGGCACGCGCGGCGCCACGGGACCGCCGCTCGGCAGGCCGTCCGCGATCACCGGCTCGGGTCGGCTCTCACGTCGCGCGACGGGATCCCGGCCGACCACCGCGGCCGCCGCCATCCCGGCGGCCACACCGGCCCCGACCAGCACCCCACGACTCGACGTCGCCTGGGCGATCACCCCGGCGAGCAGAAGGGCCAGGGCCTGGCCGAGTTGGAGTGCGGTGTTGGCGAGGCCGACCACCCGGCCCCGTGCGCCGGCAGGCACCAGCCCCACGATGGCGGCCTGAAGCTGGGCGACGTGTCCCATCGCCAGGCCGGCCAGCAGCAGCGCGGCCACCACGAGCACCGCCGGCCCCGCCAGTCCCGCCGCCGCGACGCACAGCCCGACCGCGACCGAACCCGGGGCCACCAGGCGTTCCCGTCCCCGCGTCGACATCCGCCCCACCGCGAGCAGGCCGACCGCACTGCCCAGCGGCGGCGCCGCGAGCAGGATGCCCGCGCCCTGGTCGCCGAGCCCGAGTTCGGCGGCGAGCGGCAGGGCGAGGCCCTCGGCGGTGGCCAGGACCGTCGGTCCCAGGAACAGGAGGCAGAACAGGCTCGGCATCCGCGCGGTGTCCCGGACGACTCGCAGGCCCTGCCAGGTGTCGCGCAGGATCGGGTGGCGCGCGCCGCCGGCGGGCCGTGCCGGTGCCGGCCGGGACACGACGAACACCGCCAGCAGCACGGCCGACACGGCGTACGCCAGCGCGTTGACACCCAGCGCCGCGGGCGAGCCGATGAGGACGACGACGAACCCGCCGGCCGCGAAGCCGATCACCTGGACGGCCTGCTGGCTGGTGGCGACCAGAGCGTTTCCGGCGGCGAACCGCTCGGCGGGCAGGACGTCGGCCAGGATCGCCGTCCGCGCGGCTCCGAACGGCACCCGGAAGAACTCCGCGAGCAGGAGCAGGGCGAGCGCCAGCGGGATGTTGTCGCCGAGGAGGGCGATCAGCGCTGTGACCACGGCTCGTACGACGTCACAGGTGATCAGCAGCCCGCGCCGGGGCAGCCGGTCGGCCAGGGTGGACAGCACCGGACCGCCGAGCAGGCCGGGCAGGTAGGTGACGGCGAACGTCACCGCGGCCAGGGCGGCCGACCGGGTGCGTTCGTAGACGAGGGCGGCCAGGGCGAACTTCCCCAGCTGACTGCCGATCCGTGAGGCGACGTCCGCGACGAACAGCCCCGAGAACTCGTGGTTTCGGAGCAGACCGCGGTAGCCGGTCCGGGCCGGCCCGTCAGCACGCCTCACGTTTTGCATCCTGCCGCAACATAGACACCGTGCGTACGACTTTCCTCACAGAAAATCACCAAAGTTCCTCGCTGCCCGGATTCTGCGCTTGGCGGTGGCCCACTGATCTCTGCGCTGTCGGCGTGGTCGGTGGCGTCGTCGGCCCTGGGAATCCGCCTGCCTGGTCGCTGCCGGCCGGGATTGTCGGTGGTCACCGCAAGACTGGCGACATGGCAGTACGTGAGTGTTACACGAGGTCCCGCGCCACCCCGCCCGGATGGCCGTGCCGTGTCCGGTTGACGGCGCCGGCCGGGTGGGTTAACTTCTCTCGTAGGTCGAACGTATGTTCGACCTACCGATTCGGGGGAGCCGAGCGATCTCCCGAGTCGGGTCGCGAAGTCCGACGGGGGAGGCTCGTCCCTGCCCCCGCCGGATCGCCGTTGGCCCCGGGCGGGACGCGCAGGGGCAGGGGAAAGCGTCCCGCCCGGTTCGGCTGCCGGCGAGCTCGGTGCCACGTCGGCGCCCGCGCCGACGAGCAGCAGGCAGGCTCCGTCCCGGCCACGGCCGGGATGCTCTGAGGCAACGGAAGGGCCAACCCATGCGCACACAGTCGAGTCCGTCGTTCCAGGCTCCGCTCGGCCCGAGTGTCTTCGAGGCGCTCGACCGTGCCCGGGCCTCCCTGGCCGAGGCCCGGATGGCCGAGCTCGCGACCGAGCGCTACTCCGCCGCCCACGTCGCCGCCCTGCGCACCGCGGCGGCCGTCCTGGCCGCACGCACGGGGCCGACCGTTCGCCGAGGTCGTCGCGACGCGTGGACGCTGCTGGCCCGGGTCGCCCCGGAGCTCGCCGAGTGGGCGGCGTTCTTCGCCGCCGGCGCCGGCAAGCGCGCGGCCGCCGAGGCCGGACTTCCCAGGGCGGTGACCGACCGGGACGCCGACGATCTGGTCCGCGACGTCGAGCGCTTCATCGCGGTCGTGGAGGCGATGCTGGAGTTGCCGCACCAGCCCTCGCTGCCGCATCAGTCCGACCCAGCCGACGGCGATCGTCTGGGCCGGACGAGCCTGCGGGTCCACGGCCCGGGCGCGGCCGCCTGACCCGGTGACGGCTTCGCGGCCGGGTCCGCACGGCAGCCTAGGCTGGTGACGCCTGTCACCCAGCCCAGAGGAGGGCCGTTTCGTGCCCGAGCGCAGCCTGGACGCCGAAGGTGGTACCGGTCAGCGGGCCGCCGACTCCTTCAGCGGTTCGGCACCCGGACGCCGCCGGTCGCTTCGTGACGAAGTGGTCGGACGCCTGGTCCGAACCGCCCTGGACGACCAGGTGGCCAAGTCCGGTCGGTCCGCCCTCCGGGTGGTCGACGCAGGCGGTGGCACCGGGCACCTCGCGGTCCCCATCGCGCGGATGGGCCACCAGGTCACGGTCGTCGACCCCAGCCCGGACTCCCTCGCCGCGCTCGAACGCCGGGCCGCAGAGGCGCAGGTCACCGAGCGCGTCCAGGCGGTGCAGGGTGACGCGGTGAGTCTGCGGGAGCTTCTCGGCGAGGCGACCACCGATCTGGTGCTCTGCCACAGCGTGCTGGAAGTGGTCGACGACCCGCAGGTGGCCGTGCACGCGATGGCGAGCGTGCTGCGGCCAGGTGGCGCGCTGAGCCTGGTGGCGGCCAACCGCTACGCCGCCGTTCTGGCCAAGGTGCTGAGCGGCCACCTCGACCAGGCGCGGGCGGCACTCGCCGCCGCCGACGACCCGGTGGAGGCCGGCCGGACACCACGTCGCTTCACCCCCGAGCAGCTGCGCGGGCTCGCCGAGAACGCCGGACTCGTGGTGGTCGACGAACGCGGCGTCCGGGTCTTCGCCGATCTGCTGCCGGCCGGCCTGGCCGACGAGCCGGGGGCGACCGCCGCCCTGCTCGATCTCGAGTCCCAGGCCTCGGCACATCCGAAGTTTCGCGTCCTGTCCGCCCAGCTCCACCTGCTTGCCCGCAGGCAGTGATCCCGGCCGACGCGCCTGAAGCCGCCGGCTCGGGTACGGTGTCGGTGGGAAGCATCGCTTCGAACGTCGCCATGCGGACAGAGGTCGTCGTAGCCGACTTTTACCCGCCGGTACCGTCGAACGTGCAAGGTCGGCTACCGTGCCGTTCCGAGCCTGCCTAGACTTTCATCTAGGCTCATTGAAGATCGAACACGGCAGTGTCCCGTTGGAGGTCAGGTGCCTCTCTCTGACCACGAGCAGCGACTGCTCGAGCAGATGGAGCGGGCCCTTGCCGCCGAGGACCCGAAGTTGGCCTCGGCGTTGCGGGGGGTCGATCTGCGCACGCGCCAGCGCCGGCGTGCCGTGATCGGAGCCGCTGTCTTCGTCGTCGGCATGGTGTTGATGCTCGGCGGTGCGATCATGATGACCACCGGGCAGAGCGGGTTCGTCGCGGTGAGCGTGCTCGGCTTCCTGGTCATGCTGGTCTCCGCCTACTACGTCGCCACCAGCCTGCGGCACATGCCCGCGGCCGGCGAGTCACCCAAGGTGGTGCCGCTTCGCGGGCGTGGTCAGCGACCACGCGGCGGACAGGCCAAGCCGAGCGGGCAGGCCAAGCCCAGAGGCCGTCGTCCCAAGCCCAGCGGCACCTTCATGCAACGCGTCGAAGAACGCTGGCGGCGCCGCCGCGAGTCCGGGTTCTGACGTTCGGCCGGCCCCCGACCTTCGGGCCACGACTGAGGCCGCACCCACCTCGGTGACCGACGCTCCGCGGCTGGTGCCCACTCGGACACTGGTGTGCCAGCGGTCGGTGCTCGACGACCCGCGTTCAGGGGCTGGTGCTCAGCGGCTGGTGCCGGCCATCCGGCCGCGTCGCCACCGCCGGGCAAGTCGCGGCCCGAGCGTGTCCACCCGGTCGAGCAGGCCGCTCACCGGGGACCACAGCGCCGGCAGCCGACGCCACAACGAGACCGGGGCCAGCCATGCCCGCAGCCGGCGGGCCAGGGTCACCTGGCCGGACAGCGCCCGGGTCACCGTGACCACCGCCGCGCGCACGTCGCCGACCTCGCCCGGAGACGGGGCGTACCGTCCGCGTTCGACCGCGTCGACCACGGTTCGCAGCGCCTGGTGCGCCGACGCCGGTAGCCGGTCGGCCAGCCGAACCCCGGCCGTACGCGGCGTCGTGGCGTTGTCCCAGGGCACTCCGAGGTCGGCCGTCACGTCGGCGAGCTCCCGCCAGGCGGCCTCGACCAGTCGTTCCGGGCTCCGCTGGGACAACCGGGTCCGGCGAATACCGACCCGCGCCAGCATCGGCATGGCCACGATCAGGAGCGCCGCCAGAACGACCAGCACGGGCAGGACGTCGAACCCCGGGCGGGTCGGCGCGGTGGGTACGGCGTTGATGTGGTCGTTCCGGTTCGGCAACGGCGTCGGCGACGACGACGGGTTGCGGTTCTGCCGCGGGTTCTCGGGGTTGTCGCGCTGGTCGGGGACCGGCGTGCTCGGCGTGGTGGTGTCGGGGACGGTCCACACCGGAGCGACGCCCGTCTGTGACTGCGGAGTCGGCTCGAACCGCACCCATCCGTATCCCGCGAAGTACAGCTCGGGCCAGGCGTGGGAGTCGTGGGAGGTCACCAGCCAGCGCCCGTCGGCCTGCCGGGTGCCCGGCATGTAGCCGACGCTCACCCGCGCGGGGATGTCGAGCGAGCGCGCCATGATGGCCATGGTGGCGGCGAACTGCTCGCAGTAGCCGCGCCGGTCGGCGAGGAACTCGAGCATCGCCGACCCCCCGTGGCCGGGCTGGACCTCGAGGTCGTAGATGAAGTCGTTGCGGAACCAGGTCTGCAGCGCCACCGCCTTGTCGTAGGCGGTCCGCGCCTTCGCGGTCTTGGTCCGGGCCAGCCGCAGGACCTGCTTCGGGATGTTCGGCGGGAGCTTTGTGTAGCGGTCGAACACCGCGGCCGGCGGCGGCCCGGCGTCTCGAAGCTCGGCCGGGGTGTAGTCGACGTTGAGCGTGCGTACGTCGTAGGAGAGCCCGGCCGACTCCTGACCACGGAGCACGATGTCCAAAGTCTCCGGGTCGTACCCCCAGTCGGCCGTCGTCTTCACCGCGGTCGCGGGGTACGGCGTCGGCAGCCACCTCGACTGCAGCGCGTCGGTCACCTGGAACTTCGTCGTCACCAGGGTCTTCGCGACGTTGCTGCGCAGTCCCGGCGGATCGGGGAGCCGCGCGTAGTCCGTCTTGTCGGGGGTGACGTTGCTGACGCTGCGGGGGGAGGGCCGCCAGCGGTCGCCGTCGAACTCGTCCAGCGTGACGAGCTTGATGTAGTCGGGGGAGTTGGATCCGGTGGTGTACGTCATCACCGGGAAGTCCTGCGGACGCTTCAGGTCGCGTTTGAGGTCGACGATGGGGTTGTTCACCTTGATCGTGCGGCTGGCCGGCCCGATCCCGCCGCCCTCCCCGCGCCCCAGCACGCTCTCCGGAAGCGTCGGCACGACCGCTGGTACGACGACCGCGAGCCCGATCACCGCGGCGCTCACTCGCCGGCCGGTCTGGCCGAGCAGGGAGGTCTGCACGGTTTCCTGCGGCCCGGCGACCTCGTCGGCGAGGCCGATCACGCGTCCCCATCTGCCGAGGCGTTCGCGGCCCTCGCCGAGCAGCAGGACGACGTAGCCGATCGCGGCGGGGACGAACGCGAGCGCGGAGATGCCGCCGGAGACGGTGGTGGCCGGGATGCTGTAGACGAGCAGCAGCGGCAGGCCGGCCCACGGGGTCAGCCGGTACGTCGCCGCCAGCAGGTCGACGGCGATCGCGACGAGGCCGATGCCGATCGCGGTCACCATCACCAGGTCGGCGTCGTAGGGGACCGGTGCGGCGTAGCGCACCACGATCAGCAGGCCGTCGTTGATGCGGTGGGCCAGCGCCAGCACCGACTCGCCGGTGGGCAGGAACCCGAACCGCAGGTCGTGGGGTGCGTAGACCAGCACGAACGCCCACCCGAGCGCGGCCAGCTGCCCGAGGGGTACGAGCAGCCGCGGCGTTCCGACCTGGCGGAGGACGAACCCGATCGTGGTGACGAACAGCGCGGCCAGCACGGCCGACCACAGCCACTCGGTGCTGGCGTAGGCGGGGAACAGCGCGAGCGAGGCGAAGACGGTGGCGAGGAAGGCCGTGAGGCTCCGCCGAAGTGCGCTGCTCATGACGCCTGACCTCCCCAGGTCTCCTCACGAGTGATGGTCGGTGTCGTGGCCGCGCCTGGCGGGGCCGCGGAGTCGTTCGCCACCACGGCCGTAGGCCCGGTCGCGGCGGCCGGCGCCGGCGAGTACGTGGGAGACGTGGGCGGCCGGGACTCGGCGGCGGCCTCCTCGCCGAGCACCAGCTGGGCCCAGGCCGCCGGAACGGTCGTGCCGTGCCTGACCACCGTGACCCGCCACCCGCCGCGGCGCAGCATCCGGACGCTCTCGGCGAGTTGTTCGGCCATCGCCTGTGGTGCGCGTTCGTTGCCCGCCGCCCAGGACGGGGTGTCGACGACGATCGCGAACGCCGCACTGGACCGCTGCCGTGCCTGCACCAGTGCCTGGGCCTCGGCGGGGGTGACGACTCCGAGCACCGCCACCAACAGGCCGTGCGAACCGTCGTTGGCCGCCGTCAGGGACGTCTGGGACAGGTGCCCGATCGACGACGGCGCGACCACGGCGAGGGCGTCCAGGATCTGCCCTTCGGACTCCACCGACGGGCCCGACTCACGCGCGGTCGCCAGCACCGAAGCGCCGGCGTCGGTCAGCAGGCGTACGGAGAAGCCGCGGCGCAGCAGGTGCACGCCGACCGAACCGGCCGCGCTCACCGCCCACTCGAACGACGACGTCGCGCCGCTTCCGCGATGGCCGATCCGGCGGGTGTCGAGGAACACGGTGGCGCGGCTCTGCCAGGGTTGCTCCTCCCGCCGCACCATGAGCTCTCCGCGGCGGGCGCTGGACCGCCAGTGCACCCGGCGCAGGTCGTCGCCGTCGCGGTACTCCCGGACGGTGACGTCCTCCTCGCCGTCGGCGGACACCGCGCGCTGGTTGTGCTCACCGTTGCTGGACCACTCGCCGGCCGCCTTCGCCGACGGGAGGGCGTACACCCGCGGCGTGACCAGGAAGACCTCCTGGGACCGGAACGACCGGGACAGCTCCACCAGGCCGAACGGATCGGTGACGCGCAGGGTCAGCGGACCGACCGTGAACCGGCCGCGGGCCTCCGACCGCACGGGGTAGGTGACGTCGCGGCGCCACCGGGCCGACATCCGGTCCAGGACGAACCGCGGCTTGGAACCGAGGAGATAAGGCACCTGGTCCTCGAGGAGGAGCAGGCCGGTGGGCATCCGGCCGACGTTCTCCAGCCGCAGGCGTACGGTGGCCTGCTCGCCGACCTGCACCCGCACGGGTTCGATCGTCCGGGAGGCGGCGATGCGGTAGCGGGTGCGGGTGACCACGAGGACGGTCACCACCGGCATGGCGAGGAGGAACACCGCCACCCGGAGGAGGTCCTTCTGCCCCAGGGCGACGGCGCAGACCGCGGCGGCGACACCCGCGGCCAGGAAAGCCCGGCCGCGGGTGGTGAGGGAAGAGAACCGTCCCCCCATTCGGGTCACCGAGAGCGGCGGTGCGGGTCGGGGACCGGAACGGTCCGCACCAGGTCGGTGACGACCTGCTCCGCCGAACGCCTGGCGATCTGGGCCTCCGCGGCGGGCAGCAGCCGGTGTGCGAGGACCGGGACGGCGAGCGCCTGCAGGTCGTCAGGCAGGACGTACTCCCGGTCGTCGAGCGCGGCCGCCGCCCGGGCCGCCCGGACGAGGTGCAGGGTCGCCCGCGGCGAGGCGCCGAGCCGCAGGTCGGGGGAGTTGCGGGTGGCGGTCACCAGCGCGATGGCGTACTCCTTGACCGCCGGGGAGACGTAGACGCCCTGCACGATGTCGACCAGCTTGGCGACCTCGCGGGCGTCGGTGACCGGCTCCAGGTCGTCCAGCGGCGAGGCCGCCCCGTGCGCGTCGAGCATTTCCAACTCGGCCTGCGGGCTCGGGTAACCCATCGAGACGCGGGCCATGAACCGGTCGCGCTGCGCCTCGGGCAGCGGGTAGGTGCCCTCCATCTCGATGGGGTTCTGCGTCGCGATCACCATGAACGGCGCCTCGAGATGGTAGGTCGTGCCGTCCACGGTGACCTGGCGCTCCTCCATGCACTCCAGCAGCGCCGACTGCGTCTTGGGCGAGGCACGGTTGATCTCGTCACCGACCACGATGTTGGCGAAGATGCCGCCCGGCCGGAACTCGAAGTCGTGCGTCTCCTGGTTGTAGACCGACACGCCCGTCACGTCACTCGGGAGCAGGTCGGGAGTGAACTGCACGCGGCGTACGGAACAGTCGATCGAACGCGCCAGCGCCTTGGCGAGCATCGTCTTGCCCACGCCGGGCACGTCCTCGATGAGCAGATGACCTTCGGCGAGCAGGACCGTGAGCGCTGTCCTGACCACGTCGGGCTTGCCCTCGATCACGCGCTGGACCGCGTCGCGGACGCGGCCCGCGGTCTGTGCGAGATAGGGAAAGTCCGCCGCCGGAGCCCAGCGCGGCTCCTCCGGTCGCCTCGTCGGCTCGAACGTCGGGCCGGTCGACACCATGGCCTCCCTCACCAATGGGGCCGCTGCCGAAGCGGCGTGTTGGTCGAGTGTCTCAGGTTCGGGTCCTGCCGGGGATGGGGGATCGCATCTGATGTCCATGCTTGGCTGGCGTTGCTGATGACGATCCTCCTGTCGGACATCCCGCCGGTCTGAACCGAGCCGGACGACTCCTGGCATCGACCGTACGTCGGCGGAGCCACGGAATCCTCGCTCGGCGAGAAATTCCCAGGCTCCTCTCTTTCTGTCCTCTCTATTGGTGCGTCGTCCGACGTCTCTTCGGGTGCTCCGTCACCTTGACCTGGATACCCGGCTGGTCCCTGACCTTGTCGCGTCACCTGCTCGCGGAACGGACGACGTGCCGGTCGCTCACCACATCGCTCCACCGGGTCACGTACGTCGCTCACCACTCCGCTCCACCGGACCCACCACTCCGCTCCACCGTGTCGCCGAACCGCGTCATGACGCACCTCGTGGTGCACGACATCCCCGTACTTCGCACGCGCGGAACGCGACGCCGGTTCGACAGAAGGCGGCTCGGCAGCCCGGACCGACGGTGCGCCGGGCGACACGCCGAACGACACGCCGAACGACACGCCGACGCTCACCTTCGGATGCCTCCATCCGCTCCACCTGCTCCACCGGTGCCGCTCCACCGCTCCCTTTTCCTCCGCTGTTCGCCAACGCCGCTCTGACCTGCGGAGATGTCGACAGTCATCGAGACGAAGAAGCGCCGCGCCGAGGCAAACGCTGGTTGACGGTGGAGGGTGGTGGGGTAAAGTGGCGCGCAGTGGTGGACAGCGGTACCCAGGAAGCCTCACGGGGAGGTGGCGGCCACGTTTCTCGGCACCCACACCCCGCGTCTGGACGAGAAGGGACGGCTGTTCCTACCGGCCAAGTTTCGGGACGAGCTTGCGGAGGGCCTTGTGGTCACACGGGGACAGGAGCGTTGCCTCTCCGTCTGGCCGCTGGCTGAGTTCGGTCGGCTGACCGAACAGATGCGACAGGCGCCGGTCACCAACAAGGCGGCGCGCGACTACCTCCGGATGCTGTTCGCCGGAGCCTCCGACGAGAAGCCCGACAAGCAGGGGCGGATCACTCTTCCGCCGATGCTGCGGGAGTACGCCGGACTGCGGCGCGACTGCGTCGTGATCGGCGCGATGAACCGCGTCGAGATCTGGGACGCCGAGGCCTGGGGCAGCTACTCCAGCGACCAGGAGCAGGCGTTCTCCGAGCTCAGCGAGGAGGTGCTGCCAGGAATCCTGTGACGTTCCGCCCTGTAACAAGCCCCGTCACATGCCCGTCCACCGGTCGTTCCGGCGGACAGTCCAACCGATCGAGCAAGCAGTGGTCGTGCGGTGAGGTCTCCAGCCCGCTCCCTGCGCCTTCTGACGCACCTTCCCCGGCGCCAGACGGCGGTTTCCCCAGCGAGCGGGCGGGGACCTGGCCGCACGGCGACGACACGCAGCACCAGCAGTGGGGGTCGAGGTGAAGGAACCGGCACGCCGGCACGGCGCGGACCGCTCCGGTCACGTGTCCGGTGCGACCGACCCCGCCGCCCGGTCGTTGCCGCTCGACCCGGGTCAGGAAGCGTTGCGCCCGTTGCTGCGCGCGCGGTTCGTGGCGGCCGGCCTCACCCTTCTCGTCTGCACCGCCGTGTCGTTCGCCCTCTCGACCCTGCTGAGCCTGCCGGGCTGAGAGGACAGAATCTCCATGAACCCACGTGCCGGCGAGCCGACCCACGTCCCCGTCCTCGCGGCACGGGTGGTGGCGCTGCTCGCTCCCGCACTGACCGAGACCGGCTCCGTGGTGGTGGACACCACGCTCGGCCTGGGTGGTCACGCGGAGGCGCTCCTGGAGGAGTGCCCGCAGGCCAGCCTGGTCGGCCTCGACCGCGACCCGCAGGCGCTGGCCGCCGCCGGGAAACGCCTGGAGCGGTTCGGTGACCGGGCGACCTGCGTCCACGCGGTGTACGACCAGCTTCCGGACGTCCTCGCCGACCTCGGTCACCGCCGGGTGCAGGGAGTTCTGTTCGACCTCGGTGTGTCCTCCCTGCAGTTGGACGAGGTGGAGCGCGGATTCGCGTACAGCCGGGACGCGCCGCTGGACATGCGGATGGATCCCACCCGGGGCCCGACCGCCGCCGACGTCCTCAACACCTACTCCGCCGCGGACCTGGCCCGGATCCTTCGGGTGTACGGCGAGGAACGCTTCGCCCGGCGGATCGCCGACGCGGTCGTACGGCAACGTGAGAGCACGCCGCTGACCACCAGCAGGCAGCTGGTCGACCTGCTGCGCTCGGCCATCCCCGGTGCCGACCGGCAGGTCGGCGGCCACCCGGCCAAGCGCACCTTCCAGGCGCTGCGGATCGAGGTCAACGGCGAGATCGCCGCCCTGGAACGCGCGCTGCCGGCCGCGGTGGACCGGCTGGCCGTCGGCGGCCGGGTCGTCGTTCTGGCCTACCACTCGCTGGAGGACCGCCTGGTGAAGCAGACGTTGGGCGCCCTCGCGCGCCCGGACGTCCCGCCGGGCGTCCCGGCAGTACCACCCGGCCACGAAGCCGTACTCCGTCTGCTGACCCGCGGGGCCGAGAAGGCCACGCCGGAAGAGGTGGAGTCGAACCCACGCGCCACGTCGGTGCGGATGCGGGCAGCGGAACGGATTCTTGACAGTCGCCGTACGGCGAGCAGAGGGGGAGCGGCATGAGTGCCCTGGAGAGTCTCAACCGGCCGGTACGGGAGGTGGCTCCGCGGCCACGGCTCCGGGTGGTGCCGAAACCGGAGCCCCAGCAGTCCAGGGCGCCGTTCGTCATCCTCGTCGTGGCGATCCTCAGCGCGGGCCTGCTCGGGCTGCTGTTGCTCAACACCACGGTCCAGCAGGGTTCGTTCACCATCCACGACCTGTCGCGCCGGACGACTCTGCTGGAGGACCGCCAGGCGGCGCTCGAGCAACAGGTCGCGGTGATGCGGGCGCCCGAGCACCTGGCCGGACAGGCCGAACGCCTCGGCATGGTGCCCAACACCAACCCGGTGTTCCTGCGCCTGCGCGACGGGGCCGTGCTCGGCGACGCGGTGCCCGCGAAGGCCCGCGTGACGCCGGCGCCGGCCCCGTCGGCCCCGTCGGCCCGCGCCGGCGGCTCGCCCCAGGTGGCGACCGGCCAGTTAGGCACCCAGTCCGGCGCCCAGCAGAACACTCAGCAGGGCACCCAGCCGGGCCAGGAGAGCACACGGACCGATCCCGGCGCGGGCACGACCGCCGGCCAGGGCACCCAACCGCAGTCCGGAACCAACCAGTCGCAGGCGGAGCAACCGCGGACGGAGCAACCCTCGGGCTCGGCGCCCCTGGTGACGCTGGAGCCGCCGACGTCGGGCGGGGGTGACCAGTGAGCGGAGAGCGTCCGCGCAAACCGTCCGAGCGCGCCACCGGCTCCGGGCGTTCCGGCTCCGGGTCCGGCCGCGGCACCGGTGGCACCTCCGGCGAGCGGCAACCCGGTCGGCCGGCGCGTTCGTCGACCGGTCGGCCCGCGCGCGGTGCCAACCGAGCCGCCACCGGCCGGTCCGGCGGCACCTCGCGTACGGGCGGCACCTCCCGCTCCAGTGGCACCTCGCGTTCCACCGGCACTTCGGGCTCGGCGAGCAGCACGCGCCGGTCGTCCCCGGCGGCGAGCGGTGTGCCTGTACGCCGCCGGCGGCCGGCCACCCAGGCCCGGGTGGTCCGGCCCTCGCCCAAGCGCCCGGGCCGGACCCTGCGGCTCGGGCACACCGAACGCCGGCTCCGTGTGGGTTTCCTGCTGGTCGCGTTCGTGATGTCGGTGTTCGCCGGCCGGCTCGTCCAACTGCAGGGCTTCGACGGCGCGGCGTACGCCAACGCGGCCGTGAAGGAACGCATCAGCCGGGTCACCCTGCACGCGACCCGCGGTGAGATCACCGACGCGACGGGCGTACCCCTCGCCACCACCGTGGACACGCTGGCGGTCACCGCCGACCCGACGATCACCCGGCCCGACGCCGGGCAGATCGCCGAGACGCTCGCTCCGATCCTGAAGGTCGACCAGCAGGAGCTGACGACGAAGCTGCGCACACCGAAGACGAGGTTCGTCTACCTCGCCCGCAAGGTTCCGACGCAGACCTGGAAGAAGGCGCGCGACGCCCTGCGGGCCGAGGGCTTCGGCGGGGTGCTGACCGAGCCCGACCCGATGCGGACCTATCCGTCCGGGCAGGTGGCGGCGAACATCGTCGGGTTCACCGGCTCCGACGGCGGGGGACTGTCCGGACTCGAGTACGCCCTGGACGGCAAGCTGCGCGGCAAGGACGGCCACATGGTCTACGAGCGCGGTCTGAACGGCCAGCAGATCCCCCTCGCGCACAGCTCGGAGGAGGACCCCGTACCCGGCACCAACGTGCAGTTGACGATCAACCGGGACGTCCAGTGGGCGGCCCAGCAGGCGATCGCCGCTCAGGTCAAGGCCACCGAGTCCCGCAGCGGTGACATCGTGGTGATGGACACCCGTACCGGCGAACTCGTAGCGGTCGCCACCGCGCCGACCTTCGACCCCAACCACCCGACGAAGTCGCCTGCCGAGGACCGGGTCAACCGGCCGTTCCAGGAGGTGTACGAGCCGGGCAGTGTGGAGAAGGTGCTCACCGCCGCCGCACTGGTCGACAGCGGCTACGTCACCCCCTCGACGAAGATCCGAGCACCCGGCTCGCTGATCCGCGACGGGCGCAGGATCGGTGACTGGTGGGGGCACGGCACGATCAACCTCACCTTCGCCGGCGCCCTGGCGAGGTCGTCCAACATCGGTGTCGTGCTGGCCGCGGAAGGCATGCCGAAGAAGCTGCAGGCCTCCTACCTCCGCAAGTTCGGGATGGGCAAGCCCACCGCCGTCAGGTACCCGGGCGAGTCGGGAGGCACCATCGGCAAGGCGTCCGACTGGTCCGCGCTTCGCCGGGCGACGATCTCGTTCGGCCAGGGCATGTCGGTGACCGCGGTCCAGTTGACGGCCGCGGTGGCCGCGGTCGCCAACGGCGGCGTCCGGGTCGACCCCAGCCTGGTGAAGGGGTTCGTCGACGACGACGGCAAGCTCACGCCGAACCCCACGCCCAAGCGGACCCGGGTGGTGAGCAAGCAGGCGGCGGCCACCGTGGCCCGGATGATGGAGCAGGTCGTCCAGGGCCCCGACGCGCTGGCCACGAAGGCCGCGATCCCGGGCTACCGGATCGCCGGAAAGACCGGAACCGCCCAGCGCGCGGACTCGAGCTGCGGCTGCTACCGGGGCTACACCGCGTCGTTCGCGGGGTTCGCTCCGGCCGACGACCCCCGCTTCGTGGTCTACGTCGACCTGCAGGACCCCAAGAAGGGCGGCAACAGCGGAAGCGGGCTCGCCGCACCCGTCTTCCACGACATCATGGCGTTCACCCTGCAGAAGTACGGCGTCCCGCCCACCGGCACCAAGTCGCCCGTGCTGCCCCTGTACTGGTGATCACTGGTGACGACAGGTGACCACCGGTGATCACTGGTGGCCGAGCCCCTCACCGGCACTGCCCCGGTCAGGGCACGTGACGTGCCCGCGACGTGGCCGGAGGCGATCACCGGTGTGACGCTGTAACCTCACGCCCCAGACAGTGGCGCGTGGGGGACGCGCGACCGGCCACATCCCGGGCCGCACTGCGCCGGCCCGCCCCGGACAGGGGTGGGCGAAGATTCTCGACATCGAGGGAGGAAACCCCGTGGCCGTCCCCGCCACCGGCGCGGTGACCCCGCGTCCGACACGTCCGCTCCGCCGGACGCTGCCGGAGGTCGTCTCCTTCCTCTCCGCGATGCCGGGGGCCGAGCTGGCGCCGGCCGAGGTGTCGTACGCCGAGCGCTCCGACGCCGGATGGGCCGACGTGGTGATCACCGGCATCAGCCAGGACTCGCGCGCGGTCGTACCCGGCGACCTGTACGTCGCCCGGCCTGGCGACCGCTCCCACGGAGCGACGTACGCCCGGACGGCCGCGGACGGCGGCGCCGTGGCCGCCCTGACCGACCCGGCCGGCCGGGGCCGGTGCGAGGAGGCCGGGCTGGCGACGCTCGTGGTGCCCGACCCGCGGGCAGTGGTGGGTGAGCTGTCCGCCTGGGTGTACGGCAACCCCTCCCGTGACCTGCTGATGCTCGGGATCACCGGCACCAACGGCAAGACCACCACGGCGTTCCTGCTGGAGGCCGCCCTTCGGTACGCCGGACGGCGGACGGGGCTGCTCGGCACCACCGGCACCCGCATCGGCGCCGAGACCCTGCCCAGCGCCCGGACCACTCCGGAGGCGCCGGACCTGCAGGCGCTTCTTGCGGTGATGCTCGAGCGCGGCGTGCAGGCGGTGTCGATGGAGGTGTCCAGCCACGCGCTCGTCCACGGCCGGGTGGACGGGACGATCTACGACGTGGCCGGGTTCACCAACCTCAGCCAGGACCACCTGGAGTTCCACGGCGACCTGGAGTCCTACTTCAGGGCCAAGGCGAGCCTGTTCACCCCCGCGCACGCCCGCGTCGGCGTGGTCAACCTGGACGACGAGCACGGGCGGCGGCTGGTCCGCGAGGCGCCGATCGAGGTGGTGACGTACTCCGCGGCCGGTGACCCGGCGGCCGACTGGCGGGCCGAGGAGGTCGAGCCGGCCACCGACGGCGGCAGCGCCTTCCGGGTACGCGGCCCCGGCGGGATCGACGTCGCCGTCTCGTTGTCGCTGCCCGGGGACTTCAACGTCGCCAACGCCCTGCTGGCGACCGCCGTGCTCGCCACCGCGGGGCTGTATCCCGAGGAGTTCCTCCCGGCGTTCGCCGAGGTGGCCCTGCCCGGCCGGATGGAACGCGTGACCGCCGCCCAGGACTTCGTGGTCCTGGTCGACTACGCCCACACCCCGGACGCGATCGCCCGGGCACTGGACACCATGCGGGCGCGCACACCCGGCCGGCTGGTCACGGTGCTGGGCTGCGGCGGGGACCGCGACCGGGGCAAGCGGCCGCTGATGGGCGCCACCGCTGCCCGGCACGCCGACCTCATCGTGATCACCGACGACAACCCGCGCTCGGAGGACCCGGCGGCGATCCGGGCGGCCGCTCTCGCCGGTGCCCGGGAGGTGCCCGCCGCCGACCGCGGCGAGGTGCGCGAGGTCGCCGACCGGCGGGAGGCGATCCGTTACGCACTTGGGGCCGCTCGGCCCGGCGACACCGTGCTCGTCCTGGGCAAGGGTCACGAGCAGGGCCAGGAGATCGCCGGGGTGGTGCACCCCTTCGACGACCGGTTCGTCGTCACGGAGGAACTGGCGCGGATGTCCGGCCGCCACGGCGTCGCCCTGGCCGCAGGGCACGAAGCCGGTCAGGGAGCCGGTCACGAGGCCGGTCAGGAAGGGGCGCAGCGATGATCACGATGACGTTGGCGGAGATCGCGGCCGCGGTCGGCGGGGAGCTGCACGAGGCCGACCCCGACTCGACCGTCACCGGGGGAGTGGCCGCCGACACCCGGAAGCTCTCGCCGCGCGGGCTGTTCGTCGCCGACGGGCGCGGGCACGACTTCGCCGCCGAAGCCGTCCACAAGGGGGCCGCGGCGGTGCTGAGCAGCCGGCCGCTGCCGGGCCTGCCGTGCGTGGTGGCCCCGCCCGCGCAGGGCCACCGGGATGCCTCCGTCGCGGCCGCTGGCCGGCTGGCCCGGCACGTGCTCGACCGGCTTCCCGACCTCACCCTGGTGGCGGTCACCGGTTCGGCGGGCAAGACCACGACCAAGGACCTGCTCGGGCAACTGCTCGCCGGAGCCGGTGAGACGGTGGCGCCGGAGGGGTCGCTGAACGACGAGCTGGGCATGCCGCTGACCGTCCTGCGCGCGGACGAGCAGACCCGCTACCTCGTGCTCGAGATGGGCGCGAAGAGGGTCGGGCACATTCGCTACCTCACCGAGCTGGCGCCGCCCGACATCTCCGTCGTACTCAACGTCGGCCTCGCCCACGTCGGCGAGTTCGGCGGCAAGGAGATGACGGCCAAGGCCAAGGGCGAGCTGGTGGAGGCCCTCGGCGAGGATGGCGTCGCGGTCCTCAACGCCGACGACCCGCTGGTCGCCGCGATGGCCGGGCGAAACCGCGGCCGTACCGTCCTGGTGGGCGAGGGGCCCGACGCCACCGTCCGTGCCGAGGGTGTACGCCTCGACGACGCCGGCCGCGCGGCGTTCGAGCTGGTGACCGCGGCCGGGAGCGCCAAGGTGGCGCTCGGCCTGGTCGGGCGGCACCACGTCGCCAACGCGCTGGCGGTGGCCGCCGTCGGCCTCGCGGTCGGCCTGGACGTCGCCGCGGTCGCCGAGAGCCTGTCGGCCGCGGTGGCGCTGTCGCGCTGGCGGATGGAGGTGAGCGTCCGCTCCGACGGCGTGACCATCGTCAACGACGCCTACAACGCCAACCCGGACTCCATGCGGGCGGCGCTGGAGACGTTGCCGGTGCTGGCGAGGGGCGGCCGCTCGTGGGCCGTGCTGGGTGAGATGCTCGAACTCGGGGAGGCCGCGGACGAGGCCCACGAGGGGATCGGCAGACTTACGGTGCGGCTGGGTGTGTCCCGGCTGCTGGTGGTGGGCGCGGGCGCCCGTGCGATCGAGCGCGGAGCCCGGTCCGAGGGATATTCGGGAGAGGAGTCGGTCTTCGTGCCGGACACCGATCAGGCGCTCGCGCTGCTGCGGCGGGAGCTCCGTGCCGGTGACGTCGTACTCGTCAAGTCCTCGCGAGACGCCGGGTTGCGTCATCTTGGTGACACCCTGAGTGAGGATGCGGGCAGCCGTGCGGGCGGCCTGGGAACCGGGACCGTGGAGGGCGGCGCGTGAAGGCAATCCTCCTCGCCGGTGGGGTCTCGCTGCTGATCTCGCTGCTGGGCACCCCTGTCGCGATCCGGATGCTCGCCGCCCGGGGGTACGGCCAGATCATCCGCGACGACGGACCGACGTCGCACCACACCAAACGGGGTACGCCCACGATGGGCGGCGTCGTGATCATCGTCGCCGCGGTGCTCGGCTATTTCGCCGCGCACCTGTTCGTCTGGCGGCTGCCGTCCGCGTCCGGCGCGCTGGTGCTGATGCTGATGGTCGGGCTCGGCCTCGTCGGGTTCCTGGACGACTACCTCAAGGTGTCCCGGCAGCGCAGCCTGGGCCTTCGGGCCAAGACCAAGCTCGCCGGGCAGACGTCCGTCGCGGTGATCTTCGCCATCCTGGCGCTGCAGTTCCCGGACGAGCGCAACGTCAGGCCGGGTTCGACGTTCATCTCCTTCATCCGCGACATCAGGGTCCCCTGGCTGGAGCTCGGCTCGATCGTCTTCGTGCTGTGGGTGCTCTTTCTGATCGCGGCGACGTCCAACGGCGTCAACCTCACCGACGGCCTGGACGGCCTGGCCACGGGCGCCTCGGTGATGGTGTTCGCGGCGTACACCCTGATCTGCGTCTGGCAGTTCAACCAGGCGTGCTTCAACCAGCCGGCCGCGAAGTGCTACGAGGTCCGTGACCCGTACGACCTGGCGGTGGTGGCGTTCGCCGTCACCGCGGCCTGTTTCGGCTTCCTGTGGTGGAACGCCTCACCGGCCAAGATCATCATGGGCGACACCGGCTCGCTGGCACTGGGCGGCGGGGTGGCCGCGATGGCGGTCTTCACCCGCACCGAGCTGCTGCTGATCGCCATCGGCGGCCTCTTCCTCATCGAGGTGGCCTCGGTGATGCTGCAGACGGGCTTCTTCAAGTTCACCCGATGGCGCACCGGCACCCCGCGCCGGATCTTCCGGATGGCCCCGATCCACCACCACTTCGAGCTGAAGGGCTGGAACGAGGTCACCATCGTGATCCGGTTCTGGATCATCTGCGGGATCTGTGTGGCGGGCGCGATCGGGATCTTCTACGCCGAGTGGGTGTCCGGCGCATGAGCACGCCTGACGCCCCCGCGGGTCCGGACTGGCTGGACACCGCCGACCGGCACTCGCCCTGGCCGCAGCTGTCCGCCCTCGTCACCGGGATCGGCGTGTCCGGCTACTCCGCCGCCGCCGGCCTGCTGGGCGTCGGCGCGCGGGTGGCCGTGGTGGACGAGCGCGACGGGGACGACGAACGCGAACGCGCCACGATCCTTGAGACACTCGGCGCCGACGTCCGGCTCGGGCCCGGCTCGACCGACGCCATCCCCGGCTCGTTCGGCTCCTCCCGGTCCGGCCTGCCCGACGTCGTGGTGACCTCGCCCGGCTGGCGGCCCGACGCCCCGATCCTGGCCCAGGCGGCGGCCGCCGGCGTCCCGATTCTCGGCGAGGTCGACCTCGCGCTGCGCCTGCGCGACCCCGAGCACGCCGCACCCTGGCTCACCCTCACCGGCACCAACGGCAAGACGACCACGGTGGGGATGCTGGCCTCGATCCTGTCCGCCGCCGGGCTGCGGACCGCGGCGGTCGGCAACATCGGCGCACCGGTCGTGGACGCCGTGCTCGACCCCGAGCCGTACGACGTCCTCGCCGTGGAGCTGTCCAGCTTCCAGCTGCACTGGTCGCGCCGGCTGTGGCCGCGGGCGGCGGCCGTGCTGAACGTCGCACCCGACCACCTCGACTGGCACGGCACCCTGGACCGCTACGCCGCCGACAAGGGCAAGATCTACGAAGGCTGCGAGATCGCCTGCGTCTACAACGTCGCCGACGCCGCCACCGAGGAGCTGGTCCGGGCGGCCGACGTAGTGGAGGGCTGCCGCGCGGTCGGCTTCAGCGCCGGCATCCCGGCCGCCGGCATGCTCGGCGTGGTCGACGGGGTGCTCGCCGACCGGGCCTTCGTCGAGCAGCGCCGCACCTCCGCCGCCGAGCTGTGCAACGTCCGCGACCTCCCGTCGGCGGCGCCGCACAACGTCGCCAACGCGCTGGCTGCGGCGGCACTGGCCCGCGCGCACGGCGTCCGGCCGGGCGCGGTCCGGGCCGGGCTGACCGACTTCACGTTGGAGCCGCACCGCATCCAGCGGGTCGCGGACGTGGACGGGATCCCCTACGTCGACGACTCCAAGGCGACCAACGCGCACGCCGCGCTGGCCTCGCTGCTGTCGTACGACTCGGTGGTCTGGGTCGCGGGCGGGCTTGCCAAGGGCCAGGATTTCGACGACCTGGTACACGCCGTGAAGGACCGGCTGCGGGCCGTCGTCCTGCTGGGCCGCGACCGGAGACTGATCTTCGAGGCACTCTCGCGACACGCGCCCGAGGTCCCCGTCGTGGAGGTCGCCGACGGCGAGACTGAGGTAATGGATCGCGTCGTGGCGCACGCGCGGCACCTGGCCCGGCCAGGCGACACCGTGCTCCTCGCGCCCGGGTGCGCGTCCTTCGACCTCTTCGCGAGCTACGGCGCGCGCGGTGACGCGTTCAGCGCGGCGGCGCGGCGGCTCGCCGGAGGTGCACCGCACAGCAGCTGAACGGGAGGCCGCGCTTGCGCACAGGGACGGGAGTCTCGTGACCACCGCCGAGGAGACCGGGGACGCCCGGGCGGAGCGCCGGTCGAGCTGGCTGGCCGACCTGCGGGGACTGCTGGACCGGCCGCTGACGTCGTACCACCTGATCTTCGGGGTGAGCGGGCTGCTGCTGGCCCTGGGCATCGCGATGGTCCTGTCGGCGTCCAGCTACGACTCGCTGGAGACCTACGGCAACTCCTACACGATGGCCGTGCGCCAGCTGATGTGGGTGGCCGCCGGCATACCGCTCGCGTTCGTCGCCACCAGGCTGCCGCTGCGGCTGCTGCGGGCGTTCACGTACCCCATGATGATCGTGGCGTTCGTCCTGCTGGCGCTGACCTTCACCCCGATGGGTGTGGAGGTCAACGGCAACCGCAACTGGCTGTCGTTCGGCGGGCCGTTCATGCTGCAGCCCAGCGAGGCGGCCAAGCTCGCGCTGGTGCTGTGGGGCGCCGACGTCCTGGCCCGCAAGGAGAAGCTGCTCCAGCACTGGAAACACCTGGTCATCCCGTTCGTGCCCGGGGCGGGGCTGGTGCTCGCCCTGGTGCTCGGGCAACGCGACCTCGGCACGTCGCTGGTGCTGTTCTCGCTGGTGCTGGTGCTGCTGTTCGTGGTGGGTACGCCGCTGCGCTACTTCGCGATGTTCGTCGCCGTCGTGGGCGTACTCGTCACGTTCCTCGCCATCAACAGCGCGTACCGCATGCGCCGGCTGGTGAGCTTCCTGGACCCCTTCGCCGACTACAGCAACACCGGCTGGCAGGCAGCGCACTCCCTGTTCGGCCTCGGCACCGGAGGGTGGTGGGGCGTCGGAATCGGCAACAGCCGGGAGAAATGGGGCTGGCTGCCCGAGGCGCACACCGACTTCATCTACGCCGTGATCGGGGAGGAGCTCGGCCTGGTGGGCACCCTCGTGGTGCTCGGAATGTTCCTCACCCTCGCCTATGTCGGCATCCGGGTCGCCCTGCGCACCGAGGACACGTTCACCCGTCTCGCCACGGCCGGGATCGTGGGATGGATCACCGCCCAGGCACTGGTCAACATGGGCGCCGTCCTGGGTCTGCTACCCATCACCGGCATACCCCTGCCGCTGGTGTCATACGGTGGGTCCGCCATGCTTCCGACTCTGTTCGCCCTCGGGCTGCTCGTGTCGTTCGCGCGGCGTGAGCCGGCCGCTCGCGCCGCGCTCGACGAGCGGGCCGCCAACCGGGCGGCGTCCAGGGCAGCCGCGCGTGCCCGGCGGAAGAGTTCGGCCCGCAACGACGAAGGGTGAGTCTGTGCACGTTGTTCTCGCCGGCGGTGGTAGTGCCGGCCATATCAGCCCGGCACTTGCCCTCGCCGCCGCGCTCCGGCGCACCGACCCCGAGGTGGGCCTCACCTTTCTCGGTACGGAGGAGGGCCTGGAGGCTCGGCTGATCCCGGCCGCGGGCTACGACCTGGCCATGATTCCCCGGGTGCCGCTGCCCCGCGAGCTCACTCCGCGGCTGCTCACCGTGCCCGGCCGGCTGGCCGGTGCCGTGCGGGCCTCGGCCGCGGTGATCGAACGCACCGGCGCGCAGGTGGTGGTCGGTCTGGGCGGCTACGTCGCGATGCCGGCCTACCTCGCCGCCCGGCGGATGAAGCTGCCGGTCGTGGTGCACGAGCAGAACGCCCGCCCGGGGATTGCCAACCGGTTCGCGGCCCGGTTCGTCACCTCCGAGGTGGCGGTGAGCTTCCCGGCGACGCCGCTGCGGCACGCGAAGTTCGTGGGGCTGCCGATCCGGCGGGAGATCGCCGCCCTGGACCGGCCCGCTCTGCGCGCCCGGGCCCGGGCGGAGTTCGGGCTGGACCCCGAGCGTCCGACCCTGCTGGTTACCGGCGGGTCCCAGGGCGCCCAGCGGCTCAACCAGGCCGTCTCCCAGGCCGCGCCGGCGCTGGCCGCCGCCGGGGTCCAGGTGCTGCACGCCACCGGGCCGCGCAACACCGTCGAGGTGCCCCCGCCGGGACCGGGCGACCCGCCGTACGTCGTGGTTCCGTACATCGAGCGGATGGACCTGGCCTATGCTGCCGCCGACCTCGCGGTCGCCCGGGCCGGTGCCAACACCGTGACCGAGCTCGCCGCGGTCGGGCTGCCCGCCGTGTTCGTCCCGTACGCGGTCGGTAACGGCGAGCAGCGACTCAATGCACAACCCGTGGTGGACGCCGGCGGCGGCCTGCTCGTCGACGACGCCGACCTCACCCCCGACTGGGTGCGCGAGCACGTGGTCGGGCTCGCGACAGACCCCGCCCGGCTGACCGCGATGGCCAAGGTCGCCCAGGACCTCATGCCGGCCGACGCCGACGAACGGCTGGCCGACATGGTCCGGGCGGCGGCCGCGCGTTCACAGGGCAAAGCCGGAAAGGTTGGCCGATGATCGTTCCTCCTCCCTCGGAGCTGATCCCCGCGGAGAAGCTCGGCCGTGTCCACTTCGTGGGGATCGGCGGGGCCGGCCTGTCCGGTATCGCGCGCATCATGATCGCCCGGGGCATCACCGTCACCGGCAGCGACGCCAAGGACTCCCGTACCCTCACCGCCCTGCGCGCCCTCGGCGCCACCTGCTACGTCGGGCACGACCCCGCCTACGTCGCCGACGTGGACACCGTGGTGGTGTCCACCGCGATCAAGGAGAACAACCCCGAGGTCGTGGAGGCCCGGCGGCGCGGGCTGCTGCTGTACTCCCGGGCAGCCGCGCTGTCGGCGGTGATGGAGGGCCGCCGGGTGGCGGCGGTGTCCGGCGCGCATGGCAAGACCACCACGTCGTCGATGCTCGCGGTCGCGCTCCAGCACTGCGGTGCGGACCCGTCGTTCGCGATCGGGGGCAACTTCAACGACACCGGCACCAACGCCCACGACGGCACCGGCGACATCTTCGTGGTGGAGGCGGACGAGTCCGACCGGGCGTTCCTGCAGTACTCACCCGAGGTGGCGGTGGTGACCAACGTCGACCCCGACCACCTCGACATGTACGACTCACCGGAGGACTACCACCGGGCCTTCGACGCCTTCGTGGACCGGATCGTGCCGGGCGGGTGCCTGGTCGCCTGCGTCGACGATCCGGGTGCGCGCCGGCTCGCCGAGGCGTCACGCGCCCGCGGGGTCGACGTACACACCTACGGCGAGGCCGAGGACGCCGACATCCGGATCGACAACGTCCATCTGCAGCCACTCAGCTCCAGCTTCGAGGTCGTCGTGCAGGGTCGTCGGGAGGGCACCATCGACGTGCACGTCGCCGGCCGGCACCACACCTGGAACGCCGCCGCCGCGTACGCCGCCGGGCTGGCGCTCGGCTTCCCGTCCGGTGAGCTTCGCGAGGGACTGTCGAGCTACGCCGGCACCCGGCGCCGGTTCGAGTACAAGGGCATGGTCGGCGGCGTACGCGTCTATGACGACTACGGCCACCACCCGACCGAGATGCTGGTCAACCTGCGTGCCGCGCGCGGGGCGGTGGGGGACGGGCGGGTCGTCGTCTGCTTCCGCCCCCTTCGGCACACCCGGACGCAGTTCTTCTACCGCGAACTCGGCGAGGCCCTCGGGCTGGCAGACGAGGTGGTCGTGATGGATCCCACCGGCGACGACCCGATCCCGGGCGTCACCGGCGCGCTGATCATCCCGCACATCCCGCTCCCGCCGGAGCGGATCGTGTACGAGCGATCCTGGTCGGCGGCCCCGGTGCGGGTGGCCGAGCGGGTGCAGCCCGGCGACCTGGTTCTCACCCTCGGTGCACCCGACGTCGCACTGATCGGCCCGGAGGTCCTCGAGATCGTGGGCGACCGGCTGGCGGCGGAGAGCGAGCCGGGAGCGCGCTGATGCCGACGGGGGTCTCGGGGGTCTCACGTAATTCGGCACGCGGTTCGGCACGCGGCTCGACACGTAGTTCGGGTCGCAGTTCGGCGCGCGGTTCTGCATCCAGGTTCGGCCGTCGGCGTTGGACGCGCAGGCTGCTGCGGATGCGACCGTTCTTCGTCCTGGTCGCGATCCTGCTCGTCGTCGGCGCGGGCGTGTGGGCGGTCGCCCTCTCCAGCCTGCTGGACACCCGGTCGGTCGCCGTGCAGGGCCTGACCTCCGCATCCGGACTCACCCCGGAACAGGTGCGGTCCGCGGCCGCGGTGCCGCTGCACAGGCCGCTGGCCCGGGTCGACCTCGCGGCCGTGCGCACCCGGATCGTGGCCCAGTTGCCGCCGGTCAAGGACGCGGAGGTGACCCGCTCGTGGCCGCACGAGGTGACGGTGCGGGTCGCGGAGCGCAAGGCCGTCGCCGTATGGCAGGAGGGATCGGCGTACCACCTGGTCGACGCCGAGGGCGTTCCGTTCCGCGCGGTGCCGGACGCGGCCGGGTCCTATCCACTGGTGCGGTTGCGGGCAGGGAACCCGAGCCCGGCAAGGGCGGACGAGTTGCGCGTGGCCGGTGCCCGGGTGGCCGCGGCGCTGCCCAAGTCGCTTCTGCGCAGCCTCGACACGATCGAGGTGAAGACTCCGGACGCGGTGACGTTGCGGATGAGGGGCGGAGTGACGGTCGTGTGGGGGAACGCCGAGAAGTCCAGGCTGAAGGCCCGCGTCCTCGCAGAACTCCTTCCCCGCAAGGCGAAGGTCTACGACGTGAGCGTGCCCAGCTTCCCGACCACCCGGGCCTGAGCACCGGCCGAGCACTGCCTCCGCACCGCATGGGGGCGCCGCCCGAACTCCGCCGCGTACGTCTCGCGAGTCGCCGTCGGCGGGCACTTGACGGGCGCGTGACGAGAGCGGTGGGCGAGTGGTGAGGTGACCGATTTTCGACCGGCGTACCGAAGAACTCGCCGGCTCGGCGTGTTGCGTTGAATTCGTCCGTGACCGCTCCGTACCTTCATGTCAGGCCGAGGTTGACATAACTATAACCCTCTACTTGAGCGTGAGGGTTGATGGTTGGGGTTGCCTTTCCGGGCCGGGGAAGAATGTCTACCGAGAGGGCGAGCGTCGTGGCGGCACCGCAGAACTACCTAGCGGTCATCAAGGTCGTCGGTATCGGCGGCGGAGGTGTCAACGCGGTCAACCGGATGATCGAGGTCGGCCTCAAGGGCGTCGAGTTCATCGCGATCAACACCGACGCGCAGGCGCTCCTGATGAGCGATGCCGACGTCAAGCTGGACATCGGGCGGGAGCTGACCCGCGGTCTGGGAGCGGGCGCGCAGCCCGACGTCGGCAACAAGGCGGCCGAGGACCACGCCGAGGACATCGAAGAGGTAATCAAGGGCGCCGACATGGTGTTCGTCACCGCCGGCGAGGGCGGCGGCACCGGCACCGGCGGCGCGCCCGTCGTCGCGCGGATCGCGCGGTCGCTCGGCGCGCTCACCATCGGCGTCGTGACCCGCCCGTTCGCCTTCGAGGGCAAGAAGCGGGCGAGCCAGGCCGAGGAGGGCATCAACGCCCTGCGCGACGAGGTCGACACCCTCATCGTCATCCCCAACGACCGGTTGCTGTCGATCAGCGACCGGCAGGTGAGCGTGCTGGACGCGTTCAAGCAGGCCGATCAGGTGCTGCTCCAAGGTGTGTCCGGCATCACCGACCTGATCACCACGCCCGGCCTGATCAACCTCGACTTCGCCGACGTCAAGAGCGTGATGTCCAACGCCGGTTCGGCGTTGATGGGCATCGGCTCCGCGCGGGGGGAGAACCGCTCCGTCGCCGCGGCCGAGATGGCGATATCCAGTCCGTTGCTCGAGGCTTCCATCGACGGTGCGCACGGCGTCCTGCTGTCCATCGCCGGTGGCTCCGACCTCGGGCTGTTCGAGATCAACGAGGCCGCCCAGCTGGTCTCCAGCGCCGCGCACGCGGAGTCCAACATCATCTTCGGTGCGGTCATCGACGACGGTCTCGGCGACGAGGTGCGCGTCACCGTCATCGCCGCCGGCTTCGACGGCGGCATGCCCCGCCGCCGCGGTGCGCAGGAGGCTTCCGCGGGCAACGGTGCGCCCCAGGCCGCCCCGCCGCCCCCCGCGGGGCGCCGTCCCGGTGAGCTCGGCCGGCCGCAGTCCGCGCCGGTGGGTGAACAGGCGCCGCAGGGCACGCCGGCCGGCACGGGCTTCTCCGGCAACGCCGGCTCCGACCAGCCGGCGTACGGTCAGCCGGCCCCCGGCCAGTCGTTCCCGCCGGCCACACCCTCGTCGACGCCGCCGGCAGCCACTCCGGCGCAGTCGTCCCCGGCACCTCAGTCGCAGCCGGCACAGTCGCCGGGCTCCTCGTCGAGCCAGTCCGACCTCGCCGCGCAGACCCAGGAGCTTCGTCAGCGTCTGCTCGGCGGCGGCCGCACGGGCGGCGAGTCCGGCGCGGGTGGCGCTTCGGGTGGTGCGGCCAACGGCTCCACTCCGCAGAGCCCTCCGCCTTCGCCGGCCTCGACTCCGCGGCCGGCCCGTCGCCCGATCGACGACGACGAGCTCGACGTACCAGACTTCCTGAAGTGAGAGGGCGGTCGGTTCTCCACGGACCGGGTGCGGGCGGTTGAGCCCGGGCAGCGACGAGCGCCGGGCTCAGCTCGCCGCCAACCTCGCCGCTGTCCGCGCCCAGATCGAGCGAGCCTGCGAACGTGCGGGTCGGTCACCGGAGGACGTGACGCTGATCGCGGTCACCAAGACCTTCCCGGCCGACGACGTACGCCTGCTCGCCGAGCTCGGTGTCCGTGACTTCGGCGAGAACCGCCACCAGGAGGCGAAGGACAAGGTGGCCGCGGTGGCGGACCCGACGCTGACCTGGCACTTCGTCGGGCAGCTTCAGGCCAACAAGGCACGTGCGGTGGCGGAGTACGCCGCGGTGGTCCACTCCGTCGACCGGGTTCGGCTGGTCACCGCGCTGCGGCGGGCGGCGGCCGCCCGCGAGCACCCGCTGCGGTGCCTGGTGCAGGTCGACCTCGGCGACGTCGAGCACCCCGGTGGTGCCGGCGGGCGTGGCGGGGTGCCACCGGACCAGGTCGCCGAGGTGGCCGACGCCGTGGCGGCTGCGCCGGGTCTGGTCCTCGGCGGGGTGATGGCGGTCGCGCCGCTGGGTGCGCCACCGGGCCAGGCGTTCGCCCGGTTGGCCGAGACCGCTGCCGAGGTACGCGAGAAGTATCCGGAGGCCACCTGGGTCTCCGCCGGAATGAGCGCGGATCTCGAGGACGCCATCGCTCACGGCGCGACACACGTACGGCTTGGGCGTCGGTTACTAGGTGAGCGCGGTTACGACAGGTAGCGTCGACGCCGGACGGGGCTGCATGCTCGGCCCGGCGCAGCTGACAGCAGAAGGCGAGAGGTCACATGGCAGGCGCGATGCGCAAGGTCGCGGTGTACCTCGGTCTCGTAGAAGACCAGGGCCGTTACGAAGAGGACTACGACGGAGCCTACGAGGGCGACTACATCGACGACGGTGACGACCGCGACACCCGGGAAGCTCGGGGCACCCGTCCTGCTGCCCAGTCGCCGGCCGAGACCGACGAGGACAAGGGCGGCACCGTGGCAGCATTTCCCGACCGACGTCAGGTCCAGGTGGCACCGGAGGTGGAGATGTCACGGATCACGACGCTGCACCCGCGCACCTACAACGACGCCCGGTTGATCGGTGAGCACTTCCGCGACGGTACGCCGGTGATCATGAACCTCACCGGGATGGACGACTCCGACGCCAAGCGGCTGGTCGACTTCGCCGCCGGTCTGATCTTCGGGCTGCGGGGGAGCATCGAACGCGTGACGGCGAAGGTCTTCCTGCTCTCCCCGGCCAACGTGAAGGTCCGGGCCGAGGACAAGGAGCGCATGGCCGAGGCGGGTTTCTTCAACCAGAGCTGAGGCGTGCCCAGGACCCTCCGGTCGCACGAGCGCCCGTGCGATCTCAGGGGTCTGCCCGGGCGATCCCCGAGGGTCGGCCCGGCCGCGGTGGCGAGCCGGCGGGATAGGCTCGAGATCCGGCGGCAAGGCCACCCCAAGGAGTGTGCGTGCAGATCATCGGCGAGATCCTGTACTCCGTACTTTGGATCTTCCTCGTGTTGCTTTTCGTCCGACTGGTGGTGGACTGGGTGCAGTTCTTCGCCCGGTCCTGGGAGCCACACGGGTTCCTGCTCGTCATTCTCGAGGGCGTCTACACCGTCACCGACCCGCCGCTGAAGGCGCTCCGCAAGGTCATTCCGCCCCTTCGGCTGGGCGGCTTCGCGCTGGACCTGTCGTTCCTGCTGCTGATCGTGATCATCTACGTCCTGCAGGCTCTGGTCCTGGCGATCTTCGGTCGGTGATCATCGGCCGGGCCGCGTACCATCGTCCGACGCCACCCGATGATCTGTTCGGTCGGTGACCAGATCATGCCGAACAGGTAGTTTCCGGAGCCCCCTCGGTCTTTGTCACCCAAACCGGGTACGGTTGCTCCGATATCCACGTAAGTCGAGCCCTGCGAGCCTGAGGTGAGGTCATGCCGTTGACACCCGAGGACGTGCGCAACAAGCGCTTCACGCCCGTCCGTTTGCGGGAGGGTTACGACATGGGAGAGGTGGATCAGTTCCTCGACGAAGTCGAGTCCGAACTCGAGCGCCTCAACCACGAGAACGAAGACCTTCGGCAGAAGCTCTCCTCCGCGCAGCGTGGCGACGGAGACCGTGACCGCGGCCGTGACAGCGGCTACGGCAAGCCCGAGCAGCCCGAGCCGCAGCCCCCCGTCCGGCAGGCGACTCCGCAGCCGGGGCCCTCCAGCATCGCCGAGGCGTCCAGCGCCGCGGCCCGCCTGCTGGAGATCGCCACCCAGAACGCCGACCAGCTCGTCGCGGAGAGCAAGGAGCAGGGCAACCGCATCCTGAGCGACGCCCGGGCACGGGCCGAGCGACTGGAGAACGAAGCCCGCGGGCTGGCCAGCAGGCTGGAGTCCGAAGCGCGGTCGAAGTCGGAGCAGCTCGACCGGGACACCGCCGAGCGCCGCACCCAGCTCTTCGGCCAGCTGGAGAAGGAGAAGACCCGGCTGCAGCGTGAGGTCGACGAGCTGCGCACCTACGAGCGGCAGTACCGCAGCCGCCTGAAGGCCTACTTCGAGAGCCAGCTGCGGGTGCTCGCGGGCCAGGGAAACCTGGAGAACGGCCTGGAGTCCGGCAACGGCCCGCGGTCGATCAACTCCCACAAGCCGGCGCTCGCGAACGGCGGCGACCGGGAGGAGCGCGGCGAGCGTGAGCGCGGTGGACGCGGTGACCGGATGAACTCCGGTGGCGGCACGCCTCGCCTCAACGCCCTGCTCGAGGACGACGACGAGTCCTCGCTGTAGCGCACCTTTCACGCACGAACCGAAGGCCCCCGGGACTCCTCCCGGGGGCCTTCGGCGTTCTCCGGCGAGTGCCGGTTGCGACCACGGGAACCGGGCCCGGCCGCCCGGTTGGCCCGTTCCGTCGGCCCGTTCCCGTCGGCCCGGAGTCTCCCGACCGCTTTCGTACGTCTCGTCCGGGCTCGGCCGGCCTGGACCCGCCTCGACCGGTCTGTGCGGGCCTCGGTCGACGCGGCCGGCCTCGGCCGTCTGGCGGGAACGCGTGCATACTCAGCGGACGCGTGCACACTTGCAGCATGTGCGGGACGGTCTCGTCGTACGTACGCCGGGCGGAGGTCGACGTGGTGGAGCAGGCAGGCGACACGGGCGAGGAGACGGGCGTGCCGGCCCGCGGGCGGCCGGGCGCGCCGACCACGAAGGCGACGTCGGCGAAGAAGGCGGCATCGGCGAAGAAGGCTCCTGCGCGGAAGGCCGCGTCCGCGAAGAAAGCCACGTCCGCGAAGAAAGCGACCTCCGCGAAGAAGACCACCACCTCGGGAAGGAAGGCGCCGGCGAAGAAGACCACCTCGGCCGAGAGGGCGGCACCGGGGCCTGAGGCGGGTACGCCCGGTGAGCAGGTCGCACCCCCGGCGCCGGCCGAGCCTGAGCCGACCGACCTCGCCGGGCGCGCCGCGCGGCTGGTGGTCCGTCCGGACGAGGAGCCGTGGACACCGGCCGAGCTGGACGGGGTCTACCAGGAGCTGACCGGCGACGTCGCCCGCCTGGAGGAGGAGCTGCACTCCGCCGCCGACGACATCGCCGACCTGCTGCGCGACAGCGGAGACGGCGCCGGTGACGACGAGGCCGACACCGGCTCGAAGACCTTCGAACGCGAGCACGAGATCTCCCTCGCCAACAACACCAGGGACATGCTCGCCCAGACCCACCGGGCGCTGGCCAGAATCGACGACGGCACCTACGGCGTGTGCGAGGGCTGCGGCCAACCCATCGGCAAGGCTCGGTTGCTGGCGTTCCCTCGTGCGACACTGTGCGTGTCATGCAAACAGAGGGAAGAGCGTCGCTGAACGACGCCGACACAGCAGACCGCCGCCTTCGTCGCCGCCAGCTCGGGCTCTTCGCCGCTGTGGCGCTCGTCGTGCTGGCCGTCGACGTCGTGACCAAGATCATCATCATGTCCCAGCTGGCCGACCGGGAACCCATCCGCCTGGCCGGCGGGTTGCTGACCCTGGTGCTGGTCCGGAACTCCGGAGCCGCCTTCGGCCTGGCCGAGGGCTACACGATCATCCTGTCCCTGGTGGCGCTGGCCGTCGTGGTGGTCGTGCTCCGGCTGTCCCGCACGCTCCGGAGCACTCCGTGGGCGATCGCGCTCGGACTTCTGCTGGGTGGAGCGTTCGGCAACCTCACCGACCGGATCTTCCGGGAGCCGGGTTTCCTGCGCGGCCACGTGGTCGACTTCCTGGCGCTGCCGCACTGGCCGGTGTTCAACGTCGCCGACGCCTCGATCTGCGCGGCTGCCGCGCTGATCATCGTGCTGGCGATGCGGGGCCGCCGCTGGGACGGCACCATCGAGGAGTCCGGCAGCCGCCGAGCCGAATCCGAGAAGCCGGACGGTAGCGCCCGGCAGGCGCACGAGCCGCCCGGCTCGCCCGGGGTGGCCGCCGACCAGCCGGCGCTGAGGAAGGCGGAGTGAGCGCGACGGCCGCCACCGGAGCGGCGGACCGGCGCGGGCTGCCGGTGCCGGAGGGACTGGAGGGCGAGCGCCTTGACGCTGCTCTGGGACGACTCTTCGGGCTGTCCCGGACCAAGGCCGCCGAACTCGTCGAGAACGGCCTGGTCCGGGTCGACGGCGAGGCGGTGCCGAAGTCGGAGCGGGTGAGCGCGGGTGCCTGGCTGGAGGTCGAGCTTCCCCGGCCGCAGGAGCCGGTCGCGCCCGTCCGGGTCGAGGGGATGCGGATCGTCCACGACGACGCGGACATCGTGGTCGTCGACAAGCCGATCGGCGTGGCGGCGCATCCCAGTCCGGGGTGGCGGGGCCCGACCGTGATCGGCCACCTGGCCGCCGCCGGCTTCCGGATCACCACGTCGGGTGCGGCCGAACGCCAGGGTGTGGTGCACCGGCTCGACGTCGGCACCAGCGGCCTGATGGTGGTGGCGAAGTCCGAACACGCCTACACCGTCCTGAAGCGGGCCTTCAAGGAACGCGAGGTGGAGAAGATCTACCACGCGCTCGTCCAGGGCCACCCGGACCCGAGTCGCGGCACGGTGGACGCGCCGATCGACCGGCACCCGACCCACGACTACAAGTGGGCGGTCGTCGCCCACGGCAAGCCGTCGGTGACCCACTACGAGACGCTGGAGGCGCTGCGGCACGCGTCGCTGCTGGAGGTGCACCTGGAGACCGGGCGTACCCACCAGATCCGGGTGCACATGAGCGCGATCCGGCATCCGTGTGTCGGGGACCTGACCTACGGCGCGGACCCGGTGCTGGCCGGTCGGCTGGGGCTCACCCGGCAGTGGCTGCACGCGGCGCGGCTGGGGTTCGAGCACCCGGCGACAGGGGAGTGGGCGACGTTCGAGTCGCCGTACCCCGACGATCTCGAGCAGGCACTGGAGCGCGCCCGTCAGGACTCCGAACGTCCCAGGTGACGAGACGATCGTCTCGCCATGTTGAACGCCGCCCGGCGCGCTACGTAGCGTGGACGGGTGCACCGATCCGTGACGGACCAGCCGGTCGCCGCCCTGACCGCCCGCCCCCTGCCGGCGTCGCTACCCGAGGCCCGGGCCGCGATCGACGAGGTGGACGCCGCCCTGGCCGCCCTGCTGGAGTACCGCGCCGGGCTGACCGAGCGGGTCCAGCAACTGAAGCCGGTCGGCGGAAGCGCCGGGCGTGATCCCGACCGAGAGACGGAGATCGTCACCGGCATGGCCCGGCGGGCGCCCAGGCTGGGCGCGGAGCGTCTCCGCCGGATCATGACGGCGGTGATCGAGGAGTCCCTCGATCTTGCCGAGCGTGGCGCCTCGACGACTCGTTGATCACCGTCGGCGACCGGTCGCGGCCGCTAACAGAGGTTGATCACGAACTCTTCGGCGGGGCGCCGTTGCCCTTACGTGCAAGGGCAATAGAGTCGGACTCTCACTTGTTGGCGAAGCGCCGCCGCCCTTCCCCCGGCCGGCGCCCAACGCCTTCGGCGTCGGCGCAGACAGGAGGCGCTTCTCTCTGATGTCGGACTCGTTCGTCCACCTGCACGTCCACACCGAGTACTCCATGCTCGACGGCGCGGCGAAGCTCAAGGACATGTTCGCCGAGGCCCAGCGGCTCCAGATGCCGGCCGTCGCGATCACCGACCACGGCAACCTGCACGGGGCGTACGACTTCTACACGCGGGCGACGGCGGCGGGGATCACGCCGATCATCGGTCTGGAGGCCTACGTCGCCCCGACCTCCCGCTTCCACAAGGCGCCGGTCCGCTGGGGCCAGCAGCACCAGAAGGGCGACGACGTCTCCGGCGCCGGTGCGTTCACCCACATGACGATCTGGGCGCGGGACGCGGTCGGCCTGCACAACCTGTTCAAGCTGCAGACCAGGGCGTCGATGGAGGGCTTCTTCCGCAAGCCCCGGATCGACCGGGAGCTGCTCGCGGAGCACAGCCAGGGCCTGATGGCCACCACCGGCTGCCCGTCGGGGGAGATCTCCACCCGCATCCGGCTCGGCCAGGAGAAGGAGGCGCTGGACGCCGCGGCGGACTTCGGCGACATCTTCGGCCGGGAGAACTACTTCGTCGAGTTGATGGACCACGGCATCGACATCGACAAGCGGGCCCGGGCCGGCCTGGAGAAGATCGCGGGCGAGCTCGGCCTGCAGTACGTCGTCACCAACGACTCCCACTACACCTACGAGCACGAGTCGACCGCGCACGCCGCGCTGCTGTGCGTGCAGACCGCGTCCACCCTGGCCGCGCCGACCTTCCAGTTCGAGGGGTCGGGCTACTACCTCAAGCCCGCGGACGAGATGCGGGCGCTGGACGACTCCGAGGCCTGGCAGTCCGGTTGCCGCACGACCCTCGCGATCGCGGAGCGGGTCGACTCCACGGGGATGTTCGAGTTCCGCAACCTGATGCCGCGGTTCGACGTTCCGGAGGGCCACACCGAGGAGTCGTGGCTGCGCGAGGAGACCTGGCGGGGCATGGACCGCCGGTTCACGCAAGGGTACGACGAGACCTACCGCCAACAGGTGGAGTTCGAGCTCGGGATCATCCTGCAGATGGGGTTCCCGTCGTACTTCCTGGTCGTCGCGGACTTCATCATGTGGGCCAAGAACAACGGCATCGCGGTGGGCCCGGGCCGTGGTTCCGCCGCGGGCAGCATGGTGGCGTACGCACTCGGCATCACCGACGTCGACCCGCTCCGGCACGGCCTGCTGTTCGAGCGGTTCCTCAACCCCGAACGCGTCTCGATGCCCGACATCGACATCGACTTCGACGAGCGCCGGCGGGGCGAGGTCATCCGCTACGTCACCGAGAAGTACGGCGAGGACAAGGTCGCCCAGATCGCGACGTTCGGAACGATCAAGGCGAAGGCCGCGATCAAGGACTCCTCCCGGGTCCTCGGTTACCCCTATGCGCTCGGTGACAAGATCACCAAGGCGATGCCGGCGGCGGTGATGGGCAAGGACATCCCGCTCACCGGGATCTTCGACTCGGCCCACCCCCGCTACAGCGAGGCGGGTGAGGTCCGGTCGCTCTACGACCAGGACCACGACGTCAAGAAGGTCATCGACACCGCGAAGGGCCTGGAGGGCCTGATCCGCCAGACCGGCGTGCACGCGGCCGGCGTGATCATGTCGGCCGAGCCGCTGGCCGACCACGTGCCGCTGATGAAGCGCGAGGCCGACGGTGCGGTGATCACGCAGTTCGACTACCCGACCTGCGAGACGCTCGGCCTGCTGAAGATGGACTTCCTCGGGCTGCGCAACCTCACCATCATGGACGACGCGGTCCGCAACATCGAGATGAGCCGCGGCGAGCGGATCAACCTGCTCGAGCTCCCACTGGACGACAAGCCCACGTACGAGCTGCTCAGCCGCGGCGACACGCTCGGGATCTTCCAGATGGACGGCGGCGGGATGCGCTCCCTCCTGCGGCTGATGCGGCCGGACAACTTCGAGGACATCTCCGCGGCCAGCGCGCTCTACCGGCCCGGCCCGATGGGCGCCAACTCCCACACCAACTACGCGCTCCGCAAGAACGGCCAGCAGGAGATCACGCCGATCCACCCCGAGCTGGGGGAAGCCTGCGAGGAGATCCTCGGCCCGACGTACGGCCTGATCGTCTACCAGGAGCAGGTGCAGCGGCTCGCCCAGAAGGTCGCCGGCTACTCCCTGGGCCAGGCCGACCTGCTCCGCAAGGCGATGGGCAAGAAGAAGAAGGAGGTCCTGGACAAGGAGTTCGGGCCCTTCAGCGAGGGCATGCACTCCCGCGGCTACACCGACGCGGCCGTCAAGACGCTGTGGGACATCCTCGTCCCGTTCTCCGACTACGCGTTCAACAAGGCGCACACCGCCGCGTACGGCCTGGTGTCCTACTGGACCGCCTATCTCAAGGCCAACTACCCGGCCGAGTACATGGCCGCCCTCCTCACCTCGGTGCAGGACGACAAGGACAAGATGGCCATCTACCTGAACGCCTGCCGGCGTTCGGGCATCAAGGTGCTGCCACCCGACGTGAACGAGTCCGCGGCCAACTTCACGCCGATCGGCACCGACATCCGGTTCGGGCTGACCGCGATCCGCAACGTCGGCGCCAACGTCGTCGAGGCGATCATCGCCGCGCGCGAGGCGAAGGGCCGGTTCGCCGACGCGAGCGACTTCATGGCCAAGGTGCCCGCCACCGTGTGCAACAAGCGGGTGCTGGAGTCACTGTCCAAGGCGGGCGCGTTCGACTCGCTCGGCCACCGCAGGCGCGCGCTGGTCGCCTGGCACGAGGACGCGGTGGAGTACTACATCGACCAGAAGCGCCAGGAGGCGATCGGCCAAGACTCGCTGTTCGGTTTCGGCGGCGACGACCAGGCCGACGTGGCCGCGCTGATGTCGCCGCAGGTGCCCGAGATCGGGGAGTGGGACAAGCAGACCCTGCTCGCGCACGAGCGGGAGATGCTCGGGCTGTACGTCTCCGACCACCCGCTCTTCGGCATCGAGCACGTGCTGACGAACGCCTCCGACTGCACCATCGGCACCCTGCTCGCCGACGAGGACCGACCCGACGGCTCCATCGTCACCGTCGGCGGGTTGATCACCTCGATCACCCGGAAGATGACCAAGCGGGGCGACCCGTGGGCCATCGTCACCCTGGAGGACCTCGAGGGTGGCATCGACGTGATGTTCTTCCCGTCGACCTACCAGCTCACCGCCCTGCAGCTCACCGAGGACGCCGTGGTGGTCGTGAAGGGCCGGCTGGACCGGCGCGACGACGTGCCGCAGCTGATCGCGATGGAGCTGTCCGTACCCGACATCAGCAGCGACCAGCAGACCGGGCCGTTCGCGATCTCGCTGGCCCGGGAGCGGTGCACGCCGCCGGTGGTCGACCGGCTCAAGGAGATCTTCTCCACCCATCCGGGGATGACTCAGATCCACCTGCACCTGCGGTCGGAGACCAAGACGATGGTGATGAGGCTGGAGGACCGCTGGCGCGTCACGCCGTCGACGGCGCTGATGGGCGACCTCAAGGCACTGCTCGGGCCGGGGTGTGTCCGTTCCTGAGACTGCCGGTACGCCCCGGCACCCAGCGCTGACCGGGCGCCGGGGGAGCGTGCGTAGGATCTGGGGCGGTGAACACCACGTACCCGCCTGACGCAACCTCTCCCGGCCCTCGGACTCCGCCCGACCGGGCGCCCGGTGCCGGGCGCGCGTTCTGGGTGATCGCCGTCGTGCTGGTCGCGGCGGGAGCGATCGCCGGGCTGGTGTGGGCGTGGACGGCCCCGTCGCCGCACGTGGCGATGACCATGACCGAGCTCGGCCCCTTCCCGAACGACGAGGAGGAGGCCGCCCGGCTGGTCTCGATGGACGGTTGGTACGCCGCGCTCGGCGCCGGCACCTCTCTGGTCCTCGGGACCGTGCTGGCCACGCTGTTCCTGCGGCACGGCCTGGTCACGGTGGCCGGACTCCTCGTGGGCAGCGTGCTGGCGGCGTTGGCCGCGGTCGTCGTCGGCAGCCTGGTGGCCAACGGCTCGCTGATCTGGTCCTGGGATCCGCACGCCTCGCCGGGCACCCCGCTGTCGGCGCCGCTCACGTTGCACGCGTACGGCGTGCTGGTGAGCTGGCCACTGGCCGCGCTGGCCCCCGTCATCCCCCTTGTCTGGCTGGGTTCTGGCCGGGACGGAGAGCCGTCCCGAGTTATCCACAGCCGGCGCGGCCGGAGCCGGACTCCCGAAGCGCCGATGCGCTAGTTTGGCGTCCGAATCGGCCACGTTCGTCCGGCCGAGTACTTCTCTGCACAGCTCCAGCCAAGGTCTCGCGGCCTCAGTTCCGTGACCTCGGTTCCGTCACCTCCGGGGGTGCCCATCATGTCCGACGACCGCACGCCACCTCGCGATCCCGACCGCCCGGGTCCGCCCGGCGCGGGCGGGCCATCGCCTCAGTGGCGGCCCACCGGCCGGCCGCCGGCACCGCAGCAGGGGCAACAGTCGCCGCGCGGACCGCATCCGGGTTACCAGGGACAGCCGGGTCCTCAGGGGCAGCAGGGACAGCAGCCGCCGCGCGGGCCGCAGCAGGGTCAGTACGGCCAGCCGGGTCCCCTGGGGCAGCAGCCTCGCGGACCGCAGCAGGGTCAGTACGCCCAGCAGGGTCAGTACGCCCAGCAGCCGCCGGGTGCACCCCAGCCTGGTCAGGGCGGACCGGGCCGGCAGGCCCCATACGGCCAGCAGGCCGGTGCCGCTGATGCCGCTGGTGGGTACGCCGGCGGCGGGCAGGGCGGCGGCGGTGTTCCGTGGACGCCGAGCGCCCAGGGTGGGCCGGGTGGACCCGAGGTGGCCGAGCAGGACCGCCGTGGTGGCGGTGGCCGCCGGTGGCTGATCGCGGTGCTCGCGGCGGTGCTCGTTCTCGCGGTCGGCGGCGGTGCGTGGGCGTTCTCCCGCATCGGTGGCGGTGGAACGCAGCCGGAGGAGGTGCTGCCGGGCAACGCGGTCGCCTACTTCCGCATCGACCTCGACCCGTCGGTGCAGCAGAAGGCCGCGATCTTCAACGTCGTCCGCAAGTTCCCCGACGCGCGTAAGCGAGTGGGCGAGGGCGACGACCTCCGCAAGGCGCTGTTCGACGCGATCAAGAAGGATGACGCGGATCTGCGCGACGCCGACTACGCCAAGGACGTCGAGCCGTGGCTCGGTGACCGGGCCGGGGTGGCAGTGCTGCCCGGCGCCGACGGCAAGGACACCGAGACAGTCGCCGCGATCCAGATCAAGGACGAGGACAAGGCCCGGGTCGGCATCAAGAAGCTCGGCAAAGACGACGACAAGAGCGGCTACGCGTTCGTCGACGACTACATGCTGGTGGCCGACTCCCAGTCCCGCGCCGACGCGCTGGCCTCCTCGGTGAAGGACAACCCGCTGTCGGCCAACGAGACGTACAAGGGCGACGTCGGCGAGGTCGACAAGGGCGTCCTGTCGTTCTGGGCCGACCTGCCCAAGCTGAGCCGGCTGTCCGGCGGGCAGACCGCGCAGCTGCCCAGGATGTCGACCCAGGGCCGCCTGGTCGGTGGCCTGAGCTTCACCAGCGACTCCGTCCAGCTGGTGGCCAAGACGCGTGGCGCGAAGCTCCCGTCCCTGCAGGGAACCGGCATCAAGCTGGGTGAGCTGCCCTCGAGCACCGTCGCGGCGTTGTCGGTCTCCGGAGCGGGTCCCGCGCTGGAAAAGAGCTGGCCCGACCTTCGCAGGACTCTGGAGGCCAGCGGCCAGGCCGCGCAGCTGGACTCCTTCGTCCAGGCGGCGCAGAGCCAGTTCGGGATCCGGATTCCGGCCGACCTGAACACCCTGCTGGGCAAGGAGTTCACCCTCGCCATGGACGAGCGCGGCATGGAACGCCTGACCGCGCAGGGGTCGTCGAGCCAGGACGGTTCGCCGCAGCTTCCGCTGGTCGGCTTCCGATCCACCACCGACGTCGCCAAGGCCAGGCAGCTGCTGCCGAAGATCGACCAGCTGCTCGGCGCGACCGGTGCCGGCGTTCAGCTGGGGAAGGCCACCGGTTCGGACCAGGTCGCCCTCGCGACCAGCCAGGCCTACGCCGACGAACTCGTCAAGGGCGGCGACCTCGGCAGCGACGACACCTTCACCAAGGCCGTGGAGGGCGCCGACAAGGCGCAGTTCGGTGCGTTCGTCGACCTGAACAAGCTGGAGAAGCTCTACCTCCCCAGCATGCCGGCGAACGACCGGGCCAACCTGCGGGTGCTGAAGGCGGTCGGCATGTCCGGCACCACCAGCGCCGACGGCGGCACCTTCACCCTCCGGGTGCTGGTCGACTGAGTTCTGCCGTACGGAAGTTCTGCCGTACTGACGTTCTGCATGTACGAAGGGACTCGCGGGCTGCACAGGGCGCCCGCGGGTCCCTTCTCGTTTCAGGCTTCTCGTTCTTCCGGTTCTCGTTTCCCGGCTGACCGCGATCAGGTGGCGATCTGGGCCGTGGCGGCCGCGCACTGCTCCACCAGATCGGCGGGTGCGAGCTCGACCTGCAGGCCGCGCCGGCCGGCGGACACGTACACCGTCGGATGGTCCTTGACGCTGGTGTCGACGACGGTGCGCAGCCGGCGACGCTGGCCGAGCGGGCTGATCCCGCCGACCACGTAACCGGTGGCCCTCTCCGCGGCCGCCGGCTCGGCCAGCTGCGCACGCTTGCCGCCGAGCGCGGCGGCGAACGCCTTGAGGTCCAGCGACGCGCTCACCGGCACCACCGCCACGGCGAGTTCGTCGTCGACCTGGGCGAGCAGCGTCTTGAACAGCCGTTCCGGCGGGACGCCGAGCGCCTGGGCCGCCTCCAGCCCGTAGTGCGGCCGTTCCTTGGTGGCCTTGCTGGCCTTGGTGGCCTTGCCGGACCGGCCGGCCTCGGTGTGTTCGTGGTCGTAGGGGTGGACGGTGTGCGCCACGCCAGCCCGCTGCAGCGCCACCACCGCGGGCGTTCCCTGAGGGGTCTTCTTCTTCGCCACGGCTCCCACCTTTTCAGACGGCAGCCGAAGCCACCGCCGGGAGCAGTGCGGCCAGCCGGTCCAGCCGGCGGAGTACCTGCGCGGGCTCCTCCGCGGGCAGGAAGAACAGCACCCGGTGCACTCCGAGGTCCGCGAACCCCGCCAGCTCGGCCGGGTCCTCGTCGAACGTGGTCGCCGTGACCGTCGGCTCGGGACGGCCCGCGTCGGCCGCGAGCTCGCGCAGGGTCTGCACCCCCGGGGCGAGATCGTCCGGGCCGGCTCCGAACGGCGCCAGCCAGCCGTCGGCGTGGTCGACCACCCGGCCCAGCGTGGTCGGCCCCCAGCCGCCGAGCAGGATCGGCGGATGGGGCCGCTGAACCGGCTTCGGCCAGGAGAAGATCGGGTCGAAGTCGACGAACTCGCCGTGGAACTCCGCCTGCTCCCGCGTCCAGATCTCCCGGATGGCGAGCAGGCGCTCGCGCAGCAGGCGGACACGGGTCCGAGGGTCGGTGCCGTGGTTGCGCATCTCCTCGCGGTTCCACCCCGCGCCGGCGCCGAACTCGATCCGGCCGCCGGACAGGTGGTCGAGCGTGGCGAACTGCTTGGCCAGCACGATCTGGTCGTGCTGCGCGACCAGGCTCACCGCCGTGCCCAGCCGCAGGGAGGTGGTGACGGCCGCGGCGGTGGCCAGGGTGGAAACGGGGTCCAGGACGCGGTAGTAGTCGCGGGGGAGCTCACCGCCACCCTCGTACGGCGTCTCCCGCGAGGCGGGGATGTGGGTGTGTTCGGGGACGAAGAGCGACTCGAACCCGCGTTCCTCGACCGCACGAGCCAGGCTCGCCGGGTCGATCGTCTCGTCCGTCATGGAGCTGAATGTCCCGATCTGCACGACTCGACGCTAAAGCCCGACATCGGTGTGAGAGTCAAGACCGGATCAAGGCCGGACTCCGGCCGGAGGAAGGCCCGGACTCGGTCCGGAGGCGGGTCGCGGGCCGATCACCCTTCGCCGCTGCCACTCGGCGCAGGTCCTAGACTCGGTGAGGTGATCCGTCGCATCGACCTGCGCGGCCGCGCCGCAACCAGCGCCGGCCTCGACTACAGCGCTCTCGTCCCGCGTGCTCCGTTCGACGTGGAGGCGGCCGTGGAGGCCGTCCGCCCGACGCTCGCCGACGTACGCCATCGTGGGGTCGAGGCGCTGCGCGACTACGCCGCGCGATGGGACGACGTGGAGCTCACCGACATCCGGGTGCCGAAGGCCGCCCTGGAGCAGTCCCTGCGCGACCTCGATCCCGACGTACGAGCGGCGTTCGAGGAGTCCATCCGCCGGCTCCGCGCGGTCAGCGAGGCCGAGCTGGAGCGCGACTCCGAGGTCCGGGTCGTCCCCGGCGGCACCGTGTCCCAGCGCCTCGTGCCGTTCCGCCGGGTCGGCGTCTACATCCCCGGCGGGGTCGCTCCGCTGGCGTCCAGCGTGGTGATGAACGTCGTGCCCGCCCAGGTCGCCGGCGTGGAGTCGGTGGCCCTGGCGTCCTCGCCACAGAAGGAGTTCGGCGGCCTGCCGCACCCGACGGTGCTGGCCGTGGCCGCGCTGCTCGGTGTGGACGAGGTCTACGCCGCCGGTGGTGTGGCCGCGGTGGCGATGTTCGCGTACGGCGTGCCGGCCGGGGTCGGCGCCGACGACAGCCGGCTGCTGTGCCGCCCGGTCGACTTCGTGGCCGGCCCGGGCCGGATCACCACCACGGCCGCCAAGCGCCTGGTCAAGGGAACCGTCGGCATCGACTCCGAGGCCGGACCGACCGAGATCGCGATCCTGGCCGACGACTCCGCCGATCCCGCCTACGTCGCGGCCGACCTGATCAGCCAGGCCGAGCACGACACCGTGGCCGCGAGCGTCCTGGTCACGCCGAGCGAGGACCTCGCCGCGGCGGTGGAGGGCGAGCTCGCCCACCAGGTGCCGGCCACCAAGCACGTCCAGCGCATCACCGAGGCACTGAGTGGTGAGCAGTCCGGCATCGTCCTGGTCGACGACCTCGAGCAGGGACTCGCGGTCGTCGACGCCTACGCCGCCGAGCACCTGGAGATCCACACCGAGAACGCCCGGGAGTGGGCCGGGCGGGTACGCAACGCCGGCGCGATCTTCGTCGGGCCCTGGTCTCCGGTTTCCCTGGGGGACTACTGCGCCGGGTCCAACCACGTGCTCCCGACCGGTGGCTGCGCCTGCCACTCCTCCGGGCTGTCGGTGCGCAGCTACCTCAAGGCGGTGCACGTCGTCGACTACGACCAGGCCGCGCTGCGCGACGTGGCCGGGCACGTCACCGCCCTCGCCGAGGCGGAGGATCTTCCCGCGCACGGCCAGGCCGTCCGGGCGCGGTTCGGATCCGCGTCCGACGGGTATGCCTGATGGCCCGCCGCCCCACCGGCGAGCACGCTGCGGCCCACCTCGACGAATCGAGCCAGTCATGACCAGACCGGTACACCCCGGGCGGCCGGACGATCCGGCATCCCTGGACCAGGATCTACGCGATCTCGCGCTGGCGGCCGCGAACGCGGGCTCGCACGCGATCCTGCGCGAGCTGCGCGGCGGCGAGCTGCGGATCGACACCAAGGCACACGCCGCCGACTTCGTGACCACCGCCGACAAGGCCGCCGAGAGCGCGATCCTGCGGCTGGTCAGCGCCGCCCGTCCCCGCGACGCGGTGCTGGCCGAGGAGTCCGGCGTGCACGAGGGCGACAGCGGCGTGCGCTGGCTGGTCGACCCGCTGGACGGGACGATGAACTTCGTCCACCGCCGCCGCGACTACGCCGTGTCGGTAGGGGTCGAACGTGACGGGCGGATCGTGGCCGGCGCGGTCGTCCGGCCCGCCGACGGCGACTGGGCGGCAGCCGGTGGTGCGGAGGTGTTCGGCCGGGACGGCACGCCCCGGGTGTCCTCGGCCGTCGAACTGTCCGACTCCATAGTCGGGATCGGCCTGCCGGGCGTGCTGGACCACCGCGCCCGGGTGCACACGTTCCTCGGCGAGCTGATGCAGCAGGCCCGCGACTACCGCCGTACCGGCTCCTCGGCCTGCGAGCTGTTGTCGGTGGCGCTCGGAGCGCAGGAGGGCTACCTCGGCTTCGGCGTCAACATCTGGGACGTCGCGGCCGGCATCGCGCTGGTCGACGCCGCGGGCGGCTCCAGCGAGTTCGTCACCACCTCGAGCGGGCTGGAGGTCCTGGTCGCCGGTACGCCGGAGGTCACCAAGACCCTGGTCGGCATGGTGAAGGTGATCTGAGTGGGGCAGACGCTCGCCGACCTGCCACTGCGTGACGACCTGCGCGAGGAGGAGCCCTACGGCGCCCCCCAGCTCGACGTGCCGGTGATCCTCAACGTCAACGAGAACCCCTACCCGCCGGACGAGGACGTCGTGGCCGACATCGCCTCGTCGGTCGCGGCGGCCGCGCGTACGCTCAACCGCTATCCCGACCGGGAGGCGCTGGGGCTGCGCACCGACCTCGCGGCCTACCTCGGCCACGACCTGACGCCGGCGCAGGTGTGGGCGGCGAACGGCTCCAACGAGGTGATGCTGCAGATCCTGCAGGCCTTCGGCGGTCCCGGCCGCACGGCACTGTCGTTCGCGCCGACGTACTCCATGTATCCGGAGTATGCCCGCGACACCTGCACCACCTGGGTGACCGGGCGCCGCGCCGACGACTTCACCGTCGACCCCGAGCACGCCCTCGCCCAGATCGAGCAGCACCGGCCCGCGGTGATCCTGCTCGCCTCGCCCAACAACCCGACCGGCACCGCGCTGCCCCTCGACGTGGTCGAGCGCATCTGCGCGGCCGCACCGGGCATGGTGGTGGTCGACGAGGCGTACGGCGAGTTTCGCCGCGACGGCACCCCGAGCGCGCTGAGCCTGCTGCCCGGCCACCCGCGGCTGATCGTGACCCGCACCATGTCGAAGGCGTTCGCGTTCGCCGGTGGCCGCCTCGGTTACCTCGCGGCCGACCCGGCGGTGGTGGACGCACTGCGGATCGTGCGGCTGCCGTACCACCTGTCGGCGGTGACCCAGGCGGTGGCGCGGGCGGCGCTGCGCAACGCCGGCTCGCTGCTCGCCCGTGTGCAGGAGCTGCGGGCTCGGCGGGACGAGACCGTCGAGTGGCTGCGCGAAAACGGCTACCGGGTCGCCGACTCCGACGCCAACTTCGTGCTGTTCGGCACCTTCGCGGACCGGCACGCGGTCTGGCAGGGCCTGCTGGACCGCGGCGTACTCATCAGGGAGACCGGGCCGGACGGCTGGCTGCGGGTGTCGATCGGGACCGAGCAGGAGATGGCGGCCTTCCGGGCCGCCCTGCAGGAGGTGACGGCGTGACCGAACCTGCGCGCAGCGCGCGGATCGAACGCGAGACCAAGGAGAGCAAGGTCGTCGTCGAGCTCGACCTCGACGGCCGCGGCCGGGTCGACGTGTCGACCGGGGTGCCGTTCTACGACCACATGCTCGACCAGCTGGGCCGGCACGGGTTGTTCGACCTCACGGTCCGGGCGCAAGGTGACGTTGACATCGACGTGCACCACACCGTCGAGGACACCGCGATCGTTCTGGGACAGGCGTTCCGGCAGGCGCTCGGCGACAAGCGCGGCATCCGCAGGTTCGCCGACGCGACGGTGCCGCTGGACGAGTCGCTGGTGCACGTCGTGGTCGACGTGGCCGGACGGCCGTACTGCGTGCACACCGGCGAGCCGGAGGGTCAGGCGTACGCGATGATCGGCGGCCACTTCACCGGCTCGCTGACCCGGCACGTCCTGGAGACGCTGGCGTTCCACGCCGCGATCTGCCTGCACGTGCGGGTGCTCGCCGGCCGCGACCCGCACCACATCGTCGAGGCGCAGTTCAAGGCGCTTGCCCGGGCGCTGCGTGACGCGGTGGCGCTGGACCCGCGCGAGAGCGGCGTGCCGAGTACGAAGGGTGCGCTGTAGTGGAGAGGGCGCTGTAGTGGAGTACGTCTACTTCGCGTTCGCCGGCCTGCTGGTCGGCGGCATGATCGCCAGCCGGCAGCAGAAGCGCTCGATCTGGCTGACGGTGGTTCTCGGTGTGCTCGCCGGGGTGTTCCTGTGGGCGGGACTGCGGGAGTCGACACCGTGAGTGCGGCCAGGCCATCCGTCGTGGTGCTCGACTACGGGTCGGGCAACCTGCGCTCGGCGCAGCGCGCGCTGGACCGTGCCGGCGCGGCGGTGGAGGTGACCGCCGACTTCGACGCCGCCTGTGAGGCCGACGGACTGGTGGTGCCCGGCGTCGGCGCGTACGAAGCCTGCATGCAGGGCCTGCGCGCGGTGCGCGGCGACCAGGTGATCGGCCGGCGGCTGGCCGGCGGCCGCCCGGTGCTCGGCATCTGCGTCGGAATGCAGATCCTGTTCGACCGTGGCGTCGAGCACGGCGTGGAGACCGCGGGATGTGGTGAGTGGCCGGGCACCGTCGAGCGGCTGAAGGCCCCGATCGTGCCGCACATGGGCTGGAACATCGTGGAGGTTCCGGACGAGTCGGCGCTGTTCGCCGGGATCACCGGTGAGCGGTTCTACTTCGTCCACTCCTACGCGGTGCGCGAGTGGGAGCTACGGGCCACCGGTAAGTTCCGGCAGCCGGCCGTGACGTGGACGCCGTACGACGGCGACCGGTTCGTCTCGGCGGTGGAGAACGGCCCGCTCGCCGCCACGCAGTTCCACCCGGAGAAGTCCGGCGACGCCGGCGCGGCGCTGCTCACCAACTGGATCGGCACGCTGCGCTGAGGCCGGCGCCTGACCTCGCGTCCTGACCTCGTCCTGGCTCGTCCTGACCTCGCCCAAGGCCTGGCGGCGGGCCGCCGGTAGCCTCGGCGCCCATGAGCCTCGCGTTGCTTCCCGCGGTCGATGTCGTCGACGGCCAGGCCGTCCAGTTGGTGCAGGGCAGGGCCGGTACGGGCGGCCAGTACGGCAGCCCGCTGGAGGCCGCCATGGCCTGGCAGCGCGCCGGTGCGCAGTGGGTGCACCTGGTCGACCTGGACGCGGCGTTCGGCCGGGGTGACAACCGCGCGGTGCTCGCCGACATCATCGGCCGGCTCGACGTGCGCGTGGAGCTGTCCGGCGGGCTGCGCGACGACGACGCGCTCTCCTGGGCGATGAGCACCGGCTGCGCCCGGGTCAACCTCGGCACCGCCGCGCTGGAGAACCCGCAGTGGTGTGCGCGCGCCATCGCCGAGTACGGCGATCGGGTGGCGGTCGGGCTGGACGTACGCGGCCGCACCCTCGCCGCGCGCGGCTGGACCAGGGAGGGCGGCGACCTGTTCGAGACCCTCGCCCGGCTGGACGCCGAGGGCTGCGCGCGTTACGTCGTCACCGACGTCAACAAGGACGGCATGCTGCAGGGCCCGAACGTCGACCTGCTGCGCGACGTGTGCGCCGCGACGGACCGGCCGGTGGTCGCCTCCGGCGGGGTGGCCAGCCTGGACGACCTGCGCGCGATCGCGGCCCTCACCCCGCTGGGGGTGGAGGGCGCCATCGTCGGTACGGCGTTGTACGCGGGCGCGTTCACCCTGGAGGAAGCACTCGCCGCGGTCGGCTGACCCTGCGGGGTGAGTGATCCAAGCCGCCGCGGGCCGGCTGATCGCGACTTCCGGACGGGCTGGGCCGGTGCCCGCGGGCGTGCGGATAGGGTGTTGCGAAACCAGCCAGGGTGACCCGCTGGACGCGTCATCACCATGTCGACGGAGGGGAAGAGTTGAGGCTCAGGGAGCGACTCGACGGGAAGCGGATGCTTCTCACCGGCGTCACCGGCTTCGTCGGCGAGGCACTGCTGCACCGCATCCTCCGCGACCTCCCCGGCACCCACGTGGTGGCGCTGGTCCGGCCGAAGGGTTCGCTGACCGGGCGGGCCCGGATGGAGCAACTGCTCAACAAGCCGATCTTCGAACAGGCCCGGTCCCGTTACGACGGTGACACCGCGGCCCTGCTCGACGCCCGGATGAGTGTGCTCGAAGGCGACCTGTCCGACGTTCCGGAGTTGCCCGCCGATCTCGACGTGGTGATCCACTGCGCCGGCGACGTGTCGTTCGACCCGCCGATCCACCAGGCGTTCCAGACCAACGTGCTCGGCACCGAGATGCTGCTGCGCCGCATCCTCGACAGCGGCAGCCAGGCCCACTACCTCCACGTGTCCACGGCGTACGTCTCCGGCCGCCGTCGCGGCGCGATTCCGGAGGGGCCGGTCGACCACACCGCCGACTGGCGCACCGAGGCCCGCTGGGGCCAGGCCATGCGGGACCGGATCGAGGAGACCTCGCGGGCGCCCGGCGTCCTGTCCAAGCTGCGCCGGGAGGCCGAGCGGGAGCACCGCCGGGCCGGGCCGATCACCTCCGCCCAGGACACCGAGCGGCGCCGCAAGGAGTGGGTGGACACCAAGCTGGTCGAGGCCGGTGGAGAGCGGGCACGGTCTCTCGGCTGGACCGACGTCTACACGTTCACCAAGGCCCTGGGCGAACGCGTCGTGGAGGAGATCGGTGCACCGCTGCCGGTCACCATCCTGCGGCCGAGCATCATCGAGAGCGCACTCGAAACCCCGCACCCGGGCTGGATCGAGGGCTTCAAGATGGCCGAGCCGCTGATCCTGGCCTACGGCCGGGGTGAGCTGCCGGAGTTCCCGGCGAGCCCGGACTCCCAGTGCGACATCGTGCCGGTCGACCACGTGGTCAACGCCACCCTGGCCGCCGCGGCGGAACGACCGGAGCCGGGCAGTCCGGCGTACTTCCAGGTGACCTCGGGCCTGCGCAACCCGCTCACGTTCGCGATGGTGTTCGAGCTCGTCCACGAGTACTTCGACGCGCACCCGTTCGACATGAGCGAACGCGGCGCGGTACGCCTGCCGACGTGGCGGTTCCCGGGCGGTGAGCAGGTCGAGCGCACGCTCGCGCTCGGCGAACGCGCCCACAAGGCCGCCGACTTCCTCATCACCCACGCACCGCGCGGCGAACGCGTCCGCAAGTTCGCCCGTGACCTGGACCAGCAGCGGCGCCGGCTGGACTTCCTGCGCCGCTACCACGACCTCTACCGCCCCTACCTCGAGACCGAGCTGGTCTTCACCGACGACCGGACCGTCGCGCTGTACAACGGCCTCGACCTGGAGGACCAGCGGGAGTTCTCCTTCGACATCACCTGCTTCGACTGGCATCACTACTTCGTCGAGGTGCACTGCCCGGCCGTCACCGAGGCGATGCGCAAGTACGACGTGATCCGCCGCCGGCGCGGGCGCTCCACCCCGGCCGTGGCGTCGCAACTGCCGGCGGGTGAGGACATCGTGGCGGCCTTCGACATGGACGGCACGCTGTTGTCGTCCAACGTCGTGGAGACCTACCTCTGGCTGCGGATGCCCGAGCTGGACCGGCAGGGCAGGGCCCGCGAGCTCGGCGCGCTGATCCGGCGGATGCCCGGCTTCCTCAACGCCGAACGCAAGGACCGTGGCCGGTTCCTGCGCTCGGTCTACCGCCGCTACGCCGGTGCCGACCTGGCCGAGCTGGAGCACATCGTCGACGAGATGCTGTCCCAGCACGTGCTCGAACGCGTGTCCGCGGCGGCCCTGCGTCGCGTGCGCGCCCACCAGGCGGCCGGCCACCGCACCGTGCTCATCACCGGCGCGATCCGTCCGCTGACCCGTCCGCTGGAGCCGTTGTTCGACGAGATCGTGGCGGCCGACCTGGCTGTCGACGACCGCGGCCGGTGCACCGGGTTCCTGTCTGGCCCGCCGCTGGTGGGTGAGGCGCGGGCGGCCTGGCTGAAGCGGTACGCCGCCCAGCGCGACCTCGACCTGTCGAAGTCGTACGCCTACGCCGACAGCCACTCCGACCTGCCGATGCTGCGCGTCGTCGGCCGCCCGGTCGCGGTCAGCCCCGACGTCCACCTGTGGCGGGAGGCCCGCAAGGGCCGCTGGCCGGTGGAGGAGTGGAAGACCTCGAGTGCGGTGTCCCGACTGGCCCTGCCCGGCGCGACCTCCGGGAGCAGCTCATGATGCTGGCGTTGGAGATGTACCGCTCGCTGCCCCGCTACATCGCGGCCCGGGCGGTGGGCGGCCGGGTTCCGGGCATCCTCACCGGCCCGGCGGCGCCGGTGCGGCTGGTCAACCGTGAGGAGCCGCGCACCGCGGCGGCCGGCTGGGCCCGGGTCAAGCCGATCCTGTCCGGTATCTGCGGCTCCGACCTCGGCGCGCTGTTCGGGCAGACCAGCATGTACTTCTCCGCCCTGGTGTCGATGCCGTTCGTGCCCGGCCACGAGGTGGTCGGCGAGCTGGTCGACGACTGCGAGGACCTCCCCGCCGGCACCCGTGTCGTGCTCGACCCGGTGCTGTCCTGCGCGGCCCGCGGGGTCGAGCGCTGCCAGTCCTGCGCGAACGGGCAGACCAACCGTTGCGACCGGGTCACGGTCGGGCACGTCTCGCCCGGCCTGCAGACCGGCTACTGCGCCGACACCGGCGGTGGCTGGGGCGGGCAGTTGGTGGCCCACCGCAGCCAGTTGCACGCCGTACCCGACGGACTGTCCGACGAGCGCGCCGTGCTGGTCGAGCCGCTGTCCTGCGCGGTGCACACGGCGATGCGGGCCCAGGTGCCCGACGGCGGGTCGGTGCTGGTGTCCGGTGCCGGCGCGGTCGGGTTGTTCGCGACGCTGGCACTTCGCGAGCTGACCCCGGCGGGCCGGATCAGCGTGGTCGCCAAGCACCCCCGCCAGCGCGAGCTGGCCAGGGCGTTCGGCGCGACCGACGTGCTGGCGCCCGACGAGGTGCCGGCCCGGGTGCGGCGGGCGACCCAGGCGTTCCGGCTGACCCCCGAACGCAGCGGTGAGTTCCTGCTCGGCGGAGTGGACGTCGGGATCGACGCCGTCGGCAGCAAGGACTCCCTCAGCACGACTCTTCGGGTCACCCGGGCCGGCGGCCGGGTGGTGCTGTCGGGCATGCCGGCGGCCGGAGCGGACCTGTCGCCGGTGTGGTTCCGGGAGCTGGAGGTCGTGGGCACCTACGCCACCCAGGGCCGCGAAGCCTTCACCCGGGCCTTCGACCTGGCCGCGAGCGCGCCGCTGGACGGCGTGGTCGGCGGCCGATACCCCCTCTACCGTTGGCGGGAGGCGCTCGACCATGCCCACTCGGCCGGGCGGCTGGGGACCGTCAAGGTGGCGTTCGACCTAAGGAGCAGCAGGTGAGCCGACCAGGATTCGTACTCGAGGTCGACGACCGTACGCCACCCCTCATCGTCCACGAGGGCGAGGGGTTCCGGCTGGAGAAGTTCCCGCTCGGCACCCGGGTGGTCTACTCCCCGGAGTCGCTGCCGGGGTTGCGTGACGTCGACGGCGCGATCAGGCACGCCCTGGAGCAGCCGGAGAACTCCGAGCCGCTGCGGGCGCTGCTGCGGCCGGGCATGAAGCTCACCATCGCCTTCGACGACGTGTCGCTGCCGCTGCCCCCGATGAAGCGGCCGGACATCCGGCAGCGGGTCATCGAGCAGGTGCTGACGATGGCCGCCGAGGCCGGCGTCGACGACGTGCAGATCATCGCGGCGCTGGCCCTGCACCGGCGGATGACGCCGAGCGAGCTCCAGCACGCCCTCGGCGAGCGGGTCTACCGTTCGTTCGCGCCGGACGGCCTGCTCTACAACCACGACGCCGAGGACCCCGACAACCTCGAGTTCATCGGCACCACCGACCAGGGCGAAGAGGTCGAGATCAACAAGCGGGCGGCGCAGTCCGACCTGCTGGTGTACGTCAACATCAACATCGTGCCGATGGACGGCGGGCACAAGTCGGTGCCGATCGGCCTGGCGTCCTACCGCTCGCTGCGCCACCACCACAACAGCCGCACCATGGTCCACTCGCGGTCCTTCATGGACCACAAGAAGTCGGCCATGCACCACTCCGCCTGGCGGATGGGCCGGCTGCTGAAGGACCACCTGAAGATCTTCACGATCGAGACCACGCTCAACAACGACGTGTTCCCCGCGCCGTACGAGTTCCTCAACAAGCGCGAGTGGGAGTGGAACGTCCGCGACCAGGCCACCATGCTGGCCGCCAAGCGCGGGCTGGCGGTGGCCCCGTCGAAGCTGAAGCGGAAGATGTTCCAGGGGATGCAGGCGCCCTACGGCATCACCGGCGTGCACGCGGGTGAGACCGAGGCCGTGCACGAGAAGACCCTCGAGAACGTCTACCGCCAGCAGGCGGTGGAGGTGCAGGGCCAGTCCGACGTCCTCATCATGGGCGTGCCCTACCTCTGCCCGTACAACGTCGACGCGGTGATGAACCCCATCCTCGCCACCTGCATGGGGCTGGGGTACTTCTTCAACTCCTACCGCAACAAGCCGGTGGTCCGGCCCGGCGGCGCGGTCATCCTCTACCACCCGGTGCCGTACGAGTTCAGCCAGCTGCACCACCCGAGCTACGTCGACTTCTTCGAGGAGGTGCTGGCGGAGTCGACCGACCCGGCGACCATCGAGCAGCGCTTCGAGAAGCAGTACGCCACCGACCCGTGGTACATCCACCTCTACCGCACGTCGTACGCCTACCACGGCGTGCACCCGTTCTACATGTGGTACTGGGCGGCGCACGCGATGGACCACGTGGGCGACGTCGTGTGGGTGGGCGCGGACCGGCGCGCGGTGGAGCGGATGGGCTTCCGGGCCGCGTCCACGCTGGCCGACGCGCTGGAGATGGTGAGCGGCACGGTCGGGCGTTCGCCGTCGATCACCTACACGCACAACCCGCCGCACCTGATCTCGGATGTGCGGTGAGGGTGGGATGAGCAGCAAGAACCCCGTGCGCTTCGTCCGGGAGACCGCGCAGGACGTGCGGACCGTGGCGCGGGGCTGGCGGTGGGGCCGGCGGCCGCTGGTGCCGTTGTCGGCCCAGCCGTTCCAGCCGCCCAAGCAGCCCTCGGTGTTCCCCACGGCCTGGGCTCGTACGCCCACCGCCAACGCCGTCCGCGACGTGGTGCAGCGGTTCGGGCTGCATCCGTTGCTGAGCTCCACCATCACGCCGCAGACGGCCGGGCTGGACGTCCTCACCACGCTGAAGCCGCCGGTCCTGTTCGTGGCCAACCACACCTCGCACCTGGACACCCCGCTGATCCTGTGCTCGCTGCCGGACGAGTGGCGCCGCCGCACCGCCGTCGCGGCCGCGGCCGACTACTTCTTCGACACCTGGTGGCGGGCCAGCGGCTCGGCGATGGTGTTCAACACCTTCCCGATCGAACGCCGCGGCGGCACCCTGTCGACCACCCCGGGCGACCTGCTCGACCAGGGCTGGAACGTCGTGGTGTTCCCCGAGGGGACCCGTTCGGTGGACGGCTGGGCCAGCAGGTTCCGCCTCGGCGCGTCCTGGCTGGCCGTCGAGCACGGCGTCCCCGTCGTCCCGATCGGGATCCGCGGCTCCTACGCCGCGATGCCGCGCGGGCGCGGCTGGCCCCGTCCGGGCCGGCTGCCGGTGCGGATCCGCTTCGGTGCGCCGATCTGGCCGGCCGAGGGCGAGGCGCCGCGCACCTTCGCGCCCCGCATCCAGGCGGGCGTGGCGCGACTGCTCGACGAGGACGCGACCTCCTGGTGGGACGCCACCCGGCGGGCCGCACGGGGCGAGACGCCCGACCCGTCCGGGCCGCCGGTCGCGTCGTGGCGGCGGATCTGGGCACAGACCGCACCGCCCGCCGAGGGCCGCAAGCGCGGTGCGTGGCGCTAGCGTACGAAGCAACCGTACGAAGGAACTACCGGCTGAGGGAGGATCCATGAGCTCGGCACCCAATCCCTACGACGCGCTGCCGAAGGTGGCGGAGTTCACCCTGACCAGCGACGACATCGCCGACGGTCAGACGATGGCGACGCCGCATCTGTCCGGGATCTTCGGTGCGGGCGGGTCCGACACCTCACCGCACCTGGCCTGGTCCGGCTTCCCCGAGGAGACCCGCGGCTTCGCCGTCACCGTCTACGACCCGGACGCGCCGACCGCGAGCGGCTTCTGGCACTGGGCCGTCTACAACCTCCCGGTGACCACGACCGAACTGCCCACCGGTGCCGGTGAGACGGACGGCGCCAAGCTGCCCGACGGCGCGGTCACCCTCACCAACGACGGCGGCGTACGCCAGTACCTCGGCGCCGCTCCGCCGCCCGGGCACGGTCCGCACCGGTACTACTTCGTGGTGCACGCCCTCGACGTGGACTCACTCGACCTGCCCGAGGGTGCGAGCCCGGCACTGCTCGGCTTCAACCTGTTCGGGCACACCGTCGGCCGGGCGATGCTCGTCCCGACCTTCGAGGCATGAGCAGCAGCAGCCTCGCGGTCCGGGTCATTCCGTGTCTTGACGTCGACGCCGGCCGGGTGGTGAAGGGCGTCAACTTCGCCGACCTCCGCGATGCCGGCGACCCGGTGGAGATGGCCAAGGTCTACGACGCCGAGGGCGCGGACGAGCTCACGTTCCTCGACGTCTCCGCCTCCGCTCAGGGCCGGGAGACCACCCAGGACGTCGTACGCCGTACCGCCGAACAGGTGTTCATCCCGCTGACCGTCGGCGGGGGCGTGCGGTCGGTGGAGGACGTCGACCGGTTGTTGCGGGCCGGCGCGGACAAGGTAGGGATCAACACCGCGGCGATCGCGCGGCCGGACCTGGTGGCCGAGATCGCCCACCGGTTCGGCTCGCAGGTGCTGGTGCTGTCGGTGGACGCGCGCCGGGCCGAGGGGATGCCGTCCGGGTTCGAGGTGACCACGCACGGCGGGCGCCGCGGTGCCGGACTCGACGCGGTGGAGTGGGCGCGGCGCGGAGCCGAGCTGGGGGCGGGGGAGATCCTGCTGAACTCCATGGACGCCGACGGTACGAAGGCGGGTTACGACGTGGAGATGATCGCCGCCGTACGCCGGGTGGTGGACATCCCGCTGATCGCCAGCGGCGGTGCGGGGCGGCTCTCGGACTTCCCGCCCGCGATCGACGCCGGTGCCGACGCGGTGCTGGCGGCGAGCGTCTTCCACTTCGGGGACCTGCGGATCGGCGATGTCAAGGAGACCTTGCGCCAGGCCGGCCACGTCGTCCGCTGAGCTCGCGGCCCGACCGGCCCTGTCGGCGAGCCGGGAAGGCTTGTTCGCCCGCCGGTCTCAGCTGAACGGCGTCTCCGGTCGCGGAAGGTGGCGCCCGTCGACGTGCAGATCGACGAACTCGTTGTAGAACGCGACGTAGCCCGCGATCTTGGCGCTCTCCAGTGTGGGGTGTTGGTACCACCAGGCGAGGTTCTCGTGCCGGTTGCCGTCGACCACGACCGTGTAGTAGTTCGCGCTTCCCTTGTAGGGGCACTGCGTCCGGTGGTCGGTGGGCTCCAGCAGGTCCAGCCGGACGTCGGTCTTGGGGAGGTAGTAGCGAGGCGGAAGGCCGGTCTCGAACAGGATCCGCGGCCGCGTGGTCTCCGCCACGGTGACTCCGCCGACCTCGACGCGTACGTGCCGGGAACTCGCCAGCACGTCCACCCGCTTGTACGGGTCGCGCGGGTGGACGTACACCTCCTCGTCCTCCTCGAACCACGCGTCCATCGCGTTCCAGTCCAGGCGGACCGTGTCCCTGACCTCGGCGACCGGTGAGTCGCGGTACCACCGGGCGGCGTCTGGCGCCTCGCGCTCGCCCACGACCACCGTGTGGATCTCGGCGTCCCCCAGACCGGGGGAGTGGTCGCGCTCACCGGTCGCCCGGAACGCGTCGGTGCGCACGTCGCGGGCGGGCAGGAAGTACGTCGGATAGTACGGCTTCTCCCAGACCAGCAGCGCATGCTCGCTGTCGGCCACGGTCCGGCCGCCGAGCATCACCCGCACCCGCTTGGGGCTGGGCTCCACCCGGATCCGGGTCGTCCGGTCCCGGCGGTCCCGGCGGTCCCGGCGGTCCCGGTTGTCCTGGTTGTCGCGGTTCTCGGTGCTCATGGCATCTCCCTTGCTCGGACCGAACCGGTGCAAACCTGGAGTGGTCGGTAGCCTCCCGCCATGACCCAGTCCATGGAGTCCATGGTGACCGAGGCGCTGGCGGCCATCGACCTGCCCGCCGACGCGCGGATCGAACCTGCCGGCGGCGCGACCGGTGAGACGTGGAAGGTGTGGTACGCCGACACGCCGTACGCCCTGCGTTGCACCGCGCCCGGCTCGGGCATCCCGGCCCAGCTCGCGGCGATGCGGGCGGCGGGTTCGGCCGGACTCCCCGTGCCGGAGGTGGTGCGGCACGCCGGCACGGCTCGGCTGGAGGTCGTTCTGCTGCGCTGGCTTCCGGGCCGGACCGTCGCGGACGTGCTGCGCGCCGGGCTCGGGTCGGCCTACCACCTGGGTGAGCTGATGGGCGCCGCGCAGCGGGAACTGCACCGCGTCCCGGCGCCCGCTGAGGTGATGGACGCGATCGACGCGCGCGCCGCGGCGCCGGCCGGCCTCGTCGGTGCGGGGGAGTCCGGCGACCAGTCGACCGGTGCGCTGCTGCACCTGGACTGGCATCCGCTGAACGTCCTGGTCGACGGGGACGAGGTGAGCGCCATCGTGGACTGGGTCAACGCCCGTCGCGGTCATCCGCTGCTGGACGTCGCCCGTACGTACGCGCTGCTGACCGTCGATCCCGCCCTGGCCGCGTTGTCTACGGCCGAGCGGGACCTGCTGGCCGAACTCGCCGAGGGCTGGGCGGCGGGCTACGGCCCGCAGGCGGCGTCCATCCCGGCCGACTGTCTGCGCTGGGCCGGGCAGATGATGCTGGCCGACCTGGCCGGCAGGTACGCCCACGACCCGGACGCACTGAAACCCCTGCGCCGCTGGACCAGCCGCTGGGCCGACCAGGCCGGGGACGAAACCAGCGGCGAAGCGACCGGCGTGGCCGCCGATCGATCCGCCGGCTGACGGATTCTGCCGCGGAGGATCAGCGCCGGCTCACGAGGACGGTTCGCGATACGGCCGCTCGCCGGCAAGCTCGCCCGCCGTGGCGCCGGCCGGCGCCCTGGACATGCTGGGCACCGCGGCCAGCAATCCTTGCGTGTAAGGGTGTTCGGGCCGGGTGAGGACGCGCTCGGCCGGGCCAAGCTCCACCAGCTCACCCGCGTGCAGGACGGCGACGGTGTCGCAGACCCGGCGTACCACCGACAGGTCGTGCGACACGAACACCAGCGTCAGCCCGAACGAGTCCGCCAGCGACGCGAGCAGGTCCAGCACCTGACCTCGGACCGAGGCGTCCAGGGCGCTGACCGGTTCGTCGGCCACCAGCACCTTCGGGGCGGGCGCCAGCGCGCGGGCGAGGGAGATCCGCTGCCGCTGCCCGCCGGAGAACTGGTGCGGGTAGCGGTCCGCCGCGTCGGCGGGCAGGCCGACGGCGGCGAGCAGGTCGCGCACGCGGGGCAGGTGCGTACGCCAGGCCCGGCCGCGCAGCGCGACCAGCGGCTCGGCGACGATCTCCCCGACCGGCATTCTGGGGTCGAGCGAACCCGTCGGGTCCTGGAAGACCAGTTGCAGGTCCTCGCGCAGGAACCGCAGCCGGCGTTCGGGTACGCCGTCCACCCGCCGACCGGCGAAGTGGACGGTGCCGGCGCTCGGCTGGTCGAGCCCGGCCAGCAGGCGTACCAGCGTCGACTTGCCCGAGCCGGACTCCCCGACAACCCCGAACCGCTGCCCGGCGGCGATGTCGAAGCTCACGTCCCGCAACGCGGGCACCGACGGCGGCGTACGCAGTGACGTACGAGCCCGGCGGTAGGTACGCGACAGTCCGGACACCGACACCATCGGAGGCGACCCGGACTCCCCGCCAGACTGCCCGGCGGCCTCCGGACGCGGCGGTGGGGTGGATCCGCTCAGGTCGGCGGCGTCGACCAGGGCACGCGTGTACGGATGGCGCGGCCGGTTGAACACCTCCGCGACCGGGCCGGTCTCCACGAGTTCGCCGTCCCGCATCACCAGCACCCGGCTGCACACGGTGGCCACCACGGCGAGGTCGTGGGTCACGAACAGCAGCCCGGTGCCGCGGGTCGCGGTGCCGGCCACGATCAGGTCGAGCACCTGCGCCTGAACGGTGACGTCCAGTGCGCTGGTGGGTTCGTCGCACAACAGCACGGCGGGATCGTTGGCCAGTGCGATCGCCAGTACGACTCGCTGGCGCTGGCCGCCCGACAGCTGGTGTGGGTACGCCCGGGCGGCCTCGGCCGGGTCGGGCAGGCGTGCGGCGGAGAGCAGCTCCACCGCCCGGGCCGCCGCCCCCGACCGGCCGAGTTCCGGTCGGTGGATGCGCAGGACCTCGGCCACCTGGTCCCCGACGCGCCGCACCGGGTTGAGCGCCGACATGGGTTCCTGGAACACCATGCCCATCGCCTGCCCGCGCAGCCGCGACATCGCGCGGTCGTCGCGGTCCAGCAGGTTTCCGGGCGTTCCGGCCAGCGCAACCTCGCCTTGCGCGGTGAGCCCCTCGGGCAGCAGGCCCATGACGGCCAGGGTGGTCAGCGACTTCCCGGAGCCGGACTCGCCCACCAGGCCGACGCGTTCGCCCGGCGCGATCGTGAAGCCGACGTCGCGGACGAGTGAGCGGCCGCCGGTCCCGATCCGCAGGCCGGCCACCGTCAACGCCGGCTTGTCAGCGGTCATCGGCTCACCGACCTGGGGTCGTAGCGGTCGCGGAGTCCGTCACCGGCGAGGTTGAAACCGAGTACGGCGAGCATGATGGCCAGGCCCGGCCACAACGCCAGCAGCGGATGCACGAACAACAACTCCTGCGACTCCTGCAGCATCCGGCCCCACGAGGGCGTCGGCGGTGCGGTGCCGAAGCCGAGGAACGACAGCCCGGCCTCGGCGAGCACGGCGATCGCGAACGACACCGACCCCTGCACGATGACCAGCCCGGCGACGTTCGGGAGAACGTGCCGCACCGCGATACCCGGCCCGCGGCGACCGGCGGCGCGGGCCGCGAGCACGTACTCCCGGGCCAGCACCGACAGCGTGCCTGCCCGCACGATCCGGATGTACGCGGGTACGGTCGCCAGGCCGATCGCCACCATCGCGGTGAGCGTGCTGGCCCCGAACACCGCACCGAACATGATCGCCAGCAGCAGTGCGGGAAACGCCATCGCCAGGTCGGTCACCCGGGCGAGCAGCCCACCGACCAGGCCGCGGGACATCCCGGCCCAGATGCCGAGCGGGGTACCCAGCAGGGCGGCCACGCCGACCGCGACGACGCCGACGAACAACGTCGTCCGCGCACCCACCATCAGCCGGCTGGCGATGTCCCGGCCGAACTTGTCGGTGCCCAGCCAGTACGTGCCGTCCGGTCCGAGTAGCCGGTGCGCGGCGTCCACCCGGCTCGGGTCGTGCGGGGTCCACAGGAACGACACCAGGGCAAGGGCGACGACGAGCGCGACGAGGACTCCGCCTGAAAGCAAGGACGGGTTGACACCGCGTCCGCGCTGGTTGACAGTGCCTTCGCGCCGGTCGGCGGCGGTCTCGGGCGCCTCGGGTGCCTCGGTCATGCCGCCCTCCGCAGCCGCGGGTCGAGCACGGCGTACAGCACGTCGACGACGTAGTTGACCACCAGCACCGCGACGACCAGCACCATCACCACTCCCTGGACCAGCAGCAGGTCGCGGTTGGCCACTCCGTCCAGCAGCAGGCTGCCCAGGCCCGGGATGACGAACACGCGTTCCACCACGATCGCCCCGACCAGCAGCGTGGCCAGTTGCAGGCCGAGGACGGTGGTCACCGGGATGGCGGCGTTGCGCAGCCCGTGCCGCACCAGCGCCCGGCCCAGGGTGAGGCCCTTCGCGCGCACCGTCCGCAGATAGTCCTCGCGCAGCACGTCGAGCACGGCCGTGCGGACGTAGCGGGCGAGGATCGCGGCCTGCGCCAGGCCGAGCGCGCCCGCCGGCAGGACGAGCTGCCGGACGAACTGCCCGGGGTCCTCCGCCGGTGGAGTCCAGCCGCCCGCCGGCAGCCAGCCCAGGCGTACGGAGAAGATCGCGACCGCCAGCACCCCGGTCAGGAACGCCGGCACCGCGATGCCGAGCTGGCTCAGCGCCGACAGTGCCAGCCCCCGCAGCCGCCGGTGGTGGACGGCCATCACGGTGCCGACGGGTACGGCGACCAGCACGGCGACCACCATGGCGGCGCCGACCAGCCACAGCGTCACCAGCAACCGGTCGAGCACCTGCGGTCCGATCGGCGTCCGGGTGACGTAGGAGACGCCGAAGTCACCGACGAACAACCCGCGCGCCCAGTCGGCGTACTGCGCGACCAGCGGCCGGTCGGTGCCGAACTCCCGCCGCAGCGCAGCGACCGCCCTCGGGGTGGCGTTGACGCCGAGCGCGACCCGAGCGGGGTCGCCGGGCAGCACCGCCATGAACGCGAACACCACCACGCTGGCGGCCACGACGCTGCCGGCGAACACCCCGGTCCGGGTCAGGAGGCGGAACAGCACGACGTCAGGACCGCGCCCAGGACACGGCGGTGAGGTCGAACGCCTCCGACACGACGTTGGTCGGCAGCCCGCGCACGGCGGGGTCGGCGACCATCAGGTTGGGCAGCAGGAACAGCCAGTCCGCGGCCGCGTCGTCGGTGATGGTGCGGGCGACCTGCTTCATCCGGGCGACCTGGACGGCGGGGGTGCCCGCGTCGGCCTGGTCGAGCAGCTCGCGCACCCGCGGGTTGTCGTACCGCCAGTAGTAGTCCGGGTTTCCCCACGAGGTGATGTCGCGCGGCTCGACGTGGGCGATGATCGACAGGTCGTAGTCGGCCTTGGTGAAAACCACGTCCAGCCACCGGGCCGGAAACTCCAGCTCGTCGATCTTCGCGGTCACCCCGACGTCGGCGAGCTGGCTCTTCACCACCTGTGCGCTGGCCACCGCGTAGGGCAGGTTGGGGATCCGCAGCCGCAGCGTCAGCTTTGGATGCCCGGCCTGGGCGAGCAGCCGCCGCGCCTTCGCCGGGTCGTACGGATAGGTGCCGGACAGGTTCTCGTACCACGGGTCGGTCGGCGGAACCATCGACCCGATCAGCGTGCCGTGCCCGGCCCAGGCGGTGTCAAGGACGGCTTTACGGTCGATCGCGTACGACAGTGCCTGCCGGACCCGGCGGTCCGTCAACGGCGGCCTGGCGTTGTTGTACGACAGCACCACCTCGGCGTTGCTGGTGCCCTCGATCACGTGATATTTCGAGCGATCCTTGAACTCCGCCAGGCTTTCCGGCGCCTGCACCGTGCTCACCACGTGGATGCCGCCGGTGCGCATCGCGTTGTTCATCGCGGTGGGATCCTTGAAGTACTTCAGCGTCACCTGGCGCATCGCCGGCTTGGTGCCCCAGTAGTCCTTCCTGGCCTTCAGCACCAGTTCGTCGCCGCGGTCCCAGTGGTCGAGCACGTACGGCCCCGTGCCCACGGGTGTGGTGGCGAGCTTCGACACGCCGGTACGCGAGAACATCGCGCCGATCCGGGTGGTCATCGCGAACAACCACTGGTTGCTCGGCCGCTTCAGCGTCACCACCAGGGAGGTGGGGGAGGTGGCCCGCGCGTCCTGCACGACGTCCATGCCGGCCTTCAGCGAGGTTGTCCAGCCGGTCTTGACACGGTTGATGCTGAACGCCGCGTCCTGCGCGGTGAACGGCCTGCCGTCGGAGAAGGTCACACCCTTTCGCAGGGTGAACGTGTAGGTGCGCCGGTCCGCGCTGACCTTCCACCCGCCGGCCAGCAGGGGAACGATCCTGCCGTGTGCGTCCAGCTTGACCAGGCCCTCGTAGACGTTGACCAGCAGCGCCTGCGGGATGGCCGCGCCGTCGTTGCGGGTGAAGTCCAGGCTCACCGGCTCGGCGATGAAGCCGACCGAGAGCGTGTCGCCCTGGTCCTTACGGTCGCTGTCGCCGGTCGTGCGGCTGCCAGCCGAGCATGCCGCCGTGAGCGTCAACGCGACGAGGGCGCCGATGATCGCCGAGCGCCGGGGGATCCTCCCCATCGCCTACCTCCTGTGGGTGTGCCCTGCATGCCGTGGGGTCACGCGGGCGGTCACCCCGATCATGCCCCGTCGGCCACCGAGATGGTGAGGCCATCGCCGTCAACCTCGACCCGGACGTTCTGTAGGTCCCCGACAACCACGTCGGCGTCGAGCTCGGCCCGCTCGTAGTGGGTGGTCACCGCGACGGTCGCCATTCCGGCGGCGCGCGCGGAGGTCAGGCCCGCGGGTGCGTCCTCCACGACCACACAGCGTTCGGGTGCGATGCCGAGGCGCTTGGCGCCGAGGAGGTACGGCTCCGGGTCGGGCTTGCCGTGGCGTACGTCGTCCGCGCTGACCAGGGTGTCCGGCACCGGGAGGCCGGCAACCCGCAGGCGGGCCCTCGCCACAGCGCGGTTACCGGACGTGACGATGGTCCACCGCCCGGCCGGAAGCGAGGAGACGAACGCCTGTGCGCCCGGCAGTGCCACGATCCCGGTCACGTCCTCGACCTCGAGCTCGTCGATCCGGGCCTGCGCGGCCGCGATCCGATCCGGCGGGACCAGCGCGGCGACGATCGCGGACGAGGTGAGGCCGTGGCCGAGGACCTGGGCGAAGTCCTGCTGGGTCAGCTCCTGCTCGATGGCCCAGGTCGTCCACGAGCGGCGAAGGGCCTCGGTGGAGTCGACCAGGGTGCCGTCCAGGTCGAGCAGGACGGCTTCGGCGCGCAGGGCCGGGGCGCTCGCGGGTTCGCGGTCGATGTGGGGATGAGTCACGTCGACCGACCGTACCTCGCCCGCTCGGCGGGGCGTTCCCCGGTTGCGTGCCCGTGCCGGGTGCGTCACTGTCGCTGGAACGGGACGTACGGCGAGCGAGGGAGCGGCCACGATGCGGGACACCGGGGCAGACATCGGGGCAGACACCGAGGCAGACACCGAGGCAGACATCGAGGTCGGCACACCGACCGGGACGGAGACCGTCTTCACCTGGGGCGGGCCCGCGCTGAAGTTCGGCGCCGGTGCGGTGGCCGAGATCGGGTACGACGTCGCCCAGCTCGGCGCCTCCCGCGTCCTGGTGCTCACCGACCCCGGCGTCGCCGCCACCGGCGTACCCGACCGGGTGGTCGACTCCCTGCGCGCCGCCGGCCTGGCCGCGGAGCTGTTCACCGGCGTCCACGTGGAACCCACCGACCAGAGCATCGCGGCCGCGGTGGACTTCGCCCGCGACGGCGGCTGGGACGGCTTCGTCGGCGTGGGCGGCGGCTCGGCGATCGACACCGCCAAGGCGGTCGACCTGCTGACGTCCCACCCGGCCGACCTGGCCGACTACCTGAACGCGCCGATCGGCAAGGGGCTCGCACCGGCCGGGCCGCTCGCCCCGCTGGTGGCGGTCCCCACCACCGCCGGCACCGGGGCGGAGAGCACGGCCGTCTGCGTCCTCGACGTCCTCGACCTGCGGGTGAAGACCGGCATCAGCCATCCGCGGCTGCGGCCCGCGCTCGCCGTCGTCGACCCGGAGGTGACCCTCACGCTGCCACCGGGAGTCACCGCGGCCACCGGGTTCGACATCCTCTGCCACGCGCTGGAGTCCTACACCGCCCGCCCGTACGACGCGTACCCGAAGCGCCGCCCGGAGGAACGCGTCGCCTACTGCGGCGCGAACCCGGTCTCCGACGTGTGGATCCGGCAGACCCTGCCGCTGCTCGCCCGGTCGTTCCGGACCGCCCACCGGGCAGGCGACGACCTCGCCGCGCGCACCGACATGCTGCAGGCCGCGTTGTTCGCCGGGCTGGGGTTCGGGAACGCGGGGGTGCACATCCCGCACGCCTGCGCCTACCCGATCGCCGGCCGGGTGCGCGACTTCCGCCCGCCCGACTACCCCGACGCCGAGCCGATGGTCCCGCACGGCATGTCGGTGGTGCTGACCGCGCCGGCGGCGTTCCGGCGTACGTACGAGGCGAACCCCGAGCGGCACCTGTGGGCGGCACACGTCCTCGACCCCGAGACCGACGCGGTGGCGGAGCCGTGCGAGCGGCTGCCCGCGGCGGTCACCCGGCTGATGCGCGACACCGGCATGCCGAACGGTCTGTCGGAGGTGGGGTACGCCGAGGCCGACATAGCCGACCTCGTGGACGGGGCGAGCCGTCAGCATCGGCTGCTGTCCATCGCCCCGATCGACGTCGGCGACCACGTGCTCGCCGACGTCCTGAAGGACTCGCTCACCCTGTGGTGACCAGTGACCAGTGACCAGTGACCAGTGACCAGTGACCGGTCACGTCGTACACCGCCTTCCCCGCAGCCCAGGGTCAGCAGCGCAGGCGACGGGCGGGGCGCCGGTGGCCGGTGCCCCGCCGCGAGGGGGTCAGAGGCGCCAGATCCGGCCGGAGCAGCGGTGGCCCAGCCAGGCGAACTGGCCGAACGACGTCACGCTGAGCCCGAACCGCTCGAACGTCGGCCGGCCCTGTTCGTCCCACCACCGCAACGCCGACTCGACCTCCCGCCACAGAAGGCGCGGGCCGTGTTGTTCGACCCGGACCTCGCCGGAGGGCAGCCGCAGGGCCGACGCGCAGGAGCTGTCGTCGTACACCCAGTGCCGCGTCGTGGCGGTGTCCGGTGCGGTGCCGGCGGTGGCGCATCCTTCGTGCCGGCCCGGTCCGGTCCGTGCCCAGCGCAGGTGCGGCAGCCGGATCCCCAGCCCGAACAACGCCGCCGGGTCCGCCCAGATCGCCTCCGGGTCGAGCGTGGTCGTGGTGTGGTACCACGGCACCGCGCCCTCGGCCTCGGCCACGACCGATGCCTGCGCGCAGGCATCGGGTGCGCCGCTCCAGCCGACGAAGTGCCCGGTGGCCCGGCCGTCCTCGGTGACGGTGAGGTGCGCCTCGACCGAGCCGGCGAACGGGTTGCGCCACGACACGACCAGCCGGCCGCCCGGGCGTACGAGCTGAATCCAGGCGTACGGAACTCTCGGGACCGGCTCGACCGCCACCACGCTGTCGTAGGACGCGAGGTCGGCGTCCGCGGGGACGGGCTGGTCCGGGTCGATCCGCAGCGTGCGCGGTGCGCGGTGCGGGGAGTCCTCGTGCCCCGGACGTGAACGCGAACCCGAACGTGTACGCGAACCCGAACGCGCATGCGAACCCGAGGACGAACCGGTGGGGGTGCCGGCGCGCGGGCCGGTGGCGGTGGCGATGGTGCGCTCCTCCTCGGTGGCTGCACCGAACACGGGCGGAGGGGTGGACATCAGGGGGCCTCCTGGCTGGGGTGCTCGGGGGCGGAGCACCTGGGGGTGGACAGCTGGGCGTGCGCCCACGCGGCGGGCGGACACAGCCACGGCCGGCGGCAGAAGACGCACAACGGCGGGCGGTCGTGCCCGAGCCAGGGGAGCGAACCCCAGCGGAGCTGCCAGCGGAACGGGTCCCGGTCCGGTCGGTGGATCGACGCGAGATCGCTCGCGCGGTGATCCAGTTCGGTCAGTGCCTCGGTGAGAGCCTCGGGGTCGACGTCGGTGATGACCTCGGTGCCGACCTCGGTTTCCGGCCGCGGAGGCCGGTCATGCTGGGGTAGGAGGAAGCCGACATCGGGGTACGACGTCGGCAACCAGCCCGAATGCCCCAGCCTCTCGGGTGTCGTTGCCATCGCACGAACCTCCCCCGTGGAGTGATGGCTCTGGGTACACGAACCTGAGTCGACCGTAATCCCGAGCAACGCCACCTACAACATCAATGCGTAAATTTGCACTTGTGTCGTGCGGTACGGGTTGGGCTGAACCTGGTGCGAAGACGGACTATTTCCCGCAATATCGAATGACAAAACATCTGCTGGCCACGCCAAACGGGGAAAGACGCATGCCGAGTACGAAACCTCCCACGATCCAGCGCCGCCGGCTCGCCGCGGAGCTACGGATGTTCCGCGAACGCGCCCAGGTGACGTTGGAGGAGGTCGCCGCGAAGACGGGCTGGTCGGTCGCCAAGATCAGCCGAATCGAGACCGCGGTCGTCGGGGTCGGCCTGAAGGACCTCAACCTGCTCCTCGACCTCTACAACGTCGAGGAGGGCCGCCGCACGGCCATTCTCAGCAAGACCCGGACCGCACGGACCAAGGGCTGGTGGGACGCCTACGCGGAGTTCCTGCCCAGCGACTACGTCGACTACATCGAGCTCGAGGCACAGCTCGCCGGCATGCGCTCGTACAGCGCGCACGTGATCCACGGCCTGATGCAGACCGAGGACTACGCCCGCGAGATCATCCGCGGCGCCACGATGGGCCTGTCCTCGCCGTCCGAGATCGACCGGCGGGTCGAGGCACGGATGACCCGGCAGCGCCTGTTGGCCCGCGAGGCGGACCCATTTCGCTTCTGGCTGGTCATCGCCGAGCCCGCGCTGACCTGGATGGTCGGGTCGGCCAAGGTGATGGCCGAGCAGTACGACCGGCTGCGCGAGTACGCCGAACGCGGCACCGTGACGGTCCAGGTGCTGCCCGCCTCGGCGGGCGCGCACCCGGCCAGCGCCGGCTCGTTCGACATCCTCGAGTTTCCCAACCCGCACGAGCCGGAGGCGGTGTACGTCGAGACGATGACCGCCAACCGCTACGTCGAGAGCCACGCCGAGGTCTACCGCCACAGCCTGGCGTTCGACCACCTGCGGGCGATGGCGCTCAGCCCCGCGGACTCGGTTACCTACTTCGTGCGAGCCGCCGAGCGCGTGCTCGACGAGGCCACCGACGAGTGACCTCTCAGCCGTCGGAACGGTCAGGCGACCGAACGGTCGGCCTCCGGCTGGTCGGCGGGCCGGACCAGGAACGGCGTCAGCAGACCGGGCACGGCGGCGTCGGCCACCCGGACCGCCTCGGAGGTGTCGACGTCCGGGATCTCGTAGTGCTGGCGTCCGGCCGCGGTGGTCGCGACCAGCGTCGTCAGCCCCACCCGGCGCTGGAAGTACGACTGCCGGAGGTTCCACCCCAGTACGCCGTCGCAGGTCAGCACGTTGCGCCGGCGTACGAGCGAACCGAACCGGCAGACCAGCACACCGTCCCGTAGCGCGTGACCGAGGCTGCGCGCCCGGTCCACGGCGACCAGCGCGGCGCAGGGGAGCAGCACCAGCGAGGCCTGCCACACCCATGAGGGAAGCCCGGCGACCCGGTGCAGGACGGCCAGGACGGCGACCAGCAGCGCGGTCGGCCAGAGTGCGCGGGTGAACCTTCGCCGTACGGCCTTCGGCCCGTGCGGGAGGAGTGGCGTGGCGTACGGCTCGACTCCGCCGAACACGTCACCGGCCACCCGCAGGGCGACCTTGCGCGGTGCCGGGGGAAGCAGCAGCGAGCCGCCGCGTTCGGCGCCCCGGCCGACCCGCAGCCCGGTGGCGATGGCGATGCACCTTGCCCCGCCGACGAGCCGCAGGGACAGCGGCTCGCTGAGCTCGACGCCGCGCATCCGGCGCTCCTCGATGCTGGTGGCGCGGGTGGTGATCAGGCCGCGGTTGACATGCAGGGTCCCGCCCGGATGCCGGGTGAGCCGGTAGTTCCAGAACGCCAGGACGTAGGCCAGCGTGGACGCGAGGACGCAGACGGCCAGCAGCAGGACGACCACCTCGACCGCTCCCACCAGCCAGCCCGCGCCGCGTACCTGGTCCAGCAGCTCGCGGACCGGGCCGACCTTGCCCAGGTCGATCTTCGCCTCCGACACCGCGCGGGAACCGAAGCCGACGACCACGCCGACGGTCAGCAGCCCGGACAGCGTGAACGGCCCGTACCTCACCCATCGCGGGTCGAGGGTGGCCAGCCTGATCTCCCGCCCCGAGGCGCTCGCCGATGCCGGCGTTGGTCGCGGTGCCGATGCCGGCGTTGGTCGCGGTGCCGATGCCGGCGTTGGTCGCGGTGCCGATGCCGGCGCTGGTTCGGGTGTGGCTGCGCCTTCGGGCGCGGTGGCGGGCACGGGCGTGGCTCCCGCCGGGAGCCGGTGCAGGAGCTCCTCGCGCAGCCGGTGGGCGTCCGGGCCGGCGAGGGCGTCCAGCTTCAGCCCGCTCTCGCCCTTGCGGTCCGAACGGCCGGTGCCGATCTCGACCCGGGCCAGCCCCACCACCCGGTGCATCGCGTTCGCGGTGACGTCGACGGTGCGCACCCGGTCGCGGGGGACGGTCAGCACCCGGCGGCGCAACAGACCGCGGCGGACCTGCACGTGTGTGGGAGAGATGCGGTAGGTGGTGGTGAACCACCGCAGCGTTCCGAGGGCGACCACGAGGACCAGGCCGACCAGGCCCCACAGCGGGCCGTGCCCGCTGGTGCTCCCGGCCACCACGGCACCGATCAGGGCGGGGAAGGACCGGACGAGTTCCTGCACGGGGTGGACCGCGAGCATCCGCGGGCTCAGCCGCCGCCAGCCCGCGGTGTCGGTCGCGTTCGCCGCGGCGGGTGGGGCGCCGGTGTGCTCGGCGTGCTCGGTGTGGTCCGCGCGTTCGGTCTGGTCGCCGTCCACCGCCGCCGGTCGCTCCGTCACGTCGCGTCCCCCTGGTTGGCCTGGGTGGTGCGGGTGAGCTCGTCGACCAGCCGCTCGGCGGTGTCGCGGTCCAGGCCGTGGATCTTCAGCGGGCCGGCGGCCGAGGCGGTGGTGACGGTGACGTTCGACAGCCCGAAGAGCTGCTCCAGCGGGCCGCGTTCGCTGTCCACCGTCTGGATCCGGGACACCGGTGCGATCCGGCGTTCCTGGTCGAACCATCCGGACTGGGTGTAGACGGCCTCGCCGGTGGCCTCCCAGCGGTGTACGTGGTAGCGCCAGCGCGGCATCACCGTCACGTGGGCGGCGCCGAGGACGACGGTCGCCACCACACCGGTCACCCGCCAGCCGGTGGCGCCGCCGCCGAGGATCCACCACCCGACCTGTACGGCGAGCAGCAGCACCCAGCCGGCACCCGCCCGGGCGGTCCAGTACCGCCTGGCCCGAGGAGCGACGCGGTGCCGCGGTGGACGGAGCTCGAGCTCGGGCTGGCGTTCGTCGGCGATCGTCACCCGCTCAGTGTGACGAAGGTGCGACGGCCGGTCCTGTGTGGGTCGGGCGGGCCGGACCCGTGACAGATGTCAGGGGTCCAGGAGTGCCCGCTACCAGAACAGGAACCGCCAGGTGCCCAGGACGACACTGACCGCGGTGGCGCCCGCGACGACCGCGACCGTGGCGGCGACGAACACCCAGTCCGCGCGCCGCAGCGGCCGGGGCCGGGCGAGCGTGCGGTCCGGCCGGTCGGTGAAGCCGCGCGACTCCATCGCGGTCGCCAGCCGGACCCCACGCCGGATCGCCACCACCAGCAGGGCGAACACACCGGAGGCGAACAACCGCGCCCGGCGTACCGGCGACCGGCCGGCGTCCAGCCCCCGCGCGCGGCGGGCGAGCAGCAGCGTCCGCCACTCGTCGCCGAGCACCGGCAGCAGCCGGAACGCCGCCAGCGCGCCGAACGTGAACCGAGGTGGCGTACGGAAGTGCTGCACCAGCGCGTCGGCGAACTCGGTCGGGTCGGTGGAGGCGAACGCCACCACCCCCGGCAGCGCGATGGCGAGCACCCGGGTCACCACCGAGACGGTGGCCAGCACGCTCTGGCTGGACACCTGCAGCGGACCGGCATCGAGCCACACCGTTCCGCCGGTCTGGTCGGTGAACAGCAGGGTGGACAACGCCAGCCCGGCGACGGTGACGAACAGCAGCACTAGCCGGCGGAGAAGGATCCGCCAGCGCAGGCCGGCCGCCGCGATGGCCGCCAGTTCGGCGCCGAGGACGAGGGCAGGCGTCACCGCATCGGCCGTGACCAGCAGCCCGGCCAGGATCACGAACGCCGCGACGATCTTGGTGACCGGATTCAGCCGGCTGACCGGTGCGTTCGGGTCGGTGACGATCGGTTCGGCGAGGACGCTCACCCGATCACCCGCCCGGACCGCACGCGGATCTCCCGGTCCGCGAGCACGGCGATCAGGTCGCGGTCGTGGCTCACGCAGCAGATCGCGTGACCGTCCTCGCGCAGCTCGGCGAGCAGGTCGACCAGCTCACCCCAGGTACGCCGGTCCTGCCCGAACGTCGGCTCGTCCAGGACGAGGACCCGCGGCCCGGTCGCCAGCGCGGTGCCCACCGACAGCCGGCGCTTTTCCCCGCCGGACAGAGTGAACGGGTTCGCGTCGGCCAGGTGGTCCAGGGCGAGCCGGTGCAGGAGCTCGTCCACCCGGCGGCCGGCGTCCTCGGGGGAGAGGCCGGCGAGCCGGGGCCCGAGGGCGAGCTCGGCCCGCACGCTCGCGGCGAGAAACTGGTGTTCGGGATCCTGGAACACCGTGCCCACCACGCGTACCAGCTGCGCCGCGCGCCAGCGGTGCAACGGCCGGCGCCCGGCGGCGAGCCCGGGTGACAGGTCGGGGGAGACGGTCACCTCACCCGCCGACGGTGCGAGCAGGCCGGCCGTGAGCATGGCGAGGGTGGACTTGCCGGAGCCGTTCGCGCCGGAAACGGCGACCACCTCACCGGCGGACAGCCGCAGGCCGGCGTCGGAGAGTGCGGGCCGGTCCGCGGCCGGATAGGTGTAGCCGAGCGACGTGGCGGTGAGCAGGCCGGTCGGGGTGGTCGGCGCAGTCGTGGTGGCCGCTGAGCTCGCCGGCTCGAGTGCGGGCGCGGGTGCGGACGCGGGCAGGCGGGGCGACGGGACCTCGCCCGGGATCCACACTCCGGCCGCGGCCAGCGACCCGTGGTCGGCGGCGAAGACCTTCTCCGGGGTTCCGTCGGCGAGCACGCCGCCGCCGGAGCGGAGCACCACCACCCGGTCCATCTGCGGAAGCCAGTCGCCGACCCGGTGGTCGACCACGACCAGCGTCGCTCCGGTGGCCGCGACCACCTGGTCGACGGCCCGGCGTACGAGTGCCGCCCCGTCGGGGTCGAGGTTGGCGGTCGGCTCGTCCAGCAGGATCAGGTCCGGGCGCAGCGCCACCACTCCGGCCAGGACGAGCCGCTGCTTCTCCCCGCCGGACAGCCGCCCGGTCGGGTGGTCCCGGCCGTACGGGAAACCGGTCAGCGCGAGTGCCTCGTCGACCCGCGACCAGATGCGCTCGGTGGGCACGGCGCGGTTCTCCAGGCCGAACGCCACGTCGTCGCCGGCCCGGGCCATCACCAGCTGCGTCTCCGGATCCTGGAACGCCAGGCCGATCCGGTCGCGGACCTGCTGCGGAGGCGAGCCGCCGACCAGCAGGGTCCCCTCGACGTCGCCGGCCTGTTCGGCGTCGAGCAGGCCGGCGAGGCCGGTGAGCAGGGTGCTCTTGCCGCCGCCGGACGGACCGGCGAGCAGCACCCGCTCGCCCGGCTCCACGGCGAGGTCGAGGTCGCGGACCGCCCACGTGTGCCGCCCGGCGTACCGGAACGACCACCCGCGGGCCTGGATCGACAGTGCGGAGCCGGGCCCGGACGCGGCCTGCAGGGACGCCGTCGCCGACGCGCTCACCGGGGTGTCTGCTCCCGGCCGGACGCGAACGGCGCCAGGACGCCGGTGGCGGCAAGTGCCCGGACGAGCGCGAACGAGCCGGCCCCGGCGATGACGACGGAGCTCACCACGACGAGGACGCCGTACACGAGCTGCCAGGTCGGCGCCCACGCGACGTTGTAGAGCACGTTGTCCATCACGGCCGGGACGAGGCCGGCGACCGCGCCGGCGAGCAGCGCCACCGGCAGCCGCCACCTGCGGTAGCGGAACGCCGCGAAGACGAGTTCCGCGCCCAGGCCCTGGACCAGGCCGTACAGGATGATCGCCAGTGGGCTGTCCACGCCGAGCAGGACCGAGACGACGGCCGCGACGAGTTCGGTGAACACCGCGGCGCCCGGCTTGCGGATCAGCAGCCCGCCGAGGACGCCGGGGAGCAGCCACATGCCGTAGATCACCGCCTGGGCCGGCTTGAAGCCGACGAAGACGGGGGTGACCGCGTTGTACAGCACGCCCCACGCGACGAACACCACACCGAAGGCCACCGCGACCACGGCGGCGACGATGATGTCGACGGTGCGCCACCGTCGGTTGACGGGCTGCTGACCGCGCGTCGCGGTCGAGGTCGCATCCTGGGTCATGAACGTCCTCCCTGCACCGGGGAGGAGACGCGGCCGAGTGCCACAGGTCCGGCTCGCCGCGCGGAGCTCCGCGCCCGATCGGTCGATCGGCCGGGAGCGGGCCCGGTGACGAACGGACAGACCGACTTCCTGCGCTGGCATTACCCAGATCAGGTTCGAGGGTCTGCGGGCGTCGCCATCGCTGGCGGCCCGCACTCTCAGCGCTTCCGCGCTCCCCTGTCGTCTGCTGTTGTCTTGCTGCTGCCTTGCTGACAATTCCGCCCGCAGGCTACACCGGGCCGCCCGGACTCGCCGTGGCCCGGGCAGGTGCCGGCCTCGTGGTCCGCCGAGGCGGGACGCGGCTCGCCCCGAGGACGGGCCTGTCAGGGCGTTGGGTCGTCGGCCCCGTCAGACCCCGAGCGGGGCGTGGGCCAGTGCCTGGACCGCCGCCGGCGGCCCGCCGACCTCGGCCCGGGACACGCCCCTGCGCCCGAACATGTACAACGTGATCTCGCTGGGGAGCCCGGACAGCACGGCGGTCGGCTCGCCGTTGCGAACCCGGGCCGTGGCCCCGTCGGGTCGGGCCACCAGCACTCCGGCGGCGGACCGGCGGAACAGCATCCGGCCGGCACTGCCGACCCGCCGCCACAGGAGGTCCTCGAAGTCGGCCGGCAGGTCGCGCGGAGTCCAGTCCGGCTGGGCTCGCCGTACGTCCTCGTGGTGGACGAAGAACTCCACCGTGTTGGCGGCGCGGTCCACCGCCGCCAGCCGAGCCGGCGACCACGACGGCGGGCCCTGGCGGAACCGGTCGACCAGTTCGGCGTAGCCGAGTCGCCCGACCAGCCCGGTCATGCGTTCCTTCGTCTTACCGGCGAGGGGCGACAGCAGGATGCCCGCGGCGCCCAGCGGGTCACTCTCCCGGATCACCAGGTGGGCGGCGAGGTCGGATGTCGTCCAGTCGGCGCACAGGGTGGGTGCGTCCGGGCCCAGTGCGTCCAGCAGGTCGGCGAGCGCTCGGCGTTCGGCGCGGGCGTGATCAGTCATGCCCCCGATCGTAGGACGCCGGGGCAGGTGCCGAAGCGGCCCGCCGGACGCGTGTCTCGTGCGGCCGGCGGTCCACTTCGCAACGCACCCTAGGCCAGCAGCTCCACCTGGGCGAGGGACACCGGTGTGCCGCCCGCGGTGGTTTCGGTCGCCGGCGCGAGGCCGAGCCGGTAGTGGGTGTAGTCGCCCGGCGCTGCGACCTGGAACGGCCGGGTCTGCAGCGGCCACCCGAACTCCTCCCCGCTCCTGGTGTCCAGCACCTCCCAGCTTGTCCCGTCGCGGGAGCCGGCGAGCACCCACGCTTCCGGGGCCGCACCGGCGTTGTCCACGGGGGACGTGAGTGTGTAGAAGCCGACCCGGGCCGGCGCCGCCAGCTCGTACGACACCCACCGCCGGGTCCCGGCGAACGCCACCGAGCCGGCCGAGGTGTCGTCGAACAGGGGCTCCGCGTCCACTCCCTCACTTGCCCGGGCGGTGCCGGAGCTGGGCCGGGTGACGTCGACGAGGGGTGCGGGCGCCTCGCCGGGCTCGGTGACCGACGGCGGAGCGGCATCCGGCCCGCTCGCCCAGCCGGACGGCTCGGGTCCCATGGCGAACTCCAGCACGCCGCCCTTGGCGAGCAGGTCGTGCGGCAGCCACGCCCGGTCGTAGGGCACGCCGTCCACGGTGAGGCCCTGCACGTAGATGTTGTCGGCACTGTTGTCCGGCGCGCTGATCACCAGGTCGGCACCCGACTCCAGGTGCACCGTCGCCCGGGTGAACAACGGCGAGCCGATCGCATAGCGGGGGCTGCCCATCTGCAGCGGGTAGAACCCGAGCGCGCTGAACACCTGCCACGCCGACATCTCGCCGTTGTCCTCGTCGCCGCAGTAGCCCTGGCCGAGCTCACTGCCGACATAGAGCCGGGTGAGCACCTCGCGCACCTTCTCCTGCGTGCGCGCGGGCTGTCCGGCGTAGGTGTACATGTAGGCGATGTGGTGGGCCGGCTGGTTGCTGTGGCCGTACATCCCCATCCGGACGTCGCGAGCCTCGATCATCTCGTGGATCACGTGATGGTAGGAGCCCTTGAACCGCTCCTCGCCGGTCTCGGGGGTGGCGAAGAACTCGTCCAGCCTGCGCGCGAGTGCCTCCCGTCCGCCGTACAGCCAGGCGAGCCCGGCGCCGTCGTGCGGAACGTGGAACGCCATGTTCCACGCGTTGGTCTCGGTGTAGTCGAAGCCCCACATCCGCGGGTCGAACTCCTGGGGAGACAGCCGCCGCGAACCGTCGCCGTGCCGGCCCTGGAAGAACCCGACCGCCGGGTCGAACAGGTGGACGTAACCCAGCGCACGGCGGCGGAAGTATTCCTCCTCCTCGCGCAACCGGGCGTAGCGGGCGTCGTCGGGCCCCACGTCCCGCGCCAGCTGCCCGGCCATCATGGCGATGCCGAAGTCGTTGATGTAGCCGTCCATCGACCACGACATCGCCTCCTCGGTCGCCTCCTCCGGCGTGTAGCCGAGGAAGGGCGAGCGTTCCATCCCCTTGCGGCCGACGAACGGGTTGGGCGGGCGGACAGTGGCGTTCTTCACCGCCGACTCGTAGGCCGCCCAGGCGTCGAAGCCCTCGATCCCCTTGCAGTAGGCGTCGGCGAAGGCCACGTCGGAACTCGTGCCGACCATGCAGTCGGCGTAGCCGGGGGAGGACCACCGGGCGATCCAGCCGCCGTCGCGGTACTGCTGGACGAACCCCTCCACCAGCTCGCCGGCCAGCGTGGGGGTGAGCAGTGCGTAGGCCGGCCAGGTGGTGCGGTAGGTGTCCCAGAAGCCGTTGTTGACATAGGCCTTGCCGGGAACGACGTCGGCGCCTGTCCGGGTGGGGCCGCTCGACGGCGAGGACGTCGCGGACTGCACGGCATGCGCATAGATGGGCCGCTGTACGGTGCCGGTGTTCTCGTAGCCGGAGTTGGGATAGAGGTAGAGCCGGTAGAGGTTGGAGTACAGCGTGGTGAGCTGGTCCTCGCTCGCCCCCTCCACCTCGAGCACGCCGAGGGTGTCGTCCCACTGCCGCTGGGCGCGCTCGCGAACGTCGTCGAAGGTGTCGTCGGCGCCGATCTCCAACGCCAGGTTGTGGCGGGCCTGGTCCAGGCTGATCAGCGAGGTGGCGATCCGCATGGTGACCGTACGGTCGCCGGTCGGGTCGAACCGCGCGTACGCCGCCGCGTGCGCACGCTCGCCCACGCCGTCGGGCCGGCCGGACTCGACCACGGGCCGGTCGAACTCCGCGTACACGAACATCCGGCTCGCGCCGTTGGAACGCTGGCTGCCGACGTCGGTGTAGCCGGTCAGCACGCCCGTCTCGGGATCGACACTCACCCCCGCGTCGGCGTCGACGTTGTCGAAGAGCAGCGTGGACGTCGGCCCGGTGAACGTGAACCGGAACATCGCCGCGTGGTCTGCCGGGGCTATCTCGGCGACCAGGCCGTCGTCGAAGGTCACGGAGTACCAGTGCGGGCGGGCGATCTCGTTGTCGTGGCTGAACGACAGCGCCCGCGCGGTACGGTCGGCGTCGGGGGTGCCCGCGGCGCTGGACGGCATCACCTGGAACGTCTGCCGGTCGCCCATCCACGGGCTGGGCTGGTGGCTCAGTCCCAGCGCCTGCAGCCGCGGCCGGTTTTCGTCGTCGTTGCCGCCGTGGTACTCGTACTCCCAGCGCAGCGTGCCCGCGTCGGTGACCGGCGTCCAGAAGTTGAAGCCCAGCGGCACCGCCGCGGCCGGGACGTTGTTGCCCCGGGAGAACGCCCCGCTCGAGTGCGTGCCGCGGGTGGTGAGCACGTGGTCGGACAGCCGCCGCGGCTCCCCGGCGGGACGGGCGCGCTCGGCCAGAACGATGTCGTCCACCCAGCCCCGGAACGGCACGGTGCCATCGGTGTCGACCGGACCATCGGGCTGGTGGTGGGTGAGCAGCACGGCGGTGACCCGGCGGCCGGCGGCGACCGCGCCGACCGCGATCCGCCGGAGGTTCCACTGGTCGGCGTAGAGCATGCGGGCGGCGCCCTGGGCGGCCGCGTCCGCGGGCTGGTCGTACTGGTCGCGCGCGCCGAGCTCGCTGAGCCGGGTGCCGTCGGCGAACTCGAGGTCGACCGCGGCGTAGGTCGCGGCGTAGGTCAGGTCACCGGAGGTGAACTCCGGGAACAGGACGTAGGACAGCTCGGTGTCGGGTCCGACCTCGACGTCCACCGCGAACAACGCCACGCTGCGCGGAGCCGCGCTCGCCCGCTCGGCGGCGTAGCGGAGTGCGTGCCGGCCGGTGAAGCCGACGCCGGGTTTGGCGGCCGGTGCATGGGCAGGCCCACCCGCGACCTCGACGGTGAGCCCGTCGACGGCCGGGCCGTCGCCGCCCGCAAGGTCGGGACGGGGCTCGCCGGGTTCGAACGAGGACCGGAAGTGCACCACCGAGTTCGCCATGGCGGGCAGACTGCCACGGCCCACCGACAGGCCGATCACCGGCTCCGCTCGCCACCAGGGCTCGGCGGAGCGGGGGCGAATTCGCGCCGGATCCATGCCGGCTCCATGAAGGATCGGCGTTCGTACCGCTATGCCCGGGTCGCCGACCGCGGTCAGGGAGCGGGCACGACCCGTCGCGCCCGCTGTCGGTGGCACCGGGAACAATGGCGGGCATGCCCAGCGCCGACCCCAGTGCCCACCCCGCACTCGCCCCCGAGGTCGCAGACCGGCTCAAACGCGACGACCACGGCCTGGTGGTCGCGGTGGTCCAGCAGCACGACACCGGCGAGGTGCTGATGGTCGGCTGGATGGACGACGAGGCCCTGCACCGCACGCTCACCACGGGCCGGTCGACGTTCTGGAGCCGCAGCCGCCGGGAGTACTGGGTGAAGGGCGAGACCTCCGGCCACCGGCAGTGGGTGAAGGAGGTCCGGCTGGACTGCGACGGCGACACATTGCTGGTCCGGGTCGACCAGGAGGGCCCGGCCTGCCACACCGGCACCCGCACCTGCTTCGACGACGGTCTGCTCACCGCGAAGGTGGGCGAGCCGGCCGCCGCGGACGAGGAGGTCCGGCCGTGACGTCCCTCGGCACCACCACCCCCGACCTCCCCGGCTTCCGTGACCTCGCGCCCGGGCGGCGGGTGATCCCGGTGACCCGCAAGCTGCTCGCCGACGCCGAAACCCCGCTCGGCGTCTACGCCAAGCTGGCCCGCGACGAGCCGGGCACGTTCCTGTTCGAGTCGGCCGAGCACGGCGGGGTGTGGGGGAGGTACTCCTTCGTCGGCGTCCGTTCCGCGGCGGTGCTGACCGAACGCGACGGCGAGGCGCACTGGCTCGGCAACCCGCCGGTTGGGTTGCCCGAGGGCGGCGACCCGCTGGCCGCGGTGCAGGAGACGGTGGCCCGGCTGCACACCCCTCATCTGCCCGGCCTGCCGCCGCTGACCGGCGGGCTCGTCGGCTACATCGGCTATGACGCGGTACGCCGGCTGGAACGGCTGCCCGACCTCACCACCGACGACCTCGGGCTACCGGAGCTGGCGCTGATGCTGGCCACCGACCTCGCGGTCCTCGACCACGTGGACGGCACGGTGCTGCTGATCGCCAACGCGGTCAACTGGGACGACACCGGCGAGCGCGTCGACCAGGCCTGGTCCGACGCCGTGCAGCGGCTGGACGCGATGACGAAGGCGCTCGCCCAGCCCACGCCGTCGTTCGTGGCGGCGGCCGACCTGCAGGCCCCGCCCGGCTACGAGCGCCGGCGTTCCGCCGAGGAGCACATGGCGGCGGTCGAGCAGGCCAAGGAGGAGATCCACGCCGGCGAGGCGTTCCAGGTGGTCGTGTCGCAGCGGTTCGAGCGGGCGACGACGGCCCGGGCGTTCGACATCTACCGCGTGCTGCGTTTCTCCAATCCCTCGCCGTACATGTACCTCCTGCGCTTCGGCGACTTCGACATCGTGGGTTCCAGCCCGGAGGCGCTGGTGACGGTGACCGGTGAGCGGGCGCTGACGCACCCGATCGCGGGCACCCGGCCGCGCGGCGCCACTCCGGAGGAGGACCACGCGCTGGAGCAGGAGCTGCTCTCCGACGACAAGGAGCGCGCGGAGCACCTGATGCTGGTCGACCTGGGCCGCAACGACCTCGGCCGGGTCTGCGCGCCGGGCAGCGTCGAGGTGGTCGACTTCATGACCGTACGCAGGTACAGCCACGTCATGCACCTGGAGTCCACGGTGGTCGGCCGGCTCGCACCGGGCCGGACTGCCTTCGACGCCCTGTGTGCCTGCTTCCCGGCGGGCACCCTGTCCGGTGCGCCGAAGCCGCGGGCGATGGAGATCATCGAGAAGCTCGAACCCACCAGACGCGGGCTGTACGGCGGGGTCGTCGGCTACCTCGACTTCGCCGGCGACCTGGACGCCGCGATCGCGATCCGCACCGCGCTGCTGCGCAACGGTGTGGCGTACGTCCAGGCCGGCGGGGGAATCGTGGCCGACTCCGACCCGGCGGCCGAGGACGCCGAGACCCGCAACAAGGCCGCCGCGGCGCTGCGCGCGGTCGCGGTGGCGGAGACCTTCCGGACCCCGTGATCCCCATGACCTCCACGACTCCCGCGACCTCAGTGACCCCGAAGCGGACCGCCCGGCGGCAGTTCTTCCTCGCACTCGCCCTGGTGCTCGCGGGCGCGGCCCTCGTCCTGTGGGCCGCCGGGCGCACCTGGCTCGCCGCCCGGTGGGCGATTCCCAACTACCCCGCGGTGCACACCGCCGTCACCGGAGCGCAGGCCGCGCCGCTGGTCCGGTCCGCCGGTTTCCTCGGGCTCGCCGGAGTGCTCGCCCTGCTGGCCACCAGGGGACGCGGCCGCCAGATCGCCGGGGTGCTGGTCGCGCTGGCCGGAGTCGCCGCGGTCGCCTCGTGCGTGACCTTCTGGACCCGCACCGGCTCCGTCGCGGACGCGGCGGTACGCCGGGCGATCGCCGGCGGGGCGGGAAGTGGAGGCGGCGGAGGCGCCACCCGGGCGTCCACGATCACGGTGGAGGCCTGGCCCTGGCTCGCGGTGGCCGGCGGCGCACTCGTCGTGGCCGGCGGGGTGTTCGCGGTGGTACGGGGCCGGACGTGGCCGGCGATGGGCAGCCGGTACGACGCCCCGGCGGCCAGGCGTACCGACGACGACCCGTGGGCGGCCCTGGACCGCGGCGAGGACCCCACCCTGCGTGACTGACCGGCGGCCCCGCGACCGGGCGACCCCGGCTCACCGGTGATCGGGGCCCGCGACACAATGAGGCACGGCACGGAAAGAGAGGGTCGGCCATGAGCGACATGAGCGACATGAGCGACACCAGCGACAAGTACCGCCGCGAGAACACCACGCAGGCTCACCACGGCAACACTCCGGCTGCCTGGACGACCGTGGGACTCCTGCTGGTCACCTCGGTGGTCGCCGGCCTGGCGATCGTGATCGGCAACTGGTGGCTGTTCTTCGCCAGCGCGGTCGGAGGAACGCTGGTCGCCCTGCTCGTCGGCAAGATCCTGCACGTCATGGGCTTCGGCGGCCCCCGGGTGCCCCGGCACAGCCCGGCAGAGGTGCAGCAGATCGCGGACACCTCCGCCGAGGAGAGCAGCAGGGTCTCCTGACCGCCGCGCCCGTTCAGCCGATAGCCCGGACTGCGCAGGACAGCGCAGGACGGCCCAGGTGAGCGGAGCTCAGCCCAGGTAGGGCGCGAAGTGGTCGGCGACCTCGGTGGCCACCTGTTCGGCGTCCCTGCTTCCGTCCACGCCCATCACGCGTATCCCGCGTTCGCGGGCGGCCTCGGCGGCCGACTCCGCGAGCAGCCGGTCCCGGTCCACCCGGTTGGCCTGGGCACGCCGGGGATCACTGACGTGTAGCCCGAACTCCCGGGCGCGGGGGAGGTCGCGCAGCTGGCGTTGCCGGAACTCCTCCGTCGGCACCATCACCAGCATCCGGCCGGGCGACTCCAGCAGCGGCGCGACGAGTTCGGGGCGCAGCCCCCACCCCTCGGCGAGGATCGGCCGCCCGGACACCAGCCCCCGCAGGTCGTCCAGCGTCCACTCGAACCTCCGGCCGAACTCCGCCAGCGCGTCCTCGGCCATGTCGCCGGGCGTACGCCGGACCCACATCTCGTCCGGGTCCGGTCCGGTCAGCGGCTCCCCGCGGGTGGCCCGGCCGGCGATGCGACGGGCGTCGTGCCCACGGGCGTCGTGGTAGTCGTAGTGGTACGCCGTGATCCCACAGCGGCCGGCGAGGATGCGGGCCACCGTCGACTTGCCGGCCCACTGCCCGCCGCCGAGCCACAGCGTGTTGGCGATCGTCCCGAACGGATCCCAGGTCATGAGCAGCGATTCTGCTGCCCTGGCAGGAAAAACTGCAGTCTTGTTCTGACCCTGCCCGGGATGGTTGATTGGGAGTACGGGGCGTGCACCGGCTACGCCCGGCCCTACGCCCACCCCAGTTCCGTACGACACCAGGCGGTCAGCGCGTCGACGTCGACCGGCCCGGTGGTGTCCACCCGCCGCACCGGCCCGAGCGCGAGCGGCCGGCCGTCGGCGACCATCGCCGTCCACTCCGCCGCCGAGATCCGGGCACCGTGGATCCGGTGCTGGCTCGCCCACCGGATCCGGTCGCGGTCGTAGGAGACGTCGGCGGGTACGTCGCACCAGATCTCGACGGTCCGTGCCACGTTCGCCTGGGCCAGCCCGGCCTGGACGAGCGGGCGTACGTCGGCCCGCCACGAACTCTCCAGCACCGCTCCGAGCGGTGCGTCGGCGAGCAGCGCCCACATCGTCTCGCTGGCGGCCCGCCCGAGGGCGGCGTTCCACGCCCGCTGCGGCCGGTCGTCGGGAGGGTGCACGCCGAGGACGTCCGCGTGGGTTTCCTTGATGACGTCCTTGGCGAACAGCGGGAGGCCGAGCGCCCGGGCGAGCCGCGGGGCGAGTGTCGACTTGCCGGAGGCGGGCAGACCGTTGACGAGGATCGCGACCCGGCCGCCGACCCGGGCGCCGACCAGCCCGCCGACCAGGCCGGTGGCCGTCGTGCCGGCCGGAGTGGCGTTCTCGGTGGGGTCGGATGCGCGGAACCCGGTCACGGGTGCACAGTTTAGGGCGGTTGTACGAGCAGGTGGCGAGGAGTGAGCCGGGCACCCGCACCCGGCGCCGGACGAAGCCAGGAGAAGGAGCGAGCGTGCGGCTGGACCCCGTGGACGAACGCATCGTCGCCCTGCTGCTCGACGACGGCCGGGCGAGCTTCGCCGAGATCGGGGCACAGGTGGGGCTGTCCGCGCCGGCGGTGAAGCGCCGGGTGGACCGGCTCCGGCAGGCGGGTGCGGTCACCGGGTTCACCGCGAAGGTCGACCCGCGCGCGCTCGGCTGGACCACCGAGGCGTACGTCGAGCTTTTCTGCCAGGGCAAAACCTCGCCGGCGACCATCCGGGCCGGAGTGGCGCGCTTCCCGGAGGTGGTCGCGGCCTGCACGCTGACCGGTGAGGCGGACGCCCTGGTGCACATCCTCGCCGCCGACATCGGGCACTTCGAGCGGGTGCTGGAACGCATCAACGCCGAGCCGTACGTCGCCCGGACCAGGAGTTCGCTGGTGCTGTCCCGGTTGCTGGAGCGGCCCGGGCTGACCGGCCAGGAGACCCCGGGCTGAAGCCGCCTGCGGCAGGCGTCTGCCGGGCACAGAGCGCCCCTTCAGGCCCCCGAGGCGAGCCGCGCAACGATCCGCCGCGATCGGCGCAGAGCACGCAACGAACCGCCGGCCACGCGCAGTCCGAACGCATTGGGTCGCGGGTAGATGGCTACCTAGGCTCGACATCGGGAAGGTCGCGGCGGCCGCTCGCGCCCCCGTTCGTACTCCAGCGGAGGTTTCTCGATGCCCACGACCGCCAGTCACGGCAACCACGACAACGCCGGCAACGCTCGCGAAAGCGTCCGTACCGCCACCCGCCGGCACTACCTCATGTGCCGGCCGACGTACTTCACCGTCGCGTACGCGATCAACCCGTGGATGCACCCGGAGAAGGCGGTCGACACCGATCTCGCCATCGCGCAGTGGGAGCGCCTGCGGCAGACCTACCTCGACCTCGGCCACGAGGTGAGCCTGATCGACCCCGCGCCCGGCCTGCCGGACATGGTGTTCGCCGCGAACGGTGCGGTGGTGGTGGACGGGCTGGCGTTCGGCTCGCGGTTCCGCCACCTGGAGCGGATGCCCGAGGCCACCCGCTTCCTCGAGTGGTTCAAGACCCACGGTGTCGAGCACGGCGTCCGCGACGCGTACCTCCCGCTGGCCGTGGCCGAGGGGGAGGGCGACCTGCTCACCATGCCGGACCGCATCCTCGCCGGCACCGGCTTCCGTACCGACCCGGCGGCCCACCGCGAGCTGGCGGAGTACGTCGACCGGCCGGTCGTCACGCTGCACCTGGTCGACCCGCGCTTCTACCACCTGGACACCGCACTGTCGGTGCTGGACGAGCACAACGTCGTCTACTACCCGGAGGCGTTCGCGCCGGAGAGCCGGCAGGTGCTGCGTGAGCTGTACCCGGACGCGGTGCTCGCCGACGAGGCGGACGCGGTGGTGCTGGGCCTGAACGCCGTGTCGGACGGCCGCAACGTCGTGCTGCCCGTGCAGGCGACGGGGCTGGCGGGCCGGCTCGCCGAACGCGGGTACGAGCCGGTGCCGGTGGACCTGTCCGAGCTACGCAAGTCCGGTGGCGGGCCGAAGTGCTGCACGCTGGAGATCCGCCCGGGCTCCGTCGACAGCGGCATCGAGGGAGGCTCGGATGCTCGGTGACGTGACGATCCGGACCGTGGACCGGGCTGTGGACCGGACCGCCGAGCAGATCACGCTCGCGGAGCGGTACGCCGCGCACAACTACCACCCGCTGCCGGTCGTCGCCGCCGAGGCCGAGGGCGCCTGGGTGACTGGCGTGGACGGGCGTCGCTACCTCGACTGCCTGGCGGGGTACTCCGCGCTCAACTTCGGGCACCGCCACCCGGCCATCCTCGCGGCGGCACGGGACCAGCTGGACCGGCTGACATTGATCAGCCGGGCGTTCCACCACGACCAGTTCGGGGCGTTCTGCGCCGAGCTCGCCGGCCTGGTCGCGGCGTCGAGCCCGGCGTCGAACCCCGCGTCCGGCGCCGACGCCGACGCGTCCCCGGACGTCATGGTGCTGCCGATGAACACCGGCGCGGAGGCGGTGGAGACCGCGCTGAAGGTGGCCCGCAAGTGGGGTTACGAACGCAAGGGCGTCCCCGACGGGCAGGCCACCATCGTCGTTGCCGCCGGCAACTTCCACGGCCGCACCATCACGATCGTGAGCTTCTCCGACGACCCGGACGCCCGGGACCACTACGGCCCCTACACCCCGGGCTTCGTGACCGTGCCGTACGGCGACGCGGGAGCGATCGCCGACGCGATCGACGACACCACCGTCGCCGTGCTGATCGAACCCGTCCAGGGCGAGGCCGGGGTGATCGTGCCACCGGAGGGCTACCTGCGCGACGTCCGCCGCACGTGCACCGAGCGGGGCGTTCTCATGCTCGCCGACGAGATCCAGGCCGGACTGGGGCGGACCGGCTCCACGTTCGCCTGCGACCGCGAGGGTGTCGTACCCGATCTCTACATCCTCGGCAAGGCGCTCGGCGGCGGGGTCGTTCCGGTCTCGGCGGTGGCCGGATCGCCGGACGTGCTGGGCGTCGTCCGCCCGGGCCAGCACGGCAGCACGTTCGGCGGCAACCCGCTGGCGTGTGCGGTCGGCCGGGCGGTGGTGGGCCTGCTCGCCGACGGCAGCTACCAGCGCCGGGCCGCGGCCCTGGGTGCCGTTCTCGCCGAGCGCCTGAACGGCCTGATGGGCAAGGGGCTGGTGGGCGTACGCACCGCCGGTCTGTGGGCCGGCATCGACATCGATCCCGCGCTCGGCACCGGCCGCGACATCTGCGCCGCGCTGGCCGAGCGGGGCGTGCTGGCCAAGGACACCCACGGTTCGACGATCCGGCTGGCGCCGCCCCTGGTGATCGAGCAGGCGGACCTGGAGTGGGCCGTGGACCAGCTGGCCGAGGTGCTGCGCACTCGGTAGGGCCCGTCCCGCGCACCCCTTCGGCACCGCTGAGCCGTCCACCTCACTGGCCGGAGCGGACCGCGTCAACGCGGCCTGCTCTGGCCAGTGATCTTGTCCGCGCACACCCGCGCCCGCGACAATCGCTAGCGCCCGGGGTGGGCATCTGCTCGTCGTTTCTCGGCACGTCAGCTCTCGTTCGTGGTTCCTCCGCACGTCGGCCCTCCCCGAGCGCCCGTTCGTCACGTACGTCTGTTGCTCACGTACGTCTGCAACTCCGGCACGCCCGCTCCTTCCGTACGCCAGTACTCCCGTATCTGCCGCAACTCCCGCAACTCCCGTACGCCGATCGCGCCGTGGAGGCAGCTCTCCCGAGTTCGTCGCCGCGGTGGCCGGGTGTGCCCGGATCCCTTTCCCCAGCGCGCGGACAGCGCTTACCACCAGGCGGTGCGACGACCGATGACATGGAACAACCAGTACTCGCGGCGGACCTTCGGCCGGATGGTCGTGGCCGGACTCGGTGCGGCGACGTTGCCGAACGTGCTCGCCCAAGGGACCGCACAGGCGGCGACCGGCAGCCCGGCCACCGGCGTCACCACGACGGCCACCCAGGTGCGGTCGGGCATCAGCTGGCCGGACGGTCAGGCACTGCCGCACTTCGCGCCCGTACGTGCCCTCGACGTCGTCGACATCACCGGCCTGTCGGGCGACGAGAAGCTGATGCTGGGAACGCTGCAGGGGTTGGTGAACCGGGTTCGCCCGCAGATCTACCTCATCGGCGACGACGCCACCAGCGGCGAGGGCCGGCTGACCTGGCTGCGCGACCTGGACGTGTCCTACACCGTGCACGACGACTTCTGGAAGCTGGTGGCGAAGTATCGCGGCGCGATCCGGGGCAGCGTCGTCTACGACCCCGAGGTGCCCGACTCGCTCAACGTCGCCACCACCCTCGCCGGCCTGCGCAACCTCGTCGCCGTCGGCCCCGACCTGGCGAAGTCGCTGACGGCGAAGTACGGCGTGAAGGTGGTCGAGGACCTGCGCGGACGCTTCACCAGCCGGATCGACGCCTACCGCTGGCAGTTCGAGAACCTCTGGTCGCAGACCACCCACCGGATGCTGATCGGCCTGCCGCCGCTGAAGGACGTCAGTCTGCCGCCGGGCCTCCCGTCGTACTACACGACGATCGCCAAGGTGGACACGCACCTCCACGACGCCTCCAACCGGCAGGTGTACGAGTTCGACCTCACCGGCCAGCTCGGCGGCAAGGGCGTGTGGGTGCGCTTCGACGACGCGTTCACCAACGACGGCTGGGGTCCCGCGGTGCACCAGGTGACGTTGCGCGCGGACGACAAGGTGGTTGCCGACTTCGTGCCGGGCACCGACGCGGAGGACCCGTACCTCTTCGACGACAGCAACTCCCAGACCAGCCTGGGCCCGCCGCTGCACCGGTTCGCCGACGGCAACCGCTACTTCGTGTACGGGTTCGCCCCGCCCGCCGGGACGTCGAAGCTGACGCTGTCGGTGGAGATGTGGAACGAGTACGAGGTGTCGGTGAGCAAGACCGAGCCGGCCCGGCCGACGAAGGTGGCCTTCGCGTACCTGCGCGACTACGCCGTGGCCAACGGCGCGATGACGTTCTGGCTGGACCCGAACGTCGACGCCGAGCGCGAGCTGTTCGAGCGGATCATGTCCGAGGTCGAGCCGTACACGCCCTATCTCGGGTGGTTCGCCCAGGACATCGCCGGCGAGTTCGGCGGCACCGAACTGTGCTCGAAGCACGGCGTCTACGTGCTCGCCGCGGACTGGTTCGAGAACCTCACCGTGCACTCCGGTGCACAGGCGCCGATCTCCGACCGGCAGAAGCCCGCGCCCACACTCAAACTGGAGAACAAGGTCTACGTCACCTTCACCATGTCCGAGGGCGACAACCTGCAGTACAACGAGCACCGGCTGCGGGTTCTTTGGGACAACCCGGGCCGGGGCAGCGTGCCGGTCAACTGGACCACCAACCCGCTGCTGGCCGACGCCGCGCCGAACTTCCTCAGCCACTTCCAGCGCACCGCGACCGACAACGACCTGCTGGTGGCCGGGCCGTCCGGCGCGGGCTACATCTACCCGACCCCGTGGCCGGACGGCACGTTCGGACGATTCACGGAACAGACCGGGAAGTACATGCACGCGACCGGGATGGGGATCGTGTACGTGCTCAACCGGGTCGACGGCCGCGACGTGGATTTGTCTGCGGACAAGACGCGGGCGTACGTCTCCGACGCCGAGCCGCAGGGGATCTTCCTGAACTGGTCCGGCACGACGACCACCAGGCTCGTCGAGGGCGGTACGCCGCTGGCCACCATCCTCGGCGTCGGCGGAGTGCAGGAGACCAAGGACGCCATCGCCCGCTCAGCGAAGGGCTGGGACGGCACATCGCCGAGGTTCGTCGCGATCGGCGTGAACGCCTGGGCGATGACGCCCCAGGACCTGGCGGAGGTGACCGCCTCGCTCGGCGCCGACTACCGCGTGGTGCGCGGTGACCAGTACTTCGACCTGGCGCGGAAGGCGCTCGGGTAGGTCGGCGCTCGCATGCCGATCGGGCGTGCCGGTCGGTCAGACGGGCCGGTCGGTCAGACGGGCCGGTCGGTCAGACGTGCAGGGCGGTGAACGGCGGCCAGGGCAGGTTGCGAAGCACCATGAAGAGCACGGCCGCCGCCACCACCGCCGGGAGGAGCGCCGACCGTGCCCGCGGGCCCAGCGCGGGGCGGGGGAGGCGTACGCGGACGCCCAGGCGCTCGAGCGTCCAGCTCAGCCAGAGGTAAGCCACGACCAGGATGGCGAGGAGGGCCGGCGCGTTGAACCCGAGCGCGCCGGCCAGGTCGCCGTGCAGTACGGCGGCCGCCATCCGGGTCGTACCGCACAGCGGGCAGTCCAGACCGGTGAGGGAGTGCAGCAGGCACGGGACGCCGAACCTGCTGCCCGAGAAGGCGTTCGCCGCCGCCAGTCCCAGCCCGGCTGCCCCGAGGACGGCGATGCCGGCCAGCGTGCTGTCCGGCGGCAGCACGTCCGGGCGGGCGGCGGTCCCGGCGGGCGGACCGCTCGGACCACTCGGACCGCCCGGACCACTCGGTCGGTTCAGGGTCGGATGCGACACGGATTCACCGTAACCCCAACCCGTGATCCCAAGTTGGTTCCAGGTGTAGGTGGTGACCGCTAACCTGCTCGGATTCGTACCCACCTTCACTTGTGACTTCCAGAACGGAGACGGTTGTGAGTACACCGACCCCGCCGGGTTCCGACGCGCGCGATCAGGGCTCATCCTCGGGACGGCACGGTGCTCCGCAGCCTCAGGATCCTTACGGCCAACAGGCCCAGGGACACGGCGGCCAGCAGGGCTACGGCCAGCAACAGCAACCGGGCCAGTACGGGCAGCAGTACGGCCAGCAGCAGGGTCATGGCCAGCAGCCGGGCTACGGCCAGGCGTACCCCCAGGGCCAGGAGGGGTACGGCCAGCAGTACGGCCAGCAGCAGAACCAGTACGAACAGAGCCAGTACGGCCAGCCGGGGCAGTACGGGGAGTACGCCGGTGCTCCCCAGATCGACCGGGACATCCTCGCCCCGTGGGTCCACCGTCTCGGCGCCTACCTCATCGACGGGGTGGTGGCCTGGATCCCCGGCGCCATCGGCGCGGCGCTCATGGGCGGTCTGCAGTCCGGCGGCCAGCCGTCCGGGGCCGCCACGGCGATCGGCTCGATCCTCTACCTCGTGAGCCTGGGCATCAGCATCTGGAACATCGTCTTCCGGCAGGGCCGAACCGGCCAGAGCATCGGCAAGCAGGTGCTCAACATCAAGCTGGTCCGTGAGTCCGACGGGCAGCCGCTGGGTCCGGGTACGACGTTCGTCCGTGCGCTCGCGCACATCCTGGACGCGCTGCCCTGCTACGTCGGGTTCCTCTGGCCCCTGTGGGACAAGAAGCGCCAGACCTTCGCCGACAAGGTGATGTCCAGCCTGGTCATCAAGCTGTGAGCTCCGTGGGGCCGGGCTCGAAGTAGCCCGGCCCGGCGGGTGGCGGACAGGGCTCCGGGGTCGTGACCCGGGGCCCTGTCCGCCGTTCCGCTCGGTTTTGGCACTGATTCCGGGCCTGTTCCGTACCCCCTCCGCCGTGCACGCGACCCTGCACGGACAGGCCCCCGACCGCCAGCCGGTGTCGGGGTGGGGGGAGGTCGTCGTTACTCTGAGCAGGTCTCTGGAAGCGAGAGCGGGTCGTTCGCCGAAGACCCGCGCCTGCGCTTAGGTCGCTCAGGAAGGACTGACTGCGTGAGTGTTCTCGACGAGATCCTCGACGGGGTCCGCGCCGACCTTGAGGAGCGGCAGGCGAGAGTCTCGATCGACGATCTGAAGAAGCGGGTCGCCCTTCTTCCGTACGCCATCGATCCCGTGCCGGTTCTGCGGGGCGACGGCGTGGCCGTCATCGCGGAGGTCAAGAGGTCGAGTCCCAGCAAGGGCGCGCTCGCCGCGATCGCCGATCCGGCCGCGCTCGCCACCGACTACCAGGCCGGCGGGGCCGCCGTGATCAGCGTGCTCACCGAGCGCCGTCGGTTCGGCGGCTCGATCGAGGACCTCCGGGCGGTGCGCTCCGCGGTGGACGTTCCGATCCTCCGCAAGGACTTCGTGATCACCAGCTACCAGCTGTGGGAGGCCCGGGCCTACGGCGCCGACCTGGTGCTGCTCATCGTGGCCGCCCTACAGCAGAACGCCCTGGTCTCGCTGATCGAGCGCGCGGTGTCGATCGGCCTCACCCCGCTGGTCGAGGTGCACACCGAGGAGGAGGTCGAGCGGGCCGTCGACGCGGGCGCGAAGCTGATCGGCGTCAACGCCCGTGACCTGCGCACTCTCGAGGTCGACCGGGCCGCCTTCAGCCGGCTCTCGCCGCGGGTCCCGGACGGTATCGTCAAGGTGGCGGAGTCGGGCGTACGCGGGCCCCACGACGTGATCGAGTACGCCCGCGCCGGTGCCCACGCCGTTCTCGTCGGCGAGAGCCTGGTCACCGGGAAGGACCCCCGGTCCGCGGTGGCCGATCTGGTCGCGGCCGGTGCCCATCCGGCCCTGCACCATGACTGAGCCCACGACCGGGCGCCCGACCCACTCGCAACCGATCCCGGAACCGAAGTGACTCGATGACTGACGTGGCCGCTGCCAACACCGACCGGAGCGCGCTCGGTCAGGGACTCGACGGACATTTCGGTCGCTTCGGCGGCCGGTTCACCCCCGAGGCTCTGATCAGCGCGCTCGACGAACTCGAGCAGGCGCACCGCGCCGCACAGGCCGACCCGGCGTTCACCGCCGAGCTGGACCGGATGTTCCGGGAGTACGCCAACCTGCCGAGCCTGCTCTACGACGCCACCCGGCTGTCCGAGGCGGCCGGCGTCCGGATCCTGCTCAAGCGGGAGGACCTCAACCACACCGGCGCCCACAAGATCCGCAACGTCCTCGGCCAGGCGCTGCTGGCGGTCCGGATGGGCAAGACCCGGATCATCGCCGAGACCGGGGCCGGGCAGCACGGCGTGGCCACCGCCACCGCCTGCGCCTACCTCGACCTGGAGTGCGTGGTCTACATGGGCGAGGAGGACACCCGCCGGCAGGCGCTCAACGTCGCCCGGATGGAGTTGCTCGGCGCCAAGGTGATCCCGGTGACCACCGGCAGCCGGACCCTGAAGGACGCGATCAACGAGGCGCTGCGCGACTGGGTGGCCTCCGTCGACGACACGCACTACCTCCTGGGCACCGCTGCCGGGCCGCACCCGTTCCCGGTGATGGTGCGCGACTTCTGCCGCGGCATCGGCGACGAGTCCCGGGCGCAGACGATCGAGTTGACCGGCTCCCTTCCACACGCGGTGTGCGCGTGTGTGGGCGGCGGGTCCAACGCGATCGGCATGTTCACCGCGTTCGTCCCCGACGAGTCCGTCCGGCTGTACGGCTTCGAGGCAGGCGGTGACGGCGTGGACACCGGCCGGCACGCCGCGACGATCACCTCCGGTCAGGTCGGCGTCCTGCACGGCACCCGGTCCTACCTCCTCCAGGACGAGGACGGCCAGACCATCGAGAGCCACTCGATCTCCGCCGGCCTGGACTACCCGGGCGTGGGGCCCGAGCACGCCTGGCTGCACGACACCGGGCGCGCGACCTACCTCCCGGTGACCGACGCCGAGGCGATGGACGCGCTGCGGCTGCTGACCCGGACCGAGGGGATCATCCCCGCGATCGAGTCCGCGCACGCGGTGGCCGGCGCGCTGCGGGTGGCCAAGGACCTCGGCCCGGACGCGACCGTGCTGGTGTGCCTGTCCGGCCGCGGTGACAAGGACGTCGACACCGCCGCCACGTGGTTCGGGCTGCTCGACGGCAAGCCCGGGGTGGAGACGGCCGGCACGGAGCGGGAGAACGCCGTGCAGGCGGACTCCGCGCGGGAGAGCACGGAGGAGAAGGCGTGAGCACCTCGACGTCGGCCGGGGTCGGCCCGGCCTTCGCCAGGGCGAAGGAGGAGGGCCGCGGGGTTCTGGTCGGCTACCTGCCGGCGGGGTTCCCGAGCTACGACGGTGCGATCGCGGCGTTCGAGGCGATGGCCGAGGCGGGGGTCGACGTCTTCGAGGTCGGCCTGCCCTACTCCGACCCGACGATGGACGGACCGACCATCCAGGCGGCGGCCGACCAGGCGCTGCGTGGCGGCACCCGCACCAAGGACGTTCTCCGTACGGTCGAGGCGGTTTCCGGCTTCGGCGTCCCGACCCTGGTGATGACCTACTGGAACCCCATCGAGCGCTACGGCGTTGAACGCTTCGCACGAGACCTCTCCTCGGCCGGCGGGGCGGGGCTGATCACGCCCGACCTGATTCCGGAGGAAGCCGAGGAGTGGATCGCCGCCAGCGACGCGACCGGCCTGGACCGGGTCTTCCTGGTCGCGCTGTCGTCGTCCACCGAGCGGCTGCGGCTCACCGCGCAGGCCTCCCGGGGATTCGTCTACGCCGCGTCGGTGATGGGTGTGACCGGCGCCCGTGAGCAGACCAGCTCCGGTGCCCCCGGACTGGTCGCCAGGCTGCGCGAGGTCACCGACCTGCCCGTCGGTGTCGGGCTCGGTGTGTCCAACGGCGACCAGGCCGCCGAGGTGGCGGCGAGTGCGGACGCGGTGATCGTCGGCTCGGCGTTCGTACGCCCGTTGCTGGACGCGCCCGACGAACGCACCGGCGTCGAGCGGGTGCGCGAAGTCGCCCGCGACCTCGCCGACGGCGTACGCCGGCGAGCGTAGTGAGGCACCACCAGCATCCGGCGCCGCGACGTGGCGGCGCCGGTGGACAGACGAGGCGGAGAGCGGCATGAGCAAGAAGTCGGCCCGGGAGCAGTTGCGCGCCGAGCGTGCCCGGCAGGCGGCGCAGGCCAAGCGGCGCGAGAACATGATGCGCATCGGCGTAGCCGTGGCCGTGGCCGTGGTGATCGTGGCCATCGCCGCGGTCGTCCAGTGGCAGCGTTCCAAGGTCGACACCACCGCCGCCTACCCCGAGGGCGTCGTCGCGCCGTACAAACCGACCTCCAAGAGCGACCCAACCCCGGTCGCCGGCAAGGCGGGCGGCCAGGGCGACGGTGTCGGCTTCGGCAAGGCCGGTGCCCCCGTCGTGGTGGAGATGTTCGAGGACTTCGCCTGCCCGCACTGCCGGGACTTCGAGAGCGATGCCGAGCAGACCCTGAACCAACAGGTCGATGCCGGCAAGGCGCGGGTGATCTACTACCCCCTCACCCTGCCCGGCTTCGGCCGGCCGACCGAGCTCGCCGCCAACGCCTTCGGGTGCGCCGTCAACGCCGGCAAGGCCCGCGAGATGCACGACGCGCTGTACGCCAACTACAGCCAGAGCTGGACCAACGCCCAGCTGGTCGACCTCGGCAAGGGGATCGGGCTCACCTCCGGTTCCTTCCGTACCTGCGTCAACGGCGACAACTTCGCCAACTGGGTCAAGGCGGTCGACCAGACCGGCACCGACCGCGGCGTGCAGGGAACCCCCACGGTGTTCGTCAACGGCAAGCAGCTCGACCCGGGCGACACCAGCGGGACCGGGCTCAAGCTCGCGATCGACTCCGCGGCTGCCAAGACCAACAAGCAGTGAGCGGGTAAGGTCCGACCGGTAACCATCGCCCGCAGGAGTTATCACAGGCCATGCAGATTCTCGCGTCCATACCCAGCCCTCCGCAGGGGGTGTGGCATCTCGGGCCGCTCCCGATCCGGGCGTATGCGATATGCATCATTCTCGGCGTCATTGCGGCGGTCTGGCTGGGCAACCGCCGCTGGATCGAGCGCGGCGGCCGGCCCGGGACCGTCGCCGACATCGCCGTCTGGGCGGTCCCGTTCGGCCTGGTGGGTGCCCGTCTCTACCACGTCATCACCGACTACCAGCTCTACTTCGGCCCGGGCCGGGAGCCGATGCGGGCGTTCGCGGTGTGGGAGGGCGGCCTCGGGATCTGGGGGGGCGTGGCGTTCGGCGCGCTCGGCGCCTGGATCGCCTGCCACCGGCGCGGTATTCCGCTGCCGGCGCTGGCCGACGCGCTGGCGCCCGGAATCGTCCTCGCCCAGGCGATCGGACGGTGGGGCAACTGGTTCAACCAGGAGTTGTTCGGCGCTCCCACCACCGCGTGGTGGGGCCTGCGGATCGACCCGGCGCACCGTCCGATCGGATATGAGCAGTACGCCACGTTCCAGCCGACCTACCTGTTCGAGAGCATCTGGGACGTCGGCACCGCGCTGCTGGTGATCTGGGCCGACAAGCGGTTCCGGCTCGGCCACGGGCGGGCGTTCGCGTTGTACGTCATGTGCTACACGCTCGGCCGGGGCTGGATCGAGTACCTCCGCGTCGACCCGGTCAACCACATCCTCGGCCTGCGGCTGAACGTCTGGACCTCGGTCCTGGTGTTCCTGCTCGCGATGCTCTATTTCATCCTTTCGGCCACCCTTCGCCCGGGCCGCGAACGGGTCGTCGAGCCGGCACCGCCCGCGCCTGGTGACGAGGTGAGCGCCACCGCCGACACCGTCGGCCGCGGCGGGGTCGCCGCCGCGACGGGCACCGCAGGAGCCGGCTCCGACTCGACCTCCCGTGCTGCGGCCGATCGCCGGACCGCTGCGGAGGACGATCGGCCCACCGCTGACCAGGGCACCGACACCGCCCGGGGGACCGGCGAGCGTGGGCGCGCCACGGGCGATCCCGCCCAGGACCCCGCTCAGGACCCCGCCCATCCGCGCGGCTTCGGCGACCCGGACGAGCCCGGCCGACCTGACGACTCCGACGTTTCCGCCGGGCGCGGCGACTCCGCCGACCCCGACGACTCGTCCGGCCCGGACGATCCGGATGATCCCGATGATCCGGACGGGGATCCCGCCTCGGCGGCCGAGCGGCACCTCGTGGTCGACCGCGGCCGGCTGGCGGACCAGAACACCCAGATCGAGGAGGGGGCCCGCCCGTCGCAGCCCCGGCCGCAGCGCGGCGGTGAGACGGCTCCGCGGCAGGCCACAGGGCGGCAGGAAACGCCGAAGGAGGCGCCCGGAGGGTCCGACCACCCCGCGGACGCCGAGGAACGCTTTCCCGCCGAGGACCGCGGTGTGTTCGCCGACGAGCGCTACCCGGGCGACGACCGGTACACCCCGGAGGAGAAGTACCTCGCCGACCAGCGCAACCGCGCCACCGAGCCCGACCAGGACCCCCGCCGGGGAGGGGCCGGCCGGCCGCAGGTGTCCGAGGAGCGAACACGTTCGACAGAAAACCCCCCGGAGGGGTCACAATGACCGAAGTACGATCGAACGCGCGTCTCGGCTAGTACGTCACACCGCCGTGACCTGCCACGGCCCCGCGGCCTATGCTGTCGCGACCTGTGGCGTTGCCGGCTACCGCCGAAGTTCGCTCACAGCGGACACCACGACGAGGTGGTGCGCCCGGGACCATCGTCCCTGGGGCTCGCCGTCAGGTGTCCGCTACCCTGCATGCAACCGCCGGGGCCAACGTCGTCCCTTGAGCGTGTCCCAACGCGAGTTGACGACGGGAGTATTCACATGCTCGGAACGCCCCCGCCGCCGCAAGGCCTGTACGACCCTCGGTTCGAGCACGACGCGTGCGGCGTGGCGTTCGTGGCCACCCTGAGCGGCGAGCCCAGCCACCAGATCGTCGAGCACGCGCTCACGGCGCTGCGCAATCTCGATCACCGCGGCGCGTCCGGCAGCGAGCCGGACTCCGGCGACGGCGCCGGCCTGCTGCTCCAGGTGCCTGACAGTTTCCTTCGTGCGGTCACCGACCTGGCCCTGCCGGCTCCCGGCGAGTACGCCGTGGGCACGGCTTTCCTGCCCGACGACGACGCGGCCGACGCCGCCACCGTCGCCCGGATCAGCGACATCGCCGCCGAGGAGGGCCTCGACGTCCTCGGCTGGCGCGACGTTCCGGTCGTGCCCGAGCTGCTCGGGCGCACGTCCCGCGCGGTGATGCCGCGGTTCCGCCAGCTTTTCCTGACCGCGCGGGGGACCGACGACACCGCGCTGAGCGGCGTGGACCTGGACCGGCGCGCGTTCGCCCTGCGTAAGCGGGTCGAGCACGAGACCGACGCCTACTTCCCTTCGCTGTCGTCGCGGACGATCGTCTACAAGGGCATGCTCACCACCGAGCAGCTCGAGCCGTTCTTCCCCGACCTGTCCGACCGCCGGATGGAGAGCGCCATCGCGCTGGTCCACTCGCGGTTCTCCACCAACACGTTCCCGTCGTGGCCGCTGGCCCACCCGTACCGCTATGTCGCCCACAACGGCGAGATCAACACCGTCATGGGCAACGAGAACTGGATGCGGGCCCGCGAGGCGCTGCTGGAAAGCGACCTGCTCGCCCAGCCCGCCGGCGCCGACTCCGGCCGGGGGATGGACCGGCTCTACCCGATCTGCACGCCTGGTGCGAGTGACTCGGCGAGGTTCGACGAGGTGCTCGAGCTGTTGCAGATGGGCGGCCGGTCGCTGCCGCACGCGGTGCTGATGATGATTCCGGAGGCGTGGGAGAACCACGCCGAGATGGACCGCGCCCGGCGCGCGTTCTACGAGTTCCACTCCTCCCTGATGGAGCCGTGGGACGGTCCGGCATGTGTCGCGTTCACCGACGGCACCCAGGTCGGCGCGGTCCTCGACCGCAACGGCCTGCGCCCGAGCCGGTACTGGGTGACCGACGACGGCCTGGTGGTGCTGGCCTCCGAGGTCGGCGTTCTCGACATCGACCCGAAGTCCGTTGTCCGCAAGGGCCGGCTGGAGCCGGGCCGGATGTTCCTGGTGGACACCGCCGAGCACCGGATCATCGAGGACGAGGAGATCAAGGGTCAGCTCGCCGCCGAGCACCCGTACGACGAGTGGCTGCACGCCGGGCTGATCCGGCTGGAAAACCTTCCACCGCGTGAGCACATCGTGCACACGCACAAGTCGGTGACCCGCCGCCAGCAGACCTTCGGCTACACCGAGGAGGAACTGCGGGTCATCCTGGCGCCGATGGCGCGCACCGGCGCCGAGCCGATCGGGTCGATGGGCAGCGACACCCCGGTGGCCGCGCTGTCGGACCGTTCGCGGCTGCTGTTCGACTACTTCACCCAGCTGTTCGCGCAGGTCACCAACCCGCCCCTGGACGCGATCCGGGAGGAGCTGGTCACCTCGCTGGCCGGGAAGATCGGGCCGGAGGGCAACCTCTTCACGCCCGGGCCCGCCTCGTGCCGGCAGATCGTGCTGCCGTTCCCCGTACTCGACAACGACCAGCTGGCGAAGATCATCCACGTCAACCGTGACGGGGACTTCCCGGGTTACGCCTCCCACACGGTGCAGGGTCTCTACCGCGTCGACGGCGGCGGCACCGAGCTCGCCGCCCGGCTGGACGAGATCTGTGCCGAGGTGTCGGAGGCGATCGCGTCCGGCGCCCGCGTCCTGGTGCTGTCCGACCGGCACTCCAACGCCGAGCTGGCGCCGATCCCGTCGCTGCTGCTCACCGGCGCTGTGCACCACCACCTGATCCGGGAGAAGACCCGGTCCCAGGTCGGCCTGGTCGTGGAGGCCGGCGACGTGCGCGAGGTGCACCACGTCGCACTGCTGATCGGGTACGGCGCGGCCGCGGTCAACCCCTACCTCGCCATGGAGAGCGTGGAGGACCTCGTTCGGGAAGGCATCTTCCTGGAGGGGATCGCTCCGGAGAAGGCCGTCCAGCAGCTGGTGAAGGCGCTGGGCAAGGGCGTGCTCAAGGTCATGAGCAAGATGGGTGTGTCCACCGTCGCCTCCTACACCGGCGCGCAGATCTTCGAGGCGGTCGGGCTCGGCCAGCAGGTCGTGGACAGGTACTTCACCGGCACCACGTCCCGGCTCGGCGGCGTCGACCTCGACCTCATCGCCGACGAGGTGCGCCGCCGGCACGAGACCGCCTACCCGCGTGACGGCATCGCGCCGGCACACCGCCGGCTGCCGATCGGCGGGGAGTACCAATGGCGGCGCGAGGGTGAGCCGCACCTGTTCGACCCGGAGACGGTGTTCCGGCTGCAGCACTCCACCCGCAGCCAGCGGTACGACATCTTCAAGCAGTACACCGCCCGGGTGGACCAGCAGGCCCAGCGGCTGATGACGCTGCGCGGACTGTTCTCGCTGAAGTACGGCCAGCGGGCCCCGATCCCGGTCGAGGACGTCGAGTCGGTGGAGAGCATCGTCAAGCGTTTCTCCACCGGTGCGATGTCGTACGGCTCGATCTCGGCGGAGGCGCACGAGACGCTCGCGATCGCGATGAACCGGCTCGGCGCCCGGTCCAACACCGGCGAGGGCGGCGAGGACACCGACCGGCTGCACGACCCGGAGCGGCGCAGTGCCATCAAGCAGGTGGCCAGCGGGCGGTTCGGGGTGACGTCGGAGTACCTCACCAACTCCACCGACCTGCAGATCAAGATGGCGCAGGGTGCCAAGCCCGGCGAGGGCGGCCAGCTTCCGGGCAACAAGGTCTACCCGTGGATCGCACGCACCCGGCACTCAACACCGGGCGTGGGTCTGATCTCCCCGCCGCCGCACCACGACATCTACTCGATCGAGGATCTCGCCCAGCTGATCCACGACCTGAAGAACTCCAACCCGGCCTCGCGTGTGCACGTGAAGCTGGTCGCGGAGGTCGGGGTCGGCACGGTCGCGGCCGGGGTGTCGAAGGCGCACGCCGACGTGGTGCTCATCTCCGGGCACGACGGCGGCACCGGCGCCGCGCCGCTCACCTCGCTCAAGCACGCGGGTGCGCCGTGGGAGCTCGGGCTCGCCGAGACCCAGCAGACGTTGCTGCTCAACGGCCTGCGTGACCGGATCGTCGTGCAGACCGACGGCCAGCTCAAGACCGGCCGGGACGTCGTGATCGCGGCGCTGCTCGGTGCGGAGGAGTTCGGTTTCGCGACCGCGCCGCTGGTGGTGTCCGGCTGTGTGATGATGCGGGTGTGCCACCTGGACACCTGCCCGGTGGGTGTGGCCACGCAGAACCCCGAGCTGCGCAAGCGGTTCAACGGCAAGCCGGAGTTCGTGGTCACGTTCTTCGAGTACATCGCGCAGGAGGTGCGGGAGTACCTCGCCGAGCTCGGCTTCGCCAGCATCGACGAGGCGGTCGGGCACGCCGAGATCCTGGACGTCGCGCAGGCGGTGGAGCACTGGAAGGCGGCCGGGCTGGACCTGCGGCCGATCCTCACCGTGCCCGAACTGCCGGACGGCACGCCGCGGCGGTGCGTGACCAACCAGGACCACGGCCTGGAGAAGGCGCTCGACAACCACCTCATCGAGATCTCCCGCGACGCCCTGGACCGGGGCGAGCCGGTGCGTGCGCAGTTGCCGATCCGCAACGTCAACCGCACCGTGGGGACGATGCTGGGCCACGAGCTCACGAAGAAGTACGGCGGTGAGGGCCTGCCCCACGACACGATCGACCTGACCCTGGTGGGTTCGGCCGGTCAGTCGCTGGGCGCGTTCCTGCCCCAGGGCATCACCCTCCGGCTGGAGGGCGACGCCAACGACTACCTCGCGAAGGGGTTGTCGGGCGGGCGGATCATCGTCCGGCCCGACCGCGCCGCCACGCTGGTGGCCGAGGACAACATCATTGCCGGCAACGTCATCGCGTACGGCGCGACCGCCGGCCAGGTGTTCCTGCGCGGCAAGGTGGGCGAGCGGTTCTGCGTCCGCAACTCCGGCGCCACCGCGGTCGTGGAGGGAGTCGGCGACCACGGGTGCGAGTACATGACCGGTGGTGTCGTCGTCGTACTCGGCGCGACCGGACGTAACTTCGCGGCGGGCATGTCGGGCGGTGTCGCCTTCGTGCTCGACCTCGACCAGCGGCGGGTCAACTCCGAGATGGTCGAACTCGAGCCGCTGACCGAGGAGGACCGCGACCTGGTGCACTCGCTGGTGAGTGCGCACCAGGAGGAAACCGGCTCACCTGTGGCCGAGGCGTTGCTCTCCGACTGGGAGGCGACGCTGGACCGGTTCGTGAAGGTGATGCCGAAGGACTACAAGCGCGTTCTGCAGGCGCGGGCCCGTGCCTTCGCCGAGGGACGTGACGTCGACCAAGCGATCATGGAGGCCGCACATGGCTGACCCGAAGGGCTTCCTCACCACCCCCCGCGAGGGAGCACACCGAAGGCCGGTCGAAGAACGGCTGCGCGACTGGAACGAGGTCTACCCGGGCGAGGGGATCGGCACGTCACTGTTGCCGATCATCAGCAAGCAGGCCGGGCGCTGTATGGACTGCGGCATCCCGTTCTGCCACCAGGGCTGCCCGCTCGGCAACCTCATCCCGGAGTGGAACGACCTGGTCTGGCGCGACGACTGGCGCACCGCCATCGAACGCCTGCACGCGACGAACAACTTCCCGGAGTTCACCGGCCGGCTGTGCCCGGCGCCGTGTGAGACGGCCTGTGTGCTGGCGATCGACGAGTCCATCTCCGGTGGTCCGGTGACCATCAAGAACGTCGAGGTCTCGATCATCGACCGCGCCTGGGCGCAGGGCTGGGTGACTCCGCAGCCGCCGGAGTGGCTGACCGGCCAGCGTGTGGCCGTGGTGGGTTCGGGACCGTCGGGGCTGGCCGCCGCGCAGCAGCTCACCCGGGCCGGGCACACCGTCGCGGTGTACGAGCGGGCCGACAAGGTGGGCGGTCTGCTGCGGTACGGCATCCCCGAGTTCAAGATGGAGAAGCGGGTCGTCGACCGGCGGCTGGACCAGATGTCGCGCGAGGGCACGATCTTCCGGTCCGGCGTCAACGTCGGTGTGGACGTGACCGGCCAGGATCTCCGCGCTCGTTACGACGCGGTCGTGCTGGCGATGGGGTCGACGATCCCGCGTGACCTGCCGATGCCCGGGCGGGAGCTCGGCGGCATCCACCAGGCGATGGAGTTCCTGCCGCAGGCCAACCGCGCCGCCCACGGCGAGGAGGTGCCGGGCCAGATCTCCGCGCACGGCAAGAACGTCGTCATCATCGGCGGTGGCGACACCGGCGCCGACTGCCTCGGCACGGCACACCGGCAGGGTGCGGCGAACGTCGTACAGCTGGAGATCATGCCGCAGCCGACGGAGATGCGGCCGGTGCACCAGCCGTGGCCGACGTACCCGATGCTGTTCCGCGTCTCCAGCGCGCACGAGGAGGGCGGCGACCGCAAGTACGCCGTGTCGACGACGGAGTTCCTCGGCGACGACCAGGGCAACGTGCGCGCGCTGCAGCTGGTCGAGGTGAAGTTCGAGAACGGTCGCTTCGAGCCCGTCCCGAACACCGAGGTGGAGGTCCCCGCCGAGCTCGTGCTGCTGGCGATGGGGTTCGTCGGTCCCGACCGTGGCGGCCTGCTCGAGCAGCTCGAGGTCGAGCTGGACGAGCGGGGCAACATCAAGCGGGACGCGTCGTACGCGACGAACGTCGAGGGCGTGTTCGTGGCCGGTGACGCCGGGCGCGGCCAGTCGCTGATCGTCTGGGCGATCGCCGAGGGCCGTGCGTGTGCGGCCGGAGTCGACGCGTGGCTGCGGGAGGGGCAGACGTCCCTGCCGTCGCCGATCAAGCCGACGGACCGGCCGCTGGTGGTGTGAGGTCGGGCGGTCCGCCCTGCGTTCGGACCGCGTGTAGACAGCAGCAGGGGACCCCTGTCGCGGTGCTGAGAGCCGCGGCAGGGGTTCTTTGCGTCCGTGCCGCGGTCGGATCGGCCTGTGGACAGAGATCACCCAGGTTTGCGACGGGTTCGCTACGGTATGCGAACTATGAAGATTCGCAGATCAGCGCTGCTCCGTGGAGCACTCGCCGGCGCGGTTGCCGTCGGCTTGGGTGTGTCCGGGTGCAGCAAGAACATCGAATCCGAGGGCGGTAAGACGCCGACCCCAACAGCGTCCAAGTCCACCAGCCCCACCCCGTCGGAGACCCCAACACCTACGCCGACGCCAACTCCCACGCCGACCGCGCCCACCGGTTCGGTCGAGGAGCAGCTCCACGCCGCCACCATCAACTTCTACGCAGTCATTAACGAGGCGTACAAGACCCTTGACACGCGTCCGGTTGATGACGTCCTGCTACCTGGTTCAAACGCTGCGAGTGGCTACACCAACTTCATCGAACGGGTGAAATCAAAAAATCAGCGTTTCGTATTCGAGGGTGGATACGAAGTAACTGACTTCAAGCTTCGGGGTAGGGCTTCGAAAAGTGACACAAGAGTGGAGTTCGACCTTGCTCACGAGCCAGGTCAGGTGATCGATTCTTCAGGAAAGCTCGTGAGGAAAATTCCTCCGACGCCACCCTCGCCCACCTGGATCGTCTTCGCGAAGAGAGGGAACAGATGGTTCGTTGTAGGGCAAGGATTTCTCGATTAATAGTGAAAGGTGCGATCACATTTCTCGCCTCGCTCGCTTTGATTACCGGCGTTTTGGGAAGTCCAGTATGGGCGGGGGCAGGCGACGGATGTGATGGGTTCAGGTGTACACCTGATGACCCTCCGGATCCGATGCCTGGGCCGCCGCCGGATGGCGGCGATGGCAGATTCACCGGCCAAGCCGCTTTGCTTACTAAAGACGGAAAAGTCTTGGACTCCGGCAGAGGTTCTTCCTGTGTGGATTGCAGATGGTACCTACGGAGGTCGTGTGAGGCGGGTGGACGCACCGTCTGTCGTGAGATCTTGCGCTGTGGAGTGAAGCCTGACGGCACCCTGAGGTACCTCTACGACGTGTATCTACGGAGGACCGGTACATCTTGGCAGTTGCGCGGGATTGTCTGCCTCGGCGATCCATCTGACGTGGTGACGACGGCGGACGTGGGGGAGGAGGTTCGCAAGAACTGGGCGGTGTGGGTGCCGCCACAACGTCTTTCGGTGCAACCTGCGAACGCTCGCACGCTTGTCAATCTGCCGACGTACTTCCAGTCCGGTCAGCCTCAACAGATGCCGGAGAAGACCGTTCACGTGTTCAACTTCGACGTCACAGTCGCGGCTGAGGGTGAGTGGGAGTGGACGTTCGAGCCCGGCGTCACGAAGAGCTTCGACACGCCCGGTAGCAGCTACACCGACTCCAACCCACAGGTCAGCTATACCTACGACACTGCGGGGCCGCGGTCGGTGGAGCTGAACACCAGTTGGCACGGCCGGTTCCGCGTTGGATCGTTTGGTCCGTACGACATCGCACAACCTGCCGTTCAGGGGCCTGGCCAGATCGACTTGGAGGTCGTCGAGTCCGGCCCTGTCCTCGGCCGCTGAGCCGACAGGTCCGAGGGGGAACTTCAAAGGTAATTGATCGCTGACGGCTGAAGGATTCCTGGGCGCGCCACCACACGGCGTGGAATCGTTCAGCCGTCAATGGCGTAGAGACGGCGGGCGTTGTCGGCGCCGACCATCACAGCAACACGTTCGACGTCGCGCGCGGTCAGGTCGCCGTCCCGCCACCAGTCGCGAAGGAGCCGGCCAAACGAGTGCCGGAACTGCGCCGCACCGACGAGATAGCGCTCGGCCAGACGGTACGCGTCGGTGGAGAACATCAGCTTGCCGAACGGCGCGAGTTCGCAGAACTCCGCCAGTACTGCGCCCGCCTGAGCACCCACCTGTCCGACAGTGAGCCCGACGTCGACGTAGACGTGCGGGTAGACCGCGGCCAGCCAGCCCGCCTCCCGCTGGTACGGATAGCAGTGCAGCAGAACCAGCGGCGTCCCAACCGCCTCTACCGCCTCGACCATCGGCTGAAGCAAGGCGGGGTTGACGGACGGCAGGCGCAGGTCGCGGTCACCGAACCCGGTGTGCAGCTGAACCGGCAGCCCACGGTCGACACCGCTCCACAGCACGAACCGCAGCAACGCCTCGTCGCTTAACCGAGCGCGGCTTGCGATGCTCTGCGCCGCCCCGGCCTCCTGCCGCCTTCGCAGCCAGTCCCGCGCCGCGACCGTCACCTCTGCCCGCGACGGTCGTCGCGGGTCCACGTCGAAGCCGTGCCGGTATCCCAGGATCGACTTCACCGCGGCCGCGTTCCGGGTGGCCTTCGCGAGCGCGTCGACGTACGCATCGGCGAAGTCAGCGGCCGCGACACCAGAGTCCGCCAACCCCTCGGCGACCGACTCCAGCCGGACAACCTCCCGGCCAACGGCGTCCGCCGCCGACGCGAGCCCTTGTACCGACCACCAGTCCGAGTCGGCACCGTCGGCCCCGCCGATCCCGGTGTCGACCAGCAGGTACGACAAACCGGCCGCGCCGAGCAGGCGCCGAGCCACCTCCACAGGCCCGAGGTCGGCCCGCCGGTCGAGGTACCTGTCCAGGGGAGCACCGGCCGGCAGCCCGAGCGGGGGAGCGCACCAGCGACGGACCGCGGCTCCGAGCAGACTGTCGGCGTACGACACACCAACCGGTGCGGGCCGGTCGGCCTCGCCCAGCATGCGTTCGAACTCGCCGCGATCCACCGACCCAGCCGACCCAGCCGACCCAGGCGACCCGACGAACACCGGGTGGCAGTGGGCATCCACGAGCGGGAGGTCCCCCAGCGGGAGGTCCCCCAGCGGGAGGTTCCCCAGGGGGAAGTCGGAAGGCATCAGTACCTCCACCGGGTGGCGGCGACGACCTCCTCCTCGTCCTCCCCGGCGAACAGGTCGGCCTCGGCCCGCCGGACGGTGGCGAACGTGTCCAGCATCGGCGCGCCCAGCGCCTCACCCAGGACTTCGTCCTCCTCCAGCCGGTCCACCGCGGCGAGCACCGACTGCGGCAGCCGGGGCGGCCGGCGTTCCTCCGGCAGGGTCGCGGGGTCGACGGTCACCTCCGGCGGCAGCGGCCGGCCGGCGTCGACACCGGCCAGGGCGATCGCGAGAACGGCGCCGACGACGAGGTACGGGTTCGCGCTTCCGTCGACGCACTTGAGTTCGGCGTTGGCCGCCCGGGGCTCACTGCCTCGGGTTCCGGTGACCAGCCGCAGCGCGGCCTCGCGGTTCTCCCTGCCCCAGCACTGGTAGGGCGCGGCCCACTGCTGCGGAACCAACCGCAGGTAGCTGGACACGCTGGGGGCGGTCAGAGCGCACAGCGCGGGCATCCGGGCGACGAGCTCGGCGAGGATCGACTCGCCTCGGTCGGTGAGCCCGTGCGGCCCGTACCCACCGGCGAACAGGTTCTTCCCCTGCGCCCAGGCCGAGAAGTGCAGGTGGGCGCCGTTGCCGACCGCACCGGCCTCGACCACGGGGGCGAACGACGCGCGCAGCCCGTGCGCCCGCGACACCGCGCGGATCGTCTCCCGGACCAGCACGTAACGGTCGGCAGCACCGACCGGATCGGTCGCGGCGACGGACAGCTCGAGCTGCCCGGGCGCGTACTCCGGGTGGAACTGGTCGACCGGCACTCCCTGCGCGTCCAGCGCCGCGAGCAGCGCGGGCACGTAGTCGGCCAGGTAGGGGAGTCGCGACATGCCGTACGCCGGACCCGGCGCGCCCGGCTCCATGTCGCCCTCGGACCCGATGACACCGATGTACCACTCGATCTCGAACGCGCACCGGAATCCGACCTCGCGCTCGGCGGCGGCCACCGCCATCCGCTGGGCGAAGGACCGCTGGCACATCGGGTACGCCTCGCCCTCCTGGGTCAGCCGGTCGACCGGCGCCCACGCCCAGCCCGGCTGCGCCGACAGCGCGTCCACCCGGTGCAGGTCCGGGTACAGGCGAAGGTCGCCGACCGGGCCGCCGGCGTGCCGGCCCGCGGTGATCGAGTCGTCCACCAGGAAAACGTCGAACACCGGTGACATTCCGACGCCCCAGCCGGCGACGTCGGGCAGCCGATCCACGGGGACGGTCTTCACCCGCGTGATCCCGGAGTTGTCGATCCAGGTCAGAGCCAGGACGCGTACGTTGTCGTCGGCGAGCCGGGAGGCGAGCTCCTTCGCGTACGCGATCCGCCGGGTTCGCTGGTCCGGGTCTGCCACGGATTCCATGACCGATTCATACCCCGATCAGCGTCGGGCCGTCTTCCCGGTCCCGGCTCCACGCTTCGCGGCGCCGGTTCGCAGCGCTCCTTCACGGCGCGTTCTGGTAGAAACCCGTTGTGCGACTGGTGGACGTGCACGCCCGATACTCAGCGGGGGACGACTGGGTGTTGCGCGGCGTCGAGGCCGAGCTGCGACCCGGCGACACGATCGTGGTGACCGGTCACAACGGCGCCGGCAAGTCGACTCTGCTGCGCGCACTCGCCGGCCTGACCCCGATCGGCCGGGGCCGGGTCCTCGACCGGCCCGCCGTGGTGGGCTGGCTGCCCGACAGGTTTCCCACCGACCAGCGGTTCACCGCGGCCGGCTACCTGCGCGCGATGGGGCAGGTACGCGGCCTGGCCCGCGCCGACGCCGACGCCGTGGTCGCCCGGCTGGCCGAACGCCTGCAGCTGACGCCGTACCTCCCCGTCCCGCTCGTCGAACTCTCCCAGGGCACCGGCCGCAAGGTCGGCCTGGTCCAGGCGCTGCTGACCCGGCCCGGCCTGCTGGTTCTGGATGAGCCGTGGGAGGGCCTGGACGCGCCGAGCCAGGCGGAGCTGCCCGCGCTCGTCGGCGAGGTGACCGAGGCGGGCGGCATCTGCGTGATCACCGACCACCGTGGCCGTTCGGCAGACCTCGGCCCGACCCGACGGTGGTCGGTACGCGACGGCCGGGTCCAGGAGCAGCCGCTCGCCGAGTTGTCACCTGACCCGGGCGAGTCGGTGGACCCGGTGGAGTCGTGGCACGTGATCGAGGTGGTCGTCCGGGCGCACGACCCGGCCGCCGAGGTGGCCCGGTTGCGCGCCGCCGGCTACGACGTACGCCGGGTGCGAGGTGAGGCATGACCGGCCGGGAGGGTGCCGCCGGTGCCGCCGGTGTGGTCGGCGCTCCCACCGGGTTCCGCCGTACGCTCGCGCTGGCCTGGATGCGGCTGGTGTCGTACGTCGTCAGCCAGCGGGCCTGGCCCCCCTGGGTGGCCGGCCTGGCGCTGGTCCTCGGCGCGCATGCGGGCGGGCGGTCCGTGCCCAACCAGGCCTACGCGTTCTCCGCCGCGCTGCTGTTCGCGGTGTTCGGGTGGCAGGCCAAGACGGTGCTGGACACCGAGCCCGACGGACAACGGCTGCTGTCCCGGGCCGCTGTCGGCTCCGGGCCGCGGGAGGTCGCCGCGGGGCTGCTGGCGGCGCTGGCCGCGGCGGTGCCGGTTGTGGTCATCGCGGTCGTCGTTCCGTACGCCATCGGCGCGCTGAAGATCCGCGGCCCGGCGCTGCCCTGGCTCGGGTTCGGGGTGTGGATCCACCTGCTCGCCGTACTGGCCGGGCTCGGGGTGGGCGCGCTGGCCAGCCGGGTGGTGGTCGCGCGGATCGGCTGGTCCGCGCTGATCCTGGTCGGCGCCCCGGTCGCGGTGCTCGTACTGGGATCCCGCCACGCCCTCGCGGCCCAGCTGCTCGTACCCCCGCTGATCTCCTCCGCGCGCCTGCAACCCGCCGCTGACCTGGGCGGACTCCTCACCGCCACGCTCCACGCCACCGTCTGGGCGGCGGTCCTGCTGGCCGTCTACGGGGCCCTGCGCCGCACCCGATGGTGACGCCGGACGAAGCGGGCATAGGCTCGGGACCGTGCGTCGCGCAAAGATTGTCTGCACCTTTGGTCCTGCTACCTCCACGCCGGAGCGGATTCGTGAGCTGGTCGACGCCGGCCTCGACGTCGCCCGGCTCAACCTGAGCCACGGCACCTACGCCGAGCACGAGCGGATCTATCGCATGATCCGCGAGGCGGCGGAGGAGTCCGGTCGTGGGATCGGGGTCCTGGTCGACCTCCAGGGGCCCAAGATCCGCCTCGGGAAGTTCGCCGAGGGCTCGGCGAACCTCGTCTACGGTGACCGCTTCACGATCACCACCGACGAGTGCCCCGGCGACGCGGCCCGCGCCTCCACCACCTACGACGGCCTGCCCGGCGACGTCGGCGTCGGCGACCGGATCCTGGTCGACGACGGCCGGCTCATGCTGGAGGTCGAGGAGGTCAAGGGCGCCGACGTGGTGACCCGGGTCCTGATCGGCGGGAAGGTCTCCGACCACAAGGGGCTCAACCTCCCCGGTATCGGCCTGTCCGTTCCGGCCATGTCGGAGAAGGACCACGAGGACCTGCGGTGGGCGCTGAACCTCCGCGCCGACATGATCGCGCTGTCGTTCGTACGCTCCGCCCGCGACGTCGAGGACGTCCGCCGGGTGATGACCGAGGAGGGCGTACGGCTCCCGGTCATCGCCAAGATCGAGAAGCCGCAGGCGGTCCAGAACCTCGAGGAGATCATCGACGCGTTCGACGCGTTCATGGTGGCCCGCGGCGACCTCGGCGTGGAGATGCCGCTGGAGGACGTCCCGCTGGTCCAGAAGCGCATCGTCGAACTCGCCCGCACCAACGCCAAGCCGGTGATCGTGGCGACCCAGATGCTCGAGTCGATGGTCAACGCCGCCCGGCCGACCCGCGCGGAGGCCTCCGACGTGGCGAACGCCGTCCTGGACGGCACCGACGCGGTGATGCTGTCGGGGGAGACCAGCGTCGGCATCTATCCGATCGAGGCCGTACGCACCATGGCCCGCATCGTGGAGACCACCGAGGAACACGGCCTGGACCGGATGGCCGGGATCGACTGGGAGCCGCGCACCAAGGGCGGTGTGATCGCCAAGGCGGCCGCCGAGGTGGCCGAGCGGCTCGGCGCGAAGTTCCTGGTGGCCTTCACCCAGTCCGGTGACACCGCGCGCCGGCTGGCCCGCTACCGCTCCCGGGTGCCGCTGCTGGCGTTCACCCCGGAGGAGATCGTCCGGCAGCAACTGGCCCTCACCTGGGGCGTGGAGACGTTCCTCGTGCCCACCGTGTCGCACACCGATGAGATGGTGAAGCAGGTCGACCGCGCGCTGCTGGCGGTCGGACGCTGCCGGCGCGGCGACAGCGTGGTGATCGTGGCGGGCAGCCCGCCCGGGCTCCCCGGCTCGACCAACGCGCTGCGGGTGCACCGCATCGGCGACGCGGTTGCCCAGGCGGCACCGGCCTACCGGGTCTGAGTCGGCTGATTCGGCTGAGGCAGCCGAATCATCGGCCTACCGGGTCTGGGTTTCGGACTCGAACGTGAGTGTGGAACCCAGGCACGGACCAGCCGGGCAACAGGCAGGAGAACGAGGCGGAAAGAAAGGGCCTCGGGATCGACGGAACCGCCGACGAAACCGCTGGTGCCGGGTGTGGGATTCGAACCCACACGCCCTTTCGGACAATGGCTTTTGAGGCCATCATGTCTACCATTCCATCAACCCGGCAGGTCGCGGGATGAATCTTACCCGGTCCGGTCCGGCGATCGGCGGCAGCCGCCGAGGGGTACGCTGTCGGCGCTGCAAGGCCCCCCCACACCACCCTGTAAGCCATCCGTCCGCAGGAGGACCGCGCCGTGAGCAACCCCACCGAGCGTGCACCGCGCCGGGTCGTCGTGGCCGAGGACGAGGCACTCATCCGGCTCGACCTCGCCGAGATGCTGGGTGAGGAGGGCTACGACGTCGTAGGGCAGGCCGCCGACGGTGAGCACGCGCTCAACCTCGTGCGGGAGCTTCGGCCCGACCTCGTGATCCTGGATGTGAAGATGCCCAGGCTGGACGGCATCAGCGTCGCCGAGGCGATCGGCAACGAGAGCATCTGCCCGGTCATCATTCTCACCGCTTTCAGCCAGCGCGAGCTGGTCACCCGCGCGAGCGAGGCCGGCGCCATGGCGTACCTCGTGAAGCCGTTCACGAAGGCCGACCTGGTGCCGGCGATCGAGATCGCGGTGTCGCGGTTCACCGAGCGCGCCCAGCTCGAACGCGAGGTGTCCGGCCTCACCGACCGGCTGGAGACCCGCAAGCTCGTCGAGCGGGCGAAGTCGATCCTGCAGCAGAAGTTCGGGCTGTCCGAGCCGGACGCGTTCCGCTGGATCCAGAAGACCGCCATGGACAAGCGGGTCGCGATGCGCCGGGTCGCCCAGCTCGTCGTGGACGAAGGTGACGGGACGGCGACGGAAAGTGCCGAAACCGGGCCTTCGGACCCCTCTGATCAGTAATTTCGTCCATTTCGCTCTCGTCTTGGGTTACGAAGCGATAAGAGGCTCGCGAGGTTCGTTCACCGACCGTGCCCGACCGGCTAGTCTCTCTCCACTGCGGGCCAGGCCTGGCCTGCCGCAAGCATGACCTGACGTTGCTTTGCAATGGAGGATTTCGTGTACAGAACACGACTCGTTCGTGTGCTGGCGTTGACCGCGGCCCTGTCGCTCGGGGTCGCCGGATGCGCGCAGAACACCGACAAGACCGGTGAGAAACAACAGAGTGGGGGCGGCCAGGCCAACGCACCGGCGATCAAGGCCGACCCGGCACCGCCGCTGCCCGACAACGCCGCCCTGCCGGCCGGCGACGGGAAGGGCAAGTGCGGCAAGGTCTCCATCGCCTACATCGGGACCATCGCCGGGGCCAGCGCCGCGCTCGGCCTGAACATCCTCAACGGCGTGAAGCTCGCGGTGAAGGAGCACAACGACGCCAACCCCGGCTGCCAGGTGACCCTGAAGCAGTTCGACTCCGAGGGCAGCCCCGACAAGGCGCCGGGTGTGGTGACGCAGGCGATCAACGACAAGTCGATACTCGGCGTCGTCGGCCTGGCGTTCTCCGGTGAGTCCAAGGCGGTCGGCAAGGCGTTCAACGACGCCGGTCTGGTGACCATCACGCCCTCGGCGACCAACCCCAACCTCGCCAAGAACGGCTGGAAGACCTTCTTCCGCGCTCTGGGCAACGACGCCGTGCAGGCACCGGCGGTGGCCGCCTTCATCGGCGACCAGCTCAAGGCCAAGAAGGTCTGTGTCGTCCGCGACGACTCCGAGTACGGCATCGGACTCGCCGACCTGGTGACCCAGTCGCTGGGCTCCAAGGCCACCTGCCAGCAGAAGGTCAAGACCGGCCAGAAGGAGTTCTCCGCCGTGGTCGGCGCGATCGACTCCCAGAAGCCGGACGCGGTGTTCTACTCCGGCTACTACCCCGAGGCCGCGCCGTTCGTGCAGCAGCTGCGCGACGACGGCTTCGAGGGCTCCGTGGTCGCACCCGACGGCGTGCGCGACGACGAGTTCGTCAAGAACGCCGGTGGTTCGGCGGAGGGTGTCTACCTCAGCTGCCCGTGCCTGCCCTCGGCCGGTTTCACGAAGTTCAGCAAGGACTTCCAGGCGCTGGCCAAGCGTGCGCCGTCGACGTACTCCCCGGAGGGTTACGACGCCACCACCATCCTGCTCAAGGGGCTGGACAAGGGGCTGAAGACCCGGCCGGCGATGCTCGACTACGTCAAGAGCTACCAGGGCCAGGGCCTCACCAAGCAGTTCAAGTGGAACGGCGACGGTGAGCTCACCCAGACCCCGGTCTGGATGTACGAGGTCAAGGACGGCAAGATCGTCCAGCTGAAGGACATGAGCAAGGCCACCTCCTGATCGTTCGGCCCTGATCGTCTGACGCAGGCGGGCTCCGGGTACGTCGCCTCCTCCGGGGGCAACCAAGGCGACGTACCCGGAGCACTCGCGGGAACGGCCCCGCGCTCACGTCACCAGGGAACGCGCCTCCGCCGGACGCGCCCAAGGAAGACAGGTCGCCCCTTTTGACGTATCACCTAGCGCTCACCCTCGCCCAGACCGAGAGCCACTGGATCGACTTCAACGTCGGGCTCCTTCGGGACGAGTTCTGGTCCAACACCATCGACGGCCTGGCGTACGGCAGCATCTACGCGCTGGTGGCGATCGGCTACACCCTCGTCTACGGCGTACTCCGCCTCATCAACTTCGCACACTCCGAAGTGTTCGTGGTGGGCGCGTTCGGCGCCTACTTCACCTTCGTCGGACTCGGCTACGAACCCGGGCCCACCCTCGAGTCCGGGCTCGTCCCGCTCATCGTCAACCTGCTGTTGGCAGGGATCGTGGCGATGATCGCCTCGGGCGTCATCGCCCTGGTCCTCGAACGCGTCGCCTACCGCCCGCTTCGCAAACGCAACGCGCCACGGCTGGTCTTCCTGATCACCGCGATCGGCGCGTCGTTCGCCATCCAGCAGGCGCTGCTGATCTGGCGGGGCGGCAACCCCGAGCCAGCGATCCGGCTGCTGAGCCCGGAGGCGGTGTTCGAGTTCGGCACCACCCGGATCACCAACATCCAGATCATCGTGTTCGTCGCCTCGCTGCTGCTGCTGGTCGTGGCGGACGTCTTCGTCGGGCGCACCCGCCTCGGCCGCGGCATCCGCGCCGTAGCCCAGGACCCCGACACCGCGGCGCTGATGGGCGTCAACAAGGAACGCGTCATCATGTTGACGTTCGTCCTCGGTGGCGTCCTGGCGGGCGCGGCGTCGTTGTTCTACGTCATGCAGATCCCGCAGGGCGTGCTGTACAACGGCGGATTCCTGCTCGGCATCAAGGCGTTCACCGCCGCGGTGCTCGGTGGCATCGGCAACCTGCGCGGCGCGCTGCTCGGCGGGCTGCTGCTCGGCGTGGTGGAAAACTACGGTCAGTCGCTGTTCGGCGGGGAGTGGCGCGACGTCGTGGCGTTCGTTCTCCTCATCGCCATCCTGATGGTGCGGCCCACCGGAATTCTCGGTGAGTCCCTCGGGAAGGCCCGCGTATGAGCGCCGGCGTCGGTACGCAACGAGACCCGGGCACAGCCAGGGCGCCGTTCGGTCAGCGGGTGCGCGACTGGTGGAACTCCCGCAGCCGAGCCGAACAGTGGATGATCACCATCCCCGTGGTGGTGCTGGTCTACCTCCTCCCGATGCTGAACGTCTTCCCGCTCACCACCGAGCCGTGGACCGACTACGAGCTCGCGCTGTTCAACGCCGCCCGGCTCGGCCTGATCGCTCTCGGCCTCAACGTCGTGCTGGGCCAGGCGGGACTGCTCGACCTCGGCTACGTCGGCTTCTTCGCCATCGGCGCGTACGTCGCAGCCATCATGACCAGCCGGGACTCCTTCCTGCACAACCCGCACTACTCGTGGCTGGTGGTCGTCCCGGTGGCGATGGCCGTCACGATGATCTCGGGTGTGCTGATCGGCACGCCGACCCTGCGGTTACGCGGCGACTATCTGGCGATCGTCACGCTCGGGTTCGGTGAGATGGTGCGGCTGCTCGCGGACAACCTCGACCCACTGCGGGGCAACCGGGGCTTCCAGGACGTCGGCCGCCCGCCGGGCACGCACGCCGACGGGTCGCCGTTGTTCACCCAGACCGACGGCAAACCGTGGTACTGGCTCACCGTCACGTTCATCATCGTGATCCTGCTGCTGATCGGAAACCTCGAACGCAGCCGGGTGGGCCGGGCCTGGGTGGCGATCCGAGAGGACGAGGACGTCGCGGAGCTGATGGGCATACCGACGTTCCGGTTCAAGGTGTGGGCGTTCGTGATGGGCGCCGCGATCGGCGGGCTGTCCGGTGTGCTGTACGCCGGCCAGGTCGGCTTCGTCAACAACCAGCGCTTCGACGTGGTGACGTCCATCCTGTTCGTCGCCGCGGTGGTGCTCGGCGGTTCCGGCAACAAGGTGGGCGTACTCCTTGGTGCGCTGGTGATCTCCTACCTGCCCGACCGGTTCCAGCTCGCGCCGCAGTACCGCTTCCTGGCGTTCGGCATCGCCCTGATCGTGTTGATGATCTTCCGTCCGCAGGGCCTGCTCGGCGCCCGTCAACGGCTCCTTGCGCGCGGGCGGCAGGCCTACCAGCGGCTGGTGGGAACTCCGGAGCCGGTGTCGGCCGACAGCGCCCTCACCGAACAGGGCAAGGGAGGCGACCTGTGAGCGACACCCAGCCCGGCACCGAGCCCGAGACCCAGCCCGAGAGTCAGGCCGGCGCTCAGGCCGGCGCCCCGCCCGACGCGGAAGGCCTGTCCGCCGAGGTCCGCGAGATGACCGAGGAGGAACGCGCGGCCCACTTCGCCCAGGTCGCGGACGCGGTCGCACCCGACCGGGAGATCGCGGTCGGAGTCGGTGACACCCTGCTCGAACTCCGTGACGTCACCCTGCGGTTCGGTGGCCTCACGGCGCTGGACTCGGTGTCGTTCGAGCTGCGGCGTGGCGAGATCCTCGGCCTGATCGGCCCGAACGGCGCCGGCAAGACGACCTGCTTCAACGTGATGACAGGCGTCTACCGCCCGACCTCGGGCCAGGTACGGCTGGAGGACCGGCCGCTGGGCCGGCTCAAGCGGCACCGGATCACGAGGCACGGCATCGCCCGGACGTTCCAGAACATCCGGTTGTTCGACGAGATGACGGCGCTGGAGAACGTCGTGGTCGGCGCCGATGCCCGGCACCGCACGAGCGTGGTCGGCGCGCTGTGCCGGCTGCCGCGGCACTGGCGGGAGGAACGCGAGGGCGTCGAGCGGGCGATGGCGCTGCTGGAGTTCGTCGGCATCGCCGACCGCGCGGCCGACCGGGCCAAGAACCTCCCCTACGGCTACCAACGCCGGCTGGAGATCGCCCGCGCGCTCGCGACCGAGCCGAAGATCCTCTGCCTGGACGAGCCAGCCGCCGGCTTCAACCCGGCCGAGAAGGACGACCTGATGTCGTTGATCCGCCGGATCCGCGACGACGGCTACACCGTCCTGCTCATCGAGCACGACATGCGGGTGGTGATGGGGGTGACCGACCGGATCGTCGTACTCGAGTTCGGCAAGAAGATCGCCGACGGCACACCGGCGGAAGTTCGCGACGACCCGGCCGTGGTGGCCGCCTACCTGGGGGTGCCCGACGATGGCGCTGCTTGAGATCGCCGGCATGTCCGTCCACTACGGCCGGATCGAGGCGCTGCGCGACGTCTCCCTCACCGTGGACGAGGGCGAGATCGTCACCCTGATCGGGGCCAACGGCGCCGGCAAGACGACCACGATGCGCGCGGTCTCCGGGCTGATCCCGTTGTCCCGGGGCAGCATCAGGTTCAACGGCGAGGACATCACCCGGCTGCGGGCCGACCTGCGGGTCCGGCGCGGGATCTGCCAGTCGCCGGAGGGACGCGGAGTCTTCCCCGGCATGACAGTGCGGGAGAACCTCGACATGGGGTGCTACGCCCGCAAGGACCGCAAGGGGATCGACGCCGACTTCGAGCGCGTGTTCGAGTTGTTCCCGCGGCTGAAGGAGCGTATCTCCCAGCAGGGCGGCACCTTGTCCGGTGGCGAACAGCAGATGGTGGCGATCGGCCGGGCGCTGATGGCGCGGCCGCGGCTGCTGCTGCTGGACGAGCCCTCGATGGGGCTGGCTCCGCAGTTCATCCAGCAGATCTTCGCCATCATCACCGAGATCAACCAGCAGGGCACCACGGTGCTCCTGGTCGAACAGAACGCCCAGCAGGCGCTCAGCCGGGCACACCGGGGCTACGTGCTGGAGACCGGTTCGGTCACCCGTTCCAGCGCCGCCAACGAGCTGCTCGCCGACCCGGCGGTGAAGGAGGCCTACCTCGGCATCGCCTGAGGACGTGTCCTGAGGGCGCGTTCCGAGGTACGTCCGAGCGGCGGGCGGATCGGTCGTAGGGCCACGAACCGGCCCGAAAGCGATGGCGCGTACTTCGCGATCGGTGCATGCGCGTTCCCCCGAACCGGAACACTGGTGGCCATGGAGTGTCGGAGCAGGCGGCTGCTCATCCGGGACTTCGTCGAGACCGACCGGGGTGCTGTCCGGCTGTGGCGAAAGGACCCCGAGGTCACGCGGTACCTCGACAAGCAGGCCGGTACCAGCCCGGACGCGTGGTTCGACGCGGTGCTGCGGTACAACGCGCAGGCGCCGCGTACGTCCCACGACGCGGCGATCGTGCTGCGGTCGACCGGCGTGGTGATCGGCTGGATCGGAGTCGCCCGGTCGTTCGACCCGAGCACCGGTGAGCTGACCGTCGGGTACGCGCTGGACCGGTCGGCGTGGGGCCACGACTACATGACCGAGGCCCTCGTCGCCGTGCTCTCCTACGGCTTCGGCAAGTTGGGCGTCCGCAGCATCTCGGCCCAGTGCTACACCGCCAACGGGGCGTCCGCGCGGGTGATGGAGAAGGCGGGGATGCAGCTCGCCGGTCCGGCGCTGTCGGCCGACCCGGGCCTTGGCCACAGCGTGCGTTACGTCGCCGAACGCGACACCTGGCGGCGGCCCGGCCGGCGCCGGTTCGGCCTGGCGGTCGCCATCGCGCTGGTCGCCCTCGTCGGTTTCCCGCTCGGAGCGGATCCGGTGCTGCGTGCCCTCAACCCGCCGGAGCCGCCCACCGACGCCCGGTTGGTGCGGTGGGTCCCACGCGGAGACCTGGCCGACAACCGGGACTTCATCGCCGAGGCCACCCGGGTGTGGCGGGATTCGACGGGGCAGACGATGCCGGGCGCCCTGAGCAAGGTCTACGCCGTGTGGGCCGGCCGGATCGGCGCGGGCCGGGTGGCGCTGCTGCAGGGAGTCGGTCAGGACGGTCACGCGTACGTCGCCCAGATCGCCGACCGCGGCCGGCCGCCGGCGCTGCGCCTCGACCGTCAGGAACAGCTGGGCGTCCCACCACCGAAGGCGCTGGTGATCAACTATTCCGGCGACCTCACCGGGTCCAACGGCTCCGGCCGTTCAGGCCGTTCAGGCGGTTCCGGCGGTGAAGCGGCGGTCCTGCGGCTGGTCCTGGCACCGGCCGACTTCACCTCGGGCGCCCCGGCCAGCGACGCCGGGACCGCGGGGGCCGCCGGAGCCGTGCCGACCTCCCGGCTGCAGATGTGGCGCCGGGTGGGGGACAAGCCGCTCGGCCGGGACTCGGAGTGGGCCGAGCTCCCACCGGCCGGAGACGGCCTGAGTGCCTCCTGGCGCCACGACGACCGCCGCTCGCCATACGGCAGCGTCGTGGTCTTCGCCCGTCCGCTGACCGACGGCACGCACTCGGTGGACACCATCGCGGCCTCGCCCGAACACCTCGCGGTCCGGCAGCCCCCGGTGCAGTTGGAGAACCCCACCTGGGGAGGCACCCGGCGGCTGGACCTCGCGGCCTACGACGACGGCCGGGCCGTGCTGGCGGAGTCGGCCGCGATGACCGTGGCCCGCGGCCTGGACATCTCGCTGCTGGCCGAGGTGCACGACCAGGCCGGCCGGATGGCGGTGGTCGAACTACGCGGCCGGCAGGGCCACAAGGTTGCCGTGGTCGCCTGGCGGGGGCGTCGCCTGGACTGCGTGGCCACCATGGACGTGCCGCGGCTGTTCCGCCGGCGGGCGGTCGCGCTGGGATGTCTCAACCCGCGCACCGGGCTGCTCGTGGTGGCCGCCGTCCCCGGCCCGGGTGCCAGTCAGGTGGTGCTGCGGGACGCCCGCCGGCGCCTGGTGCTGCCCGTCGAGGGCGAAGCCGGCCGGTTGGTACGCCTGGCTGTCGGAGCCGAACCGCTCCCGCTGTCGTGCACCGTCGTCAGCCCCAGCGGCGGACGCGAACGCGAGCCGGTGGACGTCATCCCCACGCTGACACCAAGGCGGTGAACAGCGGCGCCAGCACCAGGGCGGGAAGCAGGTCACCCACCGGCAACTGCTTGATCCGCAGCAGCCGCAGCGCGACCCCGACCAGCAACAGCCCGCCGGTGGCGGTGAGCGCCGAGACCTGCCCGGCGGAAAGGAACGTCCCGGCCAGTGCGCCGACGACCGTGAGCCCACCCTGGACCACCAGGACGGTGAGAGCTGCCGCCGCCACGCCCCAGCCGAAGGACGCCGCGAACGCCACCGAGGTGATCCCGTCCAGCGTCGCCTTGAGCGCCAACTGCTCCGAGCCGCGCCCGAGACCGTCGGAGATCGAGCCGAGGACGGTGAGCGGGCCCACGCAGAACAGCAACGACGCGGCCACGAACCCCTCGACGAACCGGCGGCGCTCGGGCGAGGCCGCCCGCCCGGCCAGCCGGGACTGCAACCGGTGACCCAGGCCCTCCAGCCGGAGTTCGAGCCGCAGCAACGACCCGATCACCCCGCCGGCGACGAGCGAGGCCAGGACGATCAGCATCGGTGCGTTCGGGCCGACCAGGCCGACCAGGGCCGGGTCGCGGACGGCGTAGGCGGCGAACGCGGCGATCAGCAGGGTGACCAGCCCGATCGCGTCGGTCACCACGTCTCGGGTGCGGCCGGGGAGGCGGTGGCCGAGCAGGACGCCCAGACCGGTGCCGACCAGGATCGTGGCCACGTTGAGCAGGGTGCCGAAGCCGCGGAACACCACCCGGACACTACCGAGCCCACCGGCCCGCCTCCCGCGGCGGCTTCCTGCCCGCTCCGCCCGCTCCGTCCGTTTCGCCCGGCCCGTCGACTTCGCCCGGTCCGGACGGAGCGGAAGGATCTGAGGGATAGCGAGGGATACGGGAAACACACTGGCGCGTCTCGGTACTCTTGGCGTACAGGCGTCGACCCGGCCATCACCGGCGAGCCTCCGGAAGAACGGAGCCACCCGGCTCCTACTAGACCCGGACGGGTCCGGCCCGTGACAGCCGGCCAACGAGCGGGCTCGACCGCGACTCCCCGTCGCGACCGGGCCAAGCGAGGTGGTACCGCGGGCACGCGCCGACCGGTGGCGCGGGTTCGTCCTCGCACGACCCGCACGGCACGAGCGCACAGCTCGAGCTGCGACCCGAGGACGCCTGCGAGATGAGCTACCCCCGACACCGCGACGACGCGAAGGTGCCCGCCTCCCCGTCGTTCCCCGATCTCGAACGCGAGGTGCTCGACCACTGGGAGGCCGACAAGACCTTCCAGGCCAGCGTCGACCAGCGCCCGGCGGGTGAGCGTGGCGACAACGAGTTCGTCTTCTACGACGGGCCGCCGTTCGCCAACGGCCTGCCCCACTACGGCCACCTGCTGACCGGCTTCGTCAAGGACGTCGTTCCCCGCTTCCAGACCATGCGCGGCCGCCGGGTCGAGCGCAGGTTCGGCTGGGACTGCCACGGCCTGCCGGCCGAGGTCGAGGCCGAACGCGAGCTGGGCATCTCCACCAAGCGCGAGATCGTGGAGCTCGGTGTCGAGCGGTTCAACGAGGTCTGCCGCACGTCGGTGCTGCGCTACACCTCCGAGTGGGAGAGCTACGTCAACCGCCAGGCCAGGTGGGTCGACTTCGGCAACGACTACAAGACGCTCGACCTGTCCTACATGGAAAGCGTCATGTGGGCGTTCAAGACGCTCCACGACAAGGGGCTCGTCTACCAGGGCTTCCGCGTGCTGGCGTACTGCTGGCGGTGCGAGACGCCGCTGTCCAACACCGAGACCCGGATGGACGACGTCTACCGCGACCGGACCGACCCGGCGAGCACGGTGTGGTTCCAGCTGGAGACCGGTGAGCGGATCCTCGCCTGGACGACGATGCCGTGGACGCTGGTGCCCAACGTCGCGCTGGTTGTCGGACCCGACATCGACTACGCCGTCCTCGAGCACGAGGGGCACCGCTGGATCCTCGCCGAGGCCCGGCTGGACGCGTACGCCGCGGAGTTCGAGGGCGCCACCCGGGTGGGCACGCTCAAGGGCAGCGAGCTCGTCGGCCGTAAGTACACCCCGCTGTTCGAGTTCCTGACCGACGCGATGGCGGAGGTGCCCGCGGCGTTCACCGTGCTGGCCGGGGACTTCGTCTCCACCGAGGACGGCACCGGCGTCGTCCAGGTCGCCCCCTCCCACGGTGAGGACGACTTCAACGTGTGTACGGCCGCCGGCATCCCGGTGATCGTCACTGTCGACGACCACACGCGGTTCACGTCCGTCGCGCCGAGGTTCGAGGGGCTGCAGGTCTTCGAGGCCAACCGGCCGCTGCTGCGCGAGCTGCGCGAGCGGGGCGTCCTGGTCCGCCAGGACAGCTACACCCACCCCTACCCGCACTGCTGGCGCTGCGACACACCGCTGGTCTACAAGGCGGTGGACAGCTGGTTCGTGGAGGTCACGCGGTTCCGGGACCGGATGGTCGAGCTCAACCAGCAGATCGAGTGGACGCCGGCGCACGTGCGCGACGGGTCGTTCGGCAAGTGGCTGGCCAACGCCCGCGACTGGTCGATCAGCCGGAACCGCTTCTGGGGTTCGCCGATCCCGGTGTGGAAGTCCGACGACCCCAACTACCCGCGGACGGACGTCTACGGCTCGCTGGACGAGCTGGAGCGCGACTTCGGCGTACGCCCGACCGACCTGCACCGCCCCGGCATCGACCAGCTGACCCGGCCCAACCCCGACGACCCGACCGGGCGCTCGACCATGCGCCGGGTGCCGGAGGTGCTGGACTGCTGGTTCGAGTCCGGGGCGATGCCGTTCTCGCAGGTGCACTACCCGTTCGAGAACACCGAGTGGTTCGAGAACCACTACCCGGGCGACTTCATCGTGGAGTACGTCCCGCAGACGCGCGGGTGGTTCTACCTCCTGCACGTGCTGGCGACCGCGCTGTTCGACCGGCCGGCGTTCCGCAGCTGCGTGGTGCACGGCATCCTGCAGGGCGACGACGGGCGCAAGCTGTCCAAGAGCCTGCGCAACTATCCCGACGTGCGCGCGGTGTTCGACTCCTACGGCGCCGACGCGATGCGGTGGGCGCTGATGTCGTCGCCGGTGCTGCGGGGCGGGGACGCGATCGTGGCCGACACGGCGTTCCGGGAGGCGGTTCGGCAGTCGATCAACCCGCTGTGGAACGCCTACTACTTCTTCACCCTGTACGCCAACGCCGAGAACGCCCAGGCCCGTTGGCGTACCGACTCCACCCACGTGCTCGACCGCTACGTGCTCGCGAAGCTGCACGACACGGTGGTGGAGACGACCGCGGACCTGGACAGCTACGACATCTCCGGCGCGTGCGCGGCGGTCCGGTCGTTCCTCGACGTGCTGACCAACTGGTACGTCCGGCGCTCGCGGGACCGCTTCTGGTCCGGGGACCAGGACGCGTTCGACACCCTCTACACCGTGCTGGAGGTGCTGTGCCGGGTGGCGGCGCCGCTGCTCCCGCTGGTGACCGAGGAGGTGTGGCGCGGCCTCACCGGCGAACGCTCGGTGCACCTGACCGACTGGCCGGACGCCGGCAGCCTGCCGGCCGACCCCGACCTGGTGGCCGCGATGGACGGCGTACGCGCGGTGTGCTCGGCGGCGCTCGCCCTGCGCAAGGCGAAGGGCCTGCGGGTCCGGCTGCCGCTGGCCAGCCTGACCGTGGCCGCGCCGGAGGCCGAGCGGCTGCGCCCGTTCGTCGATCTGGTCCGCGACGAGGTCAACGTCAAGGAGGTCCGGCTGGACGGCGACGTGGCCGCGCACTGTCAACGCGTGCTTTCGGTGGTCCCGCGGGCGCTGGGTCCGCGCCTCGGCAAGGACGTGCAGCGGGTCATCCGCGCGGTCAAGGGCGGCGACTGGTCGGTCGGCGACGACGGCGTGGTGGCCGGAGGTGTGACGTTGGCCGAGGGGGAGTACGAGCTGCGGCTCGTCCCGGCGCGGCCGGAGTCCTCGGCCGCGCTGCCCGGCGACGTCGGTGTGGTCGACCTGGACACCGAGGTGACACCGGAGCTGACCGCGGAGGGCGTCGCGCGGGACGTGATCCGGGCGGTGCAGCAGGCCCGGCGCGACGCCGGCCTGGACGTGTCCGACCGGATCGCGCTGACGGTCACGTCCCCGGACGAGGAGGTACGCCGGGCGGTCGACACCCACCGCGAGCTGGTGGCGGGGGAGACGCTCGCCCGGCAGCTCGAGGTCGGGGCCACAGCCGACGGCGAGCCGGGACCCGCGGTCGAGGTCGGCGAGGGCTGGACCGTCCAGGTGTCCGTACGCCGGGAGGCCTGAGCTCCGGGCACCTCGGTCCGCGACGTCTCGGCCGGGGTTTCGGCCGAGAGTCAGGCGTCACGGAGGTGACAGGTGAGGCGGGCGGTGCACACGCGCCGCCCATCCTCGTCGCTGATCACCACCTCGTACGTCGCGGTGGTCCGGCCGCGGTGCAGCGGGGTGGCCACCCCGGTGACCGATCCGCCGCGCACCCCGCGGTGGTGGGTGGCGTTCAGGTCGACGCCCACCGCGATCCGGCCCGGTCCGGCCCACAGCACCGCGGCGATCGAGGCCAGGCTCTCCGCGAGCACGCAGGACGCGCCCCCGTGCAACAGGCCGAACGGCTGGGTGTTGCCCTCCACCGGCATCGTCCCCACGCACCGGTCGGGGTCGGCCTCGGTGATCGTGATCCCGAGGCGTTCGTGAATGGGCGCGTCCGGCAACTGCGACATACGACCAGTTGACCAGACGACCGGTCGGCCCGGGCTGTCGGTGGGGACTACTAGAGTCGCCTGCGTGGCAGACGCACCCCGCACCGACCGACCACGGCTCCTGCTCCTCGACGGCCACTCGCTGGCCTACCGGGCGTGGTTCGCCCTGCCGGCGGAAAACTTCTCCACCGCGACGGGCCAGACCACCAACGCGGTCTACGGCTTCACCTCGATGTTGATCAACATGCTGCGCGACGAGCAGCCGACCCACATCGTGGTCGCGTTCGACGTCGGGCGGCAGACGTTCCGCAGCGAGGCCTACGCGGAGTACAAAGCCGGCCGGCAGAAGACGCCTGACGAGTTCCGCAGCCAGCTGCCGTTGATCAAGGAGGTGCTCGGCGCCCTCAACATCCCGTTCGCGGAGGCGGAGGGCTACGAGGCCGACGACGTGATCGCGACGCTCGCCACGGCGGCGGTCGCGCAGGGCCACGAGGTGCTCGTCGTGTCCGGCGACCGCGACTCCTTCTCTCTCGTCAGCGACGACCTGACGGTGATCTACCCGACGCGCGGGGTGTCGGAGGTCGCCAGGATCACGCCGGCGGAGGTGGAGCGCCGCTACGCCATTCCGCCCGCGCGCTACAGCGACCTCGCCGCCCTGGTCGGCGAGACCAGCGACAACCTTCCCGGCGTTCCCGGCGTGGGGCCGAAGACCGCGGCGAAGTGGCTCAACCAGTACGGCTCGCTCGACGACCTCGTGGCCCACGTCGACGAGGTGAAGGGCAAGGCCGGTGAGTCGCTGCGGGCGCACCTCGGGCAGGTGCTGCAGAACCGCCAGCTCAACGAACTCGTACGCGACGTGTCCCTCCCGGTGCAGCCCGGCGACCTCGTCCTGCGGCCGTGGGACCGCGACGCCGTGCACCGGGTGTTCGACGCGCTGGAGTTCCGGGTGCTGCGTGAGCGGCTGTTCGCGACCCTGCACACGGCCGAGCCCGAGGCCGAGGAGGGGTTCGAGGTCACCGGCACCGCCCTGGAGGCGGGGCAGCTCGCCGGCTGGCTGGACAAGCACGCCAAGGGAGAGCCGGGCACGGTGCGCACCGGGCTGCACGTCCAGGGCAGCTGGGGGAGAGGCTCCGGAGACGTCGCCGGGGTGGCGCTGGCCTCCTCCGACGGCACCGCCGTCTGGCTCGACCCGACCCTGATGACTCCTGAGGACGAGCAGGTGCTCGCCGACTGGCTCGCCGACGCCGCGCACGAGAAGGCGCTGCACGACGCGAAGGGCCCGATCCTCGCCCTCGCCGCCCGGGGCTGGACCCTGCGCGGACTCACCAGCGACACCGCGCTCGCCGCCTACCTCGTCCGTCCCGACCAGCGCTCCTACGACCTGTCCGACCTCACCCTGCGCTACCTCCGCCGGGAGCTGCGCACCGAGACGGCCGACGACGGTCAGCTCAGCCTGGACGGTGTGGACGACTCCGGCGGCATCGCCGAGACCGCCATGGTGGCCGCACGCGCGGTCATCGACCTCGCCGCCAAGCTCGACGAGGAGCTGTCCCAGCGAGGCGGCGCCCGGCTGCTCGGTGAGGTCGAGCTGCCCCTGGTGAGCGTGCTCGCCCGGATGGAGCAGGTCGGCATCTGCGTCGACGCGGACCGGCTGTCGGAGCTGGAGGCCCACTTCGCGGGCCAGGTCAAGCAGGCCGCCGACGAGGCCTACCGCGTGATCGACGAGGAGATCAACCTCGGCTCACCCAAGCAGCTGCAGGTGGTGCTGTTCGACAAGCTCGGCATGCCGAAGACCAAGCGCACCAAGACCGGCTACACCACCGACGCCGAGGCGCTGCAGCAGCTGTTCGTGCAGACCGAGCACCCGTTCCTCGCCCACCTGCTGGCCCACCGCGACGCGTCGAGGCTGCGGTCCACGGTCGAGGGCCTGCTCAAGACGATCGCCCACGACGGGCGCATCCACACCACGTTCAACCAGACCATCGCCGCAACCGGCCGGCTGTCGTCCACCGATCCCAACCTGCAGAACATCCCCATCCGCACAGAGGAGGGCCGCCGCATCCGGGAGGCGTTCGTCGTCGGGCCGGGGTTCGAGCGTTTGGTGACCGCCGACTACAGCCAGATCGAGATGCGGATCATGGCCCACCTGTCCGCCGACGCGGGGCTGATCGACGCGTTCAACTCCGGCGAGGACTTCCACGCGGCCACCGCCTCGCGGGTCTTCTCCGTTCCGCCGGCCGAGGTCACCCACGAGATGCGGGCCAAGATCAAGGCGATGAACTACGGCCTCGCCTACGGCCTGTCGGCGTACGGCCTGTCCCAGCAGCTGCGCATCGACACCGCCGAGGCGCGCGGACTGATGGACGAGTACTTCGAGCGCTTCGGCGGGGTGCGCGACTACCTGCGCGGCGTCGTCGACGCGGCCCGCAAGACCGGCTACACCGAGACGATCCTGGGCCGCCGTCGCTACCTTCCCGACCTCACCAGCGACAACCGCCAGCGCCGGGAGATGGCCGAACGCATGGCGCTGAACGCGCCGATCCAGGGATCCGCGGCCGACCTGATCAAGGTCGCGATGCTCGGCGTCGACGAGGCGCTGCGCACCGCCGGGCTCACGTCCCGCGTCCTGCTGCAGGTGCACGACGAGCTCGTGGTGGAGGTGGCGCCGGGGGAGCGGGCCCAGGTCGAGGAACTGCTCCGCGCGCAGATGGGTGGGGCCGCCGACCTGACCGTCCCCCTCGACGTCTCCCTCGGGGAAGGCCGCACCTGGCACGAGGCCGGCCACTGACCGGTCGCTGACCCGGCCTGAGACGGGCTACCCGCACTACGTCGTGCGTTCACAGACGAAGATCGCCGTGCCGGGCAGCAGCCGGCCGCGAAGCGGGCTCCAGCCGCCCCACACGTTGGTGTTGCCCGCCGGCCACTCGGGCTCCACCAGGTCGCTGACCACGAAGCCCGCCGTGGTCAGCGCACGTATCCAGTCGCCGAGCGTGCGATGGTACTCGGCGTACGCCGGCCGTCCGGCCCGGTCGGCCTCGACGTACGGCGTCCGGTCGAAGTAGGACCGGTCGGCCACCAGCCCCGCCGGGCCCGGATCGTCCGGGAACGCCCACCGCAGCGGGTGGCTGACGCTGAACACCCAGCGGCCCCGCTTCCGCAGCACCCGGGCCACCTCCCGCAGCACCCCGTCGAGGTCGGCGACGAACGGCAGCGCGCCGTACGCCGAACACGCCACGTCGAACGCCGCGTCGGCGAACGGCAGCGCCCCGGCGTCCGCGGTGACCACGGGCACCTCCACGCCGGTCTGCTCGTCCAGCCGCCGAGCGTGCTGCGCCTGCCGGAAAGACACGTCGACCCCGACCGGGTGGGCGCCGGCCGTGCGCAGCCAGCGGGCGCACTGGGCGGCACCGCATCCCACCTCGAGCACCCGAAGTCCGCGTACGTCGCCGAGCAGTCCCGCGTCCGCCTCGTCCAGCCCCTCCGGTCCCCACACGAAACCGGTGTCGCGCAGGAAGTCGCCATGCTCGAGCTGGTAGTCGTCGGCGTTGGCGTCCCACCAGCGCCGGTTGGCCGCGCCGGGCACGCCGGGCACCTCGGGGCCGGGCGCACGTCCGCACGGTCCGGTCGCGCCTGAGCGGTCGGCCACGCCGCGCACCTTCCCTTCCTCCGGTCCTTCTCCCGGTCGCCCTTCCGGACGACGCCGGTCGCCGCTCCGGAACAGCACCGGTCGCTGCCCGACGGTCCTGTCGGACCAGCGCACTAGGATCCTCCGCATGTCCACTGAGCCCTCGACCGACACCCCCTCCGTGCCCGAGCGCTTCGCCGAGGCAGCCGGCCTGTGTGAGTTCATCGACGCCGCGCCGTCGCCGTTCCACGCCTGCGCGGAGGTGGCCGCCCGGCTGGAGGCGTCCGGGTTCACCGCGGTGGACGAGGCAGCCCGCTGGCCGCGCGAGCCGGGTCGCTACTACACCGTGCGCGGCGGGTCGCTGGTCGCGTGGAGCACCGAGCAGGCGGCCGGCGCGCACACGCCGTTCCGGGTGGTCGGCGCGCACACCGACAGCCCCAACCTCCGGATCAAGCCGCACCCCGACACGACCCGGGCGGGCTGGCAGGTCCTCGCCGCCGAGCCCTACGGCGGCGCACTGCTCAACTCCTGGCTCGACCGCGACCTCGGCCTGTCCGGCCGGGTCAGCGTCCGCACCTCCGACGGCACCGACGAACGCCTGCTGGTGGTCGACCGCCCGATCCTGCGAGTGCCGCAGCTCGCGATCCACCTCGACCGCGAGATCCGCGAGACCGGAGTGAAGCTCAACCCCCAGCAGCACGTCTTCCCGGTCTGGGGAGTGGGCTCCACACCCGGCGACTTCACCGAGTTCGTCGCCGAGGAGCTGAAGGTCGAGCCCGGTGACGTCCTCGCCTGGGAGCTGATGACCCACGACCTCGCGCCGAGCACCCTGATCGGCCGCGACGGAGACCTGGTGAGCGCACCGCGGCTGGACAACCTCGGCACCACCTACGCCGGAATGCGGGCGCTGCTCGATGCTGTCGACACTCCCGGAGCTGTCCCGCTGGTGCCGGTGCTGGCGTTGTTCGACCACGAGGAGGTGGGCAGCGTCTCCGAACGCGGCGCCGCGTCCACGCTGCTGCCCGCGGTCCTCGAGCGGATCGTGCTCGCCGGCGGCGGCGACCGGGAGGACCTCCTGCGGGCCCTCGCCGGGTCGATCTGCGCGTCCGGTGACATGGCCCACGCGACGCACCCCAACTACCCCGAGCGCCACGAGCCCCACCACCTGATCGCGGTCAACGGCGGGCCGGTGCTCAAGGTCAACGTCAACCTCCGCTACGCCACCGACGCCCGTGGAACCGGTGCGTTCGTGTCGGCGTGCGAGCAGGCCGACGTCCCGCTGCAGCGGTTCGTCAGCCGCGCCGACATGCCGTGCGGGTCCACCGTCGGTCCGATCACGGCCGCCGGTGTCGGCCTCACCACCGTCGACGTCGGCGCGCCGCAGCTCGCGATGCACTCCGCGCGCGAGCTGTGCGGGGCCGCCGACCCGGGAATGTACGTCGACGCCCTGGCGGCGTTCCTCGCCCCCGCGGGCTGAGGGAGCGGCGCCGATGCCACCCACACCCGGCGACGTTCTCGGTGACGACTCCGGCGACGACTTCGGTGCGGGCGCCGGCGACGCGGCGGGACATCCGGTGACCACGGCCGCCAGGCAACTCCTCGGCGCCGAGGCCCGGCCGTTGTCCGGCGGGTACAGCGGCGAGACCTTCCTCGTCGGCGCCCCGGGCGAGGAGGCCGTGCTCCGGCTCTACCTCCGCGAGCCCGGGCGGGCAGGGATCGACGCCGCGCTGCTCGCCCTGGTCCGAGACCTGGTGCCGGTGCCGCGGGTCCTCGACCTGCGCACCCGGGCGACCCCCGACCAGCCCGCCTTCCTGCTCGTGGAACGACTGCCCGGCGAGCCGTTGGACCGCTGGCTCCCGGACGCGTCGCCGCGGCTGCGGAAGGCGGCGGGCGCCGGCGTCGGCAGGGTGCTCGCGCGGTTGTCCGGCATGCCCTTCCCCCGGGCGGGCGAGTTCGTCGACGCCGGCCTGCGGGTCCGGCCCTGGACCGGAGCCGCCGGCGGACTGGAGGAGTGGGTGAACGCCCACCGGGAGTCCGGTGCCCTCGCCGGCTGGAGCTTCGCAGACCTCGCCGGCCTGCGGGAGGTGGCCCGGCAGGGACAGGACCTGCTCGACGAGGTTCGGCGTACCTGCCTGTGCCACTCCGACTTCAACCCCAAGAACCTCCTCGTCGACCCCGAAACCGGGGCTGTGACCGGCCTGGTCGACTGGGAGTACGCCCATGCCGGCAGCCCCTACGCGGACCTGGGCAACCTGCTGCGGTTCGAGACCGACGAGGTGTTCGCCACCGCGGTGGTCGACGCGTTGCGCGCCTACGGCCCGCCGCTGCACCCGGAGTTCCGGCGGATCGCGCAGGCGGTCGATCTGTTCGCCCTGGTCGACCTGGCCGGCAGGACCGAGCAACACGAGGTCACCCGTGCCGCCACCGACCTGCTGCTGCGCTGTGCCCGGGCCAGAAACCTGTCCGGCGGGCGCCCCGACTGGGGCCGGCCCGTGCCCGGCCCGGGCGACGACACCGCGGCCAGTCGGCCCTAGGGTCTGCCCTGCGGATCATGGCCGGTTCGCGTTCGCGCGCCGGTCCAGCCGTGCCGTAGCCTGTGGCGATCGGCCGATAGGCCCCGATAACCGGACAAATCGTCTCTTCGACTCCCGGTGTGCCGCACAGCGGGAACGCTCCGCGAGGTTCCCGCGTTTGGGATGGCCGCTGTCTGCGGGGTTGCGTTGACCCTTGTCGCGGGGCACCCGTATCCTGACATGAGCGTTGTGGGCCTGTGCGACCTCGGACGGAGCAGGCTCGCGCTCGTTCTTGTCGAAATCACCTGGTTCCGGCCCAGGAAAAACGGCCGCGACTTCTCGGCAGTGCGATCAAAGGGTCCACGCGCGCACGTGACGACGACCAACGCCATATCGGAGCCATCAACCAGATGACGAGCAGCATCGAGGCCCCGCTGACCGAATCAGCACCGGCCCAGCAGAAGACGCCGCAGGTCGCGGTGAACGACGTGGGTTCGGAAGAGGCTTTCCTCGCCGCGATCGACGAGACAATCAAGTACTTCAACGACGGTGACATCGTCGAGGGCACCGTCGTGAAAGTCGACCGGGACGAGGTCCTGCTCGACATCGGCTACAAGACCGAAGGCGTGATCCCCGCCCGCGAGCTGTCGATCAAGCACGACGTCGACCCGGGCGAAGTGGTGAAGGTCGGCGACCACGTCGAGGCGCTGGTCCTCCAGAAGGAGGACAAGGAAGGCCGCCTGATCCTGTCCAAGAAGCGGGCTCAGTACGAGCGCGCCTGGGGCACGATCGAGCAGATCAAGGAGGAGGACGGCGTCGTCACCGGCACCGTCATCGAGGTCGTCAAGGGCGGTCTCATCCTCGACATCGGTCTGCGTGGCTTCCTGCCGGCCTCCCTGGTGGAGATGCGGCGCGTCCGCGACCTTCAGCCTTACGTCAGCCGCGAGCTCGAGGCCAAGATCATCGAGCTGGACAAGAACCGCAACAACGTGGTCCTGTCCCGGCGTGCGTGGCTGGAGCAGACGCAGTCCGAGGTCCGGCAGAACTTCCTGCACCAGCTGCAGAAGGGCCAGATCCGCAAGGGCGTCGTCTCCAGCATCGTCAACTTCGGTGCGTTCGTGGACCTCGGTGGTGTCGACGGTCTGGTGCACGTCTCGGAGCTGTCCTGGAAGCACATCGACCACCCGAGCGAGGTCGTCGAGGTGGGCCAGGAGGTCACCGTCGAGGTGCTCGACGTCGATCTCGACCGCGAGCGCGTCTCGCTGTCGCTGAAGTCGACGCAGGAGGACCCGTGGCAGCAGTTCGCCCGGATCCACCAGATCGGCCAGATCGTGCCGGGCAAGGTCACCAAGCTGGTGCCGTTCGGTGCGTTCGTCCGGGTCGACGACGGCATCGAGGGCCTGGTGCACATCTCCGAGCTGGCCGAGCGCCACGTCGAGGTGCCCGAGCAGGTCGTCCAGGTCGGTAACGACGTCATGGTCAAGATCATCGACATCGACCTCGAACGCCGCCGGATCTCGCTGTCGCTCAAGCAGGCCAACGAGGGCGCCGAGGCGATCGGGGATCAGTTCGACCCGACGCTCTACGGCATGGCCGCCGAGTACGACGACCAGGGCAACTACAAGTACCCCGAGGGATTCGACCCGGAGACGGGCGAGTGGCTCGAGGGCTTCGAGAAGCAGCGCGACCAGTGGGAGCGCGAGTACGCCGAGGCGCACAGCCGCTGGGAGGCGCACAAGAAGCAGATCGAGGCCGCGCAGCAGGCCGAGATCGAGGAGGCCGAGGCCCCCGCGGCCGCGGCGCCTTCCTCTTCCTCCTCCTCCTCCGGTCAGTCCTCCTACGCGTCGGCTGAGCCGTCGCGCGAGGCCGAGGGCACGCTGGCCTCGGACGAGGCGCTCGCGGCGCTGCGGGAGAAGCTCACCGGCAACGGCTGAGTCTGGTCCCCGCGTACCGACGCGACGACAACGGCAACGGCCCCGCCATCCGGCGGGGCCGTTGCCGTTTCTCGTCAGGGAGCAAGCCGTCCGGGGTCCGGCTCGCGCAGGCGTACGCCCCTGCGGAGTTTGCCCGCAGGGCGGTCAGTCGTCGCGGCGCAGCCGGCCGAGCGCGTAGGCGAGGTTGACCATGACGATCCCGATCCACGCCACGATCAGGCCGCCGAGCCCGGCCTCGTGAGCGGCGAGTCCGGACACCGGGATCGCCACACCCATGGAGACGATTGCCAGGGCCAGTGCGTGACCGTCGTCCCTGCGCGCCGCGGGCGCGGACTTCCTTGCCCGGCTGACCTCCTGGGCCACCCGCGCCTCGATGGCCGCGTCGATGCGTTCGACGAAGGAGTCGACGACGGCCGGCTCGAAGTCGGGACCGAGTTCCTTGCGGGCGTGCAGGGCGGCCTCGGCATCGTCACGAGGAACGCGCGGTTCGGACATGCCACCGTTATACGGCATCGGTCATCAACGAAGCCACGTAAAACCTCGGACGAGATGATCAGGAACGACCCGACCGGACCGACCCGCCACACCGACGTGGCCGGCCACCAGGGCGAGCGTTCGGTGCCGGGCGGCGCCGGGAGGTGGCGAACCATGCCGACCGACGCGAACCGCGCGGGGCCCGACAGTCCACCGCCAGGCCGTACGGCCCGGACGTTCGCGACCCCGGGGCGAGCCGGACGGGCCGGACAAGACGGGCCGCGGTGATGCGAAAATCCCTGGGCGGCAAGCCCGCCTTGGTCCCCGCGTGGAGCGCCTCACCATCCCCCGGACGGGGTTTGGTCGTGCACTGTCCCGATCTCCTTCCGTCGGCAACACTGGAGGGGTGCACGAGCTCGGATGGCAACCGGCGGGCGTGGGCCTGTTCGTCCCTGGGCGGCGGGACGACGCGCTCGTGACCGAGGTACGCCAGGTCGTGACACGCCTGGACGGGCTGCGCGATCCGGTCGTTCGGCGCTGCTCACCGATGACCTCCCTGGCGCTGCTCGACGCCGACCCGATCGAGGTCGTGGTCGACGGGTCGGCCCTGGAGCGCCCCTACACCGACGAGAAGGCGGCCTTCCTCCTGGGTGACCGGCTACGGGAGCTGCTGGTCGCACTGGCGGTGACTCTGCGGCCGTTGTACGCGTCGGTCGTGCTGGAGGCGCCCTTTCTGTCGCCGAAGGACCTGCTGGTCACTCCGGAGCCGGACCTGTTCCTGGACGCGTGGTTCGACCTGACCCGGTTGCATTCCGGCATCGCCCAGGCGTACCACGGTGCCCACGTCGAGCAGGTGAACGGCGGGCTGTACGTCTCCACCCGGGCGCCGTTCAACCCCGACCGGTTCGACGAGCCGCTGGCGACCAGCCTGGAGCGCGCCCGCCGGGCGATGTCGCAGGTCGTCGCGCACGGCTGACCCGCGTCTCGGCTATCGTCCTCGACTGTGCTGCGGGTGGGGTTGACGGGTGGAATCGGGTCCGGCAAGAGCGAGGTCGCGCGGCGGCTCGCCGCCCACGGGGCCGTCGTGATCGACGCCGACCGGCTGGCGCGGGAGGTGGTGGCGCCGGGATCCGACGGGCTGGCCGCTGTGGTCGAGGCGTTCGGCGAGGAGGTGCTCGGACCCGACGGCGCACTCGACCGCCCGGCGCTGGGGCGCCTGGTCTTCGCCGATGTCGGGGCGCGCCGGCGACTGGAGGCGATCATCCACCCGCGGGTACGCGCCCGGGCCGCCGAACTGGAGCGGGCCGCCGTCGCCGCGGACCCGGACGCGGTGGTCGTCCACGACATTCCCCTGCTGGTCGAGACCGGCCAGCAGGGCGGGTTCGACGAGGTGATCGTGGTCGACGTACCCGAGGAGGTGCAGACCGACCGGCTCACCCGGGTGCGGGGGATCAGCGTGGACGACGCGCGGGCGCGGGCCGGCGCCCAGGCGTCCAGGGACGAGCGGCGGGCCGCCGCCACCATGGTCGTGGACAACTCCGGGTCGCTGACCGAGCTCGACGCCCGGGTGGAGGAGTTGTGGCGGCGGCTGAGGTCGGCCGCGTCGGGCGGCGAGGACGAGCGGCGAGGTCAGGGCCCGGCCTGAGGCCCGAGCCGGCCGCCCCATCCGGCCGGGTCCGGGCCAGATCCGGGCCGATCCGTGCAGACCCCGACCGATCCGACCCGGTGCGTCCGGTTCGCGGTCGGCGCGGGAGAGCCTGTCGGTGGTCGGGCGTACGGTGGTCCTCATGCGTCCGGTTACTGACATTGTCCGCAAGGTCGCGCCGTTCAAGGTGGTCTCAGACTTCGCCCCGTCCGGCGACCAGCCGGAGGCCATCGACGACATCGCCCGCCGGATCGAGGCGGGCGAGCGCGACGTGGTGTTGCTGGGTGCCACCGGCACCGGAAAGACCGCGACGGTCGCCTGGGCGGTGGAGAAGCTGCAGCGGCCCACCCTGGTGATCGAGCCCAACAAGACCCTCGCGGCGCAGTTCGCCAACGAGCTGCGGCACTTCTTCCCCGACAACGCGGTCGAATACTTCGTCTCCTACTACGACTACTACCAGCCCGAGGCCTACGTCCCGCAGTCCGACACCTACATCGAGAAGGACTCCTCGATCAACGAGGAGGTCGAGCGGCTGCGGCACTCCGCCACCAACTCGCTGCTGACCCGACGCGACACGATCGTGGTCGCCACTGTGTCCAGCATCTACGGCCTGGGCACCCCGCAGGAATACGTCGACCGGATGGTCCGGATGCGGGTCGGCGAGGAGATCGAGCGTGACCAGGTGCTTCGCAGGCTGGTCGAGATGCAGTACTCCCGCAACGACGCCGCCGGCACCCGCGGCACGTTCCGGGTGCGCGGCGACACCCTCGAGGTGTTCCCGGTCTATGAGGAGATGGCCGTCCGGATCGAGTTCTTCGGCGACGAGATCGAGCGGCTGTCCACGCTGCACCCGGTGACCGGGGAGATCGTCACCGAGGACCAGGAGCTCTACATCTTCCCGGCGTCCCACTACGTCGCCGGTGCGGAGCGGATGGAGCGGGCGATCACCGACATCGAGGCCGAGCTCGCCGAGCGGCTGCCCGAGCTGGCACGCCAGGGCAAGCTGCTGGAGGAGCAGCGGCTGCGCATGCGCACCACGTACGACATCGAGATGATGCGCCAGATCGGCACCTGCTCGGGCATCGAGAACTACTCCCGCCACATCGACGGACGCGCGCCCGGCTCGCCGCCGCACTGCCTGCTCGACTACTTCCCCGAGGACTTCCTGCTGGTCGTCGACGAGTCCCACGTGACGGTGCCGCAGATCGGTGGGATGTACGAGGGCGACATGTCCCGCAAGCGGACGCTGGTCGAGCACGGCTTCCGGCTGCCGTCGGCGATGGACAACCGGCCGCTGCGCTGGGAGGAGTTCCTGGAGCGCATCGGGCAGACGGTCTACCTCTCCGCCACGCCCAGCAACTACGAGCTGAGCAAGGCCGACGGCACCGTCGAGCAGATCATCCGGCCGACCGGTCTGGTCGACCCCGAGGTGGTGGTGAAGAACACCAAGGGCCAGATCGACGACCTCATCCACGAGATCCGGCTGCGGGAGGTCAAGCAGGAGCGGGTCCTCGTCACCACGCTGACCAAGAAGATGGCCGAGGACCTCACCGACTACCTCCTCGAGCAGGGCATCCGGGTGCGTTACCTCCACAGCGAGGTCGACACGCTGCGCCGGGTGGAGCTGCTGCGCGAGCTGCGGATGGGCGAGTACGACGTACTGGTGGGCATCAACCTCCTCCGCGAGGGGCTCGACCTGCCGGAGGTGTCGCTGGTGGCCATCCTGGACGCCGACAAGGAGGGCTTCCTGCGTTCGGGCACCAGCCTGATCCAGACCATCGGCCGCGCCGCCCGTAACGTCTCCGGCCAGGTGATCATGTACGCCGACTCGATCACTCCGTCCATGCAGATGGCGATCGACGAGACCAACCGGCGGCGGGAGAAGCAGGTCGCCTACAACAAGGAGAAGGGGATCGACCCCACTCCGTTGCGCAAGCGGATCGCCGACATCACCGACATGCTCGCTCGCGAGGACGCCGACACCCAGAAGCTTCTGGGTGGTGCGGGGCGTCAGCAGAGCCGCGGGAAGGCACCCGTGCCGGAGCTGTCCAGCCTCGGCGAGGCCGGACGGCACGCGAAGGACCTCGCGGCCCTGCCGGCCTCCGACCTGGCCGACCTGATCCAGGAGCTCAACCAGCAGATGAACACCGCGGCCGAGCAACTCCAGTTCGAGCTGGCCGCCAGGTTGCGCGACGAGATCCATGAGCTGAAGCGCGAGCTGCGTGGCATGCACGAGGCCGGGGTGAAGTAACCCGGGTGAAGTAACAGGGCGAGGTGGACCGGGGCGGCCGAAGGTGAGGCGCCCCGGGTCGCGTGGCCCCGGTGGAGTGGTTCCCGGTGGAGTGATCCCCGTGTGATGGCCCCGGGTGGAGTGGTCGGGGCGGCAGTGCCAGGATCGTCGGGACCCAGAGCCTGTCAGCGGGGAGGACCACACGTGACCACGGCCATCGCCCACCGCGGCGAGCCACGCGGCAACCGGGAGAACACCCTGCCGGCCATCGAGGCAGCGGTCGCCGCGGGGGCCGACATGGTGGAGATCGACCTGCGGCTGACCGCGGACGACCGCCTGGTCGTACTCCACGACCCCACCCTGGAACGCCTGTGGGACGACCGGCGGCCGGTGTCGTCGGTGCCGTTCGCCGACCTCGCCGCCGCCCACCGCGCACCCGGCGGCGCCTGGTCGCTGCCCACCGCTGAGGAGGCGCTCGACCTCGTTGTCCAGCTCGGCACCCAGGTGATGCTGGACGTCACCTCCGTCGCGATCGGGCTGGCCACGCAGGCGCTGGTGCGCGAGCGCGGACTGGACGCCCACGTCCTCTACGCCGGGGACACTGAGGCACTGGCCCAGATCCGCGAACGGCAGCCCGGTGCCGCGATCGCGCTGTCCTGGGGGCGTCCGACACCGCCGGACGACGAGGTGTGGGACCGGGTGCGACCGCAGTACTTCAACCCGGAGTGGGTCCACCTTGACGAGCCCGGCGTGGCCGCCAACCACGCCGCCGGCCGGCTGGTGTCGACCTGGACGGTGGACGACCCCGAGCAGATGGCGCGACTGGCCGACCTCGGGGTGGACGCGATCATCAGCAACCGCATCGCCTCCCTGGTCGACGTGGTTCGCCGGCCCGCGGACGGCCGGCCCTCGACCGGACGGCCCACGGATTCGCAGACGGAGGCCCGACGATGACGACGTACGCAGACGAGCTGTCCACCGCGCTCGAACTCGCCGAGTGGGCCGCCGGCCGGATGCGGGCCCGGCCCACGTCGGTGACCACGAAGGCCAACGCCGCCGACCTGGTGACCGAGACCGACCGGGAGATCGAACGCCGGGTGCGCGCCGTCGTGGCCGAACGCTTCCCGTCGTACGCGCTGGTGGGTGAGGAGTACGGCGGCCGCCCGGCCGCCGACGGCGCTCCCACGTGGTACCTCGACCCGGTGGACGGCACCACCAACTACGCCAGCGGGCTGCCCTGGTGTTCGTTCAGCCTTGCCCTGGCCGACGCCGACGGGCCGGCGCTCGGTGTGGTCGCCGATCCCTTCCGCGGCGAGGTGTTCAGCGCCGTCCGGGGTGGCCCCGCGCTGTGCAACGGTGACCCGATCCGGTGCTCGGACGCCACCGAGCTGGCCGGTGAGGTGGTGGTCACCGAGTGGGCGGCCTACCGGCCCTGGCCCGGGATGACCGACATGCTCGACCGGCTCGCCGGGCAGTTGTGCACCACCAGGATCATGGGTTCCTCGGCGCTTTCGCTGGTGAGCGTTGCCGCGGGCCGGGCGGCCGGAGGTGTGATCGGTGCGTTCAACCCGATCGACCTGCTGGCCGCGGTGTTCGTCGCCGGCCAGGCCGGAGCCGACGTCCGCGGCGAGGACGGGAAGCGGACGCTGTTCCCGGAGTCCGGCGGGATCATGGTGGCCGCGCCCGCGGTAGCCGACCAGGTGTGGGAGGCGTGGATGGGAGACTCCGCCGGCTGACGGAGAGTGGCCGGCCGCGGGGTTCGCGCGTCGCCCCGCGACCGGCTCGAGTCTCACGCGCTTCTCGCCGCCGAGGCCGGCGCCGGGCGTAGGGACGCGGCCGGATACCAGCTCGCCGCGCCACTGGCGTCCAGGGTGGCCCGGCCGTACCACCCGTCGTTCTCGTGCACCCACCAGTCGAGATGCCCGGGCCACCAGCGCCCGTCCACGAGCACCAGCACCGGCTTGGCCGGCACCACCCGGCGGGAACCGCTGTCGGGGCGGGCCTCCCGGGCCACGTGGCCGGCGTTCATCGTGTTCGCCATCTCCGTGGCCGCGGCCTCGTCGAGGTCCTGCCTGCTGTGCCAGCCATTGACGGCCGCGTCCCACACGCCATGCCCCTGGGGGGTTTCTCGCACCGCAAAGCGGTCGGTCATTCGGGGTCCTTCCGTCCGGTCACCTTGGGCAGGGGATCGAACTCATGTTCGAAGAATAGTTCATCGCCGGGTGCTCGCAAGCCGAACCCCGAGCGTTCGAGGCGACCGGATCGGGACGCCCGGCCTGACCGGAACCGGGCCGCCGCGGAGCCGCCGACAGGAAGGCGCCCACGGTCGGACCGCGGCCGGGCGAGGGCCGATCCGGCCGTGCCCATTGCCGTGATCCATTTCTCACGTAGGGTCGAAACCCCCGCTCGCGCGGGTCGGCCCTGGGGCCTACCGGCAGACGATGGGTCGCTTCCAGACATTCCGGCCACTACCATCTCGGCGTCGAGAGATCGGCTTCGTCTCGCTCGCGGATAGTTTCGTGGGCCGGCGGAACGTCTCCGGCCGAAGGAGAGCACGCCAGGCCGTGTACGGGAGGACGCCAGGTGTCGACGACAACGAAGTGAGGAGCCAGCTCGGAAATGGGAATCGCGGCGCAGTCCGGGACCGAGACCGAGATGACCGAGACCACGTTCGCGGACGACTGGGCGAAGTGGCGCCAGCAGCGCCAGGCCGGCGTCAGCGGTCCGTACGCCATGCTCGCCCTCGTCGGCACCCACTGGGTGGACGGTGCGACCAGCGTCCCCGAGGTTCCGGGCGTGTGGAGCGTGGAGTCCGGGGTGGTGACCGTGCGCAGCGAGTCCGCCGCGGGCCTGGTCGTGGACGGAGTGATCGTCGATGGCGTCGCCCGGCCCCGCTCCGACCGTGACCCCGACCCGTCGACGATCTCCCACGGTGACTGGAAGCTCGCCCTGATCGAGCGCGAGGGCCAGTTCGCCGTCCGGGTCTACGACCCGCACGCCCGCACCCGCACGTCGTTCGTCGGCGTCGAGGCGTACGCCCCCGACGAGGCGTGGGCGCTGCCCGCGACGTTCGTGGCCTATCCCGACGACTCGGCCGACCGCGTGGAACGCGTGGCCAACGCCGACGGGCAGGACCGTGGGCTGACGCTGTCGGGTGAGGTGAGGTTCGACCACGACGGGCAGACGTACACCCTGCGGGTGGGCAACCGCAGGGGAGGCGGACTGGAGGCGGTGTTCGGCGACCGGACCAGCGGCCGGGACGGTCACGACTTCCGCTTCGTCCACCTGCCGGCGCCGGACGACGACGGGCGCACTCTGCTCGACTTCAACCGCGCCCACCTGCCGCCGTGCGCGTTCGCCGACCACTACCTGTGCCCGTCACCGCCGGAGGGCAACACGCTGCCGTTCGCGGTGACCGCGGGGGAGCGAGCGGTCCTCTGGCGGGACTGACCCGAGGAGGTCGGCGCTCGCCGGAAGGTCAGCGCTCGTCGTACTTGTCGGGAATGACCAGGCTCAGCGCGAAGCTGACCACCGTCATGATGATCGCGCCCCAGAAACCGGCCCAGAAACCACTCACGGTGAACGACAGATGCAACTGCCCGGCCAGCCAGCCCACGAGCAGGAAGAGCAGCGCGTTGACCACGAACGAGATCAGGCCGAGCGTCAGGATGTAGAAGCCGCAGCCGACCACCTTGATGATCGGCTTGAGAACGGCGTTGACCAGGCCGAAGATCAACGCGACCGCGATCAGCGTCCCGACCTTGGCGGGGGTGGAACTGCCGCCGAGTTCGACCCCGGACACCCAGGTGGCGGCCCACAGGGCGACGGCGTTGATGGCGACGCGTACGACGATGGGGATCACGGCGCGATCATCCCATGCCCGGCCGGTCGGTGACAGCACCGCGCACGGGGCCGCATCGGCCCACCTGGGGCGCCGGGGGCGCGTCCTGCGGGCCGCACGGAACAGGTCCTAGACTTGTGCGGTTGCCCACTTGGGGCAGTGTCGGTAGTTCGTCAGCTGGTGGGCTCAGCCACTTCGTCAGCTGACGTGGTCAGGTACGTCAGGGGCGGTGCCGGGGTGCACCGCAGGGCAGGGAGAACGCGCACGGTGCAGCCTTCCACCTCGGTCGAGCAGGCCGAGATCAGCCGCGAACAGCAGTACGTCGACCGCGTGTACGCCCGACTGGCCGCGATGGTCGAGAGCGCCTCCGCGGTCCGCCGGGAGGGCCGCGAGCGCGGCCTGCTCGACTACACCGGCCAGATCAAGGAGGAGGACTACCGCAGCCTCTTCGAACGCGACGTGCTGGTCGACCACGCGGTTCGCCGGCTGGCGGTGCTCGACGCCCAGCGCGAGGGCCTGGTCTTCGGCCGGCTGGACCACGTGGGCGGCGAAGTACGCTACGTCGGCCGGATTGGCGTACGCGACGCCGAGCACGAGCCGCTGGTGCTCGACTGGCGGGCGCCCGCCGCGGCGGTGTTCTACCAGGCGACCGCGGTCGACCCGCAGGGCGTGGTGCGCCGGCGGGTCCTGAGGTCGCAGGGCCAGCGGGTGGTCGGCGTCGAGGACGACCTGCTGGACGCCGAGAACGCGCCGGCCGACCTGCACGTGGTCGGTGACGGCGCGCTGATGGCTGCGCTGACCTCCGCCCGCAGCGGCCGGATGCGCGACATCGTGGCCACCATCCAGCGCGAACAGGACCAGGTGATCCGCGCACCCGCGCCCGGCGTCACCCTGATCAGCGGTGGCCCGGGCACCGGCAAGACCGTGGTGGCCCTGCACCGGGCGGCCTACCTGCTCTACACCGAGCGCCGGCGCATCCAGGGCGGCGGTGTGCTGGTCGTCGGGCCGTCGGCGGTCTTCATGAGCTACATCGAGCGGGTCCTTCCCTCGCTCGGCGAACACGAGGCCACGTTGCGTTCGGTCGGTGAGGTCGTCGACGGCGTGGTGGCCGACCGGTCCGATCCTTTCCCGTGCGCGGTGGTCAAGGGATCGGCGCGGATGCGCCAGGTGCTGTCCCGGGCGGCGCGTAGCGCGGTGCCCGGTGCGCCCGAGGAGCTTCGCCTGTACGCCGCGGGCCGCCGGCTCGAGCTCGGCGCCCGGGAGCTGACCGCGATCCGCACCGACGTCCTCCGCAGGGGCGCGCGCCGCAACCGGGCGCGTCCGGAAGCGGTCCGGGCGCTGCTCGGCGCCTTGTGGAAGCAGGCCGGCGGCGCGGCCGGGACCGACGGCGCCGGTGCCGGCGGCCGGCCGATGTCGCGGGGCGAGTTCGACCAGGACGTGCGCGAGCGACCGGCGTTCACCGAGTTCATGGATGCCTGGTGGCCCAACGTCACACCGGCCGAGGTGCTCGGCTGGCTGGCCGACCGCGACCGGCTCGCGCGGGTCGCCCGGGGCGTGCTCCGTCCCGATGAGGTCGACCTGCTCGCCGCCTCGTGGTCCGGCCCGGCCGGGGCCCCCGCCCCTGCGGCGGTCCCGTCGTCCACCGCGCGGGGCAGGATCGGCTACTCCGTCGAGGACGTGCCGCTGCTGGACGAGCTGGACGCCCTCCTGGGGGAGCCGGTGCGGCCGGTGGTGCCGCGCGACCCGTTCGACGAGGACGACGGCGTGCAGGAGGTGGTCACGTCGTACGACCGCGAACGCTCCTGGTCCCGCGGCGAACAGGCCCAGCAGTACGACGGCTACGCCCACGTGCTGGTGGACGAGGCGCAGGACCTGTCCCCGATGCAGTGGCGGATGCTCGGCCGCCGCGGCCGGCACGCGAGCTGGACGATCGTCGGCGACCCGGCGCAGAGCTCCTGGCCGGACGTCGCGGAGGCCGAGGCAGCCCGCGACGCGGCGCTGGGCGTCCGCACCCGGCGTACGTTCCATCTGGACACCAACTACCGCAACTCGGCGGAGATCTTCGACCTGGCCGCGGAGGTGATCAGCACTGCGCTGCCCGACGTGCGGTTGCCGCGGGCGGTGCGCGAGACCGGCCACCCGCCGACCCACCTGACGACCAGCTCCGACGGCCGTCCCGACGCGGTGCGGGCGGCGGTCGGTGAACTCCTCGACGCGGTCGCCGGGAACGTCGGCGTGGTGGTCGCCGGGCCACGGGCGGACGAGGCGGCGCGTTGGCTGGCCGAACTCGGGGACGATGCGGCCGCACGGGTCGTTGTCACCACGGGGTTGGCGAGCAAGGGTCTCGAGTACGACGGGGTGGTCGTGGTCGAGCCGGCCGAGATCGCGGCGGAGAGCCCGGTGGGTGTCCGCACGCTGTACGTCGTTCTCACCCGGGCGACCCAGCGGCTGGTCACCGTGGGTGCCGACGGTGGCTGGCGGGCAGGCCCGACCACGCCGGACGGCACGACCGGACCGGCCGCCGCGACCGATCGCCCGGCGTGACCGAGCGAGACGTCAGGGCGACGTCCCGGCCGGCCGGGCCGTGTCAGCGCGGCGGGGGACGTGCCCGGCGACCGGGGTAATACTGTTTGAGCAGGACATTCAGCAGGACTCAGGCAGGACCTGCTGTGGCCCCAGAGGGGGATTCGTTGGTGGCGGAGCCGGTCGACGCGCGTAAGGACGCGGGGGTACTGACCCTGCCCAACCTGCTGAGCTTCGCCCGGCTCGCCGGTGTGCCGCTGTTCCTGTGGCTCGTCCTCGGCCCGCGTGCCGACGGCTGGGCGATCATCGTGCTCGCGGTCTCCGGCTTCACCGACTGGCTGGACGGCCAGCTGGCGCGCAGGCTGCACCAGACCAGCACGCTCGGCAAGCTGCTCGACCCGTTCGCGGACCGGCTCTACATCCTCGCGGTGCTGCTGGGCCTCGCGGTGCGTGAGGTGATCCCGGTCTGGCTCGCGGTCGCGCTTCCGTTGCGGGACGTCCTGCTCGTCGGCCTGCTCGGCTATCTCCGGATCCGCGGCTTCGGCCCGCTGCCGGTGCACTTCCTGGGCAAGGCGGCGACGTTCTGCCTGCTGTACGCCTTCCCGCTGCTGTTCCTTGGTGAGGGCAGCAGCACCTTCGCGTCCCTGGCACAGATCGTGGGATGGGCCTTCGTGGTGTGGGGTACCGGCCTGTACTGGTGGGCCGGAATTCTCTACGCCTACCAGGCCTACCAGCTTCTCCGGAGCGAAGCGCCGGCGACACCCGCACGAGAAGAAGGTCGGCTCCGCACCTGAGGTGACCCTCGCGGTGCGGGCTGGCGGAGAGGAGCCACGTGAGAGCCGTCGTCATGGCCGGTGGCGAGGGCACCCGCCTGCGCCCGATGACCACGAGCATGCCCAAGCCGCTCCTGCCGGTGGTCAACCGCCCGATCATGGAGCACGTGCTGCGGCTCCTGCGCCGGCACGAACTCACCGAGACCGTCGTGACCGTCCACTTCCTCGGTTCGATGGTGCGCGCCTACTTCGGTGACGGCGAGGACCTCGACATGGACCTCACCTACGCCACCGAGGAGAAGCCCCTCGGCACTGCGGGCAGCGTCAAGAACGCCGCCGCCGCGCTGTCCGACGACACGTTCCTCGTCATCTCCGGCGACGCCCTCACCGACATCGACCTGACCTCGCTGGTCGAGCACCACCGGCGTACCGGCGCGCTGGCCACCGTCTGCCTGACGAGGGTGCCCGACCCGCTGGAGTTCGGGATCACGATCCTGCGGGAGGACGGCCGGGTCGAGCGCTTCCTGGAGAAGCCCACCTGGGGCCAGGTGTTCTCCGACACGGTCAACACCGGCATCTACGTCATGGAGCCGGAGATCCTGGACAGCGTGGGCGAGGCTGAGAACGTCGACTGGTCCAGCGACGTCTTCCCCCGCCTGCTGGCCAAGGGCGCTCCGCTGTACGGCTACGTCGCCGACGGCTACTGGGAGGACGTCGGAACCCACCGCAGCTACCTCAAGGCCAACTACGACGCGCTCGACGGCCAGCTCGACATCGACATCGACGGCTTCGAGGTGTCCGCCGGCGTCTGGGTGGGGGAGGGCGCCGACGTCGACCCGGAGGCCACCCTGAAGGGCCCGGCGTTCGTCGGCGCGTACGCCAAGATCGAGGGCGGCGCGGAGATCCGCGACCACACCGTGGTGGGCGACAACGTGGTGGTGCGCAGCGGGGCGTTCCTGCACCGCGCGGTGGTGCACGACAACGCCTACGTCGGCGGCCACACCAACCTGCGCGGCTGCGTGGTCGGCAAGAACACCGACGTGATGCGCGGTGCCCGCATCGAGGACGGCGCCGTGGTCGGGGACGACTGCGTGATCGAGGAGGAGGCCGTCCTCCATCCCGAGATCAAGGTCTACCCCAGCAAGACCATCGAGGCCGGTGCGGTCGTCAACCAGAGCGTGATCTGGGAGTCACAGGGCCGCCAGGCGCTGTTCGGTGCCCGCGGGCTGAGCGGGATCGTGAACGTCGAGATCACCCCCGAGCTCGTCGTACGCCTCGCCAGCGCGTACGCCACCACGCTCCGCAAGGGGTCGACCGTGCTCACCGCCCGCGACACCTCGCGGTCGGCCCGGGCGCTCAAGCGGGCGGCCATCGCGGCGTTCACCTCCAGTGCCCTGAACGTCTGCGACCTGGAGGTGGCGCCGAACCCCGTGGCCCGGCTGGAGACGGCGCGCAGCAGCGTGGGTGGCGGCCTGCTGATCCGTACCACCCCCAACCGTCCGGACTCGGTCGACCTGATCTTCCTCGACGAACGCGGCGCCGACCTGTCCCCGATGGCCCAGCGCAAGGTGGAGCGGGTGCTCGGCCGGCAGGAGTTCCGCCGCGCGTTCCCGGGGGAGATCGGCGACCTGACCTTCCCGTCCCGGATCGCCGAGAGCTACGTCCGCGACCTGCTTCGCAGCGTGAACACCTCACACGTCGCCGAGGCGCGGCTGAAGGTGGTGGTGGACGCCGGGCGGGGCACCGCGAGTCAGCTGCTCCCGAACCTCCTCGGCCGGCTGGACATCGAGGCGTTCCTGGTCAACGCCGGGCTGGACGACCGCAGGCCCACCGAGACCGCCGAGCAGCGGATGGCGGCGGTCGCCAACCTCGCCGAGCTCGTGTCGTCGTCCCGGGCGGCGTTCGGTGTCCGCTTCGATCCGCTCGGTGAACGCATCTCGCTGGTGGACGAGACCGGCAACGTGATCTCCGACGAGCGCGCCCTGCTGGTCTTCGTCGACCTGGTGGCCGCCGAGTCCGGCCGCGGGCGCAACGTCGCGCTCCCGGTGACCACGACCCGGGTCGCCGAGCAAGTAGCTGCCTTCCACGGCGTCCAGATCCGCTGGACCACGACCTCACCCGACGCACTCGCCACCGCCTCGGCCACGGAGGGGCTGCTGCTCGCGGGCGACGGCCGGGGCGGTTTCATCCTGCCGGAGTTCTCCAACGCGGTGGACGGGTTCGCGGCGTTCGTCCGGCTCGTCGGGCTGATCGCCCGGACCGGTCTGCGGATGTCGGAGATCAACGCGCGGATACCGCGGGCACACGTCGTCCAGCTCGCCGTGCCCACTCCGTGGGCGAGCAAGGGCGCGGTGATGCGGGCGGCCGTGGAGGCGGCTGACGGCCGGGAGCTGGACACCACCGACGGCGTCCGCGTGGTGGAGCCGGACGGGTCCTGGGGCCTGGTGCTGCCGGACCCGACCGAGGCGGTCACCCGGGTCTGGGCGGAAAGCACCAGCACCGAGCAGGCGACCACCCTCGCGCACCGCTGGGCCGACCTGGTGACCCGCGCCGGCCGGTGAAGGTCGTCGGGGGCGCGCCGTGACACCATGGCCGGCATGGCTCGAGGGGAGTCGGTGACCACCGCGGCGGACGGGAAGAAGCCCACCGCCGGCAGCGACCGTTCCACCAGCTCCACCGGCTCCACCGGTGCCCGGAGCGGCGCGTGGACCGACTCCTACCCCGAGTTCCGGCGCAACGACTCCATGTCACTGATGCGCGAGCTGGTGACCCACGCGCTCGACGACGGATACGCCGCGGCGGCGGCCCGGCGCGGGCCCAACCGGTCCCGCCCCCGGCGCGGCATGGGAGCCACCGTGGTGGTCCTGGTGGTGTTCGGGCTGATGCTGGCCGTCGCGGCCGTCCAGACCCGGCACTTCGCGCCCGAGGTCGAGAAGGAGAAGGCCGACCTGATCGTCCGCATCCGCGCCGAGGCCGCGCGCAACGACCGGCTGCGCGCGAGGGCCGGCTCGCTCCAGGAGGAGGTGTCCGGCCTGCAGGGCGACATCCTCGCCAGCACCACCAGCGGCAAGAACCTCAGCGCCCGCCTGGGTGCCCTCGACGTGATCGCCGGCACCGGCAAGGTTCGCGGGCCCGGACTGCGGCTGACGATCGACGACGCGCCCGACGACCAGGTGTCCGGCCCCGACGGCGCCGAGGGGCGGATCCTGGACATCGACCTGCAGCAGACGGTCAACGGCCTGTGGGCGGCGGGCGCGGAGGCGATCGCGGTGAACGGCGAACGCCTCACCGCGCTGACCGCGATCCGCGGCGCCAACAAGTCGATCACGGTCGACTACCGTCCGCTGGCCCGCCCCTACGTCGTGGAGGCGATCGGTGACCCGGCCACCCTGGAGGCGAGGTTCACCGAGAGCCCGGGTGGCGAGTGGCTGCTCAATCTCAAGGCAGTGCAACATATACGTCTGGACAGCCAGACGGTCGACGAGCTGAACTTGCCGGCCGACTCTGGTACCACGCTCAGGTACGCGCGGACGGAAGGCGCCCAGTGATCGCGACGATCGGCCTCGTCATCGGCATCGTCGCGGGGCTCCTGCTCCAGCCGTCGGTGCCGCTGCCGCTGCAGCCCTACCTCCCGATCGCGGTGGTGGCCGCCCTGGACGCGGTCTTCGGCGGTCTGCGCGCGCTGATCGACGGCATCTTCGACGACCGCGTGTTCGTGGTGTCGTTCATCGGCAACGTCCTGGTGGCCGCCGTCATGGTCTACCTCGGCGACCAGCTGGGAGTCGGCGCGCAGCTGTCGACCGGTGTGGTCGTCGTCCTCGGCATCCGGATCTTCTCCAACATGGCGGCCATCCGGCGGCGGCTCTTCAAGGCCTGAGGCGACGATGGCCGACGAACCCGAAATCACCGGGACCGAGAGCTCCGGGACCGAAGCCCCCGAGCCCACGTCCTCCGGCGCCAAGAACGCCGGGACGAACGCCAGGACGAACTCCGGGGCGAACTCCGGGACCGAGCCTGAGACCAAGCCGACCGCGGCCGGCGATGCCGCACCGGCCGGGAAGATCGCCACGAAGCCGACTCCTGCCAGGCCCCGCGACACCGCCTGGCGCCGGCTGGCCGGGGCGTTCCGCCCGCACAGCTCCCGTGCGCAGGTCGCCGCCGCCGTGCTGCTGGCGGCGCTCGGCTTCGCGGCCACGGTCCAGGTGCGGGCATTGCGCAACACCGACGAGTTCACCAACGCCGACCGCACCCAGCTCATCCAGATCATGGACGGCCTGCAGCAACGCTCCCGCCGCCTGGAGACCGACATCGGTGACCTGCAGCGGTCCAAGGCCGACCTCGTTTCCGGCGCCGACCGCCGCCGCTCCGCTCTGGAGCAGGCGCAGACCCGCGCCCAGACGCTCGGCATCCTCGCCGGTACGCTCCCGGCGACCGGGCCCGGCATCCGGCTCACGATCACCGACCACCAGGCGGCGGTCAACGCGTCCCTGGTGCTCAACACGATCGAGGAGCTGCGCGACGCGGGTGCGGAGGCGATCGAGATCAACGACCAGGTCCGGGTCGTCGCGTCGAGTTACGTCCTGGACGGCCAGGGCGGGATCATCGTCGACGGCAAGCTGCTGCCGGCGCCGTACACCATCGACGCGATCGGCGACGCGCGTACTCTCGCCACGGCGATGCGCATCCCGGGCGGCGTCGTGGACGAGGTGAGCCAGAAGGGCGGCCTCGCCTCGGTCCTGGAGCGACAGACCATCCAGGTCAATTCCTTGCACAGCGTGGTGAGCCCTCGCTACGCTCACCCGGCCCCGGACAAATCGCCCGGGTCCTCCTCTCGATGAGGCCCCGAGGCAAGAAGTAGGAGACGCGCGTGTTCCCGGACGACCTCAGCTACACCAGCGACCACGAGTGGGTCCGCGATCCCGGCGGCGCCGACAGCACGGTCCGCATCGGTATCACCGACTACGCACAGGGTGCGCTCGGTGACATCGTTTACGTCAGCCTGCCGGAGGTCGGCACCGACGTGGAGGCCGGCGCGGCCTGCGGTGAGCTCGAGTCCACCAAGAGCGTGAGTGACCTCTTCTCGCCCATCAAGGGCACGGTGGTGGCCCGCAACGACGCGCTGGACGAACGCCCCGAGCTGGTCAACTCCGACCCTTACGGCGACGGCTGGATGATCGAGGTCCGCCCGGCCGACCGGAGCGAGCTCGACGGCCTGCTCGACGCCGACGCCTACCAGGCGCAGGTGGAACAGTCCTGACCTGCTGATCTCCGACCGCCGGGGCAACCGCGACCCCCGGCGCCGGAGGCGGCGAACACACCCGGAGCGGGCCGGTCGGCTTATCGTCCGACCTGCCCACCTCCAGCCCAGATCAAGGGTTAGGGTGTGTGCGGTGGAAGTGTCCAACAACAGTCGCGCCGATTTCCGCCACGGGAGGGTCGTCGATGCCTTTCTGCACCCAGTGCGGGCATGACAATGCCGAGGGCAGCAGGTTCTGTTCGCAGTGCGGTAAGGCGCTGGTGGGCGAGCGGCCGGTCGAGCAGACCGCCACGATCTCGTTGAGCGGTGAAGCCGCCGAAGAACGCGCCGAGGCGGAGCTTCGTCCACACGAGCAGGCCGCGGTGGACGCACTGCCGTTCGACAGCGCGCTGCTCATCGTCCAGCGTGGTCCGAGCGCGGGAAGCCGGTTCCTGCTCGACTCCGACGTGGTGACAGTCGGACGTCATCCCGACAGCGACATCTTCCTCGACGACGTGACCGTGTCCCGTCGGCACGCGGAGTTCCACCGCCAGCCCCAGGGTTTCGCGGTGCGCGACGTGGGGAGCCTGAACGGCACCTACGTCAACCGCGACCGCATCGACGAGGTGATGCTGGTCGGCGGCGACGAAGTGCAGATCGGGAAGTTCCGCCTCGTCTACTTCGCCAGCCAGCGTGGGTTCGGCCGTGGTGCGCCCGGTGAGCGCAGCGCGGCGGGTGTGGACGGAGGGTCCGAGGAGGAGACAGGGTGAACCCCGGTGTTCGCCGTCGCGGTCACCGCGGACGGCGGAGGCACCTGCGGTGAGCGGGGCGGCGTCGGCGCGATCCGGCAGTTTCTCCATCGGTGAGGTGCTGGCCCGGCTGCGCCCGGAGTTCCAGGACGTCACCATCTCCAAGATTCGGTTCCTCGAAGCCGAGGGGCTCATCGAGCCCGAGCGGGCACCCTCGGGATACCGCAAGTTCGGTCACGACGACATCGAACGGCTGCGGTTCGTGCTGACCGCGCAACGAGACCACTACCTCCCGCTGCGGGTCATCAAGGAGCACCTCGCCGCGCTGGACGCGGGCCTGACGCCGCCGAACCTTCCGGCCGGTGAGGGACGTGTCCAGCCCGCACCGCGGATCGTCGACGACGAGGGCACCGTACGCCCGTCGGCGTTCCGGCCGAGTCGTTCGGACGTGCGGTGGGACCGACGTGAAGTCATCGAGCTCGCCGGCATCAAGCCCGAGCTGTTCGAGCAACTCGAGTCGTACGGCCTGGTCACCGCCCGGCACGGTCGCGACCAGTTCGACGAGGACGCACTCGCCATCGCCAAGGTGGCGGGTGAGCTGGCCGGCTTCGGCCTGGAACCGCGTCACCTGCGCGCCTTCCGTACGGCAGCGGACCGGCAGGTGGGTCTGATCGAGCAGGTGACCGCACCGCTGGTCCGGCACCGCGCGGCCGACTCGCGAGCACGGGCGGAGGAACGCACCCGCGAACTCGCCGCCCTGTCGGTACAGCTGCACGCCCTGTTGGTGAAGGCCGGACTGCACGGATAGGGCGTCACCTGACCTTCTGGGTGCCGAGCGGGGTACTGTGGACGAGTGCGCGAGCTCGACGTCGTTGGTGTCCGGGTAGAGATGCCTTCCAACCAGCCGATAGTCCTGCTCCGGGAGGTCGACGGCGAACGCTTCCTGCCCATCTGGGTGGGGCCCGCTGAGGCGAGTGCGATCGCCCACGCCCAACAGGGCATCGTCCCTGCCCGGCCCCTCACCCATGACCTGTTCCGTGACGTCCTCGTGGCGATCGGGCAGGAGTTGAGCGAGGTCAGGATCACCGATCTGCGCGACGGGGTGTTCTACGGCATCCTGGCGTTCGCCAGCGGCGTGGAGGTGAGTGCCCGGCCGTCGGACTCGATCGCGCTGGCTCTGCGCCTCGGCGTCCGCATCGTCTGCTCCGACGAGGTGCTGGCCGAGGCGGGCATCGCGATCCCGGACGAACAGGAGGCCGAGGTCCAGAAGTTCCGGGAGTTCCTGGACCAGGTCACACCCGAAGATTTCGACACTCCCGGCTGACCGCCGACCAGCCCCGTCCTCGTCCGACCCGTCCCCATCCGACTGCGCGTGGACTGGCGTCCACCGCCACCCTGGGCGAGCTCTCGACCTCAGGTCGAGGTTTCGGTGCGACACGCCGCCCGGCGCGTTGACCCCCTCCCGGCCCCGGCCTACCGTGACGAACAAACCTCGTTGATGTAACTCGAAATCCACAGGTTCCGAAGCACGCGACTCCGGTCGTGTGGCCATAGACGTCGGCCATGCAGGGAATGGGCGGGGTCAGGATGGTGTCGCCAGGCGACGCCGTAGACGTGGAGGCGTGCGGTGACGAGCACGGGTGACCAGTCGGGGGGCGGCGCTACCGGCGCCGTTCCGAGTGAAGGCCCCGAACGCGCGGAGGCACGGCGTTCGGCAGGTGAGCAGGGCCTGCTGTTCGGACCGAGCGACGGCGTTCCGGAGCCGCCCGGTGACGACCTCGGCTACCGCGGAACCACCGCGTGCGCGGCGGCGGGCATCACCTACCGCCAGCTCGACTACTGGGCCCGCACCTCCCTGGTCGAGCCCACCATCCGGCCCGCCGCCGGCTCGGGCACCCAGCGGCTGTACTCCTTCCGCGACATCCTGCTCCTCAAGGTGATCAAGCGGCTGCTCGACGCGGGGGTCTCGCTCCAGCAGATCCGCACCGCCGTCACCCACCTGCGCGAGCGGGGCGCCGGCGATCTCACCGAGATCACACTGATGAGCGACGGTGCCAGCGTCTACGAGTGCACCTCGCCGGACGAGGTGATCGACCTGCTCCAGGGTGGGCAGGGCGTCTTCGGCATCGCGCTCGGCCGGGTGTCCCGCGAGGTCGAGGGATCCCTCGCCCAGCTTCCGGGTGAGCGCCTCGACGGCGCCGGCGCTGGTGACCACCCCGGCGACGAGCTGTCCGCCCGGAGGCAGGCCCGGCTCACCGGCTGAGCCGTCCGCCCACGTCCCACTTCCTCCCACCTCCGCCCGCCCGCGCCTCCGCGGCGCGGGCGGTTCGGGTGAGTCGTCCCGAATCGCTGCACTCGTACGGACTGGGTCTCCGAGGGCGCTGGTAGCGTTGGGGGCGCTGACTACCCCGCGTGGGAGAGTCCTGCCAGCTCCACCGCATCGCGCCTCGCCGTATCCCCGGCGACCGGCCGGCGGAGGTGGCGGGCGCCGAAGGGGCAACCCTCCCCGGAACCTCTCAGGCCAACGGACCGCGCGGGCGAGGCGACTCTGAAGCGTCGGTGGTGACGTGACAGAGGGGGACCGCCAGGCGAGCAGCCTCGACTTGGGAGCCCCCACATGACCGTCTCCACCTCCGGATCCGCGCCCGGCCCCGAGCACCCGCCGCGGCCGGCCACCGCAACCCTCGCCGAGGGCCTGCGTGCACACGCCCGGCTGGGCGAACCCATCTCCGCGGACGTGTTCGCCGAACGGCACATCGGCCCGGACGCCGAGGAACGCGCCAAGATGCTGGCGGCCTGCGGGTTCGGGTCGCTGGAGGAACTCGTCGCCGCCGCGGTCCCAGGCGGCATCCGCGCGGACTCCCCGCTCGACCTGCGCCCCGCGGTGACCGAGGGGCAGGCACTGGCCGAGCTGCGTGAGCTCGCCGGCCGCAACAGGCTGATGGTGTCGATGATCGGGATGGGGTACGCCGACACGGTGACCCCGCCGGTCATCCGCCGGAACGTGCTGGAGAATCCCGCCTGGTACACCGCGTACACGCCGTACCAGCCCGAGATCAGCCAGGGCCGGCTGGAGGCGCTGGTCAACTTCCAGACCATGGTGGGCGACCTGACCGGCCTGCCGGTCGCCGGTGCGTCCCTGCTGGACGAGGCGACCGCCGCCGCGGAGGCGATGACCCTGCTCCGGCGTACCAACCGCAAGTCCACGAGCGCCCGCTTCGTCGTCGACGCGGACTGCCTGCCGCAGACGGTTGCGGTGCTCGCCACCCGCGCGGAGGCGCTCGGCATCACCGTCGACGTCGCCGACCTGTCCGCCGGGCTGCCGGACGGGGAGTTCTTCGGCGTCCTGCTGCAGTACCCCGGTGTGAGCGGCGCGCTGCGCGACCACCGCGGCCTGATCGGGGACGCGCACGAGCGCGGTGCGCAGGTGGCGGTTGCCGCCGACCTGCTGGCCTGCGCGGTGGTCCGCCCGCCGGGTGAGATCGGTGCCGACGTCGCGGTCGGCAGCGCGCAGCGGCTCGGCGTGCCGATGATGTACGGCGGTCCGCACGCCGGCTACATGGCTGTCCGCAAGGGCCTGGAGCGCAACCTGCCCGGCCGGCTGGTCGGGGTGTCGGTCGACGCGGCCGGCAGGCCGGCGTATCGGCTGGCGCTGCAGACCCGTGAGCAGCACATCCGGCGGGAGAAGGCGACCAGCAACATCTGCACCGCCCAGGTGCTGCTCGCGGTGATCGCCGGAATGTACGCCGTCTACCACGGCGCCGACGGGCTGCGGGAGATCGCCGCCCGCATCCACCGGTCCGCCGCGGTGCTCGCCGGCGGCCTGCGCGCCGGCGGCGTCGAGGTGGTCCACGACGCGTACTTCGACACGGTGCTGGCCCGGGTGCCGGGGCGGGCCGCCGAGGTGGTCGCCGCCGCCCGCGAGCGGGGCATCAACCTCCGGCTCGCCGACGACGACCACGTGGGGATCGCCTGCGACGAGGCGACCACGCCCGACCACCTCGCCGCGGTGTGGGCGGCGTTCGGCGTGGGTCCGTACGACGTCGGCCACGTCCGCGACCTCGACGCGAGCACTTCCGACGCGGTGCCCGCCGACCTGGTGCGGACGTCGGCGTTCTGCACCCACCCGGTGTTCGAGCGGCATCGTTCGGAGACCGCGATGCTGCGCTACCTGCGTGGGCTCGCCGACGACGACTTCGCCCTCGACCGGGGGATGATCCCGCTCGGCTCGTGCACCATGAAGCTCAACCCGACCGCGGCGATGGAGCCGATCAGCTGGCCGGAGTTCGCCGGCATCCACCCGTTCGCGCCGATCGAGGACGCCCAGGGCTACCTCACGCTGATCCGGCAGCTGGAAGACTGGCTGGCGCGGGTCACCGGATACTCCGCGGTGTCGCTGCAGCCGAACGCCGGCTCCCAGGGCGAGCTCGCCGGTCTGCTGGCGATCCGCGCCTACCACCGGTCGCGCGGCGAAGGCGAGCGCGACGTGTGCCTCATCCCTTCGTCGGCGCACGGGACGAACGCGGCGTCGGCAGTGCTGGCCGGCATGCGGGTCGTGGTCGTCGCGGCCACCGAGGACGGCACCGTCGACCTGGCCGACCTGCGCGCCAAGCTCGACACCCACCGCGACCGGGTGGCCGCGATCATGGTCACCTACCCGTCCACGCATGGCGTGTACGAGGAAGACATCACCGAGCTCGCCGACCTCGTGCACGAGGCGGGCGGGCAGGTCTACGTCGACGGCGCCAACCTGAACGCCCTGCTCGGCCTGGCCCGGCTGGGTGAGTTCGGCGGCGACGTGTCGCACCTCAACCTGCACAAGACGTTCTGCATCCCGCACGGCGGCGGCGGCCCGGGCGTGGGACCGGTCGCGGTCCGCGAGCACCTCGCGCCGTACCTCCCCAACCACCCGCTGCTGCCCGAGGCCGGTCCCGAGACGGGGGTCGGGCCGGTGTCGGCGGCGCCGTTCGGTTCGGCCGGGATCCTGCCGATCTCCTGGGCGTACGTCGCGATGATGGGAGAGCCGGGGCTGCGCCTGGCCACCGAGTCGGCCGTACTCGCCGCCAACTACGTCGCCACCCGGCTGGCCCCGCACTACAACGTCCTCTACACCGGCCGGCACAACCTCGTCGCGCACGAGTGCGTGATCGACCTGCGGCCGCTGGCGAAGGAGGCCGGGGTCAGCGTCGACGACGTGGCCAAGCGGCTGATCGACTACGGCTTCCATGCGCCGACGATGAGCTTCCCGGTGGCGGGCACGTTCATGGTGGAGCCCACCGAGTCGGAGAACCTCGCGGAGCTGGACCGCTTCTGCGCGGCGATGATCGCCATCCGGGGCGAGATCGCGAAGGTCGCGTCGGGGGAGTGGCCGGCCGGCGACAACCCCCTGGTCAACGCGCCGCACACGGTGGAGATGCTGGCCGGGGAATGGGACCACCCCTACACCCGGGACGAGGCGGCCTACCCGATGCCGAGCCTGCGCAGGCGGAAGTACTGGTCTCCGGTACGCCGCATCGACCAGGCCTACGGCGACCGCAACCTCGTGTGCGTCTGCCCGCCGCCGGACGCGTTCGCCGAATAGGGTCCGGCCGAGACCTCGGGTCGTCGCGGCGGCCCGAGGTGTCGGCGACATGTCGGTCGGCTGTGCCATAGTGACCCGATGACGAGCGTCGGCGCGATGTTTCCGTGTGCGGTAGAGCCGGAGGCCCTGCCCTCCTACGCCCACCAGGTCGAGGCCCTCGGCTACCAGGAGCTGTGGGTGGTCGAGGACTGCTTCTTCGCCGGCGGTATCGCCGCGGCGACCGCGGCGCTGGCGGCCACCGAGCGGCTGGCGGTCGGGATCGGTGTCCTGCCGGCGGTGATGCGCAACCCCGCGACCGCCGCCCTGGAGCTGTCCACCCTGCTGCGGATCTTCCCGGGCAGGGTGCTGCCCGGGTTCGGTCACGGTGTGGCGAGCTGGATGGAGCAGATCGGCGCGCTGCCGCCGTCGCAGCTGGCCGCGCTGGGGGAGTCTGTGTCGGCGGTCCGGGCACTGCTGGCCGGTGAGACGGTGACGACGGCCGGCCGGCACGTGCGGCTGGACGACGTACGCCTGCGGTATCCGATCGCCGCGCCGCCGCCGATCTCGCTGGGCGTCCGCGCGGAGAAGTCGCTGCGGCTGTCGGGGAAGGTCGCCGACGGCACCGTCCTGTCGGAGCTGTCCGCGCCGGCCTACCTTCGCTGGGCACGCGAGCAGGTGGACGCCGGTCGTGCCGAGGCCGGGCGTACCGACCCGCACCGCTACACGGTCTACGCCTACCTCGGGCTGGACGAGGACGGCGAGTGGGCTGTACGCCGCAGCATCGCGCGAGTCCTGCGCGGCGGTGACTGCTCGGTGCAGCTAGGACCGCTGGGCATCGCCGAGGAGGCGGCCGAGCTCGCCCGAAGCCACGCGGAGGAGGACGAGCTGGCGCAGGCGTTGCCCCGGGAGTGGGTGCACCAGCTGGCGGTGACCGGTACCCCCGACGACGCGGCGAAGGCCCTGCGGGAGTTCCACGACGCCGGTGCCGACTCGGTGGTGTTCGTGCCCGCGGGCGACCCGACGCAGGCGTTGTCCCGACTGGCCCAGGCGGCCGCTGTCGGGCTGACCGATCCTGTGGTCACCGAGTCCTGGCCGGCATAGCGCCCTCGACCTTCGCGCGTCCCGCCGGGCCTGGTCAGCGTGCGGGTGAGTCATGCCGAGGCGGTCGAGCAGTTGGCCCCCACGATGGGGGACGTCGCCGGGTGGTACGTCGACGGGCTGGCCACGCTGGCCGAGCACCCGCAGGCGGTCGTCCCGACCGTGGAGAAGGTCTCCGGCCGGCCGGGCACGACGTTCGCCTCCTGGGCGCGGGCCAAACGTGGCCGCGTTCTCCTGACGAGCAGTCAGGAAGCCGAGCCGTTGGCATCCTCCTGCCGCGCCTGAACACCGGCCAGGCGTTCGAGCGCCTTGATCAGGGCGTGATTGCCCTCGCCGCCGAGCCCCTCGCGCTGCAGGGTGCGGTAGAGGTGGAAGATCGTGCTGGTGGCGAGGGCGGGTACGCCGAGTTCGTCGGCGGCCTCGAGGACCAGTCGCAGGTCCTTCTGCTGCAGGTCGACGGTGAAGCCCGGCCGCCAGTCGTCGCGGATCACCTGCGGGCCCCGGTTGGCCAGCATCCACGACCCGGCGGCTCCACCCTTGACCGCGGCGATCGTCTTCTCGAGGTCCAGGCCGCCGGCCTTCGCCAGCACCAGCGCCTCGGACACCCCGAGCATCGAGGTGACGACCAGGATCTGGTTGACCAGCTTGCAGGTCTGGCCGGCGCCGACGACACCGACGTGGGTGACCGTGGACCCCATCGCCTCGAGGTAGGGGCGCGCCCGTTCGACGTGCGTGTCGTCACCGCCCACCATGATCGACAACGTGCCCTTGGCGGCGCCCTCGCTGCCACCGGACACCGGCGCGTCCAGGAAACCGACGCCGCGCTCGGCGAGCCTGCCCGCCCACTCCCTGGTGGCCGCCGGGCTCACCGTGCTGGAGTCCACCACCAGCGCGCCGTCACCGATTCCGGCGGCGATGCCGTCCTCGCCGAACAGCACGTGCTCGACGTCGGGGGTGTCACTCACGCAGATGAACACCACGTCGCACCGCTGCGCCACCTCCCGCGGGGTGGCGGCGGCCTCGGCGCCGTCGGCGACGAGAGGCTCGGTCCTGGCGGCGGTGCGGTTGTAGACCACCACGTCGAAGCCCTTGCGCACCAGGTTGCCCGCCATGCCGGCGCCCATGATGCCCAGGCCGACGAAGCCGACGCGTTCGTTGTGCTCGCTCATGCCACTCCTTCTCCGCTGTCACTGGGGTCACCGGGCCGCTTGGCCAACTGCTCGGCCAGGAACGCGCACGCGGCGGGGTAGGCGTCCAACTGGTTCGCCCGCTTGGCCAGCCCGTGCCCCTCGTCGGCGTACACCCGCAGCTCGCACGGCACGTTCCGGGCCCGCAGCGCGGCGACGATCTGCTCGGCCTCCGACAACGGCACCCGCGGGTCGTTCGCGCCGTGGATGACGAACAGCGGCGCCCGCATCGCGTCCACCTGGGTGAGCGGGCTGGCCTCGTGCAGGAAGTCGCGATCGTTCGCCAGCGAGCCGTACTCCCGCTCGCGGTGCGCGCGCCGGTAGTCGGAGGTGTTCTCCAGGAACGTCACCAGTGAGGCGATGCCCACGATGTCCACCCCGGCGGCCCAACGCGCCGGCTGGAACGCCAGGCCGGCCAGCACCATGTAGCCGCCGTACGAACCGCCGTAGAGGGCGACTCGGTCGGGGTCGACGCCGATCGTGGGCAGCCAGTCGTGCAGTGCGGCCAGGTCGGCGACCGAGTCCAGCCTTCGGCGTACGTCGTCCAGCGCGTACCACCGCTTGCCGTAGCCGGTCGACCCGCGCACGTTGGGGACGAGCACGGTGTGGCCCTGCGCGACCAGGCCCGCGACCATCGGCTGCCACTGCCGCACCGACTGGCCCTCGGGCCCGCCGTGGACGACGAGCACCGCCGAACCGTCGCCGCCGTCGGCCGGACGGTAGACGAACGTCGGGATCTGCTCGCCGTCCGGCGCGGTGACGCGGTGGGACTCCGGTGCGACCAGCCCGCCCGGAAGGTCGGGCCGGTCCGGCGGACGAACGGGTCGTGCGGTGCCCGAGGCGACATCCAGGCGAAGGGCGTACGGCGGCTCGACCGGCGAGCTGTACGTCACCGCCACGGCGTCACCCGCCTGCGACCACACCGGATCCGGATGCCGGTGCAGCGCGGCGCAGCCACCCGTCGGCAGGTCCAGGTCGCGAACCAGCTCGCCGTCGGGAAGGGAGTGCAGGGCCAGCGACACGGCTCCGTCGTCGTTGGTGGCGACCAGGACGTGCGTCCCGGCGGGGGAGACCCAGCCCACCAGGTCGTGCGCTGCGTCGGCCACCACCTCCGACCAGGTTCGGGCGGCCAGGTCGTACCTCAGCACCGCGGTCATCTCCCGGCCCGGGTTGCCCGACACGAGCAGGGCCGAGGAGTCCGGCAGCCAGGACGGGGTGGTCAGGTAGGCGTCGTCGCCCCACGGGGTGAGCGGCTCGACCCGGCCGTCCTCGGTGGAGACCAGCAACAGCTGCAGGGAGTTGGCGGGCGTGTTCGGCCGGGTGAGCGCCACCCAGCGCCCGTCGGGGGACGCCTCCACCTCGGCGACGTAGCCACCGCCGTCGTAGAGCACCGTCTCCTTGCCGGACCCGATCTCCCGGCTCACCAGGTCGAAGTCGACGCCGTTGCGGCGGTTGGTGAGATACAGCACCCGTCCGGGTTCGACCCCGGCCAATCGGTGCACGTACGCCGGATCGTGGACGAAGGGTACGAGCGGGGGCAGCGGCCCGTCGCCGGAGACGTCGGGGGAGTCGAGGTCGACCAGGGACAGCTGGCCGCGTTCGTTGCCGCCGGCGTCGTGCTGGACGACGACCGCCCGGGTGCCCGGCAGGTAGCGGCCGGCGGCGACACCGTCCAGGTCGGTCAGCCGCCGCCAGCCTCCGTCGGCGCCGACCTCGTACAGCTGGGCCGAGCCGGTGACGTCGTAGCTGACCAGCGTGCGGCCTTCGGTGTCCACGTCGCGGGCGGCGACGGAGGGGATCTGCAGCAGCGAACGCAGGAAGTCGTTCGGTGGCGGGGCGGCAGTGGGCATGCATGGACGGTAACAGCGCCGTGATCGCCGGTGCCGGGAGGTCGCCGTGGCGGGGCCGGGCGACAATGGAAGGGACCAAGCGAGACCAGGCAGGACCGAAGGCAGGTCCAGACAGCGCCGGACGGCAACCGGAGCAGCGGGTCCGGCAGCCGGACGGCACACGACAGGGGAGTGGTCACGGATGGCGGAACCCACGTTCACCGGCGTCGGGGTCGCACTGTTCACGGTCTTCGGCGACAACGGCGAGGTCGACGTTGCCGGCACCGTCGCGCACGCCAACCGCGTGGTGGAGGCAGGGGTACGCGCGGTGCTGGTGGCCGGCACCACCGGAGAGGCGGAGACCCTGACCGACGCCGAACGCGAGGACCTCATCGCGGCCGTTCGGTCCGGTCTGCCGGCCGACGTCACCCTGATCGCCGGGTCCGGCGCACCCTGGCCGCGGGCGGCGGCGGACCGGGCGATGGCCGCTCGCAAGGCCGGTGCCGACGCTGTCCTGGTGAGCCCGGCCCGCGGCGGCGTGGACGCGGTGGAACTTTTCGGCGCGGTGACGGCGGCGGTCGGTGGTGCGGACCGGGTGATCGGTTACCACAACCCGGGGCCGCTCGGCGTGCCCGGCATCGAGGTGGACGCCCTGCCCGGCCTGCCGATCGGAGCGGTCAAGGACTCCTCGGGGGACCCGGTGCGGTTGCTGCGCGAACTCGACGAATGGGGCGGCCGCACCTACGTCGGGTCGGCGGCGCTGCTGGCCCTGGCCGGGCCGCTGGGCGCGCCCGGTGCTCTGCTGGCGTTCGCGAACATCCGGCCGGAAACGTGCATCGCGGCGTTCGGCGGCGACGCGGACGCCCAGCGCGCGCTCACCGAGCTGGTCGTGACCGGACGCACCGGCGGTGTTCGGGCGCTGAAGCGGGCGGCCGGCGAGAGGTACGGCATCTCCACGGTGAGCCGGCTCGGGTTGCGCTGAGCCGCGCTTGCCCGCACTGATCTGCGCTGACTCGCACTGACCGAGGGTGTCGCGGCCCGGGTCGACCTACGACCCGGGCCGCGTACCCGCCGCGCTCAGCTGGCCTGGCTCACGCTGGACATGTTGAAGTCGGGCACCCGCAGCGCCGGCATCGCGACCCGCGGGAAGTAGTCGCCCCACTCCCGGGAGAACGCCGGCACCGTCGTCCCCGACTCGGTGAACCGCCCGAGGAGGTCGACCGGGCTCTCGTTGAAGCGGAAGTTGTTGACCTCGCCGACCACCTCGCCGTTCTCGACGAGGTAGACGCCGTCGCGGGTCAGCCCGGTCAGCAGCAGGGTCTGCGGGTCGACCTCGCGGATGTACCACAGGCAGGTGAGGAGCAGACCTCGTTCGGTGCGGGCGATCATGTCGTCCAGGGACGCGCGCGCGTCGGGCACGTCGAGGACGAGGTTGTCGACGTAGGGCGTCGTGGACAGCCCGGTCAGATCGGCGGAGTGCCGGGTGGTGGCCAGCGACGTCAGCCTGCCGTCCCGGATCCAGTCCGTCGGGCCGAGCCGGGTGCCGTTGTCGAACACGCTCTGCGCACCGGAGGAGGACTTCGCGACCACGAACGGCGCGCATTCCAGCCCGGCGTAGGCCGGGTCGGACCGAAGGGCCAGCGGCACCGGGGACAGTTGCTCACCGACGCGGGTGCCGCCGCCCGGCTTGGAGTAGACGGTCTGGCCGTCGTGGGCGTCGCGGCCCGACATCGTCCAGTACGCGTAGATCATCAGGTCGGCGACCGCGGTCGGCGGCAGCAGTGTTTGGTACCTGCCGGCGGGCAGGTCGATCCGGTGCTGCGACCACCGCAGCCGCCGGTCGAGCTCGGCGCTCAGCACGGTCGCGTCGACGTCGTGGAAGTCCGGGGTGGCCTGTCCCACCCACGCCGACCGCCGCAGGTCGTCGGACTTGCCGGTCATCGTGACGTAGCCGGTCGGCTGGACGTGCCGCAGCCGCAGGCCGGAGGAGGAGCCGAGGTAGGTCGTGGTCACGTCGTGCTCGACGAAACCGTAGTGGTGGGTGCCGTCGCCGCGGGCCCGCCCGAACGCCTCGCCCAGCGCCGGTGCGAACGTGTCGAAGACCCGGATCGAGGTCTGCGCGGGCGGCTCGTCCCAGTCGGCGGCCGCGTCGCCCTCGACCAGTGGACGGGCGTCCTCGGCCGGCACGCTGTCACGGGCGGCGTCCTCCGCCGACCGCACCACGGCGTCGATGTCGTCGCCGGTGGTCACGCTACGGGTGACGACACCGGAGGCGGTGCCCTCGGCGCCCTCGACCGACGCGATCACCGTGAGGGACCGGGTGAGCATGACGCCGTTGGTGGTCAGGGTGTTGTTGGCCCAGCGCAGGTTGGCGCTGGAGGACTCGGTGGCGATGACGACACACCCGTCGGCCTTCGACCGGGCCAGCGCACGCTCGACCGTCTCCTGCAGAGTGAGGTCGCTGCTCAAGGGACCGCTCACCGTCCTGACTCCTGGGTGGTGTTGAGGATGCGTACGCCGCGGAACAACGCCGAGGGGCAGCCGTGGCTGACGGGTGCGACCTGGCCGGGCTGGGCCTTGCCGCAGTTGAACGCCCCACCGAGGACCCATGTCTGCGGGCCACCGACCGCCTCCATCGAGCCCCAGAAGTCGGTGGTCGTGGCCTGGTAGGCGACGTCGCGCACCTGGCCGGCGAGCCGGCCGTGGTCGATGCGGTAGAACCGCTGCCCGGTGAACTGGAAGTTGTAGCGCTGCATGTCGATGGACCACGAACGGTCGCCGACGACGTAGATGCCGCGCTCGACCCCGGCGATCAGCTCCTCCGTCGAGGGGCCGTTCGCGGCCGGCTGCAGCGAGACGTTGGCCATCCGCTGCACGGGGATGTGGGACGGGGAGTCGGCGAACGCGCAGCCGTTGGAGCGGTCGTAGCCGAACGACCGGGCGATCCGCCGGTCGAGCTGGTAACCGACGAGGATGCCGTCCTTCACGATGTCCCAGGACTGGCCGGCCACCCCCTCGTCGTCGTAGCCGACGGTCGCCAGGCCGTGCTCGACGGTGCGGTCACCGGTGATGTGCATGTGCTCGGAGCCGTAGCGCAGGGTGTTGAGCTTGTCGGGCGTGGCGAACGACGTGCCGGCGTAGTTGGCCTCGTAGCCGAGCGCCCGGTCGAGCTCGGTGGCGTGCCCGATCGACTCGTGGATCGTCAGCCAGAGGTTGGACGGGTCGACCACCAGGTCGTAGCTGCCGGCCTCCACCGAGGGCGCCTTCAGCTTCTCGGTGAGCAGGTCGGGCAGCTCGGCCAGGCGAGCGTTCCAGGCCGGGTCGGTGAGGTATTCGTACCCGCGGCCGACCGGCGGCGCGAGCACTCGCATCGAGTCGAACCGGCCCGAACCGGGATCGGTGCCGTAGGCCTCGACGTCGGGGTTGAGCCGGACCCGCTGCTGGGTGGTCACCGTGCCGTGGCTGTCGGCGTAGAACTTCTGCTCCTTCACCTGCCGCAGGGTCGCGCCGACGTGGGCGACGCCGGTGCCTGCGAGGAGCCGCCGGCTCCAGTCGGACAGCCGCTCCACCTTGTCGGCGGTGGCGACGGTGAACGGGTCGACGTCGTAGGCCGAGACCCAGGTGACGTCACCGTGCACCGGCTCGGGCGCGAGCTCGATGCGCTCGGCGTTCATCCCGGCGGCGACCCGCGCCACCTCGACGGCGCGCTCGGCGACCCGCGCCGCCTCCTCCGGGGTGAGCACGACGCTCGCGGCGAAGCCCCACGTCCCCTCGTGGACGACGCGGACCGCGAACCCGGTGTCCTCGCCGTCGGTGCTGCCCTGCAACTGGGCGTCGCGCAGCGAGAGGTTCTGCGTCCGGATCCGCTCCAGCCGGAAGTCGGCGTGCTCGGCGCCCAGCTCGCGGGCGCGGGCGAGGGCGGCGTCGGCGAGCGTGCGGAGCGGAAGGCTGAGGAAGTCCTGATCGATCTTCTGCGGCACGCGCCCGAGCCTAGGGCATGCGACCGACAGGTGGCCGTCCATTTCCCGGTGGGTTCCGGTGGTTCAGGAGGGTTCCGGGTGCCCGCGCCGGTCCGCTTGCCGGTGCTTCTAGGTCGTACGGTCGGTGCGGTCGAGCCGGGCGACCCCGATCCGGGCGTCGGCCATGCCGTAGAAGACGTAGGTGCGGCCGGCGATCGTTTCCACCGCCGTGGGGAAGACGACGTTGGCGACGGTGCCGGTGCGCTCGTCGTCGGTCTCCGGCGTGAGCAGCGGCTCCGGGGTGCGGGCCAGCACGCGGGTGACGTCCAGCGCGTCCAGCAGCATCGCGCCGGCGCCGTAGGTGACCCGCTGGCTGCTCGGGTCCCAGCCGGGCGGGATGTGACCGGTGACACCGTGGTGAATCACCAGCCAGCCCTCCTCGACCCGCATCGGTGGCGGCCCGGCACCGATCTTCAGCTCCTCGTAGGGAAACTCCGGCTGGGCCACCTGGCGGTGGTCGTGCAGATGGGTGAGCGCACGGATGTCCTGCTCGACCGCGGCCACCGATACGTACGACACCCAGATGCTCGGGCGGTCGTCGTCGATTCCGGCGGGCAGGTGGACGCCCTCACCGGGACGGAACCAGCCGAGGTCCCACATCGGGCGGTGCAGCATGGCGTAGCAGGGCTCGCCGTCGGGCCCGGGCACCGGCTCGGGAAAGAACACCGCGTCCTTGTTGGGGAAGAGGTTGAGGTCGGTGTCCAGGTCGGGTTGGTACTCGAAGTGCACCGGGCCGAGGCGCCGCCAGGTGGTGAGGTCGTCGGAGACGGCGATGGCCAGCTTGGGCCCGAGCGGGCCGTACGCGACGTAGGTCATCACGTGCACGCCCAGGTCGGGCACCCAGGTGACCCGGGGGTCTTCCACGCCGGCGTTGTTGAGGCCGCGCTCCCAGCCCTCGTCGGGAGCCAGCACGACGCCGCGCCGGTCGACACTCACGGGTACGCCGTCGACGCAGTTGACCTCCGCGAGCCCCACCCGCGACACGTTGCCGGTCGCGACCATGCGCGGCAGCAGGTGCAGCCTCCCGTCGGGGGTGTGCCCGCTGGCGGGGTTGAGGACGCCCTCACTTTCCAGCTCGTTGTCCGGCTCCGGCGTCATCACCACCCCAAGCCGGGTGAGGGTGTACGGAACCTGCGCGTGCGAAACCTCTGTCGCCTGTGTGCCCAACGGATCGGCCCTCCCGAGATAGCCCCGCCGAACCCTAACGTGAGCGTATCCGGGGGCACCGACAGGCGTCAGGCGAGCGGGACGGCCGCGACCGGAGTGGTCGTCGGCGCCTTCGACCCGCCCTTCGGTTCCACCGAGATGCCGAACGCGTTGGCGCCGCCGACACCGGACAGAACCTCGCTGAGCCGCCCGGATCCGGTGACGTCGACGACGCCGGCGGAGCGGGCGTTGCTTCCGGCGATGAACCACAGCTGGTACGTACGGCCCCGCGGCGGCTGGGACAGCCCGTCGAGGAGGACGACGGCCTGGTCGAGCCGGTGGGACACCACGACGGTGACCCTCCCGCCGCCGCGGACGTCGCCGCGTACGGTACGCGAGTCGGGGGCGGCCAGAACGGTCTCGATCCGCTGGCGTTCCTGGACGGCCTGGGTGGCCCGTTGCTCTGCCTGTTGGTACTGCACGACGCCCGCGCCGACACCGATCCCGGCGAGGATGACCAGCGCGGCGGCCAGGGCGAACAGGCCCCGTCGGCGAGATCGCCGGCCGCGGTGTCCGTGTCCGCTGGTGCCCGGCTGGTGGCGCCCCTCGGGTGCGGGCGCGGGTGTGCCGGCGGTCCCGGAACCGGTCCCGGAATCGCCGGCCCGGCCATTGTGTCCGGTGGCGGTACGCCCGTTGCGGGCGTCGGGAGCCGCCTCCTGGCCGGTGGCCCGAACCGCGGCCAGGACCCTGGCGCGCAGTTGCTCCGGTGGCTCGGCGGCGGTCGCGGCGGCGAGCTCGGCCGTGACGGCGGCCAGCTCGCGTACCTCGTTCCGGCAGGACGCGCAGGTGGCCAGGTGGGCCTCGAACTCGCGCAGCTCCGGCTCGGGGAGCGCGTCGAGGACGTACGGCGCGGCCAGCGAGTGCAGGTCGGGCACGCCGGGAAGATCGGGAGCCGTCATCGGGGCGCCCCCAGCTCCAGGCCGCCGATGCAGTCGCGGAGCCGGATCAGCCCGTCACGCATGCGGGTCTTGACCGTGGCCAGGTTGGCGCCGAGGACTTCGGCGACCTCGCGGTAGTTGTACCCCACGTAGTAGGCGAGGGTCACCGCCTGCCGCTGCAGGTCGGTGAGGGAGCCCAGACAACGGCGGACCTGTTCCTGTTCCAGGCTCGCCGTCACCTCCTCGACCACCTGGTCGTAGGCGGGGGACTTGTCGCCGGCCGCTGCCCGGCGTTCGCGGTCGGTGGAGGCCTGCTCGGACCGGACACGGTCGACGGCCCGGCGATGGGCCAGCGTGGTCGCCCAGGTGCGCACCGAGCCGCGGGAGGGGTCGAACCGGGACGCGGTACGCCAGATCTCGACGAACACCTCCTGACTCACCTCCTCCGCGTGCGAGGGGTTGCGCAGTACGCGGCAGACGACACCGAACACCTGCGGTGCCACCAGATCGTAGAGCGCACCGAAGGCGTCCTCGTCGCCCCGGGCCACCCTGGGGAGGAGGTCGTCGGCGGTCGGCGACGTGTCACCCACCCGTCTCGGTGGTCGGGGCGCCTCGTTCATCGGGTCCATCTTCGCGTGCACCCTCGCCCGCGCGACGCGGAGGGGGCGGAGGGGCCGTTGCGAGCACCGGAACCGGCCCGCTCAGGCGGCATACCGTCCGACAGAGCCTGCGAAGACGACATACCGAGCGATCTACCGGGCGGTGACATACCGGGCAACGTACCGTGCGACAGCGGACCGGATGACCCGAACGGCTGACAAGGGCGAGCGCCCCGACCGCGACAGGCGGTCGGGGCGCTACACCAGGGTGAAGCGGGGAGGGCTCAGCCGAGGCGGAGCTTCTCGTGGGGGAAGATCAGGTTGGGGTTGCTCCCGACCAGCTTCCGGTTGAGCTTCCACAGCGCGCGCCAGCCGCCGTCGACGCCCTGCGCCTGCGCGATGGTCGACAGTGTGTCGCCCGAACGAACGACGTACCTGGCGCCGCGGACCGAGTGCCGGGAGTGCGTGGACTTCGCCACGATCTTCGGCCGGGAGGTGCCGCGCGAGGAGCGGGAGCTGTGCTGCCTGCGCTCCTGCGTCTGGCTACGCGTGTTGGGGCTGCCGCCCTTGTCACCGGAGCCGAGGCCGAGCTTGGCCGAGCATGCCGGCCAGGCGTTCCAGCCCTGCACGTCCAGGACCTTCTCCGCGATGGCGATCTGCTGCCACTTGCTGGCGTAGTCGGCGCGGGAGGCGTACTTGCCGCCACCGAAGCCGGTCCAGGTCGAACGGGTGAACTGCAGGCCGCCGTAGAAGCCGTTGCCGGTGTTGATGTGCCAGTTGCCGCTGCTCTCGCACTGGGCGAGGCGCTCCCACGTGTCGGTGCTGGCGGCGTGGGCCGGGGCAGCCATCCCGACCATGGGGACGGCGGCGGCGATACCGGTGACGGCGGCGGTCTGGGTGACGCGCTTGGCGACGGTCTTCGAACGACTGGCGCCGCGATGCTTGGCGGAATAGGGCATGGAGATCAGTTCCCTCCCGTCGCCTGCGGAGTTAGCTGTCGGATTCGGGCGAGAGGAAGTGCCCGGCCGCCGAGGCGGCTTCACCCCAGGACCCGTTGCCGGGTCCGTATGTGGTTCCTCCGTCTCCGCCCGATGGAAAGACCGGGTCTGACGACAACCGCCGGGCGGAGCTAGGCGAAGCGGGTCGTAGCCGCCCCCCTGTCGGCGCGACCGGCAATGACTGTACGGCGTGATCGTTTCGTTGCCAACCTGATCCAAAAGATTCACCGAAGTCGCGACCAGGCTTGGTTTACCACGATGAAGTGTGTACGCACCGGGCTGTGGCCTGCTGAGGATGGGCCGATGGCGAGCTGACAATGCCACCGGCGGAGGCGGCTCGATTGCTGTGCCACAAGGCAAAGTTGCTGGTGACAGCGTTGCCGACGATGCGGTGACGACCGTGACGACCGCGCCGACGATGGTGGCGGGGCTTGTGACCGGGCTGCCGATCGGGCTGCGACGAGGTCGGCTACGCGGTCCGCGTCGAGGTCGCTGCGCCGCCGAAAAATACCGCCGCGGTTGGCAAAATCGCCCCCGAAGTCGCGGGCTTTGGTCGTCTCCGCGTGGCGAACGGGTGTTCGGGCGCGGGTCTCGCTAGCGTTCGGCACACGATGCCCGACACCACCATCAGGTTCCTGCATTCCGGCGACTGGCAGCTCGGGATGATGCGCCGGTTCCTCGGTCCGGAGGCGCAGGCGCGTTACGGCCAGGCGCGCGTCGACGCGATCGAACGCATCGGCGCGGTGGCCGCTCGTACCTCCGCGGCGTTCGTCGTGGTGGCCGGCGACGTGTTCGACGCCAACCAGGTCGACCGGAAGGTCGTCCTGCGAGCGTGCGAGGCGCTGCGGGCCGTCACCTGCCCGGTCTACCTGCTGCCGGGCAACCACGACTCGCTGGAGCCGGGTTCGGTGTGGGCGAGCCCGATGCTCGCCGCGCACCTGCCGTCCCACGTCGAGGTGTTGCGCGACTCAGTCCCCCGCACGCCCGCGCCGGGTGTCGAGGTGGTCGGTGCACCGTGGCGCACCCGCCGGCCGCTGCGCGACCCGGTGGCCGACGTGGTCGGCGCCGATCCGCCACCGGAGGGTGTGGTGCGGGTACTCGTAGGCCACGGACAGGTCGACAGCCTCGCCCCCGATGTCGGCGAGCCCGCGCTGGTTCGCCAGGGCCCGCTGGAGGAGGCGATCGCCGCCGGCCGGATCCACTACGCCGCGCTGGGCGACCGGCACTCGCGTACGTCCGTCGGCGAGTCGGGCCGGATCTGGTACGCCGGCACTCCCGAGCCCACCCGTCCCGAGGAGGAGCACCCCGGCGACGTGCTGCTGGTCGAGCTGGCCGCCGGCCCCGCCGGCTCCACCTGCACCGTCACGCCCGAACGCGTGGGCACCTGGCGGCTGCTGTCCCGCGTGGTGGAGGTGGACGGCGACACCTCACTCGACGCGCTCGACCGCTGGCTCGGCGAGCAGCCCGACAAGACGCGCACCGTCGTACGCCTCGGCGTCCGCGGCGCGCTGTCCGTCGCCGGGCTGACCCGCCTGGAGGTGCTGCTGGACGCGCAGACCGAGGTGTACGCCGCGATCCAGCGCTGGCGCCGGCACTGGGACGTCGGTGTTCTGCCCGACGACCAGATGCTGGACGACCTCCCGGTGACCGGTCCGGCCCGGGCCGCGCTGGAGGAGTTGCGGCACACCGTCGCCAGCGGCAGCGACGACGCGGCCGAGGCCGCCGACGCGCTCGCCCTCCTGCACCGGCTGGCCGGGGGAGCGGCATGAGGGGAGCGGCGTGAGGCTGCACCGGCTGACGTTGCGCGACTTCCGCGGGGTGGCCGCGCGCGACCTGGACTTCGACGAGGCCGGTGTCACCGTCGTGCTCGGCGACAACGAGACCGGCAAGTCCAGCATCCTGGAGGCGCTCAGCCTGTTGTTCGAGCTGCCGGACGACTCCAAGGCCGGGAAGCTGAAGGCGGTCCAGCCGGCCGGCCGCGACGTGTCCAGCGAGGTCGCCGCGGAGCTGACCCTCGGCGGGCAGCGGGTGCACTACCGCAAGCGGTGGTTCCGCCAGCGGCTGACCGAGCTTCGGGTCGACCCGGGCGGGCACACCTGGACCGGGCGGGAGGCGCACGACGAGGCCGCGAGGCTGTTCGCCGCACACGTCGACCAGAGCCTGTGGGCGGCGCTGGTCGTCGGCCAGGAACACGCGCTCGCGGTGCCGGCCGCGGGTTCGGTGGCGGCGGTGCTCACCGCGCTCGACGAGTCCGCGGGTGGTGAGGTCGACCACGGCGCGGCGGTGCCACTGGTCGCGGCCGTCGAACGCGAGTACCAGCGCTACTTCACCCGCACCGGCCGGCCCAGCGGCGACTACGCCGAGGCGATCCACGCGCTCGACCAGGAACGCGCGCGGGTGGAGGAGGCGCGGGCGCGGCTGGCCGAGGTCGAGCAGGACGTCGCCTCGGCCGAACGCCTGACCCGCGACCGGGCCACGATGAGTGCGCGGTCGCGCGAGCAGGAGGCGCGGGTCGCGAAGCTCGCCGACCGCAGGCAGGCCGCGGACAAGCTCGTCGGTCAGGTCGAACGCCTGCGCCGCGACGCCGAGTTCGCCGCCGCGCAGGTCGAGTCCGCCCGGGCGGATGCCGAACGCCGCACCGCCCTGGTCGACGAGGTGAAGGAGCGCGACCGCGCGTCGACCGAGGCGGAGGAGGTCCGGCTGCGAACGACTGCGGCGCTTCGGGGTGCGGAGCAGGAGTGGGAACGCGCCACCGCCGCGCTGCGGGTGGCCAGGGACGACCAGGCCGCGCGGCGGGCGGAGGTCCGCCGGCTCGACGCGCACCTGTCCCGGCTGCGCGACCGCGCCGACCTGGCCGATGTGCGGAAACGCCTCGCGGCGGTGGAGGAGGCCCGCGAGCAGGAACGCCGCGCCGCCGCCGCACTCGAACGCACGAACGTAGACGACGCCGCGCTGGAGGCCGCCGAGGCCGCCCACGTGGACGTGCTCGCCGCCCGGGCCGCGCTGGCCGCCGGTGCGCCGACGATGGTCGTCCGCCGACTCGGTGACGCCGACGTGGAGCTGTCCGGCATACCCCTCGAGGAGGCCGACGAGGGCGTGACGGTCGACCGGGAGGTGACGGTCGATCGGGACACCACCGTCCGGGTGCCGGACGTGGTCGAGGTGACCGTACGACCGGGCACCGGCGCGACCGAACTCGCCGCCACCACCGCGAGTGCCGAGGACGTTGAGCGGCGGCTTCTCGCGGAGCTGGGCCAAGCCGACATCGGCGCGGTCCGGCAGGCGGCCAGGGCCAGGGTCGAGGCGGAGCGCGCCCTGACGATCGCTCGCGACGACCTCGCCCGCCGGCTGGAGGGCCGCACGTTCGCCGACCTGATCGCCGCCCGCGACCAGTTGCTGGCCAGGGTCACCGACGACGACCACCTCGATGACGTTGCCGATGACAGCGCCGACGACCTGCCTGACAACGTGCCTGACGACCTGGTTGGCAGCCGCGTTGAGGAGGCCGCCACGCTCTTCGACGCGGAACCGTTGCCCGCAAGGGAATTCTCGGTTGTCAAGGAGGCCTTGCGTGTCAAGGAACACTTGCCGGCCGAGGAGTCCCCGCCCGTCAAGGCGAGCTTGCCGGCAGAGCAGCCGTTGCCGACAACGCAGGAGAGCACCCGAGAGGCGCTCGCCCACGCCCAGGCCGAGGATGTCGCCGCGGCGAAGCTGCTGGCCCGCGCGGAGGCCGCCGGGGCAGGCGTTCGTACGGCGTTCGAGATTGCGCGGGACGAGGCGACCGAGGCACGCGTACGCTCCGAACAGGCGACCGAACGCCGTACCGACGCACTCGCCACCCTGGATCGCGCCCGTGCGCAGCAGGGCGACGAACTCCTCGCCGCCGCGATGTCCAAGGCGGCGGAGGAGGCGGCCGCTATCGCCGCGGATCTCGCCGAGGCGGAGGACGCGGTCGCGCGCAGCGGAGTCGGCGAGCTCGGTGAGCGGTTGGCGGAGGCGACGACTCTGCGCGCGCAGTTGGCCGAGCAGGTCGAACACCTGCAGGACGAGCTCAGCCGGGTCGAGGGTGCGCTGGAACGCGCCGGTGCTCAGGGCCTGGCCACCGCGGCCGAGAAGGCCCGGGCCGAACTCGCCCACGCCGAGGAGCACCACTCCACGCTCGAACGCCGGGCACTGGCGGCCGCCAGGTTGCGGGAGACGCTCGAACGCCACCGCGCGGAGGCCCGCCTCCGGTACGCCGCACCGCTGCGGGACCGCATCGAGGCGCTCGGCCGGGTGGTGCACGGGCCGTCGTTCGGCGTGGGCCTGGGCGCGGACCTGGAGGTGGAGGCCCGTACGGTCGACGGGATCCGGCTTCCGGTGTCGTCCCTGTCCACCGGTGCTCGCGAACAGCTCGCCACGCTGGTCCGGCTCGCCATCGCCGGCCTCACCGCCACCGACGGCAGCGGCGTCCCGGTCGTGCTCGACGACGCGCTCGGCTGGTCCGACCCCGGCCGGCTGCAGGCGATGGGTGCGCTGCTGGCCCGCGCCGGCGCCACCGGTCAGGTGATCCTGCTGACCTCCGCGCCCGACCGCTACGTCGGGACGGTCCCCGGCGCCCGGGTGGTACGGATCTGAAGTCGCCAGGCAGCCGCCAGCTCACCACTCGACCCTGATCCGCAGGACAGCCCCTAGGCTGGCCGGGTGAACGACGCGGTCAAGTTGGTCCGGGTGACCGAGCCCCACAAGTCCGTCCTCGCCAACCTGCTGCAGCTCTACCTGTACGACTTCAGCTCCATCAGGAACCTCGAGCTGTCCACGCACGGGACGTACTCCTACCGCTTCCTTGACCACTACTTCGTCGAGGCCGGCCGCGAGCCGCTGTTCATCCTCGTGGGTGACCGGCTGGCCGGGTTCGCGCTGGTGCGGCACGAGGACGGGGTCAACCTCCTCGCGGAGTTCTTCGTCGTTGCGAAGCACCGAAGGCTCGGAGTCGGCCGGTCGGCGGCGCACGCGCTGTTCCGCCGTTATCCGGGGAAGTGGAGCCTCGACTTCTACGACGCGAACGACGCCGCCCGGCAGTTCTGGCCCGACGTGGTGCGGGCGGTGGCGGCCGGTGAAGTCGGCCGGCGGCGGTTCGGCCCGCCCGAGACCGACCTGCCGGCCACGCAGTTGACGTTCACCGTCGGCTGACGAAATCGGCAGGTGCGCGCACCGACTCCACCACAGGTGAGTCCGCTGCCGCGGGATCAGCCCGTTACTACCCCTCCACCGAAGTACGACCAAACCAGAACGGCTGCTGGGAGGACGAGGGCCGCCGGGTCGGATACCAGGGTGCGCGCGGCATCACCGATGTCTATTACTTGGTGCTTGTGACGCGTTCGCAAGCGGACGACTTCGTGAGGCGCAGGGCGGCCGCGCGCAAATGGGACGGGATATCCGGATACGAGTGGAAATCCCTCCAGATCCCCAACGTGATGAGTTTCGAAGTGCCGACCGGTTGATCGTGCCCCGTGTTTTCGGATCGGCCGGGCGGGAGGTTCAGCGGAGTTCGGTGAGGCGTTCGGGATGGGTGTAGGCGACATAGCGTTCACCGCGCAGGAAGCCGACCAGCGTCATCCCGAACCGCTCGGCCAGGTCGACCGCCAGGCTGGACGGCGCGCCGACCGCCGCCACGAAGGAGATGCCGGCCGCGAGCGCCTTCTGGCAGATCTCGTATCCCGCCCGGCCGCTGGTGACGAGCACGTGGTCGGCCAGCGGCAGCCGGCGTTCGAGGAACGCCCAGCCGACCACCTTGTCCACCGCGTTGTGCCGGCCGACGTCCTCCCGGGCGCGCACCAGCGTTCCGTCGGCGGTGAACAGTCCGGCCGCGTGCAGGCCACCGGTCCGACTGAACACGTTCTGCGCCTCGCGGAGCCGGTCGGGCAGCGCGCACAGCAGGGCGGAGTCCAGCACTGGGCCGGGCGCGACGGGGGAGCAGCCGCGGAGTTCGAGTTCGTCCAGGCTCTCCTTGCCGCACACGCCGCAGGCCGAGGTGGCCGCGCCGTACCTCGCGGTCGGCGCCTCCGGCAGCGGGCGGGCCAGGTCGACGGTGACGACGTTGTAGCGCTGCTCGGCGCGCAGCGCCGGATCCGTGCAGTACGCCAGTCGTACGACGTCGTCGGGATCGGTCAGCAGCCCCTCCGACCGCAGGAAGCCGGCGGCGAGCTCGAAGTCGGCACCCGGCGTGCGCATGGTGACCACCAACGAGCGAGGAACCGCCCCCGGCCAGCCGACCCGGATCTCCAGCGGTTCCTCGGTCGCCACCACGTCGGCGCGGCCGCGGACCGTGCCGCCGTCGACCTCGCGGACGCGTACTCGCACCGTGCTGCCCGGCCGCCGGGTGGGGAGACTCATGGCCCCATCCTCGCCCCGCGCAAAACCGGATGACCCACCGGCACACCCCGGCCTATGGTCGGGGACGTGGAGATGCGCCGCGGGTAGCGCCCGCGTGACCGCTCGGCCGTAACGGCCGACAGCTCGGCCGTGACGGCCGACACCCCCGGACGGACCCGTCCCGGCGTCGAGCCGGTGTCACCGGTCCGCCCGAACTTCCTCCGTCTCTCCACCTTCGTGACCGCGCGTCGTCGCGGCCACCAGCCCCGGGAGCATCGCGATGGCGCCGCAACGCGTCGGTCTCCACCACCCCTGTATGCGTCCGTTCCTGGCCGCCGCGCGGAACACCGCGCCACCCGACGAGGACCACGTGGTGGTCGAGGGAACGTGGGCGCACGAAATGCTGCTGGCCGCGCGCACGCCGGTGGAGACGTTCCTGTGGTGCCCGGAGCTGGTTCGTACGCCGGAGGCGCGACGATGCGCGGACGTCCTGCGCGCCCGTGCCGAGACGGCGTACGAGATCGGGCCCAAGGTGCTCACCCGGCTGTGCGGCCGGGCCCGCTCCGACGGCCTGCTCGCCCTGGCCAGGTTGCCGCGCCGGACCGCCGCGGAGCTGGACTTCGGCGACCGGGCGCTGGTGCTGGTGGCCGACGGCATCGAGTACGCCGGGAACCTCGGCACCCTGATCCGTACCGCGGACGCGTGCAGCGCCGACTGCGTCGTGCTGGTGCGCCGGCAGGTCCGGCCCAACCATCCCCGGGTGTTCGTGGCGAGCCGGGGGACCGTGCTCACCGTGCCGGTGGTGGAGTTTCCCGACCCGGTGGCGGCCGCGGCCTGGCTGGCCCGGCGCGGGTTCACCGTCGTGGTGGCCGAGCCCGGCGCGACCCGCGACTACCGCACAGGCGACCTGTCCAGCCCGCGTACGGCCGTCGTCGTCGGCTCGGAGGGACGCGGCGTGTCCTCCGGGTGGTACGCGGCACGGGTCCGGCCGGTGTCGATCCCGATGTTCGGGACCGCCGACTCGCTGAACGTCTCGGTGTCGGCCGCACTGCTGCTGTACGAGGCGCGCAGAACCCGCGCACAGCCAGGACAGGACCCTAGTTGCAGGTCGCCCCGCACTGGCGGCGCAGCAGCGCGTCGATGACGATGCCCTCCATGTCCTGGGGGTCGCGCGCGCGGTAGGCCCGGCCACCGGTCGCGTCCGCGATCTTGCCGAGCGCGGCGAGGTCGGCCTGCGGGCCGATGCCGACCAGGATGACCGAGATCGGTCGGGCCGGGTCGGCCTCGTTCTTCAGCGTGTTGAGCAGCTGGGTGAGGGAGACACCCGTACGGTCCTCGTCCTTGCCGTCGGTGAGCAGCACCACGGAGTTGACCCTGGCGTCGTCGTAGCCGTTCTGCGCGGTGCGGTACGCGGCCAGGAACGTGTCGTAGAGGCCGGTGCCGCCGCTGACCTGGCTGGGTAGCTTCGCCAGCACCTTCGCCAGCTCGGCGCGGTGCGTGGCGGACAGCTCGGCGGTCTTCGCCAGCTCGCGGTAGTCGCGGGTGCCGTCGCGGAGTTCGGAGAACTCCCACAGCCCGACCTCGCCCTTGTCGGGGAAGTAGCTGAGCGCGGTGCCGGCGGCGTCGCGGGCGAGCTCGATCCGGCTCCGGCTGCCGGCGGCCGCGGCCATCGAGCCGGACACGTCGACGACGGCGAGCAGCCGTGACTCCAGGCTCAGTGCGGCCCAACTGCGCAGCACGTCGTCGGCGTCGTGCAGCGTGACCGGAGGGAGCACCTTCACCGAGCCGACGTCTGAGTTCTTGGCGGGTGGGGCGAGGTCGCGGTAGTCGCGGAACCCCGCCTTGCGGAACGTCTCCCGGCCCTGTGGAGCGTCGGCGAACCGGGCCAGCGCGGCACCGGCGGCGGCGATCCGGTCGGTGCGGGCCGAGCCGTGGCGGATGGCGACCAGGGGGTAGTCGAGGAGGACCGTGCCGTTCTTCGGCGCGACCGCCACGACGTCGGTGTCGGAGTGGTCGCGGGTGAAGCTCAGCACCTGTTGCTCGCTGGCGGGAACCCCTCGTTGCAGACCGGTCTGGGTGTCTGCCTGGGCGAGCTCTCGGCCGAGGTCGTCGACGTGGTCCTTGGCCAGCTTGATGAGCACCGTGCCGAGCTTGGACCGGGCCTCCTCGGCCTCGCCGGTCACCGAGCGCCGCACGCCGAGCAGCGCGCTCAGGGCGACGCCGGACCGCTCCGCGTCGGCCACCGCCATGTGGCCACTGGTGGCCAGCGTCGACCAGTTGTCCGCGTCGCCGCCGAGCTTCTCCACCTCCGCCTGGGTGGTGGCGAGGACCATCGGGGACGCGGCCAGCGACGGGCTCAGCGCGAGCACGCGGGACGGCGGGATGCCGGTGCGGGCCACCCACTCGAACGTGTCCGGCACCCACAGGTCCGGGGTGTTCGCGTCGTCGCTGCCGTGCTCAGTGGACAGCCGGGTGAACATGTCGCGCGGGCTCACCGCGGTGACACCGAACGTCAGACACGCTCCGCCGACCGGGACCTTGTCCTTCTCGACGCGGGCGGTCACCGCCTTCAGCGGCGCGACGATCTCGGGCGCGGCCGCGACCCGGATGCGCACGGTGCCTTCGCAGGAAGCCGACTTGCTGCCCGCGGACGCACCGAGCTCGCGGACACCGAGGAAGGCCGCCGTCGGAATGATCAGTGCCAAGGCGACGACGAGTACGAGCAGACCTCGACCTCGGCCGTGGTGACGGCGGGGTCGCAGGTCTGCGGCGGCATGACGACCGGGCATAGCGCTGCTCCCTCTCCACCCCGAGTGGGCGGGACATTACCGGAAAACCCGGCCCGACCGGTGACCGTCATCCGCAATGGGACGAAGCGCTACCAGGTGTGTCGAAGCGGGCGCGTACGGCCACCGGACGTGGTCGGGACGGGTGTGCCGAGTGCCGTTCAGGTCCCGCTTCAGGTCCGCTTCACGACTCGCCGGCGGCGTACATCCGGGCGATCACCGACTCGATCGCCGGCTCCTGGATCGACAGGTCGGCCACGGGGTAGCGCGCGGCGATCGCCGCCACCAGGGGAGCGGCACTGGTCGACGCCGGGAAGGCCAGCCACTGCCGCGGGCCGTCCACCCGGACCACGTTCGCGCCGTCCACCTCGATCGGCGGACCGGGGTCGGCGAGGTCGACCACGAGGGTGCGCTCGCTCTCGCCGAGGCCATGCAGGCCGTGCAACCCCGTCAGGCTTCCGTCGTACATCACCCGCCCGTGGTCGATCACCATCACCCGCGAGCACAGTTGCTCGATGTCGGTGAGGTCGTGGGTGGTCAGCAGCACGGTGGTGCCGCGTTCGCGGTTGAGGTCGCGCAGGAACTCCCGCACCTTGGCCTTGCTCACGATGTCCAGCCCGATGGTGGGCTCGTCGAGGTAGACGACCTCCGGGTCGTGCAGCAGCGCGGCGGCGATGTCGCCCCGCATGCGCTGGCCGAGGGAGAGCTGGCGTACGGGTACGTCGAGCAGCGGTCCGAGCTCGAGCAGGTCGACGTAGTGGCCGAGGTTCTCGCGGTAGCGCGCGTCCGGGATCTTGTAGATCCGCCGCAGCAGGCCGAAGCTGTCCCGCAGCGGGAGGTCCCACCACAAGGTGGTGCGCTGGCCGAACACGACACCGATCCGCCGGGCCAGCCGGATCCGGTCGCGCGACGGCTCGATGCCGGCGACCCGCAAGGTGCCGGCGGTGGGTACCAGGATGCCGGTGAGCATCTTGATCGTGGTCGACTTGCCGGCGCCGTTGGGCCCGATGTAGCCGACCATCTCCCCGGCGGCCACCTCGAAGGACAGCCCGGCGACCGCGTGCACCTCCGAGCGGGTGCGCCGCAGCCGGCCGGTGCGACGTCGTACGGAGAAGGTCTTCCGCACGTCCCGCACCTCGATCAGCGGTTCGGCGCCGTTGCGCTCGGCCGGAGGGGCGGCGGAGGGCTCGGCGGTGGGCTCGGTGGCGGTGGTCGTGAGGGACGGCTGGTTCGAACGTGTGGGCTGTGTCGTCATGGTCAACTCCCGGTGCTGCGGTAGCTGCGCAGGCCGGCCCGCCAGGCCAGCGCGGCGACGAGGGCGAGGACGGCCGCGGCCAGCGGCGAGGCGAACTGGAAGGCCTTCGGCAGGCCGAGCGGATCCGGATGGCCGAGAATGTGCAGGGCCGGCAGCCAGTTGACGAACGCCAGCGGGATGCCGAACGTCGCCGCGCGGAGCAGGTCCTTGGCGAAGATCGTCGGTGGGTACTGCGTGAGGAAGTTGCCGCCGTAGGTGAAGGCGTTTGCCACCTCGGCGGCGTCGGTCGCGGCGAACTGGAACGCCGCGCCGAGGACGAAGATCGCGGCGAAGATGACGGTGCCGCTGACCAGCATGACCGGGATCAGCGCGATCCGGTCCCACGTCCAGTGCACGTCGACCGCGACCACCGCCCAGCCGAACACCAGCGCGCTCTGGGTGATCCGCCCCAGCCGGCGCAGTGCGAAGTCGTCGGCGGCGGCCTGCACGAACGTCGGCACCGGCCGGATCAGCATCACGTCGAGGGAGCCGTCCCGGATCCGCCGGCCCAGTCGTTCGATGCTGCCGACCAGCAGGTCGGCGGTCCCCATCGCGACTCCGGAGGTGGCGTAGAGGAAGGCGACCTCGGGCAGGTCGAACCCGCCGAGGCTGTCGGTGTGCACGAACATGATGAAGATCGCCACGAAGTCGAAGCCGGTCACCACGAACTGCCCGACGGTGAGCATCGCGAACGACGCCCGGTAGACCATCGTGGACCGCACCCACATCGCGACGATCCAGCCGTACGCCCGCAGTGCGTCAGCCACCCTGGACCACCACCTTCCGCGTGGCGAGCTGGGTGAGTGCCCGCCCGGCCAGCCAGAGCACCAGCGCCCAGCCCGCCTGGAAGGCGAGTACGGAGACCAGCGCCGAGCCCTGGCGCTTGCCGAGGAACACGTCCGCCGGGATCTGCAGCGCCGACGACCACGGCAGCGCCCGGGCCAGGTCGCCGAGCCAGCCGGGGAAGACGTTCAGCGGCAGCAACATGCCGGAGAAGAACATCGCCAGCACCCCGGCGAGCTGGTGCACACCGCGGGCGTCCATCAGCCAGAAGCCGGCCAGGGTGAACAGGTAGTTGAGGCTGAAGCAGACCACGGCGCCGAGAACGACCGAGAGCAGGAACGCCAGCCAGGTCGCCAGGTCGCCGGGAAGGTTGAGGGTGAACGCGAACGCGCCCACCAGGGTCGGGCCGATGCCCCGGCCGAGCAGGTGGAACGCGGCCCGGCCCAGGTCGCTGGCCAGCCACCACGCCTGCAGGTCGACCGGGCGGTACAGGTCGACGGCGATGTCGCCGGTGCGGATCCGCTCGGCGAGCTCCTCCCGGAACCCACCGCCCCACAGGGCGCCGACCATGCCGAGGGACTGGCCGAGCCAGACGTAGGTCACCGCGTCGGTCACGTCGTACCCGCCGAGAGACGGCCGGGCGCGCCACAACGCGATGTAGGTGAACGCCATGATGAAGCCGAAGACGGTGTTGGTGAACACGCCGGCGGCGGTGGCGGCGCGGTAGGTGGAGTATCGGCGGAAGGTACGCCACGCGATCGCGGCATAGACCCTCATGCTGGAAGGCTCCCTTCGACGAACGGCATGCGTCTGTGGCGTGCGCGGCAGGCGGGTGGCAGGCCGGTGACACGGATGCGGCAGGCAGAGCGCGCGGGGTTGCGCGTCTTGGGCACGCGGGGAGCAGCGCGGGGAGGGTGCTCGCGCTTGGGTGGACCTTGGACGGCGCGCGGCCCGCGGGGGATGTGGGCCGGGTGCCGCGCACGTCGAACTTCCCCCGCATCGGTGCTGACCGGGGGTGGAGGTGGGAGCGATATGCCCGGCCGCCTGCGTTGATCAGCTGGGCTGACCGTGCCAGACCGGGATTTTGGTGGCCAGACAGCATAACCGGCACCGGACGTGACGGGAAGGGATTTTCCTGCGGCCATCGTGGTGGCCCGGGCACACGGCATCCGGCGCGCTTCCCGGGGCGCCCGCCCGAGGCGGTGGGGCCGGCGGCGGGGTCCGCGTGATATGCAGTCAGGGTCCCGTTCGTGTGCGGTGCGTCCCCCGGCCGCCGCGAGCCACCAGCTCACGAAGGTTCCGCCATGCCGCTGCTGACTGTCTACCGGGTCATGTCCTACGTCACCGGTGTCGTGTTGCTCGCGCTGGTGCTGGTCGCGATGCCGCTGAAGTACTTCGCGGACACCCCCGGCCCGACCATGGTGGTCGGCCAGCTCCACGGCTTCCTCTACATGGCCTACGTCGTGGTGGTGCTGCTGCTGGGATTCTCGCTGCGGTGGCGGCCCGTGCGCATGCTGCTGGTGATGCTGGCCGGGACGATCCCGTTCGCCGCGTTCTTCGCCGAGCGCAGGATCGTCGCCGACGTCCACCGCAGCCGGGGCACCGGCGGCCGTGAGGGCCGAGAGGGCGACCGGCGAAGCGAGCGGGTCGGCGCGGGTGACTGACCCGGCAGAAGCCGCGGACCCGATGGCGACTGCGCGTACGCACGCGCGGGCGCTGGTGGAGGTGAAGGGCGTCGTCGCGGTGGTGGTGGGCGGCAGCCATGCCGGCGGAACCGCCGACGCCACCTCCGACCTCGACCTCGGCCTCTACTACCGCGAGCCCCTCGACGTCCCCGCGCTGGCAGACCTGGCCACCTCGCTGACCGGGCGGCCCACCGAGGTCGCCGCACCGGGCGGGTGGGGGCCGTGGGTGAACGGCGGCGCGTGGCTGTCCACCGACGCGGGACCCGTGGACTGGATCCTGCGCGACCTGGACCGGGTCACCCAGGAGTGGGAACGCGCGACGCGCGGGGAGTTCGGGCTGCACCACCAGCCGGGTCACCCGTTCGGATTTCTCAGTACGACCTACGTCGGCGAGCTCGTGACCGCGGTCGTCGTCGCCGACCCGGACCGTGAGGTGGGCCGGCTGCAGCAGGCCGCCGCGCGGTATCCGGAACCACTGCGGGACGCACTCGTCGGCTGGCTGTGGGAGGCGGGGTTCAGCCTCGCGGTCGCGCGCAAGGCGACCCGGCGCGGCGACGCGGCGTACGTCGCGATGTGCGTGCTGCGGGCGGTCGGCATCATGGCGCACGCGCTGCACGCCCGCGCCGGCCGGTGGGTGCTGAACGAGAAGGGCCTGGTCGCCGCGGCCGGCCGGTTGCCGGGCGCACCGGCGGAGTTCGCGGCCCGCGCCCAGGCGCTGTGCGGCGCGATCGGCACCACCCCGGCGGAGCTGACCGCGCGGCTGGACGACGCCGAACGCCTGCTCGCCGACGTCCGCGGCGACTGACGCCGGCCCTCCATGACTCCGAAGTCCCCGAAGTCCCCGAAGTCCCCGAAGACCCCGGCTACCCCGGCGACCCCGGCCTCGGCTGCTGCGGCCACCGCGGCGCAGGACGCGCTCGACGCGGCGTACCGCGCGGCGTTCGCCGCCGAGGAGCGGGTTCGCGCCGTGCTCACCTACGGCTCCCGGCCGGCTGGGCTCGGCGACGCGTGGTCGGACGTGGAGTACTGGGTGTTCGTCAGCTCCGACCTGCTGCCGGACCAGGCCCGGACGAACCCTCCCGTCCCGCCGGACTGGCTGCGCGAGGTCGGTGAACCGGCGCTGCTGGTGCGCAACGAGTTCGGTGCCTGGGTCGCGGTGCACGCCGGGCTGGTGCGGGTGGAGGTGCACCTCTGGCCGGCCTCCGGCGTCGACGTCGTACGCGGCTGGCCGGCGCGGGGTGCGCCGGTGGAGTCGATGGTGGTGCTGGACCGGGACGGAACGCTCACGCCCGCGGTGGCGGCGCTGCCGGAGCATCCGCGCGTCCCGCGCACCGCGGCGGAAGTGGCGGAGGTCTGCGGACGCTTCGCCAACTGGTGGGTGCTCGGCCACAACGTCGCGGGCCGAGGTGAGTGGGAACGTTCCCAGGACGCGCTCGCCCACGTACGCCGCGAGCTGCTCTGGATGGCCCGGCTGGCCGAGGCCGGCTCGGAACCCGAAGTCGGCGAGGCGACGAAGCGGTGGCTCACGCCGTCCCGGCTGGCCGAGCGGGACCTGTCCCCGGAGGTGATCGAAGCCCTGGCGCGGGTCTCCGCCCGCACCGAGCCGGCAGACCTGGCCCGGGCGTACGGCGCCGCGTGGGAGCTGGGGGAGCGACTGTGGCGCGCGCTCGTCGCGACCTGGGGCTTCGACCCACCCGACCGGCTGGCCGAGTGGGTCGAAGCCCAAGTCGAAGCCGAAGCCCAAGCCCAGGTTCAGGCCTGAGCTACCGGCTCGGGGCTCACCAGCTCCCGACGGTGCCGTCCACCCGGCGGCTGACCGGCAGGTAGCCGCGCTGGTACTCGTACTTCGCGGCCAGCCCCTCGTCGATGTCCACGCCCAGCCCCGGCGCCTCACCCGGGTGCAGGTAGCCGTCGGCGAACGACCAGGCCCGCGGGAAGACCTCGAGGGTCTCCTCGCTGTGGTGGCCGTACTCCTGGATCGCCGCGTTGTGGGTGGCCAGGCCGAAGTGCAGCGCCGCCGCCATCGACACCGGCGACAGGTCGGCGGCGCCGTGGCACCCGGTGCGGACGTGGTACGGCTCGGCGAAGTGCGCGATCTTGCGCAGGTGGGTGATCCCGCCCGCGTGCACGACGCTGGCCCGGATGAAGTCGATCAGCTGTTCGCGGATCAGCTGGTGACAGTCGTACAGCGAGTTGAACACCTCGCCCACCGCGAGCGGGGTGGTGGTGTGCTGCCGGATCACCCGGAAGCTCTCCTGCAGCTCGGCGGGTACGGCGTCCTCCAGCCAGAACAGCTGGTGGTCCTCCAGCCGCCTGCCCAGCCAGCCCGCCTCGGCCGGGGTCAGCCGGTGGTGCGCGTCGTGCAGCAGGTGGACGTCGAAGCCGACCGCCTCGCGGACCTTGCCGAACAGTTCGGGCGCGAAGCGGAGGTACTTCTCACTGGCCCAGCCGTCCTCGACGAACGGCAGGTCGGGCCGTTGCCCGGACACGTCGCCGCGCGGCGTGCCGTACATGTTGTCGATGCCGGGCACCACGCACTGCGCCCGGATCGCGCGGTAACCCTCCTCCCGCAGCCGGAGCACCTGTTCCACGGTGTCCTCGATCGTCCGGCCGGAGCCGTGGGCGTAACACAGCACGCCACGCCTGGACCGGCCGCCGAGCAGGTTGTAGACCGGGGTGCCGAGCACCTTGCCCTTGATGTCCCACAACGCCATGTCGACGGCGGCGATCGCGGCCATCGTCACCGGGCCGCGCCGCCAGTACGCACCCTTGTAGAGCAGTTGCCAGGTGTCCTCGATGTCGGCCGGGTCGCGGCCTTCCAGCATGGGCACGACGTGGTCGGCGAGGTAGGACGCGACGGCCAGCTCGCGGCCGTTGAGGGTGCCGTCCCCGATACCGTGGACGCCCTCGTCGGTCTCGACCTTCAACGTGACGAAGTTCCGCCCGGGTGAGGTCACGATCACCCGGGCACCGGTGATCCGCATGCCGGCCCCTACCAGGGCTCGGCGCCGAGGAGCTTGCGGCCGAGCGGGCCGGCTGCCTCCAACTGGCGGGCGCCGTACCGGCCCGGCGCCGGCGCCCTGCCCGCGCCGTGCGGCTGGTCCTCGCGTACCCACCGCAGGAACTGCGCCACCCGCGGCGTGGACCGGCGGTTGTGCGAGGCGCCGTGCGGCATCAGGTGGTGCAGCAGCGCGAAGTCGCCGGCCTCGCCGGTCACCTCGACGCTTTCCAGGTGGGTGATGCGCTTCCAGTTCTGGTGCAGGTGCCGGCCCTGCGGGGTGGCGCGGGCCTCCTCCTCCACGATCCGGTGCCCGCCGGGCACGACGTGGATGCCGCCGCCGTCGGGGAGTACGTCGGTGAAGTAGAAGCAGCCGCCGATCTGCACCTCGGCCAGCGAGAACAGGAACTGGTCGACGTCGGTCGGCACCGACGCGTCGATGTGCAGCGTCTGGCTGAGCGCACGGTCCCGGTCGCTGTCGTTGCGCAGGGTGATGCCGAGCGAGCCGTCCATCACCCGCAGCCGCGTCGACTCCAGCAGTTGCGCCGCGACGTGGTACAGCTTCTCGTTCGCCCACAGCGGCAGGAGTTCCGGTGTGTCGAAGGTGTGGTCCTTGGCGGTGCGCATCGGCTTGATCCGGCCGGCTGCGGAGTGCCAGTGGTCGGGCAAGGCGAGGTTGCGCGGGATCAGGTCGAGGATGTGGTCGCGGTAGTGGGCCGCCTCCTCCCGGGATATTGCTCCGCGCACGAGGAGATAGCCCTGCTCCCAGAACTGCGTGATCTCTGCGTCACTCAGAATCTGGGGTGTTTCCACGACGGTGGTCACGATGCCTCCCTGGCAGCGTTCGGGGATCCCTTCCACCGTACGAAGGTGGGCCGGGAGTCGCACCTCGCTAGCCAGGTTCGGTCAACCGACTCTCACCGGCAGGGGAGCCGGCCTGGCTGTGCGGGGCGTCGCGCTCACCGAGTAGGGCGTCGCCCTGCCCGAGCAGAGCCCGCACCCGGCCCGGGCCGAGCGCCAGCAGCAGGGTGGGCAGCCGCGGTCCGCGGTCCGCGCCGACGAGCAAGCGGTACAGCAACCGGAAGAATCCCCGTTGAGCGCGCTTGACCTCCGCCGTCGCCGGGTCGTCCACCGTGAGACCCGCCCGCAGCTTCGGAACGCCGTACACCAGGCGGGTCAGTCCGGACAGCGTCCAGTCGTCGGTCAACCGGGTGGTCAGCTCGCGCAGCGATACCGCGTCCTCGGCGGTGAGCGAGGCCAGCAGGTCGCTGTCGGGTTCGGTACGTACGTGGGTGCGTTCCTCGGCGGGCACCTGCTCGGCCAGCCAGGTGCGGGCCAGGCTCAGCCGGGGCTCGACGTCGGCGACGGTGATGCCCTGTGAGCCGGTGTCGGGGGCGCCGTCGCCCGCGGTGGCGTCGTCGAACCCGGCGAGGATCCGGCCGACCTGGGCTGTGTCACCCGCGGTGACGTCAAGGAGGGAGGCCAGGACGCGGAACGACACCCGGCGGCGCGGGCCGGCGACCCGGCCGCGGCTGGTCGTGGTCGCCCGGTCGGCGACGTCGCGCTCCCACGGCTGCGCCTGCCCGGCCTCGATGCGCGCCGCGAGCCGGTCCCACTCGTCGTACAGCCGGCTCACCTCCGCCCCGAAGTCGATGGTGAACGACTGGGCCGGCAGCCGCCGGGCGTACAACCAGCGCAGCACCGCGGGCTCCAGGATCCGCAGGCCGTCCGCCGGGGTCGGTACGCCGCCGGCCGAGCTCGACATCTTCGCCATGCCGCGGATGCCGACGAAGGAGTACGGCAACGGGACCGGCGGCTGCCCGCCGAACACCTCGCGGACCACCTGCGCGCCGACGGTGAAGGAGGAGCCGGGGGCGGAGTGGTCGGCGCCGAACGGCTCGAACATGACCCGCTCGTGGGCCCAGCGCATCGGCCAGTCGACCTTCCACACCAGCTTGCCGTGGTTGTCCTCGCGCAGGTGCACGCGGTCGCGGTGGCCGCAGGCGGCGCAGGCGTAGTCGACCAATGCGCCGGTCGCGTCGTAGGACGTCACCTGCGTGGTGTCGCGACCACACCGGTGGCAGTACGGCCGGTAGGGGTAGTAGAGGCCGGCCGCCGAGTCCGTGGGTCCGGTGTCCCCGGTGTCCTCGGTGCCCTCCGCGTCACCGACTCCCGGCCGGGTGCGGTAGCGGGCCAGGATCGAGTCGATGCGGGCACGTTCGTCGAGGGCGTGCAGGATTGCGTCGGCGTACGCCCCCGAGGCGTACATCGCGGTCTGGCTGATCTCGCGTACCTCGATGCCGAGCGCGTCCATCGCCGCGCGCACCGGAGCCTTGAAGCGTTCGGCCCAGCTGTCGTAGGCGTCGTCGGGATCGGGTACGGCGGTCAGCGGGCGGCCGACGTGCTCGGTGAACGAGGGCGGCAGCCCGGCCGGAACCCTTCGCAGCCGGTCGTAGTCGTCCCAGGACAGCAGGTGGACGCACTCCCGGCCACGGCGGCGGATCTCGTCGGCGACCAGGTGGGGGACCATCAGTTCGCGGAGGTTGCCCAGGTGGATCGGGCCCGACGGGCTGAGCCCGGAGGCGCACACGACCGGCGCGCCGGGTGCGCGGCGGTCGGCCTCGGCGATCACCTCGTCGGCGGTACGGCTCACCCAGTCACTGCCCTCGGTGTCGGTCACCGGGCACCTCCTGTCGTCTCGGGCGCGGGGCCGGTCGGCGTGCCCAGCACCTCGCGTACCCACGCGGCGACCTCGGCAGCCACCGCGGCCGGACCGGATCGGTGCGTGTCGAACCGCCGGCCGACCTGGGAACGATGCCAGTCGGCGAAGCCGAGCTGGCGAGCGACGAACTCGTCATCGGATCCGCGCCAGGCCGGTCGGTCGCGAAGACGCTGGACCAGTACGTCGTCCGGACAGTCCAGGGCGGCGTGATGGATCGGACCGACCAGCATCCGGGCAGGCAACTCGGCCAGTTGGTCGGGAACGATCGTCCCGCACAGCAACGTGGCCAGGCCGTTGCCGGCGAGGCCGTGCGCGAGCTGCAGCCAGGTGTTGCGCCAGACGTCATAGCCCAGTGCGGCGACGTGCAGGGTGAGGTCGACGTCGAACACCGCGCAGCCGGGCAGCCCGCCATCGTCGGCCAGCCGGGTGAGCGCCTCGGTGACGGTGGTCTTCCCGGCGCCGCTCGGGCCGGTCAGGAGCAACAGGGGACGCCGGGTGAAGGGACGCTCCCATCCACACCGGGGGCAGCGGGCCCCGGATGCGGCGCCGTCCGCGGTGTCGTCGGGACGCAGAGCGGTCTCAGGGCCGCAATCGATGCAGAACTCCGCTCCGGGCGGTCTGGACGGAGTGGGATCGCCGGCCGAGGTGGGGGAGCTCATGACCTCGAGACGTTATCCGCGCTCGGCCTGGGGTGTCACCACCTTTTCGCTCCCGGTGTCGGCCGGTGGTTCGCCCGCTGGTTCGCCCGGTGGTTCGGCCCGGTTCGCGCGCTCGGACCACGTCCGGGCCGTGTGCAGCAGTTGTGTCAACGGCAGGTTGGCAAGGGAGTCGACCCGAAGGTCGGCCGCCGCAACGTCGAGTTGACGGGTCAGTGGGTTCGGCACCACGACGCAGAACATTCCGGCCCGCTTGGCGGCCGCCACGCCGTTGGGGGAGTCCTCCAGCGCGACCGCCCGTGCCGGCTCGACGCCGAGGTCGGCCGTCGCCAGCCGATACAGCGTCGGGTCCGGCTTGGTGCGCTCCACCTCGTCACCGGTGCGGATGGTGTCGAAGTGGTGCAGCAGGCCGCGTTCGGCCAGATGGCCGTGCACCCAGTCGCGGGACGAACTGGACGCCAGGCCGACCCGGAGCCCGCGATCGCGGGCCTGCCGGAGGTAGTCCTCGACGCCGGGCAGAACGGGCTGGTCGCTGAGGAGTTCACGGATCCGGGCCCGCCGCGCGGTGCGGATGGCGTCCCGGTCGACGGTGCGGCACGAGGCGTGTTCGAGTGCGGTGTAAGGGTCGAAGTGGTGGTCGGTCGTACCGATGACGCCTGCCCACGTCGCCAACTCGAGCACCGCGCCGTGGTCGACGAAGATCTCCTGCCAGGCCAGGAACTCCGGCGTCTCCGTGTCGACCACCAGACCGTCGAAGTCGAACACCAGGGCGCGGATCGCGCTGTGCTGCCCCGACTGCTGCCCCGACTGCTGCCCCGACTGCTGCCCCGACTGCTGCCCCGACTGCTGCCCCGACTGCCGGCCCGACTGCCGGCCCGGCTCTTCGAACTCGTCGTCAGCTGCGATGGACATGCCGTACAACCTAGCGGTGTCGGTCAGCCGCCTCGGCCGGCTCGGGTTTCGGCTCAGGTGCGGCCGTTCGGGTCGGGTCAGCCACGAACGAGTTCCTTGAACCTGCGTCCGCGTTCGGTGAAGTTGCGAAACCATCCGTAGCTCGCGCAGGCCGGTGACAACAGCACCGTGTCGCCGGGACGGGCCAGCGCACGTGCCCGGGCGACCGCGTCCTCGAACGACGTCGCTCGGTGGATGCCGATCCAGTCGGCGGCGCCGTCGCTCTCCTCGCCCGCGCCGATGGCGTCGGTGAGCGCGTCGGCGGTCTGCCCGAACACCACCGCGGCCCGGCAGCGTTCGCGGACCCGGGCGCCGAGCGTGTCGAACGGCAGTCCTTTGTCGTACCCGCCGAGCAGGATCACCAGCGGCCCGGGCAGGGTGGCCAGGGCGGCCATGGTGCGTTCGGGCGTGGTGGCGATCGAGTCGTCGTAGAAGGCGGCACCGTCGACCTCGCCGACGAACTCCAGCCGGTGCTCCACTCCGGGGAAGCTCACCATGACCTCGCCCGCCGCCCGCGCCCAACCGGGGAAGGTGTCCGCGGTGACGGCCGTCGCCGCGGCGAGGTTGTGCAGCTGGAACCTTCCGGGCAGCCGGCGGCCACGGACGTCGAGCCGGTGCCCGGCGTGCTCGATCACCTCGTCGCCGATCCGGGTGCCGCCGTCCGCGGTGTTCACCCCGAACCAGCGCACGAAAGGCCCGCCCTCGGTGTGCTCACCGGCGAACTCCCCGGCGAACGGGTCGTCGGCGTTCAGCACTCGTACGTCACCTTCGCGCTGGTGGCGGACGATGGTCTGCTTGGCCTCGACGTAACGCGCCATGGTGCCGTGCCGGTCGAGGTGGTTGGGCGTGATGTTGGTGACGACCGACACCTGCGGGCTCCACCGCAGCGGAGCCAGCCGCTGTAGCTGGAAGCTGGAGAGCTCGAGTACGACGATGTCGTCCGGGCCGATCTCGTCGAGGTGGTCCAGGAGGGACACTCCGAGGTTGCCGCCGACCCATACCCGGCGGGGTCCGCTGGCGAGGATCCGGCCGATCAGCGTCGTGGTGGTCGTCTTGCCGTTGGAGCCGGTGACGCCGTAGACCGTGCGCGCCGGGCAGAGCTTGACGAACAGGTTCAGCTCCGTCTCCAACGCGTTGGCGAGTCCGAGCCAGGGCGACTCGTCCGGCACGCCCGGGCTCACGACCACCAGGTCGGCGCCGGTGAAGTCCTCCTCCCGGTGCCCGCCCAGACGGAGGTCGACCGGCCAGCCGTCGAGTGCGGCCACCGACTCCCTGAGCTGGTGCGCGTCGTGGAGGTCGGTGATTGTGACCCGCGCTCCCGATCGGCACAGGAACTTCGTCACTCCCACACCCGCGCCGAACAGGCCGAGTCCCATCACGGTGACCCGCGCACCGGCGAGCTTCGGAACGTCGGTCAGCATCGGGCCATTGTGCCCGACGCCGATCGACGTTGCCCGGAATTGCCGATGCTGAACGAGGTTGCCCGGGTGTTTGATTGACGTTCGCCGTTGCTTGTCAACGCTGACTTGACAGTTGCCCCGGGCGGTCCGTCGCCCGGCAGTCGTCGGTGCTCAGTCCGTCGGTGAGCAGTCAGGCGACGGGTCGTTCAGCGCCTGCCGTGGTGTGGATCTCGTCCCTGATGACGGTCCAGCACGTCTGCAGGTGCGCGAGCCGGCGTTCGACCCGCCGGCCGTGCTCCTCGAGGAGGGAGAGCCGCTCGGCGAGCCCATCGGGGCCGGCGCGGTGGAGTTCGGCGTAATGGCGCATCTCGGCCAGCGGCATCTCGGTGTCGCGCATGCATCGCAGCAGACGTAGCCAGGTGACGTCGTCGTCGGTGAACCGGCGTTGCCCGGACTCGGTGCGGTCGATCCCCTTCAGCAACCCGATCCGTTCGTAGTAACGGAGGGTGTCGATGCTGAAGCCTGATCTTTCCGCCGCCTGGCCGGAGGAGTAGGAGTTCACGCAGGAAGGATCGCATCATCCCAGCGGTCAGGGTCAAGACCTTTCGACCGGAAATGTCTGATTTGCGCTCCGTCTGGCCAGTTGTGTTTCGCCCTGTGTACCCGGGTCTGTGCAGGCAGCGACTCAGCAGTCGCAGGTCGGGCTCGCCTGCGGGGCGGTGAGCGGGTCCACCGGCCGGACGGTCCGGCCCTGTGCGGTCTCGACCGCCAAGCCTTCCCGCACCCAGTACTCGAACCCGCCGAGCATCTCCTTCACCCGGCGGTTCAGGCGGGCGAACTCCAGGGCGGCCCGGGTCGCGCCGTTGCATCCGGGTCCCCAGCAGTACGTCACGACGAGAGCGTCGGCCGGAACGATGCGGGGTCCGTCGGTGGAGATCCGGTTGGTGGGCAGGTGGATCGCACCGGGCAGGTGGCCCTGCTCCCAGGCCTCGTTCGAACGCACGTCGACGACGACGAGGCCGGCCGCACCCGCCTCGAGGTCGGCGTGAACGTCACTCACGTCGGTCTCGACGCTCAACCGGGCGGCGAAGTGGGCGAGGGCGGTCGCGGGCGGCGCGGCAGGTGTGCCGGCTACGGCGGACGAACGGGTGCCGCCGGCGGTGATCGGTGGGTTGCTCATGGCCCCGATCCTGGGGTGCCGTCCGGTCTGGCGACAGTGGCCTGAATGCCGTACTGCACTAATATCGCGCCATGCCTACAGCGGACCTCCGCGCGCCGACCGCGGTGCCGGTCCGGCGCAGTCGACGGGTCGCGGCCGAGGGCCGACGGGTCGTGGTGGTCGCTTACGACGGGATGTCGGCCTTCGAGACTGGGATCGTGACCGAGGTGTTCGGGTTGGAGCGGCCCGAGTTCGACCTGCGGTGGTACGACCTGCGGATCTGTGCCGAGCGGAACCCGGTCCGGCTGGTCGGCGGGGCGGAGCTGTCGGCGGCGTACGGTCTGGCGGAGATCGCGCACGCCCACACGGTGATCGTTCCCGGTGTCCCCGACGTGCACGGCGACCCCTCGCCTGATCTGGTGACCGCGCTGCGGGCCGCCCACCAACGCGGCGCGCGGATCGTGTCCATCTGCTCCGGCGCGTTCGCGCTGGCCGCGGCGGGCCTGCTCGACAACCGGCCGGCGACGACGCACTGGCAGTACGCACCCCTGCTCAGGCAGCGGTTTCCACTGGTGCGGGTCGATGCCGACGTGTTGTACGTCGACGACGGGAACGTTCTCACCAGCGCCGGCAGTGCGGCCGGCGTGGACCTGTGTCTGCACCTGGTGCGGCAGGACTTCGGCCCGTCGATCGCCAACGCGGTCGCCAGGCGGATGGTCGTCCCGCCGCACCGCGACGGCGGCCAGGCGCAGTACGTCGAGACCCCGGTGCCGGGCGAGCTCGACGACGACCGGATCGCGGCCAGCATGACGTGGGCGCTGTCCCACCTCGACGAGGACCTCACGGTGTCGGCGCTGGCCGCCCAGGCCCACATGTCGCGGCGGAGTTACCTGCGGCACTTCCAGCGCTGCACCGGGACCAGCCCCATCAGGTGGCTGATATCCCAACGCGTACAGGCAAGTCTGGCGCTGTTGGAGCGCGGCGACGCCCCCGTCGAGCAGGTGGCCGCCACGGTCGGCTTCGCCACGGCGGTCACCTTTCGCCACCACTTCACGAGGATGATGCGGACGTCGCCGTCGGCGTATCGGCGAGCGTTCCGTACCGCCGCGAGGGCTGACGGGTGAGCATTCGTCGGGCAGTATGAGTCGGAGCTGAGTCGGAGCTGGGTCGTTAGGCCGGACGGGTGGTGGGGCATGGCGGGTCGATCGAAGGAGTACACGCTGCCGCGATGGTTGCGGCCGATGAACAGGCTGCTCGTCACGGTGCACCGCGCGGGTCTGCGTACCGGCCCGGTGCACACGCTGACGGTCAGGGGGCGCACGTCCGGTAAGGACCGCACCACGCCGGTGACGCCGTTCGAGTTCGAGGGTGGGCGGTACATCGTGGGTGGCTTTCCCGGAGCCGACTGGGTGGCGAACGCGCGGGCGGCCGGAGTGGGAGTGTTCGGTGCTGGTCGCCGGAGGCGGCGGGTCCGACTGGTGGAGTTGTCACCTGAGGAGTCCCGTCCGGTGCTGGCGGCGTTCCCGATGAAGGTGCCGAGGGGCGTGCCGCTGATGCGGCAGGCGGGGATCGTCCGGGAAGGCACCCCGGAGGAGTACGCGGCGCTCGCCGGTCGGCTCGCGGTGTTCCGGATCGAGCCGACCGACGGCTCCGGTGTGGCACGGTCCTGAGGATCTCCCTCTCGGCTGGCGATCTTGCCCTGCTCTCGCGCCGACCGCCGTCATGGCCGTTGGACTTTCTGGTGCACGTCCACCCATTCGGGTGGGATGTACTCGGGGTGTCCGTGGTCGCCCATGCGTACCTGCCAGCCTTTGTGGTGGACGAAGGTGTGGTGGGTCTTGCAGAGCATCACTCCGTTGGAGAGGTCTGTCGGTCCGAAGTCGTCCCAGGCCGTCATGTGGTGGGCGACACAGCGCCGCTCGGGAACCTGGCAGCCCGGGAAGTGACAGTGGGACCCGTCCCGGATCGCCAATGCGCGGCGCTGCGCCTCGGTGAAGAACCGGTCGGCCATTCCGATGTCGAGGATTTCGCCGTTGCCGCCGATGACGACGGGGATGATGTTGGCGTCGCACGCCATCCGGCGGATGGTGGCGACTGAGAGCGGTTCGCCGCGCAGGCCGAGGATCCGGGCCGACCCACCACCGCCACACTTCTGGCAGCCGTCGTGGGGGTCGATGTGGTCGGTGGCAGCCTCCGGCCCCGCCGCACCCTCCTCGGTCTCGGCGTCGGTGTCGGCATCGGTTGCCGGATCCGTCTCACCTGTTGGATCCGCTTCGGTCTCGCTGTGTGGTTGTGGGCGTTGCCGTGGTTCTCGCGGTTCGGGTATCCGGTCCGCGGCCCCGCCCGGATCGGTTGGATCAGGTGGTCGATCTTCATTGTCTGATTGAGTTTTCCGGCCAGTCGTCGCACTACCGCCGTGAGTCTCGTCCAGGTCGGCGACACCGTCACCTGTGCCAGCTTCGGGCTGGGTGTCGCCTGCGTCCTTGCTGTGCTTGTCTTTGATGGGCTTGGCACCCGTGGCGCCGTTCGTGCTCGTGTTCTGTTGTCGGGTCTTGCGCTGGGTCTGGCGTTGGGCGTCGGGGTTTGGCAGTGGCAGGGCGTGGGGCGGACGGGGTTGAGGTCGTCGATGGTGCCGTACCCGAGGCCGGTCAGTAGCTGGTCGACTCCAACGGTGACGGTGACGCAGTCCCTGCCCCGGCCGCGGTTGGGTGATGCCTGCTGCTGCGCCCACTGGGCGAGGAGTTCGGCGAATGCGTCACCTCGGCGTTGGTCGAGGGGGCGGTCGTCGGGGTCGGGGCGGGTGTCGGAGGCGCTCAGCGCCTCGATCAGCTTGCGGAGGGTCTCCATCTCCACCACCGGCAGTTTGATCACCACGGTCTCCGACCCGGGAATGCCGTTGGCCAGGTAGCGCAGGGACCGTTTACGTTCCGCGGCACGTTCGGCGTCGCCGAGCTCCTTGCCCAGGCGCCGTTCCCACTCTTCGGGTGCCAGCACCTGCAGCAACGCCCGGCCCAGCAGGCGCACGTCGTCGGGGTTACGCCGCCTCGACCAGGCGATCAGGTACTCCTCGGCCTTCACCCGCTGTTCGGGACCGATCCAGGTGGGCAGGTCCTTGACCGCGAACGCGATCACCTGCGCGTGCTTCAACGACAACTCACCACGAGCAAGAGCCCGCGCGGTCATGGTCACCGTACGATCCAGGTCACGCGCCAGGCCGACGGTGGCGGAGGCCTCGGTCTTCGACATCCGCTGCACGGTGCGCAACCACGCCGCCGCGGTCGCCGCACCGGTCGTCTTGCCGATGTCGCCGGCTTCGGCCTGACGGACCCAGGCCAGGGTGAGCGCGTCGGTCCGCGCCTTCTCCGCCTCCAGTTCACCGATCAGCTCACCGAGATCACCGACCTCTACACAGGTGGTCGGCGTCGACAAAGCCTCGTTCACTCCGGCGCGGATCGTGGCCAGCGCTGCCTTCAACCGGACGGCGGCTCCACTGCCGCCTGCGCCGGGAAGGCCCTGCGTGGTCGAATGCATGTTCGAAGTCTAGAGGCGACGACCGACACGAAGATCGTTGTCCACAAGGAGACCCGAGGCACAACCGATCCACTACCTGTGGACAAAAACCTGGTGCCACCTCGCTCCGGAGGGCGGCGCCAGGCAGGGGAGTCAGTGGCGGATGCGGTACCGGATGTGGGTCGCGTCCGGCGTGTCGATCACCCGCACGATGTCCAACTCGATCCGCGTCGGCAGCACGTCGAACAGGCGGCGCCCGCCGCCGAACAGCAGCGGGACCTGGTGGATCTGCAACTCGTCCAGCACCCCGGCCTCCAGCGCCCGCTGAGCGGTGTACGCGCCGTGCACCATCACGTCCCGATCACCGGCCGCGGCCTTGGCCTGCTTCATCGCGCTCTCGATGCCGTCGGTCACGTACGTCACCAACGGATAGTGCGCGACCGAGGGTCCGGGTGGGCGATGGCTGGGCACGAAGATCGGGACGCCGTCATGGTGGTCACCGCCCCAGTGGTCGACCTGCTCCACGGTACGCCGGCCGACGAGCACCGCACCGGTCGTGGACCATTCGTCGACCAACTCCCCGGCAGGCCCGGACGGACGGAAGAACTCGCCGTCGGGCGTGACGAACCACCTGTGCAACGGGGCGAAGCCGTCGCCGCCCGGATTGCCCGGACCGTCGTTCGGCCCCGCGATGTACCCGTCGAGCGACATCGACATGTAGAGCACGGATGTGGACACCACTGCCTCCTGCGGTTGCGATCGAAGTCGGCTCCGGTCACGGCCGTACCCACTCAGGACGTTCTCCGTGGGCCGAACTCATCGCTCGCCGCCCAACTTCGGGTCATGGCCTAGCATGCTGGGATGTCCTTCCAGGTGATCGTCCTGAACGGCGGTTCGAGTACCGGCAAGTCGTCGATCGCCGCGTGCCTGCAAACGATCCTGCCCACGCCGTGGCTGACGTTCGGAACCGACACCCTGGTCGACGCGATGCCTCCCTCCCTGACGGACGCGGAGAGCGGAATCGGGTTCGGAGCCGACGGGGAGGTCACCACCGGAGAGGTGTTCAAGGCACTCGACGTCGCGTGGAGCCTGGGGATCGCCGCGATGGTGCGGGCCGGCGCGCGGGTGATCGTCGACGAGGTGTTCCTCGGCGGCGCGGCATCGCAGCAACGCTGGCGGAAGGCGCTGGACGGACTTCCCGTGCTGTGGGTCGGCGTGCGCTGCGACCCCGATGTGGCCGCGGCCCGGGAGGCCGCCCGCGGTGACCGTACCGTCGGGATGGCGGCGTCCCAGGCACTGCTCGTGCACGAGGGAGTGAGCTACGACCTCGAGGTCGACACGTCCACGACCAGCGCGCTGGAGTGCGCCCGGGTGATCGCTGCCAGGGTCGCCGAGGCAGACGAGCCTCAGGGGCGCCGAAAGACCAGGCAGTAGTCGTTGGTGTACCAGTCCTCCGGATCGTCCCAGTCGAGGACGACCTCCTGGTCGAACGCGAGTACGCGCGACAGTGCGGCACCCACGTCCCACGCCAGCGGCGAGACGCCGGTGTCGGTGCGCAGGTTCGACACGTTGACCACCGCCCGCGACTCGGGTCCGCGCAGGAGCCGGCCGATCGCCGAGTACACCGCGGTCAGCTCGTCGAGGTAGCGGCCGTAGTCGCCGTCGTCGGTGCGGTACCCGTTGAGCGGGTTCTCCGGATGGTCAGATCTCGTCATGTACGGCGGGGAGGTCATGGTGAAGTCGACCGGCGGCAGGTCGAGCTCCCCGAGCCGGCGGGCGTCGGCCTCGATGATCGCCGACGGGTCACGCAGACGTTCTCGTACGTACGCGACCCTGCTCGGCAGGATCTCCAGCCCGACCGGCCGCCGGCCCAGCTTCTCCGCGACGACCAGGGTGGTCCCGAACCCGGCGAACGGGTCGAGAACGACGTCGCCGGGAGAGGTGTACGCGGCGAGGAACGCCTCGACCAGTTCCTCGGAGAAGCGGTCGTCGTCGTCCTCGTCGGAGGCGCTGTCGGTTCGGCGAACCCTGGCGGACAGCGGCAGGACGGGCTGCATGCGCTCAGATTCTCACAGCGCCGGTCGTCCCCGCACCCGCCCGGACCCGCCCGGGTCCGGCCCGCGCGGCCTGCGGCAGACTGAGGCCGTGTCGGCGATCGTACGGCTGGAGTCGGCCGATGACCCTCGGCTGGGCGACTACGCCAACCTCAAGGACGTGACCCTGCGGCGGAGCCTGGAGGTCGAGCACGGCCTGTTCCTCGCCGAGGGCGCGAAGGTGATCCGCCGGGCGGTCGCCGCCGGCTATCCCGTCCGGTCGTTCCTGCTGAGCGAACGCTGGCTGGACGGCCTGGCCGACGTCGTCTCCGCCAGCGGAGCTCCCTGCTACGTACTGCCGCCGGACCGCCTGGAAGCGGTCACCGGCTTCGCCGTGCACCGCGGCGCGATCGCGTCCGTGGAACGCCGGCCGCTGCCGTCGGTGGCCGAGGTGATCACGCACGCGCGCCGGGTCCTGGTCCTCGAGGACGTCGTGGATCACACCAATGTCGGAGCGATCTTTCGGGGCGCGGCGGCGTTCGGGGTGGACGCGATCGTGCTCGCGCCGCGGTGCGCGGACCCGTTGTACCGCCGGTCGGTGAAGGTGTCGATGGGCACCGTCTTCAGCTGTCCGTACGCCCGGATGGACAACTGGTACGGCGGGCTGGAGGAGTTGCGCGCGGCCGGGTTCAGGCTGGTCGCCCTCACCCCGGCCGACGATGCGGTCGACCTCGACACCCTCGCGACGGGGAGTGAGAGCGGCAGCACCGAGCGCGTGGCCCTGCTGCTCGGCACCGAGGGGGACGGGCTGTCGGCGCGGTGGCAGGGCCAGGCCGACGTACGCGCCCGGATCCCGATCAGCGCGGCCGTCGACTCACTCAACGTCGCGGCCGCCGCGGCGGTCGCCTGCTACGTGCTCACTCGGGACGTTCCACCGCGGCCGGCGTGACCAGCGCTCAGGTGTCGGCGTCGAAGTCGCCGCTGACCCAGCCGACGTAGCGGTCGGCGGACCGGCGTACCGACTCCTTCGCGTCCGCCTCCACGACGGCTCCGAAGTTGCCGTACAGCCGCTCGAAGTCGTACGGCTCCACCCGGCTGACGATCCGGCGGACGGCGGCCGCGGACAACGGGATGGTGTTGGGGTAGCTGCGCATGAACGTCACCCACCCGCGGTCGGTCACCGGGGCGATCGTGTCGCCGCTGAGCAGGACGCCCCGTCCGCCCGCACCGGCCGCCCAGATCGCGACCGAACTGCCCGGGAAGTGCCCGCCCGCCTGGACGAACGTGATGCCGGGCAGCGGTTCGTGGGTGCCCGACCACAGCCGCACCACCTCGTCGGTACGCCCGAGCCAGCGCTGGTCGGCCTCGTTGACGTACACGGGTACGCCGCCGAACGCGTGGCTCCACTCCACCTGCACCCCGAACATGTGCGGGTGGCTGGCCGTGATCGCGGCGAGCCCGCCGAGCGCGGTGATGGCGTCCACCGCGTCCTGGTCGACGAACCCGGTGGGGTCCCACAGCAGGTTGCCCGCCTCTGTCTGCACCAGCAGGGAGACCTGGCCGATGCCGACCGTCGGCTGCACGCTCACCCGGTGCAGGCCGGGCTCGTGCTCCCCGACGGGCTCGACGTGGGTGCGGTGGCCGGCCGCAGCCCGTTCCTTGGTGGTGGTCCACGTCTGCCCGGTCGGCGGGACGTACTGCCGCTCGTCGGTGCAGATGGGACAGGAAGGCGGGGGCTCGGGGGTGTCGGCGTACTCCACCGAACAGGTGCCACAGATCCAGTGCGTCATGGGCTCCACGATAGGAACCGGAGCGGCCCCGCGGCATCGTTCCGCCGACCGGCCGGGCATGAGTCTTCGGTCCTACGACTGCCGACGGGTGCGCAGCGAGGCGCCGACGCGGTGCAGGTGCCGCAGCGCCTGCGCGTAGGAGTCGACCAGGCCGGACTCCTGGTAAGGGATGCCGCGTTCGGCGCAGTACGCACGCACGATCGGCTGTGCCCGGCGCAGGTGCGGCGACGGCATGCTCGGGAAGAGGTGGTGCTCGATCTGGTAGTTGAGCCCGCCGAGCGCGACGTCGACCAGCCGGCCGCCGCGGACGTTGCGGGAGGTGAGCACCTGCCGGCGCAGGAAGTCCTTCTGTTGTTCGGGAGTGGGCGCCGGCATCCCCTTGTGGTTCGGGGCGAACGTCGACCCGAGGTAGAGGCCGAACACCGCCTGATGCACCAGGCAGAACGCGATCGCGAGACCGGGGGAAAGGGTGAGGAACAAGGCCGCGACGTACGCCACGGTGTGCACGGTGAGCAGGACCGCCTCCGCCCGGCGCATGCGCAGACCGGGGCGGAGGACCGCGCGAACCGCGGACACGTGCAGGTTGAAGCCCTCCAGGCTGAGCAGCGGGAAGAACAGGAACGCCTGCCGGCGACCGATCATCCGGGTCACGCCACGGCTGTGCCGCGCCTGCTCGTCCGACCACACCAGGATGCCCGGTGCCACGTCCGGGTCGAGGTCCTCGTGGTTGGGGTTGGCGTGGTGGCGGGTGTGCTTGTCCATCCACCAGCCGTAGCTCATCGCGATGCCCAGGTTGCCCGCGATCAGCCCGGCGATCTCGCTGGGCCGGCGGGTGCGGAAGATCTGCCGGTGCGCCAGGTCGTGCGCGACCAGGGCGACCTGGGCGAACACCACGCCGAGGAACGCCGCAACCGGCAGTTGCGCCCAACTGTCGCCGAGAAAGCCGAACACCACCCAGGCGCCGACGTAACAGGCGGTCACCACAGCGATCCGGGCCGCGTAGTAGCCCGGCCGTCTGGTGAGGAGCCCGGCCTCGCTCACCCGGCGGCGGAGTTCGGCGAATTCGCTACCAGCGTTGGGTTTTCCGCCGGTACGGGTGGTGGCGGCGTCGTCTCGTTCGAAGGCGATGTCTGTGCTCACCTCGCAGAGTCTGTACGGCGTCGCCCCGGAGGGACAGCCCGGGTGCCCCCCCGGCCGGAGGTGGGGTCAGCCCTACCCTGGTGCCGGTCCGCGGGCAGGCCGGGGCAGAACCCCGAAGGTCAGCGGGCGAGCGCGCAGTCTCCGCACAGCCCGCCGCCGGGTACGCGGTAGTAGAGGCAACAGCTCCTGCGTACGAACGCCTGCGTCCTCGACCCGCCCGCGGAAGACTTTGTGGGACTGAGGAATCCGGTGTCCGCAAGCGGAGGTTGACGCAGGGCCACCTCGGTGAACACGGCCACCTCGTAGGCGAGTTCGGGTCTGGCCCGGGCGAGAACACCGAGCGTTCCCACGAGTGCGGACGCCGCGTTTCCCCACAGCAGCGCGTCCGGCAGCGAGGCCTCGGCGCGCACGGCGTCCTTCAACGGTGTCAGGTGCGTGATGACGACGGTGCGAACGACCAACCAGGCAAGGAGCTCCGCGTCGGATCCGGCGGTATGCCCATCCAGGTGCTCGTCCGGGTCGAGCAGGACGACCTGGGCGGGATCGGTACGCCACGGCGCGGCCGAGGCGCCGAGGTCCGGCCAGGTCGAGCCGGGGGCGAGCACCGGCACCCGCCGATGGAGCAGCGCCACCGCTACCACCGGTGACCACAGGCGCGCGGCCATTCCCTGGAACAGGATCGAGGCACCGACCCGGGCCTCGGTGGTGCCGAGCTGGCCGGAGGTGTGCCTGATCCGGTCCCGCAGCGCGGCGTGGCCGGCGTACAGCCGCGCCAGCGACACCTGGCCGGCACCGTGGGGAAGTTCGCGGGGGAGCTCGGTGGAGACGGTGAAGTACGCCCCGACCGCGCCGACATCCGCCAGCAGGTCCCCGCCAACTCCGCCGCTCACCACACACACCTCACCACGGGCACCTCACCGCGTACGTCCTATCCCGTCCACCACGGCACGATTCCATCAGGTCGGCGGTGAGAACTCGGCTGCCGGGGGAGAATCGGCCCATGACGGAGCCGAGTTCCCCGGCCGCGCCCGGCGGCCTGCCCGCGACCATGCGGGCGTGGGTGGTCAGCGAGCCGGGCAGGCTGGAAGCGGTCGAGCTGCCGGTCCCCGAGCCCGCTCCGGACGAGCTGCTGGTGCGGGTACGCGCGTGCGGGGTGTGCCGTACCGACCTGCACGTACGCGACGGCGACCTGCCGCCGCACCGCTCCCCGGTGGTGCCCGGCCACGAGATCGTCGGCGAGGTGGTGGCGACCGGCACCGAAGTAGCCGAGGTAGCCGAGGTGGCCGCGGGGGCCGCCACGAGCGGCGCGAACGCCGGGGACCTCGTTCCCCACATCGCTGTCGCCCGGACCGGAAGCCGGGTCGGCGTGCCCTGGCTCCGGCACACCTGCGGTAAGTGTAAGTACTGCCTGCGCGGCCAGGAGAACCTCTGCCCGAACTCTCGCTACACCGGCTGGGACGCCGACGGCGGATACGCGGAGTACGCCACCGTCCCGGCCGCCTACGCCTATCCGCTGCCGGGCGACCGGTTCGCCGCGTACACCGAGCAGGAGCTCGCGCCGCTGCTGTGCGCGGGGATCATCGGCTACCGCGCCCTGCGCCGAGCCGACCTGCCCGCCGCCGGCCGGCTCGGCGTCTACGGCTTCGGCGGCTCGGCCCATCTCACCGCCCAGGTGGCGGCGGCCGAAGGTGCGACGGTGCACGTGCTCACCCGGTCCGCGGCCGCCCGCGAACTCGCCCTGGAGCTCGGTGCCGCCTCCGCACGTGGGGCCTACGACGCGCCGCCGGAGTTGCTCGACGCGGCGATCCTGTTCGCCCCGGTGGGCGATCTCGTCCCCGCCGCGCTGAGCGCCCTCGACCGTGGCGGGACGCTGAGCATCGCCGGGATCTACCTGACCGCCGTACCCTCCCTGGACTACGTGCGGCATCTGTTCCAGGAACGCACGGTGCGCAGCGTCACCGCCAACACCCGCGAGGACGGCCACGCGTTCCTCGCGGCCGCGGCCGCGCACCGGCTGCGAATCTCCACCACGACCTACCCGCTGGACCGGGCCGACGAGGCACTGGACGACCTGGCAGCGGACCGGGTGAACGGCGTCGCCGTCCTGGTGCCCTGACCGGCCCGCGGGAACTCAGGCCGCCGGACCGTCCACGTCGCTGTCGTCGCTGTCGTCGCTGTCGTCGTTCTCGCGTACGAGCAACGCCACTGGTCGCCGGGCCAGCAACTGGTCCAGCCGGACCTTCCCGCCGTCGACCCGCTGGCCGGTGAACTGGTCGGTCCAGGTGCCCGCGGGCAGGTCCACGGTGGCAGAGCCCCAGCCGTCCGCTGCGGCGAGCCCCGCCGATAGCCGGGTGACCACGGTGGCGGCAGCGCCCCCGCGCAGGAAACCCAGCGCGTACGGGCTGCTGGTCTCCAGCGGCGTGTAGGTCGCCTCCGGCCCGACGAACCAGTCCGGATGCGCTGCCCGGCACCGCAGCGTCGCCGCGGTGACCAGCAGCTTCTCCGCGTCCAGGGGGTCGGTGCCGAGCTCGGCGACGCCGGCGACGTCGCCGACCCCATCGCCCCCGTCGAGCCGGTCCAGCAACCGGACGCGGTGGTCGAAGTCGACCGGGCGGCGGTTGTCCGGGTCGACCAACGTCAGCGACCGCAGCTCGGTGCCCTGGTAGACGTCGGGCACGCCGGTGCAGGTCAGCTGGACGAGCTTCTGCCCGAGGACGTTGGCCCGGTCGTACGGCGCGATCGTGTCCACGAACGCACGGACCAGACGTATGACGTTCTCGTCGGCCACCACAGCGCGGGCGAACCCGGTGACCGCCTCGTCGTACGCCTTGTTCGGCTCGGTCCAGGTGGTGTGCCGCTTCGCCTCTCGGGTGGCCTTGGTGACGAACTCCACCAGCCGGTCGGCCTCGATCGGCCAGGCGCCGACGAGGATCTGCCACAGGAGGTACTCCGTCGCCGGGTCCAGCGGCCCGGGCCGGTAGCCCGCGGTCGCCTCGCGCAGCGCGGACACGGTGTGCTCCCAGACCGAGGGCAGCTCCGACAGGACGCCGAGCCGGGCGCGTACGTCCTCGGTCCGCTTGGTGTCGTGGGTGGACAGGGTCGTCATCGCGGCCGGGTGCCGGGCGGTCGCGCCCGCGGCCCACTCGTGGAACGTGTCCGGCGCGATCCCGAACCGGTCGGCCGGCGCGCCCACCTCGCACAGGGAGACGAGTGGGAACCAGCGGTAGAACGCGGTGTCCTCGATGCCCTTGGCCATCACCGGCCCGGTGGTCTGCTGGAAACGTACGCAGAACTCGTCCTGCTGCGCCCGGGCGGCCGAGCTCTCGTAGCTGTCGAGCGCGACGCCGACCAGGAACTCGATCTCGTCGGCCAGGTCGGGCGCGGCGCTGGTGGCCCGGGCCGCCGCGGCCCGCACAGTTTCCTCCGCCTCCGGCGCGACCGGCTCGCCCGGGTGGACGTAGGCGCGGTAGACGTCGAACGCCACCAGCAGCTCACCCAGCGCGCGGGTCAGCCGGCGCCGGGTGAAGTCGCGCAGCCTGATGTCGTGCTCGCCGATCGCCATCAGCAGTTCGACCAGCCGAACCACCTCGGCGGCCAGCACCTGGTCGGCGATGTAGCGCTTGGCCTCGTCCACGACGGGTGGGAGGGCGTCCGGCTCGCCGGTGAGAGAGGTCCACAGGCCTAGCAGGGGAGCGGCGCCGTCGGGGTCGACGAACAGCGACTGCACCCGCCACAGCGCGTCGTACCCGGTGGTGCCCGCGCACGGCCAGTCGGTGGGCAGCGGCTCCTCGGCCTCGAGGATCTTCTCCGCCGCCACCCAGGAGTCACCGGTGGCCGCGGCCAGCCGGCGAAGGTAACCGCGCGGGTCGGCCAGTCCGTCGGGGTGGTCGATGCGGTAGCCGTCGACCTTGCCCTCGCGGTGCAGCCGGATCAGCAGGTCGTGGCTGGCGGCGAACACAGTGGGGTCCTCGACCCGGATCGCGGCCAGGGTGTCGATGTCGAAGAACCGCCGGTAGTTGAGCTCCTCGTCGGCGATCCGCCAGAACGCCAGCCGGTAGAACTGCATGGCGAGAAGCTCGTCCAGCGGCAGGTGCTCGGTGCCGGGGCGGACCGGGAATACATGGTCGAAGTAGCGCAGGATCGGGGAGCCTTCGTGCTGGTCGAGCCGGATCTCGCCGCGCTCCAGGCACTGGCCGATCCGGTCGCCGAGTACGGGCATGAGGATCGCCCCGTGGCCGGTGCCCGACTGCAGCGACCAGTCGACGTCGAACCAGCGGGCGTACGGCGAGCTCGGCCCGTCGCGCAGCACCGCCCACAGCTTGGCGTTCAGGTGCAGCGGCGTCGGCACGGCCATGTGGTTGGGCACGACGTCGACGACGATGCCGAGGCCGGCCCCGTGGGCCGCCGCCACCAGCCGGTCGAACGCCGGCTGTCCGCCGAGGTCGGCCGACAGCCGGGTGTGGTCCACCACGTCGTAGCCGTGGGTGGAGCCGGGCGTGGCCTGCAGGATCGGCGAGAGGTAGAGGTGGGTCACGCCGAGCCGGGCGAGGTACGGCACGGCGGCCGCCGCGGCGTCGAAGTCGAACTCCGGCTGCAGTTGCAGGCGGTACGTCGAGACGACGTTCGCGCGCGAGTGCCCGGACGCGGGAGAGGGCTGCTCGAGGTCGTGCGCGGCGGCGCTCAAGGCCGCAGCCCGACGATGGCGAGGGAGTGGCCGGGCAGCTGGATCTGGGTCACGTCGTCCTTGTCCGCGGAGGTGGGGGTGCCGTGCGTGGTGGTGCCGGGGGTGGTGTGGGTGTCGTCGGGATGCCAGGCGAGCACGACACCGTCGCGGCCGACCGTTTCGTCCACCACCGCTCCGAGCGGAACCGTCGCCTGCGCGCCGGCGAGGTTGGCGACCACGCCGAGGTCACCGCGGCGGATCATCACCCAGCGCGCGTCCTCGTCGTAGGTCACCTCGACACGGTACAGGCGGGGGTCGGCGAGGCCGGGCAGCTCCCGGCGCAGCCGGATCAGGGTGGTGTACCAGTCCAGCAGCCGGGCGCCGGACTCCTTCTCCGGCTCGTTCCAGTCCAGCCGGGAGGCGCGGAAGGTGCCCTCGTCCTGCGGGTCGGGCACGTCGTCGGGGTCCCAGCCGTGGTCGGCGAACTCGTTGCGGCGGCCGTTGCGGACGGCCTCGGCGAGGTCGGGGTCGGCGAAGTCGGTGAAGTACTGCCAGGGCGTCCGCGCGCCCCACTCCTCGCCCATGAACAGCATCGGGGTGTAGGGCGAGGTCAGCAGCAGCCCGGCGGCCACGGCGAGCTGGTCGTCGGACAGGGTGGCCGACAGCCGGTCGCCGGCGGCCCGGTTGCCGATCTGGTCGTGGTTCTGCAGCGCGGCGACGAACCGCCAGCCGCCCGTGCGCTCGACGTCGACCGGCCGGCCGTGGACGCGGCCGCGGAACGACGACCAGGTGCCGTCGTGGAAGAACGCCCGGGTCATCGTCTTGGCCAGGCACGGCAGGCTGCCGAAGTCGCCGTAGTAGCCGTCGCGTTCGCCGGTGAGCAACGCGTGCAGGGCGTGGTGGACGTCGTCGTCCCACTGCGCGTGCACACCGAGCCCGCCGCTCTCGCGCGGGGTCACCGTGCGCGGGTCGTTGCGGTCGCTCTCGGCGATCAGCCACAGCGGCCGGCCGAGGGTCGCGGCGGCCGAGTCCACCTCGTGCGAGAGCTCCTCCAGGATCGGGACGGCGCGCTCGTCGTGCAGGGCGTGCACGGCGTCCAGGCGCAGCGCGTCCACGTGGAAGTCGCGGAACCAGCCGAGGGCGTTGCCGACGACGAACCGCCGGACCTGGTCCGAGCCGACGTCGTCGAGGTTGACCGCCTGTCCCCACGGGGTGGCGTACTTGTCGGTGAAGTACGGCCCAAACTCGCTCAGGTAGTTGTGTGCCGGGCCGAGGTGGTTGTACACGACGTCCAGGCAGACCCCGATGCCGCGCGCGTGGCAGGCGTCGACGAACGTCTTCAGGCCGTCGGGTCCGCCGTACGCCTGATGTACGGCGTACAAGCCGACCCCGTCGTAGCCCCAGCCGTGGTGGCCGGGAAAGGCGGCGAGGGGCAGGAGTTCGACCAGCGTCACGCCGAGGGCGGCGAGGTGGTCCAGCCGGTCGACGGCCGACTGCAGTGTCCCCTGTGGAGTGAACGTGCCGACGTGGAGTTCGTAGATCACCGCACCGGACAGCGGCGTGCCCCGCCAGCCCTGGTCGGTCCAGGCGAACAGGTCGTGGTCGTAGACCGCGCTCGGCCCGGGCACGCCGTCGGGCTGCCAGCGAGAGCGGGGGTCCGCCCGGGGCTCGCCGCCGTCGAGCCGGAAGGAGTACGGCGTGCCGTGGGTGGCCTGGTCGACCCGTGCCCGCCACCACCCGTCGCCGGACCTGGTCATCGGGACGGTCGACCCGTCGACCTCGACCTGGACCTGCTCGCGGGCCAGCGGGACCCAGACCTCGAACGTCGTCGCCATGCCTCGCATTCTGCAGGGTGCGCCCAGTAGTCGCACACGCGCTGTGCTGCCGGTGGTCCGGAGTCGGACCACCGGAAGTTTTGGGCGATCGACCAACTATAGTCTACGGTGGTCGCTCGGCCCCGACGGTGTCGCCGGTGCCGCCGGTGTCGCCGGTGCCGCCGGTGCCGCCGGTGCCGCCGGTGCCGCCGGTGTACGGGTCACGCTCACCGACGGCTCCTCGGTGGACGCCGACCTGCTCGTCGGTGCCGACGGCATCCACTCCGTCGTCCGCCGGCTGGTGTTCGGTGAGGAGGCGCGGTTCGTCCGGTATCTCGGCTTTCACACCGCCGCCTGGGTCTTCCACGACCCGGACGTCCGGGCGCGCGTGGGCGCTCCGGACGCAGTACGGATCCCTGGGCTGGGTCACGCTCGCCGGCGACGCCTGCGGTGCGGTCTCCTTGCTCGCGGGTCAGGGCGCCTCCCTGGGGATGGCCGGTGCGTACGTGCTCGCCGACAACGTCGCCGCCGCGCCGGACGTCGAGGCCGGGCTGGCGGCGTACGAGCGGGCGTGGCGGCCGCTGACCGAGGAGAAGCAGCGGTCCGCGCGCAACCTCGCGCGGTGGTTCCTGCCGAGGTCGCGCGCGGAACTGGTGGTACGCCGGGTCGCGTTACGGCTCCTGGCCCTGCCGGGCACCGACCGGCTGCTCGCCGGCGCGCTCACCGGTAAGCCGGCGCCCGTCCCGACCGCCGCGGTGACCTCCCCATCTTGTTCGGGGCGGGCGCGGCGGTCAGGATCGCGGCCCGAATCGTGGTGAGGACAGCAAGGTCAGTCCCTCACCGGTCCCGGTTCAGTCCCAGGTGAGCGCCCCGCCGCTTTGGTACTCGATGACCCGGGTCTCGAAGAAGTTCTTCTCCTTCTTCAGGTCCATCATTTCCGACATCCACGGAAAGGGGTTCTCGGTCTCGGGAAAGACCGGTGTCAACCCGATCTGGACACACCGCCGGTTGGTGACGAACCGCATGTACTTCTCGCACAGCCCGGCGTTGAGGCCGAGCATGCCGTGCGGAAGGGTGTCGCGTCCGTAGGCGACCTCGAGTTCGCACGCCTGGGCGAGCATCCCGCGGATCTCCTCCTGGAACGACGGGGTCCACAGGTGCGGGTTCTCGATCTTGATCTGGTTGATCGTGTCGATGCCGAAGTTCAGGTGGATCGACTCGTCCCGCAGGATGTATTGGTACTGCTCGGCGACGCCGACCATCTTGTTGCGCCGGCCGAGGGAGAGGAGTTGCGCGAAGCCGGTGTAGAACCACATCCCCTCGAAGACGACGTAGAACGCCACCAGGTCACGCAGGAACGCCTGGTCGCGTTCGGGCGTGCCCGTACGAAACGACGGGTCCTCCAGGTGCCGGGTGTACTCCAGTGCCCACGCCGCCTTGTCGGTGATCGAGGGCACCTCGCGGTACATGTTGAACAGCTCGCCCTCGTCCAGGCCGAGACTTTCGCAGACGTACTCGAACGTGTGCGTGTGCACGGCCTCCTCGAACGCCTGGCGCAGGAGGTACTGCCGGCACTCGGGGTTGGTGAGGTGCCGGTAGACCGCGAGCACGATGTTGTTGGCGACCAGCGACTCCGACGTGGCGAAGAAGCCGAGGTTGCGTTTGACCATCAGGCGCTCGTCGGCGGTCAGCGCGTCCGGCGACTTCCACAAGGCGATGTCGGCCTGCATGGACACCTCGGTGGGCATCCAGTGGTTGTTGCAGCCGGCGAGGTACTTCTCCCACGCCCACTGGTACTTCAGGGGCAACAGCTGGTTGACGTCCGCCCGCGCGTTGATCATCGCCTTGTCGTCCACGCGTACGCGGGCCGCGTGCCGGTCGATGTCGCCCAGACCGGTCGGGTCACTCTTGTCCATGTTTCTCCACACCTCGCGGGGACGCTTACTGGCAGGCTTCGCAGTCGGGGTCGCTGATCACACAGAACGCGGTGTCCGACGGTGGAGGCACCGTGATGCCGGCCGGGGTGAGGTTGGGCGTCGGTGCGACGACCGGCGCGACGGCCGTGCCCGCCACTCCCGGCCCGCCGGTCACGCCGGCCCCCGCCAGTGGGCCTACTCCCGCCATCGGGGCCACTCCCGTCGGCGACACGGCGTTCAGCTTCCCGTCGGTGCCGCGAAGGGTGCTCTTCTCCACGTGCGTGGCGCTCTGGGACCGCAGGTAGTACGTCGTCTTCAGGCCCCGGCGCCAGGCCAGCCGGTAGAGCGCGTCCAGTTGCAGCCCGCTCGGCGAGGCGACGTAGAGGTTCAGCGACTGGGCCTGGTCGAGCCACTTCTGCCGGCGTGCCGCCGCCTCCACCAGCCAGGCCGGGTCGACCTCGAACGCCGTCGCGTACAGGGCCTTCAGGTCGGCCGGCACCCGGTCGACGGGGGTGACGCTTCCGTCGTAGTACTTCAGGTCGCTCACCATCACCTCGTCCCACAGTCCACGGGCCTTGAGGTCACGGACGAGGTGGGGGTTGATCGCGGTGAAGTCGCCGGACATGTTCGACTTGACGAAGAGGTTGCGGTACAGCGGCTCGATCGACTGCCCGACCCCGCAGATGTTGGAGATCGTCGCCGTCGGCGCGATCGCCATCACGTTGGAGTTGCGCATGCCGGTGGTGCGGACCTGGCGGCGCAGGCTGTCCCAGTCCAGCCGGCTGGAGCGATCCAGGTCGAGCTTGCCGTCACGGGCCTGGGCGAGCAGGGACAGCGAGTCGATCGGCAGGATTCCCTTGCTCCACAGGGATCCCGGGAACGACTCGTAGGTCCCGCGCTCGGCCGCGAGATCACTGGAGGCGGCGATGGCCTCGTAGCTGAAGATCTCGGTCGTGGTGTCGGCGAACTCCACCGCGGCGTCGGAGGCGATCGGGATCCGCAGCGTGAACAACGCGTCCTGCACACCCATCAGGCCAAGGCCGATCGGCCGGTGCCGCCGGTTGGACTCACCGGCCTGCGGGATCGTGTAGAAGTTCACGTCGATCACGTTGTCCAGCATGCGCACCGCGGCGCGCACCGTCCGCGCCAGGTGCTTGTGGTCGACGCCGTTCGCGTCGACGTGGTTGGCCAGGTTGACCGAGCCGAGGTTGCACACCGCCACCTCGGCGGTCGAGGTGTTCAGGGTGATCTCGGTGCACAGGTTGGACGAGTGCACCACGCCCGTGTGCTGCTGCGGGGAGCGCAGGTTGCACGGGTCCTTGAACGTGATCCACGGGTGCCCGGTCTCGAACAGCATGGTGAGCATCCGCCGCCACAGCTCGACCGCCCGAAGCCGGCGGAACACCCGGATCTCGCCGCGGTCCGCACGTGCTTCGTACTCGACGTACCGCTCGGCGAACGCCCGCCCGTACAGGTCGTGCAGGTCGGGCACCTCGTCGGGGGAGAACAACGTCCACTGGGCGTCGGCCTCGACCCGCTGCATGAACAGGTCCGGTATCCAGTTCGCGGTGTTCATGTCGTGCGTACGCCGGCGTTCGTCGCCGGTGTTCTTGCGCAGGTCGAGGAACTCCTCGATGTCGACGTGCCAGGTCTCGAGGTAGGCACAGGCCGCGCCCTTGCGCTTGCCGCCCTGGTTGACCGCGACCGCGGTGTCGTTGGCGATCTTAAGGAACGGCACGACGCCCTGGGACTGGCCGTTGGTGCCCTTGATGTAGGCGCCCATGCCGCGCACCGGTGTCCAGTCGTTGCCCAGGCCGCCGGCGTACTTCGAGAGCATCGCGTTGTTGCGGATGCCGGAGAAGATGCCCTCCAGGTCGTCGGACACCGTGGTGAGGAAGCACGACGACAGCTGGGCCCTGGTGGTGCCGGAGTTGAACAACGTCGGCGTGGAGCACATGAAGTCGAACGACGACAGCATCTCGTAGAACTCGATCGCCCGCCGCTCCCGGTCGTCCTCGCGCAGCGCGAGCCCCATCGCCACCCGCATGAAGAACGCCTGCGGCAGCTCGAACCGCGTACCGTCGCTGTGCAGGAAGTAGCGGTCGTAGAGCGTCTGCAGCCCGAGGAACTGGAACGCCGGGTCCCGGTCCGGGCGCAGTGCGGCACCCAGCCGGTCGAGGTCGAACCTCCCCAGCTCGGGGTCCAGCAGTTCCAGTCGCACCGCGCGCTCGACGTACTCACGGAAGTACGCCGGATAGCGCGGGACCATCTCCTCCTGACTCGCCTCGTCGGGCGCGCCGCGCAGAAACGACAGGGCCTCCCGGCGCAGCTTGTCCAGCAGCAGCCGGCCGCTGACGAGTGAGTACTCCGGATCGGTCTCCACGAAGGTACGGGCGGCCATCACCAGCGCCAGTTCGAGTTCGTGCTGGCTCATCCCGTCGTAGAGGTTGCGGGACACCTCGGTGAGCACCGACTCGGCCGAGGTGGCCGGCAGCCCGTGGCAGGCCTCCTCGACGATGCGGGTGAGCCGGAGGTCGTCGAGCGGGTGGAGCTCGCCGTCGGCACCTTTGACGTGCATGGGGACCTCGGCGGGCTCCACCTCGACGACGGGTTCGCGTTCCAGCCGGGCGCGGGTGTGCTCCTCGCGGTACAGCACGTACGCCCGGGCGACGCGTTGGTTGCCCGACCGCATCAGGGCGAGCTCCACCTGGTCCTGGATGTCCTCGATGTGGAAGATCCGGCCCAGGTCGGGATGCCGGGTCAGCGAGGCGACCACCTGCCGGGTGAGCAGGTCGACGGTCTCGTGGACGCGGGACGACGCGCCGGCGTCGGGTCCCTCGACCGCGAGGAACGCCTTCGACATTGCCACCGCGATCTTCGCCGGGTCGAACGGCGAGACGCTGCCGTCGCGGCGGACCACCTGGCGTTCGTCGGTGTCGGGAGCAGGCGGCGGCGGTGCGCCCTCCGCCGGGGAGCCGATCGGGGAATCGGCGACGGCGTCGTGCGACGCGTACGTGGTGTCGTGCGTGTCGTGCGTGGAGTCGGTGGCGGATCGGGTCACGCCGGATCCGGTGGCTTCGGTGCCGAAGTGGGTGGACACGGGCTCTCTCTCCTCGCGAGCGGAATGACGTCAGCCTCCGGCCGCGAAAGGCGAGCGAGGTCAACCGGCGCCGGTGGTACGGCGTCGGGTCGACCCAGGCCTGTGCAGGTCACGCGGGGGGCGTCGGGCTCACTGCGCCCGTACCCGCCCTGCATGACCATTTACCCTCGCGGACGTCGGATCGGCGTACGCCCGGACGGGGGCGTGCGCCGACGGCAGGTCATGAGATGTGCCGGCAGCCACGGAGCACGCGTCGCGCGTCACGCACCCGCCGCGGTCACCAGCACGGAGAGACTACATGTTGTGGTCCGAAATCCGGTGCAACCCAACATCCGGTGTGTCGCGCCGTTTTGGCCGTCCTACATGGGACGAAGGCTGGTGGCCCCGGAACGAAGATCATTACTGTGCGAGCACCCGACCTGAGGCGACGAAGGGAACCGCTCGCGATGACCGAGGCACGGTCCGGGATCTCCCGGCGGCAGGCGATGAGTCGGATGGCATGGGCGGGCGCCGGTGTCCTGGGCATGGGCGCGGTCGACCTGGTCCGGCCACGCGCGGCGCGAGCGGCCGCCGGTCCACGCAGCCTCTTCCCGAAGGGCGTACGGCCGACCCGGTTGCACGCCGTGACCGAAGGCAGTCTGAGTCCGGCCGAACGCGTGCTCGTCGCGACGTTGCAGGGCCAGCTGGCGCGCCGCCGGCCGCAATCGGGTACCGAGGGGACCGCCGAGGGGGTCTACGTCGACGTGCCCGGCGTGGGCTATCCGGTGTGGCTGGCCGATCTCGCCGACCGCTACGACGTGGAGGTGGTCGAGGCGGCCGGCGCGTGGGAACTGGTGGACCGCTTCGGCGCGCCCGGCGCCGGCGCGCCCGACCAGCCGGTGAACCGCTACGTCCTCTACCGCGACGGCGACGGGTCGGTGAACGTGGCCACCAGCGTGGCCGGACTGGTCGGGGCCGTGGCGGTGGAGGAGAGTCTGGAGCCGACGGCGCGTGCCCACCGGATGCGGCGGGTCCTCGACGTCCGCGGCCGGGACGACCGCTGGGTGAAGAACACGTTCTGGAACCGGCTCCGGCACGACGTCGCGGTCGAGCAGAAGCCGGACTTCGCCAACCAGCTGCGCGACTACGCCACCATGGCCGGCGCGTTCGTGTTCTTCGACGGCAACTCCGACTTCCGCGCCGAGGTCGTGGCCGACCTGGACCCGGACGCGGCGGTCATCGGCTGGGGCGACGCGTCCGCGGGGGAGGACGCGTTCGTCTCGGTCTCCTCCCGTGCCGGCGTGCGGACGATCGCCGCCGACCACGCCCGCAACCTCGCGCCACTGTCCGGAATCACCCTCGACACTGTGCGTCAACACCCGCTTGACGACGTGCCGACACCGGCGCAGGGAACCCACCACGTGGCGTTCCTGATCACCGACGGGGACAACGTGCAGTGGCTGCTCGGCGACTTCCAGAGCGATCGGAGATGGTACGGCAGCCCGTCGCGCGGGTCCCTCGACCTGGGCTGGGCCGTCGCGCCGGGACTGGTCGACCTCGCGCCGTCGGTGCTCCGGTGGTACTACGACCACGCGGCCGACGGTACGCACCGTGACCGGTTCGTGGTCGGCCCCTCCGGTAGCGGATACCTCTATCCCAGCAGGTATCCGAAGGCAGACCTCGACCTGCACACCGAAAGGCTCGCCGGCCAGATGCGCCGCGCCGACCTCGGCGTCGTGCAGATCCTCGACTTCGAGTCGATGGAAGACACGTCGCTCTGGTCGAGTTACCTACGGCACGACCAGATCGAGGGACTGGTGTACCTCGAGTACTCCCGCTACGACGCCGGCCGGGGCCGGGTGGTGTGGGTGAACGACAAGCCGGTCGTCGCTCCGCGTGCCATGTTGTGGCAGGGACTGTCCGGTGCCGACGAGACCAGTGTGGCCGCGACGGTCAACGACGCCGGCCGCGATCCCACCGGCGTCGACGCGTACTCGTTGGTGATCTGGCACGCGTGGAGCAAGAGTGTGGACGACGTGCGGTCGGTCGTCAACCAACTGGCGCCACACGTACGCGTGGTGACGCCGGACGTACTCGTACGGATGATGGCCGCGAACGTGCACCGCTGAGCTGCCCGTTCGGACGCCGCCGGCCGGCCGGCGGCGTCCGAAAACGGAAGCGCGGGGGGCAATCGTCATCAGGGGATTGCGCGATCGTGTCGGCTATAGGATCGTGTATCCACGATCGAGGGCTCTCCTCGAACGCGCGTCTTCCTTCTTGTTTATCGGCCCTTTGCGGGCCTACCTGAATATCTCGTTGCTCCTTACCTGAAAAGAGCGCGGCATGGGCGCACGTGGACGGGTGTCACTGGGTGGGCGCGGTGGAAACATCGCGCTGCCCAGGCGGCAGAACCTCGCCGAGGGCGTCTACGAAGCGCTCAAGGAAATGATCATGGACGGCGTCTTCAGCCAGGGCGCCCGGATCAACATCGACGAGGCGGCACGGGCCCTGGAGGTCTCCCAGTCGCCGGTGCGAGAGGCGCTGGTCCGGCTGGAGTCGGAGGGGCTGGTCCTCAAGGAGCCCTTTCGGGGCTACTCGACCGCACCCCTGCTCAGCAAGGCGGAGTTCGAGGACCTCTTCGAGTTCCGGTTCGTGGTGGAACCCTGGGCGGCCACCCGCGCCGCCGCCGCGATCGACGACGACAAGGCCGCACTCCTTACCAAGGAGCTGGCCTCGATTCCCACCGCACCCAAGGGAACGTCCTACCAGGACTACCAGCGGATGGCGGCGCACGACCATCGGCTGCACGACCTCGTCCTGCAGCTCGGCGGCAACGTCCGGATGCGAACTGCGTTCGCCCGGACGCACTGCCACCTGCACATTCTTCGGCTCAACTACCAGAACACCATGGGTACTGCCGCACTTCGCGAGCACCACAGAATCGTCGACGCAATCGCCAACGGTGATCCCACCGCCGCGGACAAGGCGATGCGGGCACATCTGGAGGCATCTCGCTCCAGGCTGTTGCCGGTCTACGACTCGTGAGGCGGGAAAGCGCTTTTCAAGAAATGAGGTAACGATGGTGGAAAGTCCCGGACAGACACCCGCCGACGGCGCCGGCGCGACTATCTCGCGAAGAAAGCTTCTTGGTGCCGCGGGTTTTCTCGGGGTCGCCGCCCTGCCGGGCGCCGGCGTGCTGGCGGGGTGTTCAGGTGGCACCAAGAGCTCAGGCTCCGGTTCTGGATCGGGGGCGGTCAAGGACTCGCTGGCGATCCCCGGCGGGCCGAAGACCACGCCTCGCGGCGACATCCTCTACCCGTCCGGCTACGTGGGGCCGCGTGCGGCCACGAAGGGGCCGGTTACCAAGGGCGGTAAGAAGGTCACCCTCAAGGTCGTGGTGCAGCAGAGTCCCGAGGCGGGGAACTGGACCAACAACGCGTTCACCAAGTGGTACGAGGAACAGACGCACGTCCACATCGACTGGCAGGTGGTGGCCAGCGGTGACGACACGATGACCAAGGTGAACGCGATGATCGCCTCGGGCGATCTCCCGGACGCCTTCATGAGCATCCCGTTCACGCCCTCCCAGCTGTACGTGTATGGCCAGCAGGGCCTGTTCATCGACCAGAAGCAGATCCTCAAGACCTACTGCCCGGAGACGCAGCGGGTCTTCAAGGACTACCCCGAGACGGAGAAGTTGCTGACCGCTCCGGACGGCAACATCTACTCCTCGCCGTACGTCAACGACTGCTACCACTGCAAGTACTCGCCGTCGGTCTGGCTGTACCGCCCCTGGCTGGACAAGCTCGGCCTGAAGGAGCCGGAGACGACCGACGACTTCGTCAAGGTGTTGCAGGCGTTCAAGACCCGCAACCCCAACGGCAAGGGCGACGTCATCCCCATGAGCGGGTCGTCCGGTGACCTGATGAGCGACTACTTCATGGGCTCGTTCCTGTACAACCCCGGTGACCCGTGGCTGTTCCTGAACAACGGCAAGGTCGACATCGCGGTCAACAAGCCGGAGTGGCGGGAGGGCTGGCGATACATCCGCAGCCTGGTGAAACAGGGCCTGATCGACGAGCGGGCGTTCACCCAGACCTCCGAACAGTTGCAGCGGCAGGGCAACAAGTCCGGGCCACCCACGATGGGCGTCGTGCGGGGCTACTACTGGGCCAGCTTCATGAACATCAACGACGACGACCCGAAGGCGAGCTTCCGCGACTACCACTCGATGGCGCCGTTGCAGGGGCCCGGAGGCGTGCGGGTGTCGGCGTGGAACTACTACAACTGGCTGGGCGTCACCAACTTCGTCATCACCAAGAGCTGCAAGAACCCGGCCGTCGCGGCCATGTGGGCCGACTCGCAGAAGGAGCTCGGCAACATGCTGCGTGCCTACAGCGGCGTCGAGGGCAAGGACTGGCGGTACGCGAAGAAGGGCGAGAAGGGCATCGACGGCAACCAGGCGCTGTGGACGACGCAGGGCACCTGGCCGCCGCCGAACGGTCAGTGGTGGGCGCAGATGGGTGTCGACTACCGCTCCATGGACTTCCGCAACGGCGAGCTGGTCGATCCCAAGGCGCCGACCTTCGAGAAGCAGTTCTACGACGACACCAAGAACGCCTACTACCCGCACCGGGTGGACAAGAAGAAGCAGCTGCCGCCGCTGTCGCTCGACAACGACCAGGCCGCGGTGGTGGCGGACTCCAACGTGCCGATCACCAACAAGGTGAAGCAGATGGAGTCGCAGTTCTGCCTCGGCAAGTCCGACATCGATGACGACAAGCAGTGGAACGCCTACGTCGAGGAGATCAAGAAGATCGGCGTCGAGCGTTACCTACAGGCCTACCAGGACGCCTACGACGCCTGGACCAAGGCGACTGAAGGCAAGTAAGGCGGAGGCGGGCCGGCGCGTGAACCGGCCCGCCCTCCCTCCCTGGTCGAACGTGCGGAGGATGAAATGTCAGACGTTGCGACACGCAAGATCGCCGAGACCCGGGGCGACCGGATCTTCGATGCCGTCAACGTGATCCTGCTGACGGCGTTCCTGCTCGCCGTCCTGTATCCGGTGATCTACGTCGTGTCCGCGTCGTTCTCCGACGCGAACCGGGTGGTGGCAGGCGACGTCATCCTGTGGCCGGTCAAAGCGACGCTCGAGGGCTACTACGCTCTGTGGGCCTATCACGCGATCGTCATCGGCTACCTCAACTCGGTGTTCTACTCAGTGGTCGGCACCGCCGTCAACCTGGTCCTGACAGTGCTGGCCGGCTACGCACTGTCGCGGAAGGATCTCTACGGCCGCAACTTCATCATGGCGGCGTTCGTGTTCACGATGCTGTTCGAGGGCGGCATCATCCCCACCTACCTCGTGGTGCACGACACGGGGCTGCTGAACACCCGGTGGGCGCTGATCGTGCCGACAGCGTTGAGCGTCTTCAACGTCATCATCACCCGCACCTTCTTCCAGGTGACGATCCCGGACGAGCTGCTCGAGGCCGCACGGGTGGACGGCTGCGACGACTTCCGTTTCCTGTGGAAGATCGTGCTTCCGCTGTCCAAGCCCATCATCGCCGTCAACGTGCTGTTCTACGGTGTCGGCCACTGGAACGAGTTCTTCAACGCTCTGATCTACCTCACCGACGAGAAGCTGTTCCCCCTGCAGCTCGTCCTGCGCGAGGTGCTGATCCAGAACAAGGTCGACCCCCAGCTCGTGACGGAGGCCTCGGAGCTGCTGCGGCGCCAGGAGCTGCAGGAGCTGCTGAAGTACTCCCTGATCATGGTTGCGATCATCCCGCCGTTGATCGCCTATCCGTTCGTGCAGAAGCACTTCGTCAAGGGCGTGATGATCGGCTCGCTGAAGGGTTGAGGCCACGACGTACCCGACCGTCAGACCGGCACGACCTTGCAGGACCTGGAGGCTTTTCGATGGCACAGACGCGGTTGAGCGACGACACCACCGCTGCAGGGGTGCCCGCCGTCACGCCGGCGGGGGATTCGGTCCCGGCGGCCCGCCCGGGATGGCGCCGGCGCCAGATCAGGCAGGGATGGCAGCTGTACGTCATGCTGGCGCTGCCGGTGCTCTACCTTGCGATCTACAAGTACGGGCCGATCTACGGCGTCCAGATCGCCTTCCGCGACTACAACCCGGTCGACGGCATCACCGGGAGTCCGTGGGTGGGACTCGAGCAGTTCGTGCGGTTCGTCCACTCCTACCAGTTCGTCCCGATCATCAAGAACACGGTGGTCCTGCACGTCTACGAACTCGCCGCGATGGCTCCGCTGCCGATCGTGCTCGCGCTTGCTCTGAACTACGTCAGGACCCGGTGGTTCGCACGTGTGGTGCAGATGGTCACGTACGCGCCGCACTTCATCTCGACCGTGGTGATCGTCGGCATGATGCTGCTGCTGTTCGACCCCCGGGTCGGCGTCTTCAACCAGGCGCTCCAGTTCCTCCACCTGCCGACGGTCGACATTCTCGGCGGCGAGACGTGGTTCCGGCACATGTTCGTGGCATCGAGTGTCTGGCAGAACCTCGGGTTCGACGCGATCATCTACCTCGCGGCCCTCGCCGGCGTCGATCCCGAACTACACGAGGCCGCGATCGTCGACGGTGCCTCGAAGCTCAAGCGGATATGGCACATCGACCTCCCGAGCATCACCCCGGTCTTCGTGATCCTGATGATCCTCAACGTGGGCAGCATCATGTCGATCGGGTTCGAGAAGGCCCTGCTGATGCAGAGTCCGCTCAACCTCGACATCTCACAGGTCATCAACACCTACGTCTACCAGGTGGGTCTGAAGTCTCCCGTTCCGCAGTACTCCTACGCCGCGGCGATCGGGCTCTTCCAGGGAGTCATCGGGCTGATCATGCTGGTCCTGGCGAACTGGGCGGCGCGCCGGTTCAGCCGTACGAGCCTCTGGTAGGCACCGCGCGGATGTCACGAGCATCCCGTCCCCGGCCGTAGGTCCCTTCGTCACGGACGTTGTGCCCTGGCCAGGGTGGCCACGAGCTGGTCACCCTGGTCGGAAGTCCGTGCTCCGGCGTGGAGGTGCGGCCCGCGGGGGAGAGGGATGCCATGCGCTATCGCCGTACCTCGCCCCGGCTGCCGGACGAGGTGGCTGTCAACCCTCTCTTTGCACGACTGGGTGAGCGGCGGGTGCCGCGTTACTCGCTGGGCACCGACGAGATGCTGCCGGAGACGGCGTACCAGCTGATCCACGACGAGATCCTGCTGGACGGAAACGCACGGCAGAACCTCGCGACGTTCGTGACCACCTGGATGGAGCGGGAGGCCGGCGAACTCTACGCCGAGGCGGCGGACAAGAACATCGTCGACAAGGACGAGTACCCCCTCACCGCGGCGATCGAGAACCGCTGCGTCCACATCATCGCCAATCTCTGGCACGCCCCGGACAGCCACGCGGCGATGGGCACCTCGACGGTGGGGTCGTCGGAGGCGTGCATGCTGGGCGGGCTGGCGCTCAAACGCCGCTGGCAGCGGGCCCGGGCCGCCGAGGGCAAGCCGGCCGATCGGCCGAACATCGTGTTCAGCTCCGCGGTGCAGGTGGTGTGGGAGAAGTTCGCGAACTACTGGGAGGTGGAGCCGAGGTACGTACCGGTCACCGCCGACCGGCCGGCCCTCACCCCCGAGGGCGTGCTCGACGCGGTGGACGAGAACACCATCGGCGTGGTGGCCATCCTCGGGGTCACCTACACCGGGGCGTACGAGCCGGTGGCCGACATCGCCGCCGCGCTCGACGACCTGCACGAACGCACCGGGCTCGACGTACCCGTGCACGTGGACGCCGCCTCCGGCGGTTTCGTGGCGCCGTTCCTGCATCCCACGCTGCGCTGGGACTTCCGGCTCAACCGCGTGCACTCCATCAACGCCTCCGGCCACAAGTACGGCCTGGTCTACCCGGGAGTGGGCTGGGCGGTGTGGCGGACGAAGGAGTGCGTGCCGGAGGAGCTGGTGTTCAAGGTGGCCTACCTGGGCGGGGAGGAGAGCACCTTCAACCTGAACTTCTCCCGGCCCGGCGCGCAGGTGCTGCTGCAGTACTACAACTTCCTGCGGCTGGGCCGGCGCGGTTTCACCCGGGTGCAGCAGGCCGCGTACGACGTCGCCGAGACCATCGCCCACGGCCTCGCCGCGATGAAGGCGTTCGAGGTGATGTATCCCGGCACCGACCTCCCGGTGGTCTGCTGGCGGCTGGCCGACGGACACACCGGGAACTGGGACCTGTACGACCTGTCCAACCGACTGCGCGCCCGCGGCTGGATGGTGCCGGCGTACCCGCTGCCGAAGAACCGCGAGGACGTGGTGGTGATGCGGATCGTGGTACGCAACGGCCTGTCGGGTGACCTCGCCCACCTGCTGCTGGAGGACATCGCCGACGCGCTGAAGTTCCTGGAGAGGCTGCGCGAGCGGCTGCCGACCGAGGGCCGTACGACGTCCTCCTTCCACCACTGAGCGCGGCAGATGTCCCTGCGTGTTCCGGGCCTGGGTGCCGGGCTGGTGTCCGCGGTGCCTCGCCGGGGCCGGACCGCCCGCCGGTGGTGGGTGGGCAACGGCCGGGCGCACGTCGAGGTACGCGGGGTCGACCGGCCGGGCAGCGGGCGCCTGGCCGAGGAGTTCGAGCACGCGGTGGTGGTGCTGCCGGGCGTCCACCGGGCGTGGGTGAACGGGGTGCTGGGCCGGGTCGTCGTGGAGTACGCCGAAGGCGACGTGCCCGACGTTCTGCCCGACGTTCTGCCCGAGGTCCTGAGCGAGGTCCTGACCGCCGTCGCGGCCGTGGAGCGGCGGCACGGGCTGGCCGGTGACCCCTTCCCGCCACGCCCGGACCACCCCGGTGACGTGGAGCCGCGCCGGCGGCAGCTGCTCGCGTTCGGCGCGGACGTCGCGGCGCTCGGCTTCAGCGTCGCCGGCCGGGCACTGCGGATCGCCCGGCTGCCGGCGGAGGTGCCGACCCTGGTCAGCCTGATCGACTCCACGCCGCGGCTGCGCCGGGAGTGGGAACGCCTCCTCGGCCGGGCCGCTGCCGACCTCACGCTGGCCGCCGGCAACGCGGTCGCGCAGGGCCTCGCGCAGGGACCGCTCGGGTTGCTCGTCGACGCCGCCCAGCGGCTGGCGCTGGCCGACGAGGCCGGGCGGCGCTGGCAGGTCTGGGCCGGTCGGGAGGCGGAGCTGAGCGCGGCCGACGACGGCCAGCGGACGACGCCGTTGTCGTTGCCGCCGCGGCCGGCGCCGCTGCCGCCGGGTCCGGTGGAACGGCTGGCCGACGTCGCCGGGCTGGCGTCGGTGGTGGGCGCAGGTGCGACCATGCTGGCCACCCGTGATCCGCGGCGGACCATCGCTCTGGTCGGTGCCGGGATTCCCAAGGCCGGGCAGGTCGCCCGGGAAGCGTTCGCGACCGGTGTCAACCGGGCGTTGGCAGCGCGGGGAACGCTGTGCCTGGACCCGGAGGCGCTGCGGCGGCTGGACCGGGTCGACACCGTGGTGCTGGACGCGGCCGTTTTGCGTACCGACGGGTTCGTCCTCGGGCCGCTGACGGTGTGCACGCCGGCCCCGGCGGAACCCGCCGGACGCCCGAGGACCAACGGGCACGGCGGGAACGGGCACAGCGGGAACGGGCACCATCCCGACGGCACTGTGCCGGCGGTCGAGGCCCGGCTGCGGCTGCGCGCCGAGTCGCTCTTCGACCCGGCCCTGCCGCGAACCGTGCACCGGCAGGGCGAGTGGACGCTCGGGCCGCTGGCGGACCTTGCTCACCGACTTGGTTCGGTTCCGGCGGCGGTACGCGCGGCGGCACGTCGGCTGGCCGGCCAGGGTGCGGTGGCGCTGGGGCTGGTGCGAGCGGGCGAGCTGGTCGCGGTGCTGGCAGCGGAGCCGGAGTTCGCGCCGCTGGCGGACGCCCTGGTGGCGGCGTCAGGCGGCGCGGGTGAGGTGATGATCGCCGGGCGGGGGAGCGGCGTGGCCGGCCGGCTCGGCGTCGAACGCGTGCTGCCGGCGGGGAACCGGCTGCCCGGCGCGGTCCGTGCGTTGCAGGCCGAGGGCCGGGTGGTGGCGCTGGTCGGAGCCGGGCCGGGTGCCGCGCTCGCGGCCGCCGACTGCGGCATCGGCGTACCGCTGCCCGGGCACCGGCCACCGTGGGGCGCCCACCTGCTGAGCGGACCGGGTCTGTCGGACGCCTGCCTGCTGCTGGACGCGGCGACCGCGGCGAAAACGGTGTCCCGGCGCGGAGCTCTGCTGGCGGGGTACGGCTCGGTCACCGGCGCCCTGCTCGCCGCGCTCGGCCCCGCGCGCGGTGCCACCGAACGCGCCCTGGTCGGCGTCAACGTCGCAGCTGCCGCGGGCTTCGTGTCCGGCACCTGGTCGGCCGCCGCGCTGGCCCGCCGGCCGGAGCCGGTACGCACCGATCGCAACCACTGGCACGCCCTGGACCCCTCGGCCGCACTGCGCCGGCTGCGCAGCACTCCGCGGGGGCTCACCGAGCACGAGGCGGCTGCCCGGCTTCCGGCCGCGTCGGCGGACGGCGACGAACACCCCGCGAACCTTCTCGGCGCCAGCCTGGAGGAGCTGGCGAACCCGCTCACCCCCACTCTTGCCGCCGGAGCCGGGGTCGCGGCGGTGAGCGGCTCGGTGTCCGACGCGGCGCTGATCGGCGCGGTGATGGGCGTGAACGCGGTCATCGGCGGCATGCAGCGGGTGGGCACCGACCGGGCGGTCCGGCGGCTGGCCGACACCAGTGCGGCCCGGGTGCGGGTCCGGCGCGACGGCCAGGAGGTGGAGGTGCTCGCCGACCAACTGGTGCCCGGCGACGTGGTGGTACTGCGCGCCGGTGACGCCGTGCCCGCCGATGCCCGCATCCTCACCGAGCGGGCGCTGGAGACCGACGAGTCCAGCCTCACCGGTGAGTCGCAGCTGGTCGCCAAGACGGCCGAGCCGTGCGCCGCCGCGGATGTCGCCGACCGGTTCAGCATGGTGTACGACGGGACCGTGGTGGCCGCCGGGCGTACGTCCGCGGTCGTCGTCGCGACCGGCGCGGAGACCGAGGCGGGCCGGGGTACCCGCGCGATGGCGGCTCACCGTCCGGTCGGCGGGGGTGTCCAGGAACGCCTGAACCGCCTTGTGCGGTTGACCGTTCCGGTGTCGCTGGGGAGTGGCGCCGCGCTGGTCGGCGTGGGCCTGCTGCGCGGGCGCAGGCTTCGCGACACCCTCGGCACGGCGGTGAGCCTGGCTGTGGCGTCCGTACCGGAAGGGCTTCCGGTGGTGGCGACCGTGGCGCAGCTGGCGTCCGCGCGCCGGCTGTCCACCCGGAACGCGCTGGTCCGGCATCCCCCGACGGTGGAGACGCTCGGCCGGGTGACGACCCTGCTGATGGACAAGACGGGGACGCTCACCGAGGGGCGGATCCGGCTGCGGCGGGTCTCGGACGGCGTCGACGAGGAGTCCCTGGACCGGCTCAGCGACCAGGGCGCCCTGGTGCTGGCGGCCGGACTGCGGGCCAGCCCCGAGCATGTCGCGGGCGAGGTGCCGGCACACCCGACCGACCGCGCGGTGGTGGACGCCGCGCTGGAGGTGGGCGTTCGGGCGGACACCGGCGCGGCCGGCTGGACCCTGGTCGACGACGTGCCGTTCGAATCCGGTCGTGGCTACCACGCGGCGCTCGGCGCGACCGACCACGGGCAGCGGCTGGTGGTGAAGGGCGCGCCGGAGGTCGTGATGCCGAAGTGCAGGCGTTGGCGTCGTGGCGCCGACGTACGTCCGCTGGACGAGGCCGAGCGGGCGAAGGTGGAGCAGGAGGTGCATCGCCTTGCCGGGCAGGGATTCCGGGTGCTCGCGGTCGCCGAACGGGCCGCGTCCGGCCGCCGCGACCTCACCGAGGACAGGGTGGAACGCCTTGACCTGCTCGGGTTCCTCGCCCTCGCCGACCAGGTGCGGCCCACCTCCGCCCAGGCGGTCGCGTTGCTGCGCCGGGCCGGGGTAGGCGTGGTGATGCTCACCGGCGACCACCCCACCACGGCCAGCTCGATCGCGGCCGAGCTCGGCATCCTCGACGGAGGGCGCGTGCTCACCGGCACCGACCTGGACGGTCACGACGACGCCTCGCTGGCCGCCGTCCTGCCGGAGGTGTCGGTGGTCGCCCGGGTGACGCCGGCGCAGAAGGTACGCGTGGTCCAGACGTTGCAGTCCATCGGCCGTACGGTCGCCATGGCCGGCGACGGCTCGAACGACGCGCCGGCGATCCGGCTCGCCGACGTCGGCATCGCGCTCGGCCGGCACGGCACCACCGCAGCCCGGGAAGCCGCCGACCTGGTGGTCACCGACGACCGGCTGGAGACCATCACCGACGCGATCGTCGAGGGCCGGGCGATGTGGGCGTCGGTACGGGACGCGATCGCGGTCCTGGTGGGCGGCAACCTCGGGGAGACGGCGTTCACCCTCGGGGCCGGGCTGCTCTCACCTTCGGGGTCCCCGCTGAACGCCCGGCAGCTGTTGCTGGTCAACCTGTTCACCGACGTACTGCCCGCGATGGCACTGGCGATCCGGCCACCCGCCGACCTCACCCCGGAGGCGTTGCTGCACGAGGGCCCCGACGCCTCGCTCGGACAGCGGCTGGCCCGGGACGTCGCGATTCGGGCAGGCGCGACCGCGGCCGCGGCCTCGGCGGGGTGGGGAGTCGGGAGGATGACCGGAACGCCTGGCCGGGCCGGCACCATCGCTTTGGTGTCGATGGTCGGCGCCCAGCTGGGACAGACCATGGTCACCGGGTGGCGCAGCCCGCTGGTCGTCGGCGCGGGTGCGGCATCCTGGCTCGGCCTGGCCGCCGTGGTGCAGGTGCCCGGACTCAGCCACTTCTTCGGTTGCCGGCCGCTCGGCCCGGTCGGCTGGGCCACCGCGCTCGGCGCCGCGGGTGTCGGGACAGCGCTGGGCACCTCGCTGGAGGGAATGACCGAGATGGCCGTTCGCCGGTTTTCGGGTGACTTCGCCGGTCCGCTCACCCAGCCTGGGTGAGGTCGCCGGGGCACCGCGCTGCCTACTGTTTGCAGCAACCCGTACGCGACGGAGGTGAGGACCGTGACCGCTGCGCCGACGACAGCCGGCACCGCACCGAGCGCCCGGGCCACCCGGAAGACCGCTGCGAGGAAGGCCACTGCGAGAAAGTCCGCGGCGAAGAAGACCACCACGAAGAAGACCGCTGCGAGGAAAACCGTCGCGAAGAAGACCACCGGGAAGGAAGCCACGGCCGCGAAGGCGCTCACCCCTGCGCGTCGTACGCCCCGTTTCAACCGGCTGGGTGCGGCCGAACACGCCATCCACAAGCACACGGTGAGGATGACGCTGCCGCTCTTCGGTCCGGTCACCCTGCCGGCGACGGAGAAGCTCGCGTTCTTCGCCGGCCTGGCCGTGGTCGCCGCACTGGGCATCGTGGACTGGCCGGTGGTGGCGGTGATCTCGGTGGGGCACCTGTTGGCAGAGGACCAGCGCAACCAGTTGGTGCGCGACTTCGGCCGGGCGCTGGAGGAGGCGGTCTGAACGCCTGTCGCGGATTCTCCTGTTCTCAGAACGGCGGTAGGTCATCGTCGGCCGTTCTCGTGCCGGTGGTGGCGGGTGCCGGTTCGGGTGGTACTGGGTCGGTGAGGGATGGCGCTCCGCTTCGGTGGTGCCGGCCGTAGGGGTCGGTGAGCCTGTGCTCTCCCGGCCCGGTCTGCTGGAGTTTCCAGTCCCTCTCGGTTTTGGCTTTGTGGTGGCGTGGGCACAACGGCGCGATGTTGTCCACCGAGGTTTCCCCGCCGCGAGCGTGTTCGGTGTTGTGGTCCAGGTGACACGTCGCTGCCGGTCTGCGGCAGGTGGTCCACACACACCGCTGGTCGCGGGCATGCACGAGCTCTGCCTGTAGCCCGCGCAGGAACCGGGCCGGTATCGGATGCAGACTGAGTAGGCGTCCGGTGACCGGGTGGGTGACCCCGACACTGAAGCGGGCTTCGGGGTTGGTGAGGTTGTTCGCGACCAGGCGTTCGGCTACCTCGGTGATGACGGGTCCGAACCCGCCGAGTTCACCGGGCTGGGTGGACAGTCCCATCAGGGTGGTGAGCGGGATGTTCAGCTGGATCTTCGCCCGCGTTCGTATCCCACCCCAGCTCGGCTGCGAGGAAGACCAGGGCGGCGTGACTTCTGGTGGTGTTGTTGTCCCGCCTGGCGGCGGGTCCGCCGACTCGTCGGGTCGCCGGTTCTGGCGCGGGATCTGACCCGCGGCGGGATGACCGGTGGCTGCGTCCTCTGCGGCAGTGGTGCGCTCGGCGGCGTCGTGGGCTGCGGTGTCGTGCGCGGTGAAGCAGTGGCAGGGGGTGTAGTGGGGCGTGGTGTTTCCGGTCCCAGCGGGAGCGCAGTCGGCGCAGTCACAGTCGGCACTGTGCAGGTCGTGGTCGGGGAACCGGTGAATGTCGCAGTGCCCCTGCTCGGTCTCACCCTGTCCCTTCGGCGCGCCGCTTTCCGCGTTGCCCTGCCCGGTCTCGCCCTGCTCGGCCTGATCCTTTGCCGCCTTGTCCTGCTCGGTCTGGTCCTGCTCGGTTTCGCCGGGGGTCTGGTCGGCTTGCCTGGGGGTGGAGCAGTCGGTGATGTGGGCGGTGCCGGTGAGCAGGGCGGCGGCGACGTCGGCGCGGAGTTGGCTGAGGGTGCGGGAGTCGCCGGTGGATTTGACCGCGCGGGCGATGGCGTCGATGTAGCCGTACGCCTCAGCAGCCTGGTCGGCGGACAGTCCGCGGATGGCGAGGTCGGCGACTCCGTCGACGGCGGGCCACATCGCCGGGTTCCGCCCGGTCCGCGCGGTCCGGTGCCGTTTGGCGGCTGCTTCGGGGTCGGCCTTGAGGACCTCTGCCTCGACCTTCGCCCGCAACAACCCGCCGCGCAGGTCCAGGACCTTGGGGAAGATGGCGTCCTCGATGGCTCCCCACAGGTCGGGTTTGGCGTCGGTGATCCGGTCCACGATGGTGCGGACCTCGTTGAGCTCCAACTGGCCCGACGCCAACGCCTGCTGCACCCGTGGGAGGCGGGGCAGGGTGGTGGCCAGAAAGACGTACTGGTGTGCCCGGTAGCCGGTCCACCCCAGCAACGGTTCGAGGACCTCCGGGGTCATCGGGTCCGGCGTGACGGTCCGTTCGGCCGGCTCATCACGCACGCCGGGCTCGGCGTAAGTCAGCTCGTTCACCGCCGCCAGACACTGAGCATCCACCCAGCAGACCAACCGCCGCTGGGCCTTGATCAGCTCCTCCAGCTCCCACCCGTTGCACTCACGGACGTCGACCGAAGCCACCGCCGCCGCCAACTCCGGCCCGCCCGGCAGATCAGCGAACCCGGCAGGCAGCACCCGACGACCACCGGACCCATCGCCCAGGTCGCCGTCGAAGCACTCACCGCCATCGCTCATGCGTTCGATTCTACCGAACAAGATCCACTACTGCTCGCCGGAAACCCCTTACCCACAAGAAGAATCGACGTCAACTTCAACCTGCGCGAAAGTCGGACGAGCTCGACGTGCACGTGGGGTCATGAGTCCGGAACAAGCCCTCGAGTCCGGGCGTACGAGTGTCGAACCCCGCCTGTCAAGCTGGCCTTGTCAGCCGGCAGTCAGGTGCCGTCAGGTCCGCAGGTCGGACACCGGTGTCGAGCGGCCGAACACCTCCGGGCCGGCGAGCACCGCGTTCCGTCCCAGATCGTGCTCGAGTTCGAGGAGGCGGTTCCACTTCGCGGTGCGTTCGGACCGCATCGTCGAGCCCACCTTGATCTGCCCCGCGCGCCAGCCGACCGCGAGGTCGGCCAGCCAGGTGTCCTCGGTGTCACCGGAACGGGCGCTCACGACGGTTCCCAGACCGGCGCGCTGCGCCTCGCGGACGACGCTTTCGGCGCGGGTGAGTGTGCCGGCCTGGTTGGGCTTGACCAGAACGGCGTTCGCGGCCTTGCGGGCGATTCCCTCCTGGACGCGTTCGACGTGCGTCGCGAACAGGTCGTCACCGAGGAGTTGGCACTGCTCGGGCAGGACGCTCACCGCCTCGGTCCAGCCGTCCCAGTCGTCCTCGTGCAGGACGTCCTCCAACGAGACGATCGGGTACCGCCCGCACCAGTCGGCGAGCCGGGCGAGCCAGTCGGCCCGGTCGAGTTCGCGGTCCTCACAGCGCAGGTGGTAGCGCCCCTCCGCGGTGCCGAACTGGCTGGCGGCGAGGTCGACAGCGACCGCGGCGTCGGCTCCGGGCCGCAGGTTTGCCGCCTCGATGCCTTCGCAGACCACGCCGACGGCGGCCTCGTTGTCCGACATGGGTGCGGACAGCCCACCCTCGTCGGCCACCAGCGCCGACGACAGCCCACGCCGTCGGAGAACGCCCGCGGTCGCGGCGCGTACGCGGGCCACGATCTCCAACGCGTGCGCGAAGCTCTCCGCACCGACCGGGACCGCGAGCACGTCCTGGATGTCCACCGCTCCGGCGGCGTGTGCCCCGCCGGAGAAGATGTTCACCATCGGCATCGGCAGCAAAGTCCGGCGGGACGGGACTCCTCCGGAGTCGGTGGTGGCGAGCACCTGCCACAGCGGCCGGCCCAGCGCCTGCGCACCCGCCAGCGCCGAGGCCAGCGACACCGCCAGGACGGCGTTCGCACCGGTGCGGGCGAGGTCGGGCGTACCGTCGACCTCCTCCAGCCGGGCATCCACCCGCGCTCGGTCGGTAGCGTCGAGACCGGCGACCGCGGGGCCGAGTTCGCCGGTGACCGCGGCGATCGCCGACCGCACGCCCCAGCCGTCGTAGCGTTCGCCGCCGTCGCGGCGTTCGACCGCCTCGTGCGCGCCGGTCGACGCGCCGGACGGCACGATCGCGCGGGCGACTGCGCCGCCGCCGAGCTGGACGCGACACGCGACCGTGGGCCGGCCCCTGGAGTCCAGGGCCTCCCAGGCCACGACGCTGGCGATGGCCGAGGCTTGGCGAGCTTTCACGGGGGGTTTCCTCTCGTGCGTCGACCTGACAGGTGACGACCCGAGGTCTGGGCTGCCGCGCTCCGCCACATCGAGGAGAGTACGTACCTTAGCCAGCTTCGCCGAAGATCGCCGCGCACCCCTGGCCGGGACGGTCAGGTGTTCGCCTGGCAGGCAGCGTGGGAGCGCCTCACGGCGTAGGAGCCGTAGAGAACTCCCTGGCGTACGAGCAGGATTCGACCTACCAGACTGATGGCTGCGATCAGGCCCAGCACGAGGACCAGCCACGACGAGACTTTCGCCGCGAACGACGTCCTCGCAGTGTCCTTTTCTTTGAGAACTTCTCGAGCAGCCAGTGCAGCAGCCGGAGCAGCCAGAGTGTTCCGATCGAACGGACGAAAGCCCTTACCTGCTTGGGACGCCGGCGGGCACAGGTGATTCGCCAAGGTCAGACCGAACGAATCACCGGCCGCGAACCGGAGCGGCGCGGCCGGAGCGGCGCGGTCAGGTGCGCGGTTGCGCCGGTACGGTCGCCACGGTGAGTACGGCGGCCGCGAGCCACACGCAGGCCGCGGCCGGGCCGAGCAGGTGCAGTCCGCCGAGGAACGCCCGCACGTGCGCCGGGCTCCCGGCCACCGCGCCGAACACCGCGACACCGAGCGCACCGGTGGACTGGCGGGCGGTGTTGTTCACGCCACCGGCGAGGCCCGCGCGGTCTCGGGGTACGGCGTTCATGGCGGCGGTGACCACGGCCGCGGTGAGCAGCCCCATGCCTACCCCGAGGCCGAGCAGCGCCGGCAGGAGCACGCCGTACTGGCTGCTCGCGTCCGGCAGCAGCAGGCCGACGAGACCCGCGGCGCCGACGCACAGCCCGGCGACCATCGGCGGGCGTGGGCCGAACCGCGCGGTGAGGCGGCCGGTCAGCGGTGACAGCGCCGCGAGCGGAACGAACAGCGGCAACAGCTCCAGGCCCGCGCGCAGCGGGCTGTGCTGGCGGACCTCCTGCAGGTACAGCGTCGTAACGAAGATCGTGCCGATGCCGACGAAGTTCATCGCCGCCGCCACGAGATTGGCGCCGACGAAGGCACGCGAGCGCAGCAGAGCCGGCGGGAGGAGTGGCCGCGCCGCCCGGTGTTCGGCGTACCCGAAGGCGACCAGCGCACCCGCGGCGAGCCCGGCCGCGCCACCCACGACCGGCACACCGGTGCCGCGCCCCCACTCGATCACCGCGAACACCACCGCGGCGAGGGCGACGGTGCAGGTGAGCGCACCCGTACGGTCGACGTCGCCTCGCTGGCCGTCGCGGTTCTTCGCACTCCCTCGCTCGTGCCGCACCGGCGGGACCAGCCGTGCGCAGGCCACCATGGCCGCGACGACGACCGGAATGTTGACCAGGAACACCGCCCGCCACCCGGCCGCGGTGACCAGCAGGCCGCCCAGCACCGGCCCGGCCGGGAGGGCGAGGGAGGAGACTCCGGCCCAGACGCCGAGCGCGCGGGCCCGCGCATGCTGGTCGGGGAAGGTGTCACTGATGACCGCCATCGTGCAGGGCAGCAGAACCGCCGCGCCGACGCCTTGGGCCGCGCGGGCACCGACGAGGAAACCGAGTGAGGGTGCCAGTCCCGCGGCCGCGGACGCGGCGCCGAACAACGCCAGCCCCGCCAGGACCATCCTCGAATGACCGCGGAGATCGCCCAGTGTTCCGGCGGTCAGAAGCAGTGCGGCCAGGGCGACCGTGTAGCTGTCAACCACCCATTGCATTCCTGCCACATCGCTGTGCAGCTGGGCGCCGAGCGTGGGCAAGGCGACGTTGACAACGGTGACGTCGAGGAGGACGAGGAACATCCCCACGCACATGGTGGCGAGCACGAGCGCCGGACGTGCCGAAGATGCCCGGCGGGGAACCGCGCCGGTCGGTGCGGACCTGTCGGTGTCAGGCGTTCGGTCGCGGGTGGACTTCGCCATCCCGACAGGATGCCACGGGAACACTTCGGCACCCGTCGAACCGTGCGCGTCCAGATCTCGCGGCCGGGCCAGACGTCCGAACGACGCGGCGGATCCGGTCAGCCGGTGAGCGCCTGCGTACCGAGCACCGTGAGCAGCGCGAGGCGTTCGGCGTCCTCGGTGTCGGGCTCTGCCGTGTAGACCATGATGTGCAGGTCGGCGCCGGCCACGCTGAGCACGTCGCAGTCCAGCGTCACCGGACCCACCTGCGGGTGGTCGATGGTCTTGCGGGCGGCCTCGTGGTGTCCGACCACGCCGGCTTCCCACAGTTCGGCGAACCGGTCGCTGTTCGCCCGAAGCTCCGCCACCAGGCGCCGAAGGTGCTGGTCGGACGGGTAGCGGGCGGTCGCCGCCCGCAGGTCGGCGACCAGGGCTGCCTCGAGCTCGGAGCGGGACTGGCTCGTGTGCCGAACCCTGGTGCCCTCGCCGAGAAACTGGCGCCAGACGCCGTTGCGCTGGTTGCCGTGCAAGTGCGACGGATCGCCCATCAACGCCGCGTACGGCGGATTCGCGACGAGCAGCGTCCAGGAGGCGTCGTACACCGCGACCGGTGTCCCGGTCAGTCTGTCCAGCAGGCGCTGGACGCTCGCGGTGATGTACGCGGGAACCGTCTCGGGTCCTGGTGGTGCGAGCCCGGCCAACTGGAACAGGTGTGCCCGCTCGGCCCGAGACAGCCGCAATGCCCTGGCCAGGGCCTCCACGACCTGAACCGACGGGTTGTCCGCTCGACCCTGTTCGAGGCGGGTGACGTAGTCGACGGAGATCCCGGCCAGCAGGGCGAGCTCCTCGCGCCGCAACCCGGCCGCGCGGCGGTTCCGACCGGCAGGGAGCCCGGCGGCCGCCGGCGGGACCCGGTCGCGCCAGCGGCGCACGGCCACACCGAACTCGCGACTCGCCATGGCTCCCAGTGTGCACCGCGGCCCATGGACCAGCCTGGTACCAGCAGTCCCAGGAAGACCGGACGGCTGGCTGGAGCCGTCGCGGGTCGGCAACCTGGAGGACATGACGACAACGACGAGAACACTGATCACCGGAGCGAACAAGGGTCTGGGCTTCGAGACCGCACGGCAACTGCTCGCGGCGGGCCACACCGTCTACGTGGGCAGCCGGGACGCGGAGCGTGGGCGTCAGGCCGCCGAGCGACTGGGCGCGAGAATGGTGCTCCTCGACGTCACCGACGACGCGTCCGTCGCGGCCGCGGCGAAGGTCATCGAGGACGACGGGGGACTGGACGTACTCGTCAACAACGCCGGTATCGAGGGACGGCTCCCCGACGGCGGAGTCGTCGGCGCCGCGGACACCACCGCCGACACGATGCGGTCGATCTTCGAGACCAACGTCTTCGGAACGGTACGCGTCATCCACGCGTTCCTGCCGCTGCTGGACCGGTCGGCCGCGCCCGTCATGGTCAACGTCAGCAGCGGACTGGGCTCGCTGAGCCTGAGCACCGACCCCGCCGCGCCGGGGTACGCGTACCCGGGCGTCGCCTATCCCGCGTCCAAGACCGCGGTCAACATGATCACCGTGCAGTACGCCAAGGCGTTCCCGCGCGTGCGGATCAACGCGGTGGAGCCGGGCTACACCGCGACCGACCTCAACCACCGCACGGGTACGCAGACCGTCGAGGAGGGTGCCGAGATCATCGTCCGCATGGCGCAGGTCGGCCCGGACGGCCCCACCGGTGGCTACTTCGACGCCGACGGACCTCTGACCTGGTGAAAAAGATCTTCTTTACGCGGACTGACCCCTTGAGTACTCTGCGACGGCATCGGCGGTGTGGTCGGCGGATCCGGGGGGATTTCGATGTCGGGTGTGCTCGCGTTTCCTTCACACACGACGCCTGTGCCGAAGGGGTACCGCGCCGGCACGGATCGGGTCTGCCCGCCGGCGCAGACCCTGGCGCGGGTCCGTCCGCACCTGTCACGCATGGGCATCACCCGAATCGCGAACGTCACCGGTCTGGACCACATCGGGATACCGGTCGTGATGGTCTGCCGGCCCAACTCGCGCGCGCTGGCGGTGGCCCAGGGCAAGGGGACGACACTCGACGCGGCCAAGGCGTCCGGGGTGATGGAGTCGATCGAGACCTACCACGCCGAGCGGGTGCACCGGCCGCTGTTGTACGGCAGCCTGCACGACCTCGAGGCGGACCACCGTCTGGTCGACGTGACCCGGCTGAACCAGCCCAGGGACAGCGCGTTCCACCCTGACCTTCCGCTGCTGTGGGTGGAGGGATTCGACCTGATCGCGCAGCATCACGTGTGGGTGCCCTTCGAGATGGTGCACGCGAACTTCACCACCCCGCGGCCGAGCGGTAGCGGGTGCTTCGCACAGACGAGCAACGGGCTGGCTTCGGGCAACCATCTCCTGGAGGCCGTCACCCACTGCCTGACCGAGGTCGTCGAACGCGACGCCGCGACGTTGTGGTCGCTGCGCGGGGAGGCGTACCAGCGTTCGACCAGGGTCGACCTGGACACGGTGACGGACCCAGAGTGCCGGCGAGTCCTCGACCTGCTCGAACAGGCCGGGATGGCGGTGGCCGCCTGGGAGCTGACCTCCGACGTCGGCATACCCGTGTACATGAGCATGTTCTGCGACCGTGCGAACGCCTCCATCGGCCTGGTGGAGAACTACCGCGGCTACGGCTGCCACTCGACCCACGAGATCGCACTGCTACGCGCCCTGACCGAGGCTGCGCAGATGCGGCTCACGATCATCTCCGGGTCCCGCGACGACCTGGACCCGGCGCACTACCGCGGCCGCGCGGCGAAGGGTGCCCCGAGACAGAGCGTCGAGTGGCTCGACCACGACGGAACGCTTCGTACCTTCGGGGACGGCGACCGTCAGGACTTCGCGACGTTCGACGAGGAGATCGACTGGCAGCTGCGCCGGCTGGAGGCGGCCGGTATCGAGAGCGCCGTGGTGGTCGACCTGACCAGGCCGGAGTTCGGGTTGCCGGTGGCCAGACTCGTCGTACCCGGACTGGAGATGGCGTTCATGGAGTGGAACTACTTCGCCACCGGCGAGCGGGCCCGGCACGCCCAGCGGACCCGCGGCGCTCAGCCGACAGGGGTGAGCGCATGAGCGTCTTCGTTTTCACCGGGCCGAGCCTGTCCCCGGAGGAGGGCCGAGCCGTCCTGGACGCGACGTACCTGCCGCCGGTGTCCCAGGGCGACCTCTTCCGGCTCGCTCGCCGGGGACCGCGAGCGATCGCGATCGTGGATGGCTACTTCGACCACGTGCCCGCGGTCTGGCACAAGGAGATCCTCTGGGCGATGTCGCAGGGGATCCACGTGTACGGCGCGGCCAGCATGGGCGCCCTTCGCGCCGCCGAACTCGACGTCTTCGGGATGCGGGGAGTCGGCCGCGTCTACGAGTGGTACCGCGACGGTGTGCTGGAGGACGACGACGAGGTCGCCGTCGGACATGACGACGCCGAATCCGGCTACCGCCGCCTGTCCGAGGCGATGGTGAACATCCGTGCCACGCTCGAACGCGCGGTGGGGGATTCGGTGGTGTCGGCGGCCACGGGCGGCCGCCTGGCCGAGCTCGCCAAGGCCATCTTCTACCCCGAACGCACCTACGGCCTGCTGCTCAAGGTCGCCGAACGCGAGGGCGTACCGACACCGGCGCTGGACGCGTTGCGTGCCTGGCTGCCCGCCGGGCAGGTGAACCAGAAGCGGGACGACGCCGTTGCCATGCTGGCCCGCATCCGCGACGACCTCCGCGACGGCACACCGGCCACCGTGTCCTACCGGATGGAGAAGACCGACTTCTGGTCCCACGTCATGCGTTCGCAGACCGAAGGCGGCGTGGACCGGGACGGCTCACCGGACCGGCTGCCCGGTGACGGCGTACTGGAGGAGTTGCGTCTGCAGGGAGCCGCCTACCAGCGCGCCGTGGACCAGGGTCTGCTCCGCGACCTCGCCGAGGCAGAAGCGCAGGCGTTGGGTCACGGGGCGGGCCAGGAGGCGATGGCTGCGGCCCGCGAGCGGGTCCGGCGGCAACTCGGAATCGACGACGACGACGAGCTGGCGCAGTGGCTCGCGGACAACGACGTCACCGCCGAGCGCTTCGACCGGCTCGCGGCCGGCGAGGCCGGCCTGGACAAGCTGCGCTGGGCGCGCGGCGGCGGCGGGCATCTGCTGGACCACCTCCGTGTCGACGGCCGTTACCAGACGCTGCGGGAACGCTGGGCCGACAAGGAGCGCAGGCTGCGGTCCGCGGGCCTTGCGGACGCCTCGGCCGAGGACGCGGGGTTGTCGGTCCCCGAACTGATGCGGTGGTACTTCTCCCGGCTCGGCCCCTTCTACTTCCTGAACCCGCGCGAGCACGCGAAGGTGCACGGGTTCCGTACGTTCGAGTCGTTCGTGGCCGCGGTGACGAGGGAGTACCTCTACACCCGGCTCACCGCGCAGAGCGACGAACGGTCCGGCGAGCCCGAGAACGTCGACCGGACCGACGAAGTGCGCCAGCCGTGACGACTGCCGTGACGAGTGTCGAGACCACCGGAGGGGGCGGGGATGGTTCATCCTTCGCAGCTTGAGTTCTGCCGGCTGTGGGGCCGGCTGATGGCCAGGGCCTGGGACGACCCGGAGTTCGGGAAACGGCTCGCGGAGGATCCGGCCGGCGTACTCGCCGAGCACGGCTACGTGGTGCCGGAGGGCATGGACGTCCGGCTCCAGGTCGTTGCCAGCGACGAGGAGACCGTCTACCTGTACGTTCCCTCTCCAGGTGAGCTCACCGAGGTGTCCGGCGCCGGTGCCGGTGACGTGGCGGCCGAATGCGTCAACAACCGGCTCGCGCTCGACCGGCTCGGCGATGCCGTCACCGGCAGCTGAGGACGGCACCTGTGGCTGCCGGACACCAGTTCGCCATTGGTCTGCGCGCGGACACGCAGCTGCGCCAGGACCGCACCTCGCTTTCGGTCTGCCTGCACGGGCAGCCGGTACTGCGCCTCGATCGCCCGAGCCTCGGCGTCGCCGCGGCCGTCAGCGCGATGGCCGCGGGCGGCGACACGGAGAGGGCCCTCACCGCTGTCGTACGCGAACGAGACGGGCTGGACGGTCTCGCGCGGTTCTACTACGTGCTCGGCCGGCTGGCGAAGCTGAACCTGTGCGCGTGGTCTGTTCGGGGAACGCGGGGACGGCTCGCCACGCTCACGTCAATGTCACCGGGCCACCGTCCGCGTGCCGTCGAGCCGGATCCGGCCACCAGCTACGTGCTGTCGCGCTTCGCCTTCACTCGCCGTCACGAGCGCGGCCACGTGCTGGAGTCGTCGCGTACTCCCGTACGGATGCTTCTGCACGACCACCGCGGCGCGCTGGTGGTGCACGCGGCGGCGACGCCGGGCGACCCCAAGGACATCGCCGCCCGATGCATCGACGTCGCGGCCGAGGAGGTCCACACGCTGCTCGCGGCGTTGGTGGGCAGCGACCTGCTCGTGCCGGCGGCCGCCGAGGGCACTGTGGACACCGCGGGCACCGCGGGCACCGTGAGTACGGCGGACGCCGTGTGCACGGCGGAGGACGAGGATCCGGCGCTGGCGATGTGGGAGTTCCACGATCTGTTGTTCCACACCCGCAGCCGCAACGGCCGGCACGACCAGCCGGTCGGCGGCACCTATCCCCACCTGGGCAGGTGGCCCGCACCGCCCGCACTGGCGGCCCGTCCGGAGCCAGGCGATCCTGGGTCCGGCGGTGCTGAGCCCGGCGATGCCGACGCCTCCGTACCTCTTGTGGTTCCGGACCTGGAAGCCTTGTCACACAAGGATCCACCGTACGTCCGGGTGCAGGAGGATCGCAGGTCGGTCCGCCGGTACGGGCCCACACCGCTCCGACTGGACCAGCTCGGGGAGTTTCTCTACCGCGTGGGACGTGTCCGGGAGCAACACCGCGTTGACATCCCGGGCCCGGAGGGCCCCAGCCCGCTGGCCGTCGCCACTCGCCCGTACCCGAACGGCGGGGCGCTCTACGAGCTGGACCTGTACGTCGTCGCGGCGACGTGCGAGGGCCTGCCCGGAGGCCTCTACAGGTACGACGGTGCCGGCCACCGGCTGCTGCCCGTGTCCGGCGACGCGGACCCCGCTCCGCTGCTGGACTACGCCGCGCGTTCGATCCATGGGCGGGTGGAGGACCTGCACGTCCTGGTGACGATCGCCGCCAGATTCGGCCGGATGACCTGGAAGTACCAGTCCGTCGCGTACTCGCTGATTCTCAAGGACGTCGGCGTTCTCATGCAGACGATGTACCTCGCGGCGACCGCGATGGGTCTCGCGCCGTGCGCTCTCGGTGGTGGTGATGCGGACCTCTTCGCTCGCGTGGCAGGCGTCGACTACTTCACCGAGACGTCGGTGGGGGAGTTCCTGCTCGGTGGTTCGCCGGCACCTGTCCAGAAACTATTGACGCCGCCATGAGGCAGTTCTAGTTTTCGCGATAAGCCTTACGCAGAAGGCCAGGGGGATGGGGGTGCGGGGCCGACGCGCATTCGACTCCTCGACGCACACGCACTCGTTTCGACCAGTGTTGCGACACCAGCGTTTCGACCAGCGGTTCGATACCGATGCCCGGACAGCGTTTCGACAGGTTCCTCACTGAACGGCCTTCCGAAACCTTCCGGCGCGGTGCTGGGCGCGGGTGCGTCAGGAGCAGATGCTCGGGTGGAGCCCGGACCGGCCGTACTCGTCTGGCCCCGTGGAGAGGGACGGGTAGATGTCGAAGGACGAGAAGCAGAAGGCACCGGAGGGCGACTTCAACGAGCTGTGGGCTCAGTTGGTCGCGCGGGCGTGGGACGACGAGGCTCTGATGAAGCGGCTGAAGTCCGATCCCAGGTCGGTGATGGAGGAGAACGGCCTTCCGGTGCCGCACGGTTTGAAGGTGAAGGTCGTACAGAACAGCGAGGACACCATCTACCTGCCGTTGGCCAAGAAGCCGACGTTGGCGGAGCTGTCCGAGGACGACCTCTCGCAGGTCTCCGCCGCGGCCCGGCCGATCGGTGGCTACTGCGGCAACGACACCTGCAGCGTCACGTACTTCCCGCTCAGGGCAGAAACGACGCCCGACCAGTGACAAGCGGACGTTGACGTGGCGTTGAACGCCATCGGGCCGACGTGTCCACGTTTCCGGTCGGACGTGGCCGTCACCCTGCTTGAGTCCGACGGCGTTGTGCTGTCCTGGACCGGGCGTGACGTGGGGCTTTCCGGTGACTGCTACCGGTCGCTTGTCCCACTGATCGACGGGCAGCACACGCCGGCGCAGATCGCCGCCGCCATAGGGCCGCGGCACTCGCCGGAACTGGTCTTCCACGCTCTACGGCGGCTTCACGACCTGGGTTGTCTGGCCGACTCGCAGGTCCCGGAGCCGCAGGGAGACCACGAGCGTGCGCGCGGCCTGTCCGTGGCGGCGACGGAGACGGTGGCGGTGGCGGTGGCCTCGGTCGGGGCCGCCGGCGGGTGCGACCTGCCGGCGGCCCTCCGGGCACGCGGCCTGGAAGTGGCCGACGGCGGATCGCCGCTCGTCGTTCTTACCGACGACTACCTGCGGCCCGAGGTCGGTGAGCTGTACCGACGGTGCCGGACGGCCGGCGTGCCGATGCTTCCGGCCAGGACGGCCGGGCTGGACGTCTGGGTCGGTCCGCTGCTGGTTCTCGACGAGCCGCTGTGCTGGGAGTGCCTGGCCGGGCGGCTCAGAACCAACCGACCGGTCCAGGGCTTCGTGGAGGCGAGACTTCCGGCGGGGCACGCGCCCGTGGTGCCGGCGGTGGCGCGGACGCAGGCGACCGCGAACGTGGCCGCGGAGTACGTCGCGGGGCACGTCGCCCGGTACGCGAGGACCGGGGGCGCCGACCTGCGCCACACGCTGCACACCCTCGACCTCGGCGAGTGGAGCACGAGCCGCCACCACGTCGTGGCCCTACCCGAGTGCCGTGCCTGCGGTTGCGGTGAGCCGTCCAGCCCCGCGGGAAGGCCGGTCCTGCTACGCCCGGCGCCGGTGGCGTTCGACCTCGACGGCGGCCACCGGACCGTCACTCCGGAGCAGACCCTGGACCGCTTCGAGCGTCTGGTGAGCCCGCTGACAGGAGTGGTCACCTCGCTGGTCAGGACCGGCCCGCCGAGCCCGGCCTTCCACGTCTACGCCTCGACCCAGAACCTCGAGCCACCGCGCGACGTGGAGGAGTTGCGCAGAGCCCTCGGCGGCGGCAAGTCCGGCAAGGGTGCGTCGGACGTGCAGGCGCGCACCAGTGCGCTGTGTGAGTCCCTGGAGCGCTACTCCGGCTCCTTCCGTGGCGACGAGCCCCGCGTGCTCGGGCGCTACGCGGATCTTGCCGCGGATGACGTCGTCCATCCCAACGACCTGATGCTGTTCAGCGAACGGCAGTACGCCGAACGCGAGCGCTGGAACCGCCGCGAGACCCGCTACAACTTCGTGCCCCGCAGGTTCGACCCGACGGCCGAGATCAGCTGGACTCCCGTCTGGTCGCTGTCGTCGGAGGCGTTCCGCCTGATCCCCACGGCGCTGTGCTACTACGGGTTCGCCGACGCCGGTGGCCCGAACTTCGCCATCTCTTGCAGCAACGGCTGTGCCGCCGGCAACACCGTCGAGGAGGCCATCCTGCAGGGCTTCCTCGAACTCGTGGAACGCGACAGCATCGCGTTGTGGTGGTACCACCGGGTCTCCCGTCCGCTCGTCGACCTGGACAGCTTCGGCCTGCCCTACCTGGACCGGGCGCGCGCGTTCCTCGCCGAGCGCCACCGCGACCTGTGGGTGCTCGACCTCACCGCGGACCTCGGCATCCCGGTGTTCGCGGCCTTCTCCCGGCGCCTGGACAGCACACCGGAGCGGATCCTGCTGGGCTTCGGCGCGCACCTGGACCCGAGGATCGCGCTGCTGCGGTCGGTCACCGAACTGCACCAGATGCTCAGCTGGGTGGGTGCGATGGAGGAGAACCCGGAGCGTGTTCTCGCCGACTCCGAGACCACCCAGTGGCTGCTCGGCGCACGTCTGGCGGACAACCCCTACCTCGTCGGCGACCCGGGCCGCAGTCCCCGTACCGCCGCCGACATCGCCAACCTATCCTCCGGTGAGCTGGACAAGGATCTCTCGCTGTGCCGCCGGCTCGTGGAGGAGCGCGGCATGCAGATGATGGTGCTGGACCAGACCCGCCGCGATGTCGGCCTGGCCGTGGTCAAGGTGTTCGTGCCCGGTCTGCGGCACTTCTGGGCGCGCTTCGGGCCCGGTCGCCTGTACGACGTGCCCGTACGGCTGGGCTGGATGAGTACGCCCACGGCCGAAGCCGACCTGAACCCCACACCGATGTTCATCTAGGACCGGCGACCGTGGACACCATTCACGCCGAACGCACCGGCGCGTCGACGACGACCCTCTTGCTCGGTGACACTGTTTTCCTGCGCCTGGAGGGAGTCCGGGCGCGCACGTGGACGGATGTCAACCTGGGGTTGCGCGGGCGCTTCGTACTTTCCCGTTTCAGCTACGTACGCTGGCTCGACCGGCCCGTGCTCGCCTCGGCGTACCACCGGGCGCTTGCCGCCCTGGCCGACCCGCTTGCCGTCGCGATGGTCGCGGCGTTCGGTGCTCCCTCGACGGTGCGGGACGTCTGCGCCGGCGTGCCCGGACTGGACCGCGACGTGGCCGAGACCGCGGTCGGGCTGCTGGCCGGCGCGGGCCTGCTGGACTCCGTTCCGGACGGCGCTGACAGTGCTGACAGCGCTGACGACGCAGGCAGCCGGGGAGACGCTGCCGTCACCGCAGGCTGGTCGTTCGCCGACCTGTTGTTCCGTACCGCCGGGGAGTCGGACCGCCGGTCGGATGCGACCCGATCAGCCGAGCCGCCGCCTGGGGCCGTGACCGCCTCACCTCACGGCGAGTACCTCGGGCTGGCGCGCTGGACGCCCCGGGAAGGCCGCGTTCTCGACGTCGACGCGCTTCTGGACCGACGTACCTCTGTCCGTACGTACGGCGAGGTGCCGCTGAGCCGGGCAGACCTGGGGGCATTCCTCGACCTGGCGCAGACGCCACAGGACACCGGCCTGCTCGAGCCGGCCGTGGTGGTCCGCGCCTGTACCAGCCTCCCGTCTGGTCTGTACCGATACCGGCGCGCCTCCCACGCACTGACCACGCTCGCGCCGTGGTCACCGGAGCTCGACCGCCTGGCGGGGGACGCCACCCGGTCGGTCGACGGGACGTCCTCGCCGGTGCAGGTGCTGGTGGTGCTGTTCGCCACCGGGCTCACCGCCGGGACGTACGCCGACGTGCTCGTCGACGTGGGTCGCCGGATGCAGCAGATGTATCTCGCGGCCGCGATGCTCGGCCTGGCCGGCTGCGCGCTCGGCGCGGGGGACTCCGGCGCGTTCGCGCGGGCCTCCGGTCTGGACCCGCTCACCCATCCCTCGGTCGGTGAGTTTCTGCTGGGCAGCAAGGCGGAGGAGACGACATGATCGGCAGATTCGGCCTCGACCGGCTCCTGGCGCCGGTGACCGGCAAGGAGTTCCTCGAGGAGCACTGGGAACACACACCCCTGCACGTGAGCCGACAGGACTCGTCGTACTTCGCGGAGTTGTTCACCGCCCACGACGTCGACGACCTCCTGTACGGGGGTGGCCATGTCTTCACCAACCTGGCCGCGGTCGAGGGATCGGCGGGCACCGAGCGGGTCCTGCGAGGCGTGCCGGCCGACGACCGGAGCCATCGGGACGGGCGGGTGTCCCTGGCCCGGATCCGTGCCCTGCAGGCACAGGGCGGCACCGTGCTCCTGCACAGCGTGCACCGCAACGTACCCCGGGTCGGCGCGCTCGCGCGGGAGGTCGAGTCGGCACTGCAGTGTCCGGTGAATGTCAACATGTACTTGACACCGGCACACGCACAGGGATTCAGCGCGCATTTCGACGACCACGACGTGTTCGTCGTCCAGATCGGGGGACGCAAGCGCTGGCGTCTGTACCCGACCGTCCGGGAGCTGCCGTTACGGTTCGAGACGCTGACGCGGGACGCCGAGGACCATCAGGAGCCTTCCGCGGAGTACGAGCTGTGCGCGGGCGACACCCTCTACCTCCCGCGCGGGACGATCCACGAGGCGTTCACCGACAGCGACCAGCCGTCCCTGCACCTGACGATCGGGCTGGAGGTGTTCCGCTGGGCCGACGTGCTCGCCCGAGCGGTGCGCGACTGTGCCCGCGACCATCTGCCCCTGCGCAGGGCGCTGCCACCCGGCTGGGTGAACGATCCGGCCGGGACCCGGGCCGCGTCCGTCGTACCGGAGTTGCTGCGGGCGGTTGCCGACCGGGTGGAGGCGGAGGCTGCCGTACGAGCCCTCGGCGGGGGGTTCGTGGAGTCCCTGCCCGAGCTGCCCGACGGGAGCCTCGTCCACGGACACGACGCTGACGACCTGCGAGCGGAGACCCTGCTGGTACGGCGTGCCGACGCGCTCTGCCAGGTGGACACGAGCGACGGGACCGCCGTCATCCGCTATCCGGGCAACGATCTGCGCGGCCCCGCGAGCATCGGGCCGGCGCTGCGGTTCGTCGCCTCGACCGGCTGTGCCTTCCGGCCCGGCGACCTTCCCGGCCCGCTCACAGCCGAGGCCAAGCTGGTGCTGGCTCGTCGGCTGACCCGGGACCGGTTGTTGCGCGTCGTCCGCGACGGTGCCGGCACGGGGCAGACCGACGAGATTCCGGACGAGGGTGGGGACTGAAATGGAACGTCCGCAGATCGCTCCCCACCTCGACGCCCGCGTGGTGGACGGCGACGGCGCCTACCTCTTCACCGAGCGCGGGGACACCGCGTTGCGCGGATCGATCTACGCCGCGCTGGTTCCCCTGCTGGACGGAAGCCGCACCGTCGGCGAGATCGTCGCGGGGCTGCGGGGGCGCGTCAGCGCACCGGCGGTGCACTACGCCCTGGCCCGTATGGAGCGTGCCCGGCAGGTGGTCGAGCACTATCCCGAAGCCGAGCGTGCATCCCGGGCGGCGTTCTCCGTCCATGGCCTCGACCCGGCCGAGGCGGAACGGCGCCTCGCGGCTGTCACGGTGAGCGTCGAGTCCGCCGGAAGCGGCGCAGCGGACCTACTGGCCGAGCGGCTTGCCGCACTGGGCCTTTCGGTCGGCGCCGACCCGGGCGTGGCGGTCGTCCTCGTCGACGACTACACCGACGCGAACGCCCGCGAGGTGGCCCGGGCGCGCCGCCGCGACGGCCTGCCGGTACTGCCCGTACGCGTCACCGACCAGACGGTGTGGTGCGGGCCGATGCTTCGCCCGGACGGTACGCCGTGCCTGGACTGTGTGGCGGAACGGATCCGGGGGAGCCGGCCGGTGCTGGCCCTGCTGGACACGGGGACCCGCGTCCGGGACGGCCGAACCGGCCCGGACGCCTCCACGATGACGCTCGCGGCAGGTCTGGTCACACACGACCTGCAGCGGTGGTTGCTCGGGGTCGGCGACACGGTGGAGGACGGCGTCCTGGTGTGGGACGTCGCGGCGAACGACGTACGCAGGCACCATGTCGCCGCCCGCCCCACGTGCGAGGTGTGCGGCGATCCAGGCACGCCGGTTCCGGTTCCTGCGTCGCGGCACCTTCTGCGCGCACCGGAGGACGTCGAGGAGGCGACGACGCCCGACCCCCGGGAGACGCTCGACCGGTTCGGGCGGCACGTCAGCGGCGTGACCGGCATCGTCACCCGGCTGGACCGTGCCGACCTCGATCCCGCGGGTGCCGATCACCTGTACCAGAGCGCGTACGCCCTGCCGCCGCCGCGCGGACTGGCCGATCTTCGGAACGGCCTGCGCCGCACGTGTGTGGGCAAGGGAGCGACCGATGTGCAGGCCCGGGCGAGTGCGCTGGCGGAGGCGCTGGAGCGCTTCTCCGCGACGTTCACCGGTACCGAGCGGCCGTTGCGCGCGTCCTACGACGAACTCGGCGCCGCCGCCGTGAACCCCGCCACGTGCACGCTCTTCAGCGACCGGCAGTACGCCGCCCGCGCCGGGTGGTCCGCGGACGCCGGCTACTTCGCCATGGTGCCCCCGCGCCACGGCGTGCGGACGCCGATCGACTGGACGCCCGGGTACTCGCTGACCGCCGGAGAGACGAGGTACGTACCCACCGGTCTGTGCATGCTGGGTCATCCCCGGGACGGCAGTCCGGCGTACTTCCCCGAGTCGTCCAACGGCCTGGCCGCGGGTCCGTCCGCGGAGTCGGCGACGCTGCACGCCCTGCTGGAGTTGGCCGAACGCGACGCGGCCGCGATGTGGTGGTATCACCGGCTGCGACGACCGGGCGTGGACTGGGCGAGCTTCGGCGAGCCCTACGTGGCCCGGGTGGCCGACTCGCTCGGCCGCGCCGGGCGGGAACTGTGGGTGCTCGATCTCACCCACGACCTCGGCCTGCCGGTGATGGTCGCCGTCTCCCGGCGGGTCGGGCAGGGACCCGAACACGTGGTGCTCGGCTTCGGCTGCCATCCCGACCCGGGCGGCTGCCTGGTCAAGGCCGTCAGCGAGTTGACGCAGATGCTCGCCTGGCTCGGCGCCGTGGGCCCGGCGGAGAAGGTGCCGCGCAGCGACCTCGCGCGGCCTGCCCGCCGGTGGCTTTCGGAGGCGAACGTGGCCGGCCACCCGTACCTGCTGCCTGCCGGCACCGAGCCGGTACGCCGGGCCGAGGGCAGGCCCTCCGGCGGTGCGGACCGCCTGGGGGAGATGCTGACGAAGGTACGGGAGCGGATCGAGGCAGCCGGACTGGAGATCGTGGCCGTGAACCTCACTCGGCCGGAGGTCGGGATGCCGGTCGTCCGCGTCGTCGTACCGGGCCTTCGGCCCCTGTGGCCGCGCTTCGCCCCAGGCCGGCTGTACGACGTTCCGGTCGCGCTCGGCTGGCTCCCGTCGGTCCCGGGCGAGGAGGACCTCAACCCGTTTTCCATGTTCCTGTGAGCTCTGTTCCTGTGAGCTCCGGTGTCCTCGCGAGGGGAGGGGTTGTGCCGTTCACCACCTGCCTTCGGCTCCTGCGTGGTGTGTCGGTGGAGGAAGGGCCGGCCTTCCTGTCGCTGTGCGACGAGGAGACCGAGGTGCGGGTGTCGCATCCGTCGGCCGCACTGCGGCGGACGGCCGGCCTGCTGCGGGCGGGTGCGCCGGAGACCGCGATCGACCCGCGGTTGTGCGCCCCGCTCGACGAGTACGCGATGCTCGAACGGCTCGTCCTCGACGGCCGGCGTCTCGTCGCCTCGCTCACGCCGACCGTGCGTCCGTTCGGGTTCGGCACGGAGGCCGGTCCGGAGCGGAGGCTCCGCCTGTGCACTTACGCGTACTCCCGGGTCTGCGACGGCGTACTGGTCCTGGAGTCGCCGCTGGCCACCGGGCGGATGGCGCTGCACGACCCTGGGCTGGTGACCGGGTTGTCCCGGCTCCGGACCCCGGCGACCCGCGCCGAGATCTGTTCCGGCGGTACCGGACTCGACCATGCCACGGCACGCCTGCTCGTGGGCGGTCGCCTGCTCCGGTGGGTGGGGACCGCCGAAGCCGAGCAGCACCTCACCTTCGCCGAGGCCGTCGTGCACCGGTCGAGCCGGATGGGCCAGGCGGGTCGGCGGGTCGGCGCCACCTTCGCAGGCCTGGCGGAGGGAGCGGCGCCGGATCCTGCGGTGGCTCCTGCGGGGGCTCCTACGCCGACTCGCGCGCCGGAGGGCCGGGCCATCGCGTTGCCCCGCGCCGCCGTCGCCGCTCCGCTCGGTGACGCGGACCCGGCGCGGGTGCTCACCGGACGCCGGGCGGGCTTCGGGACCGCACGGCCGTTGGACCTGGCCGACGTCGGCGCGCTGCTGTACCGCGCCGCACGGGTTCGGGCCTCGCGGACGGTCGAGGTGCCGGCCCCGCACAGCCCCGTCCGGGTGCTGGTCAGTTCGCGCCCGCATCCCAGCGGTGGCGCCCTGCACGAGATCGAGATCCACCTCGTCACCGACCGTTGCCGGGGGCTGGCGTCCGGTGTCTACCGGTACGACGCCTTCGCGCACGGCTTGGAGGTCGTGCGGGCGCGGCCCGGCACCGTCGAGGACGTCCTGGCCGCCGCCCGGTCGGCCGAGCCACGTGCTCGTGCCGTACTGGTGCTGACGGCGCGTTTCCAGCGCCGGTCGTGGAAGTACTCCGGCACCGCGTACGTCAACTGCCTGAAGAACGCCGGCGCCCTGCTGCGAACACTGGAGTTCGCAGCGACCGCGATGGCGATGCCGTTCGCGACCGGACCCGAGATCGTGGGGTACGCCGACCGGATGGGTGCCGACAGCCTGGACCAGGACGCCGTGGCCACCTGCGTACTGTGACGGCACCTGCGGCGGTGAATGCGAAGATCGATCTCGCTCGATGGGTTGTGTCCGAGGGGGGACTCGAACCCCCAAGCCCTTGCGGGCACTAGCACCTCAAGCTAGCGCGTCTACCTATTCCGCCACCCGGACGCGGCACAGGTCTACCACCCCTGCGCGCGGCGCTCACTGTAGCAAACCGCCCGGGTCGGTCGCGCCTCAGCACCCAGGCTGCAAAATCGGGCGAATACCGGCAGGATGAGGGAATGAGCGACGACGCCCAGCAGCCGACGTCCGCACCCGGTGCAGCCGACCGCCGGTCGGCCCCCGACGCCGACGTGGTGGAGATCTGTCGTGACCTGATCAGGATCGACACGTCCAACTACGGCGATGATCACGACGGGCCGGGGGAGCGGGACGCGGCCGAGTTCGTCGCCGGGCTGCTGTCCGAGGCCGGGCTGGAGCCCCAGGTGTTCGAGCCCGAGCCCCGCCGCACCTCGGTGGTGGCCCGCTGGGAGGGCACCGACCCCGACGCCGAGCCGCTGTTGGTGCACGGTCACCTCGACGTCGTGCCCGCGATGGCCGCCGACTGGAGCGTCGACCCGTTCGCCGGCGAGATCAAGGACGGCTGCCTGTGGGGGCGCGGCGCGGTCGACATGAAGGACTTCGACGCGATGGTGCTGTCGGTGCTCCGGGCCCGGGCACGCGACGGCCGGCCGCCCCGCCGTCCGGTCGTGCTGGCGTTCACCGCCGACGAGGAGGCCGGCAGCCGCAAGGGCGCCCACTGGCTGGTCGAGAAGCACCCCGACCTGCTGGAAGGGTGCACCGAGGCCATCGGCGAGGTCGGCGGGTTCTCCCTGACCGTACGCGACGACCTGCGCCTCTACCCCGTGCAGACCGCGGAGAAGGGCATGGCCTGGCTGCGGCTGCGGGCCAGGGGCAGGGCCGGGCACGGGTCGGTGCGCAACGACGACAACTCCGTGACCGAACTCGCCGCCGCGGTCGCCCGGATCGGCGCCCACAAGTGGCCGGTCCGGCTCACCCCGAGCGTCCGGGCGTTCCTGGCCGAGGTGTCCGAGGCGCTCGGGGTCGACCTGAACGCCGACGACCCGAGCGCCGTCGAAGCGACCCTGACCCGCCTGGGCACGGTGTCCCGGGCGATCGGTGCCACCCTGAGCAACACCGCCAACCCCACGATGCTGGACGCCGGCTACAAGGCGAACGTCATCCCGGGTGAGGCCACCGCGACGATCGACGGGCGGTTCGTGCCGGGCGGTGAGGACGAGTTCCTGGCCACCATCGACGAGCTGATCGGCGACAAGGTGACCCGGGAGATTCTCAACTACGACGTCGCGACGGAGACGGAGTTCGCCGGGCAGCTGGTCGAGGCGATGAAGTCGTCGCTCGTGGCCGAGGACCCGCAGGGCCGCGCCGTTCCGTACCTCATGTTCGGCGGCACCGACGGCAAGGCCTGGACCCGGCTCGGCATCCGGTGCTTCGGGTTCGCGCCGCTGAAGCTGCCGCCGGACCTGGACTTCGTGGGGATGTTCCACGGGATCGACGAACGCGTGCCGACCGACGCGCTGGAGTTCGGCGCCCGGGTGGTGGACCGTTTCCTCGACCAGGCCTGACCCGGCCTGACCGGCGCCCGGGGCTGCCGGGTCAGGCCGTGAGCGCGCCGGGCAGCGGCCCGGTCTTGGTGACGCGGATGATCTTGCGCCGCAGGGTGACGGTGCGCCGGCCGTCGGGGTAGACCCGGACCCGGGCGAGTTCCCAGCCGCCGTACTCCGCTCGCTCCACAAGAAACTGCCGCACCACTCTGCGGGACAGAGAGCGCGGCAGCTGCAGCTGATGCGTTTCGTACTCCGCCATCGGACCATCGTTGCACGCGGCGGCAGGGGTGTGGCACACGACGGGCCGAACATCCCGGTTTCGGCGGCCGGCGGCGTTTTCAGGGTCGTTCAGCGGCGTTCGGGGTAGCCGAGTGGCAGGGCGGACACGTCGTCCAGCGCGGCGCTGATCTCCGGCGGCAGCTCGATGTCGTCCACCGTCAGCGAGCCGCGCAGCTGCGCGGCCGTGCGCGCCCCGACCACGGGCGCCGTGACGCCCGGCCGGTCGCGTACCCAGGCCAAGGCGACCTCCAGCGGCGACAGGCCGAGTCCGTCGGCGGCGCGGCAGACCGCGTCCACGATGCGGTAGCTGCGCTTGTCGAGGTAGACCCCGACGAACCGCTCGAAGTGCGGCGACGCGGCCCGGGAGTCCGCGGGGGTGCCGGCGCGGTACTTGCCGGTGAGGACGCCGCGGCCGAGCGGGGACCACGGGAGTACGCCGAGCCCGAGCGCCTCCGCGGCCGGCAGCACCTCGCGTTCGATTCCGCGTTGCAGCAGGGAGTACTCCACCTGGGTCGAGGCCAGGCCGGCCCGCCCCGGCCAGGCCTGCTGGTACGTCGCGGCGTGCGCGGTCTGCCAGCCGGTGTAGTTGGAGATGCCGACGTACCTCGCCCGGCCGCTGCTGACCGCGAAGTCCAGCGCGGACAGGGTTTCCTCCAGCGGTACGGCCGGGCTCCAGGTGTGCAGCTGCCACAGGTCGACGGTGTCCACGCCGAGCCGCCGCAGCGATCCGTCGAGCTCGGCCAGCAGCGTCCGGCGGGAGACGTCGACCACCCGGTGGCCGCCGCGCCGGGAGACCCCGCCCTTGGTGGCCAGTACCAGGTTCTCGCGGGGGACGACCTCGCCGAGGAGGCGGCCGAGGACGCGTTCACTGTCGCCGTCGGCGTACCCCGCCGCGGTGTCGACCATAGTGCCGCCCGCGTCGACGAACGCGGTGAGCTGCTCGCGCGCCTCGTGCTCGTCGGTGTCGCGGCCCCACGTCATGGTGCCCAGCGCCAGCCGGGAGACCCGCAGGCCGGTCCGGCCGAGGTGGCGCTGCTGCATCGACGATCCCCCATCCTGTGCCGCCCCGGCCGCGAGGCGCCGAACTGTCACAGACCCTAGGGCATGCCGGGCCGACACGGACGTGCCTGCCGTCCCGTACCCCGGAATCGGCCAGTAAGCTCGCCGCGGCCGTCGGTCCGCGACGGTGAGACAGTGACGAACGGTACGGACCCCGCGGGCGGCGGACCGGCAGCGAACGTACGAAGGGTGACAGCGCGTGCGACTGGGACTCACCCTGAGCGCCTGGGACACCGGCGACCTCGCCGACACGATCCGGCTGGCGGTCGAGGCGGACCGGCTCGGCTACTCCGTGTGCTGGGCGCCCGAGGCGTACGGCACGGACGCCGCCACCCTCCTCGCCACCGTCGCGGCCCGCACCGAGCGGATCGGCATCGGCTCCGGAGTCTTCCAGATCCCGGCCCGGGCGCCCGCGATGACCGCGATGACCGCCGCCACCCTCGACGCGCTGTCCGGCGGGCGGTTCCGGCTCGGGCTGGGCGTGTCCGGTCCGCAGGTGTCGGAGGGGTGGTACGGCGTACGTTTCGACCACCCGCTGGCCCGCACCCGCGACTACGTCCAGGTGGTTCGGCAGGTGCTGCGCCGGCAGCGGCTGGAGTACGCCGGCAGGCACCTCACGCTCCCGCTGCCGGACGGTCCGGGCAAGCCGCTGCGGCTGTCCGTACGCCCACTGCGCGCCGACGTCCCCGTCTACCTCGCCGCCGTCGGCCCGCGCAACCTCGAGCTCGCCGGTGAGATCGCCGACGGCTGGCTGGGCGTCTTCGTGGCGCCGGAGTTCGTGCCGGACTCCCTCGCCCACCTGCGCGCGGGCCGCGCCCGCGCCGAGAGCTCGCACAGCCCCGACGGTTCCGACGGCACCGACAGCACCGACAGCACCGACAGCCTGGCCGGTTTCGACGTGGTGGCCTGCGCCCCGGTCGTGACCGGCAGCGACGTCGAGGCCTGCGCGCTGCCGGTCCGGGGATACGCCGCGCTGTACCTCGGCGGGATGGGCAGCCGTACGCAGAACTTCTACAACGCGCTGGCCGCCCGGATGGGATACGCCGAGCAGGCCGCGCGGGTACAGGACCTGTACCTCGCCCGGCAGCACCGGGATGCTGCCGCGGCCGTGCCCTTCGAGTTCGTCGACAGCACCTCGCTGCTGGGCCCGGCCGACCGGATCGCCGGGCGGCTGCGTGCCTACGCCGACGCCGGCGTCACCACCGTGGCCGTCTCGCCGTTCGGCGACACGGTCGAGGACCGGATCGCGACACTGCACACGACGGCGGAGGCGTTCGCCGCCGCCGGAGTAGGGGAGTAGATAGGCGTGGAACACACAGTCGGCTGGTTCGGGGCCCTGGTCTTCGGGATCGTGCAGGGGCTCACCGAGTTCCTGCCCATCTCCTCCAGCGCCCACCTGCGGATCGCGGGCGGCCTGGTGCCCGGCTGGGGCGACCCCGGTGCGGCGTTCACGGCGGTCATCCAGCTCGGGACCGAGACCGCCGTGGTGGTCTACTTCCGCCGGGAGATCTGGGCGATCATCCGCACGTGGACGCTGTCGTTGTTCCGGCCGCAGCTGCGCCGCGAACCCGACGCGCGGATGGGCTGGTACATCATCGTCGGCACGCTGCCGATCGCCATCCTCGGCTTCCTCTTCCAGAAGACCATCGAGACTTCGCTGCGGTCACTGGTGTTCGCCGGGGTCACGCTGATCGTCTTCGGCGTCATCCTCGGGCTCGCCGACGCCATCGCCGTCAACCGCAAGCCGCTGACCCGGCTGCGGATGCCGGAGGCGCTGGCGTTCGGGTGCGCCCAGGCGCTGGCGCTGATCCCCGGTGTGTCGCGTTCGGGCGGGACGATCACGGCCGGCCTGCTGATGGGCTACACCCGGGAGGCGGCCGCGAAGTACTCCTTCCTGCTGGCGATCCCGGCGGTGTTCGCGTCCGGGCTGCTGGAGATCCTCGACATCGGCGGCAACAAGGCACCCGCCTGGGGGCCGACGATCCTGGCCACGATCGTGAGCTTCGTGGTCGGTTACGTCGTGATCGTGTACTTCATGCGCTACATCTCCCAGCACAACTTCATGCCGTTCGTGATCTACCGCGCGGCGCTGGGTGCGCTGGTGCTGCTGTTGCTGGCGTTCGGGGTGCTGCAGCCGTACGTCTGACCGGCTGACCGGGCGTACGGCTGACAGCTACAGCCAGCCGGCCCGCCGCAACCGGAGGTACAGCAGTACGCAGATCACGGCCATCAGCCCCAGCACGGCGTAGTAGCCCCACCACCAGCCGAGCTCCGGCATGTGCCGGAAGTTCATGCCGTAGATCCCGGCCAGCAGCGTGGGGACGGCCGCGATGGCGACCCACGCGGAGATCCGCCTCGCGTCGTCGTTCTGCTGGACGCCGACCCGCGCGAGGTGGGCGCTCAGCACCGAGCTGAGCAGGTCGTCGAGCGACTCCACCTGGTCCGACAGACGCAGCACGTGGTCGGCGACGTCCCGGAAGAACGCCGTCTCCTCCTCGCCGACGCCGGCGATCCGGCCGCGTACGAGCGGGTCGAGCTCGGCGCCGAGCGGGCGGACCGCGCGGCGGAACCCGATCACGTGTGACTTCAACCGATAGATGGACTCGGCGTCACTGGTGCGCTCGTTGGAGAACACCGACTGCTCCACGTCGTCCACCGCGTCCTCAAGCATGTCGGCCACGTCGGCGTAGCCGTCGACCACGTGGTCGCAGATCGCGTAGAGCACCGCGGCCGGCCCGTGGCCGAGCAGTCCGGCCCGCTCCTCGAGGTCGTGCCGGGCATGCTGGAGGTCGATGTTCGGCCCGTGACGGACGGTCACCACGAACCGGGGGCCGACGAAGATGTTCAGCTCGCCCACCCGCAACGGCGCCCGCCGGTCGGGGCAGGTGAGCGTCTTCAGCACCACGAAGGTGACCTCGCCGTATGCCTCCAGCTTCGGCCGCTGGTGCGCCTTGAAGGCGTCCTCCACGGCGAGCGGGTGCAGCCCGAACGCGTCGGCGGCCGCCTTGAGTTCGTCCTGGCCGGGCTCGTGCAGTCCGAGCCAGCAGAAGGTGTCGTCCCGCGACCGCAGGGCGGCGACGGCGCCGTCGATGTCGGACGGGCTGTCCACCCGACGGCCGTCCCGGTAGATACCGCAGTCCACGATCATCGCGCCCTATTGTCCGCGCTACGCCTGGTAGCCGCCCGGCGCCACCACTATTGGCGCCGGCTCGTAGGCTCGACGCCATGGCGACCCTCTTCCTGGTCCGGCACGGACGCACCAAGGCCAACGCCGACGGCATCCTCGCGGGCTGGACCCCGGGGCTCGGCCTGGACGAGGTGGGCAGGGGGCAGGCCGAGAAGCTCGGCACCCGGATGACCGGCATCCCCGTCACCGGCGTCGTCACCAGCCCACTCGACCGCTGCCAGGAGACGGCAGGAGTGGTGAGCGCCGCCGACGGCCGGCCCACACCGGTGGTCGATGCCCGGCTCGGCGAGGTGCGGTACGGCGACTGGGAGGGCAAGGAGCTCAAGAAGCTGGCCAAGGAGCCGTTGTGGAAGGTCGTCCAGCAGCATCCGAGCGGGGTGCGGTTTCCCGGTGACGGCGGGGAGTCGCTGCGGGCGATGGCCGACCGGGCGGTGGGCGCGATCCGGGAGTGGGACGCCCGGATCGAGACCGAGCACGGCCCGGACGCGATCTGGGTGGCGGTCAGCCACGGCGACGTCATCAAGGCGATCCTGGCGGACGCGCTGAGCCTGCACCTGGACCAGTTCCAGCGGATCGTGGTCGACCCGTGCTCGGTGTCGGTGATCCGCTACACCCCGCTGCGCTCGTTCGTGGTGCGGTCCAACGACTCAGGTGGCGACCTGGCCGCGCTCGTCCCGCCCGTCCGCAAGCGCCGGCGCACCCGGCGCGGAACCGCCGACAGCGACGCCGCGGTCGGCGGTGGCGCGGGCTCCGGGACCTCGACCGGGTCGCGCTCCGCGTCCTCCGCCGACTCTGCTGCCGACTGAGGCCGTGCCGGGACGACCCGGCCGTCCAACGCGTCGTCCGCCTGACCGCGTAGGGTCTGAGGAATGGCCCGTGTCGTTCACCACCACGAAGCTCCGGAACGCTTCGTCGCTGGCACGGTCGGACAACCCGGCCAGCGCAGCTTCTTCCTGCAGGCCCGCTCGTCGGACCTGCTCACCACCGTCTCGTTGGAGAAGGAACAGGTCTCCGTCCTCGCCGAGCGTGTCGACGCGATGCTCGACGAGGTGCTTCGCCTGTCCGGCGGAGACGCCGTGATTCCGGCGATCGCGCCGACGGAGCTCTCCGACGACGAACCCCTCGACCAGCCCATCGTGGAGGAGTTCCGGGTCGGCACCCTGCGCCTCGCGTGGGACACCGAGCAGGAACGCGTGGTGATCGAGGCGTACGAAGTCACCGACGAGGAGGCCGACCCGCCGCCACCGGTGGACGAGGAGCCCGAGGCCGAGGGACCGGAGACGCTGGTCGTCCGGATCACCGGCGCCCAGGCCCGGGCGTTCGTCGCGCGGGCCATGGCCGTGGTGTCCCAGGGGCGCCCGCCGTGCCCGTTCTGCGGCAACCCACTCGACCCGGACGGGCACCTGTGCCCGCGGCTCAACGGCTACCGGCGTTCGGCCTGACCGGTGGCGCCGACGCGGGGAACGGGCGACGTGAACACTCCGGGCGAGGTGACCCCGGGCGACGTGGCTCCGGATGACGCCGCGCCGGACACCCCGGAGGATTCCGTCGACGTGCTCGAGCTGCTGCGCGAGGGCCGGCTGAACGTCGAGGGCCGGCTGGTGCAGGCGTCGAACGCGACGTTCTACTGCTCGATAGAGCTCGACGGGGTCACCGCGGCCGGCGTCTACAAGCCGGTACGCGGTGAGCGCCCGCTGTGGGACTTCCCACACGGCAGCCTGGCCAGGCGGGAGGCGGCGACCTACCTGCTCTCGGTCGCGTCGGGCTGGGACCTCGTGCCGCCGACGATCCTGCGGGACGGGCCGTTCGGCGAGGGCATGGTCCAGCTGTGGATCGACCACGACCCCGAGGACGGGCTGATCGACGTCGTCCCCCGTCGGCAGGTGCCGCCCGGATGGCTGACCGTGCTCGACGCGTTCGACGCCGACGGCGACGAGGTCAGCCTCGTGCACGCCGACGACGAGCGGCTTCGCAGGCTCGCGGTCTTCGACACGGTGGTCAACAACGCCGACCGCAAGGGTGGCCACATCCTCGTCGGGGAGGACGACCGGGTGCGCGGCGTCGACCACGGGTTGTGCTTCCACGAGGACGACAAGCTGCGCACCGTGCTGTGGGGGTGGGCCGGCGACCCGCTGCCCGACGACTACCTCGCGGTGCTCGAACGCCTCGACAGCGACCTGGACGCCCGCGTCGGCGAGGCGCTGGCGATGCTGCTGGAGCCGGCCGAGATCGTCGCGCTGCGCTTCCGGCTGACCGGGCTGCTGGCCAGCCGGACGTTCCGCGAGCCCGGTGAGGGCTGGCCGTCGGTGCCCTGGCCGGTGTTCTAGAGCCCAGGGCGACCGACGTACGGTCCCGGTGGATGCTCAGTTTCCCGGGGCCGGGCCGGCGCCCCGCGGGGGCGGCAACGGGATGGCCGCCAGGGTCGGGACGAGCGCCTCCTCCTCGTAGTTGAGGTGGCCGAGCAGCACCGTGGTGAGGCGGTCCAGCTCCGCCCGGAACCGCTCCGGGTCGCCGACGGTGATGTCGGCCAGCAGGTCCGCGAGTTCGGCCCGGATGGCGGCGACGTTCTCGTGCTCGGCGCGCAGCCGGGCCAGCGCGGGCCGCAGGTCCGGGTGCTCGCGTTCCAGTGCCGGGAACGCCGCGGCATCCTCGGTCACGTGGTGGCCGTGCATCGACTCGCAGAACGCCAGACAGTGCCGGCGAAGCTGCAGGCTGATCCCCGGTGCCGGCGGGCCGCCCGGTCCGTGCGACGCAGCGTGCGCGGTGCGCGCGGCGAAGTACGTCTCCGCCTGTGCGCGTACCTGCTCCAACTGCGCACGCAGCCAGCTGTGGATCTGCACCAGTTGGTCGGCCAGGGTCCGCACCGCGGTCGTGGGCGTGCCGGTGCCGGTGCCGGAGATGGTGTACGAGGGCTCCAGCGCCACCACCGGCAGCACCCGGTCGGTGCCTCGCTGGTAGTCGGCGTAACCGGGAGCCGCGGCCACGGCCAGGTCGAAGAGGCGGTCGCGTTCGGCGCCTTCGGCCGGCACCGCGACGGCGGCGAGCACCTCGGTGCCGATCTCCACTCGTACCAACGGGTTGGCGAGCAGGTTGTGGTACCACGCCGGGTGGCGGTGCGAACCACCGGCGGAACCGACGACGAGGAGCCGGTCCCCGTCGCGGAGGTAGCCGAGCGGAACGGTGTGTTCGGCGCCGGTGCGCGCACCGACGGTGGTGAGGAGGAGCAGCGAGGATCCTTCGAACGGGCCACCGACCACGCCGGCGTTGGCACGGAACTCCTCGATGACGGACTGCTGGAAGTCTGCGGGCATGCGGATCTGCTTTCGTATGAGCTGAAGCATCGGGAAAGTGAGATCGCGCGCGGCCCCACGCAGATGGATACGAGAAGGTCACCCGTCGCGGATGGATCGGCCAGGGCAGGCCAGGGCGGCGCCGGACCAGACCAGGTCAGGGGCGCAAGCGTGCTCGGACGAGCGGGGGTGGGGACCCGATGCACCACCGGCGCGGGGACGACGCGCGGTGCGTGGGTCAGGCACTGCCTGTGGAGTGAGTACTCATGGCATCGTCCCCTTAGGCGTCGGGTGCCGTCGGCCGCCCGGGGGAACCACCCAGCCGGGGCCTTACGGCACGGCCACAGTGAACCCGCCGGGACCCTCCGCTGTCAACGAGCTACACCGATGCAGCGGACCGGGCCCAGGGCCTGTGAGTTGTGCCGACCGCTAGGCTCGAACACCATGAAGGCTTGGTCGGCTCCCGAGGTTCCCCAGCTTCCCGGACCCGGGCAGGTGCCCATGGTCCACGACCACGCCAGCGGCGGCCGCCGGCTCAGCGCGCGCGGACCCGACGCGCGCCTGTACGTCTGCGGCATCACGCCCTACGACGCCACCCACCTCGGCCACTCGGCCACCTACGTCGCGTTCGACCTGCTCGGCCGGGCCTGGCGCGATGCCGGGCTCGCGGTCCACTACGTCCAGAACGTCACCGATGTCGACGACCCCCTGCTCGAGCGTGCCGAGCAGACGGGGGAGCCGTGGCAGGCGCTGGCGCAGCGGCAGACCGATCTGTTCTGCGAGGACATGGCCGCCCTGCGGGTGCTCCCGCCGGAGGAGTTCGTCGGCGCGGTGGAGGCGATCCCGTACATCGCCGAGGCGATCGAGGTGCTCCGCGGGCGCGGCGGTGCGTACGACCTGGACGGTGACGTCTACTTCCCGGTGGCGGCCGACCCGGCGTTCGGCCAGGTGTCCCGGCTGTCGGCCGCGCAGATGCGCGAGCTGTTCGCGGAGCGCGGCGGCGACCCTGACCGGCCCGGCAAGCGCGACCCGCTGGACTCCCTGATGTGGCGGCACGAACGCCCGGGCGAGCCGGCCTGGGACACCGCCGTCGGCCGCGGCCGGCCGGGCTGGCACGTGGAGTGTGCCGCGATCGCGTTGAGGTACCTCGGCATGGGCTTCGACGTGCAGGGCGGCGGCTCGGACCTGATCTTCCCCCACCATGAGATGTGCGCCTCGGCCGCGCAGGTGCTCACCGGTGAGGCGCCCTTCGCGCACTCCTACGTCTACCAGGGGATGGTCGCCCTGGACGGCGAGAAGATGTCGAAGTCCAAGGGCAACCTCGTCTTCTCCTCCCAGTTGCGCGGCGAGGGAGTCGACCCCAACGCGATCAGGCTGGCCGTGCTCGCACACCACTACCGCGACGACTGGGAGTGGACGCCCGCCGGCCTGGCCGCGGCGACCAGCCGGCTGAACCGCTGGCGTACGGCCGCTATCCGGCCGGGCGCTGCCGACGCCGGGAAGGTGTTGCTGGGCGTACGCGAGGCGCTGGCCGCCGACCTGGACGCTCCGGCCGCGCTGGCCGTGGTCGACGCCTGGGCGGACGAGACCCTGGCCGGCGATGGCACCGACGAGGTCGCGTCGGCCCTGGTCCGCGACGTGTGCGACGCCCTGCTCGGCGTCCTGCTCTGACGCAGCCGGCTCAGCCGGCGAGGAAGTCGGCGAGTACGCCGGTCAGCCGGCCCGGTGCGTCCTCCTGCACCAGGTGACCGGCGCCCTCGAACAGCTCCGTCCGGGCGCTCGGGATCGCCGCGGCCAGCCGGTGCGCGTGCGCCGGCGGCAGCCACTGGTCCTGCGTACCCCATCCGACGAGCACGGGCAGGTCGAGGTCGGCGTAGCGGTCCTCGATCTCCGCGGTGAGCCGCTGGTCGGCCTGCTCGATCTGCCGGTAGAACGCAGCCTGGCCGAGGTCGCCGAGCCAGGGGCCAACCACGGCGTCCAGCACCTCCGGAGCGAGCGGACGCGCGCTGCCGGAGGACACGTAGCTGCGGACCAGCGCCTCGTGCTGGGTTCGCGGCAACCGCGCGAACACCTCGCCGTGTGAGCCCATCAGCCGGAAGAACTCGCTGCCCCACGGGCGTAGTGCGACCGCGTCCAGCAGCGCCAGCCGGTCGTACGGCACGCCGTCGAGCAGCGTCGTGCGCAACGCGACCGCGCCGCCGATGTCGTGCGCGACCACTGCAGGCCGACCGTTGGCGGAGTCCAGTCCCCAAAGCCGGAGCAGCCCGGTGAACACCTCCTGCTGCGCGGCCAGGGACACGTCCTGTCCGGCCCGCATCTCCGACCGGCCGTAGCCCGGCATGTCCCAGAGGTACACCGTGTGGCCGGCCGCGACGAGACGCGCGGCGACGTCGCGCCAGACGTAGGAGGAGAACGGCGTTCCGTGCAGCAGGACGACCGGCGGGCCCGCGCCCAGGCGGGTCCAGCGCACGACGCCGTGCGGGCTGCGGTACTCCTCGCTGAGCTCCGGGGCGAGGTTCAGGGCCAGGTTCGCAGCGGCGATCATCTCGGCTCCTTCGTGTTACCGGTAGGGTGTCGATGACGGTAACAGGCAGGAGTTACCAGTGCAACACCTCATGGGGTAACGTCACCGCATGTCGTACGACCGACCGGCAGCGCCGGAGCCACTCGCCCGCGTCGAGGAGTTCTGCAACTCGGCGAGGTTCCTGTACGACCAGGACGCCTGGGCCGACCTGACGGGCGCCCGGGAGTGGCTGGCCGCGCATGCCGGCCCCGCGACCGCCGGGGAGATCGACGACCACGGACTGGCCGAGCTCGTCCGGCTGCGGGAGGCGATCCGGGACCATCTGGACGGCTCGACCGCCGCGCAGGTGCACGACACGCTGAACACGCACGCCGAGAGGTCGCTGCGGCCGCCGCGGTGGAGCCCGGACGGCATGCCGCTCATACCGCCGGCCGGTGGGTCCGCGCTCGGTGAGTTCGTCGGCGGCCTGCTCGCGACCCTCGCTCTGGAGGAGGTGGCCGGCCGGCGCGACCGGCTCAAGGTGTGCGGCTCACCGGACTGCCGATGGGTCTTCTACGACCGGTCGCCGGGCAACAAGGGCGTGTGGTGCAGCATGCGCACCTGCGGTGCCCGGCACAAGATGCGGGCGATGCGCGAACGTCGGAGCGGGGGAAGCTCCGGGGGCCAGGCCTGAGCCGGGGCCTAGATGTTGCGGGTCGTGACGTTGGTGACGGTCTGGTGGAGGCGTGAGGCGGGTGGTTGGTCGCCGGCGGCGGTGTGGGCTCGATGGTAGTTGTAGTGGATGTTCCACACCTGGATCGCTCGTGCGCGTTGGCCTTCGCTGGTCCACACGCGGGCGTAGAGGAGTTCCTCAGCCAGGGTGCGCTGGTAGCGCTCGGCCTTGCCGTTGTGGCGGGGTGTGTAGGGACGGGTGCGCTGGTGGCGCGAGGCGAAGGCTGTCGCTGTGCGCACGAACGCCCCGGCCCGGTAGTTCGCACCATTGTCGGTGACCAGGCGAGTGATCCGGACGATGCCGTGGGCTGCGAAGAACGCTCGTGCCCGGTGGAAGAAGCCGATGGTCGTCTTGGCGGTCTCATCGGTTAGGTGCTCGGTGTAGGCCAGCCGGGAGAACCCGTCGACGGCTGAGTGCAGGTAGACGTAGCCCGCCTTGGCACCACCCTTCTTCTTGGCTTTGGCGCGTTGGGCGGCCCGGTCGGCGTCACTGCCGCGCCCGTGGGCCCGCCAGCCGCCACCATCGGGGATCCGGCCGACCTTCTTCACATCCAGGTGCACCATGTGCCCCGGATAGCGGGCAGTGATCCGCTCCGGCCGCCGGTTCGACGCACCGGACGGGTCCAGGTCACGGCGCCGGTTGATGCCCAGGCGGACCAGCCACCGGCCTACGGTGGCGACCGAGACCCGGTGGCCGCGGTGGGTGAGCTCGGCGGCGATCGTGCGGGCGGACCACTTGTGCTCTCGCCGCCAGCTCTCGATCAGCTCCACCACCTCATCCGGTGTCTGTGACGGGGAGGAATGCGGGGCCGAGGAGCGGTCGAGCAGGCCGGCGTCGCCGCTGGACCGGTAGCGGTTCACCCATCTCGACAGGCACTGACGTGACACACCGGCCTCCGCAGCCACGTGTGCGATCGGACGGGTCTGGCACCGGGTAACAAGACGCAGCCGGCCGGCAGGAGTCAACGGGGCGCTAGCGTGGGACACGAGGGGTAGATCCCTTTCGGTGAGCAGGACGGTTGGTCGCACTTCCATCCTGCCGTCGGGCGATCTACCCCTCGTTCACACCCTGGCTACCGTCAACAACCTCATGAGCCACAACACCTAGACCGGGCCCTGCTCGCCGCTGCCCCGGTCCGGGCGCCGGCGGAGGTACCGCTCGAACTCCTTGGCGATCGCCTCGCCGGTGGCCTCCGGCAGGTCGGCGGCGTCACGGGCCTGCTCCAGCGACTGGACGTACTCCGATACCTCGGTGTCGTCGCGGGCCAGATCGTCCACGCCACGCTCCCAGGCACGGGCGTCCTCGGGCAGGTCGCCGAGCGGCACCGTCAGGTCGAGCAGGTCCTCGACCTTGCGGAGCAGGGCGAGAGTGGCCTTCGGGCACGGGCTGGACGCGACGTAGTGGGGGACCGCCGCCCAGAACGACACCGCAGGCAGGCTCTCGCTGTGGCAGGCCTCCTGCAGCACACCCAGGACACCGGTCGGGCCTTCGTAGGTCGGCGCCTCCAGGCCCAGCGCCGATGCGAGCTCGGGATCGGTGGCGCTCGCGGTGACCGGGATCGGCCGGGTGTGCGGGCTGTCGGCCAGCAGCGCGCCGAGCAGGACCGCCATCTCCGCGCCGAGGCTGTCGGCGACGTCCAGGATCTCCGCGCAGAACTGCCGCCACCGCATGTTGGGTTCGATGCCGCGGACCAGGATCACGTCGCGGGGCGCGTCCGGCGGCCGGGCGACCAGGACCCGGGTGGCGGGCCAGGTGATCCGGCGTACGCCCTGCGCGTCGGCGCCGACCGAGGGCCGGTTGACCTGGTAGTCGTAGTAGTCGTCGGAGCCGAGCTCACCCAGTGGCTGGGCCTTCCACACCTTCGCCAGGTGGTCGAGCGCGGAACTCGCCGCGTCCGCGGCGTCGTTCCATCCCTCGAAGGCCGCGAGGAGGACCGGGTCTTCCAGTTCCGGCGAGCCTTCGAGCTCGAGCACGTGGATCGTCCTCCCTGTCGTCGGTGTCCGACGCCGCACGGAGCCGGACCCGCCAACTATGCCGGACCCTCCGGACACCGCCTCCGATAGCCTACGTGGCTTCGCCGTCACGCACGTCGCGACGTGCCGGGCGCCACCCGCCGGTGATCTCGGAGGCTGATGATCTCGGAGTCCAAGAACACCGTCCGGTGGGTGGACGCCCGGGTACGCTGGTGGCGGTCTGTCCCGATCAGCCGATCAAAAGGAGCGACCCTCGTGAGCCACACCTCCACCTTTCGCCAGGCACTTCGTGAACGCGTTCTTGTGGCGGACGGTGCGATGGGAACGATGTTGCAGGCCCACGACCCCACTCTGGACGACTTCGAGGGCCACGACGGCTGCAACGAGGTCCTCAACGTCACCCGCCCCGACATCGTGCGGTCTGTGCACGAGCCCTACTTCGAGGCCGGCTCGGACTGCGTCGAGACCAACACCTTCGGCACCAACTTCGCCGCGCTGAGTGAGTACGGCATCGCGGACCGCGTCCACGAGCTGTCCCTGGCCGGTGCCCGGCTGGCCCGTGAGGTCGCCGACGCCTACTCCACCCCCGACCGCCCCCGGTGGGTGCTCGGTTCGATGGGGCCGGGCACCAAGCTGCCCTCGCTCGGGCACGTGCCGTACGCCGTCCTGCGCGACGCCTACCAGCTCAACGCCGCCGGCCTGATCGAGGGCGGCGCCGACGCGCTCATCGTGGAGACCTCCCAGGACCTCCTGCAGACCAAGGCGGCGATCCTGGGCGCCAAGCGGGCCATCGCCGAACTGGGCGCCGACGTGCCGGTCATCGCCTCGGTCACCGTGGAGACGACCGGCGCGATGCTGCTCGGATCGGAGATCGGCGCCGCGCTGACCGCGCTGGAGCCGCTCGGCGTCGATGTGATCGGGCTCAACTGCGCGACCGGTCCGGCGGAGATGAGCGAGCACCTGCGGTACCTCGCGCAGCACTCCGGCACCCTGTTGTCCTGCATGCCCAACGCCGGTCTGCCCGAGCTCACCTCCGACGGCGCGCGCTACCCGCTGTCGCCGCAGGAGCTGGCCGACGCGCACGAGAGCTTCGTCGCCGACTACGGCCTGGCGCTGGTGGGCGGATGCTGCGGCACCACCCCCGAGCACATCCGCCAGGTCGTCGAGCGGGTCGGCGGGCGGGAGCTCTCTTCCCGCACCCCCCGCCGGGAGCCGGGCACGTCCAGCCTCTACCAGCACGTGCCGTTCCGGCAGGACACGTCGTACCTCGCCATCGGTGAACGCACCAACGCCAACGGCAGCAAGGCGTTCCGTGAGGCGATGGTGGCCGGCCGCTGGGAGGACTGCGTCGACATCGCCCGGGCGCAGATCCGGGACGGATCGCACATCCTCGACCTGTGTGTCGACTACGTCGGCCGCGACGGCGTGGCCGACATGCGCGAGGTCGCGTCCCGGTTGGCCACCGCCTCCACGCTGCCGATCATGCTGGACTCCACCGAGCCGCCGGTGCTGCAGGCCGGCCTGGAGGCGTTCGGCGGCCGGTGCGCGATCAACTCCGTCAACTTCGAGGACGGCGAGGGACCGGACAGCCGGTTCGCCAAGATCATGCCGCTGGTGCGCGAGTTCGGCGCCGCGGTGGTCGCGCTCACCATCGACGAGGAGGGCCAGGCGCGTACGGCGGACACGAAGCTCGCCATCGCCGAGCGCCTCATCGACACCCTCACCGGGCAGTGGGGGATGAACGAGTCCGACATCCTGGTCGACTGCCTGACGTTCACCCTGGCCACCGGGCAGGAGGACAGCCGCAAGGACGGCATCGAGACCATCGAGGCCATCCGCCGCCTGAAGGAGGCTCACCCGGACGTCCAGACGGTGCTGGGACTGTCGAACATCTCCTTCGGCCTCAACCCCGCGGCCCGGCAGGTGCTCAACTCCGTCTTCCTGCACGAGTGTGTGCAGGCCGGACTGGACGCCGCGATCGTGCACGCCAGCAAGATCCTGCCGATCGCCCGGATCCCGGAGGAGCAGCGCGAGGTCGCCCTGGACCTGGTCTACGACCGCCGCCGGGACGGATACGACCCGCTGACCCGGCTGCTCGAGATCTTCGCCGGGGTGAAGACGTCCGACACCAAGGAGAGCCGGGCGCAGGAGCTGGCGGCGCTGCCGCTGGGCGAACGCCTGCAGCGGCGCATCGTCGACGGCGAGGCGAACGGCCTGGAGGCCGACCTGCAGGAGGCGCTGGACTCCGGCCGGCCCGCCCTGGAGATCGTCAACGACGAGTTGCTCTCCGGCATGAAGGTGGTCGGTGAGCTGTTCGGCAGCGGCCAGATGCAGCTGCCGTTCGTGCTGCAGTCGGCCGAGGTGATGAAGACCGCGGTCGCCTACCTCGAGCCGCATATGGACAAGACCGACGACGAGGGCAAGGGCACGATCGTGCTGGCCACCGTCAAGGGCGACGTCCACGACATCGGCAAGAACCTCGTCGACATCATCCTTTCCAACAACGGCTACAACGTCGTCAACCTCGGCATCAAGCAGCCGATCAACCTCATCCTGGAAGCCGCCGAAGAACACCGCGCGGACGCGATCGGGATGTCCGGCCTGCTGGTCAAGAGCACCGTGATCATGAAGGAGAACCTCCAGGAGATCAACACCCGCGGGAAGGCGGACGCGTGGCCGGTCCTGCTGGGTGGTGCGGCGCTGACCCGCAGCTACGTCGAGCAGGACCTCGCCGAGATGTACGACGGGGAGGTCCGCTACGCCCGGGACGCCTTCGAGGGGCTGCGGCTAATGGACGCCGTGATGGGCGTGAAGCGCGGCGTTCCCGGCGCGGAGCTGCCCGCCCTGCGCAAGCGGCGGGTGAGCTCGGCGAAGGTCAACGAGACACCGCCCGAGGAGATGCCCGCGCGCTCCGACGTGAGCACCGACAACCCCCTCCCCACCCCGCCGTTCTGGGGTGACCGGGTGGTCAAGGGCATCCCGCTGGCCGACTACGCGTCGATGCTGGACGAGCGGGCGCTCTTCCTCGGCCAGTGGGGCCTCAAGCCCGGCCGCGGCAAGGACGGGCCGAGCTACGACGAGCTGGTGGAGACCGAGGGGCGGCCGCGGCTGCGGGCGCTGCTGGACCGCGTGCAGACCGAGGGGCTGCTGGAGGCCGCGGTGGTCTACGGCTACTTCCCCGCGGTGGCCAAGGGTGACGACCTGGTGGTGCTCGACGACGCGGGCGGCGAACGCTGCCGGTTCACCTTCCCCCGGCAGAAGCGCGACCGGCACCTGTGCCTGTCGGACTTCTTCCGGCCGGAGGAGTCGGGGGAGACCGACGTGGTCGGCTTCACCGTGGTGACCATCGGCTCGCGGATCGGCGAGGAGGCGGCGAAGCTGTTCGCCGGCAACCACTACCGCGAGTACCTCGAGCTGCACGGCCTGTCGGTGCAGCTGGCCGAGGCGCTGGCGGAGTACTGGCACGCCCGGATCCGGGCCGAGCTGGGGTACGCCGGAGACGACGACAGCACCGACCTGCAGGCGATGATCCACAAGCTCGGCTACCGCGGCGCGCGGTTCTCGCTGGGGTACGGCGCGTGCCCCGACCTGGATGACCGGGCCAAGATCGTGGAGCTGCTGCGGCCGGACCGGATCGGCGTCACGTTGTCGGAGGAGTTCCAGCTGCACCCGGAGCAGTCCACCGACGCGATCGTCGTCCACCACCCCGAGGCGAAGTACTTCAACACCTGAGCACGGCTCTGACCGGCTCCGATCAGTTCTGATCAGTTCCGAAGATCGTCTCCGACTGTCACGATGCGGTCGGGTGCCGTTCACGCTCAGGCGTCGGCACCCGACCGTTTCGTAGTGATTCGGTAACACTCGCTCGTAGTCAGCCGACGAGGAGCTTCACGGGGTGACGACGTAGATCCCGCGCCCGCGACCCCGGCTACCCGCCGTACTTCCTGCGTACTCTGCGTAAATCCAAGGATTTGTTGTGCAATCGCGACGCCAACGTGAGACGTCTGACATTCCGTAGCTGGTCACCGACGGCTATGGTGCGGGGCGGGCCGCTCCAGGCCCTCCCTGACGATGAGGTGGAAAATGCGACCATTCACCAGCCGGATGGTGCGGGTGCTGGCGGCGGGCGGTGCGTTGGCCCTCGCCGTCACCGCGTGCGGCGGCCAGTCCGGCAGCGACACCCAGAGCGGCGGCGGTGCGGGCAAGGCGCCCCTGGTCTTCGGTACGACCGACGCCTTCGGCACGGTGGACCCGTCCGGCTCCTACGACAACCCGGGCTGGGAGATCCTCTACAACTCGGCGCAGACGCTGCTGTCCATTCCGCCGGGCGGGACCACCCCGAAGCCCGACGCTGCCGAGAAGTGTGAGTTCACCGACCCGAAGACCTACACCTGCACCCTGAAGAAGAACCTCAAGTTCTCCGACGGCAGCCCGCTGACGAGCAAGGACGTGAAGTTCACCTTCGACCGGATGCTGAAGATCGCCGACCCCAACGGGCCGTCGAGCATCTTCGCCGACCAGCTCGCCTCCACCGAGGCGAAGGACCCGCAGACCGCGGTCTTCCACCTGAAGTTCCCCGACGCGACCTGGCCGTTCCGGCTCACAACCGCGGCCGCCTCGATCGTGCCGGACGAGAAGTACCCGGCCGACAAGCTGCAGCCGATGGGCAACGACAAGATCATCGGCTCCGGGCCGTACAAGGTGACGAAGTACGACCCGTCGCAGCAGATCGTGCTGGAGCCAAACGACCAGTACAAGGGCGACAAGAAGCTGTCCAACAGCAAGGTCCTCATCCAGGTCTACAAGGACGAGAAGAGCCTGAAGAGCGCGGTGGAAAGCGGCGAGGTGCAGGTGGCCTACCGCACCCTCACCCCCACGCTGCTGAAGGACCTGGAGGACAACGGCGCGGCCAAGAAGGTCAAGGTCGTCAAGGGTGCGGGCACCGGCATCCAGTACCTCGCCTTCAACAACAAGAAGGGCCCCTTCGCCAAGAAGGAGGTGCGCCAGGCCGCCGCCAGCCTGCTGGACCGGCAGTCCATCGCGAGCCAGGTCTACAACAACACCGTGACCCCGCTGTACACGATGGTGCCGAAGGGCCTGCCCGGGCACGAGGACAAGTTCAAGTCCGCGTTCGGTGACAAGCCCGACCAGGCCAAGGCGAAGAGCCTGCTCCAGAAGGCGGGCGTGACCACCCCGGTCAACGTCCAGCTGTGGTACAGCCCCGACCACTACGGCGAGGCCTCGGCCGACATGTTCGCCGAGATCAAGCGCCAGCTGGAAGCCGGCGGACTGTTCAAGGTCTCGCTGAAGTCGGCGTCGTGGGAGCAGTACAAGAAGGACTATGCCGCCGGTGCCTACAACGGCTGGCAGCTCGGGTGGTACCCCGACTTCCCCGACACCGACAACTACCTGTCGCCGTTCTACGCCAAGAACAACTTCATCGGCGCGGGCTACGGCTACTCCAACCCGCAGATGGACAAGCTGCTGACCCAGGAGAAGTCCACGTCCGACCAGCAGAAGCGGCAGCAGGCGTTCTCGCAGATCCAGACGATCGCCACCGAGGACGTCCCGCTGATCCCGCTGTGGCAGGACAACATGATCGCCGCCGTGCGCGACGGCGTGACCGGCGTCAAGGACACCTTCGACCCGCTGTACACCTTCCGGTTCTGGTTGGTCGACGCGAGCAAGGCGAAGTAGGGCCAGGTAGGGCAACTCAGGGTTCGCCGGTGCGCGTCACGCGCACCGCATCCGGTGGGTCCGCGCCACGCAGGTACGTACTGCGGGCCCACCGGATGCGGTCCGTCGCACCTACGTGTGTGTACGTGTGCGTACGGACCCACCGGAGCCCACTTGTCAGGACCGGGTTGACAGCACGCTCGTCGTGACCGCGCGGGCGGAACGCACCGAGGTGACTCCTCGGTGCCCGCCGAGTCGTTCGCACGGAAAGGTTAGGTGGCATGGCCGGCCGATCAGGGTCGTTGCGGAGGTATCTCGCCGTCCGCCTGCTCCTGGTGATTCCCAACGTGTTCGTCCTGCTCACGTTGGTGTTCCTGCTGCTGCGGGTCGCCCCGGGCGACCCGGTCTCTGCGGCCCTGGGCGGCCGGTTGCCGGCGGCCGAGCTCGCCAAGCGACGTGCCGCGGGCGGGTACGACGACCCGATCCTCGTGCAGTACTGGCACTACCTCAGTCGCATCTTCACCGGCGACTTCGGTACGGCGGTCAGCGACAACCGCCCGATCACCAACATCCTGCTGGTCAACGGCGCGGCCACGTTGAGCCTCACGCTGTCGGCCCTGGTGGTCGCCTGCGTGATCGGCATCCCACTCGGCCTGCTGGCCGCGCGCTATCGCGACTCCCTCGGCGACGTCGCGATCCGGGTGTTCGGTGTCTTCACCTACGCAGCACCGGTCTTCTTCGTCGGTGTGGTGGCGATCATCATCTTCACTGGCAAGCTCGGCTGGCTGCCGTCCGGGCAGCAGGCCAGCCCGATCGCGCAGCTGACGGTCGAGCCGGTCACCCACATCTTCCTGCTCGACGCGTTGCTGGCCGGTGACTCCAGGTCGTTCGTCGACGGGCTGAAACACCTGGTGATGCCGGCGGTCACGCTGGGGCTGCTGATCACCGGAGTCTTCATCCGGCTGATCCGGGTCAACGTCGCCCAGACGCTGCGCGACGACTACGTGGAGGCGGCCCGGGCCCGTGGCATCGCCGAACGCCGGGTTGTCTTCCAGCACGCGTTCCGCAACGCCATGGTGCCGTTCGTCACGGTGCTCGGCCTGCAGGCGGCGCTGTCGCTGGGCGGTGCGATCCTCACCGAGACGACGTTCAGCTGGCCGGGCCTCGGATCGCAGCTGGTGCAGTACATCAACGCCCGCGACTACGTGGCCGTACAGGGCATCATGACCATCTTCGCCCTCGTCGTGGTGGGGATCAGCCTGCTCATCGACCTGATCAACGCGTTCATCGACCCGAGGGTGAGGTACTGATGGCGATCACCCCGACCGTCCAGTCGGGCGGACCGATCACCTCCTCGCGCCGTTCGCTGCCCGGCCGTGTCGCCGCAATGATCGCCACGCCGTACCGCCAGTCCGCCGGCGTGGCCCGGGCGATGCTGGTCGTCGGCACGGTGCTCACCGTGCTGATCGCGCTGGTGGCGGTCTTCGCGCCGCTGGTGGCGCCGTACGACTTCGACCAGGTGAGCGACGCCGGCGGCCGTTTCCCCAAGCAGGCGGCGCCTTCGGGCACCCACCTCTTCGGTACGAGCGTGCAGACCTTCGACGTGTTCTCCCGCGTGGTCTGGGGTGCGCGTACCGAACTCAAGGTCGTCGTCCTCTCCCTGGTGCTGACGATCGTGATCGGCGTCGTGCTGGGCCTGGTGGCCGGTTTCGTGGGCGGCTGGCTGGACCGCGTGCTGGTGCTGGTGATGGACGCGTTGTTCGCGTTCCCCTATCTGCTGCTGGCGATCGTGGTGGCGTTCCTGCTCTCGGACTCCCTAGGCGGCGGGGTCACCACGGCGGCCGCGGCGATCACCGCGGTCTACATCCCGCAGTACTTCCGGGTGGTGCGCAACAGCACCGTGAGCGCCAAGCAGGCGACCTACGTCGAGGCCGCCCGGGCGCTGGGCGCGCCGCCGCGCACGATCATGTCCCGCTATCTGTTCACCAACGTCGTGCAGAGCGTGCCGGTGATCGCCACGCTGAACGCCGCGGACGCGGTGGGAACGCTGGCCGCACTGGGCTTCCTGGGGTACGGCATCCAGCCGACCGAGGCCGCCGAGTGGGGATACGACCTCAACCGTGCCATGGACGACGCGGCGTCGGGCATCTGGTGGACCGGGGTGTTCCCCGGACTCGCGATCGTGGTGCTGGTGATGGCGCTGACGTTCGTCGGCGAGGGGCTGAACGAAACGCTGAACCCGACGTTGCGGGTACGCCGGCTGGTGCCGGTGGTGCTGCCGCCGCGCAAGCCCGGCACCAGTGCGCCGACCCCGGCCGGATCCGAGGCAGGTAAGGGCGCTCGGTCGGGTGACGGGCCGGTCGACCGGCCGGGCGAGGAGCTCGCCGGCTCGGAGGAGGGTGCCAAGTGAACGCAGCGACGACCAACCCGGGCAGGGGACGCCGTACGCATTCGCCCGCGGACTCGGACGCACCGGTTCTGTCCGTACACGACCTGCGGGTCTGGTACGGCACCGAGCGCGGCGCGGTGCGCGCGGTCGACGGCGTCTCGTTCGACCTGCGTCCGGGGGAGACGCTCGGCCTGGTCGGTGAGTCCGGCTGTGGCAAGTCGACTCTCGGCCGCGGCGTGCTCGGGCTGCTGCCGCCCGGCGCCAAGGCCGACGGCGAGATCGAGTTCGCCGGCCGCGACCTGCTCAGCTGCGGCCGGCGGGAACTCGAACGCCTGCGCGGGCCCGAGCTCGGCATGATCTTCCAGGAGCCGCTGACCCGGCTGAATCCGCTGATGCGGGTCAGCGAGCATTTCGAGGAGACGCTGCGTACGCACGAGCCGGGCCTGGGCAAGGAGGAGATCCGCCGGCGTTCGATCGACACGCTGCGCCGGATGGGGATCCCGCCCTCGCGGTATCGCGCGTACCCACACGAGTTCTCCGGCGGCATGCGGCAGCGGATCATGATCGCGCTCGCGCTGGTGCTGCGGCCGGCGTTCGTGGTGGCAGACGAACCCACCACCGCGCTGGACGTCCTGGTCGAGGCGCAGATCATCGGCATCCTCGCCGACCTGCGGCGCAACTTCGACACCGCGCTGCTGCTGATCACCCACAATCTCGGCATCGTGGCTGAGGCCTGCGACCGGGTGGCGGTGATGTACGCCGGGCACATCGCCGAGGAGGGCGACGCCCGCGAGGTGTTCTCCCGGCCGCGTCACCCCTACACGCGGGAACTGCTGCGCTCGACGATCTCGCTGCAGACCACCGGGCTGCACTACATCCCGGGCGCTCCACCGGACCTGGTCGAGCCGCCCAGCGGATGCACCTTCCACCCCAGGTGCCCGGACGCGATGGTGGCCTGCCCGCGCCAGGACCCGGTGGAGGTCCGTACGCCGGAGGGCACCCGGGTCGCGTGCTGGTTGCACGGACCTTCGGAGCTGCTGACCGAGGAGGGCACCGCGCCCCTGGTCCGGGAGGAGATCAGCGTTGCCGACGAAGCCTGAGTCCACGAACGGGGCCGGTGTCGCCGCGCCACCCGCCGCCGAGCGCGAGGTCCTGATGGACGTCCGCGACCTCGAGGTGCACTACGCCCTGCAGGGCAGCTCGCTGGGCCGGATGTTCGGCGGAGGTGGCGACGTCGTCAGGGCGGTGGACGGCGTCTCGTTCCAGCTCCACCAGGGCGAGGTCCTCGGGCTGGTGGGGGAGTCCGGCAGCGGGAAGACCACCCTCGGCCGGGCGCTGCTCGGCCTGGTCCGCCCGACCGGCGGCTCGATCCACTACCGCGACCACGACATCGGTGAGCTGTCCGAACGCCGGCTGCGCCCGTTGCGCCGCAAGCTGCAGATGGTGTTCCAGGATCCGAGCGCTGCGCTCAACCCGTCCATGGACATCGAGACCGCGGTCGGGCACCCGCTGAGCATCCACAAGCTGGCGAACGGGAAGGCCGAACGCCGGGCCAGGGTGGTCGAGGCGCTGGAGGCCGTCGGCCTGGCACCGGTCGAGCGGTTCCTGTCGAAGTACCCGAGCGACCTGTCCGGCGGGCAGAAGCAGCGCGCCGTGATGGCGCGGGCGGTCATCCTCGACCCGGAGCTGCTGGTCGCCGACGAGCCGATCTCGATGCTGGACATGAGCGTGCGGGCCAAGATCCTCGAGCTGATGCTGGAGCTGAAGGCCCGGCTCGACCTCACCTACGTCTACATCACCCACGACCTGGCGACGGCGAAGTTCTTCTGCGACCGGGTGGCGATCATGTACCTCGGCCGGGTGGTCGAGATCGGTCCCACCGAGGAGATCTTCGCAGCACCCAAACACCCGTACACCAAGGCGTTGCTGCGCGCGATCCCCGAACCCGACCCGAGCAGCACGGTGCCGCGTGACCTGCCGCGCGGGGAGATCCCGGACGCCGCCGCACCACCACTGGGATGTTCGTTCCACCCGCGGTGCCCGGCGGCGTTCGACCGGTGCGGCTGGGAGAACCGCGACCTGCGCACCCTGCTCGAGCAGCACTGGCTGGGCCTGGACGAGGAGACCTACGCGGCCGAGCGTGACACCGTGGGCAACCTCGAGGAGCTCGCCCTGCCCGGGCACCGGGCCGTCCTGCGTCCCGGCCGGGGGAGAGCGCCCGAGGACGTCGCGGCGTTGCTGGACCGCGTGCGCTCCGCCGACCCGGACGAGCCGCTGTGGCGTGGCGTGCGAAGCGTCGAGGTCGAGGGAGATGGTGTCGTGGTGGACTTCCACGACGGTGAGGATCCGCGGCTGCGCCGAGCCGACGGCGTCGACGTGGCCTGCCACCTGTACTGAAGCCTCTGCCGTACGACCGCCGTACGACTGTCGGATGACTGTCGTACGGCGGCCGGGTGACCGCCGTACGACGGTCACCCGTGCACTGTCGGTCGGGCGCCCTAGGCTCTGCGTCGTGTCCGCGTCCGAACCCGACTCCCTCCGTCCTGGCAGGTTCGGCGCATCCGCCGTCGAGCCGGTCACCAACCCAGCCGACCCGGCCGATCCAGCCGCCCCCGTCGACCCGGACGATCCGGCGGGCGCACCCCGGCTGCCCGACGTGGGCACCCGGCGCAGGTCGACGATCGCGCTGGTCACCGGTGTCGTGCTGATGAACGTCTCGATGGTGCCCGCCGGCACCGTCGGCAGCCTGCTCGCCAGCGACAGGTACGGCCCCGCGTGGAGCGGCGTGCCCAGCGCTTCCGGCGTGATCGGCACCGCGCTGGGTGCACTGGGGCTGTCCGCACTCATGCGCAGCCGCGGCCGGCGCGCCGGGCTGCGCACCGGCTACGCGATCGCTGCCACCGGTGCTCTGGTCGGTGCCGTCGCGGTCGGGATGGCGGTACTTCCCCTGCTGGCGGTGGGCATGGTGTTGCTCGGTATCGGCAACGGCGGCGCCCAGCTGTCCCGCTACGCCGTGGCCGACCTGCACCCGGCCGACCGCAAGGCTTTCGTCCTCAGCCTGGTGGTCTGGGGCAGCACCGTCGGCGCGCTCGTCGGGCCTGGCCTGATCGCGCCGGCCGCACACCTGTCCGCGCGTGCCGGGATTCCGGAGTACGCCGGCACCTACGTGCTGGCGATCCTCACCACCGGTGCGGCTCTGGTGGTGGCCGGCCTACTGCCCCGGGCCGGTAGCGGCGACCCGCGCACCCGGGAACGCCCGCGATCCGGTGAGGTCGGCCGCGTCCTGCGGCTGCCGGCGGTGCGGGTCGCCCTGGCGGGCATGGTGTCGGCCCAGCTGGCGATGGTCGCGGTGATGACGATGACCCCGCTGCAGCTGCACCGGCACGGGCAGGGCCTGGATGTCGTGGGCTGGGTGCTGAGTGCTCACCTGGCCGGGATGTTCGCGCTGTCGCCGCTGTCCGGACGGCTCACCGACCGGCTCGGCGGCCGGACCGTGATCAGTGCCGGCGCGGGTGCGCTGATCGGGTCCGCCGCCCTCGCCATGGCGGCGCCCACGTCCCACACCGTGGGGATTCCACTGGCGTTGTTCCTGCTCGGGTACGGCTGGAACCTCTGCTTCGTCGGCGGCAGCGCGATCCTGAGCCGGGAGCTGCCGGCCGGGGTGCGCAGCCAGGTCCAGGGCACGGTGGACGCGGTGGTGTGGGGCTCGTCGGCGTCGGCCGGCCTGGCCTCCGGAGCGGTGTTCGCCGGCGGGGGATACGTCCTGGTCGCGTTCGTCGCCGGGCTGATCGCCGTCGCACCCCTGGTGGTCCTCCTGGCCTCGCGCCCGCGTCTGGCGAGCCCTCAGGGTGTTGCGAACGCACCCTAGCGACCGCCGGGGCGCACCAGCCCGCTCTCGTAGGCGAACACCACCGCCTGCACGCGGTCCCGCAACCCCAGCTTGGCCAGCACGTTGCCGACGTGGGTCTTCACCGTCGTCTCCGAGACGTACAGCTCGCCGGCGATCTCGGCGTTGGACATGCCGCGCGACATCAGCCGCAGCACCTCGCGTTCGCGTTCGGTGAGGTGTGCGAGCTCCTGCGCCGACTCCGTGTTCGTCGACGGCAGTACGGTCGCGAACCGGTCGAGCAGCCGCCGGGTCACGGTCGGCGCGACGACCGCCTCGCCCCTGGCCACGATGCGGATGGCGTCGGCGAGGTCCTCCGGTGGTACGTCCTTCAGCAGGAAGCCGGAGGCGCCGGCGCGCAACGCGTCCACGACGTACTCGTCGAGGTCGAAGGTGGTGAGCACCAGCACCCGGACGGTCCCGCCGCGTTCGGTCCCGGTGATCAGCCGGGTCGCCTCCACACCGTCCATCCGGGGCATCCGGATGTCCATCAGGACGACGTCCGGTTGCAGGGCCCGGGCCTCCGCGACCGCCTTCTGCCCGTCACCGGCCTCGCCGACCACGACGATGTCCGGCTCGGACTCGAGGATCATCCGGAAACCGGTCCGCAGGAGCGGCTGGTCGTCCACCAGGAGCACGCGAACCGGCGTACCCGGCGACACCGGTCGCTCCTCGGCCGCCGTCACGACGGCACCTCGTTCACCGTCGCGGGGCTCGGGTGGGTGCCGTTCCACGGCGCACCGGAGCCGTCGTAGCCGCTCGGGCCGGTGGAGCTCGAGCCGCCCGATCCGTTCGAGTCGCTCGAGTCGTTCGAATCCGGTGTGCCGCCCTCGGTCAACGGCAGGGTGGCGAGGACCTCGAACCCTCCGACCATCCGGGAACCCGTGTACAAGGTGCCTCCGTTCAGCGTCACGCGTTCGCGCATACCGACAAGTCCGTGCCCGAGTCCGTGGTCGAACCGATCGGCGTCGTCGGCCCTCTGTGACGGCCCGCGCCGTGGGCTGCCGTCGTCGGTGATGCCCACGACGACGGCCTCGGGGTCGTACCGCAGCAGCACGGCGGCCCGGGTGGGGCCGGCGTGTTTCAGGGTGTTCGTCAACGACTCCTGGACCACCCGGAAGATCGCCAGGTCGACGCTGGACGTCAGCGGGCGCGGCTCGCCGACCACGGTGAGATCGACCTGCAGGCCGGCCTCCCTGGCCCGGTCCAGCAACGGCCCGAGTTCGGCGACCCCGGCACGTGGGGACAGCTGGACGCTGCCGTCCGGCTCGTCCTGGTCGGCGGCGCGGAGCGCACCGACGATGCGGCGCATCTCCTCCAGTGCCTCCCGACCGGTCTCCTCGACCGCCCGCATGGCCTCTACGCTGCGCTCGGGTGCCCGGGCGATCGTCCGTCGCGCGGCGGCCGCCTGCACCGTCATCACGCTCACGTGGTGGGCCACCACGTCATGTAGTTCCCGGGCCATCCGGGCGCGTTCCTCCGCCAGCGCCGCGCGGACCTCCGCGGAGGCGGCGCGCTCGAGCCGGCTGGCGCGGTCCTCCAGCGCGACCAGGTAGCGACGGCGGGCACGCAGGGCCCGGGCGATGCTCCACATGCCGCCGTAGACGAGGACCTGCAGGCCGACCGTGATCGCGTCGAACGTCATGCCGATCGAGGCGTAGGTGTCCCGCTGGACGTAGAGGAAGACGATGGAGGCGATGGTGGTGGCAACGGTGACCACGAGGCTGCGGGCCGCGGTGCTGTGCGCGCCGACGGAGTACATCACCAGCAGGGCCGCCACCGAGCCGACGGAGGAGCTGTAGCCGGCGAACCCGAGGGTCATGTATGCCGAGATCACGATCACCGCGACCGTCACGGGGAACCGCCGGCGCAGGGCGAGCGGTGCCGCGACCAGGACGGCGAGCACCACTCCGCAGGCGTCCGCTGGGCGGAACGTGATCCCGCCGTAGGAGCGGTAGTTCAGTCCGGCGACGCTGGCGATCACGAGCACGAACGCGACCGCCCCGTCCACCAGGTCGGGGCGGTCGCGAAGCCAGTCTCGGACAGCGGCACCGCGCACGGTCCGAGCGTAGGCGGCCGGGCTCACGGCGCCACTTCCAGGCTCCGGGGGTGGCTGGGCACGGGCTACAGGTCGACCGCGGAGGCGTGCGGTGACGGGGCCTCGGAGGTGTCCTGGGTCGGCATCGGGTCGGTGTCGGCGGGCGCGGGCAGCGGGGGAGGCGTGCCGCCCCACGCGGGGCACCGCGACTTGTGGTCGCACCAGTCGCAGAGCGGGCCGGGGCTGGCGCGCCACTCGCCGGTGGTGTGCGCGCGTTCGATGGCGTTCCACAGCGCCTGCAGCTTGCGTGCGGTCGCGCGCAGGTCGGCCTCGTCGGGGGAGTAGCGCAGCACGTCGCCGCTGCCGAGGTAGACCAGCTGCAGCAGCCGGGGTACGACACCGCGCAGCCGCCATAGCATCAGTGCGTAGCAGCGCATCTGGAACATCGCCCGCTGCTCGTAACCGGGCCCGGGCGCCCGCCCCGTCTTGTAGTCGACGACGCGCAGTGCCCCGTCGGGCGCGACGTCGAGCCGGTCGATGTAGCCCCGCAGCCGCAGGCCGGAGTCCAGTTCGCACTCGACGTACATCTCCCGCTCGGCGGGCTCCAGCCTGGTCGGGTCCTCCAACGTGAAGTAGCGGTCGAGCAGCCCCCGCGCGCCGGCGAGGAAACTCTCCAGCCGCTCGGGGTCGAACCCGCCCTCGTCGTCACCGAAGAGCTCCGACAACTCGGGCTCGGCCTCGACCAGCCGGTCCCACTGTGGGCGGACCAGCGTGCACGCCTCGTCGATCGTGCGCCCACCGGCGGGCAGGTCGAACAGCCGCTCCAGAACGGCGTGCACCACCGTGCCGCGGGCGGCCTCCGGGCTCGGCCGCTCCGGTAGCCGGTCGATCACCCGGAAGCGGTAACGCAGCGGGCAGGTGAGGAAGTCGCTGGCCCGTGAGGGTGACAGCACCGCGAGCGGGATCGCCGGTCGGGCGTTCCCGTCCGCGTTCGGGCTCGGATCCGCGTTCGTGGTCACCGTCGTGGTCGCCGCCTCGCTCGCTGTCGCCATGGCCCGAAACTGTAGGACACCCCACCGACAGGTCCGCGGAGGAGCGGGTGTCCGATCTGCGCCGCTCCGACCGCGACCGCGCCGCCGGGTGGGGTCAGGCGGTAACGTGTCCCCTCGCCCGCGGCGCGACGACTTGGAAACCTCTGCACGGCACCGCGCCGGCACCGGCCGGGCCGGGGCCGTTGCCGGGCCGGGGAGGATCCCTCGGGAACATCCCACGTGACCTGGTCGTTCGCCGGACGTCGAGTCCGCGCACCCCGACGGAAGCAGGCTGAGACAGGCGATGGTGCACGACGTGGAGAAGAACAACCCGCCCCGAGAGGCGCAGCGCCGACCCGGCGCGGTCCAGATCGCGCGGGTTGTCGGGGTTCCCGTCTACGTCAACCTCTCCTGGATCCTGGTCGCACTGCTGATCGCGTACGTCTTCCGGCCGGTCGTCGACGAGCAGGTGCCCGGTCTCGGTGTCTGGTCGTTCGTGGCGGCGCTCGGGTTCGCCGTGCTGCTCTACGCCTCGGTCCTGGTGCACGAGATCGCCCACGTCCTGGTGGCCAGGAAGTTCGACCTGCCGGTGCGGGCGATCACCCTCCAGTTCCTGGGCGGCCTGTCCGAGATCGAGAGCGAGCCGCAGACGCCGTGGCGGGAGTTCGCCGTCGCCGTCGTCGGGCCGCTGACCTCGCTGGGCATCAGCGGCCTGGCCGCGCTCGGCCACACCGCGGTGTCCGGCCCCGCACTGCTCGAGCTCGCGTTGTTCCAGCTCGCCTGGGCAAACCTGCTGGTCGGCCTGTTCAACCTGCTGCCAGGGCTCCCGCTGGACGGCGGCCGGTTGCTGCGCGCGGGAGTGTGGGCGGTGACCAAGCAGCCGCATCTCGGCACCGCCGTCGCCGGCTGGGCCGGCCGCGTGGTCGCCGCCGTCGTGCTGCTCCTGCCGTGGACGGTCCTCGCCAGGACCGGGGGATCACCGAGCCTGCTGTACATCGTGTGGAGCGTCTTCCTGGCGATGTTCATGTGGGCCGGCTCCAGTCAGGCGCTGATGAGCGCGAAGATCAGGCGGAAGCTCCCGGCCATCCACGCCCGCACGCTCGCCCGGCGCGGAGTGCCCGTGGCCTCCGAACTTCCCCTGTCGGAGGCGGTCCGGCGCGCCCAGGAGGCGCACGCGGGTTCGTTGGTGGTCGTCGGCAGCGACGGCCGTCCGACCGGCCTGGTCAGCGAGGCCGCGGTGCTGGCCACACCCGAGCACCGGCGGCCGTGGATCTCGGTGGGTGACGTCGCCCGCCGGATCGAGCCGGGACTGGTGCTCGACGTACGCCTCACCGGCGAGGCGCTGGTCCGGGCGATGGGTGGCACCCCCGCCACGGAGTACCTCCTGGTCGAGCCCGACGGACGGGTCTTCGGGGTGCTGGCCACCGCCGACGTCGACGGGGCGCTGGCCCGCACCTGAGCTGGTCCGAACCCCTGGTTACGCTGCCCGTCATGTCCCCGACCGATCCCTCCGCCGAGCACCTTCCCGCCTCCCCGCCGGACCTCACCGGCGACCCGGCCGACCTGCCCGGCGAGCCCGGTGCGTCCGAGTCCGGCGAGCTGACCGAGGACACCGCCGGCGCCCGGCCGCTTCTGGCCGGTGAGCAGGTCCGGCTGGAGGACCACAAGGGACGCAAGCACCTGGTCACGCTGGAGCCGGGAAAGACGTTCCACACCCATCGCGGCGGAATCGTCCTGGACGACCTGATCGGTCAGCCCGAGGGTGTCGTGGTCAAGTCGACAGGAGGTGTCCCGTATCTCGCGCTGCGGCCGCTCCTGTCCGACTACGTCCTTGCTATGCCGCGCGGAGCGGCCGTGGTCTACCCCAAGGACACCGCCCAGATCCTGGTCGCCGCGGACGTCTTCCCGGGCGCCCACGTGGTCGAGGCCGGTGCGGGCTCAGGCTCGCTGACCTGTGCGTTGCTGCGCGCGGTCGGCCCGGAGGGCCGGGTCTCGTCGTACGAACGCCGGGACGACTTCGCCGCGATCGCCCGCCGCAACGTGGAACGCTTCTTCGGCGGGCCCCAGCCGACGTGGGATCTCACCGTGGGCGACGTGGTGAGCGCTCCCACCCGGCCACGGGTGGACCGGATCGTGCTCGACATGCTCGCGCCCTGGGAGTGCGTCGACTGGGCGGCCCAGGCGCTGGTGCCCGGTGGCGTGCTGTGCTGCTACGTCGCCACCACCACCCAGCTCGCGCGGACTGTCGAGACGGCACGGGCCCACGGCGGCTTCACCGAGCCCCAGGCCAGCGAGACGATGGTGCGCACCTGGCACGTGGAGGGGCTGGCCGTCCGGCCGGACCACCGGATGATCGGTCACACCGGCTTCCTGGTGACCACCCGCAGGCTCGCTCCCGGCGTCAGCGCACCCGGCCGCCGTCGCCGCCCGGCACCCGGCGCCTACGGCGAAAACTACGACGGGCCGCGGCCCGCGGGCCAGCAGGTGGACTGACCCGAGGTGGGCGTACACGGGCGGACCCGGACACCGGATGTGCCGGCGAACGTGGTGGCGAAGATGGCCCTGGCCCGTACTGTGGAAGGCCGTAGGCCCCTGGCGTGTAAGAAACGGCCACGATTCGCCATCGGTTTGTGACGTTCTGACTTGTGGGCGTGACCTGTCGGTGGTGAGGAGATATAAGGTCAGAGGCGTCGGCGCACCGGCTCGGCGCGGACACCAGCGGGATCCGCGTTCATGCGGTTGCATGGGCGCGGACAAGCACAGTGACTGGGGAGGTGAGGGACGTGCCCGCACCAGACGACCGACGCGAGGCGCGCTCGCCGGACGAGCTCGCCAGCCAGGTCACCTACCTCGAGGAAGAGGTCGCGGCACTGCGCCGCCGGCTCGCGGAGCAGCCGCGTGACAGCCGGCAACTCGAGCAGCGGCTCGCCGAGGCGCAGGCCATGCTGGCCAACGTCACCGCACAGAACGAACGCCTGGCGGGGACATTGCGGGAAGCCAGGGAGCAGATCGTCACCCTCAAGGACGAGGTGGACCGACTCGCCCAGCCGCCCGCGAGCTTCGGAATCTTCATCAACCGAAACGACGACGACAGTGCCGACGTCTACACCGGTGGCCGCAAGCTCCGGGTGACGGTCAGCCCCAGCATCGACCTCGACGAGCTCCGCCCGGGCCAGGAGGTCATGCTCAACGAGTCCTTCAACGTCGTCCGCGCGCTGTCCTACGAGCAGGTCGGCGAAGTCGTCATGCTCAAGGAACTGCTGGAGGACGGCGACCGCGCGCTGGTCATCGGGCACACCGACGACGAGCGCATCGCCCGGCTCGCCGAGCCCCTGCGGGACACCCCGATCCGGGCCGGCGACTCGTTGCTGTTCGAGCCCCGCTCCGGCTACGTCTACGAGCGGATCCCCAAGACCGAGGTCGAGGAGCTGATCCTCGAAGAGGTCCCCGACATCCAGTACGAGGACATCGGCGGTCTGCGCAACCAGATCGAGCAGATCCGCGACGCGGTGGAGCTGCCCTACCTCCACGCCGACCTGTTCCGCGAGCACGAGCTGAAGGCGCCGAAGGGCGTGCTGCTGTACGGTCCGCCCGGGTGCGGCAAGACGCTCATCGCCAAGGCCGTCGCCAACTCCCTCGCCAAGCAGGTGGCGATGCGCGACGCCAAGACCGAGGGGAAGAGCTACTTCCTCAACATCAAGGGCCCCGAGCTGCTCAACAAGTACGTCGGTGAGACCGAGCGGCACATCCGTCTGGTGTTCCAGCGGGCCCGGGAGAAGGCCGGCGAGGGCACGCCGGTCATCGTGTTCTTCGACGAGATGGACTCGCTCTTCCGCACCCGCGGCTCGGGCGTGTCCTCCGACGTCGAGAACACCATCGTCCCGCAGCTGCTGTCGGAGATCGACGGTGTGGAGGGGCTGGAGAACGTCATCGTCATCGGCGCCTCCAACCGCGAGGACATGATCGACCCGGCGATCCTGCGGCCGGGCCGGCTGGACGTGAAGATCAAGATCGAGCGCCCCGACGCCGAGGCCGCCCGGGACATCTTCGCGAAGTACCTCACCGCCACCCTGCCACTGCACGAGGACGACCTCGGCGAGTTCGGCCGCAACCGGGACGCCTGCGTCAGCGGCATGATCCAGCGCACCGTGGAGCGGATGTACTCCGAGCTGGAGGAGAACCGCTTCCTGGAGGTCACCTACGCCAACGGCGACAAGGAGGTCCTGTACTTCAAGGACTTCAACTCCGGCGCCATGATCGAGAACATCGTCAGCCGGGCCAAGAAGATGGCCATCAAGGACTTCCTCGAGTTGCAGCAGAAGGGCGTGCGCGTCCAGCACCTGCTGCAGGCCTGCGTTGACGAGTTCAAGGAGAACGAGGACCTGCCCAACACGACCAACCCCGACGACTGGGCGCGGATCTCGGGCAAGAAGGGCGAGCGGATCGTCTTCATCCGTACGCTCATCCAGGGCAAGGAAGGGGCCGACGCCGGTCGCTCGATCGACACGGTCGCCAACACCGGCCAGTACCTCTGACGGACCACCGGACCGACCTCCGCCGGCCGCCTGCCGGCGGACACGACGAGTACCCAGACCCGCGGGTGTCCCGCTCGACCGAGTGGGACACCCGCGGGCGTCATGACCGGTATCTCCGGCGACAATCGGCTAACCCTGCCCTACACACACGGCTTGTCCGCGTACGCTCGTAAGAGGAGCCGGGAGGGGGCGGGAGCCGTCCGGCTCGTGGCGACGCGGGCGATGCCACCCAGGCGACGAGGAGTCCCATGAGCGTGCACCGGGTAATGGGCGTGGAGACCGAGTACGGCATCTCCGTCGCCGGGCAACCGACCGTCAACCCGATGCTGTCGTCCTCCCAGGTCGTGAACGCCTACGCGGGCAAGGTGATCCGTGCCCGCCGCGCCCGGTGGGACTTCGAGGAGGAGAACCCGCTGCGCGACGCGCGGGGCTTCGACCTTGCTCGTGACGTGGCCGATGACAGCCAGCTCACCGACGAGGAGGTGGGGCTCGCCAACGCGATCCTCACCAACGGGGCAAGGCTCTACGTCGACCACGCACACCCGGAGTACTCCTCGCCGGAGGTGACCAACCCGCGCGATCTCGTCCTGTGGGACAAGGCGGGTGAGCGGGTGATGCTGGAGGCCTCCCGGCGGGCGGCCGAGCCGCCGCTGTCGACCTCGATCCTGCTCTACAAGAACAACACCGACAACAAGGGCGCTTCCTACGGCTGCCACGAGAACTACCTCATGGCGCGGTCGACCCCGTTCGCCGACATCGTGCGCAACCTCACGCCGTTCTTCGTCAGCCGGCAGGTCGTGTGCGGGGCCGGGCGGGTCGGGCTCGGCCAGGACGGCAGCCGACACGGCTTCCAGATCAGCCAGCGGGCCGACTTCTTCGAGGTCGAGGTGGGCCTGGAGACCACGCTGAAGCGCCCGATCATCAACACCCGCGACGAGCCGCACGCCGACGCCGACAAGTACCGCCGCCTGCACGTCATCATCGGCGACGCCAACCTGTCGGAGGTGGCGACCTACCTCAAGGCCGGCACGACGGCGCTGGTGCTGGCGATGATCGAGGACGACTTCCTCACCACCGACCTGAGCGTCGAGCACCCGGTGACCTCGTTGCACGAGGTTTCGCACGACCCGAGCCTGCGCCATCTCCTGACCCTGAAGAGCGGCCGCAAGCTGACCGCGGTCCAGCTCCAGATGGAGTACCTCGAAAACGCACGCAAGTACGTCGAGGACCGCAGCGGCGCCGACACCGACCCGCAGACCAGGGACGTCCTGGACCGCTGGGAGTCGGTGCTGACCCGCCTGGAGTCCGACCCGATGTCGCTGTCCCGCGAGCTGGACTGGGTGGCCAAGCTGGCCGTCCTGCAGCAGTACCGCGAGCGGGACGGGCTGGACTGGAGCCACCCCAAGCTCCAGTTGGTCGACCTGCAGTACGCCGACCTGCGGCCCGAGCGCGGCCTGTATCCCCGGTTCGTCGAGCGCGGCCGGATGGCCCGGATCCTCACCGACGCGGAGATCGAGCGCGCCGTGCAGCAGCCGCCGGAGGACACCCGCGCCTACTTCCGCGGCCGGTGCCTGGCGCAGTACTCCGAGCACGTGGCTGCCGCATCGTGGGACTCGGTGATCTTCGACCTCCCGGGCAACGAGTCGCTGCAGCGCGTTCCCACCCTGGAGCCGCTGCGGGGGACCCGCACCCACGTCGGCCGGCTGCTGGACCGCTGCCGGACAGCGGAGGAGCTGGTCCGCGCCATCACGGGTGGCTAGGGCCCGTCCGGCCTGTCCCGCGGACAGACCATAGGAGATGGGCCGGATCCGGCCCCTGAGCCCGGTCCTCAGGACCTACGGGAGACTGCCGTTCGTCCCGTTTTGCCCGGCAAAGCCCGTAGGGTGTCGAGTCTGGTGCGCTGGGTACCTGCCCCTAGTCGGTATGCGCTTGTAAGGTCCAGGTAGGCGGTACCAAAGCAACCCCTGTGGAGTAGGTCGGGGAGGGGCGAGATGGGAACACGAGACGGCGGCGCGGGCGGTCAGCAGCACCGCACCACGCGCAAGGGCTCCGAGGAAGAGGAGCTCACCGACGTCCAGGCCGACGAGGCCACCAAGGAACGCAAGGACCAGATCGACGAGGACGTCGACTCGATCCTGGACGAGATCGACGAGGTGCTGGAGGAGAACGCCGAGGACTTCGTGCGTAGCTTCGTCCAGAAGGGCGGCCAGTAGCACCTGGCCGGCCGGTTCCTCGACGGCAGGTTCGCGACCGCGCGGCCGGTCCGCGGCACACCGGGCGTCCGCCTGGTGCTCGCCACGCTCGACCGGCCGTCGCGGTCACACAGGTTGCCGGTTGAGGCCGCACGGACCTCAGGTCTCATGCCCCGTATGTCGCCGCGCCCCGGTAGGTTTCCGGATGAGCCCGGTGACGATCCGCCGGGGACACCACGACACACCCAGCAGGACTGGAAGGAGAGGTGTGGGCACCGATCGAGCAGGCGCCGGGCGTCTTCCCGACGCTCTCTTCGCCACCGGGACCTCGTCGTTCGCCGAGTTCCTGGGCGCGCACGCGCCGGAGATGCTGCCCGGTGGTCGGACACCACCCGGCGCGGCGGTGGGCGACGAGGTGCCACACGGCACCACCATCGTGGCCGCGACCTACGAGGGCGGCGTGGTGATGGCCGGTGACCGGCGGGCGACGATGGGCAACGTCATCGCGGTCCGCGACGTGGAGAAGGTGTTCCCCGCGGACGAATACTCCGTGGTGGGTTACGCCGGCAGCGCGGGCGTCGGCGCTGAGCTGGTCAGGCTGTTCCAGGTGGAGCTGGAGCACTACGAGAAGCTCGAGGGCACAACGTTGTCCATCGAGGGCAAGGCCAACCGGCTGGGCCTGCTGTTGCGGTCCAACCTCGGGCTGGCCATGCAGGGTCTCGCGGTGGTTCCGCTCTTCGCCGGCTACGACCTGGAGACCGGCCACGGCCGGATCTACTCCTACGACATCACCGGTGGCCGCTACGAGGAGCGTGAGTTCCACTCGATCGGTTCGGGTTCGGTGTTCGCCCGTGGCGCGCTGAAGAAGCTCTACCACTCCGAGGCCGGCCGTGACGACGCCGTCGGCGGATGCCTGCAGGCGTTGTACGACGCCGCCGACGACGACTCCGCGACCGGCGGACCGGACGTCTCCCGCCGCATCTACCCCATGGTCGCGACAGTCAGCGACGCGGGCTTCCACCGGTTGCCCGACGACGAGGTGGCCGCGTTCGTGGAGCGCCTGCTGGCCGGGCGGATGCGCCGCCCCGACGGTCCGTCCGCACCGGTGTTCCCCCACGACGAGAGCGGTGACGCCCGATGACGATGCCGTTCTACGTCTCGCCCGAACAACAGATGAAGGACCGGGCGGACTTCGCCCGGAAGAACATCTCCCGCGGTCGCGGTGTGGCCGTGCTGCAGTACGACAACGGCATCGTGCTGGTCGCGGAGAACCGCTCACCAGCGCTGCACAAGATCAGCGAGATCTACGACCGGATCGCGTTCGCCGCGGTCGGCCGCTACAACGAGTTCGAGAACCTCCGCGTGGCCGGTGTCCGCAGCGCGGACATGCGCGGATATTCGTACGACCGACGTGACGTCACCGCCCGCGGCCTGGCCAATTTCTACGCCCAGGTGCTGGGCACGATCTTCTCCAGCGTCGCCGAGAAGCCCTACGAGGTCGAGTTGTTCGTCGCGGAGGTCGGTGAGTCCGCGGAGCAGGACCAGATCTACCGCCTGACCTACGACGGGTCGGTCGCCGACGAACGCGGCTTCGCGGCCATGGGTGGTTCCGCCGAGCAGATCAACGCCTTCCTGGAGCGCCGCTACCAGCCGGGCCGGTCATTGTCGGTGGCCCTCGCCCTCGCGGTGGAGGCACTCGGCCAGGACGGCAACGGCAACCGCCGGCTCGACGCCAACCAGCTCGAGGTGGCCGTGCTCGACCGCACCCGCGTCCAGAAGCGGAAGTTCCGCCGGCTGGTGGGTCCGGCCCTGGAGCGGCTGCTCACCGCAGGGGAGTCCGCTGCACCTGGTTCGGCCCCGGCGCAGTCGTCGGACACCACACCCGGCGGTGCGTCCGGTGAGACCCCGGACAGCCCGCCTGGCGGGACATCCGGCGACACGCCGCCCGGCGAGCAGCCCGGGGGACCTGCGTAGCCGCATCGTGACCAGATCAACTTCGCTCGCTCCGCCCCTGCGACGCCACGACGACATAGTGTGGTGACCATGGACCGTCGCATCTTCGGCCTCGAGAACGAGTACGGCGTCACCTGTACCTTCCGCGGTCAGCGGCGGCTTTCGCCCGACGAGGTGGCCCGTTACCTCTTCCGGCGGGTCGTGTCCTGGGGGCGGAGCAGCAACGTCTTCCTGCGCAACGGCGCCCGGCTCTACCTCGACGTCGGCAGCCACCCCGAGTACGCCACTCCCGAGTGCGACTCGATCATCGACCTGGTGACGCACGACAAGGCGGGGGAACGGATCCTCGAGGGCCTGCTCGTCGACGCCGAGCGGCGGTTGCGCGAGGAGGGCATCGCCGGGGACGTCTATCTGTTCAAGAACAACACCGACTCCGCCGGCAACTCCTACGGCTGCCACGAAAACTACCTCGTCAGCCGGCACGGCGAGTTCTCCCGGCTGGCCGACGTGCTCATCCCGTTCCTCGTCTCCCGGCAGATCATCTGCGGCGCCGGCAAGGTGCTGCAGACACCACGCGGCGCGGTCTACGCGGTCAGCCAGCGGGCCGAGCACATCTGGGAGGGCGTCTCCTCGGCCACCACCCGGTCCCGCCCGATCATCAACACCCGCGACGAGCCGCACGCCGACGCCGAGCGTTACCGTCGGCTGCACGTCATCGTCGGCGACTCCAACATGTCGGAGACGACCACCCTGCTGAAGGTGGGTGCCACCGACCTGGTGCTCCGGATGATCGAGTCCGGGCTGGTCCTGCGCGACCTGACGCTGGAAAACCCCATCCGCGCGATCCGCGAGATTTCCCACGACATCACGGGCCGGCGCAAGGTGCGGCTCGCCAACGGCCGCGAGGCCAGCGCGCTGGAAATCCAGGAGGAGTACTTCACCAAGGCCCGCGACTTCGTCGAGCGCCGCGAGCTCGCCACGCCGCTGGTGACCAAGGTGCTCGACCTGTGGGAACGCACGCTGAAGGCGGTCGACTCCGGCGACCTGACTCTGGTGGACCGCGAGATCGACTGGGTGGCGAAGTACCGCCTGGTCAACCGCTACCGCACCAAGCACGGCCTGTCGCTGAACAGCCCACGGGTCGCCCAGCTCGACCTGGCCTACCACGACATCCACCGCGACCGCGGGCTCTACTACCTGCTCGAGCGCCGCGGCCAGATGGTGAGGTTGACCAACGACCTCGAGGTGTTCGAGGCGAAGTCGGTCCCGCCGCAGACCACCCGGGCCCGGCTACGCGGTGAGTTCATCAAGCGTGCCCAGGAGCGCCGCCGTGACTTCACCGTCGACTGGGTGCACCTCAAGCTCAACGACCAGGCCCAGCGCACGGTCCTGTGCAAGGACCCGTTCCGCAGCGTCGACGAGCGGGTGGAAAAGCTCATCCAGAGCATGTGAAATCATCCGCGACCCCCGGATTTGTCACGTTCCGTACGCCCGCGGGTCGCTCAGGGACGTCTAAGGTTCCCGGTCTAGTGTGGTCGACTGTTTGTGCCGTCTCCCGATTCCGAGGTGTTCCCAGTGCGTCGTGGCCTGATAGCCGCCCTACTGACGTCGTTGCTCGTCGTCACCGCCGCGTGCGGCTCGTCCGACTCGACCGACTCGTCCGGTTCGTCCGACAAGGCCACCAAGTCGGCCGAGGCGACCGCACCCGCCAAGCAGAAGACCAGCACGATCGACGCGGTCAAGGTCGCCGGTGACCTGGGCAAGAAGCCCACCGTCACCTTCGACAAGCCGTTCAGCGTCGCCTCCACCCAGTCCAAGGTGATCAAGGAGGGCTCCGGCGCCAAGCTCGCCGAGGGCCAGGAGGTCGTCGTCGACTACGTGGGCATCAACGGCCGGGACAGCAAGGAGTTCGACTCGTCCTGGAAGAACGGCGGCCCCACCTCGTTCGGGCTCGCCAAGGGCAAGCTGATCAACGGCTTCGTGACCGGCCTGGTCGGCAAGCCGGTCGGCAGCCGGGTGCTCATCACCATCCCGCCGAAGGACGGTTACGGCGCCAACGGCCAGCCGCAGGCCGGCATCAAGGGCACCGACAGTCTGGTGTTCGTGATCGACGTGAAGAAGGCCTACAAGCCGCTGAGCAAGGCCGAGGGCACGAAGGTCACCCCGCCGAAGGGCCTGCCCACGGTGAAGACCGACGCCAAGGACATCCCGACCGCGATCACCATCCCCAAGGGTGCGACCGCCCCGAAGAAGCTCGTCTCGCAGCCGCTGATCAAGGGCAAGGGCCCGAAGGTCACCGCCAAGCAGACGATCAACATGCACTACATGGCCGTCAACTGGCGGACCGGCAAGCCGTTCGACTCCTCCTGGCAGCGCGGCAGCTACGAGAACCTCCCGCTCACCCGGACTCCGGTGAAGGGGCTCACCGCGGGCCTGGTCGGCCAGACCGTCGGCAGCCGCGTGCTGCTGGTCCTGCCGCCGGACCAGGGCTTCGGCCAGGCCCTTCCGCAGACCGACGTGAAGAAGACCGACACGGTTGTGTTCGTGGTGGACATCCTCGGCGCCAACTGACGCCGGCCAGCCACGGCGGGCCACCGCCGAACCCACAACGGCACGAACAAACGAAGAACCGAACAACCGGCGCCGCCCGGCCTCTCCTCAGCCGAGGAGAAGCCGGGCGGCGTGGCGTCCGGCGGCCGCGCAGCCGACGAAGTAGGCGCCATCCTGCTCCGGCCCGCGACCCATCGACGACAACGCGACCGGGCTGCGGGCCAGCGCGGTTTCCAGGCCGTGGACGGGAGTCCTCACCAGTCGGTGCCGATCGCGCAGCGGCTCCACGAGTGCGCGCACCTGGTCACCGAAGTCGCCGGGCAGGTCGGGCACCGCGAGGTCGGCGGCGGCCAGCGCGACCCGGCCGTACGCAGTAAGGCTGTGGTGGGAGACCACCTGGTGTCGTACGCGCTGATCGGCCTGGGACAACCGCAGCGCGCCCACCGCCCGGCCGCCCAGGGCGGCCACCGCGTTGACCACCTCGCCCACCGCCACCCCGGTGAACCCCCAGCGGGTGCCGGTGCCGAGATTCCCGGGCCCCTGGGTCACGACGGCGACGTCCGCGCCGAGCACCAACCGGGCCGCGAGCAGGCCGGTGTGGACCGTGGCCGCCTCGAGGTCGCCGCCGAACGACTGGCCGACGGTGACCGTGCCGGCGGGTAGCCAGCCCGCCCGTGCCAGCCCGGCCACGGTGCGGGACAACGCGAGTGGAAGGGCCGCGCCGTCGGTCATGACGTACGCCACCGACGCCTCCGGCGCGGCGTCGTACAGCCCGGCGAGTACGGCCGGCAGCGCGGAGTGCAGATCGGCCACCACCACCGGCATGCCGGCGAGGTCGTCGGCGTCGGCCAGCAGGTCGTGCGCGGGGGAGTCGGGTTCGTCGATGCCGAGCACCGTGGTCTGCAGCGGTGTGTAGCGGGCCTTGACCAGATGCCCGGGCCCGTCCGGGTCGGCCGGGAGCCGGTCGGGTACGGCCACGACCAGGGCGAACCCACCGGTGCCCAGGCCCAGGTGGTAGGCGGTGGTGTTGAGGAGGACACGGTCGCCGGGCTCGGGCCGGCCCACCAGATCGACGTACGCCAGCGCGGGCAGCACCCCCTCGCCGGTGTCCACGTCGAGTTCCACCACTCCGGCCCACGACCGGCGGACCTGGCCGGCGACACCTTCCCGCCATCGGATCACAGGGGGCGACGCTACCGGCTCGGTCCTGGTCCGGAGTGGTTCGGAGCGCTTCGGAGTGCTTCGGCGTGCCTGTGCACTTTCGCGCCGTGTCGCACTTCGGGTGCGATAGCCTCACGTCGGTGGTCGCTAGTCTGTTCGAAGTGGCTCGAGTGCACCAGCCGCGCGGAAAGGGGTGACGCGCGTGGCAGCGCCCCGCAAGTCCGAGCGGTTGATGAATCTCGTCATCTGCCTGCTGGTCTCGCACCACTTCGTGCCCAAGGCCCGCGTACGCCAGCTGGTGGAGGACTACCGCGAGCAGACCCCTGAGGCGTTCGAGAAGATGTTCGAGCGCGACAAGGACGAGTTGCGCGACCTCGGCATTCCGATCGAGGTCGGCTCGGTGGCCAGCGGATTCGACGACGAGGTGGGCTACCGCATCCGCCGGAGCGAGTTCGAGCTGCCGCCGTTGACGTTCACCGCCCAGGAGGCCGCCGTGCTCGGCCTGGCCGCCCGGGTGTGGGAGCACGCCAGCCTGGCCGAGGCCACCTCCCGGGCTGTGCTCAAGCTCGGTGCCGACGGATTCGTGGCGGGCGCCGCCGCTGCGCCGGGCAGTTCCGCGTCGCCTTCGGCAGCTTCATCGACCGCGCAGGCTTCCTCAGCGGTGCCTGGGCAGGTCCCCGACGCGGGCGCCGACGTGCGTGCGGACACCGGCGCCGACACGGGCCCGGTGACCACGCTGGAGCCGCGGCTTCCGGCCAGCGAGCCGGCGTTCGAGCCGTTGTGGCGGTCGGTGCAGTCGCGCACGGTCGTCTCCTTCGACTACCGCCGGCCCGGTGCCGGCGGCGCGCAGCACCGCACGCTCGAGCCGTGGGGGATCCTCAACTGGCGCAGCCGGTGGTACGTCCTGGGGCACGACCGCGACCGGGCGGCGACCCGGATGTTCCGGTTGTCCCGGATCGCCGGGCCGGTTCGGCCGGTGGGCCGTCCGGGCGCGTTCACCGTTCCGGAGGGGGTCGACATCCGCGCCGAGGCGGCCCGGATGTCCCCGCAGGAGGAGTTGCGCCGCACCGCCCGGATTCGGGTGCGCGCCGGCGCGGGGCACGGCCTGCGCAGGCGGGCGTCGTCGGTCAGTCCCGACGGCAGCGGCTGGGACGTCCTCGAGGTCGGCTTCTCCGACCCGGTGACCCTCGCCGAGGAGATCGCCGGGTACGCCGCGGGCGCGGTCGCCCTCGACCCGCCCGACCTGCGCGAGGCGGTGATCCGGCACCTCAAGGGGCTGCTGGTGGAGGTGGCCCACGATGGTTGAGGCCACCCGCACGGCCGGCCCCGGTGGCGCGAAGGAGCAGGTGCGCCGCCTGCTCGCGTTGTTGCCGTACCTCCTGGCCCATCCCGGCGCCCGGGTCGCCGACGTGGCCCGGACCTTCCACATCAGCGAGAAGCAGCTGGTGTCCGACCTCGGTGTGCTGTGGTTCTGTGGTCTGCCCGGCATGATGCCCGGCGACTACATCGAGGTCGACATGGACGCCGTGGAGGGCGAGGGCGTCATCCACGTGTCCAACGCCGAGTTCCTGGCCCGGCCGCTCCGGTTGACCGCGGACGAGGCACTCGGGCTGCTGGTGGCGCTGCGCGTCCTGCGGGAGTCCGGCGGCCAGGCGGAGCGGGCGCTGCTCGATCCGGTGATCGACCGCCTGGAGCGGGCCGCGGGGCAGGTCGACGCGGGCCTGGACAAGGTGGCCGTCCGGGTCGACGCCGCCGAGGACCCGAAGGTCCGGCAGATCCTCCAGGACGCCCTGGCCCGGGGCCGGCGAGTCCACCTCCGCTACTGGGTGCCCTACCGCGACGAGACCACCGAACGCGACGTCGACCCGATGCGCCTGCTGCAGGCGGAGGGGTGGACCTACCTCGAGGGCTGGTGTCACCGGGCCGAGGACGTCCGGCTGTTCCGCCTGGACCGGGTGAGCGACGTGCGGGTGCTCGACCAGCCCGCCGCACCGCCGCCGCAGGCCCGGCCACGTGACCTGTCGGAGGGACTGTTCCGCTCCTCGCCGGACTACCCCGTGGCCACGCTGGAGCTGGAGCCGTCGGCGGCCTGGGTGGCGGAATACTACCCGTGCGAGCAGGTCACCGAGCTGCGGGACGGCTCGCTGCGGGTCCGGCTGCGGGTGGCCGACCCGCGGTGGCTGCGGCGGCTGGCTCTCCGCCTGGGCGGCGGGGCCCGGGTGGTGGAGCCGCCCGAGCTCGCCGAGGCCGTCCGCCAGGACGCGGTGGACGCGCTCGCGGCGTACGAAACAACCGGGGTGACCGGTGCCGCCGACGCCGCCGAGCCCCGCCAGGGCATGCGTTAGTCTGCTCCGCGTGATGTGGGTCCTGATCTTCGGGGGAATCGCCGTGTTCGCGGTGGTTCTCTATTCCCTGCTCGGTGTCTGGTTGTGGCGCCGGGCCAAGGGAGTGCTCACGGAGCTGGCCGCGGCCGAACGCAAGCTGCAGATCGCCGCCGAGCGGTCGGGCGACGAAGACGCCGAAGCCGCACCGGCGAGGCCCCGGCCGACACCGGGTAGGGGTCGACGTGAACCCGTACGCGGGGCCGGCAGACACCGGGAACGCCTCACAGAACGTCGTGGTCCGACCTCATCGCGTCGGCGCGCCACGGCCGGGGCCGGTCACGGAGGCTGAACCGACCTGACCCCTCGTTCGGGGGATCAGGGCGTACCATCGAGCGAGAATCACCGACTGAGAGGCTAATCATGGGATCTCTTGGACCGACCGAGCTGATCATCATCGGGGTCGTCCTGGTGTTGCTCTTCGGTGCGACCCGTCTCCCGCAGACCGCCAAGGGCCTCGGCCAGGCGCTGAAGATCTTCAAGTCGGAGGTCCGCGACGAGGAGAAGCCGCAGGAAGTCGCAGCGCCTCCGCAGCACCAGCAGCCGGTCTACCACCAGCCCAACACCACCAACGGTGTGCAGCAGCCCTACCAGCAGCCGGTTCAGCAGCCTGGGCAGCAGCCGGTCCAGCAGCCCGTCGAGGACCCCCAGCACACCAACAGCACCAACAGGTGAGCCAGTCCGCGCCGGCCCGCGGTGAGCGGGACGGCGCCTAGTTGGGAGTGTCGTGAGCCTGTCCCTCGGCCGGTTGCGAGTCCGGCGTCCTTCCAAGCCGTCGCCGGACCCCGAAGGCCGGATGGCGCTCGTCGAGCATCTCCGCGAGCTTCGGTCGCGGCTGTTCAAGGCCGTGGGCGCGATCCTGCTCGGGATGATCCTCGGCTGGATCTTCTATCCGCAGCTGTTCGACCTGCTGCGCGAGCCGCTCGACATGGCCATCAAGAACCTCCAGGCGCAGCGCAACGTCGACGTCAAGCTGGTGTTCGGCGACGTCGCCGGCCCGCTGATGCTGCAGCTGAAGGTGGCCTTGATCGCTGGGCTGGTGATTTCTTCACCGGTCTGGCTGTACCAACTGTGGGCGTTCATCCTGCCCGGGCTGCACCGCAACGAGCGCAAGTGGACGATGGTGTTCATGGGCTCGGCCGCGCCGCTGTTCATCGGTGGTGTGGTGGTCGGCTACTACGCGATGCCCAAGGGCCTGAACGTCCTGATCGACTTCACCCCGAGCGGGGTGTCCAACTATCCGAGCGTCGACGTCTTCTTGTCGTTCGTCCTGCGGCTGTTGCTGGTCTTCGGCGTCGCGTTCGAGATCCCGGTCTTCGTCGTCATGCTCAACCTCGTCGGTGTGCTGTCCTCGGCGACCCTGGCCAGGGCGCGGGCCTGGATCATCTTCGGCATCTTCGTCTTCGCCGCGGTCGCCACACCCTCCACCGACCCGGTGACGATGCTCATCCTGGCCATCCCGATGACGATCCTCTTCCTGGCATCGGAGCAGATCGCCCGCCTGACCGACCGGCGACGGAAGGCCAAGCTGATCGCCCAGGGCATCGACATCGAGGGGATCGAACGCGCCGGCCGCGACGACTGACGACCGGCCGGCCGAGGCGCCGGCCGCCGTCAGGTCACGCCGACCTGTGAGTTCGAGACCGCCGCTGCCGCGGGTCGGCGGGGGCGCTACGCTCGCCGCGTGCTCCGAGAGATCGCGGTTCTGGTCAACCCCACCTCCGGCCGCGGCCGCGGTGCCCGGCTCGCCGAGCCGGTCACCGAACGGCTGACCGAGGCGGGTATACGTGCCCGCTGGGAAGCCGGACGGGACGCCGACGAGGCGGCCGATCTCGCTCGCCGGGCGGTCGCCCGGGGCGTCGACGGCCTGGTGGTGATCGGCGGCGACGGCATGGCGCACCTTGCCCTGCAGGCGGTCGCCGAGTCCGGCACTCCGCTCGGCGTGATCCCGGCAGGCACCGGTAACGACCTCGCCCGGTCCGTCGGCGCACCCGTCGGCGACCCGCTGGCGGCCGCGGACATCGTGGTGGCGGGATTCACCCGGGCACAGGATCTCGGCCGGGTCGGCGACGAGTTGTTCTCCACGGTGCTCTGCGCCGGTTTCGACTCCCGCGTCGCCGAGCGGGTGGCCGGGATGACCTGGCCGCGCGGCCGGCTGCGGTACGACCTCGCGGTGGTCGCGGAGCTGGGCAGTTTCCGCCCCCAGCGGTTCGTCCTCGAACTCGACCAGGAGGAGGAGCAGGCGGACGCGCTGCTGGTCGCCGTCGGCGTGACCCCCTCCTACGGCGGCGGGCTGCGGATCTGTGCCGGCGCCGACCCCGCCGACGGGCTGCTGGACGTCGCGGTGATCGGACCGGTCTCCCGGCACGAACTCGTACGACTCTTCCCGAAGCTCACCAAGGGCACCCATGTCGGGCATCCGGCCGTGACGATGTACCGCGCCAAGACGGTGAGCGTCGCCTCGGCGGGGATCACCGCGTACGCCGACGGTGAGCGGGTGGGCCCGCTGCCGCTGACTGTGGAGTGCGTGCCGGGCGCGCTGCAGGTGTTCGCCCCGCCGCCGCGCTGAGGCCGTACCTGCCGCCGCGCTGTGGGCCCGACCCGGCCCGGCGTGAATGCGGGCGGGACACCGTAGCCTTGAGGCCATGAGCTCCCCGGCGGAGCGGTACGCCCGGTTCCAGGCTGCCAACGGCACCTCGTTCCAGGCGTTTCGACAGCTCTACGACTTCGAATTCGACCCGTTCCAGATCACTGCCTGCGCCGCGTTGGAGGACGGCAAGGGCGTGCTCGTGGCCGCACCGACCGGCTCGGGCAAGACGGTGGTGGGCGAGTACGCCGTCCACCGTGCGCTGGAGACCGGCGGCAAGTGTTTCTACACCACGCCGATCAAGGCACTGTCCAACCAGAAGTACGCCGAACTCGTCCAGCGCTACGGCCTGGAGCGGGTGGGCCTGCTGACCGGCGACAACACGATCAACGGCGAGGCACCGGTGGTGGTGATGACCACCGAGGTCCTTCGCAACATGCTCTACGCCGGCTCCTCGACGCTGCGTGGCCTGTCCTACGTCGTGATGGACGAGGTGCACTACCTCGCCGACCCGTTCCGGGGCGCGACGTGGGAGGAGGTCATCATCCACCTTCCCGACTCGGTGCAGCTGGTGTCGCTGTCGGCCACTGTGTCCAACGCGGAGGAGTTCGGCGAGTGGCTGGCGACGGTGCGCGGGCACACCGAGATCGTGGTGGAGGAGCGCCGGCCGGTCCCGCTGTTCCAGCACGTGATGGTCGGCCGGCGGATGTACGACCTGTTCGCCGACACCGGGCAGCCAGGCGACAGCGCGAAGGTCAACCCGGAGCTGGCCCGGATCGTGCGCGACCACTGGCGGTTCGCCCGCCGCGACGACCGCGGCCCTCGTCGCGGCCGCCAACCGCGCGGCGGAAGCCGGATCGCGTTCACCCCGAGCCGCGCGCAGGTGGCGGAGAAGCTGGAGGCCGAGGGGCTGTTGCCGGCGATCGTGTTCATCTTCAGCCGGCAGGCCTGTGATGCGGCCGTGCTGCAGTGTCTGTACGCCGGCATCCGGCTCACCCGGCCCGACCAGGCGGCGCAGATCCGCGCCTACGCCGAGGCCCGGACCGCCGACATGCCGCCGGAGGACCTCGCGGTGCTCGGCTACCACGAGTGGCTGGAGGGCCTCGAACGCGGGATCGCCTCGCACCACGCCGGGATGCTGCCCACGTTCAAGGAGATCGTGGAGGTGCTGTTCGCGCGGGGGCTGGTGCGGGTGGTGTTCGCCACCGAGACGCTTGCGCTCGGCATCAACATGCCGGCGCGGTCGGTGGTGCTGGAGAAGCTGGTCAAGTGGAACGGCCACACCCACGCCGACATCACGCCGGGGGAGTACACCCAGCTCACCGGGCGGGCCGGCCGGCGCGGCATCGACGTCGAGGGGCACGGCGTCGTTCTGTGGCAGCCCGGACTCGAGCCCGCCTCCGTCGCGGGTCTCGCCTCCACCCGCACCTATCCGCTGCGGTCGAGCTTCCGCCCGTCGTACAACATGGCCGTCAACCTCGTCCGCCAGTTCGGACGGGAGCGGGCCCGGGAGCTGCTGGAGTCGTCGTTCGCGCAGTTCCAGGCCGACCGGGCGGTGGTCGGGCTGGTCCGCCAGGTCCGTCGCAACGAGGAGGCGATGGACGGCTACCACGAGGGGATGGAGTGCCACCTCGGCGACTTCATGGAGTACGCCACGATTCGCCGGCGGATCAAGGAGCACGAGAACTCCCAGTCCAGGCGTCGGCGTGCCGACCGGCGCGCGGAGGTGGTGGACTCCCTCGGCCGGCTCCGGTCCGGTGACATCATCGCCGTCCCCGCCGGGCGGCAGGCGGGCATCGCGGTGGTCCTCGACCCCGGTCACGCGGCCGGCGGCGACGGTCCGCGGCCGACGGTGCTGACCGAGGACCGCCGGGTGCGCAAGCTGTCGCTGGTGGACTTCCCCCAGCCGGTGGAGTCGCTCACCCGGATGCGGCTGCCGCGGTCGTTCAACCCGCGCAACGCCCAGCACCGCCGCGACCTGGCCTCGACCCTGCGGCAGAAGTCGCCCGACCACGCCGACCTCCCCAGGCGGCGCCGCGGCGGCCTGCCCGCCGAGGACGACCAGCAGCTGCAGGACCTGCGCGCGGCGATGCGGTCCCACCCCTGCCACGGCTGCTCCGACCGCGAGGACCACGCCCGCTGGGCAGAGCGCTACTTCAAGCTGGCCCGGGAGACCGAGGGGCTGCAGCGACGGGTGGAGTCGCGCTCCAACACCATCGCCCGGCAGTTCGACCGGGTGTGTGAGGTGCTGGACGAGTTGGAGTACCTCCACGGCGACCGCACCACCGAAGCCGGTGACCGGCTGTCGCGCATCTACAGCGAGCTCGACCTGGTGGCGGCCGAGTCCCTGCGCCAGGGCGTGTGGGACGACCTCACCCCACCGGAGCTGGCGGCCTGCCTGTCGGCGCTGGCGTACGAGTCCCGCACACCCGACGACGTCGGGCCCCCCAAACTGCCCGGCGGCGCGGCCCGCGAGGCGCTCGGCGCGGTGGTGCGGATCTGGGGAGACCTGGACAGCCTGGAGGACTCCTTCCGCCTGGACTTCCTGCGCGAGCCCGATCTCGGTTTCGCGTGGGCGGCCTACCGCTGGGCGGCCGGTGCGCCGCTGGCCGACGTGCTCGACGAGACCGGGTTCGCGGCGGGCGACTTCGTGCGCTGGGTCAAGCAGATCGTCGACCTGGCCGACCAGGTGGCCGACGCGGCCGGCGGCGGCGTGCTGCGCAGGACCGCAAGGGCGACGGTGGAGGCGCTGCGCCGCGGGGTGGTGGCGTACGCCTCGGTGGCCTCCGACGCCGACTGACCGACGGCCGACTGCGCACCTGACCGCGCACCTGACTGGCCACCGGACCATCTGACTGCGCAGCCTCCCGGGCGGGTGATCCTGACCGCGTGCGGTCAGGATCACCCGCGACGGTGGCCCGGGCACCGCCGATCCGGTTGGCTTGCTGCGCAAGCAGGAGTTGACGCCACCGGAGGAATCGTGCCCGACTTCAACGGCCTCGGCATGCACCTGGGCAACCTGAGCCGGCTCTCGTCCGCACAGACCAGGTCGATCAGCGCGGAGAACCCCGACGGGTCACGCGCAGGCGGTGCGCGCGCCACCCAGGGGGAGGGCGCCGCCCGCGAACTCGGCCAGGGCTGGAAGGTCCGTCCCTGCATCGAGATTCCCGGCGAGTCGGTGGTGACGCTGGCCGACGTCGACGGCCCCGGCGCGATCCAGCACCTGTGGATCACGGTCACGCCGACGGCATGGCGCCGGCTCGTCCTCCGGTGCTACTGGGACGGCGAGGAGAACCCCTCGGTCGAGGTGCCGCTCGGCGACTTCTTCTGCCACGGTTGGGGAGAGTTCGCACAGATCAACTCGGTCCCGGTGGCGGTCAACCCCACCGGCGGCTTCAACTCCTACTGGGAGATGCCGTTTCGCGGGCACGCCCGGATCACCGTGGAGAACCTCGACCCCGAACCCGTGCGCGGGTTCTTCTACCAGATCACCTACGCGCTCACCGAGGTCGAGCAGGACCGCGCGTACTTCCACGCCCAGTGGCGGCGCAGCGACCCGCTCCCGCACGGCGAGGTGCACACGCTGCTGTCCGGCGTGCGCGGTCAGGGCCACTACGTGGGGACCTACATCGCCTGGGAGTCCCACCACGACGGCTGGTGGGGCGAGGGCGAGCTGAAGTTCTACCTGGACGGGGACGAGGAGTTTCCCACCATCTGCGGCACGGGCACCGAGGACTACTTCGGCGGGGCGTGGGCGTTCGAGCACCCCAAGGGCGCATACGGAGCGTTCAGTACGCCCTACCTCGGCATGCCGCAGGTGCTCGTGCCCGACGGGTTCATGCGGACCCAGCAGAGGTTCGGGTTGTACCGCTGGCATGTCCAGGACCCGATTCGCTTCACCGGCGACCTGCGGGTGACCGTTCAGGCGCTCGGCTTCAAGTCGTCACTCCGCGGTCAGGCACGCTTCCGGCCGCTGGAGGACGACATCGCGTCCACGGCGTTCTGGTACCAGACAGAGCCGCACGCCGCCTTCTCGGCGCTGCCGGAGCGGGACCTGCTGGAGCCCTGAGCCGCTGGACCCGGCCCCGGTCTCGGCGCGAGGCAGCGAGCAGCCGGGGTCGCCGCGGTCAGCCGCCCCGCTGGGCGAGTGCGGTCACCACCCGCTCGGCCGACCCGCCGAGTCCCCATTTCCGTACGAGCTCGGCCCAGCCGTCCGGATCGACCGGTGCGCCGGGGAGGGTGGCGTCGGCCTCGGGCAGCTCGGCGTCGGGCAGCACGGCCACCACGGCGCGCGCGGCGGTGAGATAGTCGCCCGACTGGCGCAGCTTCAGCCGCAGGCCGGGCGCCAGGCCGCTGGTCTCGTCCTCGACCGCGGCGAGTACACCGTCGAGGTCGGTGTACTTGGAGATCAGTCCGGCCGCGGTCTTGTCGCCGACGCCGGGCACGCCGGGCAGCCCGTCGGAAGGATCTCCCCGCAGTACGGCGTAGTCGGCGTAGGCCCGGCCCGGAATGGAGTATTTCTTTGCCACCCAGGCCTCGTCGACGATGTCCAGCCTCCCCACGCCGCGTGCGGTGTAGAGCACGCGGACGGCGCGGGAGTCGTCGACCAGCTGGAACAGGTCGCGGTCACCGGTCACCACGTCGACCGGCCGGGGCGAGCGCGCGGTGAGAGTCCCGATCACGTCGTCGGCCTCGCAGCCGGGTGCGCCGACCACCGCGATGCCCAGCGCAGCCAGAGCGGCACGGATCACCGGCACCTGGGTCTCCAGCGCGTCCGGGGCCTCCTCGACGTCGGGACCGCCCGGCACCTCCTCGGCCACCCGGTGGCCCTTGTAGCTCGGCAGCAGGTCCACTCGCCACTGCGGACGCCAGTCGTCGTCCCAGCAGGCGACCAGATGGGTCGGCTGATGGTCGGTCACCAGGCGGGCGATGAAGTCCAGCAGCCCGCGGACGGCGTTGACCGGCGTGCCGTCGGGGGCGCGCATGGAGTCGGGCACGCCGAAGAAGGCGCGGAAGTACAGGGACGCGGTGTCGAGAAGCAGCGTCTTCTCGCTGGCGGCGCTCGGCATGGCGACAACCTAGACGACTTCACCGACACCCCGCCGGAAGCGTGACCGCGGAACGCTGACCGGCGCCCGCCCGGGCCGCTCCGGTCAGCGACCGAGCTCCTTCTCCAGCGGCGTACGGAACCTCGGCACCACCCGGGTCGAGCCCAGCCAGGCGTGCACCCGCGCGGCGTGCTCCTCGACCGCCCGGGCGGTGTCGGAGCCGACGTCCTCCAGCAGGCGGTAGGTCACCTCCCCGTCGGGACGCTGGGCCCAGCCGCCCACGACCCGGCCGTCGGCCCACACCGTGGGACCGACGTTGCCGGACCGGTCGAAGAGCGCGGATCGGTGTGCGCCGAGGTACCAGGAGCGTTCGGACCAGCCCATGGCGGTGGGGTCCAGGCCGGGAAGGAAGGACACCCACGGGTCCGGGTCCTGCGTCGGCTCGAGGTCGTCGGCCAGGACCAGTCCGGTCTGCCCGTCCAGGTCGACCTCCGCCGGCCCCACCCGCGTCAGGGCCGCCTTGACGTCGCGGGCCGTCCAGCCGGTCCACCAGCGCAGGTCGGCGACCGTGCCCGGGCCGAACGCCGCCAGCCATCGCCGCACCAGCTCCGCCCGCGCGGCCTCGACCGCCAGCTCGGGCATGCCGCCCGGCAGCCACGACTCGGCCGGTGCCCAACGCCACTGGGTGCTCGTCCACGAACCACGCGGTCGGCCCCGGACGATCCGGCCGTCGGCGGCGAGCAGGAGCAGCACCCAGGTGGTGATGTTCTGGTCGCCGCCGTACGACTTGCCCTCGGCCATCCTCACCCGCGACCGCAGCCGCGGCTCGTCGGCGGCGAGCTCGGCGCCGGTGGCCTCGCCCCGCACGGCCAGTGCCCGCGCCGTGGACTCCTCGACGTCCTTCAGCCAGGCGCCGTCACCGAGGCCGGCGGCCTCGATCAGCTGGGTGTACCTGCGCCGCTGCTGCGCGGCGACCGCGCGGGTGCAGGACGCCTGCAGCACCGGCGCCGTCGCGGTCGGGACCACGAACATCGTCCGCCGCATGGCGAGCATCCGCAGCAGCGTGCGGTCGGCGTACAGCGCCTGCTCGACGTCCTCGACCGAGGCCGGACCGGCTGGGCCCGCGGAGCCGGTCCGTGCCACGACAGACAGGAAGACGGTGGCCGGGTCGGTGGCGTGCAGCGCCACCACCGCCTCGGCGGCCTCGACCGGCCCGGCGCTGGACCCGGTGCCGTCCAGACGGTGGCGGCGGCCCAGCCGGGCCCGGCGTTCCTCGACGCTGATGCTTCGCACGCGAACCTTCTACCACCGGCCGCCGACAGCGCGAGCAGGCCGGCCGCGCGGGCAGCGCCGTCAGATCCGCTCGCCGCTCAGGGCGCGACCTCGGCGGGTGTTCCTCCGGTGAGCCGGACGAGCTCGGCGTAGCTGGTGGGGAACATGCTCAGGTGGTCGCCGGCGCCGGCCCACACCGGGTCGTACTTCTCCAGCCAGAGGTCGACGACCGTACGCAGTGGAGCGGGGTGGCCGACCGGCGCGACGCCGCCGACCTGCTGGCCGGTGGCGGCGAGGACCTGCTCGGGGTCGGCGCGGCGGATCTTCGGCAGGTCCAGTGTGCGGGCGAGGTACCTGGTGTCGACCCGGTGAGCACCGCTGGTGAGAACGAGGAGGGGTTCGTCCCCGGCCACGAAGACCAGGCTGTTGGCGATCGCTCCGACGTCGCAGCCGAGCTGGTCGGCGGCCGCGGCGGCGGTGGGCACCTCCTGGTCGAAGACGTGCACCGTGCCGGTGGCGCCGAGGCGGCGGAGCGTCGCCGCGACGTGCTCGGACTGTGGGCTCATGGTCTGAAAAGCTAGCCGGTCCGGACGTGCGGCCGCACCCCGGAAACGCCGGTGCGCGGGATGTGGTGGGGAGGCGGAGCGGGTTGTCGGAGGTGCGTCCTAGGCTGGCCCGCGTGACGACCTCCGTGCCTCCCGCCGACCTCCGTCTCCGCCTCGATCGTGCCCGCGCGGCCGCGGCCGCCGCCGGCGTCGGCGCCCTGCTGGTCTCGCCGGGTCCCGACCTGCGCTATCTCACCGGCTACGACGCCAAGCCGCTGGAGCGGCTCACGTGCCTGCTGCTGCCCGCCCAGGCCGCGCAGGCCGAGCCGGTCCTGGTGGTCCCGGGCCTGGAGCGGGCCGCGGCCAGGGCGTCCGGTGTCGAGGAGCTGGGGCTGGAGATCGTTCCCTGGCAGGAGACAGAGGACCCCTACGGCCTGGTGGCCAAGCTGCTGCCCGGCGGCGTCGGCTCGGTGGCGCTGGACAACCACATGTGGGCGGAGAAGGTGCTCGCCTTCCGGGCGTCGCTGCCCGGGGTGGAGCAGAAGCTCGCGGGGGAGATCCTGCGCGAGCTGCGGATGCGCAAGACGCCGGCCGAGGTGGCCGAGCTGCGGGCCGCGGGCGCGGCGATCGACCGGGTGCACGCCCGGGTCGGTGACTGGTTGCGCCCGGGCCGCACGGAGGCCGAGGTGGGCCGCGACATCCACGACGCGATCCTCGCCGAGGGGCACGTGCAGGTCGACTTCGTGATCGTCGGCTCGGGCCCCAACGGCGCCTCGCCGCACCACGAGGTCTCCGACCGGGTGATCCAGGCCGGTGAGCCGGTGGTCGTCGACATCGGGGGCACCACCGCGGCCGGCTACTGCTCCGACGAGACCCGCACCTACGCGGTCGGGGGCCCGCCTCCGGAGGAGTTCCGGCGCTACTACGACGTCCTCCAGCGTGCGCAGGAAGCCGCCTGCGCGCACGTGCGGCCGGGCGTCACCGCGGAGTCGGTGGACGCGGTCGCGCGCACGATCATCACCGAGGCGGGCTTCGGCGGGGAATTCATCCACCGCACCGGCCACGGCATCGGCATGGAAAGCCACGAGGAGCCCTACATCGTGGCCGGCAACACCCTTCCGCTGGAGCCGGGCATGGCGTTCTCCGTCGAGCCCGGGATCTACTTCGAGGGCCGGCACGGTGCCCGGATCGAGGACATCGTGGTGGTCACCGACACCGGCGTGGAGGCGGTCAACCTGCGCCCCCGCGACCTGGTGGTCCTCGATGGCTGAGGCGGTGACCGAGCCTGCCGCCGAGAAAGCGTTCCCAGGGGTGAGATCGCGGACTGACCACGCCATGGTTCACGCGGTACGGTGACCGGCGTGGAGGACCTCGACCGTCAGATCGTCCGGCTGCTCGCGTCCAACGGCCGGATGTCGTACACCGAACTCGGCAAGCTCACCGGCCTGTCCACCTCGGCGGTGCACCAGCGCGTACGCCGGCTGGAGCAGCGCGGCATCATCCAGGGATACGCCGCGGTCGTCGACTACGAGGCGCTCGATCTGCCGCTGACGGCGTTCATCTCGATCAAGCCGATCGACCCCAGCCAGCCCGACGACTCACCCGACCTGCTCCAGGACGTGCCCGAGATCGAGGACTGTCACTCCGTCGCGGGCGACGAGAACTACCTGCTGAAGGTCCGGGTCACGAGTCCCCGTGCGCTGGAGGAGTTGCTGGCCCGGATCCGGTCCAAGGCCAACGTCTCCACCCGGTCGCTGGTCGTGTTGTCCACGCCGTACGAACACCGCCCGCCGGCAGTCTGAGCCGCGCCCGCCTGTACGGTTCGCCCACGCCGCTCTGCTCCCGGCTATGCTAGCCGCACAACGTTAGGCAGCTAACGAAGGAGTTCGCCGGTGCGCATCAGCCTGTCCATCGCCAACTTCACCTGGCCCGACGGCCCGGACCGGATCGGCCGGCGCGTCGGCCGGCTCGCCCGGATCGCGGACCAGGCCGGCTTCCACACCCTCTGGGTGATGGACCACCTGTTCCAGATCGGCATGAACGGCCCCGCCGAACTGGACATGCTCGAGGGCTACACCACGCTCGCGTACGCCGCGGGCCAGACCGAACGCATCCGGCTCGGCACCCTGGTCACCGCCGCGCCGTATCGGCATCCGGGTGTTCTGGTGAAGACCGTGACCACGCTCGACGTCCTGTCCGGTGGGCGGGCCTGGCTGGGTATCGGCGCGGCCTGGAACGGCCGCGAGGCCGAGGGCCTGGGCATCCCGTTCCCGCCGACGAAGGAACGCTTCGACCGACTGGAGGAGGTGCTCCGGATCGCGTTGCGGATGTGGCGGGGCGACCGGACGCCGTACGACGGCGAGCACTACCACCTCGCCGACCCGCTGAACTCGCCCAACGCCCTGACCCGGCCGCACCCGCCGATCCTCGTCGGTGGAATGGGGGAACGGCGGACGCTGCGGTACGTCGCGAAGTACGCCGACGCCTGCAACCTCTTCGACATCCCGGACGGCGAGGCGATCCGCAAGCACAAGCTCGCGGTCCTGCGCGAACACTGCGAGGGCGAGGGGCGCGACTATGACGAGATCGAGAAGACGATCGCCATGTCGGTGGCGATCTCCCGCGACGGGCGCGACGACACCGACTCGCCGGCGCGGGTGCTCGAGCGGCTGGCCGAACTCGCGGCGTCCGGCATGGACCACGCGATCGTCGCGCCGCCCGGACCGTGGGACGAGGAGTCGCTTCACCTGCTGGGCGAACTCGTGCCGGACATCGAGGCGATCGTGCCCGCAGGCCGCTGACCGGCAGAACCCGACCTTCGTGCTGTGCCTTACCGCGGCCGTGACCGGGCACAACGGCTGGTGAGGGAGGGGCGACCGTTGGGGGAGGGCGCGCCACGTGGTCCGCGGACGAACAGCCGACCTGGTGGGCCTCACCGTGCTCGCGCTGCTCCTGCAGGGCCCGCGGCACCCCTACGAACTGCACCGCCTCATCGTCGACACGCACAAGGACTACATCACCGGTCTGCCGCACAGCCTCCACCACGCCGTCGACCGGCTGATGGACGACGAGCTGGTCGTCCCGGCGGAGACCAGCCGGGAGGGCCGGCGACCGGAGCGGATCATCTACCAGATCACCGCCGAGGGCCGCGCGGAGCTCGCCGCCCGACTGCGCGGCCTGCTGGAGCGGACCGACGGGGACCGGCCGACGTTCACCGCGGCCGTGTCCCTGCTGGGCTGCCTGCCGGTCGAGGAGGCCGTACGTAGCCTCGGCACCCGGGTGGCCGGCCTGGAGGGCGGCATCGCGACCCTCGACGGGGTGATGGGGACCCTGCGCGCCGGTGGGCTGCCGCGGTTGCTGCTGCTGGACCTGGAGTACGCCCGCGCCGCCACTGCCGCGGAGCTGCAGTGGGTACGCGGCCTGCTCGCCGACATCAGGGTCGGCGACCTGACCTGGACGTCACCGCTGACCGATGCCGACCTGGTAGCCCGTCGCGACTCCGGGCGGACGGGCGACGGCGAGGTCGAGTCCGGCCGGGGCATCTGACCGGCGAATCGCTAGGCTGACCGGCCTATGACACAACGTTTCGGCACGGGCGGGCAGTCGGCGAGCCGGGCCGGCCGTACGAGTGGGACAGCCAAGCCGCGCCGCCCCGGCGACCGTGGCCGCCCGCGCCAGGAGAACGAGCCCGAGCGGCACGAGCGGCGTCGTTCCGGACCAAAGCGCTCCGAACCAAGGCGTCCTGAACGGGACCGTTCCGAACGCCCGGAGCGGCCGCAGACAGCGGGCCCGCAGGGTACGAGCCGGATGTTCGTGCTCGCCGCCCCGGGACTCGCCCCGCTGGTCCAAAGTGAGCTGTCCGACCTGCCCGGTGTGGAGGTCACCGACGTCGGCAACGACGGCCGTGCGGATGTCGTTCTGTGCACCGTCGACGCCGGACGCGAGGCCGCCCTGCTGCGGTTGCGCACGGCCGACGACGTGTTCGTCGAACTCGGCCGGACCTTCCGGTCCGAAGGGGACAAGCCGCCCTGGATCGTGCGCCGGGTCCTGCGTCCGGGCCGGCTGGAGGCCGCCACCGGCCTGTGGCGGTCGACGAATCCCGGCCCCGGAAGCCGTGGCCGGGGTGGCCGGGCCGGGCGGCAGCGGCTGACCTACCGCGTCGTGGCCCGGGTCTTGCAGGAGCGCACCTGGAAGCGCACCGAACTGCGCCGGGCGCTGGACGCCGGGGTGAGTGACGCCGAGCCGAGCTGGCGGGCCGACGATCCCGCCCAGATCGAGGTGTGGGCGCTGGAGTACACCAAGGGCCGGTTCGTAGCCGGTCTGCGGCTGACCACCGTACGGATGCGCCAGCACGGCGGCCGGGAATCCGAACGCCCCGGCGCGCTGCGCCCGCCGGTCGCCGCGGCGATGGTGGCGCTGGCCGGCTCGCCCCCTGATCACCGTCCGGGCAGGGCCGGTAGGCCGGACAGTCCCGGCAGGTCCGGGAAGTCCCGCTCTGCCGGCCTGTCCGGCACTTTGCTGGACCCGTGCTGCGGCTCGGGCACCATCCTCGCCGAGGCCAAGGCGGTGGGCTGGGAGGTCGAGGGCCGCGACATCGACGCCAGCGCGGTCTCGGCCAGCCGGCGCAACGCCGACACCCCGCACGTGCAGGACGGCGACGCCCGAGACCTCGACCTGCCGGACGCGTCCGTGGACGCCGTCGTGTCCAACCTGCCGTTCGGGCGTCAGTACGCCGTGCAGGGCGACCCCGCCGTGTGGATCGCCGACGTGATGGCCGAACTGGCCCGGGTGACCAGGCCCGGCGGACGGGTCGTTCTGCTGGTGCCGGAGCTGCCCAGGTCGGCGGTCCCGTCGGCTCTCCGGTTGCGGGACCGCCACCAGGTCCGGCTGCTCGGCACGACCAGCACCATCTGGGCGTACGACCGGCGATGATCGAGGGGTGACCGAACACCCCGGACTCCCCGGACTCCCCGGACTCCCCGAACTCGCCGGGTTGCCGCAGGTCGCGCCGATGCTGGCGACGCCCGGATCGCTGCCACCGGCCGCCGACCAGCACCGTTGGGCGTTCGAGATGAAGTGGGACGGAGTCCGGGCGGTCGCCTACGTCGCCGACGGGCGGGTCGTGCTTCTCGGGCGGTCCGGCCGCGACTTCACCGGTACCTACCCGGAGGTCGGGGCGCTCGCCGACCTGTTGCCGGGCCGCCGGTGCGTGCTGGACGGTGAAGTGGTGGCGCTGGACGAGCGCGGACGGCCGAGCTTCGAGCTGCTCCAGGCCCGCATGCACGGCCCGGGGTCGGGCTCCGGACGGGGACGCCGCCGTGCCTCCGGTGCCGGTGGCACCGCGAGACCGCCGGTCGTCTACCTCGTCTTCGACCTGCTGGCCCTGGACGGCACCTCGATGCTGGCCAGCCCCTACACCGCCCGGCGGGAGGCACTGGACGCGCTCGGCCTGGCCGGTCTGTACTGCCAGGTCCCGCCCGCGTTCGTGGGAGCCGGGGACGCCGCGCTGCGCACCAGCCGGGACCAGGGTCTGGAGGGCGTGGTCGCGAAGCGTCTTTCCTCGCCGTACGAACCCGGCCGGCGCAGCGCGTCCTGGGTGAAGGTCAAGAACCTCCGCACCCAGGAGGTGGTGATCGCCGGCTGGCGGGTCGGCGAGGGTTCGCGGGCCGATACGTTCGGCGCCCTGCTGTGCGGGGTGTACGACGAGGGCCGGCTGGTGTACGCGGGGCGGGTCGGCACCGGCTTCAACCAGGACAGGCTCGCCGACCTGACCGCCCGGCTCGCACCGCTGGAGCAGCGCGCCCAGCCGTTCGACGAGCGGCTGCCCACGGCGGAGGCGCGCGGCGCCCACTGGGTCCGGCCGGTGCTGGTCGGCGAGGTGGCGTTCTCGGAGTGGACGCGGGACGGGCGCCTGCGCCACCCCGTCTGGCGCGGGCTGCGACCGGACAAGGACCCGGACGAGGTGGTCCGCGAGTCCTGACCCCGGGGCGGACGAGCCACCGAGCGCTACTCGTCCTCGGATTCGAGCTCGGGCGGAACGTCCGAAGCCGCGGACCTCGACGTACGCCTACGGCGTCCGGTCCCGCTCCCGCTCTCGGTCCGGATCGCGCGGGTGCCCGGTGGGAGGTCGTTCGCGTCGGCGGCCCTGGTCAGGTAGTCGACCAGCACCCGTTGCAGCTCCCGGGCGGCGCGCGGCGGCTCGACGTCGTTGCGGCGGCCGAGCCCGATGGTGCGGTGCAGCCCGGGGTCGGCGAACCGGGTGACGCGTACGGTGTCGCGCCGGTCGGCCACCATGCGTGGCACCACGGCCAGGCCGAGGCCGGACTCCACGAAGCCGAGTACGGCGTCCATCTCCCCGCCCTCGACGGCGAACGTCGGCTCGAACCCAGCCGCCCGGCAGGCGCCGAGGGTGAACTCGCGCAGGTCGTACCCCTGGCGGAACATCACCAGCGGCTGGTCGCGCAGGTCCTCGATCCGCAGCCGTCCGCCTTCCCACAGTGGCGGCTCCGAGGCCGGCGAGACCACCACCAGCTCCTCCCGCAGGAGTGCGGTGGTCGCCAGCGCCGGGTCGTGGCTCTGCAGCGGCAGGATCAGCAGGGCGAGGTCGAGGTTTCCGGTGGCGACCTCGCGGACGAGATCTCGCGAGCCGGCCTCCTCGATGATCAGGTGGATGCCGGGGTACTGCAGGTGGTACGCCCGCAGCACGTCGGGCAGCAGGCCGGTGCACAGGCTCGGCGTGGCGCCCAGGCGGACCCGGCCGCGGCGCAGCTGGACGAGTTCCTGGACCTCCAGCCGGGCGGTGTCGGTGTCGGCGAGGATCCTGCGGGCCAGGGGGAGCAGGGCCTCCCCGGCGTCTGTCAAGGCGATGTTGCCCCGGGCCCGGCGGAACAGCTCGGCGCCGAGTTCGCGTTCCAGCGCACGGATCTGCTGGGACAGGGACGGCTGGGCAACGTGCACGCGCTCGGCGGCCCGGGTGAAGTGCCGGAGTTCGGCGACCGCGACGAAGTAGGCGAGTTGCTGCAGCTGCACTCCGTTACCATAGCGGATAGCTATCGAAACAAGCCAAACCATGTCTTGGACCTGTCGCCAACCGGCTTCTACCGTGGGGACTCATGGCATTGGCGACAGGTGTGGCGCGACCGTCGGTGGTCCGAACGCTGTGGTCCTCGACCATCGGTAAGAAAGCGGTCATGGCCGGCACCGGCGTGATCATGCTGGCCTTCCTGGTCGTCCACATGCTCGGCAATCTCAAGATCTTCTTCGGTGCGGCGGAGTTCAACCACTACGCCGGCTGGCTGCGGACCATCGGTTCGCCGGCCGTTCCCTCGTCGGGCTTCCTGTGGGTGCAGCGCGCGGTCCTGGTCGGCGCCGTCGTCGCCCACGGCATCGCGGCGTACCAGCTGAGCCGCCGCGACGTGTCCGCCCGGCCAAGCAGGTACCAGCACCGCCCGCCGGTGCGCACCAGCTACGCCACCCGCACGATGCGCTGGGGAGGAGTCATCCTCGGCCTGTTCATCGTGTGGCACATCCTCGACCTGACCACCCTCACCATCAACCCGCTCGGGCGCGCGCACCACCCGTACCAGAACGTCGTCGCCGACTTCCGCGTGTGGTACGTCAACGTCGTCTACATCCTCGCCATGCTCGCCCTGGGACTGCACGTCCGGCACGGCTTCTGGAGTGCCGCCCAGACCCTCGGCGCCAACAACCGTGCCCGCGACCGCGGCCTGAAGGCCACCGCGAACATCCTCGCGGTGGTGCTCACGGTCGGTTTCCTGGTCGTCCCCGTCGCGGTCATGACCGGAGTCGTGAGCTGACATGAACTCTGAAATCGACACCTCCCGGATCGGCCTGCCGTACGTCCTCGGCGCCCCGATCATCGACCACAAGGCACCCGACGGCCCGATCGAGCAGCGGTGGGGCCGCCGCCGGTTCGAGGCGAAGCTGGTCAACCCCGCCAACCGCCGCAAGCACACGGTGATCGTGGTCGGTACCGGCCTGGCCGGCGGTTCGGCCGGCGCCACATTGGCCGAGCAGGGCTACCGGGTAGTGCAGTTCTGCTACCAGGACTCTCCGCGCCGGGCGCACTCGATCGCCGCCCAGGGCGGGATCAACGCCGCGAAGAACTACCGCAACGACGGCGACTCGGTGCACCGGTTGTTCTACGACACCGTGAAGGGCGGCGACTTCCGCTCCCGCGAGTCGAACGTGCACCGGCTGTCCGAGGTGTCGGTGGAGATCATCGACCAGTGCGTCGCCCAGGGCGTGCCGTTCGCCCGGGAGTACGGCGGCCTGCTGGACACCCGGTCCTTCGGCGGCGTCCAGGTCTCACGCACCTTCTACGCCCGCGGCCAGACGGGCCAGCAGCTCCTGCTCGGTGCGTACCAGGCGCTGTCCCGCCAGATCGACGCCGGCACCATCGAGATGCACTCCCGCACCGAGATGCTGGACCTGATCGTCGTCGACGGGCGCGCCCGCGGCATCGTGGCGCGCGATCTGGTGACCGGCCAGATCTCGATCCATCTCGCCGACGCGGTGGTGCTCGCCTCCGGCGGCTACGGCAACGTGTTCTACCTGTCCACGAACGCCAAGAACTCCAACGCCACGGCGATCTGGCGGGCGCACCGGCGCGGTGCGTACTTCGGCAACCCCTGCTTCACCCAGATCCACCCCACCTGTATCCCGCGCTCGGGCGACCACCAGTCCAAGCTCACGCTGATGAGCGAGTCGCTGCGCAACGACGGCCGCATCTGGGTGCCGAAGGCCAAGGGCGACAACCGGCCGCCGGAGCAGATCCCCGAGGACGAACGCGACTACTACCTCGAACGCATCTACCCCTCGTTCGGGAACCTCGTGCCGCGCGACATCGCCTCCCGCGCCGCCAAGAACGTCTGTGACGAAGGGCGGGGCGTGGGTCCCGGTGGCCAGGGCGTCTACCTCGACTTCGCCGACGCGATCGCCCGGATGGGCCGGGAGAAGGTCGCCGAGCGCTACGGCAACCTGTTCGAGATGTACGAGCGGATCACCGCCGAGGACCCCTACACCCGGCCGATGCGCATCTATCCCGCGGTCCACTACACGATGGGCGGGCTCTGGGTCGACTACGACCTGTCCACCACCGTGCCGGGGCTGTTCGCGATCGGCGAGGCCAACTTCTCCGACCACGGTGCCAACCGGCTCGGTGCCAGCGCCCTGATGCAGGGGCTCGCGGACGGCTACTTCGTCCTGCCCGCGACGATCAACGACTACCTCGCGACCGCGCCCAACGAGAAGGTGGCACCGGACCACCCGGAGGTCTCCGCGGTGGTCGCCGATGTCAACGACCGGTTGCGCAGGCTGCTGGCCGTCGACGGTGACCGTACGCCGGACTCCTTCCACCGTGAGCTCGGCGAGCTGATGTGGGACGAGTGTGGAATGGCGCGCAACGAGGCGGGCCTGCGCAAGGCGCTGGACCGCATTCCGCAGCTGCGGGAGGAGTTCTGGCGCCGGGTGAAGGTGCCGGGCACCGGCTACGAGCTCAACCAGTCGCTGGAGAAGGCGAACCGGGTCGCGGACTTCCTGGAGCTCGCCGAGCTGATGTGCCTGGACGCCCTGCACCGTTGGGAGTCCTGCGGCGGGCACTTCCGCGAGGAGAGCCAGAGCCCCGAGGGCGAGGCGCTGCGCGACGACGACAACTTCACCTACGTCGCGGCGTGGGAGTGGTCCGGAGCGGGCGCCGAACCCGTGCTGCACAAGGAAGATCTGAGCTTCGAGTACGTCCACCCCACCCAGCGGAGCTACGCATGAACCTCACCCTGCGCATCTGGCGGCAGCGTTCCGCCGACGACAAGGGCGCCATGGTCACCTACCGGGTCGAGGACGTCAGCCCCGAGATGTCCTTCCTGGAGATGCTGGACATCCTCAACGAGGACCTCATCCTGCGTGGTGAGGAGCCGGTGGCCTTCGACCACGACTGCCGTGAGGGCATCTGCGGCGCGTGCGGCATGGTCATCAACGGCCAGGCGCACGGACCCGAACGCACCACCACCTGCCAACTGCACATGCGCCACTTCAGCGACGGCGACACGATCGACGTGGAGCCCTGGCGGGCGTCGGCGTTCCCGGTGGTGAAGGACCTCGTGGTCGACCGCTCGGCGTTCGACCGGGTGATCCAGGCGGGCGGCTACATCACCGCGCCGACCGGCAGCGCGCCGGACGCGCACGCCACCGCGGTTCCCAAGGAGGCGGCCGACTACGCCTTCGAGCACGCGGAGTGCATCGGCTGTGGCGCCTGCGTGGCGGCCTGCCCGAACGGCTCGGCGATGTTGTTCACCAGCGCGAAGGTCAACCACCTCAACGCGCTGCCGCAGGGTGCTCCCGAACGTGAGGGCCGGGTCATGGACATGGTGTCGGCCATGGACGAGGAGGGCTTCGGCGGCTGCACGAACGTCGGCGCCTGCACCTCGGCCTGTCCGAAGGGGATTCCGCTGCAGAGCATCGCCGACATGAACCGCGAGTTCCTGCGGGCCTCTACCAGACGCCGCCGCTGATCCTCCCGTAGTCGATGTCAAGGCGCCGCGGAAGCTGTCAGCGGCGCCTTGACGTGTGCGAGAAGGCGTTCACGAACTGCCTCCCCGTTCGTCGTCGTGCCCGGTGTCAGGCCCGCTGTCGTGCCCGGTGTCGGGCATCGTGTCGAGGTGGCGTTCGAGCGCGTCGAGGTGGTGCTCCCACAGCCGGCGGTAGGGCGCCAGCCAGGCGTCCACCTCGGCCAGGGGTTCGGGCCGGATCTCGTACCACCGGCGTTGCGCGTCCTGGCGGACCCGGACGAACCCGCTGTCGCGCAGCACCCGCAGGTGCTTGGACGTGCCGGGCTGGCTCAGCCGCAGGTGGTCCACCAGCTCGCCCACCGACCGCGGGCGTTCCAGCAGCAGGTCCAGGATGCGCCGTCGGGTGGGCTCGGCCAGCACCTCGAAGCTCGTCGCCATGCAGCTATATAACCACTCGGGCATGTACGCCGCAACCGCCACCGCGAGGACGCCACACCCTACGGCGAGGACGCCCTCCGGTCGGTACGCCGAGGGCCGGATCGCGAACACCGAGCGCTGGCCCCACGCGGCGACGATGTGGCGGAGCGATGTGGCAGGGCGATGTGCCAGCATGGGCCGACCCCTTCACAGGAAGCTCGAGGAGGAACCAGTGCCCGATCCGCGCGTGCGGCGTGTCCGCCGGTCCGACGTCGACGCGGTGGTGAAACTGGTGCACGAGCTCGCCGCGTACGAACGCGCCTCGGACGACTGCACGCTCACTTCCGAGGACCTCGAGGCAGCCCTGTTCGGTGGTCAGGCCGGCGGTCACGCCGACTCGGGCGCACTACCGTCGGACGACGCGCGGCCGGCGTTGTTCGCGCACGTCGCCGAGGTGGCTGGCGAGGTCGTCGGCTGTGCCCTGTGGTTCCTGAACTTCTCCACCTGGCGGGGCACGCACGGCATCTACCTCGAGGACCTCTTCGTCCGGCCGCAGCATCGGCAGGCAGGCCTGGGCAAGGCGCTGTTGACAGCGCTCGCGGAGGAGTGCGTGCGGCGCGGCTACGCCCGGCTGGAGTGGTCCGTGCTGGACTGGAACGAGCCGTCGATCGGCTTCTATCGTTCCCTCGGCGCCGTGCCCATGGAGGAGTGGACGGTGTTCCGGCTGACCGACGACGCGCTGACGGTGCTCGGCGGCGGCTGACGCGCCTCGTCGTGCCGGCGGCGGTAGGCGCCGGGTGGCTCCCCACATGCGGCGGTGAAGCAGGAGTAGAACCTGCTCTGCGAGCCGAAACCCGCGGCGTGGGCGATCTCGGCCATGCCCGCCCCGGTGGTGAGCAGCAGACGCTGCGCCTCCGCCACCCGGCACTGGGTGAGGTAGGCGCCCAGCGTGGTGCCGACGACGTTCCGGAACACCCCCATCGCGTGGTGGGGATGAACGTGCACGGCGGCGGCGACGTCGGCGACCGTGAGCGGGTCGCGGAAGCGCTCGGCGATGAACCTCGCCATCGTCGCGGCTCGCTCCACGGCTGACTCGCCTCCGGGTACCGCGTCGGCATGAGCGACCGTCTCGACGGGGCTGGCGCCCCGCGCCAGCCGGCGGATCCAGGCCTGGATCTCCAGCAGGGCGATGTCCCGCAGGTCCGGGTCGCCGGTGGACAGGTCGGCCGACCAGCGCCCGAAGCCGCTCGCGTCCAGGGTGCCGGCGCTGGTCGCCGCGACCAGTGGCTGTCCCTGCAGCAACCGGCCGACCAGGCCGTCGGTCAGCCCCCAGCGCAGGAAGCGGTCCAGCGGAATGGTGATCCAGTGCACCCGGGTGTGTGCGGGCGCGTGCACCAACTGGTGGGGGACCGCCGCCCAGAACGCCGCGGCCGTACCCGGTGCGATCTCCACCGGCACACCGCCGAAGAGGTACGTCAGCGCTCCGCCCTCGGCGAGGTTGACCTCGATGTCGTCGTGGCGGTGGGCGCACTCCATCACCGACGAGAGCCCGCTCCAGCAGGCCAGCCCGATGTGTTCGTCCACCGGCAGGTCGATGCCCGGCCCGGTCGCGGCAGCACGCCGCGCACGCGTACGCGCGTGCGGCGGGGTGACGCCAGGAGAACGTACGGAGGAGATCACCGCGCCACCGTAACCCCACGGGGTAGGGGTCACGGCGGCGCGGAACCTGTTTCCTGCCTGGCTACTTGACCGCCCCGGCCAGCATCCCGGCGATGAAGTGTCGCTGCAGGAACAGATAGACGATCACGACCGGCGCGGCGACGATCGTCGCCCCGGCGGCCAGCAGGGAGAACTGCGAGGTGTGCTGGCCCTGGAAGAACGCCAGGCCCAGCGGTGCGGTGCGGAGATTCTCGCTGGTGATCATCACCAGTGGCATCAGGAACTCGTTCCACGTCCACATGAACACGAGCATCGCCATCGTCAGCAGCGCCGGCCGGCTGATCGGCACCAGGATCCGCCACAGCACCGACCACCTGGTGGCGCCGTCCAGCTTGGCCGCCTCGATCAGGCTGGTCGGGATGCCGCGGAAGAACGACCGCATCCAGAACGTGCAGAACGCCAGCGACTGGGCGACCTGGGGGAAGATCAGCGCCCAGTAGGTGTCGGTGAGCCCGATGCCGCGCAGGTCGTAGTACAGCGGGATGATCAGCGCCTCGCTCGGCACCATCAGGCCGAGCAGGAGGACGTAGAACAACACCGACTGCCCCCGGAAACGCATGGTGGCGAAGGCGTATCCGGCCAGCACGGCGAGGATCGCGGAGATCACCACCACGCTCACCGTGACGAGCACGCTGGAGCGCATGTAGGTGCCGAAGTGCCCCTCGTTCCACGCGGTCAGGAAGTTCTCGAAGTGCGGCGAGGTGGGGAACGACAACGACGCCGACGACTCAGACGGGTCGGTCAGCGCCGAGGTGAGTACCCCGAGCAACGGAAACAACGCGATGATCGCGAAGACCCCGAGGATGAGGTAGTTCAGTGTGGCTTCCCGCTTGGAGATCACGCGCGCTCCCCGGGGTCGATCCGCTGGATCAGGGTGGTGACGATCAGGATGACGACCGTCAGCAGGATGCCGACGGCGCACGCCGAACCGACCTGGTTGAGGTCGAAGGCGCGGTGGTAGACCTCGAAGCCGGGCACGGTCGTGGACGTGCCGGGTCCGCCGCGGGTGGCGACGAAGATGAGGTCGAAGCTCTTCAGGCCGGCGACCACGGTGAGCGTCATCGCCACCGCGATCTGCGGGCGCAGGCCGGGCAGCGTGACCGCGAAGAACTCCCGGATCGCGCCGGCGCCGTCCAGCCGGGCGGCCTCGTACAACTCCGGCTCGATCTGGGACACCCCGGCCAGGAACAGCACCAGGCACAGGCCGATCTCGATCCAGGTGCCGATCAGCCCCACCGCGGGCAGCGCCCAGGAGAAGTCACCCAGCCAGGGCCGGGCCACCGCGTCCAGGCCGACCAGGGACAGCGCCTTGTTGAGCACGCCGTCCGGTGCGTAGATCGCCGTCCAGGTGGTGGCCACCACGACCGACGCGACCACCTGGGGAAGAAAGATGACGACCCGGAAGAACGACAGCCGCTTCAGCTTCGTCGCGTGCGTCATCACCCCGGTCAGCAGCAACGCCAGCAGAATCGGGATGACGGCGTAGAAGACGATCAGCACCGCGGAGTGCGTGAACGCCTTGCGCAACATGGGATCGCCGATGGCGCTGGTGTAGTTGCCCACGCCCACCCACGTGGCCGGCGTCAGGCCGTCCCAGTCGTACAGCGAGATCCACACACCGTGCAGCAGCGGGTAGAGCAGGAAGATCCCGAACACCACGTACGCCGGAATGAGGTAGAGGTATGCGGCCCGCTCCGAGCGGTCCCTGGACTTCTTCTTCTTGGCGGTGGGCGCGCCCTTGGGAGCGCCCACCGCCGTCGTCGTCGTCATCTGTGCGGACACCAGTGAGTACGGTCCTTACGGTGGATTACTCGGCGGACTACTTCGACTGCTTCTGCTTGAACGCGTCGTAGTCGGAGTCGAGGCTGCCGGTGAACTGCTTCACGTTCTGCTTCCCACCCAGCAGCTGCTGCAGGTTGGAGGTCAGCGTGTCGTAGAACGTCGGCGTGGTGTAGTCGAGGTACGGGACCAGACCGTCGTTCTCGCTGATCTTCTTCCACCCCGAGAAGATGTCGGCTGTCAGCGTGCCGGCCTTGGGCTGGTAGTTCGGCGGTGCCACGGCCGGCAGGTTGCCGGTCTGGGCGAGCACGTCGTCGGCGTGGGCGTTGCTGATGAAGTTGATGTACGCCGCGGCCACGTCGGGCTTCTTCGCCTTGGAGGTGACCGCCCACGCGAGGCCCTCACCGCCTTCGGTGACGCTGGGCTGACCGGCCTTGACCGAGGGCGGGTTCATGAAGCCGACGTTGGACCCCATGGCCTTCTCCAACTCGGCCAGGCGCCAGGTGCCGTCGATGCGGAAGACGCCCTGTCCCTTGGCGAAGTTCGCCGAGGCGGCGTCGCCGCTCAGGCCGTTGAAGCCCGGCGACAGGTACCCCTTCTTCGCCCAGCTCTGCACGGTCTCCGCCGCCTTGCTGGTGCCGGCGTCGGACCACTCGCCGCCCTTGGACGTCACGAGGTTTCGCACCGCCTGCTTGCCCGCGGTGGCCGCCTGCACGACACCGAACAGGTGGATCGACGGCGACTTGTCGGACGTGCCGAACTGAATCGGCAACAGGCCCTTCGCCTTGGCCTTCGGCAGCGCGGCCTCGAAGTCCGCCCAGGTCTTCGGAGCGGCGATGCCGGCCTGCTTCAGCAGCTTCTTGTTGTAGTAGATGCCGACGATCTCACCGGTCTGGGAGACGCCGTAGAGGCTGCCGGTCTGCCAGTCCTTGCCGTTGGTGGAGAACTTGTTCAGGTCCAGCAGCTGCTTGGGGAACTTCTGGTCCCACTTGTAGACCTTGTTGTACTGGTCGAGCGGGGTGAGCAAGCCGGCCTTGACGAAGGCTCCCATGTCCGGGTAGCCCTGGTTCGCCTGCACGACGTCGGGCGGGTTGTCACCGGACAGTGCGAGCTTCAACGTCGTCTTGGTGTCGTTCAGCGTGCGCGACACCCGGTTGATCTTGACGTTGGGGTACTTCTTCTCGAACTCCTGGTTGAGCTTGACCATCGCGTCGTTGGCTCCGCCGGAGGTGTTGATGTCCCACACCGTCAAGCTGACCTTGCCGGCCTTCGCCGGGTCGGTGGCGATCTTGCTGCTGGGCTTGACCGACGGCCCGTTGGAGTCGCTGGTGCTGCCGCCCGGAGCGCAGGCGGCGGCAAGGAGGATCGGCACCGTCGCCAGACCGACGCCCACGCGGGCGAGGATCCTGTTACGAGAACTGCTCATCAACACACCTTCTTGCTGGATTGTTATGAGGTCGAGCGGCGTCGAGCCAGCTCGGGTCCCAGGAAGCCGAAGGCAGCGCCTTGTGTCGGCTGGTCGGTTGCGTCGAACCAGGCGCCGAGGTCGTCCCATGTCGGCGCGCTCACCGCTCCGCCCAGGCCGCGTACGGACTGGCCGGCGCAGAGATTTGCAAAGAGTAACCGCTGTCGCAGTGGCCATCCGGCCAGGGTGGCGTAGGTGAATCCGGCGAAGAACGTGTCGCCCGCACCGGTCGGGTCCGCCGCCTGGGTCGCGACGGCCGGTGCGGTCACGAACTCACCGGACGTACCGTCGACCGCGAGTGCGCCCCGGTTACCGTCGGTCACCACCACCAGGGGTACCCGCTCGGCGAGCCGGCGGATGGCGCCGTTGGCTGAGTCGGTGCGGGTGTAGGCCATGGCTTCGGTGGTGTTGCAGACGAACGCGTCGAACTGCGCGAGGCTATCAAGCACAGCTGCGGACCACCGGCCGCTCGGATCCCAGCCGACGCCGCCGAAGAGCAGCGTCCCTTCCGCGCGCAGGTGACGCGCCCAGTCGGGGATGCCGGCCTCCAGGCCCACCTGCGCGGCCCGGGCACGGGGAAGCCGCTCGGGAGTGAGCATCGTCTCACCGGGCCAGGTGGGTTCGCCGTGGCTGAGGAAGCGCCGGTCGCCGTCGAGGGCGACGGAGACGGTGAGCGTCGTCTGCACGTCGGGAGAACGGGAGGTCCAGCGCAGGTCGAGGTTGCCGACCTGGTGAAGGGTCTGCCACAGATGGTCACCGAACAGATCGGTGCCGACCTCGCCGGCCAGGCCGGTCCGCAAGCCCAGCCGGGCAGCGGCCACGGCGCGGTTGGCCACGCCGCCGGGGGAGACGGCGCGCTCCTTGGCCCAGACCTCCGCGCCCGCCGCGGGCATGGCGTCCATCCCCGCGAGCACGAGGTCGAAGAACAGCGTGCCAACACAGAAGAGGTCGACCTCGGGGCGCTCGAAAGCCTCGCCGTTCCTCACCGATACGCCTCCAGTCGCTCACTTCTGTGCAGCGAGTGTGCTTCAGGTGAGCGAGTTTGACAAGTAGTGGATGACCCTGAGCGGGTTTGCCGGTACGATCGCCGCGTGCTGCAGCGCGAAAGAGACCGCCGGATCATCCGCGCCCTACGTGTTCGGGGCACGGCGTCGGCTGCCGAGCTCGCCGGCCTGCTGGGTGTCAGCGCGGCCACGATCCGTCGCGACCTACAGCGGCTGGACCGCGACGGCGCGCTCACCAGGGTCTACGGCGGCGCCGTCCTGGACGGCGGCAGGGTGCTCGACGACGGCACCGTGGAGGCGCCGTTCGAGGTGAGCGAGGACGCGGAGGGCCGGGCCAAGGACTCACTGGCCGCCCTCGCGGTCGCGGAGCTCGTCCGCGACGGCGACGTCCTGCTGCTGGACATCGGCACCACGACGCTGCGGGTGGCGCGCCACCTGCGGGAGCGGGATGTGACCGTCATCACCAGCAGCATCGCGGTCTTCGACGAACTGCGTGACGACCCCAAGGTCGAGCTGGTGCTGCTCGGTGGCGTGGTCCGCCGGCACTACCGCTCCCTGGTCGGCACGCTCACCGAGTCCGCGCTCGCCCAGGTGAGTGCGGACCGGCTGTTCCTGTCCTGCACGGGCATCCGCCGGGACGGCCAGGTGCTGGACAACATGCAGGTGGAGGCGGCCGGCAAGCAGGCCATGATCGCCGCGGCGGAGTCGGTCGTCCTGGTGGCGCCGCCGTCGAAGTTCCCCGGCAAGGGGTCCTTGCGCATCTGCGGGCTGGCAGACATCGACGTCCTCGTCACCAACGAGGACGCGGACCAAGAAACAGTGGAGATCTGCCGGCAGGCAGGTGGAGAGGTGCTCACATCGTGAAACTCGCAATTCTTGGCGGTGGGGGATTCCGCGTTCCGCTCGTCTACAAGGCACTCCTGAACGACACCGGGTCGCCCCGGGTCACCGAGGTGGCGTTGTACGACCAGTCGGCGCAGCGGCTCGAGGTGATGAAGTCCGTGCTGGCGCAACTCGCGGCCGGGCACGCCGACGCGCCGCGGGTGCACGCGACCGACGTGCTCGACGAGGCGGTCGAGGGCGCCGACTTCATCTTCTCCGCCATCCGCGTCGGCGGCCTGGAGGGCCGCACCCGCGACGAGCGGGTGGCGCTCGACCTCGGCGTGCTGGGCCAGGAGACGACCGGCCCGGGCGGCATCGCCTACGGTCTGCGGACGATTCCGGTGATGCTGCACATCGCCGAGCGGGTGCGCGCCCTTGCGCCGAAGGCGTTCTTCATCAACTTCACCAACCCGGCCGGCATGATCACCGAGGCCCTGCAGCGGGTGCTCGGCGACCGGGTCATCGGCATCTGCGACACCCCGGGCGGACTCGGCCGGCGGATCGCGCGCTCGATCGGCCTGGACTCCTCCCGCGTCCAGGTCGACTATGTGGGCCTGAACCACCTGGGCTGGATCCGCCGCCTGGTCAGCGACGGCGAGGACCACCTGCCCCGCTTCCTCGCCGACGAGCACGCGATCGCGGGCCTGGAGGAGGGCGAGATCTTCGGCCCGTCGTGGATCCAGGCGATGGGCGTGGTCCCGAACGAGTATCTGTACTACTACTACTTCAACCGGGACGCGGTGCGCTCGATCGTCGCCCAGCCGTCCACCCGCGGTGAGTTCCTGGTCGCCCAGCAGGGTGAGTTCTACGCCGCTGCCGGCAACGACCCCGACCACGCGCTGGACCTGTGGAAGCGCACCATCGCGCACCGCAAGGCGCTCTACATGGCCGAGGCGAAGGGCAAGCGCGCCGAGGACGAGGAGCCGGAGCCGCTGGACTTCGAGGAGGAGGCGGGCTACGAGGGCGTCGCGCTCGCGGTGATGGCGGCCATCGCCCGCAACGAGAAGTCGACCATCATCCTCAACGTCTGCAACGGCGCGACCCTGCCGGGCCTGCCCGCCGACGCGACCGTGGAGGTGCCGTCCCTGGTCGACGCCAACGGCGCCCACCCGCTGGCCACCACCTCGCCCGACCTGCACCAGCTCGGCCTGATGCAGCAGGTGAAGGCCGTGGACCGGTTGGTGATCGAGGCCGCGACGACCGGTTCGGCCGACGCCGCGCTGAAGGCGTTCGCGCTGCACCCGCTGGTGGACTCGGTGACCGTCGCGCGTGACCTGCTGCGCGGTTACGTCGACGCGCTGCCCGGCGTGGCCGAGGTCCTGCACCGCTGAGCCGTACCGCCTTCGCCGTCAACTCCTGCCTGACACCCTCGTACGAAGTGGTGTCGGGCAGGAGTTCCGCCCGGGCGCCGTTACTCTGCCGGCACCGACGTCAGTGGGTGTCAAGCAGCACTTGACGCCGCGCCTCGTCGCGTGACTCCTCGGCCCGCTGGGCGGCCAGCCGCAGGTGGTCGTCGCCCTGTTCGCGCCACCAGGCCTGGCCCTGCTCGGGCAGCACGTCGATCGGGTCGTAGTACTCGTACGTCCGGTCCAGTGCGTCGTCCCCGGCGCGCTCGATTCCGGTGCGGTAGTTCTTCTTCCAGTAGCTGATGCCGCGCACCTCGTCGTAGTCGGCGACCTGGTGCACCCACCGCTTGCCGACGTACGGCACGTCGCAGACGATCCGCGGGGTCGCGAAGCCCGGCAGGTAGCCGAGGATCGCGTGCTGGAGCCGCTGCGCCTCACGCACCGAGACCCGCCAGTGCTCGCTGAACGGGATCATGTCGCACATGTAGAAGTAGTACGGAGTGATCGTCGCCCCGTCGAGCAGGGCGAAACACAGGTCGAGCAGCCGGTCCGGAGCGTCGTTCACCCCGCGCATCAGCACGCCCTGGTTGCGCACGTCGCGCACCCCGGCGGACAGCATCGCCTTCGCCGCCCGGGCCACCAGGGGCGTCACCGACTGCGCGGCGTTGACGTGGGTGTGGATCGCGAGCATCACCCCGCGCGAGCGGGCGGTGGTGGCCAGGCGTTCCATGCCGGCGCGCACCTCGTCCTGCAGCCAGTGCTGCGGCAGCCCCATCAACGCCTTGGTGGCCAGCCGGATGTCGCGGATGTTCTCGATCTCCAGCAGGGCTGCGACGAACGCCTCCAGCCGGGGCCAGGGGAGGTTGGCGACGTCGCCGCCGGAGACCACCACGTCGCGTACGCCGGTGTGGGTGCGCAGGTATTCCAGCATCGCGTCAAGGCGACCTTGCGGGCGCAGCGAGAACCGCAGCTTGTCCACCTGTGGGGTGGAGTTGCCCACCAGGTCCATCCGGGTGCAGTGGCCGCAGTACTGCGGGCAGGTGGGCAGCAGTTCGGCCAGCACCTTGGTCGGGTAGCGGTGGGTCAGCCCCTCGGCCACCCACATTTCGTGCTCGTGCAGGGAGTCCCGGGACGCGCGGGGGTGGGACGGCCAGTCGGTGCGGCGGTCGGAGAAGACCGGGAGCATGTACCGGCGGACCGGATCGGCGTAGAACGCATCGGTGCCGGGCACCTCGTCGGGCACCATCGTGTTCAGCATCTGCGGGGGCAGCAGCATCGACATCGTGGCGCGCTCGGCCTGGTCGCGTTCGAGGTCGGCGTAGAACTCCTCGGCCACGAGGTCGCCGAGGACCGATCTGAGCTGTTTGACGTTCTTCACGCAGTGTGCCCGCTGCCACTGCGCGGACTCCCACTCGGCCGGGCTGACGTCGCGCCAGCCGGGCAGCCGGGTCCAGTCCGGCTCGCGGAGTGGGCGAGCGCGGTAGTCGTACGGCTGCTCCTGGGCTTGCTGCGACACCGATAACACCTCCGACCAAGCGGCCATTTTACGGATGTCGTACTGTCGGACCGGCATCGTACAGAAGAATCTGTAGCAGGCACGACTCTAGCCCGCAGGATCTGAAGATGGGAGCCTGATCGGTGTCCGACCAGAGGTCCACCCGGTCCGTCCCGGTTCGAGAGTCGACTGCCCGCCCGGCCGGCTCGCCGATCGGCCTGCACCGCGTGCTCGAGCCCGCGGGCGCGCTGCCCCAGGCCGCCATCCGGCTGGACACCCGGCGTGAGCTGTGGCCGGACGAGGTGCGGGTCCGGGTGGAGCGGCTCAACCTCGATGCCGCCTCCTACCGCCAGTTGCGGGCGGCCCATGACGACGACGGCACCGCCGTCCGCCGCGCGGTGGCCGAGATCGTCCGCGCCCGCGGCAAGATGCACAACCCGGTCACCGGCTCCGGCGGGATGCTGGTCGGCACCGTGGAGGAGGCCGGGCCGGCCTCGCCGCTCGGGCTGGCGCCGGGGGACCGGATCGCCACCCTGGTCTCCCTCACCCTGACGCCGCTGGTGATCGAGGACGACCTGGCCGGCTGGGACGGCCTCGGCGAACAGGTGCCCTGCTCGGGGTACGCGATCCTGTTCGGCCGGTCCATCGCCGCGAAGCTGCCCGCCGACCTGCCCGCGCCGCTGTCCCTCGCCGTCCTGGACGTGTGCGGCGCGCCCGCGCTGACCGCCCGGGTGGTCGCCGAGTACGCGAACCGGGCCGCCGTCCGCGTCGGTGACGGCCGGCCGGGCCCCACGGTCTGCGTCGTGGGTGCCGCCGGCAAGTCCGGGTCGCTGTCCCTGGCCGCCGCCCGGCGGGCCGGGGCGGCCCGCACCATCGGTGTCGTACCGGTGGAGAGCGAGGCGCGGGCGCTGGAACGCGCCGGGCTGGCCGACGTGGTGACGATCACCGACGCCCGCGACCCGGTGGCGCTGGCGGAGGCGGTGGAGAAGGCCGGTGGCCCGGCCGACGTGACGGTCGTCTGCGTGGACGTGCCCGGCTGCGAGGGCGGCGCCGTCCTCGCCACCGCGTCCGGTGGAACGGTGATCTTCTTCTCCATGGCCACGTCCTTCAGCGCGGCCGCACTGGGCGCGGAAGGGCTGGCCGCCGACGTGACGATGCTGGTCGGCAACGGCTACGTGCCCGGGCACGCCGCGTACGCGCTCGACCTGCTGCGCGCCGAGGACGGCGTGCGGACGCTGTTCGAGGCCAGGATGGACGCATGACCTTCCTGCCTCGCGACCCCCGCCCGCGCCGAGTCCTCCTCCGCGGCGGACCGATTCTCGCCGCTGGCTCCGGCTCTGGTTCCGGAGTCGGCTCCGGCGTCAGCTCCGGCCCGCCCACCGCCATCGGGATCGAGGGCGGCACGGTCCGGTTCGTCGGCAGCGCCGCGGAGGCGGACACCTGGGCGGCCGGCGCGGACGAGATCGTCGAGCTCGCCGGACGGCTGGTCACGCCCGCGTTCGTCGACGCGCACGTGCACGTCTCCCAGACCGGACTGCGCCTGTCCGGGCTGGACCTGGCCGCTGCCAGGTCGCGTACGGACGTACTGGACGCGGTGTCCCGGCGCGCCCGCACCAGTACCGACGCGGTGCTGCTCGGCTTCGGCTGGGACGAGACGTCCTGGGCCGACCCGCGACTGCCGACGGCCGCCGAACTCGACCGGGCGGCACCCGGCCGGCCGGTCTACCTCGCCCGGGTGGACGTGCACTCCGGCCTGGTGTCCGGTGCGTTGTGCGACCGGGCCCCCGCCATGGCCGCCGAGCCCGGCTGGGACGGCTCCGGCCGGGTCGAGCGCGAGGCGCACCACGTCGCCCGCGACGCCGCGGCGGGGCTGGTCACCGACGCCCAGCGGACGGCCGCGATCGAGGCCGCCCTGGCCGCCGCGGCCGCCGCGGGGCTGGGCAGCCTGCACGAGATGTCCGCACCACACGTCAACGCCGCCGGCGACCTGGCCGTCTGCGCGCGGATCGCGGCCGAGCGGTCGTCCGTCCGGGTGGTGCCGTACTGGGGTGAGCTCGCGCGCACCGGCGGGGTGGACCGCGCCCGGGAGCTGGGCTGCCGGGGCGCGGCCGGTGACCTGTGTGCCGACGGCGCCTTCGGCTCGCGTACCGCCGCGTTGTCCTCGCCGTACGCCGACCAGCCCGGGCACACCGGGCACGGCTACCTCGACGCCGACGAGGTGGCCGCGCACGTGGTCGCCTGCACCGAGGCCGGGCTGCAGGCGGGCTTCCACTGCATCGGCGACGCGGCCGTCACCGCGGTGGTGGAGGGCTTCCGGCTGGCCGAGAAGCGAGTCGGCGGCGACCGGCTGAACAGCGCGCGCCACCGGCTCGAGCACGTCGAGCTGGTCACCGCCGAGCAGGCGCACGAGCTGGCCCGCTGGGGCGTGGTGGTCAGCGGCCAGCCGGCGTTCGACGCGGCGTGGGGCGGCACCGACGGCATGTACGCCGCCCGGCTGGGCACCGACCGGGCGCTCGCCGCCAACCCGTGGGCGACGTTGCGGCGGGCGGGGGTGACGCTGGCGTTCGGGTCGGACGCGCCGGTGACGCCGCTCGACCCGTGGGGCGGGGTCCGGGCGGCGGCGTGGCACCACAACGAGGCCGAGCGGATCAGCGTCGCCGACGCGTTCGCCGCGCACACCCGGGGCGGCCACCACGCGGCCGGTGACGAGGGCGGCGTGCTGACGCCCGGAGCCGAGGCGACGTACGCCATCTGGGACGGCGCCGTCCGGGAGGGCGACGCCACCCTGCCGGACCTGCGTCCCGGCACGCCGCTGCCCACCTGCGTCCGCACGGTCGTGGCGGGTGAGGTCGTGTTCGACGCCGAGCAGCCGGCCGGAGGGCAGCCGGCCGGGGTGCACGCAGACAGGGAGCATTTAGACAGGGAGCAGGCATGAGTACGACCGCGTTCCGCCGTCACCTCGACCTCGATCCGGTGACGGTCCGGAAGGCGCGCACGCTGGCCCGCCGCGCCGGCCGGCCGATCGTGAAGCTGGCCAGGGCGCACACCACCGTCTCGGTCGAGCGGGCCGTGCTCCGGCTGGCCGGACTGAGCGGTGCCGACCCCGACGGCACGCCGTGGGTCAACCGGCTGGTGGACGCCGTACGCGCCGACGTCGGCCTCGAACACGGCGTCGCCGGACCGGTCTGGGCGGCACTGTCCCGGGGCGCGGCGGAGGACCTGGCGGCGCTCGCGCAGAAGGCCGCGGCGGGTTCGGTCCGCTTCCACGTGCCAGAGGGGGCCGAGGCCCGGCGGGCCGAACGCTCCTCCCGTCGCGCGGTCGGCGCCGGACTGCGGGCGATCGACGCCCGGCGGCGCGAACGCGACCGGCTGATCCGCCGGTGGGGCGACCCGCCGCACCGGCCGTGGATCTACCTCATCGTGGCCACCGGCGACATCCACGAGGACATCCCACAGGCGCAGGCGGCCGCCCGCGAGGGCGCCGACGTGATCGCGGTGATCCGGTCGACCGGCCAGTCGCTGCTGGACTTCGTGCCCGAGGGCGCGACCCGGGAGGGGTACGCCGGGACGTACGCCACCCAGGAGAACTTCCGGCTGATGCGCGCCGCCCTGGACGACGTGAGCCGGGAGCTGCGCCGCTACGTCCGGCTGACCAACTACGCGTCCGGTCTGTGCATGCCCGAGATCGCCACCCTGGCCGGGCTGGAACGCCTGGACATGATGCTGAACGACTCGATGTACGGCATCCTCTTCCGCGACATCAACCCGGTGCGGACGTTCGTCGACCAGCGGTTCTCCCGGCAGGTGCACGCCCGGGCCGGAATCGTCATCAACACCGGCGAGGACAACTACCTCACCACCGCCGACGCCGTGGACGCCGCGCACACCGTCACGGTCTCCCAGCTGCTGAACGAGTTCTTCGGCAAGGAGGCCGGCCTCGCCGACTGGCAGCTCGGCCTCGGGCACGCGTTCGAGATCGACCCTGACCGGCCGGAGTCGTTCCGGCTGGAGCTGGCGCACGCCCTGCTGGCCCGGGAGCTGTTCCCGAAGGCGCCGCTGAAGTGGATGCCGCCGACCCGGCACATGGACGGCGACATCTTCCGCGGCTACCTGCTGGACGGCTTCTTCAACCTCGCGGGTGTGCTCACCGGCCAGCAGATCCTGCTGGTGGGAATGATGACCGAGGCCGTGGTGACGCCCTGGCTGTCCGACCGCGACCTCGCGCTGCGCAACGTCCGCTACGTCATGAACGCCGCCGGCAACCTGCACGAGGACTTCCGTCCCGCGCCGGACGGCTTCATCGCGCAGCGAGCCCGCCAGGTGCTCGTCGAGGCGGTCGACCTGCTGGAGCGGATCGGCGACGACGGCCTGCTGGACGCGATCGCCGACGGCACGTTCGGGTTGATGCGCCGGCCGGCCGACGGCGGCAAGGGCCTGGACGGCGTGGCACGGAAGTCGCCCGCCTATCTCAACCCGGCCACGGACCTGCTGGAGGAGGCCCGGACATGAGCGGTTCTGTGAGCAGTCCGGTGAACGGTTCGGTCGCGAACGGTTCGGTCACCAGCGGGCCGGTCGTCCGCCCGTACGGCGACACCACCGGCGACGGGATGGTCCAGCTGTCGTTCACCCTGCCGATCCCGCACGACCGGCGGGCCGAGGGTGCCGCCCTCCAGCTCGCCGGGCGGATGGGGATGGACCCGGCGATGGTGGTGCACGCCAAGGCGATGGGGCCGGACTTCACGTTCTTCGTCGTCTACGGCCGGGTGAGCCACCTCGTCGACCTCGACCAGGTGGAGGTGGTCGAGCGGGAGTTTCCCCTGCTCGGCCCGAAGGAGGCCAACCTCGCCATCCGCCGTGGCCTGCGCCGCCGGCTGGTCGTGGTCGGTGCGTGCGTCGGCACCGACGCGCACACCGTGGGTATCGACGCCATCCTGAACATCAAGGGATTCGCGGGGGAGAAGGGCCTGGAGTACTACCGGGAGATCAAGGTGGTCAACCTCGGTGCCCAGGTGGCGGTGCCCGATCTGGTGGCGCGTGCGCTCGCCGAGCGCGCCGACGCGATCCTGGTGTCCCAGGTGGTGACCCAGCGGGACGCCCACATCCACGGGACGCAGGAGATGTCGGCCGCCTTCCGCGAGGCCTACGACGAGGCGGACCGGCCGCTGCTCGTGGTGGGTGGGCCGAGGTTCGCCGAGTCGATGGCCGCCGAGCTCGGCGTCGACCGGGTCTTCGGGCGGGGCACCACGCCCGGCGAGGTGGCCAGCTACCTCGTGCACGCTCTCGTCACCGACCGCGCGGTACCCACCCGGGGCGCGGGCACGGCGGACACCACGATCGAACCGACGGAGAGGACCGCATGACCGACCAGAACGCCGCCGGGACGGACCCACGCCTGGGGCTCACCGTCACCCATCGCCGGTACGTGTCGTACGCCGAGGCCCACTACGCGGGGCACCTCGTCGCGGGCGGCTACGTGCTCGGCCTGTTCGGCGACGTCGCCACCGAGGTCTGCATCCGTACCGACGGCGACGAGGGGCTGCTCGCGTCGTACGCCGAGGTGCGGTTCCTGGCGCCGGTCCGCGCGGGCGACGTGCTGGAGGTGAGCGCCACGGTCGTCCGGGTGGGCAACCGCAGCCGGGACCTCGACCTCGCCGCACGGGTGGTGGCCAGGGGCGAACCCGAGCGCGGCGAGTCCGCCGCCGGTGTGGTCGAGCCGGCGACCGTCGTGGTGACCGCCAGGGCGACGGTGGTCGTCCCTCCCGGCAGTTGAAGTCCGGCGGCTGAGTGTTCAACGGTTGGGTTCAGGTCGATCGGGGAGTGCGGTAGCCTCTAGCCGCTCTCGGCGAGGACCCTCGCGGTCCCGACACGCCCAACATGTCGACACGCCGTACGCCAGGAAAAATCTGGGCCTCGCGCGGGTGACCAGCAGATACCTGCTGACCTGCGCGTTTCGTCCGTCTTCGCAGGTCAGAGGGCGGTTGACACGTGCCTGTCCGGATCGCCATGGTCGTCTCCTGTCCACCGCAGGCCAGGCTCGGTTCGGTTCGCTCTCCGGCGCGATAGGTGAGGAGTCCGGCGCCAGTTCTCTTGTCACGCGTCGACCCGGAGTTCGATCCGTGCGGTGGGGTGGCCACGGAGCGGTCCGCCGCCCAGTAGACAACGGTCACGCGGCACGCAGCCTGCGCGTCGCGGGTCGGTCCGAAGGGCGGGCGGGCCGTTCCGTCTTTTCTGCCCTTTTCCAGGGCTCGGGGCAATCGCGATTGTCCGCAATGCCGGGTCCGTCACCGGCCCGGGCACCCCAGCCGCGGTGTGCGCGTTGTACGGTCCTGACATCTGCGTGAAGCGACCCGTCCAGTGCGTCCCCGGGTGCGTCTTCGGCGTTCGCGACCAGTGCCCCGCCAGGCGCGCCGGTCACCCACCTCGCGGAAGGGCGGTGCGTTGAGGCTCGAGGACGGCATAGCGTCCCGCTCCCAGCCGGACACGACCACCACGGCCGAGCCGGATGGTCGTGCGACCCGCTGGCTGCGGTTCCTGCTCGCGGTGGCGTCCGGAGTGGCGCTGGCGGCGGCGTTCCCGCCGTTCGGCTGGTCGTGGACCGTTCCGTTCGCGGTGGCCACCCTCACGCTGGTCTGCAAGGGAACCCGCATGCGCACCGGCGCGCTGCTGGGACTCGGCTTCGGCCTGGGCTTCTTCGTCCTGCTGCTGCAGTGGGTCCGAGTGATCGGCGCCGACGGGTGGCTCGTCCTCAGCCTGGTGGAAGCGTTGTTCGTCGCCGTCCTCGGCGCCGCGCTCGCCCTCGTCACCCGGCTGCGCTGGTGGCCGCTGTGGGCGGCGACGCTGTGGGTCGGCATCGAGTTCGCCCGTTCCTCGTTCCCGCTCGGCGGATTCCCCTGGGGCCGGCTCGCCTACGGCCTGGCCGACACGCCGCTGGCGGCGCTGGCCAGCGTCGGCGGGGTCCCGTTCGTCACGTTCGTGGTGGTGCTCGCCGGCAACCTCCTGCTGTGGGCAGTGGTCGCCAGTGGCCGGCCGATCGTCGTCCGGCTGGGCGCCGTGGCCGTGGCCGCGGCACTGGCGTTCTGCGGCGCGCTGGTCCCGCTGCCCACCGACGGCAACGGCACGGCCACCGTCGCGATCGTCCAGGGCAACGTGCCTGCCCGCGGAATCGAGGCGCTGGGCCGGGCCCGCACCGTGACCCGCAACCACCTCGCCGCCACCGAAGACCTGATGCGGGAGGTACGCGCCGGCAAGGTCGCCAAGCCCGCGTTCGTTCTCTGGCCGGAGAACTCCACCGACATCGACCCGTTCCACGACCAGCCCACCCGCGCGATCGTCGACCGGGCCGTGCGGGACGCGGGGGTCCCGATCCTGGTCGGCGCCATCCTGGACGGGCCCGGGCCCAACTACCGGCGTACGACCGGAGTCGTCTGGGACCCCACCACCGGGCCGGGCCAGATCTACGCCAAGCAGCACCCGGTGCCGTTCGGGGAGTACATCCCGTTCCGGCGTGAGCTGCTGCCCTACATCGACCGGCTGAAACTGGTCGGACGGGACACCTACGCCGGCAAGGAACCCGGCAAGATCAGGATCGCCGGCTACCACGCGGGCCTGGTGATCTGTTTCGAGATCGCCTACGACGGGATCGTCCGGCAGGTGGCCAACGGCGCGGCGTCGCAGTTCCTCACCGTGCAGACCAACAACGCCACCTACACCGGGACCGGCCAGCCGCAGCAGCAGTTCGCCATCACGCGACTGCGCGCGGTCGAGTACGGCAAGGCTGTCCTGGTGGCCTCACCCAACGGCATCAGCGGCTACATCGCCCCCGACGGCCGGGTGGTGGCGCAGTCGAAGGAGGCCACCCGGCAGGTGTTCGTCGAACGCGTTCCGCTGCGCACCCAGGCGACGCTCGCGGCCCGTCTCGGACCGGTGCCGGAGTGGGTGCTCGCCCTGGCCGGGCTCGCGGGGCTGGCCGTGGCGGTCGACCGCAGACGGCGCGGGGTGGAGGCGGACGACGAGGAGTTCGCCGGGTCGACGGGCGGGGGAACGCGGTGACCGGAACCAGCGAGCAGCACGTCGCCGGGCTCGGTTCGATCCTGGTGGTGCTGCCCACCTACAACGAGGCCAGGAACCTCGAGCGCACCGTCGGCAGGGTGCGCCGTGCGGTCCCGGCCGCGGACATCCTCGTCACCGACGACGCCTCACCGGACGGCACCGGGCAGATCGCGGACCGGCTGGCCGCGGAGGACCCGCAGGTGCACGTCCTGCACCGCGCGGCGAAGGAGGGGCTCGGCACCGCCTACAAGGAAAGCTTCGCGTGGGGCCTCGCCCGCGGCTACGACGTCCTGTGCGAGATGGACGCCGACGGCTCCCACCAACCGGAGGAACTCGCCAAGCTGCTGGCCGGCCTGGCCGACGCGGACCTGGTGATCGGCTCGCGCTGGGTGCCCGGCGGCCGGGTGGAGAACTGGTCACAGTCGCGCGAGTTGCTGTCCCGCGGCGCCAACCGCTATGCGCAGCTCGCCCTGGGGGTCCCGTTGCGGGACGCGACGGCCGGGTTCCGGGCGTTCCGCCGCGCTACGTTGGAGGGCGTTGGCCTGGACGACGTGGCCTCGCTCGGCTACTGCTTCCAGATCGACCTCGCGTGGCGGGCGCTGCAGGCGGGCTTCCGGGTGACCGAGGTGCCGATCGTGTTCCGCGAACGCGAGTTCGGTGACAGCAAGATGGACCTCGCGATCATGATGGAGTCCTTCCGCCGGGTCGCCGTGTGGGGTATCCGGCACCGGCTCCAGCAGGTACGCGGCCGGGCCGACGGGGCCCGCGTGTTGTCCCAGAGGCGGAGGTGAGCTCATGGTGGTGCTCATCGTGCTCGCCCTGATCGCCGTACCCGCCCTGGAGATCTACGTCGCGGTACAGGTCTGGCAGCTCATCGGCTGGTGGACCCTCGCGCTGCTGCTCGCCGGCAGTGGCCTGGGCGCCTACCTCGTGAAGCGGGAGGGCCTGCGCACCTGGGCGGCCCTGCGGGCGGCGGTCGAGGACCGCCGGGTCCCCGACCGTGAGGTGCTGGACGCCGGGCTGGTTCTCACCGGCGGAGTGCTGATGGTGCTGCCCGGGCTGGTCACCGACGTGGTGGGCTTCCTTCTGCTGGCGCCGTTCCTGCGGCCGGTGTCCCGGCGCGCCCTACGGTGGGGCGTCGGGCGAGGCGTCAGCCGCCGGGTCGGCGTCGTTTCCGGCCAGAGCTGGCAGGTGAGCCGGTACCTCCGAGGCGGGCCGGGCGGATCCGGTACGTCAGGCGGGCCGGGCGCTTCCGGTGAGGCCGGCCGTGGGCGCCCGCCGGTCATCGAGGGTGAGGTCGTGTCCGGCGACACCGGTCACGGCGACGCCCGGGATCGGCCGCACTAGGCCCTGCCCGGGCCGGCCGAACGGCCCACCTGCCCCCGGACAGCGTCGAACCGTGCCGCCGGGGGTGCGGCACGGTTCGACGTACGTACGGGTGATGCAGGTGATGGCCGGTACCGGCCGGGCGCGGGGCTCACGCGTCGTTGCGCAGCAGCCCGCCCGGACCGGTCTCAGGCGCCCTTGCGCTGGCGCGGCGGCTTCGGGGTCTTGCCACCCGCCGATGCCTCGCGGTGCAGGTGCTCCGGGCCGATCTGGCCGGACCGCAGCAGCTCCAGGCGCTCGGAAAGGAGCTGCTCCAACTCGTCGATGCTGCGGCGTTCGAGCAGCATGTCCCAGTGGGTGCGCGGGGGCTTCACCTGCTTGGACTCCGGACGGTCACCGTCGACGCGGACGGCCTCGGCGCCGCATCGCGGGCACTCCCACACCGCCGGCACCTCGGCGTCAGCGGCGAAAGGCAGGTCGAAGTGGTGGGAATGCGGGCAGTCGTAACTGACCAGCTGGCGCGGCGCGGGAGCGATCTCCCGGTCGTCCTCGTAGCTCGCCGCCCCGAGCCTCGAGCCTCGTAGTGCTCGCTCCGACATAAGCTCTCCATCCCCCTCCATCGTGTATGGACCTCGATGGGCCTAACGTCTGGGCCCCCACCCAGGATTCCCCGCACGGGTAGGAGTGAATCTTCGTACCGGTTCGTCCCTTTCGGGTCAACCCGTCGTGACCGGTTCGTGCCCGTTCGGTGTTCGGCCGGTGACCGGCTGGTGCCCATGGTGACCGGAGAGACCTCCCGGTGACCGGCCAGAATACTCCGCCGGCCTCAGATCACCGCGGGTGACTCGTTGCCGGCGTCCCGGACCGCCCGCTGCGGATCGACCTTCGCCAGCAGCACGAACCCGACCACGAAGAACACCGCGAGGGCGATGATCGCCGGCCGGTAGGAGTGGGTGACCTGGTGGACGACGCCGAAGACCAGGGTGCCGAGCCAGCTCGTCCCGCGTTCGCAGGCCTGGTACAGGCTGAAGTACTCCGCCTCCCGGCCGCGCGGGACGAACTGGCTGTAGAGCGAACGCGACAACGCCTGGGTCCCGCCCAGTACGATGCCGATGAGCACACCGAGGATCAGCAGCGGGGCGACCTGACGGACGGGCAGGAAGTACGCCGCGACGACCACGGCCACCCACACCCACAGGGCGGCGAGGATGGTGCGGCGGCTGCCGACCCGCGCGGCGATCCGGCCGAACAGCAGCGCGCCGCCGAACGCCACGAACTGCACCAGCAGGATCGTCGCGATCAGGACGCTCTCCCCGAGCCCGAGCTGGCTGGAGGCGTAGACCGAGGACGCGTAGATCACCGTCTGCACGCCGTCGTTGAAGAACAGGTACGCGAGCAGGAACAGCAGCGTCATCGGGTAGGCGCGGGCCTCGCGCAGGGTGGTGAACAGCTGCCCGACGCTCTGGCGTACGAACGTCCCCCGCTCCGGCACGACCGCGACCGGCGGCCGGTTGTGCAGTCCGAAGTACGGGATGAGCGTGAACGCCCCCCACCACAGCCCCGCCGACAGCAGGCTGATCCGCACCGCGGTCGAGGTCGAGATGCCCAGCACGGTGTGGCCCTCGACGATGACCAGATTGACCAGCAGCAGCAGGCCCCCGCCGAGGTAGCCGAGCGCCCAGCCGCGGGACGAGACGCGGTCGCGTTCGTCGGGGGTGGAGATGTCGCACAGCAGGGCGTCGTACACCACGATGGAGGAGGCCAGGCAGAGGTTTCCCACGAAGAGCAGGCCCACGCCGAGCTGCCAGTTGGTCCCGGTGACGAACACCATCGCGGTCGCGGCGGCCGCGCCGGCCCAGGCGAACCCTGCCAGCAGCTGCTTGCGATGCCGGGACCGGTCGGCGGCGGCGCCCACCATCGGAAGCACCAGCGCCGACAGCAGGGTGGTCGCGGTGATGACGTACAGCGGCAGCGACCCGGGGGACACCGGGATGCCGAGGACACGCAGGTTGGCCGTGCAGGGGTTCTCCGGCGTGCCGGGCGCACCGCAGGCCGCGGTCTCGGCGATCGAGGCGAGGTACGGGCTGAACAGCACGGTGAGGACCGTGGTGACGTACGCGGAGTTGGCCCAGTCGTAGAAGTACCACGCGCGCTGCTCACGTCGCCGGGCACCCGCGTCCGGGACCGGTGTCGCCGCAGTCGTCGTCGCCATACGACCGATCATGACGCCCAAAGGCCCCGGGCGAGGAGCACTTCGCGAAGAGTGTCGATGCGGTCGGTGATCAGCCCGTCGACACCGAGGTCGAGCAGGGCTGTCATCTCGTCGGCGTCGTCGATCGTCCACACGTGCACCTGCTTGCCGAGCGCGTGTGCGCGGTCGACGAACCCCTCGGTCACCACGCGCAGGCCGCGGTATCCGACCGGGACCTGGACGCAGGGCGCCGGGCCGACCAGGAGGGAGCCGAGGAAGGCCGGCAGCGGGAGTTTCAGCAGGCCGACCCCGAGCGGGGCCAGGCCGGTGGCCACCCGCGGGCCGAGCAGGCGGCGGGCGGCGGCCAGCCGGGCACCGGAGAACGACGAGACGCACACCCGGTCGTGCGCGGCGGTCCGGGCGACCACCTCCGCCAGCGGGCGGACGGCGTTGGCGTGCTTGACGTCGATGTTCACCCGTGCTGACGGCCAGGTGCCCAGGATCTCCTCCAGTTGGGGGATCGGCTCCCGCCCGCCGATCCGGGCCCTGGCGACCTCCGCGTAGGGCAGCTCGTCGATCCGGCCGGTTCGGTCGGTCACCCGGTCGAGGAGGTCGTCGTGGAACGCGACCAGTACGCCGTCGCTGGTGGCGTGCACGTCGGTCTCGAGGTAGCGGTAACCCAGCTCGACCGCGTTGGCGAACGCGCGCATGGAGTTCTCGATCCCCTGGTTGGGGGCGTACTTCGCTCCGCCGCGGTGGGCGAAGGCGAGGGGCAACTCCGAGTGGAGGTACGGGTAGGAACGCGGCGGCGTGGCTGGCACGCCGGAAAGGGTATGCGGTGCCGGCCGGTCCGGTACGGCATCGACGATCACGAGCCGATCACGAGGCCGTCGCGGGTGGCCGGTAGGCCCTCCGAGGGCTGCGAGCCGGGGCGCGATCGTCACTTTCTGCCATCAACCCAGGGTTGACGCTGGCATCGGGTCAACCTAGGGTTGACGGCATGACACCCGCACCCAGCCTCCAGGACCTCATCGAGACCGTCCGCCGCGACGCCGGGGACGACGAACTCGACCAACTGGCCACCGCCCGCGCGATGGTCAACGACCTCAGTGAGACCGGCGACGCCCTGCTCGGGCACTACGTCGACCGGGCCCGCCGCAGCGGCCGGTCGTGGACCGAGATCAGCAACATGCTCGGCGTCACCAAGCAGGCCGTGCACAAGCGGTTCGCCGGGCCGTCGGTCGAGGGCTTCGAACGCTTCACCACCCGGGCCCGCGCCTGTCTTTCCGCCGCCGGCGACGCGGCACGGGCGCTGGGGCACGGCTACGTCGGCACCGAGCACCTGCTGCTCGGCCTGTACGCCGAGCCGGAGAGCATCGCCGCCCGGATCCTCACCGAGGCCGGCACCGGACCGAAGGCCGTCCGCGCCGCCGTCGTGGCCCGGCTCGCGGCGATCGCCACGCCCGGGGCGACGGAGAGGGCCGCCCCTCCGGCGGGGCAGGAGCTGCCGCGCACGCCCAGGGCGAACGCCGCCCTCGGCGCTGCGGTCACCGAGGCCCTGGAACTCGGCCACAACTACATCGGCACCGAGCACCTGCTCCTCGGGCTCTACCACGACGCCGGCTCGATCTCGGCCCAGGTGCTCGCGGAGCTCGGACCGGACAAGCAGACCGCACACGACAAGGTCGTGGAGATCCTCGCCGACTTCACCAACCCGCCGAGTGATCCCGCCAACTGACCTGACCGTACGACGCGACCGTGGGTGGCCGGGGAGTACCGGCAACCCACGGTCGCGGACCGCTTCGGCGTTGGTGGGTCCGGGCTACGGCGCCCACAGCTCGAGTTCGGTCAGGCCGATGTAGACCCCGTAGTTGACCGGGTTCTGGTTGGTGCCGACCAGCCGGAACCCGGCAGCGCGGACGGGAGTGAAATCGACCGCGTTGAACCCGGCCGCCGGCTGCGCGGGGGAGCGGCCCGTCTCGTGCACCGGGGTCCAGCCGGAGCCGTTCCAGTACTCGATCGTGTAGTCCTTCGGCGGTTTGACACCACCGTTGTCGTTGTAGAAGTGCAGCGTGATCCGGCTCGCCGTGACCGCCCGGTCGAAGCGGACGGCGTACCAGTCCTGGGCGTTCTTGGAGTTCCACGACGTCCAGCGCGGTGAGTCGGCGTAGGAGCCGTCCAGCGGGCCGAGCACGGTGTCGCCGGGATAGGTGTACGACGCGGTCGGGGTGACCGTCAGGCCGAGTGCGGAGGCGTCGGAGAGCAGGTTGGCGTTGCGTACCTCCACCTCGCGCACCTCGACGCTCCCCCCGGCCGGGGCTTTCAGCGTCAACCTGAGCTTGCGCGTCTTCACCGTGTCGAACCGCACCGTGGTGCGACCGGCCGCCGGCGGTGCCGGGCTGACCGTGGTGTTGGAGACGTCCAGCCAGTCGCTGCCGGTCCAGGCCTGCACGCGGATGCCGGCCGGCGCGGTGTCGGCGGATCCCGCGTACAGCGTGACGGTGTTGACCGGGCGGGCCCGCATCAGGTCGACCGCGACCCAGGGGGAGGTGCCGGCGGCCGAACGCCAGGCACTGTCGGCGCGCACCGACCCGTCGACCAGCGACCACGCGTCACCGGTCCCGGTCGAGGCGGACGGCACCGGTGTACCGAACGGCGCCTTCGCACCGAGCGCGTTGCCGGCGAGGTTGCCGGTCGACACCGGGGCGAACTCGGCCAGGCCGACAGCCTTGCCGCCACCGGGGTTGCCGATCACGACGCGAAGCCGCTGCGTGCTCACCGGGTCGAACGCGATCTCGTCGTGCCCGGTCGCCGGAGTGGCGGGGGACGGGCGGGCGTTGTCGACCGGCTGCCAGTCCTGGCCGGTCCAGTACTCCACGGTCGCCTTCGTCGGCGCGGCGAATCCGTCGCCGGAGCTCAGGTCCAGCCGCAGGGCGTCGACCGTACGCTCCACCTCGAAGTCCACGCCGTAGAAGTCGGTGGCGTTCGGCGAACCCGCGGTGGACCAGGCGGCGCCGTCGGTCCGGCCGTCCAGCGGAGCCCACCGGGACGCGTCGTCGCCGGTGGACGCCAGCGGCGACGGCTCACCCTGCGCGGCCGGGTTGAGGGCCAGGTCGGGCGCGACGTCCGGGGTGACCGGTGCGGTGGTGAAGGCGAGCGCGTCCAGCCACACGCGGTACGGACCGCCGGTCGCCGACGTGCGTACCTCCACCGCGTGTACGGCGCCGAGGTCGGGGTGGCCGGTCACCTTGCGGGTCCACGCCTTGTCCCCGGCCAGCGGTACGACGACCCGCTGCCAGCCGCCGCGCGCCTCGGCGTAGTCCAGCGACCACGGGCTGAGGTAGTTCTTCGCCGGGGTGTACTCGACGTAGTTGCCGTCGTCCTCCACCAGCCGGATGGTCGGCTGGTTGCCGTCGAAGCCGTCGCGTACCTCCTGCTCCGACGCCATCCAGAACTCCAGCCGGTCCGCCTTTCCGGTGTCGATCGCACGGCGCGGCTGGTAGCGCCAGGTGACGTCGTGCGCGGTGCCGGACAGCCGGATCGAGGACCGGCCGAGCAGTGCGCGCGTGGGATCGGGGGCGACGGCAGCGGTGGCGCCGGGGTCACCGGCGTCGTCGGAGGTGACGCGTGCGGACCAGGCCCCGCGGTCGGACACGTCGGTGCCCTGCTCGCCTCCGGGTGCCAGCACGTAGACGTCGCGATGGTCCAGGCCGGCCAGCCCGCCGTCGTCGACGGTCAGCCCGACCCGGTGGAAGCCCGGGTCGAGGAAGCGGTGGGTGACCGTGGCGTCGGTGGCGACGTCACCGTCGCCGAACTCCCAACGGTAGGAGAGCTTTCCGCCGTCGGCGTCGGTGGAGCCGGACGCGTGGAAGGTCACCTCGTCGCCGGCGTGCACGACGGTCGGCGTCATCGCGGCCTTGGCAACGGGCGCGTTGGCGCTGGCCGCGCCGTCGAGGGTGAAGACGCCGGACACGTGCGCGTCCTGCTTGATCGCGCCGGAACCGTTGCCGGTGATGGTGTTCGCGCCAAGGGTCAGCCAGCGGGCGTCGCGCATGTAGATGCCGTACGTCGTGTTGTTCTCGATGCGGTTGCGCTGGATCACCCAGTGGTAGGCGGGGTAGTCCGGGAGGTAGCCGATCGCCACCCCGGCGGAGGTGTTGTCGTGGACGTGGTTGCCGTCCAGCACGAAGTGGCTGGAGGAACCGTTGACCACGGCGATGCCGGCGTTGCCGAACGGCTCGGGCGCGTTCTTGTTGTCCCGGCCGTTGTAGGCCGCCTCGTTGCCGACAAGGACCGTGTCGTCGGAGCTGCCGAGCCAGAAGCCGTAGCTCGCGTGGTTTCCCTTGTTGCGTACGTAGGTGTTGCCCGGAGACCACGACTCCCACGCGTTGTTGTGCGCCCAGGAAGCGTCGTTGCCCTCGAAGTAGTTGCCGGTGGAGACGACGCCGTTGAGCGGGCGCAGGAAGACGCCGTCGCCGCCGTAGGTGAAGTCGTTGCCCAGAACGCGGTTGTCGTTCGAACCGGTCTCGATCAGGGCACTCGTGGAGTCACGCGCGTGCGTCTCGCCGGGGGCGATCCGGATTCCCCAGCTGAAGTTGTTGTCCTCGATCCGGTTGCGGGAGGCCGACCACATCTTCAGGCACACGTTGGAGCAGTGCGAGAAGTCGTTGTGGCGTACGAGATTGTCGTCGGCGTAGTGCAGAGCCAGGCCGTTCCAGTTCTCGTGCGCGGTGTTGTCCTCGATCCGGGAGTTGCTCACGTGCTCCAGCAGGACCGCGCCGGCGAGCTTGCCGTCGCCCCAGCCGTACTCGGGATCGGTGTAGTTGCCGGAGAACGTGTTTCCCCGGATCGTCCAGTCCCGCCCGGAGCGTACGTGCAGGGCGGTCTCGAACCCCGACACCGACAGGCCGGTCAGGGTCGCCCCGGACACGCCCGTCGCGGAGACGCCGGTGCCGGTGAAGCTGTCCGGCTTGCCCTTCTGGCCGGGTCCGCGCAACGTCACGCCGGTGGCGTTCACGTGTACGTCGTCGGCGCCGATGACGATGCCCTTGCCCGAGGTGAAGTCGTACACGCCGGGTTTGAACGTGGTGTCGTGCGTGATCACCATGCCGGGTTCGGGTTCGACCAGCGGTGCCGCGGCCGAGGCGGGCAACGCGTTCGCGGTGGCGAGCAGGAGGGCTGCCCCCACTGCTACGACCACATGGCGGGATGCGGGCACTGTCGGACTCCCTCGAAGGCATGGGCGAGCGGCGGGAAAGAGCGACCGGTGAATCAAGATCGACAAGCGATTCCGGCACGTTCTAGTCCGCCGCTCGCCGCGACGTCAAGGTGCGGTTGCCGAATTAACCGTTGTTGGCTGCGTATTCGGATGAGAAACCTGTTTCCCTTGGTGCTGCAGCCTGAATTTGGGAAAACGTTTCCCAAACTCAGTTGTGGGCTCCGCGTGTGGGTGTACGCAGGACCGCGAACGCCACGAGGAACGCGGCCGCCAGGAGTCCGGCACCGACCGCGAAGGCGAGGTGGTAGCCGCCGGTGAGTGCCACGGACTCGTGCGCGCCGGCGTCGCGCAGGTCGGCGGTGCGGGCGGCGGCCAGAGTGGACAGGACGGCCACCCCGAGTGCCATGCCGATCTGCTGGGTGGTGTTGAACAACCCCGAGGCCAGCCCGGCGTCGTCGTCGCTCGCGCCGGACATGCCCAGCGAGGTGAGGGCCGGCAGGGCGAGGCCGAAGCCCGCGGCGAGCAGCATCACCGGCAGCAGGTCGGTGAGGTAGTGCGGATGCACGGGTACGCGGGTCAGCAGCGCGAGCACCCCGAACAACAGGGCCAGGCCGGTGAGCAGAACCGCGCGCTCACCGAAGCGGGCGTTGAGCCGCGCCGAGACCCCGAGCGAGACCGCACCGATCGCGACGGCCGCGGGCAGCATCGCCAGGCCGGTCGCCGCGGCGCCGTACCCGACGACGCGCTGGAGGTACTGCGCGACCAGGATCTGGAACGCGAAGCACGCGGCGACCATCAGGACCTGAACGAGGTTGGCTCCGCTGACGGCGCGTGAGTCGAGGATGCGTAGAGGCATGAGCGGGGTGACGGCGCCGGCCTGCCGGCGTACGAACGCGGCGAGCAGCGCGACCGAGAGTGCGCCGAGCGCCAGCGTGGTCGGCGAGCCGGCACCGTGGCGTTCGATGGTGACGACGGCGTAGATGCCCACCGTGAGTCCGGCGGTGACCAGCAGCGCACCCGCGACGTCGGCTCCGGCCCGCAGGCCGAGACCGCGCTCGCCGGGAAGCACCCTCACCGCCAGCGCCAGGGTCGCGAGGCCGATCGGCAGGTTGATCCAGAAGATCCAGTGCCAGCTGAGAAAGTCGGTGAGGACGCCGCCGAGAACCTGTCCGATCGAGGCCCCCGCGGCGCCGGTGAAGCTGAACACCGCGATGGCCGAGGCGCGCTCGCGCGGCCGGACGAACAACGTGACCAGGATTCCCAGGCTCACCGCGGCTGTCAGGGCGCCGCCCACGCCCTGGGCGAAGCGGGCGGCGACGAGCACCGCCGGCGTCTGTGCCACACCGGCCACGACGGAGGCTGTCGTGAACGCGGCGAGGCCCGCGACGAACACCCGTTTGCGGCCGAGCAGGTCGCCGAGCCGGCCGGCCAGCGGCAACAGGCTGCCGAACGCGATGAGGTACGCGTTGACGACCCAGCTCAGGCCGGCAGGGGAGAAGCCCAGGTCGTTCTGGATCGCCGGCATCGACACGGTCACGATGCTGCCGTCGAGGACGTTCATCAGCATCCCGGCGGCGAGAACGACGAGGGCGAGTCGGCGGCGGGATGTGTCGGGAGCCGTGGGCTCTGTCGGCGGAGGCGGCGGGGAGGACGGGTGTGATGGCGAAGCTGCGGTCACGGACATGCGTGGTCCCTTTTGTCGTACGAGGCTGATGTGCGGACTGAAGAGACCGTAGCAGATAGTTCTGTTACAGACTATCTGTCTCGGGTGTGATGCGGGATGGCCGCTTGGGCGGGATGGGCAAGACGGCATTTTCACTGGGCGTGAACGGGATTCCACCCTGTGGGCAAAGGCTTCTTGTCGGTGGTGGCCGATAGCATTCGATCATGTCTTCGAGCAGCTGGGATGTCCCGACCGGTGGTGCCGCCGGTCGGGTCCAGGCTGCGCTCGACCAACTCGACGCTTCTCTCGACGACGCGTGGGTGACGCCGAGGGGCTTCCTGGGCGCGGAGGAGGTCGGGTCGCTGATCGCGCAGGTGCGGGCGAGGAAGGCCCGCCTCGAAGCGCTGGAGTTGGCGTTGGTGCGCCAGGCCGAGGCCTGTGACATCGGCAAGTTGACCGGTGCACCGAACGCGACGGTCTACCTGCGGACGGCTCAGCGGATGAGTCAGCACGAGTCCTCCGCCGCGGTCGGCCTGGCCCGTGACTTGGCCAAGGAGGTGCGGTTGACCGGGGAGGCGCTGGCGGCCGGTGTGGTGTCGGTGCGGCAGGCGCAGGTCATCGCCGACGCCGTCAAGAAGCTCCCCGAGTACGTGGGCCTGGACGAACGTCACCGGGCCGAGGAGTTCCTGATCGCCAAAGCCCGGTTCGCCAACCCCGACGAGCTACGGGTGCTGGGCGAGTCATTGCTGGAGCGGATCGCCCCGGAAGAGTACGACCGGCTCATGCGGGAGGAGCTGGAACGCAAGGACCGCAAGGCCGAGCAGAAGCGGTCACTTCGGTACGTGCCGAACGGCATCCCCCAGTCGGAGTCGGTGCACATCACCCTGCCGGCGTGGGAGATGGAACTGCTCCGCAAAATCATCGAACCACTTGCGGAGCCGGTCAAGGGGACCGAGCCGGACCGGCGGCCCATCGACCAGCGCCGCGGTGACGCGTTCGCCGAAGCCCTCGGCCTGCTCGCGGCTGCGGCGACCGCACCCGTCCGCGGCGGCAGACCGCCCCAGGTCGCGGTCACCATCCCACTGGAAGCGATGCTGAAAGGCACGGGCGCGGGAACGATCGACGACACCGCAACCGTGATCCGGCCCAGGCCGTGCACCTGCCCCTGCACAGACCCCAAATACGCCACCACCAAGAAAACTAACGTCGGGGAGCCAAAGCCGGAGGAGGCAGGAGGTCAGGAGGAACGTCAAGCAGGTAAGGAGAAACGGCGATCACCTGGTACCGGCTCCCTGGCGGACGGGACACCACCACCGCGAGCACCCGGGCAGCCACCACAACCGAACACCGAAGCGGAGCAGGAGCCCGGGACTGGCGCGGCGGGGCCGGAGGATGCCGTCGGGCCGGAGGGTGCCATCGATCCCCACGATGGGTGCCCGACGTGTGGAGGCGGCGGATCAGCCCGATACCTCGGCAGCGACGGACAGCCGATCTCCGCCGCCACCGTGCGCCGGTTGGCGTGCGAGGCCGACCTGATCCCCGTGGTCCTCGGTGGGGATGGGCAGGTGCTCGACCTGGGCCGTTCCGACCGGTTCTTCCAAGAACACCAACGCCGTGCCCTCGCCATCCGCGACGGGAGCCACTGCCACTTCCCCGGCTGCACCATCCCCGAACCACGCTGCGTCACCCATCACATGACCGCCTGGGACCACGGCGGTCCGACGGACCTGGCGAACGGGGTGCTGTTGTGCCGCTACCACCACCTCGCCGTCCACCACAAAGGCTGGCACGTCCGCATGGGCACCCACGGCCACCCCGAGTACGTACCCCCGGAATGGTCGGACCCGCAGCGGCGGGTACTCCGCCCGTGAGACCGGGCCGCGGCGGAGCTCTCACAGCAATCTCACGGCTGGCACAAAGGAGGTTCTCAACCCGCGAACGCACGCTCGAAGTCAACCGGCCGCACCAGAAGCGACCGGACGAGCTTTCGGGCGGATGCGATGGATCAGATGAGATCACCGGGCGGGGGCGCCCCGACGGCCCGGGACCGAGGTCTGGGGCGGATCAGGGCGCTCACCCTGTGGGTGGGCGTCGGCGCGACCGCTCTGGCGGCCGGAGTCGGGGTGGCGCTTGCGAACAACTCCGCCGCCGAAACGGGCGGTACGACGAACACCAACTCCTCGACGGACGGCTCGACCAGTGGGTCCACCGGTGACGACTCGGTGCAGGCTCCGGACACGGCCCCGCAGGCGCCGCAGCAGGACTCCGGCCAGGGTTCCGACCAAGGCTCGGGCCAGGGCTGGAGCCAGGGAACGGACCAGGGCTCCGGCCAGCAGCCCGGCGTACGGTCCGGTGTGTCGTGACCGGAGGCCGAGGGCAAGGCACGGCGGGACAAGGCACGGCGGGACAAGGCACGGCGGGACAAGGCGCGGCGGGACAAGGCGCGGCGGGGCGGCTGGAGTTCGCCGCGCTGGGCACGACCGCGACCCTCCTGGTCACCGACCCGCTCCGGCTGACGGCGGCGGGGGAGGTGCTGCGTTCGGAACTGAACGCCCTCGACCAGGCCTGCAGCAGGTTCCGTCCGGACTCGGAGATCCGCGCGGTCGAGCGTTCGGCCGGCCGGTGGACGCCGGTGAGCCCGATCCTCACCGACGTCCTCGCGGCGGCACTACGGGCGGCCAGGATCAGCGGCGGGCTGGTCGATCCCACCGTGGGCCGTGCCGTCGAAGATCTCGGCTACGACCGCGACTTCGCCGCCGTGCCCGCCGACGGCCCGGAGCTGCCGCAGCAGCCCACACCCGCGCCCGGTTGGTGGCGCGTACGACTGGACGTGGCACGCGGGCGGGTGCTGGTGCCGCCCGGTGTCCGGCTGGACGTGGGCGCCACCGCCAAGGCGTGGGCAGCCGACCACGCCGCCCGTTCGGTCGCCACCGACCGGTGTGGCGCGCTGGTCAGCCTCGGCGGTGACATCGCGCTGGCCGGACCCGCACCGGAAGGCGGCTGGCTGGTCATGGTCGGCGACGACCACGCCACGGCCGGAAGTCCGTTCGGCGAACAGGCGATCACCCTCGTCTCCGGCGGGCTGGCGACCTCCGGCGTCACCCGGCGGACCTGGCGGCGCGGGCACCGCACACTGCACCACATCGTCGACCCGCGTACCGGCGACGTGGCGCCGCCGTTCTGGCGGACCGTCACGGTGGCCGCGGCGTCCTGCCTGGACGCCAACACCGCGAGTACGGCAGCGGTGGTCCGCGGCGCCGGCGCACCCGGCTGGCTGGCCACGCATCGGCTGCCCGCCCGGCTGGTCGGGCGCGAGGGGCGAATTCTCCTCACCGCCGGCTGGCCCGCGGCGCGCCGATCGGAGGTAGGAGCATGAACGTCAACGTGCTGTGGTTCGTCAGCCGGGCGACCGGACTGGTGGCGCTTCCGCTGCTGACCATGAGGTTCGTCCTCGGCATCCTCGGCCCCCTGCGGGTGGGTGAGCGGCGCCGGCAGCGGTTCGTCGTGGCCGGCCTGCACCGCAACGTCTCCCTGCTGTCGGTCGGCCTGGTGGCGGTGCACGTCGCGAGCACGATCATCGACGGGTACGTCCCACTGAGCTGGGCCGACGCGGTCGTGCCCGGCATTGCCGGCTACCACACGTTCTGGACCGCCCTCGGCACGCTGGCCCTGGACCTGATGTTGCTGCTCATCGCCACCAGCCTGCTCCGGCCGCGCATCCCGTACCGGCTGTGGCGTGGGGTGCACTGGGCGGCCTACGCCTGCTGGCCGCTCGCCGAGGTGCACGGGCTCGGTGTCGGCACCGACAGCCGCGCCGGCTGGCCGCTGGTTCTCGCGCTCGGGTGTCTCGTCGCGGTCCTCACCGCCGCGGTCGTCCGTTGGCTGGCCGCACCCAGGGCCCAGCCGGCACCCGCGCACACCTCCACTTCTTCCGTGACGGCAGGCGTTCCGGTGTCGCGGGTGCGCGCCGTTCCCACACCACGTGAGGTACGACCATGACCACGAGCACCACTGCGACGGGGCAGACCGGCCAGCCACCGGACGGCACCGCGAGCACCTCGGAGCCTCCGCCCTCCCTGCCGCGGCTGACCTCGGGCTGGGCAGGCGCCGCCGGCACGGTGTCGCTCGCCGACCACCTGAACCGGCACGGCGGCCCGCTGCGGCCCGAGCCCGGCCACGTTCTGGACGTCGTACGCCGATCCGGGCTGCGCGGCCGCGGCGGTGCCGGCTTTCCCACCGGGCGCAAGCTGTCGGCCGTGGCCGCCGAGGGACGCCGGCCCGGGCGATGGCGGCGGCCGGTCGTCGTGGTGAACGGCTGCGAAGGAGAACCCGCCAGCGGCAAGGACCGCACACTGCTGGCGTACTCACCGCACCTGGTCCTCGACGGAGCCGCCTACGCCGCCGCCGGCGTGGGCGCGGACGAGGTGTTCGTCTGCGTACACCGGCACACCGCGACCGAGGCCGGGCTGCGCACCGCCGTCGCCCAGCGCCGGGACGACCCGGTGCGCTGGCACGTGGTCGGCGTACCACCGAGGTACGTCGCCAGCGAGGAGTCGGCGCTGGTCCACTTCCTCGACACCGGCGACGCCCGGCCGACGAGCACGCCGATACGGCCGGCCGAGCGGGGGGTAGACGGCCGGCCGACGCTGGTCGACAACGTGGAGACCCTGGCGCACCTGGCGCTGGTCGTGCGCCACGGAGCGGAGTGGTTCAGGTCGGTCGGCACGCCCACCGACCCGGGCACGACCCTCGTCACTGTCGGTGGAGCGGTCCGCCGGCCGGGGGTGTACGAGATCGTGCTGGGCACGCCGCTCGGGTCGGTGCTGGCCACGGCCGGTGCTGTACCGGGCGAGCCGATCGGTGTGGGCGGCATCGGCAGCAGTGGAGGCCTGGGCAGCAGTGGAGGCACCGGCGACGTGGCCGGCACAGGTGATGCGGTCGTGGCGGCGCTGGTCGGCGGATACTTCGGCGGCTGGGTGCCGCTGCCCCGCGACGCCGGCGTGCCGCTGGGCCACGACCCGGCCGGGCCGCACGCCACGCGGCTGGGTGCCGGCGTGGTGGTCGCGTTGTCCGGGCACTCGTGCGGGCTGGCCGAGACCGCCCGGGTCGTGCGGTACCTCGCGGAGGAGTCGGCGGGGCAGTGCGGACCCTGCGTCTTCGGTTTGCCCGCGGTGGCGGCCGACCTGGAGGCGCTGGCCGCCGGACGAGCCGACCGGGACCTGCTCGACCGGCTGCACCGGCGACTGGAGGTGATACCCGGCCGCGGCGCGTGCCGGCACCCCGATGGTGCGGTGGGGTTCGCGCGCAGTGCGCTGCGGGCGTTCGCCGCGGACGTGGAGCGGCACGCGGCCGGTCGCCCCTGCCGGGGAGTGGGGCACGCGCCCGTCCTGCCGGTGCCGGCGGCCCCACGCCACCTGGTGGGAGGACCTCGATGAGCGCCAGGCGGGAGCTCGCCCGCGCCGTCGGCGGGAACACGGTGGCACTGCGGGTCGACCCGATCGCCTGCGAGGCGCACGGGCTGTGCGCCGAACTCCTGCCCGAGGCCGTCACGCTGGACGAGTGGGGTTACCCGATCGTGGACGGGCGGCGGCTCACCGCGCAGGAGGTACGCCATGCCCGGCGGGCCGCGGCCGCGTGCCCGACCCTGGCGCTGCGGCTCGAGCGGCTCGCCGTCAGCCCGGTCGAGCCGCCACCCGTCTGATGCGTGTCAGGTAGTGCCAACCGGGGTAGAACACCCGAGCTTTGCGATCAAGTGGACCCCGACCGCGAGGAGGACCCGTTGCGCACCGAGGAAGAGGTCTCCGCCGAGCTCGCGGAGGTCAGGACCCGCCGGGAGGAGTTCTTTCCCACCGAGGGGGAGCCGCTGGCCAAGGGCGCGCCCGAGCCGACGGAGTACTGGCCGGGCGGCCCGGGAGGAGAGATCACCGAACTGCTGGAGCGCGAGGCGAAGCTCGTACTCGAACGCGCGGAGATCCGGCGGGCAGGCAGCGGGTCCGGCGAGACGCCGCCTGCTGAGACCGACGAGGAGGAGGCAGCCGCCCGGCGGATCCTCCGGCGCATCGAGGACGCCCGGAAGACCTAGGTCTGTCCAGCACTGTCGTACCAACCTCCCCGAGACCCCGGAGGTGAATGATCGGTCTGCGAAGTGCCCTGGAGCCGGTCCGATCGGGGATCGACCTGGTGCGAGCCCGGATCCCGGCGGCCCGCCCGGCCGTGCGCGGGCACCGCTCCACGATGCTCGCCCAGTCGGCCAAGGCAGCTCTCGCCGGCATCCTCGCGTGGCTGGTCGCGGGCTGGTGGCTGGACTCACCGCTCGCGGTCATCGCGCCCTGGGTGGCGATCGTCACCGTACAGACGACCGTCTACCGCTCCGTTCGCGACGGGCTGTGGCAGCTCGGTGCGATGACGATCGGCACCGTCCTGGCCACCGCCGTCCACGTCCTCGTCGGCAACACGTTGGTGGCCATGTGCATCGTCCTCCCGGCGACGCTGGCGCTGACCCTGTGGTCGCGGGTCGGTGACCAGGGCGTCTACAGCGCCACGACCGCGTTGTTCGTCCTGGTGTACGGCGCCGTGTCCTTTGGCGCGGTGGTCGACCGGCTGCGCGAGGCCGCGATCGGGGCCGCCATCGGAGTGGCCGTCAACGCCGTGATCCTGCCGCCCGTCTACCATCGCCGCGGCCTGGACGCCGCGCACGCGGTGAGCTGGGAGACGGGTGAGCTCCTCGCCTCGATCGCCGACGGACTGCGGTCCGGCGTCGACCGCGACGCCGTTCTCCGGTGGGACGAACGCGGCGGCGAGCTGACCCGGATGGCCGACCGGACCCGCGACCTCAGCGGATGGAGTTCGGAGAGCCGGCGGTGGAACGTCCGGTTCGAGCCCGTACGCCGGGAGTCGGCGGGGCCCGATCCGGAGGACGTCACCGGGGTGGTGAGCCGGCTGGTCGGTTCGGTGAACGGCCTGGTGCGGGTCCTGCTGGAGGGGACCGACGAGGCGTACCGGAGCGAGTTGCCCGACCCCGAGAGCGCTGGGCCGTACGCCGACCTGTGCGACCGGCTGGCCCAGGCCTGCCGCACCTACTCCGATCACGTGGCCGGGCGCTGCACCGACGAGGACCGGGGCGGCTACGCCGAGGCCATCGGCGCCGCGGGCTCGCTGAGTGCGGAGCTCCAGGCCGACCTCGACGCCCGCGCCGCGGCGGACCCGTCGGCGCTCGGCATGTTCCTGCTGGAGGTCAAGCGGCTGCTCGTCGGCCTGCCGGCGGCGGACGAGGTCTGCCCGTCGGCTTCGGGGCGGCTGGAGGCCGAGCCCACCAGAGTCGACGCGTAGGGGTCGGTCGACACGTAGGGGTCAGTCGACACGTAGGGGTCAGTCGACGCGCAGCCCGGCCTGGTTGTCGCTGTCGTCGAGGTAGGTGCCGTGCCCGTGGGTGACGAGAGCCCCGCCATCGGGGTCGTCTCCGCCGAACGTCAACACCTCGTTGACGACTCCGCCCACCTGGTTTCGGTAGTTGATGACGAGGGTGCCGACACCGACGTAGACGCCGAGCACCTCGAAGCGCAGGTCGGGGATGCGGGCCAGGCCCTCGGTCCAGTACGCCCGCAGGGCCTCCTTGCCCCGGATGACCCCGTCGCCGCCGAGCAGCCGCGCCGCGACCGGCGAGGTGAACACCACGTCGTCGGCGAAGTGCTCCAGGAGCGTGTCGAGGTCGTGGGCGTTCCAGGCACGGACCCACCGGTCGGCGAACGCTCGGGCGTCGTCGTGGCGCATCAGGCCGTGCATCCGGACGTGCATCCGGACATCATGGCCGACGCGCGCGCCGCCGGCAGCCGGGATCTCACCGGGCGGGATCACCGGCCAGCCGCAGGGACGTCTCCAGGAACATCGCGTGGACGAACGCCTGCGGGAGGTTCCCGCGCAGCTGCCGTTGGCGTACGTCGTACTCCTCGGCGAACAGCCCCGGCGGCCCGCACGCCGCGCGGTTGCGCTCGAACCACCGCCCGGCCCGGTCGACCTGCCCCTGGTGCCAGTAGGCCAGCGCCAGCTCGAAGCCGCAGAGCAGGAACGCGCCCTCGTTCTCCCCGAGCGGTACGTCGCCTTCGGGCGCGAACCGGTAGGCGTAGCCGTCCTGGGTGAGCTCGTTCTCCACGGCGGCGATCGTCGCGCGTACCCGCGGGTCGTCGTGGGGGAGCGCACCCCGCACCGGGGGCAGCAGCAGGGCCGCGTCGGTGCCGTCGTGACCCGGGCTGCGCCGCCACGCCTGGTCCGGTCTCGTACAGCGCTTCGAGGTCTCCCGCAGGATGGTGTCGGCGAGCTCGGTCAGCCGGCCCGCCTCACCGCGGGTGACGGCACCGGCGGCAGCCCGCAGCCCGGCGACGCAGGCGAGCCGGGAGTGCGCCCACCAGTCGTCGCGCAGCTCCCAGATCCCCGCGTCCGGCCGGTCCCAGCGACGTTCGATCACGTCCACGGCGAGGTGCATCGCGCGCCGTGCGTCGTCGTCGAGCCGGTCGTGGTGAGCCGCGACGGTCAGCAGCTGGAGGATCTCGCCGAAGGCGTCGAGCTGGAACTGGCCGTTCACCCAGTTGCCCACGACGTCCGCGCCGCCGGGATAGCCGGGAAGGTGGAGCTTCCGCTCTCGCGGGATGGCCGAGCCGTCGGTCCGGTAGCCGGGCGCGAGCCGGTCGCCGTGTTCGAGCAGGCGCGCGGTGGTCACCTTCACCGCGTCGTCGAGCAGCGGGTGCGGGCCGTCGACGCCGACCGCGATCCCGGCGTAGCACTGGTCGCGGATCCACGCGTAGCGGTAGTCGTAGTTGCGGCCGGCCTCCGCCCGCTCGGGCAGTCCGAGCGTGGCGGCCGCGACCATGGCGCCGGACCCGGCGGTCAGCCCGCGCAGGATGGCGTACGCGTGGCGGGTGTCGCGTGGCGCCACCGAGTTCGTGAACGCGGGCACCGCCGCGCGCCACTCCTCCTCGGTACGCGCCCACGCCTGGTCCGGGTCGACCGGCTCGGGAAGCTCACGGTCGCTGACCTCGAGGATCAGGTCGCGGTGGTCACCGCCGGGCACCGTGAGCTCCAGCTCCAGCCGTCCGTCCTCGTCCGGCCGGGCGGCTGGGGCCCCCGTCCAGCGGATCCACAGCGGTCCGGTCCGAGCCGTCCACCGGCCGTCGATCGTACGGCGTACGTCGCGCATGGGCTCCTGGCCGAAGTGGGCGCGCAGGTCGAGCACGACCCGGACCCGGGCAGTGCCCTCCGGCGACTCCACCCGGCGCAGGACGACGACCCGGTGCGGATCACCGGGGAAGGCGAGCGCGTCCCGGCACTCCACGATGCCGACGGTGGTGACCCAGCGGTTGCGCCAGACCAGCGAGCCCGGCTCGTAGTGGCCGCCCCAGACATGGCGTTCGGTCGGGGTGACGGCGTAGACGCCGCCACCACCAACCAGACTGGACAGGACCGCCTCGTCGTCCCAGCCGGGCGCGCACAGCCAGGTGAGCTCACCGCGAGGCCCGCACAGTGCACCGCGCTCACCGTCGGCGATCAGTGCGTACTCGCGGAGCACGGTCGGTTGGAAGTCGTTCGTCATGGGCGACATTTGCATAGGCGCAACTATTCCGCGGATACTTGCCGGATGGGCTCAGGGGATGCCGGCCACGGTGACCACGACGTCGGAGCCGAGGAGCGCGGCGTGGCCGAGGAGAAGGTCGGGGCCGACGAGCGGGTCGAGCCGAAGGAACGCGACGACCGCGACGAACGCGACCGGCAGGTCGACTCCGTGCTGCAGGCCGCGCGGGTATGGGTCGCGGTGGTGGCGCGCTCGGTCGCCGAGGTCGGGGACACGGTGACCCTCAGCCAACTCCGGGTGCTGGTGATGATCGCCACCCGCGGCCCGGTCAACCTGGGCGCCGTCGCCCGCGAACTCCAGGTCCACCCGTCCAACGCGACCCGGATCTGCGACCGGCTGGTGGCGGCGAGACTGCTTCGGCGCGGCGAGGACCCGAACGACCGGCGGCACCTCGCGCTCACCCTCACCCCGAAGGGCCGGCAGCTGGTCGACCAGATGATGCGGCACCGGCGGGCCGCGGTCGCGGACGTCGTGGCGCGCATGCCGGAGGCACAGCGCCGGCGACTGGCCGGTGCACTGGACGCGTTCGCGTCGGCGGCGGGTGAGGTCACGGACGTGGAGACCTCGATGCTGGGCTGGCGGGAGAGCTGACCACCTGGCCGGCGCCGCCTGCCTGGCTTGCCGACCGGCCCTTGCCGGCCCGGCCCGCGGCGTACAGGCCGGCGAGCGCCATCGCCGAGGCGGTCACCGTCTCGGTCAGCGCGAGCCGTCGGCGCCGGCGGTCGACCGCCGCCAGCCCCACCATGCTGAGGGCGTGCAGGGCGTCGACGCCCGCGCCGAGGCGGTAACAGGTCGGGGAGGCCAGCGCCGTGGTGGCGCCGGCCTGGACGATGTGGCGTACCCCGAGCACCCGCGCGGCGAGGCGTTCGTGCCGGTCCAGTCGGCGGCCGGCCAGTCGCAGGGCCACCACGTCGGGGACCGTCGCCTCCGCCGTGCCGTACGTGAACCGGACCGCGCTCAACGCCGTCTCCGCACCCAGCGCCGTCGCCGCCTTCTTCGCCGACCTCGCACACACGCCACCGACGGTGCTCACCACGCTCACCGCGCTCACCGCCGGACGACCTTCGCCGTCAGGGCAGCGAGCCCGGCGAGCCCGCCGGCCGCCGCGGCCGCCGCGGCCGCCGACAGCCGGGGATGGTGCGACGCCCACTGCTGCACGCTCTGCCCGGTCGCCCGCGGGTCGAAGGGCCCGTGCGCGCCGAAGTCCTGTCCGTCGGCGCCGTCGGCGGGTTCCCACAGGTTGGCCGGCTGATCGGGGTCGCGGGGCTGGTCGGTCTGCTGGGAGCCGAAGCCGGTGCGCCCGAGGTAGCGGTCGAGTATGCCGGGCACCACGGCGTTGGCCATCAGCGTGGCCACCGTGCTGCCGCCCACCCAGTACTCGCGGCGGCGCGGGTGGTCCGCGGCGTACACGACACCGCGCGCGGCGACCTCCGGCTGATAGATCGGGGGGACCGGCTGGGCCCGGCGCGGCAGCCGCGACAGCACCCAGGTGAACTGCGGGGTGTTGACCGCCGGAAGCTGCACCATCGTCACGTGCACGTTGCTGCGGTCGTGCAGCAGCTCGCAGCGCAGCGACTCGTTGAAGCCCTGGATCGCGTGCTTGGCGCCGCAGTACGCCGACTGCAGCGGGATTCCCCGGTAGGCCAGCGCGGAGCCGACCTGGACGATGGTGCCCTCGTCGCGGGTGCGCATCCGCCGCAGCGCCGCCATCGTGCCGTAGACGAAGCCGAGGTAGCTGACCTCGGTGACCCGCCGGAACTCCTCCGCGCCGATCTGGTGGAACGGGGCGAACACCGAGGTGAACGCGACGTTGACCCACACGTCGATCGGGCCGAGCTCGTCCTCGACTCGGGCGGCGGCCGCCTCCACCTGGTCGGCGTCGGCGACGTCGACGGGGATCGGGAGCGCCTGCCCGCCGGCCTCGCGTACCTCTCGGGCGGCACCGGCCAGCCCGGTCTCGCCCCGCGCGAGCAGCGCCACCTTCGCTCCGCGCGCACCGAACGCCTTGGCGGTGGCGCGTCCGACTCCGGCGCTCGCACCGGTGACCACGACTACCTGAGGACTCATGGGTTCCTCTATACCTGCAATCGTTGCGTTTACGCAAATGATCGCGTGTCCGGTGGCTCTCCTACCCCCGGGTCAGCCCAGTAACCAGAGCACCCGCTCGGCCTGCCGCTCCGACGTCCCCGGCGGGTTGCGGCGTACCGAGGGGCCGCCCGGCAGCAAGGTGTACAACCACAGGGCCGCGGCCAGCCGCCGGCTCTCCAGGAAGCGGTCCCGGTCCACGTCGAAGCGGGTCCAGAACCCGTCCCAGTCGGTTCTCTGCGCCGACAGGTGCTCGACCAGCGAGGCGAGTTCGTACGACACGTCGGACCGGCCCGCGTCCTCGAAGTCGACGATCCGCACCCGGGTGCCGTCCCACAGGTAGTTGGCGAGGTTCGGGTCGCCGTGGCCGAGCACCTTCGCCGCACCTCCGGGCAGCCGGACGTCGACCAGCCACTCGCGTACGGCGTCGACGGCCCGGCCGAGCGGTCCGGCCGGCCGGGAGGCGCGCGCGTACCGCGTCCGGGCCACCGACAGCGCCTCGCGCGGTGCGAACCTTCGGCGGGGCATGGAGGAGGCCGGCACCGACCACAGAATGCGCAGCGCGGCTTCCAGGCCGTCGAGTTCGGGGCCGGTGAGCGCGCCGCCGAGGGGACGACCGGGCAGTTCGCCCACCGTCAGGCTGGGGACGCTCGCCTCCAGGTCGGCCGCCAGCGGGGCCGGTGCCAGGTCGACGGTGTGCGCGTGCAGCAGCCGCAACGCCGACCACTCGCGCAGGTGCTCGCCCCGGTCCCAGGAGCGGTACCGCTTGTGCACCACCCCTCCGAGGATCGACAGGTCGTGGGTCTGGGTGACCGTCTCCCCGGCGGCAGCCGTCGGGGACGCCATCGAAGACACTGTGGTGGACATCGAACGGGCAGCCCGCGGTCTCAGCCGACACCGTTGGCGGCGTCGGCTCCGCCGTCTCCGGCGGGGCGGCTACCGACGGGCTCGGCGACCCTGGTCGATGCGGACGGCAGCACCTTGCCTTTCGCCGGTCGCGGCACGTCGTCGCCCGCCGGGCCGGCGTAGCTGTAGCTGTAGCTGACGCCGTTCGGGCCGCGGTGAGGGCACATGTTCAGGACGCTGCCGGCGATGTGCGCGTGGACCGAGCCCAGGCGTTCGACGCAGGCACGAATCTGGTCGCGGGTGGTCTTGCCGTGCCGTACGACCAGAAGTGCGCCCTCCGCCTGGGCGGACAGGATGGCCGCGTCGGCCACGGGAAGCAGCGGTGGCGCGTCGATCAGCACGATGTCGAACGCCCGTCGCAGGTCGTTCAGCACTTCGGCCATCGCACGTGACTGCAGCAGCTGCGTCGGATCGGGCGGCATCGGCCCGCTTGCGAGGACGGCCAGCCCGTCCGTACCCCAGTCCTGGATCGCGTCGACCAGGGCAACCCGCCCGATCAGAGCGCTGGTGAGCCCGACCTTGGCTTCCAGGCCCAGACTGTCGGCGACGCCGGGGCGGCGCAGGTCGCCGTCGACGAGCACTACCCGCTGTCCGGACTGGGCGAGGGCGATGGCGAGGTTGGTCGCCGTCGTCGTCTTGCCCTCGCCGGGCAGGGAACTGGTGACGACGAAGACCTTGCTGCGCTGGTCGACGTTGATGAACTGCAGGTTGGTCCGCAGTACGCGAAACGCCTCCACCCGAGGGGCGTGCGACCGATAGTCGGTGAGCAGCCGCTTGCTCACCTTCGTGTCGTAGCTGAACGAACCCAGCACTGGTGCGGAGGCGAGTTCCGCGACTTCTTCAGGCTTGCGCAGTGTGGAGTCGAGCGCCTCTCGTACCCCGGCCGCACCGGCTCCGAGAAGGAGGCCGACGGCAACGCCGGCGGCGACGTTGCGGATCGGTTGCGGGCTCACCGGTGCCCGGGGGGTGATCGGCGGTCCGAGAGAGGTGACCTTGATCGGCGTTCCCGACTTGGCGGAACTGGACTCCAGCCGCTTGACGAAGCCGGTGAACTCGACGGCCAACGCCTGGGCGATCCGGCCGGCAGTCTGTGGATTCCGGTCTGTCACCTTGATCGCGAGGATGACCGTGTTCGGCACCACGCTGGCACTGATCTGCTTGCGCAGGGCTGCCGGACTGCGTTCGAAGCCGAGCCTGTCGACCACGCGCCGAGCGAGTTCGGGACCTGTCACCAGGTCGGCGTACGACGCGACCCGTTGCTCGGAGAAAAGGCCGCCCTGGTAGGCGGAGGCGAGGTCAGGCTGTGAGGTGGACACGAACAGCCGGACCGTGGAGGTGTACTTGAGCGGGCTGGCGAGAGTGACCAGGGTCGCTGCGGCGACGGCGACGAGCGCACAGGCCAGGACCAGCCGCCACCGGCGTCCGAACACCTTGAAGTAGTCGCGAAGATCCACGAAGCCTCATCTCGTTCTCGGACAGGGGCGAGGTCCAGTTGCCATGGCGGATAGCGTGCGCACGGCGAAGAATGCCGAGGCCGCAGGTTGAACGTGCGGAACCGATAGTGGCATCTTCGTCCCTTAATTTCGAGGACATCCGCGAAATAACTCGGGAACCGGATCTTGTTTCGCGGGCGACCTCGAATTCTTGATCTTGTCGGCCGTCCGACTCTGCGCGACACGAATTTCGGAAGGCCCGTCGGCTTTGTTCGGATGCGTACACTGCCGTACCGAGGAGCCTATGAGAATCGGTGTTCTGAGTCAGTGGTTCGATCCCGAACCCGGGCCGGCGAGCCTGCCCGGGGTGCTCGCGCGGGGTCTTGCGGACAGAGGTCACGACGTACAGGTGCTGACTGGCTTCCCGCATTATCCGGACGGTCACGTCGCTGCGGGGTACAGAATTCGACGGCGCCTCGACGAAACATTAGAGAATGTCCATATCAGGCGGGTGGCGTTGTATCCGAGTCACGACTCCTCGGCAGTCAAGCGCACATTGACCTACGGCTCGTTCGCCGCCTCGGCCCTGTTGTCGGGGGTGGAGCGGCTTCGTGGGATGGACGCCGTATGGGTCGGCAACTCGCCCATCACGGTGGCGGCGCCGATGTGGTGGATTCGGCATCGCTACCGGATACCTGTCCTCCTGCACGTACTCGACCTGTGGCCGGACAGCGTGGCCGCGAGCGGGTTCGTCGGCGACGGGAGGGCCCGAGCCGTCGAGGGCGTCCTGGGTTCCTGGTGCGGGCACATGTACCGCTCCGCGAGCAGGATCGCCCACATCTCTCCAGGGGTGGGGGAGTTGCTGCGGAGTAGAGGCGTACCCGCGGACAAGCTCACCTACATTCCGCTGTGGGCAGAGGAGCAGTTCACGCGCGCCCAGGTGGAGAACCTGCGTGCCGAGCTCGGTCTGGCCGAGAACCACCTCGTGCTGGTCTATGCGGGCACGCTCGGCAGGACACAGGGGCTGGAGTCGCTGGTCGACGCGTGCGCGAAGGTGGACGATCCCAACTTCCGTTGCCTGGTTGCGGGTTCGGGGGTGGCCGACGCGGAGCTGCGCCGGCGCGCGCAGGAGGTGGGAGCCGGCAACGTTCGCTTCCTCGGTCGCGTACCGAAGGACCGCATGCCCGCGCTGATGGCGACCGGTGACATCCACTATGTGAGTCTTCGCCCCTCGCCGATGGCCGCGTACACCATGCCGAGCAAGGTGCAGGCGATCCTGGCCGCGGGCAGGGCCATGCTGGTCGCCGCGGACGGCGACGTCGCCGCCGTGGCACGTGAGAGCGGAGCCGGGATCCCGGTCGGGGCCGCCCACGCCGCGGGGGTGCAGGACGGGATCCGGCGCGCGACCGCACTGGGGCGGGACAACCTGCGAGTCCTCGGCGAGCGCGGACGCGACTACTACCACCGCACGTTCTCCGCGGAGACAGGCGTGGCCCGCGTGGAGAGTGCACTGGCTGAGATCGCCCGGCCGGAGGTGGCCCATGTCTCCGGGTGACCCGGCAACCAGACCGGCCACCGACATGGACGGTGCCGTCGTCGGCATCACCGGCGGGACCGGTTCCTTCGGGGCGACGATGGTCGAGCGGCTGCTGTCGCGGAACGTTCACGCCGTGCATGTTCTGAGCCGGGACGAGGCCAAGCAGGACGCCATGCGGCGGCGCTTCGCCGACCACCGGCTGAAGCTCTTCCTCGGTGACGTCCGGGATCCGCGAAGCGTACGGGAAGCGGTGTCCGGCACCGACTACATCTTCCACGCCGCGGCCCTCAAGCAGGTGCCCTCGTGCGAGTTCTTCCCACAGCAGGCGGTGAGCACCAACGTTCTCGGCAGTCGGAACGTCGTCGAGGCCGCGGCCGCGGCCGGAGTGCGGTCGGTGGTCTGCCTCAGTACGGACAAGGCGGTTTACCCGGTCAACGCGATGGGCATGTCCAAGGCCCTGATGGAGAAGACCGCGCAGGCATTCGCGAGAAACAACCCCGGCTCCGCGACCGTCGTCTCGGTGACGAGGTACGGCAACGTGATGTACTCCCGCGGCTCGGTCATCCCGATGTTCGTGGAGCAGTTGCGGGCGGGCCGGCCGTTGACGATCACCGAGCCGACGATGACCCGCTTCATGATGACGCTGGCAGAGTCGGTGGAGTTGGTGGAGCACGCGTTCGTCCACGCCGAGCCCGGTGATCTCTTCGTACGCAAGGCCTCCGCCTGCACCGTCGAGACCCTCGCCCGCGCCCTGGCGAAGCTGCTGGGCTACGGCGAACCGGAGGTCAAGGTGGTGGGACCGCGACACGGGGAGAAGCTCCACGAGACCCTGCTCAGCAGGGAGGAGATGGTGCGCGCCACCGACCAGGGTGACTACTACCGCGTGCCGTTGGACACGCGGTCGCTGGAGTACGAGGTGTACTTCGACCAGGGTGCCCCGGAGGCCGCGGTGGTGGAGGACTACTCGTCCGACTCCACCGACCAGCTCGACGTCGGCCAGGCGATGGCTCTGCTCGCGACGATTCCGGAGATCAGGTCGATGATGGAACGGATGCCGCTGTGAAGGTCGTTGTCACGGGAGGGCACGGATTTCTCGGCTGGCATCTCCGGGTGCGCCTGCGAGCGTTCACCGACCACACTGTCGTGGCAATCGGCCGCGCGGAGTGGGACCGGCTGGACGCCGAGCTGAAGGATGCCGACGCCCTGATCCATCTGGCGGGGGTCAACCGCGGGACGGACCACGAGGTCGAGCACGGCAACGTCCGGCTGGCGCAGATGGCCGGCCGGGCGGTTCGCGACAGCGGACAGTTGTCGTGCGTCGTCTTCGCCAACTCCGTCCATGCAGAGGCCGACACGCCGTACGGACGTGGGAAGGCCCAGGCCGGGATCCTGCTGGCGGACAGCGCGACGACCTGCGGTGCTCGTTTCGTCGACGTGGTGCTGCCCAACCTGTTCGGCGAACACGGCCGGCCCAACTACAACTCCTTCGTCGCGACCTTCGCACATGCCGTGGTGGACGAACAGAACCCGACCGTGCAGGACCGGCAGGTCGAGTTGCTGCACGTCCAGCAGGCGGCGGCGGCGCTGATCGACGTGCTGGGCCCGGAGCACCCGGAGATGGTGCGCCCACGAGGCGAGTACACCTCCGTCGGCGAGGTGTTGGAAGCCCTTCGCGACATGCATCATCTGTACCGGGGCGGTGAGTTTCCGGCGCTGACCACGCAACTCGAGGTCGACCTGTTCAACACGCTCCGGGCGGCCATGTTCCCCCGGGCCTATCCGATGCGGCCGGCGTCCCATCATGACGAGCGCGGAAGGCTGGTGGAGTGCGTCCGGGCACACGGCGGCACCGGGCAGACCTTCGTGTCCACGACCAGGCCGGGGGTGACGAGGGGAGAACACTTCCACCTGGAGAAGGTCGAACGCTTCCTCGTCGTGCGTGGGCGTGCGCTGATCAGTCTCCGCCGGCTCTTCCACGACGAAGTGATCTCCTTCGCGGTGTCCGCCGACGCCCCCGCGATCGTCGACATGCCGACGATGTGGGTCCACAACATCGTCAACACCGGCGACGACGAACTTGTGACGCTCTTCTGGACACACACGCTGCACGACCCGCTCGCCCCGGACACCTTCGCCGAGCAGGTCCGGCCGGAACTCGGGGGCCCGGGGTGAGCTACCCGGGCGTCCGGGAGAGTGACACGGCCTGTCCGGACGTGGGCGCGCTGCGGTCGGACGATGTGGTCGCCGCCGCCCGTCTGCACGCTCGATCCTTCTCGCGCTTCTTCCTGACCAGTCTCGGTGAGCGGTTCCTCCGGGAGTTCTACCGCGGTTTCGTGGAGGACCCTGCCGCGGTGACGATGGTGGCGCGAGATGCCGCCGGCGCGGTCGTCGGTGTGGTCGTCGGGACGGTGGTACCCGATCAGTTCTTCCGTCGCATGCTGCGCAGGCAACTGGGACCCCTGCTGGTGGCCAGTCTGTTGGCAGTGCTCCGGCGTCCGACCGCTGTGGTGCGCCTGCTCCGTGGGCTGAGGTATCGCGGCGGGCTCCCGATCCTGGTACGGGGTGCGCTACTGAGCTCCATCTGTGTCGATCCCGACCTGGAGGCCTCCGGCATCGGGCGCCAACTGCTGGGGGCCTGGTGGTCCGCCGTACAGGCCCGTGGCGGCACCCACGCCTACCTGTCCACCGACGCCGACGGAAACGATCGGGTCAACCGCTTCTACCAGCGGGCCGGCTGGGAGTTGCTCGGTAGTTATCGCGTTTCTGGGGGACGACGGATGAACTGCTACGGGATCTCGGCGCCCTCCGGCTGAGACACGGCTTTCCGAGTACGGTTTCGCCGACAAAGGCGTGCGCGGATTTCTGCCGTGCGATCCGACGCCGAATTGGGATTTTCTCAGATCGCCCCGTCTGGCGGCCGGGCTCATGTTCTTCGGCTTAACTGGCCCACGGAGGGTCGTGTCCCATGGGAGCTCACTATGACGCGGCCGGATACGGGGGGATCAGGGTGAAGCGTGAGCTGAGAACTCTCGCCCGGCGGCCGGTTGTACTCGTCGGCCTGGACGGTGCTGCCTGGCTGCTTTCGATGGCGACGTTCGCCGCACTTCGGATGGATGTCGCGGAGGGAAACGGTCCCGTTCCGTGGGGCGGCGTGATCACGCTCGGTCTGGCCGCGACCATGTTGGAGGCCGCTTTTGGCTGGGTGGTGCGTCTGCACCAGGGGCGCGCGACGATGGGCAGCTTCGAGGAGATGCTGCTGCTCGGCGGGGTGACCGGATCCGTCGGGATCGTCATCGTGATCGCCAACGCGGTAGCCTCCGAACCGCTCGTCCCGAGGTCGGTTCCGGTCGCAGCCTCCTTCATGACCTTTGCCCTGGTGGCCTGGTGGCGTGCCGGATGGCGGCGGTACCGGGAGATCGGAGGACGGAACCACGCTGACACCGGGAGCACGCCCGTTCTGATCTTCGGTGCCGGGGACGGTGGCAGCCAGCTTGTGGACTCGATGCTGCGGGACTCCAAGCGGACCTGGCGACCGGTCGGCCTGTTGGACGACGATCCGCACAAGCGATTCCGACGACTGCGCGGGGTACCTGTGCTGGGCACCTTCGGCGACCTTGCCGGCGTGGTCGCGCAGACCGGCTGCCGCAAGCTGGTGGTGGCGATCCCCAGCGCCGGTGCGCAGTTGATGCGTACGGTCGAGAGTCGCGCGACGGCCCTCGGCCTGGACCTCAAGGTTCTGCCCGGCGTCGCCGAGTTGCTCAACGGCCAGGTGGCGGTCTCGGACATGCGCAGCCTGGAGATGGGCGATCTGCTCGGCCGGCATCAGATCGACACCGACGTCGGTGCGGTGGCGGGTTACCTCACCGGCCAGAGGGTTCTCGTCACCGGGGCGGGCGGCTCGATCGGGGCGGAGCTGTGCAGGCAGATCCACCGCTTCGCTCCCGCGCAGCTGATCATGCTGGACCGGGACGAGTCCGCCCTGCACGCCGTCCAACTGTCCATCCAGGGCAGGGCGATGCTGGACACCCCGGACGTCGTTCTGGCCGACATCAGGGACACCCAGCAGATCCTCGACATCCTGGAGAAGCGGCGCCCCGAGGTGGTGTTCCACGCCGCGGCGCTCAAACACCTGCCCATGCTGGAGCAGTATCCGGCCGAGGCGGTCAAGACCAACGTGTGGGGGACGCTCGCGGTCCTCGACGCGGCGAAGGCCGCCGGCGTACGTCGTTTCGTCAACATCTCGACCGACAAGGCCGCGAATCCGGTCAGCGTGCTGGGCTACTCGAAAAGAATCGCCGAGGGGCTCACCGCCGCCGCCGCCCTGGACACAGGCGAGACGTTCCTCAGCGTCCGGTTCGGCAACGTGCTGGGAAGCAGGGGATCGGTCCTCACCGCATTCACTGCCCAGATAGCGGCCGGCGGCCCGGTGACGGTGACCGACCCCGAGGTCACCCGCTACTTCATGACCGTGCAGGAAGCCGTGCAACTGGTCATCCAGGCGGCCGCGATCGGTGAGGCGGGCGAGGCGCTCGTCCTGGACATGGGCGCTCCGGTACACATCGACGACGTCGCCAGACGGTTGATCGAGATGTCCGGGCGACCTATCGAGGTCGTCTACACCGGACTCCGTCAGGGCGAGAAGGTGCACGAGGAACTCTTCGGCGCCGGCGAGCCCGACCGCCGGCCCGTTCATCCGTTGGTCTCACACATCGCGGTGCCGGCGGTGGAGCCGGCCACCGTCCAGGCCATCGACCTGTGGAGTGGTCCTGAGGCGGTGATGGAGACGCTGCGGGAGACCTGCGAGAAGATGAGTGCCGGCGTGAGCACGCGCTCCGTGCCGTCGTCGGTCAGCCGGTGAGCACCGCGCGCACGGTCTGGGTGAGGATGCGGAGGTCCCCGGCAAAGCTTCGGCTCTCGACGTATGCCAGGTACATCTCGACCTTGCGGGGGAGTACGACGTCGAGATAGTGGCTTTCGGGGTCGGCCGCCAGGGCGAGCTCAGCGGACTCTCGACGGTAGGCGATGGATGCCGGGTCGGTGATGCCGGGGCGCACGGACAGGATGCGTTCGCGGGCTTCGGGCGGCCAGCACTCGACGTACTTCGGCACTTCCGGTCGTGGCCCGACCAGGCTCATGTCACCGGCGAGGACGTCGAGCAGCTGCGGAAGCTCGTCCAGCTTGGTGGCCCGTAGGACGCGGCCCAGGCGAGTGATTCGCGCGTCGGTGTCGGAGGTCACGGCCGGGCCGGCGGAACCGGGCCGGCGAACGCCGTCCGCCTCCCGCATGGTGCGGAACTTGTGGATGCGGAACCGCTCCCCGCCTTTCCCGACCCGCTCCTGGCGGAACATCGCCTGCCCGCCGTCCAGCCTGGCCGCGATGGTGAGGACGAGCAGCAAGGGAGAGGCTACGACGAGCATCGTCGCCGCAACGCTCAGGTCCAAAGTACGTTTGAGCAACTTCGCTCCGGATCACCGCAGGACGTCGTGGACCGTCCCGACCACCCGGTCGACGTCCTCGTCGGTCATCCCGGAGTACAACGGGATGCTCACCACCCGGTCGAACTCGCTGCTGGCGACCGGGAACATCTCGTCCCGCAGTCCGTACCGCTCGCGCCAGTACGAGTGCATGTGCAACGGAATGAAGTGGACGCTGCAGCACACCCCGCGGCGCGACATCTCCGCGATGAACTCGTTCCGGCCCAGCGAGGCGTCGGGCCAGAGCCGGACGACGAACAGGTGCCACGAGTGAACGTCACCGACCGGCGCCTCCAGCGGCAGATCGAGCGGGAGATCGGCGAACGCGGCCCGATAACGCTCGGCGATCCGCTCGCGTCGCAGGTGCATCTTCTCGGCCCGGTCGAGTTGGACCAGCCCGATGGCAGCAGCAGTGTCGGTGAGGTTGTACTTGTATCCCGCTGCCGCGATGTTGTAACGCCAGGCGGGACGGTCGCTGCGGTACCTGTCGAAAGCATTGCGGTCGATGCCGTGCAACCTGGTCATCCGGACGCGGTTCGCCAGGCCGCTGTCTCGGGTGACCAGCATCCCGCCCTCTCCCGTCGTGATCGTCTTCGTGGCATAGAAGCTGAAGACAGTCGCCGCACTGTGCCCGCCGCCGACGGGTATGCCCTCGCTCGCACTGGGAAACGCATGCGCCGCATCCTCGACGGCGTGCAGGTGATGCCGGGCGGTGAAGTCGTGAAGCTGAGACGGTGACATCGCCCTACCCGCGAAGTGGACCGGGAGAACGGCCCGCGTGTTTCCTGTGACCTTGCGCTCGGCGTCGGCCAGATCGAGATTGAGGGTCACCGGGTCGCTGTCGACGAACACGACCCTGGCACCCAGGTGAACGACGACCTCCGCGGTCGCGCTGAACGTCCACGTGGGCACAAGAACCTCGGCGCCGGGACCGATCCCGAGGGCCTCCAGTGCCAGATGCAGACCGGCGGTGGCGGAGTTCAGAGCGACCGCCTGCACACCGCCACCAAAGAGGGCGGCGAACCGGCGCTCGAATTCCTCGACGCGGGGTCCGCTGGACAACCAACCGGACCGCAGCGCGTCCGAGACCGCCTGGATCTCCTCCTCGCTTATGTCCGGTAGCGCGAAGGGGAGAGTGCGATCGGCCATGCCAGCCCCCACGAAACGTTGTGAGCGAATAGGTGAAGAAGTCACGGTTCCCTGTGTTCGGTACGTTCCCCTTCCCGGAATACGGCTAATCAGAGACTGGTGAGAGTTCCCCCAACTCCACCGTTTCCTGTCTGGATGGGCACCCGGCTCGTGGACGTTATGAAAATCTCACTCTGCGGTGCCGTGCCGACGGTCCGACAAGAATGCCCCTGATGTCCGTAATACTCGGGCACGTACGGTTGGGCGCACCAGGATTCGCCCACGTTTCCAGCGCCGGCTGCGCGGCGGGTGAGGAGTTGTGCGTGAAGGTCATGACGGTTGTGGGAACGCGTCCGGAGATCATTCGACTTTCCCGGGTCATTCCTCGCCTGGACTCCGCGTTAGGTCACGTGCTCGTCCATACCGGCCAGAACTACGCCTATACATTGTCGGACATATTCTTCGACGAGCTTCGGCTACGACGACCGGACCACTATCTCGGAGTCGACACCTCCACTTTGGGCCGGATGCTCGGTGACACGCTGGCCAAGGGCGAGGAGATTATCGTGGCCGAGAGGCCCGACGCCCTGTTGGTCCTCGGTGACACCAACAGTTCGATCGTGGCGCTGATAGCGAAGCGACTGCGTGTTCCGGTATTCCACATGGAAGCCGGCAACCGGTGCTTCGACGAGAACGTGCCGGAGGAGACCAACCGTCGGCTCATCGACCACATCGCCGACTTCAATCTGGTCTACACCGAGCATGCGAGGCGCAATCTTCTCGGCGAGGGCATCCATCCCCGACGTGTCCTCCTCACCGGCTCCCCGATGAAGGAGGTCCTCGACCACTACCGTCCGCGCGTCGAGGCGTCGACAGTGCTGGACCGCCTCGGCCTGACTGCCGGGGAGTTCTTCCTGGTGAGTGCCCACCGCGAGGAGAACGTGGACGACCCGCGGCGCTTGGGCGCACTCCTCGACTGCATCACCGGCCTTCGCGATGCCTGGGGCCTGCCGGTGGTCGTGTCCACCCATCCGCGGACGAGGAAGCGCATGGAAGCGCTCGACGACTGGTCGCCGCCGGAGCGGGTGAACTTCTGCGAGCCGTTCGGCTTCTTCGACTACATCAGCCTGCAACTGGCCGCGCGATGCGTCGTGTCCGACTCGGGAACCATCTCCGAGGAGGCGTCGATTCTGGGGTTTCCCGCGGTCACCCTGCGTACCTCCGTCGAAAGACCGGAGGCGCTCGACGCCGGCGCCGTCGTGACGGTCGGACTCGACTCCCGCACGATGCTCGCCGCTGTGGAACTGGTGACGTCGGGCTCGCAGAACACCGCGCCGAGCGCAGCCGTCCCGGAGTATCTCGTGGACGACTGCTCGGAGCGGACTGTTCGTTTCATCCTGGGGACGACCCACGCGTACCACGAGATCACCGGCATCAGGGACGGGGCCGCCGACCATCTCCGATAGCGCGTCGACAGGCGGGAAGCCGCGGTGCGCACGGTCGTCGGGCCGAGGCACGCCGCGCCGGTTGGTGGCGAGGAACGCGGCGCTGATGATCTGCGGGCCGGGCGCGTAGAGTCGAGAAGGACACCGCCACCACAGGCCGGGGGGTCCCGATGGAATACGAGCGGTTTCTCACCGTCGTGGACGCTACGGGTGGACTCGGCCGGGACGGCGCCGAACGCGCCACCACGGCGACCCTGCAGACGCTGGCCGAGCGTGTCTCCCAACAGAAGGCCCGCGAGTTGGCGAGCGCGTTGCCGCCGCAGTTGGGCCCGCTGGTGACCACCGAGGCTCCCCCCGAACGCTTCGACGTGGACGATTTCCTGCGCAGGGTCGCCGAGCGGGAGGGAACCACCCCAGAACCCGCCGAACGCGACGCCGAGGCGGTGTTCACCGCCCTCGCGCAGGCGCTCGGAGATCGCGAGTTCGCCAACCTGGTCGCCCAGCTGCCCAAGGACTACGCCTGTGTGCTGCCGGGCGGCCCGCCGGTCGTTCCGGCGCAGGAACTGGTGGCGAAGGTGGCCGAACGCACCGGCCTGGACGAGCAGGCCGCCCGCCGGTCGATCGACGCCGTACTCGAGACGCTGGCCGAGCGCGTCTCGGTGGGAGAGGCCAACCACCTGGTCGGCCGGCTTCCCGTCGCGTTGCACGAGCCGCTGCGCCGGGGTCTGCGCCACAACCCCGGCCCGGGCCGGCGGATGTCGCTGGCCGAGCTCCTCGCCCACATCGCCGAACGCGACGGCGTTCCGCCCGACCAGGCGCTGGAGCATGCCCGGGCGGTGTTCATGGTCGTACGCGAGGCGGTGGGCGAGGAGTTCTTCGACTGCGGCGTGCACCTGCCGCCGGACCACACGGTGCTCTGGGCGCGGGCAGCATCGTCCTGAGGTTCCTGCCCCGCTGGGACTCCGGGGCTCAGGGGAGCAACGGCAGGAAGACCCGCATCGGCCCGGCCTCCCGGTTGGCCCATGCGTAGTAGGGCACCGCGGTGACGTCGGCGGCCCGGCTCGGCAGCCGGCCGGCAGGGACGTACGGCCGGTGCAACGGCTCGTCCTCGTCCACCTTCAGCGCGGTGGCGGTGCTGTGCAGCGTGACCACCCCGCCGAGCAGGTCGGCGGCGAACTCCGGCCGCCAGGTCTCCTCGCCCCTTACCCGCAGGTCGGCGACCGCGACGTCGGCGTGGTCGGTCTGCTCGACGCAGTAGACGAGCGGACCCCTGGTGAGGGCCACCCGCTGGTGCCCGGCCGCCACCCGCGGGTGCGTGCCGACCAGTCGTACGGGCATGGCGAAGTCCAGCCGTACCTCGTCACCGGGCTGCCAGGTGCGGGTGAGCACGAGGTAGCCGGAACGGTGTTCGGGGGTGACGACCTCCTCGCCCACCCGGACGGTCACCTCGCCGGCCCGCCCGGGCACCGGCAGGAACACGCTGAACTCCCGCGGCTCCGCCGGTGTCAACCGCAGCTGGACAGTGCCCTCCCAGGGCAGCCCGCCGGTGAGCTCCACACCGACCGAGCCGCCGCCGGGCAGGGTCACCCGGGCCGAGTTCCCGACGTACAGCTGAACCCACAGGCCTTCGTCGGAGGTGGTGTAGACGTAGCCCGGCAGCGAGGCGAGCAGCCGGGCGATGTTCGGTGGGCAGCAGGCACACGTGAACCACGGCGAGCGGCGGTGCCGGCCCTCGTCGGCGAGCGGGTTCTGGTAGAAGAACTCCCGGCCCGACTGGGAGAGGCCGGGCAGCACGCCGTTGTAGAGAGCGGTCTCCACCGCGTCGCGGTAGGCGCCGTCGCCGGTGCGCAGCAGCAGCCGCCAGGCCAGGAAGATGTGCGCGATCGCCGCACAGGTCTCGTTGTACGCGCGGTCCGGAAGCTCGTACGCGTCACCGAACGCCTCGCCGTCCCAGCGTGCGCCGACACCTCCGGTGACGGCCGTCTTGTGCCGGGACAGGTCGGCCCACAGCCGGTCCACGACCGCCGTCAGCTCCTCGTCGCCGGTCTCGAGTACGACGTCGGCGGCCGCGGCGTAGAGATAGAGCGCGCGGACCGCGTGCCCGGTGACGAACGACTGGTCCCGCAGGCGTGCGTGGTCGAGGAGATACTCGCTGCCGTTGAGAACGCCCACACCGCGGGAGTCCAGCTGCCAGACCGCGAGCCGCAGCCACCGCTCGTCGCCGGTGGCGCGGTACAGCTCGACCAGCGCCATCTCCAGGCACGGGTGCCCGCACGTGCCGGGAACGTTCCCAGGTGTGAACCTCGCCTCGATGTGACCGCAGGCGCGTTCGGCCACGTCGAGCAGGGCCCGGCTGCCGGTGGCCCGGAAGTGCGCGACGGCGGCCTGGGTGAGGTGCCCGACGCAGTACATCTCGTGGCGTACGACGAGATCCGTCCAGCGTTCGGCCACCCGGTCCACCGAGAAGTAGGTGTTCAGGTAGCCGTCGTCGTCCTGGGCGCCCTCGAACAGTGCGATCACCTCGGCCAGCCGCTCGGCCACCGCGCGGTCGTCGGTCGAGGCCAGGCTCCACGAGGCCGCCTCGGCCCACTTGTAGACGTCGGAGTCGGAGTAGTACATGCCGTGGAAGGGCTCACCCGGCGCGTCTCCGGCCGCCCGGCGGAAGTTCGTCAGTGCACCGGTCGTCTCGCACTGCTCGTGCTGTGCCGGGATCGTCTGCTCGCGGTTCCTGTCAAGGCGGGGTTGCCAGAAGGCGTCGCGCACCTCGACGTCGCCCACACCGACCGGGCGAAGCCGGGCGTGCGGGCTGCGGGTCGTGTCGACGACTGGGGCGTGCGGGCTGGGTGTCTCGGCGGTCATCGGAGTACTCCGTCGTTCGGCTGTATCGGGTGTGCGTGAAGTGTGGTGGGGAGGGTGTCTCAGGCGTCGGGCACCAGCGGGGCGTCGCTCGTCGCACTGGAATCAGGCATCGGGCACCAGCGGGGCGTCGCTCGTCCACACCGGGTCGTCGCCGGTGGGCGCGGGGCAGGACGCGCGGACGGCGATCGAGCACGGAAGCCGGCTGATCCCCGGAGTCACCGTGCCGTCGATCGACGCCAGCAGCGTCTCCCCGACGACCCGGCCGAGCCGGTAGAGGTTCATGTCGACCGACGCGACCGCCGGCCTGGTCGAGGCCGCGAGCAGGGTCCAGTTGTCGAAGCCGACCAGGGCCACGTCGTCGGGCACGCGGCGGCCGATGGCCGCGAGGCCGTCGGCGGCGCCGCGGGCGATCTGGTCGTTGCCGCAGAAGATCCCGTCGATCTCGGGGTCCCGTTCAAGTAACCGGCGTACGTGGGTGAACCCCATCTCCTCGCTGAACGGCCCGTAGACCACGCGCGAGTCGGGCAGGTCCAGGCTCTCCTCCGCCAGTGCGGCCCGGGCGCCGGTGACGCGGTCGCGGACCGCGGCGTAGGACGGCGGCCCGGTCAGGTGCGCGATCCGCCGGCAGCCGTACCGCGCCAGTTGCCGGACGGCGAGCCGCCCGCCGTGCTCGTCGTCGACCGTGACGCTGGTGTCGGCCGGATCCGCGGACACGGTGTAGGCGTAGACGACCGGGAACGGCAGGTCACGCCCCACCCGCGGTGCCGGGTCGGTCTCCCGGCCGGTCACGATCAGCCCGTCCACGCGCCGGGCGGCGAGCGCGTCGATGTAGTGGCGTTCGCGTACGGCGTCCCGGCGGGCGTCGCACAGCAGCAGGCTGCAGGTGTCCGCGGACAGTGCGTCCTCGACTCCGCCGAGCAGGGCAGGTGTGAACCGGCCGTAACCGTTGCGGGTGAGCAACCCGACCGTGTAGGTACGGCCGCTGGTGAGCGAGCGGGCGTTGCGGTTGGGCCGGAAGCCCAGGTCGCGGGCCGTCTGGACGATGCGTTCCCGGGTCTCCGGGCGCATTCGGCCCTTGCCGTTGAGGCCCTTGGACGCCGTGGCGACGGAGACGCCGGCGACGCGGGCGATGTCGCGGATGGTCGGGGCCACGGCTCCTCCGGCTCGCGAATGGAAAAACGGTTAGTCAAAGGTGTGCTCAGAGCATGCCTGCCGGAAAGCCATACTGGCAAGGCGTCAGGTGGCTGGAAGTGGAGTGTGGCGCAGTGTGGCCACTCAGTTGCGCCATCTCAGAGAAACAGGTTTCTCGGATGTTGAACCGTTGACGTGTGTTCGGCGCGAGGTCTAGCGTCGCTCGTCGTCCACATGTTCGCGCGGCGCTACTTCGTGGCGGGGATCGCCCTGTCCGGTGTGAAGGGATGAGGTGGCGATGACCCAGGTGTCGTTCCCGGTCGACGACTACACGCCGTACGGCTATCTCGACGTTCCCGAGCACACCCGGCGGCTGACCCCGAAGGGTGTGCTGCGTTCGCGCGACGTCGGCTTCGGCTGGCACTTCCCGGCGCTGGCGACGTCCTACGGCGGCCGCCGCGAGACCTACCGCACCAGCGTCCGCGTCGGGGTGGACGGCGCGCTGGCGATGGCCGACTTCGACGAGGTGCGCTCGCCGTACCACTCCAAGGACCTGGTGCGGTTCGTCGCCGAGCGCGGACCGGCCCGCTGCGAGGCCGACTTCGTGGTGGTGGGCTCGGACGTGGTCGCGGCGTTCGTCGGCGCGACCGCGCAGCGGCACACCACCGTCCGGGTCGACTACACCCGGCTGGTCGGCGCGGACCACGGCTGGGGCGAGTCGGGTCTGGTGGGCCGCCGGGACGGGACTGCCGCGAATGTCGTTGTTCTGCAGGGATTCGAGGACGGCGAGGCGTTCGCGCTGACGGTCGTGCCGATGGGGAGCACCGACGGTGAGACCACCGAGGACGTGCTCGAACTCGTCGCCGGAGTGACCGCGGACAGTGCCGAGGCGGACCGGTGGACCGCCGGCGGCGCACAAGGCACGCTTGCGGCGCCGGTGACGGTGCTGGGCGAGCCGGGGCGCGAGGTCACGCTGTCGGCGGTCGTCAGCGTTCCGGCGAAGGGACGGCACGATCTCCTCGTGCTGCTTTCCCGCGGCCGTACCGCGGACGAGGCCATCACCCGGTTGGCCGAGGCGCGAGAGTCCGCCTCGCGGGTGCGGGCCACCCGGGTTCGCTCCGACGACGCGTTCTGGTCGCGGGCGCCGCGGTTGACCGGTGACTGGCCGGCCCACTGGCGGCGGGGCCTGGTCTACGACCTGGAAACCCTGCGGATGATGGTGAAACCGCCGGTCGGGATCTATCACCACGTGTGGGACGGCATGCAGATCCAGGCACCGCGAGTGGTGCTGGGCGAGGCGGCGATCGACGCGCTGCTGTTGTCGTACGCCGATCCGAGACTGGCCCAGGAGCTGCTGCTCGGCGTGTTCGCGGACGCGCCCCTGCCCAACGTGCCGTGCTCGCGGGAGGACGGCACGTACAACATGGTGTCCGCGGACGGGACGGTGTGCGGCACCGGACCGCAGTGGGGATACCCGTGGCCGGTCGTCAGGCACCTGTTCGCGGCCCACCCCGACGACGCCTGGCTGGCGCGGATCTACCCGCCGATGGCGTCCTACCTCGACTGGTGGCTCGCCCACCGCCGGGACGCCGACGGCTGGCTGGTGCACGCCTGCAGCTGGGAGTCCGGCCAGGACCTGTCGCCGCGGTTCGGCGACCAGCCGCTCGGCGGCGGGCATCCCACCTGGTCCGTCCGTCCGGTGGACCTGCAGGCGACGTTCGCCGACGCCGCCGCGACGATGGCGGACCTGGCCGGCGTGCTCGGCCGGGACGAGGACGTGCGGCGGTGGCGGGACCTCGCCGCGGAGTTCTCCGACCGCACCGCAAGGATGTGGACCGGCGAGCGGTACGCCGACGTCGACGCCCGCACCGGGCAGTCGACCGAGGTCGACGACGTGATGCTGCTGGCTCCGCTGGCGCTCGGCCAGTCCGGCGCGGATCAGGTCGAGACCCTGCGCGGGACCGTGCGCGCCGCCGACCCGGACACCACCGTGTGGCCGATGTTCGCCTGGACCGCGGTCGACGCGGCCGAGGCGGCGGGGGAGTACGACACCGCGGCCCGGGTGGCCGGGAGAGTGGTGGACCGGGCGTACGGGTTCTGGGACGCGCGCCGGCACGAGCCGGGCCGCACGCTGCCGGGCGTGGCCTGTGAGTACTGGCCGTTGTCGGGCCGGTGCGGCGGCGAGGGGTACGGCTGGGGCGCGTTCACCACGCACCTGCTGCTGGGCACGCTCGCCGGCCTGCGTCCGGAGGCCGACGGGTTGCGGGTGCGCCCCAACCTCCCGGCCGACCTGCGCGTGCCGGGCCGCGCCTACCGCGTGGAGCTGACCGTGCGGGACAGCCTCGTGCGGGTTCGGCTCGAGCCGACGGCGGACGGCGTCGAGGTCACTGTCAACGACCGGTTGGCGAAGCTCACGTGGGGCGAGGAGGCCCGATGGAACTGGCTCGAACTCACCAGCGGCTGAGCGACGGCTGGCAGGTACGCCGGGTCGGCACGACCGACTGGCACCCGGTGCGGGTGCCGGGATGCTGGGAGGACACCGGCATCGCCAAGGACGACCCGGGGCCGGTCGACTACCGCACGAGCTTCGTGGTTCCCGACCTCGCGCCCGGGGAGCGGCTCTGGCTGCGGTTCGGTGCCGTGAGCTACGCCTGCACGGTGTATGTCGACGAGCAGCCGGTGGGTGAGCACGTCGGCATGTGGGACGCCTTCGACGTGGAGGTCACTACCGAGGTGCGGGCGGTACGAACCGGCGCGAGGTGCACGCTGCGGGTCCGGGCGGAGAAGCCCGCCAGCCTGACTGGTGGGCCGGACGCGCCACCAGTACCCGGCAGCTATCCCACCCGGGAGACGCTGGCCGGCTTCCTGCCGTACGTCTGGGGCCATGTCCACGGCGGCATCTGGCAGGACGTTTCCCTGGTGGTGACGGGGCCGGTGGTGTTCGACGACGTGCACGCGTTGGGCACACCCGACGGTGCGCTGTCGGTGCAGGCTTCGCTGTCCGGTGAGAGGCCTGGGGGCAAGGTCGCGTTGACAGTGACCGATCCGGACGGTGCCGTGGTGGCCGAGGACGTACTCGGGGCCGATGGCTCTGCCGACGGCGACGCAACACCCGCCGTGCGGTTCGACGTCCGGCTGCCGGATCCCCGGCCGTGGTCGCCGGAGCAACCCGACCTTTACACCGTGCGGGTGCGGCTCCTCACCGACGACGGGTTCGGCGACGCGCCTTCGGACGAGCGGACCGTCCGGGCCGGGCTGCGGACGGTCTCCGCCGACGGTGCCCGCCTGCTGCTCAACGGCGCACCGATGTATCCGCGGATGATCCTTTCCTGGGGCTGGTATCCCGACGTGCTGTACGCCAACCCCGGGCCCGACCGCGTCCGCGCGGACCTGCTGGAGCTGCGCCGGCTGGGATTCAACGGCGTCAAGCTCTGCCTGTGGTTTCCGCCCGACTACTACTTCGACCTGGCCGACGAACTCGGCATGCTGGTGTGGGTCGAGCTCCCGATGTGGCTGCCGCACCCCACCGAGCACTTCCGCGGCCAGCTCGACACCGAGGCCGAACGCCTCGTCCGGGCGGCGCGGACGCATCCTTCCGTCGTGCTCTACACGCTCGGCTGCGAACTGAGCGCGGTGGTCGGCGACGACGTTCTCGGGCCGCTCTACGCGAAGGTGAAGGCCCTGGTCGGTGACGCACTCGTCCGCGACAACAGCGGTTCCGGTGAGGCGTACGGCGGTCTGCTCACCGAGTACGCCGACTTCTACGACCATCACCTCTACTGCGAGCTCCAGCACTTCCGGGAGACGCTGGAACACTTCGCGCCCGGGTGGCGGGAGCCGAAGCCCTGGCTGTTCGGGGAGTTCTGCGACCTGGACACCTTCCGCGACCTGCGCCGGATCGACGCGGCCGGCCCGCGACCGTGGTGGACCAGCGACGACCCGGCGGTCAACCCGCAGGGCGCCCGCTGGCAGTACGACTCCCACCTGCACGAGGCCAGGCTGCGTGCGAACGGCTTCTGGGACAGGGGAAACCAGCTCGAGGAGATCTCCCGCAAGCAGGCCCTGCTGCACCGCAAGGTGACCCTGGAGACCGTGCGGCTGCGGGCCGACACGTCGGGCTACGTCATCACCGGGGAACGCGACACCCCGATCAGCACCGCCGGGCTGTGGGACGACCTCGGTGAGCTGAAGGTGGACCCGGAGGAGTTCCGCGGCTTCAACGACAACCTCGTCGTGGGGCTCGGCTGGGACCGGCGGCGGACCTGGCTGGCCGGCGGTGACCGGCCGGCGTACGGCGACCCGTGGTGCCACCCCGAGGGTGCGTCGGTCCGGGCACACCTCGTGCTCGCCCACCACGGTCGCGAGCATGCCACGGTGACGGGGGAGTGGTCGGTCGCCTTCGAGGGCGAAGCACCGTTCGCGCAGGGCACGTACGCGTCGGCGGGCGTTCGATCACCCGGCACTGTGGGCGAGCTCGCCGTCGCGGAGTTCACCGCGCCGGCGGTGGACCGCCCGCGCCAGGCGGTCCTGTGCAACCGGACCCGGGTGGGCCGCATCGGCGCGGGTGCGGAGGGCACGGCCGAGGAGACCGCCAACTCCTGGCCGCTGTGGTTCTTCCCGGCGCGGCCCTTCGACGACGCCGGCCTGCTCACGCTGGCCGACCCGGGCGGACGGCTGGCCGACCTGCCGAAGCCGGCGCCGGAGGTGGGCACGAACGTCGCGGCCCTGTCACCCACGGCGGTGGTGGTCGCCACTCGCTGGAGCGGCGAACTCGACGACCACGTGCGCTCCGGCGGCCGGGCGGTGCTGCTGGTCGACGCCGCGACCGGCGGCCCGTTCCGAACGGTCTCCTTGCCGTTCTGGCGGGAGGCGGTGAAGGTGCCCGAGCCCCACCCGGCCTGGGGCGACTTCCCACACCAGGGCTGGGTGTCGCTGCAGTTCGCCGGCTGCGCCACCGACCTCGCGCTGGCCTGGGACGTGGAGGTCAGCCCGATCCTGCGCCGGGTGGACGCGCGTACGGCCGAGGTGCACGACTACGCCGCCGAAGTCCGCTGGGGCGACGGCCGGCTGATCGTGTCGACCCTGCGGTTCGAAGGTTCGGCCGGGGACCAACCACGCGGCCTGGCCCGCAACACCGGTGCGGCGTACCTGCTCAGCCGGTGGGTGCGGCACCTCCGGTCGGCCTGACGGTCAGCACCGGCGCCTTAGTAGTAGCCCTTCTCACCGTCCAGCAGCTCGCGGATGGTGTCCAGGTGACCGACGTGGCGGGCGGTCTCCTCGAGCATGTGGAGCACCATCCACCGCAGGCTCGCCCGGGCGGCGTCGAAGTCGGGGTTGGTGCCCACGTCGTCGAGGGAGTGCGCGGCGATGATGTCGTTCGACGCCGTGCACTGCCGGTCGTACTCCGCCAGCAGCTGGTCGAGCGGCACGGCCTGGTCGACGATCATGTCCGCGTCCTCGGGGTCCTCGATGAACTGCGGCCCGTCGGCCGGTCCACCGGCGAAGATCACCTCGAACCACAGCTGCTCGGTCCAGCGCAGGTGGGACAGGACGCCGGCCACCGTCATCAGGGGCGAGTCCGGCAGCACCGACCGGTGCAGGTCGTCGTGACTCAGGCCCTCGCACTTGTAGTGGACGATCGCGCGCTGGAGGTCGTACCACCCCATCAGCTGGGTGCGCTCGTCGGCGACGTGCGGGGGCCTGATTCGAGCAGGGGGATTGGTCATGGCGGCCGAGCGTACTGGTGATCTCGCCGAGTGCCACCGGGGCCCGTACGGGCTCGGCGGAGGGAGCCCTCGGGGCAGCCCCGGGATAACGAGGTGTCGTAGTTGGCGGCGTTGCCTATCCTTGACCACCGTATGGACACGCCGTCGCGATCATCGCTCGCCCAGCTGCAGGCCCGCCTCCCGGAGTTGATGCACCTCGACCGGCGCCGGCTGCAGCGCCGCATCGACGGCGTACGCAACCGGCGCGGCCGCGCCGACCAGCAGGTTTCCGGCGAGGTCCTCGACCAGATCGCCGCCGACATCGACGCCGCCGAGCAGCGCCTGGCCGCGCGGCGGGCCGGCGTACCGACCGTCAGGTACCCCGACGAGCTGCCGGTCAGCCAGCGCAGGGACGACATCCTCGCCGCGATCCGCGACCACCAGGTGGTGATCGTCGCCGGCGAGACCGGTTCCGGCAAGACGACCCAGCTGCCCAAGATGTGCCTGGAGCTCGGCCGCGGGGTCAGCGGACTGGTCGGGCACACCCAGCCCCGGCGGCTGGCGGCGCGGACGGTGGCCGAGCGGATCGCGGAGGAGCTGGACACCCCGCTGGGTGAGACGGTCGGCTGGAAGGTGCGGTTCACCGACAAGGTGGGCGACAACACCCTGGTCAAGGTGATGACCGACGGCATCCTGCTGGCCGAGATCCAGTCCGACCGGATGCTGCGGCAGTACGACACCCTGATCATCGACGAGGCGCACGAGCGCAGCCTCAACATCGACTTCATCCTTGGCTACGTCAAACAGCTGCTGCCGCGCCGGCCGGACCTGAAGGTGATCATCACCTCGGCGACGATCGACCCCGAACGCTTCTCCCGGCACTTCGGCGACGCCCCGATCGTGGAGGTGTCCGGCCGGACCTACCCGGTGGAGGTGCGCTACCGCCCGATCGTCGAGGACGCCGAGGACCGCGACCGGGACCAGACCCAGGCGATCCTGGACGCGGTGGACGAGCTGTCCGCGGAGGGCGACGGCGACATCCTGGTGTTCCTCAGCGGCGAGCGGGAGATCCGGGACACCGCCGACGCGCTGGAGAAGCAGAACCTCCCGCGGACCGAGATCGCGCCGCTGTACGCCCGGCTGTCGGCGGCCGAGCAGCACCGGGTCTTCCAGCGGCACAGCGGGCGGCGGATCGTACTCGCCACCAACGTCGCGGAGACCTCGCTCACCGTGCCGGGGATCAGGTACGTCATCGACCCCGGCACCGCCCGCATCTCCCGCTACAGCCAGCGGCTGAAGGTGCAGCGGCTGCCGATCGAGGCGATCTCGCAGGCGTCGGCCAACCAGCGCAAGGGCCGCTGCGGGCGTACGTCCGACGGCATCTGCATCCGGTTGTACGCCGAGGACGACTTCCTCGCCCGGCCGGAGTTCACCGACCCGGAGATCCTGCGGACCAACCTCGCGTCGGTCATCCTGGCGATGACGGCGGCGGGGCTGGGCGACCTGGCGGCGTTCCCGTTCATCGACCCGCCGGACAGCCGCAACGTCAAGGCCGGCGTGCAGCTGCTGGAGGAGCTCGGTGCGCTGGCGACCGGGCCGGCCGAGGACGCCGAGCAGGGCGGGGCCGCCAGGCCGGTCGAGGACGCCGGCCCGGGCAGGCCGGGCAAGGGTGGCCGCAGGTCCCGTGGACGCGGTGAGCGCGGCGACGGCGGCAACCGCCTGACCCCGGTCGGACGTACGCTCTCGCAGCTGCCGGTCGACCCGCGGCTGGCGCGCATGGTGGTCGAGGCCGAGCGCAACGGCTGCCTGCGCGAGGTGATGGTGATCGCCGCCGCGCTGTCCATCCAGGACCCGCGCGAACGCCCGACGGGCAAGGAGGAGGCGGCCACCCAGCAGCACGCGCGGTTCGTGGACAAGACCTCCGACTTCCTCACCTACCTCAACCTCTGGGACCACCTGCGCGAACAGCAGCGCGCCCTGTCCTCCAACCAGTTCCGCCGGCTGTGCCGCAACGAGTTCCTCAACTACCTGCGGGTGCGGGAGTGGCAGGACGTCGAGAGCCAGCTGCGCCAGGTGGCCAAGTCGCTCGGCATGACCGTCGGCAAGCGCGCGGAGAACCTGGACTCCGACCGCATCCACCAGTCCCTGCTGGCCGGGCTGTTGTCCCACATCGGCCTGAAGGACAGCGAGAAGAAGTCGGAGGAGAACGCCCGTGGGTCCGGCCGCCGCTCGGCCAACGACTACCTCGGCGCCCGGGGTGCCCGGTTCGCGGTCTTCCCCGGCTCCGCGCTGTTCAAGAACCCGCCCCAGTGGGTGATGGCCGCCGAGCTCGTGGAGACCTCCCGGCTGTGGGCGCGGATCGTGGCCAGGATCGAGCCCGGCTGGGTGGAGGAGCTGGCCGGGCACCTGGTCAAGCGCAACTACAGCGAGCCGCACTGGTCCAAGAAGCAGGCCGCGGTGCTGGCGTACGAACGTGTCACGTTGTACGGCGTGCCGCTGGTGGCGCAGCGGGTCGTCAACTACGGCCGGATCGACGCCGAGCTGTCCCGCGAACTCTTCATCCGGCACGGCCTGGTGGAGGGCGACTGGGAGACCCGGCACGAGTTCTTCCACGCCAACCGCGCCCTGCTGGACGAGGTCGAGGACCTCGAGGACCGTGCCCGGCGGCGCGACATCCTCGTCGACGACGACGCGCTGTTCGACTTCTACGACGAACGCGTCGGCAAGGACGTGGTGTCCGGAGCGCACTTCGACTCCTGGTGGAAGAAGACCCGCCGGCGCGAGCCGGACCTGCTCACCTTCTCCATCGACATGCTGGTGAACGAGTCGGCCGAGCAGGTCGACGAGACCGACTATCCGGACTTCTGGGAGGTGCCGGGCGCGAAGCTGCGGCTCACCTACCAGTTCGAGCCCGGCGCCGACGCCGACGGCGTGACCGTGCACATCCCGCTGCCGATCCTGAACCAGCTGCGCTCGGACACCTTCGACTGGCAGATCCCCGGCCTGCGGCAGGAGCTCGTCACCGCGCTGATCCGGTCGCTGCCGAAGCCGTTGCGGCGCACGCTCGTCCCCGCACCGGACTTCGCCCGGGCGGCGCTGGAACGCATGCAGCCCCACCGTCAACCGTTCCTTGACAGCCTGGAGGCGGCGCTGCGGCAGTTCACCGGCATCCTCGTACCCAGGGAGTCCTGGGACCTCGACCGGGTGCCGGACCACCTCAAGCCGACGTTCCGGGTGCTCGACGGCCGGGGACGAACCCTCGGTGAGGGCAGGGACCTCGCCGCCCTGAAGGAGAAACTGCGCGGTGAGCTGAAGGTCACCCTGGCCAAGGCGGCCAGCGGGGTCGAACGCGCGAACCTCCGCAGCTGGGACTTCGAGGAGGTGCCGGCGGAGTTCGCCAAGCAGCGGGCCGGCCTGTCGGTGCGGGCCTACCCCGCTCTGGCCGACGCCGGCGACTCGGCCGCGATCCGGTTGTTCGAGTCCGAGGCCGACGCCCGGCGGGCGATGTGGGCGGGCACCCGCCGGCTGCTGCTGCTCAACCTGCCGTCGCCGGTGAAGTACGTCCTGGATCGCCAGTCCTACCAGACGAAACTCGCACTGAGCCACAGTCCGCACGGCAGCGCCGCCGCGCTCTTCGACGACTGCCTGGCCTGTGCGGTGGACAAGCTGATGGCGGACAACGGCGGCCCGGTCCGCGACCGCGCGGGGTTCGACCGGCTGAGGGACGCCGTACGCGCCGACCTGCACGACACGGTGGCCGACACCGTTGCCAGGGTGGCCGACATCCTGGCCGTCGCGCACGAACTCGACACCCGGCTCCGGCGTACGTCCAACCCGCTGCTGCTGCCGGCCATGACCGATGTCAAGGCGCAGTTGGCAGGGCTGGTGTTCCCGGGTTTCGTCACCGAGACCGGCTGGCGCCGGCTGCCCGACGTGGTGCGCTACCTGCGGGCGATCGACCGCCGGCTGGACAAGGTGGGCGCCGAGACCCATCGCGACGCCGAGCGCATGCGGTCGGTGCAGCAGGTGCAGGAGGCGTACGAGCAGGCCCGTGCCCGGCTCTCCCGCGACGCCCGGGTGTCCGGCTCGCTCAGCGCGGAGGCGGAGGAGGGGCTGCGGGAGATCCGCTGGATGATCGAGGAGCTTCGGGTCAGCTACTTCGCGCAGGTCCTGGGGACACCCGGACCGATCTCCGACAAGCGCATCCTGAAGGCGATCGACCGGCTCACCGGCTGAGGTTCACCGGCTCAGGCTCAGCTGCTCAGGTTGGCCGCGGCGTCGGTGAAGGCTCCGTCGGCGAGCAACGGGACGCTCGTACTCACGTCCACCTCGGCGGCCACGGCGACGTCGCCGGCGAAGCCGCCCGCGCGGAGTTCCCGTCCGGACGAGCACTCGGCGAGCGCGGCGACCGGGTCCATGGCCAGGTAACTCGCCCTCGCGGCGTTCGCCTCCGGTGACAGCGGCCCGGCGCCGAGGTTGGCCAGTGCCGCGGCGACCGCCCCGGCGCCGAGCAGGTCCTCCAGGGCGGGACGCAGGCTCGCGTCCGGCCAGCGTTCACCGGCAGGCACCAACAGCACCGGCTGGTTCGGGGTGCCCGCGCCCTGACCTGCCAGCCACCGCGCGACCGCTCCCGCGTTGCGCAGACAGGCCGCGACCACCCGTGAGCCTCGGGCGGTCGCCGCGGCCGCGATCGAGGAGCCGTTGGGGGAGGGGAGCACCAGCCGGGGCACGAACGGTGCGTCCCGCAGGGCCGCCGGTGACAGCGACCACGGTGCGTCGGCGGTGACCTGCCGCCGCCCGACGGCCGGCGCGGCCTGGTGCCGGGCGGCGAAGGTGGCGGCCGTGTCGTCGCGCCACGGGTACGGAAGCACCCGCGTTCCGCGTGCGGTGGCGACGTCCACCGCCGTGGTGAAGGACAGCACGTCGACCACCACCAGCCAGCCGGAGCGCTCGCCCGTCAGTCGCTCCGCGCCGGTCGGGCCCCACTCCAGGCGTACGCCGGACGGCTCCTGCGCCCACCAGCGTTCACCGTGCACGACGGGTGATTCCTACGGTTCGCGGCGGGAGTTGGCGATGATCGCGGCCAGCGGGGGCATCAGCGCGGCCACGACGGACATCACGACCGCCGCCACGAGCGAGAAGTGCCGGACGACGACCCAGGCGAGAACGAACAGTCCGACGCAGGTGCCCATCAGGAGAAGGTAGGTCTTTCTGCGTCCCATCGTGCATCCAGCATGGCACACGCGAGCAGCCGTTCGGAACCGTCCTGCGCACACTCGCCCACCATCGGCCGGATGCGCCGCGGAAGCGTTCCCAGCGACTGATCCGCGGCACATACTGGCCCGGTTTGCTCGGAACAGGGGGATCGTGGGCGCTGACCGTACGTCAGAAGACGAGAAGACCGTCAGCCTGCGCCGGCGGCTCGCGGACGACCTCCGGCTCGGCCGGCTCGCGGTCGGCCTGGCCTGGCGGGCAAGCCCGAAGGCACTGGTTGGCGTGGCGGTGCTGTTGTGCGCACAGGCCGCCCTGACGCCTCTGCAACTCGTCCTTGCCCGCGAGGTCGTGAACGCCGTCGCGCGGCACACGCCGGCCGCACACCTCGCGGCGGCGCAGAGTGAGGTGCCACTGGTCGGCTGGATCGCGGCGATGGCGGCGACGTTGGGACTGGGCACGCTGCTCGAACCCTTCTCCAGGACCTGCCAGAGTCTGGTCGGCGACCGACTGGTCGGCTTCGTCACCGGTGAACTCGTCCGGGCCGCCAACCGCTGGCAGGGTCTGGCGAGGTTCGAGGATCCGACCTTCGCCGACGACCTGGAACGCGTGAGCAACCAGGCGGCCCGCTCCGGCCTGGACCTGATGGCCTACGGCACCCGCGCGGTGCTGATGGCCGTCTCCCTCATGGCCCTCTGCGTGCCGCTGATCCGGCTCAGCCCGCTCGTACCCTTCCTGCTGGCCGCCGCGTGCCTTCCTTTGCTGGCACGGCAGTTCGACTTCCAGACGACCATGGGAAGCAAGCTCTACCTGCTGACCCCGCAGGCCCGGACCCTCACCTACAGCAGAGACGTCATGGTGGGCACGGACGGCGCCGCCGACGTGCGGTTGTTCGGGTTGGGAGCGTTCTTCCGGCGCCGCTACGACGATGCTTTCGCGTCGTCGGTCGCCGAGCTGAACCGGCTGCGATGGCGGCTCACCCTGCCGATGTGCGCGAGTGCCGGCCTCGCCGCGGCCGCCGTCGGCGGAGTGTTCGGCTACGCCACCTGGCAGGTCGCGACCGGCCGGGGCAGCGTCGGCGACCTCGTGCTCTACGGCGGGACGTCGGCCGCCGTACTGTCCACGGTCGCCTCGCTGGGTTTCCACATCGGCTTCCTGCCGATGGTGTTCGCGTTCCTGCCCAGCCTGGACCGGGTGCTGAACGCGCCACCGGACCTGCCCGAATCACCTGACCCGTTGCCCGCGCCCCGGCCGATCCGGACCGGAATCGTCTTCGAGGACGTGCGCTTCGGTTATCCGGGGCGGGACGAGCCCGTGCTCGACGGGCTGTCCCTGCACCTGCGGCCAGGGGAAAGCTGTGCGCTGGTAGGACCGAACGGGTCGGGCAAGACGACCCTCGTCAAGCTGTTGTTGCGGTTGTACGACCCGATCGCCGGGCGCGTTCTACTGGACGGGCGCGACCTGCGCGACTACGACCTGACCGACCTGCGCCGCGAGCTGGGCGTGTTGTTCCAGGATTTCGTGCGGTACGAGTTCACCGCCGGGGACAACATCGGCTTCGGCGACGTCGCCTCGCCCGACCGGCGCGAGGACCGTCGCTCCCACCTGCTGGCCGCGGCCGAACGCGCGGGCGCTGCCGACCTGCTCGATCGGCTGCCGGACGGGCTGGACACCCAACTGGGCTTGAGTTTCGGCGGCCGTGAGCTGTCCGGCGGGGAGTGGCAGAAGCTCGCGCTGGCCCGGGCGTTCGCCCGCGACTGCCAGGTGCTCGTACTCGACGAACCGACCGCTTCGCTGGACACGCGTACCGAGTACGACATCTTCCAGCGCTTCGCCCAGTTGACGAAGGGGCGGACCGCGGTGCTGGTCAGTCACCGGTTCTCCACCGTCCGGATGGCCGACCGGATCGTGGTGCTGCGAGCGGGACGTGTGGCCGAGGACGGCACGCACGAGGAACTGATGGCCGCCGAGGGGGAGTACGCACGGATGTACCGCACCCAGGCGGCGCAGTACCTCGACGACCTCGAAGACTCCGGCGGAGGCGCCGCCGACCTCGACATCCCGAGCGGGGAACGACGGTGAGTACCGTGCCGAGGTCGACGCGGAATGCCCGGTCCACCGTCCTTCTCTACGTACGCGGGGCACGGCTGGTCTTCGCCCATCGTCCGTCGCTGGCCGTCGTCACCCTGGTCCTGCTCGGTGCGACCAGCCTGCTGCCCGTCCTGCAGCCCTGGCTGCTCGGCCAGGTCGTCGACCGGTTGGGCCGTGGTGACGTGGACGGCGGCCGGGCAGGCACTGTCGCGCTGCTGGCCGTCGGCTATGCGCTGACGCTCGTGTTGCCCGCGCTGCTGATGCCGGTACGCCAGTCCCTGGACTCCTCACTGGACGCCCACGCTGTCGGGGCGGTGGACCGGAACGTTCTCGACGCGGGTGGCCGGCTGGCCGATCTCACCCGGCTCGAACGACCGGCCTTCCACGACGAGGCTCAGCAGGCCGTCTCCTCGGCCGGATGGGTGTCACGGTTCGCGGTCTTCACCCAGCAGGCCGCCGGCCAGTGCGTGACGGTGCTCGGCCTGCTCCTACTCGTCGCCGGTCTGTCGCCGTGGGTCGCCGCGGCGCTGGCGGTGACAGTCGTGCCCCACCTGGTGGCGTACCGGCGAATGCACCGGCGACAGTTCGAGACGATGGCCGACCAGTCCCGTCCGGCGCGCGAGATGGACTACTGCGTCCGTCTCACCACGTCGGCCGACGGCGCCAAGGAGGTCCGGGTCTTCGGGCTCGGCGGCTGGTTCCTCGACCGCTACCAGCGCTTGTTCGCCCGGGCGTACGCGGAGGTGCGCGCCCTGCGGCTTCGCTCCCTGCTCGTCTCGGCGGTGTGCGGTCTCCTGCCCGCGGTCACGTTGGGCGGCGGGTTCTGGTACGTCGCGTACCAGGCCGGCGCGGGCCTGCTCACCGTCGGCGCCGTGGCGGTGTACGTCAACGCGGTCGTGCAACTGGAGGCTGGACTGTTCGGCCTGTCGGTGTCGCTCGGCCTGATGTTCGAGGTGGGGCTCCACCTGCGGCAGTTGTTCGCCTTCACCGACGGCGCGTCACCGGGAGTCGCCCTGCCACCGGCCGGTGCCGCTCTGCCGGCGCCGGCCAGAATCCGGCAGGGCGTGGAGTTCGCCGACGTGGCGTTCGCGTATCCGAACGACCCTGCCGGGAGCAGGCCGGTCCTGCGCGGTGTCAACGCCGTCCTGCCTGCCGGCACGGTGACCGCGGTGGTGGGCGACAACGGCGCGGGCAAGACCACGTTGGTCAAACTGCTCACCCGGATGTACGACCCGACCACGGGGCAGGTCCGACTCGACGGGCGCCCGCTGGCCGCGTACGACCTCACCGCCCTGCGCGCCGTGAGCGGGGGTGTCTTCCAGGACTTCGCCCGCTTCGCGCTCACCGCCGGTGAGAACATCGCGGTCGGAGCCGACGACGGTACGGCCACGCCCGAGCGAGTACGCCACGCCGCGCGAGCCGCCGGTGCGGACGCGGTGGTCTCCTCCCTGCCCGACGGCTACGACACGCCACTCACCCGGAGGTTCGACGGCGGTGTCGACCTGTCCGGCGGTCAGTGGCAGAAGCTCGCCACAGCGCGCGGCCTGCTGCGAGACGCGGCCCTGGTGGTGCTGGACGAGCCGACCGCCGCACTCGACGTGGACGCGGAGCGCCGCCTGTTCGACACCTTCCGTGCGCTGCTGGCCGGGCGGACGGGAGTACTCGTCAGCCACCGCTTCTCCACGGTCCGGATGGCCGACCAGATCCTCGTCCTCGAGAACGGCGTGGTGGTGGAGGCGGGCGGCCACGCCGAGTTGCTGGCGCTCGGCGGGAGGTACGCCACGATGTTCGAGATGCAGGCGGGCCGCTACCGCTGACCGCTCGACGGCCGCCCCACGGTGGCCCGAACGGTGGCCCCAACGGGGGCCTGCACAGGGGGTAGCAGTGCTCGGACAGACCAAAGCGGTGGCGGCGGTTCCGATTCGGGAGGGTATGAGTAGTATCTTCCGGCGATGATTCGAATTCGCGGCGACGAGCAAGCCGGTTACCACACGATGGTGACCTGCGACGAGTGCCAGACCAGCATGGTGTTCCGGCCGGACGACCACGGGCTGTGGGTCGGGTCGTCCCGCCAGGTGCGGATGTACCTCACCGACCACAAGGGCTGGGTCTGGGATCACGACTCCGACTCGTTCTACTGCCCGCAGCACTTTCGCTGAGCGTTCACGCACCCGCCCGCTACGGTGGTCGCCAGTACGTCCCGCGGTCGCGTGGGCGCATTGTCCACTGCGCCGGGAGGACATGGGTGAGGACCGACGATCCGGTCGAGGCTGTCGAACGCGAGCTCGCGGTGTTGCTGCGCCGCGCCCGGTCGACCTCGGGCACCATCGCCCGTGAGCTGCATCCCGACCTCGGTGCCGCGGCGTACGGCATCCTGTTCAACCTCCAGCAGACCGGCGGCGCCCGAACGACCGACATCGCCGCCTACTTCGGCGTCGGCAAGCCCACCATCAGCCGTCAGGTCGGACTGCTGGAGCGCCTGGGCTTCGTCGAACGCGTCGAGGATCCCGGCGACCGCCGGGCGGTGACGTTACGGCTCACCGACGAGGGCTCGGCGCGGCTGCTCGAGGCCCAGGAAGCCCGCAGGGCACGGTTGCGCGCGTCCCTGGACTCCTGGCAGAGCGAGGACCTGGAGACACTCGGCCGGCTGCTGCACCGGTTCAACGACCAACAGGTCTGAGCCTGCGTACCTGCACTGGCTCGCCGCAAGCTGACCTTGCGCCGAGTAAGTAAAGATTGACAGTAGGCAACTGCCCGTTGACGGGTCAGCTTCGACCCGCCGGCGGCCACGCCACCGGCGTCACCGGGACCGAAGGTCGGCCGCCAGCCGGAACCGTTCGAGCACCACGGGAGTGGAGTCGCTCACGGTGAAGTCCGGGTCACCGAGTGCCTCACGGGCCTCCGCGCTGTGCCAGAACTCCTCGTGGTCGGCCCGCCACGCCTCGACGGTGGCGTGACCCTCACCCTCGCCGGCTGCGTGCTCCTCGTCGACGGCCTCCAGCGGAACCACCTGGACGTCGGTCGTCTCGATCACCGCCACCGGTTGGTCCGCGGAGTCGATCACGGCCGACCGGTCGCCGACCGCGGGTAGCGGCTCGCGGGCTCGTGCGTACTCCACGAGCAGGCTGGTGGTCGTGGTCTTCGTGCCGTCCAGGATCGCCGCGACCAGTCGGTCGCGCAGCGGCCCGGGGAAGGCGAAGAGCGCCCGGGGCAGTCCGGAGGGGTCCACGGGTTCGTGGGGCGCGGCCTGGTCGGTCGTCACGTGAAGGAACCCTACGACGCCGGCGTCCGGACCGACAGCCGCCCGGCCGTGCAACGACCCGGCCTTACCCGGTGCGCCTGGCCCCGGTCGGCCCGGCTCGGTGGGTTAACAACGAGTCACCCCAAGATGGTTGCTTAGGGCAGCTAATAGGCATATAGTTGCCCGGGGCAACGATGGGGGTGAACATGGATGTGACCCGCACCCAGCTCGAGGAACTCATCCGGGCGATCCACGACGTGGTACTCATCCGCAAGGACATCTCGCGGCTGGCGGCGAGCAAGAGCTGCCACTTCGGCGCGCTCAGCGTGCTGGCCACGCTGGCGGCATCCGGTGACGCGAGGGTGAGCCAACTTGCCGAGACGCTGATGGTCGACGTGTCGGTCGCCAGCAGGCAGCTCGCCCAGTTGGAGGCTCACGGGTACGTCGGCCGCCGGGCGGATCCCGCGGACGGCAGGGCGCACCTGGTCTTCGTCACCGAGGCGGGGCGGCACGAGCTGGAGTCCGTTCGTTCGGACGTGGTCGACCACTTCGAGTCCGCACTGCACCGGTGGCAGGGCGCGGACGTCGACACCCTGACCTCGCAGCTGCGCCGGCTGCGGAGCGACCTCGGCCTGAGCCGGCCGGAGGCCCCGCCCGACGCCCAGGTTCAGCCCCCAGGCCCGAACCACTCCAGGGCCCGCTCCGGCCAGGCATCCGGCACGGACACCGAAGTCCGCGTCGGGCCCGATCACCCGAACCACCAGCAGCACCGCACAGGAGTTGAAGCTCTCTCATGACGACCCAGACCGCTCCGGCAGCTGCTCCGGCAGCCCCCGCGTCCGAGGGGATGACGCACCGGCAGGTTCTGGAGGCGTTGTCCGGCCTCCTACTCGGCATGCTCGTCACGATCCTGTCCTCGACCGTGGTGTCCACGGCGCTGCCGCGCATCGTCAGCGAGCTCGGCGGCAGCCAGTCCGCGTTCACCTGGGTCGTCACCGCGTCCCTGCTGGCGATGACGATCAGTACGCCTATCTGGGGCAAGCTCGCGGACCTGTTCAGCCGCAAGCTTCTGGTGCAGATCGCGCTGGTCGTGTTCGTCGTCGGCTCCGCGCTGGCAGGCCTGTCCCAGAACGTCGGCGAGCTGATCGGCCTGCGGGTCCTGCAGGGCCTGGGTGCCGGCGGCCTCACCGCGTTGTCGCAGGTCATCCTCGCCGACATCATCAGCCCCCGCGACCGCGGCCGCTACATGGGCTTCCTCGGCGCGACCATGGCCGTGGGCACCGTCGCCGGCCCGCTCATCGGTGGTGTGCTCACCGACTCCCCGCTGGGCTGGCGCTCGACCTTCTACGTGGGTGTGCCGTTCGCCGTGATCGCCATCGCCGTCCTGCAGAAGACGCTGCACCTGCCGCGCATCCGCCGCGAGGTGAGCATCGACTACGTGGGCGCGGTCCTGCTCAGCGCCGGCGTGGCGACCCTGCTGATCTGGGTCACGCTGGCCGGCAACCAGTTCGACTGGGCCTCCAGGACCACCGCGGTCATGGTGGGCGGGGCCGTCGTGGTCCTGATCCTCGCCATCGTGGCCGAGCACCGCGCGAAGGAACCCATCCTGCCGCTGTGGCTCTTCCGTAACCGCACGTTCGTGTTCGCGGTGATCGCCAGTGTCGCGGTCGGTGTGACGATGTTCGGCACCTCGGTGTTCCTCAGCCAGTACATGCAGATCGCCCGGGGCAAGTCGCCCACGGTCGCCGGTCTGATCAGCATCCCGATGGCGGTCGGCAGCCTCGTCGCCGGCACCGTGATCGGTCAGATCATCACCCGTACCGGCCGGTGGAAGCGCTGGATGGTGCTCGGTGGCGTGCTGCTGATCGCCGGTTCGGTGGCGATGGGCACGATCGACTACCACACCAGCTTCGCCCGGATCGGTGTCTCGCTGCTGCTCCTCGGTCTCGGCGTCGGCATGGTGATGCAGAACCTCGTGCTCGCCGTGCAGAACACCATCTCCATCAGGGAGATGGGCGCGGCCAGTGCGGGCGTGGCGTTCTTCCGGAGCATGGGCGGCGCGATCGGCGTCGCCGCGCTCGGCGCCGTCCTCGCCCACCAGGTGACCACCGACATCGCCTCCGGCCTGGCGCGGCTCGGCATCAAGGCGGCTCCCGGCGGTGACGCGGTGCCGGAGGTGGCGAAGCTGCCGCCGCCGGTGCGCGAGCTGGTGGAGAAGGCGTACGGCCAGGGCGTCGCCGACATCTTCATGGTCGCCGCACCGATCGCGGTGATCGCGCTGATCGCGATCCTGTGCATCAAGGAGATCCCGCTCGGTACGAAGAGCGGCATCCAGCAGACCCTCGAGGCCGAGCGGCTCGCCGCGCAGGGCGTCCAGGGTGCTGAGGCCACGCTCGGCGGGCAGCCCGACGAGTCCGACCAGGTGCCCGTGCCGGTGTCGGCGGGCGAGAGGCTGGAGCCGGTCGGCATCCGGAACGGCAACGGCCACCCGGCCTCCGCCGGCTCCCGGCTCGCGGCCGACGCCGCCGACTGGGCCGGCATGGACGCCGACGGTGCGGGCGGCAAGACCGTCTCGCAGCGGGATCTGGAATCTCTTGTCGGCGTGGGTGGCCCGGGCAGGGAATGGCAGGCCAACGGCTCGCACCGGCTGGACAACGGCCGTCCCGAGAACGGCCGTCCCGAGAACGGCCGCCCCGGTTCGTCCGTACGTCCCGGCGTCTTTCCGCCCGCTCACCTGGCCCGCTCGCCCGAGGGGACCGGCGAGGGCGAGGCCGGGTACGGCCCCGGCGGCGACAACGGCCCCGGCGGCGACAACAGCCCCGGCGGTGACAACGGGTTCGGCGGCGGTGGCTTCGGCAACGGCGGTTCCGGTGGCGGTGACTTCGGCGGCTTCGGAGGCCGCCCCGCCGGACAGTCCGCCGCGGTCGTGGGTGTCGTCCGGCGTTCGGACGGAACCCCCGTCGCCAACGCGGCCCTGACGCTGATCAACCTCGGCGGCCACCAGGTCGGGCGTACGGCCAGCGGTTCCGACGGCCGCTACCAGCTCGCCGCCGACCCGGGAGGAACCTACGTCCTGATCGCGTCGGCACCGGCCAGCGAACCGCGCGCCTCGACGGTCTCCGTCGGCGAGACGCCGGTCACCGTCGACGTCGAGCTCTCCGGTGTCAGCGGGCTCGTCGGCGAGGTGCGCTCGGCCGAGTCCGGGCTTCCGGTCGCCCAGGCGGTCGCGGTGCTCACCGACGCTCGCGGTGAGGTGGTCGCCTCCCGCATCGCCGGAGCCGACGGCGGTTTCCGGTTCGACGACGTGGGTGCCGCGGCGTACACGCTGGCGGTACGGGCCGAGGGGTTCCAGCCGGTGGCGTTGCCGGTCAGCGTGGCCGAGCTCGGTGAGACCCGGCGCGACGTCGAACTCGTCGCCAAGGCAGCCCTGCGGGGGATCGCCCGCGACCGGCACGGCCGGACGCTGCGCGACGCACGGGTCACGCTGATCGACGCGAACGGCGACGTCGTACGCACCGTCTTCACCGGCGACGACGGCGGCTACGCTCTCGACGACCTCGCGGCCGGCGACTACACCGTCGTGGCCACCGGCTACCCGGCGGTGACCAGCTCGGTGCGGCTCGGCGGTGGCGACGTCAGCGCCCACGACGTCGAGCTGGGCCACCCGGAGGTGTGAGGAGCCGCATGCGAACGCACTCAGAGGACCGCCCCGTGCTCACCGCGGACCTGCGTACGCCCGACGGCTGGCCGGTACCCCACGGCGTCGTCACGGTGACCGACCTGCGCGGCCAGCAGGTGGCCCGGGCCGAGGCCGACGACGAGGGCGCTGTCGTCACCAGGCCGCTGCCGGCCGGGACCTACACCGCCATCGTCACCGCGGCCGGGCACACCCCGACCGCGCGGACCGTCGTCGTCGGCGGCAGCGGCGCCACACTCGGTGTGGTGACGCTGCCGCGGACGGGCGGCATGCCGCTGCCGGCGGAGGGTCCGTGGGTGATCGACCCGGACCACTCCAACGTCGAGGCGACCGCGCGGCACCTGGGCTTCTCCAGCGTCAAGGGGCGGTTCACCCACTTCGGCGGCCGGATCCACATCGCCCGGCCGATCGAGGAGTCCCGGGTCCACGCCGTCATCACCGCCGACAGCATCGAGACCGGCAACAAGATGCGCGACGACCACCTGCGTACGCCCGACTTCCTGGACGTCGCGCGCCATCCGACGATCGAGTTCCGCAGCGAGCGGCTGTCCGCGACCGGTGAGAACCGCTGGACGATGGACGGCACGCTCACCATCAACGCGATCAACCGGCCGGTGAGCCTGGACCTGCGCTACCTCGGCGCGGGTCCGGACACCTTCGGTGGCGTGCGGGCCGGCTTCTGGGCCACCACCGAGCTGAAGCGGGACGACTTCGCGATCAGCTACAACCAGTTGGTACGAGCCGGCGTCGCGGCGGTCGGCGCGACGATCCGGGTGGAGCTGAACATCCAGGCCGTGCAGGGCGAGGAGCTCCCGTCGTTCTGACCGGCTCGGGACGGCTGGTCAGAACGTCCGCAACCGGACGCGTGGGCCGTCCGACGCACCCCTCACGACCTGCCGCGGCCCGCGGTCTTCCCGATAGCGTCGTCGCGTCGGTCCGGACTCGCTCCTGACGGGCTCGCTCTCAGGGGCGAGGACGGAACGACTCGACGACGAACATCTGCGGAAGGGCGTGGCGTGAGCGGTAATTCGGGTCTCGTGAGTGGCCTCGGCGATCTGGCGCACCTGTCCGGTGCGGTCACCCGGTCGATCAGCGCGGAGAACCCCACCGGTGAGAAGGGGCGCGGCGGCGCGGCGACCGAAGGTACGGGTGCCAGGGCGGCCCGCGACCTCGGCCTGGGCTGGAAGGTCTCGCCCTCGATCCGCATCGGAGCGGGGGAGACGGCGAGCCTCGCCGAGATCGACGGCCCCGGTGCGATCCAGCACATCTGGCTGACCACGCACGTGTCGAACTGGCGCCGGCTGCTGCTGCGCTTCTACTGGGACGACGACACGCGCCCCGCGGTCGAGGTGCCGGTGGGTGACTTCTTCGGCCAGGGGTGGGGGAAGTTCGCCCAGCTGAGTTCGATGCCGGTGGCGGTCAACCCCAACGGCGGCTTCAACTCGTACTGGACGATGCCGTTCCTGCAGAACGCGCGGGTCACCCTGGAGAACCTCGCCGACGAGGACGTCATCGTCTACTACCAGGTGGACTACACGCTCACCGAACTCGGCGCGCAGGGCGACCAGGTGGCGTACTTCCACTCGCAGTGGCGGCGGAGCAACCCGCTGCCCAGCAAGGACGTGCACACCATCCTGGACGGCGTGACCGGCGCGGGCCACTACGTCGGCACCTACCTCGCCTGGGGCGTCAACAGCGTCGGCTGGTGGGGCGAGGGCGAGCTGAAGTTCTTCCTGGACGGGGACGAGGAGTTCCCGACGATCTGCGGCACCGGGACCGAGGACTACTTCGGCGGGGCGTGGAACTTCGACGTGCCCGGGCAGGGTTACACGGCGTTCTCGACTCCGTTCCTCGGGCTGCACCAGATCATCGCGCCGGACGGGCTGTACCAGAGCCAGCAGCGGTTCGGGATGTACCGCTGGCACGTCCTCGACCCCATCCGCTTCGCCTCCGACCTGAAGGTGACGGTGCAGGCGCTGGGCTGGCGTTCGGGCGGGCGGTACCTCCCGCTGCAGGACGACATCGCCTCGACGGCGTTCTGGTACTCCGGGGAGACCTCCCACGCGGGTCCGGCGACCCCCGACCTGGACACCCTCGAAATCCTCTGACGCTCAGAGCGCTTCTGAACGAGGTGGGAAGACTTGTCGGGCCTTATGACACCCGTAGGTCTTCCCACCTCGCCACTCGGCAGGGCGCGGTCAGGCGCGGCGGCGGGTCCGGGCGTCGTCCTCCGCGGCCCGGGCGCGGGCGGCGGAGGACGCGGCCGCCAGTGCGGCGGTGAAGTCCTCGGTCTCCTGCAGATGCTCGTCCATCAGCACCCCGGCCGACCGCCGAGCCTTCCGGCGTACGGCACTCATGATCTTGGCGTGGTAGTCGATCGCACGCTCGGCGAGCTCGGCGTTCTCCTCGACGGTGCGCCGGCGGACCGAGCGCAGCGCGCCATCGACGGAGTGGAACAACGTCAGCGCGAACGCGTTGCCGGCCGCCCGCAGCAGCGCGTCGTGGAAGTCGACGTCGGCGGAGCTGAACGTGTCCAGGTCCTGCGCCGCCCAGGCCTCGCGCATGGTGGCCACGGCGGCCTCCATCCGGTCCAGATCCTCGTCGGCACGCCGGACCGCGGCGAGCTCGGCGATCCCGCGTTCGACGATGCGGCGTAGCTCGGTGAGCTCGTGCGCCAGCTCGTACCCCGACTCCAGCAGCGCCCGCGCGTTGAGCACCGTGCTGTCGAACGGCGCCCAGGTGTCGGGCTGGTTCACGAACGTCCCGCGCCCCTGCTGGACCCGCAGCACGCCTCGCTGGCGGAGGTCCTTGATGGCCTCGCGCAGCGTCAGCCGGCTGACGCCGGCGCGTTCGGCGAGAACGGGTTCGGGTGGGAGCCGGCTGTCGGGCGGGTAGACGCCCTCGACGATCTCGTCCAGCAGGCGTTCGGCCAGCTGGTCGGCGAGCCCCGAGCGGCTGACACCGGTGAGCGCGCCCCCAGCGCCAGTGACCCCAGAGCCGATAACGCCTCCCGCGGCCCCGTCGCCTCCGGGTCCGCGCCCGTCGCGGCCGGTCGTGACGCGGGCCGGCTTCCTCGGTCGTGGTTTCCGGTCGGTCATGTCCGCCGTGCCTCCCAGGGTGCCCGCCAAGGTGACCACCATCGGACAGGCTGGTGGGTCGACTGCGGCCCAACCCTAAGGCACCCGCCTGACGGCCCGCCCGAACACGCCCTACGGCGGTCCGCAGCCGCTTCGGAGCGGGTACGATTCCCGACATTGAAACATCAGATGACTTGGAAGGTGACACAAGTGACGCCAGCGACGCCAGGGACGCCAGCCACCGACCAGCCCGCGCTCGCTGAGGTCACGCTGCGGCTGCACGAGACCGACAACGTCGTGATCGCGATGGGCGACCTCGCCCCCGGCAGCTACGCGCTGCCCACCGGCGGGACGCTGCAGGTCGCCGACGCCGTGCCCCGCGGTCACAAGGTCGCCGTGGCGCCGGTCGCCCCTGGCGAGCCGGTCCGCAAGTACGGCCAGGTCATCGGTTTCGCCAGTGAGCCGATCACGCCCGGGCGGCACGTGCACACGCACAACACGGTGTTCCAGATGTTCGAGCGGGAGTACGACTTCGGCGTCGACGCCCGGCCCACGAAGTACGTACCCGAGAACGCCCGGGCGACCTTCCAGGGAATCGTCCGCCCCGACGGCCGGGTGGCGACCCGCAACTACATCGGCATCCTCACCACGGTCAACTGCTCGGCCACCGCGGCCAAGCTGATCGCCGAGCGCTTCAAGTACGACGTCCTCGACGAGTTCCCGAACGTCGACGGCGTGGTGTCGCTCACCCACAGCACCGGCTGCGGCATGGCCGGCCCGGGCAGCGAGGGCTTCGAGGTGCTCCGGCGTACGCTCACCGGCTACGCCAACCACCCGAACTTCGCCGGATTCCTCGTCCTCGGCCTCGGCTGCGAGGTCAACCAGGTCTCCTCCCTGGTCGAGCACTGGAACATCCCCGAGCACAAGATCACGGTGCCGATGACGATCCAGGAGCTCGGCGGCACCCGCAAGACCGTGGCCGAGGGAATCGCCCGGATCAAGGAGATGCTTCCCGAGGTCGACGCCGTGACCCGGCAGACGGTGCCCGCCAGCGAGCTGATCCTGGCGATGGAGTGCGGTGGCTCCGACGGCTACTCCGGCATCACCGCCAACCCGGCGCTCGGTGCGGCCGCCGACCTGCTGGTGGCCCACGGCGGCACCGCGGTCTTCGGTGAGACGCCGGAGATCTACGGCGCCGAGCACCTGCTGGCCCGGCGGGCCGTCAGCCGCGAGGTGGGGGAGAAGCTGATCCGCCGGATCCACTGGTGGGAGGACTACACCGCCAAGCACTCCGGCTCGATGGACAACAACCCCTCGCCGGGCAACAAGGCGGGCGGGCTCACCACGATCCTGGAGAAGTCCCTCGGCGCCGCGGCCAAGGGCGGCACGACCAACCTGGCCGACGTCGTGGAGTTCGCCGAGCAGATCACCGCGAAGGGCCTGGTCTTCATGGACACGCCGGGGTACGACCCGGTGAACGCGACCGGCATGGTCGCGGGCGGCTCTCAGGTGCTGTGCTTCACCACCGGGCGCGGTTCGGCGTTCGGATGCAAGCCCACGCCGTCGATGAAGCTCGCCACCAACTCCGACGTCTACCAGCGGATGACCGACGACATGGACGTCAACTGCGGGGTCGTCGCCGACGGAGAGGCGTCCGTGGCGGAGGTCGGCAGGCAGATCTTCGACCGGGTGCTGGCCACCGCGTCGGGAGAGAAGACCAAGAGCGAGGAGCTCGGCTACGGCGACGAGGAGTTCGTGCCGTGGCAGCTCGGTGCGGTGATGTGAGCTCGTACGCCATGCGACTCAGGTCGCGATCCAGGGAGGACACGCCGTGAGCGACGCCACCAGCCCGACCGGGCTCGGCCCCTTCGAACGCGTACGCGAGCTCAGTCCGCACACACCGCTGCCGCGGCTGATCCCGGTCCGCCAGCACTACGACGTGCCGGCCGAGCCGGACGTGGCCGCCGCGACGGCCCGGGAGCTGGAGGCGCTGCGGACGCGGATCCGGCCGGGGATGAGCGTCGCCGTCACCGCCGGCAGCCGGGGCATCCACGACCTGGCGACGGTGGTCCGGGCGGCGTGTGACTGGCTGCGCGCGGCCGGGGCCGAGCCGTTCGTCGTACCGGCGATGGGTTCCCACGGCGGGGCCACCGCGCAGGGCCAGGTCGCTGTCCTCGCGTCGTACGGCGTCACCGAGGAGACGATGGGCGTACCCATCCGGGCGACCATGGACACCGTCGAACTCGGCCGGGTGCCCGACGGCCCGATGGTCCACCTCGACGCCAACGCCGCCCAGGCCGACGGCATCCTGCTGGTCAACCGGATCAAGCCGCACACCGACTTCCACGGCGAGATCGAGTCCGGGCTGGGCAAGATCGCCGCCATCGGCCTGGGCAAGCAGCGCGGCGCGGAGGGCATCCACGTCTACGGCTCGACCGGCCTGGCCCGCTGGATTCCCGCGGTGGGCCGGCACATCGTCGAGACCGGCCGCGTCCTCGGCGGCATCGGCATCGTCGAGAACGCCCACGAGCGGACCGCCCGGATCGCCTTCGTCGAACCCGACGGCATCGCCGGCCCGGCCGAGACCGCACTGCTCGCCGAGGCCGGCCGGCTGCTCGGCCGGCTGCCGTTCGACGAGCTGGACGTGCTGGTCGTCGACGAGCTCGGCAAGGACAAGTCCGGCTCCGGCATGGACACCAACGTCATCGGCCGGATGTGGATCGCAGGCGTCGACGAACCCGAGCGTCCCCGGGTCACCAACATCACCGTGCACGGGATCAGCAAGGCGTCGTACGGCAACGCGGTGGGCGTGGGGCTCGCCGACTTCGTGCCGTTCCGGGTGCTGGAGGACATCGACCTGCACGCGCTCTACGTGAACGCGATGACGTCCGGCATCGGTGGCGTGCGCCGGGCGAAGCTTCCGATCGCGCTGCCCACCGACGACGCCACGGTGGCCGCGGCGATCCTGATGTGCGGGCGGCCCGACCCGGAGAACGTCCGGCTGGTCCGGGTGCACGACACCCTGGACACCGTGCACCTGCTCGTTGCGGAGAGCCTGCGCGCCGAGGTGGAGGCACAGTCGCAGCTGGAGATCGTCGGGGAGCCGGTGGCGTTCGACTGTACGCCGGACGGTGCGTTGCCGGCCTGGCCGCCGCTGGAGGCGTGACTCTCCGGACGTTCCCGAAATTCCGGTGTTGCTGAACCACCCGGTTCCTCGCCGCGTGTCGTGGGAGAACATCGCTCAGTACGACGCTCCTGCGACCCGCCTGACCGACGGAGGACACCGTGGACACACCCGAGCGCCGCGACGAGGCACAGATGACCCGCCGGCACGCCCTGGGCGGGGTGGCCGCAGCGGCCGCCGCGTTCCCCCTGCTCGCCGCGTGCGGCGGTGACTCATCCGGCAATGGCGGCGCCGGCGACTCGTCCGCCCGGAAGGCCGACGACAAGACGCCGGGCAAGGCGGAGAAGACGCCGAAGTCCGGGGACGACACCAAGAAGTCCGGCGGCGACGACGCGGCCAAGGGCGGCGGCGGTGGCGACTCCCTCGCCTCGACCAGCCAGATCCCGGTGAAGGGCGGCAAGATCTTCGCCGCGCAGAAGGTCGTGGTGACCCAGCCCCAGAAGGGGACGTTCAAGGCGTTCTCCGCGAGCTGCACCCACCGGGGCTGCACGGTGGGCGACGTGACCGACGACACCATCAAGTGCCACTGCCACGGCAGCGCCTTCAGCGCGCTCGACGGTTCGGTCAAGCAGGGTCCGGCGACCAGGCCACTGCCGCCGGTGAAGATCGAGGTCAAGGGCAGCTCGATCAAGCTGGCCTGAGCGGTCGGTTCGGGTCGTTTACCCGATCCGGTACGGCAGGCACCGGGGCGGCCCGGCGCCCGTATGGGGGTGCCGTCGCCTAGGCTCGGAAAAGTGGCAGATCCCGCGACCTATCGACCCACACCCGGCTCGGTTCCCGACCAGCCGGGCGTTTACCGATTCTCCGACCCTCGGGGCCGGGTGATCTATGTCGGCAAGGCCAAGAGCCTGCGCTCCCGCCTCGGGTCGTACTTCCAGGATCTGGCCGCACTCCATCCGCGCACCCAGGCGATGGTGCAGACCGCCGGCAAGGTCGAGTGGACGGTGGTCAACACCGAGGTCGAGGCGCTGCAGCTGGAGTACTCCTGGATCAAGGAGTTCGACCCGCGGTTCAACGTCAAGTACCGCGACGACAAGAGCTACCCCTGGCTGGCGGTCACGCTGGACGAGGAGTTCCCGCGGCTGCAGGTGATGCGCGGCTCCAAGCGAAAGGGAGTCCGCTACTTCGGGCCGTACTCCCATGCCTGGGCGATCCGGGAGACACTCGACCTGCTGCTGCGGGTGTTCCCGGCGCGCACCTGTTCCAAGGGCGTGTTCAACCGCGCCGGCCAGATCGGGCGTCCCTGCCTGCTCGGCTACATCGGCAAGTGCTCCGCGCCCTGCGTCGGCCGGGTCACCCCGGAGGAACACCGGCAGATCGTCGAGGACTTCTGCGACTTCATGGCCGGGCACGCCGCGCCCTACATCCGCCGGGTCGAGCGCGACATGCGCCAGGCCTCCTCGGACCTGGAGTTCGAACGCGCCGCCAAGCTGCGCGACGACCTCAAGGCACTCGAGCGCGCGCTGGAGAAGAACACCGTGGTGCTGGCCGACGGCACCGACGCCGACGTGGTGGCGCTGGCCGAGGACCAGCTCGAGGCCGCCGTCCAGGTGTTCCACGTACGCGGCGGGCGGATCCGCGGCCAGCGCGGCTGGGTCGCCGACAAGACCGACGACGCCGAGACCGGTGAGCTGGTGGAGCGGCTGCTCATGCAGCTCTACGGCGGGGAGGGCGGGGAGTCCGTACCCCGCGAGGTGCTGGTGCCGGCCCTGCCCGCCGAAGACACGGCGCTGGCCGACTGGCTGTCCGAACGCCGGGGTGCCCGGGTCGACCTGCGGGTTCCCCAGCGCGGTGACAAGAAGGCGCTGATGGAGACCGTGGCCCGCAACGCCCACCAGGCGCTCGGGCTGCACAAGACCAAGCGGGCCAGCGACCTGACCACCCGCAGCCGGGCGCTGCAGGAGATCCAGGACGCGCTCGGGCTGCCCGAGGCGCCGCTGCGGATCGAGTGCTACGACGTGTCCAACCTGCAGGGCTCGGACGTGGTGGCGTCCATGGTGGTGTTCGAGGACGGCCTGCCCCGCAAGAGCGACTATCGCCGGTTCACGGTGCGGGCCCGCGGTCGCGGCGACGGCTCCAACGACGTCGCGTCCATCCACGAGGTCATCACCCGGCGGTTCCAGCGTTACCTCGACGAGCACGCCGAGACCGGTGACGTCGGCGCGGCCTCGCCCACCGACGCCGAGGGCACGCCCGCCGAGGCCGCCGGCGGAAACGCCGCCGGCAGGTCGAACGGCACCGGTGGTGCCGCCGGCGCCGGCAGGTCGAACGGTTCCGGGACGGCGGCCGCCACGTCCGGCGTGCCCGCGGGTATCGACCCGGAGACCGGCCGGCAGCGCAGGTTCTCGTACGCGCCCGGGCTCCTGGTCGTCGACGGCGGCCCGCCGCAGGTGGCCGCGGCCGCCCGCGCGATGGACGAGCTGGGGATCGACGACGTGCCCGTCTGCGGCCTGGCCAAGCGGCTCGAGGAGGTGTGGCTCCCCGGCCAGGAGGATCCGGTCATCCTGCCGCGTACCAGCGAGGGCCTCTACCTCCTCCAGCGCGTCCGCGACGAGGCGCACCGGTTCGCGATCACGTTCCACCGCCAGCGCCGGTCGAAGTCGATGGTGGAGAGCCTGCTGGACGACGTTCCCGGGCTCGGCACGACCCGGCGCAAGGCGCTATTGCGGAAGTTCGGGTCACTCAAGCGGCTGCGCGCCGCGACGGCCGAGGAGGTGGCCGAGGTGCCCGGCATCGGCATGCGTACGGCCGAGTCGGTGGTGGCGGCCCTGCACCAGCCCGAGCGGGCAGGCGGCCGGCCGGCGGTCAACACCGCGACCGGTGAGATCCTCGACGACGCACCGGACCCGGTGCGGTCCCGGCCGGCCGAGCTGCCCGATCGACCCGAGCAGAACGATCAGGCGGAGCAGGACGAGCAGGACGAACGTACCGACCCGCCGTCGCCGGTCGCCGACGACGACGCGATGATGCGAGATCTCGCACCTACCAGGGGAGCAACCGATGACGACAGACCCTCCTGAGCTGGTCCTCGTCTCCGGCATGTCCGGAGCCGGGCGCAGCGCGGCCGCGCACGTCCTGGAGGACCTCGGATGGTTCGTCGTCGACAACCTCCCGCCCGAGCTCCTTCCCACGATCGTCAAGCTGGTCGGTGGCGGCGACCGGTCCGTCTCCCGGATCGCGGTGGTGGTCGACGTCCGCGCCGGCTCGTTCTTCGCCGCCCTGCAGGGTGCGCTGGAGGCGCTGCGGGCCCGTGACGTACGCCCGATGTTGTTGTTCCTGGAGGCCGGCGACGAGGTGCTCGTCCGCCGGTACGAAAGCGTGCGCCGGCCGCACCCGCTGCAGGGCGACGGCCGGGTCCTGGACGGCATCGCCCGCGAACGCGATGCACTGCGCGAGCTGCGCGCCGACGCCGACCTGGTCATCGACACCTCGAACCTCAACGTCCACCAGCTCGCGGCGAAGATCGTCAACGCGTTCGGCGGCGCGGACGACCAGGCGCTGCAGGCCACGATCGTGTCGTTCGGCTACAAGTACGGCATCCCGGTCGACGCCGACCTGGTGGTCGACTGCCGCTTCCTGCCCAACCCGCACTGGCAGCCGGAGCTGCGGCCACGGACGGGTTTGGACGCGGAGGTTCGGGAGTACGTCCTGAAGCAGGAAGACGCGTTGCCGTTCCTCGACCAGTACGAAGGCCTGGTGACCCTGCTGGCGCGGGGCTATCTGCGCGAGGGGAAACGGTTCGCGACGATCGCGGTCGGATGCACCGGCGGCAAACACCGGAGTGTGGCGATGGCGGAAGAACTCGGCGCAAGGCTGCGGGAGCGTGGCATCGGCAACCTCGTCCTGCACCGCGACCTGGGGCGCGAATGAGTTCGCCCCAGGTGTCGCCCCAGACGCCGGGCGGGCCGAAGGTCGTCGCCCTCGGCGGCGGGCACGGCCTGTCCGCGTCGCTGTCGGCGCTGCGCCAGGTCACCGAGCACCTCACCGCGGTGGTGACGGTGGCCGACGACGGTGGCTCCTCCGGCCGGTTGCGCTCGGAGTTCGGCGTGCTTCCGCCCGGTGACCTGCGGCAGGCGCTGGCCGCCCTGTGTGGCGACGACGAGTGGGGACGTACGTGGGCCGAGGTGCTGCAGCACCGGTTCGCCAGCGACGGTGAGCTGTCCGGGCACGCGGTCGGGAACCTGCTGATCGTGGCGCTGTGGGAACGCCTGGCCCAGCGCTCGCCCGGCGTCGTGCCCGGGACGTCGGACGCGGCGGCCGCCGCGGGAGCGGCCACCGACCGCCACGTCGCCGGTCTGGACTGGGTGGCCCGGCTGCTCGGTGCCCGCGGCCGGGTGCTGCCGATGTGCGCTGTCCCGTTGCGGATCACCGCCCAGGTCGAGGGCCTCGATCCGGAGAACCCCGCCCTGGTGCGGACGGTGCGGGGCCAGTCGGAGGTGGCGAGTACGCCGGGCCGGGTCCGCAGCGTGGCACTGGAGCCGCCCGACCCGCCGGCCTGTCCGGAAGCGGTAGCGGCCGTGCGCGAGGCCGACGGCGTGGTGCTCGGGCCGGGCTCGTGGTTCACCAGCGTCCTCGTCCACCTGCTGGTGCCGGAGCTGGCGACCGCGTTGCACGAGACGAAGGCCCGTCGCATCCTCACCCTCAACCTCGCACCGCAGGCGGGGGAGACCCGCGGCTTCTCGCCCGAGCGGCACCTGGAGGTGCTCGCCGCGCACGCCCCTGACCTGCGCGTGGACGTCGTGGTGGCCGACGACGCGTTCGTCGCGGACCACCCGGCGCTGGTCGACGCGACCACCCGGCTCGGTGCCGAACTCGTGATGGCCGACGTAGCCTGGACCGACGGTTCGCCGAAGCATGATCCGCAGCGGCTGGCCCGCGTGTATGCCAAAGTGTTATCGTCGTGACTCTGGGTAGCGTAGATGATCCTGAGAAGCCTCACCGGCTCGACCCATTCGCGGTACGAATTCCGCATTCGTGGCAGGATCGGGCCATGGCGATGACGGCGCAGGTCAAGGCGGAGCTCACCAGTGCGACGGTGACAAAACCCTGCTGTCGCAAAGCCGAGGTGTCCGCGACCCTTCGGTTCGCCGGCGGCCTGCACATCGTCAGCGGCCGGATCGTCATCGAGGCAGAGCTGGACACCGGCGCCTCGGTCCGGCGACTACGCAGAGAGATCGCCGAGGTTTTCGGGCACGTCAGCGACGTGCTGGTGCTCGCTCCGGGCGGGCTTCGCAAGTCCAACCGGTTCGTCCTGCGCGTGGTCCGGGAGGGCGAGGCGCTCGCCCGCCAGACCGGTCTGCTCGACGGTCGCGGCCGGCCGGTTCGAGGGCTGCCGCCGCAGGTGGTCAACGGCTCGACGTGCGACGCCGTGGCGGCCTGGCGCGGAGCGTTCCTCGCCCATGGTTCGCTGACCGAGCCGGGTCGCTCCGGTGCGCTGGAGGTCACCTGTCCCGGCCCGGAGGCCGCGCTCGCCCTGGTCGGTGCGGCCCGGCGGATCGGCATCGTGGCCAAGGCCCGTGAGGTGCGCGGCATCGACCGGGTGGTGATTCGAGACGGTGACGCGATCGGCGCTCTGCTCACCCGGCTGGGCGCGCACGAGAGCCTGATGGCCTGGGAGGAACGCCGGATGCGCCGGGAGGTGCGCGCCACCGCCAACCGGCTCGCCAACTTCGACGACGCCAACCTCCGGCGTTCGGCCCGCGCCGCCGTGGCCGCGGGCTCCCGGGTCCAGCGCGCACTGGAGATCCTGGGCGAGGATGTGCCCGAGCACCTGCAACTGGCCGGCAGGTTGCGCCTGGAGCACCGGCAGGCCTCACTGGAGGAGCTCGGCCAGATCCACGAGCCGCCCCTGACGAAGGACGCGATCGCCGGTCGCATCCGGCGGCTCCTGGCGATGGCCGACAAACGAGCGGCCGACCTCGGAATTCCCGGGACCGACGCCAACCTCACCGCGGAGATGATGAGTTCCTGACCGCTTCCCGGCCACCTTCGGGCCGGGTGCCTCACCTGGTTCCTGACCAGCGGCTCCGTCCGTCGCGGGCCGGGTCGGGGGAGGGTGGGGCAGACCAGATAGTCTCCGCGGTGAGAATGCCTCGGCGCACACCCAGGGAATCGCCGCCAGGCAACGAGGCCAGGCCCCTGTCCGCAGCGCAGATGCACGACAAGCAACGACCCATGCGAGGGAGCGTCCTGTGACCATTCGGGTTGGAATCAACGGCTTCGGCCGGATCGGCCGCAACTTCTTCCGGGCCGCACTCGCCCAGGGTGCGGACGTCGAGATCGTCGGTGTGAACGACCTCACCGGCAACGACGTCCTGGCCCACATGCTGAAGTACGACTCGGTTCTTGGCAAGCTCGACGCCGAAGTGACGTACGACGACACGTCGCTGACCGTCGACGGCAAGTCCTTCCGCGCCACCGCGGAGACCGACCCGGCAAAGCTGCCGTGGGCGGAGCTCGGCGCCGACGTCGTCATCGAGTCGACCGGCCGCTTCACCAAGGCCGAGGATGCCCGCAAGCACGTCGAAGCCGGCGCCAAGAAGGTCATCATCTCCGCGCCGGCCACCGATGAGGACATCACCATCGTGCTCGGCGTCAACGACGACAAGTACGACCCGGCGAAGCACTCGATCATCTCCAACGCGTCGTGCACCACCAACTGCGTGGCGCCGATGACGAAGGTGCTGCTCGACAACTTCGGGATCACCAAGGGTCTGATGACCACGATCCACGCCTACACCACCGAGCAGCAGCTGCTCGACCAGATCGCGGTGACCCGCAAGGGCTCGGTCAACCTGCGCCGTGCGCGGGCGGCCGCCATCAACATCATCCCGACGACCACGGGTGCGGCGAAGGCGACCAGCCTGGTCATCCCCGAGGTCAAGGGCAAGCTCGACGGCATGGCGTTCCGCGTCCCGGTGCCGACCGGCTCGGTCACCGACCTCGTGGTCGACCTGGAGCGGGAGACCACCAAGGAGGAGGTCAACGCGGCGTTCAAGGCGGCCGCCGAGGGCCCGCTGAAGGACATCCTCGTCTACACCGAGGACGAGATCGTCTCCTCCGACATCGTCAACACCGCGCCGAGCTGCACCATCGACGCGTCGCTGACCATGGTCAACGGCAACCAGGTCAAGGTCGTCGGCTGGTACGACAACGAGTGGGGCTACTCCAACCGTCTCGTCGACCTCGCCGCGCTCGTTGGTCGGTCGCTGTGACCCTGTCGACCATCGACGACCTGGGTGACCTCCGTGGCCGGCGGGTGCTGGTCCGCTCCGACCTGAACGTCCCACTGGACGAGGGACGGATCACCGACGACGGCCGCATCCGGGCCAGTGTCCCGACCATCCGCGCGCTCGCAGACAAGGGCGCGCGGGTGGTCGTGACCGCCCACCTCGGCCGGCCGAAGGGCGCACCCGAGCCGAAGTACTCCCTGGCGCCGGTGGCCGAGCGCCTCGGTGAGGTGCTCGGCGCCCCGGTGGCGTTCGCCTCCGACCTGGTGGGCTCGAGCGCGCAGGAGACGGTGGACAGCCTCACCGACGGGCAGGTCGCCCTGCTGGAGAACGTCCGGTTCGACCCCCGCGAGACCAGCAAGGACGACGCCGAGCGCGGCGCCCTGGCCGACGAGCTGGCGAAGTTCGCCGACGCGTTCGTCTCCGACGGGTTCGGTGCGGTGCACCGCAAGCACGCCAGCGTGTACGACGTGGCGCAGCGGCTGCCGCACGCCGCCGGTGGCCTGGTGGTCGCCGAGGTCGAGGTGCTCCGCCGGCTGACCGACCAGCCCGAACGCCCCTACGCCGTGGTGCTCGGCGGCGCGAAGGTCTCCGACAAGCTGGGCGTCATCGACAACCTGCTCGGCAAGGCCGACCTCCTGCTGATCGGTGGCGGCATGGTCTTCACCTTCCTAGCCGCCCAGGGCCACGAGATCGGCAAGAGCCTGCTCGAGGCCGACCAGATCGAGACCGTCAAGGGCTACTTGTCGCAGGCCGGTGACCGGATCGTGCTGCCGGTCGACGTGGTGGCGGCGACCGCGGTGTCCGGAGATGCCGAGCATGACGTCGTGTCCGTGGACGCGATCCCGGCCGACCGGCTCGGCCTGGACATCGGCCCGGAGTCGGCCCGTTTGTTCGCGGAGAAGCTGTCAGGTGCGCACACGGTGTTCTGGAACGGCCCGATGGGCGTCTCGGAGATCCCCGCGTTCGCGGAGGGCACCAGGGCGGTTGCGCAGGCGCTGACCGAGACCGACGGTCTGTCGGTCGTCGGCGGTGGTGACTCCGCGGCGGCAGTGCGTTCGCTCGGCTTCCCCGAGGACGCCTTTGGACACATCTCGACCGGTGGCGGTGCGAGCCTCGAGTACCTCGAGGGCAAGACGCTGCCGGGTATCGCGGTCCTGGAGGACTAGACAGTGGCGACGAAGCAGACCGGCCGCAGGGTCCTGATGGCCGGCAACTGGAAGATGAACCTCGATCACCGCGAGGCCGTCCACCTGGTCCAGAAGCTCACCTGGATCCTGCAGGACAAGAAGCACGACTACGAACGCGTCGAGGTGGCCGTGCTGCCGGCGTTCACCGCGATCCGGTCGGTGCAGACGCTGATCGACGGCGACAAGCTCCACCTGGTGCACGGTGCGCAGGACGTCAGCCAGTACGACAAGGGCGCCTACACCGGGGACGTCTCCGGTGAGATGCTGTCGAAGCTGGGCTGCAAGTACGTCCTCGCCGGGCACTCCGAGCGCCGGCAGTACCACAACGAGGACGACCAGCTCGTCAACGCCAAGGTGCAGGCCGCGTGCCGGCACGGCCTGGTGCCGATCCTGTGTGTCGGCGAGGGCCTGGAGGTCCGGCGCGAGGGACGCCAGGTCGAGCACGCCGTCGGCCAGGTGCAAGCCGCGCTTGACGGGCTGAAGGCCGAGCAGGTCGCCGACATCGTGATCGCGTACGAGCCGGTGTGGGCGATCGGCACCGGTGAGGTGGCCACGCCCGAGGACGCGCAGGAGGTGTGCGCGGCCATCCGGCAGGCGGTCGCCGACCGCTACGACGCCAATGTCGCGGACGCGGTGCGGGTGCTCTACGGCGGTTCGGTGAAGGCTGCCAACTCGGCCGGCATCATGGCACAGCCCGACGTCGACGGGTGCCTCGTCGGCGGTGCGAGCCTGGACCCGGAGGAGTTCGCCGGGATCTGCCGCTACCACGAGCTGCCCAACCTGCCTTCCTGAGCAGGTGATCGGCGTACCCGAACACCCGTACGTCGTCGCCAGCGCGGCACAGTCGGTCGACGGTTACCTCGACGACTGTTCCGGCGCCCGGCTGGTCCTGTCCGGTGAGGCGGACCTGGACCGGGTGGACGACGTACGGGCGGGGTGCGACGCGATCCTGGTCGGTGCGCACACCGTCCGGCGGGACGACCCGCGACTGCTGGTCCGTTCACCCGAACGCCGGCAGGCGCGGGTCGCGGCGGGTCTCCCGCCGAACCCGGCGAAGGTGGTGCTCACCCGGTCCGGTGATCTCGATCCCGGTGCGGCGTTCTTCACCGCCGGTTCGGCACTCCGGCTCGTCTACGCCCCAGGAGGCTCGGCGGCGCGGTTGCGCGCCCGCCTGGGCTCCTCGGCCACGGTCGTCGACACCGACGAGCTGTCCGGCGACCGTCCCGGCGAGGTGGATCTCCTCGCGGTGCTCGGCGACCTGCGCCGGCGTGGCGTGCGCCGCCTGCTGGTCGAGGGCGGCCAGAGGGTGCTGACCGCGTTCCTGACCGCGGGGCTGGTGGACGAGCTGCACCTGGTGGTCGCGCCGTTCTTCGTGGGTGACCCGGACGCGCCCCGCCTGGCCGGGCCGGGCGACTTCCCCCACGGGCCGGACCACCGGATGCGACTGGTCGAGGTACGTCAGGTGGGCGACGTGGTGCTGGCCCGTTACCTCCTCGCCGCCGCCGACGACTACTGGCTGCGGCAGGCGATCGAGCTGTCCCGCGCCTGCCCGCCCACCGAGTCGGCGTACTCGGTGGGCGCGGTCGTGGTCGACGACACCGGACACGAGATCGCCAGCGGCTACTCCCGGGAGACCGGCCCGCGTGAGCACGCCGAGGAGGTCGTGCTGAGCCGGATCGCCCCGGCCGACCCGCGGCTCGCCTCGGCGACGATGTACTCCAGCCTGGAGCCCTGCAGCGCCCGTGCCTCCCACCCCGTGCCCTGCGCGGACCTGATCATCGGCGCGGGCATCCGCCGGGTGGTGCTCGCCTGGCGCGAACCCGCGCTGTTCGTCGACTGCCACGGCGTGGAACGCCTGCGCGACGCGGGCGTCGAGGTGGTGGAGCGGCCCGAGCTGGCTCGGCTGGCCCGCGACGTCAACGCCCACCTCCTCGGCCAGGGCAGACCCTAGGAGAATGCCTTCCGGGCGTCCTGATGCACGGGGTGGAGGTACTGAACGGGCTTGCCGATCGTGGTGGCATAGGCGATCTCGCGGCTGGTGGACTCTCCGACGTAGCCGCCGATGTTCAGCACCAGCACCTCGTCGGCCAGGTCGATCTTCCGAAGGTGCAACGCGTCGAGCCGCGCCTTCAGTTCGTTCAACTCGCCCACGTCGTCCGACTCGTCCCTGCCGCCCATGCCGAACAGGTCGCCGTCGGACCTGGTGTCGCAACCGATCGACAGGACGATTGCACCGTCCAGGGTGAGACGAAGGTTCTGCCGGCGGAACTCCTCGTAGAACCTCGTGGAGCCGCACAGGACCACGATGCGCGGTCGGTCCCCGCCGAAGTCGCGCACCAGGTCGTGATGCCCGGTGCACTCGGCCGTGTCGTGGGGAGAGCTCATTGCTAGTCGTCCTTTCCGTACGGCCTGCCGTGCCGTCGCCACAGCATGAGGCCCCGACGCGTCGGTGGTCCGGTGAATCATGACGATCCACGTTCGCCACCGCGTGCTCCCGATTCTTCCGCGGAAGAATCGGGAGCACGCCAGGACTCCTCCTTCGGCGCTGTCCGTCGCGGTGCGAGACCGGTACCCCCGCACTATCGCCGGTCGGTGTTCGCAGCGGGTTTCCGGACGCTCCGGCCGAGGGCCATTCGCACCACGACCGCCGTGTACGCGCAGAGCAGGGCGAGCCCGGCCCACCACGGGAGCGGAAAGTACCCGGCCGACGGCGCGTAATGCGCGGTCACCTGCGGATACTTCACCATCGTCTGCATGACGGCGAAGCCTGCGGCCGGGGTGAGTCGCAGCAGCCACTCCGACACCGTGTCGGGCAGCAGCGGGAGCGCCGTGACGGCGTAGGGCACGGCGATCAGCGACGTTCCGATGAGGATCGCCGCCCAGCCGCGCCGTAGCAACACACCGAGCCCATACGTGAGCACGGCGCACAGCGCGAGCACTGCCGCGACTCCGACGATCACCCGCGCGCCGGTCGGAACGGACACCGGCTGCACGGGGATGCCGTTGCCCTTGAGGGCCGCCAGCCCCACCGGGAGGGCGACGCCGGCAGCGACCAGACCGGTGACGAAGATGGCCGCCCCGACGATGGCCGCCCGGGCGGCCATCACCCGCCGGGAGTCCGTGTCACGAGCCGTACGACCCCCGTATCGGCCCGCGACCACGATCGCGACGATCAGCGCGACCGTCAGGCCGACCAGCGTCAGCGCGACGGATGGCACGCCCTCCTCGCTGTGTGGTCCGATGTCGCCCGTGCCACTGACCGTGAGGACACCGTCGTGCTGCACTGCTCCGGACGCGTTGTGGTCCTTCTCCCAGTCCGTGTGGTTCATCTGGCCGACCGGGTCGCTGTCCCACGAGCCGGTGGCACTGCCCTCGACGGTGATGTTGTCGAAGGTACCCACGGCCTGGGTGAAACGGACCTCCTCGATCGCGCCGCCGAGGCCGACCTTGCGGAGGGTGAGGTCGCCGGGGGAGGTGGCGAAGAGCCCGACCTGCACGGTGTTCGGCAGCCCGGCGAGTTTCACCGTCCCGACGGTGTGCCACCGCCGGCCGTCGGTGGACTCGGCGCCGGTGATGGTGTCGGCCGAGCGTGACAGGCGCAGCCAGCGCGGGGACTGCTCCGACACGCCGCCCACGCTTCCGGCGATGTCGTGCTTGTAGTCGTACTGGAAACGCACACCGTGGCTGCCGGTCATCATCAGCGCGGCGTACTGCGAGCCCTGCCGCAACCCGTCCTTGACGATGATCCCGGCCTTCGCCCACGGCACCAGGCCGGACACGATCTGGTCGTGGTTCGGCGGGGGGTAGGTGATCGTCCCCGTCATCGAGGTCATCCGGACCGTGATGCTGCCCTCGGGGGCCAGGTCACGGTGCAGAAACCAGAACCTGTCGCTGACGGTGGAACCGTCGCCGGCGATCGGAACGGCCGGGCACCGGCCAGGGTCGCAGGACGAGCGGTTGCCGAGGCTGAACAGCAGGGCGAGGGCGATGACGGTGAGAGCTGCAGCAGCCAGGGCGATCAGCCGGCCAGGGCGGCGGAACGCGGTCCATTCCCGCTGAAGGAGTTCGGTGGTCGACATGCCGTCGGTTCTACGGATCGGCAGGTGACACGGCCCGAACTGGTGTTGTCATGCCTTTGTTAGGTTCTGCCGGGCATCCTGGAGGCATGACCAGGCTGCGCAGCGGAACGGTAGGCGTGCGCTTCACGATCTTGTATGCCGTGGTGTTCCTCCTGTCCGGCATCGGGTTGCTGGGCCTGACCTTTCTCCTCTCCGACGTCAGCATGAGCAGGTCGGTCCCGGCCGGGAATGCCCCCGCCCAAGACAGCCTGGCCGTGGCGCAACAGCGCATCCGGGAACTGGAAGACCAACTGGGCGCGGTGCACACGCAGCAGTCCCGCCAGTTCCTGGCGGGCTCGCTGATGGCGCTGATCGTGATGGCGGTCGCCGCATTGCTACTCGGTCGGATGCTGGCCAGGCGCGTTCTGCGGCCGCTGCGACTCCTCACGAGCGTCACGCGGCGCATCTCCGCGGACAGCCTGGATCGGCGGCTGGGCGTGACCGGACCGGCCGACGAGGTGAAGGAGCTCGCCGACACCATCGACGAGTTGCTCGGGCGGCTCGAGGCGTCGTTCACCGCGCAACGTCGCTTCGTCGCCAACTCCTCCCATGAGCTGCGTACGCCGCTGGCGACGATGCGGGCGTCGCTGGACGTCGCGGTCGCCAAGCCGGACCCTCCCGCCTCGACGGTGGCCCTCGCGGACCGTCTGCGTACGCAGCTCGACCGGGTCGATCACCTGCTCGACGGCTTCCTCGTACTGGCGCGGGCTCAGCACGGCCCGCTGCCCGACACGGCCTCGGTCGACCTCGGCGGTCTCGTCGACGGGGCACTGAGCGAGAGGTCCGCCGACGCACAGGCGAAGGGGCTCCGCGTGACGGTGGACGTCCAACCGGGGACGGTGACCCAGGGCAGCCCGGCGCTGCTGGCGCGGCTGGTGGGTAACGTCGTCGACAACGCCGTGACGCACAACGAGGACGGCGGGTGGATCGCGATCACCGGGTGCGCCCGCGAGCAGGAGACAGCGCTCGTCGTCGAGACCGGCGGGCGAGCCCTCGACCAGCGGGAGGTCGACCGGCTGGCGCACCCCTTCGAGCGGCTCGGCGGCGAGCGTACCGGCTCCTCGGGCCTGGGTCTGTCGATTGTGGCCGCTGTCGCCGCCGCCCACGGTGGCCGGCTCGCCCTGTTCGCCCGGCCGGAGGGCGGTCTGCGCGTGTCGGTCACACTCCCGGCGAGGCCGGCCGACCACGACGCGACACTTCCGGCGAGCATCGCGGGGGTTCCGGCGGCATGAGGATCCTCGTCGTCGAGGATGAGCACGCGCTCGCAGACGTCGTCGTGGAAGGGCTCCGCGACCAGGGGATGGCCGTCGACCTCGCGCGCGACGGGCTGGCCGCCGCCACCAAGCTCGACCTCACCGCGTACGACGTGGTGCTCCTGGATCGTGATCTGCCCGGCTTGCACGGCGACACGCTGTGCCAGCTGATCAACGAGCGAGTGGCCCGGCCGATGGTGCTCATGCTGACCGCGGCGAGCGCCCCCGGCGACCGGGTCAGCGGGCTGACCATGGGCGCGGACGACTATCTCGCCAAGCCCTTCCACTTCCCGGAGCTGATCCTGCGCATCCGGGCGCTGGCCCGCCGCAAGCCGGATGCGCGGCCGAGGAACCTGCACGCGGCCGGGATCGAGCTGAACCCGGTCCGCCGTACCGCCGTCCGCGACGGGCGGGACCTCAACCTCTCGGTGAAGGAGTTCGCCGTGCTGGAGGCCCTGTTGCGGGCGAGTCCGGGTTTCCTGAGCGCCGAGGCCCTGCTGGAGCAGGTCTGGGACGAGAACGCCGACCCGTTCACCAATACGGTGGCGGTGACGGTGGGCAGGCTTCGGCGCAAGCTCGGCGACCCGCCAGTCATCACGACGACGCCCGGAGTCGGCTACCGGATCGGGTGATCCGACGAACCCATCGGCGCGCAGGCGAATGGATGAGGCCCGCGTTCGGGTTGGACGGTCCAGGGTTGTTCAGCCGGCGGACTCGCCACCGGAGGACTCGGGCCCGACGGACCGCGCGTGTTCCTCCACGACGTCGGCGAGGGTCTGGGCCAGCAGCCCGGCGACCGGCATGGCCACCCCCGCGACCCGGCCGGCGGCGACCACCTCCCACAGGTCCTTGCTCCACGGCCGGGACCGGACGGGCACCTCCGACGCGTCGTAGGCCTGCGCCGTGCGGTCGAAGAAGCCCCACTCACGCGCCGACCAGGAGTCGCCGGTGCTGGTGCGGGCGACCTCCAGGACGGTCTCGACCGGGACCTCGTGTGCCTGCGCCAGGCGCAGCGCCTCGTGGGTGCCGGCGAGGGAGGCGAACATCATCAGCTGGTTGGCGAGCTTGACCGCGGCACCCGCCCCGGGCGGCCCGGCGTGCACCACCTGCTCGGCGATCGTGTCGAGGTAGGGCCGCGCCGGGTCCAGCGCCCCCTCGTCCGCACCGACCATGACCGTGAGCGCCCCTCGTTCAGCACGTTCGGCCCCACCGCTCACGGGCGCGTCCAGGAACGCCAGCGAACGCTTCCGGGCGCGCTCACCGAGCTCCCGTGCCGTCGCGGGCAGCACCGTGCTGTGCACGGCGAGCACCGCGTCGTCGGCCAGCTGGCCGAGCAGCTTCGGGGTGTCCAGTACGGCGGTCACGGTGTCGTCGTCGGGTACGGCGAGAGCGAGCACCTGGCAACCGGCGAGGTCGCCGAGGGAGTCCGCGCCGTCCGCACCACGCTCGGCCATCGTGGCGACCGGGCCCGGGTTCACGTCGTACGCCGTGACCGACCACCCGGCCCGAACCAGCGCGGTGGCCATCGGGAGTCCGAGGTTGCCCAGCCCGACGAACCCGATCCGGGCCGATTTCGGTAGCGCGGCCATGGGCGGTCTCCTCTGGTCGGCGGTGATCTTGGTGACTATTGTCTACAACAGGCAAGCGCCTTCCACAATCGCCGAAGGGAACGCTTCGTGGCCGGACGTCGCCGCATCGACCCGCCGAGCCTGGTGCAACTCGCCGCCCAGGAGCTACGCCGGATGATCCTGGCCGGTGAGCTGGCGCCCGGTGAACGCCTGATCGAGGAGCGGCTCACCGAGGAGCTCGGGATCAGCCGGCCACCGCTGCGCGAGGCGATGCGGACGCTGCAGCACGAGGGCCTGGTCGAGATCACTCCGCGTCGCGGTGCGTCGGTGACCCGGTTGGCCGACAGCGACGTCGTGGAGATCCTGACGCTGAGGTCCGCGCTGGAGCGGCTGGCCGTCGAGATGGGCGTACCCGTGACCGATCCGGCCAGGCTCGCCCGCTGCCATGCGGCGCTGGCCGAGATGGAGCGCTGCGCCGAGCAGGCCGACCGCGCCCAGCTGGTCGAGCGGGGCTATGAGTTCCACCGCGCGATCGTCGGCCTTGCCGGCCACCGGCGGCTGGAGGGGACCTACGACTCGCTGCACCAGCAGCTCCTGTGGTGCATGGCGATGAACCTCCACACCCGCGAGCACTACTACGAGGATCTCGCCACCCACGTCGCCCGTCACCGTGACCTGCTCGACCTGATCGAGGCCGGCGACCCGGACGCCGTACTGGAGTCGCTGGCGCACCACGGCGAGCGGTCGTTCACCCACGGCTTCCACCAGCCACAGCAAGGCGCAGGAACCGCAACAGACGCAACAGACGCACCAGACGCAGTGAGCAGGTGACAACGGCTACGCCCGACCAGCACCCCGAGAGAGGTGGACCGTGCACGGTAGCTCCGCACCTCACGATGTCGCTCGTCCCGACCTGTCCCGGCGAGGCTTCCTGGCCCGTGCCGGATTCGCCGCCGCCGGCCTCGGCTCCGTGGCCGCGGCGTGCTCACCGTTTCGTGGTGAGGTGGACGACGAGAAGTCCGGTTCCACCACGATCCGGTTCATCACCCCGGCCGACCTGGGGCTGGAACGCACGCTCTACAAGCGTTATCTGAGGGACTTCGAGAAGGCTAACCCGGGCACCAAGGTCTCCGTGACCTTCGAGGCCTGGGACGACTACATGACCAAGCTGCCCACGTTGCTGGCCGGCGGTGCCGTACCCGATCTCATCCACCAGCACCAGAGCATCGTGCAGGACTACGGCCACCGCGATGCGCTGCTCGACCTCGCGCCGTTGATGAAGCGGGACGGCATCGACCGGTCCGCGTTCGTGCCCGCGCTGATCGACGACTTCAGCGACGGCGGCAAGATCTACGGCATTCCCAAGGACTCCGCGGCGTGGGGCGTCTACTACAACAAGGACATGTTCGACGCGGCCGGCGTGGCATATCCGAAGGACGACTGGACGATGGACGACCTTCGCGAGACCGCGCGGAAACTGACGCGGGACAAGCAGGGCCGCGGGCCGGGCGACCCGGGCTTCGACGGCAGGCAGATCAAGCAGTGGGGGCTGAACTGGCTGGCCCCGACGCCGACCGACTCCGAGACCAGCCGGGCGTTCGTACGGGCGTTCGGCGGTGACTGGTACGACGCGAAGTACCAGAAGACACTGGTCGACCAGCCTCCCGCGCTCGCCGACTTCGAGTTCTTCCGGTCGATGCGGTGCGAGGACCGCAGCACGCCCTCTCCGTCGCAGGAGCTCGGCCAGGGTGACCCGTTCCGGTCCGGGCTGACGGCGATGTCGGTCAGCTTCCACTCCCAGGACTTCTTCCTGCGGCAGGAGAAGGCGAAGTTCTCGTGGGGGATCACGTTCGTGCCGAAGGGGCCGGGCGGGCAGTTCGTCGCGGTCGGCTGCAGCGGCTGGGCGATTCCCAAGCAGGCCAAGAACAAGGAGGCCGCCTGGAAGCTGCTGAAGCACCTCACCAGCCCGCCGGTGCAGCAGGGTTTCGCCAAGCAGCACAGGTGGGGGCCGAGCGTGCGGGCGGCACTTGACTCGCTGGTGCCGAAGGACCCGACCGACGGGTTCGTCAGGGTGCACGTCGACCCGTTGCTCGACCGCAGCGACCGTACGGTCATCAGCTTCAAGTTCCCGGCCAACCAGTCGCGGATCAAGGAGATCTACGCCACGCAGTTCGATCCGCTGTGGACCACGTGTGCCACCAAGGATGTTCGTGGTGCCGCCGCGCAGACCAGGGCGCAGGTGGACTCGATCCTCGCGCAGGGGTGATCGGCGATGGTCACGCAGACGGCGAACCCGCGGGAGGAGCCGGCGACCCGCGGACGGGGCGGCCTCGGCGGCCTCGGCGGGAGGCGCGGGTCACGTGGCCCGCTCGGCACCCGGCGCCGGGAGGCGATCGACGGCTACCTGTTCATCGCGCCCTGGCTGGTCGGGTTCGTGTTCCTGGTCGCGGGTCCGATGCTCGCCTCGCTGGTGATGGCCTTCCTGAACTGGGACCTGTTCAGTCCGCCCACCTGGGCGGGCCTCGGCAACTTCCGGTTGCTGCTGCACGACCGGCTGGTGGGGATCTCGTTGTGGAACACCGCGTTCTTCACCGTGATCAGCGTCCCGCTCAACCTGGTGACCGCACTCGGCGCGGCGATGCTGCTCAACCAGCGGGTGCATTTCCGCTCGGTGTTCCGGACGTTGTTCTACCTGCCCGCGGTGATGCCGGCGGTGGCGAACGCGATCCTGTGGTTCTGGATCCTCAACCCCGAGGTGGGCCTTGCCAACTCGCTGTTGCGCATGGTCGGGCTGCCCGAACTCCAGTGGCTGCAGGACCCGCACACCGCCAAGCCGTCGTTCATCCTGATGAACCTGTGGGGGATCGGCAACACCATGGTGATCTTCCTGGCCGGCCTGCAGGGCATTCCGCAGACGCTGCACGACGCCGCCCAGGTGGACGGCGCGAACTGGTGGCACCGGTTCTGGGCGGTGACCGTGCCAATGCTCTCGCCGGTGATCCTGTTCAACCTCGTGCTCGGCGTCATCGCGTCGTTCCAGATCTTCACCAGCGCGTTCCTCCTTGCCGGGAACGGCGGACCGGAGCAGTCCACGTTGTTCTCGGTGCTCTACCTGTATCGCCTGGGGTTCGAGCAGTTCCGGATGGGCTACGCCGCGGCGTACGCGTGGGTGGTCTTCCTCGTCATCCTGGTCTTCTCGCTGGTGCAGTTCCGGCTGTCGCGGTCGTGGGTGCACTACGAGGGTGAGGACGCACGATGAGCGCGACGAGGGTGAGCGCGACGAGGGTGACCGCGACGAGGGGCGGTGCGCGGAGGGGCCCTGCGATCGCTCGGCAGACGGTTCTGTACGCCGTGCTGGCGGCCCTCGCGGCCGTCTTCTCCATCCCGATGATCTGGCTGGTGTCCACGTCACTGAAGGCCCAGGGGCAGGTGTTCGCCTATCCGCCGGTGTGGGTGCCGAGCCCGGTGCGGTGGGTCAACTACCTGGAGGCGATGGACCGGGCACCGCTCCTGGTCTGGCTGGCCAACACCGCCATGATCACCATCCTGGCGATGGCGGGGACCCTGCTGTCGAGTTCGCTGGTGGCGTTCGGCTTCGCCAGGTTGCGGTTCCCGGGCCGGCGGCTGCTGTTCTACCTGCTGCTGTCCACGATGATGCTGCCGGACGTGGTGACGCTGGTGCCGCAGTTCGTGTTGTTCCGGTCGCTGGGCTGGGTGGACACGTTCGCGCCGCTGGTGGTGCCGGCGTTCCTCGGCGGCGGAGCTTTCAACATCTTTCTGGTGCGCCAGTTCTACCTGACGATCCCGCGTGACTTCGACGAGGCGGCCCGGCTCGACGGCGCCTCGAACCTGCGGATCTGGTGGCACATCCTGCTGCCGCTGTCCCGGCCGGTGCTGGTCGCGGTGGGCATCTTCTCGTTCGTCTATCACTGGAACGACTTCCTGCTGCCGCTGATCTACCTGCAGAGTGAGGGAAACAAGACGCTGGCGCTCGGGCTGCGGGCGTTCATCTCGCCCACGGACGCGTCGTGGAACATCAGCATGGCGGCGTCGATGTTCCTGGTGGTCCCGGTGCTGATCGTGTTCTTCGTGGCGCAGCGGCAGTTCATCCGGGGCGTGGTGATGACCGGCATCTCGGGCAGGTGAGGGGAGCGCACATGGACCAGGCGAGCCTTTCGGGGGTACGCGTGGTGGAGGTCGGCGTCTTCATGGCCGCGCCGTTCGCCGGGATGCAACTCGCCGACCTCGGCGCCGACGTGGTGAAGGTGGAGCCGCCCGGGCGGGGAGACCCGGCCCGCCAGGTCGGGCCGTACCTGCGGGGTGAGGGGTCGGCGTTCGTCCGGCTCAACCGCAACAAGCGTTCGGTGGCGGTCGACCTGAAGCACCCGGACGGCAAGGTGGTGTTGACACGGTTGCTCACGACCGCCGACGTGTTCCTGCAGAACCTCCGCCCGGGGGCGATGGACGCGCTCGGCTTCGACTACGAGAGCGTGCGGGCGCTGAACCCGCGGCTGGTGTACGTGTCGCTGTCGGGATGGGGACAGGACGGCCCGCGGGCGAGCCTGCCCGGCCTGGACGTGATGACGCAGGCGCGGGCGGGGCTGATGAGCATCACGGGGGAGCCGGACGGCCCGCCGGCGAAGGTGGGCGTACCGCTGTGCGACCTCACCTGTGGGCTGTACGCCGCGCTGGCGGCGCTGGCCGCGTTGCGTGCGCGGGACGCGAGCGGGGAAGGGCAGCACGTCGACGTGTCGCTGTTCGAGTCGGCGGTGTCGATGGGCATCTGGGAGGCCGGGAGGTACTTCGCCACCGGCGAGGTCGGCGGCCGGCTGGGCTCGGCGCACCAGAGCACCGCCCCGTACCAGGCGTTCGCCACCGCCGACGGATGGGTGACGTTCGGCGCCGTCACGCCGCGCTCCTGGGTCGCGGCCTGTGACGTGCTGGGCCTGGGCGAACTGGCCGACGACCCGCGCCTTGCCGACGCCTACCAGCGACAGCTGCTGCGGGCCGAGTTGTCCCCGGTGATCGAGCGCGCAACCCGCGGTTGGCGAAGCGACTACCTGGTGCGGGCGCTGGAGAAGGCCGGCGTTCCGTGCGCTCCGATCGCCGACTACGCCGAGGTGTTCACCGACGACCACCTGGGGGAGCGGGGCTACTACTGGGACGCGCCGCACCCTACGCTCGGCGAGGTCCGCCAGCTCGGCTCGCCGATGCGGATGTCGGCGACCCCGCCGGTGCGCGGCCGAGCCGGCCCGTCGCTGGGCGCCGACAGCCGAGAGGTCCTGCGCGAGGCAGGATTCGCGATGTCGGAGATCGAGCGACTGGAAGCCGCCGGCGCGGTGCGGTGCGGTGCGACGGACCGGGAAGGACGTACCGAGTGAGTGACGACGGAGCCGCGGCGGAACTGCTCGTCGAGCGCGACGGTCCGGTGCTGCGGGTGACGTTCAACCGGCCGAAGCGGCGCAACGCCATGACCTGGGCGATGTACGACGGGCTGCTGGCCGCCTGCGACCAGGCCGAGTCCGACTCCTCGATCCGGGTCATGGTGCTGCGGGGCGCCGGTGACGAGGCGTTCGTCGCGGGCACCGACATCGGGCAGTTCGGGGAGTTCACCGACGGCGACTCCGGCGTGGCGTACGAGCGGAGGATGACCCGGCTGCTGGAAGCGGTGGCAGGGGTACGGGTGCCGACCGTCGCGGTGCTCACCGGCTACTGCGTCGGCGCGGGTCTCGCCATCGCCGCGTCGTGCGACCTGCGGATCGCCGCGCGCGGCACACGGTTCGGCGTACCGATCGCGCGGACCGTCGGCAACTGCCTGTCCACGGCCACGGTCGCGTTGCTGGTGGACAACCTCGGTCCCGCCCGCACGCTGGACATGGTGTTACGGGCCAGGCTGCTGGACGAGACCGAGGTCGCGGCGGCGGGATTCCTGTCGCAGGTGTGCGAGCTCGAGGACGTCGACGATGCCGCCGAGGCGCTGGTCGCCAGGCTGGTCGAGCACGCGCCGCTGACGATGTGGGCCACCAAGCAGGCCGTACGCCGGATCATGGCCGCGCGCGTTCCCGACGGCACCGATCTCGTGCACCGCGTCTACGACAGCGCGGACTTCCGGGCGGGCGTGGCGGCGTTCGTGGCCAAGCGGCGCGCCTCTTGGACCGGCACCTGAAGTCTGTCCGCGGATCGACCTAGGGCGTGTTGCGACGGGGACGTCCTCAACGGGCGCGCCGCCCGCGGTGTAGGAGCTGAGACCGTCCCGCCAGGACTTCGGCAACCAGGGCAGCGAGGTCGTCAACCGTTGCTTCCTTCACGAACGCGAGCGGTGGCCGGGCCCACCGGGCCCGGCCACCGTGTCTCACCGTCGACTTCACGGTGTTGCTGTCAGAGCCGAGCCTTGCCGGCCGCCTTGGCCTCGGCCTGCGCGTCGGCCCGACGCTCCTTCACCTCACCGGACAGTTCGGCCTTGCGGTCCTGCGGCGCGGCCATCCGCATGGCGGCCGGAGCCTTCAGGTCCACGAACTGACCCGACACCGTGCCACGTACGCGGTTGTTCTCCCCGGTCGGCGCCGGGTCGTTCCCGGTGCCGGACAGGTTGCCGCGCACGATGTTGTTGCTCACCACGACGGTCCCGGAGTTGTTCGAGACGTCGACGTTCCCACCCCAGTAGCTCGTGCCGGAGCACGGAGCCAGCGGCCCGTCGGCCCCCAGCTGCAGGGTGTCGGAGTTGCCGGTGTAGCTGGCGTCCCCGTACACCTCGCTCTCGCAGAAGACCGAGCCCTCCTCGTTGTCGGCGACCATCAGCTTGCCGTCGATCGAGGAGTTGTAGACGTCCAGGTAACGCGTGCCCTGGCCGGTGAGCGCGCCACCGATCTGCGAGCCGTCCACGACGACCTCGCCCGGGACCGAGGCGTTGACCCGGCCGGTGACCTTGGAGTCGACGGCGTAGACGAAGCCGTCGTACTCAGAACCCTCGTCGGACTTGGCGTTGACCGCGCCACCGAGGTTGCTGCCGTAGAAGTACGATCCGAACGCGTTGTCGGCCGTGACGTTCTTGATGATCGTGGTGTTGGAGGTGTCGACGTAGCCGTTCTCCGCCACGGTGACGGAACCCTTGAACGTCGCACCGTCCACGATCAGGTCGGCACCGGCCATGACCCGCACGTTGCCCTCGATGGTGGTGCCGTTGAGCCAGCAGGCCTTGCCCGCCGGAACAACCAGGTCACCCGGAACGGTGACGGCACCGCCCTCGCCGACGCAACGAGTCACCAGGTCGGCGTTGGCCGGCATCGCGAACGCGATCCCGCCGGCTGCGACCAGAGACGTCGCGGCGATTGCGCTTCGTAGCTTCATATGGTGCGGTCCTCCCCTGTGTTGGTGGTCGGCCCGCGAGGAGGAACACGTGCAGATTCAAGAAAGTCCCCCCGTACGGACAAACATCATCTTTCACGAAAGGTCCGCTATGTGAAGCTTGGTTCCATATGCTTCCGGAATCGGACGTCCGTTCCGAATCGAACGGACACCCGCCGGCCATTTCCCCGCGTCGGCGAAATGCACTCCGTCCGCCCCGGCGCGTTGGTGGATTCGTGAGAACGCAGCCGTCAGGGGATGCGCGCGGTCCACTCGGGGGTGGCGAACTTCGTCGCCGCCAAGGCCGCCGCGGCGTGCTGCTCGCCTGTCGTCAAGGTGTCGTTGACAAGGCCGTAACGCCGGCGGAAGTGCCCGACCATCCTGTCGACGATCTCCTCCCGCGGCAGTCCGGTCTGGCGCCGCAGCGGGTCCACCCGCTTGCCCGCGCTGGTCGTGCCCTTGTCGGACAGCTTCTCCCGGCCGATCCGCAGGACCTCCAGCATCTTGTCGGCGTCGATGTCGTACGCCATCGTCACGTGGTGCAGGACCGCTCCGGTGGCCAGCCGCTTCTGCGCCGCGCCGCCGATCTTGCCGCCGTCGGAGGTGATGTCGTTCAGCGGTTGGTACCACGCACGTACGCCGAGGTCCTCGTTGAACGCACCGAGCACCCAGTCGTCGAGGTAGGCGTAGGAGTCGGCGAACGACATCCCGTCGATGAGCGACGTTGGGGCGTACAACGAGTACGTGATCGTGTTGCCCGGCTCGATGAACATCGCGCCGCCACCGCTGATCCGGCGGACCACCTCGATGCCGTGCCGGCGCGCGCCCTCGGCGTCGACCTCGTTGCGCAGCGACTGGAAGCTGCCGATCACCACGCAGGGCTTCGCCCACTCCCAGATCCGCAGCGTGGGCGGACGGCGCCCCGCGGCCACGTCCACGGCCAGCACCTCGTCGATCGCCATGTGCATGGCCGGGTCCTGTGGACCCTCGTGGACCAGGTGCCAGTCGTGGTCGTGCCACTCGGTGGCCCGGGCCAGAGCGCGGCGGCAGGCGATCGCCACCGCCTGGGCGGAGAAGCCGAGGAGTACGGCGTCCGGACCGAGCCCCGCGTCCACGCGTTCGGTCAGCACCCGGGTGTCGGCGGTGGCCGGCAGCCCGGTCAGCGCGGCGTTGATCGCGTCCAGGGCCTCGTCGGGCTCGAGGAAGAAGTCACCGCTGACCCGGACGTCCGCCAGCAGGCCGTCGGCGACGTCGAGGTCGACGACCACCAGCTTGCCGCCCGGCACCTTGTACTCACCGTGCACTTCGCCACCTGCCTGTCCAGTTCGCGGTCGGCGCCACGACCGACGTGGTGTCAACGCCTGCGGACGCCGAGGTCCTTCCCGCCTCAGGCGCCCTCGAGGACCGCGTCGACGACGGCGCGTGCCTCCTTCTGCACCTCTGCGAGGTGCTCGGGCCCCTGGAACGACTCGGCGTAGATCTTGTAGACGTCCTCGGTGCCGGAGGGCCTGGCGGCGAACCACGCGCTGCGGGTCGTCACCTTGAGGCCGCCGATCGGCGCGTCGTTGCCCGGAGCCCTGGTGAGCTTGCCGATGATCTCCTCGCCGGCGAGTTCGGTGGCGGTGACCTGTTCGGGGGCCAGCCTGCCCAGGGCCGCCTTCTGCTCGCGGTTGGCGGGCGCGTCCACCCGGGCGTACGCCGGGTCCCCGAACCTCGCCGTCAGCTCGGCGTAGTGCTCGCTGGGGGAGCGGCCGGTGACCGCCTGGATTTCAGAGGCGAGCAGGGCGAGCAGGATGCCGTCCTTGTCGGTCGTCCAGACCGTTCCGTCGGTACGCAGGAACGACGCGCCGGCGCTCTCCTCGCCACCGAAGCCCACCGAGCCGTCGAGCAGCCCCGGCACGAACCACTTGAAGCCCACCGGGACCTCCAGCAGCGTGCGGCCGAGGTCGGCGGCCACCAGGTCGATCATCGACGAGCTCACCAGCGTCTTGCCGACGGCCGCGTCGCGCGGCCAGCCGTCCCGGTGCCCGAACAGGTAGGAGATCGCCACCGCGAGGTAGTGGTTGGGGTTCATCAGCCCGCCGTCGGGGGTGACGATGCCGTGCCGGTCGGCGTCGGCGTCGTTGCCGGTGGCGATCTGGTACGCCTCGCGCTGGCCGATCAGCGAGGCCATCGCGTGCGGCGAGGAGCAGTCCATCCGGATCTTGCCGTCCCAGTCCAGCGTCATGAACCGCCACGTCGGGTCCGCGACCGGGTTGACCACGGTGAGGTCCAGCCCGTACCGCTCACCGATCTCACCCCAGTAGGCGACGCTCGCCCCGCCCAGCGGGTCCGCGCCGATCCGCACCCCCGCCGACCGGACCGCGGCCAGGTCCACGACAGCCGGCAGGTCGCGCACGTAGGCGTCCAGGAAGTCGTACCGGTCGGTGGTGTCGGCGGCGCGCGCCCGGGCGAACGGGATCCGGCGCACGTCGGACAGCCCGGCGCCGACGATCTCGTTCGCGCGGTTCTGGATCCACTTGGTGACGTCGGTGTCGGCCGGCCCGCCGTTCGGCGGGTTGTACTTGAAACCGCCGTCCGCGGGCGGGTTGTGCGAGGGGGTCACCACCACGCCGTCGGCGAGGCCGTCGGTGCGGCCGCGGTTGTGGGTGAGGATCGCGTGCGACAGCGCAGGCGTGGGGGTGTAGCCGTCGCGAGCGTCGATCAGCACGGTCACGTCGTTGGCCGCGAACACCTCCAGTGCGGTGGTCCACGCCGGCTCGGACAGGGCGTGGGTGTCCCGGGCGAGGTAGAGCGGCCCGCTCACGCCGGCGTTCGCGCGGTGCTCGCAGATGGCCTGGCTGACCGCGGCGATGTGGTCGTCGTTGAACGCGAGGTTCAGGCTCGACCCGCGGTGGCCGGACGTACCGAAGGACACCTGCTGGTCGGCGACACCGGTGTCGGGGTGGCCGGCGTAGTAGGCGGTGACCAGGTGGGCGACGTCCACGAGGTCGGATTCCTCGGCGGGCTGCCCGGCACGTGCGTCGACACTCATCGGCTCGTCCCTCTCCTCGAACGCGGGGGGTCAGCGGAGTCGCGCTCCGGCTGCTCGGGTCCAGCCTGCCAGCCTGCGGCGCCGTACAGGTGGCGACCCGTCCTCGGGTGTGGCGACCTGCGGCCACGGTGCCGAATCCCGGTGGCGACCGGTCGGTGCACCCCGCAGAATGGCACCTTGTGACAGGTCCTCGACCCACCGAGGCGGCACCGGGTGGGCAGGACCCCACGGGCTGGCGCCGCCGACTCACCGCGCTGTGGCCCGACCTCACCCCGCTGCGCACCTCCCGTGACTTCCGCCTGCTGTGGATCGCCGGAACGGTGTTCTACCTGGGCGGGATGGTCAGCTACGTCGCCTTGCCGTACCAGCTCTACCACCTCACCGGCTCCAACTTCGCCGTCGGAGCGCTCGGCCTGGTGCAGCTGTTCCCGCTGGTGGTCTGCGGGTTGTACGGCGGCGCGCTGGCCGACCGCGCGGACCGGCGCAAGGTGCTGGTCGGCACCGGCCTCGGGCAGTGTCTGCTCACCGCAGTCCTCCTCGCCAACGCAGCCCTCGACCACCCGTCGGTGGCGGTGATCTACGCCGTCGGCGCGCTGCTCGCGGTCGCCCAGGCCCTGCAGCGGCCGAGCCGGGAGGCGCTCATCCCGCGGGTGGTCGGCCACGACCAGCTTCCGGCCGCGGTCGCGCTCAGCTCGATCGGCGTGCAGGTCTCCATGCTGGCCGGACCCACGCTCGGCGGGCTGATCCTGGCCTCCGGGGGAGCGGCCTGGGCGTACGCCGTGGACGTGACGGGGCTGGCCGTCGCCACGGCGATCTTCACCGGGCTGCGGCCCTGTCCGCCGGTGGCGAGGGCGATCAGTTCCGGGATCGCGGCGACCGTACGCGAGATCGGCGACGGACTGTCGTACGCCGTACGCCGCCGTGACCTGCTCGGCACCTACATCGTCGACCTGACCGCGATGTTCCTGGCGATGCCGACCGTGCTGTTCCCTGCGTTCGCCGCCGACGTGCTGCGCGAGCCGGCCGCGCTCGGGCTGCTCTACTCCGCCGGCACCGTCGGGTCGCTGCTGGCCACCGCGACCAGTGGCTGGGTCGCGCGGGTCCACCACCACGGCCGGGCGGTGGTGCTCGCGGCGGCGACCTGGGGCGCGGCGGTGGTGCTTGCCGGACTGTCCCCGTCGGTGTGGCTCGCCGTGGTCGCCCTGGCGGTGGCCGGCGCGGCCGACATGGTGAGCGGGTTGTTCCGCAGCGTCATCTGGAACCAGACCATCCCCGACGAACGCCGGGGCCGGCTCGCCGGGATCGAGATGCTGTCGTACTCCATCGGGCCGCTCGGAGGTGAGGCGCGCGCAGGCCTGGTCGCCGACGCCACCAGCGTGCGGACCGCGATCGTGAGCGGTGGCGCGCTGTGTGTCCTCGGTGTGGGGCTGGTGGCCGCCTGGCTGCACGACTTCTGGCGCTACGACGACCGCACCGACGAGCACGCCGTCCAGGAACGGGAGGTGCGTGCCGCCCGAGCCGCCGAGGAGGCGCGGGTCGGCTGAGGCAGTCCAAGGACCCTGCAACCCCGTGCAAAGCAGCCCAAGGCCGCCCCGCAAGCGGGCCTTGCCGGTGACGGAACACGGTGACGGAACGGACACGCAAGGCGGCCTTGTCATCGCGCACGGGCGCCGGGACGAGCGTGAAGATCGTCGGGGTGCCGGGTCACGGTCCGTACCGCGGGACAGATCCTGGTGGTGCCGGGGGCGGCAAGCTGCCCTGGTGTGTCGTAGTCTGGTTTCCTCAAGGAGCCGGTCACCGGCTCGGCTGACAATCGGCGTCGTCTGACAAAGGGGTTCACCGGAACGTGGTCACCGCGCTCTCGATCCTGTTGATCCTCACGAGCCTCGTGCTCGTGCTGCTGGTCCTGCTCCACAAAGGGCGGGGCGGCGGCCTGTCCGACCTGTTCGGCGGAGGGGTGACGTCGAGCCTGGGTGGCTCCTCCATCGCCGAGCGCAACCTCGACCGCATCACGGTCGGTATGGGCATCATCTGGTTCGCCTGCATCGTGGCGCTCGGTTTGTTGCTCAAGTTCAGCTAGTCTCCTCACACCCGATTCCAGCCAGTTTTCACAGCTTCACCAGACCGTCGACGTAGCGCCCGACCGTTTCCTCGAATCCGATATAACGCCGATGTCAGCATCCATCGGTCGGCACGTCAGTCATTCCGTACGAGGGAGATCGTCCGTGGCAAGTGGCAGCGCCATTCGAGGAAGCCGGGTCGGTGCCGGTCCGATGGGAGAGGCCGAGCGGGGTGACACCGCTCCACGCCGCCGCGTGACCTACTGGTGCGCCAACGGGCACGAGACCCGGCCGAGCTTCGCGATCGAGGCGACGATTCCGGACTCCTGGGACTGTCCGCGCTGCGGTCTGCCGGCCAGCGTCGACTCCGGCAACCCGCCGCCGGTGCCGCGCAACGAGCCGTACAAGACGCACCTGGCCTACGTGAAGGAACGCCGCAGCGACGAGGAGGCCCGCCAGATCCTGGAGGAGGCCCTTCAGCAGCTGCGCGCCCGGGTCAGCCGGGGCGAAGTAATTCTCTGATCCACCTGGGCTGACCTGAGCCCGGTCCGCTCGCCTCCGGCGTTGATCGCTCGATGTCGCGGCCGGGTCTCCTCGTTCGATGCGCCGTCCGATGGCCGGCCGCGTGAACCACGCGGCCGGCCATCCGCTGTTTCCGGGCTCCCGTTGCGCGTCGTCCGTCCGCGGCCAGATCGGCACCCACCTCCTTGTGCGGTGGCTCGCGTGCCAGGTCTACTGGGCCAGCAGACATCCCATGTCCCACGTCCGATCTCCTTCGTCGTGTGCTTGTACGCGGCGCCGAGGTTTGGCCGACGACGTTCCGAGGAGCCGCCATGCCCACCGCAGCAGATCCCGAACGCCGCCGGGTGTTCCGCATCGGCTCCCGTGGCCGGAGCCGGCGGCACGTCGTTCTGGCCAGCCTCTTGGCCGCCGCCACCTGCCTCGGCCTGGCCGCGGGCCCGGCTCGGGCGGCGCAGCCGGCACCGGTGAGCGCCGCCGCCGACGTGCCGGAGTTCGCCGAACAGGTGCTCTACCAGGCAGGGACCGACGGCTACTCGTGCTTCCGGATCCCCGCGATCGTCACCACGAACGACGGCACGTTGCTGGCGTTCGCCGAGGGGCGGGTGCGCACGTGCTCGGACACCGGTGACATCGATCTCGTGCTCCGCCGGTCCCACGACGGTGGACGAACCTGGGGGCCGCTGCAGGTCCTCGTCCAGGGCAACGGCGACACCCGCGGAAACCCCGTGCCGATCGTGGACCGGAAGTCCGGCCGGATCGTGCTGTTGTCGACGTACAACCCGGGCGAGAACCAGCAGATCCGCCATCCGTTCGTGCAGTACAGCGAGGACGACGGCGCCACCTGGACCGCGCCCCGCGACCTCACCGCCCAGATCAGCCGGCCCGAGTGGGAGTGGTGGTACGGCACCGGCCCGGTACACGGCATCCAGCTTCGGCGCGGGCCACACGCCGGCCGGATGGTGGCACCGGCGTACTTCAACGAACCCGGAGGCAGTCCGGGTGGCGTGGTGCTGGCGCTCAGCGACGACGGCGGGCTCACCTGGCGGCGCGGCGCGGTCGACCGGCGGGACAGCCAGACGATGATCCCGGGCGAGAACACCGTCGTGGAACTCACCGACGGCCGGATCTACGACTCCGCCCGCGAAGGGGGCGCCGACCCCGACCCGGGCAACCGGGCATACGCGATCAGCAGCGACGGCGGCGAGACCTTCGACGCGCCGTTCGTGACCGACCCGCGGATCGAGGTGCCGACCGTCCAGGGCGCATTGCTGCGGCTGTCGGCCACCGACGAGGGTGACGCCCGCAACCGGCTGCTCTTCGCCGCGCCGGCGCACCCGGCCGCCCGGGAGGTGATGACGGTCCGCTCCTCCTACGACGAGGCCGCGAGCTGGGACACCTGGGAGCAGGGGAAGGTGATCCACTGGGGGCCGTCCGCGTACTCCGACCTGACCGAGCTGAGCCCCGGCGTCATCGGGCTGCTCTACGAGGCGGGTGGCTTCAGCCCGTACGAGGAGATTCGCTTCGCCCGCATGAACGAGGCCTACCTCGACACGCCGAACGGCACTCGGCCAGGCATCCCCGGCCCGCCGGCTCCCGGCCCGACGACGCCGAACCTCGCCACCGGCGACCGGTCCGCCGTTGACCGTGCGACGGCGTTCGTGCGCGGAGGCGCGAGCCTGACCTCAGGCCGGTTCGGGAAGGCTCTGAACCTCGACGGGGTGGACGACCGGGTGGAGGTGCCGTACGACCGGTCGATCGACCTGGGCGCCGGCGACTTCACCTGGTCGACGTGGTTCCGCTACACCGCCACGTCCGGCACGCACACGCTCGGCTGGGCCTACCGGCTGGGGCCGAACACCACGCCGCAGGTCTGGTTCCGCGCCGAGCCGGGCAGCAACCGGCTGCGTGCTCTGCTGGGCACGGGCTTCGGCACGGCCACCCTCACCGCGTCCGGCGCCCACAACGACGGCGAATGGCACCAGGTGGTGCTGCAGCGGGTCGGGCGACGCTTCCTGATGTGGGTGGACGGTGCGCAGGTCGCGGCCGCCAACTCGCCGTCGGGGTCGGTCACCGAGGGAAAGGAGTTCGGTGTCCAGGGCATTCACGTCGGTGAGCGGGTGGACGGAACCAGCCGGTTCCACGGCTCGCTGGACGAGGTGCGGGTCTACCGGCGCGCCCTGGCTCCGGCGGAGATCACCCGGCTGTACGAGCACAACCTGTCCGGCCGCCGCGGCCTGGCGTTGTGGCTGCCGTTCGAGCGCATCGACCCGAACTGACGCGGCCGACAGGACATTGATCAGACGTCCGTTCAGTGAGGTGGGGAGACTTACGGGGCCCCGAACCCCCGTAAGTCTCCCCACCTCGGTCCGTTCAGCCTCGAAGTAGGTGGTCCAGTGCGGAGGGCAGGTCGTCGGCGATGTGAGTGGGCTTGAACGGCAGGTCGGCAGGCCACTGCCGGCCCAGGTGCAGCCACACGCTGGGCAGGCCCAGCCGGTCGGCTCCGGCGATGTCGGCATGCGGGGAGTCGCCGACCACCCAGCCGCCATCCTCCAGCCGGGCGCCCACCGACGCGGCGGCCGCGGCGAAGATCTCCCGCTCCGGCTTGCGGTGCCCGACCGCCTGCGAGACGGCCCAGCCCGAGACCTCGCGGTCCAGGCCGCTCACCGCGAGCTTGCGTTCCTGCTGACGCGTACGCCCGTTGGTGACGACGACGCACGTCCAGCCGGCCTCCGTCGCCCGTCGCAGGGCGCGCCGAACCCGATCCGCCAGCCGCACGTGCTCCGCCGCGCCGTTGTCGAGGAACCTCTGCACCTCTTCGGCGGACAGCGAGGGATGGCGTTCCAGCAGGGCATCCCCGACGACCGAGCGGAGGGTGTACCCACTGGCGTCGACCGACGCCAGCCACTCGACGTCGGCGGAAGGCAGCCCGTGCTCGGCGAGGAACGCCACCGCGGCGGATCGGAAGGCGCCGTCGCGGTCGAGAAGAGTGTTGTCGAGGTCGAGGAAGAGCAGGGCCATGTCAGCGCCGGACGGTACGGCTGCGGCTCGGCTCGCTCTCGTGCTGGATCCGGTCGAGGGCGGTGACGACGTAGGTGTAGGTCCGTCCCTTGCTCGCCGAGGTGTCCACGAACGTCTGCCTGCCCGATCCGGTGTCCCGCACCGTCGCCACCAGGCCGTGCGCGTCGGCGAGGTCGCAGGTGCCCACCGTGACTCGTCCGTCGAACCGGTACACGGCGTACGACGTGGCGCCCAGCCCGTTGGCCGGCCGGCTCACCCAGCTCAGCCGAACACCGTCCGCGACCGGCTCGGCGGCGCTCAGCACCGGCTGGGCCGGCGCGTGCCCGCCGAGTTGCTCGGCCACCGGAATCAGTGCGGGCCGGGTGTAGTGCTCGGCGAGCACGATATTCATGTGCTCGAGCCGGTTGGCCCGGACGTCCTTCGCGCTGAAGTACACGTCGCCGAGCACCTCGGGGTAGTCGCGGTTGAAGGTGAGGTGCCGGCTCATCTCGTTCGGATCGGACCACTCCGGCGACTGCGTGGAAGTGCCTACCTTGTACGTGGCCTGGCCGATGAAGAGCTGGACGTTGGTGCCCGCGACCTGCTCCGACCACCAGGGGATCAGCACGGCGTAGTCGGCCGGCGCGAAGCCGATGCTCCAGTAGACCTGCGGGACGATGTAGTCGATCCACTCCTCCCGCACCCACTTGCGGGTGTCGGCCGCGAGGTCGTCGTAGGTCTGCACACCCGCGGTGGTGGCCGAGCCCTCCGGGTCGGTGGCCTGGTTGCGCCAGACGGCGAACGGGCTGATGCCGAACTTCACCCACGGCTTGGCGTCCTTGATCCGGGCGCCCAGCTCCTGGATCAGCAGGTCGATGTTGTGCCGCCGCCAGGACGCCTTGTCGGGGAAGCCGTCGCCGTACTGCTCGTACGTCGCGTCGTCGTCGAACGGCTTCGTCCCCGACGGGTAGGGGTAGAAGTAGTCGTCGAAGTGCACGCCGTCGATGTCGTACCGCCGCACCGCGTCCATGATCGCGTCCTCGACGAAGCGGCGCACCTGCGGAATGCCGGGGTTGTAGTAGAGCTTGGCGCCGTAGGCCACGATCCAGTCCGGGTGCACCCGGGCGGGGTGGTCCGGGGTGAGGACGGACGGGTCGGTTCCCATGCTCACGCGGTAGGGGTTGAACCACGCGTGGAACTCCAGGTTGCGCGCGTGCGCCTCCCGGACCGCGAACTCCAGCGGGTCGTAGCCGGGGTCGCGTCCCTGCGTGCCGGTGAGCCAGGCGGACCAGGGCTCGTACGGCGACGGCCAGAACGCGTCGGCGGTGGGCCTGACCTGGACCACGACCGTGTTGAACCGGTTGCGCTCCGCGTCGTCCAGCAGGGCGTGGTATTCCGCCTGCTGCTCGGCGACGCTGAGCCCGGGACGGGAGGGCCAGTCGATGTTGGCCACGCTCGCGATCCACACGGCACGGAACTGCCGCTTGGGGGTGGCCGGATCCGGCGCCGGGCAGTTCGCGGCGGCGTTGCTCGTCACTCCGGTCACCGGAGCGGCCGCGGCGGGGGAGGCGCCGAGCGCGAGTCCTCCGGACACCGAGGCGAACGCGGCGGACAGGCCCACGCCCAGGACGCCGCGGCGGGACACCTCGCGCGCCGGCTGCCGACCACGGGCCTCTGCGGACGACTCAGCGAACGACGGTGCGGACGACTCTGCGAACCCGGACTCGTGGACCACGGGAACCCCCTCGGGCGACGGCGTTTCGAAGGAATTGTGCCGGTGAGTGCCGTGACGCGTCTATCGTTTACGGCGACCAATCCAGCTCCTTGAACGCGACGTCGGTGAGCTCTGCCGACCGCTCCCACAACCGGGCGGCGGTCTCGGGGTCGTATGCCTTCGCGGAGGCCTTCACCCTGGTGGGATGGCCGCGAGAGCCGCCGAAGGAGTCCGGGCCGAAGAACTCCCCACCGCGCACGTCGGGCATCGTCGCGGCGTACAACGTGGTCAGCGCACCCTGGGCGGCGGGCTGGGCGACCAGCCGGGTGACCGCGGCGCTCGCGTGCCGCACCCAGGCCCGGCGACGGGTCTGCGCGGCGGCGTTCTGCAGGTTGGTGGCGGCGTATCCGGGATGGGTGGCCACGCTGGTCAGTGGCACGCCCGCGCGGTCGGCCCGGCGCTGCAACTCGAACGTGAACAGCAGGTTGGCCAGCTTGCTCTGGCCATAGGCCCGCCATGGGCCGTACCGGTGCTCGGACATCAGGTCGTCGAAGTCGATGGCGCCCATCGCGTGCATCTGGCTGGAGACGGTGACCACCCGCGGCTCCTCCTGAGCGGCCCGAAGGGCGGGCAGCAGCAGGCCGGTCAGTGCGAAGTGGCCGAGGTGGTTGACGCCGAGCTGGCGCTCGAACCCGTCCGCGGTGAGCGCGCGCGGGAGGGCCATGATGCCCGCGTTGTTGACGAGCAGGTCGAGCGCCGGGTGCTCGGCGGTGACGTCGTCGGCGAACCCGCGCACGCTGCTCAGGTCACCCAGGTCGAGCGGGCGCAACTCGACCGCGGGGCGCGCGAGCTCGCGCCGGATCCGGGCCAGCGCGGCCTCGCCGCGCCGGGGGTCGCGGCAGGCCAGCACCACGGTGGCGCCGTACCTCGCGAGCTCGAGCGCGACGTGGTAGCCGAGGCCGGCGTTGGCTCCGGTCACCACGGCCGTGCGGCCGGTGAGGTCGGGTATCTGGTCGGCGGTCCAGGACGGGGAAGCCATGCGCTCATCATCGCGGCCGGCACCGACATCCGGCCGAACGGGGCCGACCGCGGCCGAAGGGGACCCAACGGGGGAGGAACCGCCACCAACGCGGCCCGCGGCGGTGCCCAGGTCGCGGCCGACTGGCGATGTCACGGCGATCAGGCATACTCGGGACCTGTGAAGCTCAGGAACAGTCCCGCCGGCAAGGCCTCCGACGTCGCGGTCGGCTACCTCATGCGGGCCGGCATCGACGGCGGCGGCGACCTCGCCTCGGCCAGCAAGGCCGCCGAGCGGGCGCTGGCCGCCACCGACGACCCCGAGCAGGCCATCGACCGGATCGTCGCCACGCACACCAGGCTCGCCGCGGCCGGCGGGTTCGTCACCGGTCTGGGCGGGTTTCTGACCCTTCCGGTGGCGCTCTCGGCCAACGTGGTGGGCTTCTACGTCGTGGCCACCCGGATGGTCGCGGCGATCGCCGCGGTGCGCGGCCACGACGTCAGCCACGACGCGGTCCGCACGACCGTGCTCCTCACCCTCACCGGCAACGACTCGGGCAAGGTGCTGTCCAGGGCGGGGATCGGCATGAACGGCATCGCCGCCGCCGCCCTGCAGGGAGTGTCCCCGGCGGCGTTGATGATGGTCAACAAGGCGGTGGCGTTCCGGTTGTTCGCCCAGGTCGGCCAGAAGAGCCTGGCCCGGCTCGGCCGCGCGGTGCCGGTGGTGGGCGGCGTCGTCGGCGGTGCCTTCGACGCGATGCTGATGCACCGGATCGCCTCACACGCACGGATGCACTTCCCGCAGGCCCCGCGTGAGCTGCGCGCCGACCAGTCCGCCGAGCGCGGCTGACGATCGGGTCACTCCTTCGCCGCGTCCGCGGCGAAGGAGCCGACAGCGTTCTCGGCAGAGCTGTCAGCGGAGTCGTCAGCAGATCAGGCCGCGCTTGCTGGCCGCTCCGTGTGCCGTAGGGCTCGCGCCCACCCAGCGCGGGTCGGCGGGCTCGCTCGCCCGTTGGTACCTCAGGTCGCACGAGAGGCGCACCCGGGTCGAGGTGTTGTCCAGGCTCCCGTGCAGCGTGTACATCGGGAACGTCACCACGTCGCCAGCGGCGTACTCCCCGGTGACCCAGCGCAGGCCGAGGTCGGCGCGCAGCGCCACCGGGTCGGGGGAGTAGACGCCGTTCCAGCCCCAGCGTCCCTCCCGTGCCAGTGCGGCCGCCTCCTCGTCGTTCTCGCAGAAGGCGTCGACGTCGCGGGTGTGGTAGTCCCGCCGTACGCTCTCCAGCCGGTTCGACCCCTCCAGCAGCATCAGCCCGCCGAGTCTCAGGTCGACGTCACCGAGCGGCACCCACGCGGTGAGCAGGTTCGGCGTACCGCGGTTCATGAACACGCTGTCGCCGTGCGGTGCCGTGCCCCGGCCCGGGCGGACCGCCCGCAGCCAGGTGTAGTCGTAGTGGCGTACCTGCTCGCCGAACAGCCGCTCGTACAGCCGGACCATCGCGCCCGCGTACAGCACCCGTCGCAGCGGCTTACTCGCCGTAGCCAGGTCGTCGAAGATGCGGTTGTGCTCGCCCGGACCGGGCACGGCGAGCATCGGGTCGGCTTTGGGGTCGAGGATGCCCTCGCCCGCCAGCGAGGTCGCGATGTCGCGCCGGGCGGCGAGCACCTCCTCCCGGTCGAGGTACCCGGGGAGGTACAGATAACCGTCGGTGTCCAGGCGGCGCCAGAGTTCGTCCGGGTCGTTCACCGCGTCGTAGGAACGCCGCAGCGGGCCGAGCGCGTCCGGGCTCGGTTGCAGGGTGCGGTCCTGGGCGACCAGCGGCGGTAGCTCCGCGGTCGCGAGGGTCGAGGTGGTCGAGGCGGTCGCCATGCCGGCTCCTCCGTTGGCCAAGAGACGGGCACTCCCGGACGTGCGGGTTTCCCGCCGCGGGTGCCAGCACCAGAATGGTGGGGACCGACGGCGAGCGGCAAGGCTCGGCAGCGATGCGACCGGCTGTGGTCGCGCGAGGAGGCCGGATGGGCAGGGCCCGGGTGTGTGTGCTCGGCAGCGCCAACATGGACCTGGTGGTGTTCGCCGAACGCGTACCGGAGCTGGGGGAGACGGTCGCCGGGCGGCGGTTCGTCACCGTGCCCGGCGGCAAGGGCGCCAACCAGGCCATCGCAGCCGCGCGCGCCGGCGCCGACGTCGCGATGGTCGGGTCGGTCGGCGACGACCCCTACGGCCGGGAGCTGCGTGCGGTGCTCGACGACGCCGGCGTGGACACCCGTGCGCTGGCGGAGGGGGCCGAGACCACCGGCACCGCACACATCCTGGTCGAGGACGGCGGCGACAACTCCATCGTGGTCGTACCCGGCGCGAACGGCACGGTGCACGGGCTGGCCGCCGGACTGGACGAGGCGCTGAACGGTGCGCAGCTCCTGTTGCTCCAGTTGGAGTTGCCGCTGGACGCGGTGGTCGCGGGCGCGAAGGCGGCACGGGAACGCGGTGTCAAGGTCGTCCTGACACCGGCGCCGGCTCGTCCGTTGCCGGCGGACCTGCTGACGTGTGTCGACCTGCTGGTGCCCAACGAGTCCGAGGCACGGGTGCTGTCCGGAAAGGACGACGCGGAGTCCGCCGCGCAGGCGCTGGCGGAGGTGGTGCCCGAGGTCGTGGTCACCCTCGGTGCGGAAGGAGCGCGCTGGCTGCGCCGGGACGGAGCCGGCGAGCACGTGCCCTCACCGTCGGTGCGGGTGCGCGACACCACCGCGGCCGGCGACACCTTCGTGGGGACACTGGCGGTCGCACTCGGCGAGGGCCGGCCGATGGAGCAGGCCCTGCGGTGGGCGACCGCCGCGGCCGCGTTGTCGGTGGGGCAGGAGGGCGCGAGCACCTCCATGCCGACCCGGGCGCGGATCGAGGACTTCGGTGCCGAGACGTTCGGGGCCGGGACGTTCGGGGCCGGGACGTTCGGGGCCGGGACGTTCGGGGCCGGGACGTTCGGCGCCGACGAACCCCTTGACGGCGAGGCGTCCGGGCGGTGACCCGGAGCTCTCAGGCCCGGGCTCAGGCTCAGGCCCGGCCGCGGACGACCAGCCCGTCCAGCAGGTCCTGGGTAGCCCGGGCGACCGCCTCGACCGCCGCGTCGAAGGCCTCGGCGTTGTGCGCGGCCGGGGCGCGGAACCCGGAGATCTTCCGGACGTACTGCAGCGCGGCGGCGTGCACGTCGGTGGGCGTGGCGGTCTCGACGTACGGCGCCCGCAGGGTCTTGATGCTTCGGCACATCGGCTTCTCCTCGTACTCGACACCGATCAGTCAACCACCGACCACCCCCGGAGCCGGAGTCTGGCCCGGCCGCCGGCGACGGGCGGTTGCGGCATGAGTACCGGCGACGACCCGTACGACCCGCGCGATCCGGATGATCCGCGCGTCACCCCGCCACTGCTGGACTTCGTACTGGCGAACGCGCAGATCCGGGCCGTCGGAGCCATGGGTTCCCGGCAGGTCCGGGACAACGGCTACACGCTGGTACGGCGCACGGTGCCCGACTACAACCTGATCTTCCTGCGGCAGGGCAGGGTGACCTGGGTCCTCGGCGACGAACCCGTTCCGCTGGCCGCCGGTGACCTGCTGGTGGTCCCACCCGGCGTGCCGCACCACGCCACGCCGGTGAGCCGGCACGTGGTGATCGGCTCGCTGCACGTGGAGGCCACGCTGGCCGGCGGCCAGGACGTGTTCGACCTGCTGCGCCCACCTCGCGTGCGGACGGTGCGGCCCGGTACCCGGCTGGCCGCGCACCTGCGCTCGGCGGTGGCCGAGTGGGACCGCGACGCCCGGCTGACCCGGCTCACGCTGCCGGCCTGGGCGCAGCTGGTCACCCTGGAACTTCTGGTGCACGACGCCGAACTCGGTCTGCTGCGGCCCCGCCCGGTCGACCCGGTGGTGGCCTGGGTGCTGGACGAGCTCACCGAACGGATCGGCCGGCGGACCACGCTGGACGACCTGGCCGGCAGGTTCGGGTTCAGCGGGCAGCACCTGAACCGTGTCTTCGGCCGGGTGCTCGGCGTCACGCCGCTGCAGTACCTCACCCGGCTCCGGCTTGACCGGGCCGCCGCGATGCTGACCGACCGGCAGCTGACGATCAGGGCGGTGGCCCGGGAGGTCGGCTACGACGACCCGTACTACTTCAGCCGGGCGTTCCGGGCGAGGTTCGGCCGCAGCCCGTCGGAGTACCGCCGTCACCTCGACCCGGTGAGCCACTCCGGCTGAGCCGGCCGGGGCTGGTCGAGGTTCAGATTGTCCAGCCCGGCGTTCACCGCCTCCATTCCGTCCCGCGTGATGCGGACCTAGCGTGAGCGCAGTGCCGGAGAACCGGAACGAAGCCAAGGAGTGCAATGACTGACCTGGCCACCACGGTCACCGCCGAGCAGTGGGACTTCTACGAGGAGAACGGCTACGTCGTCCTCGGCCGCGTCCTGTCCGACGACGACCTGTCGGGACTGAGCGACCGCATCGACGACATCATGCTCGGCCGGGCCGCCATCGACTACGACCGGCTGCTCATGCAACTCGACAGCCGCAACGGCGCGTATGCCGACGCCGGCAAGCAGTCCAAGGGCTGGAAGGGCGCGACGCTGGACTACCGCAAGATCCAGGACCTCGAGTTCGACCCGCTGTTCCTGTCGTACCTTCGGCGGCCGTTGTTCGAGGAGCTCTGCCGGCAGACCTACGGCGACGCGCCGGTCTCGGCGTTCCGGGCGATGTTCATGAACAAGCCGGCCCGCCAGGGCACCTTCCTTCCCTGGCACCAGGACCGCTGGGCGTTCCTCGACCGCGACCCGCTGATCACCGTGTGGACCGCGCTCGACCCGGCGACGGTCGCCAACGGTTGCGTCCAGGTGATCCCGGGCAGCCACAAGCTCGGCCTGATCAACCCCGAGCACGGGTCCGGCTTCCTCACCGAGGACCAGGCGAAGGAGCACTGCCTGCCGGAGAAGGTGCACCACCTCGAACTCCAGCCCGGCGAGGCCGTCCTGCTGCACAACTGGCTGGTGCACTCCTCCGACGTCAACGCCACCGACATCCCGCGGCGGGCGTTCAGCGTCTGCTACATGGACGCGCGGACCCAGCACACGAAGGGGCGCGAGGAGTACTCCCTGGTGTTCGGCGAGGGCGCGCTGACCCCGGAGGATCTGAAGCCCGGCAGCCCGGTCGCCACCGGCTGAGTCCCGCCACCGCCACGCGCGTCCCGCCGACCGGGGCCGTCACAGGTCCCGGACGGACACGCGGACGAACCTGATGCGTTCGTACGCCGACCGCTCGCCCGCCTCGTGCAGCACCCCGGCCTCGGCGCCGCGCCGTCGGTCGGGGCCGCTGCCGAGGTCGGCGAGGTCGGAGTACGCCGCCGGCCCGGGCCACACCACCAGCGAGCGTGCCCAGGTGTGGCCCGCGTCGGCGCTCACCCGCAAAGTGAGGTTGCGCCGCTCGCGTACGTCGTCCGGGCCGGCGAACACCAGCAAAGCCGCCCGTCCGCCCGTTCGGTCGTTGCTGCTGTTGTTGTTGTTGTCGTCGGCGTAGTCGTCGCCTGCTGTGTCGAGGACCGGGTTCGGGCACGCCAGCACCGAGCACTGCACGACCGGGGCGACCAGGCCGGCCACCGGGGCGTACGGCCGGTCGAACTCCTCCCCGCCGGACGAACTCCACGCGTGCGCCCGGGTCGCCGCGCGGGAAGTGCCCTGACCGGCCTGGTTGCGGGTGGCGGCGTAGACCCTGCCGTCGGGGAGTTCGGCGACGGCGGTCTCGTTCGGCCTGATCTCCTCACCGGCCGAGCCGCCGGGACTACCGGGGTCGACCGCGCCGATCCGCCACGACCGGCCGCCGTCGTCGCTGAGCAGCAGGTGCCCGCCGTAGCCGGTGCCGGGCGCGGAGTGGTTCGCGGGCACGACCAGTCGGCCGGTGAACGGCCTCGACCGCAGCGTCACCCCGTGCCCAGGTCCGGTGGCGTACCACCGCCAGTCCGGTCGCTTCGTCGTCTCGGTGACGTCGACGGGTGCGCTCCACGTGCGGCCGGCGTCGGTGCTGCGCTGAACGCGTACCCGGCGCCCCTCGTGCGGCCCGACCCGGCCGGCGAGGATCCGCTCCTCGCTCGCGTCCGCGGCCGCGCAGGTGCTGAGCACGACGACGTCACCGGTGGCCGGATCCACCACCGGGCTGGGGTTTCCGACCGTGAGGTCGCGGCCGGTGCCGACGACCGTCAGCGGATCCCACGTGCGGCCCCCGTCGGCCGACCGGCGGAGTACGAGGTCGATCCGGCCGGCGTCGCCGGTACTGTCCCGCCGTCCCTCGGCGAACGCCAGCAGCGTCCCGTCGCCCGCGAGCAGGAGCGCCGGGATCCGGAACGTGTGGTAGCCGTGGGTCCCGGCCTCGAACACCGTCGCTTCCTCCAACACCGTGGCATCCACCGTGTTCGTCCCCGTCAGCACAGGCCGGCGCGTTCGAGGTGGCCGAGGACGGTGGCCCTCTCGGTGTCGTTCAGCCCGATCATCGGCCGGCTCGTGGTGCCGGAGGTGATCACGCCGCGGTGGACGAGTGCGGACTTGAACGCCCCGATCGCGGAGGAGTACCGCCCCATCCGCGCCGGGTCGCCGGCACCGATCATCGCGAACAGCGCCCGGAGGCGTTCCTGCTCCGCGGTGGCGGCCGCCCAGTCGCCGCGGCGGGCCGCGTCGTACAGCCGGACGTACCCGTGCGGGTCGACGTTGCCCAGTCCGGGGACGATGCCGGCCCCGCCGGCCAGCAGGGCGAGGTCGGCGTGGGTCTCCGAGCCGGTGAACGCCACGAACCCCGGCACCCGCGCGGTGGCGGCGCACGCGGCCCGGAACCCGTCGACGTCACCGCTGGAGTCCTTCAGCCCGGCCAGTACGCCGTCCGCGGCGAGTTCGGCCACCAGGTCGGTGGGCAGTTTGGTGTGCACCGCACTCGGGATGTCGTACGCCAGCAGCGGTAGGTCCACCGCCTCGCGGACGGACCGGAAGTGGACCGCGATCTCGGCCGGATGGGTCGGTGCGTAGAACGGCGCGGTGGCAACCAGAGCGTCGGCGCCGAGCCGGGCCGCGGTGCGGGCGTGGCCGAGCACCCGGTCGGTGCTCAGGTCGATGGTGCCGGCGACCACCGGGACCTGACCGGCGACGATGCCCACGACCGCGGCCAGCACGCGGGCGCGGCGGTCGTCGGTGAGGTAGGCCGTCTCGCCGGTCGACCCGCCCACGAACAGGCCGGCCACGCCGCCGTCGAGCAGGAAGCCGCAGAGGCGTTCGAGGGAGGAGAGGTCGAGTTCGCGGTCGGGGGTGAGCGGGGTGCACACGGGCGGGATGACGCCGCCCGTGACCGGTCGAGCCGACTGTGCGGGCCGGATCGAGGCGGGCTGGACAGGCGAGGACTGGATGGGTGAGGGCTGGGCGGGCACGGGACTCCTATGGACATAGGACGTGGGATGTCTGGACGGCCGAGCGCTACGCTAGCCGAGGTTCGTTTCGATCCGAAAGGCGTGTACTCCATGGCGGACAGTGGCCGGCGCAGGCACCTGGAGGAACGCATCGTCGACCTGATTCTCGAGCGGGGCCTCCCGGCCGGCTCACCGCTCCCGGCCGAACCCGCGTTGGTCGACACGCTGGGCGCGAGCCGCAACTCCGTGCGCGAGGCCCTGCGCGCGTTGCACACGCTGGGCATCGTGGACATCCGGCACGGCTACGGCACGTTCGTGGGAAGCGCGCCGCTGACCGCGGTGACGCCCGGCCTGCTGTTCCGTACGCGGCTGCGCGTGCGCGACGACCCCGGCGCACTCGCCGACCTGGTGGAGGTCCGCGAACTCCTCGAGCTCGGCCTGATCGAGCAGGCCGCCACCAGGGTCGACGAGGCCCGGCTCGCGTCCCTGGACCGCGCGGTGGAGGCGATGGCCGAGGGTGATCTCGCCGCCGCCGACCGCCGCTTCCACGAGGTGCTGTACGCATCGGTGGCCAACGAGCTCGCCACCCAGCTGATCTCGGTCTTCTGGGACATCTATCACCAGGTGGCCGAAGAGCTGGAACAGTCGCCGGTCGACCGGGTCCGGGTGGTCCAGGGGCACCGCCGGGTGGTGGAGGCGCTCCGTTCGGGCGACCCGGCGCAGGCCCGGCAGGCGCTGCTGAACCACTTCGCCGACCTGCGCGAACGCGTCCGGCGGCTGGTGACGGCGAGCGCCGAGCCTCGCTGACCCCACGGGCCGGTGGAAGCGCGGATCCGGCGCCGCCCTCCGGTCCGACCGGCCGGCCCTCGGCAGCCGCCCGAGGTGGGGCGACGGTCCGGGCAACTGGCACGATGTGGCCGTGCCCCGATCCCTCGACGAACTCCGCGACCTCCTCGACCTCGAGAAGATCGAGGACAACCTCTTCCGCGGCCGGCAGCCCGAAACCAGGCTCCAGCGAGTGTTCGGCGGCCAGGTCGCCGGCCAGGCCCTGGTGGCGGCCAGCCGGACCATGGGACCCGACCGGGCGGTGCACTCGCTGCACGCGTACTTCCTGCGCCCGGGCGACACCAGCGTCCCGATCGTCTACGACGTCGAGTGCACCCGCGACGGCCGGTCGTTCAGCACCCGCCGGGTGGTGGCCCGCCAGCACGGCCGGACGATCTTCTACATGAGCGCGTCCTTCCATGTTCCCGAGCCCGGCTACGAGCACCAGGACGCCATGCCCGACGTGCCCGACCCGGAGCGGTGCCCGACCCTGGGTGAGGTGCTGGAGAAGGTGTCCGGCCGGCCAAGCGCCGCCTGGGCGGAGGAGTGGGCAGCGCTGGACGTGCGGTACGCCGGGGACTCCGCGCGTGGCGGCGTACCCGCCGACCCCGAGCACCCGGCCCGCGCCCGGGTGTGGCTGCGGGCCGCGGGCACCCTGCCGGACGACCCGGTGCTGCACAGTTGTGTGCTCGCGTACGCCAGCGACCTCACCCTGCTCGGCGCCACGCTGGTGCCGCACGGCACCCACATCGGCGCACCAGACCTGCAGACGGTGTCGCTGGACCACGCGATCTGGTTCCACCGCGACTTCCGGGCCGACGACTGGCTGCTCTACGACCAGGTCTCCCCGTCGGCCGCGGACTCCCGTGGCCTGGCCACCGGGCGGTTGTTCACCCAGGACGGATCACTGGTCGCCTCCGTGGTCCAGGAGGGGTTGATCCGGCAGGTTCCGCGTAGGGAAAAGTAGGACCCATGATTGTGGCCTTCAGCATCAGTCCCACCAGCGGAGCCGACGACGGCAGCGTGAGCGAGGCGGTCGCCGAGGCCGTCCGGGTCGTCCGCGAGTCCGGGCTGCCGAACGAGACCAACGCGATGTTCACCAACATCGAGGGGGAGTGGGACGAGGTGATGGCGGTGGTCAAGCGGGCGGTCGACGTGGTGGCCGCGACCTCGCCGCGGGTCGGCCTGGTCCTCAAGGCCGACATCCGTCCCGGCCACACCGGCGAGCTCACCGGCAAGGTCGAACGCGTCGAGCGACTGCTCGCCGACTGACCCGAACCTACGCTACGCGCGGGCTACGCGTCGAGCACCAGGACGTACTCCGCGACCTCCGCTGCCCGGCCGTTGGCGAATCCCCGGTCCTGCCCGCACACGCGGAACCCGCACCGCTCCAGCACCTGCAGCGAGGCGGCGTTGTCCTGCACCGCGCGGGCGTGCAGAGGCCGGATCGTCACCTCGGCCAGGAACTCCCGCAGCGCGCGGGTCGCGACACCGCGGCCCCAGTGCTCGCGGCCGAGCCAGTACGTGACCTCGGTGTTGCCGGCGTAGTCGAAGCTCGCCACGTGCCCCGCGACCTGCCCGTCGGCGAGGACCGTCCGCACAGTGCCGGTCGGGTGGGTCCGGATGCGCTGCCAGCGAGCTTCGAACCCGTCGCGGTCACTGGGGTCGGCCGGGGTGAACGCCGCCATCTGGATGGCTTCGGGGTCCTGCAGGTGGGCGAAGAAGAACGGCAGGTCGGCGTCCTCGACGGTACGCAACCGAACGTCTGGTGGCGTCATGCCGGCCGGCCCTCCGTACGTCGTTGTGCCTGCTCGCCCTCGGCGTCGCTGTCCCCGGCGTCGTCGGGTTCGTCGCGTTCGACCGGCTCGGACGGGTCGCGCAGCGGCCGCAGACCGGCCACGAGTTCGGCCACCCGGTCCGGCAGCACCAGCCGGGCCCGGACCGCGCCGGAGGCCAGCCGACGGGTGAGTCCGTCCAGCGGCAGCTCGCCGTTGGAGGCCAGCAACAGCACGTTGCCGTACCTGCGGCCGCGCAACTGCGACGGCTCGGCGATCAGCGCCACGTGTGCGAACACCTCCCGCAGGGTGGCCGCCTCGGCGCGGGCGTGCCGTTGCTCGGTGCGGTCGGCGACGTTGGCGACGTACACCCCCGAAGGTTCCAGCACCCTCACCAGCTCGTACGCGAACTCCAGCGTGGTCAGGTGGCCGGGCACCCGGTTGCCGGTGAACGCGTCCCGGATCACCACGTCCTGGGAGCCGTCCCGCAGGGACGCAAGGCCTGCCCGGGCGTCGCCGGTGCGCACCCGGATGCCGCGGTCGCGTACCAGCCCGAAGCCCTCCCGCACCAGGTCGACCAGAGCGCCGTCGATCTCGAACACCACCTGCCGCGAACCGGGCCTGGTGGCGGTGACGTAGCGGGCGAGGGTGCAGCCGGCCCCGCCGAGGTGGGCGACCCGCAGGGGCCCCGGCGGCAGGTGGTCGAGGATGTCGCCGGTCCAGCGGACGTACTCGAAGTCCAGCCGGGTCGGATCGCCGAGATGGACGTAGGAGCTCGGGACGCCGTTGACGATCACGAACCAACCACCCGGGTCGCCCGGGTCGGCGGTGAGGATGACCTCGCCGGTGTCGATGGGGTGGGTCCCTGCGGGGACGGCGGGCTGGGCGGAACCGGCCGGGCCGCGGTTGGTGGCACGCCGGGTCCGGGCGGGTGGTCGGCGGTCGGGCACACCTCAGCCTCGCACGCCGGTCGGCGGCTCGCTGGAGCGGGCCGCGACAGGCGCCGGTGTTCGAACGCAAGCCGACCTTGACAGCGCCGCCGGACGGTTACGATCGCGCCATGGGCAGGATCTGCGTCCTGGACGCGCCGTCCAACCTCGGTCTGGCGATGCCCGCACCCGGTGTCGTTCCCGGCTGCTACAAGCTGGCCGGAGCCCTGCGCGACAACGGCCTGGTGGCCCGCAGCCGCGCCACCGACGTCGGTTGTGTCGTTCCCCCGCGTTACGACGCCGCGGGCTGGGAGCCCGGTGACGGAGTGATCAACGCCGCGGCCATCGCCGACTTCACCCGCCGCCTGGCCGACCGGGTGAGCGTACGCCTGGCCGACGGCGACTTCCTCGTCGTGCTCGGCGGCGACTGCAGCATCCTGCTGGGTCCCGCGCTCGCCCTGCGCCGGCACGGCCGGCACGGCCTGGTGTTCGTCGACGGCCACTCCGACTTCCGCCACCTGGGCGGCGACGCGGACTACGTGGGAACCGCCGCGGGAGAGGACCTCGCGCTGGTGACCGGGCGGGGGCAGGACGACCTGGCCGACATCGACGGCCTGGCGCCGTACGTCCGCGACCGGGACGCCGTGGTGCTCGGGATCCGCGACAATGACGTCCACCTCGGCGAGCTGGCCGACCTCGGGGTGCCGGTCCGGACCGCCCTCGCCATCCGGGCCGAGGGCGCCCGCCGGATCGCCAGCCAGACGGTGCGCTACCTGCGCGAACTCGACGGTTTCTGGGTGCACGTCGACGCCGACGTTCTCGACCCGTTGGTGATGCCGGCGGTCGACTCGCCCTGCCCGGGCGGGCTGGAGCACGCAGAGCTTGCCGCGCTGCTCGGTCCCATGCTGGCCGACCCGCGCTGTCGCGGCCTGGACGTCACGGTCTTCGACCCCGATCTCGACCCCGGCGGCACCCTCGCCGCCAGGTTCACCGAGACGATGGTGGAGGCGCTCGCGGGCCGGGTGCAGGCACAGGACTGAAACCGTCCGCCGTGGGACACTGCCGGTAGCCGATCAGCGGAGGTGGGCCACGTGGCCGGCAAGGGAAAGTTCAGCAGGACCGTGATCAACTACGCCGTGAAGTACGGCCCGCTGGCCTACGAGGCGGTCAAGCACGGACGCGAACCCGCCCAGCGCGCCGTCACCAACGCGCTCGCCCGCCAGGGCAACCGCCGGCAGGCCCTGCGGCACGCCGGAACCGTCGTCGACGGCTCGGTGCTCCGGGTCTTCCACCGGGGCGAGCAGGTGTGGGTGGTGTTCGCGAGAGATGCTCCGATCGCTGCCTATCCGGGCGTCGACCGGCCGCTGCCCGAGCTCCTCGAGCACGCCGACCTGAACCAACGAGTCCGGCCGGGTGAGGAGCCGGCGAAGCGACTGCCCACCGGGCTGCCCGTACGCGTGCCGGACGCCGTACGCAAACTGCTTCCGCGCCGGCGCGGCTGACACCCGGCGGCTCGCAACGCGCCGACACCCGCTGCCGGCCGGCCCGTCAGCAGTCGGCCCGTCAGTAGTCGGCCCGTCAGTAGTCGGGCCGTCAGTAGTCGGGCCGGCGGCGCATCCGCTTGACGTCGCTCTGCCGCTTCTTCGACGAGAGCCGGCGCTCCACCGAGCCGCGGGACGGGCGGGTACGCCGGCGTGCCTTCGGCGGGGGCGCGAGTGCCTGCTCCAGCAGCATCCCCAGCCGGGCCAGCGCCGCGCGCCGGTTGGCCAGCTGGGACCGGTGCTCGGACGCGGTGACGGTGAGGACGCCGTCCACCAGCCGGTCACCGAGCCGGGCCGTGGCGCGTGCTCGGGCCGTCTCGCTCAGCGCGGGCGACCGCGCCAGGTCGAACGACACGCTCGACCGGGAGTCGGTGGTGTTGACTCCCTGCCCGCCGGGACCGCCGGCTCGGGAGAACCGCCAGGTCAGCTCGCCCGGGTCGAGGTCGAGCGGTCCTACCCGCAGGGAGCCCGGCGCCATCAGCGTTCCCTCAGTTCGTCGCCGTCGAGGAGGCGGTGGCGGCCGTGACAGCGGCCATCGTGGCGGCGTTCACCGCGGCGACCGCCTTCTTCACCGCGTCCGCGGCCCAGGCACCTTCGGAGATCTCCCTGGCCCGCCGCCGGACCGCGCGCCGGTCGGGGGCGTCGACGACCTTCGGCACGACGTCGATCGCCGCCAGCAGCGACACCAGCGCACCGGTCCGGGCGTCCGGGGTGAGGCCCTGGACCAGCACGCCCGACAACGTGGCGCGCACGGAGTTCTCGTGCGAGGAGTCCTCGGCGGGCCAGCGCGTGGTCGGGAAGATCCCGAGCACCCGGCCCTTCTCCTGCCGGAGTACGCCACGGTCGGCGAGGCCTGCCAGCAGGCGTTCCCGCAGGCCCTTGGCGAGTTTGCCGAGGACGTTCGCGGGCTTGCTGCCCTCCCGGTCGTCCAGGATCGACAGGCCCCGGTCGAGGACCGGCTCGCCCGTCGGGCTCTCGTCGCGTACGACCAGCCGTCCCTTGCGCACGTCCTCGCCCGGACCCGCGACGTCGACCTTCCCCCGCAGCGTCAGCTCGAGCAGGACCGCGCCGGCGAGGGCGTGGTCGAGTTTGGTGCCGTCGGTCACCGGCCGTCCGGTGCTGTCGTCCAGGAGCAACAGCAGCAGGTCCTCCGCCAGGAGCATGGTCAGGCCCCCCGTCTGGGTCGTGATGGGTAGTGCCGGCTCGCGGTCAGTGCCGGTTCGTGACCAGTCGTGCTGATCGAGTCAGGGTCGCCCCCAGCATAGGAGGTGCGGTGGCCACCACCGGTAGCTCGCCGTCGGGCCGTCAGGCGGGCGTGGAAGACTCCGCGGACATGGGATACAACGCTGCCGACGACCGTTACGACACGATGCAGTACCGCCGCTCCGGTGCGAGCGGCCTGCACCTGCCTGCCGTCTCACTCGGGCTGTGGCACAACTTCGGTGACGACGTGCCGCTGGAACGGCAGCAGGGCATCCTCAGGCGGGCCTTCGACCTCGGGATCAACCACTTCGACCTGGCCAACAACTACGGCCCGCCGGCAGGGTCGGCCGAGCTCAACTTCGGGAAGCTGTTCAAGCAGGACTTCACGCCCTATCGCGACGAACTCGTCATCTCCACCAAGGCGGGCTACCTCATGTGGCCGGGCCCGTACGGCGAGTGGGGATCGCGCAAGTACCTCCTCGCCAGCCTGGACCAGAGCCTTTCGCGGATGGGCCTGGACTACGTCGACGTCTTCTACTCTCACCGGTTCGACCCGGAGACTCCGCTGGAGGAGACGATGGGCGCGCTGGACACGGCGGTGCGCCAGGGCAAGGCGTTGTACGCCGGGATCTCGTCGTACTCCCCGGAGGACACCCGCAGGGCCGCCGCGATCCTCGCGGACCTCGGCACGCCGCTGCTCATCCACCAGCCCTCCTACAGCATGCTCAACCGCTGGATCGAGGAGGCGCTGCTGGACTCGCTGGAGGAGGCCGGGTCGGGCTGCATCGCCTTCTCCCCGCTGGCGCAGGGGATGCTCACCGACAAGTACCTCAACGGCATTCCGGAGGGCTCGCGGGCCTCGCAGGGCAAGTCGCTGTCACCGGACCAGCTGTCGGAGAAGAACCTCGGCCACATCCGCGCCCTGAACGCGATCGCTCAGCGCCGGGGCCAGTCGCTGGCCCAGATGGCGTTGGCGTGGGCACTGCGCGACCCGAGGATGACGTCGGTCCTCGTCGGTGCGAGCAGCATCGGCCAGCTCGAGGACAACGTGGCCGCGCTGAACCGGCTCGATTTCACCGAGGCCGAGCTGGACGAGATCGACAAGCACGCGGTGGAGGCCGGGATCAACCTGTGGGCGAGGTCCAGCCGGATCGAGACCTCCTGACCGGTGTTTCTCAGGGAGGATTCGGGGTCGGCTCGGGGATGTCGCCGAAGCGCCTGGGTCTGCTGCCGGGCATAGGCTGTGCGACAGGGAGGTAACCATGCTTCGGATCCTGTTGATCATCGCGATCGTCTGGCTGGTACTCAGCATCCTCGGCTTCCTGGTCAAGGGCCTGCTGTGGTTGGGCTTCGTCGCCCTCGTGCTGTTCCTCGCCACGGCTGCGTGGGGGTGGGTCAAGCGCAACTCCGCAAGCTGACGTGAGCGCGAGGACCACCTGAAGGCTCAGCGGACGCGGTAGGAGGTGCCCGCCGTCACGGGTGGCACCCAGGCGGCGTACGGACGCGGTGGTGACGACATCTGGTCGTTGCCACCGCGTCGTCGCGTTCACTGTCCTCCACCGTCCGTCCTTCACGGTCCGACTTCCGCGGCCCGCGTTCCGTCCTCCGTGGCCGCGCCGCGGCCACGGAGCGAACCGGTGCGCAGGCCGGAGTTGACGTTCCTTTGCCATCGTCGCCCTAGCGTCCTGAGCTCAGGCACCGGCATCGGTCCGGTTCGACGCGAACCCCGAGGGCTCTCGTCCGTACGAGCTCCGTGGGTTCTTCTCGCCGGCGCGTGACGCCGGCAGGTCCAATGGGGGGACAATCCAGATGCGACTTCGGTCGACCGTGGCCGCCTTCGTGGCGGCGCTGAGTGTGGCGATGACGGGCGTGGCGGTGCTGAGCGCCCCGGGGCCGTTCGTGGGCAGCGCGGACGCGGCCACCGTGATCCGCTTCGGCAAGATCCAGTACGACTCGCCCGGCACCGACAACCGCAGCAACAAGAGCCTGAACGCGGAGTACGTCGTGGTCCGCAACATCGGTACGACCTCGGTCAACCTGCGCGGGTGGACGGTGCGCGACGCGCAGCGCCACGTGTACACCTTCGGCAGCTTCACGCTGAAGCGAGGCACCTCGGTCACCCTGCACACCGGGCAAGGCACCAACACCGCGAGCCACCGCTACTGGGGTTCGCGTGCCTACATCTGGAACAACACCGGCGACACGGCCACGTTGCGGTCGGGTTCGGGCGCGACCCAGGACACCTGCCGCTGGACCCGGAGCGGCAGCGGCGCGACCAACTGCTGACGCCCGTCACGAACGTCTGCCCGCCGGTTCACCGCCCGGCGGGCAGACTCTTTTCCAGCTCGGTTTCCAGCTCCGCTTGGGGTTTCGGCTTACGGCTCGACGCCGTCGGTCTGGAAGCCGATGGTCGCGCTGGCCCGGCGTACCGCGCCGACCGGGTCGTGCGGCACCACCTCGTCGAGGAACGCGTAGTCCTTGGCGACGTCACCGAGGCCCGGCACCCGCTTGGCCACCTGCCACCAGCCGGCGATGTCGGCCCAGCCCGGCGCCGACAGCGAGCCGCCGAAGTGCTGTACGGACAGCGCGGCGCACAGGTTGGCGAACCGCAGCCGGTGCAGCAACGGCCAGCCGGCCAGCGTGGAGGTGACGAACCCCGCGGCGAAGACGTCGCCGGCGCCGGTCGCGTCCATGGCCTCCACCGGCAGCGCGGGCACGTCGGCGTGTTCCCCGGTCTCGTTGTCGACCGCCAGCGCACCCTTGCTGCCCCGGGTGACCACCGCCACCGGGACCAGGTCGCCGAGCTTGGCGAGGGCGGCCTCGGGGGTGTCGGTGCGGGTGTAGGCGAGGGCCTCCGGCGTGTTGGGCATGAACGCGTAGCAGGCGTTGAGGCGCTCCAGCAGCTCCTGCGACCACTGCTCGGTCGGGTCCCAGCCGGTGTCGGCGAAGACCCTGGTGCCCTCGGCGGCCGCCTTGCGGGTCCAGTCCTCCATCTCCGGGGCGAGGTCGACGAAGCAGGCCCGGCTGCGCGGCAGCCCGCTGTGGGCGATCATCTCGTCGGCGGACAGCGGCGGCTCGTGCGCGTGGGTGATCAGGCTGCGGTCGGCCTGGTAGGCGAGGGACACCGTGACCGGCGAGTGCCAGTGGGGGAACTCCCGCGACGCCGTCAGGTCGACGTCCTCCTGCTGCTCGAGGGTGCGCCGGCAGAACGTGCCGTACACGTCGTGACCGAACGCCGCGGCGAGGGAGGTGCGCAGCCCGAGCCGGGACAGCGCGATCGCGAGGTTGGCGACGCCTCCGGGGGAGCAGCCCATGCCGTCGGTGTAGATCTCGGTTCCGCTGGTGGGCGGGCCGGCCAGGCCGGTGAAGATGATGTCGAGGAACACCGTGCCGGACAGGAAGACGTCGAACGGCGGGTCGTCGGGGCGGCGTACGGCGGCCAGCGGGTCGTGAGCCGGCCCTCGGCCGACGACCCGGCCCAGCTCCCACGGGGTGGTCGGGCCGTTGGGGCCGGTGGGGTGGGTGGCCGCGTCCGGACCCGGCCTGCCTTCCGCCGTGTCCATGGGTGTCTCCCTCGTTCTTCTCCGGGCGTTCTTCTCCGCGCAAACGGATGTGGGGACTTACCGTAGCGCGCGAACCGGCGGCGCCGGCTGTCCGGGGGCGGTCAGTCGTACGGATGTCAGGACAATGTTCGGGGCCCGCGGGAGTTCCGGCGCCGGTCGCATGGCCGCGCGGACATGGTCGTGCCCCGGACGACCGGGTCGTCCGGGGCACGGGGGCCAGGGCTGCTTCGAGCCGTGGGCAGAGCTGACTACGGAGGGTCAGGCCGCGTTGGGTCCCACCAGGTCGGGCTCGGCGATCTTGCGGAGGCGGTGCAGAGCGTCGCGCTCGAGCTGGCGGACCCGCTCGCGGGAGAGTCCGAACCGGTCGGCGATCTCCGCGAGCTTCCACGGGCGGCCGTCGTCGAGGCCGTACCGCAACCGGACGATCTCCGCGGACCGGCTGTCGAGCGTCTCGATCAGCGCGGCGAGCCGCGAGCTGGACTCGGCGGCGACCACCGTCTCGTCCGGGCCCGGCATGACGTCACGGGCGACCAGGTCGCCGAGTGAGGTCTCGCCGTCGTCGTCGACGGTGACGTCCAGGGACACGTGGTCGCGTCCCCAGCTGACCAGCTCCTCCACCCGGTGCTCCCCGACACCGAGCTGGGCGGCGAGCTCCGCGGTCTCGGGATCGCGGCCGAGCTCACGCTCCAGCGCGCGGCGGGCAGCGCCGAGGGCGTTCAGGTCCTCGACCACATGCACCGGAAGCCGGACGACCCGCGCCTGCTGGGCGATTCCTCGCGTGATGGCCTGGCGGATCCACCACGTGGCGTAGGTGGAGAACTTGTAACCCTTGGTGTAGTCGAACTTCTCGATCGCGCGGATCAGGCCGGTGTTGCCCTCCTGCACCAGGTCGAGCAGCGGCAGCCCGGATCGTCCGTAACGGCGCGCGATGGAGACGACCAGGCGAAGGTTGGCCTCGAGGAAGTGACGCTTGGCCCGGCGGCCTTCGTCGCTGATCCAGGTCAGCTCGTCGAACGTCCCACCGGCCGACCTCTGCGCCGGAATTCCGGTGCGGGTTCCGTCGAGGAGTTGCTCGGCAAACTGACCGGCCTCGATGGCCTTCGCGAGCTCGACTTCCTGCGCCGCGTCGAGCAGCGGCGTTCGCGAGATCTCGTCGAGGTAGCGACCAACGAGGTCGCGATCTTCGACGAGGTCTTCGGCGTGGCGGCGGCGCACTGGCAAGATAACTTCCCTCCCGGCTCGGGACGCGGACCCGGTGGCAGGCCCGTGAGACGCCCGAGATCTCGCTCACCCAGGTCAACGTCCCGGACGGTCGGACGAATTCCCGACACGGGGAGTGTTCATCGCGAGGACATCGCCGGCTTCGCCCCGGTCACGGGGTTTTCGTGTCGTTCGTGCCGAATCCGGTGTGGATGTCGCGTACGGTCTGCACGGTGTCCGCCTCCGCGGCGGGCTTGTCCTCGCGGTAGCGCAGCACCCGCGCAAATCGCAACGCCATCCCTCCCGGATAGCGGGACGAGGTCTGGATGCCGTCGAAGGCGATCTCGACCACCAGCTCCGGCCGCACGTGGACCGTCCAGCGGTCACGGTGCGTCTCCAGCTCCAGCAGCCGCTCGGTCTGCCACCGCAGCAACTCGTCGGTGAGGCCCTTGAACGTCTTGCCCAGCATCACGAACCCGCCGGTCTCCGGATCACGGGCGCCGAGGTGGAGATTGGAGAGGAGACCGGTGCGCCGTCCGTGCCCCCACTCGACGGCCAGCACTACCAGGTCGAGGGTGTGCCTCGGCTTGACCTTGATCCACGCCGATCCCCGTCGGCCGGCGTCGTAGGGCGCGATCAGCGACTTGACCACCACGCCCTCATGACCGCGGCGTACGGCGTCGGCGAAGAACTCACCCGCCTCGTCCGGATCGGCGGTGACCAGGCGCGGCACGACCAGCTCGTCCGGAAGGACGCTCTCCAGCACCGACCATCGCTCCGCACCCGGCGCGGTGAGCAGGTCGGTGCCGTCGTGGTGCAGGACGTCGAAGAAGAACGCGTTCAGCGGCACCCTGGCCCGTGACTGCCCGGTGTCGGTGCGCGAACCGACCCGGCTGGCGGTGACCTGGAACGGCCGGGGCCGCCGGGCCTCGTCCAAGGCGAGCACTTCGCCGTCGAGGACGAGCGACGTGGCCGGCAGGGCACGCACCGTGGCGACGACCTCGGGCAGCCGGTCGGTCACGTCGTCCAGGGTGCGGGTGAAGATGCGTACGACGTCTCCGGCCCGGTGCACCTGGATGCGAATCCCGTCGAGCTTCCACTCCAGTGCCGCCGGCCCGGCCAGCTTGTCGAGAGCCTCGGCCACGCCGGGAGCGGGGGAGGCGAGCATCGGCCGCAGTGGCCGGCCCACCTCCAGCCGGAACGCGTCGAGCACGGCGACGTCGCCACCGCCGGCGACGGCCGCCCGGGCCACCGGGGCGATCGCGCCGGCGACCATGATCGCCCGGCGCACCTGTGCCGCGGGCAGGTCACTGGCCCGGATCACCGCGTCGACCATCACACCGTCCAGCGCGCCCTGCCGGAGTTCGCCGGTCACCAGGCCTGCGAGCAGGCGCTGCTCGGCGCCGGTCGCCCGCGCCCACAAGGCGGTGAGCAGGTCGCGCCGGCGCTGTTGGGATCCGCTGCCCGCCACCTCCGAGATCTCGGCGAACGCGGCGTCGACCTCGCTCACGCCGAGTGTCGGCCGGTCTGCCGGAGAGGGCAGGTCGCGCAGGGCGGCGTAGCCCACGCCGGTGCGGCGCTGGCGGAGCTCACCGGCGAGGTAGGACACCACCAACGGCACCTCGTCGGGGTCGGCTGCCCGCAGGCAGTCGGCGATCCGGCGGACCTTCTCCAGCCGTGAGGACGTGCCGGAGACGGCCGCGGAGGCCTGCGCGAGGTCGTCGAGGAGCATGAAAGCATTCTGGCGGCGACCACCGACAAGACCACCGACAGGCGGCACGACCGCACGCCGTCAACCGCGCTCGCACTGGTGCGGTCGAGGGCCGGACGCAGAGCACAGACGCAGAGCACAGCACACGAGCCGGGACGGAGACGCCGGGACCGACATGTACGAACTGCTGTACAGAAGAGTGCTCCAGCACATCCCGGCCGAGACCGCTCACCGGCTGGCGTTCGCGGCCATCCGGTTCGCCGGTGCCGTGCCCGGGCTGGGTGCCGGGATGCGGCGCGTCCTCGGTCCGGCCGACCCGGTGCTGAGGGTGCGAACGCTCGGGATGGACCTGCCGGGGCCCCTTGGCCTCGCGGCGGGGTTCGACAAGGACGCGGAGGGCGTGGACGGGCTGACCGCGCTGGGTTTCGCGTACGTCGAGGTCGGTACGGTCACCGCCCAGGCCCAGCCGGGCAACCCACGGCCGCGGATGTTCCGGCTGCCCGCAGACCGGGCCCTGGTGAACCGGATGGGCTTCAACAACCACGGAGCGGCGGCCGCGGCGGAACGGCTGCGCCGGCGGGTGGAAGGCGGCCGGGCGGGCAGTCGGCGCCGGACGGCGTACGTCGGCGTCAACATCGGCAAGACGAAGGTGGTCCCCGAGGCCGAGGCCGTCGGCGACTACGTGGCCGGCGCCCGGCGGCTGGCGCCGTACGCCGACTACCTCGTGGTCAACGTCAGCTCGCCCAACACGCCCGGCCTACGTGACCTGCAGGCGGTGGAGAGGCTGCGTCCTCTGCTGGCCGCCGTACGCCAGACCCTGGACGAGGCGCCGCAGGCAGCCCAGGCAGGTCACGCCGGCGCACCCGAGCCGAGGCGGGTGCCGCTGCTGGTGAAGATCGCGCCCGACCTGAGTGACGCCGACGTGGACGCGGTGGCCGACCTGGCGCTCGACCTCGGACTGGACGGCATCATCGCCACCAACACCACGATCGCCCGCGACGGTCTGCGCACCGACGCCGCGGAGGTCACCGAGCTCGGAGCAGGCGGGCTGTCCGGCGCGCCGCTGAAGGAGCGCGCCCTGGAGGTGATCCGCCGCCTGCACGCGCGGGTGGGTGACCGGCTGGTGCTGGTGGCGGTCGGTGGCATCGAGAACGCCGACGACGCGTGGGAACGCATCCGTGCGGGCGCGACCCTGGTGCAGGCGTACACCGGTTTCATCTACGGCGGGCCGGCCTGGCCGCGGAAGGTCCACCGGGAGATAGCCCGCCGAGCCAGGGCGGCCGGCTACAGCTCCGTCGCAGAAGCCGTAGGCACGTCCGGCCGTCCGGGCCCGGGGGCACACCGCTGAGTCGCTCCGGAAGGGAGTGACCGGAGGGGCCGCCGCCGGGGGTTCGAGGTGGCGGCCCCGGGAGCTCAGCGGGACCAGGGGAAGGGCAGTCCGTTGCCGTTGTCGTTGCCCTGTCCGTTGTTCGGGTCGTTCGGGTTCTGGTTGTTCTGGTCCTGTTGCTGGTTCTGCTGCGGCTGCTGGGTCTTGCCGCCGTCGGTCCCCAACGTCACGTCGGCGGTGTGCGACTTGCCGCCCCGGACGTAGGTCACCGTCACCTTGTCGCCGGGCCGGTAGGAACGAACCGCCGCGATCAGGCTGTCCGGGTCGGAGATCTGGCGCTGGTCCACCTTGGTGATGACGTCGCCCTTGCGCAGGCCCGCGGTGCTGGCCGCGCCGCCCGCGTTCACCGCCTGCAGCGAGGCGCCGCTGCTCACGCCGGTGTTGCCGGAGGTCGCGGTGACCGAGACGCCGAGCTGGGCGTGTTCGGCGCGGCCGTTGGCGATGAGCTCCTTCGCGATCGGCCTGGCCTCGTCGATCGGGATGGCGAAGCCGACGCCGATGTTGCCGCTCTGCCCGCCCATGGAGCTGCCAAGCGTCGCGATCGCGCTGTTGATGCCCACCACCTGGCCGGACATGTTGACCAGCGCGCCGCCGGAGTTGCCGGGGTTGATCGCCGCGTCGGTCTGGATCGCGTCGATGACAGTGTTGGAGCTGGACTGGTCGCTGCCGGAGTCGCTGCTGCGCACGGGGCGGTCCAGCGCGCTGACGATGCCGGAGGTCACGGTGCCCGACAGGCCGAGGGGAGACCCGATCGCCACGACGTTCTGGCCTACGTTCAGGTCGGAGGACCGGCCGAGCTGGGCGGGATGCAGGCCCGACTTGCGGTCGGCCCGGATCACGGCGAGGTCGGTGGTCGGGTCGGTGCCGACGACGGTCGCCTTCACGGTCTTTCCGTCGCTGAACGTCACGCTGAGCTGGCCGCCCTGGCTGCCCGCCGCGGCGACGTGGTTGTTGGTGAGGATCAGGCCGTCGTCGCTGAGGACGATGCCGCTGCCGTTGCCGGTGCCCTGCGAGGTCGAGATCGTGATCGACACCACGCTCGGCAGCACCTTGTTGGCCACCTGCTGCACGCTGCCCACCGGGGCCGAGGCGGCGTTCTGTGAATGCGGCGACTGCTCGTCCAGCGCGGTCGAGGAGCTGCTGGCCTGGTCATGACCGAGGTAGTCGGTCGCGGCCGCTCCGACTCCGCCGCCGAGCAGTCCGGCGACGAGGGCGAGGGCGGCGACCCCGACGGCGGAGCGCCGCCGCGGGCGGCCCGAGCCGGTTCCGGTCGTCCGGCCCTGGTCGGTGGGCGGCTCGCCGAAACCACCGGAGTAGGAGCCGGCGTAGGAGCCGGGCTGGGCGGAGGGGCCGTACGCCTGGCCGTAGGGATTCGGGCCGTACGCGGTGTGCCCGGCGAACGACTGTCCGTACGACGGGCCGCCCTGCGTCTGGCCACCCTGCGTCTGAGTGCCCTCGGCGTTGCCGCCCTGGGGCTGGCCGCCCTGGGACTCACCCTGGGGCGGGCCGCCCTGGGTCTGGCTCGCGTACGGCGGGGGCAGGGGCGTGGTGTCCTCGCGTCCGCCCGTGGACGAGACCGGCTGGCCGTCCGGGCGCGCGGCAGCCGGCTCTTGCGCGGGGGATGCGGGAGCCGTCCTGTCGGTGCGGTCCGGCTGACCCGACGTGGGTGTCGTCTCGTTCATAGTCCCTAGGTTTGTCCCGATAGCTGAGAGCCGACTGAGAGCCCCCCGTGAGCGGGCGAAGAAACGTTGGCGTCAGCGGTTGCGGCGGGGCTGGTCGACATGTGGCGGGCTCTGCGGGGTCGGGTGAACAGGTGGGGTCTGCGCCGGCGCGTTCATCCCGGGCAGGGCGAGAGTCATCAGCGTCCCACCGTGCCGGCTGCGCCCGACGCTGACCGTACCCCCGTGCCGGTCGGCGGCCTGCTTGACGATCGCCAGGCCGAGGCCCGATCCCGGCATCGTCCGCGCCTCGGTGGACCGGTAGAAACGCTCGAAGACGTGCGGAGCGTCGGATTCGGCGATTCCTGGACCCTGGTCGGCCACGGTGAGGACTCCGCCGCGTAGGCGCACCGTCACGGTGGCGTTCGGCGGGCTCCACTTCGCGGCGTTGTCGAGCAGGTTGGTCACCGCCCGCTCCAGCGCCTGGGCGTCACCGAAGACCGTCCACGGCTGCGTCTCGACGTCGAAACGCACGGCGGGAGCCCGGCGGCGTACCCGCTCGGCGGCGCCGGCCACGACATCGGCGAGGTCGACCGGTGCGTGCGCGGTGGCGGGCGGGTCCTCGCGGGACAGCTCCACCAGGTCGCCGACCAGGACGGACAGCTCGGCCATCTGGGCGCGTACGTCGGCCATCAGCGCGAGCCGGTCCTCCCGGGATAGCCCGGGGCGGTCCTCGCTCTGGGCGAGCAGGTCGAGGTTGGTCCGCAGGCTGGTGAGAGGGGTACGCAACTCGTGGCCGGCGTCGGCGATCAGCCGGCGCTCGCGGGCACGGGCCGCGGCCAGCGCGGACAGCATCGAGTTGAAAGCGTGCGCCAGCCGGGCGAGTTCGTCGTCGCCCTGGACCGGGATGGGGCGCAGCTCACCGGTGCGGGCGACGTGTTCGGCGCCGGCGGTGAGCCGCTCTACCGGGCGCAGGCCGGTCCGGGCGACGGCGACCCCGGCGTACGCAGCGACGGCGACTCCACCCGCACCGACCAGGAACAGGACGAACCCGAGCCGGGACAGGAGGTCCTCTGTGCCGGCACGTGACTGGCTGAGAACGAGCGCCCAGCCCGGTCCGCGTCCGGCCGGCACCGCCACCACGCGGTAGCTCTGGCCGCCCATCGCCGCGGTGCGCACGCTCTCGGGTGCTTGACCCCTCGCCACGGCCCGCTCCGGCGCACCGAGCGGCGGAGCGATCGGGTTGCCCGCGTGGTCGTTCGCGGAGATGTATCTGTCGGTCGCGCTGAGCAGCGCGATCCGGACGTCGGCCGCGCCGAGCGCCTCCGACGGCACCCGGGCGAGAAATCCCTGCTCGGCAAGCGGACCCGCCGCCGCGGCGCGGGCGCGGTCGAGCAGGTTGGCGTCCACCTGGTCGAGCAGGGACACCCGCACGGTGATGTACGCCGCGAGCGAGATGAGGACCACGATGATCCCCACCCCGAACGCCGCCAGCAGGCCGACCCGGTTGCGCAGGCTGACCGAGCGCAGGCGGTTCTGGGCCGTCGTCCGCGCCGCGGCTCCCTCCGGGGCGCCGCCACCGCCGCCGGCGAAAGGTGTTCTCGGGTCGTTCCGGCTCATGGTGGGGTGTCGCGGAGTACGTAGCCCACGCCACGCACGGTGTGCAGCAGCCGGGACTCGTCGTCGGCCTCGGTCTTGCGGCGGAGGTACCCGACGTACACCTCGAGGGAGTTGGCGGAGGTGGGGAAGTCGAACCCCCAGACCTCCTCGAGGATCTGGGACCGCTCCAGCACCTGCCGGGGGTGGCGCAGGAAGAGTTCGAGCAGGGAGAACTCCGTGCGGGTCAGGCTGATCTCCCGGTCGGCGCGGCGTACTTCCCGCGTCGCCGGGTCGAGGGTGAGGTCGGCGTACGACAGCACCGAACTGTCCGCGCCCGGGGTGGAGCGGCGCATCAGCGCGCGCAGCCGGGCCAGCAGCTCCTCCAGCGCGAACGGCTTGCTGAGATAGTCGTCGGCGCCCGCGTCGAGGCCCGCCACCCGGTCGGCGACGGCATCCCTCGCGGTGAGCACGAGAACCGGCACGTCGTTGCCGGTGGCACGAAGCGCGCGGCAGGTGGCGATCCCGTCGAGCCGGGGCATCATCACGTCCAGCACCACCGCGTCGGGACTGGACGCCGCGACCCGGCGGAGCGCCTGCTCGCCGTTCTCGGCGAGGTCGACGTCGTAGCCGTTGAAGACCAGGGATCGCCGCAGGGAGTCACGGACACCCTGGTCGTCGTCCACCACGAGAATACGCACGAGATCAGTCTGCCCCGCGCACCTGAACAGAGGCTGAGTGCGCGCTCACGACACGGCCGCCGAGGTCAACGGCGGATCTCGAACCCGGTGAGGCCTTCGGGCGGTTCGGGAAACTCCTCCACCTTGTCGACCCTCGCCGCCGGCGGGCCGGACCGGCACCAGTCGACCAGTGCGCGCACCTGGTCGTGACCGCCCTCGAAGGCGGCCTCCACCGAACCGTCGGGGCGGTTGCGTACCCACCCGGCGACGTGGCGCCTGCCGGCGGTGCGCCGGCAGGTGTCGCGGAAGAAGACGCCCTGGACGGCGCCGTGGACGACGACGCGGACCCGGGCCGAGGGGACCGAAGCGGACATGGGACCAGCTTGCCCTGCCGGACCGGCACTCAGGCGGTCAGGGCCGGAACCGAGCCTGCCGCGGCGCCCGTCCGGCAGCGCCAGCCGTGCTCGGTGAGCAGGAACGTCTCGGCGACCGGCAGCCGGTGCCGCCCGGCCTCCGCGGCCAGCGCGGACACCCACGCGTCGTCCGTGGGCAGCCAGACCACCCGGCCGCGGCGGCAGCGCACCATCGCCACCGCGTGGGTGGGCGGGATGGCCGGTCGTGGTGGAGCCAGTGGGGCCAGGCAGGCGAGAACGGCCGCGTGCAGGTCGGCGGCGGGCACCGGGCCGGTGGCCGCCGCGCACCAGCCGGCGCGTTCGACGTAGCCACGGGAGAGGCGGACCACGCCGACCAGTACGCGGTCGGTGCCGAACGGGACGTGCCGGCCGAGCCGGCGCAGCAGCGTGGCGGGGTCGCGCGCGGTTCCGCGAGTGAGAGCGGAGTCCGAAGGGGTTTCCGAGGCGGTGCCCGGGGCGGTGTCCGGCGCCGGAACGGCCGGCTCGTGGTCGGTGACGGGGGTCATCGGCACAGCGTGCCGTGCACGCGTCGTGGCGCGCCGTGGTTGTCCACAGGTGGCGCCCTGTGGATGACCGGTCGCACGCCGTGTCGATCTTCGGCATGCTCGCGGGGTGACGGCCTAGTCCTGAGGTAGTCCCGATCAACCGGACCCAGCGCGGAGGAGCGACGACGGATGAAGCGTGGCAGCGGCACGGTCGGGAAGGCCGGGACGGGCGACATGGCTCCGGATGGACCGGAGGCGTTCCGCATCGTCGGGCGCGTGCTCGTCGAGCCGCCCCTGGGCGCGGAGGAGTTCGAGTATCTGGCCGCGTTCACCGAGTCCCGTCGCTGGCAACGCCCCGACGGCCCGTACGCCGTCCCCGGCAACCCGCTCGCCGAATGCCTGGATCCCGGGCTGGACCTCACCCGTTACGTCGTGCCGGCGCCGGGCCAGCCGGGCCTGTGGTGCCCGTGGCGCCTGTCCGACGGCGGTCGCGCCCTGGTGCCGGTGTTCGAGCCCGCGTTCGGTGACGGATCGCCGCCGGAGGAGGCGGCGTCCTGGCTGGCGTACCTCTGCGACCACTTCCTGCGCGCCGACGCGGTGGCGAGCAGGGATCCCGGGGACCGGGCGGGGTGGTTCGGTGAATTCGGCTTCGACCACGTGCTCGACGGCGCGGCGGTGGTGTGCAGTGAGTGGTCCGGGCAGCTGACGCTGATCGAGATGTCGGCCAACTCCCTGTCCGTACGCCCGCTCGCGAGCTGACACCGGCGCGTTTCGTCCGCGCACTCGGCGCTCGCGACAGAACGCGTTCGACCATTTCCGTTAACTCAACGTGGCTGTCCGTCTCGCCGGGTGGACGTAATCTCTGCCCCGGATCCTCCTGGCGCCCTCCCCACCGATCGACCTTCACCGTGTCCGATTTAGGTGGTACCTTCCGGATGTTCTACGTGCGCAGGCGCTGCCCGGTCAGGTGGGCGAGTGTCTGCCGGTTGCTGCGCAGTCGGTTGGGCGGGTAGTCGTGCGACGCGTCATAGCGGGGTTGGTGGTTGGTGCCGCCGGACTGACTGTTCTCATGGGATGCGGTGGCAACTCTCCGCAACCGTCCGATCTCTCGAAGAAGTCGAGCACGCCCACCGCGACGGCGACGCCGACCGCTTCTCCCTCTCCCACCACAGCCGCGAAGCCCGCCGCCTTCGTCCGCCAGTACATCGCCGCGGCCAACCAGGCAGTCGGCAACGGCGATGTCGCCCGGATGCGGGCGATGAGCGCGCCTGGCTGCGACTTCTGCCAGAGCACCGCGAAGTCACTCGCGACGTTCCATGCCGATGGCGGTTCCTACGTCGGCGACGCGAACTGGCACGTCACCGAGGTCGGCAAGCCCACCGGGACCAACCCGGTGAAGCTGTCCGCCTACGTCAAGGTCAACCCGCACAAGGTCGTCTCCAAGCGCGGCGCGAGTCCCGAGCCGGATCCGGGCCGCCTGATGTTGTTCGACTTCACGCTCGCGAAGGGACAGGGCCGGTGGACGGTCAAGAACCTCGTCGTCAACTGAGACCGCCGGAAGGCGGTCGCCGCGGGGGTGCGGCGATGCGGTTGGCCTGCACCCTGGTGCTCGCGCTGGGCATCACCCTGCTCGCTGGTCCGGTGCTCACCGGAACCGCCTATGCCGAATGCGGGATCGGGACCGACGGGAAGTGGCACTGCGGCGGCGGTGACCCCGGCGGACCGGGCGGTCCCGGAGGCCCTGACGGTCCTGGTGGGCCGGGCAACCCGGGCCCTGCGCCGAAGCAGCCGTACGACACCTATGCCACTCCCGCGTGCATGGTCAACGGGCCGCCGCCGGGCGACCCGAACGCGATGTGCATGAACGCCGCGCAGGCCTGCAAGACGCGTGGCGAAAAGGGCATCATGATGCGCTACTACGTCCAGTGGGATCAGAACGGCCCGTGGGAGCTCGTGCGGACCGGCTGCTCCGGCGCCACCAACCCCAACAACCCGCCCCCGCCGGTGACGCCGCAACAGGTCGAGCGCTGGCTGGTCAACGGCTGGCTGCCGAAGTCCAACGTGGGGGTCAGTCCGGGCAACGGCCACACGCTGATCAACTTCCCGACCATCTTCTATGCCAACCAGACGGTCGACTACGACGCCGACCGCTACGTGCCGGACGGTTCCGGCCGCGTGATCCACGTGACGGCCGAGGCGACCGGGTTCGACTGGCACTGGGGCGACGGCAGTGCGGCCACCCACACCGACAAGCCCGGGCAGAAGTACGCGGACTCGGTGCCGCAGGACGCGTACGTCACGCACCCGTTCGAGAAGCCGGGCCGCTACACGGTCAGCGTCGACGTGCAGTGGAGCGGGCGGTTCGAGGTGCCGGGCGAGGGGCAGCAGACGTTCGGCCCCGTCACGGTGCCCCGTGGCCGGCCGGCGCCGGTCACCGTGCTGGAGAAGCAGGACGTGCTTTCGGACTGACCCGCAGGCCCGGGTCCCAGGTGAGCGGGGTGTAGGGGGCGAGGTCGGGGTCGTCGGTCGCGAAGGTGCGCACCGGCCCCGGCCCGGTCGCGGCGGTCTCGAACCGCACGGTGACCCGGCGCAGACCCGTACCCCACACCCAGCCCGGGCCGTGTGCAGTGTGGATGACGTCCTGGCCCGGCGCCCAGCGGGGCGGCTCCGGCTCGCGAGGGACCCGCTGTTCACTCGTGGGTCCGTCCCCGGGTCCGTCCCCGGTGCCAGGCCCCGTCGGGGCCGTCCGGTGCTCCCGGGCGGCCGGCGGTCGGCCCACCGCCTCCACCAATTCGACGTCGGAGGCACCCCTGGGGCGGGGGTCCACCAGGTCCACGTCGGCAGCCGAGCCGAACAGGTCCTCCTGCACCCAGTCGGCGAGGCCGGACACCCCGACGCCGAGCAGGCGTACTCCTGCGGAGGTGTCCACCTCGGCCAGCAGGCGGCGGGCGAGCCGGTTGACCACCCGGACGTCGTCGGTCGGCCCGGCCAGCGTCGCCGACCGTGTGTAGGTGGTGAAGTCGAACAGCCTGATCTTCACCGTCACGGTCCGCCCGGACAGGCGTTCGCGGGTCAGGCGTTCGGACACTCTCGTGCCGAGCCGGTCGATGATGGCCGCCAGCAGGGCCGGGTCGACGATGTCGTGTTCGAAGGTGTCCTCGGCGCTGATCGACTTCGACTCCCGCAGCGGAACCACGGCCCGGTCGTCCTCGGCCATCGCGAGCCGGGCGAGCCCGTGCCCGTGCGCCTGGCCCAGCGCCGCCACCAGGTCGGGCTCGCCGGCACGGGCGAGTTCGCCCACCGTGTGTACGCCGATCCGGCGGAGCCGCTCGGCGGTGGCCGGGCCGACGCCGGGGATCCGGCCCACCGGCATCGGATGGAGCAGGTCGGTCTCGGTGCCGGGCTCGACGACCAGCAGGCCGTCGGGTTTGCGCAGGTCGCTGGCGATCTTGGCGACGAGCTTGGACGTGCCCGCCCCGACGGAGGCGGTGACCCCGCCGGTGACCTCGCGTACCCGCTCCTTCAGCGCCGTGGCCAGCTCCTCGACGCCGGCCGTGGACAGGTCGCGGGTCGCGTCGCCGGCCAGGTCGACGTAGGCCTCGTCCAGGGAGACCGGCTCGACCAGCGGAGAGATCTCCCGGAGTACGGCCATCACCGCCCGGCTGGTGATCCGGTAGGCGGCGAACCGGCCGGTGAGGTACGCCGCGTGCGGGCAGCGTGCCCTGGCCTCGGCGGTGCGCATGGCCGACCGGACCCCGAACACCCGCGCCTCGTAGGACGCGGTGGCCACCACGCCGCGGGTGCCCACCCCGCCCACGATGACCGGCTTGCCGCGCAGCGAGGGCTTGTCGCGCTGCTCGACCGCGGCGAAGAACGCGTCGAGGTCGAGGTGGACGATGCTGGGCACGCTGCGCACTCCGCCATCCTGCCAACCCGCGAGGACAGCCGGGCCGGCCCGGTCAGGGCGTGAACACCACGGGCAGGTGCTTCAGGCCGTTCTGGAAGTTCGAGCGCAGGCGTACCAGATCCCCGGCCGGTTCGGCGGTGGCGAAACGGTCGAGCAGGGCGGCGTACATCGCGGTGATCTGCCGCCGGCCGAGCGCCGAGCCCAGGCAGAAGTGCGGGCCGTGGCCGAACGCGAGGTGGTCGTTGGGCCGTCGGCCGACGTCGAAGGCGTCCGGCCGGTCGAAGGCCCGGGGATCGCGGTTGGCGCTGGCGAAGTACACCACCACCTTGTCGCCGGCACCGATCCGGACACCGCCGAGGGTGGTGTCGGCGGTGGCGGTACGCCGGAAGTGGATGACCGGTGTCCACCAGCGCAGCATCTCCTCGGCGGCCGGCTCGAGCAGCGCCCGGTCACCGACCAGCCGGAGCCACTGCTCCGGGTGCGCCAGCAGGCCGGCCATTCCGCCGGGAACGCCGTTGCGCAGCGTCTCGTTGCCGGCGACCGCGAACAGCCAGAACAGGTTCTCGAACTCCTCGACGCCGACTCGCCCGCCCGCGTCGTCGACCTGGGCCAGCAGGATGGACACCACGTCGTCACCGGGGTGGGTGCGCTTGAAGGCGGCCAGCTCGTGTGCGTAGGCGTACAGGTCGGGGATGCCGGCACGGGTGCGCGGGTCGGGCATAGTGCCGTCCGAGCCGGGACGCGGGGGCACCGACAGCGCCGCTCCGGCCATCGGGGTGGCACCGGAACGGCTGGAGGCGAGGTCGCTGGCGGCGTAGTCGGGATCCTGGTACCCGATCACCCGGTTGGCCCAGTCGAAGAGCAGGTACCTGTCGGACGCGGGCACGCCGAGCACCTCGGCGAGCGTCCACACGGGGAGCTCGCCCGCCACCGGGACGAAGTCGGTGACCTCGCCGGGGTCGATGCCGGCGACCAGATCACGTGCCCGTGCGTCGATGCGCTGCCCCAGCCGCGCGACGGTACGCGGCGTGAACGCCCGGGTCAGCAGGCCGCGCAGCCTGGAGTGTTCCGGCGGGTCCATGTTGAGCATCATCCGCCGCACGTAGGCCAGGTCCGCGGACGACGGGTCGCGGATCTGGGTGGCGCCGAGGTGCGAGCTGAACAGCCGCGGGTCGCGCAGCACCGCCCTGACCTCCGCGTGCCGCCACACCGCCCAGTAGCCGGGTCCTGCGGCCCGGGCCCCGGTCGCGGTCTCGTCGACCCAGGACACCGCGGCCGCCTCGCGGAGCCGGCCCAGCTCCTGGTACGGCATCCGCCGCGCGTAGGTGTCCGGGTCGTACACGGTGCGGCTGTCCTGCGCGGCCTGCGCGGCCTGCGTGTCGTGGGTGGCGTGTGTGTCCGGACTGCGGTCCACGCGATGGTCTCCCCGTCTGCCGTCCCACCCGCCGAACGTCGGAAAAGGGGTGAGTTCGTGCTGCCCAGTGTTGACGAACTCCGGCCGGAACCGAAAGCGTGCGGCCCGCATCTCCCGTGAGCGGGCCGGGCCAGTGACGGAACACCCGGACCCTCCCGGCCGGCGGCTGCCGGGTTCTCGTCCACAGCCGCTGGATCGGCGCGGCTGTCCCCAGGGCGGTCGCTGACCGCGCCGAGGCCGCCTCGCCGCTGACACGCTCGACGGCATGAGCACACCAACCGGTACCGACCGGCTCACGTTGCGTGGCCCGGAGGACGTCCTCGCCAAGATCCCGTTCCTCGTGGGGTTCCATCCGGAGGAGAGCCTGGTCACCCTGACCTTCGACGAGGACCGTGAGCTGACCCTCACCGCCCGGGCCGACCTGCCCGAGCCGGATCTCACCCCGCAGGAGCTGCGAGCCGCGGGTGACAGGCTGGCGTGCCTGGTCTTCGGCCGCGAGGTTCGGTACTGCCTCCTGGTCGCCTACACCGCCTCGAGAGCGCGGGCCACCCCGGCCCTGCGGGCTGCGGTCACGGCGTTCGCCGACGTGGACGTGACCGTCCTGGACGCCATCGTCGCCGACGGGCGCCGCTGGTGGTCCGACGTCTGCGCCGACCCCGCGTGCTGCCCGCCGGAGGGGAAGCCCTATGACCTCGCCTCCCATCCCCTGACCGCACGGTCGATCTACAGGGGAGAGGTCGCGCTCGCCGGGCAGGAGGAGTTCCGTCGCACGGTCGCACCGCCGGCGGGCGCCGCGCGGGAGGCCGCCGAGCTGGCTGTGGCGCGGGTGGTGTCCGCCGGGTCGGCCGTTCCGGCGGGAGCCGGCGTGGCGGCCGGGCTGTTCGCCAGGGCCGGAGCGGGTGACCGGCTCACCGACGAGGATGTGGCGCGGGTCGCCGTCGAGGTGGGCGATGTCGCCGTACGAGACGAATTCTGGTCACAGATCACTAGGGAGTCTGCGGACCGCCATGTCGAGTTCTGGTCCGATGTCGTCCGGCGGACCGTCCCGCCCCACGACGTCGCGCCCGCGGCGCTGCTGGCGTTCGCCGCCTGGCTGCAGGGACAGGGAGCGCTGGCCCGCTGTGCCCTCGAGCGGGTCCACTCCGTCGACCCCGACTACTCCATGGCGCGGTTGATCGAGCAGGTCCTGCGGTGCGGCATCCCGCCAGAGGCGTGGGAGCCGCCCTCGGTCGGGCCATGAGCGTCCCGGGCGACGTTCCCGCTGCCCCGCCCACGCCCGACGGGGGTTCGCGCTCCTGGGTGCGCGGCAGGTCCCAGCGGCAGATAGGTTTCGGTACGAGGCTCCGGCGAGGCCGGCCCCCTTGGGAGAGGAAATCGATGGGCCAGGACATCAAGCCCCGCTCTTTCAGCCCTGAGGACCGGGCGTTGTTCCGCGACAAGCTGCGGAGATGTCTGCGCGCGTTCGTCCGAATGTCCGAGGAAGGCCGATTCGAGGTACGCCGGCCCTTCACCGGGTTCGAGATCGAGTTCAACCTGGTCGACGAGCGCGGTGATCCGTCTCTCACCAACAGCGAGGTTCTGGCCGCGATCGACGACGAGTCGTTCCAGACCGAGCTCGCGCAGTACAACGTGGAGATCAACGTCGAGCCGCGCCGGCTTCGCGGCAGCGCGCTGCGGGAGTTCGAGGACGACCTGCTGGCCCGCCTGGACACGGCCGGCGCCAAGGCCAGGGCCGTCGGCCCGGAGGTGGTGATGGTCGGGATCCTCCCGACGGTCACCCCGGACCACATGGGCGCGGAGACGCTTTCACCGAAGGTGCGGTACCGGCTGCTCAACGAGCAGATCATCGCCGAGCGCGGAGAGAACATCCACATCGGCCTCGAAGGTATCGAGAAGCTCGAGCTGACCTCCGACTCGGTGGTGCCGGAGTCGGCGTGCACGAGCACCCAGCTGCACGTGGAGGTCAGCGAGGGCGCCTTCCCCGTCTACTGGAACGCCGCCCAGGCCATCGCGGGCCCGCAGGTGGCCGTGTGCGCCAACTCGCCGTTCCTGTTCCAGAAGGAGTTGTGGCGCGAGACCCGGATCAAGCTGTTCGAGCAGTCGATCGACACCCGCAGCGTCGAACTGACCGAGCAGGGCGTCCGGCCGCGGGTGTGGTTCGGCGAACGCTGGCTCGAGTCCGTGACCGACCTCTTCGAGGAGAACCAGCGCTACTTCTCGCCGCTGCTGCCCGACCTCGACGACGAGGACCCGCTGGAGGTCCTCGACCAGGGCGGCACCCCGCGACTCGCCGAACTCTCCCTGCACAGCGGCACCATCTACCGCTGGAACCGCCCGGTCTACGACGTTGCCGACGGCCGCCCGCACCTGCGGATCGAAAACCGCATCCTGCCGGCCGGGCCGACCGTCATCGACACGATGGCGAACGCCGCGTTCTACTTCGGCCTCGTCCGGCGACTGGCCGCGGACGAGCAACCGGTGTGGTCACGGCTTTCCTTCGAAGCAGCCGAGGACAACTTCCTGCGCGGCGCTCGCGAGGGCATCGGCGCCCGGCTGTACTGGCCCGGACTGGGCGAGGTCGGCGCGGCCGAGCTCACCCTGGACACGCTGTTGCCGCTGGCGTACGAGGGCCTGGACCGTTGGGGCGTCGATCCCGCTGACCGCGACCGGTTGCTCGGCGTGATCGAGCAGCGGTGCCGGACGGGCCGAAACGGCGCGGAGTGGCAGGCGGCGGTGTTCCACCGGCTCTACGACGGCAGCGGACTCTCCCGGCTGGACGCTCTGCGGGCGATGACCACCCGGTACGTCGAGCACATGCGTTCCAACGCACCCGTGCACACCTGGCCGATCGACTGACGGCTACCTCACCCGGACTCCGAGAAGCTCACGTCCGGTTCGGCAGACGTACGCCCTGATCGTTCCCCTGACGTACCGGTCGGGCGAGTCGCGGCCGGCTCGCTCGTCCGCCGCCCCGGCCGCTGAGGTCACCGCCCAGTCGGCGACTGCCGTACGGGCCGACCGAGGTTCGCAACATGCCCTGACCCCGTCCCGCCTCGCCCCGTCCCCGCCGTATCCGCGCACGGGGCCGGTCGGTGATTCGGGGCCGGCGGTCCGGTGTGTGAGCGGCCACCACCGTCTTCGCGTACTCCGATTTTGTGCTGCGCACAGAAAATCGACGAGATCTCCCGGGCAGGCAACCGTCGAGTGTTGTGAGACGTCACAACTCGGAGAAGGAGGTGACCATGCCCATCAGACAGCGATCAACTCGTCCAGGCGGCCGCCGTCTCATCGTCGTCGAGCCGTTCCTGGAGTGGCACGAACAAGCGGCATGCGGTGACGAGCCGTCCGAACTCTTCTACGGACCCGAAAGGGAGTCCCAGCACGAACGGCTGGTCCGCGAGGGCCGCGCCGTTGCCATCTGTGACCGGTGCCCCGTGCGCACACCCTGCCAGAAGCACGCCCTGAAGCGTCCTGAGCCCTACGGCGTCTGGGGCGGCACCACCGAGTCGTCGCGTTCCGCCGCTCGCCGGTCGAGCGCCGAGGTGCCGAGCCGAAGGCGGCTCGCGGCCGTCGACCAGTCGTCCTGACCCCGGACCTTCGAGTACTCACCGGCCCGCGACCCGCAACACCGGTCCGGCAAACCACCAACCGCGTCTCCGTCAGCCCGTCGGCCCCAGCCCTCAGCCCCTCAGTCCCTCAGCCTCGTCAGTCTCGTCAGCGCGGGTCGCGGCCGAAGTCCCGTGCGCGGGGCCCCGAAGGCGCGGCACGACCACCGGGGCGGATGGTGCGGACAGGTCGAACCATCCGATCCGGGTCGCCACGTAGACCGGATCCGGGAGCGCTCCCACGATCTCGCAGGCGACCAGCCATGCGCGCGACCAGGCGTGGTCGCCGTCGAGGCTCTCCAGTGGGCCGGGCCGGAGGGTCACGAGGGCTGCTCGCCGACGGGGCCGCGGTCGGTGCGGGTCCACCGTCACCTCGGCACCCGCGTCACCGGACAGCACCTGGTCCAGCCCGGCCACGGCCAGGTCGACTCGCAGGGCATGGTCGGGCTCTCCCGCTGCGGCCGCCAGCAGGTTGGTGGAGGGGTCGCCGACCGGTGCTCCCACGGAGTCCAGCAGCACGACCCGAGCAGTCGGCGCGAACGCTCGTCTGCGCGTCTGCCCGCGCTGGATCCACACCAACGCGGTGACCAGTCTGGCCAGATCCGGGTGTGCAGAACCCGGCCGCGAACTGTCCGGGACCGGCGCGGATGGCGGCGTTGCGGGCGACGGGGGAGTCATGGTGGCAACCTTGCCCGTACGCCATGATCCCCGGTTGCCGTCATCCACAACGTCGCTGTAGTAGCGTCCGGCACCAGGACAGATCGCTGGTTCAGCCGTCGTACGGCCAAGGTCCAGCCGTCGCACAACCTGATCCAGTTCCGCCCCACCCGGTCCTCGGAGGTGCCCCGATGTCGGCGATCGTCGTCGGATACGTCGACAAGCCGGAAGGCCGTGCCGCCCTCCGCCGTGCCGCCACCGAGGCCAAGCTCCGCCAGGCCAGACTCGTCGTCGTGAATGCCCAGGGAGCAGGCTCCGAGGGCACTCCGGAGGCCGACGAGGCCGTGGCCGGCGTCCGGGCCGAGCTGGACGCGCACGGGCTGGGCTACGAATACCGCGAGCTGGGGCAGGGAGCCGAGCCGGCCGAGGACCTGATCGCCGTCGCCGACGAGGTGGCCGCAGACTTCATCGTGATCGGTCTGCGCCGGCGTTCGCCGGTAGGAAAGTTGATTCTGGGCAGCAACGCCCAGCGAATTCTTCTGGACGCGTCCTGCCCGGTGCTGGCGGTCAAGGCAGACCCCGACGTGTGAGGAGCACGGAGCCGATCCCGCCGGTCGGCACCCGCCTGCTCGCCCCGTCTGTCGGACATCACACCAGCAGAGTCACCCCGGGGCGGATTTCCCGTGCCGAGGCGCGGGCATACAGTCTGCGAGCACCCACGGCCCGGGGAGTGCGGGGGAAATGTGTCATTTGGAGGCCGACGTATGCTGGAACATCGAGCATCCGGGCCCGACCGCGTGAGGCGCACTCGTGCCACAAAGTCATCCTGATAATCCCTACCAGGTGCCGTGCGTGCATCTGGCCGAGGGCATGTCAGAATGCTCTCTTGCGCAAATGCCCGGTGTCCCGGTCACTCTCACCACTAGTACGACGAGAGGAAGGTCGTGTCGTCCCGCACGTCCCGGAATGCCCAGCTTCTTGACAGCCCGGAAGTCCAGCGACTCGTCGACCAAGGTCGCGAGCGTGGGCACGTCACCGCCGAGGAGGTGCGTGGCGCGTGTGAGGAAGTCGGTATCGACAAGACCCAATGGGCTCACCTGCTTCGGTACCTCGGTGAGGAAGGTGTGACCGTGTCGGTCGACTCCACAACTCAGACGACCCGCAAGCGGGTGGCCGCAGCCGCTTCGCGCCGGGCCGCCGCTGTCACCCAGAGCGCTGCGGCTCCCGCCAAGGCGGCCGCTCCGGCCCACAAGACCCGCAAGGTCAAGGAAGCCCCCACGACGCCTCCGGCCGCCGCCAAGGTGGCCCCTGTCGGCGACGTGTCCCAGCCCACCGAGAGGCTCGCCGATGCGGCCGAGCCCACCGAGGCCGAACTCGCCGCAGAGGTTCCCGTCGAGGCCGAGGCCACCGCGGCGGCTCGTCCCGCGGCGAAGCGCGCCGGCGCCAAGACGGCGAAGAAGGCCGCCGGGGCCAAGGGCAAGAAGGCCGCGTCCGGTAAGGCCGGTGGCGAGGCCGCCGGGACCGAGGCCGAGGGCGACCTCGAGGTCGAGTTCAACGCCGAGCTGGAGGAGGAGGGGTTCGTCCTCTCCGAGGGCGACGACGCCGACGAGCCCGAGCAGCAGGTGCTGGTCGCGGGTGCCACCGCCGACCCGGTGAAGGACTACCTCAAGCAGATCGGCAAGGTCCCCCTGCTGAACGCCGAGCAGGAGGTCGAGCTCGCGAAGCGGATCGAGGCCGGCCTGTTCGCCGAGGAGAAGCTGGGCGGCGAGTCCGGCGCGCCGCCCGCGGAGCTGGTGACCGAGTTCGAGTGGATCGCCGAGGACGGCCACAAGGCCAAGAACCACCTGCTGGAGGCCAACCTCCGCCTCGTGGTGTCGCTGGCCAAGCGCTACACCGGCCGCGGCATGCTTTTCCTCGACCTGATCCAGGAGGGCAACCTCGGCCTCATCCGGGCCGTGGAGAAGTTCGACTACACCAAGGGCTACAAGTTCTCCACGTACGCCACCTGGTGGATCCGGCAGGCGATCACCCGCGCGATGGCCGACCAGGCCCGCACCATCCGCATCCCGGTGCACATGGTCGAGGTGATCAACAAGCTCGCCCGGGTTCAGCGGCAGATGCTGCAGGATCTCGGCCGCGAGCCCACCCCGGAGGAGCTGGCCAAGGAGCTCGACATGACCCCGGAGAAGGTCGTCGAGGTCCAGAAGTACGGCCGGGAACCGATCTCCCTGCACACCCCGCTCGGCGAGGACGGCGACTCCGAGTTCGGTGACCTGATCGAGGACTCCGAGGCGATCGTTCCGGCCGATGCGGTCTCGTTCACGCTCCTGCAGGAGCAGCTGCACGCCGTTCTGGACACGCTCAGTGAGCGTGAGGCCGGCGTGGTCTCCATGCGGTTCGGTCTCACCGACGGCCAGCCCAAGACGCTGGACGAGATCGGCAAGGTCTACGGCGTGACCCGTGAGCGGATTCGCCAGATCGAGTCCAAGACGATGTCCAAGTTGCGGCATCCGTCACGTTCGCAGGTGCTCCGCGACTATCTCGACTGACGCGCGATCGACGCTTGTGGGGACCCGGGCCGGTGGCGGCCCGGGTCCCTGCGTTGTGCGTTCCGGCGCCGTAGCCGGTAGACTCTGCGATCTTGGACGCTCTTTCGCCCCGTACTTCGATCAGGAGTACGGGGCGTTCGGCTAACTGGCCACCGTCGTATCCGCGTCAGTCCATCGCCGAGGGCCCCAGCGGGCGCCGGCTCGACCGAAGGAGGAACGTGGTCGCGCAGAGCAGGACCGAGGTCAAGAACAGCGCCGAGAGCAGCCCGGAGAGCGCCGACGCCGGCCCCGAGGCGGGCGCTGGGACCAGCAGCGACACCGGGCAGCCGCCACCGGAGGAGGGGTTCGTCCTCGCTGAGGGTGACGACGCCGACGAGCCCGAGCAGCAGGTGCTGGTCGCGGGTGCCACCGCCGACCCGGTGAAGGACTACCTCAAGCTGATCGGCCGGGTCTCCCTGCTGAACGCCGAGCAGGAGGTCGACCTCGCGAAGCGGATCGAGGCCGGCCTGTTCGCCGTGGAGAAGCTCGGGGGTGAGTCCGGTGCGCCTGCCGAGGACCTCGTCGCGGAGTACGAATGGCTGGCCGAGGACGGCCGCCAGGCGAAGAACCATCTGCTGGAGGCCAACCTCCGCCTCGTGGTGTCGCTGGCCAAGCGCTACACCGGCCGCGGCATGGGGTTCCTTGACCTGATCCAGGAGGGCAACCTCGGCCTCATCCGGGCGGTGGAGAAGTTCGACTACTCCAAGGGCTACAAGTTCTCGACGTACGCCACGTGGTGGATCCGGCAGGCGATCACGCGTGCGATGGCCGACCAGGCCCGCACCATCCGGATCCCGGTGCACATGGTCGAGGTGATCAACAAGCTCGCCCGGGTTCAGCGGCAGATGCTGCAGGACCTCGGCCGGTCGGCCACCCCGGAGGAGCTGGCCAAGGAGCTCGACATGACCCCGGAGAAGGTCGTCGAGGTCCAGAAGTACGGCCGGGAGCCGATTTCCCTGCACACCCCGCTCGGCGACGACGGGGGTTCGGAGTTCGGTGACCTGATCGAGGACTCCGAGGCCGTGGTGCCGGCCGACGCGGTGGCGTTCCGGCTGTTGCAGGAGCAGGTCTACTCCGTCCTCGAAACGCTGTCCGAGCGCGAGGCGGGCGTCGTGTCGCTGCGCTTCGGCCTGGGCGACGGCCAGCCGAAGACGCTGGACGAGATCGGCAAGGTCTACGGCGTGACCCGCGAGCGGATCCGCCAGATCGAGTCCAAGACGATGTCGAAGTTGCGGCACCCGTCGCGCTCGCAGGTGCTCCGCGACTACCTCGACCTCACCTGAGGGGACGACCCCACGTCCGTGGGGTCACCTCCCACCTCACCTCTCCTGCCTCATCTGCCCGTGCCGGCGGAGCGCCCGGCGCCGAAGCGTTCCCGTGCCAGCAGCGGCCGGATCGCGCGTTCCACCTGCCCTCGGGAGAAGTACCCCCGGATGTCGTCGTGGCTCAGCGCGTTGCCGATCGGGCCGAGAACCATCGCCTGGTCCAGGGCGAGGTACCTCCGCGCGACGGTGCCGCTTCGTACGGCCACGGCGTCGTAGAAGCCGCCCGGCCCGTAGGAGTCGAAGTCGCGCTCCAGCCGGACCAGGTTGTCCACCGCCGCGTGCTGGGCGTACGGCAGGGCGAGGAACGACGCGTGCGGCGTCACCACGCCGTCGCCGAAGGGCTTGGCCGGCTGGGCGGGACGGCAGCCCTCGTACCCGAGGTCGACGTCGGTGCCCTCCAGGTCGGAGGGGTAGCCGGTGGGGTCCATCCCCATGGCGTCCACTCCCCACGCCGCGTATCCGCCTCGCGGGTCGCTGGCGGGGGAGAAGCCCCAGTAGCCGTACTTCGCGTCGTTCAGCCCGTGTTCGATCTGTCCCTGGACATACGCGGGGTGGTTGAGGCCCCAGCTACGCGGTCCCCAGCGCTCCTCCGGCACGAACATCGCCGGCATCAGCGCCTCGAACATGTCGCCGCCCCAGGTCGGCACGAACCGCAGCCCGCGGTACTCGAAGGAGCCCTCGAACACCGGCACCCCGAGGTAGCTGGTGGAGAAGCCGACGGGCCGCTGCTCGAGCCAGCTCCAGTCGCAGCTGGCCGGGAAGGTGCGGTAGGGGGCGTAGTAGTGCTTCGCGGGGATCTGCCCCATCGCGATGCCGATGTAGCTCGCGATCCGGGGCTCGGTGTTGAGGATGTCGTAGTGGTTGCACGTGTACCACACGTCCGGGCCGCGGTCGCGGTAGTTGCCGGTCACCGAGCACCCGGGTGGCTCCTTGTCCCAGAAGCCCCCGCGGAGCAGCCCCGCCGGGAAGTCGGCGCCCCTGCCCTGCGGGTCGTAGAAGAAGCCGAAGTCCATCCGGTCCAGCAGGTGCTGGGCCTGTGCGGCACGGGACGGCATCGCACTGCGTACGACCATGAGGGCGGCGGCGAGCCAGCCGTTGTCCACCGAGGACAGGAACGGGTGGACGACGCTTCCGTCCTCGGGCCACTCGCGCAGGACGGCGCCGGTGGCCGGGTCGTACCAGTTGTAGAACATGCCGGACGGCTCGTGGAAGGACAGCCGGCCGAGGGTGTCCAGCGTCTGCCGTACCCGGCTGTCGGCCTCCCGGGCACTGACCACGCCCAGGTCCCGGGCGGCGACGGTGCTCCACAGATAGCCGCCGACGTTCGTCGGCGAGGTGTAGCCGCTGCGGGTGGCGGGGCTCAGGTCACCGCCGATGTAGTCCGCCGGCAACCCGGTGGACGGGACGACCATCGCGTCGAAGGACCGCCAGGTGTCCCGGGCGTAGCGCAGGAGGGTCTGCCGTTCGGCCGGAAGGTTGGCGTCGCTCACGGACTGCTCCCCAGCCTGGGCGGCGGCGTGGTCGGAAGGCTGGACAGCGGTCTGAACGGCGGTCCGTACGGTCCGGCTGGTAGCCGGTTCGGCGGCCAGTGCGGGGGTGGCCCCCGCGACCGACAGGGCCAGGAGGAGGGGGACGGCGGTGCGCTTCCAGCGAGCCATGGCGGCGTCCTCTCCGGGCCGCGCGGGCGGACCGACCACCGGAGCGCTCCGCGCCGATCGACGCCGAGTATGGCCGCAGAGCCGCGGCCGGAGAAGAGGCTGCGCGGGACCGGAGGCGACCGGTCCCGGACGGGAGGCGGCCGCGGCAACCTTCCCTGGACACGAAACGGCCGGTCACCAGGTGGTGACCGGCGCGTTCACGTGTGTGGGTGGTGTGCGGCCTCGTCGCCGCACACAGCACGGTTTCCTAGTTGGGATTGTCCGCCGCGAGCCGGTTGGTCTCGTCGTGGATGTCGGACGCGACCTCCCGGAGCTTCTCCGAGTGCTCGCGTCCGTGGTGTCCGCAGAACAGCAGCTCACCGCCGGACGCAAGGGACACCCGGACGTAAGCCTGGGCGCCACAGCGGTCGCAACGGTCCGCGGCCGAGAGCGGTGTGGCAACTGCAGCAGTCACGTGATCTTCACTCCGATCCGTCGGGGACTCCACTCCAGCAACATCAAACCAGGTGCATCGTGTTCCCGTTCCCGCAGATCTGCCCCCCAGAGGCGGGCGACCTCACCGGCCAGGACACGTGCCATGTGGTCAACGTACTGCGGGATCGGCGCATGCGCCCGGCCCGGTCCCGCGAGGTACGGGACCTTTGGCAGCGGCATCGGGCCGTTTCGCCCCTCGGTGGTGTGGTCAACGTCACAGTGGCGTACGCGGGGACCCGGCGGCACGGAAACGGACTTTCCTCCGATCGGAGGATCATTCGGACACGCGAAGATCACGTCCCATGGGTCGGCGGCGTGGGAGTGGGCCACTGTCGGAGGCCCTCGGTAGCCTGACATTCGCATCGGCGGCCATTTCCAGCACGGCGGCCGGATGCCACTGAAAGCAACTGTATCGACACGGAGAGGAGTCGTCGGTTGACTCGGCCCGCGGATCTGGACCACTCCGGCTACACCGCCCAGCACCTCACGGTTCTCGAGGGCCTCGAGGCGGTGCGCAAGCGGCCGGGGATGTACATCGGGTCCACCGACACCCGTGGTCTGATGCACTGCCTCTGGGAGCCGATCGACAACGCCGTCGACGAGGCGCTTGCCGGCGCCTGCACCCGTATCGACGTCATCCTGCACGCCGACGGGTCGGCCGAGGTACGCGACGACGGCCGCGGCATCCCGGTCGACATCGAGCCGCGCACCAAGCTGTCCGGCGTCGAGGTCGTGTTCACCCGGCTGCACGCCGGCGGCAAGTTCGGCGGCATCTCCTACACCGCCTCCGGCGGCCTGCACGGCGTCGGCGCCTCGGTGATCAACGCGCTGTCCGCCCGCCTCGACGTCGAGGTCGACCGCTCGCCCGCGAAGTGGGGGATGAGCTTCCGGCGTGGCGTGCCCGGCACGTTCGCCGGCGACGGGCCGCGGGCGTCCTTCTCCAAGGGCTCGGGCCTCGCCAAGATCGGCCGGGTCAAGCGGGGTACGACCGGTACGCGGGTGCGCTTCTGGCCCGACCGGCAGATCTTCACCAAGGACGCCACGTTCGTCTTCGACGAGCTCGCCACCCGGGCCCGGCAGACGTCCTTCCTGGTGCCCGGCCTGGAGGTGGTGGTCCGGGACGAGCGCGAAGCCGAGGTCCGGGAGGAGAGCTTCCGGCACGACGGCGGCATCGCGGAGTACTGCGAGTACCTCGCCACCGACGAAGGCGTGACCGACGTGCTCCGGCTGCAGGGCGGCGGTCACTTCACCGAGACCGTGCCGGTGCTCGACGACCAGGGCCACCTGACCCCGCGCGACGTCGAGCGCGACCTCGCGGTGGACGTCGCGATGCGGTGGGGCACCGGATACGAGACGGAGATCCGGTCGTTCGTCAACGTCATCTCCACGCCCAAGGGCGGCACGCACGTGCAGGGCTTCGAGCGCGCGCTCGGCAAGACGTTCAACGACGCCCTCAAGACCACCCGCGTCCTGCGGGCGAGCGAGCCCGACGTCACCAAGGACGACATCCTGGAGGGGCTCACCGCGGTCGTCACGGTCCGGCTGGCCGAGCCGCAGTTCGAGGGCCAGACCAAGGAGGTGCTCGGCACGCCCGCGGCGGCCAGGATCGTGTCCGACGTCGTACGCAGGGAGCTCAAGACCTTCCTCACCTCCTCCAAGCGGGGCGAGAAGCAGCAGGCTCGCGCGGTGCTGGACAAGGTCGCCTCCGCCGCCCGGGCCCGGCTCGCCGCCCGCCAGCACCGCGATGCCCAGCGACGTAAGAACGCGCTGGAGTCGTCGGCGTTGCCGGCCAAGCTCGCCGACTGCCGTTCCTCCTCCGCCGACAACACGGAGCTGTTCATCGTCGAGGGCGACTCCGCGCTCGGCACCGCGAAGCTGGCCCGCAACGCGGAGTTCCAGGCACTGCTGCCGATCCGCGGCAAGATCCTGAACGTCCAGAAGGCGTCCGTCTCGGACATGCTGAAGAACGCCGAGTGCGCGGCCATCATCCAGGTGGTCGGTGCGGGTTCGGGTCGCACCTTCGACCTGGACGCCGCGCGCTACGGCAAGATCATCTTCATGGCCGACGCCGACTCCGACGGCGCGCACATCCGCTGCCTGCTGGCCACGTTGTTCTGGCGCTACATGCGGCCCCTGGTCGAGGCCGGCCGGGTCTACACCGCCGTTCCGCCACTGCACCGGTTCGAGCTCACCAACCCCAAGAAGGGGCAGAGCAAGTTCCTCTACACCTACTCCGACGCGGAGTACCAGCGCACCTGCGTGCAGCTGGAGAAGAAGGGCGTCCGCTGGAAGAACCCGCCTCAGCGTTACAAGGGCCTGGGGGAAATGGACGCCGACCAGCTCGCCGAGACGACGATGGATCCCCGCCACCGCACCCTGCGCCGGCTCACCATGGCCGGGGCCGAGGAGTCCGACCGGGTGTTCGACCTGCTGATGGGCAACGACGTGGCGCCCCGGCGGGAGTTCCTGGTGGCGAACGCCTATGAGCTGGACGACGCGCGTATCGACGCCTGACGTCGACACTCGCCATCGACGCCTGATGTCGACGGCCGACATCGACGGCTGATCCGGCGGCGAGGCCCTTTACCGCGTGCGACCGATCGGGCACGGTGGTCATCCGACAAGAAGGGGGACCACCGTGCCGGACTCTGCAAGTCGGTACGCCCCAACGTCGTGCTGACCTGTGTCGAGGTGTCCGGGCTGCTGTTCATCATCGTGATCGGTGCGATCGCGGTTCTTCGGGGAGTCGGCGACCCGGGCAGGTCGTTCGAGTTCAGCTCCGACGGCAACCCGTTCGGGCTGGTGGTGAGCGGCGCGGCGCTGGCGTTCTTCGCCCTGGTGGGGTTCGAGGACTCGGTCAACATGGCGGAGGAGACCCACAACCCGCAGCGGGTCTTTCCCCGGGCGCTGTTCCTCGGCATCTCCATCACCGGCGTCATCTACATGCTGGTGGCGTTCATCGCGACCAGCCTGGTGCCGCTGGACACCTGAGCGCGTCCGACGGCCCGTTGCTGGAGGTGGTCCGCGTCGGTGCCGACTGGCTGCCGCTCGCGGCGTTCTCCTTCGTCGCGTTGTTCGCGGTGACGAACTCCGCCCTCATCAACATGCTGATGGCGTTCGCGCCTGGTCTACGGCATGTCCCGGGAGCGGATCGTTCCCCGGGCGCTCGGCGTCGTGCACCGGACCCGGCGCACTCCGTGGGCGGCCATCGTGTTCACCTCGGTGCTCGCCGTCGGCCTGGCCGCGTGGGGTGGGGTCAGCCAGCTTGGCGGCACCACCGCGCTGCTCCTGCTGTGTGTCTTCACGCTGGTCAACGCCGCGGTGCTGGTCCTGCGCCGGGGCCAGGTGGAGCACCGGCACTACCCCGCGCCGACGGTGTTCCCGGTGCTCGGGATCGTCTGCTGTGCCTACCTGGCCACACCGTGGAGCGGGCGCGACCCACAGGAGTACACCATCGCGGGCGTGCTGCTCGCGATCGGTCTGGTCCTGTGGCTGGCCACCTGGGCGGGGCGGAGGTTGGGCAGCGCCTCGGCCCGGTCCTGACCACCCGGTCCTGACCATCGGCTGGGGTCAGACGAGCGGGCCGCCGACGGCAGCGATCGGCTTGGTGGACGGCTCGCCCGAGCCGTCCCGCCGCCCGGTCGCGGCCGGCAACGGCACCGCCGCTCCGGCGGCGGTGGCCGCCCGCGCGGGCGCCGGCCCGGCCCAGGCCAACTGGATGACCTCCTCGCCCTTGAGGAACCGGTGACAGCGCACCCCTCCGGTCGCACGTCCCTTGGCCGGGTATTCGCTGTAGGGGGCGACCTTGAGCGAGCCGCCGTCCATCCCTGGCAGCGCGGACGTCGAGCCGGCCACGGTGACCACGACGGCCTCCTGGTCGGCGGGCACGGCGCCGAAGAAGACCACCCGGGCCTTCGCGCCGAGCCGGATCCCGCTCACCCCGCCGGCGGTCCGGCCCTGCGGGCGTACGGCACCGGCGGAGAAGCGCAGCAGCTGGGCGTCACTGGTGACGAAGACCAGGTCCTCCTCGCCGGTGCGCAGCTCGGCCGCGCCGACCACCTCATCGCCGGCCTTGAGGGTGATGACCTCCCAGGCGTCGCGGTTGGCCAGGTGATCGGGTGCGAGCCGCTTGACCACGCCGGCGGCCGTGCCCAGTGCCAGGCCGGGGGAGTCGGGGTCGAGGGTGGTGAGGCACAGGCCGCGTTCACCCTTGTCCAGGGAGACGAACTCGCTCAGCGGCGCGCCGCCCTGGAGGTTGGGGACGTGGGCGGTCGGCGGGAGTGCCGGCATGTCCAGCACGTTCAGCCGCACCAGCCGCCCGCTACTGGTGACCAGGCCGACCTGACCTCGCGCGGTGCCGCGTACGGCGGACACCACGACGTCGTGCTTGGCGCGCGAGCCCTCGGTGGGCAGCGGGTCGGCACCGGTGGTGCGGGCCATCAGCCCGGTGGAGGACAGCAGCACCCAGCACGGGTCGTCGGCCACCTCCAGCGGCACCGTGCTGGTGACCGCGTGCCCGGACGACTCCAGCAGCACGGTGCGGCGTTCGGTGCCGTAGGCGTTGGCCATCTCGGTCAGCTCACCAGACACCAGCCGCTTCAGCAGGCGCTCGTCCTCCAGGATCGCGGAGAGCTCCTCGATGTCCTTCTCCAGCGAGGACTTCTCCTTCTCCAGCTCGATGCGGGAGAACTTCGTCAGCCGGCGAAGCTGCATGTCGAGGATGTACTGCGCCTGGATCTCGGTGAGGTCGAAGACGTTCATCAACCGGTCCTTCGCCTGGCCGGCGTCGTCGCTGCCGCGAACGATCTGGATGACCTCGTCGATGTCGATGATGGCGAGCAGCAGGCCCTCGACCAGGTGCAGCCGGTCGGAGGCCTTGGTCAGCCGGAACGTCGTGCGCCGCCGGGTGACGTCGTAGCGGTGGCCGAGGTAGACCTCCAGCAGCTGCTTGAGCCCGAGCGTGCGCGGCTGGCCGTCGACCAGGGCGACGTTGTTGATGTTGAACGACTCCTCCATCGGCGTGAGCTTGTAGAGCTGCTCGAGGATCGCCTCTGGGTGGAAGCCGTTCTTGATCTCGATGACGAGTCGGAGCCCGTGCGCGCGGTCGGTGAGGTCCTTCAGGTCGGCGATGCCCTGCAGCTTCTTGGACTGGACGAGCTGCTTGATGCGCTCCATGACCCGCTCGGGGCCGACATTGTAGGGGAGCTCGGTGACGATCAGGCCCTTGCGCCGGGGCGTCACGTTGTCGATCCGGACCGTGGCGCGCATCTTGAACGCGCCCCGCCCGGTCTCGTAGGCGTCCCGGATGCCGGCCAGGCCCACGATCTTGCCGCCGGTGGGCAGGTCGGGGCCGGGGATGTAGCGCATCAGGTCGTCGAGGCTCGAGCTCGGCTTCTTGATCAGCTGCCGGAGCGCCTGGACCACCTCGACAAGGTTGTGCGGCGCCATGTTGGTGGCCATGCCCACCGCGATCCCGGAGGCGCCGTTGACCAGCAGGTTGGGGATCGCCGCCGGCAGGACCTGCGGCTCGCTCTCCTGGCCGTCGTAGTTGGGCTTCCAGTCGACGACGTCCTCGTCCAGGGACCCGGTCATCGCCAGCGCCGGCGCGGCCATCCGGCACTCGGTGTAGCGCATCGCGGCGGGGCTGTCGTCGTGGGAGCCGAAGTTGCCGTGGCCGTCGATCAGCGGCACCCGCATCGCGAACGGCTGGGCCATCCGGACCAGCGCGTCGTAGATCGCGCTGTCGCCGTGCGGGTGCAACTTACCCATCACCTCACCGACCACCCGCGCGCTCTTGACGTGTGCGCGGTCGGGGCGCAGCCCCATGTCGGACATGGTGTAGAGGATCCGCCGCTGCACCGGCTTGAGGCCGTCACGGGCGTCGGGCAGCGCCCGGGTGTAGATCACCGAATAGGCGTATTCGAGGAAGCTCGTACGCATCTCGTCGCCGACGTCGATGTCGCTGATCTGCTCCTCGAAGTCGTCCGGGGGCGGCAGCTCGGTCTTGCTACGGGCCATACGGGCGTGCACTCCTCAGGGTCAGGCGAGGTCGAACCAGGTGGCTGGGGTCCACTCGGAATGGTCCCACCCACCACCGACAGTGCCACACAGCGACTCGCGGGCGGCGGCGCCCGCTCTGGTCAGGGCGCCGGCCGGGGGAACGGCGCGGCCGCCGCGACGAGCTCGGTGACCAGCACGATCGAGGCTGCCTCCACCGCGAGCAGGCACACCAGCACGACCAGCTGGAACGCCGCCGCCCGCAGCGGCGAGGCGCCGCCGAGGACCATCCCGACGAACGTGCCGGGCAGGGTCACCAGGCCGACCGTACGGGTCTGGTCGAGCGCGGGCAGCAGGGCGTCCGCCCCGGCCCGCCCGGCGATCTCGCGGTACGCCTGCCGCGGGGTCAGCCCGACGGTCATCGCCGCCTCGACCTCGCCCCAGCGGCCGCGGAGCTCGGCCAGCACCCGCCGGCCGGCCAGGGTGGTGGCCGACATCGCCCCGCCGACCAGGATGCCGCCGAGGGGGAGGAGGGTGGCCGGGTTCGCCGGGACGCTGCGGGTCAGCAGGAGGAGGACGAGGACCGGTGTCGCGGGTACGACGATCGCGGCACCTGCCCGTGCCCAGGCGTCCGGCAGTCCGCGCAGCCGCCGGCCGCTGGTGAAGGTCGCGACCCCGGCCATCAGGACGAGGAATGCCAGCGTCCCGGCGTACGACGAAAGCGCGAAGCCGACCACGAGCCCGACCGCGGCGAGCTGGACGATCGCGCGGCCGACGGCGAGCGGGAGGGCGCGCTGGTGGCCGAGGCCGCCGAGCCTCGACAGCAGTGCGGCGAGACCGGCCAGGACCGGGAGGAGCACGAGGGTCGCGGGACCCAGGCCGACGGAGCGCATGGGACAGGATGGACCCGTGACTGCGGACACCCGGCCACCAGGTCCCCCGAGACGACGGACGGACGGACAGGGAGGCCCCGCGCTGGCCGACCTGCTGGCCCGGGTCGAACGGGCCGAGTGGCCACCGCCCGACGGCACGTTCCGCGTACTGCCGCAGCCCCCCGGACGCGTCGCGGCGGTGGTCGCGTTCACCGCGCACACCGTGGTCGCCGCGGACGTCCCGCAGGAGTGGGTTCTCTCCCTGCTGGACCGCGCCGACGCCACCCACGCCACCGGTGCCACCGACCTCGGCGCGCCGATGAAGCCGGCATTCCTGTCCGCCCTGGCCGCGCGCACGGGCCGCCGGATCGGCGCGCTCGACCAGGTGATGCTGGCAGGCCGGCTACCCGGCCCGCCGCCGCTGGAGCTGACGGAGATCACCGACTCCGGCCATCCCCGCGTACGCCGGGCGCATCGGTACCGGGACGACGTACGCGTGTACGGCGCCGACGGCGGACTCGTGCTGGTCGGCAGAGGACTGGCCGGCCGGTGGGAGCTGGCGTTCGAGGTCGAGCCTGACCGGCAGGGCCGCGGACTCGGCCGGACGCTGGCCCGCGCGGCGCGCCATCTGCTGCCACCCGGCGCGGGCGCGGTGTGGGCGCAGGTGTCGCCGGGCAACGCCACCTCGGTCCGCGCGCTGCAGGCGGCCGGCTTCCGCCCGGTCGGCGCCGAGGTGCTGCTCGTCGCGCCGTGAGCACCGGGTGCGGGCACGGGCACCGAGATGTGCGCCCGGGTACGACGTCCGAACGTGGGCGGGACCGCCCCGTGGCCGGACACAATTCCGCCGCCCGCCCGGCCTTCGAGTTTCCGGCCGGGTGGGTGAGGCCCACCGGTAGTGTGGGCGCCGAAACCGTCAGGGAGGCAGTGCATGTCCGGCTCGAGTAGGCGCGCCTTCTTGCTGCGTTCGCTGGCCCTCGGTGTGTCCGCTCCCACGATCGCGTCCGTCCTCGCCGGCTGCACCGGTGACGACGGCCAGCCGTTCGGCAATCCCGCGACCCGGCAGCGCGCCGACGACGCCGCGCGCTACCGCGGGCACATCACCGTTGCCCCGTTGGAGAATCCGCCGAAGGCGGCGCAGGAGGCGCTGACCCGGGCCTACCGCGAGCACCAGCCGGACGTGCAGATCTCCTGGCAGACCAGGGACTACAGCGACACCAACGCGTACGGACAGTGGCTGGGCACGCAGTTGTCGGCCAACCGGGTCGGGCCGGACATCGTCACCAGCGGCTACGCGCAGGACTTCCGCGGCTTCGTCGACTTCAACGAGTACCGCGCGCAGGTCAACCCCTACACCGGTCAGGCCTGGGAGAAGGACTACGACTTCGGGAAGTACCGCGAGCTCACCGCCGAGGGCACCCGGCCACAGCTCGGCACCGACCAGCTACACCTGTTGTGGTACTACAACAAGGAGATCTTCGCCGCGGCCAACGTCAGCCCGCCGAAGAACTGGCGTGAGGTCGTCGAGGTCAGCGCCAAGCTCAAGAAGGCCGGGCACATCCCGCTGTCCACCAACTTCGACTACATCCTTCCCGGCTGGATCTGCTCGGTCTACTTCGACCAGTACCACCCCTCCTGGTCCACCTCCGCGCGCTCCCAGCCGGGCGACTGGAACTGGAACCCCGAGCTCGACGGCGACTTCGACTACGACGCCAACGACCCGGCGCTGCACGCGAAGTACACCTACAGCGCCCAGCGGTTCTACCAGGCGCTGAAGGCCAAGACGCTGCGGTACGACACACCGGCGATGGTCGAGCTGGTCACCAACCTGATCAGGGTCTTCCCGCAGTACTCCAACGGCGACTTCTTCGCCTACACCGACCAGTACCTCCCGTTCGTACAGGGCAAGGCCGCGATGCTCGTGGACGGCTCGTGGTCGCTGACCCTGCTGCACAAGGATCTTCAGTCACTGACCGAGAGCCGGGCCAAGAAGCTCGGGATCAAGGAAGGCAAGCTGCAGCCGTTCGACTGGGACGTCTTCGAGTTTCCGCCGATGGAGGGCCCGCTGGTGGAGTCGCGGCCCCGTCCGCCCGAAGGCACCACCGGTTATCACCTCGGGGTGGTGGAGAAGGAACCCGCGCACACCGAGATGGTGATGGACTTCCTGATGTTCTGGCTGTCCAAGCCGGGCTACACCGCGTTCCTGCAGGGCACCTCGGACGCGCACGAGCTGGCGCCGGCCGGCCCGCCGATGGTCAACGGCATCGAGTACCCCCGGGACATCGCCGACCTGCTCGGGAAGATCCAGCAGAAGGGGATCGTCGGTCCGGCGTACGGCAGTTTCTGGGTCAACGGTCCCGGCGGCGGACGCACCACGCAGATCCTGCAGGCGTTGTTCACCAACGTCCTGCAGCGCCGGACGCCGCCGCAGGAGTACGCCACCCAGGTGCAGAAGACGATCGAGACGCACTTCGCCGACATCCTGGCGAACTCCGGCCTCACCGAGGACGACGTGGCCAACCCGGCGCGGCGGCCGCGTTCGGTCTGACGCGGGGCGCCGCGAACTGCGTTCGGGTGCTCGGGCGGTCCGACGTGTGGAGAAGTCAGGGACTGTCAGGGGCGGTCCGGGGCGAGGTTCACGAACTGGTCGCGCGGCTCGCCCGCGGCCGCGCTCACGGCGGAGGGGGCGGGTCCCGGCCGGCGTGGCTCGCGTACCCCGGCCGGCGGCGGCCCCGCGTCCGGCGGCCCACCCGGACCGTTCGGCCCGGCCGGTCCCGGAGGCAACGGTGTCCGTCCCCTGCGCAGCCGGGAGAGCAGGCCGCCGCGCCGGCGCGACGGATGACCCACGCCGCGGGATCGTGGTCGAGGTCGTCCGGGCATCGTTCCCCTACTTTCGGTTGCGTCTGAGCAGACCGGTGCGGCCGGCGAACCGCTTGTGCACCGCCTGGCGGCTGACTCCGAGCGCGGCGGCGATGACCTCCCAGGAACAGCCCTGGACGCGGGCGCGGCGGACCTGGATCTCGGTCTCGGCGTCGAGTTGGCGTTCGAGCTCGGCGATCTGGCCCAGCGCCTCGAGTGGGTCCTTCGCCCGCAGGGTGTCCACGAGTGTGTCCGGCACTCTGTCAATCTAGGTTGACAGGGTGCCGTTGTCAACCAAAGTTGGCAACGCGCCTGAGGGGATCGTGGGACCGGACCTACGGTGAGACGCGTCCCAGCTCGCCGCGTGAGCTGATGCCGAGCTTCGGGTACGCCTTGTAAAGGTGGTACGCGACGGTCCGCGGGCTGAGGTAGAGCCGGGCGGCGATGTCGCGGTTGGACAGACCGGAGGCGGCGAGCTCGGTGATCTGCAGTTCCTGCGGTGTGAGACGTACGCCGGCCTCGCCGGCACGGCCGGCCGAGTTGCCAGGCCTGGCGTCCCGGTCGCCGCCTGCGTTTACTGCGTGCCCGGCGTGCCCGGCGGCACCGAGCTCCGCCCGCGCCCGCTCCACCCACGGCCGCGCGCCGATCTCCTCGAACGTCCTCAGGGCGCTCGCCAGCCGTCCGCGTGCGTCGCTTCGCCGCCGCCCTCGCCGCAGCCACTCCCCGAACGACAGCTCGGTACGCGCGCGGTCGAACGGCCGGTGCCGCGGGTCGTGCAGGTCCAGAGCGCGCAGGAAGTGCCGCTCGGCGTCGGGGCCCGGTGTGGTCAGCGCCCGGCAGCGGGCCAGCAGGGCGTCGCTCCAGGGCCGGCGGACCGCGTCGGCCCAGGTCGCGTAGGTGGCCAGCGGAGCCGCGACGTCGTCCGGGCGGCCCAGTCGTACCGCCGCCTCGGTCAGGTCCGGGACGGATCGCACCGGGACGTTCTGGTGGCCTTGCGGTCCCTCGACCAGGGAGACCAGCCGGTCGAAGGCGGCCTGGACCCGGCCGTACCCGAGGTCCAGCAGCGCCAGGGCCGCCTGCGCCGTCGCCAGCCCGGCCAGCGAGCCGGCCGGTGAGCCGCTCGATGCGGAGCGGCCGGCCCCGGCGGTCTCGGCGAACTCCCGGCAACCCGCCTCGTCGCCACGGACGGCGGCGAGGTGGGCCAGGGCGCCCGCGGTGTAGCTCTCCCAGAGCGGCTGGTCGGTGTCGCGGGCGATCCGCATGCCCTCGTCCCCGCTCACCAGCGCGTCCCGGTGCCTCCCGAGCAAGGCCTGGGTCAGCGTGGCGTAGCCGAGCCCGGCGGGCAGCGCCGACAGCATCCCCCGGGCCCGGGCGTCGGTGACCAGCCCGGCCGCGATGTCGGCGACCTCCTCGTCGCGGCCCAGGACGAAGGCCCGGGAGGCCACCTCGACCAGCGCGCGGGGACCGGCCTCGGTCCCGGCCGACCGGGCGCGGGCCAGGACCGTGTCCAGCGGCGGGAAGCCGGCGGTGTCGCGGCGCAGCGGCACCGCCATCGCCCATCGGGCCAGCCAGAACACCGACGTGAGCGGGTCGTCCGCGGGCAGGTCCAAAGTTTCGAGCTCGTCCACGCTCGCGGCGATCAGCGCCCGGTCGGTCGGGGTCGCCCAGGCCGCGTGCACCGCGCGCATCAGCATCCAGCCGGCCCGGCCGCGGTCCCGCGGCGCGACCAGCGCGGCTCCCTCGGCGAGCAGGTGGTGGGCGCCGCGCAGGTCGCCCTGCCCGAACGCGGCCGCCGCGCGTACCTCCAGCAGCCGAGCCCGCAGGGACGGCTCGTCGACGTGCGGGGCGGCGTGTTCGGCGCGGACCCGGGCCCACTGTGGTTGGCCGCTGTGTACGCCTGCCTCGCAGGCGAGGGCGGTTCGCAGGGCCGCCGCGGCGGGGTCGGCGCTCAGCCGGGCCGCCCGCTCGTACCCTGTCGCGGCGGCGTGGTGGCCACCTCGTGCGGCGGCGCGCCCGGCCGCCGCCGCCAGCGCTTCGGCCACCGCTTCGTCGGGTCCGGTGGCCGCCGCCGCGAGGTGCCAGGCCCGCCGGTCGGTGTCGTGTTGTGCGGAGTACGCCGCGGCCAGCGCGGTGTGCGCGGCGAGCCGTTGGGCGAGCGGCGCGCCGTGGTAGGCGGCGGCCCGGATGAGCGGGTGCCCGAACGCGAGGACGTCCCCCGCCAGCGAGACCAGCCGGTGCTCCTCGACGGCCTGCAGGTCGTCGAGGCCCGCGCCGAGCTCAGCCGCTGCCCGGAGTACGACCGCCACCTCGCCGGTGTCGTCGGCCGCGGCGGCGAGCAGGAACGCCCGGGCGCTCGCGGGCAGTGCTCTGATCCGGTGGTGGAAGGCGTCGAGTACGCGACTGGTCAGCGGCATCGGCCCGGGCAGCCGGCCGCGCGCCGACCGCATCAGGGCCGGCAACTCACGCAGGGCGAGCGGGTTGCCGCCGGTCTGGGCGAGCAGCTCCTCCCGGACCGCGCCGGGCAGCTCCGCGTCGACCGAGGAGAGCAGGCCGAGCGCGCTGTCGTCGTCGAGCCCGGTGAGGGGCAGCTCGGGCAGGCCGGTGCGGGAGAACACGTCGGAGTGGTCGCGTACGGCGAACACCGCGACGACACCCTCGCGGTCCAGCCGCCGGGCGGCGAACACCAGTGCCTGCGCCGACGTCGGGTCCAGCCACTGGGCGTCGTCGACGAGGCACAGCAGCGGACCGTCCTCGGCCGCCTCGGCGAGCAGCGACAGCACGCTCGCACCGAGCAGGAACCGGTCACCGCCACCTGGAGCACCCGGGTCCGCGGCAGGGGTCGTGCCCAGGATCGTGCCCAGGATCGTGCGCAGCCCGAAGGCGCCTTCCAGTGCCTGCCGCTGTGGCCCGGGCAGCGCGGGCAGCCGGCCGAGCACCGGCCGCAGCAACTGGTGCAGGCCGGCGAACGGAAGCTCCGCCTCCGACTCCACCCCCGCCGCCCGCAGCACCCGGAGGCCCGCGGCGCGTTCGGCCGCGTGGTCGAGCAGCGCCGTCTTGCCGATGCCGGGCTCGCCGCGCAGGACCAGCGCGGCGCTGACGCCGGCGCGGGCATCGTCGAGCAGAGCGTCGATCCGCGCGCGTTCCGCCTCCCGGCCCACCAGCACGCGCCCGACCCTACGTGCCGCGGGCGGGCCGGCATGCCGTGGGCGCGCCGACGCGGCCGGCGTGACCGACGTGACCGACGGCCTGGGGACGTACTGGAGTACGGAAGTACTGATGCCGGTACGGATTCCGCGGCACGCGTACGTCCCTAGTGTCGGTGCCAGTCGGGGAACCCCCGCCGACATCCCACGAACACCCCACGAACACCGAACGTACGAAACGGAGCAGGCACATGCTGCTGGAGAACAAGACCGCGATCATCTACGGCGCCGGCGGGTCGATCGGCTCGGCGACGGCCACCACCTTCGCCCGCGAGGGTGCCCGGGTCTTCCTGGCCGGGCGTACCCGCGACAGTCTCGAGCGGGTCGCCAAGGAGATCACCGCCGCCGGCGGTCAGGCGGACGTCGCCGTTCTCGACGCACTGGACGAGAGCGCGGTCGACGAGCACGTTCGGGCCGTGGTGGCCCAGGCCGGTGGCGTGGACGTGTCGTTCAACCTCGTCCCGGGAGGCGACGTCCAGGGAATCCCGCTGGTCGACATGACGACCGCCGACCTGCTGCGCGCTGTCAACACTCGGTTGACGACGAACTTCGTCACCGCCCGCGCGGCCGCCAGGGCCATGATCGCCCAGGGATCCGGCACGATCCTGGCGCTGAACAGCGGCTCCTCCCACGGCAGCCCGATGATGGGCAGCACCGGCCCCGCCGACGCGGCCACGGACACGTTCGTCCGCAACCTCGCCGCGGAGATCGGACCGCAGGGCGTGCGGGTGGTCGGCATCTGGACGGCCGGGCTGCCGGAGACGTTCAGCCGGGAGAAGCTGAACGCCGTCAACTCCGGCATGCAACTGGACGAGGAGGCGTTCGCCGGCCTGCTCGCACAGCTGGACCAGATGCGGATGACCCGCCGCTCCCCGCGGCTGGCCGAGGTGGCCGGTACGGCGGCGTTCCTGGCCTCGGACCTGGCCGGCGCGATCACCGGCACGTTCGTCAACGTCACCAGCGGGATGTTCATGAGCTGACCCCGACGCACCGGGGCCGGACCGGCACCGAAGGCGCCGCGGCTACATTCGTCCCTGTGACCGCCGAGTTGCCGTACCCCGCCCGCTGGGAGGCCGACGTCGTGCTCCGCGACGGCGGCACGGCCCTCCTGCGGCCGATCCGGCCCGACGACGCCGAGCGGCTGGTGTCCTTCTACGCACGCGTGTCCGAAGAATCGAAGTACTACCGGTTCTTCGCGCCGTACCCCCAGCTGTCCGAACGCGACGTCGAACGCTTCACCCGGGTCGACCACCGCGACCGGGTGGCGTTCATCCTCACCGTCGGCGACGAGATGATCGCCGTCGCCCGCTACGACCGCACCGGTCCGCGGGAGGCGGAGGCGGCGTTCCTGGTGCAGGACGCCCACCAGGGCAGGGGAGTCGGCAGCGTCCTGCTCGAGCATCTCGCCCAGGCGGCCCGGGAGAACGGCATCGAGAAGTTCACCGCGGAGGTGCTCCCGGAGAACCGCCGGATGGCCGTGGTCTTCCGGGAGGCGGGCTATGAGGTGACCGGCGACGTGGAGGACGGCGTCGCCACCTTCGCCCTGGAGATCGAGCCCACCGCGATGAGCATGGCGGTGATGGGCGCGCGCGAACACCGGGCGGAGGCGCGCTCGGTGGAGCGCCTGCTCACCCCGGGCTCGATCGCGGTGGTCGGCGCCAGCCGGTCGCGGGACAAGGTGGGCCAGGCGCTGGTCCGCAACCTCGTGCTCGGCGGCTTCACCGGTCCGGTGTACGCCGTGAACCCGACCGCGCGCGCGGTTGCCGGCGTACCCGCGTACGGCAGCCTGCTCGACGTCCCCGGCGAGATCGACCTCGCGGTGGTGGCGGTGCCCGCGGACGCCGTTCGCGACGTGGTGATCGACTGCGCCGCCAAGGGCGTGCACGGCCTGATCGTCGTCTCCAGCGGGTTCGCCGAGACCGGACGGGAGGGCCGCGAACGTCAACGCAAGCTTGCGCGGCTGGCGAGGGCATACGGCCTGCGGGTGATCGGCCCGAGCGCACTCGGCGTCATCAACACCGCGCCCGGCCTGTGCCTGAACGCCTCCCTGTCGCCGGTGGTGCCGGCGCGCGGCGCGGTCGGCTTCTTCTGCCAGTCCGGCGAACTCGGTTCGGTGATCCTGGAGACGGTCGCCCGGCGCGGGCTAGGCCTGTCGACGTTCGTGTCCGCCGGCAACCGCGCCGACGTGTCCGGCAACGACCTCATGCAGTACTGGGGTGAGGACGCGGCGACCGAGGTGGTGCTGCTGTTCCTCGAGTCGATCGGCAACCCGCGCAAGTTCAGCCGGGTGGCCCGCCGGCTCGCCCAGACCAAGCCCGTGGTGGCTGTGCGGTCCGGCCGGTTCACCCAGGGCGTGCCGATCGGCCACACGGTGCATCGTACGAGCGTGCCGCAAGCCGCGGTTGACGCGATGTTCCGCCAGGCCGGGGTGATCCTCGTGGACACCCTGGACGCGATGCTCGACGTCGCCCAGATGCTCGCGTACCAACCGCTGCCGGCCGGCGGCGACCTCGCCATCGTCGGCAACTCCGACTCCCTCGGCATGCTGGCCGCCGACGCCGCCGCCGAGGCCGGACTGACCGTGGTCCGCCAGGCCGGTGCGCTGCCGCCCGACGCCACCGCCGAGGATTTCGAACGCGCGCTCGGCGAGGTGATCCACGACGAGACGGTCGACTCCGTCCTCGCCGTGTGGGTCTCGCCGGTCGACCGAGACGGCGCCGACGTGGCGGAGGTGATCGCCCGGGTGGCGGGGGAGTGCACCAAGCCGGTGGTGGTGACGTTCCTCGGCAGCCAGGGCGTACCCGAGCCACTGCGCCGCTACGACGAGGACGGAGTGGCGGTCCGCGGCTCCGTACCCTCCTATCCGTCGCCGGACGGCGGGGTGCGCGCGCTGGCGAAGGTGACCGCGTACGCCCGGTGGCGGGCCAGCCCGCGTGGGCGGATCCCTCCGTTGCAGGGCATCGACGACGACCGGGCCCGGTCCATCGTCGCGGGCGTGCTGGCCGACCGTCCCGACGGTGGCGACGTCGAGGGCAAGGACCTGGACGATCTGCTGGCCTGCTACGGCATCGACATCTGGCCGGCCTACCCCGTCGGATCCGCCGACGAGGCGGTGGCCACAGCCGGGCGGCTCGGCTGGAACGTCGTCCTCAAGGCGACCGCGCCCCACCTGCGCCAGCGCCCGGACATGGCCGACGTGTGGCGCAACATCGACACCGAGGCGGAGATGCGGGACGCCTGGGCGACGATGGCCGGCACCATGGGCGGGCCGGAGCGGGCCGGGTTCGTGGTGCAGCAGATGGCCGCGCCGGGCGTACCCGTGGTGATCGGCTGCGCGGAGGACCAGATGTTCGGCCCGATCGTGTCGTTCGGCCTGGCGGGCGTGGCCACCGACCTGCTCGGCGACCTCGCCTACCGCATCCCGCCGCTGACCGACGTCGACGCGGCGGAGATGGTCCGGGAGGTGCGCGCGGCCCCGCTGCTCTTCGGCCACCGTGGCGGCGAGCACGCCGACGTCGCCGCGCTGGAGGACCTGCTGCACCGGGTGTCCCGGCTGACGCAGGACCTGCCGGAGGTGGTGACCGCCTACCTCCAGCCGGTGCTGGCCCGGCCCAGCGGGCTCACGGTCCTCGGCGCGCGGGTGCAGGTGGTGCCGGTCGAGCCGCAGGCCCGCACCGACTGGTACGCCCGGCGGCTCACCCGGCTCTGACGAGGCTCTGAGGAGGCCCTGAGGAGACCCCGCACGCGACGAGGCCCGGCACCGCGTCGCCGCGGGCCGGGCCTCGTTCGGTCCTACGTTCCGTACCTCGGTCGGTACGTCGTTCGCCTCACAGGTCGGCGAGGGTGACGACCCGCTTCTCCTTCACCGAGGCGTACGCGCCGAGGATGACCTTCAGCACGTGCACGCCCTCGACCTCGGTGTTGATCGGCCGGCGCTTGTCGGTGACGCAGGTGATGAAGTCGGCGATCTCCGCGGAGAACGCGTGCACCTCCGGGAACTCCACCGTCGTGAGCTGGCCGTCGATGGTGCGGTGGTTCAGGGTCTTGCCGTCGCTCCACAGCGTGCCCTTCTCCGCCACTACGGAGAACTTCTCGGTCACCGCCGCCGGCTGGTAGGCCCAGCTGGTGACGATGGTGCCCACGCTGCCGTCGGCGAAGCGCACCATGACCTGCGCGGAGTCCTCGCCCTCCATCTCCAGCCGGTGCCGGCTGGTCATCGCCACGACCTCCGACGGCTCGGCGGTGGCCAGGTGGAGCAGGAGGTACGTCGGGTGGTAGCCGGTGTCGATCAGCTCGCCGCCGCCGGCGGTCTGCAGGCTGCCGCGCCAGCCCATGTCGGAGTTCAGGCCGCGGTTGAAGAAGCTGTCGGTGGTCCGCAGCTCGTAGACCTTGCCGAGCGCACCGTTCTGGATGAGCTCGCGGGCCTTCGCCACCGGCGGCATGAACAACTGGTTGTGCGCGCACATGAGCGTCACGCCGTTGTCCTTGACCGCCTGGGTGATCTTGGCGGCCTCGTCGGTGGTGATGCACAGCGGCTTCTCGCACAGGATGTGCTTGCCGGCCTCGGCGGCGGCGAGGATCGCGTCCGCGTGCAGGTGGTGGGGGAGACAGATGTCGACCGCGTCGACATTTGCGGTGGCGATCATGTCGCGGTAGTCGGAGAAGACCTGCGCGCCGCCCACCTGCTCGGCGCGGGTGCGGGCGTTCTCCTGGACCACGTCGGCGACCGCGGTCACCTTCGCCCGGTCGGGGATTTCGAGGTAGCCACGGACGTGCGGGTTGGAGATGCCGCCACAGCCGATGAGCCCGACGTTCACGGTCATTGGGGAGATCCTCCTGGTTGCAACTGCGGGTTGACGCGTGGTCCCGGCCGGTCCGGGGGTTTCCGGCGACCGGGATGTACGGGATCTCGGCGACGTTGCCGATCTCCGCTCGTCCGGACGGTCGTCCGGGTCAGCTCGGGGTCAGGGGAAGGTCGTACGGGTGCTCAGCCGCTCAGCCGGTCACGCTGTCGATGCGTACCGGCCCGTCGACGGCGACGGAGTGGTTGGCGGCCTCCATCAGCCGGGTGAGGTCGACGCCCATCTCGACGTTGGCGGTCGGCCGGGTGCCCTGCTCGACGTGCTCCACCCACTGGGCGAACGCGTCCGGCTGGTTGTCCGGCACGGGGAGCTCGACCCACTTCTCGCCGCCCTCGTGTGCCGGGCTGCGCACCAGCAGCTTCTGGTCGGGCGTACCGAACAGCAGGCTGCCCTTCGTGCCGTGGATCTCGATGCTGAACGGGGAGTACGTCGTGGCGAACCCGGCCTCGACGACACCGAGCGCGCCGTTGGGGTAGCGGAGCACGGCGACCGCGTTGTCCTCGACCTGACGGCCGGTGACGTGGCCGTAGCTCGCGCTCACCGACTCGGGCATCGCGCCGAGGAACAGCCGGGTGAGGTACATCGGGTGGCAGCCGAGGTCGACCAACGCGCCGCCGCCGCACTGCTCGGGGTCGTAGAAGTGCTCCGGCAGCCAGCCCTCGCCGACCGCCCCGCCGTGGGAGAGCCGGGTGCGGACCACCGCGAGGTCACCGAGAGCGCCGGAGTCCAGCACTTCCCGGATCGCCTGGGTGTAGCCGTGGTACAGCCTGGGCAGCGACAGGATCAGCGCCACGCCCGCCTTGTCGACCTCGGCGAGGATCTCGTTGCACTCGCGCACGGTGAGGGCGAGCACCTTCTCGGTGAAGATGTGCTTGCCGGCCCGGGCGGCGGCGCTGATCACCTCGGGGTGGATGTTGGTCGGCGTGTCCACGATCACCGCGTCCACGTCGTCGCGGGCGAGGACGTCGGCGAGGTTCTCGTGGAAGGGGACACCCAGCTTGTCCGCCTCGGCCCGGCCGCGTGTCGGGTCCTCGTCCCAGGCGGCCACGATCTCCGTGCCCGGGTGTTCCTGGGCCTGGTGGGCGTAGCCGAGGGCGTGGACGTGCCAGAAGCTGAGCATGGCGATACGAATCATCGAAACCCATTCTGTACGGGGACGAGCAGGCCGAGCCGAGCGCGATCCGGATCTTCGACCCGTGACGGGGAATCGGAACCGATGCGACGGCGCGGCGGTTTCCCGACCATTCTTTCGGGGTGCGCCGGGGGCAAGTCCAACCCGCAGGGGGATACCGGCCCCGTGTGGCCGCACATGGCCAGGCGAGGAAGACTCGGGGTGAGCGGGTGTGACGGAACGAGGCGGCCGCGAGGGCTTGTCGGAGGGCTTGTCGGTGGGCGGGGCTAGCATGGCCAAGCCCTGACAAAACCCATCTGCCGACGGGCTGGGAAGGGCCCTCGCCGGGCCGCTGACCTGCTCGTTCGATCACCAGCAACCGCTCCAGCACGCCGGATCGACCCCAGACCGGCTCAGCCCGACCACTGCCCACCAAACCCGCTGCCGAGGACGGAACCACCACGTGTCCGACCAGCTGATCATCCGCGGTGCCCGCGAGCACAACCTCAAGGACGTGTCCCTCGAGTTGCCGCGTGACGCCCTCATCGTCTTCACCGGCCTGTCCGGGTCGGGCAAGTCGAGCCTCGCGTTCGACACGATCTTCGCCGAGGGCCAGCGCCGCTACGTCGAGTCGCTGTCGGCCTATGCCCGGCAGTTCCTCGGCCAGATGGACAAGCCCGACGTCGACTTCATCGAGGGCCTCTCGCCCGCGGTCTCCATCGACCAGAAGTCCACCTCACGCAACCCCAGGTCCACGGTCGGCACGATCACCGAGGTCTACGACTACCTCCGCCTCCTCTACGCCCGGATCGGCCACCCGCACTGCCCGGAGTGCGGGCGTCCCATCGCGCGGCAGACACCGCAGCAGATCGTCGACCGGGTGCTGGAGTTCGACGAGGGCACCCGCTTCCAGGTGCTCGCACCGCTGGTGCGCGGCCGCAAGGGCGAATACACCGACCTGTTCCGCCAGCTCACCACCCAGGGCTACTCCCGGGTCCGGGTCGACGGCGAGGTCCACCCCCTGGGCGAGGTGCCCAAGCTCGACAAGCAGCGCAAGCACACCATCGAGGTGGTGGTCGACCGGCTCGGGCTGAAGAGCTCGGCCAAGCGGCGGCTGAACGACTCCATCGAGACCGCGCTGCACCTGGGCGGCGGGCTCGTCACCCTCGACTTCGTCGACCTGCCGGAGAACGACCCCCACCGCGAGCGGGTCTGGTCGGAGCACCTGTACTGCCCTGACGACGACCTGTCCTTCGAGGAGCTCGAGCCGCGGTCGTTCTCGTTCAACTCTCCCTACGGCGCCTGCCCGGACTGCACCGGCCTGGGCACCCGGATGGAGGTCGATCCCGACCTGGTGGTGCCCGACCCGACGAAGAGCCTGGACGAGGGCGCGCTGTCACCGTGGGCGGGTGCGCACGTGACCGACTACTTCGGGCGGCTGATCGAGGCACTGGCCACCACCATCGGGTTCCGCACCGACACACCGTTCGAGCGGCTCCCGGCGAAGGTCCGCAAGGCGCTGCTGCACGGCTACGCCGACCAGGTGCACGTCAGCTACCGCAACCGCTACGGCCGTGAGCGCTCCTACTACACCACCTACGAGGGCGTGATCTCCTACGTCTCCCGCCGGCACGCGGAGGCGGAGTCCGACTCCAGCCGGGAGCGGTTCGAGGGCTACATGCGCGAGGTGGCCTGCCCGAGCTGCCAGGGTTCGCGGCTGAAGCCGATCTCGCTCGCGGTGACGATCGGAGACCGGTCCATCGCCGACGCGTCGTCGCTGCCGATCGGCGACATCGCGGAGTTCCTGCGCGGCCTGGAGCTGAGCCCGCGGGAGAAGCAGATCGCCGAGCGGGTGCTCAAGGAGATCGGCGAGCGGCTGCGGTTCCTGCTCGACGTCGGCCTGGACTACCTCACGCTCGACCGGCCCTCCGGCTCGCTGTCCGGTGGTGAGGCGCAGCGCATCCGGCTGGCGACCCAGATCGGGTCCGGACTGGTCGGCGTTCTGTACGTCCTGGACGAGCCGTCGATCGGCCTGCACCAGCGCGACAACCACCGGCTGATCGAGACCCTGGTCCGGCTCCGCGACATCGGCAACACCCTGATCGTGGTGGAGCACGACGAGGACACCATCCGCACCGCCGACTGGGTGGTCGACATCGGCCCCGGCGCCGGCGAGCACGGCGGCCAGGTGGTGCACACCGGCTCGGTCCAGGAGCTGTACGACCACCCCGACTCGATGACCGGGCAGTACCTCTCCGGCCGGCGGTCGATCCCCATCCCCGACCTGCGCCGCCCGATCAGCCCGAAGCGGCAGATCACCGTGCACAAGGCGTGGGAGCACAACCTCCGCGACGTCACGGTGTCGTTCCCGCTGGGCACGTTCATCGCCGTCACCGGCGTCTCCGGCTCGGGGAAGTCGACCCTGGTCAACGACATCCTCTACACCTCGCTCGCCAAGCAGATCTACGGCGCGCGTGAGGTGCCCGGCCGGCACCAGAAGATCACCGGCACCGACGACATCGACAAGGTGATCCACGTCGACCAGTCGCCGATCGGGCGTACGCCGCGGTCCAACCCGGCCACCTACACCGGCGTGTTCGACCACATCCGGCGGCTGTTCGCGGAGACGCCGGAGGCGAAGATCCGCGGCTACCTCCCGGGCCGGTTCTCGTTCAACGTCAAGGGTGGGCGCTGCGAGGCGTGCTCCGGCGACGGCACGATCAAGATCGAGATGAACTTCCTGCCGGACGTCTACGTCCCCTGCGAGGTGTGCCACGGCGCCCGCTACAACCGGGAGACCCTGGAGGTCCACTACAAGAGCAAGACGATCTCCGAGGTCCTCGACATGCCGATCGAGGAGGCACTGGAGTTCTTCGAGGCCATCCCGGCGATCTCGCGGCACCTGCGCACCCTGGTCGACGTGGGTCTGGGCTACGTCCGGATGGGCCAGTCCGCACCCACCCTGTCCGGAGGCGAGGCGCAGCGGGTCAAGCTCGCGTCGGAGCTGCAGAAGCGGTCGACCGGGCGCACGCTGTACGTCCTGGACGAGCCGACCACCGGTCTGCACTTCGAGGACATCCGCAAGCTGCTCGGCGTTCTCGGCCGGCTGGTCGACCAGGGCAACACCGTGATCGTGATCGAGCACAACCTCGACGTGATCAAGACCGCCGACTGGCTGATCGACCTCGGTCCCGAAGGCGGAAACCGCGGCGGTGAGGTGATCGCGGAGGGCACGCCGGAGGAGATCGCCGCCGACGACAACAGCTACACCGGGCAGTTCCTGCGGCACGTGCTGCCTGCCTCGTCGGTCGGCTCGGGCACCGGATCGGGGCGAGCCGCGTCAGCGGCGAGCCAGTCCATCGGTGCCTCGCGGGGGACCACCACGTCGACCGCCACCAAGTCGGCCGCTGGTAAGGCGACCGCCACGAAGGCGACCGCTGGAAAGGCGGCCGCCGGCAAGTCGAGCGCTACCAAGGCGACCGCTACCAAGGCGGCCGCCGGCAAGGCGGCCGGCGCCCGCAAGGTGACGAAGAAGGCGGCTCCGGTCGCCAAGTCGGCGGCAGGTGCACGGAAGACGGCAACCGCGAAGAAGGCGCCGACGGCGAAGAAGGCGGCAAAGACGAGGAGTGCGTAGGGCACACCCGGCCGGGTGATCGGCCGGCCGTCGGTAGTGTCGAACGCATGTCTTCGCCGATCGACACCCAGGCCACCGACCACCTGCTCACCACCACCCGGGCGGTCCGCAAGCGACTCGACCTCGACCGCCCGGTGCCGCGGGAGGTGCTACTGGACTGCATCCGGCTCGCCGTCCAGGCACCGACGGGCAGCAACCAGCAGGGCTGGCGCTGGGTGATCGTGACGGATCCGGACAAGCGTGCCCGGCTGGGTGAGCTCTACCGCTCCGGTGGTGCCGCCTACATGCGCGCCGCCGGCCAGGCGGAGTCCGGCGGCGCCCAGCAGGACCGCGTGCAGGATTCGGCCCGTTACCTCATGGAGGTCATCGACCGGGTCCCGGCGTTGGTCATCCCGTGCATCGAGGGGCGCATCACCGACGTCCGGTACGCCGCCGGCTTCTTCGGCTCGATCCACCCGGCCATCTGGAGCTTCCAGCTGGCGTTGCGCTCGCGCGGGCTCGGCTCGGCGTGGACGTCGTTCCACCTCGCCCACGAGGAGGAGGCCGCCGAACTCCTCGGCATCCCGCCGGACGTCACCCAGGCCGCTCTGCTGCCGGTCGCCTACACCATCGGCACCGACTTCAGGCCGGCCAAGCGGCGACCGGTCGAGGAGATCACCTACTGGGACAGCTGGGGCCACGTGGAGAAGTGAGCGTCGGTCACGCCGCGGCGGCTGTTGCCCAACGTGTTGCCCGGTGCTCGCGCGGCGTGACAAGGTGGCTGGGTCGCCGGAGTCGGGACGGACACCGGTAGCTCTGACTCGTCCGACAGGAGTGGTCGACGTGCCCCGGTTCACCCCGGGCCCGACGTTCTATCCCTCGCCGCGAGACGCCGCCGCCGCGCCGGCGGAGAAGCTCGCCTACGTCGCGGCGTTCGCCCGTCCGGCCGACAGGCCCGACGCGCTGGCCGTCCTCGACGTCGACGAGACCTCCGCCACCTACGGCGAGGTGGTCGGCTGGACGGAGTTGCCGAACGTCGGTGACGAGTTGCACCACTTCGGCTGGAACGCCTGCAGCACTGCGCTGTGCCCGACGGCAGCCCACCCCCACGTCGAACGCCGCTACCTCGTCGTCCCCGGAATCCGCTCGTCACGGATCTACGTCATCGACACCCGCGACGACCCGGCCAGCCCGCGGATCGTCAAGGTGCTGGAGGCCGACGAACTCGGCAAGCGGGCCGGCTACTCCCGCCCCCACACCGTCCACTGTGGTCCGGAGGGCATCTACGTGTCGGCGCTCGGCGGCCACGGCGAGGAGGGCCCGGGCGGGGTCGCGATCCTTGACCACACGACGTTCGAGGTGCGCGGAGCGTGGGAGGCCGACCGCGGCGACCAGTACCTCGCCTACGACCTGTGGTGGCACATCGGCCACGACGTCGCGGTGACCAGCGAGTGGGGCACGCCGTCGATGCTCGAGAACGGCGTGGTGCCCGAGCTGCTGCTGGCCAACAAGTACGGCCACCGGCTGCACTTCTGGGACCTGCGCAAACGACGCAACATCCAGACCGTCGACCTCGGCGCACAGCACCAGATGGTGCTGGAGTTGCGCCCGGCCCACGACCCGAGGAAGCAGTACGGCTTCGTCGGCGTGGTGGTGAGCACCGAGGACCTGTCCGCGTCGGTGTGGCTGTGGACCCGCGAGGGCTCGGAGTTCGCGGCGCGGAAGGTGATCCAGATCCCGGCCGAGCCGGCGGACGCCGCCGACCTGCCGCCCGCCCTGCAGCCGTTCGGTGCGGTCCCGCCGCTGGTCACCGACATCGACCTGTCGGTCGACGACCGCTTTCTGTACGTCTCGGCGTGGGGGACAGGGGAGTTGCTGCAGTTCGACGTCACCGACCCCGAGCATCCGCGGCAGACGGGGTCGGTCCGGCTCGGCGGCATCGTGCGGCGGACACCACATCCCGCCGCGCCGGATGTCGCGTTGTCCGGCGGTCCGCAGATGGTGGAGGTCAGCCGCGACGGCGCCCGGGTGTACGTATCGAACTCCCTCTACGGCGCCTGGGACGACCAGTTCTACCCCGACGGGGTGGGCGCGTGGGTGGCCAAACTCGACGTCGACCCCCAGGCGGGTGGCCTGACCCCGGACGAGCGGTTCTTCCCGCACGACGCGGACTTCCGGGGGCGCCGGGTGCACCAGATCCGGCTCCAGGGCGGCGACGCCTCGTCGGACTCCTACTGCTTCCCCTGACGGCCGTCCTGCTCCGATGACAGTCCAGTTCCGTTGCCCGTCTCCGCTGCCGAACGTCCCGACGAGCAGTCCCAACGACGACCGTCGTGACGCGCGGGGTGTCCTCGTTCCGATGACCAGATGACCCTGGGAACGACGCTGGCCCTGGCAGGCCTCGGCGCCTTCCACGGGCTCAACCCCGCCATGGGGTGGCTGCTGGTGGTGGCAATCGGTCTGCAGGAACGCGGCCGATGGGCGATGGCACGCTCGCTGGCACCCATCGGAGCCGGCCACTTCGTCTCGATCGCCGTGGTGGCGGTTGCGGTGACGGTCGGTGCGTCCGCGTGGACGACCCGGCTGGTGGCCGTCGTCGGCGGGGTGGCGCTGGTGGGCATGGGAACGTGGCGGCTGCTGTCCAAACGTCACTTCGCGTGGGTGGGGATGCGGCTGTCCGCCTGGCAGCTGGCGGCGTGGTCGTTCCTGATGGCCTCGGTGCACGGCGCGGGCCTGATGCTCGTACCCGTCCTGGCCTCCGGCGGCCGCGCGGGCCCGGCTGGGCATTCGGGGGACGTTACGTCGACGGAGCCGGTGACCGCGACGAGCGGATCCGGTCACGGTGCCACCGGCCTGGGCGAGGCCGCGGTGCACGGCCTGCTCGCCGCCGGTGTGCACACCCTGGCGATGGCGGCGGTCGGGGCGGCGATCGCGTTCGTGGTCTACCAGTTCGTCGGCCTGGCCATCCTGCGTACGGCCTGGATCAACCTCGACCTGGTCTGGGCGGTCGTGCTGCTGGCCGCGGGCCTCCTCACCCTGGTCGGTGTGCTCGTCTGAGGCCCGGCCCGTCGGTCTTGCGCCATTCGGTCTTGCCCCGCCGGCCCTTCCCCCGCCCGACGGGACCACCCCGGGCGGGGGCAGGGCCGGTGGGTCAGCGGCGGGCGGGAAGCGGCGGCAGCGGTTCGGCCTTGCCGACCACGAACGCGTACGTGAACGCGCCGACCACGGCGATGATGGCCGCCACCAGGAACGACGGCAGGTAGTTGCCCTCGTACATGTCCAGCAGGACGCCCATGACGTACGGGCTGATGATCCCGGCGATGTTGGACGCGAAGTTCTGGATGCCGCCGATCGAGCCGACGTGCCGGGAACTCGGCGCGACGTCGCCGGGCAGGGACCAGATGCCGGTCGCGGCGACGGCCAGGCTGGTGTAGGAGATGGCCAGGAACGCCAGGGCCAGGTAGATCGAGGTCGCCATCGCGGCGAACACGATGACCGCCCCGCCGAGCAGGCCACCGACCATCACCGTCTTGCGCACGCGGGTGACGTCGGCTCCCCGCTGGACAGCCCGGTCACCGAGCCGGCCGGCCAGCCAGCCGAGCAGCACCGCACAGATGCCCGGCACCATGCCGAGCGTGCCCATCTGCGCCAGGTCCATCCCGCGGGCGTCCTTGAGGTAGGTCGGGAACCACGTGAGGAAGAAGTAGATGACGAAGTTCAGGCAGAAGAAGCCGAGCATCATCCCGCGCACCGTGCGGTAGCGGAACAGCGAACGCCACTTGACCTGCGGTGCGTCCGCGTCGTCGGTCTCGTCCAGCCGGGCGCCGTTGGCCAGGATGTACTCGCGTTCCAGGTCGTTGGCGCGGGGATGCTCGGCGGGGTCGCGGTAGAAGCGGTACCAGATGCCCGCCCAGATCACTCCCAGCACACCGAGCACGATGAACGAGAAGTGCCAGCTCACCAGGGCGATCAGGCCGGTGACGATGGGCAGCGCGAGAGTGTTGCCGACCCGCGACCCGGAGTCGACGACCGCGGCGGCGAAGGCGCGTTCGTGCCGGGGAAACCAGCGGGAGTTGGCCTTCGTCGCCGCCGGGTACGCCGGGCTCTCACCGGCGCCGAGCAGGAAGCGCACCGCGAACAGCGACCAGAAGCCGCGGGCGAGGGAGGTGAGGATGGTGAAGACCGACCACCACACCGCGGCGAACGTCAGGGCGCGGCGAGGTCCGGACCGGTCGGCGAACCAGCCGGCAAGCAGCATGAACCCGTCGTACGCCCAGAAGAACGCCCCGAAGATCAGTCCCTGCTGTGCGTGGCTGAGCTCGATGTGCATGCTGTCCTGCATGAACGGCAGCGCCACCGCGAGGTTCGCGCGGTCGAGGTAGTTGAGCGTCAGGCCGGCGAACGCGATCCACAAGACCATGTAGCGCGCCCGGCTGGCTCCCGCGGGCGGCTTGGGAGCCGTGTCCGTTCTCTGTTGCGAAGACGTGGCCATGCATCCTCCGAACTCCCGTGCGGACACTCGAGCGCTGTCGCCACAGATTCAGCTGACCATCAGATGAATCAACGCAAAGCGGCGGCCATTCTGGAGCCTCTCGCGGGGCGGCCGTCAACCAGGCGACGCCGGGCCGGAGGCAAACCTGGCCGAACCTGGACGAAAAGTGGTCAACGGGAGGTAAAAGAAGTATCTCCCCCGGCGATCCGCGCGGGGGGAGGTACGACGACCGGACCGGCTCGAACCTCGTGGGATCCGGACAAGCCGTGGGGCCGGGTTCAGTCCTGGCCCCAGGTCACCTTCTCCACCTGGCCGGACACCACCGAACGCGCCGCCGCCTCGGCCAGCGCGAGACTGGCGACGTTACGGCGGCCGGAGCTCTCCGGTTCCTCACCTGCCTCGACGGCCCGGGCGAACTCGGCCAGTGACCCCGCCCGGCCGATGTAGGGAACGTCGAGCATCGTCACAGGCTCGGCGACCGGTCCCTCGTCGCCGCGCCGGGTCACCCGGATGTCGTCACCTTCGGCCGAGCCGGCGGGCCCGTCCCGGCCCGTCCAGTAGATCTCGCCGTCCTCGCACTCCAGGTGCCACGCGCCCGACCAGGCGGTCGGTTCGCCCGAGCTCACCCAGCTGCCGCGGTAGCTGACCACGCTGCCGCCGTCGAAGGTGACCGTGAGAACGGCCGACGCCTCCTCCTTGAACCGGCTCCACGGCGGATCGCTGACCTGGGTGTAGACCGAGACCGGTTCCTGGCCGAGGACCATCCGCATCAGGTCGAAGTGGTGGATCGCCATGTCGTACAGCAGTGGGTGGACGAGCCGGTAGTGGCGGTGGCCGGCTTCCGGCGCGCTGTTGGCCCACTTGCGGAAGTCGATGTGGACCGTGCCCAGCCGGCCGAGCGCCTGGTCGGCGACCAGCCGGGCGGCGGTGCGGGCAGCGGGGAAGAAGCGGTAGTTCTGGCTCACCATCACGGTGCGGCCGGCCTCGTCCGCGGCGGCGAGCACCTCGTGCGCCTCGGCCACCGTGGGAGCGAACGGCTTCTCCACCAGCACGTGCTTTCCCGCGTGCAGCGCCTCGACCGCCAGCGGGACGTGCGCCCCGACCGTCGCGGTGACGAGCACGGCGTCCGCGGACACCTTGTCCATCGCCTCACCCAGCGAGGTGAAGCACTGCTCCTCGGGTATGCCGGCCCGCTTGCGTCCCTTGGCCAGCGCGGCCGGATCGGCGTCGACGGCCGCGACGCGTTCGATGGTGGGTACGCGCGGAACGGCGTTGACCGCCCAGTCGCCGCCCCAACCGCCGATGCCTACATGGATCAACCGCAGTGCCACGGTGATGCGCTCCTCGTGTCGTCCGTCCGTCGGACGGAGAACCGCCCGACCGGTCAGCTACGAGCCTGACGAGGAGTCGGCGTCCGGGCGAGCCGATGCCCGATGGTGGCCAGCCGGGATGTCGTGAGGAGGCCGGGGTCAGCCGCGGTGGTACGCCCTGAGCACGCGCAGTGCCGCGAGCGTGACGATCGCGCGCCACTCCCGGGTCGCCGTCTCACCGGGCGCGTCCCACGAGATCGACCAGCCGCCGTCGGCCCGCTGCGCGGCCGCGAGCGCGTCCAGGTGCGCCTCCACCGCGTCGTCGGGGAAGAACCGGCGGCGCGGGCTGTCCGGGTGCGGTGCGAACTGCAGCGGGGTGAGGCCGTAGCCGCTGCCCGGCCACAGTTGGAACAGTGCCAGCTCACCCAGTCGGGCCCCCAGGGCGTCGTAGGCCGGCTCGGCGCGCCCGCGGTCGGGGTCGGTCTCCAGGAACCGGAGCACGCACAGGGCGGTGTGCGCGTCGGCCACCGCGTCGGGGCTCTCCAGTTGTCGCCAGCAGAACGCGGCGGCCTCGTCGACCCAGGGATGGTCGATCCCGAGGGCGCGGAACCGCCCGGCCAGCGCGGCGGTGGGATTGAGCCCGGCCGGGAACTCGCCCTTGCCCCAGTGCTCGGCCCGCGCGTGGGCGGCGATCGAGGGCAGGACGATGGGTACGCCGCCGCCGTCGGTGGCCGCGGTCGCGAGGTAGTCGCCGGTGCCGGCGAGGAGCTCGCGAGCCGGGCCCGGATCTCCGGTGGCGGCCGCGAGGTCGTCCAGCACGTCGAGGGCGAAGTCGGCGAACAGCGGCTGGCTGTGCGGGGTGCGGGCATCGGGTTCGAGGGCGTGGCCGAAGCCGCCGTCGGCGTTGCGATGTGCGCGCAGGGCGGCCAGGACCGCGGGCACGGCGGACCGGTCGGCGTCGAGGTGTACCTGGGCGAGGCGGCGTTCGAGGATCCGTCCCTCGGAGCCGACGAAGGCCCGGGCGCGGTCCACGTCTACCGTGGCCGAGGTGCCGGCCGGGGCGTTGGTTGGCGAACTCATGCCGCCGACGCTATCCACGGCCACCGACACCCTGCTTGTACGAAACGGACGTCGCGTTCGGGGCCGGGCCGGGGGACCGGTGATCAGGTCCGGCACGCCGATCGGGCGGCGGTTCGGGATCCTGGCCGGCTCGAAGGAGCGCGCTCGGCGTGGCGCCGGTCAGGTCCCGGCAGTCCCGGGCGAGGTGGGCCTGGTCGGTGTAGCCGGCCGCGGCGGCGAGGTCGGCGAGCGTCGCCCGCGGATGCCCGCGGGCGAGGTCGCGGACGCGGACCAACCGGGCGATCCGGGCGAACGTGGCCGGTCCGTAGCCCACGGCGGCACTGAACCGCCGCCGGAACTGCCGCTCACCCAGGGGGACCTCCGTCAGTGCTTCCCGCACTCGCCCGCCCCCCGCGGCGAGGACGCGCACCACCCGGTCGACCTCCCGGTCCGCCTCGCGGGTTCGGGTCCGGTCGAGCCGGCCGGTGACCAGGGCCGCGAGGTGGTCCGGTCGTTCGACCAGTCGGCGGGTCGCTCGCGCACCGGCGGCGCCCCACAGGTCGGCCAGGTCCACCCGCTGGTCCCGCAGGTCCTCCGCGGAGACACCGAGCACCCGGGCGGCTCGCCCGATCCGGAACCGCAGCCCGTGGATGGGCACGCCGAGGTCGTACGGGGAGAACCACGGGCCGGTGTCCGGACCGGCCACGAACACCCGGTCCGGCGCGACCACGATGTCCAGGCACCCGTCGGGCAGGATCGGCGCGCTGCCCCCGAACGACGACCGCCACAGGCAGCGCACATCGCCGGCGAGGGCGGCCGGTGCGGGAACCTCGGCGTACGTCGTGCTCACCTCACCACGCTAACCCGGCCCACCCCCGGGCCGGCCGATCCGGACAAGCCCGCGCGGACCGGGCGAGCCGGCCGTACTCCGCGGACGCCCGGCTCTACGACGCCTGCGGGAATGAACCACACTGGGGCCATGGCTCTCCCCGGCTGGCTGTCCGACCTGCTCCGAGGCCCGGGCGGACGCGGCGATCGCGCGCGGCCACCGGACGCCCACACCCGATCGGCGGCGCTGGCCGCGCTCGGCGGCGACGGATGCGCGGTGTGCCGGATCGCCTCCGAGGCAGGCCAGCGGTGGTTCTTCGCGTACGAGAACGACACCCGTGTCGATCTCGGCCTCCGCGAACGCCTGGAACGCTCGTTCGGTTTCTGCGCGCCGCACACCCGGCACCTGCTCGACCTCGGTGCATCGACGTCCTGGCTGGCCCGCTGGGTGTTCGCCGACGTCGCCAGGGCCGCGGTGGGCGCGCTGGCCGCGCCGGAGCCGCCCACGCCCGGGCCCTGTCCGGCGTGCGAGGCGGTCGAGCGGGCCGAGCGGGACGCGGTGCGCAATCTCGCGTCCGGGCTGTTCGACCAGGACGTCCGTGACCTGCTGGTCGCCGGCGACGGCTTCTGCCGCACACACGGCCTGGCCGTGCTCCGCCGCACCGGACGCGACCAGGCCCGGCTGGTGGCGATGATGCTGGACGAGCGCCTGACCAAGGACCCGGTGACCGCCCGCGACGTGCTGGTCGGCGTACAGCCCGACGCCCCGAGGCGGCGCAGGCTGCGCGAACAGACCGCCGCGAGCGTGCTCGCCGCGGAGGAGGCGGCCAGGACGGCTCGGCCACTGGGCGACGCCGACCTCGTACTGGACTGGCCGTGCTGCCCGACGTGTGCCGCCGGCCACCTGGTCGAGTGGCGCTACCTGCACTGGATGGTCGACCTGTCCGCGGAGGACGCGGCGGAACTGCGCGGCGGGGCGACCCTGTGCGCGGAACACCTCGCGGACCTGGCCGGTGTGCGGATCACCTCCGGCGACGTGGGCGCGGTCCGGCTCACCGAGGACGGCCTGCTCGCTCCGGTCGCCCAGGTGATCGAACACGTGGCGCAGCTGTGGAGCAAGGACCTGCGTACCTTCGTCGGCCGGCTGGACGGTGCGTCCGCGGGTGCGGCGCGGGCCGCGGCCGCCGACGTCGGCCAGTGGATCCGTTGCCACCTGTGCGAACGCCGCGCGGCCGCGGTCCAGCGCACCGAACGCCTGCTCGGGCTGGTCGCCGCCGACCCCGCGGACGCCGAGCGGTTGCGCGACGCACACGGGGTCTGCCTGCGGCACGGCCTCCGCACCCGGCTTCCGGCGCCCTGGCAGCAGCTCCTGCGGGCCCGGACCGGCCTGCTGTGCTACGAACTCGACGAGGCCGAACGCAAAGCGGGCTGGGACGCGCGGTGGGAGATCCGCGGCGCCGAGATGGCCGTCTGGCGGCGCGCTCCGTACCTTCTGGACGGCCAGGTGCTCGGGCCCGCGGTTCCGAACGCCGACGACGGCGCCCACCCGTAAGGACGTGCCGTCACCGCCGGAACCGGCGGGTCAGAACATCCCCTTCGTCGCGCACACCCGGATGCGGCGGTAGTCGGCCCACCAGGTGCCGTCGCGGTGGAGCCGTGGGCGCAGGGTCTCCTCCAGCCGGGCGAAGAACGCGTCCTGGTCGGGCACGTCGGCGATCAGGTCGGCACAGAACATCCGCACCCAGTTGACCAGGCCGTCCGGTCCCTCCAGCGGCGTGGGCCGGTCGAACAGCCAGGCGGCGTCGACCCGGAACCGTCCCGCCTCCTCCAGCAGGGAGGTGTACTCGCCGATGGTCGGGAAGTAGAACTTGTGCAGGACCATTGGCAGCCCCAGCTCGGACCGGACCCGCCAGATACCGCTGTCGATCCGCTGGATGTTGCCGGAGCCGCCGAACTCGGTGACGAACCGGCCGCCGGTGCGCAGCGCGTTGGAGATCGCCTCCGCCGCGCCGTGACTGTCGTCCACCCAGTGCAGGGTGGCGTTGCTGAAGACCGCGTCGAACTCCTCGCGGTAGCCGAGGTCGCAGACGTCGGCCACCTCGAACGGATGGTCGGGGTACTTCTCCCGGGCACGGGCGACCATCTCGGGACTGGCGTCGACACCGATCGCGTCGACGCCACGGGCGCGTAGCGCGGCCACGTGGTCACCGGTGCCCGAGCCGACGTCGAGCACGCGTTCGCCGGGCTGGGCCTCGAGGAGGTCCAGAGCCTCGCCACCCCGGGTGGCGACGAAGCCGTGCTTGCCGTCGTACAGGTCTGCGTTCCACTTCACTGTGGTCATGGGGAAACCTACTCCTGGAAGTCCATCATACGAGATTCAAATCTCGCTATTCGGTCAAGATTGAAAGCCGGGAGCTCTCAACGGCTCAGGCGGCGCAACGCGGGAATCGCCAAGCCCACTTGGCGATCCGCGTGGAGATTCGCCAGCGGGTGCCAGGCGACGGCTGTGATCACCTGGGCGTCCGCGGCGAGTTCGGGATCGAAGCCCGTCGTCGCGACCGCCGCGGGATCCACCTTCACCAGGAAGCAGGTCTCCGCCGCCGGCACGCCGTCGGGTGTTCGATGGCGCCGAAGGTAGAGCAGCCCGCCGACAGTCCCGGCGAGCCCGGTTTCCTCGCGTACCTCACGGAGCACGGCCTCCTCGAGGGTCTCGCCGTCCTCGACCCCACCGCCGGGCAGCGTCCAGTACTCACGCGTGTTCTCGACATGCCGGACCATCAGCACCTTCGCGTCGCGGAGGATCACCGCGCACACCCGCCTGCGCGTGACGTCGGGGCTTCGCGGCTGGTCGTCGGGCACGGCGGGACAGACCCTCAGCCGGGCCAGACCAGGCCGCCGACGGCGAAGCCGAGGAACGCCGCGCCCAGCCCGGCCAGCAGGTTGGCGCCGACGTTCGCGGCGGCCGGGAGGAACGCGCCGTCCTCGACCAGGCGCAGGGTCTCGAACCCGAACGTGGAGTACGTCGTCAGCGCGCCGCAGAAGCCGGTGGCCAGCAACGCGTACGTGATCGGGCCGAGGCTGTGCGACGCGCTGCCCGCGGCGAGCACGCCGAGCACCAGGCTGCCGAAGACGTTGACGGTGAGCGTCCCCCAGGGGAAGCCGGACGCGTGCCGCTCCTGCACCAGCCGGTCGAGGTGGTAGCGCAGGGGAGCGCCCACCATCCCGCCGGCCAGTACGGCGAGCACCACCCTCATGCGTCCGGCCCGTCCGCGGAGTTCTCCGCCTCGCGCCCGACGTACCTCACGACCTCGACGTCCTCGACGATCACCAGGCCCTCGGTGACCAGTTCGTCCAGCTGGGGGAGGAACGCCTCGATCCGCTCCGCCGAGTCCACGACGACGATCGAGAGCGGGAGGTCCTCGGACAGGCTCAGGAACCGGCCGGTGTGCAGGTGCCGGGACGCGCCGTACCCCTCGATGCCGCGGATGACGGTGGCGCCGGCGAGCCCGGCCCCCCTTGCCCGGTGGACGATCTCCGCGTAGACGGGCTTGTGGTGCCAGCGGTCGTCCTCACCGACGAAGACCGTGAGCCGCTTGGCCGGGCCCTTGAGCGGGTTCATCGGGAATCACCTCGCTGGTACGTGGTGGGCTGGGACGGAGGCTGCGACGGGGACTGGGGCTGGGCCGGGGACCGCGACGACGTGGTGTCCGCGGCCTGCCCCTCAGGCGACGACTCGTGCGCGCGGCTCGCGCGGCCGGACCGCGTCCGCCGCGGATACGCGCGGACGGCGAGCCGGGTCAGGTGGGTGCCGAACCACACCGCGACCAGGGCGACGGCGACCGTGCCGAACAGGTAGAGGAGCCCGGTGGCCGCCCGCCCGGCGTCCAGCAGCCCGCGCGTCTGCACGGCGTACGTCGAGAACGTCGTGAAGCCCCCGAGGAAACCGATGCCGAGGAACGGCCGCCACAACCGGTGCGCCACCCACACCTCGAGCAGGAGTGCCATCAGCACGCCGATCAGGGCGCAGCCGGCGATGTTGACGAAGAACGTTCCCCAGGGAAAGGACCCCGGCCCGTCCGGGACCAGCACGGTCAGGCCGTACCGGGAAAGGGCGCCCAGAGCGCCGCCCACGGCGATCGCCGCCGTGGTGCCGGGATGTCCGGTCGTGGTGCGCCTGCTCATCGTTCCTCCCATTGCGCGCGGGTATTGCGCAACAGGGACCGTTGGCGGCGCCGGTGCCGCGGTTTGTGCCGGCGAGCCCCACCGCCGGTTGAACCGGTCCTCAGGATAGGGCACGCCGGCACACCCGCGTCACCAGCCGGGTCACCGGCTCCAGAGCACCGCCGACGGCGAAGCGGCGGTCAGCGTCACGTCGCCGGACCAGGACAGGAACGACGGCTGGGGGAGATAGTCCTGCCCCAGCAGGAAGCCGCGCTGGATGCCGGTGACGTGGACCGTGGCACCGGAGTCGGTGCCGACCACGACGCGGTGGGCAGTGATCTCGGCGATGTCGTCCTGCGTCGTACCGGCCGGCAGCTCCACCGTGGTCGCGGCGGGGTCGTCGCGCTGCAGGGACCAGCTCGGCTCCTCGTGGTGGGACAGGTAGACCGTGTCACCGGACTTCAGGCGTACGCCCAGCGCGACGCCCACCCACGACGAGCCGGAGTTGGGTCCGTCGGTGGACTTCTTCACCACGGCGTACAGGTAGTTGCGCTGGTCGCTGACCTCCGGGGTGGAGGGCGTGTTCGGTGCGGGCGCCTCGATCTTGCCTTCGCGGATCATCTCCTTGGCCATCACGAGGTACGTCCAGGGGTTGGCGTCCATGACCGCCTCGCGTGCCTTGCCGGCCGGCCTGGTCTGCAGCGCCGACGGGAAGAACCGCATCGGGTTGTCCACCTCGTCGCAGACGTTGTTGTTCGAGGTGCACGTCTGCAGTTGCGGGTGGTCGCCCTCGTAGTCGCCCTGGAAGTGAAGCGTCTGGTGGTTGGGCGCCTGGTAGGTGTCGCTGCCGGGCACCCGCTCACCGTTCTCGTCCAGTTCGACCGCGTAGATCCACTCGATGTCGGTCGTGCGTCCCCAGCGGGCCATCAGCGCCGGAGTGTTGGTGCCGCCGTCCTCGTTGCTCCAGATGATGGAGTACGTCAGCCGGGTGTGCCCGGGAGCCGACGCCGACGAGGACTCGTGCCAGGCGATGAGCGGGGTGTCGGTGGTGGCGTTCTGGTTCGCGTCGCCGTACTGCGCGAGGTCGCGGCCGTGCAGGATCGGCGCGAACCGCAGGGCGGAGTAGTCCGCGTCGGAGCGGCCGTGCACGTCGAAGGCGAAGTGGGACACGTCGACCTGTTGCGCGGCGGGCGCCGACCGCTCGTCGGCGAACCTCAGCTCGACGAGATGCGGTCCGCTGTTCAGGTGGCCGAGGGCGATCTGCTGCGCGACGGGTGCATCGCCGGTGACCACGACGTCGGTCTCGTACCTGCGGTCGACGTACACCGACAGCACGGCCGACTCCTTGCCGCGTACCGCCCAGTCGGTGCCCGGCGCGGCGACGGTCAGGTCGAGGAGCGCCTCCCCGGAAGCGGCCGCCCGGACGGGGACCCGTACGGACGGCCCGTCCCGGTGAACGGCGAACGACGACCAGTGCCGATCGGTGCCGGCTTTCGGCGCGAGCGTCGAGCCCGCCCCGGCGGGCGGGCCGGCCAACGCGCTCGCGGGCGCGGCGAGGCAGGTGAGAGCGGCGAGGGACGCTGCTCCCACCGCCGCGGTGAGGGCACCGGAACGACGAACACGCATCTGTTTCCTCCAAGCCGGGGTTTCGAAGCCCGGGTTCCAAGCAGGGAGTCCATGCCGGTTGATACGGAGATCAGGCGAGGGCCCCAGCTTGGTTGGAATCCTTCGGCGGGAACAGCGGACGCGGGACGAACTTCTGGCCAACTTCGGTTGCCGTACGGCTACACCGGGTTCGGACTGCCTTCGGACCAGGTCCGACCCGTCCGGAGCCCCCGAAGACCTAGGCCGGGAGGCGGAGAGGGATCGGACCGATTCCCGATGGGCGTTGGGGGTGGTGCCGGATAGCGTGGCTCCTCGTGAGTGCATCCAGGACCCCGCCCGCAGCCGTCACCGACACCCCCGACGACCAGACCACTCCCGCCGCGTCGAAGGGCGGCATCCTCCGTCCGCCCTACCGGGCACTCACCATCGGCATCGTCGCCTTGGTCCTGCTGGTCGCGTTCGAGGGGATGGCGGTCGGCACGGCCATGCCGGTGGCGGTCAAGGACCTCGACGGCCTGGCCTTCTACGCCTGGGGTTTCTCCGGCTTCATGACGGCCAGCATGTTCGCCACCGTGATCTCCGGCGAGTTGTGCGACCGGCTCGGCCCGCGCATCCCCTTCGTCGTGGGCACGGTGCTGTTCGGCGCCGGCCTCCTGGTGGCCGGCGGGGCGCCGACGATGACACTGTTCGTCCTCGGGCGGATGATCCAGGGACTCGGCGGCGGCGCGGTCGTCGTCACGCTCTACGTCATCGTCGGCCGTGCGTTTCCCGCGCAGCTTCGGCCCCGGGTTTTCGCCGCCATCTCCAGCGCCTGGGTGCTCCCGTCGCTGATCGGGCCGGTGATCGCGGGCACGGTCACCGAACACTTCACCTGGCGGCTGGTCTTCCTCGGCCTGGTGCCGCTGACGCTGCTGCCGCTCGCCCTGGTGATTCCCAGCCTGAGCGGGTTGCCGACGGTGGAGCCGTCGGCCGCGCGTTCGGGCCGCAAGCGGCGCGCGCTGGGGGCGGCGGTCGGTATCGGCCTGCTGCAGTACGCCGGCCAGGAACGCACCTGGTGGAGCCTGCTCCTGGTCGTGGTCGGCGTCGCCACCCTGGTGCTGAGCCTCCCGAGGCTGCTCCCGCCGGGAACGCTCCGGTTCGCCCGCGGCCTGCCCGCCGTGGTCGGGATGCGCGGCATCTTCGCGGGCGCCTTCTTCGGCTGGCAGTCGTTCGTCCCGCTGATGCTCGTGGAGCACCGCGGGCTGTCCACCACCATCGCCGGCCTCACCCTCTCCCTCGGCTCGTTCGGGTGGACGGCGGGCTCGTGGTGGCAGAGCAGGCCGTCGTTGCGCGCCACCCGGCCCAGCCTGGTCCGGGCCGGCGCGGTGTTCGTCACCTGCGCGATCGGCGTGTGGATGTTCATCGTGCTGCCGTTCGTCCCGGCGTGGCTGGCCGTGATCAGCTGCATGCTCGGCGGCCTCGGGATGGGACTGGCGACGGCCAGCCTGTCGGTGCTGGTCCTCGGATACTCCCGGCCGGAGGAGCACGGCGCCGCCGGTGCCGCCGCCCAGATGGCGGACTCCTTCGGCAACGTCGCGCTCGTCGGGCTCGGCGGCGTCATCTTCGCCACCTTGCACGGACACGCGTCACCTGGTGTGGTGTACGGCTCGATCTACGCCGTGATGATTGCCGTCGCGGCAGGCGGGATCGTGCTGAGCCGGCAGGTACGCGCGGACACGAACACCGTCCGGCCGAACGACTGAACCGACCGGCTGCGCGACTGAACTACTGTCCGGCCGACGGCCGGCGACGGAAACTGTCCCACCGGTGGCCACCGGCAGAAACGAACCGACTCACCGACCTGCCATGGCGTTGTGCCGAACCACCTGCCCCGGATGAGGAGTCGGGCTGCCAGCCCCGGACGCCCGTGCGATCGTGGGAGTTCCGGGGGGTTGCCGATGAGGCTCAGAACGGCGGTGCAGTTGGCCGCGGCGGCTATCGCGGTGTCCCTGATCCCGGCTGCCTCCAGCCAGCCGTACAACAGTTTCGCCGCCACCGAGGGCACCCAGTCGGCCGCCAACGGCCAGCGAACGGCGATCACCAGCGTCGAACCGCCAGGGGGTTACACGGGAGCGGCGCCGCCGCCGGAGTTCGGTATCCCGGGGGTGGTGCTGCAGGCGTACCGCTCGGCCGCCCTGCGGCTCGCCGGGTCCGCACCAGGATGCCGGCTGACGTGGCAGATGCTGGCCGGCGTCGGCAAGGTCGAGACCGACCACGCCCGTGCCGGCGCGGTCGACAGCGCGGGTACGACACTGCGGCCGATCCTCGGCCCGGTGCTGAACGGACGCAGCTACGTCGCGGTCGCCGACACCGATCGCGGCAGGCTGGACGGCAACGTCATCTGGGACCGTGCGGTCGGCCCGATGCAGTTCATCCCGGCGTCGTGGGCGCGCTACCGCGCCGACGGGAACGGTGACGGCGTGGCCGACATCAACAACGTGTTCGACGCGTCGCTGGCCACCGCCAACTACCTCTGCACCGGCCAGCGGGATCTGTCCAACCGAATGGAGCTGGCCACCGCTCTCTACAGCTACAACAACTCCACGAAGTACGTGCAGAAGGTCCTGTCCTGGATCGACGCGTACACGGCCGGCCGATCGGCGCCGCTTCCCGGCAGCACCGACCAGAGTCCGCTGGCCGGTGCGCAACTGCCGAATCCCGCGCCGGTGCCGGTACCCGCGCCAACCGCCTCCCCGCCTGCCGCGCCGACAGTGCCTGCTCCCGTTCCGGCGGTTCCGGCACCGCCACCGGTACCGGTACCCGCGCCGACCGCTGCCCCGACTGCCGCGCCGACGGCGCCGGGCGCCCGGCCGTACCCCTATCCGTATCCGTACGGCTATCCGAACTATCCCGGCTATCCGAGCTATCCCGGCTATCCGTACCCGTACCCCTACCAATATCCGTATCCCCCGGCGCCGGGCCAGACGTACCCGCCGGCTCCCACCGCGGCACCTCCCACCGCGGCGCCGAATCCGGGGCCGACCGCGCCCGTGCCCGTCCCGACCGTGCCGGTGCCGGCACCGGTCCCGACCTCGACGGCGCATCCGCGACCGACAGCCACGTCCGATCCGACGCCCACGCCACGCCCCACCGCCAAGCCGACCAGGCGCCCCACAGCCAATCCGACGTCGATGCCGAAACCGAGCCGGAAACCGACCGCGCGCCCGAGCCGAACGCCCTCGGCCACGCCGAAGCCGAGCCGAACGCCGAGTCCGACCGCGAAGCCCGAGCCGGACCCCACGGCGAAACCGAAGCCGACACGCACGCCGACACCGACGCACACCCCGACACCGACGCCGAGACCGACGTGTACGCCGGACCGGAGTCCCGCTCCGGCAGCGACGCCACGACGAACGCCGACGGCGCGACCGACACTACGTTCCACCGCCACGCCGAGGCCCTCGCACCCGAGCGCGAAACCGACACCGAAACCGACACCCAAGCCGAAACCGAAAATACCGACACCGACCGCACACGCCTGTGCTCGAGGACGGTGACGCCTCCGGTCAGGGAGTCCGCGCGCGGACCTCGTTGACGATCTTCTGCAGCGTCTTCGTGTTCTCCGGTGCGCCGGTCAGGCGTACCGCCACATGCTGGTCGACCGGTCCACCGCGAGTCGCGGCGAACACGTGGCTCATCGCCACCGAGACCTGAAGCTGGTTGCCGGCGCCCACCGACCACTCGGCGTAGGTCGTGCTGTCGTCGGTACGCCGCCAGTCGGTCTGTGGACGGGGCAGCTGGTCACGCAGTTTCGCCCAGGCCGTTCCGTCGCACGGTGCCGGGCATCGGCTGACCTCGATGATCCCTCCGGGCGGGGTCCCGGGCTTCCCCGACAGGGCGTAGGAGTCGTCGACGCACACCCAGCGCACCACGTCCTGTCCGCCGCGGGTGCTGCGCAGGCAGCCCCACGAGCTGGGCACCCGGAACTGGAACGGCAGCCCGGCGAGGTTCATGGTGACCGTCGGCTCGCCGACCCCGAAGGTCGGTCCGGCGACCGGTCCGTCGGGGCCGTCCGCCCCGGTCCAGGTCGGTTCCGGCGTCCGGGGCCACATCGTGGGAACGGCGCTGGGAACGGCAGTGGGGACGTCGGCGTCCGGCGACTCGCCCGGGTACGACGGCGCCGGGGCAGTGCCGGCGGAGCGGTCGTCCCGGCCGGCCAGCCAGAGGTTCGCGGCGAGCGCGCCGCCGACGACCACGGTGAGGGCCGCGGCCACCGCGACGGCGAGGATCGCCAGTGAACGCCGCGTGTTCGCCGGGCGTACGGTATCGGTCGGGCCACCGGGCGCCATGGGTGCGTGGCGACCGGCGGGGCGCCCCGCGGCGGAGGCAACCGTGTCCGCAGCGGAGGCAACCGTGTCCGCAGCCGTCGTGCCGGTCCAGTGGGGCGCGAACTCCGGCCCGCTGTGCCGGTCCCACGCCGCGGTCGTGGGGGCGCCGCCGGGCAGCGCCGCGGCGTCCAGCAGTCCGAGCGCGGCACCGTCCGCCGCACCGGGGCCGCCCGCCGCACCGGGGCCACCGTCGGCAACCGCCGCCCACGGCAGCTCCGCAACGAGTTCGGCGGCGAGCACCCGCCCGGGCTCGCGCAGGGCAAGACCGTCCACAGCACGGGCGAACCGTGTCCGGACCGCCGGGTCGGCCGCCGCCCCCGCGTGCAGCACGGTGACCGCCACCGGGCGCCCGGCCGGGTCGTACGCCGCGAACACCACGCCTGCCGCGTGCTGCGCATGTCGGCCACGTACCCCGAACGGCCCGAACTGCCGCGGGTCGGTGGGGCGCAGCGGGTCGGTCATCGAAACCCCCGTGGTGATCGAGGCCGCCTGGGAAGGGAGTGGAAAGGGAGCGGGCCGGGTGTGGTCCGCGAAGTGATGGCACGCTTGGTCGCGTGGCAGACGATACCGACGTCCCCGCGCCCGGAGAGGAATCGCCACATGACGACGCCTGACCGCAGCGAGGCCGAAAGCCGGCCAGAGTCCGACGCCGCGCACCCAACCGGGCACACGACCGGACCTGCGACCGGGCACCCAACCCCGCACACAACCGGCCAGGACACCGCGCGCGACCCAAACCACCGAAGTACGTACGACCCAGCCCACACCGGGAACGGCGCGGTGCCGCAGGCCGCCGGCGTCCCGGCCGCCGAGGCGTCACTGGTCGCGGACGCCCTGGCGGAGATCAAGCGGGTCATCGTCGGCCAGGACCACATGGTCGAACGCCTGATGGTCGCGCTCCTCGCCCGCGGGCACTGCCTGCTGGAGGGTGTGCCGGGGGTGGCCAAGACCCTCGCGGTCCGTACCTTCGCCACTGTGGTCGGCGGCGACTTCGCCCGGCTGCAGTTCACTCCCGACCTGGTTCCGTCCGACATCGTGGGCACCCGGATCTACCGCCCGAGCAAGGAGTCGTTCGACGTCGAGCTCGGTCCGGTCTTCGTCAACTTCGTGTTGGCGGACGAGGTCAACCGCGCGCCGGCCAAGGTGCAGTCGGCGATGCTGGAACTGATGGCCGAACGCCAGGTGTCGGTCGGCGGGCGGACCTTCCCGCTGCCCTCGCCGTTCATCGTCATCGCCACCCAGAACCCCCTCGAGTCCGAAGGCGTGTACCCACTGCCGGAGGCGCAGCGCGACCGGTTCCTGGTCAAGGTCGACGTGCACCTGCCCGACGCCGAGCAGGAGTTCCGGATCCTGGAACGCATGAGCGTCGACCCTCCGAAGCCGCGCAGGGTGCTCGACCCCGAACGCATCATCGCGCTCCAGCACGCCACCGACCAGGTCTTCGTGCACCGGCTGGTCGCCGACTACATCGTGCGGCTCGTGCTGGCCACCCGGCGCCCGGTGGAGTACCACCTGCCCGAACTCGCACCGGTGATCGACGTGGGCGCGAGCCCCCGGGCCACGCTCGGGCTGGTCTCCTCCGCGCGGGCGCTGGCGCTGATGCGGGGACGCGACTACGTACTCCCGCAGGACGTGCAGGAGGTGGCCTGCGACGTGATCCCGCACCGGCTGGTGCTGGGCTTCGACGCTGTCGCCGACGGGGTACGCGCGACCAGCGTGGTCGAGCGGGTCCTGTCCGTCGTACCCCCTCCTCGGCCGGTGTGGCGGCAGGAACCCGGCGAAGCCGCGGAACCGGACCAGCCCGGTTACGCCCAGCCCAGCCCGGCCGGCCAACCACAGAGCCACCCAGGCCAACCGGGCCAGCAAGGCCAGCCAGGCCAGCCAGGCCAACCGGGCCGGCCCGGTGACGACGGTGGTCCCGGTAACGGCGGCACGCGGCGGCCGGAGTTCCGGTGATCCGGCAGGTTCCCACCAACCACCGGGGTGAGCTCAGCCTGGCCCACCTCGCGCCCGAACGCGCCCTGCGCCGGCTGGAGCTCACGATCGTCCGGCGGCTGGAGGGGTTCCTACACGGTGAGCACCTCGGCCTGCTGCCCGGTCCCGGCACCGAACTCGCCGAGGCGCGCGTCTACCGGCCGGGGGAGGACGACGTACGCCGGATGGACTGGTCGGTCACCGCCCGCACCACCACTCCGCACGTGCGCGACGTCATCTCCGACCGGGAGTTGGAGACCTGGACGCTGGTCGACATGTCGGCGTCGATGGACTTCGGCACCGCCGCCCTGGAAAAGCGCGAGCTGGCGGTGGCCGCGGTCGGCACCGTCGGGTTCCTGACCCACCGGCTGGGCGACCGGTTCGGCGGGGTGGTGCTGCGCGGCGGGCGGGTGCGGCGGTGGCCGGCGCGCTCGGGCCGGCTGGCGCTGTACGGCCTGCTGCGGTCGCTGCTGACCGAACCGCGCACCGCCGTCCACGAGGCCGACGACGACTTCTCCTCCGCGCTGGACAGGTTCTCCCGCACCAACCCTCGGCGCGGTCTGCGGGTCGTGGTGTCGGACTTCCTGGACGGCTCGGGCGATGATCCCGGTGCACCGCTGGCGTGGGAACGCCCGATGCGGCTGCTGTGTGCCCGTCACCAGGTGCTGGTCGTGGAGGTGCTCGATCCGCGCGAGCTGGAGATCCCCGACGTGGGCGTGGTGTGGCTGACCGACCCCGAGACCGGTGACGTGCAGGAGGTGAACACCGGCGACGTCACGCTGCGCGCGAAGTACGCCGAGGCCGCCGCCGCGCACCGTGCGCGCGTCCGCACCGCGCTGCGCCGGTCCGGTGCGGCCCACCTCACCCTGCGAACCGACCGCGACTGGGTCTCCGACACGGCCCGCTTCGTCCTGGGACACCGGCGGGTGGCCCAGCGGCTGCACGCCCCGCCCGCGAGAGGAGCAGGCGTATGACGTTCCTCGCCGGCGAGCGGCTGTGGCTGCTGCTGATCGTGCCGGTCCTCGTCGTGGCGTACCTCCTGCTGCAGCGGCGCCGGCGCCGGTACGCCCTGCGGTTCACCAACCTCGCGTTGCTGTCCCGGGTGGCGCCGCGGCGCCCGGCCTGGCGGCGGCACGTGGCGCTGGGGCTGACCCTGGCGAGTGTGGGGCTGATGGTCACCGCGTTCGCCCGGCCGGAGGCCACCGTGCGCGTGCCCCGCGAACGCGCCACGATCGTGGTGGCGGTCGACGTGTCGATCTCCATGCGCGCCGACGACGTCTCACCCACCCGGCTGAAGGCGGCGCAGGAGGCCGCGAACGCGTTCGTCTCGGACCTGCCGGAGAAGTTCAACGTCGCTCTGGTGTCGTTCGCGGGTACGGCGAACATCCTGGTCCCGCCGACCACCAACCGCGACGACGTGGAGCGGGCCGTGAACGGCCTGCAGCTCGCCGAGTCGACCGCCACCGGCGAGGCGATCTTCACCTCGCTGGACGCGATCAAACAGGTGCCGCCCGACCCCGCGCACCCTCGTGAGCCGCCACCGGCGCGGATCGTGCTGTTGTCCGACGGCTACCGCAACGTCGGCCGCGGCGTGGACGAGGCGGTGGCGGCGGCCAAGGCGGCGAAGGTGCCGATCTACACCATCGCGTTCGGTACGCCGTTCGGCACCGTCGACATCGAGGGCCAGCGCACCCCCGTCCCGGTCGACGAGGACACCATGCGCCAGATCGCGCAGGACACCGGTGGGCGCAGCTACACCGCGGAGTCCGGGCAGGAGCTGGAGCAGGTCTACACCGACATCGGATCCTCGGTCGGCTACACCCAGGAGAAGCAGGAGATCACCTCCTGGTGGACCGGGGTGGCCCTGCTGATGGCGTTGTGCGCGGCCGGGGCGTCGATGTTCTTCCTCGGCCGGCTGCCCTGACCCGCCACCCGCGCCACCCCGCCACTGGGAAGCCGGTGCCCTGGCGTCGGGCATGACGGTTCGGAACCCTCCTGAGGGGAGTGCGCGCGGATGCCGATCCTGGTGGGGACCTGCGGCTGGATGTACCGCGACTGGCGGGCGAGGTTCTACCCGGAGAAGCTGCCGCAACGGCTGTGGCTGGAGCACTACGCCGAACGCTTCGCCACGGTGGAGCTCGACAACGCGTTCTACCGGCTGCCGTCGTACGAAACCTTCGAGGCGTGGAACCACCGGCTGCCTGCGGACGTGACGGTGGCGGTCAAGGCGAGCCGGTTCCTCACCCACTTCAAGCGCCTGCGCGAGCCGGCCGAACCCGTCCACCGCCTGATGGACCACGCCCGCGGCCTGGCCGGGAACCTCGGGCCGATCCTGGTCCAGCTACCGCCCAACCTGCGCGCCGAGCCCGGGCGGCTGGACGAGTGCCTGTCCGCGTTCCCGGCCGGCGTCCGGGTCGCGGTCGAGCCGCGGCACGAGTCGTGGTGGACCGACGACGTACGCCGCCTGCTCGAACGCCACGGCGCGGCACTCACCTGGACCGACCGCCTGGGCCGCCCGCTCACCCCGCTGTGGCGTACGACGGACTGGGGGTACGTCCGCTTCCACGAGGGGAAGGCACGCCCGTGGCCGCGCTACGGCCGGGCCGCGCTGAAATCCTGGGTGGAGCGAATCGCGGACGTCTACGGCGATGGCACCGACGTGTTCGCGTACTTCAACAACGACCCGGGCTGCGCGGCGGTGGTGGACGCCGCGGCGTTCGCCAAGCTGGCCGCGGCCGCCGGCCGAACCGTCACCCGCACGCCCGATCCGCGTTCCCTGACTGGGATCTGAGCGTTCGGGCCGTCGCCGCGGACGCGACTGTGGGCGGCCGCCCCATGCCTTCGGCAGGACGGTCCGCCGGGTGCGTGGCGGAGCCGGCGCCGCGACGCGCCGAGAACGCGACACGCGGGGGCGGATGGCGTACGCCGGGAGCTTCCGGCAAACTGACCCGGTATCGGACTGCTGCTTCGTGTGTCGAGGACGCTGGGGAAGGCGCTCGCTCGACCAGGAGAGGTGGTCCCGGTGACGACACGAGGTGTGCTGTACGTCCACTCGGCGCCGTCGGCGGTATGTCCCCACGTGGAGTGGGCAGTCGCCGGCGTTGTTGGCGTGCGCGTGACCTTCGACTGGACGCCGCAGCCTGCCTGCGTCGGCGCCCAGCGAACCGAGCTGTCCTGGCAGGCCAACCCCGGCACCGCTGCGGCGATCGCTTCAGCGCTTCGTGGATGGCGCCAGCTGCGCTACGAGGTGACCGAGGAGCCGAGTCCCGGCTGCGAGGGCGCTCGTTACTCCTACACCCCGACGCTGGGCCTCTTCCACGCTGTCACCGGTCCGCACGGCGACATCCTTGTCCCCGAGGACCGGCTGAAGGCGGCGATGGTGAAGGCCCGGCTGGGAGAGTCCCCACTCGAGCACGAGCTGGAGCGGGTGCTGGGCAAGCAGTGGGACGACGAGCTGGAGCCGTTCCGGCACGCGGGTGAGGGCGCCGCTGTGCGTTGGCTGCACCAGGTCGTGTGAGGTCCGCGGGGCTGTGGCCAAAGGTTTGCGATATTACCGATTGGTTGGGGTTGACCGGACTGCCATGCGTACGGGTAATCTTCCGGTGACGCAAAGCTGCGAGACACAAACACTCGTCATCGCGGCTGAACATCTCTACTGTGCTTGACAAAGAGGCGTGTGCCTGACAAAGACGTGGCCGCGCGGCGGGCCGACTGGGCGACCTCGGCAGCCGAGCAACGCGGCCGCACCACGTGGGGCGTGACCACTCCCGAGTGGTCACGCCCTCGTTTTTGTCCGCGACTTTCGCCCCCTTCACCGACGGCGTCGACGCCACCGACGCGTGCGTGCCGGCGTGGCACAGCCGTCAGGACACCTCGGCGCCGCGGGAGACGAACACCGGCGTGACGGACACCGGAACCACCACCTCGTCCGGCCGCGCCGCCACCGCCACGGCGGCACCGAACGCGTCCACGGCCTTCACCGTCCCTACCGCCTCCACCGTCGCGCCCTTGTCGAGTCCCGGCCAGGGCACCTCCACCGACCGCGCCGGAAGGTCCTCGCCGGCGAACAGGTCCGGCTGCTCGTCCCAGACGACCAGCAGGGGGTGAGCCTGCCCGCGGTCGACCTCGAACGCCGCCACCTCCGGCCGCCCCGGCACCGGCCGGCGGGTGATCGTCCGGGCGCCGGTGAGCAGCCTGGCCAGCAGGGCGAACGTCTCCGCCTCCGGGTGGCGCACGCTCAGCTTCGTCCCCTCGTACTCCAGCAACGGGAACGTCGCGTACATCAGGTGGGCCATGGTGAGGTGGTCGACGCGACCGGGCACCTCCGGGGCGAGATCCCAGCAGATCGTGCGCCACACCCCGGCCGACAGGGCCAGCAGGTTGCGCATCACCAGGTCCCGGCAGCCCATCCGGCGCCGCCTGGCCTCCAGGTCCGGCGGGCAGTCCGCCAGGAACATCGCCAGCTCCGGCGGCAGGTCCGGCCTGGCGTACAGCGCCCGCATCGCCCTGCGTTCGGGAGTCTCCCGGCCCGCCTGGGCACGTAGCTCGGCGGTGCTGAGGTCGGCTGCGGCCTCGGTCGCGCCGGCGAATGCGGACATCATCGTCTCGGTGATCACGGCCATAGCCTCCGGGAACCAGAACGGCGTCGGGCCGCGGTACTCACCGACCACGACCGGCTTCTCGTAGCCGTGTGCGCGCATCAGCGACCGCGCGGTCGCGAGGTGGTCGGGGATCCGGGCGGGCTGGTCGTAGAGGTGGACGTCGAAGACGTCGAAGTGGTCGCGGCCGTCCCGGGCGAGGTGACCGAAGAACTCCCTGGGCGGGCTGCCCGGCTCGCTCGCGAGCACGTCGTAGCCGCAGCCACCGAGCACGACGGTGGCCATCGGATCGACCTCCTTCACCGCGGCGTACATCGCCTTCAGCTGGCGGACGTACTCCGGCGCGGTGCCGGCCCACAGCAGGCCGGTGTTGCTGGGCTCGTTGTCGCACTGCCAGTAGTGCACCCGGCCCGCGCAGTGCGTCACCAGCCGGCGTACGAAGTCGGCGTAGGCGGCCAGGTCGTGGGCGGGGGAGGGCGGCAGGAAGTCGGTCGGCTGCCGGGTCGCCCACGAGGAACTGGAGCAGACCGTGACCCAGACCTCCTCGGTGCCGTCGAGCTGGTCGAGGAACGCGTCCACCACCGACCAGTCGTCCTCACCGGGGGTGCGCTCGACCTGTCCCCAGTAGACGTAGACCCGGACCAGCCCGGCGCCGAGTCCACGGGCCTGCGGAACGAACTCGTCCGGCGGCCCGAACAGCCCGTAGCTGATCCCGCGGACGATTCCCAGCCGGATGTCCGCCGGATTCGGGAAAGTGGCCGGGGACTGAGAGGTATATGACATAAACCCGAAGTGTATGACGTAAACTCCGCGGGTGGCCACCTCTTTTTCGGACTCCATAGCGACGATCTGGACCCGGCCGCTTCCCGAGGGGCGACGCGGACTGCGCAGGGAGGAGATCGTGCGCGCCGCGGTCGAGGTCGCCGACGAGGGCGGCCGGCACGCGCTGACCATGCAGGCGGTGGCCGCACGGCTCGGCCCGGTCACGCCGATGGCGCTGTACCGGCACGTCGGCAGCAAGGACGGATTGACGGACCTGATGCTCGACGCCGCCGTGGCCGAGGTGGAGGTGCCCGACGCGGCCGGCTCGGACTGGCGTTCGGACCTGACCGGGCTGGCGGCCCGCACCTGGCAGATGATCGTCCGGCACCCGTGGTGGGCCGAACTCGTGCACACCAGGCCGCCGGCCGGCCCGCACCTGATGCGGCGGACGGAGTTCATGCTGACAGTGCTGACCGGACAGGGCCTGTCGGTCGGCCAGGCCATGACGTACGCCGCCCTGCTCGACCGGCACCTGGTCGGCGCGGGCCTGCAGGCGGCCGAGGAACACCGGATGCGGGTGAGGTACGGCCTGGAAGGCGCCGGCGACTTCGTGGCCGCGATCCGGGCGATGAGTGACCTGGCCGACGAGGCGCGGTGTTCGCTGCTGCGCGACTGGTTGTCGGCACCGACCGGGCCCAGCGACGACGACAGCGTGGCACTCGGTGTGGAGTTCCTGCTGGACGGCGTCGCCGCCCGGCTACCTGGTCGCCAGGACAGGCCCTAGCCCGCCGGCAGGCTGGCCGTGAACCGCTTCCCGGTCGCGCGTCACCGAGCAGTCGGGTTCGCGGTGGAGCGAAGCGGCGACTCGCCTCGGATCGACGCGTCCACGAGCTCGACCGGGTGTAGCAGCGGCGGCGCCTGCTCGCCGAGGTGCCGGCGGATCTGCAGCAGGCAGCCGGGATTGGCGGTGGCCACCAGGTCGGGCTCCACCGAGCGGACGTTGGCCACCTTGCGTCGGCCGAGCTCCGCTGCGGCGTCGGGTTCGAGCAGGTTGTAGACCCCTGCCGATCCGCAGCACAGCTCCGCCTCGGGCAGGTCGACGACCTCCAGCCCGGGAATCGTCGCCAGCATCGCCCGCGGCGCGGACCGCACCCGCTGCGCGTGGCCCAGGTGGCAGGCGTCGTGGTAGGCGACCCGGCCCTCGATCGGGTTGCGCGGTGCCCGCGGCTCCAGCTCGGCGAGCACCTCGGTGACGTCGCGCACCTTCGCGCTGAACGCGGCCGCCCGGTCCGCCCAGTCGGGGTCGTCGCGCAGCAGTGTGGAGTATTCCTTCATCGACGAGCCACAGCCGGCGACGTTGACCACGATCGTGCCCACGTCGTACCGCTCGAACGTCGCGATGGTCTGCCGAGCCCGGGCGAGCGCCTCGGGTTCGCGGCCGGTGTGCATGCTGAGCGCCCCGCAGCAGCCCTGCTCGGGCGGGATCAGCACCTCGCAGCCCTCGGCGGCGAGGGTGCGCACGGTCGCGGCGTTGACCCCGGCGAAGAAGACCCGCTGCACGCAGCCGGTGAGCACCGCCACCCGCCGGCGCGGTGTGCCGACCGCGGCCACGCGTTCGGGCGGGTCGGCCACCAGGTCGCGGGCCCGGATCGGCGGAAGCAGCGACTCCAGCGCACGGAGCCTGGGCGGCAGCCGGTCCAGCAAACGACCCCGGCGCAGCAGCCCGGGCAGGCCGCTGCGTTGGTAGGCCAGCCCGCCGATCGCGGCGAGGCGCAGCCGGCGAGGGTGCGGGAAGAGCGCGAAGATGAGCTCGCGGAACGTACGGTCGGCCCACCCGCGCGCGTGGTGGCGCTCGATCTGTGGCCGCATCGACTCCAGCAGCTTGTCGTACTGCACACCGGAGGGGCACGCCGTCACGCAGGCCATGCAGCCCAGGCAGGTGTCGAAGTGCCGGACCAACTGGTCGTCGAAGGACGCCGAGCCCTCACGCACGAGGTCCATGAGGTAGATCCGCCCGCGCGGGGAGTCCATCTCCTCACCCCACAGGGCGTACGTGGGGCAGGTGGGCAGGCAGAACCCGCAGTGCACGCAGTCGTCGAGGAGGTCCTTGTCCGGCGGGTGGTGCGCGTCGAAGTTGCCGGGTCCGTCCGCCCGGCCTTCACCGGTGGAGGGGTGAAGGTGGCCGAAGATGTCCTCGGACCCGGCGTCGCCCGCGGGGGCGGGCTGGGCGAGATGGTCGGTCATCGCGAACGTCCTCCCGGTTGCGGCGAGCAGGGCACGGAATGCGGCGAGCAGGGCACCGGATCCGCAACGCCAGGCGCTAGAACCATGGTGTGAACCGCCCCGGAGCCAGCCGGTGGTCTGCATCCAGCTTCTGCTTGATCGCCCGCAGCAGCGGCGCCGTCGCGGGCGCGGGGCCCCAGGCGGGGGCGACCTCGAACGTCCCCTCCACCGCGCGGTGCACGGTGACACTGCCGCCGGCGGCCAGCACCCGTGCCCGCCACGCGTCGAGCACCGCGCCGTGGCCGGTCGGACTCCCGCCGGTGAGGGCGACGGTCGAGACACCCACCCCGACCCCCGCGGTGAGGGCGGCCGACACGCCGTGCCGGTCGGCGAGGGAGTCGAGGAGCGTGGCGAGCTCCGCGAGCTGGTCCGGGCGGGTGCCGGCGCGCAGCACGGTTCGGCCCTCCTCGCCGCGGACCAGCGCCGCCAGGCTCGACCAGGCGGCGTCCTCGGCGCCACCACTGAGGACTTCACCGCGCCCGAGCAGCTCACGCGCCTTGTCCGCCCGGGTGGCTGCACCGGCGGTCGTACCTTCGAAGCGCATCAGCAACCGGCCGTCGTGCCAGTCGACCGCGACGGGTTCCAGCGGTGAGGACCGCACGACGCCGGCCACCGCCACCGCCTCGGTCACCGGGCAGGTGACGGCGAGCGTGCGGCTCGCCTCCGGCCTGGGGTGCACCCGAAGCACCACCTCGGCGACCAGCCCGAACGACCCCAGCGAACCGGCGAACAGCTTCGTCAGGTCGTAGCCGGCGACGTTCTTGATCACGTGCCCGCCGCTGCGGGCCACGGTGCCGTCGGCGAGCACGACCGTGACGCCGATGACCAGATCGCGCAGTGTGCCGTAGGTGGCTCGCAGCGGTCCGCCGTCACCGGTGGCCAGCAGGCCCCCGACGGTGGCACCGTCCGGGATCCGCGCGGCGTCCAGGGCGACCCGCTGGCCCTCCAGGCGGGCCTGCAGGTCGGCCATCGCCATGCCGGCGCCCACCGCGACGGTCATGTCCGCCGGGTTGTACGCCACCAGCTGGTCCAGCCCGGTGGTGTCCACCACCACGTCGACGGGCCCGACCGGCGCGCCCCACGACTGGGCGGTGCCCGCGCCGCGCACGAGCACCCGGTGACCGCCCCGAGCGGCGTCGCGCATCGCGTCCCGGGCCTGGGCCAGGTCGGTGGGGCGTACGGTCGGCAACTCGCCGGTCGAGGTGCGGTCAGAGACGCTCGATGACACCGTCGGCCTCCAGCGGATGGGGTCGGTAGGGTCCCGGCTTCTCCCCGCACAGTCGCGGCGTGGGCAGCACCTTTCCGGGGTTGCACAGCCCGTCGGGGTCGAACGCCCGGCGTACGCGGTCCATGGTCGCGAGGTCGTCCTCGCCGAACATCACCGGCATCGAGCAGGCCTTGTCGGTGCCGATCCCGTGCTCGCCGGACAGCGACCCGCCGAGGTCGACGCACAGCTCGGCGATCGCCTTGGACAGCTTCTCGGCCCGCTCGTGCTCGCCGCGCGCGTCGTCGTACAGCACCAGCGGGTGGAGGTTTCCGTCGCCGGCGTGGAAGACGTTGGCCACCCGCAGCCCGGCCTCGGCTCCCATCGCCGCGATCGTGCCCAGCGCCTCGGCCAGCCGGGTGCGCGGAACCACGCCGTCCTGGACGAAGTACTGCGGGCTGATCCGGCCGACCGCCGCGAACGCCGCCTTGCGGCCGGTCCAGATCCGGGCGCGTTCGGCGTCGTCGGCGGCCACCCGGATCTTCGTCGTGCCGTTGCGGTGGCACAGCTCCTGCACGGCTTCGAACAGCTCACCGCACTCGTCGGCCGGGCCGTCCAGCTCGATCACCAGCGCGGCCGGCGTGTCCAGGGTGTAGCCGGCACCGACCGCGGCCTCCGACGCCTCGATCGCCAGCTGGTCCATGATCTCCATCGCCGCCGGGACGATTCCCGCGCCGATGATGTCGGTCACGGTGTTGCCGGCCTGCTCGATGGACGGGAAGTCGGCCAGCAGGGTGTGCACCGCCTCCGGCTTGCGCAGCAGGCGCACGACGACGCTGGTGACGATGCCGAGCGTGCCCTCCGAGCCGACCATCAGCCCACGCAGGTCGGGCCCGGCGACCTCCGGTGACGGGCCGCCGAGCCAGACCACGCTGCCGTCGGGCAGCACGGTCTCCAGGGCGAGCACGTGGTTGGTGGTGAAGCCGTACTTCAGGCAGTGGGCGCCGCCGGAGTTCTCCGCGACGTTGCCGCCGATCGTGCAGACCTGCTGGCTGGACGGGTCGGGGGCGTAGTAGAGGTCGTACGCGGCGACCGCCCGGCTGATCGCGAGGTTGGTGACCCCGGGCTGGACGACCGCCCGGTGGTTGGCCGGGTCGGCCTCGACCAGCGCACGCATCCGCTGCAGGGAGATCACCACGCCCTCGGCCACGGGAAGGGCGCCGCCGGACAGTCCGGTGCCGGCGCCCCGGGCGACGAACGGCACCTTCGCCCGGTGACACGCGCGTACGACCGCCGCGACCTCGGCGGTGGTGGTCGGCAGCAGCACCAGCGAGGGGACCACGCGGTAGCCGGCGAGCCCGTCGCACTCGTAGGTGCGCAGCTCGACCGGATCGGAGATCACCCCGGCCGGGCCGAGGACCGCCGTGAGCGTGTCGCGCAGGTCCGTGATGGGCGTCATGTCGCCTCCCCGTCCGCGATCGACATCGTGTCCCCGGATCCTACGTGGCGGCGCCGACCACTGTGGCGGGCGAGGGCGAGCAGCAGCAGGACGGCCGCGACAGCGGTCATCAGCCAGCCGACGTGGTGCAGGCCCCTGGTGCTCAGGTCGCGTTCGAACACGATGCCGAGGACGCTGGTGGACAGAATGGCGCCGAGGTAGCGGAACGTCTGGAACAACCCGCCCGAGGAACCCATCCGCTCCGGCGGGCTGGCCTCGTACAACGCGGTCTGGAGGCCGAGGTTGTTGAACCCGCCGGGGATGCCGAACAACAGCGCGGCCACCACGATCACGATCATCGGGCTGGACGCGTGCAGCAACTGCACAACCAGCGTGCCCGCCAGCAGCACGGCCGAGCCGAAGACCAGCGTCGCCCGTGACCCGCGCAGGCTCACCACCCGGGCGGCCACCGGTGTCATCAGCACGCCCATCAGGGCCAGCGGCAGGATCAGCAGCCCCACGGTGTCCGAGCCGAACCCGCGCACCGAGCCCAGCCACAGCGGCAGGCCGAAGAAGACGCAGTAGAACACCAGGTTGACCCCGCACTGCTGGCCGAGCACGGACGAGAGCGCGCGGTTGGCGACCAGGCCGCGGATGTCCAGGAACGGCGCCGGGGCGGCCAGTTCCTGACGTACCAGCACCGCCGCCAGGACGACGACGGCGGGCACCAGCCACCACTGCGGCCGGTCGGCCAGCGACAGCAGGAACACCAGCAGCCCGGTCAGGGTGGCGCTGAACAGCAACAGGCCGGGCAGGTCGACCGTACGCAGGAACGGCTCCGAACCCGCGGAGTGCGCCGGCGGCCTCGGCAGCAGCCGGACGGCGAGCAGGATGCCGGCGGCGGTGAACGGCACGTTGACCAGGAAGACGGCCTGCCAGCCGGCGAACGCCACCAGGAACCCGCCGAGCACGGGCCCGAGCGCGGCGCTGGTCGAGGCGGCCACCGTCAGCGCCGCCAGCGCGGCAGACGGGGGACGCGACCCGTTACCGGGGCTCCCGGCCGACTTCTGTCCGGCAACCCGGTCGCCACTTTCCACCGCGGTGCGGATGAGGACCAGCGCGGCGGGGAATGCAGTCGATGTGCCCACCGCCATCAGCACCCCGATGCCCACCAGCCACCAGAAGCCGGGGGCGAAGGGAGCGGCGGCGCAGACCGCGCACATCAGCGCTAGCCCGCCCACGAACAACCGGCGGGCGCCGAGCAGGTCCACCAGCCGTCCCATCAGCGGCTGGCCCACGGCCGCCGCGAGGTAGAAGCCGGAGACGAGCCAACTGGAGGTCGCCACGCCGACGCCGAACTCGCGTTGGAGCGGGACCAGCGCGACCGCGATCATCGAGGAGTTCAGCGGGTTCAGGACGGTGCCGAACGCGAGGGACGCGAGCAGTCTGGTGGGTACTCCGAACCTCGGTGTCGGCACGCGGCGGCTCCCTCCGGTTCGTCCCACTGGCCCTGTCAACTGGCTCTGTCAATCCTCGTCGCCTCCCGGACCGGCCGGGGCACGGGGTGGTACGCACCGGTCACCGGCGGGCGACCGTCGGTGGCATGTGCTAGACGTTGCACTGGCCGAAGATCGGGAAGAAAGGTGCACATCGTGGTCGACATCACCGTCGCGGGCGGACAGGTCGAACGAGGCGAGGAGATCCTCACCGACGAGGCGCTTGCCTTCCTCGCGGAGTTGCAGCAGCGCTTCGGCGCCCGCCGCGACGAGTTGCTGGCCGCTCGCCGGGAGCGCCGGGCGGAGGTCGCCCGCACCGGGCGGCTGGACTTCCTGCCGCAGACCCGCGAGGTCCGTGACGACCCGAGCTGGCGAGTGGCGCCGGCACCTGCGGACCTGACCGACCGGCGGGTGGAGATCACCGGCCCGACCGAACGCAAGATGACGGTCAACGCCCTCAACTCCGGCGCCAACGTCTGGCTGGCCGACCTCGAGGACGCCAACACACCGCACTGGGCCAACGTCGTCGGCGGCCAGGTCAACCTCGCGGACGCCGTACGCCGGAAGGTGTCGTTCAGCGCGCCCGGCGGCAAGTCCTACTCCCTGCGCGACGACGCCACGCTTGCCACGATCGTCGTCCGCCCCCGCGGCTGGCACCTGGACGAGCGGCACCTGCTGGTCGACGGCCGGCCGATGGTGGGCGCGCTGGCCGACTTCGGCCTGCACTTCTTCCACAACGCCGCCGAGCTGCTGGCACGGGGGAGCGGGCCCTACTTCTATCTCCCGAAGATGGAGAGCCACCTCGAGGCGCGGCTGTGGAACGACGTGTTCACCTTCGCCGAGGAGCGCCTGGGCATCCCCGCCGGGTCGGTCCGGGCGACCGTGCTGATCGAGACGATCCCCGCGGCGTTCGAGATGGAGGAGATCCTCTACGAGCTGCGCGAGCACGCCTCCGGCCTGAACGCCGGCCGCTGGGACTACCTCTTCAGCCTGATCAAGTACTTCCGCGACGCCGGGCGCGACTTCGTGCTGCCCGACCGCAACGCCGTCACCATGACCGCGCCCTGCATGCGCGCCTACACCGAGCTGCTGGTGCACACCTGCCACAAGCGGGGCGCGTTCGCGATGGGCGGCATGGCGGCGTTCATTCCGAGCCGGCGAAACCCGGAGGTCAACGAGACCGCGCTGGCCAAGGTCCGGGCCGACAAGGAACGCGAGGCCGGCGACGGGTTCGACGGCTCCTGGGTGGCCCACCCCGACCTCGTGCCCGTGTGCAAGGAGGTCTTCGACGCGGCACTGGGCGACCGGCCCAACCAGCTGGAACGCCTGCGCGAGGAGGTCGACGTCACCGCCGCGCAGCTGCTGGACGTGAGGTCGACGCCGGGTGAGGTCACCGAGGAGGGGCTGCGCAACAACATCTCGGTGGCCCTGCAGTACCTCGCCTCCTGGCTCGGCGGCAACGGCGCCGTCGCCATCTTCAACCTGATGGAGGACGCCGCCACCGCGGAGATCTCGCGTTCGCAGATCTGGCAGTGGATCGCCAACGGCGTCCGCCTGGACACCGGCGAGGTGGTGACCGCCGACCTGGTGCACCGCATCGAGGACGAGGAGCTGGCCAGGATCCGCGAGGCGCTCGGTGCGGAGGCCTTCGACGCGGCGCCGTTCCAGGCGGCCCGCGAGCTGTTCGAGACCGTCGCGCTCGCCGAGCACTACGCGGACTTCCTGACCGTCCCGGCGTACGAACGCATCGACTGACCGCAGGGCGGGCCCGCCGGGCTCAGAAGAGCGTGAACCCGCCGTCGATGACGACGACCGAGCCGGTCATGAAGCTGGACGCGTCGCTGGCCAGGAAGACCACGGCCGGCCCGAGCTCGTCCGGCAGGCCGTAGCGCTTCATGGCGGCGGGTTCCACGCACCACTGCTGGTACTCCGGCTGGTCGACCGGTGAGGCCTCGGTCAGGAAGTAGCCGGGGGCAAGCGCGTTGACCCGGATGCCGTGTGGCGCCCACTCGGCGGCCAGTGCCTTCGTGAGCTGGTGGACGGCGGCCTTGGAGGCGAGGTAGGGCGGCTGCCAGCGCGGCTGGTTGACGATCATCGCCGACATCGAGCCGATGTTGACGATCGTGCCGGACCCGCGTTCGACCATGCCCGCGCCGACCGCCCGGCTGCACCGCCACACGCCGTCCAGGTTGGTGGCCAGCACCTCCCGCCAGGACTCCTCCGAGGTTTCCAGCGCCGTGCCGGGGACACTGATGCCGGCGTTGTTGACGAGCACGTCGACCGGGCCCAGCTCGCGGGTCACCTCCCCGACCATCCGGTCGACGTCGGCGGGGTCGGTGACGTCGGCACGCACTCCGTACGCCCGGATGCCCCGCGCGCGAAGCTCGTCCGCGGCCCGGCGTACGCCGTCGGCTCCACGGGCGGTCACCGCCACCGACGCGCCGGCCTCGCCGAGGGCCTGCGCCATCGCCCGGCCCAGGCCGCGGCTAGCCCCGGTGACCAGCGCCACCTTGCCCGCGAGGGAGAACCTCTCAAGCACCGTGGTGGAATCGGGCGTCCGCCCGGTCGGTTCGTTCGTGGTCATCGGGTCACTCCTTCGGCATCGGGGTTCAGGCCGGCGAAACACAGGGCAGCGGCATGCCGAAACCCGGGGAGTCCGGCAGGTGCAGCGCGCCGTCCACCAGCCGGTAGCCGGACGCGTCGACGCCGTCGGTCTGCCCCAGGACACCCTCCACGATCGGCACTCCGCCCAGGCCGGCGGCCAGGTGCGCGGCGTAGCGCGTCTTCAGCGGCTGACCCCACGCGTGCGGCGAGATCTGCACACCGAGCGACCGCACCTGTGACCACAGCCGGCGCCAGGCGGTGAAGCCGAACGACACCACGTCCATCAGCAACACGTCGACCAGGCCGTCGGCGGCGAGGTCGAGCAGGTGGGGTACGTCCGGCTCGTACTCGCCGTCCGCGACCAGCGCCGTGGAACCCAGCCGGGTGAGCTCGGCCCGCAGCCTGGTCAGGTCGGTGCGGTTCTCCGGAAACGGCTCCTCGATCCAGTACAACCCGCAGTCGGCGACCGCCTCCAGGTAGGCGAGCAGCCCGTCGGGGGAGTAGCCGTCGTTGGCGTCGACGAGGATCCGGGCGCCGGGGTGCTGCGCGCGAACGGCCCGGGTGACCTCGATGTCCCGGCGCAGGCCGTCGCCGGCGGACATCCAGCGGTGGCCGCGGCCGATCTTCAGCTTGAACGACCGGTGGCCGGCCAGCTCGTCAGCGCGGCAGTTGGCCAGCACCGCCTCCACCCCGCGAGGAGCGTCGTCGGGGTCCAGGTCGTCGAGGTAGATGGCCGCGTCGTAGCAGGGCACAGGTCGCGGTCCGGCGGCACCGAGCAGCTCGTACACGGGCAGGCCCAGTAGTTGTCCGGCGAGGTCGTGCAGCGCGAGGTCGAGGGGAAGCGCGGCCGGTTCGGTGACGCCGACTTCGGGGTCGAACAGTTCGCCGACCGTTCGCCCGGTGAGCGACCGGGCCGCCGCCTCCACGCCGGCCGGACCTCCCAGAGCGAGCCCCCAGCCGTGTGCGCCGCCGTCGGTGGCCAGGCAGACCGCGGTGACCGGTCCACCGTCACCGTGCGATCCCAGCCTGGCGTTGCGGCCGATCGTGCGTGGGTAGCGGTCGCGGGTCCGGACGATCCGGATCTCGGTGACGCGCTGCTCGCCGAGCGTCGGCATCAGGACCTCCCGGAATTCGGCCGACGGTCGCGAAAAGTGGCCGCGACGATTCGGTTCGTGATTTCGGAGCTGGCGATTTCGGGCTTTCCACAATTCTTCGGGCCGAACATTTCGTCGCTTTTCCCCTCCGGGTCGCCAGGGTGGTGAATCCGCTTTCCGGGCTGTCCGCGGGTCGTTCGGCGCTGAACGAAAGGCCGCCGGAAGCCAACCCAGGAAGGGATGTCACCATACGGGCTTCGCCGCGCCGGCGGTGATTTCGTACGGAGAGTCGTACGGCCGGAAAAGGCCAGTTTGCGATAGCGACCAGGAAGGATCGGCCGGCGCTGAAAGGACCTCGAACCGAGCAAGGAAAGTGGTCGGTCACCGTGCGCGGACGTACCTACCTGATCGCCCTGGCGGCCCTGGCGATCACGCTCGCCGGCTGTACGTCCCTCGGCATCGGCGGCACCCGGAACACCTCCGCCGGTGGGCCCGCGGAGCGCCGGACCGCCTCCGCGTCACCGCCTCCCACCTCACCGGCGGCCACCCCGCACACTGCGAAGCCGTCTCCCACGGCGACCGTGCCGTCGCCGACCCCGACGAGGTCCGCGACGCCTACCCACCGGAAGACCGCCCGGCCCACGCCGCCGAAGCGGCACCGTGCGTCCCCCGCGGGCGTCGCGAAGCCCGCGAGGCCTGCCAAGGCCGCCAAAGCCGCCCAGCGCGTCCGGCCGAGCAAGGTCCTCGTGGTCGTGGAGGAGAACGAGGAGTACGACTCGGTGCTGAACGGCGGTAACGCGCCGTATCTCGCCAAGCTCGCCCGTACCTACGGCACGGCGACGAACTACCAGGCCGGCTACTCCACCGGCTGCCCCTCCCTGCCCGGCTACCTGTTGCTGACCAGCGGCTCCACCCACGGCATCTGCGACGACGCCGACGCCTACGCCCACCAACTCGACGGGCCGAGCATCTTCTCCCAGGTGCAGGCGTCCGGGCGGCAGTGGCGGGTGTACGCGGAGTCGATGCCGCAGGCGTGCGCGAAGGGCAACTCCGGCACGTACGCACCCCGGCACGCCCCCGCGCCCTACTACAGCTCGCTCGCCGGCCGGTGCGCGGACTGGGACGTGCCGCTCGGCACCACCGGCTCCGGCGCGCTGCGGCACGGCATCGACAACGGCCTGCCGGCGTACTCCTTCGTCGCGCCGGACCTGTGCCACGACATGCACGGCGCGTCCGGATGCGACAGCGGCCGGATCGGTGCCGGTGACGACTGGCTGGCCCGGTGGGTTCCGCACATCCTTGCCGGACCCGACTACCGCGCCGGCCGCCTCGCCGTCGTGATCACCTGGGACGAGGGCTCCTCCTCGTCCAACCACATCCCGACGATCGTCATCTCCCCGCACACCAAGCAGCTGTCCAGCGACCGCGCGTTCACGCACTGCTCGCTGCTGCGGACCACGGAGGAGATCCTCGGGGTGTCAAGGCTGGGTTGCGCGGTGGACGCTCCGTCGATGCGCTCGGCCTTCGGCCTCTAGAAGTCTCAACTGGCGGATGCGGCGGGAGCGGTTAGACTCCCGGTGTGGAGCGTCCGGCGGTTGCCCGAGAGCTCCACCTCGATCGTTTCGATGGAGAGGCTGCACATGTCCTACGGCATCTGGGGTCGGGTGCATCGCGACCTACCCGGCCGGCGGGGCACGCGCTGACACGGTAGGTACGGACGTGTCGTCGCGTGCTGCGCAGGTATGCAGCAGTGCGATGCTGCCGGGAGCTTCCTGATCGCGGAGAGCCTTGCCCCGGTGGCAGTTGGTGGGCATGGCAGTCGTGAGAAACGCTGCCGGCTATGCCGAGGCATCCCTGATCCTGCCGTGTCGCAGAAGGTCATTGTCAGCTTCGACAGCGGCCGCGGACCGCCGCCGTTCTCCTGTAGTCGAACCTGGCATCGCTGCGACCCTGCGAAGGTGCGATGTACCCCCACGAAGCTCAGCTCCTGCTGCGGATCGATGTCCCGGATACGTTGACCGCCCACCATGACCGTGCCTTCCGGAACCCCGCGGGCAGCATGGTCCGCATCCATGACGGATCCAGATTCGAGGGTGAAGATGTCTGACGTCACGCGTGCGATCGCTGCTGCGACTTCGGTCGCCGTATCGCTCGGCCTGCCGGCCAACGACGCGATCGTTCTGCACGACTCCAACAAGCTGGCGCTGCGGCTGACGCCGTGCGACGTCTTTGCCCGGGTCGCCCCTGTGGGGCAGGAGGTTGCACAGTTCGAGGTCGAGCTCGCGCAACGGCTCGCGGCGGTCGGATGCCCGGCCGGCACCCTGGAGTCTCGGGTGGACCCGCTTGTGTACACCCACGACGGCTTCGCGGTGACGCTGTGGACCTACCACGAGCCCGTGACACCGCACGTCTCACCAGTCGACTACGCCAAGGCGCTCGAGCGGCTGCACGCCGGCATGCGCGAGATCGACGTGCCGAGCCCTCGGTTCACGGATCGAATCGCGGAGGCGGAAGAACTCGTCGCAAACCCTGATCTCTCGCCTGAGCTCGCCGACGCAGACCGCGTGTTCCTCAGCAGCAGACTGGGAAGCCTGCGACGGGCGATCGAGGACCGCGGCGCCGTGGAGCAGCTGCTCCACGGCGAGCCGCACCCGGGCAATGTGCTCAGCACGAAGAACGGGCCGTTGTTCATCGACCTCGAGACGTGCTGCCGTGGACCCGTCGAGTTCGATCTCGCCCATGTTCCGGAGGCGGTCAGCGAGCACTACCCCGGCGTCGACCGAGGACTGCTGGACGAGTGCCGGCAACTCGTTCTCGCGATGGTCGCAGCGTGGCGCTGGGACCGTGGCGACCAGTTTCCGAACGGGAGGCGGTTCGGAGAGGAGTTCCTGCGCTTGCTACGCGAGGGTCCTCCCTGGCCGACACTCGACACGGTGCGGCTGGAAGGTCCGTAGAGATCGCGATCACAGCGGGATGTTGCCGTGCGCACCGCGCTTGGCCGGCGCCTCGGCAAGTGCCGCGGCCAGCCGGCTACGGGTGAGCGCGGGCTCGACCACCTCGTCGATCACGCCGATCGACAGCGCCTTGTCGAGTCCGCCGACGATCTGGTCGTGCTCGGCGGCGAGCTCGGCCTCGACCCGCGGCCGGACATCCGGCTCGACCTCGGCCAGCCGGCGCCGGTGCAGGATGCGGATGGCCGCGATCGAGCCCATCACCGCGATCTCGGCGGTCGGCCAGGCGAACACCTTCGTCGCGCCGAGCGAACGGGAGTTCATCGCGATGTACGCACCGCCGTAGGCCTTCCGGGTCACCAGCGTCACCCGCGGGACCACGGCCTCGCCGAACGCATGCAGCAACTTCGCACCCCGCCGCACCACACCGTCCCACTCCTGGCCGACGCCGGGCAGGTAGCCCGGCACGTCCACGAGCACCACCAGGGGTACGCCGAACGCGTCGCACATCCGCACGAACCGCGCGGCCTTCTCCGCGGAGGTGGAGTCCAGGCACCCGCCGAGCCGGAGCGGGTTGTTGGCGATGACGCCGACCGTGCGCTCGGCGAACCGGCCCAGCGTGGTGACGATGTTGGGCGCCCAGCGCGGGTGGAGTTCGAGCGCGGTGCCCTCGTCGAGAAGGTGGTCGATCAGGGGGTGGACGTCGTACGCCCGGCGCGGTGAGTCCGGCAGCAGGTCGGACAGGTCGGTGTCGACCACGGAGGAGGTGTCAAGCTCTCCTTGCGCGCCGAGCAGACCGGCCAGCCGGCGGCCCTCGTCCAGTGCGGCCCGCTCGGAGTCGGTGACGACGTGCACGACGCCGGACCGCCGCCCGTGCGGCTCCGGGCCACCGAGCCGGAGCATGTCGACGTCCTCGCCGGTGACCGAGCGGACGACGTCCGGGCCGGTGACGAAGATGCGTCCTTCCGGCCCCAGCACCACCACGTCGGTGAGCGCCGGACCGTACGCCGCACCACCGGCGGCCGGGCCGAGGACCACCGAGATCTGCGGGATCCGGCCGGACGCCCGCGTCATGGCGTGGAAGATCTGGCCGACCGCGTGCAGGGACAGCACGCCCTCGGCGAGCCGCGCCCCGCCGTTGTGCCACAGGCCGATGACGGGTACGCCGTCGGCCAGCGCACGGTCGTACGCCCGCACCACGACGTCACAGCCCTCGTGGCCCATCGCGCCGCCCTGGATGGTCGGGTCGGAGCAGAAGGCGACGACGGGGCTGCCGTCGACGGCGCCGGTGACGGCGAGCATGCCGCTTCGGTCCTCGGGTGTGAGGAGTTCGAGAGTGCCCGGGTCGAGCAGGGCCGCGAGCCGGTTGCGCGGGAAGCGCGGGTCCTGCTCGCGGGGCGGCTTGTCTCGCGTGCTCGGTGTCTTCGGCTCGGCGGCGGGGTTGCCGGCCGCGTTCGAGCCGGGGGAGTTCTCGGTGACGGTTGCGTCCCTTCTGCTCACACGCTCCGGACGGCGATCGTGAGGTTGTGCCCACCGAACCCGAACGAGTTGTTCAGGGCGGTGAGCGTACCGTCGGGAAGCTTGCGCGGCTCCACGGCGATGTCGAGGTTCACCCGCTCGTCGACGTCCACCAGGTTCGCGGTGGGCGGGACGACCCGGTTGTACAGCGACAGCACGGTGGCGATGCACTCCGCGACGCCGGCCGCGCCGAGCATGTGCCCGAGCGCTCCCTTGGGCGCGGTCACCACCACGTTGTCGGCCGCGTCACCGAGCACGGCGCGGATCCCGGCCGCCTCGGCCAGGTCGCCGGCGGTGGTGGAGGTCGCGTGCGCATTGATGTGGGTGACCTCGTGGGGCGCGATGCCCGCGTTCTCGAGGGCCTCGGCCATGGCGGCGGTGTTGCCCTTGGCGTCGGGGTCGGGCTGCACGATGTGGTGACTGTCGGCCGACGCGCCGGCGCCGGCGATCTCGGCGTACACCCGCGCGCCACGTCGCTCGGCGTGCTCGGCGGACTCGAGCACCATCACCGCGGCGCCCTCACCGAGCAGGAAACCGTCGCGGGCCTTGTCGAAGGGCCGCGACGCGTGCTCGGGGTCGTCGTTGCGCCGCGACAGCGCCATCATCGCTCCGAACGCCGCCATCGGCAGCGGATGGATGATCGCCTCGGCGCCGCCGACCACCACAACGTCGGCCTTGCCGGAGTGGATGAGGTCCAGCCCGTGCCGGATGGCCTCGTTGCCGGAGGCGCAGGCCGCCACCGGCGTCTGCACGCTGGCCTTCGCGCCGAACTCCAGGCCCACCAGGGCTGCGCCGCCGTTCGGCATGAGCATCGGGATGGTGAACGGCGTGACGTGACGGGGCCCCTTGGTGCGCAGCACGTCGTAGGTGTCGAGCAGGCTGATCAGGCCGCCGATGCCGGACGCGACCGAGACGGCCAGCCGCTCACCGGGAACCTCGTCCTTCGCGAGGCCGGCGTCGGCCCAGGCCTCGCGGGCGGCGATCACGGAGAACTGCTGGTAGCGGTCCATCTTGCGGGCCTCGACCCGGCTCAGCACCTCACCGGGCTCCACCGCGGCCGGCGCGGCGATTCGGGACGGCAGGTCGGCGTACTCCGGCGCGGTCAGGGCCTTCGCGCCCGTCCGTCCGGCCAGCAGGCCGTCCCAGGTCGAGGCGACGTCACCGCCGAGCGGCGTGGTGGCGCCCAGGCCGGTGACGACAACTTTGGTGCTCATCGGGTTCTCCTCTGTCTCCGCGTCCTACGCCGGGGATGGGTGACCGGGGCGGCCAAGCCACCGGCCACCCGTCGTCCTCAGCCCTGCGCACGCTCGATGTAGCCGACCGCGTCTCCGACGGTCTTGAGGTTCTTCACCTCGTCGTCGGGGATCTTGACGCCGAACTTCTCCTCGGCGGCGACGACCACCTCGACCATCGACAGGGAGTCGACGTCCAGGTCGTCGGTGAACGACTTGTCCATCTGCACGTCGTCGGCCGGGATGCCAGCGACCTCGTTGACGATCTCCGCAAGCCCGGCGCGGATTTCCTCTGTAGTGGCCATGCCTTGGTGCTCCTTCTTCTCGTGGATGCCGCTTTTCAGGTGCCGCGCCCGCGCGGGACGAGGGCGGGGTCGCTGGGTACTTCAGGGAATTCGGATGACCTGAGCGGCATACACCAGCCCGGCTCCGAAACCGATGACGAGCGCGATGTCGCCGCTCCTGACCTCCGACGCGGCCAGCAGCCGGTCGAGTGCGAGTGGGATGGACGCCGCCGAGGTGTTGCCCTGCTCGGCGATGTCCCGTGCGATCACGACGTGGCCGGGCAGCTTCAGGGCCTTGACCATCGCGTCGGTGATGCGGTTGTTGGCCTGGTGGGGGATGAACGCGTCCAGGTCCTGCGCGGCCACGCCGGCCCGGTCGAGCGCCTGCTGGGCGACCTTCGCCATCTCGTACGACGCCCACCGGAAGACCGGGTTGCCCTGCATGACGAGGTGCGGGAAGTCGCCGTCGGACACGGCGTCGTCCCAGGTCTCCTTCTGGCGGATGACCTCCGCCTGGGCACCGTCGGAGCCCCACACCACCGGGCCGATGCCAGGCTCGTCGGCGGGGCCGACCACGGCGGCGCCCGCGCCGTCGCCGAACAGGAACGCCGTGGAGCGGTCCTCGGGGTCGGTGAGGTCGGACAGGCGTTCGACACCGACGACCAGGACGTACGTCGCTGTGCCGGAGCTCACCATGGACCGGGCGAGTTCGAGGCCGTAGCAGAAGCCCGCACAGGCGGCGGAGATGTCGAACGCGGCCACGCCCTGCGCGCCGAGCTCGGTGGCGATGATCGGCGCCGCGGCCGGTGTCTGGGACAGGTGGGAGACCGTGGCCACCAGCACGCAGCCGAGCTGGTCGGCCTGGATGCCCGCGGCGGCCAGTGCCTTGCCGGCGGCCGCGACCGACATCGCCGCGACCGTCTCCTCCGGGCCGGCCCAGCGCCTGCTCACGATGCCCGAGCGGGTGCGGATCCACTCGTCGGAGGAGTCGATCCGCTCGCAGATCTCGGCGTTGGTGACGATCCGGTGCGGTCGGTACGAGCCGACGCCGAGCACACCGGCGTGTCGGGTGCCGTCGGGGGTCCGGATCGCACTCGTCACTGGGCGCTCACCGGGTGCAGGCGTACCAGCGGCTGGCCGGGGGAGACCGGGTCGCCGTCCTCGACCAGCCATTCGACGATCGTCCCGCCGTGCGGCGCGGCGACCTGCAGGTCGTCGCGCAGGCTCTTCACGCTGCCCACCACCGCGCCCGGGGCCAGCGCGGCACCTGTGGGCTGCTCGGTGGCCAGGCTGAACACGCCCTTCGCCGGTGCGACCAGCAGCCGCCAGGTCGGGTTGCCCTCCAGCGGGCCGCCCTCGCCGTGCTTCTCCACGAATGCGCGCGCGTCGTCGAGCTGGTCCGGAGTCTTCAGCGCGAACGTCTCCACCCCGCGCAGGGCGCGGCGGGCGATCCCGGTGAGGGTGCCGGCGGGCGGCATCTCCAGCATGCCGGTGACGCCGAGGTCCTCCATCGTGCGCATGCACAGGTCCCACCGCACCGGAGAACTCACCTGGGTGACGATCCGGTCGAGCACGTCCCGGCCGTCGTGGACGACGTGGCCGTCGCGGTTGGACAGCAGGCGGGTGCGCGGGTCGTGGGTGGTGATCGCCCGGGCGTAGCCGCCGAGCAGGGGGACCGCGTGTGCGACGTAGTTGGTGTGGAAGGCGCCCGCGACCTGCAGCGGGACCAGCCGGGTGCGGGCCGGTGGGTCGGCGCTGAAGGCCTCCAGGGCCTCCAGGGTGCCGGCGGCCACCACCTGGCCGGGGCCGTTGTTGTTGGCGGCCACGAGGTCGTGACGCGCGATCGCGGCGAGCACCTCCTCGGGGTCGCCACCGAGGACGGCCATCATCCCGGAGCGGTGCTCCGCCGCGGCGGCGGCCATCGCCCTGCCGCGCTGGCGGACGAACACCATCGCCTGCTCCGCACTGATCACGCCGACACCCGCGGCCGCGGTGATCTCGCCGACGCTGTGGCCGGCGGCGAGGTCGATGACGCGGAACGCGTCGGCGGGGTGGGGGAACAACGCGAGCGCCGCGACGAGTCCGGACGCGACGAGCAGGGGCTGGGCGATCGCGGTGTCGCGGATGGTGTCCGCGTCCGCGTCGGTGCCGTAGTGGGCGAGGTCGGTGTCGCAGACCGCGGACAGCCAGTTGATGCGGTCGGCAAAAGTCGGGTCCTCGAGCCACGGTGCGAGGAATCCAGGCGTTTGCGCCCCTTGTCCAGGCGCGACGATGACGAGCACGAAATCCACCTTGACGGCTGAACGGTTCCGAAGGGCGCCCCGGGTGGACGAAAGTTTCGCGAACTTCTCTGTAGGAACCCTACAAAGTCAGTGTGCGGTCGCCGCCTGATGGGCGTGCAGGCGGCCCAGGGTGAGTGCGATCCGAAGCGTGTACGCATGGCGCGGGTTCGACGGAGAGTAACCGCTGAGCTCAGTGATCCGCCGCAGCCGATAACGCACGGTGTTGGCGTGCACGAACAGCATCCGGGACGTGGCCTCCACCGAGCCGCCGTTCTCGAAGAACGCCGCCAGCGTCTCCAGCAGCACCGGGCCGGCCTGGGCGAGCGGGGTGTAGATGTCCACGACGAGCTGCCGGCGGGCGGTCTCGTCCGCCGACAGCGCCCGCTCCGGCAGCAGCTCCTCCGCGCCGACCGGGCGCGGCGCGTCCAGCCACGCCGGCGCGGCGAGGTAACCCGCGATCGCCGCGCGGGCCGCCCGGGACGCCCCCATCAGGTCGGTCACCACCGGGCCGTAGACGACCGGGCCGGGGCCGAAGTGGGCCGCGAACCGGCTGGTGGTCTTCGCCGGGTCGGTCTCGCCGCCGAGGATGACGATCAGCCGGTCGCCCTGCACCCCGGTCAGGACGTCCAGCCTGGCCTGCCGGGCGTCCCGGCGGATCAGCTCCACGCCGGCCTCCGGGTCACCTTCCGGAGTACTGCCCACCACCACCAGGACCGGCGCGGACTCCGACCAGCCGAGAGCGGCCACGCGGGAGCGCACCGCGTCGTCGGTCTCGCCACGCAGAACGGCGTCCACGATGAGCGCCTCCAGCCGGGCGTCCCACGCACCGCGCATCTCCGCGGCCCGGGCGTACAGCTCGGCCGCGCTGAAGGCGATCTCCCGGGAGTACAGCAGGACCGCCTCGCGCACCCGCGGCACGTCCTCCTCCGGGACGATCTGGTCGACCCGCTCCTCGGCGACCTCGATGCCGATCCGGATCATCTCCACGGTCTGGTGCAAGGTGACCTTGCGGGTCAGCTCACGGGGCGCGGTGCCCAGGACGTCCGCGGTGAAGATCGGGCCCCGGCCGGGATCGCGGAACCACGCGACGAACGCCGCGAAGAACGTCTGCGCGACCAGGCCGATCCAGGATCGGTCCTGCGGATTCATCCCGCGGAACCACGACAGGCGTTCCTGCATCCGTTCGATCGTGGCGGAGGCGAGCACCCCGCTCGCGCGCTCCAGATGTCCCGCGGTGGACGTTCGGTGAAGACTCGGCACCTGCGAAGTGTCCCACGCACCGTGTCCTGGCACCCACGCTCGTGGTGACACATGGTGAGCGCCGGCCAGGCCGGCAGGGGACACCGCTACGAGGTCGTACGCCAATCCGGCCTGACCGGAGGCTTTTGTCCGATCTGCTGGGTTCGCAATACTTTCGGACTGTTCTGCCCGGTGACCGTTCCCGGAACCGGCCGAAGTGAAGGCTCTAGTGTGTGCTCGTGACCGCGACCGAGGCGATCGACCAGCTGCGCCGCATCGCGTTCCTGCTCGAACGCGCACGCGCCGAGACCCCACGCGTGCGGGCGTTCCGGAGGGCCGCGCAGACCCTTGCCGAGCTGCCCGGCGAGGAGTTCGCCCGGCGGGTCGGGGACGGAACGCTCACCGAGCTGTCCGGCATCGGGCCGTCGTCGGCGAAGGTCGCCACCGAGGCGTACGCGGGGGAGACCGCCGGCTACCTCGCCCGGCTGGAAGACGAGCACGGGCCGCTGGTGGCGGGTGGGGAGTCCCTGCGCGCGAAGCTGCGCGGCGACCTGCACACCCACTCCGAGTGGTCCGACGGCGGCAGCCCGATCGAGGAGATGGCCCGCACCGCACGCGACCTCGGGCACGAGTACGTCGCGCTCACCGACCACTCGCCCAGGCTGAAGGTTGCCAACGGGCTGTCCGCCGAGCGGCTGCGCCGCCAGCTCGAGGTCGTCCGCGAGCTGAACGCCGAGCTCGCGCCGTTCCGCATCCTCACCGGCATCGAGGTGGACATCCTCGAGGACGGCTCGCTGGACCAGGACCCCGAACTCCTCGCGTCCCTCGACGTCGTGGTGGCCAGCGTGCACTCCAAGCTGCGGATGCCGGCCGCGGACATGACACCCCGGATGGTGGCCGCGATCGCCAACCCGCTGGTGACCGTGCTGGGCCACTGCACCGGCCGGCTGGTGACCGGCGGGCGCGGGACCCGGCCGGAGTCGTCGTTCGAGGCCGACATCGTGTTCGAGGCCTGCCGGAGGTTCGGGGTCGCGGTGGAGATCAACTCCCGGCCCGAACGCCTGGACCCGCCCCGGCGGCTGCTGCGGCAGGCGGTCGAGCAGGGCTGTGTGTTCTCGATCGACACCGACGCGCACGCACCCGGGCAGCTGGACTGGCAGCCGTACGGCTGTGCCCGCGCGCAGGAGTGCGAGGTCCCCGCCGACCGGGTGATCAACACGCTGCCGGCGGACGAACTGCTGGACCGCATCCGCGAGCGCCGCGAACGCCGTACGGCCAGATCAAGCGCTGGTTGACAGTGACAGCGCCCGGTTGACAGCGCCTGGTTGACAGCCGCGGTCGTCTCGTCCCGGCCGGCGTTCAGAGCAGGTTCCACATGCGAAGGTCCCCGGCTCGTGAGCCGGGGACCTTCTTTGTTCTCGCCAGACTGCGGGAGCTGTGACGCCTACGCGTCGCCGCCTTCCTGGGCCACGTCGGCGACCGCGGTCGGGTCGGTGATGGCGTACCGGTCGGCCGCCTCGCGTACGGTCGACTGCTTGACCTCACCGCGGCGGGCCAGCGCGGCCAGCACCCCGACGACCACCGAGGCGGCGTCGACGTTGAAGAACCTCCGCGCCGCCGGCCGGGTGTCGGCGAAGCCGTAGCCGTCGGTGCCGAGCGAGGAGTAGTCGCCGGGCACCCAGCGGGAGATCTGGTCCGGCACCGCCCGCATCCAGTCGCTGACCGCCACGAACGGACCCGCCGCACCCGCCAGCTTCTGCGAGACGTACGGCACCTTAGCCTCGCTGTCGGGGTTGCGGAGGTTCCACTTCTCCGCCTCCACCGCGTCCCTGCGAAGCTCGTTCCACGACGTGACCGACCACACGTCGGCGGCCACGCCCCAGTCCTGCGACAGCATCCGCTGCGCGTCCAGCGCCCACGGCATGCCCACACCGGAGGCGAGGATCTGCGCCCGCGGCGTGCGGTCGTCGACCTCGCCGGCGTGCTCGGCGTAGCGGTGGACGCCGCGCAGGATGCCCTCGACGTCGGCGTTCTCCGGCTCGGCCGGCTGCACCTGCGGCTCGTTGTAGACGGTGAGGTAGTAGAAGACGTCCTCGCCGTTGGGGTGTTCCTCACTGGAGCCGTACATCCGCCGCAAGGCGTCCTTGACGATGTAGGACAGCTCGAACGCGAACGCCGGGTCGTAGGCCACACAGGCGGGGTTGGTCGAGGCCAGCAGGTGCGAGTGCCCGTCGGCGTGCTGCAGCCCCTCACCGGTGAGCGTGGTGCGCCCGGCGGTCGCGCCGATCAGGAAGCCGCGGGCGAGCTGGTCGCCGAGCGCCCACATGAAGTCGCCGGTGCGCTGGAACCCGAACATCGAGTAGAAGATGTAGACCGGGATCATCGGCTCGCCGTGGGTGGCGTAGGCCGTGCCCGCCGCCGTCACCGAGCCCATCGCGCCGGCCTCGCTGATGCCCTCGTGCAGCAGCTGGCCCTTCTCCGACTGCTTGTACGACAACAGCAGCTTGCGGTCGACACCTTCGTACGTCTGCCCGTGCGGGTCGTAGATCTTCGCCGTCGGGAACATCGAGTCCATGCCGAACGTGCGGAACTCGTCCGGGGCGATCGGCACGAACCGCGCGCCGATGCCCTTGTCGCGCATGAGGTCCTTGAGCAGCCGTACGAACGCCATCGTGGTGGCCACCCGCTGCTTGCCCGATCCCTTGCGCAGCTCGCTGTACACGGCGTCGCCGGGCAGCTTCAGCGGCGTCGGGCTCACCCGGCGCTCCGGTGCCGGCCCGCCGAGCTGGCGGCGGCGTTCGAGCATGTAGGCGATCTCGTCGGAGTCCTTGCCCGGGTGGTAGTAGGGCGGGAGGTCGTTCTCGTCGATCTCCTTGTCCGAGATCGGGAGATACAGCCGGTCGCGGAACTTCTTGACGTCGTCCTTGGTGAGCTTCTTCATCTGGTGGGTCGCGTTGCGGCCCTCCAGCGCCTCGATCGTCCAGCCCTTGATGGTGTGCGCCAGGATGACCGTCGGCTGGCCGACGTGCTCGGTCGCCGCCTTGAACGCGGCGTAGACCTTGCGGTAGTCGTGGCCGCCCCGGGACAGCTTGCGCAGCTCGTCGTCGGACAGCCCCTCGACCATCTTGCCCAGCCGCCGGTCACCGCCGAAGAAGTGCTCGCGGATGTACTCTCCGCTCTCCACGGAGAACGTCTGGAACTGCCCGTCCGGAGTGGTGTTCATCTTGTTGACCAGGGCGCCGTCGACGTCCTGGGCCAGCAGCGGGTCCCAGTCGCGGCCCCAGATCACCTTGACGACGTTCCAGCCGGCGCCCCGGAAGTAGGACTCCAGCTCCTGGATCACCTTGCCGTTGCCGCGTACGGGACCGTCGAGCTGCTGGAGGTTGCAGTTGATGACGAACGTGAGGTTGTCCAGCTCCTCCCGGGACGCCACGCCGATCGCGCCGAGGGACTCCGGCTCGCTCATCTCGCCGTCACCGAGGAACGCCCACACGTGCTGCTGGCTGGTGTCCTTGATTCCGCGGTTGCGGAGGTAGCGGTTGAACCTCGCCTGGTAGATCGCGTTGACCGCGGTGAGCCCCATCGAGACGGTGGGGAACTCCCAGAAGTTCGGCATCAGCCGCGGGTGCGGGTAGCTCGACAGACCGTTGCCGGCGCCCTGCGACACCTCCTGGCGGAAGGCGTTCAGCTGGTCCTCGCTCAGCCTGCCCTCCAGGAACGCGCGGGCGTAGATGCCCGGGGACGCGTGGCCCTGGATGAAGATCTGGTCGCCGCCGCCGGGGTGGTCCTTGCCGCGGAAGAAGTGGTTGAAGCCCACCTCGTACAGGCTGGCCGCGGACTGGTAGGTGGCGATGTGCCCGCCGACCTCCAGGCCCTTGCGGTTGGCGCGCGACACCATGATCGCGGCGTTCCAGCGGATGTAGGCCCGGATGCGGCGTTCCACGTGTTCGTCGCCGGGGAACCACGGCTCGCGGTCAGGCGGGATGCTGTTGATGTAGTCGGTGCTCCGCAACGCGGGGACGCCCACCTGCCGCTCGCGCGCGCGTTCCAGCAGGCGCAGCATCAGGTAGCGCGCACGCTCCTGTCCGCGCTCGTCGAGCACCGCGTCGAGCGACTCGATCCACTCACGGGTCTCGTCCGGATCGATGTCGGGGAGCTGGGTGGGAAGGCCATCTGTGATGATGGGCCTACGCTCTGCTCCGGAAGCCACGGCGATCCCTTTCTCGGGGGTGTGGGGGTGCTCCCACCAGGTAGTGCATTGTCGTCCTGACTCTCATAGTCTCTCGCGGGCGAGCAGGAGTCGTCCCCGGTCCCGGTGGTGCCGTTCCGGGGGCCGAACGCCGACACCGGGCCATGGTGGCGGCCCGTGGCCTCGACCCGGAGCCCGCACCGCGGCGTCAGGGCGAAACCGGGAGCCAACCTTACGTCGTCCCACTCGCGGGCGGGTACCAGTGTCTGGTCTGTTTCCGGACTCGGGCACCATGCCGGAAACCATCGTGATGGTGTGCCCTCGCCCGAATTGCTCCTCTGGCAGCCCGTTCTGGACCGTTCTCCCCGCAGAAAGGCCGATATGCGCAGTGAGATGGTGGATGTCCGTACCGGCTCCGGCGAGGTGGTGTACGACCTCACCGACGAGTGCGAGCGGTTCGTCGCGGCGGCCACCCAGGACGGCGACGGGCTCCTGCACGTGTTCGTCCCGCACGCGACGGCCGGCGTCGCCGTGATCGAGACCGGCTCCGGAAGCGACGACGACCTGCTCGCAGTGCTCGGCGCGGTGCTGCCCGCCGACTTCGGCTGGCGGCACCGGCACGGCTCGCCCGGGCACGGTCGCGACCACGTGGTGCCCGCGTTCGTTCCGCCGTATGCAACGCTTCCTGTCGTGGCCGGTCGGTTGGCGCTCGGCACCTGGCAGCGGGTGTGCCTGGTCGACACCAACCGCGACAATCCGCGGCGAAAGGTCCGGTTGTCACTGCTCCAGGGCTGAGACTGCCTGAGACTGTCTGTATGAGCGACAAGTCGCGACAGGTGGACGCGGGGTACGACACTCCGTGGGCACTTGCGTACGACGCGCCGGGGCGCTGGACTACCGGCCAACACGTAACACTTTCGAGAAATGGAGGGCGGGACTCGTGAGCGCGACCGCAGGCGAGGCCGAAGGCCAGTCTGGGCCAGCAGAGCGGCTGGGCCTACAGCCCGGCATGGTGGTGCAGGAGCTCGGTTGGGACGAGGACTGTGACGAAGACCTGCGCCGGGCGATCGAAGAGCACACCGGAAACGACCTCGTGGACGAGGACTACGACGAGGTGGTCGACGCGGTCATCTTGTGGTGGCGGGAGGACGACGGCGACCTGGTGGACGCGCTGGTCGACACCAAACCCGACCTCACCGACGGCGGTGTCATCTGGCTGTTGACACCGAAGGTCGGCCGGGACGGCTACGTCGAGGCCAGCGACATCTCCGAGTCGGCGCCCACTGCGGGTCTGTCCACGACGACGAGCAAGTCCGTGGCGCGGGACTGGCTCGGCACCCGGCTGGCCACGCCGAAGAGCCGACAGCGCTGAGGACCTCTGGCGCTGAGGAACCGGCGGCGCTGGTTCGTGTGGCGGCGTTCGCCGGCCGTGGGGGGCGGCCGGCGGTCGCCGCACGCGAGGCCGTGTTGCACGGGGGGAGCCGGAGGAACGGGGAGAGGGAGGGACGTGCCGTGGACGCGGCTACGACGCAGGACCCGCACCCGCCGCTGGTGGGTGCCCAGGCGCCGGACTTCGCGCTGAACGACCAGCACGGCGCGGAGGTACGACTCCGTGCCGGCGACGTTGGCGACGGTCCCGCCGAGCCCGGCCGGGCGGGGACCGCGCACACGGTCGTGGTCTTCTACCCGTTCGCCTTCACCGGGGTGTGCACCGGCGAGCTGAGGGTGCTCCAGGAGGCCCAGCCGCGGTTCGCGGCCCTGGACGCCCGGGTGCTCGCGATCTCCTGCGACTCGATGTTCTCGCTCCGGGTGTTCGCCGAGCGTGAGTCGCTGACGTTCCCGCTGCTGTCGGACTTCTGGCCGCACGGCGAGGTGGCCCGCCACTACGGTGTCTTCGACGCCGACCGTGGCTGTGCTCTGCGCGGCACCTTCGTGATCGACCGCGCCGGGGCCGTCCGCTGGCAGGTCGTCAACGCCATCCAGGACGCCCGGGCGGTCGACGACTACCTCACGGCGCTGGAGCGGCTGTAGGTAGGAGGCCACACGGTATGCCCTGGTGCGGGGTTGATCGCCGGACCGGGTAATCTGTCGCCTCGACCCGGGGGTCGTAGCTCAGTGGTAGAGCATCGCGTTTACACCGCGAGTGTCGGCGGTTCGATCCCGTCCGGCCCCACCGTCTGATCCCGCCCGGCCATCCGCACGCCGCGGCCTGACCGCCGGCCCGATCCGGGTCGGCGCCGCGCCCGGTCCCGGACGGTGGTGGCCGTCTCCGGCACACCGGCCCACGCACCGCGAAGACAGGATCATGCTCGGCGACGTCGGCGAAAGCTCGCGCGCGATCGTGGAGGCCGGGGATGACGACGTCGGAAACGAGCACCGAAGGCGACCAGGAGCCACTACGGGTGGGGATCCTGGGCACCGGCATGATCGCGACCACCGGAGTGGGCGTACTCCCGAACCTGCGGTGGATCGCGGAGAAGGTGACCGTCGCGGCGGTCGCGGACGTGGTCTTCGAACGGGCCCAGGCGGTGGCCAAGGAGTTCGGCGTCCCCGCCGCCTACCCGAGCCTGGAAGCCATGCTGGACGGCACGGACCTGGACGCGGTGGTCAACCTGACGCCGATCGGGTTCCACGGCCGGACGTCGCTCGCGATCCTGCGCGCCGGCAAGCACCTCGCCACCGAGAAGCCGCTGGCCAACACCATGGACGAGGCGGACGAGATCATCGAGCTCGCGGCCGCAGCCAACCTGACGGTGGTGTGCGCGCCGCCGGACGCGTTGTTCCCCACCTACCAGGAGGCGCGCCGGCTGCTCGACCTGGACGCGATCGGGAAGGTCGCGTTCGCCCGGGTGCGCAGCTCGCACGCCGGACCGGGTGGCAGCCCGTACGGCTGGCCCGCCGACCCCAGCTGGTTCTACCAGCAGGGCTCGGGTCCGCTGCTGGACATGGGCGTGTACGGCATCCACGAGATCACCGCACTGCTCGGCCCGGCGAAGCGGGTGGTGGCGTTCTCCGGCATCACCGAGCCCACCCGGACGGTCCGCGGCGCCGGGCCGTTCGGCGGGACGGTGATGGACGTGACCGCCGACGACAACACGCTGTTCATGCTGGACTTCGGCGGTGCGACGTTCGCGGTCGTCGACGGCACGTTCAACGTCCACGCGGCCAGGAGCCCGAAGGTCGAGATCTTCGGCCGCCGGGGCACGCTGAACATCAAGGACGGCGGTGGCGGCGACTCACCCCTGGAGGTCTACCGCGTGGACGCGCTGCCCGGCATGGACGGCTGGGTGCAGCCGACCGGATGGGGACACCTGCGGCAGAGCCAGGCGCGGCACGACCTGCTGCACCGCGCGGTGGTCGTCGAACACCTCGCCGACTGCGTGCGGACAGGAGAGCGGCCCACACTCAGTGCCGAACACGGCCGGCACGCGCTGGAGATCATGTTGAAGGTCGCCGAGTCCGCCCGGACCGGCCGCGCGGTGGAGCTGACGACGACGTTCTAGTTGCTACGCCCGGGCCGCTGAGTTCGCGGCTATGCCCGCGATACCGCGACACCTCGGGGTCTCAGCTCGCCACGCTGCTGCCGTCGGCGGGTGCCAGGACCCGAGCGCCCCGGGCGCGGAACCTCGCCAGCCGCCCGGCGGTCAGCAGGTAGAGAAGGCCGGAGACGAGTGCCGCCGCGGGCGGTCGTACGGCCGAGTGCGGCATCCGGTGCCGTCCTGGGTCCAGCGACGCCGGGGGAACCCGGATGGCGAGCGCGCCCGGACCCATGCCGGGTTCGTGCCGGAGCGCCGGCGGCGAGGCCTTCTCCGTCGCGGGCGTGGCGTGCGCTTCGGCCTCACCGGTCGCTGCGGGTGCGCCGACGAGGGGAGGCAAGGAGGTCATGTGCCGGGCTCCTGGGAGGTCGGCGTCGCCGCCGAGTCCGCAGCAGGCGAGTGCGGTCGACGACGACGCGGTGCGCCAGGGGCCGGGGCAACGCTTGGGGAATGTCGCAGGCATCCACCTGCCGTAGTGCACTACCCAGGACGAAGCGCACCCAATCAGTCCGACTGCTCCGTCTCGGCCGAAAACACGCCAGAGGGGCCGTCCGAGCGGACGGCCCCTCTGTGACGCCGGGTTGGACTCCGGTCGCCGGCCCGGGCTCAGCCGGTCAGTTCGGTGAGCGTCCGGCGTACGCCGGCCACCAGCTCCGCGTCGTCGGCCAGCGCCGGGTCGAGGACGGCGAGCACCCGGGGTACGGCCTCCTCCACCGGGCCGCCGGCCAGGCCGACGAGTTCCTCCCCGCGCGGGTCGCGTACGCGCGTCCCGTCCCGCAGGTGGGCGAGCCAGCCGGCCAGAGCCACGACCCCGCCCTCGGGCAGTACGCCGTCCGCGCGTTCGCGGGCCACCACCGGCAGCACCCGGATCGGCAGCTTCTGCGAACCGTCCATCGCGATCTGCGCCAGCGCGTGCCGGATGCGCGGGTTGGCGAAGCGTTCCACCAGGTCGTCGCGGTACTTCGCGATGTCCGCGGCCTCCAGCGCCAGGTGTCTGGCCGCCGCGTCCCACCAGGCGTCCACCCAGCCCCGGCACACCGGGTCGGCGATCGCCTCGGCCACGGTCTCGTGGCCGCGGGCCGGACCCGCGTACGCCAGCAGGGAGTGCGCGCCGTTGAGCAACCACAGCTTGCGCTGCTCGAACGGCCGCACGTCGTCGACGAAGCGAGCGCCCCCGTGCTCCCAGGCGGGCCGGCCGGCCGGGAAGTCCCCGGCCAGCACCCACTCGGTGAACGGCTCGGTGACCACCGGCGCCTGGTCGGCGAACCCGCACAGGGAGGCGACGACGTCGCGGTCTCCCGGCGTGGTCGCGGGCGTGATCCGGTCGATGGTGGTGGAGACGAACGACACGTTCGCGCGTACCCACGCGGCGAGGTCCGCATCGACCGCGTCCGCGACCCCGGTCAGCACCCGGGCGACAGTGGCGCCGTTGTCCACCAGGTTGTCGCAGGGTACGACGGCGAGCGGGCCGGCGTCGGCCGCCCGGCGCGCGGCCAGCCCGGCCAGCAACCGTCCCGGTGCCGTGGACACCGCGGAGTCCCCGGCGCGCAGCCGCTCCAGGTCGCCGGCCAGTCGCGGGTCGGCCAGGTCGGGCGCGCCGTCGGCGGCCCGCACGTAGCCGGCCTCGGTGATGGTGAGGGTGACGGTGCTGACGGCCGGGTCGGCGAGCGTGCCGTCACGCCGCTTCGCGTCGGCACCGTCGTACGCCCCGGACAGGCTGGTGACCAGCTCGGTCCGGTCGCCGTCGCGGTCGCGGACCAGCAGGTGGTAGAGCCCGTCCTGGTCCGCGAGCGGCCGGGCGGCGTCGGGCCGCCGCCCGGTGAACGCCGCGATGCCGGCGGGCTCGGTCCCGTCCGCGGTGTTGGCCCGGTGGGTGTACCACGCCTGGTGTGCCCGGAAGAAGGCGCCGAGGCCGAGGTGGACGACCCGGACCGTGGCCGCCTCGCCGCCTCCGGCCTCCGCCCTCGTGAGCCGCCTCATGCGACGCGGAAGGTCGAGGCGGGCAGCCGGTACGCGAGGTCGGCGGCGGTGTCGGCCGCCTCGTCCTCGGGCAGCCGGTGCTCGGCGACCAGTCGGGCGAGGAACCCACAGTCGAGCCGGCGGGCCATGTCGTGGCGCACCGGGATCGAGCAGTAGGCGCGGGTGTCGTCGACGAAGCCGGCCGTCTTGTGGAAGCCGACCGAGTCGGTGACCGCCTCGCGGAACCTCCTGATGGCGTCCGGGGTGTCGATGAACCACCACGGCGCGCCGACGAACACCGACGGGTAGAAGCCCGCCAGTGGCGCGATCTCGCGGGAGAACACGTCCTCGTCCACGGTGAACAGCACCATCCGGAAGTTCGGGTGGGTGCCGAACCGCTCCAGCAGCGGCCGCAGCGACCGGGTGTACTCCGTGGTCATCGGGATGTCGCCGCCCACGTCGCGGCCGTACCGGTCGAAGGTGCCGGTGTGGTGGTCGCGGAGCACGCCCGGGTGCAGCTGCATCACCAGTCCGTCCTCGGATGCCATCCGGGCCATCTCGGTGAGCATGTGCCGGCGGAACGCCGTGGCCTCCTCCGGCTTGGCCGCGCCGGCGAGCGCCGCCGCGTAGATCCGGTTCGCCTCGGCCGGCTCCAGCGGCCGGCTGCCCGCGTCGGCGTGGCCGTGGTCGGTCGCGGTGGCGCCGTTCCGCTTGAAGTACGCCCGCCGCTGCTCCAGCGCGGCGATGTAGCCGGCGTAGCCGGTGGTGTCCTCACCGGTCACCTCGCCCAGCTTCGCCACCCGGGCGGGCCAGTCCGGCCGCGCGGGCTCGAGGTAGGGGTCGGGGCGGAAGGTCGGCACCACCCGGCCCTTCCACGCCGCGTCGTCGGCGAGCTGCCGGTGTGCCGCGAGGTCGTCGGCCGGGTCGTCGGTGGTGGCGAGGACCTCGATCCCGAACCGCTCGTACAACGCGCGCGGGCGGAACTCCGGCGAGGCCAGCCGCTCGCTGAGCTGGTCGAAGATCTCGTCGGCGGTGTCGGCGGAGGGCCGCAGACGTACGCCGAACACGTCCACCAGCTCCGCCTCCAGCCAGTACCGCGAAGGAGTGCCGCGGAACGCCCACCAGTGCGAGCAGAACGTCCGCCAGATCTCCCGCGGCGACGCGTCACCCTTCGGCGCGCCGGGCGGGACGCCGAGGCTGTCGAACGACACACCGTGCGCGTGCAGGAGGCGGGTGACGTAGTGGTCGGGTACGACGAGCAGGTTGGCCGGGTCGCCGAACGGCTGGTCCTCGGCCAGGATCGCCGGGTCGACGTGGCCGTGCGGGGAGATGATCGGCAGCCCGGCCACCTCGTCGTACAGGCGGCGGGCGATCGACCGCACGCTCGGGTCGGTCGGGAACAGCCGGTCCGGGTGAAGTTCGATGTCGGTCATCCGGTCCCTTCTCCTGGTTCGCTCGGAGCTCACCGGCTCGCGGGAGCTCGTTGGCTCGGGTGGTCGGTGGACGTCGGGTGGTCAGCGGGTGGCCGGGACGAGCTTGCGCATGTACTCCGCGTACTGCGGGATCGCGACCTCCGGCTCCTCGATCTCGGGGTGCCAGGCCTTCTCCCACTCGAAGCTCAGGTAGCCGGTGTAGCCCTCGCGGTCCAGCAGCCCGACGAACTCGCCGATCGGCATGGTGCCCTCGCCGGTGAGCCGGAAGTCGAAGTCGGTGGGGGAGTACGACCCGGAGTCCTTGAGGTGGACGTGCCGGATCCGCTCGCCCAGCGCCTGCCAGGTCTGCTCCAGCGGCTCGCCGTGGCGGTAGGAGTGCAGGACGTCCCACAGGATGCCGAGGTCGTCGTTCGGCGCGTACGACAGGAGTTCGCCGACCTGGGTGGAGGTGCAGAAGCTGTCGTGGGTCTCCAGCACCGCGGTGACGCCCTCCGCGCGGGTGGCGGCGGCCGCCTCGGCGAGCCCCTCGGCGATCCGCTTGGTGGTCTCCGTGCGCTCCGGGCCCTCGTCGGGGACCGCGCCGCCGAAGACGCGGATGTAGCGCGAGCCGAGCTCGGCCGCGATCCGGGCGTAGGTGCGGGCCGCCTCCAGTTGCTGCGCGCGTTCGTCCTTGTCGGGTGAGGTGAACCGGACGCTGGTGTCCAGGCAGGCGAGCTCCACCCCGGCCTGCTCGAACCTCGCCCGGGTGCGGGGCAGACCCTGCGCGGAGAACTCCTCCAGCTCGTGCAGGCCGACCTCGCCGCGCAGGAAGCGGAGTTCGACACCGTCGTAGCCGTTGTCGCTCGCGGTGGAAAGAACCTGGTCCAGGGTGTACTTCGGACAACCGAGCGTGCTGAAGCTGAGTTTCATCACGTACACCTTCCGGTGGTGGGTGGGTGTGGTCGTCGAGCTGGATTGCCGGTTGGTTCGTCGGACAGTCGTCGGGTCGGGCGGGGCGGGGCGGTCAGCGGGTGGCGCCCACCGCCCTCGCGGTACGCCGGTCGGTCGCCGCCCGCTGGCGCGGGGACCGACCACGTGCGCGGCCGGACGCCGGTGCGGGGCCGGTGCTCTCCCGGATCGTCAGCCTGGTGGGTAGTACGACGTCCTCGGTGTCCTCGGTGCGCGGCCGGTCCGGCCCGTCCGCGAGCAGGCCGAGCAGAAGATCGACCGCGGACCGGCCGGCGGACTCGATCGGCGCGGCCAGAGTGGTCAGCGACGGGTGGCAGAAGTCGGCACCGAAGATGTCGTCGCAGCCGACCACGCTGATCTGGCCGGGCACGTCGATGCCGCGGTCGCGCAGCCGGCGGAGCACCCCGATGGCGAGCAGGTCGTTGAACGTCACCACCGCCGTCACGTCGTGCAGCACCGCGGAGTCCGCGGCGGCCATGCCGCCCTCGACCGTGGGGGCGAGCGGGCCGATCCGGACCACCTCGAGGTCACGGTGGCGGGCCAGCGCCTGCAGCGTCCGCCACCGGCGGGCGTCGGACCAGGAGGCGCGCGGCCCGGCGAGATAGGCGATCCGCCGGTGGCCGAGCGAGGCGAGGTGCTCGGCGGCCTGCCGGGTGCCGTGGGCGCTGTCGATCAGGACGCCCGGCAGCGGCCGGACCCGGCGGTTGACCACCACGACCCGGGTCTTCGCGTGCACCTCGCGCAGCCGCTCGTCCGACGCCCGGGAGGAGGCCAGCACGAACCCGTCCACGGCGCCGGTGAGGCGTTCCACCACGGTCGTCTCCTGCTGGCTGGTCTCCTCGGTGTCGGCCAGCACCAGGGTGTAGCCGGCCACCGCCGCGGCGCGTTCGGCACCGCGGATCAGGTCCAGGAAGAACGGGTTGGTGATGTCGGGGACCAGCAGGCCGAGGGTGCGGGTGCGCCCGGACGGCAGGGCCCGGGCGATGGCGTTCGGCCGGTATCCCATCTCCGCGGCGATCGCGAGGATCCGGTCCCGGGTGGCCGGGCTGACCCGTTCGGGCTTGGTGAAGGCCCGTGACACCGTCGAGGCGTTCACCCCGCAGCGGGCGGCCACGTCGTGGATCGTCGGCGTCCGCTCCCTCACAGGTCGCTCCCTCCCACATCGCGGTTCACCGCCGCGTCGCCGGTCGGTGACGGGTGCCGTTGTCGGACGGCCTAGTCTCGCCCCTCTTGACAAAGTTTGGCAACCGGTTGCCATAGTTGCCACAACCGGTCGTGCGCCGTCCGCGCTGCGTGGGCGACCGCTCACCGGCTGTCCGCTCACCGAACGGGCGGACAGCAACGACAGGGAACGACCCGGACGATCCGACCACCGCAAGGAGCACGACGCCACGATGTGGACCCTCTCCGGATTCGCCGACGAGATCGACTCCGACCCGCACGTCCAGTTCCGGACACTCAACGACCTCGGCATCCGGTATGTCGAGTTCCGCAGCGCCTGGGGCACCAACGTCCTGGACCTCGACGACGACCAGATCGGTGAGCTGAAGCGGCTCCTCGCGCAGTACGGCATCGGGTTGTCCGCGGTGGGTTCGCCGATCGGCAAGGTCGGCATCCACGACGACTTCGACGAGCACCTGGCACGGTTCGACCGGGCGCTGTGGGTGGCCGAGGAACTGCAGGCGCCGTACATCCGGATCTTCTCGTTCTGGATGCCCGACGGCGAGGACCCCGCCAAGCACCGCGACGAGGTGCTGCGGCGGATGTCGGCGCTGGCGGACCGGGTGGGCGAGCGGGAGGTCGTCCTCGCCCACGAGAACGAACGCAAGATCTACGGCGACGTCCCGTCCCGCTGCCTGGACATCGTGGAGTCGGTGGGCTCGGACAAGCTCCGCCTGGTATGGGACCCGGCCAACTTCGTCCTGTGCGACGTGGCGCCGTTCACCGACGGGTTCGCCGACCTGCGCCCCTACATCGACTACCTGCAGATCAAGGACGCGGTCGCGGCGGAGGGCCGGGTCGTCCCCGCCGGCGAGGGCGACGGCCAGATCCCGGAGACGATCCGCGCGCTGAAGGCGGACGGCTTCGACAGCTACTTCTCGATGGAGCCGCACCTCGCCTACATGGGTGAGTCCGGCGGGTTCTCCGGGCCCGACCTGTTCACCACGGCGACCCGGGCGTTCACCGGGCTGCTCGACGCCGAGGGCATCTCGTACCACTAGGCACATCGGGGTCCGGCGGCGGACGGAAACGCGCCGCGGGCCTCATCAGCACAGCGCGACAGAACGCCACCAGCAGAGCGCGACAGCAAGCTCGACAGAAGGGGTACTGATGCGATTCGCAGTAATCGGCGCCGGGGTGATCGGTCGCACCCACGCCCAGACCATCCAGTCCTTGCAGCCAAGGGCGGAGCTGGCCGTGGTGGCCGACGTCGTGCCCGAGCGCGCGCAGGAACTGGCCACCAAGCACGGTGTCGACGCGGCGAACTCCATCGAGGAGGTGCTGGGGCGTTCCGACGTCGACGTCGTGACGATCGCCACCCCCAGCGGTCTGCACGCCGACGGCGCGGTCGCCGCTCTCGACGCCGGCAAACACGTCATCATCGAGAAGCCGCTGGACATCACGCTGGACGCCGCCAAGCGAGTGCTGGAGGCGGAGAAGCGTTCGGACCGGACAGCGATGGTGGTCAGCCAGCACAGGTACGACCCGGCCAGCCAGGTGGTGCACCAGGCCGTGCGGCAGGGGAAGTTCGGCCGGATCACCTCCGGCAACGCGATCATGTCGTGGTGGCGCAGCCAGGGCTACTACGACTCCGGCGACTGGCGCGGCACGTGGGAGCTGGACGGCGGCGGCGCCCTGATGAACCAGGGCATCCACACCATCGACCTAATGACGTGGTTCCTCGGCGACCCCGTCGAGGTGTACGCGTGGGCGGACTGCCTGGCGCACGAGCGGATCGAGGTCGAGGACACCGCTGTCGCCACCGTCCGGTTCGCGAGCGGCGCGCTCGGCGTGGTGCACGGCACGACCGCGGCCTACCCGGGCCTCACCACCAAGGTCCACGTGCACGGTGACCAGGGCTCGGCGGTCATCGACGCCACCAAGCTCACCTACTACCACTCCGCCGGCGACAGCGACGAGGACTTCGCCTACGGCGCCGGCTCCTCGGCCAACCAGGCGGAGTCCGCGCTGGCCGCGGCCGGGTTCGCCCCGGCCGCGAAGAACGAGGAGGAGCCCACGGTCGCCGGGCTGACGGCGACGTCGCACACGACGCAGTTCCGGGACTTCCTCGACGCACTGGACGACAAGCGTCCGCCGCTGGTCACCGTCGCCGAGGGCACCAAGACGCTCGCCCTCATCCGCGGGATCTACGAGTCGGCGCGGACGAAGGGGCCGATCCGGATCGAGGAGCTGACCCGATGAGCGCAGCCGGCTCGTTCAAGTTCGCCGTCTTCACGGCGAGCCTGCCCGAGTGGACCCCGGAGGAGGCGGTCGGCAAGCTCGCCGAGCAAGGCTGGGACGGCATCGAGTGGCGGATCGTCGACCAGCAGCCGCCGGCGGGCGCGTCCAGCTTCTGGCAGGGCAACCGGTGCACCTGGCCGCTGTCGACGTTCACCGAGGACGTACCCCGGATCAAGGAGATCACCGAGAAGGCCGGCCTCGGCATCCCGTCCCTCGGTGCGTACGCCCGCAGTGACGAGATCGAGGACGTCGAACGCCTGATGCGTGGTGCGGCGGCCCTCGGCGTGACCCAGATGCGGGTGCCGGTCGGCAAACCCGGGCCCGAGGGGTACAACGCGGCGTTCGCCCAGCGCCGCGAGGAGTACCGCCGGGTCGCCGAGCTCGCCGAGCAGTACGGCGTGAAGGCGCTGATCGAACTGCACCACCAGTCGCTGACGTCCAGCGCGTCGTCGGCGGCCCGGTTCGTGGAGGGCTTCGACCCGCGCCACGTCGGCGTCATCCACGACATCGGCAACATGCTCCAGGAGGGGTACGAGTACGACCCGTGGAGCCTGGAGATCCTCGGCGAGCACCTGGCGCACGTGCACGTGAAGAACGCCGCGCCGGTGGCCACCCCGGTCGACGGGGCGAACCGTACGGACTGGAAGTGGGGCTGGGCGCCGATGCGGCACGGCGTCGGCAACCTGCCGAAACTGTTCGCGGCGCTGCGCGAGCACGGCTACTCCGGCTGGGTGTCGGTGGAGGACTTCTCCACCGAGGTCCCGCTGGAGGAGCGGGTACGCGACAATCTGGCGTACCTGAAGGAGATCGCCGGCTGACATCGGCGTCCCGCGCACCCGGCAGGACGCCGGTGCGCGGGGCGCCCCGGTCGCCGGTGGGACCGAACGCTGGGGCCGAACGCAGGCGCCGAACGCAGGGGAGTTACACGTGAGCGCTGACCTCATCGGCGGACCGGGCGGCACCGACGCGCCGGGCACCACAGTCCCGGCCGAGCAGGCCGCGGCGTTCGTCGCCGAACGACTCGCCGGCGTCCCGCTGGAGGGACGCAGCCTGTGCGTGGTCGTCCCCGACTCCACCCGCAGCTGCCCACTGCCGCTGCTGCTCGGCGCCGTACACCAGGCGGTGCACGGCCGGGTCAGCCACCTGACCGTGCTGGTCGCGCTGGGCACCCACCCGGCGATGCCGGAGGAAGCGCTGGCCGCCCACCTCGGCTACCGGCCCGGTGAGCTGGAGCGGACCTATCCGGGCACCACCGTGGTCAACCACGAGTGGTGGATTCCGGAGGCACTGGTCTCGCTCGGGGACATCCCGGCGGCCGAGGTGGCGGAGGTGACCGAGGGCCGGTTCGAGGAGCCGGTGACGGTACGCATCAACCGGCACGTCGTCGACTCCGACGTGGTGCTCGTGCTCGGTCCGGTGTTCCCGCACGAGGTGGTCGGCTTCTCCGGCGGCAACAAGTACTTCTTCCCGGGCGTGGCCGGCCGGGAGATCATCGACCTGTCCCACTGGCTGGGCGCCCTGATCAGCAACGTCGAGATCATCGGCACGCCCGGCGTGACGCCCGTGCGCGCGCTGATCGACCGGGCCGCCGCGCGGATCCCGGCGGAGCGGCTGTGCCTCGCGGTGGTGGTCGCGTCCGGCACGAAGGACCTGCACGCGCTGGCGTTCGGCACGCCGGAGGAGGCCTGGGCGGCCGCGGCGGAGGTGTCCGCGCAGACGCACGTGCGCTATCTCGACCGGCCGGTGCGCCGGGTGCTGTCGCTGGTGTCGCCGCGCTACGACGAGCTGTGGACCGCGTCCAAGGGCATGTACAAGGTCGAGCCGGTGGTCGCCGACGGCGGCCAGGTGGTGCTGTACGCGCCGCACGTGCACGAGGTCAGCCGCACGCACGGCACGCTGATCGAGAAGATCGGCTACCACTGCCGTGACTACTTCACCGGCCAGTGGGATCGGTTCGCCGACATGCCGCGCTCGGTGCTCGCGCACTCCACCCACGTCCGCGGTGCCGGGCGTTACGACGCCGAGCACGGCGAGCGGTGCCGGATCACGGTGACCCTCGCCACCGGCCTGGACGAGCAGCGCACCCGCGGGCTGAACCTCGACTACCTCGACCCGGCCGCGGTGGACGCGGAGGAGTGGGCCCGCGACCCGGAGACGCTGGTGGTCCCGAATGCGGGCGAGGTGTTGTTCAGGCTGCGATCCTGAGGGGACGGCGATGACTTCCACCGAGAGCGGTACCCGTACCGGGGCCGATTCCGAGTCCGGCACCGACCTTCCGGCCGGCCGGCTGGCCGTGCCGGAGGCGGAGCTGTCCGTTCCCGGCGGCTTGCCCGACCCGCTGGTCTGTGCGGACGGCACGCCGGTGCGCACACCGGCGGACTGGTGGGAGCGCCGCCGCCCGGAGTTGCTCGCGGCGTTCGAGCAGCACGTGTACGGGCGTACGCCGGGCGGCGCGGTCGAGGTCGGCGTGGAGGTGCTCGCCGAGGACACCGTGCTGGACGGGCGCGCGACCCGGGTGGAGACGCGGCTGACGTTCCGCCGCCCGGCCGCCGCCGCCGACGCGCCGGACTCCCAGGGCACCGCCGCCGATCCGGTGGCGGTGACCGTCCTGACGTACCTGCCGGTGTCGGCAGCGGCCACGGCGCCCGCGCCGGTGTTCCTGGCGCTGAACTTCCGCGGCAACGAGATCGTGGAGAACGGCTCGGCCGCCGACGCGGATCCGGTGCAGCACCCGTGGCCGCTGGCGGAGCTGGTCGACCGCGGCTACGGCGTGGCCACCGCCTGCTACCAGGACCTCGACCCCGACGTGGACGACTTCGGCAACGGCGTACACCCGCTCTTCTACGCCACCGGCCAGACCCGTCCCGGCGAGCACGAGTGGGGTGCGCTGGGCGCCTGGGCCTGGGGCCTGTCCCGCATCCTCGACCACCTGCGCGAGGACCGCCGCGTGGACGCCGACCGGGTGATCGTCGCCGGCCACTCCCGGCTCGGCAAGGCCGCGATCTGGGCCGCGGCCCGTGACGAACGCTTCGCCATGGCGGTGTCGAACAACTCCGGCTGCGGGGGCGTGGCGCTGTCGCGGCGGAGGATCGGGGAGACGGTCGAGGCGATCACCAGCACGTTCCCGCACTGGTTCTGTCCCGCGTTCGCCGCCTACGCCGGGCGGGAGGAGTCGCTGCCGGTCGACCAGCACCAGCTCGTCGCGCTCGTCGCCCCGCGCCCGGCGTACGTCGCCAGCGCGCAGGACGACACCTGGGCCGACCCGTACGGCGAGTTCCTCGGCGCGAAGTACGCCTCGCCGGTCTACGAACTGCTCGGCGCGGAAGGGCTCGCGGCCACCGAGCAGCCGTCGGTGGACCGGCCCGTCGTACCCAGCCGGCTCGGCTACCACATCCGGCCCGGCGGTCACGCGATGACCGACGGCGACTGGGCGCGGTTCGCCGACGCGGCGGACCGGCACCTGGGGCAGCTGTCCGGCCGCCCGGCGGACCGGTCCGGGCCCGCCGACGACTGACGCTAGGGTTGCCGGGTGGTGACGCTGGCGCGGGTGGTGGAGGTCCTCGACGGGTTGTACGACCCGCGCTGGGCAGCCGACTGGGACGCGGTGGGCCTGGTCTGCGGTGACCCCGACGCGGAGGTACGCCGGATCCTGTTCGCCGTCGACCCGGTGGCCGAGGTGGCCCGGGAGGCGCTGGACTGGCCGGCCGACCTGATCGTCACCCACCACCCGCTCTTCCTGCGCGGCGTGCACGGCGTGGCCGCGACGACACCGAAGGGCCGGCTGGTGCACTCGCTGATCCGCGCCGGCATCGGCCTGCACGTCTGCCACACCAACGCCGACGCCGCCGATCCAGGGGTCTCCGACGTCCTGGCCGGCGCGCTGGGCCTGACCGACCTGCGACCGCTCGACCCCCGCCCCGACACCCCGTGGCTCGGGGTCGGCCGGGTCGGCGTCCTGCCCGAGCCCGAGCCGCTGGCGGCGTTCGGCCGCCGGGTGGCCGGCGCCCTGCCGTCCACCGCACACGGCGTACGCGTCGCCGGTGACCCGGAGCGGACCGTGGCCACGGTCGCGGTCTGCGGCGGTGCGGGCGACTCCTACCTCGACACGGTGCGGGCCCTCGGCGTGGACGCCTACGTCACCGCCGACCTGCGCCACCACCCGGCCTCGGAGGCCACCGAGCACCCCGGCGCGCCCGCTCTGCTGGACGTCGCCCACTGGGCCAGCGAGTGGCCCTGGCTGGACGACGCCGCTGCCCGGCTCCGCGCCGTACTCGCCGAGCGGGGCACTACGGTGGAGACCCGCATCTCGACGCTATGCACGGACCCGTGGGCGAGCCACGCCGACCAGGGAGGGACCCTCTGAACGCCGACCCGTTCATCCAGTTGCGGCTGCTCGACGTCCAGGCGCTCGACCTGCGGCTCGACCAGCTGGCCCATCGCCGCCGGACGGTTCCCGAGGTCGCCGAGGGCGAACGCCTGCGGGCCGAGCGCGCCAAGCTCGGGTCCGAGCTGGCGACCGCCCAGGCACAGGTGAGCGACCTGACCCGTGAGCAGCGCAAGGCCGAGACCGACGTGGAGCAGGTGCGCACCCGGCGAGCCCGGGACGAGCAGCGGCTGCAGTCCGGCCAGGTCGGTTCGGCCCGCGACCTGCAGAGCCTCCAGAGCGAGATCGAGTCGCTGCAACGCCGCCAGTCCGACCTGGAGGACGTCGAGCTGGACGTGATGGAACGCCTCGAGGCCGCCACCGCCCACGAGCAGGAGCTGTCCGCCCGGGAGACCGAGCTTGGCTCGAAGCTGGCCGAGGTCGACCAGGCCCGCGACCGTGCGTACGCCTCGATCGACGCCGAGGCCGAGCAGGCGCGCCGCGAGCGCACCGACACCGCCGCCGGGGTGTCCGACGACCTGCTGAAGCTGTACGAGAAGCGGCGCGCGCAACACGGCGGCGTCGGTGCCGCGGCGTTGCGGCAGCGCCGGTGCGAGGGCTGCCGGATGGAGCTGGACGCGCGGTACCTCGGCCAGATCGCGGCGAAGCCCGACGACGCCGTGCTGAGCTGTGAGGAGTGCGGCCGGATCCTGGTACGCACGCTGGAGTCCGGTGTCTGACCGGCTGTTCGAGCACTCGTCGCAGGGAGTTTCCGGAGGCTCGCCTGGCTCGGGCAGGCGGCTGGTCGTCGAGGCGGACGGTGGTTCGCGCGGCAACCCCGGCCGAGCCGCCTACGGTGCGGTGGTCCGCGACCCGGCGTCCGGCGAGGTGCTCGCCCGGGCCGCGGAACGGATCGGCACCGCCACCAACAACGTCGCGGAGTACAACGGCCTGATCGCCGGACTGAAGCTGGCCCGCGAACTCGACCCCGAGGCGGCGGTCGAGATCCGGATGGACAGCAAGCTGGTCATCGAGCAGATGGCCGGCCGCTGGAAGGTCAAGCACGCCGACATGCGCCGGCTCGCCGAGCAGGCCCGGGCGCTGGTGCCGGCGAAGCCGACCTGGACGTGGGTGCCGCGCGAGCGCAACAAGACCGCCGACGCCCTGCTCAACGCCGTACTCGACGGTGGGCCGGCGGTGTGGGAGGTCGGCGCCTCGGCGCCGGCCGAGGAGTCCGTGGCCGAGGAGTCCGCGCCGGACGAGGAGTCCGCGCCTGCTCGCGGCTGGGGTGCGGACGTGGGCGCCGTCACCACGCTGTTGCTGTTGCGGCACGGCGAGACCGAACGCTCCGTGGACAAGAGGTTCAGCGGGTCCGGCGGGGCGGACGTTCCCCTCACCGAGCAGGGGCGCGCCCAGGCCGTGGCGGCCGCACGATCCCTGGCCGACCGGCTCGGCGTCGCCGCGGTGGTGAGCTCGCCGCTGCGCCGGACGCGGGAGACCGCCGACGTGGTCGCGGACGCTCTCGGCCTGCCCGTCGAGGTGGAGCCCGGCCTGGCCGAGACCGCGTTCGGCGAGTGGGACGGCTTCACGTTCGCCGAGGTCGGGCAGCGGTGGCCGGCCGAACTCCAGGCCTGGCTGGCGGACACGTCGGTGGCGCCGCCGGGTGGTGAGTCGTTCGACCAGGTGCTCACCCGGGTGCGGGCCGCCCGCGACCGGCTGATCCGGACCTACGGCGACAAGACCGTCGTGGTGGTCACGCACGTGACGCCGATCAAGCTGCTCACCTGCCTGGCGCTCGACGTGCCGGTCCGGGCGGCGTACCGGATGGAACTCCCACCGGCCGCGCTCACGGAGGTGCGGTGGTTCGCCGACGGTGCGGCGTCGCTGCGGTCGTTCGGCGTGCCGGTGGACGTGTCCGGGAACGCCGAACCGCTCCACGGCTAGGTTCCCGATCGCTGCCGGCCGCGGCTATGGGGAGAGCTGCTTCCAGCGCCCCTCGGAGACGACCTCGGTGGTGCGGTCGGTGACCTTGATGGCCGTGTGGTCGTCGATGGCGTACGCCGGTCCGGCAATCTCGGCGGCCCATCGCTCGGCCTCGGCCATGGTGTTATCCGGGAAGACGTCCAGGTGCGGGAAGATCGAGAAGTCGACGATCCCCAGCGTCCTGTCGTCCGGCGCCGACTGCCACTTCACGAAATCGGCGCCAATCCGGGGAGTCATCACCATGCTGCCGGCGCTCACCCCCACCCAGACCGTCTCCTGCAGCGACGGCAGGAGGTCCGCCAGCCCGGACTGCCGCATCCAGTGGCACAGGTACGTCGCATCGCCGCCGTCCACCAGGAGGACGTCAGTCTCCCGGACCCACGGGACCCAGCGCTCCTCGCCGATGCTGGGGAGTGCGGTGAGCTCGAGAACGCCCACCGACTTCCAGCCCAGATCGCACATGGGTGAGGGGGACCGGCCGGCGATGAAGCGCCACGCCGAAGCCGGCGTGCACCTGGGGTGGCCGTATTCCGCCGTGGGGATGCAGAGGGCCGTGGAGTCGGCGATCGGCTTGTCCAGCAGGTCGACCAGCGCATCGCGGATGCTCGGGTTCGTGACGCCCCCGGACGTGAGAAGAAGTTTCAAGATGCCTCCGGATTCGAGTACGACGGATCGTGGCGGTCGCCCGTCGACCAGTCGTCGAACGGGACCAGGTACTGCGTCATCGCGGTGACTCCCTGTCCCGGCGACCTCGTGCCGCCTGTCACCTGTTCCACGAACGCCTCGTCCAGGATCCGACAATCCGCCGGAAGAAGTTCTGCGGGACTTTCGGCCGCGCCGTGCAGTGCGGAGGGAAGTGTGAAGACCGGCGGGGCGGCTCGGAGCTCCCCGTCAGGGCTCACCTTCGTGGCCGTGGCCGTGACCGTGCCCGTGCCCGTGACCCGGCGGGGGCGGCAGCGTGGAGAGGTCGGGCGCGGCGCCCGGCCACACCAGCAGGACCGCACAGGGCGCGTGGTCGACGACGAACCTCGTCGCGTGCCCGAGGCTGCCGGGCCCCAGCCGGTCGGTGTCGCCGGTACGCGCACAGACGAGAAGCCGAGCCTGTCCGGCCAGGTCGACGACCTCGCGCTCGACCCGGCCCTGGCGTTCGACCGTACGCACCGGACCGGGGCGCGGGCCGATCCGCTCCGCGGCGGCGGCGAGGAGTTCGCGGGCGCTCTCCCCGGCGAGGTCGTCGATGCGGGTGGCCGGGTCGCGGTCGTGGTGGTGCCGGCCGAGGAGCGCGCCGAACGCACCTTCGGCCGCGCCGTGGAGTTCGGCCGGGGTGACGTGAGCGAGCACGACGGGCTCGGCCGGGTCGGCGAACTCACCGGCCGCGGCCACGCAGGCCGGCCAGGTGTCTTCGGTCACCCAGACGAGTACGGTCATCGTGGTTGCCTTCCCGGACCACCGAGCGCCGGGACCCGCGGGTTGAGCTCAGAGCCCGGCGACGACGAGTGAGCACCAGAGTGCCACGACCGCGAGCACCAGCGTGAGCGGAACGCTCGCCACTCCCAGGGTCAGGAAGTCCCGCAGCGCGGGCTCCACGCCTCGCAGCCGCAGCGTCCGCCGCCACAGCAGGGTCGCCAGGGAACCCACGTAGGTGAGGTTGGGGCCGACGTTCACCCCGATCAGCGCGGCGAGCACCGGACCCGGCCCGGCACCGGCCAGCAGCGGCAACAGCAACAGCACCGCGGGCAGGTTGTTCACCAGGTTGGCGAGCAGGGCCGCCACGGCCGCGACCCCCAGCAGGGCCGGCAACGACGTTCCGCTCGGCAGCACCGCGCCCACGGCGTCGCCGAGGCCACCCGCCGCCACCGCGCTGACCACCACCCCGAGCCCGAACACGAACACCGCGAAGTCCAGACCGGCGGCCCGGACCACCCGGCGCGGTGACACCAGCCGCTTCCGCAGACCTCGTACGGCGAGAACGACCGCACCGGCGACCGCGAACCACACCGGTTCCAGTCCGAGCGGCTGGGCCACGGCGAAACCGAGCAGGACGACGCCGACCACGACCAGCGGAACCCGAGGGAGCGCCACCCGGTCCGGTCGATCCTCGGGATCCGGCGTCGCCCGGGCGGCCGTACTGGTCCGCGCCCGCGCCCCCGGCCTGCGCAGGTCGGCGGCGAAGAAGCGGCGGAACACGACGTACTCCGCGACGATCGCCACCAGCCACGGCCCGGCCATCAGCCCGGCGAAGGCGAGGAAGGACAGCCCGGACGCCTTCAGCGCCAGCAGGTTGGTGAGGTTGGAGACCGGCAGCAGCAACGACGCGCTGTTGGCGAGGTGGGTGCACGCGTACACGTGCGGTCGGGCCGGCGCCCTCGTCCGCAGTGCCGCCGCGACCACCACCGGAGTCAGTAGTACGACCGTGGCGTCCAGGCTGAGCACCGCCGTGGTGAGCGAGGCGACCACGAACACCTGGGTGAGCAGCCGCCGCGGCGAGCCCCGCGACGTCGTGGTGAGGATTCCGCCCAGCGCGGTGAACAGGCCCTCGGCGTCACAGGCGTCGGCGATCACCAGGATCGCCACCAGGAACACGACCACCGGGGCGAGGTCGAGGATCTGGTGCCAGGCCGCGGCCGCCGACAGTCCGCCGGTGAGGACGACCAGGACCGCCGCCGGAACGGCCGCGACCGCCTCGGGGTAGTCCCGCGGCCGGGCGACGGCGAACGCCAGGACGCCGGCCAACGCCAGGACCGCGACCACCTCGGGCCAGTTCACGACCACGCCTTGCCGGCCGCCGACATCCTCACGGCCGAAGCGTAGAAGACCAGGCCCCGCGCCACCTCGTCGCCGGTCCCGACGGCGAGGTGCGGCGCCGGAACCGGCGGGAACCTCGCCGGAAGCCCGCGGGCGGAAGGCTGTTGCGGCCGGGGGCCGGATCGCCGAAGCTTTGCGCGTGCCCCGACGCCAGCTTCGCCTCGCCGCGGCGGACGGGGCCGACGTACGAGCCGGTTTTGTACGGATCCGTACCGAACTCGACCTGCCCGACGGTTTCCCCGAGGCCGTCGGTGCCGCCGCCCGCGAGGCCGGGGCGACCGCCCACCAGGCCGGGGCCGGACGCGCCGACCGCACCGAGCTGCCGTTCGTGACGATCGATCCGGCCGACTCCCGCGACCTCGACCAGGCCGTCCACCTGGAACGCCGGCCCGGCGGCGGCTACCGCGTCCACTACGCGATCGCCGACGTGGCGGCCTTCGTCGTACCCGGCGGCGCCGTGGACCAGGAGGCCCACCGGCGCGGCGTCACGCTCTACGCACCGGACCGGCGGATTCCCCTGCATCCGGAGGTGCTCTGCGAGGACGCCGCGAGCCTGCTGCCCGGGGTCGACCGCCCGGCCCTGCTGTGGACGATGGACCTCGACCCCGACGGGGAGGGCATCGGTGTCGACGTACGCCGGGCCGTGATCCGCAGCCGCGCCAAGCTCTCCTACACCGGTGTGCAACGCGCGCTTGACGACGGCCGGGCCGACGAGCAGGCACTGCTGCTGCGCGAGGTCGGCCGGCTGCGCGAGGAACGCGAACACGACCGCGGCGGCGTCGACCTGCCCAGCCCCGACCGCGAGGTGGTCCAGGACGGGTCGGGCTGGACGCTCGTCCTGCGCGCGCCACTGCCGGTCGAGCGCTGGAACGCCCAGATGTCGCTGATGTGCGGCATGGCCGCGGCCCACCTGATGCTGTCCGGCGGGGTCGGCGTGCTGCGTACGCTGCCACCGGCCGACCCCCGCGATCTTGCCCGGCTGCGGCGCTCGGCGCGGGCGCTCGCGGTGCCCTGGCCGGAGGAGACGTCGTACGCCGACTTCATCCGTACGCTCGACCCCTACCAGCCTTCGCACGCGGCGCTGCTGGCCTCCTCCACGGTGACCCTGCGCGGCGCCGGCTACACGGCGTTCGAGGGCGGGGCACCTGACCAGCCGCTGCACGCCGCCCTGGCCTCCGCGTACGCCCACGTCACCGCGCCGCTGCGCCGGCTGGTCGACCGGTACGCCGCGGAGGTGTGCGTCTCCCTGTGCGCCGGCCGTGAGGTGCCCGAATGGGTTCGGGCCGGCCTGACCGTGGTGCCGAAGGAGATGGCCGAGGCCGATCGCCGCGCCCACCAGTACGAACGCGCACTCGTCGACCTGGTGGAGGCGGCCCTGCTGCAGAACCACGTCGGGGCTGAGTTCACCGGCGTGATCACCGAGGTGGACGAACGAGCGGCGAAGGGCACGGTCCAGTTGCGCGACCCCGCGGTGGAGGCGAGCGTGGCGGGGGAGCGGCTCCCGCTGGGCGAGGTGGTCCGGCTCCGGCTGGTCGAGGCCGACGTCACCCGCCGCCGGGTGCACTTCGAACTGGCGTGACGCGGCCGGGTGCGTCGCCGCTAGGCTTGACCCGGACGAGCCGGCCGGGCGGCCGCGTCGAGCGTCTCGCGACGTTCGTCGAGGAAAGTCCGGACTCCGCAGAGCAGGGTGGTGGGTAACACCCACCCGGGGCGACCCGCGGGACAGTGCCACAGAAAACAGACCGCCAGCGGCCCCGGCTCCATGAGCCGGGGTGCGGGTAAGGGTGAAACGGTGGTGTAAGAGACCACCAGCACCTGGGGTGACCCAGGTGGCTCGGTAAACCCCACCCGGAGCAAGGCCAAGAAGGGACCGGCACTTTCGGGTGCCGGTCTCGCGCAGGCGTTCGAGGGCTGCTCGCCCGAGGCCTGCGGGTAGGCCGCTGGAGGTCGCCGGCAACGGCGACCCGAGAGGGATGGCCGCCGATCACAGAATCCGGCTTACAGGCCGGCTCGTCCACCCGCCTCCTCCCGATCAGCGCCCGGGGGCCACGTCGCCATGCCCGCCATGTCAACGCCGGCTTGCACAGGTGCTTCGAGGCCAGTGATCGCACGTATCGCGGACGTATCGGGAATCGCATACGGGTCCACAACAGCCTCCCGGCTTCAGTGGACGCATGGAATACCGCACATCACGGCCGGCGCCGCCCCACCCCGCGGGCAGAGTCACGCTCGTCGGCCTGGCGATCCTCGGCGTAGTGGTCGCCGCGTTCCTCATGCGGCGGTCGCTCGTGGCGGCGTCCGTCCCGCCGCGACCGTCAATAACGGCAAGTACGGCGAGTACGGCGAGTGCATCGACGGCGCCGAGTCCGTCGAAGGCAACGGGCGCTTCGGCCGAGGTTCCCCGGCAGACCGGTCGGCAGACCGCACTGGGCGAGGCTGACGGCGTCGTTCCCGACGGGGTGGCGCTCTCGGTGTTCGACGAGGACACACCGGCGGTTAACAGGCTCGCCCCGGATCTCCTCGCCGCCCTGCGCCGGGCGGCGACGGACGCCGGGGCCGACGGCATCAGGATCCGGGTCAACAGCGGCTGGCGGTCGCCTGCGTACCAGACGCGGTTGCTGCAGGAGGCTGTCGCCGAGTACGGCTCGCAGAAGGAGGCCGCGCGGTGGGTGGCCACGGCGACGACGTCCGCCCACGTGTCGGGTGACGCGGTCGACGTCGGCCCGTTCGACGCCGTGGCCTGGCTGTCCGAGCACGGTGCCGCGTACGGGCTGTGCCAGATCTACGGCAACGAGTCCTGGCACTACGAGCTACGTCCCGATGCCGTCGGCGACGGGTGCCCGCCGATGTACGCGAACCCGACCGAGGACCCGCGGATGCGGCAGTGAATCCGGCGACATCGGGTAACCGGTCACATTCTCGGCGTACGACGAGATCGTTTCGGCCCGCGGAGGAACCTCCCCGGCGCGCGTCCGGTTCGGATATGCCGGCGATATGCCGTGGACCCTAGGCTTCGGTCATGCGTGTGCTGGTCGTGGAGGACGAGCCCTACCTGGCCGAGGCCGTCCGGGACGGTCTCCGGCTGGAGGCGATCGCGGCCGACATCGCCGGCGACGGCGACGCGGCCCTCGAACTGCTCGGCACCAACTCCTACGACCTGGCGGTCCTCGACCGGGACATTCCCGGACCCTCCGGCGACGAGGTCGCGCGGCGGATAGTCGCCTCCGGCAGCGGCATCCCGATCCTCATGCTCACCGCCGCCGACCGGATCGACGACAAGGCCTCCGGGTTCGAACTCGGCGCCGACGACTACCTCACCAAACCGTTCGAGCTTCGCGAGCTCGTCCTGCGCCTGCGGGCGCTCGACCGCAGGCGTGCGCATGCCCGCCCTCCGGTCCGCGAGATCGCGGGCCTGCGGCTGGACCCGTTCCGCCGGGAGGTCTTCCGCGACGGACGTTACGTCGCGCTCACCCGGAAGCAGTTCGCCGTGCTGGAGGTCCTCGTGGGCGCCGAGGGCGGTGTCGTCAGCGCCGAGGAGCTACTGGAGCGGGCCTGGGACGAGAACGCCGACCCGTTCACCAACGCCGTCCGCATCACCGTCTCCGCCCTGCGCAAGCGGCTCGGCGAACCCTGGCTCATCGCCACCGTGCCCGGTGTCGGCTACCGCATCGAGACACCTCCCGGCACCGCGGCTGGGGGAGCCGACAGTGGATAGGCCGCCCGGGTTGAGCGTCCGGCTCAAACTCACCCTCAGCTACGCCGGGTTCCTCATGCTCGCCGGTGGCCTGCTGCTCGCCGTCGTGTGGGTCTTCCTGCTGCGCTACGTTCCCGACCACCAGCTGATGACGTTGGGCCCGCACGCTCCCAACCGCACCGACCTCCAGCGTGCCTTCGCCCCGCGGGCAGGCCAGGCGCTGGTGTTCCTGCTGATGTTCGGCCTCGTGGGTGGGTGGATTCTCGCCGGCCGAATGCTCGCTCCGCTGACCCGCATCACGAACGCCACCCGCCGGGCCGCGACCGGATCGCTGTCCCACCGGATCCAGATGGAAGGCCGCAGCGACGAGTTCCGCGAACTCGCCGACGCCTTCGACACCATGCTGGCCCAGCTCGAGGCACACGTCGAAGAGCACCGGAGGTTCGCCGCCAACGCCTCCCACGAGCTGCGTACTCCGCTGGCGATCACGCAGACCCTTCTGGAAGTGGCCCGCAGCGATCCGAACCGCGACACCGGCGAACTCGTCCGCATCCTGCATGCCGTCAACACGCGGGCGATCGACCTCACCGAAGCGCTGCTCCTGCTCAGCCGGGCAGACCAGCGGGCCTTCACCCGAGAACACCTCGACCTGTCCCTGCTGGCCGAGGAGGCCACCGAGACCCTCCTTCCGCTGGCGGAGAAGCACGGCGTCACGATCGAGACGTCCGGCGACATCACGCCCACGGTCGGCTCATCGGCACTCCTGCTGCAGATGACCACGAACCTCCTGCACAACGCGATCGTCCACAACCTCCCCGCCGACGGCATCGTGTCGGTCCACACCGAGTCGCGGTACGACGCGAGCGTGCTGCGGGTCGAGAACACCGGCGATCGGCTTTCGTCGCACCTGGTACCGACCCTCACCGAACCCTTCCAGCGCGGAACGAAACGCGTCCGCACCGGCGAGCACGCCGGCGTCGGCCTCGGGCTGGCCATCGTGCGCAGCATCGTCCGGGCACACGACGGGACCCTCGACCTCACGGCCCGCCACACCGGCGGCCTCGTCGTCACGGTTCGCCTTCCACCGCTGTCCGACCAGCGGCTTCCCTCGTGATGTAGGGACCCGACCACGCCGCTTCGCGACGACGACAGCCGCGCCGCCGTCGCGCCCGACTTCTCGACGACCGCGGACGAGATCGGGCCGGTCAGGCGTGCGAGCGCGCCTGCATGGCGTACAACTCGGCGTACAGTCCGGCCCGCCGCATCAGGTCCGCGTGTGTCCCCGCCTCGGCGATCCGGCCCCGGTCGACCACCAGGATGAGGTCGGCCGACCGGACCGTCGAGAACCGGTGGGACACCAGTACGGTCACCGCGCCGGTCGCCCGGCCCGCCCGGGCGGTCGCGGCGTAGCGCTCGAACAACGCGTGCTCGGTCGGGGCGTCCAGGCTGGCGGTCGGCTCGTCGAAGCAGACGACCAGCGGGTCCGGCCGCATCAGCGCCCGGCCGAGCGCGAGCTGTTGCCACTGTCCGGTGGACAGGTCCACACCATCCGGCCAGGTCGAGCCGAGCTGGGTGGCCGGTCCGCGCGGAAGCGCGCCGAACAGGTCGGCGGAGGTCGCCCGGGCGAGCGCCGCCCGCACGGCCCGGTCATCGTCGCGACGGGGCAGGTCGCCCAGCCCGACGGCGTACGCCGCGCGGAACTCCGGCCGGGCGAAGTCCTGGAACGCACCGGACACCCGTCGCCGCCAGGCGTCCGGTGACACCTCGGCCAGATCGGTGCCGGCCACCAGCACCCTGCCCCGCGTGGGTTCGTACAGCCTGGTGAGCAGTTTGACCAACGTCGACTTCCCGGCGCCGTTCTCGCCGACGACCGCGACCACCGTGCCGGGCGGGATCCGCACCGACACGTCCCGCAGCACCCACGTGCCGGCGCCGGGGTAGCGGAAGGACACCTCCGACAGCTCGATGCCCTCGCCCAGGCTCTCCGGCGCCGGCCGGTCGCCCAGGCCGGCGGTGACGGCGGCCGCGTGGGCGCGCAGCCAGCGCAGCCGGCCGGCGGCACGGAGCACCCGGCCCATCCCGGCCAGTCCGTACGCCGGTCCGAGCACCTGGTTCTGCACCTGCTGGCAGACCACTACCGCGGTGACCACGTCACCGGCGCCCGCCTGTCCGCGGGCGGCCCGCCACAGGACGAACCCGACCGCGAGCCCGAAGCCCACCGCGAAGACGACGGAGCGTACGGCGGAGATGCCGAACGCCACCACCTGCGCCCGGTGCAGCGGCCGGCGAGCCGTCGTCCAGGCCCGGTCCAGGCGGTCCAGCACCTCCTGCCCCAGGCCGAAGACGCGGAGCTCTGGTGCCGCCCTGGGATCGAGAGCCAGGCCGCGCAGGTGGCGAGCCAGCCGGGCGGGCGCGGCGGAGGTCTCCTCGGCGCGCGCGTGCCCTCGCTGCTGCAGCGCCGCGAGCGGCAGCGCCGGCAGGGCGAACACCACCAGCAGCAGGACCAGCGGGTGCACCAGCACCAGGACGACCGCGGTGCCGAGCGCACCGACCAGTGCGTTGGCGGTGGCGACCACGTGGTTGAGCGACTGGCCGAGGGCACCCTGGCTCTGGCGCAGCAACTCCAGCCGGTCGCGGTAGCCCGCGTGCTCCTGGTGGGCCAGGCCGGGCAGCCCACCGGCCAGCCGCGCGATCTCCTCGTCGAACGCGAACCCCACCCGCTCGGCCAGACCGGTGCGGATCGCGGTGCCGACGTACGCCGCGACGTAGCGCAGGGCGATCGTGACCAGCAGACCCACGACGGCGGTCGTCAGCCGGGTGCCGTCGTGGGTGAGCAGGCCGTCCACCGCCAGCCCGAGAAACCACCCGAACAGCGGGAACATCAGGCTGCCCAGGGGTTCCAGCAGGCTGCCGAGAGAACGCCACGGGTCGGTGCGCACGGCGGTCCGTACCAGCAGCGCGAGTTCGGCCCAGCGCTCACGCATCGGCGGCTCCCGTCGCTCCGGCGGAGTCACCCGCACTGTCCGCACTGCCCGTGTGGTCGGTGTGGTCGGTGTGGTCGGCGTGGTCGGCGTGGTCGGCGAAACGTTCGGCCTGCAACCTGAACATCCGCGCGTACCTGCCCCCGCTCGCCAGCAACGTGTCGTGGTCGCCGTCCTCGGCCACCCTGCCGTCGGACAGGACGACGATCCGGTCCGCGTGCCGGACACTGGCCAGCCGGTGGGTGACGAGAATCGTCGTGGTGTCCCGGGTGAGGGACAGGAAACGGTCGAAGAGTTCGGTCTCCGCGCGGACGTCCAGGCCGGCGGTCGGTTCGTCCAGGATCAGCAGCCCGGCCCCGCCGCGAACCGCGACCAGCGCGCGGGCCAGCGCGACCTTCTGCCACTGTCCGCCGGAAAGGTCGACGCCACCGTCGTAGCCGCGCGCCAGAACGGTGTCCCATCCGGCCGGGAGGTCGGTGAGGAGCTCCGTGCCGCCCGCGTCGCGAAGCGCCTCGCCGAGGGCCCGCTCGTCGCGCAGCAGCGGAAGGCTGCCCAGTCCCACGTTGTCGCGCAGCGAGAGTTCGTACCGCAGGAAGTCCTGGAAGACCACCGCCACCCGACCAGCGGGGCCGTCACTTCGGTACGCCCGCGGGTCGGCACCGTCCAGGCGGATGCTCCCATCGCTGGGCGGGTACAGCCCGCAGACCAGCTTGGTCAGCGTGGACTTGCCGGCACCGTTCGCACCCACGACAGCCACCGACTGGCCGGGCGGAATCCGCAGGTCGAGCTCACGCAGCACCGGCGTGTCGCGGCCGGGATAGCGGAAGGACACGCCGCGCAGGTGTACCTCCACCGGTCCCGGTCCGCGCGGGACCGACGCCACCGCCGGCGGGGCCGGGCGCAGGACGGCCGGGCCCAGGCGTTCGGACAGGTCGAGGGCCTGCCGTGCCAGCGCCGTCGCGCGGGCGACCCGCCACTGCGGCGGGCCGAGGAAGCCCAGCTCGCCGACCCCGATCACCGACAGCCCGTAGACGGTGAGCGCCCCGGCGCCGAGTTCGCCCCGGCCGGTCCGCTGCACCAGTGTCGCGAGCACCACGCCGTGGCAGGCCAGCAGCGCGGCGGTTCCGAGAACGAGCGACCACGCGTTGCTACGCCGGGCCCGCCACACCACCTCCATCGCCGCGCGCCACGTGCGGGTGTACTCCTCGCCGAGCCAGCCGGCCAGGCCGAAGACGCGTACCTCCGCAGCCACCGGCGGGTCGACCAGCAGGCCGCGCAGGTAGTCGGCGCGCCGCAGCGCCCCGCCGCCCTCCTCGCGTACGGCGGTGAAACCGCGGCGCATCCAGCGGTGGGACGCCACGTTGGTGACCGACCACCCGGCCACCAGCACGACCGGCGCCCACCAGGCGAAGGTGGCGAGGATCCCGGCCGCGCACAGCCCGGCCGTGCGCATGGTGAGCAGCATCCGCACCGACCAGGCGGTCTGCAGGTGCAGGTCGGAACGCTCGAACTCCTCGACCGCGGCGAGGTCGGCGCTCACGCCGGGGTCGGCCAGCCGGGTGAGATCGCCGGCGCCGAGGGCGGCCCGTCCCACGGTGTCGCCGAGGGCGAGGGTGAGCCGGGTGTTCATCAGCTCGCACAGCAGCCGGGAACCGGCCAGGCCCACTCCGCCGGCGAGGAAACCGAACGACACCAGGCCGAGCCAGGTCAGCGCCTGCCGACCTGACGGGGACGCCAGACCGTGGCCCACCGCACCGGGGACGGAGCCGACGAAGGCCCCGCTCGCCACCGCCGTCGCGTTCGGCAGCAGGCCGAGTACGACGGTCAGGAACGCCAGCCAGAAGGTGAGCCGGCGGTCGGCCCGCCAGAACAGGACCGCCAGCGCGCAGGCGTTTCGCAGCGGCGTTCGTACGCGCTCGAACGCTCGCTCATGGAGCCATCCGAAGACTTGTCGAAGAAATCGCGAAAGTGATCGCGCCAAGCCGAAACTCTCCGTTTCGCTCGTCCCACGCCGCGGGCAGATGCCCTGCGGCGGCTCGGATCCCGAACCAGGATTGAAGAATCGGATGCCGGATACGGAATGGCCAGATGGTGCCAATTCCTTCGTACGAGGTGCACCCGATGATGTGCTGCGGACTGAGCCCGGGCCAGGAATGCGAAGCCGGCCGGAAATCGAGCCGGCCAGAAATGCGAAGCCAGCCGGAATGCGAAACCGGCCGCTGGGAAGCAGGACCGGTCGAGCCCGTCCACGACGGCGACCCGCCGCAAACGCCGCAGACAGGAGCCGCCGATGTACCGCAGGTGCAGCATGGCAGACAAACCCGGGCGCGAACACCCCTTCGCGGCTGCGCTTTCCCGCGGGCCGGCGTCGTGAGCGGCCCGCTCGACGGCGTTGTGGTCGTCGACCTGTCCCGGGCGCTGGCCGGGCCGCACGCGGCGATGATGCTGGGTGACCTGGGCGCGCGGGTCGTCAAGGTCGAGCACCCCGACGGCGGTGACGACTCACGCGGGTGGGGGCCGCCGTTCGTCGGCCCGCCCGACGCGACCGAGGCGACGTACTTCCTGTCCTGCAACCGCAACAAGGAGTCCGTCGTCCTCGACCTGAAGTCCGAGGAGGGGCGGCGCGACCTGGGCCGGCTACTCGCCCGCGCCGACGTCCTGGTGGAGAACTTCCGTCCGGGCGTGCTGGACCGCCTCGGCTTCTCCGTCGAGGCGATCACCGCCGCCAACCCACGGCTGGTGGTGCTGTCCATCACCGGCTTCGGCCACGACGGGCCGGAGGGCAACCGCGCGGGGTACGACCAGATCGCCCAGGGCGAGGCCGGCCTGATGTCGGTGACCGGGCCCGGACCGGGCGAACCGGTGCGGGTCGGCGTACCGATCGCGGACCTGCTGGCCGGGATGTACGGCGCGTACGGCGTCGTCGCCGCCCTGCACGAACGCCACACTACCGGCCGCGGCCGCGTCGTGCGTACCTCGCTGCTGGCCGCCGTCGTCGGCGTGCACGCCTACCAGGGAACGCGCTACACCGTCGCCGGCGAGGTGCCGCGCGCGCAGGGCAACCACCATCCCTCGATCTGCCCGTACGGCCTGTTCCACTGTGCCGATGGGCTGGTGCAGATCTCGGTGGGCAGCGAGCAGTTGTGGCGGCGGTTCGCGCCGGCGTTCGGACTGCCCGTGGACGAGCCCGGGTTCGCCACCAACGCCGAGCGCGTCGGTGCCATGGATCAGGTCGTCGCCGCGGTGGAGACGGCGTTCGCGTCCTGGCCGGTGAGCCGGCTGCTGCCGCGGCTGGCCGAGGTGGGCGTACCGGCGGGTGAGGTGAAGACCCTCGACCAGGTGTACGAGTGGGAACAGACCCGGTCCCAGGGGCTGGTGATCGAGGTCGACCACGCCACGCTGGGCCGGATCAGGCTGCCCGGCCCGCCGATCCGGCTGGACGACGAACCCCAGGCAGGCGGGCGGGACACCCATCTGGCGCCGCCGACGCTCGGCCAGCACACCGCCGAGGTCCTCGCCTGGCTGGACGATCTCGACCGCGACCGCGGTCAGACGTAGGCGCCGGACACTCCGTCGATACGAACGTCGGCGCGGCGCCGGGTGTCCTCCGCGGCGAAGTGGTTCCGCTCGGCCCGGGCCCACGCGTCCCAGAACGGCTCGAACGCCCCGCCGTCGCGGGCGGCGGCCCGGGCGCGGCGGACGTCCTCGAGTGCCTCCACCCACAGCTTCGAGGTGGCCAGGCCGTCCACCACCCGGCTCGCCGAGCCGACGCCCTCGACCACGAGCGCGGGACCGACCGGCACCTCGTGCCATTCGGCGTACTCGCCGCGCGGCCAGTCGTAGCGCCGGTACCGTCCGGGCCGTCCCGCGCTCAGCGGTTCCAGCAGCCACGTGCGCAACCTGCCGGCCACCGAGGGCAGGCCGTCCCAGCCCTCGTACAGGTCGTCCATGTGCACGGTCGGAACGTCGCCCAGCGCCGCCGCCAGCCGGGCCGCAAGGGTGGTCTTGCCCGAACACGCCGGCCCGTCGACGCACACCAGCCGGACCGGCCCCAGTCGTGGCGGCGCGGCGAGCACCTGCGCGGCGAGGTCGGTTGCCGGGTCGGTGGCCTGCGTGTGCAGCCGCGTTCGCGGGGGCCGGGGCGGGGGAGTGGAGGGCAGCACGCGAGCAGCGTAGGGCTTTCGCGTACGCCCACCTCGTGCAGCCGCATTCCCCGGCCGCATTCGTCCGGCCGCATTCGTCCGACCACAATCCCGTCCGACCACAATCCCCGGCCACAGCCGTTAGGGTCGCGCCATGCCGAGTCGCCGACGCGTTCGCCTGGCCGCCCTCGTGTCCGGCGTCCTCACGCTGGCGGCGACGGCCCTCGGCGGTTGTGCGGGTCCCGGCGGCGACGGTCGCGACCGGGCCGCCGAGGCCAGGGTCGGTACGCCCACGACCGGTGCGACTCCGGCGTCGCCCGCCACCGCTGGGCCGCCCGGCGCCCGGCAGGCGAGCGCCGCGCTGCCCGGCCAGGTCCGGCTCGCCAGTGGCCGCGAGTACGTCCTCCCCAGGCCGGCACCGGCTCGCCTGGGTGCCCGCCGTCCACTGCTGCTCGTCCTGCACTCCTTCGGCGGCACGTGGCGCCGGATGGAGCACCTCGGGCAGTTCCAGGAGCGGGCCGCCCGGCGCGGTTACGTGGTGGCGTACGGCATCGGCGCCAGGCGCTCGTGGGACGCCGCGGGGTGCTGCGGCTGGAGCAACGCCCACCGCGCGAAGGACGTGGAGTACCTCACCGACGTGGTGGCCGACGTCCGCCGCCGGGTGCCGGGTATCGATCCCCGGCGCATCTACCTCACGGGCTTCTCCAACGGCGCAATGATGACGCTGCACGCCCTGTGCGAGCGGCCGCGCCTGTTCGCGGCGGGAGTGGGCGTGGCCGGTGCGCTGGTCGGCCGGTGTCGGGGCGGCGCGCCCATCCACTACCTGGAGATCCACGGGACCTCCGATGCGGTCGTCCCCTACGACGGTGGCCGAACCGACTGGCTGCACGCGACGTTTCCGCCCGTTTCGGACCTTCCCGGTACGATCGCGGACCGGGCGCCCGGCTCGGTGGTGAAGATCCGTTCCCACCCCTGCGGCCACGTGTGGCCGGTGGGCGGGCGGTGCCACCTGGACGCCGCCGCGATCGGGTGGGAGTTCCTCCGGCGGTACGCCCTGCCGTCGCCGCCTCACCACGCGTACCGAACCGGGACCGGCCGGTAGGCGGCTCGTCCGAGGGCCTGGTAAGGTTGCCGATGGCCGATCCGGTAGGCGAGACACTCACCAGGCCGGGTCACAAGCGGAGGTCCATCTCCCACCCGCATCGATCGTCAGATCGTCGGGTTCCGGCCGGCCGCCGAAGGCGCTGATCTCCGGATCTTCCTCGGTGTCCAGTGTGACGTACCCGCCTGGCGGGTCAGGTCGCGCACCGGATCGATGGCTTCCGCGAGTGGTAGACGCGGGAGCCTTTTTCGCGTCCGCGGCCACCGTGGAGGCCCCGCATCCGGCGGTGCCTGACGAAGAAGTCGTACCACACCACAGGAGGGTCCCATCGCCACAGAGCTTCGCATCAACGAGCGGATCAGGGTTCCCGAGGTCCGGCTCGTAGGACCGAACGGCGAGCAGGTCGGCATCGTGCGCATCGAGGATGCGCTGCGGCTGGCTCAGGAAGCCGATCTCGACCTGGTCGAGGTCGCCCCGACAGCCCGTCCGCCGGTCTGCAAGCTGATGGATTTTGGGAAGTTCAAGTACGAGACCGCGCAGAAGGCCCGGGAGTCGCGACGCAACCAGGCCCAGACGGTCATCAAGGAAATGAAGCTCCGGCCGAAGATCGATCCGCACGACTACGACACCAAGAAGGGTCACGTCGTCCGGTTCCTCCGGCAGGGAGACAAGGTCAAGATCACCATCATGTTCCGTGGCCGCGAGCAGTCGCGTCCCGAGCTGGGCTTCCGGTTGCTGCAGCGGCTGGCCGAGGACATCGCGGACCTCGGGTTCGTGGAGTCCGCGCCGCGCCAGGACGGCCGCAACATGATCATGGTCGTGACCCCCCACAAGCGAAAGTCCGAGGCGCGCGCCGACGTCGAGGCCGACAAGGCTCGACGCGCCGCCGAGCGGGAGGCCGATCGGGAAGCCGAGCGGGCCGAACGCGTCCAGCCCGCTGCGACTGCCGGCAACGTTCCCGGCGGCGAGGGCTGACCCGGACGACCCGGACAGTTCGGGCACTTCGGGCGGGTGACCGTCCGGGTGGCCGGTCTGCCGTGACCGACGCGCGGCACCGCATGACAGACTGCGGCGCCGCGCGTGTGAACCGGCGCTGACCCGTCGCGGGGCAGCGCCAAGACAGCTGTCAGGTGTGCGCGACGCACCCCTGCACCGTCGAACCAAGGGACGACTATGCCGAAGATGAAGACCCACAGCGGGGCCAAGAAGCGCTTCCGCGTCAGCGGGTCCGGGAAGCTCATTCACAAGAAGGCCAACCGGGGTCACATCATGGAGAAGAAGAACTCCAAGCGTGCCCGTCGCCTGGCCGCTCCGAGCGAGGTCGCCCCGGCCGACAGCAAGAAGGTCAAGCGGCTGCTCGGGATCTGAGCCGACCGTTCCGAGTCCGGCTCACCCGGTCCCACCGCACCACACGGTCCGTACGCGGACCCGTCCCAGGTCCCGATGAAGTTTTCCCCCGCCCGGTCGTCCGAGGCGGGGCAGTCTGAGCAAGGAGTTCGCCAGTGGCACGCGTGAAGCGGGCGGTCAACGCCCACAAGAAGCGTCGCGAGGTCCTCGAGAAGGCCAAGGGGTACCGCGGCCAGCGATCGCGCCTCTACCGCAAGGCGAAGGAGCAGGTCACCCACTCGCTGGTCTACTCCTACCGCGACCGCCGCGCCCGCAAGGGTGACTTCCGCCGGCTGTGGATCACCCGGATCAACGCCGCGGCCCGCCAGAACGGCATCACCTACAACCGCCTGATCCAGGGCCTGAAGGCCGCCGGGGTCGAGGTCGACCGCAAGGTCCTCGCCGACCTGGCCGTCACCGACGCCCCCGCGTTCGCGGCGCTGGTCGAGGTCGCCCGCAAGGCGCTGCCGGCCGAGACCGAGGCCGCGGCCTGACGACGGCGAGGCAGGCGCCCACCGACCGCCGGGCCGACCCCGTCACCACAGCCAACTCCACACCGAACGTGTCGCTCTCCACTCGCCTGACAGGGCCCGAGCTCACCGACACCCGCTCCAGCCGGGTGACGGCGGCTCGGCGCCTGGTCAAGCGTGCCTTCCGGGCGCGCGGCCGTCAGTTCCTGGCGGAGGGTCCGCAGGCGGTGACGGAGGCGCTGGCGCTGCCCGATGTGGTCCAGGAGCTGTTCGCCACTTCGCCCGCGGCCGAACGCAACCCGGACGTGGTGGCGGCCGCCGTGGCCCGCGAGGTGCCGGTCCGGCTGGTCTCCGGTGAGGTGTTCGACTCGCTGGCGCAGACGGTCACCCCGCAGGGTGTGCTGGCGGTCTGCCGGTTCGTCGACGTGCCGTACGCCGAGGTGCTGGCCGCCCGGCCCCGGCTGGTCGCCATGCTGGCGCAGGTGCGTGACCCCGGCAACGCCGGCACGGTCCTGCGCTGCGCGGACGCCGCCGGTGCCGACGCGGTCGTCCTGTCCGACGCGTCGGTCGACGTCTACAACCCCAAGTGCGTGCGCGCCTCGGCGGGCAGCCTGTTCCACCTGCCGGTCGCCGTGGGCGTGCCCGCCCCGGCCGGGGTGGACGGACTCCGCGAGGCGGGCGTCACGGTGCTCGCGGCCGACGGCGCCGGCGAGATGGATCTCACCGAGGCGGGTGAGCGCGGCCTGTTGTCCGGGCCGACCGCCTGGATCTTCGGCAACGAGGCGTGGGGCCTGCCCCCGGCCACCCGGGCGCTGGCCGACGCGGTGGTGCGGGTGCCGGTCTACGGCCGGGCCGAGAGCCTCAACCTCGCCACCGCCGCCGCCGTCTGCCTGTACGCCTCCGCCCAGGCCCAGCGGGCACCGGGCGGCTGCCGTTCCGGCGGGGACGAGGCTTCCCAGGGCACTACCTAGACTTTCCCGGGCGTACGGCCTGGTTGCCGGTCGTACCCCACCTCGGCGTACGACTGGATGAGGGGAACTCCGCGGAAGATGTCGGGCCCGAACACCAACTACGACCCGGTCGAGGTCACACCGCTGCACGCCGACGAGGTGGAGCGGATGCGGGCCGAGGCGGTCGCCGCGATCGAAGCCGCCACCGACCTGGACGCGCTGCGCGCCGCCCGCCTCGCCCACGCCGGCGACCGCAGCCCGCTCGCGCTGGCCAACCGGGAGATCGGCGCCCTGCCACCGCAGGCCCGCAAGGACGCCGGCATGCGCGTCGGCGCCGCCCGGCGCTCGGTCAACGAGGCACTGACGGCCCGCCAGGCCGAGCTCGAGGAAGAGCGCGAGGCCCGGATCCTGGTCGAGGAGGCCGTCGACGTCACCGTTCCCTGGGACGTCGAGCCGCGCGGCGCCCGGCACCCGCTGACCACCACCCAGGAGTTCGTCGCCGACGTGTTCGTGGCGATGGGCTGGGAGGTCGTCGAGGGTCCCGAGCTCGAGGCCGAGTGGCTCAACTTCGACGCCCTGAACATCCCGCCGGACCACCCGGCGCGCACCACGATGGACACGTTCTTCGTCGACCCGCCCGAGGCCGGGCTGGTGCTGCGCACGCACACCTCGCCGGCCCAGGCCCGGACGATGCTCACCCGCACGCCGCCCATCTACGTCGTGGCGCCGGGCCGGGTCTACCGCACCGACGAACTCGACGCCACGCACACGCCGGTCTTCCACCAGGTCGAGGGCCTGGTCGTCGACGAGGGCATCACGATGGCGCACCTGAAGGGCACGCTCGACCACTTCGCCGAGGCGATGTTCGGGCCGGGCCTCTCCACCCGGCTGCGCCCCTACTACTTCCCGTTCACCGAGCCGAGTGCCGAGCTCGACCTGCAGTGCTTCGTCTGCCGGGGCGAGTCGGTCGGCAACCCCGACCGTCCCTGCCGCACCTGCTCCAGCGAGGGCTGGATCGAGTGGGGCGGCTGCGGCATCGTCAACCCGCGGGTTCTCACCGCGTGCGGCGTGGACGCCGAGCGCTACTCCGGTTTCGCGTTCGGCATGGGCATCGAGCGGACGATGATGTTCCGCAACGGCATCGAGGACATGCGCGACATGGTGGAGGGTGACGTGCGGTTCACCCGTCCGTTCGGAGGGGAGATCTGATGCGGGTCCCGATGTCGTGGCTGCGCGAGCACGTCGACCTGCCCGCCGGGGTGAGCGCCCGCGAGGTCGCCGACGCGCTGATCCGGGCCGGCTTGGAGGTCGAGTCCGTCGAGCCGATCGGCGGCGACGTGAAGGGCCCCCTGACGGTGGGCCGGGTGCTGGAGTACGCCGAGGAGCCGCAGAAGAACGGCAAGACGATCCGCTGGTGCCGGGTCGACGTCGGCGAGGGCGAGCCGCGCGGCATCGTCTGCGGCGCGCGCAACTTCGCGGTCGGCGACCTGGTGGTGGTGGCGCTTCCGGGCACCACGCTGCCGGGCGACTTCACCATCACCGCGCGCAAGACGTACGGCCACGTCTCCGACGGGATGATCTGCTCGGCCAGCGAGCTCGGCGTCGGCGACGACCACGACGGCATCATGGTGCTCGACCCGGCCGAGGGCGCACCGGGCGACGACGCCGCGCCGATCCTGCACCTGCGCGACGACGTGCTCGACATCGCCGTCACGCCCGACCGCGGCTACACCATGTCGGTCCGCGGTGTCGCCCGTGAGGCGGCGACCGCGTTCGGGGTGGCCTTCTCCGACCCGGTGCACACCGACCTGTCGGTACGCGCCTCCGACGCCGGGTATCCGGTGCGGGTCGAGGATCCGGCCGGCTGTTCGGTGTTCGCGGCGGTGACCGTACGCGGCTTCGACGCCGCGGCACCCAGCCCGCGCTGGCTGGCCCGGCGGGTACAGCTCGCCGGCATGCGCCCGATCTCCGCGGCCGTCGACGTCACCAACTACGTCATGCTCGAACTCGGCCAGCCCATCCACGGTTACGACCGCTCCCGGCTGGCCGGGCCGATCGTGGTCCGCCGGGCCGAGGCGGGGGAGAAGCTGCAGACCCTCGACGGCGCGACCCGTGAACTCGACCCCGAGGACCTCCTGATCACCGACGACTCCGGGCCGATCGGCCTGGCCGGGGTGATGGGCGGGGCGACCACCGAACTGTCCGGGGACACCCACGACGTGGTGATCGAGGCGGCTCACTTCGACGCGGTCGCTGTCGCCCGCACGTCCCGGCGGCACCGGCTGTCCAGCGAGGCGTCCAAGCGCTTCGAGCGGGGTGTCGCCCCTGGGATGCAGGCGTACGCCGCGCAGCGGGTGGCCGAGCTGCTGGTTGCCGTCGGCGGCGGGCAGGTCGAACACGACGCGACCCTGCTGGGCACGCCGCTCGCGCCGCCTCGGGTCACGCTGCCGGCCGACCACCCCGCGCGGGTGGCGGGGTACGCGATTCCCGCCGACACCACGGTGCGCCGGCTGCGCGAGGTGGGCTGCGAGGTCGAGGGCGCGGGCGAGGTGCTGGTCGTGACACCACCGTCGTGGCGGCCGGACCTCACCGACCCGAACGACTTCGCCGAGGAGGTCATCCGCCTCGAGGGGTACGACGCGGTGCCGAGCGTGCTTCCGGTAGCGCCGCCGGGACTGGGGCTGACCGCCGACCAGCGGCTGCGGCGCGGCGTCGGCCGGCTGCTCGCCGGAGCGGGATACGCCGAGGTGCTCGCGTACCCCTTCCTGGGTGAGGCCGACCTCGACCGGCTTCGGCTGCCCGCCGACGACGCCCGCCGCCGGGCGCTCGCGCTGGCCAACCCGCTGTCGGAGGAGGAGCCGCTGTTGCGCACAACGCTGCTCCCCGGGCTGCTGGCGATCGCCCGGCGCAACGTCGGGCGGGGTACGACCGACCTGGCGCTGTTCGAGCTCGGCGCGGTGTTCCGCCCGCGTCCGGACGCGACCCCCGCGCCCCGGCTGCCGGTCGACCGCCGCCCGGCCGACGAACAGCTCGCCGCCCTGAACGCCGCGCTGCCCGACCAGCCCCGCCGGGTAGCGGTCGTGCTCACCGGCGACCGTGCACCGGCCGGCTGGTGGGGCCCCGCGCGCCCCGCCGGGTGGGCCGACGCGATCGAGGCCGCCCGAACCGTCGCCCTCGCCGCCGGCGTCGAGCTGACCGTGCGCGCGGACGACCACGCACCCTGGCACCCCGGCCGCTGCGCCGCGCTGTACGCCGGCGACACGCTGGTCGGGCACGCGGGCGAGCTGCACCCGAAGGTCGCCGAGGCGTACGGCCTGCCGGCCCGGGCCGCGGCGATGGAGCTGGAGATCGACCGGCTGCCGGGGGAGCGGGCGACGGTCACCGCGCCGAGCATCTCCGCCTACCCGCCGGCCAAGGAGGACGTCGCCCTGGTGGTGGACGCCGCCGTGCCGGTCGCCGAGGTCGCCGCCGCGCTGCGCGAGGGCGCGGGCCCGCTGGTCGAGTCCGTCCGGCTGTTCGACGTCTACACCGGTGAGCAGATCGCGGCGGGCACGAAGTCGCTGGCGTTCGCGCTGCGGTTCCGGGCGCCCGACCGCACCCTCACCGAGGCGGAGGTGGGCGCCGCCAAGCAGGGCGCCGTCGACGAGGCCGCCCGGCGTACCGGCGCGGTGCAACGCGGCGCCTGAGCAGGGGCGGACCGACCGACAGACCCTGAGCACGTACGACGGAAAGGATCCGCCGCCGATGCCCGAGCACGCACCAGACACCCGGACCGAAAGCCGCGTCGCCCTGGTCACCGGTGCCACCCGGGGGATCGGGCGGGAGGTCGCGCTGGCGCTCGCCCGGTCCGGGCTCGCCGTGGGGGTGACCGCGCGGTCGGCGAAGCCGCTAGAGGAGGTCCGCGAGGAGTGCCTCGCCGCCGGGGCCCCGGCCGCGGCGGTGGCGGCCGCGGACGTCACCCGACCGCCCCACGTCACCGCCGCCGTCGAGCGGATCAGCTCCGAGCTCGGGCCGGTCGACCTGCTGGTCAACAACGCCGGCCGGATCGAGTCCGCCGAGGTGCCGGTGTGGGAGTCCGACCCCGACGAGTGGATGTCGGTCGTGGAGACCGACCTGTTCGGGCCGTACCTCTTCTGTCGTGCCGTACTCCCCGCCATGGTCGAGGCCGGCCACGGCCGGGTCGTCAACGTCACCTCGGGCGCCGCGGTGCGTGACAGCGCGATCTACTCCGCGTACGGCGCCGCCAAGACCGGCCTGCTCCGGCTCACCGGTTCGATCGTGGCCGCCGGGGCGGACGCCGGCATCACCGCGTTCGACCTGTCGCCGGGGCATGTCGCGACCGACATGACCCGATCCATGGCGATGCACGACGACCGGACGTCGTGGACGCCGGTGGAGGAGTTCACCGACCTGGTGGTCGCGGCGGCGAAGGGACGGCTGGACCCGCTGTCCGGGCGCTACCTGCGCGCCGGCACGGACAACCTCGACGACCTGCTCGCGGCGGCCGGCGACCTCGCCCGAGCTGACGCGCGCACCCTGCGGCTGCGCCCCTACGGCACCGACGATCCGCTGGCCTGAGCACCACCCGCCTGGATTTCGACCGACCAAACCACCTCCGCGCCGGGCTTGAAATGAGGGACTTCTCATCAACGCGAGGCGGCCGGACGCGGCCGAGTTGTGATCGCCACTAATCCCCGGTAGTCGATCGGGGGTGCCGGTACTTTCTGAGAAGCACCTCATCCATGGGAGACCAGCGGGGGAGTTCTCATGAAGGTCACCTCGGTCGGGCATGCCGGTTTCTACTTCGAGACCGCGGCGGGCACGGTTCTGTGCGACCCGTGGGTCAATCCCGCGTACTTCGCCTCCTGGTTTCCGTTCCCGGACAACTCCGGCCTGGACTGGGCCGCGTTCCGCAACCCCGACTACCTCTACGTCTCCCATCTGCACCGGGACCACTTCGACCCCGACCACCTGCGCGAGGGTGTCTCCCACGACACGACGGTGCTGCTTCCGGACTACCGCACCCCGGACCTCGAGGACACCCTGCGCGGTATCGGCTTCAGCCGGTTCGTGACGGTGCCGAGCGGGCAGCCGGTCGAGCTCGACAGCGGCCTGCGGGTGATGATCGTGGCGCTCACCTCGCCCAGCGACGGCCCGATCGGCGACTCCGCGCTGGCGCTGGACGACGGCACGGCGCGCATTCTCAACCAGAACGACGCCAAGCCGGGCAGCCTGGAACAGCTGCGCGCGTTCGGCCCCTACGACGTGCACTTCCTGCAGTTCTCCGGCGCCAACTGGTGGCCGATGGTCTACGACCTGTCCGACGCGGCGAAGGTCGCCTTCGGCACCAGCAAGCGCGCCAACGGGCTCGCCCGGGCGTTCCGCTACGTCGAGGAGGTCGACGCCAGGTACGTCGTCCCCTGCGCCGGCCCGGCGGCGTTCCTGGACGCGGAGCTGATGGCGTACAACGACCTCGACGACTCACCGGCCAACCCGTTCCCCGACCACCCGGCGTTCGTGGAGTACATGCACGAGCAGGGCCGCGACAACGCGAAGCTGATGGTCCCGGGCAGCGTGCTGACCATCATCGACGGCAAGGTCGACGTGGTGCACCCGGGCGAGGACGCGTTCCGGCCCTACCACGAGAAGGCGAAGTACCTCCGTGCCTACGCCGAGCGCCGGCGCGCCCAGATCGAGGCGGAGAAGGCCTCCTGGCCGGCACCGGGGATCGATTTCCTGCCCGCGCTCAAGGAGTGGTTCGAGCCGCTGCTGGCGATGGCCGACCACATGTGTGCCGGTGTGGGCGCGATGCTGCTGCTGGAGATCGGTGACCACACCCAGCTCGTGGTCGACTTCGTCGAGCGGGAGGTGCGGCCGTGGGCGGGCGAGCGCTGCCGCTACCGCTTCCGGTTCGCCCAGCCGATGGTCGAACGACTGATCGCCGACCACGAGATCGACTGGGTGAACAGCCTGTTCCTCAGCATGCGGTTCGGTGCCGCCCGGGTCGGCCCGTACAACGAGTTCGTCTACACGTTCTTCAAGTGCCTCTCTCCCGAACGCATGGCCTACGCCGAGCAGTGGTACGCCACGCAGGAGGACGAGCTGGAGGAGATCCAGCTCGGCGGCTGGCTGGTGCAGCGCACCTGCCCGCACCGGCAGGCCGACCTCGGGTACTTCGGCGAGGTGGAGGGCGACACGCTGCGCTGCTCCATGCACGGGTACGAGTTCGACCTTCGGTCGGGCAGGTGCCTGACCGCGAGCGACCGGCCCATCCGGGCGCGGCGGGCCGCGCCGGACGCCGACCCACTGCACGACGAACGCCACGAGGTGCCGGAGGACTGACCGGCCCACACCACACCTACCGGCCCCGGAACGACCGGACTCCCCGGCACCTCCTCAGGGTCCACTCAGCCCGGCGGGCTACGGTCGCGCCATGGCGGCAGCGGACGACCTCGGTCAGGTGTGGCAGGACGTGCTGGGCACCCAGCCACGGCTGTCCGACACCGCGCTGCTCGCCTGCGCCGCGGTCGCCCTGGTGGCGGTCTGGGTCCGCCGGGCGTGGCGGGTGACCCGGCAGGTGGTCACCATCGCGCACGAGGGCGGGCACGCGCTGGTCGCGCTGCTGGTCGGCCGCCGGCTGGCCGGGATCCGGCTGCACTCGGATACCTCCGGGGTCACGGTGTCGCGGGGGCGCCCGACCGGGCCCGGCATGGTGGCCACCGCGGCCGCGGGCTACCTCGCGCCGTCGGTGCTCGGACTGGTGTACGCCGCCATGCTCGCCGCCGGCCGGATCACCGCCCTGTTGTGGCTCAGCGTCGCGTTGCTGGCCGTGATGCTGGTGGCGATCCGCAACGCCTACGGCGTGGTCGCCGTGCTGGTGACCGGCCTCGGCCTGTTCGTGGTGTCGTGGTACGCCCCGGCGCGCCCGCAGGCCCTCGTGGCCGGTGCGTTCACGTGGTTCCTGCTGCTGGCGGCCTTCCGCCCGCTGGCCGAGCTTCAGCGCAAGCGCGCCACCGGGCGGGCACGGGACTCAGACGTGGACCAGTTGGCCCGGCTCACCCGGGTGCCGGCCGGGATGTGGGTCGCGACGTTCGCACTGGTGGCGGCAGGGGCGCTGGCACTCGCCGCCACCTGGCTGCTCCCGCTGGCGTCCGTACGCGCCTTCGCCACCGGCGGCTGACCGCGCCGCGAGGGCCGTAGGTCTTTCACGTCCAGTTGTGGACGTATGGCGGTAGGCAAACGGACGTAACTGTTGTGCGGGTGCGGCCCGTCCCATATGTTCCTCGGACCGGCCTCACCCAGCATCGCGATGCCCGGCTCCCGCAGCCGTGGTCTGGTCTCGGGCCGATGTAGTGCGCGCAGTCCGGACAGCCCAGTTCCCTGCAGTCACAGCCTGGGAGAGCGCTTACCTGGCGTTTCGAGGTGGCGTTCCCCGAGGCCTGAATCATGGAGGTGCGCGATGACGCCACCCGAAAACCCCCGTCCCAGCCGTAGAGACCTGCTGACATGGGGAGGCGGGACGCTTGCCGCGGTCTCGCTGTCCGGATGTTCGTTCCTGTCCACGGATCCGAGCGACAAGAAGCCCGCCAGCGCCGGAGGAGGAGCCGCGCAGAAGGCGAAGGGCAAGGAAGCCCCGATGCTGGCGCAGCAGGTGAAGGCCGGGAAGCTGCCCAAGGTCGGGGAACGGCTCCCGAAGACCCCCCTCGTCGTGCAGCCGACGGAGAAGGTGGGCACCTACGGCGGGACCTTCAGGGCCGTTCTGGTAAACGCCGCGGACACCTCCTGGCTCGGCCGCACGATGGGGTACGAGGCACTGATGCGGTTCGACCCCACCGGGCGGAAGGTCATCCCGAACATCGCGGAGTCGGTCACTCCCAACGACAGCGGTGACGAGTACACCATCAAGCTCCGCGAGGGTATGAAGTGGTCCGACGGCAAGCCGTTCACCGCCGACGACCTCGAGTTCGGATTCAACGACTGGCTGCTCAACTCCGAGCTCAGCCCGGTGGTGCCCGACTGGATCAGCAGCGCAGGTAAGCCGGCGAAGCTCACCAAGGTCGACGACGTGACGGTGAAGGTGACCTTCCCGCAGCCGAACGGCCTCTTCCTCTCCAAGCTGGCGTACAACACCTTCTTCGCGCCCAAGCACTACCTCCAGCAGTTCCACAAGAAGTACAACCCCGACGCGCAGAAGCTCGCCAAGCAGCAGAAGATGACGGCCTGGACCGACCTGTACGGCTCCAAGAACGACCACTGGGGAAACCCGGAGCTGCCGACGTTGTGCGCGTGGGTGACGAAGAATCCCCTGGGCACCGGAAGCCGGGTGACGTTCGAGCGCAATCCGTACTACTTCAAGACCGACCCCGACGGCAGCCAGCTGCCCTACCTGGACCGGGCCAACTTCGACGTCACCTCCGACGTCCAGGTGATCCTGCTCAAGGCCTCCGCCGGCGAGCTGGACATGACGACGCGGCACATCAACACGCTGCCGAACAAGCCGGTCCTTGCCCGCGGGCGCGCGAAGGGGCAGTACCACTTCATCACGCTGGAGAACACCGTGATGAACGACATCGTGATCTCGCTGAACCTCAACCACAAGGACCCTGTACTCCGGAAGATCTTCCAGGACAAGAACTTCCGCGTCGGGCTCTCGCACTCGATGAACCGGCCGGAGATGATCCAGTCGGTCTTCCAGCGTCAGGGTGTGCCGTGGCAGGCGGCGCCGGACGAGCGGTCGGAGTTCTACGACGAGGAGTTCGCCAAGCAGTTCACCGAGTACGACGTGGCGAAGGCGAACTCCTTCCTGGACAAGGCCGGCCTGACGAAGAAGGACTCCGCGGGCTTCCGGCTGCGCCCGGACGGCAAGCGGCTGAGCTTCCAGGTCGAGGTGGCGAGCCCGTCCCTCACACCGTCCTGGGTCGACGGCACCCAGCTGGTGGTGCAGTACTGGCAGAAGGTCGGCGTCGACGCCAAGATGAAGAACGAGGACCGCACGCTCTTCTACGAGCGCAAGGACCCGACCGCCAACGAGCACGACGCCGGGGTCTGGATGGGTGACGGCGGCCTGCTGATCGAGAAACTCGAACCCCGGTGGTACTTCCCGTTCAGCAGCGAGTCCATCTACGCCGAGCTGTGGCAGCAGTGGTTCAACACCTACGGCAAGGAGGGTGAGGAACCGCCGCCGGAGACGCGCAAGCAGATGGAGCTGTACCGCCGGCTCATCGACACCATCGACGAGAACGAGCAGAACACGATCTACAAGCAGATCCTGCAGATCGCCAAGGAGCAGTTCTACTGCATCGGCTGCGTCCGGATTCCCAACACCTACGGCATCGTGAAGAACAACTTCCACAACGTGCCGGACAAGATGCCGGAAGCGTCGATCATGGCGACGCCCGCGCTGAGCAATCCCGAGCAGTGGTACAAGTCCTGACCCACCCGACGACTGCCCACGTGAGCGCGGTGCGAGGAGGTAGCCGGACGTGTTGACGTACATGGGGCGGCGGATCCTGTTGATGATCCCGACCGTCTTCGCCATCTCCGTGGTGGCGTTCATCATCATCCAACTGCCGCCAGGTGACTACCTGACGACGATCGTCTCCCAGCTGCAGTCGCAGGGTGACCAGATCGACAAGGCGCAGTTGGCGGCGCTGTCGGCGAGGTACGGTCTCGACCAGCCGGTGTACGTGCAGTACCTGAAGTGGATTGGCGGCATCCTGCACGGCGACTTCGGCATGTCGTTCGCCTGGAACAAGCCGGTGTCCGCGCTGCTGAGCGAGCGGCTCGGACTCACCGTCGTGCTGGCGATCACCACACTGCTGTTCACCTGGGCGGTGGCGTTCCCGATCGGCGTCTACTCCGCGGTGCGGCAGTACTCCGCCGGCGACTACATCGCCACCACGCTGGGCTTCCTCGGCCTGGCGGTCCCGAACTTCCTGATCGCGCTGGTCCTGATGTGGGTGGGCCTCAACTACTTCGGCCTCAGCGTCGGCGGGTTGTTCTCCCAGGACTACGTGGACTCGGCGTGGAACCTCGGGAAGGTGATAGACCTGCTCAGTCACCTGTGGGTGCCGGTGGTCGTCCTCGGGGCGGCCGGCACCGCGGGTCTGGTCCGGGTGCTGCGGGCGAATCTCCTGGACGAGCTGCACAAGCCCTACGTGGTCGCCGCCCGCGCCCGGGGGATGCCCGAACGCCGGCTGACGGTGAAGTATCCGCTGCGCGTCGCGCTGAACCCGTTCGTGTCCACGATCGGGTGGGTGCTTCCCGGGCTGGTGTCCGGTGAGGTCATCGTGGCGCAGGTGCTGTCGCTGCAGACGACCGGACCGCTGCTCCTGGACGCGCTGAAGAGCCAGGACATGTACCTCGCGGGATCGATCATCCTGATCGTGAGCGTGCTCACCGTGATCGGCACCCTGATCTCCGACATCGCCCTGGCCTGGTTGGACCCCCGGGTCCGGCTCAGCCACCGATAGGCGGGAGCGACGATGACACAGCAGACACTTCCCGCGGACGAGGGAACCGGACCGGTCGTCGAGCCGGACGCGCCGGTCTCCGAGGCGGGCGTGAGCGGCGACACCGCGATCGCCGTCGCACCACAGTGGAAGCTGGTGTGGTGGGGCTTCAAGCGGCACAAGCTCGCCATGGCCGGGCTGGTGGTGACGCTGGTGATCTACGTGCTGGCGATCTTCGCGGAGTTCCTCGCGCCGTACTCCAGCGGGCACTACAACCCCGACTACGCCTACGCCCCGCCGCAACGGCTGCACTTCGTCGACGACGGCAAGTGGGGCATGTACGTCTATGGCTACAAGTCGAAGCAGGACCCCACCACGCTGGAGCTCACCTGGACCACCGACGAACGCAAGAAGGTGCCGGTCAGCCTGTTCGCCAAGGGCGAGTCGTACAAGCTGTTCGGGCTCATCCCGGGTGACCGGCACCTGATCGGGCCCGCCAACGGGGCGAAGGGTCCGCCGATGTACCTCATCGGCGCCGACCGCAACGGTCACGACCTGCTGTCCCGGATCATCCACGGATCACGGGTGTCGATGTCCATCGGCCTGGTCGGGGTGGCGTTCGCGTTCGTGCTCGGTGTGGTGCTCGGAGGGGTGTCCGGCTTCTTCGGCGGCGTCGTGGACACGGTCATCCAGCGCGCGGTGGAGTTCTTCATGTCCGTGCCGACGCTGCCGCTGTGGCTCGGTCTGGCCGCCGCGGTGCCACCTGGCTGGGGTCCGCTCAAGCGGTACTTCGCGGTCACCGTCATCTTGTCGATGATCGCCTGGACGCACCTGGCCCGGGTGGTACGCAGCCGGTTCCTTTCCCTGCGGGAGGAGGACTTCGTGACGGCGGCGACGATCGACGGCGCCAGTCAGCCGCGGATCATCTTCCGGCACATGCTCCCGTCGTTCTCCAGCTATCTGATCGCCTCGCTCACGCTGTCGATCCCGGGCATGATCCTCGCCGAGACGTCCCTGTCGTTCCTCGGCCTGGGCCTGCAGGCGCCGGTGGTGAGCTGGGGCGTACTGCTCCAGGAGGCGCAGAACATCCGCGCGGTGGCCACCGCACCCTGGCTGCTGCTGCCCGGTGCGACGGTCGTGGTCGCCGTCCTGGCGCTGAACTTCCTCGGTGACGGCCTGCGTGACGCGGCGGACCCGTACAAGCACTGACATCCGTGGTGGAGGCCCGAATGAACCAGTCCAGTCGCTCCGAGGTCGCCGAGGGCGGCGGCCGGCGTGACCGTGCCCGTGGGCGTGGCCGCGGCCGTCGCCCGGGTGGCGCGCCGGCCGCCGCGCCGAGTCCGGACACCGACCAGTCGACACTGCTGCGCATCACCGACCTGCACACGCACTTCACCAGCCGGGAGGGCGTCGTCCGCGCGGTCGACGGCGTCGACCTGACGGTGCCCAAGGGCCGTACGGTCTGCGTGGTCGGTGAGTCCGGCTGCGGCAAGTCGGTGACGGCCCGGTCGATCCTGCAACTCGTCGACCGGCCCGGCGCGATCGCCGGCGGCCGGATCGACTGGCGGCCCAGCCCGGACGCGGACTGGACCGACCTCGCCGGGCTCGACCCGCGCGGTGAGGAGATCCGGCGGGTACGCGGCGCCGAGATCGGCATGGTGTTCCAGGAGCCGATGGCCTCGCTGTCGCCGATGTACACGGTGGGCGACCAGCTCATCGAGGCGATCCAACTGCACCTGCCGCTGTCCAAGGAGGAGGCGCGCGAGCGAGCCGTCGCGCAGCTGCGCCGGGTCGGGATCCCGCAGCCGGAACGCCGGATGGACGCCTATCCGTTCCAGCTGTCCGGCGGCATGTGCCAGCGGGTGATGATCGCCATCGCGCTGTCCTGCGACCCCGCCCTGCTGATCGCGGACGAGCCGACCACCGCACTGGACGTCACCACGCAGGCGCGCATCCTCGACCTGCTGAAGGATCTGCAGGACCAGACCGGGATGGCGATGGTCTTCATCACCCACGACCTCGGTGTGGTGGCGGAGATCGCCGACGAGGTGACGGTCATGTACCTCGGCAAGGTCGCCGAGCACGGCACCGTACGCGAGATCTTCGACGAGCCGAAGCACCCGTACACCCAGGCCCTGCTGCGTTCCATCCCCACCATGCGCGGCTCGGGCGAGCGGGAGCGTCAGCGCCTGGCCGCGATCCGCGGCATGGTGCCGCACCCGCAGAACCGCCCGGCCGGCTGCCCCTTCCACACCCGGTGCGACCACGTGATCGCCGGGGTGTGCGACCAGCAGGACCCGCCGCTGGTGCAGTTCGGGCGCGAGCACCTGGCCCAGTGTCACCTGTACGACGAGCAGGGCGAGCTGACCGCCGTGGGCGCCGGCACGACAGGTGGCGGGCACGCGGCCAACGGCGAGGCGGCACCGAAGGGATCGGTGGCGCGGGAGACACCGGCCGGCGGTGCCGCCGGTACGGGCGGTGCGGGTGGCGCCCCGGTTCAGGTTCGGGAGCGTCCGGCCGCCAACGGATCCCGGCCGCACGACGCCTCGGGCGCGCCGCTGGTCGAGGTGCGCGACCTGTCGATGCACTTCCCGATCAAACGGGGGATGTTCGGCCGCACCACCGGCGCCGTGCGCGCGGTCGACTCGGTCGACTTCACCATCGCGCCGGGGGAGACCCTCGGCCTGGTGGGTGAGTCCGGGTGTGGCAAGACGACCCTCGGTCGCTGCCTGGCCCGGGTGCTCCAGCCCACCTCCGGGGAGATCCGGTACCGCCGGGACAACGGCGAGACGGTGGACCTGGCCCGGCTGCGCAACCGCGAACTGGCTCCGTTCCGCCGGGAGATCCGGGTCATCTTCCAGGACCCGTTCTCGTCCCTGAACCCGCGGATGACGTTGCTGCAACTCGTGGGGGAGCCGCTGCGGACGAACAACCTCGCCACCGGGTCGGAGCTGCAGGACCGGGTGGCGGACATGCTGCGCCGGTGCGGCCTGCGGCCGGAGTACATGCGGCGCTACCCGCACGCGTTCTCCGGTGGTGAACGCCAGCGGATCAACATCGCCCGCGCCCTGATCACCGAGCCGCGGCTGGTGATCGCGGACGAGGCGGTCTCGGCGCTGGACGTGTCCGTGAGGGCGCAGATCCTGAACCTGCTGGCCGACCTGCAGGCACAGTTCGACCTGACGTACCTGTTCATCTCCCACGACCTCTCCGTGGTGGAGCACCTGTGCGACCGGGTGACGGTGATGTACCTCGGCTCGATCGTGGAGACCGCGGACACCTCCTCGCTCTACACCCAGCCGCACCACCCCTACACCGAGGCGCTGCTGAACGCCGTGCCGTTGCCAGACCCGCACAACCGGCGGGCGCGGCACGAGCACGGTCTGCCCGACGACCTCCCGGACGCGGCCAACCCGCCCTCGGGGTGCCTCTTCCACACCCGGTGCCCGCACGTGCAGCCGGATCGCTGCGTCACGGAGGTACCGGCCCTGCGGGAGACCGAGCCGCAGCACCTCGCGGCCTGTCACTTCGCGGAGGAGCTCACGTTGAGCGGCGCCACCCGAAAGTGACTCCGCGTGCCGGGATGCGGTGCCTGGAGGCGGTGCGGGAGGTGCGGCGGGTTCGTGTGAACATGTGAAGGTCACCGGGCAGTCGGTTGCATGGGCATGCATGATGGGGCATACTCATGCAGAACCAACCGAGGGGTGACGTGACCATGGGTTTCAGCGCGGCGGTGGCAGGTGCGAGCGGCTATGCCGGTGGCGAGCTGTTGCGCCTGCTCCTCGCCCACCCCGAGATCGAGATCGGCGCGGTGACCGCCGGCTCCAACGCCGGCACGCTGCTGGGGCAGCACCAGCCCCACCTCACGCCACTGGCCGACCGGGTGCTGGCGGAGACCACCACCGACACGCTGACCGGCCACGACGTGGTCTTCCTCGCCCTCCCGCACGGGCAGTCCGCGGCCGTCGCTGCGAGCCTGCCCGACGACGTGCTCGTGATCGACTGCGGCGCCGACTTCCGGCTCACCGAGGCCGCCGACTGGCAGCGGTGGTATTCCGGTGACCACGCCGGCACCTGGCCCTACGGCCTGCCCGAGCTGCCCGGCCAGCGCGAGCTGTTGCGGCCGGCTCGCCGGATCGCGGTCCCCGGCTGCTACCCGACCGTGTCCACCCTCGCGCTGCTCCCGGCCGTCGCCGCCGACCTGGTGGACGCCCGCGACGTCGTGGTGGTCGCCGCCTCCGGCACCTCCGGCGCCGGCCGGTCGCTCAAGCCGCACCTGCTCGGCAGCGAGGTGATGGGCGCCATGTCCGCCTACTCCGTCGGCGGCGCCCACCGGCACACCCCCGAGATCGAGCAAAACCTCCGGCAGGTCTCGGCCTCGCCGGTCACCGTGTCGTTCACGCCCACCCTGGCGCCGATGTCGCGCGGCATCCTGGCCACCTGCACGGTGCACGTCCGCGAGGGTGTCGACACCGCCGCCGTACGCGACGCCTACGCGCGGGCCTGGGCCGACGAGCCGTTCGTCCACCTGCTTCCGGAGGGCAGCTGGCCCAGCACGGCGGCGACCCTCGGCTCCAACGCCGTGCACGCCCAGGTGGCGGTGGACGACCGGGCCGGGCGGCTGGTCGCGGTCGCGGCGCTGGACAACCTCACCAAGGGCACCGCCGGCGGCGCCGTCCAGTGCATGAACCTCGCTCTCGGCATCGCCGAGACGACCGGTCTGGGCACGGTCGGGCTGGCGCCATGACGAGCCGGTGCGAGACCGCCGCGAGCGCCGGACAGTGGTGCGGGCACCGCTACAGGCGACGACGAGGCCAGTCCCGCCGATAGCCCGGCACGCCATCGTCGCCGGGCGGTCTCGTCGGACACACGTCGTCCGTACCCGATCCTCGCCCCGAAAGGCACTCCCTTGTCCGTCACCACTCCCCTCGGCTTCCGGGCATCCGGCGCGACCGCCGGGCTCAAGCCGAGCGGCAACCCCGACGTCGCCCTGGTCGTCAACGACGGTCCCTCGTTCACCGCCGCCGCCGTGTTCACCGACAACCGCTGCAAGGCCAACCCGGTGCTGTGGAGTGAGCAGGTCTGCAAGGACGGCCAGGTTCGGGCCGTCGCCCTCAACTCCGGCGGGGCCAACTGCTACACCGGCCCGGAGGGCTTCCAGACCACCCACGCCAGCGCGGAGCACACCGCGCAGCAGCTGACCGCCTCGGCCGTGCCCGGCGCCGCCACCGCCGCCATCGACGTGGCCATCTGTTCGACCGGCCTGATCGGCGAGCTGCTCGACCGCGACAAGCTTCTTACCGGCCTCACCGAAGCTGTCGCGAAGCTGTCCGACGACGGCGGCCAGGCGGCCGCGACCGCGATCATGACCACCGACACCCGGGCCAAGCAGGCGAAGCACGCCGGGGCGGGCTGGTCCATCGGCGGCATGGCCAAGGGCGCCGGCATGCTGGCGCCCTCGCTGGCGACCATGCTCGTGGTGATCACCACCGACGCCGCACTCGACCCGGTGGCCGCCGACCTCGCTCTGCGCGCGGCCACGTCCGCGACGTTCGACCGGCTCGACTCCGACGGATGCATGTCCACCAACGACACGGTCCTGTTGATGGCCAGCGGCGCGTCCGGCGTCACTCCCACCCACGAGGAGTTCACCGCCGGGCTGACCGCCGTCTGCCACGACCTCGGCCAGCAGCTGATCGGCGACGCCGAGGGGGCCGAGCACGACATCGCGATCGAGGTGGTGCACGCCGCGACCCAGCAGGACGCGCTGGACGCGGCCCGGGCCATCGCTCGTAACAACCTCTTCAAGTGCGCCGTCTTCGGCAAGGACGCCAACTGGGGCAGGATCCTCGCCGCGGTGGGCACCACCCGGGCGGCGTTCGACCCCGCGACCCTGGACGTCGCCTTCAACGGCGTGTGGGTGTGCCGCGACGGCGGAATCGGCGAGTCCCGCGACCTGGTCGATCTCTCCCGGCGCCAGGTCGAGGTGACCGTCGACCTCAAGGCGGGGCAGGAGTCGGCGACCATCTGGACCAACGACCTGACCCATGCCTACGTCCACGAAAACTCCGCGTACTCCACCTGAGCCAACCCACCGACCAGTACACCACGAGCCACGCATGGGACGTGCCGACGCATGAGCACCACACCGACCACACCGAACGCACCGAGCGGGGCCAAGCCGGCGAAGGGGCCCGCCCAGGTCCAGACCAGAGATCGCCTGCAGGCGCAGCGCAAGGCCGAGACCCTGATCGAGGCGCTGCCGTGGTTCGAGCAGTTCCACGGTTCGATCGTCGTGATCAAGTACGGCGGCAACGCGATGACCGACGACGTGCTGAAGCGAGCCTTCGCCCAGGACATCGTGTTCCTGCGCTACGCCGGCCTGCGGCCGGTGATCGTGCACGGCGGCGGCCCACAGATCAGCGAGATGCTCAACCGGCTCGACATCCACAGCGAGTTCCGGGGCGGTCTGCGGGTGACCACACCGGAGGCGATGGAGGTCGTCCGGATGGTGCTCGTGGGCCAGGTCGGGCGGGAGCTGGTCGGGCTGGTCAACTCCCACGGTCCGTTCGCGGTCGGCCTGTCCGGTGAGGACGCCGGCCTGTTCACCGCCGAACGCCGCACGGCCACCGTCGACGGCGACGCGGTCGACATCGGCCTGGTCGGCGACGTCGTGTCCGTACGCGCCGAGGCGGTCCGCGACCTGATCGAGGCCGGTCGCATCCCGGTCGTGTCGAGTGTCGCGCCCGACGTCGACGGGCAGGTGCACAACGTCAACGCCGACACCGCCGCTGCCGCGCTCGCCACCGCGCTGGGCGCCCGCAAGCTCGTCGTGCTCACCGACGTGGAAGGCCTCTACCGCGACTGGCCGACCAGCGACGAGGTGATCAGCGAGCTGGACGCCACCGAGCTGGCCGGGCTGCTGCCGTCGCTGGCATCGGGCATGGTGCCGAAGATGGAGGCGTGCCTGCGGGCCGTGCGTGGCGGGGTGCCGCAGGCGCACGTGATCGACGGGCGGGTCGCGCACTCGCTGCTGCTGGAGATCTTCACCGACGAGGGCATCGGCACCATGGTGGTGCCGGTGCAGCAGGAGGGAACCTACGCATGAGTGTCTGGCCGCAGTACGACACCTGGGCGCAGCGGTTCTCCGCCGCCCTGATGCCCAACTACGGCGTCCCGCCGGTGGCGCTCGCCCGCGGTGAGGGATGCACGGTCTGGGACCTCGACGGCAACAGCTACCTCGACTTCATCGCCGGCATCGCGGTGTCCTCCCTCGGGCACGCGCACCCGGCACTGGTGGAGGCCGTTTCGAGCCAGGTCGCCACCATCGCGCACACCTCCAACCTGTTCCTCCACCAGCCCGAGGTGCTGCTCGCCGAACGCCTGCTCGCCCTGCTCGGCCACGACGGCCGGGTGTTCTTCGCCAACAGCGGGACCGAGGCCAACGAGGCGGCGCTCAAGCTGGTGCTTCGCAACGCCACCGGCACCGGACGTCGCTACGTCGTGGCTGCCGACAACGGCTTCCACGGTCGCACCCTGGGCGCCCTCGCGCTGACCGGCAAGGCAGCGATCCGCGAGCCGTTCGGGCCGTTCGGCATCGACGTGCGGTTCGTCCCCTACGGCGACGCCGACGCGTTGAAGAACGCCGTCACCGACGAGTGCGCGGGCGTCTTCCTCGAACCCACCCAGGGGGAGGCCGGCGTGGTCCCGCCGCCGCCCGGCTACCTCACCGCCGCCCGGGAGATCTGCGACGCGACCGGCGCTCTGCTGGTGCTCGACGAGATCCAGAGCGGCGTCGGCCGGACCGGCACGTGGTTCGCCCACCAGCACGAAGGCGTACGCCCCGACGTCCTCACCCTCGCGAAGGGGCTCGGCGGCGGGCTGCCGATCGGCGCCTGCATCGGCGTCGGCCGGTTCGGCCAGACCTTCGCCAAGGGCGACCACGGCTCGACCTTCGGCGGCAATCCCGTCGCGGTCGCGGCCGCTCTCGCCGTCCTCGACACCGTCGAGGCGGAGGGCCTGCTCGACCACGTGGCGAAGGTCGGTACCGAGCTCGCGGACGCCATCTCCGCGCTGCCGCACCCGCTGGTGTCCGGGATCCGCGGCCGGGGGCTGTGGCTCGCGGTCCTGCTCGCCGAGCCCAGGGCCGCACAGGTGCAGGCCGCCGCCCAGCGGGCTGGGTTCCTCGTCAACGCCGTGCAGCCGGACGCGATCCGGCTGGCACCGCCCCTGATCGTCACGTCGGAGCAGGCTCGATCCCTGGTCGACGCGCTGCCCGGCATTCTCGACACCGCCTCGACCGAGGAGTCCTGATGGTGCGGCACTTCCTGCGGGACGACGACCTGAGTGGCGCCGAGCAGGCGCAGGTGCTCGACCTCGCCGACACGATGAAGAAGGACCGCTTCGCGTTCCGCCCGCTGGAAGGGCCGCGTGTCGTGGCCGTGCTGTTCGACAAGTCCTCCACCCGCACCCGGGTCTCCTTCAGCGTCGGCATCGCCGAGCTCGGCGGCTACCCGATGGTGATCGACGCCCAGAGCGCCCAGCTCGGACGCGGCGAGCCGATCGCGGACACCGCCCGGGTGCTCGACCGTCAGTGCGCGGCGATCGTCTGGCGCACGGCCGGCCAGGAACGCATCGAGGAGATGGCCGCGGCCAGCGCGGTGCCCGTCGTCAACGCGCTGACCGACGAGTTCCACCCGTGCCAGATCCTCGCCGACCTGCAGACCGTCCGCGAGCACAAGGGGCGGCTGGCCGGCCTCCGGCTCAGCTACCTCGGTGACGGCGCCAACAACATGGCGCACTCCTACCTCCTCGGCGGCGCGACCGCGGGCATGCACGTCCGCGTTGGCACCCCGCGCGGCTACCAGCCGGACCCGGCGGTGCTGGCCTGGGCCACCGAGCTCGCCACCGCCAGCGGTGGATCGGTCGCGGTGGTCGGTGACCCCCGGGAGGCGATCGAGGGTGCGGACGTGGTGGCGACCGACACCTGGGTGTCGATGGGTCAGGAGGAGGAGGCGGCCAGCCGGTCCGCACCGTTCGTTCCGTTCGCCCTGACCGAGCAGGCGATGAGTCACGCCGCATCCGACGCGATCGTGCTGCACTGCCTGCCCGCCTATCGAGGCAAGGAGATCGAGGCCGGCGTCATCGACGGACCGCGCAGTGTCGTCTGGGACGAGGCCGAAAACCGCCTGCACGCGCAGAAGGCCCTGCTCACCTGGCTGCTGGAGCGGACGCGGGAAGAGCGCCCGGGTGAGGAGGTGCGATGAACCACGAGACGACCGGGCAGGCCTCCGCCAAGGGGGCCCGTTCCCGGTCCACCAGGGAGGATCCCTCCGTGACCGGTGACCAGGCGCCGTCGAGGACCGGCCGGAAGGCAGCGCGGTCCGCTGCGCCGAAGGTGACCGACGTCGACCTGACCACGCCTCGCCATGGCACGGACGTGCCCCGCGTGGCGATGACGAAGACCGCCCGCCACCAGTACGTCGTGGAGGTGCTGTCGCGTACGGAGGTGCGGTCGCAGGCCGAGCTGGCCGACCGGCTGGCCCAGGAAGGGATCGCGGTGACGCAGACCACCCTGTCCCGCGACCTGGACGAACTCGGCGCGGTCCGGGTGCGCACCGCCGGCGGCGCCCTCGTCTACGCCCTGCCCGGCGAAGGCGGCGACCGCACGCCACGGGCCACCCCGGACGCCCCCTCGGTGGCCGAGGCCCGGCTGGCCCGGGTCTGCGGCGAACTCCTCGTCTCGGCGGTCCCGTCGGCCAACCTCGTGGTGCTGCGCACGCCGCCCGGGGCGGCTCAGTTCTTCGCCTCCGCCCTCGACCACGCCGAACTCCCCGGTGTCATCGGCACCATCGCCGGGGACGACACTGTGCTCGTGGTCGCCCCCGAACCCGACGGCGGTGCCACCGTCGCCGACCAACTGCTTGCGCTCGCTCGCAAGAACCAACCCACGAAGGAGCAATGACATGACCGAGCGCGTGGTGCTCGCCTACTCGGGCGGGCTCGACACTTCCGTGGCGATCGGCTGGATCGCCGAGCAGACCGGTGCGGAGGTCGTGGCCTGCGCGATCGACGTCGGCCAGGGCGGCGAGGATCTGGACACGATCCGCAAGCGGGCCCTGGAGTGCGGCGCGGTCGAGGCCGTCGTCGTGGACGCCAAGGACGAGTTCGCCGACGGCTACTGCCTTCCGGCTCTCGCCACCAACGCCCTGTACATGGAGCGGTACCCCCTGGTCTCCGCCCTGTCCCGGCCGCTGATCGTCAAGCACCTCGTCGGGGCGGCCCGGCAGCACGGTGCGAGCGTCGTGGCGCACGGCTGCACCGGCAAGGGCAACGACCAGGTCCGGTTCGAGGTCGGCGTCGGCGCGCTGGCTCCCGACCTGAAGGTGCTGGCTCCGGTCCGCGACTTCGCCTGGACCCGGGAGAAGGCGATCGCCTACGCCGAGCAGCACGGGCTGCCGATCGACGTCAGCAAGAAGTCGCCGTTCTCCATCGACCAGAACGTCTGGGGCCGCGCCGTCGAGACCGGGTTCCTCGAGGACCTGTGGAACGCCCCCACCGAGGACGTCTACGACTACACCCAGGACCCCGCCGCTGCCCGCGAGGCCGACGAGGTGGTGGTGACCTTCGAGTCCGGTCGTCCGGTCGCTCTCGACGGCCGGCCGGTGACGATGCTGGAGGCGATCCAGCAGCTCAACGCCCGCGCCGGGGCACAGGGTGTCGGCCGGCTCGACCTGGTGGAGGACCGCCTGGTCGGCATCAAGAGCCGGGAGATCTACGAGGCGCCGGGTGCGATCGCGCTGATCACCGCGCACCAGGAGCTGGAGAACGTCACCGTTGAGCGCGACCTCGCGCGGTTCAAGCGCCAGGTCGAGCAGCGCTGGACCGAGCTGGTGTACGACGGGCTGTGGTTCTCGCCGCTGAAGCGGGCCCTGGACAGCTTCGTGGACGCCTCGCAGGAGCAGGTCTCCGGTGACATCCGGATGACCCTGCACGGTGGCCGCGCGGTCGTGAGCGGTCGCCGGAGCGCCGCCTCGCTCTACGACTTCAACCTCGCGACCTACGACGAGGGCGACGTGTTCGACCAGTCGCTGGCCCGCGGGTTCGTGGAGCTGTGGGGACTTCCCAGCAAGATCGCCGCCAAGCGTGACCTCGGGAAGTCCTGAGTCACCGCACCACGACGAGGAAGGAACTCCGTGATCGAGCAGCACCCGCCGGGTGGGCAGCCCACCCGGCTCTGGGGCGGCCGCTTCGCCGCCGGTCCTGCCCAGGCACTGGCCGCTCTGTCGAGGTCGGTGCACTTCGACTGGCGGCTGGCGCCGTTCGACCTAGCGCAGACCCGTGCCCACGCCCGGGTGCTTCGCCGAGCGGACCTGCTCACCGATCCGGAGCTGGCCCGGGTCGAGGAGGCGATCGACGTGCTCGTCTCAGAGGTGGCGGCCGGCATGTTGGCGCCTCAGCCCGACGACGAGGACGTCCACACCGCGATCGAACGCGAACTCCTGGACCGGCTCGGCCCGCTCGGGGGCAAACTGCGGGCCGGCCGGAGTCGCAACGACCAGGTGGCGACGGATTTCCGGCTGTACCTCCGCGCGCAGGCGCGGGTCCTCGTCGCCCTGGTGGCCGACCTGCAGGAGGCACTGCTGGAGCAGGCCGAGCAGCACGCCGCCTCGCCGGCCCCCGGTTTCACCCACCTCCAGCACGCGCAACCCGTCGCCTTCGGCCACGAGCTCGCCAAGCACGTGCACGCGCTGGCCCGTGACGTCGACCGGCTGCGTGACTGGGACGACCGGGCGGCCACCTCACCACTGGGGGCAGGCGCGCTCGCCGGCTCCTCGCTGCCGCTCGACCCGGAGGCCGCCGCCGCCGACCTCGGATTCGTCCGGGCGGCCGAAAACTCCCTGGACGCGGTGTCCGACCGGGATTTCGTGGCGGAGTTCCTCTTCTGCACGGCGATGCTCGGCGTCCACCTGTCCCGGCTGGGCGAGGAGTACTGCCTCTGGGCGTCCACCGAGTTCGGCTGGGTTCGGCTCGACGACGCGTTCGCCACCGGCTCGTCGATCATGCCGCAGAAGAAGAATCCCGACGCGGCCGAACTCGTCCGCGGCAAGTCCGGCCGGCTGATCGGGCACCTGACCGGAATGCTCGCCACGTTGAAGGGCATGCCGTTCGCCTACAACCGTGACCTGCAGGAGGACAAGGAGCCCGTCTTCGACACGGTGGACCAGCTCGTCCTCGTTCTGCCCGCGATCACCGGCATGGTGGCGACCAGTACGTTCGACACGGAGCGGATGGCGGCGGCCGCCCCGCTGGGGTTCGCGCTCGCCACCGACGTGGCGGAGTGGCTGGTACGCCAGGGCGTGGCGTTCCGTGACGCGCACGAGATCGCCGGCGCCTGCGTACAAGCGTGTGAACGGCGCGGCGTCGACCTGCCCGACCTCAGCGACGACGACCTGGCGGCGATCTCGCCCCATCTCACACCGCAGGTCCGCACCGTGCTGAGCGTCCAGGGCGCGCTGGACGCGCGCTCGGCACTCGGCGGCACCGCGCCGGCTCGGGTGCGCGACCAGTTGTCCCGGCTCCGGCCGGGCACGGAAGAGGCTCGGGAGTGGGCACGCGGGGGATGACCGACGATCTGCGCGCCCTGCTCACCCGGCCGGTGCTAGAGGTGGCACCGGCCCTGCTCGGCCGCGTGGTCGAGCACCGGACAGCGGAGGGGCTGGTCGCCGTCAGGTTGACGGAGGTGGAGGCGTACGACGGCCCCAACGACCCGGGCTCGCACGCCTACCGCGGCCGGACCGCACGCAACGCGGTGATGTTCGGCCCACCGGGCCACCTCTACGTCTACTTCACGTACGGCATGCACTGGTGCATCAACCTCGTGTGTGGCACGAACGGGCACGCCAGTGCGGTCCTGCTCCGGGCCGGCGAGGTGATCGCGGGGGAGAAGCTCGCCAGGTCGCGACGGCCGGCGGCCCGTTCGGCCCGCGACCTCGCCCGCGGACCGGCCCGGCTCGCCCAGGCACTGGGCGTGGACCGCGCCGGAAACGGTCTGGACGCCTTTGCCCCGTCCTCGCCCGTACGCCTCACACCGGGCGAGCAGGTGCCCGGGACGCGAATCCGCCGCGGTCCGCGGATCGGGTTGGCGGCCGCCGCGGACTGGCCGTGGCGATTCTGGGTGGACGCCGAGCCAACAGTCTCCGTCTACCGCGCGCACGCGCCCAAGCGTCGCCGGACGGCCGCAGAACCACCCGCCCCCACCAGCGCCGCACCCGACTCGGGCACTCTTGGAGTCGAGGCAGCCACCGCTGAACCATCGATTCGACCGAGGAAGGAACCACGGTGACCGGTCCCGGGGACAAGACAGAGCAGCCGGCGCAGGCAGCGCACTCGGCACAGTCGGTGCTGGACGACCTGCGCTGGCGCGGCCTGCTCGCTGAGTCGACCGACGAGGACGCGCTCCGCGCCGCGCTCGCGGAGGGACCCGTCACCTATTACGTCGGTTTCGACCCGACCGCACCGAGCCTGCACCACGGCAACCTCGTCCAGCTCGTGACCGCTCGGCGGCTGCAGCAGGCCGGCCACACGCCCCTGCTCCTGATCGGCGGGTCCACCGGCCTGATCGGGGATCCCAAACCGGACGCCGAACGCACCCTGAACGACCCGGAGACGGTGGCCGGCTGGGTCGAACGCCTGAAGCGGCAGGTCACGCCGTTCGTCGACTTCGACGGCCCGAACGCCGCACAGATCGTGAACAACCTCGACTGGACGGCACCGGTCAGCGTTCTGGAGTTCCTCCGCGACATCGGCCGGCACTTCCGGGTCAACAAGATGATCCAGAAAGAGGTCGTGAAGGCGCGCCTGGACACCGAGCAGGGGATCGGCTACGCCGAGTTCAGCTACCAGATCCTGCAGGCGTTCGACTACCTCGAGCTGTACCGCCGGTACGGCTGCACCCTGCAGACCGGCGGCAGCGACCAGTGGGGCAACATCACCGCCGGCGTCGACCTCATCCGCAGGGCAGAGGGCACCACCGTGCACGCGATGGCGACGCCGTTGCTCACCCGGTCCGACGGCACGAAGTTCGGCAAGAGCGCGGGCGGCCTGACCGTCTGGCTGGACCCGGAGATGATGTCGCCGTACGCCTTCTACCAGTTCTGGTTCAACACTGCCGACGCCGACGTCGGCCAGTACCTCCGGGTCTTCAGCTTCCGCTCCCGGGAGGAACTGGAAGTGCTGGAGAAGACCACGGCCGAACGCCCGGCCGCCCGGGAAGCCCAACGGGTCCTGGCCGAGGAGCTCACCACGCTCGTGCACGGCGCGGACGAGTGTGCCCGGGTGATCGCCGCGTCCGGAGCGCTGTTCGGCCGCGGCGCCCTCACCGACGTCGATGCCCGAACCCTCGACGCGGCGCTGCGTGAGGCCCCGCACGTTCGCGTCGAACGCGACACCGGGGGTGCGCTGCCACCGCTGGTCGATCTCCTCGCCGACACGGGTCTGGTGGCCAGCAGGTCCGCGGCACGGCGAACCATCGACGAGGGCGGCGCCTACCTCAACAACGAGCGGATCACGTCGGTCGATTCCGTGGCATCCACCGGCGACCTGCTCCACGACCGCTGGCTGGTCCTGCGGCGCGGGAGACGCAACGTCGCCGGCGTCGAGGTGGCCCCCTAGGTTCCGTCCACGCGCGCTCCCGGCTGTCGGGGCTCTCGGGTCTGTCCTGCGGAGGTCCGCTCGGGCGGGAACGGATCCGAGTGCCTGCCAGGAGCAGCTGGCGAGGTCGGCAGTTCGTGGAGGGGCCCGATTTGACGGGCCCCTCGTAGATCCGTATAGTCCTACTCGCTCCGCACGGGTCGCGGGACGCCACCTGGCGGCCGGTCCGGCGGGGATCCTCTTCGAATCGACACCGTTCGTTCGGTGCACTGCTTTGTGCGCGTCGAGTGGATCGAGACGAGGGACCGACTTGCGAAGGGCCCGATTTGCCGGGTTGCGAAGAGGTCGGTAAGATTTACCGGGTCGCTGAGAGCGCGGGACACCGAGAGGTGGCCGGTCCGGTGACAACACCCCGAACGAAACAAAGCCTGACGCCGGAGTCCGTTCTCCCGGAAGAGGGTCATGCTTCATGGGGTGAATCGGTTCGAAATCACCCGATTTGCCTGGGTGAGAGCGAATCGATAAGCTAAGCGAGTTGCCTTGGAGCCGGGCTGGGAGGTCTGGTTCTGGTGTGTGTCTGATCCTTGAGAACTCAACAGCGTGCCGAAAGTCGATGCAGTGTTTTTTGCCCCGTTGGCAAGGTGCTGTGCGTGCCTGATGGCTTTGGTCTGATGGTGTGTGTGGTGTTTTGTCGCGGATTCCTTTGGTGACAGGCAACCTGTGGGTTGTTTGTTTGCTGGGGTGGCTTTTTGTTGGTTTTCAACGGAGAGTTTGATCCTGGCTCAGGACGAACGCTGGCGGCGTGCTTAACACATGCAAGTCGAGCGGAAAGGCCCTTCGGGGTACTCGAGCGGCGAACGGGTGAGTAACACGTGAGCAACCTGCCTTCAGCTCTGGGATAAGCCTGGGAAACTGGGTCTAATACCGGATATGACCTCTGCCTGCATGGGTGGTGGTGGAAAGATTTATTGGCTGAAGATGGGCTCGCGGCCTATCAGCTTGTTGGTGGGGTGATGGCCTACCAAGGCTTTTACGGGTAGCCGGCCTGAGAGGGCGACCGGCCACACTGGGACTGAGACACGGCCCAGACTCCTACGGGAGGCAGCAGTGGGGAATATTGCACAATGGGCGGAAGCCTGATGCAGCAACGCCGCGTGAGGGATGACGGCCTTCGGGTTGTAAACCTCTTTCAGCGGGGACGAAGCGTGAGTGACGGTACCCGCAGAAGAAGCGCCGGCCAACTACGTGCCAGCAGCCGCGGTAACACGTAGGGCGCGAGCGTTGTCCGGAATTATTGGGCGTAAAGGGCTCGTAGGCGGTTTGTTGCGTCGAAAGTGAAAATCCGGGGCTTAACTCCGGACTTGCTTTCGATACGGGCAGACTAGAGGTAGGCAGGGGAGAGTGGAATTCCTGGTGTAGCGGTGGAATGCGCAGATATCAGGAGGAACACCGGTGGCGAAGGCGGCTCTCTGGGCCTTACCTGACGCTGAGGAGCGAAAGCGTGGGGAGCGAACAGGATTAGATACCCTGGTAGTCCACGCCGTAAACGTTGGGCGCTAGGTGTGGGGGACTTCCACGTTCTCCGTGCCGCAGCTAACGCATTAAGCGCCCCGCCTGGGGAGTACGGCCGCAAGGCTAAAACTCAAAGGAATTGACGGGGGCCCGCACAAGCGGCGGAGCATGTTGCTTAATTCGATGCAACGCGAAGAACCTTACCTGGGTTTGACATGCAGAGAAATCTCGTAGAGATACGGGGTCCGTAAGGGCTCTGCACAGGTGGTGCATGGCTGTCGTCAGCTCGTGTCGTGAGATGTTGGGTTAAGTCCCGCAACGAGCGCAACCCTCGTCCTATGTTGCCAGCGGGTAATGCCGGGAACTCATAGGAGACTGCCGGGGTCAACTCGGAGGAAGGTGGGGATGAGGTCAAGTCATCATGCCCCTTATGTCCAGGGCTGCAAACATGCTACAATGGTCGGTACAATGGGCTGCGAAATCGTAAGGTGGAGCGAATCCCTAAAAGCCGGCCTCAGTTCGGATCGGGGTCTGCAACTCGACCCCGTGAAGTTGGAGTCGCTAGTAATCGCGGATCAGCAACGCCGCGGTGAATACGTTCCCGGGCCTTGTACACACCGCCCGTCAAGTCATGAAAGTCGGCAATACCCGAAGCCGGTGACCTAACCCCTTGTGGGATGGAGCCGTCGAAGGTGGGGCTGGCGATTAGGACTAAGTCGTAACAAGGTAGCCGTACCGGAAGGTGCGGCTGGATCACCTCCTTTCTAAGGAGCTTTTCTGGCGGCCGTCGTGGTGGTTTCACTGTGGTGGTTGTTCAGGGCGCCGTTGTCCGGCCGAGTGTGTCGGAGCGGTGAGCTCATTTAGTGGAGCATCGGCTAGTGGGTGTTTGCCCATGGTTTCTGCGTGGCCTAGTACTGCTCTCGCTGCCTTTGGTGGTGGGGTGTGGAACGGGGCGTGGGCTGTGGGTGGCGCTGAGGCACGTTGTTGGGTCCTGAGGGATCAGGCCCACCACGCAACGGTTGTTGTGTGGTGGTTTTGGTTTCCTTGGGTTGTCGGGCCGTTCCTTCACCGAACGGCCACCCGGGTTTCGCCGGCGGGATGTTGTTCTCGTTTCGGGGTTGTTCGTGGTGGTGTGCGGTGGTTGTGGGGTGGTGTCCGTTCGTTTCTTGAGAACTGCATAGTGGACGCGAGCATCTTTGTTTTGCCGAGAACTGTGTGTCTGTTTGTTGTGACAAGTTAGTAAGGGCACTCGGTGGATGCCTTGGCACCAGAAGCCGATGAAGGACGTAGGAGCCTGCGATAAGCCCCGGGGAGTTGGCAACCGAGCTGTGATCCGGGGGTGTCCGAATGGGGAAACCCGGCTGGAGTCATGTCCAGTCACCGGCGCCTGAACACATAGGGCGTTCGGAGGGAACGCGGGGAAGTGAAACATCTCAGTACCCGCAGGAAGAGAAAACAATTGTGATTCCGTGAGTAGCGGCGAGCGAAAGCGGAAGAGGCTAAACCGTGTAGGTGTGATAGCTGGCAGGTGTTGCCTATGCGGGGTTGTGGGATCGTCTTGTCGGAGCTGCTGATCCGGCGAGGAGTTATAAACCGCTGCGGAAGTCGAAGGGTCTGGAAAGTCCCGGCATAGCAGGTGATACCCCTGTAGACGTAACGTGGTGGCTCCTGGACGTGTTCCCAAGTAGCACGGGACCCGTGAAATCTCGTGTGAATCTGGCGGGACCACCCGCCAAGCCTAAATACTTTCTGGTGACCGATAGTGAACCAGTACCGTGAGGGAAAGGTGAAAAGTACCCCGGGAGGGGAGTGAAATAGTCCCTGAAACCGTGTGCCTACAATCCGTCGGAGCGTCTCCTTTGTGGGGTGTGACGGCGTGCCTTTTGAAGAATGAGCCTGCGAGTTAGTGGTGCGTGGCGAGGTTAACCCGTGTGGGGGAGCCGTAGCGAAAGCGAGTCCGAACAGGGCGTGTGAGTCGCGTGCTCTAGACCCGAAGCGGAGTGATCTACCCATGGGCAGGGTGAAGCGCGGGTAAGACCGCGTGGAGGCCCGAACCCACCGGCGTTGAAAAGCCGGGGGATGACCTGTGGGTAGGGGTGAAAGGCCAATCAAACTCCGTGATAGCTGGTTCTCCCCGAAATGCATTTAGGTGCAGCGTCGCGTGTTTCCTACCGGAGGTAGAGCACTGGATGGTCTAGGGGGCCGACAAGCTTACCGAAATCAGCCAAACTCCGAATGCCGGTAGGTGAGAGCGCGGCAGTGAGACTGCGGGGGATAAGCTTCGTAGTCGAGAGGGAAACAGCCCAGATCACCAGCTAAGGCCCCTAAGCGTTCGCTAAGTGGAAAAGGATGTGGAGTCGCAGAGACAACCAGGAGGTTGGCTTAGAAGCAGCCACCCTTGAAAGAGTGCGTAATAGCTCACTGGTCAAGTGATTCTGCGCCGACAATGTAGCGGGGCTCAAGCGAACCGCCGAAGCTGTGGCATTCACGTATTGTTCGGCTCTGCCTTTCGGGGTGGGGTCCAGACGTGTGGATGGGTAGGGGAGCGTCGTGTGGCGTGTGAAGCGGCGGGGTGACCCAGTCGTGGATGCTACACGAGTGAGAATGCAGGCATGAGTAGCGAAAGAGGAGTGAGAAACTCCTCCGCCGAATGACCAAGGGTTCCAGGGCCAGGCTAATCCGCCCTGGGTAAGTCGGGACCTAAGGCGAGGCCGACAGGCGTAGTCGATGGACAACGGGTTGATATTCCCGTACCGGCTTTGTCGCGCCCATGCTGAGCCCGGTGATGCTAAGCGCCCGAGCCTGGTTCGACCTTTCGGGGTTGTTCTGGGTGAGCGCGTGAACCGATCCGGTAGTAGGCAAGCGATGGGGTGACGCAGGAGGGTAGCTCTACGCGGCGATGGTAGGCGAAAGCTGATCCGCGGGCAAAGGTGTAGGACGAGACGTTGGTAAATCCGCGTCTTTTATGTCTGAGACCTGATGCCGAGCCGATTGAGGCGAAGTGAGTGATCCCATGCTGCCGAGAAAAACCTCTAGTGAGTGACAAGGCCGCCCGTACCCCAAACCGACACAGGTGGTCAGGTAGAGAATACCAAGGCGATCGGGCGAACCGTGGTTAAGGAACTCGGCAAAATGCCCCCGTAACTTCGGGAGAAGGGGGACCGGATCCGTGAGGGGACTTGCTCCCTGCAGCGGTGAAGGTCGCAGAGACCAGGCCCAAGCGACTGTTTACTAAAAACACAGGTCCGTGCGAAGTCGCAAGACGATGTATACGGACTGACGCCTGCCCGGTGCTGGAACGTTAAGGGGACCGGTTAGACCTCACGGTCGAAGCTGAGAACTTAAGCGCCAGTAAACGGCGGTGGTAACTATAACCATCCTAAGGTAGCGAAATTCCTTGTCGGGTAAGTTCCGACCTGCACGAATGGCGTAACGACTTGGGCGCTGTCTCAACCACGGACCCGGCGAAATTGCACTACGAGTAAAGATGCTCGTTACGCGCAGCAGGACGGAAAGACCCCGGGACCTTTACTACAGCTTGGTATTGGTGGTCGGTTCGGTTTGTGTAGGATAGGTGGGAGACTGTGAAGCCTGGACGCCAGTTCGGGTGGAGTCAACGTTGAAATACCACTCTGATCGTATTGGCTGTCTAACCTCGGTCCGTTATCCGGATCAGGGACAGTGCCTGGTGGGTAGTTTAACTGGGGCGGTTGCCTCCCAAAATGTAACGGAGGCGCCCAAAGGTTCCCTCAGCCTGGTTGGCAATCAGGTGGCGAGTGCAAGTGCACAAGGGAGCTTGACTGTGAGACCGACAGGTCGAGCAGGGACGAAAGTCGGGACTAGTGATCTTACGGTGGCACGTGGAAGCGCCGTGACTCAACGGATAAAAGGTACCCCGGGGATAACAGGCTGATCTTGCCCAAGAGTCCATATCGACGGCATGGTTTGGCACCTCGATGTCGGCTCGTCGCATCCTGGGGCCGGAGCAGGTCCCAAGGGTTGGGCTGTTCGCCCATTAAAGCGGTACGCGAGCTGGGTTTAGAACGTCGTGAGACAGTTCGGTCCCTATCCGCTGTGCGCGCAGGAGACTTGAGAAGGGCTGTCCCTAGTACGAGAGGACCGGGACGGACGAACCTCTGGTGTGCCAGTTGTTCTGCCAAGAGCACCGCTGGTTGGCTACGTTCGGAAGTGATAACCGCTGAAGGCATCTAAGCGGGAAGCACGCTTCAAGATGAGGTCTCCCACCGGGTTAACCGGGTAAGGCCCCCAGAAGACGACTGGGTTGATAGGCCAGATGTGGAAGCGAGGACTAAAGACTCGTGAAGCTGACTGGTACTAATAGGCCGAGGGCTTGTCACACACCACACCCCCTACGGGGTGTGAGCATCACACGTGACGAACGCAAAAACGAAGACTGTGCGTCCACTATGCGGTTCTGAAGACACGAACCACCCACCCCGCCACACAACCCCGGCGGGCCGGCAACGGCCCAGGGTGTGTGTGGGCCCGGCAGTTGTGGTTGCTGGTTCATATCTTCACAGCGTTACGGCGGTCATGGCGAAGGGGAAACACCCGGTCCCATTCCGAACCCGGAAGTTAAGCTCTTCAGCGCCGATGGTACTGCAGGAGGGATCCTGTGGGAGAGTAGGACGCCGCCGGACATACATTGGTTGAGGGCCACCCCACACGGGGTGGCCCTCAGTCATGTCCGGCACCGATTTTCTGGGCGGGCCCAGATCCTGATCGAACGGCCCCCACGACACCGGGCGACAACCCGGTTCGACCCACGCGGCAAGATGGGGACGTCAGCCGTCCCCCAGAGGAGCACGATGAGCGACAGTTCGAGGCGCGGCCAGGATCGGGACCGCGATCGACGTGACCGTGACAGCCGGCGTTCGACCGAAGGGCGGCCCGAGCGAGCCGGCGGCCGTGGAGACGCGTCCGGATCGCGATGGTCGTCTGGAAGCCGTCGGTCGGAGCAGGGAGCTCGTGGGGCCGGCAACGGGCGCGGACGTTCGGGTGACGACCGGGCCTCCGGCCGTGGAGAGCGCTCCGGAACGGATCGGACATCCCGCGGACAGGGTTCGGGGAGCGGATTCAAGCCGAGCCGACGGACTGGTGATCAGCGCGACGGCGATACCGGGCGCGGCCGGCCGGCCGACGGCGGCTGGTCCTCGCGGCCCCGACGTGACCGCGATGGCTCCGAGGGCGACCGTGCTCGTACCGGTCGTGGCAGCGGTGGGAGGTTCGGTTCGGACCGCGGCCGTTCCGGGGTCGACCGTGGTGGGCAGGGCCGCAGTTGGCGTTCGGACTCTCCAGGTCGAGAGTCCGCTGGACGGGGATCGGAGCGTCCGCGGAGTGATCGACCGTCCGGAGGCTACGACCGATCGTCCCGCTCTGAACGCCCGGACCGCGGAGACCGTCGTTCGGACGCAACGCGTGGCGGAAGGTACTCCCAAAGCGATGATCGCAGGGGGCGTGACCGCGGTTTCGGTGACCGCGACCGTGAGCGGTCTCGGGGTGAGGCGTCCGGTGGTAGGGGGCGTGACCGGAGTTTCGGTGACCGCGACCGTGAGCGGTCTCGGGGTGAGGCGTCCGGTGGTAGGGGGCGTGACCGGAGTTTCGGTGACCGCGACCGTGAGCGGTCTCGGGGTGAGGCGTCCGGTGGTAGGGGGCGTGACCGGAGTTTCGGTGACCGCGACCGTGAGCGGTCTCGGGGTGAGGCGTCCGGTGGTAGGGGGCGTGACCGGAGTTTCGGTGACCGCGACCGTGAGCGGTCTCGGGGTGAGGCGTCCGGTGGTAGGGGGCGTGACCGGAGTTTCGGTGACCGCGACCGTGAGCGGTCTCGGGGTGAGGCGTCCGGTGGTAGGGGGCGTGACCGGAGTTTCGGTGACCGCGACCGTGAGCGGTCTCGGGGTGAGGCGTCCGGTGGTAGGGGGCGTGACCGGAGTTTCGGTGACCGCGACCGTGAGCGGTCTCGGGGTGAGGCGTCCGGTGGTAGGGGGCGTTTCCAGCAGCCGCGTTCCTCGGGACACCCCGGCGGCCGGTACGAACGTCCGAGCCGACCTGCGGACGCCGATCGCCCGGCGCGGGACACCCGTCCCAGTGGCGACGACCGCCGACGGGGAGGAACCCGTGACCGGAGCCGTCCGGTGAACGAGCCCGTCGGTCCTGAGCTACCCGCGGACGTCACCGGGCTCGAGCTGGACTCGGACATCCGGCGGCAGCTCGGCACCCTGAGCAAGGCCACGGCCGACCGGGTGGCCCGCCATCTCGTGATGGCCGGTCAACTCGTCGACGAGGACCCGGACGAGGCGCTCGAACACGCCCTGGCGGCGCGCCGCGAAGGATCCCGCCTGGGCGTCGTACGTGAGGCCGTCGGCTACACCGCCTACGCGGCCGGGAAGTACGAACAGGCGCTGGCCGAGTTTCGCGCCGCCCGCCGGATGACCGGCTCGGCGGAATACTTCCCCGCGATGGCCGACAGCGAGCGTGGACTGGGTCGCCCTGAGCGCGCACTGGATCTCATCGCGACGGTCGACCGGTCGGAGCTGGACCCGGTGGCACGGGTCGAGTTGCTGATCGTCGAGGCCGGAGCACGACGTGACCTTGGCCAGCCGGCCGCGGCGCTGGCACTCCTCGACGTACCCGCTCTGCACGGCCGGGCGTCGGCCGCCGCGGTCACCCGCGTGCGATACGCCTATGCCGACACCCTGGAGGAACTCGGCCGACGTGAGGAGGCCGCGCAGTGGTTCGCGCGCGTCGTTGAGGTGGACGTCGACGCCGAGACCGACGCCGAGGATCGGTTGGCCCGGCTCGCCGAGGCTTGAGGGAGCGGGTCGAAGGACCTGACCCCGGGTGGTTCCTCGCGCTGGTGCCCATTAGTTGTCCACAGCCGCCGGATCGGCGACGTCGTCCACAGGCCGGAGGTCTCACCTGGTCGCTCGTGCCGGAACGGAGGAGATTGGGGCTGCCAACCCGCGACGACGGACCTTCCAGAGAGGGAGGCAGCCCCGATGACAGATTCCGACGCGCAGAAGCCGCCGATCCCGTGTCCCGATCACCGCAACGAAGTGAGGCTGGTCGGCCGGGTGTCGGCGCCGGTGACGCGACGGGAGCTTCCCAGCGGCTCGACCGTCGTCAGCGTCCGGCTGGTGGTGCAGCGAGATCCGAAGACCCTGCCTCCGCGCTCGGCTGTGGTGGACACGATCGAATGCGCCTCCTGGTCGGCCGAATGCCACGCGGAGATGGAGCGGTGGAGTTCCGGCGACATCGTCGAGGTGGCAGGCGCGCTGCGACGCCGGTTCCGTCGCAGTGAGTCCGGACCGATCAGCCGGTACGAGGTGGAGGCGGCCAGCGTGCGCCTGCTCGTCGACAGGGAGACGGTCAGTGCTGGTCGAACATCCGCATGACGAACCCGGTGCGCGGCTTCGGGCCGAACGACGTCGACTTGCGCGGCATCCGGCCGCCCTCCCGGGCGACGGCCTGGACGGTGGACACGTCGACCGGGTTGAGCAGCACGGCGACGCCGTTGCTGTCCCGGGCATGCTCGACGGCGGCGCGTTCACTGTGGGCATAGCCGATGTGCTCCTCGGCCAGGCCGAGAGTCCCCCCGAACAACCGTTCGTGCAGCACCTCCGTGTCCAGCCGGAACCGCCCGGTGGTGGTCTCGGTGGGGACGCTCAACAGTTCCCAGCGGAGCCCGTCGGTGACGACGAAGGCGTTCCGGCGGCCATGAGCCGCGGCGAGCGCGTCGTGTGCGCGGTCGGCGTCGTCGAACGACTCGACGGTGAATTCGGCCCCCGCCCGGGTCACCAGGTCCTCCAGCGTGATCCCCGCGACCGTCCGGTGGATCGCTGTGAGCTGCAGCGGGTGGGCACGCTGGTCGACGAGCAGCGCGAGTCCGCTGTCCCACGGACCCGGACCGGCGCCCGTGGCCCGCATCTGGCGTTGGAGCTTCAGGTAGGTCGCGTACCTGTGGTGACCGTCGGCGATCAGTGCCTGGCGGGGAGCCAGGTCGGCGGCGATGGTGCTCAGCGCATCCACGTCGGTGATTCGCCACAGCAGGTGATCGACTCCGTCCGCTGTGCGGGCATGCACCAGTGGCTCGCCTCGAACGGTCACCTCCACCAGGTCGCTGGCCGGCCCTCCGCCGTCGTACACCAGCAGGATCGGTTCCAGGTTGGCCTCGCACGCGCTCATCAGGGCCAGCCGGTCCGCGACCGGACCGGGCATCACGTCCTCGTGCGGAAGTATCACCCGCTCCTCGGGCTCGCGCAGTTCCACGGCGCCGAACATCCCCCGCAGCACGAAGGGCCGGCTGCCAGGCTCGCCCGATTCGGGCACCCGCTGCTCGTAGACGTAGAGCGCGGCCTCGGTGTCGGCCCGGAGGATGCCCTCGGCCCGCCAGCGGTTGAGCAGGTCGGCGGCTCGCCGGTAGTGATCCGTGTCCGACAGGACCGCCGGACCAGCCTCGCCGCTGCTGCCGGCGGTTCGGGACGAATCGTCCCTTCCCACGGAGTGGTCACCTTCGCCGGGGGACCGGTGGTCGGAGGTCCAGTCGGCCGGCCCCGCCGGCCGGGGGAGAACGACCCGGACGATGTTGTGTGGCTCCTCAGCCGTGAGCGCCGCCACGCTGCCGGGATCGAGTACGTCGTACGGCGGAGAGGTCACGGCTGCCAGGTCGCTGACGCGTTCGGGGTCGTAGCGGACGCCCGGAAAGGGCGACAGCACCAGCGGCCGGGTACCGGAGTCGGGCGTCGGGGAGGGGTCGGTCACGCTGGGCATGTTAGGTGTCCACCCCGTCCGGGCGAGGTGCCCGGGGCGTCCTCGGGCAGGTGTCCGTGCGAAACCGTGGTCGGCAGACTTGGTGGAATAGCCCGGCCCGGCCTCCGGTTGAGGGCGCCGAGGAGGGAGGACACCATGATCAACGGCGACGCGAACGTCGGCACGCCCGGCGGTGACGTCTACGAGTGGTACCGCAGGGGCCTCGCCCTGCTCGAGGGCGGTGACTCCGCGGCCGCGGCGCAGCTGCTCGCGCGCGCCCGGGAGGCCGAGCCCGGTTCCAGGTCGATCCGGGAGGCGCTCGCGCGGGCATTCTTCAACAGCCGGCACTACGCGGACTCCGCCGAGGCGTTCGAGGGACTCGTCGACGATAATCCCTCCGACGATTACGCACATTTCGGCCTCGGTCTGGCTCTGAGCCGAATGGGCCGACACGACGCGGCGGCGCCCCACCTCGCGATGGCGGCGGCCATGCGACCCACCGTCGACCACTACAACAACGCACTTCGGCAGGTCAGAGCGACCCTCAGGGCCCGGGAGGACATGAAGTGACCGACAAGACCACGACCGACGAGGACACGGCCCCCGAGCCGTTGTCCGAGGCCGACCGGCCCCTGGTCGAGCAGTACGACACCGGACTGTTCGACCTCGACGGCGTGGTCTACGTGGGCGCGGACGCGGTACCCCGCGCCCCTGAGGACCTGGAGCGGACGCGGGCAGCGGCCATGCGGGTCACCTTCGTGACCAACAACGCCTCTCGCACCCCCGACTCGGTGGTCGAGCACCTTCGCAAGGTCGGGGTCCGCGCCGAGGTCGCCGACGTGGTGACCTCGGCGCAGGCCGCGGCGCGGCTGGTCGCCGAGCGCGTGCCCGCGGGATCGCGGGTGCTGGTGGTGGGTGGCGAGGGCCTGCTGGTCGCCGTCAGGGAGCGCGGACTGGTTCCGGTCCAGACGGCTGCCGAGGACCCGGCCGCCGTCGTTCAGGGGTTCCATCCGGAGGTCGGCTGGCGACAGCTCGCCGAGGGCGCCTACGCCGTGAGCCGAAACGTCCCGTGGATCGCGTCCAACGTCGACCGGACACTGCCGACCGACGGGGGCCTGGCGCCGGGGAACGGCACCCTCGTGGAGGTGATCCGGATGGCGACCGGCCAGACACCGGTGGTCGCGGGTAAGCCGGCGCCGCCGCTGTTCCACGAGACGGTGGAACGCGTAGGGGCCGAACGACCCCTGGTGATCGGCGACCGGCTGGACACCGACATCGAGGGAGCGAACGCGGCCGGCATGCCGAGCATGCTCGTCCTGACCGGCGTGACAAAGCTCGCCGACCTGCTGACCGCTCCGGCAAACCAGCGTCCGACCTATCTCGCCCGGGACCTCGCGGGGCTCTTCGCTCCACACCCGGCTCCCCAGGTCGGCGACGGCAGCGCCACCTGCGGGGAGTGGACCGCCGCGCTCGAGCACCAGGACGGGACAGGTGCCGGCGACCGGCAGGGGCAGGTCATTGTTCGGCTGTCCGGGAGCGGGGATCCGCTGGACGGTGCTCGCGCGCTGCTTGCCGCTGTCTGGTCTGCTCCCGAGCCCGCTCGGGTCGACGCGTCGGAGGCCCTCGCACTACTGCGCGGCCAGGACGCGGCGATGGGTTAGTGTCAAGTGGCGGCCCAGGACTGGTCAGCGGCCGGCTCGTTGACCACCACGTACGCAGCGACCGGAGCGACTCGTTCGCGCGGCCGGTGTCGCGGCGAGCAAGCTCAGACCAAGGAGACGTGGGCACTGTGGAAGACGACACTCCGGTGCGTGAAGCCACCACTGTCGAGACGGTGGCCGCCGAGGAGCACACGCCCGAGTACGACCCGACCGGCCGACCTGACGTCGACGCCGTCCTCGACCGGCTCGGCGAACTCGCCGGTCTGGGACCGAGTGACCACATCGACATCTACGAAGACGCCCACCGTCGCCTGCACGAAACCTTGCTGGCTGCCGGTGAGGATCATGGGGACGACACTGGCCGGCCGTGACCAGGGCCTGCCCGGCGACTCGGCCCACCGGGCCCGTCTCGACGCCGAACTCGTCCGGCGTGGACTGGCAAGGTCACGCGAGCACGCGGTGGATCTCATCACGGCAGGAAATGTCCGCGTCGACGGGCGGCCGGTCGCCAAGCCGGCCCGCCGGGTCGCCGCCGACGAGGTGTGCGAAGTGGACTCCCCGGGCCCGGAGTTCGTCTCCCGTGGCGGGCACAAGCTGGCCGGGGCGCTGGCGGCGTTCGGGCCGCTGGGACTGACGGTCGACGGGCGGCGCTGCCTGGACGCCGGCGCGTCCACCGGCGGGTTCACCGACGCGCTCCTGCGCGCGGGGGCACGGCAGGTGGTCGCGGTCGACGTGGGCCGCGACCAGCTCGTGGCCGAACTCCGAGACCACCCGGCGGTCGACGTCCACGAACGCACGCACGTGCGCGACCTCGACCCCGCACAGGTGGGCGGCGCGGTGGACCTCCTCGTCGCCGACCTGTCGTTCATCTCCCTCACCACCGTGCTGCCTGCGCTGTCCGGCCTGGTCCGGCCCGGCGGCGACCTCGTGCTGTTGGTCAAGCCACAGTTCGAGGTGGGTCGTTCGCGGCTGGGCAAGGGGGGCGTGGTCCGCGAGCGCGCGCTGCGCCACGACGCGGTACGCACGGTCGCCACAGCCTCGGGTGCGGTGGGCCTGGGGGTGGCGGGCGCTACGGTGAGCCCGCTTCCCGGACCGGCCGGCAACACCGAGTACTTCCTCTGGCTCCGTGCCGACGCACCACTGTGGGACGACACGATCCTTGCCACTCTGGATCCGCCCGGATCGCCGAAGGAGACCTCGCTGTGACCGAAGACCGCACGGTGCTCCTGGTGGTCCACACCGGACGAGCCGAGGCGACCCAGCTGGCGAGGGAGGCGGCCGCCCGGCTCGCCGACGCCGGCGTCGGCGTGCGCCTGCTCGCCCCCGACGCTGACGACATCGGCCTGGACAAGGCCGAGGTGGTCGACGTCTCGCCGGCCGCGGCGGAAGGCTGCGAGATCGTCATGGTGCTGGGCGGCGACGGCACGATCCTGCGTGGCGCCGAGGTGGCGCACGCTTCGGGCACTCCCGTCCTGGGCGTCAACCTCGGCCACATCGGCTTCCTGGCGGAGTCCGAGCGCGACGACCTGGACGTCACCATCGACCACGTGGTCCACCGCAAGTACGCCGTCGAGGAACGTATGACTCTCGACGTGACCGTCCTGGTCGACGGCGCGGTCGCCGCCACACAGTGGGCACTCAACGAGGCGAGCGTGGAGAAGTCCGCCCGCGAGCGCATGATCGAGGTCGTCGTGGAGGTCGACGGCCGGCCACTTTCGCGGTGGGGCGGCGACGGTGTCGTCGCCGCCACGCCGACCGGATCCACCGCCTACGCGTTCTCCGCCGGCGGGCCAGTGGTGTGGCCGGAGCTGGAGGCGATGTTGGTGGTGCCGCTGAGCGCACACGCGTTGTTTTCCAGGCCTCTGGTCGTGTCGCCACGCTCCGTGGTGGCGGTCGAGCTCATGCAACGCAATCCAGGGCCGGGAGTCCTGTGGTGCGACGGCCGGCGCACCGAGGAGCTTCCGCCGGGTGCTCGGGTGGAGGTACGCCACGGTGCGCGGCCCGTGCGGCTCGCCCGGCTGCACCAGGGCCCGTTCACCGACCGTCTGGTGGCGAAGTTCGACCTACCGGTGCACGGGTGGCGTGGGCGGCGGGAGGTCCGTGCTCGACGGGCCGCGGCGAGGACGACCAATGCTCGCCCGGAAAGCGCCCGTGGACCCGACTCCGCGGCGGCCGTCGACCACTCCTCTTCCGACTACTCACCTGACCGTCACGAGCGTGCCACGGGCGAACGGCCCGGCGGTGTCGGCGAGACCCCGTAGAGTTCCGGCGATGCTGGAGGAAATCCGGATCCATGGGCTCGGCGTCATCGACGACGCCGTGCTCGACCTCGACGCGGGCCTGACCGTCGTCACCGGCGAGACCGGCGCCGGAAAGACCATGGTGGTGACAGGCCTGTCCCTGCTGCTCGGCGGACGCGCCGACGCGGGGCTGGTCCGTCGCCAGACCGAGCGTGCGGTCGTGGAGGGCAGACTCCGACTCGACTCTGGTTCTGCCGCCGCGCGGCGCGCGGTCGAGGCCGGCGCGCAGCTCGAGGACGACACCCTGATCGTGATGCGGACCATCGCCCGCGACGGCCGGTCCCGCGCGTACGCGGGCGGTGCGGGAGTCCCCGCGGGGGTGCTCGCGGAGCTGGCCGAGGAGCTCGTGGCCCTGCACGGCCAGTCCGACCAGCTGCGGCTGCTGCGGCCCTCGCGGCAGCGGGAGATCCTCGACCGCTACGCCGGATCAGCGGTCCAGGAGCCGCTCGCGGCCTATCGGATCCGCTACTCCCGGCTCGCCGAGGTCGACGCCGAGCTGTCCAGTCTGGTCGCGCGAGCCCGTGACCGTGCCCAGGAGGCGGACCTGTTGCGGTTCGGGCTGGCCGAGATCGAGTCGGCCGACCCGCAGCCGGGTGAAGACAAGGCGCTGACGGTGGAGGAGGACCGGCTCGCGCACGCCGACTCGCTGCGAGCCGCCGCCAGCCTGGCGCAGACAGCCCTCACCGGCGACGAGGACCTCGCCGGCGCGCCGGTCGACGCGCTGTCCCAGGTGGCGAGCGCACGCAAGGCCCTCGACACGGCAGGGATGCACGATCCCGAGCTCGCGGGGGTGGCCGACCGGTTGGCGGAGGCGGCCGCACTGCTCGCCGACGCCGGTTCCGACCTGGCCTCCTACGCCGCCGGTGTGGACACCGATCCCGCGCGGCTGCAGGCCATCGGCGACCGGCGGGCGGTGCTCGGTGCGCTCACCCGCAAGTACGGCGAAACGATCGACGACGTCCTGGCCTGGGCACGCCGATCGGCGATCCGGCTGGCCGAGCTGGACGGATCCGACGACACGATCGGCGCCCTCAGGGCCGAGCGCCAGGAGCTGACGACCGAACTCGGCATGCTTGCTCACGAGGTGAGTTCGGCTCGCATGGCGGCCGCCGAACGCCTCGGCAGCGCCGTCACGGCCGAGCTCGGCGATCTCGCGATGCCGCACGCCGAACTCACCGCCGACGTGGCCCAGACCGAGGTGCGCACCGCCGAGGTGTCGGAGCCTGCCTCGGCGGGGGAGCGGAAGCCGAACCGCGGCAGACGTGTCGAGTCTGCCCATCCGGACACCGCCACCACAGCCGGCCACGGCACCGGAGGCGAGACCGAGGACCAACGTGCCCTGCTGGTCGACGGTCGATGGTTGGCGTACGGCGCGCACGGCGTCGACGAGGTCGAGCTGCGGCTGCGACCGCACCCGGGTGCGCCCGCCCGCGCGGTTCAGCGAGGTGCGTCCGGTGGGGAGCTCTCCCGGGTGATGCTCGCGGTCGAGGTGGTCTTCGCCGGTGTGGACGGCGTACCCACGTTCGTGTTCGACGAGGTGGACGCCGGTGTGGGCGGCCGCGCCGCGGTGGAGATCGGCCGCCGGCTTGCCCGGCTCGCGGCCAACTCGCAGGTCGTGGTGGTCACCCACCTTCCGCAGGTGGCCGCGTTCGCCGATCGGCACTACGTCGTACGCAAGAGCGACGACGGCTCGGTGACCCGCAGCGGACTCACCTGGCTGGACGACGAGGGCCGGGTGGCAGAACTCGCTCGGATGCTCGCCGGTCTGGACGGGTCCGCCAGTGCGCGGGCACATGCGGAGGAGCTCCTCGCCACCGCGGCCGAGGCACGCAGGGACGCGGCAGGGTCCCGGTCCGGCAGAAAGAAGGCAGTCGCGGCCGCGGCGGGCAGAAAGGCCGCGACTGCGACCACGGGAGAGAGGACCTCGCCGGTAGCGCCCAGGAACGCCGCGTCGGCGAAGAGCGCCAAGGCCGTGCGGGAGGACTCCAAGGACGCCGCTGTTGTCGGCGGCGACCCGGAAGAGCCCATCAAGCAGTCCGCCAAGGCGTCCACCAAGGAGCCCCGGAGCGCTGCCAAGGCTGTGCGGGGAAACACGAAGGACGCGAAGCTCGACGAGGACGCCGCGAGCAGCAAGGCGAGGAAGGCCACGAAGCCGGCCAGGTCCCGCGGCGGTTCGAGCTGAGGCATACGTCGAAGTAAGGCTGCCGGCAACCGGGTCGTCCACCGCGCGTAGACGACCGGGCGGCGGAGAAGCACGTAAGCAAGTCGCCCGCCGTGCGTTGACGGCCAGGCCGGCGGAGAAGCCCGTAGCGGAGTGACCGCACTGCGCCACGCCCACATGACAACATGCGCCCACAGGCGGTACTCGCGTGGCAGTATCTGGTCTGCGATGAGACTTCCTACTTTGCGCCGTCCACGACCGGTGGCTCTGCCCGGTGTCGTCGGCGTGGCGCGACTCGACTCGCGGACGAAGAACCTCACCAAACGACTTCGTCCCGGTGACATCGCCGTCATCAACCATGTCGACCTCGACCGGGTGAGCGCGGAGGCACTGGTTGCCGCGCAGGTCGCCGCTGTCGTCAACGCCGCCCCGTCCATCAGTGGGCGCTATCCCAACCTCGGCCCGGGCATCCTGATGGCGGCCGGGATCCCACTGGTCGACGACGTCGGCGCCGACATCTTCGCGAAGGTCGGCGAGGGAGACGCGGTACGCCTGAACGGCGCGAGCCTGTACCGCGGCGACACCGAGGTCGCCTTCGGAGCGGAACAGACCGGGGAGACCGTCGCCAAGGCCACCGAGGAGGCACGGTCAGGGCTGGCCATCCAACTCGAGGCGTTCGCCGCCAACACGATGGAGTACCTCCGGCGCGACCGCGACCTGCTGCTGGACGGCGTGGGCGTACCCGACGTCAGTACCCAGATGGAGGGGCGGCACGTCCTCATCGTGGTGCGCGGCTACGACTACCGCGAGGACCTCGTCGCGCTCAAGTCCTACATCCGGGAGTACCGCCCGGTCCTCGTCGGCGTCGACGGCGGCGCCGACGCGCTGCTGGAGGCCCGGCTCAAGCCGGACATCATCGTCGGTGACATGGACTCGGTGTCCGACACCGCGCTGCGCTGTGGCGCCGAACTCATCGTGCACGCCTACCGAGACGGTCGCGCTCCCGGCGCGGACCGCCTCGACCGACTGGGCCTGGAGTCACGGGTCTTCGCCGCCACCGGCACCAGCGAGGACATCGCGATGCTCCTCGCCGACTCCAAGGGCGCTGCGCTCATCGTCGCCGTCGGCACGCACCTTTCGCTGGTGGAGTTCCTGGACAAGGGCCGCTCCGGTGCGGCCAGCATGTTCCTGACCCGGCTGCGGGTGGGCGGCAAGCTGGTCGACGCCAAGGGAGTCAGCCGGCTCTACCGTTCCCGGATCCAGACCTGGCAGATCGTGATGCTGCTGGTCGCCGGCCTGCTCGCGTTCCTGGTCGCGCTCGCGGCCACGCCCGCCGGACAGGCCTGGCTGGAGGTTGTCGGCATCCGGTGGAACGACCTGGTCTTCTGGATCCGAGGAATGTTCACGTGATCGACTTCCGCTACTTCCTCGTCTCCATCGCCGCGATCTTCCTCGCACTCGCCGTCGGGGTCGCGTTGGGCGCCGGCCCGCTGAAGGGCGAGCTCGACCAGCAGTTGCGGGGCACCATTTCCGCGGTGAGCAAGGAGAAGGACGGACTCCGCAAGCAGATCGCCGACCTCCAGGAGGGTGACAAGTACCGCGACTCCTTCGCCGCGGACATCGCGCCCGACCTGGTCAAGGGCCGGCTCAACGGCCAGAAGGTCGTGGTGGTCGCCCTCCCGGACGCCGACAACGGTGTGGTCAAGGGCGTCGAGCAGAGCCTGACCAGTGCGGGCGCCACGGTCACCGGCACCGTCTCGATGACCGACAAGTGGTCCGACCCGAGCCAGCGGCAGTTCCTCGAGGAGCTCGCCACGAGGCTGGTCACCGGTGACGTACGGATGCCGGACAACGGTTCGGCGTACGACCGGGCCGGCGTGGTGCTCGCGCGGGCTCTGGTCACTCGTGACGCCGCCGCCGCGGGCCGCAAGGACAGCGCCACCCCGACCATCATGGGCGCGTTCGGGGAGGGCGACCTGGTCAACTCCGACAGCGACCTCCCGCAGGCGGACCTCGCCGTGGTCGTCGCTCCACCGGTGCAGGCCAAGGCGAAGCCCACCCCGGATTCCGACGCCAACCAGGCATGGGTGTCGCTCGCCCGTTCACTGGATTCGGCCAGCCGCGGTGCCGTGGTGGTCGGCGACCCGTCCGCCGCCGGCGATGGCGGTGTGCTGGCCAGCCTGCGTGCGGACAAGCAGGCCCGCGGCGCGGTCTCGTCCGTCGACGTCGCCGACCTCGCCAGCGGACAGGTGGCGACGGTGTGGGCGCTGGCCGAACAGGCCACCGGCGGCGTCGGCCAGTACGGCGCGGTGGGTACGACCGACGGAGCGCTGCCCAAGCGGCCGACCGCCGGCTCATGACCGGCTCACCCGCCGAGGGACCACGCGCGGGCCGGTGGGCTCGGCGCGGTTTCCGGACACAATCCCGGACTCCCGAGCCGGCCACGCGGCTCGTCGTCGCCACCGGTGCGGCGCTCGCCGCCCGGCTGGCGTTCCGGCGCCTTCGGTCGCGCACCGGCGCCGGTGCCGACCGCTGGAGCCGTACCAACCATCGTGGTGAACAGGTCAGCCTGCTGCTCGGTCCGGCCGCGGTCGCCGGGACCATCGCGGCGACGATGGCGGTACCCGGTCTCACGACGGCGGAGCGGCTGGCCGCGGCGGCCGCGGTCGTCGGCAGCGGCGCCGTCGGAGCATACGACGACCTGGCCGGTACGGCGGCGGAGAGAGGGCTGCGGGGTCACCTGGGCGCATTGCGGCGAGGGCAGGTGACCAGCGGCGCGGTCAAGGTCGCCGGCATCGGAGCCAGCGGACTTCTCGCCGCGGCGCTGCTCGGCCGCGTCGGCCCCGGTGGACGACTCGGCCCCGGTGGACGACTCGGCCCCGGTGGACGGCCCGGACGACCCGGGCCGGGTGTGGCGACCATCCTCGCCGACGGCGCACTGGTCGCCGCGTCCGCCAACCTCGTCAACCTCCTGGACCTACGGCCCGGACGCGCGCTGAAGGTCGTACTCGCCAACGCGCCGTTCGTCCTGACCTCGGCCGGTCCCGCGCTCGCGGCGCCAGTCGGGGTGGCGGCCGGTCTGCTCGCCGACGACCTCGGCGAGAACGGCATGCTCGGCGACTGCGGTGCGAACGCACTCGGCGCGGGCCTCGGCGTGGCCATGGCCGCGCGGCTGCCCCGGCCCGCGCGGCTCGGGGTTCTCGCCGGACTGGTCGGGCTGATCCTGGCCTCCGAACGGGTATCGTTCACCGCCGTGATCGAGCGACACTCGCCGTTGCGCCGACTGGACGAGCTCGGCCGGCGCCAGCCGCGCCGATGACCGCGGCGCGGGAGCCGACGGCGGCCGGCCCGCGCGCCTGGGGGAGCGGCCTGGCCCGCGCTGCCGTACTGGTGGCCGCGGTCACGGTCGCGGCCCGGGTGGTGGGGTTCGGCCGGTGGGTCGTGTTCTCCAAGACCGTCGGTGACACCTGCCTGGGCGACGCGTACAACACCGCGAACCAGTTGCCGAACGTCGCCTTCGAGATCGTCGCCGGCGGGGCACTGGCCTCGGTGGTCGTTCCGCTGCTCGCGGGCCGCACCTCCCGTGCCGCCGCCGGCGAGGCAGCCAGGACGCTCTCGGCAATGTTGACGTGGACCCTGCTCGTCCTCACCCCGGTGACGGTTCTCGCTGCGGCCCTGGCCCGTCCGTACGCCCACCTCATGCTGGCCGGCCACGCCGGTTGCGGTGAGGCCGCCGCCGACCTCGCCGGCCGGATGTTGGTGATCTTCGCCCCGCAGATGTGGTTCTACGGCGTGGCGGTGGTGGTCTCCGGTGCGCTGCAGGCTCAGCGCAGATTCCTGGCGGCCGCGCTCGCCCCGCTGGCCAGCAGCGTGGTGGTGATCGCGGCGTACGTGGGCTTCGCGGCCGTCGCGGGCGGTGCCCTCGGCGCGCAGGCGGTCTCCGGCCGCGCGGTGGCCGTGCTCGCCGGTGGCACCACCCTCGGGGTGGTGGCGATGGCGCTCACCGTGTTCGTGGCGTTCGCGCGGGCGAAGGGGGCCGCCGCACCCATCCGGCCGGCGCTGCGGTTCCCGCCCGGTGTCGCGGCCAGGGCGCGCCGGCTGGCGGCGGCCGGAATGCTCGCCCTGGTCGCCCAGCAACTGGTCGCGCTGGTGCTCACCTGGCTGGCCAACCACCGTGGCGAACCGGGGACGCTGACCCTCTACACCTGGGCGTTCGCGCTGTTCACCCTGCCGTACGCGGTGCTCGTGGTGCCGGTCGCGACCACGGTCTTCCCACATGCCGCGGCGCTCGCCTCGGCAGACCACAGCGCCGCGGCGCGTCCGCCCGACTCGTCGGCGCCGGCACGCTCGTCGGTCGAGACCGACCCGGCCGACCTGGCCGAGCTGCGCCGGCTCACCGCCGGTGCGGTCCGGGCGGTCGTCCTGCTCGGTGCGCTCGGCGGCGCCCTGCTCGCCGGTACGTCGGCTCCGCTGGCCAGGTTGCTTGTCCTCGGACCCGGCGCCGGCACGACGTCGGCACTGGCCGGTGCCCTCACCGCGTTCGCGCCGGCGGTGCCTGCGCTCGGGCTGGTGACCCTGGCCGGCCGGCTGCTCTATGCCCGCGGACATCCGGCCTGGGCGGCGTGGGGAACGACGGCGGGGTGGCTGGCGGTAGCGGTCGCGGCTGTCGCCATCACCGCCGACCTGCCGGCCTCGGCCACCGCGAGCGGACTGGGCGCGGCGACGTCCCTCGGGCTGGTTCTGGGTGCCGTCGCGCTGCTCGCCGGGGTTCGCCGCGCGACCGGACCGGGAGCGCTGCGCGGACTCGGCCTGTCAGTGCTCGCGGGTAGCGTCGCCGCGACGGCTTCGGCGGCGGCCGGCCGGTGGACGGGACGGGGGTTCGCGGACGGTGACATCGTGCGTGCGGTGACGGGGGCGGCGGTGGCCGGGCTGGCGGTGGCGGCGGTGTTCGCCGCGCTCGTGGCCCTGCTCATGGCGTTGACCGACCGCGAGGACCTGCTGTCGGTGTCCCGGCGGATCACCAGGGTCGCGCGCCGGCGTCCCGCGGACACCACCGCCCACACCGCAGCGGACGCGACTCCGGGCGCGGCGACCGACGCGACCTCCGACGGCACCACGGCCGGTCGACGGTGAGGGCACCGCGCGTCGCCCTGCTGCTCGGGCCGAGCACAGGCGGCATCGGACGGCACGTCCGCTCACTCGCCACGAGGCTGGTCGAGTCCGGTCACACCGTTCGGATCGCCGGGCCGGCGGCGACCGACCGCAGGTTCGGGTTCGGCCGGGTGGCGCAGTTCGTGCCACTGGAGGTCCCGGCGCCCAGCGCCGTCCGACGGGGGAGGGCCGTCCTTGCCGGCGCCGACGTGATCCACGCGCACGGGCACGCCGCGTCGGTGGTCGCGGCGCTGGCCGGTGGTAGCCCGACGCCGCTGGTGGTGAGCTGGCACAACACCGTGTCGGCCACCGGCCTGCGGCGACTGCCCCTGCACCTGGCGCGCAGGTGGGTCGTCCGCCGGGCAACCGTCGTGCTCGCCGCATCGGCCGACCTGGCCGAGGAGGCCGTCCGGCTCGGCGCCCGCGACGCCCGGCTCCTTGCGGTGTCCGCGCCGGCGCTCGCGCCGGCCACCCGCAGCCGGGAGGACGTACGCAGGTCGCTCGGGCTCGCGTCCCGGCAGCTGGTGCTGGCGGTGGGCAGGCTCGCCCCGCAGAAGCGGTACGACGTCCTGTTCGACGCTGTGGTCCGGCTGCGCGAGCGCGACGCGCTCCCGCCGCTGGTGCTGGTCGCCGGCGAGGGCCCCCTCCACGCGGGGCTGGCCGAACGCGTCGAGCGCGAGCGGCTGCCGGTGCGGCTGGCCGGGCACCGCACCGACGTCGCCGATCTCCTCGCCGCGGCCGACGTCGCCGTGCTCACCAGCCAGTGGGAGGCCCGGGCCCTGGTGGCGCAGGAGGCCCTGCGGTCCGGCGTACCCCTCGTGGCCACCGCGGTGGGCGGCATCCCCGACCTGGTCGGTTCGGCGGCCCTGCTGGTCCCGCCGGCCGATCCGGGGGCGGTCGCCGCCGCGCTCGCGGAGGTGCTCGACCGCCCGGAGGTCGCGGCGCGACTGCGTGCGGCCGGTCCGCGACAGGCCGCTACCTGGCCGGACGAGGAGGAGACCGCTCGGCAGATCGCCAGGATCTACCAGGAGGTCATCACACCCGGATGAGCCGGGCATCGGCGGCGGATCGGGCGTCCCGCCGGCAGCTTCGCGTACGTCCGCCCAGCCTCGGCCCAGCCTCTTTCCGGCGTCGCCACAGCCTCTCCGGCAGCGTGTCTGCGGGCGGGTCCCGGGCGTGTCCAGGTGTCGCCGCATGGGTGTAACGTCCGACCATCCGCCCGGTCCCGCGGACCGGCGTGGTGTGTGGCGGGCCGATCGGCTGTTGCTAGGCTGAAAGCCCGTGGACATGCTGGATTCCGCCCGGGTTTCCGGCCCCGACCGACCACGGGGAGTAGCTTTGGCCGCCTCTTCGCCGACTAGGCACGTGTTCGTCACAGGGGGCGTCGCCTCCTCTCTTGGTAAGGGCCTCACCGCCTCGAGCCTCGGCAACCTGCTGAAGGCACGCGGGTTGCGGGTCACGATGCAGAAGCTCGACCCCTATCTCAACGTCGACCCCGGCACCATGAACCCCTTCCAGCACGGTGAGGTGTTCGTCACCGGCGACGGGACCGAGACCGATCTCGACATCGGTCACTACGAACGGTTCCTGGACGTCGACCTCGGCCGCAGCGCCAACGTCACCACCGGTCAGGTCTACTCCAGCGTGATCGCCAAGGAGCGACGGGGCGACTATCTCGGCGACACCGTGCAGGTCATTCCGCACATCACCAACGAGATCAAGGCCCGCATCAGGGCGATGGCCGCACCCGGCATCGACGTCGTGATCACCGAGATCGGCGGCACGGTCGGCGACATCGAGTCGCTGCCGTTCCTGGAGGCCGCCCGGCAGGTACGCCACGACGTGGGCCGCGACAACGTGTTCTTCCTGCACGTGTCCCTGGTGCCCTACCTCGGACCGTCCGGCGAGCTCAAGACCAAGCCCACCCAGCACTCCGTCGCGGCCCTGCGCAGCATCGGTATCCAGCCCGACGCGATCGTCTGCCGGTGCAACCGCGAGCTTCCGTCCAACGTCAAGCGCAAGATCTCGTTGATGTGCGACGTGGACGAGGAAGCGGTCATCGAGAATCCCGACGTCCCGAGCATCTACGATCTGCCCAAGTTGCTGCACGGCGAAGGTCTGGACGCCTACGTCGTACGCCGGCTGAACCTCCCGTTCCGCGACGTCGACTGGACCGAGTGGGACGAGCTGCTGCGGCGGGTGCACCATCCGGCCGACGAGGTGACGGTCGCCCTGGTCGGCAAGTACATCGACCTGCCCGACGCCTACCTCTCGGTGACCGAGGCGTTGCGCGCCGGCGGTTTCCAGCACGACACCCGGGTCAACATCCGCTGGGTGCCCTCCGACGAGTGCACGACGCGCGAGGGCGCGGCTCGCCATCTCGCCGACGTGGACGCGGTGTGCATTCCCGGCGGGTTCGGGGTGCGGGGCGTCGAGGGCAAGGTCGGCGCGGCGGCGTACGCACGCGAACACCAGCTGCCCGTCCTCGGCCTGTGTCTGGGCCTGCAGTGCATGGTCGTCGACGTGGCCCGCAACCTCGCCGGGCTGGACGACGCCAACTCCAGCGAGTTCGAGGCAACCTGTGCCCACCCAGTGGTGGCCACGATGGAGGAGCAGCGCGAGATCGTGGCCGGGTCCGGTGACCTCGGCGGCACGATGCGGCTCGGGCTGTATCCCGCCAAGCTCGCCGAGGACTCACTGGTGCGGCGCGCCTACGCCGAGCCGTACGTCGAGGAGCGCCACCGGCACCGCTACGAGGTCAACAACGCCTACCGCACGCAGCTGGAAGACGCGGGCCTGGTCATTTCCGGTACGTCGCCGGACGGCCGGCTGGTGGAGTTCATCGAGCTGCGCCGCGACCTCCACCCGTACTTCGTCGCCACCCAGGCCCACCCCGAGCTGCGGTCCCGGCCGACCCGTCCGCACCCGTTGTTCGCCGGGCTGGTCGAGGCCGCGCTGGCCCGTCAGCGGGAGATGCAGCTCCCGGTCGGTGACCTCGGGTTGGTCCACGCTGAGGACGGCGACGGCATCGCTGCGAGGCGCCCCGAGCACGGTGACTCCGATGGTGACCACGCGGGCGATGCGATCGACGTGGACGGTGTGGACGGTGCGGCCGAGGCGGTGCCGCTGCGGCAGCGGGACGGCAGGCTGCGCACCGGAGTACGCCGGTGAGCGGCGCGACCGTCGACGGTCGATTCGGTAATCCGGATGGGGACGGAGCCGCGCCGCGCGACGTACCCGAGCGGTGGCCGGTCGTCTCCTCGTCGTACACCCTGCGCACCGGCCGGGTGATCGACGTCCGCGAGGACGTCGTGGACGGCGGCGGCGACCGGGAGTTCACCCGCGACGTCGTGGTCCACTCCGGTGCGGTCGGCATCATCGCGCTGGACGACCACGACCGGATGCTGCTGGTGCACCAGTACCGCCACCCCGTCGGCCACCGCCTCTTCGAGCCTCCCGCGGGTCTGCTGGATGTCGAGGGGGAGGACTACCTCGCCGCGGCCCAGCGGGAGCTGTACGAGGAGGGGCACGTTCGCGCCCGCGACTGGCGGGTGCTGGTGGACGCCTTCACCTCACCGGGAATGACCACCGAGTCGTTGCGGATCTACCTCGCCCGCGGTCTGTCGGAGGTGCCGCACGACGAACGGCACAACGGCGTCGACGAGGAGGCGGACATGACCGTCTCCTGGACGCCGCTGGCCGACGTCGTGGCCGGAGTGCTGACCGGAGACCTGCACAATCCCTCACTGGTGATGGGTGCGCTCGCTGCCTGGGCGGCCCACAACGGCACCGGCTTCGACTCCCTCCGCCCCGCGGACGCGCCGTGGCCGGCCCGCGAAGCGGTGCCCTACGAGCCGCCTCGGCCGATGTAGGTCCAGAAGTCCCGCATCACCGGCGGCGCCTCCGGGCTGTCCATCGCCACCTGCGTGAGCAGCAGCGAGATCGTGCCGCTCGCGGGGGAGATGTAGGCCGAGGTTCCGCTGCCGCCGGTCCAGCCGTAGCGCCCGGGTTGGTTCCACGGCCGGGTGGGCGCGAGGTCGACCGAGCCGCCGTACCCCCATCCCTGTCCGTCCAGGAACAGCTCACCGAGGTCGCGCTGGGCCCGCGTCAGGTGGTCGGTCGTCATGTGCCGTAGGGACTCGGTTGACAGCACCCGGCGGCCCTCGTGCGCGCCGCCGGCGAGCAGCATCCGCGCGAAGCGGAGCCAGTCGTCGGCGGTACTGACCAGGCCCCCGGCTCCGGACGGGAACGCGGGCAGGCTGCTCCACTGCCCGTCGGGAGCGTCCGCCAGCGCCGGCCCGCCGCCGTCGGGAGCGTTGCGGTACATGCTGGTGAACCGACCGAGCTTGCCGGCGGGCACCGCGAACCCGGTGTCTGCCATGCCGAGTGGCTCGAACAGCCGCTCGGCGAGGAAGTCCGGCAGCGACTGGCCGGTGACCCGGCTGATCAGCAGGCCCTGGAGGTCGGAGCAGGTGTTGTACAGCCATGCCTCACCCGGCTGGTAGAGCAGCGGAACGCGCGACAGCGCTGCCAGCCAGGCGTCCGGGGGGTCGACGTGCTGCGGGTCGAGGCCGCTCTTCTGCACCTCGAAGATCAGGCCGATCGCCGGCAGGGTGAAGTCGGATGGGAATCCCCAGCCGGCTCGGGAGCTGAGCACGTGCTCGACGGTGATCGGCCGCACGGCCGGCACCACGTCGTCGACGGGACTGCCCGGCGTACGCACAACAACCGGCTCGGCGAGCTCGGGCAGCCACTTGCCGATCGGGTCGTCCAGGCCGACCTGGCCGCCCTCCAGCAGCAGCATCATGCCGGCGGCTGTGACCTGCTTGGTGAGCGAGGCGATCCGGAAGATCGTGTCCCTCGCCATCGGCGCGGTGCCCTCGACGTCGACCGAGCCGGCGACCGCCAGCTCCAGGTTGTCGCCCCGGGCCACGACGGCGACGGCGCCCGGCACGGTGCCGTTGCCGTTGCCGACATGCGTACTCAACAGGTCGTTCAGGTCACCACTCATCGGTCCGCCTTCTCCTGGCTCTCGGTGAGCCGTCGACCGAATGGTCGGTCCCGGCTGGAAGAAAGACTGGCCCGGCCGCCGGAACTCATCGGCGCCGACACGCCGGAGGAGCCGTCGACGGGTGGTCAGCCGACGGAGGTGTTCAGGGACGGATGGTGCCGCCGCAGCGCCAGTAGACGCCGTGGTTGTCGCGGGCGAGCAGGCCCTCGTCGACGAGATACCTTCGCAGCGCCGCCTGGTCGTCGTACACCCGGAGCAAGGTCTCGTTGACGACGGGTTCGGGGTAACGAACGCCGGGCTCGAACAGCTGGGCCACGTGGTCCAGCAGCCGCCGGCGCCGGCCCGACCTCGCCGGCATCGCGGTGATCCGCCCTTCCCGGACGAAGGCACGGAACAGCTTCTCGGTGTCGGGATCGGCGTCGGCAGGGAGGGCCAACCTGCCGTCGGTCGTCGGTTCGGTTCCCACGAGGCACCACCTTCCGGCCACTGACGGTACGACGTCCAGCCGACAACCAGCCACCAGCTACCGGCCAGGCACCACCGCGCCACCCGACGGCGCCGTCCCCGCGTCCCGACCCGCCTCCCCGCGTGACCCTAGTGGGAGCGACCGTCGTCGAGCACGGTGATGGACAACAGGACTCCCGCGTGGTCGGTGTGGGGGAAGTAGAGGTACCCATCGGCGTCGGCGAACTTGAAGTGCGCCACGGAGGTGCCCGGGATGACGTGCGCCTTGCAGGGAACGCTGATGTCGACCTCCTCGCCGGGCTGGGTGTCCGGGATCGGGGTCAGCCGCGGGGTGGCCACCTGCCCGGCCGCGACCAGCGTGCCGAGCCGCATCAGGTAGCGGGCGGTCCAGCGAACCGAACCCGCGTTGCGGAGCCGCCAGGTCTTGGTGAACGTCTGCGAGGGCCGCATCAGGGTGCCGTCGGGAACGGTGACGTCGGCGACCCATTCGCTGCGGTCTCCGGGAACCGGCCTGCTCGGCACGGGCCTGCTCGGCGCGCGGCGCTGCGGGGAGGTGAGCCGTCTGTGCCGCTCCTCGTGCCGCATGTCCTCGTAGTAGGCGTTGAGAATGTTGTTCGCGTTGAGCACGGTGTCCCAGGTGTGCACCAGGGCCTCACCTGGTATCTGGACCCCGCGCTCGGCCTGCCCGATCGTGGTGACCGAGCAGTTGGACAGGGCCGCCATCGCGGCCAGCCCGATTCCGTTGATGTGCCGGAGCTCGCGCAGCTGCGCGCCGAAGCGTTCCTTCGCGTTCGTCGGCGCCGGCAGCGGCTTCTCCGGCCGGCCACGACGGCCAGTCATCCCATCCCCCCGGTGGAATTGATTAGCTCTCGCCGCATAAATACACCTCGATCTACCGTTACGTCCATCGGGTGTGTGGGGTGGGGACAGCAACGACACCCGACAGGGGGGAGAGGGTGGGCCTGGCCGCCGCGGTGGCCGGGCCCCCGCCCACCGGCCGGGACCCCGCCGGCGTAGGGCCGTAGGGACGTACGGTAGGTCGGCATGACCGACACCACTCCCACCTCGGCACCAGCAGGCGCAGCAAACACGGCGCCGTCCGGCGGCGGCATCGACCTGTCCGGCCGGACGGCCGTGGTCACCGGCGGCGCCAGCGGCATCGGCCGGGCCTGCGTCCGCCGGCTCGCCCTCGCCGGCGCCCACGTGGTCGTGCTGGACCTCGACGCCGACGGTGCCACGGCGGCGGCTGCCGAGGTGGGCGGACAGGCGCACCCGGTCGACCTCGGCGACCCGGCCGGGCTGGACGCCCTCGAACGACTGGACGCGCTCCGCGAGGCCGACATCCTGGTCAACAACGCGGGCCTGCAACACGTCGCGCCGGTGGAGGAGTTCCCGGTGGAGAAGTTCGCGCTGATCCAGCGGGTGATGCTGGAGGCGCCGTTCCGGCTGGCGCGGCTCGTCCTCCCCGGCATGTACGAGCGGGGGTGGGGACGGCTGGTGCACGTCTCCTCCGCGCACGGCCAGCGGGCCTCGGCGTACAAGTCTGCCTATGTCGCGGCCAAGCACGGCCTGGAAGGCCTGTCGAAGGTGCTCGCGCTGGAGGCCGCCGGTCGCGGTGTCACGTCCAACACGATCTGCCCGGGGTACGTCCGAACACCGCTGGTGGAAAAGCAGCTCGCCGCCCAGGCCCAGGCGCACGGCGTGCCGGAGGAGCAGGTGCTCGAGGACGTGCTCCTGGCCCGCACACCGCTCAAGCGCCTGGTCGAACCCGACGAGGTGGCCGAGCTGGTGGCGTTCGTGTGCGGACCCGCCACCACGTCCCTGACCGGTGTGGCGCTCACCCTCGACGGCGGCTGGACCGCCTCCTGACGGATGCCCGTAGGGTGCCCGGGTGTCCTCGCGCCCAGATGTGGCTCTGCGCCCCCTGGAGCCAACCGACTGGCCGGCCGTCCACTCCTGGTCCAGCCTGCCCGAGGTCTGCCGCTTCCAGCCGTGGGGCCCCAACTCCGAGGCCGACGCGGAGGAGTTCGTCCGGGCGGCGGCCGACGCGTGGTCCGCGCGACCCCGGCTACGGGAGCCGTACGCCGCGCTGGTCGACGGCGAGGTGCTCGGCATGGGCGAGCTGCACCTCGGCCTGGCCGCCCGGCACCGGCAGGGCGAGATCTCCTACATCGTCCATCCCAGGGTGTGGCGCCGCGGCGTGGGTACGGCGATCGGCGCGGCCCTGCTGCGGATCGGGTTCGCCGAACGCGGGCTGCACCGGATCGCCGCCACCTGCGACCCGCGTAACGCGGGGTCGGCCGCGGTCCTGCGCCGGCTCGGCATGGCGTACGAGGGCAGGCTCCGGCACACCACGCTGCTGCGCGACGGGTGGCGGGACTCCGAGACGTTCAGCATCCTCGAGGAGGAGTGGCGCGGGATGCCCGCGGCCGACGCGTGACGACGGCCCGCGCCACACTCGATCTAGATGTCGCGGAACGACTCGATCTGCGCGCCGAGCTGGTTGAGGCGTTCGGCGAGGTCCTCGTACCCGCGGTTGATGACGTAGATGTTGCGCAGCACCGAGGTGCCCTTGGCGGCCAGCATCGCCAGCAGGATGCACACCGCGGGGCGCAGGGCCGGCGGGCAGATGACCTCCGTGCCCGACCAGTGGGTCGGCCCGTCGACGTAGATCCGGTGCGGGTCGGCCAGCCGGACCCGGCCGCCGAGCTTGTTCAGCTCGGTGAGGTGGATCGCGCGGTTCTCGTACACCCAGTCGTGGATCAGCGTGGTGCCGTTGGCGGCCGCGGCGATCACCGCGAAGAACGGCACGTTGTCGATGTTCAGGCCGGGGAACGGCATCGGGTGGATCTTGTCGATCGGCGCACGCAGCGTGGACGGGTAGACGGTCACGTCGACCAGCCGGGTCCGGCCGTTGTGGGAGGCGTACTCCTCGCTGCGGGTGAAGTGCAGGCCCATCTCCTCCAGCTGGGCCAGCTCGATCTCCATGAACTCGATCGGGACCCGTCGGACGGTGAGCTCGGAGTCGGTGACGATCGCCGCGGTGATCAGGCTCATCGCCTCGATCGGGTCCTCCGAGGGCGCGTAGTCGACGTCGCGGTCGATGGCCGGCACTCCGTGCACGGTGAGGGTGGTGGTGCCGATGCCGTCGATGCGGACGCCGAGCTCGGCCAGGTAGAAGCAGAGGTCCTGGACCATGTAGTTGGGGCTGGCGTTGCGGATGACGGTGACGCCGTCGTGGCGGGCCGCGGCGAGCAGGGCGTTCTCGGTCACGGTGTCGCCGCGCTCGGTCAGCACGATCGCGCCGGGTGAGACGGTGCGGTCGACCTCGGCGTGGTAGTAGCCCGAGGTCGCCTTGACCTCCAGGCCGAACTTCCGCAGCGCGACCATGTGCGGCTCGACCGTGCGGGTGCCGAGGTCGCAGCCACCGGCGTACGGCAGTTGGAAGCGGTCCTCGCGGTGCATGAGCGGGCCGAGGAACATCAGCACGCTGCGGGTGCGCCGGGCGGCCGCGACGTCCATGCCGGCCAGGTCGAGGGTGGCGGGCGGGACGATCTCCAGGTCGTTGTTCTCGTTCAGCCAGCGGGTGCGGACGCCGATGCTGTGCAGGACCTCGAGGATGCGGTTGACCTCCTCGATCCGGGCCACCTGGCGCAGCGTCGTCCGGCCGTGGTTGAGCAGCGACGCGCACAGCAGGGCCACGCAGGCGTTCTTGCTGGTCTTGACGTCGATGCTGCCGGACAGCTCCCGCCCACCGACGACCCGCAGGTGCATGGGACCGGACGTGCCGAGCGACACGATCTCGCTGTCGAGCGCGTCTCCGATGCGGGCCAGCATCTCCAGGCTGAGGTTCTGGTGGCCGCGCTCGATCCGGTTGATGGCGCTCTGACTGGTGCCCAGCGTCTCGGCGAGCTGGGCCTGTGTCCAGCCGCGGTGCTGGCGTGCGTCCCGGATGAGCGTGCCGATGCGGCGTAGGTAGTCCTCGGTCATGGGGCGAGACCGTATCTCACATGTGATGTCCTCGCATGTCGCGTCCCGGCGTGTCGCGGTATGAACTGCCTCACGCCCGGTTGGAAATTGCGGCTCGTGACGTCACGAGGCGTCAGTGACCTCACCGCGGCGACTAGCCGACGCTGACGGCCGAAGCGCCTCGACCGCCCTGTCAACGTCGTCCACGGTGGAGTAAAGGTGGAACGATACGCGGACCTGACCGTTCCGCAAGCCGGCTCGGATCCCGGCGGCGGCCAGCCGTTCCTCGGCGCCGGGCAGGTCGACCGACACGATCGCCGAGTCACCCGCGGGCAGGCCGAGCCCCTCCCGGAACCGGTTCGCCAGCGCCACGTCGTGGGTGTGTACGCGGTCGACGCCGAGGTCGAGCAGCAGGTCCAGGGCGGGTGCGGCGCCGACGTAGCTGAACCACGCGGGCGAGATGTCGAGCCTCCGCGCGTCCCGCGCCAGCCGCAGCGGCGGCCCGTAGAAGGACGCCCCCACATCCTCCCCCGCGAACCATCCGGCCTGGATCGGGCGCAGCCGCTCGCGGACCGCCGGCGCGAAGTAGCCGAACGCGGCACCTCGCGGCGCCATCAGCCACTTGTACGCCGAGGCCACCACCACGTCGGCACGGGTCCACGCGCGGGGCAGCCACCCTGCCGCCTGACTGGCGTCGACGACCACCAACGCGCCGGCGTCGCGGCCCACCTCGACCAGCCGGTCGAAGTCGGCCACCTGACCGGTCGCCGACTGGACCGCGCTGAAAGCGACCACCGTGGTCCGCCGGTCGACGGACTGGACGAGCTCCTCGACCGGCACCGTCACCACCTCCACGCCCCGGTCGGCGTGCACCATCCAGGGGAAGAGGTTGGAGGTGAACTCCACGTCCGGCACGACCACCCGCGACCCCGCCGGGAGGGCCGCGGCGACCGGGGCGATCAGGCCGGACGTCGTACTCCCGATCGCGACGTCGGCGACCGGGGCGCCCACCAGCCGGGCGAACCCCTCCCGGGCCCGCCGGGTGGCGTCGTACCAGCACTCGGAGCCGTTGGTGCCGCGCCGCCACACCTCCAGCGCCTCCTGCAGGGCGTCCCAGGCCGGCCGGGGCGGGAGACCGAAACTGGCGGTGTTCAGCCAGCCGGGTTCGGCGTCGAACAGGTCCTGGGCGGCGGCGATGTCCATGGCCCCATCCTGCCGGGGACGGCCCGCCGGACCGCCGCCACCGGGGCCCGGCGGACCCGCGGGATCGGCCGCGATCCAGCGCCACGCCTGTGGACGAAGCGGTGCGCCCACCCCGCCCGGTTTACACTCGCCCCGCCGCGACAGGTGCTCCCAGCCCCGTCGGCGGCGTACAGGCGGTACGGCAACGGAGCCGTGCCGCGTGAGCCAGCGGAAGGCGACGAGCGAGCGTGAAGATCGGTGTCCCCAAGGAAGTCAAGACCCACGAGTACCGCGTCGCACTGACGCCGGCGGGTGCTCACGAGCTGGTTCGGCACGGTCACCATGTGGTGGTCGAACGCGGCGCGGGTGAGGGGTCGTCGATCCCGGACCAGGAGTTCGAGCGGGCCGGCGCCAAGATCATCGACGGCGCCGACGACGTGTGGGCCGAGAGCGATCTGGTGCTCAAGGTGAAGGAGCCGATCGCTTCGGAGTACGCCCGGCTGCGCAAGGGCCAGGTTCTGTTCACCTACCTCCACCTCGCGGCCTCCCGGCAGCTCACCACCGCGCTGCTGGAGTCCGGCACGACCGCCATCGCGTACGAGACGGTGCAGTTGCCCGACGGCTCGCTCCCGCTGCTGGCGCCGATGAGCGAGGTGGCCGGCCGGCTGGCGCCGCAGGTGGGTGCGTACCACCTGATGAGCCAGGGCGGTGGGCGCGGCATCCTGATGGGCGGGGTCTCCGGCGTGTACGCCGCGAAGGTCGTGGTGATCGGCGCCGGCGTGTCCGGGCTGAACGCCGCCGCCATCGCGCTCGGCATGCAGGCCGAGGTCCTGCTGCTGGACAAGAACATCGAACGCCTCCGCCAGGCCGACCGCGTCTACCGCGGCCACCTGCAGACCGTGGCGTCCAACGCCTACGAGGTGGAGCGGGCCATTCTGGACGCCGACCTGGTCATCGGCGCCGTCCTCGTCCCCGGCGCGAAGGCGCCGACGCTGGTCAGCACCGAACAGGTGTCCCGGATGAAGCCGGGCAGCGTGCTGGTGGACATCTCCATCGACCAGGGCGGCTGCTTCGAGGACTCCCGGCCCACCACGCACGACGAGCCCACCTACCGCGTGCACGACTCGGTGTTCTACTGCGTGGCGAACATGCCCGGTGCGGTGCCGCACACCTCGACGTACGCACTGACCAACGTCACGCTGCCCTACGTCCTCGAGCTCGCCGACCGGGGATGGCAGGAGGCCAGCCGGGCCGACCTCGCCCTCGGCCTCGGCCTGAACACCCACGAGGGGCACCTGGTCAACGCCGCGGTCGCGGAGGCGCACGGCCTGCCGCACACCGACTTCGCCGCGGTGGTGGCCTGAGGTGACCGCCACGGGGGTGGAGCGGGCGGTCACCGGCTACCTCAACCACCTCAGCGTCGAACGCGGGCTGGCGGCCAACACGCTGGCGTCCTACCGCCGGGACCTGCGCCGGTACGCGGAGTTCCTGGCCGCGAGGGGGCTCGACCGGCCCGACCGGATCGGGCCCGCCGACGTCAGCGCGTTCCTCGTCCGGTTGCGGGAGGGCGACCCCGACCATCCGCCGCTCGGCCCGAGCTCGGCAGCGCGCACCGTGGTCGCCGTACGGGGGTTCCACAAGTTCGCGCACCGGGAGGGGCTGACCGGGGACGACCCGGCCCGGGAGGTGCGCCCGCCGGTGCCGCCGCGCCGGCTGCCGAAGGCGCTGCCGGTCGCCGACGTCGAACGCATTCTGGAGGCGTCCGGCGCCGGCGACACCCCGCTGGCACTGCGCGACCGGGCGCTGCTCGAACTCCTCTACGGCACCGGCGCGCGTATCTCCGAGGCGGTCGGCCTGGACGTCGACGACCTCGACCTGGAGTCCGGTGCGGTGCTGCTGCGCGGCAAGGGCGGGAAGGAACGGATCGTGCCGGTCGGTTCGTACGCCGGCAGGGCCGTCACCGCCTACCAGGTGCGGGCCAGACCCGCGCTCGCCGGCGGCGGCAAGGGCACCCCCGCGCTGTTCCTCAACGCCCGCGGCGGCCGGCTCTCCCGGCAGAGTGCGTGGACCGTCCTGCGGCACGCCGCCGAACGCGCGAACGTGCCCGCGGAGGTGTCGCCACACACGCTCCGGCACTCCTTCGCGACCCATCTGCTCGACGGCGGCGCGGACGTCCGGGTGGTGCAGGAACTCCTCGGGCACGCGTCGGTGACGACCACGCAGGTCTATACGCTCGTCACCGTCGACAAGCTGCGCGAGGTGTATGCCGCGACACACCCCCGGGCACGGGCGTGAAACCCAGGGTTGGCACTACGGTCGTATGCAGTACGGCGCATGTGCCGCCGGGATCGCTCGAGGACCGGCGGTGGCTCGGTGCCCCTGGCCTCCCCGCCGGGTCCACCGGCAGGTGAGACTAGAGTTCCCAAACCGCAGAGTCGCTGCCCGAGAAGGTGGGCCCGACGTGGCAGGAGGTTACGCGAGCCGTGAACGACTCGACGAACGGTGCCGGAACCGAGTCTGCCCAGCTGTCGCCTGAGTCCGGCTACGCAGCGACAAGCTCCATGCCCACCGACCTTGTCTCCGACACGCCCCCGGTGGCGACCAGCCCCACGATCGGCCCCTCCACGCCCGCGGACCCGTCGGTGGTGCCGCCGCCGTCGGTGCCGTCCGCGCCGTCTGTGCCGGTCGACCCCACCGGGCCCGCTGAGCCCGTCGTACCCTCTGTACCCACCGAGCCCGTCGTCGACCCCGCGGAGCCGGCCGAGATCGAAGAGCCCGACCTCACGCCGGTCGCGCCCGCGCCCGCAGTCAACGGCGGGGGCAATGCTTCCTCACCCAAGCCGCGCCCCCAGTTCCCCGACCCGCCGCCGCTGGAGAGCCACGGGCCGGCCCGCATCCTCGCGATCGTCAACCAGAAGGGTGGCGTCGGCAAGACGACCACCGCGATCAACCTCGGTGCATCGCTGGCCGAGCTCGGCCGCCGGGTGCTGCTGGTCGACTTCGACCCGCAGGCTTCGCTGACGATCGGGCTCGGCATCGACCCGCTCTCGCTGGAAGCCACGACGTACGACATGGTCATCGACCGCGACGTGACCGCGGAGGACATCCGGGTCAAGACCGCGATCGACGGCATGGACCTGCTGCCGTCGGACATCTCGCTGTCCGGTGCGGAGATCCAGCTCGTCACCGAGGTCGCCCGGGAGACCACGCTGGCCCGCCAGTTGGAGGCGCTGCGTCCGGAGTACGACCTGATCCTGATCGACTGCCAGCCCTCGCTGGGTCTGCTCACCGTCAACGCGCTCACCGCCGCCGACGGCGTGATCATCCCGCTGGAGTGCGAGTACTTCGCCCTGCGCGGCCTCGGCTTCCTGGTCGACAAGACGATCAAGACCGTGCAGGAACGCATCAACCCGCGGCTGAAGATCGAGGGCATCCTGGCCACGATGTTCGACATGCGGACGCTGCACGCCCGGGAGATCCTGGAGGAGGTCGTCGGCCGGTTCGGCGAGACGGTGTTCCACACCGTGATCTCGCGTACGGTCCGCTTCCCCGAGACCAACAAGCTGGGCGAGCCGATCACCACGTACGCACCGAACAGCGTCGCCGCCGAGGCCTACCGCCAGCTTGCCCGCGAGCTGGTCGGCCGGCTCGGCTGATCCGGCTGCCTCGGCTGACCACCACAGCACAGACCTACGTGACCGACCACGTGAGCGTGCCCGGAGACGAACCGGCGCCCGGAGACCCAGGTGAGGCCGAGGGGGAGCCGGCGGCGATCGGCCGGCGGAACACGTTCACCGTTCGGCTGGACAACTTCGAGGGCCCGTTCGACCTGCTGCTCGGGCTGATCTCCAAGCACAAGCTGGACGTCACCGAGGTCGCGCTGTCGGTGGTGACCGACGAGTTCATCGCCTACATCCGGGCGAAGGGCCCGGAGTGGGACCTCGACCAGACCACGGAGTTCCTGCTCGTCGCGTCCACCCTGCTCGACCTCAAGGCCGCCCGGCTGCTGCCGCAGGGAGAGGTCGAGGACGAGGAGGACCTCGCGCTGCTGGAGGCCCGGGACCTGTTGTTCGCCCGGCTGCTGCAGTACCGCGCGTACAAGCAGGTGGGCGGGCTGCTGGCGGAGCGCATGACGCGGGAGGCGCGCCGGTTCCCACGCGCCGTGGGCCTGGAGGACCGCTTCGCCAGGCTGCTGCCCGAGGTGCTGATCGGCCTGGGTGTCGACGACTTCGCCCGGCTCGCCGCCCGGGCGATGCGCCCGCGCCCGGAGCCGGTGGTGTCGCTGACGCACATCCACGCGCCCCGGGTCAGCGTTCGGGAGCAGGGCACCATCCTGGTCGAACGCCTGCGGCGGATACGCTCGACGACGTTCCGGGCGCTGGTGGCCGACTCGCCGAACGTCGTCACGACGATCGCGCGGTTCCTCGCCCTGCTGGAACTCTTCCGCGAGGGCGCGGTGACCTTCGAGCAGGCCGAGGCCCTGGCCGAGCTGACGGTGCGCTGGGCGGGCAGTGACGAGGGCTCGGTCACGGTCAGCGACGAGTTCGACGAGCAGGACGGCGGCGACGGCGAGGACGGCGGCGACGAGCAGGAGCCAGGCGGAGAGCAGGAGCCGGACGGCGAGCAGGAGCCGGACGAGCAGCCCGAGCCGGAATCGACAGGAGACAGCACATGAGCGGTGCCGACGACGCGCCCGAGATCGAGCGCCCGGCGCCGTCCACCGACGAGCAGGCCGAGCCCACCGACGAGCAGGCCGAGCCCACCGAGGCCGCGCAGCCGACCGAGCCGACGGAGCAGGCCGAGCCGACGGAGATCAGTGAGGACGGTACGACGTCCGAGGCGGTCGAGCCGGCCCCGTCCGCCGAGGAAGCCGAACAGACTGAGGACTCGGCCGAGGAGACCCTCGACGTCGTCGTACCCGGTGACCTGCACGGGCCGATCGAGGCGATCCTGCTGATCGTCGACGAGCCGATTTCACCGGTCACGCTGGCGCAGGTTCTCGGGCGGCCCCGGCCCGACATCGACGAGGCGCTGCGCACGCTGTCGGCGGAGTACACCGAGCAGGAACGCGGGTTCGACCTGCGCGAGGTCGCGGGTGGCTGGCGGCTCTACACCCGGGAGGAGTACGCCGACGTCGTTCAGCGGTTCGTGCTCGACGGGCAGCAGGCCAAGCTCACCCAGGCCGCGCTGGAGACGCTGGCGGTCGTGGCGTACAAGCAGCCGGTGAGCCGAGCGCGCGTGTCGGCGATCCGCGGCGTCAACTGCGACGGCGTGATGCGCACGCTGGTGACGCGCGGGCTGGTGGAGGAGGCCGGCGCGGAGGGGGAGAGCAACGCGACGCTGTACCGCACCACGTCGTACTTCCTCGAACGCCTCGGCGTCCGGTCGCTGGAGGAGTTGCCGGACCTCGCGCCGTACCTCCCGGACATCGACGAGATGGAAGCCGAGCAGGTGAGCATGCCCGCGGAGGTGGCGCCGGCGGTTCCCGCGCAGATGCCGTTGGGTGACGCGGAGGACGAGGCCGAACCGGCCGTCGAGCCCGGGCAGGTGGAGGAAGAGCCGCCGTCGGAGCCCGAGGACGAGCCGGCGGAGGACGAGCCGGCGGAGGACGAGCCGGCGGAGGCCGAGTCCTCCGAGACCGACCAGACTGACGTGAGTACGGAGCGGAGGACGGACGCCGATGGGTGAGTCCGAGGGCGTTCGGCTGCAGAAGGTGCTCGCCCAGGCCGGGGTCGGCAGCCGGCGCGCCGCCGAGGAGCTCATCGTCGACGGCCGGGTCGAGGTCAACGGCCAGGTGGTGACGACGCTCGGCACCCGGGTCGACCCGACCCGCGACTCGGTACGCGTGGACGGCCGGCGGATCGCGGTGGACGAGACCAAGGTCTACCTCGTCCTGAACAAGCCGCGCGGCGTGGTCAGCACGATGAGCGACCCGCAGGGCCGCCGGTGCCTCGGCGACCTCGTCCGCGACCGGCCGGAACGCCTTTTCCACGTCGGCCGGCTGGACACCGACACCGAGGGACTGATCCTGCTGGTCAACGACGGGGAGTTCGCCCACCGGCTGGCCCACCCGTCGTACGGCGTGCAGAAGACCTACGTCGCCGAGGTTCCCGGTCCGGTCCCCCCGCGGGTCGGCCGGGCGCTGCGGGAGGGCGTCGAGCTCGAGGACGGCCCGGCGCGGGCGGACGCGTTCCGCGTCGTGCAGCAGTCGGGCGCCAAGGCCATGGTCGAGATCGTCCTGCACGAGGGGCGCAAGCACATCGTCCGGCGGATGCTCGCCGAGGTCGGCCACCCGGTCCGCCGGCTCGCGCGTACGTCACTGGGCCCGGTGAAGCTCGGCGACCTGGCCCCCGGACAGGTCCGGCCGCTCAGCCAGCAGGAGCTCGGCACTCTCCTGGACACCGTCGAACTCTGACCCCGGCAGGCCCGCCCACCCGGGACGCTCTACCGCGGCGCGGCCTCCAGCACGTCGACGGTGCCGTGCCCGCCGTCCACCCGGATCCGGTCGCCGCTCCGCAGCCGGACCGTGGCGTTGCCGGTGCCGACCACTGCCGGGATGCCGAGTTCGCGGGCGACGATCGCGGCGTGCGACAGGGGAGCGCCGATGTCGGTGACCACCGCGGCCGCCCGCGGGAACAGCGGCGTCCAGCCGACGTTGGTGACGGAGGTGACGAGAATCTCGCCCGGCCGCAGCTGCGCGCCGTCCTCCGGGCCGGCGATGACGTGGGCGATGCCCTCCACGACCCCGGCCGCCCCGGCGAACCCGGTCACCGTCTCGGCCACCGGAGCGTGCTCGGTGGTCGCGTCGCACAGGTCGAGGCGGCGGTTCGGGCCGGCGGCCCAGCGCACCGGGTCGAACGCGCCGCGGACCAGCGTGGGATACACCGGCAGCGCGCGGTAGCGGTCGTACGCCGCCCGGCGCTCCGGCACCGCCGCCAGCGGAGCGTCGTCGCCATCGAGGACCCGGACGATCTCCCGGATGTCGCAGAAGAAGAGGTCGTCGCCGCGGCCGGTCAGCTCACCGGCCCGCAGGACGAAGATCCGCATCGCCCAGAACGCCCGGATCACCTCCGACCGGGCGGCCTCGCGTGCGCGGGCGGCGTGCGCCGCGCGGTCGACGCGGCGCCGCAGGGCGGTGACCTCACGCGGCCGGAGCCGGGCGCGTACCCGTTCCCAGGCCGCCTCGCGCGCTCGTTGCTGCCGGGCGAGCAGGTCGGTCGCGTCCTCCCGGGCGCCGTCCATGGCGGCTAGCTCCCGATCGACCCAGTCGGGGTCCTCGGCCGGGCGTGGCACCGACACCTCGAACTCGTGCGGCCCGCGGTGGCCCCACTGCCGGAGGTAGGTGTCCCGGTCCAGCTGCCCATGGCGTATCTGAGCCAGGCCGACCAGCGGGCCGAGGCTGGCGAGCTCGCCACCGGCGGCGTGCAGCCCGGTGAGCAGGGCGTTCGCGTCGCTCTCGCCGGCCACCTTGCGGACGCGGGTACCGATCGTCGCCAGCGCGTTGCCGTCCATCCGGGCGCCCGCGGCCAGCATCCGGCTGGTGTCGCGAAGGTACGGCTCACCCTCGGCGTCCCACACCTTCGCCAGCGCCGCCGTGGTGTTCGCTGCGCGGATCGCGGCGGTGACGCGTTCGAAGCGGGCGGGCGCGTCGGCGACCAGGGCCGGAAAGTTCTTCTGGTACGTCCGCAGGCGGCGGTAGAACGGCACGACCTCGCCGAGCACGCTCCCGACCAGCCGCCACCGTGACAGCGGCAGCGTCGGGATCGTGACGCCGTCCGGGATCCGGCCGAAGATCTCCGGGATGCTCGAGTAGAACAGCTTGGACAGGCCGAACGCCTGGGCGGAGGCCGCGGCGACACTGAGGTTGAGGTAGAACCTGCCGCCGATGTTGCCGGACAGCCGGTGCTCCCCGACGGCCGACAGCGCCATCGTCTCCGCCATGAAGATGCGGATCAGCGACCAGGTGCAGGGCGTCATCACGTCCGGGATCGCCTCGCCGAGGTTGCCCGACGTCCACAGGTAGTCACCGCGCAGGCTGTCGTTCCACTCCTCGTCCGCGGTGGCCGGCCCAGTAGGAAGCGCGGTGACCGGCCGGGCCTGGACGAGGAAGAACCGTCCGTCGTGCCGGGCCCACTCGACGTCCATCGGGCAGCCGTACAGCTCCTCGATCGCGACGCCGAGCCGGGCCAGCTCGCCGGCCTGCCGGTCGTCCAGCACCGGGGCGTTCCGGAGGTTCGGCGGCACGGGTTCCTCGTGCGTGCCCAGCTCGGTCCGTACGGTCCGTACGGTCCGTACGGACTTCTCGCCGGTCGCCCGGCGCGCCACGGCGAAGGTCTCCCGGTCGACGAGCAGGGAGTCGGGGGTGACCTGGCCGCCGACGAGTGCCTCGCCCAGCCCCCAGGTGGCGTCGACGTGGACGTACGCACGGTCACCGGTCGTCGGGTCGACGGTGAACATCACGCCGGCGGAGTCGGCCGGGACGAGTTCCTGCACCACGACGGCGAGTGCGACGGAGTCGGCGGGGATGCCGTGCCGGATCCGGTAGGCGATCGCGCGGGCGGTCCACAACGAGGCCCAGCACCGGCGTACCGCGTCGAGCACGAAGTCGCGACCGCGGATGTTCAGGTAGGTGTCCTGCTGCCCGGCGAACGACATCCCCGGCAGGTCCTCCGCGGTGGCCGACGAACGCACCGCGACCGGGAGGTTGCCGTCGTCGAGACCCGCGTACGTCCGTTCGATCGGCTCGGCGACCTCGGCCGGTACGACGCCTTCGGCGAACAGCCGGCCGATCTTCTGCGCCGCCTCCTCACACCGCTCGGGCTGGTCGGCACGCAGGCCGGCAACGGCGGCGAGGATCTGGTCCTGTCGTCCGTCCCGCCCCACGAACGCGAGGTACGCCGCCGTCGTCACCTGGAAGCCGGTCGGCACCGGCAGGCCGGCGCGGGCGAGGCGGGCCAGCGAGGCGCCCTTGCCGCCGACCTCGGCGATGCCGGCGGTGGGGTGGTCGAGAGGTACGACGTACGGGAGAGCGGTCTCGGGGGGTGCGGAGTTGAGGTTGGCCTGGTCGGTGGGATCAGCCTGGTCGGTGGGATCGGCGTTCACCGGAACAGTGCTCCCTTCGTGGAGCATCCAGCGTGCGCGGCGCACGAAGTCATTGACCAGATGAACTCATCTGGTCATCGTGGAAGCTACTCCCGGCCGATCCTGCGGTCAACGACGAAACAGGGGTCGTGACGAACGCCACTTCCCCCGCTCCGGAACGACGAAGCGCCCGCCGCCGTACCGGCCGATGAGCCGGGTCGGGCGACGGGCGCGTTCATCGCGAAGGCCGGGCGCCGGAGAGGTCCCCCGCCCCGCCGTGACGGAGGTCAGCCGCGGACGCCGCCTCCGGCGGGCGCCACCTCGCGCGAACCGGCGCCGCCATCGTGGCCGTCACCGGCGTCAGCGGCGTCCCTGGCGTCCCTGGCGTCACCGCCGTCTGCGTGGTCGTCGACCATCGTGGCCTCGTCGAACGGCACCCGGCCCGCGAACACCTCCCGCGCCCGCTCCCGGTCGTACTCACCTGTCCAGGTGCCCACCAGCACCGTCGCGACGGCGTTCCCGGCGAAGTTCGTCAGCGCCCGGGCCTCGGACATGAAGCGGTCGATGCCCACGATCAGGCCCACGCCGTCGAGCAGGTCGGGCCGGTGGCTCTGCAGGCCGCCGGCCAGCGTCGCGAGTCCCGCTCCGGTGACTCCGGCCGCCCCCTTGGAGGCCACCACCATGAAGACCAGCAGGGAGATCTGCTCGCCGATCGAAAGCGGCTTGCCGAGGGCGTCCGCGACGAACAGCGAGGCCATCGTGAGGTAGATCGCGGTCCCGTCGAGGTTGAAGGAGTAACCCGTCGGCACGGTGATGCCGACCACGGACCGGCTCACCCCCAGGTGCTCCATCTTGGCGATGAGGCGCGGCAGGGCCGACTCCGACGACGACGTGGACACGATCAGCAGGAACTCCCGGGCCAGGTAGCGCAGCAGGGAGAAGATCGACGTCCTCGCGACCAGGCGCAGCAGCAGGCCGAGGACGACGACGACGAAGATGAGGCAGGTGACGTAGAACCCGAGCATGATCTGGGCGAGGCTGATCAGCGCGTCCACACCTGTCGCGCCGACCACCGCGGCGATCGCGCCGAACGCGCCGATCGGCGCCAGCCACATGATCATGGACAGGATCCGGAAGACCAGGCGCTGGATCACCGCGATCGCGCCCAGAACGGACTGGCCGGGCCGGCCGAGCCCCTGCACCGCGAAACCGACGAGCAGGGCGACCAGCAGCGTCTGCAGCACCTGCTCGCCGGTCAGGGCCGACAGGAGCGTGGTGGGGATGATGCCCAGCAGGAAGTCCGTGGTGGACTTCGCCTCCGCGGACACCTGGTCGTGTCCGGCCGAGCGCAGCGCCTCGGTCAGGTGCAGACCGGAACCGGGGTGGATCAGGTTGCCGATCACCAGGCCGATCGCCAGGGCCACCGTCGACATGACGAGGAAGTAGCCGAGGGCGAGGCCACCGACCCGTCCCACCTTCGCGGCCTGGCGTACCGAACCGACGCCGAGCACGATCGTGCAGAAGATGATCGGGCTGATCATCATCCTGATCAGGGCCACGAAACCGTCGCCGATCGGCTTCAGCGACGTGCCGAAGTCGGGGAACAGCAGCCCGACCGCGGCGCCGAGCACCACCGCCACGATCACCGCCGGATACAGGAAGTGGATCCGGTCGCGGCTCTTCCCGCCGGAGTTGCCGTCGGAGTTGCTGTTTCGGGCCTTGGCCGACCGCTCGGTCTCGCCGTTGCCGGCGGTGACGTCCGTGCTGCCGTTGCCGCCTGTCCCGTCGTTGCGGCGCGGCGCGTCCGGCCGGTCCGCGGACGGCGTCTGACCTGTCATGGGCTCTCCTGAACTTCCGGCGGAGGAGGACGACCATCCTGGTTGCCGAGGGCGGGCGCCGGCACGGACAGTCTCCTGGTGAACACGCCGACGGTTCGGCGCGCGGCGAAATCTACCGGCCGGGCGGCTGTCCGCACCCCCGGCTGCCGATCATGGGCCGAATTTCTCCGGCACCGAAGGTGGACGACGAGCCGCTGTCCGGGTACGACTGACGTGCGACCGGACGGCCGACCGAACGTGCGGTCACCCGGACGCTGAGTGAGAAACGCGCGGGCCGCGGCACGCCGGGAGGCGGTGTGCGTGCGCTTCCCCGCGCGGCATGCGTACGCTGCTGCGGCGGTGGAAATGAAGATCTGCAACGAATCCGTCGGCTGAGGACTGGTGAACGTGAGTGCGGTGAGGGCCGGTACAACCCTCGGGCGTTACCGCCTCGAGGAGCTGCTGAGTCGCGGCGGCATGGGCGAGGTGTGGCGGGCACACGACTCCACCCTGGGCCGGCCGGTCGCGGTCAAACTGCTTCATGCGGGCGTCACCGAGGCCGGTGACCGGGAGCGCTTCGTGCGCGAGGCGCGGGCCGCCGCCCAGCTCAGTCACCGCAACGTCGTCGCGGTCTTCGACGTCGGTGAGTGGTCGGGCCGCCCGTTCCTGGTGATGGAGCTGCTGGACGGACGCACTCTCGCCGCCATCCTGGCCGAACGCGGCCCGCTGCCCCCCGACGACGTACGCGACCTCGGCGCCCAGGCGGCCGCCGGGCTGCACGCGGCGCACCAGGCCGGGGTGGTCCACCGCGACGTGAAGCCGAGCAATCTCGTCCGCACCCAGGACGGCTCACTGAAGGTCGTCGACTTCGGCATCGCCCGGGTGCTCGACGAGGCCTCCACCCGGCTGACCCGCACCGGGACCATCGTCGGCACCGCCTCCTACCTCGCCCCCGAGCAGGTACGCGGCCGGTCCGCCGACGCCCGCAGCGACCTGTACGCCCTGGGCTGCGTGCTCTACCAGCTGCTGACCGGCCGGACGCCGTTCGTCGGTGGTTCGACGGAGGTGGTGTACGGCCACCTGCACAACGCGCCCACGACCCCGTCCCGGCTCCGCCCGGGCGTTCCCGAGGACCTGGACGAACTGGTGCTCGGCCTGCTGGCCAAGGAGCCCGCCGACCGTCCGGCCGACGCGGCCGCGGTCCGGGCCGCGCTGCTGGCCACGCCCTCGAACTCGACCGGGTCGCCCCGATGGGCCGAGCCGGACCCCGCGGAGGCGGCGACCGCGCTGACGCCGGCGATGGCCGCGGCCGCCGGGCCGCTGTGGGCCTCGGCCGCGCAGTCCGGCGTCGAAGCACCCATCGGACCGCCCGGCGTATCCGACCACGCCACCCGGACGTTCGCCGTCCCCGACCTGGGGCACGACGCCGCCGCCGATGGGCTGGACGCCGGCCCGCGGGACACCGGCGGTGGAGGAGACGCCAGGTCGGTACGCCCCGCCGCGCGGCCTCGTCCCCGGTCGGGCGACCTCGCGGTCCTGGTGGTCGCCGCCGCGCTCGCCGTGGCGTTGCTCGGCGCGTCGTTGTGGGTCTGGAAGAACACCGCGCACTCCGGTGACGCCCCGGTCGCGAGCGGCCGGAAACCCGCGCCGTCGGCCACCGCACATCGCAGCCCGAAGCCGAGCCCGCAGCAGACGAAGAAGGCCACGTCCGCGCCACGCTCCAGCGCCCGGGTGTCCGACTCCGGCAACTCCGGGGACGCCAACACTCCCGCCGTCGGCTCGCCGGCCTGGCTGAACCGCCTCGACGCGGCGCTGGCGTTCCTGTCCTCGACCGGGCGGATCGAGCCCAAGGTCGCGGACCGGCTGGGCGAGTCGGTGGACAAGGCCCGGGAGGCGTACGCCGACGGTGACGCCGAGAAGGCCCGCGAGCGAATGCAGAAACTGCGCCAGGACTTCGCGGAGGCCTACCGCAAGAATGACCTCCCGGCGGGCGGGACGCTGGGCAGCATCCTCGGTTCCGGCCTGCAGGGTGAACAGGTACCGTCCGACGGGAACGCGAACCAGAACGCCGACGGCCGGGGCAACAACGGGAACGGCAAGGGTCACGGCAACAACCACTGAGGTGCCGCGGCCGGCCCGCGGCGAGAGGGGACCCAGATGAGCGTCGTCCGATGGCAGGCACAGACCCGGGACCAGCTGACCGCGTTGCTGCCCGAGGCGGTGGTCGTACTCCCCATCGGCGCGACCGAGCAACACGGCCCGCACCTGGCGACCGGCACCGACGCGCTGCTGGCCGAGACCGCGGCCACCCGGGCGGTCGAGTTGGCCGCCGCGTCCGCGTCGCGCACCCTCGTCCTCGCCCCGACCCTGCCGATCGGTGCCTCCGACCACCACCTGCCGTTCGGGGGCACGCTGTCCCTGCGGCCGGAGACGCTGCTCGCCCTGCTCCTGGACGTGGCCCGCTCGGTCGCCGACTGTGGCGGCCGCCGGCTGGTCATCGTCAACGGCCACGGCGGAAATCGCGGCATCTGCTCGGCCGCGGCCGCCGCCGCGTCCGTCCGGTCGCCGATCACCGTGGGCTACCTCGACTACTGGGACGGTGCCGCGGGCGCCGATCTCGGCGGTACGCCGCTGCCCGGGCACGCCGGTGGGTTCGAGACCTCCCTGGTGCTGGCCGTCGACCCCGAGCTGGTCGACGAACGTGCGCCCCGTACGCACGTACCCACCATCCCGGCAGTGCCCGGGGTGGAGATCCAGCGGCAGGCGTCCTGGCACGAGCAGGACGGCTACACCGACGACCCGGCCAAGGCCGACGCCGCCCAGGGCCGGGAGTGGCTGGACCACCTGGTCCGCAGGCTGGCCGGCCAGCTGGTCGACCTGGCCGCCTCGATCTAGTTCGCATCCCAGACCCAGACCCAGACCCAGACCCGCACCTGCGCCGCGACGGTTGACCTTGTCGCGGCGTCAACCTGTGCAATGGGTGCATGCGAATCGGGGAACTCGCCACCCTCGTCGGGGTGTCCACACGTACCGTCCGGCACTACCACCACCAGGGGCTGCTGCCCGAGCCCGAACGCCTGGCCAACGGCTACCGGGAGTACCGCCTGCGGGACGCCGTCGTCCTCGCCCGCGTACGCCGGCTGACCGAGCTCGGGCTGTCCCTGGACGAGATCCGCGACGTGCTCGCCGACGAGCGGGGCCGGGACCTGCGCGAGGTGCTGGCCGAACTCGACGCCGACCTGGCCAGGCAACAGGAGGCGATCGGCGCCCGCAGGGCCCGGCTCGCCGTGCTGCTGGCCCAGGGCGAGCTGGATCCGGACTCCACCGTTTCCCCCGAGCTGGCGGCCGTCCTGCGGGACCTCCCCACCGAGGGGTCGGCGTTCGGGCAGTTCGACCGTGACCTGCTCACGGTCTTCGACGCGGGTGCGGACCCGGCCGACCGGGCGTGGTTCGCCGAGCTGTTCCGGGGCCTTCCGGAGGAGACCGGCGGCGGTGGAGCGCGCGACATCTACCGCAAGCTGGACGAGCTGGCAGGTGCCGAGCCGGTGGACCCGCGCGTCGGCGCGCTCGCCGACGAGCTGGCCGCCTACCTGCCGGCGGAGATTGCCTCGGCGATGGTCGGGAGCGTCGAGGATCCCGAGACCGGTCGGTGGCTCGCGACGATGACCCGGGAGTTGTCCGCGGCCCAGACCGAGGTCTTCCGGGCGCTGGTGACCAGGCTTCGGGAGCGCGGACCATGCTGAGCGCCGTCCGGTCGGCGATCCCGGTGCCGGTACGCCGGCTGATGGGCTTCGACCTGCGGGGCATGGTCAGCATCGCGCTGTGGATCGCGCGCCGCCGCCACGGCGTACCCACTGGTGCCGTCGCGGTCTCCTACGCCCGCGCGCAGACGCCGGTGACGGCGCTGTTCCTGTTCTTCATGGTGGTCGAGTTGTTCGCGCTGGAGGTCGTGTTGCGGGCGCTGCACGCGCCGGTGGTCCTGCGTACGGTGATCCTGCTGGTCGACGCCTACACCGTCGTGGCCGTGCTGGCGATGCTCGCCGCGGCGATCACCCGGCCGCACGTGGTCACCCCGGAGGAGGTACGCGTTCGGTACGGCGCGTTCTTCGACCTGCGGGTGCCGCGGGACCGGATCGCCGATGTACGCCGGGTCGGCAACCACAACGAACGCGGCATGGTCACGGTGGTCGACGACCGTCTCGCGGTGGCGGTCTCCTCCCAGACCAACCTCGTCCTCGACCTGACCGAACCCGTCACCGTCGTCCGACCGCTCGGCCGGCAGGCGCGGGTACGCACGGTCCGCTTCTTCGCCGACGACCCGGCGGCCGCGCACGCCGCCCTGCGCCCGGCCACCGAACCGGCTCAGGGCCGTCAGTGCCGTCAGGGCCGCCGGTAGACGCGCACGTAGTCGACGTCGAAGCTGTTCGGGAACACCGTGCCGGCGTCGGGCGGGCCACCGCGGTCGGCGTTCATCCACACGCCGCTGTTCATGACGACGTACATCGGCTTGTCCGGCACGAAGTCACCCTCGAACGCCGCGGTGACCCGCCCGTCCACGTAGAACGTCGCGCGCCGCGGCTCCCAGCGCAGGGCGTACGTGTGCCAGCCGGTCGTCGGTGCGGCGTCGTAGGTCCAGTGGCCGTCCCACCGCACGTTCGGCCAGGCACCCGAGGCGATGCCCTGGAACATCCCGTCGATGCCGCCGAACCACTCGGCCACGTCGAACTCCGGCGGCCAGGTGCGGTCCTGGGGAACCAGCCAGAACGCCGGCCACAGCCCGCGACCGGCGGGGTAGCGCGCGCAGATCTCCCAGTAGCCGTACGCCTGGGCGAACTTGTCGTGGGAGGAGACGAAGCCCTCGGAGTAGGCGTACGTGCCGGGCGGGTCGTCGCCGACCACGGGCTCGTCGTCGGTGATCAGGTGCAGCCGGCCCTGGCCGAGCACGATGTTGGCGTCCAGCGCGTAGCTGCCGTAGGAGCTGTTGTGGTAGTGCCCGCCGGCCCGGCCGGGGAAGTCCATCACGGTGTTCCACTTCGCCCGATCGAGGGTCGGCGCGCCGAACTCGTCGTGCCACGCCAGCGGCCACCGCGGTGCGGCGGGGTGCTCGCGGGTGCACGTACGCGCCGCATCCGTGCTCGTCGTCTTCGTGGTCGTCGTGCTCGCGGTCGTGCTCGCGGTGGTCGCTCCGGCGGCGGTGCCGGTGCCCGCCAGGATCGGCGCGAGGACGAGACATCCGGCCGCCGCGAGGAGGGCGGCGGGCCTGGCCGGTCGGTTGCGCATCGACACCTCCGGTGTCCGTCGTACGGAAGCCGTCGTGATCTCGGTGTCGCCGAGTGAAGTCGGGTCCGCCCGCGCGGTCAACGCCGCTGACCGACAGCGGCAGGAGTCGGTCTGATCATGGTTTGTGTACGTCTGGCCCGGGCAGGCTGGCAGCGGACGTTCACGACTGGGAGGCCGCCATGACCGCCGGAACGGCCGCGACGGACACCGCCGGCCCCGCGGGCACGGGTACGACCGGGCCGACAGTGCTGGACGACGCCGAGCTGGCGCTGATCGACGCCTACTGGCGGGCCGCCAACTATCTGTCCGTCGGCCAGATCTACCTGCTCGACAACCCGCTGCTGCGCCGGCCGCTGGAACCCGCCGACATCAAGCCCAGGCTGCTCGGGCACTGGGGCACCACGCCCGGCCTCAACCTGGTCTACGCGCACCTGAACCGGCTGATCCGCGCCCACGACGTGTCCGCGATGTTCGTCACCGGGCCCGGCCACGGCGGCCCCGGCCTGATCGCCAACACCTACCTCGAGGGCACCTACAGCGAGGTCTACCCGCACATCAGCCAGAACGCCGTAGGTATGCGCCGGCTGTTCAGGCAGTTCTCGTTCCCGGGCGGGGTGCCGAGCCACGTCGCGCCGGAGACGCCGGGATCGATCAACGAGGGCGGCGAGCTCGGCTACTCCCTGGTGCACGCGTACGGCGCGGCGTTCGACAATCCCGACCTGCTGGTCTGCTGCGTCGTCGGCGACGGCGAGGCGGAGACGGGCGCGCTGGCCACGAGCTGGCACTCGAACAAGTTCCTCGACCCGCGGCACGACGGTGCGGTGCTGCCGGTCCTGCACCTGAACGGCTACAAGATCGCCAACCCGACGGTGCTGGCCCGGATCCCCGAGCGCGACCTGTGCAGTCTGCTGGAGGGGTACGGCTACCGCCCGCTGGTCGTCGCCGGCGACGACCCGGCATCGGTGCACCGGAAGCTGGCCGCGGCGATGGAGACCGCCTACGACGGGATCCGGACGATCCAGGAGGCGGCGCGTTCGGGCCGGGCGCCGGCGACAGGTGACGGCGAGCAGCCGCGGTGGCCGATGATCGTCCTGCGTACTCCCAAGGGATGGACGGGTCCGCGCGAGGTCGACGGGATCCGGATCGAGGGGACGTTCCGGGCGCACCAGGTCCCGTTGAGCGAGGTACGTACCAACCCCGCCCACCTCGAGCTGCTCGCCGAGTGGATGCGCAGCTACCGCCCGGAGGAGCTCTTCGACGCCGACGGCCGGCTGCGGCCCGAGCTGGCCGCCCTCGCGCCCACCGGCACCCGGCGGATGGGGGCCAACCCGCACGCCAACGGCGGCCTGCTCCTGAAGGGCCTGGACCTGCCGGACTTCGCGGCGTACGGCGTGGACGTGCCCGCGCCCGGCGCCACCACCAGTGAACCGACGAGGGTGCTCGGCACCTGGCTGCGCGACGTGATCCGCGACAACCCCACGACGTTCCGGATCTTCGGGCCGGACGAGACCGCGTCCAACCGGCTGTCGGCGGTGTTCGAGGCGACCGACCGTGCGTGGGACGCCGTGGTCGAGCCCGGCGACGACCACCTCGCCCCCGACGGGCGGGTGATGGAGGTGCTGTCGGAGCACCTGTGCCAGGGCTGGCTGGAGGGCTACCTGCTCACCGGGCGGCACGGGCTGTTCAACTGCTACGAGGCGTTCATCCACATCGTCGACTCGATGGTCAACCAGCACGCCAAGTGGCTGAAGGTGACCCGGCAGATCCCGTGGCGGGCGCCGATCGCCTCGCTCAACTACCTGCTTTCCTCCCACGTCTGGCGCCAGGACCACAACGGCTTCTCCCACCAGGACCCGGGGTTCCTCGACCACGTCGTGACCAAGAAGGCCGAGATCGTGCGGATCTACCTGCCGCCGGACACCAACACGCTGCTGTCGGTGTACGACCACTGTCTTCGCAGCCGCGACTACATCAACGTCGTGGTGGCCGGCAAGAACCCCGCACCCAACTGGCTGTCGATGCCGGCCGCGGTCGCCCACTGCACCCGCGGCATCGGGATCTGGGAGTGGGCGAGCAACGACCACGGTGAGGTGCCCGACGTGGTGCTCGGCTGCGCCGGCGACGTACCCACGCTGGAGACTCTGGCCGCGGTGGACCTGTTGCGCCGGCACCTGCCCGAGCTGAAGGTCCGGGTCGTCAACGTGGTCGACCTGATGCGGCTGCAGCCCGCGTCGGAGCACCCGCACGGCCTGCCCGACCGGGAGTTCGACGCGCTGTTCACCACCGACCGGCCGGTGATCTTCGCGTTCCACGGCTACCCGCTGCTGATCCACCGGCTGACGTACCGCCGGACCAACCACCACAGCTTCCACGTCCGCGGCTACAAGGAGGAGGGGACCACCACCACGCCGTTCGACATGGTGATGCTGAACGACCTGGACCGCTACCACCTGGTCATCGACGTGATCGACCGGGTGCCGGGACTCGCGGTCCGGGCGGCGGGGCTGCGCCAGCAGATGGTGGACGCCCGGCTGTGGGCCCGGCGCTACACCCGGGACAACGGCGAGGACATGCCCGAGGTCAGTGACTGGACCTGGCCCGGCGGCCACCCGGCCGAGCCGGCGGACTCAGGTCACGCACCGGCCCCGGCCCGGGCACCGGAGCGTGCGTGATGCGGGTACTCGTGGTGAACGCCGGGTCGGCGACGCTGAAGCTGTCCCTGCTCGACGACGACAAGCTGCTGGACAGCCGGCACGTGGAGACCTCCGACACCGAGTCCGGCCGCAAGGCGCTGGCCGAGGCGCTGGAGGCGATGGAGCACCCGGACGCGGTCGGACACCGGGTGGTGCACGGCGGTCCGGCGTACACCCGTGCGGTCCGGATCGACCCCCGGGTGCGCGAGCGGCTGGGGGAGTACACCTCGCTCGCGCCGCTGCACCAGCCCGCCGCGCTCGCCGGGATCGACCTGGTGTCCGAGCAGCTCCCGGACGTGCCGGCGGTGGCCTGCTTCGACACCGCGTTCCACTCCACGCTGCCGCCCGCCGCCTCGACCTACGCGGTGCCGGCGCGGTGGCGGGAGGAGTACGGCCTGCGCAAGTACGGCTTCCACGGGCTGTCCGCCGCCTACTCCGCTCGCCGCGCCGCCGAGATGGTGGACCGCCCGGTGCAGGAGCTGCGGACGGTGGTCTGCCACCTCGGCGCCGGCGCGTCGGCGACCGCGGTCCGGGCCGGCCGCAGCGTCGACACCACGATGGGGTTCACGCCGCTGGCCGGACTGGTGATGGCCAGCCGGCCCGGCGACGTCGACCCCGGCCTGCTGGTGTGGCTGCTGCGCAACGGCGTGGTCGACACCGAGGGCCTGGACGCCGCGTTGGAACGCGAGAGCGGGCTGGTCGGCCTGGCCGGCACGCCGGACATGCGGCAGGTCGTCGAGCGGGGACAGGCGGGAGACGCGCAGGCCAATCTTGCGATCGGGGTGTACGTCCACCGGCTGCGCGGGCTGGTCGCCGCGATGACCGCGAGCCTGGGCGACCTGGACGTCCTCGTCTTCACCGGCGGCGTCGGCGAGCACGCCCCGCTGGTCCGCGCCCGCGCCGTGGAGGGTCTGGCCTTCCTCGGCCTGGCGCTGGACAACGAGGCGAACTCCCGGGCCGACGGCGACACCGACGTCACCGCGCCGACGGCCCGGGCGCGGACGCTGGTGATCGAGGCCCGGGAGGACCTCCAGATCGCCGCGGAGGTACGCCGGCTCTGCCCGTGAAGGTTTCAGCCCTTCCTGGTGGTCAACCCGGTGTACAGCGCACGCAGGTGCTGGGTCCGGTCGGAGGCGCTGAGCACGTCGGTGGAGTCGACGAACTGGTCCACCGACCCGACCAGCGGCAGCTCCCGCAGCCAGGAGTCCTCGATCCTGCTCCGGCACGCCTGCGCGAAGCCGTCCGCGTCCGGCACGCGGAAAGGCCGGCTGAAGTACGGCCGCACCCGCGGGTCCACCGGCTCGCTCACCCCGGACTCGTTGTGCCGCCGACCGAGCAGTTCGTACGCCTCGACCAGTGCCTGCTCGCGGCTCGCGAAGTCGGTGGCCGCGACGGCCCGCCGCAGCGGAGGGACGAGTTCGTCCGCCTTCGGCAGCCGTGCGAACGCGGTGCCCACCCACTTGGTGTACGGGCGGTACTCCCGGGCGAGCAGGAACGCCAGCCCCATCAGGTCGCGGACCAGCCGGGCGGCGAGCACCGCCGAGCCGAGGTCGTCACCCACCTCGGCGGTCCGGCCCACGAACGCGACCTCCTGCGCGATCCGGCCCCACTGCGCGGCCACCAGCCACCGCCACACGTCCGGCGGGTACCACGCCAGCGCCTCCCGGGTCGCCGCCAGCTCACCCGTCGGGTCGGCGTACACCGCGCCGCGAACCACCCCGAGCAGCTGCTGCTGCGGCACGGTCAGCCAGTCGAGGTTGCTCATCCCGTCCAGCGGTTGCACGCCGAGCTGCCCCTGCAACCAGTCGCGCCAGGTGAGCACGTCGACCCGGTGCTGCTCGGGCGCGTCGTCCCAGCCGAACCGGACCGGCCAGCCGCGAAACTCCGCCGGCAGCCCTTCCTCGACCCGTCCGCGTACGGCGTCCACGTCGGTCTCGGCGACGAACACCTGCAGCCGCGGCCCCCAGCCATGGTCGGTGGAGCGGGCCGTGTCGTAGCCGAGCACGTCCGACCCCCAGCCCAGCAGCGCGGCGGCGTGCCCGGCCGGGCGTATTAGAGGAGCCACGACCTCGGCGTAGAAGGCTGCGTTGAGTTCGAGGGAGGGAACGAAGGTGGAAGACACGAGATCCATCCTGGCGGTACCGGCCCGGGCGTACGCAATCGGTTTAGGGGTCTGTCGCAGGACAGACCCCGGGGGCGTGGCAGCCAGTCGATCACGCAGCCGACGGACGACACGAGGGGATCACCGATGACCGGCACACCGGACCGCGGGAGCGCCCGGCAGTTCTACTACCGCTTCCTGGTCGAGCTGTGGGGCGCCGAACCCGCCCGCCGTGCACAGCTCGCTGCGGAACTCGTGACCGACGACTTCGCCATCCGCCGCGGCGGGCACGACGACCCGGCCCGCGGCCCGAGGGCCCTCCTCGGGCTGGTCGAGCACAGCGCCGCGCTGTTCGACGACATCGACGTACGGATCGACCAGGGGCCGATCGCGGACGGTGACATGGTGGCCGCGCGCTGGACATTCACCGGCAGCTACAGCGGCGGACTGCCGGGGGCCCGGGCACCGGAAGGGGCACGGGTGGCATTCTCTGGACTTGACCTGGTGCGGCTGGCAGACGGCCGGGCCGCTGAGTACTGGGTGTCCTCGGACGCCGACCATCTGATGCGGCAGCTCCAGGTCGAGGGCTGAGCCGGAAGTTCCGGACGTGGTTCGGAGTCGGAGGAGGACGTGCGTGAGTGAGCTGGACGCGGCCGCGGTGACGGCCTGGCTGGGCGGCGGCGAGGAGTACGCCACCTGGGTGAGCGAGCTGGACCGAGTGGGTCCGCCCGAGACCGAGGTCACCCTGGCCGAACCCGCGCAGGTGCAGGCGCTGGCCGAGCCCCTCGGGCTGCACTCCGACGACGCGGCCGACATCGTGGCCACGAGGTTCACCGCGGCGGAGGACCCGCAGCTGTGGTGGCTGCTGCAGCGGTGTCACGAGCATCTGGTCTCCGGCGTGGGCACCCTGGACACGCCGTGGCTGCGCTGGCCGACCCTGCCGGCGGAGCTCGGTGCGAAGGGGCGGCTCTTCTACGTCCACGTCTTCCTCGCCTCGATCCCGTCGCTGCTGCGCTACCACGAGAGCCGCGGCATCCCGGCGTCGGAGAGCTGGGCGATCCTGGCCGACCTGGGCCGCCAGATCGCGATCTACCGCCGGATCCACGGCGTCGGCGGCCTGGACGTGCAGGGCTGGTTCTCGCTGCACTTCCGCGGCCTGATCTACGACTTCGGTCGGCTGCAGTTCAACCGGGCGCTGGTCAACTTCGACGACGAGACGATCTCCGCCGGGGGAGCGCCGTTCCGTAAGGGCGATCCCGTGCTCGGCGTACACATCCCGGAGTCCGGGCCGATGACGCCCGAGGCGTGCGACGAGTCGTTCCGCCGGGCCCGGGAGTTCTACGACCGGTACTTCCCCGAGGACAAGTACCGCTACGGAGTCTGCTCGTCCTGGCTGCTCGACCCGCAGCTGGCCGACTACCTGCCCGAGGACTCCAACATCATCCGGTTCCAGCGGCGGTTCGAGATCCTGCCGGGCGGCCACGAGGGTGACCGGGACGTGTTCCAGTTCGTGTTCCGGTTGATCAACCCGACGGTCGACCAGCTTCCCCGGCGCACGACGCTGGAGCGGGCCGTGGCCGCGCACCTCGAGGCAGGCAAGCACTGGCAGGTGCGCTCGGGCTGGGTCGCGCTGTAGGGAGTACCCCGGGAGTACGTCAGGAGTACGTACGCAGGTGAACGGCGTGGTGGCCGTCCTCACACGAGGGCGGCCACCACGCGTTCGCAGCGCGGCGGGTCGATGGTGAGGCCGACGCCCAGGCCCCACAGCCAGTAGTCGACCGCGCGGACGATCGCCCAGGCGCGGGCCCGGTCGGGGTCGAGGTCGCCGGCCGCGGTCAGGACGCCGAGCAGTTCGCGGATCGCCCACGCGTCGGGCGCCTCGTCGACCCGGGTCCACATCAGTTCCGGCACGGCGAACTCCGGGTCGCCCGCGACCGGCTTGGGGTCGATCGCCAGCCAGGGTTCGCGCTCTGCCGCCAGCACGTTGCCGTAGTGCAGGTCGGCGTGCACCAGGTCGCTGCCCGCGTCGGCGGCGAGGTCGCGGGCGGCGGTGGCGACCCGGTCGATCCACCGCGCCGGCACCGGAAAACCGAGCCTTCGCTGCCGCTCGTGCACCGTGGCGGCGATCTCGGCGCCGAGGTCGGCGAGCCTCGGGGTTCCGGCGGGCAGCGGCTGGTCCGCCGTGCGCGGCACCGTGAGCCGGCGCAGGAGGCCGCCGGCGATTCCGGCCGCCTCGTACAGCTCGACGTCGCCGAGTGACCGCCCCGCGTCCAGGCGTTCCAGCAGCAGCGCGCCCTCCTCGGGTCGGGCCGCAAGCAGCCGGACGATGCCACGTCCGTCCCATGCCCGCAGCGCGTCCGCCTCCATCGCCGTGCTCGCCGGATCCCAGCAGACCTTGAGTACGCAGGGCTGGGCGCCGCGCCGGGCGGCGAGAACGAGGCTGTGCGCGCCGTGCCGTGGCGGGTCGGGCAGCACCTCCACCGCCCACTGCCGGGCCAGCTCCGCCACGAAGTCGGGCAGCCGTTCCAGCCACGCGTGGGCGTCCGGTCCGGCGAGCCGGACGCGCTCCTCCACGAAGCTCGGGGGTACGACGATCCGCATGCTGCTCCCTGTCCCAGGCTGTCCCGTCCCCGGCGGGGACCATACCGGCGGCCGGTCGCGGCCGTCACGGCGGTTTTCGTCCGCGACGCCCGTATCGCGTACGTCCGATTCGCGCCTTCCGTCCCGGAACGCGGCGCCGCCCGAGGTGCGCCCGCGGCGGGCGCCGTGGGGCGCGTCGATAGGCTGACCCGGAACCCCGTACGGAAGGAAACCACGGTGGCTGTCCGGGCAGTGCGTGGCGCGACCCAGCTCGAGGTCGACGAACGCGAACACCTGCTGGAGCGGGTCGCGGAGCTCGTCCGCACCGTCCTGCACAGCAACGACCTCACCAACGACGACCTGATCAGCGTCATCTTCACCGCCACCTCCGACGTGCAGTCGGAGTTCCCCGCCTATGCCGCCCGGCTGATGGGGATGACCGACGTCCCGCTGCTGTGCGCCCGGGAGCTGGAGATCGGCGGCGGGATGCCGCTGGTGGTGAGGTTGCTCGCCCACGTCGAGACCGACCTCACCCGAGACGAGGTCACCCACGTCTACCTGCACGGTGCGGCCGCGCTGCGACGCGACCTGGCCCACGTGCACGCCGTACCCGACGAGACACAGGCATGACCGAGCCGCCGTTCCGCCGGGTGGTGGTGATCGGGGCCGGCCTGATGGGCACCTCGGTCGCGCTGGCGCTGCGCCGGTTCGGCGTGGAGGTCCTGCTGGAGGACGCCGACCCGGGCAACCTGCGGGTCGCGGTGTCCCTCGGCGCGGGTGTCCCCGTCACCCCGGGCGATGCGCCCCGGGCTGAGCAGGCAGACCTGGTGGTGGTCGGCGTACCCCCGGCGGCGCTCGGCACGGTGATCGCCGACGCTCTGGCCCGCTTCCCGTCCGCCGTCGTCACCGACCTCGGCAGCGTCAAGGCCGCCGCCCTCGCCGACACCCGGGCGCACGCGCCTGCGGGGGCGGGACTGGACCGCTACGTCGGCGGGCACCCGATGGCCGGCAGCGAGCAGTCCGGTCCGCTGGCCGCCCGCGCCGACCTGTTCGACGGCCGGGCCTGGGCGGTCACTCCGCACGCCGACAGCCGGCCGGACGCGGTGGCCGCGGTGGAGCGGTTGGCACGTACGTGCGGAGCGTTGCCCGTCCAGCTCTCACCCGGTGAGCACGACGAGGCGGTCGCGCTGGTGTCCCACCTTCCCCAGGTCGCGTCGACCGTGGTCGCCGGCCTGCTGACCACGGCGGCGGAGGGGCATCTCGTCCTCGCCGGTCAGGGGCTGCGGGACGTGACCCGGATCGCCGGCGGCGACCCGGACCTGTGGACGCAGATCCTGTCCGCCAACGCCGAGCCGGTCGCCCGGCTGCTGCACGAGGCGGCCGACAACCTGCACCGGGTCGCGCACACCCTGGAGAAGCGCGACGCGGCCGAGGCCGGGCTGGCCGACCTGCGCAACTCCCTGGAACGCGGCGCGACCGGCGTACGCCGGCTGCCCGGCAAGCACGGCGCGCAACCGGAGGCGTTCAGCGCGGTACCCGTCCTGCTGCCCGACCAGCCGGGGGAGCTGGCCCGGTTGTTCGCCGACGTGGGTGCCGCCGGGGTCAACATCGAGGACGTACGGATCGATCACAGCCCGAACACCCCGGCCGGCCTGGTGGAGTTGTGGGTCCACCAGGACACCGTTCCCGCCCTGCTGGAGGCCCTGGCTCACCACGGGTGGGACGTGCACGGGTAGCCTCCCCAACGAGCACCCGGAGGGAGACGACAGGTGGAGCGAGCCGACCAGGCCGACCAGGCCGGCACGGCGGGGATCGTGGTGGCCATCGACGGGCCGTCCGGTTCCGGCAAGTCCAGCGCCGCCCGCGGCACCGCACGCCGGCTGGGACTGCGCTACCTCGACACCGGTGCGATGTACCGCGCGGTGACCTGGTGGATGATGCGCGCCGGCACCCCGGTCGACGACGCCGACGAGGTGGCCGCCCGCTCCGGCGAGCCCGAACTGCGGGTCGGCACCGACCCCGACCTCCCGACGATCACCGTCGACGGCGTCGACGTGTCCGGGCCGATCCGGTCCCGTGAGGTGACCAACGCGGTCAGCGCGGTGTCCGCGGTCCCCGCCATCCGGCAGCGACTGGTGGCGTTGCAGCGCGAGCTCATCGGGGCCGGCGGGATCGTCGTCGAGGGACGCGACATCGGGACGACCGTCGCACCCGACGCGACTGTCAAGGTCTACCTGACAGCGCACGAGCAGGAGCGTGCGCGCCGCCGGGCCGCCGAGGGTCTGGGTGGTGCGAAGGTCGAGATGACGCTCACCCAGCAGGAGCTTGCCCTTCGGGACAAGAAGGACTCCACGCGGACGGCCTCGCCGCTCAACCAGGCGCCCGACGCGATCGTGCTCGACACCACCGAGCTCAACCTCAACCAGGTCATCGAGCGCATCTGCGCCCTCGCCGACGAGCGCGCCGGCACGCCCGGCCGACGCTGACCGAGCGACAGATGGGTTGCCGACGATGAGTGAGCCGGCTGTGACTCCGTACTGGCACGACGTGCCCGGGCCACCACGGCGCGGTCTGGTGGCGTCGCGTCCCGTCGTGGAGCGGTTGGTGCGGGCGACGTGGAAGGTACGCGTGCACGACGACCACCACGTGCCCTCCACCGGCCCGGTGATCCTCGCGTCCAACCATGTCGGCATCCTCGACGGCCCGCTGCTGTGCGCGGTAGCCCGCCGGCCGGTGCACGCCATCGTCAAGAAGGAGATGTTCCGCGGCGCGGTCGGCCGCGCGCTGCGCGGGATGGGGCAGATCCCCGTCGACCGGCGGGCCACCGACCCGGCCGCTGTCAAGGCGGCGTTGGCGGTGCTGCACCGCGGGGACGCGCTGGCGATCTACCCCGAGGGCGCCCGCGGCGCCGGCGACTTCACGGTGATCAAGTCCGGCGTGGCCTACCTCGCGCTGTGCACGGGTGCGCCGGTGGTGCCCGTCGTGTGCCTGGGCACTCGGTTGTCGGGTGCGTCGATCGGTTCGGTACCGCCCGCGCGGTCGCCGGTCGACCTGGTGTTCGGCCCGCCGGTGACGTTGCCGCGTACGGACTGGCCCCGGCGTCAGGACGTGGTTCGCGAGCAGGCCCAGTGGCTGCAGAAATGGCTGGTGGGTCATCTGCGTTATGCCTGCGAACTGACCGGCCGGGGACTCCCCGGACCGGCCGCCCGCCCGGAGCCCGAACCCGGTCCGGTGGTCACGCCGTAGCCTGGGACACCGGTGCGCGCCGGCCACCCCCACGCGGGCTGAGCCGGAGGCGGGCCGGCCGTACGGCAGTTCGACCGTTCGGCACCATCGCGGGCTCCACCCACGCGCCCGCGACCGAGGCCTGGGACACCCAGGCCCGACATAGAGGACTTTTTGTGAGCAACGAGGAGTATGGCCGCGTCGAGGACTACGTCGATGATCTCGACGGGTTCGAGGAGTTCGACGGAACGGCCTTCGAGGCTGAGGGCGAAGCAGCCGAGAACGTACCCGTGGTGGCCGTCGTCGGGCGGCCGAACGTCGGCAAGTCCACCCTGGTCAACCGCATCCTCGGGCGGCGCGAGGCGGTCGTGGAGGACCTGCCCGGCGTCACCCGCGACCGGGTCGCCTACGACGCCGACTGGCGCGGACGCCGGTTCACGCTGGTCGACACCGGCGGCTGGGACCCCGACGCGAAGGGCTTCATGGCGCGGGTGTCCGCGCAGGCCGAGCTGGCCGTGGACGCCGCCGACGTGGTGCTGTTCGTGCTCGACGCCAGCGTCGGGGCGACCGACGTGGACGAGACTGTCGTGAAGATCCTGCGGCGGTCGGGCAAGCCGGTCGTGGTGGCCGCCAACAAGGCCGACGACCACCGCGGTGAGGCCGATGCCACCGCCTTGTGGTCGCTCGGGCTGGGCGAGCCGCTGGCAGTGTCGGCGATGCACGGGCGGGGGACCGGTGACCTGCTCGACGCGGTGTTCGAGGTGCTGCCGGAGGCGCCGGCCGAACGCGAACCCGGCACCGGCGGGCCGCACCGGATCGCCCTTGTCGGCAAGCCGAACGTCGGCAAGTCCAGCCTGCTGAACCGGCTCGCCGGACAGGAGCGCGTGGTCGTCGACTCCGTGGCCGGCACCACCGTCGACCCGGTGGACGAGCTGGTCGAACTCGGCGGCAAGACCTGGCGGTTCATCGACACCGCCGGGATCCGACGCCGGGTCCGCGAGGCGTCCGGGCACGAGTACTACGCGAGCCTGCGTACCTCCGCCGCGATCGACCGCGCCGAGGTGGCCGTCGTACTCCTGGACGCCTCCCAGCCGCTGTCGGAGCAGGACCTGCGGATCATCACCACCGTCGTGGAGTCGGGCCGCGGCCTGGTGCTGGCGTTCAACAAGTGGGACCTCGTGGACGAGGACCGCCGGCTGCGGCTGGAGAAGGAACTCGACCGGCAGGTACGCGTCCAGTGGGCGCCACGGATCAACGTCAGCGCCCGTACCGGTTGGCACGTCGACCGGCTGGTTCGCGCGATGGAGACGTCGCTGGCCGGCTGGCAGACCCGGATCCCGACCGGGCAGCTGAACGCGTTCCTCGGCCGGCTGGTCGCCTCGCATCCGCACCCGGTCCGCGGCGGCAAGCAGCCCCGCATCCTGTTCGGCACCCAGCCGCAGACGTCGCCGCCGAAGTTCCTGCTGTTCACCACGGGCTTCATCGAGGCGTCGTACCGGAGGTTCGTCGAGCGGCGGCTGCGGGAGGAGTTCGGCTTCGCCGGTTCGCCGATCATGATCTCGGTGAAGGTACGGGAGAAGCGGAAGAAGGCCTGACTTCTCAGCGTGGGAAGCGACGGGGAGCCGGGCTTCGGCCCGGTCCCGTCGCGTAGTTCGGGGGAGTGGAGCCGGTGGCGTACCGCCGGCGGTCCATGCGGTAAGGTTTCCGACGGTTCGGCGGACTCGCCGGCCACGGGCTGTAGCGCAGTTTGGTAGCGCACTTGACTGGGGGTCAAGGGGTCGTGGGTTCAAATCCCGCCAGCCCGACACACGAATGTGCAGCGCGTCTGGACGTCCCTGGCGCCAAGCTCGATCTCAAGAAGGACCTCGACGCCTATCAGGCGAAGCGAGACCAGTTCCGGGTCGTGAGCGTGCCAGACCTGCAGTACCTCATGATCGACGGCCATGGCGACCCGAACACCGCGCCCGCCTACGCAGGTGCGGTCAAAGCGCTCTATCCGGTGGCCTACAAGCTGAAGTTCGCCAGCAAGCGAAACCTCGGGCGCGACTGTCGGCTCGTACGACGACGAGGCTGACATCCTCGCACGGATGCACCATGACTTCATTCCTGATCACGGCCTTCGCGTGGTCGGCAGGCACCACGAGGTCTACCTCAGCGACCCCCGGAAGGTCGCACCTGAGAAGCTGCGCATCATCCTCCGTCAGCCGGTCCGCGAGACCACCGAAAGCGGTCTCTGACCTGTGGCCTTGGACGAGTCCGGGAAGGCGGGTCGGTTGTCACTCGGTCGCCGAGACCTGACCGCCGATTCCGGTTTCGTTGCCGTCGCTGTCGTGGAAGACGTACTTCCAGACCGAGCCGTGCTTCTCGACGTCGACCGGCTCCAGGCCCCGCCCGGAGATTCTCGCAACCTCGGCCGTCGGGTCGTCGACCCAGATCATGCTGACGGCCCCGCCTGCTCTGCCGGGATCCTGAATGATGTACATGTACCGGTCTTCGGCCAACTGCCAGACCGCCTCGATGTCGTTCGGACAGAAGGCCGGTTCAGCGCCGAACAGCCGCTTGTACCACTCCAGCGCGCTGACATAGTCGCGTACCGGGATGCCTGCGAACACTCCTACCGCCATGCCTGTCTCCCACTCGATGTCGAACCCGACCGGTTCGGGCGCTGAAAGACAGACCGGCGCACGCCTCGAAACTCAGCGGAGTTCCGTTGGAGACTCCCGCCCAGCCCACACGACCGGCCCCGGATCTTGTACCGGGAACGGCCACACGGATAGCTTCAACCTTCTATGCAGCATCATGAGGACACGCTGGAAATGTACGTCCGAAGGGTGAAGGCCGACCCGAACGCGATCGCGGTCATCCTCGTGGGATCGGTGGCTCGTGGTACGGAGCGACTCGACTCGGACGTGGACGTGTATCTCGTCGTCCCCGACGACGTGTTCGATTCGGCCATCGCCGCGCATCGTGTGATCTTCGATGAACGCTTCGACGCGACGTATCCAGGCGGCTATGTCGACGTCAAGCTCGCCACCGTCACGTTTCTGGATGCTGCCGCCGAGCGTGGAGACGATCCGGTTCGCGCATCATTCGAAGACGCGCGGGTAGCCTGGGTCCGCGATGGCTACGACATCGCCGATCGGGTCGCCGCCATCCCCGTGCTTCCGCCGGACGTGTGGGAAAGCCGGGCCATCTCGTTCATGTCCGAGGTTTGGTGGCACGGAACCGACTTTCTGCCACAGGCTGTCGCGTCGGACAACACGTTCTTGCTGCATCACGCCGCTGTACACACGGTGAGCGCCGGCGGGCGCGCCCTGCTCGCGTTGAACCGGACGCTCTTTCGCGGGCCGAGGTATCTCGACGCCACGCTCGCCGCGCTGGATCGAATACCGGACGGATACAGCACCCTCGCTCGGCAGCTCCTCACCCAACCCGGCCGGGAAAGCGCTGACGCATACGTGCAGGCACTGGAATCCATCCACCCCTGGCCAGTGGATCGGGCGGCGAGTGCTTCGATCTTCATTCGGGACAACGAACTTTCCTGGCTCACCGGGATACTCCCGCCTGAGCTGAGTTGACTGGCAGGAGCCGAGCCGCCTCGGGCCGCGAGACCTACCCTCCCGCCCCTACAATGATCGGCGGTCAATGCTGCCAGCGCAGGATTCGACTCCACTACCCCCACCGCCGACGAAGGACTGGAGATGAGCCCCACGAGAGAAGCGGCGGGGGTGGCCGTGTTCTCGCCCGATGGGCATCTCCTGCTGGGCCGCCACGCGCACGACGGTCGCTGGGCCACCATCGGGGGAGCCGTGGAGCCCGGTGAAACGCCACGCGAACCGCCGTACGCGAGGTGCGTGAGGAAGTCGGCCTCCATCTGCAGTCCCTCGACTCGCTGGGGCGCTTCGCCGGCTCGCAATCTACGACGTCCGGTATCCGAACGGAGACGTGGTGAGGTATGCGGTCACCAGCGGCCGAACCACTGCTCGGGCCGTACTCCTCGAACCTCTCCACCTCGGTGAACCCCAACTTCGCGGCGAGGCGCATCGAGGCGACGTTGGCGGTTTGAGTGCACAGCACCACCGGCTCGCCGGGTAGTGCGCCCGCGAACCAGTCGAGTACCGCAGCGCACGCCTCGGCGGCGTAACCGCGCCCCCACGTGTGCGGCAGGAACATGTAGCCGAGCTCGGCCTCACCGGCATTCGTACGGACGTGACCCGGACGCTCGGAGTCGCGCCGATCGAGCGTGATGAAGCCGATCATCGCTCCGTCGAGATCGACCACGAACAGGCCCGGGCGCCGCCTGGGCACCTCCGGCACCGCGCGCTCGAGATCCTCACGCGGTTGAGGGCCGCCGACGTAGGTGCCGACCTCCGGCGAGGCCAACAGCTCGATGACCGCCGTACGGTCCGTGGCCTCGGGTTCGCGGAGCACGAGCCGCTCGGTCCTGATCGGGGCGGGTGGCCAGGCGACGGGTCCGAGGTCAGACATGGCGGGCAACCTATCGCACGCCCTGCGGGACAGGGAGCCTCCGACAACCGGTTCAGGCGCGGGCGCGCCGGAGACGTTCCTCGCCCTGCGCCAAGGTCTCGGCCAGCGCAACGGCCGGTTGACACCACAGGATCTCGGCTCGCGCGTTGTGCACGGCCGGCCACAGGCTCGCTGCCCAGGCCACCTCCCGTTCGTCGGCGGTGAACCGCCGTCGGCGTGCCTCTTCGTACGCCGCGATGAATGCCTCCGAGCTGTCGAGCGGGGCGAGCGTAGGAATCTCGGTGCTGGCGAAGGCGCCGCAGGCCGCGCCGACAAGCGCGGCTTCGGGCAGCCACGCGATGCTGTCCCAGTCGTACACGGTATGGATACCGTCGGGGCTCCACCGCAGGTTCTGCGCCTCCCAGTCGGCATGGCCGAGGACGCGCCGCCCTTCGGCCTTCGTCAGCCGGGCACGAGCGCGGGCGGCGACGTCTACCAGCTGCCCGGGAAGATCATCCGCGCCCGGCCGTGAGTCGTGACGTGGATTGGGCGGCCAGATGCCGGGACCTGTGTGATCCCAGTGCACCCATTCGGGATTCGGTAGCGGGGGCGTGAGTTCGATGCGTGCCGTGATCGCGGTGAGGTCGGCGAAGAGCTGAGCCGAGCGCTCCGCGATGGCCGGGCTGTCGCCTCGCAGCATCTCGCCACCCGGCCGCCACTCCTCGGCATGGACCGCGTACCTGTCCACGTAGGTGGCGTCGGTGAGTGGGCGAGCACAGGGGAAGCCCGCGTCGGCCACCTGCTGCTGGACCTCGACACAGGTGGTCGTCCGCCTGGTCGGGTCCGGGCGAGCCTTGATGAAAACGGTCCGCCCGTCGTCGAGGCGTGTGCCGTTCACCTGCGGCAGTCCAGGCGTGGCAACCGTGCCGACGGGCAGGGCACCCAGCTCTTGCCTGCACCACGCCGCGATCCGTGGACCAACCTCTGCCTCGATCACCCGAGCGATCCAACCACACCGCCAGACAATGGCCGACCCCCGCTAGTCGAGCCGGGGAAGGAAGCTCCGGCGGGCGAGGGCGATTGCGGTCTTGGTGACGAGAGCGGCGATGAAGACTGTGATCGCGAGGAGTACGAGCCAGCTCCACACGGTGCGCCCGACGGGTCTTCCATAGCTGATCCAGTGCAGGGCGAATGTGGCGACCGCGGCGTAGGGGAACGCGAACGACCAGAACGCTGGGCCGAAGGCAAGCCGGCGATACACCGGGATCAGCCGGAGCTGGACGATGACGGCGAGCGTGGTGAACCCGCCGAATGCCAGGACGAGTACGTCGACCCTGCCGTGGGTGATGGCCAGGAATGCGAGGCCGGCGAGAGCCGGAGGTGCGATGTCGATGGCCAGCGTGGGCATCAGCGGCGCAGGCAACCGGGGCCGGAAAAGCAGCCGGGCCATGATGACGGAACCGATGAGCAGCCACGACAAGACGCCGAGGCCCATGAACGCGTGAGCAAGGGCGGTCCAGCCCGCGAGGGCGGCACCGATGGATGCGATGAGGCCGCCGGCAACGGCGGGGAGGACGTATCCAGGGTGCAGCCGCTCCAGGTCGAGACCTTCGACGATCCACTGGCCGACCATCCACCCAGCCAGGAGGGTGGTGGCGACGGCGAAGACCCCGAACAGCCACTTGCCGGCCAGCGGGGCGTGCGGCATCAGTCCGATCGCGAGGAGCATGCCGACGATCGGTATCAGCGACACGAACGGCGCCATCACAGGATCCTGCAGTTCGGCGCGCCAGCCGCCGGGCCGGCGCGGCACCTGAACCAGGAAGCCGACGACAAGCACCAGCCATACGGCGGCGGTGAGGATGAACAGGACGTCGGCCACCAATCCGGGTGCCATCCCCAGCATGGCCGCGTATCGCCAGCAGATGGACAGGCCCGCCATTCCGTAGGAGATCCCGAACATGTTCGGGGTGATTCCCGCCTTGGGCTGCGCCGTGGGCGTGTTCATCCGACTCCTTCACCGCAGGAACCGCGGACCGGGTAGTTCTGTTGCGAACTACCCGGCCGTGCCGTGATTCAAAATCGGTGGGCTCTCAGGACGAAACCAACGCGGGCGTCGTTCCCGCGCGCCGGAATGTCAGCCGTAGTCCCCCTGGTCAGCAGGCGCGGGAAGGCACAGGTGTCTGATGGCGGAGCTGAGGAGCACCGCGGCGGTGATGGCCGCGGACACGGACGTGAGTACGACGAAACGTCACGCGCACGCCGAGATCCTGGAGCAGCCATCCGCCGGCGAGCGGACCCAGCGGCGCGGCAAGGCCGGCCACGAGCATCACCGCGCTCAGCACCCGTCCCTGCAGCTCCGGTGGAGTGATGCTGATCTGGACGGCGGCGAGCATCCCGTTGGCAGGGGCAGAGGTGAAGTACGTCAGGGCCAGCAGGGCGCCGACCAGGAACGGGTCGTACGCGAACATCAGGGCGCCCAGAGCGAGCGTGGTGGTCGTACAGAAGAGGTACACCAGCACCGGCGGAGGGAGCCACCGCTGAAGCTGCGGGGACAGCCAGGCCCCGAGGATCCCGCCGATCCCGGCAAGGGAGAGGGCCGCGCCGATCTCGACGGCCGGCGCCCCCCGTGCCCTGGTCGACGCGATCACCACGAGGACGACGGCGGGGAAGATGAGCGAGTATCCCGCCGCGCTCAGCAGGGTGACTCGCAGGAACGTGTTGGTCCACACCATCCGGATCCCGGTGAGAAGGTCGTGGCGCAGCGGCCGGAAGTTCGCCTGTCGCCCTTCCTCCCCGTGCGGTCTCTCCTCGCCGAACAGCCTCCGCCTGATCGAGCCGATGAGGAGACCGCTGGTCACGAAGCTCGCGGCCTGCACCGCGATCGGCAGCGCGGCCGCGACGCCGAAGAGAAGGCCACCCAGAGGCGGCCCCCCGAGAGCGGCCAGGTGACCGCGCGCCTCGTTCTGCGCCATGGCGTTCGGCAGTTGCGTCGTAGGCACGACCTGCCGGACAGCGACCATCTGGGCAGGATCGAAGAACGCGTCACACGCGGCGCTCACGACGGCCACGACGACGAGGTGCACCATGCTGAGCCGGTCGGCCACCACAGCCAGGGCAACCGATGCCGTGGCCACCGCCCTGATCGCGTCGCACGTCACCAGGAGCGCCCTGCGTGGGAGCCGGTCCACGAACACTCCGGCAGGCAGCCGCAGAATCGCTCCGGCCGCCATTCCCACGAAGGCGATCAGACCGGCTGTGCGCGCCGAACCGGTCGCCAGCAGCGCCAGCAGGGGATAGGCGATCATCGCGATGCTGGTTCCCAGGGACGAGATCGCGTGCCCGGACCACAGCACCATGAAGTCGCGGTTCCTGCGCAGGGGAGTCACTGCGTCGGGTACACGCACAGGCCCTCCGGTGGTTGCCGCTCGGCTTCGGTTCGCTGAGTTTGATCAACGTCCCGCAAGTCTTGGGATAGGCACCGGCCGATGTCCATCACGTGCGCTGACAGCTGATCGTGTGTGTGCTGACAGCGGAACGCCGCCGCCCGGGGAAGCTGTCGAGGAGGATGGTGCTTGTCGGTGGCGTCTGCCATTCTCACCGCCATGAATCACATCGGCGTACGAGAGGGCGGATGATGAACAACCTGTTCGACGAGGAAATCCGCGGGCACCACAGCATGCGTGACCACCTGCTGACCGTGGTGTCCGATGCCGACCTCGGCTACAAGCTTCCGGGCCACAACCCGACGCTGGGCGAGTTGCTGGTCGAGCTGGGTGACCTGCAGGGCGTCTACACCCACTCATTCGAGAAGTTCACCCTCGACTGGACGCACCGCCGGCTTCCACCCCCGGCGCCGATCACGATTGCCGGCCTGCGCGCGTGGTTCCAGGCGCAGGACGAGGCCATGAAAGGCGCGCTTGACAGCTTCACCGAAGAGGAGTTGCACATCGACCGGATCGACCGCGGGGGCGGCTTCATCGCTTCGCCGTTCGTCCAGCATCAGATCTACCGCGAGGCTGTGTACATCTTCTACGGCAAGCTGAGCGTTTACCTCAAGGCGCTGGAGCGCGACGCCGGCAAGCACTGGGCGGCCTGGGTGGGCTGATGGTTCGCATCAGCCGTGGGCCTGCTGCCGACGCTCGTGCTCGTCCTACCAGTTCAGGTGTTCGTCCCACGGGACGTCAGCCAGGGGGACCTCCACCACGGCCCCGGCTTCTTCCAGGTGGGGTGCCACGTGCGCAACGTAGTGGCGGCTGGCATGGATCTCGATCACCCGCCCCTTCAGGTCACCTGCCAACAGCCTCAACCGCGTGGTGACCCACAGCCCCCAGGCCTCCTGGTACCACTCCGGGGTGTCGGGCAGAGCTCGGTCGTACGGCGCCATCCACTCCTCCGGCTGCACGAGTCCGTGTTCACCGGAGAGGATGAACCACGGTTTGGCCTGCCGGCCCACATAGCGCCGTAGCCGCGCGAAGTACGGGCCGACGTAGAGATCCTTCGCGGCGCGAGGGCCGTCAGCCTTCTCATAGACGCAGGTGACCAGGAGCAGATCGGGAGACGCCACGATTGCTTCAGCGTCCGAACGCCCAGGCCACCATCAGCGGGAACTCGGCCTGCCAGAACGGGTCGCCGTGGTTTCCGGCCCGCTCGGTCATCACGATCTCCGCACCGGCATCGCGCAGCGCGGCCGCCCACCGGGTCGCGTTCTCGAGGAAGAACGGCTCCTCCGTGCCGGCGACGAGGTAGGTACGAGGAAGCGGATTCGGCATCACCTCAGGCGGGCGGTAACCGCCGCCCGGTGAGGCGGAGAAGACCGCGCCGTAGATGTCCGGATGGCGCAACCCCATGGCGAGCGAGAGCTCCCCACTCGCCGACACGCCGCACACAGCGGTGCGTTCGGCCGGCAACTTGACGCCGAAGCGGGTCCGGACCCAGCTGGCGACGTCCTGGACGAAGAACCTTTCATGGGCCGCGAACCGGTCCTCGTCGAACGACGGTGAGTACTCCCGGATGCGTACCATCTCGTCCTGATCGTCGGTCCGAAAAGCGCCGACGATCATCGTCGGCGGTACGTCGGCCGACTCGAGGTCTGCGCCCCACTGGGAGATCAGCTGGCCGTCACCGGCGAACACGACGGCCTCCGGCGGATCCGGCGGCACATAGACGGTGACCTGCCGCCCACCGTCGTACTCGAACGTCTCGGTGACGAACTCACCCGCTGTTCTGTCAGCACGGGATGGCTCCGGCACCGCTTCGGCACTACCAGGGCGGACGGCAGCGTGGTCATCCATTGGTCGCACCTCGATCCGGGGTCGTGTCTGGTTGCCGGAGAAGCTGACCACGATAGAACACTCCACGCGGCCGACGCCGCTCTGCACCGTCGGTGTGCCCCACGTACCCTCCTCATGTGAGCGGACTTCCCAGTGAAGTGATCCGGCTGAACGACGCTGATGCCGGTGAGTTGCTGACTCTCCAGCGGGCCGCGTATGTCAGCGAGGCCCAAGCACACCACGACCTCACCCTGCCGCCGTTGTCGGAGACTCTCGATCAGCTACGCGCCGCTCTGGCCGACCCGGCATGCCATCCGTGGGGCACCCGCGAATCCGGTCGCCTGGTGGCCGGCGTGCGCGTCAGGCTGGTCGAGGAGTCCACCGCGGAGATCGGCCGGCTCACGGTCGCACCCGACCGGCAGGGCAGGGGCCTGGGCACGACGCTCCTGCTCACAGCGGAGGACCGCCTACCAGCCGGCATCAGCTCGGTCCGACTGTTCACCGGCGAGCACAGTCATTCCAACCTCCGTCTCTACCGGCGACTCGGCTATCAGGAGACGGGACGAACGCAGGCAGGCAGCTATCAGCTCGTCCACCTCGAGAAGACTCGTCTTCGGACTGACGCCGTACGCCGTTGAACGCGGCGAGATTCAGCGCACCAGGTCAACGCTTCGGGGCTTGACCGGCAACGACTGTCCGAGAATGATCACGTTCTCCTCGCGTCACGCCATCGATTATCGCGTTGCCGGTCGAGGGCGGGCCGGTCATGCTCGGTGGTCATGTCCGAGTTCGACGGCTGGCTGCACGACCTGCACTCCGGCATGCGCACGCCGACCGCGCTCATCCGGTCCGTCGTACGTAAGGCCACGGGGTCGACGCCCCCGAGCCTGGAGCCGATCGTCGCCGGGCAGGTCTGTGAGGTGTACGACGCGGGCGAGGTCGTCGTACGGATCTCGCACGAGGAGGAGCCGCGGTTCGAGGGGGAGCGGTGGGCGCTCGATGTGGTCCGGGAACTCGGCGTACCGACGCCACGGGTGCTGCTGATCGAGTCCACGGATGGCGTCGCCTTCTGTGTGGAGGAGAGGCTTCCGGGGGAGCGGCTCGATGTGCTCCTCGGCCGCGGCGAGCGGCCAACCCAAGCGGTCGACGAGCTTGGTTCGCTGCTGGCGCGGATCCACAGCGTGCCCATCGAAGGGTTCGGCTATCTGCAGGCGGACGGACGCGGCTGGCCGGTCGACTTCGCCCTTCTCGACGTGGTCGCGGAGCGACCCGCCCTGACGGCTGCGGCGAGATGCCTTGGAGTCCCGGCCACGCTCGTCGATCGCGCGGTCGCGACGCTTGCCGAATACGCCCCGCGCTACCCGTGGACCACGCCACGACTCGTACACGGCGATTTCACGATGGACAACATCCTCGTCGACGGCGGCCGCATCTCCGGGATCATCGACATGGAGAGGGCTGCTGGTAGTCACCCCGGCGAGGACCTGATGAACTGGGACCTCTGCCACGGTGATCGGATCCCGCTCAAGAGGCTGCTGGCGTCGTACGGTGACAGCGACATCTTCGACGCGTCGTACGAGCCGCTCTTCCACCTCATGCTGCTGCGACGATGCCTGTGGATGCTGATCGTGCACCACACCACCGGCAACCCCGGCAGCGCCGATCACTACCGGGCCGGAATCGACCGGGCGGTTCGCTTCTTCGACTAAAGGTGAGAGCTCAGCCGCTCGAGTTCGTCAGCTCGTCGGTGATCCTTCACCCGTCCGGCAACTCGCCGCATCCGGATCAGGTCAGCGCGATGCAGGTAACGGATCTCGAACCCGTCGGCCCTCGCAACCTCGCACCGGGTAAGGAAGTCGGCTATCGGCAGGTCCTTCCAGGGCAGGGCCGGGGTGCAGCAATCTCCGCTTGCGCCAGGAGAACGGAACAGCACCTTCGGCAGGTCGAACGCAGCGGCATTACAGCGCAGGGGAACGCCGTCATCGTCGGTGAGCTCAGCCGACACCGATGCGAAGCCCGCGGCCAACGCGTCCGACCTTCCGGCCTGACCGTCCCAGAGGAGGTCCAGGTCCCCGGTCAGCTCACGGGACCCATGCATGATTCCGGCGACCTGTCCGATGACGACCACCTGCGCACCGAACTCGTGCAGTGCCCGCAGCAGCGGCAGCGGATCGAAACCCATCGCGTCGTCAGTACCGAAGGTGCCAACGGTTTCGTCGGCGTCGTGATGCGTGAGGCCGTTGCGCGGCCGAGCGCGAGTCTCCTGCGCCAGACGCGACAGCGCATCGCGAAGCCGCTGAACCGCAGCATCACCTGAGCCGAGGCGCCCACCCTGCGATGCGGGCGCATCCATCAACGGTGCGGCCTCGGCGCTCTCCACGCCGGCCAAACTAGTACCTCGTCAAGGAACGTTGGCGTTGTAATCGTTTCGGGTGGAGGTGTGTCGGCGATACGGCCACGGATCCTTGGGTGGCCCGAGCCCGCGCCGATCCGAGGTCGGGTATTCAGCGCCTGGTCTGGTACCTGGTCAGGAGCACGCCGTCGGGAAACGTCCGGGTCTCCACCAGGTTGAGGTTCACCCAGTTGTCCAGGGCTGTGAAGAACGGCGTGCCGCCGCCCACCAGGACCGGGTGGGTGACGATCAAGTACTCGTCGATCAGCCCGGCCCGCATGGCCGCCGCGGCGAGGGTGGCGCCGCCGACGTCCATGGGACCGCCATCCTCGGTCTTGAGCCGGGTGATCTCGGTGACAGCGTCGCCGGTGACCAGGCGGGCGTTCCCCTCGACCGCGCTGGTCGTGGAGGAGAACACCACCTTCGGCATGTCCCGCCAGCGGCGGGCGTACTCGATCTGCGCCGGTGTGGCGCCAGGCTGCTGGTCGGCGGTCGGCCAGTGGGAGCTCATCGTCTCCCACAGTTTGCGCCCGTACAGCGCCAGGCCCGTCGCCCCCACCCGATCGGACCACCACTGGAACAGTTCGTCGCTCGGCACGCTCCAGCCGAGGTCGTCGCCGGGCGCGGCGATGTAGCCGTCCAGGCTCAGGCTCATCCCAAAGGTCAGGTACCGCGTCATCTCATCACTTCCTTGTCTCGGCGGCCTCCTCCGGCCAACCTCTCACCCCTGCTACGAACGCCTCGCTCCGAATCCGACAGGCTGCCGGCAGAAAGTTCTCACGGGGTCTCCGCCCGACAGCGGTCGCCGTCACGTGCTCGGCCAGTCAACGGCAGCGACTACCCAGCCACGTCGCCCAAGAAGCCGCCGTCTCCCGCTACATCCGATGGACCAACCAACGCGCCCAACCTAAGACCAGGTTCGCCACCGGATCCAAGATCCGCCAGCCCGATACCTACCCAACGTTGCCTGACGAGGCACTAGAATCTCGCGCACCGGGCCTGTCCCGCATGCGGCCAGTACGCAGGTAGGTCGGTCACGAACTGACCTGTCATGAGGGTGACCCGGGCGGGGACGTGCTCAGTCTCCGCCCGGGCCCACCCGCGGGCAACGAACCTCAGGTTCCGGTCGCAGCCTCGTTCAAGGCATCGCGTATGCGACGAACGTAGTCGGCAGGCTGGTCGCCAGTCTGAAGATCTGGCATGTCGAGTACGTATCGGAGTTGGTCGAGCGGCATGTGCCGTACGAAGGATCGCGGATCCTCGATCAGCTCCGTGAGCAGGTCGTCGCCCTCCACGAAGAACAGGTCGATGACCTTGGCGTCTCCGTCAGCGGAGAACAGCACGTGACGGTCACTCATGTCGACCCGCGGGCCCCACCACCGAACGTTCTCGCGGCCCCACTCGTCCATGGTGTCGACCTCGTGCCGGAGAGCGCGCAGGTCGGCATCGGCTTCCTCCGGATGCTTCCAGTGCCGCAGGAACTCCTCGACGACACCGGTGTTCCCGACGGTCAGGTACTCGAGTACGGCCAGGTGCCCGCCGCCATTGAGTCGAGTCGCCAGCTCTATCCGTGGAACGTGGCGATTGCCCGCGCAGCGTACGCAGAGATCGACGAAGTACGTGTAACCCGGCTCGAACGGACTGACCCGGGCGGCGAGACGACCATGCGGAGATCGATACACGTACGCCCAGTCGCCCTGACCGCACATCGCCCAGCCCAGGCGTTCGAGATGTTCCCGCACCCAGCGGTGATCCTGCTGGGGCCATCGCACATCACGCAGGAGAACAAGATCGGGATCGTGCACCAGGCGAACCTAGTCACTGGACGGCTGGCACCGCCAACGACTTGACGCCCCGCAGTGCACACCGCTGAATCAGGTGAGGATGGCGCCCTCGGCTGCGGCGAGCGCTGCGTCGGTGTCGGCGACGGCGAGGTGGGCGTTGATGTGGGCGCCGGCAAGCGCGCCCGCCGCAGCCGAGGCGCCCACGTGGGCGGTCAGGTCGGTGGCGTTGCCGGCCACCCACACCCCGGGCACGTCGGTGACGCCGGCCATGCCGGAGGCGAAGCGACGCCCCATGCCTGTGGGCAGGTCCTCCATCGGCAGTTCCAGACCGTCCAGGCCCTCGGTGCGGGCCAGCATCGTGGTCGCGACGGCGAGGACGTTGCGGGCCACGACCTGACCGTCGGCCAGTCGTACGCCGGAGATCTTCCCGTCGGCGGCCGTGACGACCTCGTCGACCGGGGTGTCGACGACGCGAACGTCACGTGCGGCGAGCCGCGCGCGAGTGTCGGCATCGAGGTCGGTGCCCAGGGTGAAGTAGACGAGGTCCTCGGTCAACTGGCGGAACAGCAGCGCGTGGTGGATGGAGGCGGGGCCGACGGCGAGGATGCCGATGGGTTCGTCGCGCACCTCCCAGCCGTGGCAGTACGGGCAGTGCACGACGCCGTGTCCCCAGTGCTCCGCCAGACCGGGAACATCCGGCAGCAGGTCGCGCAGGCCGGTGGCTACCAGCACGCGCCGCGCGGTCAGAGTGCGGCCGCCGGCCAGGGCGATGCCGAAGCGCAGGTCGCCGTCGACGGACGGGGCGGCGGGCACGGCGGAGGTCATCTCGTCGAAGACGACCAGGCCCCCGTAGCGGCGAACCTCCTCGCGTCCCCGGTCGTACAACTCGGCAGGCGGGGTGCCGTCCAGCCCGAGGAGGCCGTGCACGCCCTCGGCAGGGGCGTTGCGTGGAGTGCCGCTGTCGATCACGACGACCGAACGGCGGGAGCGGGCGAGCATCAGCGCGCCGTTCAGGCCGGCGGCGCCGCCGCCGATCACCACGGCGTCGACGGTCTCGGCCGGCAGCGCGTCACTCACGGAGGGATCGGTCTTTACTGGCATGGTTCGTACCTTTCGTCCTGCCGTGGCCCCACCGATCGGGCTCTCTACACCCGACGCTAACCCGGAGCTTGCCCTGAAAGCATAGGATCTTGCGTATGACGCAAGGAGACGACGAGCTGGAGAGCCTGGTACGCAAACGCATCCGTGCTCTACGGGTGGCTCAGGGCTGGTCCCTGGAGGAGCTGGCGAGACGAGCGAGCGTCAGCCAGTCCACGCTTTCCCGGATCGAGAACGGCCAGCGCCGCCTGGCGCTGGACCAACTCGTCACCCTCGCCCGCGCTCTGGACACCACCTTGGACCAGTTGGTCGAGACCGCCTCCGACGACATCGTCACCAGCCCGGTGATCGACGGTGCGCACGGGACGATGCGCTGGGCCATGAAGGCCGAGCCGGGCACGACCGTCGTACGCCAGCGCCTGACCGAGCCACCGCCGGACAATCCTGCACGCATGCGAGCACACCCCGGCCGCGAATGGCTCGTGGTCCTGTCCGGCACCGCGATCCTCATGCTCGGCCACGGCCGCTACCGGCTCGAGACCAACCAGGCCGCGGAGTTTCCGACCATGCTTCCGCACGCCATCGGCGCTGAGCGCGGACCCTGCGAGGTCCTCGGCATCTTCGACCGCGAGGCGCGGCGCAGCCATCAACGAGCCGAGAGCGACTGAGTGATTGCCGTTTCGCGTCGCCGGGCAGGGCGATTCGGCGGCGCTTGCGTGTACGGCTGCCCGTGACAACCATCGCTTGCGTGTACGGCAAGAGCTCGTGCTCTCACGGCATCGTGCGCCCTACGGTGAGGGCATGTCGTACGCACCTCACCCCGGCCCCCACCACGGCGAGCCGCACCATGACCAGGACCAGCACCGACACCAGGATCAGCCTGGCTCCGACGATCATGCGCGGATGCTCGACCTGGAGGCGGAAGCCCTTGCCGAGCACCTTGCCGCCATCACGGCGTGGCTGCCCGTCGCCTCGCCTCCTCGCCAGATCGTGGACCTGGGCTGCGGGACCGGGGCGGGCACCTTCGCCCTTCTCGATCGCTTCCCAGACGCGAACGTAACCGCGGTCGACTCCTCGGCCACACATCTGCAGCGGTTGTGGGAGAAGGCGAGTGCTCGCGGTGTGGAAGCGCGGGTGAGCACGGTGCAAGCCGACCTTGACGCCCCGGCCTGGCCCGACCTCGGTTCGCCGGATCTGGTGTGGGCCTCGGCTTCGATGCATCACCTGGCCGATCCCGAGCCCGCGCTGCGTAAGGTCCTCAGCATCCTCGCGCCCGGCGGGCTGTTCGCCCTCGTGGAGCTCGCCGGCTACCCACGATTCCTGCCCGACGACGCCCCTGCGGACCGCCCCGGCCTGGAAGAACGCTGCCACGCCGCGAGCGACCGCCACTTCGCCGAGCACCTGCCCCACCGCGGCATCGACTGGGGGCCGAAGCTGACCACCGCCGGATTCACGCGCGACGGCGAACGCACCTTCACCGTGAACGTCGACGGCGCCCACAACAAGGCGTTCGGCGCCTACGCCCTGGGAAGCCTGCAACGCCTGCGCGGCAGCAGTGCCGAAGGAGTCCCTGCCGAGGATCTCGCCGCGCTCGACCGGCTCCTCGACCCCGAGAGCCCGGACAGCGTTCTGCGCCGCGACGATCTTGCCGTACGTACCGAACGCGTCGTCTGGGCAACTCGTCGCACCAGCTGACTGCGCCCGAGGCGAGGTCTCTACGAGCCGACGCGCTCGGAGAGCTCCACGAGACGGTTCGAGAATCCCCACTCGTTGTCGTACCAGGCGAAGATCTTGATCTGGTCCCCGACTGCCTGGGTGAGGGGCGCGTCGAAGATTGCGGAGTGGGGGTTGCCGACGATGTCGGCGGAGACGAGCGGCGCCTGCGAGTAGGCAAGGTAGGTCGACATCCCCGGAGCCTCGGCCGCGCTGCGGAACGCCGCGTTGACCTCCTCGACGGTCGCCGGTCGCGAGAGCTTGACGGTGAGGTCCGTGATCGACCCGACGGGCACGGGCACACGCAGCGCGAGGCCGGTGAGCTTGCCGTCGAGCTCGGGGATGATTCGTCCGATCGTACGAGCGGCACCGGAGGACGTCGGGATCGTGGACAGGGCGGCCGCCCGTGCTCGGCGGAGGTCACCGTGCGGGGCGTCGTGGAGGCGCTGGTCGCTGGTGTAGGCGTGGACGGTCGTCATGAGACCGGACTCGATGCCGAACGCGTCGTGCAGCACCTTCGCCATCGGGGCGAGACAGTTCGTGGTGCAGGAGCCGTTGGAGAACACGTCTTCCGTCACGTCGACGGCATCATCGTTGACACCGAGCACGATCGCTGGGACATCGCCGTCGGCGGGCGCGGAGATGATGACCTTGCGCGCTCCCGCGGTCAGGTGCCGGCGGGCGCCGGCCGAGTCCGCGAACCGGCCGGTCGACTCGATGACGACATCCACGCGCTCGTCGCCCCAGGGGATGCGGGCCGGCTCGCGCTCGGAGGTGACGCGGATGCGCGCCCCGGCAACGACAATCGCGTCCCCGTCGACCTGCACGCCGTCCAGATGCCCGGACAGGGAGTCCCACTCCAGGAGCGAGGCGAGCGTCGCGGCATCGGCGATGTCGTTGATCGCGACAACCTCCACATCCGCATCGCTGCGCAGAACGGCGCGCAGGTAGCTGCGGCCGATGCGGCCGAAGCCGTTGATTCCGATCCGAACGGTCATGGGTGTCTTCTCCTTGTGGGGTTGGTCAGTGATCGGTAGCGACGGCGGAGTGAGCGGCGTCGAGCAGGGCGACGGCTCCCCGGATCGCCGCGTCCATCGGCCCCTGCTCGCCCTTCGCGCGGGCGAGCACGTAGCCGCCCTGGACGACCGCGGCCAGCGTGCGGGCGAGCTCGCCCGGGACGATGCTCGCCGGGAGTTCCCCAGCAGCGACTGCCTCGGTAATCGCCTGCTCCCAGCGGCCCAGCATCGTGTCGAAGGCGTCCGCGACGATCGTGATGAGCTCCGGATCCCTGACGACCTGCGGGTCCTGGGTCATCCGGCCCACCCGGCATCCCCGCGTCCCCGGGCGTGGCGAGGAGAGGTAGCGCTTCATCCGTTCCAGCGGCGAGCCCTCTCCCTCCAGTGGCGACGACTCGCCCGCCATTTCAGCGGTGACCGCCGACAGCGCCTCGATCGCGAGCTCGTGCTTCCCGCTGAAGTGGTGGTACATGCTGCCCTGGCCGACCCCGGCGCGCGCCATCACGTCACGCGGACTCGTCGCGGCATAGCCGCGCTCCCACAACAGGTCCGCCATCGCCCCCGTCAGCTGGTCCCGTGAGTTCATGCGACCACTGTAACAACTAGTATGTACGACGCAGTGTCGAGCCGGAACGCGTCGTGAAGAAGCGGGACCGAGGTGTCGAGATACGGTCGGCCTGTTCGTCATCCTCTCCGGCAGACCCTTTCCGGAAGACCTCTCCGGGTGAGTGGAGGACACATGCAGTACATGCTGTTGGTCTACGACTGCAAGCGGCCCGAGCCGGACGACCCGGGTTTCGCGGAGGCGCTCGCCAGGGTGAACGCGTTCGCCGACGAGTGCCGCCGGCGCGGTGCGTTCGTCTACGGGCATCCGCTGCAGGCAGAGCACACCGCCACCACCGTCAGCGTGCGCGACGGCCGGACGCTGATCACCGACGGCCCGTACGCCGAAACCCACGAGCATCTCGGCGGCGCCTACGTTCTGGACTGCCGCAACCTCGACGAGGCCCTGGAACTCGCCGCGATGTGCCCTATGGCCGAGCAGGGTGGGATCGAGGTACGGCCGATCGCCGGTGTGCCTGGCCTGGACCACCGCCGTTCGGACCTGGCGGCCACCGGCGAATGAACGCCACGCCGGCAGCCGCGCCGGTATTGGAACAGGTCTACCGGGCTCATCGGGCAACGATGCTCGCCGCCCTGATCCGCGTCCTCGGTGACTTCGAACTCGCCGAGGAAGCTCTGCAGGACGCATGCACCGTCGCGCTGCGCACCTGGGGCGAACCACCGCCCGACGACCCGGTGGCGTGGCTGCTGACCGCGGCCCGCAACAGCGCGATCGACCGGTTGCGGCGTGCCCGGCTCGGCCGGGAGAAGCTCGCCCAGCTCGGCGCGGCGCCGGAGGCGGTGACGACGATGACGGACTTCGGCGAGGACACGCTCCGCAGCATGGGGGACGAGCGGCTCGCGCTGATCTTCACCTGCTGTCACCCCGCCCTGGCCGAGGACGCGCGGGTCGCCCTGACCCTGCAGGCCGTCGCGGGGCTGACCGCCGGTCAGATCGCCCGGGCTTTCCTGGTCGGTGAGCCGACGCTGGCCCAGCGTCTGGTGCGCGCGAAACGGAAGATCCGCGATGCCGGCATCAGTCTGGAGGTCCCGGCCGACGCGCTGCTGCCCGAGCGGCTCTCCAGCGTTCTCGCGGTGATCTATCTGATCTTCACCCAGGGCTACACCGCCGCGTACGACCGGCCCGAACGCCGTACGTTGCCGGAGGAGGCGATCAGGCTCGGCAAGCTCGTCGCCACCCTGATGCCCGACGAACCCGAAGCGCTCGGCCTGGTCGCGTTGCTGCTGTTGCACGACTCGCGTAACACCGCGCGCTACAGCGCCTCCGGCGACGTGGTGTTGCTGGCCGACCAGGACAGGTCCCGCTGGGACCAGAAGGAGATCATCGAAGCCGTCGGGCTACTGGATCGGGCGCTGCGCATGGGCAGGCCGGGTCCGTACCAGCTGCAGGCCGGGATCGCCGCGCTGCACGCCCAGGCCGACTCCGACCAACGTACGGACTGGCCGGGGATCGCCGCTCTCTACGCCCGACTGCTCATGCTGACCCCGTCGCCGGTGGTGGCGCTCAACCATGCCGTCGCCGTGGCCGCGGCCACCAACCCGGCCGAGGGCTTGGCGCTGATCGACCGGATCGACGGGCTCGACCGCTACCACCTGCTGCATGCGGCCCGAGCCGACCTCCTGCGCCGTCTCGGCCGCACCACGGAGGCGGCATCGGCGTACCGGCGTGCCCACGAACTCGCCACCAACCCCGCCGACCGGCGGTTCCTCGCCGGCCGGCTACACGATCTCGACCTCACGGAGTCCCGATGAGACTGTCGATTCTGGACCACGGCCACCGCCGTCGCGTGAAGATCTTCCTGACACTTACCTCCGTGACGTCGCGGGTGGACAGTCCGGACATCGTGAAGATGCTGCTGTATCGGCCCGGCTTCCTCACCCGTCCGCTGCTGGAGCTCACCGCCGACGCGATGCGGGGGCCGTCGTACTGGACGGCGGGGGAGCGGGAGTACCTCGCGATGTGCACCGCGCAACTGCACCGGTGCCCGTTCTGCATCGACTCCCACGCCGAGCTCACCCGGATCGCCGGCAACGGCGAGATCGACCCTGACGACCCGGCCTCGGCCCGGCCACAACTGCGGGCCGTCCGGGAGTTCCTCGACCTGATCAGCGATACGCCGGACGGTGTGAACACCGCGGCGGTCGCCGGCCTCCCGGACCTCACCGATCTCCCGGACGGCGCGGTGCTGGAAGCGCTGCGCGTCAACCTGGTGTGGAACATCGTCAACCGTCTGGCCAACGCATTCGGCTTCGACCTCCGCGAAGGCCAGTTGCACAGCGGCACCCGCGCTCTGCACCGGTTCGGCTACCGCTTCCCGTCCTTCCTCCTCGCCGACGGACCTGTCACCGATCTCGGCGACGACGTGGCCAACCTGCGCCACGCGGTGCTGGACGCGCCCGCCACCACGGAACCGGCGTTGCGGGCCGCCGCCGCGACGGGTGAACTGGTCCCCGAACCATGGCAGCCCTACGCCCAGGCCGTCCGCGACGCGTCGTACCGGATCACCGGCGCCGACATCGACCGGCTCATCGCAGCCGGGTGCTCGCAGGACCAGATCTTCGAGGTCACCGTCGCGGCGGCACTCGGCGCCGCGCTCCGCGGCTTCGACGCCGGCCGGAAGGCACTGGAGCAGAAAACCATCCGCTGAAGTGTCGAGGAGTGTCGAGAACGGCCGCGGCCGTTCGTCCTCCGGTGCGTCAACCGACGCTTGCACCGAAAGGACCGGCAATGCCGACAACGCACGGACAGATCAACTGGATCGAACTACCTGCCGCCGATACCGCCAAGGCTCGCGCCTTCTACGGCGGTCTGTTCGGCTGGGAGACCAGCGAGTTCCCCGGCGACTACCACGTGATCGGCAACGGACCGGAGGGCGCGATCGTGCCGCGGGAGGATGGGTTCAGCCACCCCCGGGTCTACTTCGCCACCGAGGACATGGACGCCTCGGTCAAGCAGGTCCACGAACTCGGCGGCGCAAGGGCGGAAACCCAAACGGTTCCCGGGATCGGGCGAATCGCGCACTGCCACGACGATCAGGGCACGCCCTTCAGTCTTTTCGAACCCGCGTAGCACAGCTGACCGGCCGGGTGTGGGAGAGGCGGGCCGGCTTCTCCCACACCCAGCATCGCCCGGAGCAGATCCTTGGTAGGTGAAGCAGCGAGTACTCCAGGCGATTCATCGGTTCAACCGCGCTCATCCGTGGGAGCACAACGCCCACTACCACCCGTGGATCATGCGGCGACTGCCCAGACAGTTTGGTGCTGCCCTGGACGTCGGCTGCGGCAGCGGTGACCTGGCCAGGCTGCTGGCGACACGCGCCGAAGTTGTGGACGGCTTCGACGCCGACCCACAGATCATCGCTGTCGCTCGGGAGCGCACCTGTCCGAGCGCCCGAGTGAGCTTCTTGGTCGGGGATGCACTCACCGACATCCCGCCCGGTTCCTACGACGACGTCATCACCTGCGTCGCGGCCGTCCACCATCTGCCGTTCACCGACGCGATCGATCTCTTCCGCCGGCGGCTCGCTCCCGGGGGGACGCTGGTGATCGTCGGCCTGTACGACGAATGCACGTTCGGCGACTACCTGTTCGGCGCGGCGTCCGTTCCGCTGAACCTCGCTATGGGATGGCTCAAGAACACGCCTCGCCGGGCACCGAGGCCGGCATCGGTGGCCGCCAGATCCCGGCCGGCGGAGATGACCTTTTCCGAGATCGCGAGTGATGCCCGGACCGCACTGCCCGGCGTACGCCTTCGTCGTCGGCTGTTCTGGCGCTACACGCTGGTCTGGCACCAGCCCCTCCTGGACCCATAGGTAATGGACAGCTTCCGGACTTCACAGTGCTTTCACGGGCCGGTCCTCTCGTAGTGAGGGACCGCGGCAGCGGCCGACCGCCTCGATGGCCGCATGGTCGCGACCAGGACGGCGAGCCCGGCGAAGATGACCGCGACGAGCACGCCGGTGACGTGCAGGCCGGCGGTGAACGCCTCCCGCGCGGCGTGCAACAGGTCCGCGCCCTGACCGGCGGGGAGCTGTCGGCTCTCGGCGACCGCACCGGCCAGCGAGTCCGACGTACCGCCCATCCGTGAGCGGTAGACGACCGCGGCCACCACGCCGAGCACCGCGAACCCGAGCGAACCGCCGAGGTAGTTGCCGGTCTCCGACATCGAGGCCGCCGAGCCGGCGCGCTCCGGTGGCACGGATCCCACGATCAGCCCGGTGCCCAGCGCGAACAGCGGGCCGGTGCCCAGCGCCAGTACGGCGATGCCGGCCATCACCAGCGGCAGTGAGCCCGCACCGCCGACGGCAACCAGGAGCACGGCACCCGACGACGACACCACCAGGCCGCCGGCGATCGCGGTGGTCCGGCTCACCCGCCGGGCCAGCGCCGGCGCGGCCAGGGTGCCGACCGCGACGGCCAGGCCCATGGGGGCGAACAACACCGCCGACGCGAGCGGGGAGAAGCCCAGCACGCTCTGCAGGTACTGCGTCACCACCAGGCCCGTGCCGGCCATGGCGACGCCGGCGAACACCAGCGCGAGGAGAGCGGCCGTCAACGGCCGGTTGCGCAACAGCCGCAGGTCCAGCAGCGGCGCGTCCAGCCGAAGTTGCCGGCGTACGAACACGTATCCGGCGACGGCTCCGACGACGACAGCTACCACCGGTACGGCTCGAACGCCCTCCACAGCCACTTGCTTGCCGCCGTACACGATCGTCAGCACCGCCAGGAGGGACAGCCCGACGCTGGTCGGGTCCGGCCGCCCGGCCCGGTCACTGCGGAACTCCGGCAGCAGGGACGGTCCGGCCAGCGGCAGCAGCACCATCGCCGGCACGGCGGCCAGGAACACCGACCCCCACCAGAAGTGCTGGAGCAGCAGCCCGGCGAGCACGGGCCCGAGCGCGCCGCCGGTGAACTGGCACGCCGCCCAGATCGCGATGGCCTGTCCGCGCCTGCGGTCGTCGCCGAACATGTTGGTGATCAAGGCCAACGTGGACGGCGCCAGGGTCGCACCGGCCACGCCCAGGAACGCGCGGGCGATGATCAGCGTCAGGGGACTGGTCGCGAAGGCGGCCAGGACCGACATCACCGCGAATGCCGCTCCACCGATCATGAGCAACCGCCTGCGGCCGATCCGGTCCCCGAGGGTGCCCATCGTGATGACCATGCCGGCCACCAGGAACCCGTAGCTGTCGCTGATCCACAGTTGCTGGACGTTGGTGGCACCCAGGTCGGCGCTCAGCTGCGGCAGCGCCAGGAGCAGTGCCGTCTGGTCCATGGCGACGAAAAGTGCCGGCAGCACGAGGACGAGCAGCCCCAGCGCCGCCCGGTTGAATCGCATCCCGATGACTCCGCGTTCTCTCGGTGTTCCATTCGACGGTTCGCCGGTCTGTCGGAGCGGCCGTCGGCTTCTTGACATCGACGCGACGGAAGGATCGGGTTGGTTTCGGTTCGGGGCGTGGCCCGGAGCGTGGTTCGGGCCATGGCCCGGAAGGGACGAACCTCGTGATCCGGGCGCACGACGTCGCGAAACTCGTGCCAAAGTTCTGTCCGGGGGATGTCAAGACAGCCTTTGCGGCTCCGACCAACCGGTCGAAGGGCCCCGCCGGGGCTCGCGAAGCACGAGGGAGAACGACATGAAGTTCCTGATCAGCATGCACATCAACCCGGCTGTCCTGGAGTCGCTGACCGACGAGGAGAAGGAGGCGATCGGGGATGGCCACGGCAGGTTCATCCAGGGGCTGAAGGAGTCCGGAGAGCTGATCAACACGCTGGCGCTGGTCGATCCGTCCCAGGCGGCCGTGGTGACCGTACGAAACGGCCAGCCGGCGGTGACCGACGGGCCCTTCCTGGAGTCGAAGGAGTTCCTCGGCGGCTTCTACCTGATCGACTGCGAGAACAAGGAACGGGCGCTCGAACTCGCCGCCCGGATCCCGGACACTGCGATCGAGGGACTGGGAGTCGAGGTGCGGCAGGTGATGTTCGCCGACGGAAACCTGGACGCATGACCGCACCGGCCGTCGAGGACCTGCTCCGCGAGCTGACGCCGCAGGTCCTCGGCGCGCTGGTACGCCGGCACGGCCAGTTCGAGGACTGCGAGGACGCCGTACAGGAGGCCGTCCTCGCCGCCACCGCGCAGTGGCCGGCCGACGGTGTGCCGAACAACCCGCACGGCTGGCTGGTGACCGTCGCGTCCCGTCGGCTGATCGACCACATGCGTAGCGACCACGCGCGCCGGGAGCGGGAGTCGGCGGCCGCCACCGAGGTGGTGCCCGAGGACGTGCCGGACACCGACGACACGCTCGTGTTGCTGTTCCTGTGCTGCCATCCGGCGCTGACGCCGTCCTCGCAGACCGCCCTGACGCTACGGGCGGTCGGCGGCCTCACCACGGCCGAGATAGCCCGTGCGTTCCTGGTGCCCGAGGCCACGATGGCGGCCAGGATCAGCCGTGCCAAGCAGCGCATCAGGGTTGCCGGAAGCTCGTTCACGTTGCCGTCGGGTGCGGAGCGAGAGGATCGGCTACGGGTGGTCCTGCACGTGCTCTACCTGATCTTCAACGAGGGCTACACCGCCTCCTCCGGCAGCGAGCTGCACCGGGCCGACCTTGCGTACGAGGCGATCCGGCTGGCGAGAATGGTGCGCGCACAGCTCCCGGACAACAGCGAGGTGGCCGGCCTGCTCGCGCTGATGTTGCTCAACCACGCCCGCCGGGAGGCGCGTACGACAGCCTCCGGTGACCTGGTGCCGCTTGGGGAGCAGGACCGGACGAGCTGGGATCGGGACCTGGTCGAGGAGGGAACCGAGCTCGTCAAGGCCTCGCTGGCCGGCCCGGAGCTCGGGCCCTACCAGCTCCAGGCCGCCATCGCCGCCACCCACTCCGACGCGGACACGGCCGAGGAGACCAACTGGGCGCAGGTGCACGCGCTGTACCTCATCCTGGAACGCATCGCGCCCAACCCGATGGTCACCCTCAACCGCGCGATCGCGCTCGCCGAGACCGAGGGCCCGCCGGCCGGCCTGGCCCTGCTGGCCACCCTCGACAGTGACGAACGGATGGCCGGCCACCACCGGCTGTTGTCCGTACGAGCACATCTGCTGGAGAAGACCGGTGACCTGGCCGGGGCGTACGAGAACTACCGCCGCGCCGCGAAGGCCACCGCCAGCCTCGCCGAGCAACGTCATCTACAGGCACGTGCCGCCAGGCTGAGGCCGTAGATCAAGGGCGCTTCGCCGACAGCGGTCCGCCTTCGCCGAAGGCGATGCCGGCGAAGCGTTCCCCGATGAGGCGATGCGTGGCGGCGTCCGGGTGAACCTCGTCGGGCAACGGGAGTTCGGCGAAGTCCTCTTCACCGTAGAGCTCCCGGCCGTCGAGGTAGTACAGGTTCGGGTCGTCGACCGACCGTTGCGCGACGACGCGGGCCAGCTCGTCCCGGATCACTGTCAAAGTCAGCTTGCCGACTGCGCGCTCGGCCGGATCGCCGGTGGCCCGGAATCGCAACTCTCCCGCACCGAGGGATTCGAAGTCGAACGCCAACGGGCCAGGTGTGTCCTCCTGGATCGGACAGTAGATGGCGGAGACGACCAGCAGGGGAGTGGTCGGGTGACCCTCGCGGACCGTGTCGAGAAACCCGTGCACGGCAGGGGTGAACGCGCGCAGCCGCATCAGGTCGGCGTTGACGACGTTGATACCGATCTTGACGCTGATCAGGTCGGCACGGCTGTCCCGCATCACCCGTGCGGTGAACGGGTCCAGGAGCGCACCGCCGCCGAAGCCCAGGTTGGTCAGCTCCACACCACCGAGGGAGGCGGCGAGTGCCGGCCAGGTGGTGCTGGGGCTCGTGGCGTTGGAGCCGTGGCTGATGGAGCTTCCGTGGTGCAGCCACACCGGACGCTCCTTGTCCGGCGTGGGCTGGACGGGCGCGTTCGTACGCAGGGCGACGAGTTCGGTGGTCTCGTTGTGGGGCAGCCAGATCTCGACGTTCTTCGTCCGCGCGGGCAGGCCGTCGAAGGCGACCGTGCCGACAGGTCCGGGCCGGTGCTCGGCGGTGCCGGTGGCCAGGTCGACGGTGATGGTGTCACCACCGGTCGCGACGGCCTGGCCGGCAAGGTGTCCGTCGACCAGCAGGTCGTGGACGCCGTCCGGGCGAGGTGGTGCGCCCGGATAGATCCGCCTGGTGGGCAGCACGTCCAGTTCGACGGACGTCGCCTCGGTACGGAAGACCAGTCGCACGCCGGACGGCTGGGACTCCGCCATGGCCAGCTGCGGGTCCGTGTTCTGTGCGCGAGCCCATGCGGGAAGCCGGTGCGGCAGCAGGCCGCGTTCGGTCCGCTCCCACTCCGCGGCACCGCGCAGGAGGTCGGGGCCGATGGGCACGGCGATCCAGTCGTTTCGATCGGGCATGGTTACCTCGGGTTTCTCGGCCAGTTGCGCAGCAGGGCGTCGAGAGCGTCCAGAAGCCGTTCCCAGGTCTGCTGGGAGTCGGGGGAGCTGTGGTCGAATCCTCCGCCCGCCTCCAGGGCCACGTAGCCCCGGAAGAAGCTGCCCAGCAGGCGAACGGCGTGCGTCTGGTCCGGTTCGGTCAGGTCGTAGGCGCGCAGGATCGCGCGGGTGAACTCGGCGTGCCGAACTCCGGCACTCGCCGCTGCCGTCTCCGGATCGAGCCGATGCTGTGCGGCGGCGTAACGGCCGGGGTGTTCGCGGGCGTAGTCGCGGTAGACGTTCGCCAGTGCTGTCAACGCGTCCTTGCCCGCCCGGCCGGCCAGTGCGGAGGCGGCCCGGTCGGCCATCTCCTCCAACGCCAGCAGGGCGATCCGGGTCTTCAGGCCCTCCGAGCTGTCCAGGTGCCAGTACAGGCTGGCGACCTTCACGTCGAACCGCCTGGCCAGCGCCGAGACGGTCACCTGGTCGAAGCCCTTCTCGTCCGCCAGCTCGGCTCCTGCCCGAACGAGCCGCTCGGCAGTCAGTCCTGCGCGCGCCATGATCGCGATCATCCTCTCGCTTCCCGAAAGATGCTACACCTGTCCCTAAACGCCTTAGGGGCAGGTGTGCGCTCTCGGTGGCCACGACCCAGGCGGCCATTCCCCGGCCATTCCCCGCCCAATGGCGCGACTCCTGGCCGCCGCGAAGTTTGCTCCGCGGTCGGACAGGTGAGATTTCCCTTCACCATGGGAGTAAAGGTGAGCGTGATCGTCCCGGTCTACAACGGCCGGGCGTGCCTCGACGAGTGCGTGGAGTCCGTGCTCGCGCAGACGATGCCGCGTGCCGACTACGAGGTCGTGTTCGTCGACGACGGGTCCACCGACGGGACGCCGGAGATGCTGGACGCCCTCGCCGGGCAGGAGCAGGTGGTGCGCGTCGTGCGCCTACCCCGAGGCGGTGGGCCGGGTGGCCCGCGCAACACCGGCGTCGTCCGGGCACAGGGGGAGTACGTCTATTTTCTGGACCACGACGACCGGCTGGCCCCGCCTGCCCTCGAACGCATGTACGCCATGGCGGCGCGGTGCGACTCCGACATCGTGATCGGCAAGGTGGTCGGCCATGGCGGCCGCGGCGCACCGAGAAGCATGTTCGCCGCCTCGCGCGACCGAGCGGACATCCTCACCGACCATCTGCTCGGGTTCCTCACACCCCACAAGCTGTTCCGCAGGAGTTTCCTGCTCCGGCACGACCTCCGGTTCGCCGAGGGCCCGGCCTGGCTGGAGGACCACCGCTTCGTCGTCGAGGCGTACTTCCTCGCACGGACCATCAGCGTGCTCGCCGACGAGGTGTGCTGCCACTGGGTCAAACGCGCCGGGCGCGCCCACTACTCGGCCCGCCGGTTCGACCCGGTGGCGTACTACCAGGCCCTGCGGGATGTCCTCGACATCGTGGACGCCCACACCGAGCCGGGCGACGAGCGAGACCAGATGTACGCCTACTGGTACCACTCGAAGATGCTGCGGCTGCTGACCTGGCGGGCGTTCCTCGGCAGGCCGCTCCTCCACAGCCGGCGTCGCTGGTACCGCCAGGTCCGCCGGCTGGCGCTGGAGAGGTTCCCCGACTCGGTGGACGACTGGCTGCCGATCTCCATGCGCGTCCGGTCGAGTCTGCTGCGCCGAAACGCCTACGCCGACATCGTGCGCCTGGCCGCCGCCGAGCGCGGGCTCACCGTCGCCGCCGAACTCGAGCACGTCGGCTGGGACGGCGACACCCTCGTGGTCCGGGTGTGCGGCCGGCTGACCTACGCCGACGGGCATCCGGTGACCTTCCGGCGAATCGGTGACCGTCTGGTGTGGGAAGCGCCCTGTGATCTTCGGACGCGGCTGCCCGACGACACCTTCGACGTGTCCAAGCTGGTCGGGGACAGCACGCTGGAGATCCACCTGCAAAAGCGCGAGGACAAGGGTGTCTATCCCGTTTCGACCCGCAGCGAACTCCACCTCGACGCCGACGTGGGCACCGTGGAGGACATCCGGCACCTACGGCTGGTCGGCACCGCCAGAGTGAACCCCGCGACCGGCAAACTCGGCCGACCGCTCGACGTCGGGACCTGGGACTTCTTCGTACGCGTCGAGACGTGCGGCTGGGGTCCGCAACGCCGGCTTGGCAGGAGCACCGAGCACGCTTCCGGCGGTCCGCCCGCGAGCGGGTCCCGGGACTTCGACGGATACGACGGCAGGTTCGTTGCCGAGCCGTACTGGACCGACCTCGGCAACCTCAGCGTGCGGATCAGCCGTCCACGACGCTGATCGGCCTTTCCCTCGGGAGCGGATGCCGATCCTTCCCAAGGCCTGTTCGGTGGCTTCCCGGACGCCTCGACTGATCACAGTCGCCGGTGAAGTCAGCTCCTGGTTACGCGGGCCAGGGCGGACTCGGCGCCGGCGACCATGGCCCGCACCACGTTGGCCGCGGGCAGGAGGCCGTCGACGAGGTCGACGCACTCGCCGGCCCACACCGGCAGCGGCGGCAGCTCGCCTCGGGTGACCTCGGCCTGGTATGCCTGGATTGCGGAGGTGTCGCCGGCCAGTTCGGCCTCACGGCCGCGCCACCGGTCGAGGTACGGGTGGCCGAGAGTGCGGGCTGCGTAGTTCGAGGGCCACCGGGACCCACGGGCGATGTCGAGGACGCGGCTGCGCTCGGTGTCGTCCCCTCGCCCCTCCACGATCGCCTTCGCGATCGACGGGTCGACCAGGGCCTCGAACGTGGCCTGGAAGCGGGTGCCGACCAGTGCTCCGGCCGCACCGAGCGTCAACGCTGCGGCCAGCCCGCGTCCGTCGGCGATCCCACCCGCCGCCAGTACAGGCAACGGTGCCACCAGGTCGGCCACCACGGGCACGAACGTCAGCGTGGACCGCCCGCGCCGAGCTCCATGTCCGCCGGCCTCGGTGCCCTGCGCCACGATGACGTCGGCACCCACGTCCACCGCTTGCCTGGCCTCCTCCAGATCGGTGACCTGGACGATCAGCTTGACGCCTGCCGCGCGGACACGTTCGGCGAACGGAGCAGGGTCGCCAAAGGACAGCATCACCGCGGCCGGTCCGCGTTCCAGCGTCCACTCGATCACGGCGGCGTCGACCGCCCACGTGAGAAAGCCGACGCTCCACGGCCGGTCGGTTGTCTCCGCGACGATCGACAGCTCGCGATCCAGCCATTCCCGGTCGCCCTGCCCGCCCCCGAGGATCCCCAGCCCGCCGCCCTCCGAGACTGCCGCCGCGAGCGCACCACCGGCCGATCCGCCCATCGGTGCCGGTGCGACCGGGTGCCGAATGCCGAACATCTCCGTGAACACCGTCGACAAAGTCATGGCCATCATCATCGTCTCCGGTCGGCGAACCCGGCGGGTCACCCGCCGAGGTGCCCCCGTTTTCTCGGACTCTCGGGCATGTCACCCTTCATCGCGTCCCGGAGCCGGCCGAACGTGGCGGCCGGGTCGGCGCTGCGCATCACCCCACCCATCAACGCAACGCCGTACGCGCCGGCTGTCCGCATCGCGACCGCGTTCACCGCCGTCACCCCGCCGAGGGCGAACACCGGCGTGCCGTCGGCCTCCTTCACCATCCGGCGCACGCCGTCCACGCCGAGGGCGGGACCGTAACCAGGCTTGGACTCCGTTGGCGCGACGGGGGAGACCGTGACGTACGCCGCACCCTCGGCAACCGCCCGGCGTACCTCCTCGTGGTCGTGACACGAGCGCCCGAGCAGCTCCCCGGACTGACTGGCGAGGCCGGGCTGGGTGGACGACTGGTGCACCCCGTGGGTGTACGCAAGCCGGCGACGCGCGGAGATCACGAGGACGTCGTAGCCGTGAGTGCGGCGGCGGATCTCCTTCGCCAGTAAGGCTCGTTCAGTGTCGGGCAGGTCGAGCTCACGCAGGACCACCGCACGAAGACCGGCCCGCACGCACCGGACGACCGCCTCGATCAGGCCGGCTCCGGGTGGAAGCTGGGACCGGTCGGTGAGCAGCAGGATCCGCGGCAGCGGGGGCTCCGGAAAGGTCACCCGGTCACCCGGTCACCCGGTCACCCGGCCGGCCATCGGTGAGGAGGGGCGGGCGCCGGCGAGCCGCGGTATCCGTCCGGCCGCGCGGGCCAGGTGGCCGGCCCGTACGCCGAACCGGATCGCCTCCGCCATCGCGACCGGATCGTCGGCCCGGGTGATCGCGGTCGCGGCAAGCACGGCGTCGCACCCGAGCTCCATCGCCTGCGCGGCGTCGCTGGCGGTGCCCACTCCGGCGTCGAGGACGACCGGCACGGTGACCGCCGCGCGGACGGCCTCGATCGCGTGCGGGTTGCGGATGCCCAGGCCCGAGCCGATCGGGGAGCCCAACGGCATCACCGCGGCACAGCCGACGTCAACCAGCCGTTGCGCCACGATCGGGTCGTCGGTGGTGTAGGGGAGTACGGTGAATCCCTGTCCCACAAGGGTTTCCGCCGCGTCCAGTAGCTCGACCACGTCCGGCATCAGGGTACGTTCGTCACCGATCACCTCCAGCTTCACCCAGTCGGTACCCAGCGCCTCCCGGGCGAGGTTCGCGGTGAGGACGGCCTCCCGTGCGCTGAGGCAGCCGGCCGTGTTGGGCAGCAGGCGGGCGCCGGTCTCGGCGAGCACGCCCGCGAGCGCGTCCAGCAGCGAACCCTCACCCTGGTCCGACGTACGCCGCATCGACACCGTGACGAAGCCCGGTGCAGCGGTCCGCACGACGTCGACGATCGTGCGGAGATTGTTCAGTCCACCGGTGCCGATCCACAGCCGGGAAGCGATCTGGGCACCGTTCACTGTGAGGCCGTCCAGGCCGGTTACCCCGATCCTGACCGTCCCGTCGACCACCTCGGCCTGCTCAGCCATCTCAGCCTCCCTGCCGGGCGGTGACGATCTCGACGGTGTCGCCCGGACCGACCTGGGTGCGTTCCCAGTCACCGGCGCGTACGACGGCGCCGTTGACGGCCACCGCCACACTCCTCGGGTCGGGCAGTCGCCGGCGCACCAGTTCGGCGACACTGAGCCCGGGTGGGACCTGTGTCAGCTGGCCGTTGACAGTGACGTCCATCGGCTCCTCCTGTCCAATGCGTCGAACCGGTTGGGAGAGAACGCGTTCGCGGCATCCGGGGTGCTCACCGACGACGCTTCGGCGGCAGGTGACCGTCGTGGTTGTCCAGCGGACTCGATGTGGGTACGCAGGATCCGTGCCGTGACCGGAGCCAGCAGCACCCCGCCTCGGTGGTGGCCGGCGGCGAGGAAGAGACCGGCGACACCCGTCGGGCCGAGCAGGGGGCCGTTGTCGGGCGTGCCGGGACGGTGCCGTGCGAGAACCTCGAGGATCTCGGCGCGTTCCAGGCCCGGCACCAGCGTGCGCGCCGCGTCGAGCAGCCGTGCGACCCCGCCGACCGTCGGCATCGGCTCGCCGGCGTGCTCCTCCTGGGTCGCGCCGACGACCACCTCCCCGTCGGCGCGCGGAACGACGTACACGGGTTCGCCGTGCACGACGGCGCGCACAGTCCTGATAGGCACCTGCCCGGTAGGCAGCCGTATGCGCAGGATCTCGCCGAGTACGGGCCGGACGTGGCGGTGCTGCGGCACCTGCGGGGGAAGCCGGTGGCCGGTCGCCACCAACACGGCATCGGCGGGCACCAGCCGCCCGTCCTCGGTGCGTACGCCGTCCACTGAGCCGGCAGAGGCGTCGCCTGACGCCGGGGTGGTCGCCGGGGTGGTCGCCGGGGTGATCGACGGGACGGCTCGGCAGCGCTCGACCCGGTCGCCGAGCAGGGCGAGCAGGGCCGTGGCGACCCTGCGCGGGTTGACGCTGTGGTCACCCGGGAGGTAGGCCCCGCCGACGACCCGGGTGGAGAGTTCGGGTTCGCGCTCGCGCATCTCGCGCCGTCGCAGTTCCTCGTACGCGATGCCGTGCGCGGCAAGCACGTCGAGGATCCGGTGGACCACCTGAACGTCGTCGTGGTCGCGGCCGACCAGCAACGTGCCGGCGCGGCGGTGGCCGACGTCCACGCCGGTCGCGAACTCCAGCCAGGCGGCGTATTCCGGCCACAGGCCGGCGCTCTCCACCCCGAGGCGGAGGAGGTTTCCCTCGCCGTGCCAGGCCTCCCCTGCGGGGGAGAGCATGCCCGCGGCGGCGTGCGTCGCGCCGGAGGCCGGAGCGGGATCGAACACGTGGACGTCGTGCCCGGCGCGCAGGAGCTCGGCCGCGCAGGCCAGCCCGATGACGCCCGCGCCGAGTACCGCGACCCTCATCGTTCTCGGTCCGGAGAAGGCACTGCTGGCACGGTCGGCTCCTCACTTCCTTCGCCGGCATGACCCGGATCAGGTTCGGCGGTCGGAGCGGTGTCAGCTCCCTCTCAGCCCGCTGCCGGCGGGCACCCGCGTGGAGGTTCGACCGTAACACGGGATCCGTGTGCGCCTGGGCGATCGAGCCGGATCCGGGCATGCGACACGTAAGGGCTTCGAAGTCGGCAACCAGAGTGCGGCCATGCCCGCCGAAGAGCGAGACGCCTACCTGGACTCGGTTCACATCGGCTCCGTGCGCCCGAGCGGGTCGTGCACGTTCATGTCTACGAGCCTTCCGATCGGGCCGTCGACGACTACCTGGACTTGGGCGGCCGGCTGCGGATCGACGAGTCCGACCGCGCCCGCTACGCGGCGACGAAACGCGACTGGCCAGGCAGGCCCGGGTTGACGTGAACGAATACGTCGACGCGAAATCGGACGTGATCGAGCGGATCCTCGCCAGGGCTCGGACGTGGCGGTCGTCCCGCCGGGCTGATTCCTGAGAGCGTGTTGTCGAGCTTCCACGAGCCCCATCGGCGGATGGTACGTGAAAGGCCCGACGGCATGCTCCTCAGAAGGTGAGACAGCAGAGACTCCTGACGGGAGCCGTCTCGATGAGCGCAGGCCGAAAGACGCGTAGATTTCCCTTGCAGGTAAGGGGTTTCCCGCGAGCGTGAGGTGATCTTGTTCGGTAGAATCGAACGCATGAGCGACGGCGGGGAGTGCTTCGACGGCCACCTGGGTGAACAGCCTGGTGGTCGTCGGGTGCTGCCTGCCGGGTTCGCTGATCTGCCGGGCGGGCCGGAGTTGGCTGTTGCGGTCGCTTCGGTCGACGTCCGTGAGTGTAACGGGTGGGAGCTGGAGGAGCTGATCAAGGGCCAGCGGCGGCTGGGCTGCTGGGTGGAGGCCACCTGCCTGAGCGCGGTGAACGAGCTGACCTACGCCACCGATGGCATGCCCGAGGATCCTGCCGAACGGAGTGTCACACCGGACCCGATGACCCCGGAAGTCCTCGAACCGCTGCTGGGGTGGACCGGCTACCGGGCGCACCAGTACGTGTCTTTGGCCGCCACGCTGCCCCGGCTGCCGCGGGTGCGTGAGGCGTTGGCGTCGGGCCAGTTGGAGCTCAACGAGGTCCGCACCATCGTGGACCGGGTCGCCGACGCCAAGCCCGACCTGTGGGGTGGCATCGAGGACGCCATCTTCCCCAAGGTCCTGGAGCTGAGGGGCGGGCTACTGCGGGCGAAAGTCGAGGCAGAGGTCCTCAAAGCCGACCCCGAAGCCGCATTGAAGCGGCATCGGGCCGCGCGGACCGGGCGGAACGTGGCGATGTGGCCCGCCGTCGACGGCGTCGCCGACCTCGCCATCCGCGGCCTCTCGGCCGATCAGGCTGCTGAGGCGTACGGCTACATCGACGCCATCGCCCGTGCGGTCAAGTCCACCGGCGACTCCCGCACCCTCAGCCAACTCCGCGCCGACGTCGCCGCCGCCCTACTCACCGGCACCGCCCACATCACCGACTGCTCCGCGCCCAGGCAGGCCGACCAGACCCCCGGCGAGACCGAACAGGACGAAGCCGAGCAGGACGAGACCGAGCAAGACGAGACCGAGCAAGACGAGACCGAGCAGGGCAACACGGAGAACGATGTCCCGCAAGAGCGGGCCGACACCGAGTCCGCGCAGGGGCACTGTGCCGTTCACCGCTTCCCTGACCACGACCTGCACTACGACTGGTGCGAGTGCCGTGACTGCTCCCCGGTTCCTGTGGCCAGGTGCACGGTGTGCGGGTCGGCGGCGAATGGCACCCCGGTCCACGACATCGCCGCCCACGACGCCGCCGAAAGCAGCGCCGCCGAAGAAGATGTGGCCGCCGACGCTCCCATCGCCGGTCAGCCCGCCGCGGGTCACATCCCACAGCAGAAGCGCCGACCCGACGAGTCGACATTCCCACCGCCTGGCGACACCGGCCCGCCGACAGATAGGACGACCGCACCCCCACAAGCCGGGCCGCCCTGGTCTTCCTCGCAGCGGAGCTGGGGCGGGATACGAACGCGGGCGAAGATCCAGCTGAACATCCCGCTGACCACCCTGATGGGACTTTCCACCCGGCCCGGTGAACTCGGCGGGTTCGGACCGGTCATCACCGAGGTCGCCGCGAGGCTGGTGGCGAACAACCTCACCAACCCCGAAGCCCGATTCAGCGTCGGTGTCACCCACCCGGTCACCGGACGGTTACTCCACTTGCATCCCATCCCGGCGAGGTTCCTGCGCGGACTACAGGCAGAACTCGTACACGCCCGCGACCAGCGCTGCGTATGGACCACCTGCCGCAGGCCCGCAGCAACCTGCCACCTGGACCACAACACCGAACACGCCGACGGCGGACCGACGTCGGTGGACAACATCGCACCGCTGTGCCCCCGGCACCACAAGGCGAAGACCGAGCGGGACTGGAAACTCCAACAGACCGGCCCCGGCGAACACAGGCTCACCGACCCCTACGGCCGGCACCACCGAAGCGGAGCACCATCCCTCACCGACCCAGCACCACCCGAGCCGACACCCGCCGCCACCGGCGCGAGAACGGCCGAGGATGACCTACCGCCGTTCTGAGTTGGGCGGCGGTCAGCCGGCGCCGACATTCGCCGACTCGGTGCACTGGAGTTCGACTGGGCCCCACCTCGCCGGCCGTAGCCAACAGCGCCTACTCGGTGGGTGGGCCCTGCTGTGCGGCGACCGGGTCCATCCAGAAGACGTCCCAGTAGTGGCCGTCGGGGTCGAGGAAGGTGCGGTTGTACATGAAGCCGAGGTCCCTGGGCTCACGCGCAACCGAGCCACCGGCCGCAAGTGCCTTGTCGACAAGGGAATCCACGGCCTCGCGGCTGTCCACACCGAGCCCGAACATCGCCTCGGTCACCTTGGTCGCGTCGGCGACCTCGGTCGAGACGTACGTCTGGAAGTAGGGCCGGACGAGCAGCATCGCGTAGATGGTTTCGCTGATCACCACGCAGGCGGACTGGTCGCCGGTGAAGTTCGGGTCGGTCAAGTAGCCGAGAGCCTCGTAGAACGCGACCGATCGGTCCAGGTCCTCGACGGGCAGGTTGAGGAACATCAGTGTGGGCATGGTTGTCAGTCCTCCACTACGGAGGCGAGCACGTCCAGCATTTCGCGGGTGCCGCGTTCGCGTTCGGGCGTGTTGTCCAGGCCGTCGAAATAGACGCCCTGCTCGGTCAGGGTCAGCCGGGTGCCGCCCTCGACCGCATTCAGCTCGATGGAAGTGAGGGAGACCGACAGGCGGGTGGAGTCCACCCGCATCTCGTAGCTGTAGACGAGACGGATGTCCGGCACGATCTCGTGGTAGTACGCGTCGAACCGCGACACCGGCCCGTCCTGTCCGAACCGGCTCTCGCTGTGCTCGCGGCCGCCCTCGCGGAAGTCGAGGGCGGAGCTGATCGGCCGCCACTCCTCGGTGGGCGCGTCGAACCAGCCCGCCTTGGTCTGCGGGTCGGCGAAGGCGTGGAAGATCTTCGCCGCCGACGCCTTGTAGTCGCGTTCGATGGTGAAGGTGGAGTGGCTGAGGCTTCGGTCGTTCACTGGAGTTTCTTCCTGTGGGTGGTGAGTGGGGAGCGTTCTGGGATCGCCGGTCGCGGTGGGCGGTCAGTCCTCGCCGAGCAGCTTGTCCAGGCGGTCGAGGCGGGCCTCCCAGGTGGCCCGGCGCTCGAGGATCCACTTCTCGGCGTTGCGCAGGGTCTTCGGCTCGATGCGGCACATGCGAACCCGTCCCTCCTTCTGGGTGTGCACGAGTCCGCTGGCCTCCAGCACCTGTACGTGCTGCAGGGCCGCCGCGAGGCTCATCGGAAGCGGACGCGCCAGCTCCGACACCGACACCGGGCCGGAGGTCATGCGCTCCACCATGGCCCGGCGGGTCGGGTCGGCGAGGGCATGGAACACGAGGTCGAGCTCGTCCACTTGGTCAAGCATGTGCTTTAGTAAAGCAGATGCTTGAGTATCTGACAAGGGCTCGCGCAGGGCCGGTTTCTCGTGGGATCCGATCGGACGGCGCGGCCGTCAACCAGGCCTTGCGTACGTCAATGCCGGGTTGCGCGGGTCAACCGGAGGTGATGCGCAGCAGGATGCGCCCGCCGCCCTTCTTCCGGAAACGCTCCAGGGCCATCGCCAGACGAAACTGAACTCCGTGTTTCGAACGGAACGCCGACATGACCTGCTCGGTGACCTCCGGGTCGGTGACGATCTCCGCGACCGCGGACACCGACGGCGCGTCCTCGCCGACCCGGCCCAACCGGGAGCACGGCCGCAGGGCGACCCGAGGGTCCCGGCGGACACGGCGGGCCTTCCCGGTGGTCGCGCCCGTGGTGACATACAACGCGTCGCCGTCGCGGACGATCCACACCGTGGTGGCGACCGGTTCGCCCGAGCGGCGGTACGTCGTGAGGGAGACGAACGGTTCGTCGTCGAGGAGCGCGAGGCCAGGAGCGTCCGCCACGGTTCGACCGTAACAGCCCAGGGAACAGCGTCGCCTCCGTCCTCGGCTCAACTGTGTCCGGCCGGGCCGGAGGACGGTTCAGGGTCGGCCCGGCGGCCTCGTCGTCGAGCCCACGCCGGAAGCGCAACTAACGCTTGACGACGCGGAGGTACTCCCTGCGGTCGAGCGGGTTCTGGTCGGTGCGGGCGCGGGTGGGAGCCGGCCCCCGCACCGGCTGGTACCGCTCGAACGTCGAGTCCAGCATCCCCTCGCCGCGGGTCAGGCCCGGCAGTTGCTGCTGCAGCTCGTGCACCCGGGCAGCCGGGACCTCGCCCTCCACGACAGCACCAGAACCCCTTACCTGCTGGGAGTCCGGCACCCCGCCGAGTCGTACCAGCGCGGGCACCACCGCGGCCAACGTGTCCGCCGGGCACTCCAGGTGGAAGCGGTGCGCCGGCTCGTACACCGTGGTTCCGGCCTGCCGCAGCGCGGCCATCAGCACCAGGGGAGTGAGGTAACGGAAGTCGCCCGCGGTGCTCGACATGCTCTTGTCGAACGTGCCGTGGGAGTGGCTCTGCCGGGCGTAGTAGCCGGAGTGCGTCATGAACACCACGATGTCGCCGACCTCCCACCCGTACAGCCCCTGACGCAAGGTGTCCTTGACAGTCTCCTCGACCGCGGTGAAGAACGCCGGTGGCATCGATCCCAGCTCGACGTCCAGACCGAAGGACACACCCGATCCCGGCCGAGCGGGTTCGACCCGCAGGCCGACGGTGGCGAAGTAGGGGTTGGCGTCGGTGCCGATCAGGTCGAACGCCGCACCCTTGCCGCTTGGGCGCTCGACGCAGATCACCGACGTCCTCGCGAACTCCACCTCGATTCCGTACTCCTCGGCCAGCGTGGTCGCCACGACCTCCTTCTGCACCTCGCCGTAAAGGGAGACGTAGATCTCCTGACGTACGTCGTCCTGGCGCAGGTTGATCAGTGGGTCCTGCTCGGCGAGCTGGGTCAGCGCGAGATGCAGGGCGCCCTTGTCGGACCGCCGCACGGGTACGACCACGGTCTCCAGCGTCGGTGGGGCGAAGTGGTGGGCACCCCCACCTGGCCGGGGTACGCCGATGGTGTCGCCGATCCGGACGTCGGCGAGGCCGGTCAGCCGGCCGATCTGGCCGGCGCGGACCACCGGCCGGACGGGTGCCGCGCCGTGTTCGAAGACACTGATCCCGGTGACCTTGCTCCCGGTGCCGTCGGCACCATCGGCACCATGCACTCGGTCGCGCAGGTGTATCGCCCCGTCGAACATGCGGACGTAGGCGATCTTCTCCCCGCCCGGGCCGCGGTCGACCTTGAACACCGCGCCGGACGCGGGTGCGTCCGGATCCCCGCCGGCGGTGGGAAGGAAATCCCGGATCCCCGCCACCAGAGCCCGGATCCCCGCACCGGTGATCGCCGAGCCCGCGAACACCGGATGCACGCGCGCTCGCGCGGTCCGGGCGGCGAGCTCGTGCCGCAGATGCCCGTCGGTGAGGACGTCGCCGTCGCCGTCGACGTAGGCGGCGAGGAACGTGTCGTCGGAGTCGGCCAGCACCTCGGCCGCCGCGGTGGCGAACGCCTCGTCGTCTCGTCCGTACGGCACGAAACCGGCAAGGGGGGTGCCCTGGTCGTACGCCCGCCCCATCGCCACCACGGCAGGAGTGAGCTTCTCGGCGATCTCGGCGTACACCCGATCGGCGTCCGCGCCACGACGGTCGAGCTTGTTCACGAAGAGCAGGGTGGGGATGCGGAGCCGGCGCAGAGTGCGCATCAGCACCCGCGTCTGGGCCTGAACGCCCTCGACGGCCGACACCACGAGCACCGCGCCGTCGAGCACGTTCAGCACCCGCTCCACCTCGGCGATGAAGTCCGGGTGGCCGGGTGTGTCGATCAGGTTGACCGTCACGCCGTCGAGCACGAACGACACCACCGCGGACTTGATCGTGATGCCGCGGCGGCGTTCGAGGTCGAGGGAGTCGGTCTGGGTGCTGCCGGCGTCGACGCTGCCGATCTCGTCGATCACCCCGGCGGTGTGCAGCAGCCGCTCGGTCAGGCTCGTCTTACCGGCGTCGACGTGTGCGAGGATCCCCAGGTTGAGGAGTTTCACGAGGCGTCATGTCCTTGGAATAGAAAGCGATCTTCCGCTGGGAGGACACGAACGCTGGACGCATCGGGGGGCTCGCCTTTCCGCTGACAGGACTGCCGGTCGCGGTGAGTGAAACAGACCGGCGGGGTCCGAGACAACCGATTTCTGGGGCCTGCAGCTCAGTCCCTACAGCTCGCGGGACCAGTTCTGCCCGACGAGGTCGCGGCCGAAGCTGTGGTGGGGTTCCTCACCGTCGAGCCGGAAGCCGGCGCGCTCGTAGATCCGGCGGGCGGAGGCGAGGACGTCGTTGGTCCACAACGTGATCCGCCGGTAGCCCGCGCGGCCGGCGAACCGCAGGCACTCCTCGACCAGTCGCGCGCCGACGCCCGCACCCCGTGCCGACGGCTCGACCAGCAGCAGCCGCAGTTTCGCGGTCGTGTCGTTCTCGGCCACACAGAAGACGCACCCGGCCGGCTCGCCGTCCACCTCGGCGATCCACGCCGCCTGTCGCCGTTGGTCGCCGGCGGCGGCGAAGTCGGCCACGATCTGCGCGACCATTCCCTCGAACCGGGCGTCCCAGCCGTACTCCGCCGCGTACAGCGCGCCGTGGCGGGCCACCACCCAGCCGAGGTCGCCGGGCTCGGGCGGCCGCAGGACGAAACCCGGGCGCCCGGGGGAGTCGCCCAGGGTCTGCCGGATGGTGTCCATCGCGGCCAGCATGCGCCGGCCCTCGGTGTCGGCGAGCGGTGCCAGCAACCGCTCCACTGCGGCGACCTGCGCGGCGTCGAGGGCGGCGAAGGCGGACCTGCCGTCCCCGGTCAGCCGGACGAGCTGCCGCCGGGCGTCAGTGGCGGAGGGTTCCCGCGTGACCAGGCCGGCGGACTCGAAGCGGCCGAGGATGCGGGACAGGTAGCCCGCGTCGAGGCCGAGGAGCCGCCGCAGCCCGGCGACGTCGACCGCGCTGCCGTGATCAGCGCTGCCGTGATCAGTGCTGCCGTGATCAGTGCTGCCGTGATCTGCGTGAGCGAGCTCGTACAGCACCCGTGCCTCGGTGAGCGTGTGCGGAGTTCCGGCCAGTCCGGACTGCAGTACGCCGATGACCTTGGTGTAGAAGCGGTTGAACGTACGCACCTGCGCCACCTGCGTGGACTCGACGGCCATGGTCGTTACTCCCTCCGCGGCAGACGGGGCTTCCCCGACGGTTCCCGACAGGCTAGTTGACGACGGCCACGATGTCTTTGACTTCGTCAAACAACGCTCACACCGAGTCGGTGACCCAACACGCCTAGGGTGGGGCGATGGGGCAGCTTCACGCGATCGGTCTGGTGCTTCACCCCGAACGCGACGCCAAGCCGGCGATCGACGCCGTGGTCGGGTGGGCGCGCAGTCGGGAGGTCGCCGTCCTCGGGCTGCCCGAGGAGGTCGACCGACTGGTCTGCGACGCCGTGGCCGTCCCGCCCCACGAGCTCGTCGAACGCGCCGACCTGCTGATCAGCCTCGGCGGCGACGGCACGATGCTGCGCAGCATGCGCCTGGTCGCCGGCCACTCCACCCCGGTGCTCGGCGCCAACCTGGGACGCCTGGGCTTCCTCGCCGAGATCGACGTCGGGGAGCTGCCGACGGCGTTGTCCGACATCGACGCCGGGAAGTACTCGGTCGAGCCGCGGATGGCGTTGCGGTCCGTCGTCCCGGACGGCCCTGGGCTGCCGGAAGGCAAGCCGGTGCTCGCGTTCAACGACATCGCGCTGGTCCGCATCCCCGGCCAGGCCTCGGCGGCCATCGCCACCTCGGTGCTGGGGCGGGAGTTCGTGCGCTACGCGGCCGACGCGGTGCTGGTGGCCACCCCGACCGGTTCGACGGCGTACAGCTTCTCCGCCGGTGGTCCGATCGTCTCGCCCACCGTCGACGCCGTGCTCGTGGTGGCCGCGTCGGCGCACTCGACCTTCGACCGGGCGCTGGTGCTGGCCGCCGACGAGCGCCCGTCCCTGCAGGTCCTGCCGGTGTCCGGGCAGCTGGCCGTGGAGGTCGACGGCCGGGTCCAGGCGTACGTCGGTCCCGGTGTACGGCTGGACGTCACGCCGGTGCGGGCCGCGGCCTTGGTGGTGCGGTTCGGGCGGACGACGTTCTACGAACGGGCCCGGCGCAAACTCAGGGTCACCGGCAGCCTCGAGGTCGAGTAGCGGGCGGGCGCACCGGGCTGGTTGCCGAACTGGTTGCCGGAAGGTGACACAACCGCGCCGGATGTTTGACCCTGTCGAAGCCGCCCGGCTAGCTTCCCAGGTGAGGAAGGACCATCCGGCCGCGGATGCCGTGGTTCCGCCGAAGCTCCTTCCTCACTTCGGCGATGAAGCCGAGGCCCATCGCCCGCTCCCTGCGTGGAGGAGAACTTTCATGGACCCGTCGTGTCTGCGACACCGCCTCACCGACAGTGAACGCCGTACGTTCGAGGAAACCGGCATCCTGCAGATCGAGAACGCGCTTTCCCCGGACCACCTGGCCGAGCTGACGCAGACCACGGACAGGCTGCACGCCCAGGAGTCGGCGGCCGGTCGGGCCAAGCCGGACGCGGCGATGTTCTACCCCAACTTCGTTCCGGTGTCGCCGCTCTACACCAACCTCGTCGACTACGACCGCATCCTCCCCAAGGTGTGGGGGATCCTCGGCTGGAACATCTACCTCTACCACGCACACCTCATCGTCACCCCGCCCTCGGGTCAGCAGCGGACCGACAAGACGTTCGGCTGGCACCAGGACTCCGGCCGCGTCAACTTCGACATGGAGGAGACCCCGCGACCGCGGCTTTCCATCAAGGTCGCCTACTTCCTCTCCGATACCAGCGAGGAAGGACGCGGCAACTTCTGGGTGGTGCCGGGCAGTCACCGCAGGGACCGGATCGACGTGCCGGACGGCAAGGGGCAGCCGGAGGGCGCGGTGCCGGTGCTCGCCAAGCCGGGCACCGCGGTGTTCTTCGACCGGCGGCTGTGGCACGCGGCCAGCCCGAACTGGTCCGACGTGACCCGCAAGGTGCTGTTCTACGGCTACGGCTACCGCTGGATCCGTACCAAGGACGACATGACGGTGCACGACCTGTGGCCGAGCAGTGACCCGATCCGCCGGCAGCTGCTGGGGCACGCCCTCAACTCCAACGGCCACTACTCGCCGACCGACGAGGACGTTCCGCTGCGCGGATGGCTGAAGGAGCACAGCCCGCAGGACGTGCGCTGACCGGTTCACGTACGACGTAGGGCGTTACACGTAGCGCGGACGGCCCGCCGCACAGCAGGTGTTCGGTTCTCGTTTCTCGGTGCTCGGGGAAGGTCGGACATGGCGTGGACGCGGTGGGTGCGGGCGACCCCGAGGCCGGGTCGGAGTACGAGGGCGTGGCGGACCAGGTGGTCCGGCCGCGTCCTCGGCTCGGTCCTCGCGGCCGGGGTGGTGGCTGCTGCCGCGGCCCCGGCGGCCGGAGCGACCGGAGCGGCCGGAGCGGCCGGAGCGGCCGGTGCACCGGCCGCCGACCCGGCGGCGGTCTCCGGTGTCGAGCAGGTGATCGGCGGCTTCGAGTCCGCGGACGAGGGGTGGCAGTTCGGTCTCGGCGCGGAGTTCCCGGGCGCCAAGGGGAGCTTCGACTACGACGGGACCGACCACCAGGAGGGCATCCGGTCCGGCGTACTCACCGCTGACTTCGCTGCCGGCGGCAACTACGTCGACATCTCCCGCACGGTCGGCCTGGACGCCACCGCGCTGCACCTGTGGGCGCGGTCCACCGACCTGTCCGGCATCGTCCTGCGGGTCTTCGACAGCACCGGCCAGGCACATCAGCAGCACCTGCGCCTGACCGCGGACGGTTCCTGGCAGCAGCTCACCGCGGCGCGCTTCGACGGTGGCGTCAACTACTCCCACTTCGGCGGCGCGAACGACGGCGCCTGGCACGGCCCGGCCACCAAGGTGTCGCTGATCCTGGACAAGGGTCTGCTCACCGGTGGCCGGGTCACCGGCACCGTCCACCTGGACGGCGTGACGATGACGGTCACCCCGCCCGACCTCGCGTTCGACCAGACCCAGCCCGGAAACATCTTCGTGGGCACGCAACCGGCGCGGATCGGCGTACGCACCAAGGGCGACGCGGTGCGCTGGTCGGCGTACGACCTCGCCGGCACCCAGGTGGGACAGGGCCGCGCGGACGTGACCGGCGGCGCTGCCGACCTGACGCTTCCGCTCACCAAACCGGGCTACTACCGGTTGACGGTGACCGCCGAGAGCGGCGGCGCCGTCCTGGCCACCAAGGACACCACGCTGGCCAGGCTGACCGCGTTCGACGTCGGCGCGGTGGCGGACTCGCCCTTCGGCATGGCCGCCCACCTGTCGGGGACGGAGAACCTCGGGGTGGCGGCCCTGATGGCCAAGGCCGGTGCCAAGAACCTCCGCGAGGACGCGTTCTGGAGCTCGATCGAGACCACCAAGGGAAGTTACGACTTCGGCCGCTACGACCCGCTTCAGTCGACGCTGGCGAACGCCGGCATGCGCTGGCTGCCGATCGCGGCGTACATCAACCCCTTCTACGACAACAACGCCACGCCCTACACCGACGCGGGCCGGGCCGGCTTCGCGCGCTACGCCGCAGCGACCACCGCCCACTACGACGGCAAGGTGAAGTGGCTGGAGGTCTACAACGAGTTCAACATCGGCTTCGGTGACACCGGCAACGGCCCGGCCGACAGCCTTCCGGAGTCCTACTTCCCGTTGCTGAAGGCGACCTACGAACAGGTGAAGGCGCGTACGCCGGACGTGACGGTCGCGGGCGCGGTCACCGCGGGCGTTCCGCTGGACTGGCTGGAGGCGCTGTTCAAGCTGGGTGGCCTGCGCTACATGGACGTCGTGTCGGTGCACCCCTACGTCTACCCGTCCGAGCCGGAGCAGGCAGCCAAGAGCCTCGAGGACCTGGACGCGCTCATCCGGCGCTACAACGGCGGAAAGCCCAAGCCCATCTGGATCACCGAGCAGGGCTGGCCGACCCACAACGCGGGCAACGGAGTGAGCGAACAGACCCAGGCCGCCTACGTCGTCCGCGCACACGTGGTCGCGTTCGCCCACGGCGTCCAGCGCTACTTCTGGTACGACGTGATGAACGACGGGCTCGACCCCGCCTACAACGAGCACAACTTCGGCCTGCTGCACAACACCGCGGACCCGGCGGGGCGCTGGACGCCCAAGCCTGGTTACGTGTCGTACGCGGCGATGACCCGGCAACTCACCGGCGCGCGGTTCGAGCGTACGGAGGACGTCGGCGGTGGCGTCTCCAGCTACGTGTTCGCCGGGAACGACGGCCCGCTTCGCGTTCTGTGGTCCGGTGGGCCGGCGGTGGTCGACGTCACCACCGACCACCCGGTCGCGGTGACCGACCTGACCGGCGACACCCGGACCTACTATCCGCAGGCCGGGCGGGTTCAGCTGTCGCTGTCGGGCGACCCGATCTACGTCGCGGGTGATGTCAAGGTGGCCTTGACGAAGAGGTTCACGCTGACCTCCGACCACGACGGGCAGGCGGTGCTCGGCGACCCGATTCCGCTGACCCTGACGGTGGACACGACCACGCCGCCCCGGGCCGCGGTCCGCGGCACCTTCGAGATCGCCGGCACGTCGGTGCCGGTGTCGGTCCCGGCGGGTACGAAGGCCACGATTCCGGTACGCGTACCGGCGGCGAGCCTGTCCGGTCCCCGGGTGCTGACCGGTGAGGTCGTGCTGCGCGGACAACCCGTTGCCCGGTTGCAGACCCGGGTCGACGTGGTGCATCCGTTCCAGGTGACCGCCACACACGTGCTGCGAGGCGACGACGACGTGCTCTCGGTGCGCGTCACCAACCGCGCCGACCGCGACCTCCCGGTCAGCAGACTGACCTGGACGATCGGGGAGCGGACCGGAACGCTCGACCTGGCCTCGCCGGTGCCCGCGCACGCCACCCGGACCGCCGAGCTCCCGCTGGGTGACCTCGCCCGTGGCCAGACGTACCCGCTGCAACTTCGGCTCAGCTCGCCCGGCCTCACCGACGCGGTGACCACCGGCAAGCTGGCCTTGCCCCCGGCGGACCAGCTGCGAACCCTGGTGGAGAAGTCGGTCACCGTCGACGGGACGCTCGACGACCTGAGTGGCGTACCCCCGATCGACCTGGCCGGTGACGGCGCCGTGCAGATTCCCGGCTACGGCGGCGCGGACGACCTGAGTGGCTCGGTGTGGTGGACCTGGGACGCCGACCACCTGTACCTGTCCGCGAAGGTGCACGACGACGTTCAGTCCCAGCCGGAGATGGGCGAACGCATCTGGGCCGGTGACGGCTTCCAGTTCAGTGTCGCCGCAGGCATGCCGGGGGAGAGCGCCCGCTGGAACGAGTACGGCGTGGCGCTGACCTCCGCCGGGCCCAGGGTCTGGCGCTGGCTGGCCGCGCAGGGGCAGCCGGGCGAGGTCACCGGGGTGGACGCCGCGGTCACCCGGGACGAGGCGAAGAAGGAGACCACCTATGAGGTCGCGCTGCCCTGGTCCGCCCTCGCGCCGTCCCAGCCGGACGACCGGCTGCTGAGCCTGTCGTTCCTCGTCAACGACAACGACGGTGCGGGCCGCGAGGGCTGGATCGAGTGGGGGTCCGGCATCGGCGGGGAGAAGAACTCCGCGCTGTTCCGGCCGATCAGGCTCGGAGCCGGCTGAGCCCGTGGTGGGGTGTCCGGCCGATCAGGCACGCGGTCGGACCCCCGTGCTGTGCCTTGGACGGCCGCGGGGGGTCAGGATGGGGGTAGACCACGACGGCTGAGGAGACATCATGACCGCAGCACTCATCGTGATCAGCGGCGCTGACCACTGGACGTTGAAGGACGGCACCCGGCATCCCACCGGCTACTGGGCGGAGGAACTGGTCGTACCGCACCGGACGTTTCGGGCGGCCGGGGTCGACGTCACGCTCGCCACGCCCGGCGGGGCGGCGCCGACGGTGGACCGGTCGAGCCTCACCCCCGATGCCAACGGCGGCGAGGACGGCGCGGACGCGATGGTGGCCTACCTCGCGACGATCCAGGACGAACTCAGCCATCCGGCCACGCTGGAGGATGTCGACCCGGACGCGTACGACCTGGTCTTCTACCCCGGCGGGCACGGGCCGATGGAGGATCTCGCCACCAACGACGCGTCCGGCAGGTTGCTGACCAAGGTGCTGGACAGCGGTGCCCCGGTCGGCGTCCTGTGCCACGCTCCGGCCGCCCTGCTGGCCGCACGGAGGCCGGACGGCAGCTGGCCGTTCGCGGGCTACCGCCTCACCAGCTTCACCGACGCCGAGGAGGCCAAGGTCGGCCTGGCGGAGAAGGCGCCGTGGCTGCTGCAGGACCGCCTGGTGGAGCAGGGTGCGCGGTTCGTGGGGGCGCCGCCGTTCACTCCGCACACGGTCGTGGACCGCAACCTCTACACCGGCCAGAACCCCGCGTCCTCCGCCGAGCTCGCGGAGGAGCTGCTGCAGGCCGTCCGCGTCCACCGTTAGTACGTGGCTCAGGGCGCCGAGACGAGGCGCTAACGTGAGGGCACATGCGGATATGTGTGTTCTGCGGCTCCTCGCCGGGGCACGGGGAAGTCTACGGCCGGGCGGCCGCCGACCTGGCCGTTCTCCTTGCCCACAAGGGAATCGGCCTGGTCTACGGCGGGGGAAATGTCGGCCTGATGGGGATCGCGGCCGACGCCGCCCTGGCCGCGGGCGGTGAGGTGATCGGCGTGATCCCCGGTCACCTGGTCGACCGCGAGGTGTCGCACGCCAGGCTGTCCCGGCTGGAGATCGTCGACACGATGCACGAACGCAAGGCGCGGATGGCCGACCTGTCCGACGCGTTCGTGGCGCTGCCCGGCGGCGCCGGGACGCTGGACGAGCTGTTCGAGATCTGGACGTGGTCCCAGCTCGGCCTGCACCACAAGCCGATCGGCCTGCTGGACGTCGCGGGCTACTACCAGCCGATGCTCGCCCTACTCGACCACATGGCGGCCGAGGGGTTCCTCCGGCCGGCCTACCGTGACGCCCTGGTCGTCGAGACGGACGTGCGCGTGCTGGTGGACCGGCTGAGCAACGCCTGAGGCGTCCACGCGGGCGGCTACCGGCCGCGCCGGGCGTACACGAACAGCTGCGTCTCGGGGTCGGCTTCCACACTGGCCGGCGCGTACGTGTGGTCGTTCACCTCCAGCACCTCGAACCCCGCGTCCTCCACCACCGCGCGCAGGTCCGCCCGCGGGTAGCCGGTGAGGCGTACCGGAGTGCCGAGGAACGACATCTCGACGTCGTCGAGGTCGGCCTCGACCATGGCCAGCGCGAGATGCCCGCCGGGGTCGAGGAGCGTGTGCAGCAGCCGCAGGGTCGTCGCCACCTGGGCACGCGTAAGCATCAGCAGCGAGAAGAACGCCACCACTCCGGCGTACGGGCCCCAGGAGGTGTCCAGGCCGGTGACGTCGGCCCGGCGGAAGGTCGCCTCCGGTACCGCCTCGCGCGCGAGGTCCAGCATCCGCTCGGAGATGTCGATACCGGTCACCCGGAGCCCGGCGTCGGTCAACTGCCGGGCGGTGGGCCGCCCGGTGCCGCAGCCAACGTCGAGCACGTGTGCGCCGGGTTCGATCCGGGCGGCCAGCCAGTCACCCGCAGCCCGCTGTCCCTCCTTGTGTGGGAACACCTCGTCGTAGTGGGCGCCGATCAGGTCGAAAGCACGTGCCTGCATGGCCGCGCGGTCCGCACGCGCCGCAGGTGTCGGGCCGCTGTCCGGCGGCGGTGGGGTCACGGTCATGGCACCGATCAAACCACGGGCGTGGCCACCGGAGCCGTAGTCACCTCGCGAGCGTGTTGAGGCGTGCGTTCCGGTCTCGCACCACCTCGGCCTGCTCGGCACCCAGCGCGGGGAGCGCTGCGATGTCGAGCAGACCCACCTGAGCGAACACCGATGCCTGGTCCCAGTAGATGTGCTCGCTGTCGATCAGTCCGTCGCGGAGACCGACGATGGCGATGACGGGAATCTCCACCGGCCGCCCGGTGGGGGCGACACCCGGCAGGATCCACGGAACCTCGATGTCGTGGGTGAACGACACCACCATCTCGTCCACGATCCGTTCCACTCCGACGGTCCGCGAGATCAGCTCGATCCGGAAGTCCTCCGGATTCAGCCCGACGAAATAGCTCGTGTAGAAGGAGCGCACGTCCTTGCTGCCGCGGCCGCCCATCGCCGTGGGTACATGTACGACCTGAGGGTCGTCGCTCATGGTCCTCATGGTGGCGGCGACGTCCCGATGCAAGAACTCACCGTCGGTGTGCGCCTTCCAGACCGCCTCGTGATCAGCGGTCATGGGCGTCACCTTCCTCTCAGGCGTCGGGTCGAGCGGGCGTACTCCTCATACCCGCTCCCGGCCCGGGCCGACCCCGGGCAACACCCGGCGTTGGTTCATGCCTGGTCAGGTCCGGGTCCCGAAGCTGTTTCGTCGAGGGGAAACCGGGGCAACTTTGGTGCCGATCTCGGCAGCATGTCGGCCGGGTTTGCCCAACGGGCACACGCATGGTTGACGTCTGTCGGCGTGGTCGATCTACCTGCACGTGGCAGTTCGCGGGCCACCGCAGTCAGGCCCAGGCAGCTCACCGCGTTCGCCAAAGGTGACCCGGACGGGCAACTCCCGCGTGCAGACGTGGGGTTTCGGCAACGTCGACACCACGCTGGCGCAACAGATGTTCGGGGTGCCGACCGTCTGGCGGAAGGAATCGAACGGCCGGCTGGTCAACTCCATCGAGACCGACGAGTTCGAGGAGGCACTGCGCTTCCTGGCGCGGATGTGGAAGGCCGGCGTCTATCACCCCGACGCACCGAACATGCAGTTCCAGAAGGTGCAGGACCTGTTCATGTCCGGGCGCACGGGATACTTCGCGCAGGGGTACATCCCGATGTTCGGCCGCACAGGGCTGGCGCGAACGCGGCGGTGACCAGATCCGCACGGAGTACGAGGAGGCGCTGAGCCGGGTACGCGGCTGAGCCTGTCAACCGCCGCTTGCCGGGGGAGGCGGGGACGGCGGGCCGCCGATCTGGTCCTTCACCGCGTCCCACCACGTCCGCCGGTCGGCGGGATACCGCGCACGCGACCGGGCACGTCGCCGCGAGGTCTGCGCGTACAGCCGGTGCGCCCAGGGGGAGTTGGGCTTGGCCAGCCGGAACGCCCCGATCATCGCGACCAACGGTACGAACACCCCGATCAGGCCGGTGCTCAGCTTGCCCTTGGCGATGGCGACGAGGGAGAAGGCCAGGTTGAAGGCGATCGTCGCGGCCGCGGCGGCCGCCCCGGTGGCCCCGGCGGTGTCCAGCGGGCTGGCGCCCAGCAGCAGCAGGATCCCGATCGTGGCGGCCACGAGCACGGCGTCCACCGACCGGCGGCCCTCGCGGGTCCAGTACACGTCCTCCAGGTAGAGCCACAGCGCGAACTCGTCCAGCGTGAGCGCGGCGCCGGCGGCGAAGATCACCGCCACCACCTGCTGGGCCGGCGGATCGGGCCGGTAGGCGAACTCCGCGGTGGCGGCGCCGATCATCGCGAAGATCCCGTACACCGCGTGGTGGACGTGGACTCCGCCGAGTTTGGCGTCCCGGAACGGCCCGCGCCCGGAGCGGATCAGCCGGGTCACCGTGCGCGTCACCAGGAACGTCACGATGAACGAGACCAGCATCCACAGCACCGTGTCGCGCCCGCCCAGCGTCAGCCTGAGGTCCACGTCAGCGGCGGTGGGCGTGAGCACGCTCACGGCGGCTCCCGCGCCCGGCCGGACCGGGACACCCGGCTGGACCGGCACGCCCGCCCGCGCCGGCACACCCGCCCACAACGCCAACCCTGCCGCGATCATGGCCCTCCGCCTCGCGTCCAGGCTATTGCCGCGGTCGGTGTGCCGTCGTGCCTTGCGTGGCAGTGGAGGTCGCTGGAAACTGAACCCATTGCCGTCCGACACTTTTCCCGCAGCGAGTACGCGCGCCGGGCAGGAGGTGCTCATGACCGAACGACTGCCGGTCAACGTCGTCGCCTCGATGGACGGTGTGCTCCGGCAGACCGCCGCCTCGGCGGTGCTCTGGGACTTCCCCCGCGGCGTCGTCGTGCAGCACGACCTGGCCCGTACCGGACAGGACGACCTGCTCCACCGCCTGGTCTACGACGTCGGGGGAGTGGTGGAGGACACCGGCGTGCCGCTCGACCACGCCTGCCTCAGCTGCGCCCTGCGCGAGGACGTCGTACCCACCGTGGTGCGGCTCGCGCGCAGCGGACGCTGGGACCGCATCGTGGTGTCCCTGCCGGTGACCGCCGAGCCCGGTTTGGTGCGCGATGCCCTGCGCGGCGCCGTTGTCGGCGGAAGCCAGGTTGCCGATCTGGTGACGTTCGCCGGAGTCCTGACCGTCGTCGACCTCACCCGGCTGGTCGACGACCTGTTCGGCGACGACCTGCTGGCCGAGCGTGGCATCGCCCTGACCGACGACGACCGGCGTGCGGTGGGCGAGGCGCTCGCGCACCAGATCGAGTGTGCCGACGTGGTGGCCACCCGCGCCGACCGGGTGCCCGACGCCCGCGAGTCCGCCGTGCTCCGCCATCTCGCCGCTCCCGGCGCTGTGTGCGCCGACCTGCACAACCTCGACCTGGCCCGCACCTTCGACCGGCCGGCACGCGGCTGCGGCCCCCAGCGGGGCGACTACCGCCTTGCCGCACCCTCCGGGGCCGCCGACACCCACGGCGTGTGGACGCTGGAGCTCACCTCGTGGCGGCCGGTGCACCCCGCGCGGCTGCACGACCGGATCGGGGAGCTCGCCGGCGGGCGGCAGCGCAGCCGCGGGTGGTTCTGGCTGCCGACGCGTCCGCACGCGGTGTGCGGGTGGGACAACGCCGGCGGCCAGCTCAGCATCGGCACGGTCGGCCGCTGGGAGGCCGGCGACCGGCAGACCCGGATCGTGGTCACCGGCATCGAGGACGTCCAGGAGCGGGTGCGGGCGGCCTTCGACGCGGTGCTGATGACCGACTCCGAGCTCGCCCGCGGACTCGACCACTGGGAGCGGCACGACGACGGCTTCTCCCCGTGGCTCGGTGACGACGACCGCGCCGCCTGAGCCTGGGCCTGGGCCTGGGCCTGGCAGGGGTGTCAGCTGGGCGCGGCCAGGGAGAGGGCGAAGTCGTCCTGCGAGTTGGTCCACCACGCCTCGAGCGTGAACCCGGCCTCGGCGAGTTCGCGCTCTACGACGTCGCGGCGGAACTTCGCGGAGATCTCGGTACGCAGCTCCTCACCCTCGGCGAACTCCACCGTCAGGTCGAGGTCGGCGATCCGGACCAGCTGTGCCTTCTGCGACCGAAGGCGCATCTCGATCCACTCCGCCTCCGCGTCCCATACCGCGACGTGGTCGAACGCCTCCGGCTCGAAGTCGGCGTGCAAGGAGGCGTTGACGACCCGCAGCACGTTGCGGTTGAACTCCGCGGTCACGCCGGAGGCGTCGTCGTATGCGCGCACCAGCCGGGCCAGGTCCGTCACCAGGCCCGTGCCGAGCAGGAGCCGGTCTGCCGGGCCCAGCCCGGACCGCACCGCGCTGAGGAAGCGTGCCCGCTGCGCCGGTGCGAGGTTGCCGATCGTGCCGCCGAGGAAGGCCACCAGGCGGGTGCCCTCCTGCGGGAGCAGCCCCAGGTGGCGTTCGAAGTCGGCGATGACGCCGTGCATGGCCATCCCGGGGTAGTCGGCCCGCAGGGACTCGATCGCACCGAGCAGGGCGCTCTCACTGACGTCCACGGGCACGTAGCGGGCCAGCCTGCCGGTCGAGCGCATCCCGTCCAGCAGCAGCCTGGTCTTGGTCGAGGACCCCGAGCCCAGCTCCACCAGGGTGTCGGCGTCGGCGAGCTTGGTGATCTCGGCGGCGTGGGTGGCGAGGATCGACTCTTCGGTACGAGTCGGGTAATACTCCTCGAGCGTGGTGATCTGCTCGAACAGTTCGCTTCCCCGCGGGTCGTAAAAGTACTTCGGAGGAAGGGTTTTCGGCGTCTGCGTCAGGCCTTCGGCGACGTCGCGGGCGAGGCTCGCCTCGAGGTCGGCGGCGGTGAGGTGGCGAGTGATCTCCGGAGCTTCACGGGAAACGGTCACGCGGGCCTCCATCGTCGGGCTTTCACCGGGTTGTGCGTTTTCGTTGCCTGGTTGGGGTTTCGTGCCGCCGGCACTACAGCGAGGTGACCACCACACCACGCCGGTCGACCTCCACCAGGGACCGGGGTGGCACCGGCGCCCAGGCCGGGTCGTCGTCGCAGGGCTCGGAGGCGAGCAGCACGCCGCCGGCGGACTCGTGCACGAACAACGTGTCGCCGTACGTCGTGCCCGCGAGGCGTTCGCCGTCGCCGGCCAGCAGGTTGAGCCGGCCACCGCCCAGTTCGGCGACCTCGCGGGTGACCCGGGCCAGTCCCTCGCCGAGCGGGCTGCCGCTCTGCCAGCGGGCCACCGCCAGGCCGAACAGCAGTGCGGAGTCGACCGGGGCGAGCGCGTCCGGCACCCACGCCACCTCGTCCCGCAGCGCCTTGCGGGCCAGCGGCAGATCACCCAGCGCGCCGTTGTGGCTGAACAGCCAGCGCCCGTGGGTGAACGGCGCCGCTCCGGACTCCTCCGACGGGTAACCGGGCGTGGCCGAGCGCACCGCGGCCACGGCGCAGCCGGCGTCCACGGTGGGCGCGAGGCTGGCGAACGACTGGTCGGCCCACATCGGCTGGGCCCGGCGGTAGCGGACGGGTTCGGGCCGCCTGGGGGTGTACCAGCCGACGCCGAAGCCGTCCACATTGATGGTGCCGTGTTCCTGTCGGCGCGGTGCGTACGCCTGCACTCCGAGCGAGTACGGCGGGTCGAGGACCAGTTCCTGCAGCGTGCGTGGCCGGCCGAGGTAGGCGAGATGACGGCACATGGGGATCCACCTCCTAGGCGTCGCGGGCGCAGCGGAACCCGGCGAAGATCTGCCGCCGGATGGGGTAGTCCCAGTTGCGGAAGGTCGTTCGCACCGCCAGCGGGTCGGTGGCCCACGATCCGCCGCGCAGCACCTTGTAGTCGTTGCCGAAGAACACCTCGGAGTACTCGCGGTACGGGAAGACGCAGAAGCCCGGGTGGCCGGTGAAGGCTGTGGACGTCCACTCCCAGACGTCACCGAGCATCTGCCGCGCGCCGACCGGCGACGCACCGGCTGGGAACGATCCCACAGGCGTGGGGTGGAAGCGGGTCTGGCCGAGGTTGGCGTGCCCGGGCCCGCCCGGTTCGTCGCCCCAGGGAAAGCGCCGCTTGACACCGTTTACCGGGTCCCACGAGGCGGCCTTCTCCCACTCCGCCTCGGTGGGCAGGCGGCGCCCGGCCCAGCGGGCGTAGGCGTCGGCTTCGTACCAGCACACGTGCTGCACCGGTTCGTCGTCCACGAGCGGCTCCAGCCGGCCGAACCGCCGGCGCAGCCACGTCTCACCCTCGCGAACCCAGTACGCCGGTGCGCGCTTGCCCGAGGCGCACCGCCACTGCCAGCCGGCCGGATCCCACAGGCATTCGTCGTCGTAGCCGCCTGCGGTGACGAACGCGCGGTAGGCGGCGTTGGACACCGGGGTGCTGTCGATCCAGAACGCCGGTAGCGACACCTTGTGCGCGGGGCGCTCGTTGTCCAGCGCCCAGCGGTCGGTGGAGGTGCCCATGACGAACTCGCCCGCCTCCACCAGCACCTCCGGCGCGAGCAGCCGGTGGTCGTGCGGGGCGGGGGCCTGGTCGCTGTCGGGAAAGACCGGCTCGCCGCGGCGCAGCTGGTGGGTGGCCAGCATCGTCTCGTCGTGCTGGTGCTCGTGCTGGATCACCATGCGGTAGACGAACCCGGCGTCCAGCAGCGGCCTGTCGGGGGAGAGCCGGATCGAGTCCAGGGAGTCGAGCACCTTCCGGCGTACCAGGTCGATGTAGCCGCGGGCCTCGGCCGGGCTGAGCAGCGGCAGGGTCGGCCGCTCCGACCGGGGATGCTCGAACGCGTCGTAGAGGCTGTCGATCTCCGGCCGCATGGGATCGATACCAGCGGCGGCCCGCAGCAGCCACAGCTCCTCGTAGTTGCCGACGTGCGCGAGGTCCCACACCAGCGGTGACATCAGCCGGGAGTGCTGGGCCACCAGGTCGGCCTCTTCCAGGACGTTGGTGGTGAGCCCGAAGCTGCGGTCGCGGGCGCGTTCCAGCTCTGCGGCCACCAGCGACTTGAACTCGTCGGCGGTCACGTGGTCGCCGTCGGCGAGCAGGGCGGCCGTGTGGGCGGACGGGCGCAGGTCTGCGTACTGGCTCATCGGGACTCCTCCCGGTCGGAATCGGACGTGAGCGGGTCGGTGCCGTCGTCGGCCGGACATCGCGCCCGCTCGACGTAGCGGATGCGGTAGTCGTCGACGAGGTTGACCAGTGCGCGATCGGCGCCCTGCCGGTCCAGCGCCTCCAGCGCCGCCTCGAAGCAGCACCGCGCGGCGTGGGCCAGCCCGCGGTGGTCCAGGCCGTCGCGGGCGGCGTTCCACCAGGCGCCGGCGACCGGTGCGGTGGCGGCCAGGGCGCGGTCACCGGCCCGCGGATCGTCCACCAGAGCGGTCAGGACAGCCATCGGGACCGGCCAGTACGCCGCCGGCACGACGTCGAGGTAGCGGATCTCGAACCATCCGCGCGGCCGGACCGGCGGGAACAGCGTCGTCAGGTGGTAGTCGAGGTCCTGCGCGGTGGGCGCCCCGTCAGCGCTGCCGTCCGCCCCGGCGACGGCCGCGCCGTTCGCCGGATGGTCGGCCCGGCCGTTCCCGGCGTGCCCGGCGTGCCCGGCGTGCCCGGCGTGCCCGGCGTGCCCGGCGTGCCCGTCGTCCGGGCGCAGGTGCAGCCACTGCCGGAAGGTCAGCCCCGGGTCGCTGTGCCACCCCTCGCCGTCACGGCGCATCATCAGCGGCGCGTCCAGCGCGTAGTCGGCCCAGGCGGCCACCGGATCAGGTCCGTACGGCGACCGGGTACGCCGGGGATCCAGCCGTTGCCAGACGGCCTGGCGTGCGGACTTCCACCCGGTCTGCCGGCCGGCGAAGCGGGGGGAGTTGGCGAACGCGCCAACCATCGCCGGGCCGATCGCGTGCAGGATCCGCCACCGCCGGTCGATGTCGGCGGCGTCGGCTCCGGCGTCCAGGTTGACCTGGACGGACGCGGTCGAGCACATCATCAGCCGGCCCTCGGGGCCGCGCCGGTCGAAGTAGGCCTCCATCGCGTCGTAGCGCGGATGGGACAGTTGCCGGCGGGGTTCGCGGAAGGGATCGATGGCGGTCCACAGCAGCCGGAGGTCGAGCGCGGCCAGTGCCGCGCGTACGTGGTCGATGTCGGACTGCAGAGTGGACCAGCAGGCGGCGACGCCGCGGGCGGGAGCGGAACTCAGCTCCAGTTGGCCGCCGGGTTCGAAGGTGACGGTACTGCCGCCGGGCGGTGGCCCGGCCTGGTCGAGCGTGGTGCGGAGCAGGTCGAGAGGGACGAGCTCACGCGGGTGGTCTGGTGAGACGACGAGCCATTCGATTTCGGTGCCGACGGTGGTGGGCGGACCGGTCTTGAAACAGATGCGCCCGATGTGGCCGTGCACCGAATCACACGAGACGACCTCGGCGGTGTCCGTCATGGTCCTCCTGCGGTCGTCCGACTGCGTCGCCGCGCCGGATTCGTTTTCACGTTCGAAGTCCGATCCTCGCGTGCGAGGGCCCTCGAAGAAAAGCTACTGAGGCCCACGTCACATCGGGGACAGCGCACACCAACACTGACCGAATGCGGGCGGAACTCACCTCGAACCCGGTGCGAACTGCCAAGCACACCAGAGTCGCACCGGACTCGCACCCCTCCTGTGGCGGGGCGTTCAGGCTCCCTGCGCCGACCGGGTACGTGCGTGGGCACCCGTCCCGGTCTGTGAGCGGCTGTGCGGCCGGCGAGTGCGGCTCTGCGGGCGGGTGCGCGAGCGCGCCCGGGTCACCGAGCGCCGCCCTCGTGCCTGTTCCTCGCGGGCCGCCTGCAGTCGGCGGTTGAGGACGTACGAACCGACCGCGACCAGGCCGGCCACCGGCCAGTCGACCACGCCGAGCGCGGCCGCCGCCGCCAGTCCGCCGTACCACAGCATCCGGCCGGTCCGCTCGTCGATGGTGACCTCGGGCAGTGACGGCAGCGACGGCATCGAGGGCATCGACGGGGTGGGCAGGTTCTTCGGGGCGTGCACCTCGGGAAGGTGCGCGCGGCCGGCGACCTCGGGCAGTCTGCCCAGGCTGGACAGCCCGGGTAGCCCGGACAGGCCCGGCAGGCCCCCGCCGCGAGTGCGGGTCGTCGCGGTCTTCCTGGTGGTTCTGGTGGCCCGCTTGGCCGCCGCCTTCTTCGTCACGGTCTTCCTGGCCGCGGTCTTCCTGGTGGCGGCCTTCTTCGTCCCTGCCCGCTTCGCCGCGGCCTTCTTGGCGGTGGCTCTCCCGGCGCCGGCGCGAGCGCCCGACGTGGGGTGTTCCTCCGGGTGCGGTGCCCGCTGGCCCGGGATGGCGGGGCCCGCGGTCCGCTTACGAGCGGCCGCCCCGCGCGGGGCCCGCTTACCGGCCGGCTGTTTACGGGCGGTCGCCTGGCGGGCGTCGGATCGGGTCGAGTGCGCTTGCGTCTCGGTCATGTCCATCCCCCCTCGCGACCCGATTCTTGGTCCGCGCCCACCACCGGGCGTAGTGCCGAAGGTCCTGCCCGACGGGTGCACGGACCCTGGCCGCGGGCGCCGTAACGTTCGGCGGGCGCCGGGGGTTCCCTCCGCTACCTGCGAGTACGTCCGCCGGGCCGTAGGCTCTCGCCCGTGGAACAACGTAATCTCGGACGAACGGGTCGCAAGGTGGGGGTTGTCGGGCTGGGGGCCTGGCAGCTGGGAGGCGACTGGGGAGAGGTCACCGAGGCCGAGGCACTGGCGGTGCTCAACGCCGCCGTCGACGCCGGTGTGACGTTCATCGACACGGCCGACGTGTACGGCGACGGCCGCAGCGAGCGGGTGATCGGACGCCTGCTCCGCCAGCGGCCCGAGGCGGACATCACGGTCGCCACCAAGATGGGCCGGCGTGCAGCGCTGGACCCGAGCCACTACACCCTCGACAACTTCCGCGCCTGGACCGACCGCTCGCGGGAGAACCTCGGCGTCGATCGCCTCGACCTGGTGCAGCTGCACTGCCCGCCGACGCCGGTCTACGGAAACGACGTGGTCTACGACGCCCTGGACACGCTGGTGGCCGAGGAACGGATCGCGGCGTACGGCGTGAGCGTGGAGACCTGTGCGGAGGCGCTGACCGCGATCGAGCGGCCGGGCGTGGCGACCGTGCAGATCATCCTGAACGCCTTCCGGCGCAAGCCGCTGGAGGAGGTGCTGCCGGCCGCCGGCCGGGCGGGGGTGGGGATCATCGCGCGGGTGCCGCTGGCCAGCGGCCTGCTGTCGGGGAAGTACGACGCCTCCACGCAGTTCGGCGACAACGACCACCGAACGTACAACCGCGACGGCTCGGCCTTCGACGTGGGGGAGACGTTCGCCGGTGTCGACTTCGCCACCGGGGTCGAGGCGGCCGGCCGGCTGGAGCCGCTGGTGCCGACCAAGGCGTCGCTGGCCCAGGTCGCGCTGCGCTGGATCCTCGACCAGCGGGAGGTGAGCGTCGTCATCCCTGGCGCGCGCAATCCCGTGCAGGTGTGGTCCAACGCCGGTGCCGCCGAGTTGCCCCGGCTCACCGCCGGTGCGCACGACGAGGTCCGCGCGGTCTACGACGAACTGATCCGCCCGCAGGTGCACGAGCGCTGGTAGCAGCCCGTCAGCGGAACGCCGACAGCCCGGTGATCGCCTCGCCGAGGACCAGCGTGTGGATCTCGCTGGTCCCCTCGTAGGTGAGGACCGACTCCAGGTTGTTGGCGTGCCGCAGCACGGGGTACTCCAGCGAGATGCCGTTCGCGCCCAGGATCGTCCGGGCGGTCCTGGCGATCTGCAGCGCGGCACGGACGTTGTTGAGCTTGCCGAAGCTCACCTGGTCCGGGCGGAGCTGCCCGGAGTCCTTGCGGCGGCCGAGGTGGAGCGCGAGGAGCATCCCCTTGTTGAGCTCCAGCGCCATCTCGACGAGCTTCTCCTGGGTGAGCTGGAACGCCGCCACCGGCCGGCCGAACTGCGTGCGCTCACGTGCGTAGTCGATCGCGGTCGCAAGACAAGACCTGGCCGCGCCGAGGGCCCCCCACACGATCCCGAACCTCGCCTCGTTCAGGCAGGCCAGCGGAGCACGCAGACCGGTGGCCCCGGGGAGGATCGCGTCCTCGGGCAGCTCGCACCCGGACAGGATCAGCTCCGAGGTCACCGACGCCCGCAGCGACAGCTTGTGGTGCATGTCGCGGGTGGTGAACCCCGGAGTGTCGCGGGGCACGCAGAATCCCCGCACCCCTTCGTCCGTACGTGCCCACACGATCGCCACGTCGGCGATGCCGCCGTTGGTGATCCACATCTTGGTGCCGTCCAGCACCCAGCCGGCGTCGGTGCGCCGGGCAGTGGTGGCCATCGCCGCGGGATCGCTGCCGTGGTCGGGTTCGGTCAGGCCGAAACAGCCGATGGCGGTGCCGGCGGCCATCGCAGGCAGCCACTCCTCCTTCTGGCGCGTCGACCCGAACCGCCACAACGCGTACATCGCCAGCGATCCCTGCACCGACACGAAGCTGCGCAGGGCGCTGTCGACCGCCTCCAGCTCCAGGCAGGCCAGGCCGTAGCTCACCGCGTTGGTGCCGGCGCAGCCGTAGCCGTCCAGGTGCATGCCGAGCAGGCCAAGCTCGGCGAACCGGGGCACCAGCGCCCGCGGGAACTCCGCGCGCTCGAACCACTCGCCGACGTGGGGCTCGGCGTGCTCGGCCAGCAGTCTGCGTACCGTCGCCTGGACCGCCCGCTCCTCGTCGGAGAGCAGGGCGGCGACGTCGAGCAGGTCGCTGGGGTCGGGTTGCCCGGGCTGTCGGCTCATGCCCAGATCTTCGCGCAGAATCCGATCCGCCGCCGGGACCGGGGTGGTGACCGCGGTGACGACCGGGGTGCACAAGGGGTCGGCACGCCGCATGCTGGGTAGACACGCCCCATGGGGAAGGAGCCCGACATGCGAAGGTCCTCGGTACGCCCGGCCACGGTCGCGGCCGGCCCGCCACGGGCGGCGATGCTCACCGCGCTGGCATGTCTGAGCGTTCTCTGCGCGATCGTCCTCGCCGGCTGCAGCGGCTCGAGCGGCTCGTCGTCCACGGCGAGCCCGACCGCCGAGGCCGCGTCCTCGAAGTCGCCGTCGGGCACCGCCAACGCCGCGGTGTGCGCACAGGCGAAGAAGCTGCAGTCCTCGCTGGCCGCGCTGAAGAACGTCAACGTGCGCGCGGAGGGGACCAACGGAGTGGAACGCAGGCTTAACGCCGTCCGCGCCGACCTGAAGGGCCTGCGGTCCGCCGCGTCCGCGGCCTGGCGTCCGCAGCTGGACGCGCTCTCGGCCGCACTGGGCGGTCTGGCCACCGCGATCAAGCAGGTCGGCGGGGGAAAGTCCACCTCCTCTCCCGCGGTGGACGCGATCACGACGGCGGCGATGAACGTCGCCTCCGCGGCGGAGTCGCTGCGCACCACGATCTCGGCGAGCTGCCCGGGCCAGTAGCGCACCTGGTCGCTCTGGCAAGAGCCGACGGTCAGCCGTCAGCCGGCCCAGGGGTCCTCACGCGGGTAGACGAGCGCCGTCGCACCCTCGATCGCGACCACGTCCACAGTCGCGCCGGGAGGAATCACCAGCGTGGAGTCGTACGCGCGTGCGCTCCACTCCTCACCGCCGATCCGGACCCGGCCGGCGTGCCTGGTCACCTCCCGCAGCACCAGCGCCTCCCGGCCCACCAGCGCCGCCGTGCCCGACCGCATCACCGGGACCCTTCGCAGCGCGTGCTGGGCGAGCGGGCGGACGAACACCACCAGCAGCAGGGCGCTGAGCGCGAACGTCGCGAACTGGAACGACACACCCAGACCCGTGGCCGCCACCAGGGCCGTCACCAGGGCCGCACCCGACACCAGGGCGAGGTAGAGCGTGAGCCGGAGGAGTTCGGCGATGCCGAAAACCAGCGCCACGACCAACCACACGACCCACGCGTCCATCGCCACCTGCCCACAGGTCTCACCGGGCTCCTTTCCGACGGTATCCCCGCTCACACCTGCCGAGGGAGACGACCGCGAAGTCCGGCGTGCCCCCGCGGGCGTGAACGCCTGACCACCAAGGCCGATCCCGAAACCCGCTCCCGAACACCTTGTGCGGCACGGATGTGACTCCCGCGAGCAACAAACCTTCTGTTCCGCGGTCGGGGACTTCCGGCCCCACCCGGGTCCGCCGATCCTCCTCGCCCGGAAGGGGATCCGCGCCCGGGTCCGGTGACGGCGCCGGGACTCCCGGCCTCTGCCGCCCCGTACGACAACGGGCTTTGCTGGGTGTCGGACCAAAGCCATCGGACCAAAGCCGTCGAAGCGACGACTCGGTGGGCGACAGGTCTGCGGGGCGACGAGAGGGGAGGCCGCGATGCGCGGAGCACTCAGCCGACGTACCGCGGCCCTCGTCCTGCTCCTGGCGCTCGTCGTACTGACGGGGATCGGTGTGCTGATCTACGCACACCGGAAGGTCCCGGCCGTGCCGGGCAGACCCACCACCGCCGGCGCGGTGTTCAGCCAGGACCTGCTGGCCACCACGCTGCCCAACTCCACGGCCTCGGTTCCCGTGCTCCGGCTCCCGCCGCTGGCGATGCTGGCGGGGGACGCGCAGTATCTCGTCGCGCAGCTGGGCGGCCGGAGCAACATCGTCCGCACGCCGATGATGGGCACCCGGATCATCTGCCTGGGCAAGGGCGGCGGTGGCGGTTCGGTGTGGACGGTTCAGAACCATCTGGGACAGGCGTACGGCGTCAACATCGAACGGCTGCGGTGGCTGTGGAGGGCGCCGAACTCCACGAGCTACACCTGCACGATGTACGGCGTGGCCACGACGGTGGTGCAGCCGGACGTCGCCCGGCTGGACATCGACCAGCGGACGACGATCCTGACCGCGACGCCGGTCGCGCGCAGTTCCGCCCAGTGGTTCATGTCAAGCGACAGTTGCGTCGGGGCCGTACCCGATCCCGGGGTGCCGGAGTGCGCGGTCGCCCGGCACTCGTCCACGGTCCTGCAACACACGGTTGACACCGGCGGCGCGACATCGGCCAGCGTGCTCACCGACGTCCAGCTGTCCCGCGAATACGGCTCCTACCCGGGCGGCACGTCCACCGTCGACGTGACCGCGCAGGCGACGGTGCTCGGCACGGACGGACAGCCGTGTGCGCCCACGAGGAGCACCACCGCGCGCCTGGTGATCACCAACGACCTGCACCACCTGAAGGCGAACGTCACCGTCACCGGTGTGCCGGTGAACCAGACCGCGAGCTGCGGCCGCTCGCTGAGCGTCTCGGCCGTGGTGAACCACGTCTCCGGCAACCCGGTGACGATCGAGGGCCCGAGCTACTCGAACGCGATGGTGATGTTCAACCGGTGAAATGCCGCGGACGCGCCGGGCATGCTCGCACCGGCGCGTCCGCGACTGCTCGTCGACTGCTCGTCACAACCTCGTCAGTTCAGGCGTACCCGCGGGTCGAGGACGGCGTAGGCGACGTCGACCAGGATGTTGGCGACGATGACCGCCACCGCGGCGAAGATGACGATGCCGATGATCACCGGCAGGTCCTGCTGGTTGATCGCGTCGATCGCCGTCTTGCCCAGGCCGTCGATGCTGAACACCGTCTCGGTGACCACCACACCACCGACGAGCTGGCCGAGGTCGATGCCGAACTGCGTCACCACCGGGGTGAGCGCGCTGCGCAGGCCGTGCCGGTAGACCACCCGGCGTTCGGAGATTCCCTTGGACCGCGCGGTGCGGATGTAGTCCTCACCGAGCACGTCCAGCATCGACCCCCGGGTCAACCGGGTGTAGGTCGCTGCCAGCACCAGCGCCAGGGTGAGCCAGGGGAGCACCAGGTGGCGGGCCCAGTCCAGTGGGTTCTGCGTGATGGGTACGTAGCCGCCCGCCGGGAAGATCGGGTACCCGGCCAGGGTGAGCTGGAAGTACAGGAAGTACAGCAGCAGCAGACCCAGCAGGAACGTCGGCATGGAGTAGAAGAACAACGCGAACCCGGTCATGCCCCGGTCCGCGATCGACCGCGGCCGGACCGCCGCCACGATGCCGTTGAACACACCGAGCAGCATCCAGATGACCGCCGCACCAAGGGCAAGGCCGATGGTGGCCGGCAGCGCGTCACCGATGATCTGCGTCACCGGCACCTGGTGGTAGTAGTCGAAGCCGAGGTCGCCGTGCAGCGCCTTCCACAAGAAGTCGAGGTACTGCTTCCAGACCGGTTGGTCCAGCCCCAGCCGCTCCTCGATGAGCTTCACGGTCTGCGGCGTGGCCTGCCGGCCGGCAAGGGTGCGGGCGACGTTGTTGGGCGCCACGAAGAAGATGGCGAACACGCCCATGGTGATGAGCAACAGCACCAACGCGCCGTGCAGGATTCGCTTTACGAGGAAACGGGCCACCGTCACTCACCCTTTGCCATTTGTTCGTTGGTGACGAGGAGTCGGTCCGCGCTCGGGTCGAAGGCGTCGCGCACCCCGTCACCGAGCAGGTTGAACGCCAGCGTGGTGACGAGCAGCGCGAGTCCGGGGAAGACGATGAACCACCAGGCGACCTGGTAGTAGTTGATCGCCTCGTTCAGCATGCCTCCCCACGTCGCAGTGGGCGGGGGCACACCCAGACCGAGGAACGACAGCGTCGCCTCCACGACGATCACCGTCGGGATGAGCAGCGTGGTGTAGACGATCACCGGTGCCATGACGTTCGGGAGCACGTCCACGAACATGATCCGGCTGTCGCTCGCGCCGAGCGAGCGAGCCGCCTCGACGAACTCGCGTTCTCGCAACGACAGCACCTGGCCGCGCACGATCCGGGCCACCGAGGCCCAGCTGAACGCGCTGATCGCGATGATCACGACCTTCAGGCTCGGCCCGGTGACGGACACCAGCGCGAGGGCGAACAGCAGGAACGGGAAGGACAGCACCACGTCGACCAGCCGGGCGAGGATGGTGTCGACGAGCCCGCCGAAGTAGCCGGCCGCGAGCCCGACCACCACGCCGATGGCCACGGTCAGCAGCGTCGCCACGACGCCGACCAGCAGGGAGATCCTTGCGCCGTAGGCGATTCGGACCAGGATGTCGCGGCCCAGGTCGTCGGTGCCGAACCAGAACTCACCGCTCGGCGCCTTGGGCATGCCGTCGGGAGTCAGGCCGTTGGTGCGGTACTGCGTGTTCACACCGTGGCCGGTGATCGCCGCCACCACGGGCGCGAACACCGCGATCGCGACGATCAGGAGGATGACCACGAAGGAGATCAGCGCCACGCGGTCGCGCCGCAGGCGCTCCCAGGCCAGTCGCCAGGGACTGCGGCCCTCGATCGAGCCCTTGGGCTGCTCGGTCTCCAGGTCGTACGGGGATTCGGTGGTGGTGCTCACGACTGGTCTCCGTTCACCAGTTCCGGAGCGAACTCGGTGCGCTCCGCGGCGATCGTTGGCCGTGCCTCGACGAGGTTCTCGCCGATCTCCACCGGGAAGTGGCAGGCGGCGAGGTGCTCCGGGCCGTCGTTCAGCCGGCTGACCAGCGCCGGCACCTCGCTGGCGCAGGTGTCGGCGGCCTTCGGGCAGCGCGGGTGGAAACGGCAACCGCTCGGCGGGTTGATCGGCGAGGGTACGTCGCCGCGCAGGATGATCCGCTCCCGCCGATCGGAAAGGTCCGGGTCGGCCAGCGGAACCGCCGACAGCAGCGCGTTGGTGTAGGGGTGGCGCGGCGCCTTGTGCAGGGAGTCGGCGTCGGCGACCTCGACCACCTTGCCGAGGTACATCACCGCGATCCGGTCACTGACGTGGCGTACCACCGACAGGTCGTGGGCGATGAAGACGTAGGTGAGGTTGAACTCCTGCTGCAGGTCGGCCAGCAGGTTGATGATCTGCGCCTGGATGGAGACGTCCAGCGCGGAGACCGGCTCGTCGCACACGATCAGCTTGGGCCGCATCGCCAGTGCCCGGGCCACGCCGATGCGCTGGCGCTGGCCGCCGGAGAACTCCGCGGGGAACCTGTTGTAGTGCTCGGGGTTGAGGCCGACGAGCTCCATCAGCTCCTGGACCTTGCGCTTGCGCTCGGCCCCCTTGCCGACTCCGTGGATGGCGAACGGGTCGCCGATGATCGAGCCGACCCGGCGCCGCGGGTTCAGCGAGCCGTACGGGTCCTGGAAGATCATCTGGATCTCCCGGCGCAGCGGCCGCAGCGCCCGTCGCGACAGGGTGGTGATGTCGGTGCCGTCGAAGGTCACCCGGCCCGACGTCACGTCGTACAGCCGCGTCATGCACCGCGCGAGGGTCGACTTGCCGCAGCCGGTCTCACCGACCAGCCCGAGCGTCTCACCCGCCCGCACCTGCAGGTCGACACCGTCGACTGCCTGCACCTGGTCCTTGCCGCGGCGGAACAGCCGGTCGGAGGAGACCGGGAACCACTTCTGGAGGTTCTCGACCTCCAGCAGCACGTCGTGGTCGCTGCCTCCGCGTGGGGTGGCGGTGGCCTTCGGCGTGCTGTTCGATGTGTCGCTGGCGTTCACCGATCGCCTCACCTGGTGCTCGTCGTGCTGGACGTAAGGGCGGCCCGTGCCTCGCCGCGGCCGGCCTCGTCGGTCGGCAGCCAGCACGCGCTGTGGTGTGCCTGGTCGCCGAACACCTCCCGCAGGGGCGGCGTCTCCGACCGGCACTGGTCGAAGGCGTACGGACAGCGGGGGTGGAAGGGGCAGCCGGACGGGGGCCTGATCAGGCTCGGCGGAGCGCCGGAGATGGGCCGCAGCCGCTGCCGCTCCCCACTCTCGGCCGGCAGCGAGCCGAGCAGACCCTCGGTGTAGGGGTGGTGATGGTGGTAGAAGAGCTCCCGCCGGCCGGTGCGTTCCATGATGCGCCCGGCGTACATCACCGCGACCTCGTCGGCGACGTCGGCCACCACGCCGAGGTCGTGGGTGATCATGATCAGTGCGGTGCCGAACTCCGCCTGCAGGTCGGCCATGACCTCCAGCACCTGCGCCTGGACGGTGACGTCGAGGGCGGTCGTGGGCTCGTCGGCGACCAGGAGCACGGGATCCAGCGCCATCGCCATCGCGATCATCGCGCGCTGGCGCATGCCGCCGGAGAACTGGTGGGGAAAGTCGTCGACGCGACGCTCGGGCTTGGGAATGCCGACCCGGCGCAACAGCTCGATCGAGCGTTCGCGTGCCGCGGACTTCGAGATCGACCGGTCGTGGGCGCGGATCATCTCGCTGATCTGCCAGCCGACGCGGTAGTAGGGGTGAAGACTGGACTGGGAGTCCTGGAAGATCATGCCGATCTTCGCGCCACGAACCTGGCGCAGGTCTTCCTTGCTCATGGTGAGCAGGTCACGGCCCTCGAAGAGCGCCCGTCCGCTGACCATCGCGCCCCGGGTCAGGCCCACGACGGTCTGGGTGGAGACGCTCTTGCCCGAACCGGACTCGCCGACGATGGCGAGGGTCTTGCCGCGCTCCACGTCGAACGACACGCCGCGTACGGCCTGTACGACGCCGTCGGAGGTCCTGAACGACACCTTCAGGTCCTGGACGGAGAGCAGCGGGGTGGCGCCGTCGCGGAGGGTGTCCGGCGCGGCGTTGGCGGAGTTGTCGATGTTGTCGACCACGGGAATCTCCATCAGGCGAAGGAGGGCGCTCCGGCCGGTCGGCCGGGCGCCCTCCTCCGTTGGGGTCAGCCGCCCTGCTTGCCCTGCTCCAACCAGATGTTGGTCGGGTCGAAGTTCTGCATGGACGGGAGGTAGACGGCGTTCTTCGTCTGCGATGCGTGGTAGTTGGCCTGCACCGGGTTGGTGATGGGGAAGAACGGCGCGTCCTTCATGACCTGCTGGTCGGCCTGTGCCCACAGGCTTCCCGCGGTGGACTCATCCTTGGCGTTGGAGGCCTGCGTGATGAGCTTGTTGACCGCAGGGTTCTCGTAGAAGCCGAAGTTGCTGCCGATCGGCGGGAACGACGGCTTGCCGGAGAACAGCGGGGCGAAGAAGGACAGTGCGGCGTTGCCGTACCAGTCCGAACCCCATCCGGCCAGGGACACGTCCCAGACACCGCGCTTGGTCACGTCCGGCGCCTGCATGTACTTCGTGTAGAAGTCGGCGTTGGGAACCGCGACGCCCTTGACGTCGACACCGACCGCCTTGAGGTCCTGCTGCACAGTCGCAAAGGTCTTGCGGCTGCCCTCGGAGGCGTTGCGGTACACGAACTTCAGCGTCAGACCCTTCTTGTAGCCCGCCTTGGCCAGCAGCTGCTTCGCCTTGGCCACGTTGTGCGGGTACGGGTCGAAGTCCTTGCTGCCGACGATGCTGCTCGGCAGGACGTGGGTCAGCGGCGGGTTGACCTTCGGCCCACCGAGCGCCTGGATGATGTTGGTGCGGTTGACCGCGTAGGCCAGTGCCTGCCGGACCTCGGGCTTCTTCAGGGCGCCGCTGTTGTTCGGCGACACCGTGTTGAACACGATGTACGGGTTCGACGAACCGGTCTCACCGAGGTTGAGGTTCGGGTCCTTCTTGGCGATCAGCTGCGGCAGCTGCGACGGCGGCGGGAAGTTGTCCCACTCCATGTCCGCACTCGGGCTGCCCGTCTGCAGCTGCTGCTGCGTGGACTCCTGGCTGACCGTCTGGTTGACGACGATCTTGTCGACGTAGGCCTTGCGCACCGGGTCGCTGGAGGCCTTCCAGGCGGGGTTGCGCTCGAACACGATCTGCTTGGTCGGCGAGTACGTCTTGATGGCGTACGGGCCGTCGGACAGCGTGTTCTTGGCCAGGTCGAGGCTGGCCGGGGCGTACTTCAGGAACTCCTTCGGCGCCGGGGAGAACGCCGGCAGCGTCAGCATGTCCACGAAGTAGGTCGCCGGGTGGGTCAGCTTGAAGACCACCGTGCGCTCGTCCTTGGCTGCGACACCCGGGAGCGGGGTGTCGTTGATGTACTTCGCCATCGCCGCGGGGCTCTGGCCGACCTTGGCGAAACCGTCGCAGAACTTCTGGTATCCGACGATCAGGTCGGCGAAGTTCGGGATGCCACCGAACGGCTGCACGGGGTTACAGGTCCGCTTGACGCCCCGGACCATGTCCGCCGCGGTCACCTGCCGCGCGGGCGAGCTGTTCCACTGCGCGCCCTGGCGGATGGAGATCGTGTAGGTCTTGCCGTCGGCGCTGATGCCCTTGTTGTCGGCGGTGGGAATCTCCTCCGCCAGGTCGGGGACCGACGTCGTCACCTTGCCGTTCTCGGCGGGGTAGGTGAACAGCTGTCGGCTCCACATGCGCAGGCCGAGGTAGCCGATCGCGTAGTAGCTGACGTTGGGGTCCATGTAGTCAACGTCGCCGGAGCCCAACATGTTGAGCGTGCCGCCCTTGACGGGCTTGCCGGCCGCAGTGGTCGTCGGAGCAGAAGGCGTGGTGCCCTGGCTGCACGCGGCAGCTACCAGGGCAAGGACGCACAAACCACTCACGGCCGCCCAATGCCGGTATCGACGTTGGCCGTTCCGTGAAGCGAACATACGGCCTTGTCACCTCCTTGGGGGCATTGTGTGTCGGTGTTCGCCAGCACATGCGGGGCAGGTGCGCGCAACGCGGACACAACAATGTGGGGCTGATTGAACTGGAACACGGTAAGGCCTGTTGTGCTGAGTGAGAAATCAGGCACCCCTTCCTGTGGGGCGTGCTTCTCGCGGAGCACCGGGCGAAGAGTACAACCGTCGGCATACCGTGTCCCAACGTGGACAGTGTTGCTCCGTATCCGAACGACGTTCGGTGAGCGTCCCATCGCGATGTGAGTTTTGGCCGAACCGTTACGGCGTCCGCGGTTTCGTTACCGCACCGCGACCGGTCCGCGCTCTCTGACCCGGCCTGGCGGCCGGCGACCATCGGCGTGCTCCGGTGGGGCACTAGGGCTCTGAGTGGCCGTCGGCATCCCGCGGGAGGGTGGTGGCGCGGGGGATCCGTCCTGCGGGGGAGGACGACCATGAGCGAGACCACGGCGGTCCCGGAGGCCCGGCGCGAGACCGGTCCCGGGGACGTGTCGGCGGTGGAGACCGCTCCGGCGGCCGCCGGCTCCTCGAACGGCCGTCCGTTCGTGGTGGTCGGAGTCGACGGCTCGGCCTCGGCGGAGGCGGCGGTGGAGTGGGCGGCCGAGGAGTGTGCCCGACGGGGCGCGCGGCTGGTCCTGCTGCACGTCCGTGAGCCGGTGGTGGGTTCGGTGCTCACCGTGGAGTCCCGGCGCTACCGGGCGCGGTCGGTGGGCGACACCGTGGGCGACCTGTGGGACCAGGTGAACCAGCTGCGGGAACGCCGGGTCGACGCAGAGGGCCAGGTGGAGGAGGGTACGCCGGACCAGGTACTGATCATGGCGTCGGAGGACGCGGAGTTGCTGGTGGTCGGCGCGGAGGGGGCCGACCGGCACCGCGGTCTGCTCCTGGGCGAGGTGGCCCAGCAGTGCGCGCGGGGAGCCGCCTGCCCGGTGGTGATCATCCCGCCGCCCGGCGGCCGGCCGGGGGCTACGGCTTGAGCGGCACCTGCCAGATGAGGACCGTTCCGCCCTGTGCACCCGGCTCCACCGTGAGGCTGCCGCCGCATCGGCGGGCCCGCTCGGCCATGTTCGTGAGGCCACTGCGGCGCGGCGGGTTCTCGGGGATGCCCACGCCGTTGTCGGTGACGTGCAACTGGAACATCCGGTGCCCCACGTCGGCCTGGATCAGGACGTCGGCGTGGCTGGCGTGAGCGTGGCGTACGACGTTGGCCAGCGCCTCGCGCAGAGTGGCCAGGACCTCCGGGCGCAGGCTGTCGGGCACCGCGGAGTCCAGCGGGCCCTCCAGCGCCACTCGTGGCTCGAACCCCAGCGAGGAGGCGGCGTCCTGGGCGATCTCCAGTACCTGGCCGCGCAGGCTGCGCCGGTCGCCGGCGCGTTCCTGCAGGGAGAAGATGGTCCGCCGGATCTCCTGGATGGTGGTGTCGAGATCGCGGACGTACCCGCTCACCCGGTCGGCGAGGTCGACGCGCACCACCTGCCGGGAGATGCCCTGCAGGCCCAGGCCGACCGCGAACAGCCGCTGGATCACGTGGTCGTGCAGGTCGCGGGCGATCCGGTCACGGTCCTCGAACACCGCCAGCCGGCCGCGGTCCTCCTGCGCCCGGGCGAACTCCAGCGCCAGCGCGGCGTGCCCGGCGAAGGTCGTCACCATGTGCATGTCGGTGGAGTCGAAGCCGGCCTGGCCGTCGGGCCGGGTGACGATCAGCACTCCCAGCATGTGCGGGCCGGAAGCGAGCGGGACGAACAGCATCGAGCCGCCCTTGAGCTGGGCCGCCCGGCCGCCGCCGTCGTCCCACCCGAGCGAGGCCGCGTCGCCGTCGTAGACGTAGGGCCGGCTGGTGAGCAGGACGTCCCCGATCGGAGTGCCGACCGTGGAGACCCGCTCGTTGCGCAGCCGGTCGGCCTGCGGGCCGGCCACCGCCTCCAGCACGAGGTCGCCGCCCTCCTCGTCGACCAGCGCGAGCATCGCCAGCTCGGCGCTGGCCACGGCGCGGGCACGCTCGACGATCAGGTCCAGGGTCTCCCCGAGCGACGCGCCGGACAGCAGGTGGGCGGTGATCTCGGTGGACGCGATGAGCCAGGCCTCGCGCCGTCGGGACATGTCGTACAGGCTGGCGTTCTCGATCGCGATCCCGGCCGCCGCGGCCAGTGCGACGACGACTTCCTCGTCCTCGTCGGTGAAGTCCCCGCCACCTTGTTTCTCGGTGAGATAAAGGTTGCCGAACGCCTCTCCGCGCACCATGACCGGAACGCCGAGGAATGACCTCATCGGCGGGTGGTTGGGCGGAAAGCCGGAGGAGTTCGGGTGCCGGGAAAGGTCGTGCAGCCGAATGGGGTGTGGTTCGTTGATGAGCAGCCCGAGGATTCCCTTGCCGGTCGGCAGGTGACCGATGTTGCGGCGCATCTCCTCGGTGAAGCCGGTGTAGGTGAACTCGCTGAGGGTGCGGTCGGGGCCGATGACTCCGAGCGCGCCGTAACGCGCGCTCACCAGATCACAGGCCGACCGCACGATTCGTTCGAGAACCTCGGGCAAGGACAGGTTGCTCGCCACGGAGACGACCGCGTCCAGGAGGCGGTGCACCCGGCGTTCGTTCTCGACCAACTGGTCCGCGCGGTCGACGAGCTCGCGCAGCAGGGTCTCCAGACGAAGCCTGCTGAGGTCCGGCAGCAACAGGTCCTGAGCGGACTGGACTTCCCTGGGTCGCTCAGGACCCGGCGTCGTCTCCGTGTCCATCGAGCCTCCTCCCGGTGAAGCCACATCTCAGGCTAGACCACGCCCTCAGTTCGCGACGTCGGTCACTACGGCACGAGTGCACGGCCTTGTCCTGCGCCGAATGTGCCCGAAGATCCGGCCGAAGATCGGGCCGGCAAACCGGTGAACAACCCGGCCGACTGTCCGGTGGACAATCTGACGGACAAAAAGCGCGGGACTTCCCCAGCTCCGTACGCGATCGTGTCGGTTCGGATATATCCACGTACCGGCGTGGCAACTCGGCCGCGGAGCAAATTGCCGTATGAGAACCGGCGGAAGCGCAAACTTGCTCCGCCGGCACTGTCAATTCGGGCCTGAATTGTCTGGAAATGATGAAATACTCAATTTCCTTGGGCGTCCTATCGCCAAGGCTACCCGCGAACTCCGTCGCGTCGGCGCCGTGATCCGTCCGGGCGCACGACTGGGCGCACCACTGGGCAAACGACCTGGCACACGATTGGGCACAGGGCCTTCGGGGGGACCATCGGCGCGTTTCCTGTGACCTTGGGCTCGGGCGCCACAGACCCGGACTTTCCGAGAGTTGTCCTGTCGTGTACCGCCCACGGGCCGAAGGAGGGGTCATGTCCGCTTCCGGTGGGGACACCACCCGGCCGACGATTCCGCGGCAACGAACCCGCGACTTCCCGGTCGAGTCCGTGCGTACGGCCGGAGCGGTCACCCGGCCGGCGCCGAGTCGCCCGGGCCACGGGAGACGGCCGCGCGCAGGGCGGGCCGGGCAGAGCGGACCGCCGGGGCAGGACAGCAGAGGAAGCCAGGGCGGCGGACCCGGCTGGCGCGGGGGACACAGTGGGCCGCAGCGGTCGGCCGATCGGGCCGCCACCCCGGCGCGACCCGGCCACCGAGCGGGCTCGCGGCTTGTCCCCATTGCCACCTCCCGGCCGCGACCGGGTGCGGGCGCGGGGCGCTGGCTTGCCGTGCTCCGTCTGGCGACCGGTGCTCTGTGTGTCTGGATGCTCGTGGGGGATGCCCTCGCCAGCCGATACCCGGCGGGGATCGCCGCGAATCATGTCGGCTGGGTGGGAGAGTCCGGTTGGTTCCGGATCGCCGTGCTCGCCGGACTGGCCGTGGTCGCCGCGGCGGTTCTGCTCGGCGTGTGCCTGCGGGGCGCCGCGCTGGTGGGAGGGGCGCTGGTGCTGGGGGTGGCCGGCGCCGGTGGCTGGGTCGTTCCCGGCCTGCTGGCGGTGGTGGCGCTGATGGTGTGCGCCGGCACCGCGGCCGGTGAGGTCTGGGGGCTCGGGCGGACCTGGGCGAACCACCCGGTCGTACGCCGCAATCCCTGGTTGCGCTGAGCGGCCGCAATCCCTGGTTGCGCGGGCCGGGGTGATCAGGCTGTCTCCGACGACGTGGCCTTCTGCGTCGTCGAGGGTGGTACGAGCCGGCGGCCGCGGACCATCTCCATCCGGACGCGGATGAAGTGGGTCGGTTCGGCCGGCGACCACGACTGGAGCGGGAGCCCCGCGAGCCGGTCGATCTCCTTGGTCTCGGTGACCATCTCCGCGTGCCCCACGACGGTGACGCTCCAGCCCACCTGGTGGCCCGCGTCGATCTGGTCCACCTCGAAGGCCACGATCGAGTTCCGCGCCGCGGCGGCCAGCTTGGAGCCGACGGTGGTCCGGATCACGACGGAGTCGCCGTCCAGTGCGTAGTGGACCGGCTGGACGGCCGGCAGCGCCTGTTCGGTGAACACGATCCTCCCGATCGGCGCCTGGCCGAGCAGTCGCAGACACTCCGCGGGCGGGAGCACCTCCAAGCCCTTGCTGTCGAACATCTGCTCCTCATCCGTCAAGCCGAAATCCGTGCCGCCGAACATCGATGACCCGCCTGTCACCGGACGCGCCGAACACACCGGACACACTCGACTTCGGGACCGGTCACTCCCGCTCGGTGCCTCCACGTTGCCGCCTCGCTCGCGGCGACGCGCAGAGGCGAAGGTCCTGCCCCGGCGTACCGACACGGGACCGGCGGCGGGGAAGTACCCACCTGATCGGGACTTTGTGCCCTGCCCGCGCTTTGTGTGGCACGGAAGTGTTGCGGCTGAGTCTCCGGCCAGGGGACTTGGGGGTTGCGGAAAAAGGTGCTGATGATCGGACCTGATGGTGCGCCAACGGGCGCGGTTGTCGTCGGAGTGAGCGAGGGAGCCTCGGCCCATGGTGCGGTGGGCTGGGCGGCGTTGGCCGCGAGGGCACGCCGGCTCCCGCTTGTCGTGTGCCACGCCTACCAGACCGGTGGCGACGGCCCACGTGGCGACAACGAGCTGCACTGCGCCGCCCGGAACCGCGCCTGGCGGACCGCCAGGGACGGTGTCCGGCAGGCGGCGGCGGCCGCGCCCGGCGTGCGTGCGGTGCCCTGGGTACTGGAGGGGTCGGTCGCGCAGGTCCTGGTGGGGGCGGTGCGTGATCCGGAGTTCCTGGTCGTCGGTGTCCGGGGGAAGGGCCGGCAGGCGGCGGAGCTGGTCGCCTCGTTCGGCCAGTGGGGCGGGGCCTTCGGCCCGTGCCCGGTGGTCGCCGTACCAGCCCGCAAGCGCGGGTTGACACGGCGGCCGCGCCGCCATCGACGCGGCCCGCGCCGGGGGGTCGAGGGCCGCGTCGTGGTGGCCGCCGAGGGTGGGCGGTCCGCGGAGGAGGTACGCCGGTTCGCCACGGAGGAGGCTCTCGCCTGGGGCGGCGAGGTCCGTGAAGTCCCGATGGCGGCGTTCGCCCTGTCCTCACCGGCGGGTTGTGAGTCGCTGTCGGCGGCAGCGCAGGATGCTGACCTGCTCGTGGTGGGTAGGCCCGGGGATGAGAACGCCGGGATCGGGGTAGGCGGACCGGTCGTGGCGTCCTCCGACGCCACCGGTGAGGTCGCCGAGCCGCCGCCGGTCGCCAGTCTGGCGAGCGTTCTCGGACCCGGTCTGCTGCGTGGGCTGGCGTCTCCGATCGCGGTGGTGCCGGTGCGCGGGCGCGACCTTGTCGGCGGGCCACGGCCGCGGCGACCACGGGCCGAACGGGGTGGGCACCCAGGTGGACACCTGGCTGAACACTGGGGGACAGCGCTGGTGAACGCACCAGGGGAGAGAGGAACCGGATGACCATCAAGGTCTTCCTGTTGGACGACCACGAGGTGGTCCGGCTCGGCCTGCGCCAGCTGCTGGAGGAGGAGGACGACATCGAGGTGGTGGGCGAGGCGTCCACCGCCGCCCAGGCACGCGCCCGGGTGCCCGCGCTGCGTCCCGACGTGGCTGTTCTCGACGTCCGGCTGCCCGACGGCGACGGGGTGACGGTGTGCCGCGACATCCGCTCCTCGATGGAGCCGCCGCCGGCCTGCCTGATGCTGACGTCCTTCTCCGACGACGAGGCGCTCTTCGACGCGATCATGGCCGGTGCCGCCGGCTACCTGCTCAAGCAGGTGAGCGGCAACGACCTGGTGGGCGCGGTGCGCCGGCTGTCGACGGGAGAGTCGATGGTCGACCCCGCGCTGACCGCCGCGGTGCTGGAACGCCTGCGCCGCGGCCCGGACCAGGAGGACCCCCGCTACGCGGCGCTCACCGACCAGGAACGGCGCATCCTCGACCTGATCGCCGCCGGCATGACGAACCGGCAGATCGCCCAGACCATGTTCCTGGCCGAGAAGACGGTGAAGAACTACGTGTCGGGCATGCTGCGCAAACTGGGCATGGAACGCCGTACGGAAGCGGCCGTCTTCGCCGTGGAGCGCAGCCGGAAGGAACGCGCGGTCGGCCCGCCTCCGCAGTAGGGCGCGCGGACCGCGGCCCTACGAGCGGGGGATCACGTGGGCGAGCGGCTGACCGAGGGACGGCCGGTGACCGTCGGTGTGGACGGGCGTCCGGGCGGAGTCCAGGCCCTGCACTGGGCCGCCGCCGAGGCCCGTGCCCGCGACGCGGCACTGCGGGTGGTGCACGCGTACCAGCTGCCGATCGCGCCGGCGGCGTACCCGCCCGGCGACTACGACGTCTACGCCCTGGACGAGGCGGCCCAGGAGGTCGTGGCCGGCGCCATGGCCGAGGCCGCACCGGAGACCGGAGGCCTCCCGGTGGTCGAGGTGACCGCCGAGGGCAACGCCGTCCAGGTGCTTCTCGCCGAGTCCGGTTCCGCGGCCCTGGTGGTCGTCGGCACCCGCGGCCGGGGATGGCTGGCACGCGGCGTTCTCGGGTCGTGCAGCGCCGGGGTGGCTGCCCGCGCCCACTGCACGGTCGTGGTGGTGCGCGGCCCGGGCGGTCCGCCGGACGCCCCGGTCGTGGTGGGCGTGGACGGAACCGACCTTTCCGACACCGTGCTGGCGTTCGCCTTCGAACACGCCGCCCGGCACGGCGTCGGCCTGCGGGCGGTGCTGTGCTCGACGTCGGATGCCGAGGCGGACGTGGACGAGCCCGCGCGGGCGGTCGCCGAGGCGCTGGCCGGATGGCGGGAGAAGTACCCCGATGTCCGGACCGACCGGACCGTCGTCCGCGGCCGTCCGGTGGACGGGCTGGTCGAGGAGTCGGCGCAGGCGCGCCTGCTCGTCGTGGGCGCCCGCGGCCGGCACGCTCTGGCCGGCACCCTGCTCGGCTCGGTCAGCCAGGGAGTCCTGCGGGAGGCGTCGGTCCCGGTGGCGGTCGTCCACCCGGCTCCCTGACCGCCCATTGCCGAGGGCCGAGACCGGGATCACAACACCCGCCGTCGCGGTGGGCGCACATCCTGCCACCGCGGGCCGGGGATTCCGCCCGAGCCGGGACCATCGTCAGGTCAGCGGGGACCATCGTCGGTCCGGCCGGGACCATCGCCCAGAGCGCGGGCGGTTGTCCACAGCGGATCCTGAGAGAGATCTAACGGGATGCTGCTGGGAGGAAGTATGGCTGAGTTGACGTGGCTACGCAGTCGACACATGGAGCTTGGTACTGAGGTGGAGGCTCTGCAGGCGACTGCCGCCTGGATGGACGACGCCACGATGCTTGAGTTGTGGGACCGGATCACCGGTCACGTGACCTTCTTCGTGAACGACCTGGTGCCGTACATCTCGGTCGAGGACGAGATCCTCTACCCCGCCTTGACCGTGGCCGCCGAGACCGCCACCCCGATTGACGTCCTTCGTGCCCACCACGCCGAGATCGACCGGTTGGCCGCCGACCTGGACGATGCACGGCGCGCCCTGCCGCTCGGTGAGGACGACGCGTGGCGCCAGGTGCGAAAGGCGCTGTACGGGCTGTACGCCGTCGCCCGCCTGCACTTCACCGTCGAGGACGAGATCGTCCTACCGCTGCTGGAGGCCGACCTCGACACCCGCGACGCGGAGGAGCTCGAGGACGCGGTGCGCGCGGTGGTGCACAACACGCAGAGCACCCTGGACTTCCAGGAGGCGTGAGCACCCGTCGAGCCGGCCGGAGTGACCCCCGGGTCTTTGGCCCCCGGGCGCAGGTGCCGAGGACTCTGGGACCGGACCGGCGTGGCCGTGACGCTCGAAGCATGCCTCGACACCACGTTCTGACCGACCGCGAGGAGCGGTTGATCGTGGACGCCGCCGTGCGGGCACCGTCGGTCCTGAACACCCAGCCGTGGCGGTTCAGCTTCGGTGACGACCTGCTGGAGATCTGGGCGGACCCGGCGCGCCAGCTCACCACGGCCGACCCTGCGGGCCGGTTCATGGCGATCTCGTGCGGAGCGGCTACGTACAACGCGCTCCTCGGTGTTCGTTACGTCGGGCACGAGGCGTGGGTGCAGGCCCAGCCACGGCCGCAGACACCGTTCCTCGCCTCGGTCGTGCACTTCGGTGTCCGCCGGCCGATCGCCGCCGACGACCTCGCGCGGTACGACATGATCGCCGAGCGGCACACCAACCGCGGCCCCTACCGCGACTGGCGGTTGCCGTTCTCGCTGGTGACCCGGCTGGAGGAGGCCGCGGAGGCCGAGGGCGGCTACATCCGGGTGCTCACCTCCAGCGAGGTCGAGCGGGTACGCCACCTGGTGGTCGAGGCCGAGCGGGCCCAGGAGCCCGACGAGGCCCTGGAGAAGGAGATGGAGCCCTGGATCGGCACGCGGGACAGCGCCGACGGCATCCCGGTCGGCGCGCTCGGGCCCCGGTCGGCCGACTCCCAGGCTCCGGTCCGCGACCTGGACCCCCATCGGCACGCCGGCCCCCGCGACGTGGCGATCTTCGAGCACCGGCCGACCCTCGCCGTCCTGTCCACACCCGGTGACGGCCACAAGGACTGGGTACGAGCAGGGATGGCGTTGCAGCGGGTCCTGCTCACCGCGGGCCAGCACGGCGTGGTGGCGTCCTTCCTCAACGCACCGATCGAGGAGCTCACCGAGAGGGGCCACCTGCGCAGTGCGGCGCCGGGGCTGGACCATCCGCAGATGGTGCTGCGGCTTGGGTATCCCCGTGGTGAGGCGGTACCGACGCCGCGTCGGTCCGCCGACCAGGTGATGTGAGGGCGGTCCGACAGCGCGAACTGTCCGGCTGAACCGCTGGGTGATCAGCTGGGCGGCCTGCTGGGTAACAGGTGGGCGAACCTGCGGGGCGACGGGGAACGAGGGGGAGACCATGGCCGGACCGGTGTTGTCCACCCGTGACGGTGGGCGGCGATGAGCGGGGCGGTCACACGTCCTGTCCCCGAAAGTGAGCTACCGGCCCGGCAGGCGCAGCGTGTGCTGGTCGCGGGCTCGGTGGTGGGCGTGGGGCTGCGCCGGCACCTGAGCCTGGTCGCGGGCGAGTGCGGGCTCGACGGTACGGCGCGGACGGTGCGCGACCAGGTGGTGGTCGAGGTGGCCGGCCCACCGGCCGCGCTGGCGGAGTTCGTCCACCGGGTCAGTACGCAGGCACCGCGGCCGGCCCGGGTGAGCCTGGTGGACGTGGTGGAGCTGGAAGGAATGACGCCGCACCCGGGTACGGGCTTTCGGGTGCTGTTCGACGACGTGGACCCGCCGGTGGCGGCCGGGTCGGGCCGTGCGTCCCTCGCCGCGCACCCCGCCCGCCCGGTCCACACCCGCGCGGGTCGCGACGACCTGCCGCCCTCGGGCGCCGAGCCGGACGGTGCGCTGCCGGCCGGGGCCGACCGGGGTGTCTGCCCGGCCTGCCTTCGGGAGCTGTTCGACCCGGCCGACCGGCGGTATCGCTACCCGTTCCTGTCCTGCCGCCACTGCGGCCCTCGGCACTCGCTCCTGGCCGAGCTGCCGCCGGACGGGATGCTCGGCGCCCTCGGCGAAGGACCTGAGGACCGGGCGAGCACCGCCCTGGCCGGGTTCGCGTTGTGTGCCGCCTGCGCTGCCGAACGCGACGACCCGGCCGGCCGGCGCCACCACGCGCCGGCGCTGGCCTGTCCCGAGTGCGGTCCGCACCTCACCTGGCGTACCGCCCAGGCCGGCGGCGACGGCAGAGGGTGGGGCGACGGCGGCGGCCGGCTCTGGGCCGGCGCCGCCTCGGGTGATCGCCTTTCCGACGCCGACGCGCTGGCAGCCGCCGCGGAGATGGTGGCGGCCGGCGGCGTCGTCGCGGTGAAGGGTCCCGGCGGCTACCAACTGGTCTGTGACGCGACGGCTCCCCGGGCGGTGGCCCGGCTGCGCGCGCGGACGCACCGGTGGACCCGCCCGCTCACGGTGCTGGCCCCGGACCTGTCGGTGGCCAGGGCGGTCGCCGACCTGGGAACCACCGAGATCGACCTGCTGGTGTCGCCGTCCCGGCCAGTGGTGCTCGCCCCGCTGCGGCGCAGCCGGCTGCCGATCGCCGCCGGGGTCAGCGTGGGCTCGGACCACGTGGGGCTGGCCCTTTCCGCCACGCCGCTGCAGGCCCTGCTCGTGCACGACCTGGACCGTCCGCTGGCGGTGACCGGCGCGCACCCCGCCGAGGAGCCGGTGGTGGCCGACGACGCCGACGCCCCGGCCCGGCTGGCCGGGCTGGCCGACGGGTTCCTCGGGCACGACCTGCCGATCCGCACCCGGGCCAGGGACTCCGTTTACTGGGTCGTGCGCGGACGCCCGGCGGTCCTGCGCCGCGGCCGGGGGCTCGTACCCGCCGCGGTGCCGCTGCCGGTGCCGGCCCGTCAACCTGTGCTTGCGGTCGGCGTGCAGCTGTCCCACACCTGCACGCTGGCAGGGGATTCGCGGGCGTACGTCGGTGAACAGCTCGGCGACCTGACCAGTCCGGCGAAGCTGGACGCGTTCGAACGCGAGCTTGGCCGGCTCGTCCCTCTGGTCGGCGGCACCCCAGCGATCGTGGCGCACGACCTGCATCCGGGTTACCTCGCCAGCCAGTACGCCAGGCGCTGGCCGCAGGACCGGCGGATCGCCGTACAGCACCACCACGCGCACGTCGCGGCCTGTGCGGCCGAGCACGGGGTGACCGGGACCTTCCTCGGCGTCGCCTACGACGGCCCGGGACTCGGGGACGACGGCACGCTGTGGGGCGGTGAGATCCTGGTCGCCGACCTGCGCGGCTACCGCCGGGCCGGGCGGTTCGGTCGCGCGCCCCTTCCCGGAGGTGAGCTGGCTGCCCGCAGCCCCATTCGTACCGCACTGGGTTATCTCCTCGCCGGCGAACGCCTCGGCGGCGCACCGATCGACCCGGACCTGATCGGCGCCCGCACCGAACGGCTGTCCGCGCGCGAGCTGGAGACCGTACGCCGGATGGTCACCGGCGGGGTGAACAGCCCGCCGGCGTCCAGTGCCGCCCGCCTGGTGGACGCGGTGGCCGGCCTGCTGGGACTGCGGGAGGACGCGGCGTACGAAGGCGAGGCCGCGACCGTGCTGGAGACCGCGGCCCGGGGCCGGCGGGAGGAGGAGCTGCCGTGGCGGATCGTCACCGCCGACGGTGTGCGGGTGTACGACCCGGGGGTGACCCTGGCGGCGGTGCTGTCGGGGATGGCCGACGGCGTGTCCGTCGGCCGGCTCGCCGCGGCGTTCCACGCCACGCTGGTCGCGGTGACCGTCGCCCTGTGCGTGGACGCGGGACGGGAGGCCGGGGTGCGGACGGTGTGCCTGGCCGGCAGCACCTTCACCAACCGGCTGCTCACCGGCGGCGTCGTGGACGCCCTGGGCCGCGAGGGCTTCGAGGTCCTCGTGCCCGAGCAGGTGCCCACCGACGACAGCGGGGTGAGCTACGGCCAGGCCGCGGTCGCGGCGGCGCGGCTGGCCGCCGGTTGACCGAGCCGGGTGACCGGATCGAGTGACCGATTTACCGGACATCGGGACCGTTCGGGCGAAGGACCCACACTCCCGGGTCGGTCGACCCTGCTGAGCGCGGCGCTCCCGGTGATGGGCTGAGGTACGACTGAGGAGGCGATCGGTATGGCAGGCGGCACACCCGAGGTCCGGCGCGAACGCCGTTCGCTGCCAGACCTGCTCGACTGGGCGGAGAACCTCCCCGAATCGCTGACCTGGACCAACTGGCCGGCACCCGCGGGGATGCGGGGCATCCGCGTGGAGGAGTTCCTGGACGAGGACGGCACCTTCGTCGCTCGCGCGGAGCTCCCCGGGATGGACCCCGAGAAGGACATCGACCTCGAGATCGACAACGGCATGCTGGTGATCCGCGCCGAGCGCCAGGAGGAGAAGCGCGAGCGCGGCCGCACCGAGTTCCGCTACGGGAAGTTCACCCGCCGGCTGGCCCTGCCCGAGGGCGCCGACGAGTCCGAGGTCAGTGCGCGCTACACCGACGGCATCCTCGAGGTCCGGATGCCGGTGAGCGAGAAACGCCCGGAGGCGCGCGCGATTCCGGTGCAGCGCACCGGCTGAGGGGGAATGGGGGGACCCGCATCGGCTCCGGGGGGCGTCCGATGCGGCAGGTGCGGCCCGCGCGCACGGGCCGCACCTGTTCCTCTCGGGCCCTTTTCCGGGCTCTTCGTCTCGGGCTCCGATCGATCGGTCCCTCTCCTTGCGCGGAGGAGGTGAGCGGTGGGCCGGCGGGAGCTGGAGGAGTTGGCAGCCCACCCCTTTCTGGCCGGACTGCCGCGGGCCTTCGTCGCCCAGCTGGGCGAGCACGCGCGCACGGTCACGCTGCCGGGGTCGGCCAGGCTGTTCGACGAGGGCGCGGCCGCGGACCGCTTCTGGTTGCTGTGGGACGGCCAGGTGATGCTGGACCTGCACGTGCCCGGACGCGGCACGCTGCTGGTGGAGACGCTCGGCCACAGCGACGTACTCGGCTGGTCCTGGCTGTTCCCGCCGTACCGCTGGCGTTTCGGCGCCGCTGCGGCCGTGCCCACACCGGCGGTCGAGATCGACGCCGAGCCCCTGCGTGGGCTGGTGCGCGAAGACGCGGAGTTCGGCCGGGCGATGTACCAGCGGTTCGCCGAGGTGGCGGTCGACCGGCTGCAGGCGACCCGGTTGCGGCTGCTGAACGCGTACGCCATGCCCGGGGAGGGCTGACCGTGACCAATGGGTCGGACCGTACGGCCGAACGCCCCTGTCCGGCTCGCACCGGGCCGGGCTGGACTGCGAGGGAAGAGGGCGACAGGAGACCACGATGACCGACACCGCACAAGTCACCAAGCACTGGAACGTCGACATCTTCATCGACGAGCACGACGGCCAGACCCGCGCGGAGGCCCGGCTGGTCTCCGGTGACCGGACGCACCTGTCCGGCGCCGGCCGTGCCCGCCGGAATCCGGCCGACCCGAGCGTGCCGGAGATCGGCGACGAGCTGGCGGTCGCCCGCGCGCTGTCCGAGCTCGCCCACCGGCTGCTGCACGCCGCTGCCGACGACATCGAGGGCGTAACCGCTCGCCCGGCAGACCGCTGAACCAGCCTGGCGCGGCGCGGTCGGACGACCCGCCCTGCCGGGCAGTCGGCTACCCGGCGGCGACTGCCTTCCAGGCGGGAGCGGACTGGGTCGCGAAGACGATGATGTTGTCCCGGTAGGACGTCTTCTTCGACCACGGACCGCCGCAGGTGACCAGGCGCAGCGTCGACTTGTTCGAGCTGCCGTACACGAGGTCGGTCGGGAACTTCGCCTTCGGGTACGCCTTCACCCCGTCGACGCGGTACGGCACTGTCAACCCGTCCTTGCGGACGATGCTGAGCTTGTCGCCCGGCCGGAGCTCACCGAGCCGGAAGAAGACCGCGCGGCCGATCTTCACCGAGTCGACGTGCCCGACGATCACCGTGTTGCCGATCTCACCAGGACTGGGCCCGAACTTGTACCACCCCGCGAGGTTGGCGCGATCGGGTGTCGGCACCTGGATGGTGTTGTCCTTGTTCAGTCCCAGCTGCATGAGCTTGGTGGCCACGCCGATGCGCGGGATGGACAGGCTCTTCGGGATCGAGGGCGGCAGCCCGGTCGGGGTGGGTATGGGCGCTGCGGTGGGCATGGGCGCCGCGGTGGGCATGGGCGCCATGGTAGGCATGGGCGTCACGGTCGGCATGGGCGCCGCAGTGGGAGTCCCCGGGGCGGGTGGTGTCACCGTCCCACCGGGGGTGGCACCATCCGTCGGCACTGGCGGCCTGGCCGCCGAGGTGCTCGTCGGTGTGGGGGCCGTCGGCGAAGCGGTCGGTGCCGACGTGGGAGTCCCCGTGGTCGCCGGGGTCGGGGTGGCGAGGAACGCCGGTGCGGCGTCGCCCGCGGGCATCGGCGGCCGCTCCGCGGGCATGTTGAACGCCATGACCAGCATGGTCGCGCCGGCGAGTGCGAGCAGGGTGACGAGGCCGAAGCCGACGGCTCGGCGCACTTTCCCGCGCCGGCTGACGGCCCCGCTCGTCTCCGGGTCAGATCTGCGCCCCATCGAAGGCGACCTTTCCGAGGTATTTCTTCGACACCTTGTGTCACTCCCTTTGGTTGCCCTTACAGGCCGATCTCGGCTTTCGCCGACCTGAAGAAAGATCCCCGCGGTTCGTCCCCCGACAAACTGAATTCGGATTGAAAAGGAACCCTCCCGAGGCCCCTGTCCCGGTCGATAGCGTGGATCCATGTTCGTACGCAATTTTCACGGACACTAAGGCTGTTTTCGGCGGCGTTGTGAGGATCGGGTTTGTGGGAACCTCGGCAACGAGTGTCCGGGACCGGGGTCGCGCCCGGTGTGCGGTTCCGGCCGGACTCGCCCTGGTCGCCGGGATCGCGCTGGCACTGACCGGCCTGGTGGCGGCCTCGGGTGAACTCGCGCACCGGACCGGCTCGCCGACGGCCCGGGCGGGTATCCGTCTCGCGGTGCCCTCGACGGCGCTGGTCGCCGGCCAGCCGGAACTGCGAAGGCAACCAGCCCTCCTGGACCGGCTCACCTTCCGGCGCCCCGGCGCGGTGAGGGTCACCGCCGCCCGGGTGGACGGCGAACCGGTGTTCCTCGGGATCGCCAGGTCGGCCGACCTGGCGACGTACCTACGGGGGACAGGGCTCGCCCACGCCGACTTCCGGGCGTCGCAGGTCGGGGTACGGTACGCACCCGTGGCCGCCGGTCGCCAGGTGAGAAGCCCAGTCCAGGAAGGGGTCTGGGCCGCATGGTCGGTCGGGCCTGGTGCCCGGACCCTCACCTGGCCGCTGCGCCGCGGCGGCTGGGAACTGGTGGTGATGAACGCCGACGGCGGCCGGGGTGTCGACGTCCGGCTTTCCGTCGGTACGCCGTCGTGGCCGCGCTGGCCGGTGTCCGCCGCCTTACTGTCCGGCGGCGTGCTGCTCGTGGCGGTGGGCCTGACCGTTCTCCACCGTGCTCCGCCGGGCCGGCGTCACCCGTACGACGTCACCGGCCACGTCCGTTGACCAGGAGGGACTTGCGCAATGGGTCCGAACCAGCCAGACCAGCCAGATCGGCCACACCCGGACGAGCCACCTCGGCCAGGTCACGGTTATCCGCTCCGAGTCGAAGGTCACCTGCAGCCGGACCTGTCCCGGTGGCTGTGGCTGGTGAAGTGGATTCTTGCCATTCCACATTTCATCATCTTGTGGATTCTGTGGTTCGTGCTGCTGGTCCTGACCGTCGTCGCCGGAATTGCCGTGCTTTTCACCGGACGTTATCCGCCGCCGATCTTCGGCTTCGCCGAGGGCGTGTTGCGATGGAGCTGGCGGGTGGCCTTTTATGCACTCGTCCTTGGTTGCGACAAATATCCGCCGTTCAAGTTCGAGTCCGACCCCACCTATCCGGCCGATCTTTCGATCGACTGTCCGCAGCGGCTGTCGCGCGGGCTGGTGCTGGTGAAGTGGTGGCTGCTGGCGATTCCGCACTACCTGGTTCTCGCGGTCTTCAGCGGCCGGACTCTGACGGTCGGTTCGCACGGCGACGCGTGGGGCTCGTGGCCCGGTGGGGGAGCGGAGTACGGGTTCTGGCGGGTCGGACCCGGCCTGATCGGGCTGCTGGTCCTGTTCGCCGCGATCTCGCTGCTGTTCCGCCGCGTCTACCCGGGCGGGATCTTCGACTTCGTGATGGGGATGGAGCGCTGGGGCTACCGGGTCAGTGCGTACGTCCTGCTGCTGCGCGACGAGTACCCGCCGTTCCGGCTCGACCAGGGCGGGGAGGACCCGGGCGGGCCCGCAGGGGCCCCGGACCGGCCCGCCCGGACGGGTGAGCCGCCCGCCCGACCGGCCTGAGCCGCGGACGAGCGAGTACGGCAGATCACCCGAACGGCTCGGCCACGCCCGGGCCAGACCGGACCTTCGCCCCTGTCCCAACAGGGGCATCGGCTGAGAAACCTGGAGAAGAACCAGGTCCTACGCGGGACCTGAGATCGACACAGCGGGGAGGATCACCACGATGGCCAGCCGCCCACAGCTTCGTCAACTCGGCCTGAACACCGGCAAGAAGGCCCGCCTGCACCGCATTCTCTTCCAGCACGGCGTCGGCAACGGCACCGCGATGTTCCTGCCCTACGACCAGGGGCTCGAGCACGGTCCGCGCGACTTCTTCGCCAACCCGGCGGCCGCCGACCCGGCCTACATCGTCAAGCTCGCCCTGCGCGGCGGCTTCAACGGCATCGCCGTGCAGATCGGCCTGGCGGAGAAGTTCTACTGGGACTACGCCGGTGAGGTTCCGCTGGTCCTGAAGCTGAACGGGCGAACGGAGATCCCCGCGGCCGACCACCCGGTGTCGCCGCTGAACGCCGACGTGGCCGACGCCGTACGACTGGGTGCGGACGCCGTGGGCTACACCATGTACGTCGGATCCCCTGCGCAGGAAGACGACTTCGCGCAGTTTCGCCAGGTCCGCGAGGACGCCCACCACTACGGCCTGCCGCTGATCGTGTGGGCGTACCCGCGCGGCTCGGCGGTGGACGCCAAGGGCGGCAAGGACTCCTTCTACGCCGTCGACTACGCCGCCCGCACCGCCACCGAACTCGGCGCCGACATCGTCAAGGTGAACTTTCCTCATCCGGAGCTGCGGAAGGGGGTGCGGGCGGAGTACGACGTGGACGTCTCGCCGGCGCAGGCCATCGATGCGGTCGTGCGTTCGGCCGGCCGCACCTACGTGCTGGTCTCGGGAGGGGAGAAGGCCGACGACGCGGCCATGCTGGACAAGGCGCGGATGGCCATGGACGCCGGCGCGCTCGGCCTGATCTTCGGCCGCAACGTCTGGCAGCGCCCCTGGGACGAGTCGCTGGCGCTGGTCGACCAGCTCAAGGTGATCCTCGCGAAGTACCCCACGGCCTGACGCGTCGTACGAACCGAACGATCCGAACGATCCGACAGGCTTTTCCGACCCTCTCAAGGCTCCATGGGAGCGAGCATGATCGATGCCAGGCAGGTGGAACGGCTCCTCGGCTACCGCGATCCCGACGGGGCGGTGCTCTCGCTCTACGTCGACGTACCGGTCCAGGCGGTCGCGGTACGGGAGATGTTTGTCCGGGTGGACAACCTGCTCACCGAGCAGGCCGACTCAGCGCGGGACGCGCCGCACGCCGTGCGGCGGGAGCTCGCCGAGGCCCGTACGCGGGTGCGCGAGGCACTCACCATGCACGTGCGGGACTGGCTCGGGCACGGCGTCGCGCTGATGGCCGCGCCCTCCCTCGGCCTGCAGGAGGCCATGCCGGTGTCGTGGCCGGTGAACTCGCGGGTGGTGGCCGACCGCCGTCCGTACGTGCGCCCGCTGCTGTCGGCGCTCCACCACGCGCGGCCGTACTACGTCGTGGTCGTGGAACGCCGCGAGGCGTGGATCTTCCGGGTGGACGGCGAGAGCATCGAGTCGGTCAGCAAGCTGGTCGGGGACGGCGTACGTGACGCCTCCCACGCCGGCTGGGCGGGCTATGAGGAGTACAACACCCGCCACCGGGCGGCCGAGCTCGCCCGGCGCCACTACCGGACGACCGCCGCGACGGTGGAGAAGCTGCTGGCGGCCAACGGCCGCGACCTGGTGGTCGGCGGCCACGAGGTCGGCATCGTGGAGTTCGTCGGCCAGCTGCCCGACGCCGTGCGACGGCGCCTGGTGGGTACGTTCGTGGTCGACCCGCACACGATGACCGCCGGCGACGTCCGCGGACTCAGTGCCCGGGCCCGCGACCGGCGCCGGCGCGAGCACGAACGCCGGGTGCTGGCCGAGGTCGCCGACCGGGAGGCGAGCGGCCTCGCGGTGAGCGGGATCGAGGCGTGCGGACAGGCGGTCAACCGCGGGCAGGCCTCGATGCTCGTCGTACGCGGCGACGCAGTAGTGGCGGGCTTCGACTGTGAGACCTGCGGCGAGCTGACCCCGAAGGCGGCGGCGAGCTGCCCGCACTGCGGCGGGCCGCTGCGCCCGGTGTACGACCTCGTGGACGAGTTGCTCGCCCGGGTCGTGCAGCAGGGCGGCCAGGTGGAGTTCGCGGACGAGGTCGGCGGGGCCGGCGAACCCGGCCCGCCGGATCTGGCGGACGAACCGGTCAGCGCGATGTTGCGCGGCCGGCTGGTGCGCCCGGACCGCTAGGGTGCGTCACCGGCGCAGCAGCTGGCGTACCCGCGCGGCCTCCCGGGTGAGGTGGTCGCGCTCCGGCACGCTGGTGGCGGCCCGGGCGGCCTCGGCGTACAGCTTCGCCGCCTGCTCGAGGTCACCGGCACGCTCATGGAGGTACGCCGTCACCGCGGCGTAGCGCGGCAGGTCGGGACCCACCTCGGCCAGCGCCGCCATACCCGCCCGCGGCCCGTCGGCCTCGCCGACCGCGACCGCGCGGTTGAGCCGCACCACCGGACTGCCGGTGAGGCGCAGCAGTTCGTCGTACCACTCCACGATCTGCACCCAGTCGGTCTCGGCAGCCGTCGAAGCGTCCGCGTGCAGGGCGGCGATCGCGGCCTGCGCCTGGTACTCGCCCAGGCGGTCGCGGGCCAGCGCGGTCTGCAGGACCGTCACCCCTTCGGCGATCAGGCCGGTGTCCCAGCGCGACCGGTCCTGCTCGGCCAGCGGCACCAGGCGGCCTCCCGGTCCGGTGCGGGACGCCCGGCGCGCGTGGTGCAGCAGCATCAGCGCGAGCAGCCCCGCGACCTCGGGTTCGCCGGTCAGGGCGACCAGCTGGCGGGTGAGGCGGATCGCCTCCGCGGCCAGGTCGACGTCGCCTCCGTACCCCTCGTTGAAGACGAGGTAGAGCATCCGCAGCACCGTGCCGAGGTCGCCGGGCTGGTCCAGGGCCACCCCGGAGATCCGCCGCTTGGCCCGGCTGATCCGCTGTGCCATGGTCGCCTCGGGGACGAGGTACGCCGTCGCGATCTGCCGCGTCGTCAGGCCGCCGACCGCGCGCAACGTCAGCGCGACCGCCGAGGCCGGCGGCAGGGTCGGGTGCGCGCACAGGAAGTACAGCCGCAAGGTGTCGTCGGTGGCCGGCGCCGGGCCGGCGGACGGCTCGATCTCCACGGCGAGTTCCCGGCCCCGCCGCGACGCGTCGGCCCGGGTGGCGTCGAGGAACCTGCGCCACGCGGCGGTGACCAGCCACGCCTTCGGATCGCGGGGCGGATCGTCCGGCCAGGTCTCCAGCGCCCGGATCAGCGCCTCCTGTACGGCGTCCTCGGCCGAGGCGAAGTCGGCTCCGCGCCGGACGAGGACGCCGATCACCGCGGGGACGAGCTCCCGCAGCAACTCCTCGTTCACTCGCCGGCCGTGGGCATGTCGCTCAGGAACGGCCGGACCTCCAGCCACTCGTGGATCGGCTTGCCGCCTGGTCCGGGTGCGGCGGACAGCTCCCCGGCCACCTGGACCGCGCGGTCCCAGGACTCCACGTCGATGATGTACCAGCCGGCGATGAGGTCCTTGGTCTCGGCGAACGGACCGTCGGTCACCGGCGGGCGGCCCTCGCCGTCGTAGCGGACGAACGTCCCCTCGGGCGTCAGTGCCTGGACGTCGACGAGCTCGCCCGTCTCCTGCAGGCGGTCGCCGAAGTCGCGCATGTACTGCACGTGCGCGTCGACCTCCTCCGGCGTCCACTGGTCCATCGACCCGTAGTCGACGGCGGGGGCCGGGCCACCCCGGTAGTGCTTCAGCAGCAGGTACTTCACGTTGTCTCTCCGTTTCCTGGGTTCTTCTTCCTGGATTCTTCCGGACCGGTCGCCGGCGCCGCGCTCAGGCGTGCAGGCGTTCGGCGCGCTGGCGTACCAGCTCCTCCACAGCGCTCGGGAGGGTGGTCTCGAAGTCGATCAGCTTCGCCCACGTCGGGGTCACCACGATCCGGACCATGCCGTCGTACAGCGAACGCACCTCGGCCTCCCACTCCACGCGCTGCTCGGCCGTCATCTCGTAGCTGCCGTTCATCTGGAGGTACTCCTCCGGGATGCCGTCGACGACGTCGAGTTCGGCCCGGCCCCGGATCAGCAGGATCTTCGGCGGGTGCACCTCGGTGTCGATCGTCAGCGCGACCGCCGGGTTGTGCCGCAGGGCCGGCAGCTTCGGGGCGTTCTTCGTCGTGCACATGACGATCTGCGAGCCGTTCCAGGTGAACCCGATCGGGACGCTGCGGGGTGTGCCGTCCTTGGCGACGTAGGCGAGCCGGGTCAGGTCTCGGGCCAACAGCTCCTGGCTGATCGGGCGGTTCAGGATCTCGGTGATCTCGTTCGGCTGCACGGTCGGTTCTCCCTTTTCGTCAGGCCTTCGTAAGGTCTGCGGGCTTCGTCGGGTGGCCCGTGGTGGGCACTGGTGATCCTGGGACGGAGCCGGCACGACGTTCTCGACACCGGAGGCGGGCCGATTTCAGAAAACTTCGGTCAGGCGGAGTCGCGCGAAACCTTCGCGGTCTCCGGGCTGTGCACGACGGCCACCGGGCAGGACACCCGGCGCAGCACCGCGCGGGTCGTCGACCCGGTGACCACTTCCGACCGGGGATGCACCCGGCCGCCCAGCACCAGCAGGTCGGCCGGGCGGGCGTGGCCGACCAGGGCGCTCACCGGATGGGACCGCTCGACCAGGGTGGCCACCGGCACCTCGGCGTACTTCTCCCGCCACGGCGCGAGGGTCTGGGTGAGCGACCGGGTCACCCCGGCGTGGTGTTCGGCCTCCGCCTCGGCCAGGGCGGCGGGGTTGTAGACGTAGGGGTCGGCAAGGTCCCAGGCGGCCACGGCCAGCAGCGGCAGCCGGCGTGCCATCGCCTCCTCGAACGCGAACTCCACCGCCGTCTCACCGGCCGGCGACAGGTCGGCCCCCACCACGACCCGGGGCCCAGCCGTTCCCGCCGTTCCGCCCGATCCGTTGGCGCTGTCCGCTCCGTTCGCCTCACCCGCTGCTACGGCGGTCGGCTCACGCCGCGCGGGTACGACCACCACCGGGACCCGGGCGTGCACGGCCAGGCTCATCGAGGTCGACCCGGGCAGCAGGGAGGACAACCCGCCACGGCCCCGCCGGCCGACCACGCACATCCGGGCCCGGGAGACCATCTCGACCAGGACCTGGGCCGGTGCCCCCTCGTACAACGCCGTGCCGACCACCAGGTCCGCGTGCCGGTGCCCGGCCAGGTGGGCCCGCGCCGCCGCGAACACCTCCCGCCCCTCCTCGTACATCGCGATCATCCGCGGGGAGGCGCCGTGAGCACGCTCGGCGCGCCGGTGCGCGGAGGGCACGTAGGCGTACACCAGGCGGATCGGACAACGGTGTGCGGCGGCTTCCTCGAGCGCCCAGTCCAGCGCGCGAAGGCCGTTGTCGGATCCGTCGATCCCGACCACGATGGCCGGGTTGTTCCCCGGTCGCGGCATCTGCGCGTCCCCCTCGGCCTGCGCTGTGGACACCGGGCTCCGGTCAACCCTGGCAGGAGATTCCGGGCGAGGTGGCGCACACTTCGCGGCCCGGGACGGTCGGCGCTGGATCACGGACCAAGTGCCCTGGGTGGTGCACTGCCTCGCTGATGACCCTGAACGGTGGAGAGGTGTGGAGCCGCCGGGCGTACACCACCGGGCCGGCGTCGCACGAGTCACTTCTGGAGGCAGCGGACAGTACGCGCATCGCGCGCAGGACGCGCCGGGGAGGTCCGCATGGCGCGAGGCCGGCTGAGGCGGTGGACGGTCCTGGCGATTCGTCGGCTGGGCTGGAGCCGTAACCCGCTGTGCCGTGCGTCGGACCGCGTGGAGGGTCTGCTGATCGCCGCGACGCTGGTGGCGGCGCTGGTGGCGATACCGGTAGCGATCGGGATGGGCCGTGGCGCCTATGCCGAGGGCGCGGCCAGGTCGGCGTCCCAGCAGGCGGCCGGCCACTGGGGTACGGCCAGGCTGCTGGAGTCCGCGCCGGGCTCGGTGGATCCCGGTCAGGACGCGCCCAACCCGGTGACCACCTACGCCCGGGCGCGCTGGCAGGGACCGAACGGTTCCTGGTCGGAGGGGGACGTACCGGTGCGGGCCGGTACGGACGTGGGCTCGACGGTGCGGATCTGGGTGGACGCTGCCGGCCAGGTGACCCGGCCGCCGCTCACTCCGTCGCAACTGTCCGACAAGGGCGTGGCCACCGCGATCACCGCTCTGATGGGTCTCGAACTCGGCATCGTCGTCTGTTCGCTGCTCGCCCGCTGGTCGCTGGACCGGCGCAGGCTCGCCGCCTGGGGGCAGGAGTGGGAACGGGTCGCGCCGCGCTGGAGCCGCAAGTACCACTGATGCACCCGGGTCCACCACGGCCCAGGCTGACCACACTGACGAGGAGGTCGGGATGTTCGTGACTCTCGATCTGCGCAAGCACACCGAGGAACTGGTGAGCACCGCACGGCTGGCGCCCTCGCTGCACAACGCCCAGCCGTGGGCGTTCCGGGTCAATGCCCGCAGCGTGGAGGTGTACGTCGACCGCTCGCGCGCGGTGGCGGTGGTCGACCCCGACGACCGGCAGATGCTGATCGGGGTGGGCGCGTCGATCTTCGCGGTCCGGCTGGCGGTGAGCGCGCTCGGCTCCGAACCGACGGTGTCGTTGATGCCCGGGGACGAGCGCGGCGACCTGGCCGCGGTGGTCTCCCTCGGCCCGGACCACCTGCCGTCGATGGCCGAGACCCGGCTGCTCCAGCACGTGCCGCTGCGGCGCACGATGAGGTCCCGGCTGGACCCGAACGTGCCGCCGCGGACCAGGAGCGTGCTGGCGGGGGAGGCCGAGCTGGAGGGCGCACAGCTGCGCTGGATCACCGACCGGCCCGAACGCGGCGTGCTGTCCCGGCTGGTCACCGCCGCCGAACGCCGGGAGCAGGCCGACCCGAAGTTCCGGCGGGAGCTGGCCCGCTGGGTGGGCGGTGAGGCACCGATGTACGGCACCGGGCTGCCCGAGGCGGTGCTCGGCGTGTCCGCCAAGGCGGGCCACGAGGCAGACTTCCCGATGCGGGACTTCGCCGGCGGCCGGCGACGGCTGTCCTCCTCACCCGGCCGGCCGGAGCGGGACCCGGTGATCGCGGTCCTGTTCACCAGCGGGGACCGCCCCGTGGACTGGCTGCGGTGCGGGCAGGCGCTGATGCGCATGCTGTTGTGGGCCAGCGTGGAGGGCCTGGCGGCGTCCTACCTCAACCAGCCGCTGGAACTCCCCGACCTGCGCACCCGCGTACGCGACGACCTCGGCCTGCCCGGGTTCGCCCAGCTCATCCTGAGGTTCGGTCGTCCGGTCGCCGGGCTGCCGCTTCCGACGCCGCGCCGGCCGGTGGCGGAGCTGCTGCGCCGCTAGCACGGGTGCCTCGCGTGCCGCGTGGGCCGCGTGGGCCACCCACCCCGTGCGACGCTCGGGGTGGGTGGTGTACCCGCCAGGACTGCCCGGGGCGCAGCGTCGTCTGCTCGTCCTTCACCGCCACCGTGATCGGCGCGGCCGCGGACCGCCGCAGCCCGATGCGTACCTCCTCCTGCGTGCAGCGCACGGTGACGCCCCAGTGGCCGCGGTAGCGCAGCTGCAGCTCCAGTTCGGTGAGCTCGCGCGGCAGCCGGGGATTCAGCCGGAGCACGTCGTCGCGCGTCTCGATCCCCGGGTAGCAACGCTGCAGCAGGTCGACGCAGCCTGCCATCGCACCCAGGTGGACTCCCTCCGCGGTCGTGTCCTGCGCACCGCCCCGCACGTCGGAGCCCAGTGCCTGCAGGAAGAACGCCCAGGAGCCGTGCCGGTCGGTGCGTGCCAGAACCCACGCGTGCACCACGGCACTGAGGGTGGAGCCGTGGGAGGTGCGGTCGAGGTGGTACTCGATCGTACGGAGGATCGTCGCCGGGTCCAGGTCGTAGCCGAGCTGGTTCAGCACCTGTGTCAACTCGTCCTTGCCGAGGAGGAAGAACAGCATCAGAACGTCCGCCTGCTTGGAGACCTGGTACCTCCGGACCGAGTCGCCCTCGGCCTCCAGGATCCGGTCCAGCCGGCGGATGTCGCCGTACTTCGCGCGGTAACCGGCCCAGTCCAGCTCCGCCAGTTCGTCGTACCCCTCGAACTGCCCGATGATCCCGTCGTGGAACACCACCCGCAGCCGCCGGCTCACCTCCTCGAACCGGTCCAGCTCGGCGTGGCGCAGGCCGAGCCGGGAGGTGAGCTCGGTTCGCCGGTACGCGGGGATCACGGCGAGCGCGTCCAGCGCCCGGCGCAGCACCCAGGCGGCCATGACGTTGGTGTAGGAGTTGTTGTCGATGCCCGGACGGGTGGCACCGGGATAGGCGTCGTGGTACTCGTCCGGCCCCATCACGCCCCGGATCTCGTATCGCCCGCCGATCGGCTCGTAGGTCGCCAGGCCGCTCCAGAAGCGCGCGATCTCGACCAGCATCTCCGCGCCGTGGCCGGCGAGGAAGGAGACGTCACCGGTCGCCTCGTAGTACTTCCACACGTTGTACGCCACCGCCAGCCCGACGTGGTGCTGCAGGTGGGTGTTGTCCGGCACCCAGCGGCCCGACAGCGGGTTGAGGTGCAGCCGCTGCGTCTCGTCCCGGCCGTCGCTCCCGCTCTGCCAGGGATACATGGCGCCGCGGTGGCCCGCGGCCCTCGCTGCCAGCCGGGCCTGGGGCAGCCGCCGCCAGCGGTACATCAGCAGTGCCCGGGCCACCTCGGGCAGCCGCAGCAGCAGGAACGGGAAGACGAACAGCTCGTCCCAGAAGACGTGGCCGCGGTAGGCCTCGCCGTGCAGCCCGCGGGCGGGTACGCCGACGTCGAGCTCGACGGTGTGCTCGGACAACGTCTGCAGGATGTGGAACACGTACAGGTCCAGCGTCTGCTGCGGACCGCCGTCCACCACGGTCCGGCAACCGTGCCACAGCCGCGACCACGCGAGCTCGTGCCGGGCCAGCAGGTGCTCGGGGCGGCCGGCCCGGCTCGCGGCGTCGCAGGCGGCGGTCAGGCTCTCGGTGATCGCCCGGTCCCTGGAGGTGTGGATCGCCACCGTCTTCTCCACCGTCACCGGCACACCGCGCTCCACCGCGAACGTCAGGTCGAGACCCACCCAGCGCGGCCTCTCCTCGTACCGGCGTTCCACCGGTCCCGCCGCACCGTGCACCCGCACCCGGGCGGCCTCGGCGAACCGCACCCGCGACTGCGCGGTCTCCACCTGCAGCCACAGCAGGTCCTGCCCGTCGTACCCGCCGGTGACCGGCAGCAGGTGGTCACCGGCCAGGTCGGCGTAGCGGCGTACGCCCCGGTTGGCGACGGTGCCGTCCAGCGCGGTCCGCACCTGTAGCCGGCCGGACCAGTCCTCGGGCTCGAGCTCGGTCTCCAGGACCGCGAGGTGCGGGTCGTCCATGGAGACCCACCGCCGCTGCGCGAGCAGGGTGGTCCGTCCGCCGGGGTCGCGGAACCGCACCCGCCGGGTCAGTACGCCGCGGCCGAGGTCCAGCTCCTGCCGGAAGTCGAGGACCCGCACCCGGGCCAGGTCGAACCACCCGCCGTCGGCGGAGTCTGTGCCGTCCGGGTCGCCTGTGCCGTCCGGGTCGTCGACAGGCCGGAAGGTCAACGGCAGCCAGTTGGGTGCGTCGACCAGGTCCTCGTTCTCCACCACCCGGCCGGCGACCCGCGACTCCAGCCGGTCGTAGCAGCCGGCCAGGTAGGTGCCGGGGTAGTGCACGCCGTCGGCATGGGACTCGGGGGCGGCGCCGCGGGTGGCGAAGTAGCCGTTGCCGAGGGTGCACAGGGCCTCGCGCAGCCCCTCCCGCGCCGGGTCGTACGAGTCATAGGTCAATACCGAACGGCTCACGTCGTCTCCCGAAGACCCGCACCTGCGCGAGATCCGCGGCGGGGATGGCGGAGCCGGGGTCGCCGGCGACCGCGGGGGTCGCCGAATGAACGGAGGCCGCGGAGCCGTTGGGGCCGGCGACCGCGAGAACGGTCCCGAACCCCGCCCGCCGCCCGGCGCGCTCACCGTCGGCCGAGGCCACCAGCAGGCCGGCCTGGGCCGGTGGGATCGCCAGCTGCCGGGCCGCCGCGGCGAACACCTCCGTCCCCCCGCGAAAGACCCTCGCCGGCACGGCCCGTCCGCCATCGGCGGCTCCCTGGTCCGCGCCTGCCCGCGCACTGTCCAGGACGGCGTCGAACAGCCGCCGTACCTGCGCCGCCGCCACGATCTCCGCGCAGTGGCCGCCGGTGCACACCGCGGCCGTCCGGGCACCACGGGCACGCAGTTCGTACAGCAGGCGGACCGCGACCGGATTCGGAGGTACGCCGTACCGCGCGATCTCGGTCAGGAAGCTGCGCATCTCGCAGTCGGCCAGCGACGACACGCTGTTCTCCGCGCCGTTGTCGGGCAGGTCGATGCCCCGGTCGGCGAGGAAACCGCGCAGGCCGGCGATCCGGGGCCGGCCGGCGAAGTGCCGCAGATAGTCCTCGCGTACGTCGAACGGCGCGAACGCCACCCCCACCATGCGGCCGTGCCGGCGCAGGAACGCGTCCAGGCAGCGCTTCCAGGCGGCGGCGTGCGCCCTGGCGGTGTCGGGAACCACGACGTCCACCTCGAACACCACGGCACCGATCCGGTCGAGTCGCAGAACCGTCGGCTCGGAAGTCATCGGCGCGTACCTCCTGGTCCGCTGCGTCAGGCGGGCGAAAGGGGGCGTCACCGATGGGCGAGCAGCTCCTGCCTGCTCCGCCCGGAGAGTACGAGTTCGGTCAGGTCGCGCAGCACGACGTGCGCGCCCCTGCGGTAGAAGTCCTCGGCGCGGGCGTACCTGTCGACGGCGACGATCGGTTCGAAGCACCCGTGCCAGCCGGCCTCCACCCCGACCAGGCTGCCGCTCACGACCGCCGTACGCCTCGGGGAGACGCCCAGCCGGTGGGTCGCCTCCAGCAGCAGGCCCGGGTCGGGTTGCGGCAACAGGCCGAGCAGCGCGGCGTCTCCGCCGTCCACACACATGTCGAACAGGTCGGCGATCCCCGCGGCGGACAGCAGCTGCTCGCAGCCCCGGTCACCCGCCACCGCCGCGAGCCGGACCCCGCGGGCGGCGAGGTCGCGCAGCAGTTCGACCGAGGAGGGGTAGGCGCTGACACCGACCCGCCGCACCTCCTCGGCGAAACAGGCGTCCTTGTGCTCGGCCAGCGTGCGTACCGTCTCCTCACCGGGCTCGGGAGAGTGGTCGGCCAGTGCGAAGCCGCGGGCGGTCAGGAAGCCGCGTACTCCCTCGGCGGTGGTCCGGCCGGCGGCATAGCGGAGGTAGTCGCCGGGCAGTTCGAACGGCGGGATCCGCGACCCGCTGCCGGCGCTGTCGGCGTCGAGCCCGGCCCTCCGCCCACGGCGGCGCAGGAACGAGTCGAAGGTGCGCTGCCAGGCGGCGGCGTGCAGGAGCGCCGTGTCGACCACCACGTCGTCCAGCCCGAACAACGCGGCGTCGAGCCGGTCAAGGTGGAAAGTGGGCGAGTTCATCCGCACCCGCTCAGCGTGGCGGCCGGCCGGCGGAGCGGGCGAGAGGCTTCGGTCACGGGGCGCCGGGACCTTCGCCCGCTGCCCCGCGGTGTGGTGCGAAACGACCCTGAAAACGGGCCGGCCAACCGTGGAGGTGTGCGTTGCTCGTCGGAGAGCTCGACCAGACCGAGCGGGACACGCTCGTCGGGGCGGCGGTGCTCGCTCCGTCCATGCACAACGCCCAGCCGTGGTGTTTCCGCTTCCGTGGCCGGTCGGTGGAGATCCACCGCGATCCCGCCCGCGAGCTCGCCGCGGAGGACCCGGAAGGTCGGATGACGCTGATCGGGGCGGGTACGGCGCTGCTCAACCTGCGGGTGGCCGCCGCCGCGATCGGGGCGCACACCACGACGTTGCTGTTCCCCGACCCGGACCGCCCGACCCTGGTCGCCCTGGTGAGCGTGGGCAACCCGAGCGAGGACGCCGGTCAACTGGCCGCGTTGTTCCCGTTCCTGCCCCGGCGGCGTACCAACCGGCAGCCGTTCACCGAGCGGGCGGTTCCGGACGAGGTACGCGCGGACATAAGCCAGGCGGCTGCCGGCGAAGGCATACGGCTGGAGTGGATCGACGACCGCGACCGGCAGCGCTGGCTGATGGAACTGGCCACCGACGCCGACATCGCCGAGGCCGACGACCCGCGCCGGCTGGTCGAGCGCCAGGTGTGGGTCGGCGGGCAGCGCACCAGCAGCGGCGTGCCGTCCAGCGCGCTCGGGCCGCGTGCGGAGGGCAGCGCCCCGGTCCGCGACCTGGCCGTGGATCCCGGTGACCGGCTCCGCCCGAGGGGGAAGTTCGAGGACTCGCCGACCATGGCCGTGCTGTCCACCACCCGGGACACCCCGCAGGACTGGGTCACCGCCGGGCAGGCCCTGCAGCGGGTGCTGCTGACCGCCACCACCCACGGCGTCGCCGCGTCCCTGCTGAACCAGCCGATCGAGCACACCGACCTGCGCTGGCTGGTCCGCGACCCGCGGTCGGGCTGGACCGAGCCACAGATCCTGCTGAGGTTCGGGTACGGGCCGGAGGTCCCGCCGACCCCGCGCCGGCCGGTGGCAGAGTTCATCCTGGCCGAACGAGACCCCGACCCGGCACCGCCCGAGCAGGGCATGGCTGACGAACCCGGGCAGACCGTGCCCGGGCCGCGAGCCCCGCAGGACCCGGAGGAGTGAGCCGTATGTCCACCGAAACACCGAGACCGGTCGTGGTCGGCGTCGACGGTACGCAAGGCTCGCTTGACGCCGTGGCCTGGGCGGCCAACACAGCGGCGCTGCGCAAGGTGCCCTTGCGGCTCGTGCATGCGTTCGCCTGGCCCCTGCTGCACGTCCCCGCCGCCATGTGGCAACTGGGCCCCGAGGACGGGCTGCGCGCCCACGCGGACTCGCTGGTGGGGGAGGCGGTACGAACGGCTCGGGACGCAGCACCCGACATCGAGATCGCGACCACGGTGGAGACCGACTTTCCCCTTCCCCTGTTGGTGGAGCTGAGCAGGGACGCGACGTACGTCGTCGTCGGTACGGCCGGCCGCGGCTCGGTCGCGGACGCCCTGGCGGGTTCGCTCACCATCGAACTGTCCGCCCGCTCCCACGCTCCGGTCGTGGTCGTCCGCGGCACGCTGTCACCCGAGCGCACCGACAACCTCGTGGTGGTCGGGGTGGACGGGTCCCCGCTCGGGGCGGTCGCGGTCGAGGCCGCGGTGGAGGAGGCGGCCCGAAGGCACGCCCGACTCCTCGCCGTGCACGTCGTACGGCAGGGGCGGACCGCACGGTCCGGCGCCTCCGACACCGCTGCCGGGCTGCGACTGCTGGAGGACGCGCTCGCGGGGTGGCGGCACAAGTACCCCGACCTGCCGATCGAGGAGCGGGTGCTGATGGGCCACGCCGCCGGCCACCTGATCGAGCTGTCCGCCTCCGCCGGCCTGGTCGTCGTCGGTGCGCGCGGGCGCGGTGGCTTCACCGGAATGCTGCTCGGCTCGGTGAGCCAGGCGCTGCTGCACCAGGCGCAGTGCCCGGTCGTCGTACTCACCCGGGAGTGCCGGGCCAGCACCCCCGCGGCCGCGTAGCGGAGTCCTCGCCCCCGGTACGGCGTCTCGCCTACGGATGCTCCTCACGCACGTGCTTCGGCTGTTCTGTCGGAACCGCTGAGCGATCCGGGGTTTTGCTCGGCCGAGTCAGGCTGGGGACCAGGTTTTTGTCCACAGGTAGCGGATCGGGTTGTGCATCGGATCTGCTTGTGGACAACGATCTTCGTGCCGGCCATCGCCTCTAGACTTCGAACATGTATTCGACAACGCAGGGACCTCTGGGCTGGGACGGCGGCATCGATGCCGAACAGCGGCTGGAGGCTGCGTTGGTCCAGGTCCGCACCATCCTCGGCGACGCCCTGGCCGCGCCGATGTTGTCGCTTCGGGCCGAGCGGCTTGGCCGGTTGTTCGAGTTGCACGGGGCCGACGAGGCGATGATGTCCGCGCTGAAGCTGGCCATGGTCTCCAGGGCCGAGACCTGCGACGTCGGCAAGACGACCGGTGCGGCGACCACGGCGGCGTGGCTGCGCAATGCGCAGCGGATGGGCAGGAAGGACGCCGGCGCCGCCGTGACCCTGGCCAGGGACCTGGACCGTACGGTGACGTTGACCGCGCGGGCTCTTGCCCGTGGGGAGTTGTCGTTTCGGCATGCGCAGGTGATCGCGTTCGCGATCAAGGACCTGCCCGCCTACATCAGCCCCGACCAACTCGCCGAGGCCGAGGACTGGAACTCCTTTCGATACGGCTTCGGCGCAGTGCACATCCTTCCAGCAGCACCACTGGGCACCACAGATCAGATGTCACCTATCCGTGCAGCAGTCCCGGCGAGGGTGCGGCGGGGCCGGAGGCTGCCCACGATCACATCGACCCCCACGACGGCTGTCAGAAGTGTGGCGGTGGCGGGTCGGCCCGGATCCTCGGCCTGCGCGGAGAGCCGCTGTCGGTGGCCACGATCCGCCGGATGGCGTGTGACGCGAACATCATCCCGGTGGTGCTCGGTGGCAACGGGGAGGTCCTGGACGTCGGGATGGCCGACCGGTTCTTCACCGAGGCGCAGCGCCGGGCACTGGCGATCCGCGACGGGTCCCACTGCCACTTCCCGAGCTGTCAGGTCCCCGAGCGGCGCTGTGTCGCCCACCACATGACGGCCTGGGACGACTTCGGACCGACTGATCTCGCGAACGGCGTGCTGCTCTGCAAGACGCACCACACGTTCGTTCACCACAGAGGCTGGCAGGTGCGGATGGGAGCTCACGGCCACCCCGAGTACATCCCACCGGAGTGGGTGGACCCGCACCAGAGGATGTGCCGGACGTGAAGGCAGGTGCCGCCCCTCGAGGTGCTGCCAGGCGGGCACCATGAGCCTGACAGGCTTCCGTCCGTGCGCACCTGGTCCGTGCGCACCTGGTCCGTGCGCACCTGGTCCGTGCGCACCTGGTCCGTGCGCTTCAGTCCGGGCGCCAGGAAGTTTGGTACGGGGAACTCGGCAGGTGATCCGGGCTCGCGTAAAAGAAGATCGCGGCGTCCTCGCGGAGGACGGTGACGCCCTTCAACCAGATGAACCACCGCCCCGGCCGGCCGGCCGCGTCGCGCCAGGTGAACTCGTGGATGACCGTCCCGTACGCCACGTCCGCCTCACCCTGGTAGGCGGCGCCGGTCCAGGCGAACCGCCCGTCCCGGGTCCGGTCGACGGGGACGCGATAGTCGTAGGTCGTACCGTGCCCGACCGCGCACCCCCGCGGGCACTGGCCGGAGAGGTACAACCGTTCGCCCTCGATACCGACCTCGCGTATCCCGCGCCCTCCAGCCGTCAGGTCCTGCCGCCGGCTGACGATGCGCGGGCCCTGGAGCCAGTCCTCGACGAAGAACGTCACCGTGCCGAGCGTGATGCGTCGACCGTGATCGTCGATGCCGTACCGGACGGTGAAGTCGCCCTCGGCCCGCTCCTGGGACAGGCGGGTCCAGCAGCCGACGGGCAGGCAGTACCGGTCGCCGTACTTCGTCAGCAGGGCGGCCATCACCGGCCCGTGGCGAAGTGTCAACGCCTCCTTGGCATTCACCGCGGCCTCGGGTGCGGGACAGGACCAGCCGCCGGACCGTCCACCGGTATCGGAGTCGGCAATGCCGACGACGCCGACGGCATCGGCGCCGGCCGGCCCGGTGCACGGGTCGGCGGTGAGTGCCGCGGTGGTGGCGCGACCTGGGTGATAGATGGTCGCCGCGACGACCGCGGTGGCGAGCACGGCAAGCAGGCCCGGCAGCACCAGCACGGTGAGCAGTAGTCGATGGTCTCGCATTCCGGGTGCGACCTGCCCCGGCCGGCGGCGCGCGAAACTGTGCGGCCAAAGCCGCTGAGTTCAGTGTGGGCTGAGTTCAGGTTTCCGTGTACTGTCCGGGCATGCTCAAGGTCGCCACCCACGCCGACGTGCTGTCCAGGTTCGGGCACGCGCTGTCGGACCCCACGAGGTCACGGATCCTGCTGGCGCTGCGCGAAGGCCCGGGCTACCCGGCAGAACTCTCGGAGACCCTCGGCGTGTCGCGGACGAACATGTCGAACCACCTGGCCTGCCTGCGCGGCTGCGGCCTGGTCGCCGCGGTGCCCGACGGCCGTCGGACACGGTACGAACTCGCCGAGCCGAGCATCGGCCACGCGCTGGGCGACCTGCTCGGGCTGGTGCTCGCGGTCGACCCCGCGGCCTGCCCGACCGCCGAGACCGACGGATGCTGCTGATGGCGGCCCTGACCGGTCGGCTCGCCGACAAGGTGTCCACCAGCCGGCTTCCGGTGGCCACCGACGCCGATCGTCGTGGCCAACTGGCGCGCCGGGTCCGGCTGCTGGTCGCGGCGACGATCACCTACAACGTGGTCGAGGCGGTCGTGGCGATCGCGGCCGGCACCGTCGCCTCCTCCACCGCGTTGATCGGGTTCGGACTCGACTCGGTGATCGAGGTGAGCTCGGCGGCGGCGGTGGCCTGGCAGTTCTCCGCCCGCGACCATGCCGTACGCGAGGCCCGGGAGAAGGTCGCCCTACGTATCATCGCGACCTCCTTCTTCGCACTCGCCGCGTACGTCACCGTGGAGTCCCTCCGTGCCCTGATCGGCGGGGAACAGGCAGCACACTCCACCGTCGGCCTCGTCCTGGCCGCCCTCAGCCTCGCCGTCATGCCGGGCCTGTCCTACGCGCAGCGCCGCGCCGGTCGGCAGCTGGGGTCGGCGAGCGCAGTCGCGGACTCCAAGCAGACGCTGCTGTGCACCTACCTGTCCGCCGTCCTCCTGGTCGGGCTCGCGGTCAACAGCCTGTTCGGCTGGTGGTGGGCCGACCCCCTGGCCGCACTGGTCATCGCCGCGGTCGCGGTCAAGGAGGGGTGGGAGGCATGGCACGGCGACGCGTGCTGCGCGGTGCCGGTAACCCACCTCGGCGACAGCCAGGCGGACCCGGCGGAGGATGCGTGCGGATGCGGACCGGGGTGCGACTGCTGCGATCGGGAGAGGTCCGCGGGGCCGGATCGTTAGGCTCGGTCGAGGCGTTCAGGCAGGGAGAGCGTCGGGGTACGTCGAGCGACACCAGGACGGCGGCACGAGGCTCTGATGCGCATCAGGAAGGCGATCGAGGCCGCCCTCGCCGAGTGACCGCGGAAAACGTCGAACCGGCCCGGCAGTTCAGCCGGGCCGGTTCGACGGAGATGAGGGGCAGCTTCGATGCAGGTCTGCTCCAAACCTGCTCCGACGGAGCAGCGAACCCTGCGGCGGGCTCAGCCGCGGCGGGCGCGGGCGCGCAGCTTCTCCCGGTCGGTCTGCGACAACGCCATCTTGCGCAGCCGGATCGCCGCCGGGGTGACCTCCACACACTCGTCCTCGCGGCAGAACTCCAGCGCCTGCTCCAGCGCCATCTCCCGGGCCGGGACCAGGCGTTCGAGTTCGTCGGCGGTCGAGGAGCGGACGTTGGTCAGCTTCTTCTCCCGGGTGGCGTTGACGTCCATGTCGTCGGGGCGGGAGTTCTCCCCGACCAGCATGCCCTCGTAGACCTCGGTCCCCGGCTTGACGAACAGCGTGCCGCGCTCCTGCATGTTGAAGCAGGCGTACGCCGTGACCGCGCCCCGCCGGTCCGCCACCAGCGAGCCGCGCGGACGCGTCCGCAGGTCGCCCGCCCACGGCTCGTACCCCTCGAACACGTGGTGGATCAGCCCGGTGCCGCGGGTCTCGGTGAGGAACTCGGTGCGGAACCCGATCAGGCCGCGGGCGGGTACGAGGTAGTCCAGACGTACCCAGCCGGTGCCGTGGTTGACCATCTGCTCCAGCCGGCCCTTGCGCAGGCCGAGAAGCTGGGTGACCACGCCGACGTACTCGTCCGGCACGTCGATGGTGACCCGCTCCACCGGCTCCATCCGCTTGCCGTTGATCTCCTGGGTGACGACCTGCGGCTTGCCGACGGTGAGCTCGAACCCCTCGCGGCGCATCAGCTCCACGAGCACGGCGAGCTGCAGCTCACCGCGGCCCTGCACCTCCCAGGTGTCGGGTCGCTCGGTGTTCTGCACCCGGATGGAGACGTTGCCGATGGTCTCCGCGTCCAGCCGGTTCTTCACCAGCCGGGCGGTGACCTTGTCCCCGCTCTGTCCCGACAGCGGCGAGGTGTTGATGCCGATGGTGACCGAGATCGAGGGTTCGTCGACCCGGATCACCGGCAGCGGCTTCGGGTCGTCGGGGTCGGCCAGCGTCTCGCCGATGGTGATGTCGGCGATGCCGGCGATCGCCACGATGTCGCCGGGGCCGGCCTTGTCGGCGGGAACGCGGTCCAGCGCCTCGGTCATCATCATGTCGGTGATCCGGACACGTTCGACCGACCCGTCGGCACGGCACCACGCGACCGTCGCGCCGCGGACGAGCTCACCCTGGTGCACTCGGCACAGCGCCAGCCGGCCGAGGTAGGGCGAGGCGTCGAGGTTGGTGACGTGGGCCTGCAGCGGCGCACCCTCGGCGTAGGTGGGCGGCGGCACGGTGGACAGGATCGTCTCGAACAGCGGCCGCAGGTCCTGGTTGTCGGGGACGGTCCCGTCGGCCGGCTGCTCCAGCGTGGCCCGGCCCGCACGCGCCGAGGCGTACACGATCGGGAAGTCCAGCGCGGTGGCGTCGGCCGAGGGGTCGTCCAGCAGGTCCAGGAAGAGTTCGTACGTCTGGTCGACCACCTCGGCGATCCGGCTGTCGGGCCGGTCCACCTTGTTGATGACCAGAACCACCGGCAGCCCCTTGCGCAGCGCCTTGCGCAGGACGAACCGGGTCTGGGGGAGCGGGCCCTCCGACGCGTCGACCAGCAACAGCACGCCGTCGACCATCTCCAGGGCGCGCTCGACCTCGCCGCCGAAGTCGGCGTGACCCGGGGTGTCGACGATGTTGAGCGTCACCGGGCCGTCGGGGGTCTCCCAGCGGACCGCGGTGTTCTTCGCGAGGATGGTGATGCCCTTCTCGCGTTCGAGGTCCATCGAGTCCATGACTCGTTCGGCTACGTCCTGGTTGTCCCGGAACACTCCGGACTGCCAGAGCATCGAGTCGACAAGGGTGGTTTTTCCGTGGTCGACGTGGGCGATGATCGCGACATTACGGAGGTCGGAGCGGGATGCCATGTCCGCCATCCTCCCTGACGCGCGGGGGCGGCCCGCGCACGGGTCACCCCGAACGCCGCGACCAGACGATCACCGGCCGGGTTCACCACCCACGGTGCTCTTCGGCGCTCCCATTGCAACTTTGTGCGACTCAGTACGACTCAGTGCACTCGGTGCGACTCAGTGCAACTCCCACAGGACCGGCGCGGTGAGTACCCCGGCGTGGCCGAGGCCGAGCGCCGACGTCAGCTCGGCGAGCATCCGGGCCGGGCCGGACGTCGCCGGCAACCCCAGACCGGCGCCCAGACCGGCACTCAGACCGCCACTGGCCGCCGCGGCGCGCTCACTGGACTCCGGCCCGCGCAGGCGCTCGACCACCCCGACCCGGGCGGGGAACCGCAACGTGGCCTCCTCCCGCCCGATGCCGACCCGGGCGCAGGCGATCTCCACCGCGCGCTCGAACCCACCGAACTCGTCGACCAGACCACGCTCGCGGGCGTCGGCTCCGGTCCACACCCGGCCCCGCGCGGCCTTCTCCACGTGATCACGCGACAGGCCACGGTCGGCGGCGACCTTGGCGGTGAAGTCCTCGTACACCTGGTCCAGCCAGTCCTCCAGCCGGCGCCACTCGTCGGCGGTGAAGCGGTGGTATGCCGAGAACATCGCGGCGTTGCGGCCCTCGGCCACTCCGTCGCGGGCGACGCCCACCCGGTCCAGCAGGTCGCGGACGACCGCCTTGCCCCCGAACACCCCGATCGACCCGGTGAGGGTGCCCGGCTGGGCCACGATGCTGTCGGCCGCCATCGACACGAAGTACCCGCCCGAGGCCGCGACCGTGCCCATCGACACCACCACGGGCTTGCCCGCCTCCCGGACCCGGACGACCTCCCGGCGTACCGCGTCGGAGGCGACGTAGGAACCGCCCGGACTGTCCACCCGTACGACCACCGCGCGGACCTTCGGGTCGGCCGCGGCGGCCCGCAGCGCCCCGGCGGCGGTGTCGGAGCCGATCGAGGTGGAGCTGAGGCCACGGCGGCTGGACCGGCCAAGGTGGATGGGCCCGGTGCCGTACACGACGGCGACGCCGGGGGAGCGCTGGAGCCGGGCCAGCGCCTGGCGGGGCTCCAGTTGGCGGGCCTGGCGGTAACGCTGGACGTAGCGGAACGCGACCTCACCGAGCCGCTTGCGCAGGTCGGAGTAAACCTCGTCGCGGTAGCCCAGCCGGTCGACCAGCCCGGCCGCGAGCGCGTCCTTCGCCGACAGCGGCGAACGGTCGACCAGCTCGCGCACCTGATCGGAGGTGAGCTTGCGGCGGGTGCTGACACCCTCGACGACCTGCTCCATCGCCGACGCCGCCAGCCTCCCTGCCGCCTCCCGGTGCGCGTCGCTCATCTGCGTTGCCAGGAAGGTGTCCGCGGCGTTCTTGTACTCGTGCCGGCGCGACAGCTCCGGCACCACCCCGAGCTTTGTCAAGGCGTCCTTGACAAAGACGGCCTCCGCCAGAATGCCGGTCAGGCCGACGTCGCCGGACGGCTGCAGCCACACCTGGTCGAACGCCGACGCGAGGTAGTAGGGCAGCGTCCCCGGACCGAACTCGCCGAAGGTCTCCGACCAGGCCACCGTCGGCTTGCCCGCGTCGGCGAACACGCGCACCGCCGCCCGCAGTTCCTGCACCTGCGCGAACGTCGGCCCCTGCCCACCCACGTGGGCGACCAGTCCGGTCACCGAGGGGTCGAAGGCCGCCAGCCGCAAACCCTCGACCAGGTCCCGGAGCAGTGGGCGGCGCCGGTGCAGCACCGCGCCGATCGGGTCCTGCGGCGGCGCCTCCAGCAGCGGAACGGTCAGGTCCAGTTCGAGCACCGTTGGGGTCATTGCTCCACCCTAGAGCGTGGCTCGGACCCCGGTTGGCCTGATCGCCCCTGGTACGTGACAATGGGGACGCATCGTGAGGGGAGTATTCCTTCGCGGCGGCATCGTCATCACGGTCAGTTCGGCCCCCGCGTCGGCCTGCCCGGTGCCGTCGGCCCGCAATCCGGGCGGAAGAGACCTCCGAGGGAGCAATCGTTTCTTCTCTCGGAGGTTCAGCGCGTGACCATCCAGCCCTGGGTCTGGTTCGCCACCATCGGCGTACTGGTGGCCATCCTTCTCGTCGACGTCCTGGTGATCGGCCGCCGGCCGCACGAGCCGTCGATGCGCGAGTGCACCACCTGGATCGGGCTGTACGTCGGGCTGGCGGTGCTCTTCGGGATCGGCGTCTTCTTCTTCGCCGGCGGGCAGTACGCCGGGGAGTTCTTCGCCGGCTGGATCACCGAGTACAGCCTGTCCATCGACAACCTGTTCGTGTTCCTGGTCATCCTCACCAGGTTCGGCGTACCCCGGGCGTACCAGCAGACCGCACTGCTGATCGGCATCATCCTGGCGCTGATCATGCGCGGCATCTTCATCGCGCTCGGCGCCGCGGCGATCAACGCGTTCGCCTGGGTCTTCTACATCTTCGGCGCCATCCTGATCTACACCGCCATCCAGTTCGTCCGCAGCGGCAACGACCACGACTCCGACTACAAGGAGAACGCGCTGATCCGCTGGGCGAAGAACCACCTCCCGGCGACCGACCAGTACAACGGCGTGAAGCTCACCCTGGTGGAGAACGGCAAGCGCCTGGTCACGCCGATGCTGATGGTGATGATCGCGCTCGGGACCACCGACCTGCTGTTCGCGCTGGACTCCATCCCGGCCATCTACGGCCTCACCAAGGAGCCCTACCTCGTCTTCGCGGCGAACGTCTTCGCGCTGATGGGGCTGCGCCAGCTGTACTTCCTGATCGGCGGGCTGGTCACCCGGCTGGTCTACCTGCCGATCGGGCTCGCGGTCATCCTCGGCTTCATCGGCATCAAGCTCATCCTGCACGCGCTGCACGAGAACAACCTGCCGTTCCTGAACGGCGGCGAGCCACTGCATTCGGTACCCGACATCGGCATCGCCGTGTCTTTGTCGGTGATCGTCGGCACCTTGCTGGTGACCACGGTGGCCAGCCTGTTGAAGAGCCGCAGGACCGAGCGCCGCGAGCACGAGGAGCCGGCCCGCAGCGGCCGGTCCGCCGACTGACGGCGGGGTGGCATCGGCCGGTTCAGTCGGTTCAGTCGGTTCAGTCGGTTCAGTCGGTTCAGTCGGTTCAGTCGGCCAGCCGGCCGGCGAGGTCGACCAGGGTCGCCCGCCGGTCGGCGTTCATCTGCTCCTCCCGGACCTGCTCGCCGGTGCGGGGTGCGTGCAGGAGTACGCCGTCGCTGCCGGGCCCGGCAGCGAACCCCACGTGGTGGATCGACTTCTCCGGCCGGGCGAAGAAGTACAGGTCGCCCGGCCGGGCCTCGCCCACCGGGACACGTCCGGCCGCCTCGGCCTGGTCGTGGGCGTCGCGCGGGACGATCCGGCCGAGCGCGCGGAACGCGATGTGCACCAGCCCTGAACAGTCCAGGCCGAACGCCGACATGCCGCCCCACAGGTAGGGCAGGCCGACGAACCGCCGCGCCTCGGTGAACACGGCCCCGGCCTCCACGTGCTTGCCGTCGCCGGTCGGCCGGACCACGCAGGCCCGCGCGTCGATCCACCCGGACCCGCCGCCGGGCAGCGCGACCCGCACCCGCGTGCCGGTCTCGGCGAGTACGGGAAGGATCGTGGCGTAGGTGAGTTCGGAGGGCAGGCCGTCGCCACGGCTACCAGGGTCCGGCTCCAGGCGTACGGCCTCCACGGTGACGACCGCCTCTGTGCGCGCCGGGACCGCGGCCTGCGCCACGTGGGCACGGGGCACCCAGCCGGGGTAGCCGCGCGGGTCCAGGTCGGAGGGCTGCCAGGGTGCGACCACCCGTAGCCAGTCGCCGCGCTCCTCCAGGACGACCACCGGTTCGCCGGCCAGCAACTGGGTGAGCACCCGGTCGGCCAGGTCGCGGCGGGCCGGCACGTCCAGACCGGCGGCCCAGCCACGCGGGTCGGGTACGGCGGCCACGATCGGGGCGTCGATCTCGCGAGGTGCGTCGGGGCCGGTCCACAGCACGGTGGCGGCGACCCGGACGGCCGACGTCGCGGAGACGGAAAGATCCGGAGCGGGCATGCACGTCACCGTAGTGCCCGGGCGCGCCGGGCGAGCCGCCGCGCCTCCCGCAGCGGTACGGGCGTGCGGGCGGTTCCGGTCGCCAGTCGTACGACCTCGACGGCGGTGTCGGGGTCGGTCCGCCAGCCGGCGTGCGCGACCAGCGGACGGCGACCGGCGCGGGTGCGTACCCACGCCCCGACCGGTGCACCCGCCAGGCTCAGCGTCCCGGCGGCACCGGCCTCGTCGGCCGGCCAGGCACCCGTGGCGAGCAGTGGCCGGTGGGTGACGCCGACCGTCGGCAGGTCCAGTGCGGCGCCGAGGTGGTACGCCAGGCCAGCCGCGCGGGGATGGTCGCGTCCGGTGGCGTTCACCAGCAGGACGTCCGGCGAGACGGTCAGCTCCGCCACCGCGGCCGCCAGCGCGGGGCCCTCCCGCATGGCCAGCAGCCCGGCGACGTAGGGGGCGCGGGCAAGGTCGGTGCGCACGGCCGAGGCGAGCCGCCGCCTCTGCTCGTACGTCACCGCGGCGACCCACAGCGGATCGCCACGCTCACCGAAGCCCTCCACCCCGAGCGGAAAGCAGCAGAAGCAGCCGCCGATCCGGATCGGACGGCCGGCCGGCGGCCGCCAGGGCGCGGGGGAGCGGGCACCGAGTTCGGCCTGCACCTCGGCGAGTTCGGCCGGGTCGTCCGGCCACCAGCGTTCGGGGACACCCACCTGCCCAGCAGACCAGATCGCAACCGGGCGCGCGACATCCCCGCGACGAGCCGCACCCGCGGATCCGTCAGGACATCTCCGGGTCCCGCGGGCTCAGCTCGTAGTGCAGCGTGCGGTAGCGGGCGAGCCGGTGGGTCACCGGCACCGCGACCCCCTGCAGCAGGGGGTACTTGCGGCGCAGCAGCCGGCGGACAGGCCCGGCCTCCGCCTCGGTGAGCAGCCGGGCGGTGGCGACGTCCGCCGGGCCCGTCGCCCGCCCGCGGGTGGTGGACGGTGCGATCTCCACCCGCGGGTCGCGGCGCAGCCGCTTGGCCTTCCCCGCCGAGGAGTAGGTACGGAAGTAGGCGTGCGGGCCGTCGACGACGACGTTGACCGCCGTCGGAACCGGGGTACCGTCGCGCCGGAAGGTGGTCAGCACGACCGTGCGCTGGCGGGCGAACCGCGCGAACGGCGCAGCCGCGGTGCTCGAGGATTTCTGGGTCATGGTCCGGGTTCCTCCAGGTGCGTACGCCGATGCGTACGTCGGTGGGTACGCCAGCCAGGACGGTGCACCCGCCGTGCCCGTGACATCACCGCCGAACGGGTCGCCCCCAGAGGTGGTCCTCCACCAGCAGTTCGTCGACCAGGAACATCCGCCGGCCGCCGTAGCGCAGCCGGGTGAGGAACGCCAGCACCCCGGCCAGGCCGACGTTGTAGTCGGCGACCACACCGGTCAGCGTGTCGTCGGCGACGAGTGCCTTGCCGCCGCGCCGGCAGTGCCGGACCGCGAGCAGCGGAACGAGATCCTCGGCCCAGGCACGGTAGGTGGGGTCGTCGAGGAGTTCCGCGGCGTCCAGCAGGAACTCCCCGTCGCCGGCGAGCCCATGGCAGGCGACCGGCGACGCCGTCCACCGGGCGCGGTAGGCGGCACCGGCGGCAGCTCGGGCGTACTCCGCGAAGCGCTGCTCACCGGTGACGGCGTACAACCGGAGCAGGAACGTTCCCACGCCGGACGAGCCGCTGCACCAGTGCGGCCGCCAGCCGGCCTCGTGCGGCCCGGCCGGCCACCAGGCCGCGCCGTTCTCGTCGGTGTGCGCCGCCCGGCACAGCGCGTCGCCCGCCTCGCCCGCCAGGGTGAGCGCGGCCGAGTCGTCCAGCGCCGTGCCCAGGGCGAGCAGGGTGTAGCCGATGCCGGCGACGCCATGGGCGAATCCGAACGGCCCTTCGGCGGGTTCGGAGCCGGTGGAGGAGACGCGGGCGGGCCAGGTGGGACCGTGCGGCCCGGGCGCGGCCGCCGACCGGAGCGCCTGGGCGCAGGCGGCGGCGCGGCCACCGAAGCGGGTGTCCCGAACGGTCGGCCTGGCGTCGTCACAGGTGAGCGCGGCCAGGTGCAGGTGGGTCAGCGCGGCCCCGGCCAGCCCGTGCGCGACGTCGGCGGTCGGCCAACTGGTCGGCAGCCGCAGCGCCAGCCGCTCCGCCTGGGTGAACAACGGAGGTTCGCCCAGGACGGCCGCCGCATCGGCGAGCACCCAGGCCAGCCCGGCCCGCCCGGAGTACAGCCCGGGCAGCGGCGGGCCGGTCCGGCCGGCGAACTCGGACCGCTCGGACAGCCAGCCGGCGGCCTTGCGCGCGGCCGCGTCCAGCGTGACGGGTGCGAGGTCGAAGGAGGCTCCGTGCCCGTGCGCACGCAGAAGTACGGCGAGGACTCCGGCGGCGCCGTGCTGGACGTCGCACGGGTCGGTGCGGGTCCCCTCGGTGCCGGTGGGCCACAGCCGGTCGCCGTCGGGGCACATCCGGGCGGTCAGGTGGTCGAGGCCGTCGGCGAGGAGTTCCTCCCCGCCGGGCTGGCCGCTCGCGGGGGCGCACATCGTCGGCGGCGTCGTCGGCATGGTCGGCACAGGCGGCATGGTCGGTTCGGGGGCCGGGTCGCAGAGCAGGCGTTCGAGCGCCGCGAGGTCGCATCGGTCGGCTGGGCGCGGAGCGAGCAGTTCACCGATCGCCGGCGCGAACAGCCGGGCCGTGTCGCCGTACGGTGCGATCACCGCCAGCCAGGCGGCCAGCCGGTCGCGGTGGCACCGGTGGCGGGGCACCTCCCGCCCGGCTGGCGCCGCGTGGGCGGTGAGGGCGTGAATGGCCGGGACGTCGGTGTCGTCCGCCGGCAGGAGCGGATCGGAGCCGGTGGCGAGCAGGAAGAACAGGCAGCCGAGGCCGTAGAGGTCGTCGGCGACCGAGACCGGGCCGCGCGAGGCCGGGTCCCGGTCCGGCGCGGCGTACGCGTACGCGAGGCGCACCGCAGACGCCCCCGCCACGGACGCGGAGGCCGTCGGGGGCGAAGGGTCGAAGACCGTCACCGAGCCGTCGACCTGCACCACGAACCGGTCCGGCGACAGGTCGCCCAGCGGGCGACCGGCGCGGTGGGCGGCGCCGACGAGGGCGACCAGCCGGCGGGCCATCATCACGGCCAGGTCGGCGGGGACGCCCGCACCTCCGGCGCAGTGCCGGCGTACCCACTGCCGAAGGGTCTCACCCGGTGGGGGTTCCTCGGCCGGGTCCTCCCCAGCGGAGTCCCCGACCCAGAAGCCGTTCTCCGCGGCCTCCGGTGAAACCGGGCCGGAACCAACCCGTGGATCAGCCGATGGCCGGGCCAGCCTGCGCGGGCCGGGCACGTCCGTCGGGGCGGTCCGGAGCCGGGTCCGGACACCTGCCCCCAACTCGGCACCCATCCGGGTGGCGATTCGGGTGAAGACCACATCGATTCGGGCGAATACCGCGTCCTCGGGTGGGTACACAGTCAGCACCTCCCCGGACGTCGGAGCGAGACCGGGGACCGGAAACAAACCCCGGGCCGGGTTCGAGGCCGCAGTCGTGCGCGCACCTCAGGCAGGCCGTCGTCGTGTGGCGTCACCGGTGTTTCGTCCTCCCGCAGTCACGCGCGCACCCGGGAACCCAGGTGGGCCGGTGCCGCCCGGGGTTTCGGCGACCGTGCCACCTGCCGGTCGTGGTGGATGTCGGCGGCTCCCTCCTCCGTCGACACACACGCACACTTCAGGTGTTCATACGACTACCAACAGCACGCGATCGCGCGCAAGACTTTACGTGACATTTTTCAGAGAATCGGTAACAGGGAGTTATCGATCGCGCGGAACGGGGGACGCCGCGCCGGTTTCGGGGGTACCGGCGTACGCGCGCACGTCCCACGTCGCGGCGGCGACGCTCGCGACGACCGCACACCCAGCGGCCTCGTCGAGGTCGGCGCTCACACACGTCACCAGCACGTACGGCGGTGCGTCCCCGGGCAGTACCAGGGCCGCGCTGTGCCGGATTCCTTCCACCCAGCCGTTCTTGTGGGCCACCGGTGTGCCGGGCGGCAGGCCGGCCACGACGTCCTGGGTCACCTCCTGACCCAGCAGCACGGTCAGCATCTGCGCGCACGCCGGGGCAGAGGCGAGGGTTCCGTCGTAGAGGGAGGTGAGCAGGCCGGCGAGGTCGGCGGCGGTCACCAGGTTGGACAGGCCGGCCTGCTCGGCGCCGTAGTCCTGGATGCCGCGGGCCACCACCGAGTGTCGGGCCCCGGAGGCGGCCCACGCGGAGGCCACGGCCGGCAGCCCCACCCGCTCCAGGACGAGGTTGGTGGCGAGGTTGCTGGATCGTACGATCATCCGCCGGGCCAGCCAGCGCAGGCTCGCCGACCGCCCGAGCAGCGCCCACGGCTCGGGGTCGCTGTCGTAGTCGGCGGTGGCGCGGTAGCGGCTCCCGTCGCCGGTCGCGGACTCGAAGTCGTCGTGCACCGGCACCTGCTCGTCCAGGTCGAGCAGGCCGTCGTCGGCCAGCCGGTACACCGCCGCCAGCACCGCGACCTTCATCGTGCTGGCGGCGTAGTGGGTGGCGTCGGGTTCACGGACGTACGCCGGCGCCTGGCCGGGCCGGCCGAACCACACCGACGCCCGGCCCGGCAGGGCGTCGAGCTCGACCTCGAGTTCTGCGCTGACCGCGGCAACGGCAGGCTGGACCGTGGACTGGGTCTCGGGCTGGGACTGGTCGGGCGGCGAGGTGGGCTGGGGCGCTCCGGTCGGCATGTCGATCAGTCTGGCCGATCGAAGAGCCGCTGCACCATGGCCGTCGCGGTCCGGGCGTCGGCGCCGAGGGAGCGCGCGGCGTCGACGTACTCCTGGGCTGCCGACCGCAGTGGGTCGGCCGCGCCGGCGGGAGCGGCGGCGACCACCGTCCCGTGCCGGCGAGCCGTCGTGAGGATGCCCTCACCCTCGAGTTCCTTGTAGGCGCGGGCCACCGTGCCGGGAGCGATGCCGAGGTCGGTGGCGAGCTGGCGGATCGCGGGCAGCCGGGCGCCGATCGGAAGCTGGCCGCGCTCGACCAGACCGAGGATCTGGTCGCGTACCTGCCGCCAGGGCGCGACGCCGCCGGCGACGTCGACGGTGATCCGGGCGGCCGGGCCGGAGGAGGAGCTCACCGGGTGGCCTCCACCAGTCGCTGCCGCCTCCACGGCGAGATCAGGCCGCACCAGACGACCAGGGCGGCAAGCACGTAGAGCAGGTCGGCCGCATTGAGCACCGACCAGGGCGCCCCCAGCCAGGACGCCTGGACGGGAAAGCCGGGAGCGACCGGTGGCGATCCCACCGCCATCGGATCCATGCTTTCGACGATCCGCTCCGTCAGCGTGCCGGACAGGCCGAGAACCAGCAGCACCGCCGTTCCGGTGGCCACCCGCGCGGTGCGGATCCGCAGCGCGGAGTCGACGGCGGCGTCGGCGGCCAGGGGCGCGCGGGTGAGGGTCAGTCGTACGACCGCCGCGATACTGACCGCGACCAGAACCAGCAGGGCCAACGTCAGCCAGATCGCACCGCTGCCGCGTGGAAGCGAGCTCAGCGCGTCCGAGGTGAGTACTCCTTGCGGGCCGATCCGGCCCGGGTGGCGGTCGGCCCACGCGTGTACCTCGTCCGCCCACGCCTGCACGCCGAGCGCCGGCACGACGCATGCGACAGCCAGTACGAAGATGGTGGCGGAGGCGACGAGCCAGACCCGTGGCACCAGGTCGGTCAGCCGCCGCGGTACCAGGGTGGCGACCCGGGCGGTGGACACCGGCCGGCGCAGGGCCGCGACGAGTTCACCGACCAGGAGGGTGCCCACCAGCGCACCGAGCAGGACGGCCATGGTGCCCACCGTCCCTCGGCCGGCAACCCGGTAGGCGATGGTCAGCAGGATCCCGAGCACGATCAGCACCAGCGGATACAACCGGCGCCGTTCGCGCAGGTAGTCCGCCGCGGCCTCGCACTGCTCCCGGGTCGGCTCGGCGATGCCCCACCGCTGCAGCATCACGAAGCCCTGTACCGGGCCGACCCGGATGACCACTTTCCAGGCGACCACGCCGGCCACCGCCACGACGGCGAGGTAGACCACCAGCTCCGTCAGTCCCATGGAACCCATCTCGAACCCCCGCCTGCACCGGGCAGGCCCGTGCCGGACTCGTTTGTATCGAGCACTTGGCACAATAGTGCGCTGGCGGCGACCGGTGCGCAAGAGGTTTGCCCGGTGACAACTTCCCGGTTCGGATGCGGGAGGGTAGGGACGGTCGATCACCGATCGGTCGACGACGACCGATCGGTGCGGCCTCGAGGTCAGCCGGGTCGACGGGCCGTCGGCCAGGTCCGGTGTAGCGGGCAGGAGGATTCCCGGATGAGTCAGTGGCGAGAGCTGCACGAGGGTTGGACACTTCAGGTGGTGGGCGAGGCCGATGGCGTACCGCCCGAGGTCGCGGACGCGGCGGTTCCGGCGACGGTACCGGGTTGTGTGCACACCGACCTGCTGGCGGCGGACCTGATCCCAGACCCCTACCTGGACCGGGTCGAGTACGACCTGGCCTGGATCGGCCGGGCCGACTGGCGCTACGCCAACTCCTTCGACTGGACGCCGGACGGCTCGGACCGCGTCGACCTGGTCTGCGACGGGCTGGACACCGTGGCCTCCGTCGAGCTGAACGGCGAGGTGGTCGCCACCACCCAGAACATGCACCGCTCCTACCGGTTCGACGTCGGCGGCAGGCTGCGGGAGGGCCGCAACGAGCTGGTGGTGACGTTCGCGTCGGCCCAGCGCTACGCCGAGCAGCTGCGGGACGAGCTCGGCGACCTGCCGGGCCCCAACTCCGCCACCCCCGAGCCGTTCAACTTCATCCGCAAGATGGCCTGCAACTTCGGCTGGGACTGGGGTCCGGTGCTGGTCACCGCGGGCATCTGGAAGTCGATCCGGCTGCACAGCTGGAGCGGCGCCCGGCTGGCCCGGGTCCGTCCCGTGGTGGAGGTCGACCTGGGTGAGGGCCGCGACGTCGCGACCGCCGGCCGGGTGCGGGTGCTGGCCGACGTGGAGTACGCCAAGGCCGCCCCGGCAGACGCTGACGGCGATGTCAGCGGGGACGTCAAGTCCGGCTTGACATTGACCGCGAGCGTGTCGGGATCCCAGGCGGAGGTGGCCGTTCCGGCCGGCGCCACCAGCGCCGAGGTGGAGCTGAGCGTCGAAAGCCCCCGGCTGTGGTGGCCGCACGGGCATGGTGAGCAGCCGCTGTACGACCTGGCGGTCGAGCTGTCCGATGGTTCTGAGGGCGGTCTGGACAGCTGGTCGCGGCGGGTCGGCTTCCGTCAGGTCGAGCTTGACACCGAACCCGATGACACAGCCGACGACGAGGCTGGTTCGGCGTTCACCATCGTCGTCAACGGCGTGCCGGTCTTCGCCCGCGGCGCCAACTGGATCCCCGACGACTGCTTCCCGACCCGCGTCGACGCGGACCGCTACCGCGCCCGGCTCCAGCAGGCCAGGGACGCCCACATCGACCTGCTCCGGGTGTGGGGAGGGGGCCTGTACGAACAGGACACCTTCTACGACGCCGCCGACGAACTCGGCATCCTCGTCTGGCAGGACTTCCTGTTCGCCTGCGCTGCCTACCCGGAGGAGTCGCCGATCGCCGAGGAGGTCGAGGCCGAGGCCCGCGAGAACGTCGCCCGGCTGATGCCGCACCCGAGCCTGGTGCTGTGGAACGGCAACAACGAGAACATCTGGGCGTGGTTCGACTGGGGCTGGCAGCCGCGGGTCGGCGACCGCACCTGGGGCGAGGGCTACTACCTCGACGTGCTGCCGAGGGTGGTCGGCGAGACCGACCCGAGCCGGCCGTACTGGCCGGGCAGCCCGTACTCCGGCACGATGGGCCGCCACCCCAACATCGACGAGCACGGCTGCAAGCACGTCTGGGACGTGTGGAACCAGGTCGACTACTCCGTCTACCGCGACTACGTCCCGAGGTTCGTGGCCGAGTTCGGGTGGCAGGGCCCGCCCGCCTGGTCCACGCTGACCCGTGCGGTGCACGACGAGCCGCTGGCGGCCGACTCACCCGGCGTACTCAGCCACCAGAAGGCCACCGACGGCAACGCCAAGCTCGCCCGCGGCCTCGCACCGCACTTCCCCGAGCCGGGCAACGTCGAGGACTGGCACTGGTCCACCCAGCTCAACCAGGCCCGCGCGCTCACCGTGGGGATCGAGCACTACCGCTCGCACCGGGGACGGTGCATGGGCACGGTCGTGTGGCAGATCAACGACTGCTGGCCGGTCACCTCCTGGGCCGCCGTCGACGGCGACGCCCGGCCCAAGCCGCTGTGGTACGCGCTGCGCAAGGTGTACGACCCGCGGCTGGTCACCGTCCAGCCCCGCCCGGAAGGACTCACGGCGGTCCTTGTCAACGAAGGCCTGCCAGGTGGCGCGGCCACGGGCGTCCCGGCCGGCGGGGTGTGGCAGACGAACCTGGCGGTCGAACGCCGCACGTTCACCGGCGAGGTGCTCGGGCACTGGTCGACCTCGGTGAGTGTCGACCCGGCGTCCACGACGTCGGTGCGGGTGCCGGTCGACGTGGCCACCACGACCGACCCGTCCAGGGAGTACCTCCTGGTCGTCGCCGGGGACCGGCGCACCACGTGGTTCTTCGCCGCGGACAAGGACCTGGCCTACCCCGCGCCGGAGTGGGACCTCGAGGTGAGCGCCGACGGCCCGGTGACCCGGGTGACCGTGTCGGCGCGGACGCTGGTGCGTGACCTCGCGTTGTTCGCCGACCGGCTCGACCCGGCCGCCGGTGTGGACGACATGCTGGTCACGCTGTTGCCGGGAGAGTCGCACACGTTCGAGATCACCGGGCTGACCCGGCAGGTGGACGTGGCGGAGGTCGGCGGCCGGCCGGTGCTGCGCTGCGCCAACGACACGGTCACCCCGGCCAAGTGACGACGAAGGTCCCGGCATCCCACCGAGGGGTGCCGGGACCTTCGTACGTTCGGGCCGAAACGTCGAGCCCGCCAGGCGGAAGCTCAGGGAACGATCTGGATCTTGCGTCCCACACCCGCCTTGAACTGCTCGAGCGCGGCCGCGTAGTCGGCCAGCGGGAAGCGGTCGCTGATCATCACGTCCGGCCGCAAGGCGCCGTTGACGAACAGGTCGCCGGCGCGTTCGAAGCTGTGCAGCACGGCCATCGAGCCGGTGATGGTGATCTCCTGGTTGTAGATCTTGTACGGCTCGATCTGCACCCGCGCGTCGTAGGCGGCCACCCCGAACTGCAGGAACGTCCCGCCGCGCCCGACCCGGGACAGCCCGTCGGAGATCGCGGCCGCGACCCCGGTGCAGTCGACCACGACGTCCCAGCCGCGCGGGAACCCCTCGGTGAGCTCGTCGGCGCTGGTGGCGGTGGCCGAGCAGCCGAGTTCGCGGGCGGTCTCCAGGCGCTTGGGGTTGAGGTCGACGACGTTGACACTGCCCGCCCCGGCCCGCTTGGCGAGTTCCATCATCATCAGGCCCATCGTGCCGGCGCCGTAGATGAGGTAGTGGTCGGCGAGGACGCGGGGGAGTACGTCGAACCCGCGGACCGCGCACGACAGCGGCTCGATCAGCGCCGCGTCACCGGTCTGCACGCTGTCGGGCAGCCGGTAGCAGTTCTTCACCGGTGCGAGGGCGTACTCGGCCGCGCCACCGGCGGTCGTCACCCCGATCGCGGCCCAGTTCTCGCAGAGGTTCCCCCGCGCCCGGCGGCAGTAGTGGCACTCCCCGCAGTGCAGGGACGGGTCGACCGCCACCTGGTCACCGGTGGCGAACTCGGTGACGTTCGCGCCGACGGCGACCACCTCACCGGCGAACTCGTGGCCGGGCACGACCGGCAGCGTCGGGGCGAACTCGCCTTCCAGGATGTGCAGGTCGGTGCCGCAGATCCCGCACGCGGCGACCTTGACCACGACGTCGCGCGGTCCCGGAGTGGGGTCCGGGACACTCTCGACACTGACCTCACCGGGTGCGCTGATGACGGCGGCTTTCACCGGGACTCCTCCTCGTGGTCGTACGGGTGGACCATCGCCTTGATGGTGTTCTCGTCGCGGGCCAGGGCGGTGAGCGCCTGCTCGGCGCCGTCCAGCCCGAAGTGGTGGGTGGCCAGCCGGTCGAGGTCGACCTCGCCGCCGGCGGCCAGGGCGATCGCGGTCGGCCAGGTGTTGGCGTACCGGAACGTCCCGGTCACCTCGATCTCGAAACTCTGCACGTGCGCCAGCGGCAGCGGGATCTCGTCCCCGCCCATGCCGACCAGCACCACCCGGCCGGCCCGGCGCACCCGCCGGATCGCCTCGCCGATCGCGGGCGCGAAGCCGGAGCACTCGATCAGCACGTCCGCCTCGACACCGGCGTCGGCGAGGGAGGTCTCGGCGACGTCGACCGTGGTCGCGCCGAGCGCCCGCGCGGTCTCCAGCCGCTGGGGGAGCACGTCGGTGACCACCACCTCGGCGGCCCCGAACGCGCGCGCGGCCTGCAGCGCGACCAGCCCGATCGGCCCGGCGCCGGTGACGAGCACCCGGGTGCCCGGGCCGACCCGCGCCTTCTGTGAGCTCCACACCCCGACCGACAGCGGCTCCAGCAGCGCCGCCGCGTCGTCGGAGAGGGAGTCGGGCACCGGGTGCGCGAACTCCTCGTGCAGGACGACGTACTCACAGAACGCCCCGTCGATCGGCGGGGTGGCGAAGAACCGCATGTCCGGGCAGAGGTTGTAGCGGCCCGCACGGCACTGCGCGCAGGTGAAACACGGCACGCCCGGCTCCATGGACACCCGCTGCCCGACCTCGTGCCGGGTGGCGCCGGCGCCGCGCCCCACCACGACCCCGCTCGCCTCGTGCCCCAGCACGAGCGGCGCGCGGACGACGAAGTCGCCGATCCGGCCGTGCTCGTAGTAGTGGACGTCGGAACCGCAGGTGCCCACCGAGCGCACCTGGATCAGCACCTCGCGCGGCCCCGGCTCGGGCACCGGCCGCTCCTCCACGGCGAGATCCTTCACCGAACGCAGGACCGCGGCCCGCATGGTCGGGGGAACCGCTTCGCCCATCGTCGTACTCCCTCTCAGTTCCGGCTCGGTCGTCACCATGGTTCCAGCTCATTCTCCGGTGACGGCGCCGAGCGTCAGCCCGGTGACCAGCCACCGGCGGACGGCGAGCCCCGCAAGCATCATCGGGACCACCACGAACGTACCGATCGCGCACAGCTGACCCCAGTCGATGCCGGTCTGTGTCACCAACTGGCTCGCCGCGATCGGCAGCGTCTGGGAGTTGGGGCCGCTGAACACCAGCGCGAACGCGTAGTCGTTCCACGCGAACACCAGGCACAGCACGAACGTCGTCACGAGTCCGGCCTTGGTCAGCGGCAGCACCACCCGCCAGAACGCCTGCCAGCGCGAGCAGCCCGCGACCAGCGCCGACTCCTCCAGGGAGGGCGGCACGTCGGCGAAGAACGCGCTCATCAACCAGATCGCGAACGGCAGGTCGAAGGTGAGGTATGCCAGCACCAGCCCGAACACCGAGTCGATCAGGTTCAACTGCCGGAAGATCAGGAACAGCGGGAGCACCACGGCCGCGATCGGCGCCATCCGGGTGGAGATGATCCAGAACGACAGGTGCCGGCGGCCGCGCATCCGGGTGCGGGACAGGCCATACCCGGCGAGGGCGCCGAGCGCCACGGCGAGCACGGCAGACGCGCCGCCGGCGAGGATGCTGTGCACGAGATAGGGCGTGAGGTCGTTGGCGCCGGAGAACAGGTTGCGGTAGTTGTCCAGCGTGGGCGCGAAGAAGAACTTCGGCGTACCCGAGGTCACGTCCGCCTTGGACTTCAGCGACGACGACAACATCCACACCAGCGGGACGAGGGTCCACACCAGGCCGACGGCGAGCAGCACCCAGGCGAGCGTGCGGGAGCTCTTCGTGCCCCGCTCCAGCGGGCTGGCGGGGGCGGTGGCGCTCATCGGGTGAGTCCCTTCTGGTCGAGGAGCCGGACGAAGATCCGGGCGATCGCGATCGAGACCGCGAGCATCACCAGGCCGATCGTCGCGGCGTACCCGAGGTCGAAGAACCGGAACGCCGTTTCGTACAGCCGCACCGGCACCGTCTTGGTGGCGTCGGCCGGGCCGCCGTTGGTGGTGACCCAGATGATGTCGAAGTAGCGGATGGCGTCCATCGACCGGATCAGCAGCGCCACCAGCAACACGTTGGAGATGGACGGCAGCACGATGTGGCGCAGCGACTGCACGCCGCTCGCCCCGTCGATCGCGGCCGCCTCGCGCACCGACAGCGGCACCGAGGACAGCCCGGCCAGGGTGATCAGCGCGATCAGCGGCGTCCACTCCCACACGTCCATCGCCACCACGGCGGCGAACGCGGAGTACTTCCCGCCCAGGATGTCGCCGGTGTAGCCGGCGCCGCGCAGCAGCCAGGCGTACAGGCCGAACGTGGAGTCGGTGAGGAATCTGCCGAGCAGGCCGACGACGACCGGCGCCACGAACATCGGCAGCAGAAGGAGGCTGAGAACGAGGTTGCGGCCGCGCACCACCCGCCACAGGCACAGTGCGAGCACCACCCCGCCGACCATCTCCAGGCCGACGGTGAGGACGAAGAACGCGGCGGTACGCAGCCAGTTGGCGGCCATGTCGAGGTCGGTGAAGAACCGCACCCAGTTGTCGAAGCCGACCCAGCTGGTGGCGACCCCGCCGAGCAGGCGCACCTGGGAGAAGTTCATCCAGATGATCGCGAGGAACGGCACGATCGACAGGGCGGCCAGCAGGATGACGCCGGGCGCCATCAGCCGTCCCTCGAACGCAAGCCGGGGTTGACGCCGGCCGGTGCGCTGGGCGCCGCTCTCGGAGACGCCGGTGAGGGTGTCGCTCATCTCAGCTCACCCACCCTCGGGCCACGATGCGGTCGATCCGGTCGGCGGTGTCGCGCATCGCCTGCGCCGGCCCGGCGTCGCCGAGCAGCATGCGCGACAGCTGGGTGTAGATGGCGGTGTCGCATTCGTTCCACATCGGGATCTTCGGCCGCAGGCCGATGTTGGCCGGTTTCCACGCCTCGTTGACGGCGTTCGCGGTGAGCATGTTGGGCATCGCCGACGGCCTCTTCTCCGCCTTGCGTACTTCCGGCAGTTCGTAGACCGAGGTGCGGGTGGGGGTCCCGCCGCCGGCCTTGCTCTTGAGGTTGGCGAGCTGGGTGCGCGGCGCGGTCGCCCACACCGCGAACAGCCACGCTGCCCGGCGTTCGTTGGGCAGGGTGTTGGCGCTGATGCCGATGCCGGTGCCGCCGTAGTGGCTGGCCGAACGGGCCGGCCCCTTCGGCAGCCTGGCGTAGCCGACCTTGCCCGGCATGGTGGCCTCGTTGCTGGCGGCGAACTCGTGCCAGTTGGGGCACATCGCGATCCGGCCGGCACGGAAGGCCGCGCCGACGCCGTCCCAGTCCCAGGTGCGCGACGCCGGGTCGGCCGAGGCCAGCAGCCGGTTGTAGAACGCGGCCGCCTCCGCCGCCTCGTCACTGCCCAGCCGGCACCTGCCGGGGTCGGTGGTGCCCAGGCTGCCGACCGCCTTGCCGTTGTCGAAGTAGTCGCCGCCGTAGGACCACAACACGTTGGAGAAGTCGCACATCAGCGAGTCGTGCTGCTTGGCCTGGTGGCCGGTGCCGTACGGGATGTCGTCGGTCTTGTCGTTGAACCATTTCGCGATCGCGGCGTACTGGTTCCACGTGGTGTTCGAACTCGGCGTGGGGTCGAAGCCCAGGTCGTTCGACATCGCGTCGTGGTGCTTGTCGAACAGGTCCTTGCGGTAGTGCCAGATCATCGTCGGGCAGTCGTAGGGCAGGGCGAAGACCTTGTGGTCGTTCTGGAACTTGCCCGCCGCCTCCAGCTGGGTGGGGATGAAGTCGCCGAACCCGCCGCTCAGATGAGGCACCGAGGAGTCCGCGGCCAGCTCGCGCAGGTCGACCAGGCCCTTGGAGTACGGCGCGAGCACCTGGTAGGGGTCGGCGTAGATGACCTGGTACTGCGACTGGCCCGAGGCCAGGTCGAGGGCGACCTTCTGCACCAGAGCGGTCAGCTCCAGGGTCACGATGTTGACCCGGATGCCGGTGAGCTCGGCGAACGGCGCGAGGTTGGCGGCGATGGCCGCGGTGGGCGCGGTGTTCTCGGAGATGAAGTTCAGCGTGGTCCCGGCGAACTGCCGCCACGGATCGCTCGTGGAGGCCCGGGCGACGTCCTTGGGTGAGGAGCAGCCGGACAGTGCGGCTCCGGTGAGGCCGGCCCCGGCCGCGCCGGCGAGGCCACGGAGCAGGGTGCGGCGGGTGGTGGTGCCGGCGGCAGGTGGGGGTAGGGGTGGGGTGGCTCTGTGGGTGGCTCCGCTCATGTCCGAACCTCCGTAGTGCGGGCAGCTCACCGACCATCCACCCGGTTCGGACCAGAGTCAAGCGACAACACACACAACCGCAGGAATCCGGACTCAAACCAACATGCGGGCGCCCTTGTGCAGGCTGCCGCGTTTGCGGCATGCTCGGCGCGTGATGGTCGAGGCGGACAACCGACCGGACAGACTCGGGCTCGGTCGGACAGCCGGGATGTACGCCGAGGAGCGCCAGCTGGAGATCCTCACCCGTGCCCGGGCCGACGGGCGGGTCGAGGTGGCCGGGCTGGCCGACGCGCTGGATGTCACCCAGGAGACCGTGCGGCGCGACCTCACCGTGCTCGAACGCCAGGGCCTGCTCAGACGAGTGCACGGCGGCGCGATCCCGGTGGAGCGACTCGGCTACGAACCCCGGCTCGCCACCCGCCGCGAACAGCAGCGCGAGGAGAAGACGCGGATCGCCCGGGCGGCACTGGACCAGCTCCCCGCCGAGGGCGCGGTGCTCCTCGACAGCGGCTCCACTCCGGAGGCGCTGGCCCGCCTGCTGCCCACCGACCGAGAGCTCACGGTGGTGACCAACTCGCTGCCGATCGCCACGTTGCTCGCCGATCGGCCGCAGCTGTCCGTGTGGAGCCTCGGCGGCCTGGTACGCGGGCGCACCTACGCAACCGTCGACGACTGGGCCCGACGGCAACTGGAGGAGTTGTCGGTGGAGGTGGCGTTCCTCGGCACCAACGCGGTGACCGCCGGCCACGGGCTCAGCACGCCGCTGCCGACCGAGGCGGCGGTGAAGGCCGCGATGGTCGCGGCGGGCAAGCGCCGGGTGCTGCTCGCCGACCACTCGAAGTTCGGCCGGACCAGCTTCTGCCGGTTCGCGGACCTGGCGGACTTCGACGTGGTGGTCACCGGCACCGAGCTCGGCGAGGCCGAGGCCGCCGAGGTCGAGGCGTCCGGCCCCACCGTGGTGCGGGCGTGAGTGCCGTGATCCTCACCGTGACCCCGAACCCGAGCGTGGACCGCACCCTGGACGTCGCCTCCCTGGTCGCCGGCGCGGTCAACCGCGCGAATGGCGCGCACGTCGAGCCCAGCGGCAAGGGCGTCAACGTCACCCGGGCGCTGGCAGCCAACGGCGTCCGGTCGCGTGCCGTGCTGCCGATCGGCGGCGCCGAGGGCGACCAGTTGCGCCGGCTGCTGGAGGAGGAGTCGGTGTCGTACGTCGCTGTGCCGGTGACCGAGCCGGTGCGGGTCAACATCTCCCTGCGTACCCCCGACGGTGTCGTCACCAAGGTCAACGAGCCCGGTCCCATCCTCAGCTGGGGCGAGGCCGACGCGCTCGCGGAGGCCGTGCTCGCCCACCTCGGCCACGGCGACTGGGTGGTCGGTGCGGGAACGCTGCCGCGCGGGGTCTCCGACGACTTCTACGCCGACCTCGCCGAGCGGGTACGCCTGGCCGGCGGGCGCTTCGCGCTGGACTCCAGCGGCGCGGCGCTGCGGAAGGGACTGGCCGGGCGGCCGGCGCTGGTCAAGCCCAACCTGGACGAGCTCGCCGAACTCACCGGCGGCACCCTGCCCACCCTCGACGACGTGCTCACCGCCGCGGCGAAGGTACGACGGACCACCGGTACCGACGTCCTGGTGAGCCTGGGCGAGGAGGGTGCGGTGCTGGTCGGGGACGGTCCGCCGCTGCACGCCCGGGTGGGCAAACCCGTTCGGGTCGCCAGCACCGTCGGAGCGGGGGACAACCTGCTGGCCGGCTTCCTCGCGGTGAACGGCCCGCCCGCCCACCGGCTGCGCGAGGCGGTGGCGTGGGGCACCGCGGCGGTACGCAGCCCACGCAGCCTGGCCGGCGCGGTCACCGACGACGACCGCGCGGTGGTCGTACTCGCGTGATCACGGGTGAGCACGGCCGGCCGACGGTGGTCGGGTAGGTTCCGGGCGTGCGCACACTCGTGATCGGCGACCACTACATTCCCGCGTCCGCCTACGTCGAGGCCCTCGCGGCCGTCGACCTGGACCCCGCCGGAGTCCGTACCGTCGACTGGGCCGGCGGCAAGGCCGACCAGCACGCCGCCCAGCAGCGGATGGAGAAGGAGGGCCCCGGCGTCGTACCCGTGCCCGCCGAGATCGCCGGCGCCGTGGGTGACGCGCAGGCGCTGGCGCTGCACTTCGCGCCGGTACCCGCCGCGGTGCTGGACGCCGGCCCCGACCTGCGCGCGGTCGTGGTGGCCCGGGCCGGACTGGAGAACGTCGACATCGAGGCGGCCACCGCCCGCGGGATCGCGGTGGTGCCGGTCGCCGGCCGCAACGCCTCCGGGGTGGCCGAACTCGCCATCGGCCTGATGATCAGCGAGGGCCGCAGCGTGGCCCGCGCCGACGCGTCGGTCAAGGCCGGCAAGTGGCGCAAGGACTTCGGCGGACCGGGCACCGAGATCGGCGGCAGCACCGTCGGCCTGGTGGGGTTCGGGCACGTGGGCCGGGAGCTGGCCAGGCGGCTGCAGGGCTTCGGCGTACGGCTGCTGGTCGCCGACCCCTACGTTCCCGACGACGTGCTCGCCGCCCACGACGCGACCCGGGTCGACCTGGACACGGTGTTCGCCGAGTCCGACTTCGTGCACGTGCTGGCCCGGCTGACCCCGGAGACCGAGCGGTTCGTCGGCGCCGCGCAGTTCGCCCAGATGAAACCCACCGCGTACTTCGTCAACACCTCCCGCGCCCGCCTGGTCGACCACGACGCGTTGTACGACGCGCTGGCCGGGCGCCGGATCGCCGGCGCCGGCCTGGACGTGTTCGACAGCGAGCCGCTACCGCCCGACAGCCCCTGGCGTTCCCTGGACAACGTCACGCTCACCACGCACTTCGGCGGGGAGACCCACACCACCAACACCCGCTCGGCCCGGCTGGTGGCCGACGCGATCGCCGAACTCCACCGCACCGGGCAGGTGGCGTCGGCGGTGAACGCGGCCGCGCTCGGCTGGGCCTGACCCGCATGGCCGCGACGAGGGCCGGGGGAGCCGACCTGCTGCTCGGGGTGGACGCCGGGCAGACCGTCACCAAGGCGTGCGTCTTCGACCGCGAGGGACGCGAGCTCGGCGCCGGCAGTGCCCGGGTGCAGGTGCGCAGCCCGCGGCCGAACTGGGTCGAACGCGACCTGGACGAGGTGTGGGCCGCGACCGTCGCCGCGATCCGCGCGGCACTGACCGCCGCCGGGGTGAACGGTGCCCGCGTGGGCGCGGTCGGCATCGTCGGCCACAACGACGGGCTGTACCTCCTCGACGAGGCGGGCCGTCCGGTGCGCCCGGCGGTCACCGCGATGGACACCCGCGCACACGACGTGCTGCGGGACTGGCGCGCCGGCCCGGTGTGGGGCCGCGCTTTGGATCTGACCGGGCAGGTGCCGTACGCGGGCTCGCCGTCCACGCTGCTGGCGTGGTTCGCCCGGCACGACCCGGAGGTACTCGACCGCACCCGCTGGGTGCTGTTCTGCAAGGACTGGTTGCGCTATCGCCTCACCGGTGCGATCGCCACCGACCCCAGCGAGGCCAGCTGCGCGTTCACCTCCGTGCATACCCAGGACTACGCGCCGCAGGCACTCGACCTGTACGGGTTGGGCGGGCTGACCGACCGGTTGCCGCCGCTGCTGCCCAGCGCCGCGGTCGCGGGGGAGGTGAACGCCGCCGGGGCGGATGCCACCGGCCTGGCCGCCGGCACGCCGGTGGTCACCGGCGCGCACGACGTGGACGGTACGGCGGTGGGGCTGGGCGCGGTCGAACCCGGCCTGCTCAGCCTGGTGGCCGGCACGTTCAGCATCAACCAGGTGGTCAGCACCGACGTCGTGGTGGACGAACGCTGGCAGGCACGTACGTTCGTCGAGCCGGGACGCTGGCTGGCGATGTCCACCTCCGCGTCGTCGGCCACCAACCTGGACTGGTGGCGCACCGCGTTCGGCGTGCCCGGGACCGACGAGGGGTACGCCACGCTGGAACGCGAGGCCGCCGGCGCGCTGTCCGGTCCGAGCCAGCTCGTCTACCACCCGTTCCTGTACGGGTCGCCGTACGGCGAGACCGCCAGCGCGGCGTTCCTCGGCCTGCGCGGCTGGCACACGCGCGGCGACCTCGTCCGCGGCCTGCTGGAGGGCGTGGTGCTCGGCCACCGGGTGCACGTGGACGCACTGCGGGAACGCTTCGCGCTGGCCGACGTCGCCCGGCTGTCCGGCGGCGCGGCGCGCAGCGCGGTGTGGTCGCAGATGTTCGCCGACGCCCTGGACACCGAGATCGAGGTCGCGGCGGGTACGGAGCTGGGTGCGCGGGGCGCGGCGCTGCTGGCGGCACTCGGCGTCGGGTGGTACCCCTCGCTGGCCGAGACCGCGCAGACCGTACGGATCGTGCGCCGGCACGTGCCCGATCCCACTCGGCGAGCAGTGCTCGACGACGCCTACGGCCGGTTCGTCGCCGTCGCGCAGGCACTCGGCCCCTGGTGGGACGACCACCACGCCGCAAGCGGCGGTTGACAGCGCACGGCTGACCGAGCGGGACCGGTCGGTGAAACCGCCCGTTACGATGTGGACTGCCTGGGTTAGGGTCCCGGGCAGGAAGCGACCCCTTCGAGGAGCTGCGAACATGCCCGGTCGTTCGGGCACGCGTTGACGTCGTAGGCCGCACGCCATGCGCTGGGTGGCGAGGAACCTCGTCGCCCGACCATGCCGGCCAGTCAGCGCGTGCCGCCCCTGACGTGCGGCACAGCGAATCCTCCGCTGCCCGAAACCACCGGTGCGCACCACCGGACATCGGGCTGCCTTCCGAACCGAGGGGTTTCACCCGTGCCGTCCACTCCGTCCGGGGAGTACGCCGCTCCGCCCACCGCGGCAGATGCTCCGAACAGCCCTTCTTCCAGCCCTCCGTACGACACGCCTTCTTCCGGCACCCCGAGTCTGTGGCACGACCGGGACTTCCGCCGGCTCTGGGCCGGCCAGGCCGCCTCCCAGCTCGGCGAACACTCGGCCCTGATGCTGCTGCCGCTGATCGCGGTACTGACCCTGCACGCCGACCCCGGCCAGCTGGGCGTGCTCCGCGCGGTGGGCCAGGCGCCGATCCTGCTGTTCTCCCTCGCCGCCGGTGCGTGGGTGGACCGGTGGCGCACCCGAACGGTGATGGTGGCCACCGACGCCGGCCGCGCGCTGGCGCTGGGTGCAGCCGCGGTCGCGGGCCTGCTCGGTCTGCTCGGCCTGCCGGCGCTGGTCGTCGTCGCGTTCGCCGTGGGTGCCCTGTCGGTGTTCTTCGACGTCGCCTACCAGACGGCACTGGCCCGGATGGTCCGCCGCGACCAGCTGGTGTGGGGCAACAGCGCGCTCGAGGGCAGCCGCTCGGCCGCGCAGATCGGTGGCCCCGCACTCGGCGGCGCAATGGTGTCGATGCTGTCCGCCCCGGTCGGTGCCGCGACCAGCGCGGCGTTCTTCGCCGTGTCGTGCCTGTCCATCCGGCGCATCCGGCACCGCGAGCAGCTGCCGGAACCCGCCGGCGAGCACACCGGGACACCCACCGGCACCCACTCACCGATCTGGCGGCGAATCCGGGAAGGGCTCCGCTTCGTCGCCGCCGACACCTCGCTGCGGACAGTGTGTCTCGCCTCGGCCGCCTTCCAGTTCTGGCTGGCGGCGACGATGACCGGCTACCTGCTGTTCCTGCCGCGGGTGCTGCACCTGTCCGGAACCACCGTCGGCCTGACCCTCGCGGCGGTCGGGCCGGGCGCGCTCGTAGGCGCCCTGCTGGCCGCCCGCCTCCCGCGCCGCTTCGGCTACGGCGTGGTCCTCGTCGCCGCGGCGGCGCTCGGGGACGGCGCGTTTCTCGCCGTGCCCGCGCTCCACGGCTCCTCGGCGGCGACGGTCGCCGTGCTGCTCGCGGTCAACTTCGTGTTCGGAGCCTTCGGCCAGCTGGTGAACGTCACCGTGATGGCCGTCCGCCAGGCCGTGACCCCGGCCGGGTTGCAGGGGCGCGCGGCCGCGACGATCACGTTCGTGGGCATGGGGCTGACCCCGCTCGGCTCCCTGCTGGGTGGTTTCCTCGCCGAACGCTGGGACCTGCGTACCAGCCTGCTGGTGACGGCCGCCGGCATGCTGCTGTCTCCGGCGCTGATGGCGGTGTCCCCGCTCGCCCGGCTGGGCCGGACGCTGCCCACGCCGACTACCTCAGCGCGGGTCGTACCCGGGCCGGGTCCTCAGTGAGCCTGCTCCACGGCGGCGGCGATGGTGACCGCGAATCCGGCCGGGTTGTCGTACGTCATCACGTGCGCGGCACTCGGCACGACGTGCACGGCCACCCCGGCCGGCTCCAGCCCGGTCAGGTCCACGCCGGTGGTGTGCTCGCCGACCAGCAGCGCCCGCGGCATGCTGCCCTGTGCGAACTGCGTACGGAACGTCGGCTCGCGGTCGGCCAGCATCGACACCGACGTACGGTGCATCCCGACCGCCGTCCAGCGTCCGGTGGTGGCGTGGAACACCGACTTGCCGGCGGCGTGCTCGTCCCGGCCGACGACCGCGCGCAGGGCGTCGTAGCCGCGGCGGACGAACGCCTCCTCGGTCTGGGCGGCCACGTGCGCGCTGAGCTCGCCCACGCCGGGGTCGAGGTTGGGTTCGCAGGCGACGAGGGTCCCCACGAGGTCGGGCCGGCGGTGGGCGAGCGCGATGGCGACCGACCCGCCGAGGCTGTGGCCGACCACCGTGGCGCCGCTGAGCCCGTCGGCGTCCAGGACCGCCGCGACCGCGTCGGCGTGCTCCTCGACCGTGTACCCGAACCGCGCGGGGTCGGCCTGGTCGCTCCACCCGGTGCCTACCAGGTCGACCAGCAGCGAGCGATGGTGCCGCAGTGCCGGGTGGGTGACCACGTGCGGGAAGTCGGCCGAGGTCGCCGCGCCGAGACCGGCGACGTAGACGAACACCGGATCCGGGGAACCGGAAGAGTTCGAGGAAGCGGCGGTGTCGCGGGCAGGGAAGTCGCCGGGCAGGTCGAGGTAGCGAACCCAGGAGCCGACGTGGGGCAGGTACACCGAACGCATGACCACCCAGCATGCCGCATCGGCACGCCACCTCCGCGGCCGCGCCGGATGTGCGGCGCTCCGCGCCCCCGACGTGCTTCGGCACCGCCCGGGTGCGAAACTCCCAGGGTTTCTTCAGCTGTTTCCCAGGTTCGGGGCCGATAGTTGTGCGCGATCCCGCGCCGCACGGCCTGCGCGGGGAGGCGGCCCGAATGCCGGATCGTCCGACGAACGGAGCAGACATGAGCCCTGCAGGACGCACTGTCAGCCGGACCACTGTGGTCGGGGTGGCCGCCGCCGCGGCGACCGTCTCCGGGCTCGTGGTGGGCGGCATCGCGCTGGCGGACAACGCCTCCGGACCGCACACCCAGGTCGCGGCACAGCCACAGGCCACGCCGACCGGCAAGCCGACCGCGGCGCAGGCACCGAAGGAACGCGGCATGCGACACCCCGGACGGCCGGGTGGACCCGGCCGGTTCGGACCCGGTGGGCTCGGGATGGCCGGACGCGCCCTGCACGGTGAGTTCGTCGTCGCCAAGCCGGGTGGCGGCTACCAGACCGTGGCCAGCCAGCGCGGCAGCGTCCAGTCGGTCAGCTCCACCGCGATCACGGTGAAGAGCACCGACGGCTACACCCACACCTACGTCGTGGATGCCAGGACGAGGGTCGACGCGCGCCGGGAGGGTGTCGGATCGATCAAGAAGGACCAGCAGGTCGCGGTCGTCGCGACGGTCAGCGGCGGCACCTCGACCGCCGTCCGGATCGTCGACCTGGCCGGGCTCGGGCAGCGCGGGAACATGCGCGGGAACATGCGCCAGATGCCGGCACCCGGCCCGCAGAGCGGCACCAACTAGACGAGATCACTCTCTGCCGGCTGGATTCCTCCGCGGAAGAATCCAGCCGGCACCGGCCCGCGGACGGGTCTACCTGGGTCCCTGGGTCGCCGAGAGGACGTCGCCCGCTGCACTGTCCGGCCCGTCGCCTCGGTGAGCGTTGTTCGCGACGTCCGCGTCGGCGAGATCGATCCCGGCCGTTCTCGCCCCGGCGGGCCCGACGCGGCGCGCGATTCCCGGGTAGTCGACGACCAGACCGTCCCGGTCGAAGACGATGTCGGCGGTGAAGTCGTCGCTGTCGAAGCGGACCACCGCACCGTCACCGTTCGCGCGTACGTGGGTGTAGCGCTGCCGGCTCGGGCGTACCGACAGGTCGGGGACCGACACCCACGCCGTCAGCAACTCGACCGGCTCACCTGCGGTGAGCAGCCCGTGCCGGCGTACCGGCATGGTGTTGGTGAGCGGGGACAGCCCGAGGTCGCAGTCCAGCGCGTCGCCGTAGCGACCTGCCTGCCCGCCCGGCGGCGGTGCGTCCAGGTGCCCCTCGGCATCGGCGAGGATCTCCCAGCGGCCGGCGCCGTCACGGCGCAACTCCAGCACCCGCCGCCAGCCGACGCCGAACGCGTGCACCCGCAGCGACGACGTGGCGTAGTCGTCGCCGGTGGTGAGGGCGTACTCCAGCCGGTACGGCACCGGATCCGCACCGATCGCCGAACCGACCGCGGACAGGTGCCCGCGTGCCAGCTTCACCTCGGCGAGCTCAGCGCCGGCGTCCTTGCACCAGACCAGGGACCGGTGTACGTCGGGGTCCATGCGGCCACCTCCTCGCGGTTGGCGGGAGGTTACCTCCGCGCGGACCCCGCCGGTGCGGAATCGACCAGGCCTGGCCGTGCCTTCGCCGACGCGGCCTGACGCGGACGTCTACCCGGACGTCTTCGCGAGGCCCACCTGGTCGAGGACGAACGCGTGCACCTGCGCCTCGTCCCGCCAGGCGTCGTACCTGCCCGAGGGTCCGCCGTGGCCCGCGCCGAGTTCGGTCTTCAACAGCACGGGTCCGCCACCGGTCATCCGGTCACGCAGCCGGGCGACCCACTTGGCCGGCTCCCAGTAGCTCACCCGCGGGTCGTTCAGCCCGGCGGTGGCGTAGATCGCGGGGTAGTGACTGGCCGAGACGTTGTCGAAGGGCGCGTACGCCTTCATCGCGGCGTACACCTGCGGGTCGGCCACCGGGTTTCCCCACTCGTCCCACTCCCGCACCGTCAACGGCAGCGACGGGTCGAGGATGGTGGTGAGCGCGTCGACGAACGGCACCTCCGCCACCGCCGCGGCGCACAGGTCCGGCCGGATGTTGAGCACGGCACCGATCAGCAGGCCACCCGCAGACCCGCCCCGGATCGCCAGTCCGTCCCGGGTGGTCCAGCCGTTGTCCACCAGGTAGTCGGCGGCGGCCACGAAGTCGGTGAAGGTGTTGGCCTTCTCCAGCCGCTTGCCGTGTTCGTACCACGACCGCCCGAGCTCCCCGCCGCCGCGCACGTGCGCGATGGCGAACGCCACACCCCGGTCCAGCAGTGACAGCCGCAAAGTGGAGAACCACGGGTCCATCGAGTGTTCGTACGACCCGTAGCCGTACAGCAGCACCGGCCCGCCCTCGGGCCGGTCGTCGCGCCACACCAGCGAGATCGGCACCTTCGTCCCGTCCGGAGCGGTGGCCCACTCCCGGGTCGACTGGTAGCGGTCGAGGTCGACGTTCAGCACCGGCTGCCGCTTGCGCAGCCTGCGCGCGTCGGTGGCCAGGTCGACGTCGACGACGGAGTTCGGCGTGGTCAGCGAGGTGTAGTCGATCCGCAGCGTGGTGGTGTCGAACTCCCGGTTGGTGCCGACGTCCACGGTGTAGATGGGCTCCTCGAAGACCATCCGGCGGCGCTCGGAGTCCGCGACGGTGATCACGTCGAGTTCGGTACGCCCGTCGGAGCGCAACGCCACCACCAGATGGTCGGTGAACGCGTCCACCGACACGATCCGAACGCCTTCCTGGTGCGGGATCACGTCCGTCCAGCGTTCCGGGCGGGGGTCCTCCACCGGTGCCTGCGCGAGCCGGAAGTCCGGTCCCTGGTCGTTGGTGACGAACAGGAACCGGTCGGTGTGGTGCTCGAGGGTGTACTCCACGCCGGGCCGGCGCGCGGCGACCAGGCGCCACCGGCCTTCGGGGTCGTCGGTGGGCAGGACGTGCACCTCGCTGGACTCGGTGGCATGCAGGTCCAGCACCAGCCACTCACGCGAACGGGTCCGGGAGATGCCGAGGTAGAACGACTCGTCCTCCTCGGTGAAGATCAGCACGTCCTCGCCCTGGTCGGTGCCGAGCCGGTGCCGCCACAGCTTCCACGGCCGGTGGGCCGGGTCGAGGGTGGTGTAGAAGAGGAAGCCCTCGTCGGCCGACCAGGCCGCGCCGTAGCCCGTCGGGCTGATCGTGTCGGGCAGGTGCTCGCCGGTGCGGAGGTCCTTCACCCGCATCCGGAACTCCTCGCTGCCGTCGGTGTCGACCGAGTAGGCGAGCAGGTGGCCGCTCGGCGAGACCGCGAACGCGCCCAACGCGAAGTAGTCGGTGCCCTCGGCCGCCTCGTTGCAGTCCAGCAGCACCTCCTCCCCGCCGGCGTCCCCGGTGCTGTCCCGGCCGCTGTCCCCGTCACCGACCGGCTGCCGTACGAACAGCGGGTACTGCTTGCCCTCCTGGGTGCGGGTGAAGTACTCCCACGCGCCGTCGCGGGCCGGGACGTCCTCGTCGGTCTCCTTGATCCGCGAGCGGTACTCCTCGAACAGCTCCTCACGCAGGCCGGCCAGATGTGCGAGGGATTCCTCGGTATGGGCGTTCTCGGCCTTCAGATGGGCGAGCACGGCCGGGTCCTCGCGGTCGCGAAGCCAGGCGTACTCGTCGACCCGCTCGTCACCGTGGTGGCGGTGGACGAAGGGACGCTGCTCGGGGCGGGGTGCAGTCGGCATGGCGCCGACATTACCCGGCCGGGGACGCGACGTTCGCCGCCGCGGACGGCCCCGGCGATACCACGACAGGGTCACCCGAACGGCCGTCGTGGTCCGGGCCCTGGTTCGCGCCGATCTCCTCCATGCCCCCGTCGGCGCTTTCCTCGGTGGCGAACTGCGTACGGTGCAACTCGGCGTAGCGGCCGCCGCGGGCGAGCAGTTCGTGGTGGGTGCCGCGTTCGACCACCCGGCCGGCCTCGAGCACCAGGATCAGGTCGGCGGCCCGGACCGTGGACAGCCGGTGCGCGATGACGATGGCGGTCCGGTCGGCCAGCGCCTCACCGAGCGCGGCCTGCACGGCGGCCTCGGAGGTGGAGTCGAGGTGCGCGGTCGCCTCGTCCAGGATCACCACCCGCGGCTGGGCGAGCAGCAGCCGGGCGATGGTCAGCCGCTGGCGTTCACCTCCGGACAGCCGGTAGCCGCGTTCGCCGACCACCGTGTCCAGGCCCTCGGGCAGGCCGGCCACCAGGGCGTCCAGCCGAGCCCGGCGCAGCGCCTCCCACAGCTCGTCGTCACGGGCCTCCGGCCGGGCCAGCAGGAGGTTGGCGCGCAGCGACTCGTGGAAGAGGTGGCCGTCCTGGGTGACCATGCCGATGGTGTCGCGCAGCGAGTCGAACGTCAGGTCGCGTACGTCGGCACCGGACAGCCGCACCGCACCCTCGTCCACGTCGTACAGCCGGGGGATCAGCGAGGCGATGGTCGACTTCCCCGCACCGGAGGAGCCCACCAGCGCCACCATGGCGCCCGGCTCGACCCGGAACGACACGTCGTGCAGCACCTCCTCACCGCCGCGCGTGTCCAGCTTCGCCACCTCCTCAAGCGACGCCAGCGACACCTTGTCGGCGGCCGGGTAGCCGAACCGGACGTGCTCGAACTCCACCGACACCGGCCCGTCCGGCACGCGAACGGCGTCCGGCTTCTGGTCGATCAGCGGCGCCAGGTCGAGCACCTCGAAGACCCGCTCGAAGCTGACCAGCGCGCTCATCACCTCCACCCGGGCGCTGGCCAGCGCGGTCAGCGGCGCGTACAGCCGGGTGAGCAGCAGGGCCAGCGCCACCACGTCGCCGGGGTCGAGCGAGCCGGCGAGGGCGTAGTAGCCGCCGAGCCCGTAGACCAGGGCCAGCGCCAGTGCGGAGACCAGCGTGAGCGCGGCGATGAACACCCACTGCACCATCGCGCTGCGCACGCCGATGTCGCGCACCCGCCGGGCGCGCACCGCGAACTCCGCGGACTCGTTCGCGGGCCGCCCGAACAGCTTGACCAGGGTGGCGCCCGGCGCGGAGAAGCGCTCGGTCATCTGGGTGCTCATCGCGGAGTTGTGGTTGGCCGCCTCACGCTCCAGCCGGGCCAGCCGGTTGCCCATCCGCCGTGCGGGCACCACGAAGATCGGCAGCAGCACCAGCGCCAGCACGGTCAGCTGCCAGGACAGGCCGATCATCACCGCGAGGGTGAGGACCAGGGTGACGAGGTTGCTCACCACCCCGGACAGCGTGTCGCTGAAGGCCCGCTGGGCGCCGAGCACGTCGTTGTTGAGCCGGCTCACCAGCGCGCCGGTCCGGGTGCGGGTGAAGAACGCGACCGGCATGCGCTGAACGTGGTCGAACACGGCCGTGCGCAGGTCGAGGATCAGCCCCTCGCCGATGCGGGCGGACAGCAGCCGGGTGAGGATCCCGAGCCCCGCCTCGGCCACGGCGATGACCGCGATCACGGCGGCCAGGATGAGAACGATCCGCAACGGGGAGCGTTCCACGATTGCGTCCAGGACCCGCCCGGCCAGTACCGGGGTCGCCACCGTCAGGACAGCGGTCACGACGCTGAGCAGCAGGAACTTCGTCAGCTGGGCACGGTGCGGGGCGGCGAACCGGCCGATCCGCCGCAGCGTCGCACGGGAGAACGGCCGGCGTTCGTCCTCGGCGTTCATCGCGTGGTAGAGCGACACCCACGCGGTGGTCTCCATGTCCATGCCCGCTCGGTCCCTTCGCCTCGGTGGCCTGCGCACGTCGTGGTGGACGACGACGTCGTACGGAGATCGACGTCGTACGAACGTCGACGAGGGCGACGCTAGGACCCCAACCAGGGTTGAGGGCAAGCCGCCGCCTCAACGCGGGACACCATCTCAGGCACCACCCCCCAAGCCGCCTCGCCGGCGGCGAGGGGAAGGAGGAGCGAAGCGAGGCCGGACCGGACGTCAGGCCTCGAGGACGACCGCGAGTCCCTGGCCGACGCCGATGCACAGGGCGGCCAGGCCGCGCCCGCCGCCACGACGGCGCAGCTGCCAGGCCAGCGAGGCGACGATCCGCGCGCCTGAGGCCCCGAGCGGGTGCCCGAGCGCGATGGCACCGCCGCGCGGGTTGACGATCTCCGGGTCGAGGTCGCGCCAGTGCGTCAGACAGGCCAGCGCCTGGGCGGCGAAAGCCTCGTTCAGCTCCACCACGTCCAGGTCGCCCCAGCCGAGCCCGGCCCGGGCCAGCGCCTGCTCGGCCGCCCGCACCGGGCCGACGCCGAACAGCCGCGGGTCGACCGCCGCGACGCCCCGGGACACCACCCGGGCGAGCGGGTCCGCCCCGATCGAGCGGGCCGCGTCCTGGTCGCCGAGCAGCAGCGCCGCCGCAGCGTCGTTCAGCGGAGAGGAGTTGCCCGCCGTCACCGACCCGTCCTGGCGGAACGCCGGCCGCAGCGCGGCGAGGACCTCGGCGGTGGTGTCCGGCCGGACGCTCTCGTCGCGGTCCAGGTCGCAGCCGGGTACGGCCGCCACCTCCTCGGCGAACTCCCCGGCCGCCCACGCGGCGGCTGCCCGCCGGTGACTGCGTACGGCGAACGCGTCCTGCGCCGCCCGCGTGATGCCGTACTCACCCGCCAGCGCCTCGGTGGCCTCGCCCAGCGACACCGTCCACTCCGGCGGCATCGCCGGGTTGACCATGCGCCAGCCCAGCGTCGTCGAGTGCAGCGTCTGTGACTCACGCGGGAAGCCCCGCTCGGGTTTGGGCATCACCCACGGCGCGCGGCTCATCGACTCCACCCCGCCGGCAACGCACAGGGACGCGTCGCCGGTGGCGATGGTGCGGCCGGCCGCCAGCACCGCCTCCATCCCCGACCCGCACAGCCGGTTGACGGTGACGCCGGGCACCGACGTCGGCAGGCCCGCCAGCAGCACGGCCATCCGGGCGACGTTGCGGTTGTCCTCGCCCGCGCCGTTGGCGGCACCGAACACCACGTCGTCGACGCGGGCCGGGTCCAGTCCCGGATTGCGGCGGACGAGTTCGCCGACCACGTGGGCGGCGAGGTCGTCCGGGCGTACCGCGGCCAATCCTCCTGCGTACCGGCCGATCGGCGTACGCACGGCGTCGAGCACGAACACCTCGTGGTTCACCGCACCGGCTCCTTCCCGCCCCGTCGCAACCTGACTCCCAGCAAGTGATTCCCGTCCAGCCCGTAGCCCAGCGCATCCCTTTGTGCACAGGCGGTTCACGGCCTTCCGCCATCCTCCGTGGTCGCCGCGCCGGTGTCGAGCCGGGCCGGGCGCGTCGGGTTTCGGGGGAAATTGATCATGGCTATATCGTTCGGCTCGTGCCCGGATCCCGCATACGTTCCGCCGTGCGCCTGCTGGTCGTCGACCCGCTGGACCGGCTCCTCCTCTTCCACGCCAACCCCGGCCGCGAACCCGCGGCCGGATTCTGGTTCTGTCCCGGTGGCGGCGTCCAGGCGGGGGAGTCGCCGCTGCGGGCAGCTGCCCGCGAGCTGCGGGAGGAGACCGGCCTGGAGGTCGATCCCGAACACATGCGGGGCCCGGTGTGGACCCGCCGGCACGTCGTACCCGTGGGCGGCGTGGAGGACGCGAGCGCAGCAGCCAACGGCGGAGGCACCGGGAACGCAGGGAACGCCGGAAACCCCGAAAGCCGCGAGGACCTCCTGGACCAGCGCGAGCAGTTCTTCGTCTACCGCGCGCCCAACACTCCGGCGATCCACGCCATCGGTGACCCGTGGTCGGCGCGCGACGGCCACCAGGTCTATCGATGGTGGAGCCGGCGCGACCTGGAGGCCGGTCCCGCCGACGCGGCCGTGTTCGCGCCCCGCCGGCTGCCCGAACTGTTCCCGGAGATCCTCGCCGGGCGCTGGGAGGACCCACCCCGCGACGTCGGAGTCTGACAGTGCGGACGCAGGCGCGTCCCGCCCGTCCGCCCGGCCTGCTGCCGCGTCGATAAGCGGTGGCCTGCACCGCCGCGTGGCCCTAGTGTCGGCTGCGATGACTTCGACCGTACGAACCAACGGCCCCGCCGGCGACCTTCGCCGCGACCTGGGCGACGGCCTGGTGCTGCGCTGGTCGACGCCCGAGGACACCGACGCCATCGCCGACCTCGCCGGCCGAGTGTTCCGCGACAACGACGACAGCCCGCCCAACGCGTTCATCATGGACATGGTCCGCCGCCACATGCGCGGCGACCACCCGCTGCTCGGACCCGACGACTACGTCGTGGTCGAGGACACCGGGGCGGAGCGGAAACGGCTCGTCGCCTGTGCGTGCTACCAGCAGGAGGAGTGGACCTACGACGGCGTTTCGCTTCCGGTCGGCCGGCCGGAAATCGTCGCCACGGACCCTGAATTCCGCCGCCGAGGACTCGTACGGACGATTTTCGATGCGCTGCACGACCGGTGCGACCAGGACGGAAAACTCGTCCAGTCGATCACCGGAATTCCGAACTTCTACCGGCAGTTCGGTTACGAGTACGCCGTCGACCTCGGCGGCACTCTCTCGTTTCCGCTCTCGCTGCTACCGGAGACGAAGGCCGACGAGCCCGAGCCGTACCGGCTGCGAAAGGCAACCAGGGAAGACGTTCCGGCCCTGATCGCGTGTTACGAGCAGAGCCAGCGGGGGAGTCTGGTGGTCTCCCGGCTCGGCGAGCGGTTCTGGGCGTACCACATCGACGCGGAGAACGAACCCGACGCCAAACGCGGCTATGTCCGCGTACGAATCGTCGAATCCGGCGCGGGGGAGTTCTGCGGGCTGGTGGTGGCGCAGGGAAGTGGCACGCATTTCCGGGTCTCTCTGCTGGAATTCACGCCCGGTACCAACCTCGCCCGAGTTCGGCCCGCACTCGTGCGGGCACTGGTGGACCTCTCCGCGGAGAACCCCGCACCGGACGACACACCGGCCACCAAACTCGTCCTCGAACTCGGCCGGGACCACCCGTTCTACCCGATGATCCCGGCCGAGCACGGGCCCCGCCAGGACCCGCCGTACGCGTGGTACGTACGGGTGCCGGACCTGCCCTCGGTGCTGCGCCGGATCGCCCCCGTGCTGGAACGACGGCTCGCGGACTCGGCCGTGGCCGGCTACGAGGGCGACCTGCTGCTCGACTTCTACCGCACCGCCGTCCGCCTCACGTTCACCGAGGGCAGGCTGACCGCCGTGCGGGACGACGGGCCGGCCGCCCGGCAGGACCGGACACCGCGGGCGGGTTTTCCGCAGCTGGTGTTCCTGCGGGCGCTGTTCGGGCACGCGTCGCTGGACGAACTCCGAACCGCCCACCCCGACGTCGGCACCGACGGCGCGGCCGGGCCGCTGGTGAACGCGTTGTTCCCCAAGCGGCCGTCGCGGCTGTTCGCCCCCTGAGGCGCCCCTGAGGTAGGGACAAAGCGGTCAAACAGGCGCCGACCGGCCGGGGGCGCCGACGTGCTGGGCGGCTCCGGCCCGGCATGGCAGGATCTCGAAGGTGAGCAACACCCCGTCCCCGCAACGCCTGCGTGACCTCGCTCTGCTGCGCCGCGTCCGTGACCGGATCGACCGGGAGTACGCCCAGCCGCTGGACGTCGAGGCGCTCGCCCGTGGCGTGCACATGTCCGCCGGGCACCTGAGCCGCCAGTTCCGGCTGGCCTACGGCGAGTCGCCGTACGGCTATCTGATGACCCGCCGGATCGAGCGCGCGATGGCGCTCCTTCGCCGGGGCGACCTCAGCGTCACCGAGGTGTGTTTCGAGGTCGGCTGCGCGTCGCTGGGCACCTTCAGTACCCGATTCACCGAACTGGTCGGTATGCCGCCGAGCGTCTACAAACGCGAGGCGGCACAGGGGAGCGCGCAACTGCCGGCGTGTGTGGCCAAACAGGTGACCAGACCGATCAGGAATCAAGAAGCACGGCCGATGGAGGCGCGGTTAGCGTGACCGACATGGACATCACCATTCACACCAGCGTCCTCCCGCACGAGGACCCGGAGGCCTCCCTGGCCTTCTACCGCGACAGGCTCGGCTTCGAGGTCCGCCAGGACGTCGGAAAAGGCACCATGCGCTGGATCACCGTCGGACCGCCCGGCCAGCCCGACACCTCGATCCTGCTGGCACCGCCGTTCGCCCACCCGGGCATCACCGACGACGAGCGCCGCACCGTCGCCGAGATGATGGCCAAGGGCACCTATGGCTGGATTCTCCTTGCCACCAAGGATCTTGACGGTACGTTCGAGAAGGTTCAGGCGGGCGACGTGGAGGTCGTGCAGGAGCCGACCGACCAGCCGTACGGCGTCCGCGACTGTGCCTTCCGGGACCCCGCGGGCAACATGGTCCGCATCCAGGAGGTCCGCTGACATGGCCGCCATCAGGTCGATCACCATCGAGGCAGCCGACCCCGCCGCCGCGAACGCCTTCTACGACAGGGCTTTCGGGCTGGGCGACACGATCCGTACGCAGGCCGGCGACGCGCCGACGGCCGGTTTCCGCGGGTGTGCGCTGTCGCTGGTGGTGTCACAACCCGGCACCGTCGACAGCCTGATCGGCACCGCGGTGGAAGCCGGCGCCACGACGCTGAAGCCGGCCACGAAGAGCTTCTGGGGTTACGGGGGAGTCGTCCAGGCGCCCGACGGCACCATCTGGAAGGTCGCGACCTCGGCGAAGAAGAACACCGGCCCGGCCACCCGCAACGTCGACGACATCGTGTTGCTGCTCGGCGTGGGAGACGTCAAGGAGAGCAAGCAGTTCTATGTCAACCATGGTTTGACAGTGAGCAAGAGCTTCGGCAGGAAGTACGTCGAGTTCGACGGCTCGTCCTCGTCGGTCAAGCTGGCGCTTTACGGGCGCAAGGCCGCGGCCAAGGACGTCGGCGTCGACCCGGACGGCTCCGGATCACACCGCATCGTCATCGGCACCGACGACGGACCGTTCACCGACCCCGACGGCTTCGCCTGGGAGCGGGCGTCAGCCTGAGACAGCGCAACGCCGAGGTGCGTGTGGCCAGGCCACCGCGGGAGTCACCCCAGTACGCCTACCAGGGCGCGGACGATCACGGTGTCCACGTCGAGCTCGTCGCGGACGTTGCCGTCAGCCGGGGCAGCGGCGAGTAAGGCGGACAGACGGGGGTGACTTCCCGCGGCGGCGACGTGGCGAAGGTAGGCGGATCGGTGCACGGCGCCGGTGTCCGCGGCAGCCAGCTCGTTCTGGACGAAGAGCGCGGTCAGGCCATTGAGAAGAGCAAATGCCTCGAGCTTGCGAGTCGCGTCGGCCGGGTGGTCGGCGAGCACGGTGAGGACGTGCTCCATGAGGTCGATCCCGTGGGGGCCGAGGCTGGGCCGGCGCATGACCATGGTCGGCAGCCACGGGTGGCGGCGCATGATCTGCCGGGCCTGACGGGCGATGCCCAGCAGGTCGGCCTGCCAGTCACCACTGGGCGCGGGCAGGTGGTATTCGCTCCCGGTGCTGTCGGTCATCAGGTCGAGCAGGTCGTCGCGGGTGGCCACGTAGCGGTACAACGAGGCGGCGCCGGTACCCAGAACCGATGCGACTCGCCGCATGGAGACGGCCGCCAGGCCCTCGCGATCGGCCAGCTCCACCGCGGCAGCGGTGATCTCGGCGCGACTGCGCTCGGCGGGGCGTCCGAGTGGTGCCTGCTCCGGCCGCATCCAGATCACCGGCTCCTGCTGTCCTGCCACCGTCACCTCCAGGTCGACCCGAGCCTACTTGTCGCGTACGGTGTTCGCGAACACCGTACGCGAATTGGAGGGACGATGACGCGCTTCACGCTCAACGGCCAGATCAGGATCGCCTTCGAGGACCTGGGCGGAGCGGGCGGCGACCCGCTGCTGCTGGTCATGGGGCTGGGAGCCTCCCGGTTCTGGTGGCCGGACGGCCTGGTGTCCGAACTGCTCTCGCGCGGCTTCCACGTCGCCGCCTACGACCAGCGCGACGCGGGCGAGTCCACCCACCTGCCCGACCGCCGCGACGGCTCACCGATCAGAGCCCTGGTGCACCGTGGAGCTCCGGCCTACAGCGCCGAGGACCTCGCAGACGACGCGGTCGCCGTCCTCGACGCCCTCGGCTGGGAACGCGGCCACCTCTTCGGCCACTCGATGGGCGGGCTCGTCGCACAGCGCACCGCGATCCGCCACCCGAAGCGCGTGCTGAGCCTGACCTCCTCCTCGGCTGTCCCCAGCGATGCCGGCGGCCCGAGCGTGCTGCGTTACGTGCGCCTCGGGTGCCTGCCTCGTCTCGCCCGGCTCCACCACCCGGACACCCCTCAGGGCAACCTGAACATGGCCGTGGCAGTCGCCCGCCTGCTGGCCGCGCGCGGCCAGCACGTCGACGAACGCGACGTGCGCGATTTCGTCGACAAGGAGGCAGCCCACCAGGTCGCCGGCCTGCGCGACAAGAAGGCGCAGAGCCGTCAGATCGGCGCGAGGTGGCACGGGGGAGTGCTCGCCGAGATCGCCGCGCCGACCCTCGTGCTGCACGGCGAGGGCGACCCGCTGGTGCGCCCGTCGGCCGCGCACGACCTCGCCGACGCCGTACCCGGTGCCCGGCTGCGCACCCTGCCAGGTGTCGGCCACTTTCTCACCCGCGACGTCTGGGCCACATGCGCCGACGAACTGCGCGCGCTGGCCGACCGCGCCAACGAGGTCGACGGGGCTGCACACCGCTGACCGGCATGCGCTATCCCTCAGTCGCTGGCGAGGGGTGAGCTGTCGATGGCCTCAGCAGCGGCACTCATCGTCCATGTAGACAGACCCCGACGTTCGGGACCCGCACCGCTAGCATGCCGGGCAGATCCGCTCGTCTGAAAGGTCGTGCGCTCCTTGTCGTCGACATCTACCGCGAAGCCTGGTCCGAACCCTTGGCGTCTCAGACTTCTGACAAGCAGCGAGGCACTCCCGCTCGCAGCGGAGATCTGGACCTGTTATGACCAGGTCTTCGGCGACTTCGGGGACTACGCCACCTGGCGTTCGGACCTCTTCGCACGCCATGCCGGACGGGACGGCTTCCGCCTGGCGGCCGCAACCGACGACGACCAGATGATCGGGTTCGCCTGGGGTTACCTCGGTCGGCGAGGTCAGTACTGGTCTGATCTGGTCTACGAGGCACTCCCACACGACGTGGCCTCGAAGTGGGTCGGGAACCACTTCGAGTTCGTCGAACTGGCTGTCCTGCCCGCGTATCGCGGCAACGGCCTCGGCCGGGCGCTGCACGATCTGTTGCTGGACGGCGTGCGGCGGCCCTGCCTGCTGAGCACCAGTGACGAGCCGGATGACCCGGCCGTGCATCTGTACACCCGTTCGGGATGGAAGAGCCTGGGGACGCTGCGGCCCGGCGTACAGGTGATGGGCCACGACCGCACCTGAAGCGGCCGCTCTGTCGTTTCCCAGCGATGATCTCGGTCGGGCAGCGAGCCTCAGTCGCTGGCGAGGGGCGAGCTGTCGATGGCCTCGGCGGCGGCACTCATCGATTCGTCCATGTAGACAGACGTCGTGGCCAGGCTGGAATGCCCGGCGATCTGGGCGACCGTTGCGATGTCGACGCCGGCCCGGGCGAGAACCGTCAGCGCCGTGTGCCGGAGGGAGTGCGGTGTCGCCCGGCGGCCGAGGAACTCCTTGGTGTAGCGCTCGACCATGCGCTGCAGGTCACGTGGAGAGAGCCGCTTCCCGCGCACGGACACGAACAACGCGCTGGCCGCGTCCTCGACCCTGATGCGCTCCGCCCGGTCGAGGGAGGTCGGCTGCGGAGGCGGCGGACGCTCCTCGGCGAGGTACCGCTCGATGGTTCTGAGGGTCGCCGACGACAGCGGCAGGTCGCGGGTCTTGCCGCCCTTTCCGCGTACGTGCAGAACCGGCGTTCGGGTCTCCTCGTGCAGCCGGATGTCGCTGCGGTTGGCGCCGCACAGCTCCGAAACCCGTGGCCCCGACTCGACCAGGAGCCGCAGGATCGCCTCGTCGCGAACGGACAGCCTCTGGTCGGCACGCAGGGATTCCTGCGCCCGCCGGCTCGGCGAGGCTCGCAGCAGCAGCGCCTCGTCGACCCGCAGCCCGAGCCGGGAGCCCGCGGCTCGCCGCGGTGTGCGCGGGGCAGCCACCCGGGTGGTGGGATCGACCTGGACGTAACCCTTGTCGGTGGCCCAGCGAAACAGCCCACGTACGGCGGCGAACCAGCGGGCCAGCAGGTGCTGACCGCGACCTGGGGGAGTGGAGCCGTCCTCGGCGATCTTCAGGCCCTTCGTGAAACGGCGATCGGGTGCTTTGGCGATGGCCGTCAGCGCGACTTCCAGCTGGTCGGCCTCGATCGAGTCGAGCATCGTGTCGGGGCCCAGGAGAGTGGTGAAGTCGTCGAGGTCGCGGTGGTAGGCGTGGAGAGTGGCGGCGCTGAGCTGGGAACGCATGACGCGACGCTCGAGCACCTCCAGATACTCCAGCACGGCATCGTGCACGGTCATCGTCGACGCCGATTTCGGCTCACTCATGGCCCAAAACGTACCATGTCGTGTAAGTGCTATTACACGACGTGAATCCTGATTCAGCGACGGCTTGCTCTCGGCCTTCGACGCTCCGTGACAGCAAGACCCGCAGGCCATACAGGGCGTTTTCACTACGCGGCGTCATCGTCTCGCCAGCGGTCAGCACCCGCGCTGACCTGCGGCGATGCCTGATCGCCAGCCTTGGGATGGGTGCGTGGGCGGGTGGTCGATGACTGCGGAGCACGCCAGGGCCGCTGTGAACGCCAAGACGTCAGAATCCTGAGCTGTCCGCAGTCTGCCTTCCACGTACTTGACGCGTGTCGCATCTCAGGTGCGTACGGAATGGAGCGCAACGCACGGCACGGCTCGTCGCCGTCGAAGCCTGAGCAAGGTCGGCCGGGCGGGATCGACTGCATCGAACGGTCCGCACGAACGTCGTAGGGAAGCCCCTCTCGGCCGTCCCCAGCCTCCCTGGCGTTACGCCGATAATGAACATTATGTCAACTGACAAGAGTTGAGTGCTCCTGAACCCTCTCCTCTGCTGCTCAGCTCTCCGGACCCGAACGCCGCGAGCGGAACACCAGTGAGCCGCATGCATCGACCGACCCACACGCGGCACCTGGCGAAACTCATGGCGTTCGCGGCCCGCACGACATCGCCGCACGAGACATCACCGCGTTCGTCTCGCTGAAGGCCGAGCCGTCATCCCCGGGTTCCCAGGACGACCGACCATCCACGTCGCGTAACGCAGAAGTACGCCATGGAGCCGAGGCCGGCCCACCTCTCCCCCGTGACCAACTCCTTTGACCAACCCGCCCCTGAAAGTCCGGGAATCCGTGTCGAATCCGGCCCGAGGTGTTCGTCGCAATGGTGCGTGGCCGCCTACGAGCGGCGCCAGAACCACTGATGCGAGGGAACCATTTTCAACACACCGTTCACCCCGGACCTGATCAAGGCGGAGCAGGACTACCGGTTGGAGCGGGCCAGACGTTCGTTCCGCCCCGTGCGCCGCAGGGCGCGCGTCGACCGGCGTTCTCACGTCCCGGGAAACCGGAGGACCGCGAACCCGCGGCCCGATACCGTCGCTGTCGGACCGCTCACGATCGGCCTACCAGAAGTCCGTACCAGAGGGTTCTTGAAAGCAGTCCGGGACGCGGTGTCGGATCGGGTCCGAGGCGTTCGTAGCAAGGGTGAACGGCCGCTCGCGACGGGCGCCCAGAACCGCAGGAGATGATCCGACATGCAGTACCTCGTATCCGTGATCGACGACACCGCCGGCCTCGCCACCTCCGACGAGATGGCCGCCATCGACGAGTTCAACGACGGGCTCCGCGCCGAGGGCCACTGGGTCTTCGCCGGCGGCCTCGCGTCCCCCAGCGCCGCGACCGTCATCGACAGCCGGGGCGAGGAGACGTTGCTCACCGACGGTCCCTTCCTGGAGTCCAAGGAGCACCTCGCCGGCTTCTGGATCATGGAGGCCGCGGACCTCGACGTGGCGCTCAAGCTCGCCGCAGAGGGCTCGAAGGCGTGCAACCGGAAGGTCGAGGTGCGTCCGTTCCTGTGAGTCCCGTGAGTCCTGTGAGTCCCGTGAGTCCTGTGAGTGCGGTTGACGTGCACAAGGAGATCACCCGAGCCCACCGCGAGGAGTGGGCGCGGGTGGTCGCCTCCCTGACCAGGCGTTTCGGCGACCTCGACATCGCCGAGGAGGCGGCTGCCGAGGCGTTCGCAACCGCCGTCGAGCGGTGGCCGGGCGACGGCGTGCCCCCCAACCCAGGCGCCTGGCTGACCACCACCGCCAACCGCAAGGCCATCGACCGGATCCGGCGTGAGAACAAGCGCGACGACAAGCAGAGGGAGGCCCGGATGTTGTCCGACGACGACGCGCCCGAGCCCCTCGGCGCCATCGACGACGAGCGCCTCCGGCTGGTCTTCACCTGCTGTCACCCGGCGCTGGCGATGGAGACCCGGGTGGCGCTGACGCTGCGGATGGTCGGCGGGCTGACGGTGCTCGAGATCGCCCGGGCCTTCCTGGTGCAGGAGGCCGCCATGGGGCAGCGGATCACCCGGGCGAAGGCGAAGATCAAGGCGGCACGTATCCCCTATCGGGTGCCGGCCGCGGAGGACCTTCCGGCCCGCGTTTCCGGCGTACTCGCCGTTCTCTTCCTGGTGTTCAACGAGGGTTACCTGGCGACCGGCCCGGGCACCGATCCCGTACGCCACGAACTGACCGCGGAGGCGATCCGGCTCACTCGCCTGATCCGGGGGCTCCTGCCCGGCGACGGCGAGGTGGCCGGGCTGCTGGCGCTGATGCTCCTCACCGAGGCGCGCCGCACCGCCCGGGTCTCGGCGAGCGGCGAGCTGGTCTCCCTCGACGAGCAGGACCGTGGCGCCTGGAACGCCGCGCTCATCGCGGAGGGACACCGGCTGGTACGCGAGCGGCTGGCCTCCGGGGTGGCTCCGGGGCGCTACCAGATTCTCGCGGCGATCAACGCCGTGCACACCTACGCCAGGGACGCGCGCGACACCGACTGGTCGCAGGTCGTCGCTCTTTACGACCAGTTGGTCCGTATCGACCACTCCCCGATCGTCGCTCTCAACCGGGCGATCGCGGTCGCCGAGCTCGACGGTCCGGAGGTGGCGCTCGCGGTCGTCGACCGGCTCGAGGACGGGTTGGCCGGCTACCACGCCTACCACGCGACCCGCGCGGACCTGTTGCGCCGGCTCGGCCGTGGCCGGGACTCACGCGCGGCGTACGACCGGGCCATCGAGCTGGCGGGCAATACCGCCGAGATCGCCTACCTGACGCGCCGCCGCGGCCAGCTGGGATAGGCCGGCTCGGCGCCGGCCCGCGCCGAGCCGCGTGCCACACCCGCGGCGGGGACCAATGCGGCAAATCGGGCAATCGTGTTAGCTTCATGCGGACCGAATACAGGTCCGACGGGGAGCGATCGAGCGTGAGCAAGCACCTGAGCAAAGCCACCGCGGCCGTCGGCTCGGCCGCCCTGCTGGCGGTTTCCGCGGTGATCAGCGCACCGGGCACCGCGAACGCTGCCGGGCCGCAGCGTCCCATGACCAAAGGGCCGCGATCGGCGGCCCAGCTCAAGGCGCCCGTGGCTTCGACGGCCATCCGCTGTGAGAAGGACTCCAGCGGGAGGACCGCCCGCCTGTACGACGGCCCGTCCGCCTCCTACCTTTACGACCGCAGGTTCTCCCCTGGCCCGACGGTCCCCCACTCGGAGCTGCGCCACCACACCCCGCAGGGCGTTGCCTGGTGGGACGACTGGAACGGAAAAGGCGACGACCTGCTGCTGGTCTCCGCCCACAACGCGGGCGACACCAACGGGCACGTGATCGGGCTCGACCCCCGGACGCCGGGCAAGGTCGTCGGCATCGTGGCGCTCGGGCCGACCCACGCCGGCGCCATCGGTCTCAACGGCAAGTGGCTCTTCGTCGACGGGCCGAAGAACGGCAAGCGTCACACGATCAACTCCTACCGGCTCGACGCTCTGCGCGCCGAGCTGAGGGCGGGCGGCGGAAGCCTGGATCGTGACGCACAGAAGACGGTCCACGGTGCCTCGTTCCTCACCGTCGACGGCAGCCACCTCTACGCGGGCAGGTTCAACTTCCACGGCAAACGCGACTGGATGTACCGCTACACCATCGCGAGCAACGGGAGGTTGACGCTCGATCCCAAGCCCGGCACCAGGCGAGGTCTGCGATGGGAGACCCCGGCCTCCACCCAGGGCGTCGCCAAGGTGGGCAACCGGTTCCTGTTCAGCACCTCCAGCGGACGCAAGAAGCGCAGCAACCTCTACGTGACGAACGCGTCGCAGACCAACCTCGACAAGGCTTCGCCACGTTGCTTCCGGGCTCCGACGATGGCCCAGGGCATCGCAGTCACCCCTGGCGGCAGGGTGTACCTGAACTTCGAGTCCGGGTCGTACGAGTTCGACGGCTCCAGCGGCGCCAGGGCCAGGAACGTCATCCCGGGCACGCACACGGCAAAGCTCAGCACGCTGACCGGAATTCCCGGTGGCACGCTGCGGCTGGGAACGCTGCACTCCAAGAAGCAGCAGGACACCTTGGGCGAGGACGAGATCGCGATCCACGTCGAGGGCCAGAAGCTCGGCCCGACGATCGACATCGAACAGGGCCAGCGCAAGCGGATCAGGAAGACCATCCAGTTCACCGGCAACGCCCGAATCAGGCTGTACGAGAAGGACTTCCCCGACAGTGACGACTACCTCGGTCAGCGCAAGCTGACGCCGCGCAAGGACAGGGGCATCCTCTCGTTCAAGCGCCGGGGTGCCCACTACCGCCTCAGCTACTCGGTCCGCTGACGACCGGACCGGAAGGTCAGGGCTCCCTCATGCCGGCTCGGCCCGGGGATCGTGGTGATCCCCGGGCCGAGCCGACTCCCCCGCCGGTCAGCCCATCGCGGCGGCGAACATGCCGGGTTCGTACGAGCCGCCCTGCTGGTGCACGATCACGGCGAGCCGGTTGGCGGCGTTGATCAGGGCGACCAGGCAGACCAGCGCGGTGGTCTGGTCCTCGTCGTAGTGCTTGCGCACCTGCGCCCAGGTCTCGTCGGACACACCCTGGTAGGCGTCGGCGAGCCGGGTGCCCTCCTCGGCGAACGCCAGCGCGGCCTGCTCGGCCTCGCTGAACACCGTGGACTCCCGCCACGCCGCCACCAGGTGGAGCCGGACCGCGGTCTCCCCGGCGGCCGCCGCCTCCTTGGTGTGCATGTCGATGCACCAGCCGCAGCCGTTGAGCTGGCTGGCGCGCAGCGACACCAGTTCCTGGGTTGCCTTCGGCAGCGACGACTGCGCGACCACCATGCCGGCGTTCGCGAACCGCTTGGCGAACTTCGCGCCGACCTCGTTCTCGAACAGGTTGAGCCGGGTTTCCATCGCTTCGTTCTCCCTCGCGGTGATGGGTGTTGCGTACTGGACGACCACAAGACCCCGCCGGGCCGGGGCGTGTGACGGTGCCGCCGCGTGACGTACGCCACCGATCGCCACCGATCGCCACCGATCGCCACCGAATCCAGGCGGCCCGCGCCCCCGCGGTCGCTACCAGGGCAGGGGCCCGTTCTCGTTGAAGAAGCCGCCGGTGGGCCCGTCCGCTCCGAGCGTGGCCAGGCGCACCACGACCGCGGCTGCCTGGGCCGGGGTGAGATATCCCCTGTGATCGTTGATGTCGGTGTCCACGTAGCCGGGGTCGGCGGCGTTGACGAGGATGCCCTCCTTGCGCAACTCGTTGGCGTACTGCACGGTCAGCGCGTTCAGTGCGGTCTTGGACGGGGCGTACGCGGCCGAGGCCGGCAGCCCGGCCAGCGGGCCGTTCGGGTCGCCTGCGATGGTCAGGGACGCGATGCCGCTGCTGAGGTTGACGATCCGCGCCGCCGGCGAGCGCCGCAACAACGAGAGCATGGCGTTGGTCACCGCGATCACCCCGAGGACGTTGGTCTCGAACACCGAACGAACCATGTCCAGGTCGACAGTGCTCGGGACCTGGTCGACGGCGTCTTCGGGCGAGACCTGTCCCGAGCCGGTGATGCCCGCGTTGTTGACCAGTACGTCGAGGTGGCCGAACTGCTCCTCGATCCACCTCGCGGCCTCCCGGATGCCGGCCGGGTCGGTGACGTCCAGGGTCACCGCGTGCGCGTTCCCGCCCGCGAGGCGCAGTGCCGCGGCGGCCTCCTCGCCGCGCTGCGGGTTCCTGGCTCCGATCAGGACCGTCGTCCCCAGCGTGGCGAGTTGCTCGGCGGTCGCGCGGCCGATCCCCTTGTTCGCGCCGGTGACGAGGGCGATCTTCTGGTGGGTGCTGTGGTCGTTCATGATCAGACTCCTGGGTTCGAAGGAGAGGGTGTGCCCCTACGTCGCACCAACGGGTCCGTTTGTGACATCGGAAGTGCGCCCCACGCCTGGGTAGGGGGTGTGACGTACGCCACCCGGCGCGGGTGTCACAGGATGGTGGCGACCGGCGTCGTGTGGGTGTGTGTACCGAGGTCGACAGCGAGGAAGCGGAGGAGCCGGCCATGAGCGAGCGAACGACGGACTCGTCGCAGTCGCCACTACGTGACGACGACGGCCGGACCGGCCGGCTCACCGAAGCGTTCGTCGCGCACCGGAACCTGCTCTTCACGATCGCCTACGAGATGCTCGGCTCGGCCGCCGACGCCGAGGACGTCCTGCAGGAGACGTGGCTGCGCTGGGTGGGCGTGGACCCGGACGAGATACGGGATCCCCGGGCGTACCTCGTCCGGATCACCACCCGCCAGGCGCTGAACCACCTGCGCACCCTCGGCCGGCGCAAGGAGTCCTACGTCGGCTCCTGGCTGCCCGAGCCGCTGCTGACCGCGCCCGACGTGGCCGAGGACGTCGAGCTGGCCGAGAGCGTGTCGACGGCGATGCTGCTGGTGCTGGAGACCCTCACGCCGACCGAGCGGGCGGTGTTCGTGCTGCGCGAGGTGTTCGACGTGGAGTACGACCAGATCGCCGAGGCGGTGGACAAGACGCAGGTGGCCGTCCGGCAGATCGCTCACCGGGCGCGCGCCCACGTCGCGGCCCGCAGGCCACGCGAGTCCGTGTCCGCCGCCCAGGCCCGCCGTGCGCTGGAGGCATTCAAGCTCGCGGTCGAGACCGGCGACCTGCAGGGCCTGCTGAACCAGCTCGCGCCGGACGTCGTCGCGGTGGGCGACGGCGGCGGGATCAAGCAGGCAGTACGCCGGCCGGTCGTCGGTGCGGAGAAGGTGGCCCGCCTCTTCGTCGGCGGCATGCGCAGGTTCGGCGCCCAGATGTCGGCCGAGCTGGTGCAGATCAACGGCGGTCCGGCACTGCTCACCCGGCTCGACGGGGAGATCGACGGAATCCTGTCCGTACGCGTCGAGGACGGCCTGGTGACCGCGTTCTACTACGTCCGCAATCCCGAGAAGCTGTCGCGTATCCAGCAGGAGACCGCGATGAGCCGCTGAGTGCGGGTCGCGAGCCGCCGCACCTACGAAAGTCGGTCGCGGGGCTCGCGATCGCTCCTTTCGTCGTACGCCGAGCCGACGCCCAGCCCTGCCGGTCCCGATGGCGTCTGCCGTGGAATGGAGCCCAGAGCGAGGTCCACGACGGGCCTCGTGACAAGCCCCATGACGCGCACAGAAGGGCCACACCCGATGTCCGAATCCGTTTCCCAGCGAGGGACCAGCCGAACCGGCACCGCATCGCCCGTCACCACCACCACCGGCCGGGCCGCGAACGTCGGCCTGTGGGTCGTCCAGGTCGTCACCGCGCTGGCGTTCCTCTTCGCCGCACTGGGCAAGTTCGGCGGGGACCCGATGGTCGTCGCGACGTTCGACAAGATCGGCTTCGGCGACTGGTTCCGTTATTTCATTGGTGTTCTGGAGGTTCTGGGCGCGGTGGCGCTGTTCGTGCCGCGGCTGGCCGGCCTGGCCGGGCTGGCGTTCGTGGCGCTGATGGTCGGCGCGGTCGTGGTGACCGTGGCGGTCGTCGGTGGGAGTGTCGTGCTGCCGCTGGCGCTGCTCGTCCTGTCCGCGGTGATCGCGTGGGGACGGCGGCGGAGCACGGCGAGGTTGTGGGACACGCTCGCCCGGCGCTGACGTCGGTCCTTCGGCGTACGCTCGGGCGGCGTGGACGTGACGGAACCCGACCCGAGACCTGACTCGACACCTGAAGCGAGCCTGGCGACCTGCCAGCGCTCGCTGGGTGACCCGGACGTCACCTACCCGCTCTAGCCACCCATGACCGGTGGGTGCCCGCGGACCAGCACTGGCGAGATCGCGTACCCGGTCGAGGTGGACTACGCCTACGCCCGCGTGCCCGGCGACCTCTTCTCCCCCGCCACGGCGCTGCTGCCGTCGGCGGGGCTGGTCCGGTGGGCACCGCTCGTTCCCCCGCTCGACGTGCCCGGCCTCGGTGAGGGCGGCACACCCCTGGTGGAGCTGGAGCCCGGCGTCCTGGTCAAGGACGAGTCGCGTAATCCGACCTGGAGCCACAAGGATCGCTACAACCGGGTCGCGGTCAGCGCGGCGGCCCGGCTCGGCGCACCGGGGGTGGTCGTCGCGTCGAGCGGAAACCACGGCGCGTCGGCGGCGGCGTACGCGGCCCGGGCCGGCCTGCGGTGCGTGGTGTTCACCGGGGAGAACCTCCCACCGGCAGTGGACGCCTTCCTGCACGCCTACGGTGCGGTGGTGCTGCCGGTTCCGGTGGCCGCGCGGTGGCCGCTGGTACGCCGAGTGGCGGACGAGTTCGGCCTGCACCCGGTAAGCAACCTGACGTTGACACACACCGGTCACGCGTTCGGACCCGAGGGTTACAAGACGATCGCGTACGAGATCCACGCCGACCTCGGGGTGCCGGCGGCGGTGTTCGTACCCACCGGGTACGCCGAACTGCTGTTCGGGGTGTGGAAGGGGTTCACCGAGCTGTGCCGGCTCGGGGTCACCGACCGCGTTCCGCGGATGTACGCGTGCGAGCCGGCGGCGGGCGGTCCGCTGGCGAGGGCGTTGCGGGACGGCGTTGCGGCCACCCACGTCGAGGTGGGACCGGCGGACGCGTACGGCATCGCCTGTCCCGTCGGCGGGGACCGCGGTGTGGTGGCGGTGCGCGAGAGCGGCGGCGAGGCGATCCTGGTCGACAACGAGCAGTTGACAGCGGCGCGGGCCGAGCTCGCGCGCAGCGGCCTGTGGGCCGAGTTGTCCGCCGCCGCGGGGCTGGCCGGGCTGCGTGCCCTCCGGTCCACCGGGAGGTCGCCGGACCTGGACGGCCCGGTCGTGTGCGTGTCCACCTCCAGCGGGTTCAAGGACCGCGCCGTCGGAAGCGGTGCACGTACGAGCAGTCACGAACACGGCGGAGGGGTCGGCGCGGAGTGGGCCGAGGTGTACCGCCGGCTGCGCACCGACGGCATCGGATACTGGTGAGCGACCGCAGAGGAGAGCAAGCATGGCCGAGCTGACCCTGACCACCGTCAACCTCGCCACGCCGGACCCGCCCGGCCTGGCCCGCTTCTACCAGCGGCTGCTGGGCTGGGAGATCACCGCCGAGGAGCCGCACTGGGTCAAGCTGGCCGGCCCGGCCGGTGGGGTCGCGTTGTCGTTCGAGTACGACCGGGCCTACGTCCGCCCGGTGTGGCCGTCGACGCCCACCGAGCAGCAGATGATGATGCACCTGGAGATCAGGGTCGACGACCTGGCGGGCGCGGCGGCCCACGCCCGCGAGTGCGGTGCGACGTTCGCCGGCCACCAGCCCCAGGACGACGTGCGCGTGTGCCTGGATCCGGACGGGCACCCGTTCTGCCTGTGGCTCGGTGAGTGACCGCCGGGCGCCGACCTGTCGTCTCGGTCGTCCCTGTCGGTCCTGAACCCGTTTGCGAGGTCCGGCCGCCGGACGAGAGGATGCGCCGGTGACATACGAACGCCCCGACCCGCCCATGATCGCCGGCGAGCGGGAGATGCTGCGCGCCTTCCTCGACTTCCACCGCGGCACGATCGCGATGAAGTGCGAGGGCCTGTCCGACGAGGAGCTGCGCCGGCAGTCGATGCCGCCGTCCACCCTGTCCCTGCTGGGGCTGGTGCGGCACCTGGCCGAGGTCGAGCGCGCGTGGTTCCGCCGGGTGATCGACGCCGAGGACGTCCCGCTGGTCTGGTCTGACGAGGGCGACTTCCAGGTGGCCTACGACGCGAGCGGCTCCACCCGGTCGGAGGCGTTCGAGGCCTGGCAGGCCGAGGTCGAGCGTTCCCGCCGCATCGAGGCGGCGGCCGAGTCCCTCGACCTGGTGGTGCACAACCCGCGCTGGGGGGAGGACGTGTCGTTGCGCCTGGTGATGCTGCACATGATCCACGAGTACGCCCGGCACAGCGGCCACGCCGACCTCCTCCGCGAGGGGATCGACGGAACCGTCGGCGTGTGAGCGCCGACGGTCTGCCAGCTGCCATGACGATCCCCGAGGCCGAGCACAGCCTTGCGGACCTGCTGGCGCTGCTCGCGGCGGAGGATCGCGACGACCTCGACCTGGCCGGTGCGGTGTTGCGTACGGGCTGGGAAAACCTCGTGGTGGAGACCCGCGACGGCTGGATCCTGCGCTTTCCCCGTCCGGGCGTGGACTTCGAGCGGGAGCTGGCGATCCTGGCCGCGGTCGCCGGGCGGCTGCCGGTCCCGACCCCCGAGGTGGTCTGGACCGGGCGGCGGACGAGGTTCGCGGCGTACCGGAGGCTGACCGGTGCGACGTTCGACCCGGACGGCTACGAACGCGCCTCGGTCGCCGACCGCGACCGCTTGGTGTCGTCGCTGGCGGACTTCCTGGCCGCCATGCACACCTGCCTTTCCCCTGCCCGGATCCGCGAGCTCGCCATCCCGGTGGCGTGGGGATCGTCGGGGGTCCCGGAGGCCGCGACGGGTCCGGAGGGTTCGGAAGGTCCGGAGGGTCCGGAGGGTCCGGAGGGTCCGGAGGGTCCGGTGAGCGAACGCCTCGCCGCCAACCTGCCCCGCATGCCCCGCGCGGCCTGGACGCCGGTCGAGGCTTTGATCGAGGAGTACGCGCGCGCCTGGGAGAACGGCGGTGTCCCCGGCCCCGACGTACTTCTGCACAACGACTTCCACGACGGCAACTTCGTCCTCGACGCGCCGGTCGGAGTGCTCACCGGTGTGTGGGACTTCTCCTGTGTGGCCCGTGGCCGGCCGACCGCCGACCTGAGGTACTTCGCCGACGGGTCAGCGGATCTCCTGCACCGGCTGGCCGGCGCCTACGAACGCCGGACGGGTTGGCCGATGGACGTGCCCGCCGCGGTCGTCGCCCTGCGGGCGGAGAACGTCTGCGACCAGTTGGAGCTGGGGCATCCCGAACGCATCGCCGAACTCACGAAGGGATGGCGGACGACATGACCCGGGTTCTGGTCGTCGGCGGCACCGGCTACCTGGGTGCCGAGCTCGTACGCCAGGGTGTGGCCGCCGGCCACGAGGTGCTCGCCACGCACTCCACCCGTCGCGCGGCCGTCCCGGGTGTCAGCCGGGCCGCGGACCTGTCGGGCGTCGAATGGCGCGTGGTGGACATCCGCCAGAGCGCCGACGTCGCCGCCCTGGTCACCGACGTGCGGCCGGACCTCGTGCTGAACGCCGCGTACGCCAAGACCGACTGGCGCACGAACGCCGACGGTGCGGCGCACGTGGCCCTTGCCTCCGCCCGGGTCGGCGCCCGGCTGGTGCACGTGTCCAGCGACGCGGTGTTCTCCGGCGCCGCGAGCTCCTACGCCGAGGACGCCGTTCCCGACCCGCTGAACCCGTACGGCGCCGCCAAGGCGGCCGCGGAGACGGCGGTCGCCGCGATCGACCCCTCCGCGCTGGTGGCGCGGACGTCGCTGATCCTCGGTGACGGGACCTCTGCCCACGAGGCGTTCGTGCACGCCGTCGCGACCGGTGTGGGCGAAGGCGTGTTGTTCACCGACGACGTGCGGTGCCCGGTGCACGTGGGCGACCTGGCGGCAGCTCTGCTCGAGCTCGCCGGCTCCGGCCACGCCGGAGTCGTCCATGTCGCCGGTTCCGACCCGATCAGCAGGTACGACCTGGGACGGCTGGTGGCCGCGCGGGACGGCCTGGACCCCTCGCTGCTGCCGACCGGGCTGCGGGCGGAGCTGCCGGTTCCCGGGCCGCTCGACGTGCGGCTGGACTGCCGGCGTACGCAGGGTCTTCTTCGTACCCGACTGCGCGGTGCCCGGGAGTTCCTCGCCGGCCCGCCCGTGGACGCCGGACATCCCGGACACTGACCGACCGCCCGCAAGGAGAGGTTGACGACGAACGTGGGAACGATCATCAGCGCCGCCGACGTGGAGACCGTTGTGGCCTACGCCGCGGACACTCTCGGGCAGGCCGAAAGGCAGGACTGGCACGTGCCGGCCGGTGACCTGGAGTGGACCTGCTGGGAGACCATCGAGCACGTCGCGGACGACCTGTTCGCCTACGCCGCCCAGCTCGGGCCGCGCCGCCCGCCGCGCGACACCCACGTGCCGTTCGTGTGTGAGCCGCGGCGCCAGGGCGGGCCGGCCAGCACGATCTTCGCCGAGCCGGAGGGAGGCAACGCAGGTCTGGTGCAGGTGCTGGAGGCGAGCGGCGCGTTCCTGGCGGCGATGGTGAAGACGGTCCCGTCGACGGTGCGCGCGCACCACATCTTCGGGCTCGCCGACCCGGATGGTTTCGCGGCGATGGGAATCGTCGAGGTGCTGGTGCACCTTTCCGACGTGACCGCGGGGCTGGGGCTGACCTGGCAGCCCGACCCGGACCTGTGTGCGCGCGTCCTGACCAGGTTGTTCCCCGACGTGGATCATGGCGACGATCCGTGGGCGGCGCTGCTGTGGGCGACGGGGCGGATTTCCCTGCCGGGCAAGGCGAAACTCGACCGCTGGCGGTGGTACGCCGCACCGGCCCAGGACACCCGCTGACGCCGCGTCGGGCTACCCCGGGAGATCCCGCGGCCGGATCCCGGCGCCCAGCGCGGCGGCAGCCGTGGCGACGAGGAAGGCGCCGGGCAGCGTGACAGCGTCGGCGACGGCGCCGAGAACGGGTGCGCCGACCGCCTGACCGAGGGCGAGGAGCAGGAACGCCGCACCGACGCCGACCACGGGCCGACGGGGAAGGACGCGCGCACCCCAGAGCAGCAGCAGCCCGGTGAGCGCGATGTAGACCGCGCCGAAGGCGGCGCCGGCCGCGACGGCGACGACGGCACTGCTCGCGGCCAGGGCCAGCACGGCCGTGGCCCCACCCAGCGCCAGCATCCCGATGGTCCAGCACCGCGCCGGTCCGGCCCGGGTGGTGAGGTCGCCGGCGAAGGCGCCGAGGAGCCCGGCGGCACCCAGGGCGATCCACATGGTCACGCCGGTGAGGGTGCTGTTGCCGGCGGCAGTGACGAGGTCGCGGCCGAAGGTCCAGGTCGCCGCACTGGCCAGCCCCATCGAGAAGGCCGCGACGAGCAGGCGCCAGCCGCCCCGGGGGACGCGGGCCCTCACTCCGAGCGAGTCGCCTCGGTCGCCGTCCGGCGCGGGCGAGTCACTGGCGAGTCCGGAACGCCGCGGCACGGTGAACCAGACCCACAGCGTGACCACGAGCGAGGCGGCGGAGAACGCCGCCCAGGCCCAGCGCCAGCTCCCGGCGAGGAGCAGCGCGACCGGTCCGGACACGAGCACCCCGAGGCCGGTGCCCGCGTTGACCACGGTCTGCAGCCGGGGTTCCAGGCGCGGCGGCATGAACCGGGCGACGGCCTCGGCCATGGGAGGCGAGGCCAGCCCGGTGCTCGACCCGGCGAGAACCACGCCGAGGGCGAGCACGAAAGGCCCGGGTGCCGCGGCGATGACCGCCGTCCCGGCCGTCGCGCACGCGCCGGCCGCGGCGGCGACGGGACGCGCGCCCCACCGTGAGGTGGCGGCGGTGGCGACCACGATGGCCACGCAGTAGCCGGCGTAGCTGCCGGCCGCCACCGTTCCGGCCGTGGCGGCGTCGAGGTGGAACTCGGCACGAAACGTCGGGACGAACAGACCGTACGCGAACCGCGCCAGGCCGTAGCAGGCCGCGATCAGCGACATGCCGGCAGCGGCCAGGCCGACCGCGCTTGCGTGCCGGGGAGCAGCACTGTCCGTACCGGTCCGGTGCCGCTGCCGATCCGCCGCCGTCACCGGCCCGACCGTGGGTTGCCCCTGTCGCATGCGCCGCTCCTCGGTATACCGATCGGTTTACCCAGTGAGGCTATCAGGCGATTAGCCATACCGGTCGGTTTAGTCGAGGAACTCCACCCGCATCGAGGCGTTCGGTACGGGCATGGTCAGCGCCTCGGCGGCCACCGCGTCCCGCACCGACGGCGGGAGCGCGCGGTCCAGGCCGATCTCCACCCGGCCGCCGCGCCGGCCCCACTGTCCGGCCAGCTCACCGTCGACCAGCACGCCGTTGGGGTGGTACCAGTCGTACGACGTCGTCTTGCGGCGCGCCGCCGGACCGACGAACAGTCCCGCCCGGTCCGCGCCGAGTAGTCCCAGGTCCTCCGTGGGCAGCAACCGCACCCCGCGTACCTCCCCCGCCTGGCGTGCCGCCTGTTCGTCCGCGGCCAGGATCCACGCCGGTTGCCCCTCGAAGTCGACCGGAAGCAGCTCGCCGGACAGCTGCTGCCACACCTGCCGGGCACCTCGCGGGTGCATTCCCGCCCACCACGCGAACGTCCGCGGCGTCGTCGGTCCGAACGCGTGCAGGTGCCGCCGGGCGAGCTCGGCCCGAGCCGCCGCCGGATCGATGTCCGGCGCGGGGATCTCCCGGACCGTGAGCGACCGGGTGTCCCACCGGACGGCGAGCCGGCCGCCGGCCGCGCCCACGCGCACCAGCTGACCCTGGTCCCGAGAGAACCGGGTCGCGCGTACCGCCTCCCCCGCCAGCATCCGGCAGGCCAGGTCCGCCGCCTCGTCGACCTCCCGCCGGACGGCCGGATCGTCGGGCAGCCGCCCGACGGTGAACACGCCGAAGTCCTCGGCCGGCAGGACGTGGACCGCCAGCCGCGGGCTGTAGGTCTGCAGCAACCCGTCGGCCTCCCACGCGGTCGGTTCGCAGGCGTCGACCCGGGCGTGCAGGGACAGCAGTGCCGCCCGCGGGGCGGAGTCCTGCAGACCACACCAGGCGGCCTCGACGTAGCTGCCCGCGGGCAGCCGCTCGACCAGGTGGTGCGCCCTCAGCCGGTGGGCCACCGCCTGGGCACGGGTGACCCGAAGGGCGGCGGTCACGAGTCGTACTCCGTTCGCCTGCGCATGTGCCTGACCGTACGACCCGTGCAGGACAGCTCCGGTCCCCCACGTCCGCTCGGTGGGACCGAATCCACACGGTGCCGATCCGGTGCGTGGTCCGGTGCGTGGTCGGTGCCTGGTCCGTGCCCGGTGCGGAGCATCCAGCGCCGGTGACGGCACAATGAGGGCGATGAGCACCTCTTCCACGTTCGGCACGCTGAAGGCCGTGCCCGCGCTCGACCGGACCGACCTGCTGGCCTCTCCGGTCACCGCCGCGATCCGCGGGTGGGACCACCCCGGCACTCCCGCCGAGGAGTTCCAGGTCGCCGAGATCGATCCCGAGCTGGCCGACACGGCGGCGTTCTGCGCGGCGTACGACGTGGCGCTGGACGCCTCCGCCAACTGCGTGATCATCGCCGGCAAGCGAGGGGGCGAGACCCGCTACGCCGCGTGCATGGTCCTCGCCACCACCCGGGCCGACGTCAACGGCGTGGTCCGGCGGCGCCTGGACGCGCGCAAGGCGTCGTTCGCGCCGATGGACGACGCGGTCGCCCGCACCGGCATGGAGTACGGCGGGATCACCGCGTTCGGCCTGCCCGCCGACTGGCCGGTGCTCGTGGACCGGCGGGTGGCCGAGTCTGCGGGCGTCATCGTGGGCAGCGGCCTGCGCCGGTCGAAGCTGCTGGTGCCGGGCCGGGCGCTTTCGGAGCTACCCGCCGCGGAGGTGCTGGACGACCTCGGGCTGCCAACCTGAGCTTGCGTGCCCCGGGCTTTCCACCGCCACGAGGCGACGAACCTCCGACGGAGGCGGTCAGCCGGAGCTCGGTCGGTTGCCGAACCAGCCGTTCACCTTGTCGCGTACGCCGTCGACCGCGCCGCCCAGGTCGGCGAAGATCTTCGCCAGCGGGTCCTGCGAACGGGCGAAGGCCTCGCGGTAGGAGTCGGCCGCCCGGCGGGCCTCGTCGCTCATCCTGGCGTTGGCATCGTCCTCGCGCCGGGGGTAGTCGCCGTCGAGGATGCGGCGGTAGTCACCGTGGTCCACCCAGTGCCGCAGCTCGGCCGCGCGGACGGCGAGGAACGGGTGGCTGCGGGCCTCCAGCAGCAGCAGTTTGAGGACGCTGTCGCGCAGGTCGCCGCTGGCGTCGTACTCCGCCGCCTGGGCGAGGAACGCGGTGGCGTCGACGTCTTCCAGGTGGCCGCCGGAGGCGAGCTTCATGTGGGTACGCAGCGCGGCGGCCGGGTCCTGGCAGGCCAGCAGGCCGGCCCGGTCCCCTGACAACTCCGCCTTGCGCGACCACTCCATCAGGGCCGCGATGATGGCCCGCAGGCCGAGGACGCCGAGCGGCATCCAGGCGATCGCACCGCTGAGGCGGATCAGGAACACCAGCACCGACTGGTAGAGCGCGTGGCCGCTCTGGGCGTGCCCCAGCTCGTGGCCGAGGACGAACCGCAGCTCCTCTTCGTCCAGCAGGTCGATCAGCCCGCTGTTGACCACGATGAACGGTTTGTCCAGTCCGATGCACATGGCGTTGGGCATCGGCCCGGTCATGACGTACAGCTCCGGGAGCTCCCGCACGTCGAGCGTGGCGGCGGCCTCGGCGTACAGCCGGTGCACCTTGGGGAACTGACGGTCCCCCGCGCGCACCGCCGAGCCGAGGAAGATCAACCGGAGCGCGCGTTCGTTGATCAGCCCGGACAGCTTGCGGAGCACGACGTCGAAGCCCTTGAGCTGGCGTACGGCGACCAGGGCGCCGCGGTCGGCGGGATGCTCCCACGCGCGCGAGCTGACGCCGGTGAGCGTGAGCCGTGACCGGGCCGGCCGGTCCTCGATGTCCGTCATGACCGCTCCCCCATTCGCTGGACACTCGCCCCGAACGCTATCGGGTTCGGGTGCGTCCCGGAACCCAACGACAACGGCGGGTCGGCCCGTGCCGTCACGGGCCGACCCTGTGCCGGCACGGGCCCGGCGCTACCGGCGCAGCAGCATGACGATCGCGATCACGCCGACGGTGACGATCACTCCGCGCAGCAACATCGGGGGCAGTCTGCGGCCCACCCGGGCGCCGAACAGGCCGCCGAGGACCGAGCCGACGGCGATCAGGATGGCGGGCACCCAGGCCACGTGCGCGACCACGATGAAGACGACCGCCGCGACGGCGTTGGCGAGGCCGGCGAGGACGTTCTTGGCGGCGTTTGCCCGCTGCAGCGCCTCGTCCAGCCCGATCCCGAGGATCGCCATCAGAATCACGCCCTGGGCGGCGCCGAAGTAGCCGCCGTAGACGCCGGTCAGGTAGACCATCACCATCAGCAGCCAGCCGCCGTGGTGCCGGTGCACGGGTTCCTTGCGGCGGTCGGCGAGCCATCGTGACAGCCACGGCTGCAGGATCACCAGCAGGACGCCGAGGCCCACCAGGACCGGGACGATCATGTCGAACGCGCTCGACGGGAGCGTGAGCAGCAGGATCGCGCCGGTGACCGCGCCGAGCAGGGACATCGAGCCCAGCCGGATCAGCCGGGTGCGCTGTCCCCTGAGCTCGGCGCGGTAGCCCCAGGCGGCCGCGGCCGACCCGGGGGCGAGCCCGATCGTGTTGGAGACGTTGGCGGTGACCGGCGGGATCCCGAACGCGATCAGGGTCGGGAACGTGATCAGGGTTCCCGACCCGACGATGGCGTTGATCGTGCCGGCCGCCGCCCCCGCGAGGAAGACGGCGAGGTATCCGAGTTCACTCACTCCGGCCGGGGCTCCTGCGCGGCCGGCTGCGCCGGTCCCGCCGAATCCCCGTTGGTCCCGGTCTCCTGCTGGTGCCGCCCGCCCAGACCGCCCTTGGCAGCGTCCTCGGCGGCGGCGATCGCCGCCTGCACCTCCGACTCCGCGTCCTGCAGGGCGGTGTCGGTGGCCTCCTCGGCCTCGGCGGCCTCCACCGCCTGGGGCTTGGGTGTGCGCCGGCGGGTGCGGTCGGCCGCACGCGGGGTGGGCTCGCCCTCCTCGGCGAACTGGCCGACCATCGAGCCGATGCCCTCCAGCGCCTTGCCGATCTCACTCGGGACGATCCACAGCTTGTTGGCGTCGCCCTGGGCGATCTTCGGCAGCATCTGGAGGTACTGGTAGGACAGCAGGCTCTGGTCGGGCTCGCCGTCGTGGATCGCGTTGAAGACGGTCTCGATGGCCTGCGCCTCACCCTGGGCCCGCAGGATCTGTGACTCCCGCTGCGCCTGGGCCCGCAGGATCTGCGACTGCTTCTCGCCCTCGGCGGTGAGGATCGCCGACTGCTTCGCACCCTCGGCGGTGAGGATCGCCGACTGGCGGGTGCCCTCGGCGGTGAGGACCGCGGCCCGCTTGTCGCGGTCGGCCCGCATCTGCTTCTCCATCGAGTCCTGGATGGAGGGCGGCGGGTCGATGCCCTTCAGCTCCACGCGGTTGACCCGGACACCCCACTTGCCGGTGGCCTCGTCCAGGACGCCGCGCAGCTCGGTGTTGATCTGCTCCCGGCTGGTCAGCGTGCGCTCGAGGTCCATGCCGCCGACGATGTTGCGCAGGGTGGTCATGGTGAGCTGTTCGATCGCCTGGATGTAGTTGGCGATCTCGTAGGTCGCGGCCACCGGGTCGGTCACCTGGAAGTAGATCACCGTGTCGATGGAGACGACCAGGTTGTCCTCGGTGATCACCGGCTGCGGCGGGAACGAGACCACCTGCTCACGCAGGTCGATGGTGTAACGAACCTTGTCGACGAACGGCACGATGATCGACAGGCCGGGTCCGAGGGTACGGGCGAACCGGCCCAGCCGTTCGACGATGCCGGCCCGCGCCTGCGGAACGATCCGGACCGATCTGGCCAGGACGACGACCACCAGGAACGCTAATACCAGAAAGAAGATCAAAGGTCCCACGGCTGCTCCGATTCATGGACGTACGCGGTGACGCCCTCGATCGTGAGAACGTCGACGGACTTGCCGGGTTCGATCGTCGAATGCTCGTCGTATGGACGAGCAGTCCAGACCTCTCCCCCGATTTTGACTCTCCCACCGTGGGAGTTGACTTCTTCGACGACCACACCCGTCTTGCCCACCAGCGCGGATATACCCGTGCGGATCGTCGGCGCCTCCTGCAGGTGCCGGAGCGCTACCGGGCGTACCGCCGCGAGCATTCCCATCGCCACGACGATCGCGACCACCACCGAGATGGCAGGCCCGCCGCCGACCAGGGCCGCCAGCGCCCCTGTGGCCGCCCCCGCGGCCACCATCAGGAACACCAGGTCGAGTGTGAGCAGCTCGACGGCGGCGAGTGCCGCCGCAAGCACCGCCCACGCCACCCACAGGTGTTCGCTGATCCAGGCGAGCAGGTTGCCCATAGTCAAAACTTATGCGATCACGGCCTTCTTCTGCCCACCGGCAGGTCACAAAATGTGGACAACCCGCAGATCAGCGGTCCGCCCGTGCGGTCCACCGGTCGTCGGAACGGACGACCTTCAGCGGCAGGCCGAACGTCTCCGACAACGCCGGGGAGGTGAGCGTCTCCCCGATCGGGCCGGCGGCCATCACGCTGCCGCCGCGCAGCAGCAGGACATGGGTGAAGCTCGGCGGGATCTCCTCGACGTGGTGGGTGACCAGCACCGTGGCCGGTGCCCACTCGTCCGCGGCGATCTCGTCGAGAGTGCGCACGAGCGACTCCCGGCCACCGAGGTCCAGGCCCGCCGCGGGCTCGTCCATCAGCAACAGCTCGGGGTCGGTCATCAGCGCCCGGGCGATCTGCACCCGCTTGCGTTCGCCCTCGGACAGGGTGCCGAACGTGCGGTCGGCGTACTCGCCCACACCGAGCCAGGCCAGCAGCCGGCGGGCGCGTTCGTGGTCGACCTCGTCGTAGGCCTCCCGCCAGCGGCCGAGCACGGCGTAGGAGGCCGACACCACCACGTCGTCGACGCGTTCGTGCCGGGGAATCCGGTCGGCGATCGCCGCGCTGGTGAGGCCGATGCGGGGCCGCAGCTCGAACACGTCGACTTGGCCCAGGGTCTCCCCCAGGATGGTCGCGGTGCCGCTGGTCGGGTGCATCCGGGCCGAGGCGATCTGCAGCAGGGTCGTCTTGCCGGCACCGTTGGGGCCGAGCACCACCCAGCGGTGGGCGTCCTCGACGGACCAGGTCACCGCGTCCAGCAGTTTGGTGCCGTTACGGGTGATCGTGACGTCGGTGAGCTCGAGTACAGACCCCATGGGTGCACAACCTACGGCACGAGGTCGCTGTCCTCGCCTGCGGATCAGGGCGGCGGCGACCGTGCACCGGACGGCGCCGGTCGGCGTCTGTCGGCGTCTGTCGGGGCGGGACCCTACGCTGGAACCCATGTCGACCATGGCGATGGTGCCCCGCGCGGTCCGGCTGGCGACCTGGGCCAACTCCTGGTTGGTCGGCGCGACCAGCCTGGACGAGGCCGACGACGCCATCCGGGCCGGGGACGCCGCCCACCACGTGATCGGCCTGCCGGGCCAGGACGAGCCGGTGCCGCTGCTGCTGTCGCTGGGCACGCTGCGCAATCTTGGCACCCGGGCCGTCTCCCCCGCCCTGCCGGTGCCCGGCGACCCGCTCGGGCTGGCCGGGCCGCCGGAGTTCACCGAGGCGGCTGTCGAGGTCGGCGAGGCGGTCGTGTGCGAGGGCGCCGGGCTCGGCCTGGTGCCGCACGTGATCGGTGCCGGCGTCCAGTGGCGCGTGTACGCCGCGACACCGGCCCCTCCGGAGGGGTTCGGCGACGCCTCGCTGGAGCTCGCCCACACCCTGCAAGAGGTGATTGACACCCTCGCCGACCTCGACGTCGCCCGGTGGCGGCCGGAGATGGCCGAGGCGCTCATCGACCTGCGCGAGGTGGGCAGCCGTACCCACGACGGGCTGCCGCCCGGATACGCACCGCGGGCCGAGACGCTGGCCACGCGGGCCCGGCGGTGCCTGCTGGTCTGCGAGCTCGCCCTGGTCGACGAGGGCGGCTCGGCGTCGGCGTACGAAGCCGACTCGCGGCGGCGGGCGCTGCGCCGGCTCGAGCACGCCGCGCGCCGCGCGCTGGTGGCCGCGTGCGCGCCGCCCCGGTAGACCTTCCGCGGTGAAGGTTCCGGGGCGGCGCGCGTCGCGGCCGTACGGCAGCGGCGACCGGTGACGCCTTTCCGGTTCAGCCGGTCTTCGTCATGCCCGCCTTGTCGGCGGCGGCGGCGTTGGACCGCGCGGCCTCCCGGTCCGCGGCCATCTCCTCCACGGTCTTGGTGTGCAGGCGGGCCGCGCCCTCGGTGGTGACGGTCTTCACCCGGGTGCCGTCGCGTTCGGCGGTGGCCAGGCGCTCGCGGGCCGCCGGGATCTCCTCGGCGAACTGCGGCAGCCACCGCGCCTGCTCCACGAGCATCTCGTCGGTCATCTGCCACACCTCCTCGGGGTCGCAGACGGCGCCGACCAGCGGGTCGTGCAGCATCGCCTGCTTGAGCAGGGTGGTGTCGGCGTGCACCGCCGCCTCCTTGCCCATCTCCTGAACCCGGATGCTCGCCGCACAGGTGGCCGCGCACGCCATCGGCAGGTCACCGACGACGGGGATGTTGATGCCGTTGCGGTCGACGTACCCCGGCACCTCCACCACGCTGCCCTGCGGCAGGTTGGTGATCACGCCGTCGTTCGGCACGTTGAAGTGGCCGCGGTAGACCCGCCCGGTCTCCAGCGCCTCGATGATGTACGACCCGTGCTCCTCGCTGCGGTCCTGTGCGGTGATCGGCTTGGGGTCCTCCTTCATCCAGTTCGGGAAGTCGGTCTCGAACCAGTTCCGCCCCTCGGTGCACACGCGCAGGTAGCCGCCGGTCTCGCCGTTGATCCAGCTGGACAGGTCGATCCAGCGTGAGATCTCCTCGGTCCGCTTGCGGTACCACGGGAGGTACTCCGACAGGTGACCGTTGGACTCGGTGCTGTAGTAGCCGAAGCGGCGCAGCACGTCGATGCGGACCTTCTCGGTCTGCGGGTACGTCGGGTGCCCCTCGAACAGTTCCAGCATCTTCGGGATCATGTCGATGCCGCGCCACTGCGCCTTGACGTACCACGTCTGGTGGTTGATGCCGGCGGCCACGATGTCGACCTCGCTGCGGTGCAGCGTCTCGTCCTGCCCGATCAGGCCCTCCCGCTTCGCCCAGTGCTCGATGCAGCGGGTGATCTGCCAGTGGCCGCCCTGGACGCCGTGGCACAGGCCGACGGTACGCACGCCGCCGTACTCGTTGCAGGCCCAGGTGTTCATCGCCATCGGGTTGGAGTAGTTGAGGAACAGCACGTCCGGCTTGGCGACCTCGCGGATGTCGGTGCAGAAGTCCAGCAGCGCGGGGATGGTGCGCTGGGCATACATCACACCGCCCGCGCACAACGTGTCACCGACGCACTGGTCGACGCCGTACTTCAGCGGGATCTCGATGTCGGTCCGGAACGCGTCAAGGCCGCCTTGCCGGATCACCGAGAACACGTAGTCCGCGTCGGCGACGGCCCGGCGGCGTTCCAGGCTCGGCTCGATCGTGGCCGGCAGGCCGCTGGCCTCGATGTCGCGGCGGATCAGCCTGGTCACCATGTCGAGGTTGCGTTCGTTGATGTCGTGGAACGCGAACGTCGTGTCCGCGAGTTCGGGTACGGACAGGATGTCCCGCACCAGGCGGCGGGTGAAGCCGAGCGATCCGGCGCCGAGCATCGCGATTCGGGTTGTCATACGACCAGCGTCGATAGAGATCTGATGTCTCGACAAGCCACCGACGCTCACTCGTCCACTAGCGGTCAGCACGGCCCGCGCCGCGTGCCCGGGTGACGGCGCGGCAACGGCGTACGGTGCGGCATCCTGGCGGGATGGCGGACCAGACGGTTGGCAGGAACGACGGGAACGACGGAGACGAGAGCCACGGCGCGGGCGGGGGCGCTCCGGTCGCGGTGGTCACCGGGGCCGGCTCCGGGGTCGGCCGGGCGGTCGCGGTCGCGCTGGCCGCCGACGGCTACGCGGTGGTGCTCGCCGGGCGGCGGCCCGAGCCGCTGGCGGAGGTGGCGGCGGAGTGCGCGCGGAGGTGGAGGGATGCCGGCCGGCCGGTCGGCGCGGCAGGCGAACCCTCGATCGCCGTACCCACCGACGTCGCCGACCCCGACTCGGTGGCCGCGTTGTTCGACGCGGTACGCACCCACCACGGCCGGCTGGACGTCCTGGTCAACAACGCCGGGCGGAACGCCCCCGCCACCTCGGTCGAGGACGTTCCGCTGGCCGACTGGCGCGCGGTGGTGGACGTCAACCTGACCGGCGCGTTCCTGTGCACCCAGCACGCCGTCCGGCTGATGAAGGCGCAGCGCCCCCGCGGCGGCCGGATCATCAACAACGGTTCACTGTCCGCGCACACGCCGCGCCCGCACTCGGCCGCCTACACCGCCACCAAGCACGCGATCAGCGGGCTCACCAAGGCCACCGCGCTGGACGGCCGCCCATACGACATCGCCTGCGGCCAGATCGACATCGGCAACGCCGCGACCGACATGACCGCCCGGATGTCCGAGGGCGTGGCGCAGCCGGACGGTTCGGTGCGGCCCGAGCCGACCATCGACGTCGCCCACGTGGCCCGCGCGGTGGTCTACATGGCGAGCCTGCCACTGGACGCGAACGTGCCGACGATGACGGTGATGGCGACCCGGATGCCGTACGTCGGCCGCGGCTGAGCTCACGCCCCGACCTCACGCGATCGCCCGGGCGCGCCCCGGGGCTGTGGCGGGCTGTGGCTGCGGGCTCAGGCGGCACCACTAACGTTGCCGACGTGCCAGCGACCGATCCGCCCGCGTCGAAGCCGTCCGTCTCCACCCTGCTCGTCACCCTCACCGGCCGGGACCGCCCCGGCGTGACCTCCGCGGTGTTCGACACCCTGGCGAGGTACCCGGTCGAGGTGCTCGACGTCGAACAGGTCGTCCTGCGCGGCCGGCTGGTCCTCGGCATCCTGGTGACCGCGCCGCGCGACGTGGGCCGGCTGCGGCAGGCGGTGGAGAAGACCGGCCGGGGCCTCGGGATGTACGTCGAGACCGAGGACGGCGCCGGCGACAACCGGCCTCGCCGCAGTGGCCGCAGCCACGTCACGGTCCTCGGCCAGCCGCTGCGGCCGAAGGCGGTCGCGGCGATCGCCGGGCGGATCTCCGACACCGGCGCCAACATCGACCGCATCGTCCGGATCGCCCGCTATCCGGTGGTCGCCATCGAGATGGACGTGTCCGGCGTGGACCCCGACCTGCTGCGCCAGGCGCTCGCCATCGAGGCCGCCGCCACGCAGGTGGACGTGGCCGTCCAGCCGGCCGGCCTGTACCGCCGGGCCAAACGACTGGTCGTCCTGGACGTGGACTCGACCCTGATCCAGGGCGAGGTGATCGAGATGCTCGCCGCGCACGCCGGCTGTGAGGAGGAGGTCGCCCGGGTCACCGCCGAGGCGATGCGGGGCGAACTCGACTTCGCCGAGTCTCTACGCCGGCGGGTGGCACTGCTCGCCGGGGTGGACGCCGGAGCGCTTTCGGAGGTACGCTGCGAGGTTCGGCTCACCCCCGGCGCCCGCACGCTCACCCGTACGCTGCGCCGGCTCGGCTACCAGATCGGCGTGGTCAGCGGCGGGTTCACCCAGGTGGTGGAGCCACTCGCCGCCGAACTCGGCATCGACTTCGTGGCCGCCAACCGGCTGGAGGTCGCCGACGGGCGGCTCACCGGCCGGGTCGAGGGGCCGATCGTGGACCGTCCCGGCAAGGCGGAGGCGCTGCGCGGGTTCGCCGCGGCGGCCGGCGTTCCGTTGTCGCAGACGGTGGCGATCGGCGACGGCGCCAACGACCTGGACATGCTCGCGGCCGCGGGGCTCGGGGTGGCGTTCAACGCCAAGCCGGTGGTCCGCGAGGCCGCCGACACCGCGGTCAGCGTGCCCTACCTGGACGCGATCATCTACCTGCTCGGCATCACCAGGGACGAGGTGGACGCCGCGGACGCGGAGACCACCGAAACAGCTTGACGGACCCCCATCCGGCGGCGAATACTCTGGTTCGAGTAAACGAGCCCGAGTAAAGATCGCTGCCCCGAGCCGGCGGCGGAACCGACCGGAGGAGCGATGGCCACGCCGCGCCAGACCAACCCGCTGGCACTGGCCGTGCTCGTCCTCCTCTACGAGCGGCCCATGCACCCGTACGAGATGTCCACCACGCTGCGCGAGCGGCGCAAGGAGGACAGCATCAAGCTCAACTACGGCTCGCTGTACTCCGTCGTCGCCTCGCTGCAGAAGTCCGGCCTGATCGAGGCGAGGGAGACGCTGCGGGAGGGCAACCGGCCCGAGCGGACGATCTACGCGATCACCGAGCCCGGCAAGGCCCGGATGACCGACTGGCTGAGCGAACTGGTCAGCGTGCCGAAGAAGGAGTTCACCAACTTCGAGGCGGCACTGTCGCTGATGGGTGCGCTCGACCCCCAGGAGGTGCTCCGCCTGCTGGAGCTACGGCTGCGTGCCCTGGAGATGCAACGGACGGCCGGTGAGGCGGTCAAGGCGTCGGCACCGCCCAACTTCCCGCGGATCTTCATGATCGAGTACGACTTCACCTCCGCCCTGCTGGACGCGGAGATCGCGTTCGTGCGCTCCCTCGTCACCGACCTGCGGACGAAGGAGTTCGGCGGCTTCCGGCTCTGGCAGCGGATGTCCGAACTCCGGGCCGGCGACCTTTCCTCCGAGGATGCCTCGGCGATCCTGCGCGAGGAGTTCCCCGACGAGCTCAGCTGGACGGAGGACGGCCGCACGAGCTAGCCCCGCTTCGGCGCTGGGCGCCGACAACGATGCCGACAAGACGCGGCCCCCGACCGAGGTGCGGCAACACCACGATCAGGGGCCGGCGGAACAACCTCGAGTCGAGCCCGTCGCCGGGCGCGGATCCAAGGCCTCCACCGCGCAGGATATCCGCGTACCGCGACCACTCGACTCCTTCACCCCTGGGGTGACCACTCGGTCCACCCCAGGGCAAGCCTGCCCGCCGTCCGGCGGGCACCACACGAAGGAGCACCATGTCCGCGTACGCGGCGTCCGGGGTCCTCGACGACCCCGCACCACTCCCCTCCGGCCGGCCCGCCATCGAGACTGCCGGCCTGGCCAAGACCTACGGCAGCGGCGACAAGGCCGTCCGTGCCCTGGCCGGAATCACCTTCTCCGTGCCCGCTGGCTCGGTCTTCGGACTCCTCGGGCCCAACGGCGCCGGCAAGTCCACCACGGTGAAGATCCTCACCACGCTCTCCCGCGCCGACGCCGGCTCGGCGAGCGTCGCCGGGATCGACGTGCACCGCCACCCCGCGCGGGTACGCCGGGCGATCGGCTACGTCTCCCAGAAACCGGCGTTCGACCCGATGGGCACCGGCCGGGAGAACCTCGTGCTGGCCGGCCGCGTCCACGGGCTGTCCGGGCCGGCCGCCCGGTCCCGGGCGGACGAGCTGCTCGCCCGCTTCGGGCTCACCGAGGCCGGCAACCGGCTGGCCGGCAAGTGGTCGGGCGGCATGCAGCGCAAGCTCGACGTCGCCACCGGCCTGGTGCACCGGCCCTCGGTGCTGTTCATGGACGAACCCACCACCGGACTTGACCCGCAGGCCCGGGCCGAGATGTGGGCCGAGATCGCCCGGCTGGCCCGCGAGGACGGGCTGACCGTGCTGCTCACCACGCACTATCTGGAGGAGGCGGACCGGCTCGCCGACCGGCTGGTGATCATCGACCGCGGCCGGGTTGTCGCCGCCGGTACGCCGGAGGAGCTGAAGGCCCAGCTGGACGGCGACACCGTCCAGGCCGAGATCGCCGCTGCCGACCGGGCCGAGGCGGCCCGGTCGGCGCTGACCGGAGTGCCCGGCGTACAGGACGTCTCCGTGGAGGAGACGACCGTGCGGGCCCGGGTGAGCAACGGCGCGGCCACGCTGCCCGCCGTACTGACCGCCCTGGACGGCGCCCGGGTCGGCCTGACCGCGGTGACCGTGGCCCGGCCCTCCCTCGACGACGTGTACCTGCGCCACGCCGGCCGGTCCTTCGACCGAGCCGACACGGCGTCCCTTCCCCGGCAGGAGACGAACCGATGACCACCCTCCCCGAAACCCCCGTCGAAAGCCGAACGGACGCCCGCACCGGCGTACGGGCCGAGCGGCGGGCCGGCTCGGCCGGCACGTTCCTGGCCCACTCCGCGTACCTCACCGGACGGTGGTTGCGCACCCTGACCCGGCAGCCGGCGTACCTCGCGTTCACCCTGATCCAGCCGATGATCTGGCTGCTGCTGTTCGGCCAGCTGTTCCGGAACGTCGCCCGGCTACCGGGCTTCGGCTCCGGCTCCTACCTGGAGTACCTCACGCCCGGCGTAGTGGTGATGACGGCGATGTTCTCCGCTGGCTGGGCGGGCACGTCGTTCATCCAGGACATGGAACGCGGCGTGATGGACCGCAACCTCACCTCCCCGGTCAGCCGCGGCGCGCTGATCACCGGTTCGCTGGCGTTCCAGGCGGTGACCACCGTGATCCAGTCGCTGATCGTCCTCGCTGTCGGGCTTGCGGCCGGTGCGCGCTTCGCCGGCGGGGTCACGGGCGTGCTGGTCGTCCTGGTGTGCGCCGTACTGCTGGCGGTCGTGTTCGCCGCACTGTCGGACGCGATCGCGTTGCTGGTGCACCAGCAGGAGGCGCTGATCGCGATCTCGCAGTTCCTGATCCTGCCGCTGTCGTTCCTGTCGTCGGTGATGATGGCACCCGCGCTGATGCCTGCCTGGGTGGGCGACGTGGCGAGGTTCAACCCGGTGGACTGGGCCGCCCTCGCCGCCCGGTCGGCGGTCTCCGCGGCACCGGACTGGGGGCTGGTCAGCGGCCGGCTCGGGCTGCTGGTGGCGCTCGTGGCCGCCATGGGCTGGCTGGCGGCGCGGGCGTTCCGCTCCTACCAGCGCTCGGTGTGAGGTCCCGGACCCGGGGTCAGGACGGTTGCCGGATCACCGCGCGGAGCCTGCCCGACCCCGGGCCCACCGTCTTCCACGAGCCCGCGACGTCGAACACCGTGAGCGTGCCGGTGGGATATCCGCCGGCCAGCACGCTCCGGTCCGCTCCGGACGAGCCGTCGTCGAGTGCGGCGGCGAGACTCGCGATCGAGGGGTTGTGCCCCACCACCAGCAGGGTGCGAGCGTCGTCGGGCGCCTCGGTCACCACGTCGAGGAGGTCGTCCAGGGTGTTGTCGTACACCCGCCGATCGAGGTCGACCTCCACCTCGACCTGAGGTGGAGTTGTCTCGACCTCGACTTCAGGTTGAGACTTTCCGGATCGACGGGCGCCGACCGCGGAGTTCGCCGCGATCGCGCCGGCGAACTCCGCCCAGGTCTGCCTGGTCCGCAGCGCGGGCGACACGACTGCCAGGTCGGGCATGACGCCGAGTTCCCTGGCCTGCCGCCCGGCGTAGCCGGACTGTGCCCGGCCACGGCTGGCCAGCGGGCGGTCGGCGTCGGCCACCCCCAACGGTGACTCCGCCTTGCCGTGGCGCAGGAGCAGCAACCGCCGGTTCGTTCGGAGGCTCCTCACCGGATCACCCCTTCCCCGCAGATCACCCGGTGACCGGAACGACGCGGTGGTCACCGGCCGGCGGGAGAGTGCCCGCCAGGTCCCGCAGGGTCAGCGCCGTGCGCAGTGCCGCCTGAGTGCACTCGTAGCCCCGGTCCTCGTGCGACCCGGGCAGCCCGGCGCGGTCCAGCGCCTGCTCGGCGGTGTCGCAGGTGAGCACGCCGAAGCCGACCGGCACCCCGGTCTGGACGCTCACGTCGGTGAGCCCGGCGGTCGCCGCCTGGCACACGTAGTCGAAGTGCGGTGTGCCGCCGCGGACGACGGTACCCAGGGCCACCACGGCCTCCAGGCCCGACCGGGCGAGCCGCGCGGCCACCACCGGAAGCTCGAACGAGCCGGGCACCCGCACCACCACCGGGTCGCTCACCCCGGCCTCGGCGAGCGCTCGCAGCGCGCCGTCCAGCAGGCCGCCCATCACCTCCTCGTGCCACGACGCGGCGACCACGCCGACCCGCAGGCCAGCACCGTCGATCCGGGTGGCGCCCGGCGCGCCCGATCCGCTCATGAAGCCCTCCCGGTGGTCTGCCGAACGACGCCCGCCTCGGCCGGCAGCGCGTGCCCGAGCCGATCCCGCTTGGTCGCGAGGTAACGGGCGTTGTCGCCGTTCGGGGTGATCGTCAGCGGTGTGGTGGCGGTGACGGTCAGGCCGTACGCCTCCAGCCCGGCGCGTTTGGCCGGGTTGTTGGTGAGCAGGCGCATCCGTCCTACGCCGAGGTCGGCGAGGATCTGCGCGCCGATCCAGTAGTCGCGGGCGTCGACCGGCAGCCCGAGGGCGAGGTTGGCCTCCACCGTGTCGTGGCCGGTGTCCTGCAGGGCGTACGCGGACAGCTTGGCCAGCAGGCCGATGCCGCGTCCCTCGTGGCCGCGCAGGTAGACGACCACGCCGTCGCCGGCGGCGGCGACCGCCGCGAGCGCGCGGTCAAGCTGGGGGCCGCAGTCGCAGCGCAGCGAGCCGAACGCGTCGCCGGTGAGGCACTCCGAATGCAGCCGGACCAGCGGATCGCCGTCGGCAGCACCTACGGCTCCGGCCTCGGCCCCCGGTTCGCCGCGGACCAGCGCGACGTGCTCGGACCCGTCGACCGTGCAGCGGTACCCGATTGCCTGGAAGTCGCCGTGCCGGGTCGGTATCCGGGTCTGCGCGACGCGTTCGACCAGCCGCTCGTGCCGGCGGCGGTGGCGTACGAGGTCCTCGATCGTGATCAGCGCGAGGTCGTGCTCGTCGGCGAACCGGCGCAGCGCGTCCCCGCGCATCATCGTGCCGTCGTCCTCGACCAGTTCGGCGAGTACGCCGGCCGGTGGCAGGCCGGCGAGCCGGACCAGGTCGACCGCGGCCTCGGTGTGCCCGCGCCTGACCAGGACTCCGCCGGGCCGGTAGCGCAGTGGGAACACGTGCCCCGGTCGTACGACATCGGTCGGGCCGGCGTCCGGGTCGGCCAGCAGTCGGATGGTGCGTGTGCGGTCCTCGGCGCTGATGCCGGTGGTGATCCCGGTGGCGGCGTCCACCGTCACGCAGAACGCCGTCCGCATCGCGTCCTTGTTGTCCGCGGTCATCGGCCCGACAGCGAGCCGGTCCAGGTCGGCGCCCTCCATCGGTACGCACAGCACGCCGCTGGTGTGCCGCACGGTGAACGCCACCAGCTCCGGGGTCGCGGTGGACGCCGCGAAGATGATGTCGCCCTCGTTCTCGCGGTCCTCGTCGTCGACCACGATCACCGCCCGGCCGGCGGCCAGGTCGGCCAGCGCGCGCCCGACCGGGTCCTGCGGCGAGCTCATGCGGGATCACCCGCCGCCACGGTGTCCGCCGGCTGGGGCGTCGCCGCGATCCGTGCCCGGACGCGGGCCCAGGTGACGAAGCCCAGCACGCAGAACCCGCCGTAGACGAGGTAGAGAATCGCGGACGGGTAGTAGCCCGCCGCCAGCAGCAGCGGCACCCCGACCGCGTCCACCGCGATCCAGATCAGCCAGAACTCCACCCACCCGCGGGCCATGCCGTAGGTGGCGAGGATGCTGCCGGTGAGGATCCAGGCGTCGGCGAGCGGGCCCCACGAGCCCAGCAGGCCGAGGATGTAGGTGAAGACCGCCACGCCCACCGCCGCGCCGGCCAGCATGCCGGCGCGCTCGCGCCAGCTCGCCCACCGCGGTGCGACCGCGCCGCCGTCACCGGCGTCGGTGCGGGCCTGGCGCCACCGCCACCAGCCGTAGGCGCTGACCGCGAAGAAGAACACCTGCCGGCCGGCCTGCCCCCACAGGTCCTTGTCCTGCGGGGCGTGGAAGACACCACCGAGGAAGACGGTGAACAGCAGGATGTTGCCGATCATGCCGACCGGCCAGGCCGCCACCCGGCGGCGCATCCCGAACAGCGCGCTGGCAAGGCCGAAGCCGTTGCCGACGATCTCGCGCCAGAGGATGGTCGAGCCGCCGATGTGCAGTTCGGCTCCGACCAGCCAGGTCAACCAGGTCATGCGTGTGCTCCTTGGGTGTGCGACCGCTCGGCGGGCTGGGCAGCGGGCTCGGCGGTGCTGGTGACGGTGAGTCGTTCGACGTACTTCGCGATGACGTCCACCTCGAGGTTGACCGCAGCACCTGGCTGCTTGCCGCCCAGCGTGGTGACGTCGAGGGTGGTGGGGATGAGCGCGACGGTGAACGCCGGCTCGGGAAGGTCGCGGACCTCGACGACGGTGAGGGACACCCCGTCCACGGCGACGGAGCCCTTCTCCGCGACGTAGCGGGCGAGCGGAGGCGGCAGGGCGATCTCGACGAGGTCCCAGCGGGGGGTGGGCCGGCGGGACAGGATGTGGCCGGTGCCGTCCACGTGGCCCTGCACGATGTGGCCGCCGAGCCGACCGCCGGCGGGGACGGAGCGCTCGAGGTTGACCAGGTGGCCTGGTGCGAGGGCGCCGAGGCTGGTGCGCGACAGTGACTCGGCCATCACGTCGGCGGTGAACCTGCCCTCGCCGGGCTCGACCTCGACCACGGTGAGGCAGCACCCGTCGACGGCGATCGAGTCGCCGTGGCGCGCGTCACTGGTCACCACGGGCCCGCGTACGGTCAACCGCGCGGAGTCCCCCAGGCGCACGAGGTCGACGACCTCGCCGCGTTCTTCGACAATTCCGGTGAACACCGGCTACTCCCTCGCCTTCCGGTCCGCCCGAGCGGGCACCGGGGAAAAGGCGAGGTCACGGCAGGCGCCGACCCGTTGACGCGGACGAGGGGTGCCCTCGCCTGCACAGCGGGTACGGAGCCGTGGCCCGCGTGCTGCCTCCCATCCGGACTTTAACCGTCGGTCCAGGAGTTTCACCTGGTCAACCGGGCGAGGCCGTCGGAACGACTTCGCACGGGTCGCGGACTGTCACCGCCGGTTCGGAATTTCACCGACCCCGGAGCACGCTGCCGAGCATTCAGCTCGTACGACGTTCAGTCTTGCACGGCCCGGCAAGTCCGGGCGCGGCAGTCCGGGCACCCCGAACTCACAGGACCCCGGACCGAGCGGCGGATACGCCCGTTTCGCCGTCGGACCCAGCCGTCATCCCGCCCTCGAATCCGGCCTCGGACCACCTGTCGGACAAGCCTCAGATCCAGAACGTGTCGTGCCGGAGGAAGAACTCCGCGCGCTCGGCCTCGTCGGTCTTCGACAGGTCGGGCAGGCCCTCGAAGTAGCCCTCCCGCGGAGCGCCGGGCGCGAAGTGCAGCAGCATGCTGGCCGGTTCGCCGGACTCGTTGCGGAACGCGTGGATCCCGCCCTCGGGTACGTGCACGTAGTCGCCGGGCTCGGTGTCGAGCCAGCGGGAGCCGTCGAAGATCCGCACCGAGCCGGCGAGGATGTAGAACGACTCCGAGATCGACCGGTGGAAGTGCTCGCTCGGCCCGGACGGCTCCGGGCCCATCTCCCAGCGGTAGAGGCCGAACTCGCCGTTGGTGGAGGCGCCGGTGGACAGGTAGTGGACGCTGCCGCCGGATCGATAGGTGAACTCGGGTGGGCGGCCCGCCGGGCGGTAGGTCGCGCTGACCTCGCCGTCGGAGCCGGCGTAGCGCGGCTTGGGGTACCGCACGTCGGAGTGGTCGTACTCGGGAAAGCTCATGGGAGATTCCTACCCGGTCGGCTTGGACGCTTCCTCCGCCAGCGCACGCAGGTAAGTGACCGCTCGGTCGGGGTCCTCCGCGCCGAACACCGCCGAGCCCGCGACGAACACGTCGGCACCGGCCTCCGCGCAGCGTTCGATGGTCTCCGCCGAGACTCCCCCGTCCACCTGCAGCCACAGGTCGAGCCCCTGCCCGCTCGCGAGCTCACGCGCGCGCCGGATCTTCGGCAGGCACAGGTCGAGGAACTTCTGCCCGCCGAATCCCGGCTCCACCGTCATCACCAGCAGCATGTCCAGCTCGCCCAGCAGGTCGGCGTACGGCTCGACCGGCGTCGCCGGCTTCAACGCCATCCCGGCGCGGGTGCCCAGGGCGCGGAGTTCGCGGGCGAGCCGCACCGGCGCGTGCGCGGCCTCCACGTGGAACGTCACGCTGCCCACCCCGGCGTCTGCGTAGGCGGGTGCCCACCGGTCGGGGTCGTCGATCATCAGGTGGCAGTCGATCGGCAGGTCCGTCGCCGCGAGCAGGGACTCCACCACCGGGAGCCCCAGCGTGAGGTTGGGGACGAAGTGGTTGTCCATCACGTCGACGTGCAGCCAGTCGGCCGCCTGGACCGACTCGGCCGCCTGGGCCAGCCGCGCGAAGTCGGCCGACAGGATGCTCGGTGCTATCTGAACGCCCATGGTGGTCGCGACTCTACTGGGACGCGGGGTCGGTGCCGGTGCGGGTGCCGGTGTCCCCGGTGCGGGTGTCGGTACGGCGCAGCAGGGCGAGGAACATCGCGTCCGTGCCGTGCCGGTGCGGCCACAGCTGGGCCTCCGGGCCGTCGCCGAGGTCGGGTACGCCGGGCAGCAGCGGGCGCGCGTCCAGCCGTTCGACGTCGGAGCGGGCGGCCAGCACGCCGGCCACGACGTCGCGGGTCTCGGCCAGGTGCGGGGAGCAGGTGACGTACGCGACGACGCCGCCCACCCGCACCGAGTTCAGGGCGGTGGTCAGGAGCTTCCCCTGCAGCGGGGTGAGCCCGGCGACGTCACCTGCCGCCCGCCGCCAGCGTGCCTCCGGCCGGCGGCGCAGCGCGCCCAGGCCGGTGCACGGCACGTCGACCAGCACCCGGTCGAAGGTGCCGGGACGCCAGGCCGGCGCGGTGCCGTCGGCGACCACGGTGCCGAGGACGCCGCGGGACGGCCGGCCCCGGGGAGTGAGCGCCCGGGCGACCAGCTCGGCCCGGTGCGGCTGGAGCTCGGCGGCCAGCAACCCGGCCGATCGCCGTCCGGCCAGGCTCGCGAGCAGAGCCGACTTACCGCCGGGTCCAGCGCACAGGTCGAGCCAGCGGTCGTCGCCGCCGTCGCCGGTCAGCGGTGCCTCCGCCAGCGCAGCCGCGACGAGCTGGCTGCCCTCGTCCTGGACGCCGGCGCGGCCCTGGGCCACGGCCTGGATCCGGTGCGGGTCTCCGCCTTCGGTCAGGACGGCGGCGTACGGGGACCATCGGCCGGGTTCGGCGCCCTCGGCACGAAGGTCCGCCACACTCGACCGCCCCGGCCAGGCCGCGAGCGTCACCCGGGGCGGCTCGTTGTCGGCCGCGAGCACGGCGGCCGTTTCTGCGAGGGAACCGCCGAGCGCGGCCGCGAACGCCTCCACCACCCACCGCGGGTGCGCGTGAACCGTGGCGAGGTTGCCGAGCGGATCCTGCTCGTACGCCGGGGCAAGCTCGGCCTGCCAGCCGGGCAGGTCGCGGGCAGCGACCTTCCGCAAGACGGCGTTGACGAACTTCGACGGACCGATCCCGGCTACTCGGCGGGCCAGGTCGACGCTGGTCGCCACCGCCGCGTGCGCGGGCACCCGCATGCCGAGAATCTGGTGTGCGCCAAGGCGAAGGACGTCGCGGACCTCCGGGTCAAGCTTCGTCAAGGGCCGGTTGACACAGCGGGCGAGGACGTCGTCGTAGCCGCCGCGCCGCAGGGTGCCGTGCGCGAGTTCGGTGGCGAAGGCGGCGTCCCGGCCGGACAGGCCGCGCTCACGCAGGGCCGAGGGGAGCACGAGGTTGGCGTAGGCGTCCCGGACCGACACCGCGTGCACCACGTCGTAGGCGGCCAGCCGGGCGGGGTCCACCCCTGCGCGCCGCTGCCCGCCGGCGCCACCAGGGGCGCTCGACTGCCGGCCACCAGATCCGCCGGTCGGGCCCGGCCGGCGCCGGGCCGCGTTGCCCACCCCGCCCGCCCTGCCTCGCTGATCGGTACGGGCGGCGCCGCTGGTTCGTCGCGCACCACCGGACCTGCCGGCACTGCCGGACCTGCCGGAGTTCCCGGGCTCGGACGCCATCAGGTGAGGGACTCCTCGTCGCCGGGGCGTACGCCGCGCGCCCAGTCGGCCGCCGGCATCGCCTGCTTGCCCGGTGGGCGTACCTCACCGAGGGCGACCGGAACGCTGCCGGTGCCCACGAGGACCCTGGACTTCTCCGCCCGCAGCCGCCCCGGCGGCAGCACCTCGGCGTCAGGGACCACGGTGACCGGTCCGAGCTTGACGCGGTCGTCGCGGAACGTCGTCCACGCGCCGGGCGCGGGCGTGGCCGAGCGGACCAGCCGGTCGACGGCGAACGCGGGCGCCTTCCAGTCCACGCGTACGTCGTCCACCTCGACCTTGCGCGCGTAGGTCACGCCGTCGGCGGGCTGGGGCCGGGCCTCCAGCGTGCCCGTGGCGATGCCGTCGAGGGTGTCCGCCAGCAGCCGGGCGCCGCTGCGTGCCAGCCGGTCGAGGAGGTCGCCGGCGGTGTCGGTGGGGCCGATCGGTTCGGTGAGCACGCCGTACACCGGGCCGGCGTCCAGCTCCTCCACGATCTGGAACGTCGACGCACCGGTCACGTCGTCACCGGCGCGGATCGCGTGCTGAACCGGCGCCGCGCCACGCCAGGCGGGCAGCACCGAGAAGTGCAGGTTGATCCAGCCGTACCGGGGAATCTCCAGCACGCTCGCCGGCAGCAGTCCGCCGTACGCGACCACCGGGCAGGCGTCGGGGGCGATCTCGCGCAGCCGGTCGGCGAACGCCGGGTCCTTCGCGGACTTCGGGGTGAGCACCTCGATCCCGGCGGCGCGCGCGCGTTCGGCGACCGGTGACGGGTGCAGCTTGCGCCCCCGGCCCGAGGGCGCGTCCGGCCGGGTCAGCACGGCGACCACCTCGTGCCGCCCGGCGAGGACGGCCTCCAGCGCGGGCACCGCCGCTTCCGGCGTACCCGCGAACAACAATCGCAGCCGGCCGGTCTTCCCCGGCGCCGCGGACTCCCCCGCCACCGCGGCCGGCACTACAGCGCCCGGCCCAGCGTCGGATGCGGTGACACCCGAACCTGCGGCGGCGTGGCGCCGGCCCACTCCGCCTCCCGGATCGCCCGCAGGGCGGCCTTGCGCGCCTCCCGGTCGAGCCGGTCGACGAACAGCACGCCGTCCAGGTGGTCGGTCTCGTGCTGAACACACCGCGCGAGCAGGTCCGAACCCTCCACGGTCACCGGCTCACCGTGCATGTCGTGGCCCTTGGCCACGACCCGCAGCGCGCGCCGGCAGTCGAAGGTGAAACCGGGGATCGACAGGCACCCCTCCGGCCCGAACTGCTCCTCCTCGGACAGGTCGAGCTGGGGGTTGATCAGGTGACCGATGACGTCGTCGACGTGATAGGTGAAGACCCGCAGGCCGACGCCGATCTGCGGCGCGGCCAGGCCGCTGCCGGGTGCGTCGAGCATCGTCTCGGTGAGGTCCGCGACCAGCTTGCGCAGCTCCTTGTCGAAGTCGCGCACGGGCTCGGCCGGGGTCCGCAGCACCGGGTCACCGAACAGTCGGATGGGCTGGACAGCCACGCAGGTCTCCTCGATCAGCTCACAGGCGTCCCCGCCAGTCTACGGACGCCCCGGATCCGGCCCGACCGGGCCATTCGGGGGCCATTGGGACAGGGCGCCACCGCCCACCGTGCCCCCGCCTGTAGGCCACCTCCCCCTAGGGTCGGGGCCATGCGATGGAACGTGCACGGCGAGCGCGAGATCTACTCCAGCGACTGGGTGCGGCTCACCCTGGCCGACGTCGAGGTGCCCGGACTGCGCCGGTTCGACCATCACGTCCTGCGGATGCCCCGCCCCGCCGCCGGCGTGGTAGTCCACGACCCCGGGCGCGGTCTGCTGTTGCTGTACCGCCACCGGTTCATCACCGACACCTGGGGCTGGGAGATCCCGGCCGGCGGCGTCGACACGGGCGAGACCCCGGCGCGGGCCGCCGAGCGGGAGGTCCTCGAGGAGACCGGCTGGCGCCCGGGGCCGTTGCGGGAGCTGGCGGCATACCACCCGAGCAACGGGATCGCCGACCAGCGCTTCCACCTCTTCCTCGCCGAGGGGGCGACCAGGGTGGGTGCGCCGAGCGACCCCAGTGAGGCGGAGCGGGTGGAGTGGGTGCCGCTGCCGGAGGTACGCCGGATCGTGCGCGACGGGGAGATGCGGGACGGACTGTCGTTCAGCGCTGTGCTGTACGCGCTCGCGTTCGACGAGCTCGGCGCCTCCGACCGGCCCGCGACCGAGGAATCGTCGACGGCACCGCTCCCCTGACGGTTCTGCCGGCAGTTCTGCCCGCAGTCCTTCAGGGCTGTACGCCGAGCAGCAGGGCTCACACCGGCAGGCCGGCCGCCTTCAGCTGACCGCGCAGCGTCGACCCGTCCAGGAAGACCTCCGCGCGCAGCCCGACCGAGCGGGCGGCGTGCACGTTGACCGGCACGTCGTCGGTGTAGAACGTCGAGTCCGCGGCCAGGTCGTGCCGGTCGAGGAGCAGCCGGTAGATCGCGGGGTCCGGCTTGGAGACCCGCTCGACACCGGACACGACCGCGCCGTCCAGATCCGCGAGGAACGGCCACTCCTCGCAGGCGACCGTCCACTTCTCGGCGGAGAAGTTCGTCAGCGCGTACGTCGGTACGCCGGCGGCCCGCAGCGTGTCCAGCACCGCGACGGTCTCCTCCAGGGTGCCGGCGACCATCTCCGCCCAGCGTTCGTCGTAGGCATGGATCAGGTCCCGGTGCTCGGGGAACCGGGCGGTCAGCTCGGCCACGCCCTCGGCCCAGGTCCGCCCCGCGTCCTGCGCGGCGTTCCACTCCGGGGTGCACACCTGCGCGAGGAACCGCTCGACCTCAGCCTCGTCGGCCAGCAGCGTGCGGTAGAGGTAGCGAGGGTTCCAGTCCAGCAGGACCCCGCCCACGTCGAACACGACTGCCTGGATCGGCGTTCGGGACGGTGGCTGGGACGGCGAGGCGGGTGGGCGGTCTGCGTGTGTCACGAACGCCGACCCTACCCGCGACGGGCGCCTCACTCGTGGCCTACCCGAGCACGGCGGGGTCGACCTGGACGCGCACCGGCCCCGGCGCCTTGCGGGCACTGCGTACCGCCTGGGCCGCCTTCAGCGCCCCGGACAGGCGAGCCCCGTCTGCCCACCGCACCCGCAGGACGAGCCGGACGACCTCGTCCTCGGCGGCCTGGGGCACCGGTCCGAGCACCTCGGTGCCCGGGGGAAGCTCGACCAGCCCGGCCAGGTCGCGTACGGCGTCCGGCGCGCCGGTCAGGGTGGCCAGCCGCACGGCCGGTGGGAACCTCGCGGCCTCGCGTTCGGCGAGCTCGCGTTCGGCCTGGGCCTGCGGCGACCACCGGACCAGCGCCTGGATAGCCGGAGACCCCGGATCGCCCACGACGACGACCGAGCCGCCCGCACTCGCCGGCCGCACCAGAGCGGCGGCGTTGAGCCAGCGGCGCAGCGCCTCCTCCCCCGCCCGCAGGTCGGCGCGCGCCAGCGCCAGCCAGGAGTCCAGCAGTAACGCGCCGGCGTATCCGCCCTCGGCCACCGGCTCAGCGCCCGGCGTGGCGACCACCAGGGCGGGTTCGGCGCCGACGGTGGCCAGCACGCGCGGGCCGCCGGACGTGCGCACCGGAACTCTGGGGAACGCCCGGCCGAGCTCCTCGGCGGTGCGCCCGGCGCCGACCACGGGGGCGCGCAGTCGGCCTCCGCCGCAGTTGGGGCACCGCCACGACACCGCGGGCCGGCCGCACCATCCGCAGCTCGGCGGTGCGCCGGCGGAGCCGAGCTGGAGCGGTCCGGCGCAGGTCGCGCAGCGTGCCGGGCCCCGGCAGGTCTGGCAGGCCAGGGCGGGGAGATAGCCGGACCGGGGCACCTGCACCAGCACCGGCCCCGAGCCCAGGGCGGCCCGGGCCTGTTCGAACGCCCGGTGTGGCAGCCGCACCGCGCGGGCTGCCGGGTCGCGGGCGAGGTCGGTGTCATTGTCGCCGGCCACCGCGACGCGCGGCCCGCGCTCGCGGACGACGGCGCGCTCGGGGGCCAGCGGTCGCGCCCAGCCGGTGGCCAGCAGGTGAGCTCCCTCGGCGGTGCACGCGAACCCGCCGAGCAGCGCTGCGCAGCCGGACTCGTGCGCCCGCAGCAACAAGACCTCGCGCACGTGGGGGTAGGGGGCGCGCGGCTCGGCGTGCAGGTCGTCACCGTCGTCCCAGCAGGCGACCAGGCCGAGATCGGCGACCGGGGCGAAGGCCGCCGAACGGGTGCCCACCACGCAGCGCACATTGCCGCGCCGGGCGGCCAGGAAACGGCGGTAGCGCTCGGCCGGACCGAGCTCGGCGGTCAGGACGACGTGCCGGTCGGGGCCGAGCACCTCGCCGAACGCGGCGTCCAGCCTGGCCACGTCGCGTTGGTCGGGGACGACCACCAGCACACCCCTGCCGCCGGCGAGGGTCACGGCGGCGGCGTGGGCGAGCGCGGCCGGCCAGTCCTCGCCGGGTACGGCCGTCCAGACCGCGCGCGGCGCGTCGCCGCGGCGCAGAGCCTCGAGAAAGGCGGCACCGGTTTGGTACGAGCTCCACGGGCCGGGCCGCACGGCGTCGGCAGAGTGAGCGAGACGAGCGGACGGTTCACCGTCGGAGGTGCGGGCGGAGTCAGCGCCGGAGCCGGAGTCGGCGGCAGTGCCGGATTCAGCGGCGGCCTTCGGGGCGGCGCCCTCCACCCGCGCGTGACGTGGCGGCACCGCCAGCCGCAGGACGTCGGCGAGCGTGCCGGCGTAACGGTCGGCGACCCGGCGGGCCAGACCGGCGATCTCCGGTGCGAGCACCGGCTCGGCGGACACCACCCGGCGCAACGGCGCAAGCCGGCCGCGGTGGTCGGACTCGGCCACCCGCTCGAGCACGAAGCCGTCGAGGTCCTGCCCGGCGAACCGGACGCGCACCCGCGCCCCGGGCACGCACGTGGCGTGCATTCGTTCGGGGACGAGGTAGTCGAAAGGACGGTCGAGATGCGCCAGCGGCACGTCGACCAGCACGCGCGCGACCGGAAGCTCGCGAGCCGGCTGCTGCGGGGTCGTGGCGCGCGGCTTGCGCACCCTGCCTCGCACCAGCGCCAGCTGGCCCCCGTCGTCCTCGGTCACGGCTGCAAAGAGTAGGGCAGGCCACCGACAGGTGGCCTGCCCCTCTCGCGGGTCAGTGGATCAGCCCAGGCCCGCGGCGCTGCGCAGCTCCTCGGCGCGGTCGGTCCGCTCCCAGGTGAAGTCGGGCAGCTCCCGGCCGAAGTGACCGTAGGCGGCGGTCTGGACGTAGATCGGCCGCCGCAGGTCGAGGTCGCGGATGATCGCCGCCGGGCGCAGGTCGAACACCTGCTGCACGGCCTTCTCGATCACGTCGATCGGTGCGGCCTCGGTGCCGGAGCAGTTGACGTAGAAGCCGACCGGCTGCGCCTTGCCGATGGCGTAGGCGACCTGGCACTCGCACTTCTTCGCCAGCCCCGCGGCGACGATGTTCTTCGCCACCCAGCGCATGGCGTAGGTCGCGGACCGGTCGACCTTTGACGGGTCCTTGCCGCTGAAGGCGCCGCCACCGTGCCGGGCGTACCCGCCGTAGGTGTCGACGATGATCTTCCGGCCGGTCAGGCCCGCGTCGCCCATCGGCCCGCCCAGCTCGAACCGGCCGGTCGGGTTGACGTAGAGCCGGTAGCCGGCGCTCTCGATGTCGAGCTCGTTGATGATCGGCTCGATCACGTGCTGGCGGATGTCCGGGGTCAGCATGTTGTCGAGGTCGATGTTGGCGGCGTGCTGCGTGGACAGCACGATCGTGTCGATCCGGGCGGGCCGGTCGCCGTCGTACTCGATCGTCACCTGCGTCTTGCCGTCGGGACGGAGGTAGGGCAGCGTCCCGTCCTTGCGGACGTCGGTGAGGCGCTTGGACAGCCGGTGCGCGACCGTGATCGGCAGCGGCATCAGCTCGGGGGTCTCGTCGCAGGCGAAGCCGAACATCATGCCCTGGTCGCCCGCACCCTGAAGGTCGATCGGGTCGACCGAGCCGTCGGTGCGTCCCTCGTAGGCCGTGTCCACCCCCTGGGCGATGTCGGGCGACTGCGAGCCGATGGAGACCGTGACACCACAGGAAGCGCCGTCGAAGCCCTTGGCCGAGGAGTCGTAACCGATTTCGAGGATGCGTTCGCGTACCAGCGAGGCGATGTCGGCGTAGGCACTCGTGGTGACCTCGCCGGCCACCACGACCAGCCCGGTCGTCAGCAACGTCTCCACCGCGACCCGGCTACCGGGGTCCTCCGCGAGGAGTGCGTCGAGTACGGAGTCGCTGATCTGGTCGGCGATCTTGTCCGGGTGGCCCTCGGTAACCGACTCGGATGTGAACAGTCGTCGGGACACGGCCATCCTTTCTTCTAGGCACTGCCTTCGTGGCGCCAAGGCACGGTCAGGTGAGCGGTGCGCGCGGAGGCCGCGAGCGGCCGCTCTCGATTGTGCGGTGCCCGCAAGCCTAGCCAGGTCAGCTGGACGGGGGGTCGCCATGGGGGGCGTTTTGGCGAGAATCGCGCTCTGTGCCCACTCCGTGGCGTCGGGCGAGCATTGCGACGGTCGCCGAGATCCGCTTCCGGTAGGCCGCCTGGGCGTAGGAACCGGAGCCGTACAGGTCGCGGTAGACAGGCAGCAGATCGGGGCGCTCCCGGGCGAGCCACTGGTGGTACCACTCCCGCGCGCCGGGCCGCAGGTGCAACACGATCGGGGTGAGGCTGCTCGCCCCGGAGGCGGCGATCGCGCGCACGGTCTCCTCGAGCTGGTCGGGTGCGTCACCGAGGTGCGGGAGGATCGGCGCCATCAGCACCCCGACCCGAAAGCCTGCGTCGGTCAGAGTCCGGACCATCCGCAGCCGGGCCTGCGGGCTCGGGGTCCCCGGCTCCACCCGCCGCCACAGGTCGGCGTCGACCGAACCCACCGAGACGCTGAGCCCCACCTCGACCTGCTGCGCGGCCTCGCGCAGCAGGTCGAGATCGCGCAGCAGCAGCGTGCCCTTGGTCAGGATGGAGAACGGGTTGCCCGCGTCGCGCAGCGCGGTGATGATCCCGGGCATCAGGGCGTACCTGCCCTCGGCCCGCTGGTAACAGTCGACGTTGGTGCCCATCGCCACCGGCTCCCCGCGCCAGCTCGGTCGGGCCAGCTCCCGGCGCAGCACCGCCGCGGCGTTGACCTTGACGATCACCTTGGTGTCGAAGTCGCGTCCGGCGTCGAGGTCGAGGTACTCGTGGGTGCGCCGGGCGAAGCAGTAGACACAGGCATGCCCACAGCCTCGGTAGGGGTTGATCGTCCAGTCGAAGGGCACCCGGGCGGCCGAGGGCACCTTGTTCAGCAGTGACCTGGCGTGGATCTCGTAGAACGTCATCCCCCGGAACTCCGGGGTGTCGAAGGTGCGGGCGCACGCGTCCAGCCCGAACAACGCCAGCTCGGCCGGCTGGTCGGCATCGGTGCCGGAGCGGCCGGCGAGTCGTTGGCTGTCCCATCGCACCGACCCAGCCTATCGAACGCGCGTTCGAGGCGCGGACGCGCCGGCCGCGTGCGGCGCTCAGCCGGTGAACGCCCTGGCCGCCACGAGGTAGACGACCAGGCACGCCAGCATGATCACCAGGGCGCGCAGGGCGGGCCAGCGGGCGGCGCCGTAGCGGCGGACGTTGGCTCGGGCCACCTTGGTGTCGTTCACCGTACGGACGAAGTGCTGGTAGCGCCGCCCGGCCAGGAATGCGATCACCGCCGCGCCGAGGATCAGGACGGTAGCGATTTCGGCCATCCTGGGAGACTAGCCAGCGTCGACCGGCATGGCCGCTTCATGACACGCCGGATGAGGGAACTCCCATGAACGTCGGGCCGGGCGTGTCGGCCGGCGAACGCGGGGAGTCAGCGGGCCGGTACCGAGGGGGGTTCGGCAGCGGCCCAGCGTGCGGCCACGAGGTCCCAGATCTGGTGGGCGAGCGCCTCCTTGGCGCCACGGGGCACCACGGTCTGCGAGCCGTCCGCGCCCAGGATGACCGCCTCGTTGTCGGGGCTCTCGAACCCCTTGTCCGCCCCCACCTCGTTGACCACGAGCAGGTCGCAGCCCTTGCGGGCCAGCTTGGCCCGGCCGTGGTCGAGGACGCCCGCGGTGGCGTCTCCGGTCTCGGCGGCGAAGCCGGCCACCACCAGGCCGGGGCTCGGCCGGTCGTGGGAGAGCTCGGCCAGGATGTCGGGGTTCTGGGTCAGCTCCACCGTCGGGGCAGAACCGTCGTCGGCCTTCTTGATCTTGGCGTCGGCATACGCGGTCGGGCGGAAGTCGGCGGGCGCCGCGGCCATCACCACCGCGTCGGCGTCTCGCGCGGCGGCCAGGACGGCGTCGCGCAACTCCCGCGTCGAGCCGACCCGGGTGACCTTCACCCCGGCCGGGTCGGGCAGTGAGACGTTGGCCGCCACCAGGGTCACCGAGGCGCCGCGCAGGGCCGCGGTGCGGGCGAGTGCGTAGCCCTGTCGCCCGGACGAGCGGTTGCCGAGGTAGCGGACCGGGTCGAGGTACTCCCGGGTGCCGCCGGCACTGACCACGACGTGCCGGCCGGCGAGGTCGGCCACCAGCGGCTCGGAGCCGCGGGCGAGCACACCGCGGCAGACGTCGAAGATCTGCTCCGGCTCCGGCAGCCGGCCCTTACCTGTGTCGACGCCGGTCAGGCGTCCCTCGGCCGGCTCCAGGACCAGCGCTCCCCGCTCGCGCAACGTGGCGACGTTGGCCCGGGTGGCGGGGTGTTCCCACATCTCGGTGTGCATGGCCGGTGCGAACACGACCGGGCAGCGGGCGGTCAGCAGGGTGGAGGTGAGCAGGTCGTCCGCCTGCCCGTGCGCGGCCTTGGCCAGCAGGTCGGCGGTGGCCGGCGCGACCACGACCAGGTCGGCCTGCTGACCGAGCCGGACGTGGGGCACCTCGTGCACGTCGTCCCAGACCGTGGTGTGCACCGGCTGATGGGACAACGCCGCCCAGGTCGCCTCACCGACGAAGCGCAGGGCGCTCTCGGTGGGCACGACCCGGACGTCGTAGGGAACCTCCACCAGCAGGCGCAGCAACGAGCATGCCTTGTAGGCGGCGATGCCGCCTGCGACGCCGAGCACCACGCGAGGTCTGGGGGCACCCGGCATCGTCAGCTCCGAACTCCGGTCGGGAGAACGCGGTCGTCAGGGCCGCTGGAGGTTTGGGTCTGGAGTCGTTCAGGGGTGACGACGGTCGGTGCGTCGTCGCCGGGCGGTCAGGACGCCGCCGGCTGGCCGCCCTCGTCGGTGGGCTCGATGTCCTCGACGGTGAGCAGGCCCTCGTTGATCTCACGCAGCGCGATGGACAGCGGCTTCTCCTGGACGTGGGTGTCCACGAGCGGGCCGACGTACTCGAGCAGGCCCTCGCCCAGCTGGGCGTAGTAGGCGTTGATCTGCCGGGCGCGCTTGGCGGAGAACAAGACGAGCTTGTACTTCGAGTCGCTCTTTTCGAGCAGGTCGTCGATGGGCGGGTACGTGATGCCCTCGGCAGCAGGCTGGGTACCAGACAAGCTCAGGCCTCCGAAGAATATGGTTGGGAGCGCATCAAGGCTACCAACTCCTCCGCGGCGACGCCCACCTCGGTGTTGACGACGGTGACGTCGAACTCCTTCTCGGCGGCCAGCTCCTCCCGGGCGGTCTCCAGCCGGCGCTCCTGCTCCTCCGCCGACTCGGTGCCCCGGCCCAGCAGCCGGCGGACGAGTTCCTCCCAGCTGGGCGGCGCCAGGAACACGAACAGCGCGTCCGGCATCGTCTGGCGGACCTGCCGGGCGCCCTGCAGGTCGATCTCCAGCAGCGCCGGGCGGCCCTCGGTGAGCTTGTCCTGAACCGCGGCCCGCGGGGTGCCGTAGCGGTGGGTGCCGTGCACGACCGCCCACTCCAGCAGGGCGTCGTCGGCGACCATCCGGTCGAACTCCTCGTCGGAGACGAACCAGTAGTGCACCCCGTGGATCTCTCCCGGGCGCGGCCGGCGGGTGGTGGCCGAGACCGAGATCCACACCTCCGGATGCGTACGCCGGATCGCCGCGGCGAGGGTGCCCTTGCCCACGGCCGTCGGGCCGGCGAGCACGGTCAGCCGAGCCACCGGACGTCGGGTCTCCCCCGCCGCGGTCCGGTCGTACACGGTCTCAGGATTCGCCGAACTCACGCTTCAGCGCAGCCACTTGGTTGTCTCCGAGGCCCCGCACGCGGCGGCTCTCGGAGATTCCGATGCGTTCCATGATCTGCTGGGCGCGGACCTTGCCCACGCCCGGCATCGAACAAAGCAGGTCGAACACCCGCATCTTGCCGATCACTTCGTTGGAGTCACGCCCTACCTTGACGACCTCGCCGAGCGAGGCGCCGGAATTTTTGAGTCGGTTCTTCACCTCAGCACGCTCACGCCGGGCCTGTGCGGCCTTCTCCAGCGCGGCCTGCCGGGCTTCGGGGGTCAGGTGAGGTAGCGGCACGGACGGTCACCTCGAGGCTGTACGACGGGTCTTGGGTGCAGCGATTCTTGCTCGGTGGTCCACGTGCTCGGCGGCCGGGGTCCCGAAACCGTCCGTGCATCGCGAACACCCACGATGGACGCGAACCTACCCAGCGGGGACGAGTGCGGCAAACCGGGGTCACCCACTCAGCGCAGCGGAGCGGGCCGGGTCCCGCCGAACGCGACGAACGGCGAGTTGGCGAATCCGGGCTTGGCGTAGCGCAGCGCGGCGCCGTCGGGTGTGACCACCGCTCCCCCGGAAGCCCGCAGGACGGCGTGGCCGGCGGCTGTGTCCCACTCCATCGTCCGGCCGAACCGCGGGTAGACGTCGGCCGCGCCCTCGGCGATCCGGCAGAACTTCAGCGAGCTGCCGGCCTGGACGAACGAGCCCACCTCCACGTCCTCCAGCCACCGCTGCGTCTGCGGGTCGAGGTGGCTGCGGCTGACCAGGGCCCGCGCGCCTGAGTCGGGGGTCGGTACGACCGCGAGCGGCGTGCTGTGGCCGTCCTCGAGGCGTTCGGCGCGACCGGGCCCGCCGACGTACGTCACGCCGATCGCGGGCAGGTGGACCACGCCGAGCACGGGCGTGCCGCCCTCGACCAGGGCGATGTTGACGGTGAACTCGCCGTTGCGGGACAGGAACTCCTTCGTCCCGTCGAGCGGGTCGACCAGCCAGAACGGCGTACCGTCCACGTCCGGCGCGTGGCCGGCGGCGACGGCCTCCTCGGCCACCACCGGGAGGTCGGGCGAGAGTTCGGCCAGCCCGGCCACGATCACCGCCTCCGCGCGCAGGTCGGCCTCGGTCACCGGGGTGCGGTCGGCCTTCTCCCGGGCGCCGGGGTCGGCGGCGGCGTAGACCGCGAGGATCTCCTCACCGGCACGCTCGGCGAGCACCCGGATCCGGTCCACGAGAGTGGCGGTGCCGGTCGAGTCGGTGGTGTCGGACGTGTCAGCGGCGTCGGCAGGCATGGACAGCTTGGACGGCTTGGCAGGCATGGTGCCTATCGTGGCAGACCCACCGGGTGCCGCCTGTGCTCAGGACACGCCCTGGCCCGGCGCGCCCAGCGCGGCGCGCAGCGAGTCGTTCGTACGGTCGGCGGCGTCGGCCAGCGCCTGTGCGGACGGACCGGCGCTCAGGAGTTCGCGGGAGGAGGCCGGTACGACGTTGCGCGCCGCCGCGCCGAAGACGCGCCGCACGTCGGCCGGTGTCGCGCCCTGGGCGCCGAGGCCGGGTGCCAGCAGCGGGCCGTTCACGGCGGTGAAGTCCTCGCCGCTGTCGCCCACCGTCGCGCCGACCACCGCGCCGTAGGACCCCAGCGGTGTGGCGCCCGCGTTGGCGGCCGCGAGCCGGTCGAGGATGCCACCTGCGACCGTGCGGCCGTCCGCACCGCGCGCCCGCTGCACCTGCGCGCCCTCGGGGTTGGAGGTCAGCGCCAGCACGAACACGCCGCTGCCGTGCTTGGCCGCGGTGTCCAGCAGCGGGCGCAGCGACTCGAAGCCGAGGTACGGGCTCGCGGTGAGCGCGTCGGCGAACAGCGGCGAGGCCGGATCGAGGTAGGCCTCGGCGTACGCCTGGACGGTGGACCCGATGTCGCCGCGCTTGGCGTCCAGCAGCACCAGCGCGCCGGCGGCCCGGCTGGTGGCGATCACGCGCTCGAGCACCGCGACGCCGCGGCTGCCGAACCGCTCGAAGAACGCCGACTGCGGCTTCACCACCGCGACCCGGGGCGCGAGGGCCTCGGCGGCGGTGAGGGCGAAGCGTTCCAGCCCGGCCGGGTCGTCGGGCAGGTCCCAGGCCCGCAGCAGGGCGGCGTGCGGGTCGATGCCCGCGCACAGGGGGCCGCGCTCGTCCAGCGCGGCCCGCAGCCGGGCACCGAAGGTCTCCGTCATGTCATGCCTTCCCTTCGCGACCGCTGCCGGAACCGCCGGCAGGCTCGCCGCCGCGGTCCTCGACCCACTCCTCCTGCGCCCACGACTGCAGCGAGCGGACCGTCACCTCACCGGCCCGCAGTGCCTCGATGCCCTGCACCGCGGCCGCCAGGCCCTGCACGGTGGTGATGCACGGGATGTTCGCCATGATCGCCGCGGTGCGGATCTCGTAGCCGTCCACCCGCGGGCTGCCGCCGGAGGTGGTGCCGCGCGGGGTGTTGACGATCAGGTCGAGGTCGCCGGCCGCGATCCGGTGCACGATCGTGGGTTCGCCGTGCGGGCCGGTCCCCTGGGTGGCCTTGCGTACGACACCGGCCACGACGCCGTTGCGGCGCAGCACGTTGGCGGTGCCCTCGGTGGCCAGGATCTCGAACCCGAGGTCGGCCAGCCGCTTGACCGGGAAGATCATGTGCCGCTTGTCGCGGTTGGCGACGGACACGAACACCCGGCCCTTCGTGGGCAGCGCACCGCCGTAGGCGCCGGCCTGGGACTTGGCGAACGCCACCCCGAAGCCGGCGTCGATGCCCATCACCTCGCCGGTGGAGCGCATCTCCGGCCCGAGCAGGGTGTCGATGGCGCGGCCGTCACCGGAGCGGAACCGGTTGAACGGCATCACCGCCTCCTTCACCGCGATCGGCGCGGTGGGCGGCAGTTGGCCGCCGTCACCGGTGGCGGGCAGCATGCCTTCAGTGCGCAGGTCGGCCACCGACGCGCCGAGCATCACCCGGGCGGCGGCCTTGGCCAGCGGCGTCGCCGTCGCCTTGGACACGAACGGCACGGTCCGCGAGGCGCGCGGGTTGGCCTCCAGGACGTAGAGCACGTCGCCGGCCAGGGCGTACTGCACGTTGAGCAGGCCGCGGACACCCACCCCGGCGGCGATCGCCTCGGTGGAGCGGCGGATGCGGGTGATCTCCTCGGTGCCGAGGGTGATCGGCGGCAGGGCGCAGGCGGAGTCGCCGGAGTGGATGCCGGCCTCCTCGATGTGCTCCATCACGCCGGCGAGGTACAGCTCCTGGCCGTCGTAGAGCGCGTCCACGTCGATCTCGACCGCGTCGTCGAGGAACCGGTCGACCAGCACCGGGTGCTCGGGCGAGATCGCCGTCGCCCGGGCGATGTAGTCCTCCAGTGCCGAGTCGTCGTAGACGATCTCCATCCCGCGGCCGCCGAGGACGTACGACGGGCGGACCAGGACGGGGTAGCCGATCTCGTCCGCGATCAGCTTCGCCTCCGCGAACGACGTGGCCGTGCCGTGCTTGGGCGCGGGCAGGCCGGCCTGGGCGAGCACCCGGCCGAACGCGCCGCGCTCCTCGGCCAGGTGGATCGCCTCCGGCGGGGTGCCGACGATGGGGACGCCCGCGTCCTCCAGTCCCTGCGCGAGCCCGAGCGGGGTCTGCCCGCCGAGCTGGCACACCACGCCGGCCACCGGCCCGGCCTGCTCCTCGGCGTGCACGATCTCCAGGACGTCCTCCAGCGTGAGCGGCTCGAAGTAGAGCCGGTCGCTGGTGTCGTAGTCGGTGGAGACGGTCTCGGGGTTGCAGTTGACCATCACCGTCTCGTACCCCGCCTCGTGCAGGGCCAGGGCCGCGTGCACGCAGGAGTAGTCGAACTCGATGCCCTGCCCGATCCGGTTGGGCCCGGAGCCGAGGATGATCACCGCGGGGCGCTCGCGCGGGCCGACCTCGGTCTCCTCGTCGTAGCTGGAGTAGTGGTACGGCGTACGGGCGGCGAACTCCGCCGCGCAGGTGTCGACGGTCTTGTAGACCGGGCGGATGCCGAGTGCCCAGCGGACCCCGCGTACGACGTCCTCGCGCATCCCGCGGATCGCGGCGATCTGCCGGTCGGCGAAGCCGTGCCGCTTGGCCGCGCGCAGCACGTCGGGGGTGAGCTCGGGCGACTGCTCGACATCGGTGGCCACTTCGTACAGCAGGAAGAGCTGGTCGAGGAACCACGGGTCGATCCTGGTCGCCTCGTGCAGTTCCTCCGGCGTCGCACCCGCGCGGATCGCCTCGACGACCTCGCGCAGCCGGCCGTCGTGCGGGGTGGCGATCGAGGCCAGCAGGTCCTCCTTGGCCCGCGGCTCCCCCGACCAGACGAACGCCGCCTCGGACTTCTCGATCGAACGCAGGGCCTTGTTCAGCGCCTCGGTGAAGTTGCGCCCGATCGCCATCGCCTCCCCCACGCTCTTCATGTGCGTGGTGAGGGTCGGGTCGGCGTGCGGGAACTTCTCGAACGCGAACCGCGGCACCTTCACGACCACGTAGTCCAGCGTGGGCTCGAAGGAGGCCGGGGTCTGCTCGGTGATGTCGTTCGGGATCTCGTCCAGGGTGTAGCCGAGGGCGACCTTGGCGGCGATCTTGGCGATCGGGAAGCCGGTGGCCTTCGACGCCAGCGCGCTGGACCGGGACACCCGGGGGTTCATCTCGATCACGATCATCCGGCCGTCGGCCGGGTTGATCGCGAACTGGATGTTGCAGCCGCCGGTGTCCACGCCGACCGCACGGATGACGCCGATGGCGACGTCCCGCATGTGTTGGTACTCGCGGTCGGTGAGTGTCATCGCCGGCGCCACGGTGATGGAGTCGCCGGTGTGCACGCCCATCGGGTCGAGGTTCTCGATGGAGCACACGATGACCACGTTGTCGGCGCGGTCGCGCATGACCTCGAGCTCGTACTCCTTCCAGCCGAGCACCGACTCCTCGAGCAGCACCTCGGTGGTGGGGCTGGCCTGCAGCCCGGAACCGGCGATCCGGCGCAGGTCGTCCTCGTCGTAGGCCATCCCCGACCCGGCGCCGCCCATCGTGAACGACGGGCGCACGACCACCGGGTAGTTGAGCTCGTCGGCGGCCGCCAGGCACTCGTCGAGGGTGTGGCAGATGCGGCTGCGCGCGGACTCCGCGCCGAGCTCGTCGACGATCTTCTTGAACGACTCGCGGTTCTCTCCGCGCTGGATGGCGTCGATGGACGCGCCGATCAGCTCGACGTCGTACTTGGCGAGGACGCCGGACTCGTGCAGCTTGACCGCGGCGTTGAGGGCCGTCTGGCCGCCGAGGGTGGCCAGCAGTGCGTCCGGGCGTTCGAGCGCGATGATCTTCTCGACGTGCTCGGGCGTGATCGGCTCGACGTACGTCGCGTCGGCGAACTCCGGGTCGGTCATGATCGTGGCCGGGTTGGAGTTGACCAGCACCACGCGCAGTCCCTCCGCGCGCAGCACCCGGCAGGCCTGGGTTCCGGAGTAGTCGAACTCCGCGGCCTGGCCGATGACGATCGGGCCGGAGCCGATGACGAGTACCGAGGAGATGTCGGTCCGCTTGGGCATCAGGCGGCTCCTTCCGGGTGAGTGGTCGTCCCCGTGGAGTCGGCCATCAGGCCGACGAACCGGTCGAAGAGGTACGCCGCGTCGTGCGGGCCGGCGGCGGCCTCGGGGTGGTACTGCACGGAGAACGCGCGCACGCGGCCCTCCCGGTCCGACAGCGAGAGGCCTTCGACCACGTCGTCGTTGAGGCACACGTGGGTGACCCGGGCCGGCCCGAAGTCGGTCTCGATCGCGGCATGGGCGTGCCGCCTCGCCTTCCCCGCGGCCGAGGAGTCCCCGGCGTCGTCGGGACTGTCACCGCCGGCGGGCCAGGCCACCGCGAAGCCGTGGTTGTGCGCGGTGATCTCGACCTTGCCGGTGGTGAGGTCCTGTACCGGCTGGTTGATGCCCCGGTGGCCGTAGCGCAGCTTGTAGGTGCCCAGGCCGAGCGCCCGGCCGAACACCTGGTTGCCGAAGCAGATGCCGAAGAACGGGATGCCGCGGGCGAGGACGCCGCGCAGCACCTCCACCGGGTGGTCGGCGGTCTCGGGGTCGCCCGGGCCGTTGGACATGAACACGCCGTCCGGCCCGAGCGCGAGCAGCTGCTCCAGTGTCGTGGTGGCGGGCAGCACGTGCACCTCGACACCGCGTTCGGCCAGCCGGTGCGGAGTCATCGACTTGATGCCGAGGTCGACCGCGGCGACGGTGTAGCGCTCGGTGCCGATGGCGGGTACGACGTACGGCTCGGAGGCGGTGACCTCCGCGGCCAGTTCGGCGCCCACCATCGCGGGGGTGGCGCGGACGCGTTCCAGCAGCGCGTTCGGGTCGGTCTCGGTGCTGGAGATGCCGACCCGCATCGCGCCGCGTTCGCGCAGGTGCCGGGTCAGGGCGCGGGTGTCGACGCCGCAGATGCCGACCACGCCGTCGGCGCGCAGGGCGTCGTCCAGGCTGCGGCGCGAACGCCAGTTGGAGGGCACGCGGGCCGGGTCGCGAACGACGTATCCCGCGACCCAGATGCGGCGCGACTCGGGGTCCTCGTCGTTCATCCCGGTGTTGCCGATGTGCGGGGCCGTCTGGACGACCACCTGGCGGTGGTACGACGGGTCGGTCAGGGTCTCCTGGTAGCCGGTCATCCCCGTGGAGAAGACCGCCTCGCCGAAGGTCTCACCCTCGGCGCCGTAGGACCGGCCGCGGAACACGCGGCCGTCCTCGAGGACCAGCAGGGCACTGGGCTGGGTGTTCCTCGACAACCGTCCTCCACTCACGGGCATGGCTTGGTACGTGGTTCGCTGCGTGGTTCTTCGGCCGGGTGTACGGCCCGGCCGGGGACCGGTTCGGCGGTGGTCACTGCGGCTTCCCGTCCAGGACCGTCGCCCGGCCCCGCAGGAAGGTCGCCACCACCCGGCCGGGCAGCGTCCGGCCGGCGAACGGAGTGTTGCGCGAACGGCTGACCGACTCCGCCGGGTCGACCTCCCAGGAGGCCGCCGGGTCGTAGAGCGTGAGGTTGGCGGGCGCGCCCACCTCGACTCCGTGGCCGTGGCCCGTTAGCCGGCCGATCCGGGCGGGCCGGACCGACATCCGGTCGGCCACCCCCACCCAGTCGAGCAGGCCGGTGTCGACCATGGCTTGCTGCACGACGGGTAGCGCGGTCTCCAGGCCGGTCATCCCCATCGCCGCGGCGAGCCACTCGCATTCCTTGTCCTCCACCGGGTGCGGTGCGTGGTCGGTCGCCACCGCGTCGATGGTGCCGTCGGCGAGCGCGGACCGCAGCGCCTCGACGTCCTCACCCGTGCGCAAGGGCGGGTTGACCTTGTAGATCGGGTCGTAGCTCGCCACCAGGTCCTCGGTGAGCAGCAGGTGGTGGGGCGTCACCTCCGCGGTGACGGGGTAGCCCCGGCTCTTCGCCCAGCGCAGGATCTCCACCGAGCCGGCGGTGGAGACGTGGCAGATGTGGACGCGGGACCCGACGTGCTCGGCCAGCAGCACGTCCCGGGCGATGATCGCCTCCTCCGCGACCGCGGGCCAGCCGCGCAGCCCGAGGACGCCGGACAGCGCGCCCTCGTTCATCTGCGCGCCCTCGGTGAGGCGGGGCTCCTGCGCGTGCTGGGCGATCACGCCGTCGAACGCCTTGACGTACTCCAGCGCGCGCCGCATCAGCACGGCGTCGGACACGCAGTCGCCGTCGTCGCTGAACATGCGTACGCCGGCGGCGGAGTCGGCCATCGCGCCGAGTTCGGCGAGCTTGGTGCCGCCGCGTCCCACGGTGACCGCGCCGATGGGCTGGACGTCGCAGCGGCCGAACTGCTGTCCGAGCCGGTAGACCTGCTCGACGACGCCGGCGGTGTCGGCGGCCGGAAGAGTGTTGGGCATGGCACACACGGCGGTGTAGCCGCCGACCGAGGCCGCGACGGTGCCGGTCTCCACGGTCTCGGAGTCCTCGCGGCCGGGCTCGCGCAGGTGGGTGTGCAGGTCGACCAGGCCGGGCAGCAGCACCAGTCCGGCGGCGTCGACCACGGTGGCGCCCTTCGCCGACGGGCGGCTGCCGACCTGGGCGACGTGCCCGTCGCGGACGAGGACGTCGGTGGGCTTCGCGCCGAGCGGGCTGGCCCCGCGCAGGAGGTAGGTCTCACTCATGGCGTCTCCCTGCTGCGTTGCTCGGGCACGGTGTCGTCGACGGCCGGGCCACCCCCGGCCAGGAGGAGGTACAACGCGGCCATCCGGACGGCCACGCCGTTGGTGACCTGCTCGACGATCACCGACCGGGTGGAGTCGGCGACGTCGGCGGAGATCTCCATGCCGCGGTTCATCGGGCCGGGGTGCATCACCAGCGCATGCTCGGGCAGCGACGCCATCCGGGTCGCGTCCAGGCCGTAGCGGCGGCTGTACTCGCGGGCGCTGGGGAAGAACGCGGCGTTCATGCGTTCGCGCTGCACCCGCAGCATCATCACCACGTCGGTCTTGGGCAGCACGGCGTCCAGGTCGTACGACGTCGAGCAGGACCACTGCTCGATCCCGACCGGCAGCAGGGTGGGCGGTGCCACCAGCGTGATGTCGGCACCGAGGGTCTGCAGCAGCAGCACGTTGGAGCGGGCCACCCGGCTGTGCAGGACGTCGCCGACGATCGCGACCCGGCGCCCCTCCAGGTCGCCGAGGTGGCGGCGCATGGTGAACGCGTCAAGCAGCGCTTGCGTGGGGTGTTCGTGGGTGCCGTCGCCGGCGTTCAGGACGCTGGCGCTGATCCAGTCGGAGGCGGCCAGCCGGTGGGGCGCGCCGCTGGCCGGGTGCCGCACGACCACCGCGTCGGCTCCCATCGCGGCCAGCGTCAGCGCGGTGTCCTTCAGGCTCTCGCCCTTCTCCACGCTGGAACCCTTGGCGGAGAAGTTGATCACGTCCGCCGACAGGCGTTTCGCCGCCGCCTCGAACGAGATGCGGGTGCGGGTGGAGTCCTCGAAGAAGAGGTTGACGACCGTACGACCGCGCAAAGTCGGGAGCTTCTTGATCGGCCGGTCGGCCAGCTCGCGCAGCTTCTCCGCGGTGTCCAGGACGAGCAGTGCCTCGTCCCGGTCGAGATCGCCCGCGGACAACAGGTGTTTCACGACACACCGCCCTCGGTCGATGGTTCCTTCGTGATGACCACGGCCTCGCGGCCGTCGGACTCGTTGAGGTAGACCGCGACCCGCTCGTGTGCCGCGGTGGGGAGATTCTTGCCAACGAAGTCGGCCCGGATCGGCAGCTCCCGGTGCCCGCGGTCGACGAGGACCGCGAGCTGCACCGCGCGTGGGCGGCCGATGTCGTCCAGGGCGGTGAGCGCGGCCCGGATGGTGCGGCCGGAGAAGAGCACGTCGTCGACGAGGACCACGATCCGGCCGTCGATGCCGCCCTCGGGAATGGCGGTGTGACCGAGCGCGCGGGTGGGGCGCAGCCGCAGGTCGTCGCGGTACATCGTCACGTCGAGCGCGCCGACGCCGCCGAATCCGCCCTCGACGGAGCTGATCCGCTCGCCGAGGCGCCGGGCCAGCTCGACCCCGCGGGTGGGAACGCCGAGGAGCACGACGTCGCCGGCGCCCTTGTTGCGTTCGAGAATCTCGTGGGCGATCCGGGTCAGCGCCCTGGTGATGTCGGCCTCGTCGAGCACCGCTCGGTGGCCGTCGCGCCGGTCGGGATCAGGCTCCGGACTCGGCTGGGGGTTCGGATCGCGGGCAGCAGGCATCGAGGTGACCTCCTTCCCCGCCTCTCTGGACGGGCCGTTAAAGGACGTCGTACTGGGTGGTCGGCCTAGGCTCGCGCTGCTCGTTCGGACCGGGCCCAACCGCTGCCGAGACTAGCAGCCCGCCCCGCGCACACCCACGCGGGCGGCGCCCGCCGGTCTCGAGTCCGGTTTCGCGTGCTGCGTCGTGGCAGTTTCGTGGCAGTTCCGTGGCACGTGCCGCACGTCACTTCGAAGCGTCCGCCCCGCGCCCGCCCCCGCGTGGAGGACCCATGGATGATCTTGACGCGGGTCAAGTCCTGGCCAGGTTGGCTTGACGTGGGAGTCGCTCCGGGTTACCGTCACGCTCCGTGACTGTTTTGGGCGCGGCACTCCCGTGTCCCTCGATGATCTAAGGATGGTTGAGCACGGATGCCGAGTGACTACGCACGGTCCCTGGGCGCGAAGCTTCGCGCGATCAGGCAGCAGCAGGGACTTTCTCTCCACGGGGTAGAGCAGAAGTCGAAGGGCCGCTGGAAAGCGGTGGTCGTTGGCTCATACGAACGCGGGGACCGGGCCGTCACCGTCCAGAAGCTCTCCGAGCTCGCCGAGTTCTACGGCGTGCCGATCACCGAGCTCCTCCCCGGCGTGGGCCCGATCGGCGCGGCCGCCGAGCCGCCGCCGAAGCTGGTGCTCGACCTGGAGCGCCTCGGAGAGCTGGAGGGTGTCGAGGTGGCACCGCTGGCGCGTTACGCCGCGACGATCCAGGCTCAGCGCGGCGACTACAACGGCAAGGTCCTGTCCATCCGCAAGGAGGACATGCGGACCCTCGCGGTGATCTACGACGAGCGCCCCAGCGTGCTCGCCGACCGGCTGGTCGCCTGGGGCGTGCTGAACGCCGAGGCGGCCGAGGCGGTCTCCGACGACGAGGCCTGAGCACCGTCGAACACACCGCCCGGGTGCTCGACAGTGTTTGGGCCGGCTCGTCCGGCCCGTCCGGTTCGTCTGGTTCGGCCCGGTCGTGGGGCTGCTCGCCCCGCGACCGGGCCGACCGCGTCCTGCGGATCACTGACTAGCTGACGAAGCCCTTCGCACGCATCCAGTCGCGGGCGACGAGTCCGGGGTCCTCACCGTCGACGTCGACCTTGGCGTTCAGCTCGAGCATCGTGTCGGTGGTCAGCTTCGCCGTCAGCGGCTCCATCACCGCGCGCAGCCGCGGGTACTTGCGGGCGACGTCCTCGCGCACGTTGAAAGCCACGTTGTAGTTGGGGAAGAAGTGCTTGTCGTCGGCGAGCACCTTCAGGTCGAGTGCCTTGATCCGGCCGTCGGTGGTGAACACCTCGCCGAAGTTGCAACGTCCCTTGTCGGTGGCGTCGTAGACGACGCCGGTGCTCATCGTTCGGACATTGCCACGCGGGACCTTCGAGCCGAGCGGAATGCCGTAGGTCTTGAGCATCGGCTCGAAACCGTCGTCACGACTGGCGAACTCCGACTCCACGCAGAAGGTCAGGTCCTTCTGCGGCAGCTTCTTCAGGTCCGAAAGCTTCGAAACACCGAGCTTCTTCGCTTTCTCGGACCTGATCGCGAACGCGTAGGTGTTGTTCATCGGCGCGGGCGCGAACCACTCCAGGTGGTGCTTGGCAAGGTCTTCTTGACGTACTGCCTTCCACTGAGCCATCCGGCCGGTGATCGGTTTGGTCTTGCCCAGGTAGCTGATCCAGGCCGTTCCGGTGTACTCCCAGTTGGCGTCGACGTCGCCGCGCAGAAGTGCCTGGCGTACGGCCACGCTGCCGGTGATGTTGGTCTGGTCGACGACGTCGGCCCCCGCCGTTCGCAGTGCGATCACCGCCATCTTGCCCAGGATCAGCTGCTCGGTGAAGTCCTTCGAGCCCACCACGATGCGGGCGTCCTTGAGCGAGGGTTCGGGCTTGATCGAGCCGGGGTCGGCATCGGGGGCGAACTGCGAGGCGCCCTTCAGCCCGCACCCACTGGCCAGCAGCAGCCCGGCCAGGACGACCAGCGCGACCACTCGTGCCGGTGTCACGCGCCCGATCCGGCGCCCGATGAGGGGCCGGCGAGGCCCGGTGTGGTCCGGATGGGTGTGCTGGGGGTGTTCCTGCGACATCTGACCGGCCTCCCTTCACATGCCCTTGGGTCGGGCGACTTCCTCGACGACCCGGCCGAGCCAGTCGATGAGCAGGGCCAGCGCGGCCACCAGGACCGCGCCGACCACCAGCACGCTGGTGCGCTGGAGCGTGATGCCGGTGGTGATGAGGCTGCCCAGGCCGCCGCCGTCGATGAAGGTGGCGAGCGTCGCCGTGCCGACCAGCAGCACCAGCGCGACCCGGACCCCGGCCAGGATCACCGGTACCGCGAGCACCAGCTCGATGCGCACCAGCACCCTCGTCGCGGACATCCCCATGCCCCGGCCGGCCTCGACCAGGTTCGCGTCGACACCCTGGATACCGGTGATCGTGTTGCGGAGCACCGGGAGAATCGCGTACGCCGCAAGGGCGATCACGCAGGTGCCGAAGCCCAGCCCGAGCCACAGGGCGAGCAGAACGAGCAGGCCGATCGCGGGCGCGGCCTGTCCGATGTTGGCGAGCGCGACGATCACCGGTGCCGCGGCGCGGGTCCGGCGGCGCGTCAGCAGCACCCCGAGCGGCAGCGCGATCACGAGCACGACGGCGGTGGACACCGCGGCCAGCACGATGTGTTCCCAGGTGCGGTCCGCCAGCGCCGAAAGGTCGAGTTGCCGGGCCGCCACCGCGTCGTGGTGGGCCAGCCGGACGTAGGCGACCACGCCCGCGACCATCAGTGCGGCGACCAGCGGCTGGCCGATCCAGCGCTTGCGCGCGGGCCGGCCGGGTGCGTCCTCGGCGAGTTCGAGCGCGTCCGGGTTCGCCGTGGTGGTGCTCACGGCGCTACCCCGTTGGTACCGGCGCCCGCCGACGACGGATCGTCAGGACCTGGTGCCGGCTCGCCCTCGGGTGCGGCCGTGCGCGTGCCGGCGCAGTCGTCGGAACCGAGTTCCTGGATGGCGTTCATCACCGTCTCGACCCGGATGACGCCCTGGTAGGCGTCACGTCGTCCGGTGACCACGACCACGCCGTGGCTGGAGGTGAGCATCGTGTCCAGGGCGTCGTTGAGGGTGGCCTGGGTGCCGACCACGGCCATGCCCTCGTCACGGCGCCGGGCGGCCAGCAAACCCGGCTCGCGGTCGAGATCTCGCAGGGACAGCCACCGAACCGGGCGGCGGCGCTCGTCGAGCTGGATGCAGTGTTCGCGGCCGGCGGAGCGGGTGCGAGCCGCGACTTCGTTCGCCTGCTCCCCCACGGTGGCGGTCACCGCCTCGTCCAGGTCGACGCCGCCGACCCGCTGGAGGCTGAGCTGTTTCAGTGCCGCACCCGCTCCGACGAAGCCCTCCACCGACTCGTCCGCCGGATTGGCCAGGATCTCGGCAGGGGTGTCGTACTGCACGATCCGGGAGCGCTCGGCCAGCACCGCGATCCGGTCGCCGAGCTTCACCGCCTCGTCGAAGTCGTGGGTGACGAACACGATCGTCTTGCCCAGCTCCTCCTGGATCCGCAACAGCTCGTCCTGCAGGTGCTGGCGGGTGATCGGGTCCAGCGCTCCGAACGGCTCGTCCATCAACAGCACCGGAGGGTCGGCCGCCAGTGCCCGGGCGACGCCGACCCGCTGCTGCTGCCCGCCGGACAGCTCGCGCGGGTAGCGGTCGCGGTACTGCGCCGGGTCCAGGCCCACCATGTCCAGGAGCTCTTCAACGCGTTCGGTGGTCCGGGAGCTCTTCCACTTCAGCAGGCCCGGCACGAGCCCGATGTTGGCGCCCACGGTGAGGTGCGGGAACAGGCCACCGGCCTGGATGACGTAGCCGATGCCCCGGCGGAGCTCGTCGGCGTTGCGGCGGCTCACGTCGTCGCCGCCGAGCAGGATCTGCCCGCCGGTGGGTTCGATCAGCCGGTTGATCATCTTCATCGTGGTCGTCTTGCCGCAACCCGACGGACCGACGAAGACGACGATCTCCCCGGCCGGGATGTGCATGCTGACGTCCTCCACCGCGGCAGCTCGCTGGCCGGGATACCGCTTGGTGACGTTGACGAGCTCGATCGGCACGCCGTGGACGTGGTCGGATCGCGCGGCACCGCCGGCGCCGCCGGAATCCCCGGCTCCGGTGGACCCGGCTGGCTGCTGTGTGGACTCAGACACGGATACCCCTCGAGGTCGTGTACTTGCCGACGAGCACGAGGATGCCGTCGAAGATCAGGGCCAGTACGACGACGCCCAACGTGCCTGCCAACGCGGAGTTGACAGAGTTGGCGCCGCCCAACCGGGACAGGCCGGTGAAGATCAGCCCGCCGAGGCCCGGGCCGGAGACGTACGCCGCGATGGCGGCGATTCCCATCACCATCTGGGTGGAGACGCGGATGCCGGCGAGGATCACCGGCCAGGCGAGCGGAATCTCCACCCGGACCAGCGTGGTCAGCCGGCCCATCCCCATGCCGCGGGCCGCGTCGACCAGCGCGGGATCGACCCCGGCCAGTCCGACGACGGCGTTGCGCAGGATGGGCAGGCTGGCGTAGAAGACGACCGCGGTGACGGCCGGTGCCACCCCGATGCCGAGCGGTGCGATCAACAGCCCCAGCAGGGCGAACGACGGGATCGTCAGACCCACGGCGCTGGTGGCGGTGGCGAGGCCGACGGCACGTTGGTTTCGTTGGACGAGCACCGCCACCACGAGGGCGAGCAGCGTGGCCACGACCAGGCACTGCGCCACCATCGAGGCGTGCTGGAAACCCTGGAACACCAGCACTTCACGGCGATCGACGAGGAAGTCCCACAGGTTCACGCGGCGGTCTCCTCCTAGCTGGACTGGCCACCTGGGCTGCCAACCCGGACTTGCCGACTGCCAACCCGGACCTGCGGCAGGCAACCCGGCCTTGCCACCCGAGTCGGGCGTACTCCCCGTGAGTTCCCTGTGAGCGGACTGTTATCCGCAGGGCGGGGCGCCGCCCATCGGTCAGGTGGTCCGGTGCCGACTCGTGTCTATCGAGGTCGGCGGGCCGGGCAGCGTGCCCGGCGTCTCCGGTGTCATGGCGTGCGGCTGCGATGCGGACGGCCCGGGGTGGGGGCACGTCCGGCGCTTGGGCGTCTTTCCTACCGAAATGGCAGCAGAAGTGCAAATTCCCACCGCGGCGCGCGGCATCGCGCGGCGCGCCACGGTGAGCTACGTGAGCGGCGCGCTCAGGGCGGCCGCCCAGGGGGGCGGCCCCTCAGGGCAGCAGGGTCGGCTTCAGCTCCAGCAGGTGCGCCAACAGGCCGTTGACGAAGGCCGGGGACTCCTCGCCTGCCAGCTCCCGGGCCAGCCGGACGGCCTCGCTGATCGCCACCGCGTCGGGCACGTCGTCGGCATAGAGGAGTTCGTACGCACCGACCCGAAGGATGTTGCGGTCGACCGGCGCCATCCGCTCCAGGGTCCAGCCCTGCGCGTGTGCCGCCAACAGCTCGTCCAGCCGCTCGGCGTGCTCGACGACGCCCTCCACCAGCCGGGAGGTGTACTCGGGCACTGGCGGGTCGGCCAGCTCGATCCGGTCGGCCAGGGTGGTCAGCGGCCGGCGGTCGCGCAGCTCGGACTCGTAGAGAACGTCGACCGCCCGCTTGCGTGCCTTCGATCGTGCGGGCACTACACCCGTCCGAGGTAGTCGCCGGAGCGGGTGTCGACCTTGACCTTCTCGCCGGTGGTAATGAACAACGGCACGGCGATCTCGTAGCCGGTCTCCAGCCGGGCCGGCTTGGTGCCGCCAGTCGACCGGTCGCCCTGCAGGCCCGGCTCGGTGTACTCGATGGTCAGCTCGACCGACGCCGGGAGCTCGACGTACAGCGGGACGCCCTCGTGCACCGCGACCGTGGCGTTCTGGTTCTCCAGCATGAAGTGGGCCGCGTCGCCGACGGTCTCCGCGGAGATCGGCAGCTGCTCGTAGGTCGTGGCGTCCATGAAGACGAAGGACTCGCCGTCGTTGTACAGGTAGGTCATCTCGCGCTTGTCGACCGTGGCGACGTCGACCTTCACGTCGGCGTTGAACGTCTTGTCGACCACCTTGCCCGACAGCACGTTCTTCAGCTTGGTGCGCACGACCGCGCCGCCCTTGCCGGGCTTGTGGTGCTGGAACCACACCACGCCCCAGAGCTGGCCGTCGAGGTTGAGCACCATGCCGTTCTTGAGGTCGTTCGTGGTTGCCACTGCGGTATTCGCCTCTCAGCTGCTGCGGTTCGGGTCGTTTCGACCCGTTCGGGCGGAACCGGCCGGAGCCGCTTCCGTCATGCCAGGACGAGGAGGTCCCTGCCGGCCTGGGTGAGCACCTCCACCTCGCCGTCGTGGACGATCAACGTGTCCTCGATGCGGACACCACCGCGGCCCGGCAGGTAGACGCCCGGCTCGATGGTGACAGGAGTGCGAGGGCCGAGTTTACCCTCCGCGGTCCTGGCGAAGAACGGGTCCTCGTGGATCTCCAGCCCGACGCCGTGCCCCAGGCCGTGGGTGAACCGATCGCCGTAGCCCGCGGCGTCGATCACGTCCCGGGCCGCCGCGTCCACGTCCGACAGGGCGACGCCGGGCGTCAGGGCGTGTCGTCCGGCCCGCTGGGCGGCACGGACGACGTCGTGGATCTCCCGCTGCCAGTCCGCCGGCTCCGCACCCACGACGACGGTCCGGGTGCAGTCGGCGTGGTAGCCCTCGTAACGGGCACCGAAGTCGATCTTGAGGAAGTCACCCGGCGCGAGCAGCCGGTCGGTCGGGTGGTGGTGCGGAATGGCCGAGTGCTCCCCACCCGCGACGATCGTGTCGAACGCCAGCGCCTCGGCGCCGGCGGCGAACATCCGCGCCTCCAGGTCGCGGGCGATCTCGCGCTCGGACCGGCCCACGAGCCGGCCGGCGAACAGGTCGGCCAGTGCCTTGGTGGACACCGCACAGGCCTGCCGCAGGTGGTCGAGTTCGATGTGGTCCTTGTCGACCCGCAGCCCCTCCACCGCCCGGTGCAGCGAGCCCGGCGCCAGGCCGGGTTCGAGCGAACGGAGGGACTCCAGCGCGTCGACGGTCAGTGAGTGCGTCTCCACACCGAGCCGCGAGACACCCCACGCGGCCGCGCGCCGCGCCAGCGCCGCCAGCAACTGCCGGTCGACGACGATCTCCAGGTCCGGGCACTGTGCCGCGGACTGGTCGGCGTACCGGCCGTCTGTGGCCAGCACCGCGGCGTCGTCGCCCTCGGTGCCGTCGGCGCGTACCAGCAGGGCGGCGTTGGAGCCGGTGAACCCCGAGAGGTACCGGACGTTGACGAGGTGGGTGATCAGTGCGGCGGGAACGTCCCGGGCGGCGAGCAGGTCGCGCAGCCGGGCCCGGCGGGCGGCGTGAATGTCAGGCACCGTTCCACCCTTGCGCCCCGGCCCGCCCGGGGCAACCCCCGGAGCTGATCAAGCCTTTCCGAGGGTGCTCAGGGACGGTGCGTGGCGGCCACCGCCGACAGCGCCAGGCGGTACGACTCGAACCCGAAGCCCGCGATCGTCCCCGTCGCCACCCCGGCCACCACGCTGGTGTGCCGGAACGCCTCCCGCCGCGCCGGGTTGGTCAGGTGCACCTCGATCAGCGGGGCCGTGAGCTGCGCGCAGGCATCACGTACGGCATAGGAGTAGTGGGTGAACGCGGCGGGGTTCAGCACCACCGGGGTCGAGGTGTCGGCGGCCTCGTGCAGCCAGCCCACCAGCTCCGCCTCCTGGTCGGTCTGGCGGACCTCCACCTCCAGGCCGAGCTCGGCGCCGGTCTTGGCACAGGAGGCCACCAGGTCGGCGTAGGACGTGGAGCCGTAGACGTCCGGCTCGCGCGAACCGAGGCGGCCGAGGTTGGGGCCGTTCAGGACGAGAACACGCACCCGGCCAGGCTAGGGCATCCGCCGGTCGTTTCCCCGCCTGGCCACCGCGCCGTCGGTGGCCAGGGCTGACGGGCCGTGCCTGCGGGATTAGCATCCTCACGTGACCGACGTCCTGGTGGTGATCCTCGCCGGACTCGCCGTCCTCGTGGGGATGGTGCTCTTCCGGCGGCGCGGGCCCGGTGCCGACCGGGCGGTGCCGGGCGGCCGGCCGTATGCGGGATCCGGCCTCCCCGGACAGTCGGGGCAGCCTGGGCAGGCCGGCCGGTCCGGGCAGTCCCGGTTCACCGAACGCGGGCAGCCCGCCCGGACGGACACCGCGCGGATCCTGAACCAGCCGGTCGACCCGATGGTCGTGGCCGTGGTGGTGGCGCTGCTCGGCCAGAACAAGAAGGTCAAGGCCGTCAAGGAACTGCGAGACTCGACCCGGCTCGGCCTGGCCGACGCCAAGGCACTGGTCGAGGCAATCGCCGCCGGGCACCGTCCACCCACGGTGGTACTGCGCGGCGACGCGGTCGACGTCACCCCGCCCACCGCGTCCACCCCGTTCACCGAGGAACCCGAGTCGCCGGACACCTCGCCGGCCGACCTGGCCGCGCGGGCCCGTTCGCTGCGGTCGCAGGGCCGTGAGATCGAGGCGGTCCGGCTGGTCCGGGCCGAGACCGGAATGGGCCTGGCCGACGCGCAGCGGTTCGTCCGCTCCCTGGGCTGAGCCCCCGCGCTCCGCGCAGCCCCACGAGTCACGAGCGGAGGTGTCCCGCGGATGCGGATGAAGGAGATGGTGGCGCGGACCGGCGTACACGAGCGCCTGCTGCGCTACTACGAGCAGCAGGGGCTGCTCGCCCCCGACCGGCTGCCGAGCGGTTACCGCATCTACAGCGAGACCGACGTGGAGGCCGTCCGGCGGATCCGCTGCCTGCTCGCCGCCGGCCTGCCGACGGCGACGATCGCCCAGGTGCTGCCATGCGTGCGTACCGACGACGACCGGCTCGTCCCCACCTGCCCCGATCTGGTCGCCCAGCTTCGCCGGGAACGCGAGCGCATCAGCCGCGCCATCGACGAGCTCGCCACCTCGCGGGAGATGCTGGACCACGTGCTGTCCGCGGCCCCCTCGGCGTCGGCCCCTGCCTCGACGCCGGAACCGGCGCCGGAGTCGAGCCGGTACGCCTGACCCGGGTGTGCGGGTGCGCGCGGCCGGGAAGCCTTTCTGCCATGAGCGCCTGCGAGGTCTGCGGCAACGACTACTGGATGTCGTTCGAGGTACACACCGGAAGCGGTGCGGTGCACACGTTCGACTCCTTCGAGTGCGCGGTGCAGCGGCTGGCTCCGGTGTGTGAGCAGTGCCGCTGCCGGATCATCGGACACGGGGTGGAGGTCGACGGCAGGTTCTTCTGCTGCGCCCACTGCGCCCGCGGCTCCGGTGCCGCGCACGGCAAGGAGATCAGGGACGCCGCGGGCGTACGCCCCGGCTGAGGGTGCCGCCCAGCCATTGGGCCCGCGGGCCTGCGCCTGCGGGGTTCAGCCCGAGATCGTGTCGTACGCCGAGCGCATCAGCGCGGTGTCGGGTCCCTCGAGCAGGCCCGGCTTGGCCAGGCCGTCGAGGACGACGAAGCGTACGAGATCTCCGCGCGCCTTCTTGTCCAGCCGCATCCCGGCCAGCAGGTTCGGCCAGTCGGCCCCGCGGTAGGCGGTCGGCAGGCCGAGCAGTTCAAGAATGTCGCGGTGCCGCCGCGCCGTCTGCTCGTCCAGTCGGCCGGCCAGCCGGGCGAGTTCGGCGACGTAGACCAGGCCGACCGACACCGCGGCGCCGTGCCGCCAGCGGTAGTGCTCGGCACGCTCGATCGCGTGCCCCATGGTGTGCCCGTAGTTGAGCACCTCACGGCCGATGCCGCCGCCGGCGGTGGCCGAGGTCTCGGTGAGGTCGTCGGCGACGACCGCGGCCTTGATCCGGACCGAGCGTTCCACGAGTTCGGCGGTGAGGTCGCCGGCCGGGTCGCCGGCCGGGTCGGCGGCGGCAGCGGGGTCGGCCTCGATCAGGTCCAGGATCACCGGGTCGGCGATGAACCCGCACTTGACCACCTCGGCCAGCCCGCTCACGTAGTCGGGCGCCGGCAGGGTGCGCAGGGCGGCCAGGTCGCACAGGACGCCGACCGGCTCGTGGAAGGCGCCGACGAGGTTCTTTCCCTCGGCGGTGTTGATGCCGGTCTTGCCGCCGACGGCCGCGTCGACCATGCCGAGCAACGTGGTCGGCACCTGTACGACCGCCACGCCGCGCAGCCAGGTGGCCGCGACGAAGCCGGCGAGGTCGGTGGTCGCTCCCCCGCCGACCCCGACCAGCGCGTCGGAGCGGGTGAAGCCCCACTCGCCGAGCGCGGACCAGCAGCGGGCGGCGACCTCGGCCGTCTTGGACTGCTCGGCGTCGGGGACCTCCAGGAGGTACGCCGAGAAGCCGCGCCCGGTCAGCAGGTCGCGGATCCGCTCCCCGGTCGCGGTCAGGGCCTGCTGGTGCACGACGGCGACCTTGCGTACGCCGTCGCCGAGCAGGCCGGGCAGCTCGTGGAGGACGTTCGTTCCGACGACGACGTCGTAGGGCCGGGAGGTGCGGACCGGGATCCGGACGGACTCGCTCACGGCCGGTGCTCCCCCGCCGGGCCGGTGCCCCGCACCGTGCGGACCACCTCGCCGGCGATGTCGGCGGGCTCGCGCCCGTCGGTGGAGATCACCACCGAGGCGACCTCGCCGTAGAGCGGACGCCGGGCGTCCATCAGCTGCTTGAGCTGGCCGCGGACGTTCCCGAGCAGCAGCGGCCGGGAGGTGTCCAGGCCGACCCGGCGGGCCGCGTCGGCGAGCGAGACGTCCAGGAACACCACGTGCTGGCTGCACAGGTCCCGGCGGGTGTCGGCGTCCAGGACCGCACCGCCGCCGAGGGCGAGTACGCCCGGATGCTCGGTCAGCGCCCGGCGGACGGCGGCGCGTTCCAGCCGGCGAAACGCGACCTCGCCCTGGTCGACGAAGATGTCCGCGATCACCGATCCGGTCTCGGTCTCCACGTCGGTGTCGGTGTCGCGGAACGTCACGCCGAGCAGTTCGGCGACCAGCGTGCCCACGGTGCTCTTGCCGGCACCCGGCGGGCCGATGAGGACCACTCGGGGCGCGCTCACCGGATGCTCAGCTGGTCGAGGTAGGAGGCGACGTTGCGCCGGGTCTCCGGCACCGAGTCTCCGCCGAACTTCTCGAGTACGGCGTCGGCGACGACCAGGGCCACCATCGCCTCGGCGACCACACCGGCGGCCGGCACCGCGCACACGTCGGAGCGCTGGTGGTGGGCCCGAGCCTCCTCGCCGGTGGCCACGTCGACGGTCCGCAGGGCACGCGGCACGGTGGAGATCGGCTTCATCGCCGCGCGTACCCGCAGCAGCTCACCGGTCGACATGCCGCCCTCGGTTCCGCCGGAACGCCCGGAGGTGCGGCGCAGACCGTCGTCGCGGCGTTCGATCTCGTCCTGGGCGGCCGACCCGCGGGTCCTGGCCAGTTCGAACCCGTCGCCGACCTCGACACCCTTGATCGCCTGGATGCCCATCAGCGCGGCCGCGAGCCGGGCGTCGAGGCGACGGTCCCAGTGCACGTGGCTGCCGAGTCCGGGCGGAAGTCCCCACACGACCACCTCGACGACGCCGCCGAGGGTGTCGCCCTCCTTGTGCGCGGTGTCCACCTCGGCCACCATCGCCTGGCTGGTGGCGGGGTCCAGGCAGCGCACCGGGTCGGCGTCGATCCGCTCCAGGTCACCCGCCGACGGAACGCTGCCCGCCGGCGCGCGCACCGTGCCCAGCTCGACGACGTGGCTGAGGACCGTCGCATCCAGTGCCTGGCTCAGGAACGCCGTGGCGACCGATCCGAGCGCGACCCGGGCCGCGGTCTCCCGGGCGCTGGCGCGTTCGAGCACCGGGCGGGCCTCGTCGAAGCCGTACTTCTGCATCCCCACCAGGTCGGCGTGGCCGGGGCGGGGCCGGGTCAGCGGGGCGTTGCGGGCCAGGCTGGCGAGTTCGTCGAGGTCCACCGGGTCGGCGGCCATCACCTTGGCCCACTTGGGCCACTCGCTGTTGCCGACGCGCACCGCGACCGGACCACCGAGCGTGCGGCCGTGCCGGACGCCGCCGAGGAAGTCCAGCTCGTCACGTTCGAACGACATCCGGGCGCCGCGGCCGTAGCCCAGCCGCCGACGAGCCAGCTGCCGGCTGACGTCGTCAGTGGTGATCTGGACGCCGGCCGGCAGTCCCTCGAGAATTGCGACCAGGGCGGGGCCGTGCGACTCGCCCGCGGTGAGCCACCGAAGCATGCCGGAAAGTCTTTCACGGCACCCGTCGGCTCAGCGCGTGAGGTACCAGCCGAGCACGGGTTCGCCGTACATCACCGTGAGCAGGAATCCCGCCAGCAGGAACGGCCCGAACGGGATCGCGGTCTTGCGGTGCGCGCGGCCGGCCACGACCAGGCCGAGGCTCACCACCCCGCCGAGCACGAATGCCGCGAACGTGCCGACCAGGACGTACGGCAGGCCGAACCAGCCCAGGCCGACCCCGAGCACCCCGGCCAGCTTGACGTCACCGAAGCCCAGCCCGGACGGGGCGAGCGTCCCCAGCAACGCCAGGAACAGCCACAGTGCCGCCCCGCCGACCAGCGCCCAGGCAAGCCGGGTCCAGGCACCGGTGACCAGCGCGGCGCCGCCGAGCAGCCCGACCACCACGGCGTACGACGGCAGGACCACGGCGTTGGGCAGCAGCCGCACCCGCAGGTCGACGTAGCCGAGCAGGATTCCGGCCAGGGCGATGTAGAGAACGGCCGGCAGGGCCGCGTCGGGTCCCAGCCGCCAGGCCAGCAGGCCCCAGGTCAGGCCGGTCGCGACGGCGGCCACCACGGGCAGCGCGGGCCAGCGGGCGAGCTCGGCGTAGGAGACGGGGGTGTCGTATGGCTCGGGACCGTCGTCGCCGCCGGACCCACCGGTCCCGCCGATCCCCCGGTCGACCTCGCCGCTGACCGCGTCGGCGCTCTCCCTGTCGAACTCCTCGTCTGGCCGGGCCGGATCGGGCAGGCGCGCCACCCAGGCCGGTACCAGTGTCCCGGCGACACCGCCGACCGCGACGCAACCCGCCACGAACGCGATGTTCCATGCCGTCACGGTGACGGAGCCTAGCGGCCGGCGCGGGGTTGTGGCCGCTTGTCCACAGGGGCGGCCAGGGCGGTCACGGGCGGACCCGGCGATCGACGAGCGACGCGGGGGCATGGCCCCGCGGCCGGGACCTCGGCGCACTACCCGGCCCGGCTGCGCAGGGCGTGCTCGCCGGCGGCCCGCATCGCGGCCACCGGCGCGGGAGTCTTTCCGGTCATCTGCTCCACCTGCAACGCGGCCTGGTGGACCAGCAGGTCCAGCCCGCCGAGCACCACCAGCCCGGCCTGGTCGGCGGCCTGCGCCAGCCGGGTCGGCCACGGGTCGTACAGCGCGTCGAAGACCACCTCGGCCCGCCGGGTGACCTCGAAGGCGACCGGTGCCGCCGCCTCGTCGGGGACGGTGGACACCGCGAGGTCCACCCGCGCCGGCAGGTCGGCCGCCGCGTCTCCCCAGGCGACGACGCGCAGGTCGACGCCGAGTTCGGTCGCGAGCCGCTGCAGGTCCTGGGCGCGGGCGGGGTCGCGGGCCAGCGCCCACACCCGGCTCGCGTCCATCGCCGCCGAGGCGGCAAGAGCGGAGGAGGCAGTGGCGCCCACGCCGACCAGCAGGACGTGGCGGACGGTCCTGACGCCGCGTTCGCGCAGTGCCTCGACCATGCCGGGTACGTCGGTGTTGGTGCCCGTACGCCGGCCCCCGGCCAGCAGGACGGTGTTGACCGCGCCGACCAGCCGGGCAGGCTCGGCCACCTCGTCACACAGCGGGATGACGGCGCGCTTGAGCGGCATGGTCAGGGACAGGCCGCGCCAGGAAGGGTCGAGCCCGGCGAGGAAGGCGGCCAGCCCCTCCTCGCCCACGTCGAAGGCGTCGTAGCGCCACGGCAGGCCCAGCTCGGCGTACGCCGCGCGGTGGAGCACCGGCGACAGGGAGTGCGCGATCGGTGAGCCGAGCACCGCGCACCGGCGTACGTGCTTCTCTTCGGGTTTCACGGCCGTCAGCAGCGGTCGGAGTGCGAACGGCACCAGCTCTGGAACTGCCGCACGTACCTCTCGTGCTCGGCGAGCGTGGTGGCGAACTTCGTCTCACCGGTGTCCGGATTGACGGTCACGAAGTACATCCACGAGCCCTCGGCGGGATGGATGGCCGCGCGCAGCGCACGCTCACCGGGTGAGTTGATCGGACCCGGCGGCAGGCCCGCGTGCGCGTAGGTGTTGTACGGCGAGGGGTTGGCGCGTTCGGCCTGGGTCGTCGAGGGAGTGTTGTAGCGGTTGATCGCGTAGTGCACGGTCGAGTCCAGCTGCAGCCGCTGGTTCTTCGCCACCCGGTTGTAGATCACCCGGGCGACCTTCGGGAAGTCCTCGGGCCGGCGGGCCTCCGCCTCGACCAGGCTGGCGACCGTGACCACCTGCAGCGGGTCGAAGTCGGTCTGCGCTGTGCTGTCGGCCAGGCCGAGCTGGGTGCTCACCTGGTTGTGCCGCTTGGCCATGTCGCTCAGCAGCGAGGCCGCGGTGGTCCCCGGGTCGATGTCGTACGTCGCGGGGAACAGCATCCCCTCCGCCTTGCCCCTGGCGTACTTCGGCAGCCCCAGCGAGGACGGGTCCTTCAGCGCCTGCTGGAACTCCGACGCGGGGATCTTGGTCTTGTCCGAGAGGATCGACACGATCTGGGAGACGCGCCGGCCCTCCGGCACGGTCACGCGTTCCATGATCCTGGCGTCGGGGTCGAGCAGCAGCCCCAGCGCGTTCTTGGCCGCCATCTGCTCCCGCAGCCGGTAGTAGCCGGGCTGGATCGACAGCGCCCTGGAGTCGCTGCGGGCCGCGCGGGTGAACGCCTCCGCGCTCTTCACCACGTCCTTCTGCTCCAGGGTGTCGGCGATGTCGGTGCTGGACTCACCCTGCTCGATCTGGACCACGACCTGGCCCTGGCCGGAGCCGGTGTAGTCCGGGACGCTGAACACGTCCGACAGCAGGGCGCGGCCCTTGATCACCGCGACGGCGCCCAGGCCGCCGATCACGGCCAGTGCGATCAGGACGGCGACACAGCCGCGTCCACGACGGTGGCGTACGCGGCCGGAGGTCTGGAACCCGAGCTCACTCACTGGCGGTCGTTCTCCTTACGGTCGAGCCCGGCGGCTTTCCGGTGGAACGTTCGGTGTCGAGCGCGTTCTGGAGGATGACTGCAGCCGCCGCCTGGTCGATACGGTTCCTGGTGCTCTTGATGGACCGCCCCTGTGCCTTGAACCCCTGCTGCGCACCCACCGTCGACAGACGTTCGTCGAACAGCCGCACCGGAACCGGTGCGAGCCGCTCGGCGAGTTCGCCGGCGAACTCGCGGGCCTTCGCCGCGGCGGGCCCCTCCCGGCCCGACAGCGACACCGGCAACCCGACGACGACCTCGACCGCCTCCGACTCCTCGGCCAGCGCCGCCAGCCGGTCGAAGTCACCCGGGCCGCGCCGGACCGTCTCCACCGGGACCGCGAGATATCCGGACGGGTCGCAGCGGGCTACCCCAATTCGGACATCGCCCACGTCGACACCCAGCCGTACGCCGCCGCGCATCGTCGCCGTCCGCGCTCAGCTGCTCGTGACCCGCGTGCCGACGGCGTACTCGACCTCGCGAAGGGCCTCGTCGGCCTTACCGGGGTCGGTGCCGCCGCCCTGCGCGACGTCGTCCTTGCCCCCGCCGCCACCGCCGAGCACCCCGGCGGCGATCTTGACCAGTGCACCTGCCGAAAGCCGCCAGTTGCGGCCCTCGTCGTTGACGGCCACCACCACCGAGGGCCGGCCACCGCTGGCGCCGACGACGGCGACCACGGCCGGCCGGTCGGTCGGCATCCGGCCGCGCACGTCCAGCGCCAGCTTGCGCAGGTCACCGGCCGAGGCGCCGTCCACCCGGTGGGCGACCAGCGACACCCCGAACACGTCCTTGGGGTTGGCGGCGAGCCGGCCGGCCGTGGCGAGCACCTGCTGCACCCGGATGCGTTCCAGCTCCTTCTCGGCGGTGCGCAGCCGGTCGATGATGCCGGCCACCCGCTCGGGAAGCTCCTCCGGGCGGGCCTTGACCGCCTCGGCGAGCTGACCGAGCAGCACGTGCTCGCGGGCGAGGAAGCGGTAGGCGTCCGCGCCGACCAGCGCCTCCACCCGGCGGATGCCGGCACCGATCGAGGACTCCGAGAGCAGCTTGACCACGCCGAGCTGGCCGGAGCGACCGGCGTGCGTACCGCCGCACAGCTCCCGTGCCCAGTCGCCGACGGAGATCACCCGCACCACGTCGGGGTACTTCTCACCGAACAGCGCCATCGCGCCGGCCTGGCGCGCGTCGACCAGCGGCATCTCCTCCGCGGTCACCGGCAGGTCGGCGAGCAACAGGTCGTTGACGCGCTCCTCGGCCTCGGCCAGCACGGCCTCAGGGACCGGGCCGGTGGAGGTGAAGTCGAACCGGAACCGGCCGGGCGCGTTCTCCGAGCCCGCCTGCGCCGCGGTCTCACCGAGCGCCTCCCGGAACGCCTTGTGCACCATGTGGGTCGCGGTGTGTGCGCGAGAGATCGCGCGCCGGCGTTCGACGTCGACCAGGGCCTGGGCGAAGGTGCCCGGCACGACCTCGCCCTCGAGCACCTTCGCCTGGTGCACGATCAGCCCGGACAGCGGTGACTGGACGTCGTGGACGACCAGTCGCGCACCGTTGGCCAGCTCGACCACGCCCTCGTCGGCCAGCTGACCACCGGACTCGGCGTAGAACGGCGTGCGGTCCAGCACCAGCTCGACGGTCTCGCCCTCGCGTGCGGAGGTGACCGGCTCGCCGCCGACCAGCAGACCGGCCACGCGCCCCTCCGACACCACCTCGTCGTACCCGGTGAACTCCACCGAGTGGCCGAGGGTGTCGGCGACCGAGCGGTAGGCGGACAGGTCGGCGTGCGCGGTCTTGCGAGCTGCCGCGTCCTGCTTCGCGCGGGTGCGCTGCTCGGCCATCAGCCGGCGGAAGCCCTCCTCGTCCACCGACAGGCCGCGCTCGGCCGCCATCTCCATGGTCAGGTCGAACGGGAAGCCGTAGGTGTCGTGCAGCTGGAACGCCTTGGCCCCGGCCAGCACCGAACCACCGGACTGCCTGGTCTCGGTGGCCGCGAGGTCGAAGATCTGCGCACCGGTCTTCAGCGTGCCGAGGAACGTCTCCTCCTCGGCGTAGATGACCGAGCTGATCCGCTGCCAGTCACGCTCCAACTCGGGGTAGGACAGCTTCATCCGCGACTGGCTGACCGGCAGCAGCGCGGGCATGGTGGCCTCGTCGACGCCGAGCAGCCGCATCTGGTTGACGGCCCGGCGGATGATCCGGCGCAGCACGTAGCCGCGTCCCTCGTTGCCCGGCGAGATGCCGTCGCTGACGATCATCAGCGCCGAGCGCACGTGGTCGGCCACGACCCGCAGGCGTACGTCGGTCTGGTGGTCGGTGCCGTAGGAGCGGCCGCTCAGCTCGGTCGCGCGGTCGAGGACCGGCCGGATCTCGTCGTTCTCGTAGATGTTGTCCACGCCCTGCAACAGCGCGGCCATCCGCTCCAGGCCCATGCCGGTGTCGATGTTCTTGGCCGGCAGGTCGCCGAGCAGTTCGTAGCCCTCCTTGGCCGGGCCCTCGCCGCGCACCCACTGCATGAAGACGAGGTTCCAGAACTCCAGGAAGCGGTCCTCGTCGACCTCCGGGCCGCCCTCGGGGCCGTATGCCGGGCCGCGGTCGATGTAGAGCTCGCTGCACGGTCCGCACGGGCCGGGCACGCCCATCGACCACAGGTTGTCGGCCATGCCGCGGCGCACGATCCGCTGCTCGGGAAGCCCGATGCGGTGCTGCCAGATCCGGGCCGCCTCGTCGTCCTCGTGGTAGACGGTCACCCAGATGCGGGACTCCGGCAGGCCGAAGCCGCCCTCGCCGACAGGGCGGGTGACCAGCTCCCAGGCGGACTCGATCGCCTGTTCCTTGAAGTAGTCGCCGAAGGAGAAGTTGCCGTTCATCTGGAAGAACGTGCCGTGCCGGGTGGTCTTGCCGACCTCTTCGATGTCACCGGTGCGCACGCACTTCTGCACGCTGGTCGCCCGGGGGTAGGGCGGCGTCTCCTGGCCCAGCAGGTAGGGCTTGAACGGCACCATGCCCGCGTTGACGAACAGCAGGTTGGGGTCGTCGAGCAGCAGCGAGGCCGATGGAACGACGGTGTGGCCGCGCTCTCCGAAGAAGCGCAGGTAGCGTCGGCGAATCTCCGCCGTGTCCATCAGTTTCCGTCCCTCCAGCTCGAGTTCGGGTCACGGGCGAGGCGCGTGGCGGCCTCGACGTCCAGACCCGCGTGCCCGTTCGGCTCGGACGCGTCCAGCGCGAGGGCGCTGCGCAGCTCCTGCTCGCGGGCGTCCATGCCGGCCCGGATCTCCTCGCCGAACGCGCGTACGGCCTCGCCGAGTCCGCCCAGCTGCCTGGCCAGGCCCTGGGGGCTGAAGATCTCCGCCTGCTGGGACAGCTTGCGTACGACGACGACGCCGACGGTGGCGCCCACCACGACCCACACCAATCGCCTCATGCGACGTCGGCCTCCTTACGGCGACGGCCGCCACGCATCTGCGAACGCACCTCGCGCTCCATGTCGCGGCGGCTGCGGGCGGTGATCGCCCGGCGTACGCCGTAGGAGAAGGCGGCCGCCTTCACCAGGGGTCCACCGAGCGTGGCCGCGAACAGCGAACTCAGGCCGGCGACGTTCTCGGACACGGTCTGCACCCGCGAGGTGATCGCATCGACGCGTTCGAGCTGGGCGTTTGTGGTCGTCACCGTCGTGGTGACCTCTCCCAGCAAAGGTACGCTCTCGTCGGAGACGCCCCGGACGAGCAGGCGGGTCTCGTCCAGCACCTTGCCGAGCTTGAGGATGGGGTAGGCGAGAAGCCCCACGAGCAGCAGCAGCGCCGCGGCCGCGATCAAGCCCGCGATTTCACCGGCAGTCATGGCGACCAAACCTATAACGGTTGACGGCGCGGCGCGCGCCGCCCCTGCGTACCGTGTCGTGGCACCGACATGGCACGGTTTGCCCGAAGGATTCCTCCGCCGGGACGGGGCCGCCGTGAGCCGCTGTGCGGGACCGCCGCGGCACCCTCACTCGTCACCGGCGAGGATGCGCCGGATCCGCTCCAGGCGCTGGGCCGCGGCACCTTCGGCGCCCCGGCCGGTGGGCTGGTAGTAGACCCGGCCGGCTATCTCGTCGGGTGCGTACTGCTGCGCGACGATCCCGCGGGGGTCGTCGTGGGCGTAGCGGTAGCTGGAGCCGTGGCCGAGCTTCTTGGCGCCGCTGTAGTGCGCGTCGCGCAGGTGCGCCGGCACCCGGCCGATCCGGCCCGACCGCACGTCGGCCTGGGCCGCCCCGATCGCGGTGACCACGGCGTTCGACTTCGGTGCCAGCGCGAGGTGGATGACGGCCTGGGCGAGGTTGATCGCGGCCTCGGGCAGGCCGACGAACTGGGTGGCCTGGTGGGCCGCCACCGCGACTCCGAGGGCGGTCGGGTCGGCCATCCCGATGTCCTCGCTGGCCGAGATCACCAGGCGGCGGGCGACGAACCGGGGGTCCTCCCCCGCCTCGACCATCCGGGCAAGGTAGTGCAGCGCGGCGTCCACGTCGCTGCCCCGGATCGACTTGATCAACGCGCTGGCGACGTCGTAGTGCTGGTCGCCGTCGCGGTCGTAGCGGACCGCGGCCCGGTCGACCGCCGTCTCCAGCGTGGCCAGGTCGACCTCGCGGGAGTCCTTGGACCGCGCGGCGCCGGCCGCGGCCTCGAGGTAGGTCAGGGCCCGCCGGGCGTCGCCGCCGGCCATCCGGACCAGGTGCTCGCGGGCCTGCGCGACCAGGTCCACCGCGCCGGCCAGTCCGCGCTCGTCGACGACCGCCCGGTCGACCAGCTCGCCGATGTCGTCGTCGGACAGCGGCTCCAGCCGCAACAGCAGCGAACGCGACAGCAGCGGGGAGATGACGGAGAAGAAGGGGTTCTCCGTGGTCGCCGCGACCAGCGAGATCCAGCGGTTTTCCACGCCCGGCAACAGCGCGTCCTGCTGGGCCTTGTTGAACCGGTGCACCTCGTCGACGAACAACACCGTCTCCCGGCCCCGGCCGAGGTCGCGGCGGGCCGCGTCGATGACGGTGCGGACCTCCTTCACCCCGGCGGAGACGGCCGAGACCTCCACGAACGCGCGGTTGGTCTGCCGGCTCACGATCGAGGCGATGGTGGTCTTCCCCGAGCCGGGCGGTCCCCACAGCAGCAGCGACATTGCCTGGTCGCCCTCGACCATCCGGCGCAGCGGCGCACCCGGCGCCAGCAGCTGACGTTGGCCGACCAGGTCGTCGAGGGTCTGGGGACGCATGCGTACGGCCAGCGGCGCCGCCTGGTGGTCGGTGTCGGACAGGCTCCCCGAACCCCGGGGCGCCCCGCCCGCACCAGGGCCACCCGTGCCACCCGGTCCGCCATGGCTGCCGGATTCGCCGGCCCGGCCGGACACCTCGAACAACGCCTCGTCGGTCACGGCCCCGAGACTATCCGCCGGCTGTCGGCGCGGCTCAGCGCAGCGACGTGAGGTCCTCCGGGTGGACCTCGCCGTCACCCTCGGCCGCGGCGGCCGCGGCCACCTGGCTCGCCTGGGCGTCCGCCGCCGTCGGCGGGGCCGCGAAGTGGCAGGCCACCCGGTGGCCGCCGGCGATCTGCACCAGCGGCGGTTCCTGGGTGACGCAGATGTCCTGCGCCTTCCAGCACCGCGTACGGAACCGGCATCCCGACGGCGGGTCGATCGGGCTGGGCACGTCGCCGAACAACCGGATCCGCTCGCGCCGGCCGCCGATCGCCGCCTGCCCCACGTCGGGCACCGCGGACAGCAGCGCCTGGGTGTACGGGTGGTGCGGGCGGGAGTACAGCCGCTCGCGGTCGGTGATCTCCACGACCTTCCCGAGGTACATCACCGCGACCCGGGGACAGAAGTGGCGTACCACCGCCAGGTCGTGGGCGATGAACACGAAGGAGATGCCGAACTCCTTCTGCAGGTCCGCCAGCAGGTTGACGACCTGGGCCTGGATCGACACGTCCAGTGCGCTGACCGGCTCGTCGGCCACGATCAGCTGGGGCCGCACCGCCAGTGCCCGGGCGATCCCGATCCGCTGCCGCTGGCCGCCGGAGAACTCGCCCGGATAGCGGTTGTAGTGCTCGGGGTTGAGGCCGACCACCTCGAGGAGTTCCTGCACCCGCGAGAGCACCTTGTTCCGGGGAACGATGTCGTGCACCCGCAGCGGGGTGCCGATGATGCTGCCCACGGTGTGCCGTGGGTTCAGCGAGGAGTACGGGTCCTGGAAGATGATCTGGATCTTGCGCCGGTACGGCAGCAGCCTGCGGCCCGTCAGCTTGCTGATGTCGGTGCCCTCGAAGAGCACCTCGCCGCCGGTCGGATCCAGCAGCCGGGTGATCAGCCGGCCGGTCGTCGACTTGCCGCAGCCGGACTCGCCGACCAGGCCGAGGGACTCCCCGCGCCCCACCGTGAAGGAGACGCCGTCCACCGCCTGGACCTGGCCGACCACCCGCCGGACCACGCCGGCGGAGCGGACCGGGAAGTGCTTGACGAGGTCGCGTACCTCCAGCAGCGGGGCCGTGGGGTCGCCGACCTGCCGCCGCGCGTTGGTCCCACGGGTCGTGGGTGTGGTGGTGCTTTCGGTCATGGCAGCTTCTCCCTCACCCGATCCGCGGCAGGATCTCTTCGACGAAGATCTCGTCCGGATCCGGTAGGTGGCAGGCCTTCACGTGGTTCGGAACCCGCCCGCCCGGCCGCAGGTCGGGCAGGGTGGTGCTGCACCGGTCGTCGGGCAGCCGCGGCGCGTACGGGCAACGCGGGTGGAACGAACACCCCGACGGCAGGTTGATCAGGCTGGGCGGCATCCCCTTGATCGGGTTCAGCCGCTGGTCCGGGTCACCGGTCAGGTGCGGTGCGCTGGACAGCAGTCCCCAGGTGTAGGGGTGTTCGGGCCGGGTGAGGATCTGCTTGCCGGTGCCGTACTCCACACAGCGGCCGCCGTACATCACCAGTACGTCGTCGGCGACCTCGGCCACCACGCCGAGGTCGTGGGTGATCAGGATGATCGCCGACCCGAACTCCCGCTGCAGGTCCTGCAGCAGGTCGAGGATCTGCGCCTGCACCGTCACGTCCAGGGCCGTGGTCGGCTCGTCGGCGATCAGCAGCTTGGGGTCGTTGACCAGCGCCATCGCGATCATCGCCCGCTGGCGCATGCCGCCGGAGAACTGGTGCGGGTAGTCGCCGACCCGCCGGGATGCCTGCGGGATGCCCACCCGGTCCAGCATCTCGATCGCCCGCTTGCGGGCCTGCCCCTTGGACGCCTTGTGGTGGGCGAGGTAGGCCTCGGCGATCTGGTCGCCGATGCTGAAGAACGGGTGCAGGCTGGACAGCGGGTCCTGGAAGATCATCGAGACGGCGTTGCCGCGGATGCGCCGCATGCGCTCGTCGTCCACACCCACCAGCTCCGTGCCCTGCAGCCGGATGCTGCCGGTGATCTTCGCCCGGCGCCGGTCGTGCAGGCCCATGATCGCCATGCTGGACACGCTCTTGCCGGACCCGGACTCGCCGACGATGCCGAGGGTCCGGCCCAGGTGCACGTCGTAGGAGAGTTCGGTGACGGCGTTGACTACGCCGTCGGGGGTCGGGAAGCGGACGGAGAGGTCGTCCACCGCGAGGAACGGCGTGCCGTCGTCCGCGGAGGTTCGGGAAGTCCCGGCCGAACCGGTCGCTCCCGTGGTCTGGGGCCTGTCGTTCGTGGTCATCCGAGTCGCACCCGCGGGTCGAGGAAGCTGTAGACGATGTCGACGACGATGTTGAGCGCCACCAGCAGGAACGACGCGTACAGCACCGATCCCATGATGACCGGCAGGTCGCCGTTGCCGAAGGCGTTGAGGGCGATCAGTCCGAGCCCCTGCACGTTGAAGATCTGTTCGGTGAACACCGTGCCGGTGAGCAGGTTGGCGAGGTCGAGGCCGAGGATCGTCACCACCGAGGTCAGGCCGGCGCGGAGCGCGTGCTTGAAGTTGACCTTGCGTACGGTCAGTCCCTTGGCCCGCGCGGTGCGGACGAAGTCCTCGCCGAGCGCCTCCACCATGGCGGCCCTGGTGTAGCGGGCGTAGCTCGTGGCGTACACCGCCCCGAGCACGACCCACGGCAGCAGCAGGCCCTTGAACCAGCCGAGCGGATTCTCCAGTAATGGTTCGTACCCGCTGCGCGGAAGCACCTGGTACTGGATCGTGAGATAGATGGCGGCGAGCAGCGCGACGAGATAGTACGGGAACGACGTCAGCACCATCGACCCGCTGACGAGGGTCTTGTCCCACAGCGTTCCTCGATGGATCGCCGCCAGGGCGCCGGTGGTGACGCCGAACACCGTGAAGATGACCATCGCCCCGAGCGCGACCGAGATCGTGACCGGAAGCCCCTGCACGATCATCGTCGTGACGGGCTGGTCGGCCACGAACGAGTAGCCCAGGCAGGGCACGTCGCACTTCTTCACGAACCCGCCGGAGTGGATCTCCCGCCCGGTGACGATGCCGGTGAAGAACTCCGCGAACTGTTCGGGTACCGGCTTGTCCAGGGACAGGCTGCGCCGGATGTCGGCGAGCCGGTCGGGCGTGCAGTTGCGGTTGCCGCAGATGGAGTACTCGGGCTGGGACGGCCCGAGAAAGAACAGGAAGAACGACGCGACCATCACCACAAGGATCACGGCGATGCCGGCGACGATCCGTCGCACGATGTATCCGAACATGTTGGCAACCTCGCGGTGCGGCCCGAAAGACAGTTGACCGTGCGGCGGGTGGGAAGGGGATCGCCCTTCCCACCCGCCGGGTGCTACCTACTGCTTCACGTACAGCTTGGTGAAGTCAGGCCCGCCGCTGAACGGGTCGAGGACGACACCACCGAGCTTGGAGCCGAACAGGAAGTTGGTCTTGTTGTAGTCGACCGGGATGACCGGCACGTACTTCTGCATCATCGTCTTGTCGAGCTTGGCCCACTCCGGCTCCTGCTTCTGCAGCGGAAGCGCGGAGATCCGGTCGATCTCGGAGTTGATGTCGGTCTCGTTCAGGAACGACTTGTTCGGCGCCGAGTTCGGGTTGAGCGAGATGAGGCGCCCGTCGAAGATGGCCGGGAACACCGTGGTGCCCGAGGGCCAGTCCAGGCACCAGCCCAGCGGCCGGATGTTGATCTTCGACTTCGGGTTGTCGAACTCCGCCCGCACCTGGTCGCGCGGCATCGGGATCGCGGTGGTCTTGAAGCCCGCGGCCTTCAGCTTCTGCGCCCGCACCGCGGAGACCTGTGCCGCGATGTCGTTGTCGTTGGAGTAGGCCCACACGACGTCGAAGCCGAGCTTGCCCGCCTTCTCCAGCATCTTCTTCGCCTTGACCGGGTCGCCGTCACCCTTGCCGCCGTTGCCGAACAGGTCGTACTTGACGAAGCCCGGCGTCACCTTCGGCAGGATGGTGGTGGCGGGAGTGTAGGTGAACGGGCTGTCGCCACCCGCCTTGTGGATCGAGTCGAACGGCCACGCCGTGACCAGCGCCTTGCGCACCTCGAGCGGGATCCGCCGGGTGTCGAGATAGATGAAGTCGGTGCAGGTACCGTCACCGGTCAGCATCCGCTTCTCCGGCTCCTTGCCCTGGATCTTGGGCAGCAGCGAGGAGTCGACACCGTCGTAGGTGATCGCGGTCTGGTCCGGGCCGTTGTCGGCGATCAGCTGCTCCTGCAGCTTGATCGGGTTCTGGCTGAACTTGAAGTCGTACTTGTCGACGTACTGGTGGCGCACCGGGTCGGTCTTGGGGTCCCACTGGTCGTTCTTGACCAGGACCAGGCGCTTGCCCTTCTGGTAGCTGTCGAACTTGTACGGGCCCGCCGCCAGCGGCTTGTTCCCGTAGGCATCCTTGGTGTCCTTGGCCTGCGGAATCGGGCTGTACACCGGGAACGTCGCGTAGTAGGCGAGGTCCGGGAACGGCTTGGCCATCTTCAGGACGACCGTCTTGTCGTCAGGCGTCTCCACCCCGGCGTAGTCCAGGCCACCACCCTTGGCCTTGGACTTGAACGGGCCCTTGTACTTCGTGCCGTCCAGGAAGTAGCTCTGCTGGTACGTCGGGCCGCCGGGCAGTTCCTCGGTGGCGAAGGACCGCTTCACCGCGTACGCGATGTCCTGGGCCTTGATCGGGGAGCCGTCCTCGTACTTCAGGCCGTTCTTGAGGGTGAACTTCCACTCGGTGTAGTCCGCGTTGTGCTGGCCGAGGTCGGTGGCCAGGTCCGGGACCAGGTAGTACTTCCCGTCCGCGCGAAGCTCCAACGCCGTAAGGGTGCGCGCGGTCAGCCGCAGCACCGCCAGGGAGTCGATGTAGTAGGCCCGGGTGGGGTCGAAGGTCTCCGGCGCCGCCGCGGTGAGGACGGTCGCGGTGCCGCCCTTCTGCGCGCCGGCGATGTCCTTGGCCGGACCCTTGGCGTTGGCGTCGAGAACGACGTCGAAGCCGCCTCCCTTGGGCGCCTCGGCGGAAGAACCACCCTGCTGCTGCTTCTTCTGCTGCTCCTGCGCCTTCTCCGAAGGCGAGGCGCCTCCCCCACAGGCGGCCGTTGCGCCGAGCGCGAGCACGCTGGCGGCCGCAGCCAACCTTCTCCATCGCATACGAGTCACTTACTTGCCTTCCTTGCTTGTGGCCGTCGGCACGTGCTACCGACGAGTCGTTGGGTCGAAGGCGTCGCGGATCGCGTCGCCGAGAAGGTTCAGTGCCAGCACCAGAACGAGAATCGCCAGCGCCGGTTGCCAGAAGTAGATGGGGTACGTCTGGTAGTAGGTGAGCGCGGAGTTGATCGTGCGTCCCCACGAGGGTGTCGGCTCGGTCAGGCCGATCCCGAGGTAGGAAAGCCCTGCCTCCGAAGCGATGTAGCTCGGCACCGCCAGCGACAGGAACACGATGATCTGCCCGGTGAGGTTGGGCAGGAGTTCGCGGAACAGGATCTGGTGGGTCGGTACGCCGATCGCCCGGGCCGCCTGGATGAACTCCCGCTCCCGCAGCGACAGCACCTGTGCCCGGACCAGCCGGCCGAGGCCGGTCCAGCCGAAGATCGCGAAGATCGCCACCAGTGACCACAGGCGCACCTTGGAGACGGTGGCGTCGTCGGAGGCGAACCGCGCCTGCACGACCGGGACGATCGCGAACACGAACAGGATCAGCGGCATCGACAGCATCAGGTCGATCAGCCAGGAGATCGCCCGGTCGATCCGACCGCCCAGGAAGCCCGCCAGCAGGCCCATCGCGGTGCCGATGACCGTGGAGATGACGGCCGCGCTGGTCGCGACGATCAGGGACGGGCGGCTGCCCTCCACCCACCGGGCGAACAGATCCCTGCCCAGGCGGGGTTCCAGCCCGAACGGGTGTGCCGCACTGGGTTTGACGGTCGGGAAGCCGTACTCGTCGACCAGGTCCTGGTGGAGGGTGCTCGGGTCGGTGTGGGTGACGGCGGTGATGACGTCGGCGAAGACCGCGAGCAGAACGAAGAAAAGAACGACGACCGCGCAGATGATGGCGATCTTGTCCTTACGAAGCCGCTCCAGCGCTATCTGCGTCGGAGACTTGCTCTTGACCGGGTTGTCCGGAGGGGCGACCGGTGTACTGCTACCGGTCTCGAGCAGGGTCGGGTCCGCCATAGGTGCCCGTATGCCTTTCTGGCTTACGAATCACAACACACAGCAGTCGGCGACGCGCTGTGTACGAAGAATGTGACGCTGACGATAAACGACATCGGGCATATACACAGCGCCGCTTGGATCACGATTTGTAAACGCTTGCCATGACATTTGGTAAGCGAATTGCAGCGGCTACGGCACGCTGGGTAATGAAAACGGCGGCCGACCCGAATGGGTCGGCCGCCGAAACAGAAACGTCATCGACGGGTACTTGACGGGGAATCCCGTCGACGACATTCGATGATGTTCGATGCCGGAGCGGAGTCAGCTTCCTGACGCTGTGTCGTCCCTGTTTGCCGTATCTGTGACCTTCGGGTCCTCCGCGCGATGACGGCCGGTTCCGGACGGCTTGCCCGGAGCCGCGTCGATCCCGGCCTCCCGGCGCTGGGCCGGCGAGATGGGCGTCGGCGCCCCGGTGAGCGGATCCGCACCGGACGCGCTCTTGGGAAACGCGATGACGTCGCGGATCGACTCCGCACCGGTCAGCAGCGCCACCAGACGGTCCAGGCCGAGCGCGATGCCGCCGTGCGGCGGCGGGCCGTACTTGAACGCCTCCAGAAGGAAGCCGAACTGGCTGGCCGCCTCCTCCTGCGACAGCCCGATCAGGTCGAAGACGCGTTGCTGCACGTCGGCCCGGTGGATACGAATCGACCCACCGCCGATCTCGTTGCCGTTCAGCACGATGTCGTACGCCTGGGACAGCGCCTGGCCGGGGTCCTCCTCGAACCGGTCGGCCCATTCGGGCGTCGGCGCGGTGAAGGGGTGGTGGATCGCCGTCCACCCCTTCTCCCCGCCGAAGGTCTCCACCGGCTCGAACATCGGCGCGTCGACCACCCAGCAGAACTCCCAGCGGGAGTGGTCGATCAGGCCACAGCGCTCTCCCACTTCCAGCCGCACCGCCGCCAGCAGCGCCAGCGCCTCGGTGCGGGGTCCGGCCGCGAAGAAGACGCAGTCCCCCGGCTTCGCGCCGGCATGTTCGGCGAGACCGGCGCGCTCGTCCTCGGAGAGGTTCTTGGCCACCGGGCCGCCGAGCTCACCGCCCTCACCCACCAGCACGTACGCCAGACCCTTCGCGCCGCGCGAGCGGGCCCACTCCTGCCAGGCGTCCAGCTCCTTGCGCGCCTGCCCCGCTCCCCCGGGCATCACGACGGCGCCGACGTGGAAGTCCTCGCCCTTGGCCTGGAACACCCGGAACGACGTCTGCGCGAAGTAGTCGGTGAAGTCGACCAGCTCGTTGCCGAAGCGCAGGTCGGGCCGGTCGATGCCGAACCTGCGCATCGCCTCGGCGTAGGTCATCCGCGGGATCGGCAGCGAGATGTCGTACCCCAGAACGGTCTTCCACACCCGGGCGAGCACCCGCTCGGTCAGCGCGATGATGTCGTCGGTGTCGCAGAACGACATCTCCACGTCGAGCTGGGTGAACTCCGGCTGCCGGTCGGCACGGAAGTCCTCGTCCCGGAAGCACCGCGCGATCTGGTAGTAGCGCTCGATGCCGGCGACCATCAGCAGTTGCTTGAACAGCTGCGGCGACTGCGGGAGGGCGTACCAGCTGCCCGGCTGCAACCGGACCGGAACCACGAAGTCGCGGGCGCCCTCGGGGGTGGACCGGGTGAGGTAGGGCGTCTCCACGTCGACGAAGCCGTGCTCGTCCATCACGTCGCGGATCAGCCGGGTGACCCGCGACCGGGTGCGCAGCTTTTCCGCCATCTCCGGCCGGCGAAGGTCGAGGTAGCGGTGCCGCAGCCGGACCTCCTCGTTGACCGGGGTCTGGTGGTGTTCCTCGATCGGGAACGGCAGCGCCTCGGCGGTGCTGAGCACCTCCACCTGGTTGGCCACCACCTCCACCTCGCCGGTGGGCAGGTTGGGGTTGGCGTTGCCCTCCGGACGGCGGCGGACCTCTCCGACCACCCGCAGGCAGTGCTCCTGACGCAGGCCGTGCGCGGTCTCCTCGTCGCGGATCACCACCTGGACGGTTCCGGAGGCGTCACGCAGGTCGAGGAACGCCACGCCGCCGTGGTCGCGGCGCCGGGCGATCCAGCCGGCCAGGGTCACGGTCGCGTCCAGATGGTCGGCGCGGAGCGTGCCGGCCTCGTGCGTACGGATCACCCGTGCGTCTCCTTCGTTGTCGGTGCTGCCTGGTCCTGCCGTGGTGCGTTGTGACCTGGTTGGTCCTGTTCGGCGTGCGCGGTCGCCAGCGCGTCCGCCACGACGTCGACCAGTGAGGCGAGCGGGACGGGCCGCTGGCCGCCGCTGCGCAGGTCCTTCAGTTGTGCGCTGTCCTGCTCCAGGTCGCGGTCGCCGAGGACGAGTGCGAACGCCGCGCCGGAACGGTCGGCCGCCTTCATCGCGCCCTTGAGGCCCTGCCCGCCGTAGGTCGTGTCGGACCGTACGCCCGCCTCGCGCAGATCGCGCAGCAGGGTTACGGTCCGCCGCCGGGCCGATGCGCCGAGGGGTACGACGTACACGTCGCACCGGCTGGTCTCCCCCACCGTCAGGCCCTCCGCCTCGACGGCCAGCACGGTGCGGTCCAGGCCGAGCCCGAAGCCGACCCCGCCGAGGTCGGGGCCGCCGATCGTGGCCAGCAGCCCGTCGTAGCGGCCGCCGCCGCCGATGGCGGACTGCGCGCCGAGCCCGGGGTGGACGAGCTCGAACGTCGTGCGTACGTAGTAGTCGAGCCCGCGCACCAGGCGCGGCGCGTCCTCCCACTCCACGCCGAGGTCGGCAAGGTAGGAGCGGACCTGCTCGTGGTGTTCCTTGCACGCGCCGCAGAGGTGGTCGGTGATCAGCGGTGCGTCCGCCAGCTGGGCCTGGACCTCCGGGCGCTTGTCGTCGAGCACCCGCATGGGGTTGATCGCCGCCCGCCGGCGGGTGTCGTCGTCCAGGTCGATCCCGCGCAGGAAGTCCTGGAGAAGCTCGCGGTAGGCGGGGCGGCACTCCCGGCAGCCCAGGCTGTTCAGCAGCAGCCGGGTGCCGGTGAGGCCGAGCTGCCGCTGGGCCCGCCAGGCCATCCAGACGACCTCGGCGTCCAGCGCCGGGTCGTCGCCGCCGATCGTCTCCACCCCGACCTGGGTGTGCTGGCGGTAGCGGCCGGACTGCGGCTGTTCGTACCGGAAGTTCTGCCCGACGTACCACACCTTCACCGGTAGCTGGCCGCGGTGCAGGCCGCGTTCGGCGATCGCGCGCAGCACGCCGGCCGTGCCCTCCGGCCGCAGCGTGAGCGAGCGGCCGCCCCGGTCGGCGAAGGTGTACATCTCCTTCGTCACCACGTCGGTCGACTCACCCACGCCGCGGACGAACAGCCCGGTGTCCTCGAACAACGGTGTCTCGACGTAGTCGTAACCCGCCAGCCGCGGCGGTCGGCTCAGCGCCTCCCGCACGGCGAGCCAGGTGGCCGATCTCGGGGGTACGACGTCGAAGGTGCCCTTGGGCGCCTGGAAACTCATCTGCGATCTTCACCCGCTCCGTGCCGGGCCGGGCACGAGCCCTCTCAGGAAGGGATTGGTCTGGCGTTCCCGGCCGATGGTCGTCTGGTCACCGTGGCCGGGCAGGACCACGATCCGGTCGTCGAGCGGCAGCACCTTGTCGGAAAGGCTGCGCAGCATCGCCGGATGGTCACCGCCCGGCAGGTCGGTGCGTCCGATCGACCCGGCGAAGAGCAGGTCGCCCCCGAACATGAGCTCGGGCGCCGCGCTCGCCTGGCCGGTCCACGTGGGGGCACCTGCCCCGCGTACGTCCCCCTCGACGGGAGTACGGAACGCGACCGACCCGCTGGTATGGCCCGGGGTGTGGTCGACGGTGAAGCTCAGCCCGGCGACGTCGACCCGGGCGCCGTCGGTGAGCTCGCGTACGTCGTCGGGCTCGGCGAACGACTGCCCGCCGCCGAGCAGCGCGCCGGCCCACTCCGGCGGCAGGCCCCGCAACGGGTCGGCGAGCAGCGGCCGGTCGGCCGGGTGCACCCAGCAGATCGCGTCGTAGCTCCCGCACACCGGCAGCACCGACCACATGTGGTCGAGATGCCCATGCGTGAGCAGCACCGCCACCGGTCGGAGCCGGTGCTCGCGGACCACCTCGTCCACCGCGCCGGCCGCGTCCTGGCCCGGATCGACCACGACGCAGTCCTGCCCGGCCCCGGTCGCCACGACGTAGCAGTTCGCGGCGAACGCTCCGGTCGGGAAGCCGGCGACGAGCATGGGATCCTCTGCGGTCGGGTGGCGGTCGGGTGCGGCCCGAGGCGGCCGGTGGTGGCGGTCGGGACGAGACGGGGGACCTTCGAAGACTACCGGCGGCGTGTCCGGCGCGGCGAACCTGGCCGGTCCTGGCGATTACCGGGACACACTCCCCTACCAGGCCCAGGGCGTCTCCTAGACTGGCACACCGGTCATCGGACAGCTAAGCGGAGAGAACGGGGCCTTCGGTGGTCACCAAAGAGCAGCGCCGACGCCGCCTCGCGAGGCAGCACTGGGAGCGTCAGCAGGTCCGCCGTACCACTCGCAGGCGCCGGACACGGCGAAACGGCATCATCGTGGCGATCGTCGTCGGCGTGCTTGCCGTGGCCGCGGTGATCTACCTCGTCTTCTTCCTCCTGCGCGGCGACAATTCCTCCGCTGCCTCCCGTCCGGGCACCCGAGCGGGCACCTCGGCGGGGAACGGCGTACTCGCGGCACCTCCGGCCGCGCCGGGGCCGGGCTACATTCTCAGGAGCGGGGCCGATCGTCCGCGCCACGGCGAGCAACGCCTGGAGCCGGGTCGGCTGGTCCTGGTCGGTGGCGAAAAACCCGGTGCCGAGGGATTCCTCACTGGCTACGGTGACTCCTCCCCGTTCGATCACGGGGAAGCGGGGACCGGGCGGGCGGAGTCCTCGGACATCGGCAAAGATGTCAAGGTCACGACGACGTGATCTGCGACGGGAGCGTGCAGTGAGCGGAACGGCAGAGGAGCCCTGGGGCAGGGTCGCGGACGACGGCACCGTCTACCTCCGCACCGACGATGGCGAGCGCGCCATCGGATCCTGGCAGGTCGGCGATCCAGAGGGAGCGCTGGCCTTCTTCCGTCGCAAGTACGACGCCCTCGCACTGGAGGTCGACCTGCTCGCCTCCCGGGTGGAGAGCGGCATCCTCGCCCCTGACGACGCCCACAACGCGCTGCGCCGCGAGCGCCGCAACCTCGCAGGCGCCCAGGCGATCGGTGACCTCGGCGCCTTGTCGGCCAGGCTCGACCGGCTTGAGGAAGTGATCGCCGGGCGGCGCGCCGAGCGCCGCACCGAGCGCAAGCGGCAACTCGAGGAGGCCCGGTCGGCCAAGTCCGCGATCGCGGACGAGGCCGAGGCCCTGGCGTCCGGCTCGGACTGGCGGCACGGCGTCGGGCGCTTCCGCGAACTACTCGAGCAGTGGAAGGCACTGCCCCGGCTGGACAAGCAGACCGACGACGAGCTGTGGCGCCGCTTCTCCAGTGCCCGTACGTCCTACACCCGCCGGCGCAAGCAGCACTTCTCCGAGCTGAACGTACGCCGCGAGGACGCCCGTCAGGTCAAGGAGGCGCTCGCCGCCGAGGCCGAGACGCTGGCCGACTCCACCGACTGGGGCCGCGGCACCACGCAGTTCCGCACCCTCATGCAGCGCTGGAAGGCCGCCGGGCCCGCCGCCCGCGACGTGGAGGACCAACTCTGGAAGCGGTTCCGGGCAGCGCAGGACCGGTTCTTCAACGCCCGCAACGCGACCTTCGCCGAGCAGGACGAGGAGTACCGCGCCAACCTCGAGCAGAAGGAGGCGCTGCTGGTCGAGGCGGAGGCCCTGCTGCCGGTGCGCGACCACCGCACCGCCCGGGACGCCTACCGTTCGCTGCTGGCGCGCTGGGACCAGATCGGGCGGGTCCCCCGCGACTCCGTTCGTACGGTCGAGGGCAGGCTGCGCAAGGTCGAGGAAGCCATCCGGTCCGCGGAGAGCAACGAGTGGCGCCGGACCAACCCCGAGACGCGCGCCCGGGCCAACGACACGCTCACCCAGCTCCGCAACTCCATCGCCGACCTCGAACGCGACCTCGAGGCCCAGCAGGCGAAGGGCGACGTCGCCGGCGAACGCCGTGCACAGGAGGCGCTGGACGCCCGCCGGGCATGGCTCGCCGAAGTCGAGAAGACCCTCGACGAGTTCTCCGGCTGAGCCGGTCCCCCGCATCCAGCTCTGGGCGGTGGGCGGCAGATCAGTTGGTGACGCGGTAGGCGTCGAACACACCGTCCACGCTGCGCACCGCGCGGAGCACGTGACCGAGATGCTTCGGGTCGCCCATCTCGAAGGTGAACCTGCTCTTGGCCACCCGGTCGCGGGTCGTGGTCACCGACGCCGACAGGATGTTGACGTGCTGGTCGGACAGGATCCGGGTGATGTCACTGAGCAGCCGGGCGCGGTCCAGCGCCTCCACCTGGACCGCGACGAGGAACAGGCTCTGCGCCGTGGGCGCCCACTCGACCTCGACCATGCGTTCGGGCTGGGCGGTCAGGTGGCCGATGTTGACACAGTCACCGCGGTGCACCGAGACACCCGCGCCACGGGTGACGAACCCGACGATCGCGTCGCCCGGCACCGGCGTACAGCACTTGGCCAGCTTCACCCAGACGTCGGTCACGCCCTTCACGACCACGCCGGAGTCGCCCCGGGGCAACCGCTCCTTGCGGCCGGCCTCCGGGGAGATGATGACCGCCTCGGAGACGTCCTCGGCCTCCTCGCCGGAGCCGCCGACCGACTCCACCAGCCGGCGGACCACCGACTGCGCGGTGATGGTGCCCTCTCCCACCGCGGCGTACAGCGCCGACACGTCGGTGTATTTCAGGTCACGCGCGATCGTGGCCAGCGACTCGTGGGTGAGCATCCGCTGCAGCGGCAGGCCCTCCTTGCGGACCATCCGGGCCAGCTGCTCCTTGCCCTGGTCGATGGCCTCCTCGCGGCGTTCCTTGGTGAACCAGTGCCGGATCTTGTTGCGGGCGCGGGGGCTGCGGACGAAGCTCAGCCAGTCACGGCTCGGTGCGGCACCCTCGGCCTTGGAGGTGAACACCTCCACCAGGTCGCCGTTCTCCAGCTGGCTCTCCAGCGGGACCAGCCGGCCGTTGACCCGGGCGCCGATACAGCGGTGGCCGACCTCGGTGTGGATGGCGTACGCGAAGTCGACCGGCGTCGAACCGGTGGGCAACGCGATCACGTCGCCGCGCGGGGTGAAGACGTAGACCTGGGTGGAGTTGATCTCGAAGCGCAGCGACTCCAGGAACTCGCCGGGGTCCTCGGTCTCGCGCTGCCAGTCCAGCAACTGCCGGAGCCAGGCCATGTCGTTGGGGCCGCCGTTGTCGGTCTCCGGACCGGCGGTCGGGTCCTCCTTGTACTTCCAGTGGGCGGCGACGCCGTACTCTGCGCGCCGGTGCATCGCGAACGTCCGCAGCTGCATCTCGACCGGCTTGCCCTCCGGCCCCATCACCGAGGTGTGCAGCGACTGGTACATGTTGAACTTCGGCATCGCGATGTAGTCCTTGAACCGCCCGGGCACGGGGTTCCATCGCGCGTGGATGACGCCGAGAGCGGCGTAACAGTCGCGTACGGAGTCGGTCAGGACCCGGATGCCGACCAGGTCGTAGATGTCGCCGAACTCCCGGCCCCGCACGATCATCTTCTGGTAGATCGAGTAGTAGTGCTTGGGCCGGCCGGTGACCGTCGCCTTGATCTTGGCCTCGCGCAGGTCGGACTGCACCCGGTCTATGACCTTCGCGAGGTACTCGTCGCGCGAGGGTGCCCGCTCGGCGACCAGCCGGACGATCTCGTCGTACAGCTTGGGATGCAGGGTGGCGAACGCGAGATCCTCGATCTCCCACTTCAGCGTGTTCATGCCGAGGCGGTGGGCCAGTGAGGCGTAGATCTCCAGGGTCTCCCGCGCGGTGCGCTCCTGGGAGGCCTGCTTGACGTATCGCAGCGTCCGCATGTTGTGCAGCCGGTCGGCGAGCTTGATCACCAGCACCCGGATGTCCTTGGCCATCGCGATGACCATCTTGCGGATGGTCTCGGCCTGGGCGCTCTCGCCGTACTTCACCTTGTCGAGCTTGGTCACGCCGTCGACCAGCAGCGCGATCTCGTCGCCGAAGTCGTTGCGGAGCTCGGTGAGGGTGTACGGCGTGTCCTCCACCGTGTCGTGCAGCAACGCCGCACACAGGGTCGGCGGCGTCATGCCGAGCTCGGCCAGGATGGTGGCCACCGCGACGGGATGGGTGATGAACGGGTCGCCGCTCTTGCGGGTCTGACCCCGGTGATAGCGCTCGGCCGTGTGGTAGGCGCGCTCGATGAGCGCCAGGTCGGCCTTGGGGTGGGTGCTGCGGACGATCCGGAACAACGGCTCCAGCACGGGATTGCCCTGCGGCGTCCGGCCCAGCCGGGCAAGCCGCTGGCGCATCCGCCGCGACGAGGCTGAGAACGGGCCGACTGCGGTCTGCCCGCCGGACGACGCGCGCCGGCCGCTCGACGGAACGGTCTCGGAGGTGCCGTTCGACTCCTGGGGCGACTCGGCCGGACGAGTGTCGGAGTCCGGTGCGGTTGCCTCCAGGGCCGCGGCGCGGCTCCTGGACACGCTCACCGAGCGGTGCGGCGCCGGGGACACCTCGCGGCGCGCCGGCGCGGATGGAGCGGTCTCGTCGGCCACTGCGGTCTCCTCGGGGGCGGCAAGAAACCAGTTTACGGGCACCGAGTCGGGTTGCCGTCAACCCTGTCCGAACCCGTCCGACGCCGACCCACCCGTCCCCTGTCGTACCACCTGTCCGGATCGTCCCCGGTGACCGGGTTGTCCGGCAGGTCCGGTTGGGCCGTTCCTCCAGTGTCCACCCCAGGCCTGCTTCCCGCCAGAAGCAGGGCACAGATCGTCAGACCGGCAGCAGCGAGTGAACGGTGAGGTCGCCGGTCCTGGTGCGCGGCGCGAGGAACGTGAGCTCGAGCAGTACCGAGACCCCGGCCACCTGTGCTCCGGCGTCGCGGATGAGGGCGTTCGTCGCCTCGACGGTGCCGCCGGTGGCGAGTACGTCGTCGACGATGAGCACCCGGTCACCCGGCTCGAAGGCTTCCCGCTGCACCTCGAGGGTCTCCTCGCCGTACTCGAGGGCGTAGGAGCGGGCGAGGGTCGGGCCGGGCAGCTTGCCGGCCTTGCGGACCGGAACGAACCCCGCACCCAGGGCCAGCGCCACCGGCGCGGCGAGGATGAAACCCCGGGCCTCGATGCCGACCACCTTGTCCACCCGCGGTGTGGCGTTCCGCCACGGCGCGCCGAGTGCTTCGACGGTGTGCCCGAACGCCTCCGGGTCGGCCAGCAGCGGTGTGATGTCCTTGAAGACGACTCCGGGCTTGGGGTAGTCCGGGACGTCGCGGACCAGCTCCGCGACCAGGCGGTCCGCCGACCGGATCCCGCTCATCGGCCCTGCCCCTTCGGACGCCGCGACGACCTCGGCTTGCGCTGGGGCTGGGTGCGCCCGGCCGACCCGTCGCTGGTCGACTGCGGCCTGCCGGCGGGGCGGCCCGGCGCGCGCGACGTCGCCGGCACCGACTGGCGGGTGCGGTTCGTCCCCGGCGCCTCGCCGGTGGCGGCGGGCTCCGCCTCTTCGGCGTCCGTCGCGGTGCCGATCGCGCCACTCGCGCCGACAGCGGCAGTCCCGGCACCCGCGCTCTTCGCGGCACCTGCCCGGCGCTGCTCCACCCGTCGGGCCAGCGCCCGCATCGCCGGCTCGCGTTCCTTCAGGTCGCACAGCAGCGGGGTGGCGATGAAGATCGAGGAGTACGTACCGACCGCGATGCCGATGAACAGCGCGAGGGCAAGGTCCTTCAGCGTCCCCGCACCGAGCAGGCCGGCGCCGACGAACAGGATGCCGGCCACCGGCAGGAGTGCGATGACGGAGGTGTTGATCGATCTGACGAGGGTCTGGTTGACGGCGAGGTTGGCCGCCTCGCTGTAGGTCCACCGGCTGCCCGAGGAGATCGACCGGGTGTTCTCACGCACCTTGTCGAAGACGACCACGGTGTCGTACAGCGAGTAGCCCAGGATGGTGAGCACGCCGATGACCGTGGCCGGAGTGACGTCGAAGCCGACCAGGGCGTAGATGCCGATGGTGATCGCCACGTCGTGCAGCAGCGCGACCAGACCCGACACCGACATCCGCCATTCGCGGAAGTAGAGCCAGATCACGCCCATCACCAGGACGAGGAACACTCCGAGACTCAGTGCCGCCTTGTCGGTGATCTGCGCACCCCAGGTCGGCCCGATGCTGGAGTAGTCGATCTGACCTTCGCTGACCTTGAGGTGCTGTGCGATCGCCGTGCGGGCCTTGGCGATCTCGTCGGTGCTCAGGGGCGGGGTCTCGACCCGGACCTGGTTGCTGCCGATCGAGGTGACGACCGGCTCCGCACTGTGGAGGACGCCGGTGTCGGCGACGGCGGACCGGACGCCCGGAATGGCGGCCTGTGCCGTGCCCGATGTCACCGGCGCCTGGAAGTCGACGCCGCCGCGGAACTCGATGGAGAAGTTCAGGCCGCGTACGAGTACGGCGCCGATCGCGATCAGCAGGACGACCGCGGAGACGAGGTACCACAGCTTCCGCCGGCCGACGAAGTTCAGCGAGAGTTCGCCGGTGTAGAGCTTGTGCCCGACGGCACCCAGGCGCGACATGTCAGGCCCCCTTCGGCGACGAGGCACGGGTTGCGGTGCGCGGAGCCAGGCGGCTGCGCGGCACACCGAGCCGGGACGGATCGAGTCCGGAGAAGCGGTGTCCCTCACCGAAGAAGTGCGTGCGGGCCAGCAGGGTGACCAGCGGCTTGGTGAAGATGAACACGATGATGATGTCGATCAGCGTGGTCAGCCCCAGCGCGTAGGCGAAGCCGCGGACGTTGCCCACCGACAGCGCGTACAGCACCACCGCCGCCAGCAGCGACACCGAGTCGGCGGCGAGGATGGTGCGCCGGGCACGCACCCAGCCGGTCTCCACCGCGGTGCGCAGACTTCGGCCGTCGCGCACCTCGTCGCGTAAGCGTTCGAAGTAGACGACGAAGGAGTCCGCCGTGATGCCGATGGCGACGATCAGGCCGGCGATCCCGGCCAGGGTGAGCGTGAAGCCCGCCGACGTTCCGAGCAACACCACCGAGGCGTAGACGAGGGCACCGGCGGCGGCCAGGGACAGCACCACCACCAGGCCGAGGCCGCGGTAGTAGAAGAACGAGTAGAGCACCACCAGCGCGAGGCCGATCGCCCCGGCGACCAGGCCGCCGGTGAGCTGGTCGCTTCCCAGGGTGGGAGACACCGCCGAGACCTGGCTGGTCTCGAAGCTCAGCGGCAGAGCGCCGTACTTCAGCGTGTTGGCGAGGTCGGTCGCCTCCTGCTGGGAGAAGTTGCCGGTGATGCTGGCCTGCCCGTCGGTGATCGGCCCCTGGATCACGGGGTACGACACGACCTTGCCGTCCAGCACGATCGCGAACTGGCTCAACGGCTGCTGCAGTTGGTACATCTGCGTGCTCGCCTGCGCGAACTTGCTCTTGCCCGCGCCCTTGAGGCGCAGGCCCACCTGCCACGCGAGCTGGTTCTGCGGCAGCTGCGCACTGGCGTCGGCGATCTCGGAACCGAGGATGATCGCCGGCCCGAGGACGAACTTCGTGGTGCCCTCGCGGTCACAGGTGAACAGCGCCTGTTTGGAATTGTCCTTGCCGGGCGTGTAGTCGGCGCACTTGAACTTCTGCAGTTCGGCCATCTGCTGGGGCGACGCGCCGGTGGTGGAGACCTGGACCTTGCCGTTGTCGACCGCCGGTGTGGTCGCCTTGGGGCTCGGGGTGGCCGTCTTGGGGGTCGGCGTGGGAGTGGGCTTCGCCGCGTCCCGCCGGAACGCCTGCGGCACCGCCCGGCCGGGAGAGCGTGGCTTTGCGCTCTTCGAGGACTTGGTGGAGGGGGAGACCGACGGCTTCGGCTTCGGCGTGGCCGGCGACTTGGACGGCGTGGCCTTCGGCTTCGGGGCCGCCGCGGAGACCGGTGCCGCGGCCAGCACCTGCCGGAAGCGCAGCTCCGCGGTGCTACCCACCAACCGGACGATCTGATCCTGACCGACGCCCGGCACCTCGACCACGATGTGGTTGTTGCCCTGGGTGGTCACCTCCGCCTCGGCGATCGAGCCCACGCGGTTGCGGATGATGTCGACCGCCTCGGCGAGCTTCTCCGGGGTGACCGGACCCTGACCCGCGGACGGCCGCGCGGTCAGCGTGATGGACGTACCACCGCGCAGGTCGAGGCCGAGCCGCGGTGTCCACGCACCGAGCGTGGCCATCAGCCCGACACCGACCAGCAGCGCCACCAGAAGCACCGCGAGAGAGCGCCAGGGATGCGGTCTCTTCGTCGCCACGTCGTCTACTCACTCTCCCCGTGAAGCGGGTCTCATGCCGTGGGGTCCTCGGGGCGGTCGCTCGGCGGCGGCGTGGTTCCTTCGCCGACCTGCGGCTGCGAGGGCTGATCCGGCTGGTCGATGATGCGGACGATGGCCTGGCGTACGTGCCGGGCGTACACACCCGGCGCGATCTCGAGCACCACCGCGTCGTCCTCCACGGCGTGCACGGTGGCCAGCAGACCCGCTCCGGTCATCACCTGCTGACCGGGCTGCAGCTTGTTCTGCATGTTCGAGGTCTCGCGCTGGCGGCGCCGTTGCGGACGAATCGCCACGACCCAGAACAACACCAACAGAAGGATCGGTAGCAGCAGCGTCCAGTAGTTGGCGCCGCCGCCGGTGGCCGCCTGGCTGAGGAGCATGGAGGTCATTTCCTTCCCCGACGTCGCGATCGCCGGTTTGGTCGTCTGGCCACGGCCATGTCACGCACGGCCACCGGCGGAGTCTAGCGGCGCCGTCCGGCGCGGGGACGTGCGACCTGTCCGTGGCGGGCGAGCCTTTCCGTCAAGCCCCGTGACGATCACCATGACGATCACCGTGACGACACCGCGAGGACCATGGCGACGATCACGGCGGCGGAGCGGGTGCCCCGCTCACGGATCGTCGAACAGGCTGGGCGACTGCCCGAACGCCGCGTCGACCGGTGGCGCCAACCCGAGCTGCCGCCAGGCCGCCGGCGTCGCCACCCGTCCCCGTGGAGTGCGGGCGAGGTAACCCCGCCGGACCAGGAACGGCTCGGCCACCTCCTCCACTGTCTCGCGTTCCTCGCCGACCGCGACGGCGAGGGTCGACACGCCCACCGGGCCGCCACCGAACCGGCGGCACAGCGCGTCGAGCACGGCCCGGTCGAGCCGGTCCAGGCCCTCCTCGTCCACCTCGTACAGGTCGAGCGCCGCCTGCGCTGTCTTCGTGCGTACGACGCCGTCGGCACGGACCTGGGCGTAGTCGCGGACCCGGCGCAACAGCCGGTTGGCGATCCGCGGCGTGCCGCGGGACCGGCTGGCCACCTCCCGGGCGGCATCGTCGGTGATGGGTACGTCGAGCAGCTGCGCGGACCGGCGGACGATCTCGTCCAGCTCGGCCACCTCGTAGTACTCCAGGTGGCCGGTGAAGCCGAAGCGGTCCCGCAGCGGCCCCGGCAACAGCCCGGCGCGCGTGGTCGCGCCCACCAGCGTGAACGGCGGGATCTCCAGTGGAATGGCGGTCGCACCCGGCCCCTTGCCCACCACGACGTCGACCCGGAAGTCCTCCATCGCCATGTAGAGCATCTCCTCGGCGGGGCGGCTCATCCGATGGATCTCGTCCAGGAAGAGCACCTCCCCCTCGGCCAGGGAGGACAGGATGGCGGCGAGGTCACCGGCGTGCTGGATGGCCGGGCCGCTGGTCACCCGCAGCGGGGCGGACAGCTCGGCGGCGATGATCATCGCCAGGGTGGTCTTGCCCAGGCCGGGCGGGCCGGCGAGCAGCACGTGGTCCGGTGGCCGGCCGCGACTGCGGGCAGCCTCCAGCACCAGGCCGAGCTGGTCGCGGACACGGCCCTGGCCGATCAGCTCCGCCAGGGTGCGCGGGCGCAGCGCCGCCTCGACGGTGCTCTCGTCGGCGGCGGCCTCCGCGGCGATCAGGGAACGGCCGACCGAGTGGTCGCCGCCGTCGTCGACGTCGGACGTCATGCGGACAACTCCTCGCGGATGGTCGGTACGCGGTGGGTGCGCTGGCCGGTGTGATGGGCGGGTCAGGCCCTGGAGAGCGTACGGAGTGCGGCCCGCAACAGCGCGGCCACGTCCGGCGTGCCGTTGGCTCCGTTGCCGGTCCTGGCACCGTTCGCACCGCCGTCGTCGCCGGCCGTCTCCTCCGCCATCGGGGCGACGGCGTCCAGCGCGGACTCGGCCTCCCGCGCGGACCAGCCCAGGCCGAGCAGGGCGCCGCGTACCTGGTCACGCCAGGCGGCTCCCGGCGCCACTCCCGCGACCGGGAGCGCGGCACCGGCGCCGGCCGAGCCGCCGACCGGCGCCCCGAGCCGGTCCTTCAGCTCCAGCACGATCCGCTGCGCGCCCTTGCGGCCGATGCCCGGAACCTTGGTGAGCGCGACGAGGTCCTCGGCGGCGACCGCGCGGCGGAGTTCGTCCGGACGGTGCACCGCCAGCATCGCCTGCGCCAGCCTCGGCCCGACGCCACTCGCGGTCTGCAGCAGCTCGAACACCGCGCGCTCGTCGTCGTCGGCGAAGCCGTAGAGCGTCAGGGAGTCCTCCCGGACGACCAGGCTGGTCGGCAACTTCGCGGTCGTGCCCACGCGCAGGTCGGCGAGAGTGGCCGGGGAGGCCCGGACCTCCATGCCGACGCCGCCGACCTCGACGACCGCGGTGTCGAGCCCGACGGAGGCGATGGTTCCACGGACGAATGCGATCACGTGCTGCTCCTCGGTGGGTCGGGGGCGCGGCGTGGAGTCTGCCACCTGGCCGCCCCGGTCGTCGCGTTGGTCGCGTTGGTCGTGGCCCTGGTGCTCGCTCTGGTCGTCGCTCCGGTCGCGGCGTTGGCCGGCCGTGCGCGAGTGGCAGTCCGCGCGGCCTGGACCTTTGCCGCCTGCGCCTTCGCCGCCTGGGCCTGTGCCGCCTGCAGCTTCGATGCCTGGGCCTTCGCGGCCTCGATCCGGGCCGCCGCCGGTCCGCGCCACAGATGGCAGATGGCCAGTGCCAGCGCGTCGGCGGCGTCTGCCGGGCGGGGCTTGCTGGCCAGGGCGAGGATCCGGGTGACCATGTTGGTCACCTGCTCCTTGCCGGCCCGGCCGCTCCCGGTGACCGCCGCCTTGACCTCACTCGGCGTGTGCAGGCCGACCGGGATGCCGCGCCGGGCCGCCGCGGCCAGCACGACACCGCTCACCTGCGCGGTGCCCATCACGGTGCGGACGTTGTGCTGGCTGAACACGCGTTCCAGCGCCACCGCGTCGGGCTGATGCTCGTCCAGCCAGTCACCGACGGCCCGGTCGACGGCGAGCAGGCGGGCGCCCAGCTCCTCGTCGGGCCCGGTGCGCACGACGTCGACGGCGACCAGCGCCAGCTGACGGGGATGCCCGCCCTGGACCAGCCCGAGCCCGCAGCGGGTCAGGCCGGGGTCGACTCCGAGCACCCGCACCGGCTGTCGTACCTCCCGCGTCGTTCACCGAACACCTGTTCGGAGCCTAGCGGTGGTTGATCAGCGGGCGCGGACGACGCGCCGGAGCGAGCCGAGACCGGGTCAGCCGGGCCAGTCCGGTCGCGGGAACGGGTTGTGCTCCAGCGGCCACCAGGACACGGGCTCGCTGCTCGCCATCGAGACCAGGAACAACGTCAGCGCGGCGAGGATCACCCCCGTCGCGACCAGCACGCCCCGGCGCCGGCCGACGACGCGGCGCAGGATCCGGCGGGAGCCCTCCTGGAGCCCTTCGCCGCGGATGCCCCACCAGGTCAGCGCGGCCACGACCAGCCCGGTGACCCCGCAGGCCAGGTCCCAGCGCGGGCGAATCGCTCCGACGTAGAAGAACAGGACCAGCACCGCCGCCAGGAACCCGGCGCCGATCAGCGCCGCGAAGACGGTGAGCGCGGTGACCCCCGCCGCCCGGACGACGTGCCAGGGCAGGACGGCCGCGGCGGCGAACGGATCCATCCGCCGGCGGCCTCGCTGGTGGCGACGGCGCTCGACGAACCCCGCCGAACCCTGCACCGTCCACGCGACCAGCAGCCAGCCGACCAGCACCGCGAGCGCGCCGAACGGCACCACCGCCGCGAGCGCCCCGACGGTGAGGAAGCCGAGCCCGGTCACCACGCGGTACGACGACCGGGGCAGGCCCGAGTGGGAGGAGCGAGCGGCGGCGGGTTCGGCACCGTCCTCGCCGTCGGGGACGTCGGGATACCGGTCGCCGGCGTGGGTCTCGTCGTACCCGTCCGGCTCGTCGTCCTCCTGGTCGGTCAGGTCGTCGGCCGGCACGGCCGGGTAGACGGCGGTCCCGCCGGACGAGGCGTACGGGCCGTCGGCGTACGTCCCCACTGGTACGCCGGTGCCGAGGCGCACGGTCTGCGGGTGGTCGGGGTCGTCGGGTTCGTACGCCCCCGCCGGGTCGTACTCGTCGTCGTACCCATCGCCCGGATCCGGCGCGGGTGGCTCCTCCCCCGTCTCCAGCCAGCGCAGCAGCTGTGCCGACGTCGGGCGCTCGGCGGGGTTCTTCGCGAAGCTCCGGACGAGCACCGGCTCCAGCCACTCCGGGCAGCCGGCGAGGTCGGGGTCCTCGTGCAGGACGCGGTAGGCGACCGCCTCCAGCGGCCCGCGCCCGAACGGCGCCCGGCCGGTCGCGGCGTAGGCCACCGTGGCCGCCCAGGCGTGCACATCGGCGGCGCCGGTGACGTCGGCGCCGGTGAGGATCTCCGGCGCGACGTACCCGGGCGTGCCGTACACCAGGCCGGGCGTGGTCATCCGGGTGTCGTCGGCGATCTGGGCGATGCCGAAGTCGATCACCACGGCGATGCCGTCGGCCAGCAGGACGTTGCCCGGCTTCAGGTCGCGGTGCACCACGCCCGCGCCGTGGATCGAGCACAGCGCGTCGGCCAGGTCACCGGCCAGGTCGGCCAGCTCCGCCCCGGCCAGCGGGCCGTCGGCGTCGACCACCTGGTACAGCGCCGGCCCGGCCACGAAGTCGGTGACGAGGTACGGCGTGGCCGCCGCCACGTCGGCGTCGAGCACCTGGGCGACGTGCCGCCCGCGCACCCGGGCCAGCACCCTGGCCTCGCGCGCGAACCGGGCCCGGGACTCGCCGTCACCGGCGATGTGGGGGCGCAGGAGCTTGACCGCCACCACCCGGCCGCGGGGGTCGGTGGCCCGGTGGACCACACCCATGCCGCCCTCGCCGACCCGCTCGTGAAGCACGTAGCCGCCGAGTCGGGCCGACTCGACGGAGGTGGCTTGGTCGGCGAGGTCGCGTCGCACGCCAACACGTTAACCGCCGCCGGTGGCCGATGTCGGGCGCAAGGTGCGACCGCGACCCTGACGAAACCCTGAGGTGGACCCGGAAACCGCCCGAAATCACCCGGTCGTACGACAAACCGCCGCCACGGCTTCGCGAGCAGGGACGGCGGCGATGCGTCGGGAAGGTGCTGAGACTGCTAGCCGACCTTCTCCATGATCTCGTCGGAGACGTCGAAGTTGGCGTAGACGTTCTGCACGTCGTCGCAGTCCTCCAGCGCCTCGACCAGCCGGAAGACCTTCGGCGCGGTCTCCTCGTCCAGCGGCACGGTCACGCTGGGGACGAAGCTCGCGTCGGCGGAGTCGTAGTCGATCCCGGCGTCTCGCAGCGCGGAGCGCACGGCCACCAGGTCGGTCGGCTCGGAGATCACCTCGAACGCCTCGCCGAGGTCGTTGACCTCCTCGGCGCCGGCGTCGAGCACGGCGCCGAGCACGTCGTCCTCGCCGAGCTCGCGGCCCTCCTGCTCACGGGGGACGACCACGACGCCACGACGGCTGAACATGTAGGACACGCTGCCCGCGTCGGCCATCGTCCCGCCGTTGCGGGTGGTGGCGGTGCGTACGTCACCGGCGGCGCGGTTGCGGTTGTCGGTGAGGCACTCGATCAGGATCGCGACCCCGGCCGGTCCGTAGCCTTCGTACATGATCGTCTGGTAGTCCGCGCCCCCGGCCTCCAGGCCCGCGCCGCGCTTGACCGCGCGGTCGATGTTGTCGTTGGGGACCGAGGACTTCTTCGCCTTCTGGATGGCGTCGAAGAGCGTCGGGTTGCCGGCCGGGTCTCCCCCGCCCACCCTCGCGGCGACCTCGATGTTCTTGATCAGCTTCGCGAAGAGCTTGCCGCGCTTGGCGTCGACGACGGCCTTCTTGTGCTTCGTGGTCGCCCACTTGGAGTGGCCGGACATGGCGGGCTACGCCTCCTTCACGAGTTCGACGAAGAAACGGTGGATGCGCGCGTCGCCGGCAAGCTCGGGATGGAAGGCCGTGGCGAGCAGGCGACCCTGGCGGACCGCCACGATCCTACCGGCGGCCGGACCGGAGGCGACGCGGGCGAGCACCTCGGCACCGGCGCCGACCGACTCCACCCACGGTGCCCTTATGAACACCGCGTGGTACGGCAGGGGCTGCGGGCTCGGGTCGATGGCGTCCAGCGGCACGTCGGCCTCGAACGAGTCGACCTGACGGCCGAACGCGTTGCGGCGTACGGTCACGTCGATCCCGCCGACTGTCTGCTGGCCCTCGATGCCGTCCTGGATCCGGTCGGCCAGCATGATCATCCCCGCGCAGGTGCCGAACGCCGGCATGCCGGCGGCCACCCGCTTGCGCAGCGGCTCGAGCAGTTCGAACGCCGCCGCCAGCTTGAACATCGTGGTCGACTCCCCACCCGGCACGACCAGGGCGTCGACGGCGAGGAGCTCCTCGGGCCTGCGGACGTTCACCGGCTTCGCGCCGGACTCCGCCAGCATCCGGTGGTGTTCGCGGACGTCGCCCTGCAGGGCGAGAATGCCGATGGTGGGTTCGCTCACTGGGTTCCTTGCGCGCTCGGGGCACAGTCAGGGGCACACTTCTGGGCAAAGTCCCAGTCTACGAGGGCGGCCCAACCTCCCCGAGCCGTGCCGAGTCGTACCGACCCGGAGCCAATCCGATCCAACGCTCGCGGACGTGCAGAGGGGCGCCGACGACGCCGGCGCCCCTCACACGTGCGTGGTCACCAACCGCGGGTGGCGAGCCGCTCGCTCTCGGGAAGATCGCGGACGTTCAGGCCGACCATCGCCTCGCCGAGGCCCCGGGACACCTTCGCCACCACGTCGGGGTCGTCGTGGAAGGTGGTCGCCTTCACGATCGCCTCGGCCCGTTTGGACGGGTCACCGGACTTGAAGATGCCGGAGCCGACGAAGACGCCCTCGGCGCCGAGCTGCATCATCATCGCCGCGTCGGCCGGGGTGGCGATGCCGCCGGCGGTGAACAGAACGACCGGCAGCTTGCCGGCGCGGGCCACCTCCTGCACCAGGTCGTAGGGCGCGCGCAGCTCCTTCGCGGCGACGAACAGCTCCTCGTCGTCGAGCGTGGCGAGCCGGCGGATCTCGGCGCGGATGGACCGCATGTGGCGGGTGGCCTCGACGACGTTGCCGGTGCCGGCCTCGCCCTTGGAACGGATCATCGCCGCACCCTCGGACAGGCGGCGGAGCGCCTCGCCGAGGTTGGTGGCACCGCACACGAACGGAACGGTGAACGCCCACTTGTCGATGTGGTGCGCCTCGTCGGCGGGGGTGAGGACCTCGGACTCGTCCACGTAGTCGACGCCGATCGCCTGCAGGACCTGGGCCTCGACGAAGTGGCCGATGCGGGCCTTGGCCATCACCGGGATGGAGACCGCGCTGATGATCCCGTCGATCATGTCGGGGTCGCTCATCCGGGCCACGCCGCCCTGCACCCGGATGTCGGCGGGAACCCGCTCGAGTGCCATCACCGCGACGGCGCCGGCGTCCTCGGCGATCTTCGCCTGTTCGGGCGTGACCACATCCATGATCACCCCGCCCTTGAGCATCTCCGCCATGCCGCGCTTGACCTTGGCGGTCCCGGTGACGGGCGCGGTCGTGGGCCGGCTGGTGGCGTCGGTGGGTGTGGACTGTGCTTCGGTCACTGTCTACCTCGCGAGAATGGGCACGGAACGGCACATCCATGGTAGGCGACCGCGCGTGACGTTCCGCCGCGTGGCGGGTGATCAGGGCTCGAGACCGGCCGGTGGGGTGACGTCCATCTCCACCGTGGTGGGCATCCGCGCGTGCCCGGCCAGCCGGAACCACCGGACCAGCCGGCGGCCGCGCAGGGCGCGGGTGCTGGCCACGGTGTCGTTGTGGAACCTCCGGGCCATCTCCACCCGCCGGCAGGCCGCGCCGAGTTCGGCGAGGAGCTCCGCGGCACCGGGTTCGGCGGCGATCTCCTGGCTGGTCTCCACGTCGGGGAACACCACCGCCAGCGCCTTGGACAGGTCCGAGCCCGCGAGCTCGCGTTCCTCCTCGTCGTCGGCGGCGCTGGAGCGCTGGGCGGCGTCGATCACCAGCAGCGAGGTGGCCGGGTCGAGCATGCCGGACGTCGCGACCTCCAGCGCGATCGCCGCCCGGCGGAACAGCTGGGCCTCCAGGACCGCCCCGGCCGCGTCCAGCCGGGCGTGCAGCCGGTCGATCCGTCCGGCCGTCCAGGAGAGGTAGACCCCGGCCACCGCGAGGACGGCCAGGACGAGCAGCAGCCAGTTCAAAGGACCCTCACCCCACCCTCAGCGGACCCCACCGAACTCACCGGACCTTTCCGCCCGGCCGGACTCCGCGACCCCGGTCGTCGGCCTCGCCGACACCGGGGTAGCCCGCGGCCACCATCTCGTACACCGAGACGATCTCCTTGGCGACGCTGCTCCAGTCGTAGCGGCGGACCGCGACCCGGGCGGCCTCCCGCAACCGGTCCCGGAAGGCCGCGTCCCGCAGCAGCTCCAGCGCGCCGGTGGCCAGGTCGTCGCTGTCGCCGACCTCGAACAGCCGGCCGAGCCGGCCGCCGTCCACCACCAGCCGGAACGCATCGAGGTCGCTGGCGAGCACCGGCGCGCCGGCCGCCATCGCCTCCACCAGCACGATGCCGAACGACTCACCGCCGGTCTGCGGCGCGACGTACACCTGCGAGCTGGCGAACATGTCGGCCTTGCCCTCGTCGTCGATCCGGCCGAGGAACGTCACCGCGTCCCGGCACTCGGCGGGCAGGCCGGAGCGGACCTCCTCGACGTCACCGGGGCCGGCGACCAGCAGGCGTACGCCGGGCCGGGCCCGCCAGATCGCCGGGAACGCCCGCAGCAGGACGGCCAGGCCCTTGCGCGGCTCGTCCAGGCGGCCGAGGAAGCACATCGTGCCGCCCTCTCCCTGCCACTCCGGCCGAGGGCGCGCGCGGGCGAACCGGTCCACGAACAGGCCGTTCGGGATCACCACGGGCTCCCCGCCCAGGTGCTGGACGAGGGTGGCCCGGGCGGGCTCGCTCACCGCGATCCGGGCGCTGATCTTCTCCAGGGCCGGGCGCAGGACCGACGAGGCGACGCTCATCATCCGCGACCGCGGCATTGCGGTGTGGAAGGTGCCGACGATGGGACCGACCGCCGACCACAGCGCGAGCAGCGACAGCGACGGGGTGGCCGGCTCGTGGATGTGCAGGACGTCGAACTGCCCGTCGCGGATCCAGCGGCGCACCCTGGCCGCCGACACCGGGCCGAACGCCAGCCGGGCCACCGAGCCGTTGTACGGCACCGGGACCGCCCGGCCCGCCGGTACGACGTACGGCGGGACCGGTGTGTCGTCGTCGGCGGGCGCGAGCACGGACACGGCGTGCCCCTCGGCGAGCAGGACCTCGGCCAGGTCGCGGACGTGGTTCTGCACCCCGCCGGGTGCGTCCAGCGAGTAGGGGCAGACGATGCCGACCCGCATCAGCGCCTCCGGTCGAGGTCCGCGCGGTGGGCGGGTTCGAGGTCGGCGATCCACAGCCGCTGCAGCATGTGCCAGTCCTGTGGGTGCTCGGCGATCCCGGCGGCGAAGGCGTCGGCGATCTGCTGGGTGAGGTCGCGGATGGCCTGCCGGGAGCCGGGCGGCGCGGCGACCGCCGGGTGGAAGCGCACGTGCATGGTGGGTCCGTCGTACCACAGCGTGACCGGCAGCAGGATGGCGCCGGTCCGCAGCGCCAGCGCCGCGGGGCCGGCGGGCATCCGGGTGCGTTCGCCGAAGAAGTCGACCTCGACGCCGCGGGCGGACAGGTCGCGGTCGGCGACCAGGCAGACGAGGCCGCCCTCCCGCAGCCGGTCGGCGAGCACTCGCATCGGGTCCGGCCCGCCGGTGGCGGCGAGCACCTGGATGCCGAGCGCGGCGCGGTAGGCGACGAAGCGGTCGTACAGGCGTTCGGGGCGTACGCGTTCGGCGACCGTGGTCACCGGCGCGCCGTTGGCGGCGGCCCACGCGCCCGCGAAGTCCCAGTTGCCCATGTGCGGGAGCGGGGCCACCACGCCCCTGCCGGACCGCATCGCCGCCCAGAACTCGTCCTCGCCGTGGGTGACGACCGCGCCCCTGATGTCGTCCGGGCCGAGGTCGGGCAGCCGGAACGCCTCGCACCAGTAGCGGAAGTACGACCGCATGCCGGCCCGGGACAGCCGCCGGAGCTCCTCGGGGCCGGCGTCGGGGCGTACCCGGGCGAGGTTGTGTTCCAGGCGCCGCACGCCCTTGAGCCGGCGCCGCCAGACGAGGTCGGCGCCGAGGCGGAGCAGGCCGTACGCGGCGGGCGCGGGCAGCAGGCGCAGGACCTTCCAGCCGGCGGCGTAGGCGCGGTAGCTCGCGGCGTACTTCAGGCGGAGCGGGAACGACAGGCGGTCGGCCGTACGACTCTCGGCGGCAGGACTGTCGGCGGGGTGACGCTCGGTGTGCTGACGGTCTCGGCCCGGGTCCTCGGCGGCGGGCCGGCCGGCTGCGATCACCGGGCCTCCCTTTCCGCGCCCGGCCGCTCGGTGCCCGACCCGGTGGCGGTCCCACCCGTCGTGGCGCCGCGAGCGCCCTGACCCGAGCCCTGGTCCGAGCCCTGACCCGACCCACGCTCGTTCGCCAGCGCCTGTGCGCGCACCGCGAGGATCCGCTGTACGACGGTCACCGTGCTCGCGACCGCCAGCAGGCACAGGACGGCCGGCAGCAGGAACGGCACACCGAGTCCGGCGAGGCCGGTGGCCACCAGGACGGCGACCAGCCGGTCGGCGCGCTCGGCGATGCCGACGTTGGCGGTCATGCCCAGGCTCTCCGCCCTGGCCTTGGCGTACGACGTGACGTTGCCCATCACCAGGTCGTAGAGCGCCACGCAGGCGAGCCAGAAACTGTTGCCGCCGCCGGCGAACCACAGCGTCAGGCCGCCGAACACCGCGGCGTCACCGATCCGGTCCAGGGTGGAGTCGAGGAACGCGCCCCACTTCGACGACCGCTTCGACATCCGGGCCATCAGCCCGTCGATCATGTCGGAGAACACGAAGACGGTGATGAACACCGTCCCCCAGAAGAGCACTCCGCGCGGGTAGAAGGCGAGCGCGCCGACGCACACCCCGGCGGTGCCGACCACGGTGACGATGTCCGGACCGATGCCGACACGCAGGAAGAAGCGCGCGACCGGGGTCAGTACTCGTAGCCAGAACTGGTGGAACCTTCGCAACATGTGGGGGCAGCCCGCTCGCTCGCTCGGTGACCTGGTCGTCCGTCTGCGTCTCGTCTGGGTCCGGGTCTGTGTCCGGTCTGGTTCCAGTCCGGGTCCGGGTTCGCAAGACGCGCCGATGCTACTCAGCGCGGGGGGCTTGTGCGCTGGCCGGGCCGGGTGAAAGGTGGAAAACCACATGTCAGGGCGCCGTCACGGACGGCAGCCGTCCGGGCGCGTCCGGCTGTACCCACAGCACGCGCGCGCAAGGAGGCGTCGCCATGGCGGACAAACAGAGCAACCCCGGTGGAGCCGCCGGTCAGGCACCGACGGCCGACCGGCCCGATGGGATCCGCAACATCGTGCTGGTCGGCCCCTCAGGCTCCGGCAAGACGACCCTGGTCGAGGCCCTGCTGGCGGCCACGGGAGCGATCCCCCGCCCCGGCCGGGTGGAGGACGGCGCGACCGTCAGCGACTTCGACGAGGTGGAGCATCGCCAGCAGCGGTCGGTCGGTCTTTCCCTGGCACCGGTCGTCCACGACGGCATCAAGATCAACCTTCTGGACACCCCCGGGTACGCCGACTTCGTGGGCGAGCTCCGGGCCGGACTGCGCGCCGCCGACTGCGCGTTGTTCGTGATCGCCGCGAGCGAGGGTGTCGACGGCCCCACCGAGGCGCTGTGGCAGGAGTGCGCCTCGGTGCGTATGCCGCGGGCGGTGGTGATCACCAAGCTCGACCACCACCGTGCCGACTACGCGGGTGTGCTGGCGCAGGCGCAGGCGGCGTTCGGGGAGAAGGTGCTGCCGCTGTACCTCCCGGTCGACGGCCAGGGCGAGGTGAGCGGCCTGGTCGGGCTGTTGTCGGAGAAGCTGTTCGACTACTCCTCGGGCAGCCGCACCGAGGGCACGGCACCGCAGGAGTACGCCGACGCCACGGCGGACGCGCGGGGCACCCTGATCGAGGGCGTCATCGAGGAGTCCGAGGACGAGACGTTGATGGACCGCTACCTCGGCGGCGAACAGATCGACGCGAAGGTCCTGGTGGACGACCTGGAGAAGGCGGTCGCGCAGGCGTCGTTCTTCCCCGCTCTGCCGGCGTGCTCGACCACCGGCGTCGGCATGGCCGAGCTGCTGGAGGTGATGACGAGCGCGTTCCCCTCCCCGCTCGAACACCCCCAGCCCGAGGTCTACACCCCGGTGGGCAAGTCCGAGGGCCGGCTGCCCTGCGACCCCGACGGTCCCCTGCTCGCCGAGGTGGTGAAGACCTCCTCCGACCCCTACGTCGGCCGGATCAGCCTGGTGCGGGTCTTCTCCGGCACCGTACGACCGGACACCGGGCTACACGTGTCCGGGCACTCCTCGGCGTTCTTCGGTGAGGACCGGGGCCACGAGGACCACGACGAGGACGAGCGGGTCGGTTCGCTGTCGTCGCCGCTGGGCAAGGTGCAACGCTCGCTGAACCACTGCGTGGCCGGGGACATCTGTGCCATCGGCAAGCTGTCCCGCGCGGAGACCGGCGACACCCTCTCGGCCCGGGAACGCCCGCTTCTGATGCGCCCCTGGTCGATGCCCGAGCCGCTGCTCCCGATCGCGGTCACCGCGCACGCCAAGGCGGACGAGGACAAGTTGTCGCTCGGGCTGGCCCGGCTGGGTGCGGAGGACCCGACGCTGCGGATCGAGCACAACGCCGAGACCCACCAGCTGGTGCTGTGGTGCATGGGCGAGGCACACGCCGACGTCGTTCTCGACCGGCTCGCCAACCGGTACGGCGTGTCGGTGGACCAGGTTCCCCTGCGGGTGCCGCTGCGGGAGACGTTCGGCCGTAAGGCGTCCGGGCGGGGGCGGCACGTCAAGCAGAGCGGCGGCCACGGCCAGTACGCCGTCTGCGAGATCGAGGTCGAGCCGCTCCCCCAGGGCTCGGGCCTGGAGTTCGTGGACAAGGTGGTCGGTGGCGCGGTGCCCCGGCAGTTCATCCCGAGCGTGGAGAAGGGCGTACGCGCCCAGATGGAACGCGGGATCACCGCCGGCTACCCCGTCGTCGACATCCGGGTGACGCTGGTGGACGGGAAGGCGCACAGCGTCGACTCCTCCGACATGGCCTTCCAGACCGCGGGCGCGCTCGCACTGCGCGAGGCCGCCCCGGAGGGCGGGGTCTGTCTCCTCGAACCCGTCGACCTGGTGTCGGTGCTGGTCGACGACGACTTCGTGGGAACCGTGATGGGCGACCTGTCCGGCCGGCGCGGCCGGGTGCTCGGCACCGAGCCCGTCGGGCAGGGGCGGACGCTGGTGAAGGCGGAGGTGCCCCAGATCGAGATCACGCGGTACGCCGTCGACCTGCGGTCGATGGCGCACGGCAACGGCAGCTTCAACCGGGAGTTCGTGCGGTACGAGCCGATGCCGGCGCAGCTGGCGAGCAAGCTCGCGCAGGAGCAGGCCGCCGACGGCTGACCCGCGCGAGCTGACCCGGGCGAGCTGATCCGGGCGGCGGTCCGCCGGGGCGAGGTCAGGTCAACCTCGTGCCGGCGGACCGCCGCCCGTTGCCGCGGTCCAGCGGGGAGGCGGACCGGTGGCCAGTGCAGGAAGGTGCGCCCCGGCGTGGGCCGATGCGTCACTACGCTCGACCCCAGCCCCACCTGCCTCAGGAAGGATCGTCCATGCCCCTGACGTTCGACATGCCGAGGGAAAAGCTCGCGACGTACACCGGCACCAACCCCCGGCCCGCGGACTTCGACGAGTACTGGGACGCCGCACTGGCCGAGCTGGACTCCCTCGACCCGAAGGTCGAGCTGGAGCCGGCCGACTTCCAGACGCCGTTCGCCGAGTGTTTCCACCTGTGGTTCCAGGGCACCGGCGGCGCCCGGGTGCACGCCAAGCTGCTCCGTCCCCGCAACGCCTCCGGGCAGCACCCCGGTGTGGTCCACTTCCACGGCTACTCCGGCCGCTCGGCCGACTGGTCGGAGCTGCTCGGCCACGTGGCGCTCGGGTTCACCGTCGCCGCGCTGGACTGCCGCGGTCAGGGCGGGCTGTCGGAGGACGTCGGCGGGGTGACCGGCTGGACGCTGCGCGGTCACATCGTCCGCGGCCTCGACGACGGCCTGGCGCAGGCTCCGGAGAAGCTCTACTACCGCCACGTCTACCTCGACACCGCGCTGCTGGCCCGGATCGTCATGGGCATGGACGAGGTGGACGAGAACCGCGTCGGCGCCACCGGCGGCAGCCAGGGCGGCGGGCTGACCCTCGCCTGTGCGGCGCTGGAGCCCCGGATCAAGCTGGCCGCCCCGACGTTCCCGTTCCTGACCGACTACCGGCGGGTGTGGGACCTCGACCTGGCCAAGAACGCCTACGCCGAACTGCAGGAGTGGTTCCGCCGCTTCGACCCGCTGCACGAACGCGAGGACGAGGTCTTCACGACCCTCGGATACATCGACGTCCAGCACCTCGCACCGAGGATCCGGGCGGAGATCCTGATGGGCGTGGGCCTCGGAGACCAGGTCTGCCCGCCGTCCACACAGTTCGCGGCGTACAACAAGATCACCAGCGAGAAGTCGCTGCGGATGTACCCCGACTACGGCCACGAGGGCCTGCCCGGCAACGGCGACGCGATCTACACGTTCCTGTCCCAGCTGTAGGACCCCCGGGTTCACCGACTCTCACCGGCTCGGGCCGGGGCACGAACGTGGGCGCCTGCCGCGCCCTCACCTCGGCTCCGGCCCGAACCTGCGCAGGTACGCCGACGGGCTGAGTCCGGTCTCCCGCCGCATCAGCACGCGCAGGTTGGCGGCCGTACCCAGCCCACTGCGCCGGGCCACCCACTCGAAACGGGACTCTCCGCGTTCGATCAGCCGGCAGGCCAGCGCGACGCGCTCCCCGGTGAGCCACGCCCACGGCGTCGTGCCGAGCTGAGCCCGGAAACGGCGGCGCAGGGTGGCCGGGCTGACCCGTGCCCGCGCTGCCAGGCCCACCACGGTGAGGGGCTCGCCCAGTCGTTCGGTGGCCCAGGCGAGCACCGGTGCGAGTGACTCGTCAGGAGCGTCCGGCACCGCGCGCTCGACGAACTGCTGCTGCCCGCCGTCGCGGTGGGCGGCGAAGACCAGCCGGCGGCTGACGGCGTTCGCCACCTCTGCACCGTGGTCCTTCCGGACGATGTGGATGCCGAGGTCGAGTGCCGCCGCGCTGCCGGCAGCGGTCAGGATGTCGCCGTCGTCGACGAACAGCACCTCGGGTTCGAGCCGTACGGTCGGAAACCTTGCCCGGAAGGCGTCCGTCCACTGCCAGTGGACGGCGGCGCTCCGGTCGTCCAGCACACCGGCTTCGGCGAGTGTGAACGCGCCACTGCACAATCCCACGAGGCGAGCGCCGCGGGCGTGCACGCGCCGGATCACGTCGAGTACCGCCGGCCGGTGGGGTACGCCCACATCCGGCTTGTTCGGTACGACCAACGTGTCCGCCTCGTCCGCGGCGGACAGCCCGGCGACGCCGCTGAGGACGAAGAACCCGTCCCGCATCGGGGTCCGCGGCCGAGGCGAGCACAGCCGGAAGTCGTACAGGTCCCGGCCGATCTCCGGCCGGTGCAGCCCGAACATCTCGGTCACACAGCCCAGTTCGAACGGGTTGGAGTTGTCGTCCACGATCGCCACGACCCGGTGGGATGCGGGTGCACCCGCGCGTCCCGTCGAGTCTCGTCCCGTCGAGTCTCGCCGACCATGGTGCGAGGATCCTTGCGGCATGTGCGATTCCTGGCACTCCCGCCCTTTGGGCAGAAAGATCCAGGATGGGCTCATGAGCAACGAACCGATCGCGCTGAACGACGCGCTGGCATCCTTCGACGCGCGGTGGAGCCCGCGCATCGTCACCCGGGTCAACGACTACGACGTACGGGTCGCCAAGGCGCAGGGCGAACACGTGTGGCACGTCCACGAGGACACCGACGAGTTCTTCCTGGTCCTCGACGGCGAACTGCACATCTCCCTACGCGAACCCACCGGCGAGCGCACCGTGGTCCTGCGGCGGGGGTCCGTCTTCACCGTTCCGCGGGGCATCGAGCACAAGCCGTCCGCACCGTCGGGCGCGTCGATCATGCTCCTCGAACCCACCGGCACCTCGAGCGTCGGTGACCGCCACGACGAGGTGCCCGGCCACGTGGACGCCACCACCGGGCACGAGCTGGATTCCTGAGCTGAGTCGCCCGCGGGTCAGTCGGTCGGCCAGGCCCGCGCCAGCAGCGCCCGGGTGTCGCGCAGCAGCACCGGCAGCACCTTGGTCCCGCCGACGACCGGCATGAAGTTGGTGTCGCCCGCCCACCTCGGCACGATGTGCTGGTGCAGGTGGGCGGCGATGCCGGCGCCGGCGACCGGGCCCTGGTTCAGCCCGATGTTGAACCCCTGCGCGCCCGACGCCGTCCGTACAGCGCGCATCGCCTGCTTGGTGAGCAGGGCCACCTCGTCGGTCTCCTCGTCGGTGAGCTCGGTGTAGTCGGCGACGTGGCGGTACGGGCAGACCATCAGGTGGCCGGGGTTGTAGGGGTAGAGGTTGAGCACCACGAAGGTGACCTTGCCGCGGGTCACCACCAGCCCGTCCTCGTCGGAGCGGTGCGGGATGTCGCAGAACGGACATCCGTCACGGGGCCCGTCGCCGCTCGGCTTGTTCTCGCCGAGGATGTAGGCCATCCGGTGGGGCGTCCACAGCCGCTCGAACGCGTCGGGGGTGCCGACACCCTCCTGCCGCTCGGGCTGCTCGGGCTCGCCGGGCAGGTCGGGCTGATCCGGCTGGTGCTGGTGCTCCGGCTCGTCCACGCACCAGATCTTACGGACGGCGCCCGCCCGTCGCTCGCCTCGCCCGTGCCGCCCTCGTGCACCCCGGACGCCCGGCCCGTCCTCAGGTCAGGAAGCGTTGGACCGCGCGCATCTTGTTCATCGCGTCCAGTGCGGCGACCTTGTAGGACTCCGCCAGCGTGGGGTAGTTGAAAACCGCGTCCACGAGGTAGTCGACGGTGGCGCCGCACCCCATCACCGTCTGCCCGATGTGCACCAGCTCGGTCGCACCGGTGCCGAACACGTGCACGCCGAGCAGCATCCGGTCCTCCGCGTGCACGAGCAGCTTGAGCATCCCGTAGCTGTCGCCCAGGATGGCGCCGCGGGCCAGCTCGCGGTAACGGGAGATGCCCACCTCGAACGGCACGTTCGCCTCGGTCAGCTCGTCCTCGGTACGGCCGACGTAGCTGATCTCGGGGATCGTGTAGATGCCGATCGGCTGCAGCTCGCCCATCTCGGTCCCGACGGGCTCCTCCAGGGCGTGGTAAGCCGCCCGCCTGCCCTGCTCCATCGAGGTGGCCGCGAGCGCGGGGAAGCCGATCACGTCGCCCACGGCGTAGATGTGGGGTACGGAGGTGCGGTAGTGCTCGTCGACCGCGATCCGGCCGCGGGCGTCGGCCTCCAGCCCGGCGTTGCCGACCTCGAGCGCCTCGGTGACGCCCTGCCGCCCGGCGGAGTACATCACCGTGTCGGCCGGGATCCGCTTGCCGCTTTCCAGCACGGTCAGCGTCGCGCCGTCGTGGTGGTCGACCCGGGCCACCGTCTCGTTGAAGCGGAACGTCACCGCGAGGTCTCGCAGCTGGTACTTCAGGGCCTCGACGATCTCCAGGTCGCAGAAGTCCAGCATCCGGTCGCGGCGTTCGACCACGGTGACCTTGGTGCCCAGGGCGGCGAACATCGAGGCGTACTCGATGCCGATCACCCCGGCGCCGACCACCACCATCGACGACGGGATCTGCTCCATCTCCAGCAACTGGTCGGAGTCGACGATGCTGCGGCCGTCGAAGGCCACCGAGGACGGCCGGGCCGGGCGGGTGCCGACCGCGATCACGATCCGGTCGGCGGTGACGGTGCGTACGCCGCCGTCGGGTCCGGTGACCGCGACGGTGTGGTCGTCGACGAACCTGCCCACGCCGAACAGCATCTGCACGCGGTTGCGGGCGAGCTGGCTGCGGATCACGTCGATCTCGCGGCCGATGACGTGCTGGGTGCGTGCGGACAGGTCGGCGACGGTGATGTCGTCCTTCAGCCGGTACGCCGAGCCGTACAGCTCCCGCTGGTTGAGCCCGGTGAGGTAGAGGATCGCCTCGCGCAGGGTCTTGGACGGGATGGTGCCCGTGTTGATGCAGACCCCACCGATCATGTGCCGCTTCTCCACCACCGCTGTGCGGCGGCCGAGCTTGGCACCGGCGATCGCGGCCTTCTGGCCGCCGGGCCCGGATCCGATGACGAGCAGGTCGTAGTCGTACATCCGCACACTCCTGACACCGGCGAGGCCCGACGCCACCATCCTGACGGTCCGCCGCACTTGTGTCGATCAATGCCGGGTGGCGACCAGCGCGTCCAGCCCGGTGCGGTCCAGGAACCCCGCGGCTCCCCCGGCCGCGCCGACCTTCCAGGAGGCGAAGTACGTCGCCCGCGACAGCGCGGCTCGCGGGTCCAGGCCGCGGGACCAGCCGTCCAGGAACGCGGCGAACAACGCGTCGCCGGCGCCGACCGTGCTCACCACCTCGCGGGTACGTACGGCGGGAAGGTGCACGAGCGGTTCACCGCGGACACCGAGCAGCGCGCCGTCGGCACCCAGCCCGACCACCACGACGGATGTCCCGTGCCGGCGGTGCAGCTCGGCCACGAAGTCCCGCGGCGCGCGGTCGAGGCGTTCGTGGGAGGCGAACAGCAGGTCGGCACCGGCCAGCCAGTCGCGGTTGTAGGAGTCCTCCGGCCCGGACACCGCCTGGACGTCGGCGGCCACCGCCACGCCGCGCTCGCGGGCCGCGGCGAGCAGCGGGTGCGCGTAGCCGATGGTGCCGAGCACGACCAGGCGCACGTCCGCGAGCAGTCCGGGCACCAGCTCCGGTGGGTACGCCGCGCGCTGGACGTCCTTGAGGTCGACGAGGTTGCGGCGCCGGCCGTCGGTTTCGTGGCGTACGAGGGACTGCGCGGTCGCGGGGGTCGCACGTACGACATGGGCCGGGTCCAGCCCGCGGGCGGCAAGCGTCTGCACGCACACCGAACCCAGCAGATCGTCACCGACCACCGAGGCGAAGCGCACGTCCTGGCCCAGGGCGTGCAGCGCCAGGGCGACGTTGACGCCGACCCCGGACACCGAGGTGGACAGGACGTGCTCACCGAACGCGTCGGCATCGGTGAGCCGGTCGGCGGGCACCGTCGTCTCGACGCTGGTGTGCCCGACGACCACGATCACGGTGCCGCGCGGCCCCTAGACCTGGACGCGGCGGCGTACGGCGTCGAGGATCTCCGCCACCGCCTCGTCGACCGGCACCCCGTTCTTCTGCTCACCGGAGCGGTACCGGAACGACACCGCGCCCTTGGCGACGTCGTCGTCGCCGGCCAGCAGCATGTACGGAACCTTCTGCTTCTGCGCGTTGCGGATCTTCTTCTGCATCCGGTCGTCGGAGGTGTCGATCTCCACCCGGATGCCGTGCTCGGCGAGCTTCGCGGCCACGTCGCGGAGGTACGGCACGTGCTCGTCGGTGATCGGGATACCGACCACCTGGACCGGCGCCAGCCAGGGAGGGAACGCGCCGGCGTAGTGCTCGACCAGCACCCCGAGGAACCGCTCGATCGACCCGAACTTCGCCGAGTGGATCATCACCGGTTGCTGCCGTGAGCCGTCCGCCGCCTGGTACTCCAGCCCGAAGCGGGCCGGCTGGTTGAAGTCGTACTGGATGGTCGACATCTGCCAAGTGCGGCCGATCGCGTCACGCGCCTGAACGGAGATCTTCGGGCCATAGAACGCGGCGCCGCCGGGGTCGGGCACGAGGTCGAGACCGGTCTCCTTCGCGGCGTCCTCGAGGATCCTGGTGGCCTCGGCCCACTGCTCGTCGGTGCCGATGAACTTGTCGGAGTCGTCACGGGTCGACAGCTCGAGGTAGAAGTCCTCCAGGCCGAAGTCCTTGAGCAACCCCAGGATGAAGGCGAGCAGGTGCTTGATCTCGCTGTTGGCCTGCTCGGGGGTGACGTAGGAGTGCGAGTCGTCCATGGTCAGGCCGCGGACGCGGGTGAGGCCGTGCACAACGCCGGACTTCTCGAACCGGTAGACCGACCCGAACTCGAACAACCGCAGCGGAAGCTCGCGGTAGGACCGCCCGCGCGACTTGTAGATCAGGTTGTGCATCGGGCAGTTCATTGCCTTGAGGTAGTACTTCGCGCCCTCGAGTTCCATCGCCGGGAACATCGTGTCGGCGTAGTAGGGCAGGTGCCCGGAGGTCTCGAACAGCCCGCCCTTGGTGATGTGCGGGGTCCCGACGTACTGGAACCCCTCCTCCAGATGGCGCTTACGGGCGTAGTCCTCCATCTCCCGTTTGATCACGCCGCCCTTGGGGTGGAAGACCGGGAAACCGGAGCCGAGCTCGTCGGGGAAGGAGTACAGGTCGAGTTCGGTGCCGAGCTTGCGGTGGTCGCGTCGCTCGGCCTCCTCCAGCCGCTGGAGGTAGGCCTTGAGGGCTTCGCGGGACTCCCAGGCGGTGCCGTAGATGCGCTGCAGCTGGGGGTTCTTCTCACTGCCCCGCCAGTACGCCGCCGCCACCCGCATCAGCTTGAACGCCGGGATGGTGCGGGTGGTGGGCAGGTGCGGCCCGCGGCAGAGGTCCTTCCAGGCCAGCTCGCCGTCGCGGCGCAGGTTGTCGTAGATGGTCAGCTCACCGCCGCCGACCTCGACTCCGGCACCCTCCGCGGCGTCGCCGGCACCGCCCTTGAGACCGATCAGCTCCAGCTTGTACGGCTCGTCGGCCAGCTCGGTGCGTGCGTCGTCGTCGCCGACGACCCGGCGGGAGAACGCCTGGCCCTCCTTGACGATCTCCTGCATGCGCTTCTCGATGCGCTTGAAGTCGTCGGGGTGGAACGGCTCGGCGACGTCGAAGTCGTAGTAGAAGCCGTTCTCCACCGGCGGGCCGATGCCGAGCTTCGCCTCGGGGTAGAGCTCCTGCACCGCCTGGGCCAGCACGTGCGCGGTGGAGTGGCGCAGGATCGCCCGGCCGTCGGTGCTGTCGATCGCCACCGGCTCCACCTCGTCACCGGCCGACAGCGGCCAGGCGAGGTCGCGCAGCTCACCGTCGACCCGCGCGGCCACGACGGCGCGGTCGCCGGGTGCGACGCCGAGCGCCTCACCGGCCGTCGTGCCCGTCGTCACCTCGGCCTCGGCGCGCTCGCCGGAACGGACGACGGTGACGGTGATCTCGGACACTTCGGGCTCCTCCGGGGGTACGGGGACGGCGAGTGGACTGAGCGGAATGAATGGACTACCCGGCGATCCTATGCGGTGGCCCCCGGCGCCCCGGAGCCGCCGCACGCGCCGTCAGGACCGCTGTCCCCCAGGCAGGTAGCCGACCCCGACCTGGGCGGGGCGCAGCAGCTTGTCGGCCAGCGCGTAGCCGGGCCGGCGTACCTCCACCACCCGGCCCACCTGGTCGCCGGGCTCGACCGGCACCCGGGCCACCGCCTCGTGCACCCGCGGGTCGAACTCCTGTCCGCTCGCGTCGACCTCGCGCAGGCCGCGCCGGTGGAGGATCTCCAGCAGCTCGGCCCGCACCGAGCCCAGGTCTCCTGCGTCGCCGTCCTCTCCTCCGGCACCCTGGCCGGTGAGCGCGTCGATCCGGTCCACGACCAGGAGGATCTCCCGGGCCAGCGGCGCCACGAACTGGTCGACGAGGCCCTGCCGGGCGAACTCCAGCTGGCGGTACAGCTCGTCGTACATCCGCTGCCGGGCCTGGTCCTCCAGCAGGCGGCGCTGGAACAGGTCGCGCAGCGCGGCCACCTCCTGCGCCAGCTCGGCCACCTCCGGCGACCCGGCCTGCTGCTGCTCCACGGGTTGCCCCAGGGGCGGCCTGCCCGGTTGCCCGTCGGGCTGCTCGGCCGGTTGCCTGACCGGCTGCGAGGTTCGTTCCGACATGCCTAGATCCCCTTCCGGAAGGTCCCGCCGTAGGTGGGCCCGCGGCCGCCGCCACGGCCCCGGCCGTATCCGCGCCGGTGCTGCTTCCAGGCCGGCTGCCGGTGGCGGAGGACGTACAACGCGACGATCAGCACGATCCAGCACGCGCCCACCACGCGCAGGCTCTCCACGTGGGCCAGGGCGACGAACAGGATCGCGCCGGCCAGCGGGACGAGGTACAGCCGCAGCGAGCGGCTGCGTACCCACACCGGGGCGCGCGCCTCGGCGAGCAGGTCCTTCAGCTCCTCGGCGTACATGGTGACGTTCCAGTCGGTCAGCTCGAGCTTCCGGATCCGGCGCAGGTGCCGGCGGACCAGGGTGTACTGCCGCCGGGAGGTGATGACCGGCCGGTCCGTTCCCCGGCCGTCGCCCCAGTGGTCGACGCTGGTGACGGCCACCTCGTACAGCGCCGTCGCCAGCGCGACCTTGACGTCCTCCGCCTCGGGGTTGGCCTCTACCGCGCGCTGCAGGACCGTCAGCCCCTCCTTCACCCGACCGGCACCGACCTGGGCGGCGCCGAGGCCGGTCAGCGCGCGGAGGTTGTCGGGCTCGCGTTCGCGGACGTAGTCGTACTCGGCCTGGGCGAGGCGCCAGCGGCCCTGCTCGAGGTAACGGTCGCCCCGGCGCAGGTGGTCGTCCAGGTCGGGGTCGCGGCGGTGGCCGGACGTGCCGGGGCCGCCGGAGCCCCCGGAGCCGGTCCCACCGGATGGGCCTGGACCTCTCGGCCCACCCGGCCCGCCCGGCGCGGGGGTCGGTGCCGGCACCCGATCACGGACCGCGTCGCCGTTGGAACCGCTCCCCTGGCCGCCGGCGCCGGTGCCTGTGCCTTTCGTCGCCGCGGACCGGCGGGCCCGGGCGAGTTTCTCGTCGTACGCGGACCGCGCCGCCGCGTCCAGCAGCGCCTTCTCCGCCGCGTCGACGTCACGGACGCGCTGCTCGGCGTACGCCCGGCGCTCGGGGTCGGGGCTGGACTGGCGGCGCACCCAGACCCGGCGCTGGGCCGTGATCGCCGCCCGGATCTGCTCGGTGCTGGCGCCGGGCGCGACCTCGAGGATCTCGTAGTAGTCGACGGGCATGGTTCAGCCGGCTTCAGCTGATGTCGAGCAGGCGCATCCGGTCGGTGGCCGACGCGACCTCGCCCTCGGCCATCGTGGCGACGTTGTTCACCTCGAAGGTGCCGATCCGCTCCCCCGACGTCCTGTCGTGCACCTCGATGAAGACGGTCTGGTCGATGTCGTACGCGTAGACCACCTCGAACGGCGCACCCGCCGGATAGGGAGGGATGTCGAACGTCTGCTCACCGATCGCTCGTACGTAGTCGGGATCGTCGTCGTCGCCCTGTGTCACCTCGACCTTGAGCCGGGTCTGGTTGTTCTCGATGGTCTCGAACACCTGCCCGCGCTTGGCGGGAATCTTGGTGTTGGCCGGGATGATGACGACGTTCTCCACCTCCTCGGGCGAGGCGGCGCCGCGGCGCAGGGCCAGCGCGCCCAGCCCCTGCGAGGTGACGTCACGGATCCGGGGGCGGGTCACCGCCGACGCCAGCACCGGCAGCGGCTCCGCGCGCACGCCGTCCGCCGTGCCGGTGGCGCTTCCGTTCGTCCCGCCGGCACCGGCGACATCGGCAACCTCGAGGTCGACCAGGTGCGCCTGGATCGCCGCGCCCAGCGCGACCACCTCGTCGGGATTGACCGAACGGATGGGCTGACGCCCCGACACCTTCTCGATCATCGCGCGCACCATCGGCATCCGGGTGGACCCGCCCGCGAGGAGCACGTGGTCGACACCGGACCAGTCCAGGCCGGCGTCACCGACCACGATCTCGGCGATGTCGCGGGTGCGGCTGATCAGGCTGGAGGTGACGTCCTCGAACTCCGCGCGGGTCAGCGGCACGACCTTCGACACTCCGCCGCCGGACAGCACCACCCGGGTCTGCTCGACCGTGGTGAGGCTGCGCTTGGCGATCTCGGCCTTCTCCCGCAGGTCCGCCTCTGCCTCGGCGCCGTCGAGCAGGCTCGGCCCACCGGCGGCCTGGAAGCGCTCGTCCAGCAGGCGCATCAGCAGGTTGTCGAAGTCGAAGCCGCCGAGGTTGCGGTCGCCGTGCGTGGCGAGTACGTCGAAGTCACCGCCGCCTACCCGCATCACGGTCACGTCGAACGTGCCGCCGCCGAGGTCGTAGACACAGACGGTGCCCTCGACCTCGTGCTCGACGCCGTAGGCGAGCGCCGCCGCGGTCGGCTCGTTGAGCACCCGGGCGACGTTCAGCCCGGCGATCCGGCCGGCGTCGATGGTCGCCCGCCGTGGGGCGTCGTCGAAGTACGCGGGGACGGTCACCACCGCATCCGTCACCGGCGAACCCAGCGCGAGTTCGACGTCGTCCTTGATGCGGCGCAGGATGATCGCGGAGATCTCCTCCGGCCGGTACGTCGTCCCGCCGCTGGTCTCGAACTTCCAGCTCGGGTCGCCCATCGACCGCTTCACGAACTGCACGACGTCCAGCGGCGCCGTCACCGCGGACCGCTTCGCCATAGTGCCCACGATCGGCAACTCGTCCTGGAAGAGGACGACCGACGGCGTGAGGCGCTCGCCGTCCCGGTTGACCACGATCTCGGGCTTGCCGAGCTCGTTCACCCGCGCGGCGGCGGAGTAGGTGGTGCCCAGGTCGATGCCGATCGTGTGCCCCACGAGTCCGTCCCTTCCAACGCACCGGTCACCATACCGGCGACCGGGCCGGTGCCGGTCCACCCAACGTAGCTGAACCTTCACCTTCGTGGCGTTCCGCCATCCCGGCATCAAGTGCCCCGGCTCCGTCATCCCCGGGACGATCGCGGTACTGCGCACTCCCGTTACCCTCCCGTTCGTGCTCATCCTGTTGCCGCCCTCGGAGGGCAAGGCCGCCGCCGGCAGAGGGCGCCCGGTCGACCTCGACTCGCTGTCGCTGCCCGAACTCACCCCGGCCCGCGCCAAGGTTCTCGACGCGCTGGTCGACCTGTGCGGGGATGCGGACCGGACCGACGAGGCGATGACCGTGCTCGGGCTGTCCGCGAGCCAGCGCGGCGAGGTCGAACGCGACGCACGACTGCGGAACGCGCCGACGCTTCCGGCGGCCAGGCTGTACACCGGAGTGCTGTACGACGCGCTCGACCTGGCCTCGCTCGGACCCGCGCAACGACGCCGGGCGCAGCGCTACCTGCTGATCTGCTCCGGCCTGTGGGGCGCGGTCCGGTTGCGTGACCGCATTCCGCCGTACCGCTGCTCGATGACGGTCCGGTTGCCCGGCGTCGGCGCGCTCGGCGCGTTCTGGCGGGAGAGCATGCCGGCCGCGATCACCGGCGCGGCCGGGCGCGGACTGGTGCTGGACCTGCGCTCCTCGGCGTACGCCACCGCCTGGACACCCACCGGCGAAGTCGCCGGCCGCACCGCGACGGTGCGGGTGCTGCAGGAGACGCGGCCGGGCGACCCGTCCAGCCGTACAGTCGTCAGCCACTTCAACAAGGCCACCAAGGGACGGCTGGTCCGCGACCTGCTGAACGGCGACGACAACCCACGCCGCCCGAACGACCTGGTCGACGTGCTGCGGGCGCTGGGCTACCAGGTCGAGGCCGAGCGTCCCGAACGCGGACGCCCCTGGCAGTTGGACGTCGTGGTGGCCTCCGTCTGAGAGGACGACAGGGCCGTTCGAACTCCGGTGAAGGGGCCGCCCTCCCTGTCCGCCCGGGCGGGCGGCGTCCAACCATGGAGGGGAGGTGATTTCCATGGCCAAGATCCTGTTCGTGCTGACCGGGGCAAGCTACTGGACGCTGAAGGACGGGACCAGGCATCCGACCGGTTACTGGGCCGAGGAGTTCACGGCCCCCTACAGCGCACTCACCGCGGCCGGCCACGAGGTCGTCGTGGCCACTCCCGGCGGTGTCGTACCGCACGTGGACGTGATGAGCCTGCGGCCCTCGATGGCCGGCGGCGAGCAGACCGCCCTGGAGCAGGAGGAGGTTCTGCGGTCCGCCGAGGAGTTGCGCCGGCCGATCGAGCTGGCGGACGCGCGGCTGGAGGACTACGACGCCGTCTACTACCCCGGCGGTCACGGCCCGATGGAGGACCTGTGGGCCGACGCCGACTCGGGCCGGTTGCTGGTCGCGGCCCTCGCCTCGGGCAAGCCGCTGGCCATCGTCTGCCACGCGCCGGTCGCCATGCTCTCCACCCGCAGGGACGGCAGGTCACCCTTCGCCGGTTACCGGGTCACTGCCTACACCAACGACGAGGAGGACGCGGTGGGCCTGGCCGCCAGGGCCAGGTGGCTGGCCGAGGACGAGCTCGTCGGCATGGGTGTCGAGTTCACCCGCGGCGAGATATGGAAGCCCTACACGGTGGTGGACCGCAACCTGTTCACCGGGCAGAATCCCGCCTCCGCCGCACCGCTCGCCCAGGAGCTGCTGAAGGTGCTCGGCTAGAGATCGAACGGGTGGTCACCGCAGACCACCACCTGCGCAGCCGGGGACTCACCTCGACGCCGACCGTTCGTGGTTGTCAGTCACGAACGGTTCGGGCAGTGACGCGACCCGTGACGTGCAGGAGCCGTGTGCACGTGTACGTGTACGTGTACGAGGAGAAGCGAGGACTGGGCACGACCAAACAACGAGAGCTCGTCACCGACGTCGGTGACGAGCTCTCGATCTGCTGTGCTTTCGGTGGGCGATACTGGGATCGAACCAGTGACCTCTTCGGTGTGAACGAAGCGCTCTCCCGCTGAGCTAATCGCCCGTCTGCACACCCCGAGCGGGGCGACAGAAACCCTAGCGCATCGCCGTCTACCGCAACGACCGGACCCACTCCCAGGCGGACACGACCGGGCCGGGCCATCCCTGGGTCACCACCCACGCAGCCGCCGCGGCGACGACAAGCACCACCACGACCGCGCCGATCAGGAGGTTGCGCCTGCGGGCCTTCGGATCCATCGCCTTCTCACCCGCCGCGCGCGCCTTGTCCTTCGACCACTCCAGAGTCCGGTGCGCCCACGCGAACTCGGTGGCCAGCACCGCGAGTCCGAGGATGACCGTCAGCCAGCCGGGACCGGGCGCGACGAACATGACGAGCCCGGCGACGATGAGCAGCACGCCGACCACGAAGACTCCGCCGCGCCAGGTGGCGTTGAGCGTGGGGTGGCGGCGGATGCTGCGGCGCGCATGGTGGTGCCACTGGATCCGGCGCCAGGGCCGGTGTTTCTTCTTGTCCTCGTCGTCGTGCTCGTCCCGTTGCTCGTCGTCGTGCTCGTCCTGCTGTCCGCCCCGATGCCCGTCCTGTCGTTCATGGTCGGCGCGGTCGCCTTGGTCGGCCGATCCCCGAACGTCCGACCCGCGCGGCGTGTCGCTTTCGGAAGCGTTGGCGCCGCCGTCGTCCACGCTGTGCCGGTCAGGTCGCGGAGGCGCGACGGCCTGCCGGCCATCGGCCACGTGCTCGTCGTGGTCGGTGTGTCGGTAGGCGCTCACGAATCCTCCTGCGTGGTTCTCCGCGCTTCGTCCGTTATGGTTTGAGCGCGGGGCCCGGAGACACAATGCCCCCGCTGCCAGTGGTATAGCCGCAGAGCCTACCGTGAGGTCCGACCCCCTTCTGGCGAAGGGAAAACCGCGATCTCGTCTCGCATGCTGAGAAGTTTGCAGGGGCGAATTCGACCAGACCGGGACGCACCAACCTCCCCGGTTTGATGCAAGGGACTTTGGAGTAGCAGACTCTCGCGCTATGGCCCTACCGCCGGTCCCGCACCACCCACGGAAAGGCCCCCGCCCCCCGATGGATGCACTCCCCGCTTCGGTCACGCACGCGCTGCCGCTCCGCCTCATCGACGGAACGGGAGCCGCGCTGCGGCTGACCGCAGAGCTCCGATACGACGCCGCCGACCCGTATGCCGTCGACGCGGTGTTTCACACTGGCGAACCCCGCGGAGTCCGTTGGGTCTTCGCCAGGGAACTCCTGTCCGAAGGACTGTTCCGGCCCACCGGTGACGGTGACGTGCACGTCTCGCCCCTCGTGGACGAGACCGGTCGCGCCATCGTGCTCATCGAGCTTCGCTCCCCCGACGGGGAGGCGGTGCTCCATGCTCCGGCGGACGGTCTCGCGACCTTCCTGCAGAGCACGTACTCGATCATTCCTCCGGGTGAGGAGAGCGGGCACGTCGACCTCGACCTGCTGGTCGAGGAGCTTCGCCGCAGCTCCGGCCCGGCGGTCTAGCCAGGCTACGTGCGGATCGACCCCGGCCCACCTTCCGGGTGGTCCGGGGTCGATCCGACGTTGCGTACGTCAACTCGGCACGGTCAGGGCCTCACCGTGTGTCATGGCGTGCCGGCATGTCATGGCCTGTCATCGGTGCGGCTGCGGATCGTCTCCTCGCGCGAACCGCTCCGGTCAGGGATCGATCCGGTCGGCCGCCGCTCGCGCGAACTCCGCCATCACCCTCGCGGTCACCGGACCTGGAGCGGTGAGCTTCCGCCCGTCCAGTGAGTTCACCGCCTGCACGTCGCGGGTCGTCGAGGTGAGGAAGAGCTCCTCGGCCTCCTCCAGCGCGCTCATCGGCAGGTCTTTCTCGTACCCACCGCACCACTCCAGCACCAGCGCTCGGGTCACTCCGGCCAGGCAGCCCGCCGACAGCGGCGGGGTGTAGACCTCGCCGCCGAGTACGACGAACAGGTTCGAGCCCGTCCCCTCGCACACGTTGCCGACGGTGTTGGCGAACAGCGCCTCCGTCGCGCCGTGCTCGCGGGCGTGGGCGAGGGCGACGACGTTCTCCGCGTACGACGTCGTCTTCAGCCCGGCCAGGGCGCCCCGCTCGTTGCGCGGCCACGGCACGGTGGCCAGGGGGGTGGACTCGGGCCGCGCCGGTAGCTCTGCGATCGCCACCATCACGGTCAGTCCCTGGTCACCGCGTTCGGACCCGAGCGGTGCGGGTCCGCCGGTGACGGTGATGCGCAGCCGGCCGTCGGGCCGGTCCCACGCTTCCAGGACGGCCGACACCCCACGGCGCACCGCGGCCGGGTCGAGCCCGGTGAGGCCGAGGCCGTGCGCGGAGCGGGCCAGGCGGTCCAGATGCCTGGTCAGCGCGAACGGCCGGCCGCCGACGACCTTGAGCGTCTCGAACACGCCGTCGCCGACAGTGATGCCGTGGTCGAGCGGCGCCAGCGCGGGCGCGTACGGATCCTCGACGAGCCGGTCGTCGACCCAAACTCTCATTCCGCCCACGCGTCCCTTTCTGCGACTTTCGTCCTGACCTGCGCCGCTGATGGTCAGCATGGCCAGCCTAGAGCCCTGGACGGGCACCTTCGGACACCTACCCTCCGAGCATGGAGGGCCATGGGGGGTCCGGGCGGCTGATTTCTGCCCGGGCGAAGATGTTCTTGTCGTACGTCGCCGCGGGGGCGCTCGCCCTAGGGGCGGGGTGTGCCGCACCGCCGGGCGTCGACCCGAGCCGACCGGCCGGCCCCGCGGGGGCCTCGGACAGAGCCTCGGACAGAGGCTCGGAAAGGGCCTCGGACGGGACGGACTGGCCGGCTTCGACGGTGACCCCCGGGACCACCCCCACTCCGACCGCCACCCCGCGTGGTGGAAGCATCCCGGCGCCACGGTTCGAGCCGCACGCGCCGGAGCCGATCACGTTGGCGTTCGCCGGCGACATCCACTTCCAGAACCAGCTCAGGTCGCGGCTGGCGAACCCGGGGACCGCGCTGGCTCCCCTGCGCCCGGAGTTGTCCGCCGCCGACCTCACGGTCGCCAACCTGGAGACGGCGGTCACCACCCGTGGCGCACCGGAGGCCAAGCGCTACCGGTTCCGGGCGCCGTCGAGCGCCTTCGCCGCGGTGGCCGCCGCCGGGATCGACGTGGTGACCATGGCCAACAACCACGCCGTCGACTACGGGCCGGTCGGGCTGCGGGACACCCTCGCCGCGGCGGCGCACGCCCCGGTGGCGGTGGTCGGCATCGGATCCGACGCCGACCAGGCGTTCGCTCCGCACGTCGCACGGATCCGGGGTACGACGGTCGCGGTGATCGGCGCGGACGCCGTTCCGGATCCCACCACCCGGCACTTCGCCGCGGATGACGACAGCGCCGGGATCGCGGTCGCCATCCGGCCGGCGCGCCTGCTGGCCGCCGTGCGAGCGGCCCGGCGTACGGCGGACCTCGTGGTGGTCTACCTCCACTGGGGCCAGGAGCGGGTGGGTTGTCCCACGTCTGACCAGCGCGAACTTGCCCGGCAGCTGGCCGGTGCCGGAGCCGACATCGTGGTGGGCAGCCACGCGCACATCCAGCTGGGGGCGGGGACGCTGGACGACACGTTCGTGGCGTACGGCCTGGGCAACTTCGTGTGGTACTCCCGGAACAGCCGGCGCGAGTCGACGACGGGCGTCCTCACCCTGACCGTGCAGGGGCGCTCGGTGCGGGAAGCCCGCTGGACTCCGGGCCGGGTCGGCGCCGACGGGCTGCCCCGATTCACCGCCGGTGACCAGGCTGAACGCCTCCGTCGGGAGTTCGCGGATCTGACCGGCTGCACCGGTTTGGGACGGATAGGGACACCCCCGGTTTGAGCCTGGCGAGGGATCCGATAATGTTCTCTGCGCGTCGAGGAAACAGCTCGAAGCACACGCGGACGTAGCGCAGCTGGTAGCGCATCACCTTGCCAAGGTGAGGGTCGCGGGTTCGAATCCCGTCGTCCGCTCGGAGCGGGCCTGGTGGCTTGGGTTTTCATCCAGGTCGGCAGGACGGCGCGCCGTTGGTGGAGTGGCCGAGAGGCGAGGCAACGGCCTGCAAAGCCGTGTACACGGGTTCAAATCCCGTCTCCACCTCCAAACCCTCGCACCATGCGGGCGATTAGCTCAGTGGGAGAGCGCTACCTTGACACGGTAGAGGTCACTGGTTCAATCCCAGTATCGCCCACCCCGTATGCGCAGTTCGGGCCCCGCTTCGGCGGGGCCTTTCGCTTCTCCGGCACGTGCTTGTCCCGGCCGATCACCTGTTCCTCCGTGGGACCACCCCTGGCTACCGACCGGCTACTCGACCGGCGCCCGGTCAGGCTTGCCACGACCAGTAAGGTAAAGGGACGGTAAAGCGAGCGGAGGAGGTGCCGCACCATGCGTCCCTCCCCCGCCGCTGCCTTCCCCGCCGCTCGAACGGGCCGTGCCCAACGTCGACGAGCTCCGGCACCGTCCGCCCTCCTCCTTCTGAGCGTGCTGGCCGTGCTGTTCGGGGGCCTGCTGACCGGCCCGGAACCCCTTGCCGGCCACGCCCCACCGGTACACGCCTCCGTCGCGGCCGACACCCGCGCCCCTGCCGCCGATCCGGGAGTCGCCAGAGCCGCCACCGGTAAGCACACCATCGCGTCCGCGGCACCGGCGCCCGACCGGGGCGAGCGACCCGACGCCGTGGTCGCCGGGGCACCACTGGTCTCCTGGGTCCACGGACTCAACTCCACCCTCCCCGACCAGGCGCCGACGCTCGGCGCCACCGTCGCGACCGCACCCCTGTCCGGGGCGACCCGGCGGGTGCACTCCGCCCACACCGACCACCACCCGAGCCGCGCACCTCCGCAGGTCTGACGAGCCGACTCCGTCCGCCTGAGTTCTCCGCACGCCCGGCGCGTGCGAACCATCCGGAGGTCCGACCCGTGAACCGCTCGTACGCGGTACACGGCGTGGCTGCGCACCCCGGCCGGCCTGTCAGCAGGCTTCGCGCCGACACATGCACGTTCGTGGTTTCCCGCCACGACCACCGCGCCGTGACCCCACCGTCCCCACCCACGACACCCGACCGTCGACGCTCCCACGTCAGCGCCCACCGGGCCTGCCGAATCCCACGAGACCGCCGCGACTCTCGCGGAGGTCGCCGTGAGCGCCGCTGAGCTCAACGTCGTCCTCGCGGGCGCCATGCTCGTCCTGCTCGCCGCCACGGCCGCCGTCCGGCTGTCGGTGAAAGCAGGCCTGCCCACGCTGCTGGTCTACCTCGCGATCGGGCTGGTGATCGGCGAAGCCGGCCTCGGCCTGGAGTTCGAGGACGCCCAGCTCACCCAGAACCTCGGCCTGATCGCGCTCGCGGTGATCCTCGCCGAGGGCGGGCTCACCACCCGCTGGTCGGTGATCCGGCCGGTCGTCGGGGTCAGCGCGCTGCTGGCCACGCTGGGCGTGGGGATCAGCGTGGCCATCACCGCGTTCGTCGCCCACGCGGCCCTGAACTTCGACTGGCGTACGTCGATCCTGCTCGCCGCCGCGGTCGGCTCCACCGACGCGGCCGCGGTGTTCTCCGTACTCCGCCGGCTGCCGCTGCCGGGCCGGCTCGGCGCGACCCTGGAGGCCGAGTCCGGGTTCAACGACCCGCCGGTGGTCATCCTGGTGACGCTGGTGGTCTCCGACGCCTGGACGCGGGCCAACCCGGTCACCGCACTCGGCCGGGTGGGCTACCAGCTGGTCGTCGGCGTCCTTGTCGGCCTGGTCGTCGGCCGGGTCGCCCAGTGGGTGCTGTCCCGGAGCGCACTGCCGGCCGCCGGGCTGTATCCGATCGCGACCCTCGCCATGGCGCTGCTCGCCTACGCCGGCGCCGGGATGGTCAACGCCAGCGGGCTGCTCGCGGCGTACGTCACCGGGTTGTGGCTCGGCAACGCACCACTGCCCCACCGGCGGGCCACCCTGGGGTTCGCCGAGGGCACCGCCTGGCTGGCCCAGATCGGGCTGTTCGTCCTGCTCGGGCTGCTGGTCAGCCCGGAGCGGCTGGCTGCCGCCCTGGTGCCGGCACTCGTCGTCGGCGGCGCACTGCTGCTGCTGGCCCGGCCGTTGACCGTGCTCGTCTGCGCGACCGGGTTCGGGGTGCCGTGGCGTGAACAGGTGTTCATGTCCTGGGCCGGACTGCGGGGCGCGGTACCGATCGTGGTGGCCACCATCCCGCTGAGCGCGGGCCTGCCCGCGGCCACCACGGTCTTCGACGTCGTGTTCGTCCTGGTGGTCGTCTTCACCCTCGTCCAGGGGCCGACGCTGCCGTTCCTCGCCCGCAGGCTGGGGATCAGCTCCGCCGGGCAGGCCCTGGACCTGACCGTGGAGTCGGCCCCGCTGGAGGAGGCGCACGCCGAACTGCTCCAGGTCGGCGTACCGCCCGGGTCCCGCCTCGTCGGTGTCTACGTGGACGAGCTCCGGCTGCCGGCCGGTGCAGCGGTCAGCCTCGTCGTCCGCGACGGCAGGGCGTTCGTGCCCACCGGCCACACCGTCGTCCGCGCCGGGGACCAGCTGCTGGTGGTCACCACGGAGAGCGCGCGCCGGCAGACCGAACGCCGGCTGCGTGCCGTGGGCCGGGCCGGGCGGCTCGCCCGATGGTTCGGCGAACACGGCGACGACCCACCACCGGCGGCCAACTCGGCAGCCGACTCGGCGGCCAACTCTCGGCCGACCTCGAAGTCCCGGCGCCTCGTGCACCGGATCCGCCCGCGAACCCTCCGCCCGCGAACCCTCCGCCCGCGAACCAGGACGGACATCTCATGACCCTGACAGCAGTGCTCGCCGTAGGCATCTTCGTCATCGCCTACGTGTTCATCGCCACCGAGAAGGTGCACCGGGTCACGGCCGCGCTGGCCGGCGCCGGCCTGATGGCGCTGGCCGGCATCGTCGACGCCCACTCCGCGTTCTTCGCCGAGGAGACCGGCGTGGAGTGGAACGTCATCTTCCTGCTGCTCGGGATGATGATCATCGTCAGCATCCTCAAACAGACCGGGCTGTTCCAGTACCTCGCGATCTGGGCGGCCAAGCGGGCACTGGGGCGGCCGTACCGGCTGATGGTCATGCTCGTCCTGATCACCGCGGCGCTGTCGCCGTTCCTGGACAACGTGACCACGGTGCTGCTGATCGCTCCGGTCACGGTGCTGGTCTGCCGGCGGCTCGGCCTCCCGATCGCGCCGTACCTCATCGCGGAGGCCTTGGCCTCCAACATCGCCGGCACCGCAACGCTCATCGGCGACCCGCCGAACATCATCATCGGCACCCGCGCCGGCCTGTCGTTCAACGACTTCCTGTTCAACCTCGCACCGATCGTGGTCGTGCTGGTAGGTGTGTTCCTGCTGATGTGCCGGTGGCTGTTCAGGGACACCCTCCGCCGCCGGCCCCAGCACACCGAGGACCTGATGGACCTCGACGAGCGGGAGGCGATCACCGACCCGAAGATGCTCCTCCGGTGCCTCGTCGTGCTGTCCGCGGTGGTGGTGGCGTTCGCGCTGCACTCCGTACTCCACCTGGAGCCGTCCATCGTCGCGCTGCTCGGCGCCGGGGTGATGGTGCTGGTGTCCGGGACGTCCTCCCAGCAGTTCCTGGAGGAGGTGGAGTGGTCCACGCTGGTGTTCTTCATGGGGCTGTTCGTGCTGGTCGGCGGGCTGGTGCGGACCGGTGTGATCGAACGACTGGGCGAGGCGGCGATCTCCGCGGTCGGCGGTGAGTACCTCCTCGCGGGGACCGCGCTGCTGTTCGGCTCGGCGGTCCTCGGCGCGTTCGTGGACAACATCCCGTACGTCGCGACCATGGTGCCGATCGTGCAGGGCGTGGTGGAGGCGGCGCCGAACCCCGAGCAGGGCACGGCACTGTGGTGGGCGTTCGCACTCGGCGCCGACCTCGGCGGCAACGCGACCGCGGTCGCGGCCAGCGCCAACGTCGTGGTCCTCGGTATCGCCGCCCGCAACGGCGAACGCATCAGCTTCTGGGAGTTCACGAAGTACGGCGCGATCGTCACCGTGGTGACGGTGACGCTGGCCTGGCCCTACGTCTGGCTGCGCTACTTCGCCCTGGGCTGATGGTGCACGTCGCCGGCCCGGTCGCCCGGGGCGTCGCCCGACACGCCGTCGCCCGACACGCCGTCGGGCGCGTCGCCGGGGCTGCGCGCCTCCAGTGGGTGCTCCCCGACGGTCACGCCGGGCAGCACCTCGGTCGGGTGCGGAGACGCCCCCCGCGGCGCCTCCGCCCCGTCCGCCACCCGGCGGCGGGCCTCGGCCCGGCGTCCCAGATGGGCGTGCAGATTCGCGTTGAACGCCGCGCCGACCAGCAGCGAGATCACCACGACGTACAACCACAGCAACACCACGATCGGTGCGGCCAGCGGACCGTAGATCGAGGTGCCGCCGATGGTCTGGGTGAGGGTGGTGCGCAGCATCCAGCCACCGGCCAGCCACATCACCATGGCCACCGCGGCGCCGCCGAAGTCGTGCCGCCAGGGAGTCCGCTCCGGCAGCGCCAGGTGGTAGAGCGTGGCGAGGAACCCGGTCGAGGCCACCACCACGACCGGCCAGTACAACGAGACCAGGAACTGCAGCCGCGACGGGAGGATCGAGTCGACCAGGGTCGGACCGGCCAGCGCGAGCGGGATGACCACGATGCCGATGGCCAGGGCCACGACGTACATCGAGAACGACAGCACCCTGGTCCGGACGATGCCGCGCCGGCCACCGAAGCCGTACATGATCGTGATCGTGTCGATGAGGACGTTCAGCGCCCGCGAGCCCGACCACAGGGCGAGCACGAACCCGATGGAGATCACGTCGGCGCGGCCGCGGTCGAGGACGGCGTTCAAGGTGGGGACGATCACCCGCTGGACGCTGTCCTCGGTGAGGGCGCCGCGGGCGATGTTGATCAGCTGGCCCTTGACGTCGTTGATGGCGTCCGGACCGAAGCCGCCCACGACATAGCCGACGGAACCGGCGAGCCCGAAGACCAGGGGCGGAAGGGACAGGATGGCGAAGAACGCGCCCTCCGCCGCCAGGCCGGTGACGCGGTAGCGCAGGCAGGTCGCGATCGTCCCCCGGACCAGGCGCCACGCGAGCGTGCGGCGGACCCGGCGGCGGATCCTGACCACGTTTCGCGCCCCCACGGGTCCGGCCCTCATGAGGCATACCGTAACGACATGAACCCAAGGGGCCGGTTCGCCACCCACACGGTGTCCAACCAGCCGCCGCCGCTGGCGCCGCACGACGCGCTCGCCGCCGACCTCGCGCTGGACGAGGCGCTGGCCCGCTGGGGCCGCCCCGGCCTGGCCGCCGCCGGTGGGCGGCTCGCCGAGATCGGTGCGCTGGCCGGGTCGGAGCAGGCCCGGGAGTGGGCGTTCGACGCCCACCGGCACCCGCCGCGCCTGGTCACCCACGACCGCTACGGCGAACGCGCCGACGAGGTGGAGTTCCACCCGTCCTGGCACCATCTGCTCGGCCGGGCGGTGGGATGGGGGCTGCACGGGGCGCCCTGGACCAGCGGCGAGGCCACCCCGCACCTGGCCCGGGCGGCCGGCTTCTACCTGTGGAGCCAGGCCGAGGCCGGGCACGGCTGCCCGGTGTCGATGACGTACGCCGCGGTGCCGGCGCTGCGCGCCGAGGAGTCGCTGGCCGCCGCGTGGACGCCGTTGCTGTCCTCCCCCGCCTACGACCCGGGCCTGCGACCGGCGGCCGGCAAGCGGGGCGCGCTGGCCGGGATGGCGATGACGGAGAAGCAGGGCGGTTCGGACGTACGTTCCAACACCACCGTGGCGGACCCTGGCGGCGCTGACGGCGAGTACGTCCTGACCGGGCACAAGTGGTTCTGTTCGGCGCCGATGAGCGACGTGTTCCTCGTCCTGGCCCAGGCACCCGGCGGGCTGACCTGCTTCGTCCTGCCGAGGGTGCTGCCCGACGGCACCCGCAACGCCGTCCGGCTGGTCCGGCTGAAGGACAAGCTCGGCAACCGGTCCAACGCCTCCGCGGAGGTGGAGTTCGAGGGCGCCCTCGCTAGCCGTCTCGGTCCGGAGGGGCGCGGCGTCGCGACGATCCTGGCGATGGTGAACGCCACCCGGCTGGACTGCGTACTCGGCTCGGCCGCCCTGATGCGCCGCGCGGTCGGCGAGGCGAGCTGGCACGCCGCCCACCGGCGGGCGTTCGGCAGCTCGCTCGCCGACCAGCCGGCGATGGCGAACGTGCTCGCCGACCTGGCAGTGGAACAGGAGGCCGCGACCACGCTGGCGATGCGGCTGGCAGCGGCGACCGACGCGGCGGAGGCGGACCCCGGCGAGCGGGCGCTGTTGCGGATCGCGCTGCCCGCGGCGAAGTACTACGTGTGCAAGCGCGCCCCGTCGGTGGCCGCGGAGGCGCTGGAGTGCCTCGGCGGCAACGGGTACGTCGAGGAGTCCGGCATGCCGATGCTGTTTCGGGAGTCCCCGCTGAACTCCGTCTGGGAGGGCGCGGGCTCGGTCCAGGCGCTCGACGTGCTCCGCGCGCTGCGCCGCGAACCCGACGCGCTGACCGCCTGGCTGGGCGAGATAGCGCCCGCCCGCGGCGCCGACCCGCGCCTGGACCACGCGGTGGAGGACCTGCTGACCTCGCTCGCGGACCTGTCCGAACCGGAGTACTCGGCCCGCCGGCTGGCCGAGCGCATCGCGGTCGTGTTCCAGGGCGCACTGCTCGTGCGGTACGCCCCGGCCGAGGTGGCGGACGCCTTCTGCGCCTCCCGGCTCGGACCGGGCGGGTGTGTGACGTTCGGCACACTCCCCCGCGGTACCGACGCGGCGGCGATCATCGACCGGGCCGCGCCCGCCCCGCTGCCCGGCCGGGACGGTCTCTAGAGTTCCCGGCTCGATCCGGCCGAGTACAGCCAGGCCGTACCAGCAAACGCGGACCGGCGCGCGGCCGTGCCGATTTCGAGACAATCGTCTCGGATACCGGTCACTCTGGTTGCCTGGTGAGGTCCCGATCACGCAGGCTGATCCTCATGACTGCGCCCGTCTGCCCTCTGCTCGTCGGACGGCGCCATCTCGATTTCGGCCGAATGCGCAGCATGCTCTGTCGCCGGGCGCGCTGACGCGCCCCACTTCTGGCCGCATCGACTTCTGCCGGTGGCCACCCGGGCGCCCGGTTGCGCCGATCCGCCGCCAGACCTGCTTTCTGTCACACCTGTCCGTGACCTGCTCTCCAGCGAGGATCGCACTCCATGGCTATTGCGTCCCAGGCCGCCGACCGCACTGCCGACCGCCGTGCCGCCGCACCCCGTAAGCCGCGCCCCAAGCGCGGTGAGGGCCAGTGGGCGCTCGGCTACCGCGAGCCCCTGAACAAGAACGAGCAGCTGAAGAAGGACGACGACGCGCTGAACGTCCGCGCGAGGATCGAGCAGATCTACGCCAAGCGCGGCTTCGACTCCATCGACCCCAGCGACCTGCGCGGGCGGTTCCGTTGGTGGGGCCTCTACACCCAGCGCAAGCCCGGGATCGACGGCGGCCGCACGGCCACGCTGGAGCCGGAGGAGCTGGACGACGAGTACTTCATGCTCCGGGTGCGCATCGACGGCGGTCAGCTCACCGTCGCCCAGCTGCGGGCCATCGCCGACGTCTCCTCCACGTACGCCAGGGACAGCGCCGACATCACCGACCGGCAGAACATCCAGCTGCACTGGATCCGGATCGAGGACGTCCCGGCCATCTGGGAACGCCTGGAGTCGGTCGGTCTGCAGACCCAGGAGGCGTGCGGTGACTGCCCGCGGGTGATCATCGCCAGCCCGGTCGCCGGGATCGCCGCCGACGAGATCATCGACCCCACGCCCGCGGTGGAGGAGATCGCCAGCCGCTACATCGGCAGCCCGGAGTTCTCCAACCTGCCGCGCAAGTACAAGACCGCGCTCACCGGGCATCCCGACCACGACGTGGCGCCGGAGATCAACGACGTCGCGTTCGTCGGCGTGGTGCACCCCGAGCACGGTCCCGGCTTCGACGTGTGGGTCGGCGGCGGGCTGTCCACCAACCCGATGCTCACCGAGCGGCTGGGCACGTGGGTGCCGCGCGAGGAGGTGGCCGAGGTCTGGTGGGCGGTCACCAGCGTCTTCCGCGACTACGGCTACCGCCGGCTGCGGCACCGGGCCCGGCTGAAGTTCCTGATGTCCGACTGGGGCCCGGAGAAGTTCCGCCAGGTGATCGAGGACGAGTACCTCAAGCGGAAGCTGGTCGACGGGCCCGCGCCGGCCATCCCCGCCGTACCCGGCGACCACGTGGGCGTCCACCGGCAGCGCGACGGGAAGTTCTTCCTCGGCCTGGCCCCCGTCGCCGGCCGGGTCTCGGGCACCCTGCTGGGCAAGTTCGCCGACGTGGTCGAGGCGCACGGCAGTGACCGCGTACGCACCACACCGCACCAGAAGCTGCTCGTCCTCGACGTCGAGGAGGCGCAGGTCGAGCCGGCCGTGGCCGCGTTCGCCGACCTCGGCCTGCACGCCCGCCCCTCGGCGTGGCGGCGCAACACCATGGCCTGCACCGGCATCGAGTACTGCAAGCTCGCCATCGTCGAGACCAAGAAGCGCGCGCACGACCTGATCGACGAACTCGAACGCCGGATCCCCGAGCTCGACGTCCCGGTCACCGTCAACCTCAACGGCTGCCCCAACTCCTGCGCCCGCATCCAGGTGGCCGACATCGGCCTGAAGGGGCAGATCGTCCTGGACAAGGACGGGAATCAGGTCGAGGGCTACCAGGTTCACCTGGGTGGTGGGCTCGGACTGGACGCGGGCTTCGGCCGCAAGCTGCGCGGCCTGAAGGTCACCTCCGCCGAGCTGCCCGACTACATCGAACGCGTCGTACGGCACTACCTCGACCAGCGCGAGCCACAGGAGCGGTTCGCGCAGTGGGTCACCCGAGCTCCGCAGGAGGCCTTGGCATGACCGAACGCGCGACCCCGTTCTACTGCCCGTACTGCGCCGAGGAGGACCTGCGGCCCGCCGAGGAGCCGCACGGCGCCTGGGAGTGCCGGGGATGCACCCGGGTCTTCTCGGTGAAGTTCGCCGGAATGGCGGTGCGCTCATGACGCTGGCGACGACGGCTCCCAGGCACTGCCGCGACGACCTGGAGACGCTCGCCCGGCAGGCGGGTCGCGACCTCGAGGAGGCCAGTGCCGCGGAGATCGTGCGCTGGGCCGCCGACACCTTCGGCGACCGGTTCGCGGTCACCTCCTCCATGCAGGACACCGCGCTGTCCCACCTGGTCTCCCAGCAGGTCCCAGGGGTGGACGTGGTGTTCCTGGACACCGGCTACCACTTCCCGGAGACGCTGGGCACGGCCGACGCCGCGTCGGTCACCATCCCGATCAACCTGGTGACCGTGCGGCCCCGGCAGACCGTCGCCGAACAGGACGCCACCCTCGGGCCCGATCTGTACCGCCGCAACCCCGAGCTGTGCTGCCAGCTCCGCAAGGTCGCGCCGCTGGAGCGGGCGCTGACCAACTACGACGCCTGGGCCACCGGGATCCGCCGGGACGAGAGCCCCACCCGGGCGAACACCCCCGTGGTCAGCTGGGACGCCCGGCGCGGCAAGGTCAAGATCGCGCCGCTGGCCCGCTGGACCCAGGAGGACGTGGACCGCTACATCGCCGACAACGGCGTCCTCACCAACCCGCTGCTGGACGACGGCTACCCGTCGGTCGGCTGCTGGCCGTGCACCCGCAAGGTCGCCGAGGGCGAAGACGCGCGTGCGGGCCGGTGGTCCGGCCGGGCGAAGACCGAGTGCGGCATCCACAGATGAGTCCGCGCTACCCCCTGCTGCTCGACCTCGCCGGCCGGCGTGCCGTCGTGGTCGGCGGTGGGCCGGTAGCCGTGCGGCGGGTGGGCGGGCTGCTGGACGCGGGCGCTGTGGTCACGGTGGTCGCCCCGGCGTTGTGCGAGGACCTGGCTGTCCTGGTCGAGCCCGGGCGGGTGGACTGGCTGGCCCGGGAGTACTCCCCCGGAGACCTCGACGGTGACCTGGCCGGCGCCCGGGTCGTCCAGGCCGCCACCGACGACGCCGAGACCAATGCCGCGGTGGCCGCCGAGGCCGAGGCGGCGGGCATCTGGTGCGTACGCGCCGACGACGCGGAGCGGTCCGCGGCCTGGACGCCCGCCACCGTTCGGTTCGACGACGTGACGGTGGCGGTGTCCGCCGGCCGCGACCCACGCCGGGCCCGGCGGCTGAAGGACCGCATCGCGACCTGGCTGCAGTCCGGGGAGCTGCCGCTGCGGCGGGTACGCCGTACTCCGGGTGCCGGCCACGTGGCGCTGGTGGGCGGCGGGCCCGGCGACCCGGGACTGATCACCGTCCGGGGACGGCGGCTGCTCGCCGACGCCGACGTGGTGGTGGTCGACCGGCTTGCCCCACGCGCACTGCTGGACGAGCTCGACGCCGAGGTCGAGGTGGTCGAGGCCGGCAAGGGACCGCGGGCGCACGCGCTCACCCAGCTGGAGATCAACGACCTGCTGGTGGCCCGGGCCAAGGCCGGCCAGCGGGTCGTCCGGCTCAAGGGCGGCGACCCGTTCGTGTTCGGCCGCGGCGCCGAGGAGGCCCTCGCCTGCGCGCAGGCCGGAGTCACCTGCGAGGTCGTCCCCGGGGTGACCAGCGCGGTGGCCGTACCCGAGTCGGTCGGCATCCCGGTCACCCACCGCGCGGTGGCCCGGCAGTTCACGGTGGTGTCCGCCCACTACGCCCGTGCCGGGGAGACGCCCGACTGGGCCGGACTGGCCGCCACCGAGGGCACGCTGGTGTTCCTGATGGGCGTCGGGCAGCTGCCCACCCTGACCGAGGGGCTTCTCCGTAACGGCCGGCCCGCGACCACCCCCGTCGCCGTGGTCGAACGCGGCACCCTGCCCGACCGGCGCACCACCACCGGCACCCTGGCCACCATCGCCGAGGTCGCCGCCGCCCGAGGTGTCCGCTCCCCCGCCGTGATCGTGGTCGGGGACGTGGTCGACGTCGCCGCCGAACTCGCCGCGCTCACCGCCGGCGCGGCCGAGCCGGCCGGGCTTGCGGGCTCCGCCGAGTCCACTGACCGGGATGCCGAGGGGAATGCCGACGGCTGAGGGACTGCTGCTGGTCGCGCACGGCAGCCGGGATCCCCGGGCCGCACCGGTCGCGCACGAGGTCGCGGCAGCCGTGGCGCGGCTGCGTCCCGGCGTCGCCACCGGCGCCGCGTTCCTCGAACTCGCCGCACCCACGCCGCAGGAGGCGGTCGAGGCCCTCGCCGCGCGGGGTGTCACCGACCTGGCCGTCGTGCCGTTCCTGCTCAGCGACGCCTACCACGCCCAGGAGGACCTGCCGACGGTCGCCGACCTTGCCCGGTCCCGCGGCTGGGCGGTCCGGCTGAGCCGGGTGCTCGGCCCGGACCCACGGCTGGTGGAGGCGATGGCGTCCCGGCTGACCGAAGCCCGAGCACCCGAGGACCCGCCGCTGGACGCGGTGGTGCTCGCCGCCGCGGGATCGAGCAACCGGCAGGCGAACGACACGGTGGCGGAGGTGGCCGCCGACCTGGGCCGCCTGCTCGGCGTACCCGCCCGGTGCGCGTTCGCCTCCGCGGCCGCGCCCACCGTCGAGGACGCGGTCGGTGACCTGCGGGCGCACGGCGCCGGCCGGGTGGGCGTCGCGACGTACCTGCTGGCGCCGGGCTTCTTCGCCGACCGGATCCGTACCTCCGCGACCTCCGCGGGCGCGGAGGCGGTCGCCGAGCCGCTGGGCGCCGACCCCGAGGTGGCGGAGATCGTCGCCGACCGGGCGGGCCTGATCCGGGTCTGATCTCGGGTCTGATCTTGGGCCTGATCCAGGCCTGGCAGCGGGTTTGGACACCGGCCCTGAAGCCGGTCTGAATGGTCGCCCGAATGGCGGAAAAGCCGTTACGGGGAATTGACTCGGCCGTCCGGGTTCGAGTCGGCTCGCGGGGTATGACGGGTCCAGTGCGCTCCCGTCCACCCGCGTCCGTGGTGGACCGGCCGACCCGCCGACGGCCGGGTCTCCGCGGCCCCGGGCGTCCGCGGTCCCCTCCCGGCACCGCCGCCCCGGTGCCCGGCCCGGGTCCGCACGCCATCCCCCGGCTCGCACATCGCTGACCTGGTTGGGAATCGAGCCCGCCGCAGCCACGGTGACCCGCTGTGACGCCCTTCGGCCGCACGGTCTGACCGAAAATCGCTCACCGCCGCCGGGCAGGAGGGGGCGCGCCGATCGATTTCGAACCTGGCAGTATTCGCGCAAGAGGACAAGGAAAGGAACGCGAATGGTCGACGTCTGGCCGGGAACGCCGTACCCCCTGGGGGCGACGTTCGACGGCGCCGGCACAAACTTCGCGTTGTTCAGCGAGGTCGCCGAATCCGTCGAACTCTGTCTGTTCGACGACGACGGCAACGAAACCAAGGTCCCGCTCTCCGAGCGGGAAGCGTCGGTGTGGCACGGCTACATCCCCAGGGTGGCGCCGGGGCAGCGCTACGGCTTCCGTGTGCACGGGCCCTACGCGCCCAGCAAGGGACAGCGCTGCAACCCCGCGAAGCTGCTGCTCGACCCGTACGCGAAGTCGATCGAGGGCGAGATCGACTGGGACGAGGCGTTGTTCTCGTACCGCTTCGAAAACCCCGAAACGCTCAACACCCTCGACTCCGCGCCGCACATGATGAAGTCCGTGGTCATCAACCCGTACTTCGACTGGCAGGACGATCGTCCGCCGCGGCGGCCGTACAACGAGAGCGTCATCTACGAGGCGCACGTCAAGGGCCTCACCATCGACCACCCGGAGATCCCCGAGGAGATCCGCGGCACCTACGCCGGCCTCGGTTCACCGGCGATGATCGACCACCTGACGTCGCTGGGAGTCACCGCGGTCGAGCTGCTGCCGGTGCACCAGTTCGTGCACGACGACCTGCTGGTGCAGAAGGGTCTGCGCAACTACTGGGGCTACAACACCATCGGCTACTTCGCCCCGCACAACGCCTACTCCTCCACCGGGCAGCTCGGTGAGCAGGTGCTGGAGTTCAAGGCGATGGTGCGCGCGCTGCACCGCGCCAACATCGAGGTCATCCTCGACGTGGTCTACAACCACACCGCCGAGGGCAACCACCAGGGCCCGACGCTGGCGTTCCGCGGCATCGACAACGCGGCCTACTACCGCCTGGTCGACCACGATCCGCGTTACTACATGGACACCACGGGCACCGGCAACAGCCTGCTCATGCGGCACCCGCACGTACTCCAGCTGATCATGGACTCGCTGCGCTACTGGGTGACCGAGATGCACGTGGACGGGTTCCGGTTCGACCTGGCGGCCACTCTGGCCCGGCAGTTCCACGAGGTCGACCGGCTGTCGGCGTTCTTCGACCTCGTGCAGCAGGACCCGATCGTGTCGCAGGTGAAGCTGATCGCCGAGCCGTGGGACGTCGGCCCCGGCGGCTACCAGGTGGGCAACTTCCCGCCGCTGTGGACGGAGTGGAACGGCAAGTACCGCGACTGCGTACGCGACTTCTGGCGCGGTGAGCCCGCGACGCTCGGCGAGTTCGCCATGCGCCTGACCGGCTCCTCCGACCTCTACGAGGACGACGGCCGCAAGCCGTACGCGTCGATCAACTTCGTCACCGCGCACGACGGGTTCACGCTGAACGACCTGGTCTCGTACAACTCCAAGCACAACGAGGCCAACGGCGAGAACAACAACGACGGCACCGACGACAACCGCTCCTGGAACGCGGGCGTGGAGGGCCCGACCGACGACCCGGGCGTGCTCGCCCTTCGCCGGCGCCAGCAGCGCAACTTCCTCACCACGTTGTTCCTGTCCCAGGGCGTGCCGATGATGCTGTACGGCGACGAGTTCGGGCGTACGCAGAAGGGCAACAACAACGCCTACTGCCAGGACAACGACATCTCCTGGATCGACTGGGGCGTGGTCGACTCCGACCTGCTCGGCTATGCCCGGGCAGTGAGCGAGCTGCGGGCCGCGCACCCGGTCTTCCGCCGGCGGCGGTTCTTCGCCGGCATCGACGGCGCCGGCGACAAGCTCGGCGACGTCGCCTGGCTCAAGCCGGACGGCAACGACATGACCGAACGCGACTGGACCGCCGGGTTCGCGAAGTCCCTCACGGTGTTCCTGAACGGCGAGGCGATCCACGAGCCGGGCGACCAGGGTGAGCGGATCGTGGACGACTCGTTCCTGTTGCTGTTCAACGCCTCCGAGGACGACGTCGAGTTCGCCCTGCCGCCGCAGAAGTACGGCGAGGCCTGGGAGGCTGTCCTGGACACCTCCGACGACGACGTGAGCGACCGGGAGGCCGTGCGCGCCGGCGAACGGGTGAAGCTGCTCTCCCGCTCCCTGCTGGTGCTCAAGCGGGGCTAGGCCCGCACGCCCCACCTCGTACGGCGAGGTACAGCTCAAACGACGCGACACAGCGCGACCCGCCCCGGTGCCATCGGGGCGGGTCGCGGTCGTTTCGGCAGCCGGGAACATCCGTGCCCACTGCGTCGGTTAGTTTAGTTAGCAGCAAGCAACTATTTCTCTCCGATCCGTGGAGGCCCGCACCCGTGTCATTGCCGAGCACCCCGCCGAGCGACGCCCGAGACGTCCAGGACGTCCCGGGCGTCACAGAACGAGACGACATGTCCGTTCGCCGGACCTCCGGGAGGCGCGCACGGTACGAACACGACCACCCGCGTTATCCGTGGGTGGCGTTGTCCAACACCACGCTCGGCGTCCTGATGGCCACGATCAACTCCTCGATCGTGATCATCTCCCTGCCGGCGATCTTCCGCGGTATCCAGCTGGACCCGCTGGCGCCGGGCAACGTGAGCTACCTGCTGTGGATGATCATGGGCTTCCTGCTGGTCTCCGCGGTCCTGGTGGTCTCCCTCGGCCGGCTCGGCGACATGTTCGGTCGGGTCCGCATCTACAGCTACGGCTTCGTGGTCTTCTCCGTCGCCTCGATCATGCTCGCCGTCGACCCGTTCGTACACAGTGCGGGCGCGCTCTGGCTGATCGGCTGGCGCGTGGTCCAGGGAGTGGGCGGGGCGATGCTGTTCGCCAACTCCACCGCGATCCTCACCGACGCGTTCCCGTCCAACCGGCGGGGCATGGCGCTCGGCATCAACCAGGTGGCGGCGATCGCGGGATCGTTCCTCGGGCTGATCATCGGCGGGCTGCTGGCCGAGTGGAACTGGCGCGCGGTGTTCTGGGTGAGCGTGCCGATCGGCATTCTCGGCACCATCTGGTCCTACCGTTCGCTGCACGAGCTCGGCGAACGCCGGCGCGGCTCGATCGACGTCGCCGGCAACCTCACCTTCGCCCTCGGGCTCACCGCCCTGCTGGCGGCCATCACGTACGGCATCCAGCCCTACGGCGGGCACACCATGGGCTGGACGAGCCCGTGGGTGCTGACCGGCCTGCTCGGCGGCCTGGCCCTGCTGGTCGCGTTCTGTGTGATCGAGTCCCGGGTGGCCGACCCGATGTTCCACCTCGGGCTGTTCCGCAACCGCGCGTTCAGCGCCGGCAACTTCGCCGGCCTGCTCGCCTCGATCGGGCGCGGCGGCATGCAGTTCATGCTGATCATCTGGCTGCAGGGGATCTGGCTTCCGCTGCACGGGTTCGACTACGCCGCGACCCCGCTGTGGGCGGGGATCTACCTCGTACCCCTCACCATCGGGTTCCTGCTCGCCGGCCCGGTCTCGGGCTACCTCTCCGACCGGTACGGCGCTCGGGCCTTCGCCACCGGCGGGCTGCTGGTGGTGGCCGCGACGTTCGTGGGCCTGCTGATGTTGCCGGTGGAGTTTCCGTACTGGGCGTTCGCCGCGCTGATCGCGGTGAACGGCATCGGCTCGGGACTCTTCTCCTCCCCCAACACCTCCGCGATCATGAACAGCGTCCCGGCCGGTCAGCGCGGCGCGGCGTCCGGAATGCGCGGCACGTTCTTCAACTCCGGGACGTCCCTGTCGATCGGGATCTTCTTCTCGTTGATGATCGCCGGCCTGGCCAACTCCCTGCCGACCACGCTCACCCGCGGACTGGAGGCGCAGGGCGTCTCGTCCTCGGTCGCCGAGTCGGTCGGCAACCTGCCGCCGGTGGGCAGCCTGTTCGCGGCGTTCCTCGGCTACAACCCGATCGCCGAGCTGCTCGGGCCCACCGGCGCGCTGGACCACCTGCCCGCCTCGAACGTCGCGACTCTCACCGGCAAGGAGTTCTTTCCCCGGCTGATCGCCACACCGTTCCACCACGGGCTGGTGATCGTGTTCGCCGCGGCTGCCATCATGACTGTCATCGGCGCCTTCGCCTCGCTGCTGCGGGGTGAGCGCTACGTTCACGGCGAACGCCAGACGATCGAGGAAGAGGGTGCCGCCGCATGACAGGCCACGCGACGACACGACCCGCCACCATGGACCGGGAGGAGGCCACCCGGCTCTACCTCGCCATCGCCCGGCTCTCGCGCTGGATGCGCCGGCAGGGCGCATCCCAACGCGGTGATCTCGGGCACGGCGGAATGTCCGCTCTGGCGACGTTGACCCACGCCGGGCCGATGCGGCTCGGCGACCTCGCCAACCGCGAGCAGGTCGCGCCACCCACGCTGTCCCGGGTGGTGGCCACCCTGGAAAGCGCGGGGTACGCCGTTCGCACGTCCGACCCGGCCGACCGCCGGGCGAGCATCGTGGCCGCCACCGAGGAGGGCCAGCAGATCGCCCGGGGCCTGCGTTCGCTGCGTACGGACGCCCTGCGCAACCGGGTCGACCGGTTGACGCCCGAGCAGCACAAGGCGCTGGTCGCCGCGCTGCCGGCGCTGGAGGCGCTGGTGGGCGACGACGCCTGAGGGCGGGGGACGGACTTCCCCGCCGGTGGTGGGATCGGTGTCCCGGGGGTACGGCTGAGCCGCGGCGTCAGGTGCGGTTCAGCCGGGTGAGTTCGCCCTGGACGTCGTAGTCCGCGGTCGGCCACTTCGGATCCAGGTCCGACAGCCTCTCCACCAGAAGCTTGGTGATGGCGAGGTTGCGGTACCACTTGCGGTCGGCTGGCACGACATACCACGGTGCGGCGTCGGTGTTCGTACGTTCCAGCGCCGCCGCGTAGGCGACCTGGTAGTCCTCCCACCGGGCGCGCTCGTCGACGTCGCCCGGGTTGTACTTCCAGTACTTCGTCGGGTCCTCCAGCCGAGCGGCCAGCCGCTTCTTCTGCTCCTTCTTCGACAGGTGCAGGAAACACTTGACGACGGTGACGCCGTTGCCGGAGAGCTCGCGTTCGAACTCGTTGATGACGTCGTAGCGGACCGTCCAGGTTTCCGGCGGAACCAGCTCGTGCACCCGGGCGACGAGCACGTCCTCGTAGTGGGAACGGTCGAAGATCCCGAGGTATCCGGGTTCGGGGAGCGCCTTGCGGATCCGCCAGAGGAAGTCGTGCCGAAGCTCCTGCCGGGTGGGTGCCTTGAACGACGTGATCCGCACACCCTGCGGGTCCACCAGTCCGACGGAGTGGCGCAGCGTCCCGCCCTTGCCGGAGGTGTCCATCCCCTGCAGGACGAGCAGCAGGCTGCGGGTGCCGCCGGTGTGTCCCTCGGCGAACAGCCGCTCCTGCAGGTTCGACACAGTGGGGGCCAGTTCGGCGAGCGCGCGTTTGCCGGCGCGTTTGCCACCGTCGAACCCCGGCGTGGTGCCGGTGGGCAGTTTCGCCAGATCCACCGGCCCCGGCGGCAACGCGAGTACGTCGGCCAGCCGCTCCGCCACGTGGTGCCTGCTCATCCGCGCTCCGTTCCGTCCGTACGACGTCCGCCGTCCGCTGCCCAGCAACCTCTGCTGGGGTAAACCTCTGCCCGGGGCAACGTCTGCCCGGGCAAGTCTGCCCGCATCCGCGCCCACGTGCGAGGGGCGGTGGACCAGCCCCTGGCGTCCGCGGCGGTACGCACGTCTGGTGGGATCGACCGGTGCGCATCCTCACCACCGGCCCGGCCGAGCCCGCGCGGGACACCTCGGACGTGACCGACGCCGAGCTCGCCGAGATCTACCGTTACCCCGCCGACCGGGCCTGGCTGCGGGTCAACTTCGTCTCCTCGGTGGACGGCGCCGCGCAGGGACCAGACGGGCGGTCCGGGACGATCTCGGGACGGCCCGACCGGCATGTTCTCGCCCTGCTGCGGGCACTGTGCGACGTGATCCTGGTCGGCGCCGGCACGGCCCGCGCCGAACGCTACGGACCGGCGACCATCCGGCCCGCGTTCACCGCGCTGCGGGAGAAGCTCGGCCTTGCGCCCACCCCGCCGATCGCCGTGGTGAGCCACTCCCTCGACCTTCCGGACGGACTGCTGGCCGACCCGCGCACGGTCGTGATCACCGCCCGGGCCTCCTCCCCCGAACGCCGGGCCGCGCTCGAGGACCGGGTCGACGTCGCGATCGCCGGCGAGTCCGAGGTCGACGTGACCGAGGCGGTGGCCGCGCTGACCGACCGGGGATACCGCCGGATCCTCTCCGAGGGCGGCCCGAGCCTGTTCGCGGAGCTGCTCGCCGGGTCTCTGGTCGACGAGGTGTGCCTCACCCAGTCGCCGGAGCTACTGGCCGGACCGGCGATGCGGATCACGCACGGCCCGCTGCTGGCCGAACCCACCCGGCTCACCCTGGCCTCCCTGCTGGAGGAGGACGGCTTCGTGTTCCAGCGCTGGCTCACCGGTTCGCACCACGAAACGCCGGGGTGACCTGGGCGGCGGTACCGCGTTCGGCCAGACTGGGCGAATGCAGCTGCCCGTGATGCCACCGGTCTCGCCGATGCTCGCCAAGCCGGTCAAGCACATCCCCCACGGCGACCACAGCTACGAGCCCAAGTGGGACGGCTTCCGGTCGATCATCTTCCGTGACGGCGACGAGGTGGAGATCGGCAGCCGCAACGAGCGGCCGATGACGCGCTACTTCCCCGAGGTGGTGGCGGCGGTCCGGGCCAAGCTGCCCGCCCGCTGCGTGGTGGACGGCGAGCTCGTGGTGCCCGACCGCGCCCGCGGCCGGCTCGACTTCGACACGCTGCAACAGCGGATCCACCCCGCCGCCAGCCGGGTGCGGCTGCTCTCGGAGCAGACACCGGCCCACTTCGTGGCGTTCGACCTCCTCGCGCTCGACGACCGCGACCTCACCGGCGAGCCCTTCTCGGTGCGCCGCCAGGCCCTGGAGGAGGCGCTGGCCGGCGTCACCTCACCGATCCACCTGACCCCCGCGAGCACCGACCGGAGCCTGGCCGAACGCTGGTTCCACCAGTTCGAGGGCGCCGGGCTGGACGGGGTGATCGCCAAGCCGCTGGCCGGGCCGTACGAGCCGGACAAACGCGTCATGTTCAAGATCAAGCACGAACGCACCGCCGACTGCGTGGTCGCGGGCTACCGCGTGCACAAGAGCGGCCCCGACGCGATCGGCTCTCTGCTGCTCGGCCTCTACAACGACGCGGGCGACCTGGCCAGCGTGGGCGTGATCGGCGCGTTCCCGCTGGCGCGGCGGCGGGAGCTGTTCACCGAACTGCAGCCGCTGGTCACGACGTTCGACGACCACCCGTGGGCGTGGGCCAAGCAGGAAGCCGGCAGCCGTACGCCGCGCAACGCCGAGCAGAGCCGGTGGAGCGCAGGCAAGGACCTGTCGTTCGTGCCCCTGCGGCCCGAACGCGTCGTCGAGGTCCGCTACGACCACATGGAGGGCGTGCGCTTCCGGCACACCGCGCAGTTCGTCCGGTGGCGCCCGGACCGGAAGCCGGAGTCGTGCCGTTACGACCAGCTCGAGGAGCCGGTCCGCTTCGATCTCGCCGAGATCCTGGGGCTGGAGTGACATCCTTTTGCACCTCGTCACCAGTGCGGGACGATGAACCTGAGCAAGGAGGAGGTCCGCGATGTATGAGGTCGTGCTCCTGATCGAGAAGCCGCTGTCGCAGGTGGACGCGCGCCAGATCGCCGGACTCTACGGAGCCGGCACCCATCCCGGACGTACCCATGTGCACGTGCTACTCCCGGTGGAGGACGCCTCCGCCCGGGTGGAGTCCGCACTCGGGTCCATCGCCGCCAGCGAGGTGCTGGCCACCTCGGCCCTGAACTTCCCCGACGTCGACCTGGCCAAGATCCAGGCCGAGATCGTCGAACGCAGCCAGGCCGCCCTCGACGAGAGCCTGGCCGCCCTCGCCGACCGCGGCTGCGCCGTCGACGGCGAGGTCACCTCCGCCGAGCCGGTGGAGGCGTTGTCGAACGCGGTACGGGAGCGGCAGGCCTCCGAGGTGGTCATCCTCACCCGCCCGCACGTGGTCGCGGAGTTCTTCCACGTCGACTGGACGTCCAAGGCACGCCGCCGCCTCGGCGTACCCTGCCTGCACCTCATCGAGCACCGGGATCCCGACAAGCCCGGCGATCCGTCGGTACGCGACGAGCGGTCGGTCTGACGGGCGCCCACGTCGCCTGACGGGTCCCCACATCGCCGCGCCGCTCACTTCGGCGGTGGCCCGGCGGACTGCTCGTCGAGGTCGGCCAGCTTCCGGCCCAGGAAGTCCCGCTCGGCGTCGTTTCCCGCCAACTCCCGGGCCCTGTCGTAGGCGCGCCGCGCGGCCTCGTGCTCCCCGGTCCGGCGGAGGAAGTCGGCCCGGGTGACCAGCAGGGGTTGGTAGTCGCCGAGCCGATCGTCCAGGCCGTCCAACAGGGCCAGGCCGGCGTCGGCTCCGGCGGTCTCGGCGACGGCGACCGCGCGGTTGAGCCGGACGACGGGTGAGCCGCCGGTGAGGCGTTCCAGCAGTTCGTACAGCCGTGCGATGGCCGGCCAGTCGGTGTCAGCCGCCTCGGCCGCGCCGGCGTGTTCGGCGGCGATCGCCGCCTGCAGGAGGTACGCCGACATCCTGCCGTACGACGCCGCCCGCTCGACCAGCGCGACACCCTCGTCGATCTCGGCCCGGTGCCAGCGGGAGCGGTCCTGGTCGGGCAGGACCACGAGCCGGCCGTCCTCGTCGGTGCGCGCGTCGCGCCGGGAGTGTTGCAGCACCATCAGCGCGAGCAGCGCCACCGGATCCGGCTCCGCAGGCAGTAGGGCTGCCACCACCCGGGTCAGCCGGATCGCCTCCGCGCACAGTCCACGGCGGACGAGGGTCTCCCCCGACGACGCCGCGTGGCCCTCGGTGAAGACGAGGTACAGGACCGCGAGGACGCCGCCGAGCCGCTCGGGCAGGTCCGCGCCACGCGGGACCCGGTATGGAATGGCGGCCGCGGCGATCTTCTTCTTCGCCCGGGTGATCCGGGCCGCCATGGTGGGTTCGGACACCAGGAACCCCCGGGCGATCTCGGCCGTGGTGAGGCCGCCGACCATGCGAAGCGTGAGCGCCACCCGGGCCGGCAACGCCAGCGCCGGGTGGCAGCAGGTGAACAACAGCCGGAGGCGTTCGTCCGGTATCTCCCCCTCCCCGGCGTCCGCGCCCAGGTCGGCGAGGTCGGCTGTGTACGCAGTGCCGGTGGCCCCGGCCGGCTCGGTGTCGACGACGAGCAGGGGAAGCTTGCGGGCCAGGGTCTTCTCCCGGCGCAACTGGTCGACGCCGCGGTGGCGGGCAGTGGTGAGCAGCCAGGCCTCCGGCCGGTCGGGTACGCCGTCCGCGGCCCAGTGCCGGACCGCGCGTTCGAAGGCGTCGGCCAGCGACTCCTCCGCGATCTCCAGACTGCGCAGCTGTCCGGTGAGCAGGGCGAGAAGCCGGCCCCAGTGCTCGGTGAACGCCTGCTCGACCGCCGCGCTCGCGGCTCGTTCGTCCGTCATCGCCTTACCGGTCAGGCCTTCTTCGCCCGGCTGGGCTGCACGCGCATCGGCTCTCCCGGCATCTTCGGGTAGTCGGGCGGATAGGGCAGGTCGCCCAGGTCGTGGTCGCGGGCGTCCCGGTCGGCCCACTCCAGCAGGGGCGTGAGGTCGTACGCCTCGTCGTTGACCGGCGCGTGCAGATCGCCCACCTCGGCGAACCGCTTGGGCATCGTCTCCAGGTCGAAGTCGTCGGGGCGAACCTCGGCCAGCTCGTCCCAGCGCAGTGGAGCGGACACGGTCGCGCGCGGGTTGGGCCGCAGGGAGTAGGCCGAGGCGATCGTGCGGTCACGGGCCATCTGGTTGTAGTCGATGAACACCTTCACGCCGCGTTCCTCCTTCCACCACGAGATCGTCACGTGGTCGGGCATCCGGCGTTCGAGCTCCCGGCCCAGGGCGATCACGGCGCGGCGTACCTCGGTGAACGTCCAGCGCGGCTGGATCGGGACGTAGACGTGCAGGCCCCGGCCACCGGAGGTCTTCGGCCAGCCCTCCATGCCCAGTTCGTGCAGCAACTCCCGCAGCCGGGGTGCCACCGCCGCGGCGTGGGTGAAGTCGGTGCCGGGCTGGGGGTCGAGGTCGATCCGGATCTGGTCGGGATGGTCGACGTCGGCGCGGCGGACCGGCCAGGGGTGGAACGTCAGCGTGCCGAGGTTGGCCGCCCAGGCCACCACGGCGAGCTCGGTCGGGCACACCTCGTCGGCGAACCGCCCGCTCGGGAACGCGATGCGGGCGGTCTCCACCCACTCGGGCGCGCCCTTGGGAATCCGCTTCTGATAGAACGCGTCGCCGCGGTTGTCCGCCCGGGTGGACAGCTTCGCGCCCTCGAACACACCGCCGGGCCAGCGCTCCAGGGTCGTCGGCCGCTCGCGGAGCGCACCGAGGATGCCCTCGCCCACGGACAGGAAGTAGTGCACCACGTCGCGCTTGGTGAAGCCCCGCTCAGGAAAGTAGATCTTGTCGGGGTTGGTGAGGCGGACGGTGCGGTCACCGACCTCGATCTCTTCGTACGGCGTCGCCATGGTGGAACGCTAGCGCGCACCACCCCCAGGCCGGGCCCGGAGCGGCCGGAGCGTCGTACGCCGCTGGTTCACCATCGAAGCCGTGATCCGCGGGACGTGGGTCCCGGGGGCCGAGGACCCCTAGTCCTGCACCGGGCGGACGGCGAACTCGTGGCTCACGACCCGAGGGGAGTCGATCGTCCCCGAGAGGCGCGGCGTGCAGACCAGCGTGCTGGCACCCACCACCGTCTCCGCTGTCCGGTCGCCGAAGCAGCCGCCGGCCCAGGACTGCGCCGGCCCGGCGCCGCCGAACTTCCCGGCCACCAGCCCGGTGAGGGTTCGCGCGGTGGTTCGCAACTCCGGGTTGACAGTGCCGTCGCCCGCCGGCGCGGTGGCCGTCAGCTCGGTGATGTTCTGGTCGGGGCCCTTGATCCGCGGACGGGGAAATGTCAGGTGGACCTTGACACTGCCTCGGGTACAGGTCATCGACTCCTGCGCACGACGGCAGCTCATCCCCTGCTTGCCGAGCGCGGCCGACACCTCCTTCGGGGTGATCAGGCTGAGGCCCGGTGTGTAGTCGAGGTCACCGCTCTCCTCGCCACGCCGGAGTTCGAAGGTGGACGGCCCCGACTTCCGCACCATCACGGCGACGTCGGCGACGGACGTCTTCGCGGTCTCCCGGCTCTGCTCGGACAGCGACGTCCGCATCGCCTTGTCGAACTCCGGGCGCTCCCCGGCCGGGATCGCGGCCAGGCCCAGCACTGTGAACGTGCGGTACGCCACGGCCGAGACGTCCGGCTCTCCGTCGAAGTTGTTGCCGGTGCCGGAGTCCAGCTTCGACCAGGCCGGGTCCGGGCGTACGTCGGCGTCGACCCGGACGACCTCCTCGCGGCCGGTCAGCATCGTCACCTTCGCCACGAACGGTGCGGGGTCCTTCCCGGTCTGGACGCAGGTCAGCAACGCGGAGCGATCGCCGGGGGTGCGGGTACAGGAGAAGCCGGCGGAGGTGAGGCTGGCCCGCAACGCCTTTCCCATCGCGCCACCGGTGCCACCGGGCTCGGCGTATGTCGGCGCGTCTCGCGGACTGTCCGCCTGCTTGCCGTAGTAGTCGCCAGGGTCCTCGGTGGAGCTGCGGTTCCAGTTCTTGCCGAACCACGCCGCACCGCCGGCGACGGCAACGAGGACGACCACCAGGCCGACCAGCCCGAGGACGCGACCGGCCCGCCGCCCGCCGCGCGGCTTCGGAGGTGGCGTGGGCTGATTCGGCATGGGCGTACGGCCGGCAGGCCTGGCCGGCGGCGGACCTCCGGGTCCCGGACCGCCAACCTGGGTCGCCGCCCGCTGCCTCGGGTCTCGCCCCTGTGGGTGCGGTCCCTGCGGCGGCCCCTGCCGGGGTCCTTGCCGGGGCCCTTGCTGCGGTCGCGGTGGCGGACTCTGCCGAGGCCCCCCTGGCGGGCCCTGCTGCGGACCCGGCGCCGGCGGTCCAGGCCGACGGCCTGCTGGAGGTTGCACTGGCCAGCTTCTCCCCTCGTCACGTCGGTCGGGCGGACCGGACGCCAGGTCGGTCAGTAGGTCACTCGAGCGATCGGACGTCAGCCGTTACCGGGAGTGCTCCGAGCAACACGAGGATCGACCTGTGGGTACCTTTACCGGCGCTTCGTCCGTTGTCAAAGCGGTGCAGAAGGTGCGCAACGGACGACTGCGCAAACGGCATACTTGGCCACCATGAGCCAACCGCCACCGGGACGTCCGGCCCAACCTCCGCGGCGAGCCGGCGCTCCGTCCGGGCCGCAGGGCCCGCAACGACGGTCTGGTCCCTCTTCCCGCACCCAGTCCGGACCGGGCCCGAGGCAGGGACCGCCTCAGGGTCCGCCTCCACCTCAGGGCGCTCCTCCCGTCGGCGGGCCACCGCCCGGGCGCCAAGGGCCTCCAGCGAGGAGCCTGGGACCACCACGGCCGGCACCGGGCTGGGCGGCACAGCCCGGCGGTCCCCCCGAGCCGCCGCAGGGACCGCCCGCGCGAGCCCGGAAGCGCCGGTGGCTGCTCGGCGGCGGCCTGGTCGGGATCTTCCTCGTCGCCGTGATCGCCGGCGGCTACGTCTTCGGCGCGGGAGTGCTCGGCGGCGGCCTCGGCGGGTCCGCGCCGCACGAGGAGAAGACCAGACCCGCGGCCGCGCCCGTACCAGCCACCGAACTCACGGCGCCGCTCAACAGCAAGGGGTTCGCCTGCTACGACACGCAGGACTCGCCGACGACGGTGCAGTCGTGCTACCGCACCGAGTCCGACGGCACCCGGCTGACGGTCCGGATCGCGTCCGGAAGCGACGACGAAGCCGCGCTGGTCGACGTGGACGCAGCACCCCCGGCCGGCGTCCGCGGACAGCTCCGGCCGGCAGGCGACGCGGTAAGCCCCGTACGGGAGGTCGTCGAGGTGGTGGGCAAGCCCCTTCTCGGGCAGGAGTACGCCGGACTGCCCACGTTCGACGACGGTGTCGACCGAGCCACCCACCTGAGCTGGGGAGTGGTGAGCTTCAGCGCCCACCCGGAGGCGGCCACCGCGTCGTTCACCCGGTCGGGCGCGCCGACGATGCCTGGTGGCACGGACTTCCAGAAGGACCCGGCCGCCATGGCCGCACCGCTGGGCAAGGCGGGCTACGAGTGCGACGCGAGCAGTTGCACCGCCACGTCGTCTGCGTACGACGTTCGGGCGCGCTTCTCCGCCACGGAGGTGACGGTGAGCGCGATCCACTACGACGGGAAGGTGAAGGTCACCGACGCAGAACTCCGGCGGCGGTACGGCGACCTGCTGCGTCAGGTCGCGGACGAGAAGGGTAACGCCGCAGCCAGGCGGTGGATCGACGGCCACCTGAAACCCCAGCACGGTTTCGTGGAAGGTGACGTCGGCGGGCTGCACCTGGCCGTCGTCCGGACCGGCGAAGGGGACGGACAGCTCACCGTCACGCCGGTGCTCACCCGAAGCCGCTGAACCCCACCGGGCGCCGACGGTCGTGGCGACTTGGATGTCCGACAGGGCAGGAGCGGCGGGCCGAACCCTCGCAAGGGTTCGGCCGCCGCTCAGGTCGGTGCGGATCAGGCTGGGCTCGTCCTGAGTCCGCCCGGAGCCGCGATGTCCCTTGCTAGAAAGCCCCGCCGAGCACAGGAGGCGGCGCGTCGTCGTCCCCGCCGCCCCAGACGTCCTCGTCCTCGTCGAGCCAGGTGGTGCGTTCCTGCTCCTGACCGCCGTCCTCCCCGGCCATACCGCCACCCATCATCGGCATCATGCCGCCCATGCCGGAGCGGGCGCCTGCCGCGCCGGGGCCTCCCGGGCCGTTCGCGCCGGCTCCGGTGCCGCCGACGTTGAGTGATCCGGCCGGTGCGCCGGCCGGGACACCGCCACCGGCAAGGCCCCCGCCGCCGGGAATTCCCCCGCCGCCAGGCATTTCGCCACCGCCAGGGAGACCCCCTCCGCCGGGAATACCGCCGCCTCCACCGCCGAATCCACCGGCGCGTGCGGTGCTCGTACCGGTGTCGACGTTGCCCGCCCCTCCGCCGGGGAATCCACCTCCGCCACCGCGGGTGGGGTCGTCGGGGTACCGGTCCTTGTAGTCGGGGATCCCGTCACCATCACGGTCGGGCAGGCTGGTCGGATCGAACCGACCTCCACCGCGGGTCGGGTCATCGGGGTACCGGTCCTTGTAGTCCGGGATCCCGTCGCCGTCGCGGTCCTTGCTCGGATCGAACTGGCCGCCACCACCGCGGGTGGGGTCGTCGGGGTACCGGTCCTTGTTGTCGGGGATCCCGTCGCCGTCGCGGTCGCCGGGTACCTCGGGCCTGCCACCATTGTTGGTCGGGTCGTCGGGCACCTTCGGCGGGTCGCCGCCATCGGGAATCTGGGGGTGTCCCCCGCTGCCCGGAATCTTGGGGGCACCACCGCCGCCACCGGGAATCTTCGGAGCGCCACCGCCGCCCCCACCACCGCCTCCGCCGAACTTGCCGGGGTCATCGGTCTTGAAGGTCAGCTTCAGGCCCGACGGCGGGGTCGGCATGGACTTGTTGGCGTCTTCGTACTTCTCCAGCAGCGTCTTCGCGGACTCCCGGCAGGTGTTCTCCTGCTCCTTGTTGAACTTGAAGTACGTCATCAGCTTGTTGTTCTCGGTGTCGTCGACCGGGAGGTTGCCGAAGACGATCCCGTCCCAGTCCTTCTTCACCTTGACCTGGGCCTCGCCGTAGAAGCCACCGGTACCGCTGTCGCCGCCGGCGAACTCGTGGTAGTCGAAGGCGGCACCCTTGTCCGGGACGCTGAGGACCGACCCGTCGCCGGTTCCCTTCCGGACCTCGTACCGGATCTCGTAGCCGGCGTACCACCACTTCACCCAGTAGGGAGTGGTCCAGTAGGGCGGCGCGGGAAGGGCCTCATCCTTCTGCGTGGACGTCAGCTGGGAGTCGACGTCGGTGAAGATCTGCGCGAAGCTCTTGGGCGCACTGGCGGACTCGAAGTTGCTGTCGCTCTTCTCGCCCTCGCCACCGGGCTTGGGATACGTGCTGTCGGCGGTGTGCGCGATCTCGCGGGTGAACCGCACGATCTGCTTGACCGTCTTACGGAACTCCTCCGCCGCGTCGCCTTCCCAGCTGCCGTGGCCACCGTCGAGGAGGGTCTTCACTGCCTTGTCGAGGTCCTCGGCAAGGGTGTCGGCCTGGGACCCGACACTCTGCCACAACGTCTTGGTGTTGTACGTCGTGCTGGACGACGGAACCGTGTCAGTGTCAGTGTCGGTCTCGGGCATGTTGGACCAGGCGCCCCACAGCTTTCCGATGACCTTGGCGTGCTCGGTCTTGTCGAACTCGTCGGTCGGAAAATCCCCCATCACACTCTCCCTCGTCGGTGGACCCGAATCACGGCTTTCCCGGTGGCACTAAGCCTGGGGCGGATCGGCGCCCGGGTTCTTCGGATCCGTCGTCGGGGTCTTGATGTTGTCGCCCAGGATCTTGTCGATCTGGCCGACGTTGGCGTTGTTCAGCGCCTCGGCGGAGCGATACTCGTCGGCGATCTTCCTGGTGGCCTTGGCCAGGCCGCGGAGTGCGGAATAGAGCTCACCGCAGGACTTGGCCGTGTCGGCACGCTTCTGTTCGTAGGTCGCAGTCAACGTCTTGGAGCCGCCGAAGTCACCGAGCCGGGGGTAGTTGTAGTCGCCCTCCTCCGACTCGGCCATCTGCACCGCGGGCGACAACGACTTGTCGTTCCATCCGTCGGCGAGCTCGTCGACGTACTTCGCGAAGGAGTCCAGCGCCCCCGGCTCGACCTTGGTCCCCATCTTCGGCCACCGTCCTCGTGTAAAAGCTGGCGTACGACCTTCGCCGGGTCGGCCGGGACGTGCCGGCCACGGCGGATCGACGAACGTGTGTGAACGCCGGCAGGCGGCGTCCGGGAACGACGGTACGCGACCTGATCACCTCGGCGCAGCGGGCGTCATCGGCCTTGTGGATAACCGCGTGTTCACCGCGACGCCGCGCACTTGTCCGCGGGGAGTGGTAAGAACTCCCGAACAGGTTTCGACCACCCTCGGGAGCCTCCTGATGACGCGTCGGCGCATCCGCACCTCCTCGGCACGCAGTGCCTCAGCTCGCACAACGCGAACGGCGCTTGCCGCGGGTTCGACCCTCGCGCTCGCCCTCGCCGGTCTCGCCGTCACCACCACGTCCGCCTCGGCCGCATCCACCGACCTGGTGCTGAACGAGGTGTACGGCGGCGGTGGCAACTCCGGTGCGACATACACCCACGACTTCGTCGAGCTCGCCAACCGCGACAGCGCCCCGGCGTCGCTGGAAGGGCTGTCCCTGCAGTACGGCTCGGCCTCGGGCAACCTCGGTGGCGGTACCACTCCAGGATCGGGGTCGCTGAAGGTCGACCTGCACGGCAGCGTCGCGCCCGGTCACACGTTCCTCGTGCAGCTCTCCCCTGGCTCCGGCACCGGACAGGAGCTGCCCGAGCCGGACCAGTCCAGCACCGCGATCAACCTGTCCGGCACCGCGGGCAAGGTCGCCCTGGTGCGCGGGACGACCGTGCTTTCCTGCGGCACCACCTGCGCCACCGACCCGGGCGTGGTGGACTTCCTCGGCTGGGGCGGCGCCAACGACTTCGAGGGCCACCCGGCGGCGGCCACGACCAACGCCACGTCCACGGCGCGCGCCGGCGGAGTCGACGTCCGCGACACCGACGACAACGCCACTGACTTCGCCACCGGCACACCGACCCCGGCCAACGCCGCCGGAGATACCGGCGGCGGCACCGACCCCGGCCCCGAACCCGAGCAGGCAAGGATCCCCGAAATCCAGGGCCACGGGCACCGTTCGCCCTACGACGGCAAGCGGGTCGCCACCACCGGTGTGGTGACGGCGAAGAAGTTCGACGGCTACTGGATTCAGGATTCCGCGGGCGACGGCGACGACACGACCTCCGACGGCATCTACGTCTACGCCGGCGCCTCCGGCGCGAAGCCAGCGGTCGGCAAGACGGTCACCGTCACCGCGACGGTGAGCGAGTTCCGCCCGTCCTCGCGCACCGGTCCCAACCTCGCGCTCACCGAGCTCACCGACGCGACCTTCACCGAGGCCGCGCAGGCCGAGCCGATGCCGGCGCCGGTTCTGATCGGACCGGGCGGCCGGGTCGCGCCCGCGGAGAACGCCGACAGCGGCGACGGCTCGGGCAACAGGGTCGACGTGGAGACGACCGGCGACTTCCGGCCCGACCGAGACGCGATCGACTTCTACGAGACGCTGGAAAGCATGCTGGTGGAGGTACGCGACGCGCAGGTGGTCGGGCCGACCAACAGCTACGGCGAGCTGACGGTCGTCCCTGGCGGCACCACCGGTGCGCCCCGCACGCGTTCCGGCGGTGTTCGCTACGCGTCGTACGACACACCCAACACCGCGCGGCTCACCGTCGACGACGAGATCATCTACCAGCAGATGCCGGCCGCGAACGTCGGTGACACGCTGCCCGGCGAGGTGAGCGGCCCGCTCTCCTACGACTACGGCACGTTCCGCGTCTACCCCACCTCGGTGCCGACGGTCCGCTCCGGCGGGCTGGCCAAGGAGGTCACCCAGGCTCCGGCACGCAACGAGGTGGCGATCGCGACCTTCAACGTGGAGAACCTCGACCCGACCGACCCGCAGGAGAAGTTCGACCGGCTGGCCGAGACGATCGTGCACAACCTCGCCGCACCCGACGTCCTCGCGCTGGAGGAGGTCCAGGACGACACCGGTCCCGAGTGCCCCAACGGCCCTTCGTCCACCTGTAAGTCGGACGGCGTGGTGTCGGCGGACAAGACCCTGCGGATGCTGACCGACGCGATCGGCGCGGCCGGCGGGCCGGCGTACCAGTGGCGGCAGATCTCCCCGGTCAACCTGGCCGACGGCGGTCAGCCGACCGGCAACATCCGGGTGGCGTTCCTGTTCCGCACCGACCGCGGGGTGTCGTTCGTCGACCGGGCCGGCGGTGACGCGACGACCGCCACGGCCGTGACCAGGCAGGCCGACGGGCAGGCGACGCTCACGCTGTCCCCCGGCCGGATCGCACCCGACGACGACGCGTGGGAGGACTCGCGCAAGCCGCTCGCCGGTGAGTTCACCTACCGCGGCCGGACCTTCTTCGTGATCGCCAACCACTTCAACTCCAAGGGCGGCGACGAGCCCCTGCTCGGCCGCTGGCAGCCGCCGGCGCGTTCGTCGGAGACGCAGCGGCACGCCCAAGCCGGACTCGTGCACGACTTCGTGGCGCGGATCCGCGCGGTCCAGCCGGACGCCGCGGTGGTCGTCGTCGGCGACCTGAACGACTTCGAGTTCTCGCGTACGAGCCAGATCCTGCAGGAGGGCCGGACGCTGGTGAGCCTGCCCACCCTGCTGCCCCCGGCCGAGCGCTACTCGTACGTCTTCGACGGCAACTCCCAGGTGCTCGACCAGATCCTGGTGAGCCCGGCGCTGATCGGCAACCGGTCGGACGGCTTCTCCGGTCGGGTGCGCGGTTACGACGTCGTGCACGTCAACGCGGAGTTCGCCGACCAGGTGAGCGACCACGACCCCCAGGTGGTGCGGATCAGCCCGTGACCTCAGCGGTCGGCGCGGTCGGTGCGGTCGGTACGGGGGCCGCACCGGCCGCCGCCGAGGTCCGGGCGCCCTCTCCGGCGGCCGCGGCCCGGCCGAACCGCGCCGACCACTCGCGTACCCGTTCGGTGAGCTCGGGCGGGCTGACGACCTCGAACTCCGCGCCCACCACGCCGACGGTCATCAGCACCCATTCCAGGGAGTCGACCGTCATGAGCAGCCGGCACCGGCCACCGCCGTTCTCCTCGCCGATCTCACCGCCGCTCTCCTTGCCGGCCTCCTCGACGGTCGCCCACTGACCGACCTTCGCGCGGACGTCCTCGGCAGGCGCGTGGACGAGCACCTCCACGGTGGTCGCGACCGCGCGGTTGTCGATCCCGGCCCGGACGAACGCTGCGGCGTCCTCCGCCGGTAGTTCGCGGGGACGAAAGCGCGTGGCGGTGCTGCGGGGTTCGGCCACCCGGTCCAGCCGGAAGCTGCGCCAGTCGTGCCGGGTGAGGTCGTACGCCACGAGGTACCACCGGCGGCCCAGCGACACCAGGCGGTGCGGCTCGACCTGGCGTTCGCTGCGTACACCCCCGTGTGCGGTGTAGGAAAACCTCAGCTGCTCCTCGTCGCGGCAGGCCTGGGCGAGCGTGGTCAGGATCTCGGCGTCCACCGTGGGCCCACCGGTCCACGCCGCGGGCACGGTCACGGTCCGCAGGGTGTCCACCCGCCGGCGCAGCCGGGGCGGCATCACCTGGATGATCTTGGTGAGCGCCCGGACCGAGGACTCCTCGATGCCGGCGATCGCTCCCTGTGTCGCGACCCGCAGGCCGATCGCGACGGCCACCGCCTCCTCGTCGTCGATCACCAGCGGGGGCAGGGCCGCGCCGGCGGCAAGCTGGTAACCGCCGTCGACACCGCGGTTGGCGTCCACCGGGTATCCCAGCTCGCGCAGCCGGTCGACGTCGCGGCGCAGGGTGCGTACGGACACGCCGAGCCGGTCGGCGAGCTCCGGGCCGGGCCAGTACCGGTGGGTCTGGAGCAGGGAGAGCAGCCGCAGCGTCCGGGAGCTGGTGTTCGCCATGCGCACAGCATGCCCGACATTGCGGTCAGTTCGTGTCCGCTGCAGGCGAGGCTGTCGCCGTGCGCGCTGGCCGGGGCGGCGTAGGGTCGAAACCATGCCGGAGAACCAGAACACCCAGAACGCCCAGACGGCTCAGGCCACCGACCAGATCCGCAGGAGCGACGAGGAGTGGCGCGCCCAGCTGTCCTCGGAGGAGTACGCCGTCCTCAGGCAGGCCGGCACCGAGCGCCCCTGGACCGGCGAGTACGTCGACACCAAGACCACCGGGGTGTACCGCTGCCGCGCCTGCGGGGCCGAACTGTTCCGCAGCGACACGAAGTTCGACAGCCACTGCGGGTGGCCGTCGTTCTGGTCGCCGATGGCCGGGGACAAGGTGCGACTGCTGGAGGACCGGTCGTTCGGCACGGTCCGCACCGAGGTGCGCTGCGCGCGGTGCGACTCCCACCTCGGGCACGTCTTCGAGGGCGAGGGCTACGGCACGCCCACCGACCAGCGCTTCTGCATCAACTCGGTGTCGCTGACCCTCGAGCCCGACGAGGCAGCCGGGACGGCCTGAGCCCGGACAGCCGCCGAGCCGGCAGCCCCGGGGCAGGCACTGGCCAGGCCCTGGGTCAACAAACGATGGTCGTGTTCCGGGCCGTCCCGCGGTTCGGTCAGTTGGTGGGGCGTTCGCCGGGAAGCACGGCCTGGATCTCCGCGGCGGCGGCGAGCGCCTCCTCCTGCGGTGGCTCGACGGCGCGTACGTCGGGAGGAAGCTCGCCGCCGAAGACCGGCCGTACCTCGAACGCCACGTCCAGGATCTGCTCCCGGGTGAAACCGCCGGACCGCAGTTTGTAGCACTCACCGGAGATCCGGCGGTACTCCGCCATGCGTTCCTTCCAGGCGGGGTTGGCCATCCGCTCCTCGTTGGCCTTCATCACCTCGACCAGCCGGTCGAGGGCGTTCTCCAGCCGAATCAACTGCGCCTTGCGTCGCTCGACGTCCATCGTCACCGGTGCCGCCGCCAGGTCGTCCCTGCCGCCGAACACCTTCCGCAGCCAGCTCACGCCCGCTCCTCTCCCCTGCTCCCCTGAGCCCTCACCGTAAGCAGCACCATCGCCGGGGATCGCCCGGTGCATCACCCGGCTTCACACGGCTTCACACGGCTTCACACGGCATCTCGCGGCTCCGTCACCGCACCAACCTTCACACACGTGCGCCCAGATGCGGGCCGACCCGCGTCGGCGGTCAGGGCAACAGGTCGACGATGTCCGCGATCGGCTTGCGCCGTCCCGCGAAGAACGGCACCTCCTCGCGGGTGTGCAGCCGAGCCTTCGCGCCCCGCAGGTGCCGCATCAGGTCGGTGATCCGGTGCAGCTCGTCCGCTTCGAAGGCGAGGATCCACTCGTAGTCGCCGAGCGCGAACGACGACACCGTGTTGGCGCGTACGTCGGGGTAGTCGCGGGCCATCATCCCGTGCTCGGCCAGCATCGCGCGGCGCTCCTCGTCGGGCAGGAGGTACCACTCGTAGGACCGGACGAACGGGTAGACGCTCACATAGCGCTTCGGCTCCTCGTCGGCGAGGAAGGCCGGAATGTGGCTCTTGTTGAACTCCGCCGGGCGGTGCAGGGCGAGCTGGGACCACACTGGGTCGAAGTGCCGGCCCAGGGCGGTACGCCGGAACCGGTTGTACGCCTCCTGCAGGTCGTCGGCGTCGGCGGCGTGCCACCAGATCAGCAGGTCGGCGTCAGCGCGCATCCCGGACACGTCGTAGGTGCCGCGGACCACCACGTCCTTGCCGGCCAGCTGCCCGAACAGGTCCTCGACCTCCGCGGCCAGCGTCCGGCCGTCGGCACCCAGCGCCTCGCGCAGCCGGAACACCGACCACATCGTGTACCGAATCGTCTGGTTCAGGTCACGTGCCTTCGGGCGCGCGGTGCCGGTCTCTTGTCGTGGTGCGCTCATATGGTCATTGTCCCCGCGGCGGGCAGGGCGGCGAGCACCTGGGTGGCGGCCGAACGGGCGCTCGCCACGCAGGCGGGGATGCCGAGGCCGTCGTAGGCGGCGCCGGCCACGGCCAGTCCGGGCTGGGCGGCGACGCCGGCGCGGATGCGCTCGACCCGCGCCCGGTGGCCGACGGCGTACTGCGGCAGGGCACCTCCCCAGCGCTGGACGAGGGTGTCGACCGGCTCGCCCGCGATCCCGGTGGCGGCGGCCAGGTCGTCGCGAGCGGCGGCGACCAGCTCCTCGTCGGACCGCTGCAGGTCGGCCTCCTCGCGGTGCCGGCCGATCGAGGCGCGGACGATCAACAGGCCGGGTGCCCGCTCCGCCAGCCAGCCCCACTTGCGGGAGGAGTACGTCGCCGCCTTGATCGACCGGCGCTCCACCGGTGGCACCAGGAAACCCGAGCCGGCCAGGTCGGCGGGTACGGCGGAATCCTGCTGTACCGGGTAGGCGAGCGCGATCGTGGCCATGCTGGCGTACTCGATCTCGGCGAGGTCGGCGGCCGCACCCGGCGCGACGGTTTCCAGCAGCCGGCTCGCCGGGCGGGCCGGGCAGGCCAGCACCACCGCGTCGGCGCGGACGGTGGCCGGGGCCCGGGTGGGGCCGGTGAGGAGTTCCCAGCCGGTGGCGTTGCGGGCGAGCGCGCGGACGGTGGTGTCCGTACGTACGACCGCTCCGGACGCTTCTGCCACCGCGGGGACCAACCGGCCGACGCCACCGTCCAGCCCGGCGAACACCGGCGCGTCGGAGGTGGGCGCGGCCGCCTTCGCGCGGGCGGCGGCGCGCACGAGCGAGGGGTCGCTACGCAGCTGGGCCGCGAGCTGCGGGACCGTCGCCTCCAGGGACAGCTCGTCGGCGTGGCCGGCGTACACCCCGCCCAGAAGCGGCTCGAGGAGCAGGTCGACGATCTCCCGGCCCAGCCGGCGTTCGACGTACTTCCCGATCGCCACATCGCCGGACAGCGGCGGCCCGGGCTCGTCGGGTTCGGCACCGATCCGGGCGATCGAGTCCGGACCGAGGATGCCGCCGTCGGCAACCGCCGACTCGTCGGCGGGGATGCCCATCACGGTGCCCGCCGGAAGGGGACGCAGGCCGCCGCGGGTCCACACCGACGCGGAGGTGGTGGCGGGATGGCGCAGCGCGTCGCCGAGTCCGACGGCGCGGGCGAGGTCGACCGCCTCCGGGCGCCGGTTGAGCATCGCCTCGGCTCCGGTGTCGACGGGGATCCCGGCGAGCTCGGCGGTGGCCAGCTTGCCGCCGATCCGGGGCGAGCCCTCCAGGATCGTCACCGTGAGGTCGGTGCGGCCGGCCTGGTGGAGGAACCACGCGGCGGCGGCACCCGCGATGCCGCCGCCGACGATCACGATCTCCCGCATACGCCCACCTTCGCAGACCTGGCGCGGGCAACCTTGCCCGGCCCGTGCGCGTCGGGACAGCACCCACCGGGTGATCACGCCGTACTCACTCCGTATGCCAGGCCGCCCGCCGGGTAGCGCGATCATCCCTGCTCGTCCCCCGCGGAGGTCCACCATGACCGGCCCAGAAACCCGCCGTACGACCCACCCGAACGGCCCGGCCACTCTGATCCGGCCGATGACCCAGCCGGCCCGCTCCGCCCGTTCCATCTGGTTCGCCCGTCCGCGTGGACTCCTGCTGGCCGCCGTCGTCGTCCTGGCCCTGGCCGGGTGCGCCGGCCAGGGCGCCGAGCGTGCGTCAAGCGGTGGGTCGGCGGGTGGTGCGTCGGCGAGCAAGGCGGATCCCGCCGTCGCACCGAACTCCGCCGGGCAGGCGGACGAAAGAGCCGCCGCCGAACCCGGCGCGAAGGCCGGCGGCGCCAAGGCGCAACCGGCCGGGGTGGAGCTGAGCGAGCTCCGCCGGTCCATCGTCCGGACCGCCACCCTGGGTATCCGTACCAAGGACGCACGGGCAGCGGCCCGCCGCGCCGCCTCCCTCGCCGAGGGAGCGGGTGGGTACGTCGCAAGCCAGGAGAGCAACTCCGACGAGGTCGTGCCCGGGTCGGACAGCCCGGGCAACTCGAACACGTCGAAGGCGTCGGCTACCGGGGTCAGCCTGGTGCTGCGAGTGCCCGTAGCGGACTTCGACCGGGTCGTCAGCGCGCTCCGCGAACTGGGCACCGTACGCACCGACTCCCAGCAGGCCACCGACGTCACCGACCAGGTGGTCGACGTGGGCAGCCGGGTGAAGAGCCAGCAGCGGAGCATCGACCGGTTGCGCACGCTGCTCGGTCAGGCGAAGACCGTCGGTGAGGTGATGCAGGTGGAGACCGAGCTCGCCTCTCGCGAAGCCGAGCTGGAGTCGCTGCAGGCGCGGGCCGCGGCCCTCGACGGCCAGGCCACCCTGGCGACGATCCGGGTCGACCTCGAGACCCCGCCGGCGGCGGGCACCGGCGAATCCGAGCACGCGGGGACCGGCTTCCTCGCCGGGCTGCGTTCGGGCTGGTCGGCATTCGCCGCCACCGGGCAGGCGGTGCTGACCGCGCTCGGCGCGGCGACGCCGTTCCTCGTCGTCCTCGGCCTGTGCCTCCTGGTCGGCGTACCCCTGCGGCGCCGGCTGCGGGCAAGGTCCACCCGCCCGGCCGCGCCGGTGGAGCCGACGCCTCCGCCGGCCGGCTCGTAAGGGACGTGTCCTGAGCGGTGATCCGGCGGCGGCCGGCGGCGCTCAGCCGCGGGCGGACTCGGTGTGCACGAAGTCGACCAGCCGGGCCAGGACGTCCGGGTCGGTCTTGGGCAGGACGCCGTGCCCGAGGTTGAAGATGTGCCCGGGTGCCTTCTGCCCGGCGGTCAGGATGTCGGCCGCCTTCTCCGCGACGATCTCCCACGGCGCGAACACCAGCGACGGGTCGAGGTTGCCCTGGACCGGCCGGCCGTCGACCCGGTCGATGCCGGCGGCCAGTGGCACCCGCCAGTCGACCCCCACGACGTCCGCCCCGGCCGCCGCCATCGCGCCCAGCAGCTCGCCGGTGCCCACGCCGAAGTGGATGCGGGGTACGCCGAGGGTGCCCACCTCCGCCAGCACGGCCTCGGAGTGCGGCCGGACGAAGCGGTCATAGTCGTCGGGGGCCAGGCTGCCCGCCCAGGAGTCGAACAACTGCACCGCGGACGCGCCCGCCTCGACCTGGATGCGCAGGAAGCCCGCCGCGATCCTCGCCAGCCGTCCGAGCAGCTCGTGCCAGACCTCCGGCCGGCCGTACATCAGCGCCTTCGTCGCGGCGTGGTCCTTGCTGGGGCCGCCCTCCACGAGGTAGGACGCCAGCGTGAACGGCGCGCCGGCGAACCCGATCAGCGGCGTGCCGCCAAGCTCGGCGGTGAGCCCACGGACCGACTCGGTGACGTACGGAACGTCGCCGGGCTCGATCGGCCGCAGCGGCGCCAGGTCGGCGAGCGAGCGCATGGGTTCGGCGACCACCGGCCCGACCCCCGGCACGATGTCGAGGTCCACGCCGATCGCCTTCAGCGGCACCATGATGTCGGAGTAGAAGATCGCCGCGTCCACGCCGTAACGGCGGACCGGCTGCATGGTGATTTCCACCACCTGCTCGGGCCGGGTGCACGACTCGAGCATCGGGGTGCCCTCGCGCAACGCGCGGTACTCAGGCAGGGAACGCCCCGCCTGGCGCATGAACCACACCGGGGTGTGCGGGACAGGCTCGCCACGGCAGGCGCGCAGGAACGCCGAGTCCGCGAGGTCGGCGCTCGTTGGTGTGGGGCTGGTCCGTACGGTGCTGGTGTCCACAGTTTCGAAGCGTAGGCCGTCGCTGCGACAGGCCGGACGGCGCCGCCGCTGCGCCGTACTCCCCCGCGAAGAAGTGGTTCGCACGTTTCTTTCAGGACATGTCCCTTTATCGCCGGGATTCTCGGCGCGTCGGTCCCCAGCGCGTGGGGGTGGGCCGACGTAGGCTCTCCCGCGTGGCTGCGCGTACGGATTCGAACGCCCCGCCCGAGATTTTCCAACGGGCGCTGAGCGAGATACGTGCCGCACCCTTCCGGCCCGAGATCATTGCCGAGGAGGTGCCGGCACCTCAGCGAGTCGCGCCCTTCGCAGCCGCGATCAGCGCCGATGTCGTGGTGGACGACCTGGATCTGGCCAGCGGCCGGCTCGTTCTGCTCCACCACCCCGAGGGCCACGACGCCTGGAACGGTACCTTCCGGTGTGTGGCGTACGTCCGCGCGGAGATCGAGGCCGAGATGGTCACCGACCCACTCCTGGGCGGCGTCGGGTGGTCCTGGCTGGTGGAGGCGCTCGACGCCGAGGATGCCGACTTCACCGCGCCCAGCGGCACCGTCACCCGAGTCGCCTCGGAAAGCTTCGGCGGGATGGCCGACGAGCCGGCGCGTGCCGAGCTGGAGATCCGAGCCTCCTGGACACCCGTGGACGACGCTCTCGGCCGGCACGCGCTCGCCTGGGGCCGACTGCTGTGCACCTCGGCCGGCCTGCCGACGGTCCCGGCCGGTGTCGTCCCCATCCCCGGCCGGCGGGTGAGGAGCCGGTGACAGACCAGGCCCCCTCGTTCGGACCCGCGAAGGGTGCACCTGTTCCGCTGCTGAAGCCCCATGACGGACTGCCACCGGTCGTCGACGGTCCGGAGGCGCTCGCCGCCACCGTGGAGGCGTTCGCCGCCGGGTACGGACCGGTCGCCGTGGACGCCGAGCGGGCCTCCGGCTACCGCTACTCCCACCGTGCCTACCTCGTTCAGCTTCGCCGCGCGGGCTCGGGCACCGCGCTGATCGACCCCGTTCGCTGCCCGGACCTGGGCGACCTCGACGCGGCCCTCGCCGACACCGAGTGGGTTCTGCACGCGGCCAGCCAGGACCTCCCCTGCCTGGCCGAGCTGGGCTTCCGGCCACGCACGCTGTTCGACACCGAACTCGCCGGCCGGCTGCTGTCCTACCCCAAGGTCGGTCTGGGCGCGCTGGTCGAGGAGCTGCTCGGCTTCACGCTGGAGAAGGGCCACTCCGCGGTCGACTGGTCGACCCGGCCGCTGCCCGAACCCTGGCTGGTCTACGCCGCTCTGGACGTCGAACTCCTGGTGGAGCTGCGCGACGTGCTGGCCGACGCGCTGGACTCGGCCGGCAAGCTCGAGTGGGCCACGCAGGAGTTCGACGCGCTCGTCGGCCACGAGCCGCGGGAGACCCGCCGCGACCCGTGGCGGCGAACCTCCGGCATCCACCGGATCCGCAACCGCCGTGACCTGGCGTACGTCCGCGCGTTGTGGACGGCGCGCGACGAGACCGCCCGCCGGCGCGACATCTCCCCCGGTCGGGTGCTGAGCGACCTCGCCATCATCACGGCGGCGAGCACCAAGCCGACCAGCCGCGCCCAACTGGCAGCGCTTGGGCCGTTCGAGAACCGCGCCGCCCGCCGTGACCTCGACCTGTGGTGGTCGGCGGTGCGGCGTGCTCGCGAACTGGACGACGAGGAACTGCCCGAGCACACCATGCCCTACGACGGACCGCCGCCGGCCCGCGCGTGGGCCGACCGGGACCCGTCCGCGGCCGCGCGGCTGGCCGCCTGCCGGACGAGCCTGCACGCGATCGCCGACCAGTGCGAGTTGCCGGTGGAGAACCTCCTCGCACCCGACTCCGTACGCCGGCTCGCCTGGGATCCGCCCGCCGAACCCACGGCGGAGGCGGTGGCCCAGGCGTTGCGCGAGCGGAGCGCACGCGACTGGCAGGTCGAGCTCACCGCGGGCGCACTGGCGCTGGCGCTCGCCGACCACCTGCTCGACCCAGCCTGACCCCGCCCTACCTCCCGGCACGACCCACCTGACCACCGGCACGACGCGGCGGCCGCGGCCTGTCGGCGCGGGCTTCTATGCTCCGCGACGTGAACCCAGCGTCGTCGAAGACCCGAGCGCAGACGTCCGGTAGGCCCGAACCCGACCGGCGCCTGGTCGAGGCCGTGCGCGCGGGCCTGGCCGCGGCCGGTGACCCCGAGCGCGCGGAGCGGATGCAGGCGTACATGAAGTCGGCGATGCCGTTCCGGGGCGTGCCGGCGCCGGCCCTGAAGCAGGTCTGCCGAGAGGTGCTGCCCGAGCATCCCGTCGGGGACCGGGCCTCCTGGGCGGCCACCGTCCGCACCCTGTGGGACGACGCGGCGTTCCGCGAGGAGCGCTACGCCGCGCTGGCCCTGACCGGGCACCGCGCCTACCGCCGCTGGCAGGACACCGGCACGCTGGCTCTCTACGAGCATCTCGCGGTGACCGGCGCCTGGTGGGACTACGTCGACGAGATCGCCGCCAACCGCGTCGGCCCGATCCTGGCCGGTGATCCCGCGGCCGTCGCTCCGGTCCTGCTCGACTGGGCGGCAGGTGAGGACATCTGGCTGCGCCGGGTCGCGATCCTGGCTCAGCTGAAGGCGAAGGGCACCACCGACACGGCCCTACTGCGGGCATGCCTGAGCCCGAGCCTGGGCCAGTCGGAGTTCTTTCTGCGCAAGGCGATCGGGTGGGCGCTGCGCGAGTATGCCCGGACCGACCCCACCTGGGTGCTTGCCTACGTCGCCGAGCAGGAGGACCGGCTCGCCCCGCTTTCGCGCCGGGAGGCACTGAAGCACCTTCCTTCCCAAGACGTGAACAGCTCGGGCGGCGGCGCGGAACGCAGGAGTTGACCCGGATGCCGCGCGTTCTTGTTACCAGTGAGTAGCATCAGAGTTGTCAGGCATCCGCGCCGGCAGTCCAGCGAGCCGGCCCGCCAGGCAACCCAGCAGGCAGGCAACCCAGTCAGGCACCCCCCGACGGTCCGACGACGAGGAGAGCGACGTGCCCCGTGAGCTCCGTGACGTGGTCTTCGTGGACGGCGTCCGTACGCCGTTCGGCAAGGCGGGCGGCATGTACGCCGAGACCCGCGCCGACGACCTGGTGATCAAGTGCATCCGCGAGCTGCTGCGCCGCAACGCGAGCCTGCCCGCCGAGCGGGTCGACGACGTCGCCATCGCCGCCACCACCCAGACCGGTGACCAGGGCCTGACCATCGGGCGTACCGCCGCCCTGCTGGCCGGGCTGCCCAAGACCGTTCCCGGCTTCGCGGTCGACCGGATGTGCGCGGGCGCGATGACCGCGGTGACCACCACCGCGTCCGGCATCGCCTTCGGCGCCTACGACGTCGTGATCGCCGGCGGGGTCGAGCACATGGGCCACCACCCGATGGGCGAGGGAGTCGACCCCAACCCGCGGATCATCTCCGAGAAGCTGGTCGACCCGTCCGCGCTGGTGATGGGCCAGACGGCGGAGAACCTCCACGACCGCTTCCCCGGCATCACCAAGGAACGCGCCGACGCCTACGCCGCGGCCAGCCAGCGCAAGCTGGCCAAGGCGTACGCCGACAACACCATCCAGCCCGACCTCGTGCCGATCGCGACACGCAGCAGCGAGGAGGGCTGGGGTCTGGCCACGGTCGACGAGCCGCCCCGCCCGGACACCACCGTCGAGGGGCTCGCCCAGCTGCGCACGCCGTTCCGTCCGCACGGCCGGGTGACGGCGGGCAACGCCGCCGGCCTCAACGACGGCGCCACCGCCTGCCTGCTGGCCTCGGAGGAGACCGCGAAGGAACTGGGCCTGACGCCGAAGATGCGGCTGGTCGCCTACTCCTTCGTGGGTGTGGAGCCGGAGGTGATGGGCGAGGGGCCCATCCCCGCCACCGAGAAGGTCCTCGCCCAGGCCGGCATGACGATGGACGACATCGGACTGATCGAGATCAACGAGGCGTTCGCCGTACAGGTGCTGGCGTTCTGTGACCACTTCGGCCTGCGTGAGGACGACCCGCGGCTCAACCCCTACGGCGGCGCGATCGCGGTCGGGCATCCGCTGGCATCCAGCGGGGTGCGGCTGATGCTGCAGCTGGCCAGGGAGTTCGAGGACCGTTCGGACGTGCGCTACGGCCTGACCACGCTGTGCGTCGGCATCGGCATGGGCGGCAGCGTCATCTGGGAGAACCCCCACTGGCAGGGCGCCGCGTGAGCGGGCACCACGACCGAAGCGCTTCAGGAGGCACCGTGACCAGCCCGACCACCCTGACCCGAGACTTCGCCGACGTCTTCCCCGACGAGGTGGTAACGCACGCGCACGTACGTGACGTCGACCTTCCGTACGGCGCCGGAACGATGGCGTTGATCACCCTCGACAACGGCCTCGACCACACCCGGCCCAACTCGTTCGGGCCGAAGGGGCTGGCCGAGCTGGACGCGGCCATCGAGTCCGCCCTCGCCCGCGAGGACGTCGCGGCGGTCGGCATCACCGGCAAGCCGTTCATCCTCGCCGCCGGCGCCGACATCAGCGGCATGCCCCGGATCACCCGGCACGAGCAGGCCAAGGAGATCGCGCGGTACGGACACGAGGTGTTCGGCAAGCTCGACGACGGCCGCAAGCCGTCGTTCGGGTTCGTCAACGGCCTGGCCATCGGCGGCGGACTGGAGGTAGCACTCAACTGCACCTACCGCACGGTCATCGCCACCGCGCCGGCGGTGGCGTTCAGCGAGTGCTTCCTCGGCATCCTGCCCGGCTGGGGCGGCACCTGGCTGCTGCCCAACCTCGTCGGCGCCGACCGCGCGGTGAAGGTGATCGTCGAGAACGCCCTGAACAACAACCGCATGCTGCGTGGGCCGCAGGTGCAGCCGCTCGGCATCGCCGACGCGACGTTCGAGGGCGCCGACTTCCTGGAACGCTCCCTCGACTGGGCCGGGCAGGTGCTCACCGGACGGACTCAGGTGGAGCGGGCGCCGGTGGACCGCGGCGAAGCGTGGGACGCGGCCGTGGCCCGTGGCCGCGCGTTCGTCGATGCCAAGCTGCACGGCGCCGCACCGGCGGCACAGCGCGCGCTGGACATCATCGCGGCGGCGAAGACCTGTTCCAAGGAAGAGGGTTTCGCCCTGGAGAACGACGCCCTGGCCGACCTGCTGATGAGCGAGGAGCTCCGGTCGGGGCTGTATGCGTTCGACCTGGTGCAGCGGCGGGCGAAGAAGCCCGTCGGTGTCCCCGACAAGTCGCTGGCCCGGCCGGTGACGAAGGTCGGCATCGTCGGGGCGGGACTGATGGCCGGCCAGTTGGCGTTGCTGTTCGCCCGCCGGCTGCTGGTCCCCGTGGTGCTCACCGACATCGACGACGAGCGGGTCGAGAAGGGCCTGTCGTACGTCCGCGGCGAGGTGGACAAGCTGGCCGCCAAGGGCCGGGTGAGCGGTGACCAGGCCAACCGGATCAAGGCACTGGTCACCGGATCCACCGACAAGAACGTCTACGCCGACTGCGACTTCGTGCTCGAGGCCGTCTTCGAGGAGATGAAGGTCAAGCAGCAGGTCTTCGCCGAGCTGGAGGGGATCGTCTCCCCCGAGTGCGTGCTGGCCACCAACACCTCGTCGTTGTCGGTCACCACGATGGCGAGCAAGCTGGCCCATCCCGAACGCGTGGTGGGATTCCACTTCTTCAACCCGGTGGCGATCCTGCCGCTTCTGGAGGTCGTCCGCGGACAGCGCACCGACGACGCCGGCCTGGCCACGGCGTTCGCCACCGCCAAGGGCCTGAAGAAGAACGCGATCCTGGTCAAGGACGCGCCGGCGTTCGTCGTCAACCGCATCCTGACAAGGTTCATGGGCGAGGTCACCCGCTGCGTCGACGAGGGAACGCCGGTAGAGGTAGCGGACCACGCGGTGCTCCCGCTCGGCCTGCCGATGACGCCGTTCGTCCTGCTGCAACTTGTCGGGCCGGCTGTTGGCCTGCACGTCGCCGAGACGCTGCACGAGGCGTTCCCCGACCGGTTCTACGTCTCCCCCAACCTGCAGCGGCTGGTCGCGGCGAACAAACCCGGCCTGTGGTCGTGGGACGCCCAGGGCAAGCCGTTCCTCGACGACGACACCCGCGCCCTGCTGGAGCAGGGTGACCAGCCCTCCACCGCCGAGCAGGTGCGCGAGCGCGTGATGGCGGCGGTCGCCGACGAGGTACGCCGACTGCTGGACGACGACGTGGTAGCCGACGCACCCGACGTCGACCTGGCGATGATCCTCGGCGCGGGCTGGCCGTTCCACCTGGGCGGCATCACGCCCTACCTCGACCGCAGCGGGATCGCCGAGCGAGTCACCGGGCGGCGGTTCCTGCCGGTCGGAGCCGCCAGTCTGCCGGGCTGACCGCCGTACGACTCGGCCGCCCGAACCGGTCGCACGACCTGACCGACCAGTCGACGAGACCCACGACACGAGGCGACGCGGGCCGCACCGATCGGTGTGACTCGCGCCGCCTTGCCGGTCCCGGGGCAGGACTCCCTACGCCGCGGCGGTCCGCTACGGTCCGAGCGTGCCGGACTTTCGAACCTCGCAGGTCATCCTGTTCAGCGAGGACGTTTCGCGGGCCGTGGCCTTCTACGCCGGCCTGGGATTTCGCGAGACGTTCCGTGTTCCCACCGACGGGGATCCAATCCACGTGGACCTGGTTCTCGACGGGTACCGGCTCGGGATCGCCGCTGTCTCGTCGGTGCGCGACGACCACGGACTCGACCCCGTTCCCAGCGGTCAGCGGGCGGCCGTCGTCCTGTGGACCGACGACACACCCGCCGCCCTCGCGCGGATCACCGCGACGGGAGCTCCGGTGATCGCCCGGCCACACGAGTGGCTCGGCCGGTTGCTGATCGCGTGGACCGCCGATCCCGACGGCAACCCGATCCAGCTGGCCCAGCACCTCTGACCGCATTCTTCCGCGGAAGAATCGTGGCTGGCCGAGGACGCGCGGCCGACTGACTGCCCGAGGCAGACAGAGCGCGGAGCCGCGCCGGGCTCCAGGGATTCTTCTGCGGAAGAATTGACGGGCCGGGCGTAGTGCAGAGGTACCCGCACGACGCCCGGCCGACGACAGCGTCTTCCGCGCTCTGGTCGAAGACAGCCCCGCTCGAAGGCAGCCGAAGCTAGCTTCGACCGGCGCGGCCCGGCTGGTCTCCCGCCTCGACGTTGCCGGTCACCAGGCGGGACCGCCGACGGCCGTACGCGAAGTAGATGACCAGGCCGACCGCCATCCACACCAGGAACCGCAGCCAGGTCTCCACCGCGAGGTTGAGCATGAGGTAGAAGCACACCACCGCCGAGACGATCGGCAGCACCGGCACCAGCGGCGTGCGGAAGCCGCGCTTCAGGTCGGGCCGCGACTTGCGCAGCACGAGCACACCGATGCTGACCAGGATGAATGCCGCCAGCGTCCCGACGTTGACGAGTTCGGCAAGCACGTCGATCGAGGTGAAGGCCGCGAGCAGCGCCGCCGCCACGCCGACCACGATGGTGACGACGTGGGGCGTACGGAACTTCGGGTGCACCTTGGCGAACACCGGCGGGAGCAGGCCGTCACGGGCCATCGCGAACGCCACCCGGCTCTGCCCGAGCAGCAGGATCATCACCACGACGATGATGCCGACGGCGGCGCCGATGGAGATGATCCTGGCCAGCGCGGGGTGCCCGGCGTGGGACATCGCGGTGGCCAGCGGCGCGGCGTCGGCGGGGTCGATCTTCTTGTAGCTCTGGATGCCGGTCACCACCAGGCTGACAGTGACGTACAGGACGGTGCAGATCGCCAGCGAGGCGATGATCCCGATCGGCAGGTTGCGCTGCGGCTTGCGGGTCTCCTCCGCGGTGGTCGCCACCACGTCGAACCCGATGAACGCGAAGAACACGACCGCGGCGCCGCTCATCACACCGGCCCAGCCGAACGACCCAGGCTGCATACCGAACAACACCTGAACCAGCGGCTCGGTGAGGCTGCCGCCCCCGCCCTTGGTGGGCTGGCTCGGCGGAACGAACGGCGTGAGGTTGGCGGCCTTGACGAAGAAGATGCCGGCCAGCACGAACAGCAGGGCGACGCCGACCTTGATCGCGACGGCGACCTGGTTGATCCGGCTGGACAGCTTGATACCGAGGACGAGCACCGCGGTCAGGGCCAGGACGAGCAGCCCGGCCGGGAGGTTCATGAACCCGTCCTTGGTGTTGGCCACCGCCGCGGGTATCTGCAGCGGCGTGCCCTGCAGCGCGCTCGCGAGGTAACCCGACCAGCCGCTGGACACCGCCGCGGCGCCGACGAAGAACTCCAGGATGAGGTCCCAGCCGATGATCCACGCGATCAGCTCGCCGAGCGTGGCGTAGGAGAAGGTGTACGCCGAACCGGCCACCGGGACGGTCGAGGCGAACTCCGCGTAACACAGGGCGGCGAGTCCGCAGGCCACCGCAGCGATCACGAACGACAGCGCCACCGCCGGACCGGCGTACGTCGCCGCGGCCGTGCCGGTGAGCACGAACAAACCGCCGCCGATCGTGACACCGACACCGAACACGGTGAGGTCGAGCGCACCGAGGTTCTTCCTCAGCCGGTGCTCCGGCGCCTCGGTGTCGGAGATGGCCTTTTCGACCGGCTTGGTGCGCATGACCGACATCGATCGGCGCGGGTCCTGAGAATTCATCGGACCAACGTAGAGGACCGGATCCCGGTCGGCCAGCGGGGTCGGCGGCCGGCTTCGTCGCAGGTCAGCGAGCTGTACGAATGGTCAACCGCGTGACACCGCTCCGTGATCGTCCGTCACCAGAGCGGCGTCGTCGGCCTGGGCCATCCGCTCGACGATGTCGCGGGCAAGGTCCTGTGCGCCGAGCCCCATCTCGGCCAGCAGCTGGGGCCGCTTGTCGTGGTCGAGGAACCGCTGGGCGATGCCCGCGACATGCAGCGGCGTGCTCACCCGGGCGTCGGACAGGGCCAGCCCGAGGGCCGCGCCGCATCCGCCGACCCGGCCGCTGTCCTCCAGCGACACCACCAGCCGGTGCGTGCGGGCGAGGTCCACCAGGGCGGGGTTGACCGGCTTCACCCAGCGGGGGTCGACGACGGTGACGCCGATGCCCTGGCCGGTGAGCCGGGCGGCCACCTCGACTCCGGTGGCGGCCATCGAGCCGACGCAGACGAGCAGGACGTCGGTGGCACCCTCGCGGACCAGGACGTCGACGCCGTCCCGGCGTTCGAGGGCGGGCAGGTCGTCGGGCAGCGCGCCCTTGGGGAACCGCAGCACCGTCGGGGCGTCGTCGACCGCGACCGCCTCCCGGAGCAGCTCGCGCAGCCGGGCACCGTCCCGTGGGGCGGCCAGCCGCAGGCCGGGCACGACCTGCAGGATCGACATGTCCCACATGCCGTTGTGGCTCGGGCCGTCCTCGCCGGTCACGCCGGCCCGGTCGAGCACGAACGTCGCGCCGCATCCGTGCAGGGCGACGTCCATCAGCATCTGGTCGAACGCGCGGTTGAGGAACGTGGAGTAGATCGCCACCACCGGGTGCATTCCGCCCATCGCCAGGCCGGCCGCCGACGTCACCGCGTGCTGCTCGGCGATACCCACGTCGAAGGAGCGCTCGGGGAACTCGCGGGCGAACGCGTCCAGCCCGGTCGGGTGCCGCATGGCGGCGGTGATGGCAACGATGTCGGGACGATCCCGGCCGAGCTCGACCAGCTCGTCGCGGAAGACGTTGGTCCACTTGGCGCCCGGCGCGGCGACGGGAGTGCCGGTCAGCGGGTCGAAAGCGCCGGAGGGGCTGTGGAAGCAGTCGGCCTCGTCCTGCTCGGCGATGTCGTAGCCGTAGCCCTTGCGGGTCACGCAGTGCACGATGACCGGGCCGCCGAAGTTCCTGGCCTGTTCCAGGGCGTGCTCGACCAGCTCGCGGTCGTGGCCGTCGATGGGTCCGACGTACTTCATCCCGAGGTCCTCGAACAGCCCCTGCGGCGCCATCACGTCCTTGAGCCCGCGCTTGATGCCGTGCAGAACGTCGTACAGCGGTGGCCCGACCAGTGGGGTGCGGCTCAGTGAGCGCTTGACGAGGTCCAGCACGCGTTCGTAGCGGGGGTCGGTGCGCAGGGCGGTGAGGTGGTCGGCGATGCCGCCGACGGTCGGGGTGTAGGACCGGCCGTTGTCGTTGACGACGATGATCAGCGGGCGGTCCTTGGCGCCGGCGATGTTGTTCAGCGCCTCCCAGGCCATCCCGCCGGTCAGCGCGCCGTCGCCGATCACCGCGACGACGTGCCGGTCCTCACCGCGCAGCTGGTAGGCCTTCGCCAGCCCGTCGGCGTAGGACAGCGACGCCGAGGCGTGGGAGTTTTCGACCAGGTCGTGCTCGGACTCCGCCCGGCTGGGGTAGCCGGACAGGCCGCCCTTCTGCCGGAGCAGGTCGAACCCCTCCTGGCGGCCGGTGAGCATCTTGTGTACGTAGGCCTGGTGGCCGACGTCGAAGATGATCCGGTCCTTGGGTGACTCGAAGACGCGGTGCAGGGCGAGGGTGAGCTCGACGATGCCGAGGTTGGGGCCCAGGTGGCCGCCGGTGCGGGAGACCTTGGCCACCAGGAAGTCGCGGATCTCGCGGGCGAGGGTGGTGAGCTGCTCCTCGGACAGGGCGTTGAGGTCGGATGGTTCCCGTACCTTCTCGAGCACACCCATGCCAGCTCCCTCCCACGCGATTGGCCGACCGTCCGGCTGGGGTCGAGTCTAGAGTGCCGCACGGCCGACGGGTGGGACCTGGACTGGTGAGTAACGTACGCCACGCCCGGTTCGGCACCGGGGGTGACGGAGGCGACACGGTGGGACACTCCGGACCGGTCCCGCGGAATGCCCACGGAACGACGTTCCCCGAAGTCTCGCGACCCGGGCTACGCCGGACCGCCGACCGGCCTGCGGGCCGCGGCGCCGAAGTCGGTCGCGGGGTCACCGACCACGCGGTGGTGGACGTTGTCCAGCCCGGCCTCCGAACGAGCGGCGGGGTGGACCGAGTCGTCGCTGCCCGAGCCGTCCACCGGGGCGTCAGCGTCGTTCGCCTGGTCGTGCCGGCGCTGGAACTGCTCGACCGCGAGGACCAGGGCGCCGAGGACCTCCGCCCGCTCCCCCGTCAGCGCGGCCACCACCGGCGTCGACGCCACCGTGACCACGGCATACCGGGGCATCGCGGACCGCAGGGGCTCCAGCAGCAGATCACCGGCCGCCGCGAGGTCACCGCCCACCACCACCCGCTCGGGGTTGACGACGTTGCACAGGTTGGCCGCCACGAACCCGATGTGCCGGCCAGCGTCGGCGACCACCCGCTGGCAGCCTCCGTCGCCGGCCAGCGCGCAGGTGACCAGCTGTTCCACCGTGCGTACGTCGGGGTGGCTGTGCCGGATGAGTTCCAGGAGGTACGGCGCGCCCACCATCGTCTCCAGGCAGCCGCGGTTGCCGCAGGAGCAGACCGGCCCCATCTCGTCGATGGTGAGGTGGCCGATCTCGCCCGCGGAGCCGGCGAACCCGCGGTAGACGTTCCCGGCCACCACCAGTCCCGCGCCCAGGCCGGTGGCCGCCTTGATGTAGGCGAGGTCGGAGACGCCACGCCCGGCGCCGAAGTACAGCTCGCCGCGGGCACCCAGGTTGGCGTCGTTGTCGGCGTAGACCGGCGCGCCCAGCCGCTCGGCGAGGTGCCGGGCGGGGTCGATGGTCGCCCAGGTCGGCAGGATCGGCCACGCTGCCAGGGTGCCGCCGTCGGGCCCCATCGGCGCCGGCAGGCCGAGCCCGACCGCCCGGACGCCGCACCGGGTGGTGCCGATCTCCTCCAGCAGCTCGCCGACGAGCTTCTCCGCGACCGCCAGCGCCGACAACGCCGACGCGCCGACGTCGCACTCCACCCTGCGTTCGGCGCGTACGACGAACCGCAGGTCGGACACCGCCACCCGGATGTGCCGGTGGCCGAAGTCCAGCCCGACCACCAGGCCGCCGTCGGAACGGACGCGCACCTCCTGCGCCCGCCGGCCGCCCCGGATCCCCGGAGAGAGCTCGACCGCGTCCGCGTCGGCCAGCTGGTGCACGATGTTGGAGACCGAGGCCGGCGAGAGACCGGTGATCCGCGCGATCTCGGCCTGACTGAGTACGCCGTGTGCCCGGACCGCTGCCAGCACCCGACGTACGTTTGCCGCCCGAAGCGACGCCTGCGAACCAGGCCGGTGCGTCACGGGCCACAGACAACTATTCCGTCATCTGATCGTCAAGGGTTTACCAGCCGGAGACAGTTGCCGTAATCGGCACGTCATGTCGCCCTGTGTGCGCGGCGGTTCTGCGGTCCGGAGGTGGACAGGCCGTAATCTGTCCACCATGCCTACCTCCGCGTCGGGCTCCGCACCACGCTCCGCGTCCGCCACCGGCAGCTGCGTGTTCTGCGGGATCGTCGCCGACGGGTCGGCCGACCTGGTGCTGGACGAGGAGGACGTGGTGGCGTTCCTCGACGTACGACCGGTCTTCAAGGGGCACACGCTGGTGCTCCCCCGCGCGCACGTGGACACCCTGCTCGACCTGCCCGGTGACCTGCGCGACCCCTATCTCGAGGCGGTCCAGCGGGTCGCCCGGGCGATGGAGACCGGCCTCGGCGCGAAGGGGTCGTTCGTCGCCGTCAACAACCGGGTCAGCCAGAGCGTCCCGCACCTGCACACCCACGTGGTGCCGCGCACCAAGGGTGACGGTCTGCGGGGGTTCTTCTGGCCGCGGCACAGGTACGCCGACGAGGACGAGGCCAGGGCGTACGCCGCGAAGGTACGCGCGGCCCTGTGATCAGGAAGACCTTCTATGCTGCCTGGCGTGCGTCCGTCCCGACCCGCTGAGCGCCCGCCCGCCGGCGCGGGACCCGTGAGGTAGCCCCGGATGGCCCCTCGCAAGGATGCCAGGGCAGCGGTCCTGGCGACCTGGATCGCGCGCTTCCTGACCGCCGTGGCGGTCTTCTGTGTGGTCACCGCGCTGTTTCCGGGGCTACGGAGCGTGCTCGAACCCGTGCGCGACCTCATCGAGCTGACCACCATCGGCGCCCAGCCCAACCTCGCCTACGCGGCGTACCTCGGGATCCTCGCCGCCGCGGTCCGGCGCCGCAAGCGCATCGCCTGGTGGTTCCTCGTCCTGCTGCTGATCGTGCCGAACATGGTGTACGACGTCGCCGAGGTCGTGGTCCTGCACCACGGCCTGCTCAGCCTCGCCGTGCTGACGGCGGTGCTGGTGATCCTGATCCTCGCCCGGCCCGCGTTCGACGCCGAGGTCGCGCCGCGGGCCGGCTGGCGGGCGCTGGCCACGGTGGCGGTCGCCGTCGTGGTGGGGTTCGTGCTCGGGATGGCGGCGCTCACGCTCTTTCCGGGGCGGATCGCCTCCGCCGGGGCCCGGGCGCAGACCGCGCTGGTGTTCCTCACCGGCGGGACCAACGTCACCACGAACCGGTTCGACGTGTTCCGCGAGCTGCCCTCTCCCCCGCCCCTGCACGGGGTGACGGTCTTCCTCGGCCTGCTCGGCGCGGCCGTCCAGCTCGCCGGCGCCTGGGTGCTGTTCCGCCCGCGCCGCATGACGCTGTACCAGACACCGGACGACGACCGGCAGCTGCGCGGGCTGCTGACGACGTACGCCGATGACTCGCTGGGCTACTTCGCGACCCGCCACGACAAGTCGGCGATCTTCGCCCCCTCCGGCGCGGCGGCGGTCACCTACCGCGTGGTGGCCGGGGTCAGCCTGGCCTCCGGCGACCCGGTGGGTGACCCGCGGCAGTGGCCGGCGGCGATCCGCGCCTGGCTCGCCGAGGCCCGCCGCTACGCCTGGGCGCCGGCGGTGATGGGCACGACCGAGGCGGGCGCGCACGCCTACGCCGACGCGGGCCTGCACGTCCTCGAACTCGGTGACGAGGCCGTGCTGCGCGTGGCCGACTACGACCTGGCCGGGCGGCGGATGCGTGGCGTACGCCAGGCGGTGCAGCGGCTGGAGCGCCTGGGTTACACCTGCCGGATCCGGCGGCACGCCGACATCCCCGCCGACGAGCTCGCCGAGATCGGTTCGGACGCCGACCGGTGGCGGGGTACGCAGGGGGAACGCGGCTTCTCGATGGCGCTCGGTCGGCTCGGCGACCCGCGCGACGGCCGGTGCGTCCTGGTCGAGTGCCTGGACCGCCACGGCTACCGGCGCGCTCTGTTGTCGTTCGCGCCGTGGGGTCGCCGCGGCCTGTCCCTGGACCTGATGCGCCGCTCGGCCGCGGCGCCCAACGGCGTGGTCGAGCTGATGGTGTCCCGGCTGGTCGAGGCGGCGCGGGCGCTCGGCGTGGACCAGATCTCGCTCAACTTCGCGATCTTCCGCTCCGGCCTGGTGGAGGGTGCCGAGATCGGCGCCGGACCAGTGGCCCGGGTGTGGCGGCGAACGCTGCTGCTCGCCTCGCGCTGGTGGCAGATCGAGGCGTTGTACCGCGCGAACGCGAAGTTCGAGCCCGAGTGGGTGACGAGGTTCCTGTGCTACCCGAGGTCACGGGATATGCCCCGGATCGCGGTGGCGTCCGGGGTCGCGGAGGGGCTGGTGCCCGTACCCGTCTGGCCGGGCCGCCGGCTGCGCCGGGGCGGTGCGCGCGGGCTGGCGACGGAGGTGCCACAGCGGCCGGCCGCTACCGGGACCGGTGCCGTCGGGGCTGCCGGGGCCGTCCAGCCGCCGGCGATCGAGGGACCTGCCGGCGGAGGTGTCCAGCCCGGCGAGGAGCCGGCCGCCGACCTCGACCAGTTCGAGGCTCGCCGCGAACGCGCCCTGCCCGAACAGGAACGCGTCCGCCGGGACAAGCTGCGCCGGCTGCGTGCGGAAGGCGTCGACCCCTACCCCGTCGGCTATCCCCGGACGGCCTCCGCCGCCGACGTCGCCGCGGAGTTCGCCGGCCTCGCACGCGACACCTGGACGAACCGGCTGGTCGGTGTCACCGGCCGGGTGGTCGGCCTGCGTACGTTCGGCGGGCTGGGCTTCGCCACCGTCCGTGACGGCACCGGCGACCTGCAGGTCATGCTCGACCCGCGGCACCTGACCGACCCGGCGGCGCTCACCCGGTGGAAGCACGACGTCGACCTCGGCGACCACGTGGGCGTCACCGGCCACGTCGGCACCACCCGCTCCGGCGAGCTCACCGTCCGCGCGAGCGGCTGGGCGCTGACCGCGAAGTGCCTGCGCCCCCTCCCGGACAAGTGGCACGGCCGCACCGATCCCGAGGCGCGCGTACGCGAGCGCGCCGTCGACCTGGCCACCAGGCCGGACAGCCGGGTCCTCTTCGCGCACCGGCGGGCCGTGGTCGAGGCGGTCCGCGACACCCTGCGGGCCGGCGGGTACGAGGAGGTGGAGACACCCATGCTGCAGCCGGTGCACGGCGGCGCGAACGCCCGGCCGTTCAGCACCCACATCAACGCCTACGACCTGCCGCTCTACCTGCGGATCGCCCCGGAGCTGTACCTCAAGCGGCTGCTCGTCGGCGGGCTGGAGCAGGTCTTCGAGCTGAACCGCAACTTCCGCAACGAGGGCGCCGACGCGACGCACAACCCGGAGTTCACGATGCTGGAGGCCTACCAGGCGTACGGCGACTATCACTCCATGCGCCTGCTGGCCTGCGAGCTCGTCCGCTCCGCCTGCCGCGCGGTGCACGGCGGCACCGTGCTGACTCGTACCAACCCCGACCGAACCGACGGGACCACCATCGAGGTCGACCTCGCCCCGGAGTGGCCGGTGGTGAGCGTGCACGCCGCGGTGAGTGCCGCGCTCGGAGAGGAGGTGGATCCCGGCACCGACGCCGAGACGCTGCGCAGGTACGCCGCGCGGGCCAACGTCCACGTCGACGTGGCGGCCGGCCCCGGCGCGGCGGTCCTCGCGGTTTACGACGCGCTGGTGGAGCCGAAGACCGTAGGCCCGACGTTCTACACCGACTTCCCCACCGAGGTCTCACCCCTCACCCGGCAGCACCGCGACGACCCGCGGCTGGCCGAACGCTGGGACCTCGTGGTGTTCGGCGTCGAACTCGGCACGGCGTACTCCGAACTCGCCGACCCGGTGGAGCAACGCCGCCGGCTCACCGCCCAGTCGCTGCTGGCCGCCGGCGGCGACCCCGAGGCGATGCAGCTCGACGAGGACTTCCTGCGCACGCTGGAGTACGGAATGCCACCGGCCGGCGGCCTCGGTCTCGGCATCGACCGGCTGGTGATGACGCTGACCGGCCGGTCGATCCGGGAGACGCTGTTGTTCCCCTTGGTGCGTCCGCGCGGCGACGACAGGCCCTGAACCGTCCCCGGCAGATTTTCGTTCCCCACCGGCGGGCCGGATTGGGGTAGGTTGCTCAGTCGAAAGTCGCGGGGGCAGCCACACGGGGATCGGCACGACGCTGGAGGTCCGGCCATGACAATCGTTCGTCCTCGGGCGGCGGTACTCGCCACCATCGGAGCCATCGCGATCGCGACCGGCGCTTATTTCGACTGGCTCGGAAACCGCTCGCCCCAACAGGTTCGCCTGCAGGACCTACTGACCCGGCCCGAGGTCAAGGACCTTGCCGGCCAGACGCTGAACTACTGGACGTCGATGGCCGCTCCGCTGGCGGTTGCCGGCGCGATCGGCATCCTGGGTGCACTGCTCCTGGTGCGGGTGCTGTTGTGGTTGTCGTTCCTGCTCGGTGCGGCCACCGTCGGGCTGTGGGTGGGCAGGATCGCCTTCGCCGACGGGGCGGCGCAGTTCCGGATCGCCGACGTCCAGCCCGGCGCGTGGATCGCCGCCGGCGGGTTGCTTCTGGTGCTGCTCGGTGCCGCGGCCCTGCGCCGCCGCGCCGCCACCGACGAGGAAGCCGGCGAATACCCCACCCAGGCCCTCTCCGAGGCCGTCTGAGCTCACCGCTCCGCAACGCGACGTCGCCCCCGTGCCCACACGACGTGGGTACGGGGGCGACGTGACTACCACCCGAGGCGTGAACCTCAGCGGGCGATCAGGGACCGCAGGACGTACTGCATGATCCCGCCGTGCCGGAAGTAGTCGGCCTCACCCGGGGTGTCGATGCGTACGACGGCACGGAACTCCCGGCCGTCCGCGCGCACGGTCAGCTCACGCGGAGTGTCGCCCTCGTTGAGCGCTTCGATCCCCACCACGTCGAAGGTCTCCTCGCCGGTGAGGCCGAGCGACTCCGCGGACTCGCCGTTGGCGTACTGCAGCGGAAGCACGCCCATGCCGATGAGGTTGGACCGGTGGATCCGCTCGTACGACTCCGCCAACACCGCCTTGACACCGAGCAGCGCGGTGCCCTTGGCCGCCCAGTCTCGCGACGAGCCCGAGCCGTACTCCTTGCCGGCCAGGATGACCAGCGGCGTGCCGGCCTCCTGGTAGTGCGTGGAGGCTTCGTAGATCGTGGTGACGTCGCCGCCCGCGGTGAAGTCGCGGGTGAAGCCGCCCTCGGTGCCCGGCGCCAGCTGGTTGCGCAACCGGATGTTGGCGAAGGTGCCGCGGATCATCACCTCGTGGTTGCCGCGGCGCGATCCGTAGGAGTTGAAGTCGCGGAACTGCACGCCGTTGTCGAGGAGGTACGCACCGGCCGGGCTGTCCTTCTTGATCGAGCCCGCCGGGGAGATGTGGTCGGTGGTCACCGAGTCGCCCAGCTTGGCAAGCACCCGCGCACCGGTGATGTCGCTCACCGGCGTGGGCTCTGCGGCCATGCCGTCGAAGTACGGCGGCTTGCGCACGTAGGTGGACTGCCCGTCCCACGCGAACAGGTCGCCCTCGGGGGTGGGCAGGCCCTGCCACTGCTCGTCACCGGCGAACACGTCGGCGTAGTCGCGGGTGAACATCTCGCTGGCGATGGCGCCGGCGACGACCTCCTCGACCTCGTGCTCCGAGGGCCAGACGTCGGCGAGGAACACGTCGTTGCCGTCGCTGTCCCGGCCGAGCGGCTCGGTGCTCAGGTCGACGTCCATGCTGCCGGCGAGGGCGTACGCCACCACCAGCGGCGGGGACGCGAGGTAGTTCATCTTCACGTCGGGGTTGATCCGGCCCTCGAAGTTGCGGTTGCCGGACAGCACCGACACCGCGGCGAGGTCGGCGTCGTTGACCGCCTGGCTCACCTCGGGGATGAGCGGGCCGGAGTTGCCGATGCAGGTGGTGCAGCCATAGCCGACCAGGTTGAAGCCGAGCTTCTCGAGATATGGCGTGAGGCCGGCCCGCTCGTAGTAGTCCATGACGACCTTCGAACCCGGCGCCAGGGTGGTCTTGACCCAGGGCTTGCGGTTCAGGCCGCGCTCGACCGCCTTCTTGGCCAGCAGCGCCGCACCCACCATCACCGACGGATTGGAGGTGTTGGTGCAGGAAGTGATCGCGGCGATCACCACGGCACCGTGGTCGACCTCGCACTCGGTCCCGTCGGCGAGGGTGACCCGGGTCGGCGCGGTCGGCCGGCCGTCGGCGCCGCGGGCGGCCGAGGCGTAGCCCGCCGGCTGGCCGGCGTGGTTGTCACCGTGGAACGCGGGCGCGTCGCTGGCCGGGAAGGACTCCGCGGCCGCCTCGTCGTAGCCCTGCTCGTCGCCGTTCGTCTTCGGCTCGGCGGTGACGTAGTCGGTGAGCACGCCGCGGAAGACCTGCTTGGCGTCGGTGAGGCTCACCCGGTCCTGCGGCCGCTTCGGGCCGGCGATGGACGGAACGACCGTGGACAGGTCGAGCTCGAGGTACTCGGAGTAGGCGGCCTCGCGCTCGGGGTCGTGCCACAGGCCCTGCTCCTTGGCGTAGGACTCGACCAGCGCGACCTGCTCGTCCGGACGGCCTGTCAACCGCAGGTAGCGCACGGTCTCCTCGTCGATCGGGAACACCGCGATCGTGGAGCCGTACTCCGGGGACATGTTGCCGATGGTGGCTCGGTTGGCGAGTGGGACCGCTCCCACACCCGGGCCGTAGAACTCCACGAACTTCCCGACCACACCGTGCTTGCGCAGCATCTCGGTGATGGTGAGCACCAGGTCGGTGGCGGTGGCACCCTCGGGGAGCTCGCCGTTCAGCTTGAAGCCGACCACGCGCGGGATGAGCATCGACACCGGCTGGCCGAGCATCGCCGCCTCGGCCTCGATGCCACCCACGCCCCAGCCGACGACGCCGAGGCCGTTGACCATCGTGGTGTGGGAGTCGGTGCCGACGCAGGTGTCGGGGTAGGCCTGCCGGGCGCCGTCGACCTCACGGCCGAAGACCACCCGGGCGAGGTGCTCGATGTTGACCTGGTGCACGATGCCGGTGCCCGGCGGCACGACGCGGAAGTCGTCGAAGGCGCCCTGGCCCCAGCGCAGGAACTGGTAGCGCTCCTTGTTGCGTTCGTACTCGATCTCGACGTTGCGGGCGAACGCGTCCGGCGTACCGAACACGTCGGCGATGACGGAGTGGTCGATGACCAGCTCGGCCGGCGACAGCGGGTTGATCCGCGCCGGGTCGCCGCCGAGGTCGCGTACCGCCTCGCGCATCGTGGCCAGGTCGACCACGGCCGGCACGCCGGTGAAGTCCTGCATGATGACCCGGGCGGGGGTGAACTGGATCTCCTTGCTGGGTTCGCTGTCGGCGTCCCACTGCGCGAGTGCCCGGATGTCGTCGGCGGTGATGTTGGCGCCGTCCTCGGTGCGCAGGAGGTTTTCCAGCAGGATCTTCAGGCTGTACGGCAGCCGCTCGGCGCCGTCGACGGCGGCGAGCCGGTAGATCTCGTACGACGCCTCACCGACCTCGAGCTGTCCCTTGGCTCCGAAGCTGTCGACGCTCGCCATGGCCCTCTCCCCTTGTCCGTTGGATCCGTCCGCCGGGTCCGGTAGGTCCCGGTCGATCCTGCGTTGTCGGCCCGTCGGCCATCCTGCCCACCGATGCTCCGCGTGCACCGGCCGGGGTCCGGATGCGGCCCGGCTCCTCGCAATTATCTCGACGTCAAGATACACGGACCGGCCGAGCCGCCGCCACCCGTCCCCGCGAGCCGCCGGGACGGCCGCGTGGTCAGCGGCCGGAGTCGTCCCGAGCGGCCAGTCGGGCCAGCATCGCGTTGTAGTCGGACAGTCGGCCGTCACCGGCGTCGGCGCGCCGGTCCAGCCGCTTCGCCTCCCGGGCGTCGGCGCGCACCCACTGCGCGAACACGACGCCGAGGACGATGAGCACCGGAAGCTCCGCCGCGGCCCAGGCGATCCCGCCGCCGACGTTCTGGTCGGCCAGCGGGTCCAGCCAGGGCAGCCGCAGGCCGGCGAACCACTCCGCGCCGAGCACCGTCGTCGTGGTCATCACGATCACGCCGAAGAACGCGTGGAACGGCATGGACGCGAACAACAGCAGCATCCGGCCGAACGGCGGCAACCGGCGCGGCATCGGGTCCAGCCCGATGATCGGCCAGAAGTACAGCGACCCGACCGCCAGGAAGTGGAACGTCATCAGCAGGTGGCCGATGTGGTTGCTCATCGCCGCGGCGAACAGTCCGGTGAAGTAGAACGCGTACAGGCTCAGCACGTACAGCGCCAGCGCCACGATGGGATGGGTGACCAGCCGGACCACCCGGCTGTGCAGCACGAGGAGGATCCACTCGCGCATGCCCCGCTGGTGACTCCGCCCCTGCCGCTGCCCCTCGCCTCCCCGGCGGCCGGCCGGGAGCGCGCGCAGCGCCAGCGTCACCGGAGCGCCCATGGCCAGCAGGATCGGCGACAGCATGGTGAGCGTCATGTGCTGGGCCATGTGGACGCTGAACATCGCCGGGGCGTACGTCGCCACCCCGGAGCACAGCACGAAGACGGTGACCGCCACCCCGAACAACCAGCTGACCGTACGCCCGACCGGCCAGCGCAGGTCACGGGTGCGCAGCCGCCACACCCCGCGCAGGTAGAGGACGACGCCCGTGGCCGCCGCGACCAGCACCAGCGTGTCCGGTCGCCACAGGGTGAGCACGTTCGACCAGGAGAACGGCGGAACCGCCCAGCCGATCAGGGCCTGCGCGGTCGACTGGCGGCCCGCCTCCTCCGGCAGCGGCGTGGGCGTCCGCGACAGCGCGACGGCCAGCCCGATCGTGGCGGCCATCACCGCCGCCTCCGCCGCCGCGAACCGGCGGAACGCACCCGGCGCCTTCCGGTCCAGGGCCGGCAGGGTCCGTCGGCGGTGCCACCAGCCGAACCAGCCGAGGGCGACCAGCGCGGTGAGCTTGCCGAGTACCAGCCAGCCGTACGACGAGGTGACCAGCGGAGCGATCCCACCGAGGCGTACCCACGCGTTGACCAGCCCGGAGAAGCCCGCGGCGGCGAAGCACCACAGGGCCAGCGAGCTGTACCGGCCGGCGGCACTGCCCAGCGCGGGCGTGGTCGCCCGCCGGCCGTACACCGCCAAGCCCACCAGGCCGCCGACCCACAGCGTCACCGCGACGATGTGCACCAGCAGGCTGGAGGTGGCGATGTCGTGGTCGGCGGCGGAGGCCGAGTGACCGGTCAGCGCCGGCGGAAGTGTGGCGGTGACCGCCAGCACGAGCAGCAGGGCGACGCCGTTGAGCGTACGCACGCCGCGCGCGGTGGCGGCGAGGATGACCGCGAGGAGGAACACGACCGCCAGCGACCGGCCCTGGGTCACCTCCGAGACGAAGCCGGCCAGGTTGTCCCGGTAGTCCAGCCGGGCGACCGGGATGCCGAGGAAGTCCGAAATGGTGAACATCAGGGTGAAGGCGGCGGCCACCGCCCATGCCCACGCGCAGGCCGCCGCTCCGCGCAGCGCCCGGGTCGCGGCGGGTTCGAGCGCACCGGCCCGCGTGGGCGCCAGCACCCCGAACAACAGCGACCCGACCGCGCCGACGGCGGCGAGGTCCATGGCCAGCTTGGCGATCGGCAGGCCCCAGCCGGTCAGCATCCCCGGGTCGGGCAGCCCCGGGGCGGTGGGCTTCGGCCGTCCCCCACCCACCACCAGGGCGATCACGAGCACACCCACCCCGGCCAGCAGCCAGCCGGCCACGACCCAGGGGAAGTGGCCGGCCGGGCCGGGGCGGGTGTCGCCGCGGTCCGGCCGGCTGCCGGCGTCTCGACGTTCGGTCACGCTCACAGCATCCCCACCTAGCCCTCGTCCGGTGACGGCGGGTCGCCGGCGCGCCGCCTCCGGACGGCGATCACCCCGCCGCCGGCGAACACCACGAGCACCGCCACCCCGATCGGCCACCACGGCGTGCCGGACTTCCCGGGCTTCGTCGTGGCATGTGTACCGTGCCCGCCTCCGGCGGTGCGGGTGGTGAACTTCAGCGTCCCGGACACCGGGTGCCCGTCGGCGGACACCACCCGCCAGGCGACCTGGTAGGTGCCGGCCGGTCCCAGGTCGGCCAGCCGCTGGGTCACCTTGCTTCCCAGCACCCGCGCACCGCCGGACTGGTAGGTGGCGCCGCCGGGCCCACTGACCGCGACGACGTCGAACTTCCGGGAGATCGGGTCGTCGAACTCGAGGGTGATCTGCCGCGGCGGGCGGTCGAGCACCGCGCCGTCCTTCGGGTCGCTGGACACCAGCGCCGCGTGGGCGAACGCCGGAACCGACGACCAGGCCTGCAGGCCCAGGCAGGCGGCGAGTACCAGCGCGGTGGCGAGCACCCGCGCTCCGGCCGGGCGGATTCGGCCGGGCGTCCCGCGCCGGCCGGTCATCGTGGCCCGCCCCGGCCGAGCCGGCGGACCGCCAGCGCGGCGTACCCGGCGGCGGCCAGGCCGAGGATGCCGACGACCAGTCCGGCAGTCCCGAGCGTGCGTGCGGTGGAGTCCGCCGACGCGGCGGTGGGTTTGGCGGTGGGGTCGGCGGCGGCCTCGGTGCCGTGGTGACCGCCCGGGCCTGCGACCAGCGTGAGCGTCGGAGCCGGGTGCTCCGGCTCGGCCGCCCCCGGCGCCTGGGGTTGGTCCCAACGCGTGACCTTCTGGTCGTCGTACGTCTGGACGGTGGGGAACGACATCGACGACATGGATGCCTTCGCAGGCAGCGGGCCGACCGACACGTCGAACTCGTCGAACTCCCCCGGCCCGATCGCCGACCCTTCGGCGGCGGTCCAGGTGACCGCGGTGACGGCGCGGTCCAGTCGTACGTCACCGACGTCGACCGGCCGCGGGAGCTTGGACTCGGTCACCTTCGCGGTCCAGCCCGGGTGTGGCTTCACCCGGACCGACGGGAGCGGCGTCGCCGCCGGGAAGTTCACCCGGACGCGGACGGTCGAGGCGGTGCCGGACTCGTTGGGCACCCGGAAGGTGAGCTTGGTGTACTCCCCCCGTCCGGCCTCGCCGGGATCGACGGTCACGTGGGCGGAGGCGGTCCCGGCGGTCAGCAGCAGCGCACCGGTGGCGGTGCCGGTGACGACGGCGGCCCGCCGCAGCGGCGTACGGACCGATCGTGAGGTACGGGCGAGATGAGGCGGTCTGGCGTGCATGAGAACCCTTCGGCGCGAACCCGCGCACGGATGGGATACCAGCGGTTGGTACCGGCGCGGTGACTGGACGGTGGCCCGGTCGGCTCCGGCCGCCCAACGACCGTCGTCCCGTCCGCCGGTGCTGAAGGGGCGGTGGGAGCCGTGGGTCAGGCCGGAGCCGGCATCACGGCCGGGGGTCCTCGCCGCCGGTGGGCTCGGCGGATCCGAAGCTCACGCGCTCCCGGAAGGTCGTCGTGGTTCCGCGCGGGGGTGACGTTGACCCCGGCCGGGGCCGGCAGGGTCAGGGCGGGCAGGCGTACCAGCCCGAGCAGGTGGAACACCACCCACACGAGGGTCTCCCCGGCCGCGGCCAGGGCCGCGAGCAGCACGGCGGCACCGAGGTGGGCGAGCACCATCACCGGCGTGGGGAACGCCTCCACGAGCGTGCCGGCGACCGGGCCGGGGGTGCCGGGAGTGATGGTGGTTCCCGTCGTGAGTTCGTACCCGTGGGCACATGCGAGGGAGAACAGGACGTGGAAGACCGCCTGCGCCGCCAGCGCGCCGGCCAGGATCTGGCCGAACGCGCGCCGCCGGTCGGCGAGCACGGCGAACTCCGCGCCGACGACGACCGTGCCGGCCACCAGTGCCGCCACCGCCGGTGCCTCACCGCCCGCGCCGACGTGACCCACCACCGCCAGGGCGGTGCAGCAGCCCGCGAGCAACGCACCGCGGATGATCCGCGGCGGCCCACTGCCGGGGTGGCTCACGACCGGTCCCGTTCGCTCGGAAGTACGTCGGTCAGAGTCTAGGTGCCTCCCGGGAGGCGGCCGTGCTCCGGTGGCCAGGGCTGCGCTGCCCGCTCGCCCACGACCCGGCGGCACCCGCGACGGCACCCGCCACCAGGACGAGGAGCCCGCCGCAGACGCACCGTATGTAGGTCACCGTGCCGGCGGACGTGGCGTGCCGGGACAGCACCTCGCCCGCTCCCCCGGGGTCACCCAGGTCGGTCGCCGGCCAGCCGCAGGTGGGACAGCCCTCGTGGTCGCGCATCGCCCCAGCGTGCTGTCATGGTCTTGTGCACTTCAACCATTACGGTGGATCGGCGGCCCGGCTGGCGACCGCGCTGGTCAACCAGTGCCGGGAGACCGCCGGCCACCCCCGTACGGACGACACGGACGAGCTGGCCCGGATCCTGGCCGCCCACCAGATCGAGCACGGACGCCTGAGCCGGCGCGACGCCGACGACCTGGCCGCCTGGGCCGCGCACCTGGACCGGGCCTACGGCGAGCCCGACCTGGACCGCCAGGTCGCCCTGGTCAACGAACTGCTCGACCTCGGCGCGAGCCGCCCGTTCGTCAGCCGGCACGGCGGCCGGCCACCGCACCTGCACTACTTCCCGGAGGACCCGGACGTGGTGACCCGCGTCCGCGCGCAGACCGCCGCCGGCATCGCGCACGTGGTCTGCGACGCCGCCGGGCACCGGCTCGGGCGCTGCGGCCGGGAGGGGTGCGGTGCGGTCTTCCTGGACACCTCCCGCAACGGCCGGCGGCGGTTCTGTTCGCTGCGCTGCGCCAACCGGGTGCGTGTCGCCGACCACCGCGCCCGGGCGACGAGCCGAGTCCACGTCAGCCGAGCTGCGGCGCCACCTGCGCGGCGATCAGCTCCACCTGGTCCAGGTCGGTGAGGTCGAGCAGCTGGAGGTAGAACCTCGACACACCGAGTTCGGCGTACGCACCGATCCGGTCGACCAGCTCCGCCGGCGTACCGGCCAGGCCGCGTTCGCGCAGCGCCGCCGGGTCCTGGCCGATGGCGGCGGCCCGCCGGGCCACCTCGGCGTCGTCGCGGCCGCAGCTCACGGTCAGCGCGGCCGACAGCCGGAGCGTGCCCGGATCGCGGCCCTGTTCGGCGCACACCGACCGGACCCGTTCGTACGCCGGTGCCATCTCCGCGGGCGGCGCGAAGCCGAGGTTGAATTCCGCGGCGTACTTCGCTGCCAGCGCGGGCGTACGACGTGGCCCGGCACCGCCCACGATGATCGGCGGGTGCGGCGACTGGACCGGCCTGGGCAGCCCGGTCGTGTCGGTGAGCTGGTAGTGCTCGCCGTCGAAGCTGAACCGCTCGCCCGGCGGCGTCGACCACAGCCCGGTGAGGATCGCCAACTGCTCGGCGAACAACCCGAACCGCCGGGACGGGAACGCCAGCCCGAGCGCCCGGTGCTCCTGCTCGTACCACCCCGCGCCGAGCCCGAGCTCGACCCGGCCGCCGGACATCTGGTCCACCTGCGCCACCTGCAGGGCGAGCATCCCGGGCGGACGGAAGGTCACCGGGGAGACCAGGGTGCCCAGCCGGATCCGGGTGGTGTCGCGGGCCAGGCCGGCCAGCGTGGTCCATGCGTCGGTGGGACCGGGCAGCCCGTCCGGGCCGGCGGTCGGCATGCCGTCGATGGCGAGCAGGTGGTCGGAACGGAAGAACGCGTCGTAGCCGCAGTCCTCCGCCGCACGGGCGATGCGGAGCTGGTCGTCGTACGTCGCGCCCTGCTGGGGTTCGGTGAAGATACGCAGGTCCATGCCGGCATCCTTCCCGACCCGCCGGCCCTTACAGTCGGCGGCGGTCGGCGGGGGTCGGCGGTGTTGGGAAGGTCGGTGGTCAGCGGCGGGTGCCGGACCGCTCCCGCGCGGCACGCCCCGGCCCGCCCCGGCGTACCTGACCCGGTGCCCGCCACGGGCTGTCCTCGCGCCGGGCGGCGATCCGCGACGACCTCAGCTGGTACGGAACGCTGGTCACCAGCACCCCCGGGGTGAACAGCAGCCGGCCCTTCAGCCGCAGCGCGCTCTGGTTGTGCAGCAGCTGCTCCCACCAGCGGCCCACGACGTACTCCGGGATGTAGACCATCACGATGTCGCGCGGGCTGGCCCGGCGGATGCTGCGGGCGTACTCCACGATCGGCCGGGTGATCTCGCGGTACGGCGAGGCGAGCACCTTCAGCGGCACCGGGATCCCGCGCTGGTCCCACTCGTCCACCAGCCGCACGGTCTCCTCCGGGTCGACGTCGACCGTCACCGCCTCCAGCACGTCCGGGCGGGACGCACGGGCGAACGCGACCGCCCGCAGGCTGGGCCGGTGCAGCTTGGACACCAGCACCACCGCGTGCACCTTCGACGGCAGGGTCATGTCCTCGTCGGTGTCGATCGCGATCTCGGTGGCCACCCGGTCGTAGTGCTTGCGGATGCCCTTCATCAGCACGAACAGCACGGCCATCGCGGCCAGCGCGATCCACGCTCCGTGGGTGAACTTCGTGATCAGCACGATGATCAGCACCAGGCCGGTGGTCGCCAGGCCGACCGCGTTGACGATCCGGCTGCGCTGCATGCGGGTGCGGGCGGCGGGATCCTGTTCGGTGCGCAGCAGCCTGCCCCAGTGCCGCAGCATGCCGGTCTGGCTGACCGTGAACGACACGAACACGCCGACGATGTAGAGCTGGATCAGCCGGGTCACGTCCGCACGGAACGCCACGATCAGCACGATCGCGAAGCCGGCCAGCAGGATGATGCCGTTGGAGTACGCCAGCCGGTCCCCGCGGGTGTGCAGCTGCCGGGGCAGGAAGCCGTCCCGGCCGAGGATCGAGCCGAGCACCGGGAAGCCGTTGAACGCGGTGTTGGCGGCCAGCACCAGGATCACGCCGGTGACCGCCGCGACCACGTAGAAGCCGATCGGGAAGTGGTCGAAGATCCCCGCCGCGAGCTGGCTGATCACCGGCGGCTGGTGGTAGTTCGGCCCCACCGGCGTACCGTCCGCGTGCAGCAGCTGGGTAGCCGGCCGCTCGGCCATCCGAACGTGCATCAGGTTGGCCAGCACGATCACGCTGAGCGCCATGCTGACCGCGACCACCGCCAGCATCAGCAGGGTGGTCGCGGCGTTGCGGCCCTTCGGCTTGCGGAACGCCGGAACGCCGTTGCTGATCGCCTCCACACCGGTGAGCGCCGCGCTGCCGGAGGCGAACGCCCGCATGATCAGGAAGACCCCGGCCAGGCCCATCAGGCCGTGGGTGTAGGCGGGCTCGGGCGCCACGTGCAGCTCGGCGCTGGCCGCCTCCGGCAGGTCGCCGAGCACCAGCCGGACGAAGCCCCACGCCGCCATGCCAAGGATGGAGAACATGAAGAGGTACGTCGGAATGGCGAAGGCCGTGCCGGACTCGCGGATGCCGCGCAGGTTCATCGTCATCAGGAACACCGTGGCGATCACCGCCACGATGGTCTGATGGCCCTGCAGCGACTCGATCGCGGTCGCGGCGTACTGCGCCGCCGAGGAGATGGACACCGCCACGGTGAGCACGTAGTCGACCAGCAGCGCGCTGGCCACGGTGAGCCCGGCCGTCTGGCCGAGGTTGACGCTCGCGACCTCGTAGTCGCCGCCACCGGACTGGTACGCCTGCACCGTCTGGCGGTAGGAGGCCACCACCACGAGCATGACCAGGGCGACCGCGATCCCGATCTTCCAGGAGAACGCGTACGCCGCCAGGCCGGCCGCGGACAGGGTGATGAAGATCTCGTCCGGCGCGTAGCCCACCGACGAGAGCGCGTCACTGGCGAAGACGGGAAGGGCCACCCGCTTCGGCAGCAGCGTCTCGCTCAACTGCGTGCTGCGGAGCTTGCGGCCGACCAGCAGACGTTTGCCCAGATCACCTAATCCCACGGGAGGGATGCTAGAGGTACGGACCGATCCGGTCGCGTGCGCGCCTGGATCACCCGCCGGGCGGGCGGCCAGACTCGCCCCGGTGTAGCGTTCGGGATTGCCCTGACGAGAGATCGTGCGAAGAAGGACACTGTGCACATCGTGATCATGGGCTGCGGCCGGGTCGGCTCCACACTCGCGCACAGCCTGGAGGACCGCGGCCACAGCGTCGCGATCGTGGACCGGGCGGCCGAGGCCTTCCGCCGGTTGGGCCCGCACTTCGCCGGCCGCACCGTCACCGGAATCGGCTTCGACCGGGACGTCCTGATCGAGGCGGGAATCGAGCAGGCCGGTGCGTTCGCGGCGGTTTCCAGCGGTGACAACTCCAACGTCCTCGCCGCACGGATCGCCCGGGAGATCTTCCGGGTCGACAACGTGGTGGCCCGCATCTACGACCCCGGCCGGGCCGAGGTCTACCAGCGGCTCGGCATCCCCACCGTGGCCACCATCCCCTGGACGACGCACCAGATCATCCGCCGGCTGCTGCCGGAGGGCTCGGAGCCGGAGTGGCGCGACCCGACCGGGACGGTCCGGCTGGCCGAGGTGCACATCGGACCCGCCTGGGTGGGCCACCGGGTGAGCGACCTGGAGCAGACGTCCGGCGCCCGGGTGGCGTTCCTCACCCGGCTCGGCGAGGGGATCCTTCCCCACCGGGACACCGTCATCCAGGACGGCGACCTGGTGCACGTCATCATGCGGGAGGACGGCATCGAGAAGGTCGAGGCCGCGTTCGCCACCGGACCGGAGGACGTCTGATGCGTGTCGTGATCGCCGGGGCCGGCAACGTCGGCCGTTCCATCGCCGCCGAACTCCTCGAGAACAACCACGAGGTCCTGCTGATCGACCGGGACCCGCGGGCCACCAAGGCCGAGGCCGTGCCCAACGCGGAGTGGTTGCTGGCCGACGCCTGCGAGCTGTCCACCCTCGACGAGGCTGCGCTGCACCGCTGTCAGGTGGCCATCGCCGCGACCGGTGACGACAAGGCCAACCTCGTCGTGTCGCTGCTGGCCAAGACCGAGTTCGGCGTGCCGCGGGTGGTCGCCCGGGTCAACCACCCCAAGAACGAGTGGATGTTCAACGAGTCCTGGGGTGTCGACGTGGCGGTGTCCACTCCCCGGATCATGGCCGCGCTGGTCGAGGAGGCGGTCTCCGTCGGTGACCTGGTGCGGTTGTTCACCTTCCGCCAGGGCGAGGCCAACCTGGTCGAGCTCACGCTGCCGCCCAACTCGACGTGCATCGGAAACCGTGTCCAGGACGTCTCCTGGCCGCCCGACACCGTGCTGGTGACCATCGTGCGTGAGGGCCGGGTGCTGGTGCCCACCGGCGACACTCCGCTGGAGGCGCACGACGAGCTCCTGTTCGTCGCCGTCACCGAGCGCGAGAAGGAGCTCCAGGAGCTGTTGTGCCCGCACCAGGTGAAGAAGGCGCGCCAGAGCTGACCGGCCAGGGCGTGCGGCACGCCCTGTGGATCACTTGGGGTGCTGCCGGGCGGCGATCCGCTCGGCAGCCTGCTTGACCGCGCGGAAGTGTTCCTGCGGCACCGAGCCCTTCACCACGACGTACGTCAGCCAGAGCAGCACCAGCCACAGCGGCCAGCCCATCACCACCCGGGCCACGCCGAGCGCGACCACCTGGTCGGCGAGGTACAACGGCAGCTGGACGGCGAGCTTGAGCAGGAAGAACCCCGCCCACAGCCAGCCCACCCGGGTGAACGCCCGCACCAGCACCGGGTCGTCCCGCCAGGCCGTACCCCACCCGGCGGCCAGCCCCACCACGACACCGATCAGCGGCCAGCGCGCGAGGTTGGCGACGAGGTAGCCGACCGCGTAGGCGGCGTTGATGAACAGGCCGGGCAGGTAGAAGTCGGCGGCCTTGCCGGTGGCGTTGGCGATCAGCGCGGCGATGGCGACGCCGAAGAAGCCGCCGATGACGTTCTGCAGCGGGTCATGGCGTACCAGCCGGACGACGGCGAACACCACGCCCACCCCGATCGCCACCATGAGTGCCGGCCGCAACTGCTGGCCGGACAGGGTGAAGGTGGCGACGAACGCCAGACCGGGAAGACCCGCGTCCAGCAGGCCACCCCACCCGCCGAAGACGCGCAGCAGGGAGAAGGCGTCCTCGTCGTCCTCCGAAGCCGCCGGCCCGTCGGCATGCTGCTCGGAGGGCTCGGCCACGGCGTCGCCGGTGGGATTCGGGTGCTCGGGGGCCCCGGACTGGCCGACGGGATGCTCGGGGGCCTCGGTGTGGTCGGCGGACCGGCCCGGAACCCAGCCGGGCGAGTCGTCGTCTGGGCGGGGCGACGGTCCGTCGGTCACGTTCACTCTCCCAGGGGCCTGAGCTCGTAGCGGGGGTTGTACATGATCCTGCGGTCGTCGTGCACGGCGATCCGGCCGCGGACGATGATGTTGCGGCCGGGTTCGATGCCGGCGATGCGGCGCCGGCCGAGCCACACCAGGGCCACCTTGCCGGACCCGTCGTACAGCTCCGCCTCCAGGGCCGGCGTGCCCGCCCTGGGGCGCAACGTCACCGTCTTGATGGTGCCACGCAGCTTGACCTGCTCGCGGTCGGCGCAACCGTGGATCGGGTCGTAACCCGCCTCCAGCACGTCGTCCTGCAGCTCGGCCGCCTCGAGGTCGTCCTGGCTGCTGGTCAGTCTGGAAAGGGCACGACGCCACATACCGGTGCGTGTCGACCTGGTCGTGTCGCCGCTCATGCGACGCAGCGTACTCGGAGGCTCCGGAAGCGACGAGGCCGCACGCACGCCGGGACCCCGCCTCCCGCGATCCCGACCCACTCGAGGCCGCCGCCGGGATCGGGAGCGCCGCTCAGCCGAGGTCAGCCGAGGTCAGCCGAGGTCAGCCGAGGTCGTCGAGGTCCTCGTCGTCGGGGCCGATTCGCTGGGCCTCGTCCGGCAGGCGCAGCGGGATCATGTCGCGCGGCGCCATCGGACCCTTGCCACGCACCACGACCACCTGCGCCATCGCCGCGAGCAGGGGTTCGGCGGCATCGGGCTCGACCGCCGCGCGGCCGATCAGCGTGCCGCGCAGGAACCACCGGGGGCCGTCCACGCCGACGATCCGGGACGCCTGGGTGGCCTGCTGGCCGTCGGGCATCGTGGCCGGGACTACGACCTTCACCTCGGGCCCGAACGGTCCGGTCCCCTCGGTGACCATGCCTCCGCGCCGGGTGGTCTCGGCCGCGATCTCGCGGCGGATCTCGTCCCACAGGCCCTCGGTGCGCGGTGCCGCGAACGGCCGCAGCTCCAGCGCGGAGTCCTCCTGCACGAACAGCGCCGCGACCACGGACTGGGACTCCTCGTCCACCTGCAGCCGCAGCTCCGTCCCCTCGACCGGGTGCACCTGCAGCCCGCCCAGGTCGATCCGGCCCACCTCCAGCGGCTCGTGGAGCGACTCCACCTCGCCGGCGTCGTAGGGCCCCTGCGCACGCGGCGTGGTGGCGCCGGTCGCCGCCCGCGCTCCCGGGGTTCCCGCGTCCGGGTAGTCGGCATCGGCGCCGGACTGCTCGTCGACGGCGTACGTCGGCACGTCCTCGTCGTCCGGACGGCGGCCCCGGCGGCGGCGGTCGCGCGCGTCGAGGTCGGCGGGTGAGGAGTTGGCCCGTCGGAAAATCACGTCAGATCCCTCCACCGCGGGGTTGGCCCGCATCGGTAAAGCCCCCGGTCGAGCCGTGGCCGTCGGCACCGCGCAGCGACCCCGGCAGGGAGTCGACCTCGACGAACCGGGCACGTTCGACTTTCTGGATCACCAGCTGCGCGATTCGGTCACCGCGCCGGAACTCGACCGTGGTGTGTGGGTCGAGGTTGACCAGGACGACCTGGATCTCGCCCCGGTAGCCGGCGTCGACGGTGCCCGGTGCGTTGACGATCGACACACCGAGCCTGGCCGCGAGGCCGGAACGGGGATGCACGAAGGCGGCGTACCCGGCGGGCAGGGCGAGCGCCACGCCGGTCGGCACCACCGCGCGCTCCCCTGGGGCGAGCGTGACGTCGGCCGTGGTCACGAGGTCGGCCCCGGCGTCACCGGGGTGGGCGTAGGCCGGAATCGTCACGTCGGGGTCGAGACGCCGGATCAACACCGGTACGTCGTCCGTGCTGGTCACGGTGCCCGACCCTACTCGCAATCCCAGGTGCTCGCGGTGGGAGGCTAGCCGACGTGAACGCGCCATCGGATCACACCCCCGATCGCCCCGCGGACCCCGCGCGGACCGGCTCGCCGGGCCTCTCGTCCCCTTCCGGGCTTGGTTCCAGGCCTGGTTCCGGGCCTGGTTCCAGGCCGGTCTATGCAGAACGCTGGTGGGTGCCGGCGTCGTGGTGGGCGTTCGCGGCGGTGATGGTCGCGTCGTTGTGGTTCGCCGCGGAGCACGCGATGGGCGCTCCCGGCCACGTGGTCGGTGCCCTGGCGGCGGCGCTCTGCGGTGCGGGCCTCGGCTATCTCGGCAGCACGCGGGTCCTGGTGGACGACGCCGGGCTTTCGGTGGGCAAGGCCCAGGCGCCACTGGCGACGACCGGCTCGGTACTGGCTCTGACGACCGGACAGGCCCGCGCGCTGCGGGGCCCGGCGGCCGACGCGACGGCCCGGATGTTCCTGCGTCCATACATTTCCCGGGGTGTACGGGTGGAGATCACCGACCCGACCGACCCCACGCCGTACTGGTACGTCGCGAGCCGCCACCCCGAGCGGCTGGCCGCCGCCATGGAGCGGGCTCGGGAGGCCCCGCCCTTCACCGGCTGAGCCGGCGGCGGCCCGTTCGCGCGCGAGCCCGGGGGCCGTGCCCGCGGCTCGCCGAACACTCCCGGCCGGCCCCACGGGATCTCGCGCGAGCACGACCACGACGTGCCAGACTCGACCAAAACAGGGAGGTTTCCACGTGCAAAGGTCGAAACTCGGATGGACCATCGTGCGGAGTGTCAGCACGCTGGCCGCCGTCGCGGTGACCCGCAAGGCGGTCGACACCAGCTGGCGCTACGTCACCGGCAACGAGCCGCCCTCGGACCCGGAGGATCCCGACCTGACCTGGAAGGAAGCGGTCACGTGGGCGCTGGCCAGCGGGATGGGGATCGCCATCGCCCGGCTGCTGGCGACCCGGCAGGCCGCCAAGCTGTGGCAGCGCTGGACCGGTGAGCTGCCGCCGTCGAAGTAGCGGCGGACCAGGCGAGGCGCCACCCGGACACGACGACGCGTCCGGTGGTGAGCCGCCGCACGTGGCGGTCGCTCACCCCCGGACGCGTAGGTCCTGTGTTCCCCGTCCAGCCTGCTTGTTCGGCTGTGTTGCTTGGCTCTGCTGCTTCGGATCTGCTGCTTCGGATCTGTCCTGCGACCCTAGGCGGCGCAGTCCCGGCAGATCGGCCCGCCGTTCTTCTCGAACGCGAGCTGGCTGCGGTGGTGCACCAGAAAGCAGCTCGAACAGGTGAACTCGTCCGCCTGGCGGGGCAGCACCCGCACGGAGAGTTCCTCGTTGGAAAGGTCGGCGCCCGGGAGCTCGAACGTCTCGGCCACCTCGGCCTCGTCGACGTCGACCTTCCCGGAGTTCTTGTCCATGCGCCGCGCCTTGAGCTCCTCGATGCTGTCCTCGGAAAGCTCCTCGTCCGTCTTGCGTGGCGCGTCGTAATCGGTGGCCATCGTCCCTCTTCCCCCTGGCTCAGCGGGTCTTGCGGTGTGCACGTCGTTGTGCGCGGTGTGTAACGGGACCCTCGGTCTGCGGCGCTCGGGCAGCGGGTCCGGACTGCTTATCGAGCACCTAACGCTCGGCGGGCCGAACTTGTGCCCGATCCGGGGCGCAGATTCTGCCTTACCCCGCTCCGGGCCGTGAGCACCTGGAGCAGGTGTCGTCGAACTGGTCGTCGAATGAGCGGTTTCCCGCGCCGTTCGACATGCGCGGCGCCCGGATCCTACCCCGGGTCGATGACAAACCGTCCCCGAGGATGACCTGATTTACCACGAACGCCTGAAAGTCTGGCCTGGTGCTGGAACTCGTAGGTGTCACCAAGCGATACGGCGACCGGGTCGCCGTCGATGATCTCTCCTTGTCGGTCGGGCCCGGGCAGATGTTCGGCTTCGTCGGGACCAACGGCGCGGGCAAGACCACGACGATGCGCATCCTCATGGGTGTCCTGGAACAGGACGCCGGGCAGGTCCGGTGGAACGGCCGCCCGGCCGACGCCGACGCCCGGCGAAGCTTCGGATATATGCCCGAAGAGCGCGGCCTCTACCCGAAGATGCGCATCCGCGAACAACTCGTCTACCTCGCCCGGCTGCGCGGCACCGCGCGCGACGTGGCTGCCAACGCTGTCGAGGAGCTGCTGGCGGAGTTCGGCCTGGCCGACCGGGGCGGTGACCGGGTGGAGGCACTCTCCCTCGGCAACCAGCAGCGGGTGCAGTTGGCCGCGGCCCTCGTCCACGACCCCGCCTTCCTGGTGCTGGACGAGCCGTTCTCCGGGCTGGACCCCGTGGGCGTCGACGCGCTGGCCGAGATTCTCGCCCAGCGGGTACGCCGCGGCGTGGGAGTGCTGTTCTCCAGCCATCAGCTCGATCTGGTCGAACGCCTCTGCGACGCGGTCGGCATCATCCGGGCCGGCCGGATCGTCGCCACCGGGACGGTCGAGGAGCTCCGGACGCAGAACCGTCCGCGCCGCTACCTCGTCGCGGTCGGTGCCGGTACGGGCTGGACGTCCGGCGTTCCGGGGGTCGACGTCGTCGCGGAGGACCAGCGGGACGGCAGCCTGGCCACCACAGTCGAGCTGGCCACCACGGTCGACCCGCAGCACCTGCTCGACGCCGCCCGCGCGGCCGGGCCGGTGCACGAGTTCCGGCCGCTCACCCCGAGCCTGGTCGACCTCTTCCGCGAGGTCGTCTCCGAAGAGCTCCCGCAGTCCCCCACCGGCAACCACCGCCGCCCGGCCACCCAGGAGATTCCGGCATGAGCGCCCCGCTGTCCATGTCCGAGGCCACCCGCACGGTGGCCCGTCGCGAGCTGACCGAGCGGCTGCGGGACAAGTCGTTCTGGTTCTCCACCGTCCTCACCCTGATCATCCTCGGCGTCGTGCTGTTCCTGCCGAAGCTGCTGGGCGGTGACGACACCTACCGGATCGCCTACGCCGGATCCGCCGCCGACCAACTCGCCGCGTCGGTGAAGACCCAGGCCACAGCGCTCGACGTGACGGTCGAACGCGCCCGCTACGCCGACGAGGCGGCCGCTCGCGCCGCCGTCACCGACGGCAAGCTCGACGCGTACGTCGGCGCCGGCAAGGTGGTCGTCAAGGACAAGCTGGACCCGCAGATCGCAGCGGCGATCCAGTCCGCCCACCGCGACCTCGTCGCCGGCCAGCGGCTTCGTCAGGGCGGCATGGACCCCGCGGCGGTCCAGGCGGCCCAGCAGGTCGCGCCGCTCACGGTCGACGCCCTCGACCCGACCGACCCCAAGGCCGAGATGCGCGGCCAGATCGCTTTCATCGGCAGCATCGTGCTCTACGGCCAGCTGATCGGCTACTGCATGTGGGTGGCGTTCGGCATCGTGGAGGAGAAGGCGAGCCGGGTGGTCGAGCTCATCCTGTCCGCGATCTCCACCAAGGCGCTGCTGGCCGGGAAGATCCTCGGCATCGGTCTCCTGGGGTTCTGCCAGCTGGCCCTGATCGCGGCGTTCGGGCTCACCCTGGGCAACGCGACCGGGATGCTCAACGTCACCGCCGACCTGGTGATCCCCGTCGGGTACGTCATGGTGTGGTTCGTACTCGGCTACGGCTTCTACAGCTCGGTGTTCGCCGCCAGCGCGGCCCGGGTGTCGCGCCAGGAGGAGCTGCAGAACGTCATCGCGCCGGCCAGCATGAGCATCATGGTGTCGTTCTTCGCCACCTTCTACGTGAACCAGAACCCCGACGCACTGGTCTCCCGGGTGCTGTCGATCGTGCCGCCGTTCTCGGCGCTGTGCGCTCCGGTGCGGATGGCGCGGGGTGACGCGCCGCTGTGGGAGATCGGGCTGGCCCTGCTCCTGATGCTGGCCGCGATCTTCGCCCTGGTCGTGAGCGGTGCGCGGATCTACGAGGGCGCGATCCTGCGGATGGGCGCCAAGATCTCCCTGATGGACGCGTGGCGCGGCGCGCGGAAGCGCTCCACCCCGGCCGCGGTCGAGGCGGCCCGCTGACCGGAGCTGCTCGCCGAGCAGCCCCGTGGCGCAGGGCCGGAGGACAGACGGAACGGCCCCCGCACGACTCGTGCGGGGGCCGTTCTCGCGTTCGCTGCGACTACTCCGCGGCTACCTGAGCAGGCCTACTTGCCGGCCGGCTTCAGGTCGCCGGACAACATCAACATGATCGTGAAGTTGTCGGCGTACGGGGAGTTCTGCAGCAGCGGGTCGCTGTCGGCAGGCCACTTGTCGACCCGGACACCCTCCAGGCACGGGTTGTTGCCGTACCGCTCGAACAGCGGCACGATCGGCAGCAACTCGTTGAACACCACCGCCGCCTTGGCGACGTTGCGCTTCTGCTCGGCCTCGTCCAGACCCTGCGCGGCGGAGAGCACGACCTCCTCGAGGTCGATCTGGCCGAACGCCTTGGTGTTCTGCTTCAGCTCGAAGCCCATCCCCTTGCCGCCCTGGTTGGCGGCGATCGGGATGTTGTGCGTGAACAGGTCGGCCACGAAGGCGAAGTGCGGGTGCGGCTGGGAGGACGTTCCCCAGCCCTGGATCGCCAGCTCGAAGTTGCCCTTGTCCACGTCGATCGGCTGCTGGGTGAAGGTGACCCCGCGGCCGGTGACCTTGATCCCGAAGTTCGACAGCTGCTTGGCGGCGTTCTCCCCGGCCGCCGACCAGTCGGCGAACTCCGCCGGGAACGTGAGCTCGTACGCCGCCGGCTTGCCGTCCGGCTTCATCCAGGAGCTGCCCTGCTTCTTCCAGCCGGCCTGGGTGAGCAGGGTGGCCGCCTTCTTCGGGTCCAGTGGGTACGTGTCGAGCTTGGCCTGCTCGGCGTCGCTCAGCCAGTCCGGCACCTGGTTGTCGGAGAAGCCGGTCATGAACTTCACGCCCTTGCCGGAGTCGCCCAGCGCGAACGTGCCGTTGTCGTTCCGGTTGATCGCGTGCGCGATGGCCTGGCGGACCCGCGCGTCCTTGAACTCCGGCAGCTTGGCCATGTTGAAGAAGATCGCCGGCCCGGAGTAGACCGGCGGCCGGATGATCCGCAGGCCCTTCTTGATCGCCTGCTTCTCGGTCGCCACCGGGAAGCCGTGGGTGGCGTAGTCGACCTGCTTGCCGAGCACCAGCGGGGTGACGGTGGGCACCTCGCCGTTGTAGAGCACGATCCGGTCGAACAGCACCTTGTCCGTGGCGTAGCCCTTGTCCTTCTTGAGCAGCGTCAGCTGGGCGTTGGTGATGCTGTTGAAGTCGAACGTGAACGGACCGCTGGTGATGAACTCCTTGGCAGGGTTCTTCGGGCGGTAGCCCTGCAGGTCCTCGTTCAGCTTCTTGCCCTCGGGGCTGTCGAGGTCCTTGCCGCCGTTGAACAGGTCCTGCGCGCGCTTGGCGAACGTGCCGTACGTGGCGTCGGAGAAGATGGCCTGGCGGATGGCGTACCGCTCCAGCACCGTCGACGGCTTCTTCATCGAGAAGACCACGGTCTGGCCGTCGGTGGCCTTCACGTCGTCGATCAGGTCCCACTCGACCTGGCGCATGATCCGCCGGCACCAGAACGTCGTCACGACGTCCTTGCTGGTGATCGGCTTGCCGTCACTCCACGAAAGCCCCTGGCGGACGTGGTAGGTGAACGTCTTGGCCTTGCCGTCGAACTCCCACTTCTCGGCCAGCATGGGCTCCCACTTCTTCTCCGCCCAGCGGTACATGCCGCCGGGGAGAAGAATGAGGTCCTGGTACGGCGTGCCACCCATGATCGAGTCGGTCACACCGCTCATCAGGTTGAAGTGGCCCTTGGGCGGCACGGAGTACGGATAGGCGCCGTGGAACTCGCCACCCTTGCCGCCGCCGCCGCCACCGGCGGCTCCACCGCCGCCGCCACCGCCCCCTCCGTTACCGCTGTGCTGGCCGCCACACGCGGACAGCACCGCGGCGCCCGCGGCACCGAGGCCGAAGATCTCGAGCACCCGTCGCCGGGAAAGCTCGGGCCCGAACGGGCCTGGTGTTGCGTTCATCAGGTTCCTCCCCATCAAGGGATCAGTGCCGCGCTAGGAGGGTTCTGCCTAGCGATTCTTCAGGCGTACGAGAACGAAGACCGCCGCCGCGAACACCAGCCCCATGACGAGCATGAAGCAGGTGATCACGAACTGTGCCGTGCCGGGCTCGACGATCAGCAGCAACAGCCCGGAGAAGACGACGACGAACGCCGCCACCCGGAATGCCATCAGTCCGGCGCCGGGGTTGATCATGCCGCCGGGGCCCCACTGGCCGGGGCGCCGTCGGAGTTCGATGCCCTGGCCGCGGTGCGGGCCGCACGCTTGCGCCGGGCGAGGTCGGGGTCGGCCTCGGGAACGGCTTCCAGCAGCGCCTTGGTGTAGTTGTCCTGCGGGTCGTCGATGACCCGCAGGGTCGGGCCGTACTCGACGATCTTCCCCTCGTGCATCACCGCGATGTCGCCTTCGGCGCCGAAGTACTTCGCCATCGCCAGGTCGTGGGTGATGAACAGGAAGCCGACGCCGAGTTCGGTACGCAGCTTCGTGAGCATGCGGAGCAACTCGATCCGGATCGACACGTCGAGCATCGAGGTCGCCTCGTCCGCGATGATCAACCGCGGCTCGAGGGTCAGCGCCCGGGCGACCGCCACCCGCTGGCGCTGCCCACCCGACATCTGGTGGGGAAACTTCGGCATGAACGTCTCGGGCGGGTTGAGGCCCACCTGGGCGAGGAGTTCGGCTACCCGCTCCCGCGCCTGGGACCGGTTCTTCACCAGACCGTGCCGGCGAAGCGGCGCCGACAGGGTGGTGAAGACGTCCTGGATCGGGTTCAGTGAGGCGTACGGGTCCTGGTGGACGTACTGCACCGCGCGCCGGAACCGCTTGAACCTGCTCTTGTCCGGGCGCCTGCTCCCGAGGATGTCCTCGCCCTCGAACCGCACCACGCCGTCGGAGGGACGCAGCAGCCCGGAGGCGATCTTCGCCGTGGTGCTCTTGCCCGAGCCGCTCTGCCCGACCAGGCAGAGCACCTCGCCCACCCCGAGCCGCAGGGTCACGTCGTCGACGGCCCGCACCTCTCCGCGCCGGGTGCTGAACACCTGCGTGATGCCGTCGAGTTCCAGCAGCGGGCCGGACGTCGCGCCGTCAGCCATTGGTCGGCACCTCCTTGCGTTCCTCGGTCACCGTGGGCACGGCGTTGATCAGGCTCTTGGTGTACTCGTGCTGCGGGCGGTAGAAGATGTCGCGGACGTCGGCCATCTCGACGATCTTGCCGTCGTACATCGTGGCCACCCGGGTGGCCAGCTCGGCGGCCACCGCAAGGTCGTGCGAGACGAAGATCATCGCGAAGTCCAGCCGCTCGTGCAGCTCGTGGATCAGGTCGACGATCGCCCGCTGGGTGAGGATGTCCAGCGCCGTGGTCGGCTCGTCCAGGATGAGCATCTGCGGACGCAGCAGCATCGCCATCGCGATCAGCACGCGCTGGCGCATGCCGCCGGACAGCTCGTGCGGGTAGGACTTCAGCACCCGGTCGGGGTCGAGGTCGACGTCGCGAAGGACCTGCGCGGAGCGCTCGTACGCCGTCCGCTTCGACATCGACCGGTCGTGCGCCCGAACGGTGTCGTACATCTGGTCCCAGACCTTCAGCACCGGGTTGAAGGAGTTCATCGCGCCCTGGAACACCATGGCGGCCTCGGACCACCGGAACTTCCGCAACTGCTGGTTGTCGAGCTTGAGCAGGTCGACCTTCGAGCCGTCCCGGCGCCGGTAGGTCACCGACCCCGACGGGATCGAGCCCAGCTTCGGCAGCAGCCGCAGCAGGCCCAGGCCCAGCGTGGTCTTCCCACAGCCGCTCTCCCCGATCAGCGCGATGCTCTCGCCCGGAAAGAGGTCGAAACTCACGCCGTCCACGGCACGGTGGGCCGGGTCGTGCACGCCCTGACCCGTCTTGTACTCGACCACGAGGTCGCGCACCGACAGGACCGGCTCGCCCGAGGTGTTCTGGGTCGTGTTCGGGGTCGAACCCTCGACTACGCCTTCTCCCACAGCGTCCTCCTAGTTGTGCCGCAGTCGGGGGTTCAGGATTTCCTCGAACGACCTCGCCATCGTCACGAGCGAGAGCTGGAGGATGCAGATCGACAGCACCGGACCGAGGATGTAGCCGAGGCTGCCGTCGAAGAAGATGGCGCCGCGGGTCCAGGCGAAGTTGATCATGATGCCCCAGTTGTCGCCCTGCATGGGCGCCAGGCCGAGGAGGTAAAGACCTGCCATCGCGTAGATGGCGTTGGTCATGCCGATGACGAAGTTCATCAGGATGAAGCTCGCCATGTTGGGCAGGATCTCCCGGATCACGATCCGGCCGGTGCCGAGGTCGAGCAGCTTCGCCGCCTCGATGTACTCCCGCTGCTTGAGCGAGAACACCTGGGCGCGCACGGCACGCAGCAGACCGGGCCAGCCGAGAACGCCGAGGATGACGGCCAGCGTGATCGAGTCGCCCACGCGGTAGAACGCCGCCAGCACCGCGAGCAGGATGATGCTCGGCACCGTCAGCACGATGTCGGTGGCCGTCACGATGACCGAGTCGACCCGCCCGCCGAGGTAGGCGGCCAGCGCGCCGAAGATCACCGCGATCACGGTGGAGATCAGCGCGGCGAGGAAGCCCACCAGGATGACCGCCCGGCCGCCGTCGATGACCTGGATCAACACGTCCCGGCCCTCGGAGTCGAAGCCGAACGGGTGGGTCCAGCTCGCCGGGCCGTAGATGAGGTTGGTGTTGGTCGGCAGGTCGTTCGGCGTGAACAACGGGCCGATCAGGCACACGAGGACCATCAGGGTGAAGACGCAGAAGCCGAGGAAGCCGGTCTTGCTGCGCATCAACTGGCGTACGAAGCTGCGGAACGCGCCCATGCCCTGCTCGTCAGGCGCCGGGGCCTGGGCCGGCTGCATCGTGCCGGCGTCGACGATCTGGGTCACGGTCAGCCCTCCTTGCTGGTGATGCGGATCCGCGGGTCGACCCTGCTGTAGAGCAGGTCGGCCACGAGGTTGGCCAGCACCACGGAGATGGTGACGATCAGCAGGATGCCTTGCAGGACGGGGTAGTCACGACGCTGGACCGCCTCGTAGAGCAGGAATCCGATGCCCTGGTACTGCGTCACCTGCTCGACCAGGATCGAGCCGCCGACGACGAAGCCGAGGGAGAGGACGAAGCTGGTGAACAGCGGCAACATGGCGTTGCGGCCGACGTACTGCACCTGGATCCGGCGGTCGGTGAGCCCCCGTGCTCGGGCGACCGTCACGTAGTCCTCGCCGAGGGTCTCCACCGTCGACGACTTCATCACCAGCATCCAGCCGCCGAGCGACGTGAGCACGTAGACGAACATCGGCAGCGCCGCGTGGTAGAAGGCGTCGGAGAGGAAGTACAGGCTGAACTCCGGGTGCACGCCCGGCGAGTAGGCGCCGCGCATGTTCGCGATCGGCAGCCACTCCAGCTGGACGCCGAAGAAGACGATGATCATCATCGCCAGCAGGAAGTTCGGGATGGAGTGCGTCACCGAGGCGACCAGGGTCATCGCGTGGTCGAAGATGCCGCCGCGGCGGTAGGCCATCGCCATGCCGATGCCGATGCCGAGCACGAAGCTGATGATCAGCGCGATGCCCACGCTGAACAACGTCCACGGCAGGTAGGCGCCGATCTGGGAGGTCACCGAGGAACCCGGCGAGAGCAGCGAGGTGCCCAGGTCACCCTGGACCAGGCCGCCCAGGTAGTGGAGGTACTGCATGAACTTCGACTCGTTCGGGTCGAAGGAGAACAGGCCGGCCGCGGCGTTGGCGGCCTCCTGGTAGCTCATGCCGTACTGCGCGATCTGCTGGTTGATGTAGACGTCCACCGGGTTGCCCGGCAGTAGTCGAACCAGGAAGAAGATGGCGGTCGCAACCACGTAGATCGTCAGGAACGCCTTGACGACCCGGCCCACGATGTACTTCGTCGTGGACGATGTCCGGCCGGCCGGTTTCGAGCCCTTCTCCGGCTCGTCCGTGTCCAGGCTTTCGGTCGCAGCCACCTTCACCTCCCGGCTTCTCCCCATCACCGGTACGACCGGCGGCTTCCGCACACAAAGCGCGGTCGATCCGACACTGTCGACACAGGGATGCGTGATTTCACATAGTGCTCCCGGCGCGGATTCGCGCCGGGAACTTTGGCTGACCCGGAACGTATACCTTCACCCGGGCGGAACGGAACCACATCAGGCAAGTTGTAACCCGATTTTGTTGCGGAAATCTGCACACTCCCGCCTATGTCCACCCGGTTTCGCGCATCCGCCCGCACCTTATGTCCGTTTTCATGGTGATTTCGAAGGGTGTCGCGGCGATCTTGGCGGCGCCGCGCGCCGGATGGCTCCCCGGCGTTCACGCACCGCCGGTTGTGTACGAATGGCAAAGGGCGGCAGGCGGGTGTCGTCCCAGCCTTTGCGGTCAACGCTCACAGCCCGGTTTTCGGTCGACTCCGGAAAGCGTTCGGACAATTACTACGAGCAATCAGAGCACGACTTTGTTGCCCATCAATGTGATATTTACCGCAATCGTTCTTTCGACGTACGGGGAACGGGCCGAGAAGGCCGACGAGCCGTGGTTCGGGATCGAGCGGCCGATTACTCAGGGGCCGGCCGAGCTAGGAGTCGCCCGGGACGCGCCCCGGGCCGACCGCCACCACCGGGCTGCCCACGACGTCAGCCCCGTGGGTCACCACCAGCGACCGGAGCTCGTCGAAGACGGCCGGGGAGGCGGCGATCGCCAGCCGCCGGCTCGCGGCCTCCCCCGGCAGACCGCCGACCCGGGCACCGGCCTCCCCGGCCACCAGCAGGCCGGCCGACCAGTCCCACGGATGCAGCCCGGTCTCGTAGTAGGCGTCGAGCCGGCCGCAGGCAACAGAGCACAGGTCCAGCGCCGCCGACCCGATCCGGCGCACGTCGCGCACACGGGGCAGGACGTGCCGCAGCAGCTCGGCCTGCCGGGCGCGCAGGCCCGAGTCGTACCAGAAGCCGGTGCCGACCAGCGCACGGTCGAGTTCGTGCACCGAGCCGGCCCGCACCGGGTCGTCGTTCAGCCAGGCACCGGCGCCCCGCACCGCCGTCCACAACTCCCCCGCCGGCGGACAGAACACGGCGCCGGCCACCACCTCGCCGGCCACCTCCGCGGCGATGCTGACGGCGTACGCCGGCAGGTCGTACAGGTAGTTGACGGTGCCGTCGAGCGGGTCGACCAGCCACCTGACGCCTGATCCGCCGGGGACACTGCCGCCCTCCTCGCCGAGGATGGTGTCGTCCGGGCGCGCGGCGCGGAGCCGGTCGCGGATCAGCGCCTCCGACGCCGTGTCCATCGCGGTGACGATGTCCGTCGGCGTCGACTTGGTGTGCGCGACGCTCACCTCGTCGGTCAGCCGCCGCGCGTGAAGCAGCTCACCCGCCTCACGCGCGGTCCGTGCGGCCAGGTCGAGCAGCGCCGCCGGATCGGCGCTCACACCAGCTCCGGGCGTTCCCAGCCCGCGCCCTCGACGTGCCAGGAGAGGAACGCGAACACCGTGGAGTACCAGACCTTCGCGTGGTGCGGGGAGAGCACCCAGTGGTTCTCGTCGGGGAAGTAGAGGAACCGGTGCGGCAGCTCGGCCGAGTCACCGTCGTGCAGGCGGTTGAGCTCCCACCACAGCCGCAGCCCCTCCCCGATCGGCACGCGGTAGTCGCGGTCGCCGTGGATCACCAGCATCGGCGTGCTGATCTGCTCGGCGGACAGGTGCGGGGAGTTGGCGAGGGCACGCTCCGGAGTGAGTTCGCGGAACCAGTAGGACGCGACGTCCGTCGTCGGGCCGAACTGGTCCAACGCCCACAGGCTGGCGTGCGTCACGATCGCCTTGAACCGGTCGGTGTGCCCGGCCACCCAGTTGGCCATGTAGCCACCGAACGAGCCACCCATCGCCGCCGTGCGGTCGGCGTCGATCTCGGGCACCTCGAGGGCGGCGTCGGTCACCGCCATCAGATCGGTGAACGGCTCGGCACCCCAACGGCCCCAGCCCCGGTCGACGAACTCCTGGCCGTAGCCGGTGGACAGCGCCGGGTCGGGCAACAGGACGGCGTAACCGCGGGCAGCCATCAGCCAGGGGTTCCACCGCCAGCTCCAGGTGTTCCACGACGACAGCGGACCGCCGTGGATCCACAGCAGCAGCGGCGCCGGTTGCTCCGCGGACGCGCCGTCGGGGAGCACCAGCCAGGCCCGCAGGTCCGAGCCGTCCTCGGCGGTCGCGGTCACCTCGGTGAGCCGCCCCGGCAGCGCGGGTGTCGCCTCCGGGCCACGCAGTCGCTCCGCCTCCTGGTCGACGGCGTCCACCGCGAGCCGGACGATCGACGGCGGTGCGTCCACGGCGTTGCGCAGCGCGTAGAGGAACCGGCCGTCGGGCGACGGCTCCAGCCCGGCGTAGGCGCCGGTCGCGGTGAGCCGGCGCACGCAGCCGGTGGCGACGTCGACGGCGAAGACCGGACAGTGGCCGCGTTCGTCCGCGGTGAAGTAGATGGTGTGCCCGTCCGGGGACCAGCGGGGCTCGTGCGGCCACAGGTCGAGCTCGGGAGTGAGGTCGCGCTGCTCGCCGCCGTTCGTCGGAACCAGCCACAACGTGACGTCGGGCGCGGCCTCGGTGGAGCTGCGGCGCTCGCGCGAACACACCACCCAGCGGCCGTCCGGTGAGATCCGGGGCGCCTCGTGGTCGTGGTCTGCGTCGGTGGCCAGCACCCGGCGCTCGCCGGTCGCGGTGTCGAACGCCACCAGGTCGACGCGGTGGTCGCCCTGGCGGGTCGCGACCTTCCACGTGCTGACGACGGTGTGCCCGTCCGCGCTGACGTCGGCCGCACCCTCGTCGAGTGCCCGGCCGGGCTCGGGGCTGAGGTCGCGGGGCCGCGGGTGACCCTCGTCGACGTCGAACGCGTCGGCGGCGTACAGGCGGAGCTCGTCCGGGCCGAGGTCGTGATCCCAGTAACGGACGGGGTAGCTCTCGTGCAGGATCGCCGACACCGACGCGTCGGCGCGGGCCTTGCGGCGCTCGCGGTCGTCGTCGGCGGACTTGGTGCCGGGAAGCGTGGGCGCGGTGAACACGAGCGTGCCCGCGTCACGCGCCACCATGACTCCGCCGACGCCCCCCGGCCGGGACACCACCCGGCGTGCCTCGCCGCCGCCGGCGGGCAGCACCCACAGGGCGGGCTTTTCGGCGTCGTTCGCAGCGTCACCGTCACCGGCGGACGCCTCCGCCGGGTCGGTGCCGTCGGTGCCGGCGGACTCCTCGTCGTCGGAACGCGTGGACTCCGGCGGCTCCGGCCACTCCTCGTGGGGGCGCTTGGCCACGAACAGCAGCGAGCCGTCGGGCAGGAACGCCGCGCCGCCCTCGCCGGTGGTGCCGCGGGTGAGCCGCCGCGCCGGCCGGTCACCTGACGGATCGACCTGCCACAGCGACGTGACGTACTTCTTGCGGTCGGGTGAGAGCTGCTGGGCGGCGGCCACCAGCCGGCTGCCGTCGGGCGCCAGCCACAGACCGGCGAGCCGGCGCAACGCTACGTAGTGGTCGAGATCGTGGAAGGGGGTCGCCGTCTCCGCAGTCATGTGGATCAGCCTAGAGGTGGGCACCCACACAGGGCGACGATGATCTTCGGCCGAGCGGGACCCACTCCGGCCAGGGCGCCGGCCGGGCGGCCGGATCGGCGGCCCCGGATCGGCGTCTCGGGGTCGGCGGCTCAGTCGGCGCCGCAGGCAGCCGGACGGTCGCCCCGCAGGTTGCGGCAGCACCCGGCCGGGCAGTTGGCCCAGGTGGGCCCCAGGGAGCCGGTCAGCACGGGGTCCTTGTCGCGTTCGTCCCCGACGTCACCGTCGTCACCGTCGGTCCCGTCCTCGGCGGCGACCCGCTCCCGGACGAGATCGCCGACCATGCGGACGAACCTCGGGTCGACACCGGGCGTGGCCACCCGGGTGAAGGCCAGCCCGAGCCGTCCGGCGGTGGCCCGGGCCTCGGTGTCCAGGTCGTACAGCACTTCCATGTGGTCGGAGACGAAGCCGATCGGCACCACCGCTACACCCGGCACGCCCTGGTCGGCCAGCGCCGCGAGGTGGTCGTTGACGTCCGGCTCCAGCCACGGCTGGCTCGGCGGACCGGACCGGCTGCAGTAGACGAGATCCCAGCCGGCCTCCCGGCCGGTCCGGCCGGCCACCTCGGTGGCCACGGTGGTCGCGACGTCCCGGTGCTCGGCGACGTAACGGCCGCCCTCGGGTCCGCTGGCGGCGTTCATCGCCTCGGGGACCGAGTGGGTGACGAAGACGATCCGCGACCCTGCGGGGAGGTGCTCCAGTGCGTCGGCCGTCCCGTCCACGAACGGAGCGACGAAACCGGGACGGTTGAAGTAGTGCGGCAGCCGGACGAGTTCCGGGGCGCCCTCGCCCACCTCGGCCAGTGCGTCGGCGAGGTTCTCGCGGTACTGCCGGCACCCGGAGTAGGACGCGTACGCACTGGTGAACAGGCAGGCCGCCCGCCGAACCCCGGCCGCGCGCATCCGTGCCAGCGTGTCGGACAGGTAGGGGTCCCAGTTGCGGTTTCCCCAGTAGACCGGGAGGTTCGGGCCGTCGGTCCGCAGGTCCTCCTCCATCGCGGCCTTCAGTGCCCGGCACTGGTCGTTGATCGGGCTGCGGCCGCCGAACAGGAAGTAGTGCTGGCCCACCTCGGCGAGCCGTTCGCGAGGAATGCCCCGCCCGCGGGTGACGTTCTCGAGGAATGGCACCACGTCGTCCGCTTTCTCCGGTCCGCCGAACGAGACCAGCAGGACGGCATCGATCGGGACGGCTCGCATGGTCCCGATATTCGCAGGTGCCCTGTCGGTGCTGCTCGTTAGGGTGAGCGCAGCGGTCGCCCGGATTCGTCGCCGCACAGCGCGCAGCACGAGAGGCACCGCACCACCACGTCCCGACCGATCAACCGTGAGCCGCCCTGCCATGTTCAGCCCCTACCGCACGATCCTCGGCCATCCCGGGAGCCTGGCCTTCTCCCTCACCGGCTGGTTCGCCCGACTTCCGTTGTCGATGGTCGGACTCGGCCTGGTCCTGCTCGTGTCGGCCACCACCGGCTCCTACGGCCTGGCCGGCACGATCTCCGCGTCCTACGTCATCGCGGCGGCGGTGCTCGCCCCGGTGCAGGCCCGCCTGGTCGACCGCCACGGGCAGCACCTCGTCCTTCCGCTGATCGCGGCGCTCAACGCGGTCGCGCTGGGCGGCCTGATCGTCGCCGTCCGGGCCGGCGTGCCGACCCCGCTGCCCCAGGCGCTGGCGGCCGTCGCCGGAGCGTCCGGTCCGCTGGTCGGTTCCTACGTCCGTGCCCGGTGGACCCACCTGCTCGAGGGCAGGCCGGAGTTGCACACGGCGTTCGCGCTGGAGGCACTGCTGGACGAGGTCGTGTTCATGGTCGGCCCGCCGCTGGTGACCCTGCTGGCCACCACAGTGAGCCCGGTCGCGGGACTGGTGACGGCCATCATCGCGGGCGTGGTCGGCGCCAGCCTGCTGGCCGCACAGCGGCGTACGCAGCCACCGGTCCACCGTCCCGGCAACGGGCAGCAGGTGAAGCCACCGCTCGGCTGGCCGGTGCTCGGCCCGGTCGTGGTGGCGTGCGCGGGCCTCGGGGCGCTGTTCGGCAGCGCCGAGGTCGTGGTCGTCGCGGTCGCCTCCGACGCGGGTCACCGATCCGCGTCCGGTCTGCTGCTGGCCGGCTGGGCCACCGGGAGCATGCTGTCGGCCCTGGCACTGGGCGCGATGCGGCTGCGGATGCCGCCGATGAAGCGGTTCCGGCTCGGTGCCGCGGCAATCGCCGCGACGATGCTGCCGCTGCCTTTCATCGGTCACCTCGGCGTGCTCGGCGTCGTCCTCTTCCTTGCCGGGTTCGCGATCTCGCCCACGCTGGTGTCGAGCATGGCGGTGGTGCAGCGCACGGTTCCGCCGGCCCGGCTCAACGAGGGCATGGCCTGGACCACCACCGGGATGGCCGCGGGTGTGGCGGCCGGCGCCGCCGTCGCCGGTCAGGTCGTCGACGCGGCGGGTGGCCGCGCGGGCTTCTACGTCCCCCTCACCGCCGGCGTCGTCACCGTGCTCGTCGCGTTCGCCGCCAGGCCACCGCGGCGACGCGCGCCCGCCGGTGTCGCCGAGCCGGTCGAGCTGACCACGACCTGATCTCGACCTGCTATCGGCCGCACCGTCGGCGGACCCCTCTGCGCGACCGCGGACCGACACTGACGCGCTAGGGTCTTGACGAAGGCGTACTCCCCCGGGACCACGGATCAGTCGAACCGCCTCGGGTGTCTCCGGCGCGGTGCCTGGCATCGTCCTCCCGGTACGCGAGAGACTGAGCAGGCTCGACATGTGGGGAGGCACACTGTGCGCGACGTCAGGCTGGTACACCTCAGCGACGACGGCACCCATCTGCTCCTGACTCACGAGGGCTCGGGGGAGGAGTTCGCGCTCAAAATCGACGACCGCCTCCGCGGAGCCGTGGTCAGCGACCGGGCGCGACAGGGATCGGCGCCGCTGGAGAAGCAGAGCCGGCTGCGGCCCAAGGAGATCCAGGCCCGGCTGCGTGCCGGGGAGTCGTCGGAGGCCGTCGCCGCGGCCGCCGAGGTGCCGATCGAGCGGATCCTGCGCTACGCCGGACCCGTGCTGGCCGAACGCGAGTACACCGCCGGACAGGCCCGCCGCTGTGCCCTTCGCCGTAACGGCCGCGAGGGCCCGGCGCAGATCCTCGACGAGGCGGTCGGCAGCCGGCTGGACTCGCTTGGCGTCGGCCGCGACCACGCGACGTGGGACGCCTGGCGCACCCCCGAGGGGCGCTGGGCGGTCACGGTCACCTTCACGTTCGAGGGTGAAGAGCACCGCGCGATGTTCAGCTACGACCCGCTCGGCCGGGTCGTCGTCACCTCCGACGCCAAGGCCCGTGACCTGGTCGGTGAGGCGCCGATGGACAGCATCGTCCCTCCGCCCGCCGCGCCGGCCGCACCCGAGCACGTCGTCGAGCCGCAGTCGCGCGAGGCGCACCGGCTCCGGCTCGCTCCGCCGCCGGCCGACGCCGCGCCGGACACCGAGGACACCATCGACCTCTCGCACAGCATCGGCCGCCAGCTCGCCACCGGGCAGGGCCCGCGTGCGGTGCCGGCGCCGAGCGGTCCGGCAGGCCGGTCGAGCACGCACGGCGCCACGAGCGCGAACGAACCCGACGAGCTCGCCCCCGACGAGGTTCCCGACCTGGACGAGGCGCCGGACACCGAGCAGGCGGCCACGCCCGCGTCCGCACCGGCCGACGAGCTTCCGCGGCCCTCGGCACCGGCCGCCGCGGACGAGAAGGCCCGCGGCTCTGAACCCGAGGTGGCCACCGAAGGTGAGGCCACCGTCGGCGAGAAGGAGCAGCCCGCACCCGAGCAGCCCCCCGCGGCGGAGGCGGAGAGCCAGCAGCCCGCCCGTCGGCGGGCGGCGGAGGCCCGGCGTCGCCGGGCACGGGCTGCCGGCGGCAAGGGCAAGGGGCGCAGCGCGGTGCCGAGCTGGGACGACATCCTGTTCGGCGGCGGACGCGGTTCGGAGTAGCCCTCCAGTCCTCCCCCGGGACGTCTACTTCGTCCTGAGCAGGCACCGTTCGTCCCTACCCGGGCTGGACACTGTGTCCGGATGCTGGACGCCATGTTCGGCCTGCCCGGAAGGCTGGCAGACTTCGGCCATGCGTTCTGGCGTCCTGCACCGCTGTTGTTGTTGCTGCTGACCTCATCCGGTCCCGCGGCCTGCCGCCGCAGCATCAACCAGCACCTTCGAGGACGCCCGCGATGGACTTCGCTGCCTGGACTCGCACACTTTTCGACCGCGGCCTGCGCGTCGTGCCGCCGAGCCACCCCGCCCCGGTGCGGCTGTGGGCCCTGCTGCCGGCCGGCGGGCTGCTGCACTTCCGCTGCCACGGCACGACCGTGGATCTCGAGCGGTACGCCGAAGGTGACTTCCTCTTCGCCGCCCCGGCGGGCCGCTGCGACTGCGGCTGCGGCCAGCACCTGCCCGCTCCGCAGGCGCCACCCCGGCTGGTGCTGCGTACGGGCGCGCGACCTGTCGACGGCGTGCGCCACGACGGGGCGGGCGAGCGCGGCTGGCGCGGCTACGAGGCCGGGCTGCTGTCCGTGGACGCGGCCGCCGAGGTGTTCGAACGGCTGCTCGCCGAACTCACCCCTGGTGCCGGCGCGGCCGCCGGCCCACCGGCGGGACGGGGGTCAGCCCCGGTCCGGGCCGGTGGACACCGGGCGCCGGCCGTCGGACACCCAGTCTGACCAGGAGCCGACGTACAACCCGGCGCGTACGCCGGCCAGCTCCAGCGCGAGCACCTGCTGCGCCGCACTCACCCCGGAACCGCAGTAGGTGCCCACGTCGGATCCGCCGTCAGCCTCGTCGATCCCCAGGGCCGCGAACCGCTCGCGTAGCCGGGAGGGGTGCAGGAACAGTCCGTCAGCGTCGAGGTTCGCCGCGGTGGGAGCGCTGAGCGCACCGGGGATGTGCCCGCCCACCGGGTCGACGGGTTCGGTCTCGCCGCGGTAGCGCTCCCCCGCCCGGGCGTCGAGGAGCAGGCCGGATCGGGCGAGCATGGCCGCCTCGTCCACGTCGAGTACCGGCATGCCACCCGGCCGGGCGACGAAGTCGCCTGCGGTCTCGACCAGCGCCGGCTCCCCCGGCTCCCCCGGCTCGACCGGTTGCCCGGCCGCCACCCATGCGGCGAACCCGCCGTCGAGCACCCGGACCGAGCGATGCCCGAAGTACCGAAGGCACCACCAGGCGCGCGCGGCACCGAAGCCGTCGGGTGCGCCGTAGACCACCACGTCGGAGTCGGTGCGTAGGCCGAGGTCACGCATCGCCGCGGCGAACACCTCCGGGGCGGGCAGCGGGTGCCGCCCACCGCCGGCCGGGTCGGCGGGACCGGACAGCACGGTGTCGAAGTCGACGTACCGCGCACCGGGCACGTGCCCGGTCTGGTAGACCTCCCGGGCCGGTGGGCCGGCAAGCGTCCACCGGACATCGAGGACGACGGGCGGGTGGCCACCGGCCAGCCAGGTGACCAGGTCCGGCACGGAGAGGATCGGGCTCATGGCAGCCAGTCTCCCAGGCGGTGGACCGGTGATCGACTGGTGTCCGGCGATCTGACAGGCTGGGCTGCCCGGCGGCCACCGAGGAGGATTCGATGCCGACGTCCGCGCTCCCCGGCCCCGCACGTGCCGGCGCCGGTGACGGTGGTGGCACCACCCAGGCCGCCGGGGCCGAGCGTTCGGCCGCGCCACGCCGGCTGCGTCCAGGTGACCGGGCAATGGTCGTGGCACCGTCCGGTCCACTGGTGCCGGAGTACCTCGACAAGGGTGTCGCCGTCCTCAGGTCCTGGGGTCTGGAGGTCGAGGTCGCCCCGCACGCCCGCGACCGGCACCCCACCCTCGACTACCTCGCCGGCGCCGACGCCGACCGGGCCGGCGACCTGACCAGCGCGTGGTGCGACCCGGACGTTGCGGCGATCTTCTGCGCCCGCGGCGGGTACGGCGCGCTCCGCCTCCTCGACCTGCTCGACTGGACCGCGATCGCCGCCGCTCCGCCGAAGGTGTTCACCGGCTCCAGCGACGTCACCGCGCTGCACCAGGTGATCGGCTCCCGGCTCGGCATCCCCACGGTGTTCGGGGCGATGATCGGTACGGCGTCCTTCGTGGACGATCCGGCGGCCCAGGAGAACCTCCGCCGGTTGCTGTTCGAGCCGGAAGCCGGCCTGGTGCTGTCCGGGCCGCTGGCGCAGACCATGGTGCCCGGCCGGGCCCGCGGGCGCACCGTGGGCGGCAACCTCAGCCTGGTCGTCTCCGGACGCGGGGTTCCCGACGTCGCCCCGCCACCGCCGGGGTCGATCGTCCTGCTCGAGGACGTCACCGAGGAGCCGTACCGCATCGACCACTTCGTGACGCACCTGCTGCGCGCCGGGTACTTCGAGGGCGTGGCCGGGATCGCGCTGGGCTCGTGGGTGGAGTGCGGCGAGCTGGAGGTCGTTCGCGCGGTGCTCGCGGACCGGCTCGCCGGCCTCGGCGTACCGATCATCTGGGATCTTGGCTTCGGGCACTGCCCGGCACAGCTGGCGGTTCCGCTGGGCGCGGAAATGGAGCTGGTCGCCGACCCCGACGCCGGGGTGGCGCAGTTGGTGCTCACCGAGGCACTGGGCTGAGGGCGTGACCGAGGAAGTGGTCCGGGACGTGACACGGTGCAGGACGAGGCGAACGTGAGCGAGGGATCGAACGTGACCGGAACCGACGAGGCGTACTCCCACACCAGCCCCGGGACTGCTGCCGGGACAGGCACCCACCGGCCGGAGGACGGGGTGGAGGACCTGTGCGCCCGGCTGATCCGGTTCGACACCACCAACCGCGGACCGGGTGACTCGGTGGGCGAACGCGAGGCCGCCGAGTACGTCGCGGGCGTGCTCACCGACGCGGGCCTCTCCCCGACCCTGCTGGAGTCCGCGCCGCGGCGGGCCAACGTCGTGGTCCGCATCCCCGGCACCGACCCGGCCGCGGAGGCGGTGCTGGTGCACGCCCACCTCGACGTCGTACCGGCCGACCCGAGCGAGTGGTCGGTGCCGCCGTTCGCCGGTGAGATCCGCGACGGCCTGGTGTGGGGCCGCGGCGCGGTCGACATGAAGGACATGTGCGCGATGGTGCTCGCGGTGCTGCGGTCCTGGTCGGCGGCCGGCCTGCGGCCGCGGCGCGACATCGTGGTGGCGTTCGTCGCCGACGAGGAGGCGCACGGCGACTACGGCGCGAGCTGGCTGGTCGACGAGCACCCGGACCTGTTCGCCGGGTGCGCGATCGGGATCAGCGAGTCCGGTGGGCACTCCTTCGACGTGGACGGCGTACGCCTGTATCCGGTGGCCGCCGCCGAGCGCGGCACCATCCATCTCCGGCTCACCGCCCGGGGGCGGGCCGGTCATGGTTCCCGGCCCAACCCCGACAACGCCGTCGTACACCTGGCACACGCGCTGGCCCGGATCGCGGCGTACGAGTGGCCGGTCCGGCTCACCCCGACCGTGCGGGCCTACCTCGAACGCACCGGCGCGGCGCTCGGCGTCGACGTCGACCTGACCGACGTGGACGCCACGATCGGCCGGCTGGGCAAGGCCGGAGCGCTGGCCACCGCGACGGTTCGCGCGACGGCGACGCCGACGATGCTGGACGCCGGCTACAAGATCAACGTCATCCCCGGCACCGCACACGCCAACCTCGACGGCCGCGCGCTTCCGGGCACCGAGCAGGAGTTCCTGGACACCATCGACGAACTCCTCGGCCCCCACGTCGAGCGGGAGACCCTCGACTACACCGAGGCGGTGTCCGCGCCGATCGACTCGCCGTGGTTCGAGGCGATGGCCGCCGCGTTGCGTACGCAGGACCCCGACGCTGTGGTGGTGCCGTACTGCATGGGCGGCGGTACCGACGCCAAGTCGTTCGCCCGGCTCGGAATCGCCGGCTACGGCTTCTCACCGCTGCGGCTGCCGGTCGACTTCCCGTTCCGGGGCCTGGCGCACGGGGTCGACGAGCGGGTGCCGGCGGACGGTCTGCGGTTCGGCGCGCGGGTGCTGGACCACTTCCTGCGTACGGTGTGAGAGCTCGTCGCCTGGTTGGTCCGGAAGACTGCTCGTCAGGCGGACGCGCCGAACGGCAGGACGTCCGGCGACGGTGATCCGGCCCCGGCGGCGTGCGCGGTGACCCGCCGGCGGTGGTGGCGCCGGCACAGCACCTCGTACCCGATCTCCAGGGTGGCGCCATCGTCGGTGTCGCCGACCACGACCTGCTCCCCCTCGGTCACCATCACCCCGCCCACCGTCCGGGCGTTGTGGGTGCCGCGGCGGCCGCACCAGCACAGGGCCTGGACCTGCAGCGACTCCACCCGGTCGGCGAGTTCGACCAGTCGCTGGCTGCCCTCGAACAGCCGGGTGCGGAAGTCGGTGAGGATGCCGAACGCGTAGACCTCGACGCTCAGCTCGTCCACGACCCGGCCGAGCTGCTCGATCTGGGCACCGGAGTAGAACTGCGCCTCGTCACAGATGAGGTAGTCGATCCGCGCGCCCGAGGTCATCTCGGCGACGACGTACCGCTGGAGGTCGAGGTGCGGGCGTACCTCCACGGCGGGCACGGTGAGTCCCAGCCGGCTGGACAGCGTAGCCGCGCCGGCGCGGTCATGGCAGGTGAACAACCGTCCCGCGAGGCCGCGTTGCCGGGCGTTGTGGTCCAGCTGCAGGGCAAGGGTCGACTTGCCGCAGTCCATGGTTCCGGTGAAGAAGACGAGATCGGCCACGGCGGGCCATCCTCGCCTATCACCCGCGCCGAGTGATCGGCGGGGGCGAGTGATCGGCTGAGTGGGTCGGCGGACGGATCAGCGGACGTACGCGGTCGGCGGGGATGGCCGCCGGGCCGGGTCAGTCGGCGACCAGCAACGGGACCAGCATCTCCTCCGCGGTGAGCGAGCCGTGCCAGCCGACCAACAGCGGCTCCATCGGGAACTCCCGCCTGCACTCCACCGCCATTTCGTCCAGCGCGGCGATCACCACGTCACCGATTCGCGGGCGGACGCGGTCCTCCACCTCGCCGAACCACCCGGCCGCGATCGCCTCGTCCCGGCCCAGCACGAGGGCCGCATCGCCGAGCCGCTCCCGCCACGTCGCCAGCACGTCGGCGGCGGCGCCCTCGTCGGTGTAGAGGTAGCGCAGCCGCGGGTCGCCGCCGACCATCCGCACACCGGCCCGAAGCTCTGGTGCGGAGTCGACGTCCACCCGGTGCTCCTTCGGCACGTCGACCATCCCGTGGTCTCCGGTGATCAGGAGTACGACGTCCGCCGGCAGCGAGGCGCGGAGCCGGGCGGCGAAGTGGTCGACCGCGGACAGCTGATGCCGCCACGCCGGAGCGTTCACGCCCGCGCGGTGGCCGGTCCAGTCCAGGTCACCCTCGTACAGGTAGACCAGGCTGCGGTCTCCGCGCCGGCTCGCCTCGACTGTTCCCGCCGTGGCCTGCCCGGCGCTGTCCGCGGGGACGAACTCCCCGCCGCGCAGCCCGGCCACCGTGATGCCCGAGCCCCGGAACGCCTTGCGGGACACGGTGGTGACGGCCACTCCGGCCTGGACGCCGCGTTCGAACGCCGTCTGGTGCGGCTGCCACACCAGCGGCTCCACCGTGGTGTCCCAGCGCAACGTGTTGAGCAGCCGGTCGGTGCCCGGGACGGCCATGGTGTAGCCGACGATGCCGTGCCGGCCCGGCGCGAGCCCGGTGCCCAGGCTCGCCAGGCTGGTGGAGGTGGTGGAGGGCACACCCACGGTCAGCGAGCGCCTGATCCGGCCCTCGCCATTGAGGAACGGCGCGTCCTCTGCGTGGCGGTGCAGGAGGTGCCAGCCCAGCCCGTCGACGAGCATGACGACGTACCTGTCCGACGGCGGCAGGCCGAGCAGGTCATGCTCGCCCTCGACTCCGAGGGCGGCGAGGGCGGACGGCACCACGTCGGACAACGCGCCGGCGCCGTAGCGCGGGAGCACCAGGTCCGCAGAAGCCGAGGGAGGCAACGGAGGCGACGGGAGCGGAGGCACGCCAGGCCGGCCGCCGCCCTCCGGCGAGGTCATCGAAACTGCGGCGGGCGCCGGGTGAGTACGGACAGCTCCTGCGCGAAGCCGAGCAGCCGGCCCACGGCGTCGCCGCCCTCCACCGCCGAGCTCACCCGCACGGTGAGATCGTCGGAGGAGAACGTGCCGGTGTAACCGTGGTCAGCGTCGCAGTTGGGGTCGGCGCAGGTGGCGGGCTCCAGGTCGAGCCGCCCCATCGCGCCCCAGCCGATGGTGAGGATCGCCTCGTGGACGGGGCCGCCCGGCTCGTACGCGGCCGGGTTGGCCACCACCCGGCTCACCACGATCGAGCTCACCCGGTCGATGGGCACCGCCTCGGTGGACGCGGTGGCGTACGGTGTCGGCAGGGTCTCGTCGGCCGGATGCTCGTCGGTGTGGCCGAGGACCAGCCGGCTCGGCGTGAGGACGAGCACCGTGATGTGCCGGCGGACCTCCTCGGAGTAGAACGTCGGCTCGTGGTGGACGAAGTAGGAGACGACCCGTTCACCGGCCAGGCAGGTCTCCAACGCGTCGGCGACGACGTCCGGGTAGTAGCCACTGCGGTCGATCGCCGCGCGCAGCCCCTGCGTCGCGCTCGCGGACTCACTCATGCGGTCATCCTTCCACGCCTGCCTCGAGGGCAGCGTCCTACATGCGGGTCGGCGCGGCAATCCCCAGCAGCGACAGTCCGGAGGCCAGCACCCGGGCGGTCACGTCGCACAGTACGAGGCGGCTGGTCCGGGTCTGCTCGTCCTCGGCGCGCAGCACGGGGCAGCGCTCGTAGAACGCCGTGAACGCGGTGGCCAGGTCGAAGAGGTACCCCGCGATGCGGTGCAGCTCCACCTCGTCGACCGCCTTGTGCAGCACACCCTCGAACTCGGTGAGCCGAAGGGCCAGGGCGTGCTCGGCCGGGTCGGCGAGCACCACCTTGGCGCCGGCCAGGCTCACCGGGTCGATCTCGCCGCGCCGGAAGACGGAGTGGATCCGGGCGTGGGCGTACTGGAGGTACGGCGCGGTGTTGCCGTCGAAGGACAGCATCCGGTCCCAGTCGAAGACGTAGTCCTTCACCCGGTCGTTGGACAGGTCGGCGTACTTCAGCGCGCCGATGCCCACGATCTGGGCGACCTCTGCCTGCTCCTCCGCCGACAGGTGCGGCGCCTTCTCCGCCACCACGGCCGCGGCCCGGCGGACCGCCTCCTCGATCAGGTCGATCAGCTTGACCGAGTCGCCGGCCCGGGTGCGCAGCCGCTTGCGGTCGGCGCCGAGTACGACGCCGAAGCCCTGGAACTCCGCCCGCGCGTCGGCGCCGAGCCAGCCGGCCTCCCGGCCGGCCTGGAAGACCATCTCGAAGTGCAGCCGCTGGCCCAGGTCGGTGATGTAGACCAGCCGGCGGGCCTTCAGGTCGTGGACGCGGTGCCGCAGGGCGGCCAGGTCGGTCGTGTCGTACCCGAACCCGCCGTCGCTCTTGCGCAGGATCAGCGGCAGCGGACCGCCGTCGCGTCCGGTGAAGCCCTCGGGGAAGACGCACAGCGCGCCCTCGCTCTCCCGGGCCAGCCCGAGCTGGACCAGCTCCTCGATCACCGGGGCCAGCTGGTCGTTGTAGCTGGACTCCCCCGCGATGTCCGCAGGCGTCAGCAGCACCGACAGCCGGTCGTAGACGGCGGCGAAGTAGCGGCCGGACTCCTCCACCAGCACCCGCCACAGGGCGAGCGTCTCGGCGTCGCCGCCCTGCAGCGCGACGACCCGGCGGCGGGCCCGGCCGGCGAAGTCGGTGTCGGCGTCGAACTTCGCCCGGGCGTCCCGGTAGAACAGGCCGAGGTCCCCGACGGACAGCTCGTGCGCGGTCTCGCCGGCGCCGAGGTCGAGCATGTGCTCGATCAGCATGCCGAACGGCGTGCCCCAGTCGCCGATGTGGTTCTGGCGTACGACGTCGTGGCCGAGGTGGTTCAGCAGCCTGGACAGGGCGTCGCCGATGATCGTCGAGCGCAGGTGCCCGACGTGCATCTCCTTGGCGACGTTCGGGCCGGAGTAGTCGACCAGGACCCGCTCCGGCTCCGGCGTGGTGGCCACGCCGAGCCGCTCGGTGTCGGCGGCCATCTGCTCGACCATCCCGCCCAGCGCGGCGTCGGCGACGGTGAGGTTGACGAACCCGGGCCCGGCGATCTCCGCGCCGGCGACCAGCTCGCCGAGGTCGGCGCGCTCCAGCACCTCCGCGGCCACTTCTCGCGGCGGGCGGCCCAGCTGCTTGGCCAGGCGCAGCGCGCCGTCGGCCTGGTAGTCGGCACGGTCGGAACGGCGCACCGCCGGATCGGCGGGCGATCCCGCCACGTCGGCGAAGGCACGGGCCAGCTTCTGCGCGAGCAGCTCGGGAAGGTCGGTCACAACACGTAAGGATCGCATGCCCACCCGCTCCCGGGCACCTGGTGGGTCACATAGCGGCGGGTTACTTTGCGGTGGGTCACCTGGTGCGTTGTGGTGCGCTACCGTCCGTGCCATGGCGTACGACGGAAATGTGAAGGTTGGCGGCGCCCCCGCGGTCCGGGAGCTCGCCGGGCTGACCCTGACCAAGGTCTCGGTGGGCCGGATGGACAACAACGCCTACCTGTTGCGCTGCCGGGAGACCGGCGAGCAGGTCCTGATCGACGCTGCCGACGACGCCGGCACGTTGATCGACCTGCTCGGCGGCGCGCCGCTGGCCCGGGTGGTCACGACCCACCGTCACGGCGACCACTGGCAGGCGCTGGCCGAGGTCGTGCGGCGGACCGGCGCGGCGACCGCCGCCCACGTCGACGACGCGCCCGGCATCAAGGTGCCCACCACCGAGCCGCTGCACGACGGCGACGAGATCCGCGTCGGGTCCTGCGTCCTCACCGTCACCCACCTGGTCGGGCACACGCCCGGCTCGGTCGCGTTGTGCTACGACGAACCGGGCGGGCGCCCGCACCTGTTCACCGGCGACAGCCTGTTCCCCGGCGGCGTCGGCAACACCCACGGGTCGAGGAAGGACTTCACCCGGCTGATCGACGATGTGGAGCACAAGCTGTTCGACCGGCTGCCGGACGAGACGTGGGTCTACCCCGGCCACGGCGCCGACACCACCCTTGGCGCCGAGCGGCCTCACCTGCCGGAGTGGCGCGCCCGCGGCTGGTGAGGCAGCAGGGTTCGGCTCGACAACGGCGGCTCAGCCTGGCCGGCGGACGAACGACCGCAGCAGGGCGTACGGATAGGGGCGGGTGAACTCGCTCGCCTCGTCCAGCCGGGCCATGTCCTCAGGACCCAGCGACCAGCCGGCCGCGCCGAGGTTGTCGTCGAACTGCTCCAGCGTCCGGGCGCCGATGATCGGCGCCGTCACCCCGGGCCGCTGCACGAGCCAGCGCAGCGCGACCTGCGCGACGGTGTGGCGGGTCGACTCGGCGATGTCGTGCAGGGCGTCCAGGACGGTCCAGGTGCGGTCGTTGGCGTACCGCTCCCAACTCTCGCCGTTGTCGTTGCCGCTCGCCTCCGCTACTCGGGAGCCGGCCGCCGCACTACCCGCGCCGCGGCGGTACCTGCCGGACAGCCAGCCGCCGCGCAGCGGGCTCCAGGTGATCAGACCGAGGCCCTCACGTTCGCAGACTGGGACGAGTTCGAGTTCGGCGTCGCGGTCGAGCAGGTTGTACAGCGGCTGCAGGCAGGAGAACGGCTCCCAGCCGTTGTGCCGGGCGACGTCGACCGACTTCTGCAGTTGCCAGCCGGTGTAGTTGCTGGCTCCGACGTACCGGACCTTGCCGCTCTGCACCAGCCGGTCGAGGGTGCCGAGCGTCTCCTCCATCGGCGTTCCGTCGTCGAAGACGTGCACCTGGTACAGGTCGATGTAGTCGGTGCCGAGCCGGCGCAGGCTGGCCTCCACCGCCGCCATCATGTGCTTGCGGCCGGCGCCGGTGTCGTTCTGGCCCGGCCCCATCTGCCCGTACACCTTCGTGGCCAGCACGATGTGGTCGCGGTTCGCCGACGACAGCCAGCGGCCGACGACCTCCTCGCTGGAGCCGGCGCCGTAGACGTCGGCGGTGTCCACGAACGTCCCGCCGGCCTCCACGAACCGGTCCAGCATCTTGTGGCTGGTGGCCTCGTCGGTGGACTGCCCGAACGTCATGGTGCCGAGGCAGAGTTCGCTGACCCGCAGGCCTGTTCGGCCGAGATATCGGTGTTCCATGGGCCAGACCCTACGGGCGGATCAGCCCGTGCGGACGGGCCGATCGCGACGCCGTTCCCCGGACCAATTCGCACCCGTCCGGGCGCCTGGCCGTGGGAGCCCGGGCGCGTCAGGAACGGCCGCGCCCGCGACCTGCCTTCCGCCGGAAGCGTTCGGACGCACCGGACAGGATCGGCTCACCGTGGCAGAACACGGCCTTCTCGAAGTCGAGCTCCCCGAGCCGGCTGAAGCTTCGCGCCGCCGCGGGCATGTCCTCGGTGACGATCTCCCCTGCCCGGCCGGCGGGCGAGCGGATGCCGGCGAGGTTGACCGCCGCGTCGCCGACGAGGAGGGTCCCGCCGTCGCGTTCGAGCAGGAACGACAGGTGCCCGCGGGTGTGGCCCGGCGTGTGGATCACCCGAATGCCGCCCGCGAACGGCAGCCGGTGCCCCTCGCCGACCTCGATGTCGACCGCCGCGGGCTCGGGTTCCCCGCTCCTGGCGGTCAGTCGCACGACGAGGGGACCGAGCACCCTGGCGACGATGCCCTCCCACTGCGGCCACTGCCGTGGAGTGTCGCCACGCACCACAGCGGCGTCGATCGGGTGGGCGTACACCGACGCGCCGGTGCGCCGCACCATCGCGGCCAGGCCACCCACGTGGTCGGCATGGTGGTGCGTCACCAGGATGTGGTGGATCTGCGCTGCCTCCCGGCCCAGCTGCCGCAGGCCCTCGGCGATGTCCTCGTCGTCCTTGCGTTCGCCGGTGTCGACCAGGACGAGACCGTCGTCGGACTCCACGACGTAGGAGCTGACGAACCCGTGCTTGATGCGGTAGACGCCCGGAACCACGGTGGTTGCCTTCATTCGCACCACGGTAGGGCAGCCGGCGCCGGCGCGGGGCCGGTCCGAGTGCCCCGGAGTTTCGCGGCCGAGTCGGTCCGGGAAAATACCTGCGCAGACGTCCGGATGTGCGCAATCCATTGACGCGACTCGGTGGGTGGGATAACGCTGAGCGCGACATTGCGCGGCCTGATGCACCCGAGGGCCTGTGCCGCGTGGCTGACGGGGAGGTCAGTGATGCGCCGGAAGTATCCGAGGAACCAAAGGAACCCGAGGAAGTCGCCGTCCCTGCGCGTGGGCGTCGCCACCGCCGCCGTGGCCGCGGCGGCACTGGCGATGAGCGGGGTGCCCGCCGTCGGTGCGCGAGCGTCGGTCCCGAGTGCGGCCGTCCAGGGCCGGCAGAGCGCCCAGAGTGGCCAGGACCCAACCACAGCAGGGGTTTCGGCCTCCCGCCAGGCGGCGTTCGTTCAGGCGGCGCGGGAGTACGCCGTACCGCTGCCGGTGCTGCTCGGTGTGTCCTACCTCGAGACGCGCTGGGATGCCCACAAGGGGCGGCCCTCCATGGCCGGCGGCTACGGCCCGATGCACCTGACCGACCTGGCCGCCGCCACGGCCCACGACGGCACGCCGGCTCCGGGCGAACGCGGCGACCCCGCGCGTCCGGGTGCGACGAGGACGCCCAGTGGCCCGGCGTTCCGGACCGTCGACCTCGCCGCCCGGTTGACCGGCGTGCGCAAGGCCACCTTGCGCACCGACCCGGCCGCCAACATCCGCGGCGGCGCGGCGGTGCTCGCGGAGTACCAACGCCGGTTGGGCGGAGCGGGCGCCACCGACCCGGGCGACTGGTACGGCGCGGTCGCGGCGTACTCCGGTGCCACCGAGCAGACCGCGGCCCGCGCGTTCGCCGACGACGTCTACGCCCAGATCGGTACGGGCGCGAGCCGGACGACCGACGACGGCCAGCGGGTCACCCTGGCGCCGACCGGCGTACGCGCCGACCGCACCTGGCTGCGCAAGCTGGGCTTGCGCACGACCACGAACGCCGCACATACGCCGGAGTGCCCCGCCGACCTCGGGTGTGAGTGGATTCCCGCGCCCTACCAGGAGTTCGGCGACGGCGACTACGGCAACCACGACCTCGCCGACCGGCCGAACAGCCAGAAGGTGCGCTACATCGTCATCCACAGCACCGAGGGCAGCTACGCCGGCACCGTGAACCTCGTCCAGGACCCGACGTACGTCAGCTGGCACTACACGTTGCGCGACAGCGACGGCCACATCGCCCAGCACGTACCCACCAAGGACGTCGCCTGGCACGCGGGCAACTGGTACGTCAACGCGAAGTCGATCGGCCTGGAGCACGAGGGCTATGCCGCGCGCGGTGACTGGTTCACCGAGGTGATGTACCGCAACTCCGCCTCCCTGGTGCGATACCTCGCCGCGAAGTACGACATCCCGCTGGACCGCCAGCACATCCTGGGCCACGACAACGTACCCGGCATCACTCCGGCCTACGTGGCCGGGATGCACTGGGACCCGGGTCCCTACTGGGACTGGGGCCACTACTTCGAGCTCCTCGGCGCACCGTTCACCCAGAACGCCACGGCCGCCTCCGGCGTCGTGACCATCAAGCCGAACCCCGCGACCAACCGGCCCATCTTCACCAACTGCGAGGACAACCCCGGCCCGCCGTCGGAGGGCCGACCACGCCGCTGCCGGGCATGGCCCTCGTCGGCGCTGCTGCTGCACACCGAACCCCGCCAGAACGCTCCTCTGCTGAAGGACGTGGGCAGCAACCCGCCCAACGGCGTGAGTACGACCAACGTCGCCGACATCGGCAGCCGGGTCTCCACCGGGCAGCAGTACGCCGTCGCGGAGGTGCGTGTGGAGTGGACCGCGATCTGGTACCTCGGCCAGAAGGGGTGGTTCTTCAACCCCGCCGACGCTCCGCGCGCGGTGTGGACGAAGGCGACACTGGTGAAGCCCAAGCAGGGCAAGGATTCGGTGCAGATCTACGGTCGCGCCTACCCCGAGGCCTCCGCGTATCCGTCGGACGTTCCCGTGCAGCCGTTGGTGCCGTTGCAGTACACCTGGCCGGCCGGTCAGGAGTACGTGCTGGGGATGCAGCCGGAGGCGGAGTACTACCGTGCGGTGACCTTCGACCCCGCCGACCACCAGGTGATTCGTGGACAGCTGCGTTATTACCAGGTGCAGTTCGGCCATCGGATCGGCTACGTGCTCGCCGACGACGTCGACCTCGTGTCTCCCGGCAACTGACCTCGACCGAACTTGACCGAACTCAACTGAACTCGGCGGTCCGGCTGGGTGCGGCCAACTATGTCAACGTCCGCTTGACATAGGGCGATCATCCAACCAGTCTGTCTCCATGGCTGTCAACGACTTGGATCTCGACCAGATCATCGCCGCGGTCGAAGGCGAACAGACCCAGGCCACTCCGCTGGAGCGGGTCGGTGCCGCTCGGTCGGCGGCGACCCGGTTGGATGCCCTTGCGCAGCACGTGGTCGCGCACTTCGTCGACCAGGCCCGCCACGAGGGTGCGTCCTGGACCGACATCGGCGCGGCGCTCGGCGTCACCCGGCAGGCGGCTCAGCAGCGCTTCGTTCCGGCTGAGGGAGTCGACGTGGAGGCGGCGGGCAGTCGCGCCGCTCTCCCCTACAGCACCAGGGCGACCGCGACCCTTGCGGCGGCCCGCGAGCTGGCGGTCTCCCACCACCACCGGTACGTCGACGACCTGCACCTGCTGCTGGCGTTGCTGGACAACCGCAGCGGTGGCGCGGTCGGTGCGGTGAAGGCCTCGGGTGTGCGGGTGGCCGACGCTCGCAAGGCCGCGCGATCACGGCTCACCGCGGAGGGTCCGCGCCGGGTCACGAAGAACCCCCCGCTGGGCCGGGCATCGGTTCGGGCGCTGGACGTCGCGGTGCGCGAGGCGCTTCGGCTGGGCCGTGGCGAGATCGGCACCGAGCACGTGCTTCTCGCCCTGACCAGCGACCCGCGCACTCCGGCGGGCCAGGCACTCGCCGAGGCCGGGCTGGACTACACCGCCCTGCGCGACGAGGTGGGCCGGCAGTCCGCACAGACCGCCGAGCGCCCCGCGGTCAAGCGCGCCGCCCGCAAGCGGGCGTAGCACTTGGAGGTCCGCCCGGGGAACGCTCTGCTGGGCGGCGACCGTGGGCAGGTCAGCCCGGCAACCGACTCATGGTCAGTCGCCGGGCTGACGCCAATCCGGGGTTGACGCCGGGTCGTCCGAGATCGGGTCACCCACGTAGCAGGTCCAGCCGCCGTCGCGTTCGGTCAGCGGCTTGGCGCACTGGTCCGACCTTGTCCACCCGTGGCCGGAGTCGTAGTCCCTGAACGAAATGCTGTGGCCGCTGGTGGGAGCGCTGGCGGCGACGGTGAGTGCGGCCGGGACGAGCAGGGCGGCGAGAACGAGGCGTGGCTTGCGCATGCCCGGTGGGTACCCGGCCGCGGCCGGATCCGAACCGCGGCCGGACAGCGGTCAGAACAGCGTGTGCGCCACCTCGACGATCCGGTCCTCCTCGTCCACGACCGGGACCAGCCGCCACTTGTCGAACGCCGTGCACGGGTGGGAGATCCCGAAGCGCACCAGGTCGCCGACGGCCAGGTCGGCCTCCGTCGGCAGGTCGAGGAACGCGTGCTGGTCGTTGAGGGCGCTGACGCGTACGCCCGTGACATCCCGGCGACGGCCGTCCGGCCCCACGGCCGCACCTACCGACGGCAGCGCGACGTCGAACGGCACGTCCCGCCGACCGGCACCCACCAGCGCCCGGGTCGGCTCCGGCCGGGACAGGACGTACGCCCACACCTCCAGCGCGGCCCGCAACTCGTGCGGCCGGCCTCCGGTGGGCAGCGGGGTGGCGTGGCCGTACAACTCCTCGTCGTGGGTGACGTAGCCGCCGCTGCGGACGACCACCGTCGACGACGGTACGCCGGTCAGCTCCTGCGCGACCACGTCGAAGTACGTACTCCCGCCCGCGGACAGCAGCAGCCGGCCGTCGGGCACATCCACCAGGCCCTCCTCGCGCAGCGCGAGGCCGAGCGCGCGTACCTCCCGGCAGAACTCCGCGGCGGCGGCGAGCGCGACCTCGTCGCGCCCGTGCCCCAGCACGCCCTCGTAACCCGTCGCGCCCGCGACCCGGAGCATCGGTGCGGCGGCAGCGGCCCGGCCAACGGCCATCGCGGCGTCGTGGCCGCGCGCGCCGGTACGCCGGCCGGGTACGCCGATCTCGACGAGCACCGGCAGCGGCCGGCTCGCGGCGTGCGCGCGCAGCGCCTCGTCCAGCAGCGCCACGCCCTCGGTGCTGTCGACGCAGACGTAGACGGTGAGGTCGGGGTCGGCGGTCGTCGCCGCGGCCAGCCAGCCGATGCCGGCCGGGTCGACGAGTTGGTTGGCCAGCAGGATCCGGCGTACACCGCACTCCGCGTATGCGCGCACCTGCCCGATCGTCGCCGCGGTGATTCCCCACGCGCCTGCCCGCAGCTGCCGCGCGGTGACCTCCGGCGACATCGACGTCTTTCCGTGCGGTGCGAGCACCACGCCACGCTCGGCGCACCAGGCGGCCATCGTGGTGACGTTCGAGGCCAGCGCCGTCTCCCGCAGCACCATCAACGGGAAGGTGATTTCTCCGGTACGCAACCCGGCCTTGCGCTCGACCAGGTCCGCCGGCGTCAGCGGGGCGAGGGCGGTGAATGCCTTCTCCGCCGGGCCGATCGGTCGCTCTCGCAGCGCCGCCAGGGTGGCGTCGAGCACCTGCGCGTCGTAGGCGATGCCGGCCCCGGAAGCTTTCGCGGCGCCGGGAGCGGACGGGTCGTCGGGGGTTGCGGTCATCGGCCGGCTTCTCCTCGTCGCAGGGCGCGTCCGGGGGTCGCGCCGGTGAGTTCGCCGCCGGCCAGCACGAGCTCGCCGGCGACCAGTACGTCGTCCACCCCGTCGGCCAGCTGCCTCGGATGGTCGTACGTCGCCTGGTCGGTGACCCGCTCGGGGTCGACCACCACGACGTCGGCGACCGCGCCCTCGGCGAGCCGGCCCCGGTCGGCGAGCTGGAACCGCCGGGCGGGATGCCCCGCAAGGTGCCACGCGGCCTGCGGCCAGGTCCAGTCGCCGAGCTCGCGGGTGTGCCGGCCGAGGAAACGCGCGAACGCTCCCCAGCCGCGCGGGTGCGGATGGCCGCCGAGGTAGATGGCGTCGGAACAGCCGACGTGACGGTCGTCGCGCAGCATCGCCCGCAGGTCGGACTCGTCACCGCCGGGGGCCGGGATGATCGCGCCCACCGCGAGGTCGCTGTCCAGCAACAGGTCGCACAGCAGGTCGGGCAGGTCCAGCCCGGACTCCGCACACGCCTGGGAGAGCGTACGTCCCTCCGCCCACCGGAACTTCTCCCCCGACACGTAGCCGAGGATCGCCGGCGCCAGGTCGGCGCTGACCCGCGGGAACCAGTTCGCCCGCAGCTCGGCGCGCACGGCCTGGTCGGCGAGCCGGCGCAGGGTCGCCTCCACTCCGCCTCCCTGCACCTGCGGCGGCAGCGCCTTCATCGCCAGGATGGTGTTGCCGTAGATGTGCGGGTAGACGTCGAACGTCGCGTCCACACCGTCCGCGGCACAGTCGGCGAGGTGGGCGAGGAGGGGCTCGGACCGCCCGCGCAGATGGGAGGCGTGAATCGGGACGCCGGTCGTCCGGCCGAGGTCGCGGGCCTCGACCATGCCGGGCGCGTGGCCGCCGTCGTAGCTGCGCAGGTGGCTGACGTACGGCACACCCACCGCGGCCGCCACCCGGCACAGCGCGGCGAGCTCGTCGAAGTCGGCGAACACGCCGGGGACGTACTCCAGCCCGGTCGACACCCCGACCGCGCCCTCGTCCAGACCCTGCTCGACCAGGCGCACGAGTTCGGGCAACCGGTCGCCGGCGGGGTGGTCGTCGGGGCCGAGCACGTCGTGCCGGACGGTGCCGAGCGGTACGAGATAGGCGACGTTGACCGGCGTCCTGCGGTCGTAGAAGTCCAGCAGCTGTGCGACGGTGCAACCGTCCGCGAGTTCCGGCGGCGGCGTACCGTCCACGGCGGCGAAGTAGCGGGCGACGTAGGCCACCGTCTCCGCCGAGCCGGGCGCGAACGACAGGCCGTCCTGGCCGAGCACCACCGAGGTGACGCCCTGCCGGAGCATGGCCTCCTGGACGTCGGGGCGGGTGAGCACCGCGTCGGCGTGCACGTGGGAGTCGACGAAGCCGGGGAGAACGTAACGGCCGGTCACGTCCAGCACGGTCCGGGCGGAGACGGCGTCGCCGAGGTCTCCGACGGCGGCGATCCGGCCGTCCCGGATGCCGACGTCCGCGCGTCGCGGACCTTCTCCGTTGCCGCCGTCACCGGCAGGGCCGCCCGGATCGGTGCCGTCCACGACGGTGCCGCCGGTCAGGAGGATGTCGTACTCGCTCACTCACACCTCGCCGCGTCCGCGCGCCCGGGGCCACCGGCTGGTGGCCTCGCGGCCGAGGTTATCCGGTCCGAGCCGATACCGGGCAGGCGTCCCGGATGTCAGGGCTCGGGATGCAGCTGGACCGCCCGGCCGGTCGCGGCGGCGGAGTAGATCGCGCACAGCAGGCGTACGGTCTTCACGCCGTCGGTGACGTCGACGGCCGGCGGCCGGTCCTCCCGCAACGCGTCCAGGATGTCGCGCCACTGCGCCCGGTGACCGGCCAGGCCGATCGCGGCCGGGTTCTGCGCGCCGCCGGCCGGTCCGCCGTTCGGTGGAGTGTCCGGTGGAGGGGGTACGCCGGGCAGGTCCCAGCGGGTGACCTTGTCGTGGGTGAGTTCGATGGTGCCCGTACTGGTGCGGAGGGTGAGGCACGCCGGATCGCCCGGGAGTACAGCCGTGGACGAGACCACCACGCCGAGCGCACCGGAGACGAACCGCAGCGTGGCGACCGTGGTGTCCTCGGCCGACATCACCGCCGGGTCGTGTCCCAGCGTCGCGGACTGGGCGGTGACCTCGACCGGAGCGCCGAGGAACCAGCGGAGCAGGTCGATGTTGTGCACGGACTGGTTCATCACCGAACCACCGCCGCTCTCCTGTCGCCCCCGCCACGAGGCGCGCGCGTAGTAGTCGTCGTCGCGGTGCCAGTGGACGAACGTCTCGCCGAGGAGCGGCCGGCCGAGTTCGCCCGCGTCCAGCCGGCGCTTGATGTCGAGGTGCTGGGGCTCCAGCCGGCGTTGCGCCATCACCGACACCAGCAGGCCGGACTGGGCCGCCTCCCACGCGATCTCCTGCGCGGCGGCCACGTCCAGAGCCAGCGGCTTCTCCACCACGACGTTGCGGCCGGCACGCAGGGCAGCCAGCGCCTGCGGCGCGTGGGTGGGGGTCGGCCCGCAGAGCACCACCAGGTCGAGGTCGCCTCGGGCGAGGATCTCGGCGGGGTCGGCCCTGGTGGCCCGGGGCCAGCCGAGTTCGGCGAGGTCGGTGTCCGCTCCCCCGCTCACCGCCACGAGTTCCACCTCCGACCGCAGCTCGGCGAGGACCCGTGCGTGGGTGACACCGATGCTGCCCAGACCGACCAGGCCGACGCGCCTGCGCGCGAGCGTCTGAGCCTGGCCGGGGGCGTGGCCGGGCGCCGGAGCCTGGCTGAGCGCCGGTGTCGGGCTCGGTGCCGGCGTCGTTGCCGGGCGAGTCGAGTCCATGTCGCTCCTGTCGATCCTGTCGATCCCTTGACGCTGGGCGATGGTTTTCAGTCCGGACCGGAAGTGTAGGCCAATCGCTGGGCATGCTCAACGCCACGCCAGGACCGGCGGCACCGCTCACCCGCATCGTCGGCGCGGGCGTCGGCGCGGGCGTCGGCGCGGTCGACCGAGCCGGCCGCGCACCTCCTCCCAGTCTGCCGCCGGGAGCAGCCGTACGGTGACGGAACGAGAGCGGCGCCGAGGCCGGGTCGAGCGCCGCGAGCCCGCCGGTAACGTTCAGGCACGCGATGAGTGTCGATCAGCGGCCGGACGGCGCACCCCCACCGTCCGGCGCAACGCTTCGGTGGGTACGCGAGGTCACCGGCCCAGGCGGCCTGGTGGCGTCCGTGCGGTTGATGGGTGTCGACTCGACCGCCCTGCACGCGGTCGACGTCCTGAGCGCCACCGGCGTTCTGCACCGCCTCACCCTGCGCCGCTTCCACCGCACTGACCGGTTGCGCACCGACCCGTGGTACGCCCCCACGAACGAGGCCACCGTGCTCGGTCTGCTGGGCAGCACCGACGTACCCGCGCCCCGCCTCGTGGCCGCCGACACCACGCCGACGATGTGTGACGTACCCACGCTGCTCACCACCCGCGTGCCCGGCAGCCCGCCGGCGCGCGCCGACCGGACCGTGCTGGCGCAGCTGGCGGAGACCCTCGCGCTCATCCACGCCGTGGACCTCCCTGTCGTACGGGCACTTCCGCCGTACCGGCCCTACTACGACCGCCAGCGCGACGGCGACCGCCGACCGCCGGCCTGGTCGGCGGCACCCCGGCTGTGGAGCCGGGTCTTCGACGTGGTGGCCGCCGGACCGCCGCCGGCGACCCTGGGATTCATCCACCGCGACTACCACCCCGGCCAGACGCTGTGGGACGGCGACCGCCTGGTCGGGGTGGTCGACTGGACCACCGGCTGCCTCGGTCCGCGCGGCATCGACCTGGCCCGGATGCGGCTCAACCTGGCCGGGCGCTACGGCGGCGAGGCAGCCGAACAGTTCCTGGCCCTCTACCGCGGGATGGGCGTGGCCGACGCGCACCATCCGTACTGGGATCTGCTGGACACCTGCGACGGACTGCTCGACGCACCCGAACCGTCGTCGCCAGTGGCCCGGGCGGAGTGGACGCGCTTCGAGGACTGGCTGGCCCGAACGGTCGCCCAGCTGTGAACGCCGACCTGAACCCCGCCGCGAGTGCCGTCCCGAACTCCGACACGAGCGCCGACCTGAGCGCGGAGACCGACGAGTTCCTCCACTTCGTTCGGGCGCACACCCTGCTGCGGCCGGTGCCCGGGGTGCCCGAGGTCAGCCTCCACCTCGCCGACGACGCGATCGGGCTGTGGCAGGAGACCGAACACACCTTCGGCCTCACCGACTCACCGCCGCCGTTCTGGGCGTTCGCCTGGGCCGGCGGGCAGGCGCTGGCGAGGTATCTCCTCGACCATCCCGACGAGGTGGCCGGTGCGCGGGTACTCGACCTGGCCTCGGGCTCGGGACTGGTCGCGATCGCCGCCGCGCAGGCCGGCGCCGCCGCCGTCACCGCCAACGACCTCGATCCGCTGTCCCTCGCGGCGATCCACCGCAACGCCGCCGCGAACGGAGTACAGCTCACCGGGCACCTCGGTGACCTGCTGGCCGAGCCGACGGTCGACACCGACGTGGTGCTGGCCGGCGACATCTTCTACGAACGCGCCACCGCTGCCCGCATGCTGCCGTTCCTGCGACGGGCACGGGCAGGCGGAGCCCGCGTCCTGGTCGGTGACCCGGGGCGTACCTACCTGCCGCCGGACGGGTTCGTCGCGGTCGCGTCGTACCGGATGCCGGTGCCGGTGACCCTGGAGGACGCCGAGGCCAAGCAGACCACGGTGTGGCGGCTGGTCGAGGACCGCGCCTCCGACTGAACCCCAGGGGCTCCCGACGGCTACCCCGCGGCGCCGGACGGGATCCGGCCGTGGCGGACCGCCCGGGAATAACCGCGCGGGCGGGTGAACTTGCCAAGACATGCCGACCAGCCCACACGCCCTGCTCGGGATCGCCGCCGTCGCACTCGGCCTCGTCCTCACGCCCGGACCGAACATGATCTATCTCGTCTCGCGCTCGGTGACCCAGGGACGCCGCGCGGGCCTGGTGTCGCTGACCGGCGTGGCCGCCGGGTTTCTCGTCTACCTGCTCGCGGCGACGGCGGGACTCGCGACGGTCTTCTCGCTGGTGCCCGCGCTCTACACCGCGCTGAAGCTGGGCGGTGCGGCGTACCTGCTGTGGCTGGCGTGGAAGGCGGTGCGGCCCGGCGGTGAGTCGGCGTTCGCGCCGAAGGTGTTGCCGATCGACCCGCCGCGCCGGCTGTTCGCGATGGGCTTCGTCACGAACCTGCTGAACCCCAAGATCGCGATCCTCTACGTCTCGCTGCTGCCGCAGTTCGTCGACCCCGCGCGCGGTCACGTGGCCGGCCAGAGCCTGGCACTCGGGTTGACGCAGATCACCGTGGCGCTGACGGTGAACGCCTTGATCGTGCTCAGCGCGGGGTCGCTGGCCGCCTTCCTCGGCCGGCGGCCGGCCTGGCTGCGGGTGCAGCGCTACCTCATGGGGACGGTGCTCGCCGGGCTGGCGGTACGGATCGCCGCGGACCGGTCCCGCGCACTGGCCGCTCCGTGACCTGCCGCATAGCGACCTTCTCGGATAATCCGCATCGGACCGAGTTGTAGCCTGAACGGCATGACCGCCATGGCTCCCACCCGCGCCGAACCCGACCTGTCGTTCCTGCTGGACCACAGCAGCCACGTCCTGCGGTCGCGGATGGCGGCCGCGCTGGGCGAGATCGGGCTCACCGCCCGGATGCACTGTGTGCTGGTGCACGCCCTGGAGGAGGAGCGCACCCAGATCCAGCTCGCCGAACTCGGCGACATGGACAAGACCACGATGGTGGTGACGGTGGACGCGCTGGAGGAGGCCGGGCTGGCGGAGCGCCGGCCGTCCAGTACCGACCGCCGGGCCCGGATCGTGGCCGTCACCAAGGAGGGTGCGCGGATGGCCCGGCGCAGCCAGCGGGTGGTCGACCGGGTGCACCAGGAGGCGCTCGCCGCGCTTCCCGCCGACGAACGCAAGGTCTTTCTGCGCGCCCTCGAGCGGCTGACCACCGGTCACCTCGCCGAACCCGTGGACGCTCCCCGTCCGGTCCGCCGAGCCCGGCAACGCGAGTCGTAGCGCTCCCCTCCAACGGTCCCGTTCCTCCTGCGGTTCCATTGCTTCCGCGGCCCCGACGCGCTTCATGGCCGGAGGATCCGTCGTTGCGGGTCGCACCACTGGGGCGGAACGTATTCGGGGTGGCCGTGGCTGCCTATCCGCACCAGCCAGCCTTCGTGGTGGACGGTGGTGCGGTGAAAGCGGCACAACAGCACCTCGTTGGCGAGGTCTGTCGGACCGCCGTGGTCCCAGGCGGTCATGTGATGGGTGACGCAACGCGGCTCTGGAATCTGGCAGCCGGGGAAGTGGCAGTGGCGGCCGTCGCGGATGGCCAGCGCACGGCGTTGGTGTTCTTGGAAGAACCGGTCGGAACGGCCCAGGTCGAGGACCTGCCCGTCTCCGCCGAGGACGACCGGGATCAGGTCGGCCTCGCAGGCAAGCCGGCGCACGGTCGCGGCAGAGATCGGTTTGCCGTCGGTACCGAGGTAGCGGGCCGACCCGCCGCCTCCACAGGTGGGGCAGCCGTCGTGCGGGTCGATGGCAGCCTCCGGCCCGGCCGCACCTTCGGGTTCGGTTCCTGGTTCCGTTCCAGCAGTGGGTGCCGATTCGGGGTCGGTGTTCGGTTGTGGGCGCTGGGCGGGTTCTCCGGGTGGAGGTATCCGAGCCGCGGCTGATCCGGTGCCGGGAGGTCGGTGTTTCTCTCTACCTGCTTGACTTTTTCGGCCTCCCGACTCGCCCGGCGTTTGTCCCGACCTGCCCTCCGACCCGCCGCCAGGCCCACCGTCTGCGGCACCCCCGACTTGACCCGCGCGGTCCTTGCCGGTCTTCTTGGCGTACTTGGGGTCTGTGCAGGGGCAGGTGCACGGCCTGGGCCGGATGACGGTGGCGGTGTCGTCGATCGTCCCCGCACCGGTCCCCTTCAGCAAGGTCTCGAAGGGGATGGTGACCGTGACCTGCGGCGGTCTGCCACCGCGGACGGGTGCGGTCGCCGCAGCCGCGAGCAGGCCGAGGGCTTCGGCGAACGCGTCACCGCGGCGCTGGTCGATCGGCCGGGTATCGCGTTCCGGCGCCTTTGATGGGTTCGGCGAGAGGCTCGATGATTTTGCGGAGCAGTTCCATCTCCCACGCGGGCAGGGTGATGTGCACCGACTCCGATTGCGGGATGCCGTTGGGGAGGTAGCGCAGGGACCGTTTCTGTTCGGCTTTGCGGTCCTTGCGTTCCAGCTCCTCCCGCATGAGCCGGTCGTACTCCTCCGGCGCGATCCGCTCCAGCAACTTCTCGCCCAGCACCTGCAACTCGTCGGGGTTGGCGAACCGGGCTTTGGCGATCAGGAACTCCTCGGCCCGGTGACGTTCGTCCAGGCCCACGTACTCGGGCAGCTTCTTGATCGCGTCGGCGATCACCTGCGCCTGCTTCGACGACACCACACCCGCAGCGAGAGCCTCCCCGGTCAACCGCACCTCCTTGTCGAGGTCGCGGGCGAGACCGACGGCCGCGGAGGACTCGTGCTGACTCATCCGCTGCGCCGTCCGCAGATACACCGTCGCGTTCGGCGCACCGGTGAGTTTGCCGATGTCACAGGCCTCGGCCTGACGCACCAACGCCAACTCCAACGCCTCGATGCGAGCCTTCTTCGCCCGCACCTGCGCGATCAGCGACCCGACCTCCTCCGCGCCGAGGAAGCCCTTCGGCGTCACCCACGCCGAGTCGAGAGCCGGGTCCAACAGGTCGAGCGCAGCCTGAACCCGACCAGCGGCACCACCACCAGTCGGACAACCCCACTCGCTCGAAGACATGATCGAATGCCATCGGCCACCACCGACAAGAACTCCCAGTCCACAAGGCGGGATGAGCATCGCGAATGGGAAGCAAAGACGGCACGCGCCATCGTCGACGAGAGGTGCCGGGCCAATACGGACCGGCTCGCGCGCGGGCGCGACGAGGCGGCCTCGTACCGTAGTGCGGTCGAAACGGCCCGACAGACGCGACGAGGAAGACTTACCGTGCACGACCCCGCCACCGCCGGGATGCGAAACCGCCTACGACGAGCGGCCGGCGCCGCGCTACGCAGGGACGAGCCCGTCGTCTCGCAACGCCCCCGGCACTCGCCGTACCCCGTACGCACCGCCACCCACGTCGACGACCGCGATCTGCGGCACGCCCTGGACTTCCTGCTCCGGCTCGGTGAACTACTGCTGCGAAGTGGAGCCGGCTCGGTCGACGTCGAGGCCTCGATCGTGGCCAGTGCCACGGCACTGGGCCTGGAGGACGTCGAGGTGTCGGTCACCTACACCCAGGTGCTGGTCTCGGTCGCGGTCGAGGGTTCGGGGGCGCCGCTGACCGACCTGCGGATCGTGCGGGTCCGCGCCGTGGACCACAACCGGCTGGTCGCCCTGCACCAGTTGGTGCTCGGGCTCACCGAGGGCTCGCTGACCCCGGACGCCGCGTACCTGCGGCTGAACGCCGTCGTCCGCGCGCCGAAGCGCTATCCCCGCTGGGTGGTCAGCGGCGCCTGGGGAGGCCTCGCGGCCGCGGTGGCCGTACAGCTCGGCGGCGGGTGGCTGCTCGGCCTGGTGACCTTCTGCACCACCGTGATCATCGACCGGCTGGGCCGCCGGCTGGCCAGGCGCAACCTCCCGGACTTCTACCTGAACTTCATCGGTGCCGCTCTGGTCACGTCCGTCGCCGTGGCCCTGACCGGCATCGGTGCGCCGGTCCAGCCCGGGCTGGTCGTGGCCGGCGGGGTGGTTCTGCTGTTGCCCGGTATCGCACTGCTCGGCGCGGTGCAGGACGCGCTGACGGGGTTCATGGTGACCGCCTCCGCCCGGGCGATGGAGGTGGTGCTGCTGGCGGCCGGCATCACCGGCGGGGTCGCGGCCGCGCTGATCGTGGCCCGCCAGGCGGGCGTGGTCATGACGGTGGCACCGCCGGCGCCGTTCACCCTGGCCGGGCTGCCGCCTCGGTTCCTCTCCGCGGGCGTGGTCGCCGCCGCGATGGCGGTCGGGTTGTACGCGTCCATGCGGCTGCTGCCGGCGGTGTTCCTGCTCGGCGGCTTCGGCTGGGTCGCCTACCTCGCCCTTGACGAGGTTCTCTCCTCGCCGTCGATGGCCCGCGGGCTGGTCGCCGTCGTCATCGGCATGTGTGGGCAGGCGATCGCGGCCCGGCGGCGGCTGCCTGCCCTCGCGGTGGTGTTGCCGGCGATCGTGCCGATGCTGCCCGGTCTCACGATCTACTCCGCGATGCTGCAGATCACCCAGGGCGACAGCCGCGGCGGGATCTCAGGCCTGCTGCTGGCCGCCACCGAGTCGCTCGCCCTCGCGGCCGGGGCGATCCTCGGCGAGTTCCTTCTCCAGCCGCTGCGCCGTGGGTTGTCACGTACGGAACGCAGGTACGCCGGACCGCGGCTGGTGGGACCAGTACGCGTACTCGTGCAGCGTCCCCGCCGCGAACACGGACCCGGCCGTGGGCCGGCGTACCTGCGGTCACGTCGTTCCCACCGGGACCGCCACTACCGACGTGACCGCGACGTGCGTGTCGGCGCAGACTCCGGCGCCGGCTGACAAACCGCAACCGCGCTAGCATCTCGCCCATGGGTTTCCGATAGGTACGTGCTCGGGCACCTCCTCGCCTCCCGCCTTCGACGCGGACACCTCCACTTCCAGAGGCGAGGAGCAACCATGCATGCCACCGAACTTCCGAAGCACCCCGAGCCGGACTCCGAGTCGGCCCGAGAACAGCCCCTCACCGGCGGGGTTATTGCCGGTGCCGTACGCGTCGGGCAGACCGTACGCCGCGTCGCCTCACCACACGCGCCGGCGATCCAGGAACTACTGGCGTACCTGCGCCGGCGTGGTTTCGTCCAGGCGCCGAAGCCGCTCGGCGTCGACGACCGCGGCCGCGAGGTCTGGTCGTTCGTGCCGGGGCGGGCAGGTCACCCGCCGATCACCCCCGACATCGCCTCCGACGAGGCCCTCGTCGAGGCCGCCCGCACCATCCGGCGGTTCCACGACCTCTCCGCAGACCTGCTGGCCACCGGCTGGCACGGCTGGAACCCAGACGCGGCGGACCCGAGCGGCCGGCACGAGGTGGTGTGCCACAACGACCTCGCGCCGTTCAACCTGGTGTTCCAGGGACGCCGGGTCGGCGCGGTGATCGACTGGGATCTCGCCGCGCCCGGCAGCCGGGCCTGGGATCTCGCGTACGCGGTCTGGCGGCTGGTCCCGCTCCACCGCCCGGAGTACACCGCACCACTCGGCTGGCCGCCACTGGACCGGAGCCGCCGGCTCCGGCTCTTCGTGGACGCGTACGGACTGTTCGGCCGCGACCGGGCCGACCTGCTCGAACTCACCCAGCACCGGATGCGGCACACGGTCGAGGGGATGCGGCGCCTGGTCGAACTCGGCACGCTCGCGGACCTGCCGGCGTCCGACCCGCGCGCGGAGGCCGGAGACCTGGAGTACTTCGGCGCCCACCTGTCCAGGTGGCAGGAGGCCCTGACCCGCTGAGCCTAACGCTGGACCACCGAACGCCGATCCTGCCGGACCGGCGACCGTCATGACCGCTCAGTCGGTCGCCGGGTCCGGCAGCGGAAGCGACCTCGGAGGCACCGGAGTGGACACCACGATCGACGTCGTGGTCTGCCCGAACAGCAGGAACCCGTCGAGGACCTCCTCGAGTTCGGCGATCGAAGGCGCGTGCACCTTGAGGAAGAAGCAGTCCTCACCGGTGATCCGGTGGCACTCCACGACCTGCGGGGTGTCCCGGGCGGTCGCCGCGATCCGGGGTAGCTGACCAGGCCCCGGCCGGATCCGCACCAGCGCCGTCACCGGCATGCCGAGCGCGGCGGGGTCGAGGTCCACCCGGTAGCCCGCGATCACCCCGGCCTCCTCCAGCCGCTGGACGCGTTCGGTGATCGCCGGGGACGACATACCGACCCGCCGTGCGAGTTCGGACATCGACAGGCGTGGGTTGTCGAGGAGTTCGGCCAGCAGGCGGAGGTTGACCGCGTCCAGCAGCTTGGGGCGATCGGTCACGGTGAATCCCCTTGCAGGCCTTGGTTCTTTAGGCAAGTTGGTCCTCCCGCCTTCAGAATGCCCTTCAGTCGCGCGATGGCCTCCAGGAGGATACTCCCGTGAGCGCCCGCACTCCCGTGAACCTCCCTGTAAAGGCCACGACCACTCCGGGTCCGCATCGATGAGGTCCACTGTCCTCACCCGCCGGGTGCGGGCACCGGTGTTGCTGGCGTCCAGTTCGGTGTTCCACTACCTCGGCCCGGCGTTCGCCGTCCTGGTGTTCGTCCGTCTGGACCCGCTGGGCGTCGCCTGGCTCCGGATCGCCACCGCCGCAGCAGTCTTCGCCGCGTGGCGCCGGCCGTGGCGACTGCTCCGCCGGCTGACTGCCGCCCAACGCCGGGACCTCGTGGCGCTGGGAGCGGTCCTGGCCGCGATGAACTCCGTGTTCTACCTCGCGATCGCCCGACTGCCGCTGTCGACGGTGGGCGCAATCGAGTTCCTCGGCGTCGTCATGCTCGCCGCGAGTGGGGTACGGACGGTCCAGAACGCGATCGCGGTCGTCCTCGCCGTCGGCGGCGTGGCCACCCTCGCCGACGTCCGGCTCGCCGGCGAACCGCTCGGCTTCGTGCTGGCGTTCGCCAACTGTGCGTTGTTCATGCTGTACGTCGTCGTCGGCCACCGGGTCGCCAGCGGTGCGACACAGCGCGGCGGCCGTTGGGGCGGGGTCGACCAACTCGGCGCCTCGATGCTGGTGGCCACGATCGTCGCGGCACCGTGGGGCCTCGTCCACGCCGCGCCCGCGCTCACCCACCCGGGCTGGCTGGCCGCGGGGGTGGCCGTCGGGATCTGCTCCTCGGTGATCCCGTACGTCACCGACCAGCTGGCGATGGCGCTGCTCCCCCGGTCCGCGTTCGCGCTGGCGCTCAGCGTCCTGCCGGCGTGCGCCACCGTCGTCGGGCTCGTCGTCCTGGCACAGCGGCCGACAGCGGCGGACCTGTTCGGCGTGGCCCTGGTGATCGCCGGCCTCGCCGTTCACCAGGACATCCGACGGGACACCCGGCAGGACTTCAACCAGCGCAAACTCCAGGAAGGAATCCCATGCAGTACGTCCGACTCGGCTCGTCCGGGCTGAAGGTGTCCCGCCTCGGCCTGGGAATGATGAGCTACGGCGACCCCGCGCGCCTGCGCTGGAGCCTCGCCGAGGATGCGGCCGAACCCATCGTGCGCCGGGCGGTCGAGGCCGGCGTTACGTTCTTCGACACCGCCGACATGTACTCCGGTGGGGCCAGCGAGGAGATCACCGGACGCCTGCTGCGCAAGCTGTTCGGGAAGCGCGACGACTACGTGCTCGCGACCAAGGTCTACTACCCGACCGGCCACGGCCCCAACGACCGCGGCCTGTCCCGGGCCCACGTCCTGGCCGCGGTGGACGCGTCCCTGCGCCGGCTGGGCACCGACCACATCGACCTGTACCAGCTCCACCGCTGGGACCCCGAGACTCCGATCGAGGAGACGTTGGCCGCCCTGGACGATGTCGTACGCGCGGGGAAGGTGCGCTACCTCGGTGCGTCCCTGATGTACGCATGGCAGTTCGCGAAGGCGCAGTACACCGCGCGGCTGGGCGGATGGACCCAGTTCGTGTCCATGCAGACCCGGTACAACCTCGTCTACCGCGAGGAGGAACGGGAGATTCTGCCGCAGTGCGCAGACCTCGGCGTCGGCGTTCTGCCGTACAGCCCGCTGGCCGGTGGCGACCTCGCCCGTGTCGGGCTGCACGCAGGCGGGACTCCCAGCGCACGAGCTGCCGTCCGGGGGTCCCGGGCACGCGCCGACGGCGACACCGGCAACAGTCAGGAGGTCCTTCACGCGCTGGCCGCGGTAGCGGCGGTTCGCGGTGTCCCGCCCGCGTGCATCGCACTGGCCTGGCTGCTCGGTCGGCCAGCCGTGAACGCGCCGATCGTGGGGGCGACCAGGCAAGGCCACCTTGACGAGGCCGTCGCCGCGCTCGACCTGGTGCTCGACGAAGAGGAGACCAAGCGCCTGGAGGAGCCGTACCACCCGCGTGCGCCGTACGGCTACTCCTGACGCCCTGCTGCGACCTGGTCTGCCGGAAACGCGGCTCGGTTACGAGCTCTCCTCGTCGAACCAGCGAGCCCGGTAGATCTGGGCGCCTGGAAGGACCTTCTCCTCCGTACTGTCCGCACCGACGAACAGGTCCACCGAGTCGGTGCACCAGCTGCACGGGTTGCCGGCCTTCGGCGTGGTCTCCAGCACGGTGCCGGTGGCCGCGTCCGTTCCCACACTCTTGATGTTGAGCGCGTAAAGCTCACGTTGACGGGGGAAGCCGACGAACGTCCCGGTGGACTTCTGGAACTGGTGGACGCCGTACACGGTGGTGAGCCACAGCCGGTCGGGGTCGCCGGCCACCGGCCCGAGGTCGTGGCCCCAGTTGGTAGGCAGGTTGTACGCCGCCTGCTGGGTCAGGGTCGGCGCCGCCGGTGTGCCGCCCACGGCGTACTTCACCAGCAGGTGGTCGCCGATGGCCCACAGGACGGACAGCCGCGCGTCCCACCAGACCTCGTGCGCGCCGGGCAGCGCGGCCTCGACGTAGGTGTCGGAATGCCTGCCCTGGCTCGCGGTGTAGACGCGGATCCAGCTGCCGTTGCTGGCGGCCACCGCGATGTTGCCGTCGGGCAGGAGTTCGATGCCGTGCGGGTTGGGACTTCGCCCGAGATCGACCGACCACGCCACCGGCCCCTTGTCCGAGTAGGGCACCGAGGCGAGCAGCCCGTAGGAGTCGGTGACCAGGACGTACTGACGGCCGTCGGCGCCCGTACGCAGGCGAGCGTCGTCGGGCAGCCCCCAGGACTTGCTGGTGTCGCCGGCGTCGCTGTCGGCGCTCGGCTGCCACGACCACAGGGTGGCGTTGGAGTTCGCCCAGCGCTTGGTGCTGTCCAGCACCACGACGCGGTCACTGGCCTGCTCGGTGACGATGATGGGTGCGGGGCTGGGGCGGCCGGAGGCCGTGGCCGCGGTGGCGGGCCCGGCGACGGTCGCGGCCAACAGACAGGCGGACACTCCGGCGAGGATGCCGCGGGTCACACGCATGCTCGTTCTCCTTCAGTGGTGGGGATTCGAGGTGCGACGAGACTTTCGTGCCGGCCCGACCTGGTAGCGCGCGGTGGCGGCACCGGCCAGGTCGAGCAGTTGCCGGGCGGACTCGGCCCGGAGCTGTGCCACCCGCACGTATAGCGCGTCGGTGACGAACAGTTGTGCATGCCGCCCGGCGGTGCCGCGATAGCGGTAGGTCGCCGTACGGGCGGTGGTGGCCAGCGTGACGTCGGCGCCGACAGCCAGCGGAGACGCGGCGCTGCTGGTGACGGCGGCCGTGGTCGCGCCGCGGGAGCGGGCCAGGTCGAGGAGTTCGATCGCCTGCACCGCACGGCCGGAGTGGCTGATCGCGATCGCGACGTCGTTCGGTCCCAAGGTCACGGCGTACGCGGCGGCGGTGTGAACATCGGCGGAGGTGAGCGTCGGAACGCCGATACCGGTGAGCTGGGTGGCGAGGTAGTGCGCGACGTCGGCGCTTCCCCCGAACGCGAAGACCTGCACCTGACCTGCCTCGGCCACGGCGCCGGCCAGCCGGTCGAGGTCCGCGGTGTCGAGGAGTTGCGCCGTACGCCTGATCGCGTGCACCGTCGACGACGCGAGCAGCGCCACCGTCGTCTCGGCATCGGCGTCGGCCGGTATGTCACCGGTCGGGTCGGCGTCCGGGTCGTGACGGCCTGCCGAGCCACCTCGGCCCGCCTCACCCGCGAGCGCCAACCGGAGTTCGGTGTAGCCGGCGAGGCCGAGCATCCGGCAGAAGCGGTTGACGCTGGCGGTGGAGGTGCCGGTGCGTTCGGCCAGTTCCTCGATCCCGATCCGGGCGACCAGGGCCCCGTCCTCACTGATGACGTCGCCGATCCGGCGGGCGGTGGGAGTGAGGGTGTCACGCATCGACGCGATCCGCTCCAGCAGCGTGGCGTCGGAGTTCGCCCCGTTCGCCCCCGTTGATCCCATGCGGGCAATATTTACATCGAGTACGCTGAGGCGTCAATCATTTCCACCACGTGTTCAGCAACGCGCCGGCAGGTGTTCGCATCGGGTCGGCAACCGTGCCCAGCAAGGTGTTCAGCAACGAGTCCAGCCATGGAGGATCTGGTGTCGCCAGCCGATTTCGCCTCGTCGTCCACCGCCCTGCTCGTCGACGTGGGCGGAGTTCTTCTGCTGCCCAACGCGGCCCTGCTCACCCCGGTCGTCGCCCGGCACGGCGGTGCAGGCACCGAGGAGGAGTTCCTGCGGGCGCACTACGCCGCCCACAACGCGGCGTTCCCTGCCCGGGGCGCGCTGCGCGACTATTACGAACTGCTGCCGAGGTTCGCGGGCGTTCCGGCCGATCGGCTGCCGGCCGCGGTCGAGGACTATCGCGCGGTCTCCCGTACGCGAAACATGTGGCACGCACCGGACCCCGCTTCCAGGGCCGCGCTCGCCGAGTTCACCGGCGAGGAGGTGCGCGTGGCGATCGTGTCGCAGGCGGACGGGCGGATCGCCCGGATGCTGCGCGAGGCGGCGATGTGCCAGGAGGGCGAGGGCCCGGGTGTGACGGTCGACGCGGTACTGGACAGCGCGGTGGTCGGCTACGACAAGCCCGACCCGCGCTTCTTCCGGGCTGCTCTGGACGCGGTCGGCACCACCTGCGACCGAGCGGTCCACGTCGGCGACACCGTGCCGGCGGATGTCCGCGGCGCCCAGGCCGCGGACATCCTGGCCGTGCACTACGACCCGTACGACGACTGCGACGACCCCGGCGACCACGAGCACGTACGGACCCTCGCCGAGGTCCGGGCCTTCCTTCCGGCCCCGGTCAGGTGCTCGCCGCGCGCCGCTGGTTGAACCTGCGCGCGGCCGAACGCCCCATCGTGGTGAGGCCACGGAGCACCCTGGAGTCCGTCCGCTCCTGTGCCCGGTGACCGGGCTCGGCGCCCGTCTGCCCGGGATCGGCGGGCGGGCCGGGCAGCAACGGGCGGACCAGGCCGAGCAGTCTGTTCGTCGTACCCGGCATCAACCCGGCCACCCTGGCGCCGAGGATCGCGGCCGGGGTGAGCGTGACCTCCGCTCGCCCGGCCAGGCCAGCCGCCACGATCCGGCGGGCGGCGCGTTCGGCGTCCATCGACAGCAGTGGCGCGCTGGCCGCGGCGGAGAACCAGCCGTACTCCTTGGTCGACCGGCCCGCGAACGACGCGCGCACGTGGGAGCCGGTGCGCATCAGCCCGGGCACGACGGTGGTGACGGAGATGCCGCTGCCCGCGAGTTCGGCGCGCAGCCCCTCGGAGAAGCCGACCGCCCCGAACTTCGCCACGGAGTACGGCAGGAGGTGCGGCACCGCGAGCTTCCCGCCGATCGACGTGACGTTCACGATCCGGCCGCTGCGGCGTGCGCGGAGGTGCGGCAGCGCCGCGAGCGTGACCTGCACCGGGCCGAGGCACATGGTGTCCAGCGCGTCCCGGAACGCCTCGACGGTCACCGACTCCAGCGGCCCGACCTGGATGACGCCCGCCACGTTGACCACGACGTCGAGCCCGCCACGTTGACCACGAGGTCGAGCCCGCCGCGGTGGCCGATCGCGCGGGCGACCAGGTACTCGACCTCCTGCGCGTTTCGTACGTCACAGGGAACGGCCAGCACGTCGGCGCCGCGGGCGGTCAGGTCGTCCCGCGCGGCGTACAGGTCGTCGGCCGTACGCGCGCACAGCACCAGGGAGTAGCCGCGCCGGGCGAGTTCGCGTGCCACCAGCAGACCGAGTCCGCGCGAGGCGCCGGTCACCAGGGCTGTTCGGGGCGTTGGTACTTCCATCGGATCTCCACCGCCCTCGGGGCATGTCGCGAAGGGGGACCAGCCTGGTGGTCCGGGTCGAAGATCGCGTACCCGAGGTGCCGTCGGTGAAACGGCCGCACGTGTCTGCCGGGTCAGGGACTCCGGTGAGCCGTGGGCTCAGGCGAACGGGGATCCACCGCTGGTGGTGCCGGCCAGTGCGTCGTCGACCGTGGGGTAGATGTCGAACGCGACGTCGAGGCCGGTGAGGTGCAGGAGCTTGGTCGGTCCCCGGCGAGGCGCGCAGATGCGCACCGGAACGTGCTCGGCGTGGGCGCGGCGCTGGACGTCGACCAGGACGTCGAGTCCGCCGGAGTCGAGGAAGGGCACGTCCGCCAGCGACAGCACGACCATCGCCGGTCGTTCGTCGAGCAGGTGGTTCAGCTCCTGGGACAGCTGTGCCGAGGTGGCCTGGTCCACTTCGCCGGTCACGGACGCGACGAGAGCGCCGGCTCCGGTGTGGATCGAACTGATGCGGATCTCGGGGTCGGCAGCGCCGGCATGGTGTACGCCGGTGGCCTTTGTCTGCGTGGTCTTCTTGGTCGACACGGGTTCGCTCCGTTCGCTGGGACTGGGCCGGAAGCGCGCCGTTCTCCCCCACCGTAGGCCAGGGAAGCCGAAGCGGCCACCTGAGCGTGGTTCGGCGCCCCGAGGTGCGCACCGGAACAGTGGTGCGCGTCACCATCGCCGGGTCGTCAGACGGCGCAGGGCGCCCGGAAGGCCGGTCGAAACCGGCACTTCACGAGCGCCCTGTGTCGTTGCGAGGTGACAGTCGGGAGTACGTGTGGACTCCCGACCGGTCCGCCGATTGGTCCCGTCAGCGAACCGCCTCGGCGCGGCGGCGCCGCCGACGGCGTGGGGAAGGTCCGCGGCCGTTGCCGTTCCCGGCCGAGGTGTCGTCCGCCTCGTCGTCGGGCTCGTCGTCCTCGTCTCCGTACTCGTCGTCGGGCTCGTCGTCCTCGTCTCCGTACTCGTCGTCGTACTCGTCGTCGGCGTCCCGGTCGTCTTCCGGCTCGTCGTCGTCGAGTTCGTCGTCGAACCCGTCCTCGTCCTCGTCGTCCTCGTCGTCGCGGGGTTCGTCCGCGTCGTCGTCCTCCGACTCCTCGTCGTCGAGGTCGTCGAGGTCGTCGTCCTCGGAACCATCCTGGTCGTCCGGTCGCCGGTCCTGCCGACCGAACTCGTCCTCGCGGCGGTAGTCGTCGTCCTCGTCCGGCTCGCGAACCACTTCGCCGTCGCGGATCTCACCGCGCCACGACCCGGAGGCCTCCCCCTGGATCGTCACGAACCGGCGGAAGTGCTTGAGGTCCAGGCGGACCCGACGGCCGAACGCCCGCCAGATGTTCGCCGTCTTCTCGAACAGCCCCTTGGGGTAGTACTCCATGACGAGGAGGAGCATCGTCAGGTCGTCGGCCAGCGGGTGGAAGGTGACGACACCCTTGGTCGTGCCCTTGGCACCTTCGGTCGTCCAGGCGATCTTGCGGTCAGGAATCTGCTCGGTGACCCGCGCGCTCCAGCTCCGCTTGGACCACCAGACCTTGCCGCGCCAGTTGCTCTCCACCTCGTCCTTGGCGTCGACACCCTCGACACCCTTCATGAACGAGCCGAACTCCTGGAACTGCGACCACTGGTCGTACACCACCGACACCGGCGCACCGATCTCGATGTCCTCGATGATGTTGATCAGCTTCGGCCCTGAGCGACCGCCGCCGAACAGGCCCTTGATCTTGTTCTTCAGGCCCTGGCCGAGTGCGCTCATGCCGGCCCTCAGCGGCGACTTGCCCTCGAGCAGCGCCTGAACTCCGGTCATCATCGCGCTGGGGTTCTCGGCCTGCTCCTCGAGCCCCTTGGTCAACGAACCGAGCTTGCCGCTGACCGACTCGACAAGCTCCGATCCGCGGGCGGCGGCGTACTCCTTCGCCTCGTCGGTGAGGCGCTCGACGGCAGGGCTCTTCAACAGAGCCTTACCGACGTCCCCCAGGAGCGAGCTCTTCTTGGAAGCCACCCGGATCTCCTTCCTCAGCCTCGCGACCGAGCCTGCCGGCCAGAGCCGGAACCCTGACGGCGGGAAGCCGCCGAACGGGTCCTGCTCGCGGCCCGGCGGGGCGCGTCCGAACTCGGGCGCCTACGGCGCGGCTTCTCCTCCGAGTCGTCCCCACGGCTTTCGCGGGGGCGACGCCGCGGCCGCTCGCGGCGCTCGGCCGCGGGCTCCTCGGCGTCGCCGGACTCCTCGGCGTCGTCGGCGTCGTCCACTTCGTCCGTGGGCTCGTCCTCGTCGACCTGGTCGCCGGCGCGGTCGTCCGCCTCGTCGTCGTACTCGTCGTCGTAGTCGTCGTCGAGTTCGTCCTCGACACCCTGGGTGGCCTCGCCGGCCTTGTCCTTCAGCTTCGAGGACTTGTCGGTCAGGGAGCTGGTACGCGACTGCAGGCCGTCGGACAGCCGGGTGAGCTGCGACTCCAGCGTTGCCAACGCCGCCTTGCGGCCGGCGTCGGCCACCGGGCCGCGCAACTGGTCGCCGAGCTGGGTGATCTGTGGCGTGCTGGCCAGCCTGAGCACGCCCTCGCGGACGAGCTCACGCGGCTGAAGGCCGAGCTCCTTACCGGCGAGCCACAGCGCGAGACTCAGTGCCGCCTTGCCCTTCTTCGTCCTGCCAAGGAGGTATCCCCCGGCGACCGCGACAGCGATCTTGGTCCTGTCATCCACGGTGTTCTCCTCTCGGTTACGGCGAAAGATCCGGCCTCGTCGCCGCAGTCCCCCGCGGCGAAGATCTTCCGACCGTGAGTCTCACCAGCCCCAGCGGGACTGTTGAGACTGAGCTGTAGTCGACGCGTCGGCCATTCCGATCGCGTCGAAGCTGTAGAGCGGCAACGGTCCGACGTACTCGAGCTCGGCCAGCCCGTCCACCTCGTTGGTGAGCGCCCTGACCGCCTCGTCCAGCTCGTCCAACCGCTCCCGGCGGACGAGGAGGGCCACCTGCTCCCAGCCCTCCTCCGACGAGCTGATCGACTTCGTGTCCTCGGTGAGTTCGCCCATCGTCGCGACCCAGGCCGCGACGAGCTGGGACCGTTGTTCGGTGAGCCGCTGGGCGACGAGCTGCCCGACCTCGATGCGTTCGGACATCTCGCTGCCCGGCCCACCGCGGCCGGCCGCCGCCCGCAGCTCGGGGTCCTCCCTGAACAGCCGCGCGACGGCCTCGTCGGTGAGGGTGAACGTGAGCCGGAGCTCGACGAGATCAGCGGTTGCCTCCAGCGCCCGCGCGAACTCCTCGGCCGCCGGGGCGAGCACCTCCGAGCGCACCGCGTCCACGTCGGGCGCGACCGTTCCGAAACGGAGCGGCAGCACGGGCCCGCCGCGTACCAACTCGACCAGGGCGTCGAGGTACTTCACCGCGTCGTCCTCGGTCAGCTCGTCCTCTCCGGCGACCTCCCGGGCCAGGACGGCCAGGTCGCCGTCCTCGACGATCTGGTACTCCCCGTCGGAGAGCTCACCCTGTTCGTCGATCTCGCGGCCCGCCGGGACCACTCCGTGCAACAACAACATCTCAGGACTCCTCCGCAGGCTGACGGCTCGCACGCCGCGACCGCGGTGCGCTCCGGCTCGACGAGGCCCTCCGGCGGGTGGTGGACCGCTGCTCCCGGCCGGAGTCGTCGTCCTCGTCGTCGTCATCGTCGTCGTCGGAGGAGAAGGACTCCTTGATTCCGCTGATGGCGCCCTTGGTCTTGCTGCCGGAGGAGTTGCCGTCCCCGGTCACCTCCCGGACCAGCCCCGGAAGGCCGGCCACCTGGTCCTCCTGCTGGCCGAGGTCCAGCCGGTTGACCGCTTCGGCGAACCGGAGGTAGGTGTCCACGCTCGCGATCACGATCCGGGCGTCGATGGTGAGGATCTCGATACCCACGAGCGCGACGCGAACGTAGGCGTCGATGACGATGCCCTTGTCGAGGATCACCTCGAGGACATCGGCCAGACTGCTCGGTCGGGGCGCACGGTTGATTCCTTGCGTCGCTACAGCTGCCATGGCTTGTTGTGCCTCCCTGTGGTGTCGAGCCGTTCGTGTTCGTCGAGCAGGTCGTCGACGTCGACCGGGAGCCGGAGTCCTTCGCGTTCGACCCCGAAGATCTCCCGAAGCTCGGCGAACTTGTCTTCCAGTGCGAGCAGCGCCTCCCCCAGGCGTTCGATTTCCTCGTCGTTCAGGCTTCCGCCGTCCATTCGCCGGATCGCCTGGCGCTCCAGGAGGTCACGGACGAGTTCGAGCAGAGCCACGACGAGTTGCCCGAGGCCCCTACCGAGGTCCTCGGCGTTCGCGTCGATGCGAGGGGTGCGCCGCAGGTCCGGCAGCCGCGGCAGGTGTGCCGGTTCGCTCATCGCGCTCCCCTCCCCTCGAGGTTGGTGCGGTGTATCTCGTTGGCCGTCTCCAGCCCGATCAGCAACAGCCGGAGGTTGACCTGGATCAGGTCGATGCCGGCCAGGGAGATGATGATGTCGCCGGACACCACAACTCCACGGTCGACAACGCGGTCCAGCAGGTCCACCAGACTGGTGCCCCCGCCCGAACCGGTGAGAAGCGTGCGGTTAGCCATCGGCCGCCGCCGAGGATCCGATGGTCACCTGCGCGAAGCTGTACGGCGGCCACGGCCCGGTCAGCTCGACGCGTACTCCGCCGGCCTCCAGGTCGGCGGCGTACTTCTCCACCAGGTCCCGGAACGCGTCGGTCGCCGAGGTGGGGACGAGGTAGGTGGCGTTCAGCAGCAGGTCGGTCGCACCGCCGGAGGACAGCCGGGTCGCGTCACTGGCGTGCTCCGCCAACGCACGGTAAACCTCGTCGCCGGCCTGACGTACGGCATGGCGTTGCTCCTGGCTCGCCTGCAACGCCTCCCGTCGCGCCTGCAGGTAGGCACGTCCGGACGGACGCCCGGCGCGGTCGCGCTCGCGTTCGGTGTTGGCGTCGGGCGTCTCGGCTTCGCGGCGCATCCGGACACCCCACTCCTGGTGGTCGGCCAGCCGGGCAAGCAGGTCGCGGATCTCGGCGGAACGCTCCTCCAGGAGCCGGCGCGCGGCGTCGTCGTCACCGACCACCGTCGCCAGTCGGAGCGGAAGAGCGGGCGTCTGGTCGAAGACGGCGCGGATCACGGTGTCGTGGTCCATCGCCATCCGGGCGAGCGGGCCGTCCTCGGTGACCTCGTCCTCGCGTACGCCCAACGCGGCAAGCGAAACGTCGGAGACAACCGCCGCGAGGTCGCCGTGAGCGACCAGTCGTGGGCTGCCGCCTCCGACGATGCCGGGCAGGCCGGACAGGTCCACCGCCGTGGAACCGACGATGGCGAAGAGGTAGAGGCCGCGAGCGCCGCCCGCCGTCATCAGCGATCCTCCTCCTGTGCGTCGCCGGACCGGTTCGATCGCTCGGACCGCTCCGGAAGCTCACGGTCGGCGATCGCTCGCTCGAGGCGCTCGATGCGCTCCTTCAGCTGGTCGTTCTCCGCCTCCAGCTCAGCCGGTGCGCGCCTGCCCTCGACCTCGTCGTTCTTCTTGCCCCCGCCGGTCGACTGGGAGGTGAAGAACTCGTCGCGCGTCCACCAGTCCATGCCCATCTCCTGGGCGGTCTGGGCAGAGGCGACGAACAACCTCAGCTTCAGGGACAGCAGCTCGATGTCCAGAATGTTCACGACGATGTCGCCCGCGATGACGACACCCTTGTCCAGAACGCGTTCCAGGACATCGGCGAGCGTGTCGGGCCGAGGGTTGCGACCAGCGACCGACTGCGTCATGACGGATCCACCGATCCACGTACATAACGGCGCAGGCGTTCATAACCGTCCAGCTCGCCGTCGGAGGTGACGTCGAGCCGGTAGGTCGCGATCACCGTCGTGGTGGAGGGGATGCGCTCGAGTTCGACCACGTCGACGAGCAGTGACCAGCCGTCACCTTCACGGCGTACGCCACTCACCCCGTCGGCCTGCTTGCCGGTGAGTTCACCGAACTGCTGCACGGCGCCGCGGATGACCTTGGCCATGCTCGGCTTCTTCTTGGCGCGGGGCTCCCGCTCCCGGGATTCGTCGGGGTCAGATTGCTGTCGCTCGGTCATATGTCCCCAGCGGATATGGGTCAGGTCAATGTATTTCGTGTTCGACTATGTAGCCCCCCGGTGACGCCTTCGCGACGCTACCGCATCGGTTGCGTTGTGTCGCGCGAGGTGATTTGGCCTTCCTGGCAACGAATGACTGTGCGTAGGTGCGACAGATCTGTCAGTATGCGCAGGCGGCCAATCATTCCGAATGTCCGAGTTCGGCGGGCGTCGGCAAGTACACGTCGCCGCGATTCACGTCCGCGAATTCACCAGGGGCGACCGGCCGCCGTAATAGCCGACTTGACGCAGTTGGCCGGTCTCGATAGCAAGAGATCACCGAACCGGCGAGAGGAAGCACGTATGCGTGACCAGCGGGGCCCGAACGCCTACCGCGAGGCCGCAGAACCCGCGCGGATCCAGGTTCAGGTCGACCAGGCCCGCGAACGGCTACGTGGAACGATCGACGAGATTGGAACCAAGATGAACGTACGAGCAATGGCCCAGGACAAGTCCGCCAAGCTGACCGGAAGCGTGCGCTCCGGTGCCACCGGAGCGTCCAAGGTGACCCGGGACAAGGCGAAGAGCCTGTCCTCGACGGCGCGCGCCGACGGGCCGAAGCAGTTGCGCAGAGCCGGCACCCAGGTCGTGAAGATCGTGAGCGGCCGCAACGGCAAGGCCGTCGTGGTGGCGGTTCCGGTGGCGTTGGCCTCACTGCTCCTGCTCCGCCGGATCAGGAAGCACTGACCTCGCCTTTCCGGGTGCAGGGCCCGACAGCCGCGGCCGCCCATACTGGCCGTCAGTTGTCAGTCACCGAACGTTGACGGCACGACGGCGCGGTGCGACGATCCCGAACCATGCGCCTGGGACGTCCGTTTCGCCTGACCCTGCTCCTCGTCGCGGCCGCGGTCGTGAGCGGCTCACTGCTGGGCTCACCACTGGGCTCACCGGCGTCGGCCCAGGAAACGCCGGTCGCTGAGCAACCGGCCGCGGACCAAGCGACCGCGACCGCGTACGACTCCTTCCGGCCGGGGCAACCCTGGTTGGACACCGACGGCAAGCCGATCCAGGCGCACGGCGGACAGGTCGTGATGACCGAGGACCCTTCCGGCGGCAAGCTCTACTACTGGTACGGCGAGGACCGCAGCAACGGCTACTACGACAGCCCGGGCGTGCACGTCTACTCCTCCACCGATCTGTACAACTGGACCGACCGGGGCCTCGCACTGCGGTCGATGAACTCACCGAGCCAGTTCACCGACGACCCGTACTTCCGCGCGCTGTACGGCGACTACACCGCCGAGCACCAGGCGGCCGTCTACCGCGACCTCGGCACCCGCAAGGTCAGCGCGGACGTCAACCCCGCGATCCTCGAACGCCCCAAGGTCATCCACAACGCACGCAACGACACGTGGGTGATGTGGGTGCACGCGGACGGCCCGTCGGCCACCTCGAACGCGCAGTACGCCAAGGCCAGGGCAGGGGTCGCGGTGTCGGACTCCCCCACCGGGCCGTTCCGCTGGATCGACAGCTACCGCCTGCACGTCGCGCCGCCGGGTGAGCCGAACTACCAGCCGGACAACCCCGGCATGGCCCGCGACATGAACCTGTTCGTCGACGACGACGGCACGGCGTACATCGTCTACTCCAGCGAGGAGAACTACTCGCTGTTCATCTCCCGGCTCGACGACGACTACACCTACCTCGCGACCCCGCCCGACCGCGCGGTGAAGGGCGTCGACTTCGTCCGGCCCTACGTCGGCGGCCACCGCGAGGCGCCGGCGTTGTTCAAGTCGCACGGCACCTACTACCTCATCACCTCCGGCGCCACCGGCTGGGATCCCAACCCCGCGAGCTACGCCACCGCGACCTCGATCCTCGGCGAGTGGACCGACCACGGCAACCCGGCACAGGGCGACGGCGCGGGCACGACGTACCGCTCGCAGAGCACGTCGGTCGTCCCGGTCGACCCCGACCAGGGGCAGTTCATCTACATGGGCGACCGGTGGACGCCGTCCGACCTCGCCAACTCGCCGTACGTTTGGCTGCCGATCCGGTTCGGTGAGGGCGACTCGATGCGGCTTCCGTGGCGCGACGAATGGACGCTGGCCGACCTGACCCCGCAGCCGCGCTACACCGTGCAGGCGAGGATGCCGTCGTTCGTCTGGCTGGGTGAGTCCGGCTCACTTCCACGGCACGTCCGGGTCACCCGCGACGGACGCACGGTCGGTTCGGCGGTCACCTGGGACACCGGCGACCTGTCCCGTCCCGGCATGGTGTCGGTCACCGGGACGCTGACCGACCTCGGCGGGCTGACGTTCACCCGCGACGTGCTCGTGGTGCCGAAGCAGCTGCGGTACGTCGTGAACGCCGGCGGTGACTCCACCACCGACTGGCAGCGCATCGTCGCGATCGCCGGTGAGGACGGCTCCCTGCTCAACTCCGTGCCCGAGCAGCCGCTCGGCGCCGACCCCGCGACCGGCGCCCGGTGGGGCTACACCAGCGAGGGAAGCAAGCCGCGCACCGTCGTGAACGGCGACATCTACACCACGCTGCGGTACGCCGTCAGCCACCGCGACCTGTCGTACACGATGTCCGGACTCGACCCGCGCAGGCGCTACACCGTCTACGCCGGCTACTACGACCCGTGGCCGTGGGCGAACCGCGCGGCCCGGGTAAGCGTCAACGGAACCGTGGTGTCGGACCAGCAGCTGTTCACGGCCGAGCCCGCTGCGGGCACTTACACCGACGTCGCACCGACCGCCGACGGGACGATCACTCTCACGGTGTCCCCGACGCGTTCCCCGGACATCCAGCTCAGCTGGGTGATGGTCGCGCGGCAGTAGGTGCGCAGGGTGGCGTGACAGTCGGCGCACAAGGGCGGCAACGCCGAACGGGGGCCCCCACCTCGGCCAGCGTGTCCGGCTTGCGCCGCAACGCGTCTGGACGGGGACAGTCGCAGCCTGGGCGGACTGGACACCGCCGGAGGTTCTCGCCCGCTCCGGGGGGGCCGGGCGCGCACTGACTCACCGCGGACGAAGTCGTGCCCCCCGCTGCTAGCGAGGGGCACGACGTCGTTCACCGGTACGCGGTGTGGCTCACCGCTGGGTGCTCATGCCGAGGTGGTCGACTTCCGGGCCCGGCGGGGAGAGCGACGGCCTTCGGCCGAACGGCCGTTGCGCTCACCGTCGGAGCTCCTCTCCGAGCGCTGACGCGAGCCCTCACGTGAGCTCGGGCGCCGCCTGCGCGCGGGCCTCTCGGCCGGCTCGTCCGCGTCGTCCCCGGACTCGTCGGCCTGCTCGCCGCCCTGGTCGGCCTCCGCGGCGGGCTCGTCCGAGCTGTCGTCGGACTCGCTGTCGGAGCTCCTCCGCGGGCGCCTGCGCGAGCCCTCACGTGAGCTCGGGCGCCGCCTGCGCGCGGGCTTCTCGGCCGGCTCGTCCGCGTTGTCTTCGGACTCCTCAGCCTGCTCGCCGCCCTGGTCGGACTCCGCGGCGGGCTCGTCCGAGCTGTCGTCGGACTCCTCAGCCTGCTCGTCGGTCGGCTCATCCGCGTCCTCGGGCTCACCCTCGTCGTCGCCCTGGTCGGCGTCGTCGGACTCGTCCGTAGGCTCGCCGTCCTCGTCCGTGGGCTCGCCGTCCTCGTCCGACTCGTCAGTCGGTTCGCCGTCCTCGCCGTCCTCGCCGGACTCGTCGTCGAACTCGTCGTCCTCGTCGTCGAACTCGTCATCGAAGTCGTCGTCGTCGAGGTCGGAGTCCTCCGAATCCTCGTCCGAGTTCAGCCTGTTCGGCGGACGGTAATCGTCCTCGCGGCGGTACTCATCGTTCTCGTCGGGCTCGCGAACGACCTCGCCGTCGCGGATCTCACCGCGCCACGAGCCGGACGCCTCGCCCTGGACCGTCACGAACCGGCGGAAGTGCTTGAGGTCCAGACGGACACGACGACCGAACGCGCGCCAGATGTTCGCCGTCTTCTCCATGAACCCCTTGGGGTAGTACTCGACGACCACGAGGATCTTGGTGAGGTCGTCGGCCAGGGGGTGGAACGTGACGATGCCCTTGGTGGTGCCCTTCGCCCCGTCGGTCGTCCAGGCGATCTTGCGGTCCGGAATCTGCTCGGTGACGCGAGCGCTCCAACTGCGGGTGGACCACCAGACCTTGCCGCGCCAGTTGCTCTCCGTCTCGTCCTTGGCGTCAACTCCCCGGACGCCCTTCATGAACGAGCCGAACTCCTGGAACTGCGTCCACTGGTCGTACGCCACCGACACCGGCACTCCGACGTTGATGTCCTCGATGATGTTCATCATCTTCGGACCGGACCGCCCCTTGCCGCGGCCCTTCTTCTCGCCACCCTCGCCGTCGCCGTCGCCGTCTTCACCGTCGTCGTCGCCGTCGTCGTCACCCTTGCCCACGAGCGACTTGGCCTTGTCCTTCAGCCCCGACCCCAGCGAGGCGAGGCGCCCGGGCTTGGAGTCGTCGCCGTCCTCCTCGCCGTCGCCGTCGCCGTTCTTGTTCTTGCGGCCGTTGGGATTCTCGGCGTGGTCGTCCAGCCGCTGGGTGACCCCCTCGAGCCGGCCACCAAGGGACTGGACGAAGTCCGACCCCCGTGCAGTGGCGAAGTCACGTGCCTCCTGCTTGAGGCGATCCCCCACAGGGCCTTTCAGCAGTGACGACCCGAGATCGGTCAGCACCGACTTTCCTTTGCCTGCCATCTGCTCTCCTCTCCTTACCGACCGGTGCGCGTGGACCTACGTCCAGAGTTCGAGGTACGGCTCTAGGACGTGGATGCTGCCTTCTTCGCCCCGCGTCGGGACGATGCGGCCTTCTTCGCGCCACCTGTCGATGCGGTCTTCTTGGCACCGGCGCGGGAGGATGCGGCCTTCTTCGCCCCGCCGGCCGATGTGGTCTTCTTCGCAGCCGAGCGCGATGCGGCCTTCTTCGCCCCACCCGACGAAGCAGCCTTCTTCGCACCGCCGCCGGAGGACGCGGCCTTCTTGGCCCCACCCCGAGCGGAGGTCGTCTTCTTCGCCCCACCCGACGAGGCAGCCTTCTTGGCCCCACCCGGTGCGGAGGTCGTCTTCTTCGCCGCCCCCTCGTCCGCAGCGGCGGCCTTCTTGGCTCCACCACGAGCAGACGCCGCCTTCTTGGCACCGCCAGACGACGCGGCCTTCTTCGCCCCGCTGCGGGACGAGGCAGCCTTCTTCGTAGCCCCATCGCCCGACGCAGCGGCCTTCTTCGCCCCACCCCGTGCGGAGGTCGTCTTCTTCGCCGCCCCCTCGTCCGCAGCGGCAGCCTTCTTGGCCCCACCACGAGCAGACGCCGCCTTCTTCGCCCCGTCCCCGGAGGACGCGGCCTTCTTGGCCCCACGCCGAGCGGAGGTCGCCTTCTTGGCACCGCCGTCCGAGGCGGCCTTGTCCGCACTCTCACCCGACGAGGCGGCCTTCTTGGCCCCACGCCGAGCGGAGGTGGTCTTCTTCGCCGCCCCCTCGTCCGCAGAGGCAGCCTTCTTGGCCCCACCACGGGCAGGCGTGGCCTTCTTCGCACCGTCCCCGGAAGACGCGGCCTTCTTGGCGCCACCACGCGCAGATGTCGACTTGTTGGCACCGCCGTCCGAGGCGGCCTTCTTCGCCCCGCTGCGGGAGGAGGCGGCCTTCTTGGCTCCACCTCGAGCGGAGGTGGTCTTCTTCGCTCCATCCGAAGAGGCAGCCTTCTTCGTTCCTCGGCCGGAGGTGGTCTTCCTCGCCCTGCGGTCGGTGGAAGCCTTCTTGGCCGGCGCGTCCGAAGCCTCACCGGCCCCTTCCGCACTGGCTCCGAGGGCGGAAACGGTCACTTCCCCCGCCCTCGAACCACGGTCGGACTCGTCGTCCTCGTCGTCCTCGGACCGGTCGGTGGGTTCGTCGTCAGAGCCGTCGCCGGACTCCGCTACCGCAGGCGCCTCGTCGTCGCCGTGGTCCCGATCCGAGTCCTCATCCGAGTGCTCATCCGATTCTTCATCCGACTCGTCCTGGGCTTCGGGCTCGCCCTCCGAAGTGTCCTCGTCCGGTGCATCGGCCTCGTCGTCATCCTGATCCGACTCGCTGGACTCGCCCTCAGGCTGGTCGTCGTACGCGTCCTCGGGCTCGTCCCCGTTGGGCTCGTCCCTGTCCGGGTCGTCGTCAGCCTCGTCGGCTACGTCGTCACGATCCGAGTCGTCGTCGCCGTCCTCGGATTCGTCGGCCTCGTCCTCGGGCTCGTCGTCGTAGTCGTCGTCCGCCTCAGGCTCGTCGACGTCGGCCTCGTCCTCATCGGCGTACTTGCCCTGGGGCTCGTCACCATCAGCGTCGTCGGCGGGCTCACCCTCAGCGTCCTCGTCGTCGTACGCGTCCTCGGGGTCGCCACCCTCGGACTCGTCGTCGTAGTCGTCGTCCGCCTCAGGCTCGTCGACGTCGGCCTCATCAGCTACGTCGTCGTCGCCGTCCTCGGATTCGTCGGCCTCATCCTCGGGTACGTCGTCGTACTCAGCGTCCTCGTCGTCGTACGCCTCCTCGGCCTCGCCACCGTCAGCTTCGTCGGCGGGCTCACCTTCAGCGTCCTCGTCGGAGTCGTCGTCCGCCTCCGGCTCATCGACATCTGCCTCGTCGTCATCGTCTTCGTCGTCGTCTTCGTCGTCGTACTCGTCGTCGTACTCGTCGTCGAAGTCGTCGTCATCCGACTCGTCGTCGGCATCGTCTTCGTCGTCGTACTCGTCGTCATTTTCGTCGTCGAAGTCGTCCTCGTCGTCGGGCTCGTCCGACACCTTCGCGTCGTCGTACTCGTCCTCGCCGGGCTCGACGTCGTCTTCCTCGGCCTTCCGCCTGCGACCCGGCCGGAGTCGATCGCTCAGGCCCGACGCCCTGCCGGCGAGCCCGGCGCCACGCCTGCCCGCCTTGCCACCCGCCGAAGTCGCCTTGTCCGTCGCGTCCGACGCCCGGTCCGTCACGTCCGAAGCGGCACCCGACGCCCGGTCTGTCACGTCCGAGGCAACGTCCGAGGCGGTGCCCTTCGCCTGGCCGGCCACCTTCGACGCACGACCGGTGATGTCTGCCGTGCGCTGGTTCAGGTTGTCCGACAGGCTGTTCAGCCGGGACTCGACAGTGGCCATCGCGGCCTTGCGACCGGCGGCCAGCAGCGGTCCTCTCAGCTGGGCGCCGATCTCGGTGACCTGCTGTGTCTGGGCCAGCTTCAGAAGTCCTTCACGCACCAGTTCGCGGGGCTCGACCCCGAGCTGACGCCCGGCAAGCCACAGCGCGAAGCTGGCCGCGGCCTTGCCTTTCTTGGTTCGGCCGAGGAGGTAGCCTCCCGCGATCGCCGCGCCGATCTTGGCTCTGTCGTCCACTGATTCTCCTTCGAGATATGTCCGGTGACTGGGCGCGGCGGCACGACCTCGGCGTGCGACCTGTCAGCCGTTGTCGTCGCTACGACGGGAACGCGAACCCGAGCGGCTGGAAGAACGCTTGCGGGGCGTACTCGACTCGTCGTCGTCGTCGCCGGTAAAGGAAGAGATCACTTCCTTGGCGGTGTCCTTGACGCCTTCCAGCGCACCCTTCGTCTTGTACTTGGCACCGCCCTCGGTGACTTCGCGGATCAGCCCCGGAACACCCGCGACCTGACCGTCAGGCTGCATGTCGAGCCGGTTGACCGCCTCGGCGAAGCGGAGGTAGGTGTCCACACTCGCAATCACGATTCGCGCATCGATGGTGAGGAGTTCGATCCCCACCACCGCCACCCGGACGTACGCGTCGATGACGATGCCCTTGTCGAGGATGACCTCGAGCACGTCGGCGAGGCTGCTCGGTCGAGGCGCCCGGTTGATGCCCTGCGTCGATGTTGCCATTGGGTCCCTCCACGTGTTCGTCTCGCTACGTACTGGTCAGGGGGTGGTTGCGTCTGCGGTCTGCCTGCCCCCATGTGACCGGCGGACAAAGTTGAGGCAAAGGGAGGTCGCGCGCCCGCGACCATGGCCGGCGGTGACGACTCGTCACGCCACGCCCGCCAAACCGCGAGGGTCAGCAGAACATCGCGTGGCGCTACTCACAACCTGGGCGACATCACTCCGAGGCCGACCCCGGGCGACTCCGGACCCACCGGGCCGTCGGGCCTGTGTCTGCTCGCTCATCACCACTACCAGGTTTCGGGCGCAGGTCTGTCAGGTCGTCGTGCACATGATCCCTTCCGGGATCTGGCGACCATAACGCATACGCCGCACTGTGTCGCGCGGCCGAAAACGGCGCGGTTCCGGAGACGACCGCACACCTTGCCCGCAGGAACAGCCGCGAGAACAACCGAGTAAGACGGGGCACGGATTCGGCTCGTTGCCGCGAACACCTGGCAGGAGGAATCGTGCGTTGCCGTCAAGGACGCATTGACAGTGAGGTACGGACCGGTGCCTCACGGCAGCAAGACCCGAACCAACCGGGTAAATACAGACCAGACATTCGAGCCGAACACCCGAAAACGGACACCCTCGAAAGCGCCGGCGGTGGTGTTCACCCGCTTCGGTGACGGGCGTAACGATCAAGGCGCCGCTAGCCTGCTCCGACCATGTCCTACCTTCTGCTCGCTGTGTCCTTCGCGCTGTTGCTCGGCGGTGCCGTCGTATTCACCAACGCTGTCGAGTGGGCCGGTATCCGGCTCGGTCTCGGCGCGGGCGCGGTGGGCAGCGTCCTCGCCGCAACCGCCACCGCCCTGCCGGAGTCGGTGATCCCGATCGTCGCCATCCTCAGCGGGGACCAGTCCGGGCAGATCGCGATCGGTGCGATCCTCGGTGCGCCGTTCCTCTTGGCCACCCTGGGGATGCTGGTCATCGGTGTCTCCACCCACCTGTTCGCCCGCAGGCGGGACAACGACTCCACACTCGCGGTGCACACCCCGACCACGGCCCGTGACCTCATCGTCTTCGGCGTCTTCATCGCAGTTGCGGGCACCCTGGGCCTGATCGGAAACCAGCCGGTCCGGATCGCCGCGGCGGTGGTGTTCCTGGTCGCGTACGGCGTCTACGTCTGGCGAACCGTCGGGCACGGCGGCGAGCAACAGGAGGAGCCGCGCGCGCTGTACTTCGACTCGACCAAGCACGACCCTCCGCACAACGTCACCGTCGTCGCCCAGATGCTGGTCGGGGTGGCCGCCATCGTCGGCGGCGCCGAGGTCTTCGTCACCCAGGTGGAGGGCATCGCCCACCAGGTCGGCATCTCCCCGCTGGTCCTCGCGCTGGTTCTCGCACCGCTTGCCACCGAGCTTCCTGAGAAGACCAACAGTGTCCTGTGGACGCGGCACGGCAAGGACGCCCTGGCCCTGGGCAACGTCACCGGGGCGATGGTGTTCCAGTCGATGGTGCCGGTCTCGGTCGGGCTCGCGTTCACGCCCTGGTCGTTCACCGCGCCGAGTACGTTGGCGGTCGGATGTGCACTCGCCGGCGGCGGGCTCGCGCTGTACGCCGTACTCCGCAGAAGACGGTTCACCAGGTTCTCGATGGCGGCGTGGGGAGCGCTCTACGTCGGCTTCGTGGCCTACGTCGGACTGGCGGCCTGAACCCCGAACGTTTGCGGCACCTCGTGCCGGGCATCGAAGCATGATCGAGACGACCCTGCGGGAGAGGTGAACGCGCGCGTGAAGGCAGCGGTGTGGCACGGTAAGCGAGACGTCCGCGTCGACGAGGTTCCCGACCGTCATCAAAGAACCCACCGACGCGATCATCCGGACGACGACGACCGCCATCTGCGGTTCCGACCTGCATCTGTACGAAGTGCTCACGCCGTTCATGACCGAGGGCGACATCCTCGGGCACGAGCCGATCGGCATCGTGGAGGAGGTCGGTGAGCAGGTCACCCACATCAGGCCGGGCGACCGGGTGGTGGTCCCGTTCAACATCTCCTGTGGCCACTGCTACATGTGCGAGCGGAATCTGCAGAGCCAGTGCGAGACGACGCAGGTGCGCGACCAGGACAAGGGCGCCGCGTTCTTCGGTTACACGAAGCTGTACGGCCAGGTGCCCGGCGGCCAGGCGGAGTACCTCCGCGTGCCCCAGGCGCACTACGGACCGATCAAGGTCCCGGAGGGACCGTCCGACGAGCGCTTCGTCTACCTCTCCGACGTGCTGCCCACCGCGTGGCAGGCTGCGGTGTACGGCGACGTGGGGACCGGCTCGACGGTCGCGGTGTTCGGTCTCGGACCGATCGGCCAGATGTCGTGCCGCGTCGCCGCGCACCTGGGCGCACGCAAGGTCATCGGCATCGACCTCGTTCCCGAACGCCTCGCGCTGGCCAGGAAGTACGGCGTCGAGACCGTCGACGTGAGCACGGGCAACGTCGGCGACACGATCCGGGACCTCACCGACGGCCGCGGCGCGGACACGGTCATCGACGCGGTGGGGATGGAGGCGCACGGAGCGCCCCTGGGCAAGGCCGCCCACCAGCTCGTGGGAATGCTCCCCAAGCCGCTGGCGGCGATGATGACCGAACGCGGCGGCGTCGACCGGCTCTCCGCGCTGCACGCGGCGATCGACGCGGTGCGGCGAGGCGGGACCATCTCGGTCAGCGGTGTGTACGGCGGCATGGTCGACCCGATGCCCATGATGCAGATGTTCGACAAGCAGGTCACCATCCGGATGGGGCAGGCCAACGTCCGGCGCTGGGTCGACGACCTCCTCCCCCTGGTCACCGGCGACGACGACCCGTTGGGGGTGCAGGACTTCGCCACCCACCGGCTACCGCTGAGCGAGGCGCCGGGGGCTTACCAGATGTTCCAGCACAAGGAGGACGGCGCGATCAAGGTTCTGTTGACGCCATAGCCCTCCGGGCAAGAAGTGGCGCCACCTCGCCCAGGTCGTGCACATGGTGGTGGTCGGCGCGCTGCGGGCACAGCTCCAACGGGTCGACGTGGATTCCCGTCAGGCCGGCGGCCCGGGCACCGGCCAGGTCGAAGGCACGGGTGTCGCCGACATACGCGACGTTGTCCGCGCGTACCCGCAGCGCCGCCACCGCCGGGCCGAAGACACGTGGGTCGGGCTTGGCCACACCGACGACCTCGCTGTCCACCACACAGGTCACCACGACTCCCGGGCCGGGCCCCACCTGACAGATCGCCTCGTCGCGGAGCAGTTGCTCCACGGTGCCGTTGGAGTTGGACACGATGCCCAGCTCCAGCAGCTCCGCGCACGCCGCCAGGCCCTCCCGGACTCCGGGGAGCACGTGGCTCCAGAGGTCCGGACGCTCGGCGATCATGACCTGCATGTCGCCCAGGCAGGCCGCGGTCTGCTCCTCGGGGACTCCGCACTCCCGCAGGAGCCGTCCGTGGTAGGCGTCCCAGTCGAACGCGCCGTCGGAGTCGCCCGCGGCCATACCCCGGTGATGGGCTCGCAGGACGACGGACAGGTCGGTGGTGCCGCCGTGGGCCGACACCACCCTGCCCAGCAGACGCGGGTCGGGCACCACCATCACGCCCCCGACGTCAAGCAACACGGCCTCGATGGCGTCAAGCGACGGGATCACGGCACTCCTGGTCTCGATGGGACATGGCCGGCCGGACGGCCGTCACCGGGAGGCGGCGAAGAACGCGCCGAGCTGCTTCTCGACCTCGGCCACCGCCTTGTCCAGGCCGGCGCCGGAGAAGCCCTTCTTCATCGCGTCGAGTCCGCGGTTGACGTCCACGGAGCCTGCCTGTACCGGACGCAGGTATCGGGCCATCATGGCGCTGAACTGCGCCAGCTGAGTCTTGATCGGCTGTTCCTTGAGGGAGAAACCCGCCAGCGGTGACAGTTCGAAGTTGTCGAAGGACTGGGCATAGTCCAGCCAGCGCTTCTCGCTCTCGATCATGTCGCTCGGGCGGCGTTCCAGCGGGATCCGCCAGGACATCGTGTAGCCCGGGAAGACGTATTCGCTCTTGGCGGTGATCGACTTCTCGTCGTCGGCCTCCCAGTCGGTTCCCTCCACGCCGTACTCCAGCAGGTCGTGGTTCTCCCGGGCCGACAACCACTCCAGGAACCTCATGCCGTCATCGAGTTGGTCACCCTCCACGTTGAAGGCCACGTGGTTGGAGGCGCCGAAGGTGGTCAGCTGTTTGGCGTCCTTGTCGGCGTACGGCAGGGTCAGCGTGAGCCGCGCGCCCGGGACCTTGTTGAGGGTGCCGCCGTAGGTGGTGGTCATCAGGCCGTCGGTCACGCCGACGGCGGCGCCGAACTTCCCCTGGCCGAACAACGAGTAGATGGTCTTCTTGTCGACGTTGAGCAGGTCGTGGTTGAGGATGCCGTCGGTGTAGTACTTGCGAACCCGCTTGGCGGTGTCGACCTTGCTCGGCACCTCCCAGATCGGGACCACCCGTGCCTTGCCGGCCCTGGCGTCCGCGGTGCGCATCAACAGGATCGGGATGTTGGAGACCGGCACTCCGATGTACTCCGGCGTGCCTTCCCAGGAGTCGGCGTCGAACATCGACAGCGAGCTGTTGATGTAGCCGTTGTCCATGCCGTACGGAATCATCGAACTCTTCTTCTGCTTGACTCCGTAGAGGAAGCGTTCGAACTCCTCGAACGTCTCCACCTCACCGTCGGCGAGATCCTGGCGGATCATGAAGCCGATCAGCGAGGTCGCGTTGTTCACCTGCGGCACACCCCACAGCTTTCCGCCGAACTTCGACGTCTGAATGGTGCGCTCGTTGATCGTCTCGACCAGGTTGGGGTACTTCTTCGCCTTCCACACCGTGTCCAGGTCGAAGATCGCACCGTCACCGGCGAGCTTGGCGTGGTGCAGCCAGTCCGCCTCCAGCGAACCGGTGAACTTCTCCTTGGAGGTGTACTTCAACAGCTCCGCCTGGGAGTAGTTGCTCCATCCGATCCACCGGATGTCCAGCGTCAGGCCGGTGTCCGCCGCCAACTTCTTGTTGACAGCGGACGGGACGCGGTTCCAACCCGACGGGACGTCACCGGGTTCGAGGAAGACCAGCTTCTTCGACGCGGTGGTGGAACGATCGGCCTCACCGCAGGCCGCCAGGACGCTCCCGGCAGTCAGCCCGCCTACAACGGCGCCGGCACCGTGCAGGAACGACCGCCGGCTGAGGAGGGGCCGGCCGGACGGCAGGTCGGGACGTCGGTACATGGTGCTTTCCTTCCGAGTCAACCCTTGGTGGCGCCGAGGGTGAGTCCCCTGACGAAGTAACGCTGAACGAAGGGGTAGGCGAGGATGATCGGGCCGATGGTGATCAGCACCAGGGCCATGCGCAGCTGGAAGATCGGGACGTCGGCCGTGCTGCCGACCTGGATCGCCTGCGCCGAGTCCACGTTGGCGATCATGTTCTGCAACAGCAGCTGCAGCGGGAAGCGGTCCGGGTCGGAGATGAACAGCAGCGCCATGAACCATTCGTTCCAGTAGTGCAGCGCGTAGAACAACCCGACCGTGGCGAGGATCGGCTTGGCGATGGGAAGCACGATCCGGAAGAGGATCGTGAGCTCGGAGGCCCCGTCGATGCGGGCCGAGTCCAGCACGTCCACCGGCAGCGTCCGGAAGTACGCCACCATGACGAAGACCAGGAACGGCGACACGAGGTTGGGCAGGATCACCGACCAGTAGGTGTCGGTGAGGTGGAGATACTGCGTGACCAGGATGTAGAAGGGCACCAGCCCGCCGCTGAAGAGCATCGGCAGGTACGTCATCCCCGTGAGCGGCTTGCTGATCCAGCGCAGCCGGCCCGCGATGACGTAGGCGAGGGCGGCGGTCACCACCAGGGCGATCGAGGTGCCGACCACGGTGATGAAGACGCTGGCGAGGTACGCCAGGCCGACCCGCGGGCCGGTCAACAGCGCGTGGTAGGCGGCCAGGCTGAACTCCCGAGGCCACAGGGTGTAGCCGTGGGCGACCAGCTCCCGCTCCGAGGTGAGTGACGAGGCGACCACCAGCCAGAACGGCAGCAGGCAGGCCACCGCGAAAGCGGCCGAGACCACGGTGGCGACGACGCGGAACCCGTCGACGTCGCGGCGACTCCTCATCACATCAGCCCCGACTTCCTGGCGTACCGACGCGCCAGCAGCGTCGCCACCGAGACGAACACCAGGCCGACCACCGACTGCATCAGCCCGATGGCGGCGGTCATGCCGAAGTCGCCGAGGGTGCGCAGGGCACGGAAGACGTAGGTGTCGATCACGTCGGTGGTGGGGAACAACGCGCCGTTGTCACCGACGATGGCGTAGATGGTGGCGAAGTCGCCGTAGAAGATCCGGCCGATGTTGAGCAGCAACAGGACCAGCATGGTCGGTACGAGCATCGGCAGCGTGATGTGCCACGCCAGCTTCCGGCTGCTCGCGCCGTCGATCCGGCCCGCCTCGTAGACCTCCTCCGGGATCGAGGTGATGGTGGCCAGGTAGATGATCGAGAGGTACCCCGACATCTGCCAGACCTTCAGCACGGTGAGGATCCACGGCCACGCGCCCGGCTCGGCATACCAGTTCACCTGGGGCAGGCCGAACGATGTCAACCACTCGTTGACCATGCCGCCGCCTCCACCGATTCCCTGGAGGAAGCCCTGCAGCATCAGGCTGACCACGACCGGGGAGATGAAGTACGGCAGGAAGATGGTGGACTGCAACAGCCGCTTGACGTACCTCAGCCTGATCTCGTTCAGGAAGATCGCCAGCAGCACCGAGGAGACCGTCGTGGCGACCAGGAACAGGCTGTTCAGGAACAGCGTGTTGAACAACACCCGGCCCGCGTCCCCCGACCCGAGGAAGAACCGGAAGTTCTCCACACCGTTCCAGGGACTGCCGAGGATGCCCTCGCTGACGTTGTAGCTCTTGAACGCCACCACGATGCCGACCATCGGTGCGTACGAGAAGACCGCGAAGAACACGATCCCGGGAACGGCCAGCAGCCAGATGCTCCTGTCCCTGGCCACTCCGCGCCGGCCCTGGCCCCGCCGAACCGAACCACCCGGGCCGACCGCGCCGGCCGGACCCGCCTCACCGGTCTCCGGCACCATCGCGGGTCCGGACACGAGCGTCATGAGCGGCTCTTCTCGTACGCCGGCAGGGTCCGCGCCGGCCGGACGCGCTCCGGCAGGACGCGGCCGGTCACCGCAGCCCCACCGTCGCGCAGCGATCCTCCAGCGTCACCGACTGGCCGACCGTCAGTTGGCGAAGCCCGCACTGCCGGCCGGGCGCCACGAGGTTGCCGTCGAGCTTCACCCGACCGGACCGTGCGCTGACCTCGACATCGAGATCGCGGCCCTGGACCGTGATGCCGTCCACTCCCCCGTCGGCCCCGGGCAGCAGGACGAACGTGGGCGTGCCACGGTCCATGCGGTAACCGTTGTTCATCCACACCGCGTCGATGACGGTGGCCACCCCGAACAGGCTCGGCCGCTGCCCGGCTGCGAAGGGACCCGACTCGTCCCACTGGTAGCGCTCGGCGAACATGTTCGTGGCCACGATGTCGCGCAGCATCGCGTTTGACAGCGTGTCGGCCCGGTCGACGTCGCCGTTGGCCAGCAGCCCGTAGATGGTGTAGCTGGTGATGCCGTACCGCACGTCGTTGGTGTTCGCCCCGAACCCGGCCAGCGGCAGCTTCGGGTCGTAGATGCTGTCGAACCTCTCCAGCAGGCCGGTGGCGTGCACGCGGTCCATCGTGCGTACGTTCAGCGCGGGGGTCGCGGACATGACGTTGCCGGCCAGCTTCACCCCGGTCGTCGGGTCGTACTTCTGCGGGGGCTGCGCGGTCGGCGACTCCCAGAACCACTCGTACATGTTCGCGTTCAGCGTCTCGAAGCGCTGGTCCCAGAACGCCACGTCGTCCGGGAGGTTCAACCGGTCGGCGATCCGCCGGGCGAAGTCGGTGTCGACCAACGCGTGGGACACGAAGGCGAGGTCCTTGTTGTTGGCGTTGGTGTCGCCGCTGTACTTCGGATGGTCCTGCTTGTACACCAGCAGCCGCCGCAGCGCCGGGTAGACGCGGCGCAGCCGGGCGTCGTCGCCGGTCAGCGTCCACAGCGTCCACGCCGTCTGCGCCTCGCGGGCCGGCAGGAACTCCCCCGGCAGCGCGCCGTCGTCACCGACCAGCCGGAGCAGACCTTCCAGGGCACCCCAGGCCGCGTCCGGATCGACGTAGGCCAGGAACTGCATCCCGATGGAGGAGTCCCAGGACGCGGTGACCGCCGCCTTCGCCGGACCGTGCAGGTACAGGGCCGGCTTGCCGGTCGCGAGCTGCGGGAACGGGTTGTCAACCTCCGGTTGCGGAGGTAGCACGTCGGAGACCAGGAACGTCCAGGACCGGTAGTACATCTTCCGGACCCGCGCTGCCGACACGCCCCGGGCGTCGACACCGTGCAGGCCGAAGTCGCGGGGGCGAGGCGCCTTCGCCAGCACGCCGTCGAAGTAGGCGGCGTTGCCAGCCGCGGTCGCCTCGGGGTCCGCGTGCTGCGCGGCCACGGCCCGTGCTGTCGCCTGCGCGGCGGCGCCGTCCCCGACCGCGAAACCGGTGCCCACCGTGGAGTTCACCGATGAGTTGCCCGTCCCGGACAGGGACGCCGACCAGTAGCCGTTGGTGGTGCCCGGTTCGGCGAGCGTGGGTCCACCGCGGGACCACGCGTCCCGGTCGGCGTAGAACACCGGCGCCGACGCACCCGCCGGCAGGGCGACCGCGTAGGTGAAGCCGTCCCCGGCGATCGTGATCACGCGCGAGTCCGGTTCGTACGTGGGCGTTCCGAAGTACTGACCGGACAGCTGGGACGTCGCGCCGGTGTCGCCGGCAGTGACCTTCACCGACCGGGTGAGCGCGTCCACGCCGTGGAAGGTGTCCCGCACCTCGGCGTCACTTCCGTCCGGGAAGGTCGCCGTCGTGGTGAGCAGGTGCGGCATCCACGTGGTGCGCCGCTGCTGGGCGCCGACCAGCCACGGGCCGACCGGAGCCTGCAGGGACACCCGGTCGAAGCTCGCGGTGGTCTGGAAGCCGTTGACGAACAGGCGGAGGTTGATCCGCTTCGTGCCGGACCATCCGGTGATCTTGCGCAGGTCGTAGCTGAACGTGCCGAGCTGGGTGGAGTTGTTCTGCACGATGACGTCCGCGCCCTGGCCGTCGTTGACCTTGATCGCCCAGAACTTGTCCGCGCGGTCGACCTTCACCTTCAGGATCGGGTAGCGGTCCAGGTCGGCCACCACGGAGCGGGTGACGAAGCCGTACCACGTGCCGGTCGACTGCGGAACCGTGAGGTTCAACCGCCCGTCGGACACGGTCGGTTTCACCGCCCCGGACGGCACCCAGCCGACGTCGAGGCCGGTTTCGAAGTCGTCGGAGAACGCCTCCTGGGTGGTGGCGGCGGACAGGAACCGAACCTCGTCGACCTGGGTGGAGGACTGGTAGCCGGTGGTGAAGATCCGCACGGTCACCGACTTCGTGCCTGACCAGCCGGTGGCCTTCTTCAGGTCGTAGAAGTACACCCCGCTCGCCGTCGTGGTCGCCTGCAGCACGGTGTCGACCGGCTGGGTTCCGTCGTTGACCTTCAGACCCCAACCCTGCGTGGCGTCCGGCACACTGATCCGGACCGTCGGGAACCGGTCGACGTCGACGGTGAAGGCCCGGCTCGCGTAGCCGTAACTGGTGCCCGTGGTGTTGGTGTTCTCCAACTGCAGTACGCCGCGACTGATGCGGAGGTAGGTGTTCGCCGACGGCGTCCAGTCGCCGACGGCGTTGAAGTCGTCGCCTCCACCGGTCCGCGCGGTGACGAACCCGGGTGCATCCCCCGCGGGGCGCTGGTTCGTCATCAACAGGTCGTCCAGCCGGGGCGCCTGGTCGTTGGCGTAGTAGCCGGCGTTCAGCGGCAGGTCCGGCCGGTCACTCTGCTTCGCGGGCGGGTCGTCGGACAGGACGTCGTAAGGATTGACCACGATCCGGCTGCGGGGAAGGCTCAGCCACCGCGGCCCGCTCGGGCCGGAGTCGGCCAGGTCGCTCGCCCGGGGCGCTTGGGGTGCGCTGGGCTCCGCGTGTGAGACCGGAGCCGGTCCCGCCACCATGACGGCGGAGACGACGGATGTGACCGCGAGCAGGCAGAACGCGCGAAGCCCAGACATGGCACCTTCTCCAGGGCGGATACCGGAATAGACCGGTATCGTGACGCCGGATGATCTTGGCTGTCAACGCCTGTGCTGTCTATTTCGGCCCGGGTTAGGGTTTCGGACACCTGGCGTTCGCCGAACACGTCGAGCGCTGCAGCCGAAGGGAGACCAGCCGGGCATGCCCCGCCACAAGCACGTCGTCGCCACCGACCTGCCCGACCTCGACCGAAAGGACATCGAGGGCAACGGCAAGGGCCCCTGGCTGCGCGCGAATCTCACCGCGCTGATCCTCAGCATGTCGCCCGGCGACCTCTTTCCCAGCGAGCGGGTTCTCGCCGAGCGCTACGGCGTGGCCAGGATGACGGTCAGCCGGGAGATGGCGAGCCTGGCCAACAGCGGGCTGCTCGAACGCGTTCCCGGCCGCGGCACCTTCGTCCGCCGGCCGAGCGGCATGGTGGAGACGCTGTCCAGCTTCACCGACCTGCGTACGTGGTACCACGCGACGGCACGCATCATCTCGGTACGCACGGTCAGACCCACCCGGCACGAACGCGCCACCCTCGGACTCGGCCCGGAGGAGGACGTGGTGGCCCTCCATCGCGTCCGGTTGACCGAGGGCCGGCCGATGGCCGTCGAACGCGTGAAGCTGCCGGCCCGCCGGTTCCCCGGCCTGAACCGGCGCGGACTGGAGGGACGCTCGCTGTACGGCGTACTCGCCTCGGAGTACGACACCCACGCCTACTCCGCCGAGCAGACCATCACGGTGAGCAGACTCGACGCCCGGGACGCCGAACTGCTCGAGGTCGAGGAGGGCTCGCCCGCCATGCGCATCGACCGGATCACCCACGACAACCTGGGCGCGGTGATGGACATGAGCACCGCGCTGTGCCACCCGGACCGCTACAGCGTGCAGATCCACATCGGGCTCGGCTGATCGAGCCCGAGAGCCTGAAGACCGCTTCCCCGAGCCCGCAACGGCGAACGGCGGGCCGCGGCATGGAGCCGCGACTCGCCGTTTCCGCTTCTGGGGCAGAGATTTCTCAGGCAGGATCTCTCAGGCAGTGAGTTGCTCGGCGATGGTCTTCAGAGTTGCCAACGTGCGCAGGTGGAGGCCGCCGCCGAAGGTGATGCGGGTGGCGCCCATCCGGCCGAGCTCACGCGGGGACGGTCCGTCGGGCCGGCCGACGGCGTTGACCGGCAGGCCGATCCCGTCGGCGATCACCCGAAGGTGCTCCGGCGGGGCGAAGATGGGATACACCCCGTCGGCCCCCGCGGCCGCGTAGTGCTTGCCGCGTTCGATGGTCCGGTCCGGCGAGGGGTCGCCGTCGCGCACGTACGTGTCGATGCGGGCGTTCACGAACAGGTCGTCGCCCGCCGCGGCGCGCACCGCGGCCAGGTAGTCGGCCTGCCGCTTCGGCTCCACCAGCGCGTGGGTCGCCGGGTCGGAGTCCTCGAGGTTGACCCCGACGGCTCCGGCCTCGAGGACGCGTTCGACGAGCTCGGCGGGCGGGAGCCCGTACCCCGCCTCGACGTCGGCGGACACCGGAACCTCCACCGCACGGGTGATCCGGGCGATCGCCGCGAACATCTCCGCGGGCGGTGTCCCCTGTCCGTCCGAATAGCCGAGCGAGGCCGCGATGGCCATGCTCGGCGTGGCCAGCGCGGGGAACCCGGCGTCGACGAACACCCTGGCGCTGGCCACGTCCCACGGCCCGGGCAGGATCAGCGGATCGCCGGCCGCGCGGCCGTGGTGGAGTGCGCGGAAGGTCTCGACGGACATCAGTGCTGTCCCGCGAACTGCCCGGGTGTGTAGCTGCCGGCCTCGGCCCGGGCGGTGACGTTCAGCCGGTTGAACGTGTTGATCACCGCGATCGTCGAGATCAGCTGGGCGAGTTCCTTCTCGTCGAAGTGCTTGGCGGCCCGCTCGTACACCTCGTCCGGTACGAAGCCGTCGGTCAGCACGGTGATCGCCTCGGCCAGCGCCAGCGCCGCCCGCTCCTTCTCGCTGAAGAAGTTGTCCGCCTCCTCGAACGCCGCCACCAGCGCGATGCGCTCGTCGGTCTCCCCTGCGGCGCGGGCGTCCTTGGTGTGCATGTCGATGCAGTACGCGCAGCGGTTGATCTGGGAGGCACGCATCAGCACGAGTTCCTTGATCGTCGGATCCAGGCCCTGGGCGGCCTCGTTGGCGAGCCTGATCAGCTGGCGGACGACGTTCGGCGAGTGCTGGTAGATGTTGATTCGCTGTGTCATGGCCTCAACGCTACGGCCGGATCAGCCCAGGGATATGGTCCATTGCCATGGCAGAATCCTGGGCCACTTCGCTTGACCTCCACCTTGATCTCACACACCGCGGGCGCGGGCTGGGCGCCGCACTCACCCGGGAGCTGCGCGGCGCCGTACGCGGCGGGCGGCTGGCACCGGGCACCCGGCTGCCGTCCTCGCGTGCGCTGGCCGCCGACCTGGGAATCGCCCGCAACACCGTGGCCGACGCCTACGCCGAACTCGTCGCCGAGGGCTGGCTCACCGCGCGCCAGGGCTCGGGCACGGTGGTCGCCGAGCGCGTACCGTCGCGGCGGACGAGACCACGCGCCGTGCCCGAGCCGACCCATCCCCTGCTGCCGGGTACGACGTACAACCTGATGCCGGGTTCGTCGGACCTGTCGGCCTTTCCCCGCACGGCGTGGGTGACCGCGACCCGGCGGGCACTGACCGCCGCACCCAGTGAGGCGTTCGGCTACCAGGCGACGTCGGGCCGGCCGGAGCTGCGCCGGGCGCTCGCCGACTACCTCGCCCGGGTGCGCGGGGTGTACACCGACCCGTCCAGGATCCTGGTGTGCGCGGGCGCCATGCACGGCCTGTGGCGGATGGCCGAGGTGCTCCGCGCGCAGGGTGTTCGGCGGGTCGCGGTGGAGGCGTACGGTCTGCCCGATCACCGCTCACGGCTGACAGACGCCGGGCTGCGGCTGTCGGCGCTGCCCCACGACGAGGACGGCGCGGACCCGGCGCCGCTGCCTGAGCTCGGCGTTCAGGCCGCGCTGCTGACACCGTCGCACCAGTTCCCTACCGGCGGCGCCCTGTCGCCGGAGCGGCGCGCGCGAGTGATCGACTGGGCACGGGCGGGTGGCGGCGTGATCCTGGAGGACGACTACGACGGCGAGTTCCGCTACGACCGCCAGCCGGTGGGCGCGCTGCAGGGCCTGGATCCCGAGCACGTGGTCTACCTGGGCACGGCCAGCAAGAGTCTCGCGCCCGGCCTGCGGCTGGGCTGGATGGTCCTGCCGGAGCGGCTCGTCGCCACCGCGTACGAACTCGGCTCGTCCCGCTGGCACGTCTCCACGGTCGACCAGCTGACCCTGGCGGAGTTCATCACCTCCGGTGACTACGACCGGCACGTCCGCGCGATGCGCACCCGCTACCGGCGCCGCCGCGACCGCTTGGTCGCCGCCCTCGCCCGGGCCGTGCCGCACGTCCGGGTCAGCGGGATCGCCGCGGGACTGCACGTCCTGCTGGAGGTTCCGGCGGGAACGGAGGAGCAGGTGGTCGCCCGGGCCCGACGGGAAGGACTCGGGGTGGCCGGGCTCGCACCCCTGACGTTCGGTACGCCGAAGCCCGTCCGGCACGCGATCATCGTGGGGTACGGCACTCCGCCGGACCACCTGTTTCCCGGCGCGGTCGCCGCACTGTGCCGGGCACTCGCGGACCCCGACGAACGCCGGAAGAGCCCACGAGGGAAGTAGGGCCCAGGACGGTCTGGTTCCTCAGGACCGGCGCGGCCCGGTGCTCTCGGTCGGCTCGCCGAGCGCCCGCCGGGCAAGCAGTGTGGCGCCGGCCACCGCCGCCGGGGTGAACACCACCGCGCCGAGCGGGATCAGGAACGCCACGAACACCGCGACGCCGAAGCCGGCGGTCACCGGCCGGATCGCGCGCAGTGCCCGGCGGCGTTCGGCGAGCCCCAGCCCCCGCCGTTCGAACGGCGTACCGACGAGCTCCACGGAAAGCAGCCAGCCACCGAGAACCGCTCCGACCACCGGCACGGCCGTCTGCCCCACCACCGGCAGGAAACCCGCCACGAACAACGGGACGCCGACCAGAGCCGATGCGGCGAGGAGCCGGGAGGAGTCGGCGACCCCGCGCCGCAGCGACCGGGCCCAGCCGAGCTCGACCGCGTTCGGCACGCCGCCGTACCGCTCCTCGACGCGTTCGGAGATCCGCTCGTAGAACGGCCCGCCGATCGCGAGGGTGACCGCGGTGAACGCGAGGACGCCGATCAGGGCGGACAGGCCGAGCAACGCCAGCCCGGCGGCGAATCTCGCGAACGTACGAGCCCCGCCGGACCAGTCGTCGGCGAACGGCGTAAGCGCCGCGGCCACGTCGCCGGCGAAGTACGCGAGGGTGACGAACCCACCGAGGAACAGCACCCCGGTGATGAAGGCCGGCACGACGCCGAGCAACGCGAGCCGGGGGTTCGCGGCGTACATGCGCACACCGCGTACCAGCAGGCTCACGCCGGTGAGGAAACCACCGGGGTAGCCGACCGCCGAGACCGGAGCCGAACGCGTACTCACGATCGGTGAGTCTAGGGCCGGACGGCGGGCGACTCTCGGCGCCGGCGGCCGAATGATCGCCCAACGGCATGGTGCTCCGGATCACCGCGGCGCGGGCAGGCCCCTCGGGTCAGCTAAGTCGGCCGTGGCGAGTCGCTGACGCTGTGACCGTCAGTGCGACCTTCACGTGATCTTCAACGTGACCTTCAACGTGACCTCAGTACGTCTCTTCCTCGCTGGGCCGCCGGTCGTCGTCGTGGATGACCACCCGGCTGGGACTGTCGCCGGCCGCGAGCTTGCGGGCGTCGGCCAGGGCCGCGTCGCGGTCGACGTAGTAGCCGACCACCTCGTCACCGCGCTTGACGTGGAATGCGCCACCGGCGGGAAGCACGGAGTACGTCACGGGCGCGGGCGTGGTGCCCGACGTTGCCCGGGCCGTCGTCTCCTGCTCGGTCTGACGCGCCTCGCTCGACTGTTGCGCGGCCTCCCCGGCACTGGCCCAGGCCTGGGCCAGCCCGGAGTGGGTCTCCTGGGGCACGTCGGGTCGCTCCGGCAGCTCGCTCATGTGCCCAAACTATCCCCGGAACCGCCCACACGCCGTCCGGCCCTGCGGTGCCTGGTCGTCTGCGGGTTCCTCGGCCTGGTTGTGGATCCCGGTCAGCGGGCGCGCCGCGCCCGGTCCAGGTAGGCCACCAGCGAGGTCAGCTGGCCGGCACTCCACGGCAGCCGCTCGCTGAGCTCGGCGCTGTTCTCCTGCCACATCCGCCGGGCGGCCGCCGTCGTCTGCGCTCCGTCGGCCTGGAACGCTTCCCCCACCTCGTCCCAGTCCCGGAGCAGGTCCTGCACGTGCGGATCCTCGACCGGAGTACGTTCCTGCACGTGGCCAAGGAGTTGTTCGACCAGTCCAGCCCACCGGGTCCTGGCCTCCTCGACCACTTCGGGGCCGAGTTGGGCCCGGCGCGTGGCCAGCTGCTCGCGTTGCTCGGACGTGAAGTAGGTCTCGAACACAGTCATCATCTCCAGGGTGGTCATGAACTCCTGCGAATCGGGCATCGACGAGTCGGCGAGCCGGCCGATCAGCCCCTCGATCTGGAGCATCAGCCGGCGGATGCGTTCCGACTGCTCCCCCAGGTCGCGCAACTGGGCCGTCAGCAGCTCGCGCATCGCCAGCAGGTCGTCCTGCGGTTCGTCCTGCGGTTCGTCCTGCCGTTCGTCCAGCGCTTCGGCGATCTGCGGAAGCGACAGCCCGAGGCTGCGCAGCGCCCGAATCCGGTACAACCGCCGCAGGTCGTCGTCGGTGTAGCGGCGATGCCCCGATGCCGTCCGCTCGCCCGCGGTGAGCAGGCCCGTCTCGTCGTAGTGGTACAGCGTCCGAACGGTGACTCCGCTCGCCCGTGCGAGCTCACCGATGCTCCACCGGGTGCCGCGATCTCCGATCACGTCGACGACGCTAGAACCTACCGCTGGGGAAGGTTCAAGCCGGAACGCCGAAACGCCCGCTCCAGCTGGCCGTTTTGCCTTCCCTTTACAATTACTGCTCCGGGTACTCACCCGTCTCGTCCGCCACGACTGGAAGGCTCCATGCCGTGACGCTCACCCGCCGCCCGCCGTACGTCTCGTGGACGACCCTCGTGCCGCTGCTCGCCCTTCTCACGCTGGCATTCACCTGGGGCCGCTACCTGCCGATCCTGTTCGCGGTGGTGATCGCGGTCGTACTCGCCGGGGCCGTGCTGTCCGCGGTCCACCACGCGGAGGTCGTGGCGCACCGCGTCGGCGAACCCTTCGGCTCGCTGGTCCTCGCGGTAGCCGTGACGGTGATCGAGGTCGCGCTGATCGTGACCCTGATGGTGTCGGGAGGGCCGGAGACCTCCCAACTGGCCCGGGACACCGTCTTCGCGGCGGTGATGATCACCACCAACGGCATCGTCGGAATCTCCCTGTTGGTCGCCGCGCTGCGCTACGGGACGACGCGGTTCAACGCCGAGGGCAGTGGAGCCGCACTGGCGACCGTGGCGACCCTGGCGGCGTTGAGCCTGGTGCTGCCGACCTTCACCCTGGGTGCGCCCGGCCCGGTCTTCTCGACCGACCAGCTCGTCTTCGCGGCGATCGTTTCGCTCTTGCTGTACGGGATGTTCGTACTCACCCAGACCGTCCGGCACCGCGACTTCTTCCTACCCGTACACCATGACAACGATCCGGTCGCCGGACGTGGGAACGCTCCCACATCCGAGCCGGCCGAGGTCGACCCGGCCGGTGACGTCGGGGAGAGCGCCGACGCCGGTGAGCACGCCGCTCCCCCGAGCACCCGGGCCGCGCTGACAAGCCTCGGGCTGCTGCTGGTGGCTCTCGTCGCGGTGGTGGGCCTGGCAAAGGTCGAGTCGCCGTCGATCGAGTCTGCCGTCAAGGCAATCGGATTCCCGCAGTCGTTCGTCGGCGTGGTGATCGCGTTGCTCGTCCTGCTGCCGGAGACGATCGCTGCCGTACGCGCCGCCGCGCGGCAACGGACGCAGATCAGCCTCAACCTCGCCTATGGCTCGGCGATGGCAAGCATTGGTCTCACGATCCCGGCGATCGCACTTGCCTCGATCTGGCTGAAGGGTCCGCTCCACCTCGGCCTCGGGGCCACCCAGCTCGTGCTCCTGGCGCTCACCGTGGTGGTCAGCGTTCTCACGGTGGTGCCCGGTCGGGCGACCCGGCTGCAGGGCGGTGTCCATCTCGTCCTGCTGGTCGCGTTCCTCTTTCTCGCAGTCAGCCCCTGACCTCGAGGGCGGTCACTCAGGCGTGGCCGGATGAGCGCCGCCGGCACGTTGTCTGCCGTACTCGCGCCAGGTCAACCAGACGATGAACGCGTCGAACACGGTCAGCACCACGAGTCCGACCGTGGGATGGAGTGCGATGCGGTAGATCTGGTAGCCGATGAACGCGAGCAGGAACACGATGGTCCAGGGGTACGCCCACAGCTGGTTGCGCAGCAACGCGACGACGAGGACGACCTTCACCGCGCCATGAAGGAGCAGGTAGGCGGCACCGAACCACACCGTCGACTGGTGGAGACCGGCCGTCAGGTGCAACAGGTGGGTGGCGATGAAGTCGTGCGGATCCTCGGAGATCTCGTGCTGGGTCAGGGTGACGACGAGCCGGCTGAGGGTGGCAGGTGACACCGCCAGCAGCAGGATCCCGCCGATCAGTTCGAGCAGGCCGTCCAGGCCCTTGAGGATGATCCCGATCTCGAACGTGCGGTCCAGCAGGTCCCCTGGCTTGAACCACGCCATGTCGCCACCCGCCGATCGTGCTGCCGTCCTGCCTTCCTTCTCTGCTTCCTGACGCTAGTAGGCCACCCTGGGAGATCGGCTAGCGGATGCCGATGTCGCCGGCATCCCGACTGCCGTTCTCCCTCGTCCCTGCGTGCTGCCGGCGCCTTGACCAGCGGGGCAAAACCCACTACTTGTCCACAGGTAGCGGATCGGGTTGCGCATCGGGTCTCCTTGTGGACAACGATCTTCGTGTCGGCGGTCACCTCTAGACTTCGAACGTGTATTCGACGACGCAGGAACCTCCGGGCTGGGACGGCGACACCGACGCCGAGCAGCGACTGGAGGCTGCGTTGGTCCAGGTCGGCACCATCCTCACCGATGTGCTGGCGGCACCGATGCTGTCGCTTCGGCCCGAGAAGCTGGGCCGGTTGTTCGAGCTGCACGGGGCCGACGAGGCGATGATGGACGCCCTGAAACTCGCCATGGTCGCCAGAGCCGAAGCCTCCGACGTCGGCAAGACCACCGGTGCGGCGACCACGGCGACGTGGTTGCGCACCGCGCAGCGGATGTCGAAGACCGAGGCCTCCGCGACAGTGACGCTGGCGAGGGATCTGGACCGCACCGTGACCCTGACAGCCCGCGCGTTGACACGGGGTGAGCTGTCGTTCAAGCACGCACAGGTGATCGCGTTCGCGATCAAGGACCTGCCCACCTGGATCGGCCCCGAACAACGCCTGAAGGCCGAGGAATACCTGATCGAGGAATCCCGGCGCCGTAACCCCGACGACGTACGCCTGCTGGGCAAGCACCTGCTGCAGGTGCTCGCACCCGAAGAATGGGAACGCCGCCTCGGCAAGGAACTCGACGACGCCGAACGCGCCGCCGAACGCAAACGGTCCCTGAAATACGTCCCCAACGGCATCCCCGGCTCCGAAACCGTCGTGATCAAACTACCGGTGCTGGAGATGGAACAACTCCGCAAGCTCATCGAAGCCCTCGTCGCCTCCGACACCCGCCCCGACCCCGACGAACGTCCCCTCGACCAACGCCGAGGTGACGCGTTCGCGGAACTCATCGCCCAGTGGGCGCAGCAGCAGGCATCGCCCAACCGCGGACGCGGACGCGACTGCGTCACGGTCACCGTTGGAGTCGACCAGCTACTGACCGGCCTCGGGTTCGGCACCATCGACGACCTCAACCCCGTCCGCCCCACGCCCTGCACCTGCCAAACCTCCGACGCCCAACGCCAAAACGCCAAACGCAAAGCCCGACAGCAGAACACGAGCACCAACGGCACCACAGGCGCCACGGGCGCCAAGACCGACGACTCCAATCCCAAGAAGGCCGCCGGCGGCAATGGCACCGACAGCTCCGGGGACACCGAGCCCGAAGCCGGTGCGGATGGCGTTGTTGTCGAGCCGGACCAGACTCACGGCGGTAGTGCGACGAGTAGCCGGAATGCTCAACCCATCAGAGAGAAACGACCACCCGGCCAACCCGAACCACGAGAACCCGGCCAACACCGACAACCGAACAGCGAGACCGGAGCGCATCCAAGACCCGAAGCCGATCCGGAAGCAGCTACCGAACCCGAGGACTGGAGCCTCGGGCCAGAAGACGACGCCGGCACCGACTCCGAACCGGAGGAGGGTGCGGCGGGGCCGGAGGCTGCCATCGACCCCCACGACGGCTGCCAGAAGTGTGGCGGGGGCGGGTCGGCCCGGATCCTCGGCCTCCGAGGAGAACCGCTCTCAGTCGCCACCATCCGCCGGATGGCGTGTGACGCGAACATCATCCCGGTGGTGCTCGGCGGCAACGGCGAAATCCTCGACATCGGAATGGCCGACCGGTTCTTCACCGAACCCCAACGCCGAGCCCTCGCCATCCGCGACGGCTCCCACTGCCACTTCCCCAACTGCCAAGTACCCGAACGCCGCTGCGTCGCCCACCACATGACCGCCTGGGACCACTTCGGCCCGACAGACCTCGCCAACGGCGTGCTGTTGTGCAAGACCCACCACACCTTCGTCCACCACAAAGGCTGGCAGGTACGCATGGGCGACCACGGCCACCCCGAGTACATCCCACCAGAGTGGGTGGACCTGCACCAGAAAGTGCGGCGACCATGAAGTGCGGCAGCCCGGACGAAGGACAGCCCTTACGTCACCGGAACGATCGACGCGTCCTTCACCCGTCCGCGTTGGAGGACGACGATGCCGATCGTTCCATGGGGCTGCCGACGCCGGTCGGTCGGCGAGCCGGGGTTGAAGATCCGTACGCCGTCCTCGGTCTGCGTCAACGGGATGTGCGAGTGCCCGAACACCACGAGGTCCGCGTCCGGGAATCGCCGCCGCATTCGCGCCATCCGACCGGTGGCCTGCCCGCTGTCGTGCACCATCGCCACCCGAACTCCGGCCAGGGTGATCTCGAGGACCTCCGGTACGCCCGAGCCCCACTCGGCGACTTCCGGGCCGTCGTTGTTGCCGGCGACCGCGTAAAGGGGGGCGAAGGCCGCGAGCTCGTCCAGAACGTCGGGCGTGCACACGTCGCCGGCGTGCAGGATCACGTCCGCCGTACGCAGGTGTTCGGCCACCCGCGGCGGGCAGGACTTCCACCGTCGCGGCGCGTGCGTGTCGGACAGGACAACTACTCGCATCGGCCCATCATGTCCCACCCGCGCGAGGCGCGGCGATACATGGCAGTCTGGGCGGATGGCGTCGCACGGGGCCGGGCACGCGCTCGACTGGGTGAGAACCCGATGGGGACCGGATGCGGTCGCCCGGGTCGTTCGCCGTACGCCCATCACCAACGGCTACTCCTCACAGTCGGTCGAGCGGCTGGACTTGATCGTCCAGGCGGGCGACGGTTCGACCGTCGAGTTGGCAGTGTTGCGAAAGCACGCGACCGAGGCCGAGGTCACGGTGTTGCGTGCTCTCCGGGAGGTCACCGACCCGAGAGCGAGCGCACTTCCGGAGTTGCTGGCAGACGGGACCGACGCCACGGGGCCGTGGGTCGTCCTGCCGTTCTACTCCGGCAGCACACTGGCATCAGAAGCCGAGGTGTCCGACGACGTGCTCGAGTCCCTTGCCGTGCTGCACGTTCGCCATGTCAACGCCACCTTGCCGGGTCTCCCGATCGTCGACGGGACGTGGTGGGACAACGGTTTCCGGCACGTCGACCGGCGACTGTCGGAACTACTGCCGACCGCGGCCGAGCCCGCGCCGCTGCGCGAGGCGCTCGACCTCGTTCGGAGCCTGCGGGGTGATCCACTCCTCGTCCGTACACCCGAACGCCTTTCGCGCACCCTGGTGCACGGAGACATCCACGCGAACAACATCCTCGCCAGGCCCGCCGGGTCGAAGATCATCGACTGGGGAGCCGCCACGCTCGCCCCGGCGATGCTGGACCTGGCCAACCTCGTCGCGCCGGACAGTCCACGCTTCGCGGTCTACGTCGAGGCGTGGGAGGCCGCGGCCGGTCGGGCACTGGATCTGCGGCTGGCGAACGTCGAGTACCAATGGGCCACCGCCTGCGTCAACATCAAGTACCTCGGCTTCGCGGCGCACCACCTCGGCGGCGGCACGGTGCGCGACATGCTCGGGCGGGCACGACGTGCCCTGAACGCCCTGGCCCATTCGGACGTGTAGGCCAATGGCCCTGCCCACGCTTGTCGCCATCAGCGGACCGTCGGGTGGTTACGGCAAGACGACGCTCGCGCACGAACTCGCTCAGGCACTGGGTTGTCCGGCAATCTGTCGCGACGAGATCAAGGAGGGCATGGTCCACGCGAACCCAGGCTTCCGACCCGGACGCGGCGATCCGCTCACCAGGCGTACGTTGCCGGCATTCTTCGGCGTACTGGAGCTGCTGGTTCGCTCCGGCACCACCGTGGTCGCGGAGGCAGCTTTCCACGATCGACTGTGGCGGCCAGGCCTGCAGCCGCTGATGGGACTCGCACACCTTCGGATCATCCGGTGCACCGTGGCACCCGACGTCGCCCGCGCTCGAAATGCCCAGCGATACACGGCGAACCCTGTACGGAAGGCGGCCCATACGACGAGCGCGCACCAGCATGCTCCGGGCAGGGAAGAAGACTTCGCCGGGATCACCCTTCCCGCGCCGACGCTACTGGTCGACACCACCGACGGATTCGAGCCGCCAATGCCGGAGATCCTGAGCTTCGTCGACGCTCGTCCGCATACCCAGCCGTGACAACGGCGCCTTGACATTGGACGAGACGGTGGGCGGGATCGACGCCGTACTCGCTAACCGACCAGCCGCGACCTGAGGGCGCCGGCCTGGGCCACGGTGAGACCGCCGAACAAAAGGTACGCCTCGGCGCCTCCGTATCGGGCGTCCAGGTGACCGAGCGCGGACCGCATCGACTCCGGGCGGGCTGAGAACGACTCCGCGAGGAAACCTCGCTCGACCGGATCCGCCACCAGTAGGAGCAGGTCGTCGAGGTGGTCGCGCATCCGCTGGTCCACCGCCGTGTAGTCGGCCACCACGAAGTCGGCGGCCACTCCCACCAGGGTCAACACCAGGGCGACCACCATGCCCGAACGGTCCTTGCCCGAATGACAGTGCACGACCACGCCGCCCGGCGGAGCGTCCGCGACTGCCGCGACGGCCGCGGCAAGCAGGTCGGGGTTCTGGTCGAGCATCTCCGCGTACTGCCGCTCCATCGGCCACGCCGGGTCGTACGGATCGCCATCCCTGGCAAGCGGCCGGTTCACGTACAGCGGCTCACCCGCGAACGGCGAACGGTCGTCCGCGCACTCCAGCGGTGAACGTACGTCCACGATGCGCGTCACACCCGCGGCCCGCACCGCTTCGACTCCCACGGTGCTCAACCGGGTCAGGTTGTCCGAACGGATGAGCGCACCTGGCCTGATCCGGCCGCCGTCGCGAGTGGGCAGGCCGGCAAGGTCTCGCGTGTTCAGGCAGTTCGGCCACTCCAACGCCGGCGGCTTCGAGTCGATCATCCACACCACTCCCCTCCGAGTACCGTGATCATCCATCACCCGCCGACGCAGGAGACCCCGTGAGTCGACTCTGGCCAGGATTCTCCCCCACCGACTTCCCGGTCGCGGTGTACGACGGCGAGAACACCTGGCTGTACCGCCACCCGAGTCCGCCGGAGGAGTTCCGCCGGCACCCGCGGGCAGACGACGCCCTCGTCTTCGCCGGTCGGCACCCGGCGGTGGTCGCCAGTTCGGCGACCGAACTCGGCGGAGTGCTCACGCCGACTGTCCTCCGGGGCGGGCGCAACGATCTGGACGTACGGGCGGAGATCGCGCACGAGACCTTCCACGTCTTCTGCCGGCGGCGTCATCCGGACTGGTTCGTGGACGAGTCGGCCGCCCTCACCTACCCGGTCGAGGACGCGGACGTGCTCGCGCTGCGCCGCCTGGAGGCGGAGGCCCTCCGCCGCGCCGTGGTCGCCGCATCCGGATCCGACTCCGGCGCCGCGAACACAACCGACACCACCGGCGCCTCGGCCGGCTGGGCGGCGACGGCCCTCACCCTGCGCCGGGAGCGCCGGCAGATCCTCGCGGAGGCGGCCGCGCAGTACGAACGTGATCTGGAGCGCTGCGAGGGCCTGGCGTACTACGTGGAGGGCAGGGCGGCCGGCAGCCCACGATGCCTGCGGGCGTTGGCCGAGCCGGTACGTCCGGACGACGTCCGACGCGCCGCCTACGCGACCGGTGAGGCGATCGCGCTGCTCCTCGACCGGTTCACGCCGGGCTGGCAAGCAAGGCTGGAGGCCGACGCCACGTCGTACGTCGACGACCTGCTCCACAACGCGGTCGCGAACGCCGGGCCGACGGAGTTCACCGCCGACCACCGCTCGATGGTCGTCGGCCGGGCGAAGGGCGCGATCGCGGCGCTGCGGGAGGAACGTCGTTCTCGCCGTCACGCGTTCCTTGCCCGCGACGACAAGGTGGTGCTCACCGCAACCGGACGCAAGCCCTTGCGGGTAACAGGATTCGACCCGATGAACCTGCACAATCTCGGCTCCGGCGCCGTCCTGCACACCCATCACCTGAAGGTCGCCGGCGAGGACTTCGAGCTCGAGCTCTTCGACTGCCAGGCGCTCACCGAGGGCGCGGGTGACCATCCCCTGTTCGACGGCCTCCGACGGGTCACGTTCACCGGCGGCGGCACCGGCGGCGACGGCGGCGGCGCTACCGCTCCCTGACGTCCTCGCTGTTGGTCATCACCGGGCCGGTCCAGCGCAGGTCCGGCTGGTTGACCACGATCGCCTCCTGCGTCGTGCGGGCGATGACGACCAGGGCCTCCTGTTCGGGGTCCGGGTTCTCCTCCCGGTGCGGGACGTACGGCGGCACGTAGATGTACTCCCCCGGCCCGGTCACGATCCGGACCTCCTGCGGCTCGGGCCCTTCCAGGTCGAGGAAGACGAACTCCGGCCGCCCGCTCACCACGAAGATCGCCGTCTCGGAACGGCCGTGGTGGTGGTTCTCCGAGGCGGTCGACGGCGCGACGTGCGTCTGTCCCATCCACAGCTGACGGGACCCGACCGACCTGCCGCTGATCGCCTCCACCCGCCGCATCCCCGCACTCTGCGCGGTCGCCTCGGACAGCCCGGCCGGCGCGACGTGGTGCAGCATCCGGTGGAAAGGGTCGTCCGGGATGTGCGAATCGAGTGGGCGGCTCATGCACGTACCTCCTGCTCTGCAACGAAGTCCGGGACGTCCACCCGCTCGCCGTTCCGCAGCGCCGACTCGTGCCCGCAGATGCCGGGCGCGGTCCAGTCAGCGGCGGTGAGAGCGTCGACCACCGGCGCGCGGGACTCCACGATGCTGGTCACGAACTCGTGCACGAGGTGCGGGTGCGAACCTCCGTGCGCGCTGCCCAGTCGCACTGCCCGCGCACCGTCACTCGGGTCGTAGGTCGTGGGCCGGACGAACGGCGCCAGCTCCGGCGGCAACAGGTCCGGGCGGTCCGGCGGGTGCACCGTCGTCGCGGAGGCACTGCGGCCGCGGGCTCCGGTTCCGTCAGCACCACCGAGCGGCTCCAACCTGAACACCTGCAGCCCGTCCTCCTCGTTCAGCTGCGGCCATTCCACCCCCGCCTCGTGCCCGTACACCGAGAAGCCCTCGTAGTACGTACGCCCGGTCTGGAAGAACGACACCGTGACCTCGGCGGCCAGATCTCCCTTGTCCAGTTGGAAGAGCGCCGTCTCCACCGGGAACGGGTTGTCGAAGTCGCCGCGGCGGTCCGGGGTCAGCCGGCCCGACCCCAGCCCGACGGCGGTGCGCACCCGGGCGCCGGCCAGCGCCAGCAGGGGCGACAGGGCGTGGGTGGAGTACGTCATCGGCGGGTAGCCGTACCAGTAGCGCGGGAAGCCGTCGAGGTTCTGGATGTGCGCGCCGCGCAGGAACGTCAACGCACCAAGGTCACCGCGCTCGTACAGGTCGCGGACGTGGAAGAAGTCCCGTCCGAAGACCATCGTCTCCATCATCATGTACGTACGCCGCGACGAACGCTGCGCGGCCAGCACCCGGCGAATCCCGTCCAGCGTCGTCGCCATCGGCACCGCCGACGCGCAGTGCCGGCCGCTCTCGAGCACCGCGACGCTCTGGTCGACGTGGAAGCGAACCGGACTGGCGACGTGCACCGCGTCGAAGCCGTCGGAGGCCAGCAACGCTTCCAGGCTGTCGAACCGGTCGCGTACGCCATACCGATCGGCGACCGTGTGCAAGGTGTCCTTGTCGATGTCGCAGAGGGCCACCCGGCCCACGTCCGGATGGCTGCGGTACAACGGCAGGAACTCCCCGCCGAACCTCCCACCCACCACCGCCACGTCGATCGTCATCGGCTTCTCCCCTCCGTGCTGTCGACAGCGTGCTCCGGGACGCGCAGGACCAGGAACGGCGTCTCGCACCGCAGTTCGAAACCGAGCGCGGTGTAGAGCCGGACGGCCGAGGCGTTGCCGGCCGCCGAGTGCAGGAACGCCGTCTGCCCGTCGGCCCGGATGTTCGCGGCCACGGCGCGTACCAGCCGGTCGGCCAGTCCCTGGCCGCGGTGTGCGCCGTCGGTGCACACCGCGCTGATCTCGGTCCACCCGGGCAGATGCATGCGGGTGCCGGCCATGGCCACCAGCCGACCGCCGCGACGGATTCCGAGGTAGCCGCCGAAGTCGATGGTGCGCTTCCGGAACGGTCCCGGCTGGGTCCTCTCCACCAGGTCGAGGATCTCCGCCAGGTCGTCGGCGCCGAGCGGCTCGGCCTCCTCGTCCACGCGGAGGTCGACCCGCGACGCGACGAACTGGACGCCTTCGAGTCGCAGCACCACGTCCCAGCCGTCCGGCGGAACGACGTGCCCACCCGACAGGGTGACGGCCGACCCGGCGCCGGCCAGGCGGGCCAGGTCGGCCCAGTCGGCCGCCGTCGGCTCGCCGGGCAGCGCGGCGAACGGCGAGACGTCGGGCTGGTACCGAACGGCTCGCCCGAGGGACTCGGCCAGGTGCGCGTGCGGACCGGTCAGCGCCGCATACACCGGGTTGTCCAGTGGGAGCGGCGTCTGCTCCAGGCCCGTCATCGACGCGCCGCGCTCATCGGGAACCTCCAGGTGGGTGTTCGCCCAAACGTCGAGCCAGCCTAACCACGAGCCCGGACACGGCCGTACGGGAGGGCGACAGCGCCGGCAGTCCTCACGGGTCGGCTGAGAGAAGTTGAGAGAACCTGAGAGAAGTTGAGAGAAGACGGCCCGGCCCACCGTCCACGACTCGGGACAGCGCGGTTTAACAACAATTCCCAGCGGGATAGTAGGGATTATGACCACGATCACAGACCGCACCACCGGCCGGCCCACCGCGACCGAGGACGGTTACCAACGCATCGACGTACGCCCGACCTCCGGGACCATCGGCGCCGTGATCGGCGGAGTGCGCCTCGGCGGCGACGTCGACCAGGCCACCGTGGCAGAGATCCGGCGGGCCCTCCTGGCGCACAGGGTGGTGTTCTTTCACGACCAGGACCACCTGGACGACGCCGGGCAGCGGGCGTTCGCGCACCTGCTCGGCACACCGACGAAACCGCACCCCACCGTGTCCGGGGACGGCGATGCCGTCCTGCCGATCGACTCCGACTACAGCAAGGCGAACAGCTGGCACACCGACGTGACGTTCGTCGACCGGGTCCCCGCGATCAGCCTGCTGCGCGCGCTGGTCCTCCCGCCCTACGGCGGGTCGACGGTCTGGGCCAACACCGTCCGGGCGTACGACACCCTTCACCCCGCGCTGCAGGCCCTCGCGGGCGAACTGTGGGGCGTCCACTCCAACCTCTACGACTACGCGGCAGAGCGGGACGAGCGACGGCTGGGTGGGATCGACGTCAAGCGACAGGAGTACCGCACCGAGTTCGGGCAGCAGGAGTTCGAGACCGAGCATCCGGTCGTGCGCATCCATCCCGAGACCGGCGAGCGGTCACTGCTGCTCGGCCACTTCGTGCGCCGGTTCGTCGGCCTGAGCACGCGGGACTCCCGCGAGTTGTTCGAACTCCTGCAGCGGCACGTCACCCGGCTGGACAACACCGTCCGGTGGAACTGGCGGCCCGGCGACCTCGTGATCTGGGACAACCGCGCGACCCAGCACTACGCCGTGGACGACTACGACGACCATCCCCGGCTGTTGCACCGGGTCACACTGGCCGGTGACATCCCGGTGAGCGCGGACGGTGTGCGCAGCGTCGTACGCAAGGGCGACGCGTCGCACTACTCCGAGGTGCCGGCCTGAGGGGCTTCGGAGATCGAGTACGTGCCGCCGGGAAGGGCTGCTCTGGCATGGTCAGGTGAACAACGCCTGGCCGACGTACTCACCGCGGCGCACTCCCGGCGGCACGGCGAACAGCGCCGAACCGCGGTGCTGGAGGTACTCCATCAGCCCGTCCCGCGCGGCCAGCCTGGTCTGCATCGGGATGTAGTGCGTGTCCGGATCTCGGACGTACGCGACGAAGAACAGGCCAGCGTCGAGCCGGCCGAGCGCGTCGTTGCCGTCGGTGAAGTTGTAGCCGCGCCGTAGCATCCGTACGCCGTCGTTCTGGCTGGGATGCGCAAGCCGCACGTGGGAGTCGGCTGCCAACAGCGGCTTGCCGTCGGATCCCTTCACCGTGAAGTCGGGCGGGTTGAACTCCTTCCCACCCGACAGCGGTGCACCCTCGGACCGGTCGCGGCCGACGAGATTCTCCTGCTCCCGCAGGGATGTACGGTCCCACGTCTCGATGTTCATGTTGATCCGGCGGGCCACGAGGTAGGAGCCGCCGGCGAGCCAGCGCGCTCTCGGGTCGTCGTCCGCGCCCACCCACACGTGGTCGTCGACCAGCCGGGTCTCCTCCGCCTTGAGGTTGGCGGTGCCGTCCTTGAAGCCGAACAGGTTACGCGGCGTCTGCTGGGTCCTCGACGTCGACGACGTACGACCGAAGCCGAGCTGGGACCAGCGCAGCGCGGCGGTGCCGAAGGCGAGCCTGGACAGGTTCCGGATCGCGTGGACGGCGACCTGCGGGTCGTCCGCGCACGCCTGCACACACAGGTCCCCGTCGCTGCGGGCAGGGTCGAGGTTGTCCTTGGGAAAGTGCGGCAGGGGGCGCAGCGCCCGGGGCCGACGGCCGTCGATCCCGAACCGGTCCTTACCCTCGGCGTCCCGGAAGAGGGACGGCCCGAAGCCGAAGGTCAGGGTCAGCCGCGAGGGCGGCAGGCCGAGCGCCTCACCGGTGTCGGGCGGGGGCGCCTCGTACGCGCCCGGCGTACCGCCACCCACCGTGTGACCCTGGGTCAGCTGCACAGCCGCGGCGGTCCACTCCCGCAGCAGCGCGACGAGCTCGGCGCGAGTGGTCGCTGTGACGTCGAACGCCGCGAAGTGCAGCCGGTCCTGCGCGGGCGTGACGATGCCGGCCTGGTGCGCGCCGTGGAACGGATAGCGGTCGACCGTGCTCGGGTCCGGCGACTGCGTGCGCTCCGCGGCATCCGGCTCGGCGGCGTGGGCGACCCCCAGTCCGCCGGCGAACCCTGCCGCACCGACGGCAGCACCGGCCCCGGCCAGGCCGAACAGCCGGCGTCGGCTCACGCCGTTCCGCACGGACTTCTGCGCGGCCTCCTGCGCGGCCTCCCGGGCAGACCCCTGGGCAGACCCCTGGGCGGACTTCTGCGCGGCGTGGTCGGTCATCTCGTCACACCAGGATCGTCGCGGTGAGGCGGGACAGCGGCTCCGCCAGCGCGTTCACCGAGTCCGACAGCTGCTTGACCTGAGCCTGGGACAGGTCGGTGTAGGAGACGAACCCGTCGCCGCGGCGGTACTCCCCGAGCTGCTTCCGCAGGACGGTGAAGCGCTGCTCGATGACCTTGCCGAGGGCGGGATCCTTCTTGTCCACCACCGGGCGCAGTGCGTCGAAGGCCTCCCTGGCACCGTCGACGTTGGCCTGGAAGTCGTACAGGTCGGTGTGCGACCAGATCTCCTCCTCGCCGGTGACCTTGCCGGTAGCCACCTCGTCCAGCAGTTCCTTGGCGCCGTTGGCCAGCTGGTCCGGCTGGTACTCGAGCGTCGCGACCCGCTTGCGCAGGTCTCGGGTGTCGGCAAGGAGCTGGTCGGCGTACTTCGTGCGTTCGGCGTCGGTGAGCCGCTGCGCGCCCGGCGCGTCGGCCGGCCACCACAGGTCCTTCTCCAGCAGGTGCCAGCCGGTCCAGGTCTGCCCCTGCGCCAGATCGGCCTCGCGCAGGTCCATCTTCGGGTCGAGGTCTCCGAAGGACTCCGCGACCGGCTCGATGCGCTCCCAGTGCACGCGCACCGGTGCGTAGAGCTCGCGGGCCCGGTCGTACTGTCCCGCCTTGTAGGCGGCGACGAACTGCTTCGTACCGCTGAGCAGCTTGTCCACCTCGCTCGTGACGTACGACCGGTAGCGCGCGGCCGCCTGGTCGAGCAGCCGCTGGTCGGCGCCGGCGACGGCTCTGCCCGAGCCAGTCACGGTGAACTTCGCCCGGATGCCGTCGCCGGACATGCCGGGCTTGCAGGCCGTGGTGTAGGTGCCGGGCTGGGCGCGTACGACGAGCTGGCGGGTGAGGCCCGGGCCGATGTTCTCGACCTCGCCCGCGATGGTCTTCCCGTCCGCGCGGTAGAGGTAGAACTCGGTGACCTTGCTGCCGTCGTTCGTCACGTCGAACACCAGCGTCCCCGACGCCGCCCTGGTGGTGGACACAGAGCACGTGTCGTCGGTGGAGGACACGGCGATCCCGCCCTTGGCACGTCCGCCGTCGCCCCGGTCCGCGGACGTACGCGGCTCGTTGGACGTGCAGCCGGCCGACGCGAGCAGGATGGTCGTGGCGGCAAGCGCGCAGAGAACGGCGGGAGCTGCCGGGTGCTTCGGAACACACATGGGACGAGTGGTCCTTCGGGTCTGGAACGGGGCCGGAGCAGGCCTGGAGCGGGACTGGAGCGGGCTGGGTCTGGAGGCGGTCAGCCGGCGCTCGACGCCGGCGACGCGGACACGGGCGGGGCGGCGGCTGTGGAGGGGCGGTTGTTCTGCCGGATCTGGCGGAGGAACAAGAACATCACCGGAACCACGTAGGCGACCCACACGGTCGCTTCCAGCCAGGTGGTGGCGGGTGAGAAGTTCAGCGTTCCCTTGAGCAGCGTGCCCAGCCACGAGGACGGGGAGATCGTGCCGCTGACGTCGAAGGCCAGGTTGTTCAGTCCGGGCAGGATCCGGGCCTCCTGCAGGTCGTGCACGCCGTAGGCGACCACTCCCGCGGCGACCACGATCAGGAACGCGCCGGTCCAGGTGAAGAACTTGGAGAGGTTCAGCCGGAGCACTCCGCGGTAGATGAGGTAGCCCAGGGTCACCGCGGTGAGGATCCCGAGCGCCGCACCGGCCAGTGGGGCCACCGTGGAGGAGCTGCCCTGCGCGGTCCTGGTGGCCGCCTGGGTGGCCGCCCACAGGAACAACGCGGTCTCCAGCCCCTCCCGGCCGACCGCGAGCATGGCGACGACGACCAGGCTCGCCCGGCCACCGTCGGCGGCACGGTCGATCTGGCCCCGGAGCTCCGACGACAGCCCCCGGGCCGAGCGCGCCATCCAGAACACCATCCAGGTCACGAACCCGACGGCCACGATGGACAGCGAACCGCCGATCGCCTCCTGCGCCTCGAAGCTCAGGCCGCGGGGGCCGAAGGTGAGCAGCGCGCCGAACGCCAGCGAGACACCGACCGCGACTGCCACCCCCGCCCAGATCCGCGGGATGAGGCGGCGGCGATCGGACCTCACCAGGTAGGCGACCAGGATGACCACGACCAGGGATGCCTCGAGTCCCTCTCGCAGTCCGATCAGGTAGTTCGCCAGCATTCGTCCACTCCGACCCGACAGGTACGTTTCGTAGGTAAGCCTTCCCAAGCAAAGGCTACCCTAACTAATCCAGCGGCAGTACTTGCCTCCATTCCGTCGGCACCTTGGGACCTTCGGCCCTGTCCTGGCGAGCAGATGGTCAGGTGGTGTGGAGGTCGCACCGTGATGACATTCCCGTGCCGGGCGCCGTACGGCTCCCACGGTCGAGGAAACGCACCCCAAGACCCCCGGAGATCGCGTTGACCACTCGCACAACAGGCTCTCGGCGCAACGCCGGCCGCTCGAATACCCCGAAAGGCAGCGACGGCGGCTGTACCGGGGACTCGCAGGATGTCGCCCTCGAACGCCTGCTGGCGGCGATGGAGGACCTGCGGGACGGCAACTTCCGGCGCCGCGTCACCGTCGGCGGCGACGACGACGAGGTGACCGCCAAGCTCGCCGCGGTCTTCAACGAGATCGCCGAGCGCAACCAGGGCCTGGTGGGCGAGCTGATGCGGGTACGCGAGGCCGCGGGCCGGGAGGGGCAGTTCACCGAACGACTGCGCCTGAACGACATGCCGGGTGGCTGGTCGATCGCCGGGGACCTGGTGAACGACACGATCGAGGACCTGCTGCAGCCGACGGCGGAACTCAGCCGGGTGCTCGGTGCGGTGGCCGACGGTGATCTGAGCCAGCGGGTCTCCTTCCACGCCACCAGGGCGCCGGCCGGCGGCGAACTGGACTCGCTCAGCAAGACGGTCAACGGCCTGCTGGACCAGTTGTCTATGTTCGCTTCCGAGGTCACCCGGGTGGCCACGGAGATCGGCATGGAGGGACGGCTGGGCGGCCAGGCGCAGGTGCCCGGTGCCACCGGCACCTGGAAGGACCTGACCGACTCGCTGAACTCCATGATCGCCAACGTCACCGCGCAGGTCCGCGACGTCTCCCAGGTGGCGAAGGCGGTGGCCCGCGGCGACCTCAGCCAGAAGATCTCGGTGGACGTGTCCGGCGAGGTGCTGGAGCTGAAGTTCACGTTCAACACGATGGTCGACCAGCTGTCCTCGTTCGCCGACGAGGTGACCCGCGTGGCGCGCGAGGTCGGCAGTGAGGGACGACTGGGCGGGCAGGCGCAGGTGCCCGGAGTCGCGGGCACGTGGCGCGACCTCACCGACTCGGTGAACTTCATGGCGGAGAACCTCACCGGCCAGGTCCGCAACATCGCCCAGGTCGCCACCGCCGTCGCCCGCGGCGACCTCAGCCAGAAGATCGACGTCGACGCACGCGGGGAGATCTCCGCCCTGAAGAACACCATCAACACGATGGTCGACCAGCTCTCGTCGTTCGCCGACGAAGTAACGCGGGTCGCACGCGAGGTCGGCACCGACGGGCGCCTCGGCGGGCAGGCGCAGGTACCAGGAGTCGCCGGAACCTGGCGCGACCTCACCGACTCGGTGAACTTCATGGCGGAGAACCTCACCGGCCAGGTCCGCAACATCGCCCAGGTCGCCACCGCCGTCGCCCGCGGCGACCTCAGCCAGAGAATCGACGTCGACGCACGCGGGGAGATCTCCGCCCTGAAGAACACCATCAACACGATGGTCGACCAGCTCTCGTCGTTCGCCGACGAAGTAACGCGGGTCGCACGCGAGGTCGGCAGTGACGGACGACTGGGCGGGCAGGCGCAGGTACCAGGAGTCGCCGGAACCTGGCGCGACCTCACCGACTCGGTGAACTTCATGGCGGAGAACCTCACCGCCCAGGTGCGCGGGATCGCGCAGGTGACGACGGCGGTCGCCCGCGGCGACCTCAGCCAGAAGATCGACGTCGACGCGCGCGGGGAGATCCTGGCGCTGAAGAACACCATCAACACGATGGTCGACCAGCTGTCCTCCTTCGCCGACGAGGTGACCCGCGTCGCCCGCGAGGTCGGCACCGACGGACGACTCGGCGGCCAGGCGCAGGTGCCCGGCGTGGCGGGCACGTGGAAGGACCTCACCGACAACGTCAACATCATGGCGGAGAACCTCACCGCCCAGGTCCGCAGCATCGCCCAGGTGACGACCGCGGTCGCCCGCGGCGACCTCAGCCAGAAGATCGACGTCGACGCACGAGGCGAGATCTCCGCCCTGAAGAACACCATCAACACGATGGTCGACCAGCTCTCGTCCTTCGCCGACGAGGTGACCCGCGTCGCACGCGAGGTCGGCACCGACGGACGACTCGGCGGCCAGGCACGGGTCCGCGGCGTGGCGGGCACGTGGAAGGACCTCACCGACAACGTCAACATCATGGCGGAGAACCTCACCGCCCAGGTCCGCAGCATCGCCACCGTGGCGACGGCGGTCGCCGGTGGCGACCTGAGCAAGAAGATCACCGTCGAGGCCAAGGGCGAGGTCGCCGCGCTGGCCGAGACCATCAACGGGATGGTCGACACGCTGCGTGCGTTCGCCGACGAGGTGACGCGGGTGGCGCGCGAGGTCGGCACCGAGGGAACCCTGGGCGGTCAGGCGCGGGTGCCCAACGTCGCCGGCACGTGGAAGGACCTCACCGACAACACGAACTTCATGGCGAACAACCTGACCAGCCAGGTGCGCAACATCGCCCAGGTCACGACCGCGGTCGCCCGCGGCGACCTGAGCAAGAAGATCGACGTCGACGCGCGTGGGGAGATCCTGGAGCTGAAGAACACCATCAACACGATGGTCGACCAGCTGTCCGCGTTCGCCTCGGAGGTCACCCGCGTCGCCCGCGAGGTCGGTACGGAAGGAAAACTGGGCGGGCAGGCCGAGGTGGTCGGGGTGTCCGGCACCTGGCAGCGGCTCACCGAGAGCGTCAACCACCTGGCCGGGAACCTCACCTCCCAGGTCCGCGCGATCGCCGCCGTCGCCACCGCCGTCACCGAAGGCGACCTGACCCGGCAGATCACCGTGGACGCCTCCGGTGAGGTCGCCGAGCTCAAGGGCAACATCAACCAGATGATCGCCAACCTGCGCGAGACCACCACGTCCAACCTCGAACAGGACTGGCTGAAGACCAACCTGGCAAGGATTTCCGGACTGATGCAGGGATGCCATGACCTGAAGGCGCTGGCGTCGCTGATCATGAGTGAGCTCGCTCCGCTGGTCTCCGCGCAGTACGGCTCCTTCTACCTCGCCACCAGCGACCTCGACGCCGACGTGATCCTCGAACGCACCGCCGGGTACGGCTCGATCCCCACCGACCTGGTGGACGCGCCGCCCGCGAGGTTCTGCCTGGGCGAGTCACTGGTCGGGCAGGCCGCCGCGGACAAGCGGACGATCGTGATGGCCGGCGCGTCCAGCTACGTACGCATCTCCACCGGGCTGGGCACGGTCATGCCGTCCAACGTCATCCTCGTGCCGGTGCTGTTCGAGGGGCAGACGCTCGGCGTGATCGAGCTCGCCTCGGTGAAGGACTTCACGGCGGTGCACCGGGATCTGCTGGAGCAGTTGAAGGAAACCATCGGCGTCAACGTCAACACGATCGTGGCGAACTCGCGTACGGAGGCGTCGCTCGCGCAGTCCCAGCGGCTGGCACAGGAGTTGCAGGCCCGGTCCGAACAGCTCCAGCAGCAGCAGGAGGAGCTGCAGCGTTCCAACATCGAGCTCGCCGAGAAGGCAGCCCTGCTGGCCAGCCAGAACCGCGACATCGAGATCAAGAACATCGCCATCGAGCAGGCCAGCCAGGAGCTGGAGGAACGCGCCCGTCAACTCTCGCTTGCGTCGACGTACAAGTCGGAGTTCCTGGCGAACATGTCGCACGAGCTGCGTACGCCGTTGAACAGCGTGCTGATCCTGGCGAAGCTGCTCGCCAACGACCTGCAGGGCAACCTGACCGCGCAGCAGATCGAGTTCGCCCGGACGATCTACTCCGCGGGTACCGACCTGCTGCAGATGATCGACGACGTTCTCGACCTCGCCAAGGTGGAGGCCGGCCGGATGGAGGTGCTCGTCGTCCCGGTGACGGTGGAGGACCTCGTCGGCTACGTGGACTCGCTGTACCGGCCGATGGCCGCGGAGAAGGGACTGGACTTCTCTGTGTCGGTGTCCCCCATGGTCCCGTCCACCCTGCAGACCGACCGGCACCGGCTGCAGCAGATCCTGCGCAACCTGCTGTCCAACGCGGTGAAGTTCACCCACACCGGCGGCGTCCAACTGCACATCCGGCTGGTCGGCCAGACCGAGGTGAACAGCCCGTCACTGCAGGCGGCTCACTCCAGGGTCGCGTTCGTCGTCGAGGACACCGGGATCGGCGTCGCCGCGGACAAGCTCGCGCTCATCTTCGAGGCGTTCCAGCAGGCGGACGGCACGACGAGCCGGAAGTACGGCGGGACCGGGCTCGGCCTGTCCATCAGCCGCGAGCTGGCCCGCCTGCTGGGCGGCGAGCTTCAGGTCTTCAGCGAGGCGGGCCGAGGCAGTACGTTCACCCTCGTGCTGCCCATCGGGGAGCAGATCACGCTGTCGGGCCAGACCACACCCGGGTCGCAGGCGATGCGAGGCATGCCGACGTCCGGTGCCGCGATCCCGGCGACCAGAGCGCCGGGACGTGCGATCCCCGGCATGAAGGTCCCCGAGACAAGGACGCCCGAGTCGTCGGAGCCCACGACGTCCGATGCGGAGGGCTTCCGGCCGAACGTGTCCGAGGCGGGGGTCACCGAGCCGGAGGGCGCGCAGCCGGAGGGCGCCGGCACGCAGCCGTCGGACACCCGGCTTCCCGACCACGGCTCGATTCCCGGCGTGAAGACGCCCGGGATGAGGATTCCCGGCCCCACGACGCCCGGGTCGGGCGATCCCACGCCGATGCCTCCCGGCAACGTCGTACCGGGCAGCGTCGTGCCCGGTGAGGCGGCCGACACCGCACGGCCGGACGCCGAGCAGCACGAGGAGACGCCGTCCGAAACGCCGGACGGGCAGGTTCGCGACGTGAGTGCCCACAAGGGTGCCGGTGAGCACCTGCGGCCCTCTGCCTCAGCCCAGGCCGCCTACGCCGGAAACGCGCCGCGGCCGGGTTCGGCGGAGGAGGCACGCTGGCGGCGCTTCCGGACGTTCGAAGGGGAACGCATCCTCGTGGTCGACGACGACCCGCGCTACATCTACGCGCTGGCGACCGCCCTGGAACAGCACGGGCTGCACCCAGTCTGCGCGGAGAACGGCATGGAGGCGGTCCGCACGCTGGAACAGGACACCGACGTCGACCTGGTGCTGATGGACGTGATGATGCCCGGCCTGGACGGCAACGCGACGATGACGACGATCAGGAAGATGCCGAAGTACCACGAGTTGCCGATGCTCGCGGTCACCGCCAAGGCGATGAAGGGCGACCGGGAGCAGAGTCTCTCCGCAGGCGCCACCGACTATGTCACCAAGCCGGTGGACATCGACCAACTGCTCCACCTGATCGCGACGTACCTGCCGTCCGATCCGACCAGGGTGCCCCAGCAGAACCATCCGGACCGGTCGTAGGCACGGACGAGTCGTAGGCACGAACGCCTCATAGGTACGAACGACGCGGGGCCCGCTCAGTGCCCCGGGACGAGGATGGACGGAGCGGGCTGAGCGACCGCGGCGACGGCGTCGGCCACGACGAGATCCACCAGCGCCGTGCACGCCGGGTCGGCGCACTCGCAGTCGAAGGTTCGTACGACCGTCGACGTGTCGACCGGTACCTCGGACCTGGTCAGCGGGCCTGCGTGCTGCGTGACGAGCGCGTCGTTGCCGTACCGCACGAGGGCACGGCGTTCGTCCACGCCGGTGGCCGTGGGGCCGTTGGCAAGAGCCGACGCGAAGATCCGCTCCACCTCGGCGAGGGTCTCCTCCTCGGTCAGGCTGTCGACGACGAGCGTGGTGACGGGCGAGTCGGCGAGGGTCGTGGTCAGCCGGTCCCAGGTCTGCAGGTAGTACGCCGGTACGCCCTCCGGATGCCGCCGGCTAAGCCGATCGTGTTGAACCTCCCGCGACGGCATCAGCCACACGGCCCGGCCGGAAGTGCGGGTGCTGGTCACCATCGCCGGGGTGATCGGCCCACCTTCGGCCACCACCAGCGGGTACACGGGCAGCGCACGCAGGTCGTCGGCGATCATCGGCGCGCGGTCGTAGAGGTTGTGGCCCGGTCCGCGGTCCGGGACGGGCACGCCGGCGACGCGCGCCCGCTCGCGATGGATCCAGGTGCGGCTGTCGGAGTTGTACCAGCGAAGGCCGTGCCGCCGCGCCAGCCTCCGGGCGACCGTCGTCTTGCCCGCGCCGGCCGGACCACCGATCCAGAGCACGTTCGAAAGCTCCATACCCCCCATCATGTTCCGGGGATGCGGTGCGGGACGTCGCGGGTGGTGACCGGTCGCATCGTGGACGTGTCCGCCACCTCGTAGTAGGACGGACGTCGGGAGGCGACCGGTGCGGGTCCGCGTCACCGACGTGGATCCGCGGCAGTTGAGGCCGAGGAGCAGGTGAAGCCATGAGGATTCTTGTCACGGGGGCCGGCGGCGCCATCGGTGGAGCGGCCACCGCCTGGCTCGTCCGGACCGGGCACGAGGTGCGGGCGCTGGTGCGCGAGGACGACACACCGCCGGACACCGACGGCGTCGAGGTCGAACGCGGGGACGCCACGGACCCGACAGCGGTGTCGCGGGCAGTGACCGGTGTCGACGCGGTGGTGCACCTCGCGGCGACGCCGGCACCGCTCGGCCGGCCCGAAGACGTGTTCGTCAACAACTCCTGCGCGACCCTGGTCGTGCTGCAGTACGCCGCCGAAGCCGGCGTGGGCCGGGCGGTCATAGCCTCCAGCGTGTCCGCGCTGGGCCTGGCGTGGGCCCGCGAGGTGAACTCACCGGCGTACGTGCCGATCGACGAGGACCACCCGTTCTGGCCCGAGGAGTCCTACGGCCTGTCCAAACAGGTGGACGAGGCGACGGCGGCGATGATCCACCGGCGGTTCGGCATGCCGATCCTCGCCTACCGCTTCCCGTTCACCACCTCCGCGAAGGCGCTCGCCGAGCGTGCCGCGCAGGTACGCGCGGACCCGGCGGAGGCGGTGCGGGAGCTGTGGGCCTACCTCGACCTGCGGGACGCGGCCGAGGCGATCCGGCTCGGGGTCGAGAGCGGCGTGCCGGGGTTTCATCCGGTGTACGTGATGGCGCCGGACACCCTCGCCGACCGCCCGACCGCCGAGCTGATCGCCCGCTACCACCCGGGCAGTGAGGTACGCACGCCGCTCGTCGGGCGGCAGACGCCGTACGTCATCACCCGGGCCGAGGAGCTGCTCGGCTTCCACGCCCGCCATCTGGTCGGTGGGGATCGGTAGCAGGCGGTCAGTCCCTCACGGCGAATTGAGGCCGTGAACTGACCGTTGCTCCTCCTACGGTCGGACTCATGACGACAGCCACTTCCACTCCCCTGCCCGACGAGCACTCCGAGCTGCTGCGCGCGCTCGCCGAACAACGCGAACTGCTCCTGATCACGGTCCGCGGCGTGACCGACGCCCAGGCCCGGCAGCGCACGACGGTGAGTGAGCTCACCCTGGGCGGGATCGTCCGGCACCTCGCAACCGCCGAGCGGGTCTGGGCGCGGATCATGGTCACCGGTGACGGGGAGCTGCCGGACGGCATGCTCGACACCGGGCAGTACCGCATGGCCGAGCAGGATTCCCTTGCGTCGTTGCTGGAGTCGTACGCGACGGCTGCGGCGGGACTCCAGGATGCCGTCGGCACGATGCCCGACCTCGGCCGGACCGTGCTGCTCCCCACCACACCGTGGTCCCCGCCCGAGCCGATCCACTGGCCGGTACGCCGGGTCCTGCTGCACCTGATCAGGGAGACGGCCCAGCACGCCGGGCACGCGGACATCATCCGGGAGGCGCTGGACGGTGCCAGCACCACCGCCCGACGATGACGTCCGCGTCCACCTGCGACCAGGCTAGGTGTGGGCTGGGTGGGATCAGCGTGGGACCACGCCGTGGCGGTCGATGTGCGGACCGGCCACGGTGTCGGCGGAGGCGGCGGCCACGATCGCGTCGGTGCCCTCGGTGACGGTCTGGTGCCCCTGGTGCCCGTTGAGGTCGGTGGCGGTGTAGCCGGGGTCGACGGTGGTGACCCGAACGCCCGGCAGGTCCCTGGCGTACTGGTTGGCGATCATGTTCAGCGCCGCCTTCGAGGACTGGTAGACCATCCCCGGTACGACCGACTCGGTGCGCTCGGGATCGTTGACCAGGGCGATCGATCCCAGGCCGCTGGACACCATCACCAGCCGAGGGCGCGGCGAGGCGGTGAGCAACGGCAGGAAGGCGTGCGTCACCCGCACCGGGCCGAGCACGTTGACGCCGAACACCGGAAGGAAGTCCGCGGGCACGGTCTCCAGCGTCGTCGCGTGGTTTCCCGCCACTCCCGCGTTGTTGACCAGCACGTCCAGTCCGGTGCCCGACTCCGCGACGATGTCGTACGCCGTCAAGACGGACTTGTCATCGGTGACGTCAAGCACGACAGGGCGTACGTCGGCATCCGGCTGGACCATCCTGATCCTGGCCGCGGCATCGAGGCCGGCCTGTTCGTCGCGGGCGCCCATCCAGACGGTCCAGCCCAGCAGGGCAAGCCGGCGGGACGTCTCCAGGCCCAGGCCCTTGTTGGCGCCGGTGACCAGAACGGTGGTGCGGTCGTGGAGATCGGCGTGGTCGTGGTTGGGGATCACGCTGTGGTTGGGGATCACGCTGTGGTTGGGGATCACGCTGTGGTTGGGGTTCTCGCTGTGGTGGCGGTTCTCGGTCATGGCCCCACTCTGTGACGACCCGTGACAGGCTGCCAGGACCGGCCGATCGTGGGACCGCCGGTCCCACCCTCGCGACTGGCGCGGCCGGGCAGCCGTGGGCATGCTGGATGGGTGAAGGCGAACCGCGAGGAGCTGGCCCGGGTGATCAGGCGCGCCCGCGAGCGCGTCGGACCCGGCGAGGTGGGGCTGCCGGTGGGCCGCCACCGGCGCGTACGCGGTCTGCGGCGGGAGGAACTCGCCCAGCTCGCCGGGATCAGCGTCGACTACGTCGTCCGGCTCGAGCAGGGCCGTGGCCCCCAGCCCTCGGAGCAGGTGCTGTCCGCCCTGGCGCGGGCGCTCCGTCTGGACACCGACGAGCGTGACCACCTCTTCCACGTCGCCGGAGGTACGCCGCCGCGGCAGGGACTGATCGACCTGCACGTACGCCCCGGCGTCCTCCGGCTGATCGACCGCTTCACCGACCTCCCGGCGATGGTGCTCAGCGCGAAGAGCGACATCCTCGCCTGGAACGCGATGTCGTCCGCGCTGCTCGGCGACTGGTCCGCGCTGTCGCCGGAACGACGCAACCAGACCCGGCTCCGGTTCCTGCCCGACCCGAACGAACCCCCGCACAGCGCGATCGGCGGCTCGGCGGAGGAGCGTGCCCGTACCTCCGCCCAGGCGGTCGCGAACCTGCGGGCGGCGGCGGGCCGCTATCCCGACGATCCCGGACTGCGGCGGCTGCTCGCCGACCTTCGGCGTGGTTCGGCGGAGTTCCGCGAACTGTGGGCCGACGCCGACGCGGCCACCTGGCGCAGCCACACCAAGACGGTGGTTCATCCGTCGCTGGGCGAACTCACCCTCGAATGCGAGACCCTGCACATCCCCGAGTCCGACCAGCTGCTGGTCGTCTACTCCGCCGCACCGGGAACCTCCGAGGCCGACGCCCTGGCGTTGCTGCGCGTCGTCGGCACCCAGGACCTCGCTCCCGCCGCAGACACACGCTCAGCCAGGGCCGTCGGGATGAGCCGCGTCGAAAGCACGGGAGAGCTTCGCCGGCACGACCATGCGCCAGGCGTCGACGACTAGCTCGCGGGCCTCCGTCGGGTCGAGAGCCGCGAGATCGGCCTGGACCCAGTTGAACCGTAGTTCCGATGTCGCCGGCAGGTGGAACTTGTGTGGCTCACCTGCGACGAGCGCCGCTCGCTCCTCGATGGGGAACGCGAAGCCCATGACGCTCTCATCGATGGAGAACGCCACGTAGACGATCTGCTTGACCCGGAACTTCAACCTGCCGCGCACATGCACCTCGTAGGAGCGCTCCAGTGCCGTTCCGAGTGGCCGGACATCGCTGACCGTCGCCATGAGCGATCCCTCCCTCCTCGTTCCCGGGTGGGTCCGTGTAGACGGTAGACCGCGGCGGTGGCCCGAAGTCATCGGTTTCCGTTGCGCGGAGCGATGAGCCCGGCCGCGTCCCGCGGTCGGGCAGGGGAAGGTCCGGCACAATGCGTGCGGTGGGTGGCACGGCAGTGGCGCCCTGACCCGGTGCAACGGCCTGAAGTCCCTGACCACCGAACCACGCTGTCGTGACACCACAGGAGATGATCTTCAGATGCAGTACCTGGTTTCCGTGATCGACGACAAGAGCAATCCCGGTAGCACGGACAGGCAGCCCGCCATCAGCGCGTTCAACGAACGACTGATCGCCGAGGGCTACTGGGTTTTCGCGGGCGGACTCGCGGACACCGACGCGGCCACGGTCATCGACAACCGGGGCGAGCAGGCGGTGTTCAGCGACGGGCCCTTCGTGGAGTCGAAGGAGTACCTCGCCGGCGTCTGGGTGTGGGAGGCCCCCGATCTGGATGTGGCGCTCGAGCTCGCCACCGAGGCGTCGAAGGTCTGCGATCGCAAGATCGAGGTGCGGCCGTTCCTGTGAGCGCGCTCTCCCGGGTTCAGGCTCCCCGCGCGCGGGCGCGCCTGCGCGCCGGGCCGGTGCTGGCCCGCACCACCAGCTCGGGCGCGAGAGTCACCGGTCGCGGCCAGGCGCCGCCGTCCAGCCGGGTGGCGAGCTGTTCCCAGGCCAGTCCGCCCAGGCGAACCCGCTCGTTGCGCAGTGAGGTGAGCGGCGGGCGGGAGTACGCCGCGAGCGGGATGTCGTCGTAGGACACCACCGAGACTTCGGCGGGTACCTCGACGGCGTTGTCGTGCAGCCAGCTGAGCAGCCCGACCCCTACCAGGTCGTTGAACGTGATCACCGCGGTGGCCCGGGCTCGCCGCACCGCCGGCCCGGCGTCGTAGCCGTGGTCGCCGGACCAGCCGCCGCGTACTTCCTCCAGTGTCACGTCGAGCGAACGCGCCTGTCTGCGCAGCGTGCGCCGTCGCTCGCCGTAGGACCAGGAGGCCTCGGGTCCGCCGACGTAGGCGATCCGGCGATGCCCGAGGCCGGTGAGGTGTTCGACCAGCAGCCGGTTGCCCGTGCGGTAGTCGATCGAGACCACACCGGTCACACCGACAGTGCGCGGTCGGTGTGACCGTTCCGGCTGACACCGGCGTACGACACCTTCTCGCCACGCATCGGCGCGGACACCCGTGCGGGCCTGCTGGCCTGCTGGCACGAAGCGGTGGAGCGTTCCCGCCACCGGGCCGGCCGACCAGCCGATGCGGACCGGCGGGCGGCCCCGGCGGAGGAGGTCAGTTCGGGTTGATCCCCGGCGACCGGGGCCGGCTCACCGGTCGGTCCCGCCTCGCGCGGCGGCCAGGTGTGCGCGGGCCGCCAGCTCCAGATGCATCAGGTCGGAGGCGACGCTGGCGAAGGTGAATCCCTCGGCCAGCCGCTTCGCGGCCACCTCACCGTCGTGGGTGTGGATTCCGGCCGCCACACCTGCGGCCCGCGCGGCGTCGCCGACAGCCCGCAACGCCGACTCGAACTCACCGGAGACCGCGGGGTCACCCGGGAACGCTCCCCCGATCCCCAGGACGAGATCCGACGGCCCGACGTAGACACCGTCCAGGCCGGGCGTACGGCAGATCGCCTCGACGTTCTCCAGTCCCTCGCGGGTCTCGATCATCGCGAACACCAGGGTGCTCGCGTCCGCCTCCGACGGACGCGGACCGATCCGCAGACCCGACCGCATCGGTCCGTACGAACGCCTGCCCACCGGCGGATAGCGCGTGGCGCTCACAGCACCGGCCGCCTCGGCCGGTGTGTTCACCAACGGGACGATCACCCCGGCCGCGCCGGCGTCGAGCGCGCGCCCGATAGGCGTCAGGTGGTTGTCCTCCACCCGGACCATTCCGACCGCCTGCGCGCCGGCGTCGACGGCCATCAGCCCGTTGAGGATCCCGGAGTATCCGATCAGGCCGTGCTGTGCGTCGAGCACGACATAGTCGTAACCGAGCCGGCCGATGCGTTCGGTCGCCACCGGCGCGTCCATGGCCGACCAATAGCCGATCGCCCTTTCCCGCCTACGGATCCTGGCGGCGAACTCCGTCGCAAGACCACTCACCGAACCACTCCTCGCCCATGTAGTGGCCGACGGGACCCGCGATGTCGACCGATCGAACGTCTCGGTACGCCAATCCAACCAGGCTTGGCTTTCGGCTGTCACCCGATGTCCGTCTGCAGCAAGGCCGTTCCCGGCAGGTGGGTCACCGTGATGGTTTCGTCGTCGATTCGTGCAGGCTCCTCGAAGTTGATCGTACGAGCGGTACTACTTGGCCGACGTCGTCGCAAGCTCCGGTTGACGTCCAATCTTCTTGTGGGTAAGGGGTTTCCCGCGAGCAGTAGTGGATCTTGTTCGGTAAAATCGAACGCATGAGCGACGGCGGTGAGTGCTTCGGCGACCACCTGGGCGAACAGCCTGGGGGTCGTCGGGTGCTGCCTGCTGGGTTCGCTGATCTGCCGGGCGGGCCGGAGTTGGCGGCGGCGGTGGCTTCGGTCGACGTCCGTGAGTGCAACGGGTGGGAGCTGGAGGAGCTGATCAAGGCCCAGCGGCGGTTGATCTGCTGGTTGGATGCTGAGTGTCTGGCGGCGGTGAACGAGCTGACCTACGCGGAGCCCGGCATGCGTGATGAGCCGGCCGGGCGGACCGTCACGCCGGACCCGATGACCCCGGAGGTGTTGGAGCCGTTGCTGGGGTGGACCGGCTACCGGGCGCACCAGTACGTGTCTTTGGCCGGCACCCTGCCCCGGCTTCCGCGGGTACGTGAGGCACTCGCGACCGGCGGGCTGGAGCTCAACGAGGTCCGCACCATCGTCGACCGGATCACCGACGCCAAACCCGACCTGTGGGGTGGCATCGAGGACGCCATCTTCCCCAAGGTGCTCGACGTGCGCGGAGGGCTACTGCGGGCGAAGGTCGAGGCAGAGGTCCTCAAAGCCGACCCCGACGCAGCATTGAAGCGGCATCGGGCCGCGCGGACCGGGCGGAACGTGGCGATGTGGCCCGCCGTCGACGGAGTCGCCGACCTCGCCATCCGCGGACTGTCCGCCGACCAGGCCGCCGAAGCGTACGGCTACATCGACGCCATCGCCCGCGCGGTCAAGTCCACCGGCGACTCCCGCACCCTCAGCCAACTCCGCGCCGACGTCGCCGCCGCCCTGCTCACAGGCACCGCCCACATCACCGACTGCTCCGTCTCCACCGCCACCGCCAACCACAATGAGCAGGAGCTGACCGAGCAGGACGACCAGGACGAAAGCGAGCGAGCCGAAGGTGAGTCCGAGCGGGAACCGGACGAGCAGGCACGGGGTGAAACCGAGCAGGGTCAGGATCACGGCGAGCAGGGCCCCTGCGCCGTGCACCGGTACCCCGACCACGACCTGCACAGCGCAGACTGTGACTGCAGCGACTGCGCTCCCGCCGGGACCGGAAACACCACGCCCCACTACACCCCCTGCCACTGCTCCACCGCCCACGACACCGCCGCCCACGACGCTGCCGCCCACGCCGCAACCCCCAACAAAGGTCACCCTGCCGCGGGGCAGATCCCGCAGCAGAATCGGCGACCCGACGAGCCGACCGACCCACCACCCGACGAGCCGACCGACCCACCACCCGACGAGGTGACCGACCCACCACCGGGCGGGACAACACGGCCGCAACCTTCGCCGCCCTGTCTTCCTCGCAGCCGAGCTGGGGCGGGATACGAACGCGGGCGAAGATCCAGCTGAACATCCCGCTCACCACCCTGATGGGACTGTCCACCCAGCCCGGTGAACTCGGCGGGTTCGGGCCCGTCATCACCGAAGTCGCCGCAAGGCTGGTCGCGAACAACCTCACCAACCCCGAAGCCCGCTTCACCGTCGGAGTCACCCACCCGGTCACCGGACGCCTACTCCACCTGCATCCCATCCCGGCCAGGTTCCTGCGCGGACTACAGGCAGAACTCGTACACGCCCGCGACCAGCGCTGCGTATGGACCACCTGCCGCAGACCCGCAGCAACCTGCCACCTCGACCACAACACCGAACACGCCGACGGCGGGGAAACCGCCGTGGACAACATCGCACCCCTGTGCCCCCGGCACCACAAGGCCAAGACCGAGAGGGACTGGAAACTCCAACAGACCGGCCCCGGCGAACACGCCCTCACCGACCCCTACGGCCGGCACCACCGAAGCGGAGCACCCACCCTCACCGACCCTGCACCAGCCGGCGACGAGCCCGTGCCCACCGCGACAACGAAGCCGGCCGCAGATGACCTGCCACCGTTCTGAGGACCGGTCACCGGCGAGTTCACCGGAGCGCGGTCGCGGCTCCCGACGGGTCGATTCCGGTGCCGGCCAGGCAGGAATCGATGGCGGCAGCGTCGAACTGCCCGGTTCCCATCCCGCCGAGGAGATGCCAGGCCACCAGGACAAGCCGGAAGGCGCGCCGGAGTGGGGCGAGTGCCGCTTCTTCCGCGTCACTCAACGGCCACCCCTGGCGACGCGCCTCGTCCACATAGCCGGGGAGGAGCGTCGGTGCCCGGTAGCAACGCGCACTGACGAGTTCGTACGGCCGGCTGCCCAGGTGGGCGACCGCGAAGTCGATGACGCCGACGAACCGGTCCCCGTCGTAGTGCACGTTCTGCTCGGCCAGGAAGTCCCCGTGGATCACGGTGGTCGGCAGTTCCGCCGTGCCGAGTGCGGCGAGTTCGTCAGTGACCGAAGTGGCAGCCACCTTCGCCCACTCGGCCAGCCGCGGATGCCGGGCGGAGATCTCGTCGAGTCCGGCGTCCCAGTCGACCGGGGTCATGACCGGGAGCCCAGGGTTCAGTGGTCGCCACCCGACTCGTTGCCCGAGACGCTCGCCGAGTGGTCGCAACGCGACGTGGAGCCGGGCCAGGTCGGCGCCTCGTTGGCGCTGCTGTTGCGGAGTTTCCTGCGCCCGGGCTCGCCCCGGAACGTATCGGGTGAGGCAGTACCAGCGACCGTCATGTTCGACCGGCGAGCCCAACGGCTCCGAGACGCACCAGCCCTGCCCAGCCAGAAACGTCAGGATCGTGTTCTCGTAGCGCAGATCCTCAGCGGTCGCTCCGGCGTGATAGCGACGAAGGACACAACGCTCCCCCGATCGCGGCCACACGTGCCAGTTCGCGTTGCCGTCCGCGCCGTGGTTGGCCGGGATCGCCTGGACTTCCGCACCTGTCAATCCCAGCTTGTCAAGGACATCTTGCGGTGCGCCTGGCACCGGTGCGGCCGGGGTCGTCATGCCAGCGAACCCTTCACCACCGGAAGGTTCGCGGGCGATCCGTCCTCGACCAGCCGCACGATGGCGTCCAGGTCGAGGTGTTCCTCCACAGCGTCGGCGAGGTCGTCGATTCGTCGTTCGCGCGCCGCGGTGAAGCTGACCTCCCCCGGCACAACCTCCAGGCCGAGCACGGACGCGACCTCACTCAGCCAGGCACGGCGGAACGCGTCCCCTTCCAGGCTGCCGTGCCACATGGTCCCGAACACCGAGCCGCGGCGAGCACCGCCGAGGAACGGTTCGTCGGCGCCGAGCAGGACCCGGCCATGGTGGATCTCGTAACCGCCGGTCGGTGCGCCGAGCGCCTCGCCGGTCGGCGACCGGAGCACCTTGTCGGGCCTGAAGTCGGTACGTACGTCGAGCAGGCCGAGCCCTTCGGCACACGCACCGGCCGGCCCCTCGACGCCGTCGGGGTCGCGCACCTCGCGGCCGAGCATCTGGAATCCTCCGCAGATGCCCAGCACCACCCCACCGCGGGCGGCATGGGCGACGATCGCCTCGGCCAGCCCTCGCTGCCGCAGCCAGGCCAGGTCGGAGAGCGTGGCCCGCGTGCCCGGGAGCACCACGACGTCCGGCGAACCCATCCCTCGCGCGTCGTGCACGAACTCCACGTCCAGGCCGGGCTCCAGGCACAACGCGTCGACGTCGGTGAAGTTGCTGATCCGCGGCAGGATCACCACCGCGACCCGCAACCGCTGACCAGCGGCCGTGACGTCCGGACGAGGGCGGGACTCCAGCGCGAGGGCGTCCTCGGAGTCCAGCCACAGTCCCTGCTGCCAGGGCAGTACGCCGAGCACCGGTCGCCCGGTCAGCTCCTCCAGGCTGTCCAGCCCTGGCCGCAGCAGTCCGACGTCGCCGCGGAACTTGTTCACCACGAACCCGCACATCAGCGCCTGGTCGTCCGGCTCCAGCAGAGCCAAGGTGCCGTACATCGACGCGAACACCCCGCCCCGGTCGATGTCGCCCACCAGGATCGTCGGGACGCGGCCGTGCCGGGCGAGCCCCATGTTCACGTAGTCGAACCGGCGCAGGTTGATCTCCGCCGGGCTGCCGGCGCCCTCGCACACCACGACGTCGTAGCGCGTCCGCAGGTCGTCGAACGCGTCGAAGGCAGCCCGGGCCAGCGCACCTCTCCCACCGAGGAAGTCCGACGCGTCCAGAGTGCCGTACGGCTGGCCCATCACCACCACGTGGCTCCGCAGATCACTGCCGGGCTTGAGGAGTACGGGGTTCATGGCCGCCTCCGGCTCGGCGCCGGCGGCCACCGCCTGCACCCACTGAGCGCGGCCGATCTCCGCGCCCCCGGCGGTGACCATCGAGTTGTTGGACATGTTCTGCGCCTTGAACGGCGCTACCTGGTAACCCCGCCGGCGCAACGCCCGGCACAGAGCCGTGGTGACGACGGTCTTGCCCGCGTCGGACGTCGTACCTGCCACAAGGAGGCCCCTGCCTGTCACCCGCCGAGGATGTCATGCCGACGAGGCGGGCGTGACGTGAGGACCCGATCGCCGGCCTCGGTCTCCGGTTCGGGATCGGGTTCGGCCCAGACCTCCGCGACCTTCTGCGTGATCCAGTAGAACGTGAACCCGGCGATCACGATGGACTCCTCCACGAAGACCCAGTGCTCCATGGCGCCCCGCTTCCCTGCGATCCAGACGGTCGCCATGGCGAGCAGCGCGAGCGCGAGGATCCCCCAGTACCAGACGCGCTTCCCTCCTTGACGACCAAGATGCAAGCCCGAGTTGACGATGACGATGATCAGCCCCACGAACAACACCAGGGCGGACCAGCCGTGCCCCATCCGCAGGAAGGTGGCCCGCTCAGCGAGGAAGCAGACCACCAACAGCACGTACCCGATCGTGAGCACGTGGAGCGCGATCCTCGCGTGCCGGTCACCCGCGTGCGCCAGGACCCCACGCGTCGTACCCAGGATCGGTGCGAGGTAGGCGACCACCAGGCCCAGACCGCCGACGAACAGCACCGCCGCCACGTTCGCCGCGATCGTCGAGGACGGGATGTCGCAGAAGGCGCGGTGCGGATCACACTCGGCCTCGCCGCGGCTGGTGGGTACGAACGCCACCAGGAACGCCAGGAAACCCGCCGCGTTCAGCGTCACGTCCTCGAACCCGGTGCGTCCGGGATAGATGATCAGGCACGAGCCCAGCGAACACAGGCAGGCGATGAACACCGCGTGCGCGGGCGTGTAGTAGTAGGCGCTGACCGAGTCCAGCAGCGAGCCGTACCGCAGCCACTCCAGGGTGATGGCGGCTGCCAGCAGCAACACCAGCAGGACCATTCCGAGCCGAAGGTAGAGATCGGTACGCCGTACCAGCTGACGAGCGCCGGTGGCGGTGGGATCGGTTGTCATCTCGCACACCCCCTCGGGGCCGCGCACGCCACTCAGCGGCGGCCCCACCTGCCCGCGAGGATGAGCGTGCGGCAGGCGACCGTCAAGAGGTGTGCCGGGCGACGGAACCGAGCTTTCCCGGACCGTTAGCACCGCGTGCCGAAACCGAGATGTGCCGCCCGACGGGTCCTCCGGGCGGAGCGCGCCGGAACCTACTTGTCCGCCACGCCCAGCAGCCGGGCGTGCAGGCCGCGCACCTCGTCGGCGAGTTCGGGATCGGGGCCGGCGACCTGGATTCCCGGCGCGACGGTGGTGATCGGCAGCGGCGCGACGGGTGCCGGCGCCGCACCCCAACTCTTTCGCCAGCCGACCAGTTGCTCCGAACTCGTGGCGTAGACGATCCGGCCCAGGCCCACCCAGGCATGGGCGGCGCTGCACATCGGGCAGTGCTCGCCGGAGGTGTAGACCACACTGTCGCGCCGCTGCGCGGGTGAGAGGTTCGACGCCGCCCACCGGGCGATCTCGAACTCCGGATGGCGGGTTTCGTCGCCGTCCTTGACGCGGTTGCGGTCGGCGAACCGAACGGTTCCCTGATCGTCGACGAGCACGGAACCGAACGGCTCGTCACCGTCGTCCAGTGCCTCCCGCGCGAGGTCGACGCAGCGCCGCAGGTGGCCGCGGTCCGCGGCGGTGAGTCCGGCGTCGTCGTGGTGTCCAGGCTCCATGCCCGGCAGGCTAGCAGCGACTCGCGACGTGGAGTCCTGGCCGGCGAACTCCTGTCACCGGGGTAGCTCCTCGTGGGACGGAACCTGGTTGCCGGCGATGGATGCCCGCTCCGCATCGGTCAGCCCCGCCGCCGCCAGGATCCTCTGCACCATGTCGGTCTTCAGCCGGCCGTACTCGTCGATGTCGGCGGCGAGCGCACCGGCCTGCCGCTTGACCGCGGAGTACTCCTCCCGCAGCGCCGCGTCCGACCGGAGCACGTCGCGCAGGGCCAGGTGGTTGCGCAGGGACAGGCAGCCGTCCACGATCACGTAGGTGTGGGTGCCGGTCAGTCGATCCGGGGTCCTGAACGCCCACCGCTGCGGGATCCCCAGCTCCCCCAGCGGCACGAACCCCAGCGACACCAGGACCTCGCTCGCCGCCGCGACATGCGCCTCGTCGACGACGATGTCGCAGTCGATGACCGGCTTGGCCGCGAGTCCGGGCACCGACGTGCTGCCGACGTGCTCGATGGCGACGAACGGAACCCCGGCCGCCGCCATCGCGGCTTCGTACTCGTCCCGCAGCGCCCGGAAGCGCTCGGGCCAGGCGGGGTCGTACTCCTCGACGATGATCACCCGCCCACTGTAGGAGTTAACCCAGCGCGACGACCTGTCCTGCTGCCTTCGGAGCGTCCGGCCAGGTGTGGGGATCCTTGCCGTGGAACCGGACCGCGTCGCCGGCGCCGGTACGCCGGACCAGCAGGGCGCCGTCCCTGACGCCGGCGAGTTCGCAGGTGGACCAGGCCAGGACGCCGTCGTCGGTGCGTACGTTCAGCGGCAGCATCCGCCCGGAGCGGGCCGGAAGGTGAACCCGCGCGCCGTCGAACAGCGGGCCCGTCCCGTCGCGTACGACGATCTCCTGGTCCACCGGCCCGACGTTGATCAGGTGCAGCAGACGCTGGTCGTGTTCGTCCACGGTGGACGTCACCGCGATCCCGGGTGCGGTCGCGTCGTGGGTGTACCGCGGCCTGACACCAAGGCGCGCCAGCAGCGCGGTCCAGAAATCCAGGTCGCAGGTGTAGTCGCAGGCCAGCACCAACGCGTGCCCGCGACCCGGGCGCACCTCCACCGCGACAGGGTTGCCGGTCGCGACGTCGCGGGTGAACACCTCGGCGTCGCCCTGTGGCGCCAGGTGCTGCATGACGCCGACCCGGACCTCCGCGTGCGCCGTGGTCCAGGCCTGGGCGAGGACGGAGGGAAACACGCGTTCGTTCCCGGTGACGATCTCACCCCCGGTCACGCCGAGCGCGTCGCCGAGGATCGTGCAGGCGGTCCCGTCGGTGTCGCGGCTCGGCAGCATTCCGGCCAGTAGCAGACGCCCACCCGCGAGCACGAAGTCCGCGAGCCGCTGCTGGACGGAGGCGGCGAGCGTCGACGCGCTCGCCAGCACGATCGCCCGGCCGGCGGCGGGATCGGTGTCAAGGTCGGCTTGCAGGTCGACGGCGGGGAAGGAGAAACCCGCCAGCAGCATCGCCCGGGCGACGACGTCCCGCGAACCCATGCCGCGGAAGTGCTCCAGTTCGGCGACGACTTCCCGGCGGGCGTCGTCGCCGGGGTGGCAGTACTCCGTGAGGTAGTGATCGGGCACGAACCCGAGCGCCAGGCCGTCGTACTCCTCGTCCATGTCGGCGAGCAGGTGAGCGGCTCCGCGCACCGCGGTCACGGTCTCGCGCAGCACCGGGTACGACGCGTTGGGCACGCCCTCCGGCCCGATCGGCGCGGTGAACCCGTGCCGCTCACCGGTGAACGCGATCCGGTCGTTGCCGTCCCCGACGGACTCCTCCAGCGGCGGGTTGTGGCCGCCGGCGAAGAGGTAGTAGTTGACCAGCCGGTTGGCCTGGGCGACACACAGCCGGGTCTTCAGCGCCAGCGCCTCCGGCGGAACCTGCCGGCTGAGATCCTCGCCGTAGTCGCCGAGCCCGGCCTCGAACTCCAGCGAGGTCAGCGGCTGGTCCTCGTCGTGCACGGCCGCCATGAAGGCGTTCATGACGTAGAGGTCGGCGACGTTCTCCACGGTCAGGTCGCCGAGGTAGTGGTCCGACCCGGACGTCAACCCCGGCTTGCCCCGGTAGGAGGGGTATAGCTGACTGATCCCGATCGGGTACGTCCGGCCACGCCCGCCGCCGGTGCCGTGGATGTTGATCAGGAACGGTACGTCGGTGAGACCGTGCGACTCCGCACCCGCGCGCAGGTGCGTGACGTAGCGGTCGTAGCGGTCGCGGTGGTATTCCGACAGGTCGTGGTGCAGAGCGAGCGAACCCGGTGCCGGCGAGCGCACACCGTCTCGCCATGCCCGCTCGTCGCCCGGGTCCAGTCCGTAGCGGGTCCGGACCCCGTCGCTCCCCCAGTGCTTCACCGACCAGACGGCGAAGTCCGACAGCGTCTGGTCGGTGAGCTCCGGGGTGTTGCTGACCCAGGACAGCATGCCGATCTCGTTGTCCAGCTGGACCGCGGCGACCGGGCCGCCACGGCTCACCTGGCGTTCGGCGAGGATCGGCATGATCTCGGCGTACCAGCGATCGACCTCCGCGAGGAACCCGGCCGCGAGATAGTCGACCGTCCGGGTCGTGCCGGGCCTGCCGTCCCAGCCGAACGGAAGGATCTCCGGGTGCTCGCGGTAGACGCGGTACGGAATGCCCTCGTTCTTCAGCTCGGCCATCACGAACGGGCCGGGCCGGGCGATCACCAGCAGACCACGCTCGGCCGCCAGGTCCAGAAAGCCAACCAGGTCACGGTATTCGCTGGTGTGCCCGCGCAGGTCGATGTCACCGTCGGGGCGTTCGTGCACCAGCCACGGCATGTAGCTCGCCACCGCCGTGCAACCGGCCTCCGTCAGCCGGTCCAGGCGGTCGGCCCAGTCGCGGCGGTGCAGCCGGAAGTAGTGCACCTCGCCGGCGAACACCAGCTCGGGTTTGCCGTTCACCAGCAACCTGCGCCGGCTCAGCCGGACGCTCTCCACTGCCGTCCCGTCAGTCAGGTCAGCCATCTCACACCTCGATCAGGGCAGCGCCGGGCTGCGGCAGGTCGAACTCGAGCACCAGTACGCCGTCCTCGAAATGCCCGGCCACCTTCTCCGGTGTCAGCGTGTCGACCGCGGCGAGCTGCCCCCACTGGGTGTCCGTGGGCCAGTCCTGTACGCCGAGCCGTTCGGCCTGCACCGAGATGTCGCCGTGCTCGCGGTCCAGCCGGGTCAGGGTGGCCGGACGTACGCCGTTGGCACCGGCCCCGCTGTCGAGTCCGGACAACTCCAGCCGGACCCGTCGGTCGAGCCCGGCGCCGCCGTTTGCCTTGGACTGGTCCAGGGTGTGGTTCCACACCAGGACCACCACCGAGCCGTCGGCCCGCCGGCTGACCCAGCTCTGCACCAGGCCGCCGGCACCGTCGCCGTCCACCGTGGCGGGAAGTTCGGTGTCGCCGAGCCGGGACAGCAGGTGCAGCGCGTGGTAGCGGGACTTCGCGAGGCCGCCGACCGTGAGCAGTCCGAAGCCGCCGTGCAGCAACCGGGGCGGCCTGCCGAGCTCCTCGAAGTGGTCCGAGGCGACCCAGTACGACAGCGCGTCCAGCCGTCCGGCGGACGAGCGCATCCCCTGCAGCAGGAACATCGCCGACGACGCCGAGTCGTTCACCGGGTTGAAGTGGGTCGGTGTGACGCCCCACTCGGTCCAGAGGATCTTCGCGTCCGATCGGCCGAACCGCGCCAGCGTCGGGCGCAGGTCGAGCGGCGGGCTGCCGTAGGTGTGGGTCGAGACGAAGTCCAGCGGCGCGCCGGACTCGGCGACGTGTGCCAGGAGTTCGTCCACCCAGCCCGCGGCTGCCGAGGAGGGTCCACCGACCACAAGCTGCGGGTCGACGGCCTTCACGGCGAACGCCGTCACGTCGTACAGGTGCATCCACTCCTGCCGGGTACCGGACCAGAAGACCTCGAGGTTGGCTTCGTTCCACACCTCGAACTCCCACCGGCGGACCTCGTCGATGCCGTACCGGTCGACCAGGTGGTTCGTGAGGGCGTGCACCAGGTCACCCCAGCGCTGCCAGTCCTTCGGCGGGGAGATGATGGCGCCGTACTCGAACACCGTCTTGTCCGGGTCGCTCGCCAGGTCGCGGGGCATGAAGCCGATCTCCACCACCGGACGCAGGCCGATCCCCAGGATCGCGTCGTAGACCTCGTCGACCTCGGAGAAGTCGTACACCGGCTCACCGTCGACCTCGCGGTAGACGCCCAGGTCGTCGTGCAGGATGGCGTGCGCGCGAACCGACGTCACCCCGATCTCCTCGGCCACCCGGCGCAGGGCGGCGAACAGCTCGGTGCCGATCTCCCGGCCACCGGAGGTGTCGGTGCACAGCAGCTGGCTGAGCCGCTCGCTGCCGATCATCGGCTGCCACGGCCTGTGCAGCGGGAATCCGCCGGCAGCTACGTCGGTGGCCAGCGTGACCGTGGGCCCCGCGCCGCCCGGCACCTCGGAGGAGGCAGCGATTCCGGCGCCGAGCTCACCGGCCGTGGTGACCTCCGGAACCGACGCGACCGCGTAGTGGTAGGTCCGGCCGGGTTCACCGGTGGTGTCGACGTACCACGTGTCGGGCACGGAGAGCACGTCGCCGCCCAGGTGGTCGACCGGACTGAACGGACCCTCCGCCGTGTCGGCGCGGTGTACGAGGTAGCCGACGGCTCCTTCGACGGGCTGCCAGCGCAGGGTCACCTGGCCGATGCCCGGCTCGGCCACCAGCCCTGCGGGCGGAGGCAGCTGGGGAGGCTCGGTCGCACGACTGCTGTCCGAACGGGTGGCGATCCGCGCCTCCCAGTCGGCACGGGCGTCGGCCATGGGCTTGGTCACGTCAATTGCTCCTTGCTGCCACGCTTGAATGAGTTGCCACGCTTGACCGAACTACTTCGTGGGGGCGGACCGGGTGTCCGGCGACGGGATCGCCTCCAGCAGCCGCCTCGTGTAGGCGTCCTTGGGGTTGCGGATGACCTCCAGCGACGGCCCGGACTCCACCACCCGGCCATGGTTGAGGACGATGACCTCGTCGGAGAGCATCCGGGCGCTCAGCAGGTCGTGGGTGATGTAGAGGATGCCGACGTTGCTGTCGTGGACGAGCTTGTTCAGCAACTCGAGGATCTCGGCCCGGATCGACACGTCCAGGCTGGAGACCGGCTCGTCGGCGACGATCAGCTCGGGTTGCACCGCGAGCGCCCGGGCGATCACCACCCGCTGGCGCTGACCTCCGGACAGTTCGTACGCGAAGCGGTTGATGTAGCGCTCCGGCGGGTTGAGGGCCACGGTCTCGAGTAGTTCGAGGACCCGCTCGCGGGCCGCTTTGCCCTTGATTCCGTGGTAGTTCGCCAGCGGCCGGCTGAGGACGTAGCCCAGCGTCTTGGCCGGGTTGAGCGAGGAGTACGGGTCCTGGAAGACCATCTGCACGTGGCTGCGGTAGTCGCGCAGGTGCCTGCCGCGGAACGCGGCCACCTCCTGGGCTCCCCCGTCACCGTGGAAGACGATCCGCCCGGCCGTGGGAGTGTCGACGCCGGTGATCATCGAGGCGAGAGTGGACTTTCCGCTTCCGCTCTGGCCGACGAGCGCGGCGACCTCACCGCGGCGCAGCTCGAACGACACGTCCTGGACGGCCTGTACCCGGTGCACCTTCAGGCCGCGCCGGCGCTCGAACACCTTCGAGACGTTCTCGACCGACAGCAGCACCTCACCACGCAGAGCCGCCTTCGACTCCTCCGAGGTCTTGACGAACTGCGGGCCGGCGAAGGTGCGTGTCGGTTCACCGACCTCCTCCGCCCCGTGCCCGCCGAGGCGTTGCAGCGCGGCCACGTGGCAGGCGGCCCGCGCCGAGCCGATCCGGAACAGCGGCGGGTCGTCGGTCACGCAGCGGTCGATCCGCTCGGGACACCGCGGGGCGAAGTTGCACCCGACCGGCCGCTGGCTGAGGTCCGGCGGGCGCCCGGGGACGTAGGTGATCTGCACCGTCTCCGCGCGCGGGTCGCCGTAGGAGCCCAGCAGCCCTTTGGAATAGGGGTGCACGGGATCACGGAGGATCGAGTCCGCTCTCTGTTCCTCGACGATCCGGCCGGCGTACATGACCAGCATCCGGTCCGACAGGCTGAGGACGGTGCCGATGTCGTGGCTGATGAACAGCACCGCGAATCCCTGCTCACGTTGGAGCCGGCGTACGTTCTCCAGGATCTCGTGCTGGACCACGACGTCCAGGCCGGTGGTCGGCTCGTCCAACAGGACGAACCTCGGCTCGATCGCGAGTGCCATGGCCAGGTTGACACGTTGCTTCATCCCGCCGGAAAGCTCGTGCGGGTAGGCGTTGACGAACTTCGGGTCGATGATGACCATCTCGAAGAGTTCGCGGACCCGCCTGGTGACCGCCTCACCACGAAGCTTCGTGTGATATTCGATGACGTCGCGGAACTGCGCCTCGACGCGGGTGACCGGGTTGAGGGAGTTCATCGACGACTGGAAGACCGTGGAGACGTCCCGCCACCGGGTCGGCCGGAGCTCGTCCTGCGCCAGGTGGGTGATGTCGGTGCCGTTGAAGAGAATCTTCCCGTCGGAGATCCGTCCCGGCCGTTCCAGCAACCGCAGGAGAGCCATGCCCAGGGTCGTCTTGCCACTCCCCGACTCACCGATCAGGCCGACGAACTCACCGTCCCTGATCGAGAACGACACGTCCTGGACTGCCGTCAACGGTTGGCTGCGCTTCGGCTCGTAGCGGACCGACAGGTTCTGCATGTCGAGCAGGGGCATGTCAGTCCTCCCTCAGGTGGGGGTTGCTGAGCAGGTCGACGCCGAAGTTGACGAAGCACATCGCGGTGATGAGGATCGCCAGCAACAGGCCGGGTGCGAAGACCCAGATGAACAGCCCCTGTGCGATCGCGCCCTGGGCGTTGCTCTGGTAGAGCATCGTTCCCCACGACACCTGGTTGTTGTCCCCGAGACCGAGAACCGCGAGCCCCGCTTCGGCTCCGATGGCGCCGGTCGCCGCGCCGACGAAGCTCGCCGCGACCAGCGACGTCATGTTCGGCATGATCTCGCGGAAGACGATCCGCAACGTTCCTTCACCGGAGAACTTCGCGGCGGTGACGAAGTCGCGGTTTCGCAACGTGATGATCTGCGCCCGTTTGGCCCGGGCGGCACCGGCCCACGACGTGATCGCGATGACGAAGATGATCAGGGTCACGCCGCGCGTCGAGGAATACGCGACGAGGGTGATGATCAGCGGCAGCACCGGGATGACGAGAGCGACGTTGGTGACGAACGTCAGCACGTCGTCCAGCCACGTTCCCTCGGCATATCCGGAGATCATGCCGATGATCAGGGCGATCCCCGTGGCCAGCAGTCCTCCGAACAGCCCCACGATCAGCGAGACCCGGGTGCCGAAGATGAGCTGGGAGGCGACGTCCTGGCCGTTGGTGGTGGTGCCGAGCCAGTTCGTCCCGCTGGGCCCCATCAGCGGGGCGAACGAGGAGTCGGTCGGATCGTGCGGCGCGATCAACGGCGCGAACACCGCGATCAGGATGAAGATCCCGACCGTGATGACGCCGACGCGGGCCTTCTTGCTGCTCCAGATGACCGAGTACCACGCCTCGGGCCGCTCGGCGGAGGCCTCCTTGGCCGTGCCCTCGGGATCGACCTCGATGTTCTTCGCCTGGTCCGGAGCGCCGGGGGGAGTGAATCCCGATGTTGTCATCGTTCGGCCCTCCTGGCCCGCGGATCGAGAACTCCGTAGAGCAGGTCTGCGATGAGGTTGGCGATGAGGACGCCCGTCGTCGTCAGGAGCATCAGGGTCTGCAGCAGCGGATAGTCCTTGTTCGCCACCGCTTCACCCATCAGCCGGCCGAGTCCGGGATAGTCGAACGCCGTCTCCACCAGGATCGCCCCGCCGAGCAGACCACCGAGCGCGAGCGCGAACCCGGTGACGCTCGGCAGCAACGCGTTGCGCGCGGCGTACCGCAACGCGACGGTGCGGTCGGGCAGCCCCTTCGCCTTGGCCAGGCGGATGTAGTCCTCGCCGAGGTTCATGATCATCGTGTTGCGCATCCCGAGGATCCACCCGATCGGGGTGACGATCATCAACGCGACCGCCGGGAGGAACGCGTGCGACACCGCCTCGTCGATGAAGGCGAGGTTCCAGCCCGGGGTCGAGGACGAGTAGCCACCCGAGGTGGGGAACCAGCCCAGGGAGTACGCGAACACGTACAGCAGCAACAGGGCGATCCAGAAGGGCTGGAGCGTCCCTACGAACGTCGAACCCAGGGTGACGATCGAGTCGAACCTGGAGTTGCGCCGCCAGGCCGCGTAGGCGCCGAGGATCACGCCGACGACGAACGACAGGATCTGGGTGCACGCCACGAGGACGAGCGTCCACCACAGTCCCTGCCCGATGACGTCGGTGACCTTGTAGGGGAAGTACGTGTACGACAGACCGAAGTCCCCGTGGGCCAGGTGACCCAGGTACTCCCAGTACTGGCTCCACAGGGAACCGTGCGGGGTACCGAGCATCGCCCGCATCGCCCTGACCTGGGCCAGGTTGAGCTGTGCGTTCTTGCCCGCCAGCTTCTGGACCATGAGCTCCGCCGGATCCCCCGGCTGAAGCCGGGGGATCAGGAAGTTGAGCGTGACGACGGCCCAGAGTGTGAGCAGGAAGAAGCCGATCTTCCGTAGGAAGTACTTCATCCGCGCCTCACCCTCCGCATCACCAGCCTCGTGCGTGCGAGCACTACTTGGCCGGCCTGAGGTGGGTCATGATGAGCAGGATGGCGTCCTGCGGGTTGGCGTACGGGTCCTTCTCCGTCGGCCAGCCGACTGCCTTGTCGGTCCGGTAGATACCCCGGGCCGGGGCGTAGAGGATGGGCATGACCGGGTACTGCGTCATCATCGCCTTCGCCAGCACGCCGACCTGGGTCTTGACCGCGGCCGGGTCGGTGGAGCTCTGAAGGGTCTTCACGGCCTGGTTGACGGCCGGGTCGGAGAAGCGCTCGACATTGCCCTTGACCTCGCTCTTGGTCGGGAACTGGTCGCTCGCGAGGGTGGCGCCGAGACCGTTGGCGTAGTCACAGCCGGATCCGACGAAGTTGACCATCATGTCGAAGTTGCCGGTCTTCTTCTGCAGGTCCACCGAGTCCGGCGGCGACTTGATCTCCTTGACGTTCAGGCCGAGCTTCTTGAAGGACGCGGTGATCGAGTCGGCCATCGCCTCGTAGTCGATCCAGCCCGCCTGCACGGCGAACTTGATGGTCAGTGGCGAGCCGTCCTTGTTGGTACGAAGACCGCCCGCACCCTTCTTGTATCCCGCCTCGTCGAGGAGCTGTCCGGCCTTCGTGAGGTCGAACGGGAGCACGGTGTTCTCGGCGGTGTACGGCGTGGGGAGCATGGACTCCCGCAGCGGCATGACGAGCCCGGACTGGCTGGCCACGTGCATCATGTTGTAGGTCGCCTTGAGCGTGGCGTCCTGCTTGTTGATCGCGTAGGCCATCGCCTCGCGGAACTTCACGTCGTTGAACGGAGCCTTCTTGAGGTTCGGCGCCAGCGCGGTGACGCCGTTCGGCGCGTACCAGACGTGGTTGATCTTCGGGTTGGAGGCAACGAACGCCTTCCTCGGGTTGGGGATCTCACCGCTGTAGAAGTCCAGCTTTCCGGTGCGCAACTGGAGCAGTGCCTGGGTCGCGTCGGGCTGACCCTCCAGGACGAGCTTGGAGACCTTCACCTTGCTCGCCTGCCAGTAGTCACTGCGCCGCACGAGCACCAGCTGGCGGCCGTTGAAGCTGCCGACCTTGAAGGGGCCGGTCCCGTTCGGCTTCTTGTCGATGTACTTGGTGGGGTCACCGACATTGCCGTAGTGCTTCGCGGAAAGGATCTTCTGGCCGATGATCCACGGGAACTTCGGCGCCGCGGGCCCGCTGAACTGGAAGACGACCTTGTCGCCCTGGGCGGTCACCGAGGTAGCGTGTGCGCCGAACGTGTCGTTCCACACGCCCGCGAGGTCCATCGCGGGGTACTTCTTGGCGAGGTTGAAGGTGAACGCGACGTCCTTCGCCGAAAATGCGGAGCCGTCGGCGAACTTCACGCCCTTGCGGATCGTGAAGACGAGCTTGTCGGCGCTCTCCCACGAGTAGCTGGTCGCGAGCCAGGGAGCGACCTTGCAGTCGAGGGAGTTCTGCATCATCAGCGGCTCGTACAGCCAGGTCTGCGTCGCCGGCTTGGCCGAGTAGGGGTTGTAGTTGACGAGGCTCCCGACCGAGGCGTCGACCTCCGCCGGCAGGTTGAGCTGCGGGATCATCCCGCCGCCGCCGCTCCCGCCACCGGACGAGGTGTCCTTGGCGCTTCCAGCGCAGCCTGGCAGGAGCAACAGCGAGGCAGCCGCTCCGGTGACCAGTATCTTCCGCAACAACATGTACACCGCTCCTCATGAATGCCGGCGAACCCTCGGGTCCGGGCAGTCTCCGGTCTTGCCGATCACCTTTTTCCGTCAAACTGCGCCCCGCGGCAGCCGACACGACCCGGCCGGCCAGTAAAGTGGCCGCCGGTGCTACATCCGGTACTACGGAAAAGCTTCGAGAATCCGTCTTGCTTCGTGCCTACTTCGTGGCAGGGCTTTCCACGCCACAGCCGCAGCTGCCGCGTATGACGACCTGCGTTTCCAGTACACGATCCAGCGAGACGTCGAGATCTCCCTCGACGTGCCGCAACAGCTGACGCGCGGTCTCCGCACCGAGTTCACGCATGGGTTGATGAACGGTGGTGAGGCCCGACGCGGCGAGCCCCGCCATGGAGATGTCGTCGAACCCCGTCACCGCGAGGTCCTCCGGAACCCGCACCCCGCGATCCATGAGCGCGACCACGGCGCCCAGCGCGATTTCGTCGTTTGCACAGACGATCGCGTCCGGGAGTTCCTTTCGGTCGAGCAGCCGGCTCACGGCGATGAATCCGTGTGCCTGAGCGAGCCCGACGCGGATCGGTTCGCTCGGTGGTTCGACACCGAGTCGCCGATGTGCCTGCAGAAAACCCTGCCAGCGGTACGTCGCGTCGGAGGAGCCGTCGGGATTGCCGACGAACACCAGCCGTTCGTATCCGTGGTCGGACAACAGGTGCGTGGTGAGCCGCGCCATCGCCGCGAGGTTTTCCGTACGAACTGTCGGAACGCCGACCAGCGGACCGCCGGCGAGCAACACCACCCGCTCGCCCCGGTCGGTGAGCCGGCGGACCGCGTCCTCGGGAATGACGTCACCCATCACCGCGATGCCGTCGACCCGATCCGCCATGTCCAGAACCATGTCGACCGACTGGCGCAGGAAATGCGTGCCCATGATGTGCACACTCACCTGTGCATTGACGGCCTCTTCCTCGAAACCGTTGATGACGTCGGAGTAGTACGGTCCGGACAATCCCGGAAAGACGATTCCGAGGGCGCCGTGTCGCCGATTGACGAGAGCACGACCGAAATGGCTCGGGCGGAAGTTGTGCCTGTCAATCGCTTCCTGCACCCTCTGCCGAGTCGCGGGTGAAACCTGGCCGACCCCCCGCGCCACGCGGGACACGGTCGCGATGGAGACGCCCGCGTCTCGCGCGATCTCGTGCAGGGTCGACCCTTTGCCCATTGCGGTCCCGTCATCAGTGCAGCCGTTGCGGTAAACGTTTGCAGCAACGTGTCGAGAAGATTAACGAGATCACACGGACTTGCAACAGAGCCGTCCGGAACCGGACAGGGCGTTGACCGGAGTGTCACCCGGGCGTCACTGCACTTGTGCTACTTCCCGCCGAGGATGCCGAGATGGTCCAGCGCCCGGTAACCGCAGTCCTGGTCGGTGAGCTGTCCCCCACGGACGTGCGCAACGAACTCCGCCTCGCCGAGCAGGACGACCTCGGTGAACTCCTCGGGCCCCGGGTCGGGTTCGGCCACGGGGCGGCAGCCGTCCGCCACCAGGAAGTGGCGCTGGACCTGGAAGTTCGCGGCCAGCCACGTGGAACCGAGGTAGGTCGTGGACGCGGGCTCGTAACCCGTCTCCTCCAGCAGTTCCCGCACGCCCGCCTCGACGACGTCCTCGCCGGGCTCGACGTGGCCACCGGGGATCTCCAGCAGTGTTCGGCTCGGGCCGACGCGATACTGCCGCGCGGTGACGAACCGGCCGTCGGTCGTACGCGCCACCACGGCGACCGCGTGCCCTCCCGCCAGGACGTCCCAGTCCGAGCGGCGCCCGTCCGGGAGTACGTACGTCCTGCGTGCGATCTTCAGCCAGCCGTCGTACACCGGCCGCTGCGACTCCAGCACCCATTCGTCCATCCGGCAGAACCTACCGGCCGGCCGCGCCGCGGTGACCGATCCAGGAAGATGATCGTCCGCCAGGCGAGGGGTGCTGGTAGGACAGGACGATGATCTTGACGAGGTGGCGGGCACGGCGGGGCGCCTGGCTGACGTTCCTGCTCGCGGTGGTGTTCGCGGTCGCCGCTCCTGTCGCCAACGCGGCGACCACGACGACCTCGACGACCTCGCAGCGCGCACCGTCGTACGAGCTGCTGCAGATGAATCTCTGCCTGTCCGGGATCGCCGGCTGCTACGCGGGTACGCACTACCCCGCCGTCGTCGACGAGGCGATCGACAAGATCCGCACGAACGAACCGGACGTCGCCACCCTGGTCGAGACGTGCAGCGGGGACTCGCAGCGCATCGCCGACGAGACGGGCTACCACCTGGCGTTCGGCGCCGTGATCTACAAGGGTGCACAGTTGCCGTGCGTGAAGCCGACCGGCCGCGGCGTCTACGGCATCACCGTCCTCACCCGCCGGCCGATCGCCTCGGTGGACGACGCGCCGTACCAGGCGCAGAACGGCAACGAGCAGCGCCGCCGCGTCTGCGCCACCACCGTCGACGGGCAGACCGCCTGTGTCACCCACCTCGCCGTCCGCGACGCCGATCCCGCCGGTCCGAACTCCGCGGCGAACGACGGCCAGTGCGCGGAGTTCGGCGCGCTGCTGGCCGATTACGCGTCCACCGGCAGGCCCGTGATCGCCGCCGGCGACATGAACCGGCAGACCAGCTGCGCGCCGGTCGGCTTCTGGAGCCGCCGGGACAGCGCGGCTTCGCAGAGCCCCGGAATCCAGCATGCGTACGGCACGTACCGCTGGTTCCACAACCCGGTCGCCACCACCCCGCCGATGACCTACTCCGACCACGACGCTCTGCTGGTCACCTCCCTGTTCAGTTGAGCAGGAGCCTGGAGGAGCCAGTCGGAGCAGGCACGACGAACACCGGAAGGGCTTCCCGGCTCAGCGGGCGGGTGATCGTCGTGGACGACAGTGAGCGGGTTCTCCTGTTCGGCATGGACAACCCGGAGGGGCCGGGACGGCAGTGGATCACTCCGGGTGGTCGCCTCGAGCCGGGCGAGGCTCCCCGCGACGCCGCGGTTCGTGAGCTCGCGGAGGAGACCGGGCTCGTCGTCACAGCGGACGAGCTCGGCAGCCCGGTCGCGTATTTCGAGACGTCGTGGGACGCGCCGGACGGCGTTCTCTACGACGTGCGCGACGAGTTCTGGCTCCTCCGTACGACCTCGTTCACCCCGAACACGTCGGGCATGGTCGCCGGTGAGGAGGACGTACTGACGACGCACCGCTGGTGGCCGGTGGCGGAACTTTCACCCACCCCGGAAGACGTGATTCTGCCGGTGGGGCTGGGCGAGCTGACGGCGGGCCTTCTGGGCAACGGACCCCCGGACGAGCCCTGGCGGCTCCCCGGCGCGTAGGACGTCCCAGGAAGCAGGCATAGGCTGGCGGTCCTGCTTCGTACGGCGAACGCGTGCCGCGGCAGCGTCGCCGATGCGAAACGTCGTGTCGACGGAAGGTGTGTTTCATGACGGCCAGCGACCGGTTCACCGAACTCGGCCAGCAGCTAAGGGTCGACTCGGTCCGCGCCGCGGCGGCGGCCGGATCAGGACACCCCACATCGTCGATGTCGGCGGCCGACCTGATGGCGGTGCTGATCGACGGCGGCTACCTCGCCTGGAACGTCGACGACCTGAAGGACCCGGCGAACGACCACCTGATCTTCTCCAAGGGCCACGCGTCGCCGCTCTACTACTCGGTGCTGAAGGCCACCGGCGTCATCGACGACGCCGAGCTGCTGACGTTCCGCAAGTTCGGGAGCCGGCTGGAAGGTCACCCGACACCGAACATCCCGCCGACGGACGTGGCCACCGGTTCGCTCGGTCAGGGCCTTCCGATCGCCGTGGGCGTCGCGCTGGCCGGCCGCAGGCTCGACCGGTTGCCGTACCGCGTGTGGTGCCTGTGCGGCGACTCCGAGATGGCCGAGGGCTCCATCTGGGAGGCGTTCGAACACGCCGCCTTCAACGGGCTGGACAACCTGACCGCGATCATCGACGTCAACCGCCTCGGGCAGACCCGCGAGACGATGGTCGGCTGGGACCTCGACCGCTACAAGGCACGCGCGGAGGCGTTCGGCTGGCACGCGATCACCGTCGACGGCCATGACGTGACCGCTGTCAAGGCCGCCTACGACGAGGCCCTCGCCACCTCCGGGCGTCCGACCGTCATCATCGCCAGGACCAAGAAGGGCAGGGGCGTCAAGGCCGTCGAGGACCAGCCCGGCAAGCACGGCAAGCCGCTCGACGACCCGGAGGCCGCCATCGAGGAACTCGGCGGCGAACGCGACATCTCGGTGCGGCTTCGGCGGCCGGAGGACGCGAAGCCACACGTCTTCGACACCCCCGGCGGACAGCTGCCGTCCTGGGACGAGGGCGAGAAGGTGGCGACCCGCCAGGCGTACGGAGAGGCGCTGGCCGCTCTCGGCTCCATGCGTGGCGACGTCGTCGCGCTCGACGGCGAGGTCTCCAACTCCACGCATTCGGAGCTGTTCCGTGAGGCGCACGAGAACCGCTACTTCGAGATGTTCATCGCCGAGCAGCAGATGATCGCCGCGGCGGTCGGCCTGCAGGTGCGCGGCTGGGTGCCGTACGCCTCGTCGTTCGCGGCGTTCTTCTCGCGCGCGTACGACTTCGTGCGGATGGCCGCGATCTCGCGTGCCAACCTGCGACTGTCCGGCTCGCACGCCGGCGTCTCGATCGGTGAGGACGGCCCGTCGCAGATGGCGCTGGAGGACCTCGCGTCCTTCCGCGCGATCCACGGCTCGACCGTGCTGGCTCCCTCCGACGCCAACCAGACCGCCCAGCTCGTCGCCGCGATGGCCGACCGTGAGGGCATCTCCTTCCTGCGTACGCTGCGTGGCAAGACGACGGTGCGTACGCCCGCCGGCGAACAGGTCAGGATCGGCGGCTCGCGTGTCGTCCGCGAAGGAAACGCGGTGGCGATCGTCGCGTGCGGTGTCACCGTCGACGAGGCCGTCGAGGCCGCAGAGACGCTTGCGGGCGAGGGCATCGACGCACGCGTCGTCGACGCCTACTCCGTCAAGCCGATCGACGCTCGGACGATTCATACCGCGGCGCGTGAGTGCGGTCGCATCTTCACCGTGGAGGACCACTGGGCCGAGGGCGGACTCGGCGATGCCGTACTCGAAGCACTGGCGGAGACCGACCAGAGCCCGCCGGTGCACAAGCTCGCGGTGCGGAAGATGCCGGGTTCGGGTTCGCCGGAGGAGCTGCTGCACGAGGCCGGGATCGACGCTGACTGCATCGCCGCCGCCGTGCGCACCTACGCCGCCAACCGCTGAACTCCGACGAGCCGGGACGCGCCGAAGCGCCGGCGCGAGGGTGCGGGGTGCCGGTGTGACCCGGGGCTAGTCTGGCCGGGGACGGACGCCGACTTTGTTCTCCGGAGGAACGCATGAGTGCCTACCGTGTCGCGCAGGTCACCGAGCCGGGTGGCACCTTCGAACTGGTCGAGCGGGAGGTGCCGCGGCCGGGGCCGGGTCACGTGCGGATCGCCGTGGAGGCGTGCGGTGTCTGCCACAGTGACGCGATGTTCGTCAACGCCGGGGTCCCTGGCGTGTCGTTCCCCGTGGTGCCCGGGCACGAGATCGCCGGGCGGATCGAGGAGCTGGGCGACGGTGTGGCAGACCGCGGCTGGCAGGTCGGTGACCGGGTGGCGGTCGGCTGGTTCGGCGGCAGCTGCGGTCACTGCCGGTCCTGCCGGCGGGGCGACTTCATCGTGTGCGAGGCCCTGAAGGTCCCGGGCTGGGCGTACGACGGAGGGTTCGGCGAGAAGGTGGTCGCACCCGCCGACGCCCTGGCCCGGATCCCCGACGGGCTGGACGCGAGTGACGCGGGACCCATGGCCTGCGCGGGGGTGACGACGTACAACGGTCTTCGGCGTAGCTCCGCCCGGCCCGGTGATCTGGTCGCCGTCCTCGGGCTCGGTGGTCTCGGGCATCTCGGTGTGCAGTACGCCGTGGCGATGGGCTTCGAGACCGTCGGGATCGCCCGCGGGCCGGAGAAGGCCGAGTTCGCCGAACAGCTCGGCGCCCACCACTACGTCGACAGCACCTCCGGCACCCCGGTCGCCGAGGCACTGCAGGCGCTCGGCGGTGCCAAGGTGGTCCTGGCCACCGCCGGCAACTCAGCGGCCATCACCGCGACGGTGGACGGCCTGGCACCGCGCGGGGAGCTGGTGGCCATCGGGGCCGATCCGGAGCCGCTGGGCATCAGCCCGGTGCAGCTGCTGATGGGCGCCCGCGTCGTCCGGGGACACCCGTCCGGCACTTCGCAGGACGTGGAGGACTCGATGGCGTTCAGCGTTCTGCACGGCATCCGCCCGATGACGGAGAAGGTCCCGCTGGACCGCGCAGGCGAGGCATACCAGAAGATGCTCGCCGGGAAGGCCCGCTTCCGGATGGTGCTCACGCCGAGCTGACGACCCGGCCGTCGACGCCGTGCTGGACAGGGCGTTCTGTGGATGACCCCGCCGCGGGTGACGTCCACAGAAACGGGGTAGGCCCGTGATGGCGGGTTCGGCCGCCGGCCCCCACCCGTCGGAGGAACCATGCCGAGCGAGGCCAGCCCGGTACCCGCCCACCCCGAGCCCGAGCTGGCCGGACAGAACGTCGTCCTCATCGGCGGCAGCGCCGGCATCGGCCTGGAGACAGCCCGGCGTGCCCGGGCTCAGGGCGCCAACGTGATCCTCACCGGCCGTCGACCCGATCGGCTCGACCAGGCAGCGCTCGACGTCGGCGCGCAGCGAACGGCTGCCTTCGACGTCAACGACGAGGACGCCGTGGCGAGGTTCTTCCGGGAACTGCCTGCCCCGATCGACCATGTGATGATCACCGCCGGTGGCCCGCGGTACGGACCGATGCTCGAGCTTGACTCCGCCCAGGTACGCGAGGCAATCGCCGACCACGCGGTGTTGGCCCTGGTGGTCGCACGCAACGCGGTGGGCAGGATGCGGCCCGGCGGCTCCCTGGTGCTGATGGGCGGCACCGGGGCACGACGGGTCGCTCCCGGCCTCGGAATCGCCTCCGCCGCCACGGCCGCGCTGCCGGCGTTCACCGCGGCACTCGCGCTCGAACTCGCGCCGGTGCGGGTCAACCTCATCGCGGCGGGATTCGTGGACACCCCGTTGTCCGCGACGCTGCTCGGCGACCGACTGGAGGAGCGCCGGAGCGAACTCCGGGCGAAGCTCCCGATCGGCCGCGTCGTGGGGCCCGACGACGTGGCCGCCCTGGCAGTTCACCTGATGGCGAACACGGCGCTGACCGGCGCGACGTACGACATCGACGGGGGACAGCAGTTCGTCTAACGCACCGCGTTGCCGGTCTGCGTACTGCTCTCCCGCTGGGTGCGCGCCGACACCGGCCGACGGCCGTCCAGCCGGCGGTAGTGGTCGAGTTTTCCGTCCAGTACGCCGAGCGCGATCCCCGGAGTGCACTCCAGGTCAAGCCGAGAATGTGCGAGCAGGACTTGAGCTGGAGCGCGCTCCAGGTTCTAGCGTGCCGGACATGAACCACATCAACCACACGAACCACATGGACTACAGGCTTCTCGGAGCCACCGGCCTCGAGGTCAGCGAGCTGTGCCTGGGCGCGATGATGTTCGGCAGCCAGACCGACGAGCAGACCAGTACGCGGATCCTGGACACGTTCACCGAAGCCGGCGGGAACTTCGTCGACACCGCCGACGTCTACGGCGGCGGACGGTCGGAGGAGGTCCTCGGCCGGTGGCTCAAGGCCAGGCGTCGTGAGGATCTCGTCGTGGCGACGAAGGGATGGGGGCCGACCGGGCCGGGGCGCAACGACCGCGGCCTGTCCCGCAAGCACCTCGTCGACGCGGTGGAGGCGAGCCTGCGCCGGCTCGGCACGGACCACATCGACCTCTATCAGGTTCACCGCTGGGATGCGGCCACGCCGCTCACCGAGACCCTCTCCACGCTGGACACGCTCGTCCGCAGCGGCAAGGTCCGTTACGTCGGTGTCAGCAACTTCAGCGGATGGCAACTGCAGAAGGCGATCGACCTGTGTCGACAGCACGGCTGGGAGCCACCGGCCAGTCTGCAGCCGCTCTACAACCTGCTCGACCGGGAGGCTGAGTGGGAGCTCCTTCCGGTGTGCCGCAACGAGGGTGTCGGCGTGATCACCTGGTCCCCGCTGCGTTCGGGCTGGTTGTCCGGCGCCTACCGGCGTGGCATGACGGCGCCACCGGCGAACAGCAAGGTCAGCTCCCCTGGTACGCACTCCTGGGAGAGGTACGGCAACGAGCACACGTGGCGGGTGATCGACGAACTGGTCGCGGTCGCCACCGAAGCCGGGAGTACGCCGGCACGAGTCGCCGTCCGCTGGCTGCTGCAACGGCCCGGCGTCACCGCACCCATCATCGGGGCCCGCACCCACGCTCATCTCGACGACGTACTCCGCGCTGTGGGCTGGTCGCTCACCCCGGAACAGCTGAGCCGGCTCGACGCCGCCAGCGAACCCGCGAGACTTCCCTACCCGTACAACCTCACTCCGCTTCCCGACCGGGCTCGGCAAGCAGCGCCTCTCTCACACCAGGTGTGAGCGGAGGAACGCGAGCGCCTCGGCGGCGACGGCCTTCCGCACCGATGGGCCGTCGTCGCCGTCGCCGTCCCCGAACGCGAAGTGGCCGACGTGCTCCCCCATCGACCTGCCGTCCGCACCGGGAATCAGCCGCGCGTAACGCCGGCCGTTGTCGGCGGGCGCTTCCACCTCGTCGGCGTCACCCCAGCGCACGAGCACCGGTTGCCCGATGGCCGTCAGGCTCTCGTCGTCGAGGATCGGGCAGATCGCGGGCGCGAGCAGCACACCTGCCCGGAACCGCGGATCCCGGTTGTCCGCGACCGCCCTTGTCATCACGGCGTCCCGGCCGTGTTTCACCAGCAGGCACGCGACTTCGGCAACGATGTCCAGGCGCTCCGCCGGGATCGGAAGCACCGGCTCTCCCGCGTACAGCCGGTTCAGTTTTCCGGCGTCTATCCGTGCGCCGAGCACGGCCGCCGCCGCGTAGCCGCCGAGTGAGTAGCCGACCACTCCCACACCGGTCAGGGTTTCGGTCCGCTCCAGGTGGTCGACCACGACCGACAGGTCGCGCGGCCGCTCCCACCAGAACGACGTTCCCTCCGGGAGGTTGTCCTCGCTGTTGTTGCCGTGGTGTTCGACAGCGGCGACCAGGAAACCCTGTGAGGACAGTGTTTCCGCCAGCCAGGTGAGGTCCGTCGCCGCACCACCGGATCCGTGCGAGACCACGACCAGCGGTGCTGCTCCCGCCACCTCCGGCGCCGGCCGCCAGAGCAGGGTGCGTACGGGCCGAGGTCCGCCGCCCCGCCATGCGGTCCGCGTCTGGTCGCGGAGGTCCAGAACCTCGGGGCCCGCCATGCCGGGAACCTAGTGCATTTCACGCACCGGTGTGCAGACCATGACCCCACCAGGACGGTCGTCAGGACGGACGCGGGGCCCGCCGGTTCTGGCGCTGGGCAAGCTCGTCGTCGTCCACCAGTGTCAACATCGGCTTGCCTGGCTCGCACAGCATGGTGACGGTGAACCGGACGGGGATGTCGTCGCGGTTGTTGCCGTCCTGGTAGTGGATGACGTCCCCGCCGGGCTCCCAGAACACCTCCCCGGCGCGGACGACCCGCTCGGGCTCACCTTCGAGCTCGAACACCATCTCGCCTTCCAGTACGTATCCGAACGCCGGTCCGCTGTGCCGGTGCGGCGGCGCACCGGGGTCGCCGGGTGGGTACTCGACGAGCACGCTCATCGCGTGCGCGCCCTCGGGAACGTACGGAGGTACGACCTCCTGCAGCACGGTGAGTGCCGTCTGCCACGCATCGGACCTCGGCTTGGCGTGAACGTCGGACATGGGAACAGCCTTCCGTCGTACGGGCTACTTCGCGGGCGGGTTCTGAGCGAGCCAGTCGCGGTAGCGGATCTTGCCGAGCGTCGCTCCTTCCGCGGGGACCAGCGTCCGCTCACCCGGCACGCTTCCGAAGTACGTCGCCTGCGGATCGGAGACCACCCGCCGCGAGTCGCCCCAGGCAGCCAGGGCGTCGCGGAAGAACTCGTCCATCCGGAACTGCTCCGGTCCGCCGGTCTCGACCCGGCCGTTCAACGGCGAGCCGACCGCCACCCGGCCGACCGCCTGCGCGACATCGTCGCCGGCCATCGGCTGGAAGCGCACGGGCGCGATCCGCACCGTGTCGCCGTCCGTGGCCTCGTCGGCGATGCCCCGGACGAACTCGAAGAACTGGGTCGCGTGCACGATGGAGAACGGGATGCCCGACTTCTCGATCAGCTGCTCCTGGGCGATCTTCGCCGCGAAGTAGCCGTTCTCCGGCATCTGCTCCGTACCCACCACCGACAGCGCGACGTGGTGACCCACCCCGACGGTCGCCTCGGCCGCGACCAGGTTGCGGGTGGAGGTCTCGAAGAACTCCATCACGGCGGTGCGCTCGAACGACGGGGAGTTGGAGACGTCAATCACCACGTGCGCCCCGAAAAGCACCTCGGCCAGGCCTTCGCCGGTGAGCGTGTTCACGCCGGTGTTCGGCGACGCGGGCACTGCCTCGTGTCCGTGCTTGCCGAGGTTCGCCACGAGCTTCGAACCGATCAGGCCGGTTCCTCCGATTACGACGATCTTCATCCCAAACCTTCCTCGATGTCCGAGGGGCACCCGTTGCCCGCCGGTCACCAGCTAGGACAGGGCAGCGGTCGCAGGCGTGACAGCCGGCGTGAGATGGAACACCATCGATTCAGCCAACGCCTGTGTGCGGTACGAGGTCAAGGCCGGTCGAGGCGGTCGGGACAAGGTCGAGAAGGATCGGGGCGCGCGGTTCACCCAAAAGAAGAAGGGGCCGCTCCCTCAGGAGCAGCCCCCTCTCCGGGCGAGGTGGAGCTCAGCCCTAGCGCTCCCCGGCAGCCGTGCGAGTGCCGGCGGTGTCAGCGGTGTCGGCGTCCTCCGAAGGACTTTCGGGGGACGTGACGACCACGGGTCGCAGACGCGCCCAGATCACGAACGCCGCGGCGAAGATCACCATCCCAATGCCGGACCACAGGTTGGCGTTCACGTCACCGGTCTTTGCCCGGGCCGCGGCGTCGTCCGCGACCAATCCCATGACGAGCAGTACGACGCCGTAGAACCCGATCAGTCCGGCGATGACGACACGGACGTCGAAGGCGCCGGCCTTCGTCTTCCTGCCGTCTCCTTGCGCGCTGCCGCTCCGGCTCGCGCCGCGCTGGCGGTCGTTCATGTGCCGATTCCCTTCCACTGAAGACCGATGCTCACCGGAAGACCACGTTGAGCGCGATGACGAGCACCAGGGAGACGCCCGCGAGCTTCACCGGCGCCTGGTACCAGGGCTGCCGGCCGGTGGCCGGGTCCGTGCGCTGTTCCTTGGGTGTCAGGGACAGGACGAAACCACGCAGTTCGCTTTCCGGCTTCGGCGCGGTCGCCAGGCTGACCAGGACGCTCACCACGATGTCCACGACGAACGCAGCCCCCGCGGACAGGAACGCCGCGCCCTGGCCGGGCAGGCTGATCACGCCCAGCTCGTTCAGCCCCCACACGAAGACCGCTCCCAGCGTGCCGGACACCAGTCCCACCCAGCCTGCGGTCGCCGTCATCCGCTTCCAGAGGATGCCGAGGATGAAGGTGGCGAACAGCGGAGCGTTGAAGAAGCCGAACAGCGTCTGGAGGTAGTTCATCAGGTTGTCGTACTGCGAGGCGATGAACGCGGTGCCGATCGCCAGGATCGTCGCGCCGACCGTCGCCAACCGGCCGACCTTGAGGTAGTAACCGTCCGGACGGTCCTTCTTCACGTACTGCTGCCACAGGTCATAGCTGAAGACCGTGTTGAACGCCGAGATGTTCGCTGCCATGCCGGCCATGAACGCGGCCAGCAGACCGGTCAGGGCGATACCCAGCAATCCGGTGGGAAGCACGTCACGCATGAGCAGCAGGATCGAGTCGTTGTAGGTGATCCCTCCGCCGGCGTCGCCCGACTTCATCTTGATCACCTCGGGCACCAGCACGCCGGCGATCATGCCCGGGATCACCACCAGGAACGGGATGAACATCTTCGGGAACGTGGCGATGATCGGTGCGCTGCGCGCGGCCGACATCGAGTTGGTGGCCATCGCGCGCTGGACCTCGACGAAGTTCGTGGTCCAGTAGCCGAAGGAGAGTACGAAACCCAGGCCGAACACGATGCCCACGACGGACAGGAAGGAGCTGCTGAACCCGGCGAGGTCGTTGCCCGGCCAGGAGTTGAGCTGCCCGGCGCCGCCACCCATCGCGGCGGTCAGCTTCCTGGTCAGCCCGTCCACACCACCGATGCGGTGCAGCCCGACGAGGGTCAGCGGCAGCAGCGCGGCGACGATGACGAAGAACTGCAGAACCTCGTTGTAGATGGCCGCGGACAGCCCACCGAGGGTGATGTAGCTGAGCACGATCGCGGCCGCGAGGACCAGGGCCACCCACAGCGGCCAGCCCAGCAGTCCGTGCACCACGGTGGCCAGCAGGAACAGGTTGATGCCGGCGATGAGCACCTGCGCCAGGGCGAAGGTCAGCGCGTTGACCAGGTGCGCACCCGTGCCGAAGCGGCGGCGCATGAACTCGGGGACGCTGCGTACCTTCGACCCGTAGTAGAAGGGCATCATCACCACGCCGAGGAACAGCATGGCCGGCACGGCGCCGATCCAGTAGTAGTGCATGGTCGGCATGCCGTACTGCGCGCCGTTGGCCGACATGCCGATGATCTCCACGGCACCGAGGTTGGCCGAGATGAACGCCAGGCCGGTGATCCAGGCGGGTAGCGAGCGCCCCGACAGGAAGAAGTCGAGACTGCTGGAGACTCCGCGGCGCGCAGCCAGTCCGACCAGCAGGACCACGGCGAAGTAGACGAAGATCAACGCGTAGTCGACGGCCTCGGCGCCGATCCTCAGGTTGTTGCCCACGGGAAGTCCCTTCTGGTCAGACGGCGCGCCGACACTACCCCCATCTCCCAGTAAAAGCACCGGCCCGGGTCCTGGCCCTCGACAGATCGAACGGCCGTGCGGTCACCGGCCGGTCGTATGGTTTCTGTGAGTGGCCGTCATCGAGCAGACAGTGGTCGTGCAGGATGCTGCTCGGCCAGGGGCCGCCGCTCGACCGGCTCGACCGGCTCGTGGATCTCGACGTACCCGCCGCTCGGCGTACGGACGATCCGTCCGGTCTCTCGTCCGTGCAGGAGGATCTCCCGGTCGGTTCGCTGCAGGCCAAGGCAGATCCGCCGGGTGACGTCGAACCCCAGCACCGGGCCGACCACGAGCAGCGCCTGCAGGAAGTACATGAGCCATTCCACCGATCCGTGGAATACGAGGGCGATCGTGTTGGCGCCCGCGGCGGCCCACAGCACGCCGTAGAAGACGATCCCGGCCACGCCGACGCCGGTACGGACGGGATGGTTGCGCGGGCGCTGGAGCAACTGGTGCTCCGCACTGTCTCTGGTCACCCGTTGTTCGAGGTACGGATACGCGGCCAGGACCGCGAAGAACAGCGTGCCGACGAGCAACGGAAGAAGGATGGCGACGGACCAGGTTCGTCCCAGCCAGCCGAACTCCCAGCCGGGGGCGAGCCGGAGCGCCCCGTCGAGGAAGGCGAGATACCAGGTCGGGGTCGATCCGGCGGAGGCGCTGGCCGGGTCCGCCGGGCCGTACCGCCAGATCGGGTTGACAGTGAGCGTCGCGGCCATCAGAACGACCACCCCGCTGACGACCAGGAACAGGCCCACGCTCCGGACCACGAACGTCGCGAGGTTCGTGCCCGGCCGCTCCCGTCCGGCGTACTGCGCGGGCTTGCGGCGAAGGCCGACAATCGCCTTCACCACAAAGGTGATCACCAGTGCCGCGGGAAGAAGCACGACGTGCACGGGATAGAAGATCGCGTTGACGTCACCGGGCGCCGGACCGCCGAACACCAGCCGCGACAGCAACCCGCCGACGAACGGCGTTGCCGCGAGCACACCGTCGAGGACCGCGATGCTGCTTCCGGACAGCAGGTCGTCGGGCAACGCCGAGCCCGTCAGGCCGCCGCCCATCGCCAGGAGGAGGGCAGCGACGGCGAGCAGCCACGTCCACTGCCGGGGCCTGCGGAACGCGCCGGTGAAGAACAACCACAGCAGGTACGCCATGATCGCGGCCGTCATCACCAATGAGCTCCAGTGGTGCACCTGGCGCATCAGCAGACCGCCGCGTACCCCGACCGAGATGTCCAGGGTGGAGGCGAACGCGCGCGACATCTCCACACCTGTGAGCGGTCGGTACGGCCCGGCGTAGGTCACCTTCTCCATCGACGGGTCGTAGAAGAACATCAACACGACGCCACTGATCGCGACCAGGACGAAGCTGAAGACGCCGATCTGGGCGAGCAGAACGGACAAGTCGTCCGGAAAGGCCCTTCTCCGCATCGAGGCGGCGAGCCGGCCTGTGCGCGGCTGGTCCCAGGCCTTCGTCAACCGGCGCATCGGGTGCCTCCCATCGTGATCGACGTTCGTCACCACAAGGACAGGACTCGCGGCCGGAACGTGACGCGTTGCCGGCGTTCCGGGCGGAGACCTTGCTCACATCCGGCACGCCTCGCACGTTCCGGCCGTGCACCGGCAGGGGTCTGTCCTAGATCGACTCCCACCGCCAGCCGTTGTCGTCCCCGGGTCGTCCGTCCCTCCGACCGTGCACAGTCCGGAAATCGGTGGCCCGGGCCACGAGCAGACCCTAGGGTCCACGGGTGATCTATCAGCATCCGTTGGCGTACCTGCTGGGGATGGAGGGCCTCGCCCTCCTGCGTGCCTGGGCCGGCGACAACGGCCTCGACCAGCAGTTCGTGACGGCACGGCTCGCCGAGATTCGCCGGCTGCTCGACGACGACAACCTGACCGCCCATCCCGGCGTACTTGTCGAACGCGACGCGACGGGCACGGCCTACCAGCAGTGGGCGGCCGGCTACGACGATCCCGGCAACGGGTTGTTCGACCTCGACCAGCCCGTCGTGGAGGAGATCGTCGACTCGCTCCGGGCCGGGAACGGGGTCGAGAACGGGGTCGGGAACGGGGTCGGTACCGCGGTCGACGCCGCGTGCGGCACCGGTCGGTTGGCCGCACCGCTGGTGGAACGCGGCTACCGCGTCGTCGGCGTGGACGGCTCACCCGACATGCTGGCCCAGGCCCGCCGGCGACTCCCCGGCACCGAGTTCCTGGCCGGCGACCTGACGCGGCTGCCGGTACGCGACGACTCGGCGGACCTGGTGGTGACGGGACTGGCGCTGACCCACGTCGGCGACCTGGGCTCGGTCTTCGCCGAGTTCGCCCGGGTGCTGCGACCGGGCGGTGACCTCGTCGTCTCCGACGTCCACCACGATCTGGTCTTCCTCGGTTCGGTGGTCAAGGCCGTGGGGCCCGCCGGGCAACCGCAGCTTGCCACCACCCACCGCCACACCACGGGGGACTTCCTGCGCGCCGCGCTGGCCACCGGCTTCCGCGTACGCCGCTACGAGGAACGGCCACGCCCGGCGCCGCCCGAGGACCCGCTACCCGAGGCGACCCCGCGGCCGACGCACGAGATCGGCGACTGGCGGGACTGGCCCTGGACCCTCCTCGGACTCGTACCCGAGGCGACCCGCGCCGCCTGGAACCACCCGGCCGTCACCGTGTGGCACCTGCAGCTCGACTGACGCGGCGGTCACCCGCGGGCGAACCTCACCGCGACCACTCCACCAGGGCCGGCGTCGTGAGCAGGCCGGAGTGCAGGTCGTCGCCGGCCCGGTCCAGCTCCTGCATGGCGAACCGCCGGCCGTACCGCTGCTCGCTGTCGGCGGCGAGCCGGTGGATCTCGGTCTCCTCGGTCAGCGCGTTCGCGGCGGTGTTGCTGACGACCAGCTTCAGCGTGTTGTCGCCGTCGCGGAGCAGGTCGGTGATCTCGATCCGGTACGGCGCCGACCACACCACGCCGGCGTCGGAGCCGTTGACGACGGCGCGGACGACCTCGCCGACCGGCGGGCGTACCAGCGCGCGGAACGACCGCAGCGTCCGCGGCCGGTCCTCTCGAATGGGCCGCGGGTCGCCGAAGTCCAGGAACATCCGGCGGCCGGTCACCGAGTCCAGGTGGAAGTGCGCCTCGTACTCCCCCTGGCCGGAGTACCCCGCACGCGTGTCCTCCCACCGGTGCGGCAGCTCGACCGGCTCCCCGCGGAAGGTGAAGCCGGTGAGCGGTCGCCGACCGACCTCGGCGCCCGGCGCACACGCCTGGACGGGCGAGTCGGAGGTGACGATCACGGTCGCCTCGTACGCATCGAGGGTGAGGTCGACAGTGGGGCCGCTGCCGGACCGGACGACCGTTCCGCTCCTCGCATCCCACTGCTCGTAGGACGAACGACGGGTGCGTGGCGTGAAAGTCGTCACCTGACGGGTGTTCGCGGTGTTGGCGACGAAGTAGACGTCGACGTCACCGAGCCGCCGATGGGTCACCCCGATCGCGTCCGAGTCCACCACGAAGTCCGGCTCGGGCAGACCGGACAACAGACCAGGGAGGTCGGCCGACGTCAGGACGGACTCCGGCCGCAGGTGGGCGATCGCCTCGTCGTCGACCAGGTCGAAGTCCCAGCCTCCCGTACGTATCCGGCGTACGACGTCGCCGAGCTTTGCCGCCGTGGCCTTCCACAGGTCGAGCTGGGGGTAGACGTCCTCGAACGGGACCTGGATCTTCACGTCCGCGACCGGGTCGCCCTGCCGGAGCAGCCAGCACAGCCGCTGGAGGTACGTCGTGAGTCCGGGGGCCGCGTCGTCCCACCACGGGTTCCGGTCGTCGAGCGCACCGGCGGCGTAGAAGAACCACCCGAGCCCGGGAGCGTCGGCCGGGGTGTACGGCAGACCGTGCCCGACCAGCTGGTTGACCCCGCACAGGAAGTGCTCGTGCGCCTCGGCCTGCAGGTCCAGCGGCGTGGCGCGGAAGGACGGCGAGTGCACCCACGTCCACACCTCGGAGGAGACGATCTTCCGGCCGTAGACGTGGGCGGCCGACGACGCCCATCTCGTTTGTGGCAGGCCGGTCCAGTCCCAGCCCTCCCCCTCGGCGACGTCGGCGTACCGGAAGCTGCTGACCGACGCCGGCGGCACTCCGTAACTCTGGATGCGGAACGGAACACCGCGCTCGCGTGCCCAGTCACCGATGACCGCGACGAAGTTCTCCTGGTAGAGCTCGGACAGCGTGCGCAGGAAGTCCGCGCGGAAGCCGCGGAAGTCCGCGATGTCGAACCGCAGCAGCGGAAGCAGTGGGAGCGGGTCGTACCCCCGCCGTTTGCCGAACTCCGCGAGCACTTCCGGTGTCCAGTCGGAGCTGTAGACCTCCAGGCTGTCACAGAAGACCGAGCCGACCGGTGCCGGCGCCACGGCGTCCAGCAGCGGCGCGGCCACGCTTCGGATGTGGGCCCGGGTAGCGGCGGCCGAGTAGTGGTCGAGCACGGGTCCCTCGGCGCCGGCCGCGGCCCGCTTGACGTTCTGGCCGGTGGGGCGGGACGTGGCGACCAGCAGCGTGCGAGGCCCGGTGCCGGCCGGGACGTTCGGCGTGTCGAGCAGCGTGTACTCGGCGGCACGGTCGTGGATCGAGCCGGGGAACAGGTACGCCGCGACGATCTCGTCGCCCGGCATCACCGGCACCCGGGACAGGCCCGACGGGCCCGGCGTCAGCTCCCGGACCTCCCAGTGCAACCGGCGGGCGGCGAGGTCCGGGGTGATGTGCGGTCCGCCGAACGACCAGCCGCTGCCCAGGGTCAGGTCGAACCGCAGGCCCAGCTCCTGGCAGCGCAGCCCCGCATGGCGGAGCAGTTCGTGGAACCGCGCCGAACCGAAGTCGCACGTGGCGGGTCCGAGCGGATAGACGTACGCCACCTCGACGCCGCCGAAGCCGGCTACCGCCACCGTCCGGAGCTGGCGGTCGAGCGAGGCCTCGTCGACAGCCGGCCCGAACCACCACCAGCGCAGCATCGGCCGCGCGTCGTTCGGGGGTTCGGCGAAAGTACGTCGCAACTCGTCCAACCGCATGGCGACCAACCTATGCGGCGCAGGTCGGCCCCGGCCCTCACTGACCAGGTGCGGTCAGCGACCGGTTCCCGTCAGCAGGCGCGTCCACGGGTCCGGTCCGGGCGGCCGTGGAACTCCCGTACGGCAAGACGGTTCTCGGCGGTGAGCATCCCTGGATCGAACGGAGCCGTGAGGTCGCCGGCACCGTGCCGAGGCCGCAACCGGCCCTGTTCGAACCGTGACCGACTACTGGTCCAACTGGTACGTTCTGTCCGCTGTGTCCGCCACACGACTGCGAGTAGTGGAAGGACGAACGCCGGTGTACGAGCCAGCAGGAACCACGCGCAGGCAGCTGTTGCGAAGCTCGGGAGGCGCGCTGCTCGCGGGCGCGTCACTCACCGGCTGCCAGTTGCTCTCGACCGATCCGACCGGCAAGCAGGCGGCCGGGTCCTCCGGCAGATCGGCGGGCCCGGCCGGAAAAGAGGCGCCCCAACTGGCGGCGCAGGTCAGGGCGGGCAAGCTCCCGAAGGTCGGCGACCGCCTTCCCGCCAAGCCGATGGTGGTGAAGCCGGTCGAACGGCGCGGTACGTACGGCGGGGACTGGCACAACGCCGTCACCGGCTCCGCGGACAGCGCGTACTTCTACTGCCTCACCGGCTACGACAACCTCGTCCGGTGGAAGCAGGACTACCGCGGTGACACGGGAACGCGCGAGGTGGAGCCCAACGTCGCCGAGCGGTTCGAGGCCAGCGCCGACGGAACGACGTACACCTTCTGGCTGCGCGAGGGGATGCGCTGGTCGGACGGCCGGCCGTTCACCGCCGACGATGTCGTCTTCGCGGTGCGGGACTGTCTGCTGGACAAGAACGTCTCGCCCGACGGCAACTCGCTGGTGGAGACGCGCGACGGCCGGCCGGCACGGATCGAGAAGCTCGGCACGCACGCGTTCCGGATCGTCTTCCCCGCGCCGAGCGGGATGTTCATGCAGCAGCTCGCGAGCCCGGATGGGTTCGTCCTCACGCAGTACCCCCGGCACTATCTCCAGCAGTTTCACGCGAAGTACAACCCGAAGGCCCCGGAGCTTGCGAAGAAGGCTCACGAGAAGGACTGGATGGGACTGTTCAACGCCAAGGCCGCCGTCTGGGCCTGGGGCTCCAATCCCGACCTGCCGACGCTGTTCCCGTGGAAGCTCCTCACTCCGCTCGGCAAGGGCACCCGGGTCGTGTTCGACCGCAATCCGTACTACTGGAAGGTCGATTCGGGCGGCAGTCAGCTCCCCTACCTCGACCGGGTGATCTTCGATGTGGTCAGCGGGCCCGAGGTGATGCTGCTGCACGCGATGAGCGGCGAGCTGAACCTCGAGGTCGGGCCGGACACGAGGTTCACCAGCCTCACGAACAAGCCGGTGCTCGCGCGCAACCGCGAGAAGGGGAAGTACCGCTTCGTCGACGTGCAGGACTCGCGGATGAACGCGATGATCATCTACCTCAACCTCACCCACAAGGATCCGGTGAAGCGGCGGATCTTCCAGAACCGCGACTTCCGGATCGGGCTGTCCTACGCGATCGACCGGCACGAGATGATCAACGCCACGATGCAGCGCCAGGGCGAGGCGTACCAGCCGGCGCCGCTGCCGCAGTCGCCCTTCTACGACAAGGAGTTCGCGACTCAGTACCTCGAGTACGACGTCGCCAAGGCGAACCGGTATCTCGACCGGGCCGGCTTCACCCGCCGCGACGCAACGGGCATCCGGCTCGGTCCCGACGGCAAGCCGATCGTGATCATCCTGGAGTACGTCCCAGGTTTCCGCGAGGAGTGGAGCGACATGCTCACCCTCGTCCGCGGATACTGGAAGGCCGTCGGTGTCACGCTGGAACTCAAGACCGAGGACCGCTCGCTGTTCCAGGAACGCCAGGACGCCAACGCACACGACGCGGCCGTCTGGCACGGCGACGGCGGCCTGGAGGTCCCGATCTCGCCGGGAGCGTACTTCCCGAGGGACGGCGGCAGCGTCTTCGCCAACGCCTGGGGCATCTGGTATGCCACCCAGGGCAAGGAGGGCGAGCGGCCGCCGGCGCGGGTGCTGGAGCAGATGAGGTTGTACGACCAGGTGGTGGCGACCACCGACGAGAAACGCCAGACCGCCCTGCTCAAACAGATCATCGCCATCGCGAAGGAGCAGTTCTACACGATCGGCACCGTCCGCGACACGCAGAAGTACTTTGTGGCGAGCACCTCCTTCCACAACATCCCCGAGCCGATGCTGCAGAGCTGGATCTATCCGACGCCCGGCCCCACCAGTCCCTGCCAGTACTTCATCGAGTCCTGACCGGCCGGGCCCGAGCACCCGGCACACCACCGAGGAGCGTTCCGTGATTCCGTGGCCGACGTCGTACCTGCCCGGGCAGGGGTCCTTCACCCTCGACGACGCGACCGTGGTCGAGGGACCACCGGCGCTGAGTGAGATCTGGCGTACCGACCTCGGCGCCCTGGCCGCACGCACTCCCGCGACCGGAGACGGGTGTAGCCGGGTCGACCTCGACCTCGACGCCGGCCTGCCCGCGGAGGGTTACCACCTGGAGGTCCGACCGGAGGTCGTCCGGATCAGGGGCGGGTCACCCGCAGGCGTCTTCTACGCGGTACAGACACTGCGCCAGCTTCTCCCGCCGGACAGCCTGCGGCGTGCGGCCGTCGGACCGGCGCTCACGACGGTGCCGTGCTGCGTCGTCGAGGACGCGCCCGCGCACGGCTGGCGGGGCGGCCTGCTGGACGTCGCGCGGCACTTCGTGCCGAAGGAGTTCGTGCTGAGGTACGTCGACCTGCTGGCGCTGCACAAGCTGAACGTCCTGCAACTCCACCTCACCGACAACGACGGGTGGAGGTTCGAGTCGCGGAAGTATCCCCGGCTCACCGAGGTCGGCGGCTGGCGGCCGGAGACCCGCTGGGTGTGGGAGGAGTCCGGCGACGGTACGCCACACGGCGGCTTCTACAGTCGCGCCGACCTGGCGGAGATCGTGGCGTACGCCGCCAGTCGGTTCGTCACGATCGTCCCCGAGATAGAGATGCCGGCGCACACGTTCGCGGCGATCGCGGCCTACCCGGAGCTGGGCAACGACCCCGATCTCGCGCCGCAGACCTGCGTTCCGTCGACCGGCCACGACGTCGTCAACGTCGAGGAGTCGACGGTGACGGTCTTCACCGACGTCCTCGCCGAGGTGCTCGAGGTCTTCCCGAGCCCGTTCGTCCACATCGGCGGCGACGAGTGCCCGAAGGAGCCGTGGCGGAACAGCCCGCGTGCACAGGCCCGGATGCGCGAGCTGGGCCTCGCCGACGAGGACGCCCTGCAGAGCTGGTTCGTCCGGCGGATGGACGACTGGCTGAGCGCGCACGGACGGCGGCTGGTCGGCTGGGACGAGATCCTCGAGGGCGGCCTCGCCTCCGGCGCGACGGTCATGTCGTGGCGCGGCGAGAGCGGCGGGGTCACCGCGGCGCGCGCGGGCCACGACGTGGTGATGGCCCCGACGGATCCGACGTACTTCGACTACTACCAGTCCGACCAGGACGACGAACCGCTGACGATCGGCGGTCTCAACACCCTCGAGTCGGTGTACGCCTACGAACCGGTGCCGGCCGAGCTGACCGGACCGGAGGCGAAGCACGTCCTCGGCGCGCAGTTCCAACTGTGGGGGGAGTTCCAGCCCAACGGTGCGAGCGTGGAGTACATGACGTTCCCCCGGGCGTGCGCGTTCGCCGAGGCGGTGTGGCGTGAACGCCGGACGCGGTCGTATGAGGAGTTCCGCGACCGGCTGGTGGCACACCTGCCCCGGCTCGACGCCCTCGGCGTCAACTACCGCCCGCTGGACGGCCCACGCCCGTGGCAGCGCGGCGGCCGGGGTCGCTTCAACCGCCCGTCACAGCCCCAGATGGTCGACTGAGCCGCCCGGTCAGGTGGCCAGCGCCATGGAGCCGGCACCGGGCGGGACGGCGGGCACCCGCCGCGCGCCGAGCCGCTGCGGATCGCTCGGCCGCCGGCCGGGGACCTCGAGCAACGTCGCCAGTTCCGGACGTGGCTCCACGTCGAGCTCACGCCGCAGCAGGCAGCGGTAGGTGTCGTACGCACGCATCGCCTCGGCCCAGTTCCCCTCACCCAGGTGTGCCATCAACAGCGCACGCTGCGCGCTCTCGCGCAGCGGCTCGGCGTTCACCGCGAGCATCGCCACCTCGACCGCGAGCGCCCACCGGCCCGCCCGCAGGTGCTCCAGGCTGAGCGCCTCCAGGGCGTGCAGCAACCGCTGCCGCACGCGTTCGCGCTCCAGCAGCACCCAGTCGTCGTACCAGCCCGGGAGCAGATCCAGGGCGTCGATGCCGGCCGGCAGCACGGCCAGGTCGGCGGCGGTGGGCTGACCGGCGATGAGCCGGGTCGCCCACTCGCTGACCACCCGCAGGTCGATGACGACGTCGCGCCGCAACGACAACGACCGCTTGTCCGCCTCGAGAACGTCGATCCGCGCGCGGTTCAGCCGCCACAGCGCCGAACGAAGGTTTCCGGCCGCTCGCTCGTCATCGCCGATCGGCCAGAGCGCACCCGCCGCGTACCTGCGTTCGACCTGCCCCCGGTGCAGAGCGACGAACACCAGTAGCCGCTTGCTGCCCTCGGGAACGGCGATCCGGTGACCGCCGCCCAGGCTGACCATCAGGCCGCCGAACAGGGAGAGGACCGGGGAGCCGTCCGCGTGGTCGGGGCCGATCAGCGAGTCGACGAGGTCCAGGTACATGCGGCGCTCCCCCCAACGGTCTCCTGGACCAGACGGTAGTGAACGGGCGTCACCACCGCGTCACGGTTCACCCGCCGTACTCCGGGGGCTCGGGGTCGGCGTCCTCCCTGCCGAGAACGTGGCCGTCGACGACCCGCGCGACGAAGTCCCGCACGGCGCCGAGCGCGTTGTCCGGGTCCGTGAAGTGGTAGTGCCGCTCCCCCGACACCTCGCGGATGTCACCGTTGACGCGTACCGAGATCAGCATCCCGACCGGCTGCGGCTCCATCCGGATGATGCAGATCGCCGTCCCCTGTTCTCGCTCCGTCCGCTGCTCCCGCGTCGTCACCTTGTCACCGTGCCATCGGCGGTGTCACTCGTCCGTTCGCGAGGCGTCGCCGAAGACGATGGTTCCGAGGGACAAGAGCAAAGAAATGATCTTTGCCGGAGACCGCCGCGCAGGTAGGTTGGCGGGTGAGTGACGCACCAGGCCAAGGAATCGGCGTCCTCGTGTGGAACTCGGCGGATCCGGGGGGACCGATGACTCTGGCGACCCGGGTTCCGGGGGCGACCGAACCAACTCGGCAGCCTGACACCGTGTGCCTGCTCGGCGGTCCCTACGTCAGGTCGGGTGACCGGCGGCTCGACCTGCCCGAGGGAAGCAAACGGCTGCTGGTCTTCGTCGCTCTGCGCGGCCGGGTCGACCGTCCTCGTGCCGCGGCCGTGCTGTGGCCGGACAGCGGCGAGGAGCGCGCCGCGGGAAACCTCCGGTCGGCTCTGTGGCGCATGAAGAGCGCCGGGATCTTCGTACTCACCGCCGACAAGTCCACGCTGGGCCTCGTGCCCGGCACCGAGGTGGACGCCGTCGCCTGGTGTGGCTGGGCAGGCCGGCTCGTCACCGGCAAGCCGGGCCCGGCCGACCTGGAGGCGACACCACCTGCCGAGGCGTTCGACCTCCTGCCCGGCTGGTACGACGACTGGGCGGTCTTCGAGCGGGAGCGCGTACGCCAACGGCTTCTGCACGCGCTCGAGGCCCTGAGCCGGCAACTCGTACGAGCCGGGCGACGGGCCGAGGCGGTGGAGGCCGCGATGACGGCCGTCGGCGTCGATCCGCTTCGGGAGAGCGCGCAGCGGGTGCTCGTCGAGGCACACCTCGCCGAGGGCAACCTCGCCGAGGCGAGGCGATGCGTACGGCGGTATCACTCCCTCGTGCGGGCCGAGCTCGGCGTGGACCCGAGCGAGGGCTTCCTGACGATGGCGAACGACTGATCGGCACCGCGCCGAAGCCGGGTAGGGCAGGGCAGGGCGCCGCCATCGGCCGGATCACGTCGGTTCGAGGCCGGTCAGGATCTCGACGGCCACCGACTCCGCCGCCTTGTTCGCGAGCGTGAGGGACCGCGGGCCGCCCGCGACCATCACGGCCAGCACGCCCGGAGTGCCGACCAGCAGTGCGCCGTCGACGTCGAACGGGTCGCCGTCCGTCGCGCCGTTGACCGGCGTGAGCGTGACCGTCGCCGCCTTGCCGCCGGACGTACGCGCTGCTATCCCGAGCAGGACGACCGTCCCGCCGTCGGGCAGGAGGTCGACGGACTGCTGGGCGTCCCCTGTCCCCACGGCACCAAGGGTGACGGCGGCGAAGGTGTACGACCGCGGCTCGAGCGTGGTGCTCAACTGCAGAGTGGGGCCGCCGGCCACCTTGAGCGCGGCAGTCACCGTCACCTGAACCATGGAGCCCTCCCTTGACCTGTTGGGTTCCAGACTCCGGTGCGAACGTCGTGGCACCGTCACTCGAGCGTCACGCCCGGCGCGGGAAGCGTCCGGAGCGGTGGCGCGCACCTGCCGGTTCACCGGTGACGACGGCGTGACGCGTCGATGACGCCGCGCCGCGACGCTGACGGGCATGGGTACGTTTCCGCGCAGCCCCCGGACGTTCCGCGGCGCCATCGCCGCGGTCGACCCGCTGTCGCCGCTGTCCCGGATCGTCATCTTCGGCTACAACCCGGACTCGGTGACCCGCACACTGACGCCGCGCACCCCGGCCGCTCAGGGCCGGCAGGCCGCCGACGCCAACCGGATCTGGGGCGCGCCGATCGAGAAGATCAGCCTCACCGTGGAGATCGACGCGGCCGACCAACTGGAGACCGGTGACCCGATCGCCGCGACCACCGGCATCGCCCCCCAGCTGTCGGCGCTGGAGATGCTGCTCTACCCCAGTGCCGCGCAGGTCATCGTCAACAGCGCCTTGCTGCTGGCCGGGACGATCGAGATCCTGCCCACCGAGGCCCCGCTCACGGTGATGGTCCTCGGCCCCGGGCGGGCCGTGCCCATCCGAGTCGAGTCGCTGACCATCACCGAGCAGGCGTTCGACACCATGCTCTTCCCGATCCAGGCCACCGCGGCCCTGACCGTCCAGGTCCTCACCTACTCCGACCTCTCCGTGACCGACCCCGGCTACGCGTTGTTCCTCGTCCACCAGGTGCTCAAGGAGACGATGGCGAGCGTCGCCGGCGTCGCGGGGGCGGCCGGTGCGCTGAGCGGTGGCGTGAGCGGGTCGGCCAGTCTCTCGGCAGGAGGCTGACGACATGGCCGCGAGTCGCTACGATGGCCTGGAGGTCGCCACCCTCGGCGTTCCGGACGGTGCCGGCGGGCAGGTCGACGTCCGTTACCTGCGCCGCCGTTTCCTGCCCCGGACCGACCCGGCCGCGAGCCCCCTCGCCTACCACCGGGTCCGCCGCGACGACCGGCTCGACCTGATCAGCCAGACCTACCTCGGCGATCCGACCGTGTTCTGGATGGTGGCCGACGCGAACCCGGTGCTCGCCCCCGACGACCTCACCGCACCTGACGCCGAGGACAGCGTCCTCGTCATACCGCTGCCGGGGCACTGACGTGGGCGCCACCCACCTCACGATCCTGGCCGGCCCCACGGTGCCGGTGCCGCTGCCGCCGAACATCGCCGAACGGTTCCGCGAGGCGACGGTGACAGAGACCGACGACGAGCGGTCGGTGTTCACCCTCACCTTCGACGCCGGCCGGACCGCGGCACTCGGCGCCTTCGACACCCCGCTCGTCACCGGCTCGCCCCTCGTAGCGGGAGCCCGGGTGGTGCTGATGGTCACCGTCGGCGTACTCCCGGAGGTCCTGTTCGACGGCATCGTCACCGAGGTGACGCTGACTCCCGGCTCGGGCCCGGGCAGTGCCGTCGTACAGGTCACCGGCGAGGACGTGTCGATCCTGCTCGACCGGGAGGAGAAGGACGCCGAGTGGCCGGCTCTCGACGACCTCCCCCAGGCCCTCGTCGTCCTCGCTCCGTACGCTGCCCAGGGCATCGTGCCCATGGTCGTTCCACCGCTGGACATGGACCCGCCACTGCCGATCGAACGGGTGCCCACCCAGCACGACACCGATCTGCGGCACCTGGTCATGCTGGCCGAGCGGCACGGCTACGTCGCCTACGTCCTTCCCGGCCCGGTGCCGGGTGTCAGCCGGTTCTACTGGGGCCCGCCGATCCGGGTGGGAGTACCGCAGCCCGCCATCTCCGTCGACCTCGGCCCGGAGACCAACGTCGTCGCGGCGCCGACGTTCACCCAGAGCGCGCTGGCGCCGGTGAGCGTGGAGGGAGTCGTCCAGGATCCGCGTACCGGGACCACCGTGCCGCTGCGCACCGGTCCGAGTCTGCAGCCGCCGCTGGCCGCGCTGCCGCTGTGGCTCACCGGCGCCGCGACCGTCCACCGGGAGCGCTTCCGGGAGAGCGGCACCTCGACGATCTCCGCCTTCGCCCGCGCGCAGGCCCTGGTGGAACGCAGCGTCAACGCCGTCACCGGGCGCGGGATTCTCGACGGCGCGCAGTACGGCGCGGTGCTCCGGCCGCGTGGTTTGGTCGGGGTGCGTGGTGCCGGCTGGAGCCACGACGGGCTGTGGTTCGTCAAGGAGGTCGAGCACAGCCTCAGCCCCGGCTCGTACCGCCAGCGGTTCGTCATCACGCGTGAGGGTTACGGCTCGACGGTCCCGGTGGTGATCCCGTGAAGACCTTCTACGGCAAGTACCGGGGCACGGTCGCCCTGAACATCGACCCGCTCATGCGCGGCCGGGTCCAGGTCAAGGTGCCCGCGGTCTTCGGCGACGGCCAGCTGAGCTGGGCCGAGGTCTGCGTCCCGTACGCCGGTGACGGAGTGGGCATCTTCGCGGTGCCGCCGCAGGGCGCCGGGGTGTGGGTGGAGTTCGAGGGCGGCGACCCGCAGAAGCCCATCGTCAGCGGCTGCTTCTGGAACGCCGGCCAGGCCCCGGCCAGCCCGGCGGTGCCCCAGGTCAAGGTGTGGAAGACCGACGCCGTCAGCATCACGCTCAGCGACCTGCCCGGCGCCGGCGGGCTCACGATCGAGGTCGGCCCGCCCGCGGCGCCGGTGGCGATGAAGCTGGCGATGACCGCGTCCGGAATCGAGCTGAGCGTCGGTGCGTCGAAGATCGAGCTGTCGCCGGCCTCGGTGAAGGTCAACGGCGGCGCCCTGGAGGTGATCTGAGTGGGTTTCCTCGTCCAGCAGGGCGCCACGGTGATCTGCGGCCACGGCGGGCAGGCCACGCCGACCGCGCCGAACCCGCGGGTGCTGCTCGGCGGCACCTCCAGCGTGACGCTGAGCGCACCGTGGACGGTCGCCGGCTGCCCGCTGCCACCCAACGCCGGGGGTCCGTGTACCACCGCGACCTGGACCACCGGCACGGTCCGCGTGCTGTCCGGTGGCCAGCCGCTGGTCGTCCAGGGCGGCAGCGCCACCTGCGTGCCCACCGGCGTACCGCTCACCGTGGTGGTCGCCCAGTTGCGGGTCCAGGCGTCATGAGCCGTACGTCCGTGACTCACGTCGGCTTCCCGCTGCGCCTCGACGCGCGGGGCCGCACCGCGGTGGTCAGCGAGGAGGAGTACCTCCGTGGCCTGGTCGAGGCGCTGCTGTTCACCCGGCCCGGCGAGCGGGTCAACCGGCCGACCTTCGGCAGCGGGGTCGACCGGCTGGTGTTCGCCCCGGCAGGCGACGAGACCGCCCACACCACGCAGGCCCTGGTCGCCGCCGCGGTGCAGCAGTGGCTCGGCGACCTGATCCGGGTCGACGACATCAGTGTGACCAGCGTCGACGCCCGGCTCGAGGTCACCGTGGTCTACACGTCGCTGCGTTCCGCGGCCGGGGACCAGCGCCGCGTCCTCAAGGTCTCCGGGGGTACGACGTGAACAGCGCGGAAGCGGGCAGCGCGTTCGTCGCCGCCATCGACCGGGACGCCCGGCGCAGGGTCGTACTGCGCACCGGTCCGGGCGGCCTGGACGGCATCGACTTCGTGGAGGTCCTGTCCAACCGGTACGGCACGCCCGGCTACGTGCCCGGCGCGCCCAGCCAGCGCACCCTGCTCGTCCACCTGCTCAAGCGGCCGGTGCCGGCCGCCTGGTCCGGCGCCAACGTGGCGGTCTCCGGCGGCGTGCGGCTGGACCCGGCCCTCAACCCCGTCCGGGTCGAGTGGGCCTACCCCGTCCTCGCCCTCACCGGATCCGACGAGGACCCGCCCACCGAGCCGCTGCCCGGCGTCCGCCCCACCGACCGCCGGCTCGTCGCGCAGGCGGTTCCGGCGGAGGTACGCCCGCGCGTGCTGGTGGTGCGTACGTCATCCGCCGGCGACTTCTCGACGTACCTCCTCCGCCTCCTCGACGACACCGGCCACAAAGCACCGGCCGGGCTGGATCCGGCGCTGGCCGAGGCGCCGTTCACGTTCAAGGTCGACTGCCCGACCGACCTCGACTGCGCGTCGGCACCGGCCGCGACCGCGACGCCGGCAGGTGCGCCGATGCTGGACTACCTGGCCCGCGACTATGCCGCGCTGCGCTCCCGCCTCGTCGACCGGCTGGCCGGACTGCTGCCGGGCTGGCGGGACCGCAACCCCGCCGACGTCGGCGTCACTCTGGTCGAGCTGTTCGCCTACCTCGGCGACCGGCTGAGCTACCAGCAGGACGCGGTGGCCACCGAGGCCTATCTCGGCACCGCCCGGCGCCGGACCTCGGCCCGCCGGCACGCCCGCCTGCTCGACTACCGGATGCACGACGGCTGCGCGGCACGGGTCTGGCTCACCTTCACCACCGACTCGGCCGTCACCCTGCCCGCCCACACCCCGGTCGCCGACACGATGCCGCCACCGGGCGGCACCGACCTGCCCACCGGCGCCGACGTCACCGATCTCGGCGGCGTCGTGATGGAGACGTGTGCGCCGGTGCCGCTGGATCCGGACCGCAACGCCCTTCCCCTGTACGCGTGGGGCGATGACGACCACTGTCTGCCGGCGGGCAGCACCGCGGCCTTCGTGGTCGCCGGCCGGTCGGGCTCCCTGCCACCGCTGGCCCGCGGTGACGTCCTGGTGCTGGCGGACCTGCCATCGGGCACGGACGGCACGGACGCTCCCGACGGAGTCCGCGACGGTGACCCGGCGAGCCGGTTCGCCGTCCGGCTGGTCGCCGACCCGGTCCCGCACGTCGACGCGGCGGTCACCCCGCCGCTCGACGTGCTGGAGCTGCGCTGGGGTGTGGCCGACGCGCTGTCCCGGTCGCTCCGGGTCAGCGAACCGGGCGGCGCCGGTGAGCCGGTGGTCCGGGCGGTCGCACTGGCGAACGTGGCACTGGCCGACCAGGGCGCGTCGGTGGGGCCGGAGGACCTCGAACCGGCGCAGGTCCCGACCGGCGGCAGGGCGGCGTACGAACCCCGTATCCGTCGTACGGACATCACGGTCGCCGACCCGCTGTCGCCCGCCGACGGCCCGACGGGGGCCTTCACCAGCGCCGCCGCCACGCTGGCTCCGCGGCCGGACCGGGCGTTGGCCGCGGTGAGCGTCGACGACGGACAACGGTCCTGGCGGCCGCGGCCGGACCTGCTTGCCGGCAACCGGTTGACGGCCGACTTCGTGGTGGAGACCGAGGCGGACGGGGTTTCCCGGCTCCGGTTCGGAGACGGAGTGGTCGGGCGGCGGCCGTCCGCCGGTGCTCGCATGCAGGCGTGGTATCGCCTCGGCGGCGGTGCTGTCGGCAACGTCGCCGCCGACCGGCTCACCCACCTGCTCGCGGTGCCCGGCCCGGCCGGTCCGGTGCCCGCCGTCCCCGACGGGGCCGACGTCAGTGTGTGGAACCCGCTGCCGGCCACCGGCGGTGTGGACCCGCAGGCCTTGCCCGAGGTTCAACTGCTCGCCCCGCAGGCCTTCCGTACCCAGCTCCGCGCCGTCACCTCCGCCGACTACGCCGACGTGGCCATGGCCGACCCGCTGGTCCAGCGCGCAGTCGCCCGGCGGCGCTGGACCGGATCCTGGTACGCCCAGGAGGTCACCCTCGACCCGGTGGCCGGCGCGGCCGCCGATCCGGACTGGACCCTCGAACTGGCGGCCACGCTGGAGATCCGCCGGATGGCCGGTGTGGACGTGGAACTCGCCGACCCGGTGATGGTTCCGCTGGAGATCACCATCCAGGGATGCGTCCTGCCCGGCCACCAACGTGCCCAGGTCACCACCGCCCTGCTGGAGGAGTTGTCGACCCGGGTGCTGCGCGACGGCCGTCGTGGTTTCTGGCACCCCGACAACTTCTCCTTCGGTGAGCCGCTCTACCTCAGCGACCTGGTGGCCGCGGCCATGCGGGTGCCCGGGCTGATGTGGATCGACGTGACCCGCTTCGCCCGGGCCGGGGCGGGCACGCGCGGCACCGCGGAGGCGCTGGCGTCGGGCCGGATCGCCGTCGGCGCCCGCGAGGTACTGCGGTGCGACAACGACCCCAGCAACCCCGAGGCCGGATCACTCGAGGTCGTACTGAAGGGAGGGTCGTGATGAGCGGCACCACCGACGGCGCCACGGCAGCCGACTGTGGTTGCGGCTGCGGCGGTGGTTGCGGCACCACGGCCGCCGGCGCCGGGGCGGCGGGCATCGCCAACCCCGCCGGGCTGGGCGCCCTTGCCTGGCGGGTGAGCCCGCACGACCTCGCCATGCAGCGGATGCGCGCGGACCTCGCTGCCGGCGCGCCGGACCGTCCGGCCGCGCTGCGGACGCTGGCCCGCCACCCCACCGACGACCCGGCGATCGCCGTGCTGGACGCCTTCGCCACCGTCGCCGACATCGTCTCCTTCTACACCGAGCGGATCGCCCAGGAAGGCTTCCTGCGCACCGCCGCCGAGCGGCTGTCGGTAAGGGAACTCGCCGCCACCGTCGGCTACCAGTTGCGGCCCGGCGTGGCGGCCCAGGTCGAGCTGGCCTTCGAGGCCGAGACCGCACCGGGCGCTCCCGCGGAGGTGCTGGTCGCCGCCGGCACACCTATGCAGTCCATCCCGGGTCAGGGCCAGCTGCCGCAGACCTTCGAGACCGAGGCCGACCTCGTCGTCCGCGGAGTGTGGAACCGGCTGCCGGTGCGTGCCGCCGAGCCGCAGGCGTACGACCGCCGAACCCGGTCGATCTGGCTCACCGGCACCGCGACGCCGGTACGCACCGGCGACCACGTGCTCGTCGTCGGCAAGGAACGGATCACCGACCCCGAGGGCCACAGCGAGGTGTGGGACTTCCGCACCGTCACCGCCGTGACCCTCGCTCCGGACGGACTGTCCGGCTGGATCCGGCTAGACCTCAACCGGGCCCTGGGCAACACCGACGCCCGGCCACTCATCGCCGAGGACGGCCCGTCCGTACACCTGCTCACCGACCGGACCCGGCTCTTCGGCCACAACGCGCCGGACCCGAGCATGCTGGTCACCGACCAGGGGCCGCCGCCCGGCTCCGAGCCGGCTCCCCAGCCGTCCGCCCACGGGAGTGGCCCGACGCCGCCCCGGTACGTCTGGAGCGGCTTCGCCCTCGGCGAGCAGCGGGACCTCGAACTCGACGGCGACCACCCGTCGGTACTGGCCGGAACCTGGATCGTGCTGGAACAACCGGAGGCGGTCGAGGCCCTCCTGGTGCGCTCGGTGGAGGCCGACGGGCTGGCCAAATGGGGGCTCACCGGCCCGATCACCCGGACGCTCGTCGACCTCGGGGAGGACGTCGGCCGCTTCAACCGGCGCCGCGCCAAGGTGCACTGCGGCTCGGTGCCCCTGCCGGCTGCGCAGGCCCCGCTGCGTTCCGGCCTCGGCGGTGACCAGGTCGACGTGCCGCTCACCGAGCCGCTGCTGGCGGTCGGCCGGCTGGTCCTGGTCGCCGGACCCGACGCGACCACCGGGCAGGCCCGTTCGGAGCTTCGTGCGGTCAAGGCCTGTGAAGCACTCGGCACCACCGGATGGATGCGACTGACCCTGGACGCCGTACTCACGTACACGTACGAACGCAGCACTGCCACGGTGCGCGCCAACGTCGCCACGGCCACGCACGGCGAGACCGTCCGGCAGGTGCTCGGCAGCGGGTCGGCCACACCGTTCACCGAGTTCGGCCCGCGCCGCACCCCGCTGACGTACGTGCGCGCGGCCACCCCCGACGGCGCGGTCGCCGAACTGGAGGTCCGAGTCGACGGCGTCGCCTGGCACGAGGTGGCGGACCTCGGGCAGGCCGGACCGGCGCAGCGGGCGTACGTCCTGCGGCACACCGAGGACGGCCAGGCCCGGATCACCTTCGGCGACGGGGTGCACGGATCGCGGGTGCCGACCGGGGTGGAGAACGTCGAGGCCACCTACCGGGTCGGCATCGGGGCCGACGGCGCGGTCGACGCCGGCCAGGTCAGCCTGCTGGCCCGCCGCCCGCTCGGCATCCGGGAGGTCGCCAACCCCGGCCCGGCGCACGACTGGGCTCCACCGGAGGATCTGGAGACGGCCCGTGTCAACGCACCGTTGCGCATCCGCACGCTGGACCGCGCCGTCTCGGTGGCCGACCACGCCGACTTCGTCCGCGGCTTCGCCGGTGTCGGGCCGGCCCGCGCCGACCTGGTGTGGGACGGCCGGCAGGGCGTGGTGCTGGTGTCCCTGCTCGGTGTGGCCGGGGTCGACCCCAGCCAGGCTCTCCTCGACGACGTGGGGCGGTCCCTGCTCGCCGCCCGCGACGCCGGACAGCACGTGCTCGTCCGGGCGTGCGACGTCGTCGAGTTCGGGTTGGGAGTCGACCTCGCCCACGACCCCGACCACCGCCGCGACGACGTCCTCGCGGCGGTCCGGGACGCGCTGAAGGTCGCCCTCGGCCGGGCCGGCCAGGCCATCGGCGCCCCGGTCAGCTCCGCGCAGGCCCTGGCGGTGATCCGCTCGGTGGCCGGGGTGCGGGCCTGCACGTTGCCCGATCTGCAAGCCGCGCCCGACGTCTCCGCACGCCGCGGGTTCGTCCGCCCGCGCCGGCGCCGGGCGCCGTCGCGGCACGCCCGGGGCACCGCTCGCACCGGGGCGACGCGGGCGGCCAACGCCGCCGTCGCCGACCGGCTGCTCGCGGCGCCCGGCCGCTTCGAACCCGGCACCGGCTTCCTCCCGGCCCAGCTGCTCGCCCTCGACCCGGCCCGCGTGACGATCGGAGTGATGAGCCTGTGAGCACGACCTCCGCACGCGCTGCCGGCACGGCCACCAGCACCGCCGCCGACGAGTTGGCCGCGCTGCTGCCGGTCCACCTGCGCAGCCGCGACGAGGAGTCCGGCGGGCTGCTGGCCGCACTGCTACAGGTGGTCGGCTCCGAGCTGGACCTGCTGCGCACCGACCTCGACGACCTGTACCGCGCCTGGTTCGTCGAGACCTGCGCGGAGTGGGTCGTGCCGTACCTCGCCGACCTGGTGGGGGTCGCCGACCTGCCACCGGAGACGGCCGGGGTGAGCCGGCGCGCCTTCGTGGCCAACACCATCGGCTACCGCCGCCGCAAGGGCACGGTCGCCGTCATCGAGCAGGTGGCCCGGGACGCGTCCGGCTGGCCGGTCAGGGCCGTGGAGTTCTTCCGGGTGCTCGCCGGCTCCGCTCACCTCAATCACGTACGCCTGGACCGGCCGGCCACGGCTTCACTGCGTTCGGCCGACCGGCTCGACCTGGTCCCACCCGGCCATGCGTACGGCGCCCTCGACCCGTTCGCCCACACCGGCGAGGTGCGCCACATCGCCGGCGGCCGCGGCCGGTACCAGATACCGCATGTCGGGGTCTTCCTGTTTCCCCTGCAGGTGTACGACTTCCCGCTCGCCGCCACCGAACAGGACTGGCCGCAGGCGGTGCCGGCACCGGTGCCCGCCTCCGAAGGGCTGCCCGCCGTCGGCGACGGCAGCGCCTGGCTCGTCCACCCGCTCGGCCTGCCGACACCGCTGTTCGCCGCGCCGGCCACCGAGGACACGATCGAGCACCTGGCCAGCGAGGCCGACCTTCCCGTGCCGCTGCGCCCGCGCCGGCTGCTCGCGGCCCTGTGGGCGGCGCGGGCCAACCCGGCGCTGGCGGCCGCGCTGCCGGTGGGGGTGCTCGTCGACGGTCAGGTGCTCAGCCCGGAACGGATCCGGGTGAGCCGGCTGGAGGACCTGGCCGACGTCGACGGTCCTCAGGTCATGGTCGACCCCGCCCTGGGCTGGCTGCGCAGCTACGTGGACCAGGCCCCGAGCGCGGCCGCCGACGTCCGGGTGCTGCACGCGTACGCCGCCCGGGCGGACCTCGGCGCGGGAACCTACGACCGCTCCGAGATCCACGACGAGGTCCGCGCCGGCCAGGGGTACGTGGGCGACGGCGACACCGGTCGCGGCGACGCCCGGGCCCAGGTACTCGTCACCGCCGACGGCCCGCTGGCCTCTCCGGCCGCCGCCCTGTCCGCGGCCGAGACCGCCTGGGCCGATCCGGCCGACTCCCCCGCCGGCGGCACGTTCGTCGTGGCCGTCGGCGACAGCTCCCGCTACGACGGCGACCTCACGGTGGCCGTCCCCGAAGCGACCCGGCTGACGATGGTCGCCGCCACCTGGCGGGACCGGATCGTCGGCAACGACGAGATCCGGCCCAGGGTGATCGGCGAGTACAGCCCCGAAGGGCTGCGGCCGGTGGTCGTGGGCGATCTTCGCCTCACCGGTGCGCCCGGCTCCGCGGTCCTCCTCGACGGGCTGGTCGTCACCGGTGACGTGGTGGTGGCCGCGGGCGACCTCGGCCGGCTGACCGTCAGCCAGTGCACGATCGCCGGCCGGGTCCGGGTGGAGGGCGCCGACGGCGCCGCCAACGGCGACTGCCGGGTGGTGCTGCGGCGTACCCGGGCCGCCGGGGTCGACCTGGCCGCCGACGTCCCCGAGCTCACCCTGGTGGAGAGCATCGTCGACGCCCTGCCGCCGGAGCTGGCGAACGTCGCGGTCAACGCCCTCACCGGCGTCACCGGCCCGGCGGTCACCGCACCTGGAGCCGCGGTCGTCGTGACCGGCTGCACGGTCCGCGGCGGGCTCACGTCCAGATCGCTGAACGCCGGCAACTCGATCCTGGACGGTGCCGCAGTCGTCGAGCACCGCCAGATCGGCTGCGTGCGCTACAGCTACGTCGGCCCGGGAAGCCGGGTGCCGCGGCGGTTCTCCTGCGTCCCGCCCGCCGAGGGCGCGGGCGCTCCGTCGCCGGTCTACGTCTCGATCGAGCCCGGCTCGCCCTCCTACCTCGCGCTGGCGCCCGGCTGTCCGGCCGACATCCGGGCCGGCGCGGAGGGAGACGGCGAGATGGGGGCGTACCACCATCTGCAGGCGCAGCTGCGGGTCCAGGCCACCCGCCGGCTGCTGGCTCCGTACGTTCCCGTCGGCCTGGAGATCGGAACTGTGGGGGGCTGAGCGATGCACGGAGACTTCACCAGGTGGACCCACCGCCCCGAGAACGGCTACCGCTCGGTGCTCCTGCAACAGGGCCGCATCCTGCTGGACGCGGACTGGAACGAGCAGACCGAGATCACCCGTACCCACGACGAGATCCGCACCCGCGACATCGTCGGCCGCGCCGGATGCGCTGCCGTGCCGTCGGGGCCCGGGCCGTTCGAGATCGTCGACGCGACGGGCGCGCCTCCGGGCGGCAAGGCGTGGGCGGACCTCACTCTCGGCGCCGGTCGCTACTACGTCGACGGGATCGTGGTGTCGGCGGAGGCCGACCCCGCCAGGCCGGCCGGCCTGGGTCCCTCCCTCGCGACGCAACCCTTCGCGAAGCTCACCGAACCCGGCGTCGGCCGCTACGCCGCCTACCTCGACGTGTGGACGCGGCAGGTCGACGCCGAGGAGGAGCCGAGTCTGCGGGAGTCCGCACTCGGCGGCCCCGACACCACCACCCGGGCCCAGACCGTGTGGCAGGTACGCCTGGTCGGTATCACCGACGACAAGACGTGCTCCGACCTCGCTGCCCGCGACCCCCTCGAGCGCACCGTCCCGCTGATGGTTGCTTCCCTGGAGGTCGCGCCCGACGACGCCGACCCCTGCGAGATCAGCGAAACCGGCGGCTACCGGCTCTTGGAGAACCAGCTCTACCGGGTGCAGATCCATCAGCCGGCCAGTGGCGACGACCCGGCGACCTTCCTGTGGTCGCGGGAGAACGGCAGTGTCGTCTTCGGGCTGGTCGGCATCACCGCGGTCACCGACGAACCGACCCAGGCCGTGCTCGACCTCGACCGGGTGGGCCGTGACGAGGCGCTGTCCATCGGCAGCGGGTCCGTGCTGGAGCTGACCAGCTCGAGCCGGGAGCTGTCCGGGCTGCCCGGCATGCTGGCCACGGCGGGCGCTCCGGTCGGCACCAGCGTGCCGGTCACCTGGCTGACCGGAGCGGTCGAGCTTGCCGACCTGGGGCCGAATCCCATCGTCCGCCGCTGGGAGGGCGGGCCGACCACGGTGGGCACCCGGCCGAAGACGCTGGAGGGCGGCGTGCAGGTCGCGTTTCCGGAGGCGGCGGATGCCCGGACCGGCGACTACTGGCTGATTCCGGCGCGCACGGTCCGGCTGGGGTACGGCCTCGACACCCCGGCCGGCACGCTGGACTGGCCGGTCGACGACGACGGCGATCCGGAGGCGCGGCCTCCGGCCGGGCCGGCGCACCACACCGCTCCGCTGGGCATCCTGCGGCGGCGCACGGACGACACCTGGATCCGCGAGTCCGACTGCCGCACCGTCTTCCCGGCCCTCACCGAGCTGGTCAGCCTGGACCTGCTCGGCGGGGACGGTCAGGAGGCCATGCCCGGTGAGGCGCTGCCGCAACCGGTGCGGGTCTGCGTCCGTAACGGCGGGCTGCCGGTGGCCGGCGCGCGGGTGGCGTTCAAAGCCTCCGACGACGGCACGCTGGCGGATGACGGGGCGACGTTCTCGGGAGAGCCGTACACCACGGCGACCGACGACGAGGGGGTCGCCCTCGCGCACTGGCGACTGGCACCGAACGGTCCCAGCACCCAGACGCTCACCGTGCACCGGCTCGACGACCACGATCACCGGCTGGCACCCGACGTGGTGGTCACCGGCCGGCTGTCGGTCGCCGAGCAGGTCGCCTGGACCGCGCCCTGCTCGGGGTTCGCGGACACGCGTACGGTTCAGGACGCATTGGCGCAGCTCGCCCTCACCCGCAGCCTCGACCTGCTGGGCGGCGACGGGCAGCACGTCTCCCAGGCCGGAGCGGTGCTCCCCCGGCCGGTCCGGGTGGCGCTCACGAGCCCGTGCGGCCCGGTCGGCGGCGCCGGGGTGGACGCCCGGGCCGGGGACGGGCTGGTGGCGCCCGGCGGCACTGCCGACGATCCGCCCACCGCCCTGCCACCCGGTGCCGACCACGAGGTGTCGACCAGCACCGGTGACGACGGGGTGGCGGAGTTCTGGTGGCAGCCGGTCTTCGACGCCCGCGGCAGCGCGGTCCTCGACATCGGCGCCGAGGGCGCGCCGACCGCGCTGAGGGTCACCGCACAGCTGGCGGTGGCCGAACGACGCACGCGCGGCCTGCACGTCGTCGCGGCCAGCTTCTCTGACGGCCGGACCGCCTTCCTCAACGACGATGTTGTCGCGGCCCAGGACCTCGCCCGCGGCCTGCAGATCACCCTCGACGAACGGGTCGTCCAGGACTCGGTGCGCGGCAAGCCGGTGGTGCGGGTGGTGCTCGACCTGCCGTGGCCGATCGAGAGCGACGGGACGCAGTGGGCGCCGATCCCGGTCGGCACCCGCAGCGTCGAGCTGGCGGCGGAGTGGAACGCCGACGACGACCGGATCTTCTGGCGCCCTGCGGGGCCGACCGCCGGCTGGCTGCTCCAGCAGCTCTGGCAGGTGCTGGACCACTTCAACCAGCAAGAGGTCACCGGACGCTTCGAGATCGACGGCTGGGCGATCGTGTCGGCCAAGGATCCGCGGCTCCACCTGAACGGGCATGCGGCGACGGTGGTGTTCAACGGGCGGACCATGCTGGTGCTGCCCACCGACGACGAGATTCCCGGCGGGGTGTTCCGGCAGTGGTTCCGGCTCCGCCGCGAACGGCCGCAGCCCGCCGAGGTGGAGGTGCCCGACGTGCTGGGCATCCGGCTCGACGAGGCCCAGGACCGGCTCCGCTCGGTCGGCCTGGGGTCGATGCCGATCTTCGAACCGTCCGTCACCGCGGCCGAAGGCTCGGTGGAGCGTCAGTTCCCGGCGGCGGGGGCGCAGGTGGCGAAGGAGACCGGAGTGATTCTCACGGTCTCCTCCGGCTTCGTCGACGGCTAGCGCGGTGGGTGTGGAACACGCCGCCCCGGCCGCCGCCGTCGGCCAGGGCGGCGTCGCCGGGGCGGCTGCCGTCCGCACGCCGGACCTGCTCCCCACCCCGCCTCCCGGATTGGTCCCCGGTCCCGGACGGACCCTGCCCACCGGTGTGGCGGCGGCACTGAGCGGCCGGCTCGGGTTCGACGTGGGCGAGATCCGCATCCACACCGACAGCGAGGCGGCTTCCGCCAACCGGCGGCTCGGCTCGCTGGCCCACAGCGTCGGCGACCATGTGCTGTTCGCCGCGGACGCCTACGCACCACACACGACCGACGGCCAGGCCCTGCTCGCCCACGAAATCGCACACGTCGCCCAGCAGCGTGCCGGACGCACGGATGCCGAGGAGGTGCTGGAACGGGAGGCCGGCGCGGCCGAGGCCGGCGCCGCGCTCGGCCCGTGGGCCCGGACCCACGCGTTCTCGTCCCCGCGGATCGGCGTCCACCTCCGGCCGGGCGACGCGGTGTCCATCACCGTCGAGCCGCACCCCGACGGAACCGCGCGCTTCACCGCCACGCTGGAGGGCGGCGGTACGGCCACCGCCGGCGGGACCTGCCGCGACCTGCCCGCCGGCGCGTACTGGGCGCAGATGCGGACCGCGACCCTCATCCTGACCCACGACGACGGTTCGCCGATGCCGCGTTCGGACCTCACGTTCGTTCCCGACAACGCCGGCAACCGGGCCTTCCTGCGAGCAGTCACCCGTACGACCGACCCGATGCGGTTCACCGTCACCGCGACCGCGGCGGCGTCGGGCGGCGGAGGCGGTGCGACGGCACCCGACCAGTACGCGGACCAGCGCCGGCAGCTCGACGAACTGCCCGACCGGATCAGGGCGGTGCTGTTCTCCTCCGACACGCATGCGACGCCGCCGCGTCCGGAGGACTACACCACGCTGCTGCGGATCGCGGCCAAGCTGGCGACGCTGACCGAGGAGGAGCTGGCCGAGTACGCCGAGCGCACCACGCGGGACACCACCGACGCCACCGCCTTCGAGTCCAGCGTCGACGCCTTCGTCGCCCGGATGGAGGCACGCCGGGCCACCCTGCGCGAGGCCGACGACGCGACCGCCGCGCTGACCGGCATGGACCAGGTGTACGAGATGTACCGCAGCTGGCAGGCCGGCCTGCTGATGGGCGGCCCGCCCTCGTGGATCGCCGGCTGGGAGGCGCAGGCGACGGCGGACCTGCCGGCGACCGCGGCCGGCACCATGAACGAGCTCTACCTGCGGATGCGGCGGGCCATGGACCCGTACGGCTACCGCAACCTGGCGGCGTTCGAGACCGCGTTGGCCCGCTTCCTGGCCGCCTTCCGCGAGACGGCGATGGTCAGGGCGAGCGAGCTGCTCGACCGGTACGAACACGTGCTGCGCCAGGAGCGGGAGCGCTACTCCGCCGGCGGTGCGGCGCTCACCTCACTGAACACCGACCTGGCCGGCGCGCGGACCACCTTCTCCGCGGCCGAGGTATACCGGCGCGACGCGCTGGCGGCACACAGCGGCTGGGATCCGGAGAGTGTCTCCGCGTCGTACGCGGCCGGCGCGGAGTACCGGCGCCGGCTCGGCGCCGGGCGCGCCGAGGTCCACGCCCTCGCCGACACCAACCCGGTGCTGGGCTACACCAACGCGCCCGTCGACGAACTCGCGCGTACGACCGACGAGGCCGGCACCGGCCGGGTGCTCACCACCTACATCGACGACAGCCTGACCAAGGTGGCCAGTACCCGCGACCGGCTGCGGGGCAACCACGAGATCGTCTTCCGGCTCGACACCCTCGTCGCCCGGACGAAGGCCCAGCTGGGCATCGACGACACCTCGATCTGGGCGAAGATCATCACCGACCACCAGGCACCCACCCTGGACGACGTCGAACGCGACCTGATGCTCGGCGTACTCGGCCTCGCGCTCGGGGTGGCCAGCGGCGGCAGCGCGGTGGCCGCGGTCGCCGCGCTCGGACTGTCGTCCTACATGGCGCTGCAGACGTACGAGGACTACGCGCTGCGCAACGACGCGTACGGCGCCCAGCTGCTGTCGGAGGAGCCCTCGCTGGCCTGGGTGGTGCTGGCCGTCGTCGCCGTGGTGGCCGACCTGGCCGTCGTCGCCTCGGTCATCCGGCCCATCCGCCCGGCCCTCCAGGCGTTCCAGCGCACCGGCGACATCGGCGCGCTGGAAGCCGAGCTCAGCGGGGTCGAGGAGAGCATCCGGCGCAGCATCCTGGCCCGGGCCGAGCTGGAGCTGCGTGCCCGCGGCGGCTGGGACGCGATCTGGGCGAAGGTCGTCCCGCCGGGCGCGGCCCGGGCCAGCGTCTTCGGGCTGGACCTCCTGGCCGAGCAGCTCGGCAAGGTCGTCTACTCGATCCAGCTCAACCTGCGCCGTGGCTTCAACACCTTCACCAGGTGGCGGCTGACCCGAGAGGCGACCGACCTGATCGGGGAGATGAACGCCCTGACCCCGGCCCAGCTGGCCCGCGTACGCCAGCTCTACAGCCAGGGCGTGGAGAACCTGCAGCGGATCACCAGCCACGGCCGCCGGCTCGGCATGACCGCGGAGGAGGTGGAGGCCGCCGTCCAGGGCTGGGCCCAGCGCGGCACCGGAACGGTCGACGACGTGCTGGCCGAGATGACCGCCTCGCGGGCGGGCCGGCCCGCCACCACGGGTGGTGCCTGGACCCCGCCGAAGAGCTGGAACGGGCCGGCCAACCACGGCCGTTGGTCGGGGGTTCGGGGCAACTCCGGGTGGATCGACGACCGCGAGAGCGTCATCCGCATCGTCGGCAGGCAGGCACCCGGTGGCGAGGCGAACCCCATCCCCTTCCACCAGGGCGAGATCGACTTCGGCCGCTGGGCGCAGGGCGAGGTCCAGGTGCCCGGGCTGGTCGGCGACCACGCGACCGACATGGCGAGGATTCGGCTGGCCATCGCCGAGCGGCAGGGGCTCGTACCCGATGGCAGCCGCACCCGCCGGATCGAGGCCGCGCTGGAGTGGCTGCGCAACGCCGACGACGGTTTCGGCGGCAGGGGGCTGGCGCCGCACCACGCCGGTGGCAACCGCGTCCAGCTGGTACCCAAGGACCTGCACCGGGTACAGCACACGGACGTGGGAATCTACGACATCGACTGAACGGGAGAAGGAAGTCACGGTGGCGTACGAGGAGCTGGAAGCTCACCTGCTCGCCCTGGGTGCACGGCCTCGATCCGAGCCGCTGCCCGACGAGACGTGGGCGGCGGTGGGGCTGGCGCCCGGCGACGTCCCACCGGTCGCACGCTGGCTGCTGGACCACTTCGCCGGCAGCACGTTCGCCCGCGGCGCGCGGCTGGTCGACGGCGACCGGGTGGTCGACGAGCTGGGCTGGCTGCTGGACGGCGAGGAACTGGTGGCGGCGTACGAATCCACCCGGGACTGCCTGCCCGCCGCCGTGCTGCCGTTCGAGGACGACGGCGCCGACAACCACCTCTGCCTCGACCTTGCCACCGGGCAGGTGCTCCGCCACGTCCACGACGCCCCGCTCGACGGCCGGCACCTGGTCCCCCGGGCCGACTCCCTGGAGTCCTTCCTGGCCGCCCTGCGACCCGGCGAGGACTGAGACCGCGACCGGGCTGTCAGAGGATCCCGGTGGCCCGCACGTCCTGGTAGGCCTGGAACACCAGGTCGCCCCAGTCCGGCACCAGCGAGTCGTCCCACGGCGTCGAGGTGTACTCCGACCCGAGCGCTCGGACATTGTCGTCCGGCCACGTGCTGGGGTTCCCGGCGTACGCGCCGAGGTTGATGCCCGGGTACTGCGCGGCGGTGTTCGGCAGCGAGGCAAGCGACAGACCGGCCGCCTGGTCGGCGATCTGGCGGATGTACCGCGCCACCGCGAAGATGTTGTACTCCTCCGAGGCGAGCAGGTCGGCGGTCGCGAACTGCCCCGGCCCCGACGTCCGGTTCACCCCGAGCCGCTGGCGGGTGTCTGTCGTCATCAGGTCCGCGAACAGGTCCCGCCGCCGTGCCGTCGAGACCACCACCTGGCCCAGGCCGATGGAGCTGTTGTGCTGGGCCAGCCTGCTGGTCGCACTCTGGTAGTCGGCGGCGTCCTCGGCCTGGGACTGGTCCCGTTGCTCGGTCAGCACGAAGGCCGCCACCAGCGCGCCGGTGAGGTTGTGCGCCCGGGCCGCCGCCTGGAACACCTGCGCCCGACTGGGCAGGTTGCCGGCGTAGGAGTCCGCCTCGATGGAGGCGATCGGCCGCCGCAGCAGGAGTTCGGCCTGCTGGCGGCGATGGGTCGGCGACCAGGCCGGCGTGCCGGTGCTGGCCGGGCCGGTCAGCGGGTTCTGGTACGTCGCCAGCGTCGATCTGTGGCCGGCCGCCATCAGCACCTCGTCCTCGACCGGGATGCTGGGCAGCCCGGGAGTGCGGTAGAAGGTGCCCTGGTAGCTCTCGGTGGAGATGATGCCGGTGGCCCCGCTGCCGGTGAACGGCTCGGTGAGGAAGCCGCCGGCGTTGACCCCCGTCCGGGCGGTGCGCCGGGTGCCGACGACCGCCGCCTCCAGAGGTGCTGGGTTGAAGGCCGGTGCCGCGGTGGTGACGCCGTGCCGGCCGAGGAAGTACTGCAGTTCCGCACCGGTCCCGAGTCGTCGCAGGTACGGCTCGACCAGAGCGCTGGCCGCGGCGTTGAGGCGGCCGGCGCCGAGGATCTGGTAGAGCCGCCGCCGGTTGCCGCCGGCATCGATCCGGTCGAACAGCGCGTCGAGCATGCCGGCTCGCCGCAGGTCGACGATGGTGGCCGACAGGTCGGAGTCGCCGGCCAGCCGGTCGAGGATGCGGCGCTCCTCCTCGGCGGTCACCGCCCAGTCGTTCAGGGCGTAGGAGAGGTCGAACTCGACGTCGTCGGAGACCGGAGTACGGGCCACACCGTGTGCCGCCTCCCGCACCGGACCGGTGGGCAGGCCGTGCCGGGCCAGACCCGCGACCCGGGTCGCCTCCCGCTCCGCGGCCGGGCTCGCGGCGGAGGTCGGGCCTGCCAGGGTGTCCGCGCGACCGGCCCGGCGGAACTGGACGACGTGGGTGAGCTCGTGGCCGAGCAGGTGCTCGTCGAACGTGCCGCCGAGGGTGATGTCCTCCCCGACGGTGAAGGCCCGGGCCCGCTGCTCACGAGCGGCCGCCTCCGCCTCCGGGCCGGTGTGCAGTCGTACCTGATCCAGCGGCTCGCCCAGCCGCGCCTCCCAGACCGACCTGAGGGTGCTCGGCAGCGGCCGGCCCGGTTCGTGGACCGCGACCTCGGCGAGGTCCCAGTGCGCCCGGCGGCTCGGCAGCGATGCGCGGCCCGGACGGGTGAGGGCAGCGCCGACCGCCGCGTCGGCCGGTGCGCGGGCCGCGGTCGGCCGCGGGCCGACAGCGGAGAACTCAGGCATGTCCGGCCCTCCGTTCCGGAAGTGCGGCCAGTGTCCGTCCCGACTTGGCCAGCTCCCAGCGGGCCGCCTCGGTGACGTGCCGGGTGGTGATCGGCGAGCTCTCCTCGGCGGCGAGGTAGGCGGCGGTGAGGGCGGCCGCGGCGATCCCGCCGCCGGGCAGGTCGATCGCGGCCAGCCGGGCGGGGTCGATCCCGTCGGTCGGTGCCGCGTCCGGGAAGGCCCGCCGCCACAGCGCGGCCCGCAGCTCGGCGTCGGGATAGGGGAAGGCGACGACGGTGTGCACCCGGCGCAGGAATGCCGGGTCCAGGACGGAGCGGGCGTTGGTGGTGAGAACGGCCAGCCCACGGAAGGCTTCCATCCGCTGCAGCAGGTAGCCGACCTCGAGGTTGGCGTACCGGTCGTGGCTGTCGCGTACCTCCGACCGCTTGCCGAACAGCGCGTCGGCCTCGTCGAAGAGCAGCACCGCCCCGCCGCCCTCGGCCGCGTCGAACAGCGCCGCCAGGTGCTTCTCCGACTCACCGATGTACTTGCTCACCACCTGGCTGAGGTCGACGTGCACGAGGTCGAGGCCGAGGTCGCCGGCGATCACCTCCGCCGCCAGCGTCTTGCCGGTGCCACTGGGGCCGCTGAACAACGCGGTCGTGCCCAGCCCGCGGTCGCCGCGGTCGGCGAAGCCCCAGTCCCCGAGCACCCGGTGCCGCTGCCGGACGGCGGCGCAGAGCGCGCCCAGCTGACGGCGTGGCAGGGCCGGCAGTACGAGGTCGTCCCAGGTGGCGACGGCGCTGCGGACCTGGGCGAGTCGTCCGTACGCCGTCCGTCCGGCTCGCCGGCAAGCCGACCACAACGGCTCCCCGCCGGCCACCTCCGCCGCCACGCGCGGCAGCGCGTCCCAGTCCAGGTCGAACACACCGGCGACGCGGGCCACCTCGGCGGGGTCGGCGGCACTGCCCGCGCCTGCCTGGTCCAGGGCGCCGGCCAGTGCCGCGGTCCGCTCTGCCGCCGTCAGCCGGGGCAGGCGGACCGGGGTTCCGGTGAGGTCGGACGCCTCCACCTGGCCGACCACCACGACCGGCCCCACCAGCCGCGACAGCTGGTCGAGGAGGACCCGGGCCTCGGCCCCGCCGAGCCCGTCGACGTCGACCGCCCACCCGTAGCCGGCGAGGAGCGTCTCACGGTCCATCCGGCGCAGGAGCTCGGCCCGGTCGCCGCCCGCGCCCATCAGGTCGGCGCCGCTCAGGCGGAGCAGCGGCCTGTGCGCCGACGTGGCGGCGAGCCCGGCCACGGCCCAGGCGGTCCCCGGCTGCGGGCCGGTGAGCAGCGCGACGGTCCCGGCCCGCCAGGCCGTCACCACCTCGAGCGCCGCGGCGGTGAGCGTCGGCGGCAACTCGTGGACAGGCGGGACAGGCCGGGCCAGCCCAGCCACAGTGGCGTCCGGTTCGCCGGCGCCGACGATCTCGTGCAGCACACGTTCGTCCACCATCAGTGGGCTCGCGGTGGGCGACATGGGGTCGAGCAGCCGGACCAGACCCCAGCGCCGCAGCGGCGCCAACGGAGTGAGGGCGCTCCAGTGTGCGCCGGGCAGTACGGCCAGCGCCGCGCCGAAGCTCAGCCGCGGCGCCCCGGTGTGCGCCAGCAGTTCGTCCGCGGTGGCGGCCACCAGCTCCGGTCCGGCCGCCAGCACGAGAACCGCCCGCTCGAACTCGGTGAGACCGCAGGCCGCCGCCAGCCGGTCCAGGCGGGAGGGGACCGTCGCACGGAACGACGTCGCGGTGCCGGAGTCGGCGTCGCTGTCGCCACCGTTGCCATCGCCGTCACCGCGGACGAGGGATCGCAGTCCGGCCAGCTCGGCGGCCAGCCGGTCCCGATCGGACCAGAGCGGTCCCGGCCCGGCCCGGTCCGCGCCGCCTCGGCACACCAGGCCGAGCGGTGCCGTCGGGCCGGACCCCGGGCGCGGCGCGCTCACCGCGAGACCGCCGGAGCGCCGTACGTCTCCCCCACCAGGCTGGGCACGCTCTCCGCTCCGGCGACCTCGATTCGGATTAGCCAGCGGCCGGCGCCGACTGCACCGGCCGGCAGTTCGACGACGTCGCGGGGCGGCGTGCCCGGAGCGGCCGGCGGCACGTCGTACGACAGCCATGCGGGCGCTCCGGAGCTCCCGCCGGACAGCCGGTTCAGGCTCACGGTCGCCGGCTGACCGGGCCGGATGGCCGGGACGACGCGCAGCCGCAGCACCCCGCCGGGGCCGTCGGGATCGATGCTCACCCTCGGCCGGACGAGCACGGGCAGGGCAGCGGAGCGAGCCACGACCCGGGACGGCGCGCCACCGGCGCCGGGCGGTTTCCGGTGCAGTACACGGACCAACTGGGCGCCGACACCTACCCCGTCCGGCACCTCGACCACGACCCGGTCGGGCGCCACCGACGCGGGCACCACCTCCGCCGCGCCGAGCTCGACCAACGTACGGGCGCCCGCCGCCTCGCCGCGCAGGCCGGACCCGGTGAGCAGCAGGCGGGAGCCGACGCACAGCGGGACCGTCGCGTCCTCCGGATCCACGGCGACCAACCGCGGCGGGGCCAGCGGGCCGACGCCGACGTACCGGGCCCGAACCGGCAGGGCCGTTCTGGCGGACACCTGCGCCTCCAGCACCACCATGGTGGCGGTGTAGGTGAGCGAGGGCAGGTACGCCGTCCCGAAGATGCCCCACACCTTGGACAGCTCCTCCAGGGTCAGGCTGGCCGGCGCGAACTTCACCAGGTCCGGCTGCTCGGCCAGGTCGACGTGGTCCAGGAAGTCCAGGCCGTCCTGGTCGCGGTAGGCCGCGAGTGCCGCCTCGATGACCGGCCGGGTCAGCGACGGGGTCACGGCCAACCCCAGCACGGCCCGGGCCAGCAGGCGCTGGTCGTCGAGGGCTGCGTCCTGGCCGTAGCCGGTGATCAGGTAGTGCAGGTCCAGCGCCGCGGCCGGCCGCGCGGCCAGGCTGCCGTCCGGGCGCCGGGTGGGCAGGTCGTTGAGAGCACCCGAGTGGTTCGGGGTGATCCGGTAACAGAACACGTTGAGGCCGGCCGGCGGGTCGTCGCCGGTGAGCAGTTTGGCCAGCGCCTGTGGCCGCAGCGTGGTCACGGTGGCGCCGCTCACCGCACCGGGTTCGGCACCGGTCAGGCTGCGCTCCAGGATCCAGCGCAACCCCGTCGTCGCGGCGGCCACCGCCAGACTGTTGCTCATCGCCTGCCCTCCCGTCGACGGGCCCGGTACGCCGCGTGGTCGACGGCCGGCAGCGCCGGACCGGGCTCCGGCTTCGCGGCGGGGGTGGGCGGGACGATCTCGACCCGGTCGATGCGGACCTCGACGACCTCTCCCCGGCGGGCGGCGGTGGCACCGCGGTGGCCCGCCGGGCCACCCACCCGTACCCGGGCCCGGTCCGCCCCTTCCAGGGCCACCTGACCCGGGCCGGAATCGGACCAGCCGACCGGCGTACCCGGCGGCACCAGGCCGCGCTCGACCAGGGCCGGGAGGACGTACGCCGGCAGCAAGTCGGTCGGCAGGTCGGCAGGCAAGGCGTCGGCAGGCAGTGGGTCGGTGGAACCTTCCACCTCAACCGCCTCGCCTGGTCCGCGCCCGGTCGGCACCGCCGGAGCGGGGCCGGGTCGCGGCGGTCCGTCGCGGTCCGGGGCGACCGGCGACGGGGCGCTCGGCAGCGGCCTGTCGAGCTCCTGACGCCGACCGGAGCCGGGGCCAGGAGCCGGTTGCCGCACCTCGGCGATCCCGGGAGTGTGCGGAGCGACCGCGTGGTTCGGCCGGCTCACGGATGCGGCGACAGGGGACGCGGCCACAGGAGACGCGGCGACAGAGGCCGCGGAGCCCGCCGCCGGCGGTCCTTCCCCGTGGTCGTACGAACGTCGTCCCGGACCGGTGGCTGTGAACTGTGGCGACGAGTGCGACGGGCGCGTCAGGTGCGGCGCCCGTGGCGGCTGCTCCTGCACGGCCGATACCAGCGCCTCGGCAGGCGGGGTCACCGGCCGGTTCACGTCCCCTCCCGGAGCGGACCTGCGGACGACCTCGGCCGTGAACGCGCCGGCCTCCGGCCGGCCCGCCGGTCCGTGGAGGTGGTCGTGGAGGCGGTCACCGGGAGGCTCGGGGGCGTCGGCCCAGCTGGACTCCTCGACCGGATCGGCCCGCCAGGGAGCGGAGCTCGCCGTGATGCCGCGCGGCTCGAACCTGGACCCGAGCCGCGGCCGAAGCCCCGCCTCGGTCCCGCCGGCCCGCGCTCCCATCCGGGCGAAGAAGCCGGTCACGAAACGACCAGCTCTCGCTGTGCCAGCTCGAGATAGACCGCCCGCCGGGCCGGGGTGAGCGCGAGCACTTCCGCCTCGGTCCAGCCGTACGCCCGGGCGAGCGTCGCCACCTCGGCCAGCCGGTCACCGGCCCAACGATCCAGCCGTGACCAGCCGAGGGCGGCGACGTCGAGCCCACCGCGCACCGGCGCGCCGCAGGCCGGGCACCGCGCGGAAACGACGACGCCGGCCGGCCCGGCCAGTCGTTCCGACGCCACGTCGAGCAGGTCCAGATCGCCGGCCGGCAGATCGGCCGCCGCCACTGCCGTACCGTCGGTGCGGCGAACGGTCCGGGCAAGCAGCGTCGCCGCCGGGTCCGGCGCGGCGGCCGCGGCGACCAGGTCCCTGGTGGTGAGAGCGCGCAGTTCGTACTCCCGCGACCCGGAGACCACGCACGTAACCTCCGACGTCCCGGCCCCGGCGAACACGGCCAGGTCGAGGTCGACCTCGAGCGCCTTCCCACAGCTCGTGCAGTCCATGACCATCTCCGCTCGGTCGCCGAACACGGACCGATACAGGTCGAGCAGGGCGGCGTCGCGCTGTGCCAACGGCGCGTCCAGCGCGTTGACGACCAGTCCGAGCCGGTCCACCAGCATCGCGCCCCGCCGCTGTCCCGACACCGCGGCCGCCGCTTCCCAGGCGTCCAGCAGGACGGCCGCGGTCAGGTTCCCGGCCATACCGCGCCCTAGGGTTCGACGAACGACGGCTCGGTCGGCTCGACCACCGCGTAGTCGCGCTCCCAGCCCTCGTTCTCCAGCTTGATCGACTGGATGGCGACGGCGTTGGCGTTGGCGTCGAGGTCGGGCAGGGCCTGGAACTCCGAGACCCAGCAGCGGTACACCTTGTAGGCGAGCACGACCTGGCCGGCCTCGTTGTAGACCTCGAGGATGATGTCCTTGCGGAAGTCCTTGAGCGAGGTCTCCGCGCCCAGGCCGGAACCGAAGTTCCACACCTTGTTGGCCCACTGCTCGAAGTTGGCGTCGTGGGTGACGCCGTGCTCGAGGGAGATCGCCTCGTACTCCGTCCTCCCCGGCGACTTCCGGCTGCTGCTCGGGTCGCCGCCGCTGCGGTGCTTGACCACCTCGGTGGTCCGCTTGAGCGCGCCCACCTTGCTCACACCCGCCACGTAGCGGCCGTCCCACTTCACCCGGAACTTGAAGTTCTTGTACGGGTCGAACCGCGTCGCGTTCACGCTGAACTCGGCCATGATCTCGTCTCCTACCCGGCGGCTTCGGCGGTCTTCTGCTGGATGGCGATGACCACGAACTCCGCCGGCTTCAGGGGCGCGAAGCCGACCTGGACGTTCACGATCCCCCGGTCGATGTCGTACTGCGTGGTGGTCTCCGCGTCGCAGCGGACGAAGTACGCGTCGCGCGGCGTACTGCCCTGGAAGGCCCCCTGGCGGAACAGGTCCTGCATGAACGCCCCGAGCGAGGCCCGGATCTGTGACCAGAGCGGCTCGTCGTTCGGCTCGAAGACCGCCCACTGGGTGCCCCGGTAGAGGCTCTCCTCCAAGAAGAGCGCCAGGCGGCGCACCGGCACGTACTTGTAGTCGTCGGTCAGCACGTCGGCGCCGCGGAGCGTACGCGCGCCCCACACGACCGGCCCGATGACCGGGAAGGAGCGCAGGCAGTTGACGCCGAGCGGGTTGAGCTGGCCGTTCTCGCCGTCGGTGAGGGACGACGCCAGGCCGGTGGCGCCGGTGATGCCGCCGTCGATACCGGCCGGGGCCTTCCACACACCGCGCCCGGCGTCGGTACGCGCCATCACCCCGCAGACAGCGCCCGACCCGGCGAACTCCGCGCTGTTGCCGCCGCGGAGCGGATCGGCGCGCCGGATCCGCGGGTAGTAGACCGCGGCGTTGCGAGTGCCCGGCCCGGTCAGCCCGACGCTGCCCGCCCACGACTTTGCGGCCGACAGACCCTGTCCGGCCGGCTGGTCGACCACGAGGAAGGCCCGGCGGTCGACGCAGTAGCCGAGCGCCTCGGCCCACAGCGCGTCGGGAACGTCGCCCTCCGGTGTGGGCGGAGGCAGGCAGAGCAGGTTGAACAGGTCGGCCTTCTCCAGGGCGTACAACCCGCGTTTGTCGGCGAGGAAGTGGTCGCCGGCCGCGTTGTCACCGAGGTAGTCCGCCAACTCCGGCGGGTCGCCGTCCGCGACCGAGGCCGTGGGGGTGACGGTGCCCTCGACCGGACGGGCGCCGCTGGGCACGCCGACGGCGCGGACGAAGCGCGAGCCCGCCAGCACGACGTCGACCCTGCGTGGGCCGTCCTTCACGGTGACGTTGACGAAGGTCTCGTCGGCAGCGGCCGAACTCGCGTCGCCGCGAATCTCCACGGTGAACAGGTCGTCGGCGGTGATGCCCCCGCCCTGACCCGCGGCGACCTCGTCCCCTTCCGGGCCGGGGTGGTGAACCGTGACCGACATGGTGTTCGCCCAGGCGCCGGGCCCGACGGCCGCCAGGGTGACGTCGCCGAGGTCGAACTCGGCGGTGCCGGCGCCGCAGCCGAGCCGGACGACAAGGGCGGTCGAGCCGCCGTTGAGGTAGAAGTCGCGGACCGCGTAACCCAGGCCGCTTCCTCGCCACAGGCCACCGAAAGTCCGCTCGAACTCGGCCCAGTTCGCCACCTGGACGGGCTCGTCGACCGGCCCGCGGGCCGCCCGGCCCACGAACGCGGTGATCGAGGTGGCCACCCCGGTGACCGCGCGACTCCCGCTGGGCACCTCGGTGATGTACACCCCGGGATGAGTGATGGTTACCGCCATGCCCGCTCCTTCGACGTCAGCGGCCCCAGTTGCCGCCAGTTGCCGTCATCTGCCGTCCTCACTGTCGGCAGTCCGCGTCATCGGTGCGTCACTCGGGCGTCACGCAGGAGTGGGCTGTCAGGGCCTGGGGTCGGCGCGCCACCAGTCGTCGAGCGGGGTGACCGGGACGGTCCGCTTGTGCCGGGTGGCGAGGTAGGTCGACTCCACCTTTGCCGACACCTCCGACGTGACGTCGACGCCTTCCAGGTAGTCGTCGATCTGGGCGTACGTCAGACCGAGCGCCACCTCGTCGGGCAGTGCCGGACGGTCGTCCTCCAGGTCGGCGGTCGGCACCTTCTTCCACACACTCGCCGGCGCGCCCAGCTCCTGCAGCAGCGCGGCACCCTGACGCTTGGTCAGGCCCGTCAGCGGGGTGAGGTCGACTCCGCCGTCTCCGTACTTGGTGAAGAAGCCGGTGACCGCCTCGGCCGCGTGGTCGGTGCCCACGACGAGCAGGTTCAGCTGCCCGGCGACGGAGTACTGGATCACCATGCGCTCGCGGGCCTTGATGTTGCCGCGAACGAAGTCCCGCAGGCCGGGTTCGGTGCCCAGGAGTTCGCGCAGGCCCGTCGCCGACTCGGCGGCGACGGCATCCGCGCCGGGCTTGACGTTCACGGTGATCGAACGGTCCGGTTGAACGAACTTCAGTGCGACCTGCGCGTCGTCCTCGTCGGCCTGCACGCCGTACGGCAGCCGCACCGCGACGAAGGTGGCGTCGCGCCCCTCGGCCCGCAGTTCCTCGCAGGCCAGCTGGCACAGTCTGCCGGCAAGGCTGCTGTCCTGGCCCCCGCTGATCCCCAGCACGTATCCCCGTGCCGGAACCGACCGCAGGTAGTCCTTGAGGAAGTCGATCCGTTGCCGGATCTCGACCTTGGGGGTGATGGTCGCCCTGACGCCGAGCTCGGCGCGGATCTGATCACGTAGATTCGCCACCGGCATAAGGTACCGGCCATCGCGCGAACGGCTTCGCAGTGCGTCATAGACCGGGATGCCACGCGGGGTCGTAGTCGGGATGCTGCGAGTACAGCGCCGCGAACCGCTTCACCACGTCGAGCAGTACGTCGGAGTCGACACCGCTCGCTGTTCGGTACAGCCAGACCAGTCGCCGCCGGACGGTGCAGACCTCCAGGGCATGGTCGAGCTGAACGTCGCAGTGGTCACGGCGATACCCGACGTGGGCGACCGTCTCGTCCGAGTCGAGCCGGTTCAGCAGGAATTCGTCAACCTTCGGCATTCCGGCACGTTACGCGACCCGTCAGGTGGCGCCACCGCACCGAAGTCCCGGTCCGAGGAGTCTTTGGTCCCGCGCCGCGCGTTCGATCGGCCAACGTCGGGGGCGCCCGCCAGCGGCTTTCCGCTCACGAGCGCCCCGACATCCAGGTCTGCTTACCGAAGGGTCAGATCTGTACTTCCTTGCCCTGGGCGGCGGAGGTGTAGACGCCGTCCAGGATCTTCATCATCTCCGCGCCCTGCCACGCCGGCGCGACACTCTCGGCCTCGCCCAGGCAGGCGGCCACGAAGTTCTCGATCTCGTTGCCGAAGCCGTCGTCGAGGTCGAACGACTCGAACCCGATCTGCGGCGTCACCTTCAGGAGCGTCTCGTTCTTCTCCGACGCGATCTGCAGCTTGGGTTCGAGGTCCGCCCCGCCCTTGTCCCCGTACACCGAGACGTTGAGCGAGTCGCTCGTCGCGTGCAGGGAGAACGAGGTGTCCATGATCAGCGACGCGCCGTTGTCGAACCTGATCAGGGCGTTGGCCATGTCCTCGACGTCGTTCTTCGTCGGGTCGTAGTCGGCCACCTGGTACCGCGGCAGGGTGGTGATGTTGGACCGGTTGCCCAGCTTCTCGTAGGTGTTGGCACTGACCGACGTCACCCGCGGCGTCCCCATGAGGTACCAGCACAGGTCGATCACGTGCACACCGATGTCGATCAGCGGCCCGCCGCCGGAGATCGCCTTGTTGGCGAACCATCCACCGGGGTTGCCCATCCGGCGGATGCAGCTGGCCTTGGCGTAGTAGATGTCACCGAGGTCACCGGCGTCGATGAACGACTTCAGCACCCGGCAGTTCGCGGAGTGCCGCCGCACGAAACCCACCTGGACAACGCGGTCGTGGGCGTTCACCACGTCCTCGAGCCGCTGCGCCTCGGCGTAGGTGCGGGTCATCGGCTTCTCGACCAGCACGTGCTTGCCGGCCTCGACCGCGGCGATGGCGAGCTCGGCGTGGGTGTTGTTCCAGGTGCAGATGCTCACCGCGTCCACGTCCGGGTCGGCGAACAGTTCGGCCGCGGTGCTGTAGGACCTGGCGGCTCCCCACTGCTTGGCCACGGAGGTGGCCCGGTCGGCGTTGATGTCGGCGACCGCGACGAGTTCGGCGCGCGGATTGCCCTGGTAGGCCTTCAGATGCAAGGCGGCGATGCTACCGGCCCCGACGACGCCGATCTTTACCTTCTGCATGACTCTCCTTGGGTGGAACGGTTCTTGGCGTGAACGGGCGGTTGGTTCAGGCCTCGGCGTAGATGCGCTTGGCGTTGGCGATGCCTCGGCTGCAGCCGATCAGGCAGTCCTCGTGGCCCTCGAACTCGATCGAGGCGAAACCGTCGTAGCCGGACTCCTTGATCGACTTCGCGACGCTCCAGGTGTCCAGGTCGCCGTTGCCGACGATCGCACCGCGGAGGTACTTGCCGCCCCTGCTGCGGAACCAGCCCTCACCGGGGTTGCGGCCGGCCGGCCGGACGTAGAAGTCCTTGAAATGAACGATCATGGCGTACGGCAGGTTGGACGGGACCGCGACCGCCGGGTCTTCGTCGACGCAGAGGAAGTTTCCGATGTCCAACGTGGTCTTGAAGTTGGGCTCGTCGACGGCGTGCACGATCCGGCGTACGCGGTCGCTGCTCTGCACGAAGAAGCCGTGGTTCTCCAGGCTGGTGGTGACGCCCTTCGTCGCGGCGTACTGCGCGATCTCCTTTGCTGCCTTGACGATCTTCGGCAGCGCGGCCTCGAAGGCCGGCGTGTCGTCGCCCTGGATCCCGGCATGTGCGACCACGTCGTGGCGCATCAGCTTGATACCCAGCCGTTCGATCAGGTCGATGTGGGCCTTGACCCGCTTCACCTCGGCCGCGTTCTCGGCGTCGTCGCCGAGGAAGCTCGCGCCGATCGCCATGTTGGACAACGTGACGCCGCGGTTGGCCGCGTGCTCGACGAGCTTGTCGACGAACGCCGGGTCGGAGTCGGTGTTGGGAACCGGGCTGTCGGAGCCCGCGTAGATCGAGGCCAGTTCGAGGTGCTCGCCTTCGCTGTCGGCGATCCAGTCGATGACGTCGAAGAGGGTCATCTCCCCCGTGCTGAGCCGCTGGTGGAAGCTGTAGGAACTGAATCCGAACTTCATCTGGACATCCTTCTCGTCGATCGGGCGGGAACAGCGGGTGCTGCCTGTGCTGCCGGAACGGCTGGTGCGTGGGACCTTACGTCGGACAGGAGTACGTCGGAGATGGCGTCGTCGGCGACCGCGTCGTCGGGCCCGACCCCCTTGGACGGCGGGCCGTCGAACGTGCCGGGCCAGCGATGCCAACGGGTGGGCACGCGGGGAACTCCGAGGATCTGCGCGGAGTGGACCTCGAAGGTGGACCCGAGGGCGCCGCAGAGGGTTCCGCTGGACTTCAGCAACGAGGTGGTGATCGCGGGCTTCTCGTCGGTCATCAGCATGTGGTGGACGGCCTCGGTCAGCGGAGCGAGCAGGTCGTCGCCGGCCCGGGACAGTCCACCACCGATGACGATCAGCGCCGGGTCGACGGTCAGCGCGATGGTCGCGATCATCGGCGCGATCTCGGCGCAGAACTCGCTGATCTCGGCCGCGGCCCGCCGATCTCCGGCCCGCGCCCTGGCGAACACCTGCTCTGCCGTACGCCCGCTACGCCACTGCAGCCGGCCGCGCCTGGAGGACTCGGTCCAGCGCATCCCACGCAGGCTTCCCAGCTCGCCGGCCAACCGGTGCCGGCCCTGGAGGATGGCGCCGTTCATGATCAGCGCGGTCGAGATCCGGTGGCCGATCTGCCAGAAGATCAGGTCGTCGTCGCGATCGGCGCCGGACTCCGGCTCGGGTCCGACCGCCGGCTCGGCCCGCAGCCGCTGCTCGGCCAGGGCGGCCAGCTTGATGTCGTTCTCGACCAGCACCGGGCAGTCCCAGGCAGCCGAGAGCCGGGCCGCGGGGTCGACGCCGATCCAGTCCGGCACCGCCAGGCTCTGGGTGATCCTGCCGTCGCGGTCGAGGATTCCGGGTACGCCGAGCCCGGCGGCGCGCAGGTCGGCGAGGCCGGCCCCCGAGGCGCGGACCGCCTGCCGGACGGTGGTTCGGACGACCCGGAGCCGGCCGTTGCCGTCGATCCCGGCGGGCACGTCGGTCTCCGCCCGGCCCACGATGTCACCGGCCAGATCGGCGATCCGGACCCGGACGCTGCCGCTGCCGATGTCGATCCCGGCGACCCGGCCGGCGTCGGCGGTGAACGCGTACGCGCGCGCGGGCCGGCCGGCTCCCGCACCGCGCTGCGGCTTGGCCGGCCGAACCGGCCCCGTCTGGAGCAGGTCACCGACGACCGCGTCGACGGTCGGGCGCGCGAGCCGGGTCGCGGTCGCGAGCTCGGCGATGGTCAGCGGGCGCTGCTGGTCACGCAACGCCGCGAGGCAGGCCGCCGCGTTGGCGCGTCGCACGGCCGCCCCGGCCGGATCCTGGATGGACAGGTGAACTCCGTACAAATCACGAAAGAAATTATGAAACCCGGTTACCTAATTGGACCCTAGGCGTCCCCTGCGCACCGGGTCAACCCTGTTTACGCGGGATCCGGGCGATACGACCGGGGCCGGTCAACCTCCGAGGTCAGACCTTCGCCACCGGCGCCGGCGGCCAGTCCTCGGACAGCCCGAGGTCGACGACGCTCGCCAGCCCTTCGGGCCGCTCACGAACACGATGCTTCGACGTGAGGAACCATGACTCCACGTGGTCGTCGAGCAACCCACTGACCGAGGGAAGGAACGCCGTGAAAAGCGGGCGCCGGCTGATCCCCAGGTCGTGCAACTGCCGGACCCCGGGCGCGTGCCCGAGCCGGAGGCTGCCGCTCGCGCGCGGCGCCACCGCGATGTAGGCGTCGCTGGTGAAGTACAGGGTGGACCGCATCAGCATGCCGCGGAACGGCGCGTAGGCGACGGCCGCCGCCTGAAGTGGAAGCGGCCCGAACGACGGCCGGTCGATCTCCACCCGAGCGGCGAGCAGGCCGTCACTGTCGTACTGCGCGGCGACCGTCCGGTCGGTGACCTCGAAGCTCAGCGGCGCCCGGTGCTTCGGCATGCCCCAGATGCCCTTGCCGCCCTTGACCGAGATCTCGGTGGACACCGGCAGGTCCAGGATGTAGAGCCCGGTGCCGAACCGTCCGCGCAGCAGGCCGGGCAGAAGCCGCGGCGCCGGGCGGACGCCGTGCGTGCACATGATGCCGATGGAGTACTCGATGTAGCGTCCGATGTCGGTGTGCTGGTAGCTGATGACCGTGATGAGGAGCAGTCCCCGGCCGTTGGCGAGCCGCAACGGGTGAAGCTCGTTTCCGGGCAGCTTCTCCTTCGCGGCGTCGCCGTCGACGGAGAACGCCGCCATCAGGGCCGGTGCGTCCCGGGAGTCGACGGGCATGACGAAGGGCACGCCGTCGACGAGTGCGTGGCGACCGGCGATGCGCCACTGGCGTCGCGGCACGGGCGACGGCATGAGGCGGAACGCCATACCGGTCGCGCGACGAAGCAACGAGCCGTTGACATGATCGAGCACAGGGCCGAACACAGGACCGTTCATCGGGCGAGCTCCTCGAGGATGAGTGGATAGGTGTCCCGGGCCGAGTTCTGGCCGATGAACACGTCCAGATGTCCGTAGCCGGGCAGGATGTGCAGGGCGTCCTTGCCGGGGCGGTGCCTGGCGAAGAAGTCGTAGGAGTGGCGCTGGCTCGCGGGCAGGAAACACCGGTTGTCCTCCCCCGCGACGAACACGAAGCGCGCGTCGGTCCGGGGCGCCTCGGCCACGTACGAGTCCGGAAGCCCGGGGTGGGAACTCACCGGCACGAGGTGGCCGGCGTTCACCGACCGGCGCATCTGTGCGAAGAAGGTGAGCGGCACATCGCCGAACTCGCCGCGGATCCACTGGTGGGTGGCCTCGTCGAGGTTCCGGTGTGACCAGAGGGCGGGAGAGCCCGCCCCGTACACGAAGGACACCATCCGGCAGACGGTGTTGCGGCACTCGTGGTGGGTGGCGCGTACGAGATCACGCACCACGTGTGCGAACGGGCCGACGGGACGGTCACCCCAGGCGGGCGACACGTGGCTCGCGAACCGCGAGACGACCGGCGCCAGGAACCGGATCTTGAAGCAGGCCCATTTCGGGATCACCGGGTGCAGGGACACCGCGTTGGAGACGATCGTGTCGACCTCGGGCACCAGACCGGACACCGCCGCGATCGTGAACGACGTCGAGCCCTGGCAGTGGACGACAGCCTTCGTCCGGTCCCGCCCGGTGAGCCGGCACACCTCCCGCACCGCGGCCGGGTGGTCGTAGGCGGCGGCGTCGTCCAGCGTCCAGGAGAGCGGAGGGAGGTCGATGGAGGCGCGCCAGTTTAGCAGCCACACGTCCCAGCCCGCGGCCAGGAGAGCGTCGACGAACGTGCGTTCCAGCGGCGGGCGGAACAGCTCCGCACGCACTCCCGAGCCGTGCACGACGAGCACCGGCCCCCGCCGTGCGGTGCGCCCCGAACCCTCCTCGGCCTCCACGTGCACCAGAGTCAGCGGCACGCCGTCGAGCGCCCTGAACGGATGGATGGTGGTGTGGTGGCGGCCGGCGGCGGCCGTCGCTTCGGTGACCGTCATCGGCGCTCCCTCCGGGGAACGCTCCGGGTGGCGTCGCGGGGACCGTTGCGGGGAATGCGGAACGGCGGCTCGGCGAGCCTGGGAACGGGCGGTTCGCCGACGGGGGCGATCCAGGCCGCGCTCGGCTCGGCGTCGGGGGTCGCCTTCCACGTACGGCAGACCCGGTCGACGACCACCGGGTGCACGGTGAGCGTCCCGTCACGACCGATGTGCATTCGCAGGAACCCCTTGTGGTCCTCGATGCCACGGCCGGAGAAGATCCATCCGCGAGCGACGGGCAGGTCGTGGTGAACGAGCAGCCAGGCGGCGAACAGTTCGACGCCGGCGATGCCGGCCACGACCGCGGCCGCGGCGAGGGCGGCCATCGCCACGACCAGGCCCACCACCCCTCCGGGCAACGGGACCGCCGCGAGCCCGGCGAGCAGAACCAGTGCGAGGACGACCTCGGCCACGGCGAGCGTCACCGGCGGTCTGGCGACGAAGGGACGTCGCCCGCGCACCAGGGCGAACGCCACGTCGACGGCCACCGCGGCCGCGACGACGAGCCCGATGCGCAGGCCGAGGCCCAGCACGTCGCCGACGTCACCAGTACGCAGGGCCGCCACCGGTGGCAGCCGGGTCGTCAGGGCCAAGGCGGCGACGAGCAGCACGAGCAGTCCGCCCTGCAGGGCTGTGGCGAGCCCGGCCAGGCCGGTGTTGCGCCACGGGATGCCCCACACCTGCCGGCCGAGGCGGCGCGAGGTCTCCTGGTCCGGGTACGCCGTGTCCGCCAGGTCCATGGTCAGGGACTCGGACCTCTCGCGCGCTCGCGACCGGGCCGGCGGAACCTCCAACGACGCGGGCATTCCGTGGGTCGCCGACAGGTACGCGCCACCCAGCCCGCACGTGACCATCTGCCGTGACCCGTCCCGCTCGGCGTACCGCACGTAGTGGTGACTGTCGCCCGACACCCACAGCCGCACCTGCGCGCCCGAGTCGCCGAGCAGGTGGCGCTGGAGGTAGTCGAGGGTGCCGAACGCGTCGGGATCGGTCGCGGTGTCCACCCAGCTCGGCTTGCCGGTGGCCACGACGACGCCATCGCCCGGCCGGAGCCGCGGCCGGACCTGCTCGGCGAAGAACCGCAACTGCGGCTCGTCCACGTATCCCCCGAGTTGGATGTCGACGCCGACGAGCCACCCCCGCTGCGGCAGCCGGACGGCGAAGTACGACCGGGGCTGGCTGGTCTGCCAGCCGCCGATCGCCCGGCCCTGGCAGAACACCCGCAGGAACGAGGTCAGCCCGTCGTACCAGTCGTGGTTGCCGGGAAGGGCCAGCAGGACCGGGGAATCCTCGCCGGGGCCGGTGGGCTCGGGCAGTGCCGCCCGGTAGGGGCCCTTCGTACGGTCCTCGTACTCGCGGGTGGACGCCGTCGGGTACACCTCGTCGCCGCCCATGAGCAGGAGTGCCGACCGAGGCAGCGTCACGGTGCCACCGTTGCCTTTGCCATTGCCGTTCGCGGGCTCGACCTCGAGCTTGTCGTGGGCGAGCAACCACGCGATCGTGTACGTCGCGTCGAAGCCGTCGCCGAGGTCGGCGACGAAGTCCAGCCACAGCTCGTCGGCTTCCGGGCGGCAGGCCAGCAGTGGCTGGTCGAAGGTGCCCTGCAGCTCACGCTTGTCGGCGTACGCCCCGAACATCTCCGAGATCACCAGCTTGATCGCGGTGTGCCACAGCTCCCGCGGCGACAGCCATCGCACGGGCTCTCTCCTGGCGAAACCCAGAGCGGACTCGGTGAGGTCGGCCGGCCTCATCGACGTTCCTCCGAACCTTCGCGGACAGCACCTTCCCGCACAGCACCTTCGTGCACGGCATCTCGCGCCCTCGACCCGTACACGGACCACAGCTCGCCGAGGAACAGCCGGCCGAACGCCACCAGCGCCCTCGGCCCATCCGGCCCGCGGGTGCGGAACGTCGTGAGCTGGCGGAGGAAGTCCTGCGGCTCGATGACGATGACCCCGGCGCCGAGAACGCCGGCCGCGGCGTCGCCGTCAGCATCGACGTGGCCGCCCAGAAGTCTGACGTACAGCGTGGTCGTGTCGGGCCAGACGTCGGCACCGGGGTCGTCGTGCACGTCCTTGCGCCCGACAAGGGTCACCGGGTTGCCGCCGCCGTCGGTGAACCACAGTCGGTAGCGCATCGCCCGGCGGCCGGCGTCGCCGTCGGTGGTGAACAGGTTGAACACTCCCCGGCTCACCGGACGTCTTCCGCCGAGCAGGTCGCAGTCGACCCAGCCCTCCGCGGAGCCTTCGTGGGCGGCGTCGGTGACGAACCGGTGTACGTCGTCCGTGGTGATGGTGAGGCGGAACATCAACCGGTCTCCGCGGGCGCGGCCGAGCTGTGCACCCTCCTCGGGATCGGTGACGCCGAGCGCGACGAACCCCTTCATCTCCTCGGTGAACGACAGCGACGTGACGTCGTGGGCGGGACGTCTTTGGGTGGGTACCCGCTGCGCCGGGAGGGGCGCGGAGTAGTCGCGCGCAGCACGGGTGGAGAGCAACCGGTCACACGCGCGGTCGGCGAGGGCGGCGATGGTGAAGGAGGGGTTGGGCCCGACCGGGCCGGGCATGAGCGAGCCGTCCGCGACGGCCATCCCGGGGTACCCGAACACCTGCCCGTTCGCGTCGCACACTCCTTCACCGGGATGGTCCGCCATCGGCGCCCCTCCGACCGGGTGCACGGTGATGACGCGCTTCCCCCACCACAGCGGGTTGTCGGCGAAACCTCCGCCCGCGGCGTCGGCGATCGCGCGCATGGTGTCCCGCATGCGGGTGAAGTACTCCTCGGACGTGGCGAGCGTCCACGTCGACTCCAGGTAGCCACGGTCCAGGAACAGCTTCCCGTCGGGCACGTCCCGCCCCATGCCGATCAGCGGCAGCGTCGCCGCGGAGGTGTCACCCGACCCCAGGAGCGCGGCGACCTCGGCGCTGATCCCCGTCTTCGGTGAGTGGCCCAGCCGCGCGCGCAGTCGGTCGAAGGCGAACCGAAGCGTCCGTCCCAGCGAACGATCCGCTCGGGTGGTCTCGACCAGCCAGTCGGCGAAGCCGGGATAGCCGGCATCCTCCACGTAGTAGCCGCGACCGGCGCCACCGTCCACGGTGTCCGGCACGCGGATGGCGCTGGTGATGACCGGACCGCGGCTGCCTTCCAGGCGCTCGGGACGACCCCCCTCGCGCGCGTGTTTCACGAACGTGAGCAGGTCGCCGTTGCCCGAGAACCGCGTACCGAGCGCCCCGCTCAGCCCGGGGAACGCCGCGCGGTTGCGCAGCAGCAGGTAGGTGGTCCCGAACGTCCCCGCGGCGAGTACGAGCTTGTCGCAGGTGATGGTGTGCAACGGCAACCGGTCGGTGCGGGTGCGCCGCCCCTCCCGGCTCGGCTCGTGCACGACGTACCGGACCTCGTACCCTCCATCCGCCCGTGGGGACAGACCGCGCACCTCGCACCGGGTGCGAAGGTCTGCGCCGTGATGCTGCGCGGCGGACAGGAAGGTGTGGTCGAGGGTGTTCTTCGCGCCGTCGTTGCAGCCGATGTCGCACTCCCCGCAGAGCCGGCAGGTACGCCGTGGCAGACCGTGCAGGTTGCCGTACTCGGGGGTGGGGATCTGTGCGCCCACCACCGGCGTCTCCCCCGGCTCCGGAGCGAACGACACCGCCAGCGGCGGCAACTGCCAGTCGAGGTCAAGACGCTTCGCGGCGCGGCGCATCGCCTGCGTCTTTCCCGTGCCGTCGTAGCCGCCGGCGTCGATCGGGAAGCGCTGCGGCCGGAGCATCCGCTCCACGCTGTCGTAGTGGGGGTCGAGTTCGGTGCGGGTGACCGGCCACGACTCGTAGCCGCCACCGGGGATCGGTGACTCGTGCACGAACCAGCGTTCGTCCTTGCGGAGCAGCACGTTCGCGTAGATCAGCGAGCCACCGCCAAGGCCCGCGGACACCACCGCCTCGATCCCGCGGAAGGTCCACACGTCGAACAAGCCCTGAAGTCCCTCGCTGGGATCCCAGAAGGCACGGGAGAAATCCGCCGGAGAGCGAGGAAACGAGCCGGGCGGATAGGCCTTGCCTCGTTCGAGTACGACCACCCGCAGACCCGCCTCGGCGAGCCTGAACGCAGAGACCGACCCGCCGAATCCCGACCCGATCACCACCGCGTCGACGTGCTCGGAATCGGCCTTGGCCATGGCGCCACCCCCCGAATCGCGCGCCCGCACACGAGGTGCCGATATCGCACCCACCGGTTCGCCGGCTCGTCACGATGCTCGCCAGGCAAGCCTGCGTTGACAGTCGTTCGGGGGACAGACCTCTGGCCGGCACGAGGCGAAGGAGCATGTGCCGCAGAAGGACAAGACTGCCTGCTCGCGGAGTCCAGGCGATATGGCATCTTTGGCGGTCGCGGGTGTTCTGCCTCGCATCACCGCTGTCGCTTCTCACAGTGTGGCCCACGAAAACAGCTGGCGGTAATCGTGCGCTAGGTGAGGTTTGGTGGTGTCGCGCGGGTACTCATGGGTTCCGAAGGTTGATCACCACCAGCACTGCCACTGATCGCCTCACCATCCGTCGGATGGTCAGGTGAGAAGGGAGGATAGGAGACGCGACTGCGCACCGGCCAGCCAATTTCTCGTACCCAACCGAGCAGGACGAACGAGAATCGGAACGCCTACGCCGAACGGCGCCGGGCCCTGGGGCCGTCCGGGGTGTCGGTGATCTCGATGCCCGCGGCGGAGAGTTCGTCGCGGATCGCGTCCGCGGTGGCGAAGTCGCGGGCCGCCCTCGCTGCCTGACGCTCGGCCAGGCGCGCCGCCACCGCCGGATCGCCGGAGACTTCGCCGGCAGCATCTGGCTCGGATGCCGTGGCCAGGCCGAACCCCAGCACCCGGTCGAAGTCGGCCAGTAGGCCCCAACGTTCGAAGGCGGTGAGTTCGGGATCCCGGGTGACCGCGGACGCGATCGACAGTGCGCGGGACGAGTTGAGGTCGTCGGTCAGGGCCGCCCAGAACGCGTCGCGAAGCTCTCCGGCTCGCCCACCGGCCGCGGGTGCGACCGCATCCCCGCCCACCGCGTCGCGAGCCACCACCGCGTGGTGGACCAGGCGCCGGAGGGCGGTGCCGGCGGCAGCGACGGCGTCGAAGGTGAAGGTCTGCTGCTGGCGGTAGTGGGCCTGGAAGGTGAAGTACCGGAACGCGAGCGGGTCGATCCCGCGTTCGGTCAGTGAGTCCACCACCAGCACGTGGCCCCTGCTCTTGGACATCTTCAGCCCGGCCAGGTCGAGGAACTCGCTGTGCACCCAGAACGCCACCCAGGGATGCACGTCGAGCGCGCACTCGCTCTGGGCGATCTCGTTGGAGTGGTGCACCCGAACGTGGTCGACACCACCGGTGTGGATGTCGATCTGCTCGCCAAGGTAGCGGGTCGCCATGGCGGAGCACTCGATGTGCCAGCCGGGAAAGCCGACGCCCCAAGGAGAATCCCATTCCTGCAGGCGTTTGCCACTGCCCGGGCTGAACTTCCACAGGGCGAAGTCCGCGGGGTGGCGCTTGTCGGCGAGGTGCCTGACCCTCCCGGTGGCCGCCAGGTCGTCGAGGGCGATGCCCGCGAACTCGGCGTACCGGGGAAAGGCCGTCACGTCGAAGTACACCCCGTCCTCGATCACGTAGGTGAGCCCGCGATCCACGAGAGTCGCCACCATGGCGATCTGATCGTCGATGTGCTCACCGGCCCGGGGAACGATGTCGGGTTCGAGGCAGCCGAGGCGGCGCCGGTCGGTGACCCACTGGTCGGTCCAGCGCCCGGTGATCTCCTTCACGGACGTGCCCGCCTCGAAGGCGGCGGCCTCGACCTTGTCCTCACCCTCGTCGGCGTCGCTCGTCAGGTGGCCGACGTCGGTGATGTTGGTGACGTACGTGACCTCCCGGCCCGACGCGAGCAGCACCCGGCGCAGCAGGTCGGGGGTGAGCTGGCTGCGCATGTTGCCGAGGTGCTGCGGCCTGTAGACGGTCGGGCCGCAGGTGTACATCCCGACCCGGCCGGGTTCCGACGGTTCGAACGGCCGCACCGCTCGATGGCGGGTGTCGTACAGCTGAAGTGCCGGGATCGTCACCGGCCGATCATCACACACTCCGCCGGCCGGTCCCGTGATGAGCGCAGTGACGATTCGGTGAGCGTGTGACTCCCTAGGCGCCCAGGACGGGTGATCGAGTAGTTAGCATCTCGAAGTATTAGTCTCGCCGGGTCCTTGTCCTTCGAACTCGCGGGAGTTCTGCAACTGGTCAACGCCGCGCTGTTCCACCACTACTTCGCCGACCACGACCGCCGCCCTCCCGAGACCGAGCCGGCGGCTGAACCGGAGCCGTCACAGCGTCAGTAGGGGCAGGTGGCGGCGTGGACCGCGTCCGGTCCGCCGGCGGCGTCCAGCCCCCGCAGCTCGTCCAGGAACGTCCCGAAGTGGCGGGTCGGCTTGTAGCCGATCGCGGCGCCGGGTCCCTCGTCGCCACCGGCCACCACCGAGGGCCGGCGGCGCAGGTCGATCGCGTACCGCTCGATGAGGTCGCGTGAGCCCGGGAACACCCGCTCACAGGCGGCGAGAGGGTCGTCCTCCCAGTCGCGCACCTGCTCCTCCGAATAGACGTTGGGTCGTACGGCGTCGACCACCAGGCCTTCGGGATCCGCACCGCCGGGGAGGTTCGGCCCCAGGTGCTCGACCGCCGCCTCGACGTATCCGAGGACGTCCTCCCGGTCGACCCCGCCGTACAGCAGGCGTGCGCCGTAGCGGTTGAGGTAGTCGTCACCCCAGGGCGTGAAGTCGTGCGGCCGGATCGCGACGTAACGCAAGCCGTGGTTGCGCCGGTGGTATTCGCACAGCTCCTCACCGACCTGCTTGGTGAAGCCGTACTTGCCGTAGTGGTCGTGCCAGGACTGCGAGGACAGGAACACCAGCCTGTGAATGCCGGCCGAACGCGCCGCCTGCAGTGCCCAGAACGTGCCGTCGACGTTCAGCCGCCAGAAGTCGGCCTCGGTCTTGGACCTGGAGTGGATGCCGTGCCAGGCGGGCAGATGGAGCAGTACGTCGCAGCCCTGCGCGGCCCCTTCGAGCCCAAACCCGGCCTGGATGTCGCACTGCACGAACGGCAGGCCGGCGTACGGGGCTGCGTCCGGAAGCAGCTCGAGGTCGGACAGCACAAGATCGTGCCCGGCGGCGCGCAGCCTCGGCACGATTCCCTTTCCGACGTTGCTGCCTGCGCCCGTCACCAGAATCCGCATGGTGGTTCCTTCCTTGCGTGGCCGACTTCTGGGCTAGCGTCCGAGTGCGGACTCCACCGCCGCCATCTCCTCCGCCGACAGCGGACCGTGCCGCAGAGCACCGGCGTTCTCGCGGGCCTGCGCGACCGTACGGCAGCCGGGGATCGGCACGAACGCCGCACTGCGGGCCAGCAGCCAGCACAGTGCGCCCTGGGCGAGAGTGCGCCCGTTGGACGTGAGCACCTCGCGGACCCGGCCGACCGCCGCGAGCGTGTCGGCCTGGTTTCCCCGGAAGTCCCAGCCGTGGCGTACGTCGTCGGCGGCGAACTTCGTGTCCCCGCTCATCTTCCCCGACAGAACACCCATGCCGAGCGGGCCGCGGACGATGCTGGCAAGGCCGTTCGCCTCACAGACCCCGAGCGTCTCGGCGTTGCCACCGAGCACGTTGAACGCCTGCTGGATCGCCGCGCAGTGCGGGCTGCCAGCGAACAACGCGGCGCGTCCGGGATCGTCAGTGCTCCAGCCGAACGAACGGATCTTGCCCTCGTCGACCAGGTCCTCCAGGACCGCCAGCACGTCCTCCGCGGCGGCCGGGTCGCAACCACCGAGGTGGAACTGCAGCAGGTCGATGACGTCGGTCTCCAGGCGACGCAGGCTCGCCTCACACGCGGTGCGGACGTACGCGGGAGAGTCGTCGGTGCCCGGTGACTCCCGCCGCTCCTCGTCGTAGGTGAACCCGAACTTCGTGGCCACCACCACACCTTCGCGCCGACCACGCAGGGCCCGGGCCAGCACGCGCTCGCTGTGCCCGCAGCCATACACGTCGGCGGTGTCGAAGAAGGTGACGCCCTCGTCGAGCGCGGCACGGATCGCGGCGACCGACTCCTCGTCGTCGACCTCGCCCCAGCCGATCGGTTCCCCGTTACGGCTGTGCGGCCCACCGATCGCCCAGCAGCCGAAGCCGATCGCGCTGACCTCGAGTCCGGACCGCCCGAGCGCCCGGCGCTGGGTGGAGAGTGCCTTCTCGGTCATCGGTGTCAGCCCTTCTCCGGGGACTCGCCCGCCTCGTCGAGACGTCGCTTGGCCTCTTCGTAAACGTCGTCGGCGAGCGCACCCGCCGCAGCCGCCCTGACGTTCTCCGCGAGGTGCGCGGGGTTCAGCGTGCCGACGATGATCGTGTCGACGCCGGGATGGCTGAGCGTGAACCGCAGCTGCCACTGCGTACGGCTCTCGCCCTCGTCGAGGAGCTCGTCCAGCTTCGCGCGTTCCCAGATGTCCCACCGGTCGGCCGAGCCCAGACCCGCGCCGGGCTCTCCTCGCGCCACTCCGCCGCGGATGATCGTGCCGGCACCTGCCGCGTGCGCCTTCGTGATGAGGTCCTCGTGACGTCGTTCGAGTGCGGAGTAGGGGATCTGGAACGCGTCGAAGACACCCCAGTCGATGTACGTACCGAGATCGGGCGACGTCGACGACGCACCGATGAACCGCGCCTTGCCCGAGGCCTGGATCTCGCGCAGGGTGTCGACGAGCTTGTGCTCCTCGGCGAGGGCGACCGAGGGGTTGTGCAACTGCAGGAGGTCGACCTGGTCCGTACCGAGCTTGTACAGGCTGTCGTCGATGTTGCCCAGCAGGTGCTTTCGGTCCCACTGGTGCGGGGTCTCGTCGTGGTCGCCGGCCGGGATCATCGAGCAACCGCACTTCGTCGCGAGGACGTACTCGTTCCGGCGCTCGGAGATGAAGCGGCCGATGTAGGCCTCACTCCTGCCGTAGTCGTTCGCGGTGTCGACGAACGTGATCCCGGCGTCCAGAACAGCCCCGAGAATGTCCCGCGCCTGCTCGTCGCGGACCGGCCGACCACCCCAGATCCGTTCGCCACGTACTTCCATGGCGCCGAATCCCAGCCTGGTGACCTCCAGGCCCGTGGAGCCCAGCTTCCGAGTGGCAAGCGTGCCGGCCATGATTCTCCTTCGCCCGCTGTCGTCAGTCGTTGCCAGTGCGTCGTCGTACGGTCCGCCCTGTCGAGGCCGGCCAAGTCATCAGCCTGGCCGGGGCGGCCGACCGATGTCCAATAGCCAGCCATGCTCGACCCGAGCGGCCATCCTGCTGAATCGGCTCAGTCGGGTGTCTGCCCGGGGGCCCACAACGACGTCACGTCCTCCCCGCGAGCGTCGCGGCGCCGGAGATCGGCCAGGAAGTCGGTGATCCCGTAGCCGGGCCGCCAGCCGAGCACCCGGTCTGCCTCGGTGAGGTCGTGCTGCTCCACCTGGGTGGGCAACTCGATCTCGTACCGATCAAGCAACTCCGCCGAGCCGGGCACCTGCTCGTCGCACCACGCCCTGCCACGACCGGTGAAATCCTCGGCGACGGCAGCCGGCATGCCGTGGTCGGTGTGCACGATCGAGCGAAAGACGTCCACCTTGTGCTCCAGGACTCCGTGCAGAGCCGCGACGGTGGCCGACGCCACGTCACGCCGGTCCACACCGTTGCGCAACAACATCGCACCCCAGGCGAGATAGGGCTTGGGTACGAAGTCGTGGTAGCGGAGCAGTGCGACGGAGGCGCCCGTGGTCTCGTGGTGCATGCGCCACAGATCCTCGCCGATCACCTTCGTCACGCCGTAGACGCCGCCCCACCCGTAGGCCATCGACGACGCGAAGACCACCGACGAGACGCCGTGAGCGCGACAGGCCTGCACGACGTTGAACGTCCCGTCCACGTTGACGGCGAAGATCGTCTCGTCACTGACCGGAGGCTGGTGCGCACAGTGCCACGCCGCCAGATGGACCACCGCGTCACATCCGCGCACTGCCCGGTCCACGTCGGCCGGGGTCCGCGTGTCACAACGAACGAACTCCGCGTCACCAAGATCGTGATCCGCCGGGGGTGCGACGTCGGCCATGCGGACGTCGAAGCCGGCCTTCAGGGCAAGCCGCGCCACAGCGCTGCCGGCGTTACCCGAGGCGCCCGTGATCAACACCCGGCGTCCTTGCTGTGTACCTGTCATGAGCGAAGCCTCTCAGTGCCGTCGCGCCCGGTGCGCCGGGGTCTCAAAGCCGCAGTGCATTTTCTCGACCTGCCCTGAACCGTTGCCTCACGTGGCCCGTGATACCGGCACATCACTGCCGTACCGAGGAACGGAGACAACGATGAAACGACGCCTGGCTCTCCTGGTCGCGAGCGTGCTCGCCGTGTTCCTGGTTCTTCCCATGGCGGCCGCCAGCGCGGGCGGCGGCAGGAAACTCCTGTCCTTCGACGAGCTGGCTCCTGTCACCGAGCCGTACACCGGGGCGGGTAACGCCATCCGAGGCGTACCCGGAGGTGGTCTGCCGTGGGAGATCGGATCCACCCACGGTGACTTGCGGAGCGACGGCAGACTGCAGGTCCGCGTCGAAGGGCTGGTCCTCGCCCGCCGCGCCCCCGTACCCGTCGAACGACAGGGCACCAACCCGGCCCCGGCGTTCAAGGCTGTCGTCAGCTGCCTGTCCACCAGTCAGGGTGTCGCCACCACCGTGAACCTCGCGACCGCGAGCGCCCCCGCCACACCCGATGGTGACGCCACCATCAAGGACCGCATCGACCTCCCCTCCCCATGCATCGCCCCGATCGTCTTCGTCACCTCGCCCGACGGGGCCTGGTTCGCCGTCACCGGCCAGTGAGCCGGCGCGACCGTGTCGCGGGTAGCCGGGGAACGCCGCCACCGGCGCCGAGGATGGCCGGTCTTGGCAGGGCAGTCTCGGACGCGAAACACTCAACCGTCCACTCGGCCGAAGTAGCCTGCGGCCGCTGGAACTGATGTTGCGAGCGCGACGCGGCGGAACGACACGCGAGGGTCGCGCCAGGTCGTGAGGAGGCGGCGCATGCGTCCATCCGAGTCGAACCCGGGGCCGAACCCGAGAAGGTTTCCCCGGCGCACTGTCCTCACCGCCGGCGGGCTGATCCTTGCGTCGGGCGCAGGTACGCTCGCCGCCGCCGGTCCTGCGACCGCCCTCCAGACGACGCCCACACCCGCCGGTCCGCCCGACACCGACGAGGCGCTGGTCTGGCGCGCCCGGGGCCCACTCGCCGGCTACGGCATCGACCCCGAGTGCGATCCCGGCGGTACGACCGACCTGCCGTGCGGCACCGAGGACGTCGCCATCACCTCCACCGCGGACTACAGCGAGGTCACCGCAAACCCACGCGGCATCACGACCTTCGTCAACGCTATCGGCCGGATCAAGTTCGGCGACAGGACGCCCGACCACCGCCCGATCAGCCTGGCGACGTACCACTACGCCTACTCGATCCGGCTACCGCTCGTGCCCTCCCCCAGCTCCGCGCCGCACCTTCCGGAGCAGACCCACCAGATGATCCAGCTCTGGGACGGCTCCAGCCGACTCTGGAACGCCGACCAGCACACGCTGGAAGCCGCGACGTTCTGGAAGCTCAACCCCTGGGACCCCAGCTTCGGCAAGATCTTCGCCTACACCATGGTCGACGGACACCTCGCCGCCCACGACACCGGCATCGTCCTCCCGCCGGACACCGACTGGCATCGCTTCGAGGTGGTGGCCGACCTCGCCCGTCAGACCTACGTCAGCCTTGCCGTCGACGGCCGCTGGCATCCGCTGACCGACCTTCCGCTCGCCTCGATCCACCACCCAGACTGGGGTCCCGACCTCACGCTGGTCCTCACCGCCGAATCCGAGAACGCCTGGCCGGGCACCAACCCGATCGTCACTCAGTGGACGACGCAGTACAGGGATCCGCAGCTCTCCCGGCTGCGGCACCCCTCCGCCGGTCACCCGAGCAGCTCAGCGGTCTCGAGATAGGGGCGAGCCATCTCGTCGGCACCGAAGCTGAGCGCGTACAGCCCGGTCGACACCCGTTGGAGGAATCCCCATTCCCAGATGGCCGTCTCGTCGAGACCGGTGTGGCCCGCCAGCAGCGCGCAGTAGCGGCGCGCCAGGGCGGGTGCGTCTCCGGCGAGGAGTTGCGAACTCCAGTCGCGCAGGACGACACCGAGGTCGTACGTCGGATCCGCGAGGAAGCCGTCCGGGTCCACGAAGACGAAGCCGGACTCCGCACCTGGCCTCGGTGTGAGCACCCGCAGAGTGTTGGCGGGATGCGGATCGCCGTGCGCCACGACACACCGGTCGAGGTCGAACGCGCCCGCCCGCCGCTCGGCGTAGGTCAGGGCCCGCTTCACGACGCGTTCGGAGCACGGGTGGTTGAGCCGCTCCCACAGGGTGCCGACGAGTTCGATCAGCCCCAGGGCCGGGTCGACGCTCGGTCCCGTGGGCCGCGGCACCTGCCAGGCCTGGCGAAGGGTCGCGCACAGGGTCGCGATCTTGTCCTCGGGACAGATGTCGACCTCCTCCAGCGGCTGGCCGAGCGCCTCCATCAACATCGCGTGCCGGTCGACGTCGTGGGCAATTACGCGGACGTACCCGTGTCCGTTCGCCTCGACGATGGTGCGTACCTGGCCGGCGAAGTCGAATTCGGGGATCGCGATCTTGAGAACGGCGTCCTGACCGTCCGCTGTGCGCACCCGGGTGACGTGGGACGCGGTGCCGCCGGACAGCGGCGAGCCGATCGTGATCGACCACCTGCGGGCAAGATCGTCGACGAGACCGGGGAGTCCCGCCAGCCACGCCTCCCCCTGGGGGCCGAGGGCCGCGGCCTTGCGGCGCACCACGTCCTGCACCTGGATCACCCGGTCGGTCACGGCGCCGATGCTCCCACACCGACCGCACCGACCACCGGCCACCGGCCACCGGCCACACCGAGCCGAGAGGCGTGCTCACCGATGGCGGCACGCCATGCAGCCTCGTCGACGGGATGGGATGCTCCCGGGGTGGCAAGCTCCGACAGCGCATCCTCCTCCGGCCGCGACGACGTGGCGGATCGGACCACCGACACCGAACGCGCCGTTCACGGTACGGAGTCGGTGGCCGAGTTGCGGGCGTTCCTGAACTCCTACGCCTGCGAACACCTCGCTAGCCCCATCCGGAAGGTCCGGTTCCGTGCTGGGCGCATCGACGCCGTGTGGGGAGTCGACCTGGACGACGGGCGGTCTGTGGTGATCAAGGGCCACCGTGCACCGGTGGACCACGAGGCGGCCGACGCCACCGACGCCATCGCCGCCGCGAGAGATGCCCAGCGGGTCCTCGCCGCGGCCGGCTTTCCGTGTCCGGAACCCCTGTCGGGCCCCGACAAGTTCGGCGGACGGGTCCTCACCGTGGAGACTCTGCTCGCCGGCGCGGTTCCGGACGGACGCGACCCTGCCAACCGCCGGCTGCTGGCCGCTGGTCTCGCCCGGCACATCGACCTGCTGCGGGCCCGGCCCGATCTCCTGCAGCGAGTGGGAGCGGGGCCGTCGTGGTGCCAGTACCAGGCCGGCCCGTGGCCCGTACCCCACGATTCGATCGTGAACTTCGACGTCACGCCCGCCGGCTACGACTGGCTTGACGCGTACGCGCGGCGTGCGTCCGACCGGATCCTCACCTGCCGCGACGGCGCGGAGGTGGTCGTGGGGCACGCCGACTGGTACGCCGGCAACGCCGCCGTCCACGAGGGAGTGCTCGTCGGCACCTTCGACTGGGAACTCGTCGCCGACACCGAGGCCGTCATCGCCGGCTTCGCCGCCGCCTGTTACGCCGCGAGCTCCACCAGTGGGGGCGGCCTGTCCTCACCCGACGAAGCGACGGCGTTCCTGCAGGACTACGAGGCTGCCCGCGGAGTCGGCCTCACCGGCGGCGAACGACGTACGGCATCCGCGGCAGCCGCCTGGATCGTCGCGTTCAACGCCCGCTGGGAGCTCGCCATGTCGACCGGCAGGGGCGAGGAGGGCCCCAACCTGTCGCTGCTGCGAGAGCACGGGCAGCACTACCTCGACCTGACCTGGTAGCGCAGCGAACCCAGAGGACGCGAACGAACGTCGGCCGTTCTCCTCCCGTCCCGATCACAGGCGCCGGACCGACCCGACGGGCGCGCCCGCTTCGACTCGCCACCGATCGAACACGGACACCGTGCCGTCGGGTCGCTCGACCTGGTTGCCGAGCACGTACGCGGTCGTCCACGACGTCGCGTCGACCGTGCAGTCGAGGTATCCGCGGTAGGAGCTGAGCTGGCCCGCATCGCCGTAGACATACTCGGCGCGGAACGCACCCGGGTCGGTGTAGCGCGTGAAATCAGTGCTGCTGTTGCTCGTCAGGGGCGGCCCCACGAACTCCGTGGCCACCAGCACCGAGCTCTCGCTCTGCCGCTGACGCACCATGGTGACGATGCCGCGGTGCACATCCCCGCTGAGCACGACAGGGTTGAACGCGCGGCGACCGCGGGCGGCGAGCCGGGCAGCCAACGCGTCGGTGAGCGCCGACCGGTCCGCCTCGTAGCCGGTCCACTTGTCCGCCGCGCCGGGAAAGCCCGGGAACCAGGAAAGCGGGACACCGGAACCGATCGCCGTCCAGGTCGAGCGCGAGCCCGCGACCTTGTCCAGCAGCCACGCCATCTGGTCCTCGCCGAGGATCGTGCTGGTCGGCGTCCGCCACTGACGGTCGTCGACGAGCAGCAGATCGAGGTGGCGTCCCCAGCGCACCTGCCGCTGGAGGACAAGATGACCGCGACCGGAGGATGCGTCGTGGACCGGCGGGCCGCCGCGCAGGGGCATGTTCTCCCAGAACACCTGCAGGGCGTTGCTGAACCGCTGCCGGTCCGACTCGCTCAGGTTCGGGTCGCCGCCGAGGACGTTGTCGAAGAACTCGTGGTCGTCCGGGACGACGTAGACAGGAAAGCGAGCGTGGAGCGCGAGCAGGGCATCCCGCGACTTGTACTGCCCGTAGCGACGGCGGTAGTCGTCGAGAGAGACGACGCCGCGGGCGGGGATGTGCCCCGGCCGCCCGAACTCGTAGATGTAGTCACCGAGGAAGACGACGAAGTCGAGGTCGTTCCGGCGTGCGATGTCGTCGTCGCCGTTGAAGTAGAAGACGCCACTGCCGGGCTTGGCCAGGTTCTCGCAACTGACGACGGCGAACCTCGCGTCGGTGTCGGCCGACGGCACCGGAGCCGTGCGGGTCAGGCCCACCGGGCTGATCCAGTCGCCGACGAGGAACCGGTACGCGTAGGAAGTGTCCGGGTGCAGACCCGGCACGTCGACGTGCACCGACCAGCCGTACGCCGCCTCGGCCTGAGCGGTGCCTGCCGCGACGAGGTCGCCGGACCGCAGGCCGTCCGTCGTCCTGGCCACCTGCCACCTGACGGGGACCGACCCGATGCCGTCCATGCCCTGGCCGACCGCGGTGGGCGCCAGGGCGAGACGGGTCCAGATGACGACCGCATCCGGTAGCGCGTCGCCGGAGGCGACGCCGACGGTGAACGGTGTCGTCACGAACGTGGGCGAGTCGGGAGTCTCGGCCGACGCGGGGCCCGGAAGGGCGAGCCCTCCGGCGATCGCGGCCGCCGCCGCGCCGGTGACCTGAAGGAGTGTGCGACGGCGGACGAGGTGCGGTGTGCTCATGACCTGCCTTCACGTTGCGACGTTCGTTGCTCCTGGACACTTTCGGCGGCGAGTGCGACCCGTCGGCACCCACCCGGCGAACGAGCCGTGACACAGCGCTCAACGTTCGCTGCCGGCGAGGGCCGCTGGGACAGGGTGTTGCCATCACACGGCCCAGGTAGTGTCCTACGTTTCGCCTGCGGGTCAGCCCTGAACGACCTGTCATGGCCGCTGGCGGCCGTGCCTCGAGCCCTTCAGGCTCTCCACCGTGGATCGGCTCGTCGAACGCCGTACTCGCCGGTGTTCTGCAGCAGGGTGAACGCGCGCTGAACGTCGTCCGGTATGTCGACGTGGGAAATGAAGTCGCGACCGGAAGGCCCGTACCCGTCGGCGTCGTCTCGCATGCGCGGGATCTCACCCATCAGGAGCGACACGTAGCGTTCGACGTCCCACATCCCGTCCGGCGCCGACTCGTACTCCACGGCACCGGAACCGTCGACCTCGCGCACCCTCGTCTGGTGCGAGGCGAAGCTCACCAGCGCCGTGGTCGGCGGAACGTGCCGGCGAAAGCCGGCGTCCATGCGCTGCTGCATGGTGGCGTCCTGAACCAGCACGATCCGGTCGTGCCTGACACCGCGCGCGTCCAGCAGGGCCAGAGCGTTGGTCACGTTGTTACCGCAGTTGGTGGACTTCTCCTCGAGGGCGTCCACCGCGAGCCCGTGGTGCTCGCGCAGGTACCGATCGAAGAGTGCGGCTTCGGTCAGAGCGTCGACGTCCGGCCATCCCGTGCGTTCGCGCATCTCCCGCCGCAGCGCGTCGGTGCTGTGCCCCTCGCCACCGACGATCAGGTAGAAGGCGGCGACCTCCGCCCGGATGGCGTCCGCGAACACGCCCGCGCCGGCCAGGATGCTGCCGCCGAACAGGATCGCGACGTCGGCTCGAGCACCGACCAGACCAGGAGTCAGCGCTTCGACGTCGCGCCGCGCGCAGAACCGGACCAGAGCGTTGATGCTCTCCGCAGCCGAGCCACCTCGCATAGCCCGAGCCTACGACGGGCAAGGACACCGTCTCCTACTATGGGCCGGTCGCCAGCGGGCGGCTCGACGGACCATGTGGAAGGAGACCACGATTATGGACGCGGTCGAGTACACCCCCACCTTCGACCAGTATGCCTGGACGTTCGGCGGCGCGGAGCCGGCCCTACGGGTCCGTCCGGGTACGGCCATGCGGCTGTGGACCGAGGACGCCTACTCCGGCCGGATCCGGCAGTCCACCGACCTGCCGTCGGCCTGCGTGGACATCAACTTCATCAACCCGCAGACCGGTCCCTTCTACGTCGAGGGCGCAGAACCCGGTGACACCCTCGTACTGCACTTCGTCGACCTCGAGCCGGCTCGCGACTGGGGCGTCTCGACGACGATCCCCTTCTTCGGCGGGCTGACCGGCACCGACCGCACGGCACTGCTGCAGGAACCACTGCCCGAGGTCACCTGGGTCTACCACCTCGACGCTGCCAAGCGCTCCTTGACATTCGAGGCCGCGCGCAGCGACTTCCGCCTCGACCTGCCGCTCGAGCCCATGCTGGGCACCGTCGGCGTGGCACCGGGCGGCCGTGAGGCACGCTCCTCTCTCGTACCCGAACGCTTCGGCGGCAACATGGACACCCCCGAGATGCGCGCCGGCGCCACCTGCTACCTCGGCGTCAACGTGCCGGGTGCGTTGTTCTCGGTGGGCGACGGCCACTACCGCCAGGGCGAGGGTGAGGCGTGCGGGACCGCGGTCGAGGGCGCCATGAACGTCACCCTGATCGTCGACCTGATCAAGGGCGGCGCCCCGGTGTGGCCGCGAATCGAACACGACGACGCGATCATCGCCGTCGGGTCGAGCCGTCCGCTCGAGGACGCCTGGCGGATCGCGCAGGTCGAGATGGTGCAGTGGCTGGGCCAGCTCTACGGCCTGGACCGGATGGACGCCTACCAGTTGCTCAGCCAGACGGCGAAGGCGCCGATCGCCAACGTCGTCGACACCAACTACTCCTCTGTGGTCAAGATCCCGAAGGGACTCCTTCCGGCGTCGGCGGCGTACGACGGCATCCACCGGCACCTGCGGGAGTCCGCCGCTGCCCTACGCGCGTAGCTGGGGGCCGAGCTCCGCTACCACTGCCTGGACGGCCGGGCTGGCGTCGGCACTGCGCCGCCACGCGGCGTGAACCTCCCGCTGCGGCGGCCGCCTCAGCACCTTCGAGACGAGGCCCTCGCCCAGAGGCGGCCGGGCGAGGCGAGGGATCAGCGCGACGACTTCGCCCGAGGCGACCAGCGTCAACTGGGTGGCGAAATCGTCGACCAGGTGGCGTACGTCCGGCTCCTCGGGTACGTCCGCGACCAGACGCCGGAACCACTGGTGGCACACCGTGCCCGGCGGGCTGGTCACCCACGCGTGGCCGGCCAGGTCGCCGGCTGTCAGGGGCCGGTCGACCCGCGCCAGGCGATGCGCCCGACCGACCACGAGGTCGCCGACGTCTGTGTGTACGTGGCGCTGGGTCAGGGATGGTGGCAGAGGTGCCGGCAGTCCGTCGGCGTCGTGGACGAGGGCCAGGTCGGCTGTTCCGGCATCGACGCTGTGGAGGGCGTCGTCGGGGTCTCGCTCGTCGACGTGCACGCGGAGGTCCGGACAGCGCTTCGACAGTCGCGACATGGCGGGCGCGAGCAACCCGCGAATGGCAGTGGAGAAGGCAACCACGCGGAGGGCACCGCGCGGCTCGCCCTCCGCGACGGAGCGGGCGGCTTCGGCGCAGCGTTCGAGCGCCTGGAACACCTCGGGTGCCGAGTCGACGATGGCCTGCCCGGCCGGAGTGAGCACGACGCCACGTCCCGCCGGTGCCAGGACGGGCACGCCCACCTGGCGTTCCAGCTTCTTGATCTGCTGCGACACCGCCGAGGCCGTGTAGCCGAGTTCCTCGGCCGCCCGCGCCAGCGTCCCGAGCGCGGCCACCGCCCGCAGGGCCCGCAATGCTCCCACTTCGACCATGAAGAAATGCTAAGCAATACCGGCAAGAAAGCATCGCTGGACCACCGGGATCAGCCGGGACAGGATCGGATCATGAACGACACGATGCTGCCTGCCGACCTGCTCTTCGGCTCCAACGTCGCCGCCATGGTGACCCCGATGCAGCCCGGCGGCACGGTCAGCGAACCCGGAGTGGCGAAGCTCGTCGACCACCTGCTGTCCACGGGATGCGACGGCATCGTCGTCGGCGGAACCACCGGGGAGTCGCCCACCCTGACCGACGTCGAGACTGCCCGGCTCGTCCGCGTCGTGGCTGCCCGGTCGGGGAGCCGAGCCCGGGTGATCGCCGGTGTCGGCACCTACGACACGGCGGCCACGATTCGACGGGCACGCGAAGCCGAGGCTGCCGGGGCGGACGCGCTGCTGCTCGTCTGTCCCTACTACTCCAGGCCGACCCAGGCAGGGGTGGTGGCTCACTGTGTTGCGGTGGCCGACGCCACCGAGCTACCCGTGATGCTCTACGACGTTCCCGCGCGCACCGGCATCGCCATGGAGGCGTCGACGCTGACCGAACTCGCCGCACACCCTCGGATCCGAGCGGTCAAGGACGCCAAGGGCGACCTCTTCGAAGCGATGTCCGTCATGGCCAGTACGCCGCTCGCCTACTACTGCGGCATCGACGAGCTCAGCCTGCCCTACCTCGCGAGCGGTGCCATCGGCGTGGTCAGCGTGGTGGGCAACCTCGTCGCCGACCGCAACGCCGAACTCCTACGAGCGGTTCGATGCGGTGATCTCGAACTGGCGAGGACGATCCAGGGTGAGCTGATTCCCCTGGTGGACGCCATCATGCGCACATCCCAGGGAGCCATCATGGCCAAGGCCGCCCTGGCCGAGCTCGGGATCATCCCGCACGCGACGGTGCGCCTACCGCTGGCCGAGTCGCCGCCGCCGCACCTTCGGCGGCTCACCGACGCGCTGGCAACCATCGCGGTGGCGGCGCATCCTCGTTCGCGGCCGCCGGCGTCGACGACCCCGTCAGTTCACCGGCCGGCCGTCGACGGACCGCTCGCACCGACGTAGCGGCCACGACGTTGCCGGCCTGCCCTGCGCGCCGGCCCCGTCGGCAACAGAAGCAACGGCTCGTCACCTTCGACTCGCAGGGCAATGACTGCGCCGTCACCCGGCAGGCCGAAGAGGGTGGCCGGCCCCGGCTCGTCGTCGTCGGGCAGGTCGTCGTCGGGCAGGTCATCGTCGCGCAGGTCATCGTGTCCGGCTTCGAGCGCCTCCACCGGCACCGCGAACAGGGGACGGCTCATGCTCTCGTCGTCCGCCGCGTACACCACGGCATGCTGAACCCAGCGCTGCCGGAACATGAGGAAGTGATCGCGGTCCGGATCTACCCATACGGCCAATGCCGGCACCGGTCCGCTCGCGAGAGCGGCCAGCCGCCGGCGCCACGCCAGGGTTGTGACCACCAACGTCGTTCCAAGCAAGGCGAAACCGGCGGCAAGCATGTACCAGCCGGTCGGATCGAACGGCTCGGCGGCCAGACGTGCCCAGGATCCATCGACGAGAACCTGCACCGCCGAGCCGACCGGATACCCGCTCGCGTCGAAGGTCTCCAGCTTCCGCACCCCTGCACCGGGCGGCCTGAGCCGCACCCTCAGTGCGTAGCCGTCGTCGAGATGGGCGAGCACGGCGCCGGGTACCCGCGTCGCCTGACGTACATGGGCGTTCTCTGTCGCCTGCCAGTGCAGTGTGTAGGCCACGAGGCCGGCCGCAGCGGCCAGCGCCGCGAACCCGGCCAGCAGCCGGAGGGTCCTCCGGTCCCACGCGGGCGCCGGAACCGGCGGCAAGGCCATGGTCGACGCCAGCGGTGCCACGATCTCGAGCTGGCGAACACGCCCGGACCGCCTCCGCCACAACGTGGCCAGGGTCCACGCCGCTGCCGGTACGACGAGCCAGAGCACCCACGACGCGGCCCCACCGACGATGCTGCCCGGGCTCACCACCGACACCACCACGACCACAGGAGTGGTGATCCAGGCGACCTCGGGAACCCACACCAGCCAGCCGATGTGCGCCAACGCCGCCGCAACCACGACCGCGCCGAGCACGTCGTCCCGGTCGATCATGCACGGTGCCGCCTCGCTGCAGCCACCGCTCGTGTCGGTCGCCACGAACAACGCCACCATCACTGCCCAGCCGACGGCGGACAACCTCGGATCGGACCAGCGCGCCGGCCGCGCACGCAGCCAGTCCATCGTCGCCGCGCGGTTCCAGGCCCGAGTCGGAATGCCGCCGGCGTTCACGGCGTCCGCACTCCCCCAGATCCCGGCCACGGCGCATGTTAACGCGGCCAGGCCCGTTCAGCCGATCAGAACTCCAGTCTGTCGTCGACCGTACGGGCGAAGGCGATGCGGTCCTGGTCAGCCCGGCGCCGCCGGCTTCCGCCGAACGAGGAACCTGGTTGCCGCACCAGGCGTTCTCCAGACGTCGAACCGACAGAGGAGGGCATTGTGGCGACATCGCTGCTCGACCGGATCCTGCAGTTCTTCCGAAGTCCGCGGGGCAAGAAGCTCGCCGCGAACGCGCAGACGAGGGCGCAGCAGCTGGCCAAGGACCCGCGGACCCAACAGGCAGTCAAGAAGGCGCAGGACCGGCTGCAGACGGCCGCCAGCGACCCACGCACCCAGGCCAAGATCCGATCGTTCGTGTCGAAGCTCAACAAGCGCTGACCGAACTGCCCAACACGCGGCCGGTTCTGTCATACATGACGCGCGGCCGGTCGGTTGCCGTTAGCGTCGGACCTTCGGGAACAATCGGCATCGCGTGAAGGGGTGTGCACGATGTGGGTACGCACCGCTGACGGTGAGCTCGTCAACCTCGACCACGCACGCAGGGTCCGCATCGACAGGCACCGCGCAAATCGTTGCGATGTCGTGGCGTGGTTCGGCGTGGAGCTCGGCAACGCCATCAAGATCGCCGAGGGGGTTCCCGAATCCGCCGCGAAGGCGCTGATGACGGCGCTGCAGACTCAGGTGCTGAACGCCGCCGAAGTCACCCAGTCCGGTGAGGTTCGCATGCCCGGTGCCCGGTCCGACGGCGATGGTGCGACGCGGCCGCGTCAGTGATCCACTCAGTCCTCGAACCAGTAGGTGAGGCAGTCGGTCGCCGTCCCGTAGTTGTCGCCGGTGGCTGACGGGTTCGGTTCGGCGGTGAAGACCCCGTGGCCACGCAGACCTACGAGGTCGCCGGTGGCGGAGTTCGGGACGACCTGCCAGTGCCCGTGGACGATGCCGCCGACGGAGCCGCCCTGGGCGGTGAGGGCGAAGGTGCCGGCACGACCGTCGAGGGTTCCGGTGAATCGTTCGACGCCGGTGAAGGTGTCGTCGCCGCCGGGGCCCACGACGCGCACGTGGTCTGCAACGCCGGTGCCGCGAAGGCTGCCGGAGAACTCCTCGTGCAGCAGGGTGGAGATCAGCGTGATGTGACTGTCGTCGGGCTCGCTGATCACGGTGCGGTCGTAGCCGGTCACGGTCACGGTGCTCTGTCCGCTCGCCTGCCGGTGTGGTCGTCGGTGGGGTGCCATCTCGTCTCCTTACGTGTCATGGCCGGATCGTTGTCAGCGCAGAGCGGCACGAATCGGCGAGTCTGCGTGCCGCCCGGTACGGCGGTGAGCCGGCAGCGGCCGGATCCGCCAGGAAAGTGATCGGTATCCCGGCGAGGCCAAGCGTCCGGGACACCCTTGCGAGGTCAGGCGACGTACCGACGAGCGCGGGGATCTCGATCAGCCCGGCGGCGTCGTCCGCCTGCTCGGCGACGCTCGTGGCATGCCAGTCGGCCGGGCGTGGGCTGGCACCGTTGCCGCGTCGGTCGTAGGTGACGGTGAGGAACTCGTCGGCGAGCAGGTTCGCGACCTCGGCGAAGTGGCTACTGTCCACGGTCCCGCCCGGGATGAAGAGCAAGGCGGGGCCATTACCTCGCAGCTCGTAGTAGAGCCGTGCGGACCCGATGATGGCATGGCCGGTCGTGACGGCGGCAGCGCTCATATCGATGACATTTGTTACCACGACCGCGGCATGTCAACGTGAGGTGGAACACCAGCCGATGGTGTCACGTCGGCCGCATGCGAAGCGTCTTTGTAGTGGGGGTACCAGGCGGTACAGGACAACGGACCAGCATGGGTTGCCAGGAGCCACGGTGCGAACAGAATCGAACGACTCGCTCATCGATCGGTACTTCGAGATCGTCCGGACGGACGCCTACGAGCGCTTCGGCGACATCATCACCGACGACTGCGCGTTCACGCTCATGCCGATCGGTCACACGTTCAGGGGGCGAGCTGATGTCATGGGATTCGTCATGTCGGCCGGTGGCGCGCGCAAACATGACGACCGGTCCGACGTTCACATAACCAACTGGTTCACCACCGGCGAGCACCTGTGCGTCGAATACGAGCACCAGCTCATCATTCGTCTCCTCCGTCGCCGCACCACGATCGACGGCTACTGCCTGGTCTTCCACATTCGCGACGGTAGGTTCGACGAGATCCGCGAGTACATCAACCCTTCAGGTGTCGCCATGGGGATCCTGACGACGTACGTCCTGCGGATACTCCCGCTTGCCGCAAGAATCAGGGCGCGTCTCTCTCGTTCTGCCGAGGCCGACCGGGGAGCGACTACCGGCGGCTCATGAGTATGGCCGCGGCGGACCTCGGCAGAATCCGGAGTACCGATAGAACCCTTACGAGAGGCCCGACGACAGTGACCCGCGTCCTGCCCACGTTCCGAACCACCGTCTACGACCAACCCGGCAGGTTCGCGGGCTGGCCCGCGAACTACGGCATGTGGGCCTTCGGGGACGAGGTGGTGGTCGTCTTCCTCCTCGGCCACATCGGCCCGCTCAAGGGTGTGCACGCACGTGACACCGCCCGGCCGTTCGTTCCGGTGGTCGCCCGTAGCCTCGACGGTGGTGTGACCTGGGTGCTGGAGGAGTTCACCGGCGTACGCCCGGGAGCAGCCACGCTCTCCGGAGACGAGCACCAGGACGAGCCGCTCAAGGCCGAGCCCCGCCTCAGACCCGAGGACTTCGCCGCCCTCGACGAACCCATCGACTTCACCGATCCCGAGTGTCTGGTGTTGTGTGCTCGTACGGGACTGCTGGCCGGCTCGCGCAGTTGGTTCTACGTCAGCCGCGACCGGGCCAGGTCGTGGTCCGGGCCGCATGAGCTGCCCTCGTTCGACCAGCCCGGTATCTCCGCCCGGACCGACCTCGTCACCCTGGGGCCTCGGAAGGCGCTGTGGCTGCTGACCGCGTCCAAGAGCGACGGCTCGGAAGGACGCGTGTTCGCCGCCCACACCGCCGACGGTGGCCGAAGCTTCACCCGTCGCGGCTACCTCGGCGACGAGCCGGCGGGCATGTCGATCATGCCGTCCTCGGTCCTCGCCGACGACGGCAGCCTGCTCACAGCGGTGCGGTGCCATGGGCCCCGGGACGGCCGGAACGAGTACTGGATCGACCTGTACCGATCCGCCGACGAAGGAACCACCTGGGAGCACGTTGCTCGCCCGGTCGGTGACACCGGCACGGCCGGCAACCCACCGGCGCTACGGCGGGTCGGCGGCCGTCTGGTGTGCATCTACGGTTTCCGTGGCCGGCCCAGCGGACTGCGGTACGTCACCAGTGGCGACGAGGGCCGCTCCTGGTCCGAGCCCATCACCGTCACCAGCGACACGCCGATGCGGGACATGGGTTATCCCCGGGCGGTCGTGATGGGTGACGGCTCCGTCCTGGCCTGCTTCTACAACAACCGTGGCGACGAGTCGGAGCGGTTCATCGAAGCCGTCCGGTGGCGTCCCTGAGCGAACGCGAACTCGCGCCCCGAGTGCGGTCAGAAGATCCGTACGGGGAGGTGTTCCACGCCTCGGATCAGGGTGCTCTGCCGCCACCGCACCTCGTGCGGCTCCAACGCCAGCGACAGGTTGGGGAAGCGGGTCAGGATCCGGGTGAACGCCACCTCGGCCTCCAGCCGGGCCAGTGGCGCGCCCACGCAGTAGTGGATCCCGTGGCCGAACCCCAGGTGTCCGCTGCTGCGGCGAGTCACGTCGAGCCGGCCCGCGTCCGGGAACCGGTGCTCGTCGTGGTTGGCCGAGGCCAGCGACACCAGGACGATCTGGCCGCGGGGAATCTCCACGTCACCGACTCGCACCGGCTCGGAGGTGAACCGTGTCGTGGCGAGGTTGAGCGGCCCGTCGTAGCGCAGGAGTTCCTCGATCGCCCCGCCCATCAGGGAGAGGTCGGCCCGTAGGCGGTCGAGCTGGCCGGGGTTGCGCAGCAGGGCGAGCATGCCGTTCCCGATCAGGTTCACGGTCGTCTCGTGGCCGGCGAGCAGCAGCAGGAACGCCATCGCGATCAGCTCGTTCTCCTCCAGCCGGTCGCCGTCGTCACGCGCCTGCACCAGGCCGGTCAGCAGGTCCTCACCGGGGTTGGCACGCTTGGCCGCGATCAGCTGACGGAGGTAGCCCGCCATGGCGTACGACGCGGTGCGGTCGGAGTCCTCGCCGCCGTCGGTCATCACCACCGTGCACCAGCCGCGGAAGTCGGCACGGTCGTTCTGGGGTACGCCGAGCAGTTCGCAGATCACCGTCATCGGCAGCGGGGACGCGAACGCGTCGATGAGGTCGACCGGTTCACCGTCCGCACCGCGCCTGGCCATCTCGTCCAGTAGTTCCTCGGTGATCGCCTCGACCCGGGGGCGCAGCGCCTCGACCCGGCGGGAGGTGAACGCCTTGTTGACGAGCTTGCGCAACCGGGTGTGGTCGGGCGGGTCCGAACTCAGCATGTGTGCCTGCAGCGCTTCGACGAAGGCCGAGTCGAACTCGCCGATCTGTTCGGGGTCCAGGTACTGCCTGAGCGCCACCCGGTCGTTCTTGAGCAGGCGGGGATCGGCCAGCGCGGCACGGGCCTCGTCGTACCTGGTCACGATCCAGGCCTGCCAGCCTTTGGCCTCGGGGAGTACGACCTTGCGGACCGGCCCCTCCTCACGCAGCGCGGCGTAGACCGCCTGCGGATCCTGGAAGAAGCCGGCGTCCAGCGGCAGCGGCACGCTGCTCGCCCTCGTGGTCGCGCCTGTGCTCGTTCCCGCGGTTGGCTCCATGGTGGACTCGGTGGCCGGTGGTCCGGTCACCTCTGCGTCCGGCATGTCAGTCCCCCTCGGGTGCCCGGCATCACCCCGGCCTGCCCGGCGGTCCGCGGTAACTGCCGAGTTCCCTCAGGATGAGCACCTCAACCCCTGCCGTCCACCCAGGCCGTGTCTCATCCCGGATGCTTCCCGACCACCATCGCGCCCGTCTCCCATCCCGTGGCGAATAATGGGAAATCGTCGGGGCACGAACCGGATCGGAGCGCGGACATGGTGACTCTGGCCTACGACCGGCAGGGCAGCGGCCCGCCGCTGGTGCTGCTGCACGGACTGGGCCATCGTCGGCAGGGCTGGGATCCCGTGGTTCCGCTGCTCGCCGACAGGCACGAGGTTGTCACGGTCGACCTGCCGGGGTTCGGCGCGTCGCCGGCCTGCAGCGGTGCACGCTGGCGCGAGGACCTCTCCGCTGCCGTCGCCGCGTTCTTCGACGACCTCGGCCTCGACCGCCCGCACGTCGCGGGCAACAGCCTCGGTGGTGCGCTCGCCCTGGAGCTCGCCGTCGCAGGCCAGGTGGCATCCGCGACCGCCTTGGCGCCGGCCGGTTTCTGGGGCACCTGGGAACGCCGCTGGGCGCTCGGGCTGCTCCACACCGTTCGTTCGGCCGCCTTCCTGCCTGCCCCGGTGCTGCGCGCCGCGGCCCGCTCGGCCCGGGTCCGCGCGCTGGCCTACGGCCTGTTGGTCGGACGCCCCGACCGGCTCACGGCCGAGTTGGTCCTCGCGGACGCGCTCGCCATGCGGTCCGGCGTGGCTTTCCGGGCCGTCGCGCGGCACGGACGCGAGTACGCCCTGCGCGGCACGCCGCAGTGTCCCGTGACGGTGGGGTGGGGCACCCGCGACCGACTGCTTCTCCACCGCCAGGCTGCCCGGGCCCGGGCGCTGCTGCCCGATGCCTGGCACGTCGACCTGCCGGGGTGCGGCCACTCGCCGATGAACGACGATCCTGCGCTGGTGGCGTCGGTCATCTGCCGGACGACGGGGACGGAGGCTCGGCGGTGACGGCCACGCCGGAGATCGTCATCGTCGGCGCGGGGTTCGGCGGCATCGGCATGGCGATCCAGCTGAAGAGGGCCGGCCTGGACTCCTTCGTCGTACTCGAGAAGGACGACGACCTCGGCGGCACCTGGCGGGCCAACGGCTATCCCGGCTGCGCCTGCGACGTCCCCTCCCACCTGTACTCCTACTCCTTCGCGCTCAACCCCGACTGGTCGCGGATGTTCTCCCCGCGCGAGGAGATCTGGGACTACCTGCGCTCGTGCGTGCGGACCTACGGCCTCGCACCGCACCTTCGCTACGGCGTCCGCGTCGCGTCGATGCAGTGGGACGACTGCGGCGGGCGCTGGCGAGTCGAGACGGCCGACGGTGAGGTGCTCACGCCGCGGGTGGTGGTGTCGGCGATCGGGGCACTGCACGTACCCAACTATCCCGACGTGCCGGGCCGCGACAGGTTCGTGGGGCGGCAGTTCCACTCCTCCGAATGGGACTCGAGCTACGACCTGACGGGCAAGCGGGTGGCGGTGATCGGCACCGGTGCCAGCGCCGTGCAGTTCGTCCCGCGGATCGCGGAGCGGGTGGCCCGGCTGCACGTCTTCCAGCGCACGCCTGCGTGGATCCATCCCCGGCCCGACGCCGAGATCCCGCCCGACCGGCGCCGGCTGTTCCGGTCGACACCGCTTGCGATGCGGGCCTTCCGGGCCTCGATCTACCTCGCGCTGGAGCTTCGCGGGCTCGGGTTCGCCGTGGGCCCGGGGCTGATGGGTCCCCTGGAGAACGCCGCCCGACGGCACCTGCGACGGCAGGTCACCGATCCTGAACTGCGGTCCCGGCTGACGCCCGAGTACACCATCGGCTGCAAGCGGATCCTGCTGTCGTCCGACTACTATCCGGCACTCGCCCGCCCGAACGTCGAGCTCGTCACCTACGACATCGCCGAGATCACCGAGCACGGCATCACCACCCGCGACGGCACGTCCCACGACGTCGACGCCATCGTCTACGGCACCGGCTTCCGCGTCACCTCGGCGCTGCTCGACCAGAAGATCGTCGGCCGCGCCGGCCTGACCCTGCAGGACGCCTGGGCCGACGGCGTGACCGCCTACCACGGCATCACGGTCGCGGAATTCCCCAACCTGTTCATGCTCCTCGGCCCCAACACCGGCCTCGCGCACACGTCCGTGGTGTTCATGATCGAGACACAGGTCAGACACGTCATGAGCTGCCTGCGGATGCTGCGCCGAAGCCGCGCCGAGGTCGTCGAGGTCGAGGCGGGAGCACAACGACGGTTCGCCGGGATGGTCCGGCGCCGCCTCGACCGGGCGGTGTGGAGTACCGGCGGCTGCACGAGCTGGTACCTCGACGAACACGGCGTCAACCGCACACTCTGGCCGGGTTTCACGTTCGAGTACTGGGCCCGCACCCGGCGCGCCAGACGGTCCGACTACCGCCTCAGCCGAGCGGACTGAGCCGGGGTCCGATCGCGCCGGCGTATGCCGAACGAGCAACCTGGGACAGACCCTGGGTCCCGCATCTGGCGTTCTCCAGGCGGCAGGGACTACTGCAGCGTCCACCAGGTCGTGCGACGGAGTGCACCGGCCCAGCTGAAGCTGAGGTGGAAGTGGTTCGTGTGCGGGTTCGGCGTCCCGGAGTACGGCAGCCACCCCTCGTTGGGCCGGTAGGCGCGCCACATCTTGCGGTCCCAGATCGCGTACATGATTCCCAGTCGGCGGGCCATGGCGTGCCGGTTGCCGTGGCTGTCCGGTCGCAGCAGCCACCAGAAGAAGTCGTTGGCGGCCTTTCGGGACGTACGCGAGTACGCGTTGAACGCCACGTCCAGAGCACGGCCCTCGGCGTGCTCGCTGACGCCGCCGGTGCACGGGTGCCCGATGCTCCAGGCACGGCTTCCGTACGTACGGAAGATGAGGTTCCTCACGTCGACGACGCCGGGCTTCGCCGTCGGGGCACACCTCGTCCCCCCGACGTAGGCTGCGTAGGCGTCGATTCTCGCCGGGAACGACGGCGTGGGCGGCATCGTCCGTGCCCACTGGACGAGTTCCAGGCCCAGGTCCTCGCTGTCGACGACGGGCACCTCGTCCTCTTGTTTGTGTCGTGCGGCGGCCGCGTAGGTCAACGGTGCGGCAACCGCTCCCAACACCACGGCGCTGACCAGATCCCTGCGCGTAGGCCGGATCCGCCGATTACTCGATTCGCTCATGGTCCCAAGCTGACCGCATGGGCAGTGTTCGGAGGAGATGGCCGAAGCCTCATACGGCGACTCCGGTTGGCCTTACGGACTCCTCACACAAGGCCCGACTGCTCGGGACCAACCTTGCGTGAGCCGTGAATGTCGTGCAGGTCTCACGCTCAGGAATGTGGGATGCGTTCCCTGTCTTTCATCGGACACTGGTGCCGTCGAGATACGTAGGACCTTGCCGCACGCATGGGACCTGTCGTCAGCCCGTCATTGCGTGAGTCAATGGGGCGCGCACAATATGTCGCACCCATTGCACTCACCGTGGGCTGGTCCCCTCGTAGGCCATGGTCTCGAACGTCGCCATCGCCTCGTCGGCAACATGCTTGCCATGCGACTCGATCCCCCTCAGCTCCGCATGCTCGGATTCACCTGGCGAGCACCGCTTGATGTCCGCGAATCCTGCCCGCAGCAGCGCCATTTCCATGAGTTTTCCATCGTAGAGGAACTGGTGACCCCAGTTGCGAAACGCGTTGTTGATCACGAACGAGGGGTCGTACACGCCGACATGGGGAAGGAACCTGTCAGTGATCCACTGCACGTATTTCTCGCCGAGAGCGCTTTGGTCGCGGTTGTAGAGCCCGAGGAGAACTTCAAGGTCCGGAGTAGCCATCCTGACCACGCCACCGGGCTTCAGGACGCGTCGGACCTCACTCAGCATGAACAAACCACCGTCCCAGGAGATGTGTTCGATCATGTGCTCGCTGTAGACAACGTCGAACACTGCATCGCCAAATGGAAACGCCTTGCTCGCATCGAGGTACACCGAGCCGTCGAAGCCCGGAGAGATATCCGTACTCAGCCAGCCGTCAAGGGAAGTGCGGCCCGCGCCGATCTGGAGCTTCTTCCTTCCTTCGGTGGCCAGGTAGTTCTCGATGATCCGCCTCCGTCGGACCAGCGCCGGCGTCCTCAGCACCTTTCTCGAGTCATGCACCAGCCCGACGATCGCATCGGACTGTCTCAGAGTCTGTCGAAGATTCATCTCCATCCACTTTCGGAAGAGTCGGAGTACGGCGTCGTGAACCTGTTACGGCTGTGGAGCACTCGCGCTGTTGTCGAGTAGTGCATCCAGTGGTCGTAGCGTGTCATCCCATCTCAACTTCTCCGCCTGTGCGTATGCCTCATCACTGACTCGCTGCCACGAAACAGGATCCGCGTGCCGCGCCACGACCTCGGCAAAGGAGCTCTCGTCGTAGCGCAGCGAGCCGGCCAGCGCCTCGGCGCTTCGACGCCAGGTCGGCACGAGGACAGGAAGGCCGGCAGCCAGATAGTCCAGATGCTTCGCGGAGAACCCGTCGCGACGCAGCGGGTCGTCGATGCAGGTGATCAGCCCGAACTGGTACTCCCGCAGCACACCTGGAGACGCATATCCCCGATACCGGAGTCCGAGCGCGGGGTCCGGCGGCGGTCCTCCATAGACATCAAGGTACGGATAGCTCCGGGACAGCCTCGACAGCAACGGCAGATTGATGAATCGCGAGCTAAGGGAGCCGAAGTAGACGACCCGTGCCGGGCTGGCGGGTCGTGCGCGGATCGCTGCCGGCGAACACCCCCAGTTGAGCGTGGCGAGATTGCTCTCAGAGATTCGGTAGCGTTCCCGCACGTAATCCGCATAGGACTCCCAATGAAAGCTGAGATGGTCCACACTCTTGAACACGTCGATTTCGAGTTGGCGCAAACGAGTGTGCTGTCGGCGGGTCAGCCGCCCCTCGTAGAGGAGTTCATCGGCCCAAGGCGTAGGACAGTCGTACATGGTCCTGACACTCGCCGCATCAAGCAGCAGGCCACTGTCGTAGGGTGTCTCGCAGATCACCAGGTCGACGTCGTCCAACGCCAGACTCGACCGGAGGATGCGGCGGCGCAACCAGAAGTCCGCCCGCAACAGGTGATACGACAGCCGGCGTCGCGCAACGGCCACCGGCCTTGCGAGCTTGCCGATCACCTCAATTGCGTAGAGCGCGACGTGGTATGGCTTTGGACGTGGCAGCCATACTGCGAGGCCTGTGGCCGGCCCGTCAGCGGACCGGCTGAGCCGATACGTGTCGACCAGACGGACCTCGTGTCCGCGGGCCGTGAGATACCGCTGGATCTCGATCGGTTTCACACTGTTACCGAAGCCATCGAGCTGGCAGACGATGACGACACGCTTACGTCCTCGTGTCGTCATGAGGTGCGTGTCCTGCCGGTCGCAGGGTGGCCGGCGCTGGGCATGGGGCGGCCGAGACCGAGTACGAATTGCAGATACGAGTTGCTCACGCGGCCCAGCCGCGCGAGATCACCGAACTGCCTCCTCACAGCAGCTCGGATCAGCCTCCCCGGCAACTCCACAGCGAGGGTGAAGAAGATCAGCACATACGCCTGCCAGGCCGGCCAGTGCTGAAACGCATACAGCGATCGGCTGCGTAGTGAGTGGTACAGCGCCAGATCGCCGGAGCGCTTCGCACTGACGTTGCCGATGTGCTCGAACCTCGCGTCCACGAGCAGGTACGAGCCGAAGCCCAGCAGCTTTGCCCTTCTGCTCAGATCCACCTCTTCGTAGTAGAGGAAGTAGCGTTCGTCGAAGCCGCCCAGTCGGTCGAACAGCGCTCGCCGGATGAGAAAGAAGGCGCCGATGACCTGGTCCACGGGTCCGCTACGGCGCAGCGCCTCCGGGGGAAGATGACGCGCCCACCGGCGCACGACACGTCCGAGTCCGACGACACTTGCCATGACGTTCGTGAGCGTCGGGAATCGGGAAGCGCAGATTCCGGGGGTGCCGTCACGGTTCACCATCAGCGCGCCGCAGATGCCGTACGCGAGACTTTCACTGCTGTCGAGGAACCTTACTGCTCGCCGAGTCGTGTCGTCACTCAGGACGGTGTCCGGGTTGAGGAAGAGGAGATAGTCCGACGTACAGAGGTTTGCTCCTTGGTTACAGGCTGCGGCGAAGCCCACGTTCTGCTGGTTCACCACCAGCCTCACCCAGTCCGGAAGGCCCTCGGCCGAACCATCGCTCGAAGCATTGTCGATGACGATCACGTCTCCGGCCGGACCCCGTTGGGGCGGCTCGGCGAGTGAGTCGATGCATGCGCGAAGGCAGTCGCCGCTGTTCCAGTTCACGATGACGACATCGACGAGGGGTTCGCTCACCGGCTCTCCCCCACCCACGCGGCGGTGCGATCTCGTCCGAACTCCGTCGCCTGCTGCCACCGATCGAGCCAAGCATCGTACGAATACTGCTCGGCCACCTGTGCGACCGCATGGCTTCCCACCCTCGCCCGCTCGCTGTCCAACCCTTCGATGAGCCAGCAGAGAGCGTCAGTCCAATCCTGCAACGAGTTCGCGGCGAAGAAGCCGAGCGAGGCCAGGACGGTCCCGTTGGCACCAACAGGACTACCGACTGCCGGGACGCCGGCAGCCGCGTACTGGAGCAGCTTGTAACCACACTTGCCCCGGCTGTACGGGTCGTCGTGCAGGGGCATGAGACCGACGTCGATCCCGGCCAGAACTGCATGTTGAGTTCGCTCGGTCCAGGGCACGCGGTCGACTATCCGCTCGAGCGACCCCAGCGTGGACCGACTCGTTCCGACGAGAGTGAGCCTTGCGCCAGATCGGCGGTGCACCTCCCAAAGCGCCGGCGCGACTGCCAGCAGCATCGGCTCGTTGTCGGCGGAGCCGATCCAGCCCAGACGAGGTGGATCGGACAGGCCGTACGACTGCTTGGTTGCGTAGTCCTCGACAGCGACGCAGCTTGGAATCACCACGACGTCCCTGGCGTGCTGAACCGCCCACTCGGCAAGGATGTCGTTACCGGCGATGACTCGATCCGCACGGCGAACGGCCGCAAGGGCCTTCGGAGCCTTGGGAACCAGCCTGCGCCAAGGAGTGTTGCCTCCGAAGTCGCAGTGGAGAGCGTCATCGAAGTCGTAGACACCGAATGCCGCGCTCGTCAGTAGTGCAGCCTCCAGACCGCCTCGGCTCAGTGGTGACGCCTCGCGATGCAACAGGAGGCGATCTGGACGCTGCCTCGCCAGCCGCCGAAGAGTGCGCTCCGCGGAGAGCACGTGGCCCGGATGGCGCAGGAGCTGGCGCGGAGCCGCATTGTGGCGTCCAAGGTAGCTGTGCACCTCGACCGGTTCGGCGAACCGATCCAGCCAGGAATGGACACGCACCCGCGAGCTTCCTGCGCCGCGGCCGTACGGCGTCACGGCGTGCCGCATCTACGACATCACCTCCGCTGCGTGTTGCGGCGCTTCCCGTCGCTGCCTGGGAATGGAGGACCGGAGCAGTCCGGCGAGCATCCCGAGGAGAAGGTAGAAGATCACTCGGAGCACGGTGCCCTCGAAGCTGGACTCGAACGTGAAACTGATCACCTCGGCCAGTACGCCGAAACCGACAGCGCCGGCGAGTGGATGCAGGCCGCGACGGCGGAGGAAGAAGAACGGCAGGCTGAGAACAGCCAGACCGACAAGTAGCCCCAGCAGCACGCCGTAGTACAGGACCTGCTGAACGTACGTGTTGTGCACGTCGACGACCAGCGACGTGTCGCCCCTGGGCGCGACACCCGCGCCATATCCCAGGAGTGGACGAGCCACGATCTTCTCGAATGCGGCGCGGTACAGCTCTGCTCTCAGGAGGATGTTGGCCGCTGACAACCGACCGGCGAAGAACTCGTGCGTGGCCGGGTTCAACAGGTAGAGCGCGACCGGGGCAGCGGCCAGAGCCAGAGTGCCCGTGACCACCTTGCCGATCAAGGGCTTCAGACGGCCGCGAAATGGACGGTGAGACAGAAGAAGACAGACGATGCCCGCGATCAGGGACGCCACCATGGCTCCGCGGGAGAAGGTGCAGACAACTGCCGTCGCCGCGACCAAGCCGGTGAACGTTGTGAGACGGTCTCGCCGGGTGTGCCCGAAGTACAGCAACACGGGGACGAGGATGACAAGAACGGCGGCGAGGTTGTTCGAGCGGCCGAGTAGCGGGTGGGAGAGCCGAGTGTAGTACGAGAGGTAGTCACCGGACGTGGGAGAAAGCCCAGGCTCGTACGGCGCGAATCCGGGCACGTGCAGCAGGAGAAACACGGCGGGCAAGGTCACGAGCCAGACGTATCGGCGGAGGAACACCACGATCCGCGCGGCAGAAAGGCCCGCCAGCTCCCGGGTCACGAAGAGGTAGGCGACGAACGCCTCCAGGAAGTTCACGGTCGTACGCAAGGTCACGATTCGATCCTCGCTCCACACCAGGGACAGCGCGGAGGCCAGCGCCGGAAAGGCGAGGAGGAGGGCAAGGGGCGGATAACCCAGGTTGAGACCGCGGTGTTTCAGGTCGAGCACGAGTGTGATCAGACCGACCATGAGCATCAGGTCGAGAATGGAAACCGACCTGACGACCGGAAAAGAGGCCGGGAACCAGACCGGGAAGCGGAAGGGCATGGCAGCTGCCAACAGCACCAACATGACCAGTACACGGGGCCGCCGGTCAGGCCGACCCAAGAACGGGCTCCGGTGTTCTGGCCGAACACACGTGCCACGCGCGATCAACGCGGTGGTCAGAGCGCGCATTTGTGGGGAATAGACGGTTGCAAAGGGTACTGACCAGGCAGAGGCACGACGCGTCGACCGGTAGGAAGGAGGACACGTGGCGCTGGCGACGCTGAGCCGTGTGCGACCGCTGTTGGTATGCCCCCGGTGTCGATCCGCAGTTGCTGCCGACGGTGCGGCGTTCCGCTGCACGGCCATCGGTTGTCCGTACGCCGAGGTCGGCAGTTTCCCCATCGTCGGCGACTGGCCGGTCCTGGTGGATTTCGAGCGCAGCGTGCTGTCTCGCGACGAGGTCTCGGCCTGGGCGGGCACGTCCGGCCGCGCCCGCCGCGAGCTGCACCGCTCACGCGTCGGCGCGATCCCGCCGGCGGTACGACGCATCTGGAAGCCGGTCAACCGCATCGCCGAGAAGAACATCGCGAAGCTGATCGGACTCATGCCGGATGACTGCCGCCGGGTCCTAGTCATCGGCGGGGGCACCCTTGGTAACGGGGTCGACGCCCTCTACCGATCCGCTCCCGATGTCGAGCTCATCGGAATGGATCTCTACGCGAGCGATCTCACGGTCGTCGTGGCCGACGGGCATGCCCTGCCGCTCGCCGACGGGTGCATCGATGCCGTCATCACTCAGGCCGTCCTCGAGCACGTCCTCGATCCCGGTCAGGTGGTGGCCGAGATCCACCGCGTGTTGCGCGACGACGGCCTCGTCTACGCCGAGACGCCCTTCCTCCAGCACGTTCATGCCGGCGCCTACGACTTCACCCGCTTCACCGCCAGCGGCCACAGGTATCTGTTCCGACGGTTCGAGCAGATCGATGCCGGACCGGTCGCCGGGCCGGGGACCCAGTTGCTCTGGAGCGTCGACCACCTCGCCCGAGGCCTGGCTCGATCGCAGGATGCCGGCCGCATCGTGCGGGCGCTCTTCTTCTGGCTGCGGTTCCTGGACCGGATGGTGCCGCGCAGGTACGCCAACGACTGCGCATCCGGGGTGTTCTTCCTGGGCCGGCGTTCTGAGATCGAGCTCACGCCCCGTGAGATCGTCGACTACTACCCCGGTGCGCAGCGTGGCTGACTCACTCCGTTCCCCCAGCAACTCGCCGTAGGCGTCGACCAGCCGGCCGAACACAGCCGACTCCCGATACGTGGACTCGGCAAGTGCCCGGGCAGCCGCGGACATCTCGCGGTACCGACGATCCGGCAGGTTGCTCATCGCCCGTAGTGCGTGTGCCAGCCGATCCGGACGACCAGGCGGTACCAGGAACCCGGTGACTCCGTCCTCGACCAGCTCGCGACACCCGCGTACAGCGGTCGCCACGGCCGGACGACCGGCGGCGAACCCCTCGATGAGAGAGCGTGGGACGCCTTCGCGGTAGCTGGGCAGGACCACCGCGTCGCTGCTGGCCATCAGACTCTGCATCTGCGCCTTGGCGACCATGCCCACGAAGGTCACGCGACCTGCGAGTGGGTCGCGAGAAGCGCGATCCCGGATCACCTTCTCGACACCATCGCGGTCCGTGAGCAGTTCGGCGCCGGCGACCGTGAGATGCACATCCGGCACCGCGGCGAGGGCGTCGAACAGGTCGAGGACGCCCTTCTCCTTGATCAGCCTCCCGACGAACAGCAACCGGAAGGGACGTGATGGTGCCTGCCGGGGCGGGATGGTGAACCACTCGTCCTCCACCCCGTTTCCCAGGTAGCGCAACCGAGTTCGATATCCCCGGGCGCAGGTCTGGGCAAGGTCCTCCGTCGACTGGAAGAGCAGCATGTCGGTACGAGGTGCGAGCATCCGCTCCACCCGTTCGAGGACGCGATCGCGCCATCCGCGCACGTCCCACACGTGCGCGAAACCATGCACCGTGTACACGACCCGGGTGGACCGCGGTATGAGCCCCCGCGGCATCATCCGGGTAGGTAGGGCCGCCGCCGGTGCGTGCAGGTGCAGGAGATCGGGCTGCAGGTCGCGGAGAATTCGTGCCAGCCGTACGCAGGCCGCGGCCATCGGCACCGGGTGTGGAGAACGCGGAAACGAGAGTTTCACCGGCTGGAATGCCGCGAGACTCCGATCGAAATCCGATCCGTCGGGTGCGCACGCGAGCCTCGCGTCGAATCCGAGCGTGCGTAGCTCGGACAGCTGGGGTACGAGCAGTTTCGTCGCCGTGTATTCCACCGCGGCGACGTGGAGGACAAGTGGCGCCCGTCTCATGTCGCGGCCGTCCTCACCCCGTGCCCGCCGGTGCCCGCGACATGGACAGTCGCCCTCTGCCGAGGGATCCCGCTCTGCCCATGCCGGATGCCGCCAACTGCCACTCGACCTGGTTGGTGAGTCCGCTTGCCAGATCGACGAGCGGGCGCCAGTCGAGCAGCCGAGCCGCCTCGCTGCAGTCCGCACGGGTGTTGCCGACGTCTCCCGCACAGGCTTCGCTTCGCTTGATGGCAAGTGGCCGATCCATGATGTCGGCGAGCTTGTCGAGGAGCATGTTCACCGACTCGTGTGAGCCGCCCGCGACGTTCAGGACGGTGCCCGGCCGGACCGGCTTCCACGCAGCCAGGACATTCGCACGCACCACGTCATCGACGTGGGTGAAGTCGCGCGCCTGCTCGCCCGTGCCGTACAGGTGGATGTCGCGGCCCTCGATGGCGGCCCGGACGAACCGGTGTATCGCCATGTCGGGACGCTGTCGAGGTCCGTAGACGGTGAAGTACCTGAGTGCCACCGTCGGGAGATCCCAGTTCTCGGCATACGCGCCGCAGAGATGCTCCGCGGCCAGTTTCGTCACACCGTAGGGACTGAACGGACGTGGCAGGTTCGCTTCGGACGTGGGATACGACTCGGCATTGCCGTACACGGACGAACTCGACGCGTACACGAACCTCCTGATGTCCGCGCGCCGGGACCATTCGAGCAGCCGATGCGTCGCGACGACGTTGTGGTCCACGTACGCGGCGAAGTCCTCCCCCCAGGATGTCCGCACTCCGGGTTGGCCCGCCTGGTGCAGCACCACATCGGTCGTCGCGACCAGATCCGAAAGGTCGGCATAGCGCAGGTCGGCCTCGACGAACGTGAACTTCTCGCTCCGCAGCAGCCGCCGAAGGTTTCTTTCCTTTGTGGCGCGAGAGTAGTAGTCCGTGAAGCAGTCCACACCGACAACGGTCGTCGCGGGCGCCAGCAGTGCCTCAGCTACGTGGCTTCCGAGGAAGCCCGCCACTCCCGTTACCAGATATCGCACTTTCCCCCCTCGTCCGCATCCGCGTTTCGTCCTACCGCGCCGGAAGATCATGCAAACCGAGGCGCCGGTACGGCCGAAGAAGTGACGATTTCATCACGGTGTCGTGGCCGGACCGGTCGAGGAAAGTCTTCTAATCCTTCGTGCGCAGGGCAATTTGTCGACCCGACGTCCGGCAAGCATTCGCCATGACGTCCATCACCTGGAATAGGCCCGGCGTTAACAGGGAAACAGCCAGTGCGTGGAGTTACCGACCAGAAAACGTGCAATGCGTTCATGTGGGTTCTACTGTGTAGCCAACGCGCCGCACTTTCCGGGTGCCGTCGCACTGCTGAACTCGCTGCGACTGCTCGGCCACCACGAGCCGTTCACGTTGGTCGATGCGGGTCTCACCGATGATCAGCGGGATCTCCTTTCCGGACACGTCGAGCTACTCTCCGCACCGGCCGACGTCCCGCCGGTGCATCTCGCGCCGTACGGCCCACGGCTGCGCCCTGCCGATGTTCAGGTCGTACTCGACGCGGACGTCATCGCCGTCCGACCGCTGACGGACCTCATCGATGCCGCCACGGCCGGTTGCCTCGTTGGTTTCGTGAACGACCCGCCGAACCACGACCGGTTCTTTCCGGAGTGGGCGGACGTACTCGGACTCGGATCGATGCGGCAACGTGCCTACCTCAATGCGGGGCAGTTCGTGATTCCTGGATCACTCAACGCCCGGGTGCTGGGTCACTGGATCGACGGCCAGGAGACGGTGGGCATGCGGGGGACGCGATACGGCAGGAAGGCGCGGCTGTCCGACCCTTTCTACTTCGCCGACCAGGACGTCGTGAACGCCCTCCTGAGCGCCACCCTGGACGACGACGAGTTGGACATCCGCGAGCATCGCCTGGCCCCGCATCCACCGTTCAGGGGGCTTCGGCTGATCGACAGCAACGCACTGGCGTGTGCGTATCCCGATAGGACCCGGCCGTATTTCCTCCATCACACGATGGGCAAGCCCTGGCTTCAGGCCACCAGGCGAACCATCTACTCCACGCTTCTGTCGCGGCTGTTGCTCGCGCCGGATGTGACGGTCCGGCTCGACCCTCGGCAGGTACCGCTGCGCCTGCGACCGGGCCGGCTGGGGTCGGTCGACCTGCGTCGTGCGGACATACAAGCCCGGCTGAAGGCGGACGCGCGTCGGCGACTGGGCACCTTCGGGATCCGCACGCGGCTGGCCGACCGACGGCGTCCCTTCGGGGTTCAACCGTGACCACCGCGCAGCGTCCGGACGCGGCACACGCCCAGGACGCGGAGAACGCGGAGGATGGGCTCGCCCAGGACGGGTTGAAGCAGCGCGCGCTGGCCGGGCTGTTCGTCGTCGGTTCCCGCGGACTTGCGATCATGCTGGTCGGTTTCGTGGGCCAGGTGGTGTTGGCCCGGCAGCTGATGCCGACAGACTTCGGCGCGGTGGCCGTCGGGCTGGCGTTCGTGACCTTCGTGAATCTGTTCGCCGACGGCGGGCTTGGCGCCGGACTCATCCGGCGCCCTGAGCCACCGGACCGTGCCGACCTTGGTGCCCTGACCGGGTTGCAGGTCTCCGTGGCGACTGCGCTCGCACTCGGAGTTGCCGGGATCGCGCCGTTGTTCGGGCGAACCGGATGGGTCACCGCAGTGGTGGTTGCCTCCACGCCGTTCCTGGCATTGCAGATCCCGGGCCGGATCGTGCTCGAGCGTGCCTTGGCCTATCGCCGACTGGCGATCATCGAACTGAGCCAGGTGATCGTGTTCAACCTGTGGGCGATCGCTTGGGTCCTGGCCGGCGCCGGCGTGTGGGGAATGGCCAGCGCCGCGCCGGTACGGGCTGTGGTCGGCGTGGCCGCGATGGCGTGGGCGAGCCCGGTCGGGGTCCCGTCGCCTCGGTTCGCATGGCGGCGTGTGCGAGGTCTGATGTCCTTCGGGATCCGCTTCCAAGCGGTGACCGCCGCCCAGCTTGTGCGCGATCAGGGACTCAACACCGCCATCGCGGCGCTGGCGACCGTATCGACCCTGGGTTTGGTGGCCGTTGCGAGAAGGCTGCTCGAGGTGCCGTACCTCCTCCTCGGCGCCACGTTCCGTGTCTCGTTCCCGACCATGTCGCAACTGCTCGCCCGGAAGGCTGATCCCGCACCGCTCATAGAGCGCGCGGTCGGTGTGACCACCGTTGGCAGTGGGCTGGTTCTCACCGGGTTGGCCGCCTCCGCACCGGGTCTGGTCCCAGGCCTGTTCGGTGTGCAGTGGCGCGACGCCGCCACCATCCTCCCAGCCGCCTGCCTGGGGCTTTGCGTAGGCGGGTCGGTGTCGGTCGCCACCCAGGGATACCTGTACGCGGTCGGCGATGCGGCGGTCGTCCTGCGAGCCTGCGTCCTCCAGACGCTCGTGCAGTTCCTGGTCGTCCTCGTGGCGTTGCCGTGGATCGGTGTCGTGGCCGTGGGGTTGGGCTGGCTTGCCTCGAACCTCGTCGAGGCAGTGGTCCTGGGTCGAGCCACGGCTGCCCGGACACACGTCCGACTTGCCGGTCGGCTCGCCGCCCCGGTGAGCGCGGGCATCGTGGCGGGCGCGGCAGGTTGGCTCACCACTCGGGCACTGGGGTCGGATCTCGTCGCGGGACTGGTCGGCGGCGCGCTGGCAACAGCTGCGTACCTCGTCCTGGTGCTCGTTCTGAACCGGCGCCTGGTTGCCGAGACCGTCCACCTGGCGCTGTCCTCGGCGCGGGCAGTCTGGGGCGGCGGCACCGAAGATGTACGCGCGGGGGTGGCATGACCTTGGTCAACCGCATCGTCGTCTTCCGATTCGACCGGAATCCGCTCATCTGCCGCTCCCGAGTGGCCCTGCTACGCGCTCTCAACCCCGGGCTCCAGGTGCACGGCCTGTATGGCGGAGGACGTGGAACTCGTCAACGTCTGTTTCGGTTCGGATCATTGCCTCTACTGGGGCTGGACAGCCTGTACGCCTCTCCTCGCGAAGGACGATGGAACTGGAAACACGGCGACCTCGCCGTGGCAGCGTGGTATCGCGAGGTTGGCCGGCACCTGGACTTCGACGTGGCACATCTCGTCGAGTGGGATCTGCTGCTCCTCGACAGCCTGGATCAGGTGTACGCCGACGTGCCACCTGACGCCGTCGCACTCACCTGCCTGACGCCGGTGGCGCAGTTGCTCGGGTCCTGGGAATGGCTGCGCACGCCCGAGGGACTTCGAGAATGGGAGTCGCTGCTCTCATACGCTCGACGGACCTGGAATTACCAGGACGAGCCGCTCGGCTGTATCGGCTGCGGGCCCGCGTTTTCACGTGCGTTCCTCGATGCCTACGCTCGGCTGGATCCACCTGAGCTCTGTCACGACGAGCTTCGGCTGCCTCTTGCGGCGCAGTCCCTGGGGTTTCCCCTGGTCGACACCGGCTTCCGTCGCGGCTGGGACGATCCGGTCGAGGACAGGTACTTCGCCGCCAACGCCACTCCGATCCAGCACGAGACCATCACCGACGAGTTGCAGCGGCCCGGTGGGCGACGGGCCTTCCACCCGGTACGACACGCGTTCCGGTGTCCTGCTCAACCGATGAACCCCTCGCCATCTGGAGCTCACCATCGTTGAGAACGCGGTCCGTACACCGGCCCAGGCCAGGCGGTCGCCACGGGTTCGATCCGTGGTCGAACGTGCCGTCAACCGGCTGCTTCGCAGCCTGGGGTACGGACTGAACCGGATCCAGCCCCGCGAACCTGCGGACCTGCCTTCGACGTCGGTCGAGCTCTTCCGCGCGGTCGAGCCGTTCACGATGACCTCACCCGAGGCGGTCCATGCCTTGGCCGATGCCATCCGGTACGTGATCCGATCGGGCGTGCCGGGAGCGATTGTCGAGTGCGGGGTGTGGCGCGGGGGCAGCATGCAGGCCGCTGCCAGAACGCTGCTGGACCTCGGTGCCGTGGACCGGGAGATCTTCCTGTTCGACACCTTCGAGGGCATGCCCCGCCCCACGGACAAGGATGTCCGCTGGACTGGCGAGGCGGCCGCCGACCTGCTGGCATCCGAGACCGGCCGGGCGGCCGACTTGCTGCGGGCACGGGCGTCACTCGAAGACGTACGAGCTGTCATGGGCGGCGTGGCCTATCCGACGTCGCGCATCCACTTCGTCGTCGGTCGGGTCGAGGAGACGGTTCCCGAGCAGGCACCCGAGACCATCGCCGTCCTGCGCCTGGACACGGACTGGTACGAATCCAGTCGTCACGAACTGCAGCACCTCTATCCGCGCCTGGCACCCGGCGGTGTCCTCATCCTGGATGACTACGCGTGGTGGAACGGTGTGGCAGAAGCGACGGACAAGTACTTCGAGGAGCATCCTCCCATGCCGTTTCTGATCCGGATCGACGACAGCGGCGCCCGTGTCGCTGTCAAACCCGACTGCGGCGCATAGCGGCAACCGCAATCCGGGTGCAGCAGACAGGCAGGTAATGCATGCTTTGTCACTGCGCGCCCTGGTCCGGGTGCGCATCATGAAGGGCGCCACACAGGGGAACGCCGCATGGGCCTGCTCAGATCCAACCCCAGCTTCGCGCTGCTGTGTGTGGCTCGCACGGTGTCGTTCGCGGGCGGCTCACTGGCCCAGATGGCATTGGTGTTGTACGTGGCCGGCCGTGGCGGCGGCGGACCCGCCGTCGCCACGCTACTGATCGTCTCCGACTTCTCCCCCAGCGTTCTCGCACCGGTACTGGGCTCGATCGGCGACCGGTTGGATCGCCGCCGGTTGATGATCGTCGCACAGATACTGCAGGCAGGCACGGTACTGGCGATCGCCGCACTGCTGCCCACCCTGCCCGTCCTGCTCCTTCTTGTTGCTGTGAACGCCAACCTGGCGAGGGCCTTCGAGCCGGCCTCGTCCAGCGCGGTCCCGCAACTGGTGAGCGAGGTCGACCTTGTTCGCGCCAACTCCATGATCGGCTTCGGCACCTACGGGCTCGCGCTCGTCGGTCCCCTCGGCGCCGCCGCTCTCACACCACTGGTGGGCCTGCGTGGAGTCCTCCTTGTGACCGCCGGAACCTTCCTGATCTCGGTCGCCCTGCTGTGGCGGCTCCCGCCACTCGCCCCGTCCCAGTCAGCTCAGGTGCAACCTGCGCACACGGATCGTCCGGCGCTCTTCCGCGACGCCATGTCGGGCCTGCGCTACGTGTGGGCTGACCGAACCGTCCGCGCGACCCTGATCGGCTTCAGCCTGTTGGTGGCCTGCACCGGCCTGGACGACATCGCCCTGGTGGTCCTGGCCAAGAACACGTTCCACACCAGCGACTCCGTGGCGAGCCTCCTCTATGCCGGTGCCGACATCGGAATGTTGCTCGGATTTCTCGCCCTCACCCGGCTCACCCGGTTGGCAGCGGCACCCTACTTTGTGGCCGGAATGGCTGTCAGCAGCCTCGGAAACCTGCTCACCGGACTGTCCTGGGCGGTGTTGCCGGCAATCGCCTGTCAGATGGTGCGCGGCATCGGGATCGCGTCACTGGAAACCGGGAGCCACACGCTCCTGCAACGCTGCGTCCCCACCGCCATGCAGGCACGTGTCTTCGCCAATCTCTCCACCGCCATCGGCTTCGCCGCCGGCGTCTCCTACCTTGGCGGCGGCATCGCGCTCGTGTCGACATCACCCGGCGCCGGTGTTGTTCGCAGCTGGAGCCGCAGGACTCCTGGTCACGATCGGCACTGCCGCAGCCCTCGCATCTGCTACACGTAGCGCTGGATGACCGACGGCCGCTGCCAAGCTCCGCACACGGATGGGAGCACTTTCTGCACCTCACGGACGATGCATCCGCGAGAGTGACCTACGGGACGGGCAGGGCCGCGCGCAGTGGCGCGAGGAGTGCCACTACGCGCGGCCCTTACACGGTGGGCCGGGCCCTGGTCATCGTTCGGGCGGCCGGGTCTTGGACGGCGCTGGGAAGTAGGGGAAGAGCGGGGCGTCGGGCCCCCATGTTCCGGGGCCGCCATTGGCGTCGGCCGTGACGAAGACGCTCGGTCGGGACGCGGTGATGCCGCCGCTGGTCGAGCGTGCCGTCACGATCCAGGCGTACGGCGCGGCCGGCCTGAGGTTCGTCCAGGTCACCGTGGCCACGTCGCCGGAGGGCGCCGTCGTCTGGCCGATCAGTTCCGTCGGCGTGTAGAGCGCCACCACATCGGACTTGAACGTGGTGGTCCGGCTGTTCAGGTCGATCGGAAGCACCATGTTGTCCTCGTGGCCGTCGTAGCGGAGGCCGGGGTCGAACTCGGTGGCGCCGAAGTCGTCCAGGAACGGCGAGTAGGTGCTCACCTTCAACTCACTGCGGTCCACGTCGATCTGTAGCAACCGCATGAAGGCCGCGCCGAAGTTGAGCCGGTCGGTGGGGTTGTAGCCGCCGATCTCGGTGAGACCGACCCGGTCTGCCGTCACGCTGTAGGACTGGTAGTCGGCCATCAGCTCGACGACGCCGTTGCCGACGACCTGGCCCACCTGTGGCTTGACGTTGGTGCCGACACCATGGACGTGGCCGGCGAGGATGAGGAACACGTTGGGGTTGGGCTGGACGATCTGCTTGAAGAGCGACGAGCCGTCGGGGTCGGCGAACTGAGCGGTGCGCCCGTCACGTTGGATGCTCGCGTTCAGGTAGTCGTGGGACATCAGGATCCCGTTGCGGTCCGGGTACCGCTTGAAGATGGAGTCGGCCCACCTGGCCTCCTCCTTGGTGATGCCGTACGACAGGGCGACGGCCACGAAGTCACGACCGCCCGCGGAGAACAGGTCGTAGTGGTTCTCGTTGTCGCCTTCGCGCCACGGGCCGCCGTACGTTCCGTTCTTCCAGTGCTGGCTGGCTGCCGCATACCGGGCGGGGCCGTAGTACTGGTTGTAGGTGGCGTTGGGGCCGGTCTCGTGGCCGTACCAGTTGTCGTGGTTGCCGGCGAGCACGCCGTTCGGGACGTCCGTGTCGTCAAGGATCTTCTGCAGGCGGCTGGAAAGCTCGAACTCACGGATGACCTGCTGCTGTTTCTCGGGCGTGGTCGGCTGGGCGAGGTTGTTCTCGATGATGTCGCCGGTTTGTGCGACATAGGCGATCTTCCGCGCCCCGGCATTGTCCCTGATCCAACGAGGGATGTCGCCGTACGCCTTCTCCCACACCGCACGCTCGGCGGCGGAGTGCTCCGGCAGTGTGGCGCCCTCTGACAGGAACTGGCTGTCGCTCATGTGGACGATGGCGAAGTCGTAGTCCGCGGGATCCTTGAAGCGGTCCCCGGCTCCGGGGTCGATGTCGTCTGCGAACGGGTCCTCGCCGGTGATCATGACGTGCACGCGTTGAACGTCGATGTAGCGGTTGGTGACGGTGGCGGTCAGCACCGTGTTGCCCTTGAGAGCGCCACGGCTGCCGGCGAATGGGTCCCATGTGCTCGTCTGGGTGTTCCACGCCCACAACCTGGCCAGTCGCTCGGGGTCGATGACACCCTCCCAGCGCAGCACCGGAGCGTCGACGTGGCCCTGGATCGGGATGTCGAACCGTTGGAAGCTGACGCCGCCTGCGGTTGGGGCGTCGATCGTGGCGCCGTCGCCGGGTGCCAGAGCTCTGGTGTCGCCGATGTTTCGTTCGCCAGGAACGCTCAGGGTGGTCGGGACGGCGTCGGTCTGGCCCTGCCAACCCACGCTTGCATTGAGGATCTTCGCCTGCGAGAACGTCGCCTTGACCGCGCCGCCGTCCGGCTCGGAGACCTTCGCCGACAGCTTCACCGTGCGAGGCTGGCCGGTCGCGCCCGACTCGGGCGAGATGTCGGCCGGGACGTCGGGAATGGCGGCGGAGGTGAAGACCACCTCGCGCGTCGCCTTGTTGCCGAGAGAGTCGCTCGCGGTCACCGCAAGGGTGTGCTCGCCGGCGGACAGCCCCGGTCCGACGAGGTCGCCGAGCTGGATGGAGTCGCCGTCGAGGCTGACGTCCGGTCCGGAGCGGATGGAGGAGGGGTCCTGTACCTGCACACTCAGCGGGACGGACGAGGTGATCCGCTGGCCCGCTTCGGGTGTGCTCGCCGCCACGACGGGGGCGGTGTTGTCCGTCACCAGCAGCCGAGTGGCGGCCTGGCCGGTAGCTGAGGTGGCGGAGATGGTGTGGTTTCCGTCGGCGAGCTCGGTGGTTTCTACGTCAGCTCGCAGGCCGGCCGCCGGTGCGTCGATGAAGAAGTTGAGGTCGATCTCTGCCAGGAAGTTGGCGTTGCTGCCGCAGTTGCCGTCACCCATGCTGAACGTCTGCTTGATCATCCGGCCGGTGGCGGTGCCCCGGGCCGGCGTGAGCGAGATGGCGGAGATCGCGAAGTCGTCACGGTTGCAGCCGGTCGCGGCCGTGCCGGTGACGACGTCGATGGTGTTCATTCCCGGGGTGAGCCACTCGTTGGGGATCGGCAGGTCGACGCGCTCGTTGACGAAGTCGCCGCCGATCAGCCTCTCCATGCCGTTGACCCGCACCGTGTTGAGGAACGCGTCGTCGATCGAGTTCGACCCCACGCTGAAGGCGAGTATCGCGTCACCCGAACCGAGGGTCTTCTCGACATGCACGGCGGGCGCGTCGATCGTGTAGTGCAGTTCGGCCTCGCGCAGCAGGACCGTGTTGGAACCGCAGTTGCCGTCGCCCATCGCATAGGTTCCCGCGATGTCGTGGCCGGTGATCGTGGCGCCCTCGAGGGCAAGCTGCAGGTTGGAGATGGTGAAATCGTCGCGGTTGACGCCGCAGGAGGCGTTGATATCGCCCGTGACAACCTTGATCACGTTGTCGCCCGGGACGAGCCAGCGCGCCGGTATCGCGGCGTTGACCCGGGTGTTGACCCAGTCGCCGCCCAGGTCGACGCGCTTGCCGTTGACCAGCAGGAAGTTGTCGGACCTGTCCTCGATCGAGTTGGAACCCACGTTGAAGCTCAACGTGGCGGTGCCGCTGCCGAGGGTCGGTCGGGTCGGCGGGGCCTTGCCGTCGACCGTCAGCGAGGCTACGTCGCCTGCGCCATCAGCGGGAAGCGATGCGAACACAGGCTGCCTGCCATTGGTCAGGGTGCCATCCACCGGGTCCACGTTCGGCGCACCACTGGGGGCGTTGTTGACCGTGACGGTGTGCGTGACCTTGCCACCGGCCGAGGTCGTCGCGGTGATGGCGTGCTCCCCGTTGCCGACCGAGGTGGAGTCCCATTCGGCCGCGAGACCGGTCGTACGCCGTGGGTCCCCGGAGACGGTGAAGGTCAGTTCCGCGCGGAGGAGTTTGCCCTGCTGGGAACCGCAGTCGCCGTCGCCGAAATCGTAGGTGAACTCGTTCCTGTCACCACCGGCAGCCTCGCCCAACAGTTCGAGCGCGAAGTCGGACATCACGAAGTCGTCGTAGTTGGCATCGCAGGTGGCGTTCACGGTGGTACCGACGACGACCTCGACGACGTTCTCACCTGTCACGAGGTACTCGTTGGGGACCGCGAGGTCGGCTCGCTCCGACACCCAGGTCTGCGGCTGGTCGATCCGATGGCCGTTGACCGTGAAGTAGTTGCCGAAGGCGATGTCCACGGAGTTGGAGCCGACGTCGAAGAGCAGGTGCGAGACACCTACGGTCTGTTTCGCATCGAGCTCGCGACCATCCACGGTCAGGCTCACGACATCCTCGTCGGCAACCGTCGGCGTCGCCGCCACTGTCCGGGTGCCCGCCATGAACGCACCATCGACGGGGCTGAGCTCGGGCGCGGCTCCCGGTTTCGGGTCCGCAAGGTCTGCCGACTGCCCGACGTCCGAAGCACCGGCAGGCTGGATACCTCCCAGCCCACTCGTGGCCGACCAGCCTGCCTGTGGCAGCGTCGCCAAGCCCGCGGCGGCGAACACCACGACCACGGTCCTCAGCACGGCACTCGTGGCTCGTCGCCGGCTCCACGCGACACGCATCCCTGTGGGATTCATCAGCGCGCGTCCCTTCTCACCGTCACGGCGACGGCGCGCCCGCTTCACACCTCCCACGGCGCAGCCAGGGCGGCCAGTGGGCAACCACCTTGGATGAGCCGGGACGTGCACAGAACAGTTCCAGACACGCCGACTTTGCCCCTTCTAGATACTCGCCGGAGGTTCAGCCGTCCAGACAGGAAAGGGTGACGGTGTGACGGCGTCGGCCTCCGGTCCGGCGAGTCGGAGGTTTCGCCGTCGGGTGACCAACGGGGACTGGCGACGAACCGGAATGTCGACTTGTCGATGACGATGCTCTTGCGACCACTCCCGTCCGGGTGAACCAGATGGAAGGCCCGGCCCTTCGAGTTTGCCGTCGCTGCGGTCAGGACAGCCGTACGGGAAGGTGCTCCAGGGCGTGGAACACGAAGCTCTGCCGCCAGCGCACTTCGCTGGGATCCACGGCCAGCGCCAGCTCGGGGAACCGGTCGAGGATGCGGCGGAACGCGATCTCGCCCTCCAGCCGGGCCAGTGGCGCGCCCACGCAGTAGTGGATCCCGTGCCCGAAGCCCAGATGCCCGCTGCTGCGGCGGGTCACGTCGAGCCGGCCGGCGTCGGGGAACCGGCGCTGGTCGTGGTTGGCCGAGGCCAGCGAGACCATGACGATCTGGCCCCGTGGAATCTCCACCCCGCCGAGTCGCACTGGTTCGGAGGTGAACCGCGTGGTGGCGAGGTTGAGCGGCCCGTCGTAGCGAAGGAACTCCTCGACTGCTCCCCCGATCAGGGAAGGTTCGGCTCGCAGCCGGTGGAGTTGGTCTGGGTTGCGCAGCAGGGCGAGCACGCCGTTGCCGATCAGGCTCACGGTCGTCTCGTGCCCGGCGAGCAGCAGCAGGAACGCCATCGCGATGAGCTCGGTCTCGTCCAGCCGGTCGCCGTCATCACGTGCCTGGACCAGGGCAGTCAGCAGGTCCTCACCGGGTTGGGCACGCTTGGCCGCGACCAACTGGCGGAGATAGCCCGCTATAGCGGCCGACGCGGTGCGCTCCTCGTCCTCGGTCAGGTCGTCGGCGACGACCACGGTGCACCAGGAGCGGAAGTCGTCGCGGTCGTTCGGGGGTACGCCGAGCAGTTCGCAGATCACGGTCATCGGCAACGGGCCAGCGAACACGTCGATCAGGTCGACCGGCTCACCGTTCGCGCCGCGTGCTGCCATGTCGTCCAGCAGTTGCTCGGTGATCGCCTCGATCCGGGGACGCAGCGCCTCGACCCGCCGAGAGGTGAACGCCTTGTTGACCAGGTTGCGCAGCCGAGTGTGGTCGGGCGGGTCCGAACTCAGCATGTGCACCAACAGCCCCTCGTCTTCGCCCAGCCTGAACTCGCCGATCTGTTCGGGATCCAGGTACTGGGCGACCGCCACCCGGTCGTTCTTGAGCAGACGAGGATCGGCGAGCGCGGCCCGGGCCTCCTCGTACCTGGTCACGATCCAGGCCTCCCCCCAGCCGAGGGGGAAGACGACTTTGCGGACCGGCCCCTCCTCTCGCAGTACGGAGTAGACCGCCTCCGGATCCTGGAAGAAGTCGGCATCCAGCGGCAGCGGCACACTGCTCGCCGGGCTCGCTCCCGTTGGCTCGGCGGCCGAAGATCCGACCACGCCTGCGTCCGTCATGTGACCCCTCCCCTCGCGTGCCACGGCATCACGCGAGGCGGACCTCGCTTCCCAAGCCCAGTACGCGTGGATGACCGTGCATGATCAACCAAGCATGCGCTCCCGCCACGCCTGACGAGCCCAGTTCGCCACAAGGCGCTGGCGACCGTCGCACTTCCTTGATGAAGCGTCGCTGCCTGCCGTTCGACTAGGGCCAAGGCGGCTGGCCACGACGGGCCTCCTGGTTGTCCGTACTAGCTCGCGTCGCAGGGCAGACCGGGTCGTCCACCGGCGGGCAGCCGGTCCCCTGACCCGGAGGTAGCACGCACGCCGGTGCCGGCGAGTGCAAGGCTGAGCCCCATCAGCCACCAGAACTGCACTTGGTACTCACCGGAGAGGAACAACTGGGCGGCCAGCAGCCCGATCAGTCCGATCAGAATGCCGCGAGCCAGCAGTTCGCCGTCCCGATCGCCATCCGTTGCAGCGCCCTGGGCCGACCGAAACGCCGTGGCGACCGCACCGCCGACCACGGTCAGGAACAGCAACATCCCAACGATCCCCAGTTCGGCCTGGATCTCGAGGTAGCTGTTGTGCACGATCCTCTGATGTACTGCGTCCGTTGCAGGATCCCTGCCGAATCGCTGCTCAACCGCCGCCCGGTAGTTCCCCGCTCCGACACCGGCGATCGGTTGTTGTGCGATCAGCCGCGCGGCGTGCGCCCACAGTGGAAATCGATTCGACGCATCCGACCGACGACCGGAAGCGTCGCTGTGGACAACGCTGACCAGCCGATCCACTGACTCCGTTGGGGCGAGGAAGGCGTAGTAGAAGACCCCGATCAGCACCAACACTCCGCACAGCGCAGCGATGCGACCTCGCAGGCGGCCGCCGAGTACCAGCCCCGCGCCGAGCATCACCGCGGTTGCCGCCAGACCACCTCTCGACTGCGTGAGCAACATTCCCGTCAGGAGCGCGACCAGGATGGCCGCGAGGGCGACCCGGCCTTGTCGGTTGCGTACGTAGGACAGGCCGAACAGGCCGAGCGCGATGGCGGGCACCAGGGCGGCGGCCAGGTCGTTCGGATCCCCCACGCCGCCGGAAAGGCGGGTGGGGTCGAACACAGCGCCCACGACGGGAGGACCGGGCTTGAAGATCAGGCCGAAGGCGACAGTGAGTGCCCCACCGGCGACGAAGGCCAGGGTCAGCGTCAGGACTGCGCGGCGATCTCGGCCGCCGGTGAAGACCACGACGAGGAGAGCGGCCCCCATGGCCACCCGCCCGGCGGACGCGAGCGCGCTCCCCCGATCGGTTGCCCACAAGGTGGACGACAGCGACCACATCACCAGCCCGACAGTCGCCACCGCGACGAGCCTGTGCTCCCGCCAGAGGACCCGTGGGTGGTCGGATCGCCAGACGACGGCCAACCAGGCAACTGCGACGATGCACCCGACGACCTTCAGCTTGCCGTTCACGGAGTTCGGCACGGCCGGGAAGAACGACATGAGGGTGAACAGACTCAGGCCGACCAGGAGCACCTGGTCAGCCCGGCCCTCACGCGGCAGGCGGTTCACGAGATGAACCGCAGGATCGTCACCGCCACACCGATGTCGAACGAACTCATCGCGGTCGTCCGCTGGTGGAGAACCGCTGCTGCACGATTCGGGCCAGCCCGCGCATGCGTTCGTCGCGGGAGGGCAGGCCGTCGACGTAGGTCGCACCACGGCGGCCGAGTTCACCGCGCCTCTGGTCATCGTCCAGGAGTTGCCGGATGGTGGCGGCGATTCCTTCGGGATCACCGGGAGCAGTACACACGCCACAGCCAACCTCGGTGACGAGCGTCGCCGCGTCGCCGCCGCCGGCGTACACGATCGGCCTCCCCGCGGCCATGTACTCGAGCAACTTGGACGGTCGGGCCGTTCGGTTGAGAGTCGACGAGTCGGCCACCTGGGCGAACAGCAGGTCGCTGTCACCGAACAGGCCGGGCAACTGGGCAGGGCGCACATACCCCACCAGGCGAACGTTGTCACATCCCGACCGGCGCACCTGCTGTTGCAGTCTGGACCGCTGGGGACCGTCACCCGCGATGACGAAGTCCACATCGGGAAGTCGTTGCGCCGCTTCGACAAGCGTGGAGAGCTCCTGGGCCTTCCCGAGAAGACCGACGTAGGAGACAACGGGTCGCGCCCGCTGGGAACGCGACCGGCTGCCCGCGAGCGCGACCCGTAGCGGTTCGGTGATCCCGTTCTCGACAGTGACGATGCGGTCAGCGGCGACTCCCGCCTCCAGGGCCATCCGGGCGATACCCGGCGTGGCGGCGACCAACAGGTCGCAGCGGCGGGCGGTCGCCCACATCGCGGAGCAAAGTGCCGAGGCGAGCAGGCGCAGGAACCGGTTGCCGCCGGTCATCTCGCCGGTCATCGCCCAGGTGATGTCTCGGACGTCCCACACGAACGCCGCCCGTTTCATCCGGGCGGCAACCAGCCCGACCGGCCCCAGAAACATGGTCGGCGACGATGTGACGACGACGTCGGCCCGCACTCCGAGGCCGCGTAGGGCGAGTACGAAGGCCACCCACTGCTCCCGGGCTGCCCGGCCAAGTGCGGAACGGTGCCGGTGTGGCGAGAAGCGGAAGCGGCGCCGGATCGAGAACGGGACCATGGAGTCGAAGCCGGCCACCGCCTCGGCCTCGAAGCAGTTCTGGTTGGGGTAGCCCGGATACAGGGCAACGACGGTCAACGCATGTGTCTCGGCGAGGGCACCGGCCAGCGCATGCGCGCGGTTGGCACCCGCGAAGGTCTCCGGGGGGAAGAACTGGGTGAGGAACAACACCGTCGGACGACGACTCGCGTTCGCCACGTGACCCAACCCCCTCATGAGTGCGGCCGCGGCACGGTTGCCTTTACCCGCAGTCGAGATGTCCCAACCAGGCATGAAGGAGCAACACGGTCCACAACTGGCGCGCGGTCATTGCCTCCGGACGCGCCAGGTACTCGCCGGTGAAGACCGTCATCACGGAGTTCTGACGACGCCCGGCCGCCGGGCGTACGAGGTCCAGGACCAGGTCCCGCATCCGAGCTTGCCGCTGCCACCGCTCCAGTGGTGTCGGAAATCCCCGCTTGTCGCGGCGGTGCGCGACAGCTCGCGGGAGCCAGGGTGCGACGGCATGGCGCAGTACAGGCTTACTCGTTCCCCGCTGGAAGTGGTGCCCATCGGGCAGCCGGGTGGCGAAGTCGACGAGTCGGTGATCGAGCAGCGGTGTACGCGACTCGACCGAAGACGCCATGCTGATACGGTCCTCCGCGTGCAGGAGCCCTGGCAGGTAATGCTGCAGGTCCCAGCGCATCAGCTGGGCAGCTGACGTGAACCCGCCAGGCCCCCGGCGGGCACGCTCCCGCACCTCGGGTGCAACCGACCTCAGGAAGCCTGGGTCAAGATCGGCGTCGCGTACCGTCTGTGGCCGCGTGAGACGCCCTCCCGCCTCAGCGGCCAGCCGGCAGAGCTCGACAGCAGCCGCCGACCGTTGCCGGAGATCATGGTGGCGCAGCAGTTGCCGAAAGTGCAGTCCGCGGTGACGGAGGTAACCGCCGAACAGCTCGTCGCCGCCATGGCCCGCGAGGACCACCTTGATGCCGGCGCGTGCAGTGGCGTCGTAGACGAGTTGCTGTGGCAGCACCCCGGGTCCGACGACCGGCTCGTCAAGGTGCCAGACGACCCGGCGGAACACTTCTGCCAACGCATCGACGTCGAGGTCGATCTCCACCCGGCGACAGCCGGCGCCATCGGCGACCAACCGCGACCATTTTCGTTCGTCGGCCCACCGAGGCTCGGCGAACGCTCCGGTGAAGGTGGCCAGCTCCACAGCTCCGCCGCGCGCAGCGGCCGCTGTCACCGCACTGGAGTCGAGCCCGCCGGACAGGTGGGTACCTACCGGCACGTCGCTGCGTAACCGCAGGCGGGTGGCGTCGGCCAACAACTCCCGTACGACTTCGGCGTCCTCGGCGCCGGTGCGTCCGGCGATCGGCTCGCAGCTTGGCCGCCACCACTCTCGAACCGTCTCCCGGCGGTCCGCGTCGATGTGCAGGGTGTGACCGGGCGGGAGAGACCGGATTTCCTCGAAGAGGCTGCCGCCTGCCGACACGTACCCTTGGCCGATGAATTCGTAGATGCCGCTGGGTGACACACGTCGTGCCGCCAGACCTGCCGCGATCAGCGCCTTGTGTTCGGAGGCAAACGCGAATCGCTGGTCGTTGGAGACGTAGACGAACGGCTTGACGCCCAGCCGGTCGCGGGCACAGAACAGCTCGCGGGACCACCGGTCGTAGATGGCGAACGCGAACATGCCGTTCAGGCGCTCAAGGCAGTCCGCTCCCCACGCCGCGTACGCCGCAAGCAGCACCTCGGTGTCGCCGGTCGAGCGGAACCTCACACCGTCCCGCTCGAGGACCCGGCGCAACTCCACGAAGTTGTAGATCGCACCGTTGTAGGTACAGACGTAGCGGCCCGAGGGATCCGACATCGGCTGCCGACCCATTGGGCTGGTGTCGAGCACAGCCAGTCGGCAGTGCCCCAGCCCCACATCGCGGTCCTCGAAGGTCCCCGAACCGTCCGGGCCCCGGTGGCGCTGGGCGGCGAGCATCTGGGACAACGCATCCGGGTCCCTCGGCGTGCGTCGGTCCACGATGCCGGCGATCCCACACATCAGCCCTCCCCCTCTGTGATTCGGTTCCCGAGCCTGAGCGCCTCCATGACACCTTCGAACCGGCCGAGGTTGGTCGCCAGGTCGGCTCGCGCGAGCACGATGCGTCTGTTGTGGCCGGCTGCTGTCTCCCGGTCGAGCGCGGCACCGCGAATGATGCCGTCGGCGACATCGGCGGCTTTGGTTCCCACCAGGACAGCTCCCATCGGGCCGGCCCACGGGCGGTTGGCAGGGATATCGCTGAGGACGGGGATCGCACCGAGGGCCATGGCTTCCAGCACCGCCAGTGATGCGCCGTCTCGACTGGAGAGGCTGACCGCGAGGTCGGCTCGAGCGAAGTGTTCCTCGACCTTCGCCGGCGGCAGTGTTCCCAGGAAGCGCACGAGTCCGGTGAGCCCGGCTCGATCGCAGATCCGGCTCAGCCGACGGCGGTCGGGACCGTCGCCGATGATCTCGCACTCGAAGGCGATGTCCCGTCGCTTCAGGATCGACAGCGCGGCGAGGAGCAGGTCGACACGGTAGAGCCGCATGAGCGGGCGGGCGCTGACGATGCGCAGCGGCCGGGTCGGCCGGGTCCTGCCAGTCGTCCGGCGGCCGTCGCACAGCCTGGCCAGCCGTTCTGCCTCCACGCCGTACTGGAAAACCAGAACCGGTGCCCGCACCCCTCCCCGTACCTTGTCGACCGCATCCCGCATGTGGTCGGCGGGGACCGTGACAAGGTCGGCACGGCGGAGCACCCAGCGCACCACCGGTCGCTTGGCAGGGTGGCGAGGTGCATCGAGAACGTCGTCGCCATGCGCGGTGACGATGAGCGGTCGAACGCCGGCGCCCACAGCGAGGGCCCCGTAGCTGGTCGCGTAATGGGCGTGGACGAGATCGGGCCGCAGACCGCGAAGGATCCGGCGGGTCGCGGAGATCCGTCCCAGGTAGCCGAGCTTTCCCGGCCAGGGAACGCCCAGATCGTGAAGCCTGTAGCCGTCCGTGGGGTGGCCTGACATTCCGCAGGTCAGCAGGTGGACGTCGTGACCTCGTTCGGCGAAGAACGACACCCACCGCCGGGTGTGAATCGAGCCGTGGGCTCCCAGGTAGGCGATGCGCATCAGCCCAGGACTCCTCGATGGTGATGGTGGCGGAACCGGAGTTTTCGCCCGGCGGCGATGGCGACGGTCCTTGGACTTCGCCAGGCCCGCTGCCACGCGACGGCGGTGGAGGCGAAGACCGGATCGTCCACGAGGCGGCTGAGTGCCAACATCTGTTGGATGTGGAGGTGGTGGTAGAAGGGGCTTGCCACGTTGACCGGCCCGTCGGGACGCAGGTCGTAGCGTGACCAGCCACCCTCCAGTCCGTACATCCACAGCCGACGGGCAAGGGCGGTGACACCTTCGTCGAACGCGCTCCTGGCTCGCGCCGCGACCTGACCCGAACCCGCCGCCGCCACGTCGTAGAGCCCCCACAGGGCGAAGATCCAGCCGTTGAGTACGTGGACCGGCGGAGCGGTCGGGTACTCCTGCAGAACCGGCCCGTCGGGGGTGGCGGCCACTAGATCGGTTCCGGACTCGGTGAGGCAGGTGATCGCTTTGATGGCAGCGTCACGCAGTTCGCTCGTACGGAGGGCTGTCGCCCCGCGCAGCAGGAGGCTGGCCGCCTCACCCTGGGCCATCGCCGAGAACCACGGCGGATCCAGCCGATAGGTGTGACCCATGGGCAACTCGTAGGGCAGGAGGCCCGCGGGGGTCATCCGTCCGATGAGCCAACGGGTAGCGCGCCCTACGACATGGAGCCATTCGGGCTCATTGGCAGCCAGCTGCCACGCCCCGAGACCGATCTGAGCCACCGTCACGGGGTTTGTGGCCACGGACAGGCGGCGGTGATTGCTTCGGGCGAAACGGCTCAGGTCGTTGTAGTAGCCGTCGAGTGGGTAGCCAGGACGGAACGACGCCAGCGGTTGGCAACGGATGGCGGTCATCGGATCACCACCTGGGCTTCGGTCGCTTCGGCGTACATGCTGTCCAACCTGGCGACGGTCGAGGGGAGGTCGTGCTGATCACGGACACGGCGCCGCCCGGCGGCACCGATTCGAGCTGCCAAGTCCGGCGTCGCGCGAAGGGTGGCGATGGCGCTCACGAGGCAGTCGGCGTCGCCGGGTGGGACGAGCACGCCGGCGCCGTCGGCGAGCAGCTCCGGCAGCCCGCCGACGGCGGTGGCGATCACCGGGACGCCGGCTGCCATGGCTTCGAGCGCCACCAGAGGGAGGCCCTCCCAGGTGCTGCAGAGAACGGAGATGTCGAACGCTGCTGCCAGCCGTCCGGCATCGCGTCGTTCACCCGCCCAGACGAGGTGATCGGCGATGCCGAGATCTTCGGCAAGGGTCTCGAGGAACGCGCGTCGGGGACCGTCGCCTACCGCACATATCGTCACAGCCTGATGGGCCGTTACGAGCCGAGCTGCCGCTCGTAGCAGGAGCTCGTGGTTCTTCTCCGGACGCAGCCGCGCGACGATGCCGACCACGAACGCCGTCGCGGGAAGCCCCAACTCCTGCCGTGCGGCCCTCCGTGCCATGGGCCGGCCGGGAGGGATCGCGTTCGGCAGGACATGGACCTTGTGCGCCGGCACGCCGTCGCCGACGACCTGATGGGCGACCGGCGCGGACACACAGACAAAGTGGGACGTCACGGGTGCGATCCAGCGGCGGTTGAGGAACGACCGCAGTCTGGAGGGAGTTCCGCTCCAGTTGTGCTCGTGAACGATGAGTGGGCGGCGGGACATCCGGGCCAGGAGAGCGCCCCACACGTTGCTCGAGAACTTGTGAGCGTGGATGAGGTCGCAGCCCTGCGCCGCCCGCCGGGCGCGTCGGTACGCAACGAGCGAGAGCCGCCGCCGTCGCCCCAGCACCGTCACCGGAATGTCGGCGGCATCGAGTTGTTGCTGCAGCGGACCGGTTTCCCGGGTGACGACCACGTGGGGTGCGAATCGGCGGCGGTCGACGCCACACGCGAGGTCGACTGCCACGCGTTCGGCTCCGCCTGTCGCGAGAGTGTCGATGAGCACCATGACCTGGGACGTCACCGTCGCACCGCCCCGGGGCGCAGCAACTGTTCGTACATGTCGGCCATCCTGCGGGCCCAGCTCCGCATGTCATAGTGCGAGACGACGTGGGCTCGGTTCACGGCGCCGAGGGCCGGCCACGACGACCGTCGTCGGAGCAGGTCCTCGATCCCCTCGGCCAGGCGGACCGGATCCGCGATCGGGACAGCCACGCAGCCGTCGACTCCATCGAAGATCTCCCGCTGGCCGGCAGCGAGCGTTGCCACCACGACGGTGCCGCTGGCCATGGCCTCCACGACGCCGTTGCCGAACCCTTCCGAACGGCTGGCTGAGACGAAGATGTCGGCGGCCTGGTGAAGGTCGGAGACCTTGTCGGTGAATGCCAGTGAGCGCACCGGTTCATTCCCCGCTGGAGCGCCGACGCTGACATAGACCAGCCGAGTAAGCCCCTTCTCCTGGAGCATCCTCGCCGCGGCCACCAGGAGATCGCCGCCCTTTCGTCTCCAGGCCCAACCCAGGTGCAGAACGAGTACGTCGTCGCGCTGCAGCCCCAGCTCGGCGCGCACGCGGTCCCGGACTGACGGCCTCGGGCTGAACGCCTCCGTGTCGCAGCCCGCGATCATTGCCGAGGCCTTCGCTCCGAGGCCTCGAAGGGCGGCCTCGCGAGCCAAGGCGTCAGTGACCGCGAAGCAGCTGTCCACGGTGCGGCTCGGCACGCGGTAACGTACGACGTCCTTGACCCTCCGCCGCAGGGATCGCCGATCGACGTCCTCCTCGAGGGCCGTCCGGTAGTGCCACAGCAGGCAGCACGACCGATCCCGCCGGCGCATCCGGCCGACGGCCAGAGCGGCCGGCAGGTCGTAACTCCCGAAGTGGGTGTGGATGATCGAGGCTCCGGTCTCCTCGACCATCTCGTACAACTGCCGGGCCGTCCGCAACATCGAGCGGTTCGCAGAGCCGTGGACGATTCCCACCCAGGATCCGTCGGCCTGCTGTCGGCGGAACCATGTTGCACCCTCAGCGGCGGGCGGAAAGGCGAAGGCACATCGCCCGGTTCCGCGACGGCGAAGTTCCTCGTCCAGCATCCCCAACTGGGCGATGAACGCTCCCGGGTACGGCGCGGCGTAGTCGGCGACGTGGAGCACCACCGAGTTCAATGCCAAACTTCCTTCCTCACGACGGCCACGTAGGAGGCGAGGCCGACCGCACCAGCGATGCCGGCGCCGACCAGGCCCAGCGACGACACTCCGCCAAGTACGAACCGAGTCACGCACACCGAGGTCACTGCACCGGCAGCGATCCGAACTGCCGGTCGTGTCCAGGCAGACCACGGTTCGGAGCCGAGCAACCGCGCCGCGATGCGGACGTGTCCGAGGACATAGACGAGGTAGGCAAGCGTCGAACTGACAGCCGCGCCGTACGACCCCCAGGTCGGGATCAGAGCAAGGTCGAGACAAATGTTCACGGCGACTGCCGCCAGGGCTACGGGCAGCCGCGCCCGGCCGCCGCCGAGGAAGTTGCACGACAGGGACACCAGCGGCGCCACGCTCAGCAGAGCGGCGTAGCCCATCAGCGCCTGGAGTACAGGAGCGTCGGTCCGGTACTGCCTGCCGATGAGTCCGAAGATGTCCGGCGCCAGCGGGGTGACCACGGACAGGACACCTGCATAGGTCACGGCTGTCCTCCGCATCCACCGATCGAAGATCTCAGGTGCCCGTCTCATGTCCTGGGCGAGTCGAGGCGCCACGACCGCGGCCATGGCCACCGCCGGCAGGTGCAGAAAAACGACAAGCTTCCAGCCAAGTGCGTACGGCGCGACAGTCGCCGCATCGTGGAAAAGGGTGATGAGCACCTGGTCGACTACTCCGAACACGCTGACGCAGGCCCACACGCCGAACAGGGGAAGGGCGTACCTGACAAGGTCCGACGTCCCGGCCCGCTCGCGGAAGGACACCGGATGGGCGAACAGCACGGCCAAGCCGGTCACCGCGCTGGCGCCGGCGGCTACCGTCAACGCGACCAGTGCTGCTGGAGCACTCGGCCCGGTACGGACCAGAACCACGACTCCGCACAGCTCGACGGCAGGCTGGAACACCGTCAGGAAGGCACCGACCCCGACTCGGCGAAGTGTCGGAAGGGTCCCATGGGCCAGGGACACCATGCTGTTGGCGACCAACAAGACCGCGCCGAGGACCGTCGCCGACCCGAACCCGGGCGCGCCGCCGGCCGCGCTGTAGGCAAGGATCCCCAGCACCGCGAGCCCGGTCAACGCACCGCGCAGGGCAACGATCCGAACGAACAGCTGCCGGTCCACCCGCTGTTCGGAGAGGTACCGCGCCAACGACGATGTCAGGCCCGCGTCGGTCAGGACCACGAGCAGGCCGACGATACCGGTGAGCAGCGCCAGGTTGCCGTACTCGGCTTTGGGAAGTGAGCGAGCCAGAACGACTGCGGTGATGGCGCTCAGAGACGCGCCGGCGAATCGAGCGCCGCTGAAGAGGGCGACCTGGGCAGTGGCGCCGCCGTCGTTGAACCTCGACGGGACAGCTGCCCGAGCCGTGGTAGGAAATGCACCCATCAGCCGCTCCGGCGCGGACGCCACGACGACGAAAGTGTCTCGGCCAGGATCACCAGGTCCAGCCGGAGGCTGCAGTGCCGCAGGTAGTAGAGGTCGTAGGAGAGCTTCGCTCGAAACTCCTCGACGTTCGATGTGTACCCCTGACGAACCTGTGCCCAGCCGGTGATCCCGGGCCTGACGCCATGTCGGAGATGCCAGTGCGGTATCTGACTGACCAGAGTCTCGGAGATCTCAGGTCGTTCCGGTCGGGGACCCACGAGGCTCATCTCCCCGACGAGCACGTTCCACAGTTGAGGAAGCTCGTCCAGATGGCTCGAGCGTAGGATCCTCCCTACCGGCGTCACTCGGTCGTCGTCCTGACGAGACCAGACGGGTCGACCATCCGCTTCGGCGTCGGCCACCATGGTCCGGAACTTGGCCATGAGGAACACCGAACCCCGCGCCCCGACCCGCCGTTGCCGGAGCAGCACCGGGCCCGGGCCAGAGAGTCGAACCGCCACCGCGGACGCGATGAGGACCGGCAGCAGAACCACGATGCCTGTCAGCGACAGCACCACATCGAGCGCCCGCTTGGCTCTCCGCTCATAGCGCCCCGGTCGCGCTACAGGCTTGTGCGGAAACTCCCGGGTTGCCGCCGGCTCGTACGAGGGCTCGCGGGTTGCCGCCGGCTCGTACGAGGGCTCGCGGGTTGCCGCCGGCTCGTACGAGGGCTCTCGGGTCACCGCCGGCTCGTACGAGGACTCCTGCGTGGTCATCGCGCTGCCCTGATCGTGCCGATCCACCGGTGTTCGGCGTCGTACCAGGCGACGAACTCGGCCACGCCCGCGCGCCAGTCGGTGGTGGGTTTCCACTCCAACAGCAGCTCGCTCGCCCGAGCACCAATGAATCCGGCCGCGCTGGTCACCAGGACGCGACCATCACCCCCGCCACCGCACGCGGAGTGAACATCGACACCCGCCTTGCGAGTGGAGCCCGCAGGCTGGTTCTGCGCATCGATGTTCACGGGCCGCACCCCCCGCCGAACTCATCCCCGGCCAGCGTGACGACCAATCACCAGAATCCCGTCGACACGTACCGAAGGCTGGGATAGACCCTCGTAGGTGAGATATTTCGAATCCGGGGCTGAATCCCCAGGATCATCGACGGCCGTAGTGTCAACCAGAAACTGCTTTTGCATTCCCTTATTGGGAGAAGCGCCTTCAACCACGAGCAAGCCACCGGTGGTAGGGCTGACGGACGATCGTGAGGACGTGGCACGTCACCGCGACGGGCACCCAGTCGGCTGCAGAACTGTCCGAGCGTCGCCGGCCTCGACACCCACGTGCTGTTGCCGCCTGGCGTCATACCCACCGCACCTCGACGCCGACCTGGCGCATCCAGTTACGCAGACACGACTCCGCGATCCCGAAATCGGCAGCGACCTGCTTGATCGTCCGCCCCGGCTCACGGCGCCGCGTTGACCAGGTTCTTGCGGAGCTCGTTGGGGTAGGGCTTGGGCACAGCGACATCCTTCCAGCAGCACCTCGCAGCGCCACAGCTCGGATGTCACCCACTCATGCAGCAGTCCCCCGAGCCTCGCGAGCTGCAGGAACGAGCCCTGCGCGCCGTTCCAGCAGCTCGACGATCAGGAGGCGGCAGGTCTCCCAGTGAGAGCCGGCGTACTTCACTCGCAGGCTTCCTGGTGGAGCGACCTGACAGCCGTTCCGCTGCTGCCTCCTACGCGACCGAGGCCATGGCAAGCTCATGCCAGATCTCATCGGGTAGCTGCAGGCGCGCCAGGCACACAGTTTCGTTGACCAGCTCTGCTCGATCCATTCCCACGATCGTGGCTGCGATCCGCTGATCTCGGAGGGAGAACTGCAGTGCAGCCGCGGCCAGTGGAACCCCGAAGCGTTGGCAGACGTTCTGCAGCCGACGTGCACGCTCCTGGATTGCCGCCGGCGCGGCGCCGTAGCGCCACCGCGCAGCTGGGCCCGGTCCGGTGGCCAGAATCCCCGCCTGGTACGGAGCGGCGTTGAGAACTGCGACGCCTTCGTCAGCAGCCATGTCGAGCAGTGGAGTCGCACTCTGATCGAGGAGCGTGTAACGGTTGTGCGTGATGGCGACGTCGAAGATCCCAGTCCTGACGTACTGGATCATCGCATCAACATCGCCGCTGCCCGCGACACCCACATGTCCGACGAGCCCTTCGTCGCGAAGGCCGATCAGCCCCTGCACGGGGCCCTTGGCTTCCATCGCGGTCGCGAACGGCATCACATCGGGGCTGTGCAGGTAGACGATCTGCAAGCGCTCCAGACCCAGAAGAGACAGGCTCCTCTCGACCGAACGCCGCACCACGTCGGCGTCGAACCGACCCGTCTCAGGGTCCTGGCCGGCCTTGGTGGCGAGGACGAACCCTGCCGGAAGGCCGCCGCGCTCCCGAAGAACCGAACCAATCCGACCCTCGCTGTCGCCATACGCGGCAGCGGTGTCGAGGAAGTTGACAGGTGACTCCAGAAGGGTCCGCACGGTTGCCGCGGCCTGCTCCTCGGAGACCTCCCCGAAGGCTTCGGGAAGGTTCCCCAGTGGTGCTCCGCCCGCGCAGATCGGGCTCACGAACAGCCCCGTACGACCCAACGGCCGTAGCGACAACGTTTCCTCGCTCATCGTCCTTGCTCCTAGTCCCGGCGCACAACAGGCCGTCGTCCCGCCTCCAGGCGCGCGGCGACGCCTACCTGTGATGAACCGTCGGGTCCAAGTAGCGCTCGGACTCCGCCGGCGTCGCGCCACTCGTGCACGAAGCCGTCGCATGCCGAGGCGGGCTTGATCCCGGTGATGGTGCACTGTAGATGGTGTCCTTGGGTGTGCCCAGCCCCCGGAGGCTTCCGAGACGGATCTCATGGCCAAGATGGCAGGGCTGACCTCGCAGGGCATTACGCCGGTTGGGACCGAGCCGAGTTCACCGGCGACAGCGAATCCAGCGTGTCCGTCCACCAGAAACCAGACGCCGTCGACCTCGGCCACCAGCCAGTTTGAAGGCCGGATCCCTCATGGTGACGAAGTGACTCCTGCGGTGCAGGCGCCGATCGCAGCTGCGCGTTCGCGTGGCCACAGCAAACGCATGAGGTTCCTGATGCCCACTGACCAAGGGACTAACTCGCACCATGGAACGGGCAAAACGGACACTGGCGCTGGTTGCGGTCAAGTCCATTGGCGTGGTGTAGCGGTCGTGTCGCGTGATCCTCTTGGTGGTTAGGCGCTGAGCGCCTTGAGGTCGGTGTCGGTCACCTCCTCGGTCTCGGTGGCGCGGGCTTTGGCGAGGAGGTCCAGGCCGAGGTAGCGGCGGCCTTCGATCCATTCGTCGTGTTGTTCGGCGAGGACGGCTCCGACGAGGCGGATGAGGGAGTTGCGGTCGGGGAAGATCCCGACGACGTCGGTGCGGCGGCGGATCTCGCGGTTGAGGCGTTCTTGGGGGTTGTTGGACCAGATCTGTCGCCATAGCTGCTTGGGGAAGCCGGTGAACGCCAGCACGTCGGTCCGGGCGGCCTCGAGGTGGTCGGCGACCTTGGGTAGCTTGTCGGCCAGGGCGTCCAGGACGCGGTTGAACTGGTCGTGGACCGCGGCGGTGTCGGGCTGGTCATAGACCGAGTGCAGCAGCGTCCGCACCCACGGCCAGGACGCCTTCGGGGTCACGGCCATGAGGTTGGCGGCGTAGTGGGTGCGGCACCGTTGCCAGCCCGCGCCCGGGAGTGTGGCGCCGATCGCTGCGACCAGACCTGCGTGGGCGTCAGAGGTCACCAGGCCCACGCCGGACAGGCCGCGGGCGACCAGGCCGCGCAGGAATCCCAGCCAGCCGGCGCCGTCTTCGGCGGAGGTGACGTCGATGCCGAGGATCTCTCGGTGTCCGTCGGCGTTGACACCGGTCGCGACGAGTGCGTGCACCCCGACGACCCGGCCGCCCTCTCTGACCTTCAGCACCAGGGCGTCCATCGCGACGAACGTGTACGGACCTTGATCGAGGGGGCGGGTGCGGAACGCCTCGACCTGCTCGTCCAGCTCCGCCGCCATCACGCTCACTTGTGACTTGGACAGGCGGGTGATGCCGAGTTGTTCGACGAGTTTCTCCATCCGCCGCGTCGATACCCCGAGCAGGTAGCAGGTGGCCACCACCGACGTCAGGGCCCGTTCGGCCCGGCGTCGCCGTTCCAGCAGCCAGTCCGGGAAGTACGAACCGGAGCGGAGCTTGGGGATCGCGACATCGATCGTGCCGGTACGGGTGTCGAAGTCGCGGTGACGGTAGCCGTTACGGGAGTTGGTGCGGTCCGGGCTGGGCTGACCGTAGGGGGCGCCGCAGACCGCGTCGACTTCGGCACCCATCAGGGCGTCGATGAACGTCGACAGCAGGTCGCGCAGCAGGTCCGGCGACGCAGCAGCCAGCTGTTCGTGCAGGAACCGGTCAGGGGTCATACTGGGCTTGGCGGTCATCGCGTAGGTCTCCTTGAGCTTGAGCGGGAACTCAGTTCGAAGGATCACGCGATGACCGCCCTTACGCGTCTACGACACGCCCATCAACAAGGCGCCTGCGGTACACCACTCTGCTGGACGCCACTCTGGTTGCGAGATGTGATCTTCGCAGGTCAACCGGGGTAGGGCGGGCGGTACTCGAACCCGCGACCCAGGGATTACGAGAACCCTTGCCAACGACTACCAGGCCATCTATCTGCGACTTTGCCCCCAGCCCACTCCCCCACAGGCACCCTGACCACACCGTTGGTCGCCGTTTCGCACCACAACTCGCACCACGAGGAGCCTCTTCGCCGTGTCGGGAGAGCGTCTGCGTACGGAACCTCGCCAACCCTGATTCTGAGCAGTCCGCTCCTCCCCTGCAGCGCCTTCGCTCCGTGGGGCCTCGGCTCGGCGGCCAGCTAGTCGATCGCCACGGCGACACGCTTCCACACCAACTGGTCGCCCTTGCGTAGACGCCGCAGCGCCCGCACCGCAGCGGGCTCGACTTGGATCTGGTAGCTCACGAGTCGAGCTCGTCGCGCAGCGACTCCCACGAAACCGATCTCGCGCCGGCCTCCCGCTCCGCCTCTGCTGCCTCAACGGAGGCCCCGTCGGCGGCGTCCTCGGCCGTCTCGATCAATCGATCGATCACCTGCCTGACCCGCTCCTTCGTGGCTTGGTCCGCGTCCTGCACCGACGACCAAAGCTCACGACAGGCCGCCGCTACAGCAGCCTCCCGTACCTTCGCTTCATCCGCCGCCGCCCTCGCCAACGGCACGATCGCCGCGACACGCCGGCCACGCCGAGTCAGATAGGTAACGCTGCCGGCGTAGGTCGCCTTGTTCACCACGTCCGCCAGACGATCACGCGCATCGCTGATCGCCAGCTCCGGAGGAACCTCTGCTGCCGCAGCCATGCGGCCAAGCGTACGACTCGTACAACTCGGGGTGCCACTTTGCCAAGAGTCGGCGCTGACACCAGGACAAATCGTAAGGAACCGTATTCACCTTCGCAGCTGGTTCTACGTCAGCCGCGGCCACGCCAGGTCGTGGCCGGCGCCACACGACCTGCCGTCGTTCGACCAACTCGGTGTCCCCCGTCGCAGCTACCTCCGCAACGAACCGGCAGGCGTGCCGATCATGCCCTCACCGCTTTCCGACGGTGACGGCAGCGTGCTCACCGCAGTCTGCTGTCATGGCCCACAAACCGGGAGGACGCGTACTGGATCGACGGGTATCGGTCCGCCGACGAAGGCGCACCACCTGGGAACACCGCGCCCGGCCGGTCGAGGACACCGGAACTGCCGGCAACCCGTTGGTCCTCATGCCAGCCGGCGACCAACTGGTGTGCGTCTACGATTTCCGTGGCCGACCGAGCGGAGATCGAAGCCGCCGGGGTTCCCGGGTACACCGTCGCGCTCAGCCCACAACAGCGACTGTGGTCCAGCAGCGACGGCGAACTACCGGAGGTCCTCGCAGCCGGCGGACACGGAGTCATCTCCGGCGTCTCGTCGGTGTTCTCCCACCTCTTCGATCAGCCGCGCTCTGAACTCGCCATCGGCCTGACGCACGAGAAACTCTCCACCCCGGGTACGCGAGGCCCTAAGACTGGTCGGCCCGTCACTTACAAGACTCCTGCTGGGCTGTCGTAGGTGTCGATCGTCCACGGCGGTGGCGGTGGCGGCACAGCGGAATGCCCTCAGCCGCCAGCTCGTTGAGTCGCCACCCCGCACTGGGCCGACGGCGTCAACGCCGGCCGACGGTGTACCCCTCGCCCCTCGTCAGGTGGGCGTAGCTGAGCCGGACCGCCATCGCGCCCTCCCCGACCGCGGAGGCAACGCGTTTGATCGACCCACTACGTACGTCGCCGGCCGCGAACACTCCGGGAAGGCTGGTCTCGAGGAAAGTTCTCGGGTAGCTTCCGTCGCGCTCGATGTCGGATCCGGTCCGGACGAAACCGTTCTCGTCGCGTGCCACGTCGTCGCCCAGCCACCATGTGCAGGGAGTCGAGCCGATGAAGACGAACAGCGCACGCGCCGGAACGTCTTCGCGTTTCCCGGTGTGGTTGTCCTCGACGACCAGGGTCTCCAGGGTGCCGTCCCCGACCAGTTCGCGGACCTCGGTGTGGGTGCGTACCTCGACCTGCGGCAGGCGGCGAATCTGGTCGACGAGGTAGCGTGACATGTTCTTTCCCAGGTCGTCCTCGCGGACGAGGAGCGTGACGCGGCTCGCGGTGTTGGACAGGAACAGCGTTGCCTGGCCGGCCGAGTTGCCGCCGCCGACCACCGCCACCGGGACACGTCCGCACCACAAGGCCTCCTGCTGGGTGGCGGCGTAGTAGATGCTGGTCGGTTCGAATTCCTCCAGCCGGGGCACCGGGAGCCGGCGGTACCTTGCGCCGGTGGCGATCAGGACCGAGCGGCCCAGCACCGGCCGGCCGTCCTCCACGTCGACGACGTAGTGGCCCGCGTCCTGCTTCAGAGCCGCCGCGGTGGCAGGGATGTGCATCCGGGCGCCGAACTTCTCGGCCTGGAGGACGGCACGCTCGGCGAGTTCGGCACCGGAGATGCCCGAAGGGAAGCCGAGATAGTTCTCGATTCGGGACGACGTGCCGGCCTGCCCGCCGGTTGCCACCGAGTCAAGGGTGATCACCGCCATGCCCTCTGACGCCGCGTACACCGACGCCGCCAGGCCGGCCGGGCCGGCGCCCACCACCACCAGGTCGTGCAGCGTGGTGGGCGGCTCGGGGACGAGCAGGCCGAGCCGCTGGGCGAGTTCGGCGTTGCTGGGGTTGCGCAGCACATGGTGCCCGCCCAGGATCACGATCGGTGTGTCCTCCGGACGGAAGTCCAGGCTGCGCAGCAACTTCTCGACTCCGGCGTCCTTGTCCAGGTCGACGAAGCGGTGCGGCAGCCGGTTGCGCGCTGCGAACTCCCGCAGCCGACGGGTGTCCTGGGAGTAGCAGGAACCGACGATCCGGACTCCGACGCCAACCTCGATTAACACGGACCGCCGGACCAGGAACGCCCGCAGGATCAGGTCGCCAAGCGCCGGGTCGTGTGCCACCACTTCCCGCAACGCCTCGGGCGTCACGTCCAGCACCTCACCGGCCTCCACCACGACTGCGGTGAAGAACGACGGCTGCCCGGTGAGGACGCCGAGTTCGCCGAGGAACCGGCCGGCACCGTGCACGCTGATGACCCGCTCCTCCGGGGTGCCGTGGTCGGCGACATTGGCGACCTTGCCGGAGACGACCACAAAGAAGTCGTACGGCTCGTCACCCTCGCGGAAGAGGACGTCCCCGGCCTCCGCGGTGCGTCGCGAGCCTCGGGCGGCGAGCGCGTCGATCTGGGGGGCGTCCAGTCGCGGGTAGGCGCCGTAGGCGTCCGGGGTCTCCGCCTGCGTGGACGGTTCCGGCGGTGTGGACGGGGCTCGGTCGTTCATTCGGTGGTCCTCCCTCCGTGTCGTCTCAGTGGTGGTTCAGGGCCCGTTCTTGGCGGTACACCGGTCTCGCGGTCAGACGAACTGCTCATCGAAGTAGCACCAGCGCCAGTCCTCGCCGGGCTCGTAGGACGCCACGATCGGATGCCCGATGTGGTGCGCGTGCGCGCGGGCGTGCTTGAGCGGTGAGGAGTCGCAGCAGCCGACGTGGCCGCAGGTCAGGCACAGCCGCAGGTGTACCCACGGCGAGCCCAGTCGCAGGCACTCCTCGCAGCCGGCGGGTGTGCGGGGCTCGACCGGACGGATCTGTTCCAGGTGTGGATCCAGCGCGACAGGCATGTCGGTTCCTCCGTTCTCCGGTAGGGTTCTCGGTTCGGGCTCGCAGCCCGGCTGTCAGGTCTGTTCACCGCCGGCCGATCCTCGGCCCAGCGCCTCCTCCACCCAGGTACGCAGGCGCGCGGCAGGGGCCGCGCCGAGCTGGGTGGACACCACCTGGCCCGAGCGCATCACCAGCAGCGTGGGGACGGCCTGGACGCGGAAGCGTTCGGACACCTGGCGTGCCTTGTCCACGTCGACCTTCACCAGCTTGATTCGGCCGGCGAGGTCGCGGGCGACCTGTTCCAGCGCCGGGCTGACCATCCGGCACGGGCCGCACCAGGTTGCCCACAGGTCGACCACGACCGGCAGCCGCGAGCGCTCCACCACTTCGGCGAACGTTTCGTCGTCGGCGTCGACGATCCACGGCAGCGGTGCGTGGCAGTTGCCGCACCGGGGTTCGCCGTCCCCGGTCGCCGGAACGCGATTGCGGCGACCGCACTTGGCGCACTCGACGACGTTCGTCTCGGTCTGTGTGGTCATCAGTCCCGTTCCTTCCTCCATCGAACCCTCAGGCGGCCTCGAGCCGCGTGGCCGGCGTGGGGTTGTGGTAGGACACCACGATCTCTCCGTCGTGGGCGTCGACGGTGATCTGCGCGCCGTCGTGGACGTCGCCGGCGAGGAGGGTGCGGCCGATCCGGGTCTCGACCTCTCGGGAGATGAACCGGCGCAGTGGCCGGGCGCCGTAGACGGGGTCGAAGCCTTCCAGCGCGATCAGCCGGCGTGCCTGTTCGGTGACGTCGAGCCTCATCCGCCGGTCGGCCAGCCGTGCCCGTAGTTCGTCGAACATCAGGTCCACGATGCGTTCGATCTCGGCCTCGGTGAGCGGCTTGAACAACACGATCTCATCGACCCGGTTGAGGAACTCCGGCCGGAACCGTGACCGCAGGTCGGCCATCACCCGCGCCCGGGCGTCCGGGCCGATCTCCCCGCCGGTGGTCGCGCCCTCCAGGAGGTACTCCGACCCGACGTTGGAGGTCATGATGATGACCGTGTTACGGAAGTCGACCGTGCGGCCCTGGGCGTCGGTGAGGCGCCCGTCGTCGAGGACCTGCAGCAGCAGGTTGAACACGTCGGTGTGGGCCTTCTCGATCTCATCGAACAGCACCACCGAGTACGGCTTACGGCGGACCGCCTCGGTCAGCTGCCCGCCCTCCTCATAGCCCACGTACCCGGGCGGGGCACCCACCAGCCGGCTCACCGTGTGGCGTTCCTGGTACTCGCTCATGTCGATGCGGACCATGTTGTCCTCGGTGTCGAACAACGCCTGCGCGAGCGTCTTGGCCAGTTCGGTCTTCCCGACCCCGGTGGGCCCGAGGAAGATGAACGACCCGATCGGACGGGCCGGGTCCTTGATACCCGACCGCGCCCGGATCACCGCGTCCGCGACCAACTGGACCGCCTCGTCCTGGCCGATCACCCGCTCGTGCAGCACCTCATCCAGCGTCAGCAACTTCTCCCGTTCACCTTCCTGCAGGCGGCTCACCGGGATACCGGTCCACCGGGACACGATGGAGGCGATCTCCTCCTCGGTGACCACCTCACGCAGCAGCCGCCGCTCACCGAGCCTCTCACTCAGCTGCTCCTCCTCCGCATGCAACCGGCGTTCCAGCTCCGGCAGCCGGCCGTGACGAAGCTCCGCGGCACGGTTCAGGTCATAGTCACGCTCGGCCTGTTCGGCGTCACGGCGTACCTGCTCGATCTCCTGCCGCAGCTCCTGCACCCGCCGCAACGCCTGCCGTTCGGCCTCCCACTGCGCCCGCATCGCGTCCGCCTGCGCGTGCAGGTCGGCCAGCTCCCTGCGCAGCTGCGTCAACCGCTCCTTGCTCGCGGCGTCGGACTCCTTGCCCAGCGCGGCCTCCTCGATCTCCAACCGGCGCACCCGCCGGGTCAACTCGTCCAGTTCGGCCGGCATCGAGTCGATCTCCGTCCGCAGCATCGCGCACGCCTCATCCACCAGATCGATCGCCTTGTCGGGCAGGAACCGGTCAGAGATGTAGCGGTGACTCAGCACGACCGCCGCGACCAGCGCGGCGTCCTGGATCCTCACACCGTGGAACACCTCCAGACGCTCCCGCAGCCCGCGCAGGATCGAGATCGCGTCCTCCACCGACGGCTCGTCCACCATCACCGGCTGGAACCGGCGTTCCAAAGCGGCGTCCTTCTCCACGTTCTTGCGGTACTCCTCCAACGTCGTCGCACCGATCATGTGCAGCTCACCGCGGGCCAGCATCGGCTTGAGCATGTTCCCCGCGTCCATCGCACCCTCAGCCGCACCCGCACCCACCACCGTGTGCAACTCGTCGACGAACAACAAGATGCGCCCCGCCGCGGCGCGGACCTCGTTCAGCACCGCCTTCAGCCGCTCCTCGAACTCACCGCGATACTTCGCACCCGCCACCAGCGCACCCATGTCCAACCCGAACACCACCTTGTCCCGCAGCCCCTCCGGCACGTCACCGTTGGCGATCCGCTGCGCCAGGCCCTCCACGATCGCGGTCTTCCCCACCCCCGGATCACCCACCAGAACCGGGTTGTTCTTCGTCTTCCGCGACAGGATCTGCACCACCCGCCGGATCTCACCGTCCCGCCCGACCACCGGATCCAACCGGCCCGCCGCGGCATCGGCCACCAGGTCCCGGCCATACTTCTCCAACGCCTCATACGCCGCCTCCGGCTGCGCGGAGGTGACCCGCTGGTTCCCCCGGATCCGGGTCAGCGCCGCCAGGAACCGGTCCCTGGACAGGCCCAGATCGTGCAGCAACCGGCCCGCCGACGTGGCCGGCCCCTCCTCCAGCAACGCCACCACCAGATGCTCCACCGACACGTACTCATCCTTCAGCCGCTTCGCCTCCCGGTCCGCGGTGTCGAGCAGCCGCGCCAGCCGCTGCGTCACAAACACCTGACCCGGCTCCACACCCGGCCCGCCGACCCGAGGCCGGCGTTCCAGCTCATCCTCCACCTGCTTACGCAACAGATCCGGATCCACACCCGCCTGCACCAACAACCGCGGCACCAGACCCTCCGGCTGGTCCAACAGGGCCAGCAACAGATGCTCACCATCGACCTCGGTATGCCCGAACCGCAACGCGGCGGACTGCGCCTCCTGCAAAGCCTCCTGGCTCTTCTGAGTCAACCGGTTCGGGTCCACAAGTGGCCTCCATAACGTCGGGCGGCAGACGGCTGTCCGCGCCCACTGGATCTGGTGACGATGCGCCTACCTGCGTCAACAGAGGTAGACGGCTGCGGCGAGTGCCGCGGGAGGCGCATACCGGCCGCGCGTTCGGCCGCCTCCAGTTGCGCGATCCGGTCCAGCAGGTCCAGCACCACACCGATCCCGGCGTAGTTGAGACAGAACCCGGCCCGCAGACGTTCGATCCGCGCGGCGCGGGCGACCTGGGCGGGCGCGAAGTGCAGCCGGCCGCTCGGATCGGCGTCCGCGTCCAGCAGGCCGAGCACCACCAGCCGGCGTACGTGGTCCGGATGCAGCCCCACCCGGGCGGCGAACTCCTCCAGACCAAGGTGCACCTGCCGGCCGGGGCGCTCCTCCCGGCGAACCCGCATCCGGACGAGTGCGAACGACATCAGCGCCTCCCTGCCCCGGAACCAGATGACTGACTGGACGTGCCGGGCGCGCCGGTGCCGGAGTCCGCCCGCGGGTCGAACCCGGAAGCCTGGGCCAGTTCCGACCACAGCCGGCGTTCCTCCTCACTCGGGTGCGGCGGCACCATGATCCGGACCTGGGCGTACAGGTCGCCGGGGTTGCCGTTCGGGTTCGGCATTCCCCGGCCGCGCAGCCGCAGCGACCGACCACTGGAGGTGCCCGGCGGGACTTTGACCTTCGCCTCACCGCCCGGGGTGTCGACCGCGACGGTCGCGCCGAGGGCCGCCTCCCACGCAGCCAGCGGCAGGTCCAGGTGGATGTCGCGACCACGTACGCGGTAACGGGGATGCGGAAGGAGCCGGACGACGAGATGGAGGTCGCCGGGCGGCGCGCCGTCGCTACCCTGCCCGCCCTGCCCGGCCAGCCGGATCCGCTGCCCGTCGGTGACACCGGGCGGAACGTTCACGTCGTAGCGCCGGGTGCCGCCCGGCCCGGACAACGTCACCGACCGCGGCCCGCCCCGGTAAGCCTCCTCGACCGTCAGCGGGAGTTCGGCCTCCTGGTCCGCACCCGGGATCGGTCCGAAACCACGACCGCCCCGGCCCGCCCGCCCACGTCCGGCGCGACCTGCCCGCCCGCCGAACATGCCGCTCAGCAGATCCTCCAGATCGACCTCCTCCCCCTCGACACCACCGAACCCCTCGAACCCCTCGAACCCCTCGAACCCGCCGAACCCGCCGGCACCGCGAGCACCCGCACCCGCCCGCGCACGACCACCCGCCCTGGCCCGCGCCTGCGCCTGTGCCTGGGCCTGCATCCAGGTGTCGGGGTCGACGTCGTCGGGCACCCGACGGAAGTCCGCCCCGAACACGTCGTACCGCTTGCGCAGATCCGGATCGGACAGCACGTCGTAGGCCTCCGAGACGTCCTTGAACCGGTCCTCGGCACCTGGGTCCTTGTTGACGTCGGGATGGTTCTCCCGCGCCAGCCGCCGGTAGGCGCGCTGGATCTCCTCCCGGGTGGCCGTCCGGGGTACCCCGAGAACCTGATAGAAGTCGCGGTCGGCCATCACACCCTCACGCCGCCTTCGTCGCCACCACCACGCCCGCCGGCCGCAGCTGCCGCTCCCCCTCGCCGTAGCCGGGGCTCACCACGTCCAGCACCGTCCCGGCCGGCACCTCGGCACTGGGCACGGTGGCCACCGCCTCGTGCCGGGCCGGATCGAACACCGCGCCCACCTCGCCCTCCTGACGCGGGAAACCGAGGCCGGCAAGCACCCCCACCGCCTGTTCCAGAACGGCCCGAACACCCTCCAGCAACGAGTCCTGCTCCCCCTCCGGTCGCGCCGCCTGCGCATGCGCCACCGCACGGTCGAGGTTGTCCACGACCGGCAGCCACCGCGCGGCCTGGGTCGCCACGACCTCGGCGCGCTGCCGGTCCAGTTCGCGGGCGTACCGCTTGCGCTGGTTGTCGGCATCGGCCACAGCCCGCCGCCACCGGTCCTCGAAGTCCGCCGCGCGCGCTCGCGCCTCCGTGAGCGCATCGTCGCGGCCGGGCGGGCCCGGCTGGTCGTTCGCATTCTGCACGTAGGTCTCGGTTGCCCCCGGCCGGTCAAGGTCCGGCAGGTGCTCCGGCTTCTGCTCGGTCATCGCAAGCCTCAGTCCGTGGTGAGCCTCAGTCCGTGGTGAACTCCGCGTCGATCACGTCCTCGTCCTCGGTCGCTCCACGCTGCCCGGGCACACCTTGACCGCCGGGTCCACCGCCGGGTCCACCACCGGGTTCACCACCTGGTCCGCCTGGTCCGGGCCCACCGTCCCCACCGCCGGAAGCGCTCAGGCTGTGGTAGATCTGCTGCAGCTCGCCGGTCAGCGACCGCAGCCGCTCCAGCGGAGCACTGTCGTCCTTGACCGCCTGGCGGGCATCCCCCAGCAACAGTTGAGCGCGTGCCCGCTCGTGCTCGGGCGCGACGTCGCCGAGTTCGCCCAGCCGCCGTTCGACCTGATAGGCCGCCGCGTCCAGACCGTTGCGGGCGTCGACCACCTCCCGGATCCGGGCATCGTCGGCGCGGTACCGCTCGGCGTCGGACACCATCCGGTCCACCTCGGACTTGTCCAGATTGGAACTCTCACTGATGGTGATCCGCTGCTCGGCCCCGGTGTCCTTGTCACGGGCGGACACGTTCAAGATGCCGTTGGCGTCCACGTCGTAGGTCACCTCGACCTGCGGCTCACCACGCGGCGCGGGCCGGACGTTCTCCAGCCGGAACCTCCCGAGCACACGGTTGTCACTCGCCCGCTCACGTTCACCCTGCAACACCACCACATCGACCGCGGACTGGTTGTCCTCCGCCGTACTGAACGTCTCAGTACGCCGGGCCGGGATGGTCGTGTTGCGGTCCATCACCTTCGTCATCACCCCACCCAACGTCTCGATGCCCAGCGACAACGGAGTGACGTCGAGCAGCACGACATCCTTCATCTCCCCCTTCAGCACCGCCGCCTGGATGGCCGCCCCCAGCGCCACCACCTCATCCGGGTTGACAGTCATGTTCGGGTCCTTGCCACCGGTCATCCGCCGGACAAGGTTCTGCACCGCAGGCATCCGGGTCGCCCCACCGACCAGGATCACCTCATCGATATCGTCCGCGGTCACCTTCGCATCAGCCATCGCCTGCTCCACCGGGCCACGGCAGCGTTCGACCAGATCGTGGGTGACCTCCTCAAACGTCGACCGCATCAACGTCGTGTTCAGATGCTTCGGACCGGTGGCATCGGCAGTGATGAACGGCAGGTTGATCGTGGTCTGGGTAACCGACGACAACTCCACCTTCGCCTTCTCCGCCGCCTCGAACAACCGCTGCAGCGCCTGCGGGTCACGCCGCAGATCGATGCCGTCGGAGCGCTGGAAGTCCTCGGCCAGATAGTCCACCACCCGACGGTCGAAGTCGTCACCACCCAGATGGGTGTCGCCCGCAGTAGCGCGCACCTCCACCACACCGTCGCCGACATCGAGCAGACTGACGTCGAACGTCCCACCCCCCAGATCGAACACCAGAACAGTCTCATGCCCCTTCTTGTCCAGCCCGTACGCCAGCGCCGCCGCCGTCGGCTCGTTGATGATCCGCAGAACCTCCAGCCCGGCGATCCGCCCCGCGTCCTTGGTGGCCTGACGCTGCGCGTCGTTGAAGTACGCCGGCACCGTGACGACCGCCTCGCTCACCTTCTCACCAAGGAACTTCGCCGCATCCTCGGCCAACTTGCGCAACACCAGCGCGGAAATCTCCTCCGGGGAGTACAACTTCCCGTGCACATCGAACCGCACCGCACCGTCCGGCCCGGACACCACATCGAACGACACCGCGTGGATCTCACTGCCCACCTCGTCAAAACGCCGGCCGATGAACCGTTTCGCCGACGTGATCGTGCCCTTCGGGTTCAAAATCGCCTGGCGGCGGGCCAACTGACCCACCAACCGCTCACCCTGCTCGGTGAACGCCACCACCGAAGGCGTCGTCCGCTGACCCTCCGCATTCGCGATCACCGTGGCCGTCCCGTCGACCACCGCGGCAATCACCGAGTTCGTCGTACCCAGATCGATACCAACCGCTTTCGCCATGATCAAATCCGTTCAGAAGTCTCAACTGCAGGTCGTGTCCGTCGCCGAACCGCTCTGTGGATGAGCCACATCAGCGGAACGCGTGCAGCACCGGAAGACTGTGATCCAGACCGGATACCTGGAGGCAGAGATTCGACCGGGAACGTAACAACCACGAGGTCGCGAAAGTCTGCACACTACCTCGCAGTCTCACGCCCAGAGAGCAGAGTGTAAAGAGGCTTCCAGCATCGAATCGCCGAGCCACCTTTTAGTACTGTCCCGCACGGAACTGCGCGGCTCTTCACTTGAGTTGGCGCGGCCGCCAGCGATCCGGTAATCACACTAATATCACCAGCCTCCGAACCTTCTTCCGTCGGACGCCGATGATTCGCGGTCCGGCTGTATCAAGGGGACTTGAGTCGTGACAGAACTGTCGACGGCCCTCCGCAAAGAGGCCGAATTACCGGTCCCCACCATCGGCTCACCTCGCATACGTGGTATCCCACGCCTGTCCAACAGAGGGGCCGGGTCGAACTAATTCCTGGAGAAGTACCCCACAGACCGGATTAACCGTGCCTGGTGGCCAGGCGCCCGTCGGCCAACGCGGCGACGTCGACATCATCGAGGGTGGTGACCACGATGTCGGCGTTGGCCCTGGCCAACAGGTCGGCGTCATCGGCTCTGGCGACCCCGATCGCAGACATCGCGCCGGCCTTCGCGGCCTCGATTCCGGCCACGGCGTCCTCCACGACGAACGAGTTCTCCGGCTTGACCTGGAGCTCGTGCGCTGCGGTGAGGAACATCTGTGGATCCGGTTTTCCGTGGGCGAGATCTCGGCCCGAGACATCGGCATCGATGAAGTCCAACAGCGTGAGCCCCGGGCGTACGGAAGGCGAGGAAATGTGGTGCTCTGAGGCGAATGTGTCAAGCCGGATCCTTCGCAGGATGAGCTTGGTGTTCGTCGACGACGAGGCGGTCGCTGTGCGGATCCCGGCATCCTTGACGGCGATGATGAACCGCAACGCGTCGGGAAAGGGGGTGAAGTCTCCGGCCTCGATGAGACGGACCACCATCGCCTGCTTGCGGTCGGCGTACTCCGCTGCTCGCGTACCCTCCTCATCGTCGGGAATGTCGAAGTAGGCAAGGGCTGCCTGCGCGCCGCTCATGCGTGGCTTGCCCGACAACTCCTCCTGGTAGACGCGCGACGTGAAGGCTTCCGGCGTCCAGCCCGTCTGGTCGCGGGTGTCGCGCCAGTCCGGTTGCATCAGCTCGCGCAACGACTCACGCCACGCCTTCTCGTGCGGCGAGTCGACGAGGACACCGTCGACGTCGAAGATCGCGCCCTCGAAACGTGTCGGCATGTGTCATTCCTGACCCAGCTCCTTGCGCGCACCCAGGTGGTACCTGGATGGAGCTCCGGTGGTACCTGCGTCACCTGGCCACTCCGCCTCGATGGACGGTGCTCGCGCCCGGTCCCCATTGTGCGCGTAGGTGCTGCTCAGCCCTGGGCGAAGCCGATCGCCGAGGTCGTCGGGAAGGTGCGGATCAGTTTCCGGTTGACGAACTCCTTGATCCCCAGGTCGGACAGCTCTCGCCCGTACCCGGAGCACTTGATGCCGCCGAAGGGCAGTTCGGGTCGGGACGAGGTGGGGTGGTTGACCCAGACCATGCCGGTGTCGAGCCGCTCGGCGACCCGGTGGGCTCGGTCGAGATCCCGGCACATGACGACGCCGCCCAAGCCGTACGGGTTGTCGTTGGCCAGGCTGGCGGCCTCGTGGTCGTTGGCGACCTGGTACACCACCGCCGCCGGCCCGAAAAGCTCCTCGTGGTAGGCACGCATCCCGCGGCGTACGTCGGTGAGGATCGTCGGCTCGACGAAGGCGCCGGGCCGGTCGATGCGCCTGCCACCGGTCACCAGGGTGGCGCCCTGCGCGACGGTGTCATGGATCTGACTCACGAGGTTCTCGGCGGCCTCTTCGGACGAAAGAGGGCCGAGGGTCGTCGCCGGGTCCATGGGGTCGCCCGGGGTGAGCGCCTCGAAACGTTGGCGCAGCCGACCGACGAACTCGTTGTAGACGTCGGACACAACGATCATCCGCTTGGCGCTCACGCAGCTCTGCCCCATGTTGCCCAGGCGGCCGACAACGGCGGCGTCGATGGTCCGGTCGAAGTCCCTGCCGTCGAGCACGATAAACGGGTCGCTCCCGCCGAGCTCCAGTACGGTCTTGTCGATCCTGCGCCCGGCACGCTCGGCCGCGCTCGCACCTGCCCGGTCGCTGCCGGTCAGCGAGACCCCCTGCACCAGTGGATTGTCGATGATCCGCCCGATCCCGGATCCGCGTACGAACAGGTTCGTGTAGACGCCGTCGGGAGCGCCCGCGTCCCGGAACAGCTGCTCGAGCGCGAGTGCCGACTGCGGGCAGTTGCTTGCGTGCTTGAGCAGGATCGTGTTACCCGCAACCAGGTTGGGCGCCGCGAACCGAGCTACCTGGTAGAGCGGGTAGTTCCAGGGCATGACGCCCAGGAGCACGCCGAGCGGCCGGTTCGTCACGACGGCGGTGCCCTCGTCCACGGTGATCGGCTCGTCCGCGAGGAGTTCCGGCCCCTGCTCGCCGTAGTACCGGAGGATGTCGACCACGAGATCCACTTCGCCGTAACTCTCCTCGATGAGCTTGCCCATCTCCAAGGTCACGGTACGGGCGAGCCCGTCGCGGCGCTGCTGCATCAGGTCGGCAGCCCGGCACACGGCCTGCGCGCGTTCCGCGGCGGGCAGCCACCGCCATTCCTGGAACGCCCGCTGAGCCTGGTCGACTGCTCGGTCGGCCTCCTCGTCGGACATCGCGGGGAACTCGCGCAGTACCTCGTTTTGGTACGGATTGATGCTCTGGATCGACGTTCGTGCGACTGATGGCGTGACGGTCATGATGTCTCCCCGACCGATTGACTACCGTCAAGCACATGCCGACGGCCGGGCGGTGGGCAAGGCCGAAAGCCCTGTCCTGGTCGGGTCGATCCGGACCGCCCCCGTCCCCCGGGGTCGTGAGCCGGGTTTTCCATACCGAAGGAATAACGGCTGCGGGCCGGGGCAGGAGCACAGGGGAAGCGGGGGAAGGAAGGGCACTGTGAAAAGGATCCTCGAGTTCGACTCGGCCCCACCGGGCTGGTATGCGCGCTGGCGGATGAGCCCTCAGGTCACCAGGTCGTCTCCGGTGACCGTCTGGGCGTTGGTGGAGGACTCCGAGTCCGGTGCCAGACAGATCGTCGGCGTCGACGCCCTCGGCCAGTGGCAGGGCAGCCTGGAGAACGACCCCGGCTGGGACTTCGTGCGTTACTTCTACCTGAGCGTTGACGCCGGGCAGCCGGATGACCTGTTCAGCCCGGTGCAGAGCCAGATGGAGCAGGTGCCCCCTCAACGGTGACCAACGGCAGGTCGCCCGCTCGCTGGGCGACGACTGCGTGCGCGATCAACCCGACCACAGGGCCGCGTACTTCGGGCCGAGTTGTGCCACGACGTCGTGGAACTCCTCGCCGACCGCCTCACGCAGCGTGGTCATGACCGCTCGAGCGTGGACGAACGCCTCCTGCGGTGTCACACCTTCGCGCTCGGCCACCCGGGCAAGGAACCTCTCCACCGACATGCGCTGGGCCTGATCGGCATCCACGGACCTGCCGGCTCGTAGGGGGTCATGGAGCGGGGAGGGCAACCTGCTGATCAGATCGTCGACCTCCCCCGCGGCGATGCGCTCGGCGAGGGTTTGGAGAACGGCATCGGTGACCCGACTGGCATCGCCGTCATGGAGCTGGGCACGCTGGGCAACCCGCTCGAGGAAGGCCCCGGCCGGAAGGATTTCCGGTCCGGTGGGTAGGACAAGGACGAAATCCTTGGGCAGTTGCGCGACGAGGTGGGCGAACTCCCGCTCGCTCAGCGCGCGCGAGAGTGCCGTGAAGACCGCACTTGCGGCCCGGGTCGCGGTCGGAAGGTCCATGTCGCCCCGCTCCGCCACGCGACGGATGAACTCGTCGACATCGAACCCCTCTGCCGGTTCAGCGGTGAACAGCAGTGGACCCAGCTCCGGCGGAAGCTCGCCAGCGAGATGACGTGCCTCGGTGGGGGAGATCCGCTCGGCCAGGGTCTGCAGAGTGGCAGCGGTAGAGCGGTCAGCCCCGACTCCTGTGGCCCCGCCACCTCGTTCCACGATGGTCAGAAACTGGTCATAGTCCATGTTCTTGCATCTCTTCGCTGCAAAGGATGGAGCCCGGCCGACGGATCCTGGTGGACCGACGCCGGCCGAGCAATTCCAGCTGCCGCGGCGGCGAACATGCCATGATGATGCGCGGCGGCTGATTCGATGTCGTCATACTTGCGTTGGGCTGCATCCGTGCTGATCACTCCGCACCGGTGAATCTTCGCGAAGTCACCGTAGGAAATTTGTAGTGTGCCTTTGTGTCGACAGACTCCTCGTCCTCGATACCGAGGTACCACTTCCCATACAACTAGAAACCGTGCTCCTCGAGGCAAGTATTCTCGTCCTGGCCGGGTCAGTCGATGCTCGCTCCATGCGTCCTGTTCGTCGATGACATACCGTCCTTGACAAGTCGTCCGGCAGGATCGAATGCACTTTCGTTCAGCTTCGTGCTCGTGATCTCTCTCCTTCCAATGAGGATCATGATGTCCGCCCACCGTCATTGGCCTGTCCGCGGTCGCTCTCCCGACAGTCATCGGCACTTCCCCGGTTGAGATGTTCGTGCACCGACCGCGCGGCCATCGACCGAGGAGTCGCCGGCTGGGACGATCAAAGGTAACGGCCGGACGCGTCAGGTTTGAATGGTGGACTACAGTCCAAGGTCCGACGGGATGTCATCGATTTAACGATGGGACACACGGTAACGGCCCTTAACCGCGTTCACGATCACCTTTGAGGACCGCTTCCTCCCCACGTGATCAGTAAACCCAGGCGCTCAGAGTTTCAGCGACTTCTCGGCAGTCCCACACGACGTGGCACAATGCTGAGAACAACCGGGAATCTATCAGACGATGGACGCGCATTAGCCGACTCTTTGCTGGTACAGAGCAGAAAGTTCCAGAAAATTTGTTCACTGCCTATACCGCGATGACATCCGAGATGGCGATCGGCGGCGCCTCTGGTGGGACGGTTACACACAAGCGACCGCCGTCGCCGGGTACTCCTCCGGCACGGCGTCGACGCTCCATGTGTCTACCTGTGTCAGGCGCGAGCTGGTGCTAAACCACCGATGGCGGCCAGGTGCCCGTGGGGCGGAGCGGCAGCTGAAACACACCCACGGACCTGCCCAGATTGTACGCCTGACCCGGCGAGGCCCTGACGCGTTCGCCCGACAGGCCGTGCGGGCCACGGCCGCCGCGGTCATCGCCTACGTTGTGGCGCAGCGGGTGTCGGGCAGTCCGCAGCCTCTGCTGGCGCCGCTCACCGCGCTGATCGTCGTCCAGGTCACGCTGTATGCCACCCTCACCAGCGGAGTGCAGCGGGTGGTCAGTGTGGTCGTGGGTGTACTCGTCGCAGTTGGCTTCGCCCACTTGGTGGGACTCACCTGGTGGAGTCTGGCGATCTTGATCTTTGCTTCCCTAGCACTGGGCCGGGTCCTGCGACTCGGGCCGGCTGTACAGGAGGTCGCCATCAGCGGCATGCTCGTAATAGGGGTTGCCAACCCAGCGGCAACGGCACAAGGACGGGCGCTTGAGACCCTGATCGGGGCCGGGGTGGGAGTGCTGCTGAACCTGCTGGTACCCCCCTCTGTCTACGTCCAGACGGCCGGCGAAGCCGTCGACAAGCTTGCCGACCAGCTCGGTGAGCTACTGCGCCGCATGGCGCGTGAGATCCAGCAGGGAGCGAGCGCCGAGAACGCCAGCTCGTGGCTGTCTGAGGCCCGTCGGATCGACCGGGATTTCGTCAGGGTGGATGTCGCCCTCGCCAAAGCCGAAGACAGCCTGCGCTTGAACCCTCGCGGCCGTCAGCTGCTGCATACGCGGCTGATCTTGCGCAGCCGCATGGACACCTTGGACCACTGTGCGGTATCGGTCCGGTCGCTCTGCCGTACGCTGGTTGAACTTTCCGGCGGCCCTCACCGCAGGGCGCTCCTGTCCGACGAGCAACTGACCGTCTTGCTGGAGGGCCTCCTCAGCCGTCTGGCGGATTCGTTCGACACTTTCGGAGTGATCGTCACCACCGAAATCACTCCGGACACCAAACCCCACCGGGACGATCTGGATCACGCCTTGGCCCAGGCCCGTATGCATCGCGACGCGGCAGCCCAGCTTCTGCGATCACGGGTGTGGCGCGACCCACAGGGCTGGGAGCTGGCGGGAGCCTTGTTGGCTGCGGTCGACCGACTGATGGTCGACCTTCAGGTAGGAACTCGGCCACCCGGGGAGAACCGTAAAGTGACACCACACTCCCGATTGGGCTGGATTCCGCGTCTGGTCGCCCGCCGTTGGGCCACAACAGTCCGTGCCCTCAGGGAATGGACGGCTCCCGCCGGGTCCCGCAGACGGGCAACACTTTCGCCGCCACCAGGTCCATCCCGGCCGAGCGCTGAACGTGTACTGCGCGAGGAAATCACCCCCTAGTAAAGAAGAGGGAGCCGATCACGGCACATACCCGTTCATCGCGGCGCTGCGATCGCCGGCCGGGCGGAGCTCGGACCCAGTGAGGTTGCCCGCTGGGCGCATTCGCCCTCGACTGAAGGCGCCCCTTTACACGATTCCGTAAGCGGGGGACAATATCCGGTGACGGGGATGTTTCACAACTAAGTCACGGACGTCGTCCACACTCGACAAACATATTTTGTTCGCGGGCCAGGCGCGAACCCGCTTATGGGTCGAAGGGTCAAACCTCGCTGATCCCGGCGATCGTTGACGTCGGACGACAACCTAGGCGGCTCGACATGGAGCGTGAGAAGCCTTATGACGTCGCACGATCTCCCAGCCAGCGTGACATGTGAGCGTTGCGGTCGGATGAACCGGGTATGGAGCATGGCTGAGAGTGCGCCACACTGCGGCAGCTGCAATTCGGCCCTCCCCTGGGTCGTCGACACCAGTGACGACACGTACACCGGCATCGTGGAGAGGTCGCAGGTTCCTGTCCTCATCTACATGTGTGCACCGTGGTGCCCTCCGTGCCGTCGAATGACGCCCATCCTCGAGCAGATCGCCAAGGATCTGGCCGGGCGGGTGAAACTCGTCGAGGTCGAGGTGGACGAAGCGCCAAAGATCATCGAACGCCTCGCAATTCGTTCCGTACCCACGCTCATTGTCATGAAGGGGGGCAAGGCGCTCGCTACACACGTCGGCGCGGCGCCTGCCGTGATCGTGCGGTCATGGGCGGAGGAGGTCCTCGTATAGGCGTCCTCTTCGGCCCCCGTGACGCACGGTCGGCTCCATCGTCGAGGACAACAAGCCGCAGGAGCGAGGTGCGGGCCATCTTCGTGTTCATCGGCACCACTCGCGGCATCAGCCTGACCGCCGCCGACATTCGCACCGCGTGCGGCGGCCATCTCTATGTCGCCAGACCGTGCCTGAGGGCATTGCGCTTCGGCCGGCGCGCCGACCGGTTCGGGCGCAAGAAGCTTGCTTCTGACTACGTTGGCGCTCTATGTCACCGCGACCGTGGCCACGGCGTTCTCGTTCGAGCCGTGATACTTCTTCCTGGTGCGTTCCTCACCGGCATGGGATCGGTGGAGAGGATCGCTAGTTGTCCTCTCGGGCAACCTCGGACCGCCGGTCCTGGTGCCTGGGAGCTGGCACGGCTGGGCGCTCGACTCTGGCCGCGAGTCGGACCGCTGAGCCCTCGACCAGACCGAGTTGGACGACCTGGCGGGGCGAGAGTGCACCGATGAGCCAGTCCGAGGCGATCCGCGCCCGGTTGTCTGGAATGTCGAGCAGGTGGAGCGCGCGAGTCAATACCTTCGCGGGTACGCCGGAGATGGGATATCCGACAGGGCTGGCGACCGCTCTCGCTCCGGCAAGGTCGACTGCGAACCCAAGGTCGTGATGCCGGTACGCACGGCTGCGGCCGTACCCGTAAGCCGCGGCGATGTTGTGGGCAACGCACCTGCCCTGCCGTTCCGCGTGCTGCGCCGTCATGGGAGTGAGTTCACCCGGCCGCGTGCTGTCATGGACTGCGGCCGCGTCGCCACAGGCGTGGATCTCGGGATGACCTGGCACGCTGAGGAACTCGTCGACCACCAATCGACCGCTGGTGGTCGGCAGGCCCAGGCTCTCGACCAGCGGATCCGGCCGCACTCCGACGCACCACACGAGCGAACGGGTGGGTACGAACTCCCCGTCGGACAGCCGCACGCCACGGGCGGACGCTTCTTCCACCGTCGTGCTCGTTCGAATCTCGACTCCGCGCTCGGTCAGGATCCGAGTGGCCGCTACCGCGAGGCGGGCGTCGAGCTGGGGGAGAATGCGAGGCGCCCTTTCGACAAGGAGCCACCGGACCGGCTGTCCGAGGCCGCCAGGGCAGCGCCGAGCGGCCGTGAGGGTTGCCAATTGTCCCTGCGAGGCCACCTCGGTCCCGGTGTATCCCGCACCCACGACCACGAAGGTGCAGCGCTCATTGCGTTCGTCGGCGTCAGCCGTCTGCGCCAGTTCGATCTGCTTCAGCATGTGGTCGCGCAGATAGAGGGCCTCGGCGATGCTGCGGAATCCGTACGCATACTCCGCGATCCCCGGGATCGGAAGGAGTTTGTCCACACTCCCGACAGCGAGGACCAGGTGGTCGTAGTCGAGGGCCTTGCGTCCACCGTCGGGATCGACAAACGCCACCCGCCGATCCGCGACCTCGACCTCGACGACCGTACCCAGAAGGAACTGGACTCCCGGGCAGGCCGCCGCCAGCGGTACCGCGACACGCCGAGGCTCAAGGACACCGCCGGTGACCTCGGGAAGGAGGGGCAAATACAAGAAGTAGTCGGTGGGGTTTACCTGGACGATCTCCATCGTTCCCTTGGTCATCCGCGAGAGAGTCCGCCCCGCGTGGAAGCCGGCGAAGCCGGCGCCGACGATGACGGTGCGCGTGCGCTTGGGATACTCGTTCACGGCCACCTCAGCCCTCTGAAAACGTGATATCGACCCTTCGCCTCCGACGTCGAGTCGACACTCTTCCAACCGGGAAAGGGGCAGCCTCCAAGTCAGAGACGGTCCAGATGACCAGACCCCACGTCGGCTGTCGACTTTCACCAACGGGGAACCAGAAGCATGAACACCTTGCCGCATCCCGACGGGACTACTTCTTCTTGGCGGTCTCCCCTGCTCCCCTTCCGGACTTCTTCTCGTCCGCCTTCTCGTTCGCCTTCTCGTTTGCCTTCTGGTTCGTCTCAGTGCGCTGGACAGGAATAGTCCTCGGCTCGGCCATCTGCTCACGCACCGGAACCGACACCTCGAGGACGCCGGCGTCGTAGCGGGCGGAAATCTCACTCTCGTCGGCCCCATCCGGCAGCATCACCCGGCGCTCGAACAGGCCGTAGTGGAACTCGGTGCTTCCGCGGTCGTGCCTCTCCTCCCGGCGTTCGCCACGAATCGTCAGTATCGAGTTGTCGACCTCAATCTTGATGTCCTCGGGGTCCATGCCCGGGAGTTCGGCCCGGACAACATACGTCCCATCGTCGACGAACTGCTCAACCCTCATACCTCGCACTTCCGTCGGAGCCTGCTGACTGCCCCACGCCAGAACCTGTGGGAGATTCTCCGCCCAGTCGAGGAAGTCGGGGAAGGTACGCATTGCTAGTTGTCGTGTCGCCATACAACTCACTCCTTTGCTGTCACGTACGAGTCGATCACGGTCATCTGCGTCGTTTTCAGGGGCGAGCGGCCCCCGACCACGCGGCACTTTGCCTTTATCCCTTGAAGCTGTCACAGACTCCGCCGCCTTCCCGATACCCGTTCTCGGTCGGCGCGTGCACCTACAGCATGGAATTTCTCAGGACCTAGGGCGAGATCAGGCAAGATGTCTGATCAGAGAAGCAGGTCAAATAAGCGCGCTCCCAGTATTCAGCAATTGGAGTAAGCACGCCCGCCGTCGTGGCATATACGTCGGATGTGCACGCACAACACGATGGCGCAGCCTCAGGACCAGGCCCTTGCGGGCTGTTCTAGTGTGGAATTTGGCCGTGTCCGGACCGATCGAAGGACGAGCAGCCACTCTCAGAGTCCGTCCTGGTCGAAGAGGAGAAACTGATGACAACCAAGCTGAACGACAGAGCGTTCGATTTCGCTAAGCAGCTGGTCAAGGGCGGCGAGTACGTCATCGACGACAAGGACGCGTGGAGCGAGCATCGACCGTCGACAGCGCAGGAGAACGCCTACCTCGACGAACACGGGTTCAGTGCGTACGGGAAGTGGTACCTCGGCGTCGACGACGAGGCTCCCGCAGACACGAAGGCCCATTACAAATTTCCCTATGGAGATTTCACCAAGATCCACCGATGCGGCGTCATCAGCGCCGAGACCCGGGCTGCCCAGCAGAAGTACGACGACATCGAGTCCGCCGCAGGCCACCTCCACGGCATGCTCGACGGCGCCGCTTGACAATCGTCGCGGATGGCTCTGCAGAACCGCCACGGAAGCGCAGACACAACATACCTGGGACCCGTCGAACTCCGTGGTTGCCGACGTAGTTTGGTGCGACCGGTAGCTGACTGTGTCCCAGGAAGATGAACGACCCGATGGGGTTCATCCGAAGCGGCTCGCCTAGATCACCGGTCGTTCCGCTTTGGCGTGGAGGATGTGCATGAACTCGTGCATCCAGGAGGGGTGGTCATTCCACGCCCGCCCAGACACCACCTGCCCGTCGACAACAGCAGCTGCGTCGACGAACTCCGCACCCGCAAGAGTGACGTCCGGTTCGAGTTCCGGGTACGCCGCCGTGCGTCGGCCAGCAAGGACACGCGCGGCGGCCGGGATCAACGGCCCGTGACACAGCTGAGCCACCGGCGCGTCGGTTTCGTAGAAGTGACGTACGATTCGCTGACAGTCGGGGTCATTCCGGATGTATTCCGGTGCGCGCCCGCCAGGGATGACGAGTGCTACGTAGTCAGCGGGCTCGACGTCGGCGAACGCGACGTCCGCGGGCCACGCATACCCAGGCTTCTCGGTGTAGGTGTCGAAACCGGGGCTGAAGTCGTGCACGACAAACTGAAGTTTCTTTTTCTCCACTGCCGCGACATCGACGTCATAACCCTCTTCGACGAGTCGCTGGTACGGATACAGCACCTCGAGTGACTCAGCGCCATCACCGGTGATTATCAAGACTTTGGGCATCTGTACACCTCCTGTGAACGCTCGGAGATGTCCCAGCAGACGCCAGGAAGTGGCGGCCGGCAAGGGCCGAACATCCCAGGACGGTTCGGCGGCGCTGACCCGCCGTTCAGCCGGGTGATCGCGGCCGCCCAGTGTTCCAGCGCGAGCACCCGGTCGAGGACGCTCGGGCCGTCGCCGCCGGTTCCTGTTCGGAAGACCAGCAGGAACGTAGCTCAAGGAAGCGCCGCTGCGGCGTCCGTGGCGATCTGAAGGTCTTCTCTGGGCTCGATGACAAGGACGGAGACTGCCGCGCCAGCGGGGCCGACCGGGCCGTCGTCGTCCCTGTTGCCGCGCACGGGCGCGGGAACACCGAGCTGGCGCAGTCCGCGACATACCGCCAGCCGAATCTCTGGTTGGTCCCAGCCGACCTCGCCGGTGAACACGAGCGCGTCAAGGCGCGACAGGCTGCTTGCGGCCGCGGCGATCTCACGCCGTACCCGGTGTACGTACACCTCCAGGGCGAGGGTCGCCGCGTCGTCATGATGGGCTGCAGCGACCAGCTCACGGGTATCACCAGAACGGCCACCGGACAGTCCCAGCAAACCCGACTCGCGGTAGAGCCCCTGAGCAAGCTCCTCGAGGGAAAGCCGCCCGCCGAGCAACCAGATCAGCATGCCGGGGTCGATCGCACCCGACCGGCTACTCATCGGAAGGCCGTCCAGCGGAGTGAAGCCCATGGAGGTGTCGACGCTACGGCCGCCGTCCACAGCGCAGACCGACGCACCACCTCCCAGATGACAGAGCACCATCTGTAGTCCGGTCACGTCTTGTCCGATCAGCTGTGCGGCACGTCGGGTGGCCCACGAGTAGGACAGTCCGTGGAAGCCGTACCGCCGCAGTCCCCAACGCGACCGCCACCGCGCAGGCAGCGGATATGTTGCCGCAGCAGCCGGCAGACCCGAGTGGAACGCGCTGTCGGGGCAGACCACGTGGGGTACACCTGGCAATCGTTGCCTGAGTCGGTCGAGCAGCATCAGCGCCGGAGGGACATGCAACGGTGCGCGGTCGGCCACGATGTCCAGCTGAGCACGAAGTAGGTCATCGACGACCCTGGCTCTACGTACCTCATCACCGCCGTGGACAAGCCGATGGCCGACCGCATCGGGAGCCTTCTGATCCGCGACGAAAGCATCCACGAGGCCCAGGACCCCCGACGATTCCGGCGGCTCGAAGAGATCCAGCCGATCCCCGGTAGCGCTCCCATCGACATAGACGAGGTGGAGGCTGCTCGACCCCGCATTGACGGTCAAGATTCTCACAGCGCCTCCGGTCCAGCGTCGCTTGCCCACCTCTCGTTCGTTCTTCTCCGAGCTCGAACCGAGACCTTCGGATCTGTGGAGACGCTTTCCTTGGTGGCCGCCTGAACGGAACTAAGGCGGTCACCGGTCACATCGCACGAGGGGCCGGCGGTCTGCCTGTCCCGCAGTGAACGACGGAGGTCATCGCGAACCAACGCCGCGGCCGCACGCACCGTCATCGTCGGACTTGGGTTCGCCTGATTCACACCGCGCGGCGCCTCTCGCGTCTCACCAGAGGATCGATCGGGATTGCACTGTGAACCTGTTCGGGGTGCGGTGGCTCCGGTGCCCGCCGCCTTCTCGGCCTGGGAAAGGTGCCATCCACAGCCCTGGCGGGCGGGTTCAGAGGAGCTGCTCGAAGATCTGGAACACTCGCGACCAGTGCTCGGTCTGAGGGTTCTTCAGGCCAGGCTCGATGATCTTGAACGTCCTGGCCAGTGCAATGCTCAGGCCGCCGGCTACGCTCGGCAGCCTCTCCTCGGTCTCATCGCTGATCGTGACGTCCAATGGAGGCCGTGCGGCCAGGATGTCAAGGATCGGGGTTAGTTCGATCTCCTCGTCCAGTCGCCGGAACTCATGGATGCTCTCCTGGAGCCCCTTCGTGATGGGAAGGTCGGTCGGCTGGATGACGTCTCTCCCGTTGGCCTTCGCCGACGCCTTCCCGATCAGAAAAAGATCGTAGATCTTGTTGTCCAAGAAATCTTGGTAGCGCTTCAGATCGTTCTTGTCGACGTCCAGGCTCGCCGCTGCACGAAAGAACCGTTCGAATCTGCTCCTACTCTGAACCGGCATACTCGCCTCCTGGTCTCCAGGCCGGCATCGCGTCACAGTTCTCACCACCTTAACCCTCAGCGTCTTGTACCGTCCCTGGCGAAGGAGGCGACATTCCTTCGGTGGTGATTAGCACTGCAACTATTACCGGCACCGGCCCTTGCGACGAAGCGCCCCATCTGGTTGCGTGGGAACCAAGAGCGGGACGCCTGAGGTTCGAGCGGTTGCCGCCCTATCTGTGGATATGCGTTTCGGAAGCGGGATGGTGTATCTCGGCGTCCGCGACCACTCCTTCCGCGCATCTCGCTCACGGATCCAAACGATGCCGTTGAGGATAGATATTCACGGTCATAAAGGCATCCGTACAGGAGGGACCCGCGACGTAGGTCCGCTCCGAGTCCGAGTACGCACGGGACAGCGCCAGACGACCCTTGGCCGGCCCCTAGTGGGTCACACAGACATCGGACAGGAAGGTGGAAACCATGGATTACCCGCTGCAGAACAGAAAGGTGGCGTTCGTGGCCACCGACGGCGTGGAGCGGGTGGAACTCGAACAGCCTCGGGGTGCACTGTATGGTGCCGGGGCAAAAAGCGAGATCCTCTCTATCCACCCCGGCGAGATCCAGGCACGTCAGTTCGACCTCAACCCTGCCGGAACCTTCCCGGTCGACCGGCTCCTGGCCGACGCCTCCGTGGACGACTACGACGCCTTGGTCCTGCCCGGCGGCACCATGAACCCAGACCAACTGCGCATGAACAACGATGCGGTCGCCTTCGTGAAGGCATTCGTCGAAAGCGGTAAGCCGATCGGCGTGATCTGTCACGGTCCCTGGACCCTCGTGGAGGCCGACGCGGTCCGCGGTCGCCGGTTGACCTCATGGCCGAGCCTGCGCACCGACCTGCGGAACGCCGGAGCCGAAGTCGTCGACGAAGAGGTCGTCATCGACGGGCAGTTGACCTCCAGCCGTTCACCGGCGGACCTACCGGCGTTCTGCGCGGCCATCATCGACCAGTTCGCTCGCGCTCCCAGCAGAGTCACCTGACAGGACTGCAGGCACCCGTTCCCTTGTGCGCAAGTTCGAAGCGTGGTTGCGTGGAAAACCGACGGCGGTTCACCGCCTAGGGGTGCTGCCGCGTGGATGAATCGAAACCGCAGACAGCAGATCTTGGTGGCGCCTCCAGACTGGCCCGAGGCACCCCTGCTGTCAGGCTCCAACCCACTGGCGGGCCGGGAAACAGCGTAGAAGGCGAGGTATCGCCCCATGAAAGCAGTCGTGTACAACGGCCCACGTGACGTAGCCGTAAAGGACGTTCCCGATCCCACGATCGAGCGACCGACCGATGCGATCATCAAGGTCACGTCGACGAACATCTGTGGGTCAGACCTGCACATGTACGAAGGCAGGACGTCGTTCGAACCAGGTCGGATCTTCGGGCACGAGAACCTCGGCGAGGTCGTCGAAACAGGATCAGCCGTGCAGGACCTCCACCAGGGCGACATGGTGGCGGTGCCGTTCAACGTCGCGTGCGGAACTTGCGAGAACTGCAACGCGGGGTTGACGAACTACTGCCTCACGGCAAATCCGGATCCCCAGGTCGCAGGCGCAGCGTACGGCTTCGCTGACATGGGCCCGTGGAGCGGCGGACAGGCGGAGTACCTGCGGGTGCCCTGGGCTGACTTCAACGCCCTCCGTCTCCCACCCGGCGCCCGGGACAAGGAAGACGACTACGTGATGCTTGCCGACATCTGGCCGACCGGCTACCACGCCACCGAGATGGCAGGTGTCGCGCCGGGTGACACCGTGGTCGTCTACGGCGCCGGACCTGTCGGTCTCTTCGCGGCCTACTCGTCCGTACTCAAGAGCGCCTCCAAGGTCATGGTGGTCGACCGGCACCCCGACCGCCTGGCGCTGGCGGAGAAGATCGGTGCCGTTCCGATCGACGACTCGAAGACCGACCCGGTCCAGGCGGTCCTCGAGCAGACCGACGGCAAGGGAGCGGACCGCGGTTGCGAATGTGTCGGCTACCAGGCGCACGACCCGCAGGGCAAGGAGCAGAACAACCTCACGCTCAACCGTCTCATCGAGTCGGTGAAGTTCACCGGCGGGATCGGCGTGGTCGGAGTGTTCGTTCCCAGCGACCCGGGATCGCCTGAAGACCTTGGCAAGCAGGGACAGGCGGCGATCGACTACGGCAAGTTCTGGTTCAAAGGCCAGCACATGGGAACCGGCCAGTGCCCGGTCAAGCGCTACAACCGCAAGCTCTGCAACCTGATTGCCGCGAACAACGCGCAGCCGTCGTTCCTCGTCTCCCACGAACTCCCACTCACCAAGGCGGCCGAGGCCTACCAGCACTTCGACGCCCGCGATCACGGCTGGACCAAGGTCGTCCTCAAGCCGCACGCCCAGACCACCTCCTGATCGAGCTGCCGGGAAGGGCATAGGGGCCGGCCTGCCACCGGTTGCACGCGCAGCCGGTGGCGAGTCACCACCACTCAAGTCGCCGACCCCGCCTCGAGGCTCAGGAGCACCCGACGAGCCGACAGCAGGCTGGTGAAGTTCGACGAGCCGATGAGTGGGTTGGCCGCCGCCGGGCGGCTCCGTCTGCAACGGTCAACCAGTGTGCTCGCGCGTTTCTGTGGGAGCGCTGCGGGTACTGCGGCCAGATGAAGGCGATACGCGTCGGCCTTGTCGCTGACCCGGCCAAGCCCACTCAGATAGCGCGCCGCTTCGGCGACCTCCATCCGCCCGACGGCGAGGATCGGCGCGACTGGGCCCTCGAGGTGGTGAGCGAACCGTTCACGGTCGCTTGTGAGGACGTAGACACTGCGCTGTCCCGACTGAACGACCAGGCCCACGAACATCAGTGGGATGTGGTCGTCGGACTCACGGAACTTCCTCTTCGCGACGAAGACGGCGGATACCTGCTGATCGAGACCGACCCGCAGCACCGGACGGCGGTGCTGTCCCTCCCCGCGCTCGGCGGGCTTCGCATGCACAAGCGCAGCAGACACGCGTTGCGCGAACTCATCAGCGGCATGTTCGACCCCACCTCGGAGCGCGGCCACCGGGTACCGCTGCCCCGGCGTAGTGGCCGCTGGCGCCTGCTTCTGGGGATGGTGCTCGCCAACCGACCGTGGGCACTCGTGCCCGGGCTCAAGACAGCCCTCGTCGCGGCACTCACGACCGGCGCGATCGCCACCATCAACTCCACCGTGTGGCTGTTGGCAGGCTCGTTGTCGACGTGGCGCCTGGTCGTTGCGACGATCACCTCCATCGCGCTCGTCGTCGGCTGGCTCGTCATCGACGGTGGCCTGTGGGACCGGCCGGATCACGACTCCTCTCCAGCCCGGGACAGGTCGCGTCTGTACAACACATCGACGCTGGTGACCCTAACTGTCGGCGTGCTCATCTGCTACATCGCGCTCTACGTCCTGAACGTGCTCTGGGCGCTGTTCATCCTCGACCCCGCCGTGATGAGCAGCTACCTCAAACAACCATTCCGCTACGCAGACCTGTTCGTGCTGGCCTGGTTCGTCGCGTCGGCGGCCACCCTCGGCGGCGCACTGGGCAGCGGCCTCGAGTCGGACGAAGCCATCCGTGCGGCCACGTACTCCAAGCGAGAGGAGGACCGTCGCAACCGGCTCGCACGCGAACAGACCTGAGGCGCGAGGCTCCACGCGGCGGCGCGTCGTTTCCGGTGGCGTCTTGCGACCTGTTGGGGGGGCAGCAACGTGCGCAACACGCTCAACGGTTGCGGGAGCTCGGTGTCGCGGAGCTCGTGCCTGGTTCATCGTGCCGCAGCAGTTGTGGCGTCCCACCGCGCTCTACCGGAAGGGTCCGGCCCAGCCCCAGTAAGTAGGACCTCAGGGAGCTCCTCTGGTGATCCGCCACGCCATCGACTCTGCGCCTGCAAGCTGGCACCTGTGAGGAGTCGCAGGTCGGCAAGGCACTTCCCAGCACACGGCGGGCCGGAAGGGATGCTCGTTCGTGACGATGCGGTTGACCAGGTAGCCACGGCAACTGTGCCCGAGCACGTAAGTCCGCCCAAGATCGACCAGCCCGGTTTCGCCCGCCGCCCGATGGACAAGCTCCCAGACACCGCGGCGCTCTACGGCCCGCGTAGCTGACGGATCGGACATCGACGGGACAGTCTGGACAGATGGGGCACGCGTCGGCGGGTGTCGACGACTCCGTGCCGGTGGCCGACAATCACACCGTGGTCGACGGCGACGGACACGTCCGGGAGAGGTACGACGCGGCCGACGGGACACTGATGCTGGTTCACCCGGACGGCTTACCTCTGAGCTGGTCACCGAGTGCGGCGACGTCGAGCAGGTGGGGGCCGACTGGGCCGGCTGGGCCGGGGCCACGCCCCACGTCAAGTTGAACGTCGCACGTGATGACCGGGACCGGCTTGCCGGAACCGGAGATGTCTTGTAACTCGGCTGGATAAGGGCAGCCTTACCTATCCCACCGAGGCGACATCTGATGATCGTGTGTCATTGCGTGGTCGTGAACGACCGGGCGGTCGTCGACGCCGTCCGCGGCGGGGCCCGCACCCTCGCCGGCGTCTGCAGGTCCACCGGTGCCGGACGCGAGTGTGGAGGGTGCGTCTTCTCGATCAAGCGCCTCCTGTGCGAGCACCAACCTGATCACGCATTGCAGGAGGTGGACGTTGCAGCCAGTTAGTCCTCGAGTGGTCGAGTTGCTCAACGATGCCCTGACCTTCGAACTCACGGTGACCAACACCTATTTCCTCCACGCTAGAACGCTGGATCACTGGGGCTTCGAGCGGCTGGGCAAGGTCTTCTACGACCTGTCGCTTGAGGAGATGCGCGACGCCGACGCGCTGATTCAGCGGGTCCTGCTCTTCCACGGCCACCCGAACGTGCAGCGGCTCAATCCCATCCAGGTGGGTGAGGACGCGGTCGAGGTGCTGAGGCTCGCGCTCGAGAGCGAGCAGGCCGCCGTCGCGCAGTTCAATGCCTCGGCCGAGGAGTGCCACAACCTCGGCGACCACGGCACTGCGGCCGTCTTCGAGGAGATGGTCCGCGACGAGGAGAAGCACGCGGACTGGTTCGAGAGCCAGATCGACGCCATCGACCGCGTCGGCACCGCCAACTACCTCGCCCAGCACATCTCCACCGGCCAGTCCCCCGCCTAGGCTTCACCCGGGCCCGGCCCGGCGCTCGCCGCTCCGGCTGCGCTGCTGTCACCCACGCATCGCGATCCCTGCCAGCCAGTACCTGGCCTCGGGCCAGTCGCAGTACCAGGTCATATACGCCGACCCCTACCAGGTACTCGCTCCGGCCGTTCGACCTGGTGGCGGGTCTGCTGGCCACCCTGCTGGTGGCGGTCTCCGGTTCGGTCCAGGGCTTGATCGAAAAGTGGCGGTAACTTGGTCGCCATCGTTGCGGCCGACCACGAAGGGGTGGCTGGCTCCCGGCGGGCGGGCGCGGCCCCCGCGGTCCCGCCCGCCCGCCGGTCTTCCCCTCCGGACTTCCCCTTCCTGGACAGAGGACTTCATGCCTGCGCGCTACACCCTCGAGGACTTCGCCTTCGACCTTCGCCAGGGCGTCGCCCCTGCTCACCTGTGGGTCACCAGCGGGCGCACCACCGTCGGCGTCGACGCTGCCACCGTCTGCGGTGTCCGCGGCTCGTTCGCCCCGCCGTACGCCGCACCTGACTCCACGCTGCGGGTGGAGTTCGAGGTCGACGGGCAACGGGTCCCGGACGGCACCCGAGCGGGCGTCGCCGGTGCCGGCCGGGGCCTCCTCCACGCCGAAGGCACATGGTGGCCACACCAGGTGACGCGTCGCGGTACCTACCACCAGTACCGCGAGGGACGCCTCGTGTCCCTCGCCGTCCGCAGCACGCTCACCCCTCTGCACGAGCACGCGGGTTACGCGCTGCGGATCGCCGTCCGCAACCGCGCCGACCGTCCGGTCACGCTGACGGTGCGTCCGGTGCTCGACCCTGGCCACCCGAACCACGTACCCCTCGGGGAGTGGGGCTGGTCTCCGCCCGGACCTGGCACGCCCGCGACCGAGGTCGGCCGTGGGCGCTGGCAGGCCGGTGACGTCGCGGTGGAGGTGCTGTCCGACGGACTCACCCAGACGGTGCCCGCCGGCGCCGAGGTCGACGTCGTGATCGCCGTCCGTGACGGCGCCGTCGGCGGCCTCTCACCAGCCACGGCGATCCGGACGTGGGAGGAGGCCGCCGTACGACGGTGGAGGGCACGCGCCGAGACCGCGCTCGCCGACGTTCCCCGGCTGGAGACCGACGTGCCCGGCCTCGACGCGTACTGGCGTCGCTCCCTTGCCAGCGGCCTGGTCTGCCTGTGGGACCACCCCGACTTCGTCACGAACCCCTTTGTCGCCACCTCCGGCGTGGACGGCGGCGCGCTGTGTAGCTACGCCTGGGACACCGGCGGGTACGCGCCCCACACATTGAGCCTCCTGCTGGGCGGGTCGACCCTCCAGGTCCTGGAGTCGCTGCTGGCTGCCGACCTCAGCAAGAGCTACGCGATCGCCCCCGACGGCACCGGTCTGGGCGTTCCCTACGCCTACAGCGGTTCGTCCCTGGTCGCGCTGGCAGCCGCGATGGCCGCCCAGCAGGGCATCTCCGCCGAACTGGTCGGCCGCCTCTTCGCGACGCTGACCGCGCTCGACGCCCACTTCCCGGCGGTCGGGGAGCTGTGCGACTACGGCAACCAGCACAACCTGCTGGAGATGCGGTCCTCCGGCTGGGAACACGTCGTCGCCAGCCCGAACGCCGAACGCGCCTGGTCCCTCGACACCCTCGCCGCGCTGGCCGAGGCGTCCGGGGCGGCGCTGCCCGTCGCGTCGATGCGGCAGCGTGCCGACCGCATCCGCCGGGCTGTCGCGAACGACCTCTGGGACCCCGACGCTCTGTGGTTCGCGAGCCTCTATCCCGACGGGCACACCGAGATCGTGTACTCCATCCAGGCGTTCGACGCGTTGCGCAGCGGCGCGTGTACACCGGCCATGGCCGCCGACCTCCTCGAACGGATCCGGCCAGGCGCCTTCCTCGGGAGCTACGGCGTGAGCAGTGTCAGCGCCGAGGACGACGTGCACTACGAACTCGGCGACGTCGACTGGTCAGGCGGCGGCGCCTACACCGGCGAGGCGCCGCTGCTCGCCCTGACCCTCTGGGAACGTGGTGAGTCCGCCCTCGCCTGGGAGGTGCTACGCCGGGTTCTGTGGATGGGCGAGCACTTCCCGTACTTCCCACAGGAGCACTACTGCGACCGGCCCGGCACGCCTCCGGTGGGTCGGCGGGGGAACATCGTCGCGGGCCTGGCCGGCGCGGAGGCCGTCCTCACCGGGCTGGCCGGCCTGCGGCCACAGCCCGACGGTCGCCTCATGGTCAGCCCCGGAGCCCCGCCCGGGCACGTCTCCCTACGAGGGTTGGGTTTCCGCGGCCGGGAGGTCGACGTTCACCTCTCGCCGACCGGCCAGGAGGTCAGTGTCGACGGGCGGCCGACGCCGCTCGAGGCCAGCCGCCAGACCGTCGTGATCGGACAACATCGGCCACCTCGCTCATAGACGACGACGCCCGCGTCAACCAGGCACGGCCGGCATGAGTCGTCCTTGGCGAACCCGATCGCGTGCACGCCCGCCCCGTGAGAGGTCTCATATCGGCCGGAGAAATCCCGATGAGGACGCACTCGTCTGCAGCCACCCCCACTGCCGTCACCCTCGAATGACTGCGCTTGGGATGCATTACATCTGCCTGTGGACCTCGTACGCCTGGCCTGCGAAAGATGCGCGACGTCCGAGGCCAGGTCATGGAGATCGAGGTACCACACGATCGCTGCCGCCTCGGGCAACTGCGCCACACCGCCACACCGGGCGGTGCGACATGCCGCGATGTTCAGGCACCACGACATCGGATCACGCCATGGCATCGTCCCCACGTCGCTCACCGAACGGGAAACGTGGCACTGGCAGGGCTCGCAGATGCGTTGCCTGTAGGCGTGCCGTTCAGGCTCACCTACTGCCAATCGAAGATTACGCCCATGGTGGCTGAGCGGTCCGCGTCGAGCAGTGCATACGCCTCGGCGCCGTCGCGCGGCGCGAACTTGTGCGTGACGAGACCGCACATCCCTGCGAAGCGTCCCGACGCCACGAGGCTGAAGAACAGCCGGCGAATGTCGTGGTCACGCCGTCCCAGCAGGTGGCGGCCATGCGCGCCCACCACGGTGAGGCCACGAACGATCAGATCGGAACTGAGCCGCTGCTGGGAGGGATCACCTACGTCGCCGACAATGACCACACGGCCGTGGTCGGCCACAGCGGCCAGCGCGTGAGTGAGAACGTCCGGGTTGCCGGTGCAGTCGAGGACTGTAGCCGGTGCTGCGATTCCAGACAGTCCGTTGGCTAGATCCTGCTGCAGAACTGCCGTGGCTCCGCCTGCTCGGGCGAGCTCGAGCCGCGGTCCACCCCCGCGATGGACCATGACAACGTCGGCCGCGCCCAAAGCCGCCAGCCATCGCACGGTCATCTGACCGATGGGACCCGCCCCGACGACCACGGCCGAACTGCCCATGCGTGCCTGTGATGCTTCCACGCCGACGAATGCGACCTTGGCCAGCGCGAACCACGCCGCATCCTCGTCCGAAACGTCGTCTGGAACCCGCGTGCACACGCTGGCGTCGGCGACATGGTGAGACGCGTGGCCGAGGAGAGCCACTACCCGGTCACCTGGGCGGAAGTCGCCGGTGACATCAGGGCCGACATCGCTGACCTCGCCGACGAGGGAGTACCCCGGACGACTGGGATAGCTGAACCACCGGTCCCAGTGCGTTCCAGGGGCGAATCCGCCGCTGTAGATGATGCCCTCGGTGCCGGTGCTGATCAGCGATACCCGAGTTCGCAGCCGGATCTGACCAGGCTCGAGATCGGGTAGCTCGACCTCGCGCAACTCGACCTTGCCTGGCTGTGGAAAGACGACTGCTTCGGCCATGTCCTCATGTTTTCATGGCGGAAGGGAGACAGGTGGTCTCGGCGCGGAAGCGTGCTGCCGTGCCGGTCGTCCGTCGCCGCTGGGCCTACATCTCGAAGGGCGCCAACACTCGTGCGCACGATGAACTCCGGGCCTCCTACACGTGTCGGATCGGCCGAGCAGGAATTCTCGGCAAACCACGAAACTGTGTCAGCGAAGCCTCACCGGCCACAACCCGAGGCATTCGGATATCACCGCCGGCGATCAGTTCGACCCGGCTTTCCCACCGCACGGGTTTCTGGAGCAGAGAGGTCAGGCTCAAAATTCTGCCGAGGTACGACCGCAGAGCGTCATCCTGCACATCAACCCAGGCGGCAACGACACCCGCTACAACGTTCCGGGACTGGCTACGCGGTGCGACCGCTCGCCTGAACCAGATCGCGGGCACCTCACCGCGTGAAGCTGTTGTGGCCCAGGGTTGTCGCTCTGATTTGGCCCAGCGGTCGGGACCAGCGCAGTTGTGAACCGTGCGGTGGGTTGGCTTCATCGCTGGTTGAGCAGTCGATGTGCTGGTCTCGGCCTTGAGCTGGCGGCCCCTGGGTAGGCTGTCGGCGCTCGTCGCCAAAGCTGGCGGTGCGTGCCGACTGGGCCGACTGGGCGGTCTGAATAGGACTGGTGAGCGTGGAAACCGTTGCTCGAGTGGACGCGGATCTGGATCATGTATCCGAGGGGGCGCGGCCGAAGAAGTTGCTGTTGCGTGCGCTCGCGGGTGAGCGTACGGAGCGGCCGCCGATCTGGTTGATGCGGCAGGCGGGGCGCTATCTGCCGGAGTACCACGGCGTTCGGGAAGCCGCCGGTGGGATGGTGGGCCTGTGTAACTCGCCCGAGCACGCGGTGGAAGTCACTTTGCAGCCGATCCGCCGCTTCCCCTTGGATGCGGCGATCCTGTTCGCGGACCTGCCGCAGATCGCGGCCGCGCTGGGTCAGACCTTGGAGTACCGCGTCGGTGATGGCCCGGTTCTCTCGCCGTCGGTCCGTTCCGGGTCCGACATCACCGAGATCTTGAGCGCATCCCGTCTGCACGAGAAGTTGGCCCCGATCTATGAGACCGTCAGGCAGCTCACGCTCGCGCTGCCTGAGGAGGTGGCGCTGATCGGCTACGCGGGTGCGCCCTGGACGGTGGCCACATACATGGTCGAGGGGCGCGGCGGCGGGAGCACGGAGCACGCCGTCGTGAAACAGTGGGCGCTGAGCGACCCGGTCGGCTTCCAACCCCTGATCGACCTGCTGACCGGGGCCATCATCGAGTTCCTGGACCGGCAGGTCCAGGCAGGTGCCGAAGCGATCCAGCTGTTCGAGAGCTGGGCAGGTATCCTCGCAGGCCCGCTGTTCCAGCGCTGGTGCGTGAAGCCGGTCGCCACCATCGTGGCGGCGCTGAAGGCCAAGCATCCGGGCGTTCCGATCATCGCGTTCCCGCGCGGTGCCGGGCTGGCCTACGACGGGTTCGCCCAGGCTACGGGCGTGGACTGTGTCGGGCTCGACTCGACGGTTCCGCTCGGATGGGCTGCGCAGAAGGTGCAACGCGAACTTGGCCGGTGCGTCCAGGGCAACCTTGACCCACAGCTCCTGGTCGCCGGCGGTCCGGCGCTGCACTCCGAGACGGATCGCATACTGCGTAGCCTGGCTGAGGGCCCGTTCGTGTTCAACCTCGGCCACGGCATCGTCAAGACCACCCCTCCCGAGCACGTGGCGGCCCTCGCCCGGCAGGTGCGCTCCTGGTCCGGGGCGCAGTAGAGAGTCGAGACGTACCGGCATCGGCTTGCGCTGCGCTCAGCACGGCTACTTCTATGCTGCGATCTCCTGCTTGGTGTGCGCGAGCCGGTAGGAGTCGGTGCCGGTCTGGAGGATGGTGCCGTGGAAGGTGAGCCGGTCCACGATCGCGGCGCACAACAGGCCCTGATCGACCAGTCCGCCAAGCGGTTCCCGTTCGCCAGCCAGGTGCCCCAGCCCGCGAGCCACCCACCGGGTACGAGCGAAGGCCAGCCCCTGATGCAGTGCACGAACTGGTGGCGTTCGCATTCGTGCTCGGTCAGCCGCAAGGCGAGCTTGACCCGATCCAGGCTGCCTCGAGCGAGGCCCGGCGGCTGGACACCTCATGTGGCTCGTACCCGGTGAAGCGACTTTGGAGCGGTGAGGATCCGCCGTGGAGGTCAGAGCTTGAGGTCGCGATGGACCGAAACGCCGGGCGATGCAAGGGGTATCGCCACGTCGGTCCCAATGAGGCCGCTCAAACCGGCATTCGGCTTGGCGGCCTACGACGCCGCTGCAGACATGCGCGGAACCGACGCCAGGCTCCTCACGCCCGACGGAAGTATTTTGGGTTCAGGGCTGATTGCATCCGTGCGGTTGTGTGGCTACGGCGAACGCATGAGGCCCTGGATAACGGTGACCAGGGGATTAACCCGCACCACGGAAAGGGGCAAAACGGACACCAAACTCGGTCACCAGATGCGATCTTCGCAGGTCAACCGGGGTAGGGCGGGCGGGACTCGAACCCGCGACCCAGGGATTATGAGTCCCCTGCTCTAACCGGCTGAGCTACCGCCCCGTGCCTGTCGCGTGCGCGACCGCCCGCTGAGCCTAGCGCCTGGCCGGAACGCGTCCGCTACTTGGCCTGCCTACGTTCGGCATGCTCGGCGCGGTCGCCTCGGTCCGCGCGCTCGCCGTGGTCGGCCAGCTCGAACTCGCGGCCGAGCCGGGCCCAGAAGCCGTCCCGCAGCCACACCCGTGCCTCGGGGTACGGACGCAGCGAGTGGCCGAGTTCCTTCTCCGCTTCGACCAGCAGCTCGCTGTCGATGACGGTCGGCAGGATCGGACCGGGCAGCAGGTCGCGCACGTAGTCGCGGCCACGGGTCAGGATCCACTTCTGCGCGACGTGTTCGCCGACCTCCTCGACGGCGTTCCGTTCCGGGCCGAGCCGGGGCCCCGCACCCTGTGCACCGATCGACGGGGCGTCGTCGGCTGTCGTGGAGGGGGTAGCCGGGCCGGCCGCGGGACCGTGCGCGGGTGCGGCGTTCGGCGAGTCGGTCCTCGGCGGGCGAACCGACCCGGTCCCCGCGACGGCGGTGGTCGTTCCGGACCGGCCGGCGAACACCTGCGCCGGCGTCGGCGTGCCTGCCTGCCCGGCCGCCGGCACTCGCGGAGTCGTGCCCGGTGCCGGCGTCCCCGCGCCCGCCGCGTCCGTCGTGGCAGCGTCCTGCGCCGGCGCCGCCATGCCCCCGGCCGTCGACGGCGCCGAGGCAGGAGCCGAACCCGAGGCAGGAGCCGAACCCGAGGCGGGTGCCGGGGCAGCTGCCGACGCGGGCGACGACCCGGTGGCGGGCACCGGATGTGCCTGTCGTACGTACGGCCTAAGCAGGTCGGCCGACAGCACCTCTACGAAGTCCGACTCCCACACCAGCCGCTCGGCCTGGTTGCTGCCGAAGGACGGCTCGACGCCCCACAGATGGATGCGTACGCCATAAGCCTGCGCGGCCTCGACCGCGGGCACGAGGTCCTCGTCACCGGCCAGCAGTACGACGTCGGTCACCGCACCGTGTCGGGCCAACGCGTCCAGGTCGGCGCGGATCTGCGCGTCGACGCCCTTCTGCTGCCCCTGCTTGTTGAGGTTTCCCAACCTGAGCTTGACCATCGGCAGGGCTGCGATCACCCGCTGGTCGACGGTGGGTACGCGGTCGTGCGCGGCGTCGTACCAGTAGACCCGGAGGAGCTCGCCCGGCAGCCGTTCGACAGCGTGCTTCTGCAGGGCCTGGATGAGTTCGTCGGCGGCAACGCGGTATTCGCGGCGCTCGCGGGCGCCGAACAGAACCTCCGCGGTCGCGGCATAGAGGTACCCGACGTCGATCAGGATGGCGTACTTCGTCGCGAAGACCGCCGAACGGAGGTCGGGAACCGCCATGGATGACCTCCCTGAACCCACTACGACAAGCCACGCGTCGATAGACGGCTGGGCGTGGACGGCAGACACGGCTGGTGACCGGGCCGGGCGCTGTGCCAGCGAGCGTACACGGACCAGCCCTGGCCGACCGGCAGATGTCGAGAACCGCATCCGCGGGCAGAACGCCGGCAGAACGCGAGCGCAACCCGACGGGTGGGGTGGGACCGGAAAAGCAGAATCCCCCGACCGGCACGACCACCGGGCGGGGGATTCTCGTGGCGCTCCCGCGGCTGGACTCGAACCAGCAACCTGCCGGTTAACAGCCGGACGCTCTGCCAATTGAGCTACGCGGGATCGCGTGGCCGGGCGACCCCGGCCACGCATACGTTAGCAGCCCCCCAGATCACGTCGCACGACCCGGGGCGGGGTCGGCGGGGACCCGTGGATCACGACGGGATCAGCGCTGGATCACCCCGGTTTCACTACGGCACCACGCCAGGCTCAGCGCGGGATCAGCGCGGGATCGCGCCGTACTCCCGAAGGATCGCGATCACCTTCGGCCGGCTCGCGAACGCCCGGGCGAAGTCACGCGGGGTGGCGATCCGGTGCGCGTTGGCATTCAGGTAGCCGCGCAGAAGCCGGTCAAACGTCGCAGGTCCGGCGGCTTGGCGCGCCCGGTGCAGCATCGCGCCGCCCTGGCGGTAGACCCCGGCGGCGTACAGGTCGGGGTCGTGCAGCGCGGCGTACCACGACATCGACTCCCCCACCCGGTCGCGCACCCTGGACGGTGCCTGGAACCGCATCGACCGGGCAGCGGTCCCGTCGACCAGCGTCTCGGCGTACTCAGCGAGCGCCTCGTCCAGCCACGGGTCGCGGGCCTGGTCGTTGCCCACCAGCCCGTAGAACCACATGTGCGCCACCTCGTGCGGCACGAGTTCGGGGTAGCGCGTCGGAGAGACGTCGCCGAACTGGATGGAGCCGGGGAACTCGATGCCGGTGCCAACGGAGGCGGCGACGGTGACCCACAGGTCGCGGTAGGGGAACGGCCCCAGGTGGGACGACAGTGCCCGGATCGCGGCGGCGGTCGCGTCGGCCCACTCTCCCGCCGACGCGACCGAACCATCGGGCACCCCGACGTGCACGCGTACGCCGTCCACGTCGCGGCTCTCCACCCGCAGTCGCCCCACCGTGAGGCTGACGTCGCGCACGGACTCAGCCCGGAACCGGTGCACCACACTCCCCCGCACCTTCGTCGACGGCATGCTGCCGACCGCCTGCCCGGTGCCGAGCACCTGGTCGCCGGCGGGCGCCACCACGTCGAGCCGCCGCAGCCGGAACTCCTCGCTGGTCACGGTCTCGCCGAACAGGTCGACGGCGGGGTCGGTCACCCACCCCTTGCCGCGCTGCCAGGCGAGCAGGGGGTACGCCGTGCCCAGCCAGACGGTGCCGTCCCGGGGTGAGTAGCCGACACGCTCGGGCGTGTTCTCCCCAACCGTCAAGGTGAACGTGAGGTCGACCTGGACCGTCCGCCCGGCGGCCACACAGCGGCTGACCGGCAGCCTGACCAGCGTGCCCGGCGAACCCGGCGGCGCACCGGCCGCCTCGACCTTCGGGATCTCCCTGCGGCCGTCCACGGCGGCGGAGGTGACCTCGAGCTGGTTGCCGGCCCGCGCGGTCTCCGGCTTGTTCGGCCAGGCACGGAAGACGATCTCGCAGGTACGCCGGTCAGGCGTGAAGGTCACCTGCTCCGAGCCCCGGACCACCCGCGGGTCGGACCGTACGTCGAAGCACAACGAGACCGTGGGCCGGTCCTTCCACGGGGCCGCCCGGCCGGCCGGCTGGGGCGCTCTGTCCGCGGCCAGGGGTTGCTCGCCGGAGAGCGGTTGTTCGGCGGAGAGCGGTTGTTCGTACGACACCTTCGAGCCGGCGTCGCCGCCACCGCCGGGACCGCCGGTGACCGCGCACCCGGACGGCCCGCGCGGGCGCGGCGGCGGGCTCTGCGGCGGACCGGCTTGCCCGCCGGAGGTCGGCGTGTCGCCGGGGCGGGCGGTCGGGGCGGTCAGGTCACCCGCGCTGGGCGTACAGGCGCCGAGTGCGGCCATCACGGTGAGGACGACGACGAGCACGAAGGTGCGCACGACGATGGTCACAACGGGCCTGACCGCCCGCGGGTTCACGGCTCGATCTCCGCCCGAACGGTCGCGAGGGCTCGGTGGGCGGCGTCGAGGACGTCCGGGTCGTTCGGGTCCAGCCCCTCGTCGAAGGCGAGCGCCCAGACGAGCCCCCCGTCGGCCGCGTCGGGATCACCGGCGGGCGGCCGGCGGGCGATCACCCGTACGCCGAGGCGGCCCCGCAGGGGCACGTGCCGTTCGGTGACCACGCTCGCGGTGATGCGCTCGCGGATCAGCCCCAGCAGGCGCTGGTCGGGCGGGTCGAACCGCAGCCGCCACGTCGGCATCGGCTGCCCGAGCGGCGCGGCGGCGGTGACCCGCAGGACCTCTTCCTCGCGGTCCCATTCGGCATGCTCGACCTGTTCCCACGGGATGCCCGCAAAGGTGCCGGCACCGCTGGGTTCGGGCAGGTGCAGCCGCCGGTCGGTGGCCACCACCCACTCCTCGGTCGCGGTCCGCGCGGCGGCGAGGATCCGCTCGTGGTGACGCAGGGCCAGGGCGTTCTTCACCTCGCGTGGAGGAGTCTGCCGACGACGCACGGGTTCACGGTAGCGGGCACACGTGGGCGCCGGGCCGTCCGGCATCGACCGAACCGCCCGGCGCCCACGTCGTCCTGGTCCCGCCTCGCAGAGCCAACCCCAGAGCCAACCCCAGAGCCCGACCCCAGAGCCCGGCCTCAGGCGAGATACTCCCGCAGGCCCGGCGCCCAGCTTCCGCCCCTCAGCTTGGCCAGCGTCTTGGCCTCGATCTGGCGTACGCGTTCGCGGGTCACGCCGAACCTGCGGCCGACCTCCTCCAGCGTGTGGATCTGCCCGTCGGTGAGGCCGTACCGCATCTGTACGACGTAACGCTCCCGCTCGCCCAGCTGGGCCAGCGCCGACTCGATGTGCTCGCGCATCAGCGAGGCGGCAGCGGCGTCCATCGGGGCCACCGCGTCCAGGTCCTCGATCAGGTCGCCGAGCTCCGACGCCTCCATCTCACCGATGGGGGTGTGCAGGGACACCGGCTCCCGCGCCAGCCGCAGCAACTCGCTGGCCCGATCGGGGTCCAGTCCCACGACCTCGGCGACCTCCTCGATCAGCGGGTCCCGGCCGAGCTGCTGGAACAGCTGGCGTTGCGCGCGCAGCACGCGGTTGATCGCGTCCACCACGTGCACCGGCACCCGGATGGCCCGGGACTGGTCGGCGATCGCCCGGGAGATCGCCTGCCGGATCCACCAGGTGGCGTACGTGGAGAACTTGTAGCCCCGGGTGTAGTCGAACTTCTCCACCGCCCGGATCAGGCCGAGGTTGCCTTCCTGGATGAGGTCCAGCAGCGGCAGGCCGCGCCCGGTGCACCGCTTGGCCACCGAGACGACCAGCCGGAGGTTGGCCTCGATCAGGTGCCGCTTTGCGGCCCGGCCCAGCAGGACCAGCATCTCCAGCTCCGCCTGCGTGGCCTGCACGGGTCCACCCTCGGCGAGGTGGCGTTCGGCGAACAGGCCGGCCTCGATCGAGCGGGCGAGGTCGACCTCCTCCTGCGCGGACAGCAGGGGGACCCGGCCGATCTCCCGGAGGTACTGGCGGACGAGGTCCGGCGCCCGGTCACTGAGTTCGTCCAGGGAGGGCAGCTCCTCCTCCGTGGCCTCGGCGGCCGCTGCGGACTCAGACGACTGGGCGGATGCTGTGGACTCGACGGACCCGACAGCCCCGGCAGGCTGGGCGGACTCGGCAGACTCACCGGTCCCGGTCGACTCGGCCGGCCGGTCGGCAGGATCGGCCCCGGCGGGACCCGACCCGATCGACTCGGCAGCGGTGTCGGCGGTCGGCGTGGCCGACCCCGTGACGAGCTGCCCGGTGTCCCGGGCGGCGTCGGCGTCGAACGGACCACGCTGTCCGTCGGTGTCACCGGAACGGTCGGGCCCTCCGTCGGTGGTTCCCTGGGAGTGCCCACCCGGACCCGGGCTTTCTGGCGGTGATGCGTCGGCTCGAAGAGCCGTGGACAAGAGCACGAAGACCGGCACGGCACATCTCCTCCCCTGGGGAAGATCGGCGTGATCCAGTGTGCCTGTCCCGCGGTAGTTACGTTAGGCATTTGGAGATACTCATGGAGCAATGACCGACGTCGGCACAGTTCGCGCCGACGGCTCCCGCATCGGGCCGGGTTCTGGTACAGCCGGTCAACCACTCCGGGCCGCTTCCGGGCCGCTTCCGGGCCGCTTCCGGGCCGTACCGGAGCCGCACCGAGACCGCTCCCGGGCCGGACCACGGCCTGACCGAGGTTGACCGGGCCGCACCGTGGCCGGAGTGCTCGAAGCGTTGCCGAACCGCGGGCGGACCGGGACCGGTGAGCTCAGGCCACCTTCGCCAGCCGGGCCTGCGCGACCCAGTAGCCCCGGAGTCGTCCGCTGCTGATCCGAAGGTGGGGTACGGCACGGATCCAGGCGGCGGCGTCGTAGGTGACGCCGACGTTGGCGCGGGCGATGACCTTGACGGTGGCGATCCGGTTGCCGGCACTGTCGTACTTGTGTCCGGTGTAGGTCCTGCCGGCCACCAGCGACGCATGCCGGTCGGTGCGGAAGTCGACCGTGCTCACCAAACCGCGGATCATGCTCAGCCCCGCCTGCTCCGGCACCCACGTCCCGACCAGCGGGCTGCCCGTGCCCATGCGGTAGTAGATACCGCGGCCCTGCAGCCGCATCCGCCGGACCGTGGTGCCGGTGGTCGCCTGCTTCAGCGTCACCGTGCGGGTACCGGTCACCTTCCCCGTGGCGACGTCGTAGGAGAAGCCCACGTGTCGCCCGGCGGCCAAGTCGACCACGTACGGCCGGCTCAGGATCGGGTACGGGCTGTCGCCGACCAGCGCCTGCGCCAGGTGGGCGAACTCGCTGCTCCCGGTCAGCAACGAAAGCTGGATCAGCTGGCGCGAGTGCATCCGGTGGTAGCTGCTGGTCGCCACGGAGTGGTGGGTGAGGCAGTAGATCGAGGAGCCGCCCCGGACCCGAAGCGAATCGCGGTAACGGTGGACCGTGGTGACGGCGCCGTCGTACATCGCGAGCGCGCGCCGGTCGTGGGTGAGCTGGTAGTAGTCCCACAGGCCGAAGGTCGCCGACAGGTGGCCGTTGAACACCAGGTCGGCCTGCCGGGGTGAGCCGAACGGATACTCCACCAGCCACAGCAGGTGGTTGCGGTCGACGAGGGTCACCCACGGCGCCCGGGCGTCCGGCGGCTGCAGGAAGCCGGCGAACGTGCAGTCGGCGGCCTTCCGCCACCTCGCCTTGCCGGTGACCCGGGCGAGCTCCGTGAAGAACGCGAGCACCTTGCCCTGGGCCAGCCCGCTGTACCACGGCCCGTGCATCACCTCGGTCGAGTCACGGTGCAGCGTGAAGTCGAAGTCGTACGGATGGAACCACGCGCCACCGGAGACCACCCGGCGGTCGCGGAGCCGTCGCGCCTGCGCCAGCGCACGGTCGAGGTAGAGGCGGTCGCCGGTGAGTTCGTACGACTCGAGGTTCTCCAGGCCGTAGTTGGCCTGGAAGTTGGGGTGGTCGTACTGCCTGCCCGCGATCACCACCATCCGGACGCCGTGCGCGTCGTGGATTCCCCGGTCGACCCGCGGAGTGACCTGGCCACTGCGGAACGGACGCTGGGTGCCGCTGACCTCCCGGGCGACGTACCCGTCCCGGGCGTACCAGAACGGCAGCCGGTGCCAGGCAACCGAACCAGCGACCGAGCCGGCAACCGAGCCGGCAACCGATCCCGAGACCGGACCGGGCGCCGAGCGGGCCTGCGGAGCCGCGGCCAGCGCCTCCGTGCTCGTTCCGGGCAGAGCGCATCCCGCGACGGCCAGACTCGCCGGTACGGCGATGCCGAGGAGCACGCGGCGAGCGGCCAGCGCCACGGCCGGGACGAACCGCCCAGGGATGCGCGATCCGGTCGATCCGTGATGGTTCATGGCTCCCCCACGACGAACGGGCAAAGGGAATGTGCCCTGCGATTTGCGCCGAAGGAGGAGCTACCCCGCACATCGAAATGTCACACCGGCCGTGCGACGCACACGAGAAAGAGGCCGGAACCGCGCTCGTCGCGCGGCCCCGGCCTCTCGCCGTACGTCCGGAACAAGATCCCGGGAACTGGACCCCGGGTGGATCCTGGTGGACCCGGGTGGATCAGCCCTCGGAGCTGAACGCCGCGTCGAACGACGCCGCGGACGGCTCGATCTCACACAGCGCCCGCACCGTGGCGAGGGCCTCGGGAGCACCCATCAGCCGGTCCATGCCGGCGTCCTCCCACTCCACCGAGATCGGGCCGTCGTACCCGATCGAGTTCAGCGCCCGGAAGCAGTCCTCCCACGGGACGTCGCCGCGGCCGGTCGAGACGAAGTCCCAGCCGCGCCGCAGGTCACCCCACGGCAGGTGCGAGGACAGCCGGCCGTTGCGGCCGTTGCCGACCCGGCGCTTGGCGTCCTTGCAGTCCACGTGGTAGATCCGGTCCTTGAACTCCAGGATGAAGCCCACCGGGTCGAGGTCCTGCCACACGAAGTGGCTGGGGTCCCAGTTGAGCCCGAACGCCGGCCGGTGGCCGATCGCCTCGAGGGTGCGGACCGTGGTCCAGTAGTCGTAGGCGATCTCGCTCGGGTGCACCTCGTGTGCGAACTTCACGCCCACCTCGTCGAACACGTCGAGGATGGGGTTCCACCGGTCGGCGAAGTCCTGGTAGCCCGCGTCGACGAGCGCCTCCGACGCCGGCGGGAACATCGCGACGTACTTCCAGATCGAGGAGCCGGTGAAGCCGACGACCGTGTCGACGCCGAGCCGGGCGGCGGCCCGGGCGGTCATCTTCATCTCCTCGGCGGCCCGCTGACGGACGCCTTCGGGGTCACCGTCGCCCCAGATCTTCGCCGGCAGGATGTCCTTGTGCCGGGCGTCGATCGGGTCGTCGCAGACGGCCTGGCCCTTCAGGTGGTTGGAGATCGCCCACAGCTTGAGGTTGTGCTTCTCCAGCGTGTCCAGCTTGGCCTTGACGTACTTGTCGTCCTCCGCGGCCTTCCAGACGTCGAGGTGGTCGCCCCAGCAGGCGATCTCCAGGCCGTCGTAGCCCCACTCGGAGGCGAGCCGGCACATCTCCTCGAAGGGCAGGTCGGCCCACTGGCCGGTGAACAGGGTGACGGGACGGGGCATGCTCTCCTCCTGCGCTCAGCTGTTGTCGGTGGTCGGGATCCAGCCGGAGCCGGACTCGGCGCTGCGCTCGACGGCTTCGAGCACCTGCTGCACCTGCAGTCCGTCGGCGAACGTCGGTGCCGGGTCGGTGCCCGCGGCGATCGCGGTCACCAGGTCGTACGCCTCGTGGGTGAAGCTGTGCTCCCAGCCGATGATGTGCCCGGCCGGCCACCACGCGGACATGTAGGGGTGCTCGGCCTCGGTGACGAGAATCCGCCGGAAGCCCTGCGTCGTGGCGTCGTCGTCGGAGAGGTACAGCTCGAGCTCGTTCAGGCGTTCCAGGTCGAACACCAGCGAGCCCTTCTCGCCGTTCAGCTCGATCCGCAGGCCGTTCCTGCGGCCGGTCGCGAACCGGGTCGCCTCGTACGTCGCCACCGCGCCGCCGGACAGCCGGGCGATGAACAACGCGGCGTCGTCGACGGTCACCTCGCCGCGCTCGGACGAACCGGTCCCACGCAGGCCCTCGGTGGACGCCACCAGCGGGCGTTCCTTGATGAAGGTTTCGGTCAGCCCGCTCACGCCGGTGACCGTCTGGCCGGTGACGAACTGCGTGAGGTCGACGATGTGGGACGCGATGTCGCCGAGCGCTCCCGAGCCCGCCTCCTCCTTCTTCAGCCGCCACACCAGCGGGAACTCCGGGTCGGTGATCCAGTCCTGCAGGTAGACCGCGCGGATGTGCCGGATCTTGCCCAGCTTGCCGTCAAGAACGAGTTGACGGGCGAACGCCGCCGCCGGCACCCGCCGGTAGTTGAAGCCGACCATCGAGCGGACGCCGTTCTGCGCGGCGGCCTCGGCGGCCTTCACCATCTCCCGGGCTTCCTCGACCGTGTTGGCCAGCGGCTTCTCGCACAGCACGTGCTTGCCGGCGGCGAGCGCGGCGATCGCCACCTCGGCGTGGTTGCCGCCGGGGCTGCACACGTCGACCAGGCCGATGTCGTCCCGCTCGACCAGCGCCCGCCAGTCGGTCTCGTAGGACCGCCACCCGAACTTCTCGGCGGCGGCCTTCACCTTGTCCTCGCTGCGGCCGGCGAGCGCCGCCATGTCGACGGCGTACGGCAGGTCGAAGGCGGCGTTCACGGTCCGCCAGGCCTGTGAGTGGGCCTGGCCCATGAACGCGTAGCCCACCATGCCCACGCCGAGCGTTGGCTTACTTGTCATGCGTACGTACTCCCTCGTCCGATCGGTCGAACCCACTCAGCACACCGCGAACGCGTGCGAACGTCACCCGGCCACCCCCAGCAGGTGGTCCATGGCCAGCTGGTCGAGCCGCTCGAAGCCCATCCCACGCTCGGCCAGCGCCTCGATCCGCGCGTCGTCCCAATCCTCTTCGCGCAGGGTGGCGAGGGTCTCCCCCTCGGCCAGTGTCGGCCGGGCCAGCTCGTCCAGCTTCGACGCGGCCAGCGCCGCCTGCACCTCCGGGTCGGCGCGGAACGCCCGCGACTTCTCCCGCAGGATCAGATAGTTGCGCATGCAGCCGCGTGCGGACTCCCAGACGCCTTCCATGTCCTCGGTCCGTGGCGGCTTGAAGTCGAAGTGTCGCGGACCGTCGTAGCCGCCGTTCTCCAGCGTGTCGACCGCCCAGAACGCACCACGCAGGTTGCCGGCGCCGAAGCGCAGGTCCTGGTCGAAGCGGGGGCCGTGCTGGCCGTTCAGGTCCACGTGGAAGAGCTTGCCGTGCCACAGCGCCTGGGCGATGCCGTGCGCGAAGTTGACCCCGGCCATCTCCTCGTGCCCGACCTCGGGGTTGAGGCCGACCATCTCCGGGTGCTCGAGCTCGTTGATGAACGCCAGCGCGTGCCCGATCGTGGGCAGCAGGATGTCGCCGCGAGGCTCGTTCGGCTTCGGCTCCACCGCGAACTTCAGGTCGTACCCCTGGTCCAGGACGTACTGGCCGAGGATGTCGTACGCCTCCTTCATCCGGTCCAGCGCGACCCGGACGTCCTTGGCGCCACCGGACTCCGCGCCCTCCCGGCCGCCCCAGCACACGTACACCTTCGCGCCGAGCTCGACGGCCAGGTCGATGTTCTCGGCCACCTTGCGGATCGCGAACCTGCGTACGTCGCGGTGGTTGGCGGTGAACCCGCCGTCCTTGAAGATCGGGTGACCGAACAGGTTGGTGGTCGCCATCGGGACCGTCACCCCGGTCTCGTCCAGCGCCTTGCGGAACGCCGCGACGTGGTCGGCCCGCTGCGCCGCGGTCGCGTCGAACGGGAAGACGTCGTTGTCGTGGAACGTCACGCCGTACGCGCCGAGCTCGGCCAGCTTGTTGACCGCGTCGGCCGGCGCCAGCGGGGCGCGGACCGCGGAGCCGAACACGTCGACGCCCTCCCAGCCCACGGTCCACAGGCCGAAGGAGAACTTGTCCTCACGGGTCGGGGTGTAGTCGGTCATCCGATCTCCTCTGCGAGAGTTGGTGTTTCGGGTACGGCTGACGTCGGGGACTGGGCGGCCGTCGAGGCTTGGCCGGTCAGGGGTGGCACCAGCGTCGGGTCGTCGAGGACGGGGGCGAGCACCGCGTGGGCGGCACCGGTCGCGGCCGCCGCCAGCCCGAGCCGGGACAACGTGACCCGGACCCCGCCGGCGTCCGGTGCGACGACGCGGGCCGCGAGCTCGGACTCCACGACCGGGCGCAGGAACTCCCCCAGCCTGGCGAAGTAGCCGCCGAGGACCAGCACCCGCGGGTTGGTGAGGTTGACCAGCATCGAGGCGCCGTGCCCGAGCGCCCGGCCCACCCGGTCGAACGCCGTCAGCGTGCGCTCGTCACCGTTACGGGCGCGGTCGAGCAGCAGGTCCAGGCGTTCGTCCAGGTCCAGGTCGTGCCGGTGCACCGGGTCGTTCGGCGGTGCCGCCAGGTCGAGCAGGGCGCCGAGCCCGCACAGGGTCTCCCAGCAACCGCGGCGGCCGCAGCCGCACCGGTCACCGTCCGGCGCCACCGCGAGGTGACCGACCTCGCCGGCGAACCCGCCGCTGCCGCGAACCAGCCGGCCGTCGACGACCAGGCCGCCACCGACCCCGACACCGCCGGTGACGAGCACCAGGTCACGCTCGTCCGGGCCGCCGTCACCGGCGAACTCGGCGAGTGTGGCCAGCGTGGCCTCGTTGTCCACCAACAGCCGGTCGTCCCAGGGCCGGGACTCCCCCGGCAGCCACGGCAGCACGTGGCCGGCCAGCCGATCGGCGAGCAGGTCGTGCAGGGGTACGTCGCGCCAGCGCAGGTTGGGCGCCACTCGTACGGTCCCGCGGGTGCCGTCGACCAGTCCCGGTGCGGCCACGCCGACGCCGGCCAGGACGGCGGGGTCGTTCGCGGTGGCGAACGCGGAGTCGGCCAGCGCCCGGTCTGCGAGCTCGGTCACCAGCCGGGCCACCTCGTCGGCGGTCGCGTCCACGCCGGCCGGGACGTCGAACGCCGTCCGGGTCAGCACCCGCTCCCGGCCGCCGAGATCGAGTACGACACCGCACAGGTAGTCGACGTTCAGCTCCACCCCGATCGCGAGCACCCGCCCGGTCGCCAGCTCGACCGGCTGACCCGGCCGGCCCACCGCGCCCGCCCGGGCGTTGGAGGCGTTGGGGGCAGGGGCGGCGTCGACAGCGGTGGTGGTGGGTCTGGCGGTGTGGACCAGGCCGCGACCGGCGAGCTCGGTGACCAGGCTGGAGACGGTGGCCTTGGTGAGGCTGGTGTCGGCGGCGAGCTGGGCGCGGCTTCGCTCGCCCGCACGCAACGCCCGGACGGCCACGGCCAGGTTGGCCCGGCGTACGGCGGCATGATCGGCCCGGCCCGGCAGCTGCCTGGTCGCGCCGTTCACGGATCCTCCAGTACGGGCCCGTCGTGGGCGAGGACCGCTGGCCGGCGTTTCGGCCGGATTAGGGTCGCCCATTTCGTTCAGGGTCCGAACAAACTAGGACCGCGGCGCACCGGGGGTCAAGGCAAAGCTTCCGCCTGCCGGGAAGTAACACCGACCGCGTCCGGAACCAGCCATCCGGGTGCCGCTCCGGCCGGCTGTGAGGTCGCGCGTTCCCGCCGTGGCGATCACCGCCCGGACGTACGCTGACCGGGAAACCGGCACGTCGGCGACGCGGGGGGCGCGCAGTGGTCCATCCGCCAGACCACCCGGAACAATCCGGCCGCGAACCAACCGGCCGCACACGATCCGACCACGAACGAACCGACCGCGGCGCCGGCGGTCGCGTCCTGATCGCCGGAGTCGGCAACGTCTTCTGCGCCGACGACGGCTTCGGCGTCGCGGTGATCCACCGGCTGGCCCACGATCCGCTGCCCGCGCCGGTCGACCTGCGCGACTACGGCATCCGCGGCCGGCACCTCGCCGCGCAACACCTCGACGGGTACGGCCTGGTGGTCCTCGTCGACGCCCTGCACCGCGACGGCCCGCCGGGCACGTTGTACGTCGTGGAGGCCGCCGACGACGCGGCCGGCGCGGGACCCTACCCGCGGCCCGACGGCGTACTGGCGCTCGTACCCGCCATCCATCGCCAGGTCGCCCGGGTCGTGGTCGTGGGCTGCGAACCCGGCGACATCGGCACCGGCATCGGCCTGTCACCCGCGGTGGAGAACGCCGTGGGACCCGCCGCGAAGCTGGTCCTGGACATCGTCACCCGGGCCCACCGCTCCTGGTCGGGCTGACCCCACACGGAGGGGCCCGCCCACGGAGAAGTCCGCGCGGTCCGGGAGGCGCCCGGACCGCGCGACCCGTCAGGCGGACGGTGGTGGGTTACGGGCGGGCGGATGTGCGTTGACCAGGCCCGGGGCGGCCGCCGGGCGCCGCGCCAGGTCAGGTCGGCGGGCCCAGTCCGGCCGAGCCCCGGCAGGCACCGCGCCCGGCACCCTCGGCCGGTTCGCGGCGGCCGCGGCCTGGTCACGGGGACCCTGCTGCTGGCTCGCCGGCGTGGTGTCCGGTGCCCAGCTACGCGGGTCCGAGGTCATGCCCAGGAGATACGTCACCGTGCACTCCAGGGCGTGGGCGAGCTCGGGTAGCTTCGCCACGTCCAGTCCGGCACCGTGCTCCAGGCTGCTGAGGGCCTTGTTCGTCGTGAGGACGCCGAGCCGGCCCAACCGGCTGACCACCTGCTTCTGGGTCAGTCCGAGGCGGCGACGCCGCTCGCGCAGGCGTTGCATCACGATCAGCCGTCGACGGGCGCCGACGTCGGCAGAGTTCATCACCATTGTGCCTCCCCGAAACAGGCACCTTCCCCACCAAGCGCGACACCAACCACACACCTTGTGACCAACCGAATGTCTTCCGGCGAGTCGCGTCAACTTCCCCGCATGTCGGGGGTACGCCGGGCCTGCCGGTCAGCCGTGCGGATGCAGGGTGGTGCGCGCCTGCGCGTACGCCGACCGGATGCGTTCGCCGGCGGCCTCGTCCACGTCGTCGCGTACCACCGACTCGCCGAGACTCCACGACGGCGGCGCCGCCGAACCGGCCAGCGCCCATGCGGCCTGCCTGGCCGCACCGAGCGCGACGTACTCCGCCGGCGGCGGGACGGTGACGGGTACGCCGAACACCGTCGGCGCGGCCGAGCGCACCGCCTCCGAACGGGCGGCGCCGCCGATCAGCAGCACCCGGCGGACGTTCACACCCTGCGCCCGCACCGCGTCCAGCCCGTCGGCGAGGCCGCACAGCATGCCCTCGACCGCGGCCCGCGCCAGGTTGGCCGGTGTCATCGTGTCGCGCCGCAGGTTGTGCAGCGAGCCCGCCGCGTCGGGGAGGTTGGGGGTGCGCTCGCCGTCGAGGTAGGGCAGCAGCACCAGTCCGCCCGCACCGGGACCGGCCTCGCGGGCCAGCCGCTCCAGTCCGGCCAGGTCGACGCCCAGCATGTTCGCGGTGGCGGTGAGCACCCGGGCGGCGTTCAGCGTGCAGACCAGCGGCAGGAACCGGCCGGTCGCGTCGGCGAAGCCGGCCACGATGCCGCTCGCGTCGGTGGACGGCTTGTCGTGGACGGCGAAGACGGTGCCGCTGGTGCCGAGCGAGACCACCACGTCGCCGGGCTCGATGCCCAGGCCGAGCGCGGCGCCCATGTTGTCGCCGGTGCCCGCCGAGACCAGCGTGCCGGGGCGCAGGACGCCGTTCGGGCCGGCCGAGCCCGTCTCGCCCGCGGGTTCGGCCGGGCCGAGCACCTTGGGGAGTTCGGGCGTACGGCCGAGCGCGAGCTGGAGCAGGTCGGTGCGGTAGTCGCCGGTGACCGGGGACCAGTACGCCGTGCCGGACGCGTCGCCGCGGTCGGTCACCGGCTGGTCCGGGCGTCCGCACAGCTCCCAGGTCAGGTAGTCGTGCGGCAGCAGCACCCGGGCCACGCGCTCGGCGTTGCCCGGCTCGTGTTCGGCCAGCCAGGCAAGCTTGCTCACGGTCATGCTGGCCAGCGGCACCGAACCGACCGCCTCGGCCCATCCGGCCGGGCCGAGCAGCTGCACCAGCCGCAGGGCCGCGGCCGCGGACCGGGTGTCGTTCCACAGCAGTGCCGGGCGGACGACCTCACCGGCCTCGTCCAGGGTGACCATGCCGTGCTGCTGGCCGGCTACTCCGATCGCGGCCACGTCGTCCAGCAGCCCCTCGGCCGCCTCCCGCAGCGCCGACCACCACGCCTCGGGCGGGCACTCGGTGCCCTCCGGGTGTGCGGCGACCCGCTCGTCGAGCACCTCACCGGTGTCGGCGTCGGCCACGACGATCTTGCAGGACTGGGTGGAGGAGTCGACTCCGGCGACCTTCGGCATGCCTAGAAACTAACCGCTGCCGCCAACCCGCCCGTGCGGTAGGTGGCGGCCGGTGGCCGGGCCGGTCCGGTCCCGGCCACCCCGACGGCCGACCAGCGAGCCGGCAAGAGCACGCCCTGAGGAGCGCCGGCAGCTCAGCCGAGGCGTTCGCGCAGCCCGTAGCGGTGCTGTTCGAGCGCGACCAGCTCACCGAAGAGCTTGTTGTACGCCTCGGTCTGCTCCACGGGGTTCATCCGCTGCAACTTGGACTTGACATCGGCGATGCGGCGGGCGACCGCGAGCTCCTGCACCCGGACCAGCAGCGAACTGGCGTAGCGCCGCTCGGGGGCACCGGACGCGGGCAGCGGCTCCACGGCGAGCACGGTGACCAGTCGGCGTACGGCGTCGTCGGGTGCGTGCTCGGCAAGTGCGGACACCCACTTGTCGCCACCGGCGGAGGTGCCGACGCCGCCGGCGTCCGCGGCCAGCTGCCGCACCGCGACGTAGGCGGGATGGGTGAAGACGTTCTCCTCCAGCGCGTCGAACTCCGGACCCACCACGGTCGGCGCCTGGACGACCAGCCGGAGCAGCTCGCGTTCGGCGCTCAGCCGCGGGTCCCGCGGGTCGGGCAGCGGGGTTTCGGGCACGCTCCGCGCAGGGCTCGGCTCCGACGCCGCCACGCGTCCACGTCCGGCCCGGTCGCCGCGCGCGCCGCCGGATCCGGGGCCACTGCCCGCGCGAGCGGGCGCACCGGCTGCGCGGGCCACCTCCGACCGCACTTCCTCGACGTCCATGCCGAGCATGCCGGCGAGCTCGCGGGAGTAGGCGATCAGCTTGGCGCGGTCGCGTACGGAACGGAAGTACGGCGCGGTGGCCCGCAGCGCGTCCACCCGGCCGTCGGCGCGGTCCAGGTCGAACCGGGCCAGCGCCCGCTCCAGGACGAAGCGGTACAGCGGGATCCGGCGGGCGATGAGGTCGCGGACCGCCGCGTCACCGTGCTTCAGCCGCAGGTCGCAGGGGTCCAGCCCGTCCGGCTCGACCGCGACGTAGGTCTGCGACACGAACTGTTGGTCGCCCTCGAACGCCTTCAGCGCTGCCCGCTGCCCGGCCTCGTCGCCGTCGAAGGTGTAGATCACCTCGCCGCGGAACTCCTCGTGGTCCAGCAGCAGCCGGCGCAGCACCCGGGCGTGATCCTCCCCGAACGCCGTGCCGCAGGTGGCCACCGCGGTGGGTACGCCGGCGAGGTGGCAGGCCATCACGTCGGTGTAGCCCTCGACCACGACCGCCTGCGACTTGCGGGCGATGTCGCGGCGGGCCAGGTCGACGCCGTACAGCACCTGGCTCTTGTGGTAGATCGGCGTCTCCGGGGTGTTGAGGTACTTCGCGTCGATCCGGTCGTCGTCGAAGAGCCGGCGCGCGCCGAACCCCACCACGTCACCGGACAGCTCGCGGATCGGCCACACCAGCCGGCCCCGGAACCGGTCGTAGCGGCCGCGGGCACTGGTGGCGGCCAGGCCGGCGGTGGCGAGCTCGTCGTCTGCGAAGCCGCGTCCGCGCAGGTGGCTCAGCAGTGCGCTGCCACCGCGGGGGGCGAATCCGACGCCGAAGTGCTCCGCCGCCGCCCGGTCGAATCCGCGCTCGGCGAGGAAGGTGCGCCCGGCCGCCGCGTCGGGTGAGGAGTGCAGCTGCTGTTCGTAGAACTCCGCGGCGGCTCGGTGTGCCTCGATCAGCCGTGCGCGGGTGCCGGGCTGGCGCCGCTCGGGCTGGCCGCCGTCGACGTAGCGCAACTGGACGCCGGCGAGGGTGGCGAGTCGTTCGACCGCCTCCACGAACCCGAGGCCCTCGATCTTCTGCAGGAAGGAGATCGCGTCGCCGCCCTCGCCGCAGCCGAAGCAGTGGTAGGCGCCGACCTGGGGGCGGACGTTGAACGACGGGGACTTCTCGTCGTGGAAGGGACACAGCCCCTTCAGCGAGCCGGTGCCCGCGGGGCGCAACGTGACGTACTGCGAGACGACCTCGTCGATCCGGGTGCGTTCCCGGACCAGCGCGATGTCGTCGTCGCGGATCCGGCCGGCCATGAGTCGGAGTCTACGGCCGGACGCCGACGAGCCCGACGGCGCCGGGTCGACAGCCACCCGACCCGACGGAGTTCTTCCGGACCGAGAGCGAGGGGAGCGGTCACGACACCCCAGGGACCACCACCGCGACCGCCGGGGACACTTCGCCGGCCCCGGCAGCGCCGCGGTCCCACCTGCTCGAGGTCACCGACCTGGTGAAAGACGTTTCCCGTTCGGGGCAAGGGCTTCTTGCGCCGGGTCGTCGGCCAGGTGCAGGCGGTCAGCGGGGTGTCCCTGCACGTGGACGCGAGTGAGACCCTCAGCGTGGTCGGCGAGTCCGGCTGCGGCAAGTCGACCACCAGGCGGGCCATCCTGCAGCTGCACGCCCCGACCAGCGGGTCGGTGAGGTTCTCCGGCAAGGAGCTGACGACTCTTGGGTGGCGGGCGATGCAGGGAGTACGCCGGGACCTGCAGATCGTCTTCCAGGACCCCTACGCCTCGCTCAACCGGCCCGGGTGGCCGAGCTGCTCCGGTTGGTGGGCCTGAACGCAGAACACGGCAACCGCTCGTGCCGAGCCCGGCCGCCCCGCCGAGCGGGTGCAGGTTTCGTACGCGCTGCTGGAAGGCGCAGGACATCTGCGCGCAGCAGGAGCCGCCGCTCGTCGACCGCGGGCAGGGACACCCGTCGGCCTGCCACTTCGCCGACGTCGACCGCCGCGTGGTGTGACGTGGTGTGAGCGGCGGATTCTTCCGCGGAAGAATCCGCCCCTCACACCCGTCCCCCTGGCGACCGGCGTCCGGAGCGTCCCGGCTCAAGCGTAGACCGCGTCCAGGTCCACCTCGGCGTCGGCGAGTTTGCCCGGGTCGACCTCGCGCCCGGACCGGATCAGCGCCTGGATGGCGTCCTGGACGTCCCAGACGTTGACGTTCATGCCGGCGACGACCCTGCCCTTGCGCAGCCAGAACGCCACGAACTCCCGCCCGGCCAGGTCACCGCGCACCACCACGTCCTCGTACCCGTCGGGTCCGATGTCCCCGGAGTACTCCATGCCCAGGTCGTACTGGTCGCTGAAGAAGAACGGCACCGCGTCGTACGGCGCGTCCGTGCCGAGCATTGCCCGGCCCGCGGCGGCCCCGCCGTCCTGTGCGTTGGCCCAGTGCTCCACGTGCAGCCGGCGGCCGAACGTCGGCGAGTACCACCGGGCGACGTCGCCGGCGGCGTAGACGTCCGGGTCGGAGGTACGCAGCCGCTCGTCGGTGAGCACGCCCTTGTCGACGTCCAGGCCGGCGGCCTCGGCCAGCTCGACGTCCGGTGCCACGCCGACGCCGACGATCACCGCGTCCGCGGCAAGCTCATCCCCCGCGCCGGTGACCACGCCGGTCACCTTCCCGGCGTCGCCGCGAATCTCCGCGAGGGAGGTGTCGAACCGGAAGTCCACTCCGTGGTCGCGGTGCAGCCGCGCGAACACCTCGCTCATCTGCGGTCCGAGCACGGTGTAGAGCGGGCCCGGCTGGGGCTCGACCACCACCACCTCCGCGCCGTGGTGACGCGCCGCGGCCGCGGTCTCCAGGCCGATCCAGCCGGCGCCGACGACCACCACCCGGTCGGCGGCGGCAAGGGTCTCCTTCAGCGTGAGGCAGTCGGTGAGGGTCCGCAGGTAGTGCACTCCGGCCAGGTCGACACCCGGCACGTCCAACCGGCGCACGACCGAGCCGGTCGCCAGCAGGGCCTTGTCGTAGCGAAGCCGCTCGCCGTCGGCCAGCACCACCTCGTGCGCGGACGGGTCCAGCCGCCGCACCGCGACGCCGAGCCGGAGCTCGATCCGCTGCTCGTCGTACCACGCCTGGTCGTGGGTGATCACCGTCACAGGGTCGTCGGCGTCGAGGAGGACTCCCTTGGACAGCGGCGGGCGTTCGTAGGGAAGCTCGGACTCGCGGGCGACGAGGACGACCCGGCCGGTGAAACCCTCCGACCGCAGCGCCTCCACCGCCTTCGCCGCGGCCAGTCCCCCGCCGATCACGACATAGGTCTGCTGTCCGGTCTGCTCAGCCATGCGGCGGACTCCTTCGAAAGCTCGCGTACGGGATTCCAACCGTGCCACAGCCGGGCCCGGCGGAGCAGGATCTCGGCGGGAACCGGCCGCTTGGCCGAAACCACAACGACCCGGAGTGGCCCCGAGTGACCCGGCGACCAGGTCACGTCCGGCGAACCCGTGCGGTTCAGGGCCGCAGCGAACGCGCCATCGCCACCGCGGACGCGTCGGTCAGCGACGCGGTCTGGTCGATGACGACCCGCAGCCGGGCGGCGTCGTCGGGCGCGGCGGCGAAGTCGGCCCGAAACGCCGGCGCCAGCCCGTCCGGCGCGCTGCGCCGCAGCGCCGACACCAGCCCGTGCACGACCTCCCGCTGCCGGGAGAGCAGGGCGACGCGCTCGGCCGACCGCATGACGTACGTCGCCGCGATCCCCTTCAGGACGGCGATCTCCACCCGGGTCTCGTGGGGTACGACGAGGGAGGCGCGGTAGCGGACCAGCCGGCCGCGGCCGTACTCCGCGTGCGTCGCCTGCTCGGCGGCCAGGCAGAACCGCCCGATCAGCTGGCTGGTGAGGTCCTTCAGCGCGGCCAGCGAGCGCCGGTCGCCGTCGTAGTCGGTCTGCGGCCAGTAGCCGAAACCACGCAGCCGGTCGTACGCCTCGTCGAGTTCGGCGTCCTCGACGCCGGGGAGGTACCAGTCGCGGACGACCTCCCACACGGTGGATCGCTCGGCCCGGTCGGCCAGCGCGGACAGCACGATCCGGCCGAACACCACCCCGTCCTCCACGTCGTGCACGGAGTACGCGACGTCGTCGGCGAAGTCCATCACCTGGGCTTCCAGGCAGCGGCGCCGGTCCACGCCGGCCCGCAGCCAGCCGAAGACCTCCAGGTCGTCGTCGTACACGCCGAACTTCCCGCCCAGCTCCGGCGGGCCGTCCCCGCGTCGCCAGGGGTACTTCGTCGCCGCGTCGAGGGAGGCCCGGGTGAGGTTCAGGCCCGCGCTGCGGCCCGCGCCGTCGTCGGCGAACGTCTTAGCCTCCAGCCTGGTCAGCAGCCGCAGCGTCTGCGCGTTGCCCTCGAATCCGCCCGCCTCCGCGCACACCTCGTCCAGCGCGGCCTCGCCGTTGTGCCCGAACGGCGGGTGGCCGAGATCGTGCGCCAGGCAGGCGGTGTCCACCACGTCGGGGTCGCAGCCGAGGGACTGGCCCAGCTCGCGGCCCACCTGCGCGACCTCGAGGGTGTGCGTGAGGCGGGTACGGACGAAGTCGTGGATCCCCGGACCGAGCACCTGCGTCTTGGCGGCGAGCCGGCGCAGCGCGGCCGAGTGCAGGACGCGGGCTCGGTCGCGGGCGAACGGCGTGCGGCCGGCGCTCTTCGGCGGCTCGCCCACCCAGCGTTCGACATCGGAGGGTTGGTAGCTCGAGTCCTCGTGCCGCTCGCCCGGCGTTGTTCGGTTCATCGCAGCTCGACCCTATGGCATGTCGCGAACCAGGCCCCGGCGACGGCCGGGGCCAGTGCGCGCCTTCCCAACGGACCTCGCCGGGCGTGCTACAACCACCCCATGAAACGGTACGCAGTCACGCTGTCACTGATCGTGGCCGCGGTCGCGATGGCCGCCACCACGACTGCCGTCCCCTCCGCCGCCGCGGCGGCCGCGGGGGCGACACGAATTTCTGCTGACCCCTCGGCCCCGGCGATCGCGCGGTCCGTCACCGGGGTCACCCAGACCACCCGGACCACCCAGGTCGGGCGAGCCGCCCTCGACCGTCCGGTCATCGCCATCGGCCGGTTCGGGCCCGTCGACGGGGGCGGCAACGCGCTGACGTACGACCCGGCCCTGGTGCCGGTCGGTGCCCAGGCGGCAGTGGCCGCCTACACCTGGCCCTTCGGCACCACCACGGTGCTCGCGGTGACCGGTCTGGTCCCCCGGCGCACGTACGGCGCCCACGTCCACGTCAACAGCTGCGGCAGCGTCCCGGCGGCCGCCGGCCCACACGTGCAGTTCGTCGAGGACCCGGTGAAGCCGTCGGTGGACCCGAGGTACGCCAACCCGCGCAACGAGATCTGGCTGGACTTCCGCACCGACGCCAACGGGGTCGGCTACGCGGTCAGCACCGTCTACTGGCCGATCACCGCCAAGGACGCCGCGGCAGTCGTCATCCACGAGCACGGCACGAGCAGAGGGCACGGACATGCGGGCATGGCCGGTGCGCGCCTGGCCTGCCTGACCGTCCCGTTCGACCAGGCGCGCTAGAGCGGGTACCAGCGGGTACCTGCGTGACCATCCGGTCGCCGCGATCCTTTGGTCTGGCCCGCGGCGACCTGGACTGGTCCGTACGGAGGACCCACGTTCAGCCTCGCGACCGATGAGCCTCCCAGCCGGCCGCCCTAGGCTGACTCGCACGACGAGGGGAAGTGATGGCCGGTGCTGCCGTCGCGACAGTGCGCCTGATCGGGCCGCTGGCCGCGACGGCCGGCGCCGGCCGGCCTTGTCGGGCCGGCCGCGCGCGAGCCGCATGATCGTCGGCGGGACGCCCCCGCACGGGAGATCAGTCGTAGTGCCGGAGGTCGGGCCACAGGCGCGACCACGGCCGGGACGGGCCGCGGCACACCTTGATGTCGTTGTCCTGTTCCTCGTTGGGAATGCCGACGCCGTTGGCCAGGCGTGCCGCGACCCGGCACGAACCGAACCACGCCAGTCTTGGTCCGGCGTCCGCGAAACCGACCAGGATCACCACCGTCCGGTCGTCCGCCGGCCGGCCGAGAAACCACAGCTCGTTGTGTCCGCTGTAGACGGGCGGCAGGCCGGTGCCGAAGCGGTCCAGCGCACCCGCCTCACCGTAGTTGGCGGTGACGATGACGGCCCGGGACGCGTCGGCGGGCGGTAGCCCTCGGTACACGTCCGCGATCTGGCGCACGTACGCCGGCCAGCCGATCTGGTCGCTGACGACCTGGTTGGCGTCGGCGAGGTGGCCGGCCACGAGCGCGCGAACCGGCAGCAGCGGCAGCGCGACCAGCGCGGACATGGCCACGTTGAGCGCCAGCGCGGCGGCGAACCAGGCCACCCGGCCGCGCCGCCGCCCGCGTGCCGACCACCGCACCGCCGGCACACACCCGGCCGCGTACAGGGCCAGCATCAGGCCGAGGGTGTAGTAGGGCTGCCCTCCGGTGACCAGCACCAGCACGCACGCCACCGGATACGCGACCGCCAGCGCCCGCACCGGCCGCAGCCCTGGTTCACGCAGCAGCCGCACCAGGCCGGCCACCCACACCGGAACCATGAAGAGCCCCAGCATGATCAGCTGGACTGGTACGAAGGAGACGCGGGAGTCGGCGCCCTTGTCCCGTTCGATCGCGCCGGCCATCGTGATCTGCGGCCAGTGGTGGGTGGCCTGGTAGACCAGGTTCGGCCCACCGACCACGAGCGCGAGAAGCACTCCGGCCCACAGCCAGCGCGAGGCGAGCACCCGGCGCGGGCCGACGAGCACCAGGCCGACGCCGACCGAGAGCAGCGTCGCCACGATCAGGTCCTTGACGTACAGGCCGGTTCCGACCATCGCCCCGGCCGCGAGCCACCAGCGAGGGTCGCGCAGCAACGCCCGGGCCACGCACAGCAGCACGGCCGCATGCAGCACCAGGTCGAGGGTCGCGGTGGCCAGCACGTGCCCGGCCGTGAGCGGGAACACCGTCACCACGCCGAGTGCGCCCAGCACCTGCGCGGCCCGGCCGCCGCCCCACTCGCGGGCCAGCAGCGCGGTGAGGATCGCGGCACCGGCGACCGCGAGCGCGCTGGGCAGCCGCAACGCCCACAGGTGGTCCCCGAACAGCACACGCGTCAGCCCGGCGAGCAAGGGCACGGCAGGCGGCTGGTCGACGTAGCCCCACGCCGGGTGCTGACCCAGCAGCCGGAAGTACAGCTCGTCCCGGTGGTAGCCGTACCGGTTGCTCGACGCCACCAGCAGCACCGCGGTGGCGGCCGCCACGAGCAGCACCGGACGGACCGCGAACGGCTCCCGCGCCGGCGCGGCGGTCGTCGGGCCCGCGTCCCGTTCCTCGATTGCCACGTGCCCCCTCTACCAGGTCGACGTGCCCACCGTCGGCGATTCGGGGTACACCGGCTTCGGGCTGACCCTGGACACCGGCGTACGCCCGCCGCGCCACTGACGGCGAAACTCTCGCGGCGTGCGGCCGGTGCGGGCACGGAACGCGGTCGCGAAGTGCTGGGCGGAGGAGAAGCCCAGCTCCACCGCGACCTGCGTGATGCTCGCGTCGGTCTCGGCCAGCAGCATCTCGGCCCGCCGCAGCCGTAGCGACCGGTGGTAGTTCGCGGGGCTGGCGCCCAACTGCTCGGTGAACAGCTCACCGAGGTACGCCGGTGACAGTCCCACCGCACGGGCCAGCGCGGCCAGCGGCAGCCGCCGGCCCGGCGCGGCGTCCAGCAGCCGGCGGGCGTGCGCCACCGCCGGGTGGAGCCCGACCTGGCCGGCCACTTCGCCGGCGGTCATCAGCCTGGTGACCTCCACCAGCAGGTGCCGCGCGGTCAGCGTCAGCCCGGTGGTCCGCAGCGACTGGGTGGTGGTGACCTCCCGAAGGAACGCCTGGAACGGCGCGACCGCCGAGCCCGCGTCGGGCACGTACGCCGGCACCGACCGCTGCCACACCGCCACCGCCTCGGGCAGGTCGGCCAGCAGCGCGGCGGCGTCGAACGCCGCGAAGACGTAGTGCCAGGTGGTGCTCGCCGGGCAGACCATGTGGTGCACCGCACCGGGCGGGACGACCAGCAGGCCGTTGCGGCCCACGGAGTAGTCGCGGTCGCGGACCCGCCAGTGGGTGGCCGGGCCGTCGGTCTGCAGGTAGAGCTCCCACACGTCATGACGGTGCGCGCCGATCAGCCACGACGTCGGCGCCCGCTGGTCCCCGGCGTGCACCAGCCCGGGTACGCCTGCCCGGCCGAGGTAGGCGTGGAAGCCGGCCGAGATCCCGTCCGGCCGTACCACCTCGTCGATTCCACCCGCTCCACCAGCACTGTCCTCATGCACCCGGTGATTGTGTACGTTTCCCGACCCGCGCGTGAACGCCCGCGACCGCACCCGGCCGTAGCGTCGCAGGACATGACGACCACGATCGAAGACCTGCTCGAACGCTATGCCGACCTGCTGCCGACGCCCGACGACGTGGCGTTCTACCGGGAGAACGGCTACTGGATCTCAGGCCGCATCCTGCCACCGGAGGTGCTCGACGCCGCCGAACGAGGGATGGCGAGCTTCTACGCCGGGCACGCCGACCGCCCGATGCCCGACGGCACCGACCGGGTTGGCTGGCGGCCCGAACACGGCGACGTGCTCCGCAAGAACGACTACACGTCCCTGATCGTCGACGACCTGGCCACCCTGGTGCGGCACCCGATCATCGGCGCCTGCGCGGCCCGCCTCAACGGGGAGCCGGAGATCCGGCTCTGGCACGACCAGCTGTTGTACAAGCCGTCCGAGGACGGCCTGCCGGAGTCCGGGAAGGTGAACGTCGGCTGGCACACCGACCGGCAGTACTGGCGCAGCGCGGCGTCCGCCGACATGCTCACCGCCTGGGTGCCCTTCCACGACGTGGGCGTACGCGAGGGCGCGGTGTCGTTCGTGGCCGGCAGCCACCGCTGGGAGGACGACGTGGTGCTGGACTTCTTCAACCCCGACCTGTCCACCCTGGACGCGGTGCGGGCGCAGCACGACGTCGAGGTGGTGGTGGCGGAGATCCCGCGCGGGGCGATGAGCTTCCACCACTGCCGTACGGTGCACGGCAGCGGACCCAACCGCAGCGGCGCGTCGCGGAGGTCGATGGCGATCCACATGCAGCCCGGCTCGAACCACTTCGTCGAACACACCCGGCCCGACGGCACCCTCGCCTTCCACCCCAACGACCAGTACGTACGCCGGAACGCCGCGGGCCACCCCGACTACACCGACCCGGCCGCCTGCCCGCGGCTGTGGCCGCCTGCCAGTTGACGGCGCGCGGTTCAACCGACCAGGGTGCCGATCCGGCGGCGGAGGTCGGCGACGTCGGGCATGGTCGCGTGCTGCCCGGCGTGCCTCCGGAGCTCGCGCAGGTCCTCCGCGGTACGCCGGGACCGGAGCCGGCCCGCGCCCTCCAGCGCGGACGTCCCCACCGCGACGGCCTCCCTCGGGTCGTCGGTCGCCATCAGCAACGACGCGAGTTTGATCCGGGAGATGGTGCGCGACCGGGCGTAGGCCGGGGTGTGCCCGGCCACCGCGGCGGCCAGCCGCCGGCCGGCCTCGGTGGGATACCCGCGCACCTCCAGGTCGAACAACGCGTGCCCGGTGTCGCCGGCGTGCTGGGCCGCGTCGTAGTACGCCATCCACGGCGGGTCCTCGGCCGGGTTGGAGCGCGCGAACGCGTCGTCGGCGGCACCGACCACCCGCAGCGTCTCCCGGGTGCGGCCCAGCCGGGCCAGCCCGCGCGCCCGCGCGGTGAGCAGCATCGCCTGTTCGGTGGGAGTGATCCGGTCCGAGCGGAGCAGGGCCAGGTCGGTGAGCCCGAGCGCGGTGGCGGCCTGGCCGCGCCAGACCGCCAGCCGGGCCATCGAGGAGAGCACCTTCGCCCGCAGGTGCCAGGTGCCCGCCGCCTCCGCGCAGGCGAGCGCGAACCGGAACAGCCGTTCGGCGTCGGTGAAGGCGTACGCGTCGAAGGCCATGAAGCCCGCCACGTGCGCGAGGTGGCCGACCGCCTCGTGCAGTTCCAGGCGTTCGCGGTGCCCGGCGCCGGCCTGCAGCAGCCGGGCGGACCAGCGCAGCTGGGCGACCACGGCATCGCGTACGAAACCACCGCCGTAGCTGTGGTCCCAGCGGCTGAACAACACCGCCGCCGACCGGACGTGCCCGATCTCGTCCCGGCCGATCCGCGACGGTATCGGGCTCGCCTCCAGCGGACCGAGCAGCGCGAGCGCGGCGGCCGGCAGCAGCCCGGCGCCGCCCGGACCAGGCGTGGCCGACGTCGACACACCCGCGCCGGTACGCACGGAGAGCGCGGCGGCAGCGGTGGTCCCGCCGTTCTCCGCCGCGGCACCGGAGTCACCGTTGCTCCCGGACCGGGCGGGAGTCCCGGATCCGGCGGCTCCGGCAGCACCGCCGTTACCGGCGAGGGCCGGCGCCCGCCGCGGGTTGAAGAACCCCAGCTCCCGGTCGGTACCCACCGCGAGGACGGTCCGGAACGCGTCCCGGTAGAGCTTCTGCGGCCAGCGGATCACCCCGCGTTCGAGCTTTCCCACGTAGTTGGCGTCGATTCCGAACTCACGACCGGTGACCCGGAACAGGTACGCGTTGAGCTGGTCGGCCATCTCCTGCCGGGACATCGCGTGCCCGGGAGACTCCCGGGACCCCGTTCTTTCGCGCGCCGAACGTAACCTCTCGTTGGGCTCCACGAGGACACCCCCTCAAGGTGGCGGCTCCATGGTTCCACTAGGCATGCGCGAGATCGTCGTGTCAACGAGTGACCGACATTGGCACTCAGGGCAACTCTTCGGGCAGGGTCGAGTGACTCACCTGCTGGCGCTACCCGCGTCGGCGTCGGCGAGCACCGCCGCCCGGCCCGCCTCCAGCCTGGCCACCGGGACCCGGAACGCCGAACACGAGACGTAGTCCAGTCCGGCGTCGTGGAAGAAGTGCACCGAGTCCGGGTCGCCGCCGTGCTCGCCGCACACCCCGAGCTTGAGGTCCGGCCGGGCCGCCCGGCCCTCGCGTACGGCGAGGTCGACGAGGCGGCCGACGCCGGCGAGGTCCAGCGACTCGAACGGCGAGACCCCGAAGACGCCGCGTTCGAGGTAGGCCGCGAAGAACGCCGCCTCCACGTCGTCGCGGGAGAAGCCCCACGTCGTCTGGGTGAGGTCGTTGGTGCCGAAGGAGAAGAAGTCCGCCGCCCGGGCGATCGCCCCGGCGGTCAGCGCCGCCCGGGGCAGCTCGACCATCGTGCCGACGGGGATCGGCCCGGTCAGACCGGTGCGTTCGCGGACGCCGGCGATGGTGCGCTCGGCCTCCTCGCGGCTGAGTTCGAGTTCCTGGACGGTGCTCACCAGCGGGATCATCACCTCGACCCGCGGATCGCCGCCGGCACGCTCCCGGGCCGCGGCCGCCTCGGCGACGGCCCGCACCTGCAGGGCGTACAGGCCGGGCACGACCAGGCCGAGCCGGACGCCGCGCAGCCCCATCATCGGGTTCTGCTCGTGCAGTCGCCGGACCGCCCGCAGCAGCCGCTGGTCGCGGGGGTCCTGCTCGCCCCGTTCCCCGGCCAGCGACACCCGTACGGACAGCTCGGTGAGGTCGGGCAGGAACTCGTGCAGCGGCGGGTCGAGCAGTCGCACCGTGACCGGCAGCCCGTCCATGGCCGCCAGCAGCCCCTCGAAGTCGGCGCGCTGCAACGGCAACAACTCCTCCAGCGCGGCCGCCCGTTCCGCGTCGTCCTCGGCGAGGATCAGCGCCTCGACGTAGCGGCGGCGCTCGCCGAGGAACATGTGCTCGGTACGGCACAACCCGATGCCGGCCGCGCCCATCGCCCGGGCGCGCGCGGCGTCGTCGGGCAGGTCGGCGTTCGCACGTACGCCGAGCCGGCGGCGCGCGTCGGCGACCGTCATCAGCCGGTGCACCGACCGCACCAGCTCGTCCGCCTGGGCCGCGGCGGGGTCCAGTTCCCCTTCGAAATAACGGACGACGGGTGAGTCGACGACCGGAACCTCGCCCAGGAAGACGTCTCCGGTCGTACCGTCGATGGAGATCACGTCGCCCTCGGCGACCTCCACCCCGCCCGGCGCGGTGAAGCGCCCGCGGACGACGTCGATGTCCAGCGCCTCCACCCCGCACACGCACGTCTTGCCCATCCCGCGCGCGACCACGGCGGCGTGGGAGGTCTTGCCGCCCCGGCTGGTGAGGATCCCGCGGGCGGCGATCATCCCGTCCAGGTCGTCGGGGGTGGTCTCCCGGCGGACGAGGATCACCTGTTCACCGGTGGCGTGCCACTCCACCGCGGTGGCGGTGTCGAACACCGCGCGCCCGACGGCCGCGCCCGGTGAGGCGTTCATGCCGTGCGCAACGGCCCGCCTGGTCGCGCGCTCGTCGAACCGCGGGAACATCAGCTGGGCGAGCTGGTGACCGTCCACCCGGGACAATGCCTCGTCCTCGGCGATCAGCCCCTCGTCGACGAGCTGGGTGGCGATCCGGAACGCCGCGGCCGCGGTCCGCTTGCCCACCCGGGTCTGCAGCATCCACAGCCGGCCGCGTTCGATGGTGAACTCGATGTCGCACAGGTCGCGGTAGTGGCCTTCCAGCGTGGCCATGATGTCGAGCAGTTCGTCGTAGGACACCTTGTCCAGTTGGGCGAGCTCGGTCAGCGGGACGGTGTTTCGGATGCCGGCCACGACGTCCTCGCCCTGCGCGTTGGCGAGGTAGTCGCCGTAGACGCCGCGCGCGCCGGAGGCGGGGTCGCGGGTGAACGCCACACCGGTGCCGGAGTCGGGGCCGAGATTGCCGAACACCATCGCCACCACGTTCACGGCGGTGCCGAGGTCGGCGCTGATGCGTTCCTGGCGGCGGTAGGTGATCGCCCGCGGAGCGTTCCAGCTGTCGAACACCGCCCGGATCGCGGCGTCCAGCTGCTCACGCGGGTCCTGCGGGAAGTCCCGGCCGCTCTCGGCGCGCACGATCTGCTTGTACGTCGTGACGAGTTCGCGCAGCGCCGTCGCGTCCAGGTCGACGTCGTGCGGCGCCCCCCGGTCCCGCTTCAGCGCGTCCAGCGCGTCGTCGAAGTGCGCGCCGTCGATGCCGAGCACGGTCTTGCCGAACATCTGCAGCAGCCGGCGGTAGGAGTCCCAGGCGAACCGCTCGTCACCGGCCTGCTCTGCCAGCCCGCGTACGGAACGGTCGGTCAACCCGATGTTGAGCACCGTGTCCATCATGCCCGGCATGGAGAACTTCGCCCCGGATCGCACGGAGACCAGCAGCGGGTCGCCGGGATCACCCAGCCGCTTGCCGCGCGCCGTCTCGACGTGGGCAAGGTGCTTGGTGACCTCGTCGCGCAGCTCGGCCGGCACCTGCCCCGTCTCGAGGTAGGTACGACAGGCGTGGGTGGTGATGGTGAACCCCGGCGGGACCGGAAGGCCGAGGTTGGTCATCTCGGCGAGGTTCGCGCCCTTCCCGCCGAGCAGGTCCCGCATGTCCTTGTTTCCTTGGGAAAATCCGTACACCAGCATGCGCACATCACCCCCAGGCGGCGCCGCTCCCCGTGCGGCGCCCCGGTTTCGAGCGTAGGCGCAGTGTCGGCAGTGCGGGTGGTCAACAGCGCCGCGGCTGCCGCCGGGGTGACCTCCGGCCCGTGCCGCTATGCCGCGGCGGCGGGGAGCGGCGGGGGCGGCAGCAGCGAGGTGGCCTGGCGGGCGGCCCGCAGGCTGAGCGTGACCGACAGCTCGGTGGTGGGCAGCGTGGGTACGCCGAAGATGCGGCGGGCCCAACGCGGCAGCGCCATGAAGGCGAGCGTGTTCAGCGAGGGCACCACCAGCCGCAGCGGTGCCAGCCGGAACGGAAACGGCGGGTTGAAGGAGTTCAGCATGCCCTGGCGGGCTTCGCCGCAGAGGTACAGCTTCGGCCGCATCATGGCGAAGTAGTCGGCGAGGTCGGCCCGGGACGCTGGTGCGTCGGCTCGCCGGATGCCGACCACCTCTGCGGCCCGTCTGCTCTCCGCGACGTAGGCGTCGGCCTCCTCCTCACTGCCCAGGATGCCTGCCCGGCGGGCCACGTCGACGTAGGAGTCGATCTCACCGCAGTGCACCCACAGCAGGCACTCCGGCTCGTCCAGCCGGAACGTCTCGTCGGTGTCGGGGTCGTAGCCGGTGAGCCCGGCATGGATGGACCGCACGCGTTCGCCGACCTCCTTCACCTGGGCCTTGCTGCCGTAGGTGCGCATCGCCACGAAGTCGGTCGTACGCAGGAACCTGGCCCACGCCTTCTTCCGGTCGAACAGCGCGGAGTTCTGGAAGGTGCCGCGCATGACCCGCGGATACAGCGACTGGAGGTACAGCGCGCGTACGCCCGCCACCCACATGACGTGTTCGCCGTGCACCCGCCAGGTGATCGAACCGGGGCCGAACAGTCCGTGGTCCTTGCGCGCCGCCATGATCCGACCGTACCTCCGCGCGGGAGCGCCTCCACGCGGGAGCGTCAGCCGCCGGAGATGCCGAGCTCGGCGCCGGCCAGGTCCTCGCCCAGCCCGTCGCGGTCGTCCAGCCACCCGGCCGGCATGGTCACCGACCGCGGGCTGCCCTGCCGGCCGCGGGCCAGCCCGAGCTCGCCGACCGGGAACGGCTGGTCGTGGTCGAGTTCGGCGAGCAGTGCGTCCAGCCCGGCCAGGTCCGACACCAGGCCGAGGTCCCGGCGCACCTGCTGCCGGACCGGGAATCCCTTGAGGTACCACGAGACGTGCTTACGGAACTCCCGGCAGCCGCGGTCCTCACCGACGTACCCCGCGAGGAGTTCGGCGTGCCGGCGCATCATCGCGGCCACCTCCCCGAGCCCGGGCAGCGCGGGCGACGGCAGTGCGCCGAACGCCGCCGCCAGGTCGCGGAACAGCCACGGCCGGCCCAGGCAGCCACGGCCGACCACGACGCCCGAGCAGCCGGTCTCACGGACCATCCGCACCGCGTCCTCGGCCTCCCAGATGTCGCCGTTGCCGAGCACCGGGATGTCGACCGACGCCGCGAGGGCGGCGATGGAGTCCCAGTCGGCCTGGCCGCTGTAGTGCTGGGCGGCGGTCCGCCCGTGCAGTGCGATGGCCGCGCAGCCGCTGTCCTGAGCGATCTGCCCGGCCTCCAGGAACGTCAGGTGGTCGTCGTCGATGCCCTTGCGGGTCTTCATCGTCACGGGAACGCCGTACGGCGCGGCGGCGGCGACCGCCGAGCGCAGGATCGCGCCGAGCAGGTTGCGCTTCCAGGGGAGCACCGCTCCCCCGCCGCGCCGGGTGACCTTGGGGACCGGGCAGCCGAAGTTCAGGTCGACGTGGCCGACTCCGTAGTCGCCGCAGAGGATCTCGGTCGCCCGGCCGATGTAGGTGGGGTCCACGCCGTACAACTGGACCGACCGGACGGTCTCGCCCGGGTCGAACACCAGCATCCGCTTCGTCGTCTCGTCGCCCTCGGCGAGGCCGCGCGAGGTGATCATCTCGCAGACGTACACCCCGGCCAGCGGCTGCTCCCCGCCCGACGAGGGCGGTGGCGAACTCGGGGACGAGCCTGTTGGCGCGTCCGGACCGGAGCCGGGCACGAACGCCTGGCCCTGTTCGCGGCACAGCGTGCGATATGCCGCGTTGGTCACTCCCGCCATCGGCGCGAGGACGACCGGCGGGCTGACCGTCGACGAGCCCAGCCGGAACGCGGTCGGCGTGGTGTCCGCTGCCGACCGCGGCCCGAAGGTGTCGGACGCGGCGGAGGTGGCGGTGGTGGCGGTCATGAGCCGTCCGGTTCGAACACGAGCGCGCCGTTGGGCAGCAGCTTGCCGTGGTAGGTCACGCGTTCGTTGTAGACGTCGGTGATCCAGCAGGTCAGGGCGGAGCGCGTGCCGACCTCGACGGCTTCCAGGTCGGTGACGTCGCACGTCACCCGAGCCGGCCGGAACGCCTGGCGGGTCGCCTCGTACACCGCCTTCTTCTCCGTGACCGGCAGCTTGGCCGCCGACCAGCCCCAGTTGACCTCGGACTTCTTCACCGTTGCGGTGATCGCGAACCGGGTCTTCACGTTGTCCAGGCGCACGTCACAGGTGAACTTGTACGTGCCGAGCGCGATGATGTCCTCCTCCGACTTCGAGCAGGTGGACTTCGTGCCCTTCTCGTCCACCTCGCCTGCCGAGGCCCACACGATCGTCTCCAGCTTGTACCTGATCCGCTCCAGCTCCGGCGCCTCGTCCTTCGGCCGCGGGGGCAGCTTCGGCGCCGGGTAGGTTCTGGTCGGCCGCGGCAGCGGGGTGAGCGTGACCGTCGGCGTGGGAGTGGGCGTCTTCGTGGGAGTCGGCTTCGGCGTGTCGGTCGCGCCGGTGAGCTTGCGCAGAGACGTGTCGCCCCGCTGAGCGGTCGAGCTCGGCTCGGGTGTTCGCGAGGCCGCGGACCCGTTCGCGTTCGTCAGGGCGCCGAGCGGGCCGCAGCCGACGGTGACGCCGAGGGCCAGGCAGGCCAGCCCGACGAGTGCGGCCGGCCGGAGCGTACGCCGCAGCCGGGCGGGCCGAGGAGAGTCAGCCGGCCGGGACAGTTCGGTTCGTCGTTTCATGACACCTGGGAGAGGGGAACGGGGCAGGGGCTCGACGGTCAGCAGCCGACCAGACGCGCCGCGAGGTAGGCCTCCACACCGTCGAGGGAGACCCGCTCCTGCGTCATCGAATCGCGCTCACGTACCGTCACGCGGTGGTCCTCCAACGTCTCGAAGTCAACCGTCACACAATACGGCGTACCGATCTCGTCCTGGCGACGGTACCTCCGCCCGATCGCGCCGGCGTCGTCGAACTCGACGTTCCACGACTGGCGCAGCTGGTCGGCAAGAGCGCGCGCCTGCGGTGACAGGTCGGCGTTGCGCGACAGTGGCAGCACGGCCGCCTTCACCGGGGCGAGGCGGCGGTCCAGCCGGAGCACGGTGCGGCGTTCGAGCTTCCCCTTGGAGTTCGGCGCCTCGTCCTCGGTGTAGGCGTCCAGCAGGAACGCCACCATCGACCGGCCCACACCGGCGGCCGGCTCGATGACGTACGGCGTCCAGCGTTCGCCCTTGTCCTGGTCGAAGTAGGACAGGTCGGCGCCGGAGGCCTGCGCGTGCGTGGTGAGGTCGAAGTCGGTGCGGTTGGCAACACCCTCGAGCTCGTCGAACTCCTTGCCGCCGAAGCCGAAGCGGTACTCGATGTCGACGGTGCGCTTGGAGTAGTGGGAGAGCTTCTCCTTGGGGTGTTCGTAGAAGCGCAGGTTGTCCGGGCTGATGCCGAGGTCGGTGTACCACTCCCAGCGGTTGGCCAGCCAGTAGTCGTGCCACTCCTCGTCGGTGCCCGGCTGGACGAAGAACTCCATCTCCATCTGCTCGAACTCGCGGGTCCGGAAGATGAAGTTGCCCGGCGTGATCTCGTTGCGGAAGCTCTTGCCGATCTGCGCGATCCCGAACGGCGGCCGGCGCCGCGCGGACGCCATCACCTGGGCGAAGTTGACGAAGATGCCCTGTGCGGTCTCCGGCCGCAGGAAGTGCATGCCCTCCGCGCTCTCCACCGGCCCGAGGTGCGTGCGCAGCAGGCCGTTGAACATCCGCGGCTCGGTGAGCGCGCCCTTGGTGCCGCACGCCGGGCAGCCGAGCTCGGTGATGTCGGCCGGCGGCCGGTCGTGCTTGGCGGCGAACGCCTCCTCCAGGTGGTCGGCCCGGAACCGCCGATGGCAGCTCTGGCACTCGGTCAGCGGGTCGACGAACGCCTCGACGTGACCGGACGCCTCCCACACCGCGCGCGGCAGGATCACCGAGGAGTCCAGGCCCACCACGTCTCCGCGGGTGCGCACCATCGCCCGCCACCACTGGCGCTTGAGGTTCTCCTTCAGCTCCACACCGAGCGGGCCGTAGTCCCAGGCCGAACGGGTGCCGCCGTAGATCTCCCCACAGGGGAAAACGAAACCGCGGCGTTTGCAGAGGCTGACAAGGGTGTCGAGGCGATCGGCTGGCACGTGTGCACTCCATCCGGCTGGGTGTCGGCGGGGACGCGGGAAGGACACAGGCTACCGGTGTGCCCCGATGCACGGTGCGCTACGCCCGGGCGCGGGTGAGAGGATCAGTGAGAACGAGTGGCGGCCGGCACCGACGGCGGCCCTGCGCAGTCGAGGAGTCCCGTGTCCGACCGACCGAAGTCGAGGCAGCCGAAGGCCGGCGGACCCCGCAGCCGTCCGCCCGGGCCGAGGTCCGGCGCGGCGACGTCGCGGACGAGCGGCAACCGGCGTCCGGGCAGCTCCGCGGGCGCGGGTGGCACCGGTGCCCGGCATGGTTCGGGTTCGGCCGGCTCGTCGGGGCTGCCGGGCTCGTCCGGCTCGTCGGGCTCCGCAGGATTTCGCCGTACGGTCGAACGCCTCAGCTACCCGGTCGTCCTCCGGCTGCACCGCATGCCGCGCTGGATGGTGACGATCGGCCTGGCGGCGCTGCTGGTCGCGGGCCTGCTGGCGCCCGCGCCCTACGGACCCGTCTGTCTCGGCGTCGTGGTGGCGCTGATGGCCTGGCTCACCTACCTCGCCTGGCACGAGGGCGACCGCTCCCGCCGAGTGATCCGCCTTGTCGCGCTCGCCCTCGGCGGCGCGGCCCTGGCGATGCGCATCATCGCCGCGTAGCCGGACCTCCCTGGCGACCGCAACGTCAGCGTGCGGTGACGGCCCTTCCACAACGCGACGTCCGCGACTTCCCCGGCTTCCGCGACTCCCCGGCGTTCCCGGCTTCTGGCGACGCCTCCCCAGTCAACCGCGCCTCGTGGGCAACCCCGAGTTGACAGCACTACGGTGCTAGTTGAAAATGGTTCCCATGTTCTTCGTGATCCGGCGAGCTGCCGCCGCACGGCGGTTCGGCGCCGTCGCCCTTGCCGGACTGTGCGCCGGGAGCCTGCTCACCGCGTGCGGATCGGAGGCCGGATCGGGTTCGGGCGGCGGAGACCGGCTGAGCGTGGTGGCTGCGTTCTACCCGTTGCAGTACGCCGCCGAGCGCGTCGCCGGCGACACCGCGAACGTGGTCAACCTCACCAAGCCGGGCGCCGAACCGCACGACCTCGAACTGTCGCCGCGGGCGGTGGGCACGGTGAGCCAGGCCGACCTCGTCGTCTACCTGCGCGGACTCCAGCCGGCCGTGGACTCCGCGGTGAACCAGGAGGCCGGTGACCACAGCCTGGACGTGACCGGCGCCGCCAAGCTGACGTTGCCCGCACCGAGCGCCGGCGAGTCCGGCCACGCGGACCACGGCAACCACGTCGAGGGCGGCGAGGGAGCCGACAGCGTCGCGTCGGGCAAGGACCCGCACTTCTGGCTGGATCCCGTCCGGCTGGCCGCCGTGGGCGACGCCATCGCCGACCGGCTGGCCGGCGCCGACCCCGCCCACGCCGGCGCGTTCCGCGCGAACGCCGCCCGGCTCCGCACCGACCTCACCACGCTGGACCGGGAGTTCCGGGCCGGCCTGGCCACCTGCCGCAACCACGACCTGGTGACCAGCCACGCCGCGTTCGGATACCTCGCCCACCGCTACGGCCTGACGCAGTTCGGCATCACCGGGCTGTCCCCGGAGCAGGAGCCCTCCCCCGCCGAGCTCAGCTCGGCCGCGACGTTCGCCCGTAAGCACGACGTTCGTACGATCTACCACGAGACGCTGGTGAGCCCGGCCGTGGCGAAGACGGTGGCCAGGGAGACCGGGGCCGGCAGCGCGGTCCTCGACCCGTTGGAGGGGCTCACCTCCCAGTCGGCCGGCAAGGACTACCTCGCCGTCATGCGCGCCAACCTCGCCGCCCTCCGGAAGGGACAGGACTGCTCGTGAGCACCAGCTTGCCCGGCACCGGAACCGGCACGGAAACCTCCGCGACCACTGCCGTCGTCCGGCTTCGTGGTGGCGCGGTCTCCTATGCCGGCCAGCGCGCGCTGTCCGGTGTCGACCTCGACGTCGCGCCCGGCGAGGTGGTCGCGCTGCTCGGTCCGAACGGCTCGGGCAAGTCGACCCTGGTCCGGGCGATCCTCGGCCTGGTCCCCCTGGCGGCCGGGACGCTCGAGCTTTTCGGTACGCCCGCGCACCGGTTCCACGACCGCGCCCGGATCGGTTACGTACCCCAGCGGCACACCGTCGGCGGCGGCGTTCCCGCGACCGTGCAGGAGGTGGTGTCTTCCGGCCGGCTGGCCCGCCGCCGACTGCTCACCCCCTGGCTCCGCCCGGCCGACCGGGCGGTGATCGCCGACACCATCGCCACCGTCGGCCTGGAGGAGAAGGCGTGCGCCCAGGTGTCCACGCTGTCCGGCGGGCAGCAGCGACGGGCGCTGATCGCCCGCGCGCTGGCCGGAGAGCCGGACATGCTGGTGATGGACGAGCCGCTGGCCGGCGTCGACCTGGCCAACCAGGAGATCCTCACCCGGACCCTCACCGGCCTGGTGGAGGCCGGCACCACGCTGCTCATCGTGACGCACGAGATCGGTCCGCTGGCCGACCTGATCGGCCGAACGGTCGTGCTGCACCACGGCCGGGTCGGCTACGACGGCCCGCCCACCGACAAGGTGCTGAACGGCTTCGCGGGCACCGATCCGCACTTCCTTCCCGCCTCGCCGGGCGACCCCTTCGGATTCGTGGACTGAACGATGGAGATCCTGCAGTTCGACTTCATGCAGCGGGCGTTGCTCGCCGCGCTGCTCATCGGCCTGTCCGCCCCGGCGGTCGGCATCTACCTCGTCCAGCGCCGGCTCGCCCTGATCGGTGACGGCATGGGCCACGTCGCGCTCACCGGCGTCGGCATCGGCCTGCTCACCCGTTCCGGCCCGGTGTGGACGGCGCTGGTGTGCACGGTCCTCGGCGCAGTACTCATCGAGGTCATGCGGTCGAAGGGACGTACCAGCAGCGACGTGGCGATGGCGGTGATGTTCTACGGCGGCATCGCCGGTGGCGTGGTGCTGCTGGCCAAGGCGCCCGGCAGCACGCCCGCCAACCTCAACGCCTACCTCTTCGGCTCGATCACCTCGACCACGCCGGGCGACCTGGTGGTGTTCGCCGTCCTCGCCGTGGTCGTACTCGCGACCGCGCTGGGCATGTCCCGGCTGTTCTTCACCGTCGGCGCCGACGAGGAGTACGCCACCGCGGCCGGGCTGCCGGTGCTCGCGCTCAACATCGTGCTCGCGGTGATGGTCGCGGTCACTGTCGTGGTGTCGATGCGGGTCGTCGGCCTGTTGCTGGTGAGCGCGCTGATGATCGTGCCGGTGGCGGTCGCGCAGCGGGTCGGGCGCAGCTTCGCCGGCACCGTCGCCACCGCCATGGTGGTCGGCGTGGTGGTGAGCGTGGGTGGCGTGTTCACCTCCTTCTACGCCGACACTCCCTCCGGTGCGACGATCGTGCTCGCGGCCATCGCGGTGTTCGTGCTCACCGCCGCGGGCACCGCGCTGCGCGCCCGGATGCGTGGCCCGCACAACGAGGCCGAGGACCACCTGCACACCCACGGACCCACCTGCGGGCACCCGGCCGTGGCCCACGAGGACCACGTCGACTACCTGCACGATGGGCACCGGCACGCGCCGCACGGCGCCCACTACGACGAGCACTTCGACGAGCACGACGACGGGCACGACGACGGGCATGTTGCCGGGCATGTTGACGAGCCCGTTGCCGACGAGGCCGCCCAGGGGAGGCGGTCCAGCTGAGCGCGAACCCGAGGATCCGCGCGACCCGGCAGCGGGCCGCGGTCGCGGAGGTGCTGGAGGGGGTCGAGGACTTCCGCAGCGCCCAGGACATCCACGCGCTGTTGCGTGACCGCGGCGAGAACGTCGGGCTGACCACCGTCTACCGCACGCTCGGTTCGCTGGCCGACGCCGGGCAGGTGGACGCGATCCGTACCGACGACGGCGAGACCGTCTATCGCCGGTGTGCGACCGGCCGGCACCACCACCACCTGGTGTGCCGCAGCTGCGGGCGCACCGTGGAGGTGGAGGGACCCGCGGTCGAGCGGTGGGCGGAAGGTGTGGCCGCCGAGGCCGGGTTCGTCGACGTCACCCACACCGTCGAGGTGTTCGGGACCTGCGCCACCTGTGCGCGTGAGGACGCGCCCTAAGTCCCCTCGGGGCCGCCCACCTCGTTGGGGATCGCGCCGCCGAACCTGCGGTCGCGTTTGACGTAGAGCTCGATCGCCCGCCACAGGTCGCGCCGGTCGAAGTCGGGGAACAACGTGTCCAGGAAGACGAACTCGGCGTAGGCCGCCTGCCACAGCATGAAGTTGGACGTGCGCTGCTCACCCGACGACCGGACGAACAGGTCGACGTCGGGCAGGTCCGGCTGGTACAGGTAACGGCCGATCGTCCGCTCGTCGATCCGGTCCGGGCGCAGCTTGCCCGCCTCCACGTCGCGGGCCATCGCCTGCATCGCGTCGGCGAGTTCGGCCCGTCCGCCGTAGTTGACGCAGAACTGCAGGGTGATGACGTCGTTGTCGCGGGTGCGCTCCTCGGCCTCCTGGAGCTCGCGGATGACGCTCTTCCACAGCCGGGGGCGGCGCCCGGCCCAGCGCACCCGCACCCCCATGGCGTCCAGCTCGTCGCGCCGGCGGTGGATCACCTCGCGGTTGAAGCCCATCAGGAAGCGCACCTCCTCCGGCGAACGCGACCAGTTCTCGGTGGAGAACGCGTACGCCGAAAGGGTCTTCACACCGATCTCGATCGCACCCTTGATGGTGTCGAACAGCGCGCCCTCGCCCCGCTCGTGGCCGCGCGTGCGCGGCAGCCCACGAGCCTTGGCCCACCGGCCGTTTCCGTCCATCACCAGGGCGACGTGGCGGGGAACGAGCTCCGGCGGGATCGCCGGCGGCCGCGCACCCGACGGGTGCGGGTCGGGCGGCTGGACCGGCCGGCGGACAGGTGCCGGCCTGCGCCGCAGGCCGGTGCGCAGGCTGGGACTCATCGCGAGATCACACCCCGTCCGGTGTCGTGGGAGGCGCCGTCGTGGCGCTCGTGGTGCTCTTCGTGTTCGTCGTCGTGGTGCTCATGGTCGTGGAGCTCATGGTCGTGGTGCTCGTCCTCGGACACCCGTACCCGGATCTCCGGTTCGAACCGCTCGACGTGCGGCAGGGAGCGCAGGCCGCGTTCGAGATGCCACTGGAGGTATGCCGACACCAGGCCGGTGGCCTCGCGCCGGTGGCGGTCCATGCTCGTGTCGGCCACCTCCCACTCGCCGGTCAGCAGCGCCGCCAGCAGCCCGACGGTCTCCGGTGCGGGCATCGCCACCCCGGCCGGCCGGCAGTCCGCGCAGATCATCCCGCCGGCCGCGACCGCGAAGGCACGGTGCGGGCCACCCGTGCCGCAGCGGGCGCAGGCGTCGAAGGAGGGCGCGTAGCCCGCGACGGCCAGCGACCGCAGCAGGTAGGAGTCGAGGATGAGGCTGGGGTCGTGGGCGCCCTCGGCCAGCGAACGCAGGGCGGCGACCAGGAGCAGGAAGTGCTGAGTGGCCGGCTCGCGCTCCTCGACGGTGAGCCGCTCCGCGGTCTCCAGCATGGCCGCGGCGGTGGTGTAACGGCCGTAGTCGGCATACATCGCCTCGGCGTAGGGCCGGCGGATCTCGGCCTGGGTGATGACGTCCAGCGAGCGACCCACCGCGAGCTGCAGTTCGACGTAGGAGCAGGGCTCCAGCCGGGCACCGAACCGCGACGTCGTCCGGCGGACACCCTTGGCGACCGCCCGCACCCGTCCGTGATGACGGGTCAGCAGGGTGATGATCCGGTCGGCCTCGCCCAGCTTGTGGGTGCGGAGCACCACGGCCTCGTCGACGTACAGCGGCACACCGACCATTCTCGCCTACCGCGCCGACGGTGCCGACCCCCACCGCATTTCGGCGTGCCCGTACGTCCCGACCAGTACGTCAGCCGTACGTCACGATCCGCGACTCACAGCAGGCCCAGCAGGGAAACCGCGGCCAGCAGGTTGACCAGCAGGTGGGTGACGATCGCGGGCCCGAGGCGATCCGACCGCATCCGGACGTATCCGGCGGCCAGCCCGGCGGCGAACAGCAGCACCACCCGGGTCGGTTCGAGATGGACCAGGGCGAACAGCACCGCGGTCACCAGCAGCGTCGGCCAGGCACCCAGGCCACGCCGGCGCAGCGCGCTCCACCACATGCCCCGAAAGTGAATTTCCTCCACGAACGCCGCGCACAGCGCCATGACGGCCAGCGCGACCACCTGCCAGTGGGAGTTGGCGTGCCCGGCGACGTCACCCAGCGCCGAGGTGGGCGTGACGCCGGTCGCCGCGATCGTCACCAGCAGGATGATCGTGGCCGCCAGGAGTACGACCAGACAGGCCACCAGGCCGACCGCGATGTCCACGGGGCTAAACGACAGCGCGAGGTCCGAGCGCGGACCGTTCCCCCGCCGCCGGGAGGCCAGCAGCGGTACACCGGCCAGCGACAGCCAGCCCACGGGCGTGGCGATGATCGTCGCCGTGACCGGATCCACGCCCAGGGCGGTGAGGCCCAACGACACCGCGAACGACAAGACGACGAAACCGAGCAGCGACCCGATCGCGGTGGGGATGCCCCATCGCGGCGTCGGTGCGACGTCGGTGCCGCCCGACGCGCCGGGGACGGATGGTGGGACGTTTCCCGCTGCGGGGACAGGGCCGGAAGACTCCGAAGGCGATGGCTGACTGGTCACCCCTCCATCATCTACGCAGCATCCACCCACCCCGCCGACACGCTTGGTTTGACTCTGCGCCGTGGAGGGGCAAGGGTGGAATCACCGGCGTCCAGTGCATCGGGGAGTGATTCACACCTGCCAGCCGGTCGGGCCGTGGCGCCCTGACATACGCCTTCGACGGCGCGCGGGCGCAGTTCCCCGTCACCCATGATCTCTAGTTGAGGAGCAATCTTGCTTGCACTCACGAACAACGCTGCCCTCGTCATCCAGTCCCTGACGAACAGCCCCGAACTTCCCGGAAGTGCCGGTCTGCGCATCACGGCGCAGCCAGAGGACCAGCAGAGCCTGAGCCTCGCGGTCGCCGCCGAGCCCACCGCCGGCGACGCCGTCGTCGAGGAGCAGGGCGCGCGCGTCTTCTTGGAGGAGAGCGCCTCGAGCATGCTCGACGAGATGGTGCTCGACGCCGAGGTCGACGCCCAGGGCAGCGTGCAGTTCTTCCTGGGCAGCCAGGCCGGCCAGGCTGGCGGGCAGCCCGGCGGCGCCGCTCCCTCGCAGAACAGCCAGGGCCCCGACGGTCCCACCGCCTGAGCAGGCGAGACCGTTCGGGGGGCGGGCGCCGTTCCGCACCTGGTGGGTAGGAACGGCGCCTCTTACCCGTCTGCCCGAGGCCGGCCGTCAGGCGTGTGACTTCGGGTCGTCCCAGAACCACGCCTCCGGGTCGTAGGCCGCGGGCGTCGGGTGGTGCCAGTCGTTGACCAGACCGCCGAGTGCGGTCTGTTCCTTGGTGGGGACGTTGCGCAAGCCGTCCTTGACGAGGACGATCTGCGGGTAGTTGGCGACGACCCCCATGAAGAACGGCCCCTCGTCGACGTGGACCCGGATCATGTCCCAGACCAGCTTGTCCCGCTTGGTCTGGTCGACCTCGACCCGCACCTTGTCGGCGAGCTTCCACAGCCGGTCCACCGGACTGCCGGGTTCGGGTGCGGCTCGCGGCGGTGTGCGCTTGTACGGATCGAGGTCGAGCTGCTTCTTCTCGTCCGGCGTACCCCTCAGCGCGTAGAACTGCCCCTGCAGTGACGCCCACCGGGACGGCTCCATCGGCATCAGCCACAGCATGTCCGCGGCGACGCTCATCGTGCTGGTCTCCCACGCGGTGGTGGTCATCAGCTTGCCCTGCGCCCACTGGTCGCCGAAGGACGTGGGAGAGACCGGGCTGAGGCGAGTGTCGATGCCGATGGCGTCCCAGCTCTTCTTCAGCAGCTGGTTCTTCTTCATGTGCTCGCCGGTGGTGTCGATGTCGGCCGGGTAGTTCAGGCGGACGATCAGCTTGCTGCCGTCGGGCTTCTCCCGCTTGCCGTCGCCGTCCTTGTCGACCACGCCCAGCTTGTCCAGCATCGACTTGGCGCGCTCGGGGTCGAACTTCACCCACGACTCACGCCACTGCTTGTACTCCTGCGGGCCGTTGCCGCGGTGGAACTCCCGCGTCTTCGGCCCGTACCCACCGGTCGTGGGTGTGCCGGTGTCGAAGTAGATCGACTTGCGGGCCTCGCCGCGGTCGTACGCCAGCGACAGCGCCTGGCGGAACTCCGCCTTGCGGATCAGCGCGCGCATGGCCGGCTCGTCGTAGTCCTGGTTGAAGAAGAAGATGGACCCGGTGCCGGATCCGCTGTCCCACAACAGCATCTTCATGCCGCTCTTGCCCTGCGAGCGCTTCAGCCCGGAGATGTCGCCGAGGGTCAGGCTGTTGAACGGACCGTGCACCTGGTCGAACTGACCGGACTGGATCTGCAGCTTGCGGGTCTCGATGTTGTCGACCACCCGGAAGTTCAGCCCGTCGATGTACGGCAACTGGTTGCCGGCCTGGTCGACCACCCAGTAGTAGGGGTTGCGCTTCCACGTCGTCGCCCGGCCCTCGGAGTAGGTGGCCAGCTGCCACCCGCCCATCGTCGGGGTCTCCGGGTTGTAGACGGTGTTGCGCTTCTCGTCGAACTTCGTCGTCCAGTCCTTGCCGACGGACTTGTTGTACTTCGGGTGGAACTGCTTCATGTAGTGCTTGGGTTCCATCCACGTCGCGGCGATCCCGCGGTTGACCCAGTTGGCGATCATGTCGGGCACCATCGGGCTGGGCGCGTCGTAGGTGATCACCAGCGTGTAGTCGTCCGGCGCCTCGAACCTCGCGACCGTGCCCTTGCCGGAGCGGGCCTCGTCGGGGATGCCCTCACTGAAGTCCGGGTCGAGCACCATGTCGTTCCACCAGAACATGATGTCGGCGGTGGTCCACTTCTGCCCGTCGGACCACTTGAGTCCCTTGCGGAAGTGGAACGTCCACACCGACGCGTCCTGGTTGGACTCCCAGCTCTCCGCCAGGCCCGGGCCGAGGGTGAGGCCGTCGTTGAGCCAGCGCAGCGGCGAGTGGCCGTACATGTACTCCTTGATGGCACCGTCGTTGCTGGCGCCGCACGCCATCCGCAGGGTGCCGCCGTACTTCCCGTTCTGCGCCCAGTAGTGCGGGATGACGTAGGGCTTGTCCGGCAGCCGGTCCTTCAGCGCGGGCAGCTTTCCGGCCTTGACCTGCGCGGCCAGCTCCGGCGACTCCTTCAGCTGCCGCGGCGCCGCCAGCGGCTTCGGCGCCGATCCCCGCTTGGCGGGACCCTTGCTCGGCTTCGGCCCTTCGCCGGTCGAGTTCCCTCCCCCGCCACTGCTGCAGGCGCCGAGCGTGACGCTGCCGGCGACCACGGCGGCCCCGAAGAGCAGCCGGCGCCTGGTGAGTTCGTCAGACCCCGACATCGCGACCTCCCATGTGCGAAACCCAGGTACGGAACAGGTGCGGACCGGTTCACGAGTGCACTGCTCACCCGCAGAACAAGCCCGGAACAGGTGACGCGTACGACGCTGTGCGCAGCGCACGCCGACCGCGCGATCAGTCGATTCGATTCGACTGTGCAATCTGGCGGAAACAGTAATCGCGGGAACGGATGTCATGTCAAGACTCCAACCAGCACGAACACAACGAGAGTCCTCGACCGGACACGGGCCGGTGTCTTGACACGTTCGTGACCCGCCTTCTAGCGTCCATTCCTGTCGAAATGATTCGACAACAGAGCAGTAACGAACCCACTGACGAAGGGACGGCCGGTGGCCACGATCGCCGATGTCGCCCGGCTGGCGGGCGTGGCGCCGAGCACGGTGTCGTACGTCCTGTCCAACCGGCGCAGCATCTCCCCGCAGACCCGCGAGGCGGTGCACCAGGCGATCCGCGACCTGGACTACCAGCCGCACGTCGGCGCCCGGGCGCTGCGCGGGGCGGCGACCCGCGTCCTCGCGGTCTCGGTTCCCTCCGAGGGCACCTACTCCCCGCTGCGCTGGCGGTTCGTGCACGACCTGAGCGCCGCCGCGCGTGAGCACGAGTACGACCTGTTGCTGCTCACCGGCGAGGACAGCGTGGCCGACGTACGCCGGGTGGCCCGCAGCCGGCTGGCCGACGGCGCGGTCCTGATGTCGGTGCTGACCGACGACCCGCGGATCCCGGTGGTCCGGGAGCTGGGGTTCCCCACCGCGCTCCTCGGCTGCCCGGACGACCCGAGCGGCCTGCCCTGGTGCGACTTCGACTTCGAGGGCTCGGCCGCGCAGGCGGTGCGGATGCTCGCCGGGGCCGGGCACCGCCGGATCGGGTTCGTGGCCTCCACCGACACCGAGTTCCGCGAGGGCGTGAGCTACGCCCGGCGCGGTCTGGCCGGCGCCCGCCTCGGCGCCCGGGACGCGGACGCCGAGCTCACGGTGATCCGGTCCTCGAACTCCCCGCGTACGCTGGCCGGCCGGGTGCGCCGGCTGCTCGACGTCGACGACCCGCCCTCGGCGCTGGTCACCGTGCACGACGTGCCGGGGCTGGTGGAGATCCTGCGCGAGCAGGGTTACCGCGTACCGGTCGACCTGCCGGTGGTGGCCGTGGCGAGCACCCGCGAGCGCCCCGGCGTGCCCGGGCTCCCGCGCTGGGAGCTCCCGGTGGCGCAGATGACCCGGACGGCGGTGCGGCTCGCGATGGCGGCGATCTCGGGCGAGCCCGGTGGGACCGGCGAGCCCGGCCGGCCCGGCGACCGGGGCGGACTGATCGGGACCGGCCCCACGGAATAGTTGAAGTGTCAATAACGTTCCTCACGCTCGTACGCACATCGACACGCACTTCGAGGTGAGGACTTGATGACAGTCAGCGACCTGACCCGCGACGACGTCCGGATCGACCCGCGCTCGGCCGACCTGCTCTTCCGGGAGGCCCGCAGCGCGAACAGCTTCACCGACGAACCGGTGAGCGAGGAGACGGTGCGCGAGATCTACGAGCTGGTCAAGTGGGCGCCGACGGCGTTCAACCAGCAACCGCTGCGTGTCCTGGTGCTGCGGACACCCGAGTCCCGCGAGCGGCTGCTGCCGCTGATGGCGGAGGGCAACCGGGCCAAGACGGCGGCCGCGCCGCTGACCGCGATCCTCGCCGCGGACACCGAGTTCGCCGACCACCTGCCCCGCCTCGTACCCCACGCGCCGAACGTCAAGGACCTGTTCGCCGACGACGAGCGGCGGCACACCTCCGCGCAGTTCAACGCCACCATCCAGGTGGGCTACTTCCTCCTCGGCGTCCGCGCCGCCGGCCTGGCCGCGGGCCCGATGACCGGCTTCGACAGGGCCGGCGTGGACGCGGAGTTCTTCCCCGACGGCCGGCACCGCTCCCTCGCAGTGGTCAACATCGGCCGTCCCGGCGAGAACGCCTGGCGCGACCGGCTCCCCCGGCTCGGCTACGACGAGGTCGTCACCTCGATCTGATCCGGCGGCTCCCCTCTCCGTCCCCGCGAAAGCGGTACGACGACAGCGCCCTCGGCCGGCGCCGGTCCCCCGTTGACCGGCTCCGGCCGAGGGCGTTCGCGCCATAGACAGCCGGTGACCACGCTGGTTAGTTTCGTTGTCGAACCGCTTCAACTCACCGTTTGGTGCCCCAGCCCGCCTCATCCGTGCGGGCCGCTCCGGTCGGGCATCCGGCGCATCGGGGAGGACGCCATGCCGACGATCAAGGACGTCGCCGAACGTGCCGGGGTCTCGGTGAGCACGGTGTCGTACGCCCTGAGCGGCAAGCGCCGCATCTCCGCAGAGACCCGCGACCGCGTGCAGGCGGCCATCCACGCGCTCGGTTATCGGCCACACGCGGGCGCCCAGGCCCTGGCCAGCCGCCGCTCCCAGATCCTCGCCCTGGTGATGCCGGCCGCCGACTACTTCTCCGTCTCGGTCGGAATGGCGTTCGTCACCGCGGTCACCATCGCCGCCCGCGGCTACGGCTACGACGTCTTGCTGATGACCGCCGACGAGGGCGACGAAGGGCTGCGCCGGATCACCCACAGCGCGCTCGCCGACGGCGTACTCCCGATGGAGGTCGAGGTCGAGGACTCCCGGGTGGCCACCATCCGTGAGCTCGGCATCCCCGCCGCTCTGCTCGGGCGGCCGGCCGACCCGCAGGGACTGCCGTGGGTCGACCTCGACTTCACCGCGGCCGGAGTCCTGTGCGTCGAGCACCTGGCTCGGCTCGGGCACCGCCGCGTCGGAATGCTCGGCCCCAACGCGGGGGCGTACGAACGCGGGCTGGGTTACGCCCTGCGCACCTCGCGGGCCACCCAGGACGCGGCGGCGCGGCACTCGGTGTCGCTGGTGGCCGAGCCGACCGGGCCGGTTCGCCGCGAGGTGGCCGGGAGCGTCCGGCGGCTGCTGGCCGCCTCCCCGGCGATCACCGCGCTGGTGGTGTACGACCAGGAGGCGCTCGCCACCGTCGAGGAGGTCCTCGCCACCGACGGCGTGCGTGTGCCCGCCGACCTGTCCGTGCTGGCGGTGGCCGCGGAGTCCACCGCACGGCGTGCCTCTCCCTCGTTGTCCTTCGTGGACCTGCCCGTGGCCGCCATGGCCGAACACGCCGTCGCCCTCGTCGTCGGCGCGATCTCCGGCACCCCTGCCCAACCGGTGCTGTTGCCGCCGGTGCTGAACGAGCGCGGGAGCACCGCCGCTCCCGCAGCGCCAGTTCCCCTTCCGAGCCGAGGAGCTCCATGACTGACACCGCACGCACGATCCGCGTCACCGTCTGGAACGAGAACGTCCACGAGCAGCGGGAGGAGGCGGTGCGCGCCCGCTACCCCGAGGGCATCCACGGCGCCGTCGCCGCGGGCATCGAGGAGAACCTGAAGGGCCAGGTCGAGGTCCGTACGGCGACCCTGGAACAGCCCGAGCACGGGCTGACCGAGGAGGTGCTGGCCGCCACCGACGTCCTCACCTGGTGGGGGCACGCCGCCCACGACAAGGTCGCCGACGACGTGGTCGAGCGGGTGCAGCGGCACGTGCTCGGCGGGATGGGCCTGGTCGTCCTGCACTCCGGGCACTTCTCGAAGATCTTCCGCACGCTGATGGGCACCACCTGCTCGCTGCGGTGGCGCAGTGAGCACGACCGTGAGCTGGTCTGGACCCTCAAGCCGCACCATCCGGTCGCCGAGGGCGTGCCGAGCCCGATCGTCATTCCCGAGCAGGAGATGTACGGCGAGGTGTTCGACATCCCCGACCCGGACGAGCTCGTGTTCGTGAGCTCGTTCAGCGGCGGCGAGGTGTTCCGCAGCGGATGCTCCTTCCACCGCGGCAACGGGCGCATCTTCTACTTCTCCCCCGGTGACCAGGCCTACCCGGTCTACCACCACCCCGACGTCCGCCGGGTGATCGCGAACGCCGTGAAGTGGGTGGCGCCGGTGGAGTCCCCCCGGGACCTGCCGCGGCTGCGGAACTGCCCCACCGGCTGGTACGAGAACGCCGACGGCTCGGAGGCCCGCGCATGACGTCCAACACGGCATCCGGCGAGACGTCCGGAGCTGTCAACCGGCCCTTGCGGGCGCTGCAGGTCGGCGCCGGCGGCATGGGCCGCGGGTGGCTGCGCACGCTGCTGGCGTACGAGGAGGTGGAACTCGTCGGCGTCGCCGACCTCGACGTCGCCCGGGCCAAGGAGGCACTGGAGCAGGCCGGCGCGGGCGACGTCGCGACCGGGCCGACGGTCGAGGCGCTGGCAGACCAGGTGCGGCCGGACTTCGTGGTGGACGTGACCATCCCGGAGGCACACCACCCGGTGACGATGGAGGCGCTGCGGCGCGGCCTGCCGGTGCTGGGCGAGAAGCCGCTCGCGGCCAGCCTCGCCGAGTCGCTGGAGCTGACCGCGGCCGCGCAGGCGTACGACCGGTTGTTCATGGTCAGCCAGAGCAGGCGCTACGACGCCAACCTGTTCGCGTTCCGCCGCCAACTGCGGCAGCTCGGCCGGCTCGGCATCCTGACCGCAGAGTTCTTCAAGGCGCCGCACTTCGGCGGGTTCCGGGACGCGATGGACCACCCGCTGGTGCTCGACATGGCCATCCACGCCTTCGACAGCGCGCGGTTCCTGCTCGAGGCGGACCCGGTGGCGGTCTACTGCGAGGAGTACAACCCCGGCTGGAGCTGGTACGCCGGCGACGCCGCCGCGACCGCGATCTTCGAGTTCGACGGCGGACTGCGCTACGTCTACACCGGAAGCTGGTGCAGCCCCGGCCAGGAGACCTCGTGGAACGCCGCGTGGCGGGCCAGCGGCGAGCACGGCACCGCACTGTGGGACGGCGACGGTCTCCCCACCCTCGAGATCGTCGAGGGTGGGGAGACCGCGCCGGAGGGCGACACCTCGGAGGCGGATCCGCACCCCGGTATCGCCGGTTCGTTGCGGGAGTTCGTCGCCGCCCTGCGGACGGGGACGACCCCGATGGGCACCGCCCGCGACAACGTGGCCAGCCTGGCGATGGTGTACGCCGCCATCGAGTCCGCCCGCGACCGCCGGCGCGTCCTGGTGGCCGACGTGCTGGAGGAGGCGTACGCCCAGGCCAAGGCGCGCGCGGAGGGGCCCGTCCTGGAAGCGCTCACCGGCTGGACCTCGCTCACGCCGCCCGGCTGACCGGCTGACCGGCTCGGGTGTCAACCGCGCCTTGCGCTGACCTCAGCGCAAGGCGCGGTTGACAGCGGACAGTACGGCCTTCAGCGAGGCGCTGAGAATGTTGGCGTCCATGCCGACCCCCCAGTAGACGCCGTCGCCGACCTCGCACTCGACGTACGCCGCGGCGGTGGCGTCACCACCGACACCGAGCGCGTGCTCGCTGTAGTCGAGGACGCGGACGTCGACGCCGACCTGCTTGATGGCGTCCACGAACGCCGCGATCGGGCCGTTGCCCTCACCGCTGAGCACCCGCTGCTTTCCCTTGTGCTCGACCGTGACGGTGAGCGCGTCGCGGGCGCCGTCGGCAGCCGAGGTGTGCACCGTGTTCAGGGAGAACGGCCCGTCGGTGCGGAGGTACTCCTGCTCGAAGGTCGCCCAGATCTGCGCGGAGGGAACCTCGCCGCCCTCCTCGTCGGTGTAGGCCTGCACGACCTTGCTGAACTCGATCTGCAGCCGGCGCGGCAGGTCGAGCTGGTGCTCGGCCTTCAGGACGTAGGCCACCCCGCCCTTGCCGGACTGGGAGTTGACCCGGATCACGGCCTCGTAGGACCGGCCGACGTCCTTCGGGTCGATCGGGAGGTACGGCGCCTCCCAGGGGAACTCGTCCACCGGCACACCGGCCTTCGCCGCGGCCTTGTCCAGCGCCTCCAGGCCCTTCTTGATGGCGTCCTGGTGGGAGCCGGAGAACGCGGTGTAGACCAGGTCGCCGGCGTAGGGGTGGCGAGGGTGCACCGGCAGCTGGTTGCAGTACTCCACCGTGCGCCGGATCTCGTCGATGTCGGAGAAGTCGATCTGCGGGTCGATGCCCTGGGAGAACAGGTTCATCCCCAGCGTGACCAGGCAGACGTTGCCGGTGCGTTCGCCGTTGCCGAACAGGCAGCCCTCGATCCGGTCCGCGCCGGCCAGCACGGCCAGCTCGGCGTCGGCCACCGCCGTACCCCGGTCGTTGTGGGTGTGCACCGACAGGCACACGTGCTCACGCCGGGACAGGTTGCGGCTCATCCACTCGATCTGGTCGGCGTAGACGTTGGGCGTCGACCGCTCGACGGTGCACGGCAGGTTGAGGATGATCTCCCGGCCGGGGCTGGGCTGCCACACGTCCATCACCGCCTCGCACACCTCCAGGGCGAAGTCGAGTTCGGTGTCGACGAAGATCTCCGGGCTGTACTCGTAGCCGAAGTCGGTGTCGCCCAGCAGTTGTTCGGCGTACTTCACCACCCACTCGGTGCCCTGCACGGCGATCTCGCGGCACTCGTCCCGGTCGACGCCGAACACGACGCGGCGGAACATCGGGGCGGTGGCGGCGTAGAGGTGGATGGTGGCGCGCTTGGCACCGACCAGCGACTGCGCGGTGCGTTCGATCAGGTCCTCGCGCGCCTGGGTCAGCACCGAGATCGTGACGTCGTCGGGGACGAGCCCCTCCTCGATGATGGCGCGTACGAAGTCGTAGTCGGTCTGGGACGCCGACGGGAAGCCGACCTCGATCTCCTTGTAGCCCATCCGGACCAGCAGGTCGAACATCCGGCGCTTGCGGGCCGGGCTCATCGGATCGATCAGGGCCTGGTTGCCGTCACGCAGGTCGGTGGTCAGCCACCGGGGCGCCTGGGTGATCCGGGCGTTGGGCCAGGTGCGATCGGGCAGGTCGACCGGCGGGAACGCGGAGTAGCGGTGGAAGGGCATGCGGCTCGGCCGCTGACGATGTGGCATCGGAAGAGGTCCCTCGCTTCGTGGCGGGTGGCGGGATGACGCTTCGGTCCGGCCGGGACGTCATGCAGCCCGCGACGAGGAGCCCGGCCTAGAGGGCCCCGCCGCGGCAGCGAAGGAGGAGTCCTGCGTACCACATAGGTTCGCCAGCTTAGACCCGTACGACGCGGGCCCGGCAAGCCCCCTCCTCAACCCGGCGAAATCCGGTTGCCCGGCGCCGCTCCCGCCCGCACCCTGTGCGGTATGAAACTCCAGCGCCTCGACCCCGACGACACCGCCGCCGTCGCCGCCGCGTTGTCCTTCCACCGGGCCACCCGCACCGCCGACACCCCGTGGGATCCGCCGCCCACCGAGCGCGGCTTCGTTTCCTCGCTGCGGCACGGCTGGGACGGCGAGCCGGGCGAGGCCTGGCTGCTGATCGAGGACGGGCAGGTCACCGGCTCGCTGCACCTGCATTTCTCCCAGCGCGACAACACTCACATGGCGGGCATGGGCGTCTCGGTGCATCCGGACAAACGCCGCGAAGGGCGCGCGCGGGCGCTGTTCGAGGAGGGCCTGGCCCGGGTACGCGCGACCGGCCGCCGCCTCGTCACGACCGGCACGCTGGACGCCGAGGGGCCGGCGGCGTTCGCCACCGCGATGGGCTTCACCCGCGCCAGCATCGAGGTGCAGCGGCGCCAGGACTTCACCGAGGTCGACCCGGCGCGGGTCGAGGAGCTGCGGGCGCGCGCCACCGAGGCCGCCCGCGACTACACGCTGATCCGGATGGACGGCCCGGTCCCCGACGACCTGCTGGACGAGGTGGCGGAGATGTCCGCCGCGATCAACGACGCGCCCACCGACGACCTCGACATCGAGGACGAGGTGTTCGACGGCAAGCGGGTGCGCGGGTTCGAGGCGGCGCAGGAGGCCGCGGGCAACAAGCTCTACCGCGTGATCGCCCGGCAGGGCACCGACGGACCGCTGGCCGGCCACACGGTGGTCGGCCGGCCGGTCGACCAGCCCGAGTGGGCCTGGCAGTGGGACACCGCCGTCATGCGCGCCCACCGCGGCCACCGGCTCGGCATGCTGCTGAAGGCCGACATGGTCACCTGGCTGCGCGCCGCCGAGCCCGCGATCCGCTGGCTGGACACCTGGAACGCCGAGTCCAACGCCCACATGATCGGCGTCAACGAGGCGCTCGGGTACCGCATCGTCACCCGCCACCTCGGCTGGCAGCGGGCCGTGTGAGGGAACGTCCGGGCGTACGCCTTTTGCGGCGTACGCCCGGACGTTTCCCGGTGGTCGTTCGGGTCCTGGGATCCCGGTCAGGCGCCGACGTAGGCCGCAAGGTGCTCGCCGGTGAGGGTGGAGCGGGCGGCCACGAGGTCGGCCGGGGTGCCCTCGAAGACGACCCGGCCACCGTCGTGCCCGGCACCGGGGCCGAGGTCGATGATCCAGTCGGCGTGCGCCATCACCGCCTGGTGGTGCTCGATGACGACGACCGACTTCCCCGCGTCGACCAGCCGGTCCAGCAGGCCCAGCAACTGCTCGACGTCGGCCAGGTGCAGGCCGGTGGTCGGCTCGTCCAGGACGTAGACGTCGCCCTTCTCGGCCATCGCGGCGGCGAGCTTGAGCCGCTGGCGTTCGCCACCGGACAGCGTGGTGAGCGGCTGGCCGAGGTGGAGGTAGCCGAGCCCGACGTCGGCCAGCCGGTCGAGGATCCGGTGCGCGGCCGGCGTACTCCCCTCCCCCTCGCCGAAGAACTCCTCGGCCTCGGCCACCGACATCGCCAGCACCTCGGCGATGTTGCGCCCACCCAGGGTGTACTCCAGCACCGACGCCTGGAACCTCTTCCCCTCGCACTCCTCGCAGGGCGACTCGACCGTGGCCATGACGCCCAGGTCGGTGTAGATCACCCCCGCGCCCTTGCAGGCGGGGCAGGCACCCTCGGAGTTGGCGCTGAACAGGGCGGGCTTCACACCGTTGGCCTTGGCGAACGCCTTGCGGATCGGGTCGAGCAGGCCGGTGTAGGTCGCCGGGTTGCTCCGCCGCGACCCCCGGATCCCGCGCTGGTCGATCACCACCACTCCGTCGCGGCCGGCGACCGAGCCGTGGATCAGCGAACTCTTGCCGGAGCCGGCGACGCCGGTGACCACGCAGAGCACCCCGAGCGGGAGGTCGACATCGACCTTGCGCAGGTTGTGCGTGGACGCGCCGCGGACCTTCAGCGCGCCCGCGGACGTACGCACCGACGGCTTCAGGCTCGCCCGGTCGTCGAGGTGGCGGCCGGTGACGGTGTCGCTGCCCCGGAGCCCCTCGACGGTGCCCTCGAAGCAGACCGTGCCGCCGTCGGTGCCCGCACCGGGGCCGAGGTCGACCACGTGGTCGGCGATCGCGATCGTCTCCGGCTTGTGCTCCACCACCAGGACGGTGTTGCCCTTGTCCCGCAACTGCAGGAGGAGTTCGTTCATCCGCGCGATGTCGTGCGGGTGCAGCCCGATGGTGGGCTCGTCGAAGACGTAGGTGACGTCGGTGAGGGACGAGCCGAGGTGGCGGATCATCTTCGTCCGCTGCGCCTCTCCCCCGGACAGCGTGCCGGCCGGCCGGTCCAGGGAGAGGTAGCCCAGCCCGATCCGGGAGAACGAGTCCAGCAGGTGCCGCAGCCCGGCGAGCAGCGGTGCCACCGACGGCTCGTCGAGGTCGCGTACCCAGTCGGCCAGGTCGCTGATCTGCATGGCGTACAGGTCGGCGATGTTCTTCCCGTTGATCTTCGACGACCGGGCCTCCTTGCTCAGCCGGGTGCCGCCGCACTCCGGGCACACCGCGAACGTCACCGCCCGCTCCACGAAGGCGCGGATGTGCGGCTGGAGGGCGTCGACATCCTTGGACAGGAAGGACTTCTGGATCTGCGGGATCAGTCCGGCGTACGTCAGGTTGATGCCGTCGACCTTGATCTTGGTCGGCTCGCGGTGGAGGAGGTCGTTCAGTTCCTTCTTGGTGAACTTCCGGATCGGCTTGTCCGGGTCGAAGTAGCCGCAGCCGCGGAAGATCCGGCCGTACCAGCCGTCCATGCTGTAGCCGGGGATGGTGAGAGCGCCCTCGTTGAGCGACTTGTTCTCGTCGTACAACGCGCTCAGGTCGATGTCGCTGACGTTGCCCATGCCCTCACAGCGCGGGCACATGCCGCCCTGGTAGACGGCGTTGCGTACGACCGACTTCTGCTCGGTCTGGCCCTTCTCGGTCCTCATCACCCCGCTCGCGATCCGGGTCGGGACGTTGAAGGAGAACGCCTGCGGGGATCCGATGTGCGGCTTGCCGATCCGGCTGAACAGGATGCGCAGCATGGCGTTCGCGTCGGTGGCCGTTCCGACGGTGGAACGCGGGTCGGCGCCCATCCGCTCCTGGTCGACGATGATCGCCGTCGTCAGCCCGTCGAGCAGGTCGACCTCCGGCCGGGCAAGCGTCGGCATGAACCCCTGCACGAACGCGCTGTAGGTCTCGTTGATCATCCGCTGCGACTCGGCCGCGATGGTGGCGAACACCAGCGAGCTCTTGCCCGAGCCGGAGACCCCGGTGAACACCGTCAGCCGGCGCTTCGGGAGCTCGACACTCACGTCCTTGAGGTTGTTCTCACGTGCACCCTGGACGCGGATCAGGTCGTGGCTGTCGGCGACGTGCGGCACGGGCGGCTGCGCGGCCGTCTTTGGGGCCTTGCTCATCGGGTCTCCATCTGTGCGGCGTCAGGTCCTCGACAGCCAAAGCTAGCCGGGCCGCGGACGCGCGCGCTTCTCGATTCCTGCTCAGCTCCCGCTCAGGTCCGTCCTAGAAACCGAGCCGGCGTAGCTGCTTGGGGTCGCGCTGCCAGTCCTTGGCGACCTTGACCCGCAGGTCGAGGTAGACCGGCGTACCCAGCAGCGTCTCGATCTGCTTGCGCGCCGTGGTGCCCACCTCCACCAGCCGCCGGCCCTTGGCGCCGATCACGATCGCCTTCTGGCTGGGGCGTTCGACGAACAGGTGGGCGTAGATGTCGAGCAGCGGCCGGTCCTGGGGGCGGTTCTCCCGCAGCCCCATCTCCTCCACCAGCACGGCCACGGAGTGCGGCAGCTCGTCGCGGACGCCCTCGAGGACGGCCTCGCGGATGAGTTCGGCGACGAGGACCTCCTCGGGCTCGTCGGTCAGCTCACCCTCGGGGTAGAGCGGCGGGCCCGGCGGCAGCTTGCCGACGAGCAGGTCGGCGAGCACGTCGACCCGGGTGCCGTCCTGCGCCGACACCGGGATGATGTCGTCCCACTCGACACCGGTGTCCTTTGTCATCGCCTCGACCGCCGTGAGGTGCTCGACCATGCGGTTCGGGGGGACCAGGTCCGACTTGGTGACGATCGCCACCGTGGGCCGCCGGCGTACCTTCGCGATCTCGTTGACCAGGAAGCGGTCGCCGGGCCCGATGCGTTCGTCGGCCGGCAGGCACACCCCCACCGCGTCGACCTCGCCGAGGGTGCTGAGGACGAGCGCGTTCAGGCGCTCGCCGAGCAGGGTGCGCGGTTTGTGCAGACCTGGGGTGTCGACCAGGACCAGCTGGGCGTCGGGCCGGTTGACGATCCCCCGCACCGTGTGCCGGGTCGTCTGCGGACGGGACGACGCGATGGCCACCTTCCGACCGACCAGGGCGTTCGTCAACGTGGACTTGCCGGTGTTGGGTCGTCCGACCAGGCAGGCGAACCCGCTGCGGAACTGCGTCGTAGCCTCGCTCACCCGGCCGATTGTCCCCTATCCGCTGTGGGCGACCGTCCGGACGGTCCCGTCCGGACCGGCAACCAGGACCGGGACGCCGGCGCCGGCCAGGTCGGCCACCGCGGCGACGTCCTCGGCCGTGGCCTCGCCCGCCTCGGTGACCACGGCCGCGGCCTCCAGGCCGTCGGCGCCGCTGGACACCGCCATTGCCACCGCGAGCCGGAGGGCGGACAGCCGCAGCGAGGGGAGATTCACCGTCGCGGCGGTGTAGGTGCGGCCGGTGGTGTCGCGGACACCGGCGCCTTCGGCCGCTCCGGCGCGCGCTCGGGTGGAGCGGGCCAGGGTGATGATCTTGGCGTCTTCGGGATCGAGCTCGGCACTGGTCACCCGGCGATCCTAGGCTGCGGGCCGCGAACCGGTGACGCGTGATCCATAGCATCCAGGGTGTAGCACCGCTCGGCGAGTCGGCGAGTCGGCGATCATCGGGCCGACCTGGGAGAGACCCTAGATGTGCCGCTTCGACTTGAACCAGCGGGCGCCTCGTTGACGCGGCTGACCGATGTCCGTCGCCCAGGCGAAGAAGCGGCGGGTCCTGCCGGTGCCACCACAGTTGTGACACGGCCGTCGGGCACGCTTGTAGATGAAGCTCCGGTGCTTGCCGGTGCCCTTGCACCATCGGCAGTCGACGTCCGGATGCAGGTGGCAGGACACCATGTAGCCCACCGCCGCGACGAACAGTGCGTCGAGCAGGTAGGACACGAACTCAGGGTTGGTCTCGTAGAGGTGCTGTAGCGCGTTCATGCATCATCCAGAACGTGAAGTTGCCCCTGGCCCTCCCCGTGCAGGGCCAGGGGCGGGCCCCCGAACGCCGTTGTCCGAGGGCCCGTCCTTCGGGGCTCAGGCCCGGGGGTCGCCCAGCCGCTCACCAGTGAGCTGGTCACGCTGGACACCCGTGCTGCCGAAGAGGGTCTCGTCGACGGAACTGGAGCCGTTGCCGGGGGTAGCGGTGAAAGCCTGCATGGCTTAACGTCCTCTCATCAGGGGGTTTCCGGGCGTCACTTCTGCCAAAGTCATTCGCCCGGGGGGACTTACTTCTTCTTTCCGACCCCGCCCGTCCCTAATCAGGTTTTTGTTAGTGGACGGGGCGAGCGGGGGGTTCGTGGTGGCCGCCGACGACCCGGCCGCCCTGGCGCCGGAGTGACGGCGCGGCATTCGACCGCCGGTCTTGGTGGTTGTGGCGGTGGTACGGCGTTCGGCCCAGCGCACGTGCGCGCAGGGCCAGACCCCGGCGCAGTCGGCACACACCGGCCGGCGCAACGTGGGTACGGGAAGGCCACGCCAGCGACGCAGGCGCAGGCCGGACCACTCCGGGGTGTGCCGGATGACCATGTCGCGAGCCAGCGCGTCGACGGCCTCGGGGCCGAGGTCGCGGGCGATGGCGCGTTCGCGGAGTACGTCCCGCACGGTGGTGGCGGTGCTGGGCGTACCCGTCAGGGTGGTGCGGCCGACCCGGGAACGCAGGGAATGGGCCGGGGACGTCCCCGGGCCGGCCAGTTTGGAAGCCCGCCGCGCCAAGGACTTCGGGGGTCGAGCCAGTCGACGCGGCGGGAGTTCGAAGGTGGCCATCACACGACCACCCGGTGCTCGGTGACCCAGGTCAGCGCGAAGCGGACCACACGGTCGTAGTCGTCGGCGGCCGCCGACCACGCGCACCCGGGTACCCAGGTCCAGTGGTCGTCGTCCAACCAGACATGCATGTGGAGTTGGCCGTTCGCGGGTTCGACGATTCGTACTCCCCAGCGGTCTCGGCGCTCGTCCCACAACGGAGCGGCGTCGATCCCCAGGGGCTCGAACCGGTCGGCCAGTTCGGCGGCGATCCGGCCCGCGGCAGCGGTGCACGGCGCGTGCCGGTCGGTGATGGCCCGGGGTTGGTCGTGCCAGGTCGTTCCGATCATCATGCCTCCCCACCGGAACTCGGGTTCTCGCCGAATCTGCATCATTCGGCAGGATTGATGATGCTCCACCGCCTATGATCCAAACCTCATTTGGCGACGTTCTGTAAAAAGTGGTGACACTCCGTACAGGACGGGAAAGTACCCCACGGCCCGGGACCAGGGCGCCCGGGTACTCAGCGGCGACAGGGAGCACGGGTGAGAAGCAGTCCGACGGTTCGCCGGCACCGGCTCGGCCGGGAGCTGCGCGAGCAACGCGAACGCGCGAAGTTGACCCACGCCAAGCTCGGCAACGAGATCGGCGTCTCGGCGGCGAAGATCAGCCGGCTGGAGAACGGCCAGGGCAGACCGGACGAGATCGTCATCCGGCAGATCGCCGACGCGCTCGACGTCACTGGTGACGATCGCGCCGAACTCGTCGAGCTCGCCCGGACGGCGGCGGTCCACGGCTGGTGGACGTCGCAGCCGATGGACCGGCGGCAGGCCACCTACGCCGACTTCGAGTCCGGCGCACAGACGATCCGCGAGTACCAGAGCACGATCGTCCCGGGCCTGCTGCAGATCGAGGCCTACACCCAGTCGGTGTGCGAGACCGACGACCTGACGCTGGTGGGGTCGATCCCCACCACGTCCGAGGCGGTCCTGCGTGCGCGGTCGGGCCGGCAGACGATGCTGTGGGACCCCGACGGACCGCAAAGTTACGAAGTCATTATTCACGAGGTGGTGGCCCGCGGCTTTTCCGCACCACCGGAGATTCTCGCCTCGCAGTTGCACTATCTCGCCTCGGTCGGCTCCCGACGGCGTGTCACTCTCCGGGTGCTCCCGGTTTCTGCGAAAGTGCACGGCTACATGGTCCCGAGGGGCCCTTTCAGTCTTTACACATTCGAAGACCGTAAGGACCCCGTTGTGGCTGCCGTGGACACGTTGACGGCCGATGTCGTTCTCATGGAAGGGAACGAGGTCGGACAATATGAAAGCCTGTGGGAGCGTCTCCAGAAGGCGGCGCTGTCAACCGAGGACAGTGCCGCTCTTCTCACCGAGGCGGCAGCAGAAATGGAAAGGATCTCATCGTGAGTGAGCAGTTCAGCGGCTGGAAGAAGGCCAGTTACTCCAACAACGGTGGCAACTGCGTGGAGGTCGGCACATCGGCCGCCCGCGTGGGTGTTCGCGACACCAAGGACCGGAATCGCGGCGTGCTCGCCGTCTCTCCGGCGGCCTGGGTCGCGTTCGTCGGCGACGTCAAGGCCGGAAAGTACGACCTTCCCCGTTGAGGCATTCGTCATGACACCTCGGGTGCGACGGCGCCTTCGGCTCCACCAGGAGAAGTAGGCGCCGTCGCGTCCTCCCCAACTCCCGATGGCCACCGGATGTATTCCGGTGGCCATCGTTGTTCGTGACGCCGCACTCACATGAGAGATGGTGAGTCTTCTGTCATCACGAATTCCGTGATCCGGTCGGCCGGAAACCAGCTCGGAAGATTACGACGTGGACGGTTTCGGCCGGTCGGCAGGCTGGACCAGCCGGATTCACCTCGGCCAGGATGATCACCATGAACACATCCGGGAACACATCCGGCCGGGTTGCGGGAAAGGTCGTTCTCGTGACCGGGGGCGGCGGCGGAATCGGCGCGGCGACCGCACGGCTGTTCGCCGAACACGGCGCCTCGGTCGCGGTGGTCGACGTCGACGAATCCGCCGCGAAGCGGGCGGCCGACGAAATCGACCCGGAAGGTCGCCGGGTTCTGGCCGTGGCGGCGCGGCTGGACGAGGAGGCGGAGGCACGGCGCGCGGTCGAGGAGACCGTCGGCGCGTTCGGCGGCCTCGACGTCCTCGCCAACGTCGCCGGGGTGCGGGTCTGGGGGCCGGTGACCGAGGCGGACCCGGCCTCGTGGGACTACATCGTCCGCGGCAACCTGTTGCAGGCGGCGTACTGCGCGAAGTTCGCGGTACCCGAGCTGACCCGTCGCGGCGGCGGCAGCATCGTCAACGTCTCCTCCGCCAACGCACTGGCCGGCCGCTCGGGGATGGCGCAGTACGACGCGACGAAGGCGGGCCTGCTGGCCATGACCCGCGCGATGGCGTACGACCATGCCGCGGACGGCATCCGGGTCAACGCCGTCTGCCCGGGCCCGACGCTGACGGACTTCCATGTACGCCGCCGGGCGGAGGCCACCGGGGAGACGCCGGAACAGGCCCGCGAACATCTCCAGCGGCAGACGCCGACCCTGCTGCGGCGCCACGCCGACCCCCGCGAGATCGGCCAGGTCATCCTGTTCCTCGGCAGCGACGAGGCCTCCTACGTCACCGGGGCGACGTACGTCGTCGACGGCGGCCTGTCGGCGTAGGACGCCCGGAGACGCTCAGGGTCTGTCCTGCGGATCAGGGCTCCTCGTCGGTCGGGGGGTCGGTCGCGGGGTCGGCTGCGAGCCGGCGGCCGACCAGCGCGGCAGCACGGCGCAGGGTGGCCAGGTCTCGTTCGGACAGGCCGGACAACAGGTCGGCGACGGCACGCACCCGCGCCGCCCGCCCGCGTTCCAGCAACCGCCGGCCCGCCGGCGTGGCCGCGACGAGCACCACCCGGCGATCTCCCGGGTCAGGTGTGCGCTCGACCAGTCCGAGGTCTTCCAGCGCCGTGACCGACTTGGTGATCGCCGGCGCGGACACCTGCTCGATCCGCGCCAGCGTTCCCACCGACCGTGGGCCGCCGAACACCAGGACCGACAAGAGCGAGGCTCGTGGGCCGTCCAGATCCATCTCCGCGTCGGCCGTGCGGGCGACCCGAAGCAGGCGCAGCGCCGCGGAGTGCAGGGAGTTGGCCGTCTGGTGCAGGCCGTCGTCCGGAACCCCTGCGGGCGGCTCCGGCAGATGTGCTTGCCCACGTTGCTTAACCATGGTTATCCTTTCACCCTGGTTAAGTATAGGAGCGGCCATGTCAGTCGGACCACTGTCCCAGGTGCACATCAGCGTCGGTGACGTCGACCGGTCGGTGGAGTTCTACCGCGACGTCCTCCAGATCCCGTTCCTGTTCCGGGTGCCCGGGCAGCCGATGGCGTTCTTCCAGTCGGGTGACGTACGCCTCTACCTCGGCGTCCCGGAGACGCCGGACTTCGCCGGGCGGGTGACGCTCTACTTCCGGGTCGACGACCTCGACGCCGAACACGCCCGGCTGAGCGGGCGCGGCGTGGAGTTCCTCGACGGGCCGCACCTGGTCCACCGGGACGAGGTCACCGAGCTGTGGATGGCCTTCTTCCGCGACCCCGACGGCAACAACCTCGCGCTCACCAGCGAACGCCCGCCGACCCGGGTCGGCTGACCCCCGGGGAGCGCGGCGGCGCCGCCCGGAAGCGGGAGCACCGGCGCCCGGTCAGGAGGAGGTGCGCTCCTCGGCGTTCTGCTTGGCCTCGTCCCAGGAGCGCTCGTCCACCCGGGTGACCAGGATGGTCGGGATCCGGTTGCGCCGGCCGACCGGGCCCTCGGCCAGCAGCTGCAGGCCCTCCACGGCGACCTTCGCCCCCGGGATCGGCACCCGGTCCAGGTGCTTGGCCATCAGGCCGCCGACGCTGTCCACGTCCTCGTCGTCCAGCTCCAGGTCGAACAGCTCACCGAGCTCGTGGATCGGCAGCCGGGAGCTGACCCGCACCGCGCCACTGCCGAGGCGTTCGACCGCCCGCGGCGCAACGTCGTACTCGTCGGTGATCTCGCCGACGATCTCCTCCAGGATGTCCTCGATCGTGACCAGACCGGCGGTGCCGCCGTACTCGTCCAGGACGATCGCGAGGTGGGTGCGCTGCTGCTGCATCTCCCGCAGCAGGCCGTCGACGGGCTTGGAGTCGGGTACGAACGCCGGCGGGCGCATCACCTGCTCCACGCGTTCGGTGGTCTCGGCCTGGCGGTTGTCGTAGACCCGCTGGGTGACGTCCTTGAGGTAGGCCACGCCCACCACGTCGTCGAGGTTCTCCCCGATGACGGGGATCCGGGAGAAGCCGCTGCGCAGGGCGAGCGACATCAGCTGGCGCAGGGTCTTGTTGCGTTCGATGACCACGATGTCGGTACGGGGCACCATCACCTCGCGCACGATGGTGTCGCCCAGCTCGAACACCGAGTGGATCATCTCCCGCTCGCCGGACTCGATCACCCGGCTCGCCTCGGCGATGTCGACCAGCTCGCGCAGCTCGGCCTCCGTGGCGAACGGACCCTCGCGAAAGCCCTTGCCCGGGGTGAGGGCGTTACCGAGCAGGATCAGCAGCTTCGGCAGCGGGCCGAGCACCCGGGTCAGCGCGATCACCGACGGCGCGGTCATCAGTGCCACCCGGTCGGGGTGCTGGCGGCCGACCGTGCGCGGCGCCACGCCGACGACGACGTACGACACCAGGATCATCACCCCGGCGGTGGCCAGGATCGCCGCCCAGGTCGCGTGGATGACGCCGAACAGCACGTCGGCGACCAGCACCGTGGCGGTCAGCTCGCAGACCAGCCGTAGGAACAGCGCGGTGTTGAGGTACGACGCGCGGTCCTCGACCAGCATGCGTACCCGGTCCGCACCACGTCGGCCGGCCGCGACCAGACCGTCGGCCCGTGACTTGGAGAACGCCGACAGGGCAGCCTCGGCAGAGGCGAGGAACCCGGCGACGAGGACCAGGACGGCGGCCAGGACGACCAGCCAGACGTCACCGGTCATCCGCTGTCGCCCGCCCCACGATGCGGTTGCCACTCCGCCAGCAGGCGGGCTTGCAGGCCGAACATCTCCTGATGCTCCTCGGGCTCGGCGTGGTCGTACCCCAGCAGGTGCAGGATCCCGTGCGTGGCGAGCAACTGCAACTCGTCCTCGGTGGAGTGACCGGCGTCCTTCGCCTGGCGCTCGGCGACCTGCGGGCACAACACCACGTCGCCCAGCAGCCCGATCGGCGGGTCCTCGCCCTCCCGGCCGGGCCGCAGCTCGTCCATCGGGAACGCGAGGACGTCGGTCGGGCCGGGCTCGTCCATCCACCGCACGTGGTGCTCGGCCATCGTCTCCTCGTCGACGAGGACGACCGACAGCTCCGCCTGCGGGTGCAGGCGCATCCGGTCCAGGACGAAGCGGGCGAGCCGGGACAGCTCGCGTTCGTCGACCTCGGCGCCGGACTCGTTGGCGATGTCAATGCTCATGGGCGCTTCACAGGTGCCTTCGCGATGGTGGCGGAATCTCGGTGGCGTCGACGGGTGCGCGGGCGGCGGCCGATCGGAGAGCCGATCAGGGCCGCCGCGGCGCGGGCTGGCGCCGGCCGACCTCGACCGGCCGGCCGCCGGTGTCCGTGGAGCGCTTGGCCTCGTAGGCGTCGTAGGCGGCGACGATCCGGCCCACCAGCTTGTGGCGTACGACGTCGTGGGCGCCGAGCGTGCTGAAGTGCACGTCGTCGAGCCCGTCGAGGATGTCGTGCACGACCTTCAGCCCCGACGAGGTGCCACCCGGCAGGTCGATCTGGGTGACGTCGCCGGTCACCACCATCTTGGAGCCGAAGCCCAGGCGGGTGAGGAACATCTTCATCTGCTCCGGCGAGGTGTTCTGTGCCTCGTCCAGGATGATGAACGCGTCGTTGAGGGTGCGGCCGCGCATGTAGGCGAGCGGCGCGACCTCGATCGTCCCGGCGGTCAGCAGCCGCGGGATCGAGTCGGGGTCGATCATGTCGTGCAGCGCGTCGTACAGCGGCCGGAGGTAGGGGTCGATCTTCTCCGACAGCGTGCCCGGCAGGAAGCCCAGCCGCTCGCCGGCCTCGACCGCCGGCCGGGTGAGGATGATCCGGTTGACCTGCTTGGCCTGCAGCGCCTGGACCGCCTTCGCCATGGCGAGGTAGGTCTTGCCGGTGCCGGCCGGGCCGATGGAGAAGATCACCGTGTGCTGGTCGATCGCGTCGACGTAGCGCTTCTGCCCGACCGTCTTGGGCCGGATCGTGCGGCCGCGGTTGGACAGGATGTTGAGGGTGAGCACGTCGGTGGGGCGTTCGGCGTCGCGGGTCCGCAGCATCGCCACGCTGCGCTCCACCGCGTCGGAGGTCAGGCCGTGCCCGGAACGGACGATGGCGACCAGCTCGTCGAAGAGCTGCTCGACGAGGATGCGCTCCTCCGGTGCCGCGGTCACCGTGATCTCGTTGCCGCGGACGTGGATCTGCGCGTCGAACTCCTTCTCGGCCACCCGGAGAAACTCATCACGCGGGCCGAGCAGGCTCACCATCGAGATGCTCGAGGGTACGACGATCTTGGTCTGTGTGGGGCTGGTCTGCGCCATGGGCGGCCTGTTCGGCCCCTCCTTAGGTGTCCCGACGCTCGAAACGTCGTTCATCGTAGCTCTGCCCGGCCGGAACCGGGACTGGTATTTCCGCTGTGGGCGAGATGCCCGGTCTGTCCCTGGGCGCGGATCGCCCTCGAGGCAGGTCGGCCGGACGTGGGGTCCGGGCCGCCGGCTAGCCGAGCGCGTCGGACATCTGCCGGCCGGCCAGCACGTGCAGGTGGCAGTGGAACACGCCCTGGCCGCCCCCGGCGCCGATGTTGGTGACCACGCGGTAACCGCCCTCGCGTACGCCCAACTGGTCGGCCACCGCGGCACACTCGCGCAGCAGCTCACCGGCCAGCTCGGGGTCGGCGGCGACCACCGCGTCGAGGTCGGCCCGGTGGTCCTTGGAGATCACCAGCACGTGCACCGGCGCCTGCGGGCTCACGTCGGGGAAGGCCAGCGTGCGCTCGGTCTCGCGCACCACCTCCGCCGGGATCTCCCCGGCCACGATGCGGCAGAACACGCAGTCGGCGTCACTCGTCACGCCGGACTCCCCTCCATCGGGTTCGGTTGTTCGCTTCAGCCGTTGAAGGCGTCGCGGATGCGGGAGAACACCCCGCCCCGCCGCTCGGAGGTGACCTGCCCGCTGGCCTTCTCCTCGCCGCGCAGCCGGGCCAGCTCGGTGAGCAGCTCCCGCTGGGCGTGGTCGATCCGGGTCGGGGTATCCACCACCACGTGCACCACCAGGTCACCGCGGCGGGAGCCACCGGACAGGTGAGGCACGCCGCGGCCGGGGATCACCAGCTCGTGGCCGGACTGGGTGCCCGGCTTGGCCTCCACCTCGACGGAGTCCTCGTCCAGCGTGTCCAGGCTGATCGTGGTGCCGAGCGCGGCGGCGGTCATCGGCAGCTTGACGGTGCAGTGCAGGTCGTTGCCGTGCCGGCTCCACACCTCGTGCGGCTCGACCTGGATCTCGACGTACAGGTCGCCGGCCGGGCCGCCACCGGGCCCCACCTCGCCCTGGCCGGACAGCTGGATGCGGGTGCCGTCGTCGACGCCGGCCGGGATCTTGACCGCGAGCGTACGGCGGGACAGCACCCGGCCCTCCCCCGCGCACTCCGGGCAGGGGTTGGGGATGATCGTGCCGAATCCCTGGCAGCGCGGGCACGGCCGGGTGGTCATCACCTGGCCGAGGAACGAGCGCTGGACGGAGTTGACCTCGCCGCGCCCCTCACACACCGTGCAGGTGGTCGGCGACGTGCCGGGAGCGGCGCCGCCGCCCTGGCAGCTCTGGCACACCACGGCGGTGTCGACCTGGATCTCCTTGACCGCGCCGAACACCGCCTCGGCCAGGTCGACCGGCAGCCGCAGCAGCGCGTCCTGGCCACGCCGGGTGCGCGGACGCGGCCCACGGGTGCCGGACGAGCCGAAGAACGCGTCCATGATGTCGGTGAACGAGAAGCCCGGACCGAAGCCCGCGCCCTGACCCGCACCGGACGCCATCGGGTCGCCGCCCAGGTCGTACACCTCGCGCTTCTTCGGGTCCGACAGGACCTCGTACGCGCGGGTGACCTCCTTGAACCGCTCCTGCGTCTCCGGGTCGGGGTTGACGTCTGGGTGCAGCGTGCGCGCCAGCCGACGGTAGGCCTTCTTGATCTCCTCCGCGGAGGCGTCGCGTCGGACGCCGAGGAGCTCGTAGTAGTCCTGGCTCATGCTCTGGGATGCCTTCGGCACTTACTCATTCCCTCGGATCATTCCCCTGCGAGGATCTGGCTGACATAGCGGGCTACGGCGCGAACCGCTCCCATGGTGCCCGGGTAGTCCATTCGGGTGGGCCCGACCACCCCGAGATTGGCGACGGCCTCGTCCCCAGGACCATAGCCGGTGGTGACCACAGAGGCCGTGGAGAGTTCGACGATGGGGTTCTCGTGGCCGATCCGGACGGTGAACCCGGACGGGCCGGTGGCCTCACCGATCAGGCGGAGCAGGACGACCTGCTCCTCCAGCGCCTCCAGCACCGGCCGGATGGAGGTGTGGAACTCCGCGCCGAACGGGATGAGATTGGCCGTACCGCTCACCGCGATCCGGCCCTCGGTGCGCTCGGCGACGGTCTCGAGGAACGTCGACACGATGGTGGTGATCTGCGGGCGTACCGACACCTCGAACGCGTCCGGCAGGTCGGCGACCGCCGCGGCGGCGTCGGTGAGTGCCCGCCCGGCGACCGCGGCGTTCAGCCGGGCCCGGACGTCCCGCAGGAACTCGTCGGCCACCGTGGTGCCCACGTCGACCACCCGCTGCTCGACCCGGCCGGTGCTGGTGATCAGGACGATCAGCAGCCGGCTGGAGGACAACGTGACGAGTTCCACATGACGCACCGTGGAACGGGTGAGCGTGGGGTACTGAACGACCGCGACCTGCCGGGTGATCTGGGCGAGCAGGCGCACCGTGCGGTGCACCACGTCGTCCAGGTCGATCGCGCCCTCCAGGAACGCCGAGATGGCGCGGCGTTCGGCGCTCGACATCGGCTTGATCGTGGTCAGCCGGTCGACGAACAGGCGGTAGCCCTTGTCGGTCGGGATCCGGCCGGCGCTGGTGTGCGGCTGGGCGATGTAGCCCTCCTCCTCCAGCGCGGCCATGTCGTTGCGCACGGTCGCCGGGGAGACGCCCAGGTTGTGCCGGTCGACCAGCGCCTTCGAACCGACCGGCTCCTCGGTGTGGACGTAGTCCTCGACGATCGCGCGGAGGACGGCCAACTTCCGGTCGTCGAGCATTGGCTTCGGCCTCCCTCGTCCTGGCGCGTTCCCACGTGTCCTGACGTACTGCTGCGGTGGTTCGGACGGTACCCGGCCCGCGCCGTCCTGGCGCGGCAGTGGGCCCGCCACCTCGACGAGCCCACGCGCGAGTGCGCCGTCCGAACGGATCTTGGACCGGCACCAGACTGGCACTCGCCGAACCTGAGTGCCAGTCTACGGCGACACGGCCACCTTGTGCTGACCACGCCAATGGGATGCTGTGGGCGTGAATGTCCCCGAAGCCTCTCGGACCCGGAGCCGACCCGAGAGCTGGACCGAGATCGGGCCCGGCTGCTTCACCCGGCGCTACCCCTCGTTCGACGTCACTGTGGGTGTGGTCGTGGGCGCCGACGGGCTACTCGTCGTGGACACCCGCGGCGGTCCCCGCGAAGCGGACGAACTCCGCGCCGACCTGGCCAGGCTGTCCGACCTGCCGGTCCGCTGGGTCGTCGACACCCACTGGCACTTCGACCACACGTTCGGTAACCAACGGTTCGCCGACGCGGCGATCTACGGACACGAGACGGTGCCCGGCGCGCTGGCCGAGCGGGGCGAGGAGGCACGTGCCGCCCTCGCCCGCCGTTCCCCGGAGTGGGAGCAGGACATGGCCGAGCTCGTGCTGACCCCGCCGAACCGCACGTTCGCCTCGGTGTCCGTCGTCGACCTCGGCGACCGGGTGGTCGAGCTCGTCCACCCCGGCCGTGGCCACACCGACGGCGACGTGTCGGTCCGGTTGCCGGACGCCGACATCGTGTTCGCCGGCGACCTGGTGGAGGAGTCCGGGCCGCCGGCGTACGGCGACGACTCGTTCCCGCTGGAGTGGCCGTCCACGCTGGAGGTGTTCACCGGCCTGCTCACTCCGGCGTCGGTGGTGGTGCCGGGGCACGGCGCCGTGGTGGACCAGGCGTTCGTGACCGCGCAGTTCGGCGACGTCACCGCCGTCGCGGAGACGATCCGCCGGTTGGCCCAGGAGGGTGTGCCGGAGGCCGAGGCGCTGGCCGCGGCGGAGTGGCCCTACCCCGCCGAGCGGCTGGCCGAGGCGGTTCACCGGGGTTACCGGCACCTGCGGGAGTCCGGCGTCCCGACGGCCGGGCCGGCCGGCCCCGGACCCGGGCCGGGCAGGCGTTCGCTCCCCCTGCTGGGGCAGTAGCCGGACGACGTCGGGCGTACGACGAACGAGGCCGGCGGACAGGCGTGGCGTTCCCCGCCCGCGAGCCGGTCCGCCGCTACGCTCACCGATCATGGCCGGACCTGGTGATCGCTATCCGCAGGACGTCCTGAACACCGACTGGCGGGCGCCGAAGCTCGGCCGGACGGTCGAGGTGGACGCCGAGCCCGACATGGTGCTCGAGGACGCCACCACCGGCTTCTGTGGTGCGGTGGTCGCGATCGAACGCGACCTCGTGGTGCTGGAGGACCGGGGCGGGGCGCGGCGTAGCTATCCGTACGGTCCGGGGTTCTGGCTGGAGGGGAAGCCGGTCGCGATCCGGCGGCCGAAGGCCGCACCGGCCACCGGGCCCGCGCGCACGGCGTCCGGGTCGATCGCGGTCCGCAACTCCCGGCCGAGGGTCGCCCGGGCCAGCCGGATCTACGTCGAGGGCCGCCACGACGCCGAGCTGATCGAGAAGGTGTGGGGCGACGACCTGCGGATCGAGGGCGTCGCCGTGGAGTACCTCGAGGGCGTGGACGACCTGGCCGCCGTCGTGGCGGAGTTCCGGCCCGAGCCGCGTCGCCGGCTCGGGGTCCTGGTCGACCACCTGGTCCCCGGCAGCAAGGAGAGCCGGATCGCCGAGGAGGTGGCTCGTGGGCCATACGGCGCCCACGTCCTCGTGGTCGGGCACCCGTTCGTGGACATCTGGGCGGCCGTACGCCCTGAGCGGGTCGGACTGGACCGCTGGCCCGACATTCCCCGGCAGACGTCGTGGAAGCATGGCATCTGCGCCGCCCTCGGCCGGCCGCACGACGACCAGGCCGACATCGCCCGGGCGTGGAAGCAGATCCTGGGCACGGTCCGCGACTTCCGCGACCTCGAACCCGCCCTGCTCGGCCGGGTCGAGCACCTCATCGACTTCGTGACCGTCGACGCCGACTGAGCCCCGCATGGATCCATCGCCGCCGTATCCAACCCGTCGACGTCGTACCGGCCGGAGGGTCCGACGCATTCGTCCGACACGTCGGTGCCGCTTCCGGCCCGGGCGTGACAGGCTGGACGAAGAGCGCCGGGGTCGACCCTGCGCACGTGCGGCGGCCCACTCGGCGAGCCCACGGCGGGGCTCCGTCGGCGCCACCGGCAGCTCGGTGAGGACACCCGGGGATCGGGTAAGGAGGCCGACATGAGCCAGCACGAGGAACACCGGCCGGGCAACGGAACGCCGCCACCCACGCCGGAGCCTGGCCGCACGCCGTCCCCCTCGCCGGAGGCCGGTACGACACCGCCGCCCATGCCGGAGCCGGGTGTGACACCCACGCCGTCTCCGGAGCCCGGCGCATTCACGCCGTCTCCACCTCAGCAGCCGTCGGCGGGTGCGGGTGCCATGACGGTCGAGGAGGAGCGCAACTGGGCGTTCGCGGCCCACCTGGGCAGTTTCGTCGCCGCCTACGTCGCCCTCGGCTTCCTCTGCCCGCTGATCGTGTTGCTGGCCAAGGGAAAGGACTCGGCGTACGTCCGATATCACGCGGTCGAGTCACTGAACTTCCAGCTCACCACGCTGCTGGCGGCCGCCGTCGCGGGCCTGCTCGTCATCGTGGTGATCGGTCTGGTGCTGCTGCCGTTCATCGGGATCGCCTACGTCGTGCTGGTGATTCTCGCCAGCGTGGCCGCCCGTCGTGGCGAGTGGTACCGCTACCCGGTGAACATCCGCTTCGTCAAGTGACGCCTGACAGTTGTCAACTCGCGCTTGACACCAGGTCGCTGCCCCAGCCGAGCAGGTCCCTGACCACCGCGTCGGCGAGCAGCCGCCCGCGCAGGGTGAGGACGACCCGGCCGGCCGCCAGCTCCTCGGCCACCACCAGCCCGTCCGCCGCGGCCCGCCCAGCCGCCGCCTCCCCCACCTCGTCCAGGACGCCCAGGTCCAGTCCGCCGGACAGGCGCAGCTCCAGCATGACGCGTTCGACCATGCGGGTCTGCGCGTCCAGCACCTCCCGCGCCTGCGCGGGACTCACACCCCTGGCCAGGCGTTCGGCGTAGGCGGCGGGGTGCTTGGCGTTCCACCACCGGACCCCGCCCACGTGGCTGTGCGCACCGGGGCCGATCCCCCACCAGTCGCCGCCGGTCCAGTACAGCAGGTTGTGCCGGCACCGCGCGGACTCCTCGCGCGCCCAGTTGGAGACCTCGTACCACGAGAAGCCCGCCGCACTCAGCGTCTCCTCCGCCCGCAGGTAACGGTCGGCGAGCACGTCGTCGTCCGGTGCGGTGAGCACGCCGCGCCGGATCTGCGCGGCGAGGCGAGTGCCGTCCTCCACGATCAGCGCGTACGCCGACACGTGGTCGGGGCCGGCCGCGACCGCCGCGTCCAGGCTGGCCTGCCAGTCGTCGTCGGACTCCCCCGGCGCGCCGTAGATCAGGTCCAGGTTGACGTGGTCGAACCCGGCTGCCCGGGCCTCGGCAACGCACGCCTGCGGCCGGCCCGGGGTGTGCCGGCGCTCGAGGGTCGCCAGCACGTGCGGGCGGGCGCTCTGCATGCCGAACGAGATCCGGTTGAAGCCCTGCGCACGCAACTCGTCGAGGTAGCGCCGGTCGACCGACTCCGGGTTCGCCTCCGTGGTCACCTCGGCATCCGGCGCGAGGCCGAACTCGTCCTCCACCGCGCGCAGGACGGCGCCGAGGTCAGCGGGCGGGAGCAGGGTGGGGGTGCCACCGCCGACGAAGACCGTCGAGACCGGCGCGGTCGGCGCCGACAGCACCCGGCGGGCCAGCCGGACCTCGCCGATCGCCGCCTGCGCGTACGTCGCCCGGGACGCGCCGGGAGCCGGGCCGAGCTCTTCGGCGGTGTAGGTGTTGAAGTCGCAGTAGCCGCAACGAGTCACACAGAACGGCACGTGGACGTAGACCCCGAAGGCCCGTTCGGCCGCACCCTCCAGCGCGGCCGGCGGCAACGCGCCGTCGGCCGGCGCGGGTTCACCGTCGGGCAGGATGGAAGGCACGGTCTCGGGCAATCAGTCGTCGGTCACGGGCACGGTCACGGTCACAGGTACGGTCACGAGTAGAAGGCGTCCAGGACGTCGGCGTACCGCGTCTCCACCACCCGGCGCTTGAGCTTCAGGCTCGGGGTCATCTCGCCGTCGTCGACGGTGAGGTCGTGGTCGAGGATCGCGAACTTCTTGATGGTCTCCCAGCGGTTGAGCCGGGCGTTGAGCTGGTCGACGTATCCCTGCACCATCTCCCGGGCCTGGTCGGAGGCGGCGATCTCCTCGTAGCTGCGCCCCTCCAGCCCGGCCTCGCGCGCCCAGCCGAGGATGGAGTCCTCGTCCAGGGTCACCAGGGCCGAGCAGAACGTCCGGCCCTCGCCGTGCACCACGACCTGGCTGGCGTACGGGCACAGCGCCTTGAACATCGTCTCGATCGCCTGCGGTGCGACGTACTTGCCGTTGGACGTCTTGAACAGGTCCTTCTTGCGGTCGGTGATGCGCAGCATGCCCAGCTCGTCGAGCTGGCCGATGTCGCCGGTGTGGAACCAGCCGTCGGGGTCGAGCACCTCGTCGGACAGTTCGGGCATCCCCTGGTAGCCCCGCATCACGCCGGGGCCCTTGACCAGCACCTCGCCGTCGTGCGCGATCCGCAGCTGCGTGCCGGGGAACGCCGGGCCGACGGTGCCGAACCGGAACCGTCCGGGCAGGTTGACGCAGGTGCCGGCGCTGGTCTCGGTCAGGCCGTACCCCTCGATGATCAGGATCCCGGCGGCGTGGAACCACTCCGACAGGTGCTGGCTGAGCGCGGCCGAACCGGAGACGAAGAACCGCAGCCGCCCGCCGAACCGGTCCCGGATCTTGGCGAACACCAGCCGGTCGGCGACCTTGTGCTGCAGGGCGAGTACGCCGGACGGCTCGGTGCCCTTCTGGCGCAGCTCCGACACCCGGCGGCCGACGCCGATCGCCCAGTGGAACAGCGCCGCCTTCGGGCCGCCCTCGTGCTCGATCGTGGAGGTGATCCGGCCGTACGCCTTCTCGAAGATCCGTGGCGCGGCGCCCATGAAGGTCGGCCGGACGACGGCGACGTTCTCGATGATCTTGTCCACCCGGCCGTCGATCGCGGTGGCGAAGCCGATCTGCACCTGCGCCGACAGCAGCACCTTGCCGAAGGAGTGGGCCAGCGGCAGCCAGAGGTACTGCAGGTCCTCCGGACCCAGGATCCGCACCGCGTCGATGGCCGCGCCCTCGTAGGTCCAGCAGTCGTGGGTGAGGCGTACGCCCTTCGGCCGGCCGGTGGTGCCCGAGGTGTAGATGAGCGTGGCCAGGCTGTCCGGCCCGATCGTGGAAACGGCCTTCTCGATGGCGTCGGGCTGCTCGGCGAGATGCGCCGCGCCGCGCTCCTCCAGCTCGGCGAGGGTCAGCAGGTTGTCGGCGTCGCCGCCGTAACCGGCCCCGCCGGCTGTGTCGGCGCCGTCGGCGAACGTCACCAGCCAGGCGATGTCGGGCAGCTCCGCCCGGTGCTCGCGGATCTTCTTCAGCTGCTCGTCGTCCTCGACGAAGACCACCCGGCTGCCGGAGTCGCCGAGGATGTAGCTCACCTCGTCAGGCGTGGTGGTGGGGTAGATCGTCGTGGTGGCCGCGCCCGCGCACATGATCGCGAAGTCGGCCAGCACCCACTCGTAGCGCGTGCTGGAGGCGATCGCCACCCGCTGCTCGGGCTCGATGCCGAGGGAGATCAGACCGGCGGCGAGCCGGCGTACGCGCTCTCCGGTCTGTCCCCAGGTGACCGACTCCCAGCCGCCGTCGGACGGGTAACGAAAGGCCTCGGCGTCCGGGGTCGACTCGAACCGGTGCAGGATCAGCTCGGCCACGGTGGACGCGCGGTTGTCGACCTTGAACTGGTCTACGTCGCCTGGGTTGCTCCCCCAGAGCAGGTCACTGGACATGGCGGGCCTCCACCTCGGTGAGGAGCAGCGTAGGGACGGGCCGGGCCGGTGGCGTACCTGGCGTGGTTGCCATGCCGGCCGTGCCGACCTGCCTCCACCGTAGTGACTGAGCTGTCGCGGGCGTAGCCCACACGGACAAACCGCGTAGTTCGCCGGGCGCTCGACCGTGCAGAGTTCGGGGGCGCGGTCGGTGCCGCGTCGGGTGAAGCATCGGGTGACGCACTTCGGGCTACTTCTTGCCGCCGGACTCGGACTTCTTTCCCGAGTCGGTCGTGGACAACGCCGCGATGAACGCCTCCTGCGGCACCTCGACCCGGCCGACCATCTTCATCCGCTTCTTGCCTTCCTTCTGCTTCTCCAGCAGCTTCCGCTTGCGGGTGATGTCGCCGCCGTAGCACTTGGCGAGAACGTCCTTGCGGATGGCGCGGATGCTCTCCCGGGCGATGATCCGCGAGCCGATCGCGGCCTGGATCGGCACCTCGAACTGCTGGCGCGGGATGAGGTCCTTCAGCTTCTGGGCCATCGCGACGCCGTAGGTATAGGCCTTGTCCTTGTGCACGATCGCACTGAACGCGTCGACCGGGTCGCCGTGCAGCAGGATGTCGACCTTCACCAGGTCGGCCACCTGCTCACCGGTGGGCTCGTAGTCGAGCGAGGCGTAGCCGCGGGTACGGCTCTTCAGCGCGTCGAAGAAGTCGAACACGATCTCGGCCAGCGGCAGGGTGTAGCGCATCTCCACGCGTTCCTCGGACAGGTAGTCCATCCCCTGCAGCTGACCGCGCCGCGACTGGCACAGCTCCATCACCGCGCCGATGAAGTCGGCCGGGGTGAGGACGGTGGCGCGGACGACCGGCTCGTGCACCTCGGCGATCTTGCCCCGCGGGTACTCGCTCGGGTTGGTCACCACGACCTCCGAGGCGTCCTCCATGGTGACGCGGTAGACGACGTTCGGCGCGGTGGAGATCAGGTCGAGGTTGAACTCGCGTTCGAGTCGCTCGCGGACGATCTCCATGTGCAGCAGGCCGAGGAAGCCGCAGCGGAAGCCGAAGCCGAGCGCGCCGGAGGTCTCCGGCTCGTACAGCAGCGCGGCGTCGTTCAGCTGCAGCTTGTCCAGCGCCTCGCGCAGGTCGGGGTAGTCGTCGCCGTCCAGGGGGTACAGCCCGGCGTACACCATCGGGTTGGGGTGGCGGTAGCCGCCGAGCGGCTTCTCGGCGCGGTTGCCGGCCAGGGTCACCGTGTCGCCGACGCGGGACTGCCGGACCTCCTTCACGCCGGTGATGATGTAGCCGACCTCGCCGACGCCGAGTGACGCCGACGGCGTGGGCTCGGGCGAGATGACCCCTACCTCGAGAGTCTCGTGGGACGCCTTCGTCGACATCATCAGCACCCGCTCGCGGTGGCCGATCTTGCCGTCGACGACCCGGATGTAGGTCACCACTCCCCGGTAGGTGTCGTACACCGAGTCGAAGATCAGCGCCCGGGCAGGAGCGTCCGGCTCGCCCTCGGGCGGCGGCACCTGCGCGACGATCGCGTGCAGCAGGTCCTCCACGCCCTCGCCGGTCTTCGCCGACACCTTGAGCACATCGCTCTCGTCGCAGCCGATGATCCGGGCCAGCTCGGCGGCGTACTTCTCCGGCTGCGCGGACGGCAGGTCGATCTTGTTCAGCACCGGAATGATGTGCAGGTCGGCTTCCAGCGCGAGGTAGAGGTTGGCGAGCGTCTGCGCCTCGATCCCCTGCGCCGCGTCGACCAGCAGCACCGCGCCCTCACAGGCGGCCAGTGAGCGCGAGACCTCGTAGGTGAAGTCGACGTGCCCGGGCGTGTCGATGAGATTGAGGACGTACGTCGAACCCGCCTCGGCGCCGGCACTGGCCTGGAACGGCAACCGGACCGCCTGGCTCTTGATCGTGATGCCGCGCTCTCGCTCGATGTCCATCCGGTCGAGGTACTGCGCGCGCATCGACCGCGCATCGACCACTCCGGTGAGCTGGAGCATGCGGTCGGCGAGCGTCGACTTGCCGTGATCGATGTGGGCGATGATGCAGAAGTTCCGGATCATCGCCGGATCGGTCTGGCCGGGTTGGGGCGCGGACGCTGGTACGGGCACGGACGATCCATTCCGGTCGGTGGGGGAACGACGTTCATCATCCCACGGACCGCGATCCGGTCAGGGCGGCGTGGGTGAGCGGGCACTGGTCAGACCCGGGCGGGCGGGAGGGCAGGGGCGGCGTACCGGAGACCAGGTGCTCTTGGTAGTCATATGTGTACACACCGCGTACGACCGTCGTGGTCGGCCGGTCGACCGGGTATCCAGGCCAGGAGTTCGCGCGCGCATGCTGACTCGCACCGCTTTCCGTTTCTCCCCCCGTGGTTCCTACGCCGCCTGCCTCGCCTCCGACGGCGTCGCCGGCTGGCACGTCGAGCACTGGCCGCTGGACCCGGCACGGCCGCCGAGTCCGGTCCCGGGGCTGGCCCCCACCGGGCCGCACTCGCGGATGCTGCCACTCGACGACGGCGGCGTCCTGTTGCACCACGCCACCCCGGACCGGCACCGGATCATCCTCGGCCGGCCGGACCGGCCCGCCCGGCTCCTGGGCACGCTCGCCGCGCTCGGTCTGCAACTGATTCCCCACCCGGCCCACGACACCCTCGCCCTGGCCATCACCACCCGCTCCGACCCGTCCGCGACGCTGTGGCTGCTGGGACGCGGAGACGGCGAGCCGCGGCCGGTGCTCACCGTGTCCGGGCTGCTGATCGGCGGGACCTGGCTCGACCCGGGCGGGCGGCAACTGGCGGTCAACCGGGCGTACCAGGGCGACCTCACCTGTGTGGCGGTCGACCTGCACAGCGGCACGGTGGAGGAGATCTGGCCCGACCACCCCTCGGTGCGCCTGCTGTTCGCCGTACCCCACGCGGGGTTGTTCGTCGTTGCCGACGACAACGGCCGGATCGGCTGGGCGTGCTCGCCAGGAGGCCGGCTGCAGTGGCCCGCCGAGCTCAACGGCCCGCACAATCCCTGGCCACTGGCCGCCGACGTGACCGGCGAACAGGTCGCGGTCCGGCTGGACCAGGGCGGGCGGTCCCGGCTGCTCGTCTACGAGCGGCACACCGGCCGGGCGATGGTGCTGCCCCTGCCCGCCGGCCACCTCGGCGACGCGGCCGCGTGGACGCCGACCGGGCTGCGGTTCGCGTTCACCGGTCCGGACCGGCGGACGGGAGTCGCGGAGATCGCGCCGTCGGCCGCGCAGGCCGCGGGGACGTTCCGCCTGCTCGCCGACCCCGACTCACGCGGCGTGCCCGGCTTACCGGGAGCGCCCGGGGTGCCCGTCCACGCCGGCTGAGCCCGGGCCTGCCCGCCCGAGCCGGAGCGACCACGTGCCACATCGCGGCCCCACGATCGGGTGGCTTCGCGGCGGCTGTCAGGATCGGCGGGTGACCGCCTCGCAAGCTGGCTCGGTGCCCCACGGCGCGACCGCCGTCCGCCCCCAGTGGGCCGACCTGCCCGAACCCCTGCGCGACCGGATCGCCGAACGCCTCGGCGGCGGCGTCGTGGCGACAGCCAGTCAGGGGTCCGGCTTCACGCCGGGCTTCGCGTCCCGGCTGGTCCACGGCGGGTCTGGCGGCACCGAACGCGCATTCGTGAAGGCCGTGTCCGCCGACCGCTCCCCCGCGATCGCCGATTCCTACCGGGCCGAGGCGCGGATCGCGGCCCGCATCCCGTCGTCGGCGCCGGTGCCGGCGCTGCGGTGGACGCTGGAGGAGTTCGACTGGGTGGTGCTCTGCTTCGACGACGTTCCCGGGCGGCCGCCGGCGCGTCCGTGGAAGCCGGAGGAGCTCACCGACGTCCTCACCGCCCTGACCTCCCTCGCCGAGGTGATGACTCCCGCGCCGCAGGGCCTGGTGGTGCCGCAGGCTCGCGACTGGCTGGCCCAGGACTTCGGCTACTGGGGGCGGCTCGCGCGGGCCTCGGGCGCCGACGGCTCGCCTGTCGACCCCCAGATCGCCGAGCTCGCCGGGCTCGAGGCCGCCGCGCCGGAGGCCCTCGCCGGCGACAGCGTGGTCCACTGCGACCTCCGCGACGACAACGTCATCGTGGGCGACGACGGGCGGGTGTGGTTCTGCGACTGGAACTGGCCGAGCCGCGGCCCTGCCTGGCTGGACCTCGTGACCGTGCTGATCTCGGCGTGCGGTGACGGATACGACGCGAGCGCGCTGCTGTCGGCGCACCCGCTCGGCGAGGACGTGGACGGCGACGCCGTGGACGCCGTACTCGCCGGCCTGGCCGGCTACTTCGCCGACTCCTCGCTGCAGCCGGCGGTCAGCGGTTCGCCGTACCTCCGTGCTCACCAGGCGTGGTACGCCCAGGCCACGCTGTCCTGGCTCGCCCTGCGCCGAGGCTGGGTCGGCTGACGGCACTCCGCCGGGGCTGCCCGGCGGGAGCGCCGCCCTCGGTGGACCCCCGGGTGCACCCCTGGGGGCGACCTCCGGCACTTCCGTAGGGGAATGACGGCAAAGGTTCGTCCGCGAGTCGGATCACCCGCGGGCTCCGGGGCACTAGTTTTCGTTCCGTGTCCGTCATCGCGATCCACGACCTCACCAAGAGGTTCCCGAGCGTCACCGCGCTCGACCAGTTGACGGTCGACATCGGTCCCGGTGTCACGGGGCTCGTCGGCGCCAACGGCGCGGGCAAGTCGACGCTGATCAAGATCCTGCTCGGTCTGCAGCCGGCCACCTCGGGAGCGGCGACGGTCCTAGGCCTCGACGTCGCCACGCAGGGCCCGGCCATCCGCGACCGGGTGGGCTACATGCCCGAGCACGACTGCCTGCCACCCGACATGTCGGCGACCGAGTTCGTCGTCCACATGGCCCGGATGTCGGGGCTGCCGGCGGCGAGCGCGCGCGAACGCACCGCCGACACGCTGCGCCACGTCGGCCTGTACGAGGAGCGCTACCGCCCGATCGGCGGCTACTCCACCGGCATGCGGCAGCGGGTCAAGCTCGCCCAGGCCCTGGTCCACGATCCGCGGCTGGTGTTCCTCGACGAGCCGACCAACGGCCTGGACCCGTCCGGCCGCGACGAGATGCTGGGGCTGGTCAACCGGATCGGCACCGACTTCGAGATCTCGGTCCTGGTGACGTCGCACCTGCTCGGCGAACTCGAGCGGATCAGCGACCAGGTGGTGATCATCGACGGCGGGAGGCTGCTGCGCGCGTCCTCGACGGCCGAGTTCACCCGCGCCACCCAGGTGCTGGCCGTGGAGGTCGCGCCGTACGACTCCGGTCCCCACTGGACCGCGGCCCGCGACCGGCTCGGTCACGCGCTCACCGGCCACGGGCTCCGGGTGGTGCCCGACGGGCGGCTGCTGATGATCGACATCACCCGCGAGGAGACCTTCGACGTCGTACGCGACACGGCCGCGGAACTCGACCTCGGCCTAGTCCGGATGGAGCAACGCCGGCACCGCATCGAGGAGATCTTCCGGGACGGCGCCGCGGGCTCCCGGGCCGAAGTCGGCGCCGATCCCGTCGCAGGCGGCCCTTCCGGTGGGCCGGTCGGCGGCCCCGACCAGGGAGGAGCGCACCATGTCGGTACCACCTGAGAGCACGTCATCCCCGCAGAGCACGTCGTACGCCGCCCCGGCCGGCGTGATCCACGACATCGGCTACCGCCGCTACGACGGTCCCCGGCTCGGCCGTGGCTACATCCTGCGGTCGCTGTTCGTACAGAGCCTGCGCTCGACGTACGGCCTGGGCCGGACCGCGAGGGCGAAGATCCTGCCGTTCCTTCTGGGTGGGGTCATGCTGCTGCCCGCCGCGATCATCGTCGCTGTCACGGTCGCCATCAAGCCGCCGGAGCCGCCGGTCGCGTACACGAGGTACTTCGTCTACACCCAGGCAGTCATCGCCATCTTCGCCGCCGCCCAGGCGCCCCAGCTCTTCTCCCGTGACCTGCGCTTCCGGACGATCACGCTGTACTTCTCCCGGCCCCTCGTCCGGATCGACTACGTGGTCGCGAAGTACGCCGCGCTGGTCGCCTCGCTGTTCATCCTGATGGCCGTGCCGCTGGTGGTGATGTACGCCGGCGCGCTGCTCGGTAAGTACCCGTTCGGCGCGCAGACGAAGGGGCTCCTCGCCGGACTCGCAGGCGTCGCCGTCCTCGCCCTCGTCCTGGCCGGAATCGCAGGGGTGATCTCGGCGCTCACCACCCGGCGCGGGTTCGGGGTGGCCGCCATCATCACCGTGCTGACGGTGACCTACGGCGGAGCGAGCTTCATGTCGGCGATCCTCGGCGATCAGGGCCACCGAACCGCCGCGGGCTACGCCGGGCTCTTCTCGCCGATCACGTTGGTGGACGGCGTACAGGTGGTCGCGCTCGGTGCCACCAGCGCCAGCCCCGCGCCGCCGCCGGCCGGCGGGCTGGGTGCACTGCTGTACGTACTCGTGACCGTGCTCGTCGTCGGCGGGTCGTTCGGCCTGCTGATGCTTCGCTATCGGAAGGTGGCGGCCTCGTGAGCGTCGTCCGGCTCGACCACGTCTCCCGTTGGTACGGCAACGTCGTCGCGGTCAACGACGTCGCCATGACCGTCGGTCCGGGCGTCACCGGACTGCTCGGGCCCAACGGCGCGGGCAAGTCGACCATCATCCACATGATGGGCGGCTTCCTCGCCCCGTCCGCCGGCACCGTCACGCTGGACGGGGAGAAGGTCTGGCGTAACCAGGCCGCCTACCGCCACATCGGGCTGGTGCCCGAGCGCGAAGCTCTCTACGACAACCTCACCGGCTGGGAGTTCGTCCTCGCGAACGCGAAGCTGCACCGCCTGGCCGATCCCGAGGCCGCCGCCCGGGAGGCGATCGAGACCGTCGAGATGGGCCCGGCCGCGGACCGTGCCGTCGGTACCTACTCCAAGGGGATGAAGCAGCGGATCAAGATGGCGACCGCGCTGGTGCACCGGCCGTCCGTACTGCTGCTGGACGAGCCGTTCAACGGCATGGACCCGCGCCAACGGCTGCACCTGATGGACCTGCTGCGCGCGATGGGGCAGGCCGGCCGCACGGTGCTGTTCAGTTCGCACATCCTGGAGGAGGTCGAGCAGGTCGCCTCCCACATCGAGGTCGTCGTGGCCGGGCGGCACGCCGCGTCCGGTGACTTCCGGGAGATCCGGCGGCTGATGATCGACCGGCCGCACCAGTACGTCATCCGCTCCAGTGACGACCGCAGGCTCGCGTCGGCCCTGATCGCCGACGGGTCGTCCGCCGGCGTCGAACTCGACGCCCGGGAGGGGTGCCTGCGGGTACAGGCGGTCGACTTCGCCCGCTTCACCTGGCTCGTGCCGCAGGTGGCCCGCGCCGCGGATGTCCGGCTCTACGAGATCTCGCCGTCCGACGAGTCCCTCGAGAGCGTCTTCTCCTACCTCATCACCGCGTGAAGCCTGCCCCGAGTCAAAGACCGATGAGAGACCGGATGAGAGACCGATGAACGCCACGATCGCCAGGCTCACCGCCAGCACCCTGCTCGGGAAACGACGCGTACTCCTGCTGTTCGTCCTGCCGGCGGTGCTCGTCCTGCTCGCGCTGGTACTGCGGCTCGTGACCGGCCCCAGCCTGCAGGTCGGCACGACGCTGCTGCAGACCCTTGCGCTCGGCACGATCGTCCCGTTGCTCGGACTGATCGCGGGCACGGGCGTGATCGGGCCGGAGATCGACGACGGGTCGATCATCTACGTGCTCGCCAAGCCGTTGCCGCGCCCGACCATCGTCGTGACCAAGCTCGCCGTGGCGGTTGGCTGCCTGGTGGCCTTCGCGGCCGTCCCGACGCTGCTGGCCGGGGTGATCATGGCCGGGTTCGACGACGGTGTCGCGGTCGGGTTCGCGGTCGGGACCATCGTCGCCGGGCTGGCCTACAGCGCGGTCTTCCTGATGCTGGCCGTGATCACCAGGCACGCCGTCGTCTTCGGCCTCATCTACGCGCTGATCTGGGAGAGCCTGGTCGGCGGGTTCGTACCCGGCGCACAGGTGCTCAGCATCCAGCAGTGGGCCCTCGCCGTCGCAGACACGCTGATCGCCCGTGACGACATCAAGGCGGCGGTCGGGCTCGGCACCGGCGTGGTCCTGCTCCTGGTCACGATCGTGGCGGCGACGTGGTTCGCCGGGGAACGGCTGAGATCCCTCACGCTCACCGAGACCGAGTAGACCCGCTCTCACCGAGACCTCCAGAGCCCAGCTCACGCACCGAGACCGAGTAGGGCGAGGTTCGGGCCGATCCGCCCACAGTTGGGCCCTGGTTTGCCCGGCTGGTAGGCTCTTTCTTCGCGCGCGGGCGGATCCCGCCGCGTGTCCATTCCCGTACGACCTGCGATCGAGGCTTCAGCTCAGTGGCGAACATCAAGTCCCAGATCAAGCGGATCAAGCAGAACGAGACCCGTCGGCTCCGCAACAAGTCGACGCGCTCCTCGCTGCGGACGGCCATTCGCAACTTCAGCGAGGCGGCCGAGTCCGGCGACAAGGCCAAGGCACAGGATCTGGCCCGTGCGGCCGGACGCCTGCTCGACCGGGCCGCTTCCAAGGGCGTTCTGCACAAGAACCAGGCGGCCAACAAGAAGTCGGCGATCTTCAAGCGGTCCGCCGCCCTCTAGGTCCCTTCCGGAAGCGGCTCAGCTTCCGGACTTGCCGAAGAGCTGCTCGGCCTCGTCGGCCGAGCAGCTTTTTGTGCTGCCCTCGTCCGTTTTGTCGCGATGGATCTTCGCCATGGCGAGGCTTGGACTGCTCGTCGGCTGAGCGGATCTGGTGGTCCACCCACCGATGCGCTGTCACCCCGGTGCTGTCCCGCTGGATTCGGCGTCAGCGGCGGTGGGCGCTGGTGCGAGCCGACGCGACCGCCAGCACCGCGCGTTCGAGCGCGTACTCCGCGTCGTCCGCGCCGCCCTTGACGTCGGCGTCCGCCCGGGCGACGGCCAGCAGCGCGGTGGCCAGGCCTTCCTCAGTCCAGGCCTTCAACTGGCCCCGCAGCGTCCTGACCTTCCACGGCGGCACGCCGATCTCCCTGGCCAGGTCTCCCTCCCGCAGTCTGGGCGACGCCCCGGCCAACTTCGCCAGGCCTCGAACTCCCGACGCCAGAGCCGACGTCACCAGCACCGGTGCGACCCCGGACCGCAGGGCCCACCGCAGCTGCTCGAGTGCGTGGGCGGTGCGACCGGCGATCGCGGCATCGGCGACCGCGAAGCTGGTCACCTCGGCCCGGCCGGCGAAGTAGCGCCGGACGACGCTCTCGGTGATCGGCTGTCCGTCGGTGTCGGAGACCAGCTGGGACGTCGCGGCGGCCAGCGAACGAAGATCCCGGCCGACGGCCTCGATCAGGAACTGTGCGGCTTCCTGCTCGATCCGGCCGCCGGCAGACCGCACCTCGCGGGCGACGAAGGCGGGCAGATCCGAACTCCGCGGTGAGTCGCAGGCCACCACCCTTACGCCGGCCTTGCGGAGCTTGTCGACCACGCCGCGGCCTTTCTGCCCACCGCGGTGCACGAGCACCGCCGCGACGTCTGGCTGAGGTGAGCGGGCATAGCCGAGCAGGGCGTCCACCGAGTCGGCGGGGAGGCCGTCGAGGTTGCGTACCACGACAGCTCGCGCCGAGGCGAACAGCGAGGGGCTGGTCAGCTCGGCCAGGCCACCGGCGGTGAGAGCGGACGCCTCCAGGTCGGTGACATCCGCGTCGGTGTCGGCGGCGCGGACGGCCCGCACGGTGCCGGCGACCGCGCGCTCGGCCAGCAACTCCTCGGGCCCCAGGACAAGGGTGACCGTCCCGAGGACTCCGTCGCCGGGGGCCGCCTGGTCGGACTTCGTGGGCATCGTGCTCAGCATCCCACGGGCCACCGACAGCCGGCTCGCCCCGCTCCCCCGCTCACCTCGGCGGACTTCGGGCCACCAGCCCAAGCCCCGTGTCGTCCTTCACCACGGCCACCGCACCACTCCGGTCCGTGCGGGCGACCCGGGCACCGGTGCTCGCGAGGATCGCGATCGTCGACGGCGCCGGATGGCCGTAGTCGTTGTCCGCGCCGACGCTGATCATCGCGATCCGGGCGCCGACGGCACGGAGAAAGTCCGGATCCTGGTAGCGGGAACCGTGATGGGGAACCTTCAGCACCGTCGCGTGCAGGTCGGCACCGGACGAGAGCAACCGGCGCTGGCCCGAGGGCTCGACGTCACCGGTCATGAGGACACTGACCCCCTGGACCCGCGCCAGGATCACGACGCTGGAGTCGTTCTCCGCCGCACCCTCCTCCGGATCTCCCGAACCGGCGTCGGCATCGCGGCTCTCGGGATCGGCCAGCCGACCGGCCGGGCCGAGGACCTTCCAGGTCAGTGCGCCTACCTGACGTTCCTCACCGACCGCGACGGCGGCGGTCGGAACCCCTGCGGCGCCGGCCCATTCGCGCACCCGCCGGGCATCGGCACCGGTAGCGGCGCCGGGCCGGATGCCGACCTCGCCGATCATCCGTCCGCGCGCCACGCCGGGCAGCCCGGTCGTGTGGTCGGCGTGGAAGTGGGTGAGCAGGATGTACGGGACCTGCCGTACGCCGAGACCGGTGAGGCATCGGTCGACCGCGACGGGATCGGGACCGGTGTCGACCACGACGGCCGACCGCGGCCCGGCACGGAGCACCAGTGCGTCTCCCTGGCCCACGTCACAGGCCACGACCACCCACCCCGCCGGGGGCCAACCGGTCAGCCGGCCCAACGACACCGGCACCTGGACGGGGTGCGCGATCCAGGCCACCAACCCGCCGGCGAGCGCCAGTGTCACACCGCGCCGGCGCAGCAGCCGGGGAGCGAGGATCACCGCCGCCACGCAGAGCAGGGTGAGCACACCGACTCCCAGTGCCGACGACGGCCAGGTCAGGCTCGCTCCGGGTAGGCGCGCCGCCCGCGTGCCGATCTCCACGATCCACCGCGCGGCGTAGCCTGCCAGGTGGCCCGGCACCGACGCGACGGTCACGCTGACCGGCGACACCAACGTCGCGGCGATGCCCAGGACGGTGGCCGGTGTGACGGCCGGGGCCACCAGCATGTTGGCAACCACGGCGACCACGCTGACGGACGTGGAGAGCACCGCCACCACCGGCGTGCACGCGAGCTGTGCCGCCAGTGGGACGCCGACCGCCATCGCCGCGAAGCGGGGCAGCCAGCGGGTGAGAGCCTCGGAGAACGGCGGCCCGAGGACGACGATGCCGGCGGTGGCGAGGACCGACAGCGCGAAGCCGTACGTGCGACCCAGCCACGGGTCGACCAGGAGCAGGACCAGCACCGCACAGGCCACCGCCGGGACACCGTGGCGACGGGATCCGACGGCCAACCCGGCCAGGCCGACGACACCCATCGCAGCGGCGCGCAGCACACTGGGCTCGGGCCGAGCGAGCACCACGAACCCCACCGCGCAACCGGCCCCGATCAGAGGCAGTCCCCAGGACCGGACGCCGGCCCATCTCGCCGCACCGAGTACGAACGCCAGCAAAATAGTGAGGTTCGTACCCGAAACAGCTGTCAGGTGAGACAGGCCGGCCGTGCGGAAGTCTTCCTCCAACTGCTCGGGCATCCGGGAGACGTCGCCCACCACCAGGGCGGGTACGAGACCTCGCTCGTTCGGTGGGAGCCCGGCCACAGCTTCCCGGAGTCCGGCCCGCAGCCTGCTGGCAGCCCGGTCGAGCGGCCCGGCGCGCTCGAGCAGAGTCGGCGGCGACCGGGCGGCGAGGACGGCGGCCGCGCGCTCGCCCTGCTCGGTCGGCGCGAAGCGGGTCACGGCCCGTACGCGCTGGCCGACCTCGACCTTCGACCACGTCGCCGGACCGGTGACCACGACCGGAGTCCGCACCGCGGTCGTCACGCCGTGGCGGGTGAGCCGAAGGACGTCGGCCTCCAGTACGACGTAGGTCGAGCGGTGGCCCGGGGAGGAACGCACCCGCGGATCGGTGCGTACCCGAAGCTCTGTCGTGGCGACCGAAGCGTCGGCGGCGAGTTCGGGGATCGGCCCGCTCCTGGCCGCCGACACGTGCAACAGGGTGACCGTGATCAGGACGGCGGCGCCCAGGCAGGTCACCGCCGCGGACAGCCCGAGCACACTGCCACGTCGGCTCCGTCGAGCGAGCAGAACCACTCCCGCCAGAGCCGCGGTGACCGCGCCAACGGCGGCGGGCACTACCGGCGCGACCGGGACCACGAGCGTGCACAGCCACCCGGCCACCGCGACCGGCACCAACCGCGCATCGATGGTGTCGCGACCGCCCGGCCGCGTGGACGTGTCGTCGTCGCCGACGCGGACCGACGTCCGCACCTTCTCGACGAGCCGGTCGACGACCCTTGTCACCACGCCGAGGAACTGCTCCGCCACCGTGCTCTTCGCCGGGCTCCTCACCGGCCTCATCGTTGGGCGCGTCACCGCGCGGTCACCTTGTCGCGCAGCTCGTCGAAGGTGCGTTCACCGATCCCGGTGACCTCCCGCAGGTCCTCCACGTCGACGAACCGCCCGTGCTCGGTGCGGAAGTCCACGATCCGTTGCGCGAGCACCGGACCCACTCCGGGCAGCTCCTCCAGCTCGGCGGAGGTCGCGGAGTTGAGGTCGAGCGGTGAACCTGCAGACGGCGGTCCCGCGGTCGGGCCTCCGCCACCGGCGGGCGGCGAGCCGGGTGGGGGCGTCACGCCCACCAGAACCTGTTCACCATCGAGCAGAGGGCGGGCGAGGTTGACCGTGTCGAGGTCGGTTCCGGGCAGCGCTCCACCGGAGGCCGTGACCGCGTCGAACACCCGGGAACCGCCCGGCAGGTGCACCACTCCCGGCCTGCGCACCTTGCCCGCCACGTGCACCACCACCGTCGGTGAAGGCCGCGAAGCCGGTGAGCCGGTGGCCGGCGCCGAGGCCGAGACCGGTGTCGCCAGGACCGTGGGACGGACCGCCGACCCGGTGACCGGCTCGCGTACGGGACGGTCGCGGATCACCATCACGGCAGCCCCGATCACGGCCAGCAGGAGCACGACGGCGACCACCACGACATGGCCCCGGCGCAGCGCCCAGGTCGGTGACAGCTCCCCCGCGCCCGCGGGCAGGTCATCGTCCTGGTCGAAGTTGTCCTGGTCGAAATCGTCGTAACCGTCGTCGAGCGGCCGGTGGGAGCGTTCCTCCTCGGCGTAGTCGGGCTGCCGCATGTGCTCCTCGCCTTCCTTCGACCGCACCGGCGACGACGGTTCGCCGGGCGCCGCACCAGCTCGAGCCCGGGGGGCACGAACCCGGTCTGCGGGAACCTGCGGCACCCACCCCGGAGCGACAAGGTCGGCACGGGGAGGTGACCGCCGAAGCGCGTGGACCCGGCGGACCGCACGGGCGGTCTCGTCGGGTCCCGCCCGGTGCTGGGGAGGTGACCGTCGACGCAACACGCGGACGACGCTACGAAGAACGCGGATGCCGTTGCCGGCAACGAGAAGGACCTGTGGACGGCTCAGCCGGTCGGCGGCCTGTGGAGAGAAAGTCGGTCGGATCGCCGGTGGATCGGGTGAGGCGAAGCGTCAGCCGACGTCAGGCCAGGTCGGGCCACGGCGCCGGTGGCGAGGCGGCGAAGAACCGCAGCAGCTCCAACAGGCGGCTCGCGGGCGGCCTGGTCCACACGCGTTCGGGCTCTCCCGGCGTGTCGCCGACGCGGTGCAGCGCCCAGGACAGGTGATACCAGAGGACCCTCGCCGACCAGGCGCGTTCGGCTTCCGCCAGCGCCCGCGGCGGCACCTCGTCCAGGTAACCCCGCAGCGCGTACGGCACCGCGCGCAGCGGGAGCTTCGCGAAGTCGACGGCGGGATCCGCCCAGGCTGCGTCCCCCCAGTCCACCAGGTTGGCGCGTTCGGGGGCGACGCTCTCGACGACGACGTTGGTGGGCGAGACGTCGCCGTGCACGACGGCCGGCGCCACGTCGCCCGGCCGCCAGCGCTCCAGCCGGTCGAACCATCCGACCAGCCAACTGGCCGTGTCGATGTCGACGTACCCCTTCTCGGCCAGCCGGAGCACGTGCCCTCGCGGGTCGTCCTCGGGCAGCTGCGAAACCCCCGGCAGCGAGCCCACGCGCGCGCGAGTGAGGTGATGCAGGCGTGCGAGGCCCACCCCGACGTCGCGGTAGGTTTCGGCCGCCGTGTGGGGTTCGGCGCCCAGAGCCGCCAGGTCGCGGCCTGGGACCCGCTCGACCACGAGGTAGGGCACGTTGACGACCGAGCAGCTGTCGTCGTACGTCACCACCGCCGGCGTACGCACCCCCACCCGGCGCACCGCGGGGATGATCGTCGCCTCCTTGGCGAGCTCGGCCAGCCGGGCGCCGCCGCCACGCGGGATCCGCAGGACGAGGTGGTCGCCGAGGAAGTACACGTCGTTGGCGGCACCCTGGGTCGGCACCGCGGCCATGTCCTCGACCGGGATCTGGTATCTGTCGCCGATCGCGGCCAGCATGTCCCGACGCGACGTCCCACCTGCGCTCACGGTCGCCCAGGGTAGGGCACGACGGGCTGTGGCGTACGACCCGCGAGGCCGGCCCGAGGTCAGCCGACGTCGGTGGGCGAGACGACGACCGACACCATGCCCGGTCCGACGTGCGCGCCGATCCCGCTGGCCGCCTCACGGACCACGATGCGGCCGAGCCGGGGTACGCGCCGCCCCAGCCGCGCGGCCAGCTCCCTCGCGAGGACCGGCGCCCCGAGGTGATGCACCGCGACCTCGACGCTGCGGCTGCCGGCACATCCGAGGGCGAGGCGTTCGAGCTCGATCATCGCCCTGGCCCCTGTGCGTACCTTCGCGCACGGTGTGACCTGGCCGTCGCGTACCTGCAGAATCGGCCTCGACGGCAGTGCCGAACCCACCATCGCCTGGGCGAGCCGGATCCGCCCACCCCGGCGCATGTAGTCGAGTGAGTCGACGTAGAGGTACGTCTCGGTGGCGGCGGCGCGCGCCCGCGCCAGGTCGACCACCTCCGCGGCGTCCGCGCCGCGCTCGGCGGCGTCGGCAGCGGCGAGCACGGCGAAACCGAGCCCCATACCCACCTGGCGTGAGTCGACCACGGCGACCGGCAGCGGTGCCTGGACCGCGCCCAGCCTGGCAGCGTCGTGGGTACCGGACAGGTCGCCGGACAGGTGGATCGAGATTGCCGCCGAGCAGCCGGTACGCGCCGCGTCGGTGTAGCCGGCCAGGAACTCCATCGGCGAGGGGCGAGCGGTGCGGACGCGTTCGCCGCGGCGCAGTGAGTCGGTGACCAGCCGGGTCACCTCGGGGTTGCCGTCGGCATACGTGGTGGAACCCACCGTCACCTGGGTCGGCACGACGGAGATTCCGTAGTCGGCGATCTCCCGGCCATCGAGGTGTGCGGTCGAGTCGGTCACCAAGGCCAAGTGTCGCGCCACGAGAGAAATGTAGCCTTCTGCGGGCGAGCGCGCCGGGTGTTCGATCAGCAATGCCGACCACGCCGACCACGTGGACGCAGGTCTTCGACGCTCCTGGCTCGCACCGACCTGCGCCCGGGCCACCGCGTGCTCGGCCTCGGCGCGGGTCGAGGTGCGCTGACCCTGCCCGCCGCCGAGCGCGTGGGAAACCGGTCTGAGCAGGGACCGGAGCGGGGCAGCTCCTGTGATCGCAGGCCGTTGTCGGTGGGCTGTGGGATCGTCCCGGCATGGACGAAACCGACAGCGACGTCGAGGAACTCCAGCGCCTGCTCGATTCCTCCCTCCCCCACGCGAGTGAACACCTGCGCTCCATCGTCACCCCCGAGCGCACCCTCACCGCACGCCAACTGTGCGGAGTCCTCACTGGCATGTGCACCTTGTCGGTCGCCACGGTGACCGCGGGCGGCGCGCCCCGGATCAGTGCGGTCGACGGCCACTTCCTGCGCGGCCGGTGGGTCTTCACCACCTCAGGGACGGCGGTCAAGGCCCGGCACCTGCGTGCCCGCCCCGACGTCAGCGTCGCCCACCTGCGCGGTGACGACCTGGGCGTGTTCACCCACGGCGTGGCCGAGTTCCTTTCACCCGACCATCCTGACTGGCAGCCGATCGAGGATCATCTGGTCCGCCACTACGGCAGTTCGCCGACCAGTTGGGGCGAGGAGATCGTCTACGTACGCGTCCGGCCGCAGTGGATGGTCGCCTACGCCTTCGACCCCGGCAAGCTGGTCGGGAGGACCGGAGGTGACGACTGACAGCGGCGTCCTCGCGGACGCACTGCCCTCATCCGGCGGGCACGATGTTGACCAGCCGAGGAGGACGTACGACCACGCGGGCGACGTCGCGACCGCGCAGCGCCCTGCGCACCGGCTCGATGTCAAGCGCGCGTTGACGCAGCTCGTCCGCGGTGATGTCCGGCGGCACGTCGATCCTGCCCCGCAACTTGCCCGAGACCTGCACCACGCAGGTCACCGTCTCCGCACCGAGGTAGGCCGGATCCGCTTCCGGATAGGGCAGGTACGCCAGCGACGCCGCCTGCCCTGGCGTGCTCTCTCCCGGCGTGGCCCTCTCTTGCCTGCCTGGCGCGGTCTCCTCTCGCGTGGCGTTCTCCGCACCCAGCCGATGCCACAGTTCCTCCGCCAGGTGGGGCGCGAACGGCGCGAGCATCAACACCATCGGGTGGGCCACCTCCGCCGGCACCTCGCCACCCAGGCCCGCGACGTGCCGGGACAGCGTGGTGAGGCGTGCAATGGCGGTGTGGAAGCTCAGTGCGTCCAGGTCGTCGCGGACACCCGCGATCGTCGTGTGCAGCAGGCGACGCGTCTCCTCGCGCGCCGGCCGGTCGGTGACCCTCGGCGCGCCGGTGTCCTCGTCGACCAGGCTCCGCCACACCCGCTGCAGGAACCGCTGCGCCCCGACGATGCCTCGCGGATCCCACGGGCGCGACGCCTGCAGCGGCCCGGATGCCATGACATACACCCGGAAGGTGTCCGCACCGTAGCGTTCACACAGCTCGTCGGGGGTCACCATGTTGCGCAGGCTCTTGCCCATCTTTCCCAGCGACCGGCTGACCGGCCGGTCCCGCCACCAGAAGGCGCCGTCGCGTTCGACCACCTCGGCGGCGGGCACGTACACCCCTCGTTCGTCGGTGTAGGAGTACGCCTGGATGTAGCCGTTGTTGACCAGCCGGCGAAACGGCTCCCGGCTCGACACGTGCCCCAGGTCGTACAACACCTTGTGCCAGAAGCGTGCGTACAACAGGTGCAGCACGGCGTGCTCGACCCCACCCACGTAGAGATCGACCCCGCCCGGATCGGTGCCGCCGCGGCTGCCCAGCCAGTGCCGTTCCAGCGCCGGATCGCAGAAGCGCTCGGCGTTGTGCGGATCGAGGTAGCGCAGCCCGTACCAACACGAGCCGGCCCACTGCGGCATCGTGTTGGTCTCCCGCCGGTAGGTGCGCGGGCCGTCGCCCAGGTCCAGAGTGACGTCCACCCAGTCGGTCAGCCGCCCCAGCGGGGCCACCGGCTCCGACGACGCGTCGTCGGGATCGTAGGTGGTGGGCGCATAGTCCGGGGTCTGCGGCAACACGACCGGCAGCATCGAGTCCGGCAACGCCACCGGACCGTGCTCGTCGTAGACGATGGGGAACGGCTCGCCCCAGTAACGCTGCCGGCTGAACAACCAGTCGTGCAGCCGGTACACCACCTCGCCCTGCTCGCGGGTGCGGCCGATCCAGTTGCGCTGCTGGGCCTTGATCGGCTCCGGCCAGTCCAGCAGGTCCAGGTCGTCCACCAGCCGGTCGGCGTAGGCGGTGATGCGCAGCATCCACTGCCGCATCGTGCGGGCGAAGACGGGGTAGTTCCCGCGTTCACTGCGGCCTTCGGCGGTGACCTCCTCGTCGGCCAGCACGGTGCCCAGGCCGGGGCACCAGTTAACCGGGACGTCCGCCAGGTAGGCCAAACGGTGCGCGTCCAGCACCGCGCGGCGTTCGTGGACGGCCAGCGAGTTCCAGTCCCGTCCGCCGGGCGTGGCGCGCCGACCGGTCGCGAACTCCTCCTCCAGTTCGGCGATCGGCCGGGCACGCTTGCGCTCGTCGTCGTACCACGCACCGTGGATCCGCAGGAACATCCACTGCGTCCAGCGGTAGAAGTCCACATCGGTGGTCGACACGCCGCGCCGATCGTCGTGCGCCAGCCCCAGCCGTCGCAGCTGCCGGCGAATGGTGGCGATGTTGGCCTCGGTGGCCTCCTGCGGATGCCGGCCGGTCTGGACCGCGTACTGCTCGGCGGGCAGCCCGAACGCGTCGAACCCGAACGCGTGCAGCACGTTGTGGCCGCACATCCGCAGGTACCGCCCGTAGACATCGGTCGCCACGTAGCCGAGCGGATGGCCCACGTGCAACGAGCCGGAGGGGCCGGCGAACATGTCCAGTACGTAGAACTTCGGCGCGTCCACACGTGCCCTGTCAACCCCGGCTTGGCGGCTGGCGCCGTCGACGGCATCAGGACCGAGATCGCCGACGGGGTTCGGGGTGTGGAACGTCCCGTGCTCGGCCCAGTACGCCTGCCAGTGCGCCTCGATCCGGCCGGCCAGTGGTCCGTCGTAACGGTAGGCAGGTTCGGTGGGGCCGCCTCGGGGACCGTCAGGCTCGGACGGCGCGTCCGGCGGATCGTTGGCTGGTCGGGACGCGACGCTGTCGTGGGGCTGGGTGGAATCGGCTGTGGTCATGGGGCACCGCCTGAAGATCGGCGGCGATCGCGGAAGGTCGCTGATCACCGGTGGCCGGACATGAAGAAACCCCTCACGCAGAGGGGTTCGCCGCGCCGACGCGGTGCTGTGCACCCGCTGAGGTCAGCGCGGCCAGATAAGGAGCAGGACCACCGACATGCCAGCAGAGTAGTCCACGAACCCGTCCGGGCACGAGAGTTTGGCCACCTGAAACGCCGGCGTCCCCCGGCCGATTGGCTGGGGGACGCCGGCGCTCGCTGCGATGTCCGTCGCACCTGGCGGTACGAATACCCGTGCTGGGCTCAGGTCGTGGCGGCCATCAGGTCGGACTCGGGGTTGACCCACTTGCCGGTGTCGCCGTCGTACCGCGAAGCGCGGAAGTTCAGCCAACTGCCTTCGGCGAAGTCCTTGTCGCACACGACCCACGTCCCGGCCTTGTACGGGTTGCGGCAGGTGCCCCAGCGGCCATAGTCGGTGTACCACCGCATCACGGCCGAGTACCCGTCCGCCTTCGTGTCCTTGACGTAGATCTTGTCGCCGTACGGCTTGTAGCACGCGGTGGAACCGGTGGTGGAGATGCAGTGGTAGGTGCCCGTCGGCCCGGAGGTGCGCACCCCGTTCTGCCACTCGTAGTGGTAGGCCGACTCGGGTCCGGGTGTGACGGTCTTGGCCTGGGCAATGGGGGCCACCATCGGGGCCGCCGCCATCAGCAGCCCGAAGCCCGTGGCGGCCGCTCCCTTGACGATGCGAGAGATCATGACGTTCTCCTTCTTGTGCCTGTCGGTTCCTCGTTGCTTTCGGGCCGACCCCGCGCCGACCCGACCCGACCCACAGTGCCGAGCACGCCTTGACCGAACCTGGATGGAACCTGAATCCGACCTGGATGCAAGCTGGAGCCGTGTCATCGCGTCTCACCGGTGACAACCAGGTCGCCGACGGGGAGAGATGCGATGCGGATTCGGATTCTGGGGCCGTTGGAGACGCGAACGGCCGGCGGCTGGGAACGCCTCGGTGCGCCGAAGATGCGGGCGCTGCTGGCCGCCCTGGTGGTCGGTCGTGGTCGGCCGCTGTCCGTCGACGCCTTGGTCGAGGAGGTGTGGCCGGACGGTCCGCCGCGTGGCGCCATCAACCAGATCCACGGGTACGCCTTACGGCTGCGCCGCCTCCTCGCCGACCCCGACGGGAAGGTCCTGCGCACTCGCCAGCCGGGGTACGAACTCCACCTCGGCGCCGACGACCTGGACGCCGACCGGTTCGAGGACCTCACTCGGCGCGGAGAGGAGGCGCTGGACGGTCAGGACTTCCAGTCTGCCCGTGACCTTCTTGGAGCTGCCCTCGACCTGTGGAGCGGTACGGCGTTCGCCGATGCCCCGATCACGCTCAAGGTCCAGGCGGAAGCGGACCGGCTCGAGGAACGCCGGATGGCCGCCGTGGAGGCCCGGATCGAGACCGACCTCGCACTCGGCTGCCACGCCGCGCTGGTCGCCGAACTCCGGACGCTCAGCGCCACGCACCCCTACCGCGAAGGCCTGTGGCGACAGCTGATGCTGGCGTTGTATCGCACCGGCCGCCAGGCCGACGCGCTCGCTGCCTACCAGGAGCTCCGCCGGCGCCTGGACGAGGAACTCGGCGTAGCGCCCACCCACGCGCTGGGCGCACTCCACCAGCGGATCCTGCGCGCCGACCCGAAGCTCGATTCTTGGCCCGCGGGTGACGACGCATCGACGGCGACCTCATCGCCGGCGAGTCCACCGCCGGTCGGCCCGTCGACGGTCGCCTCCCCGCCGGCCGGGATGTCCGCACCTCGCCAGGTGCCGGCAGCCGTGTCCGACTTCACCGGCCGGGACCTCGAGCTGTCCCGGCTGGACGCGCTGCTGCCCGCGCCGGGGGCAGCCGGCTTTCTGGGTGCCAGGATCGCGGTGATCACCGGTACGGGAGGGGTCGGCAAGACGAGCCTCGCGGTTCACTGGGCTCACCGCGTGGCCGATCGGTTCGTGGACGGGCAGCTGTACGCCGACCTGCGCGGGTACGCCCAGGCTCCTCCTCGCGAGCCGGTCGACATCCTGGCGCAGTTCCTGCGGGCGCTGGGGGTACCTCCCGACCGGGTCCCGTTGACCGAGGACGAGGCGGCGGCGATGTACCGCACCCAGACAGCCGACCGCCGTCTGCTCGTCGTACTGGACAACGCCGCCGAGGCCGCACAGGTACGACCGTTGCTGCCCGCGTCCTCGCAGTGCGTGGCCGTCGTCACCAGCCGAGACGGGATGGCAGGGCTGGTCGCCTTCGACGGTGCCCGGCTGCTGGAGCTGGACCGGCTTGGGACCGAGGAGGCGATCTCTGTGCTGGCCAAGGTCCTCGGACCGGAACGGGTGTGGCGCGAAGCCGACGCGGCGGCGCGCCTCGTCGAGTTGTGCGACGGTTTGCCGCTCGCGTTGCGCATCACCGGCGCGCACCTCGCCGCCAGTCCGGACCGCCCGCTGGATCGACACGTCGAGCACCTCGCCGGCCAGGACCGGCTCAGCGCCCTGCGGGTGGGCGATGACCACCGGACCGCCCTGCGATGGGTCTTCGACCTTTCCTACGACCGGCTTGACCCCGCCGCGCGGCGGATGTTCCGGCTGCTCACCGTCGCGCCGGGGCCGGACGTCGGACTCGAAGCGGCGAGCGCGGTGGCGGGAACCCCCGCGCAGGAGTCCTACCGTCTGCTGCGCGTTCTTGCCGACGCTCACCTGCTTGCCGACCGCGGCACGAACCGGTTCGCCTTCCACGATCTGATGCGCCTCTACGCGGCCGAACGCCGCGCGGCCGAGGACCCGCAGGCTGTCGTCGGCTCGGCGCGCGACCGGCTGTTCAGGTGGTGCACGAACAGCGCCCGCGCCGCGATGGCGCTGGTTCTCCCCCACTACGCGCGCCTCACCGAGGAAGCCCCCGGCGCCGACCGGTCTTCCCACGTGCCGGAGTTCCCCGACGTGCCGGAGTTCCCGGACGTGCGGGCCGCCACGGACTGGCTGAGGGCCGAGGAGGGTTCCCTGGTGGCGACCGTTCTCGACGCCGAGCACAGTGCACCGGCCGTCGCCTGGCTTCTCACCGACACCCTCCGCGGGCACTTCGCGCTCACTGAGCACCGGCCCGAATGGCTGACGGTCGCGAACGCGGGGCTGCGTGCCGCCGTGGCCGAGGGAAGCCCGACCGGTCAGGCGGCCGCGTACCTCAGCCTGGCACACGCTTACGTCACCATCGGCGACTATCCGGCGGCGCAGCAGAACGCCGAACGCGCCCACGAGTGGTGCGCGGAGGCCGGCTGGCCCGAAGGCGAGATGTCGGCCCTGAACAACCTCGCCAACGCCGCCCTGCGGCAGGGCCGGCTCGACCACGCCGCCGAATGGTTCGAGGCGGCCCTGGTCACCGCACGAAACGTCGGCAACCGTGACCTGGAGGCCGCCTACACCGGCAACCTCGGTCTCACCTACCTTCGCGCCGGGCATCTGGAGCTCGCCCTCAAACACCAGTACGCCGGCCTGGAACTCGCCCTGGCCAGCGGTTCGCCGCGGCCGATCGCGAGGTACCACGCCAACCTGGGCGAGGTGTACTGGTTGCGCGGCGAGTTCGAGTCCGCCCGCCACCACATGGAGCAAGCTCTGACGGACATGCGCTCTCTCGCCCTACCCGGCGACGTCTGCTGCGCCCTCGACACCATGGCCGCGCTGGACCTGGACGCCGGCCGCTACACGCAGGCCAGCGAGCAGGCGACCGAGGCGCTCGCACTCGCGCAGGAATTGAATAACTCGTGGTACGAACTCGCCGTCCGCTCGACACTCGCCTCGGTCATGCTGCGGACCGGGCACGCCGAGGAGGCACTGGCGGAGTTCCGCCGAGCAGCTGACATCGCCCGAACGATCGACAGCCGCTCGGAGGGCCTGCCCAGCCTGGTCGGAGCGGCCCGGGCGCAGCTTGAGCTGGGCTCGCCGCAGACGGCGCTGGTGGAGAGCCGGACCTGCCTGCGGTTGGCGAAACAGGACGGTCGGCGCCTCGTCGAGGGCGACGCCCTTCTGGTACTGGCACAGGGACACCTCGCGCGCGGGGAGGCAGCGGCCGCCCAGACCGCCGCGGAGCAGGCGATGGCGGTGCACCGCGAGTGCGGACACCGGCTCGGTGAGGCGCGAGCGCTCCGCCTGCTCGGCGATGTCGCCGCATCCGCCCGGGACGCCGACACCGCCCGCCGCCGGTGGCGCCAGGCGAACGCGATCTTCACCGCGGTCGGTACGCCAGAGGCGGCCGAGGTCGCCGCCCTGCTGGCGCAGGGGCTTTCCTAGCCCGGGACGATGTTGACCAGCCGGGGCGCCCGCACGATCACCTTGCGGATGTCCCGGCCGGCCAGCGCGCTCTGCACCCGCTCCGACGCAAGGGCGAGTTGACGCAGCTCGTCCTCGGAGATGTCCGGGGACACCTCGAACTTGTCCCGCAGCTTCCCGGCTACCTGCGCCACCGCGGTCAGCGTCTCCGCCGCGGCGAGGTCGGCGTCATAGCTCGGCCAGCCCACCAGCGCCACCGTCGGCTCGTGACCGAGGCGTTCCCACATGTCCTCGGCGGTGTACGGCGCGACCAGGCTGAGCATCACCGAGAGCGCCTCCGCCGCCTCCCGCACCGCGGGGTCGGCCGGGCCGGCTCCGGAGTCGATCGCCTTGCGTACGGCGTTGGTCAACTCCATCAGCCGGGCGACCGCGACGTTGAACTTGAACGACTCGACGTGCTCGGTGACCTCCTTGATCACCGCGTGGGTGACCTTGCGCAGCGCGCGGTCACCGTCGGCCGGGTCGGCGCCCGGCTCGCTCGTCACGTCGCTGGCGACCCGCCAGGCGCGCTGCAGGAAGCGCAGCGAACCCGCCGGCGACAGGTCGGCCCAGTCGATGTCGTCCTCGGGCGGCCCGGCGAACACCATCGTCAGCCGGATGGCGTCCACGCCGTACATCGCGAGCTGCTCACCGAGGTCGACACCGTTGCCCAGCGACTTGCTCATCGCCTTGCCCTGGTTGATGACCTGGCCCTGGTTGAGCAGCGCCTTGAACGGCTCGGTGAAGTCGAGCACGCCCAGGTCGTGCAACACCTTGACGAAGAACCTGCTGTACAGCAGGTGCAGGATCGCGTGCTCCACGCCGCCGACGTACTGGTCGACCGGCATCCACCGCCGAACGGCGTCGGGGTCGAACGGACGCTCCTCGTCGTTCGGCGAGCAGTAGCGCAGGTAGTACCACGAGGAGTCGACGAAGGTGTCCATCGTGTCGGTGTCGCGGCGCGCCGTCCCACCACACTTCGGGCACTCCACCTCGACCCAGTCGCTCGCGGCCGCCAGCGGCGAGGTGCCCTTCGGGGACAGGTCCGCACCCCGCAGGTCGGGCAGCTCCACCGGCAGCTGCTCGTCGGCCACGGGCACCTCCCCGCAGGTGGAGCAGTGCACGATCGGGATCGGCGCTCCCCAGTAACGCTGCCGCGATACCAGCCAATCTCGCAGCCGGAACGTCACCGCACCACGCCCGAGACTCCTGCTCTCCAGCCAGGAGATGATGGCCGACTTCGCCTCGTCGACACCGAGGCCGTCCAGGCTCACCTCGGCGTTGGCGGAGTTGACCGCCGGGCCGTCCCCGACGAAGGCCTCGCCGTCGAAGTCGGCCGGCGGCTGCACCGTACGCACGATCGGCAGGTCGTAGCGCCGAGCGAAGTCCCAGTCGCGCTGGTCCTGCGCCGGGACCGCCATGATCGCGCCGGTGCCGTAGTCGGCCAGCACGTAGTCGGCGGCGTAGATCGGGATCCGCTGGCCGTTGACCGGGTTGACCGCGTGGACGCCCAGGAAGACGCCGGTCTTCTCGCGTTCGGTGGACAGCCGCTCGATCTCGGTGGTGCGTTTGACCTCTTCGAGATAGGTGTCGAACGCGTCCCGCTGGTCCGCCGTCACCAACTCGGCCGCCAGCTTCGACTCCGGCGCCACCACGAAGAACGTCGCGCCGAACAACGTGTCCGGCCGGGTGGTGAAGACGGTGACCGGCTCCTCGCGCCCGTCGACGGCGAAGTCGACGTAGGCGCCCTCGGACCGGCCGATCCAGTTGCGCTGCATGCTCAGCACGCGCTCGGGCCAGTGGCCCTCCAGCGGCTCCATGTCGTCGAGCAGCCGCTGGGCGTAGTCGGTGATCTTGAAGTACCACTGCGTCAGCTCACGCTTGGTGACCGGCGAGCCGCAGCGCTCGCAGTTGCCGGCGACGACCTGCTCGTTGGCCAGCACCGTCTGGTCGGTGGGGCACCAGTTGACGTACGACGCCTTGCGGTAGGCCAGGCCGCGTTCGTACAGGCGCAGGAACAGCCACTGCGTCCAGCGGTAGTAGCCCGGGTCGCAGGTCTGCAGGCGGCGGGACCAGTCGAAGGAGACGGCGTACCGCTTGAACGACTCCGCCTGGGTGTCGATGTTGGCGTACGTCCACTCGGCGGGGTGGGCGTTGCGCCGGATCGCGGCGTTCTCCGCCGGCAGCCCGAACGCGTCCCAGCCGATCGGGTGCAGGACGTTGTAGCCGCGCTGGAACCAGTAACGGGCCAGCAGATCGCCAAAGGCGTACGCCTCCCCGTGGCCCATGTGCAGGTCGCCGGAGGGGTACGGGAACATGTCGAGCAGGTAGCGCCGCTCGCGGGGGTCGGGCTGCGCCGCCGGGTCGTCACCCGCGAGCCGGTCCGCCCGGAACGGGTCCATCCGCTGCCACACCGGCAGCCATTTGCCCTGGATGGTGTGGAAATCGTAGGTGTCCGCAGCGGCGTGGCCGTCTCGGCTGGGTTCGCTCATCGTTCCTGACTCCGAGGGAGGGACTGAGGTGGGACGCTCCGACAAAAGAAGAAAACCCCTCGCACAGGAGGGGTTGCCACGCCGACGCGGTGCTCGAAGCACCCGCTGATGGTCAGCGCGGCTCGATAAGGAGCAGAGCCGTCCGCATGCGGCCCAGGGTAGCGCACCGGCTACTTCGGACGGCCCTCGGACAGCGGGCGTGCCATCGTCCCGGCCCTCGTCCCCGCCTTCGTCCCGGCCCCGGGGCCGGCGCGGTCCCGGCCCGGCGGGCGCGGAGCGGGACGTGAAAGGCTTCCGCCCATGAGTCCGCGAAGCCGAGGACGGCGAGGCGACCGCCGTCGCCCCTCCGACACCCGCCGAGCCCGCCGCCGCGAGGACGGCCGGGCCGACCGCCCCACCGGCCCGCACACGCCGGAACCGGGAGCCGACACGGCCTTCGGCCAGCTCGGCGGCCCGACCGCGGGATCGACCGGCGACCCTGGCGACGGGCCCACGGGCCACCCGGCGGCCGAGTTCGCCGAGGAGGTGCTGGCCGCCACCCCGCAGCTGATGGCGCTGACCTCACCGTTGCAGGCCGAAGGCTTCGTCTCCAGCGTGATCGGGACCTGGTGGCAGCTCCCTTCGCAGGCGTTCGGGCCGGTGCTGGTCGCCGAGGCCGGCCGCGCCGACGACGCGGGGGCAGTAGCGCTGCTGCACGGCCTCGCCGCCCTGGCCGAGCCGCAGGTGGCCGCGCAGGCCCGCGCCGCGCTCGACGGCGCGGGGTGCGGCGAACGTACGCCGGCATGGGCCGCGACCCTGGGCTCCGCCAAGGTCGAGCGGTGCCTCGTCGTCACCGAGGACCTCGGCGACAACACGCAGTACATCCTGGTGTGTGCCTATCCCGGTGAGGAGCCGCACGCACTCGTGGTGCTCGTGGACCACAACCTCGGCGGCATCGCCAAGGACGTGTGGGCGACCGACCGGGCCGCCGACCTGGAGGCACAGGCGCAGTCCACCGTCGCCGCCGACCCCGACCTCACGCTGACCGAGGTCGACCTGGCGGACGCGAAGATCAGGCTGGGCGAGGCGTTCGCGGCCACCGACGAGGCCGTCGAACCTCCGCTCGGAGAGTCGTTCCGCGACCTGCGTGCCGTGCTCCTGGCCCGGCTGCGCACGCTGCCCGACGGCGGATCCGTCCCCGAGCCGCCGCCGTGGCCGGACACGCGGCGGGCCGAACTCGTCGAGGACTTCGCCGCCTCGCCGGAGGTCGCCGAGCTCGGCCCCGCCGAGGTCGAGGCCGCCCGCGCGTTCGTCAAGGAGCTCGTGGACTTCGGCTGCGAGTACGACCGTGGGCAGCCGCTGCGGGTCAGCCCGGTCAAGCTGGAAGGTTTCCTGCTCGGCTGGCTGCCGCGTACCGGCCTGCTCGACCGCAGATACGTCGACGCGGTGCCGGCGGCGCTGCCGGCCTGGGTGCGGTACGCCGGTCGGCGCAACGACCTCTCCGCGGCCTCGGTCGACGGAGTGCTGGCCGCGGTGCGGGCGTTCGTACCGAGGTTCGCCGAGACCTACGACGACCCGTCGGCGTGGGGTCCCGCGAGGACCGCGGTGGAGTCGCTGCTGGCCGACCTCGACCCGGACCAGGACAACGCCGACGAGGTTTTCGAACGCCGGATGTTCGCGCTCGACCGCGTACCCGCGCCCGGATTCGACGTCACCGACGAGGACGCTGTGGCCAAGCTGGTGACCGACGACCTCCGCGAGGGCTCGGAGGGCTCGGAAGACACTGAGGACGCGGAGCCGACGGCCCGGGAGATCGCGTCGCGGACGGCGGTCGTCCGGCACCTGTGGTTCGACGACCCGCCGGAGCTGTGGGCGACCGCGCGGCGGCTGGTCGATGCGGGGCACGCCCGGGCCGAGGTGCTGGCGGCGCTGGCGTACGCGCTGGCCGACGCCGCTCGCGAAGGGGACGCGAAGGGCGTGGATGCCGTACGCCTGAGCGAGGCTCTCGACGCGCTGCCCGGCTCGTGGAAGCCCGGCTCGTGGAAGCCCGGCTCGGCGGAGGCGCCACCGCAACCCTGAGACTCCGACCATGACGCAGCTACCGTTCGGCCGGCCGCTCACCTGCGCCGGTCTGGACCGGATGCCCGATGACGGGCACAGGTACGAACTCCTCGACGGCGTCCTCGTCGTGAGTCCGGCATCCGCCGGCGGAGCTGGTCGCCGGCTGAGCCGCAGGGAGCGGGCCGCGGCGGCCGGCGGTGTCGGCGGTGGGCGCTAGCCTTCGCGAGGTGACGCAGCAACCGGACTCGGCCGGGCTGGAGGCGGTGTTCGTCCCGGCCGACCCGCCGCGCGCCGGTGTGCTCGCGTTGTGGACGCCGGGCGGAGCCGACAGGGCCGGCAGTGCCGACAGGGCCGGTGGCAACGGCGACGAGAGTACGCGCGGGGTGGAGCTCGTGCTGCCCGCCGGTTCTCGCGTACGCCGCACCCGTGTTCCCGCCCGCCTCGTCCCGGTGCCGGAGGCGCTCGGGCTGCTGTGCGGACGCCGGGCTCCGCCGAACACCACCGCCTCCTACCGTGCCTGGGCCTCTGCCGCGCTCGCCGGGGTCGGTCTGGTGGCGCGCGGACGGCTGCGCCCGGCGGCCAGCCCGCAGGGGTACGGCGCCTGGCGGGCCGGTCCGCTGGATCCCGACGACCGGGCCTGGCTGGGAAGGCTGGTCGCGGCGATGCCGCCGACGGCGCACGCGCTGCCGGTGCCGGGTAGTCGGCCGCTGCGGATGAGCGGTGCGGGCGCGCTGGTCCAGGCATTCTGGGACGCGATCGCCGACACGCTAGCCCGGGACCCCGATGATCAGGCGGAACGGCCGGCCGGGCCGGCACTGACTCCGTTCGCTGCGTTCGCGCCCACTCCGCTGGCCGAGTCGGTGGCCACCTGGCTGGCCGAGGACGAGGCCGCGGCCGACACCGACCGGCAGGGCGCGAAGCTCGTCCTGCGGATCCAGCCGCCCGAGGTCGAGCCGAACGAAGCCGATCCGCTCGAAGACGGGCCGCCGGGCGAGGAAGCGACAACGAGCGCTCTCCCGTTCCGGGGCGTACTCCAGCTTCGCAGTGCCGTCGACCCCAGCCTGCTGGTCGACGTCGCCGACCTGTGGGCCGCGCCGGCAGCGGTCCTGGCAAGGCTCGGCGCCCAGGCTGAGACCGACCTGCTGCTGGCGCTGCGCCGCGGCGCCCGCGCCTGGCCGCCGCTCGGGGCCGCACTCACCGCGGCCACGCCGGACGCCATCGACCTCGCCGACGCCGACCTGGAGGATCTGCTGGCGCGGGGAGCCGAGGCGCTCGACCTCGTGGGCACGGAGGTGCTGTGGCCCAAGGAGCTCGGCGGTGGCGCGCTGTCGCTGAAGGCCCGGGCCACCACTCCCCGCGTCGCCGGCGCCGGAGAGCCGGTCTTCTCGCTGCGCCAGATGCTGGAGTTCCGCTGGCAGCCGACGCTGGACGGAGCGGAGCTGACCGAGGAGGAGATCGCGGCGCTCGCGGAGGCGAAACGGCCGTTCCTGTGGTTGCGCGGCCGCTGGGTACGCGTCGACCGGCAGCTGCTGGACCGGCTACGCCGGCGCGGCCCGCGCACCCTGGGGGCAGCCGAGGCGCTGGCCGCCGCGCTGAGCGGTGAGCTCGCCGTCGACGACGAGCAGGTGGAGTTCGTGCCGGACGAGCGGATCGGCAGGCTCGCCGAGCTCCTCTCCGGGGTGGGCGCCGACACCGACGTCGCCGCGCCGCCGGACCTGGCGGCCACCCTCCGCCCTTACCAACAACGCGGACTGGCCTGGCTCGCCCAGCTCACCGGCCTGGGGCTCGGTGGCTGCCTGGCCGACGACATGGGCCTGGGCAAAACGGTTCAGCTGATCGCGGTCCACCTGCACCGCCGTTCGCTCGGGCTGGGGCCGACGCTGGTGGTGTGCCCGACGACGCTGCTCGGCACCTGGCAGCGGGAGCTGCGCCGGTTCGCGCCGTCGACGCCGGTCCGGCGCTACCACGGCGGCACGCGGCACCTGTCCGACCTGGTGCCGGACGAGGTGGTGCTGACCACGTACGGCGTCGTCCGCCGCGACCACGCCGAACTGGCCGACGCGCGCTGGGGCCTGGTCGTCGCGGACGAGGCCCAGCACGCCAAGAACCCCCTCGCCCGTACGGCCCGCGCGCTGCGTACGATCCCAGCCGGGGCGAGGATCGCGCTGACCGGCACCCCGGTGGAGAACCACCTCTCCGAGCTGTGGTCGATCCTGGACTGGACGACACCCGGCCTGCTCGGACCGCTGGAGCGGTTCCGCCAGAAGATGGCCGTCCCGATCGAGCGCTACCGCGACCCGGCCGCCACCGAACGCCTGGCCCGGGTCACCGCGCCGTTCCTGTTGCGGCGCCGCAAGTCCGACCCCGGGATCGCGCCCGAGCTGCCGCCCAAGACCGAAAGCGACGTGGTCGTCGGCCTCACCACCGAGCAGGCCACGCTCTACAAGGCCGTGGTCGCCGAGGTGATGGCCGAGATCCAGGAGGCGGAGGGTGTGGCCCGGCGTGGCCTCGTGCTGGCCCTGCTCACCGCGCTCAAACAGGTCTGCAACCACCCCGCCCAGTACCTCCACGAGTCCGGTCCGCTCCCGGGGCGGTCGGGCAAGCTCGCCGCCCTCGACGACCTGCTCGACGTCATCCTCGCCGAGGGCGAGTCGGTGCTGATCTTCAGCCAGTACGTCGAGATGTGCCGGCTCCTGCAGGACCACCTGGACAGCCGGGGCGTACGAAACCTCTTCCTGCACGGGGGAATCACCGCCCGCGCACGCGAACGCATGGTCGCCGACTTCCAGGCCGGCGCGGCGCCGGTGTTCCTGCTCTCCCTCAAGGCCGGTGGCGTCGGGATCACGCTCACCCGCGCCACCCACGTCGTGCACTTCGACCGGTGGTGGAACCCCGCAGTGGAGAACCAGGCCACCGATCGCGCCTACCGCATCGGGCAGGACCATCCCGTGCAGGTTCACCGACTGGTGACCGAAGGAACGCTGGAGGACCGGATCGCTGCCGTGATCGAGGCCAAACGCGAGCTGGCCGACTCGGTGGTCGGGTCCGGTGAGAGCTGGATCGCCGACCTGTCCGACGGCGAACTCGCCGACCTGGTCGCCTTGGGGAGTACGCCGTGAGCCCCGGCGGCCCGCGCGGCCCGGGCGGCAGCCGTACGTCCGGCGACTGGTGGTCCGACGAGCCGGCTGGTGGTGGGCACCGGCCGCCCGCCGCGACGGGTGCCGGCAGCCGGCGGCCGTTCGGGCTGACCTGGTGGGGGCGGGCCTGGGTGGATGCGCTCGAACACCGCGCCGCCCTCGACCCGGGCCGGCTCGCCCGTGGACGTTCGTACGCCCGTCGTGGCGCCGTCGGCCGGGTCCAGCTCACCGCCGGACTGGTGATGGCGCCGGTGCAGGGCAGCCGCGCCGATCCCTACACGGTGACCATCCGGGTGCCGACGTTCCGGCGGGTCGAGTGGGAGCGCGTCCTCGATGTGATCGGCACCCAGATCGGCCGCACCGCCGCGCTGCTGGACGGCGAACTGCCCCCGGAGGTGGTCGAGGACGTCGGCGCGGCCGGGCTGAGCCTGCTGCCCGGCCCCGGTGAGATCCGGCCGGCCTGCTCCTGCCCGGACTGGGGCGAGCCGTGCAAGCACGCGGCCGCGGTGTGTTATCTCGTCGCCGACCTGCTCGACGCCGATCCGTTCACCGCGCTGCGGCTGCGTGGCCGCAGCCGGGACGACGTGCTCACCGCGTTACGAGCCCGCCGGACGGCCGCCCTGCCGGGCGCCGACACCTCCGGGTCCGTACGCCAGGCGCGGGCGGCCGACGACGGGACGGTTCCGGCGCGTTCGGCGTACGCCGACCAGCCGGGCGAACACCCCGAGCCACCGGTGCCGCCGCTCCCGCCGGACCGGCCGGGGCAGCCCGTGCCACTCGCCCAGGAGCCACCGCGGGGTTCGGGAATCGACCCCGGCGCACTGTCGGCCATCGCCGCCGCGGCGGCCCGGCGGGCATGGGAGTTGGCCACCGCCGACGTCGAGGCGGCACCCGAGGACGAGCCGGACCAGCCGTAGCCGAAGGCCGCATCCGTAGCCGGCAGGCCGGTCGGCCGCAACTGAAGGCTGTTGGAGCCACACCAGCTAGGGGCTGCCGTGGTCCGGGCGGCCGGAGCAGCCGTCACCCTCGGCCAGTCGGCCCAGCAGCCGCAGCAGGTCGGCGCGCTCGCCGGCGTCCAGGCGTTCGACCATCGCGACCATGGCGTCGCGGCGGCTGCGCCGGATGCGGGCAAGCACCTGCCCACCGGCCGACGTCAGGCCCACCAGGGTCGCCCGGCGGTCGTCGGGGTCGGGCTTCCTCGCCACCAGGCCGGCCTCCTCCAGGTCGTCCACGACCGAGGTCGCCGAGCGGGGCACGATGCCCAACTGGTTGGCGAGCTCACTGATCCGTAACGGGTCGCCGGCGTGGCCCAGGGTCCGGAGCACCCGCATCTGCCCCTGGGTGACCTCGACGCCGAGCGCCTCCAGCGAGCCGCGGCCGGCCCGGCGCTGCCGGCGGACCAACCCGTCGAGAAGCGCGGCGATCTGCTCGGCGGTGTCGTCCCCGCCGTCGTTCCTGGGTTCGTCCTTCGGATCGTCGTTGGGGTGGGCCGGAGAGTCGGCCGGTGGGCTGTCCGGTGCGTGCACGGTCGCCAGCCTATCCGCCGTTGCCATCTTGTGAGATTACCTCATAATGAGTTAACCTCCCTAAATCTCGGGTTTCCTACCGAGACCCACCTGACTTCCCGACCGAGATCCCCACCGAAAGGCTTCTATGTCGATGAACCGAGGCGGCGGAGGCGCCGCCATGCGGTCCTTCATGAAGGACACCTCAGTGCGCGGGCACAAGCTCGCTCCCGGCACGATCCGCCGGATCCTGGCGTTCGGCCACCCATACCGCGGCCTGCTGGCGATCTTCCTGTTCCTGGTGGCCGTCGACGCGACCGTCGGCGCCGTCACTCCCCTGCTCTTCCGCGCGATCATCGACCGCGGCATCACTCCCGGCCGTACCGACGTCGTGGTGTCCCTGGCCGGCGTCGTCGCGCTCCTCGCCCTGCTGTCCGCCGCGGCCACCCTGGCACAGCGCTGGTTCTCCGCCCGGATCGGCGAGGGCCTCGTCTTCGACCTGCGCACCGCGGTGTTCGACCACGTGCAGGGGATGCCGGTCGCGTTCTTCAGCCGTACGCAGACCGGCGCGCTCATCCAGCGCCTCAACGGCGACGTGCTCGGCGCCCAGCAGGCGTTCACCTCCACGCTGTCCAACGTGGTGAGCAACCTGCTCAGCGTGGTGCTGGTGCTCGCCGCCATGCTCGCGATGTCGTGGCAGATCACCGTGCTCGCCCTGGTGCTGCTGCCGTTGTTCGTCCTGCCCGCCCGGATGATGGCCCCTCGGCTGCGCGCGGCGACCGCGGAGAGCTACCGGCTCAACGCCACCATGGCGCAGACGATGACCGAGCGGTTCAACGTCGCGGGCGCCATGCTGGCCAAGCTGTTCGGCCGCCCGCAGGACTCCTCCCGCGACTTCGCCGGCAAGGCCGCGCGGGTCCGCGACATCGGGGTCACCACCGCGACGTACGCCGGGATCTTCCGGGTCTCGCTCACTCTCGTCGCCGCGCTCGCGGTGGCGCTCGTCTACGGGCTGGGGGGCGTCTTCGCCGTCGAGGGCGCCCTCGGCATCGGCACGGTGGTCGCGCTCACCGCCTACCTCACCCGGCTGTACGGGCCGCTCACTTCGCTGTCCAACCTCCAGGTCGACGTGATGACGACACTGGTCAGCTTCGAGCGGGTACTGGAGGTGCTCGACCTGCCGCCGATGGTCGCCGACCGCGCGGACGCGGTGGACCTGCCGACAGGCGTCGAACCCGTGCTGGAGTTCGACCACGTGTCGTTCCGCTATCCATCCGCGGCGGAGGTCTCCCTCGCCTCGCTGGAGTCGGTGGCCACGCTGTCCCGGCAGGCCGGCGAGGAGGTGCTGCGCGACGTGAGCTTCGAGGTCGCGCCGGGCCGCATGGTCGCCGTGGTCGGCCCGTCCGGCGCGGGCAAGACGACGCTCGCCTCGCTGGTGTCCCGGCTGTACGACGTGACCGGCGGCGCGGTCCGCGTCGGAGGCCACGACGTGCGCTCGGTCACTCAGCGGTCGCTGCGATCGGTGATCGGCGTGGTGACCCAGGACTCGCACATGTACCACGACACCATCCGCGCCAACCTGTTGCTGGCCCGCCCGGACGCCTCCGACGCCGACCTGTGGGAGGCCCTCGACGCCGCCCGGATCGGTCCCCTGGTGGCAGGTCTGCCCGACGGACTGGACACCGTCGTCGGCGACCGCGGCTACCGCCTGTCCGGCGGCGAACGCCAGCGGCTCGCCATCGCCCGGCTGCTGCTGAAGGCGCCGTCGATCGTCATCCTGGACGAGGCCACCGCGCACCTGGACTCGGAGTCCGAGGCGGCCGTGCAGGCCGCACTGGCCACCGCCCTGACCGGGCGTACGTCCCTGGTGATCGCGCACCGGCTGTCCACCATCCGCGACGCCGACGAGATCCTGGTGCTCGACGAGGGGCGGGTGCGCGAGCGCGGAACGCACGAGCGGCTGCTGGCGGCCGGCGGGCTGTATGCCGAGCTGTACCGCACGCAGTTCGCCCGACAGGACGGCGAGGACGAACTCGCCGCCGTGCCCTCGGCCTAGCGACAGCCGGACAGCCGGACAGCTGACGCCCACGCCGCGCACACAGATGTGTCGCCGGCTTGGTCCACCGAGGGTGCCGATCACTACCCGGATCTGGGGCTTCTGCGCTCCTTGGCATTGAAGCGCGCCTTCTTCTGACGATTCCCGCACGTGTTCATGTCACACCATTTGCGGGTGCGACTTTGGCTGGTGTCGAAGAAGGCGGCTTGGCAGGTTGGCGATGCGCACAAGGCCATCTTTCCGTCTCGTTCCCCTGCGATGATGCTGATCGCGTCGGCGGCGATCACGCTCAGGGCATCTTCTACGAGGGAAGCCGAGCTGAGCCGCCATTGCCGGTTACTCTCGGGCGTCAGAACAGCCGCGGCCCGCCCCTGAACGCTGCAGTCATTGATGATGTGGACAGCAGACGCAGGAAGAGCGTCTTGGATCGCGGTCGCTGTCGCGGCGGCGTGAATCGCTTCCCTCAGTTCCCGAGCGCGTTCGAGGTCGGCGGTGGTGCAGGAGTCCACGGCGAGGCCGTTCACTGCCAGCCAGTCGACGAGTCGGTGCGGCGTGGGAATGCGCTCCACAGCGTCGCCATGACGCTCCGTCAGGGTCGCCGTGAAGCTGGTCGCCAGCACGCTACCGAGGCGAAAGTCAGGAAACCCAACAGCCATGGAACCACCTTAGCTGGTTGCACGCTGGCACGAGGGCCTGGTAGAACCGTCTTAGCCGGTTCGCCGAAGCTCAGAGCCGGTTCCGCGATGGCCAGGAGGTTTCATGTCCCGTCCAACCAGCGACGTGCAAGCATTCGAAGCCCCCGCAACTGACGCCGACCTCGACGATCTGCGCGCACGACTGGCCGCGGCGCGGCTACCGGAGGCCGAGACGGTCTGTCGCGCCGCGCCCGGCCCTCACCGATGGGAGCAGGGCGTTCCTCTCGCCGACATCGTCGATGTCGTGAACTACTGGCGCACCGGGTACGACTGGCGGTCGTTCGAAGCGCGCCTCGACCAGATCGGCCAGTTCCGCACGACTATTGATGATCTGGGAATCCACTTCCTGCACCGCCGATCCGCGCGCGCGGATGCCACTCCTCTGATCTTGACGCACGGCTGGCCAGGCAGCATTGCCGAGTTCATCGATGTGGTGGACGAGCTGGCAGATCCGAAAGATACGGACGCACCGGCGTTCCACGTCGTGGTTCCATCGCTACCAGGCTTTGGTTACAGCGACAGGCCGGCCACCACCGGGTGGGGAACCGAAAAGATCGCGGCCGCATGGGTGGAACTGATGGGAAGGCTCGGCTACCGCAAGTTCGCAGCCCACGGCGGTGACTGGGGAGGCAATATCACCACGGTCCTCGGCGGCAGGTTCCCGGCGCACATTCTCGGCATCCACACGACCTTCGCGGAGGGACCGCCCGGGTTGACAACCGACGGACTGACGGCGGTCGAGCGTCAATGGGCCGAGGAAACCCGTGATTTCTGGCGGCACCGCGCGGCGTACGCGAAGCAGCAGGCGACCCGACCGCAGACCATCGGCTACTCGCTCGTCGACTCACCGGTCGGGCTTCTTGCCTGGATCCTCGACAAGTTCGCCGAGTGGACCGATACCGAGGACAGCCCGTTCGAGACCATTTCCAGGGACCGCGTTCTGGACGACGTCACCCTGTACTGGCTGACGCGGACCGGCGCGTCGGCGGCCCGCCTTTACTACGAAAGCCACAACTCGCTGGACCCCGAACTCCGGGTCGACCTCCCGTCAGCAATCACCATGTATCCCCGCGACATCGAGAAGTGTCCGCGCGCCTGGGCACAGGAGCGGTACCGGCAGATCGTCCGATGGAGGTCCCCCGAAATCGGGGGACATTTCCCGTCGCTGGAGGTTCCCGAGTATTTCGTCAAGGACCTGCAAGAGGGCCTCGCAACAGTGCTGGCCGCCAATCGGTGAACGCGGCTGGGCGCCGCGAAAAGCAAGCCTAGGAACCACGCCGGGGATTCAACGCCAGGCCGAACTTCGCGGTGAAAGACTTTCCCCTTGCTGCGTTGACATCGACGGCAAGTTTGATGGTCGGACTCAGCTGGGTCACCGTGATGCGGGGATCGCGGGAGACGACCGACCGGGCCTGCCGATCGATCTCGAGGTCTATCGTCCCCGGGTTCTCCATGGTCGGGTCGTTCACCGCGATCTCGAACGTGTCGCCGGCCACCTCCCTCGTCATCACCGACGCCCGCCGGTCGCTGGTGACGTCGCCTGCCCTGGTGGCCTCGTCGGTCCAGAAGTTGTAGCCGGTGACTCCCAGGGTGTTCTCGCGTACGGCGTGCACCGCGGCGGTGTTGGCGAGCACGGCGATGTCCGGGTTCCTCGCGTACTCACGAGTCTGCGCCGGAGTCCGGTTCGGCAACAGCACATAGCTGTAGCCGGCGACGGTGGGATCCACACCATGGTCGATGGTCAGCGTCATGAAGTGATTGGTGTACGCGGGGCCGCCGGAGCCGTTGGCGGTGAGGTCGGACCACCTGCCGGTTCGGGTGTCCCGCAGGCCTTCCACCGTGGCGCCACCCGGAAAGTAGTACCCGATGCCGTCGCTGCCTTCGCTGCCGTCGCCGCTGTGATTGCCGCCGAGGTTGATCCAGCTGACGTCGGCGAGTTCCTTCGACCAGCCGGGCGTGCTCGCTTCGGCCACGCCGTCGACTGTCAGCCGGTTGGTCCCCTCCGCGTTCAGCTTGCGGTTCTCCACCACCGTCTCGACCCGACGACCGGCCGGGGAGGTGGTCTTGATGTCCGAGCCCAGTGCGACCACCTCGTCGTCGAACATGAACCACGACTTCCGCGCGCTCAGCGAGCCACCGAGTGCTCCGCCGACCGGACGCAGGTGAAGTCCGGAGGCGCCGTAGTTACCGAGGACGCTTCCTCCCGACCACGAGTTGGTCGGCCTCCCTTCGCCGTCACCGTTCTGCGGGTGTCCCTCGGGGTTGCCGCGGAAGCGGGGGCGTACCTCCGTGGTGGTCCCGGGCAGCCGCGTCAGGTCGACGGTCGGCCAGAAGTTTCCGGCGTACTGCCCGAGGTCGTCGTTGTAGAGGTACGTCATGCCGTCACCGGTGTACCAGGCCTTGGCGTTCTCGTTGTTCATCTGCTCGTAGTTCTGCACGCGCTTCGAACTCTTGGCGATCGCGAACGCGAAACCCCTTGCACGGTGGACGGTCCGGTCCATGGTGTTGTACGCGAAGTGGCCGATCGGCTCCGGTCGTGGCCTGACGGCCGGGTCGGCCATGATCTGCTTCACGGTCGACACCACGAAAAGCGAGATCCTGGGATCGCCCGAGGCGTAGAAGTTCCGGTAGGCGTCCGCACCCACCCAGGACTTGATCATCGCCCTGAACATCCGGGCCTGCTCGGGTGGCGCGACGGTCGAGATCGTGGCGAGGTTGGCGATGACGGCATGCCCGGCGACGTGATCCTGTTCGATCTCCCGCGCGATCGCCCGGCCGCGCACCAGGTCCATCCCGGCACCCTTGTAAATAAAGGGTTCGTAACCGTTGTGGATGGTGGCGTAGAACTTCCCGGTGTCCCGCGCGGTGAGGTCCCACGGTGATCCGCTGAGCAGATAGACGATGTTCGACAGGCTGTTGAGGTACTCCTTGCCGTACGACAGGTTGTACGCCACGGCGACGTGGTCGAGGTAGGAGCCGTCCTCGCGGAAGCCGACCCCGCTGGTCGCGTAGTCCAGCAACGGCGGGACCAGGTTTCGTGCGTGCGTGATGCGTTCGCCGCTCTTCTGCAGCACCCCGCTGACGAGCTGGTGAACGAGAACGTCCGTGGCGTTGGCTCCTCGCCACTTCCCGATGTCGGACGGCACGAAGTGGTCGAGGGCCGCGGTGTAGTTGTGGACCTGGGCCGGGCTCAGCTCGTCGTACAGCATCACCGTGATGTCCTTGAGCCGGTTGGGAGCGCCGATGTACCACTCCCACCAGTTGCCTCGCGGCACGGTCGTGTCGTTGTACCAGTGGGTGTTCACCCAGTCCAGGGCGGTGATGATGTCGTCTCGCAGGGTGGCGTCGCCGTGCAGGGGCGAACCCACCGTGGAGAAGGCCAACGTCATCGCACGGAGCCGGACGTACGTCGCGTCGATCGCGTAGCCGTTCGTCCTGACGTCGGCGAGGTCGCTCCAGACATAGGTCTGCGGAGTCGTGTCCATCGTCTCCCAGAAGCCCCGCGCCGCTCGGGTGACGGCGGCGATCCGGCGCGCGACGTCGGGGCCCTGGGTGTCCAGGTCCGGTCCGCCGTCCAGGGAGTCCTTCCAGCGTTGCCGCAGAGTGTCGAAGGAGTCGGACGGCCCGGAAGCCCCGGACGAGCTGGGGCCGGAGGGGCCAGAGGGGCCAGGCGGGCCGGAGGGGCCGGAGGGGCCCGACGAGCCGGGGCCGGACGGGCCGGACGCCCCGGTCGAGCCGTCGCCGGCCGAGCGAGGGGGAATGCCCAACCCCAGCAGAGAGAACAGCAGAACCACCATCAGACCGTAACGTGGTGCGCTTCTCCTCAAGGCGTCCTCCCCGTGACGGCCGCGCAGTGGTGGGACGGGGTGAGTACGCCCTAGACGCGGACCGCGCGCAGGACGATGGTGACGAGCGGAACGTCGAACTCGCCGGCGGACGTCTCCGGCCGGGCCCGCAGGTAGCCGCGAACGCGGCCGAGCACCTGCGCCCGGTCCACCTCGTCCATCACCAGGATCCGCGAGTGCGTGGCGAGCATCCCGACCACCTGCTCGCTGGTCCGGCGTTCGTGCGACCCGAACTCCGCGGTCGTCTGGTCGGCGAACGCCACGTGTTCGAACAGCGCCTGCCGCATGGGCGACTCGCGGGTCTCGCGTACCGAACCGAGCGCCTGCGCCACCTCGTTCAGCCCGGCCACCCAGGCGACGCCGTCGTCGTGCAGGTTCCACAACGCGGCGAGTACGCCGCCGGGACGCAGCACCCGGGCGATCTCCGCCAGCGCGCGGTCCCGGTCGAACCAGTGGAAGGCCTGGCCGACCACCACCGCGTCGAACGCGCCGTCGGGTGCGGGGATCGCCTCGGCGGTCCCGGTGAACGCGGGCACGTCAGGCAGCCGCCGGCTCAGCTCGGCCAGCATCGCGGCGTCGGGCTCGACCGCGACCGCATCCATGCCGAGGCCGCGGACCACCTCGGTCAGCTTGCCGGTCCCGGCGGCGAGGTCCAGCACTCGTACGACGTCGTCGCCGGCGACGGGCTCGAGTGCCCAGCGCACGGCGGTCTCGGGGTAGCTCGGCCGGAACTCCGCGTAGGCGGCGGCGCCGGCGCCGAACGACTCCGCGCGCCGTTCGCGTTCGGTCGGGTCGGCCGAGCCGATGTAGTCGCTGGGCGCCGTCGGTCCCGACCCGTTGGGTTCGGCGGACATCGGTTCAGCCCCTCCCATTCGTCGGCGCAGTCGTCGGCCCGGTCGTGGTCAGCCCGCGACGGACGAGTTCGAACGACACCACGGCGGCCGCACTGGCGACGTTGAGCGACTCCACGTCACCCGGCATCGGGATCCGGACCCAGGTGCCGACGTAGGGCCGGATCGCCGGGCTCACCCCGGCCGTCTCGCTGCCCAGCACGAACGCGGCGAACGGCGGCACCTCCGCGTCGAACACCGTCTCCGGCGCGTCCGCGGCCAGCCCGAACACCGCGTATCCCGCCTCGACCAGCAGCTCGACCGCGTCCTGCGCGGTCTCCGCCCGCAGCACCGGCGCCCGGAACGCCACGCCCGCCGACGCCTTCACCACCAGCGGGTCGATGCCGGCCACGCCGTGGTGGGGTACGACGACTCCGGCCAGGCCCGCCGCGGTGGCCGATCGCAGGATCATCCCGACGTTCGACGGCGTGGTGATCCCGTCCAGGACGAGCACCGTGGGCGGCCGCTCATGGTGGCGTACGTCGAGCGCACCGGCGAGGGTGCGCATCCGCGGCGCCACCACGTCGGCCAGTACGCCGTTGTCGTGGCGCCCGTTGCCGGACAGCAGGGTGATCCGGTGGGAAGGCTCCCGACGCACCGGCACTCCCCTGGCGTCGGCGGCGGCGACGATCTCGCGTACCGACGGTCCGCGGGACCCCTCGGCCACCAGCACCTTGTCGATCTGCAGCGCCTCGTCGGCGAGCGCGGCCAGCACCGGCCGGAAGCCGTAGACGGTCACGAACCGGTCCTTGGGCGACACCTCTTCCCGCACGCCGCCCAGTCTTCCACCGCGCGGTTTCCGGCCTGCTTCGGCCACCGCGTGAAACGGCGACGGATCCCACCGCGCGGTGGGATCCGTCGCCGACAACCTGACTGCTCGAATGAGGCGAAGCCCTACGCGAGGCCCTGGGCGATCTCGAGCGGCAGCTTCACCGGCTGGCCGGTCTCTGCCGACTTGTACGCCGCGAACGCGATCTCGGTCGCGCGGTAGCCGTCCCAGCCGTTCGGGTGCGGTGCGGTGCCTTCCCGGATCCCGGTCACGAACGCCTCGACCAGGCCCGCGTCGGCGTTGCCGCCCCACGGCGTCCACGACGCACTCTGCGGACCCTGCCGCCCCGGCCCGTCGGAGTAGACGTTGATGGTCTGGGCGAACGCGTCCGCGGAGGCGACGCCGTCCTCCCCCACGAGTTCCATGGTGACCGCGCCCCACGTCGGGTAGGACTTCGGCTTGCTCCAGCTGCAGTCGATGGTGGCGACGGTGCCGTCGGCGAAGGTGACCGCGATCGTGCCGGCGGTCTCCACCGGCAGGTCGGGGTAGAGGATCCGGTTGTGCTGGGCGTAGACCTCGACGGCCTCGGAGTCGAGCATCCAGCGGAGCAGGTCGGCCACGTGCACGGTGTGGTCCATCACCGCACCGCCCCCGGCGAGCTTGGGGTCGACGAACCAGCCGCCGGGCATGGTGCCCGGGTTGGTGCCGGCCACCGCGTGGATGCGGCCGAGCCCACCGGACCGGACGATCCGCTCCAGTCCGGCGATCGGCTGGGCGAACCGCACCGGGAACGCCGTCATGAGGTGCACGCCGGCCGCGTCACAGGCGTCGATCATCGCCTTGCCGTCGGCCAGCGACGTCGCCAGCGGCTTCTCGCACAGCACGTGCGCGCCCGCCGCGGCGGCCTTCTCCACCAGCGCCCGGTGCCCGGCGTTCTCGCTGCAGACCACCACGCCGTCCGGGCCCCACTCGAGCAGCTCGTCGTAGGAGGTGGTGAACGGAATGCCGAGCCGGTCCGCGAGCGGCTTGCCGCGTTCGGCGTTCTCGTCGGCGGCACGCAGCTCGACGCCGGGGATGCCGGCCAGGACGGACGCGTAGCCCGCTCCGTGCAGGTGGGCGAAGGACAGGATCCCGATCTTGACTGGGGTCGTGGTGCTCATGCCGACGCCACCTCCGCGGCCACTGGTGCGCTTCCTTCGTACGGGGTGGCGCTGACCGGCAGCTCGACGGCCTGCCCGGTCTGCGCCGAGGTGACCGCGGCGAGCGCGACGGCCAGGGCGGCGCGCCCGTCGTGGGCGGTCACCCGTGGTTGTGGGCCGCCTTCGATGGCGGCGCGGAACTCCGCCAGCTCCCGGGTGAACGACGAACCGAAGCTGGATCCGGCGGGAGCGGCCAGCGTCCCCGGAATGGTCTGGACCACCGGCCGCTGGTCGGAGGCGTAGTCGATCATCCCCTCGCTGCCGGCGAGTTCGTAGCTGGTGCGGAACGAGCCGCCCTGCCGGGCCCACGACGCGGTCAGGTGGGAGATCGTGCCGCCGACGTGGGTGAGGATGGCGTACGCGTGGGTGGGGCCGTTCTGGGGTCCGGCGGGACGCATCAGCTTGGCGTACACGCGTACGACGTCACCGGCGAGCCACCGGGCGAAGTCGATGTCGTGGATCATCACGTCGCCGATGATCCCCGCGGAGCGGGCCATGTCGTGGTACCAGCCCTGCGGGTTGGGCATGCCGCCCTCGCGGGTGAACCGCATGACGCCGGGCCGGCCGATCTTCCCCGCGGCCACCGCGTCCCGCGCCGAGGCGTACTCCGGCATGAACCGCACCACCTGCGCGGTGAACAACGGCACCCCGGCCTGCTCCGACGCCGCGATCAGCTCGTCCGCCTCTTCCAGCGTCCGGGCCAGCGGCTTCTCGCAGACGACCGGCTTGCCCGCCCGCAGCGCGGCCAGCGCCAGCGGTGCGTGCGTGTCGGTAGGAGTGCACACGTCCACGACGTCGACCGAACGCAGCAACGACGCGAGATCGGGGTGCACCTGCAGGCCGAGGTCCTCCTGCGCGACCGCCCTGGACTCGGGCAGCTCGTCGAAGCCGTGCAGCTCGGCCCCCAGCTCCCGCCAACCACCGATGTGCACCCGCCCGATGCCGCCGAGTCCGACGACGCCCACTCTGGAGACCTTCACCTGAAGCAAACCCTTCCTTAGCCCGATCTCACCAGATCTGGTGCAGACCATATGCCTATCGGGCGGACCACTCGAACGGAAGGGTTGTCCGATGCGCGGACAGGCGACCGGCCAGATTGGTGGCGCGGGCAGGGGCCGTGCGAATGGCTCAGGCGAGTACGTCGGCCAGGTGGACCCGCGCCCCGTCGGCCGCGGCGGACAGCTCGCCCGCCCGCAGGACGGCGAGAATCTCCAGCGTCTCGGCGGGCGCCACCGGCGGCACTCCGGTACGCACCATCTCCACCACCGCGCGCAACTGGGCGGTGTAGTAGGCGTCGGCGTCCTCGATCGTGATGCTGTGCCGCCCCTTACGGGCGTGCAGAGTGAGATGAAAACCACAGGTCGCGTCGCGCAGAACCTGCACCACGGCGGTCGGGCCGCCGGGGCCGTAGCCGAGCACCGCCACGTCCCGCTCCGGCCAGCTGGCGCGCTGCACCCACTGCACGCCCGGCCCGAGGACGGCGTACACCTGCTCGACCGCGTGCACGCCGTAGTGGAACCACTCACCCGGCCCGACACTGACCACCGACGAGGGCTCGCCAAGGTCGGCGACGTACGCCGCGTCCTCGGCGAGCTCCCGGGCGTACCGCAGCGCCGACGAGCTCGTCACCGGCACACCCCGCTCGGCGGCGAGCCGGAACAGCGTCCGCGCCTCGCCGAGGTCCGGCGTCATCGGCTTGTCCAGGAACGCCGGCACCCCGGCCGCCACGAACGCCCGGGCCTGCGGCACGTGGTGCCGGCCGTGCCCGGCGTCGTCGACGACGAGCACCAGGTCGGTCTGGTGCAGCAGCTCGGTCGGCTCGGCGATCACCCGGTCGATGGCGTAGGTCGCGGCAAGCGTGCGGGCGTCGGGCTGGTCCGCACGAACCACCCCGCCCCACACCCAGGTGATCCGGGCGCCGGGGATGGCGGCCTGGTCGTTCAGGATCCGGGCGTACGCGCCGGCGTGAGAGGTGTCGACGCCGAGCAGGCCGACCCGCAGGTTGCCACCCGCCGCCCCAGACGCTGGACCGCTCATCCGCCGGTACCCCTCCATCCGAAGTCCACCCTGTGCCCGACCGACATTCAACCGAACGTACGTGCGCCGTGACCAAGGAGGCACTGTACGTCGTCAGGGCGTCACGTGCTTGCCCCCGCGTCCGCAGCCGTGGCCCCCGAGGCGGCCAGGCGGGTCAGCACGTCCGGTAGCGGACCGGTGGTGACCACGCCGAGCCGGCGGGTCGCCCGGGTGAGCGCGACGTACAGGTCGCCTGCTCCGTGCTCCCCATGCGCTTCAGGCGCCCCGTGCACCCCGGGCCGGCCGGCCGCGAGGATCGCCGCCGGGTCGACCACGACCACCGAGTCGAACTCCAGCCCCTTCGCCTGCGCCACGGTGAGCAGCGCCACCCGGGCGTCGAGGACGGCGGGGCTGCCGCCGAGCGCGACGTCGGTACGGGCCTCGAGCAGCTGCCGGCCGAGGTCGGCGAACCGGGACTCGGGCACGATCACCGCCAGCCGGCCCGCCGACCCACTCCCGACCGAATGACCGCCGTCGGACTGCGCACCGTCGTGGTTCGCATCGGCAGTCAGCGCGGCGAGTTCCCGGTCCAGCGCGGCTGACACCACCTGGCCGAGCTCCGGCAGCCCACTGCCCTCCTCGACGCCCAGCCACCAGGGCTCGGCGCCCTCGCGGACCGAGCCCGGCGGGGTCGCGTCCGGGTCGATCGTGGCGAGTACGTCGGCGGCGAGCGCCATGATCGGCGCCGGCGTGCGGTAGTTGACGGTGAGGCGTTCGCGGCGCCAGCGTCCCCGCGCCCACAGGTCGAGCACCTCACCCCAGGACCCCGGAGCGCCGGGTGCGCTGGCCTGGGCGAGGTCGCCGACCAGGGTCATCGACCGTGCCGGGCACCGCCGCATCAGCAGCCGCCACGCCATCGCCGGCAGTTCCTGCGCCTCGTCCACGATCACGTGCCCGTACACCCACGCCCGGTCTCCCAGCGCGCCCTCGGCCACCGGCCCGCCGACCTCTCCACCCCGGTAGCGCCGGACCACGCCCTCGGCCAGCGGATCGACGTCGTCGGCAGTGAAGTCGTCGGCGAACTGCTCGTACTGCTGCTGGAGCTCGACCCCGGCCCGGGCGTAGCCGGTCTCCTCCGACACCTCCCCCGCTCCCGCCGCTCGGCCTGCGCGGCGGCGTAGACGGCGCGATCGAGCTCGCCGAGGTGTTCGGCGGCCTCGTCCAGCAGCGGGACGTCGGCCGGAGTCCACCTCTGGGCAGCCGGCGGACCGGGGCGCAGCAACGCTTCCCGCTCGGCCGCGGTGAAGTCCGGCGCGGCGGCGGCCAGCAGGTCGGCCGAGCTATAGAGGTCGGCGAGCAGCTCGGTCGGGGTCAGCTCCGGCCACAGGTCGTCGATCGCGGTCCGCACCTCCGGCGATCCGGCCAGCTCCCGCCGGATGTCCTCAACGTCGGCGTCGCCGAGCAGGTCGGCACCGAGCCGATCGACGGCCTGCCGGGTGAGCGCGCCGAGAATGTCGCGGACGAAGTGCCGGCGGGCGCGGTTGGCAAGCTCGCCGTCGCGGTCGGCGCGGGCGCGGGCCCGCTCCCGCGCCCGCTCGCAGGTGGCCCGGGACAGGAGGTACGGCTCGCGGTCGACGACCAGCTCCAGGTCGTGGCCGGGCACCCGCTGCCGGTCGCGGACGGCTGCTGCCACCACGTCCGCCATCCGCGGGTCGCCCTTCACCCGCGCGGCGAGCGGCTCGTCCCGCCCGGTCGCGCTTACCCCCGGGTACAGCTCTGCGAGCGTGGCGAGCACGACGTCGGTCTCACCCAGCGACGGCAGCACCTGGTCGATGTAGCGGGTGAACGTCGAGTTCGGCCCGACGATCAGCACGCCGCGCCCGGCCAGCCGCGCCCGGTGGGTGTAGAGGAGGTACGCCGCCCGATGCAGCGCCACCACCGTCTTGCCGGTGCCGGGTCCGCCCTCCACCACCAGGATCCCGGCGAGGTCGGAACGGATCACCTGGTCCTGTTCGGCCTGGATGGTGGCCACGATCTCGTTCATCCGGCCGGTCCGTCCGGCGGTGAGCGACGCGAGCAGCGCCGCCTCGCCGGACAGCTGCCGGCGTTCGGTGTCGTCCATGTCGTCGAGGGTCGCCAGGTCGAGCACGTCGTCCTCGATGCCGACCACGGTGCGGCCCCGGGTGCGCAGGTGCCGCCGCCGCCGGATGCCGAGCCGGCGGGCCGGGGTCGCGCCGTAGAACGCCTGCGCCACCGGTGCCCGCCAGTCGATGAGCACCGGTTCGTAGTCGTCGTCGAACAAACCAATCCGGCCGATGTAGAGGCGGGTGTCGTCGTCGTTGTCGAGCCGGCCGAAACACAACCCGCGCTCGACGGCGCGCAGTTGGGAAAGCCGTCCGGTAAGGAGTTCGTGGTAGGACTGGCGTTCGGACATCGACTGGTGGTTGAGCGCGTGCTCGCCGCGGTGAGCGGCGTCGAGCCGGCTATGAGTGCGCTCGCGGAGCGCGTCCAGCCGGTCGTACAGCATGCCGACATGCCCTTGTTCGTAAGCGATCTCGGCGGCGATCGAATTCGCGGCCGAACTTGACGCAGGGCGTGAATTCGGGCTAGAATTCGCGGAGTCGTTCGGTTCGAATTCTTCGACGGACACAGTTGTGTGGGACACGCTGGACACGGCGGAGCTGGAATTCTCGGTCATTTCCCCTGCCGAATCGAAGTGGCGAAAGAAACAGCCCACGCTACCAAGCCTTCCGGCTTTTCCGCCACTCTCGTTTTCCCATCACATCATTCTCCACGCGTACGCCGAATTCCCGGATTCCGCTGCGCCATCCGGGTGTCGCGTGTTAACGACCAGGTGCTGTCGGACGTCGCGTCATCCGCCGAGATTCAGCAGGGCGATCCCGGCCGCGACCACCACGGTCGCCACGGTCCGCCAGCGCCCGAACGGTTCCCGGAAGACGACCGCACCGATCACCGCGCCGACGATGACGCTGGTCTCCCGAAGCGCCGCCACCGTGGCGAGGGTCCCCCGGCTCTGCGCCCAGAGCACGATGCCGTACGCCACCACCGCGCACGACCCCGCGGCCAGGCCGGTGCGCCAGTTCACCCGCAGGTCGGCCAGCAGCGCGGGGCCGCGACGGTGCGCCGCCCAGGCGACCAGCACGCCGCCGTGCAGCAGGAACAGCCAGGCGGCGTACGCGAACGGCGCTTCCGACGCCCGCACCCCGAGGCCGTCCAGCACGGTGTACGTCGCGATCAGCAGCCCGGTGGTCGCGGCCGCGGCCAGCGCGGGGAGTTCGTCCCGGTGCGGCAGCCCGCGGGCGAACACCAGGCAGCCCAGCCCCACCGAGACCACCGCGACGCCGGCCATCCCGACCGCACTCAGCCGCTCACCGACGACCAGCGCCGCCACGATCGCGACCACCCACGGCGACATGCCGCGTGCCAACGGGTAGACCTGGTTGAACGCGCCGAGTCGGTACGACCGCATCAGCGCGACGTTGTAGAGCACGTGCACACAACTGGAGGTGGCGAGGTACGGCCAGCTCGCCCGCGGTGGTACGCCCACCCACGGCAGCGCCGCCGCACCGAAGACCACGAACGCCAGCGACAGCACCGTCACCGCGACCAGCTTGTCGGTGATCGCGTGTGCGAGGGCGTTCCAGGTGGCGTGCAGGACCGCGGCGAGCAGGACGGCGGCGGCGATCGCGGTGGTGGCGGACGTGGCGGGCACGAAGGACGAGCCTGCCAGCAGGTCCGGCCGGCAATTGCCTCGCCCACGGTGTCGGCCTTCTGGTAGGCAGTGGCCCATGACGATCGAGGTACGCCCGCTCGGGGACGACGCGTGGCAACAGGCGTTCACCATGATGGAGTTGTCGTTCGGGGAGACCTGGCCACAGGACGCGGCGGAGGTCGAGCAGGCGAGGTTCGAGCCGGACCGCAGCATCGGCGCCTTCGTCGGCGACACGATGGCCGGGCACGCCGCGATCTACTCGTTCACGATGACGGTGCCCGGCCCGCGGGCACTCGACGTCGCCGGGGTCAGCCTGGTGGGCGTGCTGCCCACCCATCGCCGGCGCGGGGTGCTCACCGCGCTGATGCGTCACCAGTTGCACGACCTGCACGAGTCGGGCCGGGAGCCGGTGGCCGTCCTCACCGCGTCCGAGCCCGCGATCTACGGGCGCTACGGCTACGGCTGCGCCACCCAGTGGGCGTACGCCGAGATCAACCGCGCGAAGCGGGCGATGCGCCCGGTGCCCGGAGCCGACGAGGTGACCGTGAGGTACGCCGACCCGGAGAAGTCGCTGGACGTCTGTGCCGGCGTACGCGAGGCGATCGTGCCCACCCGGCCGGGCTACTTCCGGCACAACGAACCCTGGCGGCGCGGGGAGGTCGCCGACCCGGAGAGCGAGCGCGGCGGTGCGAGCGCCCTGCGCTGTGTCCTGGCCGAACGCGAAGGCGAGGTCACCGGGTTCGCGTACTACCGCAGCAAGTCCAACTGGGAGCCGGGCGGCCCGAACGGCACCACCGTCGTCCAGCGCGTGCACGCGACCGACACCGCGTCGTACGCCGCGCTGTGGCAGTTCCTCGCCGACCAGGACCTGATGGCCAAGGTGACCCACCGCCGGCTGTCCCTCGACGACCCGCTGCTGACCTGGCTGCGGGACTCCCGGGCCGCCATGGTCACCGTGCGGGACGGCATGTGGGCCCGGCTGGTCGACGTCGGCCGGGCGCTGTCGGAGCGGCGCTACACCACGCCGGTCGACCTTGTGCTGGAGGTACGCGACGACCTGTGCCCGTGGAACGCCGGGCGGTGGCACCTGGCCGGTGACGAGTCGGGTGCCTCGTGCGGCCGGGTCGACCGCGAGCCGGACCTGGTGCTGGAGGTGGCCGACCTGGGTGCGGCGTACTTCGGGCGTCCGGTGCTGGCGGCGCTCGGTGCCGCGGGCGTGGCCGAGGAACGTACGCCGGGCAGCCTCACCGCGGCCACGCGGGCGTTCACCTCCGACGCGCTCCCCCTGCTCGACACCCCGTTCTGAGGCGGCCTACGGCTCCGGGACGATGTCGGTGTCCTCGTACTCGCGGAGCATCTCGATCCGGCGCGCGTGGCGGTCGAGGCCGGAGAATCCCGTCCGCAGGAACACCTCGACCATCCGGGTGGCCTCCTCCACCGAGTGCATCCGGGCGCCGACGGAGATCACGTTGGCGTCGTTGTGCTCCCGGCCCAGCCGGGCGGTGTCGAGGTTCCACGCCAGCACGGCCCGGACGCCGGCCACCTTGTTGGCGGCGATCTGCTCGCCGTTGCCGGACCCGCCGAGGACGATGCCCAGGCTGTCCGGGTCGGCCACCACCCCGAGGCCGACCCGCAGGCAGAACGGCGGGTAGTCGTCGTCGGGGTCGAAGGCCGCCGGCCCGTGGTCGACCACCTCGTGGCCCTGCTCACCCAGCCAGCCGACCAGGTGCTGTTTGAGTTCGAAGCCCGCGTGGTCCGAGCCGATGTGCACGCGCATGCCTTCGAGTCTGGCAGCCGGGCCGGGCCGGGCCGTCACCTGGTGCCGGTCAGGCCGAACGTTTCGCGGTGCAGGTGGTCCAGCGCGACCAGGACGGCGCCGCGTACCACCGGGTTCCCGGACACGTCGCTGGCCACCACCTCGGTGGGCAGCGGCAGGCGATCGGCGAGCCGGCGGGCGACCCGCTCGGCGAGTGCCGGCCCGCCGGCCCGGCCGACCTCGCCGGCGAGCACGACGTATCCCGGGTCGAGGACGGCGCACACGGCCGCCGCGCCGGTACTGATCCGATCGGCGAGGTCGTCGAGGAACGCCTCCGCCGCGGGGTCGTGACCCTCGCCCGCGCGGGCGACCGCGCCGCCGACCAGCCCGGCCAGGTCGTCGACCGAGCCGGTGAGCCCGTGCCGCCGGGCGGTCTCGACCACTGCCGCACCACCGGAGACCTTTTGGTACGTACCACCGCCTGCCGGCACGTACGACACCTCGCCCGCGCCGCCGGAGGCACCCCGGTGCAGGCGCCCGCCGAGAACCACCGCGACCCCGATCCCGTCGCCCAGGGAGACCAGTGCGAAGGTGTCCCGGCCCCGGGCGACGCCCAGCCGGTGCTCGGCCAGCCCGACCAGGTTGACCTCGTTCTCCAGCAGCACCCGCGCGCCGAACCGTTCCCGCAGGCCGGGCAGCAGGTTGCCGTGCCAGGTGGGCAGGCTGACCGCGAACGTCACGTCGCCGCTCACCGGATCCACCAGGCCCGGCGTACCCACCACGACCATCGCAAGTGAGTCGGCCGGCCGTCCGGCATCAGCGAGGGCTCCGTCGAGCGCGTCGCGCACCAGCCGGTCCGGGGCGACCCGGGCGTCCTGGGCCACCACGGCGGTGCCGACGGGCTGCCCGGTGAGGTCGGTGACCACCGCGCGTACGTGGTCGGGACGTACTTCCACGCCCGCGACGTGCGCCCGGTCGGCGACCACGCCGTACAGCCGGGCGTTCGGCCCGCGGCGCTCGGCGCCGGCCTCACCGACCGGCGCGACCAGGCCGGCGGACTCCAGCCGCTGCACGAGGTCGGCGACGGTGGGGCCGGACAACCCGGTGAGGGTACGCAGCTGGGTCCGGGTGAGCGGGCCGCGTTCCAGCAGCAGGTCGAACGCCAACCGGTCGTTGATCAGCCGCGCTGTGTGCGGCGAGGCCGTCCGCGGAATGGTTCCACCCCTTTTCATAAGGAACCCTGCCTGTTAATTTCTGTGAAGCTAGCCCGCGCCCGGGCGCCCGGTCAACCTTCGCCCGGCCACGCCCCCGGCGCCCTTCCCCGCCGACCTTCCGACCACCTCTTCCAGCCGCGTCGTATCCCGGAGGCCACGTTGTCAGCACGCCCGCGTGGCGCCGACAGTTCCCTGCCCGCGCAGGAGTCGGCCGCCGCGCTTCCCGATCCCACGCCGAAGACCCGGCATCCGGTGCCGCTGGCGGTGTTCTTCGCGCTGGTCGGCTTCGTCCCGGCCAACTGGCTGGTCCGGGTCCCCGACGTGAAGGCACAGGTCGGCGCGTCGGCCGGTGACCTGGGCCTGGCGCTGCTGTGTGGTTCGCTCGGCAGCCTGGCCGCCCTCACCGTGGCCGCCCGGATCTGCGAACGCTTCGGCACCCGCCGCGTCCTTGTGGTCGCCGGGTTCGCCCTGTGCGCGATCCTCGTGCTGCCCGGCCTGGCCGGTTCGGTCCGCGCGCTCGGCGCGGCACTGGCGTTCTTCGGCATGGCGCAGAGCACGTTCAACATCGCGCTCAACAGCACCGCGGTGGAGGTCGCCACCGCCAGCGGCAACCCGCTGATGCCCACCCTGCACGGCATCTTCAGCGTCGGCGGACTCGTCGGCGCCGCGCTCGGCGGCCTGCTCGCCGACCACCTCAGCCCGGTGGTGCACCTCGGGCTCACCGCGCTCCTCGGCCTGGCGGTGACCGCGACGGCCGGCCCCGCCCTGCTCCGCTCAGGCCGGGCGACGGCGGCCGCGACGGCCGCGGCCGCGGCAACCGCCCCCGGCACCGCTGCCCCGGACGGATCCTCCGACGCCGACCGGGCGAACTCCTGGCGCCGCGTCCGGTGGATCGTCCTCGCGTTCGGGCTGGTCGCGGCCTGTACGGCGTTCGGCGAGTACGCCTCGAACAACTGGGCCGCCCTGCACCTGCGGCAGGACCTCGGCGCCACCGCCGCGGTCGCGGGGTACGGCTACGCCACCTACGCCTGCGCCATCGCCGGCGGCCGGTTCCTCGGCGCCCGGCTGATCAGGCGGCTCGGCGAGACGGCCGTCCTGTCCGGTGGATTCGCGCTCGCGGCGGTCGGCGTCCTCGTCGCCAGCTGGGCGGGCCACCTGCCCGGCGCCGGCCTGCCGGTCGCGTTCGCCGGCTACGTCGTCCTCGGCCTGGGACTGGCCAACGTCTACCCGGTCTGCATCAGCCGGGCCGGCGCACTCGGCGGACCGCGCGGGGTGAGCCGGATCTCGATGTCGGCGAGCCTCGGCATCCTCAGCCAGGGACCGCTGATCGGGTTCGTCGCCGACCGGCGCGGCCTGCCGCTGGCCCTGTCCACCGTCGCCGTGCTCGCCGTCCTCGCCGCCGGCGTCGCGTTCGCCCTGCGCGGCTGGACCCGCCCCAGAACCCCGGCCCCCGCCACGTCCGGCCCACCCACCGCTGCAGCCGCCACGTCCGGCACGTCCGCCACACCCACCACACCCACCACGTCCGCCACGTCGTCCGAACGGAGCAAGCCGTGACCGACCGCTACCTGACCCTGCTCCCCCGACCCGGCTCGGCGACCGCCGCCACCGGCACGTACGAACTCACCGCCGGCACGGGAGTGGTGGAGACGCCGGGAGCGGAAGGCATGTCGCAGGTGGTCCGCGAACTCCTCACCTCGCTGCGGCTGCCGCTGCCCACCGTCGCCCAGGCCGGGCCGGTCGGTGCGGTGACCATCCACCTGGAGCCCACCTCGGGTACCGCGGAGAGCTACCGGCTGCGCGTCCACGAGCGGGGCGTCGACATCGTCGTCGCCACCGTCGACGGGCTGGTCAACGCGCTCCACACGCTGCGCCAACTGCTCCCCGACGACACCTGGCGGGCGGCACCGCGCGCCGGCACCCGCTGGGTGGTCGAGTGCGGCGAGGTGACCGACGCGCCGGCACTGACCTGGCGGGGCGCGATGCTCGACGTGGCCCGGCACTTCTTCCCCAAGCGCACCCTGCTGCGGTACGTCGACCTGCTCGCCATGCACCGCTACAACCGGCTGCACCTGCACCTCACCGACGACCAGGGGTGGCGGATCGAGAGCCGCCGGCATCCCGAGGTGCACCAGGTCGGCAGCCACCGGCCGGCCACCCAGCTGAGCCGGCACCGTAGGGCCGGCCGCCACGACGGTACGCCGCACGGTGGCTACTACACCCTCGACGACCTCGCCGAGATCCACGCGTACGCACAGGAACGCGGCGTCACGCTGGTGCCCGAGATCGACCTGCCCGGCCACTCCTCCGCGCTGCTCGCCGCCCGGCCGGAGCTCGGCGTCGGCGAGCACCGGGTCCTCACCGGCTGGGGCATCTCCGCCGGGGTGGTGAAGCCGCTGCCGGCGACGGTGGAGTTCATCGGCGAACTGCTGGACGAACTGCTGGAGGCGGTGCCCACGCCGTACGTCCACCTGGGCGGGGACGAGTGCGTGATCACCGACTGGGCGAGCGACCCGGAGATCTCGGCGTACCAGAAGGAACTCGGGCTGGCCGCGCCGATCGACCTGCACGGCCACTTCCTTCGCGCGCTCGGCTCACACCTGAAGCGGCGCGGCGCCCGGATGGTGGTGTGGGACGAGGCATTCGTCACCGGCGGGCTGCTGGACGACTCGATCGTGATGGCCTGGCGCGGCGACTCGGTGGCCCGCCGGGCGGCCGGCGCGGGCTACGACGTGGTGCGTACGCCGGTGTACCCGACGTACCTCAACTATGACCAGTCCGACCTGCCGGAGGAGCCGATGTCGCAGGGTGGGCCGATCACGGTGCCCGAGGTGGCGGCGTTCGAGCCCGTGCCCGCGGACTGGTCGCAGGCGGAGCGGTCGCGGGTGCTGGGGCTGCAGTTCCAGGCGTGGTCGGAGTACATCGCCTCCGAGCGGCACCTGGACTACCTGATGTTCCCGCGCGCGAGCGTGCTCGCCGACGTGGCGTGGAACGCCCGGCCGTCGACCAAGGACGCCTCCGACGAAGGGACCGGCGCGCTCGCCGCGCACCTGGACCGGCTGGCCGCGGCCGGCGTGGAGTACCGCCCGGCGGCCGGCCCGCACCCGTGGCAGGGCGGCGGCACCGGCGACCGGCGCCGCCAGTCCGGCTCGACGATGGCCGCCGAACGCGACCTGCACGAGCGGATCTCCGAGCACGGCGACGTGGACACCGCGTCCACCTGAACGACCCGAACCACCGACCGCACCACCGCGAGGAGTTCCCCCCGTGTCACCCCGCCAGTTCCTGACCGGCGGCCGCCACCCGGTCACCCGGCTGTACCCGTTGACGGTGTTCTTCGCCGCCGACGGCGTGCTGTTCGCCAGTTGGATCGTCCGCATCCCCGAGATCAAGAACCAGGTCGGGGCGTCCGCGACGGCGCTCGGGCTGGCGCTGTTGTGCATGACGGTGAGCTCGGCGGCGTCGATGTACTTCGCGGGCGGACTGTGCGAACGCCTGGGCACCCGCACGGTGCTCGTCGCGTCGTTCCCGCTGGTGTGTGCCGGGCTGGTCACGCCGGCGCTGGCGCGTTCGGTGGTCGCGCTCGGCGCCATCCTGTTCGTGTTCGGCGCGATCTACGGCGTTCTGCTGGTCGCGCTCAACAGCGCGGCGGTGGAGATCGAGTCGACGTCCGGCCGGGCGATCATGTCGCCGATGCACGGGCTGTGGAGTGTCGGCGGGCTGGTCGGCGCGGTGATCGGCGGGCTGCTCGCCGCGCACCTCACCGCCGTCGAGCACTTCGCCGTGGTCGCGGTGGCGGGCGTGGTGGTCGCCGTCGGGTTCGCCCGGCCGATGCTGCGCACCGGCACCGATCAGCCCGTACGCACCGACGGCACGGCCGGCCCGGCCACGGCAGCGCGAGGACAGGAGCAGAAGCAGGAGCAGGAGCAGGAGCAGAAGCAGAAGCAGGAGCAGGAGACGGTACGCCGGACCGCGCGCAGGCCGATCAGCCTCGCCGTCGTACTGCTCGGCGTGGTCGCGTTGTGTACGGCCTACGGCGAGGGAGCCATCGGCGACTGGGTGGCCCTGCACCTGCGGGAGAACCTCGGCGCGGCGGCGGGGGTGGCGGCGTACGGCTTCGGCGTCTACTCGGTGGCGATCGCGACCGGGCGGCTGACCGGTGGGCGGCTGATCGAGCGGCTCGGCGAGACCTGGGTGCTCAGCGGTGGCGCGGTGCTCGCCGCCGCCGGCGTTCTCACCACCGCGTGGGCGGGCAGCCTCGCGGTCGCCTTCGCCGGGCTGCTCGCGGTGGGGCTGGGCCTGGCGAACATGTTCCCGGTGGCGATCGCCCGGGCCGGCGCGATCGGCGGGCCCCGCGGCGTCGGCCTGGCCTCCACCATCGGCAACACCGGGATGCTGGCCGGGCCGCCGCTGATCGGGTTCCTCGCCGACCAGGTGGGGCTGCGGACGGCGTTGAGCACGGTGGCGGTGACGGCTCTGGTCGCGGCGGTCATCGGACTGGTGCAACGGTCGCTGCGGGTCCGGACCGAAGGCGCGGCCGACTCCCCCGTCGGGACCGTCGCGGCCGAGCCCGCCCACCGGGTCTGAGCCCCAGACCCTCTCCTGGACACATTTCGGTCACGCTGCGTACACTTTTCGGCGTTTCAACCTCGTAGAGTGACGTAGTCGTGAAATCTTCGTCCGCGTAGGCAGTCGATCTCTTCCCCATTCGGCTCACCGAAGCCGGTACCACCCAGAGGGCTGGTACCAGGAGGAGTGCCATGCGCGCGTCGCGCCGCCGAGCCGCCCCGACGGGCCGGCTCGCCCGGATGGTCCGAAGGACTGCGCTCGGGCTCGGGCTGCCCGCGGTCGCGATCAGCGGCCTGAACCTGCCGTCGTCGGCCGTGGCCGCCGAGGAGTCCGCCGGTGAGTCCGCGGACAGACCCGGCTCGGCCGGCGTGCTGGCTCTGGACCGGCCGCGGGGCAGTGAGGACCTCGACGTACGCCACGGCCGGCTGACCCCCTCGCCCGCACAGGTACGTGCGGCCCGCCGGCTGGCGGCGACGGTGCGGTGGACGCAGTTCGCCACGCCAGCCGAGCTCACCCGGCCGGATGGTCCGCTGGCGACCGGGCTGCCCGGCTCCCGGGTCGAGGTTGCCCGCGGCTTCCTGACCGCCAACCGCGTGCTGTTCCGGATGTCCGCGGACCGGGTGCGCGACCTCGAGGTGGTCCAGGACGCCGGGCTCACCGACGGCCGGCGATCCGACGCTCCGGCCGTACGGGAAGCGGGCCGGCCGGGTGTGGTGACCTTCCGGGAGCGGTTCGGCGACCTGCCGGCCGGGGCCGGTGGCCTGGTCACCGTCGCGGCGTCCGGTGACCAGGTCGTCTACGTCACGTCCTCGGCGTACGGCGACGCCTCTCCCCCGGTGCCCGCCCGCCTGACCCCGGTCCAGGCCTGGCTGCGGGCGGCAGCCGCCGTCGGGCGCGGGGTCGATCCGAGCTCGGTCGGCGTGCTGGAGCGCCCCCGCGACCCGCGCCTGTGGACGACGTTCACCGTGGTCGGGATGGCGCAGGCACAGCAGACCAGGCTGGTGGCGGTGGGCGTGCCGCGCCGGGGCGTCCGACCGGCGTACGAGGTGAACGTCGTCGACGTCCAGGGCGGCGAGGCGTACGCCTCCACCTCGTTCGTGGACGCGGTCTCGGGTGCGGTGCTGGTACGCCAGCACCGGGTCGACCACCTGGGGACCGAGGACGCGGCCCCGGAGGAACTGCGCACAGGGGACGCGGCCACAGGGGCCGGCACAGGTGTGGCGGAGAACAACGCCGCCCGCACCACGTCCGCGTGGTACGACCTGCTCCGCCCTCCGGCCGGCATCCAGCCCACCGCCACCGGTTCGAGCACCGGCTTCACCGACAGCTGGCATCGGTCCCGGTGCGCGTCGACGGCGCTCGCGCCCGGCGGCAACGACGTCGGCGCGGCCGTGGCGACTGTCTTCTCCCTGCACTCGCGCCTGTACGACTGGACGTACGGACTCGGTTTCGTCGAGGGCCGGGCCAACCTCCAGCAGGTCAACCACGGCACGCGCGGCGGCCTGGACGGCGACCGCGAACTCGGGCACGTGCAGACGGCGGCGGTCAGCGGCGGCTTCCCCACCTTCACCGGCCGCAACGGCGCCTACCAGGTGACCCTGCAGGACGGGCTGCCCGGGATCGCCGGACACTATCTCTTCCAGCCGGTGGCCGCGCGGTGGTACGGCCCGTGCGTGGACGGGGCGTTCGACGCCGGCGTGGTGGCGCACGAGTACGCGCACGCGATGGCCAACCGGCTGGTCGGCGGGCCGGACGCCGGCATCACGACCGCCTCCGGCCGGGCGGTCGCGGAGGGATGGGCCGACCTGGTGGCGGCGGAGTTCCTGGCCGAGACGGGCCGGAGCCCGAGCCCGAGCCCGCAGACCGGTCCGGAGCTCGGCGCGAAGACCGGCCCGACGGTGACGGGCCCGACGGAGAGCACGGCGATCGGGGCGTACGTCGCGGGCAACGGGTGGCGCGGCGTCCGCAACTACCGGCTCGGCACCGCTCCGCTCAACTACGGCAACGTCGGCTACGACCCGGCCGGCGGGCCGGCCGCCGACGGGGAGATCTGGTCGGCGGTCAACTGGGACCTCCGGCGGGCGCTGGTCCGCAAGTACGCAGCCACCGCGCCGTCCGGCGACCGGGCGCTCCAGCACGCCTGTGCCACCGGCGGGCTGCCCGTGAGCAGGTGCCCGGGCAACCGGCGCTGGATCCAGCTCGTCGTGGACTCGATGTCGCTGCAGCAGAGCAGCGTCTCCATGCTGGCCGCCCGCGACGCCCTGCTGGCCGCGGACCGGCTGCGGTTCGGCGGCGTCGACCTGCCCGAGCTGTGGGAGGCGTTCGCACGGCGCGGGCTCGGCGCCCGGGCCACCGCACCGAGCGGGGACCGTCGCGGCCGGCCCGACTTCACGGTGCCGGGGTTCGTCCGTCCCGTCACCGCGCACGGGCAGCTGGTGATGGCGGCGATCTCCCGGCCGTACGGCAGACCGGTCGCCGGTGCGCGGATCCACGTCGGGAGGTTCGCCGACCCGTCCACCCCGGTCGCCGACACCGATCCGGCTACCGCGCGTGGGATGACCGCACGGCTGCTGCCGGGACACTACGAGCTCACCTGGAGCGCGCCGGGCTACGGCATGGGGCACACGAACGTGACGGTGAACGCCGGCCGCACGCGCTACCTCACCCTCTACCTGAACCCGAACCTTGCCTCGGCGGCCAACGGCGCGCGGGTCCTGTCAGGCGATCTTCCTCCCGGACGAATGACCGGCGAGGTGTCCGCGCTCGTGGACGACCGGGAGGCCACCGCGTGGTCGGTCACCAACCGGCGGCCGGCCGCCCGCGGCACGACGGTCACGGTCGACCTGGCCGGTTCGTCACCGCGCTGGGTGCGTTCGGTGCGGGTCAGCGCGGTGACCGCGGACAGGTTCGCGGCCCTGCGAAGGTTCGCCGTGGAGACCTGCACGCAGGTGCGCGGCGGCTCGCCGTGCACCGGCCGCGGCGGCCGCTGGACCCGGATCTACACGTCTCCGGCCGGCGCGTTCGCCGCGGCCCGGCCCCGCCCGGTGCGGCCCGACCTCGGCTTCCGTGACTTCGACGTACCCGATCGGCGGGCCACCCACCTGCGACTGGTCGTCCTGGACACCCAGTGCACCGGGAACCCGGCCTACCGCGGCGAGCAGGAGGCCGACCCACTGGCCACCTCGGACTGCCTGGCGTCCCCCGAGGTCGGCGACGTCGCGGTGGCCGAACTGATGGTGTACGGCGCGGATCGGCACACCCGGCACGCCCCCACCCGGTCGGCGGTGTGGAACTGATGACGGACCTGACGATGGAACCGAGGGTGGACCTGAAGCTGAACCCGAGGGTGAAGCTTCAGCCCCGATAGACGCTCCCGGGGCCCTGGCCTGCGCTCGGACGCCCAGGGCCCCGGGAGGCTCCAAACCAGCTCAGTCGAAGACCGGCCCGCGGGTACGGCTGCGCTTCAGCTCGAAGAACCCGTCGGTCCCGGCGACCAGGCGAACGCCGTCCCAGAGCCGGCCGGCGTCCTCACCGCGCGGAATCGGCGAGACGACCGGGCCGAAGAACGCCGAGCCGGCCACGCTGATCACCGGCGTACCGACCTCGTACCCCACCTGGTCCATGCCCTCGGCGTGGCTCTTGCGCAGCGCCTCGTCGTAATCGGTCGACTCGGCGGCCTCGACCAGATCTGCCGGCAGCCCGGCGGCCTCCAGCGCCTCCTTGTACGTCGCGCGCTCGCGCGGCTTCTTCTCGTGGTGGAAGCGGGTGCCGAGTTCGGTGTAGAGGCTGCCGAGCACCTCGTTCACGTCGGCGCCCTCCTGCTCGGCCCGCTGCTCCGCCGCGATAGCGATCCGCACCGGTCCCCAGGAGGTGTCCATGGACTTCTTGTAGTCCTCGGACAGGTCCCGGCCGGAGTTCAGGACGGCCAGGCTCATCACGTGCCAGCGCGTCCGCACCGGCCGTACCTGCTCGACCTCCAGCATCCAACGGGACGTGATCCACGCCCACGGACAGATCGGGTCGAACCAGAAGTCAGCGGTCTCGCGCTGCTCGGCCATGCGTACTCCTCCTCGTGTTCTGCCGATCACGGTGTGCAGCCGGTCGCGGTGTTCTACCGTTCTCGGCGACGATCAGCCCCGGACCAACTCAAACCGGCCCGGGCCCGTCGGCATTCCCGGTCGCGCTCGCCTGCCCGGTGTCGGCCACCCCGCCCGGCCGGAGAGCCGATGGCCAGCCAGCTCCACGTCCGCTCCACGTCCGCTACTCGGTCGCCGCCGCCGCGCCGCGCGTGGAAGGATGGCCGGCATGCCAGGCACGAACCTCACCCGCGACGAGGCCCGTGAGCGCGCCCGTCTCCTGTCGGTCGACGGTTACGACGTACACCTCGACCTGACCACCGCCACCGACCAGCAGGCCAGGACGTACTCGTCCACGACGGTGCTCCGCTTCACCAGCGCCGAGTCCGGCGCGAGCACGTTCGTCGACCTGATCGCCCCCACGGTCCGCGAGGTCACCCTCAACGGCCGTTCGCTGGATCCCGCCGAGGTCTACGACGGGTCCCGGATCACGCTGACCGACCTCGCCGCCGAGAACGAGCTGCGGGTGGTCGCCGACACCGCGTACATGAACACCGGTGAGGGACTGCACCGGTTCTTCGACCCGGTGGACGGCGAGGCCTACCTCTACACCCAGTTCGAGGTGCCGGACGCGCGCCGGATGTACGCGACGTTCGAGCAGCCCGACCTCAAGGGCACGTTCGCGCTGACGGTCACCGCGCCCAGCTCCTGGCGGGTGGTGTCCAACTCACCCACCCCCGAGCCGGAGGCCGCGGGCGAGGGCGTGGCGGTGTGGCGGTTCGCGGCGACACCGAGGATCTCGACCTACATCACCGCGCTGGTGGCCGGGCCCTACCACGTGGTCCGCGACACCTACGCCGGTACGCACGCCGAGATCCCGATGGACGTCTACTGCCGCGCCTCGCTGGCCGAGCACCTGGACGCCGAGGAGATCTTCGACGTCACCAAGCGCGGGTTCGCGTTCTTCGAGGAGCTGTTCGACTACCCCTACCCGTTCGCGAAGTACGACCAGCTGTTCGTGCCCGAGTACAACATGGGCGCGATGGAGAACGCCGGCTGCGTGACGATCCGGGACGAGTACCTGTATCGCAGCCGCACCACCGACGCGTCGTACGAGGCCCGGGCGGTGACGATCCTGCACGAGCTGGCGCACATGTGGTTCGGCGACCTGGTCACCATGCGCTGGTGGGACGACCTGTGGCTGAACGAGTCGTTCGCGACGTACGCCAGCGTGCTGTGCCAGGCCGAGGCGACCCGGTGGACGCACGGCTGGACGACGTTCGCCAACACCGACAAGACCTGGGCCTACCGCCAGGACCAGCTCCCCTCGACGCACCCGATCTCCGCCGACATCCGCGACCTCGAGGACGTCGAGGTCAACTTCGACGGCATCACCTACGCCAAGGGCGCGAGTGTCCTGAAGCAGCTGGTGGCCTGGGTCGGGCGGGAGGAGTTCTTCGCCGGGCTGCGGCACTACTTCAAGGCGTACGAATGGCGCAACGCCTCGCTCGCCGACCTGCGTGAGGCGCTGGAGGAGACCAGCGGCCGCGACCTGGACGCGTGGAGCCGGGAGTGGCTGGAGACGGCCGGCGTCAACACGCTGCGCCCGGAGTTCGACGAGGACGCCGAAGGCCGGTTCGGCTCGTTCGCGGTGCTGCAGTCCGCGATCGCCGAGCAGCCCACACTGCGCTCGCACCGGGTGGCGGTCGGCCTGTACGACCGCACCGACGAGGGCCTGGTCCGCCGCGACCGGGTGGAGCTGGACGTCGTGGGCGAGCGCACCGAAGTGCCCCAGCTGGTGGGTGCCCGGCGCCCGGACCTGATCCTGCTCAACGACGACGACCTCACCTACGCCAAGATCCGGCTCGACGACCGGTCGCTTTCGACCCTGGTCGACCACATCGGCGACCTGACCGACTCGCTGCCCCGGTCGCTGTGCTGGACCGCCGCGTGGGACATGACCCGTGACGCGGAGCTGGCGGCCCGCGACTACCTCGCGCTGGTGCTGAGCGGGGTGGGCAAGGAGCCGGACATCAACGTCGTCCAGCTGCTGCTGCGCACCGCCGCCACCGCGGTGGAGATGTACACCGCGCCGGACCGGCGGGAGGAGGCGCGCCGGGCGTTCGCCGCTGGCGTGCTCGCCCTGGCCCAGGACGCCGAGCCCAGTAGCGACCACCAGCTCGCGCTCGTACGATCGTTCGCCTCGGCGGCCATCGACGAGCACGCCGGTTACCTCGGTGACCTGCTCGAGGGCGCGGTCGTCCTGGACGGCCTGGCCATCGACGCCGAGCTGCGCTGGCTGCTGGTGCAGAACCTCGCCCGGCTCGGTGCCATCGGCGACGAGCGGATCAACGCCGAACTCGAACGCGACGCCACCATCAAGGGTCAGGAGGCCGCCGCGCACGCCCGGGCCTCGCTGCCCACGGCGGAGGCCAAGGCCCGCGCCTGGGAGATCGCCGTCGACCGCGACGACGTACCCAACCAGACGCAGTTCCGTACCATCCGCGGTTTCTGGCAGCCCGCCCAGGAGGAGCTGCTCGCGGAGTACGTCGACCGCTACCTCGACGCGGCCGGCTGGGTCTGGGACCGCAAGGCCAACGAGATGGCGCAGTACGTCCTGATCGGCCTGTTCCCCCGCCAGCTGGCCACCCAGGACACGGTCGACCGGGTGCGTGCCTGGCTGGAGCAGAAGCAGCCGGTGCCCGCCGTACGCCGGCTGGTCGAGGAGGGCGTCGCCGACATCGAGCGGGGCCTGCGGGCGCAGGAGCGCGACGCGCAAGCCTGAGTTGACACCCGCGCCGGACGGATTCCTTGCTGGGCTGAGGAGTTCGGGCCGCTGATCGAACGGAAGGGCCGGTGCCAGGTGACCTGGCACCGGCCCTTCCGTCTCAGGGACGAGCGTCAGGCGCCGAGGTCGCCTCGAGGAAGGAGGGGACCTCGCGGTCGAAGTACGCGCCGACAGTGCGGTCCAGTTCCTCCGGCCACGGCACTCCGGCGGCGGCCAGAGCCTGCCGCCCGACGTACCGCCAGGCCAGCGCGGTCGCCCGCATAGCGGTGATCACCGAGGCCGGCTTGTTCGGCGAGGGAGCGGGCAGGCTCTCCAGCACCGCACGCTGTTCCGGGGTGAGCTTCGCGCTCCACCGCTTGATCCCCATCGGGGGCAGCGGCTGGTTGGCCTGGACGAACACGTCGTACAGCATCTGCTGGGCCTGCTGCACGCCGACACAGCCACACAGCCAGTCGCCGCGCGCCACCACGGCCGCCGGAAAGATGGCCTGCTGCCGGAAGAACTCCTCGACCAGCCGGGCCATCTGCTCGGTGTCGGGGCCCCGGCCGGGCTCGCGGGCCGGCACCGCGGCGTCCAGCCCGTCGCGGTCCAGGACGACGAGCCGGCTGCGGTGCGGCGTCTCCGCCAGGCCGGAGACCCGCTCGGTCACCACGTCCAGCCGCAGGCAGTCCGTCGTCGTGGAGTAGAAGGCGCCTGGGGCGAACGGCAGTGCCCGGGCGACCAGCGTCGGCGTGATGGTAGCGAGCCAGTCCCGCCACGACTCGACGAAGGCATCGAAGTCGTCGTCGCGTACGGCGAGGAGAACGTCCAGGTCCGACCCGGCGTCGGCATCACCACGGGCCAGCGACCCGGACAGCCACATCGCCCGGATCCGTTCGTCGGCATCGGCCACGTGGTACAGCCGCCGGTAGAGATCGGCGTACCCGGCGGGCAGCGGAGCAAGTGCTGAGGGAATCGACATGCCAGGGGCGACCATGGGGATGGCTCCTCGCTGGGTCAATCGCGGGGGGGTGAGGCGGATCCTACGGCTCGTCGGTGTGCACCGTGCGGGGGTGGCGAGCGTGGTCGCCGAGCTGCTGTACGCCGGACACCAGGCCACCCACCAGGTCACCGTCGGCGAACGCCGACCGCATACCCAGCACCACCAGCTGGCAGTCGGTGTCGCGGAGGTGGCGACGGGCTTCCGTGCCGGTCACGATCTCCAGCTGGCGCCGGCCGGGGTCGACCATCACCAGAACGCTGTGTTCGGGGACCGCGAGCTCGGCGTGCAGGCTTTCGGCGTACCCGCGAGCGGGAGTCTCAGCTGGGCCGACGTAGACGGAGAAGCTCAGGCCGGAGAGTTGCTCGGCGACGCGTACCGCGCGTTCGATGTCGGCGCGCTCACGCGGGCTGAGCGTGTCACCACTGGCCACCCGCGCCCCCTCGTCCGGCGCCGGTGGGGCCTTCGGGACCGCCTGTGGACCGCCCGGTGCGGTCGGCCTCCGCGCTCTCCTCGTCGCCCGGCCGGTCGCCGAACCACTCCGGCTGGCCGCTCCAGGAGGCGCCGGACTGCACGCGCGAACCACGGATCAGCGACGGCGTCAGCACCAGCAAGGTGATCAGCGCGAACAGCCCGATCGGGATGCCGCCGTAGATGCCGAGCACCTCGATCATCGGCATCGGCGGTTCCTTGGTCCAGGTGTCGGGAGTCCCCGCCAGCGCGACAGCCGCCGAACCGACGGCACCGACGGTCGCGAGGGAACCCACGACGAGAACACGCGGCAAAGCCCGACCGATCATCGCCCTACCCTTCGTCACGGAGCACAACCGTACTCACCCTCGCCCGCACTCGCGCGAGTGCCCCGCCGTCGAACCCCGGGGCACACCACGGCGCAACCATCGGGGCACACCACCGGGCATGGATGGGGCAACCACCTGGCAACCGTCGAACCGGGCGGACCACCCATCCGGGGACGAACCGCCCGCGAACCGAACCACCTCGTGCGCCCGGGCAACACCCGCCATCACACGGGCTGGTGCCTGTCCGCTCAGGGCACCCTCTTAGGCTCGGGACGGTCCGACGTCCCCGCGCCACCTGGGAACCCACTGATGTCCCTCGCTCTCACCTGGGAACGATTCACCGCGCTCGCCGACGTGCCCGCACACATCGCGTTCCTGATCGTGCTGGGTGTCGCCGTCCGGTTCGCCCTTGCCCGGCTGATCGACCGGGTGGTCGGAACGACCGCCGGGCTGCCCAGGCCGAAGAACTTCCTCGGCAGCCAGAAGGCGGCGGCCCTGCTGGCCAGTCCCGGCGGGCTCTACCACGAGCGCCGGGCCCAGCGCGCGCACGCACTGGGATCGCTGTTCAAGAGCATCAGCACCGCGGTGATCTTCGGCGTCACCTTCCTGATGGTGCTGGAGCAGCTCGGCTACAACCTCGCGCCGATCATCGCCAGCGCCGGCGTCGTGGGTGTCGCGATCGGCTTCGGCGCCCAGAACCTCGTCAAGGACTTCATCTCCGGCGTGTTCATGCTGCTGGAGGACCAGTACGGCGTCGGCGACGTCATCGACATGGGCCAGGCCACCGGCACCGTGGAGGGCATCGGCCTGCGGGTGACCCGGCTGCGGGACGGCGACGGTGTGCTGTGGCACGTCCGCAACGGCGAGATCGTACGCGTGGGCAACAAGAGCCAGGGCTGGTCCAGCCTCGTCCTCGACGTCTCGGTCGCCTACGACGAGGACGTCGCGCAGGTCGAGGAACTCATCAACGAGACCGCTCGCACGCTCAGCGACGAGGACGAGTTCCGTGACCGGATCCTGGAGGCGCCGCACGTCGTCGGGATCGAGGAGGTCAACGGCGCCGCGCTGACCCTGCGGGTGATCGGCAAGACCCGGCCCAACGAGCACTTCGGCGTACAGCGGGAACTGCGGCTGCGGCTGAAGGCACTCTTCGACGCCAAGGGCATCCGGGTGCCCGCGCCGATCTGGCCCGGGCAGCCGGGCCAGGCCGCCGGGGTGTGACCCCCGGCCGGCCCGTTCCGGTGTGACGTTCAGACCAGCGCGGCGTCGAGGGTGATCTTGGTGCCGGCGAGCGCCTTCGACACCGGGCAGTTCTCCTTGGCGGTCTCGGCCGCGGTCGCGAACCCGTCGGCGTCCAGACCGGGCACGGTGGCGCGCACGGTCAGGTGGATGCCGGTGATGCCCTCGCCGGGCTGGAACGTCACGTCCGCCTTCGTGTCGACCTTCTCCGGCGGCGTACCCGCACCGGCGAGCCCGTGCGAGAGAGCCATCGAGTAGCAGGTCGAGTGTGCGGCGGCGATGAGCTCCTCCGGGCTGGTCCGCCCGCTGGCGGCGTTCTCGGCCCGCGACGCCCAGGTGACGTCGTAGGTGCCGATGCCCGACGAGTCCAGCGAGACTCGGCCGGCCCCCTCCATCAGGGAGCCCTCCCAGTGGGCGTTCGCCGTACGCGTGGTGGCCATGGATCCTCCGGTCGTTCGGTGGTCGTTCGGGTGGTTTCGTCCTACCACGCCATCCTGCCCTGCGATCGGCCCGTCCCACCCGCGGCCCCGCCGCTGTCATCCGCCGCTGTCATCTGCCGCTGTCATCTGCCGCCGTCATGCGCCGATGGCTCACCGCAGCGTCACTCGCGTTACGGCTCGGTGTCCGATCCGCCCCGCCCCTTGACCCGGCCCACCGCCGGACGTCAGCATTCGTCGACGATCTTCGTCAGTTACTTGCCTGGCACACAGCTCGGCAGCAACTTTCTTGTGGGATCGCGTTCGTGACAGCCCACTTCGTGGATCCCGTGCACCGCACCGTCGCGGGGACCCTCGTGGTCGTCTCAGGAGGAGCCCATGCGGACAGTCACCCGATCGCGGACGAGAGCCCTCGCCGTCCTGGCGGCGGTGTTCGCCGTGGTCGCGCTCGTACTCCCGGCCGGCGTCGGGCACGCCGAGGAGGCGCCCGCGCAGAAGCAGCCGAAGCAGCTGGTCGTGGCCGCATCGCAGTCGGTGGACACGTTCAACCCGTTCATGTCGTTCTTCGCGATCGGCTACACCGTCGCCGGGCTGACGTACGACTCGCTCATCGACTGGAGTGCGAAGGACTTCAGGCCGATCCCCGGCCTGGCCACGAAGTGGGAGGAGTCGGCGGACCACCTGACCTGGACCTACACGATCCGCAAGGGCGTGAAGTTCTCCGACGGCAAGCCGCTGACCGCGCACGACGCGGAGTTCACCTACCGCCTGATGATGACCGACAAGGCGGCCCGGGCGTCCTCCTCCGACCTGGTGGAGAACTTCGCCAGCGTGAACGCGCCGAACGACACCACCCTGGTCATCAAGCTCAAGCAGCCGACCAACCAGATGCTCGCACTCGACAACGCGATCGTGCCCGAGCACATCTGGTCCAAGGTGAAGAACATCGGCGACTACAAGAACTTCGACTTCCCGCTGGTCGGGTCCGGGCCGTTCCAGGTGGTGGAGTTCAAGACCGACCAGTACATCCGGCTGAAGGCGAACAAGGACTATTGGGACGGCGCGCCCGCCTACGACGAACTCGTCTTCCGCTACTACAAGACCCCCGACGCCAGTGTGCAGGCGCTGCTCGCCGGTGAGGTCGACCTGGTGAGCGGCCTGACCCCCGCGCAGTACAAGGCGCTGCGGAACAAGCCCGGGATCACCCTCAACCAGGCGCAGAACCGCCGGTTCGGCTCCATCACGTTCAACGTCGGCGCGCGCACCAAGGACGGCAAGGCGTTCGGTGACGGGCACCCCGCACTGAAGGACGCCCGGGTGCGGCAGGCGATCCACCACGCCATCGACAAGGACGAGCTGATCAAGAAGGTCAACGACGGCCTCGCCCAGCCCGGTGTGAGCTACATCCCGCCGATCTTCAGTACGTACTTCTGGCAGCCCAGTGCGTCGGAGAAGGTGAAGTTCGACATCGCCGAGGCCAACCGGATCCTCGACCAGGCGGGCTACAAGCGCGGCCCCGACGGCATCCGGCGGATGCCCGGCAACGGCCGGCCGCTGAAGTTCCGCCTGCTCAACCACGCCGACACCCCGTCGGAGGCCACCGACTCCGAATATCTCAAGGGCTGGTGGAAGCAGATCGGCATCGACACCAAGATCGAGAGCGCGGACTTCACCAAGCTCAACGACCTGCTCTACCTCGGCAAGTACGACATCATCTTCTCCGGCTGGGGTGTCGGGCCCGACCCGACGTCGATCCTCAGCCTGCACACGTGCGGGGTGCTCCCCGACGACGCCTCCGGCACCCAGCGCGACACCGACACGTTCTACTGCAACCCCGCCTACGACAGGCTGCACGAGCAGCAGAAGCGGGAGAGCGACCTCGCCAAGCGGGCGCAGCTCGTCAGGCAGATGCAGCAGATCCTCTACACCCAGGCGCCGGTCATCACCCTGCGGTACGCCGACACGCTGGAGGCCTACCGCAGCGACCGGTGGACCGGCTTCGTCAAGCAGCCCGCCAAGCAGGGCATGATCTCCGGCCAGCAGGGCAACTGGGCCTACGTCTCGGCCAAGCCGGTGGTGAAGGAGGAGCAGAAGGAGTCGCGCACCGGCCTCTACCTCGGCGGCGGAGCGGTCGTCGTCGTGGTCGCCGCGGCCGCCGCGCTGGTCGCGGTGCGCCGCCGCCGGACCGCCGACGAGCGGGAGTAGCCGCCACGCATGAGCATGGACCCCTCGCTGCTCGCGGAGTCGCCGGGCGCTGCGCCGAACAGCTCGAACGGTAGGAACGACCCGGGCCGCGGCGGCGCCGGCTTGGGCCCGGCTGCTGCCGGCCGCGGCTTCGCGAAGTACGCCCTGGCCAAACTGGGCGGCGCCGCGGTGTCGCTGCTGATGGTGGTGTTCTCGGCGTTCTTCCTGTTCCGCATCCTCGGCGGCGATCCCGTCGACGCGCTGACCAGGGACGTGCCGACCACCCCCGCCGAACGCGCCGCGCTGCGGCACCGGCTCGGCCTGGACCAGCCGCTGTCCCTGCAGTTCGTGCACTACCTGCAGGGAGTGCTCACCGGAGACCTCGGCCAGTCGTACCAGTACCAACAGCCCGTCACCTCGCTGATCGGCGCCCGGCTCGGCGCCACGGTGCTGCTCACCGGCACCGCACTCGTGCTGGCCGTGTCGCTCGGGCTGTGGATCGGCACCCGCGCCGGCTGGCGGCAGGGCAGCACGTTCGACAAGGTGCAGGTGGGCGTGTCGCTCACGCTGTGGTCGGCACCGACGTTCTGGTTCGGGATGATCGTCATCATGGTGTTCGCCCGGTACCTCGGGCTGTTCCCCATCAACGGCATGGTCTCCCCGTACACCCCGGACGGCTTCTGGCCGCAGGCCCTCGACACGCTGCACCACCTGGTGCTGCCGGTGCTCACCATGACCGCTGTGATCTACGCGCAGTACGTCCTGGTGATGAGGTCGTCGATCCTGGACGAGAAGGACGCCGACTATCTCGTCACGGCCCGCGCCAAGGGACTGCGGGACGACGACGTCCGCCGCCGGCATGCCGTACCCAACGCACTGCTGCCCACGGTCACCCTCGTCTTCCTCCAGCTCGGCGGCGTGGTGGGCGGCGCGATCCTCACCGAGACGGTGTTCAGCTGGCCGGGGCTGGGGCTGCTCGCCTACCAGGCGCTGCGCATCCCCGACCTGCCGCTGCTGCAGGGGACGTTCCTGTTCTTCTCCACGGCGGTGATCCTGGCCAACACCGCGGCCGACGTCGTGTACCGGTTCCTCGACCCGAGGGTGCGCCACTCATGACCACACCTCCCGACACCGGGACACCCGCCGGCTCCGGCGGGATGCCGGCCGACACCGAGGGGACGGGTGCCGGCGCCGGGACGCTGCGCTCGGTGCGTTCGGTGGTCCGCGATCGCCGCAGGGCCGCCCTGCTCCGGTTCTGGGCCGGCTACCGGCGCCAGCCCGCCGGGCTGGCCGGCCTGGCCGGGATGGCGGTCATCGTCGTACTCGCCCTGGCCGCTCCCCTGATCACCGACAGCGCCGGGCTGGACGTCACCCAGGCCACCGGCGACCGGCTGCAGCCGCCGAGCGCCGCGTTCCCGCTGGGCACCGACGAGACCGGCCGTTCGGTACTGCTGCTCACCCTGTGGGGTGCGCGGATCTCGCTCCTGGTCGGGGTGACGGCCACCCTGCTGGCGATGGGCATCGGCACCCTGGTCGGCATCGCCGCCGGGCACTTCGGCGGCTGGTTCACCGGCCTGCTGATGCGGGTGACCGACTGGTTCATCGTGCTCCCCCGCCTGGTGCTGGCGATCGCGCTGGCCGCCGTACTCGGTCCGAGCCTGACCACCATCGTGATCGCGATCGGGGTGACGTCCTGGCCGGGGACCGCGCGACTGATCCGGGCGCAGACGCTCGCGGTGGAGGCCCGTCCGTACCTCGAACGCGCCCGTGCGCTCGGTGCCGGCCACTGGCACCAGATGACCCGGCACGTGCTCCCCAATGTCATGCCGCTGGTGCTGGCCAGCACCACGCTGGAGGTCGCCAGTGCCGTGCTGGCCGAGGCCACGCTGTCCTTCCTCGGGCTCGGCGACCCCGCCCGGGTGTCGTGGGGCAGCATGCTCAGCCGGGCGAACTCCTCCGGCGCGGTGACGTTCGGCGCCTGGTGGTACCTCCTCACCCCCGGCCTGGCCATCCTGGTCGTCGTCCTGTGCTTCACGTTGTGCGGGCGCGCGCTGGAAGCGGTGTTCAACCCGAGACTGCGGGGGCGGTAGATGTCGCTGCTGGAGATCCGCGACCTGGCGGTCACCTACCACGGCTCGCGCGGCGACATCCCCGCCGTCCGCGGTGTCAACCTCGCCTTGGCGCCGGGAGAGACGCTGGGCATCGCCGGTGAGTCCGGATGCGGCAAGTCCAGCCTCGCGCTGGCCATGCTCCGGCTGCTGCCGGCCGGCACGACCGTCGACGGGCAGGTGCTGGTGGACGGCGAGAACGTGCTGGGCATGTCCTGGGGGAAGCTGCGCGCGGTCCGCTGGGCCGGCGCGTCCATCGTCTTCCAGGGCGCCATGCACGCGCTCAACCCCGTCCACCGGATCGGCCGGCAGGTCGCCGAACCCATCCTGGTGCACGAGCGCGTCGGCGTGGCGGCCGCGCTGCGCCGCGCGGAGGACCTGCTCACCCAGGTGGGGCTGCCGGCGTGGCGGGCCCGCAGCTACCCGCACGAACTGTCCGGCGGGCAGCGCCAGCGGGTGATGATCGCCATGGCGCTGGCCTGCTCGCCGCGACTGGTCATCGCCGACGAGGCGACCACGGCGCTGGACGTGATGATCCAGGCGCAGGTGCTGGAGCTGCTCGGCCGGCTGGTCGCCGAACGCGACATCGCCCTGCTGATGATCAGCCACGACCTGTCGGTGCTGTCGGCGCACTGCCGGCGGCTCGCGGTGATGTACGCCGGCAAGGTCGTCGAGCTCGGCCCGGCCGGCAGCGTCTTCGCCGACCCGCGGCACCCGTACGCCGCCGCGTTGTCCTCGGCGTTCCCCACCGTCGGCGACCTCGCCTCGCGTGGGCGCCCGCGCGGCCTGGGCGGCGACCCGCCGGACCCGACCGACATCCCCGGCGGCTGCCCGTTCCACCCGCGCTGCCCGGTCGTACTCCCCGAGTGCTCGTCGACGCCGGTGGAGCTGTGGCCGGCCGGGCCGGAGCGGGCGGCGGCCTGCGTACGCGTCGAGGGGTATCCGGGGGCTCGCGTCTATGTCGACGGGGCCGACGAGGCGGACGAACGTTCGAGGAGAACGCGATGACCGACCAGGCGGCCGAGCAGCGGTCCGGTCAGCCCGCCGAGCAGCCGGCCGAGCGGCCGGCAGGGCCGGTCCTGTCCGCCCGCGGCCTGCACGTCGACTTCGGCGTACGCGGCGGCCGCCGGGCCCGGGCCGTGGACGGGGTCGACCTCGACCTCGCGCCCGGGGAGATCCTCGCCCTGGCCGGTGAGTCCGGCTGCGGCAAGACGACGTTGGCGCGGGCCATGCTCGGCCTGGTCAAACCCAGCGCCGGCACGCTCAGCTACGCCGGTGCGCCGATGGCCACCTCCGGCGCGGGGCTCAAGGCGTACCGGCGAGCGGTCCAGCTCGTCCTGCAGGACCCGACCGGCGCGCTCAACCCCCGGCACACCGTCTACGAGGCGGTCGCGGAGGGCCTGCGCATCCACGGCATCACCGACAACGAACGCGACCGGGTCGCACAGGCGCTCTCCCGGTGCGGGCTGCGGCCGGCCGAGCGATTCTTCCTCGCCTACCCCCACGAGCTGTCCGGCGGGCAGCGGCAGCGGGTGGTGATCGCCGGGGCGCTCGTCCTCGAGCCGAAGGTGATCATCGCCGACGAGCCGGTGGCCTCCCTGGACGCCTCGGTGCGCGGGGAGATCCTGGCGTTGCTGCTGCGGCTGCGGGACGAGTTCGGGCTGGCGGCGCTGGTGGTCACCCACGACCTGGGGCTGGCGTGGAGCATCGCCGACCGGCTGGCGGTGATGTACCTCGGCCGGATCGTGGAGTCCGGGCCCACCGAGGAGGTCCTGTCCGCGCCGCGCCACCCCTACACGCGGGCGCTGGTGTCCGTGCTGCCCGACTCGCCGGTCCCGGGACCGATGGTGCTGTCCGGTGAACCGCCGGACGCGACGTCGATCCCCGCGGGGTGCCGGTTCCACCCGCGGTGCCCCGCCCTGGCCTCCGGGGCGTCCGAGGCGGCCGGGGTCGCGCCGTCGTGCCTGCGTACTCCCCTGCCGGTGCTCGGCGCCGAGCAGGACCGCCATCACGTCGCCTGCCACCTGGCGACTGCCACGCCGCCGCCTGTTGTCACAATGGAACGCGATGAGTGAGACGTTCTACGAAGCGGTCGGCGGCCACGCCACCTTCGAGCGGCTGGTGGCCCGGTTCTACGCCGGGGTGGCGACCGACCCCGAGCTGCGGGCGCTCTACCCCGAGGAGGATCTCGCCGCCGCCGAGGTGCGGCTGCGGATGTTCCTCGAGCAGTACTGGGGCGGCCCCCGCACCTACTCCGAGCAGCGCGGTCACCCACGGCTGCGGATGCGGCACGTACCGTTCGCGGTGACCGAGGACGCCCGCGACCGCTGGCTGCGGCACATGCGGACGGCCCTGGACGAGCTGGGCCTGGACCCCGAGCACGAGCACCAGCTGTGGACGTACCTCGTGATGGCCGCCAACTCAATGGTCAACACCGTCGAGGGGCAGCGGCCCAACCTGTTCTAGGGAGCGCCGCACCCTCGCCTGGCCTTGCCGAAAACCCTCTCGACCGGGAAGCTACCCCTCCATGAGCAATTCCTCGCCCCACTGGTGGCGTACCGCCGTCATCTACCAGATCTACATCCGCAGCTTCGCCGACGGCAACGGCGACGGCATCGGCGACATCGCCGGCATCCGCTCCCGTCTGCCCTATCTCGCAGAGCTGGGGGTGGACGCGATCTGGATCACCCCGTGGTACGTCTCGCCGATGGCCGACGGCGGGTACGACGTGGCCGACTTCCGCGCGATCGCACCCGAGTTCGGCACCCTCGCCGAGGGCGAGGAGATGATCGCGGAGGCGCACCAGCTCGGCCTGCGGGTGATCCTGGACATCGTCCCCAACCACACCTCCGACCAGCACGCGTGGTTCAAGGAGGCGCTGGCCGCCGATCCGGATTCGCCCGAGCGGGCGCGGTACTGGTTCCGTCCCGGCCACGGGCCCGACGGCGCGTTCCCGCCCAACGACTGGCGTTCGGTCTTCGGCGGTCCGGCGTGGAACCGCCTGCTGGACGAGGAGGGCGTGCCGGAGGACTGGTACCTCCACCTGTTCGCGCCCGAGCAGCCCGACCTGAACTGGTCCAACCCGGAGGTTCGCCGGGAGTTCGAGGACATCCTGCGGTTCTGGTTCGACCGGGGCGTGGACGGCTTCCGGATCGACGTCGCGCACGGGATGGACAAGCACCCGGCGCTGCCCGACATCGGCTGGGACGACGAGGAGCTCCTCGCCGAGCCGGAGCTCGCCGACCACCCGCACTGGGACCGCGACGGCGTGCACGAGATCTACCGCTCCTGGCGGGCCGTGGCCGAGTCCTACGCCGGCACCCCGGAAGGTGCTCGGGTGTTCGTCGCCGAGGCCTGGGTGCGTACGGAGGCCAACCGGCTGGCGCGCTACCTGCGCCCGGACGAGCTGCACACCGCGTTCAACTTCGACTTCCTCAAGCGCGGCTGGGACGCCGCCCAGATGCGTGCCTCCATCGACCACACGCTTGGCTCGCTCAGCGAGGTCGGCGCGCCGCCCACCTGGGTGCTGTCCAACCACGACGTCATCCGGCACGTGACCCGCTACGGCCGGGCGGCCGCGGACATCGCCAAGCCGGCCGGCACCGTTCCGGTCGACCTCGAGCTGGGACGCGCGCGGGCCCGGGCCGCCACGCTGCTGATGCTGAGCCTGCCCGGCGGCGCGTACGTCTACCAGGGTGAGGAACTCGGCCTGGCGGAGGTGGAGGACCTCCCGATCGCGTCGCTGCAGGACCCGATCTGGGAGCGGTCCGGAAACAAGCACCGCGGCCGCGACGGCTGCCGGGTCCCGCTGCCCTGGAGCGGCGAGGGACCCGCGCTCGGCTTCGGTGACGCGCAGCCGTGGCTGCCCCAGCCGACCGAGTGGAAGGAGTTCAGCGTGCAGGCACAGACCGGCGACCCGAACTCCGTCCTCTCGCTCTACCGCGAGGCGTTGTCGGTGCGGCGTTCGCTGCCCGAGCTGTCCGGGCTGTCCGGGCCTCGCGAGACCGAGGCCGAGCTGGTGTGGCGCGACAGCGACGCCGACGTGCTGATGTTCGACCGTGGCTCCTCGTTCCGGTGCGTGGTCAACCTCGGCCAGGAGCCGGTGGAGTTGCCCGCGGGCGCGGAGGTTCTGCTGGCCAGTGCCCCGCTGCCGGACGGCAAGCTGCCCACCGACACCTCGGTGTGGTTGCGCCTGTCCTCCTGACAGCTCGCGTGACGCGACGGCCGCCGGGCGGTGGTTCCCACGGGGACTTCACCGCCCGGCGGCTTCGTTTCGCCTGTCCTACTTCGCTCATCACGAGTGACGCTCTCTTCCTGACACGACCGAAATCGCGGAGGTACGATCAAGGACTAGCTCGAGCCCGTTCCCGACCTCAACCGTCAGGAGGCTCGCCATCACGTCCTCACGATCGGCTGCCGACCCCTCGATTCCCGATGCCGTCGACGCGTCGACGCTGTGGTACGAAGCGCCGGCCGACGACTGGGAGCGCGAGTCGCTGCCGATCGGCAACGGCGGTCTTGCCGCGTCGGTGTTCGGCGGAGTCGCCACCGAACGCCTTGCCCTGAACGAGAAGTCGTTGTGGACCGGCGGACCGGGCGCGGTCGACGACGGCCGGCCCTACCGCTTCGGCCTGTGGGAGCAGCCCCGTCCCGACGCGCTGAACGAAGTGCGCCGGGAGATCGCCGCCTCCGGGGCGGTCGAGCCCGCTCGGCTCGCGGCCGCACTCGGCCAGCACGCCACGGCGTTCGGCGCGTTCCAGCCGTTCGGCACCCTCGTGCTCGACCTGCACGATCCGGGCGCGGCTCCGCTCGACTACCGGCGAGGTCTCAGCCTGTCCGAGGGAGTCGCCTGGGTCGACTACCACCTGGACGGCGTGCACTTCACCCGCGAGCACTTCGCCAGTTATCCCGCCGACGTGCTGGTCACCAGACTGCGCGCGAGCGAGCCGCGCAACCTGTCGTTGACAGTGTGCCTGGAGTCGCCGCATCCGGGTGCGCACGTGCGGGTGCACAACGGCCGGATCACCGTCCGCGGTTCACTTCCCGACAACCAGCTCGGCTACGAGGCGCAGGTGCTGGTCATCGCCGAGGACGGAATGCTCTTCGACTGCGAGGAATCCGTGCTCGTCCGGGAGGCGCACGCGGTCACCGTCATCCTCGGCGCCGGCACGTCGTACTCCCCCACGTTTCCCGACTATCGCCGCCGCGACCCGCACCGTCGGCTCACCCGCCGGGTCAACGCCGCCGCCGCACAGCCGTACGCGAGTCTGCGCGCCGCACACGTCGCCGACCACGCGAACCTCTTCGGCCGCGTACACCTCGATCTCGGCCAGCCCGCGCGCTCACCGATGCCCACCGACGAACTCCTCGCCCGCTACGACGGAAGCGGTCCGGACGCCCGCGAGCTGGAGACGTTGTTCTTCCAGTACGGCAGATATCTGCTGATCGCCTCGTCCCGGCCGGGTTCGCTGCCGGCCAACCTGCAGGGCGGCTGGAACACCTCGACCACACCGCCGTGGAACAGCGACTACCACGTCAACATCAACCTGCAGATGAACTACTGGCCGGCCCACGTCACCAACCTCGCCGAAACCGTCGGGCCGCTGGTGGACTACATCGACGGCCTGCGGCCCCCTGGCCGGGAGGCTGCGCGCCGGATCTGCGGCGTCGGCGGCTGGATGGTCCAGAACCAGACGAACGTCTGGGGATTCACCGGCGTGCACGACTGGCCGACGGCGTTCTGGTTTCCCGAAGCCGGCGCGTGGCTGTGCCGCCATCTGTGGGAGCACTACGAGTTCGGTGGCGACGTGGAGTTCCTGCGCGAACGCGCCTACCCGGTCATGGCCGAGGCGGCGCGGTTCTGGCTCGGGTTCCTCGTCGAGGACGCCGACGGGACGCTGGTCGTGTCCCCGAGCTACTCACCCGAGCACGGTCCGGTGACTGCCGGCGCGTCGATGTCGCAGCAAATCGTGTGGGACCTGCTGACGAACACAGCTGCAGCCGCGCAGGTGCTGGACACCGACGACGAACTCCGTCAACGCCTGGTTGACACTCTGGCCCGCCTCGATCCCGGCCTGCGGGTCGGCTCCTGGGGACAGCTGCAGGAGTGGAAGGGCGACCTGGACGTCGCCACCGACGACCACCGGCACGTATCCCATCTCTACGCGCTGCACCCGGGCGGTCAGGTGTCCCCGCTCACCACACCGGAGCTCGCCAAGGCGGCGCAGGTGTCCCTGCGCGCCCGTGGAGACGGCGGCACCGGCTGGAGCAAGGCCTGGAAGGTCAACTTCTGGGCGCGCCTGCTCGACGGTGACCACGCCCACCTGATGCTGCGCGAACTCCTGCGCAACTCCACCTTGCCCAACCTGTGGGACACCCATCCGCCGTTCCAGATCGACGGCAACCTCGGTGCCACGGCCGGGGTGGCCGAGATGTTGCTGCAGAGCAGGCTGGAAGGCCGGACGGCGTTCGTGCACGTGCTTCCGGCCCTGCCCGCGGTGTGGTCCCGAGGGCGGGTGTGCGGGCTGCGGGCCCGTGGTGACATCACCGTGGACGCCACCTGGGTGGACTGCCGGGCGGATCGCATCGACCTGTTGCCCGGGCAGACCCGCGACCTGCGCCTGTCCACGAACCTCGTGGGTGCGGCGTACTCCCTGTGCGACCGCACCACCGGCGAGGTCGTGCCGCACAGCCGCGACGGTGTCGACGACGTGATCGGCTTCACCGCACAGGCCGGCCACCGTTACCGGCTGCGGGCCGCCTGACCCCTGGCCCGCAGCCTCGACTTCCTTCGCTGCGGCGGGGTTACCTCGACTCTGCTCCGCCGCTGGGGAACGCCACGAGGTCGGCGATCTCGACCGGAGCTCCGGTGGCGAACGAACGGTTGGCGGCCGCGCCGACGAGCATCGCGTACGCCCCGTCGACGTGGGTGGCCGCGCGGCCCAGCGGGTCCGCCTCGGCGTCGCCGAGCAGGTCGTTCAGCAGCCGCCGGTCGCCGCCACCATGGCCGCCGCTGCCCTCCTCGACCTCCACCCGGCGGGGGACGTCCCACAGCGGACGTAGCGTCAGCCGCGCCGCGTCGATCGGCTTGACCGGCGGCCTGTCCGCGCTCTGCTCGGGGTTCGTCGGGTCGGTGTCGTCCGCGCCACCGGCACCCGGCTTGTTCGGATCCTGCGCGGCGCCGCTGACGTAGGAGCGTTCCTCCACGTCGAGTTCGAGCCGGCCCCTGGTGCCGTTGAACATGACGCGGTAGCCCTCCCACGGCGAGTACGCCGTGAGGTGGTAGGTCAGAGTTGCGCCGGAGCGGTACTTCACCAGCACCGCCATGTCGTCCTCGATGCTGATGCCGTCGGTGAAGACACTGCGGTCACGGATGTAGCCGTCCTCGTGCTCGGCGTCGAGGTAGAGCGCGCGCAGCGTCGGTTCTCCGGCGATGTCGATCGCCCACGGGTCGGATTCCAGGTCGGGGCTTCCGTGGCTGCGGTAGGGGCGGGGCGCCTCGCCGCGGCTCTCGGCATTGTCACGGCCGTAGAACTTCAGGTCGCCGAAACCGAAGACGGTCCGCGGGGTCTCGCCCAGCCACCAGTTGACCAGGTCGAAGTGGTGGCTGGCCTTGTGGATCATCAGGCCGCCGGAGTTGCGCTTGTCGCGGTGCCAGCGACGGAAGTAGTCCGCTCCGTGCTTCGTGTCCAGCACCCACTCGAAGTGGACGGACAGGACGTCGCCGATAGCGCCGGACTGGATGATTTCCTTGACCGCGGAGTTGCGCGGCGCGTAGCGGTAGTTGAACGAGACGGTCAGCTTGCGGCCGGTGCGCGCCTGGGTGTCAAGGATGCGTTGGCACTTGTCGGCGTCGGTGGTCAGCGGCTTCTCGCTGATGACGTCGCAGCCGTTCTCCATGGCGGTGACGATGTAGTGGTCGTGCGTACGGTCCATCGACGTCACGATCACCACGTCCACGCGTTGCTCGGCAAGCATCGAGACGAACTCGTCCGGACGGTACGTCGGGATCGGCTGGGTGCCGTGCTCATCGGCGAACGACTTGTTGTGGAAGCTCATCCGCGTCTCGTTCGGGTCACACAGGGCCACCAGCTCGCCCCGGTCCCGGTACTCGGTGAGCAGCGCGGTGGTGAACATCCGCGAGCGCGAGCCCAGCCCGACCACGGCGTATCTGGTCCGCCCGCCGCCGGACCCGGCCATGGTGGTTCCGGCGGCGACGGCGCTCTCCTCGGTGGACGGCTGCTCCGTGGTCATCGAGACTCCCTCTCGGCGGTCTGCACTACACCTGCTCGGCGAAACTACCCGGCGAACTGCTGGCGATCCACGCCAGCCGAACGGCGCTCCTGCCGGCCCGGGCACCTGCCTTCGCGGCAGGGGCGTTCGGGCAGGCGGGTAAGCGCTTGCTCGGAACGTAGACCACGGCGGCGGCGAGTGGCAAGGCGACGTCGGCCTGCGGACGTACGGAGTCCGGACTCTGCCGCCCGGTAGGCAATCGCCCGTGATCGGCGGGCCAGACCCTAAACTTGCGCCGTGAGCCAGCTTCCCGAACCCACCGGCCCGAGCCACCTGCGGGCCTCGGACGCCGACCGGCAGCGTGTCGCCGACGTCCTCCGCGACGCCGCCGGGGAGGGCCGCCTCACCCTGGACGAACTCGACGAGCGACTAGAGGGCGTCTACGCGGCCAAGACCTACGCCGAGCTTGAACGCTTCACCACCGACCTGCCCGGCGTGGGGTCGACCGTCGAGCACCCGCCCCGGCCGGCCTCGGCCCCCTCGGGTCTCGACTCGCGGATCACCGGCGGCGCCGCCGGCCAGTCGTTCTCGATCGCGGTGCTGTCGGGAGCCACCCGGCGCGGCGCCTGGCTGGTGCCGCCCGCCTACACCGCGTTCGCCATGATGGGCGGCGTCCAGCTCGACCTGCGCGAGGCGCGGTTCACCCAGCAGGAGACGACGATCCGGGCCTTCGCGGTGATGGGCGGCATCGAGATCGTCGTCCCCGATGACGTCGCGGTCATCATCGACGGCGTGGGCATCATGGGCGGATTCGACGGCACCTCCCAGCACGCCGATCCGCAGGATGGCAGGCCGATCGTCCGCGTCACCGGGTTCGCGTTCTGGGGCGGGATCGACGTGAAGCAGAAGCGCCGCAAGGGCGGCGACCCGCAGCGCGCCGAGGCCGAGCCGGCGTAGGGCCTGTCCTAGGGCCCTCTTACCCCGTCGGCGCGGCGTCGTCGCGGAACTTCTCCAGCCAGGCGCGCTCGGGGTCGTTCAGCCGGCGGGCGTGGCCGGCCTTCGCGTCGTAGGCGGCGAGCACACTGCGCGCCTCGGCGTACACCAGGTCGTAGTTCCTGACCTCGTAGCGCAGCGAGCAGGACGAGTTCCGGATGTCGGTCACCCAGGTCTCGACCACGATCGGCTCGGGCCCGAACACGAGCGGGCGGCGGTAGTCGATCTCGTGCCGGACGACGACGAGCTCTCCCTCGAACGTGCTCACACCGGCGGTCCGCGCGCCCTCGAAGAACATCGCGACCCGCGCCTCCTCCAGGTAGCGGAGGTAGACCACGTTGTTCACATGCCCGTATGCGTCCATGTCGGACCAGCGCAGCGGGCAGCGGAAGAGGAAGCGACTCACGGTAGCGATCCTCTCAGGCCACCGGCAGGCCGGGTCTGCCCGGTCCACGCCGGGCGCTTGGTCCACGCACGGGCCCGGGGCCCCGCGTATGGCACTCGCTCCACGTAGGGCGCCGCGCCTGCTCCCGACCGGTTCGGCTGACCCGCGCGCCGGTGGACAGCCCAGCGCCGAGTACGCACGCAAGTACTGAAGACGAGCAACGGGTGGCTCGAGCAATACCCGAGCCACCCCGCTGCTGCCGTGGGACGTACGGGCCGTGCTTACTTCTGCAGGACCGCCTGGACCGAGAGCTGGACGGCGATCTCGTTGCCGATCAGGAACTTCTCACCGCCGAGCGGGACGTTGGCGTCGACGCCGAAGTCCTTGCGGTTGATGGTCGTGCTGGCGTCGAACCCCGCGCGGGTGTTGCCGTAGGCGTCGTCCTCGACACCGAGGTACTCGCCGACCAGCTCGACCTGCTTGGTGACGCCCTTGACGGTGAGGTCACCGACCAGGACGAATCCGTCGTCGTGCGGACGCACGCCGGTGGACACGAAGGTCATCGTCGGGAACTTCTCGATGTCGAAGAAGTCACCGGAGCGAACGTGGTCGTCGCGCTGCTGGTTTCCGGTGTCGATCGAGGCCAGCTGGACCTGAACGTTGACCTTGGACACGGCCGCGTCGCCGGCGATCTCGAGGTTTCCTTCGAAGTCGCGGAACGAACCACGCACCTTGGTCATGAGGTGACGGACAGTGAAGCCGACCTCGGAGTGAACGGGGTCGATGGTCCAGGTGCCGGCGGTCAGCTCGGTCGGGGTCGTCAGGGTGCTCATGGGATAGCCCTCCACAGCAGTATGTTGAAGGTTCAACCTTCCTACGTCCGCCATGATGCCAGGATGGTGGTTGAAATGTCAACCATCCAGTATGCTGAACGCATGGGATCAACGAAGTGGCTCAGCGCTGATCAGCAGCGAGCCTGGCGCGCCTACCTCCTCGGAAGCGCGCAGTTGATGGAGCGCATCGACCGCGATCTGCGGGTTCTGGGGCTGTCGATGCCGGAGTACGAGATCTTGGTTCGGCTGTCGGAGTCACCGGGGCGCACTCTCCGGATGGCCGAGCTCGCCCAGTCGGTGCATCACTCCCGAAGCCGGCTCACGCACACCATCGCCCGGATGGAGTCAGCTGGCATGGTCGAGCGCGAGGCCTGCCCGTCCGACCGGCGCGGTGTCCTGGCCCGGCTCACGGACAAGGGCTACGCCCGGCTGGTGGAGACTGCCCCGCACCACGTGGCAGGTGTGCGGGACGGGCTGATCGACCTGGTGAGTGAGGATGATCTGGCGGCGCTCGGCCGGGTGTTCGCCGCGGTGAGCGCCCGGAACACGGCGGCGTTGGCAGGCAAGCCGCGCGACCGTGTGAATGACGTGGCTGCGGCATACCCGGGCGAGGAAAACGACAACGGGGTGGCCGATGCCGATGCACCTGCCACCCCGGAGACGTCAACAGCTGACTGAGCCCGGGCCGCCCGGAACAGCGCGCGGCCTGGGCAATCGCGCCGCGATCACGAGAGGGCCGCTGTCAGCCCGTCACTCACCGAGTGACGGGCTGACTGCCTGACCACGTCAGTCGCGGGTGAGCCGGCGGTAGGTGACCCGGTGAGGCCGGGCCGCCTCGGGTCCGAGCCGCTCGATCTTGTTCGCCTCGTAGTCGGCGAAGTTGCCTTCAAACCAGAACCACTTGCCGGGGTTCTCGTCCGTACCTTCCCAGGCGAGGATGTGGGTCGCCACCCGGTCGAGGAACCACCGGTCGTGGGAGGTCACGACTGCACAGCCGGGGAACTCCAGCAGCGCGTTCTCCAGTGACTGGAGCGTCTCGACGTCGAGGTCGTTTGTGGGCTCGTCGAGCAGGAGCATGTTGCCGCCCTGCTTCAGCGTCAACGCGAGGTTGAGCCGGTTGCGCTCGCCGCCGGAGAGGATGCCGGCGCGCTTCTGCTGGTCAGGCCCCTTGAATCCGAACGACGCGACGTAGGCACGGCTCGGCATCTCGAAGCTGGCAACCCGGATCCAGTCCAGGCCGTCCGAAACGGTCTCCCACACGTTCTTCTCCGCGGGGAGCTTGGCGCGGGTCTGGTCGACGTAGGAGATGCTGACCGTCTCCCCCACCCGCAGATCGCCGGCGTCGGCCTTCTCCTCGCCCACGATCATGCGGAAGAGGGTCGTCTTGCCGACACCGTTGGGGCCGATGACACCGACGATGCCAGCCCTGGGGAGCGAGAACGACAGGTCGTCGATGAGAACGCGGTCACCGAACCCCTTCTTGAGGCCGTGCGCGTCGAGGACGACGTTGCCGAGGCGCGGGCCCGGCGGGATCTGGATCTCCTCGAAGTCGATCTTCTTGACCCGCTCGGCTTCGGCCGCCAGCTCCTCGTACCGCTGCAGACGAGCGCGGTTCTTAGCCTGACGGGCCCTGGGGTTGGACCGCACCCACTCCAGTTCCTGTTCGAGGATCCGGCGACGCTTGGCGTCCTTTCGGCCCTCGACGGACAGCCGCTGCTGCTTGGTCTCGAGGTAGGTGGAGTAGTTGCCCTCGTACGGGTGGGCCTTGCCCCGGTCGAGCTCGAGGATCCAGCCCGCGACGTTGTCCAGGAAGTACCGGTCGTGGGTGACGGCCAGCACGGTCCCGGGGTAGGCGGCCAGGTGCTGCTCCAGCCACTGGACACTCTCGGCGTCGAGGTGGTTGGTGGGCTCGTCGAGCAGCAGCAGGTCGGGCTGGGACAGCAGCAGCTTGCAGAGCGCGACCCGGCGCCGCTCGCCACCGGACAGGCGGGTGACGTCGGAGTCGCCGGGCGGACAGCGCAGTGCGTCCATCGCCATGTCCAGCCGGGAGTCGAGGTCCCAGGCGTCGCGATGGTCGAGCTGGGTCTGCAGCTCCCCCATCTCGGCGAGGAGCGTGTCGTAGTCGGCGTCGGGGTCGGCGAGCTCGGCGGAGATCTCGTTGAAGCGGTCGAGCATCTGTTTGGTCTCGGCCACCCCTTCCTGGACGTTCTCCAGGACGGTCTTGTCCTCGGTCAGGGGTGGCTCCTGAAGCAGGATGCCCACGGACGAACCGGGCGCGAGCAGCACGTCACCGTTGGAGACGTTCTCCATCCCGGCCATGATCTTGAGCAGAGTGGACTTACCCGTCCCGTTGGGACCAACCACACCGATCTTCACACCGGGTAGGAAGGAGAGCGTCACGTCGTTGAGGACGACCTTGTCGCCGAGCGACTTGCGGACGCCCCGCATCGTGTAGATGTACTCCGGCACGCGATTCCACCTCGGGGTCGGGGGCAAACAAGACAACTACCATCCTGCAACACCGACGACGTGGGGGTGCTGCCGGGCGGCGTCCGGGGGCACGTCCGCGGTGGGGGGTGGGTTACACCGCGAGCGAGGTCGCCGCCCGGCAGCTAGAGAGGCGGGCACTCAGGAAGCCCGCACCCTCTGCTGGCGGGCTGGTCAGGCAGCCCGCCGATCGGCGCCGTCCGAGGTGGCGGCATCGGCCAGGGGGCTTTGGCCGCTGCCGCGCCGGCGCGTGGGCATCGCGCCGTCCTCGGGGTGATCGACGCCGACGTCTGTGTGCCCGTCGGGGCGGTCGGTGTCGCCGGATGTCGCTTCCTCGCCTGCCGCGTCGGAGCCGTCGGCGGTCTCGCCGGTGTCCCAGCTCCTGGCCAGTTCCTCGGCCAGCGAGGTGTCGGAGGTGACCTCACGCTGCTCGCGGCGGGTTCGCCGGAACGCCGAGGTCCCCCTCGACAGATCGTGACCGAGCGCCTGGGCCTCGATCTCGACGGTCGTGCCCGTCTTGCCGTCGCGCTCCCAGTTCTCCACCCGGAGCCGGCCGAAGACGACCACCGGGTCTCCCTTGTGGAGGCTGCCCGCGACGTTCTCGGCGAGGGTGCGCCAGCACACGACCGTGACGTAGGTCGTTTGGCCGTCCACCCAGCCGCCCTGGTTGCGGTCGTACCGCCGCGGGGTCGATGCGAGCCGGAAGGACACGAGCGACGTGCCGCGGTCTGAGCGGACGAAGCGCAGCTCGGTGGCGACGTTGCCGGCGATGGTGATCATCGTCTCGTTCATGGGGCGACCCTTCTTCGTGATCTGTGGTCACCACCTTGGCCCGGATCGCCGGCGGCTCGACCCGCCCAAACCCCGCCTGTGGACAAAGGCGCCGAACCGCGACCTGTGGACAGAAAACTGGCACGCCCGAGGCGGGTACTAGTCTGTCCGCGTCCGGCATGGCCACTACGCTCTTGCCGCGACGAAGTAGCACGCGGTCATATGCACGCAGACCAGCGCCCGTAGCTCAGCGGATAGAGCACCGGACTTCTAATCCGGGTTGTCGGAGGTTCGAATCCTCCCGGGCGCACCATCTGACCTGCAGATATGCAACTCTGAAGCCTTCCAAGTGGCCTGCACTCTCGGCCTCTAGACATCCCACGGCTCTTAGCTGTCAAGCGGCGATGGTTTCTTGGGTTGGCCAGGCGGTGGTCTCGTTGTAGCTGGTGCGGTGGGTGGGGCATCCGTGGAGGATGCCGACGAGCCGGTTGGCCAGCGTCGCCAGCCCGCGCGGGGCAGCGTGGCGCCCGATCGCTGCGACCAGGCCGGCGTGGGCGTCGGAGGTCACCAGGGCCACACCGGACAGGCCGCGGGCGACCAGACCGCGCAGGAACCCCAGCCAGCCGGCACCGTCTTCGGCGCTAGTGGCGTCGACGCCGAGGATCTCCCGGTGTCCGTCGGCGTTGACACCGGGTGGCAACGAGTGCGTGCACGCTGACGACCCGGCCGCCCTCTCTGACCTTCAGTACGAGGGCGTCCATCTCGACGAACGTGTACGGGTCGGCGTCCAGGGGCCGGGTGCGGAACGCATCCACCTGCTCATCCAGCTCCGCTGCCATGACGCTGACCTGGGACTTGCACAGGCGGGTGATGCCGAGTTGTTCGACGAGTTTCTTCATCGCCGGGTCGACGCCCTGAGCAGGTACCAGGTCGCCACCGCTGATGTCAGGGCCCGTTCAGCCCGGCTGCGCCGCTCCAGCGACCAGTCCGGGAAGTACGAACCCGAACGGAGCTTGGGGGAAAGCCAGGTCGATCGTGCCCGCACGAGTGCTGAAGTCACGGTGGCTGTAGCCGTTGCGCTGATTCGTCCGGTCCGGGCTGGACGCCCCGTACGGTGCGCCGCAGACCGCGTCGGCTTCCGCCGACATCAGCGCGTAGATGAACGTGGTCAGCGGTTTGCGCAGCAAGTTCCGCGACGCGGCCGACAGCTGTTCGTGCAGGAACCGGCCAGGGGTCATACTGGTCGTGGCGGTCACCGCGTAGGTCTCCTTGAGCTTGAGCGGAACTCAGTCGAAGGATCACGCGATGACCGCACTACGTCTACCACACGCCCTTAACGAGCGCCTGCGGTACACCACTTTGATGAACGCCACTCTGGCCTCGCGCTTGTTCACTAAACTATCCGCATCCTGACCGTGTACAAGATTCCGGGGGAAGAGCCGTGGCAACTGCCATAGAAGTCATCTGCGTGCTGGTCACGGTCATTACCGTGCTCCGAGTAGAACACCTCTTCGCCTCCAACGTGTGGATCGCGCGACACGGCCCAGAATTCATACGCAAGCTGAGAAAAAAGGATCAGGCTTTTATCGACGATCCAACTCGCGTCTGGCCGCTCTATCTAAGTTGTGGAGCGCACAATGTCTTCCTATTCTTCGGGATCAAATCGTACCTACTGCTGTACTGGTCAATCCAGTCCGGGCCGTTCGGAAAGCGCGTACGCGCTTTCACTGCCAGGACGGTTCGATTTTGGTGGAGGTACTTCGTGTATCCAGTTGTCCTGTCAGCCGCGATCTCTGTATTCGCCCTTTTTCCTGAGGCGGCTCCCTACCGGTCGTTCATGCTTACGATCGCTTTCCTGCTTAACCTGGGAAGCATTGCGATCGCTGCGGAGTCAGTCCTTTCGGCGCAAAAGATGGATACCTGGGCCAACTGGTATCACCGGTGGCCGGAGAAGCCGCACAAGAAGGCCGAAAAACGGCGAACCTCGGAACTAAAGGTCTACGTTGGCAGCGGACTGATATCCCTATTCAGCGCTTTCGCGCTCATAGTGCTGGTTGGAACACAATTCTCCGGATTTCGAGACTTTCCCGCTCGTCCACAATCCGGACTGACCGCCGGATATATCGTGGACGTTTATGTCGTGGGATTGCGATCGACAATTCTAAGCTTTCTCAGTATCGCATTGAATGAGCCGACCGGCACTATCGGATCGTTGACAATCATACTTGTCGGACTAATCGAATTCTCCTATGTAACGTTCGCTTTTACTATTGTGGGCAGATTGTGGTCATGAGAAACTTGCCGGTCGCGTCAAGGCGGTTACCTGAGACCGGCCGCGCCCTCCGGGGACTCCGCACGAGGTGCAGGGCGACTTCTCAGGTGATCGGTCGAGGCGGGTGCGTGTCTGGTGAACGACGTGTCTGGTGGACTCGCCGACCCCAGCTACTCGCTGATCCAGTGACCGGTCACCCCCGGCCGGCCCACGAACGAGACGCAGCTACGGCCGCCATCTCCGCTGCTCGCTACCTCCGACAACCTGTGGTGCATACGCGTCCACGACGTCAGGTCGACAATGGACGCGATCAACGTCGCCGTCTGACTCGGGCAGTTCGCCAAGCGAGCGTGACCGCTTCGCAGTGGTGAGGGCTGTGCGAGTAGGCCGACCAGGCCCGTGCGCTCCTAGTGCCTGCGCCCCACCGGCTCCGCATCTCCACGCTGGTGCCCGTGAGGAGTCGCAGTTCGGCAAAGGCTTTCCCAGCACACGGCAGCTCGGAAGGGATGCTCGTTCGTCACAATGCGGTTGACCAGGTTGCCGCCGTAGCTGTGCCCGATCACATAGGCCCGTTCCAGGTCGACCAGGCCGGTTTCGGGGTGCCGGACGGGGTGCGAAACGACGTCCACCACTGCTCGCCGAGGGGCTGGGGAGGGTAAAGATGCAGGTGAGGGCGCTGTAGACGCTGCGTGTGATTCTTCTAGTCCGGGTTGTCGGAGGTTCGAATCCTCCCGGGACACTCCCGGGCGCACCCGCTCTGATCTGCGGATATGTCATCCGAGCCATGTGCACCAGATCTCCGAGGCGAAGCCCGCGGTTCACTCGCGCTCACTGCGGTGTGGCCGCTGACCGGCGTGGTTGTCCTACGTGGCAGGCGGCTGGATGGTCAGTTGCCGTTGGTGGAAGTCGAAGTGCTGGGTACCGAAGTGGTAGACGTCGAACAGCCTCATCTTGTCTGCGAAGAACGGGTCCCAGTCGACGGGGAAGTGCGTGCCCCGCGCCAGGGCGTCGTCGGTCTCGTGGTCGAGGTTGCGGTGTAGCACCGCCACCGTTCGATCGAACTTCCTGGTCAGGCGCGTGCCGCGGAACACCAGCGCGCCGCCACAGGAGCCGAGGTAGTTCACGGCGTGGAAGGGTTTCGTGGTGGCGTTGAGTATCCAGGCGAACCGTCGGCTGAACCCGACCGGTAGACGTCCGAACGCCCGTACCAGCGGCAGAAGTCTGCGGACGATCATGTAACCGAACAGCATGTGGAACAGCAACTGCTGGTTCGTCCACCGGGTGCCCTCCGAGGCGCGTTCGAGGGCGGCCGGCGACGCCTGCGACACCAGCGCGTGGAAGGTCATGCGGGCCTGCTCCATCTCCGCATGTATTGCCTGCCGGTCCATCTGCGGCTCACGCACCCATCAGGTCCAAGCCCCGCCGGCCGCAGGGCTGACCTCAGTCTGCGCCGGCGGGCTGCAGTGTCAAGCGCCCTCGGTCAGGCGGTGACCGGGGCGAGGATGGCGGCGAGGCCGGTCAGGGCGTCGCTCACCACTCGGTAGTAGGTGAAGTTGCCGACCCGTCGTTCGGGGACGACCAGGCCCGCCGCGGTGAGCTTGCGCAGGTGGTGGGTGATCGTCGGCTGGGTCAGCCCGAGGGGTTCGGTCAGGTCGCAGGTGCATGCCTGCATGCCCGGGCTGGCCAGCATCAGGGACAGCAGCCGTAGCCGGGTCGGATCCGCGATCGCCTTCAGCCGTACGGCGAGATCCTCGGCCTGCTCGGCGGTCAGCGGCGCGTCGGCGAGCGGGGCGCAGCAGGCGCCTCCGGCAGACGCCAACTCGATCACGGGCAGCGGCTTCGGCATGCCACCCATAGTGCCACGAGATAGGCGGCTGTCTATCAACCCTGGCTTGACGACCCCGGGCACCCCCGGCGTCAGATCAGCAGAGGAAAGTTCAGATAGATACTTGTCAATGCGCTTCGCATAGACCATCATCTATCTCGTGGCCACCGGGACGGTCCGGCGGACGATGGAGGAGAAGGCTCATGCACCCGATCATGATCGAAGCAGTGGCACAGGCCCACCGGGACGATCTGCTCCGCGCCGCGGAGGCTCGGCGCCGCGCAGCACACCACGCCCGTCGCGACGGTTACCTCCTTGCCGGGTACGCCGGGGCTGTGAGCGGCCTCCTGCAGGCCGTGGCGGCACGACCGCACCGGTCCTCGGTAGCCGGAAAGTCCCCCGCCCCCTGCTGCTGACGCCAACGGCGTTCACCAGTTCGGCCGACCTTGCCGACCTCACTCAGGAGGATTCATGTCTCGTCTTCAGCTGGCCCTCAACGTCGCCGACATCGACGCGGCCGTGGAGTTCTACTCCACGCTGTTCGACACCCAGCCGGCCAAGCGCCGTCCTGGGTACGCCAACTTCGCGGTCGACAACCCGCCGCTGAAGCTGGTGCTGTTCGAGAACCCCGAAGCCACCGGCACCCTCAACCACCTCGGCGTCGAACGGGAGTCGATGGAGGAGGTCGAGGCGCAGGCCAACCGGCTCGAGGCCGCGGGCCTGACCCTGGACACCGAAGGCGACGTCGTTTGCTGCTACGCCCGGCAGGACAAGCACTGGGTCACCGGCCCGGACGGGCAGCGCTGGGAGAACTACGTCGTTCTCGCCGACGCCGGAGCCGAACTGGAGGGCAAGACGACGGACGACCTCGCTTCCGGCGACCGGGCCGCTGAGGCGGCCGAGCCGCTCAAGGCAGGCGACGGCGGTTGTTGTGGCGGTGTCGGCAATACCTCCAAAACCGAAGGCCAGTTGGCCGTTGCGCCGGCCGGCGGCGCCGGAGCGTGCTGCGCCGGCTAGCGTCTCGGATCGGCTCCTCGTAGTCGACCGCCAAGCCACAACGGGTCTGCCTCCCGCGAGGTGGGCCCGTTGTCTGCGTCAAGCTCGCACCACGACCGGCGGTCAGCAGGGCCGCTTACGGGTCAGCGCGGCGTCGGCGTGGGCCGCGAGCTGGGCCACTTCGCCGGCCAGGGCGTGCAGCACCTCAGGGCGCAGCCGGTAGTAGGTGAACCGGCCGCAGGGTTCGGTCTCGACGACCCCGGCCTCCCTAAGCAACCGAAGGGCGTTGCTGATCGTCGTCTGGCCGGCACCTGTCTCCTCGACCAGGTGGCAGGTGCACAACTGCTCCCGCGCGAGCAGGTCGACGATGCGGCGGCGCAGCGGATCGGCCAGCACCTTGAACAGCGGGCCGACCGAGGTATCAGTGCTTGGTGATGTCATCATCGGTTGATATGTTATCGGCCGCCGACCGGCTCGCCAAGCGCTGAGGAGAACGATGAGCCAGCCTTCTACCGCCATCGACGCACGTTCGACGGGCGCCGCCCCGCATGGGGTGGTGGGCGGGCTGTCTCGTCTGGACCGGTTCCTGCCGGTCTGGATCGGGTTCGCGATGGTCGCGGGTCTCCTGCTCGGACGGTGGGTGCCCGGCATCGCCGGCGTCCTGGACGCCATCAAGGTGAGCTCGGTGTCGCTGCCGATCGCACTGGGCCTGCTGGTGATGATGTATCCCGTACTCGCGAAGGTCCGCTATGACGAGGTGGGCCACGTCGCCCGCGACCGGCGCACGATGGTCTTGTCGCTGGTGCTCAACTGGGTGGTCGGTCCGGCGCTGATGTTCGCCCTGGCCTGGACGTTCCTCGCCGATCTTCCGGAGTACCGAACGGGTCTGATCGTCGTCGGCCTCGCCCGCTGTATCGCCATGGTGATCATCTGGAACGACCTGGCGTGCGGTGATCGCGAAGCCGCGGCGGTCCTGGTGGCGTTGAACTCCGTCTTCCAGGTCCTGGCGTTCGGACTGCTCGGCTGGTTCTACCTGAACCTGCTCCCCGGGCTGCTCGGCCTGGACACCACCGGCATCGACGTGTCCCCGGGGCAGATCGCCGGCAGTGTCGTCGTCTTCCTCGGCATCCCACTGCTCGCCGGCTACCTGACCCGCCGATTGGGCGAGCGCCGTCGAGGCCGCGAGTGGTACGAGTCACGGCTGCTCCCCCGGCTGGGACCATGGGCGCTGTACGGGCTGCTCTTCACCATCGTCATCCTGTTCGCGCTCCAGGGCCGGGCGATCACCTCCGAACCCCTCGACGTCGCCCGCATCGCCATACCCCTCGTGGTGTACTTCGCGCTCACGTGGGGTGGGTCCATGGTCATCTCCCGCACCGTCGGCCTGGGCTACAGCCGTTCCACCACCGTGGCGTTCACCGCCGCCGGCAACAACTTCGAACTCGCCATCGCGGTCGCGATCGCGGTGTTCGGCGTGACCAGCGGCCAGGCTCTCGCCGGAGTCGTCGGACCGCTGATCGAGGTTCCGGTCCTGGTCGGCCTGGTCTACGTGAGCCTGTGGGCACGCCGATACTTTCCCGACCAGACCCCCGAGCCGGGAGCGTAGGGATGTCATCGTCGATGCCGGGTGACCGCCGCCGTGAGCCGGGCCGGCGTGTTCACCTGGCGTTCCGAAACCGGTCGCCAAGGCGCCACCCACTGGCGGTAGCGTCCAGACGCATCAGCGTTTGATGATGAATCAGGATGAGCTGCCGATGACGACCGTTGACCCACCCGCGCACGATGAGCGACTTGATGCGGCGCTGAAGGATCTGGCCGCGGAGTTCGCCGGCGTTTTCGGTTCGGAGACTGTCGGGGCGTGTCTGACTGACAGCTACCGCGCTCTGCTTCCGGCCCGAATCCACGGCTACCTGCCCGTACTGGCGTACCGGTTCGCCCGCGAACGGCTCACGGCCGCCGCGCGAGCAGTGGCCCCTGAAGCGCACCCGCAGCCACTGGTGCTGTTCGTGTGCACCGGTAACTCCGGCCGTTCGATCATGGCCGCGGCCCTCATGGCGCAGGCCGCCTCTGGCCGGGTCCACGCTGTGTCCGCCGGCACCAGCCCGGCAGCCGAGGTTCAGCCCGAGGTGCTCACCGCGCTGCAGGAACTGGGAGCAGGCGCGGGTGAGGCGTTCCCGAAACCTCTGTCCGATGAGGTGGTCACCAACGCCGACATCGTGGTCACCATGGGTTGTGGCGATTCCTGTCCCGTGGTGCCCGGCCGCCGCTACCTCGACTGGGACGTCGCCGACCCGGCAGGGCACGACCTGCAGACCATCCGAAGCATCCGCGACGACATCGCCCACCGCGTCACCGCGCTCCTGGCCGAACTCGTCGACGGCCCAAGCCACACGACGATCCGCGAACAGTGAAGGAAGCCGCATGAACGACCGTCCCCAGATCGTGTTCGCGTGCGTGCGCAACGGCGGCCGGTCCGTCGCGGCCCGGGTGCTCACCGAGCACTACGCGGCCGGCCGCGTCACCGCCGTTTCGGCCGGTACCCAGCCCGGCGAGCACATCCACCCCGAGGTCGCCGACGTCCTCAACAAGCTCGGGCTGGACACCTCCAAGGAGCACCCCAAGCTGCTCACCCGCGAGACGATCGCCGCCAGCGATCTGGCCATCACCCTCGGATGCGGGGAGGAATGCCCCTACGTACCAGGGGTGAAGTACGTCGACTGGCCCGTCGACGACCCCGGCGGCCAGGACGAGGCCACCGTTCGCCGTATCGTCGCCGACCTCGACTCTCGCGTCCGCGCCCTGCTTGTGGAGCTCGTCCCCGACATCGAACTGCCGCCGTCGGTACTCAAGACCAGCTGACAGGTCGGCGGAATGGGCCGGCCGATCGCCGGGCCCAGGCCCCCACCGCCAAACCCGATGGTGTGGGTGTGCCGGTTCGCGATGGATCTGTTCTGGTCAGAGGCTGCCGGCGGCAGCAGCGCCCTGGACGTGCGCAGCCAGTGGGGCCATCACGTAGTCGGCGTCTCGGCTCGCCCCTCGCAGCGTGTTGGACGAGAAGGACCTCTGGAACTCCAACCCCACATAGACCAGCCCGGGGTGCGTGAGGGAGATTCCGCCGCTGTGCACAGGCATACCGTTCGGGTCGAACGCGCCGAGCCCTCTCAGGTACTCAAGGCTCGGCCGGTACCCGGTCGCGAACAGCACCACGTCGACCCGTTCCCGTGTTCCGTCGGCCCACACGATGCGGTCGCCGTCGAGGGTGGCGAACATGGGGCGCCGATCGAGCCGGCCGGAGTCGAAGGCGGCTTGGTAGCGGCCGGTGTCCAGCACCAGAGGTCCGGTGACGATGCGGGCCAACCATGCCGGTGGAAGGTCGTCGAACCCCAGGGTCCGCAGCCAGTAGTGCAGGTCCTTGCCCCGTGTGCGTTGCGGGAGGAACGTCAACGGAGCACGCGTGGCGAGGGTGACGGTCGCGACCTCGGACAGCTCGTAACCGACCTGGACGCCGGAGTTGCCGCCGCCCACGACAACCACCCGCCGGCCGGCGTACGGCTTGGGATTGCGGTAGTCGGCCACGTGCAGAACTTCTCCGCCGAAGCCCTCCAGCCCCGGGAGTTCGGGGACGTACGGGCGGGAGAAGGAACCACTCGCCGCGACCACGCCGGCCGCGTCGATGCGCCGGCCGTCCGCGGTCTGGACGGTGAAGCCATGCTCGCCGGCTTCCACGCTCTGAACGGTTGTGTTGGTTCGGATCTCCACGTCGAGGCCGGCCGCGTAGCGCTCCAGGTAGGCCACGGTCTCGTCGCGGGTCGGATACCTGTCCGGATCGCCCCCGAAGGGCATACCGGGCATCGAGCTGTAACCGGCCGGAGAGAAGACCGTGAGGCTGTCGTAGTAGTGAGGCCAGGACCCCGCCGGCCGGTCGCCGGCCTCCAGGACCAGAGGACGCAGGCCGCAGTCGCGGGCCGCACGGGCCGCGGCGAGGCCGGACTGGCCGCCGCCGACGATGACAACAGGTTCTGTGGTGTTCGACATGAAGGCAACGTATCATCAGTTCGAGATATGACAATACGTCGATAGGTGCTAGGTTGAGGCCGGAACGGGAGGAGGAGCATGGCCAAGCAGGCGACCGTCCCCGACGACGACCTCCCCGGTGCCCGGACGACATGTGCGGCGAGCGAGGTCGAGATCGCGGCGGCCACACATGAGTTCCTGAAGGCACTCGCCAGCCCGACGCGTCAGCGAATCATGCTGCTCTTCGCCCGGGGGGCGGAACTGTCGGTGAACGAGATCGCCGAACGTGCCGGCGTCGGCCAATCGACCGCTTCCCAACAGCTCACTCTCCTACGGCGCGGAGGGATCGTGACCTCCCGACGTGAAGGGAAGGTTGTGCTCTACCGCGCCGACCGCGAAGGGACCCTCGCGGCCCTGGCCGACCTGCAGGCATACCTCGAGAACTGCTGTTGACCGGCGACGCCGTAGCGCGACCAGCTGCAGGCACCTTCCCGGAACCGGGTCGGCGCCACCAGAGTTCGCGACGACGGCTCAGACCGCAGCGGCGCGATGTACCGCTAGAGGCCAGCCAGGAAGAGGGCACCGGCTGCGAGTAGGCCGAATTCGACAAGGACGATGAAAGCACGGTCACTGATCCGGCCAACAATCTTCTTGCCCACCCATGCGCCCGCCAGAGTGGCTGGGGTCAGCGCGGCTCCATAGAGCAGTACGCGGGGCGTGAGAAGGTCGCCGGCACCGTAGGCGGCGATCTTGGTCAGATGCATGGTGAGGGCGCTGGCAGCCTCGGTGCCGATGTAGGCGGAGCGCGTCAGGCCGTAGGCGAGGAAGAACGGTGCGGTCAACGGGCCGACTGACCCGAGCAGCGCCGACCCCAGGCCGGAGGCCGCGCCGACGCCGGCGAACGCGGGGTCGCTGGGTTTGAACGGGTGCGGGTTGGCTCGCCGCCACACCACCACGCCGATGAGGAAGACACCGAGCAGGCGCTGGAGTGGCCCGAGAGGAGCCCGCGCCAACATCAGCCCCCCGGCGAACGCCAACGGCACCGCTCCGGCGGCGAACCAGCCGATCAGTGGCCATCGCAGATCCACGCGGTTCAACCACACGCGTGCGGCGTTGCTCGACAGTTGGGTCAGCGTAAGCATCGGAATGGCCACGCGTAGCCCGAACAGGAGCGTGAACACCGGCAACAACAAGACCCCACCGCCGAACCCCGCCACAGCCGACAGCAGAGCCAGAGCAAACGCCGCAGCCGAGGCCACCGCCAGCGTGCCCAACAAACCAGAAGTCACCCGTCCAGCCTGACGTAGACAATCCATCACCCCCGCTCAGGGGCTTACTGCGAGACCAAACCCAAGATCCCCGGGAGGAGAGCGACCACTAGATGGGCGCCCGTCCTCGGGCTTGCCGGGCGGGTTGGCTGTTGCCCGCGCGAGGCGGAATCTGCCCCTGTGCGGCAGGGCCCGAGGACCCTGCTCCCGCTGATACGGGCTGCCTAGCGTCGACAGCGGAAAGGTGTGACAGAAACACCCGAAGCAACGTCCGAAGGACCTGTTATGTGCGGATGGGGTGGCTGCGGATGGGGCGGCATGGGCGGGAGCGGCTGGCTCGTAATGTCGCTCTTCTGGCTGGTACTCATCGTTGTGATCGTGTGGGCTGTGACCCGGCTCGTCCATCCCGCAGGGGGACGGGGTGAGGTCGGGCCCGCGCGCCGGGAGGAATCTCCGCAGGAGATCCTCGACCGCCGGCTCGCCAGCGGGGAGATCGACACCGCCACCTACGACGAGTTGAAAGCACGTCTACCCGGACGGCGGCAGGAACCCCAATGAGCAGCTGGGTTCGGGATCGGCGGCTTCCCCTGGTCGTGCTCGTGGCCGCGGTGGTCGCGCTCCTGGCATCGATCCTGTGGGTAGGCGTTGGCGCTTACGGTCACGCCGGCGCGTCGGGTCCCGGCGCCCCTGGCTACGGCCGGATGCATGACCACGGCTGGATGCACGGCGACGACCACGGCTGGATGCACGGCGACGACCACGGCTGGATGCACCGGATGCACGGACCGGGCTACGGGATGATGTATCTGACGCCCGGGACCGGCCCGGTGGCTGACATGGCCGCCGCCCGACGAGCCGCGCAACGGGCCGCCGGTCCGTTGGGGCTTCGGGTCGGGGAGATCATGCAGTTCAGCAACGGCTACTACGCCGAGTTCCTCACCTCGACTGGCCGGCGGGCGACCGAGGTACTCATCGACCCCAGCGGCGCGGTCCACATCGAGTACGGCCCGGCCATGATGTGGAACACCACGTACGGCATGAACATGATGATGCGCCCCGGCGGCATGCCCGGGGATATGCCGCCAGGCCCGCCGGGCACCGGGTCGACCACGGCCTCGGTCAGTCCGAGCCAAGCGCGGCGTCTGGCTGACCTGTGGCTCCAGCAACACCAGACGGGCCTGCGGGCCGGTGATCCCGAAGCGTTCCCCGGCTACTACACCCTCCACACCCAGCGCGGCGACCGCATCGTGGGGATGCTGTCGGTCAACGCGCAGTCAGGCGCGGTCTGGTACCACACCTGGCACGGCCAGTTTCTGCGCACGCAAGAACCAGCCAGAACCTCCGCCAAGGGACGTTGAGGAGTCTGCGCCAGCTACGCCAACCAGCCAGCCAGCCAACCACGGCACCGAAGCAGTGCATCGATCAAGCAGGGCTCTGGGTCAAAAGCGCCGGCTTGGGCCGACGAGAGGATCTCCGCTCGCTTAAGTCCGAAGGTCCACACTTCGTCCGCGGGCCGGGTGGCCAGCCGGACCTCCCACAGGCTCGTCCGGGGTGCGGGATGGGGTGCGAAATGCCGTCTGCCGCTGTTCGCCATGGGGCTGGAGGGGGTGATCTTGGTGGTAAAGCTGCTGGTGAGGGCGTTGTAGACGCTGCGTGTGATTCTTCTAATCCGGGTTGTCGGAGGTTCGAATCCTCCCGGGCGCACCCGCTCTGACCTGCGGAAGCGCCGTCTGCCGACCCGTGAGGGATCTGCGAGCGGAGCCGCGAACCTGTGGGCGTGCCCGGCTAGCCGCCGACCGAAGGCCTTCGCCGCCAGCAATTCGTTCACTGCACGCCATGCCATCGCCCAATCCGTCCACCGAACGCGGCGAGGGCCGCCGACGTGCCGCGCATGTCTTCGACGAACGCGTCGATGACATCGCGAGGTCGGTGTTGCGGCCGGACTGGCTGGCCGCGAACCAACAGACCTCGTGGGCAGGCCACCGGTACTGGCCGTCGCCGATGGACAGCCGCGACTGCTCATTCGTCGCCGCTCAGCCGACGTGGACGTGCGGGCGGCGGGAGGGGTCGGGTTCGGCGCCGCGGAGGACTTCGCGGGTGACGGGGGCCACCTCGCCGACGCCGAAGAGGAAGAAGCGCAGGAAGTGCGTGACCGGATTGCCTTCGGTCCACTCGAAGTGGATGTGGGCCCTGACGGCAGGATCAGGGGTACAGGAAGCTGCTGACCACCGCGGCGCTGATCATGAGCGCCTTCCTCGTCACCAGCAGTGTCGTCACCACACTGCTGATTCCCGCCAAGGACTTCCAGCCCGGCGGGCCGGCCAACGGCCGGGCGCTTGCCTACCTCGCCCACGAACACCACGGCAGCGCGTTCGGCTCCGCCTACGACTGTCGACGGTCGCGATCTTGTGGTTCGCGGGTGCGTCGGCGATGGCCGGGCTGCTGAACCTGCTGCCGCGCTACCTGCCGCGGTACGGCATGGCGCCGCACTGGGCACGTGCCACGCGTCCGATGGTGCTGGTCCTCACGGCGGTGGCGTTCCTGGCGGTGATGATCGCCGCGCGCCGGGCACGGGAGCATCGCTGGACGATCGCAATCGGGGTCATCGCTGCCGTGTTCGTCTACACCACCTTGGCTAACGTCGTCGAACGCCCCGACGGGGTGAAGATCGGGGCGTGTTTCATCGCGGCGATCATCGTCGTGTCGTTCCTGTCCCGGTTCGCGCGGGCCTTCGAGCTGCGGGTGACCGACGTCGTTTTGGACGAGACGGCGCAGCGGTTCGTCCGTGACCGCGCTCGCCGCCGGGTGCGCCTGATCGCCAACGAGCCCGATGCGCGTGACCCGGCGGAGTACCGCGACAAGATCCGCCAGATGCGCGAGGACCACGATCTCCCCGACACCGACGACCTCATCTTCGCCGAGGTCGTCGTCGGTGACCCGTCACAGTTCGAGTCCGAACTGCGCGTACACGGCGAGGTGCTGCACAACCGTTACCGCGTCCTGAGGATGGAAAGCTCCACCGTCCCCAACGCGCTGGCCGCCCTCGTTCTCCACATCCGCGACCAGACCGGAACCCGACCGGTTGAGCACAGTCATAGTTCCTCACCGACCGGCTTGGTGAAACGTTACTTGCCGTAATGGTCGTGCCAGGACTGCGAGTACAAGAAGACCAGCCTGCGGACACCGGCCGAACGCGCCGCCTGTCCTGCCGGTCTTCGATGGCGAATCGTCGAGGACATCCAAAACAGGCTGTACCGGGTCCGGCGCACGTCACCGCCCGCACGGTCACCCGGACGTGGATCGCGGACGTGCTCTACGCGGCTATCGGCACGGGCCGGTATGAGATCGTGCAACGGGGCGTATGGAGTACACCGTTGACCTGGTGCTCGCGCGGATCGAGGACGGCACGTTGAGTCGTGGGCGGCTGGTGAACCAGTGTGAGGGGTTACGGAGTTCTTCGGCCTCTCCTGATATGCATCCCGCGCATACGCGGGTGTCTCCGGGGACCTAGATGTTTCTGGATCACATCTAGCTCTGAAGGCCCGCGGTGCGCACCGGTGTGCGAGTGGGGCACCGAACCTGTCGGCACCGCAGTCAACGTGGCGGCGCCAAGCGAAGGGATCGGGACGACGTCCGCACGAGATTCGCGCCGATGGTGATGGTGTGGCTCGGTGAGCGTGAGGTCGCGGTCGACCCTGACATCGAGACGGGCACCGGGGGTCTTGGCAGCGGCCGCAGAAGCAGGCACCGACGCGGCGTTGATGCGGTCGCTGATGACGCATGGTGACACCCCCGCCGAGATCAGCGGCGCATTGTGCGAGTTGTACCAGGAATACTGACCGGCAGCGGGGGGTAGGTATGCGCGCATGGTCATTTTCGTCGTGGTGGTCGTGGTCGCTTTGGTGGCTGGGGTGGCCGCCTACATCTGACCGTAGATCTTTCGTTTCCGCCCGTGTACGCGGCGCCTCGGTCTGCTAGGCGCCCAGACCTTCGGACACGGCGGCTTGGGAGGGGCTCCATCGGATTCGCCGACGCTTGACCGCCACGATCGCTTTGGTCGAGCACGTCCCAGTAGAAGTCAGCCACGGTGGTTGTCACATAGGACAAGACAATGTTCTCCTCCACTCGCTGTGAAGGTCGTCGTTGCCGGCGTCACTGTTCGCCCGGGCTCCCGCAGGCGCGAGCTGAGACCGGTCGTTCCTGCGTGAACGGCGGGCGCGAAACGGACGAATGAGACGGATGCCTGCCAGCCGACTCGTTGTCCCTCGACTGCATCACGGTGCGAGTATGGAAGAAGCGAGGCTGGCTCATGCAAGTCTCGCCCTCGCGTACCCCGGTGGCGGGACCTCACAAAGCGACCAGTTCGGCGGCGTGGCCGCAGGGAAGGCAATGTCAGGATGGCGCTCTTGTACAAGTTCGAACTGTCCATCCAGAGTGCCGAGACCTACGACCACCTCCTCCTAATGCTGGAGGAGGCCGGCGCGGGCTCTCCCCCGGGCCGCCTCTACCACGTCGCCTACGGGCCTAAGGACCGGCTGAAGGTTGTCGACATCTGGGATACACCGCCCGCCATCGACCGGGGGCAATTCCAGGAATTCGCCGAAACACTCGTTCCCGCTCTCAAGGAACTCGGAATCGTGCTGTACGAACCCGACGTCCACCAAGTACACACCATCATCAAATCTAAACGGACAGCCACTGAGCCGCGGCGACGTCTCTTGGTCAAGTTCGATCCGCCCGGGATGACCGCTGCACAGTGCTACCAGATCGCCGAGTCCCTCGATGAAGCAGGCCTGGGGGCACCGGCCGAGCGGCTCTACCACGTCTGCTACCGCGAGGGCGACGAACTCCGCATCATCTCCGTCTGGGAAGCCGAAGAAGCGCTCCGAGCCTACTTCGACCAACTTGTCCGTACCGCGGTCGATCTCGGGCTCACTGAGGTTGCGCAAACGGAGCCCGTGATCGAAGAGGTCTACCACATCATCGACGGGTCACACTGACCGCTCCTGTTTACATCCGCCTCCCAACCAGCCGGATTGAAAGCCCGAGCGGAGCGGTCATGGGTCACGCGGAGCGACGCCGCCGGCGCCACGTCACTGCTCGTCGGCCTCTCGCCTCGAGGTTCCGCGCAGCCGGGCAGGCAGCTGGGACCCATTGCGACCACTCCACTCTGGTGGCGGGTCGCCATCCCCACCACGACGCAGCCTGTCTCACGGAGTCCGAGTGTCGCCTTCCGGGTGAAGGTGGTGCATGTAGGCGTTGGTCAGCCCGTCGGAGGCGAGCAGGGTGACAACCAAAGCTGGCGTGAGGCTTGGGGTCCGTGCTCAGTCTCCGGCCGGCGAAGTGTCGTCGAGTGGGTTGCCCGCCATCCTCCCGTCGAGGTCGGCCCGGATCGAGGCTGCGGGCGGGCCGTCAGGTTTGCGCTCAGCCTGGTCGTGATAGAGCGTCAGGAACTCCTCGACGAAGCCGAGCCGGGGGTGACGCTGGAGCACGTCGGCCCTGAAACCGGACGGGATCTCCTCCGCGTGCCGGCCGGTGATCTCCACCCCGGCCGCCCGCGCTAGGAGGAAGCCCTGGGGATCCCCGGACTCCTCCACCCGGTCCCCACAGATGTGCCGGAAGATCAGCTGCGACAGGTGTTCCCGGCGGTCCACGGGCCAGCCCGCGCCGGCCGCGAACACACCGGCCACATGGCCGCCCGCCTTCTCGAACGAGATGGTGTGGCTGTCGAACTCCGGCACCAGGCCGAAGTCGTGGAACATCGACGCCACGTACAGCAGTTCGGGGTCGAAACGGATGTCCCGCGCCGCGCCGAGGGCCGATGCCCACAGGTAGACCCGTACCGAATGGTTGAGCAGTGCGGGCGAGAAGTAGGCGGACGCCATCTCCAGTGCGGCGTCCGACGTCTCGGTGTTCGACGGCACCGCGAGGCCGTCGAAGGTCACATCAGCCATACTCGTCTACCCCCTGTGTCCTGATCGGCGTTCGTCCTGCACGGCATCAGTGCTGCGTCGTGGTCCACACAGCCGATGTGTCAGCAACCTGCATCGATGGAACCGGCCGAGCAGCACCGCGGCCACGACCGCGCCGACCATCGGCGCGATCAGGTAGGTGGCAAGGAAGTCCGACTGGCCCGCGAGGACGGCGGGCCCGAACTGACGGGCTGGGTTGACGCACGGCCCGGTGACAGTCCCGAGGCCGACAATGCCTACGCCTATGAGGCCGCCGACCAGCCACGGCACGCGCGGAGCCAACCGAGGTGCGGAAAGGAAGGCTCCCACCAGCACGACGATCACGGCCATGCTCGCGGTCTCCGCCGCGAACAGCGACGCGTTGGACCAGCCAGGTGCGGGCCTGAGGGCGGAGTATGCGACAGGCGGTCTCGCGACCGGAGCGCCCCACACCAGACGGGCCAGCACTACACCCAGAACGGAACCCGCCAGCTGAGCCGCCCAGTAGGGCAGAACGCCCCGGCCCGGGAAGACTCCGAAGGGCCACATGGCCAGCGATATCGCAGGGTTCATGTGCCCGCCGGAGGCCCTCCCCAGCGGGCTGAGAATCAGCCCGGACAGCAGGAGACCCACCGCGACGCCGACCACGACCAGTTTGAGGTGAATATCGGGAACCGCCCGGGACACCGGTGACTCGCCGATGACCCAGCGCACGACGGTCGCCACACCGAACATCAGGACCATGGTCAGCCCCGCTTCGTAGGTGCTGTACTGCCACAGGTGACCCACCGGCGAGTCCTGAGGATCCGGCCGCGTCCGGTCAGCCGCGGAGGTCATCGGCGGGGCTATCGCTGCTTCGAGAGCCACTCATCGAAGGTGGTCGGCGTGATGCGGGCGTCCTCACCGGGCAGGAGTACGTCTCCGGCCATCTCCGGGCCGAGCAGCGACGACCAGGTGGGCTCGAGCCTGACCGGGTGGCCGCGCGCTTCGTTGGTACGCCTGGCCATGTCCACCAGGTCCTGTGGCTCCGGCCCGGCGATCTCGCGGTAGCGTCCCTGCGGCGCGCCCGTGGCTATCTCGGCGAGGACCTCGGCCACTTCCTCGGGGGCGATCGGCTGTACGAGCAGCGGTGGGATCGCGGCGACGCCGTCCTGCTCGGTCCAGCTCCTCATCGTCGCGGCGAAGTCGTAGAACTGGGTGGCCGGCACGATGGTCCACGGCACCGGCCCCTCGGTCACGATGCACTCCTGCTCACGCTTGCCGGCGTAGTGCGCGTTGCCGTCCACCCGATCCACCCCAGCGATCGAGAGCAGTACGTGGTGGCGGACACCGGCGCGTTCCTCAGCGGCGAGCAGGTTCCGGGTGGCCGTGCCGAAGAACGCCACTGTCTCCTCCCGGCCCGGCGCCATGTAGTTCGTCACGTCCACAACGGCATCCACCCCGGTCAGGGCGGCGTCGAGGCCCCCAGCCGTCGCCAGGTCCACCCCGAGCGAACGGCTGATACGGACGACGTCATGTCCACGTCGTGCCAGGGCCGCAACGGTCAGCGCGCCGATGTTCCCGGTCGCTCCCGCGACAGCGATTCGCATGGTGCCCACGGTGATCCTTCCTCCTCAGTCGTACTGGCCGTCCGCTGGCTCGCCCAACTCAGGCACCCCCTGCTGGGCACCTACGACCCCGGGTCGTCGACCTTGAGTTTGTCCCCGGTGTTCGAGACGAAGACGACCAGGAGCTTGGCCGGTTCAGTCCGGCTGGTGTTCTCGGTGAGGACGTGGTGGCTGCCCGGCGGCTCGACCCAGTTCTCGCCCTCGCGGTAGGTCTTCGCGGGCTTGCCGGCGAGTTCGCTGCGAACGACGCCTTCGAGCACGTACGCGTACACGAACGCCTCGCCGTGCCGGTGCGGCTTCGCACGCGCATCTGGCGGGAAGGAAACGATCACCGAGGTGAACGCCTTACCTTTGACATTCGGGAGGCGCTGCTCGAGCAGTGGCTTGAGACTTTCCGTCGGCCGCTTCGATGCCACGACGGCAGTCGACATCTTCGCGTTGGCGGGCTCGTCCGTGGGGCAGGCCGCGACTCCGGTCAGCGTGACAACGGCCAGCACGCCGGCGGCGACCCTCGTCCCAATCATGACTGGTCTCCTGTTCGCTCTGCCGTCGCGCGGAGGTTCTTTTGCTGGTGACGCTGCGGGGCCGGCCGTAGCCGTACGACTCCCCTACCCGCGCTCCTAGCTCGGCCCGCAGACGACATCAGCGGCCATACGAGCGCCTGCCCGACACCGACATGGCTCACTACCCACCACGCTGGCTGCGAAGCGACGAAGGCAGGAGGGGATCATGGCAGCCGGTACTGGGGCCCAAACGTCCATCCAGGGACCGGGCACGTCACCTGGCGGTTGGCGCGGTTCGGGTGGCTGGCGGGGTGCGTCGGTGAGGGAGGTGGCGGCCCAGGTCGGGGTCTCTGGCCAGTCGGTGCATACGCGGGTGGGCCGGTATCTGAGTGAGGGCGTCGCCGGGTTGGCTGGTCGGTCGTCTCGGCCGGCTTCGTGTCCGCATCGGGCGCCGGAGCGGGTGGAGCGAGATAGTTCGCGCAACGGAACGCCGTCGGCGTCAGGGGGCTCCGGTGGCCTGTACCCAGGGGTTCGACGCGTCTCGACGAGTTCTATCGCCACATCTCGCAGCTTGACGTTGGCCTGGGACGACACACGGACGAGCACGTTGAAGGCCTGATCCGCCGTGAACCGATATCTCTCCATCAATATGCCCTGCGCCTGCGCGATCACCGTTCTGGTATCCAAGGCGACGCTCAGTTGATCGATCCTCTGCGCACCGACGACCGCCACCGCAGCATGCGCTGCCAGCGCCTGACCCTGCTCTACGTCATCCCTGCCGAACGCATTGCGGGAGCGGGCGTAGAGGTTCAAAGCTCCGACGGTATGGGCGTAGGTGAACAGGCGAAGACACATCATGCTGCGGATTCCGGTTTCCTAGGCGACACGGCTGCCCCACTGAGACCAGCGGGTGTCCGTCGCGAGATCTGGTGCGAGCACGAGCTCTTCCTTGCGGATCGCGTCAAGACACGGCCCCTGGTCCAGCTCCTACTGCAGTTTGTCGACCCTGCGCTCCACGTCGCTGGTGGCGGCCGGGGTATATATTCGGCCGCCACGGTGCACCAGCGAGATCGCTGCCTCTTCGGCGGCGCCTACCAGGCGCACCGCCAGTCCGACAGCTTTGTCCAAGGTGGCCTGCGCGTCGGTCTCATCCTGCAGCTCTCGGGCTGCGTCCGCGATGTGGCGGGAGAGCGGACCGGTTTCCATCGTTGCCCCACAAAGGCTTAACCGGCGCCCCCCGCCATGCCGGTCCTCCCCCTGGCGCACCCGGATCGGAGGACCCCCATCTTGGAAGTCGTCGGGTGCGCACTTCACATCCCGCCCTCGTTGGGCAGGAGGTGGGCGGTGTGTGGGAGTGGGTCGCCGATCCGCATCCCTTGTCCGGCTTCCATGGTGACCTGGCGTACGGCGGAGTCGTGGCCGGATCCACGGGTTTGCAGGATGGCGATGGCGCGCTGGATGTTGCCGGCGTGTTCGACGTAGCGGATGTTGATTCCTACGTCGGCCAGGCTTGTGCTTTCCAGCGCGATGGCGGGGGTGATGGTGGAGGTGAAGCGGCCAGATGGTGCGGATGTCAGCAACGTGGTGATCTCGCGCTCCCGTAGCACCGCGCCCAGTGCTATCACGAAGTCCAGGAGTCCTCGGGGAGTGACGATGCGCTCCAGCGCCGACAGGGTGTCGATGACCAGCCGGTTCGGCGAGAATTCTTCGACGTTCCTACGCAGGCTGAGGAAGTGGTCCTCCAGCGAGGCTGCCTCAGGGTAGACCGAGACCACTCGCAGCAGGCCGGACTCCTCCATAGTCGTCAGGTCGAGGCCCCACCCTGCCGCACTTCGTACCAGCCGGTCACGTGGCTCGTCGTAGGTGTAGAACAAGCACCGCTCTCCGCTTGCGTAGGCGGCCCGGGCGAACATGAGTCCGGTGAGTGTCTTGCCGGCGCCGGTGGGACCGGTGAGCAAGATCACGGCATCTTTGAAGACGCCTCCCTCGCACATCTGGTCCAAGTCGGGTGTCCCTGTCGAAACCCGGACTGCGGACGCCTCCTCGCGGGGCGCCAGGAAAGCGAGCGGGATGATCACCAGACCTTCGCCCGGGTCGATGGTGAACAGCCACTCCCCCGTCCGGTGCCGGGCACCGCGGAACTTCACGATCTCGATCGTGCGGCGACGCCGCTCGGCATGCAGCAGGTTTCGCAGAACGATCACGTTGTCCACGACGTACTCCTCGGTGCCGAGAAGAGAAACCCCGTCGTGTTCCTCCCGCCGCTCGGCTGTAAGGACCGACGTGACATCGAGTTCCTTCAAGCTGGACACGAACCGCAGAAGTTCTCCCCGTACGGTCGCCACATCCGGATACCTGGCCAGGATCGCCCCGATGGAGTCCAGCGAAACGCGGGCGGCGCTGATCCGTCGAATGGCGCTGGACACGCGGCTGACCAGGGCGGCGTAGTTGTAGGTGCCGGACGTGACTGTTTCGGTCGCGAGATGATCGGAGCCGTCGACGAAGGCCCACAAGCCCTCCCGCTCCCACTCATCGATCGGGAAGCCGAACCTCCTGGCGTTCCGGCGGATGTCCTCGGCCTTCTCCTCGAACGTCACGTACACACCTGGCTGGGAGTAGTCGGCCACGCCGCGGGCCAGGAACTCGATCGCGAACAACGTCTTCCCGGTACCTGTCGTGCCGGTGACCAGGGTGGAACTGCCGCGCGGCAGACCTCCAAGGGCGATCGGATCCAGACCGCTGATCCCCGTAGGGACTTTCTCGGCGGGTTCACTGTCAATTGTCACCGGACCGCCTCCTTTCCAGCGGGTCAAGCGGTGCGGGGAACCCGAGCGCCGCGGCCGTCCGCGCGTCGTCCGACAGGTCGCCGATCACCCGGAACTGAGGCAGTGGCTGGGTGCGCACAACGGTCGGCGTCACGAAGATCCCGAACTCCTCAGCAAGCTCAGGGTCTTCTCCCACGTCCACGACCTCAAGGCGGTACTGGCCGCCGACAAGTTCATCGCACAGCCTGCGCAGATGGGTCGCAGCCCGCCTGGAGGACTCGTCCGGACCAAAGACGAACAACGTCAGTACGTACGGTGTCCAGGGAGGGAGCGCGTCCTTGGTGTCCTCATTCACAGGCTTTGTCCCATCGGTGCCTGCCCGCGGATTCTGGCCTCCTCCGACGAGTGAGGGGACTCCCACAAATCTATTCCGAGGGCTGGCAGATGGGGACAGCTTCCGCTCACGCTGAAGGCTCCGACGGCGCGGTTGAGCCAGCCGCGTATTGGGAACGGGGCAGACAGGTTGGCCAGCTCCCCAACGTCCCTGTCCGGCGGAGGGTCCTCCGACGCGAAGGCCCTCCGCCACGCTAAGCCGGGCGCAAATTGCCCGGAGAGATCTGAGCAAAAGTCCTGCGGCCAGGCCGGTTTGGCCGTACGGTTGCCCCCTTTGGCACCTCGAACCACCGGGATGCAGTCCGAGAGCAGAGCCGGAACCTTCGCTCAGGGCCTGGACCTCGACCCGTCATGGACTTCTGATGTCCGTCCACATTGCCTTCCCCCGTGTGCATCTCCAGCCGCCGGGCGACTACCTCAGTAGCTGTACCGGTGAGGAGAAATGGGCGTGCGCCCCGTCCGCCATGGCGTCGCCCAGCTGTTGCAGGGCGACGCCATACCCGTCGACGTCCGCCAGGAGCCCGCCGATTACAGCAGGGCTGCCGAGTTGTCGCGACAGGCCGACGAGGCCATCAAAGGTCTTGACTACGTCGGAGCACTGCGGCCTGCCGGTTGCGCGCGGCCGCACTGCTCGGCATGTGCAGGATCGTCGGCCGAACCATCGGAATCGACACCCCCCGGTGGCAGCAGGCCGGTGATCTGCCACGTCTGTGACTGGACGCCGTAGTAGCGTGGGACGGCCGCCGCGGACTGCAGGGTGTGTGATGCCGGTCAGGATCGAGTCCGTGGCCGGCATCGCAAGGTGTGCGTCATGCCATCTCGGGTCGGCAGGGGCAGACGACAGTTGCTGGCGTTTTTGTACTTCGCTGCTGTCGGACCTATTCATCGGTGAGTGGTGAGCTGTGCCACTTCCAGGTGGGCCCTACAGGTGTTAGCCCTGGCAGCGGGGTGCGACCGGTGGCCCATCTCAGAGCTGACCAGGGATCGACGTTCGTAACGTCGGCTGCCTCGAGTTCAGCATGGCGGTCGGGGAACATCCTGGCGAGGACCCAAGCACAGGTGTCTGCGGGGGGTTGGAACGGCAGATTGAGCCCTGTCGCGATGTCTCCGGTGTGGACGAGCAACTCGATGCATCCCATACCCGCCGTCCCCTCAGCGTCTGCCGCGCCGAAGGGATGAAAGCCGCGATCGGTTGGCTCCGCGCCTCGAACCACAGCGGATAGAAGATGACCGCTCACCTCGAGCAGTTCGAGCACGTCCGACGGCGTTGCGTCCTCCAGGGCTCGGGAGAAGAAGCTCACGTAGTGCGTCTGCGTCATACTCGCGAGCTGGAGCGCGTACAGCTGCATGCAGTGTGCGGTGTGATCGGCGGTGAACCGGCAGGTCCAATCCAGGGGCCCGGCCGTTCTCTGCCAGTCTTCGATCGTTCCCTGTTGTAGGGCGGCGACGGCGCTGCCGATTGCCCGGTCGAGATGATCGGTTGCCTCCACAGTGACTCTCCGAATCGATACGCTCGGCCCATCCCTCTGACCTTTGCCCCTCTTCATGACACTTACGCGGCGTCAACAGGCTGGTCAGATGGTGGGAAGCAAGCCGCCAAGTCTCTATCTGTGGGGATGGCCACCGTGACCACGAGCTGCTTGGCTGGCGGCCGGTCGGCGACGAGCGGCCCGCCGGCCCGCCGGCCCGCCGGCCCGCCGGCCCGCCGGCCCGCCGGCCCGCCGGCCAACAGCATGGTCAGTGTCCGGCTCTCCAAGGAGATGGCCGCTCTGTTCGTGTGTCCTGTGCGCGTTCTGCCCAATGCCCGAGGATGTTTGTTCTGTCGGCCGCATCGCTTGATCAAGGTGGTTGATGACCTCTCCGAGTCGGCTGCACGTCCGTTCGAGTTCTGCGCGCGATCGCTGGCGCTCGACGAGAGCTACGGAGAGGAGCAGTGCGACCAGCGCAACCGAGCCGTTGAACATTTGGAGGATCACCATTCTCTCGGCCAGGCTGTGCCCGGCGAAGACCCCTGTCCCGCGCAGGGCAGCGGTGATGGCCACGGTCGAGGCGAGTAGTCCGACGGGTGCGGCCCCGGGAAGGTGGAACCGCCACGCCACCCAGACGATCAGCGGGAAAGTGAGGAACAGGATCCCGAACACCGCTTCGGTGATGATGACGAGCACGAAGGTGACCGCGAGCAAGGCAATAATCTCGGTCGATTTCAACGTATCGACGTCGCGTGTCCATGGGAGCTTCACGAGGGTAAGCAGCAGGGGCGTAACCAGCAGGACACCCATCGCGTCACCGGTCCACCAGGTCAACCACGTCGCGAGGAAGTCGCTAGCCCGTATGTCACCCCCGAGCATGAGCAGCGTGGTTCCGATGGTGGAACTGATGAGCATCGCACCGAAAGCGGCGAGGAACACCAGCGCAAGCGCGTCTTTCAGCCGGTCGAGTTCGGTCCGGAAGTGGATCTTGCGCAGTGCCCAGTACGCGCACGGGCAGGCGAGGGTGGTTCCGATCGCGGTGGGAATGTTCGCAGCTGGAGGGCTTGTGAACCCGTTGGCCGCCATCGAGCCCAGCATGATCCCGGGCCACATCCAAAACCCGAGGAGCAGGAGGGCAGCCAACCCGAGGCCGGTGGGCGGCCAGATGGGGCTGGCCTCCCCTGGCTCCACCCCCACCAGGAGCCCGAGTCGTGCCGTCAGCAACGAGGTGACGGCGAGCCCAAGGTTCAGCGCACCGACCACCAGGGAGCGTCGGAGCCTGCGGGAATCCCCAATACGACTTGACGCTAGCTCGGACACCCAGTCACGCTGCCGATGCCAGGCAGGGTGACAATAAGGTTCAGACCGGAACGGTGCGACAAGGAGCAGATGGGCGGCGTCTAGTTGTTGTGGCTCATGAGGTTGTTGACGGTAGCCAGGGTGTGAACGAGGGGTAGATCGCCCGACGGCAGGATGGAAGTGCGACCAACCGTCCTGCTCACCGAAAGGGATCTACCCCTCGTGTCCCACGCTAGCGCCCCGTTGACTCCTGCCGGCCGGCTGCGTCTTGTTACCCGGTGCCAGACCCGTCCGATCGCACACGTGGCTGCGGAGGCCGGTGTGTCACGTCAGTGCCTGTCGAGATGGGTGAACCGCTACCGGTCCAGCGGCGACGCCGGCCTGCTCGACCGCTCCTCGGCCCCGCATTCCTCCCCGTCACAGACACCGGATGAGGTGGTGGAGCTGATCGAGAGCTGGCGGCGAGAGCACAAGTGGTCCGCCCGCACGATCGCCGCCGAGCTCACCCACCGCGGCCACCGGGTCTCGGTCGCCACCGTAGGCCGGTGGCTGGTCCGCCTGGGCATCAACCGGCGCCGTGACCTGGACCCGTCCGGTGCGTCGAACCGGCGGCCGGAGCGGATCACTGCCCGCTATCCGGGGCACATGGTGCACCTGGATGTGAAGAAGGTCGGCCGGATCCCCGATGGTGGCGGCTGGCGGGCCCACGGGCGCGGCAGTGACGCCGACCGGGCCGCCCAACGCGCCAAAGCCAAGAAGAAGGGTGGTGCCAAGGCGGGCTACGTCTACCTGCACTCAGCCGTCGACGGGTTCTCCCGGCTGGCCTACACCGAGCACCTAACCGATGAGACCGCCAAGACGACCATCGGCTTCTTCCACCGGGCACGAGCGTTCTTCGCAGCCCACGGCATCGTCCGGATCACTCGCCTGGTCACCGACAATGGTGCGAACTACCGGGCCGGGGCGTTCGTGCGCACAGCGACAGCCTTCGCCTCGCGCCACCAGCGCACCCGTCCCTACACACCCCGCCACAACGGCAAGGCCGAGCGCTACCAGCGCACCCTGGCTGAGGAACTCCTCTACGCCCGCGTGTGGACCAGCGAAGGCCAACGCGCACGAGCGATCCAGGTGTGGAACATCCACTACAACTACCATCGAGCCCACACCGCCGCCGGCGACCAACCACCCGCCTCACGCCTCCACCAGACCGTCACCAACGTCACGACCCGCAACATCTAGTGCCTTCCGAACCTTTCCGGTAGGGCTCTGTGTATCGCCACAGCTGGGTCACGACGAGCCCGGTGCCGATCGCCTTGAGTTGTCGATGGCCTGCCCCGTTACCCGTGTTCTTTGCGAGCATCATGTCCGTGTCTGGTAGGCGCTCGAAGGTCACGGGCATCTGGACAATCGCAAAGTCCGTCGGGAGCGGGTCAGTCGGCGGTCTGGTCACGCAGGTCGGCGATCCGTTCGCGTTCGTCGGCGATCCGTTCGCGTTCGTCGGCGATCCGTTCACGTTCGTCGGCTCGGTCCGCCCGCTGGTCGGCGGCGCGTTCTCGTTGGTCGATAAGCCGTTCTCGCTTGTCTGGGCCTAGCCGCCACTGATACGACGCTTCGTCGCGCATCCTTGCGCTCTTCGCGCGAAGTTCCGCCTCGGCCATCCGAACTTCTTTGGCATCGCGGCGGGCCTCGGCGGCTCGCTCCCGCTGAATGGCGGCAAGTTCGCGTAGATCTTGAGCCTCTTCAAGCCGTCGAGCCGAGCCTCTGCATGCCGGCTCATCGGTTGCGTCGTCCGAGCCCATATCGTCCATGGTAGGCATCATGCCGCCTACCAGGGGGAACGCATTGGCCAACCGCACCTTATTGACGCACTTTGGCTACAGGGTCCGGAACCTGCGCCAATCACCTGCTTTGTCACAGTCGAGTTCCCTTCAGGCCAGGAGTCGGTGACATGCTTGCCCGTCTCCCCTGGCAGCATCAGTGGCTGTGGCCTCACGGCGCCGAGTGCCATCGCCCAGTTTCCGGGGGCCAATCGGGCCGACGAGACACTCGGTAGAAATGTCCAGTCGTGCAAGAGGGCAATGCCGTCACGCGTTCGCGTCCAGGCCGGCCCGCATTCGTCGGGACTCCTGCCCCGGAGGAACGTCGGTAGGCGGAGACGCTGGCGGATTATGGCTAACCCTGGCGAGGATCTCCTGGGCAGGTACGGCGCATGCCTGGCCCGCTGCCATGACCATCGCTGCCTCGGCCCGTACGGGATCGGTGTCAAAGGGGATGATCAGGAGATGGACGTTGGGAAGCTCGGGGAAGGTCGCCGTGAGCATGGCGCCCGGCTGAGTGGTGTACCAGCCGACCCTGACCACCCGACCGCGCACCCGGATGCGCACTGACCGGTCCTCCCAGCCGTGCGGGGCGAGCATGAGGCAGATGGCTGCGTCACCGCACCATTCGTCCACATTGACGATCAGCCCCGGCAGTTCGATGAGAGGGTCGTTCGACCGCGGCCACCAAGCGCCATGAACCAGCGCGCGGCGCGAGAGGGACGGCCCCCATCTCAGGCGTGGACTGACGATCGACGGCTCCGCTTCGAAGGAGCGGGAACTACTGGTCATCCAAGCCACGAGGGCTCCTTTCGCTGCCGGCGGGTGACATCGCCATCAGGTCGAGCCACTTCCGGCAGCGACCATGCCCGGAGGCATCCAGCAGATCGCTGGCCAACGCCGAGATCCGACGTCTGGATCGATGAGGAGGAGCTAGGGCGGCAGACATGTGGACTCCAAGTCGACTTTCGCCGCCCGGAATACAGCGACCCTACGCTGACCCGTCCCCCGATGGCCAGGCTCGTCTGGGCAGACTCCGCCAAGGACGCTCGCAGGCCGGACGGACCGGCTGATTGCGCAGCACTCCGTCAGTTTCAGACCTAGCTCTACCTTGCGCTTACACTCAGGCCATGGACTCAGGCCAGTACGGCGACGATTTCATCGACATCGACATGGCCGTCCTCAGTCGACAGCAGGACGCCGAACGGCGTCGCCAGGCCACCACGGAGCGAGAGACCGCGGCACAGGAGCGCGCCGAATACGAACGCACCCGCAAGCTCGCGGCGATCGTACGAAGGCACTCGGCCGAGCGACGTCTCCGCCTCGCCGACCCGCAGCGTTCCCGCCTCGGTGGTCAAGTTCACGCCGTGAGTTGTCCGGCGCCGGACGCAGCCCGCGACGCCTACGAGCGGCGTCAGATGGCCGATGCCCGCGACGCGGCAGCCGACGAACGTGAACGTCGCGCAGACAAACGCGAGGCCGCCGCAGACGAGCGGGACCGCCTCGGGGACCTTCGCGAGGCCTGGCTGGATGAGCGTGAACGCGGCCTTGACATGGCCGCAGGGACGTAGCACGTCCGGGGCCCGGCCGCGGTCATGCTGCCCTGCGCCAGTGCGCTGCGCGAGCGTACTGACCCCGGAGCGCGGGCGCGCGTGTTTGGTGGACCCCAGGTCGAGGTTGATAGGCGTACACGACGGGCCCGGGCGGCCCCGCGAGAGCAAGCGACCATCAGAACCAAAGGCGATGATCACCTTCAGCCCCTAGCTGACCTGCGGCGATGCTGGCCGAAACGCTGTCTGAAGTGTCATCCGGGGCCGCGTACACCTGTTGTTCATTGACAGAGCCATTGACAGCCGGCGGGCGCGTCCAGCGGGCCTCGCGGAGTGTTGTCCCCTCGCTGAGCGACGCGCTACGAGTGGGTTCTCGTGTGCAGGTCGTCGTCCGACCGGGGATCCGCTGAGCGTGGTTCGGTGATGGTAGGTGCTGGGCATTGACGGCTGGCGAAGGCCCTTCGGAGGCATATGAGGGGCATCGCCCGCCCAGCTAGGGTCGTCGCATGAGCGTGCCCGAGATTGGCGAGCCGGTGAGTTTTCGGATGCGCAAGTGGGACGGGTCACCGCACCGGCAGATGATGATGGTGTATCTGGGGTTGGATGCGTACGGGCGCTGGGCCTCTATCCCGACCGGTGTCAGGGTGTTCGGGTCCCCGGGCCGGGAAGCGCGGAGAGGAAACAAGTGGGATGGAGAGCGGAGGTCAACGGGGTCTGCTGAGCATCCTGGCAGGCCTATTGGGTGCCGCAGTCCTCACCTTGCTTGCCATCGGACTCGCCTATGACAGTCATGTCCTGGCTACGCGGGGACAGGTCGCGGATGCAGTCGTCCTCGACAAAACCCTGCCCAAGACCTCGAAGGAGGCCGCGAGGATCACGGTGCGCTTCACCACCAAGGACGGCCACCAGGTCGAGGACTGGACCGAATCGTTCGTCGACCACGACCCGTCAGTGCACAAGGGCGACACGATCCAGGTGATTTACGACCCCGACGACCTGAAGCGCCCCGGGTCTCGTGGAGGCTCTGCCCTGAGACCCAGGGCGATTCAGGGTCACGGGGTTGCCACGTCCCCGATCTGGTTGTGGACCGGCCCCGTCCTCGCCGTCCTCATCCCAGAGCTGACGGACCAGCGCCAGCTCCCGGCAGTCTCCTACCGCCGCTTGGCCCGCACCCGTGCCCGCACATCCGGCGATGACCCTCCCGACCACCAAAGGGTTCGCCGAATCCGAAGGACACCGCCGCCGACTCAGCCGCGGAAAGTCCGGACGTCCGGAGTCCGGCGTCCGAGTGGTGAATCGCCTTATTTTTCAGGGGATTACCCTGCCTTCGCCGCAGCGTGCGGGCCGCGGCGATGGACCGTTCGATGACCGCGGACCGCTTGGACGTTGAGATTTCCAACCGCCGACACCCCGGCGAACGCGTCGACGACGAAGGCCGTGTAGACGAAGCCGCTGATCAGGAGGACGTAGGTGAAATCCGCCACGAACAACGTGTTCGGAGCCTGGGCGCCGAACTGCCGGTTGACCAGGTTCCGGTGCCTGGGGGCCGCCACATAAGCCGCGAGCCGCTGCGCGAAACCGGGTGGACATGGCCGGGACTGCGCAGATTTCGCAACAAATCGGGGTTACAAGTTGTCGCCATACGGTTCCGCTCGGCCCCGGTGAAGGTATACGTTCCCGATCATCAAACGTTCCCGGTGCGAATCCGTACGGGGAGCACGTCGGCGAACCCGCATCTCTGTATGGATAAGTGACGGCTCTGCTGCGCAGTGTGCGCGTGTGTCGTCGGGTCCTCGTTCTAGTACCTCTGAAGAATCGCTAGGCAGAACCCTCCTAGCGCGGCATTGATCACTTGATTGATGGGAGGAACTGATGAACGCAACACCAGGCCCGTTCGGCCCCGAGCTCTCCCGGCGACGGGTGCTCGAGATCTTCGGCCTCGGCGCCGCGGGGGCCGCCGTGCTGGCAGCCTGTGGCGAGCACAGCGGCAACGGCGGTGGCGGCGGAGGGGGCGGTGGCGGCGGAGAGGCCGTCTTCAACGGCGCCTGGCCCTACCAGGTGCCGCCGAAGGGCCACTTCAACCTGATGGCGGGCGTCACCGACTCGATCAACCCCGGCGCCTACTTCGACCTCATCTTCCTGCCCGGTGGCATGTACTACTGGGACGCGAAGAAGTGGGAGCCGATGCTCGCCGAGAAGTGGGGCTTCGACGAGGTGGCCAAGACCTTCACCTACACCCTGCGCAAGGGCGTCAAGTGGAGCGACGGCAAGGATGTCACCAGCCAGGACGTGATCAGTACGTTCTTGTGCCGGCGGGTGATGCGCCAGACCGAGTGGCAGTTCCTCTCCAAGGTCGAGGCGAAGGACGACCAGACGGTCGTCTTCACGATGAACAACCCCTCGAGCGTAGTCGAGCGTTACATCGTCCGCGCGAACATCCTGAGCTCCGCGACCTACGGCGACTTCGGCAAGCGGGCCGAGCAACTGTTCACCTCCGGCAAGGACCTCGACAGCGCCGAAGGCAAGAAGCTCAACGAGGAACTCCAGGCCTGGCGGCCCAAGAACGCGCAGAACGAGGTCGTCACCAACGGTCCGTTCACCTACGACTACAACAGCATCACCAACGCGCAGCTCACCCTGGTCAAGAACAAGAAGGGCTGGGCCGCGGACAAGGTCAAGTTCGACAAGATCACCCTCTACAACGGCGAGACTCCGACCATCACACCTCTGGTCCTGGCCAAGAAAGTCGAGTACGCCACGCACGGCTTCCCGGTGGCCACCGAGAAGCAGTTCATCGCGAAGGGCATCCGGATCCTGCGGCCCCCGGTCTATTCCGGTCCGGCGATCTTCTTCAACATGGGCAAGCAGCCCGAGTTCAAGGACGTCCGGGTCCGCCGGGCGTTCGCCCACGCGATCAAGCGGGACGAGGTGGGCAAGGTTTCCCTCTCCGACTCCGGCGTCGCGGTGAAGTTCATGGCGGGCTTCTCCGACATCCAGGTACCGGACTGGCTGAGCTCGGAGGACCAGGGCAAGCTCAACCACTACGAATACGACGAGAAGAAGGCCACCGACCTGCTCACCCAGGCCGGCTGGAAGAAGCAGGGCAAGTCGTGGATGAAGCCCGACGGGACTCCGGCCAAGTACGAACTCACCTTCCCCTCGGAGTACGCCGACTGGTCCGCCACAGGCGCCAACGTGGCCCAGCAGTTGTCGGACTTCGGGCTCGGCGTCACCGGCAGAGGGGTGACGTTCACCCAGCAGCCGATCGACGTCGACAAGGGGAACTTCCAGCTGGCGATCCAGGGCTGGGGATCCTCGAGCAGTCCGCACCCCCACTTCGCCTTCGTCGCGGACCTGTTCACCCACAACATCCCGGTCGCGGCGAACCAGGGCGGCAAGGGGATGGACTTCCCGCTCAAGCAGGACACCGACACGCTCGGGAAGGTCGACCTGGAGAAGGCTGTCACGAACGCCGGTGAAGGTCTCGACCAGGAAGCTCAGAAAAAGAACGTGGCGACTGCCGCCGTGGCGTTCAACGAGCTGTTGCCGATCGTGCCTTTGTACGAGCGGTACGGCAACAACGCGGCGCTCGAGGACCACATCGAAGGCTTCCCGGCCGACGATGACCCGATCCTCAAGAACTCACCGTACGCGGACAACTTCGTGATCATGCTGATGTTCCAGGGGAAGATCCGCCCGAAGAACTCATGAGGGCCGAGTTGCCCGGTCCGAAGAGCCGGACAGTACGTGAATGGGGGCCCCGCGACAGTCGCGGGGCCCCAGCGTTTCACGCCCTGCCCCGCCACCTCCGCGCGTCTCTCCTCCGAGCGCAGGTCGAGCACCGCCGGGGTGCGGTCCCCGCCGGCAGCGCTGCCCTGTGCGAGGCGCACATCTCACTACCCCGCCCGCTAACGGTGCAGGAGCTCGCGCCTCATCACTGGTCGGGTCGGGTAGGTACGTCCGATCTCGGCAAACCCGGCCCGTCGGAACATGGCGAGAGTACCCGTGAAGACTGCGGAAGGGGACGGGATGCGGGCGAGCCCGTCGGTGTCAACTGGGTGGCCGTCGAGTACCGACGCACCGTGCTGCGCCGCCCAGTCCACGGCAGCCTCGAGCAGAGCGACTCCGATGCCGCTGCCCCGATGCTCGCGGCGAACCACGAAGCAGGAGACCCACCACGCGTCAAGGTCTTCATCAAGGATGCGGGCAAGTGCCCGGTGCTCGGTTATCCCAGGCAGCGTCGACCGCGGCACCGCTCGCGTCCAGCCGACCACGTCGCCATTGAGGTAGGCCAACAGACCGACCGGAGGATCTGCTTGGTGGATCTCACGCTGCAGCGCGTCCCGGTTTGTGGGCTCGTCGTGCCGACGAAAGCGTTGACACCAGCACGATGTGGGGTTCTTCTCCCGGGGGCCGAAGACCCGTCCGAGTTGTGGCCATCTCGCAGCAGTCGCCGGCACCACACGCACTGTGGTCATCGGTTCGGATCCCTCCTGCTGCACCAGCATCTCTGTCCGTCGTTCTGCATCGACTGACCAAGACGCTAGACCTCGACGATGACAGGCGCCTCGAATCAGGTGCCCTCGCTGAGCTGGGTGACTCCCGGCGAGGGGGATCGCGCTGTAGACACTCTCATGCCGCTGTCAGTACGTCATCCGCGGTGACCGCTCGTGCCACGATGCCCCGGTCGTGCCTGACGAGCGGTTCCCGCCGATCCGGTTGTGGGATCATTCCGGGCGCAGATCGTCCGGAATGGCTCGTAGCCTCCGAGGCGGGAGCCACGAAGCGAAGGAATGGACGACCTATGGCTGGCTACGCAATCAATCATCTGGACGAGATTGAAGAGCTCGAGGACGCGGGTAGCCATTACCGGCCGATCCGACACCACTTGGGCATCACGGCCTTCGGGGCGACGGCGTGGACCGCCCATGCGGCGGGTGACGTGGTCATCATCGAACACGACGAGGACGATCCGACCGCGGACCAGGAGCTGTTCGTCGTCCTCAATGGCCGGGCGGTGTTCGAAGTCGACGGTGACCGGCTCGACGCGCCTCCCGGCACTCTCGTCTTCGTCTCTCCCCGGACATCGCGGAGGGCCACAGCCACGGAGGCCGGGACGACCATCCTCGCGCTGGAAGGCACACCCGGGAACGCGTATGTGGCTCGGGGCTGGGAGCTGTGGGCTCCACTCGCCCGTCTGTACGGAGCGGGCGAGTACGCCGAGGTCGCTGATCGCCTAGGTGCGCTGGTTGCGACCAATCCGCAGTACCCCATGTTGGTCTTCAATCTCGCCTGCTGCGAGAGCCAGTGCGGTCGGACGAGCGAGGCCCTCGCCCACCTTCGGCACGCCATCGGGATGTCGGACGAGTTCCGGGACGCGGCAAGGGTGGATTCAGACCTGGATCCTCTCCGTGACGAGCCGGCCTTCAAGCGCCTGATTGGGCGCTAGAAGTCCCCCAGGCTTGCCTGGTGGCGTCCGACTGCGACACCAGCAGTTCAACAACGGAACCGCACTCAACTGCCGCGATCAGTACGTGCCCCGCCGGCTGGGACCGATACGAAGCTGCACGATGGTGGGCACTGTCCCGGTGGCTGCGCGACCATCCTGGCGATGACCGCGCGCCCCGGGTCCGAGCAGCCCGTGACAGCGGACAACGCCACCACCTCACCTGGGGACGACGCTGCACGGGCTGGGGCGTTTCCGTCCTCCAACCCGGCGGGCGTTGATCTCCCGGCACGCTGAAGCACCGCCCGCCGCTCCCCGCCGCACCAGGCCGTTCTCGCGCCACACCCGCACCTCGGCCAACGACATCGCCGCGGGGTGCGGGACTGGGTGCGAAACGCCGTCTGCCAGTGCTCGCCAAGGGGCTGGTGAGGGTGATCTTGGTGGTAAAGCTGCTGGTGAGGGCGGTGTAGAAGATGCGTGTGATTCTTCTAATCCGATGGTCGGAGGTTCGAATCCTCCCGGGCGCACTCTGACCTGCGAATATGCAGTGCCTGGCCGGGCTTGTGCGGGCCACAGGTGCGAAATGCTCAAGGTCCCGACGTAGGCGAGGATGATTCGGCAGCGCCAAGATGCCGATCGGTCGAGTAGCGCGGGCCCGTGGTAGCAGGGTTTCCTTCAGGTCGGTGCAGGTAGCGCAGCCATAGGTCGGCAGGCTTGCCACGACCGTGGCTGCTGCGACGACGAGCCGTACTTGGTCAACTCTGAGGGGGTAGGTGCCCGTTGCGCTTGGTGATACAGAGCACGACGCCGTCGGCGCTAGCGCCGACGGCAGGTGCGTTGCCTCCCAGGTCCGCCATAGCGCAAGCGCCCACCACAGCACGTCCTTGTCGGCAAGTGCGCTACCTGGCTGGACAAGCCGGCTGGCGTCGGGCGGCCGGGGTGGCCGCCGGGATCACCGGTGCGAACCCGGCCTTGGTGTCCGCACCGGTGGGGAGGTGACCTGCGCTACTTGCCGCTGAAGACGGGGAATGCGCTGTGGTCGCCGTAGTCCTGGAACCGCAGGCTGCGCAGCACGTCCATGTCCTCGCCCGAGATGACGAAGTCGACCTTGGCGTTGTCGCGCATGTGGTCAGGGTTGGCCGTCTTCGGCAGCGACACGGTGCCGAGTTGGAGGGTGTAGCGGATGCACAGCTGCGGGACGGTCACCGAGTAGCGCTCCGCGATGGCGGCGACGTCGGCGTTCTTGAGGATCTCGCCATGGGCGATCGGTGAGTAGGCCTCGACGAGAATGCCCTTGCTTTCGCAGTAGGCGATGAGCTCGGCTGGAGTGTTCCCCACGTGCACGAGCAGCTGGTTCACCTGAGGCGCCACCGTGCAGGTCCGGAGGATGTTCTCGAGGTCTCGCCGCTCGAAGTTGGAGACGCCGATGGATCGCAGCTTTCCTGCCTTGTAGGCGTCCTCGAGCGCGCGCCACGCCTCCCGGTTGCCCTCGGCGTAGTCCCCGCCGCGGAAGTCGGCCCAGGGCTGCGGGCTGTGGATCAGCATCAGATCGACGTAGTTGAGTCCGAGCGTGGCGAGCGACCCGTCGATCGCGGCGGCGGCATCGTCGTAGTTCTTGACCTCGGCCGCCAGCTTGGTGGACACGAACAGCTCTCCGCGCGGGACGCCGCTGGTACGGACGCCCTCCCCCACGCCGCGCTCGTTGCCGTAGGCCTGGGCGGTGTCGATGTTGCGGTACCCGGCCGCAACGGCCTCTCTGGCAGCTTGGGCGGCCTTGTCATCGTCGATGAACCACGTCCCCAGCCCCAGCTTCGGGATGGTCACCTCGTTGGACAGCGTGTACGTCTCGTTCAAGATCATGGATCTGTTCTTCCTTCGGTTATGAGCTGTGCGGGAATTGCCTAGCGCCACCTCGCCGGCCGGGATGAGGTTGTTCAGGCGCCGTACTCGGCGTCGGTGACGTGGTCGAGCCACGTCACCACCTCGCCGGACTCGTCGGCTTCCTGGATGGCGACGTGGGCCATGAACCGGTCGGGGGTGGCGCCGTGCCAGTGCTCCTCGCCCGGCTCGATGTAGACGACGTCGCCGGGACGGATCTCCTGGACCTCGGTGGCGCCGTCGGTGCCGCGGCGGGCGACGTAGCCGATGCCGTCGGTGACGTAGAGGGTCTGGCCCTTGGGGTGGTGGTGCCAGGCGGTGCGCGCACCCGGGGTGAACCTGACGTGCGCGCAGCCGACAGCCGACTGGTCGTCGGGGTTGCGGACGCCGTCGATGTAGACGGTGCCGGTGAACCAGTCGGCGGGGCCGGTGGCAGTCCGGCCGTTGCTCTGGGTGAACTTCACGGTGCCTCCTGATGCGTGTTGTTGAAGGTGCAGGCGGTCAGGCGGTCGGCGGCAGCAAGCGGCCGTAGTGGAAGGTCATGTCCTCTGTCGGGCAGCCAGCAGGAAGCGGCGCTACGCGCGCCGGTCTGGTCATGCTGGGATCAGCCGAACGGTGGTGGCGATCGCGGCCGGGCTGGTCATCCGGGTGACGTAGCTGCCGCCGTAGCGGCCGTACTTGCCTTGGTAGCCGCTATCGACCTGTTCATGCACCGATGCTTCAACCGGCTCCGCGAGGATGACGTCGCGTTCGAGGCCGCCGGCTCGGATGCGGGCGGTGCCGCTGGCGGTGGCGTGCCGGAACCAAGCGCCGTCAATACCGCGGTAGGAGCGGACGTAGAGGTCGTCACCGACGCGGACGACCCAGATCGGCACCCAGGGGCGGAGGGAGCCGTCCCCGCGGCGGGTGGTGATCTCGAGTTCGTCGGATGCGCCGATGCGGTCGAGCTGTTCGTTGGGCCAGTTGCTCATGCGGCTGCTCCTTCCCTTGACATCCCGGCCTATGCGGCGGCCGGTGCGGCGGTCGGGGCGTCGTTGTCAGTGTGGTGGCGGACGGGTCGCAGGACGGTCGCGGCGGCGGCGGCGAGCAGCGCAACGACTGCGGCGATCAGGAGGCTGGCGCGTAGCCCCCGGCATCAACGCCCCGTGAGCCAGGAATGCGCCGAAGACGGCGACCGCGAGGGCGCCGCCAACCTGGCGACTGGTGTTGAAAATCACACGCAGTGTCTACAGGGGGCGGGGTCGGTCACGGCTTGTTTCCTTCCGTGTGGATCATTCGCGGATCTGGTGGTGGCGTCCGAGGCTGCGCGCCGCGGTCAAGGCAGCGACCACTGCCACGGCCGTGGCCACCAGAAGGCTGGTCCGAACGCCCGCGCCGAAGCCGGCTTGGCCGCTGAGCAGCGCGCCGAAGACGGCGATGGCCAGGGCACCGCCCAACTGGCGGCTGGTGTTGAGCAGGCCGCTGGCCGTCCCGGCGCGGTGAACGGCAACGGAGTTCAGCAGCACCGCGGTGATCGGCGGTGCCACGGTGGGGCCGGCCAGGCCGACAAGCACCATCAGCAACCCGTAACCGGACAGCGGCAGGTTGCTGGGCGCCAGCGCTACGGCCGCGAGGCCGGCGACCATGCACATCAGGCCGGCGATGATGACCGGCCGGGCACCAACGCGGTGGGTGAGGTGCGGCACGAGCGGGGTCAGGCACAGTCCGACCAGCATCATCGGCAAGAAGACCACGCCGGTCTGCAGGGGTGACAGGCCCCGCTCCTGCTGGAGGAACAGGCTCATCACGAACGGCAGCCCGTAGTAGCCGACCATGAAGGCGAACCCGACGACCAGAGCGCCGACCACCGAACCGCTCCGGAACAACGTCAACGGCACCATCGGGTGTGGCACCCGCCGCTCCACCAGCACGAAGGCGATGCCTGCGCAGAGCGCGATCACGAACGCGGTGAGCACCCGCACGTCTGTGAGCCCAGCGGCTCCGGCCTCGACGGCCCCGAACGTCAGCGCGGCCATGGTGACCACGCCTGCGACCTGACCGGCCGGGTCGAACAGCGCCGTACGAACCGGCGAAGTGGCCGCACCCCGCAGCAGCAGAAGCCCGATGGGGCCGACCGGCAGGTTCACCAGGAAGATCCAGCGCCAGCTGGCCAAGGTGAGCAGGCCGCCGAACACCGGTCCAGAGGTCGACGCGACGGCACCACCCATCGCCCAGGCGGCGACCGCGTGGGCTCGTCTGCGGGGGTCGGGGTAGGCCTGGCCGACGAGTGCCAGTGACGCCGGCATCATCAGTGCGGCTGCGGCGCCCTGAAGCACCCGAGCGGCGACCAGCGCGGTCAGGTTCGGCGCTACGCCGCAGACCAGACTGGCTGCGACAAAGAGCGCCAGACCAGCCCCGAAGGCGCGTTTGGCGCCGATCCGGTCGGCCAACGATCCTGAGGTCAGCAACAACGCTGCGAATGCCAGCGTGTACGCGTCGACCACCCACTGCAACCCGGCGATCCCGCCGCCCAGGTCCCGGCGAATGGACGGCAGTGCGACGTTCACGATCACCGCGTCGAGTGTGACCACGAAGAAGCCCAGCAACGCCGCGAACAGCGTGGCCCTCGGGCGGCCAGTGGGCGCAGTCGACAACGCCGGCTCGCCAGTGGTCGGCGTCGGGCGATCGGTGAAGGCGGTCGGGTTGCTCACGAGGTACACCCAACCCCGGATCACCGACCGGTAACAGGGCGGGTCTTTCAGGGTCACGACAGAACCCCCCTCGCACTCAGCGACCGTCGTACCGTGGATCGGGTGAGCGGCAAGAACGAAGAGGTCCGAGATTTCCTGGCCACCCGGCGCGCCAAGATCACCCCCGAGCAGGCCGGGCTGCAGCACTACGGCGGCAATCGACGCGTCAAGGGGCTGCGGCGCGAAGAGGTGGCCATGCTGGCCGGCGTCTCCGCCGACTACTACACCCGGTTGGAGAAGGGCAACCTCACCGGCGTGTCCGACAGCGTGCTCGACTCGGTCGCGTCGGCGCTCCAGCTCAACGAAGCCGAACGTATCTACCTGTTCGACCTGGCCCGCGCCGCGAACGCAGGCGCCGTACGCGACCGCAGAGCGCCCGCCACCAAGATCCGCCCCTCACTGCAACTCGTCCTGGACTCCATGACCAGCACCGCCGCGTTCGTACGCAACGGCCGCCTGGACATCCTCGGCACCAACCTGCTCGGGCGCGCCCTCTACTCCCCCGTCTTCGACAGCCCCACCCGCCCCACACCCACAGCTCCACCCAACATCGCGCGGTTCCACTTCCTGGACCCCAACGGCCCTGAGTTCTTCCCTGACCTCGACGCCTCGGAGAACACCTCCGTCCAGCTCCTGCGAGCAGAAGCCGGCCGCGCACCTCACGACAAGCAGCTCACCGACCTCATCGGCGAACTGTGCACCCGCAGCGCGAACTTCGCACGACGATGGGCCGCCCACGACGTGCGCCACCACCGATCAGGCCTGAAGCGATTCCGGCACCCCGTCGTCGGCGAGATCGCCGTCTCGTTCGAAGCCATGGAACTCACAGCCGACGCCGGACTCACCATGACCACCTACACCGCCGAACCAGGCTCACCCGACGAAGAGCGTCTCCGGCTGCTGGCGACCTGGGCGGCGACCGAGATAGTGCCGACGCAGCCGAGGGAGAGTTCTGCACCCACGGACACACAACGCTAAGAGCCCACTTGCTCTGACCACTTTCAGCTACTCCCGCGCGGCGCTTGCTTGCGTCCGGCGGATCGCTGCGCCCTGCACGACGATCTGAGTGATCGGCGACGCGCATGGCTCCCCACCCCCATCGAGAGGACACCAACCATGCACACCAGAACCCTGGGTTCCAGCCGTCTCGAGGTATCGGCGATCGGTCTCGGTTGCATGGGCTTCAGCCAAAGCTACGGCCCGTCGCCCAGCCGCGAGGACTCGATCGCACTCATCCGCACCGCTGTCGAGCGCGGCATCACCCACTTCGACACCGCCGAAAGCTACGGCCCTTGGACCAACGAGGAGCTCGTCGGGGAGGCCCTTGCCCCGTATCGCGATCAAGTCGTCATCGCAACCAAGTTCAACGCTCTATTTGGCGCGGACGGGACGAGCCAGGGGCAGATCAGCCGGCCCGAGCAGGTCAAGGCCGCCGCGGAGGGCTCATTGCGCCGACTCGGCCTCGACAGCCTTCAGCTGTACTACCTGCACCGGGTCAACCCGCAGGTGCCGATCGAGGACATAGCCGGCGCGATCGCCGACTTGGTCACCGAAGGCAAGGTACTTCACTTCGGCATGTCCGAGGCCGCCGCCGGCACCATCCCCGCGCTCACGTCGTGCAGCCGGTGACCGCCATCCAGTCGGAATACTCGCTGTGGTGGCGCCGTCCCGAGGACGAGGTGCTCGCCACCTGCGAGGAACTCGGGATCGGGGTCGTCCCCTACAGCCCACTCGGCAAGGGATTCCTCACCGGGACGATCGATGCCAACACCGTCTTCACCGAAGGCGACATCCGCGCCACCATCCCTCGATTCGCCGACGACATGCGTCGCGCCAACCACGCTCTGGTTGAGAAGATCTCCGCCATCGCCACTCAGCTCGAAGCCACTCCAGGGCAGATCGCCCTCGCCTGGCTGCTAGCTCAGAAACCGTGGATCGCACCAATCCCCGGCACCCGCAAGCTGCACCGACTGGAAGAGAACATTGCCGCCGCCGACCTCCAACTCCCAGCCGACAGCCTCGCCGAAATCCAGGACGCGGCCGACACCGTCGCCATCGAAGGCGGCCGCTACCCCGAGCACCTCGAGCGAATGACCAACCTGTAGGCCGACCACCCCAGAGCAGAGACCGCCGCTCAGGATCGTTGAGCTGACCCAACGGCTCCTCACTCCGTCCATGCCGAGGTGGCCCACCCGTCCACTGAAGGGTCTGTGCGCGTGGATCTGAGGCCAGCCCGAGTACGGAGGCGACGGCGAGTGCGTTCCCGCCGATGGAGCCGCACACGCGGGTCAGCCCGTCGGCCTGGGCCGGCTTGTCGCAGTAGGGTCGTTGGCGGACGATCCACGCGAGCTCGTGCTCGGCGGCGACGACTACGCGGGGGTCCGCGGCCGGGACGGCGAGAGCGACCAGCGACACCAGACGCCAGTGTGCGCTCGGTCCACTCCGCGTACGGACTGCGACGGCCGTACCCGTCGACGACACGTTGCCCCGCCTCGCCCTCGGAGTCATCGCCGTATACGCCGTTGAACCCGCCGTTGGATCGTTGACCGGCCAGCAACGCGGTCACCGTCGGGCCGTCGAAGATCTTGTCCGCATCGTCTTCGGCCGGCTCACCGAGGAGGTCGCGTCGCACCGCCAAACGGATCGCCGGCTCCTGCGAGCCGAGTCGCCGTTCCACAGCTACGTCCATGCTGCAACCCTCCGGACTCTCGCCGCATGACAGTAGCCCTGCCGGGTCCCCAACCGCCAGCGACGTCGTGCCTGTGCCGAACTCGTGGGTGATGGTGACAATCTCCGGAACGGAGCGGGTCAAGGATGATCGGAGATCATCACGATGTGACGGCCGACAGGCCGCCCTTGACGCGCGGAGTGGAGCTCGAAGACTGGCGCAGGACGAGGCCGCTGCCTGGTCAGCGGGCTGTCGGTGGTGGCTGCGACGGTTTGTGGCATGAAAGAGGAACTGTGGTCAAACCTACGCGCCACCCGTGATGCGTTCGTGTGGAAGTTGGAAGGCCTGGGCGAGTACGACCTGCGTAGGCCGATGACACCGACAGGTACGAACCTGCTTGGGGTGATGAAGCACGTCGCGGCCGAGGAGTACGGCTACCTGGGTGAGGTCTTCGGCCGCCCGGCTCCGGAGAAGCTTGCGTGCTTCATCGACGGGTCGGTCTGGGAGGGCGCCGACATGTGGGCGGCACCGGATGAGAGCGCGGAATACATCATGGGCTTCTACCGCCGCGCCTGTGCACACGCGGACGAGACGATCGGGACGCTGGAGTTGGACGCGGTGGGGTCGGTGCCGTGGTGGAACGAAGGTGAGCGGGAGACAACACTGGGCGCGATTCTGGTCATGATGGTGTCGGAGACCGCACGGCACGTCGGGCATGTCGACATCGTGCGCGAGTTGATCGACGGCATGGCTGGAGGCCAGCGGAACGCCACCGCACTCCCCGACACAGACGATTGGGACTGGGGGGAATGGGTGGGCCGGCTGGAAACTGCTGCCCGCACGGCTGCTGGACGCTAGATCACAGCCGGCCGATGGTGTGCCCACGCCTTGAACCCCTAACCCCTGCCTTGCAAAGGCCATTCACCCACTCACGCTCCGTCCAGCGCGGATTGTTCCCCCGTCGAGGGTACGGCGACGAGCGGTGGGTCGTGGGCAAGGTCGAGCGGTTCAGAGCAGTTGGACGCGGTCCGGTACGAGCCGCGGTCGCCACTCCTTCGTTCGCATGCGGGCGAACGCGGGCTCTCCCACTCCTGGCTCGAGCCATGCCGTGACAATCTCGCTCATGCACGCGTCCAGGTCATCGCGGGCGGTGTCGACCTCGACGTCATAGAGCGCGTTCTCATGGGTCAGGGCGAACTGCTTCCTGGCCAGGCCCGCCGAGCGATCCCCTCGCTGGCGTTCGCGTTCTTCGAGGACGTCCAGTGGGCAGTGCACACCGACCGCGACCACGTCCGTTTCCTTGAACGCATCGACGAAGCTCAGGAGGCTGCCGGGGCTCCACGCGGCGGTGTCCACGATGACGCGGTTACCGGCGGCTGCCATGGTCGCGGCACATCGCGCGAAGCCGTCATAGAGGCGCGCACCGTGCGTCAGGAAGTCTGGGCGGTCGTAAACGTGACCAGGCAACAAGTCAAAGAACATGTCTTCCGCGAAGTGCAGGAACACGTGATCGGCCAGCCGCGTCTGGAGCGCCCGCGCAAGGGTGGTCTTGCCACTGCTGGACGTGCCGTTGAGGAACATCACCCGAGCCCGCTCCACGACCGACCAGCTTAGCCCGGATTCACCGATGGGCGTGGTGGTGTGAGCGTGGCGTGAGGAGCGGATGCCCTTGTGTGTTGGAGGATCGGACTTGTCGAAGGTCGAAACTCTGGCACTACGAAGGGCATCCGCAAGATGCAACTGTCTCACACGTTCGCGGCGACTTCGGCGGTGTTCGACGAGCCGAATCTGGTGTCGTCGGCAGGCCTGGTCCCGGTGATGGGGCTGGCGGAGTCGGCTGGGTTGGCCGACCTTGTCGATGCATGTCTGAGCGTGCCGACCGATAATGGTGCCAACGCCGGCTCGAAGGTGGCGTCGCTGGTGGGTGGGATGGTCGCCGGGGCGGACAGCATCGACGACATGGCGCTGCTCCGCCATGGTGGGATGGGCCGGGTCTTCACCGGCACCTATGCGCCGTCGACGCTGGGGTCGTTCCTGCGCTCGTTCACCTTCGGCCACGTCCGCCAGCTCGATGCGGTCGCCTCGCGGCTGCTGACCGGGCTGGCGACCAGGACGCCGCTGGTGGCCGGGATCAACGGCATCAATGACTACGCGGTCGTCGACATCGACGACACGATCGTCGAAGTCCACGGGTATGCCAAGCAGGGGGCGGGGTTCGGCTACTCCGGAGTGCGCGGCCTGAACGCCCTGCTGGCCACGCTCACCACCGGGCAGACCGCACCGGTGATCGTGGCGCAGCGGCTCCGCAAAGGCTCCTGCGGCTCCGCACGCGGCGCGAAACGCCTGGTTCGTGACGCGTTGAAGACCGTGAAGACCCTCCGAGGCGCCGGCACCGAAGAGTCGTCTGCGGCCCCTGTGCTCGTGCGGGCGGACTCGGCGTTCTATGGCCGGCCCACCATCGCCGCCGCTGTCGGCGCGGGCGCGCAGGTGTCGGTCACCGTCCGCCTGGACACGCCCGTGAAGAAGGCCATCGCCACCATCGCTGACGACGCGTGGCACACGATCGAGTACCCGCACGCGGTCTATGACGAGACCACCGACTGCTGGATCTCCCGGGCTCAGGTCGCAGAGCTACCGTTCACCGCCTTCAGCGGGAAGAAGAAGGCCGACCAGGTGCCCGGCCGGCTGGTGGTCCGCCGCATCCCCGACCTCAACACCACACCCGGGCAGGACGGCCTGTTCGACGTGTGGCGGTTCCACGCCTTCTTCACCACCGTGCCCACCCAGGCGATGGACACCGTGACCGTGGACAAGACCCACCGAGCCCACGCGATCATCGAACAAGTCCATGCCGACCTGAAGAACTCAGCCCTGGCGCACCTGCCCTCGGGCCGGTTCGCCGCGAACGCCGCCTGGCTCGTCCTGGCCGTGATGGCGTTCAACCTGACCCGCGCCGCGGCCACTCTCACCGGGCCGGCGCTGGCCCGCGCGACCACGGCCACGATCCGCCGCAAGCTGATCGCCGTCCCCGCACGCATCGCGCACTCCGCCCGACGGATCACGCTGCACCTGCCGACCGCCTGGCCGTGGGAAACCGCGTGGACACGCCTGTTCACCCACGCCTGCGGGCCACCCACCCCGGCAACAACCTGACCACCCAGCCTCCTACGGCGCGAACCGGAACCCCGAACGTGGACACCTGGCAACCAGGCCAGGCGAAAGCGCCTGCCCCCAACCACAGCCCAGCAGCAACGCGCCCCCGGAAACGATCACCTACAGCCCATCGGTGGATTCGGGCTTAGTGCATGTCCCTTGGGCGGCTGGATCCGCTGGCAGCGTTGGGCGAGCGCGGAGCGGCCGGGCGATACCACCGAGTCACCGGCTCGCTGCCGAGCCCTATGCGGATGAGCCGGGGTGAAGTGTCGGTCACCGCGGAGGACATGCCAGTCGACGATACCGGTGATCCGTCCGTTGTTGTCGCAGAGGACGTTTTCAGGTCTGTAGTCGTTGTGCAGTTTCGGCACCAGAGGTTCAAGCAGACGGGGGAACGACCCGTGCGGTCGACCCTCACCCGTTGAAGCTTGTCCAAATGAAGCCTACGGTTTCGAGGACGTCCTGCTCTCCGGCCGCACGATCGTATCGAGCATCGTCTTCATCCGTTCCGTCGGCAGGGCCACGGCGCGTGCCCAGTAGTAGATGATCAAGCTGAATGCGGCGACCGCGGCCAGATCCCGCCACAGTGGGAGGATCGGATGCTTGAGTGGTCCGAAATCGCTGAGGTAGACGATCACCCCGAGGCCGATTAGATAGACCGGCAGCCATTGGGCGGCACGCCAGTTCAGCTCGGGTGCAATCGGGTTCAATCGGAGGACCCGATTCCCAGCCAGGATGACATAGCCGATCAAGATCGCAATTCCGAGCTTCCAGTCGGTGTCCCATCCGGACCACAAGATCAAGAAGTTGGCGACGATGAACGCGATCGGAGAAATCACCGCACCACCACGCAGTCGATACGGGCGTTCGGCATCGGGCAACCGCTTGCGGAACACGGCGAAGGAGAGTGGCGCGCCGGCATACATCAACACACTGGCGCCGGTGATCAAACCGACCAGTGATCGCCAACTGGGGAACGGTAGGAAGCAGACGCAGCCGATCACGAACGCGGTGATCAACCCCAGCCATGGCACCCCACGCCGATCGGTCGACTGATACCACCTTGGGAGATATCCATTACGGGCAAGACCATACGAGATCCGAGAGCTCGATGCGCCGTACACCAGCGCGGTGCCGCCTGGGGAGATCACCGCGTCGATGTAGAGGATGGCCGCGAGCCAGCCGAGGCCGACCAGCGAGGCCAGCTGTGCGAACGGCCCGGTCATCGCGGTGTACGCACTCGTTGACCAGTGAGTACCGATCTGGCTGGCCGGCAGGCCACCGAGGAACACCAACTGTAGACCGATATAGATGATCGCCCCGATCACAATCGATCCGATCACCGCCAGCGGAATGTCCCGCTTCGGATTCCTGCTTTCACCAGCCAGCTGATCGGCTTGTTCGAAGCCTAGGAAGGCGAACACGATGCCACTGGTCGACACCGCGCCCAGCATCCCGCGCACTCCGTACGGATTGAGCCCGTCGGCAGCGGTGAAGTTCGCGGCGTGGAAATTGACGATGCCGATCACCATGATCGTGAGCAACGGAGTGCCGACCTTCCACCAGGTCGCAGCACTGTTGGTGTTGGCAAGCTTGCGGATGCTGAGGAAGTTGATCGACGTGACGATCGCCATCAGGACGACCGCGACCACGATGCCGGACGGAGTGAGCACGCTCTGCCCAGCGCGTCGCGTCATGAAGCCTTTGGCGAACGCGTAGTGCTGGCCATAGCTGATCATGGCCAAGACCTCGATCGGCGCCACGGTCAACGCTTGCAACCAGGAGAACCAACCGAACGATGCTCCGACCGCACCACCGAAGGCGTAGTGAGGGAACCGAGCCGTGCCGCCGGCCACCGGATACATCGCCCCTAGCTCGGCGTGCACCAGCGCAAGAATGATGATGGCTACGGCACCGATGCCCCACGAGATGAGCGCCGCCGGCCCAGCGGCCTTCAGAGCCAACTGCGACCCGAATAGCCAGCCCGACCCGATGATCGAGCCGACCGACATCCAGGTCAGACCCACCAGCCTGATGTCCCGACGAAGGCCGACGCCGCCCGATGAGGGCGCCAGCGGTACCTGTCCCGCCATAGCGATCACCTCTATGCGCGACCCGCAACACGCTCAACGCCAAGATACGACCGTACGGACACCCACCGAACGTGCCCTAAGGTTCACGCCCGGCCTCGAAGGCCACGCCGCTGTCGGGATGCCGGACATGCCGGCCATGAGCACTGCGCTGGGTCAGACCGACTGCCGCCGGCCGAATAGTCGCAGTTGGCCGAACGCCCGGCGCCCGCTCCACCGCACCTGGCAGCCCTACGGGCCCTCCGCCGCATGAAGGTGACTGGCTGATCCCGATTTCTGCTTCGTCCTTGCTCGTCGCTCGGTGCCCCGTCGCCGGAGGGCCCGCTAGGTGTTGCGGGTCGTGACGTTGGTGACGGTCTGGTGGAGGCGTGAGGCGGGTGGTTGGTCGCCGGCGGCGGTGTGGGCTCGATGGTAGTTGTAGTGGATGTTCCACACCTGGATCGCTCGTGCGCGTTGGCCTTCGCTGGTCCACACGCGGGCGTAGAGGAGTTCCTCAGCCAGGGTGCGCTGGTAGCGCTCGGCCTTGCCGTTGTGGCGGGGTGTGTAGGGACGGGTGCGCTGGTGGCGCGAGGCGAAGGCTGTCGCTGTGCGCACGAACGCCCCGGCCCGGTAGTTCGCACCATTGTCGGTGACCAGGCGAGTGATCCGGACGATGCCGTGGGCTGCGAAGAACGCTCGTGCCCGGTGGAAGAAGCCGATGGTCGTCTTGGCGGTCTCATCGGTTAGGTGCTCGGTGTAGGCCAGCCGGGAGAACCCGTCGACGGCTGAGTGCAGGTAGACGTAGCCCGCCTTGGCACCACCCTTCTTCTTGGCTTTGGCGCGTTGGGCGGCCCGGTCGGCGTCACTGCCGCGCCCGTGGGCCCGCCAGCCGCCACCATCGGGGATCCGGCCGACCTTCTTCACATCCAGGTGCACCATGTGCCCCGGATAGCGGGCAGTGATCCGCTCCGGCCGCCGGTTCGACGCACCGGACGGGTCCAGGTCACGGCGCCGGTTGATGCCCAGGCGGACCAGCCACCGGCCTACGGTGGCGACCGAGACCCGGTGGCCGCGGTGGGTGAGCTCGGCGGCGATCGTGCGGGCGGACCACTTGTGCTCTCGCCGCCAGCTCTCGATCAGCTCCACCACCTCATCCGGTGTCTGTGACGGGGAGGAATGCGGGGCCGAGGAGCGGTCGAGCAGGCCGGCGTCGCCGCTGGACCGGTAGCGGTTCACCCATCTCGACAGGCACTGACGTGACACACCGGCCTCCGCAGCCACGTGTGCGATCGGACGGGTCTGGCACCGGGTAACAAGACGCAGCCGGCCGGCAGGAGTCAACGGGGCGCTAGCGTGGGACACGAGGGGTAGATCCCTTTCGGTGAGCAGGACGGTTGGTCGCACTTCCATCCTGCCGTCGGGCGATCTACCCCTCGTTCACACCCTGGCTACCGTCAACAACCTCATGAGCCACAACAGCTAGGTCTGCTTGCCGAATGTCACCGCCAGCTTCAACAAGGCACTGGGCCCGAGGCTGGCGGAGCGGCCACAGCAGTCTCACAGCCGTGGAAACAAGCTCGTCACCTTCGACCGTGGTGGCGGTGTGGTGGCTTGGCGCGCAAAACGTGGCGCCGCGACGAAACCCGCCAGCCAGGCGCTGACGAACCGCGAGCCAGTCTGTTGACGGTTGCCAGGCTCACGATTGTGGTGGGCGCAGGACGTAGCCGACACCGCGAACCGTGTGGATCAGCGGCTCGGCGTCGACGTCGATCTTGCGGCGGAGGTAGGAGATGTAGAGCTCGACCACGTTGGCGTTGCCGCCGAAGTCGTAGTTCCACACCCGGTCCAGGATCTGCGCCTTGGACAACACCGTGCGGGCGTTGCGCATCAGGAACCGCAACAGTTCGAACTCCGTCGGGGTCAGCTCGATCAGCCGGTCACCGCGGCGTACTTCGCGGGAGTCCTCGTCGAGCATCAGGTCGGCGACCCGCAGGCCGGTGCCGCGGGGCATCGTGACGGTCGCGCGGCGCATGACCGTGCGCAGCCGGGCGATCAGCTCCTCCAGGCTGAACGGCTTGGTGACGTAGTCGTCGCCACCGATGGTGAGCCCGCGAACACGGTCCTCGGTGGCGTCGCGGGCGGTGAGGAAGATGACCGGCGCGTCCACCCCTTTGGCGCGAAGTGCCGCGAACAACGCGAAACCGTCGGTGTCGGGCAGCATCACGTCCAGCACGATCGCGGACGGCTCGAAGTCGCGGGCCTGGGTCAGCGCCTGGTCGGCGGTGCCGGCGACCATGGTGTGCCAGCCTTCGTACCGCAGCGCGGAGGCGATCATCTCCGCGAGATATCGCTCATCGTCAACAATCAACACCCGCGCTGATGAGTCAGCCATGGCCGCCATTGCAGCCGCCTTCGTGGTGAAGGACGCGTTCCCTGCGCGCGCTACGCCCGGCTCTAACGGAAATCACTGCTGACGTCGCCTTCGCCCCTGTCCGGTTGCACAATTTTCTCCTCGCGGCACCGCCGCGACCCCGGCCTGTGCGCCAGATGCCAACGATCGCTTTGACTGCGGTGGACTGGAGTCTCCGAGCAGGGCTCCGGCGACGGCGCCCGAAGCTGTACGGATCAAGAATCGACGGCGCGGGATCGTCATGCAACCAACGCTAGGGAGGACAACGTTAACGGACGGCAAGATGGTTCGCGTTCTGAGAGCTAGTGGCGGTCCTCTAGCCGGTAGCCGTGCCCGCGCAGGGTCGTGATTTCTGGCGCGCTGACGCCGCTGGACGCTGCCGCCTGGTCGAGCCGGCGTCGAAGTGCCGCAACGTGAACATCGAGGGTCTTGGTGGACCCGAACCAGTTCTCATCCCACACGTCACTCATCAGCGACTCGCGGCTGACCGCGTGGCCACGATCTTGGGCCAGCCGGGCAAGCAGGTCGAACTCCCTCGCCCGTAGGTCCACCTCCACGTCGCCGAGCAGGCAGCGCCGGGCAGCGGTGTCGACCACGAGCGCGCCGACCCGTAGATCCTCCGTCGTCGCATTGGCGGGTGCGGAGCGGCGCAGGTGGGCGCGTATGCGGGCCGCCAACTCGGTGAACCGGAATGGTTTAGTCAGGTAATCGTCAGCGCCAGCCTCCAGACCGAGGATGACGTCGAGTTCTTCTTGGCGCGCGGTGAGCATGACGATCACGGTGTCGGGTTGAATGCGACGCAGCCGACGGCAGACCTCGACACCATCAAGGTCCGGCAGTGACAAATCTAAGAGGATCAGGTCCCATGGTCGGTCGTTCTCCAGCGCAGCCTGTCCCCCTTTGACCCAGGTCACCTCGTGACCCTGGCTGCTCAGGCCGTCCTTGAGAACCTTGCCAATGATCTCGTCGTCCTCGACGACAAGTATCCCGGTCATGCAGTCACCATAACGTCGTGTCACAGGCTGCCAGGGTGGAGGAGATCTCTTTCAAGATCACTGTTGCTCCTCGCGCAGGACAGGCAGGGGGTCACGCTGGATTGCCGTGGCCGCGGCCAAAGCCGCCACTCCGGTCGCCACCACCGCGGCCGTGAGAAGCAGGGCGAGGTAGCCGCCGGGAACGAATGCGTGCTCCGGCGGCGGGTCGAAGACCCCGTTGAGCACAGTCACCAGAACGGGCGCGATTACGAACGACAAACCGGTCGCGGTGATCACGCCGATGCCGAGTACCGCGGCCGCCTCCACCGCCACCAGGCCACGAAGTTGGCGGCGACGCGCACCAAGGACCGCCGCCACAGCGGCGGTGCGGCGACGCTCGACCAAGCCCAGTGCGAGCACCGCGCCGGCCGCGCTGACAACCAGGGCGACTGCCGCGGCCAGCTCGATCCGAGCCAAGCCGCTGATGTCAACGCTCGTCAGTGTGGAACCGATCGTCGTGTGGACGTGTTGCACGTCGACGACGTGTGCGGTAGGTCCGAGCGTGTGGCGTAGCCTGGAAGCGACCGCCGGTGCGGCCGATCTGCCCGCGCGGACGAGGAACGTCCCAACCGCGTTGCTGCCCGTCTTGGCTGCCACGTAGTCGGCGTTTGCGACCAGAAAGCTGTCCCGCGGTGCGGTGGGGAACTCGGCGACGATCCCGACGTAATGAAAGGGAACGGTACGGTACCGACCCGTTCGCGCATCCTGCAGTCGCAGCCGGATCGCATCACCGACATGAAGCTGGTAGTCGTTGACCGTCTCCGCGCTGACAAGCACGCCGTCCCGGTGTGTGGTGAGCGCCGCTAGCACCGAACGCGCGGTACCCCCTTGGAAGTAGCTGTCCTGCAGGGTCGTCGCGCGTCGCAACGTGGCGGGGCGGACACCGTAGAAATCCTGCAGGTCGGAGCCCACGTAGGCAAACCGATGCTGCAGCGGCTCGACCGCCTGAACACCAGGCACCGAGGCGATCCGGTGCGCAAACGACGGTCCCGTCCGTGACGAGCTCGGCTTCGTCACCGCCACGTCCGCTCCGTTCGTGAGCTGGGCGTCGACCAGTGCCTGCCTCGCATACGTCGTGGTGAGCACGGCGGTGGTGGCGGCGAAGCTGAGGGCAAGCGCCACCGCGAGGGTGCCGCGGGCGATTACTCCGGCCTGTCGAGCCAGAACGGCGGCGGCCGTCCCTGCCAGCGGCCCGGTGACCGGTCGTGCAGCGGCGCCGACGAGCCGCCGGCCTTTGGTCAGCACGGTCACCGTCAACGCCCATACCCCCAACCCTCCTCCTACCCAGAGCAGGGCCGGTCCGATGAATGCCCAGTAGTTTACCGAGATGGCGGGCGCGCCTTCGGGGGCGAGGACGAGCTGGTAATTGTTGCCGCTGCTCAGGCGAACGACCAGGGCGCCGACAGCCACGCACAACCCGGCGGCGAGCGGGAGCACCCAGCCGGCGCCTGGCCTGCGGCGGCCGACGGCAGCTTCCATACTGGCCACTGTTTCGGTCCGGGCGGCGCGCAGGCATGGGAGCACGCTCGCGGACACTGCTGTTGCCAGGCCGACCACCGTTGCCGCGCCTGCCCAGGCGATCGCCTGGGCAGGCGTAGCACCGTATCCCACCGAACCGAAGGAGAACCGCCCGAGCAGGGCAGCTGCACCCAGCCCAGCGATCACGCCTAGGCCCCCGCTGACAAGCCCCTCGGCCGCCGCCAAGCTGAGCAGACCGAGCGAGCTCGCCCCGCGGGTTCGGAGCAACGCCTGTTCGCGCCGGCGCCGTTCACCCCCCGCCGCAGCGACCGACACTGTGAGAAGCAGTGCGACGGCGACCCCGGGAACGCCGAGGAACAAGAACAACACCTGCGCGTACGCCGCGTCCTCTCTCGCGGCGGCGAGTGCGTCGCCGAGGTCATCACCCACGATGCCCGCACCTGCGAGCTTCGCCTCGAAGTGGTGTGCGGCCTGGGTGCTCTGGGTGTACGCGGTGGCGGGATCGTTCGCAAGCGGACGGATGCGGGACGCGTGGACCTGCCAGGACACGAGATCGGGGCGGCGCTTGGCCAGCGGGGCGAACAGCCGGTGGAACAGGTCGGCCGGCAACAGCATCACGTTGTCCGGCGGTGCAGTCGGCTGGGCGCTCGGTGGTGCGCCGATCGTGTGGAACAAGACGTCGGCTGCGGGCAGCTCGACCACACCGCCGACCCGAACACGTGCCGAGGGCAACCCCGAGCGGCCTATCCTGACCAGGGAACCGGGCTGCGCGTGTAGGTTCGCCGCGGTCTGCTGGGCAAGTAGGACCGAGCCGGGCCGCATCGAGCCAGCGAGGAGTCGGACTTCGCCGGGAAAGGTGCGCACGTAGCTGCCCGGCAGCCCGAGCACCACGCCTGCACCGGTGGTCGAGGTGTTTCCGGACGATGTTGCCGTGAACCCTTTCGAGGTTCCAAAGCCGACCAGCAGTGCCTGCTTCGTCCCCGGCTCGGCGGCAGTGGCTCGATGTGCGCTAGCGGGGTTGGCGCCCGACCGGACCTTGACCTGCCAGTCGACCGGCACGTCGCGGCTTACCCGCGAGGTCATGCTGGCCTGCGCGGACGCGACAAAGCTTCCGAGGGCCGCGAGCAAGGCGACCGCGACCGCGATGCCCGTCGAAGCCAGAACTATCCGCCCACGCCGCCTTCGCAGCGTTCCTGCAAGCCAGGCGCAGATCATGGCCGCCCCCTCCCCAAGGCTTTGTGAGCGGTGTCTTCGTAAGCGGTGTCGAGGCGGCCGTCCCGCATCATCCAGCGCGTGCCCAACCGTTCGGCTATGCCGAGATCATGAGTGGCGATGAGGAGTGCCGCCCCGGTATGCCGGGCAGCGGCCTCCAGCGCGGTTACCACAGCACGGCCGGTGGTGACGTCCAGGCGGCCGGTGGGTTCGTCTGCCAGGAGCAGACGTGGCCCGGTCACGATGGCGCGCGCCACCGCGACCCGCTGCGCCTGTCCTCCTGACAATTCCTCCGGAAGCCGGTCCGCGAGCTCGGCGACGCCTACGACGTCGAGGGCCCGCATCGCACGATGACTGCTGTCCGTCTCCCCTTTGAGCAGCAGGGCGAGCAGGACGTTCTCGCGAACATTCAGCGCTGGCACGAGGCTGGGCGCCTGGAACACCACCGAGACCCCGACGGGCCGACGGACGGCTTCGGGATCGGAGTCCTCTGCGTGGACGGATGCCAGGCCCGGCCACTCGATCGTCCCGGTAGTGGGTGCCTCAAGACCCGCCATCAGATGCAGCAAGGTGGACTTGCCCGAGCCCGAACGACCTACCAGCGCGATCCGGGTGCCGAGCCTCACCTCACAGTCGACGCCGTGGACGGCGACGACGGCGCGACCGTAGGTCCGTGAGACATTCACCAACGAGACCGCGACACCGGCTTGACCAGGCACGGCGGCTGCCTCCGGCCCGTTACCAGCTGCCCCCACGTGATGCTCCCGTCAGTGATGACAACTACGCGGTCGGCGCTGTCCGCCACAGCCGGGCTGTGGCTCGCCACGACAACAGCGGCGCCACCGTGGGCATGATCAAGCAGCAGACGGACGATGCGGCGCTCCCCCTCCTCGTCCAATTCGCTCGTGGGTTCGTCGGCCACGAGGAGGGGAGGACGATTGACCAGCGCCACCGCCAGTGACGCCCGGGCAGCCTCGCCGCCCGACAGCTGTGAAGGAGACGCATCCGCACGGACATCAAGCCCGACGGAATCGACCACCTCGCGGATGCGTGCCGGTTCGCCGTGACGATGGCGGCCCGCAAGGCGGTGCGCTAGCCGAACATTGCCAGTGACAGTGAGATGGTCGAGAAGGTTGCCGTTCTGACCCATCACTCCGACCAGGCGGGCCCGCAGCCGCGAACGCACGCGCTCTGGAACATGACTCATCTGTTGGCCAGCCACCAGAATCCGACCACCGTCCGGGTCATCGAGACCCGCCACGCATGACAGCAGAGTCGACTTGCCCGAACCCGACGGGCCGGTCACCGCCACCAGTTCGCCCGCCTCGACCTGGAGGGACACGTCCCGCAGAGCCACAACCTCCTCCTCGGCGGAGCGGTAGAAACGGTAAAGACCTTGGGCCGTGAGAATGGGCACCATCTCAGCCACGCCACCGCAGCGAGTCCGTCACGGCCCGCCATGGATCGACGTTATCCGCGCCCTTGGGCCCCGAAAGCGTGAGAACGGCGAGCTTGCCACGGTGCCAGAACTCGTACTTCTGCACGTCGTCGACAACCACCTTCCCGGTCACAGGATTCACCTCGGAGTCCGCGACGAAGCGAACCAGAACCCCCTTACCAGCTCGTCGGCGGACGTTCGTCACCGACGTGAGATGGAAGCTTCGGTACTTCGAGGAGACCTTCTTTACCTCTTTCGAACGGGAGTTCGCTGCAGTCGGGGCGCTCGCCGCGCCCTGCTCCTCGACCCGGACGGAGTTGTACTTGTCGGTGAAGGTCACGGCCGTCCCCTGCCTCGTACGGGACCAGCCTTCGGGGACGGAGACGCTGAAGGAGGCGTTGGGCGGGCGGTAGCGCACGAAAACCTGGTTGTCCGGGATGTCGCCGGGAGGATTGCTCTCAGTCGCAAGCGGGCTCGGCTTCGTATCGGGCGCTTTCCGCATTTTTGCGGGGCTCTGCCGACCTGGGGCGGCAGCCACCGGCGACGAATGCGCGGGGTGGCTGGCAGCTGAGCCACTGCCACACCCGGCGACCCCCGCCAGAACAATCGCGGCAGCGACGGCCACTCCCCATGCGACACCGCCTCGCTCGCCATGGGTTACCTTCATGTCCGATCGCCCTCCTCACCTGCATGCGGAACAGCCCATCGGAAAGCCACCTTAGGAAGCTCCGGGAAAGGCCGGACCCAGCCGAAGGTGAGCCGACGGTAAAACCCCCTTCACCCGGTTTTCGACAGAACGCTCACCCTGGACGGGCCTGATCTCGTTGCCACAAACAGGAAGGAGCCACCATGCGCAAAAGGATCACCATCCTGGCGATCAGCGCAGCGGTGGTAGCCGTCACGTTGTTCGGTGGCGTGCTGGCCGTCGCAGTGTGGCGGTACGCATTCACCGAGGAGCGCGCTGAGCTCGAACTGGCGGCCGACCGTGCCGCCGTGGTCACCGCTCTTGACCAGATGAGCCGGGACGATCCCGTGGAGCCACCACACCATCTGGACGGCATCAATCTGACCGTCTATGCCCAGATGGGCACCGACTCGCCGGCAGGGGACCGGTGCATGCCGACGCCGCCACCCGTACCGCCCTTCACGGCCAAGTTCTCGATGATCACGCAGGCAACGAATTGGCCGTGGTCGTCCCAGTCGCCGCGGGGGAAAAGGTGGTGGCCGCGGTTCGGGCCTCTTCTTCCCGAACCGCCACGCTGCACCGGGTCGAGCTCGGCTGGCTCGCGCTGTTGGGGCTCGCAATTCTCGCCCTCGCCCCACCCGTGCTTGCGGCTTTGCATCACGCACGCCGTCTGGCCTCTCCGCTGGAGACACTGGCCAGCCAGGCTCGCCGACTGGGCGAAGGTGACTTCACTGTCGCCGCCCAACGATGTGGGCTGACCGAGATCGATACGCCGGCCGAAGCGCTCGCAGACACCGCGCGCCGACTCGGCGCGATGTTGGCCCGGGAGAGAAAGTTCACCAGGGAGGCCTCACACCAGCTGCGTACGCCGCTCACCGGACTGCGGCTTCTGCTCGAAACCGGGCTCGACACCGACGATCGCGGCCTTCGTCGTGCGGCCGGACAGGCCGTCGAGGCCGTGGATCGACTCGAGGATCGCATCGACGACCTGCTCAAGATCCGAGTCGAGCCCACCGGCGCCGGTCCCGTGGACACAGCCGCCCTGCTCGACGACGTCGAGGGCACCTACCGGGGCGTGCTGGCCGCCATGGGTCGCCCCCTCAATACCAGAAGGAGCGACGACCTGCCGGCTGTGGACGCGCCGACCGCCGCTGTCCGTCAGGCGGTGGGCGTTCTTGTCGACAACGCTGTACGCCACGGGCGGGGCAGGGTGACTGTCGGCATACGAAACGCCAGCGGCGCGCTGGCGATCGACGTGCACGACGAGGGGGACGGCATACCCGACGTGCCGGCAGAGGACGTGACCACCTGGGCACTCGGCCGTCCCTTGGCCAATGGTGGGCATGGACTTGGGCTACGGCTCGCAAGCGAACAGATCGCCGCCCACGGAGGCCGACTGCTGCATCGTCCCGCGCGAATGTCCGCGGGTGCGATGTCCAGTCCACGCAACCAGTGCGGTTCCCTGTTCACCGTACTGCTACCTGGCCGCGAGCAGGACTGCGCGCGCCGGGAGTGATGCCGTCCGACGAGACAGCTGGTCCGAGCGCGCCAACCGGTCTACCCACGTAGTTACGGCGTGGCGTTGCAGTACACGTTCGCGCGTCTGGCGCCTGTGGGACCGGACGCGAACCCGGTGCAGAGGTTCCCGGGCCCGACGCGGGTCATGCCTTCAGGTTCGCCGGCGACGGTGGAGTTGACGCGGCCGGTGAGAGACCCCGCGCTGGAGATGGTGGCGAACGTGGCATTACCTGGTTTGCCGGAGTTGGTGCCCTGCCAGTTCCCGACCTGGGTCCGGGAGGCGAGCGCCCAGCCCTGCTCGACAGTCCCGGCCAGGGTCGGGGGGACAGTGAACCGGGCTAGCGCCGTGTACTGGTGGCGTTTGAATGCGGCTAGGTCATAAACCGCCCACCGAAACACGTGCAGTCCCGTCGACCAGTACTGGATGGCGATGAGGCCGTCTGCTGCGTCGACGGAGGGCGTTTGCTCAGGTGCGCCGGCGTTGACTCCGAATTGTTTCGTGCTGGACGGGGTGAGTGTTACGCCTGACCGCCAGGCGAACCGGGCGATCTGGTTTCCATAAGCTCCGGCGAGCGCCCATCCCCGCACGGGGTTTGCTACCGCGTGCGTCTCTGTCCACACATATGTGACCGCCCCGGCGTTCTCGATGCTGATGGTCAGGCCGTGGCCGAATCCCCGCAGGTGCATCCACCCCAACCGGGCGCCCGTAGCGGACACCTTGGTCAGGGTAAGGTCACCGGACGTGGCGGGCCGCCCGGCGGTGAGCTGGGCGAAAATCCACACCCTGTGCGCAGGATCCCAGGCGAATGCCTGCATGACCGTCGGATCCTGCAGCCGCATGCCGGCCAGCGTCGGCACAGACGGCACAGATGCGGCCGATGGGCTCGCCCACGCCCCGGAAGGACCTAGTAGAACCAGCAGAAAAGAGACCACAACCAGGGACAGGAACCAGGCGACACCACGCGACACATGGCTGCCGTGGCGGCCGTGGACAGGGGGCGGGGAAGAACAGTGCCGAATCCGCACCAGGTGGCCCCTGTCAGCTACGGGGCGGTCGCAGGAAGCACATTGCCGACCGCACGAGCACATCCGGGAGCACGCCAGCTTCAATGAATTCGTCAAAGACTCGATACCGCCTTCGTTATTCATATCGGCATTAGTCGGAATGTTATGGCGGCCTTCTCGCCGCGACTGCCCGACCACACCGCTGATGGTTCTCGACGTCGAGCAGGGCGCCGCGAGCCCATAGGTCGTTACGGTCGCATGGGACACACCGTCAGAGACCTTGGGGCACATAGTTGTAGTGATGGTGGGCCAGTCGCCGGCGGTGGTATGGCCGATGTCTTCCAACGTCGCATCGACGCTGAGGACCAGTCGGAGCCCTCCACCAACATCGTCCGCGCCGGCTTGCGCCGGTTCCCGGAGCCGTCCCGCGGATCTCACCCTTGTCGTGCGACGAGAAGCCGTGCGGCGGTCATGTGAAGTCCTCATCTTCTTCCTCGATGAGGAGGACGTCGTCCTGGCCCATCGCCCACACGAACCTGTAGACCTGTTCCTTGGCCAACTCACGAACGCCGCCACCGGAGTCATCCGCGCAGTCGCGGGGCCGGGAGCCGACGAGGGTGAGCCACTCATCCGTGCTGAGCCTAGACAGGATGACCTCGGCCAAGTCGTCGGCGCCTGCATCAGGGAACGTCGCGCGCGCCAACCTGTAATGGATCACAAGATCCTCTAGCGTCGACACACTGACACTCCGTACTGGGCAAAGGGGGGGCGACACCACGGGTCGCCAAGCTGGGATCAGCCACGGCCCCGGCGACGCCAGGTCCCGCATCTCGGCGTCGAGGTGGGAGAGACCATCGGCTGGGCACCTCGGGCGCGGTCGATGATCGCCAGCCGCTGGTGGGGCGAGGCCGAACCGGGGCCCGGTGAGGGTCCCGTCGCCGTCCGGACCTCGATGCCGCTGTACCTTCGCCATCACTGTGAGTACAGGCGCACCGGTCGCCTCGTCCAAAACGACATAACCACCGATGCCACACACCTGAGTCCCTCCGGTCGAACCGGTCCAAACAGCGACCGTATGGGCCTCAACCTGCACACAGCCTGTACGCCAGACGTGAACGTGGATCCGACGCTGAGGCGGGGACAGTGGCGTCCAGCAGAGTGGTGTACCGCAGGCGCCTTGTTGATGGGCGTGTCGTAGACGCGTAAGGGCGGTCATCGCGTGATCCTTCGAACTGAGTTCCCGCTCAAGCTCAAGGAGACCTACGCGATGACCGCCAAGCCCAGTATGACCCCTGACCGGTTCCTGCACGAACAGCTGGCTGCTGCGTCGCCGGACCTGCTGCGCGACCTGCTGTCGACGTTCATCGACGCCCTGATGGGTGCCGAAGTCGACGCGGTCTGCGGCGCCCCCTACGGTCAGCCCAGCCCGGACCGCACCAACTCCCGTAACGGCTACCGTCACCGCGACTTCGACACCCGTACCGGCACGATCGATGTCGCGATCCCCAAGCTCCGCTCCGGTTCGTACTTCCCGGACTGGCTGCTGGAACGGCGACGCCGGGCCGAACGGGCCCTGACGTCGGTGGTGGCCACCTGCTACCTGCTCGGGGTATCGACGCGGCGGATGGAGAAACTCGTCGAACAACTCGGCATCACCCGCCTGTCCAAGTCACAAGTGAGCGTGATGGCGGCGGAGCTGGACGAGCAGGTCGAGGCGTTCCGCACCCGCCCCCTCGATCAAGGTCCGTACACGTTCGTCGCGATGGACGCCCTGGTGCTGAAGGTCAGAGAGGGCGGCCGGGTCGTCGGGGTGCACGCACTCGTCGCGACCGGTGTCAACGCCGACGGACACCGAGAGATCCTCGGCATCGACGTCACCTCCGCCGAAGACGGCGCCGGCTGGCTGGGATTCCTGCGCGGCCTGGTCGCCCGCGGCCTGTCCGGCGTGGGCCTGGTGACCTCTGACGCCCACGCAGGTCTGGTCGCAGCGATCGGCGCCACACTCCCGGGCGCGGGCTGGCAACGGTGCCGCACCCACTACGCCGCCAACCTCATGGCCGTGACCCCGAAGGCGTCCTGGCCGTGGGTGCGGACGCTGCTGCACTCGGTCTATGACCAGCCCGACACCGCCGCGGTCCACGACCAGTTCAACCGCGTCCTGGACGCCCTGGCCGACAAGCTACCCAAGGTCGCCGACCACCTCGAGGCCGCCCGGACCGACGTGCTGGCGTTCACCGGCTTCCCCAAGCAGCTATGGCGACAGATCTGGTCCAACAACCCCCAAGAACGCCTCAACCGCGAGATCCGCCGCCGCACCGACGTCGTCGGGATCTTCCCCGACCGCAACTCCCTCATCCGCCTCGTCGGAGCCGTCCTCGCCGAACAACACGACGAATGGATCGAAGGCCGCCGCTACCTCGGCCTGGACCTCCTCGCCAAAGCCCGCGCCACCGAGACCGAGGAGGTGACCGACACCGACCTCAAGGCGCTCAGCGCCTAACCACCAAGAGGATCACGCGACACGACCGCTACACCACGCCAATGGACTTGACCGCGGGGACTGAAGGAGGACCACACTGAGATCCGGTTCTGGCGTAAGCGATAACTAGTGTGCTCTGGGCTTATGGCCACGGATAGACGGCGCCTCCAACCGCGTTCGAGCACTGCGGGCCCGAGTCGTGCCAGCATGCAAGCAGTGGTTGACGCCCCTCCCCGCGATGGATCACGTGAGCAGTCAACCCGTAGCAGACTTTTGTTCGCCTTCCAGGCCTGACCGGCCCTAACGAGGAATCAGAGGGTTACCTTCCAGGTCCGGCAGGGGCGCTCGGGCGTCGTGCTACAGCACCCGCTCCGGACGGACGACCTCGTGCACCTCCGGGCTCCGCCTTCGCGAGGGAAGCTTATCAACTACATGCGTTGTAGTAGGTCGGTCTAACTAGGTCAGTCGTAGTAGCAAGCACACCACCGACGAGCAGCAGCGGCCAGCGCGCCGGCCCCAACAGGTGCCGAGGTCGACGCCGACGACGTACCTGGCGACCAGGACGACACTCGTCTGCTACGTCATCGACCCTCTGAACTGAATCGATAAATTGCAGCAGGTCTTCGGAGCCGGCCTCACCTTCTGCGCCGAACGAATGCGTCAGTCGGCTGTAGCCGGGGAGCACAAGCGTTCTATGCAGGGATCCACAAGAAGGCGAACGCGACCACCAGCGCGGCAGAGAGCACGGCCAGTCTGCGGATCGTTGGTCTGCGGCTGAGGAACAAATACACAAGCCACAGCAGGGGGGAGAGGGTGAGCTGTGTCGGAAGGGGCTGGCGTGGCAGTACCTGTCCGAGCGTGGTCAGATGCACGGTGAGCAGCACGGCCACCGTCCAGCTGAGGATCCCGAGAATCCACACACCGGTCGGGCCGAATCTCACTGCAGTTGTCCGAATACCGGCTGCGCGGTCGGCGTCGACATCGATGGCCAGGGTCGGCAGATACAAAGCAGCGCCGGTCAAGAGGCCCGTGACCGCAAGCGATACCGGGTACTCCCACACCGACCGCGTCAGGCACCATCCGCCCATCGGACCGAGTACGCCCACCGCGAGCGCGTTGCATCCCACGTCCCAGACCGGGCGGCCCTTCAGCCGAACCGGCGGTGCGCTGTAGAGCCAGCCGAGGACCAGAACCCCGGCCATTCCGACGGTGAAGATCAACCCCCCGCCCCACGCCGAGAGCAGACATGCTGCGCCTCCGGCGAAGGCCGCGCACCCAAGGAGTTGTCGTCTCCGGAGCTGGCCTCGTACATGTGGTGAGTGCTGACGCCGTTCGTTGAGGCGATCGGTCTCGAAGTCGAAGGCGTCATTCACAGCCAGAACTGACGACCACAGCAGCGGACCAGCAGCAATCAGCGCCGCCACACATCGCCCGGGCTGGAGGTCGGACGCGGGTTCACCTGGGGCCTGGTGTGCGAAGAGCATGCCCATGACCACCGGCACCATCGACACCGGCCAGAACCATGGACGGGTCAGCTCGAACAGTGTCCGAAAACCGTCCGGCCGCGCGCCGGTGACCACGAGTTCACCGGCGCGTCGTTGCCGGGTCTGGACCACCTGGCGAGATGAGCGCATGCGTCGACTCTTCAGCGTGTCGCGCCTGCTTGCGTCCCCGAGGAGAGGGAGTGAGTCATCCGTTGGAGGGACTCGTACTACGGGGTGTCCGTGACAGCCTGAGTTGGCCCCCGGAGGCCCGTCGGAGGAGCCAGGCCCCGCAACAAGCCCGGCAACCCGGCATCGCTGCGCTACGTCCTTGCACGCCGCACCGGTGAGAACCTGGCCAGCACCTTCACCAGCGTGATCGAGCCGTACGTGGGATCACGAGCGGTACGGTCGAGCCGACTCGCCTCGATCGCAGGCAATCCGGACCCCTCGCTGGTCACCGCCGTACGGGTGGAGCTCGCGGACGGCCGGACCGACTACGTGGTCTCGTCGCTCGACGACAACCGGACCTACCTGATCGACGATGTGCTGCGTTTCCGGGGCAGGTTCGGATGGTTGCGGATCCAGGGTAGGTCGGTGACCTGCCGGTACAAGCTCGGCACCAAGCTGCTCGAACTGGTGAACGAGTCGCGGCCTGCGGCGGCGCCCGCACTCACTGGACGGGTCACGTCGTTCACCGGGGAGTTGTCGCTCACCAACGAGATTGTGATCACCCACGATCCGGTGCCAGGCCGGCTCGCCGATACCGTGTCACGCCTGGTCGGGTCCTGGATCCACGTCGCGAATGACGGGGAGCGCAACGCCTGCTACCGGATCGAGACGGTCGAGGTGGTCGGCCGCGACCAGCTCCGGCTCGGGCTCGGGGCGCAGACCCTGGTCCGCTCGCTGGCGGACCCGACGAACGCCGACGGGGGCTACACCCATGACGTCGCCAACGAAGCCGCAATCACGGTGCCGCTGGGGTACGAGGGGTAAAGGCGCTCAGGCCCTGGCGGCCACGACGTCCCGCTGACATCGACCTTGTCACCGATAAGCAGGGCGGGTCTTGGCACAAGGACGCGCGTACCTGCAGCACTCTGCGCTCAAAGCCTTCGCCATCACCTGACACCCATCGAGTACGAACACGCCAACCAGGTCATCGAACAGATGGATTGAACACCCTGTCCCTCAAAGTGGGGAAACTCCAGGATGGAGTCTTGAACGTGTAGTTCGGCGGCAGCACAGGAGACCAGTACTTCGTTTCGTCGCTGACACTACTGGACGTGGTCGGACACGCGATCTGCAGCAACGGATCACCTGGATCCCAGCGTGCCGTGTGACCTTCGAGCGATGCCTCTGGCAACCGTCGTCACCACGACTTCACGCCGCCTCGGCGTCACAGAGGCGCCGTCGACCTCGTTCGCGGAGCGCCAATGTCAGAGTCAGAGGGGTCCGCCTGCTACCGGCAGCGGGTAGGGGGTCGAGGAGGACCGCGACGGCCTCAGAGCGGCTCCGGCCGCGCCGGTTCAGTGGGGTGAGGTGCATGGTGGTCGATACGGTCAGTCGACAGGACCTTCCGCATGTTGATTGAGGTCGGGTGATCGAAGCCCGGGTGAGCTTCGCGTGACGCTTCGACATAGCCCAACGACCTGAACAGTCGCTGGTTCTCGGTCAGCGCGATGCGGACGCCCAACCTGACACCCGCCAGCCCTCGCCGGATCCCTTCGTCCTCAACGGCCTTGACCAAGCGCCGGGCGATACCGCGACCACGTGCCGATGGTGTCACTGCCAGGCGCCCGAAGTAGAGATCACCGTCGACCGGCTTGAGCATCACGCACCCAAGTGCATCTTCGCCCTGCTCGGCGATGATGGCGCCGGTCCCGGCCGCGAGCTCACGGCCGATCGTGCCGGTCGTCTCACGGAAGGCGCCCGACTCGGGGATCAGCTGGCCACGGTACTGCTCGAAGGCGGCAGCAATAACGGCTACGAGAACCGATTCATCGCCAGCCCCCGCCGTGCGCAAGACAACGGTGTCGCTCATGAACGCCTTTCGGATCGGTCGACACAGTCGGATCTTCAATACGTCCTATCAGGCCCCAGCAGTGTGCCGCAGGCGTGTCGTCTCAGCCCAAGCGCTGGTGGCCTTCCGCGTCAACGGAACAGCGCCGCCCCCCGAGTTCGCCACCGCAACCACCGCTGCGTCCCACTGGCTCAGCTGCGCCCGCATCGACCTCGCTACCAAGACCGGGACGATGATCGACCGCCACACTCTGCACTGAGGGCGCCGGGGTCATGGTCCGCAACCACAACCACGTCCACGCGCTCGAACAGGCTGCGATAGCCGCCACCACGGCACCGCCGCACCGCCGCAAGCAGTGCATCCCACCCGGTCCAGCCGCACGAGCGGCCGCGACCATCCTGTGCGGGCAACACGCCACCGCAAGCACCCACGGCAGCGACGTCGTGGTCGATCTGGCCGCCTACTCCGCCCCAGTCGCCGCACGCACCAGCGTCCCCCGGCCCCCGTCGCGGGGTCCCAACACCCCACACAGAAGGGGAAAACCACTGATACAACCACAACCGCGAGCGGATCAGCACCCGCAACAGCCGGCCCAGCCAGCCTCTACCAACAGCTCTATGCGCCCACCTGGCAATGCTGAATCTGCACACCGCCGCCGAAGCCCTTGCCCACCGTGCTTGAGACCGCCACCAGCGAAGGCTCACCGTCACCGCCTCGCTGGAACGGCGCCTACTGGCCATCGAGGTCTGCGACACCCTAGCCCGTGGGCTGGCCGGTCGGCCACGGTTCGCTTGCCTGCCCACCCCAGCTACCTCCGAAGCCGGGCAGGGCAGAGCCTCCAAGCAAACCAAGGCGATTCACAGCCGGTTCCCTCCAGCGCCTGCGCGATCAGCGTGGAGACCGACCACGAGCCATTGGGCTGGTCTTCTCGACGGAAAGTGGTCGGTGCGGAAGAGGTCCGTCCCGCCGGAGAGCCGAGGACGGTGTCCAGGCGGGTCTACCTCACCCCGGGCCGGCGTGACCACGGCGTCGGTCGCTCGTCACCGGGTGGTCCGCCGCTAGCGTCCTACTGGTGTGAACGTCCTCGCTGCTACGGTCCTCGCCGGCACCTCCGCCGCGAGATACCCCTTCGACCTGGGCGCGAAAATCGGAATCCAGTTGATTTTCCGTATACAGACACCACCCCCATCCCAGGGACGGGCCCTCCAGGGGGAAGGAGCCCTCTCTGCCAACCTCTTTGAGACACCCCATCCGGTAGGAACCAGCTCGTCCGGGAACAGCCGGTCCCGCTCCCGGTTGCAACACCACGTACACCGAGCTCGCCAGGCAGCGCCGCCTCGCAGAACCGATTCACATCATCGAGCAGATCACCTTGACGCTCGGCCAGCCCCAACGACATCGACCACCCCAAGAGGAGAATCCCTTACAACTAGAGCAATTCTCCCGAACCGATCAAGAAAGCCGGTGCATCGCCACGCGGCAAAAGACACCAGCCACCTAGGACAGACCCTGGGAACTCGCCCTCGCTCGTAGAGTGAAGCGGTGGTCGTGGCCGTCGGCCTCGCGGGCGCGGGGCGCCGAGCCGCCGGGATTCATGCCCCGGCCATCGTGGCCTGTCCGAAGGTGCGGTTGGCTGGAGTTTGGGGGCGTTCGCCCGCGCTGATCCAGAACCTCGCAGAGCGCACCGGGACGCCGGCATACACCCACTACGCCGACTTACTCGGCGCCTGCGAGGCGGTCGCGTTCGCCGTGCCCCCGGCGGTGCAGGCCGACCTCGCCGCGAGCACGGCGCGCGCCGGCAAGGCTCTTCTGCTGGAGAAGCCCCTGGGCGGCGACCTCGCCGGAGCCGAGCAGGTGGCGGACGCGGTGGCCACCACCCGCGTCGTCGCCCAACTGGCGTTGACCTGGCGCTACGCCGTCGCTGTGCGGGAGTTCCTAACCTTCGCCGCTCCACGTGCCAGGCCGCAGGGCGGCAGCGGACGGGTGATCTCCGGCATGCTCGCCGATCCGCGGTGGGCAAGCCTCTGGCAGATAGAGCGCGGTGTGCTTAGGGCGTACGGCACCGATCTGGTGGATCTCCTCGACGCGGCACTCGGCCGGGTGCTCGCGGTACGTGCGCACGGTGATCCTGGCGGCTGGGTCGGGATCATGCTCGAGCACGAGGGCGGGCACTTCAGCGAGGCGTCGCTGTACGCGCACATCGAACACCACGCAGACGGCCACGCCCAGGTGTCGAACCGTGCCGAGGTCGAGGTGTTCGGCCCGGGTGGGGCGGCCGACGTCGACTGCCTGGCGGGTGTGGACCAGGACGCGTTCAAGACGATGTACGACGAGTTCGCGACGGCGGTCGAGAACCACACCTCACCCGAGCTCGACGTACGCCGGGGTCTTCACCTGCAACAGGTTCTCGACAACGCGGAGACGGATCTCCTCCGGCAGGTGTGACGCGAGGGAAGGGCCCTCGCGACCAGTTGCTGCTCGAAATGCTTGGTCTGTGTCAATCAGATGCGGCCGTCCGCACGTCCGGCCATCGCGGTTTCCGTGTAAGCCACGGTGTCGAACCCAACTTGCAAGGCACGCCGACACCTGACCAGTTACGTGACGACGTTGTGCCTCTCCTCCACGGCCTGGCCAAAGCGGCCGCCGGTCCCTGCTCGGCCATCTCGACAGAACGGAAAAGGCTCACGTGGCATCCTCGAGCTCGACCGATAGCGCTTCGGCGCTTTGAGGCGGAGGCTGATACCGAACATGTGTTGGAGCACGTGGTCGTGCAGATCGCGGCTGATCCGCTGACGGTCTTGCAGGAGGAGGAGTTCCTCATGGTCGTTCTGTGTTCGGACCCGTTGCAGAGCCAGCGAGGCCAGGTCGGCGAAGGTCTGCACCTGCTCGACCTCGCCAGCTGCCAGAGCCGTCGAGATTTCTCGACTTCGCCAGCAACAGCGCCGGCGAGAACGATGGCTGACCGGTCACGGGGTACGAACGAGAAGCCGACAACCCCGAGAGCCACGCGGCCGACAAGCACCGTCACGCTGTCTCCTCCCCCCACACCGCCGATCTGGGTCAGAAAGGAGCTTAACCTGACTCCTCACGATGCCTGACGCCTTGCGCGCGCCGAGGTTCGTAGCGGCGCTCTCTCGTTCGTCCGTGGCGCGTGCTCGTTCGCCGATGGCGCGATAGCGATAGTCGGAGGCTAACGAGAGCGACGAGAGCGACGATCACTCGTCCACGCCGAGGTGGGGCACTAGCCGGCTGATTGCCCAGAAGGACCTCGCGTCGAAGTGGGCGGCGTGGAAGGAAAATCGCCGGAACTTCAGCGGGCCATCCGCAGGTCAACGCCCTGTCCGCCTTGGAAAGGAGAGGGTTCACGTCCCCGACGTCATGCGCCGGAACGACGTGGCGCCGTCACGCTGTGGACGTCTGCGAAACCACAGTGGGGCGTTCCTACTGGGTGCGCCAGCTGTAGCTGGGGGTCCAACCGAACAGCGCCTTCATCTTGGCGCAGTCGAAGGCCGACCTCGGATCCTCGTAATCGCTGGCGAAGCGGTCGTAGCCGTCGTAGTACTCAGCCATCAGCTCGCGCAATCCTCGCTTCGCCCGGGTGTCGGCCGCAGCGATCAGACACACTTCGTGGCCGCTGCTCGTCCCTTCCAGCGCCGCGCGATAGGCGGTGCCGACGTCCCGGGCGTCGATGTAGCTCCAGAAGTTTCCCTTGCTACGGCCCGGGTCTTCCCACTCATCGGCGAACCGATCGTAGCTGTCCGGCGGAATGACGTTGTTGATCCGGAGCCCCACCCAGGCCGTCTGCGGATAGCGGACCGCGAGCGAGTCCGCAATCACCTCGCTGATGTACTTGCTCAGCGCGTAAGCATTCGGGGACGGGTGCCGCTCGGTCTCGTCGAACGGGATCTGCGTCGGCACTGTGCCCTCGGTCAGCAGGCCGGTCGCCATCTCACTCGAGGCGTAAACGACTCGCGAGACCCCGAGATCGCCCGCCGCCTGCATGAGGTTGTGGGCACTCAGCACGTTGTTGTCGAAGACGTCGATCTGCGCCTGGCCGCTCGGAGCCGGGTTCGCCGCGAGATGACAGATGCCGTCCGGACGAAACTGACACAACGCGTCGTACACCTTGCCCGCATCGGCGAGATCGACCCTGCAGAACTCTCCAGGCAGCTCCAGCTCTGGTCGGTCGACGACGTCGACGTTCACGACCTTGTGGCCGGCCTCCGCCAGGAGGCGAACAACCCACCGTCCGGCCCGTCCCGTTCCGCCCGTCACGACGACTCGCACCCGAAGAACTCCCATCCATCGCTTCGCCGTTCGAGCTGGAGCGCTCGTCCGCTGGGACGAAACGCCCGAATCGAAAGCCAGTCAAACGGCTGAGCATGCGCCGCAAGGCTAGCAGGATGATCGATGCGTCATCGTGGCCTGCCGGCGGTCACCGAGGACACTCACAACCCCGATCGACCGCAGCTCAGCACTGGTGCTGACACCACCGCGGAGGTACTCGCGCAAGCCCGTGACACGGGTCCTGTCTCTCGTACGTCCTAGAATCCTCGAGTGATGCTCGTCGATGCCGCCGCCGTCCTACCCCACCTCACTCTGCTGCGTCTCGGACCTGGCACCAACCTGAGCACCGAACCGGCCACTCAGGTCGGCGTTCCGGTAACGCTGACGGCCCCTGCAGGGACCGAGCTGAGCGTGCGGATCGAGGCCGAGCTCGGTGACGCCGTCGGGTACTGGCACCCGGGCCAGGGGTCGATGCGGACGTTGCCCGCCGACTGGGCCGGTCAAGTGGTCACCAGTCTGGTCAACTCAGCACCGATGGGTGCGCTCTACAACGCCGACGCTCAGGTCCTGTTCGGCTGGGCTGCCGATCGGCCAGTCGACGAGCTGACGATCCGATACGGGGTGTCGGAGGAGCACAAGACCTTCGCCGTCGAGTTCCACGCAGCCGCCTCCGGTGAGCAACGACTTCAGATGGTGTTGACTGCGGCCGGTGGATCCGTGGCGGAGGTTGTCCAACGGCTGGCCGACTGGATGTCGACCCAGATCGAGGCGCCGGCTCTCTCGGCACCAAAGTTGGCGCTCGAGCCCGTCTACTCGACCTGGTACACCTTCACCCAGGACATCAGCGCCGAGGTGATCGAGTCCGAGGCGGCTCTCGCAGTGCCCATGGGGTGCCGCACGGTGTTCATCGACGACGGCTGGCAGCGCTTGGCCGTCGGACGCGGCTATCAAGGCTGCGGGGACTGGGTGCCGGACCCCGACAAGTTCCCCGACCTACTGGCCCATGTTCGACGCATCCGAGCACTCGGTGCCGGTGTCGTGCTCTGGGTGGCACCGTTACTGCTGGGCACGAACAGCGACGCGTACGCCGCACTAGCCAAGTACGCCACCCAGAGGCGGACGCCGGACGACTGCTTCGTTCTCGACCCGCGCCACCGCGAGGTCCGCGAGCACCTCGCTGACGTCTGCCTGCGCCTGGTCAGCGACTACGAGATCGACGGGCTCAAGATCGACTTCCTGGATACCGCTATGCGCTATCAAGGTACGCCACCGGTCGGCGACATCCACGACGTCGGTGAGGCGATGGCGGCCCTGCTCGGTCTGCTCCGGACCAGGCTGGACCAAGCAGGCCATGGCGACGTTGTGTTCGAGTTCCGTCAGCCGTACGTGAGCCCGGCCATCGCTCGCTTCGGACAGATCCTGCGGGCCGGTGACTGCCCAGCAGATGCCGTGGTCAACCTGCGCTCCACCATCGACTGTCGGCTGCTGTCCGTCGGGCAGGTCGTCCACGCCGACCCGATGATGTGGAGCCCGAACGGTGGACCGGAGGCGGTGGCGCAGCAGATCTACGCCGGCTTGTTCTCCGTACCGCAGATCTCGATGCGGCTCGCCGACCTGCCAGCCGACCAGGCCGAGGCGCTCACCGGCCTGGTCAGCTGGTGGCGTGACCTGGCCCCGGTGGTGCTGGAAGGCAGCATCGAGGTCACCGGAACTGAACGCGGTTACACCACCGTCCGCGCCGTTCACGACGCACTCGGTCGCGCAGTGGTCGGGGTCTACGCCCCGGTCGTGGTCGACCTCGGAGCCGACCTTCCCAGCGAGGTCACGTTAGTAAACGCCACCGCTGCCTCGTCGGTCGTGGTCCGCACCCATAATCGCTCGATCACTGCTGGGGTGCTCCGATCGCCGAGCGCGACCGACGTCGGCGCTGTCAGCCCATCCGCTGCCGACCTGGTGGAGTTACCAATCGCACCGTACGGCAGTGCAGTCCTGACCCTCAGTTGAGTCGTCACCGAATCCGAGCGAACCGACCAACATGCCGGGCGTGCGACTGGAAGCGGTCACTTTCGACGTGGCTGACGCGGCCCCGGTGGCGGCCTTCTGGGCCGGGCTGCTCAACCGAGAGGTCCTGCGGGAGCCTGAGGGCGTGTTGGGACTGGGTGACATGCTGCAGGTCGGGCTTCGCTTCGTCACCTCCGACACCAAGCAGGTCGGCCCGCGCCGGTTGCAATTGCACCTGACCAGCAGCAGCCGAGGACCAGCAGCGAACCGTTGAAAGGGCGCTGCGCCTTGGCGGCCGCCACATTGACGTGGGCCAAAGCGTCGATGCGACGCCGCTAACTCACCGAGGCGATCCCGGCCGGTCCACGCGATCTGTTACGGCAACGGTCAAGTTCAGCCCGGGAGATCCTCCGCGCGCTTTGCGGCGAGCTCGCCGTGCAGCAGTCCAGTCGACTGGCCGACCTCGATAAGGTATCCGTCCGGGTCCCGTATGTAGCAGCGGACCTCTGCACCGCGGTCGATCGGTGGCGTAACAAACTCTGCGCCCTTGGCTTTCCACTCCTCGTAGCAGGCCTGGATATCAGCGACCCGTAGGTTGAGGAATATCGAGGTCGTGTCGCCGGGCTCGTAATTCACCACCGAGATACCTGGCTTGTCGGGGGTAGGCGGCCCGCCGGGGTTCATGATGATCCACGAATTGGCCAGCTTGACCATGCACGGGTTCTCATCTAGGACGACGGTGCCGCCGAGGACCCGCGAGTAGAAATCCCGGGACCGCGCGATCTTACGGACGGTGATGAACAACGTCACCACAAAGCCGTCGTCTGGCAAGGGGAGATTGGTGAAGTCGATCCGGTCTGTTGGGTCCGTCATAATTCCTCCGTTCCGGCCGCATCGGAAGCCTTCCGCTCACGAGGTTCGACCCCTGCCGAGTTGGCGGGTTCCAAGCGCCTGATGGATATCACGTTGTCACACCAAGTCGGGTCACTTATGGACAGCTCCGGTGCCTCCTCCTGAGCGCCGGACGGTCGATCGAGCGTGACCCGCACCTGATCCCCAAGCTAACGGTGGAAGCTCACTTTCAACCGAGGCACCGGAGCCGATGAGAAGGACGTCGATCCGGAAGCTGACTGTGCCCGACCATCCGGTCAGCTTCGGCACGTCGTAGAACAAGGCTCCCGGCTCTGTTCCGGCCGGTCGCAACACATCGGCGACCCGGAGTCGTCGGTGGCCCGCAGCGCCCAATGCCCGACGACGTTCGGCACGCTGACTTGCAGCAGCGGATACGTGCCCAGGTCGACCGGGACGCGCCGACTCGCGTATGCGCCATCACCCGTCGCCGTGATCACAAGCTGTCCACGCGAGTTGGACAGTGTCACGCCGGTAGCCGACACCACTCCCCCGCCGATTCGCATCTGTCGACGAAACCGGCCTGTGCCTCGGAATACTCGGGCGCGGCGCCGCCCGGTCGCACGTTGAGCATCAGCAGATCGTCCAGGCGCGTCGCCGTGTCGTGCGCGTAGTACGCGGCGTTCAACGGCACGTCCGGGCGGTTGCTCTGCTCCACCGGCGATGCCGAGGACCTCCCGGCGACTCAGACTGCCCTGACGCATCGGCTGCACATCTCACACATCGGGAGGCAACGCGTCCGACCGGAACCGGCATGCGGTTCCTGCGGCTGCATCGAACGCCGGCGAGCCGGACCCCACGCCGGAGCCCGCGCCAGAAGAGATCTTTACGCGGAAGTTCACCGACGTGTCGGCTGCCGGTCGGCTGTGTCCCAGGCAGAGGGCAGAACCTTCGGAGCACCATCCCGTTCTCGGAGGTCTGTACCCATGCCCGAACTTTCCCGCAGACATCTTCTCGGCGCCGCCGCCGCGGTCACCGGAGGGGCTGCTGTGAACGCCGCCCTGCCTGCCGGCACAGCGGCCGCGGCTCCGGCGTCGGCGACCAAGCCGCCACCTGCGGTTCGCGGCGACATACGGGACGTCAAGCACGTCGTGGTCATCATGCAGGAGAACCGCAGCTTCGACCACTACTTCGGCTGCCTGAAAGGCGTCCGGGGCTTCGGCGACCGCTCCACGATCGAGCTCCCTGGCGGCAAGGCGGTCTGGGAGCAACCGAAGACACCTACTGCCGATGCCACCACGCAGTTCCCGTGGCGCCTCAGCGGCGCCAAGACGTGGAGCGGATCGACGCCACCGAGCCCCGAGATCGGCGCCGCCAACTACGGCGGCACCAGTCACGGCTGGGACGACCAGCACGCCGCGTGGTACGGCGGGCTGATGAACGGCTGGTACTCCGCCAAGGGCGGACCGACCACCCTCGGCTATCTCGACCGCCACGACCTGCCCTTCCACTACGCACTGGCCGACGCCTACACGGTCGGCGACGCCTACCACTGCTCAGTGATCAGCGCGACCGGCCCGAACCGCACCTACCTGTGGAGCGGAACAATCAACGCCAACAAGGAACACGGCAGCTTCATCGCCTACTCCGGAGGCGACGAGCTCGGCCGGTTCCTGCCCTGGAAGTCCTACGCCGAGACGCTGCAGGCGGCCGGAGTCAGCTGGCGGGTCTACCAGTGCGCCGACGACTACGGCGACAACGGCCTGGAATACTTCGACACCTTCGCCAAGCTCGACCCAGCACAGGGCGGCAAGGCCGAGCCCGGCAACGTCTACTACGACAACGGCGTGAAGAACGTCCCCGAGCCCGCCACCGGGCTGTCGGGCAACGCAGACAACCTGATCGCCGCGATCCGCTCCGACGTGCAGCGTGGCACCCTGCCACAGGTCAGCTGGGTGGTGAACAACCAGTTCTTCTCCGAGCACCCGGTCACTGCCCCGAGCAACGGCGCATACTTCCTGCGCGGTGTCCTCGAAGCACTCAACGCCGACCCGGACGTGTTCAACTCGACCGTGGTGATCCTCAACTACGACGAGAACGACGGCCAGTTCGACCACGTCCCACCGCCGATCCCGGCCCCGGGCGAGGACGACGAGTTCGTGACCGGGACGCTCGGCTCGTACGGTGTCACCGCACCCGTCCCGGTCGGGCTCGGCTTCCGCGTGCCGCTGGTGCTCGTCTCACCGTGGACCCGCGGCGGCTGGGTGACCTCGGAAGTGTCCGACCACACCTCGGTCATCCAGTTTCTCGAGAAGTGGACCAGCGCGATCGGCAAGCCGGCCATCTCCCCGAACATCAGCGAGTGGCGCCGGAAGATCTGCGGCGACCTGACCTCGGCCTTCGACTTCAAAGCTCCGGTCTACGGCCTGCCGGACCTGCCGCACACGGGACCGCTCGTCCCGGAGGTTCAGTACACCCCGCTACCGGGCGACAACTCCATGCCGGTCCAGGAGACAGGCACGAAGCGTGCACGCGCGCTGCCGTACCAGCCGAACGTCAACCTCGTCGGCTTCGCCGAAGGGCCGTCCGGCAGCACAGCCAAGCTGGAGTTCAGCAACGCAGCTCCGTTCGTGACGAAGGCGAGTCACTTCGCGGTGTACAACAACCGTGCCGACGCCCCGAAACTCAGCGAGTACCCGGCCGCCTTTCCCCACCAGTACACCGTCGCGGCGCACGCGACGGTCTCCGGGACCGGCGCCGTGGGCACCTCCGCCGACGACACCGCGTACGACATCACCGTGACCGGCCCCAACCGGTTCCTGCGAAGGTTCACCGGTGACACCGCGACGGCCGGCAAGGACCTCCTCGTGGAGGCGACCTACTACGACGGCGCGGCCAGCGAGCCCCCGAAACTGAAGCTGAGGCTGACCAACCACAACGGCTCGGCCGCGACCTTCACGATCAGCCCCAACCACTATCTGCCCGGTGGGCCGCAGACGGTGAAGGTGGCCGCGCAAGGCAAGGAGGCCTGGGCGGTGAACCCGACGCACGTCAGCGACGGCTGGTACGACGTGACGGTCACCGCCGACTGCGACGAGAAGTGGTCGCAACGGCTGGTCGGTCATCTGGAACACGGAACACCCAGCATCACCGGGTGACCTGCCAGTGGCTGACCTCACAGGTGGAAGTGCACGCCGCACTCCTTCCTGGCCACCAGGCACTCTGGCGGTCAAGATCACCTTCTGATCCGAAAGCGTTCACTCTTGATCCACCGGACAGTCGGCTGTAGGGCTACTGCTCGGTGCAACATTGCGGCCGCCGGCCGTCCGTCGGCCGGCGCCAGCATCGTGGCGAGGAGGAACCACGTGTCATCAGCGGGACGAAGCATCCGCACGGTCGCGACAGCGGCGGCAGGCGCGGCATTGGTAGCGGCAATCTCGGCGCTCGGAACAGGTGCCGGGACAGGGCTGACAGCAAGCAGCGGGTCCGACCTCGAGCCGGTCGCGGCCCAGGTCGCGACGACCAGGACCCCGGTCGAGCACCTGGTCGTGATCTTCCAGGAGAACGTCTCCTTCGATCACTACTTCGCGACGTACCCTCATGCGGCCAACCCGGCGGCCGAGCCCGCCTTCCACGCCGCACCGGACACCCCCGCGGTGAACGGCCTGAACGCCTCTCTGCTCGCGCCGAACAACCCCAACTCGGCCCAGCCGTTCCGGCTGGACCGCACCCAGGCGCAGACGTGCGACCAGGACCACAGCTACACCGACGAGCAGCAGGCCACCGACTCGGGGCTGATGGACAAGTTCGTCGAGACTATCGGCCGGGGCAGCGCCTCCTGCGCCGACTACGGGCACGGCAAGGGCCTGACCATGGGCTACTACGACGGCAACACCGTCACCGCGATGTGGAACTACGCCCAGCACTTCGCGATGAGCGACAACTCCTACAACACGACGTACGGCCCGTCCTCGCCCGGTGCGATCAACCTCGTGTCCGGCCAGACACACTGGTTCACCAACGACAAGTCCACGGCCGTCACCGAGAACCACACCGTGATCGGCGACCCGCAACCCGGCCTTGACAAGTGCTCCAACCGGGACACCAGCGTCGCGACGCCGGAGAACAAGGGCAACGTCGGTGACCTGCTGAACGCCCACGGCGTCACCTGGGGCTGGTTCCAGGGCGGATTCGCCGACTGCAATGCCTCACACACCGACGTAGGCGGGGTCGCCTCGAAGGACTACATTCCCCACCACGAACCGTTCCAGTACTACCCGTCGACGGCGAACCCGCAGCACCTGCCGCCGAGCAGCGTCGCGATGATCGGCAAGAAGGACCAGGCCAACCACCAGTACGACCTGGCCGACTTCTGGAACTCCGTCGACGCCGGCGACATGCCGGCGGTCAGCTTCCTCAAGGCCGCCGCCTACCAGGACGGCCACGCCGGCTACTCCACTCCCTTGGACGAGCAGACTTTCCTCGTCAACACGATCAACCGTCTGCAGCGCTCCAAGGACTGGGCCAACACCGCGGTGGTCATCGCCTACGACGACTCCGACGGATGGTACGACCACCAACTGGGCCCGATCGTCAACCAGTCACTCGACCCAGCCCACGACGGACTCACCAAGGACAAGCTGTGCGGCAGCGACGCACGTAACGTGTCCGGCGGTTACCAGGACCGCTGTGGCTACGGGCCGCGCCTCCCGCTGCTGGTGATCTCGCCGTACGCCAGGTCCAACTACGTCGACCACACCACGACCGACCAGACGTCGATCCTCGCCTTCATCGAGAACAACTGGAAGCTCGGCCGGATCGGCGACCACTCCTTCGACGAGAAGGCCGGAAGCCTTGACGGGCTGTTCGACTTCTCCACCCAGCGAGGAAGGACGAAGCCGCTCTTCCTCGACCCGGCAACGGGCTCATCCCACGGGGCTTGAGCACGAGTTACCGTCCGCATCTCGAGTTTCATCCGTGGCTGCCGCCTCTCCTGTACGAGAGGCGGCAGCCATGTATCTCCGGCGGGCGCACTGGCAACGTCCGAGCTCGCGCATCTTCGGCCTTGCGCGATCCGGCATCATGGCGCCATCGGAGCGTCACCCTCTGATCTGAATCAGGACATCTGGCCTCGCCACCTTCCGACGACGGAGTGCGCACCCCGCACGGTGGTCGTGCCCGTGGCCGGCGTCAAGCGCTCGACCAGCGAGGCCATCTCGGCTGCCCGGGCACTCGGGCGGAACGTCGTCGCGACCTACGTCTGCGACCCGGAGGACAGGTCCGCCGCGGACCGGCTGACGCGGGAGTGGCAGTACCGGGATCCCGGCGTACCGCTGGTCCTCCTCGATGCGGATCCGCACCAACGGCTGGCCCGTCCGGTCGTGGAGTACCTCCGCCGCTACGACCACGCCGCTCCGGTGGTGCTGATCGCCGAGGTCGAGCCCGCGCACCCCTGGCTGCGGATCCTGCAGAACCAGCGGGGTGCCGTCCTCGCCCGCGCGGTGCGCCGCGGGACGAACGCCCTGGTGTGCCGGCTCAGGTTTCCCGTCCTCCCCCAAGATCGCCGGCACCACCGGCCGTCACTCCGGCCAGAACGATCGCAACGTTCCCGCGGTGATGCTCGTGGTGCACCCACTCTCCGAGCTCCCCACTGTCGAGGAGATCTCCGAAAGAGGTAGGTAGAGTGCTGCGTTCATGGACTTCCCGCTTGCTGACAAGCCGACCTTGACGGGCAACGCCGTCGTGCTTCGACCGTTCACGGCGCCCGACATCAAGGCGATGGGTCGGATACTCGCCGACCCCGAAGTGCTCCGGATGACCGGCCGAGTCCACAGTTCGGTGAAGATGTCCGACTTCCCTCCCGACCTCGACGAGTCCACCCGACGCTGGTACGGGTCCTGCGGCGAGCAGCCGGACCGACTCGACCTGGCGCTGGTTGACCGAGGCTCCGGGTGCTGCGTGGGCGAGATCGTGCTCAACCACTGGGAACCGGCCAACCAGGCGTGCCATTTTCGGATCGTGATCGCGCCGGAAGGACGCGGCCATGGGCTTGGATCGGAAGCGACCCGGTTGATCCTGCGGCACGCGTTCACAGCCACGAACCTGTTCCGGATCGAGCTTGGCGTGTTTGCGTTCAACCCCGCGGCCGTCCACGTCTACGAGGCTGCGGGTTTCCGGATCGAGGGCCGGCGGCGCGCAGCGCATGTCTTCGACGGCGAACGAGTCGACGACATCGTGATGGCGGTATTGCGCCCGGACTGGCTGGCGGCAAACCAGCAACCCTGCTGAATCGCCTCCCCGCGGCTCGTTCCGGTCGCTTAGCCGACGTGGACGTGTGGGCGACGAGAGGGGTCGCGTTCTGCCTTGCGGAGGACCTCGCGGGTGACGGGGGCGACTTCGCCGACGCCGAACAGGAAGAAGCGAAGGAAATGCGTGACCGGGTTGCCTTCGGTCCACTCGAAGTGGATGTGGGGACGAGTTCCGGTCTGGTCGCGGATGTGGAGGACGAGGGCGGCCAGAGCGTTGGGGACAGTGGAACTTTCCATCCGCAGCACGCGGTAGCGGTCGTGGAGCACCTCGCCGCGAACGCGTAGCTCGGACTCGAAGTCCGAGGGGTCGCCGACGACGACCTCGGCGAAGATGAGGTCGTCCTCGTCGGGGAGATCGTGGTCCTCGCGCATCTGGCGGATCTTGTCGCGGTACTCCGCCGGGTCACGCGCGTCGGGTTCGTTGGCGATCAGCCGCATCCGTCGGCGGGCACAGTCACGGACGAACCGCTCCGCGGTCTCGTCCAAAACGACGTCGGTGACCCGCAACTCGAACGCGCGCGCGAACCGGGACAGGAACGACACCGCGATGATCGCGGCGATGAAGCACGCGCCGATCTTCACCCCGTCGGGGCGTTCGACGACGTTGGCCAGTGTGGTGTAGACGAACACCGCGGCGATGATCCCGAACGCGACCGTCCAACCGTGTTCCCGCGCTCGACGGGCGGCGATCATGACCGCCACAGCGGCGGAGGTGATCAGGACGAGCACGCCCGTCGCGTAGGCGCCGCCCTGGGCGGTCACGTCCGCGTCGAAGATCCAGGTGATCAGGAACGCCACAGCGATGAGGACGAGCACCATCGGACGCGTGGCACGTGCCCAGTGCGGGGCCATGCCGTACCGCGGTAGGTAGCGCGGCAGCAGGTTCAACAGCCCGGCCATCGCCGACGCGCCCGCGAACCACAAGATCGCCACCGTCGACAGGTCGTAGACCGAGCCGAACACGCCGCCGAGGTGCTCGTGGGCGAGGTAGGCCAGCGCCCGTCCGTTGGCAGGCTCGCCGGGCCGGAAGTCCTTGGCGGGAATCAGCAGGGTGGTGACGATACTGCTGGTGACGAGGAAGGCGCTCATGATCAACGCCGCAGTGGTCAGCAGCTTCCTCGTACCCCTGATCCGGCCGAGGGGACGTTCCTCGGTGTCGTTCGGATCCCCCTTGACGTGCGGCATGACGGCTACTCCGGTCTCGAAACCGGACAGGCCGAGCGCGAGTTTAGGGAAGACCACCAGCGCCACGGCCACCATCATCAGCGGATCGGCGTGCTGGGTGGTCAGCGCTCGGCCCCAGTCGAGGATCAGGTGTGGGCTGGTGGCCACCTCCCACAACCCGGACACCACCACGACGACGCTCAGCAACAGGTAGGTGGCCACCAGCACCACCGCGACCCCGATCGCCTCCCGGAAACCCTTGAGGAACACCGCGCCCAGGATGGCCAGGAACACCAGCGTGATGGCCACCTCGTGCCCGTGCAGGGCAGCTGGCACGTGCGGGTTCTCCACCACGTGCGCCGTCGCGTCGGCAGCCGACAGCGTCATCGTGATCACGAAGTCCGTGGCCGCGAACCCGAGCAGGCCCAGGACGAACAGCTTGCCCCGCCAGAACGGCAGGAGCTGCTCGAGCATCGCGATCGACCCCATGCCGTGCGGGCTCTCCTTCGCCACCCGGCGATACACCGGCAGCGCACCGGCGAGAGTGACCACGACCAGGACCAACGTGGCCAGCGGTGACAGCAACCCCGCGGCGAGAGCGGCAATCGCGGGTTGGTAACCGAGGGTGGAGAAGTAGTCCAGCCCGGTCAGGCACATCACCTGCCACCACGAGTTCGTGGCATGCGCGTCGGCTGGTTCCGGGTGCGGAGCCAGCCGCTTGCTCTTGTGCGGAAGCCCCTCCAACAACCAGCCACGAAAACGCTGCGAAGCCGGACGGTCACTCAACTCGCTTGCACTGCCCACCACGAACTCCAGCCGCACCTCTCCCGAGGCGGAAGCACCGGGAACCGGTCGGCCAGCCTACGAGAATCGCCCCGAGCCCGCCCACGAGGTCCTCGCGTCGGCACGACAATGCTTAGGGCACGGGGTGAACTGCCGGGTGAGGACATCCGACGCCGTAGCCGTAGCGGGCGCCGTACGACGGGGTGCGGGACGGGGTGCGAAACGGCGTTCACCAGTGCTCACCAAGGGGCTCGTGAGGGTGATCTTGGTGGTAAAGCTGCTGTGAGGGCGTTGTAGACGCGTGTGATTCTCATCCGGGTTGTCGGAGGTTCGAACCCTCCCGGGCGCACCCGCTCTGACCTGCAGAGACAGAGGCGCCGAGGCAGGTCGACTCAAAGCTGCCCAACGTCCTCCGACAGGACGCCTCTTTACACTGTCGTCTAAGCATGTCACCCGTGGGAGGACGGCGGCCGCCGCGAACTGCCGCGCACGATCAGGGTGGTGCTCATAGTCACTGTCCGCGGCCCGGTCTCGTCGAAGCTGCCGCAGATCCGTTCCGACAGCAGGCGCGCAGCCGCCACTCCGATCTCGTAGGCGGGTTGGGCCACCACGGACAGGGGAGGCTCGACCGCCTGCGCCCAGGCGGCGTCATCGAAGCTGATCAGACCGACATCGCGACCGGTCCGTAGTCGCCGGTGGCGTAGAGCGTGGAGTACGACCAGCGCCAACATGGAGTCGACGGTCAGGAACGAGTCAGGGGGTTCCTGCCCGTCCAGCAGTTCGTCGACCATCGCAACGCCTTCCTCCGCGTGGAAGGGGATCTGACACACGACTGACGGCAGGCCGTGGCGATCGACGACGGCCTGGTATCCCTGTCGCCGCTGCTCGGCGGTGGGCGTGTCGGCAGGCCTGCTGATGCACGCCGGCCGACGCCACTGCTCGTGCAGCAAGTGCTCTGTGGCCGTCACCGCGCCTTCGAAGGACGCCGCGGTCACGAAGTCCCCTCCCCGGTCGAGTCGGCGATCGACCACCACCACCGGAATACCGGCGGCGAGCAGGCTGGAGACCTCCGAGTTGTTCGCGCGTGGGACGACCACCGCGCCGGCAACACGTTCCTGCGCGGCCACGTCGAGGTAGCGACGTTCGCGTGCTTCGTCTTCCTCGGTGTTGTAGAGCAGGACTGAGAAGCCGAGTTCGGAGGCTGCTTCCTCCACGCCACGGGCGAGAGCTGTGTAGAAGGGATTGTTGATGTTGGTGATGACCAGTGCCCACACCCGCGTCCCGCGACGCCTGAGGTTTCGAGCGATCGCGTTCGGCTGGTAACGGAGTTTCGCGGCCGCTGCGCGCACTCGATCGGCGAGCACCGGATCTACCGAACGACTGTTGTTGAGGGCCCTGGAAACCGTGGCGACGGACACCTGGGCCGCCTCGGCGACGTCAACCAGACGAGGCATACGTGGTGGGGTGATCGGCCGCCGACCTCTCGCGCTGCCAGAGCCCTCATCAAGGTCCATACTGGCCCCCGACCGCCGGCTCAGGTGACCTTCCAGACCTCGCCGGCGCAGAGCACCGCCTTGTGTGGTCGGTACGTACGACCGGCGACCTCCAGCGCCCTCAGTGGCAGTTCGCCTCCCATCACCTGTAGCCGGCCCGGTCCGTCGCTGGAGCTCGGCTCCCAGGTGCCGAACGCCGAACCTGTCGACCAAAACGCTGACCCAGACCCGCGCCGCACCCCCACGGTCATGACCTGGTCGACGCCGGAGTAGCTGATCGCGTTCCAGGTCGCGAACGCCGACCAGCTTGCCATCGCCCGCGCGTAGTGGTGCCCGCACTCGGCCTCGTCGAACGGGTTACGCCTGCGTCCGTCGTACCGCGACCGGATCGCGTCGATGATTTCCATGGCTCGCTCGGTTTCACCAACCTGCAGGAGGCCAGTGGCCGCGGTGTACTCGAATCCCGTCATCACCTCACCGAAGTACGGGAACGGCCGCACCGGACGCTTGTCGTCGTCGTAGGTGCACATCAAGGCAGCCGCCTCGTCTCCGAGGACGAAGCTGCGCATGGGGTTGAAGTGGTGTGCGAACCCGCGGCGGAAGTTCCTCTTGTGGACGGCGAGCAGCGCCGAGCGAACGTGCTGGTCGTCCAGGAGTGCTCCGAGACCGGCCAGTGTCGCGGCGTATTGCCCCACCAGTTGGTCGATCAGGCATCCGTCAGCCAACTGCAGGTCGGGGTCGATGGTGTTGGCAGACCCCATACTGTGGTGCCGCAGCCCTTCGGCGATCTTGTCGGCGTCTGCGACCGGGCGCACCTCGTGCCTGTAGTAGTCGCCGTTGAAGAGGTTCCCGTCCAGCCACGCCGAGCCGTTCTCAAACAACGCGTGGCAGCGCTCGGCGAAGTCGGACTCCCCTACGGCACGGGCCATCTCCTCAGCCGCCCGCAGCGCCGCGAGGTACCACGACCCCATTTGAGGATTGGGCCCGTAGTACTCCACGTCCATGGTGTTGTGCTGGACGCCTTCCATGACGCCGTCTTGGTCGGCGTCCCAGCCGCCGGGTATCCAGCAGAACTCAAGACTGCGGCGCGCTGCCGGCCACAACGAACGCAATAGGTCGTGGTCCCCGCTGAGTTTCCAGTCGAGGTACAGGTGCACCAGGCACGCCATCTGGCCGTCCGCTGCCGCCAGACGCCAAACCCGCGAGTCCTCCACCGGCAGGCCCGCACGGAAGCTCATCAGGCCCGACTCGTCGGTGCAACGCGCGTACTGTGTGGTCCGGAACGACCGCGCGACGGGCGCAAACAGCAGCGACGTCGCGAATTCATATCCCCACACGTGAGTGCACGTGCCGTGGCAGCTGCCGGTGCGGTCGCCGACACCCTCCCAGCCGTAGTAGTCCCCGGCCGCGGACTGGAAGACCGTCGGACTGCGCAACGTGCTGAGGTTGAACAGAGCCGCCTCCCGCAATGACACAGGCGCGTCGGTGTCGACCACAGCGCGAATCGCGTCAATCGTCACGCGTTCGAGCTCGGGGAGCCGCTCGGCCACCAAGGCTGCGGTCGCCCACGAATCCGGATGAGCGACGGAGTAGGCGTTGCCGATCACGGCGTCGCCGTACTCGCCCAGGTGCGTTCCGGAACCGCTCCAGGCGCGGCGGTTCGGGAAGTTCCAGGTGAGCAGGTACGTGACGTCGGCCGTCCCCCCGGCGGGCATGTCCAGCATCGCGGCCAACGACGCCACCGGACGCTCGATCTGCGACTCCCGCTCCCCCAGCACGCCGTCGTCGGCGAGGTCGTCCCAGAAGTCCAGTAGGGAGCCGCCCCAGCTCAGGTCTGCCCACCTTGTGCGGTGGCTGACATTGGCGTCGGAGGGCGCGATCATCGCCATCGTCAGCTCGCCTGCGGCCTCCGCGTCGTCACTCAGGCTTTCAGCCGTCATCGTGATGCCGTGTAGTGACCCGGATTCTCGCTTGGTGTTCTGGTTGTGGCCGGTCTCGTCCGCGGTCCCGTTAGCTCCGACGAGGTTGCTCATCGACATGGCGATGGTGGTGTGCACCGGTTCGTCACCTCGGTTGTGCAGCCGGTAGCGCAGCACTGCCACGGGAAGGCTGCTGGTCGCGATGTCGCCGAACACCAGCGGGTTGAAGCCCTGCACTGTGACCTCGAGCGGGAACGCGTCGTCGCGCAACCGGACCTGACCGAACGGGTAGGCCGCATCGAACCCGCACTCGGCGAAGCGGGGTAGACCGTGGTTGGGTGCCGGTGAGCCGAACGCGCCCTCGTAGTTCTCGACCGGTAACGGTCCCTCGGCCACCAGCGTCTCGGCGGGGTCGTTCCCAGTGGCGGCCCGGACGGCGACGAACATCACGTCGGGTCGGAACCCTTTGGCGGGACGGTTGCCGAGTTCGAAGTCGCGCAAGTCGCCCCGGCCGCCGAGACAGATCGTGCCAGTGCCGATGCCACCGAGCGGCAGCGCTATCCGGTCCAAGTGAGCGGCGTCGTAGGAGCGGAGCACCGGCCAGTCAGCAGCAATCATGGTCGTCCTGTCTCAAGGGCATGGCGATGAATTCGTGAGGCGGTCGATGAGGGCTCGGCCGTGGTCGAGGGTGGCGGTGGCAGCCGCTGCCCAAAGCAGCGCGAGCGGGCAGAGTCCGAGGAAGCCGAGCGCCAGGCTGACCGACGGTAGGACCGAGCCGAACAGGCCCACCGCGCAGAGCGTGCCCAGCACCGGAACCGGACGCCGGGTGGCCGCGTACAGGCCGACCAGCCAGGCCTCCCGGGCAGGGCAGCCCCCAGGTAGCCGATCAGCATGCAGCCGGTACGGTAGCGCGACGATCATGATCGCCGTCGCGATCGCGGTCACCGCAGTGCAGGCGGCCGCCGACCCGACCGCCCAGAGTTGCCCGTAGACCGTCCAGGTCTCGACAGCCACAGCGGTCAGCACAGCTGCCCCGGCTGGCGGCGCGACCATCGGTAGCGCCGCTCTGAGGTCCCGATTGAGCCCACGAGCCAGGTCGCCGATGCCTCGGTGATCACCGGCCAGCAGCACCATCGCGGTCTGCAGCAGTGGCGCCACGGCGAGCAGGAAGGCGACGCTAAGCATCGTCGTACCGACAATCCCGAGCACCGGCGCCAGCACACGGGCCAGGCCGAGCGGCAGCACCGCCAGGCCGGAGCCCGCGAGCAGCACCGGCAGGTTAGGCCACAGCAGCATGGCGGCCCGGCGGAGGGGATCCGGATGCCGTCTGGGTGCGTCGTCCAGCACTGGCCATCCCCGCGATTCCATGGTCATCCGCGGATCCCGACCGAGGCGACGCTTTCGATGAACGCGCGCTGGAACGCGATGAAGACAATCAGCGTCGGCACTACGACGATCGTGATCCCGGCGAAGACCACGCCGGCCGGCCCGCCGCCCTGCCCAGCCGAGAGGGTGACCAGACCGATGGGCAACGTCATCTTCTCCGGCGTGGAGAGGAAGATCAGCGGGCCGAAGTAGTTGTTCCAGGAGGACTCGAATCCCAGGATGGCCAGCGCCGAAAGCGCCGGGCCTGCCAGCGGAATCATGATCTGGAACAGGATCCGCAGGTGCCCGGCGCCGTCGATCCGGGCGGCCTCGTCCAGCTCCCGCGGGATCGTGTTGAAGTACTGGCGCAGGAAGAAGATCGCGAACACGTTGATCAACGCTGGCAGCCACAGCGCCGCCAGGGTGTCGACCAGCTCCAGCCGGCGCATCAGGATGAAGATCGGAATGATCGTCAGCTGACCCGGCACCATCAGCGCGCTGAGCAACAGCAGGAACACCTGGTTGCGGCCGCGGAACTCGATCCGGGAGAACGAGTACGCGGCCAGCGAGGCGGTGAGCAGCGAACCGGCCACGCTGATCACGGCAACGATCAGGCTGTTCAGCGCCATTCGGCCAATCGGCATCAGGCCAGCCATGTCTGTGAAGCTCTGGAGGCTGAACGGGACCGGCAGCCACCGCGGCGGCAGCTGGAAAGCCTCGGCCGGCTCGGTCAGGCTCGTGGAGATCATCCAGACCAGTGGCGCCACCATCAGCACACCGATCACCCCCAGGACCACACTGATCAGCAGCCGGCCGGCCCGGACCGGACGCCGCCGGTGGTAGCGGGCCCGTGAGAGGTGCGGTTCGGTCGTGCTCATGCGTTGTGCACCCACTTCCGCGAGCCCCAGAACTGGAGCAGCGTGACCCCCATGATCACCACGAACACGGCCAGCGCGATGGTCGACCCATAACCGACCTGGAATGCCTGGAAGGTCGTCTGGTAGAGGTACATGACCACGGAGATAGTGGAGTCATTGGGCCCGCCGCGGGTGATGATCTGGATCGGGTCGAAGATCTGGAACGCGCCAATGAAGGTGATCACCGAGGCGAAGAACATGGTCGGCGACATCATCGGCAAGGTGATGTGGAAGAACGTCTGGAATCGGTTCGCCCCATCGCAGCGGGCCGCCTCCACCATCTCCGACGGCACCGTCTGCAGCCCGGCCAGCATGATCAGGAACGTGTAGCCGATGGTGTGCCAGAAGTCGATACCGATGATCGACGGCAGCGCCCAGGCCGGATCGGTGAACCAGCCCGGCGGATCGATACTCAGCTCCTTGAGGTAGTAGCTGAAGATGCCGAACGTCGGGTCGAGCACGTACTTCCACAGCAGCGCGACTGCCGCCCAGGAAATCAGGAAGGGGAAGAACACCGCCGTTCGGACGAAGTAGGAAAGCACCTTGTTGATGCCGCGGTTGACCGCGATCGCGAGGAGCAGTCCGCCGGCGAGGTGGGTGACCATGGAGGCGAACGCGAAGACGAAGGTGTTGCGCAGCGAGTGCAGCAGAAGGCCGTCCTCTACAACCCGGCGGAAATTGTCCAGGCCAACGAACTTCGGCGGGGTCAGCAGGTCGTAGGAGAACAGCGACATGCCGAGCCCGACCATGAAGGGGCCGAGGATGAACACGGCGAACAGCAGCAGGGACGGGGACAGGAAGAGCCAGCCCGCCAATGGGTTCGCCCGGCCGGTCCCGGCCGGGCGGCCTGCTCGCCCGGTATCGCGGCGATCGCGCACCGCGACGTCGGTCGCCACGGTCATTTCAGCAGGTCCTGCAGCTTCTTGTTGGCTTCGGTCAGCGCAGCCTGCGGTTCCTTGGTGCCGCTGATCCCCTGCAGCCAGGCCTCCTCGATCACCTTCTGACACTCCGCGCCGCGGTCCGGCCCCGGGATCGGCGTCGCGTCCTTAAGCAGCTCGACCAGCAGCTCGGTGTTCTGCGGCGCGTCCTTGAGGAAGTCCGCACCGGTCGCGTCGGAGATGCGGGCCGGAACGGCGCCGCCGCCACCAGTGGTGATTGCGTCGCCGAACTGCTCCGAGATCAGGTACTTGATCAGGGTCCAGGCCGCGTCCTTGTTCTTCGACTGCTTCAGGATCGGCCAGGCGTCCCAGCCGACCGGGGAACCAACGCCGGCGTTCTTCGGCCAGCGGACCAGCCTCACCTTGCCGACGAACTTGACCCGACGCAGGTCATTGGTCGGCCACCGCCCACCGCCGAACGTGGCCAGCTTGCCCTGAGCCATTAGGGTCGCCGCCTCTAGGTTGCCACCGGGCTTGGGAGCCAAGCCGTCGACGACCAGCTGCCGGGCGAACGTCAGCGCCTCGACCGCGGCGGGCGAGTCGTACTGCGGAGTCTTCCAGTCCGCGCTGAGCGCCGAGGTGTCATTGTTGGTCAGCCAGGTCATCACGTCGGTGAAGTAGCCCGAGCCTGCTACGGTGAGGAATGCGCCGGTCTTCTCCTTGATCGTCTTGCCGGCGGCCCGGAATTCCTCCCAGGTCCAGGCCTGCGGGATGTTCAGGCCGGCCTTGCCGAAGAGTTCAGTGTTCAGATACATCGCCATTGTGTTGTACCCGCCGGGCATGAAGTAGGTCTTGCCGTCGGGCGAGGCGTATTCCTTCAGCCACTTCCGCAAGTTGGGCGGCGTGTCGGCATAGTAGGCGTCTACCGCCGCCTTGTCCTTCTGGATGTAAGGATCCAGCGGCTCAAGTAGCTGCTTCGAGGCGAAGATCCGTTGACCCTCGGTCGCGATCTGTACCACGTCGAGCGACTGGCCACCGGCTAGCCGAGTGGCCACTGTGTTGGCGAAGGCGGCCCACGAGTCTGCGGCGATGCCCTGAGCCTTCAGGGTGATGTCTGGATACTTCGCGCGGAACTTTGTAAAGAGCTTGTCGTAGGCCTTCTGCGACTCCGCATCGCCGTAGTAGACGAAGGTGACCGTGCCGGAGGTGGCACCTCCCGGTCCGGTATCGCCCTCCCCACCGCAGCCGGCCAGGACCGATCCGAACGCCGGCACGAGGGCCGCACCACCAACACGGCCGAGGAACTTGCGCCGCGAATAGCTCGGTCGGCCGGGAGGGGCAGGAAGTGGATTCATGACCAGTCTCCTCGCACCGAGTAATCGATTTCCCGAGAAGCTAGGTGCGCCGGACTGAGCTGTCAATGACGCGGCCGGGGTCGGCCATCAGTGACCGGACCCCGAAATCAAACGCCAAGAAAACAGCGTAGAAGGGGCCCCCGAAACCGTCCTGTCAGGACGATTGTCAACGACGACGGGAAGACGGCAACGTTGGGATCAGCAGCTGTTTAGCGGTGTACCCGGAATGCGTTCCGCGGTGAAGCCTGGTGCGGCGCCAGCAGGCAATGATTCGGGTGAGCAGGGTCGTGGCCGCGCCGGACAGCCCTACCAACTGCGTGACGCCGACGGCAGTGCAGTCACCTTCGAGCAGCCCGAACGATCATCGCCGAGCGTTACGCGGCCCCCAAGGACCTGTGGGCCCGGCGCAGGACCACCAGACACACGGGAACGGACCGGCGAAGCAAGGAGTCGTCACCCGCTCCGTCAACCGGCCCGTCCACCACCCACGCTACGACACGCGGAGCAGCCTGAACGAGCTTGACACTTCTTAGGAACTCAACGCCAGCACAACAAGTACCCGCGTTCATCGACGCCAACCGCTATCGACAAATCACGTCGGGAGGAAAGTCCCTAACGCCAGTCAACGCCCTCGGTCCAGCGCGGCCGGCAATACTGCCGCTGGCCGTCCAGCGGCACGCGCTGCGGGGCCGTACCACGCCAGAACCACAAAGACCCGGACCTTCGGCCCGCCTCCATATGGTCCATCAACGAGTGCCGTCCGCAGCGCGGCTCGGGCGGGGGCACCAGACCGTGACGTCCAATGGTTCGGCGACCTGGGACGCCGACAGTCGAACCCGCCGCGCGCCGGTTAGGACGATTCACCCGCCGGACGTGCTGGTCGAGGACTGCGCGAAGCTGCTCAGCGTCAGCGGGAGCGTCGAAACCGCGCTTAGGCAATCTGGTGACGATGCAGGACTTCGGGTCGGGGCCAACGACTTCGGGTCGGGGCCAACGACTTCGGGTCGGGGCCAACGACTTCGGGTCGGGGCCAACGACTTCGGTGCGAGGTGCGGGGCTCGGCGGCCACTCTGCTGCCAACCGCTCATTCCGACACGCTGAGCGACCAGTCGTAGGACACTTAGCCCGGATTCACCGATGGGCGTGGTGGTGTGAGCGTGGCGTGAGGAGCGGATGCCCTTGTGTGTTGGAGGATCGGACTTGTCGAAGGTCGAAACTCTGGCACTACGAAGGGCATCCGCAAGATGCAACTGTCTCACACGTTCGCGGCGACTTCGGCGGTGTTCGACGAGCCGAATCTGGTGTCGTCGGCAGGCCTGGTCCCGGTGATGGGGCTGGCGGAGTCGGCTGGGTTGGCCGACCTTGTCGATGCATGTCTGAGCGTGCCGACCGATAAAGGTGCCAACGCCGGCTCGAAGGTGGCGTCGCTGGTGGGTGGGATGGTCGCCGGGGCGGACAGCATCGACGACATGGCGCTGCTCCGCCATGGTGGGATGGGCCGGGTCTTCACCGGCACCTATGCGCCGTCGACGCTGGGGTCGTTCCTGCGCTCGTTCACCTTCGGCCACGTCCGCCAGCTCGATGCGGTCGCCTCGCGGCTGCTGACCGGGCTGGCGACCAGGACGCCGCTGGTGGCCGGGATCAACGGCATCAATGACTACGCGGTCGTCGACATCGACGACACGATCGTCGAAGTCCACGGGTATGCCAAGCAGGGGGCGGGGTTCGGCTACTCCGGAGTGCGCGGCCTGAACGCCCTGCTGGCCACGCTCACCACCGGGCAGACCGCACCGGTGATCGTGGCGCAGCGGCTCCGCAAAGGCTCCTGCGGCTCCGCACGCGGCGCGAAACGCCTGGTTCGTGACGCGTTGAAGACCGTGAAGACCCTCCGAGGCGCCGGCACCGAAGAGTCGTCTGCGGCCCCTGTGCTCGTGCGGGCGGACTCGGCGTTCTATGGCCGGCCCACCATCGCCGCCGCTGTCGGCGCGGGCGCGCAGGTGTCGGTCACCGTCCGCCTGGACACGCCCGTGAAGAAGGCCATCGCCACCATCGCTGACGACGCGTGGCACACGATCGAGTACCCGCACGCGGTCTATGACGAGACCACCGACTGCTGGATCTCCCGGGCTCAGGTCGCAGAGCTACCGTTCACCGCCTTCAGCGGGAAGAAGAAGGCCGACCAGGTGCCCGGCCGGCTGGTGGTCCGCCGCATCCCCGACCTCAACACCACACCCGGGCAGGACGGCCTGTTCGACGTGTGGCGGTTCCACGCCTTCTTCACCACCGTGCCCACCCAGGCGATGGACACCGTGACCGTGGACAAGACCCACCGAGCCCACGCGATCATCGAACAAGTCCATGCCGACCTGAAGAACTCAGCCCTGGCGCACCTGCCCTCGGGCCGGTTCGCCGCGAACGCCGCCTGGCTCGTCCTGGCCGTGATGGCGTTCAACCTGACCCGCGCCGCGGCCACTCTCACCGGGCCGGCGCTGGCCCGCGCGACCACGGCCACGATCCGCCGCAAGCTGATCGCCGTCCCCGCACGCATCGCGCACTCCGCCCGACGGATCACGCTGCACCTGCCGACCGCCTGGCCGTGGGAAACCGCGTGGACACGCCTGTTCACCCACGCCTGCGGGCCACCCACCCCGGCAACAACCTGACCACCCAGCCTCCTACGGCGCGAACCGGAACCCCGAACGTGGACACCTGGCAACCAGGCCAGGCGAAAGCGCCTGCCCCCAACCACAGCCCAGCAGCAACGCGCCCCCGGAAACGATCACCTACAGCCCATCGGTGGATTCGGGCTTAGGGGTCAACCGGACAAGGCCTGAGGATGCGCAAGGAGCCAGTCACTGAAGCGCAGGAACGGCTGCATTCGGCGAAGCCATCCGGCTGGATCTTTGTCGAGCCACGCCCCTGCAGGAAAGAAGACCATCACTGCAACCGTGTAAGGAGTAAGGGCTTGCCGTTCTTGGGCGGTAAGTTTCCATCCAGCAGCAGTCTCGTACTCCTCGATGAAGTTCGGCACTCGATCCCACGGGACTGCGCTCGGTTCCACGGGCAACTCTTCGGCATGCGTGAACACCGTCTACCCGAAGGAGAATGCCAGATCATGGATGCGTGGCCTATTAGCCGCGTAGGCGAAGTCGAGGTAGACAGTCTCGCCACCGTGGGCCCTACCGACGTCCTCCAGGTTGATGTCACCGTGGACGATCTGGCTCGGAAGCCGAACAGGCGGAACCCAGCGGCGACGTACGGCTTTGATGAGGTCATCAAGCGTATTGGCGAGCCGTATCGCCTGGGAATCGTCTCTTACAGCAGTCCGAGTGAGCGACAGCCATAACGTGCTCGGCGAAGCGAAGAAGGGCAGAACGGGACGCGGCATCACTGCATCGATGTTCACGAGAGCACCTTGCAGTTGCCCCATGGCCCGGAACACCCAGGGGTAGGCATCCCACGGTCAAGTCCATTGGCGTGGTGTAGCGGTCGTGTCGCGTGATCCTCTTGGTGGTTAGGCGCTGAGCGCCTTGAGGTCGGTGTCGGTCACCTCCTCGGTCTCGGTGGCGCGGGCTTTGGCGAGGAGGTCCAGGCCGAGGTAGCGGCGGCCTTCGATCCATTCGTCGTGTTGTTCGGCGAGGACGGCTCCGACGAGGCGGATGAGGGAGTTGCGGTCGGGGAAGATCCCGACGACGTCGGTGCGGCGGCGGATCTCGCGGTTGAGGCGTTCTTGGGGGTTGTTGGACCAGATCTGTCGCCATAGCTGCTTGGGGAAGCCGGTGAACGCCAGCACGTCGGTCCGGGCGGCCTCGAGGTGGTCGGCGACCTTGGGTAGCTTGTCGGCCAGGGCGTCCAGGACGCGGTTGAACTGGTCGTGGACCGCGGCGGTGTCGGGCTGGTCATAGACCGAGTGCAGCAGCGTCCGCACCCACGGCCAGGACGCCTTCGGGGTCACGGCCATGAGGTTGGCGGCGTAGTGGGTGCGGCACCGTTGCCAGCCCGCGCCCGGGAGTGTGGCGCCGATCGCTGCGACCAGACCTGCGTGGGCGTCAGAGGTCACCAGGCCCACGCCGGACAGGCCGCGGGCGACCAGGCCGCGCAGGAATCCCAGCCAGCCGGCGCCGTCTTCGGCGGAGGTGACGTCGATGCCGAGGATCTCTCGGTGTCCGTCGGCGTTGACACCGGTCGCGACGAGTGCGTGCACCCCGACGACCCGGCCGCCCTCTCTGACCTTCAGCACCAGGGCGTCCATCGCGACGAACGTGTACGGACCTTGATCGAGGGGGCGGGTGCGGAACGCCTCGACCTGCTCGTCCAGCTCCGCCGCCATCACGCTCACTTGTGACTTGGACAGGCGGGTGATGCCGAGTTGTTCGACGAGTTTCTCCATCCGCCGCGTCGATACCCCGAGCAGGTAGCAGGTGGCCACCACCGACGTCAGGGCCCGTTCGGCCCGGCGTCGCCGTTCCAGCAGCCAGTCCGGGAAGTACGAACCGGAGCGGAGCTTGGGGATCGCGACATCGATCGTGCCGGTACGGGTGTCGAAGTCGCGGTGACGGTAGCCGTTACGGGAGTTGGTGCGGTCCGGGCTGGGCTGACCGTAGGGGGCGCCGCAGACCGCGTCGACTTCGGCACCCATCAGGGCGTCGATGAACGTCGACAGCAGGTCGCGCAGCAGGTCCGGCGACGCAGCAGCCAGCTGTTCGTGCAGGAACCGGTCAGGGGTCATACTGGGCTTGGCGGTCATCGCGTAGGTCTCCTTGAGCTTGAGCGGGAACTCAGTTCGAAGGATCACGCGATGACCGCCCTTACGCGTCTACGACACGCCCATCAACAAGGCGCCTGCGGTACACCACTCTGCTGGACGCCACTCATCCCACCTCGGCTTCAGCTCCTCGTACGGCATGTATGGTTCAAGCTCCGCCCACGTCCTGAACGGCTATGAGCCGGCGGCGGGAAACATACTTCGGGTGGATCCGCAGCACCAGATCCTCGGTCCCGTCGGTGGCCCCATCCACCGGCCCCAGAGGAAGGTTTCGGCTCGTGAACTGCCGAGCTCGACCACAGGAGCACCAGGTGCGATTCTGGCCGCCAAGCGCTGCACGTCCGAATCGTCAGGCGCGCCTTGCCTCCAAGGTCGTCGTACTCTCTCGAGGCCGCCAGGTTGGCGGCGGGGTCCGTCACCTCTGAGATGTGGCGTCTGGCCACTTCCGACCTCCAAGGCACGTTGGCGGGTCCACTTCCCATGGTCGACCGACCCGTCTGACAGACCGTCGTCAAGCCTGGTGGCACTAGCGGACCCAGCGCGTCCTCGCTGGCCCCAAGGCCGCCGAACCGATAGCCCGCGCTTCATCACCGGTACAGCGGAACGCGCTCGCCTTCCGGCACACCCTTGTACGCGTCGATGACCTTGTTGATCTCCGACTGGTAGTAAACGACGTGCGTCCCCAGCAGGAAGAACAGGAGCAGTCCAAGTCCACCTGATGCGCTGGCCTGTCGGCCTGTGGACCGCTGCGCCCGAGCGATCCGGCCGCCATGTGCAGCGGTCGACCAGGGTCGAGATCCCGAAGAATTGGGCGGCCAGTGATGTGATGGGCTTGATCTGCTGGCGTGGGTCGAACTGATTCATCTCGTTGTGGATCTTGTACCACCACACCAGGTGATACACGCCAAGCGTCAGCCACATCAGCCCGTACGCACCCCACGGACGGCGCCGCTTCATCTGCAGCCCGTACGCGATCGGCTGGGCGACCGCAGCTCCTTGGGCCACTGCTAGCTCACCCTGGCTCCGTGTGAGCCCATCTCCCTGCTCTACTACCAGCTGCTCGCTCTGGCTGGACGTGAACGCCACCCTGTCACCTATCCCCTGCTCGCAAGTGCTCCGACATCTCTGGTCTCGTTCCTCCGGAGGAGGAAGCCACCGGACGGCGTGCCGAGGCACGCTGCTTCGCCTGGTGGCTGCTCGGACTCCCATGCCCGAGCCCGTGGGAGGGGCGGGAGCCGATGAGGAGCATGCGGGACCAGCGTGAACGGAGCATCAACCCATCAGGGGGCGGCTGTTGCCGCAGCATCCCTACCTGCCCCGAGCGCCAGCACCTACCCGATCGGCCGGGCAGTGACTGACGACGTCTACCTCCGGGGCCAGCCTCCGAGCCCCTGGTTAGGATCGCCGGACGGTTGCGGGGGTGCGGGACCGGGGTGCGAAATGCCGTATGTCAGTGCTCGCCAAGGGGCTGGTGAGGCTGATCTTGGTGGCAAAGGTGCTGGTGAGGGCGTTCTAGACGCCGCGTGTGATTCTTCTAATCCAGGTTGTCGGACTTCGAATCCTCCCGGGCGCACTTTGGGACACCCCGTAAGCCCGCGCCACCGCGCTTTGGCTGCGGCCCTCGACAACCACAGCGGTGATCACAAGACGCGCCTTCGACATCGACCGACACTCAGCCGCCACCTATTCGCATGTCCTGAGACACACCATTCCGATGTCCTGAAACACAACACTGCCCCGCTACCACAGAAGGCCCGGACCAGCTGGTCCGGGCCTTCACTTTGCTATATGAGGTTTGACCTGCGGTTTTGCGCTGTAGCCGACCCTGTTAGCGCAACGGTCGAGCCGGCGCCCAGCAGTGGTGCGTCAGGCGGATCTTGACTCGAATCGACGCGATCAGTGCCCAGATCCGTACCCACGGCACGCACCGCTGCTCCTCAAACAGCGTGCTGGGCTTCGACGCCCCGAGCCGCTACTTCACGACGTCGCCTCCAGCTCTGCTGGGCCCACGAAAGATCGAGGTTAGTCCGTGATCGGCTCGAGGACGAAGACCGGGATCTGACGGTCGGTCTTCTTCTGGTAGTCCGCGTAGTCCGGGTACGCCGCGACCGCGCGGTCCCACCAGATCGCCTTCTCCTCGCCGGTGACTTCGCGCGCCACGTAGTCCTTGGTGATGGCGCCGTCCTGCAGTTCTACGCGCGGGTCGGCGGTCACGTTGTAGTACCAGACCGGGTGCTTAGGAGCGCCGCCGAGCGAGGCGACGATCGCGTACACACCCTCGTGCACGACTCGCATCAACGGCACCTTGCGGAGCTTCCCGGTCCTCGCGCCGCGCGTGGTCAGCAGGATGACCGGCCGGCCCTTGATGTCCACGCTGTCGGTGGTACCCGTCTCGAAGATCTTCTCGGTCTGCTCTCGCACCCATCCGCTGGGGCTCAGCTCGACTTCACCTGTCATCGCCATACCGACTGCAACAGAACCCGGTCGAGCTTATCTTCCCGTACGCTGCCCCGTCGGCTTGGATCAACCAGGTCTACGACCCGGTCAAGTCCATCGGCACGGCGGACGGTCAACGCCGGCAGCCAAGCTGCCTCCCGCGCCGGACGAGGCTACGGGCCGCCTCTCTGCCGTCCCGGAAACCAAGCCACCTGCCGTCCCGGAAACCAAGTCACCTGCCGTCCCAACGCCACATCGGCCCAAGCCTTCGCCGCACTCGCTTCCAGCCGGCCGCAGCTGACGATGACCGTCCCGTCGACGAACAGCTGCCAGCCTTCGAACAACTCCGTAATCAGGATCAGTTCGATCCGGTACCACCCCGGCGCCTCCGCACCGACCCGAGAGTTTTGGGCCATGGCCCACCACGCGCCGGAGGTGCTGGATAAGCACTGGTCGACGGGCGCGGCAGGTTCCGGCCGCGCACCGAGCACGATGGCCGGCCGCCGTCGCGGGTGCGGATCGAGGCCGCCCGCGCCAGTCGACAATTTCCATAGACTGCGAATATAAAAATGCTATGCTTCGAGCATGGGTCGTCAAGACACCGCTCCTGGCGCGTCCGCCGCCATCGGGGCAGCCCTCTACGGCCTGGCCACCAGGGCCGCGAGACGCCTGCCCCGGGACATGAGCCTGACGTCCGCCGCCACCCTGGCCACCCTGGACCGGACGGGCCCGCGGCGCATCACCGATTTGGCCGCGGTCGAGGGCGTCACCCAGCCCGCGATGACCAACCTGGTCCGGGTGATGGAGGAGTCCGGCCTGGTCGAGCGGCGGGGCGACGCGTCCGACAAGCGGGTCACGCTGGTGTGCCTGACCGAGGCCGGCGCCTCCTATGTCCGGACGCGGCGCCAGTCGGGCGTCCACGGGTTCGAGCGGTTGATCGGCGAGCTCACCGGCGACGAGGTCGAGGCGCTGGTGGCGGCCCTTCCGGCACTGAAGCATCTGGCACAGCTCGAAAGCCAGGACCGCGAAGGGCCGAAGCAGTGACCGGCAGCCGGCCGGCGGGGTCGCGGTGAAGGCGTTCCCGGTGGCGCGTTCCGAGGCGCGGCTGCTGGTCCCGGCCCTGATGTTCATCGCTCTGGTCGTGGCGGCGGTCGCCAGCCTCGGGACGCCGCTCATCACCAGCGTGGCGACCTCGTTCCACGTCTCGCTCGGCAGCGCGCAGTGGACGCTGACCGTCGCGCTGCTCAGCGGCGCCGTTGCCACGCCGGTCCTGGGCCGGCTCGGAGCCGGCCCGCACCGGCGGGCCACGATCCTCGCCACGCTGGCGGTCGTCGTCGCCGGCAGCGCGCTCACCGTGCTGCCGCTGCCGTTCGCGTGGCTGCTGGCCGGCAGGGCGGCCCAGGGCGTCGGGCTCGGGCTGACGGCGCTGATGATGGGCGTGGCCCGGGACCACCTCCCCGAAAAGCGCAGCGCGGCCGTGATCGCCCTGATCTCGGTGGTCTCGATCATCGGGGCCGGTGTCGGCTACCCGCTGGCCGCACTGCTCGCCGAGCTCGGCGGGGTACGGGCCGCCTACGGCCTCGGCCTGATCGTCACCGCCGCCGCCCTCCTGACCGCGTGGCGCTCCATGCCCGAAGCCCCCGAAGGCCGCTCCGCCCACGTGGACGTGGCAGGCGCGGTCGTCCTGGCCGCTGCGCTGTTCCTGGTGCTGTTCCTCGCCGGCGAACGGAATCTGTGGAGCCGGCACCTCGCCGTGGCGGCGGGCCTCGCCGTCGTCGCGGTGGTGCTGCTCTGCGTCTGGGCCGTCATCGAGCTGCGCAGCACGACGCCCCTGGTCGACGTGCGGGCGGTGCGGCGCCCGGCGGTTGCCGGGGCGAACCTCGCCATGTTCGTCGGCGGGATCGGGATGTACCTCCTGCTCACGCTCATCACCCGGTACGCGCAGACGCCGCACGGCGCCGGCTACGGCTTCGGGCTGACGACCTTCGTCGCCGGGCTGGTCCTGATCCCGTTCTCGGTGCTGGGGTTCGTCGCCGGCAAGCTCACGCCGCGGGTCCGGACGCGGATCGCCGACCCCCTGCTCCTGGCCGGCAGCGCCGCCATCGTCGGCGGCGGGTTCGCCCTGTTCGCGGCGGCCCGGTCGGACCTGGCCGAACTGTTCGCGGCGATGGGCGTGCTCGGCTTCGGCGTCGGCGGCTTCTCAGCCGCGATGCCCGGCGTCATCCTGGCCGTCACCCCCAAGAGCGAGACATCGAGCGCCATGAGCTTCAACTACGTCGTCCGCAGCGTCGGTTACTCCCTGGGCAGCGCCATCGGCGGCCTGATCCTCACCGCGGGCACCGGCCCCGGCCACCTCTTCCCCGACGACAGCGCCTACACCACCGCGGCGCTGGTCGGCATCGGCGCCATGGCGATCACGACGCTGACAAGCCTCGCTCTCGCCCGCCAACGCTCGTCCGAGACCAACCCGTAAGTCAGAATGCACTCATCCCAACACTGGAGGTTCCATGCCCAAGGGCTACTGGGTCAGCGTGTACCGCACCATTTCAGACCCCGAGAAGCTGGCTGCTTACAACAAGCTGGCCGGTCCGGCCGTCAAGGCCGGGGGCGGTCGGACCTTCGTCCGTGGCGGTCGGGTCGTGGCGCATGACGCCGGCATCGCCGAGCGCACCGTCCTGATCGAGTTCGACAGCTTCGAGCAGGCCGTCGCGGCGCACGAGAGTGCGGCCTACCAGGAGGCGCTGGTCGCCCTCTCCGACGGCGTCGAGCGCGACTTCCGCATCGTCGAAGGCATCGACTGACCGAGGTCCAGTCGGATCTTCACTGAAGCCGGAGAACGTACGGCGCCGATCGGCCTGCGCTCCGTACGCTCCGACGGATCGAACGAACCCCACTGCATAGCCATCGAACCCGGATACATGGACATCACCCGGATGCCGTGTGGTGCGCTGCCCTCGGCGGCCAGCGCCTGGGTGAGGGCGGTCAACCCGAACTTCGTTGCGCAGTAGGCGTTCGGCCAACCCCGTCGCCCGGCGACCGAGGCCACGTTGACGATCGTGCCGCCGCCGGCCTGCCGCATGTACGGGAAGGCAAGCTTGGCGAGCAGGAACGGCGCGGTCAGGTTGACACGGACAACTCGCGGCCTCCAGGACCCGGCCGGTGAGCTGGTTCAACAACCCGCCCGGACTGACTGACCAGCTCGATCCCCTGCTCCTTCGCCTGCGCCAACAGGTGGCGGGCGAGCTCTTGCTGATCAACAGCGCCGTTGTCCTCCACGGCGCCAATCGTCTCGGTCATGTCTGCCCTCCCTCGCCAAGCCACAGGCTCGGCGTGTCCGGCCAGACCCGATCCACCGTGAATCAGACAGCCCCCGCGCTGCGGAACCAGGAGCGAGGACCTGGCGCGCGACTAGGCTGGAATCTCGCTGAAGCCGTGATCGTGGGTGTGTCATGTGATGGTTACGGCCGGTCTAGGGGTGATTGGCGGTGTCTCGTCGCGTAGGTGGGTCCGACGACAACGGCTGCCAGGCGTCACACGAGCGGAGACGACGCTGGCTTGCCGGCGCGCACGAACTGGCGCAGATCCTGCTTGACGAAGTCGGCCTACATCAGGCCATGGGCCTGGTCAGCGAGCGTCTGGCGGCGATCTCCGGTGCAGAAGCGGCGATCGTCGCCCTGGTCGACCACGGCGACACGAAGACCCTTGTCTGCGAGGCAGTCGGCGGGATCGACATGGCTCACTGGGTGGGTGTACGCAGTCCCCGGCGCGGACTCCTGGCCGTGGCTATCGACACACAGACGCCGCTCGTCGTGGCAGACCTACCCGCAGACGAACGCTACGACCCGCCGCCCGAGTGGCGCAAGGCCATGGCTGACATCGGTATGGGAATGGCCATCCCCCTGGTCGCGTCGGGCGAGTCCCTCGGTGCGTTGGCGGTGGTTTGGCGCCGCGGATCCGACGCGGAGCGAGCGGCGAGGAGCGAGTTCGACTACGTGCAGATGTTCGCCACCCACGCAGCTGCAGTCCTCCAGCGCGTACGCGTCCAGCAGCAACACGCACGAAGCGACCTCTGGCTCGAAGCCGCAGGACAGTTGGCGCAACTACTGCTCACTGACGTGGACCGCGACCACGCGATGCACACGGTGGGTAAGAGACTGCAGCAAACCTCCGGCGCGGACATCGTCGGCGTGATCATCGCAGACGCCCACGACACCACTGATGTTGCTTCCGTGATCTTCGAGGGTCTGGAAACGCCCGCGCCGCCAGACATGCGACTGCCCCGGCAGGGGCTGGTAGCAGCCGTCCTTGACTCGGGCGAACCCATTGTGAGCAAGGACTACACCCGTCAGCAGGGGTACGATCCTCCCGCCCAGTGGTCGTCGGAGTTCGCAACTGTTGGACTTGGCATGTTGATGCCGATGGCTGTCGACGGAGAGGTTCTCGGCGTCCTGTTCGCCGGATGGCGAAGGAACTCACCACACGAGAAGGACGCCTTCACCGAGGCCGAGCAGGTCCAAACGTTCGCCGACCTGGCAGCACTGGCGCTGTACCGCATCCGCAGCCAGGACTACCACGACCAGTTGATCGCCCTACAGGAACGTGACCGCCTCGCCAGAGAGCTCGGCGACACCGTGCTCCAGAGACTGTACGCCGCCGGCCTCCAACTGATGACCAGTCACGACCTCGCAGCCGAACCCCAACTGAAACGCCGCCTCATGACGACCGTTCACACGCTGGACCAGACCACCGAGGAGATTCGTAAGGCCTTCTTCCGCGGGGAGCCGACGGAACCCGGCAACGAGCCAGAATCTTGACGGCACCGATCCCAGCCGCGTGTGCTACTTGATTCCTATGCTCGCCACGCCAAGCAACACGAAGCGCTCCCCTGACATGTGCCCGCTCCCTCTGGGTGCCGGCCATGCGGCGTCTGACTCTTCTCGGACTGCTCGTCGAACCCGCGTTCTACCCGATCGGCTTCGGCAGTTGGGGCGCGGCCGCCGAGCCATCTGGTGTCGTCGTCGAGGAAGTCAACGATTGTGGTCCACGTTCACGCACCGTTCGGCGGTTTGGAGTCCGTCGTTCTGACTGTCGTTGACCGCGCCGAACCGTCATCGGCCTTGGCGTGGGTCCTCCCGGCTCGCCACGTGGCCGGCTCTGTGCGGGGCCGCAGCCTTCGGTCGATCGTTTTCACGGCCTCGTAGAGTTCTCCGGCGGCGTACCGGATCTGTTCGTGCGCAGCGTCGCGTTGCATAGTGGTCGCGGCGAGGATGAAAGCGGTCAGCGCCGTAGTCCCGATGAGGGTCTCGACGGTTACCACGTTTGCGGCCAGGGGCTCGTGCGCGAACGGGCCAAGTCTTCGCAGCGCGGCGTAAATCGTCATGGCTGAGACGACCATGACGGACAGGGCCGCGCCCGCCACTCGGAAGCGCACCGCGGCCCAGACAACGCAGGGGATGGCGAGGAATAACAAGTCTGTCGAGCTGTGGGTCACCACGAGCATGACCACAATAATGACGACCGTGAGGGCGGCGCCCTCAACTATTCGGCGTCGGTCAACGCTGCGTGGCCGCCGGGCCCGAACAATGACGAGCAAGGACGGGGTGACGACGAGCACGCCCATCATGTAACTCAACCACCACAGGAACCACGTCGTACCGAAGTTGTGCGCCGTCTCCAGACCGGACAAGACGAAGGCGGCAACGCTCGTGGAGGCAGTGATCGTGGCGCCGACAAACGCCCCCAGAAACACCAACGCCAGGACATCTCTCGGCTGGTCCATTTCCACCCGGAATCCGACCCTGCGGAGCAGCATGTAAGCACACAGCAGTCCGAGGGCTGTCGCAACCGCAAGAGTCACGGACGCGACTGGCGGACGCCCGAGGAACGTGTTGACGACGAAGGAGCCGATCACGATCCCAGGCCAGACCCGCGGACCCAAGGCAAGCAGAGCGGCCAGCCCCACACCGGTCGGAGCCCACAACATACTGACCCGCCAGCCACCCACCACCTGGGAAGGCACGGCGAGCGTGGCGCCAGAGTAGATTGCTGCGATTGCCAGGATCTGAAGTCCGACGACCACACGGTTTCTCGTTATTGAGCCGTGAAGCACGCTTCCAAAGCATACTCATCACGCGAGTCGACCCCACCCCGAGATCCAAGGTCATCCAGGTCAGCCCAGAAGACGCATTGGCGGAGGATTTACCTGCCGCATTACTAGGCATTATCGCATTATCCCCTTTTGGGGGCGGGTGGCGCCCAATCAGGTTTGTAGTCAGGGCAGAGCCTCCACCAGACCCGGATCCTCGGGTCCATCGCCCAGGTGGTCGTGGACGACAGCGGCGCCTGCGGTTTCCAGTGCGAGTTCGGAGCGGCTCGGGCGAGTCACCCCATGTCATGCATGGGCCGGGCACCTCGCCAGGTGCAATCTCCACCTCCTGCAGCAAGGCGGCCGCGTTGTAGCGTCACCTCTCGGGCCCTGAGGTGTGCGTTACAGAAGGAGCAATTGTGGTCGTTACTGGAATCCTCACTGCGGTTGTCATTGGCGCGATCATCGGCGGCTTGGGACGTCTGGTGGTGCCCGGGAAACAGAAGGTCGGCTGTCTGCTCACGGTTGGCATCGGTGTGCTGGCGGCACTCCTCGGCACCCTGGTCGCTGGGGCCCTCGGTGTCGCGCACACCCCTGGCATCGATTGGATTCAGCTCGCGATCCAGGTAGGGTTCGCCGCCGTCGGGGTGGCCGTGGTCGCAGGGAAAACCCGCGGCTGACGCAGGGTCGCAGACTGGGGAGCCCGAGGAGACACAACCCACGAGTGTCTGGTCGCAGTGTTCGCCGGTCGTCGGCACCGTCGTCTCGTGACCGCGACCGGAACACTGACTGCGCTTTGAGGTTGAGGAGGTACAGTGCCGGTCCCGGCGCCGCCTCAGGGCACTCTCTGAGGTGCCGCCAACTTGTGTTCGAGAAGGTGGGTATCCATGTTGGGAAGCCTTGGGGCCCCCGAGCTGTTGATCATCGGGATCGTCCTGGTCGTCTTGTTCGGCGCGTCCCGTCTGCCCCAGACGGCCAAGGGACTGGCCCAGTCCCTGCGGGTGTTTCGCACCGAGCTTCGAGACGAACCCACGGCTCCTCCGGCAGCGGTGGCGCCCGAGCAACCCGCGCAGCGTCCAGCTCTCCCAGAGCCGAACCACGCCGGCGGTACGGCCGTGGCCGAGCGTCACGATGCCAACCAGGTCTCCGAAGAGAGCCGCGTTCAGGGCTGAACCTCCACAGCTGTCATGTAGTGGCCTCCTGCCCACAGGCAGGGGCAACGTGCCCTCCCGACTTCGGGATGGGCACCTTGTCGTTTAGGGGTCTGTGGCCCCGGGTGAGCGCGAGTCTGGTGACGTGCGGCCGGTTCCGATATGCGCGGGGGTACCGCGAGGGCGGCGCCGCTCAAGGGTCTGGATCCGGTAGGCCGCTCGCTCACCCCCTGGGGGATGTCAAGGCGAAGCCATCTGATCTGAGTCACCGCCGGGGATCGCTGCCGTGAGCCGCGGTCAGGTGGTGTTGGTGTGAGCAGATTCGGTGTCTGTGTCGATGTCGTCGAGGAGGAGACCTTGGTCGGCGAGTCGGGCTCTGCGGCGACGTTCTATCGTGCGGGCGACGATTTCGGCGGCGAGGCAGAGCACGGTCATCGGGCCCGCCAGTAGCAGCATCGTGACTGGGTCGGTGGAGGGTGTACGCCGACCAGGTTGAGCAGCACCACGAAGACCGGGACCTCGAAGGCGACGCCGAACGCGAGTAGGAGGCGAAGTGTGACGAGAGGTGGGTGTCCAGCTGCAGGAAGTTGGCTACCCCGTCTGGTGTGAAGCCCAGGAGGGTGACGGATAGCTGTCAGGAATGCGGGAACGCCGACTGGAGTGTTCCGCCGTGCCCATTGGCATGCACAGATTGACAAGGTGTTCGTGGTACAGGTCTGGCCCGCGACCACCGGATCGGGCTGCATCGCAGTAGCGGTTGTCATGGGTCATGGAGTGTGAGGCACGTGACCTTCCGGCTGGACGTCCGATCTTTCGTCGGCAGCCGCTCGGGCAGACGTCGTGGCGGCCGGCGGCGCAGCTGACGGTGCCGGAGTCGGTTCTGCGTGCTCGGGGGCAGCGGTGTCAGCGTTACTGGTTGATCTGATCTCGGACTTGAAGATACGCAACGACTGAGCGATGCCCTTCGCGGCACCCGGAAGGCGTTTGGGTCCGAACAACGCGATAAAGGCCACGAGCACGATCAGTAGGTGCCAAGGCTCCAACCCGTTCCGCAACAGCATGGTTACCACCTGTTTCTCTCGACAGGCGTCACCAAGGCTGTCGAGGTCTCGGGAGCTTTCACTCACGCCCAGTATGAGCGCCCTACCTCACAAGCCCGGCCCGGCCGATGATGCGGCCGGTGCCGGACGCCGGAATTTTGAGGTGGGAGGCAGGAATTTGGATCCTCCTGGAGGACGACTTTACTGCTCCATCACCGAATCCTTACTGAGCTTCGTCGCTGGTTCGAGGCGTTGATGGTTGGAGTGCTACCCGGCGGCACGCCACTTGGTGGCCGCTCACTCTTGGGACAGGGCCGCGCCTACCAACGAAAAGTGTGAGTGTGATTGAACGATGATGAAAAGGTTGTACACTTTCCGCCCTTCCGTGAAAGGAGCCTCATGCGAAGTCCGGGGCGGCGTTGGACTGCCGAATGACTCGGACGGAGAGTCGGCGTCAGCGAGAGGATCTGGGTGTGGCCGAGCGCGGTGTGCGGGTGGGCACTTCGACCCATGCTCGCAGGATGCGCCCGATACGTCTGATTGCGTTGCTCTTGGTAGTAGTGGTCACAATCTCAGCGGTCGTGGCCGGTGTGGCGATGGTGCGGTTGGACCGAAACGTCTCGACCTTCGATGGGCGCGGGATCCAGACGTACCGCCCGCCACGCGCCAAGGCGAACGCAGCCGGCGAGACTCCTGTGAATGTGTTGGTGATCGGTTCGGACACCCGGGCCAACGGGAACAGCGGGCTCGGTGGAGCGGGCGGCGCGGTCGGCCGCTCGGACACGGCGATCGTGGTGCACGTGTATGCCGACCACCGTGACGCCGTAGCGGTGTCGATCCCGCGAGACACCCTCGTCGACATCCCACAGTGCAGGCTGCCCGACGGCAGCTGGTCGCAGCCGCGCCGGCAGACGATGTTCAACGCAGCGTTCACCGAGGGGCTCAGCGTCGCCGGCAATCCGGCGTGCACCCAGAACACGGTGGAGAAACTGACCGGACTACGAATCGACCACACGATCGTGGTGGACTTCAAAGGCTTCGCCTCGATGACCAAGGCGGTCGGCGGAGTTCGGGTGTGTGTGCCCAACAACGTGTATGCGGGCGACCTGAACCCCAACCTGGGCCACCGCGGCAAGCTGGTCTTGGCCAAGGGTCTGCAGACGGTGTCCGGTCGCAGTGCACTGGACTATGTACGTGTTCGACACGGCATCGGCGATGGCTCTGACATCGGCCGAATCCAACGTCAACAAGCCTTCCTGGCCAGCCTGACGGCGAAGATCCATGCATCCGGCATGAATCCAGCCACTCTGGCGCCACTCGCCGATGCCGCTACCAAGGCCCTGACGGTTGACCCCGCGTTGGGGTCGGCCCCCAAACTGGTGGTCTTCGCGATGTCCCTGCGCCACCTCAACCTGCACAACATCCAGTTTGTGACCGTGCCGTGGCGCTACGCCGGCGATCGCGTTGCGCTGGTCCAGCCTGATGCTGACCGGTTGTGGTCCGCGTTGAAGGACGACCATCCGCTGGCAGGCCATGTCAACGACAACCATCGCGCAGCCTCCACAGCCGCGGTATCCGGGCACGGCATCGACATCGGCGTCTACAACGGCACCCGGACGCCAGGCCTCGCGGCAGCCGCCACCAGACAGCTTCGCAACATGGGCTTCACCATCGACCACACCGGGAACGCCAGGTCACACCAACACGCCACAACGGTGATCGAGTACGGCGCCAGCCACCAAGTGGCCGCCCACAAGCTCGCGACACTCATTCCCCACGCCCAACTCCAGCCCATCACCGGCGCAGGCATCGACCTCGTACTCGGTGACGACTACCGGCCCATCGACACCAACACAAGGAACCCGGCGGCAGCCCCGAAGCCAAGCCCAACAGCCAGGCCACGCACCGCGGCCGACAACCCCTGCACCGACCTGTCCATGAAACGGTGACATCACCGCACCGACCATGTGTCCAGCCTTGGTTCGGCACATGTCGGATCGACGCCGCCCAGTCTCCGCTCGCGGATACGACCTCCTCGGCGACGCCATCGACTTCGGTCGGTACGTCATTCCAATCGTCTGCGAGGAGGTCGCCAAGCGCGACGCCGAGTCAGGACGTGCCGCGAAGTAGGGCGCCGACCCGCGGGTCACCGGGTGATCCCCGGGTACCGCTGCTCCCGCGCACTTCGTCCCCCTTCACCCGTCTTGTTCAGGTCAAGCGTGGGCGGCCGAGGAGAGACCATTCCGGGTTTTGGGTCCGAGCATCCGACTGTCACAGTTTCCCTATCGTCATGGTAGGGAATTCCGACCGCTGAGGTCGTCAGACAGCACAGTCCACAAGCACCCGCAATGGAACCGATGATGATCACCAAGACGTCGACCGGAATGATCTCCGGCACCGCACAGCAGGACCTGTCCATGCTCGCGAAGCTCGTACAGGAGGTTGCCGACGACACAGCCCGGTGGCGGCCGCTCGTCCGCTTCCGGCCCGGGAAGCGCTGGTGGGCCCGCCTGTTCGCGAACGACCATGTCGACGTGTGGCTGCTCACCTGGCTGAGCACGCAGGCAACCGAACTGCATGACCACGGGGACTCCGCGGGGGCTTTCACGGTGGTCGCTGGTGCCCTCGACGAAATCCGACCCGACGAGCGCGGAGCGCTCACGTCCCAAGTCCTCACGGTGGGGAAGACCGGCCGGGTCGCTGTCGGCAACGTGCACGACGTTCGCAACAACCACGCTGCACCCGCCATCAGCATCCACGCCTACTCGCCACGCATCACCCGCATGACCTACTACCGACACGGCCCGAACGGACTGAGCGTCGCACGGACCGACGTGACCGACGAGCCCGAACAGGATCCGCTCCCAGAACGTCCATGACCGTACGGGCGGCCAGCTGGCGGTCAAGCCTGAACAGATGACAGTCCTTGGTTGTCTACCGCGGGACAAGGTCAGGAATGCGCCCTCGTTCGGACGGTCCGCAGGCCAGCGCAGTCACGAGATCACGGGCCTGCGCGCGGATCTCGGGGACCGCCGTGGTCTCCCAGAACCGGCCGCGCCGCAGTGGACCTACCAACCACAACCGCGGGATCGGTTGGCCGTCGCGCCTGACGACGTTGCCGTCCGGACTCACATCGAGGCCGAGCCCGTGCGGGCCCAGCCGCGCCCGGCCCTCGTCGAGCAGCGTGCGCACCAGCCCGTCCGCGGCGGCAGGAAGGCGACCCGGACCCGTGCAGCTGACGGTGGCACCGAAGCCGTCCCCCCATGACACCGTCGCTGCCTGCCCCGAGCATTGCCCCAAGCGCGGATCGCGACCGTCTGGGCCCACCGCACGTACCCGCAGCGCGCCGGAAGCCTGGAGCTCGGCAAGCTCCTCGGCCACCGCCGGCGCCATCCGGTGACGATGGATCTCCCAGTGACGACCCAGATGGCGAAGGAAGCGCTCCTGGTCCGCGACGGACAGGCTGGCCCACACCTCATTCAGCCGCGGGCGGAGGACGTTCATGACCGCCCGCCAGTCCCCGCAGTGGTCCGCAGCCCGGCGCACCACACGGACCAGGGCGGGCAGCGAAGAGGGCAGCCGGGGTGGAAGGAGAACAGGCGGAGCCGCCGTCTCGCCTTTGGGATGCGTCCGCGGCAGAAGCCCATGCCGCGACACCGCGGTCACCTGGGCGCTCTGTCCCGTCCTGAACAAGGTCAACGCCACGTCGACCGCCGTGAGCCCGGTTCCCATCAGCAGGACCGGTCGGGTCCGAGGCACAGCCGCCAGCGCCTGCGGCGACCACGGGTCCCCCACGTGAACAACCCCGCCCGGCGCCTTCGACCAAACATCGGCGCGTGGACACAACGTCCGGGGACTGCCAAGAGCGAGGACAATGTGATCAGCACGAACGGCAGGTCCGCGATCAAGCTCCACGAGCTGCCCCGACGCACACGACCGTGTCGCGGTGGCCCGCGCTGAGCGCACCGTCAGCCGTCCAGGCGCGGCCGCAGACGCCGCCTCGAGCACGGACACCAGGTAGTCCCCATACACCAAGCGAGGCAGGAAGTCGCCCGGCTGGACCGGCATCCCCCGCGACCGGCACCACATGAGGAACCCGTCCATGTCGTCCGGGTCGGCACTCATCGACCCAGCCGGCGCGTTCAGTAGGTGCCATGGTGACGCAGCCTCGTACGCGAGACCCCGCGCCAGCCGGGGAGTCGGTTCGACCACGACCACACGATCGTCCGTACGGCGCAGCGCCTCCACGGCGACCAGGACACCGCTGCACCCGCCTCCCACCACTACGACAACTCGCGACCTCACCCCTCCACCCCCGTGTCCATATAGCTCCGCGTAATCCTACTAACTCACTAGGTTAGATGGGTTATCTACGAACAACGGCGGGATCCCACATAACTCAGGGGTGACCGTCGACGGCCTGGGTCGGTTCTACGCATCGACTGGTCGCGGGCAGTGACGAACCTGTCCATTGGACGTTTCTTCGTTGAGCGACGGCTGCGTCTGAGCTAACTTTTCCTATCGGCGAAGTAGGTTACGTAGGGGCGAACATGTCACGATCGAAATCCGGAACTCAGGTGGCCGCAGCTGCGGTGGCTGCCGTCGTCGCCTTGGTGATGACAGCCTGCGGTGGCGGCAACGCCTCCTCGGCAAGCGGTGACTCAGGAAGCAAGAAGGTGTCGCTGTCCCTGGTCGCGTACTCCACTCCGCAGGCTGCCTACGAGAAGATCATCAAGGCCTTCCAGGCCACGCCCGAGGGTAAGAACGTCACGTTCACCCAGTCCTACGGGGCATCCGGCGACCAGAGCCGCGCAGTGGCGGCGGGCCTGAACGCCGACGTCGTGGCCTTCTCGTTGGAGCCGGACATGACGCGACTCGTCGACGCCGGCCTGGTCGCGAAGGACTGGAACACCGATGCGAACAAGGGCATGGTGACCGACTCCGTGGTCGTGATCGCCACCCGGAAGGGCAACCCCAAGCACCTGCGGACCTGGGGGGATCTCACCAGGCGCGGCGTCGAGGTGATCACGCCCAACCCGTTCACCTCTGGCGGTGCCCGGTGGAACGTGATGGCAGGGTACGGCGCCGTCTCGGACAAGGGCGCGAACAAGGCGGCCGGGATCACCTATCTCAACGGGTTGTTCAAGAACGTGCCGGTCCAGGACGACTCCGCCAGGAAGGCTTTGCAGACGTTCACCTCCGGCAAAGGTGACGCCATGCTGGCCTACGAGAACGAGGCGATCTTCGCCCAGCAGAACGGCCAGGCCATCGACTACACCCTGCCCGACTCGACGATCCTCATCGAGAACCCGGTCGCCGTGACGAGCAAGAGCAAGCACCCGAAGGAAGCCAAGGCGTTCGTCGCCTTCCTTCACTCCAAGCAGGCCCAGCAGATCTTCGTCGAGAACGGTTACCGGCCGGTCGAGCACGGCGTCCCCGGTGCCGACAAGTTCCCAACGCCGTCGGGCCTCTTCACGATCAAGGATCTGGGTGGCTGGCCAACGGTGATGAAGGAGTTCTTCGACACCCAGAACGGCGCGGTCGCGGCTATCGAACGCGACAAGGGCGTGTCGGTGAAGAAGTAGAACCGTGCCGGAGTCGATCCAGGAACTCACGAAGAAGCCCCGAGACCCGACCTCGGGTGAGCCGGTGCCGTCGTCCCAGGCCGATGGCACCGGCCGGAACATCGCGCTCGCGTTTCGCGGCCGGGCTGGTACCGCGCTCGGCCTGGGCACGGCACTGACCTATCTCAGCCTGATCGTTCTCATTCCGCTCGCTGCTGTCGTGTGGCGTTCGGCCGGGCACGGACCCGACTACTTCTGGCGGTCGGTCACCACTCCTGACTCCTGGGCCGCGCTACAACTGACGGTCGGCGCCTCGGTGATCGTCGCTGTGGTGAACCTGGTGATGGGGACCGTCATCGCCTGGGTACTCGTTCGCGACCAGTTTGCGGGCAAGAGCGTCGTCGACACGTTGATCGATTTGCCGTTCGCGCTGCCCACGATCGTGGCCGGGCTGGTGCTGCTGGCGCTCTACGGCCCGAAAAGCCCCTTGGGCGTCAACCTCGCCTACAAGCGAGCCGGCGTTGTGGCCGCCCTGCTGTTCGTGACGCTGCCGTTCGTCGTACGCACCGTGCAGCCGGTCCTGCTCGAACTCGACCAGGAGATGGAACAGGCCGCGGCGTCGTTGGGCGCCGGACGCTGGCTGACCTTCCGTCGGATCATCCTGCCCAACCTGCTACCGGCGATGACTGCAGGTACGGCGCTCGCGTTCACGCGTTCGATGGCGGAGTTCGGCTCGACGGTGCTCATCTCGGGCAACCTGCCGTTCAAGACCCAGGTCGCGGCAGTGAACATCTTCGGCAAGATCGAGAGTGACGATCCCATCGGCGCCGCGGCCGTGTCGACCGTACTGCTGGTCGTCGCCCTGCTCGTACTATTCCTCCTCGACCTCGTTCAACGCTGGCGAGCTCGCCGTGGCTAGCGGTGGAGTGACGGGAGTCGGCACATCCGAGCCGACCGCCGCGAAGTACTGGCTGCGGACGCTCGCGTTGGTCTACCTGCTCTTCCTCCTGGTCTTGCCGGTCGGCCTGATCGCCTGGCGTACCTTCGGTGGTGGGATCGGCCCGTTCGTCACAGCCCTGACCTCCCCTGAGGCCGTGCACGCATCTCGGGTGACCGTCGTCGTCGCAGCCTGGGCGGTCGGGGCCAACACCGTCTTCGGGGTCGGGGCCTCGCTCCTACTCGTACGTCACCAGTTCCCCGGCAAGAGACTGCTCGCAGCCCTCATCGACCTGCCAATGGCCGTGTCACCCGTGGTGGTCGGCCTCGCCCTCACCCTGGTGTACGGCAGATTCACACCGATAGGTGGCTGGCTGGAGTCCCGCGGCATCCAGGTGATCTTCTCGACCCCCGGCATGGTGCTCGCGACCGTGTTCGTCTCCCTGCCTCTCGTGGTGAGCGCGGTCGTCCCCGTGCTCGAGGAGCTCGGGGACGAGCAGGAGCAGGCCGCACGGACCCTCGGCGCCGGCCCCTGGCAGACCTTCGGCCGCATCACGCTACCCGGCATCAGATGGGCGCTCGCCTACGGTGTCGTACTCTGCCTCGCCCGGGCCCTGGGTGAGTACGGCGCGGTCGCGGTCGTGTCGGGCCGCCTCGTCGGTCAGACCCAGACGCTCACGCTCTTCGTCGAGGAGCGGTTCCAGAACTTCGACCAGCCGGCCGCGTTCGCTGCGGCCACTGCACTCGCGCTGCTCGCGATCGTGACCCTCCTGGTGACCAAACTGCTCAGGCCGAAGGGCGGCAGCCGATGACCATCGAAGTCCGCAACATCAACAAGTCCTTCGGTGACACGCCGGTTCTGCGCGATGTCTCCACCACGGTGGAATCCGGTTCACTCACCGCGCTCCTCGGACCCAGCGGCGGCGGGAAGTCGACCCTGCTCCGCGTGATCGCCGGGCTGGAGCAGCCTGATTCGGGCACAGTGCGGATCTCCGGCGTGGACGCGACCCGCATGGCGCCGCAGCGGCGCAACGTGGGGTTCGTATTCCAGCACTACGCCGCGTTCAAGCACATGACGGTCTTCAACAATGTCGCCTTCGGCCTGCAGGTACGCAAGCGCGGCAAGCAGGAGGTCCGCCGGCGCGTCACCGAACTCCTCGAACTCGTCCACCTCGAGCAGATGGCCAACCGATACCCCGCGCAGCTGTCCGGAGGGCAGCGGCAGCGGATGGCGCTCGCCCGGGCACTCGCAGTCGAGCCCGAGGTGCTGCTTCTCGACGAACCCTTCGGCGCGCTGGATGCCCAGGTACGCAAGGAACTCCGAGCGTGGCTCCGACGGCTGCACGACGAGGTGCACGTGACGACAGTGTTCGTCACCCACGACCAGGAGGAAGCGATCGAGATCGCCGACTCCATCGTCGTACTCGCCAACGGAGTGGTCGAACAGGCCGGAAGCCCGCACGACATCTACGACAACCCGGCAAACCCTTTCGTGATGCGGTTCCTCGGCCCCGTCACAGAGATCGGCGGGCACCTGTACCGACCACACGACATCGACCTGTCGATTGAGCCACGGGCCGGCTCCACTGTGGCGAGGGTCACCCGCGTGGTGAGGTTGGGCTTCGAGGTCCGGGTGGAGATGCAGATCGGCGAGCAGGAGGCGTGGGCGCAGGTGACCCGCGGCCTTGCCGGACGGCTCGGCCTCAAACCAGGCAGCACGATCCACATCATGCCAAGCCCAGACTCCCGGCTCCGGGTGGAGCCCGAGACGTCGCCGTCCGCGACCGCCTGACCGTCCGCCCGGCTCGACCCCTCAAACACAGCCCGGCAGGAAGATGGCCGCGGCCGACAGCCAGCGAAGCCTGGTGTAGGTCAACGTTCTGACGAACATGACGCACCGCCGACCACACAGTGAGCGTTCGTCTATCCCTCGTAGGTGTCTGGGTTGGGTCCGACTCGGCCGGTGGGGCCGCGGTTGAGCGCGTCGATCGAGGCCATCTGGTCTGGAGTGAGTTCGAAGTCGAAGACGGCGATGTTCTCGTGCATGCGCTGGGGGCGGGTCGATTTGGGGATGGCGATGTGGCCGTGCTGCATGTGCCAGCGCAGGATGACCTGTGCTGTGGACTTGCCGTGGGCCGCGGCGACCTGGCCGATGGTGTCGTCGGTCAGAGGTGCACGGTTGTGACCGAGCGGGCTGTGCGCCTCGACGGCGATCCCATGCCGGCGAGACGCCTCGCAGGCTTCGTCGTTAGCGAAGTAGGGGTGCAGCTCGAACTGGTTCACCACCGGCGTGATGCCGGTCTCGGCGACGATCCGGTCCAGGTGCGCGGGCTGGAAGTTGGAGACGCCTGCGCTCCGGAGCCGGCCCTCTGCGACGAGTTCGGTCAACGTCGCCCAGGTCGAGGCATAGTCGCCACCGTAGAGTGTGGGAAGCGGCCAGTGGATCAAGAACAGGTCGAGCTGATCCAGGCCGAGGTTGTTCAACGTCTGGTTCACCGAGCGCCGCACATCGTCGGGGGCATGGTTGTCATTGGCGAGCTTGCTGGTGATGAACAGCTCGTCGCGGGCGATCCCCGACGCGGCGATCGCCCGGCCAACGCCGCGCTCGGTCCCGTAGGACTGGGCGGTGTCGATGTGGCGGTATCCGGCTTCCAGCGCCTGGGAGACGATGTTGGCAGTCGTCTCGGCGTTGGCGTCGCTGGACTTCCGGTCCGGCTGCACGGCAAGCGTGCCGAACCCGATCTGCGGGATCGTGCTGCCGTCGCTGAGGGTGATCCGGGGTACAAAGTCGCGGTCGATCTCCATGAGTCCTTCTGTCTTGTGAACTGCTACCCGAACGTGGACGGTGCCCAGCGGGACGAGCAGGGGGCCGCCACCGGGTTCGAGGCTACGGAGAGGCGCGCGGGTAAGACAGGACCTGGCAGACCCCCTCACCGCAGACCCCCCCAGATCTGTTACCCAGCGTCACAGGCGGCGTCAGGCTCGGTGCCGCGTAGGGTTCAGGGCATGGTCGATGCGTCTGAGGTGCGAGAGTTCTTGACGTCACGTCGGGCCAAGATCACCCCCGAGATGGCGGGGCTGGTCTCCTACGACGGCAGCCGTCGCCGCGTCCCCGGGCTCCGACGGGAGGAGGCGGCCACCCTCGCCGGGGTGAGCGCCGATTACTACAAGCGTCTTGAACGCGGCAACCTCGCCGGGGTCTCCGACAGCGTGCTCGAAGCGATCGCCCGGGCGTTGCAGCTCGACGACGCCGAACGAGACCACCTCTACAACCTCGCCCGAGCGGCGAACCCGACGCCGAGGAACCGCACGGCGCCTGCGCCGGAGCGGGTTCGCAGCAGCGTTCGGTACATGCTCGACGCGATCACCGAGGCGCCCGCGTTCGTGCGGAACGAGCGCCGCGACATTCTCGCGGCGAACCTCCTGGGTCGTGCCCTGTACGCGCCTTTGTATGACGACCCGATCCAGCCGCCGAACACCGCACGGTTCATCTTCCTCGACGCGCGGGCTCGCGACTTCTACCACGACTGGGACCAAGCCGCGAACAATGTGGTTGCCGTCCTGCGCACTGCCTCGGGCAAGCACTCACACGACCGCCGACTGGCCGAACTCATCAACCACCTGGACGAGCACAGCGATGAGTTCCGCGCTCGTTGGGCCGCCCACGATGTGCGTCACCACTACTCCGGCCGTAAGCACTACCACCATCCCCTGATCGGTGAGGTCGAGCTGATGTTCGAGGCCATGCCGCTCGGCCACGACCAAGGGCTCACCCTGGCCGTCTACCCAGCTCGCCCCGGATCAGCTGCAGCAAACGCACTCCGGCTCCTCGCCAGCTGGACCCTGCCAAGCCAGGACCACACGACCCCCAAGGGGTAGCCAATCGCTTTCGCCGGCGCTGACGCACTCACCAGCTCCACAAGCTGTGGCTGGTGCCGCCAACACACTGAGCTCGACTGCGACGACCACCACATGATTGCGATCGCTGCGCCAGCCGTAGGCAGGGGTGTCGGTCTCGGCTCCGTTCCGGCAAGGTGTTCCAGATGACCACCCGGACTCATTGGCAAGAGTGGCATGAGCCCTACGCCGATGAGAACTCCCCGCTCTCGCGTCGGCTACGGCTGGTGCAGCAGCACATTGCCTCGTGGCTTGACCAGCGTTCCGACGAGCGGCTGACTGTGGTGAGCGCGTGCGCGGGGCAGGCCCATGACCTCATAGGTGTTCTCGCCGCAAGAGCTGACGCTCATCGCGTACAGGCAACCCTGCTTGAGTACGACACGGGCAACGTGGCCGCGGCCAAGGTCGCCGCCGATCGGGCCGGTCTCTCAGATCTCGTGATCAGGCAGGCCGATGCGGGTCAGCTCTCTTCGTACGCCGGGACGCACCCGGCCGATCTGGTGCTCATGGTCGGGGTCTTCGGCAACATCACCGACGCCGATGTGAAGCGAACGATTGCCGCCCTGCCGCAGCTGTGCGCCGAGGGCGCCACCGTGATCTGGACCAGGACACGACGAGCACCGGACCTGACGCCAGCGGTACGGGAATGGCTCCGCGATGCGGGCTTCGTGGAGGAGGCATTCCACGCGCCGGACGGTGTGCGATTCTCTGTCGGCGTTCACCGGTTCGAAGGCACCCCGCGCCCCCTGGACGTCACTGGAGCGATCTTCACCTTCGTCAACTGACGGGATGGTTCACGGGGCGTTGCGGTCTCCGATGCGTTCACCGGGGCGACCAGAGCCGTCGCGGGCGGTGCAGCGTGCGTTTCGGCGGTTGATCGCCGACGCCGTCTCGATCAGCCTGGGAACTCCCACCAAGCAGGCCGTCGGAACGCAGCGGATTCGTTCACAAGGGGTAGCGCGGCCTTCATGGATGCACCCTGAGGGGCTACCACTCAGTGCAGCGAGTCGGCATAGGAGTGCGGCGGCAGCAGGTCGAGGCCGTCGGGGTTGTTCAGGTGACCGGGGCCGCTTCCGGGCGCTCCATTGTGTCCGTACTGCCAGACGATCCGGTTCTTCTTCGGGTCGACGACGATGACACGGTCGTTCGCGTCGTCGTTGAGGATGATGTCGCCGTTCGGCAGTGGGAGCGCGAGGGACGGCTTGGACAGCCCGCGTGCACCTGCATGGCGGAAGCGCCAGAGCACCTTGCCCGACTTGTCGAACAGCAGCACCTGGCCCGGGTCGGAGTAGTCGACAGTGAGGTAGGCGTTCGGCCCGTAGCGGTTGGTGTCGGAAGGGTAGGTCACGCCGCGTGGGTGGGTCGACCAGAAGACGTGCCCGTGCTGGTCGACCTCGTCCACCCAGTCACCGTTGATCTCGGTGACGAGGAAGTGGCCGTTACCCAGCGGGAACATCCCGTTCGGACTGCCGTACTGCCGGGGCGGGTTGTGCACACAACTCCCCGGCAGGCCTGCATGCCAGAGCACTCCGCTGCTGCGCGGGGGCATCTCGAGGATCCGGCAGTTCATGATGTCGGCCACGACGACGTTCCCCGAGCGCAGCATCATCGCGTCGTCGGGGTGGTGCAGGCGTGACGTTCCGCCGCCGGGTGTGTTCAGCCTGCCGTGGCGCCACACGATCCTGTGCCGCGCCACGTCGACGACGGTGACCACCTCGGAGTCCTCCTCGGTGGCGATGATCTGACGGCCGTCCGGAGTGAAGAAGGCGTCGTCGGGCACCGGGAACTTCTGGCCGGGTGCGAGGTCGCCTTTCCGCGGGAACTGCCAGCGCACTCTGCCCTGCGGGTCGACCACGAGGAGGCGGTTGTTGTCCCGGTCCGCGATCAGCACCGGCCCGGGAAGCACGCTCGGGTCCGACCCGTGCGCGAGGTGGCCGGCACCGGCGCGCGACACACGAAGCAGCGGGAGGGCCGTGGTGGGCGAGGCCTTCGCCCGTGTTGGCGAGGGTGAGGGCGTTGCCCGCGCTCCCCGGGCTGCCCGCGCTGCCTCGCCGACGTTCCTGGACGGGGTGGCCCGTCGCCCTGGCGGTGAGTGCGTGGTGGCGGACTCGGCGGCCGAACAGGCTCCCAGTGCCGCAAGGAGAGCGACCGTACATCCGAGTGCCGCCACACGGCGTGGGACCGCGCCCCCAGCCGCCGCACCACGGCGCAATGACCCCATCATGGCCACATCGTTCACCTGTTTCCTGGGTGGCTTCGCGTGGGGTCGTCGTCACCTCTGCCGAGGACCCCCGACGCTTCGATCGTCCGGGTTGGCGACGACACGTGTGAGATGTCGGATTCCGTGGTGGGTGGTCCCCGCGCCGCCCCGCCCGGGGGTCGCGGGGCTTATGGCCATACCGTTGGCGCGTGCGTAAGGCGACGAGCCTGGTGCTGACCGCGGCAGTTCTGGTGGCCGGCGCTGGGTGCGCTTCATCGACGAGGGCGGCCAACGTCCCCTCGCCGACGTCAGCATCGCCGTCGTCAATCAGGGCGACGTCGACCCGATCGCCGAGCAACGTCCCGCACCCGCCGGCGCCGTCCTCGCCCGCGCGGCTGGTTGCCCGCAGGGTTGGCTGGCGGTTGCCGCATGCCGTTTCCCGCCCGGTGGCGGTGGCCCTGGGAAACCGCTGCCTGCTGTTGGGTGGGCTGGCCCCAGGTGATGTCTCCACCGCGGCCGTGACCTCCCTCGACCCGCCCACCAGGGCCATCCGGCCGGCGGGACAGCTGGCGGCGGCGGTGCACGACGCGGCGGGTGCCGTGATCCACGGGAAGGGGTTCGTGTTCGGCGGAGGCGCCGGCTCCAGCGTGTCGACCGTCCAGGTCTGGAGCGGCGGCTCGACCCACATAGCCGGACACCTGCCCAGCCCCCGCTCGGATGCGGCCGCGGCGACGTCCGGCGGTACGGCGTACGTGCTCGGCGGTTATGACGGCCGGCAGCTGACAGCGAGCGTGCTGGCCACCGCAGACGGCGCCAGGTTCGGCACCGCGGGTCGGCTCGCCCAGCCCGTCCGCTACCCCGCGGTCACCGCCCTGCGGGGGCAGCTGTGGGTGGCGGGAGGACTGCTCGGCGCCACCGAGAGCAACGCCGGGGCGCAGACCAGCGACGTGCAACGCTTCGACCCGGCCACCGGACACTCCAGCGTGGTGGCTCACCTTCCGGTCCGCTTGGCGCACGCCGCCGCGTTTGTCGAAGGTGGGCAGCTCTACGTGGCCGGCGGCAAGGTGAACGGGACTCCGCAGACGTCGATCTACCGGATCGACCCGAGCAACGGCAAGGTCACCGTGGCCGGGAAGCTGCCCGGACCGCGCGCCGACGCCGGGGTGTGCACTGCCAATGGCACCACGTGGCTGCTCGGTGGAGAACTGGGCGGTGCAAGCGCCTTGCTTGACACCGTGGTGAAAGTGTCAATCCGGCGTTGATAGCCGAACCGGACCTCGGGAACGGCTTCCGAGTCCCAACCCGCTCCACCCCGCCGGACTGGTCCCCGGACTGGAATGCCGCCGTACGGCCGTAGCTGAGGTGCATCGACGGGCACGTGCTGTTGGCCCCTCCGAGACGCTTGGTGTGGTCGACGACTGGCCGGGAGGTGGCGAGCACGTCCTGGTGCCCTGAGCCATCAAAGCGGGGGCCGCAGGACGTAGCCGACACCGCGGACGGTGTGGATCAGCGGCTCAGCACCGCCATCGATCTTGCGGCGGAGGTAGGAGATGTAGAGCTCGACGACGTTGGCCGTGCCGCCGAAGTCGTAGTTCCAGACGCGGTCCAGGATCTGCGCTTTGGACAGCACCGTGCGCGCGTTGAGCATCAGGAACCGCAGCAGCTCGAACTCCGTCGGGGTCAGCTCGATCAGCCGGTCACCGCGGCGGACCTCGCGGGAGTCCTCCTCGAGCATCAGGTCGGCGACCCGCAGGCAGGCGCCGCGCGGGACTGTGATGGCCGCGCGGCGCATCACCGCACGCAGCCGGGCAATCAGTTCCTCCAGGCTGAACGGCTTGGTGACGTAGTCGTCACCACCGATGGTGAGCCCGCGAATGCGATCTTCGGTAGCGTCGCGTGCAGTGAGGAAGACGACCGGCGCGTCCACCCCTTTGGCGCGAAGTGCCGCGAACAACGCGAAACCGTCGGTGCCGGGCAGCATCACGTCCAGCACGATCGCGGACGGCTCGAAGTCGAGCGCCTTGGCCACCGCATCCTCGGCGGAGCAGGCAACCACGGCGTGCCATCCCTCAAGGCGCAGCGCGGAGGCAATCATCTCCGCGAGGTAGCGCTCGTCGTCGACGATCAACACCCGGACCGGCAGCTCCGCCACGACTCGTCCATCTTTGCCGCCGCGTTCGCACAATGGACGCGTAGTCGTCATCCAGCCAGCCTGTAGGAAGAAACCTGCACACAACCTGACAGGTCACGTCCCCGGCAGGTCGATCACGAAGCGGCCGTTGCCGCACGGTTCCGCGCGGACCACTCCGCCGACGGAATGGGCCAGCCGGCGAGCCAGGGCCAGCCCGAGGCCGGCGCCTTCCCCGGCCGAGGTGTACCCAGGAGAGAAGACGAGTTCGGCGTCCTCGGCTCGTACGCCGTCACCATCATCTTCGACGACGAGGTGCACCCGCGGATGCACAGTACGGGCCTCGACCGTTACGGCAGTGCGCGCGTGGCGAACGGCATTGTCGACGAGGGGTGCCAGGGCCGCCACGACGACAGCCTGCGGCGCGGCGAGAGGCACCGGCGAGGTGCCCGGCACCATGGTGATCGTGACACCCTCCCTTCCTGTTACGCGGTGGCGCACCTCGTCCAGGACGGCCGCGGCGGTGGTGGAGGTCCGGTCCTCCGCGTGTGCCGATCTCGCGACGGTCAGGATCGTCGAGATCGACTGGTTCATCTGCTCGGTGGCCCTCACCACGGCGAGCAGGGCTGCTCGTGTCGGGTCGGGAACGTTTGGGTCGAGCAGGGCGAGTTCGGCTTCGGAACGGATCGCGGTGAGCGGGGTGCGCAACTCGTGGGCCACCTCATCGGTCAGCCGGCGTTCGGTGACGATCGCCCGGGAGATCCGGTCCAGCATCCGGTCGAGCGTCTGGGCGAGCTCTGTCAGCTCCTCCCGGGGTGGCCCAAGCGCGAAGCGGCCGGACAGGTCGTGTTCACGCCAGTCGTCGGCTCGTCGCGCCATCTGGCGTACCTGGCGAAGGGAGTACCGCGCCGCCGCCCAGGACGCGGTACCGGCCGCCACGACGATGAGCCCGCCCAAGGTGAGCGACAACCACAGGCCGCGCCGCTCTGACGACTCGTAGGGAGCGAGGTCGACGCCGGCGACCACCACGGCCGCGACGGGACCGCGGCCCCGGCTGCGCGCGGGAAGCGCCAGCAGGCGGTACCGGCCGGAGACAACCTGGGAGGCTTCGCGGGAGGTCCGGCTCAGCGATGCCACTGCACGCGCGAGACCAGGAGAAGGTGCATGGCCGTCTATCCGGTTGCCACGCAGGTCGTAGATCCAGAGGTTCTGATCAAGGGAGTCGGCCGGAACGTCGAGCACCCGTGGGTGCTCGGGCGTGCCGCGCACCGTTGTCACTGCTGCGTCCGCCCGGTCGCGCAGGGCGTTGATCGACTCGGTACGTGTGACGTGAGCGAGCAGGACCTGGACACCGACCACAAGCACGCCCACCACGACCAAGGCGGCGACCGTGGTCGTAGCGACCAGGCGCGCCCTGAGTGTGAGATGACCTATCGCCACGTGTAGCCGACACCCCGCCGTGTCTCCAGCGAATGCGGGGCGCCGAGTTCCTCGACCTTGCGCCGAAGCCGGCGGATGTAGGAGTCCAGGGTGTTGTCGTTGACGACAGCGCCCATCGGCCAGCCCGCCGCGACCAGGGCGTGACGCCGGACGACCTGACCGGCACTGCCGACGAGTTTGGCGAGGATGCGAAACTCCGTCGGCGTGAGTGGAAGGGTCCGGTCGCCGAACGTCACAGCGTGCCGCGAGGAGTCCAGCCGAAGCACCTGCTGAGGCTCCATGGTCTGGACGTGCCTGCGGCCGAGTGCCGAGATCCGCGCCAGCAACTCGGGAAGCTCGAACGGTTTCGTCAGATAGTCATCGGCGCCCGCCTCGAAGCCGGCGACCTTGTCATGGATGGCGTCCAGAGCGGTCAGCATCAACGCCGGCGCGGACACGCCGTTGGCCCGCAACGCCAGGCACACGTCGCGGCCGTCGGAGTCCGGAAGCCCGATGTCGATGATCATCACATCCGGCGACGCGCCGGGAAACACCCGCAAAGCCTCGCCTCCGTCGTGGGCGATCACGACGTTATGCCCGGCAGACCGGATCGCGCGAGCCAGCACGGAGCGTAACGCGGCGTCGTCCTCACAGACCGCTACTGTCGACACGGCGGTCACCATAGCCGTGCTTCCTACGTCGGGTGCCTCGCACCGGCCGCCCCGGGTTCCCCTGCCAGGCGTGGTCATGTCGTCACCCACACCAGACTTAGGGGCGCCCAAACATCTACTACCATCATCGTAGTATTAGACAGCCGGAGGCATGCCGCCACATACGCGCTTGGTCGACGAGAGGTCGCCGACCGGGATGAGGTGCGCGGCCGCCTCAGAAGCGAGGTGGGATGAACCTCCTGGATCCGCACAGCCTGTTGGCGACCCTGGGCGCCCTGACGCGTGTCAACGTGAGGTTGGCGGGGACCACCGCGCGACGCGCCGGACCGCCTTCTTCACCAGTTCCGCCTGCTCCTCCGGCAGTTTTCCCAGCAGCCAGTAGGCGCGGCGGCGCAGCCGCCGGCCTTCGGTGAGCCGTACGAGTAGCCGGCGCGGGAGGGCGCGGTAGCCGATGCCGTGTACGGCCACGATCCGCCCCTCGCGAACGACCGCCACGCCGATCTGGGCGGCAGGCCGCCGGCCGGAGGAGTCGGTGCGCAGGGCGAGCGGGTGCCGGCCCGTTGGCAGCTCGGGTACGTCATCCAGCGCCAGCACCGCCGACTGCGCCGGCACGATCCGGCCCGGCAGTGTGTGCGCGGAGCCGGCGCGCCCGACGACCACCTCGACGTCGTGCTGCCCTGCTCCCGGGCCGGTGCGTACCGGCAGTGACAGTTTCAGGTGGGACCCGCTGACGTGCAGTGGGCCGACCCCCAGCGAGGCGACCGCGCCGGCGAGTGCCTGGTCCCGGTCGTCCACCCGGAGGGTCAGCTGCCCGACCGGAAGTGTGCGCTGGGGGACGACGATCCGGGCTGGGTTACCGACAAGGGCGGGGACCACGGACTCGTCCCGCCGCTGGCGGCCGTCCAGTGTGATCCGCAGCGGACGGCCGAGGCCGAGGATCTGCGCTGACACCCACAGCTCGTAACGGCCGCCGGCCAACGGCGCGCCACCGGCCAGCCGGTCCGGATCGAGGGTGAACTCTCCCGTGCCGACCACCTGGTAGCGCGGCTGCGGGCCGTCGTGGGAGAGAGGCTCCAGCGAGCCCCGCAGGGGCTCGCTGGCGTACCACCAGGTGTCGGTCTCGCGATGGTGGGCACGTACCTCACCGGTCACGTGCTCGCACGGGTCGCCGACGTCCCACCCGTCAGGGAGGGTGGGCAGACCGGCGGTGAGCTCGTCGTCGAGGTGATACCTTCCGGCGCGTTCGGTTACCACGACCGGGCGCCCGTCGGTGTGCACCAGACCGACACGCAGGCCAACTCGGAACGCACCATCGTGCCAGCCCGCCGACTCCACCGACACCTCGGCGCGCACGTTCTCACACCGCTGGGCGAGCTCCCTCAGACCGTCGAGCCGGTCCCGCTGGAGCAACGTGACCCGCAACCGCATGATCGGCGCCAAACCGTCGACCACGCCACCGGGGCCGGACCCGAAGCGTTCCAGGGCGAGCTTGCGTACCTCCTTGTAGCCCGCGTTGCGGTAGGCCTCGGAGTAGCGGTTGAGCCTCGGCTCCCGCAGCCGGCCCATCATCTCCACCCGCAAGAAACGCCGGAGCAACCGGTCGCGCACCTCGCCGGGCTCGGTGCCCTCCACGACGGCGTCCATCACCTCGCGCAGGTTGCCGTAGTAGGCCCGCAGGTTGAGGGCGTTGCCGCTGTTGTTGCCGCCGTCGTCACGCCGGATCCAGAGGTAGCAGACGTAGTCGCCGACGATGGAGACCGACTTCGCGCGGGTGTACCCGCGGGCCATGAACAGCTGGTCCTCCAGGCGGACCCTGCCCTCTGGAAACCGGATGTCGTTGCCCAGCAGGAACGAGCGCCGGAACATCTTGTGCGGAGTGAGGCTCTCGATCAGCGGCGCGTCCGCGACGGTGCACGACGCAATCGTGTGCGCGAAAACGTTGCTGGGACCGGTCATCGTCCCGCCGACCTTGCCGAGCACGATGTCGGCGCTGTTGCGGGAGCCCAGTGTGTACATGCGTTCCAGGGCTTCCGGCGCGAGTTCGTCGTCCTGGTCCACGAACTGCACGTACTCACCACGCGCGAGCTCGACCCCGACGTTGCGCGGCTTGCCGGGCCAGCCGGAGTTCTCCTGGTGGTGCACCCGTACCCGCGGGTGGGCGGCGGCGAGCGCGTCCAGCCACGCGGGAGAGTCGTCGGTGGAACCGTCGTCCACAAAGACGATCTCGTACTCGTCGGGAGGAAGGCTTTGACCCAGCAACGACTCCGCGCACTGCTGGAGGTACGGACCGGGGTTGTAGACGGGTACGACGACACTGGCCTTGATCATTGAATCCCCCAGGCTGGTCAGCTCCTCGTGCCGCCGTGGTGCACACGCGTCGATGAGGTTCCCCGGCTTCTCATCAGGACAAACCGTCTGACTCGGCGAGGTGGCGCCCGTAGCGCTGATCTGACTCATCGCCCGAGCCGGGATCGGGTGCGTGGTTCTCGGTGCGGTCCACTTTTGTGAGGGACAAGAAGACGACGAGGGCGAGGATGACGGCGAGGAAGATGAAGCTGGTGCCGGTCGTGCCCAGGCCGAAGCCACCGTTCTTGGCCGGCTGGGACATGCCGTCACCGATCGAGGCGCCGAGTGGGCGGGTGAGGATGTAGGCGGCCCAGAACGCCAGTACCGCGTTCAGCCGAAGTCCCAGGTGTGCCACCGCGATCAGGGCGATCAGTGCCGCCACGATGCCCACCGTCGGCCAGTACCCCACGCCGAGCTTCTCGTCGAACAGGTCACCGGCGGAGGTGCCCAGGGCGAAGGTGAACAGGATCGCCAGCCAGTAGAAGGTCTCCCGCCGGCGGGTCACGATCGAGTGGATGGAGAGTGTGCGCTCGCTGGCGTACCAGACGGCGAACGTGATCGCGAGCAGCACCGCGAACAGGATGGTCGTGACGACGAGGGGTACTCCCAGGTCGTCGGCCAGTTTGTCGCTGATGAGGGTGCCGACGACGCTGATCAGGACCACCGAGAGCCAGTAGATCCCGGGGACGTAGCGGCGGGCGCGGAACTGGAAGACCAGGGCGATGATCAGGGCCGCGCTCATGACGTAGGAGGTCTTGTCCAGGCCGAAGCCCAGCGTGTCGTTCATGTAGTCCGCGGCGGTCTCACCGACCGTCGTACACAGAATCTTGATGATCCAGAAGTACAGCGTCACCTCGGGGACCTTGTTCAACATGGTCCGCAATGGGCTTTCGGTTGGTTCCAGGCGCACCGCACTCGTCATACCGGCCAGCCTGTAAGAAGAAGCCTGCACACAACCTGACAGGTCGGGGCACGCGTGGGATGTTCGGCGCAGTGAGCGGCGAGCTCACGGGCGGTCGGTCCCGCGCGCGGCCGATTCCCACCGATCCTGTACGGCGTACAGCAGCCCTGCGTGTGGAACGCCCGACGCTGGGAACGTCCGAGCGTAGGCAGCTTCGGCGATCTCAACCTGGTGCTCGGTGTCTCGTGCGGTTTCCGCGGATGCGGCAAGAGCAACGACCGTGACGGCGGTGACGGCGAGCGCCAGTCCTCGACGGCGTCGTGGTGGCTCGTCTTCCGAGCAACTTACCCAGGTCGTGCTACTACTTTTTTTGTAGTACCATCCTCGCGGCCAGAGGTCTGCTGCCCGAGACGTGTTCGCCGCACCAGGCAGATATCCGAACCGACTCACCTCAGGTGAGTCCGGACGAGGAGGCCTGCTTGTTGCGAGCGAAGGAGGCTGTGCTTCGGTGAATCCCCACGTCCGCATTGGCGAGGCGGCGGGACACGTCGAACATCTGGGCAAGGCGCGCCGGACGAGCCGTGACCGTGTGCTCATAATCTCCGGGTCCGTTGGTGCGGGTCACGACGGTGCGGCCGAGGAGCTTCGCCGACGGCTGATGCAACTGGGCCTGGACGTGGAGTGCCGGGACTTCCTCGACGCCCTTCCACGCTGGATGCGCTTCGTGTTGCGGTCGGGCTACGCGGCGAGCGTGACGCACGCGCCCCGCTTCTACGACTGGCTGTTCACCAGCATCGAACGTACCGGCCCGGTGCGGTGGCTCTGCCTGCTGCTGCCCAGGCTCGCCACCCGCACTGTCGCCCGGTGGTGTACAGATGCCGCCTCGGTGGTCTCCACCTACCCCCTGGCAAGTCAGTGCGTGGGACTGCTGGTCAAGCGCGGGGCGCTCGATGTGCCAACGGTCACCTACCTCACCGACCCCGCCGTGCACCGGCTGTGGGTCTGCGAGTACATCGACCGGCACCTCACGGTGCTTCCGGCCACCGCCGAACAGGGAGAGCTCGCCTACGGAATCCCGATGACAGCCGCCGGACCGCTCGTGCCCGATCGCTTCGGCACACCACTGCCCGAACACCGCCGCGCCGAACTGCGAGCGGAGCTCGGAATCGATCCGGAACGTCCCCTGGCGATCGTGGTCGCCGGCTCCCTCGGCATGGGCCGGGTGCCTGAGACCGTAGACGCCCTCGTTGCGACGGGCCGAGTGGTTCCGCTGGTGCTGTGCGGGCGTAACCACCACCTCCGACGAACGCTCCAGCGACGCCCGGGCGTCCTCGCCCTTGGCTGGCGCGACGACGTCCACGAACTGATGGGCCTGGGCAACGTCCTGGTTCACAACGCCGGCGGGTTGTCGTTCACCGAGTCACTCGTAGCCGGGCTGCCCGCGGTGACCTTCGCGTGCATCACCGGACATGGGCAGGCCAACGGCGACGTGCTGGCGCGGTACGGCATCGCGCCCCGTGCAGAGACGTTCGAGGACCTGTGCGCGGCTCTGGACCGTCAGCTGAGCCCAGGCGCATCCACTCGACTGCGGGAAAGCCTGGCTGACTCAGGCGATGATGCGGCGTCGGTGGTCGTCACCGACCTACATGAGGGACGACTGCGAGCCGGCCGCATGCCCGCTACCGAGCCCTCGGCGGCGAGCGCCACACGCCGCCCCAAGGTGCCCCGGCGCTCGCGCCGATGGCGGGTAGCGGCCGTCGCACTCATGACCACCGCCATGGTCACCCTGGGAACGACCAGGGGTGTGGATGCGGCCACCCGCCACGGTTTCGCCGTGGCCACGCTGGCCCCGGGCAGCGTCGCGATAGCGGTGGAGGGTGTGGCGCCGCACAGGCTCACCTCCTTCACCTCCGCCCTGCGCAACGCTGCGGCAGCCGTCGTCGTCCCGACCAAAGGGTGGACACCGGCTGACGTCCGGGCGGCACGTGAGCTCACTGCCGCAGGCGTGACCCTGGTGACCGAGCCCTGCGACGAGGTCGCAATGCTCAGCCAACCCAGCAGCTGTGACGCCGGGCGCATCCGCCGCGAACTGTCGCACCGACACATCGCAGTGGCGCCACTGATGCTCTCGGTCGGCAGCATCGACCCGGACGACCTGGTGCTGGCCGCGGTGAACGCCACAAAACTGCTCCGCGTCACCCGCGTCGTACCTCTTCGCGCCGCCGCCGCAACGCCTACCAGCCCGGTTGGTTCGGCACACTCGGCCGCCGGGCCGGGGAGCGTCGTACTCATCGACGACCGCGCCGCTCCTCCGCACGCACTCCCGGCCGAGTTGGCCACGCTGCGTCGTGCCTGTACCGCTCGCGGACTACGTGTCGTGTCTGTCGCGACCGCTCGAGCCGAGCGGTGACCTTGCGCTCATCCGCTCTGCACCCGATGCCGCCAGGTAGGCGGCCGTGACTGGCCTGGCGATCGCCCTGGCCCTGGGCGCGTCGATACTGTTCGGCGTCGGGACCGCGCTCCAGTCCAGCGTCGCCAAAGCCGGCGGGAGCACGCTGCAGTGGGGACTGGTCCGGCGCCTCGCCACGAATCGCCGATGGCTGACCGGAACGGTCTGCGTCGACGTCGGCGTGTTCGCCCACATCGCCGCCCTGCGCTTCGGGCCTCTGGCCCTGGTTCAGCCACTCGCGTTGGCAGGGCTTCTTTTCGCCCTCCCACTTGAGGCGCTGATGGGTGAGCGCCGGCTTTCAGCGGCACAGCTGGTCGCAGCCGCCGAGGTGGTCGCCGGACTCGCCGTCATCGTCGTCGCCGACCATGCCTCGAGGTCACGTCCAGAAGCCCCGCCGTGGCTGACCATGGTGGTCGTCGCTCCAATAGTCACTGCCTGCGCCTGCGTGGGGATCTATCTCCGCGACGGTGGTGTCCATGACCCGCGCTGGCGCGCGCTCACACTGGGCATCACCGCCGGAACGTGTCTGGGTGTCAGTTCTGTCTTCGTCCGTCAGACTCTGCTCGAGGTCGATGCGACAGGTGCCACCGCCCTGTGGTCACCCAGCGCCGCCACCTTCGCCATCACTGGCCTGATGGGGGTCCTGCTGTCGCAGGCGGCACTGGCCAGCGGCCGACTTTCCTGGTCCCTCCCAGCCCAGGACCTGACCGCCCTGCTGTCCAGCATCACCCTCGGCGCCGTACTCCTCGGCGAGATGCCACATTTCGGTGCGGGGGTCGCTGCCGTTGACGCCCTGGCGCTGATCGCGCTTGGCCACGGTTTGGGCACCCTCGCCCAGCGGGCCGTGGATCCCGATTCGCACACCTGACAACGCCTCCACGGGCCCTGGGCAGAAGCTCCCCTCACCCAGCCGTGCGGGACCCGCGTCGCTCGGCTACGTGCGCGCCAGGTGGAAGGGCGCACGCAGGGACCTGGCGTTCCGGGCACACTCCCTCATCCGTCGCCGGGTTCGCCCAGCAGCGGCAGGCCCGCCGCGTACCGGCGGAAGAAGCCCGCGGTCGGGGTGTCGGCGCCGGCGACCTCCTCCGGTGTGCCCGCCGCGACCACTGCCCCGCCGTCCGGGCCCGCGCCCGGCCCCAGGTCGATCACCCAGTCCGCGGAGGCGGCGACGGGGATGTTGTGCTCGGCAACGACCACGGTGTTACCTGAGTCCAGCAGCAGGTCGAAGGCGTCCACCATCCGCTGGATGTCAGAGGGGTGCAGGCCGGAGACAGGCTCGTCGAGAACGACCAGTCCGGCCTTTCGGCCAGCCGCACCACGCTGGATAGCCGAGGCCAGCTTCAGCCGCTGCGCTTCGCCGCCGGACAGTTCAGTGGCGTTCTGGCCGAGTTGCAGATAGCCGAGGCCGACCCGGTCCAGGGCCTCCAGCGCTCCCGCCAACTGTCCTTGTTCCGTGAGACGTTCCACGGCTTCGGCGACCGTCAGTTCCAACACCCCGTCGATGGTCATCCCTTCGTAGGTGATCTCCAGGGCCTCCTCCATGTAGCGACGGCCCTCACAGGCGTCACAGACCACCCACACATCCGGCAGGAAGTGCATGTTCACCAGCTTGCGGCCGTAGCCGGTGCAGGGCTCGCAGCGTCCGCCGTTCGCCGTGTTGAAGGAGAACCAGGAGGCGTTGATGCCACGTTTGCGTGCCTCGTCGGTCTCCGCGAACAGCTTGCGTACGACGTCGAACGCCTTGCTGTACGTGGCAGGGGTGGACCGGGGGGTCCGGCCGATCGGCTCCTGATCGACCACTGCGACCCAGCTGAAGCCCTCGCCTCCGGTGACCCGGCGGACGGTGTCGGCCGTCGTTCCGTGCAAGGACGCCTCCATCCCGGCACCGATCGCGCCGAGCAGGCTGCTCTTGCCGCTGCCGCTGATCCCGGTCAGGCAGGTCAGCCGACCGATGGGGAAGCGGACCAGGCCCGCACTCACGTTGTGCGCGGACAACCCGTACAGCTCCACCCATTCGGTGCGGTCCCCGACCTGTCGGCGGGCACGGCGTAGTCGCGGCCCCTTCCCCGCCAGGAAGTGTCCGGTCAGCGACCGCGGATGCGCGGCGACGTCGGAAGGTCTGCCGGAGACGAGCACTTCGCCGCCGAGCCGCCCGGCATCCGGTCCCATGTCGATCACCCAGTCGGCGCGGCCGATCAGTTCCGGGTCATGCTCGACCAGTAGCACAGTGTTTCCGGCTGCCCGTAGTTCCAGCGCAATGTCGAGCAGGTGCGCCTTGTCCGCCGGATGCAGGCCGGTGCCCGGCTCGTCCAGGACGAAGGTGATGTCGCTGAGCTCGGTGCTGAGCTGGGCCGCGAGCCGGGTTCGCTGGAGTTCACCTCCGGACAGGGTGGCCGCGCTGCGGGACAACTGGACGTGGTTCAGGCCCAACCGGTCGAGCACTCTCAGCCTGCGTACCAGGTCCTGGAGCAGTGGCTCGCCCACTGCGCGCTGTCCGGTGCCAAGGTCGGCGGTGACCCGGTTCCCCCAGCCGCGAACCTCGCGGACATCGACTTCCAGCAGTTCGGGGTAAGTGAGCCCGCCGAGCCGCACCGACCGGGCCACGTCGTCGTAGCCGCTGCCGCCGCAGGTGGCGCAGGGCATCTTGCGCATGTACGGCAGATAGCGCTGCTTGGCGCTGGGCGTCGCAGCGTTTGCGAAGACCCTTTCCACCTCAGCGAGCGCTCCGCGCAACGGGTGGCTGGAGGTGTACGTCCAGCTCGACGCCTCGTTCTTGTTCGGCATGTCGACGGTGGCCTCGAGCTTCTCCTCCCCCGTGCCGTAGAGCACGTTGTGCCGGAATGCCTCGGGTAGCGACTGCCAGGGCCGCGCGAGGTCCACGCCGCGCTTGTCGGCCAGAGCGGGAATGAAGGCGTGTTCCCCGGAACGCCACTTCGCGTACCAAGGGGAGGCTCCCTCGAAGAGGGGCAGCTCCGGATGGGTGATGATCAGCTCTTCCCGTGCCCGCCACCGACCACCGACGCCGTGGCAGACACAGCAGCCCCCCTCCGGAGTGTGCCGGTCGAAGTGGGCCGTGGTGAGGTGGCCGTCGCCTGGCACCGCGTCCGGGCCTGTGCCTGGCAGCCGGGAGTAGAGCAGTCCGAGGTGGCCGTCGATGCCCGTGATGGTGGCAACGGTGGACCGGGGGTTGCGGTTGAGCCGGCGCTGATCGACGGCGAGGGTCGCGCCGAGGCCGACGACGCGGTCCACCTTCGGGCGGTTCTGCTGAGCGATGTACTGCCGGACGAACGGCGAGAGGCCTTCCAGGTAACGGAGTTGCGCCTCGCTGTGAATGGTGTCGATCGCCAACGAGGTCTTGCCGCTGCCGCTGACCCCGGTAAAAGCGACCACCTGCCTCTTGGGGATACTTACGGTCACATCGCGGAGGTTGTTGGTACGCGCCCCCACCACCTCGATGGTCTCGATGTCGTGCGCGAACGCTCTCATTCGTTCGGTCCTCTCCCGACGACGGCAGGAAGGAACTCCGCAGTTCGTCGTGCAGCAGTCCCCATCTATGTCGCTTCTGGTCATCGGTCAGACGCGGTAAGGCTGTAGGAGTTGGGCGAATCTCGCTCTCAACGAGGTGACCAGTCGGCCGTCGCGGTGAATGGCCCAGCTGATCATCGCCCCGTGATAGGTGATCTCGACCAACTCGGCCAAGGCATCGATGTCGGTCCCGGGCCGAAGTTCCTTGTTCGTTGTGGCCTCACGCAACCGTTCGACGATCTTGGCGCGCAGTCGGACAGCCCCGTCCCTGGTGGATGCATGGAACTCGCTGTCGGCAAGAGCGATCTGGAGCAGGGAAACCGAGTTGGCCATCTCCTCTGCCCTCGTCTCCGGCTCCACCGTATGCACCAGGCCGGCGATCAGCCGGTCGAGCGCCGGTCCGCCGGACGGAACTTCGTCCATGCCGCCCACCCAGCGCTCGAGCGCCCATCGGTCGGCGGCCAGCAAGAGTGCCCGCTTGGATCCGAATCGCTGTACCAGAGTCGAGGCCGACAACCCGACCTCGGCCCCTGCCGCGGCGAGGGTGAAACCTTCCGGGCCAATGCGCTGCACCAACCGGAGGACCCCGGCCAACACGGCCTCATCGCTCAGGTTCTTGACCCGAGGCATCAGGCACCCACGTCCGGGAAGCCGTCGTCGACGATCGACCGGCGGGCCTCGGCGTCGACGCTTCCCCAGTCCGGTGATCTCCCGTCGAGGTCCACCACCCCGTACTCGCGCATCAGGTCCCAGGAGCCGAGGCTGTCGCCCGCGAATCGGGAACGACCCGGATCCGCGGCCAGTGCCGCCAGTCCCCGCCCCAGCAGGTGCGGCGTCTCCGAATGCACAAAGAACCCGCCGCCGAAGTCCGCGGCGTCGTGCCAGTTCTGTTCCGTGACCCCGATGCGTTCGAGCATCGCCTCGGACCTGAGGAACCCCGGTGTCACGCTGAGCGCCATCGCGCCGCTGGGCGACAACTCGGCGTTGAGGGACCCGGCCAGCCTCACGACGGTGGACTTCACGATGTCGTAGGCGATGTTGCCGCGGTAGGGCACCTCACCCTTTCCGTCACCGACCTCGACAACCAGACCCCCATCGCTCTTCAACACCAGCGGGAGCAGGTGGTGGGAGGTGATGACATGGGTTTCCACCCCATTGCGGATCACGGCGAGGGTGTCATCGAGAGGATGCTCCCAGAGCTTCTTCTCCCAGTCGACCAGATGGTCCCCTCCCCAGACGTCGTTGACCAGAATGTCGACCCGGCCGTACTCGGCGCCAATCCGATCCGCAAGGGCGGCGACCTCTCCCGGCATACTGTGATCGCAGCGGACCGCTATGCCGGTCCCGCCGGCCGCGGTGACCCTCTCGGCGGTGCCCTCGATCGTCTCCGGCCGGTCCATGACGGATCGGCCTTCTCTCGTGCTCCGACCCGTGCCATACACCGTTGCACCCAGCGCGCCAAGCTCGATGGCGATCGCGCGCCCGGCCCCTCTTGTCGCCCCAGCCACCACAGCGATGCGATCGGACAAGTCATGTGTGATCATAACGGGATAATAAACGAACATCCATTTATATTCAACTCGACGGCCTGCCGACCAGGCCGATGCGATCGGGCCGCATGACCTGTGTTCGGCAGTCAGTTGTCGGGGAGCAGGCCGATCTGACGGTATAGCTGCCGGAGGTAGCGTCGCATCTCCGCACGATCGGGTGGGTCCGGCTGGAGTACCCGGTAGATGACGGCGCCGGCCATCATGTCGATCAGCACGTCCAGGTCGGTATCCGGTGGCAGCCTGCCCGCCTGTCTCGCCTGGTCGAGCATCGCGGTCGCGGCTTCCCGACGGGGCAGGATGTAGTGCTTCCAGTACGTCGCCATCAGCGCGGGGTGGCTCACACTCGATCCGAGGATGCGCGCGACCAAGGCACGGAACTCATGGCTCGCGGCAAGTTCGGCCGACTCGTCCAGCGTGTTCTCCAGGAGATGCTCGGGCTCCGACCGTTCCACTTCGGCGTTTGAGGGCCAGTCGCGACGGCTTTCGACCATCCACTCGATGGCGTGGGCGGCGAGCTCCTCCTTCGACGCCCACCGCCGGTACACGGTCACCTTGCCGACCCCGGCTAGCTTGGCGACCTGTTCGATGCTCATCCCCTCCATACCTCGTTCGATGAACAACTCCAACGCGGCCTGCAGGATCGCGCGGTCGACCTCCGGATCGCGTGGGCGGCCGCGACCACGCTGCTGCGTCACCGGGAGACCTGCCCGCGCTCCAGCGCGCCGTCCAGCCACCGCTCCAGTCCGGCGGTATCACTGCCGCGCCAGGCCAGGTGGGCATCCGGGCGTACGAGCATCGTCTGCTCGTCCTGGTGTCGAAGTATCCCGAGACGGTCGCCGAGTCGTTGTCGGGCGACGGTTTCGAGTTCGTTCGCACCGGCATGCGGTGCCAGAAGTGCCCAGTGCCCGCCGAGCTCGGCATGCAGACGTGTGGTGCCGCCGTCGGCACGTACGACCGTGCGGTCGGACAGGCGATCGCCCGGGCGGGGCTTGGCGCCGCGGCCACCCAGCGGTCCCTTGCGGTAGCTCACCCACAGCTGCGAGGTGGTGTAGGTCGTCCAGCGTTGAATACCCGCCAGGTTGAAGAGCCGCACGAGCACGCGGTCGCGTATGAACCGCCCGATCGGACTGCTGGCGATGTTGACCTTCGTGACGTTCGCGGTGCCGCGCAGCACCTCGGTCGCGAGTGGGCGGCGTTCGGCCTCGTAGGTGTCGAGCAGGGCCTCATTCGCCTTGCCCTGAACGACGAGCGCGAGCTTCCAGCCAAGGTTCTCCGCGTCGCCGACGCCGGTGAGCATACCCTGGCCACCGAACGGTGCGTGGGCATGCGCAGCGTCGCCGGCGAGGACGATGCGGCCGTTTCGGTAGCGGTCGGCCAGCCGACGATGGATGGTGAACTGCGAGACCCATTCGGCTTCGCCGATGCGTACCTGCCTACCGCTGCGCTCCGGCAGGATCTGCCGGAGCCGGTCCAGGATCTCCTGCTCTCCGGGTTTGTCGTCGCTGTGCCCCGGGTCGTACGCGATCAGCCGCCACAAGTTGTCGCCACCGCTCACGGGGTCGGGCATCGGCATCGCACCGAGCATGCCGGTCGGGTGAATCCAGCCGCTGGTTCCGCTGCGATCGAGGTCCCAGTCCAGGCGCAGGTCGGCCAACAGGAAACGCTCGCTGAGCTTGACGCCCGGGAAGCCGACTCCGGCCAGTTTGCGGGTCGTGCTTCCGGTGCCGTCACAGCCGATCACCCAGCCGGCGCGCATCACCTGTCCGTCGCCCAACGAGACGGTAACGCCGCCGGCGTCCTAGTTAATGTCGACGAGCGCGGTGTTCCACTCAGGTGCGCCACCGAGCTCGGCCAGACGGTCCCGCAGGGCGGCTTCGACCTTCGCCTGGGACACCACCATCGGCGGTGCTGCCGTCTTGCCACCAGGGTCACCGAACCTCAGCCTCATCACCGGACGATCACCCAGATATGTGGTGATCCGCATTGCCCGCAAGGACTCCTCGGGCAAGGTGCCAAGTGCGCCCAACCGGTGCAGTACCTCCGAGCCGCGAGCATGCAGGAAGTTCGCCCGGGAGGTGGTGGCGGGTCCGGGTGCCCGGTCGACAACGCGGACAGCGACTCCGTGCAGCCGTAGCCCGCATGCCAGCGTCAGTCCGGTCGGCCCAGCACCAACTACCAGAACCTCGGTGGTGTCCATCGCTGCTCATTTCATTTACGAAACCGTATCGATATTTAAAGATACTTCCTCAGTTTGGTTGTCATCCAGCGGGCGCCACCGCGGTGAGAGATGCACAACGTCAAGCCGGTCAAGCCGGTCAGGCGGCGACGGTCGCCCCAGTCCCCGCGCTGAGACACCCCGCCCCGAGCTGCTTCTGAATGGGCCGAGCACACCACCCTCGTCCGAGATGCTATGAGCTCTTCCACACATGCGGACCAACACGCAGGGCCTTGCTCTCCGCGCAGAGGGGTCAGCTATCCGAAGAACTATCTGAGGGCGCGGTCGAGGTTGTACGCGGCGCTGATCAGCGCAAGGTGGGTGAAGGCTTGTGGGAAGTTGCCGAGCTGTTCGCCGGTGGCGCCGATCTGTTCGGAATACAGCCCGAGATGGTTGGCGTAGGTGAGCATCTTGTCGAACGCCAGGCGGGCGTCTTCGACTCTCCCGGCTCGGGCGAGCGCCTCGACGTACCAGAAGCTACACAGCGACATGGTTCCTTCACAGCCGCGCAGACCATCCGGGCTGGCGCCGGGATCGTAGCGGTACACGAGCGAGTCCGAGACCAGATCGCTGGAGATGGCATCCAGCGTGGCCAGCCAGCGAGAGTCTGTGGGGGCGACGAACTTGACCAGCGGCATGATGAGCAGCGACGCGTCGAGCACATCGTCCTCGTAGTGTTGAACGAATGCCCGCCGTCGCGTTGACCAACCATTGGACAGAACCTGCCGGTAGATCGCGTCGCGCTGCCTCGCCCACTTGACCTCGTTGGCCGGAAGGCCGCGCTGCCGGGCGATTCTGATCGCGCGTTCGATCGCCACCCATGACAGCACGCGGGTGTACGTAAAATGCTTGGGTCCACCGCGGGTCTCCCAGATCCCTTCGTCGGCTTGGTCCCAGTGCTCGCACAGCCAGTCGACGGTTCTGGTGAGATCGTCCCAGAGGTCGATCCCGATGGGCTCACCGTACTTGTTATAAAGGTAGACCGAATCGATGAGTTCACCGTAGATGTCAAGCTGTCGCTGTGCGGCGGCACCGTTCCCGATGCGGACCGGTGCTGACCCGCGGTAACCCTCCAAATGAGTTAGTTCTGACTCCGGTAGATCTGCGCGCCCGTCGATGCCGTACATGATCTGCAGCGGCTCGGCCCCCGGACCACGCTGGTCTCGGAGCCGGTCGCCAAGCCAGCCCATAAATGCCTGTGCTTCCTGGGTGAACCCGAGGCGGAGCAATGCGTAGACCGAGAAGGCGGCGTCTCTGAGCCAGGTATGGCGGTAGTCCCAGTTGCGTTCGCCTCCGAGCCTTTCCGGAAGACTCGTCGTCGCCGCCGCGACGATAGCTCCCGAGGGGGCGTAGGTCAGCAGTTTCAGTACCAGCGCGGAGCGGTGTACGACCTCCCGCCAGCGCCCGGTGTAGCGTGATTGGGCGAGCCAACTCCGCCAGAACTGCACGGTCTGACGAAACAGCGTCTCGGCCTCCCGCGTGGGGCAGACGCGCGGCACGATGCTGCTGGTCAGCCTGTCAAGGACGAATGCTGCGGTCTCGCCCTCGCCCAACACGAATCGTCCAGTGACATCCTGATCGGATTGGTCCAGCTGGACCGTGGCCGACAGCGCCAGAGCCAGCGACGCCCCCTCGAAGATGGCGTGCCCGCCTTCGAAACGAAGCTTGTGCTGCTCGCGCCCGTAGTCGAAGCGGGGCGCAACCTCGATCGCGAAGGGCACGCTCCCCCGTGTGCACACGACACGACGGACCAGCCGGTGTCGCTCCACCTCCCTGACATCCCCCATGATGGGCATGAAATCCTGAATCTCGGCCACACCACCCGCCGTGAAGAAGCGCGTGATCAGAATATTGGTGTCCGGAAAATACAGCTGCTTGGACGTGATCGGCTCTTCTGGGCGCAACGCGAACCTTCCGCCGCGACGCGCATCGAGAATCGCGGCGAATACACTGGGAGCATCAAAGCGGGGACAGCAATACCAGTCGATCGTCCCGTCCGTGCCAACCAGTGCACACGTGCGTAGATCGCCGATCACGCCGTGGTCGGCAATCGGAAGATAGTCGTCGGTGACACGGGAATTACTACTGAAGGTTGCCATCGCTCTCGTCCTTTTTGGAAACTCCGACTGTCGCGGCAGGCAGCGATCAGGTTGGCCGTCGCCCCTCCCGTCCTGCAAGCCGCAGGCGACGCTGAGCACCTCTATCCCTAAGGCTGTCGGGCGCGCAAGGCCAGCTTCGCGCGAGCTCCCCTCAGTCGACGCTAGCGCGAAAGCCATGAAGCCATGGGCTGCCGGGTTTACCCGCATTAATGCCTACCCCTGCCAGCAGGTCCAGACCCGGTTCCAGCCTTGCCCGAGGCGGACAGCCACAGCTGTTAATAGATGACATGTCGTGCCACGACCGACAGCCCAAGCGAACCTGGTGCCAGCAGCAACACCGGGCCGGACGGCTTGCAGCGACGCGGATACATCGACCCCGGTGACCTGCCGCCGATCGTGTCGGCGGACAGTAAGCGTCGAACGTCGGTTCACAACGCCATCAGCCGGGACTGTCCGAGTCCCTTGGCGTTCCTCAGGTCGGCCAACCGCCGTAGGGAACCGTGAGGATCTCCAGGCCGTGCCCATCCGGGTCATCCCAGTACAGTCCGCGACCACCGTCGTTGGTGTTGGTCTCCCCCTCGACCTGGTGTGCAGGGTCGGCCCACCAGGTGAGACCGCGCTCCCGGATTCGGGCATGGATGGCGTCGAAGTCCTGCTCGGAGACCAGGAAGGCGTAGTGCTGCGGATGAGGCTCTCCGTGGTCGTCGGCGAAGTCGAGCGACACATCGTTGTCGACCTGCACGACGACGAACGGCCCAAAGACCGTTGGCTTCGGGAGACCGAGGATGTCGACGTAGAAGCCGGCAGAGGTGTGCTTGTCAGAACAGCGGACGATCGTGTGGTTGAGCTGGACGGTCATAACGGACTCCCTTCTCGCCTACAGTGTCCCGCTCCATTCGGGCGTCACGCCAGCGAAAGGAAGTCGCCCACCTCGACAGCGCTCCGAGGCCACGGACAAGGCCAACGAGGGCCCGAGCGGCAGGGCTCCCTCTCCGCTGTGACGAGACTGGAAAGGGGCACGACGCATGAGACGGTGTAGCTGGACATGCCACGGACGTCCAGGTGCGTGCACCTCATACCCACCGTGTCCTCCGCTTGGAAGCAGGACCGGCACTTCATGGTGTTGAACGCCCTGGGTGGACAGGGAGACTGGGGGTTAAGTTCAGCTCGTCACGGTATGGATCCCGTGCGGCCAAGTTTCTGGTGTCGCGCCGGATCCGTGGAGTCGTCGCCACGCCAACCCCGATCTAGCTTGGAACAGAGGTCCTTTACCGGCACCGGTTCCAACGAGAGGTCGATGATGAGAGATACCGAGCGTGCAGGCCCGGTGGGGTCTCTGCGGTTCCTGGTGTTCTCGGCCTCACTGCGATCAGGCTCGCTCAACACCACCCTGGCGAACCTGGCCGCCGAGATCATCAAGTCACAAGGCGGCGACGTCGATCTGGGCTCGATGTCAGACTTCGACACACCGTCCTACAACGCAGACGTGGAGCAGGCCGACGGCTTCCCTCCCGGCGCGGAGGAATTGCGCCAGCGGCTGGAGTTGTGCGACGCGTTCGTCATCGCATCACCGGAGCACAACGGCTCTGTACCCGGACTCCTCAAGAACCTGATCGACTGGGTGTCGCGCTACCGACCCCAGCCGTTCAACGAGCGCCACTGCCTGCTGCTCTCGGCTTCCCCGTCGATGGTCGGCGGCAACCGCGGGCTGTGGGCACTGCGGGTCCCCCTCGAGCACCTCGGCGCCCGGGTCTACCCGGACATGTTCTCCCTCGCCCAGGCGCACAACGCCTTCGACGACCACGGACACCTCACCAATGAGCAACTGCACGTCAGGTTCGAGTCCACAATCGTCAACTTCATGGACCTCGTCGAGGCGTCAACCCACTATCCGTGCATCAAGCGAGCCTGGGTGGAGTTCCTCGGCGAGCACCCCGACCCTGCAATCGACCGGGTGGACGACCATGACCCCCGCCAGTTGCGGGTGCCACACGGCTGACCCGGGACACGATGCTGATCAGACCCCGCACAGTTCCTGTCGCCGCATCTCCCCAGCGCAGGACGCGTTACCGCCTGGCGAAGAGAACGCACAACACCATCTACGCCGAACAAGCGCGGCGCCTCCCAGGCTTTGAGGCCTTGCCGAGTACGCACGCCAAACTGCTGAAGTTCGCACCATGGTCGGGGAGAGATCATGCCAAAGGCAGTCAGGTACGACGAGTTCGGCGGGATCGACGTGTTGCAGCTCGAAGAGGTAGAACGCCCGGTGCCGGGGACGGGCAGGTCCTCGTACGGGTGAAGGCGGCCGGCACCAACCCCAGCGAGGCGGTCATACGCACAGGGGCGGTGGCAGACCCGTTCCCGTCGACGTCCCGTCCGGGCAGGACAGCGACCTCGCCGGGGTCATCGAAGAGGTCGGCGCCGGGGTCGGCGGATTCTCTCCCGGCGACGAGGTGATCGGGTTCTCGAACAGGCGGGCCTCCCAGGCCGAGCTGGTCCTGGTCGAGGCCAGCGACCCCACGCGCAAGCCGAAGGAGGTCTCATGGGAAGCAGCCGGCGGCCTGTACGTCGCCGGCGCGACCGCGTGGGCAGCGGTCCACGCCGTCCAGCTCAACGCAACCCTTGAAGGCGACCCCAGCGGAGGATCAATGGGACGCGCAGGCCCCGTCGTACATCCAGCCCTTCCCCTCGGCCAGCGGAGCGTTGCACGCGGGCGAGCCCGCACAACTGGACAGTCCGCCGTTGTCGGACGTGAAGATCACAAGTTTGTTGTCGGTTTTGCCCGGCGCGGTCGAGGGCGGTGTCCAGGAGGGGTCCGATGTTGCAGTCGAGGTTCTCGAACATCGCCGTAGGCGGGGTCGGACTGTACGACTTGCCGCTGGACATACTTGGTGGCGCTGATGCCACGGCAGCATCGACTCACGATCGACCGCCGCGGTGGCCGATCGTTAGGTTGTGATCATGACGCCCCTGACCTCGCAACGCTGGCAGGAGACGCTCGATAGGCTGTGCCGCGTCCACTCGGTGCCCGGCGCGTCGCTGGCGGTGCTTGCCGACGGCGAGGTGCACACGGTCGCGGCGGGGGTCGTCAACACCGGCACGGGCGTGGAAACCACCGCCGACGCGGTGTTCCAGCTCGGCTCGCTCAGCAAGCTCTACACGACGACGCTCGTCGCCGGACTGGTCCAGGATGGCCGGCTGACAGCCCACACCCGGATCCGCGACATCCTGCCGGAGTTCCGCCTCGCGACCCAAGGAGCCGCCGACGCGATCACCGTACGGCAGATCCTCTCCCACACCAGCGGCCTCGACGGCGACTTCTACCGCGACACCGGTCGCGGCGACGACTGCCTGGCGCGGTACGTCGAGGAATGCGCGGAGCTGGACCTGGTACACCCTCCCGGTACGGCGATGTCGTACAGCAACGCCGGCTACAGCCTCCTCGGCCGAGTCGCCGAACGTGTCACCGGTCTCACCTGGGACACCGCCCTCAGTCGACGGGTGCTCGACCCTCTGCGCGTCACGCACACCGGCACTCTGCCCGAAGGCATGCTGCGCCACCGCGCAGCAGTCGGCCACGAGGACTCACCTCGAACACCCGTCGATCGACTGGTCCTGCCGCGTTCCACCGGCCCGGCCGGCGGGGTGTGGGCCAGCGCGGCCGACATGCTGGGACTCGTCCGGCTGCACCTGCGTGACCCGTCTCTCGCCTGGCTGCGTGAGCCGCACGCCGAGGTGCCCGACGAAGGCCGACCCATCCGAAGGGCCCTCGGGTGGATTCAGTACGACTGGGACGGCCGCGAGGTGTTCGGCCACGACGGCGAGGCGATCGGCCAGTACGCCTTCCTGCGGGTCGTGCCGGACCGGCAGGTAGCTGTGGCGCTGCTGACCAATGCCTACTCCGTTCCCCTGTACCTGGAGCTCTTCACCACCCTCCTCGCCGAACTCGCCGACCTGGCCGTGCCGCGGTTCACCGTCCCGGTCCCATCCCCAGAGATCGACATCACGCCCTGGGTCGGCACGTACCGCAACCTCACCCGCGAAGCCACCATCGAATCCCGCGGCGGTCAGCCCTGGGTCACGATGCGGTTCGCCAACGAATTGGTCACTGCCGGTTTCACCCAGCAGATCCGGCTGACACCAGTCAGCAAAACGCTGTTCGCGGACCGAACAGACGGGTATCCGCGCTCGTGGACCTTCCGGCACCTCCCCGACGGCAGGCCATACCTGCACCTCGGCGGACGCCTACTCCCCCGCGTCAGCGATTGACCCAAGCCCAAACCACGACGCATAGGCTGGAGTTGCCCCGCTTTGACGGACAGGGTTGATGGCTTGGTCAGGCTATCTGCGTGGTGACCTGCTCGGCGTTGGCGTGTTCGTACTCGGTGGGTGTCAGGTAGCCGAGCGCGGAGTGAAGCCGGGTGCCGTTGTACCAGGCGATGTAGTCGACGATTGCGTGGCGGGCGTGGGCTCGGGTGGGCCAGGGCTGGGTGTCGAGGCATTCGCCTTTGAGTGAGGCGAAGAACGATTCGGCCAGGGCGTTGTCCCAGCACTGCCGGTCCGGCCGACCGACAGCCTGACGTCGTAGTCGATGGCGAGGTCTGCGAAGGCGGCCGAGGTGTATTGACAGCCTCTGTCGGAGTGAAAGATCACCCCGGCGTGCGGGTCGCGGGCCGCGACGGCGTTGGTCAGGGCGTCGGCGACCAGGTTGGTGCGCAGGTGGTCGGCCATCGCGTGGCCGACGACCTTGCGGGAGGAGATGTCGATGACCGTGGCCAGGTACAGCCAGCCCTGCCACGTCGGCACGTAGGTGATGTCACCACACCAGCGGGCGTTGATCCTGGCGGCGTCGACGGTGAAGTCGCGGCGGATCAGGTCCGCCCGGGCCGCCGCATCCGGGTCAGGGATCGTGGTCTTCGTCCACCGCTTCGGCGTCCGCCCGGCCAGGTCAGCCTCGCGCATCAGCCGGGCCACCCGCTTCCTGCCGTGCCGCCTGCCGCACCGGGCCAGTTCGGCGTGGATCCGCGGGGCGCCGTATCGGCCCTTGGAGGTGGCGTGCAGCTGGCTGATCTGCTCGGTCAGTGCGACGTCTTCACGCGCTCGAGCGGAGGGCCGGCCGGTGCGGTGGGTGTAGTAGGCGGCACGGGAGACCTCCAGCAACTCACACGCCCGTTTGACGTTGTGGTCGCCGACTCCTGGCCGGGGTGGAGGAGCTGATGCGGGAACGCAACGTGTTCCGCGGCAAGGTGGTCTCGATCAGCCCGAACAGATCATTCGAGGAAGGGGCCGGCCCGATCTCGTTCCACCGACGGCCGAGTATGGGCCGGGACGCGATCGTGTTGCCGGACGGGCTGTTGGAACGTGTCGAGCGTCAGGTCCTCGGGGTGGCTCGGCACGGGGATCGGCTGCGTGCCGCCGGCCAGCAACTGCGGCGGGGCGTTCTGCTCTACGGCCCGCCCGGCACCGGCAAGACCCACACGCTCAGGTACCTGCTGTCCCGGCTGCCCGACTTCACGGTGGTGCTGCTCACCGGCACCAGTCTGGGGTTCATCGGCCCGGCGTGTGCCCTGGCCCGGATGTTGCAACCCGCGCTGGTGGTCCTGGAGGACTGCGATCTGGTCGCCGAGGCCCGGGACTTCGCCCCCGGGATGGAGAATCCGCTGCTCTTTGAGATGTTGAACGAGATGGACGGCATCGAGGACGACGTGGACGTGGCGTTCCTGCTCACCACCAACCGGGCCGACCTGCTCGAACCCGCACTCGCGCAACGCCCCGGCCGGGTCGACCTCGCGGTCGAGATCCCGCTACCCGACGCCGCCGGGCGGGCCCGGCTGCTCCAGCTGTACGGCCCCGATCTCAAGCTGCCGCCCGAGGTACTGGCCGAACTCGTGGCACGCACCGACGGGACCACCGCCTCCTTCGCGAAGGAACTCGTTCGCCGGGCGATCCTGCTGTCCGCCGAACGCGGCGCCGACGAGGCCGCAGCGGAGGACCTGCGTGCCGCCGCGGACGAACTACTGTCAGACCGCGACGCCCTCACCCGCCGGCTCCTGGGCGCCGCGGACGCCCCCGATCCGGAGCCCACCTACTGACCGTCTCGACCGGCCTCCGCCACCTGGAACCTGACCAAAGAACCGCCGTGACACCGCCCACCGATGGGCGGAGGGCTCAAGGAGATTCCGGCCGTCGAAGATCAGGGGGTTGCGCATCGTGTTCCGTACCGTTGCCCAGTCGACGTCCTTCAGCTGCGGCCACTCGGTGATCACCATCGCCGCGCCGGCTTACCGCACGCTGCTGACCGCGTTCGGCGCCGACCGTGCATTCCACCGGGCGTGCCATCCTGGCCCCGGGCACCGTACCGCGCTACGTCGGCTGGCGCGGGCTGATCCCGGAGAACGATCTGCCACCGCAACTGTGGTCGGTGTTCGACGACACCATCAGCTACTGCGTGATGCGCTCGAGGCGCTGCCACATCGTCATCTACCCGGTGCCCGGCGCCGACGGTGAGGCGCGCCGGGCACCCGGCGGATCAACTTCGTCTGGTACTGGAACGTGCCCGAGGGTCCCGAGCTGGTCGACCTGTTCACCGACTCCGACGGGATGTACGGCCAGGCACGGCACCGGCCGGGCACGTCGCGCAGCGCCACATCAACCGGATGCGGGCCGACGCACAGTCGCTGATGGCGCCGCAGGTCGCGGACCTGGTCTGCGCGGCCCGACGACGACCTGCGCGGCATCTATGATCTTGACCACGATCGCGTCAATGAAGATGGGCGTCTGGGCCGGCACCCTGCATCCCTGCTCTCGTTGGCAGGCGATGGCGGGGGAAGGCCCCGTTGTTGGACCCTCCCCCACCCAGGTGCCATCAGGTCACCTCGTGCCTGCGTGCACCTGGCCGAGCTTGGTTACCACTTGCACTGTCCTTTAAGCTTCGCGGCGGTGTTGGGTGTGCCGACGAAGGGACTCTGGTTGCCGAAGCAGGACAGTTTCCCGCCGGCAACGTTGTTCTGCACGGTCTTGGAGCCTTTACCGGCGTTGTCGATGATCTGAATGTTCCCGCCGACAAGGTTGTTGAGGACGTTGAACAGGTCCCTCTTTTTGGTGTGGTTGTCGGTCGCCGTGAGGTTCCCCCCGACGACGTTCCCCCCACACTCGAGACCGGGGTCTCCGACCGCGATGAAGCCGGTGTTGCGCTGCAACGAGGTGCTGCCTCCGATTCGGTTGTTACACAGGAGGTCCTCGACAAAAGCGTCTGGTGCGGGGCGGCCTTTCTGCATCAGCACACTGCCCCCGATCTGGTTGTCCTCGGCTTGCAGCACGGCGTGGGCGTAACCGACCAGGTTCCCCCCGATCCTGCTGTTGCTGGCACCCAGAATCGCGTCCTTCTTGACGGTGACGTTTCCGGCCACTGCCGAGTTGACCAGGATGCAGATCTTGCCTCGCGGCACCGTGACGCTCTGAACGTCCACACCGTCCAACACCTGGTTCTTGCACTTCACATGGCCGTAGTTGCCCGAGCCGTTCAGCTGCAATCGCAACTCCTGCCCGTGGGTTCGTTGCTGGATCATCGTCCGCAGCTGGCCGAGCTGTCCGTCCACGCTGTGCGAGTGGTCGCGAGCCTGGTCGGTGCTGTCTCCGGCGTAGCCCGGCGACACCGGCAGCGCGACTGCGATCAGAGAGCTCGCGGCCAGCGCGAGCGCCCTGGTCGTGCGCGTTCTGCGTTTGGTTTTCCGCATGAGTGTTGCCCCCTCTCAACACCAGCGGGCCCCAATGAGGAATCCTGCCCGCCGTGTGGAGCGCATTGCCCCCATGAGCATCCCGCCCAGCGACACCCACGGAACACGGTTGACCGAAACGCCGACATCACGGCGGACCGAGTACCACCTACTGACACACCACCGTCAAGCGCCTACCTGGGCAGCGCACAAATCGCGGAAGTCATCGACGACGTGCAGGAAGTTTGTACAGCAGAACGACATGCTGGTACCAACCGTCCAGGTGCGTCAGAGGTCGTACGCCGTCGGATGGCTCGGTTGGTAAACCATGATGTCGTCGGCCCCAGGCACCTGCATCATCGTGGCGAGGCCGAAGCCGCGGTCCTCGATGCCGCCGCTGAACCTCGCCCCCTTCGACTCCAGCTCCGCCCTCGTGCGCTCCACGTCGTCGCAGACGAGCGAGACCAAGTGGTGACGTGGGGAGGACCAGGACTCTCCGTCCGACCGCTTGCCGGCGGTGGGATGTACTCCCAGTTCGCTCGGACCGGTCTTGAAGATCAGCCACTCCCGTCCGGACTCTTCGTGCACGACGCTCGACCAGCCAAGCACGTCACGAAAGAACGACCGAGTGGCCGAAGCGTCGTCGGAGTAGATGAGCGCGTGAACACCAGTGATCATGCCGCCAGCGTATGCATCTCGTTGTCAGAGTGAATGGCGGAAAGAGACCCTATCGCGAATCTGACCCAAGGTCGCACATCAGCTCGCTGCGTGTGATTCTTCCAATGCGTCGAGGACGGCATGGCTTTCCACCGCGCGGCCGCTACCAGCGCCGGCCATCATCCAGCGGCCATCGCCAGACGCAGGCCAAGCCCGACGAACGACACAGCGAACCCCGGCGAACCGACACGGTGAACACCACGCCGGTGCCCGGAGTCAGGATGACCATGAGCGCAGTCAGGCAGAATTCGATGCTCATACCTCGACGGTGATGCCAGGATGGTCCCGTGCCGAGGGCCAAAACGCGCACGATGATTCGCGCCATCGTCGAGCGGTTACCCGGTGCGACCGTGCACGGCACTACCGCCGGCCTGCACGTGACCATGACTTTCGCCAACCTGAGTGTGTCGGACGTCGAGATCGCGAGGGCCTGCCTCGCCGCGCGCGGCCGGGGATCGCCGCGATCGCCGCAGTCGTCCACAGGTACACGACCAAGCCGGTACGTCGACGACAGGACACGACCTGACTCACCAACCAGAGTGGTGTCTGCCCCCGACACCAGCTGGACCGGTCCCCCCGCCGGCCCGTTCCTGCGGCGGCGACAGCCCTCGGGCCACTGTGAGTCCCAGGAGTTCGGCGAACAGCGGCGACGTTGCGGCGACCTGCTCGTGGTCGCCGACAGTTGCGGTCACACCGTCCAGCACGAGCAGTCGCCGGGCGCGCAGGGCCGAACTGATCCGGTGGGCGATCACGATCAGGGTGCCACCGCGGCGGGCGAACGCCACCTCGGCGCGACGCTCGGCGACCGGATCGAGGTGACAGGTCGCCTCGTCCAGTACGACGATGGGCGCGGGTGAGAGATAGGCCCGCACGAGTGCGATGAGCTGCCGTTCACCGGCGGACAGGTCTACGGCCACCAAGGTTGCCGCGTAGCCACCCAACCTCGCGATGAGGGCATCCGCGCCCACCGCACGAGCAGCAAAGTCCAACTCTTCGGTCGTGGCCGAAGGCCTCAGGTAGTCAAGGTTCGCCCGCACTGTCCCGCTGAAGACGTACGCCTCCTGGGGAATGAGCACACGACAGGCGGGGAGCAGGTCGGGCACGATGTCGCCCACTGGCGCGCCACCGACCAGGATGTCACCGGACGAAGGCCGATGCAGGCCGGACAGCAGGTTCGCCAACGTGGACTTGCCGATACCGCTCGGCCCGATGATCGCCAGGTGATCGCCTTCCGGAATGACGAGTGAAAGGTCACGAAGCACCGGTTCCGAATGTGGACCGTACGCGAACGTGACGTTCTGCAGGCAGAGGTCGTACCCCCTGGGAGGCACGTCGGCGTGCGGAAGCGGCCTCGGTGGCATCGACACGTCGAGGATGCGGGCGAGTGTGACGACGAACCGCAGTCCGCTGTCGCCGAGACCGGCCATCGCCGTGCGCAGCGCCGTCTGCAAACCGAAAAGGACGTACGTCAGGCCACCGATGATCTCGCCTACGGTGAGGCCTCGATCGGCGAGCCTCGGCGCCGCGACCAGCACTACAACGAGTGGAAGCCAACCGCCGACGGCAAAGCAGAGGGTCCGCAGCGCGGAGACCCAGGCGAGTGCCTGTTCGGCCGCCGCTTGTTCGGCGATCGGCCGCGCGGCCGTCGAAGCCGCATGGTCTTCGGCACCGCATGCGACGAGGTCGCGGACTCCCGCGAGCACCGCTCCGGCAGCGGCCGCGACTCGCTCGTCGGCAAGGATGGCCTGGCGGTGGCGGCTCGCCGACAGCCCGAGCGTGGCCAAGAACAAGGCGAATCCGAGCAGGAACGGCGGGACGACGAGGAGGGTGATGATCGGCGCCAGGGTCTGCAATCCGGCAACGACACCGAGTGCTGTGAAGACGAAGCCACGTAGCACCATGATCAGACCCGCGTAGGCGTCTCGGACGATCTCGACCTGGCGGGACAGCCGTGCGACCGCTCCGTCATCGGTTGCTCCTGCCACGCCGCGCCGAAGCGCATCGTCGACGACCCTTCGCACGAGCCGGTCGCGGAACGGCTCCACCAGCGCGCCGAGGTGGTGGAAGACCTGACGCGAGCCGATCGCACCGACGACCGACGCGGCCATGAACCCAGCCAGCCACGCCACTCCCACCAGCGGATTCCCGGCCCGGAAGCCGGTGTCGACAGATCTTGCAATCGCAAGGCCGGACACGGCCGTCGGCAGGGCCTCGGGAAGTGACCAGGCGGCCAGAGCGAGCATTGGACCACGCGGCAGCCCTTTCAGGGCGAAGCTCAGCTCGCGTTTCATGCGAAGACCTCCCGGTAGGCCGGCTGTTCCCACAGCCTGCGGTGCGGTCCGAAGCCCCGTATCCGACCGTCCTCCAACCAGAGCACGAGATCCGAGCGTGCCGCTGTGTCCACCCGGTGTGTGACGATCAGTCGTGTCGGACGGTTCGCCGTCGATGCGGTAAGCGTCTGGGTGATCTGCAGCTCCGTCACCACGTCGAGGCTGGAGGTGGCGTCGTCCAGCACGAGCAGGCGTTTTGCGTGCCACGCTCGGGCGAGGCCGATCCGCTGCCGCTCACCACCCGACATCGGCGCGTCGACCAGCGCGGTGTCGTACCCCTCCGGGAGTCTGCTCACGAACGTGTGCGCGTTCGTGGCCCGAGCGGCGGCGATCGTCTGCTCGCGCGGACGTCCGAGCCCGATCGCGTCGCCGACGGTTTCGCCCACCAGGACGGGCCGTTCGAACGCACAGGCCACTGCTGTACGCAGGACGTCACGGCGGATGTCCGACAGACGTACGCCGTCGAGCCGAACCTCGCCCTCTGTCGGATCGGTCAACCGGGCGGCGACTGCCGCCAGTATGGACTTACCAGATCCAGAGCGACCAACGACCGCAGTCGTCACACCGCCGGGAAGTACCACGTCGATGCCGTCCAGCAGGACGCGATCCCGGCTGCGTACGCCGACCTGCCGGAACTCCAGTTGTCCTAGTCCGTCGGGCAGCCTCCGGTTTCCGTAGCGCACGGCGTCGACCGTGAGGACCTCGGCGAGCCGCCGTATGCCCGCACGTGCCCGAGCGAGTTCGCCGAACACCGAGGTCAGGCTGCCGAGCCCGGCGCCGATCATTGCGTACTGGCTCGCGGCGAAGTAGGCGCCCGGCGTGATCCGGTGGGCAGCGAGTGCCAGTCCACCGGCCACGAGCACCGCGACGAGGGCGAGAGGCCCGACGACCGCGGCCTGCGCGGCCGAACGCGCCAGGACCCGCCAGGTGTTGATGCCGTGTGCGTTCAGTTCGGGCAGTGGTTCGAGCACCCGCTGTCTCTCGCGCGCGAGCGTCCCCGCGGCCGCGATCGTCCTTGCCCCGGCGAGCGACTCTGTGAGCCGAGCCGCGATCTGGCCCTGTGTCTGCTGATAGGAGGTGAAGACCACGGCCGTCCCACGAGTGAACGCCCGCAACACCAACACGACCAAGCAGATCCCACCGACAAACGCCGCGGCGACCCACACGTCGATCAGAGCCAGAAGGACAAGGCTGCCCAGCGGAGGCACGACGGCCGCACCGATCGTGATGGCGCTCGGTCCGGCGTGCGCCGCATCCACGGCGTTGCTGGATACCCGGCTGACCAGATCGCCGACGTCGAAGTGGCGGTCCTTCGTGGCGGAGGGGCCGATACCAAGTAGGTGGCGGATCAGACGCTCCCGTAGCCACGCCGTCGTGCTCGCGACGCAGGCCTTGCCGGCGAACGCATCGATCAGGTCGCAGATCACGCCGAACGCAACCAGACCGCCGGCGAGGAGAAGCCAGCGGTTAGTTGCTGAGTCGGCGACAACACCGTCGACTGCCCGGCCGAGCACGGTAGGGAGCGCGAGAGTCGCCAGCGCCCCGACCAGCGAGGAGATGCCGATCAGCGGGAGCCATCCGCCGCCGCGGCGAGCGATAGAACCGAACGTCATCGTGACTGCTCCCTCCAGGCCTGCCAGTCGCACTTGAGTGGTGTGGCTACGTCACCGGTTTCAGCGAGCGCTGCTGTAGCGAGCGACGCGCAGACGCATGGGCAGCGGCCCCGAGCAAGGTGCGATGCCCGGGACCGCTGCCTCAGTTCTCAGGTGACCGTCACTTGTGGCAGATCAGCACGCTGAGGCCGCTGGTACCACCGCAGAGGGTGACGCTCAGGTTGCTTGGGCAGCTGTGGCCGGAGTAGCTGCTGCCGCCGAAGTTCATTTCCGGGGCGGGAGACGTCATGCCCTGGAGGTCGAGAAGTGCCATGGGACTCCTTTGGGTTGAGGTTTTCTACAACCCCGCACCGGCTGGTGCGGGAACTCGTGGGGTGGTGGCCGGTCGAGCGGCGGTCGTGATGAGCGGCAACGTCACCGGTCGATCGTGGAGAGCGGCGCCGAGCGCAAGCAGAACGCCGGCCGTACCGGTCGCGAGATCCATCGAGAGGCGAAGCAACGCCGTGCCGGGAAAGGCGATGCCGCCGCCATACGGGACGGCCGGGAGCGCAAGACCACTGACCTGCTTGGACACCAACGGATCCGCGGCAGGTGACGGCGACTGGCTGGCGAGGTAGAGCAAGATGCCTGCTCGTCCGGAGAAGAGACCTGGGAGGACGTAAAACTCGGCCTGTGCCGCCCGGGATATCCGGCTGCTGGCTTCGGCGAACTGGCTGTCGTGTCGGCGGGCGAGATACTCGTCGAGGACCAGCCCGATGCCGACGCTTCCGGAGTCGAGGTAGGGCATCGTTCGCCAGCCCTCGTTGACTTCCAGCACTCCGTTGTCTCGTACGACGCACCGCAGCAGATCCTGGCGCAACGCCACCGCAGCCTGGTCGAGGTAGCCGATGTCGCCAGTCTCGTCGTACACGCGGATGAGGAGCAACGCCGATCCTGCCTTGCCGCGCAGCAGCCCCGCAGGGGGGTTCCCTCCCCCACTGATCGGCGGTTCGTCACCTGGCGCCGGCTCGCCGACATCCGACCCGATCCGGTCGACCGTCAACTCGGCGGCGCGCAGCGCTGCCGTTCGAAGCGTCGGATCCCCTGTCCGCGCGGCGAAATGCATCAGGTTGAGGCCGACGCCGGCCAAGCCACTCGCGAGGTCTGGGCCGAGCGACTCCCAGTCGCCGGTGAGACAGCGGTCGACGGCATCGAGTGCCTCTTGCTCGTACCCGAGATGGTCGAGCACGAACGCGGCGCCGTGCAGGCCGTCGTAAAGTCCGGGCAGGGTGCTGCTCGGCACGTTCCGGACCTGGCGAACGAACCAGTCCTCGTACTGCGGGAACCGGCCCGCGCCGGACGCCGAGAGGGCATACAGCACGCCGGCCGCACCATAGGCGAGGCCCAACCCTCCGAGCACGAACTGCTCGATGTCGCCAGGGAACAACCGATCGTCGCGTCCTGGTGTCGCACTGGCGAGGATGGCGCGCACCAGAGCATTCCGAAGTTCGGGCCAGTGGCGCTCGTCCGGCTCGATGGCCAGGAGCGGTGCCGGCTCAGGTGCGATCAGTTGGAGAGCCTTCTGTACATAGGCCTCAGGTACGGGGAAGTGCGTGCGGATGGCCTCCGCGAAGTGCTGAGCCTTGCCTCGGTGCAACCAGATCAGGCTGGTCATCGGGATGAAGAGCGCCAGCCGCAGACACGACAGGGCGTAACGGTCGACGTCGAACCCCGTGGTTCCTGGTGGAGCTGTGAAGCCCTGGTTGCCCAGGCCGGGCGGTGTCGGGTCGTCCACCGAGGCGGAGACCTCGTAGTCCAGCAATGCGATTGTCTGGTCGTCTCGCACCATGATGTTGAACAGGTGCAGGTCCCCGTAGACCACGCCGCGCTCGTGCACCGCGTCGATGGTGGTCTCGATCTGGTGGTAGATGTCGAGCGCCCAGTCGGTGTAGTCCTTGTACTCCCGGGGACCGGCTGCCGGGTCGATCAACGGGTACTGCTGGACGATCGCCTTGTTCAGCGGGACCGCGTCGACGTACTCCATTGCCAGGAAGCGATGTTCCCCCAACCAGAACAGGTCGCGCACCTTGGGAATCCCGGGTATCCCGGCGAGCCTTCGGAGCATGTCGTACTCGTGCTCGATCCGCGTTGTCGCATCGTGCCCGCGGCCGTCGAGGCCCGAGTGCGGACGGCCTTCCTTCAGGACGACCTGCTCGCCAGTGCGAGTGCACCTGCCGACATAGATTCCGCCACCGTTGGAGAAGTGCACGACGCGTTCGATCGTGTACGGGACGTCGGCCAGTGTGACCGCGTTGCGCGCTGCCAGGTGCGGCGCCAGGAACTCGGGCAGCCTTACCCAGTGCGGTACACGGAAGATGGGGTCACGGCTGTCGGGCACCAGCGCGCCGGTGTCGTCCTCGATTGCCGAGACCAGTTGGCCGTCGGCGGAGAAGTAACGCCGGTTGGCGAACGCGCCGTACCGAACGTAGAGCGGACCCCTGCCCCAGCGCAGATCGGTCAGGATGTAGGGGCTGGGCTCACCCTCGAGTAACTCGCCAAGCTCGACGAGGATCTTCTCACAGGCGGCGTCGTCGACGGGATAGATGGTGACGAGTTTCCCGCTGAAGCCGCGGGGGGCGTATTTCGACACCCTGGCCACGAGGGCGGCAGGCGAGCGTAGAAACTTGAACCGGATTCCACGGGGTACGCAGTAGTCCCAAACTGCATCGAGGATGCGCGGCGCGTTGTCCACGCATGCTGAGGCGTGGATCTTCCACCCCTGTGGCGGCAGAGCCGGGGCACCGTGCGAGCTGAACGTGAACCAGTCGTCCTGCTCATGACGCTGCCATTCCGCTGGGAGCTCCCGGTCAGCAGTCGAGAAGGACTCCCCCGCTGTCTCGCTGGAATGCATTGCGTCGTAGAACAAGGGGTCGGCGAAGCAGAACGTCTCGTACCCTTGATCCATGAAGTCCTCCGACGTGTCGCACTCAGAACCTTCGACTTCACACACATAGTGCGGATCGGTACGCGGCGCTTCCAGTGATCAATGTCATCCGACGAGGTGAGGAATCCACTGCGGATCATGAATTTCTCACTCACCTGCCGATGGGCCCCGACGGCTGCGCCTTCCACAGGGCGAGATGAAGCTCACTGGGCCATCAGCGAGCTCCTGGAGTACAGACCCATCTCGCGATGGATCTGACTCATCTTGCGCGAGCCTGAGAGCGGGATCTTGACGGCAGCGTGTGCTGCCTGTAGTTCTCATGGCAGTTCCGCAATCTGCGGCGAGTCAGGACCAGATTAGCCATTGCTCCAGGTGCTGCGGCTCAAGAAGCTGTTGTCGGTGGCTGGGGTGTGAGGGATTGTCTTCCACGCCGGCGTCCCGTCGACTCCTGTCGGCCGGCTGCGCCTCATTACCCGCTGTCAGTCCCGCCCGATCGCCCACGTGGCCGCGAGACCGGGGTGTCAGGCCACTGCCGGTCGAAGTAGGGAATCTGGCCAGAGTGGACCGTAACCGATTCCGAGGCGGATCGTTACTGGTCCAGGTCATACGAACGCAGAGGGTTGGATCAGGGGTGGGGCCCAGCGATCGCTGGGCGATGTGTGCGCTTGGGCATGCTGGTGATTCTGGACGTGCGTGGGGGGCGGCACAGTGATTCGTGTGCTAATTGTTGGAGGCATCACGCTGGTAAGGGGCGCACTCGTCGCGCTTCTGGCTCACGAGGGGGACATCGAGGTCGTCGCGGAGTTGCCGCGAGGTGAAGACGTTTTACCGACGGCGCGAAGGGTCAAGCCCGACGTTGCGGTGATCGACATCGATCCGCCGAATATGGACGGCCTCGCCGCCGCGCGCAAACTGCGTGAGTTCCTGCCGACGTGCGAGACGTTGATCCTCACCGGCATAGGCACGCCACGCGCACTTCGGCAGGCGCTGGATGCCAAGGCTCGTGGCTTCGTGGTGATGGATGAAACGCTGGCAGAACATTTCGCGGACTGCATCCGGCAGGTGTCCAGCGGCGAGTTCGTCGTCGACACCAAGCTCGCGGTCAACGCCCTGTACACCGCAGGCGACCTGCTCACGTCTCGTGAACATGACGTCCTGAACCTGGCCGCGGAAGGCTCCTCCGTCTGCGAGATCGCCCGCCGGCTCCACCTCGCTCCCGGCACAGTGCGCAACTACCTTTCCGTGATCATAAACAAGCTCCACGCCCGCAACCGCCTCGACGCCGTCCGCATCGCCCGAGGAAAGGGCTGGATCTGAGAAGGGCTTGGTCTGATCTGCCATGACTGATCCTCAAACCCACCGACGGCTTGGACGTACGGACGGACCCGGCCTCCCGGTTCCCCTCATCCCGCGTGCTGTCCTCTATGGAAGCCCCTACCGCAGCACGCCGGAGCTTTCCCCGGACGGAACCAGAATCGGCTACCTGGCACCGGTCGAAGGCGTCCTCAATGTCTGGATCGGACCGCTCGACGAGTCGAGCCCGGCCCGGCCGGTCACGACCGACCGCGGCAAGGGCATTCAGATGTTCGGCTTCTGCCACGATGACAGGACACTCATCTATCTGCAGGATCACGACGGCGACGAGAACTGGCGGCTGTACGCCCTCGACCTCGAAACCGGTGAGACGCGCTGTGTCACGCCTGCCGCCACGCAGGCCAGGCTGCTTGCCCACACACATCGGCATCCGACGACGCTGCTGATCGCACTCAACAAGGACAACCCCAAACTGCACGATGTGTGGGGGTACGACCTGCGGACCGGACAGCTGTCGCTCGTCGAACACAACCCGGGCTTCGCGTCGTGGCTCGTCGACTCCGACCTCAGCGTGCGCGGCGGGACCACAATGAGCGAGGACGGCGGCATAGTCATCCACCTCCGCACGGACGGCACCGGTGGGTTCCGACCGTGGCGTGAGCTTCCCACCGCGGAGGGTGCGGCCGGTGGTGACGTCCTCGGCTTCACCAGGGACGGGCGGTTGCTACTACTCACGTCGTACGACTCGAATGCCGCCAAGCTGATCTCCGTCGACACCGACACCGGCGCGGAGCAGGTGCTCGCGGCGGACGCCGAGGTCGACATCACCCGGGTCGTGCTGCATCCGGAGACGCTTGAGCCGCAGGCGGTGGTGGTCACCAGGGATCGTGAGGAGTGGACGTTCCTGGACCCGGATTTCGAGGCTGCGTTCGCACGGATGCGTGCGACGATCGACGTCGACGGAGAGTTGGGCATCGGCCGGTCGGTAGGTGACGACGGCACCTGGCTCGTGTCGGTGACACCTTCGGACGGACCGCTGCGCTACTACGTCCACGATCGCACGACCGCCCGCACGAGATTGCTCTTTACCGTCCAACCCGACTTGGAGCACTTCCGGTTGGCACGGGTCGAGCCGTACGACATCGTCAGCCGGGACGGCCTTCGGGTGCACGGGTACGTAACCTTCCCGCCAGGAGTGCCCCGACATGATCAGCCCGCGGTTCTCTACGTGCACGGTGGACCGTGGTCGCGGGACTTCTGGACGTACAACCCGGACGTGCAGTGGCTTGCCAACCGCGGCTATGTCTGCGTACAGGTCAACTTCCGGGGCTCGAAGGGCTACGGAAAGGCATTCTGCAGTGCCGGCGACAAGGAATGGGCCGGCCGGATGCACGACGACCTGGTCGACGCGCTGGACTACTGCGTTTCCGAGGGCTGGGTCGATCCGGAGCGGGTCGCCATCATGGGCAGTTCCTACGGTGGCTATGCCGCGCTGGTGGGCGCCGCGTTCACACCTGACCTGTTCTGCTGTGCGATCGACCTCTGCGGTCCCTCGAACCTGCTGACCTTGGTGGAGTCGATACCGCCGTACTGGAGACCCATGGTCGCGTTCATGCACGCCAAGATCGGTGACCCGGTGGTGGAGCGCGACCTACTCTGGTCGCGGTCGCCGCTCTGCCGGATCAACGCGATCCGCATCCCGGTGCTCATCGGGCACGGCGCCAACGACCCCAGAGTGAAGCAGCGCGAGGCGGAACAGATCGTCGAGGCGTTGCGGGCGAGGGGTGTGCCGCATGAGTACCTTCTCTTTCCTGATGAGGGACACGGCCTGGTCGACCCGATGAACCGCGAACGGTTCTACGCCGCTGCCGAACGCTTCCTCGCCGAACACCTCGGCGGCCGCGCCGAAGGCTGAGTGGAAGCGCGAAGGTGCCGGTGCTCAGCCCCCGCGCCGCACCGTCGTCACAGCCTGTCAGGCTCACCGTGTGCTGCACGGCCAAAGGCGGGCTGGGGACCGTGGCCGACGATGCAGTAGCGGTCGGCGATTACCCGAGGCTAGTGTCGTGCGGGCGAGATTCCGGAGGTGCGTGCCATGAGCACTCGCGATCGCATCGCTCCGGGCCTGACTGCGGCGGGAAGGTCGAGTTGAGAGTCCTCGGAGCCGCCGAGCACAACCTGCGCAACGTCGACGTGACCTTCGGGCCCGGGTTGACTGCCGTCGTCGGCGTGTCGGGGAAGTCTTCGCTGGCGTTCGATGTCGTCTACAAGGAGGCGCGGCGGCGGTTCGTCCAGACCCTCGCGTTCGGGCGGGGGCCGCTACTAGCCGCGCGGCGGCCAAGGAAGACAGACCCTAGAGGTCGAGGTCGAAGCGCGGCTTGCTCTTCTGGGTAGCGGCTGTCACGCCACATGCAGGGTCGATGCGAATCCGGGCCAGGTTGCGGCCCTGGGCTCCCCAGGCGAACCAGCCGGTCTCCGGCGCCAGGTGCGGATCGGTCAGCCACTGGTTGCCGAGCCCGGTGGCCACCTGCTTCGGCTGGGCGAGGCCAGGCCCCAGATTGAAGACGTTGCCGGTGAAGACGCTGGTGAGGACCTGGCCCTGGTGCAACAGCGTTTCGCCGTAGCTGCCGACATTGCCCTGCTGGACGACCCTGCGGGTAGTGAGCTTCATCCGGAACCACACCCCCGGGTCCCGCTTGTCCACTGCGTACGCGTCGCCGTTCGCGATGGTCAGGTCCTGGATGGTGCGCTGACCCGCCATCGGCCGGGCCTGCCACAGTACCCGGCGGGTCGTGAGGTCGAAGGCGAGGACGGAGGCGCTGTACCACACCGGCGTCACACCCCCGCCGCCGAGCACGTCGCCGCCGAGATAGGCGATTCCGTTCTCCGCGTCGACGGACACAACCGACTCGCCGTTCATGATGCCCCGATAGACGTCGAGCTTGCCGCTTGTCGGACTGTAGAGCGCGAGGGCGCCGTTGAGGTAACCGGTTCCCGGCGCAGTCACCACCGCGATGAGCCCGGTCTGTGGGTCGTAGTCCATGTCCCACGGGCGTTGCTGGCCGGACTCGATCGTGCCGAGCGTGCGCACAGACTTGGTGGCCGGGTCGAAGACGATCAACTGCGTACCTGGATACAACGCGGCATAGACCAGATGGTTGAGAACCAACATTGCCTTGACCTCGCCGGGCACGCGCACACGGGTTCGCGCCCCGGTTGCCGGGTTGTACGTCTCGATCGCCCAGTGGCCGCCGACGAACACCTGCCGACCTTGGTCGTAGGCGATCGACTGCGGCCGGTCGGGCCCGGGTGTCAGGCCGGCACTGATCAGATCGATGAACGCGAACTTGCGCGTCGACGGCGTGACCCACCAGACACCGCCGCTGCCCGCCGCGCCGAACAGTCGACCGTCGGACAGTACGGACAGCCCGCGGGTTTCGTCGTTGGGAGAGGGCGTGGCGACGACGGTGAGTCCGGCCTCGCCGGTGCGGTAGCGGTACACCGATCCGGAGCGGCGTGCCGTTGCGTAGATGGTTCGGTCCGCGGACACGGCTATCGCATCGATGAGCGCCTCGTTTGGCGGCAGCGCGACCGTCCGGAAGTTCGAGCCAGTCTTGCTCATGGTGACCAGTTGCCGATCGAACGTCGTGACCAGGCGGTCACGGTCGACGACGACTGGTCCGAAGGTCTGGTCGGCGAACGGGCTGAGGTTGCGGACGGCGCCGGTGGTTCGGTTCACGGAGACGAGTCGGCCCGGGCTGTACACCGAGGCGTACACGTTGGTGGCATCGGCTGCGATGTAACGCGCGTACTGTGCCCCAGAAACCGGACGCGCTATACGCCGGACTGTGCCGGACGAGGGCTTGATCTCCCAGATTCCGCCGTCCGGATACGTTGCTGCGTAGACGGTGCCGTCGGGTGCGGTGGTCAGCGCCCAGATGTATCCACTGGCGCCACCCAGCCGGCCGATCCTGGTCACGCTGCCGGTGCTGGGGTCGTACCTGTAGAGATCCGGTACGGGATACATGCCGATATACACGCGACCGCCCGAGACCGTCGTCGCCCATCCGCCTTCGCCAGTCGGCAGTGTGGCCGTGTTGGTGACCTTGCGGCTGGACATGTTGATCTTGGCAACCCGAGCAGGCACCACACCGCGGGTGACGACGTACGCGTTGCCGCCAAGGACAGTCGCACCTACGATCGCGGCCGACGTCGACGCAGGGCCGAATGTCTGCACGGCCGGGCCCGTACAGTCGCCATCTCGAGTTGGAAGCGTTGTCGCCTGAGCGTCCCCCGGCAGTACAAATGTGACCGACACAATTGCGACCAGAGAACATGCCAGCCGGCGTACCTGAAACCGGATCTGCCCCCGCACGATGCCGCCCTCCCCGCCGCGTCGACAACGCCAGTCCCCTCGAAACCGTCGATTCCGTCGATTCCGTCGGTCAAGCTAGACCCCGACGGCGTGCGTTCTGTTCGAAAACCATGGATTTCCCGGCAGGAAGGAAAACTGCCGACGGTATGGTGAAGGCGAGCGGATGCGTCCAGCGTTGTCGCCGGCGGTGAGGACGCTGTGGAGACCCCGCTCCCAACGTGAGGCCGGCTGCGGGTGTGACCTCCCCGGACGTCAGCCGGGGAGGTCGTCGTAGGCGCTGACGGGATTTGGTGCGGGGATCCTCGCCTCGACCTCTCGGAGCCAGTGCTCGAGCGTGGCATCCAGTCTTGCTGCCGTGGCGGGGTTGGTGCCTGCCAGGTCGCGGGTCTCGGAGATGTCCTCGGCGAGGTTGTAGAGCTCGACGTGGTTGTCCTCGAAGAACCTGACCAGCTTCCAGTCACCCTCGCGAACCGCGGCGCCGGGGGTGCCTCCCTGGTTGCCGTAGTGCGGGTAGTGCCAGAAGATCGGCCTGCTCTGGGACTGACCGGACATCAGTAATGGCAGGAAGGTGTGGCCGTCCGCTTCCCCGGCCCGCGAGTACGGAGCCTGCGGGATCGGGAGTACGGCGGCCGCCTCCAGCAGGGTCGGGTAGAAGTCCGGACTCGTGACCACGTCGGGCAGGGTCGTGTTCGGATCGACCACGCCGGGCCAACGGATGAGCAACGGGACCCGCAGGCCGCCGTCGTACATCCAGCCCTTCCCTTCGGCCAGCGGAGCGTTGCAGGTGGGCGAGCCCGCACAACTGGACAGTCCGCCGTTGTCGGACGTGAAGATCACAATGGTGTTGTCGGCTTTGCCGGTACGGTCGAGGGCGTCCAGCAGCCGTCCGATGTTGGTGTCCAGATTCTCGATCATCGCGGCGTAGCCGGGGTCGGACTGCACCACTCGCCGCTGGACGTACTCGTGGCGCTGGTGCCAGGTAGGCATCGGCTCGCCGGTCTTGATGGCATCTACCTGGTCGAGTCCGAGTGCCCTCGCCTTCTCCTCGTACTTCCTCACCAACTGCTCGGGAGCCTGGATGGGAGTGTGGACGGCGTAGTGCCACAGGTTGAGGAAGAACGGCTGGTCGCCTGCGTTCTCGACGAGCGCGACCGCCTCGTCGGTGAGCCGGTCGGTGAGGTACTCACCGGGCGGTCCGTCCTCGATGGCCGGTATGCCGTACGGGCTCATGTAGCTCGGTGGGTGTCCGAGTTGGCAACCTGCCACGTTGACATCGAATCCGTGCCGGTCGGGCCAGGTGCGTCGCTCACCGAGATGCCACTTGCCCACATGCCAGGTCTGGTAGCTGCCACCATCGCGGAGCGCTCGGGCGAGTGAGTACTCGTCGAGGGGTAGCTCGTGGAAGTACGGGACGTCGCGCAGACGCCCGACGGCGTGCCCGCCGATCCACTGGGTCACACCCACCCGGGCGGGATACTTGCCGGTCATGATGCTGGCACGGGTTGGTGAGCACACCGGTGCCGCGGCGTAGGCGTTGGTGAACCGCGCACCGGCCGCCGCCAGGCGGTCCAGGTGGGGTGTCTCGTAGAACGTCGACCCGTAGCAGCCGAGGTCTGCCCAGCCAAGGTCGTCGATCAGGACGAACACGATGTTCGGCCGCGGGCACGCTTCGGTCATCTCGTCACTCCTTCACCGCGCCCGTGGCGACGCCCTCTTGGAAGGTGCGTTGCCCGAGCAGGAACATGACCACAACAGGGACGCTGATCAGGATCACCGCCGCCATGAGGAGCGACCACTGGGTCGTGTTCTCCTGGAAGAACACCGTCAGTCCCAGCTGGACGGTCTGCACGTCGGGACTCTTGGTCATCACCAGGGGCCACAGGAAGTCGTTCCAGGCGCCCTGGAAGGCGAAGATGGCGACGGTCACGACCGCCGGCCACGCAAGTGGGGTGAAGATTCGCCACAACACCGTCCACTCGGTGGCCCCGTCGATACGTGCGGCGTCGGCGAGTTCCTCCGGCATCCCGATGTAGAACTGTCGCATCAAAAAGATCGACAGCGCGCTGACCAGGTGCGGGAACATCAGGCCCGGCAGGGTGTTCAGCAGCCCGATCCCACCCTGGCCCAGGATGTCGTTGCCTCCCTCGAGGGGGAGGTGTTTGACGAGGACGAACAACGGCACGAGCGTCACTTCGGGCGGGATGACCAGGACAGCGATGAGCAGCAGGAAGAACCCCTCCCGGCCGCGAAAGGCGATACGCGCAAGTGCGTATCCGGCCATGCAGGCGAGCACCACCTGGACTGCTGTCGAGCCGAGCGTCACGATGGCGCTGTTGACGAACATCGTGCCGAAGGCTGCACTGTGCAAGGCGTCGCTGAAGTTGGCCGGTTTGAAGCCGCTCGGGGTGATGGTGCCCAGCGCCTGGCCGGACGGCGCCAGAGCCGTGGTGACCACGAACAGCAACGGCAGCACGTACGCGGCCGCGACGCAGAGCGCGGCTGCCTGGAGGAGCGACTGCCGCACTCGTCCGGGGACGGGCCTGCTCATGTCCGTGCTCCCCACCGGCGCCCGAGCAACCGTGTGGCGAGGGTGAGGACGGCCACGACCACGAACAGCATCACCGCGATCGCCGACGCGCGTCCCACCCGCAGGTACAGGAAGGCCTCCTGATAGATGCGGAAGACGACCGTGGTCGTCGCCTCGACAGGGCCACCGCCGGTCATGACGTACGCCTGGGTGAACATCTGGAGGGCGCCGAGAAACCAGGTGACGAGCACGAAGGACGTGACGTTACGCAGCAGTGGGAGGGTGACGTGGCGGAAGGTCCGGACCGCGTTCGCCCCGTCGATCGCGGCCGCCTCACGAAGCTCCCGAGGGATGCCCTGGAGCGCCGCGAGGTAGATCACCATGAAGTAGCCGAGATTGCGCCAGATGCTCATGATCACCAGCGAGGGCATGGCGAGTTGCGCGTCGGTGAGCCAGTGGACGGTCGGCCAACCCACATCGCGGATCACCAGGTTGACGGGGCCGACCACCGGATCGTACAGGTAGCTCCATACCAGTGCCACAACGACATAGGAAGCCGCCTGGGGCAGGTAGATAATGGTGCGGTACACGTCCCGCCCGGCGATGCCCTGGTTCAACAGAACCGCCACCGCGAGTGCGACGACTGTGCCGAGCGGCACCTGCTCGAGGGCGAAGACGAGGGTGTGCCTGACCGCCGACCAGAAGGCCGGGTCGGTGAGGATGGCGGTGTAGTTGTGCAGGCCGACGAACCGCGGCGGTCTGAGCAGGTCGTAGTCGCACAGACTCAACCAGATAGCGATACCAAGTGGCACGACGGAGGTCAGGAGTACCGCGAGGGCGGCCGGCGACAGAAGGAGCTGACCTGCAAGGGCTCGACGTTGCAGCGGAGTACGGCCCGGGTGCGCCACGCTTCGCCGCAGCGTGAAGGTTCCTTCAGCCATTGGTCAGCCCGTCGATCTCCTTGTCCATCTGCTCCAGTACGGCCGCCGGCTTGGCCTGGAGCCGGATCGCCCGCTGTAGCTGGGTGTTGATCACCTGCGCGATCTGCAGCATGGCTGGATTACCCGGCTGTGGTACGACATACCGCGAGGCGTCGACGAAGTTGCGCGGCACGTCCTGCAGGTAGGTGGCATTGGCCAGGTCCTTGCGGGGTGGGAGAAGACCGTACTGCGTGTCCAGCTTCTCCAGATTTGGCTTGGTGCTGATGTAGGCGAGCCACTTCCATGCCGCGTCAGGATTCTTGCTGGTGGAGGAGATCGCGAACTTGTTGATCCACGCCGACGTGATGGGCCTTCCCGACGTTGCCTCGGCGAGCGGTTTGCCGGCTCGAATGTGCGGCAGGACCTTCGCGTTGTTGGTGCGTGCGTTCTCCAGGACCCCCATGGTGGCGAACGACATCGCCGACGAACCCGCCACCAACGGCAGCGGCGCGGTCGGCTTCGCGACAATGTTGACCGAGGAGAGACCTTCCTTGTAGAAGGAGACCAGGTATTCCAGAGCCCGCAGGCCTTCGGCGGAGGAGAAGTTGGCCTTACCGTCACCGGTGTAGTAGTGACCGCCGGCCTGGAGCATCAGTTGCGCGAAGCTCTGCTGGAGACCGATCGAGGTGTCCAGGCCCCAGTCGGCACCCTGGGTCAGGGTCTCCGAGCCTTTCCTGCGTACCAGTCGTGCGGCGTAGGACTTGTACTCGTCCCACGTGGCCGGCGGCTTGCCGGGATCGAGCCCCGCGCGCTCGAACAGGTCGGCGCGGTACGCGACGGTTGGAATCCCCGCATAGATGGGAACGCCGTAGATCCTGCCGTGGTATGAGCTGTCCTGCAGCATAGACGGGTAGTACTCGGCGCGAGGCGACCACTCGCCCATGTACTCGTCGAGAGGTCGAAGCGCGTCCTTCGCGGCCAGTGGGGCGGTCCAGATGCCACCAACCGTCAGCACGTCCGGAAGGGTCTTGCTCGCCGCCGCCGTCACGACCTTCTGGAACCCCGACCCCCAGTCCGAGGTCTGCAACACGACCTTGACACCTTCTTGCTTTGCGAAGCCAGGAATCAGCGTCTCGTTGAACAGCTTCAGCAGGGCGGGTGTAGGCCCCAGAAGCAGGAACTGCAGTTCGCGGGAACCACCGCCGCCGCCACCGGCACCGCCGCGCGTGTTCGTACGATCCGCCCCTCGTCGCCCATCGACGCAGCCGGCAAGGCCGGCGGCGATCGCGGCTCCCCCGGCTGCGGTCAGAACACGGCGGCGAGAGATCAGAGCAGGAGCAGGCATACCGAACCACCTCGGCAGGGATCGCGACCTTGGCGCGGGTCACGAAGGAAGAATTTGTTAACTGCGTACTCGAAATGGCAGTGTGCACTGTAGTGTCTTCGACGTCAAGGATTCAGAGAGGCGAGATGACCAAGAGCCGTCGCGTGCGCGAGCACCACCCCGCAGCACACAACCGCACAGCGTCGGTGTCACAGGCAGGGATGCGCGCCCACAACCTGAGCCTCGTGATGCGCCACATCCGCGACAACCCCGGATCCTCACGCAGCGACGTCGCGGTGGCGACCGGGCTGACCAAGCCTGGTGTCACGAAGGTCGTCGCCGAACTCATGCGCCGCGAACTCGTCGGGGAGGCAACCGCACCCACCGCAGGAGGCCGGGGCCGGCCACCGACTCAGCTCGTCCTGACCGGCCACCACGTCACAGCGGTCGGCGTCGAGATACGCATCGACCACGTCGGTGCCATCGTCCAGGACCTGTCCGGCACACCTCTCGGCGAGGCACGTGTCCTCCTTGACCTGAAGCCACAACCTCACACGGTCGTGGCACTCGTCCATGACACGATCGCCGAGGCGATGCGGCGGGCTGGACGCACCACTGCACTGGGTGTGGGAATCGCAGTGGGCGCGACCATGGACTCCGAGCGCGGAGTCGTGGTCGACTCCTCGTGGCTCGGATGGCGAGACGTAGCGCTCGGCGAACTCCTTGCCGCTGAACTGGCGCCAGAGCTAGGGCGGGTCCTCATGGAACCCGTCGCCGGACTGTCCGCCCTCGCGACCAGCCGGGCGACCGGCTTCGGGATCACCGGGGACCTACTGCATGTCGAGATCGGCGGAGGAGTCGGTTGCGGGGTCATCGCCGACGGGCGACTGTCCATCGGTGCCCGCGGCTTCGCAGGGAACCTCGGGCACATCCCGTTCGTGGTGGACGGCCACCGCTGCGCGTGCGGCAACCGCGGCTGCCTCGACACCGTCGTCGGTTTCGAGGCCTTCCGCCGAGCCACCGGCGGCGCTCCCTCGCGGACGCCGGTCAACTACCACGAGTACGCCCAACGGGTCCACGCGAAGGCGTACGCCGGAAACACCCGTGCCCGGACCGCAACGCGTGACGTCGCCGACGGCGTCGCCAGAGCCATCGCCACCCTCACCGCCGTACTCGACCCTGATGCGGTGACACTCGGCGGCTACGTGCTCGACCTCGCCGAACCGTTCCTCGACGACCTGCATGCCGCCCTACGCCGATACAACTCTCCGCGAGGAACCGAACCCGTCAACGTCATCCCCACGCCGCTGGGAGAGCGAAGCCCACTCCTCGGCGCCGCCATGCTCTCCGTGGAAAGCATCTTCCAGGATCCCACCACGGCCACGACGACGCACGTCGCGTAACGCACACCACCAACCGTGTTCACGGCCTCAGAGTGGGCTTGACCGAAGCTTCGCCGCCACCTGCGCCAGCTCGGTTGTCGTCGGGTGGTGCGGGCGCTCGGCATAGATCCGTAGCAGCCCGTCACCGTGCTTCCTCGCGAGTACCTGCATGTGAACGTGAGGCACTTCCTGAAACGCCGCCGGCCCGTTCGACGACCAGACGCTGAGCCCCTCCGGCGCACAGAGACTCTTCACCGAACGCGCCACACCAACGACCGCGTTCATCAGCGCGCCCGCATCGTCTGGCTCCAGCTGGTCAACCTGCTCCACATGCCGTCTGGGCACGACCAGCACATGTATCCCCTCCGGCCAGGTCGGCTGGCGAAGGTCCATGAACGCGAGGTACGGTCGTCCTCCCCCACCAGGGCCGCATCCACGTCGTGGTTGATGATCCCGCAGAACAAGCACCCGTCCATGACAGCGCTACCCTTCACCTCAGCTCGGGCGGACCGGTAGAGCCTAGAAGTCGGTGCCACACCACGGCGCGCTGCTGACCGCGAACAACCGGTCAGCCACCGGCAGCGCGTTCGGGTTCGGCGCCGCGAGCCGACCGGCCTGCGCAAGCGCCGTCGGTGTCACATCGCCCAGATACAGCTCACCCAGCGCATCCACGTCGAGCACCAGATCGGCCGGTTCGCTCACCCGTTCAGTCTGCTCGGCGCCGATCCGGTAGCTGCCGGCGTTCTCCGGCAGGATCGAGTCCCTGACCTCCAGCACCACCGACTCCTCCGTGTCAGCGCCGAGCAGGCCGAATCGTCGGGCGGCCAGCGCGGCCGGCACATCCACGATCCGCAGCCAGGTCTCGTCGTTGATCCGCTCGGTGCTCAGCGCCCGCCGATCGGTGAACAGCTGCTCGAGTGGTTCGTCCATCGGCCGGCCCCCAGCCACCACCTCGGTCACCAGATCAACGCTCAGCAAGTACCTCCACAGGCCGGCCCACCCCTCGGTCGACAGGGTCACGAGGTCAGCCAGGTGCAGCACCGTCTTCGCATCCGGATCGGCGAAGTCCCCTCGTCTGACCGTGTAGACGGCGTATCCGTCGTCGCAGTCCTCGCCGGCGTGCACCGCGACCATGACCGGGCTGGGGTACGAATCCATGCGCAGTCGGACGCCCGCCCACCAGTGTGCCGGCCGCTGGACCCAACCTGGCCGCCCCGACGATGCCAGGCGGTTGTAGATCGTAGGCAGCAATTCCTGCGCTTGGTCGAAGGACACCAGCCGAACCCCGCGCCCGGTGGGTACTTCCGGGCGGAATCTCGCACGCGCCCGCCTGATCCGAACCTGGCGGTATCGAGACGCCACGCCGTACCCGAACCGGCCGTAGATGGCGCCCTCACTGGCCCGCAGCGTCGCCAAAGGCTCGGTCAACGCATCCAACTGGGCACGCATCAGGCCAGACAACACTCCACGCCGGGTGTGATCGGCACGTACGCCGACCCGGCTGACCAGCGCCGTCGGCACTACCTCACCGCCAGGCACCACCAACGCCGAAGACCATGACTGTGCCGAACCGACCATCTCCTCATCCCGGAACGCGCCCCACGTGCGGCCCAGCTCGTAACTCGGCTCGCGCTCCGACCAGTCCCCATCCGTACTGGGCCTGACGTGCAGGGTGCCCCGGAACACCGTGTGCGCGGCGCGGTGCTCCTCCGGCTGGACAACACGAATGACGTAGTCGGTCACGGCCGCCATCCAACAGCAGCCACTCATGCACCGGCAATCCCGCGGCTGGTGCCGCCGAAGTGGCCGAGGTCATCCGCTACTCGCCCTCCCAGGGGACACCACGGGTCACCAGGAACGTGCGGATCTGGGCTACATGCAGCTGGAGGTGGACCAGGCCCACCACAAGCATCTCCCCCACCGGCGTCCCCCGGTGGCGGTGCGAGTCGGCGACGGGCTCTTCCGCTCGCTCGTCGGTCAGGACGGCGAACACCTCGTCAACCTTGCGCAGGCAATGGTCAACGTAGTCCAGCAGCTGCTCGCGAGAGTACGTCGGCGGAACGACGTTCCAGTCCTCATCATGCGGCGACAAGGGTGGTCGCGGCAACCAGTCCTGCTCCATCGCCGACAGGTCGGCGTCGGTGAAGAACAACGTGTGCGACGCGGTCCGCCACACCGCGCCCTGGGCCCGCCGCTTGCGCTCGACGACCGCCTCGTCCGCGAACTGCTGCCCGTCCGGATCGATCGGAGTCCACGCTTCCGGCTCGGACAGATCGACCGGGTACAAGCTCTCCTCCCACAGCTCGTCCGGACAGGTGCGGACAGCGATGGCCAGGTCTTCGAGAATCCCCCGATACCGCGCCGCGATCGAGGTGAGCCAGATCGATGCCATCGTCGAACCGTACAAGCGGGCCGACACCTCAGCAGCAGTCGGGGATGCGGCCTCGAGTGAGCTTGCCGGGCAGCCACCAAGCCCTGGGGGAACCGGACCCGCCTCTGACGCTCCAAACCGCCACCAGGGGCCGCGCTGCTGGGCTGGCGATGCTTCCGGGCGCACTCGTCTGTACCTGCCGCTACCGTGCCGAGCATGACGATTCGACCCGAGCTGATCACCGCTGTGGTTCAGCAGATACACAGCGCGCTCACGCCACTCGGCGACGCGGGTTGGTCTGTACCAGCTCGCGACCTGGAATGGACCTGCCGGGAAACCGCTGTGCACATCGCCGACAGCTACTTCGCCCAGGCTGCTCAAATCGCCGCGCAACCAAACGACCGGTTCGTACCCGCCTTTGTCCGCGCGAACGACGAGGCCGGCCCCGAAGACCTGCTCCAGGTTGTCGGTGCCTGCGCCGGACTGCTTCGGGCCACCGCCACCTGTGCCGATCCAGACGTTCGTGCATGGCACCCGCTGGGCACCTCCGACCCGGCTGGCTGGCTCGCGATGGGGGTTGTCGACGGGCTGGTGCACACCTGGGACATCACCTCTGCGCTGGGCAGCGGTTGGCGCCCACCCCCCGAACTGTGCGTTCCGGCGATCGCGCGGCTGTTCCCCGACGCCCCGGACGGCGATCCGACTGACGTCCTGCTCTGGTGCACTGGGCGGATCGCGCTAGCGGGACGCCAACGTCAAGGCCCGGACTGGCGCTGGCATTCGGCCGTACGCTGCCGCCCACGAGAAGGCGGAAACCAACGAGAGACGTACCTGGGTCTGATCGATCCGTAGGCTTCGACCGACCGGGCGGACCGCACCGTCGGCTGAAGGGCCACAGGTGGACCTCGAAGCCGCTCGGGCACCCGGCGGATCCTCCACACCGCTGTTCACCAGCCGCATCTCGTCGCCGGCAGCGTGACAGTGCGATCATCGGAGCATGGCGGCCGACATCGAGGAGGGCGAGGAGGCCCTGCGCGGAGGGATCAACCCGATCGTACGGATCGGCAACACGATCCGGCGTCCAGTCGGCCCGTGGTCGCCTGCGGTGCATGAGCTTCTTCAGCACCTGGAGTCCGTGGGGTTCGCTGGAGCGCCCCCGGTACCTTGGAATCGACGAGCAAGGACGAGAAGTCTTGTCGCTTGTACGCGGAGAAACTCCTTGGCCACCTCGTCCGACGCTGTTCCATCCGGAGCTGCTGGAGAGCTCTGCATCTCTTCTGCGGGCCTACCACGATGCCATTGCCGGGTGGGCTCCCACCGTCCCAGAGTGGCAACTGCCGCCCGTCGCCACTGGGCGACCGGAGGTCATCTGTCACAACGACGCCGCGCCCTGGAACCTGATCAGCCAGGGTCACACAGCGGTGGCGCTCGTCGACTGGGACACCGCCGCACCGGGGCCGCGCATGTGGGACCTTGCCTACCTCGCGTACACCCTCGTCCCACTTGCCGCACCCGAAAACGTCACCCTGATGGGCTGGCCGGCATCGACGTCGGTCTCACAACGGCTCGCCTCTGTCCGTAAGGCCTACCGCTGCACACCGTCCCAATGGGATGAGCTACTCACCACGGTGCCCTCCAGGGTCCAGGCCGCATACGAGACGATGCGTACGTGGGCGGCCGAGGACCGACCTGGGTGGAAGGCACAGTGGGAACAGCCCGACCCCTGGAAGCACGGCAGTGGATACCTACGAGATCTCGACTTCATCCGCAGCTCCGTGAACTCCTGGTAGCGGCCGACGCAGGACCGTTCCCGGTTCTGCATTATCTCCTCTCAACCGGACGTGAGCGTGAGTTCCAGTACGCCGCCCAGGAACGCGGCCAGCCTCATCGCCTCTGCCTCGATCGACTCGCGGGTCTTGCGAGATAGCCGACGGAATGTTTCGACGTCGACGAGCAGCCGGCGCCCCTTCCGCTCGTGCCTCCACACGCCCTCGACCCGGCCGTCGACGAGGAGTACGGGAGACACCCATCCCTGCAGCCGGTAGATCCTGGTTCGGTGGCGTGGGTCGAGCGCCGGTGCGCCCGGCCCGGGTCGGGATCGAGGTCCCACCCGTCGGGACGCGCAGACCGTCCACTGATCGAACCCCGGAAGAAGCCGTACGACCTCCGACGGCTCAGTCGCCGCAAGTTCGCCCACCTGGTCGGTGAGCATCCAGTACGGCTCACCTTCGACGTCTACCTCGGTGACCTGATCGTCGACCAGCGCGAGCATCCTTTTCGCCTCACGCCGGGTCGCACCCCACCAGCCTCCAAGATCAACAGGTGTGGCCGGTCCGTACGCCCCGAGGAACCTCCGCACGATCTCGGCTATCGCCGCGTCCTCGTCCGGGCGGACTGGAGCCGCGCCGATCCAGGTGTCCGGGTGGGTGAACCGGACCCGCTGCCCGTCACTCGGCGCGAAGCACAACTTGCCCAGGAACGAAGCCGGCTTCAGCGAGCCTCCCCAGCCACCCTGCAGCGACTCCCCCGTGGCGATCGACCCGCTGAGTCGGCCCACCTCGGCGGCCAACTCCGCCCGCGTCAGCAACGTGCCACGAAGCGCGTGACCCACCGTCTCGGCGAGTTCGTGCATGAGCGGATCATGCATCGAGTACATCGACCAACCGTCACGGTAGGTGCCGAGCCCCGCGAGCCACACTCCGAGGTCGCGTGCAGGCAGCACATGCAGGGTGCCGCGCATCGCCCACAGCTTCACCAATGTGCGCTGACGCCACAGCGCCTCTCGGACATCCTCGGCCGTCAGCCCGTCGACCCTCGCCCACAACGAGAGTTCGACACACGACATCACCTGGGCGTGGAGCCCACCAATCCTGGCCACGACGTCGACAAGCGCTGATGGCGTCGCGCGCTCGAGGAGGTACTGGCGCCGCATCCTCCACGCCAGCACCTGCTCCCACGTCACCGCTGTAGGCAAGAGAACGCCACACCTCCCCTACGGAGAGACACTGGTCGCCGGGGCGGACCTCTCCCGTGTTCCTACAACAGGAGGGTTCATTTACCAGGGTTGTCGCTTCACCCGGGCTCGGAGCCGGAAGTCGATTCCTCAGCGAAAGCTCTCAACTGGACGACGGCCAAGGTCTGCATGGCGTTCCAGTGCTCGAACTGCTCCTCCTCGACGAAGCCGAGCCGCTTCATGAGTGCAAGCGAGCGAGCGTTCCGAGGACTGGGTGATTACGAGCACTGACTCATCGCCGCCGTGTTCGGACGCGGTCCTGGTCAGTAGCGCTCTGGTCGCTTCTTCCGCGTAACCCTTGCCCCAGAAGGCAGGCAGGAAGACGTAGGACAGCTCAAGCTCCTTGCCCTCAGGACGGATGTGGCCAGGCGCCGCAGGATCCCGCCGGATGAGGCTCACCGTGCCCATGAACGAATCCGTTGCCCGATCGGCGACCACGTACGACGCCTCAGGAGACGTCAGGCTCTTGAGCAGTCCTGGTCGCAGGGATGCCTCGGCGTCGGCCCGAGACCTGGCCCCTCCCAGATGAGCTCTTGCGAGGGGGTCACAGAGCATGTCGATGAACCCGACGCGGTCGCCGTCGTGGGCATCACGGAGGAGTAGCCGAGCTGTCGTGATGGAAGCCATCTCGGGATCATCCCAACGACGCCGCCCTGCTGTACACATCGCCGACGTCGGAGCCGCCGTCCGACGGTCATACGATCGCGCGCACGTAGCCGGCGAAGAAGGGTTGCTGGCTGTCTGGGACACAAGGAGTCCCAGACAGTCTGGGATGCTGCACTCATGACTGCGCATCCCAGACAGTCTGGGATGCTGCACTCATGACTGCGCGGATCAGAAACGTCGTGATCGAAAGTCCGGACGCCGAGGGCCTGGCCGAGTTCTACGTGCAACTCCTCGGTATGCAGATCCTCCGCAGGCCACCCGACTGGATGGTCATAGGACACGAGGGCACGACACCGCGACTGGCGTTCGATCCAGTTGGCGACCGTTGGCAGCCGCCTCGCTGGCCCGACCCCGACTACCCGCAGCAGATCCACCTGGACATCACCGTGCCGAACCAGGCAGCCGTAGAGGCCTGGCTACCCGAAGCCGGCGCGACCCTGCTCCACCACCCCGAGCATCATGTCTGGGCCGATCCAGCAGGACATCCCTTCTGCCTCTTCGAAGTTCCCGGGCCCGCCAAGGTCGGCTCGATCGTCATCGACTCCGAGAACCACCAAACGCTCGCGGCGTTCTACAACGCACTATTGGAGATTCCGAAGGACAACGACTGGGGCGACTGGATCACTCTCGATGACGGCTCGCGCCCCCGGCTTGCCTTCACCAAGATCGACCGTCACCGGCGGCCGCGCTGGCCCGATCCTTCGTACCCGCAACAAATGCACCTCGACATCAGCGTCGACAACCCGTCGATCCTCCAGACCGCGGAGCGGCTCGGCGCAGTCCCGCTGCCCGCCATGGGCGGCTCATGCCCCGTCTATGCCGACCCCGCCGGCCACCCCGTGTGCCTCTGCTTACCCGGACAATGATCTGGAGCGCCCGTCCAGTCGCAGAGCTGCGCTATCTACCTCTGTCTTGCGAAGGACCGTCGGGGGGGTCAGACTGCCGTAAGCGTAAATCGTCGCGGCGTCCCGACCCTGCCGATCCGGCCGGGCACCCCTTCTGCTTCTAGCCAACTCCGCTGGCCCCGATTCGCTCGGCCCGCTCGAGGACGGCGCCCCCATTCACTAAGCCAAGGATCCGCGCACCATTGGGGTGGGAGCCGGGCCCTGGCAGAAAACTAGGCGAGTTCCTTGTGCATGACCGTGATCATCGTTTCGTAGCGAGTGACCGTACCGTCTGGCGCTTCCTCGTCCCAGGCTCCAGGTTCGCGGCCCGTGATGACGTAGCCGAGACGTTCATAGAGTGTGCGTGGCCGTGACTTCTTCTCGTCGAAGCCCAGCTCGGCCAAGGCGAGACCGCGATCGCGGATCCGCTGCTCCAACGCTTGGATGAGGACCGTGCCGATGCCACAGCCACACAGCGGCGCATCAACCGAAAGCTGCCACAGGAGTGCGATACCCGAGGGCTTGGCATAGTCGACCCCGCCGGTCGCCACCGGAATGCCAGACGGCGGACAGACTGCGAGGAAGTCGACCTCGCCGCGCTTCGCCCGGTCGAGTGCCGTGAAGGTGCCCTCAAGATAGGTCTTCGACCACCCGCCGAAGCCCGGATACAGGTCCTCGGCAGTCAGATCTCTAACCGTCAGCGGTAGCACGACTTCAGACATACGCGTCACCTTGCCACCCATGAGCCACGTACCGCCACACCATTCTGCTCCGCGCCGCTGGCCCGCAAGCGAACTCCAACCCATGAATGAGCAGGTCGCGCTCGCCGCTCACCCGGGAGCCTCTCCTCCTACGTAGACATCAGGGATCGAGATGCCATGAACGCCAGAGCCTGGCGTAGGGGCCTTGGCGGCCGAGCAGCTCATCGTGCGTTCCTGCTTCGACCACCACACCGTCGTCCATCATGATGATGGAGCGCGCATCCTCGGCGGTCGAGAGCCGGTGAGCGATGGCGATCACCGTTCGACCGGCCAGCAGGGCCCCGAGGGCGCGCTCGACTTGTCGTGCCGAGGTCGGATCGAGCAGCGATGTGGCCTCGTCGAGCACCACGGCGGCCGGGTCCGCGAGCGCGACGCGGGCGAGCGCCAACTGCTGGGCGTGCGCGCCGGACATGCCGTGCGCAGACCCGACCACCGTGTCCAGCCCCTCGGGGAGGTCGTCGACCCAGTCCGCGCCGACGACCTTGAGCGCACGACGAATCTCGCCGTCGTCCGCCGAGCGGCGCGCGACGAGCACATTGGTCCGGATCGTGTCGTTGAAGATGTACTGCTCCTGCGTCACCAGAGCGATCAGGGAGCGGGCCGTCTCCGAAGGCAGGGCGAAGGTGCTGGCTCCCCCGACCGTGACGGAGCCGGCGTCCGGACGCTCAAGTCCGGCGATCAGTCGCGCCAGGGTCGTCTTGCCGGCTCCGGAACCGCCCACGATAGCCACGCTGGCGCCCGGTTCGATGTCGAGGGTGACGCCGCGGATCACCTCCGGCCCTCCGTCGTACGCGAATCGCACGGCATCGATCCGGATCGCCGTACCGCGCGGCTCCTGCGTGGCAGGCTCTGACGTCGGGACCTCGTTGCCGAGACCTTCGACGCGTGCGAAGGACGCGATGCCGCTCTGCAGGGACTCGAGGGAGAGCAGCACCGTGTCGAAGGGGCCGGACACCTGGCGGACATAGAGCAGAGCGGCCACGAGCGTGCCCAACTCGACGACCCCGCCGAGATAAAGGCCGGCGCCGACGAGCAGCACTAGCACGAGAGCAACGACATAGGAGGAGTCGACCACCGGGAAGAGGACCGAACGGAGCCACAGTGTCCGCAGGGTTGCTCCACGGGCGTGGCTCCTGAGCCGATCGCCCTCGGCACGGCGGACCAACTGCAGCTCATACATCTCTGCGGTGCGAGCTCCGGCGATCGTCGACTGGAGTGATTCCGCGAGCTTCGCGTAGGCGCCTGCCTGCGCCAGGTACGCAGGGGTCGCCCGGCGCAGATACCAGCGCGTCACCACCGCGATGCCGAGCATCCCGACGACCGCGACGCCAGCCAGGATCGGACTGAGCAGCACGAGGAAGACGAAGGTCAGCACCACCTGCACGGTCGCCACCAGGATCTCCGGGATGGCATTGCCGAGTACGCCGGTGACCCTCCCGACGTCGGTGGTCGCGCGCACCATCAGGTCCCCGCCGTCGCCGTGGTTGACCACGCGCGACGGGAGGCCGAGGATGCGCTGGATCATCTGGGCCCGCAGACGATGCGCGGCCTTCTGCCCGAATCGCGCCGTCACGAAGTACGACAGGCCCGCGAGGACGCCCTGCACCAGCGCGAGGCCGACGAGCGCGGCACCGAGGACGTCGACCGACGCGGTGTCCGTGCTCGCACCGAGCGAGTTCACGATCACCCCGACCAACCACGGCGGGACCAGTCCCAGTGCCGCCGCCGCGACACCGGCGATGACCGTGGCCGCGAACCCGCGCCGGTCGGAGCCGATGAGTGCGGCGGTCGCGCCGCGAACCTGCCGCAGCGACGCGACGGGGTATCCGCGCTGGACGTCTCCGCCCGTCATGCCCCCACCTCATACGCCGCCGCATCGGAGGGATCGTCTCCGGAATCGCGGGACACCAGCCGCCGGTAGCGCGGCTCCTGCCTCATGAGATCGGCGTGCGATCCGGAAGCCACGAGGCGAGACCCCTCGACGCGGGATCCCTCGAAGAAGTGCACGAGGTCCGCCAGACCGAGCACGGCGATCGAAGTGGTCGCCACAACGGTCGTCGAATCACGCCGAGATTCGCGGACTCGCTGCGCCACCTGAGCCTCGGTGATCGCATCCACTGCGGACAACGGATCCAGGGCGATGAGCACCTCCGGCTCCAGAGCAAGGGCCTGCGCGAGACGCAGACGCTGACGCTGGCCGCCGGACAGGTTGGCTCCCCGCGGAAGGATCTCGGCATCCCAGCCTCCGGTGAGGCCGCGGAGGACCTCGTCGAAGCCGCTGGCCGACGCAACCGCGTCCAGCTGCGCACGATCGACCGTGCGGCCGCTCGACACCACGTCGCGGGCGCTGCCCTGAAACACGAAGGCATCATCGTCCAAGACGACGACACGGCTGCGCAACGCATGCCGGTCGAGTTCCGTCAGCTGCCGCCCGTTCCAGGTCGCCTCCGACGCGACGACCCCACCCAGTCGATCGATCGCCGCGGAGATCGCTCCCCGGTCAGCGCCCGCGACCACGGCGAACTCGCCGGACTTCACTCGAAGGCCCGACGCCGGGTCCTCGAGTACGAACGATGTATCCGCCGGCGTCACCTGTCCTCGCTGGTCGGGCGAGTGTCCGAGGAAGTCCACGACCCTGCCGGCGGCCACCAACGCCTGGTTCAGGTCCTTCGCACTCTCGATGAAAGACGAGATCGGCATCACCGCGACGATGAGATAGCCGTAGACGGCGACGAGATCCCCGACGGTCAGGACCCCCTCGGCACTCAGGTGCGCGGCAACCCACACGACGCAGGCCAGGAAGAGCGCGGGTAGCCCGACCGCGATTGCCTGCACCAGGCTCTCGCTGCGAGCCAGCCGTGTCCCCGTGCGCTCGACGGTGAGCGACTCCCCCACGAAGCGCTCGCCGAACAGGCGCTTCCCGCCGAGGCTGTCGAGCACCCGCAGCCCGGAGACGATGTCGACCATCCGGGTCGAGAGGAGTTCCTGAGCGTCGCGGTAGTCCGACACCCGGATCCGTACCCTTCCCAGCAGCGGACCTATCGCCAGGAGCAGGATCGGCAGACCGACGACGATGATGAGCGCCAGCACCACTGAGATCTTCATCAGCAAGACGGCGATGACGGCGTAGCCAAGTACGGCACCAACCCCCGGACCGGTAATCGTCAAGCTCATAGCGATTGTCCATGCGTCGCCGACGCCGACGGCGACGACCTCGCCCGCCGTTGTCCGCTTGGTCAGGCTCGCGCCCAGTCGCACGCTCTGCGCGATTGCCGCTTCGATGGTCTGCAGGGCGGCCTCGGTACGGATTCGGGTCATCGTGCGATGCCTCAGGATCGCGACCACAGCGATCGCGATGCCGGTGACGAGGATGAGGACCGCCCAGAGCACGACGCGCCCCATCGATCCGCGGCGCAATCCGTCATCGACCGCGAAGGCGAGCATGAGCGGTGGGACAGGAAGCGTCACCATCCACACGGTGCCGAGCACCGTCCCCCTCGCGACGCGTCCCGCCTGGCTTCGCGTGAGCCACCACAGGTAGCGCCACGGGGTACTGGGATAGTCGACCAATTCACTCACGGGACGAATCTGCTCCATCGGATCGGCGCCATCTGGCTCGTTCGGGTCCAAGGAACATCGTTGCGAACGGCACGCCTCTTGGCCAACACTCTCTGCCGCCAGTGCCCGATCCGGTCGATCTATTACGCGTCGACTGGCGATCCTGGAGAGACGAAGCAATGAGTGAGCTTACGCCAACGCAGCTACATGCGGCCCCGTGTCCTTGCCCAGGTGTGCGGTGAGCCTGCCGAGGTGTGGCCACACGAGACGTACCGCCCCCAGTCAGTTGTGGTCGGGGCACGACTCGCGGACGGCCAGGAGGTCGTCCTGAAGGCGAGCGGACACCAGTCGGGCGGAGCGGAGGCCAACACACTCCGGATGGCTACCGTCGCCGGCGTCCCGGTGCCGCCGGTGCTGGATGAAGGCGAAGACCCTCGGCTCCCCGGTGGCCGTTGGATGCTCATCCGCAAGGCTCGCGGGAAGCCATGGGCGCCCCCCGCCCCCAACGTGCGCGCATCTGCTCGAACCCAGCACGACCTCGGCTGTGTCTTTGCGCTCCTGCACGCACGTGAGCTCCCCGGCTATGGTCCGCTCAACGACAAGGGCGAGGGCACCTACGCGCGCTGGTCGGACTGGCTTCGCGAGGCCTTGACTGAGCCATTGCGGTTCCTGCACACAGGTGGACACTTCGATCGCGAGCTGGTCACCCGCGTCGAGAACCTCTTCTCCAGCCAAGCCCCGATGCTGGACCGCAGGCCCGGGGTCCTCGTCCACGGCGACCTGGGCAACATGGAGATCTTCGTCGATCGCCGAAACCGAGTCGTCGATATCGTCGACTTCGGAGATTCCGTCGCCGGTGACCCGCTCTACGACTTCGCTCACTTCGTCCGCGGCGGCCCTGCCGACGACCCGCGTTCTGCTGCGATCCTCCCGGGAATACGCAGGTCCTACGCGGCACACGGCGGCGCGGAGCCGGAGAACTGGGACCAGCTGTTCAGGATCTACGACGTCTTCAACGCCGTCCGCAACGCCGAGTTCTGCGCCCAGGTGGACCTCCCCTGGCTCCCAGGCCTCCGGAACAAGGTCGACCAACTGCTCAACCAACTAGGGGCGTGAACCCGACGACAGCGATTCCGGCTAACGCCACTCCCGACCCTGTCACTTGCCACCGGCGGGGCGCGACGGCAACCTTCTCGATGTGAGCCGAGTCGATCCTGCGCACAATCCCAGACGACCGTTGACCGATGGCGCCGTCGTGTTGCGGGAATGGGCGGAGGAGGACTCGGAGTGGTACGCGGCGTCGATTCACGATCCGGAGATCCAGCGCTTCACCTCAGAACCGGAGAAGCTGACGGCCTCGGAGGTTCGGACGGCGATCATCGCACAGCGCAACCGCCCCGATGCAGCGGGCTTCGTCATCTGTGACGCCGCGACCGGAGACCGGCTTGGAAACATCGGGATCACTCGAGACGGGTCCGTGGGCGAGGCGGCGTACTGGCTCGCGAGCGCTGCACGAGGCCGGGGAGTAGCGACTCGGGCGTTGAAGCTGATCTCGGCATGGGCTCTCCGGGACTTCGGCATCGCCGAGATCCGCCTGTGGACCCACGCGGAGAACGCGCGGTCTCGCCAGGTTGCCGAGCGTGCCGGCTATCGACGAACTCCCCAGCACGACAACCACAGGACGGTGAACGGTGACGTGTGGCCCATCTCCACGTATGTGTTGGTTGTCGACAGCTCCGGTTGAACATACGAGCAGCGCGGAGGAATGGTCCACCGCAGGCCTGCCCCAGGACACCACCCTCCGACGCGCCTACGTCACACACCGCCGGGCAGGACGCCACTGGCACACACGAACCGGCTGGCAGCCCTTCTAGGTCCGCGTTGGAGTGCCTGTACCTGGCGTGGACCTACCTCACCCATGCGCCGTCAGCCGGCCGCCGGTGGAACAGATCGAGACCGGCACGTAGCTCATCCGTGTGTGGCAAGGCCTCTACGGCGTCGACCGGCACCCAAGCAGCCTCCTCCGTCGACCCGCCCACCTCGTGCCGCAGCTCTCCGCCAACGACGTGTACCTCGTACAGGACGGACACCATGTGAGTGGACGTGCTGCTCCACACGTTGGAGCGCACACCGAGCAAGCTGCCGACCCGTACGGCATACCCGGTCTCCTCCTCGACCTCACGGACCACACCGTCGACCGGATGTTCACCAAAGTCGACCCCGCCGCCGGGCAGGGACCACTGCGGGTCGCCACCTGCGAACCGGATCAGCAGCATCCGGCCCTCATCCATGCACACTCCATACGCACCGACCCGCACGCTCCGCATGGCGTCATCCTGCCAGGCTCCGAGCAGTAGCCGTCCTGTTGATCGAGGCCGATCCCGTCGGAAGCCGTCGCTTACGGCGCCGTCGGCTCCGGATCCGAGCGGCCGGTGGGAGCCGTCGCGGAGGGATCGATCAAAGGGGCGCCGGCTCGCACGGTCCCTCACAACGGGCCAGCCCCCAGCCTGACAGGATCGAGGTATGGCCAACCATCACTTCGGGAAGTTCGCCGACGTCTGGAAACATCTCGCCCTGGTCGAGGTTCTGGCGCTTGAACGTCCTTCGCGCTACGCCGAAACACACTCCGGGTCGGGAGCGAACGCCATGCTCGACGATCCAGAGCGCCGTTTCGGCGTGCTCCGATTCCTCGATGTCGCGGACGCTACAGCGAGCCTCGGGCAATCTCGCTACCGCGCGCTGTTGAACCAGTTCGGGGATGCCCACAGCTTCTATCCGGGCTCGGCCCTGCTGGCAATGGCGCAGCTCGGCTGTAGCGCCAGCTACCTTCTCTGCGACCTTGACCCCGTCAGCGCCGGCGACCTTCGCGCCTGGTCCGCGCGGTTGGGCATCACGAGGTGCGAGGTGGCACAAGCAGACGGCATGATGACAGTTCTGAGCTGGCTGGATGACAGCACTGGCCCAGCGACAGACAGCCAGGTCATCGTCCATGTCGACCCGTTCGATCCGCATTCCCGTCTGGCCGACGGCCTGTCCGCTCTCGACGTTGCCGCCCGGCTGGCCGACCAGGGCTACGGCCTTGTCTACTGGTACGGCTACGACTCACCGGACGAGGCATCCTGGGCGTACCACACGCTCAGCGAGAAGACTCAAGGTTCCTTGTGGTGTGGGGATGTGATGCTCGTCGACGAGACCGGCGCGGCCGGGCCCGGCGACCTTGGACGAGCAACCACGCCCGGCACCGGTTGTGGGATCATCCTGGCCAATGTCTGCGAGGACACCCGGGCAACCTGCCAGGCACTGGGCGAAGCTCTTGCCACCGCCTACGCGGGGTCAACGCTTCCACATGGCACGCGGGGACGTGTGAGGTTTTCTGTCCACGAGCGGTGATAGAGCCCGGTCCTCCGATGAACATGCCTGCTCGTGGATGGCACGGCCAGGGGCCAGCCTGGCCGTTGCTCAGGCGTGGCGCGTCGAATTCCAGTGGACAACCGTGCAGCGGCTTTGATCGAATCGAGCGCGATGGCCGAAGGCGCCGTTGTCACCGAGGATGAGATCGCTGCGGGCTTGCGACGTCTGGGACTGAACGAGTCGTCCTCGGTCATCGTGCACGCCTCGCTGCGGTCGTTCGGTCACGTCGATGGCGGCGCTCCCGCCGTGTGCCGGCACTCGTCCGGACCTGCGGAACGGTGATGATGCTCGCCGGTAGCGGGGACCTCACCCGGGTACCTGCCCCGCCAGGTCTGGTCCGGCCGCACAACGCCTGCTACACCGCGGAGAGCTGGGACTGCTTCGATGAGGTCCTGGCCAGCGCCGTCCCATTCAGCTCGGACCTGCCCGTCGACCGCTGGCTCGGACGTATTGCCGAGTCCCTGCGCCAGGGCTTCCCGCACGAGCGGGGCGCTCACCCGTTCCTCTCATTCCTGTCTGTCGGCACCCATGCGCGGCGCCTGACCGCCGCTCAGCGGCTGGATTGGCCGCTTGGACCGATCCAGGAGCTTGCTGACCTCGACGGCCATGTGCTGCTCCTCGGCGTGAGTCACACGTCGAACACCACGATCCACGTAGCCGAGCAGCAGCTGGGCCGGTCGCTGTTCTACCGGTACGAGAAGGCGGCGCCGGGTGTATGGATGGAGCTACCAAACATCCCAGGTGACAGCGACTCCTTCGATGGCATCGAAGCGGAGTTGGCGCCTGTCACGGCTGAGACCCTCATCGGCCGGTGCCGCGGTCGACTCGTCGCCGTCCGGGACGTCCTCGCATCCGCGACCCGGCTCATCCAGTCCGACCCGGCAGCACTGCTGTGCGAGAAGGAAGACTGCCGCTGCAGTGCCGCGCTCCAACAACGGTTGATCAGTCTGCAACGCTGACCAGTTCTCGATCCGCCCGGACGGCCGAGAGGAGCCCCGGCCGGCCGTTGGCCGATGCAACACCTGCCTTCCAAAAGGCCGCCGGCCGACCGCAATATCGATCGGCGGCCACCGCGGTTGCCCGCGACGGCCGCCGATCTCAGTCGTCACCGTGTCAGGCGAGCGTGCCGGTGCGACGTCGCCTCACGAGGAACATGCCGCCGAAGGCAGCCGCCGCCAGCGCACCCGCGCCGCCGACAGCGAGTCCAGAGTTGGTGCCCGACGAACCCCCATCACCACCGTCGACCCAACCGCGCGGTGTCACGCAGTGGTCACCCTTGGACCACTGGTCCTTCTTGCCGTGGTCACCCTTGGTCCACTGGTCCTTCTTGCCGTGGTCACCCTTGGTCCACTGGTCCTTCTTGCCGTGGTCGCCCTTGATCCACTGGTCCTTCTTGCCGTGGTCGCCCTTGATCCACTGGTCCTTCTTGCCGTGGTCGTCCATCTTGCAGGTGCCGACCCAGGTCGTCACGTTGCCAGTGGGTGCAACGCTCGCGGACGCCATTCCGGGAGCAGCTACCAGCAGTGTCGCGCTCGCGAACGCTGCGCCGACGGCGAGCCTACCGAGATACCTTTTCGACATGCCTTGCATCACTCCTTTGTGAGTGGTTTTTCTCAGCATCCGCTGACGCCTGAAAGCTGCCCCGGCGATGCACAGACAATCGAAAATCCAAGTGGCGGCGAACCGTGGAAATCAAGCACTCGGAAATCCTAGGCTGTGCCGTAATTTCGCCGTACAACCCGAAGCCCTCTCGCTAACCGGAGTGGCGCAACTGCGCTGAAGATGGGCTTCCGGTACAGGGAAGAAATGTCGCCCGTACTTCGCCGTTGCGGGCGGAAGTTTCGTGGGTCCCTGAGGAAGCTTGCTGCGCGGTTCACCGTATGGTGGTTTGATGCTCCCCGCATTACTGAGAAGGGTCCCCTTTCCGGAGAATCGTGCAGACATACTCCTGGCGGTGGGGCTTGGGATCAGCTTCTTTATTTTCGGCTATGTCGGAAACCTGCTGAGTCCGATTCAGGGGTCCGTTGGACTGTTGTGGCCCCCGACCGGCCTCGCATTGGGCGTATTACTCCTGTTCAGCTCAAATCTGTGGCCGGGTATTCTTCTCGGCGGATTCTTTGTAAATCTGCTCATCTGGGGTAGGCCGCCTCTGGTAAGCCTGGCGGTGGTCACGGGAGCGACGGTAGGGGTGCTGTGTGGCTATGTGCTTCTGCGTCGCGTGGGGTTCCGCATTCAGTTGGACCGTATGCGCGACCTGATCGCGCTGGTCGCGCTGGGTGCTGTGGCCGGAATGACGATCACCTCCACCGTCAGAGTCGGCACGCTCACACTCGCAGGCCTGGTGCCGGCCGACAGGTTCTGGACCGCGTGGTGGCTGGACGAGCTCAGCTCGATCATGGGCGTGATCATCGTGACACCAGTCGTCCTCCTGGCCTCGAGAATCCGACGACTACGTCCTCCGCGCCCACGCCGGGTTGTGGAGGCTGCGGCCGTGCTGGGCGCAGCGTTCGTGGTCATGTCCATTGCCACCCATGCCAGGTCAGAGTTGCTCTTCTTGATCTTCCCGGTTCTGATCTGGGCTGCATTGCGTTTCCAGGTCAAGCTGGCCGCGCCATGTGTGCTGCTGGTGTCACTGTTGACGGTGTACGGCGCGGCGGTCGGCTCTGGTCCCTTCGAGGGTCAGGGACTGTCCTCGAAGGTGGACACCGTCCTGGCGTTCGAGCTGGCCACGGCACTGACGTCACTGGTGCTGGCCGTGACCACCGTCGAACGTATCCGCGCACACGGCGAGGTCGAGCGGACAGCGGACGAGCTCGCCTCAGTGGTCGCTCAGCTCAGTCGGAGCCTTGGCCGACGACTCGTCCCGCCAGTCATCGAGGAGGCAACTGACAGGATCAGCGGGGAACGGCGCGTGGTCCGCGAGCGGATTCGGACTCCGCGCGATTCCCGGGTCGATCCGGACACGTCCGACCTTGCACATCCACTTCACGGGGACACGCCTGTAACCCCCGAGGACGACTAGCCCGGTGCGGTACGACAACTGCTACGCGGAGGGTCTCGTTCGCCGTTGAACGAGCATGCCGTCCGGGTCGAGGTCGATTCGCGAACCGAAGCGGCCACTGGCCCGATCCAGCATGGACGCCAGCCACCGGGAGTCTTCACCCGACGCGTGCCGGAGGCGCATCTGCCGGGCTTGCAGCGGCGCCATCCTCAAATCGGCCAACTCCCCAGTCTTTGGGTCCAAGGACACGAGGAACAGCAGTCGCAGGTCATCGCGGAACTCCTCGTAACCGGTGACGCCTTCGTAGTCGTCGATGAAGTCTCCGCAGCCGTAGAGGATCAGCTTGCCCTCATACACGTCGACGGAACGAGGGTGGTGGGACGAATGCCCGTGCACCACATCGACACCTCCGTCGATCAGTGCATGTGCGAAGCTGACCTGATCGTCAGGTATGTCGTAGCCCCAGTTTGATCCCCAGTGGATCGAGACGACCGCGACGTCGCCAGCGCACTTCACCACATGAACTCGGTCGACAACGTCGGCTGCGGCCGTCGGCGACGGCTCGGCCAGAAAATCGACGCCGGGCTGCTGTTCAGATGCAGCCCAGGCCTCCGGAATTCCGCTGGATGCCATACCGATCGAGAAGACCACTGCTCGCCCTCCGCCACTGAGCGGAACGATCGCGGGGCGGCGGGCCTCGTGCACATTCTTGCCTGCCCCCACTGCCCGTAGCCCCGCGCCGGCCAGCGCCCGAAGAGTGTCCTCAAGCCCTGGGTATCCGAAGTCCAGCACGTGGTTGTTCGCCAATATGCAGACGTCGGGTCTCGCTGCGCTCAAGCAAGGAACGTTTCGCGGGTTGACCCGATAATGCACCGCCTTGCGCGGAGCGAACGCGTCGCTTTGCGTGATGCTCGTCTCTACGTTCATCACTCTCACGCTGGGCTCGAACCCGTCAAGCAGGTGCAGCGCGTCTCCCCACGGCCAGCAGAAGTCAACTGGGCAAGCAATAGGGCCGTTCACCGCTTCTGCCAATTCGACGTATGCCAGGGCATCTCGCACATAGGTCTCCCGCAGCGCCGCGTCGCCAGGGTGCGGAAGGATTTGATCAACGCCGCGACCGAGCATCACGTCACCGCACAGGGACAATCGCACACTCGGTGCACTCATATCTCCACGCTAGCCGGACTCGTCCGATCGGCTCCGGGGCGGCAGAACTCCAGCGGAGCTCTGCCGGGCGCAGGGCACCGCGCTCACCGTGTGAGGTCCTGCGTCTCGGCGGCGGACCGCGCGGTCTGCGTCGTCAGTGCGGCAAGCTCATCGGAGACGCGTATCCGGGGCGACGAAGGACCACGGATGCGACGGGCGTCGGGCGGCAAGGCGGTCACGTCTCGCGCACAACGTTCCCGCGCCGCGGCGATCGTGTCCCTGCCCCCGAGACGTCGACCGTTCCGCATGACCTCGACGAGCAGCGGTTCATGGCCGTCGGGTCCAGCCTCCTCGCGAAGGGCAAGGACGTCCTGCTGGATCGGAAAGTGCCGCCACACCTGCTTCGCGCCCGGGAGGGTGGCCTTGCCGGGCGAGAGCTTGCAGACGGGGCGATCGCCGAACGCGACCAACTTGTACGCGCTGTCCAGAGAGGGCGCGTCGGCCGACACGCCCATGCGGGTGCCGACACCCGCAGCGTCGATCGGCGCTCGTTCCAGGACGAACCGCTCCAGGTCGTACTCGTCCAGCCCGCCGCTGACGAACACCCGGACCTTGCGCAGACCCGCCTCGTCCAGGATCTGCCGTGCCTCGCGGGCGAGCGTGACGAGGTCACCGCTGTCCAGTCGTACCGCGAGCGGCCTGTCCAGCCTCATGTCCTGGATCACCCGCACCGCCGCGCGCACCCCGGTCGGTGTGTCGTAGGTGTCGACCAGGAACGTGACCGGCCCGGGCAGGTCCTCGGTGAACGCCCGGAACGCGTCGATCTCACGTGGGAATGCCTCGACGTAGGAGTGCGCCATCGTCCCGGCCGCCTGCAGCCCGTAGCGCCGTGCCGCCTCGACGTTGCTGGTGGCAGCGAAACCCGCGATCGACGACAGGCGGGCGACGGCCATGCCGGCCTCGATCCCGTGAGTACGCCGGAACGCGAAGTCGACGAGCTCCATGTCGCCCGCCGCGATACGACATCTGGCCGCCTTCGTGGCGATCGCTGTCTGGTAGGTCATGTGGTTGAGCAGCACGGTCTCGACGAGTTGCGCCTCCGCCGCCGGCGCTGTCACCTCCAGAAGGGGCTCGTCGGCGAGAACCACACGGCCCTCGGGAACAGCGCGGACGTCCCCGGTGAAGCGCAGCCCGGCGAAGGACCGAACGGTGGCGTCGTCGAAGCCGGCATCGCGCAACCAGTCGAGGTCCTCCGCCTCGAAAGCGAATGACTCCAGAGCGGTCAGGCAGTCCTCCAGACCGGCGGCGACGAGGAAGCCGCGGTCGGGTGGCAGGGCGCGGACGAAGAGGCTGAACGTGGCAGGTCCGGACATGCCACGCCGAAGGTAGCCTGCGGCCATGTTCAGCTCGTAGAGATCCGTGGCGAGCCCTGCCCCCATGGTTCGCTCCCTCCGCTCTCAGCGCCTCACGTCCCCGCCGGCGTGCGTCTGGTGCGTCGCCGCGCCGGATCTCCTTCCGCGGTCCCCTTCGACGGTGGTCCGGTGGACCGACCCGTCGCGGCGCCCTGATGACGTTCGGCCCTGCTGGAACAGCGTCAACCGGAGCTAGACAGAAAGAGCAATTGCTCTATGTGGAAGGGATCCGCTGATGCGTGTCGAAGAGGTCTATCGGCCCGAAGTGTTGGTCTGTGAGGCGACGGACTCACTGTCGGAGGCGGCGAGCAAGATGACCAGCCGGCACGTCGGCAGCCTTGCTGTTGTCGACGGTAACAGCCTCGTCGGCATCCTGTCCGAACGCGATGTCGTGCGTGCGGTCGCCGAAGGTGTCGATCTTCTTCGCGCCGGCGCCGGGTCGCATGCGACCCCGGATGTCGAGACCGCCAAGCTCGCCGAGGACACCACTGACATCGCCCGAAGGATGCTCGACGCCGGCATCCGCCACCTACCCGTGGTGCAGGAACACACCGTTGTCGGCATGATCTCCATGCGCGACGTCCTCGCCGTCGAGGCGTGGTTGTGACATTGCTGCGCCACGCGCGCCGTCCGCTCACTTGACGGTCCCGCCGGCGACCCGCCAAGCGCGTCCTCCGAAAAACACCACGCCAACGAGCTCGTGGGGACGATCTTGCTGGGGGCGTCTCTAACCCTCCGTCATCACGCGGCGGAGCATCTCCGTCGACGCGACGGACTCGACCGTCGGCTGGTATTCGAGGCCGAGCGGACCGCTGTAGCCGGATGCCTCGAGGTCGTCGAGCAGCTTTGCCCAGTCCAGCGTTCCCGTTCCGGGTTCGTGACGCCCCGGTACATCTGCGATCTGTACGTGCTTCACGTGGTCCCCCGCGTCGGCGAGTACCGTCCTGACGTCCTCCCCCATGACGAGCGAGTGGTAGGCGTCGTACAGCACAGCGACCTCGGGCCGCCCGACTTCGCGGACGATCGCGACCGTCTCCCGCGTCGAGTCGAGGAAACAGCCGACGTGGTCGACGCGGGAGTTGAGGTTCTCCAGCAGGATGCCGACACCAGAGCCCGCTACGGTGTCCGCCGCTCGCTTCAGAAATTCGACGAGCGCGGTCCGCTGCTCACGGGGTTCGACGCCATCGAGGATGGTTCCACCGGTCACCACGAGATGCTGTACGCCGACCTGTTGCGCGAGTGGCAACGCGTCGGCGAGCGCGGCGAGGTTCGTCTCGAGTTGAGCAGCGTCGCCAGACTCGCCGATCGGCGCGGTCACGACGACGATCGTCACGCCGGTATCACGGAGAGCTGCGATGTAATCCGCTGCCTGGTCGGCGGTGGGCAGCGGCCACGTGTCGACGAATCGGAATCCAGCCGAGGCGGCGGCCCGGACACGGGCCGCGGGCGAGGGCCCAGCCTCGGAGAACAACCACGTCAGGTTGGGCGACAGCTCGAAGGTCACTTCTTCTCCTCGGATGCGGGCGGGTACCGAATGAGGCTCCGGACGAGCTCACCGTGGCGAGTGTCCACGTAGGCGCTGCTGACACACAAGTTCGACATCGACAATGCCGACAGTGTGACCGCACTCTGCCGGCCACGGCGCCCGTTGATGGCCTCGCGGTGGCCGATCCCAGACTTCGCACCGCTCGGACCGCTGCACCTGCCTGGCCGGATGACAGGCTGCGCCTCGTAGGTGCCGGGTACTAGAACGCCCAGATCAAGGGCTGGCGCGACGTTGAGCGGGTGGCGGAGGATCTGGAGAAGACCGCGGCACATGCCCCACAACAGGCTCTTCGAGGAGGAGATCGATGTACTTCAAGGACTTCGAACGGGTCCTGGCCGTCTACGCACACCCTGACGATGCGGAGTACCTGTTCGGCGGCACGGTCGCGCTGCTTACCAATCGTGGCGCAGAGGTCAACTACGTGTGCTGCACCGACGGCCGTAAGAGCGGCCCTGATCCGACCATGACCGAGGATGATGTGGCCGAGATGCGCGCCGAGGAGCAGCGCGCGGCCGCCAAGGTTCTCGGCGTCAAAGAGGTGACGTTCCTCGGCTGTCCCAATGGCACCCTCGAGGTTACACCGGAGCTTCGCCGAGACATTGTCCGACAGATCCGTCGGCACCGGCCGCAACTGATCCTCACCTTGGATCCACGGCGCGCCCTCGACACCCCGATCGAGATCTCGCATCGGGAACACATGAATGTCGGCGAGGCCACCTTGGTGGCCGCCTTCCCGGAGGCCGGCACGCCGCGGATGTATCCGGAGTTGGCCGACGAAGGGTTGAAGCCGCACCGAGTGGACGACATCTGGATCGCGACTGCCCAGGATGCCAACAGATACGTTGACACCACCGATGTCGTCGAGCAGAAGGTCCGCGCGTTCCAGTGCCATGTCAGCCAGTACGGCGACCGCCCGGGCCGGCCGGCATGGACGTTCGACAGTTCGAGCTGGTCCCCGATGAGGAAAGCGATGCGGGCCGCGGGGGAAATGATCGGCGCCGAGTTCGCCGAGAGCTTCCGGGCAGTGACGATCTGACAGGTGTGTGTGGCCGCTGATGTAACAGCACCCTCGGCAACGCACCCCACGGTCAGATCGCGCTCGCAATGGAGTCCCACGTGGCAACGGTGACTACATGATCTCCTTGGCCTTGGACGTCCAGGTTCGACCTCGGTCGTGGGATCGGATGACCGCGACCCAGTCGACCCCTTGGTGTACTCCGGAGGTCACCGGCCCCGGTGCGGTCCAGGTCTCAGCGGGCGACCGCAGATACCCCTCGGATCCCTTCGAGGATGGACAGTGCGCCCCTGTCGATGAGCTTCTCGGCCAGGGCGGCACCGAGCTTCTCCGGCTCGCCGACCGGGCCGGACAGGGAGCCTGAGACCCGCCGAGCGCCGTCGAGCGACGTGACCTGAGCGAAGAGCGACAGGAACCCGCCTGGCTCAGTCTCCGCGTACGCGCCGACCGGCACGCTGCACCCGCCGTGCAACTCGGCGAGCAGGGCCCTCTCCGCGCGCACCTGGGCGTCGACAGTCTTGTCGCCCACGGTGGAAAGGATCTCCCTGAGTTCGGTGCTGTCTGCTCGGACCTGAATGCCGAGCGCGCCCTGTCCGGGCGACGGCGGGAAGAGATCGAGGGGCAGCAGTTCGCCGATCGCGTCGTCGAGCCCCAGGCGGCGAAGCCCCGCGGCGGCGAGGACGACCGCATCGAGGCCCATGCTCTCGATCTTCTTCAGACGAGGTGGCACGTTTCCCCGGATCGGAACGAGTTGGAGGTCCGGGCGAACGGCCAGGAACTGAGCGATTCGCCGAGGGGCGCCAGTTCCCACCCGGGCGCCGTTCCGCAGGCCCGACAGCGTTGACCCGCACAAGGCGTCGCGTACGTCTTCGCGTCCGGGGGGTGCCAGCAGGGTCAGACCGGGTGGGCTCGCAGTTGGCAGGTCCTTCAGGGAGTGGATAACGACGTCCACGTCTCCCCTACTCAGCGCGGCCTCCTGCTCGGAGCTGAACGCGCTACCACCGTTGATCGCAGGGACATCGGAAAGCCGCGATCTTCGGTCCTTGTCGCCACCTTCGAGAATCACCCGATGGGTGAACGTGACGTCCGGAAATCGCTCACGAAGCGAGCCAAGATATTCTCTGGCCTGGGCTTTGGCCAGATTGCTTGCTCGCGAACCGACCAGATACGTTGTCACGGCGATCTATTCCTGTTCACCTGGCCTGTCGTTTCCCTGAAGCCCTCGGGTTTCGTGGAGGCTCCGGGCGCTACCCGTGGTCGACGAGGTGGGCTACGGCAGCCAACCGTTCCACGGCTTCGACGGTCCAGGCTCCGTCGACGATCATGACGAGATGGTCGATTCCCAACCCGGCGAGGGCCGCGCAACGCTCGGCGACTTCGGCCGGGGTGTCGTCGGCTTCCAGGCGGCTGCTCACTGTCTTCTCGATCTCGCCCAGGGGACGGTCCACGGCCTGGCAGTGCGCAGCCAGCACGTCGAGTTTGCGTTTCAGCAGGTCGGGCTTGCCCGGGATGTCGAACAGGTTGCAGGCATCGGCATAGGTCGCCACCAGACGCAGCGTCTTCTTCTCACCGGCGCCTCCCACCAGGATCGGAGGATGCGGACGGGACAACGCGTTCGGGTGATTCGTGGGACGCTCCAACCGGTAGTGCACGCCCTCGAACGGCGTCTCCACACCCGCCCACATCTGCCGGGCCAGCCGTAACGTCTCCTCAAGGCGCTCGAACCGCTCCGCCGCAGGCGGCAGCGGCAGGCCCATCGCCCGCGCCTCTGCCTCGTTGTAGCCGGCGCCGATACCGAACCACGCCCGGCCACCCGACAGCACGTCGAGGCTGGTGACCGCCTTGACCAGCAGGCTCGGCGGACGAAACGTCACCGCCGACACCATGACACCGAGGCGGACCCGCTCGGTCCGCGCCGCCACGAACCCCAGGGTGGTGTAGGCCTCCAGCATGTCGTCGCCCGTGGTGTCGTACGGGTTCGCCTGAATCAGGTGATCGCCCACCCACAGCGTGTCCAGACCGGACTCGTCGACTGCCCGTGCCACGTCCAGCAACGACGAGCCGATCGCTTGCGGGCCGCCAGGAGAGGTGAAGTTGCCGATATTGATACTCAAACGCATGAGCCCAGCCTGACAACACCACGTTCGACCACGCGTCGTCCTTTCGGAGACAGTCGAACTACGCCTCCCGCAGTACGCCCGGCCGAAGTCAGGCTCGCGGGCTTTGCAGTCAGCCTGTCGTGCGGCCCGGGGCTCCAGGCGGTCGCTTGCGGGTCATGAGCTCGAGCCGGCAGGCACCAGGTTCGGCGAACGGCAGCAAGTCGGCGCGCTCGGGATCGGCGCCGTACCCTCCGAGCGCCCCACGGACGACGCCGAGATGCGCTCCGCAGACGACGTCGGGGTAGTTGCGCGCCGCCTCCAGCAGGGGGCACCTGGTCAGACGTACGACGGTTGCCCGTGTGTCGGTCTCAGGTGCGAATCCGAGGTCGTCAAGTAGCGCGATCACCTTCCTCCGTGCGGTCGGCCCGCCGCGGGTCGCTGTCACCCGGCGGTCACCGGCCAGCTCCCGGCCCCAATCCGCTCCGGCGGCGATCGCTTCCTGCCGGGGATTCGGGCTGCAGCGGTGGATCGCGGCCGCGAGCGTCGACACCAGACCGGCGTACTCCGACCTTTCCGGGCCTCCGACGACCGGCTCGTAGAGCCAGGCTGGACGTCCGCGCCCTCTGGACTCGGCAGGATGCCGAGTGGCGAGTCCGTCCTCGATGAGTGCGTCCAGGTGCTCGCGAACGGTGTTCTGGTGCAGGCCGGAGGCCGCGACCAGCGCCGCCAAGGTGGTCGGTTCAGACTGCGACCGCAGCGCGCCCAGCAGCGCGGCACGCGACTGCGACAGAGGTCGCTGCGGCCTGTAGACGGCGGGCATTGGACCGTAGTCGGTCGACGGTTTCATGCATCCTCTCGGCTTCCATTTTTCACGGAGTAGATTGTACTAAAATGGCTGCGTCGCTGTCAGCGAGGCCACACGGCTGATCAACGAGGCGGGGAGCGCGGAGGGCTACGGATGAATCATGCGGAAGGCGCCTCAAGCGGGGCCGAGGCGCGCGCCGCCGAGGCGGTTGTACAGCACCATACGCACATGTCCGGCACACTGGGGCGTCAGGTCGGGTCGCTGATCGCCGCCGCGGCTGAGGGAGACACGAAAGCCTCGAATGACGCCCGCGACGATCTGCTGGAGTGGTGCGAGACAGAACTCCTACCTCACGCACAGGCGGAGGAGGCGACGTTGTACCCCACAGCCCACGCCAGGAGCGACGCCCGCTTGCTCGTCGACGGGATGCTCGCCGAACATCGGCTGATCCTCGGACTGGTACGCGAGGTGGGCGCCGCCGAAGGAGTGGTCCAAGTCGCAGCCGAAGCTCGAGCGCTGCAGGCGGCCTTCGATAGCCACCTCACCAAGGAGAACGAGCAGTTGGTACCACTGCTCGAAAGTGCACCCGACTTTTCGCTGGCTGAAATGCTCGACGGTATGCACGAGATCCTGGGCCAGGATCGATGACCCGGGGCGCAGACAGACGGCGTACCAGGACCATGCCTCCGCCACGTGGTCAGGTGGCGTCCGGCCGCACCACGGGATCGGGTAGCCGCACCATCGCGGCATGGGCTAGCCGCGGACCGACACCGTGCAGGTTTTCCTCGATCCACGCCGTATTGAGCTGCATGTTCTCGAAGTCACTCCAGATCCGTTGGTCGTTCGCACAGCTGTACCCGCGGCACACACCCGGCCGGTCTGCATACACACTGCAGCCGTGGTTCTCCGGATCGATGTGAACGCAGGTACCAGTGGCATCCTGCCGGATCTGGTATGGCCGGCCCAGGTCCCATTTCAGGGTGCCAGACTCGACCTCGGCGGCGCTGAGGGCGAAGTTCAGTCGACAGCAGACGGCGCGGCAGACGTGCATCCGCTCGGCGCAGTTGACCGGCACGAAAGTGTCGGCGGGGACGTCGGTGTCGACCCGCAGAGCGACGCCCGGCGACATGGCCTCCCCCCGCTGGTCGAGTTCAGCGCGAACGGCCGCGGCCGCCTGGCCCAATGCGCCCTGGTCGATCGCCTTGTCAGCGACCAGTACGTTGATCAGGCCGTACAGGAACGTCTCGACCTCGGTGACGCGTTCCGCGGTCTCGCTGAGCGCGGTGTGTGTGAACAGGCTCCCACGCTCCACCTGCCGCTCCAGCGCATCGACGGCGTTCCGCCACAGCTGCCCGGCTGTCTCGGGCGGGGCATCTCCCATCGCCTGCTCCTTGAGTGCAGCTACGACAGCCGCTGCCGTAGCAGGTCGATCTGGGCGTCACGCTCATCCGGGTTGAGGTGTACGGGGTACGGCACGCCGATCAGCTCCGCGATCAACTCCGCCGCCTCATCCTTGACCCGATAGTCGTAGCTGTTGCCGTACGTGGCCTCCTGGCTGCCGCTGTAGCGGAGCTGTGTGCTGTCGTCCAGCAGAGCCGCGAAGGCCGGCACCGCTGCGTCGCCCAGGGCAAGGACATGCGAGGCGACGGGGGCAGCGAGGTCGCCCGGGAGCCCCCACGGGTTCGCCATCCTGGTCATGTTCTGCCGCAGGGCCTCGGCGTACAGAGATGCCAGCACCCCTCGGTCGCCGGGCGCGGGGAAGGTCGGGTCGCGGGTGAAGAGCACCTCGGCGGCGAGGAAGCGCGGGACGGACGCCGTACCCGGGTGAAGTGCCAGTTGCCGTAACGCTTCGGACGCATCCGGCCGACGCCAGACGTGGTCGAGCGCATTCTCGTCGAACCGTTGGAAGAGTTCCAGGTAACCGAGGTCACCGAGTTCCTCAGCCAGGTCACGGCCTGGCTCCCGAGGACGGTCCGGGTGCTCCGCACGGCCCGTCATTTGGTCACCGTGTCCGAGAGCAGCGGTTGCATCACCCAGCCGACCCGGCCGACGAGGGTGCCGTCGACAACGGTGACCTTCCACCATTGGGTCTTCGCGCCTTTGTTGAAGGCCGCAGCGGCGGCCTTGTCGGTGACCTCGAGACGAGTGTTCTTTGCCAGCTTGCCGATCAGGCTCACCGGAGACTTGGCCGCGTCCTGGACGAGCCAGACGCCCGCTGTGTTCGTGAACTTCCCCATGATCATCGGCAGCGGGATCGTAGCGGCTCCGGTCGACGTCGGTTTCGCGGCCCACAGACCGGCAGCAGTCGAGAAGGTGCCGGTTGGGACGTCCTTGCTGACCAAGGTCAGCGGCAGCTTGCTGAACTTGTTGGCCGCGTCACTCCGCCATCCCCACTGTACCGATCCGTACCAGGTGCCCATTTGAACGCCCTTGACTGCCACGGCTGTGGTCTCGAACACTTGGCTCGAGTTGGGCCCGTGCGGTTCGATGCCGGGTTTGTCCTTGAGTAGCGCGTCCTCCTTCTGCACCTTCCCGGCCTTGTCGATGTACCGCCACCCGTGCTGCCCCCAGAACTTGTCAGTAGAAGTATCAGCCAGCCGATCCTTCGCCGTAGGTGCCTTGGTCGCGTACAGCGGGTTGCCGTAGGCCTCGAGACGGTCGATGCTCGCACCCTCGCCGGGCTTTGCGGCGGGGATGGATCGCGCCTTGAGGGTGGGGCTTGCGCCAGGCCAGACGGCCGTACCGGATTCCTTGCTCGTGACCATCTGCGTCATGCCGATCAGCTCGGCGTCGACATGCTTACCGGGCTTGAAGCGCAGGTCAATCTCGACTCCGACTTCGTTCTTCTTGGCCTTGTCCAGCATCGTGTCGTACTTGTCGGTGTCGAACTCGCCGGCCCAGGTCGTTACCGCGCGATGGACCATCGGCCGACTTGTGCGAGTGGAGCGCAGGGTGTCCCGAAGGCCGAGGGCCAGCGAACGGTCGGGTCCTGTCCTCTGCCCGAAGAGGTGTGCCGCGGCGTTCGCCGCCCGTTCGGCGGCGTCGCCCGGGGTGCTCACGGCCTTGGTCTGTACGGCCGCCGGCGCACCGGCCTGCTGGACCACATGAGCTAGTTCGTGGGCCAGCAACTGTCGGCCGGTGGCCGTATAGGGCTGGTATCGACCTGGGCTGAAGAAGATGTCGGACCCGGTCGTGTACGCGAGCGCTCCGTAGGCCCTCGTCGTGGCGGCCGACTTTTCATCGCTGTGCACCCGCACCCGGCTGAAATCATGACCGAATCGCGTCTCCATGCCGGATCGGACATCTCCGTCAAGCGGACGGCCAGCCTCCTGCGGAGCAGGAGACTGCTGCTCCGAGGCGCGGCTTTGCCGATCAGGCCGGCTGTGGGCAGGCTGCGGCGGGGTGAACTCAGGCACGGCTGCACATCACCCCTTCCTGAAGTTCAAATCCGGCATGAGGATAGCCCCGCCGCGTCACCACGCCGTCACAGGATTTGGTTCATTCGTCGACGGTGGCTTCCGGACTCACGACGTCAGCCGGGGTTGATGCGCTGCAACCTCCTGGAGGCGTACGGCACGTAGAGGTTCCCGTCAGTCGATGGTCTGGTGACCCCGCCCGGGCGGGCCGTCGAGCAGTTCGACGACGATGCGGTCGAAGTCCCCGCTGAACGCGAAAGTGCCCCGGCCATCGGGCAGCCTGGTCGGTGAGTAACGGTCGGCGCCGACGTCGAGTCCCTGGAACGCGACGAAGTGCTCGAACGTCTCCTTCAGTCGGCCCTTTGCCACAACGTCACCGTCGACGAGAAGGACTACCGACGCTGCCGTGCCCTCGCCGGAAGGTTCGACTCGGACCGCGACCTCGGACCTGTCCGGCGGGAGCGGTTGCGGAGAGCGGAACCGGTGGTGGGTGCCGTAGTGGTTGTAGTCGAACTCCAGCCGGTCGTCCCGGACCAGCAGGCAGTACCCGCTGTTCACGCTCCCGTGAGTGAGCAGCACCCCGTTACCGATACCTTCGCGCCGGTCGATCGACGTGCGGATCTCGAACGGATGACCGGCGACCAGCGGTGCAGCGCCGGTCCCGACGTGTGCCATTCCCCGGTGGTAGACGAACCGGCTGCGGTTACGCGGCGAACCGGGAGCGATGTTGACGGTGGCGCGTTCGGCGAAGCCTCGGTCGTCCAGCGGCAGCACCTGGTTGCGTTCGGCCTCGGCCCACCACGCGTCGACCAGTTCTGCCAGCTTGTCCGGCAACTGCTCGGCGAGGTCGTCGGCTTCGGAGAAATCCTCAGCGAGGTGATAGAGCTCCCAGCGGTCCTCGTCGCAGTCGCTGCCGCGACGGTGCCAGGCGACCGCCTTCCATCCGTCGCGCCAGATCGCTCGGTGCCCGTCCGTTTCGAAGTACTGAGTCCGGCTCGTGGCCGGGGCATCCGGCTGGTGGATGGTGCGGCACATGCTGATTCCGTCGATGGGCAGCTGGGGCAGGCCGTGGTGGACGGTGGGCGCCTCGACGCCTACGACCTCCAGGATGGTCGGCACCACGTCGGTCACGTGGTGGAACCGGTCTCTGCGTACACCGCGAGGAGCGTCCGCGCCGGTCAGCCGCATGATCATCGATGTTCGGATCCCACCGGCGTGGGTGTTCTGCTTGTACCGCTTGAGCGGAGTGTTGGCTGCCTGCGCCCAGCCCAACGGGTAGTTCAGGTGGGCGGTACGCCCGTCGACCTCCTCGATCCGGGCCAGATTCTCTGCCAGGGAAGGGAACCGGCCGTTCTCGTACGACGTGGTGTCGAGCATGCCGTGAGGGCCACCCTCCTGGCTGGCGCCGTTGTCGGAGAGCAGCACCACCACGGTGTCATCCATCCGGCCGATGCTGTTCAGGTAACCGAGGAGCCGGCCGAGCTCGTGGTCGGTGTGGTCGAGGAAGCCGGCGTAGACCTCCTGGAACTTCGCGTAGAGCTGCTGCGCCTCCGGCTCCAGCTCCGACCAGGCGGGCACCCCGTCGTTGGCCGGCGGCAGCTTCGTGCCGGGCGGGATGATGCCTTCCTCCAGTTGGCGTCGGTAGCGCTGTTGGCGGATGACGTCCCAGCCGACGTCGTAGCGGCCGCGGTACTTCGCCACGAACTCCTCCGGTGCCTGGAACGGGCAGTGCGTGGCGCCGAACGCGAGGTAGAGGAAGAACGGCTTGTCCGGAGTGACCGATGTCTGGTCACGGACGTAGGCGATCGACTGGTCGATCAGGTCGGTGGTCAGGTGATAGTCGTCAGGCCGGGCGTCCGGCGGCGGAACCAGGCTGTTGTCCCGGTACAACTCGGGGAAGTAGTGGTCGGTCAGCGCCTCCAGGAAGCCGCAGTAGCGCTCGAACCCCCGCCCCAACGGCCACTGGTCGTACGGGCCGGCAGCGGTGGTCTGATCCATCGGAGCCAGGTGCCACTTGCCGACAGCCAGGGTGTTGTACCCCACCTCGCGCAGCATCTCGGCGAGAGTTGCCGCGCGGTGGGTGATCCGGCCCCGGTATCCCGGGTAGCCGTCGTCGACATGCGACAGGTACGCCATGCCGACCGCGTGCTGGTTGCGGCCCGTGAGCAGGCAGGCCCGGGTCGGCGAACACAGCGCGGTGGCATGGAAGTTGGTGAACTGCACACCGTCTGCGGCAAGCGCGTCCATCGTCGGTGTGTCGATTTCCGACCCGTAACAACCCAGACTGCCAAAACCCATGTCGTCGAGCACCACCACCACGACGTTCGGCCGCCCGGACGCATCGACGCCATCGGGCCAGGACGGCACCGAGTCCCGGTAGGTCCGGCCGATACGTCCGGCGATCCGTTCCCCTGAGTTTCTGCCCCGCCGCCGACCAACTGTCACCCCGACTGGATCTGACGGCGGCGCCGTCACTTGAGCGCCTTGTAGTCGTCGCTGGTGTAGTCCTTCGCCGGATCCCAGTTGCTGAACGCGTAGTCGTCCCGGGTGGCCGTGGATCCCTTCTTCTTCGCGGCCGCGATGGCGGTGTCCAATGCCGCGTCCAGCCTGGACTGCAGAGCCGCGAACTGCTTGGCGGGATTGCTCAGCTGGCCGGTGACCAGACCCTGCATGATGTCCTTCAGGTTCGGGGTGACGACCTTGAGGGCGATGTTCACCTTCGCGACGTCGGCGTTGCGAAGCTCCGGACGAGGTGCCACGTGCATGCTTCGGTTGGCAAGCGACACGGCCGCCTTGGCGTTCGGGTCGAGCAGGCCCGCCTGGTCCGCTGCCTTGTTCGCCTCGGGCTGCAGCGACTGCAGGTTTCCCCCGCTGAGGATGACCATCATCTTCTGCCCTTCGGGCGAACCCATGTACGACAGGATCTGGCCGACCACGGTCGGGAGCTTGGTGTGCGCGTACACCCAGCTGGAGTTGCTGCCCTCCAGGAACGGCACCAGGAACGGCTTGCCCTTCGGTGACGGAAGCGAGGCGATGTCGTACTTCCAGTTGGGGGCCGTCTTCTTCCAGGCCGGGATGTCCCACGGCCCGTTGAAGATCATTCCGGACTTCCCCGCGGTCATCTGTGCCCGGGCATCCTTCTCCAGCAGCGTGACGAACCCCGACACGACGAGCTTGTCGGTGACCAGTTTGTCGAACAGCTCGTAGGCAGCCATGAACTCGTCGGCGGTGTAGGCGTACTGCCCGGTGCGCATGTCCATGCCGTTGGCCGGAAGACCATGCCAGCCGGCCGTCACTGCCAGGTAGCTGACAATGCCGCCGAGCCCGTCGCCACCGGCCATCAGGCCGGCCTTGCCGGTCTTGCGGACCTTGGTCAGCGCGGTGGTGAGTTCGTCCCAGGTGGTGATCTGCGTGCCGGGGTCGTCGTAGCCGGCAGCCTTCATCACCTCGGTGTCGAAGATCGACATCCGTTCCAGGCGTCGGTTCGACGAGATCGGCCAGCTGTACACCCGGTCGTTGAAGATGCTGACGCCCGGGACCAGCACGTCGTGCCCGAACCGCGAACGCCAGGTGTCGAAGTCGGGGATCAGATCGTCGATCGGACGAACCCAGCCCTCGGTGATGGCGACCTGCGGCGGCACGTCCTGGGGCAGCGCGAAGACGTCGGGCGCGCTCTTGTTCCTGATCCCGAGCGGCACGACCTGGTTGACGTTGTCCCAGCCGTTGCCGTCGTACTGTGTCTTGATGTTGGTGTGCTTGGCGGTGAACGCATCCAGCACGCTCCGCTCCCACACCGACTTCAGGTCACCACTGTCGACCCAGCGGAAGGTGGCGTCGCCGCTCGGCAGCTTGCCCTGGAGATCGGGGAACTTGATCGCCTTCGGATCGCTTCCCTTCGCAGCCTTCCCGGCGCCGCTGCCGGTACCGCTGCCGCTGCCGGTGTCCAGCTGACAGCCGGTGGCGAGCGCGGCGCCGGCCGCACCGATGAGCCCCAGCACACCACGCCTGCTGACCTGCGCGCCGTTGCCCTGTTGAGAACGCATGAGAACCTCCTTCGGTGCTTCGATCGGGGCTTCGGTCGGCGCCTCGATCTGTGCTTCGATCCTTGGTGATCACTACGACCGAGTTGCTGCGTTCACCCCTTCACAGCCCCGGCGATGCTCTCCACGAAGTGGCGCTGCAGCAGCAGGAAGACGACGACGATCGGCGCCAGCGCGATGGTCGCTCCGGCGGTCATCACGCCCCAGTCGCTGAGGTACTGGCCGCGGAGGGCGTAGATGCCGACCGAGAGGGTCCGTAGCTCGGGCCGGGTCAGAGTCAGCACCAGCGGGAGCAGGAAGTCGTTCCAGCTGTGCAGGAACTGCATGATCACGGCTGTCGCCGTCACCGGACGGGCAAGGGGCAGGTAGACCGAGGTGAAGGTACGCAGGAAGCCGGCGCCGTCGATCCGGGCGGCTTCCTCGAGTTCGGCCGGAAGCTGGGCGAAGTAGCCGGCGAAGAGCAGCACGGCGACGATGTTGACCCCGCCCGCCTCGGCCAGGGTGACGCCCCACAGCGAGTCGGTCAGATGCAGCCGGTCGATCAGGTCGTACACCGGGATGATGGTGTAACCCTCCGGCAGGAACACCGCCAGCGCCAGCACCGCGATGATCACCTTCTTGCCCGCGAAGCGATAGCGGCCGAGCACGTACCCCATCAGCGCTGCGGTGAGCACCGCGATCAGGATCGAGAAGCCGGTGACGAAGACGGTGTTGAAGAAGTACCGCCCCATCTGCGCGTCGCGCCAGGCCTGCGCGTAGTTGCCGATCCGGAGCACAGGGCTGAACGGGCTCAGGGACCCGAAGATCTCACTGCTGCTCTTCAGCGAGGAGGAGACCGTCCAGATGAACGGATACACCCAGACGATCACGATCGGCACCAGGATCACCGACATGATGACTGCCCAGAGCCGATCCCGGCGCGAGAACCGCCGTTGCCGGACGCGCCGCCCGCCGCCGGGCCGCACCCCTTCTGTCGGCCGCGGTGGGGCCGCCGTCGACGATGGTTCGACGGTCACGCAGCATCACCTCGGGCCCTGCCGAGTTCACGACGGGTCTCGGCCAGCCGCCGGGCGACCCACAGCTGGACCAGGGCGAGCAACAGGGTCACGGTCCCGAAGAAGCAACCGGCCGCGGACGCGTAGCCGAGCCGCGGCACGCCACCAGCCTCGTCGGCGGCGAAGGCGGTGCGGTAGATGAAGATCTCCATCACCTGGGTGCTGAAGTACGGCCCACCCTGCGTCATGGCCTGAATGATCGCGAACGCCTGCAGGTTCTCCTTCGCCGTCAGCACGATGATGATCAACGCGAACGGGAGCAGGATGGGCATGGTGACATAACGCACCAGGCCTGCCCAGCCGGCGCCGTCGATGCGCGCGGCCTCGTAGTATTCCGTCGGCACCGTCTGCAGCGCGGCGAGCCAGTAGATCATGGTGATGCCGAAGTTCTTCCACGTGTGCACGAGCAACGCGGTCCAGATCGCGAGCTTCGGATCGGACAGGAACTCCACCGGCGAACCCGCCAGCCCGGTTCCGACGAGCAGCGTGTTGGCCGGGCCGTTGTTCGGACTCAGCACGAACGTCATCACCACGCCGATGATCGACGCGGACGCCATCACCGGAAGAAAGAACAACGTACGGAAGGCAACCGACAGGCGCATCACCTGACGGTTCAGGATCACCGCCACCACGAGCGCCAGCCCGACCCGCAGCGGAGTGCCGACCAGCACGAAGATCATCGACCGGCCGAGCGCGGACCAGAACATGTGGTCGCCGAGCAGCTCGCGGTAGTTGCCGACGCCGACGAAGGTCATGTCGTTGCTGAAACCGGCCCAGTCCATCGTGGAGTACACCCACGACATCACCATCGGGTAGAAGGTGAACATCGCGGTGAGCACGAGGGCAGGCAACAGGAACACGTAACACCAGCGGGTCGTGGTCCGCTGGTACCACCCGCCGACCCTGCGCTGTACGGCGGCCGAGCCGGCCTCGAGGGCGGTCACCCGGCTCCCTTGCCCAGCAGCGCCGTGATGTCCGAGCGTTCGGTCTGCGCCGGCCTGCCGGTGACGAGCCGGCCCTCGGCCACGTACCCTTCCTCGCGCTCGGACAGGTAGCCGATCAGCCGTTGCCGCCAGCCCTCGATCTCCGCCTGCCTGCCGGGATCCCCGATCAGGTTGTGCAGTTCCTGCGGATCTTCCTCGAGGTCGAAGAACTGTTCCCTGCCCTCGGCCGACGCCCAGAGGTACTTGCGGCGGCCGTCCGTGACCCACTGCAGGGACTGGGCGAAGTGCGTGTGTTCGCCGTGGATCTCGCTGCGCCAGTTGTGCGGCCGGCCCCCCTGGACGTACGGCACCAGACTGGCGCCGTCGACGGTCTCCGGAATCGGCACCCCGGCCATCTCGAGCACGGTCGGCATGATGTCCCGCAGCTCGGTGACGTCGTTGACCACAGCCGCCCGGGGCGCGTCCGGTGCGAACCTCGGCGCGGGCCGGACGATCATCGGAACGTGCGCGCTGCCCTCGAAGCCGACCGACTTCCGGTACATGTCGTGGTCACCCATCATGTCGCCGTGGTCGGACACGAAGACGATCGCGGTGTCCTCCAACAGTTCGTGGTCGGCGAGCCCTTCGAGCAACCGGTTGATCTGGACGTCGATGTGACTGATCAGCCCGTAGTAGCCGCTGGTCGTCCGGTGGTGTGACTCCGGATCCAACCGGCCCATCACGGTCTGGTGGTAGTTGTCCCGGCGGAACTCGGAGAAGTCGTCGATCCAGTCGCCGCGCGGCGGCTCGCTCCGCTGCCGACCGAAGTACTGGTCCCAGGCCCACTGCGGCGGGTTGAACGGCGCGTGCGGTCGATGGAACGACACGTAGCTCAGGAACGGCACCGTCGGGTCGCGCCGCCGCAGCCAGTCCAGGGTCTCGTGCACCACCCAGTTGGTCGGATGCAGGTACTCGTCGCGGTTCCACGGCAGCGCCACCATGGAGTTGCAGCCGACGCCGTCGTCGAAGTAGTCGGCGTGCGCATCCATCCCGGGCTGCCGGCGCAGCCAGGCCAGGTAGTCGTCGTTCGCGTCCAGATTCCGACCGCCGTAGCGGCGCCCGAAGTGCAGGAAGCCGTCATGCAGCCGTACGTCGTCGAAGCCACACCGGGACCGCTCGGGGAAGACGTGCATCTTGCCGATCGCCTGGGTCTGGTAGCCATGCTCGCGCAGCACGCCCTGCATGGTCACCGGATGCGCCTCGGTGAACGGGATGCCGTCCCGGTAGCCGGTCCGGCCGTGCCGCTCCTGGGACTGCCCGGTGAACAGCGCGACCCGGGCCGGCACACACGTCGGAGTAGCCGAGTAGGCCCGCGCGAACCGGGTGCCCTGACCGGCGATCTCGTCCAGGTGCGGCGTCTTCACCACCGGATGACCCGCGCAGGACAAGGCGTCTCCGCGCATCTGGTCGACACAGATCACCATGATGTTGGGTCTGTCCTGACGGCGGGTACGACTGCCGGACTGGCGACTGTTCGCGGCGTACGGCGGCAAACCCATTCCCTACCTTTCCGACCGGAAATGAAGTATCGGTTATGCGCCTAACCAACCACTACTCTGGCATGCTGTCAATGCCCTGTCACCCATGTCTTCGTACCTGTGTGGTAAATCCTGAGAGGTGCAGTTGAACCGGCGTCGAGCTACGCAGGCCGATGTGGCGCGCGCCGCGGGCGTGTCGGCCGCAACGGTCTCCTATGTCGCCAGCGGGCGCGCGAACCGGAAGAACCCGGCAACCCCCGAGATCACCGCCCGGGTTCTGCGAGCGATGCGAGATCTCGACTACACCCCGGCCCGGTCCGGCCGGGTGCTGGCCCGCAGCCGCACCGGGCTCGTCGCGGTGGCGGCGTACACGCCCTTCAACCCCTGGGCGCTGGGACTGATCACGCAGATCGAGGAGGTCGCGGCCGATCACGGACTCGGCGTCGTCATCCAGCGGTACGGCCATACCGAGAACGCCGCCGACCTGATCGAGACCCATCTACTCGAGGGCCTGGCCGACGCCGCGGTGGTCGTCGGTTCCCCCTCGTTCGGTGCGGGGCGGCTGTACCGGATCGGACGGCGGGTGCCGCTGCTCGCGGTCCACCATTCGTACCGTCCGCGGGGTTTCGACGTCATGGTCCAGCGAGAGGCGACCGCGGCCCGGGCGGCCGCCGAACACCTGATCAGGCTCGGCGTCAAACGCCCGGCCTTCATCGACGCACCGGACACCGGGGACCACCCTCGTCGCGACGCGTTCGTCGACACCTTTCTCGAGCACGGCTACCAGCCCGGCTCGATCACCGTCGTCCAGGATCGCGAGACCGCATTCACCGGATTCCTCGACTCCCGGCACCTGGCGACCGAGCTGCTCGATCGGTCGACCAGAAGAAGGCCCGACGCCATCATGGCCAACTCCGACCGCGCCGCGATCGCCACCATGTGGGCCGCCATGCAGCTGGGCATCTCCATCCCACACGAGCTCAAGGTGATCGGCGCCGGCAACATCCCCGAGGGCGCCGACCTCCGGCCGGCACTCACCACAGTGGGCAGCGCGGTCGAGGAGTTCCGGCCACCCCTGGAACGACTGATTGCGCGCATCGACGATCCCGGCATGCGAACCGGCACCCACGTGGTTCCGTGGAGGCTGATTCTCAGGGACTCCGCCTGACCTCCGATGACCGTCGATGTGGTGCTAAACACCGAGCAGATACCTGGCGGCGGGGCTCAGTCGGTCGCGCGTGCGTACGCGGAGGTACTCCGCCTGGTCGAGCTGCTGCGGCATGTCGCGCCTGGTGAAGTAGGAGTGCAGCGCGCGGCGGGGCCGGTCACTGTTGTTGCGCGTACCGCCATGCCACAGGTGGCTGTTGAACACCACCACCGTCCCGGCGGGCGCGATCAACTGCACCTCGTCCGGATGCGTGGCACGCGGATCACCGTCAAGTTCGTCGGCAGGCGCCTTACCGCGCTTGCGATGCGAACCCGGCACCACCCGCGTCGCGCCGTTCTCGGCGGTGAAGTCGTCCAGCAACCAGATCGAGTTGCAGACCTGGAAGCCCTGCCCCTCCTGCAGAACACCCCAGTCCGCGTGCAGCCCCTGGTGACCCCGGCCGGGCAACGCCGCCCTGCTGTTGAGCGAGGACAGACGAAACTCCCCCAGCACATGACGGATCGCCGCGAGCACCACCGGATGGGTGAAGCACACCTCGAACATCGGGTCCTTGTTGACCAGATCGGACAGCCGGTCGGTACCCGCCTCCTGGTGCACCTCCTCCCCCGCGCGGCTCCCCTCGATGCGGGACAGCTCGGCCAGCCGCTCACCGAACGCGTCGGCCTGCTCCGGCGACAGGATCCCCGGAAGCGGCGCGAACCCGTCGGTGTCGAGCTGCGCCTTCGTCTTCGCGTCGAGCAGGTCGTCCGTCACGCCGAGCTCGCTCAGCGCCGTCTCCATGTCCATGTCGTCCATGTCGTCCATGTCCAGCCGTCCTCCGCACTCGGCACCCCGTCCCCCGAACCGGTCCTCGCGGGCGGGTGCTCGTGGCCCTCACCCACGACACTGCCTCAGCAACGTGCGGGGGCGCCATACACAAAGCACGGAGCGCCTTGCACGAATCGCGCGCCTTCGCAGAGCCGGGCCCTTCCGATGACGGACGTGTGGAACGCCGCTTCGTTGTCTGTCGCCGAAGGCGGAACTACGTTTGCCGCCGGGAGGAACAGATGCACGGAAAGCTCCGGCCCCCGAGCGCCGCCACCACAGAATGGCTCCTTATTGCCGCCGGCCACCACGAGGCCCCCAAGGGCCGTGACTTCCCCGCGCACCAGCACCAGTCGTGGGAGTTCACCTACTACCGAGAGGGCCGCGTTCGGTGCCCGGCCGATGGCCGGACCTACTGGAGTCAGCCGGGCATGATCGTCCTCACCCGTCCCGGGGAAGTGCACTGGGAGACAGCTGTCACGGCCTACGCCAACTACTTCCTCTGTGTCGACGCCCCCGACCTCCTACCCTGCTCGCGAGTGGTCTTCGACGACGAACACGGCAGCCTCCGGCACTTGTTCGCCCTGGCTGCCAGAGAGTGGCTGAAGCGCAGCGATCCGGCCGGTCAGCTCACGGCCGCCCTGATGAGCGTGGTCCGAGTGCTCATCCAACGCAGCACAGCCGAGGAGCAGCTGAGCCAGTCCGAACGTATGGTGCGGGATGCCGAGTCACTGCTCGAGGCACGATCCAGTCAGAAGGTTCTGATCAAGGACATCGCCCAGGAGCTGCACGTGTCCCCCGCCCTTCTTCGCGAACAGTTCGCACGGCTGCGCGGGCGGAGCCCGATGGAGCACCTCCAGGAGCTCCGGTTACAGCGCGCGCTGTCCGCGATCCGCAACTCCGATGCACCGCTGGCCACCGTGGCCGAGTCGTGCGGTTACAACTCCTCGAGCCATCTCAGCCGGCACGTGAGACGGCTCACCGGACGTACGCCGGGCTCCTTCCGAGGACCCACGCCTCGCTCCTGAGGTCGATTCGAGCCGGCTCACTCAACAGGGTCAGCTCCGACTGGATCGCATGACCAGCCGATATCGGACGGCGCCGATCGGCGAACCGGCCCCGCACCGGTTGCACGAATCCTTCCTGCGCCCACCCCAGCTACGTGTAGGTCAAAGGCCGCAGGTCAGCGATGGAACCCTGCCGACTACTCCGCTCCCCGCATGCTCTTGCCGGTCATGAGCAGCGCGGAATCGCTTGCACAAAACGCGTTCTCGCTTGCACAAAGCGCGGGACAAGGCTCCGTTGACAGGGCTGGTAGCCGCCATTAGCGTCACGCTCGCAGAACTCGGGCCAGACCTCCTTCTCGCTGACCACCTGATCGCGCGGCATCCCATGGTGGGCAGCGGAATGTCTGCACAACCCTCGCGCAGAAGGCGCTACCGGCGGCGCCGCATCTGGTCATGGCCCGCGCGGTTCGGCTTCTGACGACGCGCAGTCGACCAGCGGAGGTCAGCTGCGTGCGCCAAACGTCACTCGACTGTCCGCCAACGCTTCGGCAAGGAGGGGCGCCATGGGCACAACGTGGTTGCCACGATCGTCGCTCTCTTGGCTCGGTCATCCCGCGCCACGACCACGGTGCCCACGCGGTGGTCGGCGGAGGACGAGCCGGCTCAGCCGCGGGCTGCGGGTAGGGGTCCTGGCGGCCGTCGTCGCCGTAGTCGCCGCGGCCTGCACCGACTCCCCAACTCCTTCGAACGCCGCCAAAGGCACCACGACACACGACTCGGTTCTGGTGATGGCCAGCTCCGGTCCCTGGACCACGTGGGGGTACAACCCGTGGTCCACCAACCTCAACTTCCCGAGCGGGGCGAATGGTTTCGTCTTCCTCCCGCTGGCCATCCAGAACTGGCCGAGTCTGGACTCCTTCACCCCGCAACTCGCGCAGAACTGGTCCGTACACGGCAACCAACTGCAGATCAACCTCCAGCCCAAGGCCACCTGGCAGGACGGCACGCCGGTGACCAGCAAGGATGTTGTCGACACCCTCTACCTGGATGCCCTCACCCAGGCCGGGATCTGGAACGACATCACCGACGTCGCCGCCAAGGGAACCAAGTCGGTCGTGCTCACCGCACGCCCCGGCGTCCCGATGGTCCTGGTCGAGAACGACCTGTTCAACGGCGTCACGCCCTACCCGTCCAGCGTCTGGGGCAAGTACGTCACTCCCGAACTGAAGCAGGCCGTCGACAGCTACTTCACCCAGGCCCGCACCGATCCGGCCGCGGCGGCCGAGGGCCCGGCGTACAAGACGATGACCACCGCCCTGCAGAACCTTGCCAAGGTGCATCCGAAGACGCTGGTCGGCGACGGCCCCTACAAGCTTGTCGGGATGACGACCCAGGAGCAGAAGCTCACCAAGTGGGACGGCTTCTACGCCGCGGACAAAATCTCGGTCAAGGAGATCCGCTACCTCGGAAATCAACAGCCGCAGGTGAACTCCAACCTGCTGAGCGGCACCGCCGACTTCTCCAGTGGCTGGCTCTACATGCCGTCGGCGATCGTCAACCAGTGGCAGCAGAACCCCGACGCGCATCTGCTCTCGGTGCCGGGGACCTTCCAGGGCCAGATCGTCTTCAACAACGCCAAGCCGCCGTTCAACTCGGTGAAGGTCCGGCAGGCGATGGCCTACGCCCTGCCCCGGCAGAAGATGGACGAGCTGGCCTGGGGAAAGACCAAGCCGCACGCGGTGACTCCGAGCATTCCCGAGGGTCTGGTCGACCAGGTGGCGCAGGAGTTCCTCACCAAGGAGCAACTCGCCTCGCTGAACCCCTACCCCTACGACACGAAGAAGGCCGCTGCCCTGCTGCAGGAGGCGGGGTTCCGCCGCACCGGTGGCAAGTGGTTCATGCCGGACGGCAAACCGTTCAAGGTGACGCTGGAGATGAACAGCGGCTGGACCGACCAGATCGCCGCGTTCAAGGTGGCCGACAGCGCACTCGACAGCTTCGGCATCGACTCGACTCTCAACACCGTCGAAGGCGTGAGCTACAGCGAGGACCTGCACACGGGCAACTTCCAGATCGGTGCGTTCTGCTGCACGGGCGGAAGCCCCAACCCGCTGCTGGACTTCGAACAGTCGCCGATGGGCAGCGCCAACAACTTCACCGCCACCGGTTCCAGTGCCGGCCGGCGCGGGCTCGGTTACGGCCCGAAGGTGAACGTCCCCGGCCTCGGAGTGGTGAACGTTCCGCAGGAACTCGACAAGCAGATCCACCAGGTAGCGTCCGGTCCCCGGATGAAGGAGCTGACCTGGAGCTGGGCGCAGCTGGTCAACCAACAGGTGCCGTACCTGGAGTACGCCGACTTCGCCAACCAGATCGCGTTCTCGACGAAGAAGTTCAACTGGCCCGCCGAGTCGAGCCCGCTGTGGCGACAGCACAGCAACGGCAACTACCTGATCGTGGTCGGCCAGGAGAAGGGTGAGATCTCCCCCAAGTAGCGTCCGATCGGCACAACGCAGGGAGGCTTGGTGATCTCCTACCTCGCGAGGAGAGTGGCGACGGCTCTGCTCACCGTGTTCGTGGTGGTCTCGCTGTCGTTCTTCATGATCCGGCTCATGCCGGGCAATGTGATGGACTACCTCGTCAACCAGCTGTCGCGGCAGGGCAACCTCACGACGCAGGAGATCCAGCAACAGGTCAACGCGATCTACGGAGTGATGCCGACCTCGCCGGCGTGGAAGCAGTACTTCCAGTACATCTGGCACGTCTGCCAGGGAAACTTCGGTACGTCGATCAGCCACCCCGGTGAGTCGGTGTCGCACATCATCGCCAGCGCGCTGCCGTGGACGGTCTTCTCCGTCGGGGTGGCGTTGATCGTGAGCTTCGTGATCGGAATAGCGGTGGGAACGGTGATGGCCGCGGCCCAGGCGAGCCGGTTCACCAAGGTGGTCACGCTGGTGGTGTCGTTCCTCAGCGCGGTTCCCAACTACCTGGTGGCAATCCTGCTGCTGTACTTCCTCACCGAGATCCATCACCTGTTCCCCCAGGGCGGCGCATACGGAGCGGGGATTCCGGTGGGCTGGAACCTTCCGTTCGTCGCCAGCGTGGTGCGCCACTCGGCACTGCCGATCGCGTCGTACGCCCTGATCGGCTTCGGTGGCTGGGCACTGCAGATGAAGGGAAGCGCCATCTCCACACTGGGTGCGGAGTACGTCCGGGTAGCCGAGGCACGCGGCCTTGGACGCCGTCGCATCATGCAGTCCTACGTCGGCCGCAACTCGCTCCTCCCGCAGGTCACTCTCCTGGCCCTCTCGCTGGGCTTCATGTTCGGCGGATCGGTCTTCATCGAGCAGTTCTTCAACTATCCCGGAGTCGGCTACTACCTCGTGACGGCGGTCAACTCCCGTGACTACTCCCTCATGATGGGCTGCTTCGTACTCATCACGACGTCGGTCGTCTTCTCCAACCTGCTCGTCGACCTGATGTATCCCGTCATCGACCCGCGGATCGCCAAACCGGGTGCCGGGCGGAAGGCGGGCACGGAGGATCCGCGGGACGTGGAAGAGCGTGCGGTACCGGTAGGAGGGACGATGGCATGAGCGACTTCTTCCGTGACCTGTGGCGCATCCTGTGGGCCGACAAGTCCGCCCTCGTCGGCGCGATCCTGATCGTCTGCTACGGCCTGGTCGCGATCTTCGGCCCGATGTTCGTCCACCTGCGTACCTTCGGACAGCAGGACGGCACCTACCTTCCACCGTCCTCGAAGCACCTGCTCGGCACCGACACGCTCGGCCAGGACATCCTCGCCGAGATCATCGTCGGGACCCGGCCGATCATGGAGGTCGGCCTCCTCGCGGCCACCATCACCACGTTCGTCGGCGTCGTCATCGGCCTGGTGACCGGCTACCAGGGCGGCTGGGTCGACGTCGTGGTGATGCGGATCGTCGACATCGCACTCACCATCCCTGGCCTCCCGCTGATCATCGTGATCGCCGCGGTCATCCACTCCTCCAACCCGTTCGTCCTGGCGGCGATCCTCTCGGTCACCGGCTGGGCCGGACTGGCCCGGGCGGTGCGCTCGCAGGCGATCAGCCTGCGCACCATGGACTTCATGGCGGCGGCGCGGATCCAGGGCCTGCCGCTCCACAACATCGTCGGCCGCCAGCTGCTCCCCAACGTAGGGCCGTACGTCGCCATTCACTTCCTGCTCGGCATCACCGGCGCGATCTACGCCGAGGTCGGGCTCTTCCTGCTCGGCGTCGCCCCGCTGAGCGGCACCAACTGGGGCATCATGATCAACCTCGCCATGAGCCAGGGCGCCCTCTACACCAGCAAGAGCATGCTCTACCTGCTGGCGCCGATGGCGTCGATCGTCGTTCTGCAGGTCGCCTTCGTCTTCTTCTCCAGAGCTCTGGACAGCCTGTTCAACCCCCGGCTCCGGGTCCAGTAGGAGGGCGTCCGATGAACCAACCAGACCAGCACCCGCCCCTCCTCTCGGTGAACGACCTCACCGTCTCCTTCGGGAACGGGCCGGGTGCCATCAGGGCGGTCGAGGACGTAAGCCTGCAGGTGCGGCCCGGCGACATCCAGGCGATCGTCGGAGAGTCCGGCTGTGGCAAGTCCACGCTCGCCTACTCCATGCTGGACGTCATCCCTCCACCTGGCCGGATCACCGCCGGCAGGGTGGAGGTACTCGGCCGCAACCTGGCGTCGATGAACCGGTCGCAGCTGAACCACGTACGGGCCGCCGAGGTCAGCATCGTCTTCCAGGCGGCGATGAACTCCTTCAACCCGGTCACCACCGTCGGCCGGCAGGTCGAGGACCTCCTCGAGGCACACGAGGGCGTGTTCGAGTCCGTGGCGGCAGGCCGCGCCTACTTCGAGGAGCTTCTCGGCATGGTCCGGCTGCCCACGCAGCGGATCTGGCGGGCGTACGAGCACCAACTGTCCGGCGGCATGAAGCAGCGGGTGGCGATCGCCATCGCCCTGCTCCTGCATCCGTCCCTCCTGATCCTGGACGAGCCGACGACCGCGCTCGACGTGCTCAACCAGCGGCTGGTCCTCGACGTACTCCGCAACCTGCACAGTGCCCTCGACCTGAGCATCGTGTTCGTGACCCACGACCTCGCCGTGGTTGCCGAGCTCGCCGACCGGGTGGCGGTGATGTACGCCGGTCGGCTGGTCGAGACCGGCACCGTCGACGAGATCTTCACCGACCCCCGCCGGCACCCCTACGTCAGCGCACTGATCTCGGCGATCCCGAGCGTGCTCGCGGGAGGCCTGGACGTACGCCCCATCCCCGGGCAGGTCCCCAACCTTGCCGAACTCCCCCGCGGCTGCAGATTCGCGCCGCGGTGCCCGCTCGCGATGCCACTCTGCCGCGAGACCGAACCGCCACTGGTGGCCGACCGCTCCGGTCACACCGTCGCCTGCCATGTGGCCAACGAGAACCTCCTCGAGGGGACGCCGCGATGAGTCTGCTCGACGTCGACATGGTGAGCCACTGGTATCCAACCACCGCGGGCGACCGACCCGTCCTCGACAAGGTGAGCTTGTCACTGGACCACGATGACGTCCTGGCGGTGGTCGGGGAGTCGGGGTGCGGAAAGACCACCCTCGGCCGACTGGTGATCGGCGAGGAGACACCGACGCACGGACAGGTCCGCTTCGAGGACCGCGACGTCAGATCCTTCAAGGGCAAGGACTTCCGGGCCTACCGGCGTGCGGTCCAGGTCGTCCACCAGGATCCCTACGCGTCGCTGAACCCGGGACTCACCATCGAGGACGCCCTCGGCCCGGCCCTGCTCCATCATCGGCTCGCCAGGCGAGCCACCGTACGCGACGAACTGGTCCGCATCCTGCGCGAGGTCGGCCTGGACGCTACCCAGGCATTCCTCCGCCGCTACCCGCACCAACTGTCCGGCGGACAGCGGCAACGCGTGGCCATCGCCCGCGCGATGAGTCTGCGCCCGCAGCTGGTCGTGGCCGACGAGCCGACCAGCATGCTCGACGTGTCCATGCGGCTCGCGATCCTCGACCTGCTGCTGTCGTTCCAGCGGGAGCGCCAACTCGCCTATCTGTTCATCAGCCACGACTTCGGCGTGGTGCGGTACTTCTCCCAGGCAGGCCGGATCCTCGTGATGTTCTACGGCGTCCTGGTCGAGGAAGGCCCGGCCGAGCAGGTCATCCAGGACCCCCGGCACCCCTACACCTACCGGCTGTTGCAGGCAATCCCGGTACCTGACCCCGCCCTCGCCCGGCGTAGGCAACGTGAGCCGGCCGAGGAGTCCGTCGACAGTGCTCTGCCACCGGTCGGATGTGTGTTCCAGAATCGCTGCCCGTTCGTCGAGGCGCGCTGCCGAGCCAGTCAGCCCCCGTTGGCCGAAGTGAGCGGCGGGCACCGAACGGCGTGCTTCTTCCCCGAGCGGGTTCCCGACATCGACCACCTGTTGGGGGTGCACTGACATGGCCGCTGAAGCAGCCCGCCTGCTCGTCCGGCTCGGCGTGATCCTGCTCGGACTGGCGCTCCTGGCCCGCCTGGGCGAGCTGTCACCGGCCAGCCTCGTCGTCGACGACCTGGCCTGCCTCACCAGCACAGGCACAATCGCCCTCGGCGCAGGCTACCTGTGGTGGGCGCGAAGCCGCCGGCGCGACGTCATGCGGGCGTCCGAAGAGAATCCAGTACGCCGGTAACCGCCAGCTCACCGTGCACCTCGGTGACTGGACGGATCGAGCCGAAGGCCGGCTCCGCTCACTGCCAGGACCGTGATTCCGATCAGTCCGACGCCTGAGGCCAGCAGTAAGGTGACCGCCGGCCCTGCCTGGTCACAGACCACGCCCGCAGCCGCGGTGCCAAGAGCCATCGAAGTCAGACCGGCAGCGGTCAAGGTCGTGAAGGCAGCAACCATCGAGCCCTCCGGTGCGACGCGTTCGACGACCGCGTACGCCGTGACGCCCACCGGGCCGGTCGCCAGGCCGACAGCGACCAGGCTGACAGTCAGGAGCGCAACGGCGAAACCGCCCCGATCCACCACGACCATGCTGCCCGATCCCGCCACCAGAGCGAGGCTGGCCAGACCGAGTTGGATCACCATCCGACGGTCGACAGCCCCCCGCCACGTGCGGGCCCCGTACCACAAGGTCCCCACCAGGCTTCCGGTCGCCAACGCCGCGTACAGCACCAGCGCAATGTCCTCGTCTCCGCTCGTGGCGCCCGCGGCTGCGGCCGCGACCTGAACCAGCCCACCGATGCCGCCTTGGACAGCACCGATCGCGGTGACGACACGAACTCCGGCGCTTTCCAGTGCCCCAACCCGGCGACGCCCCGTGGCGACCGGGGGATGCCAGCGCCGGGCCGGCCGGCTGGACACGAGCAGGAAGGTTCCGATCGCGAACATACCGACCGCCGCGAGCACCGATCCACCACGACCGGCGAACGGGAGGAGCCCGGCCAGCAGCAGGGGCCCCACTACCGCGGACAGTTGGAGCAGCAACGACGAGATCGCGGCTGCGGCGTCACGTTCCTCCGCGGGCAGCAGTACGGTCCACAAGGCTCGCATGGGTGCGCCTACCTGCGGCTCGCCGCACCCGGTGGGGACCGCGCACAACAGCATCAGTCCCACCGGCGCCGACGCCCACACCGACACGACCAGGCACCCGGCAGCACCCACCTGTACGGCGACCGCGGACAGCAGGACCGTCGTCAGACCGAACCTGTCGATCAACCGACCCTGTACCGCGATCCCGACACCTGTACCGCAGGTGAGCCCCGCCACCACCACACCAGCGACGCCGAAGCCGCGTGAGTGACCAACCAGGAGCAGCACCGAGAGACTGAGAAACCCGATCGGCAGGGACGCCAGCGCTGTGCCTGCCAAGGGGATGCGAACATTCGGACGAGACAGCACGTCGACGTAGCGACGAAGCACGAGCAAGAGAAGCACCCTCCGGAGACGAACGTCCCCGGCTCCTGGCGGATCCGCGCCCGAACACTCGAGTCGAGTCCGTCGGGGTGCTCCGGCGAGCGTAGATGCTCAGCGTCGCAGCCACAAGTCGGTCACCTGACGGTGATGGTGGTGCTCCCGGTCAGGTTGCTGCTCCGGCCGCTCACCTCGACGGCGTGCTCCCCCGGCGCCAGCGGGCCGGGCAGCGTGATCTGGGCATCGAGAGTGCCGGCCGAGGACGCGGCCAGATCGGCAGCCGAGACCGCCGTACCGTCGAGGCTCACCCGCACCGGCTCGTCGTTGGCCAGCAGCTCGGTCGCCACCGACAGTCGATCGCTCGCAGAGGCCACCTCGACGTCGAGGAAGGTCGTAGCCTGCTGGATCGGCGCCCTGATGCCCAACGGGGCAAGGGAAGTTGCCGGCAACCTTCGGGGTTGGTCGCACTTGGCAGTGTCCCAGATCGTGCCGTATCCGCTGCGTGCCTCGGCGAACGGAATGTCGCCGCCGGTGATCTTCTCGGTGATCACGCAGGTCTCGCCCGGCAGCGGGTAGGCGTCGTTCTGGATCGTGTACTTGCCCGAGAGTTGGCCGGTGAAGCCGATCCGGTCCAGCGGCCGCCATCCGCCGCGAGCCTGGTAGATCGCGGCATTGCCGTACGCGGCCTGACGAACCCGGCCGTCGGTGAACGACCCGTCGCGGACGAAGTCCTCGAGGAAGGAGTACAACCCGGTCATCTGAAGCGGCGTCGCGGACGGGCGCTCGGTCCTGACCGTCATCAGCTTGAGCCAGTTCGGACGTTGGCCGACGGGTTCGGTGTTCAGCCAGGCGGTCACGATCTGCGCATGACTGCCCTGCGTCGCATCCGGCTGGTTGGTGATCATGGTCGCGTACGTCTTGCCGACCTTCCAGTCGAACGGGATCCGGATGCTCGGGCCGCCCGCGTACTCACCGTGGATCACGAAGTCGCCGTAGCCGATCCGGTACAGCACCTTCGAGGTCAGCTTGTCGTCCGGCACCGTGCCCCGGTTGGGGCCGAAGATCGAGAAGATCGCGATCTTGCTGCCGTCGTCGAGTTCCTGGATGCCGTAGTAACCGCCGCTGTAGCCGTTGGTCATGAAGTACGTCGACGGAACCGACGACTGCACGGTGATCTCGTTGTAGAAGGCGGTCGCTCCTTCGGGCACGACCCCGGAGGCGGGGAAGTAGCGCAGGTGTGTCGAGGGATCGGCGTTCTCCCAGTAGTTGAAGGGCCCGCATGCCTCCTTGCCCTCGACCCGAGGATCGCACGGCACACCGTCGTCCTCCGGCTGCGGAGTCCGGCCCAGCACCGAGTCGACCGCGAACGGCTCCTCGACGGTGGTGACCTCCAGGTCGTACAGATGGACCGAACCGATGCTGGCCATGGTGAGGCTGCGCACCGTCTTGGACGGGTCGATGTTCACCCCGACAGTGAAGACCGCGTAGTCGGTTCCGAGATCAACGTCGGGTGCCGCTGCAGTGTTGCGGCCGGCGACGGTGGTCGCGACCGTCGACAGGTCGAGTGGGTCGGCCGCCGTGCCGGTGTAGGCGGGCATCCCGACCCACAACCGTTCGCTGGAGCGGTCGGTGTAGTGCACTGTGAGGTCGAGGCCGGAGAAGCCACCCGCCGTACCGAGGAAGGCGATCGCGTTGCCGCTGCCGGACACGTCGACCGTGGTTTCGGCCGGGCCCGGGGTGAAGTTGTCGGGCTCGCCCGGCGTGACGTCAGGCATCGTGAAACCGATGCCGTCCACGCTGACGTCCGCGCCGGGACCGTACCCTGCCGCGGCCATCGCCGAGGCACGGAACGAGCTGCCGGCACTGTCGAGTCGACCACGCTGATGGGTGGAGGCGTCGGTGATCGAGACGTTGTTGCGGATGTCGGCGAGTGAGTCGCCGGGCGACGCCGAGGCCGGACCGCTTCCGGCAAGGCCGGCCGTCACGACACCGACAGCCAGGCCGGCAGCAACACCAAGACGGGCCAGACGACCTGCTCCAGTCATCCGAACTCCTCGTGAGGGATGGTTGACCGACCCAACCAAAGTCCGGCCACGTGCGTCAATCAGCGGTCCAGGATCGGTCGGAGTGGCTTCCTGCGTTGGGCTTCTACTCCTCGGGGAGCCCGTGGCCGCGCCGGGCGTAGAGGCTCAGGACGACCTCTCGGGGAACGACGCCGGCGCGCTGTGCCCACTGCTCGTACGCGGCGCTCAGTTCGGCTACCAGGTCGGGGCGCTGCTCGGCGTGGTTGTGCGCCTCGGCGCGGTCGACCTCGATGTCATACAGCTCCCAGGGCTGGGCGTGCTTGCGCACGAGCTTCCAACGGCCGCGGCGGGCAGCGCTGTTGCCTTCGTGCTCCCAGAACAGGGTGCGGTCGACGTCGGGTTCTCCGCGCAGCAGCGGAAGCATGCTGCGCCCCTCGGCGGGCGGAATGGGTTGCCCGTTGCGTTGCTCGGGGTAGGCCGCACCAGCCGCTTCGAGCAGGGTCGGCAGGACGTCGACGAGCTGGCACGGGGTGGTGCACAAGGGATTCGGCTCGGGCAGGCCGGTTGGCCAGCCGATGATGAACGGTGCCGAGATGCCGCCCTCGTGCACCCAGTGCTTGTACTCGCGAAAGGGTGTGTTCGACAGGTTCGCCCACGCGCGCCCGTAGCTTTGGTACGTCGACTCGGGCCCGGGGGTGAGTCCTGGAACGTTTCCGGGCACCACCGGGTCGCCCTCGCGGGTCACCATCTTCATGGGGACGAACGCCGTGACGAACTCCTCGACCTTGTCCGGCGGCATCTCCTCGGCACAGCCGCCGTTGTCGGACAGGAAGATCACGACGGTGTTGTCCAGCCGCCCCTGCCGCTCGAGCTCGTCGAGGACCTGTCCGATGCCCCGGTCCATGCGGTGGATCTGTGCGGCATAGACCTCCATCCGGTCGGCTTCCCAGCCCTTGTGGTCAACCTGCTCCCACTCCGGCACCCGCGGGTCCCGGACGGAGAGCTCGGAGTCGGGGGTGATGATTCCTTCGTCGACCAGCCGGTCCATGCGCTGTCGGCGCAACTGGTCCCAGCCCGCGTCGAAACGGCCTTCGTAGGTGGCGATGTCGTCGGGACGGGCCTGCAGTGGCCAGTGGGGCGCGGTGTAGGCCAGGTACAGGAACAGCGGATCGTCGGCGTGGTCGCGTTCGTGCTCGCGCATGAACCCGACGGCGTTGTCGGTGATCGCGTCGGTGTAGAAGAAGTCGCTCTCGGCAGCCTCCTGCTCGATGTCGACCTCATCACGCATCAGGGTGCGGGGCTGGTAGTAGCTGCCGGCGCCCTCCAGGGTGCCGAACACCCGGTCGAAGCCACGACGAGTCGGCCATGCCCCGTTCGGGGTGTCCATGTTGCTGGCCAGGTGCCACTTGCCGGACAGATAGGTGCGGTACCCGGCACCACCGAGCGCTTCGGCGACGGTGACGCACTGCTCGGAGAGGTTGCCCGGATAGCCGTCCGGGCTGTCGTCGAAGTTGAGGATGCCGACGCCGACCTGGTGCGGGTGCAGGCCGGTAAGCAGCGACGCGCGCGACGGGCTGCAGCGTGCGGTGTTGTAGAACTGCGTCATCCGCGTGCCGTGAGCGGCGAGCCGGTCCAGGTTCGGGGTGCTGATCTCGCCGCCGTAGCAGCCGATGTCGGAGAACCCCATGTCGTCGGCGAGCACCAGCACGATGTCGGGACGGGGGCGGGTCTGGGTGGTCACGTCGTTCCTCTCAGATCGTCTCGGCAGTCGGCGCCGGGTTCCTGCTCACCGTGGTCTCGTCGCCAACCTCCTCGCCGGCGGGGTGCACCTGCCGCTTGTTGGTCTCGGGGGCGAGCAGCACGCTGATGACGCTGATCACGGCGATGACGAGTACGTAGAGCGCAACGGGCCACGATGCACCGTCGAACTTCTTGACCAGGCTGGTGGCGACCAACGGGGCGATCGCCCCGGAGGGCAGTACGCCGATCTGGTAGATCAGCGACATGCCGCTGTAGCGGACCCGGGTCGGGTACAGCTCGGCGAAGAACGCGGCCTCCGGCCCGTACATCGTGCAGGCCGCCAGGGCCCATCCCACGATGACCGCCACCCAGATCAGGACGGTGCTCTTGGAGTCCAGCGCCCAGAAGATCGGGAACGCGCTGACGGCGGCGAGAGCGGCGCCGGCCCCGAAGACGATCCGGCGGCCGTAGCGGTCCGAGAGCCCACCCGCGAAGGGGATGACGACCATGCCGATGACCGCAGCGATGAGCAGTCCGTTGAGGGCAACGGACTTCGACAGACCCAGCACGACGGTGGTGTAGGTGAGCAGGAAAGCGTTGTACACGTTGAAGGTGACGCTCTCGCTCAGCCGAGCACCCATGCCGAGCAGCGTCACCTTGGGGTGCTTGCGGACCACCTCGACCAGCGGCACGCTCACCTGGGCGTTGGCCTCACGGAGGGCCTCGAAACCCGGCGTCTCGGCGACCCGCAGCCGGATGAACAAGCCGACCGCGATGAGGACGAAGCTGAGCAGGAACGGCACCCGCCACGCCCAGGCGACCAGGGCGTCGTCGCCGAACACCCCGAGCCCTGTCACCGCGCCGGTCGACAGCAGCAGGCCGATGGGCACACCGAGTTGCGGCCACGACGAGTACCAGCCGCGGCGGTTCGCGGGCGCGTGCTCGACCGCCATCAGCGCCGCACCACCCCACTCCCCGCCCAGGCCGATGCCCTGCAGCATGCGCAGCACCAGGAGCAGGATCGGCGCCCACATGCCGATCTGGTGGTAGGTCGGCAACGCGCCCATGAGGAACGTCGCGCCGCCCATGATCATCATCGTGATGACGAGCATCTTCTTGCGGCCGAGCTTGTCGCCGAAGTGGCCGAACAGGATGCCGCCCAGTGGGCGAGTGACGAAGCCGGCGGCGAACGTGGCGAAGGCGATCATCGTGCCCAGCAGCGGGCTGACCTCGGGGAAGAACTCCTTGTTGAAGACCAGCGCGGCCATGGTCCCGTAGAGGAAGAAGTCGTACCACTCGACGACAGTGCCGATGACGCTGGCGGCCGCGACCTGCTTGATCTGTGCGGGATGCCCCGTGTCCCCGGTCCTCACGTTGGCGCCTCCTTGCTAGGGTGTCCCGTGAAATGGGACATGGGCCCATGAAATAGGACAGGACCTTATGGCCGCCGACCCCAGGTGTGTCAAGGCTCACAGCTGGTTTCCGAACGAGTTGCCACGGAGGTTTGACGTGATCGAGGTGCTGCATCGCGCGGTGCGCGTACTGGACGTCCTCCGCGTAGCGGAAACCGAGCTCAGCATCCGGCAGGTGGCGCAACACGCCGAGTTGTCGAAGAGCACCGTCCAACGACTTCTACGCGAACTGGTCGACCTCAACCTCGCCTCCCAGGACCCGAGCACGGCGCGATACCGGCTGGGGCCTCGGACGCTGGCGCTCGGCTCCGCCTACCAGCGCCGGCTGAACGTGCGCAGCGCCGCGCTGCCGCACATGACCAAGCTGCGCGACTCCACCGGAGAAACCGTCGGACTCTCGGTGGGCCTCGGCGACCAGGTCATCCACATCGACCAGGTCGAGAGCGCCTCGGAACTGAGGGCGATGTTCGAGATCGGCAGACCTCTTCCCCTGTGGTCCGGAGCACCGAGCCGGCTCCTGCTGGCCGAACTCGACGAGGCCGACGTGCAGCGCATCGCACACGCGGAACGTCGCGCCGACCTCTCCCCCATCAACCCGCCGGAGCCGAACACCCTCATCGAGCTTGTACGACAGGCCCGTAGCGAGGGCTTTGCGGTCGCCATCGAGGAGACCCTGCCCGGGGTAAGCACGCTCGCCGCGCCGATCCGCAGTTCGACCGGCGACCTGGTGGGCACCGTGTCGGTCACCTCACCCACCATCCGCATGACTCCCGAGGTCATCACTCTGCTACGTCCGCAGGTGATCGACGCCGGGCACGCGATCAGCGCCGAACTCGGCTGGCTAGGTTGATGTCGCTCTCGGACCCCGACTGGAGGACCGCCATGACACCGCCCACCGATCGACAGGACACCGCCCGACGAGCGAGGTCTCAGCACCGCACACTCCGCGCCGGCCAGCGATCGCAGGTGTGGGTGGCCGGGCCGGACCTCTCCGCGCCACAACTGTTGTTCCAGACCGACGAGATCCTGATCGAGGCACCGAACTGGATCCACGACGGCCGACACCTGGTGGTCAACGGAGACGGCGCCGCGTGGACGCTCGACGTCCACCACCCCGAGCAAGGACTCCATCGGATCGTGCTCGACCCGCCGATCAGCCTCAACAACGATCACGTCCTGAGCCCCGACGGAGAACACATCTACCTCTCCGCGACGGACACCCACATCTACCGCGGCCCGCTGGCCGGCGGATCGGTCACCCAGCTCACCCCGAACGACGGCAAGCGGCACTTCCTGCACGGTGTATCCCCCGACGGCCAACGGCTCGCCTACGTGCAGATCGACGACTTCGCCCAACCCGGAGCACTCGCGATCCTCAACCCCGACCACACCGTCACCGTCCTCGACACCGGTCCCGGCCACCTCGACGGACCTGAGTGGTCACCGGACGGACGCTGGATCTACTTCAACACCGAGACCTTCACCAGGACGACCCCAGGACACGCCCAGATCGCCCGTATCCCTGACGGAGGCGGCCCGCTACAACGACTCACGACCAGTGCCACCGTCGACTGGTTCCCGCATCTGTCACCCGACGGACGCTGGGCGTCCTACATCGCCTTCCCTCTCGGAACCACCGGCCACCCTGCCGACCTGCCGGTCGAGATCCGGCTGGTCGCCGTGGACGACTGGAACCGGCCCGTCCAGAGCTACGCCCTGTTCGGCGGCCAAGGATCGTTGAACGTCAACAGCTGGTCACCCGACAGCACCCGCATCGCCTACATGGCCTACCCGATCGAGACCTGAGCCTCAGCCCTGGTCGCCGACCTCATCGGTGGGCCAGATCGTCGCGAGCGGCCGTATCCGGACTGGCCGCGCACCATCCCCGGTTTGTGATCCCATTCACGAATAGGCGTACGTCTTCGAGGAGGACACGTACGGATGGGAGCCAGGTGCCCGGCTGAGGAACTGGCCGAACGCGCACGAGAGTGGTGCGGGACCGAGAAGCGTGTCTCGGCTGCGTTCGTGTATGGATCGGTTGCGCAGGGGCAGGCCGACGAGTGGTCGGATCTGGACCTGCTGGTCGTCGCCGGCACCGGTAGCCGTGAGTCGTTGTGGGCAGAGCGCGAGGAGTGGGCCGGGCGAATCCTCGCCGGCCCGGTGGTGTTGTCCGGGGAGTTGTCGTGGCAGCGGCCCTACCGCTACGCCGCGTACCGCGCCGACGCGGTGCAACTCGACCTGACGATCGACGAGGGTCACGCGGAGCCGTGGCGCGGCGTGGCAGACGGCTTCGTGACCATCTCCGACCGGGACAACCTGGCCGACAGGCTTCGAGCCGACCTCGTGGACTGGAAGCCGCGTCCCGCCGAGGCCGACATCAAGGACGGCCCCACCTGGGTGTGGCTGAAGTACCTCGCCGGCCGACTCCGCCGCGGACAGTTCTGGATGGTCCGCTGCGGCCTCGCCAGCCTCTCCTACGAGCGCATCGTCCCGCTGCTGGGCGCGAGCCCGAACGCCATGGAAACAACCCTTTCCGAAGCTGTGCAACGGCAGCTTCACGAGGCTCTTCCCGCCTCCGACGACCCGGCCGAACTGGCGCGCGGACTACGCGCCACCACCGCGCTCTACGTCCAGGCTCTCGACGTCTGGGCGAACCGAACCGGTCGTTCCCGCCCCCATCACCCGATGGCCCCTGCGGTCCTCAGCCGCATCGAACAGCTGTGATGGCGCAGGCGCGCTGATCCCCTCAGCGGCGATGGTGCGGTGGGCCGGCAGAGGGCCTGCGCGGCGCATGCGGATCGCACCCGTTCGCGGCCACCGGTTGCAGGAACTACGTGAGGCCGGACACGGACACCACAATTCGAAGTCAGGGCCTGAGTAACTATTTTTCAAGCGGGGCGGACATCTCGTCTTCGTTTGTCGTTCCTGTTCAGGCCATCGGTGCCCACTACCGTGCCGCTGCGGTTCGGTGATCTTGCAATGCACAGCAAGCAGCGCGACCACCAGGACGCGCCGAACCTCTGACCAGCTCTGCGGGATACGCAAGCCTGCTGCCCAGCTCTCCGAGAGGACGACTCATGCACGTCAGGCGCAAACGCCGACGCAACAGAGCAGATCATTTCACTCGCTCCGCCGGCCGCCGGATCCGCGTCATCGCGGCCGGCGCCGCCACCCTCGCCCTCGCAGGCGGTGGGATGGCGTACGCCTCCACCGAATCCTTCGGCACCAGCCAGGTCGGGCAGACCACCGGACAGGGCACCGTCCTGCCCAGCGACCAGACCGTCAAGCCGATCGGCGACCGACTGCTCGTCGACAGTGGAAAGCTGCTCGCCTCCACGATCAGCCCTGACGGTCGCCACCTCGCCGCACTGACCACCGACCAGGCGATCGCGCTGACCATCGTCGACCTGCAGACCTACAAGGTCATCCAGCAAGCCGGCACCTCCCCGACCGCCGACCTGCGCATCAGCAACAACAACGTGGGCCAGGAGGGACCGACGTACTCCCCCGACGGCAAGACGCTGTGGATGCCGCAGATCAACGGCTACGACCGCTTCCCGGTCAACGCCGACGGCACCGTCGGCGCACCGACGTTCATCGCCATCCCGGCCAACGGAGCCAAGCACGCGACACCCGCGCAGGCGGTGTACTCGCCTGACGGATCCACCCTGTACGCCGCCGTCAACGGCCAGAACCGGGTCGTGGCCATGAACCCCACCACCGGTGCGATCCAGCACAGCTGGGCCGTGGGTAACGCCCCACGCGACATGGTCCTGATCGGTCGCAGACTCTATGTCAGCAACGAAGGTGGCCGCCCGGCGAAGGCAGGCGACAGCACACTCAACTCCTACGGCACGCAGGTGCCCGCCGACCCCGACACCGGCGCCACGACCACCGGCACAGTGAGCGTCATCGACGTGGCCGACCCGTCCGCCGACATCGACAGCATCGACGTCGGCCTGCACCCCACGGCGTTGCACGCCGCCAACGGGGCGCTCTTCGTCACCGACACCGGCAGCGACCAGGTGTCGGTCATCGACACCTCCACCGACAAGGTCGTTCAGACGATCACCACCCAACCCTGGCCGAAGGCCAAGGTCGGCTACCACCCCAACGGCGTGACCCTCACCAAGGACGGTCACCTGCTGGTGACCCTCGGCCGGGCGAACGCGCTCGCCGTCTACCGCTACACCAGCCCCAGTGAGCCGGTCAGCTACGTCGGCCTGCTTCCCACGGACTACTACCCGCAGAACGTGACGACCACCACCGGCGACAAGGTCCTCGTCACCAACCTGCGCGGCATCGGCGCACGCGGGCCCCTGCGCACCATCGCCAAGGGACCGGGCACCGAGCCGGCCACCGGCCACAACACCCACGCCTCGACCGGCACCCTGCAACGGTTCGCCCTACCCGACGACTCGGTGATCGCCGACACCACGGACAACGTCATCCACCAGAACGGCTGGGACAACACGTCCGTCGAGGAACGCGACGGAGGCAACGTGCCGCCGGTCCCGGTACCAAAGCGACTCGGCGATCAGTCGACCATCAAGCACGTCTTCCTGCTCGTCAAGGAGAACCGCTCCTACGACCAGGTGTTCGGGGACGACCCGCGCGGCAACGGCGACCCGTCGCTGGCGCAGTTCGGCGCGAACGTGACGCCCAACCAGCACGCCCTGGCGCAGCAGTTCGGGTTGTACGACAACACCTACGACGTGGGCACGAACTCCGCCGAGGGCCACAACTGGCTCATGCAGGCCGACAACCCCGAGTACACCGAGTCCCAGGCAGGCGAGTACGAACGAAGCTACGGCTCCAACAACGACGCCCTGGGTCATCAGCGGTCCGGGTTCCTGTGGACCGGCGCCAAGGCCGCCGGCAAGACCGCGCGCGTCTTCGGTGAGTACAACCCGACTATGACGCAGCCGGCCGGAACGACCTGGCAGGACTACTACTGCGACTACAAGAACATGGCCGAGACCGGTGCGGACACCGCCATCTCGACCTACACCTCTTCGCCGATCCCGTCACTGAACGACATCACGGTCCACAAGTACCCGCACTTCGACACCGGCATCCCCGACCAGTACCGCTACGAGATCTGGAAGCGCGACTTCGACACGAACGGGCCGGCCGACCTCAACATGATGTGGCTGTCCAGCGACCACACCGGCGGCCCGCCCAACCCGATCGCCCAGGTCGCCGACAACGACCTCGCCGTCGGCAAGATCGTGGACCACATCTCCCACAGCAAGTACTGGAAGGACTCCGCGATCTTCGCGATCGAGGACGACACCCAGAACGGCGTCGACCACGTCGACGGCGCCCGCGGCCCGGTACAGATCATCAGCCCCTGGGCACAGCGGCACACCGTCGACAGCCACTACTACACGCAGATCACCGTGATCCGCACCATCGAGCAGATCCTCGGCATCACGCCGATGAACCAGAAGGACAGCGCCGCCACCCCCATGCACAGGGCGTTCACCAATGCGGCCGACAACACCCCCTTCACCGCCGTACCCAACCGCATCCCGCTCACCTACGGACTGTCGACCCAGCCCACCTGCGGCAGTGACGAGGTGGCTCCCAAGTACGCCCCGCTCGCCCCGGCACAGGCACCGACAGCCGCAGTGCCCGCGGACAAGCAGCACGTCGCCAACCTCTGGCGAGCCTGGAGGAAGCAGCAGCACCTGACCGGCCCGAAGGCGGCGCCGGACTACGCCAACCCCGAGCAGATGGACCACTTCACCTGGTACGAAGCGCACGGGTGGCGGACCCCCTACCCGAGCGAGCACAAGATCCTCAGCCCGGCCGAGGTGCCCGGCCGCTACCTGCCGTCACCGGACTACGACGGCTGACCTCCGCAAGTCCTCAGCCATCGGCCCGCCGGAGTTCTCCGGCGGGCCGATGGTGTTCCACCAAAGCTCGCTCATCGCTGGGCACCTGAGATCTGCGCACCGTACCGACTACGGTCCGTACCGACCCGGAAAGTACGGGCTGGGTTCACCTCCTGGACTCGGTCCACGTGAGACGGTGCAGCACGTGACTCTTCTGTTAGTGGCACTTCTCGCCATTGCCCTGCTGGCCGGCGCCGCGGCCGGCGCCTGACATCCGCAGTCAGATGCCGAGGTTGCAGACCAGGTAGCCGTCGAGTTCCAGCAGCAGGTCCGAGGTGGGCAGGTCAGGTAGGTCGTGGCCGAGGTCGCGGGCGCGAACCTCGCTGATCCACTTGCTGTGCTGGTACTCGTGGTTGATCACCGCGGCCATCACGACCTTCGCGACCATCGCCAACTGGGCCGGCGCTCCGACGTTGCCGTCGCGGATGTCGCCGATGCGCTTGTGGACACTGCGGGCGGCGTTCTCACGGAAGGTGGCGAGTCGCCTCAGGTCGGGCAGCGTTCCTCTGCCTGGTTCGGGATTGGCAGAGTCCATGATCGGGTCCAGGGCAGGGTCGGGGCTGGGCTCGGCGGCGGTCAGGTTGCGCACCATGAAGTGGGCGACGTGGGCCTGGTGGCCGAGGTGCCACCCGATCGCGGAAGAGTTCTCGTGCGGCCGCCAGGTGACCTCGTCCAGGGCGAGGTCACGCCAGAGCTCGTCGGTGTAGGCGCGAGCACGGTCGTACTCACACAGCAGCAGGTCGATCTCGGGCATAGTTCGCTCAGCCTACTCGCGGTCGCAGACCGGGACGTGTGCCGAACCGGTCCTGAGGTGGTGGGTCGGAGGCGGTGAGTTCGAGCGATCCGTGCCGCTGTAACGGAGCAGGTCCGGTACGCGCGCACCCAACACGAGCAGGAACGCCACCAAGGACAGCGCCCCGACGAACGCCGTCGCTCGTACGCCGAAGAACGAGGCGGTGGCTCCCTGCACCATCGTGGCGAGCGGCAGGACGCCGATGGTCAACTCCTGCAGACCGAGTACGCGACCTCGCACCGCCGGCTCGGTCATCATCAACAGCAGCGTCGTCTGCAGGACACCGAACGCCGAACTCGCCAACCCGCCGAGGCCCAGCAGCACGAAGGACAGCGGTACCGACCGGGACAGCGCGAAGGCCGTCCACAGCACTCCCCAGATCGCCGTGCCGACGACGAAGAGGCCACCCTTGAACCGGAAGTCACCCAGGCCCGCGATGACGAGCGACCCCGCGAGTCCGCCGATCCCGCCGCAGGTGAGCAGCCAGCCGAGCCCGGTCGCGTCGAGGCCCAGGTCCCTCGCGAACACCGGCATGAACGACTGGTAGAGCGGCCACAGGGTGATGTTGGCGGCGAGCGTGACGAGCAACGCCGCCGCGGCGAGGCGGTTCGTCATCACCGCGCGCAACCCGCTGACGAGCGACCCCCAGATCGACTCGCCCGGCCGACGGTGCGCCACCGAGGCCGGAACCGCCGCGGACGCGCTGCCCACATGGCGCAGGGGCCACAGCAGGAGCCAGGACAGCAGGAACCACAGCGCCGAGATCCACAGGGCCGTGGAGGGCCCCAAGGCGCTGATCATTACGCCGCCGACGGCCGGGCCGATGATCTGCGTCATGTTCATGACGATGGAGTTGAGCGCGTTGGCATTGCTCAGGTTCTCGCGCCCGACGAGATCCATCACCAGCGTCGACCGGGCCGGTTGCGACGGCGACTGCGCGAGGCCGATACACAGACCGCCGACGACGATTCCCCAGTACGGCAGGTGGCCCGTCGACGCCAACGCGGCCACGACACCGACGGCGACGAATGCCCACCCCGCGGCGACGAGCAACAGGGTCGGCCGGTGGTGGCGATCGGCGACGACACCACTGATCGGCCCGAACATCATCGGCGCGAGCCGGGCCGCGGTGAAGACCGCGAGGAGGAACTCCGACCCGGTCCGGTCGTAGACCAACCAGCCGAGGATCAGGGTCTGCGTCCACGCGCCACCGAAGAAGAACAGGTTCGAGAACCACAGCAACCGGAACGCCGGATAACGCCGCAGTGAAGAGAACAACCCCCTGCCGGGCGCGGAGGACCGGCGCGAGCCAGGCCATCTCATCGGCCTCGTCGGCCTCGTCGGGCTCGTCCGGCTCATCGGGCGCCTAGACCCACGACCACCCGTCCGCCGACGAGCACCGTGTCGCGCGATGGCACGCGGATCACGGCGTCCGAGAGGTTCTCCGCGTCGAGGAGGACGATGTCGGCCGGGGCACCGGGTACGAGGTCGTGAACGGCCCGGCCGCCGAACCCGGCACCCGCGCACGTCGCGATCTCCACCGCGGAGCGGAGGTCCTCGTCGTACAGCCACCCGGCGAGCCGGGCTAACGTCCCCGCGAGCCGCAGCATGTCGCCGTCCCCGAACGGCTTCCACAGATCGCGGATCCCGTCGGAGCCGAGACCGACCGGCACGCCGGCGTTCCGAAGCTCGTCGAAGGGCAGCGGTGGCGCCGTGATCGGTACGACGGTGGTGAGCGAGACGCCCGCGCCGGCCAGTCGTTCCACGAGGTCCCGTTGCCGGGCCGGTGGAACATCGCCCAGGGCGAACCCGTGCGCGATGGTGACCCGACCGGACATGCCGGTGGCCTTCGTACGCTCGATGATCAGCTCGAACTCGAACGCACCGAGTTCCCCCGAGTCGTGCAGGTGAATGTCCAGCCCGACGCCTCGCCGCTCCGCGAGGTCGAACAGCGCGTCGAGTTGACCCACCGGGTCGCGGTCGATCGAAGCGGGATCCAGCCCACCGATCAGGTCCGCGCCCTCCGCGGCTGCCCTGTCGAGCAGGTCGAGCACACCCGGGCGACGCAGGACGCCGTCCTGCGGAAACGCCACCACCGTGAGCGCGAGGCCCGGGTCGACGGCCGCGACAGCCTCGCGTACGACCTGAATGCCGTCCAGGCCGATGCCCAGGTCGACATCCACATGGCTGCGGAACACGGTCGTACCGGTCCGGACGAGCTCACGCACCAGCGCGGTCGTGCTCTCGAGGCCGGGAACGCCAACTTCGCCGCGGACGGCGCGCTCATGAGCGATCCGGCCCTGTGTGCCGGGCTCGCCGCCGTAGGGCACCCAGGGCTTGCCCCACCAGGTCTTGTCCAGGTGCGCGTGCGCGTTCACGAACGACGGAATCGCGAGCAGCCCCCGGCCGTCGATCACCTCACCATCGGCGCCCGGGGCCTGGTGCACAGCCGTACCGGAGGCCGGCTCGACCGCCACCACAGAGCCGCCGTCGATGTGGATGTCGCAGGCGTCTCCGCCCCACGGACGGACGTTACGCAGGACGATCTGGGACACCCGCTGCCTCCTCTTCTCCACGGCCGCCACAGGACACACCACCGCGCCGACGACACCCCGGGAATGGTATACCAAACTGCATGGTCGACCGAACCGCGGACGAGATCGGGGAAGACCGTTGCGGACCGCTGCGGGGCCGGCGACCTCGATACGATGCGGCAATGGGCGACCGGACGGAGGACGAGAGCGAGTCGGCGCGGGTCGCGCGGGTCCTGCGCGAACAGATCGTCGACGGTGTTCGCGTCCCGGGGTCCCGTCTCGTCGAACGCGACCTCGCCGCCGAGCTCGGCATCAGCCGCGTTCCGGTACGGGAGGCACTGCACACCCTGGCCGTCGAGGGCCTGGCCGTCCCCCGGCGTAACAGCTGGATGACCGTCCGGGTCTTCACCGACCGCGACGTCGACGAGCTCAACGAGGTCCGTCTCGCGCTCGAGCCACTCACCGTCCGCCGCGCCGCCGAGCTCCGCGACCCCGACGCGCTGCGCCGCATGAAGCGTTGTCTGGACACCCAGGGCCGCGCGACCGCTCGCAAGGACGCGACCACCGCCCGACGCGCCGCCGCCGATTTCCACGAGGCGATGACAGAAGCCGGCGGCAACTCGCTGCTGGCCGAGATCTCCTCCTCGCTCGCCGGCCGGATGCGCTGGCTGCTCGGCCAGTACGACGACCTGCAACCGGTGTACGACGAGCACCTGGAGCTCTACCTCGCCATCGAGTCCGGCGACGCGAAAGCCGCCGCCGCCCTCGCCCGCCGCCATCTCCGCGCGGCGGCGGCTCGAGCGCGTAAGCCGACCCGCCGACAACCGTGACAGCTGTCCCCCTTCCCGCCTTCGACGACTTGGGGACCGGCATGGGGGCCGCGGAAGTGACGGCCTGACTTACGCCCGGATCGGCCGGGCCGACACACAGGACACCACAAAGGAGTACGTCATGTTCACTCGAGCAATCAGCCCGGCCGTTCGGACACCAAGGAAATAGTCCTGGTTCACCGCGCCTTCCGGCGCGAGTTCGGTCTGCTGCCGCAGCTGGTGCGGGCCGTACGCGAAGCCGACCACGGATCCGCCCGCCGGGTGTTCGCGCACGGAGCCGAGATCACCTCGGTGCTCGACAACCACCTTCACACAGAGGACGAACTGCTGTGGCCACCGCTGCGTGCCCGAGCACCCCTCGCCCACGACCTGATCAACCGGATGGAGAACCAGCACCGGCAACTGGCCGACCTACTCGACCGCGCAGCGGTGTTGTTCTCGACCTGGGCAGCCACCCCCCAGCCCACCACGACCGAGGAACTGGCCGCCGTGCTCACCGAGCTTCATGCCGTTCTGACGTCCCACCTCGACGACGAAGAAGCACACGTGCTGCCACTGGTCCCCGACCACCTCACTGCCGCAGAATGGGCCGAACTCGGCAAGCGCGGCACCACCGCACTACCCAAACGCCGGAGACTCGTCTTCCTCGGCCATGTGTTGGAGGACGCCACACCAGCCGAACAGGAAGCCTTCCTGGCAGCCTTCCCCCGCTCAGCCAGCCTCGCCTACCGCCTCTACGGACGACCCGCGTACCGGAAGGAGACGACGGCACTCCGCACGAGCCTGGCCTCCGGGACTCGTCCTGATGCATAAATGCCAGAGAGAAGCCGAACGAGCTCGGGCTGATGCCGAATCAGGGGAGAACAGGAGACGACCGCAGTTGGTGGGTGAGGACGGTCAGCCGCGGGCCGACCCGGGCGAGCCGCACCTTGGTCCACGCGTGCAGCATGGCGGTGAGCAGGTCGCACGTCTCCCACAGCAGCACTCGGTCGCGGGAGACCGGCGAACGTTCCTGGTAGGCCGCGAGGAATCCCTCGCACAGGTCGTCGAGCAACGCCAGGTTGTCAGCGAGGTGCGGGCCGCTCATCGGCTGTCCACTCGCCGCAAGAACGCTGATCCCGATGTCACGCAGCTTCGCCCGGAACCTGCCGAGGTCGAGAGCGGGCTCCGCCATGCAGGAGCCGTCGAAGTCGATGAACCCGACGGCGCCGTTGTCAAGCAGTACTTGCGCCGGGCGGAAGTCGTGGTGGGCGCAGACCGCCGGGTCCTCGGGCAGGACGGCGGCATGCCGGCGCATCCGGGTGATCAGCGGCCGCGCCGCCGGGCGCAGCGCCGGCACCGACTGAGCCAGCCTCGCGATCACCTCGTCGACCTCGGCGACCTCCTCGTCGAACGTCGCCACCCGACCGTACTTCGCCCCGCACCCGTGGAGTGCCGCGAGCGCCACCGCGGTCCGGGCGAGTTCGTCCCGCAGCCGCCCGAGCGCCCGGTCACCACCGTCGGTGATGGCCACCCGCGCGAGTTCCTTCAGGGTCTGCTCGCCCGGCACGGGGCCCTGCACGAGGATCCGTTCCTGCGGAAGGTACGCCAGCGGTTCGGCCAGCGTCACCGTCTTGCTGCCGCTCAGCTCGGTGTTCCACAGGGCCCGCATCGCCTCCCAGGCGGTGTTCCCCTTGTCGCCCTGGTGGGTCTTCAGCACCACAGGGTCGGGCAACCCGCGGTCCGCGTGCTCATCGGCGTACCTCATCCGGACCACCACCGTGCACCGGCTTCCCGGCTTGTAGCGAACGACGTCCGGCGAGCAACTCGCGACCTTCACCTCGCCGTAGCCGGCCTCACCCAGGACTCTTTCGATGAGCCGGCCGGCCAGGTCCGGCTCGACCAGGGACGGTACGGCGGGCAGCGCCTCGTCGGCCAACTCGACGTGGAGTGCGAGCCGGAGTTCGGGAAGCCGGCAGCTCCAGCCCGCCGCACCGAACGGCACATCCGCCGCGACCGGCTGGTCCGTCATCCCGCCCGCGTCCGGCAGTTCGGCGGACGGCGGCCAGAGATTGCCGACGAGGACGACGTCGGCTTCGCCACCCTCCGGGCCGGGGTCGACCCGGAGTCGGTAGCGCGCCAGCCACTGCGCCCCTTTTGCCCGCAACCGTTGCGGCGTGCAGGACAGCAGGCGGACCCGCCCGTCGGCGAGCTCGGGTACGTGGCGCCGCAGGGCTGCCTCCACGCGGTCGGGCATCATGCAGGCGGCGAGCCACTCCGGCAACGACGCGAACGCCGTCAGGGAGTCGACCACCATTTCGTCGTTCAGCGGCATCATCGGGTAATCCTCCGTGTCCAGTCGTCGTTGTCGTCGAGCAGTTCAAGCGCGGTTCTCAGCCGGTCGTCCTTGAGCTGCCGGCAGGCCCGCAGGGCCGTTCGGGCGAGGCTCGCGTCGCGGTGTACGACGACCCGGGCGAGCAGGTCCGGATCAAGCGCCGCACCCGGCAGGCAGGCCTCGGCGTAGGCCCGCAGGAACACCCGGCCCAGCTCGTCCAGCAGGGGCCAGGCGGCGGCGCCGGCCGCCTTGGTTCCCGTGAGTTGCAGGTGGGCCAGGAACCGGCCGAGGTCCACGGCCCGCTCACCGCGGCGAACCGTGTCAAGGTCGACCAACGCCATGTCGCCCGACCCGACCAGAAGCTGTGCCGGGGTGAAGTCGCCGTGGCACAACACCTGGTCGGAGTCGGGTATCTCGGCCGTCTCGTCGAGGATCCCGGCAAGGTGCTGCTGGACGTGGTCCGCGACCTCCGGCCACACCTGCCGTACGGTGTCGAGGTCGCCCCCGACGGCGGCCACCTCCTCGGCCCGGGAGTACGCAAGGACGTCGAGGATCTCGCGTCGGTGCAGGGCGGCAAGCACCCGGCCGGCGGCCGCCATCGACTCGACGGCGGCCCGCGAGGTCGGCGCGGAGCCGGAAGCGGACCAGGCCCACGAACCGGCGCGCATCAGCGGCTCGCCCGGCACGGCCTCGGTGAGGAGCAGACGTAGCCTGGGCAGGTAGCCGAACGGGCGGGGCAACCGGAGGCCGTCCGCCGCGGCGGCGAACGATCCGGCCGGGCTGAGCGCGTCCAGGGTCGCGGCGGTCGCCACACCGCGACCTCCGTCGTCATACACCTTGCCGTACAGGGAAGTCGGGCCGGCACCGTCGCCCGGTGGCCGCTCGTAGCGCAGGACGCAGGCACCCTCGCGCGGGTAGTGCACGACTTGGCTCGACCAGCCGGCGGGGCCGGCGCCGGCGAGTTCGGCCAGTGCGCTCGAGTCGACGGCACGAGCCAGGGTTGGCAAAGCGGGGTCCAGGGGGAACGGGTGGAGGGCGATCCCGGTCCCCCCGACCACCCCCGCCCACCGTCGCCACGGTCCGGCCGCAACAGTGTTCTTGACGCGCTCGACCAGTGGCTCCAGGCACTGCTCGACGTACGCCTTTGCCGCCTGGCGGTCCGGGTGGACGCGGGCGAGCACAGTGCGTTCGGGCGTCCAGTCCGAACTCCCACCGAGCAGGTTCTCCGCGATCCGCACGACGTACCGCAGAGCGCAGCTTCCGTCAGGGAAGTACCACAGCTTCTCCACACGCGCGTCGAGCACCGGGTGCGCCGCCCCGGGCGTCAGCAGTGTCTGCTCGACTGCCTGTACGGCGAAAGTCGGATCCGTCGCCTGCCGGAGGTCCGGCAGTCGGGTGTGCAACGGCTCCGCGAGCATTGACGGCCGGTGGACTTGGCGGGTGGGCGGGAAATCGTTCTCGGCCGGGTCGTCTACGGACCCTTCCGGCGGCGTGGCGTACGACGGCCTGGGCCCCTCGACGATCACGCCGTCGGCGACCTCCAGAACCCGGTCGGCGAACCGGATCAGGTCCTGGTCATGGGAGATGATGATGGTCGTCCTCCCCCGCATCAGGGTGCGCAGCGCATCGACCACCAGGCGGGTCGACTCCCGGTCCAGGCCGGTCGTGGGCTCGTCGAGGATGAGGATCGGGCTCTCCCGGATGAACGCCCGGGCGATCGAGAGTCGCTGGCGCTGTCCGCCGGACAGCGTCGTGGCCCGTTCGGCCAGATGGGTGTCGTACCCGTCCGGCAGCTCCTCGATGAACCCGTGTGCGTTGGCCGCACGGGCCGCCGCCTGGATGCGCTCGATGGTGGCGTTCTCGATGCCGTAGCCGATGTTCTCCGCGACGGTGCCGCTCAGCAGCACCGTGTCCTGGAGGACGAGGCTCACCTGGGCGCGGACGGACGCGAGCGTGAGGCCGCGTAGGTCGTGCCCGTCGAGTAGCACCGCGCCGCTGGTCGCGTCGTACAGCCGGGGCACCAGCTGCGCGATCGTGCTCTTGCCCGCACCGCTGTGCCCGACGAGGGCGACGATCTCCCCGGGCGAGACCTCGAAGTCCACGTCGTGCAGGACCGTCGGCCTGCCGGTCGCGCGTGACCCGTCCGCGTGCTCGGCCGGGTAGTGGAAACCCACGTGCCGGAAGGTCACGCGACCCTTGAGCGGTGGGGCCGCCACCGCGTCCGGCTCGTCGCGAACGTCGACGTTACGGTCGAGCAGGTCGTCGATCCGCTCCACACTCGCGAAGACCTTGCCGACCTTGTACCACTCGCTGACGATCTTGCGGGCAGGCTTGAACATGTTCCGCAGCAGCAGGACGAACAGCACCAACGTGCCGACGGTGATCGCCCGCCGATCCAGCAGGAAGATGCCGATCCAGACGACGGCGGAGATAGCCAGCGCCTCGGCGAGGGCGATCACGAAACTGAACTGCGCCTGGACGTTCGCGGTCCGCAACGACGCGCGCATGCTCTGCTCGGTCTGGCCGGAGAACCGCTGAAGATCGACGGAGCCACGCCCGTAGCTCTGCACCAGCCGGATGGAGGTGAGCATCTCCTGTGCGGTCGAGGCCAGCTCACCCTCCCGGGTGCGCTGCGTCTTCGACGCGGCCTTGATCCGCCGGGAGAAGTACTGCGAGATGCCGGCCAGCAGCGGTACGACGCAAAGCGCCACCAGGGCGACGTTCCACGACTGCCACAGCAGAACGGCGAACGTGCCGACCAGGACCATCGCGCTGCCGACGATGTTGCTGATCGACGCGACGACGAACTCCTCGAGTACGAGGACGTCGCCGGTGACCCGGGTCAGCACGTCACCGGTGCGCTTCTTGTCGTGGTAGGCCAGCGACAACCGTTGCAGGTGCGAGTACATCGCGACCCTGAGGTTGTAGCCGAGCACCCGGCCGGCCCGCGCCATGCAGACCTCGGCGAGTGAGTCCGCCGCGCTGTTGATCGCCGCGATGAGCACGATCGCGATGGTGAGCACCGCGATCGTCTCGATCCGCACGGACGAGATGAACGCCGGGATCCCCCACTCGCGCGGCGTCGGTCGTCCGGACTGCAGGAAGTCGACAAGATAGGCGATCGGGTACGGCTCGGCGATCGCGGTCAGCGCCTCGAATGCCAACAGCACAAGGGCGCCCACGTAGGCACGTCTGCCACCCTTGAACCGCCGGAAGATCCGCACGCTGCGGCGCAGATCGCTGACCTTGCGTTCGCTTGGCGGGGTGTAGGTCTCCCGCGTCATCGTGGAAGTCACGGCCGTGCTCTTTCCAGCTTGTCGAGACATCGATGTGCGTGCGCGGCGAGCGCACCGGGCAACGGTGAACGCGGTGCCCGGGCGAACGCGCGGAGGGCCTTCCGTTCGAGTGCGACCGCCTCGTACCAGCGGGCTTGCAGGCACGCCGTCGGATCGTCCCAGCCACCGCGTGCGCGGAAGTACGCCGTGAGGAACTCCTCACCAAGGACCGCGAGAAGATCGGCGTCCGCCGGTTCGCCGCCGGCCAGCCCGCATCGAACCGCCTGCTGGGTGAGGGATGCGAGGAACGTGCCGAGGTCACCGGCGGGGTGCGCGACGCCGCAGTGGTCGAGATCGAGCATGGCCACCCGGTGACCGTCGAGCAGGAACTGGCTCGGCTTGCAGTCGCCGTGCACGAGGCTGTTGTCGTCCGCGTCCGTACGGCAAACGGCGGCTCGCATCTGGTCGAGTCGCTCGGCCAGCCCCGCCAGCGTCGTACCCAGCGACTCGTCGACGGTGGCGATCCGGCCCGCGCGGAGCCCGAAGCGACGTAGCTCGCGTTCGACCGGCCGCTCCCGGGTGCTGATCACGGGGTACGCGTGGAGTTCGGCGAGTGCCTGGGCTGCCTGGCGTACCGCGGCGACCGCAGCCGCCGCCGACCGAACCCTCCGCCCGGCCCACTGCCGCTCGAGCGGCACACCGGACACCGCCGCCTGCACGACGGTCGCCAGGTCGGGGAGGTGGGCGACGACCGGCGCCAGTTCGAGTACGCCCGCCGGGGACGGGGCCGCCGCCAGGGCGCGGCTCTCGCGCACTACCGCCGACGCCTTGTCGGGGTCGTGGTAGACCTTCACGACGTACGACGGGTCACCGGGAGCGAACTCCAACCACAACGTCGCCCGCTTGCCGGGCCGGTAGCGCAGAAGCCGAACCCGGCAACGAGAAACGCGGGTGCCGGCCCGGTCGCCGAGCGTGTCGCGCATCCGCCGGGCGAGGATCGCCGGGTCCAGTACCTGCCGCAGCCAGGGCAGGTCCGGGTCGTGCGGAAAGACCGACAGCCGTACGCCGGGAGCGACCAGCGGCCCGCCTCCGTTGGCGGCCCCGTCGCCGCCGAGCAGGTCCTCGCCGAGCAGGTCGCCGCGGACGAGGTGTTCGCCGTACTGGTAGAGCACCAGCGCCCGATGGCCTGGCTCGTACTTCGCGTCCAGCACGTGGCACGCTCGCGCGGACCGGCCGCCGGAGCCACCGAGCGCGGCGGCCAGGCGCGGGCCCATCACGCGAGGCTGCAGCGCTTCGGCGAACCGGGCCGACTCGCTGGACAGCCGATCGGCCGGGCCGGCGCCGGAGTGGATCGGGCGGACCCTCGTACGGTCCGGAACCTGCGTCACGGGGCCACCTCCGCCGCGATCGGAGTCCTCGGGTCGAAGACCGCCTCCAGGGCGAGCGCCGCGGCCTCGACGTCGTACTCCGACTCGACCGTTTTCCGGCCGCTCTCCCCCAGCCGGCGCCGCAACGCCGGGTCGGCAACCAGTGCGGCGAGGTGTCCGGCGATCCCGTCCACGTCACCGGGCTGGGCGATCAGGCCGTTCTCGCCGGACCGGACCAGCTCGGGCACCCCGCCGGTCGCGGTGGTGACGACGGGGATCGCGCAGGCCATCGCCTCCACGAGGACGTTCGGGATCCCGTCCCGGTCACCGTCGTCGGTGACGCACGGAGTGAGCACGAACACGTCGGTCCGGGCGAGGGCGTGGGCGATCTCGTCCCGATCCCGCTCACCGCGGAAGGAGACCAGCTCACCCAGCCCGAGTTCTGCACTGAGCTCGGTGAGTTGGCGGCGCAGCGGGCCGTCGCCGTAGATCTCGCAGCGGAAGCGGGATCCGGACTCGGCCAGGGCGGCGCAGGCGCGGAGCAGGTCGGCGAAGCCCTTCTTCTCCACCAGCCGGCCGACCGATACGAGCGTGAGGCCCGGACCGGGAGCCCGGAGGGTGGGAGTGAAGCGGTCGAGTTCGACGCCGTGGTGTATGACCCGCACCGGCGGCCGAACCGCGTCCGGGACGGTCTTCGCGATGTAGTCGGCGTTGACCTGGCAGCAGGTCACCACGGCTTCGGCGGCAGACGCCCGCGCGACCAGGCCGGCCGGCGGTATCTGGTAAAGGTCCCGTGCGTGGGCGGTGAAGCTGAACGGCACTCCGGTGAGTCGGCGGGTGAGCATCCCGACCAGGGCGGGGTCGTGGGCGAAGTGGGCGTGGACGTGCGGCGCCCGCGCACCCGAACGCCGCAGCCGGAACGCCAACGCCGCCACCACGACGGCGTGGTCGAAGCAACGGATCGCCGAGCAGGTGGCGTACCCCCGGCTCAGTCCCGGGTTGGCCAGGACGTGGACCAGCGTCGCGACATAACGCATCGGGGCGGTGGTCAGGACGTGCGCGTGGTCGGAAATCCGGGACCAGCGTGCCCGGAACCCACCGACGTCGAGGAAACGCACCGGCGCCCGCACCTTGTCAACCTGGGGTTGGCGGCGCTGTTCGCCGGAGTGGGCGAGGCTGACGATGGTGAGCTCGCGTCCGCGCCGTTCCATCGCCAGCACCTCGTCGAGGATGAACGTCTGGGACAGGCGCGGCCAGCTGCGCACGATCATGATCACGTGTCCAGGCATTCCAGCCCCCTCTGGAGTGCTCGGGCCACCTCGCGGGTGCGTGCCGGCCCCTCCGGGCACCGGTGTGGCCCGGTGCCCAGGACGAGTTGCTTCGCGATCTTGAGCCAGGTGTACGCGCTGAACAGCGCGGTGCGCCCGAGGTCCGGCCGGCCCGCTGTAGCGACGTACTCCTCGAGGAACGCCCGCCGCAGCGCGCCCGCGTGTGCCGGGTCGGCCCGCAGGTCGAGGTAGGCGCAGAAATGCGCCACGTCCAGGGCGGGGTCGCCCATCCGCACCTCGTCCAGGTCGATGACGGTCACGGCGACGTCGACGAGGACGTGGCCCGCGTGGAAGTCCTTGTGGATCGGTACGTCGGCACCGAGCGGAGTCAGCTGCGCGGCCCGCGCCCAGCCGTCGGCCAACCGCCAGACCAGGCCGAGCAGGTCCGGTTCCCGGTCCGCGACGAGGCTCGCCCACCCGCGGCTGCCAGCGCACTCCACACTCAGGTCGAGGCGCCGGGGCAGGATGACGTCGCAGCCGTGCAGCCGAGCCAGCCAGCGCGCCGCGGCCCGTACGCCCGCGATCGCCGCCATGCCGTCCAACCGGTCGAGGTGGACGCCGGCACAGTGCCGATAGAGCATCAGCCCGCGTTCCAGTGGCGAGGGCAGCGGCTCGGGTACGCGCAGGGCGCCATCGCCCTTGAACGGTCCGTCGGCGAGCGCGCGCAGGTTGGCGTCGGCGAGCGCCGCGCGGTGCGGATGAACGAACAGCTTGCCGACGAGCTGGGTGGGAACGCCGGGCCGCAGGCCGCGGACGGTGTATCGCAGGACCGTACGCCGGCCGGGCGCGTGCTTGATCAGCCGCGCGGCCGTGACGTCCAGATCGGCGGGCTCGGCGGCGACCGGGGCGAGCTCGGGCCGCAGCGCCCGCGTCATCGCGTGCCGGTCCAGGAGGTGCCCGGCCAGCGGCGCCGAGGTACGTGTCGGGATGGCGGCGACCAGCCGTTCGAGACCGTCGAGCAGGGCTGGAACTCTGCGCCAACCGGACAGCTCGAGGCGGCGGTAGCGCCGAGCCGCGAGCGAGACCAGCGCGAGACTCCGCCACCACGCCAGCGCGTCGGGATCGACCCGTCCGGCCCGCCGCTCGTAGCCGGCGACGAAGGCGCGCGCCGCCGCCTCGACGGTGGAGCGCTCGCCCGCGTGCCGGACTCCCTGCCACAGCAGGTGGGCGAGCGCGGCGCCGAGGTCGCGCTCGGCGTCGCACCGGCAGACGCCGTCCAGGTCCAGGATCGTCAGCCGGTTCTCGGCGGCGACGACCTGACCGGGCCGGAACCCTCCGTGTCCGAGGACCTGTTCCCCACCTGTGGGCTGCCACGACGAGAGCCGGTCGAGCGCTGCCGTGAGCCGCCGGCCGACCGGCGGATCGGCCTGCCGCGCGGCCGCGAGCGATTCGGAGACGACCTGGAGTACGTCCGCCGCGGTCCGGTCGGGCGCCGCGACCTGCTGGCTGTGGAGGCGGGCCAGCAGAGTGCCGAGCCGGTATGCCAGCCGCACCCGCACGCGCGTCGGCACAGCCGGATCGCGGAGCAGGTCGGACAGGCGGCGCCCCTCGACCCCTTCGTGTACGAGGACTGCGTGCTCCGGCCAGGTGACGACCAGCTGAGCCAGCAGCCAGGGCGGGGCCGCCGTCGCCAGCTCCGTGAGTACGGCCGGCACGCCGGGTGCCGCCTTCCCTGCCGTCTCCGCGGCTGCCTTCGCCGTCGGCCGGAACACCTTGGCGTACATCACGTGCACACCGGCGTCGGTTCGGAGCTGGTACCGCAGGACGCAGCGGGATCCCGGCCGGTACCGCACCGGTTCGATGACGCAACCGCGAACCACCCCGGTGTCCAGCCGCGCCGCGAGCAGGTCGCCCACCGCCGCCTCGTCGGCGGCTCTGGCCAGGCCCGGCAGAGCCGGGTCGGCCCGGTAGTCGTGCCGCGTCGACCCGTCCGGTGTCACCTCCCAGGCCGCGAACGTGTCGGTCCCCGCCGGAGACGTCACCCGGTAGGCGAGGACGCACCGTTCGCCCGGCGTCCAGCGTGCGTCGTGCGGAATGAATCCCGGCGTACGGGAGGCTTCCGCCATCACCTCGCCCAGGTGCGGCAGGGCGGGATCCAGCCCGGCGAGCAGAGCGCCGGTCGTCGCGAAGGCCTCCACGCTCACCGTGCACCTCCGGCCACGGAGTTCTCGGCCCGCTGGACGGCACGGACGACGTGGTCCGCCCACTCGGGGTGGTGCACCGGGATCCGCCGGGCGGCGAGCTTGAGCTGGAAGAGCACCGCAAGGTCGTGCGCCCTGGCCTGCCGGACGCGGTCGCAGGGACCGTACCCGTCGAGGAACGCCGAGATCGCCGGCCGATCGTCCACGTCGAGCGACGCACACCACCACGACAGGTCCGCGACGAACTTCCCCAGATCGAGGGCGGGCTCCGCGATCGCCGCCCGGTCCAGGTCGAGCAGCCGGAGTTCGCCGTTATTCGCAAGGAGGTTGTCGCACTTCAGGTCGCCGTGGGTCAGGGTCGCCGGTTCGGCCCGGCGGGCGGCCAGACCGTCACCGATGCGGCCGATGACCTCCCGGATCCGGGCGCCGACCTCTGGGAGCAGGCCCTGAATGTGTTCTGCGGCGCGGGCGGTGACGGCCAGCTCCGCAGACGCGTCGTACGTCGGCAACGGCGGCATAGGCGGGTACGCCGGCGCCGCTCCCGGCCGCGCGGCGTCGGCAGGCACAGGCCCCGCGTCGTGCACGACCCGCAGTGCCCGGCCGATCCGGCGAAGGAGGCCGGGCGCCCGCGGGTCGGTCAACTGCCGCCAGAGCGGCTCGCCGTCCTCCGCCGCCCACCACGCTGCCTGGTCGGCCTCGACGTACCCGATCGGCCGTGCCGGCCGGACTCCCGGCGCCGACGCCGACAGCACGGTGTCCAGCACCGCCGCGACCGCGACCGCCCGAGCACCGGTCCCGTCGCGGTACGCCTTGACGAAGCTCGCACCCGAGGCCGGCGACGACTCCCCCGCCTCTCCGGCGGTATCGGCCGTCACGACGCGGAGGACGTGTCGCTGGCCTGGGCGGTAACGGATGGTCTGAACCTCTGTGTGCACCTGCGGGTGAACCTCACGCCCACCCGCCGCGGGCCGGCCGGCGAGGCTCGCGGCCGTCGAGGTGACGTAGCCGGGCTCGTAGAGACGGACGAGCCGTGGGAAGGCAGGATCGATCGGGGCGATCACGAGCGTGAGGCACCCGTCCGGTGAGGCCGCCACCAGCCGCGTGAAGGGCCCCATCAGGCCGCGGGACTCCGCCTCGCGTTCCAGCGGCAAGGTCCCGCCGAGGTCGGCCGGGACCATCGACCACGTGACGGCGAGATGGCGCGGAGCGGGGCAGTCCTGCCCGGCATCGAGGGTGTAGTACGCGGAGAGCTTGCGGCCTGGCTTGTACTTCGACCGCAGCAGGTGCGGGACAACCAGTCTCGACCGACCCGGCAGACACTGGTCCAGCAACGGTCCGAGGCCGTAGGCGAACGGGTCGCTGACGGCCCGGCGGACGCCTTCCGGCCCGAGGTGGCCGGCGACGAGCCGAGTGATCTGCCCGGACGCGGGCGAGGAGATGCTGACCACGGTCAGCCGTCGACCAGCAGTTGGGCGTCCCCGACCGCAGCCGGGGCGGGCGCCAGCACCTGCGCCTCTGATGTCGGCCTCACCTGGTCCAGGCCTGCCAGCAGCCGCTGGGCCGCCACCTCGCGACCACGCAGGTCCGGCGGATAGTCCGGCGTACCGGACACTCCGGTCAGGAGCTTCGCGGCGGCGTCCCCGAGCGCCTCCCCCGCGAGCTGGTCCGGAGGCAGCCAGTGCACCCAACCTCGCTCGGCGAACAACCGCGCCCGCAGCTGCTGCTCCGCGCTCGGACCCCTGCGCGGCACCAGGAGAGCGGGCTTGTTCTGGCTGAGGATCTCGACCGTCGTGTTGTAGCCGGCCATGGCGATGACCAGATCGGCGGCGCCGATGTAGCTCAGCGAATCGGCGACCGAGGTGAGGATGTGGACCGGCAGCCCACGGGCACGTGCCACGAGCCGGCTCCGCTCCTCCTCCGGTAGGAAGGGCCCGGTGACGAGGACGACGACGCACGGTCTGTCGGTGAGCAGCTTCGGAAGCGACCGCAGCAGGGAGTCGAACAACGGGTAGGCGTCCGCACCACCCCCGGCCATCGCCACGACGAGGGCGGAGTCGGCGGGCTCCCGAGCGAGGTAGCGCTCGCGCACCTCCGCGGAATACTGGCTCGACTGCGTCGCGCACACGTATCCGCAGTAGCGCACGCGCTGGGCCGGGGCCGCCGGCCAGTCGTACTCCGCGGCCACGTCGTACACCTCGCGCGAGCCGTACACGAGCACGTCGTCGTAGTGGCGTTCGATCGTCTCGAACGCGCCCTCGAGCCGCCACCGCCGCTGCACCGTCTCGGGCGCGTCGAGAATGTCCCGAAGGCCGAGCACCACCCGCACCGGCCTCGCCCGGGCGGCCTCCAGGGCGGGTACGAGCTCGCCCATCGCACCGGTCGGCATGTGGTCGACCAGCAGGACGTCCGGCCGGAACTTCAGCACCGCGCTGCGGATCAGTTCGCGGCGCAGGGCGAGTACGTCGTCGAACGGTGACGACAGGGCGACCGGTTCCCAGCGGCCGGGACCAGTTTTCCGGATGCACGGAAGCTTCAGGTAGTCATGACCGCCGGAGGGCGTGAAGAACTGGCCCAACGGCGAATCGGAAATAGTCAATGTGCTTGCGGGCACGCGAGCGCGAAGGAATTCGGTTGCGAGCAGCGTCGTACGCCGCATGTGCCCCAACCCCAGACCATCCTGGGAGTAAATGAGCAACCTGGCCTCATCCATGCTTTCCGCCATGGCTTCAGCTCCCCGCCCCGTATGTGCGGTCCCGCGACGAGACCGCCACAGATAAATGTGTCGAACGCTGCTTTCACGGCGTCAAGGAGTAGTCATATCGCGCAGGCCTGTTGCTTGTCTTCTCTTTACCTCCGGTTCACCAGTTGAGGGCCTTCCCAGGACTGGTGCCGGCGCCTGGTTGGTCGCTCACTAATAGTTGCGACGGACCGCTGAATCTCACTGCCCGGCCCTTCCCTGCGGCCTGCGGTTTCGTCGTTGCTTTTCCGAGGCTTTGCATTTCCCACTCGGTTCGGCAGCGGGTCGGTTAACGTCAGCTGAACGACTCACCAGCACCCACATTCCGGATCACACAACAGGTGTTTTCGCCGGGTCTGCAAGCGGAATGAATGCTGTACCAATTCGGGCACCAGCAGTGCAGTAAAAGCTGGAGTTAAGATGCGATATCTCGTGACCGGTGTCGCCGGGTTCATCGGAAGTCAGGTGGCCGAACGCCTGTTGCCACGCGCGACGGAGCTGATCGGCGTCGACTGCTTCACCGCTAATTACCCGCGCGCGGTGAAGGAGGAAAACCTCCGGCACCTTCGACCGAAACCCAATTTCTCCCTGCTGGAGGCCGACCTCGGTGTCGCGGACCTGCCGGCGATTCTTTCCGGCGTCGACGTCGTGGTCCACCAGGCCGGCCTTCCCGGTGTGCGGCCTTCCTGGGGGCGGGGGTTCTCCGAATATGTCGCCCACAACGTCGTGGCGACCCAACGACTGCTCGAGGCAGCCCGGAACGTGGGCGTCCGCAGGTTCGTCTACGCGTCGAGTTCCTCCGTCTACGGAAACGCCGCGAGCTATCCCACGTCCGAGGAGGCGGTGCCGCGACCGTTCAGTCCGTACGGTGTGACCAAGCTCGCGGGTGAACACCTCTGCGGCACCTACGGCGCCAACTACGGCCTGTCCACGGTCGCGCTGCGGTACTTCACCGTGTACGGGCCGCGCCAGCGCCCGGACATGGCGTTCCACCGGTTCGTCGAAGCCGGGTGCCGGGGCACGGAGATCAACGTGTACGGCAGCGGCGAGCAGGTACGCGACTTCACCCACGTGGACGACGTCGTACGCGCCAACGTCCTCGCGACCGAGGCCGACCTGCCACCTGGGAAGGTGCTCAACATCGCCGGCGGGAGCCGGGTGGACGTCAACACCGTCCTTACGCTGTTGGCCGGACTCGTGCAGACGCCTCTACGGGTAACGAGAGTCGATCACCAGGCGGGCGACGTCGAGGAGACCTGGGCGACCTGCGACGAGGCCCGCCGCCTCCTCGGCTGGACACCGACGGTCGAACTCGTGGACGGACTGGCCAGCCAGGTCGACTGGCATCGGACCCGGCTCGAACCGGTTCTGGCGCCGACCACGAACGGCAATCACGATCCGGACCTCAGCGTCGTCCCGGCTCCCGCAGTACGCAGGCCCGCGAACGCCCGTGGCTGAGCGAGGTCTCTCCCCTGTCGATTGGCGCCGTCGTCAGCGCGCAGAGGTGGGCCGCACCCGCCAGCTTTGTACGTCACGCAACGGGAAGCCGGGGTCTGGAAGACCATCAGGGAACTGGGCGAGTGCGGTGGCTGCAAGCTTGCTGATCTCCTCCAGCGCAGCGACCTGGAAACTCCACGGGTGACGTGTCCGTGCCCAGTATGCGCCCAAGGCTCCGAGTGGAGCGGGACTGAGAATCGGGGCCATGACAAGGCTGCGGACGAACGTCGGGCGGTAGGCCTCGGCCGGGATGCGCGGGTCCCGCCGGATGTCGCTGATGACAACGGTGCGGTGGTTCATCATTGCCCAGCCGCTCACACAGTCCTGGACGGGGAACCGCTGCCCCTTCCACAAAGGACTCATCGCATCCTCGTCCGCGTAATAACACATTTCGTGGTCAAGAAGGACGAAGGTCGAGCCATCCGCGGCCAACACCCGTCGAACGCCCCGTTTGACGATCCGCTGGACTTCTTCGACAGTGCGGGCCCTTTCCAGTTCGCCCGCGACGCTCCGAATACTGAGGCCGACTCGCATATGCGGACACCTCCCGCCAGTTGGAGGGGCCCCGACCCTCGCGGAACTCGGTCGGCCAGGCCGACCCCGTCCCGGGGCTCCGGTTCGGTGGACTGGACGCGCCAGACGCGTTCATCCACTTCCAATGAGCCTCATGCTAGGGCGGGTTGGAGCGAATCAGCAGTGCGGGTCCCGCGTATCTCCTCGTCGTGATCGCCCCAACGCCACCCTCCTGGTAGCCGGTAGCCCCGACAGCGGCACACGGAGCAGCGATCTTGCACACGCAACCGCCGCGGTCTCCGCGTCTTTCAAGCCGCGCTTTCAACAGGGCTCCGGAACCGTGCGCAGTGAGCCGGCGTCATCGTGCAATCATGGGAGCAATCGAACTGTTCGTGCATGTCTCGAGCCATCGCATGCCCAGGCCGATGTCTACGACCTGCGGTCGGCCCCGCGGAAGGCAGGTGGCAGATGGCCGACTTGTTCAGGTGGGATCAGGACCTTCTGGGTGACAAGGCCTACGACGAGCTCCTCGTACGTTTGGAGGAGGTCGGCGCGGGCTCGCCTGCAGGCCGCTATTACCACGCGTGCTACGGACGTCCGGATCACCTGAAGATCGTCGACGTCTGGGATTCTCCGCGGCGCTTCCAGGAATTCGCCGAAACACTCATGCCGATCCTCGAGGACCTCGGGGGCAAGCCGATGGAGGCCGACGTCTGGCCGGTCTACAACATCCGCAAGCCGCCATCGACGGGCATCGCCACGCCCGGATGCCTCTTGGCCAGGTTTGAGCCGCCAGGGATGAGCATCAGCCAGTACGAAGAGATCATGAAACGCCTCGGCCAAGTCGGCTACGGCGAACCCCCTGAGCGGCTGTACCACGTCTGCTACCGCGAGGAGCGCGGACTCCGCGTCATTTCGGTTTGGCAGAACGGACAAGCATCCCGAGCATACTTCGAACAGGTTGTCCGCATATGCCTCGATCTGAGGATCCCCGGAGTTCCACTCGCCGAGCCCGCGATCGAGGACGTTCACCACATCATCGACGGCTCACCACTCCTCCCTCCCTCCTCCTGCAGCCGGCCAGACTGAAATCGCAGCACCGCCGGCAAACCCGGAATGCAAGCGGTCCAACGGGTTCGCTGCCGTCTTCCCATAGGTGTCGTGCAACATCGGACGCTTCATCGGCCAGCCGGTCGAATGCCGGGCGGGATGGCGATGTCGGCGCGCCTGCATGAACGCCCGTCGCTGAGCGCCACGGGGACTCCGCCGTGCCGCGTTCTCACGCCGGATGAGGAACGACCTCCAACCCCACCGGACCGTTGACGATGAACGACGGCAGGCGGGCAGGCTGCTCCCCGGGACAGGTGAGCGCAAGGTCAGGTAGGCGCTCGAACAGCGTGGTCAGGGCGACGTACGCCTCCAGCCGCGCTAGGTGCGCGCCCGGACAGAAGTGGGGGCCGTGGCCGAAAGCGAGGTGCTCCTTGCTGGTTCGGGTGGGGTCGAAGCGTTCCGGGCGGTCCCGGTGGAGTTCCGGATCGCGCCCGGCGGCGGCGAAGGCGACGATGATCGGGTCGCCCTTAGGGATCACGACGCCCTCGCCGAGATCGATGTCCTCGACAGCGAAACGCATCGGAACGTGCATGACCGGACCCTCGAATCGCAGTGTCTCCTCGACGAGGTCCTCCCAGCAGATGGCTCCCTCGCGAATCCGGTCAAGGTTTCCGGGGTGGGTGAGCAGGGCCTGGACGGCGCTGGTGATGAGATTGACGGTCGTCTCGTAGCCCGCACCGATCATGAGGAAGAGGGTGTCGAGCAGAACCGGGTCCGGCATCGGCGCCCCGTCGGTATCGGACGGCAGGAGCAGGTCGCTGGTCAGATCGGCGGCCGGATGCTGCCTCTTGTAGCGCAGCACCTCGGAGAGCGTGTCGTGGAGTTCGGCCTGGATGGCCAGCGCACGCCCCGGGTCGGCGGATGGATCCAGCGAGGCGTCGATCGCGGGGCCGACCTTCTCCCGCAGGTGATGGGGTACGCCGAGCAGGTCACAGATGACGGTCATGGCCAGCGGTAGCGCCAGGGCCTGCCGTACGTCGGTCGTCGCCCCATATGGCACGGCGGCGAGTGCCTCGACCAAGTGGTCCGCGGTCGCTCGGACCTGCGGACGCATCCGTTCGACTCGCCGCGGTGAGAACGACCCGGCGATGCGGCGCCGGGACCTGCGATGTTCCTCACCGTAGGCGTTGAAGAAGTTCTGCTGCAGAGCTATCGGGGCGAGCGACCAGCCCTCCGGCGCGTCGGCCAGGCCGGGCCAGTGCCGGCGGGGATCGCGGGAGACGCGCGGATCGCCGGTCAACGCCTGGATGACGCTGTGCCTGGTGACCGACCACGCGTGAACGTGGCCCGGAAGCTCGACAAGGACCGCGGGTCCGTCGGCGCGCAATGCCGCGGCCTCGGCATGCATCGCACGCGCAGTGGAATCGAGAACGGGACACCTGGGAACCGACGACGACATGGTGTTCCCCTCATGGGTAGGTATGACGAGCGGCTTTGTCGATTCCGCCCCATGAGTGGCCCGGCAACCACGGAATCGCTCAGGCAACCCTTCTGTTCTACGCGTGTCGTCCTTGCGATAGCAAGGATTTCGATTCGACCGATGACACGGGACGCCGCACAGGTGGCGGACTGCCGCGGCTTGGCGCAGACCTGGTGCCGGCGAGACGGCCGACTCCGGTAAGAGTGTCCGGAGTGATGAGCAAATGCACCCTTTGCCAAGCCCCGGTATGGGCCGAGCTCCGCTACCTCCAAGGCGCACCGACGCCGCGGAGGACTATCCGTCGTACCCGCGAGCAAGCCGCTCGCCGGGCCGGAGGTGGGCGGTCGTCGTGGTCGACGCGGTGGTCAACTCGCCTCGACAAGCACCCGCATCGGGAAGCCGAGGCCCTTCCGGCGCCTCGCGGACACGCCGACAAGTTCGCCTCCATGCGTGCGACATCGACCAGTTCGCCGCTCCCGCACCGGTCGACGTCGTGATGGCGCTCCACGCGGGCGACGTCGCCACCGACAAGGCGATGCATCTTGGAGTTCAGACGTGTGCGCGGCACATCCTGACCGTTGCCTGCTGCCAGCAATCCCTGGTGAGGAGTATCCGAGCAAACGCGGCGTCGACGACTGCGATCACACGGCACCAGCTGTTCAAGCAACGTCTGGCGTACATGGCCGGAGACGCCATGCGGGCGCTGCTGCTCGAGATGGAAGGGTACGAGGTCGACATCGTCGAGTTGGTCTCCTCGCGAGCAACCGACAAGAACATCATGGTTCGTGCTCGCAGACGAAACCTCCCCGCCGACAACACGCACGCAGAGGCACTCGCCTCGTTGATGGCGTCCTTCACGACTGTCCCGGCCCTCGCCCACTATCTCGGGTACGCAGCCCCGAGTGGACCAGACGGCGAGTCGTCCCCCACGAGGCGAGCCACCGACGGCTCCCACCATCGGCCCCGTGACCCTGTCCGGCGCTAGACCATCGACCAGCTGTCATCCGGCCGAGTGTCGAAAGCGCTGGTACCAAGCCTCGGACGCTTCGTCGGCCAGCCGGTCGAACGCCGGGCGCGGGATGGCGACGTCGGCGCGCCCGGGAATCTCGAGGAAGTCCAGCAACCGGCGTACGGTCGCCTCGTAGTCGGCGACCAGATCCTCATAGACCACGGTGTACGGCACCACGCCCCAGCGGTCGAACTGGTCCTGCATGTCGGCCTCGCGCTGGTTGGCGCCGACGAGGAGGTACTCGAGCCCGTCGCGATCGTAGCCGTCGATCAGCTCAGTGGCGCTGGTACGCGGCGGCGCCTCGCCCACCACGGTGTCGGCGCGGTTGGGCCGATGCCACTCCTGCGATCGGATCGCGCGCAGCCACGAGACCGCCAGACGGAGCTTGTTCCGCCGGGTCATGAAAACGTGCTTGCACTCGGGAAAGACCGCCGCCCAGGCCTTGCGTCCATCAGGATCGACCACGCCCGGGATCACGCCGGCGAACAGCTCCGTCAAGTCCCGGTGCAGGTCCGCGCTCATGCCGTACTTGGCCCCCATGACACCGATTGATGTCGCCGCCTCACGCCACAAGAAGTCGCGCAGCTGCACCGCATCGGCGACGCCGTACTTGGCCGTCAGCCCGCGACCGACCGGGTCCTCCAGCCACTCGCGCGGCCGCCCGGCGATGCCGGTGTCCTCCAGCGCCTGGGTCAACATGGTGCTGCCCACTCGCTGGCTGAACCAGATCAGATACGACTGCCGGGGCGCCGCGACCACCATGCGCAGAGCCTAGCCCGCCCTGCCATGAAGCCTGCCTGGGTCTTGCGTGCGCGACCTCAGGTCGGTCAGCACAGGCAGAACGGGTTGCCGGCGGGATCGAGCATCACCCGAACATGCTCCTGAGGCTGGTCCTCCGCCAGACTCGCGCCCGCCTGGAGCGCCCACACGACGGCCTCGTCGAGGTCATCCACGCCTATGTCGAGGTGCACCGTCGCGTTCTGACCGCCGGGCCTGCTCGGCCAGGTAGGCCGCTCGTACCCCTCATCGGACTCGATGTTGATGCCCAGCAGCGTCGGCGTGGATTCGTCCTCGGGTGGCTGGAGCTGAACCCAACCACCCTTCGGCCCTTCATCCACGATCCGCCAGCCCAGCAGTCGCTCATAGAACCTGGCCAGCTCCCGAGCGTGCGGAGCCGGCGGTGCCGTGATCGTGACGGCCCCGATCCGCATCGGCGGTCGTGTCATGGTGAGACCGTACTACCGGTCAACTGGCCCCTCGGAGCTCGACGTCCGACCCCGTGGTGAATGCTTCCAGAACTGGGACTCCTGAGCTTGCGCAACACTGCCTTGACAGGCGATCTTCAGAGGCCGCCCGCCGCGAGTGGCCGCATGCGGACACAGGCTGGGGCTCCGACGAGGTCCTGCGCTCGGATGAGCAGAACGATTGCACGACATCCCCACCTCTGGAGGCAGACGTGACCACGGATCCGCGGCTCACGACACGGGAGCTGTCGCCGCAGACGTGGAGCAACTTCGAGAAGCTCTTCTCCCAGGGCGGAGGATGGGACTTCTGCTGTTGCATGGTCCCCCACCGCGGCTGCCACCTCACCGGGAAGCAAGCGCCTACCAGAGCCGCGGGTCACGCACAGAATCTGCAGGCAAAGAAGGATCTGGTCATGCAGGGCCGCGCCCACGGCATCCTGGTCTACCGCGACGGCGAGCCCGTCGGATGGTGCAAGTACGGGCCAGTCGACGAACTCCCCATCGCGGGTCTCGCTAAGCCGGGGAGGAAGATCGCCAACCAGGCCCACGACCCCACTTCGCAGTGGCGCATCCCGTGCTTCGTCACGCACAAGCAGCACCGGGGACAGGGAATCGCACGCACCGCTCTGGCAGCCGCGCTGGAATCGATCCAGGGCAACGGCGGTGGCTGGGTCGAGGCCACTCCGCTGGCCGGTACCTACTCGCTTCCGCAGCGCTACCACCAGCTCGCCAAGACGTACGGCAAGGACAGCCCGGAGGCGCAGAAGTACTTGGAGGAGTGGCCGACGATTGTTGTGCGCGGCATCGGTCGGGTCCCCGCGGAAAGGGGCGGCTTTGGCAGTCGCGCCTGGGTCGGCACGGTCTCCATGTTCGAACGCCATGGGTTCGAGGCGGTGGAGATCGTCAGAGGCTCTCGCGTTCTGATGCGCCGGCACCTCTGACCGCTCGAGGACGACAGCGTTGATGACGAAGGCGGGAGCGATCGCTGCGCTGTCGATGTCTGTCCCGGAGCCGCCCTCCTGTAGGAGGTCGCCGCGTCCATCCTCGCCCCGGTGGTTGGTGGACACAAGACTTGTTCTTTGCGTTCGGCAGCGCGGAGACTCGGCCCATGTGCTCAGGTCGACAGCCGCCAAGTTCGCTCGACGTCGACGAAGTGCAGCAACGACTGCGCCTGCCAGAACCGACAGCCACATGGGTACGCACCCTACGCGGCAAGTCCAACTCGCAGGGAACGGCGCTTCCGGACATCGACGTGGCTGATGGGCTGCTCGAGAGGCTGGGTGTCGAGTCGACCGACCGTGTCGCAACGCTGCGGGCCCGACCCGATCCGGTGGCGGACCCGGCACTGTGGTGGGTCCTGGAACGAGTCTGCGAGGACCTACGAGCCACCATGGGCACTCCACCGGCGGGCGGTGGCTGGCCGGCGCTACCCCCGCACACCGGCTCGATCGGTCGGCATCTCCTCGTCTGGCGTGCCTCGCGGTCCTGCCCGACGTTCCTCCGATTCCAACGGCGCTTCCAGACCTTCACCGACCGCGAGCAAGCCGACTGGGCACCCCTGGAGCACCTCTTCCACCGGCGCTACGAGGGCAACGACGTCCCCGCGGAACTGCTCGACGAACTCCCCCGAGCCACCACCCTCCAACGAGCCGTCGTCGCCCACCTACGCGGCGGTGATCACTGGTACAACCAGACCGGCTGGATCGAGGTCTAGACCGCCGGCCTCCTGCAGTACACGCGGCCCAGGTCGGGCTCCGAGCCTGGATGGCCGGCCGCGGCGTGGCTCGACTTCCTGGTCCCTCACCGAGCGTGCTGCTACGTTGACTCGATGGGGTTGTGGATCTTCTGGATCGTCATCGCACTACTGGCCACCGTGGTCGTCCTGGGCGCGGTCCAGAGCCGGCGGAGGTCCTGGTCGCGGTCGATTTCCGGCCGGCACCGGGGAAATGTGCCGGACGAGAGCACGATCAAGAGCCGTGGCGACGACCCGGGTGTCGGTGGCCCTGGGTCCACCGGTGGTTTCGGCATGTAGGACCGACAGCCGGCCACCCTTCTCGAGCTTCACGCCTACGACCGAGCCCACTTTCACAGCGGGCGTACAGGCTGCGTACAGGTGAGACCCATACCGTCGCTGTCGTCAGGTGCGACGGGAGGAGTTCGCGTGTGCGGCATCGGTGGTTACGTCGGCCTGGACGAGGCGACAGGGGCGGATGTCCTGATCGCGATGACCCGCGCCCAGCGGCATCGGGGCCCGGACGGGGACGGGGTCTTCACTGGGCCGGGGTTCGGTCTCGCCCACCAGCGGCTGGCGATCATCGACCGCGCCGGGGGTGCCCAGCCCATGGTCTCCCCCGACGGCCGGTACGCCCTCACCTACAACGGCGAGGTCTACAACTACCGGGAGCTGCGCACCGAGCTCACCGCAGCCGGACGGAGCTTTCGCACCGACTCCGACACCGAGGTGGTGCTGGCCGCCTACGAACGCTGGGGTACGGCCGCGTTCGACCGGTTCAACGGCATGTTCGCCCTCGCGGTGGCCGACACCGTCACCGGTCGGGTGGTCCTGGCCCGTGACCAGTTCGGGATCAAGCCGCTGCACCTGGCCACCGGGCCGGGTGGAGAGACGTTGTTCGCCAGCGAGATCGGTGCGCTGCTCGCCACCGGCCGGTTGCCCCGCCGCCCGGACGAGACGACCGTCTACCGCTACCTCCGCCACCGTGTACACGACGACACCGAACGAACGTTCTTCGACGGCATTCGTCGGCTGCTTCCCGGGCACCTGGCGATCGTCGAACCCGACGGAACCGCGACAGTCGAGCCCTACACACGGTTCTACGCCGAGATGCGGGACCTGGCGTCGCGGCCGCAGCCGTACGACACCGCCGCGCGCGAGCGGTTCGCGCAGGCCCTGACCACGGCGATCCGGCTCCGGCTGGTCAGCGACGTACCGGTGGGAACGGCACTGTCCGGCGGCCTGGACTCCTCCACCATCGTGGCCAACCTCGACCGCCTGCTCGGGGAGCAGTCCGCCGACGCGGGTGCGCTCGGCCCACGCCAGCAGACGTTCTCCGCGGTGTTCCCGGGCCAGATCAACGACGAGGAACGCTACGTCGATGCGGTCGCCGCCCGTTGTTCGGACCGGCTGCGGGTGCACAAGGTGTATCCCGAACCCGAAGGGCTGGTGGCCGAGCTCACCGACTTCGTTCGTACGCAGCAGGAACCGGTGATCTCCACCGGCCCGTACGCGCAGTACTGCGTGATGCGCACGGCAAGCCGGCACGTCACGGTGATGCTGGACGGGCAGGGCGCGGACGAACTGCTCGCCGGCTACGCGCCGTACGTGCTCGTCCATCTTCGCGAACTCCGGCGCACGGCCGGGAACCGCCGTGCTGCCCGCGAGCTCGTCCGCTTCACTGATGTGTTGTGGCGGCTGGGGCGGTTCCGGGTCAAGGACTCGCTGCGGCGGCGGACCAGGACTCCCGTCACCGACCTGCTCGATCCCGACTTCACGGCCGCGCACACCGGACAGACGCTGCGGGTGGTCCGCGACGACGTGAAAAGACGTCTGGAGGACGACCTGTTCCGGCAGAGCCTGCCCGCCCTGCTGCGTTACGAGGACCGCAACACCATGCGCTTCTCCATGGAGGGAAGGGTGCCGTTCCTCGACATGGATCTGCTACGGGAGCTGTGGCCGATGGACAATGCGGCGATCATCGGCGCGGGCTGGAACAAGCGGGCGCTGCGCGACTCGACCGCCGACCTGCTGCCACGCAAGGTGCACCGCCGGCGGAACAAGATCGGGTTCACCACACCGGAACACGCCTGGTTCCAGCGGATCCACAAGAGCGTGAGGGAGATCCTCAGCTCGCCGTCGTTCGGGAGCCGGCCGTACTGGCGGCAGGAAGCCGTCCTACGTGCCTTCGACGACCTCGTGGCCGGCAAGGGGGCCGCGGAGACGATGGTCTTCTGGCGGCTGGTCAACGTCGAACTCTGGCTTCGTGCGTTCATCGACACCGACCCCACGCCGCTGCTGACCGGGTCGGGTGCGGCCGAGCCAAGCGTCCTCGTTCCGTAGTGCGCCAAGCGCGCCTTGACAGCGGTCCCGGAACCGGAGAAGTCGCCTCCACATCTCCCTACGCTTCCCGCAGTACGCCCGGCCGGAGTCAGGCCCGTGGGGACGGAAGGTCACCGCCGCGACCGTGACACCGACGCGCCCGCGGACCAGAAGGTGCAGTGGTGCGCCCGAGCGGCGTCGACGACGCTGCTGCCGTCCGGGCCGGAGGCCAGCGCCAGCACCCGCCCGTCACCGCGGTATGCCGGCCAGCGTGGCCGGGTGTCGCCGTCGTTTCGGCCGGTGCGGTCGCGGTCGGGATCGCCGGTGGCAGCGAAGGCGGACCAGTACCCGACCATCCACCTGGACAGCCGCTGCTGCGCGGGGGTCAGCTTCGGATCACCCGGACCGTCGAAAGGACCGTCGAACAGGTACGGCAGTTCGGCTCCGTGCGGAGCTCCCAACGGGAGACCGGCGATCTGCGCGCCACCGTCTTCGGCGAACTCGTAGACGTGCACCGGGCTGTGCCTACCGCCAACAGCACCGTCCGCAACGGCCAGTGACGGGCACGAGCCGAGCTTGCCGCCCCAGTCGGTCAGTGCCGTCGCCAGAGCCAGACCCGGGCTCGGGTACGCGCTCGCTGGGTACCGAGCCCGGACGGCGTCCGGGTCGTCGAACGCGGCGGCCAGTTCGGCCGGGTAGCTTTCGGCGGTGACCGGCAGCCCGCGGGCGTCGTGGTCCAACGCCACGAACGGCCGCATCTCGTCGCGGGTGGTGCCGATCAGCAGGGGTACCCGGGCCGCGCCCCCGGACCGTAGTGCATCCAGCGGCTGGCGGGGCAGCACGGACGTCCCGGTGACAGGCACCCACGGCAGGTCCGCGATCCGGCCGGTCGAGGTGAAGACCCGGTCAGCGCCCAGCCCGACCAAGCGGTCGACCGGAAGCGCCCGCAGGCAGGCGAGCGAGGTGGCCGGGTCCGTGCAGCCGAGCTCGGCAGCCGTACGCGTGCCTCGCGACAACGCGGTGGCCCGGGTCAGGAGCGGGTTGCCACAGGGTCCGCTCTGCACGATCGCCTTCCGGAACAGGCCCGCCGCGATGGGCGACGCGAGCTGTGCGCAGACGCTGTACCCGCCGGCGGACTGGCCGGCGAGCGTGACGTTCGCGGGATCGCCGCCGAACCTGGCGATGTTGCGTCGAACCCACCCCAGCGCGGCGCGCTGATCGGCCAGGCCGTAGTTGCCCGCGTCCGGGCTGGTGCGCTCGAGTGCAGGGTGATCGAGAAATCCGAGCGCGCCCAGCCGGTAGTTGACCGTGACGACGACCAGGCCGCCGGTCACCGCAAGCCGGGTCGGGTCGTAGTCGCTGCCGGCCCCTGTCACGAACCCGCCACCGGGCAGCCAGACGAGCACCGGCAGCCGCGCTGCACCGACAGTCGGTGTGGTGACGTTCAGGTACAGGCAGTCCTCCGCGCCGACCACGGTTCCGCCGCCGCCGAGTTGGGGACAGCTGCTGCCCGGCCGGGTGGCGTCTCGCACCCCACGCCAGCGCGTCGCTGGTCGTGGAGCGCTCCACCGCCGTACGCCGACCGGCGGCGCTGCGTACGGGATGCCGGCGAAGCTGCGGTGGTCGGCCGCCACCATGCCGCGCAGCAGACCGGAGTCCACCCTGACCACCGGCCGGCGAGTCGTCGCGGCGGCACTGGACGCCGGAGATGCGGCACCCACGACTCCGGCCACGAGCGCCGCAAGCGCAACCATGGAAATGGTGAAGCGGAAGCCGTGAACGCTGTCTCGCTGCCCGGTCCCGGCTTCGTCAAGGTCACGTTGACGGGCCATCATCAACATCTTCCTTTCCAACGTTCCCCGGCGGTCGCCAGTCCACGATGGAGTCCAGGCCCCGGGCGACGGCGGCGTCCGGCAGCAGGCCCATCAGACGGGCGGCGAGAGTCTGAACGGGATAGGGCGCCAGGTAGAGCCGTCCGGCGCGCCGTGACCGCGTCGCTGTAGTCGTGGTGCGCGCCAGCCGCTGCGCGGTGAACAGAGCGAGCGCCTCCGCCACCGGTGCCTGCTGGAGGGTGGCGGCGAGAACGACGGCATCCTCGATCGCCATGCAGCCGCCCTGCCCGAGGTCCGGTGTCATCGCGTGCGCGGCGTCGCCGAGCAGCGCGACCCGGCCGGCATGCATCGCGGGTACCGGCGTGCCGAGTTCCTCCACGTCCTGCCGCAGCACCGTTCCCGGCCGCAGCCGCGCGAGGATCGCGGGGATCGGGTCGTGCCAGGATCCGAAACGGTCCCGCAGGTCGGCGATGTGATCGTCACCGGTGTGGCCGGCAGGCACGGTCGCCGTCGCATAGCAGTACCACTGCGCATCGCCCAGCGGCACAGCGGCGAAGCGCTGCCCGTCCCGCCCCCACGTCTCGAAACCGGCTGCCGCTCCGGCGACCGCGGGAACGATCATGCGCCACGCGCAGTACCCGGCGTAGCGCGGCCCCGGGTGGTCCGGCACCACCTGCCGGCGCAGCACGGACCGGATTCCGTCCGCCGCCACCAGCAGGTCGGCCACCCTGTCCCCGTTGTCGGTGTGCACGGTGAGCTCGGCACCGGACAGGTCCTCGACACCGGTGACAGTCGTCGCGGTGTGGACGGTGTCCGGGGGCAATGCGTCGACCAGCATGGCCACCAGTTCGGCCCGGTGCGCCACGATCAGCGGATCGCCGAACCTGGCTCGTACGGCAGTTCCGACGTCGGAACGGGCCAGCCACCGGCCGTCGGGGCGGCGTACGCCGCCGGCACCGCCGACCGCGGAGGCGCCCCGCAGCCGGTCGCCGAGGCCCACCACGTCCAGCGCGCGCAGCGCGTTCGGCCACAGGCTGATACCGGAGCCCACCGGTTCCAGTACCGGTGCGCGCTCCAGCACCTGTACCTGCCACCCGTTCCGATGGAGCGCCAGGGCGGCAGTGAGGCCGCCCAGCCCACCACCGGCGATCACCGCTCGTCGCATCGTCATCTCATCACTTCCTTCCGTCAAATTCCCGTTGACGCCCATCGATGCGCGTCAGTGCAGATCGAGTTCGATCACTGCAGGTCCCGCGCCCGCACCAGCAGGATCGAGCCCACGACGCACACCGCCACGTAACACAGCAGCGTTGTCGCGGCGTGCGTACCACCGACGAGACTGTTCACCCCTGGCGCGGGCTCACCGAGATCGATCTTCGCCGAGATCGCGTGGATCAGCGCGCCGGAGTTGGCGGCGGGCATCAGGTCGCGGACAGGACGCAGCCAGGACACGAGGTCGGCAAGGACGTTGGTGATGAGGTTCTCCACCGCCATCACCCACACGACGCCGAGCCCGATCGGCAGCGCGACACCGCGGACGACATGGGCCAGGAAGGCCCCGAACATGCTCCACATCCCCATGACCAGCCAGCCGCCGAGCACGCCCAGGACGAGCTGACCGGCCGACGGCCAGTGCACCACCCTGTCGGTGGACAAGGCGACGACGACGCTGCTGGCCGCGCCTGCACCCATCGTGGCGAGGACGCCGAACAACGCGACCAGGGCGATCGCCGCGAGCCTGCCGGTCGTGACGGACGTACGACCGTTGCCCCGCAGCAGCGCGGCCTTGAGCGTTCCGCCCAGATAGTCACTCCCCACGAGGAGAGCCCCGAAGACGACCGCGATCGCACCGCCGAACACCGCCATACCGCCAAGGGCGTTGGGAACGAGCTGATCCGGCAGTGCGGAGCGCAGGGCGATCTCCGCGGTCGCCAGCCCAGCGGACGGACGTCCCTTCCCCGAGACGTAGCCGACGACCGGCAGCAGATAGGCGAACACCAGGTCGAGGACGAGCCATGCGGCGAGCAGGATCCAGAAGGTCGGACGCTTGCGGACGACGATGAGGTCAGCCGTGAGGTCGGCGGTGAGGTCAGCGCGCATCGTGAGCCACCTTCGCAGCGGAGTTCGTCCCCGGAACGGAGCTCGTCAGCTCGAGAAAGACCTCTTCCAGGGTGCGCTCGAGACGACGAATCTCCGTGACGCCGATCCCGTGTGACACCAGGGCGTGGTTGATGGCGCCGATGTCCCCGGCTCGTCCGTCGATCTGGACCGCGCCACCGACGAGACGGACCTGGGATGCCCCCAACGCCTTCGCGAGGACCGCTTCGGCGCGGGCCGCGTTGTCGACTCCGACCACGATGTGCCCCTGCCCGCGCAGGTCGTCGATGGTGCTCTCCGCAACCATCGCGCCGTTGGCGATGATGCCGACCCGGTCGCAGACCTGCTCCACCTCGCCCATCAGGTGACTGGAAAGCACGATCGTGTGCCCGGCCTGTCCGAGCGACCGGACCAGCTCACGCATGTCGCCCATGCCCTGCGGGTCGAGACCATTGGTGGGCTCGTCGAGGATGAGCAGGTCCGGCCCCGTCAGCAGGGCGCCCGCGACACCGAGGCGCTGTTTCATGCCGAGGGAGTAGCGGCTGTAGCGGTCCCTGCCCCTGGCCGCCAGCCCGACCTGGGAGAGCGCCGCGTCGACCGCGGCCGCACTCGCGCCGGCGCGACGTGCCAGGACGCGCAGGTTGTCCCGACCGGAAAGGTACGGATAGAAGGCCGGCCCTTCGATGAGCGCGCCGACGCGTCGCAGACCGGCCGGATCTCCGGCCGGCAGGCCGAGCACGGTGGCCGTTCCGGCACTGGGCCGGACCAGCCCCACGAGCATGCGAAGGGTGGTCGTCTTGCCGGCGCCGTTGGGCCCGAGGAATCCGAACACCTCACCGGTCCTGACGACCAGGTCCACGGCGTCGACGGCAGTACGGTCTCCGTACCGTTTCGTCAGGCCGGCGGTTCGCACCGCCTCGGTATTCGATCTTTCCGGCCCCTGGGGCGGTGCCGTGGAGCTGACCGTCACGTGGATCATCCTTCCAAGGAGAGTCCGCAGGCTCCGGGTGTCGGCGACCTGCGGACACCTCGGCTTGTGCGGCCGTCGGCTGGTTCCCGCCAAGGCTGCCCGCACCGGGGCTCCCGATTCATCCGCCGTCCGGCGGCATCGGTGCTGCGCCAACCGGAGTACCGCCTGCCGGCCTGGCCGCGATGTGCCGCGCAGAACCACCAATGCCGTCTCGCAGCTTTGCGCCCAGCCTGTCGTGCGGCCCAGGGCTCCCGTACAGCCCGGGACGTAGTTACTCGCCTCCGCCCTACTCCCCATGTCGTAGCGGCAGAAATCGTCACCGGGCCGACGACCTCGACCACGCCACGGTGGGGTGGTCGCCGTTGAACCGGCCGGTGGATTCCGGGCCAACTTCGCGCGCAGGATCAACAACTGTGCACCCCAGGTAAAAGCCGCCGCTGGTTGGCTGCTGTTGAATGAGCGCACAGGTGTTCACCGGAAGGACAAGGCTTCCCGGGCACTGCTCGACGTCGAACGCGAGTGTCCGGATTTCCTGGGCGTGAGGACAGGAATCTCTTACTTGGCCATGGGGGCTTTCATGAAACGATCGGTTGCCGTCTCCCGTCCACCTGAATCGCACGAGACGGCAGTCCTGCCCGCCCGGCGGCGGCATGGAGTGCGCCACCTGGCGATGGTGGTCGTCGCCTTGGTCGCCGCGCTCGGCGTGGTCTACGCCGGTCGGCCGAGCACTGCCTCCGCCGCGGCTCCGCCCGCGTCGCCCGCTCCCGCGGCAGCGACGCCTTCTGCCGTTGGCGACAACCCCAAGTGTCAGTATCAGGCGCGGTTCTCGCCCGTCGGTGCGCCGGACGAGTACCTGGCTGTCCCCGCACATCGGCGACGCCCTGGTGTGGCTCGACCAGACGCTCTACGACCGCCACGAGTTCCGCCGCGAGCACGTCGAACTGGTGGTCTGGGTGTCACCCACCGACCCGCATCTGATCGAGACGATCGGAGGCGGTGAGTACATCCAGCCCGGACAGCCGGCGCACGGCACGGTGCGGTTGCGGGGGCGCGACCACGTGGACTTCGGCAAGGGTGCTGTGATCGGCAGCAAAGCCGTCGGCGGATACGACTACACCAAGGGTCTGCAGAACGGGACCGACCACTGGGTGGTGTACGGCAACCACTTCATCAAGCCGATCAACGCGTCCTGGTGACCGCGCCACAAAGAGTCCACGGCACCTTCACCCGGAACGGTCCGGGACGACACGGAACATGCCAGTCATGTCCTCGTGCGTGGCAAACCCGTGGCGCGCGTACAGGTCCGACGCCTGGCCGGCCGCGAACAGGCCGATGAACGCCTTGGGCGGTGCGATCTCGTCGATCCGAGCTACCAGGCGGCGGGTGATCTCATGTCCGACACCACGCCCCTGATGGTCGGGCCGCACGGCAATGTCCTGAACGTAGAAGAAGAAAACGCCGTCGCCGATCACCCGGCCCATGCCGACCAGGTCTGCGCGGTCATAGACGACCACACCGGTCGTCGACGCTGCCAACGACGCCGGGATCGCATCCCATGCGAACGCATGTCCCCAGCCCACGGCCTCGGACAAGGATCGGTGCTCGTGCGGGGTCGGCACACGGTCAAGATAGGTGTACGTCATCCAGGGTCCTTCCTGTCGCGCCCACGCTCTCCACGGGTCTGCGTGTCCGGCGAACGCTTCTACGGTCGGCCCTCATACCTGGAGAGGTCCTCGGTGGTGCCGACCAGCCGAAACACCTGTCCGCCAGGAGCTTGGAAGTACAGGTGCGGGTCAGGAACCTCGAGCACTCTGACCCCGAAGTCGACGATCTTCTGCCGCATCTCCTCGACGTCGTCGGTCTTCAACTCCAGGAAGATCGCCTTCAGGAAGTCGTCGTCACTCAGGACGTCCTCCGCGGCGTAGGAGACACCTTCGTCCACCTCCCGCCCGTCACCGCGTTCGTAGAGAAACGAGATAAAGAAGCCGTCTCCCATCCGCAAGTCGTCCTTGTCATCGAACTCCCTGGTGACTTCGCAGCCCAGGACGTCGAGGTAGAAGCGCCGGATTCTGTCTCGCTCCGCCCGGGGCACCCGAAGGGCTGAATGGTTCCCGAAGACTGTTCTTGTCATGATCACGCACTCTCCTGTGTGTGTGAGTGGACCAGGTGGCGGAGCGGGAGCCCCAGTCACCTACTCGGTTTTCGCCCGGGTTGTGGACCCCGCCGCCTGGATCGACTCGGCGATCGTCTTGATGCGACGCAGCCGTGCGTCCCATGCCTCGCCGACCGCCGCCAGTTGCTCGACGGCGCGGGAGAACTGCGCCTCGTTCACGACGTAGCGCACCTCGCGGCCGTCCCTTCGGGGCAGGACGAGTGCGGCGCGCTCCAGGACGCCCAGGTGCTTCGCGACCGCCTGACGCGTCACCGGGAGATGGCCGCTCAGGCTTGTCGCCGTGCCGGAGCCGTCGACGAGCAGCAGGTCAAGCAGGCGGCGCCGGGTGGGGTCGCCGATGGCCGCCCACAGCTCGTCGTCGATCGCCGAGGTCACGACCGCACCAGGCCCGCCGCGTACGCCGCGAGGTTCGGCAGGTGCTGGTCCCAGCCGGCACAGTGGCTGCGGTAGTGCGCCTCGAGCTGGGCGGCCTCCCAGCCGATCTCCCGGAACCCCGCCTCGGTCAGACGCAACAACGTCCCGTCCTCGGCAGGCACCAGGTCGAACGTCACGAGGAAGGAGTTCCCGGGCGTCGCAGGCTGCCCCTCGGGGTGAGCCCAGCGGAACACGAACCGCCGCGGCACGTCGGCCTCGACCACGTGGATCGGCACGGCGAGCGTCCCGGACCCGTCCCGCCGCGGCCTGGTCATCCGCCCTTCGCCGCCCGGCGCGGCCGGGAACACCGCGTCGAAGCCCCACCACTGCGCGATGTGCTCGGGCTCGGTGATGACCGCGTACACCACCTCGGGGGCGGCGTCGATGTGGATCTCGCGCGCGATGGTGCCGTACTCCATGACAACGCCTCTCGTCCCGCAACCATTGGTTGCACTTTAACCCGGGCGGTCCAGGACGCGCAACCATCGGTTGCGAGACCGACCGGAAGGTCTCGCGCAAGCGGATGGCTCGAAGCCGTCCGCAGCCGGCACGGGTCCGAGAAGTACGATGAATGCCCTTTAACGTTGGAGAACTGAGCCCGCAGAACCATCGACGACAGGACTGAGGTCTCGTGACCACACCCTCATCGACCACCGCGACGGACCAGACCGAACTCGGACAGACCGAACTCGGCCAGTTCGACCGAACCGATACCCCCGTCCGCGCGCTGATCATCGGCTGCGGCGTGATCGCCGTCCTGCACGCCGAGGTGCTCTCCCGGCACCCCGACTTCACCGTCACCGCGCTCGTGGATGTCGACAGGGCTGCGTCGGAGCGGCTCGCGCAGCAGGTGGTCGCACTCGGGGCCGACGAACCCGTCGTCTACGACTCGATCGCCGAGGCGATCGGGTCGGGCACTGTGGACCTGGCCGTCGTCTGCTCACCCAGCGGCTACCACATCGACAACGCCCTCGAGGTGCTCGACGCCGGCCTGCACCTGGTGATCGAGAAGCCGCTCGACGTTTCGGTCGCCAAGAGCCGCGCGTTCGCCGAACGCGTCGCGCAGGCCGAGAAGTCCGGTCAGGTCGTCTCGGTGATCAGCCAGCACCGCTTCGACCCGGGCAGTGCGCTGATCCACCGGGCGATCGCGGACGGCAGGTTCGGCCGGATCACCTCCGCCGTGGCCAGCATGGCGTGGTATCGCAGCCAGGGCTACTACGACTCCGGCGACTGGCGTGGCACCTGGGCGCTGGACGGCGGCGGTGCGGTGATGAACCAGGGAATCCACACCGTCGACCTGCTGCGCTGGTTCTGTGGCCGGCCGGTCGAGGTCTACGCCCACATCGGGCAACTCGACCACGAGCGGATCGAGATCGAGGACACCGCCACCGCCACCGTACGGTTCGAGTCCGGTGCCCTCGCCGTCATCCACATGACAACGGCCGCCTACCCGGGGCTGACCGCGCGGCTGCAGGTGCACGGATCACTGGGCTCGGCAATCCAGGACAACGACGAGTTGCGTTACTTCCACGCCGGCGACGGCGAGGTCTCGGACAACCTTCGCGAGGCCAGGACCATCGGTAACCAGGCCGAGGCGGTGCTCGGGCGGCGACCGAGCGGCGACGAGTTCGCGGGCAGCCGCAACCAGGCGGACTCCTTCGCCGCCGGCCACACCCGCCAGTACGACAACATCGCAGCCGCGATCCGTGAGCAGCGGCAGCCGCTGGTCACGACCGAGGAGGCGCTGCTGTCGCTGGCGTTGGTGCGTTCGATCTACGTGTCGGCCACTCTCGGCCGGCCGGTGAACTTCGACGACGTACTGAACGGCAAGTACGACGACGTGACCGTGACCATCCCCCAGGACGTCCAGGCCCAGAGCACCTGACCGATCCGCATCCCGTGAGCGGAGACGTGGCCTCGGTAGGTCAGCGGCACCAGCACCCCTCGAACACCTGCCCCAGCCGCTTCTCCGCCCGCACGGCGAACTCCTCCCCGAACGCCTCGTCCGCACCGTCGCCCCACGCCGCCCGCATCGCCAGCACGTCCCCCAGGTCCCATACCACGTTGAGCTTCCGGAACACCGGCAGCAAAGCCCGCTCCTCGTCGCTGAGTGGCCGCACACTTTCGTACGCCTCGATCCGCGGCGCCCATCCCTCATCCGCGTCTCGCCACGTCGCCACTGCCAGGTCGTATCCCCGCCACCCGAACCCGCCGTGATCAACGTCGAACAGCGTCACCCTCCCGTCCTCGGTCACCGCCGCGTTCCCCCGATGCGGGTCGCCGTGAATCAGTCCGTACCGCCCCTCGTCCCGCGGCAGCGCGAGCACCTGTTCCCGCAGCGCCGTCACCGCCGCTCCGAACCGGCGTGTCCCCGGCCGCCCATGCTCGGCCAGGAACCGCTCCAGCAGCTCCATCGGCTGCTCCAGCAGGTACCGCAGATCCAGGTCGTACCTGCCGTACGACGGACTGCTCGGCCGGAATTCGTCCGCCGCAGCATGGAACTCGGCCAGCGTCCTACCCAGCAGCTGCCCTTGCGCCGCCGTCAGATCGCCTTGTGTCTCACCTTCGGCGAACTCGAACAGCGCCCAGTAGCGGACCCCCGCTTCCGTGTCTACCGTCCCCAGCAGCTTGCCGTCTCGCCGCTCCACCGGCGCCGCCACCGACACTCCCCGCGAGCGTACGAATCGCAGCAGTTCCAGCTCGTACTGAAAGTCCCCCGGCCCCGAAATCCAGTACTTGTGGTTGAAGTACAGCCGCAGCACCCACTTCCCCACCGGCGTCTCCACCAGGTAGTGGTCGTTGAAGCCTCGCCTGATCCACGTACACGCGACTGGCCCCGCCAGCCCGTAAGTCTCCTCGACCATTGGCGCCAGCGCCTCGGCCTCCACCCGCGTGTTCGGCATCCGCGCCCCATCGGGCGCTTCCTCCCCGTCCGACCTGCTCACCTCTGACCTCCTCCTCACTCCGACGTACCGCCGCGCTGACAGCCAACAGTGCCGCACATCGTCACCAGGACCTAGCGCGTTCTCCCCTGCGCCTGGCAGCGCCGGCACTCACCAGCGCTGCCGGTCCGGCAATGCCTTTGATCAACGGGCGCCGAGGCTGTTGGAATGGACGGCATGTCACCGCTGGGCTCCTACGAGGAATGGCAGCTCGCACAGGCGAGTACGCCACGCTCGGTGCTGGCCGAGCTCGTACGCCGTGCCGTGGGAGCGGGGATCGACCGGATGGATCGAATCCTGGAGGGCTACTCGAACGAGGTCTACCGGGTTCGGTGTGCCGACGAGCAGGATATGGTGATCCGGATTCTCCGGTTCGATGACGGAGACCTTGCGGCCAGCTCGGTTCGCGAGGCGTGGGCTGTCGAGCAAGCGCGTTCGGCCGGGGTGCCTGTTCCGGAGATTCTCCTGGTCGACCGCGATGGCCACCGAACTGGCTGCCCGGCGTGCGGAACGGGACAAGATCCTCGCCGGCGGGTTCTCGATGGCGCAGGTCGACCAGATGCTCGACCTGCTGGAGGGTTACGTCCGCGACTTTCCCAGTAAGCAATGGGTGCTGTGCCATGGGGACCTCAGCCTGAAGCACATCTTCGTGACCGCTGACGGCCAGGACGGTGCAGCCGTAAGGGTGAGCGGGATCATCGACTTCGGCGACTGGCAGTCCGGCACCCCGGTCCACGACCTGGCAGTACTCCGGGTCCGCGAGCCACGGCTGGATCTCCAACCTCTACTCGCCGGCTACGGGGCCCCTGCCGACAGGACGTACCGGCGGCAGTTGGACCTGCACACACTCACCATCGCGCTGGGTTCACTGGCGTTCTGCGTGGACGAGCTCGACCAGCCCGGCATCCAACGCTCACGCGACCAGATCCGCGCCTTGGTCGCCGACCTCGACGCCCAGTGTCGCTAGCCTGAGGTGATGCCCGTCTACCCACTCACCTCGGCTCGTCGTGAGCACGTGATGGCTGTGCTGACCAGACTCGCGGGACGGCCTTGCCGACTGGTCTCCGAACAGCCCATCGGTCACGAGTGGGCTCCGGTCAGCCGCCTGGTTCTCGATCGTGAGCTCCCCGGCGTCGGTTCGACGGTCGTGGTCAAGACCCGCCGCGTGGACGGCGAGGGCCACGGAGGTCCGGCGTACCTTCGACGAGAAGCAGCCGGTCTGTGCACGGCCGAGGAAAGTGGTGTGGCCCCGCGTGTGGTCCATGTCGATGATGACGCCGGCACGGTGATCCAGACCGACCTTGGTGCATGGCCAAGCCTGCAGGACCACCTGCTGGCGGACGACCCGGACTCCGCAGCCGCAGGCATGGTCGCGCTCGCCACGGCGGTCGGCCGACTGCACGCGTCGACTCTCGACCGGGGAGACGATCACCAGCGAACGCTCGACGCCTTCGCTGCCGACGTCGACACCGGCCTGGCCTACAGCTTCGGCGGCCGTCGTTGGGACGTCGTCGAGCAGGCCTGCACCGAGCTGGATCTGCCCCCGGCGCGGTCCGCACGAGCCGACGTGTTGCAGATCATCGAGCGGGTCAACGACTCGGCCGCGCTTGCCGCCCTCACGCACATGGACCTCAACCCGACAAACGTTCTGGTGACCGATTCCGGTGCGCGCCTGGTCGACTTCGAAGGTTGCCGGTTCGGCCACCCTGGAATCGACGCCGCCTTCCTGCACTACCCGTTCCCGCACCACAGCAAGCCCTGGGGCCTGCTCCCAGAGGCCGTCATCGAGTCCGCCGACAGCGCGTACCGATGTGCACTCGCACACAGCGGCGCCGAACCGTTGCTGCACGAATACGACCAGCTGTTGGCAGACGGCGCAGCCATCACCCTGATCGGACGGATCACCCGACTGTCCATGGTGGCGAGTCCGGGCCAGTCCCGACACGACAGCTGGCGAAGGCGAGGCCAGATCGTGCAGCAGATAAGGACGTACTCTCAGCTGGCCGAGAGGTCGGGACAAGGCTCAGGCTTCACGGGCTGGCTCCGAAAGCTCGAAACCGCGATGATCGATCGGTGGCCGGACGCTGCTGACCCACCACCGCCGATGTTCCCGGCGTTCGCCAACTGAGCACAGAACCGCGGACGTGTTCGAGCTCGGTCTTCGGCTTGGCTCGGTGGTGCGCACCCGCCGGGCATGTTGAGCATCGAGGAGGATCTCCCTTGATCGTGGGACAGGCCCAGGTGGTCGCCGATGCGTTCGCGCTGGGTCAGGTACGAGCGTTCGGGCACGCCGCCGACGGACCGATGTCACGGATCTGGCGACTGGACGCCACATCCGGCTGCTACGCGGTCAAGGAGTTCCGCATCGCACCCGACGACGAGACACCCACGCGGCTGGAAGCGTCCGCTCTGCTGGCAGACGCGGTCCGTCGAGCCGGGGTCCGCACGCCACGCAGCGTCCGAAGCTCCACTGGTTCTCTGCTACACGGCCTTCACGACCACGCCGCCGCAGACGTCACCTACGTGAGTGTCGCCACGTGGATCGACGGCCGGACATGCGAGGTGAGGCGTGACGCAGAGACTGCCGCCGCCTGGCTCGGCGAGACGCTCGCGGCGATCGAACTCGTACCCGACCCACCGAACCCTCCTCCTCTCGATCCCTGGCTGGCCGGATGGCTCACCGAGAGCCCCACCGAAGCGCAATGGTGCGCGGTGCTCGACCAGGCCTATCGAGCAGGACGGCCGTGGGCTGAGGTTCTCGAGTCGCGGATACCGCGGCTTGCCAACCTGACCGCAGTCGTGGGATCGCCGTCGAACGATCGCCAGAGCATGCTCCACACTGACCTACAGCCCAAGAACGTGCTGGTCACCTCCACCGGCTTCGCCTTGCTCGACTGGGACGACGCGGCGCTGTGCTCCCGCGACCTCATCCTGGGCCGGACCCTCGTCGAATGGCTGACTCCGGACGGCGTCCACACGGACGCGATCACGCGCTTCCTGCGCTCGTACCGAGCTCGGGGAGGGAGCGGCGCCATCGCTGACCTCAGCCACTTCGGTTACGCCGCCGCCGCGCACCTCAACCACGTCCACGAGGCGGTCACCTCCGACCTGGCCGACGACCACGACGACGGCAACTCCGCCTGGCTGGTCACTGCTGCACTCACCAACCCGCTCGACCTCTCCACCCTCGAACATGTGCTCGACATCCTTCGCACCGCCGAGTAGAGGCTGCGACCGTCACGTGCACGGCCTGCTCGGCGCGGCAGATCACCGGGAGCCTCGACAGCCTCATGCTGTTGCCGATCAGCGGAGCCGGCGGCAAAGTGAGCCATGCACCCATCGGCGAACCGCAAGGACGTGCGTACCGGATCGAGGTGGACCGTGAGACATCGGGTTCTGGTGGTCGGGCTGGGAAACATGGGCATGTCGCACGCGCTGGCCTATGCCCGCATTCCGGAGTACGACGTGGTGGGCGTGTGCACCCGGCACGCGACCGGCCTGGACCTGCCCGAGCCGCTCAGGGACGCGAGGCGGTTCACCAGCTACGAAGAGGCGCTGTCCGAACTGCGTCCGGACGTCGTCTCGATCAACACGCTCCCCGACACCCACGCCGTCTACGCCATCCAGGCCATGGAGGCCGGGGCGCACGTCTTCGTCGAGAAGCCGCTCGCCGAGACCGTGGAGTCGGCGCAGGCCGTGGTCGACACCGCGCGGCGTACCGGACGGAAGCTGGTCGTCGGATACATCCTGCGCCGGCACCCGTCCTGGACCAGGTTCGTCGAGATCGCGCGTCAGCTCGGCACCCCGCTGGTGTTCCGGATGAACCTCAACCAGCAGTCCGACGGCGACACCTGGGACTGGCACAAGCGGCTGATGAGCAGCTTCCCCCCGATCGTGGACTGCGGAGTGCACTACGTCGACGTGATGTGCCAGATGACCGATGCCAAGCCGGTACGCGTACACGCGATCGGTGCCCGGCTCACCGACGAGGTTCCACTGAACAACTACGGCATGCTGCAGGTGACCTTCGCCGACGGCTCGGTCGGGTGGTACGAGGCCGGCTGGGGCCCGATGATGAGCGAGACCGCCTTCTTCGTCAAGGATGTCGTCGGACCGAAGGGTTCGGTGTCGATCGTGATGGCCGAGTCGAGCGACGTGGCCGTTCGCTCCGACGACATCAACGCGCACACTCGAACGAACCAGATCCTCTGGCACCACGCCGAGAAGTCCCCCGACGGCACGTACGACCTGCGTGACGAACGCATCGCCATGGCCGACGAACCCGATCACGACGAGCTGTGCGAGAAGGAGCAACGGCACCTGCTCGAGGCGATCAACCACGATCTCGACCTCGGCGGCGAGCTGGACGACGCCGTGACAAGTCTGCGCATCGTGATGGCCGCGGACGAGTCGATCGCCACGGGCCAGGTGGTCGACCTCTGACCCCGACGCCCTGGTCGCCACGGCCGCCGGACGCCGCGTCGAGTCAGCTCCGGCGTATCCGGAGGACGTCCGGTGCGGCCTCCACGATCTCGAACCCCTCGGCACCGGTTGAGGCCTCGCCGAACCTCCCCGGGCGGACCTGGCCAAGTGTCGTACGCGGACGGGTCCGGTCGTCAGGGCCGGGAACCGACACGATCACCTGGTCGCCGTCGAAGGTGAGCCGTTCACGACCTCTTCGCGCCGGAGGAAAGGGGAAGGTGTCGGTCGGCCGGTAGACCTCGATCCCGGAGGCGTCCTCCTCGAACGAGTGCGTCCAACTGCCCTGGACCGAGCACGGATCATCGGACGCGCTCATCATCCGAAGCCTTCCTCATCGCCTGGAAGCGGCCTGCTCCCCCAGCAGTATCCTCGGCGGACGGTCATCCCGACGAAACAGGAACCTCCTGACCGATCGAACTGCGTGGCCCGTCCAGGCATGCCTGCATGCGAGCCACCTGCCCGGTCGAGAACATGACCATGACCGCGTCGTCGACATAGTCCATGTAGTTCATGAACATGTCGCCGTCCGGACCGTTGTCGCAGCTGAGGTGCGGGAAGGCGGGCCTGCCGTAGTTCGGGCCACCCTGGTTCGGAGTGTCGGACACGTTGTCGGTGCCGAAGCATCCGGTGCCGTCGTCGCCCCAGATGTGGTTGAGGTTGAGCCAGTGTCCGACCTCGTGGGTGGTCGTACGCCCGAGGTCGAACGGCGCGGCCGCCGTGCCGTTCGTACCGAACCCCGAGTGCAGGATCACGACGCCGTCCGTGTCCGACGGGCCGCCGGGGAACTGCGCGTACCCGAGTAGGCCGCCTCCCAGCGGGCAGACCCAGATGTTGAGGTAGTCGGCAGCCGGCCAGGCATCGAGACCACCTGAGCCGAACGACTTCACGGCATCGTCGTCGCCGAACGATGGCGTCTCCGTCTGCCGCCGCTCTATGCCGGTGGTCGCCGACCCGTCGGGCGCCGTCTCGGCCAGGAAGAACTCGACCCGGCCGTCACTGGCCAACGCGGAAAACGCGGACGGCGTGTCGGTCACGTCGGCGTTCGTACGCCGGAAGTCCTGGTTCAGCACCTCGATCTGGGACGTGATCTGATCGTCGGCGATGTTCTGGTCCGCGGTGTTCCAGACGACATGGACGACCACCGGAATGCGGGTCACCCCGTCCCGACCCGTGGCGCCACGGACCAGGCGCATGGTCTCGTTCTCGATCAGGTCCCGGGCGTGCACGTAGTCCGGACTGGTCGAGAGGAGGCGCCGGTGCACGTCCATGGTCGCGCACCGGCGAACGGTAGGCGTGCCCCCGTTCGGCGCTGCGCCGGTGTCCGAGCCGTTCGTTTCGTCGTGGGGGCTCATCTGTCACCCATTCCCTGTCTCTTCCGGGGAGGTGGTGCTACCAACGGGGTACTGAACGGATCGATCGGTGTCAATCCGGAGCCGTCCGCGGCACTGCACGACCACGTGATGTCCTTCCGCTACGTGGCCGACAGCGGTCGTGCCGTCGGGTGGCGGTCCTCACTCAGTACTGAGGTTGCGGTGGCCGACCGGTCGATGACTTGTTAGGCTGCCGCCCGAAGGGGAGTACCTCCATCGCCACGTGTCGTCAATACGGCTCATCGCCCGGCCCGTGGAGCGCGCCAGCTGAGGAAGACCTTCGTCGGAGCTGACCGATGGAGGTTTTTCTGTGCCCGCAATGTCAACCGAATCGCCCATGCTCGGGCACCTGACCTACGCACAGTCCCTGCACGCCGGCGCGGCGACCGAGTCGGCCGCGGCGACCGAGGCGATCGACACCATCTGCACGCCAACGCTGTGGCTGGTCACACTCGCAACGATCCTGGGCCTGATCGCGCTCGACCTGGTTCTCACGCGGCGTCCGCACGAGGTGACGATGCGCGAGGCGATCCGCTGGTCCGCCTTCTACATCGCCCTCCCGCTGGCCTTCGGTGCCTACGTGTGGTGGCAGCACGGCTCCGAGCGCGGCGTGGAGTACCTGACCGGCTACCTCGTGGAGAAGTCGCTCAGCGTCGACAACCTCTTCGTGTTCATGCTCCTGCTGGCGGCCTTCGCCGTTCCCCACGCGCTCCAGCAGCGCGTCCTCATGTACGGGATCGTCGGCGCGCTCGCTCTTCGGGGGGTCTTCATCGCGCTGGGTGCGGTCGCGCTCGAGCGCTTCGACTGGACGTTCCTGGTCTTCAGCCTCATCCTCGTGGTCACGGCGGTGAAGATCCTCAAGGACGCGATGGCCGGCCCGAACCACAACGTGGACGTGGACACCCTCCGAAGCGTGCGCCTGGTTCGACGCTTCGTGCCGGTCACCACGGAGTACGACGGACCGCGGATGCTCGGACGGGTGAACGGCCGTCGTGCCCTCACGCCGTTGGCACTGGCCGTCGTGGCGGTGCTGGCGGTCGACATCGTGTTCGCCGTGGACTCCGTGCCCGCGGTGTACGGGATCACCGGTGACCCCTACCTGGTGTTCGTCACCAACGCGTTCGCCCTCCTGGGGCTGCGAGCGTTGTATTTCGTACTCCAGGGGGCACTGACCAAGTTGGTGCACCTCAACTACGGGCTTGCGGTGATCCTGGCCTTCATCGGTGTCAAGCTGGGCTTGCACTGGGCGCATCTGCAATGGCCGTCGGTCCCGGAGGTCCCGACCCTGCTCTCTCTCGGCGTGATCGTCGCCGTCCTCGCGGTGACCACGCTCACCAGCCAGATCTCGGCTCGAGGTCGCGACGCCAGGGCCAACGCTCAGGAGGTAGCCGGCGAAGCCGGGCCGTCGCGAGCCGAACGGGAGGAGCACGCTCAGTCCGGAGATCGGTGACGCGCGGATGCGCCGAGCCCGGGCAGGTGGTCGACCGTCGAACGCCACGCGGGTGAGCTGGGGTCGATGAGCGCGAAGTGGTCCCCCGCGGTCTCGACCAGGGTCGCGTGGTCGCCTGCGGCGGTCGCCGCGCGGACATAGCGCCGGCTCTGCTCGATCGGGACGACGAGATCGGCACGGCCGTGCACGCAGCAGACCGGCACCCCGATCGGCACCCGCTCCGTCGGTGACGCCACCGCGTAGCGACGCGGCTGGGACGTCGGCGTCCCGCCGAGCAGCCGCTGGACACTCGATCCACCTACCCCCTCGCGGGCGGCCGCTTCGAGGTCGAGCACACCCGCCAGGGAGATCGCCGCGTCCACCCGCACCCGCGGCCTCGCCCCGGGAGCGCCGGCGGGTAACCGGTGCCGGCCCGCGGCCCAGACCGCGAGGTGGCCACCCGCGGAGTGTCCGACCAGCACGATGGGCCGGCGCGGCGATCCTCCCGTACGTGCTGGAAGGTCCAGGAGGTGGTCGATCCCGGCCGCGACGTCGGTGAAGGTGGCCGGCCAGCCGCCGCCGTCGCCGATCCGCCGGTACTCCAGGTTCCACACCGTCCAGCCGCGACCCACCAGGTCGGTGGCAAGACCTGCCATCAGGTCGAGGCCGTACTCAGCACTCCAGAATCCACCGTGCAACAGGACCACAGTGCCGAGGGTCCGACGCTGTCCAGGCAGGTGCAACTCGCCGAACTGCGCCGGCGCCGGACCGTAGGAGTAGCGCCGCGTCCGCGGATGCCGAGTCGCAGTCGCAGTCGCAGTCGCGGTCGCACTCGCAGTCGCCGACGGAGCACGACCACGACCACGACCGGCGTCAAGCTCGGGTTTGCAGCCTGCGAGAACGGACCCGGCCGCTGCACCCGCGGCCGCGAGGAGCACATCTCTTCGTCCCACCCGCCGCCCGACGTCCTTCGGCCGGGGCTTGGCGAGCCGCGGTGACCAGTCGCGGAGGAGCCTCATGTCTTCCACTCAGCTCAGGGAAAGCCGAGCGATGACGGGCGTGGTGGGCTGTCGAGAGCCGCCACGGGGTTCGACGGTCAGGCCGAACCCGTCCGTGCCTGTCAACGGCAACTTGACGACTCGGGAGAGTTGGGTGAGACTTGGGACGTCGAGGATGCCGGCCGACCGCGCCGTCCCGTTGTCCAACAGCCACATCTGGTACGTACGTCCCTTCGGCAGCGGCGGAAGCTGGTCGACGATGACCAGGGTCTCGGCCTGGCGGCGGGAGAACACCAGCGTGACACGCCCGCCGCCTGAGACGGTGCCGTGGATGCTACGCGCGTCCGGCGCCGCGACGATGGACGTCAGCTGTTCTCGCTGGGCCGCGCCGCGCTGCAGTTGGTAAATCTGAACGCCGGTGACCCCGGCGGCGACGACCAGCACCAGAGCCGCGGCGGCGGCGACCAGCCGGCGCCCCATCCGGCCGCGGTGAGACGGCATTCGGGAAACGACCGGTGCGAGCTGGCGGGTCCGGCCCACCTGCTCGATCACCCGTTCCCTGATTCGCGCCGGAGGAGGAGTCGCAACCGCGTGGGCGAGCCGGACGGCAGTCTCCCGGAACTCGTCGAGCTCGGACCGGCAGGCACGGCACTTCCGCAGGTGTGCCTCGAAGGTCTCCCATTCGTCGGCGGGTACGGCGTCCAGTGCGTAGGCACCAACCAGGGTGTGCACATCGATGGCGTTCATCGCGCTGCTCCGCTCGTGACACCGAGGCAGTCCCGCAGTCTGATCAGTCCGTCGCGCATCCGCGTCTTGACGGTGGCCACGTTCGCACCCAGAATCTCGGCGACCTCCCGATAGGTGTAACCGGCGTAGTAGGCCAGATCCACCGCCTCGCGCTGAAGCTGCGTCAGCGATCCCAGGCACCGGCGGACCTGCTCGCGTTCCAGCCGCACCTCCACCTGGTCCGACACCACGTCGAAGGGCGGCGTCTGCTCCGAGATCGCCGAGGCACGCTCCCGCTCCGTGGCCCGCTGCGCCGAGCGCACCCGGTCCACCGCACGCCGATGCGCCATCGTCACCGCGTAGGCCGTGGCGGAGCCCCGAGTCGGATCGAACCGGGTGGCGGTTCGCCACACTTCCACGAACACCTCCTGTGTGACCTCCTCAGCCTGCGCCGGATCCCGCACGATCCTGAGGACCAGGCCGAACACCTGGGGTACGAGGTTTCCGTACAGTTGTTCGAAGGCCCGTTCGTCACCGTGGCCCGCACGCACCAGAAGGTCCTCCAGGGAGTCCGGTGGACCCTCCGCCGCACCAAGCCGCCCCGCCCGCTCCGACATCCTGTCCATCCCCCGACCGTCAAACCGCACTTGACGACTCGTCGACCGGCACTCGAGCTGACGTGACGCGAGGTCCGTCGCCGACGGTGCGGGGTCGAGTGAGGGTTCGAAGGACGGCGGTGGCGGCCAGTAGCACAGTGAGGGATTCGGCAGCCAGCGCGGTGATTCCCAACGGGTCCGCCCAGTCACCGATGTCGTCCCCGATCTGAGGAAGACCCACGGTTCGCGACAGTAGGTACGCGGCAACAGCCAGGAGGCAGGTGAATCCAGCCATCGCCCAGATCAGCAGGTTGTCGCGCAGCACCAGGCCGCCGGCCAGGACCAGACATGCGGCGGCGAGTGCGATGAACAGGCAACCGACGTAGGGGGCTTCTTCCAGGTGAGGACCGACGAGGGGCACGTGCACCACGGCCGTTGTGACGAGCCCCAGCGCCGCGGGCCACCGCAACGCCGTGCGGAAGGGTACGAGGGCGGTGCCTTGGGCACGGGCCGCACGGTGCGCAGACGATGTGTTGATCATGCTGACACTTCCACGACGTCAGTGGTGGATGGATGGACCGGGCAGGAGTTTGGCGTACGCGACGACGTTGTCGAGGTAGCGGTTGTTCTCCCCGTCGAAGACTCCCCCGCAGGTGATCAGCCGTAGGGCGGCATGGTCGGTGGTTCCGTAGACGGCCTGGGTGGGGAAGTCCTTCTTGGCGTACTGCGCGACCCTGGTGATCTCGAAGACCGCGGTGCTGCCGTCGCGGCGGGACACCTTCACCTTGTCACCGGGTTTCGCCGCGCCCAGCTTGAAGAAGACGTCCGGTCTGCGGTTCCAGGTGACGTGCGCCGCGATGACGGCGGGCCCGAGCTCACCTGGTGTGGGGCCGTGTACGTACCACCCGGCCTTGCCGGGCCCGGGCGGTACCTGCATGGTTCCGTCGCTGTTCAGCCCGAGCCGGATGATCGCGCTGCTGACGTGCAGGGCGGGGATGTTGATCCGGACCGGCGCCGAGGCGTCCAAGATCGGCCCGGTGGGACGCTCGTAGCTGTCACCCGAGCGCGCTCGCGTACTCGGCGGCTGCCCCGCCTTGCGGCTCGGTCCCGACCTGTGGCTCGGCCCCGCCTCGTGGGTCGGTTGCGCTGTGCGGGTTGGTGCCGGCTCGTGGATGCCAGCCGCACGCGCGGGCGCCGGCGGTGCCGGTTCCTGCCTCCACCAGGCGTACCCCAGCAGGGCCACACCCACCAGCGCGAGAACGACGGCGACGGCCAGCGCCCCCCGGCGCTGGCCGCCGCCTGCCTGTCGCCGTTCAACCATCGGTGTCCGACCCACGCCTCAGCGGGTGGTGGCTGCCACGCGGCGACGATAGGCCAGCGCCCCACCAGCGCCGGCCAGCGCGGCCACACCCAGACCGATCGCGCCCAGAGCCTCCGGCCCCTGGGTGGACCCGTTCCCGGTCTCCACCCCGCCGGTGGGCATCGCCCCCGCGGCCGCACCGGACACGGTGCCGCAGGTGGCCGGGTTGGTGGCCTCCTCCGGGATCCCGCTCACGCCCAGGGACTTGGCGAACGTGGACTCCCCGAGCGCCTGCATGTCGTACTTTCCGTTGCCGTTGGCGTCGAGCCCGTGCTGGACGATGTGCAGGTTCCTCAGCTTCTCACCGGCACCGGCCGGCAGCTGGATGGTCCGCTTGTAGTGCAGGTTGCCCTGAGCGTCGGCCATCGGCATCCGGTCCACCGCCAGCCCACTCTTGGGGCTGGTGTCGCCCTTCGTGGTCAGCGACAGGATCACGTCGCCGTACATCGGCAGGCCCTCTTCGACGTCGACCTGCCCGTCGCCGTTCTTGTCCGCGCTGTGCGTCGGGCAGGTGAAGTTCTTGTTGTCGGTGAACGAACCGTGGAAGTGCTGGGCGTGCGGTGAGTTCGGGGTGAACCCGGTGCCGTCGATGTCCACTGTCAGGGCATCACCCTTCAGCCAGATCGTCGCCTCGGCCTTCGAACCACTCTTGTTGCCCATCGTGTCGGTCAGCTTCATGTGGAACGTCCGGTCCGACGAGTGCTCGTGCAGCGAGGCAGCCGAAGCCGCGGAAGCGCCGAACAACGCCAACGTCAACGCCGCCGGCACCGTCGCAAGCACCTTGGTGGTGGATCGCATCTGGGGTCCTAACTGTCTGTCGTACTTCGGCCCGGCCGTCCTTTTCACCGGGTAGCGGGTACGACCCGCTCGCCACGTACTTCGGAACCGTCCGCGATGTGGTTTGGTCCAGCCGCCCAGCAATCCGGACGGCCCTCGCCGACGAATACGACATGTCCGCCGGCGGCAGCGACGCCGCAGCAGGGCGCCGGCGGTCGGCGAGAAGGTGACTGATGGCAGATGTCGGGGGAGATCCAGACGGTGGCCGGTACGTCGCTTCGGCGGCGGACCCGGATCCCGGTCGGCTGTTCGCGGGTCGTTACCGGGTGGGGTCGCGGATCGGTAGCGGTGGGATGGCGCTCGTCTACCGGGCGTACGACACCTGGCTGCATCGCACGGTGGCGCTGAAGGTGCCCGCCTGCGGTCCGCCCGGTGACCCCGCGTTCGTTCGCCGTTTCCGGCGGGAAGCACGGGCCGTCGCGAGCTTGTCCCATCCGAACGTGGTGACCGTCCACGACTGCGCGCAGTGGGCCGGCCGTCCCTACCTGACGATGGAGTTCGTCGACGGTCCTACTCTGCGGGACCTGCTCGCCGACGGCGCCCCGATGGAGCCGGACCACGCGCTGGCGCTGACCGAACAGGTGCTGCGGGGGCTGGCGGCCGCGCACGAGGTCGGGCTGGTGCACCGGGACGTGAAGCCCGCCAACGTGTTGATCTGCACGGACGGTACGGTCAAGGTCGCCGACTTCGGCCTGGCCCGGTCGGCGTCCGCGTCGAGCGCGGACTCCAGGGGCATCCACGTGGGGACCGCCTACTACCTCGCGCCCGAGCAGATCATCGTCGGCACCGTGGACGCGCGTGCAGACGTCTACGCGGTCGGGATCATGCTGTACGAGATGCTCACCGGAGCAAGGCCGTTCCAGGACGGCTCGACGGTTCAGATCGCCTACAGCCATGCGCACCAGGACGTTCCCCTGCCGTCCTGGACGGTGCCGTCCCTCCCCGCCGAGCTGGACACGCTCGTCGGATGGGCGACGAACCGCGACCGAGAGTTCCGCCCCGCCGACGCCCAGGTGCTGCTCGACCAGGTGACGTACGTGCGGAGTTCGATGGCCTGGTCGGAGGATGTCCGCGACGCGGCCCGGGTCGACGCGGCCCGGGTCGACGCGATGGACCCGGCACCACGACGAGCCGGGACAGGCGGGCCCGCACGCCACCGCCGTCTCGGCGTGGCACTCGCCCTCCTGGCAGTGGCGGTCGCGGTGGCGGCGGTGACCGCGGCCGTCGTCTGGAGGCTCTCCGGGGCCGGGCCAGTCGCGAACGTGCCGGAGGCGGTCGGCACCCCGCAGAACGAATCGAACCGGCTCGAGACGACCGAGCCGACCGAGCCGGCGAGGACGGCCGGGCCACCGGCGGCGATCGCCCCGCCAGAACCCACCCGCGCCGCTACCGAACCCGGGACGGCAGCCGTACCGGACGTGCGAAGGCTCGGGACCGACGAGGCCAGGATGACCCTCTCCGACGCCGGTTTCGAGGTCGAGGTCCGCAAGAACCGGCCCTACGTCGGCGGGAACATCGTCGTCCGCCAGTCCCCTGCCGCCGGTCGTTCGGCCAAGCCCGGCTCGAAGGTGGTCATCATCATCGCCTGACGTCGACGGCGCGGTGCGTCCGAGAGCGACTGATGAGGGACGTACGGTTGACGAACTCTGCCCGCGGTGTTTTACACACACGGGTAGCTCACGCAGGCTGCCTCGTGTGCACCGAGCGAAGCCGCGATCAACTGCGCCGTCCACACCATCGGTCCCGGTGCGGAGGTGCTCACTGTGCAAGGGATGCACAGCGGTTCCGGGCCATGGCAGCACATGTACCTGACCGGATCCGGCCGACGGAACAGTCGTGCGAGTACGGACTGGAGGCCCCTAGCGTGCCCGGCATGGACGAATTCGCGGCCCTGCAGGCCTGGAAGAGCGTCGTCGGTTCCGCTCGGGTCGAGCCGATGGACAGGGTCAGCAACCAGATCTGGAAGGTCACCGGCGAGGACGGCCGGGAGTGGGTGCTCAAACATCTGCCGGAATGGCCACCCGGAGTCGGCCCGGTCGAGGAGTACCGCGTGCTGTGTCACCTGCAGGCGGGCGGGCTGCCCGTGGCAGCACCTGTCGTCACCGACGACGGGCTGATCGCCCACAACGCCGACAACCTCCGCACCGATCCGCACGAGAAGCAGCCCACCGGCCCCCACGCGTACGCGCTCATGCCCCTGCTCCCCAACGACCTTGCACGGAACGAGTCTCCGGGGCTTGCGTACACGATCGGGCGTGGCATCGGCCGGCTGGACCGGATGCTCGCCGAGTGCCCATGGCAGGTGACGTCGTTCACCGACGACCCCGCGCCGGACACCTTCGGCGACGACTACGCCAAGCTGCCGGCGGAGCTGCGTGACCTGATCGATCCCCTGCGAGACCAGCTCTGGGCCGCGCTCACCGACCTGCCCACCCAGCTCACCCACGGCGACTGCAACGTCGGCAACATCCTCGTCCACGACGGCGAGGTCACCGGATACATCGACCTCGACCACCTGCCGTACGGCCCGCGGGTCCGTGACCTCAGCCTGTACCTCGCCAGTCGCCTCCGGGACCAGGTCACCGACGGCGACCCCGATGCCATGGCAGCCGTCCTTCGGCACTACGTCGCCGGCTACCACTCGATCCACCCGTTGACCGAACACGAACAAGCCGCCGTCGTACCGCTGTTGCTCACGACCCTGGTCGGCGGCGCCGGCTGGTGCCTCAACGGCTGGGTACCTGACCCCTCCGGTTACCAACGAAACCTGCGAGCCATTCGATGGATCACCACGCGATACGACCACCTGGCCGACGCGCCTACCTCACGATGAGTCTTCCGTTCAGTTGACCGGCAGGACCGCTCCTGCTGGGATGAGCCGGCCAGGAGTCCAGAGGGAGGGAACGCCGAGATGGTTCGTCCAGCGTCGGGCACCACAGACGAGAAGGAGACCCTGCACGCACATCTGGAGACCGCGCGGCAGGCACTGCTGTGGAAGCTCGACGGCCTCGGCGAAGTCGATCGACGGCGACCGTTGACACGTTCGGGCACGAACCTGCTCGGACTCGTCAAGCATCTCATCGGCGTGGAGTACAACTACCTGGGCGAGACCTTCGGCAGAACGCCCGACGTACGGCTCCCGTGGGTGGAGGACGGCAGCTATCTCGAGAACGGGGACATGTGGGTCAGATCCCACGAGTCCACCGACTACATCGTCGGCCTGTACCGCCAGGTCTGCCAACTCCGACCGCACCATCAACGAACTCGACCTCGACGCCATGGGCGCTGAACCGTACCCCGGTGGTCAGACGAAGTCCCTGCGAGACCGGATCACCGGGCTGATCCTCGACACCGCACGTCATGCCGGTCACGCGGACATCGTGCGCGAGCTCATCGACGGAGCGACCGGTCACGCTCCGGGCGACACCGGGATCCACGCATCCGACGACAACTGGTGGCAGGGCTACGTCGCCAGCGTCGACGCCGCTGCCCGAGCAGCCCAGGACCAAGCACAGCCGGCGCAGTAAGGCGTGGATGCCGGTACGTTCTGACCACCCGCGGGTGCGTTCGCCGATGGCCCGGTGCGGCCAAGGCGGGACTTTAGGTCTTGCCCGAAACCTCGTCCATGTCTATCTTCGGGCTCCAAGACGCGACAGAACCCGAGGTGCTTCCATGAGCGGTTTCGGCGAACCTGTGCCCCCTTCGCGAGCTGGTCTCCGGCCCAGCCGCCGCGACGTCCTGCGCTACGGCATGCTGCTCGGCTCGGCTGCGACGCTGCCTCCCCTCGTCCCGAACCTGGCCGCCGCGGCCACGCCCGCGACCGCCCCGATGGTGGCGCCGACGGCCGCTCTGGCCGACGTACCGACCAAGACCAAGCCGACGGTCTACACCGACGGGATGGTGGCGGCGGCCCGCCGCAACGTCGAGCAGTACGACTGGGCGAGACAGGCTCGTGCCGCCGCCGTCGCGAAAGCCGATCCCCTTCTCGCCAAGGGCGACGACTGGCTCTGGAAGCTGGTCACCGGCCAGGGTGTGCCCCGCAGCTACGCCGTGAACCAGGACCTTGGCTCCCCCATCACCGGCAAGGACATCTACCGGTTCGGCAACTACCCGTGGATCGCCGACCCGATCAAGCAGCCGTGGAAGCTGATCGACCCGTCGGTGCCGGAGAATTCCGGGCAGCCGCGGATCTACCCGACCAACGACTTCGGCGCGTTCTACGCGAGCGGTCTGGACGAGCACGGCAACTTCGACCGTGCTCGGGCCGACCGCAGCCTGCTCGTCAACGAGTTGTACCCGGAGAAAGGCCCGACCTGGGGTGTCGACGACGGCTTCGGCTGGGTCGACGAGCACGGTGCCAAGTGGACGTTCGTCCCGTACTACAACCACTGGCTGGTCTGGTACAGCGCGACCGCGCTCTATGCCGACGCGGCCTCCATCTACAACGGACTGCCCGCGCTGCGCGACGCGTTCCTCACCACCGGCGACGTCAAGTACGCCCACGCCGGGCTGATCCTGCTCGACCGGGTCGCCGACGTGTACCCCTCGATGGACACCACCCCGTACAAGCGGTCCGACGGCTACCTTCACTCCGACGGCCTGAGCGGCCGGGGAAAGGTGGTCGGCTGCATCTGGGAGACCGGGCTCTCCCAGATGATCTGCGACGCCTACGACGCGTTCTTCCCGGCGATCGCGAACACCGACGAGGCCGACGTGGTGCCCTTCCTGTCGGACAAGGCCAGGCAGTACGGCCTTGCACCGAAGGACTCCGCGGCCGCGATCCGCGTGAACATCGAGAACGGCATCCTGCGGCAGGTCTACCCGAACGTCCAGGCCGGCAAGATCCGCGGCAACTTCGGCATGCACCAGCGGTCGGTGACGCTCGCAGGCGTCGTACTCGACTCGCCGTCGGAGACGAAGGAGTGGATCGACTTCGTCTTCAGGACGGGCAGCCTGGGTCCCCCGCCCGAGTACCGCGTGTCGGGCGGCGACGTCTACCGCACCCTCGTGGACGTCGTGGACCGCGACGGCATGGGCAACGAGGCATCGCCGGGATACAACCGGCTGTGGATCGGCCACATGCGTGGCATCGCCGACGTCCTCGACGGGTACGCCGGCTATCCCGCGGCGGATCTGTACGAGCACCCGAAGTTCCGGAAGATGTTCCAGGGCATGCATCCGCTGGTGATGCTGGGCGCCTACGTCCCGCAGATCGGCGACACCGGCTCGACCGGCATGCCCGGCCTGTTCGGCTCCCCCAACGAGTTCTTCTACTTCTTCGAGAAGTTCGGCCTGCCGGAGTACGCCCAGATGGCGTACCTGATGAACGGCAACAGCACCGACAACCTCTACGGCAGCCTCTTCAGCCCGGACGTCCCCGGTGTCCAGCAACGGATCCGCGACGTCATCGCCAACCAGGGCACGTGGCAGCCGCCGAGTGAGAACCTCACCGGTTACGGCATCGCCATGCTGCGCGACGGGACCGCACAGAAGGCACGCGACCTATGGGTCTACTACGGCCGCACCTTCGGGCACGGACACCTCGACGCGCTCAACCTCGGCATGCACGGCTTCGGCGTGGACCTGTTGCCCGACCTCGGCTACCCGGAGTTCGCCGACGCCAGCATCCGTACGCAGGAATGGAACCAGAACACCGTCGCCCACAACACGGTGGTGGTCGACAAACGGCCGCAGGCCGAGCAGTGGGTGGGCACGCCACGCGGCTTCTCGGCCGGTGACCGCGTCCAGGTGTGCGACACCTCGGCGCCGGCGGCGTACACCCAGACCAGCACCTACCGCCGGCTCTCGGCGATGGTGAAGGTCGACGACACCGACTTCTACGCGGTGGACGTCTTCCGCGTCGTCGGCGGCACCGACCACCACTTCTCCTTCCATGCAGCGGAAGGCCCCGTGACGACCGACGGGCTCAGCCTCGTCGACCAGCCCACCGGCACCTACGCCGGCCCGAACGTACCGATGCCGTCCGACGACGCGCCCTACCGCAGCAACGCCAGCGGCTTCGACTGGCTGGACAACGTGTCCCGCGACACCAACCCCACCGGGGCGTTCAGCGTGGACTGGAAGGTCAAGGACACCTGGGGCGTGCACGACCCCGACCCGGACCTCCACCTGCGGCTCACCATGCTGTCCGACGTGGACGACGTGGCGATCTGCGACGGGACGCCGCCCCGCAACAAGCCGGGCAACCCGCCGAAGCTGCGCTACCTCCTCGCCCATCGGCAAGCACCTGCGGGACAGCAACTCGCCAGCCAGTTCGTCTCGCTCGTCGAGCCGTACGTCGACCGCCGGGTGGTGCGATCGGTCTCGGCACTGCCGGTGCGGGCCCTCGACGGCACGATCGCCCCGCACGAGGTGGCCGCGGTACGCGTCGAACTGGCCAACGGCCGCGTCGACCACATCGTCAACTCGCTGCGGACCGACGTGATGGTGAAGGTCGATCTCGGCAACCGTCAGCAGCTCGGGTTCCGCGGTTCGTTCGGGGTCTACTCCACCCGCGGCGGTGCGCCGGAGTACGCGTGGACGCACGGTGCGAGCTTCCTGGGACCGCTACCACAGATGCAGGGCCCGGCCGCCGCAACCGGCACGCTGCGGGACTTCACCCGCGACCTGTCGGTCAGCAACCAGCTCACCGTCAAGCTCGACGCGGGAGTCCCGGCCAACGTGAAGCTCGACGGCAGCTACGCCTACGTCACTGTGCCCCAGTCCACGTACGCAAGGATCGCGTACCCGTCCAGGACCCGGTCCACGGCGGGAGACTTCGGGGCACTGAGCCAGCAGATCACCGTGGACCAGGCGGCCTCACATCAGCTGTCGGTCAGGGTGAACGACGACTTCGCGGGAGGCACCGTCGGCTACCTCTTCCTGCAGGTGCTGATCGACGGCGCCGTCGTGGCCGAGCAGGACGTCGCCGGTGCTGGCCAGTGGCGAGAACTCACCGCCGACGTCACCGGGCAGCTGGCCGGCAAGAGCACTGCCGTACTCACGTTGCGCCTGCTCAGCAAGAAGGCGGTCAGCAACTTCGGTGTCGCCGCGATGTTCGACGACGTGGCGATCACGGGAACCACCATCGAGAACGCCGACTTCGAGGACACGTCCTCCCCCGCCTGGCGACCGGAGTCGAACTCGTCCAGTTTCGCCGTCAACCCGCGGGCCACCGCCGACACCAACGCGCGCAACGCCGTCTACCGCATCCACGGTGCGCGGTTCACCGACGACACCACGATGGTGCTCGACATCGGCGACATCACCACGATCCGGGGGTACGCCGACCCGGACGACTTCGGCAAGGGCTTCCGCTACGACGTGGCTGCCGGCGCCAAGATCGGCATTCCGTTCACCCGCGAGTGGCAGTCGTGACTGTCAACCTTCAGTTGGCGGGTCGGTGCGCCCGCGACCACCTTCGAGGAACCCGCGGCGACATCAGCGACGAGCTCCGCTGCTCGATGCCGCCCCAGGCCGCCGCGACGAGGCGCGTCCAGACCCACCAGTAGGCGAGCCCCAACGCGAGGGAGCCGGCGAACGCCGCGGCCGGGTGTCCCCACAGCAGTTCGAGTGCCTGCCAGTGAATGACGTAGATGTACAGCGAGGCTGCCGCGAGCACCTGGACGATCGGGACCAGAACGGCCGGCACCCGGGTCACCGGCCGCCAGAGCATGAGCAGAACGAACGCGATCGTGAGGCCGTCCCGCGCCGGGTTGAAGGAGAAGGTGCCGATCATCGCGATCACGAGCACGGTCATGAGGCGCTTCTGGGCCGGCGTCGCCACCCGCGCCAGGGCCCAGCCGAGGAGGAAGAGGTACAGCACGACCGGTGCCGAGCCCTGCATGCGGGGAATCGGCAGCGGCAGAATCGGCAGCCGGAAGAGCACGAACGCGGCGACGGTCAGCGCGAGCGGCAGGCCGAAGGGGTGGCGCCGGTCCAGGTCGGCGACCCGGCTTGAGGCGTTGACGGCGGCGACCACGACAAGCGCGACGATCATCGCCTCGACGAACCAGAACCGCCACGGCGGACCGAGGTGCTGTTCCCCGAAGATCCAGTTGGCCAGGAAGAGGTTGCGCGTCTCGTAGTAGCCACCGAGCAGGTGCGCGCCGACGATGACGACGAGGCTGGGCACGGCGATGCGTACCGCCGCGCCGACGACTCGGCGAGCCCGGGCCCGACGTCCCGGGTCGGCCAGTTGGAAGCGCGCGACCTGGTACCCGGCGATGACGAGCAGGGCGTTGGCCGTGCCCTGGAGCGAGAAGACGTCGGCGTGGGTGCCGACGATGAGGACGATCGCCAGGGCGCGCAGCCAGACACTGGTCTCCATCGTGCGCCACGTCGTACGCCTCGTCGTACGCCACCTTGTACGCCACGTCGTGCGCGCGGCGAGGCCGGCCGGTCCGCGCCGCCGGCCCCTGTCCGCCGGCCGCAGCAGCTCCAGGTCGCGCACGGGAGTCACGTGCCAGTTCGGCGGGAGGTGTCCGAGCAGTTCTTCGAGCCGGATCGACACCTCCACGTAGGAGAGCGAGTCGCCTCCCAGGGAGACGAAGGTCGCCTCGTCCCCGACGTCCCGCTGGAGCAGCCGGCCGTAGAGATTGGCCACCGCGCGCCCGTCCGTCCCCTCGGAGAGCGCGGAGGCCTCACCTGCCGGGGCCGGGCAGGCCAGCGCGAGGAGGGCCGGGTAGTCGGGCTTGCCCGACGCGAGCAGCGGCTGGTCCCCGACGAGGACGACCCGCAGGGACTCACGGGGTACGCCGCTCGCACGGATCGCCGTGCGCCGCAGCGACTCTCGGGCAGGTGCCGCGGCGACGTCGCACGCGACGACGACCAGGCCGTCACGTCCGGTGGTACGTACGTCGTGGCCCTCCGAGCGGAGGCGGCTTTCGAGGGCGTCGAGGTCGATGCGGTGCCCGAGCACCTTGACGAAGCGCGCGCGCCGGCCGAGGACGCGGACGAGCCCCTCGCCGGTCAGCTCCCCGAGGTCGCCGGTACGCAGTTCGTCGACGGTACGGCCGCGTGCGAGGTCGGCGGGCTCCTCCGCGTAGCCGAGCATGACGTTGGGCCCGCGGAAGACGATCTCGCCGTCCACCACGCCGACCGTCGCGCCCGGTACGGGGAGGCCGACGGTGTCGGGGTGCTCGGCGGCGAGGTCGGGCGGAAGGCAGGTCATCCGCGCGGTCGCCTCGGACTGGCCGTACATGACGAAGAGATCCCAGCCGCGCTCTCGCCCGAGCTGGGCGAACCGCCGGACGCGCTCGGGCTCCATCCGGCCACCGGCCTGGGTGACGTACCGCAGCCCCGGCAGGTCCCGATCGGCGAAGCCGCTGCGCTCGAGGAGTTCGAACGTGTGCGGAACGCCGGGGAAGGTCGTGGCCCCGGCCGCACGGAAGAGCTGCCAGAAGCAGTCGTCGACGACGGACAGGTCGGTGAGCAGCAGGCTCGCGCCCACGGCGAGGTGGGTGTGCAGGACCGACAGGCCGTAACAGTACGTGATCGGCAGGGTGAGCGCCGCGCAGTCGTCGGGGCGTACGGCGAGAGCAGAGGTGATCTGCGCGGCGTTGGCGGCCAGGTTGTCGGCGGACAGGCGTACGAGCTTGGCCGACCCCGTGGACCCGCTCGTGCTGAGCAGGAGCGCGAGGTCGGGGTGCAACTCGTGAGCGGACCGCTGCCGGACGATCTCGACCCCGCCGGCCGGGTCCAGCACGACGTCGGGGCGGTAGGCCTCACGCAGCCGGGCGGCGGGGTCGCCGGGCGCGACCAGCAGGACGACGTGACCGGCGGCCTGAGCCGCGAGGTAGCCGGCAACGGTGTCCACCGTGGAACGTCCCTCGACCTGCACGAGACGTCGCGGGCCGTCGAGGCGCTCGGCGAGATCGTCGACCCGGCGGGCGAGGTCCGCGTATGTGACGGTGCCCTCGGCAGTGCCCTCGGTGGCGCCCGAGGTGTGCAGCGCCGGGCGAGTCCCGTGGCCCGCGAGCCGGGAAACCCAGGGCAGCGTCGGTGACGGGGCCAGAGGTACGGCGCTCGCGGTCACGCGAGGTAGTAAATAGGTAAGCCAACCCTAAATCAAATCCCGGGGCCGAGTGCGGCCACCTCGGGTGGGCTCGGCTAACCTCGCTTCAGCCAGGTTAGCCTTTCCTGGGCTTGCCACTGGAGTCGAGACCACCTACCCGTGACCGGTTGTTCGCCCGGGCCGCGCCGCCCAACGTTCGAGCCACCAGGAGTTTCCTCGTGACGCGCCGCCGCACCATGATCCTCGCCGTCGCCGCCGCCGTGGTGGCCGCGACCACCCTCGGCCTGTCGGCATGCAGCAGGAGCCTCGAGGCCACCGGGGATCTCGACAAGTCGAAGTTGACGATCTACAGCGCCCAGCACGAGAACCTCACCGAGGAGTGGGGACGCGAGTTCCAGGACAAGACCGGGATCCAGGTCCAGATCCGCTACGGCGACGACTCCTCGATGGGCGCGCAGATCGTCCAGGAGGGTGCCGGCTCGCCGGCCGACGTCTTCCTCACCGAGAACTCCCCCGCCATGACGACGGTCCAGAACGCCGGCCTGCTCGCGCCCGTCGACGCCGCCACCCTTGCCCAGGTCGGCGACCGGTACCACCCGTCGTCGAAGAACTGGGTCGGCATCGCGGCCCGCTCGACCGTCCTCGTCTACAACCCGAGCAAGATCTCGCAGGCGCAGCTGCCGAAGTCCCTGATGGACCTCGCCAAGCCGGAGTACGCAGGCAAGTGGGGTGCGGCCGCGGGCGGCGCCGACTTCCAGGCGATCATCTCCGCCATGCTCGCCACCGAGGGTGAGGCGAAGACCTCCGCGTGGCTCGCCGGCCTGAAGTCGGGCGCGAAGATCTACCAGAACAACATCGCGACGATGAAGGCCGTCAACGCCGGCCAGTCCGCGATGGGCGTCATCTACCACTACTACTGGTACCGCGACCAGGCCCTCGACAAGGAGAGCAGCGGCAACACCAAGCTGCACTACTTCAAGCACGAGGACCCGGGTGCGTTCGTCAGCCTCTCCGGTGGCGCCGTCCTCAAGAGCAGCAAGCACGCGGCCGACGCGCAGAAGTTCCTCAGGTTCATCACCAGCAAGGAGGGCCAGAAGGCGCTCGGCACGACCGACTCCAAGGAGTACGCCGTCGGCAAGGGCGCCCCGTCAGACCCGAAGCTCCCGCCGCTCGACTCGCTCCAGGCCCCGAAGGTCGACCCGTTCAAGCTCAACGGGCCCAAGGTCATCGACCTCATGACGAAGGCCGGGATCCTCTAGGTGACGACCACGCAGACGCGTACGGCGCCGACCGCGGCCGGCCCGCCTCCGGGCCGGCCCAGACGTCGGGCCGCCGGGGACTCCCTGCCGCTACGAGCGGCCGCGCTCGCCGTCGCGCTCGTGTGCGCGCTGCCCCTCGTCGTCGTCGTACTCAAGGCGTTCGAGTCCGGGGCAGGCGAGGCGTTCGCGCTCATCTGGCGCCCCAGGATCGGCGAACTCCTCGTCAACACCGTGTCGTTGCTCGTGCTGACCTGCGTCATCGCGACCGTGCTCGGCGTCGGCGCGGCGTGGCTGGTCGAGCGCACGTCGCTGCCGGGCACCGGCTTCTGGCGCATCGCGCTCGTGGCGCCGCTCGCCGTACCCTCCTTCGTCAACAGCTTCGCCTGGTCCGCGCTCGTACCAGGGTTCGAGGGCCTCGCCGGGGCGGTCATCGTGACCTCCCTGTCGTACTTCCCGTTCGTGTTCCTGCCGGTCGCGGCGCTCCTGCGCACCCTCGACCAGGGCCTCGAGGACGCCGCGCGGGCCCTCGGGCACGGACCGTGGCGCACCTTCGCCCGCGTCGGGCTCGCGCAGGTCCGCCCGGCCCTGCTCGGCGGCGTGCTACTCGTGGCGCTGCACCTGCTCGCCGAGTACGGCGCCCTGGAGATGCTCCGGTTCCCGACGTTCACCACGGCGATCCTCGACCAGTTCGAGGTGGCCTTCGACAGCCGCTCGGGCAGCGTCCTCGCCGTCGTCCTCATGGGCATCGCGGGTACGGTCCTCACGCTGGAGTTGCTCGCCCGTGGCCGGGTGCGGCACGCGCGCGTCGGATCGGGGACGGTCCGGCGGGCGACGCTGGGACGGCTAGGCCGCGCCACGCCGTTCGCTCTCCTCGGGCTGATCGTCCTCACCGCACTCGCCCTGGGAGTTCCGGCCTGGAGCCTCGGCAAGTGGCTCTCCCGGGCCGACCAGGCGACCGAGCCGGCCAACCTCGGCCCGACGTTGTGGTCGACCCTGAGCCTCGGCCTCGTCGCCGCGGCCGTCACGACCGTGGCGACGGTCCCGGCCGCGTGGCTCATCGCGCGGAGCCGGTCGTGGTTCGCGGTGGCTGTCGAGCGCGTCACCTACGTCGCGGCGTCGCTGCCGGGCGTCGTCGTGGCGCTCGCGCTCATCACGCTGACGATCGGTTTCGTACGCCCGCTGTACCAGACCACCACGGTCCTCGTGGTCGCGTACGCCATCCTCTTCCTCCCGCGCGCCATGGTCGCCACGCGCGCCGCCATCGCGGCGGTGCCACCCGAGCTCGCCGACGCCGCCCGCACGCTCGGCGACAGCCCCGTCCGCGCGTTCCTGCGCGTGCAGTTGCCGCTCATGCTGCGCGGCACGATGGCGGGGTTCGCGCTCGTCTTCATCGCCGTCACCACCGAGCTGACGGCAACGCTCCTGCTCGCCCCCACCGGCACCCACACCCTCGCGACGGCGTTCTGGCACGCGAGCGCCTCGCTCGACTACGCCGCCGCCGCGCCGTACGCCGCGGCGCTCGTCGTACTCTCGGCACCGCTGACCTACTTGCTGCTCCACGGTAGGAACGAGGAATCCCGCACGTGAGGACGCTCCAGCTCTCGGGAATCACCGCGTCGCACTCCGGCACGCCCGTACTCCACGGCATCGACCTCGAGGTTCGAGCCGGCAGTACGACGGCCGTGCTCGGCCCGTCCGGCTGCGGCAAGACGACGCTGCTGCGCGTCGTCGCCGGCTTCATGCGCCCCGACAGCGGCGAGGTTCGGGTCGGGGACGACGTCGTCGCCGGTCCCGGGGTGTGGGTGGCGCCGGAGAAGCGCGGCTTCGGCTACGTCGCGCAGGAGGGCAACCTCTTCCCGCACCTCGACGTCGCCGCCAACATCTCCTACGGGCTGCCGCGCCGGGAACGCCGCGCCAGGGCCCGGGTCGATGAGCTGCTCCAGCTCGTCGGCCTGTCCGGCGACCTCGCGCACCGCCGGCCCGACCAGCTCTCCGGCGGCCAGCAGCAGCGCGTCGCACTGGCTCGGGCCCTCGCGCGCCGGCCGCGGATCGTGCTGCTGGACGAGCCGTTCTCGGCCCTCGACCCCGAACTCCGGGTGGCGACCCGCGAGGCTGTCGCCGCCGCCCTCGCGCACGAGCGGGCCACCGTCGTGCTCGTGACCCACGACCGGGCCGAGGCACTGTCGTTCGCCGACCAGGTGGCGATCATGCACGAAGGCCGGCTGACGCAGGTCGGTGCGCCCGTCGACGTCTATCGAGCGCCGTCCGACCGCCGTTCGGCGGTGTCGCTCGGCGAAGCCTGCTTCCTGCCCGGCCAACTCCACAGCGGAGTCGTCACGTGTGCCCTCGGCGAACTGCCGGTACCTGACGCGTCGGGCTCGGGTCCCTGCGAGGTGCTCGTCCGGCCGGAGCAGCTACGCCTCGGCGATCCCGGCACCTCTCCACACGTCGTCGAGGTGACGCGTACGGTGTTCTACGGCCACGACGCCCTCGTCGAGCTCCGCCTCGACGACCCTCGCGGGGACTCCGTCGCGGTCAGCGCTCGCGTCCTGGGTGACGAGGCGCCGCCGGTCGGGTCGCGGGTCTCGGTGCGGGTCGTCGGTGCGCCGCACGTCGTCGCCCTCGACGCAGCGCCATCCTCGATGATCTCCCCGTAGGTGCGTCCGGCTCGCGACTGTCAGAGCTCGGCGACGTCGACGGTCCGTCCCGTCGCGGCACTTCGGCTGACCGCGTCGGTGAACTCCATGTAGCGGACACCGTCCTCGAAGGTCGTACGCGTGACCTCCTCGCGTCCCCGGATCGCGCCGATGAACTCCTCCTCCACCCGCCATCCGGTGCGTCGTTCGGCCGGTATTGCGACCTCGCTCAGCTCGTCGTCGCCTCGCCGTCCGGCGGTCAGCCGTCCGGAGTCCGGCTCGAAACGCACGGTGCCTTCGGAGCCGAAGATCCACAGCTCCGTCTGTGGGGCGAGTCCGGTGACGCTGCTGAACCGCAGGTGAGCGACGCCGCCACCGCCCAGCGTCGCGAGGATGTCCACATGGTCGGGCACCCTGACCTCGTGCCGGTTCCCGTGGTCGTCCCTGCGCAGCGGAACGGCTGTCGTCGTCATCGCCGTCACGCGCTTCGCAGTGCCGAGCCACCGCATCATCGCCTCGTACCAGATGCCCATGCTCAGAATGTTGTTGCCGCTGATGCCTGCGTCCTGCCGCCAGTGCAGGGGTGCGTTCCTGTCGACGAAGGACTGGCCCACGTGGACCTCGACGGCCAGGACGTCGCCGAGCTGCCCGCAGCCGACCATCGACGCCAGCGTGGAGTCGAACTCCAGGGTGAACGGCGACGGCACCAGCTGGGCGACGAGGTGCGGCGCCTCGCGTGAGGCGGCCAGCATCTCGCGACCCTCGTCGGCGTTCCTGGCCATCCGCGCCTCGCACAGGACGTGCTTGCCTGCCCGGAGCGCCGCCACCGTAACGTCGCGGTGCAGGTTGGGCCAGGTGCCGACACAGACGGCATCGACGTCGGGCGCCTCGACGACCCGATGCCAGTCGTCCTCCACCCGCTGTAGGCCGTACTCGTCGGCGATCCGAGCGCCGGACTCGCGCGTTCGGTTCGCCACCGCGACCAGTTCGACTCCCGGCAGGGCCTGGAAGTTCGGAATGTGACGGAGGCGGGTGTTGGCACCGGCACCGACGAAACCAACCCTGATCGGCGAATCAGCCATGCCCGGACGTTAGCAGCGTGGGACGCCAGCAGTGCGGGACGTCAGCAGTGCGGCAAAGATCCCTCGACGTGGCCGATCGCGTTTCGCATACTCCAGACAGCCGAGAGTGTTGGGCCCGTACCGCACCCGAGAGGTGGCCGATGAGCCTTCAGGAGATCAGCGCGGTCAATCGACAGTTCGAGCAGGCCGTCTGCGACGGGGACATGGACCTGCTCGCGTCGCTCTACACCTCCGACGCGATCGTGCTCCCGCCGGACGGGCCGGTGGTCAGGGGCCGGGGCGCGATCAAGCAGATGTGGACGGCGGTGGTACAGCAGCTGGGGCTCACGGACGTTCGGCTCCGGACGCTCGACTACGAACAGTCCAGCCGCACCGGCTCCGAGGTCGGCGAGGCCACACTGACCCTCGGCGGCGGCACGGCAGTGGTGAAGTACGTCGTCGTGTGGAAGCGCACCAAGGGTCAGTGGCGGCTGCACCGGGACATCTGGAACGCGAAGGCTGGTTAGCGATCGACGTCCTCACTGCGAGCCGAGGTCCTGGCGTTCGAGCAGCGCTCTCATCTGTTCGGCCAGCGCGTGGACGCCGGACATCGGCCGGATCATGACGACCAGCTCGTCGATCGCCCCGGACTCGTCGATGTGCAGGAAGTCGCAGCCTTCGAGCTCCCGGTCACCCGCACGTGCCCGGAAGACGAGGGCGATGTCTCGTGAGCCCGCGCCGATCTCCCGCGTGTAGCGGAAGTCCCGCAGAACCTCGGCCACGGCGTACAGGAGAGGTGCGACAGCGTCCCGGCCGCGGTACGGCGCGAAGACGACGGGACTGCGGAACTCGACGTCCTCGGCGAGCAGGGCCACTGCACTCCCGACGTCGTGTGCCTGCATGGCCATACCGAACGGATGCATGACAGACCTCCCGATCCGTCTTGGGGACACCGGCCATCCTCACTGGCTGCCTCCAAGTTCGCCACCGACGGCCCAGTTCTCCGGCGGCATCTCCTCGATCAGGACCCATACCCCGTCAGGCCCCTGGCCCGGGCGTCCACAGGTGTCGAGAAACGCCTCGGTCATGCGCTTGGCGAGAGCGGCCTTCTGTTCGCGCGATCGGCCGGCGAACATCTCTACTCGGATGATCGGCATCGTCCTGCCCTTCTCTGTACGTCCTCCGTGTGGACGTATGAGGAAGGCCTGGTGTGACACCGCCGGTGCGGCCTCGGCTGAATCCCGGATGTCGGTGGCGTGCGGGACGATGTGGCGATGGTGAACATTGGAGCGATCGTTCTGAATGTGTCCGACCGCCACCGGGCCTCGGGGTTCTGGTCGCAGGCGCTTGGGTACAAGCCCAAGCCGGAAAACCCGGACTTCCTCGTCGACCCCTCCGGCAAGGGCGTACGACTGCACCTGGACGAGACGGACCGCACCCACCTCGACCTGTGGGCGGAACCGGGTCAGCAGCAGGCGGAGGTCGACCGCCTGCTGGCGCTGGGCGCGACGAAACCCGACTGGGTCTATCCCGAGCATGCCGACTTCGTCGTACTCGCGGACCCCGAGGGCAACCTCTTCTGCGTCATCGGCGACTGATCGGGTCCGATACGGGGCGCGCCAGGCGTCCGGAGGCTTCCCATGGCTCAGCCCAGAAACCTGCTGGCTCATCCGAGGCTCCGTTGGGAGAATCGCGCACCATGGCGATCTCTCGTGAGAACCGGCGACGATGAAGGACTCGAGCGCCGAGCAGCGTGAGACATGGGACCAGATCGCTGCCGGCTGGAGCCCGGACGACGCTGTGGAGACGGCGTCCACGACTCCTATGATCGACTTCCTCGCTCAGCTGGCGGGGGACGGCGCAGCCCTGGAGTTCGCTATCGGTACCGGGCGGATCGGGGTACCCCTTGCGCGCCGAGGGGTCTCGGTTGCCGGTATCGATGTGTCGCCGGCGATGGTCGACGTGCTTCATGCCGCGATGCCTGCCGTCGAGCTGCCGGTGACCGTGGGAAGCATGGCCACGGCCGACGCACCCGGTCGCGACTACCAGCTCGTCTTCCTCATCGCCAACGCAATCACCTGCCTGCTGCACCAGGACGAGCAGATCGCCTGCTTCCGGAACGCTGCCCGGCATCTGCGGCCAGGTGGCTACTTCGTCATCCAGGCATGGGTTCCACAGCTGCGTCAGCTGCCGCCGGGCCAGTCGGTGGTGCCCGCCACAGCCACGGACACCTTGCTCATCTTCGACAGCTACGACCTCGTTTCCCAACGGCTTTCCTGTCACCACTACAACCTCAAGAACGGTCTCGTGGTCAGCACCAGCACGAGTCACCACCGCTACGTCTGGCCGTCCGAGATGGACGTCATGGCCAAGATGGCAGGACTCGAGCTGATGGCCCGCTACGCCAGCTGGGATCGAGCCGAGTTCACCGGCGACAGCTACTCCAGCGTGTCCGTCTGGCAGAAGCCACGCTGCGCGGGGCACGAGAAGACCCCGACGACGGTTGATCCAGGGATGGCGAACTGACGATGGGCGACGTGTCGGTTGAGTACGAGCACCGCGCTCGGCTGGAGGAAGCCGAACTACAGGGCCTGTTCGAGGTCGCGTGGGGTGCACGCAAGTGCGATTTCGGCCGGGTACTAGCTCGCAGCTTCACCTGGGTCACCGCACGGATCCGCAGCCAACTGGTCGGTTTTGTCAATGTGGCCTGGGACGGGGGCGCCCACTTCTTCCTCCTCGACACCACCGTCCACCCCGACTGGCAGCACCAGGGCATCGGCGTCCGACTTGTCCAGGAAGCGATCGCCGACTGCCGGGGGCACGGCGAGTGGCTCCACGTCGACAGCGACGAGACCCTCATGGCCTCGTTCTACCGCCGCTGCGGGTTCGAGCCCGTCCCGGCTGGTGCAATCAACGTTGGCCGAGTGAATGGCTGACGATCGATGACCCATCGACTTCGGGTGAGAGGCCTTCTGCGCACCGTTCAGCTCGACTGCTGGTACTCGGTGAAGATCTGGTCGAGCGTACGGAGGGCGTCAGCGGGCTCCGGCTCGCCATCTCGTACGGCCCCGGCACAACCGGCGAGGGCTTTCCACAGTGCCCAGCCGCGCCCACGTGCCCAGGTCGCCGAATTCACTGACAGCGTGTCGCGAAACGCGCTCCGGCTCTCTCCGGAAAACATCGTCCAGGCAACAGCCATGTCGCACGCCGGGTCACCGACACCGCACGTTCCGAAGTCGATGACGGCAGCGAGGGCACCGTCCTGCACGAGGAGGTTTCCGTGGGCGACATCGCCGTGAAACCACACGACTCGTTCGTCCCAAGGCGCCCGCAGCGCAGACCGCCAGATCTGGAGCGCGAGTTCAGTGTCAACGCGACCTTGCAGTGTGGCCAGCGAGCTCCTCGTCACCTTGTCGTACGCTGCCAACGGTCCGCCCCGGAACCAGTTGTGTTGCCCGGGAGGAGGAGCGTCGGTGGGATCAACGCCCTGCAGAGCTACCAGAAAAGCGGCGAGGTCGGTTGCGAAGTCTGTGAGGCTGGCGATGTTTGCAGGACTCGCAGGCTCACCGCGCAGCCACCCGTACACCGACCACTCATGGGGATATCCCTCGCCGGGCGAACCCTGTGCCAAGGGGACGGGGATGGACAGCGGCAGCTGTGGGGCAAGGATCGGCAGCCATCGTTGCTCCTTGTCCACGGCCAACGCATACGGCGCCGCGCTCGGCAGCCGCACCAACATCTCGTCGCCGAGACGAAAGGTCCGGTTGTCCCAGCCCTCGTTCGCCACTGGCCGGATCGGAAGGCCCGGCCCAGTGCGGGAACTGCGTGGCAACCAGTCGACGCACCAGCCCGACATCCGCGGGAAACCGGGTCGGCACCGGGCCGATGTCCTGCACGTCACTCATCCACGACCTTCTACCGAACCAGGCCTGCCTGATGGCTGCCTCAGCGCCCGCTCTGTCCGCTTCCGGCCGCACAGGTGAGCGGCGCGGAGTGCGACCCAAGGCGTCGTCGCCGACGCCGTTCCGGCGTAGCTAGCTACCCGCTTCGTCCTCGACGTCCGCGTCTGGCTTCGCCTACGTTTGGCGCCATGCACAAGCCACTGCAGGAACGGGTAGCACTTGTGACCGGTGCAAGCCGCGGGGCGGGCCGGGGCATCGCCATCGAGCTTGGTGCAGCCGGTGCCACCGTGTACTGCACCGGGCGTACGAGTGGCCGGCATCGTTCCGAGTACAACCGGCCGGAGACGATCGAGGAAACCGCGGAGTTGGTTACTGCGGCAGGTGGCCACGGAGTGCCGGTCCGCGTGGACCATTCGGACGTCGACGCGGTCGGCTCCCTCTTCGAGCAGATCAAGGCAGAGTCCGGACGCCTCGACATCCTGGTCAACGACATCTGGGGTGGCGATCCGTTCCTGGGCTCGTTCAGTACGCCCTTCTGGGAGCAGGACCTCTCCACCGGCATCCAGGTGCTCCACAACGCCGTCGACACCCACATCATCACAAGCTGGTTCGCGGCGCCTGTCATGGTGAGGCAGGGCTCCGGCCTCATCGTCGAGATGACGGACGGAGAACCAGAGAACTACCACGACCATCTCTTCTACGACCTGCCGAAGAAGTCCGCGATGCGGCTTGCCGTGTCGTACGCCACGGAGCTCGGACCACACGGGATCGTTGGCGTGGCGTTGTCTCCCGGATGGCTGCGCTCGGAGGCGATGCTCGAGGGTCACGGCGTTACAGAGGACAACTGGCAGGACTGGTACTGGAACCACCAGGACGAGCACCCGGCGGAGTGGCTCGCGTCGGAAACACCGCGTTACACAGGTCGGGCCGTTGTTGCGCTGGCAACGGAGCGCGAGGCGGATCGCTGGAACGGGAAGTCGGTCAAGACCGCACAGCTCGCCGGCGAGTACGGATTCACGGACGTGAACGGAACCACTCCGGGCCACGGAATTTACAACTGGAACTACCTGACGACAACCACACCACAGCGTGCGGACTATCGCGGCAGCTGAACCAGACGCAACTGGCGGCCGACTTTGCCAGCTCGGTCAGACGCGTCCACCGCCCCTTGACAACGCAGACCCGCACGCGCTTATCCACTGGCATGAGCCGTGGGTGCACAGTACCGTCGGACCGCACCCGGCCGGGAGGTCACGATGACAGACGACGTGGTGGCAACTCATGGGCGCTTCGACTCGATCGAGGAGCCGTTCCACGCGGCACTGGACCTGACACTGGACCCGCGCGGCCCTGACTCACTGTTCGATCTCGTCTCGGCGATGGGCCTGCCCGCTGGCTCCACCGTCGTCGACGTCGGCTGCGGTCGGGGACGCCAAGCGGTCGAGCTCGCCCGACGCTTCGGGTTCACCGTCCTCGGCATCGACCCCTTCTACCGCACTGCCGATGCGAGCAAGGAGGCCGAATCACTGGGAACGGGAGCCGTGCGTTTCGCCGACGCAACAGCGGAATCGATCCCGCTCGGCGACGGCCAGGTCGACCTGATCTTCTGCCGCGAGTCCCTGATGTACACCGACCTGCCCGTCGCCATGTCGGAATTCAGCCGAGTCCTCCGCCCCGGTGGGCGAGGGCTGGTGTACCTGGTTCTCAATGACTCCCGGATCACCGACGCAGAGATCAGCCAGCTGTGGGAGCCACTGGCGCCAAGCCCACTGCGCCCAGCCGATGTCGATCACGCGCTCCGCCGCGGCGGGCTCACCATCGACCAGCAGGTCGACTACGGCAGCGAGTGGGGCGAACGCTCCCAGGAACAGGACGAAACCGCGGGTCGACGCCTGCTCTACGCCGCCCGGCTGCTGCGACAACCCGACCGCTACATCGAACAGTTCGGGCAGGCCAACTACGACATCATGCTCGGCGACTGCCTCTGGCACATCTACCGCATGCTCGGCAAGCTCACCGGCTACGCCGTCACGTTCACCAAGCCAGGCTAGATCTGCAGGTCCTCGAGTAGCCGCTCGATCTTCGTTACTGTGAACGGATCTGAGATCAGGTGCCGCAGCTCACCCTCGGCGTAGGATCGCTGGTCGTCCCCGATGGCGTCTCGCGCCGAACAGAACTGGTTGTAGGTCCAGTTGAGGTGTGCCGTGATCGTGAGCCAGAACGACGAGGGGTCGAGCGACGGTGCGGTCCCCGCCCGTTCGCGGTAACCGGCAATGACGGCGCGCGCCGCCCCCGGGTTGGCGGGGCCGTGGATCGCCCAATGTGTGAGGACGTAGGCGAGCTCCCACTCGGGACAGTGTGGGCCCGCGAAGTCCCAGTGGACCAGGACGAGTTCGTCGTGTGGAGCTGTCCGCACCGTGCCGATGCTGAGGTCGGCAATGCTGACCACCATGGGCTCTGCAGCCTGCCGGAACGGCACAGCCTCAAGCACACGGAGCGTGCCCTCCCGAAGGCGAACCAGGTCGTCAGTCCACGGCTTGCCCGCCGCCGACGTGCCTGCGATGAGCTGATCCCACTCCGCCTCGTTGTGGCGGTACGTGAGGTGCCCGGGTGCGAACGGCTTCACTACGTACTCACTGGGCATCGCCACCTCGTGCACTGTCGCGAGGACCCGGCCGACGTGCCTCGCGATCGACGACCGAACCGGCTGCAGCACTTCGGGACCGAACTCCATCCACTCATCAACCCGCCAGTTCTTCCCGTGTACGCGCTTGACGAACGCGCCATCCACGGCGTGGACAGGTTTGGGCGCGAGCACACCGGCGGCCCGTGCTCGTTCTTGCAACTCGGTGGCGCGAGCGACCTGGTCGTTTCCCATCCACTCGAAGACAGGACCCACCAGCCACGCGCCACGGTCTGTCTCCAGCCGCCAACGCCGCCCCATGAACGTGTAGGAAATCGGCGTCAATGGCGCTTTGACAGTACCCAGATCGAACGCCGCGGCAAGATCGCGAGCAAGCGCAGGTTCCGCGGTCGGCGGCGTGGAACGGCGGCGTTCGACCTCGGCCTTGAGCTCCGGCCAGGTTCGAAAGCCGTACTGATCAGCAACCGCACGCTGCGCATCGGACAGTACGGCCTTCGGATCAGCTTCACGAAGTGCGCCGAGGACGTCCTTTGCTTCCTGGCGGAGGAAGTCAAGATTGGGATTGTCCGGCAGGTATCTCACAGCTACTCGCTCTCGTACCCGGACTCGCACGGGTGGCTCAGAGCGGCAGTGAATTACCCACACTGATCCAAGATCACAGGGGTGGCTTCCAGCCTTCCGGCGAGTCTCGACGCGTCCCCTTGACACGTTGCGGGTATGCAACCATGTCGGTCCCCCGACGTCAACACCTACCAGCGCCGGTCCTTGTCCACACGAATGGCTGCCTGGTGTCGGTCCACTGGAAAAGCCAGGTTCGGCTGTCCGAGTTCAAGGACCCGAGCGGACGCGTCGTCACCGGGGTCGATCAGGTGATCGAAATCCCCCGGACGTGGCGTACCTACCGTCGTGACCGTTGCTGTGGCAGCATCGGTGCACCTTATCTGGGAGGAACGACATGGCCGGTTCTTCTGCAGCGAGCGAACCATGGAAAGAACCCGGGTGGATGTCCCCGGAGGAGTTCAAGGCGTCCGAGGGCGTCGACGACTGGCGGCTTCTGATGGATGGCGCCCAGGCGTTCTTCCGTACGGACTCCTTCGCGACCAGTGCCCGGCTGATCCAGGCGATCGCCGACCTGCCGGCCGTCGACAATGAGCATCAGCCCGACGTCGACCTCCGCCCTGACGGCGTGACCGTACGTTTGACCACGATCACCGCCGGGCTCTTCTTCTGCGGCCACAGCGTGCGGGATGCCGAACTGGCCCGGCAGATCTCCGTCGCCGCGCGGGCGTTGGGTATTCCTGCCGACCCGACGCGTACGCAGCACATCCAGGTTTCGGTCGACGCGTCCTCGATTCCCGACGTGATGCCCTTCTGGCGGGAGGCGCTCGGCTATGAGTTCCGCCGTGACACCGACGAGGACGTCGTGGATTCCAGAGGCCGCGGACCCTCGTTCTGGTTCCAGCAGATGGAAGCCCCGCGACGGCAGCGCAACCGCATCCACGTCGACATCGCGGTGCCTCCCGAACAAGCCGAAGCCCGGATCGCTGCCGTCCTCGCCGCCGGCGGCCGCCGGGCAGACCCAGACCACCCGTGGATCCTCTCCGACCCCGAAGGCAACGAGGTCTGCCTGGGGTGACCCGCGATCCGCGCCGTGTCGGACGCCTGCGCGGCCGTTCTGTCGTCAGCGGAGATAGACGCTACCCAGCCGCAGCGCCATGTCGATTCGTCGCCTCCGTCTTCGGCTCCGCAGCGGTGGAGGTCGAGCGCTGGGGACGGCCCCTTCATGGTGCTTCCCGACCGTGCCGCCGTAGCGACTTACGCCCGCCATCACCAGCTGCCTTGGGGTGTCGAAAACCGGGTAACCGCTCCGGTCACGCTCACGAAGCGAGGGTGCCCCGTATGGGCGCGAAAGTAGGGTCACGACAAGCGTCCTAGCCGATCATGGATCGTACGGCACGGATCGCGGCACACGGGTCAGCCTCGGGAAGTGGCGCCATCCAGGCGTACGCAGCTGTCGGGAATCGCGCGCGGTACATGCCCGGATATGCGAGCAGGTTGTCACGCGCGTTCTGCTCCGTCGTGACAACCTCACCGATGAGCAAGCGCGCCTGGTACGACAGTGCGATCCGCTCGGCGAGCCACTCCGGAACATCAACAGCCACATGCGGTTTCGCGTACGCCGCGGTGAGAAGCTGATCGGCGAACGCACCGCCACCGTGCCGGTCGGCACGGGCCTCGAAATGTGTCCAGTACCTGCCGAAGGAGCCCGCCCGCTCACCCCAGCGTTCGGTGGCGACCTCGGCCAGCGCGGTCGCGGCGCGGCGGATCGCGATCCAGGCGCCGACGTGGTCGGTGACGGTCAGGCGATCGGCATCCGCGAGTTGTTGGCGCGCGATGGCAAGCCACGCCTCGATCCGCCGACCGACGAGGGCCTGGTCGAAACGCCACCGTGCCGACAGGTCCAGCAACGTGGCCGCGACTCCACGATCGTCGCGGCGAGCCTGGCCACCGTAGATCTTGTCCAGGCCGTGCAACCAGCGGTTGTCACTCATCCGCGCGAGGACGTCGACAGGAGAGCGCACCTCGCTCTCGTCGAACGTGAGCCGGCCGGCGTCCACCGCCGTGTACACACCGCCCGTGCCCCACATCGCACTCAGCTCGTACGCACACCGGTCGACGTCGGCGGACACCTCTGCCACCGGTCGCCCGGCGCTCAGGACGATCACGTCCAGGTCGCTGAGCGGCCAGTGCTGACCCCGGCCGAAGCTACCGCCGAGCACCAGCCCGACCACTCCTGGAACGGCACTGAGAGCGTCGAGAGCCTCCTCCGACCGTGCAGCCAGCCGTTCCCGCCACTGCCGCAGCCGCGGATCCGTCGCCGTCGCCGTCGCTTCGTTCATCCGTCGCAGCGTAGGCCAGATGCCGCAGGTCCGTACCCGACGTTCGCTCCCCCGAATTCCGGTCGCCTCGGCACCCGAACCCCTGCTACGGTCCGGCGAATGGACTCGATCTGGGTGGGCGAACGGGTGCGGGTGCGAGGCGTCGAGCCCGAGGAGTCCCTGCTGTTGATGGAGTTCGACCAGGACAGCACGTTCATGCGCAACAACGACCGGCTGCATCCACCGCGTTCGAAGGCCGGCTACCGGCGGTATGTCGAGTCCGGCGACGGTACGCCTGACGACGACAGCTTCGGTGCCGGCATCGAGTCCCTTGCCGAGGGACGGCTTGTCGGCTGGTTCGGTACCAACGGGATCGACAAGAACTCCGGGGTCTTCTCCTACGGCATCGCGATCGGCACCGACTTCCAGCGGCGCGGGTACGCCGACGAGGCGATCGTTCTGCTGCTGCGGTACATGTTCGGCGAACGACGGTTCCAGAAGTGCGACGTCGAGATCTACGCCTACAACACGGCCTCCCTGAAGCTGCACGAGAAGCTCGGCTTCGTCGAGGAGGGCCGACGCCGAAGGTCGCAGTACTTCGCCGGGGATTACCACGACGTCGTGCTGATGGGCATCACGATCGAGGAGTACGCCGCGGCTCACTCCCTCGGCACCGTCCAGTCGTCCTGATGGGCAACCGCGAGTACACCCAGCCGCCGGAGCAGACCCTCAGGTGGGTCGAGACTGCTGTGGGTGCGGATGCCCGAGTCGTGCGGGTTTCGAGGCTGCACGGCGGGTTGACGGCCACCATGGACCGGCTGACCGTGGTTGCCGGTGGCCGCGAACTCGACGTCGTACTGCGTCGATGGGCAGGCGACCAGTGGCAGGAGTGGGGGCCGGGACTGGTCGACCGCGAGGCAGCCGCCCTCCGGGCGCTTGCGGACCATGACCTCCCGGTCCCGCGGCTTCTGGCGGCTGACAGTTCGGGCAGGCAGACGGGCGTGCCGGCGCTGCTGATGACGGCTCTGCCCGGTCACCCGGCGCGCAGCCCGACGGACATCGTCGATGGCGTACGCCAGACGGCGACCGTCCTGAGCCGTGTTCACCGCGTCCCGGCCGCCGGCCTCGCGGCGACGGATCCGCACGGATTCGACGAGCGCACCATTCGTGGGTGGACGCGCGATCCCGGGTTGGCGAGCGCCGTGAACGAGGCCGTCGCCACCGCTCCCGAATCGGCTCACCCGCAGGTCCTCGTGCACGGTGACTTCCAGCCGCTGAACATGCTGTGGCGGGACCGCGCACTGTCGGGCGTGGTGGACTGGACGTTCGCGGGCAGCGGCCGGCGCGAGACAGACGCCGGGCTGTGCCGGCTCGGGCTGGCCGCGTTGCTGAGCGCTGAAGCGGCAGAGGATTTCCTGCACTGGTACGAGAAAGAGGCGGGCGTACGCGTGGACCCCCGCGCCGACCTTCGCGGCCTGCTGGCCTTCGAGTCGAGCTGGTTGCCCTTCGCTTCTGAGCAGATGCCGCGGTCGGCACCAGCAGATCACCGAGCCATGGCCGGCCAGGTCGAAACCGTCATCCGTGCCGCACTCGCACGGCTCGGATGATCTTCACGCGGAAATCTGGGTGACACCGATCTCACACCTCGTTACGGTCTATTCGTCGGCCGCCTGGCATCACTCCTTGGCGAGGCGAAGGAGGAGCTGTGCTCTCACACGCCCAGCGTCAGCAGTTCGATCGACTCGGCATCGTCCGTCTTCGTAAGGTGATCCCGTTGCCCGAGGTCACGGCGATGCGCGAGCAGGTGTGGGACTTCCTCGCCGACAAGTACGAAATCAGCCGTGACGATCCGGGGACCTGGACGGTCGAGAAGGCGTGGTACTTCCAGGCTCTCAGCCGAGCCGGGGTGTTCGACTCCATGGGTTCGGACGCCGTGTGCACCGCACTGGACGAGCTGCTCGGCCCGGACAACTGGCGCCGGCCGAGGAACTGGGGGCGCCCCCTGGTGACGTTCCCGCTGCCGGACACCTCATGGGACGTGCCGTACATGAGCTGGCACACCGACGGCCTTGGCAGCGCCGACGACCTGCAGGCGGTGACGATCTTCACCTTCCTGGCGCCTACGGCACCCGGTGGAGGCGGAACCGTCGTTGTAGCCGGGTCACACCAGCTTGTACGGCGAACCGTCGCCGCGGCCGGCCCTGACGCCCGCCTGCGGTCCTCGGAACTCAAGGCTCGACTGGCGTCCCGCGACGTGTGGCTCCGCGACCTCTGGACACAGAACGCTTCCGGCGATCGACGTCGGCGGTACCTTCACGACGGCGCGGTCGTCGACGGGGTGCCGCTGCACGTGGCGGAGCTGACCGGCGAACCGGGCGACGTGATCCTGATGAACTCCCGCTCCCTTCACGCCCCTGCACCGAATGTCCTCGACACCCCGCGCATGATGCTCGTGCACATCGTGGCGAACGAGAAGGCTCCGCAGACCTGACATCGGCCGCTACCCAGGAGTTTCCGACTACGTGGAGGACGGTTGCTCACAAGGCTCCCCCAGCATGCGTACGCCGCAGTCGGTCCGCTGCTCGCCGGGCTTGATCACCAGCTCAGCCTGGTGGCGGTCCTCGCCGGTGCGATGCCCGGCCAGGTGTTCGCCGATGACGCCGTACGCCCGAGTGCGGTCTTCGTACACAGCCCGGAAGGAAACTTCGTCGGTGGCGACCCCACGAACAGCCGTGTCGTCGCGGGCTTGCGCGAACACCTCGCAGCTACCTTCCTGCCCGGACGCGATGAGGATCTTGTGCTGTCCTGCGCCCACGACGACGGCTGGACGCAGGCCGCGCAGATGCTCGCGCCGGAACTCACCCACGTCGCAGTACTGCGGCGGCACTACCTGTTCGGCACCGAGCAGCCGATGCCCCGGCCGAACCCGCCTCCCGGGTACCGAATCGTGCCGATCGACGCGGCGTTCCTTCGGCAGCAGAACGTGCCCGGCCATCTGCGGCGCTGGATGGAAGGCAACTGGGGCAGCAAAGACGGGTTTCTCTCCCATGGCTTCGGCGCGGCGGCACTGCACGGCGATGCCGTCGCCGGCTGGAGCCTGGCCGACTGCATCGTCGCCAACCGCGCCGAGATCGGCATCCACACCACGCCCGAACACCGCCGCCGCGGACTTGCCTCCCAGGTCGCCGGAGCGGCTGTCACGCTCGCATTCGACCAGGGGCTGACCGAGGTCGGCTGGCACTGCAACGACGACAACATTGGGTCGTACCGCACCGCCGAGTCTGTGGGCTTCAAATTGCAGCGGCTCTACCACCTCTTCGCGTTTCGCCCTCGCTGAGCTGGCATGCTCGCGTCAGCGAGGCATCTGCTGCTTGCCGTGATGAGACTTCATGAGCGAGAGGTCGAACACGTGCACCGCGGTCGCGTTCTGAGTGCTTCCCGTCGCGACCACGACCACCTGGTCACCATCCTTGATCGACGCGATGCCGTTCCGTCCGGCGACGACCATTGCGTCCGCACCGACGGTGTAGGCGCCCCGGAAGCCATCGCTGCTGCGCAACGTGATCTCGGTGGAGCCGACACTCTGCACCGCACCTCGCTGGACCAGCAACGTCTGGTGGCCGCCACCTGGCTTCGCCATCACGAACTCACCATGCAGCACCCGCTCGAACATGCCGTGCATGCCGTGCATGCCGTGCATGTCGTCCGGCGCCCCGACCTGCAGCGACTGCGAGGTCTGCGCGACCTGAGCCGTCTGCGTCCCCGTACTCGCCGCGGCCGGGCTGCCGGCCGCCGCGGCGCCACCGGTCGTGAGCGCCACCACCGCCACGCCCGACGCGAGGATCCCGGCGAACGAAGATCGGTTGATCTTCATGGGCGTACTCCTTTCTGTGGCAGGAGCTTTCAACCCACTCTTCACCATGCCGTGTCGGACCCTTCCAACGAGGTGCCCGCAGGCGCTGGTGCCTCGCCTGGCGTCCGCTCGCCCTGCGCCCCCACCGCCGCGACCCCGCGCCGTGAGCGCACTCCGACGGTGTCCGGAATCGGATGCCGACCGGCAGCCGGCACAGAATCTGGTAGCGGGACACAGCTCCGACAGGTAGCGTCGGTGCCACCTTCGGGCAGACACCCGAAGTCACCAACCAGATTCAGGTACGCCGGATCTGGTGGCGTGACTCGCTGTCTTCCCGAGGGTCACGTCGCCGCTCCGGCCCCAGCCAGGAGAAGTGAGCGATGTTGACCGACGAGCAGATGGCACAGTTCGAGCTGCACGGGCTGCTACCACTCCCCCGGACCGTGCCGATGGCCGAGGCTCAGGCGATGCGCGATCGACTGTGGGCCTTCCTGTCGTTCACGCACGGGCGCAGGTCCGACGACCCCGCGACCTGGGAACCCATCGAGGGCCGCACCGGCTTCAAGACGCTCATGCGCACAGGTGCCTTCGACGGCCTGAGTGCGTACCTGTCCGAGCCCATCACCGACCTGCTGGGCACGACATGGGCTCCGCCCGCCCACTGGGGCCACCCACTCGTGACCTTCCCGGACCCGGACCAACAATGGGCGATCCCGGCGAGGCGCTGGCACGTCGACTCCACCCAGTGGTCCACCGGAGCCGTCCCTGGCGTCGTCGCCTTCACCTTCCTGGACGAGGTTCGTCCCCGCGGCGGTGGCACCCTCGTCATGGCCGGCTCGCACCGCCTTACCTGGCAGCTCTGCCTGCAAGCAGGCGGGTTCATGAAGACGAACAGCATGAAGGCCGTACTTGCCGATCGACACAGCTGGTTCGCCGACCTGTGGCGCGAACCGGTCACCGGCGAGGATCAGCTCCGCCGCTACCTCGATGAGGGAGCCGACATCGAGGGCACCCATGTTCGGGTCGTCGAGCTCTGTGGTCGACCGGGCGACGTCGTGCTGATGAACCAGCGCATGCTCCACGTCGCCGCGCCGAACACCCTCGACACACCACGGATGATGCTCTCCGACTTCATCACCCGGAACCCGGACGGTGAGCCCGACAGCAACTACGCGTAGGAACGCGCCTGAAGGGTGTAGAGCTCGGCGTACACACCACCTTGGGCCATGAGCTGTTGGTGGTCGCCGAGTTCGGTGAGCCGACCGCGGTCGACCACGGCGATGAGGTCGGCCGTACGAACGGTCGAGAAACGGTGCGAGACAAGGATGGTCACGGCACCGCAAGCGGTACTTGCCTGTCCCGCGGCGGTGTAGTGAGCGAACAGGTCGTGTTCGGTCTGGGCGTCCAGGCTCGCGGTCGGCTCGTCGAGAAAGAGCAGCAGTGGCTTCGTTCTCATGAACGCCCGTGCCAGCGCGAGCTTCTGCCACTGACCGGTCGACAGGTCCGTGCCCTCGTCCCAGGTGGCGCCCAGCCGGGTGTCGGTCCCACCCGGCAGGCGCTGTGCCATGGCGGCGCTCACCTCTGCCGGCGACGCCGGAACGCGACTCACCGTCCGAACCTGGTCGCACCAAGTCGTGTACTGACCCATCCGACCGCCATAGCCTCCCTGGAAAGGGAGGCGGTTGCCATGCGCGCAGATCGCTCGGACGACGCTGTCGATCAGACCCCGCAGCACGAGCACGACTTCTCGATCCTGCGCCACCCGTCACGAAGACATCTGCTGCGTGCCGGCGGTGTCGCCGTCACGGCCGCGATCACGGCCGGCTGCGACATGCTGTCCACCAAGCCCCAGGCGAAGCGTGGCGGCGGCGCTGACGGGGAGGGCGCTTCCGCGAGCGCGAAGGAAGCACCGGCGCTGACCAAACGCGTCAAGGCAGGTCAGCTTCCACCGCTGAAGCAACGGCTCCCCACCGACCCGCTGGTGGTCTCGCCACAGGAGCGGATCGGCACCTACGGCGGCCAGTGGGACCTGTTCGGTGACAGTCCTCCCGCGGCCGGCGGCGCGGAGGTCTACTACGAGTGGCTGGTCCGGTGGAGTGCGGACTGGAAGAAGGTGATCCCGAACGTCGTTCGTTCGTGGGAGATCGGCGGCGAGGGCCGGGAATACACCTTCCACCTGCGCCGGGGCATGAAGTGGTCCGACGGAAAGCCCTTCACCACCGAGGACATCGCCTTCGCCTACGACGACGTGGTGCTCAACAAGGAGCTGTTCTCCGCACCGCCGTCGTTCTTCGTCACCGCCGACAAGCCCGCACGGCTGGAGGTGCTCGACGAGCACACGTTCCGCTTCGTCTTCACCGAGCCGAACGGACTGTTCCTCGAGCAGTTGGCATCGAACGGTGCGCACGTCCTGACCATCTGCCCCAGGCACTACTTCAGCCAGTTCCATCCCAAGTACAACAAGAACATCGGTGAGCTGTTGAAGAAGGAGAAGACCGACCACTGGTACCAGCTCTTCGCCGAGAAGGGCGGGTCACAGGGGTGGATCGGCAACATCTGGCAGCCGCAGGTTCCGCTGCTGACGGCGTGGCACACCACCAGCGTCACCCAGCAGGGCACGCGCATGATCCTCGAACGCAACCCGTACTACTGGAAGACCGATCCCGACGGCCGTCAGCTTCCCTACCTCGACCGCATCGTCCGGCACGTGATCAGCGACCAGGAAGCCGCGCTGTTGCGGGCGATGGACGGGGAGTTCGAGTTCCTCTGCCCGACGTTCTACAACCCGAACCTGGGTACGCCGAAGAACAAGCCGGTGCTGGCGTCCAACCGGGACCGCGGCGGGTACGAGTTCGTCGAAGGGCTCGACGCGACGATGAACAAGACGGTCATCGCGTTCAACCTCAACCACCCGGACCGCAAGCTCCGCGAGGTTTTCCTGAACCGCGACTTCCGGATCGGCCTGTCCCACGCGATCAACCGCAAGGAGATCATCGCGGCGGTCTACCAGCGCCAGGGCGAACCCTGGCAGGCGGCACCGCGCAAGGAGTCGGAGTTCTACCTCGAGCAGCTCGCCACGCAGTACACGACGTACGACCCCAAGCTGGCCGAGCAGCACCTGGACCACGCCGGCTACACCCGCCGCGACCCCGAAGGCTTCAGGCTGCGCCCGGACGGCAAGCGGCTGACGTTCAACGTCGACGTGATCACCGAGGAGCCCACGCAGATCGACGCGCTCCAACTCGTGCGCGGCTACTGGGAACACGTCGGGGTGAAGATGAACCTCTACTCGATCGACCGTTCGCTGTACTACACGCGCAAGGCGGCCAACAAACACGACGCCAGCGTGTGGACCGGCGACGGCGGTCTGCGGGACGGGATCGTTGACCCCCGTTGGTACTTCCCGGCCAACAGCGAGTCGAACTTCGCGCTCCTGTGGGCGACCTGGTACACCAGCCGCGGAAAGAGCGGCGAGAAGCCGCCCGCGGCCGCGCTTCGGCAGATGAGCCTGTACGACCAGATCGGGGAGACCGTCGACGAGTCCCGCAGACGCGAGCTGTTCATGGAGATTCTGCGGATCGCCGCGGAGGAGTTCTGGGTGCTGGGCACGGTCCTTCCGATCGGGACGTTCGGCATCAAACGCAAGAACTTCCACAACGTGCCGAAGTCGATGATCGCGTCCTGGCGCTACCCCACCCCCGGCCCGACCGCACCGGAGCAGTACTTCGTCACGTCCTGAAGCGCATCGAGACAAGTGCCACGGGAAGCGCGGTCGTTCGAGCTGCCCGAACGGGTGGGTGGACGCTAACAGCCCTCGGACTCGCGGCGCCGCCTTCGGGAGCGGATCTCGTCTCGGTCCCTCCTGTCCCGCTTCTTCTCACCTCGGCGGTCCGGCTCCGTCCGCCCTGCCTGGTGGGCGCTTCTCCTCCGGTGCTCGGTACGTCGCTCCCCCTCGTCGACGTCTCCGCCGTGGCGGTCGGACTCGTCGCGGTCGGACTCGTCGCGGTCGAACTCGTCGCGGTCGGACTCGTCGCGGTCGGACTCGGTGCGTCGCTCCCCCTCGTCGACGTCTCCGGCATCGCGGTCCGACTCGTCGTAGTCAACGTCATAGTCGGTCTCCACCGATGGGGCCTTCTCCGCCGTGGGCTCGCCCGACGCGGCGTCCTCCGTCCCTGAGGAGGAGCCTCGGCCCAGAGCGCGCACGCCCTCGCCCGCGCCGCGACCGAGTTCCTCGACACCTCGGCCGACGGGTGCCGTCAGGCTGGTGACTATCTCGGGGTTGTTGTCGATCGTCCGGAGCACCCGGTCCACGACTTCGGCCACCTTGTCCAGCTTGACCTTGAGCATGGCCTGCGCGTGCACGTTGTCGATCTCCAGGTCGACCTTTCCCAGCGACGCGTGGGCGCCCACGTGCAGGTCGACGACCTGCAGGACCCGCGCGTGAAGGTCGACGTCCGCCTGGAGATCCTCGACCGTGAGGGTGATCTTGTCCACGCCCAGGTCGGGGACGCTCAGCAGGACGTCGGGATCCTGGTTCGAGCCAAGCCAGTCCTGTGCGTTCGCGTCCTCGAGGCCACTTCGTCGGCCGGAGTCGCTGTCGTTCATCCAGTCCCCCAGTCACTCGAACACGAGGCGGCCACCCAGGCACATGGGAAGCGGCTCGATGCACCGCCACCCCCGGCACGATCAGAGGCCGTTACGCGCAGGCTAGGTGCGGCCGCGGACGACGCACCTCACCCGTCGGGCCCCGGTCCGGAGGGAAAGGGCCCGGAGCGCCATGACAGAAGCGCGCGTTGCGTGTAGAAACTAAACGAACATTTGGGGCCAGCCCCAGCGCACCCACCCTTCTTGCTCTCGAGGAGCAGACGTGTCCGGAGTACCTCTCCGTCGGCCTCGTCGCCCACTTGCTCTGACCTGCGCAGCTATCGCTGCGGTCTCAGCAGCGGTGGTCGCAGTGAGCACGACCGCCATCCCCCACGGCACAGGCGAGACCACGCACCGAACAGCGCTACCACACGTAGCGAAGGAGTACTTACACGAGATCCAGGGCGTCGACGAGGCCGACGGCGCCGGCGGCGAGACCAAGGAGATCACCAGCGCCCTCGCCCAGTTCAACGACGCACGCAACGCCCCGGGCTTCGCGCTCCAGGGCGGCTACACCGCGGCGGTCGACCACATCCGCGACATGACGTCGACGGGTGGCGCCTGGGACGAGGTCAGCGACGTCCCCTACAACTCCGACGACCAGCGCTACCGCGACTACTACGCGAACACGACTGCGGGCGGCGGCTTCGTGACCGGCCGGGTCCAGGCACTCGCGGCCGGTGGCGACTACCTGTTCGTGGCCGGCGCCACCGGCGGCGTCTACCGCAAGGACGTCGCCCAGAACGGCCCGTGGACGCCCATCTCCGACGTCAGCGGCGGAGTGCCCGCGCTGTCGAGCGGCGCGCTCGCCTACGTCGCGTCCCGGGACGAGCTGTGGTACGCCACCGGCGACGGGTCGACCGGCGCGACCACCTACACCGGTGACGGCGTCTGGGTCGCCAAGCACGCGAGCACCACGCCCGTCTGGACCCACCTCTCCGACGGAGACGCCGCACCCGGCCAGACCGGCACGCGTAAGAACCTCTTCGACGGCGCCGTCATCCAGCAGGTCCGGTTCAACAAGGCCGGCACCTGGGCGTACGCCCCGTCCAGCTTCGGGCTGTGGCGCCACTCGACCACGGACCTGAACGCCAACTGGCAGCCGGTGTTCGTGCCCAACCCGAGCGCACTGCCCGGAGACACCCCCACCGGCACCCACAGCACCGACAACTACGTCACCGACGTCGCCCTCGATCCCGCGAACGACGGCCACCTGGTCGTCGCCTTGGGCTGGGTCGCCGGGGGTGCCGACAACGGGTGGTACGACGGGCGCTACGACGCGGGCAAGCAGTCGTGGACGTTCGCGAAGTCGAACGTGACCGGCTCGATCAACCCGAAGGACATCGGGCGGACCACCTTCGCCCGGGGCCAGAAGAAGCTGTACGCGCTCGTGCACAACCCCGACCACGCCACCCAGGGCAAGAGCTACTCCGAGCTCGGCGGCATCTACGTCTCGAACAGCGGCTCGGTGTCCGGACCGTGGTCGAAGATCGCCGACTCCCACAAGCTGGCCCAGGCCGGCTCCGCACTGGACCCGACCGTCAAGCACGCCGGTGCGGTGAACCCGGGCTACCAGCCCGGCGTCCAGGCCTGGTACAACCAGTTCCTCGCCGTCGACCCGACGAACGACGACCACGTGTTCGCGGGGCTCGAGGAGGTCTACGAGACCAGGAACTCCGGAGCGAACTGGACCACCCCCGGCCCGTACTGGAACTTCTTCTTCTCCTGCTGGGGCAGCGACCCGAACGCCGACCAGCTCGGCTGCCCGAGCACCACGCACTCCGACCAGCACGCCGTAGCGATCGCGAACGGCCGGCTCTACGTCGGCAACGACGGCGGTCTCTACACCCGGCCGGTCAGTGGCAAAGCCGACAGCTCGGGTCACGCAACCGACTGGCAGAGCCTCAGCGCTCCGCAGAGCGGCACGCCGGACTTCCTGCAGTACTACGCCGTCGGCATCGGCAAGGTCGACCCCGGCAAGGCGGCCGCCATCATGGGCACGAGGGCGTACGACCACAACGGCGTCGTGGTCAGCGGTGGTCTCCAGGACAACGGTGGCTCGATCCTGTTCACCGGTGCCTCCTCCGAGAAGGCGATGGGCTCCAACTTCGGCGGCGACGGCGGCGACGTCCTCGTCGACCCGAACGACGGCTGCCGGATCGTCCAGGAGTACGTCGACCTGGCGATGCGGGTGACCAACGTGTGTGCCGCGGCGACCGGGACGGCCTCGTTCACCGACCTCAGCAAGGCGCACACGCGCAGCATCGCGCCCCCGGAGACGACGGCCCGGTTCACCGCGCGGTTCGCCGCGGACCACAAGAACATCGACAACTGGCTGGCCGGCGGGCAGCACGTCTGGCTGAACACCAAGGGCTTCAACATCGCCTCCGGCAAGGACTGGAGGGAGCTCGTCGACCTGGGCACGAACACGGCCGGCACGGCCGCGCGCACCGCGACGGCGGTCGCCTCCGACGATGGTGACGCGATCGTGCCGTTCTGCGGCTCGTGCAACGCCGGTGGCGCGTTCGAGAGTGGCTACGCCGTCGGCAAGGCCACCGCGGCGGCGCTCGGCGACACCTCCGCCAACCACGGCTGGAAGGTCGCCACGACCGGTGACGCCAATGTCGTCGACGCGGGCGGCAAGGTCGTCGGTACGCTGCCGAACCGGATGATCTCCGGCTCGGACGTCTACCACGACACCACCGGGCAGGTTCACTACCTGCTGGCGTTCAACGGCTTCTCGCGGCACTGGGTCGAGGGGCCGGGTGCGGGCGTCGGGCACCTGTTCGAGTCCACCGACGGAGTGACGTGGCACGACTGGTCCAACGGCAGCGACGCCTCGGCCAGCCTTCCTGACGTACCGGCCAACACCGTGAAGTACGTCGGCGACGGCAGGATCGCCCTCGGCACGGACTTCGGGGCCTTCCTCCGCGACGCGGACGGCAACTGGGCAAGGCTCGGAACCGGCCTGCCGGCCACCGTCGTGAACGACCTGGAGCCGGGTCCGGCGGGCGACGACCACCTGTACGCCGCCACCTACGGTCGGGGGATCTGGAAGCTGGCCACGCCGACGGTGCACTACGCCGGCGGCAACGCCTCGCAGGATGACTGGTGGAACGCGAACAAGCCCGCGGGCGCGGCCACCAACCCGTAAGCACCACAACCGGGCCTAGCAGTCGGCGTCGGCCGGCGACCACTGTTGCGGTCGCCGGCCGACGCCGTTTCCGTCTCGGGCTGGACGAGGGATCCTGAATACAGGGCGATCCTGAATACAGCGATCCTGAATACAGGGACACATCCTGGTCGACCGGTCGGATATACGCAGCTACGCAAGTGGTACGGCCACCAGCCGGAGAAGTTCGAGGAGTTCAGGCGCCGCTACACCGCTGAGCTGTCCGAACCCGAACGTGGCGCCGTGCTCGACCGGCTGCGAAAGCTCGCCCGCAACCCGGTGACGCTCCTGACCGCGACGAAGGACATCGAGCACAGTCAGGCTGCCGTGCTCGCTCAATGCCTCAGCGGCTCGAAGACGACGGTGGCCGGCACCCGCGGAACATAGTCCGAGGGCGCCGGCCACCGATGCGACAGGCCGACCGAGCGGCTCAGATCTTGTGCTGCTCCGGATTCTCCCAGAACACCGTCTCAGGGTCGTAGACCGCCGGTGTCGGGTGGATCCACGGAGCCGTGAACCCGCCTTGGGCGAGGTTTTCCTTGCGGGGGACGTTCTTCAGCTCCTGGTGCGCGAGCATGACCGAGGGCGCGTTCGACACCGAGCCCTGGAAGAACGGTCCCTCCTTGATGTGGATCTTCGTCATCTCCCACACCAGGCGGTTCCGTCCCATCTCGTCGACTGTCGTCTTGCTCTGGTCGTAGAGCTTCCAGAGCCGGTCGACCGGGCCACCCTTCTCGGGCTCCATCCGGGGCGGTGTCCGCTTGAACGGGTCGACGTTCTTCTGCTTCCCCTCGTCCGGGGTGCCGATCACGTTGTAGAACTGCCCTTCCAACGGCGCCCAGCGGCTCGGCTCCAACGGGACGAGCCACTGGGGGTAGACCAGGCAGTTGGGACCGTCGCCGACGCCCCAACCGGAGTTGGACATGAGTTTGCCGTTGTTCCACTCCGTGCCGTACGCCTCCGGCGAGATGGGGAACTGACGGGCGTCGATTCCGACCGCCTTCCAGTCCCGCTCCAGCAGATCGTTCAGCTTCTTGTAGTCGTTGCTGACGTTGGAGGCGTACTGCAGCCGAACGATCAGCTTGCTGCCGTCCGGCGCCTCCCGCTTGCCGTCACCGTTCTTGTCCACCACGCCAAGCTCGTCGAGCAGCTTCTTCGCCGCCTCGGGGTCGTGCTTCACGTAGGAGTCGCGCCACTGCTTGTAGACCCCCTTGCCCTCGTCGTTGACGTGGTACTCGATGGCCTTGACGCTCATCGTCCCGGTGGTCTTCTCGCCGGTGTTGAAGTAGATCGACTTCTGGGCGTCGTCGCGGTTGAAGGCGAGCGAGAGTGCCTGGCGGAACTTCGGTTCGCGGATCAGCTTGCGCAGATTCGCCTCGTAGTAGTCGTAGTTGAAGAAGAACGCCGCACCGGTGCCGTCGCCGGCGTCCCAGAGGATGGGTACGACCTTGCTCCTCGCCTGCGCCTGCTTGAGCCCCGACACGTCGCTCAGCGCCACGCCCATGAATCCGCCGAACGTGTAGTCGATCTTGCCCTGCTGGATCTGGAGCTTGGCCACCTCAGGGTTCTGCACGGCGGACGCAACGAGCGTGTCGACGTAGGGAAGCTGGTTGCCCTGCCGATCGACGCACCAGTAGTAGGGGTTGCGCTCCCAGGTGATCTGGCGGCCTTCCTTGTACGACTTCAGCCGCCAGCCCGTCATGGTCGGGCTGTCCGGGTTGATCTGCCAGTTGCGCTTCTTCTCGAACTCACCGTCGGCGGTGGCCCAGTTCTTGGCGACCTTCTTGTTGTACTTCGGGTGGAACTGCTTCATGTAGTGCTTCGGCTCCATCCAACCGGGTCCGATGCCACGGTTGACCCACATGGCGAGCCGGTCGGCGGTGAGCGGGGCGGGCGCGTCGAACTTCATCACGAGCGTGTAGTCGTCCGGTGCGGTCATCTTCATGACCGTCCCCTTGCCCGACTTCGCCTCGTCCGGCGGGACCTCGGGGTGTTGCGTGTTGAGGACCATGTCCTCCCACCAGAACATCACGTCCGCGGTGGTCCACGGCTGGCCGTCGGACCACTTCAGCCCCTTGCGGAAGTGCAGCGTCCACTCCGAGGCGTCGGCGTTGGACTCCCAGCTCTCGACGAGGCCCGGGCCGATGTCGAGGCCGTCGTTGAGCCACCGCAGCGGGGAGTGACCGTACATGTACTCCTTCATCTGCCCGTCGTCGGTGGCGGGCAGCATCATCCGGACGTTGCCGCCGTACTTGCCAGGGTCGAGCCAGTTGTGCGGAACGACGTAGGGCTTCTCCGGCAGCCGCTTCTCGACGGGCGGCAACTTCCCCTGTTTCACCTGCGCGGCGAGCGTAGGAGCTTCCTTGAACGAAGACGGTGGCGCGAGCGGCTTGCTCGCCGAGCCCTTCCGGTTCGCGCTTCCGGACTGGGCCGCAGCCTTCTTCTTCGACCCTCCCTCCTGCCCACCCGAACTGGAGTTACAGCCGGCAACGGTGAAGGCCGCCGCCGCGACCGCGGAACCGTACAGGAGCGCCCGGCGCGTCAGCCCTCCCTGCTGGTTCTCGACTGCGGGGTCGTTGCTCGCTGTCCTACGGACCATGCGTTTCACCACCGATTCCCAACGCTGCAGCTAGAAAACGGTGAGGCCGCCGTACTGGCCGAGCTTCACCGGGGTGACGAGAAGAATAGGTACGCCACCTTGGTTTACCGTCGCTTTTCCGATTTCGGCCACCTAACAACGGCATAACGCTGACCGGCCGTGTACGAGGGATTTCGTACCGTCTTTGTGACCCGGTGCACAACCCTGATCACGCGTTGGAGCCCCCACGTCACCGGGCCCCTCCCGACGCGGGGCCCGGCCGGCCGTGTCAGGGCGAGGTCAGGCCCGTGTCAGCCCGCCCGGCGAGAGTCACCGCATGACAAGTTCAGCGATCGCGGTCTCCGGACTGCGGAAGTCCTACAAGGACAAGATCGTGCTCGACGGCATCGACCTTGACGTCCCCGCGGGAACGATCTTCTCCCTGCTCGGCCCGAACGGCGCTGGCAAGACGACGACCGTCAACGTGCTGACGACCCTGATCAGGGCGGACAGCGGGACGGTCCGCGTCGCCGGGCACGACGTCGGGACCGAGGCCAGAGCGGTACGCGCCGCCATCGGGGTCACCGGTCAGTTCGCGGCGGTGGACGAGCTTCTGACCGGGCAGGAGAACCTCCAGCTGATGGTCGATCTCTCCCCGGTACGCGCCAAGGAGGGCAGGCGGATCGTGACCGAGCTGCTGGAGCGCTTCGAGCTCGTCGAGGCCGCGCGAAAGTCCGTCTCGACGTACTCCGGAGGCATGCGCCGCAAGCTCGACCTGGCGATGACCCTGGTCGGCAACCCGCGAATCATCTTCCTCGACGAGCCGACGACGGGTCTTGATCCGCGTAGCCGGCGCACGATGTGGTCGATCATCCGGGAGCTGGTCGCCGACGGCGTGACGATCTTCCTCACCACGCAGTACCTCGACGAGGCCGACCAGCTCGCCGACCGGATCGCGGTCCTCGACCAGGGCCGCCTCGTCGCCCAGGGCACCCCCGACGAGCTCAAGCGCCAACTCCCAGGGACCCACGTCCGGCTCCGGTTCGCCACCGCCGAGGAGCTCGAGGCGGCGGCGCTGATCCTCCCCGACTCCACGCGGGACGAGGAGGCGCTGACCCTGCGGGTTCCCGGCGACGGCGGCACGAGGTCGCTGCGGGCCCTGCTGGACAGGCTCGACGAGTACTCGATCGGTGCCGAGGAGTTCTCCGTCCACACCCCCGACCTCGACGACGTTTTCCTCGCCCTGACGGGCCACGCCACGGAGGTGGTCGCGAAATGATGTCCCACTCGACGGTGATGCTGCGCCGCAACTTCAAGCACATCGCCCGGAACCCGATGACGGTGTTCAACGCGGTCCTGATGCCGGTCGTGGTGATGCTGATGTTCGTCTACATGCTCGGAGACGCGTTCAGCGTCGGGGTGGACTACGTCGACTACGCGACGCCGGGCCTGATGCTGCTGGCCGTCTGCTACGGGCTGGGGTCGGTGGCGACGGCTGTCAACTCCGACATGACGAAGGGCATCATCAACCGGTTCAAGGTCATGGACGTCTCCCGCGGCGCGGTGCTGACCGGACACGTCGTCGCCAGCGTTCTCACCAACCTGGTCGCCGTCGCCGCCCTGGTCGGGGTGGCCTTCGCGCTGGGGTTCCGCCCGTCGGCGGGGCTCCTCGACTGGCTCGGCGCGGTCGGCATGGTCGTACTGCTCGGTCTCGCGGCCGGCTGGCTCACGATCGCCCTGGGACTGGCGGCGAAGTCCCCGGAGACGGCAGGCCTCGCCTCGGTGCCGCTGGTGATGCTGCCGTTCTTCAGCAGTGCGATCGTGCCGGCGGAGAAGATGGGGCCCGGCGTACGCCAGTTCGCGGAGTACCAGCCGTTCACGCCGATCATCGAAACCCTGCGTGGGTTGCTCAACGGCGCGCCGTCGTCCGGCGACGCGATCGTCGCCGTCGCCTGGTGCGCCGGGATCGCGCTCGTCGGGTACGTCTGGGCGCGGTCCACGTTCAGGAAGCGAGCGTGACCGCGGCCAGCTCCCGCCAGTCCGCCTGACTCCCCTCCCGCGTCGCCTCGGTGAACACGGTGTCACCGAGGCGATGCCGGACGGCCTGCTCGATGCGGGCCACGTCCGGTAGGGAGCGATCCGGCAGGCCGCGTACGCTCGTGCTCGCCGCGAGCAACCGCGCGGCCTGCTCGTACTGCTCGCGGCGCAGCGCCAGGTCCGCGATCCCGACGAGTGCCCGCGCGATCAGGGGCGCGTTCCCCTCCCTGGACACCGCGTGGAAGACCGCGATCCGGTGTTCGCGGGACTGGTCGAGATCCTCGGCGAGGTAGCCGAGCAGGTCGTACGTCACTCCCCTGCTGTACTCCTCGCCGTCCGCCAGCACCGCCCTGGCCCGGGCCACCTCCCGGAGAGCCTCGCCGGAGTCGCCCCGCCAGCGTGCGAGCTCCGCCTTCGCCAGGGCGAGCTGGGCCAGCGCGTCCGGCCAGACGATCCGTTCCGCGCACCGCTGCGCCTCGGCCATCGCGGATGCGCTCGACCGATCGTCGCCGGACAGCCAGTACACCTGCGCCTGCTGCGCCCGGATTCGGAGCACATCCTCGATCGCACCGACCTCGCTGACGGCCTCGACCGCCTGCTCGTAGAGGCGGCACGCGCGGTCGAACTCCCCTCGCGTGGCCAGCCGGTCGGCCAGGGCGGCCAGCGCGAAGCCCGCACCCCAGCGTTCGCCGAGCTCGCGGAACTCCGCGAGCGCGGTCTCGATGTCCGCGTCCGCCTCGCGTTCGTCGCGGCCGAGCAGGATGCGCATCCGGCCACGGGTCAGGCGGGCGTTCGCGCGCGTCCACGGGTCGTCGGCGACGAGCAGCGGTTCGAACGCGGGCAGGAAGTCGTCCGGCTCCCGCAGCATGCGTTCCAGCACCGCGACGAACCCCAGCGCCGGGTGGGGGCGCCGAACCCGCTGGCTGATCTCGTACGCCTGGTGGATCCACTCCTGCGCGTGGTGCTCGGAGGCCTGCCCAGCGGTGACGAAGTACGCGGCGAACGCGTACGCCGTCGCCCGCACGTCGTCGGTGACCTCGCCGGACATGCCGGCGGCGGCGGTGGACAGCTCGATGCCCTCGGCCCGGTGCCCACCGAGCATCCAGTACCACCCGGCGGAAGCGGTGAGCCGCATCGCGCCCTGCGCCTCGCCGGCCGCGAGCGCACCACGCATCGCGGCGGCGAGGTTGTCGTGCTCGGCCTCCAACGTGGCAAGCCACCGCAGTTGTTCGGCGCGGCGAAGATGCGGCTCGGCGGTCTCGGCGAGCTCGGTGAAGTACGCCAGATGGGCACGGCGCGTCGACTCCGACTCCCCCGCCTCGGCGAGACGCTGCGCGGCGTACTCCTTGATCGTGCCGAGCATCCGGTAGCGCGGTGCCCCCTCGCCCTCGGTGACGAGCAGCGACTTCTCGGTCAGCGCGGTCAGCAACTCCAGCACCTGGCCCGGCTCGACAGCACCCGGCTCGACCGCACCCGCCTCGGCCGTACCCGCCTCGGCCGCGTCACCGGCACAGACTCCCTCGGCCGCCTCCATGCTCGCGCCACCGGAGAACACCGAGAGCCTGCGCAGAACCACGCGCTCGGCGTCGGTGAGCAGCTCCCAGCTCCAGTCGACCACCGCGCGCAGCGTCCGGTGCCGCGGCAGCGCGGTCCGGCTGCCGCCGGTCAGCAGGCGGAACCGGTCGTCGAGCCGGTTGGCGAGCTGGTCGAGGGACATCGTGCGCAACCTGGCCGCGGCGAGTTCGATCGCCAGCGGCATCCCGTCCAGTGCCCGGCACACGCGTGCCAGCGTCGCCAGCGTGTGGGCGTCGGCCGCGTCGGTCGCGAGCTCGTTGCGTACGGCGCCGGCCCGGTCCCGCAGCAGCCGGATGGCCGGAGCGGACTCGATCTCGCCGGGCTCGGCGTCCTCGGCGGGCAGCAGCAACGGCGCGACCGGCCACAGAGCCTCACCGGTGATGCCGAGGGGCTCCCTGCTCGTCGCGAGGATCCGCAACCGCCGGCACTCACCCAGCACCCGGTGGGCGAACGTCGCGGCAGAGTCGATCACGTGCTCGCAGTTGTCCAGGACGAGCACCATCGCCCGGTCGCGAACCGCGGCGACCACCCGGTCCGTCGGCTCCGCGTCCGATGCCTCGCCGAGCAACGCGTCCCGCAGTCTGAGCGCGTCAAGCGTCGCCTGCGCCACGTCACCGTCGGCTCCGATGGCCGCGAGCTCGACCATCCAGGCACCGTCCGGCAGGTCGCCTACCAGCGTGCGTGCGGTCTCGGCTGCCAACCTGGTCTTGCCCGAGCCGCCCGGCCCGATCAGGGTGGTGAGCCGGTGGTCGGCGACGAGTTCGCGGACCGCGGTCACGTCGGCGTCCTTGCCGACGTAGCTGGTCAGCTCGGCCCGCAGGTTGGTCCTGACGGGCTGCTCCCGGCGCCCCAGTTCGCCCCGCAGCAGCGCGACATGCAACGCGGACAGCTCCGAGGAGGGGTCGGCTCCGAGCTCGTCGGCCAGGATCTCCCTCGTACGCTCGAACACGCGCAGCGCCTCGGTGTCCCGGCCGGTGGCGACGAGGGCACGCATCAACGCCGCGACCAGGCGTTCGCGCACCGGATGCGCGGCCACCAGGTCGGTGAGCTCGCTGACCAGTTCCGCGCCGTGGCCGAGGTCGATCTCCGCGTCGTACCGGTCCTCCATGGCCGCCAGGCGCAGCCCTTCCAGCCGGGTGGCGGCCGCGTCGAACGCCACGCTGTCGGGCAGGGCGACGTCCTGCAGGGCCGGACCGCGCCACAGAGCGAGGGCCTCGCGCAGCCGCCGGGGGTCCTCGTCGTCGCGGGCACGGGCGAGGAGGCGTTCGAAACGTACGGCGTCCACGGCGTCGGGGTCGACCAACAGCCGGTAGCCGTCCGGCTGCCCCTCGACCGACCCGGCCGGCAGCACCTTCCGCAGCCGGGACACCAGGCGCTGCAGGGCGTTCGCCGCGTCGGCGGGTGGGTACTCACCCCAGATCCAGTCGACCAGCGTGGCCTTCGGGACCGCGCGCCCCGGCTCGAGGGCAAGGGCGGCCAACAGCGCGCGCAACCGGGCGCCGGGCACGTCGGCCAGGGCGCCGTCGTCCGTACGAACCTCGAACGGTCCGAGTATCCCGACCTGCATCCGGCTGATTTTGCCATGGCGATCGGCGGCCCTTCGAACCGCCGACGTGGCGGCCGGGGACGGGAGGGTCGGCGTCAGAACCGTGTCAGGCCCGTGTCAGGCCCGTCGGGGACCGTGGCCACACCGACGCCTCGAAACGACGCCCACGAAGACGACGCCACGAAAGGGACATCCCGATGAGCCAGCTGGTTTCCATCCCGCACGGCCTGCCCATGGAGCGCGACGCGGGCCCCTTCGACCCGCCCCACGCGATCACCCGGTTGCGCGAGGCTCGACCCGTCAGCCCGATGGTCTTCCCCGACGGTCACCAGGGCTGGCTGGTCACCGGCTACGAAGCGGTCCGCCGGCTGATGGCCGACACGCGGTTCAGCTCCCGCCAGGACCTCGGCGTCGTCCACGTGCCGTACGAGACGCCTGGCATGCCCGCGGCCACCGAGCCGTCACCGCAGGTGCCGGGCCTGTTCATCGCCATGGACCCGCCCGACCACACCCGGCTGCGGCGCAAGCTCGTCGGCGCCTTCACCGTCCGGCGCATGAAGATGCTCGAGGAGCAGATCGTCGACATCGCCGAGCGGCAACTGGACGAGCTGGCCCGCCTCACCCCGCCGGTCGACCTGGTCAGGGAGTTCGCCCTGCCGGTGCCCTCGCTGGTGATCTGCGAACTCCTCGGCGTTCCCTACGAGGACCGGGCCACCTTCCAGGTCAACTCCGCGCGCTTCCTGGTCAGGGACCAGTCCCTGGAGGAGAAGATGTCGGCGTACGGCGCGATGACCGCCTACCTCGTCGAACTCGTCACCCGCAAGCGCACCGAGCCCGGCGAGGACATCCTCTCCGACCTCGCGCGCGACGACGACCTCAGCATCGAGGAACTGGTCGGCGTTGCCTTCCTGCTGCTGCTCGCCGGCCACGAGACCACCGCCAACCTGCTGGCCCTGGGCACGTTCGCGCTGCTGGAGCACCCCGAACAGCTGGCCGAGCTGCGCTCCCACCCGGACCTGATGCCCGGTGCGGTCGAGGAACTCCTGCGCTACCTGTCCGTGGCGGACATCTTCTACCGCTACGCCAGCGAGGACGTCGAGCTGGGCGGCGAGACGATCGGCAAGGGGTCGACCGTCGTCGTCTCGTTGCTGGCCGCCAACCACGACCCGCTGCGCTTCGACGACCCCGACACCCTGGACCTCCGCCGCAACGCCCGCGGCCACCTGACGTTCGGCCACGGCGTCCACCAGTGTCTTGGCCAGCAACTGGCCCGCATCGAGCTGCGCGCCGGCTTCGCCGGACTGCTGCGCAGGTTTCCGACCCTCGCGCTCGCCGTCCCCGCCGGCGAGGTGAGACTGCGGACCGACATGAACATCTACGGCGTGCACGAGCTCCCGGTCACCTGGACCGAAACGGCGCCGTAGAGCACATGTCAGGTCATCGGTGCCGGTTACGACGCCGGCAGCGCGCAGAGGCGACCAAGAGTAGGGCAAGGACAGGACCCCTGGTTGAGGGCGCCGTCGGCCGACGCGGGTGACGCTCGAGGGGAGACCACCGCCTTAAGGGATGGATTGGACGAGCGCCCCGTTATGACGGTTTACACCTTCCGGCTGTACGTCGCCGACCAGCGCGCAGAGCGGTCCGAGACCGCCTTGTGGAACTTGCGGCAAGTGTGCGAGTCGCGGGTGGCCGGGCGGTACGCGGTGGAGGTGATCGACCTTGACAGTCGACCGGAGATGGCCGAAGAAGCACGGATTCTGATGACACCAACGGTGATAAGAACTGACCCTCCGCCGCGGCGGAGAGTCATAGGAGTCCTCTCCGACCACCAGCGGGCAGCGTCGGCACTTGGCCTTCCCGACGCTGACGGGCGCGCAGAGGAGGACGCGGAGACATGAGGCATTTCGCCGTACTCGACAAGGTTCCTACCGGTATCAGCGGCTTCGACGAGGTCGCCGTGGGAGGCTTGCCAGCAGGCCGATGCTGTCTGGTTTCCGGGACCACCGGTAGCGGCAAGACCCTGTTCGCCGTCGAGTTCCTCGCCCGCGGCATCGCCCAGTTCGACGAACCTGGCGTTTTCGTCACGTTCGAGGAGACCGCCGACGACATCCGCCGCAATGCCGCCTCCCTCGGCTTCCCGATCGAGGAATGGGAAGCCCAGGGAAAGTGGACCTTCGTCGATGCGTCGGCCAAGGTCGCCGACGAAGCACCGACGATCGGGGAGTACGACTTCGGCGGGCTGCTCGCCCGGATCGGTGCCGCCACGCGCCGGATCAGTGCCAAACGGGTCTCGATCGACTCCCTCGGAGCCATCTTCAGCAGATTCCCGCTGGGTGGCGTCGTCCGCTACGAGTTGTTCCGAATCGTCGCGGGCATGGAGCAACTCGGCGTCACCTCGGTGGTGACAACCGAACGTATCTCCGAGTACGACGGCGTGTCCCGGCACAACGTCGAGGAGTTCGTGGTCGACAACGTGGTCATCCTGCGGAACTACCTGGCAGAGCAGAGGCGTCGCCGTACGGTCGAGGTCGTGAAGCTCCGCGGAGCCCAGCACCGCAGCGGCGAGTGGCTCTTCACCATCGACCCCGAACGCGGCCTGGTCGTCATTCCGATGGCCTACATCGTCCACCGGCCGGCCGCGGCCAGCGAGCGGGTCAGTTCGGGGATACGCGGACTGGACGAGATGTGCGGCGGCGGCTTCTTCCGGGACGCCATCATCCTCATCACCGGCCCCACCGGGACAGGGAAGACCTTGACCAGCCTCCAGTTCATCGCCGAGGGCGTTCGCACCGGCGAACGCTGCCTCCTCTACACCTTCGACGAGACCCGTGAGCAGCTCAACCGGAATGCCGCTGGCTGGGGTCTCGACCTGAACGAGATGGAGGCCTCCGGACTCCTGCGGGTCAACAGCGAATACCCCGAGACCGCCGCACTGGATGATCACTTCATGCGGTTGTGGGCCGTCTTGAGGGAGTACCGTCCGCAACGCCTGGCTGTCGACACTCTCTCCGCGCTGGAACGAATCGGCTCCTCACGGGCACTACTCGATTTCGTCATCTCGCTCGGATCCCTGCTGCGGCAAGGCGAGACCACAGCGTTGCTGACGTCTGCCCCCAGCGGGACCGCCGGCCGCGCCAGCCCTCCCATCTCGGTAGAAATCGCCAGCTTCACCGACGTCACGATTCTTTACCGCTATGTCGAAACGCCCGAACGGGAAATCCAACGTGCCATCGCCGTCGTGCAGACACGAGGATCCACACACGACCACGCCATCAGAATGATCCACATCGACGAGCGGGGTATGCACATCGGCGATCGGCTTCCGGCTTTCCAGGGCGGCACGATAAGCCTTCCGGACAACCCGCAGTGGCCCATCTCTCCTGGGCACCCCACCCTAGGCCCCTGATCCACCACCGTCGCACCGCGACGAGTCACCGGCCGGTGCGCGTAGCATGGTCGAGTGGCTGACACCAATAGCCACCGTTCGGCTGTACCCTCACGTGACTCCTGGCGGTCCCAGGCATCCGGGTGGTCTGCCGAATCACGGCGTCCGGTGGCGACATTCGATCCGGTTCTGGAAGGCATCGTCGAGGCGGCTTGCCGCCTCGTCGGCCGACGCTACGGCGTGTTGATGTTCGATATCGGGGGACTTGTCCCCAAAGTTGTCACCAGCGGCTTTCGGAGTGCTCCGGACGTGAGCTACGACCCCTTGATAACTCAGTTGCACGGTGTCGTCGGCGACGCGAAGGATCCAGTCCGCATCAACGAGCTGTCGAGATACCCAGCCGCCCATCGAACTCTTCGCCGCCACCTTTCGCAGGCCCGTGGTCTCCTCGTGGTTCCGATCCGGAAAGGGGACGACCTTCGCGGGTATCTCTGCGTCGTGTCCGACGAGCAGGAGCAAAAGTTCACCGTCGCCAACGAAACCGCCGTGGCCTCCCTTGTCAACGCCACGTACTGCGCTATCGAGAACGCCACGATCCACGACCGCCAACCCCAACGACGTGGGTGGCCGGACATCGCGGCGGAAATCGCCACACTCCTGCTCGGGGAGGTCGACCTCGATCGGGCCATGCGTTTGGTGACGAAACGCCTGAGGGAGCTCGCCGGTGCCGACTGCACAGCCATTGCCCTGACGGATCCGGCGGACCCGAACGGAACGCTGCGGGGAATCCTGGAGTGGTCCCGAATGTGCGCTGTCCGGATTCGCCTCCCGCGCAGAGGTCTGGTCCGGGAGGTCCTGCAGCGGGGCCAGTCGGTGATTGTCGACGATGTCACCCTCGAGCCCGGTATGGACCTACTTCTTGACTGGGCCGGTGAAGTCGGCCCCATTGGCACGGCGATGTTCATACCGCTTGCAGCCCGCGACGGGTTCGCCGGAGTGCTGTTCTCCGGGTGGCTCCAGAACGCTCCGCTGGCAGAGTGCGCCAAAGCCGAGAAAAGTCTCGTCAGCATCTTCGCCGACCAGGTCACTCCTGTCCTGCAACGCGTAGAGCAACAGCGAATCGGTGTGCAGAGCCGTCTGTTGGAAGACCGCGAACAGTTGGCCGGCAAGCTTTGTGACGTAGCGATGGAACGTATGCTTTCCATCAGCACGCAGTTGCACAGTATCGAGGGACGATCCACCGAGAAGGAGCTACGCGACCGGCTCACTCACGAGGTCGGCCAGCTCGACGACTTGATCCAGCAACTGCGCGCGACGATTTTCGGTGTCGGCGACCCAGGGCCGGAGCTCTCCCCCACCGACAACCTGTCGCAGCCGTCGGTGTCCGATGCTCTACTTCACGAGATCGACTCGTCCCTGGCAATCCTTGGGTTCGTGCCACGACTGGTCCTGTACGGATCCGTCGACGGCATCTCACCCGCACCTGGAGCCGAGCTGATCTGCGCGGTCCGCGAGGCGTTGGCGAGTGCGGCTACCAACTCACCTGGGCATGTCGAGGTGCTTGTCCACGCATCAGAGACGAGCATTGCTCTCAAGGTGACCGACGACGCCCCGCCTCACGCGCCGGATCGCTCGACCTGCCCAACAGAGCTACGGGCCAGGGCCGACCGCCTCGGCGGCACCTGCACGCGCCGGACCGACCGGGACATGCGCACCATGGTCGAATGGACCGTACCCAACCCCTCCGGCTCGACCGTCGGATAGGGCAGCGCCACCACCTGCAGCGTCACTGTCCCGGCCGGGCGTCGATGTGTGTCCTGCCGTTCGGCAGGTCGGCGGTCAGGGCAGGTAGTAGTTCGGGTTCGGCAGCTTGAACGTCCGGTCGGCGTAGCCGCCCTTCAGGTCGCTGTACTGGTCGCCGAAGTTCGCCACGATGTCGTAGCCCAGGGACTCGATGTGCTTACGCGTGGCGGACTTGTAGTGGATCGTCGTGCACGATCCGTTGGGGTCGCCGGCGCAGGCGGTCCGCAGATAGTCGGGGTAGTCGGCGACGGCCGGCTTGGTGAACAGCCCGTCCTCGTCGGCGCTGAGGTCGGTGGGCTTGGGGTAGCCCGCGTCCACCCCGGTCCCGTCGGCGGTGAGGTTGCCCAGCGTGGCGTCCTCCTGGGCGGCCGGGCGGCCGGTCAGGTAGAACACCGCGTAGCCCTCGCGCTCGGCGGTGCGAACGAGGTCGATCATCCCGAAGACCGCGGGGAAGCGCTGCTCGGTGACGAAGGTGGCGTTGGTGGCCGGGTTGTAAGCCCAGTTGCTGAAGATCTCGTAGTTCCAGGTCGCCAGCGTTGTGTCGTCGACGTCGAGGACGATGGCCTTCGTCCCGTGCGTGCGATGCGGCCGGCTCAGCCAGCGCTCGCCCTTGGCCGCGACGGACTCGGCCTCCTTGGCGTAGTTGCTGTCGTTCGCGGCGACGCCGGTGCCGGACGGGTCGCCGTAGTAGTTGCGGATCTGCTGCCGGAGCACGTCGATGTTGGTGATCTGACGTTCCGAGTGCGGGGTGAAGGTCTTGATCGCGGGCTCGGTCGACGCCGCGACCGCGACGCCTCCACCGGCGAGTGACAGGACGGCGAGCACGGCCGCGGTGACGGCGAACCGGCGGGAGGGGTGACGCCAGGACTTCCCGAACACAGTGGTTTCCCATCAGGAGTGAAACGTTGCCTGCGCAACCTAATCCCACGCGGTCGTGGACGCCACTCGGCCGGCCCGGGCTCGGGCGGCGTGTCGTCCGGCCCGGGGTGCGTTGATCAACTGCCGGGTCGAGGGAGTACACAGGGGTGTCACGCCTGGCAGCAGACCGGACCGCTGCAGACCGCACCCGCGACAGACCGGACCCGCGACAAGGAGACTCCCATGGAACCGACGCCGCGCACGGACGAGCAACAACGCGGAACGCGGACCGTCGCCGTACCACCCAAGCAGCGACGCATGGTCGCGGGCGGGGCCATCGGCACGCTGATGGAGTACTACGACTACTACCTCTACGGACTCGCCTCCGCGACCGTCTTCCCCGCGGTGTTCTTCCCCAACTCCAACAGCACGGTGGGCACGCTGGAGTCGTTCGCGACGTTCGCCTTCGGATTCCTCCTGCGACCGATCGGCGGTCTGCTGTTCGGTCACGTGGGCGACCGGATGGGACGCAAGAAGGCGCTGATGATGACGGTCGTCGGGATGGGCATCGTCACCGCCGCCATCGGCCTCATCCCTTCCGCGGACTCCATCGGAGTCGCGGCGCCGATCCTGCTGCTGTTCTTCCGGATGCTGCAGGGCCTGTTCGTGGGCGGTGAGATGGGCGGCGCCGCGTCGCTCGTCGTCGAGCACGCACCGGTGGGCAGACGTGGCCTGTTCGGCGCCCTGCTGATCAGTGGCGCGGGGGTCGCGAACGTCGCATCGGCAGGGTTCATGGCCGCGCTCGGCATCGGCTCCGAAGAGTTCTTCATGACCTGGGGATGGCGCATCCCGTTCCTCTTCGCGCTCGTGCTCGCGGTCATCGCCGTCGTACTCCGTTCCAAACTGGAGGAGTCCGAGGAGTTCAAGGAGCACGCGAGCAACCTCCGGGCGAACCAGGGGAAACAGGCCAAGCGCGAACTCCCGTTGAAGGAGGTGTTCCGACACCCGAAGAACGCCGTACTCGGCATTCTCATCGGCCTGCCGCAGAGCATCGCGGGCTACGTCATCCTCACCTTCGGCCTCGCCTACATGGTGTCGAAGGGCACGCAGGCCCAGGTCGGTTTCATCGGCACGATGATCGTCGGCGCTCTGCAGATCGTCGTCGCGCCGCTGTGGGGAAGCCTGTCGGACAGGATCGGCCGTCGTACGACCTACATCGGCGCGTGCGTCGGCTTCGCGCTGCTGATCTATCCGACCTTCGCGCTCTACCAGACCGACGTGGCGGTGCTCATCTGGCTGGGGATGGTCGTCGGCTTCGTCATCCCCGGGGTGGCGATGCAGGGAACGCTGCAGACGATGCTCGCCGAGATGTTCGACGTGGAGGCCCGCACCACGGGCGTCAACATCGGCTACCAGATCTCCAACACACTCGGCGGAGGCTTCGCACCGCTGATCGCCACGGCGCTGACCGCCGCGTTCGACAGCGTGTGGCCGGTCGTCGTCTACGCCGCCGCGATCGCCGTCATCGGCATCGTCGCCACGGCGTACGCGTCGTTCCGCCCGGACGTGGAGAACGCGCCCCGGCTGGCAGAGCTCTAGGGAACGAGGGCAGCGGTGGCGGCGCTCGTCAGGATCCCTCGACAGACCAGGGTTTCGCTGTCACCCTGACGGCCAGATCAACAACCCCGGCTGGTTGGGGAGGAATCATGCGCCGTCGGATGCGAGCGATGTCGGTCGGGTCGTGCCTCTCGCTCCTCGGGATCCTCGCTCTCACGTCGGCCACGTCGCCTGCGACGCGGGTGGTGGCAGCCGACGTCGCGAACGGCGGCCCTCCCAAGGTGGTCGGCAACTACCACCACCTGGTCGTGATCTACGAGGAGAACCACAGCTTCGACAACCTGTACGGCAGGTGGGGCGAGGTCAAAGGTGAGACTGTCGAGGGTCTGTCCGCCGCCGACCCGGCGCACACCGTTCAGGTCGCGCAGGACGGCACGCCGTTCGCATGCCTGCCGCAGCGGGACGTGAACCTCAAGTCTCCTCCGTTGCCGACCACGTGCACCGACAGCACGCACGGCATCAGTGCGAGCCGGTTCACGAACGCGCCGTTCACCATCGACGACTACATCGCCCCGACCGACAGGACGTGTCCCGCACCGGGTGCGCCCAATCCGGAGGGGATTCTCAAGGACAGCCCCGGCGCAGAGCCCGGCGGCTGCACCCGCGACCTGAACCACCGCTTCTACGAGGAGAAGTACCAACTCGACGGCGGCAGGCAGGACCGCTACGTCACGGGCAGCGATGCCATCGGCCTGGCCATGGGTGTGTACGACACGACACGACTGCCGATCTACCGGTACCTTCACTCCCCCGGTGCGCCGAAGTACGTCGTCGCCGACCACTTCTTCCAGGCGGCGAACGGCGGATCGTTCCTCAACCACCAGTATCTCGTCGCCGCGCGGGCACCGATCGACAGCAGTGGCGGAGCCCTGGGTGCACGGCATTCCGTCGTTGACAGCAACGGGATGCCGGCGTCGTTCCCGCAGTACACCGCAACCCGCCGCGGGGTCGTGAACGGCCAGCTCACGGTGGTGTGTGCCGACGGCTCGAAGGCGGACTTCGACAAGGCCTGCGGTGACTACGCGGTCAACACGGTTCAGCCGTCCAGTCCCCCGGCGAGCAACGGAGTGAAGATCGCTCTGGTCGACGACGCCACCTATCCGAACATCGGCGACCGGCTCAGCGACGCGGGTGTGTCCTGGAACTGGTACGCGGGCGGCTGGGACGACGCCGCAGCCGGCCACCCCGGGCCGCTCTTCCAGTACCACCACCAGCCGCTCAACTACTTCGCCAACTACGCACCAGGACAACCCGGCCGAGCACACCTGCGGGACGAGACGGAGTTCGTCGCCGCGGCGAAGGCTGGCACGCTGCCCAGCGTCAGCTTCGTCAAGCCGTACGGCGCGGAGAACGAACACCCCGGGTACGCGAGCGAGCCCGACGGGAGCGACCACCTCGTCGACCTGCTGGAAGCGGTCGTGAACGGACCGCAGGCCGGCGACACCCTGGTGGTCGTCACCTATGACGAGTTCGGCGGCCAGTGGGACCACGTGTCCCCGCCCGGAGAGGGAAGCCCCACCCCGGGGGTGTACGACGCGTTCGGCCCCGGCACCCGCATCCCCGCGCTGCTGATCAGTCGCTCGCTCCCGCGTTCCGGGGTCGACCACACGGTCTACGACACGACCTCCATCCTGGCCACCATCGAGCGCGGTCTCAGACTGCAGCCCCTGTCCTCGCGTGACGCTCAGGTGGCCGACCTCTCCAGCGCGCTGCGGTCCGTGCGTACACCCTGACCGGAGGTGCCCGTCGTCAGTTCACCGCTCCGACCTTGAGTGCGGTCGTACGCCCGAACTCCTGTGCTCCATCGGTGTTCGCGTCACACCGGGTGGCGATGGAGCTGTCGTCGGTGGGCACGGTGATGATCGCGAACATGTCCGCCCGCCCGAATCCCGGGTCCTTGGCGTCGTACATGAACGTGTCGCCCTCCCCCACCACGAGCGTGCTGCCGTTCACCACGAACAGGCAGGTGTTGTTCGTACCGCTGTCGGTGTCTCCCACCACCTCGATCGGCGACCACACGAGGTACGTTCCCGCGGGCAGGCCGCTCAGCGTGACGACCACGGTCGGCCCGTGGATGGGAACGGATCCGCCCGAGGTCGCCGTGAAGGCGTGGCCCGAGCCCTCCGGCCCTGGCGGGCCCTGAGGTCCCTGCGGCCCTTGAGGTCCCTGGGGGCCGGTCTGACTCCAGTCGAGGGCGGACTCACTCGGCCTGCACGAGCCGCCCGCGGACGGGTCGATCACCCGGAGGGCGCCCTGGGAGGTCTGGTAGCAGCCGTGGATCGTGCCACCCGCGTCCGGGATCGCGGCGTAGGCCGCCGCGCCCACGCCGGCGAGAAGGACGGCTGCGGAGACCACGGTTGCCCGGCCGAGCCACCGTCTGCGCATGAGCATGGCGAACATCTGACTGGCTCCTGCTTTCTGACACCTGTAAGTCGCGACGTGCTGTCGTCGAGGTCAGCACACTCGGCACTCTTTTGCCCGAATCGGCTGCATTCCACTCCGAACGGTGTCCGGAATATTGCTTCGATACCGACCGACTTGTCTCCGGATCCAGATTTACACGAAAGCCAGTTGTTTCCGCCGAAGCTGCTCAGTGGCTGCGCAGTCGAGCCAGGCGGCGTTCGCGGAGTTCCTCCAGAGCGCGCCGTCGGCTGTCGGGGTCGCCGTGGTTCGACGACAGTGGCAGCGCCTTGTACATCCCGCCCTTACCGCGATATCCCAGGTGCTGGTAGAAGCCGACCGCCTCGTCGGCGCCCAGGCCGATCCCGCGCACACCGAGCCTGGTCGCCTCCTGCTCGACGCGTTCGACAAGCCGACGCCCGATCCCTCTTCCCCGGTGTTCGGGAACGAGCGCGATGATCCTTAGGGTCACGTCACAGCCTGGGCCCGCCTCGCCTCCCCTGAAGGCGAGCGCCCCGCCGACCAGGCGTCCGCCGTCCTCGACGACCAGCATCATCGAAGCGTCCTGCGGAAATCGGCGAGCGAGATCGGCGAACCGACGGTCCTCGTGGGTGAACGGCTTCGGGAACTGCGCTCCCAGGACGTCGAAGGCCCCGACAAGCTCCTGCTCCGACTCGACCGAACGAATCACGTACGTCATCGTCGTGATCTACCACGTCGACCGAACTCGACGCATCGCAATATTGTCGCGGCCGTCGCTGGTCCGCCTCACCTGCCTTCGACGAACAGGCACTGTCCGGTGCCCTTGTCCGGAGCACCACTTCCTCTTCATCCGTGAGGCGCATCCTCCACCAGAACTTGATCCCCCTGCGGCTGTACGTGTGTATAGTCAGCTGTACGCACGTACAGTCGGCTCTTCTGGAGTGACCCTTGTGACGCACGTCAGCCCCGATGCGGACGACCTGACCGCACGAGCCCGGATCCGCGACGCCGCGATGCAGCATTTCGGCGAGCACGGTTTCGAGCGCGCGACGATCCGCGGCATCGCCGAGACGGCGGGTGTCTCGTTGGGTCTGGTGCGGCACCACTACGGGTCCAAGCAGGCCCTTCGGGAGGCCTGCGACGCGCACCTCGCACAGGTGATCCACCGACTGAGTGACCAGGTGCGCGCCGGCGCCGAACCCGAAGGCGGCAGCTATGTCGCGGCGGCACGGATCGCGGGAGCGCCGTACCAGGCGTACCTCGCACGCGCTCTCGTCGAGGGCGGCGCCGCAGCGGTGTTCGACGAAATGGTCGAACTCGGTACGCAGTGGCACGCCGACCTGGACCAGGCCCGGACGGACCAGCCGAGCGCCAGTCCCAGGGCTCGGGCCGCGGTGCACACGGCGATGGCGCTTTCGCTCACGGTGCTGCACGAACACGTCTCCCGTTCGATCGGCGTCGACGCACTGAGTCCCGAAGGCGACAACATCGTCGCGCGTGCCCTGATCGACCTCTACTCCCGTCCTCTGCTCAGCAAGGACGACGCCAAGAAGGCGCTCGACGCCATCGAACGGCACGAGAAAACCTAATCCCACAAGGAGATCCGTCATGCCGTACGCCACCACTCCACGGATTCGGCCACTTCCGATCGAGGAGATGGAGCCCGGGCAACGCAAGCTGGCGAAGCTCGGCGCCGACACAGTCGTCCAGGTGCTCGCACGCAACCCCGAGTTGACGAACTCGTTCTCCGGCCTTGGCACCTACCTGCTCGGGCAAGGCACACTGCACCCCCGCATCCGCGAACTCGCGATCCTCCGGGTGGCGCTCCATTGCGAGGCGCCGTACGAATGGGCCAACCACGTGCCGGCCGCCCTCGGCGCCGGCGCGACCGCCGACGAGATCAACGCCCTCTCCGATCCCGGAGCGACCTGGGCGCCCGAGGACGACGCGGTACTCCGGGCCGCCGACGAACTGTGCGCGGACGCGTTCGTCTCCGACACGACCTGGGCCGCGTTGACCGCGACGCGCAACGACGCGGAGATCCTGGAGGTGCTCTTCCTCGTCGGGTACTACCGGATGATGGCCGGCTTCCTGAACTCGGCCGGCGTCCCGGTGAAGCCCGGTCAGCCGGCGCTGGGCGAACGGGTGCTGCCGCCGCAGGCCGCGGAGGTCCCTGTCGCTACCGACCGTCCCAGCAGCGGCAAGATCGGCGCGGACGGCCGCTGGAGCATCACGTTCGTCCACCCGGCCGGGAGCAAGGAGATCATCCTGGATCTGAAGACCTCCGGTGGCGCGGTGTCCGGCACGATGTACGACACCATGCTCGGGGTGACCGCCCCGATCATGTCGGGCACAGTCGACGGCGGGGGCCACCTGGAGTTCACCGCGGAGATGACAGAACCGGCGAGGTTCGACCTCAGCGTGACCGCCTCGATCGACGGTGACATCTTCGCGGGATCGGTGACGATCGCCGGTGGCGGGACGTTCCCCTTCTCCGGCACCCGTACGGACTGAGATACGTCTTCCTGTCACCCGACCGACGTCGGTACTCTCCACCGGTGACCGCGCCTGGCGTTCCCGATCCCGAGATGGCTCACCGCGACCTCTTCTCCGATCCCCATCAGCGGGTCGACATCGCGGACGCACCTCCGGTGGTGGCGACTATCGCAGCAGGCGACCCGATCCGGCTGGCCTGGCGAAACGATCTCGGCGGCAGGACCTACCGCCTGGACCGGGACGACCACACGGAGTACGTCAAGTGGGCACCGGACCACCCCGAGATCGACCTCGAACGCGAGGCACGCAAGCTCGCCTGGGCGGCGCGCTACACCGTCGTACCGGAGGTACTGGGGCACGGACGGGACAGCGACTCCTCGACGTGGCTCCACACGCTGGGGATTCCGGCCATGTCGGCGGTCGCGCCGCGGTGGAAGGCCGAACCACGGCGCGCCGCCCGTGCCATCGGGACCGGACTTCGGATGCTTCATGAGCGGCTTCCGGTGTCGGAGTGTCCGTGGTCCTGGCGAATCAGCGATCGACGCACCCAGATCGCGAACCCCGACGACAGAGTGTTGCTCGACATCGCGCCGGAGGAGGACCACCTGGTCGTCTGCCATGGCGACGCGTGTGTTCCGAACACCTTGATCGGTCCCGACGGCAACTGTGCTGGGCACGTCGACCTGGGCAGCCTCGGCGTTGCCGACCGTTGGGCCGATCTTGCCATCGCGACCTACAGCCTGCCCTGGAACTACTCCCCCGCCTACGAAGACGAGTTGCTGGACGCGTACGGCATCGATCGCGACGACGACCGGATCAGCTACTACCGCCGTCTTTGGGACGCGACCTGAGGCAGGTCAGGGACAGGATTAGCTCGGCGACGGCTTCCGGTGACTGGTGATCGGTTTCGACGACGGTCATGTCGGTGCGGGCGCGGAACGTGCGGTTCAGTTCGAGGAGCGGGGCGCGTTCGCAAGGAGATCCCATCCAGGAGCGTTCGCGGAGGCGTCGGTCGAGTTCGTCGTCGGAGCACACGAGTGCGATGTAGATGATGTGGCCGAGGAAGTGCCGTAGTGCTTGCTGCTCCCACTGGTGGGGCATCGAGTAGCCGACGAGGACCAGGCTGTGGCCTCCCTGTGCCACTCCGACCGCAGTACGCAACCACGTGTCGATGAACCCGAGCCATGCCTCCTCCGAACTGTCGTGCTCGGGGCGGGCGGTGAGGTCGGTGTCCAGCACGACGAGTTCGGTTGGCGAGCGTGTCAGCGCGCGGGAACGACGGCGCGAACCGAGACAGCGAACGCCGCGGGGATGACAGGCTGCGCGAGAGATCAGGCCACGTCCGGCACCTTAGCCCGAATCCACCGATGGGCTGTAGGTGATCGTTTCCGGGGGCGCGTTGCTGCTGGGCTGTGGTTGGGGGCAGGCGCTTTCGCCTGGCCTGGTTGCCAGGTGTCCACGTTCGGGGTTCCGGTTCGCGCCGTAGGAGGCTGGGTGGTCAGGTTGTTGCCGGGGTGGGTGGCCCGCAGGCGTGGGTGAACAGGCGTGTCCACGCGGTTTCCCACGGCCAGGCGGTCGGCAGGTGCAGCGTGATCCGTCGGGCGGAGTGCGCGATGCGTGCGGGGACGGCGATCAGCTTGCGGCGGATCGTGGCCGTGGTCGCGCGGGCCAGCGCCGGCCCGGTGAGAGTGGCCGCGGCGCGGGTCAGGTTGAACGCCATCACGGCCAGGACGAGCCAGGCGGCGTTCGCGGCGAACCGGCCCGAGGGCAGGTGCGCCAGGGCTGAGTTCTTCAGGTCGGCATGGACTTGTTCGATGATCGCGTGGGCTCGGTGGGTCTTGTCCACGGTCACGGTGTCCATCGCCTGGGTGGGCACGGTGGTGAAGAAGGCGTGGAACCGCCACACGTCGAACAGGCCGTCCTGCCCGGGTGTGGTGTTGAGGTCGGGGATGCGGCGGACCACCAGCCGGCCGGGCACCTGGTCGGCCTTCTTCTTCCCGCTGAAGGCGGTGAACGGTAGCTCTGCGACCTGAGCCCGGGAGATCCAGCAGTCGGTGGTCTCGTCATAGACCGCGTGCGGGTACTCGATCGTGTGCCACGCGTCGTCAGCGATGGTGGCGATGGCCTTCTTCACGGGCGTGTCCAGGCGGACGGTGACCGACACCTGCGCGCCCGCGCCGACAGCGGCGGCGATGGTGGGCCGGCCATAGAACGCCGAGTCCGCCCGCACGAGCACAGGGGCCGCAGACGACTCTTCGGTGCCGGCGCCTCGGAGGGTCTTCACGGTCTTCAACGCGTCACGAACCAGGCGTTTCGCGCCGCGTGCGGAGCCGCAGGAGCCTTTGCGGAGCCGCTGCGCCACGATCACCGGTGCGGTCTGCCCGGTGGTGAGCGTGGCCAGCAGGGCGTTCAGGCCGCGCACTCCGGAGTAGCCGAACCCCGCCCCCTGCTTGGCATACCCGTGGACTTCGACGATCGTGTCGTCGATGTCGACGACCGCGTAGTCATTGATGCCGTTGATCCCGGCCACCAGCGGCGTCCTGGTCGCCAGCCCGGTCAGCAGCCGCGAGGCGACCGCATCGAGCTGGCGGACGTGGCCGAAGGTGAACGAGCGCAGGAACGACCCCAGCGTCGACGGCGCATAGGTGCCGGTGAAGACCCGGCCCATCCCACCATGGCGGAGCAGCGCCATGTCGTCGATGCTGTCCGCCCCGGCGACCATCCCACCCACCAGCGACGCCACCTTCGAGCCGGCGTTGGCACCTTTATCGGTCGGCACGCTCAGACATGCATCGACAAGGTCGGCCAACCCAGCCGACTCCGCCAGCCCCATCACCGGGACCAGGCCTGCCGACGACACCAGATTCGGCTCGTCGAACACCGCCGAAGTCGCCGCGAACGTGTGAGACAGTTGCATCTTGCGGATGCCCTTCGTAGTGCCAGAGTTTCGACCTTCGACAAGTCCGATCCTCCAACACACAAGGGCATCCGCTCCTCACGCCACGCTCACACCACCACGCCCATCGGTGAATCCGGGCTTAGCGAAGTTTGGTTCGTGCCGACATCCGCGAGCTTCGGTCCACGGCTCGGATCCCCATGGCAGGTCGACATCCGTTCGGAGATTGTGGTGAACGCCCTCCATCACGTGGAACTCGACCTCCCCGTCGTGCGCACGAAGGGCGCGGACCATGGCCTCCGCCTGGTCGAACGGCACGGTCTCGTCCTCGGTGCCGTGCACGACCTGGAACGGTGGAACACCCGTACGCACGTGGGCTTCGGGACTGGCCAGCCGGCGCAGTTCGGCGGTCTTCGTGGACGGCCCGCCGAAGAGCGCGTCCAGCACTTCGTCCTGCCAGTCTTCCTGCGGCAGTGTGAGGAAGTTGCTCGGGGCACAGCGCACGACCGCCGCCTGAACGGCGCTCGACCATCCAGGTGAGCCACACTCCCCTTCCAGGTCTGCTCGCTCAGCCGTGGTCGCGGCCAACGCGGCAAGCTGCCCACCGGCGGAGTCGCCCCAGACCCCTATCCGATCCGGATCGATGCCGTAGTCGGACGCGTTCGCGCGAAGCCATCGGATCGCAGCCTTGACGTCGTGGATCTGCGCAGGGAACGGCGCCTGGCCACTCATCCGGTAGCTCACGTTGGCGACGACGAAGCCGTGCACGGCAAGATGGGGGCTGTGCCATGGATAGAGGCCGTGCGACCGATCCCCATCTCGCCAGCCTCCGCCGTGCAGATAGACGACCGCAGGTGCTCGCCTCACAGGTTTCGGTGTGGGCATGAGCAGGTCCAGGTAGAGGGCACCCTGCCAGACGGGCAGTCCAGGGACCATTCCGTACCGGACCGGACTTCGAAGCTCCACCGCGTATGGCCTTTCGGGCATCGTCATCAGCATGCCGGCGACGTTAGCGAGGCAGGCTCCCTGCAATCCAAGGCCGACTCCTGTCCACGATCGGCCAACCTCCCGCTGAGCGGACGGCGGGCGGTGAGCGTGGAGGCGCCTGAAATCGCTTGAGGTGTTTGGCGACGTGGGCAAGGCTTGCACCCGCGTGGGGGCAGTCCGAAGGTGAGGTGAACGGCGGGACCACCGGAGACGCCCGTACCGACCGTCGGTGAACTGTCGGCCGACGACACCAAGGTGTGGGACGGCAACCAGTGGGGTCCGCTGTGGCTGCTGCGGGCCCAGATCGTCGAGGCCGCCAAGGCATCCTTCGGCCACGTCGCGCACGCACCTCCGACGTTCATGACCGAAGGGCTCATGAACCAGTCGTGGCGAGTCGATTCGGGCGACGGCACGTACGTGATGCGGGTGAGCCGATCCGACCTCAGCCATGAGCGGGTGGTCTACGAGCACGCCGTGCTCGGCCGGCTTCATCATGAGGTACGGGAAGTCGTACCTGCGATGCCCGGTCTCAACGGCGAGACGCTACAGGCTTGGCGCGGCCGACTTCTGTCGATCTTTCCGTACGTCCACGGCGTCCTGGGCACGGAGGTCGAGGCAGACGTGCGCTGGCCGCAGGTCGCCTCGACCATGGCTCGGATCCACCGTGCCGGCACGGGTCTCGACCGCGGTGCGGCAGACGCCCCGCACACCGTCCTCGACAAACCGACCATGTGGTCGACCGTGCGGCCGGTACTGCAGCGGGACCTGCCGCACACCTCCGAGGTGGTCGAGCTGTTCCGGTTCCTCGACGGCGAGGCCACCGAACTCGAAGCCTGGTTGGAGAATCTGCGAACGTCGGGACGGTTCTTGCCACGCGGTGTGGTGCACGGCGACTTCAACCCACGCAACCTGATCTTCGACCAGGATCAACTCGTCGCGGTCATCGACTGGGAGGGCTGCCACGTCGACGTCCTGGCGTACGAAGCCGCGCTCGCGATCCAAGCGCCGGATCCGATGGCGTTCTGGCGCACGTACCTCGAAGCCGGTGGCCCGCTGACAGCAGCTGACGTCGACCTGCTCGGTGGGCTCGCGCGCATCGGCACGCTCGCCGAGCTCCAGTTCACCACCGACGGCGGCCACCGGAGCAAGCCTTGGGCGGTCGAAGTCCTCCGAGACGTCGCCCATGACCTGCGCCGGCTCCGCGAGCGAACAGCCGGCCTCGGCCTGTGACCGGCGAGAAGGTTCAGAGATCGGTGGAGTCGCCAAGAAGTACCCGCAGCGCTGCCGCGTCCTCCCGCCACTGGTCCTCGGCCAGAAGCACGCTCTTCCCGGCGGGGAGCGGATCGCCGGGAGCGACGTCGTCGACGTAGCGAGCCGTCACGTGCGTGTGCAGGTGAGGAGTCCAGTTCCCCATGGTCAGGTAGTTCAGCTTCAGTGGGCGAAAGTGTCGCTGGATGGCCGAGCCGACGCGCAACACGTCGCGGCCGTACTGTGCGGCCTCATCGAGAGACAGCTCCGTGGGCTCGACGACATGCCGACCACGCCAGACGACGACCGCGTAACCCCGTACCAGTGCACGCCGCATCAGGTAGGTGTCCGCGACCGCGCTGGCAAGTACCCGCGTCCCCGACCTCGTTTCCACCGGCCGGCCCTCGTCGCACAGCTCACACGCGACACCGGCGACTCGTTCGTTCCAGTTGCTCGCCCAAGGCATCAGAACTCCTCACTGCCTGTGCTGTCACCTCAGCTCCTGAACAGCAGCGGTGGTGATGTCGGTGGCGAAGGTACGCAGGTGCGGCCGAACCGCCGCAACCAGGTCGGCCAGCTCGATCACTCGGTCCCGCGTCGAGAGGTCGAGACGGGGATCAGCGCCCACCCGCTGGAATCCACGGGTCAGGCCGTCCTGAGCGACCTCCGACCGGCCGCGGAGAACCTGCTTGATCGCGCCCAATGCGTTCATCAGCGCGCTCTCGTACGGACACCACTCGTCGCCCCGCGCCGACGGGTCATCGTCCACCGAGGTGTCGAACGCGACGGATGCCGCCCACACTTCCAGATCCAGCCGCCACAACAGCGGCAGGCCGTCGAAGCGGACGAACAGTCGCCGCAGGTAGGGCGAACGCTGGTTGTCCGGATCGGACCGGAACGACGCAAGCGGTGCGACGTAAGCCAGCGCGGTGGACACGCAACCGAGGGCCGCGCCGAACTGTTCGTCCGGCACGGCCCAGCCAAGATCGATGTCGCTGTAGACGTCGGCGTTGCCGGCCGCGAGTGACCCACGCAGCTCGGCGGTGGAGCCCGGGATCGCCTCGGCAAGGGTGGCGCGAATCCGGTCGGCGAACGCGAGCCGCTGACCTGGATCCCCCACGAGCCGCAACGTCCCCGGCTCGGGCGAGTTCATCGTGACCCTCCTCCTGCGGGCGTGGGACGCCAGTTGGTGCGTTCCCAGACGTCTCTGTCCCCCAGCCAGTCGAGATACTCGGTGTAGGAGACCACACCCACGTCGATGACCGCCCGGTACACCCAGTATCCGTGAGCTCGAGCCCCCTGGCTGACGGCTTCTTCCTTGATCGCCAGGACAGCGTCGCGCCGGTTCTCGGTGAGCGCCTCTGTCAACGCGTCGGCCAGCTGCCCGGAGGACCGGTCGGCGAGATCGCGGGGGAACAGCCACATGTCGACGTGCCAGGTCTCCTCCGGCGTCAGCTCGTACTCGAGCTTCCAATACAGGCCCTGTGGAGGTCGGTCGCGTTCATCCTTGTACCGCATGGCACGAACCCTCGGCAGCTCCGCGAGTGCGGCGACCACACCGAAGCCGTCCCGGATCGACGGGCTGTCGGCGTAGACCTCCAGATCCACATCAGGTCGTACGACAAGGCCCAACGCGACCGAACCGACGACCACCGGATCGCCGACCGCCTTCCATCGGTCGAGCAGGCTCAGCTCCTCCAGCACCTGCCGAGCCTGCGCCAGGCGAGCATCCGCCCGCGCGGCTCGCTCTTCACGTACTCCCATCAACACCCCCAACGATCCACAACGGCAACACGGAAGTGCATCAGGTCGTGCCCTCGGTCGGCAAGCAATGTGTGGTTGACGGACACGTTTCGGTCGTGGCGAGCTGCTACTGTCCGGGCGGTGATCGTCCACCCGTGGGGATCGTCCACCTGGCGCGACGACGCAGAGCAGTGGGCACATCACCAACTCGACAAGTTGCACATCCGACTGGCGGGGCCGATGACCGACCTGTCGATCCAGCCCTGGTCGGCCGTCTGGCGGATCCCGACCGCTGACGGCGACGTCCTGCTGAAGCAAAGCATCGCGGCCAGGGCCACCGAGGGTTCCGTCCACGCGTTCTGCGCGGACGTCGCACCGGACCACGTGGATCCACCGCTCGCCCTCGACGAATCCAGCGGACGCGTCCTGTTCGCCGACGGGGGGCCGGTGATGAGTGAGACGTGTTCCGACACCCCCGCCGGGATCGCCGCGATGGTCGGCGAGTACGCCCAACTGCAACAGGCCACGATCGGCCACGACGACCGAGCCGAAGCGGCAGGACTCCCGGGCTGGGATCCGGCCGCCGCAGGTCGGGAAGCCGAGAGCCAGGCCGCCGTCCTGCACGCGCTGCCACCATCGGACCCACGACACATGACCACGGCGCAGAAGGCTCAACTGCTGGCAGGCCTCGACGTCTTCCACACATCCGGAACGGCCCTGGCCCAGTCGCCGATCCCGTACACCGTCGAACACGGCGATCTCTGGGCGGGCAACGTGCTGGTCCCCCAGGGTCCGAGTGGGCGTTACCGCTTCATCGACTTCGGGGACGCCGCCTGGACCCATCCGTTCATCTCGCTCATGCCGCTCCTCTTCGGATGTCACCATCGTTGGTTGCCAAGGCCATCTCCGTTCGACCCGAACCACCCCGCTCTGCAGTTGCTCATCGAGACCTATCTACGACACTGGACCGAGTACGCCGACCTTCCGGAGCTGACGGAGACGCTCCACCACGCCCTCCGGGTCGCACCACTCAGGCGAAGCCGGGCGCTGATCACGAACATGGACCGCGCTACGTCGGAGGACGTCGACGAGCTCGGCCCACTCCCGTGGGCCTGGCTGCAAACTGCGATCTCACCTCCAGCCTCGTAGTCACCGACGGGCGCTGACGGCGCGGATCCCGGCAGGAACCAGGTGGCCGTGAGTGGACGTGCTCACGTGTGTGACGTTTCCTTGACACTCCGCGAGGTCCGGCCTAGCTTGTGGCCGCGTTCAGAGTCACCCGAATCACCAGCCCCAGCAGGGTTCTCACTGGTTCCACCGCCGGTTTCACTCCGCACGATCGCTGGAGACATCCATGAGCGGCAACGGTGATACGCGCACACCTCGACCCACCCGTAGGAGCGTCGTCGCGGCCGGAGGGGCAGTCGCCGGTGCCGCACTCGCCGGCGGATCGGCACTCACCTGGGCAACTCCCGCCTCGGCGGCGGACAGGCGGATCCGGCTCGCGGACAATGGCCACGCGCGTTACCAGATCTACTGCGGCCCCGACGAGGACGCCACGACTCGGCACGCGGCCGACGAGCTGGCCCACTACCTGAATGCCATCACCTCGGCGACGTTTCGGGTCGTCGTGTCCGACGACCCGCCGGACGACGCGGAGGTTCTGGTCGTCGGGCAAAAGAACTCCCTCCTGCGTCGCTTCGGGAACCTCGACCCAACAGGCCTCGGAGAGGACGGCTTCGCCCTGCGTACGCGCGGACAGGCCGTCCTGATCGCCGGCGCCAACTCCCGCGGAACCCTATACGGCGTCTACTGGATGCTCGACCGTCTCCTAGGGGTGCGGTGGTTCTCCGCCGAGTTCACGGTCGTCCCTCACGCTCGCACGCTCGAGGTCTCCGCTGCACAGCTCAACGGCGACCAACTGCCGCGGTTCACCTACCGGCAGATGTACGCAGGTGACGCAGCGGATCCCGCCTACCGGCACCACAACCTGCTGAACGGCAACCGCGGTTGGGACGACGCAGAAATCCCAACCCCACTTGACACCTGGTCGACGTACTGGCCGGCGACGCCTTTCGGCGGAACGTGGCGGACGATGGTTCCCGACCAGACGCTGTGGTCCGGCGGGCAGATCCTGGCCATGGACGAACGTACCCGTCAGATGGCGGCGGACAACCTGGCCGCCACGATCCGCAAGCGCATCGCCGACGGACTCGATCCTTCCAGCGGCTTCGACCAGCAGGACGCCGACTGGCAGCCCGACCCCGCGAGCAAGAAGTTCGTCGACCAGCACGGCGGCTCGCTCTCCGCCGCGGTGGTGGATCTGGCCAACGATGTGGTCACCCGCGTCCGGAAGCAGATTCCGCAGGCACGCATCAGCACGCAGGCGTACTGGTTCAGCTTCGCTCCCCCGACCGGCATCAAGCTCGACGACGCCGTCGTACTGACCGTCGCGCCGATTCAGGCGAACTTCGCGCACTCGCTGTTCGCCGACGACAATGCCGAGATCGGCCGGCAGATCCAGACCTGGTGCGGGCTCGCGAACAACATCGTCGTGTGGGACTACCTGATCGACTTCGCGTCCTACATCCAGCCCTTCCCCGACTACTGGGCGATGGCCGACGGGATCCAGACGATGGCCGCCCACCCGCAGGTGCAGGGGTACTTCGGCGAGCACGCCTACAACGCCGTCGGAAGCGAGTTCGTTCACCTCCGCACCTGGGTGCTCGGGCGCCTGCTCTGGGATCCGCACCAGGACACGGATCGGTTGATCCGCGAGTTCCTCCGCGGCTACCACGGCCCGGCCGCGACGTACGTCTACCGCTACATGCGGCTGCTCCGCCAGTCGGTCGAGGACACCAGCACCCGCCTAACCGTCAGCGCGTCACCGGCCTCGCCGTACCTCAACTTCGACACGATGGTGGCCGCCGACGACCTGATGGCCCAGGCCGAGTCGGCCGTACGCGAAAGTGCCGACTTCCGCAAGCACGTCCAGGCCGTACGACTCGGCGTCGACTACGTGATCCTGCTGCGGACGTCGGAGTTCCAGCGGACCGCCCGCGAACGCGGAGCCGACTGGGACCCCGACACGCAGAACCGCCTCGACCGATTCGGGGAGGAGATGCACGCCGCCGGACTCACCCGGTACAGCGAGGGGGGCGGCACTCCGGAGGACCTGCTGCGCCAGTTGCGGATCGCCACCGCACCGGCGACCCCGCCCGCCACCGTCGCGGGCCTTCCTCCGGAGGACTGGGCCGACTACCAGGAGCCGGCGCTGCGTCTGTACGCGCCGGTCACCACCATCCTCGACGACCCCGCCGCTTCCAACGGCTACACCGTACGGATGCCCGGCAACCGGTCGGACTGGGGCGTCCAGCTCCCGCTCGACTCGCTACCGACCACCGGAACCTGGAAGGTGTATGCCACCGTCCGCGCCGACACCGGAACGGCCGCTCCCGATGCGGCTGCGATGGTGGCGGGGGTGTACCCGCCGTTCGGAAACGAACGAACCATCAAGGTTTCGGAGGTGGCGGACGGGAAGTATCACGAGCTCCAACTGCCGGGCGTCTACGAGTACGACGCCGCCAATCCGAAGTACGTCTGGATCGCGCCGCCGAACTCCTCCGACATCGCCTATGTCTACGTCGACCGCGTGTTCGTCGTCCGGGCGTAGGCGAGCGGGAGAGCGGTACCTACTCACTGACAGCGAACACCCCTGTTTCCGCCGTCGCCGCGCGCACCGAACTCTCGCTGCGAACGATTCGCCACTACGAGGAGGCCGGGCTCGTCGTTCCGTCCGCGCGCTCCCAGGGACGTTTCGCCTCTACACCGAGCAGGACGTGCAGCGGCTGATCGTGATCCGCCGGATGAAGCCACTCGGCTTCTCCCTGGACCAGATGCGCGATCTGCTCGACGTCACCGACCGCCTGGACAGCGGGGATCCGGTCGCCGCGGACGAGCGGCGCGAGCTACTGAGGCGGCTGCGCGAGTACGAAACCGCAAGCCAGGAACGCGTCACCGAACTCCGCGTACAACTGGCGCGCGCGGAGGACTTCGCGAAGACGCTCGCGGAGCGGATCGACCGGGCCGTGGCGCCGGAGGACTGACCGCGCTCTCACCGGCGGCTCGGACCCTACGCCTACAGCTGTCCGCGTACGCCTGGCTCGCTCGTCACCTGCTCGACGTCGACGCCGGTCGCCGCGGCTTCGGACGTACGGGCGCCTCCGCGGCGCAGCAACGGAGGAACGCCGCGCCCGCGCGCGTCCTGGTAGAGGGCAGCGAACGCACAGTAGAGCGCACAGGCGCACACCACCAGGCCGACGACGCCGGTGACGGTCCTCCACGTCGGTGAGGCGGTCAGCTGGTAGATCCCGGTGAGCAGGAACCGCAGACCCGCGAGCACGAGCACGAGGCTCGGGAGGACCTTGTCCGGCAACCCGACGACGGCGGGAGCCCACAGCAGCACACTGGCGCCCACCAGCAGGACGCCGAGGCCGGCACTCGTCGCGCCCGGCGTGGCGGTCAGCTTGTCCACGGCGACGGCGGCCCACGTGCCGGCGAGCACGCCGAGCGCGGTGGAGACCACCGGGTCACGTGCGAGACAGGAGACCACGGAGCCGACGAACTGCAGCGAGACCACGACCAGGAGCAGGCCGTACGCCACCTCGTGCCCCTCGGCCGCCGGGATCCACCCGAGTTCGAGGGACGCGAGCAGCACGCTCGCCATCGCCAGGCCGAGGAAGCCGGCCGGCAGCGGTGTCGCGACCGGCCGCAACATCACGTTGACGTGTGGAACGCGCCCCACGCCGTCGTCTCTCGTAGCCATCGCAGCGGTGTACCCATGGCGGTCGTCCGGAAAACCGCCGGCCCCGCTCCCCGCCACCGCGAGCCGCCGCGACCGCCGCTCGGACCGTTTCATGATCCCGGCGTGGGGCATCACCAGCCAACCGAGAATCTGCGGAGAGGTGTCCCATGGTCTCGTCCAGCGTGCGCGTGCGGCGGCCGCCGCGGCGGCTCTACCTACGGATCTTCTTCACCGGTCTCCTGCTGTGGCTGATCGCCGTCGCCGTGACTCTGCTGACCTCGAACGCGAACCTGGTACCCACGGTGGTGCTGCTCGGCAGCTTCCTGGTCCCGGTGTCCTTCGTCGCGTGGGCGTTCGAACGCTGGCGGGACGAGGACGTGACCACCGAACTGGTGGTCACGGCGTTCGTTCTCGGCGGTCTGCTCGGCGTCTTCGGCGCGTCGCTGCTGGAGTCGTACGTCCTCCACCCCTCGCCCCTGTTGTTCCTCGGCGTCGGGCTGATCGAGGAGGGCGTGAAGCTCGCGGCGCTCGTCTTCGTCACCCGCCACATGGCACGGCGGCACACCAGGGACGGCGTCGTGCTGGGGGCGGCGGTGGGATTCGGGTTCGCGGCGTTCGAGAGTGCGGGATACGCCTTCAACGCGATGATCACCGAGAAGGGGCTGTCCCTGCCCGACCTGGTCCAGACCGAACTCCTGCGTGGCGTCCTGGCACCGGTCGGGCACGGGCTGTGGACCGCGATCCTCGGTGGTGTGCTCTTCCGCGCGGCCCGCAGCGGCCGCGTCCACTACCTTCGCGGCGCGCTGCCCGTCACGTACCTCTGGGTGGCGATCCTGCATGCCCTGTGGGACTCGATGCACTCGATCGCACTCGCCCTGACCTTCGTTCTGACCGGGGTCTCGGCGAGCAGCTTCATGCAGACGGGATACCTGCCGAAGCCCACCGCGGACCAGATCCGGTTGTTCACCATCCTGTCCATCGGCGGCCTCGCGTTCGTCTCCGTCCTCGGCCTCGCGACGCTGGTCGCGACGTGGCGCAAGGGCAGGGGCGAACGGACTCAGCCGTCGCTGCGCAGGTCGCGCACGTAGGCCACCGCCTGCTCGACGTCGTGGGCGGTCCACGAACTCGCGCCGTCGGCGGCCGGGTGCGCGAGGTTGTCCCGGCCCTCGTCGTTGAGGTACTTCTGCATGCTGGTGGGCAGCTTGGTGCCACGGGCGTCAGGACGCCCGACCGTGATCCACCGCAGGTGACCGTCCTGACCGACGATCAGGACGACGTCCTGGTGGTGCACGTCGTAGGGGTGCTCGACCGGCCTGCCGGTCAGCCAGTCGCGTACCGGCTCCTTGGTCGGGACCTTCTCGGTGGTCACCCCGAGCGCCTTCCACATCGCGGTGATCCGCGCCGGTTTGCCGGTGACCAGCAGCCAGTTGGGCAGCGCGCCGTACAACTTCGCGTAGGCGTGCAGCCGGCGTACGGTGTCGCGGGCGGGGTCGACCGTCAGCTCCACGAAGACGACCTTGGCCGACGAACCGGAACGCCGAGCCGCCTGAGCCGCCTGGTGGAGGTTCTCGCTGGTCATCGGGCAGGTTTCCTGGCACATGGTCAGCAGCGGCGCCAGGACGACGGTCCTGCCCCGCAGGGATCCCAGGCTCAGGTGCCGGCCGTTCTGGTCGGTCAGCGCGGTGCTCGCCGCGGTCGCGGGCAGCGGCTGGTCCATCGTGTTGCCGGTGGCCACCATCTTCGCGGCCTCGGGCGCGTTCTGGCTGTCGGGCGTACGCCCGGCCCGGCCGGAGGTGTCCGCTCCCCCGCCGCAGCCGGCGACTCCGGCCGCCGCGACGGCGAGCGCCGCCAGAACGCCGACGGTATGACGCACGGTCACCAACCGCAGGCGCACAGCGCAGGACCTTCCTTCCCGGGGACGTCAGCGCGCCGATGCTACCTCCGGAACCTGGTCACCCGACGAGACCGGGCTGCCTGTGTGGGGCAGGCGCGAGGATGTCGATCGCGGCCACCGAGCGGCGCATGGGGCCGCACCCGAGTGGGTACGTCGCGGCCGACCACCCAGCACGGCCGGCGAGCCTGCCCTCGGAGAGGAGACGTGCATGGCTGTCGCGACGGACGTACCCGTGACCGAGGTCGAGACGCGTACCTACACCGTCCCCACCGACGCACCCGAAGGCGACGGCACCCTCGCCTGGGACTCGACCACCATGGTCCTTGTCCGCCTCACCGGCGGCGGCCACACCGGGATCGGCTGGACCTACGGGCCGCCGGCCGCCGCCGACGTCATCCGCGGCGAACTCGCCGACGTCGTACGCGGCCGAAGCTGTCTGGACGTCCAGTCCGGCTACCACGCGATGGTGGCCGCCGTACGCAACGCCGGGCGTCCGGGCCTGGTCTCGATGGCGATCGCCGCCGTGGACACCGCGTGGTGGGACCTGCGGGCGAGGGTGCTGGGCCTTCCCCTGCACCGACTGCTCGGCGCCGAGGCCGGTGCACCCGTACCCGTCTACGGCAGCGGCGGCTTCACGACGTACGACGACCGCCAACTTGTACGGCAGTGCGAGGAGTGGGGGCGGCTCGGCGTCTCGTACGCCAAGATCAAGATCGGTGAGTCGTGGGGCGCGAACACCGCCCGCGACCTCGCCCGCATGCGCCTGGCCCGACAGACCCTCGGGGAGGACGTCGAACTCTTCGTCGACGCCAACGGCGCGTTCGCGCCCAAGCAGGCCGTGCGCCTCGCCGCCGCTGCCGAGGACCTGCGGCTCACGTGGTTCGAGGAGCCGGTCACCTCCGACGACCTCGACGGGCTGCGCTGGGTCCGCGAGCACGTGGGGCCGGACGTGACGGCCGGCGAGTACGGCTACGACCTCACCTACTTCGAGCGCATGTGCGCGGCCGGTGCGGTCGACTGCCTCCAGGTGGACGTCAGCCGGTGCGGCGGAATCACCGAGTGGCAGCGGATCACCGCCGTCGCCGCCGCCCACCACCTGCCGGTCTCGGCCCACTGCGCGCCGGCCCTGCACCTGGCGGTCGCGGCGGCGACGCCACACCTGCGGCACGTGGAGTACTTCCACGACCATGTGCGGATCGAGTCGATGTTCTTCGACGGCCCGGTGACGGCGACCGACGGTGCCCTGCACCCCGGCGACGGCCCGGGCAACGGGCTCTCGTTCAGGGAGTCGGACGCGGAGAAGTTCCGCGTGGGCTGAGCCGCGTGAGCTGAGTGAGCTGATCAGCCGGGCCGGGCAGCGCGGTTCTCAAGTTCTTCTTAGAACGCAATAGTTGCGAATGTGCATACATCCTCTAGCGTGGGAGACGGCCGCCACAGGACACGGGGAGGCGCATCGCGCCGCGGTGCGACGGCGGCCTCGGCAGGTACGGCACGACCACGAGGACGATGCCCATGGACCAGCCCCCGACCGCCTCCGCCGGCGATCCGGGCGTCACGCCGCCCGACGATCCCCGGGAACGCGAGACCGCGCGTCTCTACCATCGGCTCGCCGCCGACCCGAACTCCGAGCCGCTGCGAAGACAGGTGTACGACGAGGTCGTCTGCAGGCACCTCGACCTCGCACGCGCACTGGCGAGGAGGTTCCGTGGCCGCGGCATCGCCGACGACGACCTCGAGCAGGTGGCGTACACCGCGCTGGTGCAGGTGGTGCACAGCTACGACGTGAGCCACGGCGAGGGTTTCCTGGCGTTCGCCGTCCCGAGCATCACCGGCACCCTGAAGCGGCACTTCCGCGACCGCGGCTGGACGGTCCGGCCGCCCCGGCGCCTGCAGGATCTGCAGCTGCGGATCCGCGGCGCGGAGGAGGACCTGGGCAACCGGCTGGGGCGCTCCCCGCGGCCCAGGGAGCTCGCCGAGCATCTCGGCGCCGATCTCGGCGAGGTCATCGAGTCGCTCACCGCGTACGCCTGCTTCTCCCCCGCCTCGCTGGACCACCCTCTGGGCAACGACCCGGACCCCGACGGGCCGACCCTGGGCGACCGGCTGGTGTCCGCCGCGGACGAACTGGCCGCCGCGGAAGCGAGAACCGTCCTCCGCCCGGTCGTCTCCCGGCTGAACCCGAGGGACAAGAAGATCCTGCGGCTGCGCTTCTTCGAACAACGCACCCAGCAGGAGATCGCCGACGTCATCGGGGTCAGCCAGATGCAGGTGTCCCGGCTCATCAACCGCATCCTGCGTGACCTGCGAACCGGCATCACCGGCGACGAGTCCGCCGGCCTGAACGGCGTGAACCGCATGAACGGCATGAACCGCATGAACGGCAGGGCCGCCAGCGGCTGACGTCGGCCGCCGCGCGCCTACCGCTCCCGGACGGCGTAGGTCAGGTGCGTCACCCTCGGGGAGGACTCCGAGCGGACCGGCTCCAGTGCCACGCGGCCGGCGTCCACGCCCTCGAACAGGCGGATTCCGGAGCCGAACAGCACGGGTGAGAGCGTGATCGTGAACTCGTCGACGAGGCCGGCGTTCACGTACGCCAGGATCGTCGCGCCGCCGCCGGCGATGCGGACGTCGCGGTCGCCGGCGGCCTCGCGGGCCTGGTCGAGCGCGGACTCGATGCCGTCGTCGACGAAGTGGAAGGTGGTCCCGCCCGGCCGCTCCCAGGGGTCACGCTTCTCGTGCGTAACGACGAAGACCTGGGTGTGGAAGGGCGCATCCTCCGGCCACATCTGCTCGCCGGCGTCGAACATGCGCTTGCCCATGACGCTCGCGCCGGTGCGCTCGAACGTCTCCCGCGCGATGTCGTTGTCGCGGCCCTCCTCACCGCCCCTGCCGAGCTTCAGGTTCTCCCGGAAGAATCGCAGCGGGAAGACCCACCGCTGCAGTTCCATCCACTGCCGCCCCATCAACTCCTCGGGGGAGTCGGGCGCGATGAAGCCGTCCAGCGACATCGACACGCTGAAGAACACCTTCCCGGCCATCAGTCCTCCGCTCCCTTCCGTGCGAGGTCGGCGACGTAGACCGCCAGGTTGCTCAGCGTCTGCCGGCCGCCCTCGATCGCGTGGTACTTCTCGACCGCCTCCTCGCGCAGCTCCCTGGTGGGGAACACCGTGCGCATCTGAATCCGGGTCACCGCACCGTCGGACTCGAACGTCAGGACCGACTCGAACGCGTTCGGGTCGCCGCGGAACTCACCGTGGAGCAGCGCGATCCGCTCCGGCGGGGCGATCTCTGTCCACGAGATCCACTCGCTGTAGTCCGTCCCGTCCGGTCCGTGCATCACGAAGTCCCACACCCCGCCGACGCGGAACTCGAACGACTGCGTGGTCGTGGTGAACCCCTCCGGTCCCCACCACCGCGACAGGTGCCGGACCTCGGTGAACGCCTCGAACACCAGCTCTCGTGGCGCGTCGATGATCCGGGAGATCATGATCTCCCGATCGGCCGTCGCCGGCTCCGCCCGGGCTTCTCGCCTTGCCCCTGCCATCGGTCATTCCTCCTGCCGTGTCTGCTTCAGGTCCTGCACGTATGCGTCCAGCCGGTCGAAGCTCTCGTTCCAGAACCGCTCGAACCCGCCGGTCCACTCGTGGACCGGCCGCAGCCCGCGGGCGTCCAGGCCGTAGAGGCGCTGCTTGCCCGCCTTGCGGTCCCGCACCAGCCCGACCTCCCGGAGCACCCGCAGGTGTTTGGACGCCCGCGGCTGGGTCATCCCCAGCTCCTGGGCCAGGTCGGTCACCGGCCGCTCACCCGCCCGCAGCAGCACCAGGATCTCCCGGCGCCGCGGCTCGGCGATCGCGTTGAAGACGTCCGACGTCGTCGCTGCCCGGGCCATGACCGAAATCATATGCCCATATCGGCATGCGTCAAGTTGAGCTGAGGCCTGGCTTCTCAGGGCCGGAGGTTGCCGGAATCGGACGGCACGCGAGGCCGTCCGGCCGTTTGGACTCCTTCGGTCCGGGAACCGGTCAGCGACCCGTATCAGGGGGGACACGGAAGGTGGCGCATGGCTGACAGGGCCACAGACCGGAGCACAGGCAGGGGCACGGACAGAAGCGCCGGCACCAGCACCCGAGTGGACCGGGGCACGCCCCCCGACCGGCGGCAGGGGCACAGACGACGACTCGGCATGCGCTGGTGGGTCCTCGGCTGGCTCCTGGCAGGCGGCATCATCAACTACTTCGACCGGGCGAACCTCTCTCTCGCCACGCCGCAGATGATGAAGGAGCTTGACCTGTCGGCGGCCGACATCGGCCTGATGGCGTCGGTGTTCTCCTGGACGTACGCGGTGATGCAGCTGCCCGCGGGGCACCTGATCGACCGACTGGGCAGCCGCCGCGTCTACACCGTCGCGGTCACCCTGTGGAGCGTCGCCACCCTCGCGACCGGGCTCTGTTACCGGCTGCCGCAGTTCCTGGCGGCGCGGCTCGTCCTCGGGGTGGGTGAAGCGCCGTGCTTCCCCGCCTCGGCCAAGATCACCAGCAAGTGGTTCCCCAAGCGCGAGCGCGGAACGGCGACCGGCATCTGGGACTCCTCGTCGAAGTGGGGACCGGCACTCGCGCCGCTGCTGCTGGTTCCGGTCATGGTCCACTGGGGATGGCGGGCGCTGTTCGTGGTGACCGGCGTACTCGGCCTGATCTTCGTCATCGCGTTCTGGATCGGATACCGCGACCCGTCCGGAAGCCGCCGGCTCTCCGCGGAGGAACGCGAACTCATCGAGGCCGACCAGCAGGACGCCCCGGCCGAGTCCACATCCGAGTCCGAGTCCGTCTCCTGGCCGCAGCTGTTCACGCAGCGGACGGTGTGGGGCATGATCCTCGGCTTCTTCTGCACGATCTGGATCTGGAACATCTTCCTCGCGTTCCTCCCGCTGTACCTCGTCCGCACGCAGGGCATCGACCTGGCGAAGCTCGGCCTGTACGCGAGCATCCCGTGGCTCGGCGGCGTGGTCGGCGACGTTGGTGGCGGATTTCTCACCACCAGGCTGGTCGCGCGGGGGGTCGGCTCGCCGCTGAAGGTACGCCGGATGCTCATCCTCGCCTGTGCGCTGCTGGCCGGGCTGTCCGTCGTGCTGGTTCCCAGCGCGCACGGCCTCGCACCGACGCTCCTCCTGCTTACCCTCGCGCTCTGCTTCGTCTCGGCGATCACCGGGTCGGCGTGGGCGATGCCCGGTGACGTGGCGCCCCAGCACCAGGTCGCCTCGGTCGGCGCCATCCAGAACTTCGGCGGGTACTTCGGTGGAGCGTTCTCGCCGCTGGTGGCGGGGCTGATCGTCGACCGGACGGACTCATGGTCGCTGGCCTTCTACTCCGGTGGCGTGGTGGCCGCCCTGGCCGGGCTCTGCTACTGGTTCATCGTCCGCCGGCCGATCACCGGATCCGCCACCACCTGACGGCCCCCGCGGCACGTTCGCGCAAGGCGCGGTTGACAGATGGACGAAGGGTGGGAAGCCACGCCCGGGCCACGTGCCCTCGGCAGCGGTGGCACCGGTGGCAGCGGTGTTCTGGATCCCGTTCGATGGGTATCCACCCACAATGAGCCATCCCCCGGCCCGCTCGAACGGTCGTGCCCACATCGGCGCCCGGATCAGCGACCAGTTCGGCGCCCAGGTCGGCGCTCAGATCGGTGAGGGTCCCCATCGCGTCCTGCTGGTCTCGGCCGACATGGGCGGTGGACACAACTCCACCGCCAACGCGCTCGAGGAGGCGGTCCGCAGGCTGTGGCCGGGGAGCGAGTGCCACCGCGTCGACACGCTGGACGTGATGGGTCCGGGCGTCGGCCGGGCGTTCCGGTCCATCTACGTCTCCAACGTCGAGCGCACACCCTGGCTGTACGAGTTCTTCTACGCCAGCGAGTGGCGGCACCGTTGGTTTGCCCAGGCGTCCAAAAGGTTCACCGGCTCCTGGGCCGGGCGGCGGCTGCGGACCGAGATCGACCGCTTCGAGCCCGACCTGGTGCTCTCCACCTATCCACTGGGCAGTTCCGGGCTCGCCTGGCTGCGCCGTCACCGCGGGCTCGGCGTCCGCACCGCGTGCTACGTCTCCGACTTCGCACCGCACCCGTTCTGGGTCTACCCCGAACTCGACGCCAACTTCGTGGTCCACGAGACGGCGGTGGCACTCGCCCGCTCCGCTGAGCCGGAGGTGAACGTCGAGGTCTGTGCACCGCCGGTCGTACGCGCTTTCGCTCCCGGCGACCAGGCGCAGGCCAGGCGCTGGCTCGACCTCCCGGCCGACGCCTTCGTGGTCCTTCTGTCGTGCGGCGCCTACTCCTTCGGCGACGCCGACGCCACGGTGACGGCCCTGCTGGACACCTCGGACAAGGTCTGCGTCGTGGTGGCCTGTGGGCGCAACGAGCAGACGCGCGTACGCCTCGAACGGCTCGGTCTGCCCCGGGAGCGGCTGCTTCCCCTCGGCTGGACCGACCAGATGCCCACGCTGATGCGGGCGGCGGACCTCCTGGTGACCAACGCGGGCGGGGCGACCGCGCTGGAGGGGATGGCCAGCGCGCTGCCGGTGGTGACCACCACGCCGATCGCCGCGCACGGCGTGGCGAACGCCAACCTGATGGTGGTCGCGGGCCTCACCGACCTGTGCCCCGACCTCGCGATGCTCCAGGCGTACGTACGGTCGGTGGCCGAGAACCAGGAGCCGCTGCGGAGACTGCGCGCCGCGACGATGCGGCACCTGGAGCGGTACGACCTCGACTCGGGCCTGCGCGCGCTCGCGGCGCCCCGGCACACACCGACGCCCGCCTCCACGTCCACGCGTCAAGCCGCCCTTGCCGAGCGGCCCTGGCCGATGCGGCCGGCGGACGCGTTCTTCGCCCTCGCCGAGACCGGGCCGTACGCCCAGGAGCTGGGCGCGGTTCTCGAGCTCGGCCCGCTGCCCGGCGGCCGGGCGGTCACCGTCGCGGACGTGCGCCGGACCATGCAGGCCCGGACGAGCGGCCTGCCGCCGATGCGCCGGGTCCTCGTGCGCCGACCACTGGGCTGGCGGCTACTGGACTCCGTCGACGCGTGGAGCCACGTCGAGGAGCAGCGGCTGACAGGCCACGCGGGTGAGGAGGTCACCGCAGCCATCAGCGACTTCTGGTCGCGTACGATTCCGGCCGAGGCGCCGGCCTGGCGCGGGCTGCACGTGGACGGGCAGGCCGGCGGGCGGAGCACCTTCGCGGTCAAGCTGCACCACGCCCAGGGCGACGGGATCTCCGCACTCGGCCTGCTCGACCGGCTGCTCGACCCGATGCCGGGTGACCGGCTGAGCGAACGCCGTCCCGCGGCCCGCCGGCATACGGCCCGGGCGGGTGCGGTGCAGGTCCTGCGCGGGGTCGGGCAACTGGCCGGCAAGGGTCTCGCTCCGCGCCACCCCCTCAACCAGACAAGGCCGACCGGGCAACGGGACCTGGTCACGGTAGCGGTCCCGTGGAAGCGGATCCGCGACCTCGCCACCGCCTGCGACGCCCAGCCACACGAGGCGATCCTCGCACTGGTGGCCGACGCGCTCGACCGGCTGCTCCGCCCGGCCGGCCTGCTGGCACCCGGCCGCCCGTTACGCGCGATGTTTCCGGTGGCGATGCGGCCGCCGAAGCTGGACCGGATCTCGGGCAACTGGACCGGCGCCCTCGCCGTCGACCTGCCGACCGGGCCGCTCGAGCTCACCCAGCGGACCGCGCGGATCCGCGCCGGCACGCGCCTGCACGACCGGCAGGGCGAGGTGGCCGCGTCGGCGATGGTGATGTGGGCCGCGGGGCAACTCCCCCGCCCGCTGCACCGTACTTTCGCCCGCGCCACCTATAACCGGAACTTCTTCAACACCATCGTGTCCTACATGCCCGGCGCACGAGGGTCGCGGACCTTCGCCGGCGCCGACGTACGCGCCGTGTGCCCGGTTCTTCCGCTGACCTCCGGCGTGCCGCTGACCGTCGGGGTGGTCGGGTCGGGCGCAGTGGCCGGTGTGGGAGTTCTCCTCGACCGAGGTCTGGGGCTGGACCGCGGTGTTGTCAAGGACGCCTTTCGCACCAGCTTCATGGCGGACACCGAGACACCACGCGAACCCTCCGTCGCGGTGGGGGCTGCCGGCTGAGATGGGCACTCTCATCGGCGTCCTGTGCGCGTTGGCGGGTGCGGCGGCCTACGGCGCCGCCGGCGTGCTCCAGCACCACTCGGCGCACCAGGCACCGCAACGCGGCGCGATGCGTCCCCGGCTTCTGTTCGACCTCATCCAGATCCGGGCGTTCCGTGCGGGCGTGATCTTCGCCGCGGGTGGGTTCGTCCTGCAGGTGGTCGCCCTGCGGTTCGCGCCGCTCGCGCTGGTCCAGCCGCTGCTGGTCACCGGCACGTTGTTCTACATCGGCTTCGCCTACGCGATGCGGCGGCAGTGGCCGGACGCCCGGCTGATGCTGGGAGCGCTGGTGGCGATGGTGGGCCTGACCGGGTTCCTGCTGCTGGCGTCCCCGAGCGAGGCACCGAGCGAGGTGGCCGAACCGATGGGCGACGTCGCCGTCGTGCCGCTCGGCATGGTGCTGGTCGGACTCGTCGCGGCCTGCCTCGTGGCGGCCACCGTCGTCCACAGCGACCTGCGCGCGATGCCGTTGGCGATCGCCACCGCGATCTGTTACGGCGTCACCGCCGGCCTGGTCCGCGAACTCTCCTCCTCCGCCAACCTCACAGAACCCGGCTACATCCTTTCGCAGTGGCAGTTGTACGGCGTCGTCATCATCGGCGTGGCCGGCTTCCTGCTCAACCAGAACGCCTTCCAGAGCGGGCTGATCGGCGCGCTGGCGTCCGCGGTCATCACCGTCGGGGACCCGATTGTGGCGGTCGCCTTCGGCGCCACCTGGCTCGGTGAGAACATCGCGAGCGGGCCGCTGGTCACCGCGCTGCAGGCGGTCATGATGGCCCTGGTCGCGGGTGGCGTACTCCTGCTCGCCCGGCGTTCCCAGCAGGTGGCGCAGGAGTTCCGCGAGGAGACCGTCTCCGCCGCAGGGGTCTCCTAGGTTGTGCTGCGGAGTGTCCCGAGTCAGCCGGTGGTGACGGCGCGGATGGACTCGCGCAGTGATCCCATCGTGGCGAGGACCGCGCTCGGCTCGTACCCACAGTGGGCCATGCAGTTGGCGCAGCGGTCGTCGCGGCCGCGGCCGTACGCCTCCCAGTCTGTCGTCTCGACGAGTTCCTGGTACGTCGCGGCGTACCCGTCGGACATCAGGTAGCACGGTCGCTGCCAGCCGAACAGCGAGTAGCTCGGGATTCCCCAAGCGGTGCAGCCGAAGTCGGCCTTGCCCTCCAGGAAGTCCAGGAAGAGCGGTGAGTGGTTGAGCCGCCACCGCTTCCGGTTGCCGCCCGCGAACGCCTTGGAGAACAGCTCGCGGGTCTCTGTCACGCCCGGGAAGTGCGCCTGGTCGGGTGCCTTCTCGTAGGCGTAGGCGGGCGAGATCTGCATGTTGTCGACCTTGGCCTCGTCGTTGAGGAAGTCGAGTACGTCGATGATGTTCTGCGGTGTGTCGTCGCTGAAGAACGTGGAGTTGGTGTTGACCCGGAACCCCTTGCCCTTCAGGAACCTGATCGCCTCCACGACCTCGTCGAAGACGCCGTCCTTGCACACCGACGCGTCGTGCCGCTCCTTCAGCCCGTCCACGTGGACGACGAAGGAGAAGTACTGCGACGGCCTGAAGTGGTAACGATCCCACCACTTGCGCACGAGCATCGCGTTCGTGCACAGGAAGACGTACTTCCTCCGCTTGACGAGCTCGTCGACGAGCCGGTCGATCTCGGGATGCATCAGGGGTTCGCCGCCCGCGATCGAGACCATCGGGGCGCCGCACTCCTCCATCGCGGCAAGCGCCTGCTCCACCGGCATGCGCCGTCGCAGCTCGTCGGCGGGGTGCTGGATCTTGCCGCACCCCGCACACTGCAGGTTGCACGCGAAGAGGGGTTCCAGCTCGACCAGCAACGGAAACCTGTCGCGTCCCTTCAGGCGTTGCCGAACGAGATAGCTTCCGACCTTCAGGGACTGACGCAACGGCATGCTCACGCGGAGCAGACCTCCTTCGGTGCGGAGAAACGAGCGTTCTCGGAGGCGAACGGTCGGGCCATCAGTAGGTCCTCCTGCACAGGAGTTCGGCGAGTGCGGCCAACTGGGCACACACCGACGCCGGCACGTCCAGACCGTCCAGTGCGGCGACGGCCGCCGCGGACTCGCGTTCGGCGCGTTCCTCGGTCCAGGCCCGGCCGCCGGCCCGCTCGACGAGGTTTGCCAGCTCCGCCAGCGCGGCGTCGTCCTCGAGCGTCTCCTCGGCGTACATCCGGCGCAGTGCCCGGCCGGCCGTGCAGTCCGAGGCCAGCGCGACGACGACGGGCAGGGACTTCTTCCGCGCCCGCAGGTCGGACCAGACCGGCTTGCCGGTGCGCGCCGGCGTACCCCAGATTCCGAGCAGATCGTCGATCAGCTGGAACGCGAGGCCGAGGTGGGCGCCGTACTCGCCGAGCGCGGTGGTGGTCCGCGACGGGGCGCCGGCGAGCATCGCGCCCAGGGACGCCGAACACGCGAGCAGCGCTCCGGTCTTGTCCCCGGCCATCCGCAGGCACTCCTCCAGCGAGACGCGCACTCTCGTCTCGAACGCCAGGTCGGCTGCCTGGCCCTTCACCAGCCGGCGGGTGGTCATGTTCAGGTACCGGAGCGCTGCCGGGGTGGCGGGCGAGCCCGCCTCGGCCAGGAGTTCGTTCGCCAGCGCCAGCATCGCGTCGCCGGCCAGAATCGCGGTCGCCGGCCCGAACCTCGCCCACACCGTCGTGCGGTGGCGGCGCTCGGTGTCACCGTCCATCAGGTCGTCGTGCAGGAGCGAGAAGTTGTGCACGAGCTCGCACGCCGCTGCTGCCACGACACCGTCCTGGGTGCCGCTGTCCGAGGCCCGCACCGACCCCGCCGCCCGCGCGGACAGCACCGCCAGCGCCGGCCGTACGCCCTTGCCGCCGGCGTCGAGAGGGCTTCCGTCGGCGTCCCAGTAGCCGAGGTGGTAGCCGCAGGCGTGCCGCGTGTCCGGGTCCAGCCGGTCCAGGCCCGCGCGGATCGCCGGCTCGCTGAGCCGCCTGGCCTCCTCCAGGACGGGCACGGCGACGGGCACGGCGACCGGGTCGGGAACGGCGGCCAGGTCGGACCTCGTGACCGGGTCCGGCACAGCGACCGGTACGAACGTGGACCGCGGGCGGCTCATGCCGACCTCCGGACGAGCGCGCGCACGGCGACCCCGAGCTTCTCTCCGGTGCCCAGCGACAACCGGGCCGCGCGGACGGTCTCGGGGTCGTGAGCGATCCGCCGGAGCAGCCGGCGGTAGATGCCGGCCATCGCGGCGGTGCACGCGGCCGCTCGCCGGTCCAGCAGCGGTAGCAGCGTGAGTCCGTGTTGGTACCAGGTCTCGGCCCGGTCCGCCTCGAACCGCACCAGGGCGGCGAGGCGGTTCGGCGGATCAGCCAGCCGGCCGGCCGCGTCGAGGTCGAGCGAACAGCCGAAGCGCCGCAGGTCCTCCTCGGGCAGGTAGACCCGGCCGATCTGCCGGTCCTCGCGCAGGTCCCGCAGGATGTTGGTGATCTGCAGCGCTATGCCCAACGAGTCGGCGAGCGGCATGGCGTGGGTGAGGTCGGCGGGCGCGTAGACACCGGTCGACAACCGGCCCACCGAGCCCGCGACGCAGCGGCAGTAGCCAACGAGGTCGTCGAACGTGGCGTATCGCGTGCCGCAGCTGTCCGCCTCGCAGCCGCTGACGAGCTCGTCGAAGGCGTCCAGGGGTATCGGGAAGCGGGCCGCGGCGTCGGCGAGGGCCAGCAGCACCGGGTCGCCACCGGACACCTCCGGAGTCCCCGCAGGGGCTACCTCGCCGGTCGCATCACCGCCGAGGTTGACGATGGCCTTGCGGACCTCGGCGAGACGCCGCAGCTTGTCCTCGGCCGGCAGCTCGCCGTCGCCGATGTCGTCGATCCGCCGGGCCGTGGCGTACACCGCGCTGAGGGCCCGCCGCTTCGGCGGCGGGAGCAACCTGATGCCGTACGAGAAGTTCCGGGCCTCCCGGCGGGTGATCTCCTCGCAGACGTCGTAGGCGTTCGTGACGTCACTCATCCAGGGCTCCGCACGCTCGCTCGCAGCCAGGCCGCCGCGACCTGCCGGCGACCGGCCCGGGGTGTTCCGGACAACGTGTCGTGTCCGGCCCGGACGATCGCGGCCGCCGCGGCGCGACCGCCGGCGAGGTAGCCGGACACCGCGAGCCGGGCCCATCCGCGCAGGCTCGGCAGCAGCAGCGCTCCCGCATCGAGGTAGGCCAGCGCACGGCCCGTCTCGAACGCCAGCAGCGCCCGGACCGCCTCACCTGCCTGGGGCGCGTCCAGGTCCTGTTCGCGGACACCGAACAGGCGCAGGTCCTCCTGCGGAAGGTAGACGCGTCCGAGCCGGCGATCCTCGGCTACGTCCTGCCAGTGCTCCACCAGCTGGAGTCCGGTGCACAGGTGATCGGACAGCTCGATCCGCTCCGGTGTCGCCACGCCGAAGATGTGGAGTACGACCTCGCCCACCGGGTTCGCCGACAGCCGGCAGTAGTCCAGCAACTCCGCGAAGGTGTACCGCGTCACCCGCTGGTCCACGAGGTTGGCTTCCACCAGCCGCAGGAACGGATCCGCGGGTACGCCGACCTCTGTGACCAGGGGCCGCAGCCCGGCGACCACCGGGTCGGCGACCTCTCCACCGGCGTACACCAGGCGCACCTGCGCCGCCACGTCCCGCAGCGCCGCGGCCCGGTCGCCGGGGGCCTCGTCACCGAGGTCGTCGACGTACCGGGCGTAGCAGTAGAGCGCGTTCAGGTGCCGGCGGACCCGGCCGGGGAGCACCCGCAGCGCGACCGGGAAGTTCTCGTTCGCCGCCTTGTCCAGCGCGGACGACTCGACACTGGTTGCGCCGGCCGCCGTCACCTCAGCGCCCCGGCGAAGGCACGGACGGGGATGTCTGCCCAGGTCGATGGTCCGCGGCGAGCGTCCGCGGATCGCCGGGAGTTCGCAGGTCGTCGAGTGGGCACATCGATCCTCCGTCGAGCCGGTGCAGACCACCTGGACGCGAACGACGAGGCCGCGACGTCCCAGGGGTGATCTTGGCTAAGGGATCGTTACCCAGGCGGCCGAACTACAACCACCTTCGAGCAGGGTGAATTACACCCCGTGCCCGCGCGAGCACGGGGCAGACGGACCTAGGACGCACGCCGAGCCCCGTCGTACTGCTGTGCTCTCGACCAGCGCCGCGTGCCCTTGCGGTGGGCCTCGGTGGTGCCACCCCACACCCCGTACATCTCCGGAAGGTTCATCGCGTGTTTGCGGCACTGTGTGCGGACCGGGCACGTCTCGCACACCGCCAGCGCGGTCGCCTCCCTGGTGGCTCGTTCGGCCGCGCTCTCGGACTCGTGTCCGTAGAACAGCCGGCTCGACAGTTCAGAGCAGGCTGCCTGGTCGTGCCACTGTGTCCAGGCCTTCGCCGGACGCGCGGAGTTGCTGCGTCCGCCCGGCATGGCTGTTCCTCGCTTGGGCATGTCTGTTTCTCCTCGCCCACAAGATGTACGGGCAGTCGACGGGGGCCAGGTCGGCTGCTCGGCCGGGACACCGGTACGGAACCCGAACGCGGCCGTCACGGCCGGTCAGGGCAGCAGCGGATCGCCGGGATCGGTCAGGTGGAGCAGTCGGCCGGCACCGCTCGCGGGGGCGGCCACCCGCATGTCGACACCCAGCTGTCCGGCCCACCGGTAGGCGGCGGCCAGGCACTCGACGCCGAACGAGCCGAGGAAGCGGGCGTTGTTGAGTCGCAGCAGGAGCACCGGCGGCTGCGCCAGCAGCAGCCACTGCAACTGGCGCTTGAACTGCCAGGCGTTGCCGTGCGTGACGTCGCCGGCGACGCTCACGACCGTGTGGCCGTGGCTGTCCGCGCTCCAGGTCACGTCCAGTGCCGGTGTGCTCACCGGCTGGGGACCCGCCACCAGCGGGCTGGAGGTGCGGGGTGCCGGAAGGGGCAGGAACTGCAGGCGGCCGTCGCCGGCGTAGGAGGTGGGACGAAGGGAGGAACGGCCGACGGAGTCGGCGCGGGGACGGGGGAAGAGGTGACCGGTCACAGCTAGCCTCACCTGGATCGACATTGCGGCCAATGTGCGCGGCTAGCTGTCCAACCAGAATTGGACCTACCCGTGGGGATCGTCGCCAATCGTTGCCGGGACGAAAAGATCAACAAGACACGTCCGACTCCGGACATCGCGGGATGGCAGAAAGAGGACCCGCCCCTGTCCCGCCAGCAGGGCGCATCGGATAATCCCGTGGTCGACACCTTTGCGTGCGCCCTGTCGGGCGGGCGCACCCAGTTCTCGAAGGCGGCGATGAGATTGATCCAGTCCTCCGAAGGCGAGCGCCTGGCGCGTACCTTCGCCGAACTCGCTCAGAACCTGTGGGCGGAAGACTCCGAGGAGTCCACCCTCGCCCTCGTCGTCAAGGCCGCCGTCGACTCCGTGCCCGGAGCGACGGCCGCCGGCATCACCATGCGCCACGCGCGCGGCCGAATCGACACGCCGGTCGCGACGGCCGACTACATCTACGCGGTGGACGAGGCGCAGTACCGCCTGGACGAGGGACCGTGCGTCGCGTCCGTGCGCGGCGGAGAGATCCAGCTGGCCAACGACCTGGCCAACGACGAGCGGTGGCCGAGGTTCGGTCCCGAGGCGCTGCGCCTCGGAGTGGGGGCCATGCTGTCGTTCCGCCTGTTCGCGCGCGACGACACCTTCGGCGCGCTCAACCTGTACGCAGACCGAGCCCACGCGTTCACCGACCGTTCGGAAGTGATCGGCCGGATCTTCGCCTCCCACGCCGGCGTCGCCATCGCGGCCACCCGCCAGGCCGACCACCTCCGCGAGGCGCTGGAGACGCGGGCGACGATCGGTGAGGCGCTGGGCATCCTGATGGAGCGACACCACGTCACCAGCGACGCTGCCTTCACCCTGCTCCGGCAGGCCTCCCAGCAGCGCAACGTCAAGCTTCGCGACGTCGCCCGCGAGGTCATCTACACCGGCGAGACGCCGAGCAGCTGAGGTAGAGCAGCTGACCTGGGGCGCGTCTCGGAACACGGCCCCAGGCCGGCGCCTGCACTCTCAGTTGTTGCGGGAGCCCGTCCTCGCCGGCGTGTCGGCGTCGCGCCGGAGGCCGCTCCCTTCGTCCTCGCTGCGGATCCAGATGGTGCGCTGCGGGAACGGAATGTCGATGCCGGCGGCGTCGAGCGCCTTCTTGATCCGCTCGCGGAGCTCTCGGGACACCGCCCACTGCTGCAGCGGGACCGTCTTGACCGCGACGCGGACGTCGACACCGTCGGCGCCGACGGACTGCACGCCCCACACCGAGGGGTCCTCGAGGAGGATCCTTCGGTACGCCGGCTCCGCGCGCATCCTCCGGCCGGTCTCCTGCAGGATCCGGCGTACCTGGTCGATGTCCGCGTCCCGGGCGACGGAGACGTCGAGCACGGCACGGGCCCAGCCCTGGCTGTCGTTCTTCACCCGCAGGATCTCGCCGTTGCGTACATGCCACAGCCCGCCGTGCAGGTCACGGATCCGGGTCAGCCGCAGCCCGACCTCCTCGACCTCCCCGACCGCCTCGCCGAGGTCGACCATGTCGCCCACGCCGTACTGGTCCTCGACCATGATCAGCATGCCGGACAGGTAGTCGGCCACCAGACTCTGCGCGCCGAACCCGATGGCCAGGCCGACGACGCCCGCACTCGCGAGCAGCGGGCCGAGCGCGATGCCGAGTTGGTCCAGGACCATCGCCATCGCCGTCACCACGATCACGATGGCGGCGATGTTGCTCAGCACCGAGCCGATCGTCCTGGCTCGCTGGCGGCGGCGTTCGGAGGCCCGGGTGCGGTCGCGCCACAACACTCCGGAGCCGCGCGAGCGCGATCCTTCCTCCGCGGGCGACTCCTCCTCGGGCGGCTCGATGAACCGCTCGACCACCCTGGTGATGGCACGTTTGGCGACAGCGCGCAACAGCGCGCCGACCAGGATGATGAGCAGGATCCGCAGCGGGACACCCACCAGCGCGGACATGTTGTCGTGCAGCCAGTCCTGCACGATGCCGGCCTGGCCGGTCAGGCTTGTCAGAACGTACGGTGTCGTTGCGTTGTCCATGGTCAGACGAAAACCTCACGGTCGACTCGTTGCGTTCGGCATCCCACCTTAGGAGATCCCGAGTTCGGTGCCGAGCCCCACCGTCGCGTGGACCGGCGCCGCAAGGATGCGGACCTCACGTGTCCGCGCGGTACACGGCGATCTCGGTCATGGTCGGCGTGTAGACCTCGGTGGCGATCTGCCCGGTGAGCGCCACCCGGAGCCGGGAGGTCGTGACGGTGCCGAAACCGCTCACGGTGCGGTCGTGGCCGATGCCGTCGTCACGGCCGGCGAACGTCACCCAGGTTCCGGTGCCGGCGTCCCAGCGCTGCAGTTCGTACGACTGCACTCGCGGGTTGGTGCCCGAGTCGGTGTACTCGTCCAGGTAGACCTCGTCGAACGTCGTGTCCGCCCCGAAGTCGATATCGAGGGTGATCGGGTACGCCGCGTCGTCGGCGGCAGCCCAGCGGGTGGTGTCGTCGCCGTCGGTGAGGTTCGCGGCGACCAGGGTTCCGTTCCCGCCGGGATGGGTGGAGCTCGCGGTCACCGGCTTGCCCAGCGCAAGGTCGACCCGGCTGTCACCCGGCTCGTCCTCGATCGGGTCGTCGTCGACGGGGTTGGCGACCTTCTTCCCCACCCGGCTCTCGGCGATGCCGATGTCGGGTGCGTCGCCGTAGTAGATGTGGGTGCCGAGGAAGTCCTGGGTACCCAGATGCGGGTTGTACCGTCCGGCGTCGACCAGGGGCGAGTCCGAACGCAGCCGGAAGTGTGCCGCCGCCTGGCGGATCCGGTCCACGCCCGCCCCGGTGACGTACCTGTCCGGACGGCCGACGAACCTCGGGTCGGCCCGCTGTCCACGCGGGTCGGCCGGCTCCTGGGCGGAGTGCGTGCCGCTCGCCTCGTAGTAGTCGCTGTTGGAGAACACCGCGTGCCGCAGGGCGCCGGTGCGGCGGTACCACGGTGTCGGTGTGGACTTCGAGTAGTTGTGGAAGATGTTGTTGAGGAAGTAGACCGTGCTCAGGAACGTCTCGTCATGGAAGTAGTCGAGGTCCGCGCCGTCGTAGACGAAGGTGTTGTTGGCGAAGTAGGTCGGCGAGTAGTTCGTCGACAGCATGTTCTTCACCAGTACGCCGTTGTCGTTGACGCTCAGGTTGTAACGCGCGACCGAGTTGGAGCTGTTGCCCATGTAGGACATCCAGCCCGCCGCGTTGTCGTGTGAGTAGTTGAACTGGTAGGTGACGTTGAAATTGGTGTACTCGAGGTCCCAGGGCGTGCCGTCGAACTCGTTGTGGGGACCGCCGTAGACCTCGTTGTACTGCATGACCGAGTCCGCGCCGGCCCACAGGTAGAGCGCCACCGACACCGAGTCGTAGCGCTCCAGGAAGCCGTTCACCTCGTTGTACTCGACCGTCATGTTCTTGGTGTCGGCCAGCTGGATCGCGCCCTGGCCGATGCTCTCGGCGTAGTTGTGGCCGATGTAGACGTCCCGGCTGTAGAGGTCGCGGGTGCGGACCCAGAGCTGTTCCCAGCCCTCGTGGAACTTCCCGTTCTCGTCGTACTGCCCCGCGTCCGCGCCGTCGGCAGCGAACCAGTTGAAGGCGAACTGGATAGCGTGCAGTTCGACGTTCTCGAACGTGTTGTTCTCGATCCGGACGTCCTTGAAGTAGTAACCACCGGTGGCGTAGTCCTTGTAGCTGTGACTGCCGAAGACCTGGAAGTCGACGGCCCCGTAGTGGATCCGCTGCCAGTAGCTCGGCCCGTCGAGGTTGTGGACGTACACGTCGGAGATCCGGAAGTGGTCCATGATGTTGTCGGCGCCGGCCGGCAGCAGGTCGGCGTTGATCGACACCATGATCCCGTCGCGTACGTAGGAACCCTTGGTGATGTTGGTGGCGAAGTCGTCGTCGTTGGACAGCTCGACGTTGTTGATCTCGAAGTACTGCTGGTTGCGCAGCACGATCGCGCCGGTCAGTCCGACCGTGTCGGGGTTCTTCGTGCCGTCGGCCCGCAGCGGGCTGGGAACGTTGCCATTCGTCGCGATGTAGGGCCTGCCGGCCTTCGGATCGCCGTACGCCGAGATGGTGATCGGCCTGCCCTTGCTGCCCGAGCCCTTCGGCCACAGCTGCTCGTCGTTCCACTGCTCGCCCGCTTTGAGCAGGATGCGGTCGCCGGGCTTGAACGTCCTCGCGTTCGCCGTGGCCAGGCTGCGCCACGCGGTCTTCGGTGAGGTTCCGGCAGCTGAGTCCGAGCCATGGGTGGCGTCGACGAAGTAGTCCGTCCCACCGGTCCTGTTCGGTGAGTTGCCCGGCCAGTTCTTCTGGCCGCCGGAGGTGTCTGCCCGGTCCGCGGCGGCCGTCATCGCCGACCTGTCGATGCCGGCGATCGCGGCGGTGTCGACGTGCAGGCCGGCGCGCTTCACCTGACGCGGCACGAACGTCGCGAACTTCCGGTCCACCAGACTCTGCCGGATGCGCTGGGAGTACGTCTTCAGTGCGGCCTTCTCGTCGACGGTCCGGCTGCGGAGTTCGTAGAAGGTGAGCTCGTCCGCACCGACGATCGGGGCGGAGATCCGGCCCGGCGCGAGCCGTCCGAGCACCCCCACGAGCTCCTGGTCGTACGCGCTCGGCCCGGCCGAACGACCGTGGAACGCGCCAGTGGTGAGCTTGGCGCCGCGCAGCTTCCCGGCGACCTCGGCGAGGTGTCCGGAGGCGGTCACCTCGCGCTTCAGGTGGGCCGTGGCTTTGGCCGACGCGCCCTTCGGAACCGGGACCAGGAGCCGGGTGTAGCGGTAGCTGGTCGCGTTCGCGCTCCACGCCTCGGGGTCGGCGTGGAAGGCGCGGCGTACGTCGGCGTCGCTGACCCTCAGCGGGTCACCCTGCTTGGTTCTGAGCCGCTTCTTAAGCACGGTCGTGATCTCGGCGAGCTGGTGCGAGTAGTACTCCCCGGCGGTGAACCTCGACAGGCCGTAAACGGTCTCGTTCTTCGCTGCGGCCGCAGCCCGCTGGTTGTTCTCGGCGGCAAGCTCGGTCCGGAAAGCCTGGTAGTCGACCGGAACGTCGAGTCCGTACCTGTCGGCGAGAACGAGCGTCGCCTTGTCCCGTTGGATCTCCTCGAGTGCACGGGAAAAGAGCCGCTCGAGAGCGGTCCGGTCACCGACCCGAGCGTCCCAGGTGATCGCCCCCTTCAGGTGGTAGGTGTTGCGCAACTCGTTCTGCACCGTCGGCGCGAGCCGGCTCATGTGGAACAGCAGTTCGCCGCGGGTCACCGGGTGACCGTCGACGGAGGCCACCACGTCTCCTCGGTCCACTCGGTCCGCGGCGGCGACGCCCGCGGTCGACATCGCGACCACGACCGCGCACAGGCCGGCGAGGGCCGTGCCGACGAAGCGGCGAACCGCGGAGTCTCGACGGGAGTGTTGCGTACCAGCTTCACCAGACACAGGACAGCACTCCTTCGCGGAACGCGCGGACGAGCCGAGGGGTGTGGAACGTCGCCGTAGTCTGCCCTACCGAACGTGTTCGCGTCGACACTCTCGCAGGAGTCCGTGCACGCCGACGTGGTACGTGGGAGCCCCTGGTCGGCGAGTCCGCGCTAGGGTTTCCGCGCTTTGACGACGTAGATGGCGGGCACCCTTGTCGCCGCGTCGCCGAGCCCCTCGTACATCTCCGCGACCGGCGCCTCGAAGAACTCCTCGACGTGCAAGCCGGCACGCATCAGACTCATGACGACGTCGCTGACCGGCCACACGAACGCGTCGAACGAGGTCGCCGGCGTCGACCCGGCGGGACGCTTGGACTGGTCGTACATCTGCTGGGTCGGGTTGCCGCGGCCGAAGTAGTCGACGGTCACCTCCACTCCGCAGGTCCGGACTCCGAGAACCTCCCACACGGGATGGTGTTCGCAGAGCAGGAAGGTGCCGCCCGGGCGCAGGCGTTCCACGACCGTCGCCGCCCACCTGTCCAGGTCGGGCAGCCAGCACACGACTCCCCAACTCGCGTAGATGACGTCGAAGTCCCGCAGGTCCGCCGGGAGCTCGTACATGTCGGCGATGAGGAACCGCGCATCAGCACCGGTCTCCCGGGCGAGCGCGTTCGCGGACTCGATGCCGACGCGGCTGATGTCGACACCGGTCACGGATGCACCGAGAAAGGCCCACGAGACCGAGTCGTTTCCGCTGGCGCAGGCGAGATGCAACATCCGCTTGCCGGCCACGTCCGGGAGCAGCCCGGCCTCGAAGTCGTCCAGGGTGGTGCCACCGTCGAGGAAGAAGGCGGCCGGCTGAGGTGGGCGCGCAGGCGCGATCTCGTCCCAGCTGCGCTGGTTCGACCTGGTGTAGGCGAGGATCCGGTCCATTGCGCGACCGTACTCAACCGCTCCCTTGCGGCCAACCGATCAGCTCGGCCACCTCGGCCGTCTCGCCGACCGCGCGAGTCACCGACGGCGGCGCGGGCGTGCTCGCTTCTCGGCGGCGTCGAGTGCGGGTGCGAGTGGCGCGAGTGCGGCGCGGAGCAGGTCGGGCAGTGAGCCCGCCGGCACGACGAGCCCGCCGGCCGAGGCGGACTCGACAGCCGCACGCAACCACCGTCGGAGACAGACCCGAACGGCGGCGGAGACGCTCGCGGCGAGGACCTGGGCGGTGAGGTCGTCGCCATCCTTCACGCGCTGGGCGAGCAGGGCGGTGAGCGGATCCTCGATCGCGGCCGCGGATTCCACGAACGCCTCGCGCAGGGTGGAGCGGCCGGTGATCAGCAGCAGCGCCTCGCGTGCCTGGTCGTCCGGAGCGGTGTACTGCTCGACGATCGCCTCGACCACGGCTTCGGCGAGGGGCGCGTCGATCAGTCTGGCCGCCACCGCCGCCGCGACCCGGGCCTCGCGTTCCGCCGTGACCGCGGCGACGATCGCCTGCTCCCGGCTGGAGAAGTAGTTGTTGTACGTCCTCGGGGAGACCCCGGCAGCCTCGGCGATGTCATCTACGCGGACGTTGTCCGGACCGCGCTCCAGCGCCAGCCGCAGCGCCGCGGTGCGCAGCGCCTCTCGGGTGGCCTGCTTCTTCTGCTCGCGCAGGCCTGTCCGCCGAACAGTCATGGTCCCAGAATGGCACGGCTGAAGTGCGTACGCGCAAACTTGCGTGCACGCACTTTTAGGTTATCCTCAACCCATGCGGGCAAGGGGAATCAGTTACGACACCGGCTTCGTGCGGAACGGCGGCAGCTCCCGGGAGAACTTCGAGCCCGAGGTCGTCAGACGCGAACTCCAGATCATCCGCGACGACCTGCACTGCACCGCCGTCCGCGTGATCGGCGGAGATCCGGAGCGGCTGGAACTGGCGGCGACGTACGCGGCCGATCTCGGTCTGGAGGTGTGGTTCGCGCCCTATCCGCTCGAGCTCACCGCCGACCGGATGCTCGGACTCATTGCCGACTGCGCGGAGCGCGCCGAACGGATCCGGCAGCGGGGAGCCGAGGTGGTCTTCGTCGCCGGGGCCGAGCTGAGCCTGATGAATCCGGGGTTCCTCCCCGGCGACAGCGTGGAGGAACGCCTCGACGGGCTGCTGGGTGACCGGGCTCGGATGCCCGAACGGATCGCCACCCTCAGCGCCGGCGTGAACGACTTCCTCGGCCAGGCCGTGAAGGTCGTCCGCGAACGCTTCGACGGAAGGATCACCTACGCGGCCATCCCGCTCGAGCGCGTCGACTGGGCACCGTTCGACATCGTGGGCGCCGACCTCTACCGCTCCGCCGAGGTGGCCGACCAGTTCGCCGACGGCGTATGCGCCCTTGTGGCGCAGGGGAAACCAGTGGCGATCACCGAGTTCGGCTCGACCTGCTACCGCGGTGCGGGTGACGTCGGCGCCCGCGCCATGGAGATCGGCGAGTACGACAAGAAGACCGGCGCCCTCCTTCGGCTGAACGGCCAATACGCCCGCGACGAACCGGGCCAGGCCAGGTATCTGCGCGAGCTGCTGGAGATCTTCGACGCCGCGGGTGTCGACGCCGCCTTCGTCTTCCTCTTCGCGCTCGAAAGCTTTCCGCACCGCCCCGACGGAGACCCCCGCGACGACCTCGACATGGCCAGTCCCGGGATCGTGAAGGTCCTCGAAGGCCGTGGCGGCGAGACCTACCCGGACCTGGCCTGGGAGCCCAAAGCCGCCTTCACCGCCGTCGCGGACTACTACGGCAGATGACGGCGCCACTTCGGGAGTCCCGCGGACCGTCCGGGCCCGGCCACAAGTCCGCGCCGCGTAGAGCGCCCTCGCGTCCTTGCCCTGCGTACATTCGAACCGTGCCGCCACACGGAGTCGTGCCGCGCTTCCGCGGCAACGGAGTCATCGAGTTCGAGCCACACACCTACCGCGACCCGGGCGACGGCGAGCTGCTGCTCGCCGTCGGTGCCAACGCCATCTGCGGGACCGACCGCGGCGAGTACGTCAATGGCAGTCCCATCGTGCCGGGGCACGAGGCCGCCGGTGTCGTCGTGGCCGCCGGCGCGGGCACCGGCGTCGAGGTCGGCACCCGTGGGGCCGTCTACCTCATGGACTACTGCGGAGAGTGCCGCAGCTGCCGGGTCGGAGCGACCAACCAGTGCTTCGCCAAGCGGGCCGACGTCGGCCAGAACACCGACGGCGGCTACGGCCCGTTCCTGCTCACCCACGAGACGAACTTCTTCCCCGTCGACGACTCCATCCCGTTCGACCTGGCGACGATGCTCCTCGACGTCATGGGCACCAGCGGGCACGCCCTGCGCCGGGCCGAGCTGGTACGCGACGGCATCCAGAGCGTCTACGTCGCCGGCGCCGGGCCGATCGGACTGGGACTGGTGGTGATGGCCCGGATCCGTTACGGCGCGGACTTCCCGATCTTCGTCAGCGACGTCAGCCCCTGGCGGCGGAAGTTCGCGGAGTCGTTCGGGGTGACCGCGCTCGACGCCGGCGACGAGGCCGCGCTGAGGAAGCTCGCACCGGACGTCGCGTTCGACTCCTCCGGCCGTGGCTCGGCCCGCCAGGCGGCGATCTCGGCGCTGGCCAAACGCGGCGCGCTGATCTGCGTCGGCCATGGTGAGGGACTGAACCTGAACGTCTCCCGCGACCTCATCTCCCCCGAACGCGCCGTCCTCGGCAGCGAGTACTTCCGGTACGACGAGATGCCGGACAACCATCGGCTCCTGCTCGAGCACCGCGAGCTGATCGGCCGGGTGATCACGCACACGTTCCCACCCAGTGAGCTCCCGCACGCGTTCGAGCTGTTCCTGTCCGGGCAGACCGGCAAGGTCGTCATCGTCCAGGAGCCGGCGACGTGACGTCACGGACGACTGCGCACCCGACCGGGCACAAGACCGGGCACACGAGCGGGCGCGTCCGGGTGGCGGTCGTCGGCGCGGGCGGCTGGGGAAGACAGCACGCGCGGATCTTCGCCGGCCGGAACGACACCGAGCTGGTCGGCGTCCTCGGCCGTTCACCGGAGCGGACCGCCGCCCGGGCACAGGAGTACGACACAACGCCGTACACCGATCTCGACCAACTGCTCGAGGCGGCCAAACCGGACCTGGTGTCGGTCTGCCTGCCGAACGAGGACCACTTCGAGGTGACCCTGCGGCTCCTGCGGGCGGGAACGAACCTGCTGGTGGAGAAGCCGCTGGTGTTCGACCTCGACGAGGCCGACCGGCTGCTGGCCGCCGCGGCCGACAGCGGCAGCTTCTTCGCGATCAACTTCAACCACCGGTACGCCGAGCCGTTCCTGCGGGCCAAGGCGGCGGTCGACGCGGGCGAACTCGGCCGGCTCACGTTCCTCACCTGGCGCTTCGGCGGCGAGGCGAACCGCGGCAGGTCACCGCACGCCAACCTGATCGAGACCCAGTGTCACGGCTTCGACCTGCTGGAGCACCTGGGCGGCCCGATCGAGTCGGTGACGGCCCAGATGGGCAACGCGACCTACGGCGCCTACAGCACGGTCGCGATCGCGCTGACGTTCACCTCCGGCGCGGTCGGGACGTTGCTGGGCAGCTACGACTCGTCGTACGCCTATCCCGGCACCCAGCAGGTCGAGGTCAACGGCACGCGGGGCCGGGTGGTGGTGGACGACACGGTCCGGCGGTTCACCTTCTCCAGGGCCGGCGACGAGACCCGCACCGTCTGGGAGGCCGGCTACTTCAACGACGAGGCTCGCAGCTTCCACGCCACCTTCGACCGGCACGTGGACGAGGTGCTGGCCGCCTTCCGCGAGGGCGCGCCGCCGCCCGTGCCTGCCGCCGCCGGCCGGCGGGCCCTTCAGCTCGCCCAGGCGGCTATTTCGTCGTACGAGTCCGGCCGGCGCGTCCAGACCCCGGAGCCCACGCCTGGCGATTGAGCGACGCCGCGACCGGCCCGCTGCCACGCACAGGTTGGGCATCTAGGGTCTTTCCTGTGGATCAGGTTCCAGGGTGGTGAGCGGAGATGTGGAGACACGGGAACCGGCCATGATCCACAGGAAAGACCCTAGAGTTCCTGTAGTGGACGTACGGAGACGCCGGCGCTGGCCTCGTCGGCTGGCTCGCCTGGTGGCGCTGGCCGTCGCGCTGGCGGTGGCAAGCGTCGCCGTCGCTCTGGCGGTCGTGCCCGATGTCGGCGATGCCGAACACCGCGCGGCCGACCTCGCCCGGTTCCACCACGTCGCCGGTCCGCCCTCCGCCGTGCCGCCGCGCTTCGCGGCGGCGCTGGTCGCCGCGGAGAACTCCCGGTTCTACTCCGACTTCGGGATCGATCCGGTTTCCGTCGTACGGGTGATCGGGGCCGCCGTGAGTGGCGGCGGCGATGTCGGCGGCGCAACTCTGGAACAGCAACTCGCCAAGCAGTTGTACGACGGAGGGTCCTCCGATGGGGTCCGGCGAAAGGCCGAGCAGGCGGTGCTCGCGGTCAAGATCTACAGCCGGTACGACAAGCAGCAGATCCTGCGGATGTACGCGACGGTGGTCTACTTCGGGCACGGCTACTGGGGGTTGGACGCGGCCAGCCGTGGCTACTTCGGCCGCACACCGGCACAGCTGAGCTGGGGGCAGGCCGCGCTGCTCGCCGGCCTGCTGCAGGCCCCGTCGGCGTACGACCCGATCCGCCATCCCGAACGCGCCTGCACCCGCCAGCGCTACGTCCTCGGCCGACTGGTTGCCACCGGTCAGCTCACCTCGCAGGCGGCGGCGTCGGCCGTGTGCAACGGCCGCACGCGGGGCGACTCGGGTGAGACCGATCAGGTTCTCAGGAACCACGTCTAAGCTGCCCGGGCCGACGCGTGAGCGGCGGTCGGGATGTGGGCAAGCGGGTGCAGTTCGGACAGCAAATATCCGAACGGCGTCAAGCGTCGGCAAAACCGGGCAGCCACCCGGCGGTCGGGCGTGCTCGGCCACCTATGCTCGGTGGGGTTTCAAGCTAAGGAGTGATCATGGGCAGCCTCGGCGCACCGGAACTGTTGATCATCGGTGTCGTACTCGTCCTGCTGTTCGGAGCGACCCGGTTGCCCCAGACGGCGAAGGGGCTCGCACAGTCGCTGCGGGTCTTCCGCCAGGAGCTGCGAGACGACGACTCCGAGCGGCCCCAGGCCGGCACACTCCCCCAGGCCCAGGCGCCGCAGGCACAGCCGACCCCGCAGGCACAGCCGGCGCCGCAGCAGGCGCAGGAGACTACTGCCGAGCCGTCCCAGCCGCACCCGTCGAACTGACCGGCAGCACTGCGCAGGCTGAGCTGAGCAGGCTGGGCTGTTAAGACCAAACTACACAGGTTGGACTGCGCAGGCTGAACTGGACAGTTCAGCCTGTGCAATCTATCGTCGCCCACGTGGCAGCGACCAGTGCAGCAGTGTCGGAGTCGGCCGTCCAGGCTGCTCGGGACGTACGCGTCGTCTTCAGCCGGCTGCACCGCCGGCTGCGGGAGACCTACGACACCGGCGGACTCACGCCCACGCAGACCTCCGTGCTCAGCAGGCTGAGCAGCGAAGGCCCGGCGTCGACCAGTGACCTCGCGGCGGCAGAGCGTGTCCGGCCGCAGTCGATGGCGGCCACGCTGTCGGTGCTCGATGAGCGCGGGCTGATCCGGCGTAGCGCCGACCCCGACGACGGCCGCCGGCAACTCGTCTCCCTGAGCAGGGCGGGCAGCACGTTGCTGGCCGACAAGCGGCGTGCGGGCGACGAGTGGCTGGCCAGGTCGCTGCAGGACCGTTGCACCGAGAAGGAACGCCAGAAGGTCATCGAGGCGCTCGGCCTGCTGGAAAAGCTCACCCACTCGTGAGGTCCACCCTCCCCAACCCGTCCGACGCTGTTCGAACCCTGCTCCGGTCCGGGAGGGGCGCCGGCGCCCCCGACGACAGGTCGGGCTCCTTCGACCGCAGGCTGCTGGGCCCGATGATCCTGGGTTCGGTCCTGAACCCGGTCAACTCCTCGATCCTCGCGGTCTCGCTGGTGCCGATCGGGGCCGCGTTCGGCGCACCGCCGTCACAGACGGCCTGGCTGGTGTCCGGCCTCTACCTCGCGACCGCCATCGGGCAGCCGGTCGTCGGCCGGCTGATCGATCTGTACGGGCCACGGCGCCTCTACCTCGCCGGGACGGCCCTGGTCGGAGTCGCCGGGCTGGTCGGCCTGCTCGCACCGAGCCTCGGTGTCCTGGTCCTCGCGCGGGTGCTGCTCGGGTTCGGCACCTGCGCGGGCTATCCGGCCGCGATGTTCCTCATCCGCAGCGAGGCCAGGCGTACCGGTCACAGCAGTCCGGCCGGCATCCTGACCGCGCTCGCGGTCGCCAACCAGACCGTCGCCGTACTCGGTCCGGTGCTCGGCGGACTGCTCATCGGCCTCGGCGGCTGGCGCACCACCCTCGCTGTCAACATCCCGTTGGCGGTGGCCGGGCTGACGCTCGGCCTGTGGCGGCTGCCGAAGTCGCCGGTCACCGAACCCCGTGCCGAGCAACGTCCCGCCGCCGGGATCGACCTGCCGGGCATCGTCACCTTCGCCGCGATGCTCGTGACGTTGTTGCTGTTCCTGATGAACCCACGGGCCGACCGCTGGTACCTCCCCGTGCTCGCGGTCGTCGCCGCGACTGCCTTCGTGCTCGGCGAGCGCCGGGCGGCGGAGCCGTTCGTCGACGTGCGGGTACTCGCCGGCAACCTGCCCCTGCTCATGACGTACGCGCGTACTCTCCTCGCCTACGTCGTGGCCTACTCCACGTTGTACGGCTACACCCAGTGGCTGCAGGAGGGGCGCGGGCTGTCGGCGTCCCAGGCCGGACTGGCGCAGTTCCCGATCTTCCTCACCGCGATCCTGGTCTCCAGCACGACCGGGCCCCGCAAGGAGATCCGCGGCAAACTGCTGGTCGGTGCGGTCGGCCAGGTCGTCGCCTCCGCCCTGCTGTTCCTGCTCGACGGCGGTAGCGCGGTCTGGCTCCTCGTCGTGGTCGCCTGCGTCTTCGGCATCCCACAGGGCCTGAACAGCCTTGCCCTGCAGAACTCCGTGTACCACCAGGCAGACCCGGCGCGGATCGGTTCCTCGGCGGGCCTGCTGCGGACCTTCACCTATCTCGGTGCGATGGCCGCCTCCTGCGCCAACGGCGTGCTGTTCTCCCACCGTGCCGACACCCCCGGGCTGCATCGGCTGGCGTGGTTCATGCTCGCCGCCGCGGCCGGGTTCCTCGCGCTGACCCTCGCGGACCGCTCCCTGTCCTCGCTCACCTCCTCGTCCGCGCCAGACTCCTCGTCCCCGAAGGGCAATCGACCATGACCCGACCCGCTCTGCTCGTGATGGACCTCCAGAACGCCATGGTCGGCCGCGTGAAGGATTCGCGGTATGTACGACGGGTGGCCGGCGCGATCGGCGCCGCGCGCGACGCGGGCATCCCGGTGATGTACGTCGTCGTCGGGTTCCGCCCGGGCCACCCCGAGGTGTCCGCGGCCAACAAGACGTTCGGCGCGATCCCGCCGCCCGCGTTCACCGCGGCCGACCCCGACGCCGCGATCCACCCCGACGTCGCGCCCCTGGCCGACGACGTCGTGATCACCAAGCGTCGGGTGAGCGCGTTCACCGGCAGCGACCTGGACGTGGTTCTTCGCGCCACGGGCGTCGACCGGCTCGTCCTCTCCGGCATCGCCACCAGCGGCGTCGTGCTGTCCACGCTGCGTCAGGCGGCCGACCTCGACTACCGGCTCACTGTGCTCGCCGACGGCTGCTACGACCCCGACCCCGAGGTGCACCGGGTGCTCACCGAGAAGGTGTTCCCGCGCCAGGCCGAGGTCGTCGACGTCGAGGACTGGATCTCCAGCCTGGCTTAGGTTCTGTCCCGCTGGCGGGCACCTCCCAGAGTGCCCTACGTTCGGCTTTCCACGTGCCGGACGGGCAGACCGTGGAAGTCGCCGAGGTGTTCGGCGGCGGCCTCGACCAGACCGCGCTGCTCGTCGTCGAGCGTGCCGAGCAACCTGGACTCTACGGTGACGGCGTTCCTGCCGACAGTGCGCTTCCACGTACCTACGCGAACGTCGTCCACGACGACGGTCGCCCACCACTGGTCCGGCGCGGCCGGCGCCGGGGAGTCCCGCGGCGGCGGGAAGTTGACGGCCGGATAGGTCAGCACCGCCTCGTCGTACGTCGGGAAGAGATGTGCACGGCGAGGCCCCGGGCCACACCGCGCGGGCGACCCCGGCCGGCCCGACCGCTGCCCGGGCAGCAGCGCCGGGTCGTACCAGTGCGGCACGCCGTCGACGTCCACGCGTTCCAGCCCGTCCCCGGAGTCGGCGAGCGCGGCCTTGGCGTCGGTGACCGTCAGCGAGGCCCAGCGGGTGAAGTCCCGGATCGACGCGGGACCGTGGCCGGCGAAGAACCGCCGGGCGAGTTCGGTCAGGGCCTCCTCCCGCGTGCGTGCGGGAGTCGGCGCGACCACCTCGTCCACCAGCGCGTAGGTGTGCTGAACCCCGCGGATGGGCCCGCCGCACACCAGGCCGCGAAGCTCCGCCACCATCACGAGATTGCCGAGGTCCTGGCCGGACTCCGGTAGCCCGTCTGCGGCGAACCGCACGCCGATCTCCTTGCGGGTAAGGAAGTTATGTCCCGCGAGCGCCTCGGCGAGGATCTCCAGCGCCCTCCCGACCTGCCGCTCGTCCACCGACGACCGCCGCAGCTGGACGGCGAGCACGCGTTCCACCCGCGGCGAGGTCAGGTCCAGCAGCCAGCGCAGGTCCTCCGCGGCGACGAAGTGCCAGGTCGGCCGCAGGATGTGAGTGCGCACGAACGCACCGGAGTCGAGTTCGGCACGTACCTCCGTGAGCGTGGTCGCCCGGCTCCGCAACGCGAGCGAGAAGCAGGCATGCTCGCGCTCCTGCGCCTGCACACACGTGAGCAGGCGCACCACGTCGGCGGCGGTGGGCAGCGGAGGACCGGTCAGTCGCTGGGTGGCCAGGCGGTGCCGGAGGACGGTACGAAGCTCCACGCCGTCATCATGCCCGCAGGCACCCCCACGCCACTCGCCGGAGGAGGTCGGCGCCGCCGCCCAGCCGAGGTCGGCCGTTCAGCCGAGGTCGGCCAGCACGGCCGCGGGCGGGGGCAGGACGTTGTCCACCGTCGTCAGCGTCACCTGGTCGCCCTCGAACCTCAGTGCGTGCGTACGGATGAACGGCGTACGCACGAAGCAGATCCGCAGCTCGCAGGTGTCGTCGTCGGTCCAGGTCGCCCGGACGAGCACCGGGTCGGGATCGTCGCGCACCACGGTGGTGGTGCCTGCCCGCCATTCGTTCGCCCCGCCGACCACCTCGTGCTCGCCACCGCTGTCGCGCAACCTGAGCTTGCACTCGCCGTCGTCGCCGATGTCGAGCCGGATCGTCTGGGCGGCACGGACCGGCAGGCGCAGGGCCAGCACCGGATCCTCCGCGCTGTGGTCGCCGATCCGGACGCGGTAGGTCTGCCCGGAAATCCTGTCGGCCGTGGGCGAGGTCGAACGGCCGGAGGGCTCCGGCAGCGACAGGGTGGCCAGCCGGCGTTCCAGCCGGCCGTGGGTGGCGTCGTCGGGCGGCAGCAGCTCGGCGCCCATCGCCGGCAGCAGGTGCTCCCACACCAGGTCGAGCGGGCCCTGCATGTTCGTGGTGCCGCCGATCATCGCCAGCACCGCGTCCTGGTCGGGCATCACCAGGCAGTACTGCCCGAACGCGCCGTCGCCGCGGTAGGCGCCGTGTCGGCAACGCCAGAACTGGTAGCCGTACCCCTGCCGCCAGTCGATCTCCGGCTCGCCGTCGTTACTCGCCTGGCAGGACGTCGCCTCGGCGACCCACTCCCGCGGGATCAACTGCTCGTCGTTCCACGTCCCCTGCTGAAGGTACAACTGGCCGAACCGAGCGATCTCGCCCACCCGCAGGGTCAGGCCCCATCCGCCGGTGTTGACGCCGCGCGGGCAGGTCTGCCACGTCGCGTCGGTGATGCCCAGCGGCTCCAGCAGCCGCGGTCGCAGATAGTCCAGCAACGTCGAGCCGGTCACCTGTTGGACGATCGCCGACAGCAGGTAGCTCGCTCCGCTGTTGTAGCAGAAGTGTGTGCCCGGCTCGTGCTCGACCGGCTTGGCGAGGATCCCCCGGACCCAGTTCTGCTCTCCGGTCGTACGTACGACAGCGGTGTCGGCCGCGTGGCCGGTGGTCATCGTCAGCAGGTGGCGTACGCGCATCCGGGCGAGGTTCTCGCAGACCTCGTCCGGTGCGTCGTCGGGGAAGAACTTCAGCACCGGGTCGTCCACCGACAGCAGGCCCTGGTCCACGGCCAGGCCGACCGCGCTGGAGGTGAAGCTCTTACTGAGGGAGAAGACCATCCGCGGGCCGTTCAGCGGGTATGGCGCCCAGGATCCCTGTGCCACCACGTGACCGTGGCGGACGAACACGAAGCCGTGAATCGCGTCGGCGCGCTCCTCCAGGGCCGTCACGAAGTCGAGTACCGCCCTGGACGGAATGCCCTGAGCCTCCGGAGTCGACCGGGGCAAGGCTTCGTTGACACCTCGGACACCCATACCCCTGACGTCCATGCCAGACCTCGATTCACCATGCGCGCGGACCGTCCGCGCAACCGATCATGCCAACCGGGAACGAGTCCGGCTCACGCGGCCGGCACCCGCACCGTGACCTGCTCACCCGGTCCGAGCGTGCGCTCGCCAAGATCGACCGACCCCAGTCCGGTCAGGGTCAGCTCACGGACCCGAAGGCTTCCCTCGCGTACGTCGAGGCGGACGTCCACACCCGCGCCGGCGGCCCGCGTCTGCTCGACGGTGCCCCAGGCCCAGCCGTTCGACCAGAACCACCGCGTCGTGCCCGTCCCGGCGCCCGTCGTGGACGCGGCCGCGAACGTCAGCACACGTCGTACGCCGTCGTAGCCGAAGCCCGTCAGCGCGGGCACCGCGCCCCAGCTCGCCATCGCCCGGACGTAGTGGTGACCGCACTCCGCCTCGTCGAACGGGTTGCGCCGCCGGCCGTCGTAGCGGCTCCGGGTCGTCTCGATCACCCGGACACCCTCCTCCGCCATGCCCACGCAGATCATGCCCACGGCGGCGGTGTACTCCAGCCCGCTCCACACCTCGTCGAAGTACGGGAACGGCCGCTCCGGGCGGTTGCCGCGCGGGTACGACGCGACCACCAGGCCCGCCTCGTCGCCCAGGGTGTAGCTGCGCATCGGGTTGAAGTGGCCGGCCATCGTGTCGCGCCGGTTGTGCCGCAGGATGCTCGCCAACGTGGTCCGGACGTGTGCCGGGTCGAGCAGGTCGCCCAGGCCGAACAGGTGGGCGAGCTCCTGGCCCACGAGCTGGTCAGCCAGGCAGCCGTCACCGATCTGCAACTCCGGGTTGACAAGATCGCGGGCGCCGATGCCCTTCAGCCGCAGGCCGGGGGCGATCGCGTCCTCAGAGCCGGGCGGGCGGATCTCGTGCCGGTAGTACTCGCCGTTGAACAGGTGCTCGTCCAGCCACGCGCTGCCGCGGGCGAACAGGTCGGCGCAGGTCGCGGCGAACTCCTTGTCGTCGAGGTAGGTCGCCATCTCCTCACAGGCACGCAGGGCGGCGAGGTACCACACCCCGACCTCCGGGTTGGGGCCGAAGTACTCCACGTCCATCGTGTTGTGCTGCGAACCCTCCATCACGCCGTCGCGGTCGGCGTCCCAGCCGCCGGGGATCCAGGCGAACGTCAACGCCCGCTTGGCAGCCGGCCACAAGGTGCGCAGCAGGTCATCGTCGCCGGACATCCGCCACTCGCGGTAGAGCTTGACCAGGCAGCCCATCTGACCATCGGCCGCGGCCGGGCCGGGATCGGTCTGCGCCCGTTCCAGCGGCAACGGGATGCGGAACGGCATCCGGCCGTCCGCGCCGGTGGCGTACCCCAGCTCCACCTCCCGCAGCGAGGTCGCCAGCGCGCCGAAGAGGAACGGCGTGGCCTGCTCGTAGTTCCACACGTGGGTGCAGTTGCCGGCGCAGCAGCCCACGTCGTCACTGCACCCCTCCCAGCCGAAGAACCGCCCGTCCGCGGTACGGAAACACGTCTGGGTGCGCAGCGTGGACAGGTTGGCCAGCGCGGCCTCCTTGACCACGTGTGGCAGGTCGGAGCCGACGACATCCTGCACGAACGTCCGCGTACGGCGTTCGAACTCGGCGAGTGCCGGCACCGTGTCTGCCACCACCTGCCACGCGTCGGCGTACTTCGTGGCGTAGTGGTTGCCGACCGTCTCGGTACGGTCCCAGTTGCGGCGGTTGGGGAAGTGCCAGCCGAGCAGGAACGTGAACGTGTGCGTCTCCCCCGGCGCGAGCGTCCGGGTCGCGGCGACGGAGGCGGTCGGGGTGTCCGTGCCGCTGACGCGTTCCTCCAGCCGGCCGTCGGCGGTGAAGTCGTCCCAGAAGTCCAGCAGTTCACCGCCCCAGCTGTGGTCGGCCCACGCGGTGCGGGTGGTCACGTCGTCCTCGCCGAGCGCGGCGAGGGCGAGCGAGCCCCACTGCTCGGCGTCGCGCGGCACCCCGTCGGAGGTGAGCAGGACACCGGTGCCGAACTCTCCCCGGCGTACGGTGTTGTGATTGTCCTTGGCCACGCCTTCGGAGCCGTCGGTGCCGACGAAGTTCGAGACACTGCCCGCGACGGACACATCCAGCGGGTGGTCGGCGGTGTTGGTCACCACGTGCCGCAGCACGGCCACCGGCAGCCCGCTTGCCTCGGCGTCGGTGGGCACCAGCGGGTTGAACGCCTGCACCCGCACGTCGGCGGGCACGTCGGGGTCGTCCAGCACCACCTGGCCGAACGGGTACGCCGCGAGGAACTCCGACCGCCGGAACCGCGGCAGGCCGTGGTTGGGCACCCCCGAACCATGCCCACCCTCGTACAACACCAGGTCGATCGGTCCTTCCAGCGCCCGGGCCACCACGTCCGCCGGGTCGGTGCTGCCCGCGGGCGCCGTCCGCAACGCGAAGAAACTCCACCTCGGCGCGAACCCCTTGGCGGGACGGTTGACCACCTCCCAGTCGCGCAGGTCACCGCGCCCGCCGAGGCTCACCGTGCCGGTGCCGATGCCACCCAGTGGCAGCGCGACCCGGAGTGAGTGAGCGACGTCGTAGCGGTTGAGGACGGGCCAGTCGAAGGTCTCCGCGGTCATCCGCGCACTGCCTCTCCGCTCCGGCGGCCCGCGCTTGCAGCTTCATCGGGGCGGCGCCTTCCGGAACTTCGGTCGTCACCTGGGTCGTCGTCCGCACCGAGCTTTCGTGCGGATCTTCGCGAAACTATGGTCGCCGCCCGAACCCTGTCAAGGCGACCCACCCCGGTGCCCGCGCTGCTGGCCGCACCCGGCTGACCGGCACCGGCAGATCCCGGTTCGGGACACAACCGCGTGCTCCGCCGCCTTTCGAATTCCGTCGGCCGACATCACTCGACATGGCACCGATTTCACTTTGCCGGACGGCGCAATGCCGAACGCCGGCAACCTCGAATCTTCGGTGCCCACTGCGTAGCGTGGCAGTAGGAATCAGCGAGGAATCAGCGAGGAATCAGCACCGGATCAACCTCGAAATCGACACCGAAATCAGCATCGCACGCCTGGGACGCGAACGATTGCGCGTCACCGCGACCGCGGAAATCAGGCGCAAGGAAGAGAAACGCAACGTATGACCGACGAACGCAGGCGCGGTGGTGACCGCGTTTCCCGGCGTACTCGTGGCGACGGCCGGCCCGAGCGCGCCCGGCGGACCAGCCGTGACGACCGAGGCGACCGAGTCGACCGCCGCAGTGACCGAGGCGACCGCCGCGGCGACCGTGGCGGCGACCGTGGCGAACGGGACCTGACCACGCGGCGCGGCGCGGATCCGATGCGGGTGTCGCGAACCGCCATGGAACAACTGTCCGCGCTCACCAACTGCGAGGCGGCCGGGGTCTCCCGGTTGGAGAACGACGGGGACGGCTGGATATTTCAGGTGGAGATCATCGAGGTTCCTCGCGTTCCGGACACCACCAGCATCCTGGCGAGTTACGAAACACACACCGACTCCGCCGGAAACATCACCTCCTATCGACGGCAGCGGAGGTACCCGCGTAACCAGGCAGGTGAAATGTGACCGCCCGGCCGCAGAACTCCCAGTACCCCCAATACCGGACGACCGGAGCCACTCCAGTGTCCAGGTCGAGTGATTCGCTCGCCGACATCCTCGAACGAGTTCTGGACAAAGGCGTGGTGATCGCCGGTGACATTCAGGTGAACATTCTCGACATCGAACTCCTCACCCTGAAGGTACGGCTCCTCATCGCCTCCGTCGACACCGCGCGCGACATGGGAATCGACTGGTGGTCCTCCGACCCGTTCCTGACCGGCAACTCCCGGCTGGAGCAGGAGAACCGCGAACTCCGCGAACGCATCGAGCAGATGGAGGACCGGATGCGTGCCGCCGAGCTACCCGCCGCCGAGGTGGGGTCCGGCAAGGCGCGTTCCGGCGAGGTGGGTTCCGGCGAGGTGGGTTCCGGCGAGCGGCGGCACGAGCGCGCTGTCGGGTCCACCTCCACCGAGAGCGGGGCCCGCCGATGAGTGCCGCCGCGCGGAACCTGCTCGCCGGCCGGCCGACGTCGGCCGAGGTGACCTCGCTGCTCGACGAGGCGTCCGAGCGCGCCCGGTCCCTGGTGCGCGACGAACTCGTCGACCAGCTCGTCGAGCGCTATCGCCAGGCGGTGCGTTCGGTGCTCGATGTGGAACCGTTCCCACCGCAGGGGCCGGCGGCCGGGTTCGAACCCGGTCAGGTGCCGCGTGCCCGCCAGGCCCCCACCGAACTCCAGCCGTCCACCGAGGGCCCGTCGCCTGCCAAGCCCCGGTCGCCTGCCGAGACCCCGTCGCCTACCGAAGGCCATCCAGCCGACGAGGGCCGGGTGTCCACCGAGACGGCGTGGTACGTCTACGCGATCCTGCGCAAGGCCGACCGCACCGCGGGCCGGTCCCTGCCCGCGCCGGCCGAGCTTCCGGCAGGGGTGGAGGGTGCGCCCGTCGAGATCCTCGACGCCGGCGACCTGGCCGTCGCGGCGTCGGAGGTTCCCCTGGCGGGGTTCCGGGCCAGCGACCAGGACCCCGACCTGAGCGCCCACGGCTGGCTGCGCGCGGCGGTCGGCGCGCACGAGCGGGTGGTGGAGGAAGTGGCCCGGGACCGGACCGTCCTGCCGTTCCGGTTCGGCGCCCTGTACCCCAGCAGGGACGACGCCCGCAAGATCGCGTTGACAGACGCCGGCCGGCTGGCGGCGGAGCTGGACCGGCTCGACGGGGCGAGCGAGTGGGGCGTCAAGGCGTACGTCGAGTCCCCCACCGACAGCACGGAGCAGGTGCCCGCCTACCTGGACGAGCCGGCGACCGGGACCACCTGGATGGTCCGGCGCCGGGAGGCGGCCGCTGCCCGCGAGGCGGCCGGCCGGGTTCGCGGCAGTGTCGCCGCCGTACTGGAGGACGCGCTGGCCGGTCAGGCCCGCGACGTGATCGTCCGGGCCTCGGCCCGGATAGGGCCCTCGACCACGCACACGACCGGGCAGACGACCGGGCAGACGACCGGGCAGACGACCGGGCAGACGACCGGGCAGCCCGCCGGCCGCACCGACCTGGCGTTCGACGCCGTCTACCTCGTCTCCCACCCCAGGCAGGAGGAGTTCGACGGCGTGCTGCGGGAGGTCGCAAGGCAGTACGCCGCCGACGGTCTGCGGGTGGAGGTCTCCGGACCGTGGCCGCCGTACCACTTCGTCCGGATGCCGACGGACACGGGCCGGTCGCGGACGTCCTCCTCGTCGACGACGGGAGCTTCGCCATGAGTGGCGGCGAACGCCGGCTGGCGCTCGACGACGGCTCGCTGGTCGACGTCCTGGACCGGCTGCTGGACTCCGGGGCCTGCGTCGACGGCAGCGTGCTGATCACGCTCGCCGACGTGGACCTCGTACGCCTCGATCTGCACCTTCTGCTGGCCTCTGTGCACACCCTCGAACGCGCCGCCGAGCGCACCGCCGACGAACACGCGAGGTCGGCGGAGGTGCCCGCCGGGTCGAGCCCGCCGAAGCAGGTCGGCGCCGGGCCCGCACCCGCGCCGCACACCGAACGACCGCACGCCGAACAACTACACGCCGAGTCACCGCACACTGAACGACCGCACGCCGAGTCACCGCGCACCGGTTCGGCGTACCGGCCGAGCACAGGCATGCCTCCCACACCACCTGCCGTCCGTACGGCCGCGGACCTGCCCGATGCGGGTACGGGTGCGGGTACCGAAGAAGGAGACCGCGAGGCCGGTGTCGCCGGCCTGGTGGTGTTCGTGGTCGACCTCGTTCGCCAGCTGCTCGAACGTCAGGCGCTGCGTCGCATGGACGCCGGTGAACTGACCTCGACCCAGGTGGAGCGCCTCGGCCGGTCCCTGATGGCACTGGAACGCCAGGTCGGCGAGCTCACCGAGTTCGTGTCCGGCCGCCGTCGGCGCAGGCCGGACCTGTCGCCGTTCCCCGCTCACGTGGATCCGTTCCCCAACCGCCGAAACCCCGTCGCAGAAGGAAGATGGCAACGATGACAGTCAGCCCCTGGCAGGGCTCGGGCAGCAACCTCGCGCAGCGAGGAAGCTCCAGCAGTCTGTACGACGTCCTCGAACTCATTCTGGACAAGGGCCTGGTGATCGACGTCTACATCAGGGTCTCGCTGGTGGGCATCGAACTGCTCACCATCGACATCCGGATCGTCATCGCCAGCGTGGACACCTATCTGCGGTTCGCCGAAGCCGTCAACCGGCTTGATCTCACCCAGAGCGGCAAGTCCCGCACCTTGCCCGAGTTCATCGGCGACATGGAGGAGAAGGGCGCCGGCCGCAAGGTGAAGGGCGCGCTGAGTGGAGCCGCCGAGTCGGTCGGCGAGGTGTTCCACCGCGGTGGCGACGACGAGGAAGCCGAAGAGGACGAGGAAGAACGAGGCGGGAAGCGGAAGGAACGCGTCAGCAGCAGCCGTGCCCGTCAGGCACGTTCGCGGTCGCGGTCGGAGTGAGGCAGAGGGGGCAACCATGGCAGGGCAGACGAGGCGGACGGAACCCAAGGCGGTCTACGTCTACGGCGTCGTGGCCGCCGACCACCCCTGTGACCTGACCGGGCTCGGCGGCGTGGGGGACCCGCCCGCGGCGCTGCGGAGACTTCGAACCGGCCGGGTCGCGGCCGTGGTCAGCGACGCCCCTCCCGGACTGCGCGCCAAGCGAAGGGACGTCCAGGCCCACCAGGGGGTCCTGGACCACCTCGGCCGGCAGGGAACGGTGCTGCCGATGCGGTTCGGTGTGGTCGCCACCGACGAGGACAGCCTGCGCGGCGAGCTCACCGCCGAGGACTCCGCGCACCTCGCCACCATCGACAACCTCGCCCGAAGGGCGGAGATCAACGTCAAGGTGTTCTGCGACGAGGACGAGCTGATCCGGTCGGTGGCTGAGAACGATCCCACGGTGCGGCGGTTGCGGGAGCACACCGCCAACCTGGACGAGCAGATCCAGCTCGGCGAGGCGGTCGCGGCCGCGATCGAGGACCGGGAGCGCGCGCTCGAGGAACTGCTGGTCGCGGGGCTCGGTCCGATCGCCGTCGACCACCTGGCCGGTTCCAGGGTTCGCGGCGCGGCTGTCAACCAGAGCTTTCTCGTGGACAACGAGCGTGCGGAGGAGTTCGCCGAGACCGCGGAACATCTCGACGCCGCCTGGGGTCCGGCGATCCGGTTGCGGCTGTCCGGGCCGCTTCCGCCGTACAGCTTCGTCAGCACACCGAACCTCACACCCGAGCCGGCGTCGGGAAGGGGGGCGTAGGCACATGGGACTGGTCACCGGGCTGCTCACGTTGCCACTGGCGCCGGTGCGTGGCGTGGGCTGGATCGCCGAGCAGGTCCTCGACCTGGGCGAGCAGGAGTACTACAACGTCGCCCGGATCCGCGGCGAGCTGGCCGACCTGTCCGAGGCGTACGACGCGGGCCTGCTCACCGAGGAGGAGTTCGACGTCGCCGAGGACGAGATTCTCGACCGGTTGGAGGAAGCACAGCGACGCGGCAACCGATGACGGCGCCCGGACGGCAAGGAAGCCGGCCGGCGTCACGAGGAGGGGGAGATGAACAACTCGACGAAGATAGCTCTGGCCGTGGTCGGGGGCTATGTGCTGGGCCGGCGCAAGAAGGCCAGGTTCGCCCTGTTGCTGGGCTCGGCCCTGATCGGCAAGCGGCTCGACCTGCGTTCGCTCGGCCAGGAAGCGTTCGAACGGCTCTCGGAGTCGCCACAGTTCGGCAGGATCCGCGACGAGGTGACCGGTGAACTGGCGTCGACCGGCCGTGCGGCCGCGCTGGCCAGCCTCACCAGGCCGCTCGACCGGCTGGCCGACTCCCTTGAGGAACGCACCGCGGGCTTGACGGGCAAGCCGACCGGGGATGGGAAGGGCCGAGGACGCGAGGACGAGGACCGCGCCGAACGCGAGGAGCCCGAGGAGCCCGAGGAAGAGGAGGAGGAAGAGGAAGAGGAACGCGCCGGGCCCCGTCGCGGTGAGCGGAAGGAGCGCCCCGCTCGCGGGCGTAGTGGCGAGAAGCGTAGCGCCAGCAGGCGTACCGGCGAGGGGCGTACGGGCGAAGGCCGACGCCCCAGCGGCGGCCGTGGCCGCGGCGACCACCCGGAGCGAAGCGGTCGAGGTGGCGACAAGGGCCGACGCACCGGCGGTGAGCGGTCCGGCAGTCGCGGCGCGTCGAGAGGGGGAACCAGATGAGCCAGGCAGGATTCGGGCGCGCTCGCCCCGACCCGGTGAGCCTTTCCGACATCGGTGGCGGCATCCGCAAGGCCGCCGGCCGCAACCCCGCCACGCAGCGCCTCTTCGAGGCCGCGCAGGCGTTCGCGGCGGCGAAGGCCGAAAAGATGCTGGGGAATCTCGGTGACAAGGTGGGCGACGCGACGAAGAACCTCACCGGGATCGCCGGCGGAGACGACGACGGAGGCGGCATGGTCGGGCGAGTGGTCAAGGAGACGCTGAGCGGTTCCTCGCCGGGCAAGGCGGCGGCGAAGGCCGGTGCGCAGGGACTGAAGGACAAGGTGAAGGGCATCTTCGGCCGTGGGAAGGGCAAGTCCGCCTCCGGCGGGAAGTACATGAACATCGTGGAGGATCTCTACGTCCCGGTGCCGGCGCGGACGGCGTACAACCACTGGACGCAGTTCCAGGACTTTCCCAAGTGGTCAAAGGGACTGCAGAGCGTGGACTTCGACAAGGAGGACGAGACGAAGAGTTCCTGGAAGGGGAAGATCGCCTGGTCCAACCGGAGCTGGAACGCGACCACCAGTGATCAGATCCCCGACGACCGGATCGTGTGGCGGTCGGAGGGCCAGACCGTGGTGAACGGTGCGGTCAGCTTCCACCAGTTGGAGGACAACCTCACCCAGGTGTTGCTGCTCCTCGAGTACCACCCGCACGGCTTCTTCGAGAAGACCGCCAACCTGTGGCGGGCGCAGGGGCGCCGCGCCCGCCTGGACTTCAAGAAGTTCCGGCACTACGTGACGGTCGAGGCCGACCCCGAGGAGGAGGGTTGGCGTGGCGAGATCCGGGACGGCGAACTCGTCCGCGATCATGACGAGGTGATGCGCGAGGAGGAAGAAGAACGCGACCGGGACCGCGAGGAGGAGGAAGAACGCGACCGGGATCGTGACGAGGAAGAGGACCGCGACGAGGAAGACCGCGACGAGGAAGAGGACGAGGACGACTTCGAGGACGAGGACCGCGACGAAGAAGAGGACGAGGAGGACGAGGACGAAAGCGAGGACGAGGAGGACGAGGAGCGGCCCAGGTCGCGGCAGCGGTCAAGCCGACGTTGACGGCCTCTGACTGCCTGTGTCTGTCTGAGTGTTTGAGTGTCCGCCTGCAAACCTGTTGACCCTGGCTGACCTCGACGGCATGCTTACGCCGGTTCGCGTCCGGCGCGGACAGTTCCTCCGACCTCTTGGATGATGCCTGTGATCTCGGCGACCCGCCGCGGCCGCCCGTACGCCCAGTCGGCTTGACGCTCTCGCGTACTCTCCGTGCGGCCTCACGCGGCTTCGTGCTGCCCGCATCCCTCTCAGGGCATGTCTCGACACGCCCCCGCTGACCCGAGGTCACACCTGATCATGGACAACATCGTCCAGAGTTCTGTCGTACACAACCTGTCCCGGCGCCCGGCGACCGTCGCCACCGGCCCGTTCGTCATCGGCTGGGATCCCACCACCGACAGCCGGTTCGTCAACTACGCGACTCCGTTGCCGGGAGCCACCGTCACTCCGGCCGACGTGGCCGTCCTCGTGGCCGCCTTCCGGAGCATCGGACGGCTACCCCGGCTGGAGTACGTCACCAGTTGCGCGCCCGACCTCGAGCGCCACCTGCTCGACGCCGGGTTCATTGTGGAGGCCCGCAACGAGTACCTCACCTGCTCACCCGCCACCCTACGGACACCGCCCGATCCCGCAGGGGTGGAGATCGGTGAGCCCACCACCGACGAGGAGCGCGCGGGCGTCGTCACCGCCCAGAACGCGGCGTTCGGATCCGAACGCGTGGCCGGCCCGGACGACATCGCCCGCATCCGCCGCGCCCAGCGAGACGGCGGGGTGCTGGTGTACGCCCGGGATCTCGACGGTGCCTACATCGGTGGCGGCCTGGCGAGCGCCCCGGCCGTCGGCCTGTCCGAGGTGACCGGCATCGCCGTCCGGGAACCGTACCGGCGACGGGGCATCGCCGGCGTGCTCACCGCGCTGGTCACCCGTCGGGTGTTCGAGGCAGGTGCCGTCGGCGCCTGGCTGGAGGCGTCCGGCGAGGACTCCTGGCGGGTGTACGAGCGGATCGGCTACGCGCCGACCGGCAGGCGGCTCTACATCGCCCTGGACTAGCGCACCGCGCCGACGACACAGCGCCCCGGGCCGGCATCCACTGGTGCCGGTCCGGGGCGCTGCGCGATCCGCTACGCCCTGTCAGACCCGACCGCGAGCCGTGCCGGTGCCCTGGTCGGCCGCGAACGACGTCATCCACACCAGCGCGGAGTTCCAGTTGATGGCGTACTCGTTGGTGGAGAAGGACTGGATGTCGTCGACGTAGCACAGCTGCGGACGGCAACCCGCCAACCGCTGCTGCGCCACCGGGTCCTGCAGCGCGGCGTTGGGTCCGCCGGCGAGGAAGCCCGGCGGCGGCGGCGGCAGCCGCTTGTCCAGCTCGTGCGCGAACGCCCGGCTGTGCAGGTTGTGGGACACCTTCTTGCCGTAGCCGGTGACGTAGGACTGGTTCAGCGCGTTGCGGCCGAGAAGGTAGTCCATCCCCTGCAGCGCACCCGTGCGGTAGGACTCCTTCCCGGTGAGGTCGTACGCCGTGGACAGGACGGCCAGGTTGTTGAGCACGTTGGAGTTCGAACCCCAGCTGTAGGACTCCGGCCCGCCGGGCAGCGGAAGTCCGTACGCCTGCCCGCGCTGGGTGGCGAGGTAGCTGTTAGCGGCCCGGACCACCGACGCCTGGGCGGCCCGGCGTTCGGCTGCCGGGACCTTCCCCGGCACCGTCGCGAGGTCGAGCCGGGCGACCGGTCCCACCGACTGCCAGCCGAAGCCGGCGGGAGTGAACACCTGCGCCTTGTGCAGCGGCGATGCCCGCAGGGCGTCGAGGTAGGGACGCTCGCCGGTGGTGAGCGCGAGTTCGGTGGCCGCCCAGTAGAACTCGTCGGTCACGTTGGTGTCGCCGTAGGCACCGCCGCCGGTGCTGTCGCTGTCCGGCGCGTACAGCTTGGGGTGCCGCTTCGCCGCCGCCCACGCCGTCTTGGCCGCGCCGAGGCAGCGGTTGGCGAACGCCTTGTCGTACGGCGCGAAGACGCGGGCGCACTGGGCGCCGGCGGCCGCGAGGTTCAGCGTCGCGGCGGTCGAGGGCCGGTGCAGTTCGCGCGGCTGCGGGTCGTCCTGGGGTGCCATCGGCAGGCCGGTCCACGCCCGGTCGTGCATCTTGTGGTGCGCCATCCCCGCCAGCGGCTGCCCGGACGGAACCTGCATGCGGAGCAGGAACTCCATCTCCCACCGTGCCTCGTCCAGGACGTCCGGCACGCCGTTGTGGCGTTCGGGAATGTTCAGCGTGCCGTCGCCGAGCTCCTTCGGCTGTCCGGTGCGGGCGTACTTCGCGCGCTCCCAGGTGCTGAACAGCTGGTGCACCGCCAACCCACCGTTGACGACGTACTTGCCGTGGTCGGCGGCGTCGTACCACCCGCCGTGCACGTCGAGGCGGTACTTGCAAACCCTGGGTTGACAGGGCACGTCGGCGTCATTGCCGTTGGCGCCCACACCGACGTGGCCGGCGGGCCGGGCGTACTTCTTACCGACCAGGGAGGCGAGGATCGGGATGCCGCTGCGCTGGTGGTAGAAGAAGCGCAGGGCGCTGTAGCGCATCCGCGTGTAGCCCTGCGTGGAGATGTCGAACGGAAGACTGGTTTGTCCGTCCATCCGCAGCGTGTAGCCCCTGCCCGGCCGGTCGTAGCGGGAGAAGTCGACGGTCTGGACGTTCTGCCCCGACGCCTGGTCGGTCCCACGGGGCGTCGAGCGCCCGTCGGCCACCACCCGGCCGTTTCCGTCGCGCAACTGCCACGACAGCGGCTCGTTGGACCGGGTGACCACCGTGGCGTCCTTGGGCCCCGCGGGGAGGTAGCCGACCTGGTTGACCCGGATCCGGCTCCCGGTGTCCTTCTTCCACTCGTCGCCACCTCCGGCGCCGAGGCCTGGGTCGACCGCGCCGGGCCGCCCGCCCGGGTTGTTCTTCACGGCCGTGGTCGTCGGCGCCTGTGGCGAGCCCGCACAACTGGTCATGAACGTGATGAAGACCGCGGTGCACGCGAGTGCGACAGAGCGGGTGCGGCGCGCGGATCTTCTCTCGGGGACACTTCGATGCGAAGGGGAAGGAGTCACGGGCGTCCTCACACGCGGTCGGCGGCCCGGTGGGGCCGCTGAGCGGATTGGTCGTTGGACCCGCTCGGTCGTGACAGACGACCCTGTGTCCCCGATACGGTCGTGCCGACGATTGGAGCGGCTCAAGCCGTGATGTTGACAGCCTCCCTTCGCCGGTGTCAATCACTGCCTGCCTCGTACGCACAAGTGCCGAACAATGTCCCTAAAACAAGGAAAACGGCACTTCACCGGGCGGTTGATGCAGGCCTGTTCCGGGCTTGGTTCAGGCCTGTTCCGGGCCTGTTCCGGGATGGGACCGGTCCCCGCGACCGGTCAGTTGGGACGCGGCTGGTTCGGGTCCTCGGCCTGAGCACGGCGTTCGGCGCCGGACTCCTGCGCGGCACCGGCGTCGTCGTCCCCGCCCACACGACCGACGTAGGTCTCGCTCTGCGCGGTGCCGGTCGTGCCGGTGCCGGTCGAGCCGGTGGGCTCGGGCCCCGCGGCCTCCGGTCCGCCACCGGTTGCCCGCGAGCTGCCCGGTCCGGCGTCCGACGGCGCGTCCGCCTCACCCAGGTGGCGACCGCCCCGGTCCTGCTTCACTCGATCACGAATCCGCGTCCACAGCGACATGACGTGTTCTCCCATTCCGCGACCTGTCCGGCCGCACCTGGACTACCTACCACGCAGTGGACCGCGTACGCGTACGCCACACCCGACGGGGTAGGCGTTATCGGACGTCCTACGAAGGAGGTTCTCATGGGTGACGCACCGATCCAGATGCCCGGAGACGCCGCCAGAGGCGGAACGCAGGACCTCGTCGACCTGCTGGTCGAGGACCACCGCGAGGTCGAGGAACTCTTCCGCGAGCTCGAGTCGGGGCAAGGCGACACCGAACGCCGCCGGCAGGTCGCGGACGTGATGATCGCCGAACTCGTCCGGCACTCCGTGGCCGAGGAGCAGTACCTCTACCCAACGGCGCGCGGTGTCCTGGCCGACGGCGACGAACTCGCCGACCACGAGACGCAGGAGCACGCCGAGGCCGAGAAGCTGATGAAGCGGCTGGAGGGCCTGGCCCCACAGGATGCGGAGTTCGACCGGCTGGTCGGTCAGCTGATCGCCGACGTGCGCCACCACATCCAGGAGGAGGAGGGCATGCTCTTCCCGAAGCTGCGGCAGGCGTGCCCGCAGAACGAGCTGATCGACCTGGCCCGCCGGATCGCGGCCGCCAAGGACGCCGCACCCACCAGGCCACACCCGTCCTCGCCGAGCAACCCGCCGTGGAACCAACTGCTCGACCCCGGCACGGGCCTGGTGGACAAGATGCGCGACGCGCTGTCCCGGCGTTCCACCACGCCGGACGACCTCTGAGGCAGCGCCTGGCCCAGGTGGACAGGGGCAGGCGTCAGCCGGGTTGGCAGTGCGGGCACCACACGGTCGTACGTCCGCCCACCCGGCCGCGCCGAAGCGGGGTGCCGCATCGGGGGCAGGTCTGGTCCTGCCCCCGATCGCGGTGCCCGGTCAGCCAGGAAGGGTGCGCCGGCACCCGGCCGTGCCGAGCGCTGTGCCGTACGACGGTGCGCATCCGCGCGTGCACGCGGTTCAGCGTGGCGGCGTCGAGGTCGGCGGTCGCCTGGTCGGGGCGAAGTCCGGCACGCCACAGGGTCTCGTCCACCAGCAGGTTGCCGAGCCCCGCGAGCACCGTCTGGTCCATCAGGGCGGGCTTGAGCTGACGTCGTAACGGCCTTACCTGCTTGCGAAACTCCCCCGCTGTCACCGTCGCGGCGTCCGGGCCGAGCCCGCCCAGCAGGACGTCGACGGCGTGGTCGTCGGTGGCCAGCCGGATTCCCTGCAACTTCCGCATGTCGCGGAAGCGGAGCTCGCCGGCTGCCGTACGGACGACCACCCGGTCGTGCCGGTGCCGGGGCTCCCCCTCGACTCGCTCCGCCGGCACCCACGACAAACCGCCGGTCATGCCGAAGTGGAAGACCACGCTCGGGTCGTCATGTCTGTGTACGGCCCGCCCGGACCGGGCGAGCGGCAGCACCAGCCACTTGCCGTGCCGGTGAGGTGAAGTGAGCGTCGCGCCGGCGACCTCGCGCCGGAACGCACGACCGCTCACCCCGCGCAGGACTCCCTCGTCGGCGACGTGCACGCTCTCGACACGGGCACCGACCACGTGGTCACTCAGGACCCGCCGGAACCCTTCCACGTCAGGGAGTTCGGGCATCGGTCACCCACCTCCCAACCCGGCCTCACCGAGTCGCCCATCCGAGCCGCCTACCCATCCGAGCCGCCTACCCGAGCCGCCCGGCCAGCAGACCTCCGCACACCAGCAGCAGGCCGGCCACGAGGAAGCTCGCGTAGTCGTTCACCGACCCGGTGTGCAGCCTGCGCAGCGGCACCACCGAACGCGGCACACGGTCACCGGCATACCTCCACGCCAGCAGCACGCCGACCACCGCCGTGCCGAGCGCCACCAGCAACGACGTCGGCGCGAGGTAGTCGAACGTGACGACCGGGCCGAGGGACACGTGCCCGCCACCGGCCAGCACCGACCGGCCGTAGTCCCCCGCGTCCAGCAACCAGTCCGCGGCCGGGCTGAGCACCCGGTGCAGCAGCAGCTTCGGCACCGCGCCGAACGCCACGCACAACGTCGCCAGGGCGACGAACCCGGCCACCATCCCCGGCCGCGCCGACTCCCCGGCCGGCGCCGGGCCCCGGGCCGGCCCGAAGAACACCCGCCACGCCGCCCGGCCCAGCGCAGCCACCGTGACCGCCTGACTGACCAGGAGGGCCGCCAGCGGGACGTACTGATGGGTCTCCTCCAGCCCCTCGTGGATCAGCCCCAGCGACACGTAGCCGTTCAGCGGCGGGACGCCGGAGATCGCGAGTACGCCGACCAGGAACGCCGCCGCCACCAGCGGCATCTGCCGACCCAGCCCGCCGAGCTCGGACAGGCGTTCCTTCCCGGTGACGTGCAGGACCGTCCCCGCGCACAGGAACAGCAGGGACTTGAACAACGTGTGGTTGAGCAGCTGGTACGTGCCGCCGGCCACCCCGACCCGGGTCCCGATCGCCAGGCCCACCGTCACCACGCCGATCTGGGACACCGTGTCGTACGCCAGCAGTCGTTTGAGATCGTCCTGGCCCAGGCTCAGCAGCGCACCCACCACCGCCGAGACGACCCCCACCACCATCAGCACCCCGAGCACAGGTGGCGGCCGGTCGTAGACCAGGAAGGCGAACCTGGCGATCCCGACCACGCCCAGGCTCACCATCAGGCCGGAGAACAACGCCGACACGGGGCCCGGCGCGGCGGTGTGCGCGTCTGCCAGCCAGCCGTGGAAGGGAATCAGCCCGGCCTTGGTCCCGTAGCCGGCGACGAGCAGGCCCAGCGCGACCAGCCCCACCACCCCGACGCCCGGTTCGAGCGACCTGTGCAGCTGACCGAGGTTCAGCGCGCCGTACTCCGCGTACAGCACGCCGGTGCCGACGAAGACGCAGAACGTCCCGATCGTGGTCAGTACGAGAATCTTGAACGCCGCCTCCAGCGCGGTCGGGCGTTCCAGGAAGAAGCCGGTCAGCGCGTAGCTCGCCAGTGCCGCGACCTCGAGCCAGACGAACAGGTTGAACGCGTCGGCGGTCAGCGCGATCCCCACCAGGGCGGCGGCCAGCAGCAGGAACAGGCAGGCGTAGCCGCCGAGCTCGCGGGGTCCGAGCCGGCCGAGCATCGACAACGTGAACACGGTGAGCACCAGACTCACGACGGTCACCGCGAGGGCGTAGCTCAGCCCGAACGGGTCGGCGGCGAACGCGATGCCGAGCGCCGCGCCCCCCTTCGGAGTCCAGCCGCCGAGGTAGGTCACCAGCAGCCGGCCCGAGTAGACCGCGGGGGCGAACAGCGCCAGGATCCCACCGGCGGTGCCGCAGGCCAGCACCGCGACGACCATGGGCGCACGAGCCGAGATTCTCCCCAGTAGCGGGCACACCGTCGCGCCGACGATGAGGACGACCGCGGGCAACGGCAGCAGCGAGTCCAGTGTGGCCGTGCTCATCGGGCTCGCCGTGCTCAGGATGCTCATCCGCGCATCGCCCGCACCTCGTCGGCGTCCACGGTGCGGTGGTGCTGGGCGATCCGGACCACCACCGTCAGGAAGACCGCCGTGACCGCCACCCCGATGACCACCGCGGTGATGCAGAAGTTCTGCAGGACGGGGTCGGCGACGTTGCCGGCCGCGAGCTCGCTCGGGGTCTTTCCCGGCGGCGGGTCGAGCAGGACCGGCGCCGTGGAGCCGCGGCGGTAGGCCATCGACACCAGCAGCAGGTAGGTCGAGGACTCCATCAGGGACAGGCCCATCACGATCCGCAGCAGGTTGCGCCGGGTGAGAACGGCGTACAGGCCGATGCAGAACAACACCGCCGCGGCGACGTAGTTGACGTGGATCACCGGCCGCCCCCGGTGTCGCCGCCGTGGTTGTCGTCGTTGTCGCTGTTGTCGCTGTTGTCGCCGGTGTCGGGGTCCGGCGCCCAGTCGTGGCGCATGCCGAGCAGCCCGAACACCGCGAGGGTGAGGCCGGTCGACACCTCCACCAGCTCCGCCACCGAGAACGCCTGCACGATGCCGCCGGAGCGGATCGTCTGCGCCGGGGCGAGCGGCAGCCAGTTCGCCCAGAACGCACCGGCGACCGCCAGCCCCACCAGGCCGAGGGCACAGATCGCCAGTGCGCCGGCGAGTTCGAGGGGCTCCAGCAGTCCGGGCCGGATCACCCGGCTGATCGCGCCGTAGCCGAGTGCGGCGTAGACGAGCAGGACGACACCGAGCAGTACGGCTCCGGCCGGGAAACCCCCGCCGGGCGAGTATCCCCAGGCGACGAGGTACAGCCCCATGACCGCGAGCAGGGGCGCCGCGGTGCGGATGCCGCCACGGACGACCACGGACATGCCCTGCGCGCGTTCGGGTGCCGGTGTCCCGAGCGGCTCGTCGTCCGGGGTGGCCGGCGCCCGGCTCTCGTGCTCACTCCTCTGCTCGGCGCGCTCCGCGGCCCGGGCCGCGTCCTCCTCGCCCGCACCGTGGGCATCGCCGGGCTCTCCGTGCCGCCTCGAGCCCGGGTCCTCCTGCAGCTGTTCGGGGCCGGCGGCAACCTCCTCGCCCACGAAGCCGGCGCGGGGTTCCCTGGTGCGGGCGAGCAGGACCACTCCCACGACAGCCGCCAGCAACAGGAACGTCTCGCCGAAGGTGTCGAACCCGCGAACGCCGTACACCACGACGTTGACGGGTTCGGTGGAGTGCCAGACCGGGAGGGACTCTTCCAGTGCCTGCCGGGCGACGGCCGGCAACGGCGCCCGGTCGCCGGGCAGTCCCAGCAGCGCCACCACCAGCACGCCCAGGAAGCCCAGCGAGAGCACTGCTCCGACCACTGGGCGGTGCGTCGCCTGCGAGCCGGGCCGGTCGCCACTCATCCGCCGGCCTTCCCGGCCTCTCCCCCGTCCGCGCGTTCGGCTGGGTGCTCGGTCCCGGGCGGGTGCTCGGTCCCGCCCGTACGCTCCGTCCCAGGCGGGTGCTCGGTCCCGGACGGCTCACCGACCTGGGCGGGCTCCACGACCGTCCGGACCTTGCCGATGGCGACGAGGAAGAGCACGGGCAACGCGATCGCGCCCACCGCGACCTCGGCATGTGCGACGTCGGGCGCGCCGAGGACGACGAACAGCAGGGTGAGGACGGTTCCCACCGCCGACAGCGCAACCACGGCGCCGGTGAGGGTACGCAGGCGGACCACCATGACCGCAGCGCCGAGAATGACCGCCAGGCAGGCGAAATCGAGCACCCAGAACATCACCGGCGGCCTCCCCTGTCACCGGAGCCGTTGCCAGAACCCTCGCCGGAACCGTCGCCGCGCCGTTCACCAGCCGACGCCCGGACCTGGTCGACGACGGCGCCTCGCCACATCGGCGCACCGCTCTTGTACGCGGCGCGGACGAGCGCGTGCGAGGCGATCGGGTTGATCAGCAGCAGCAGGCCGGCGACCAGCAACGCCCGGCTGCCGTACGTGCTGAGCGCGCCCATGCCGACCACCAGCGCGAGCAGGGCCGGCAGCGCGCCCATCGTGATGTTCTTCGTCGAGCACTGGATGCGGGTGTACACGTCGGGCATCCGGAGGATTCCGACGACGCCGGAGAGGGAGAAGAACAACCCGGCCACCAGCAGACCGGCCACGATCACGGTCCGGATCACAGCAGGCCCCGCTCGAGATAGCGCGCCCAGACGATCGTGCCCAGATAGCTGAACGCCGCGAGCCACAACGCGACGTCCAGGTAGATGGGCCGCTGGGTGGCCGCCGCGGCGAACACCACCGCCAGCGTCGCCTGGGTCGCCACGGTGTTCACCGCCACGATCCGGTCGGCGATGGTCGGACCGCGCCCCAGCCGGGCGAGCAGCGGAACGGCGAGGAGGGTCTCCGCGACCGCCGCCAGCCAGAAGATCTCGGTCATCGCGACTCCCCTGCCAGGCGATCCACCAGATCCTCCACCGGCGCGTTGATCCGGGCCCGGTTGCGGATCGGGTCCTCGTCGCTCACCCACACCGCGTGGTACTGCAGGCGGGAGCCGTTCCGGTGTACGTCGACCAGCTGGTTGTCGACGATGAGCGAGGTGAGTACGCCGACCGTGGTGAACTCCGCGGCGGTCCGCGCGTTGGTCGGCACCACCAGCATCCCCGACCGGGTCCTCGGGTGCGGCGACCAGATCCGCGCGGCGAGCTGGGCGTTGGCGACGGCACTTCGGCGCAGTGCCGTCGCCACCAGCCTGCCCAGCCACCACAACCGGCGCGGCCCCAGCCGCCAGGGCCGGGGCACCGCACCGAGCGGTGCGAACGTCACCGCCACGACGGCTGCCACCACCGCACCGACGACCCACTGCTCGACGGTGAGCGTCCAGGTGAGCAGCACCCACAGGGCGAACATCCAGATCCACAACGCGGCGAAGCGGCTCATCGGTCCGTCTCCCCGGCCCGGCGACCGGCCCCGGGACGCCTCAGCGCCCGCGGCGCAGCTCCTGTGCCTTGGTCTTGGCTCCCTGCACCATCAGGTGCCAGGCGTTCGGATCCCCCTTCAGCACCGACTGGGCGGTGGCCTTCATCTGCTCCCAGGTGGCGTGCGGCGGGATCGGCGGCACCTCCGGGTCGCAGCGCACGTCGAGCACGGCCGGCCGGTCGGCGTTCAGCGCGCGCTCCCAGGCCGGGCCGAGCTGGTCGGGGCCGTCCACGGTGACGGCCTCCAGGCCGATGCCGGCGGCGAAGTCGGCGTACGAGACCTCCGGCAGGGCCTGCGACTCCTCGAACTTCGGCTCGCCGCCCATCGCCCGCAGCTCCCAGGTGACCTGGTTCAGGTCGTTGTTGTGGAAGACGCAGATCACGCACCTCGGGTCCGACCACAGCTGGTAGTAGCGCGAGATCGTGAGCAGCTCCGCCATGCCGTTCATCTGCATCGCGCCGTCACCGACCAGAGCGATCACCGGCCGGTCGGGGTGAGCGAACTTCGCGCCGATCGCGTACGGGACGCCCGGCCCCATGGTGGCCAGGTTGCCGGACAGCGACCCCCGGATGTCGCCGCGGATCCGCAGGTCGCGGGCATACCAGTTCGCGGCGGAACCGGAGTCGGACGTCACGATGGCGTTCTCGGGAATCCGCTGGGACAGCTCCCACACGATCCGCATCGGGTTGACCGGCTTGGCCTCCAGCATCGCCTGGTGCTCGACGGTCTCCCACCAGCGGGCGACGTTCTTCTCGACGGTCTCCCGCCAGGACCGGTCGTCCTTGCGGGTCAGCCGGGGCAGCAGTGCCGCGAGCGTGCCACGGGCGTCGCCGAGCAGGTTGACCTCGGTGGGGTAACGCATCCCGATCAGGCCGGGGTCGAGGTCGATCTGCACCGCGCGGGCCTGGCCGAAGTCCGGCAGGAACTGCGTGTACGGAAAGCTCGACCCGACGATCAGCAGGGTGTCGCAGTCACGCATCAGCTCATAGCTCGCCCTGGTGCCGAGCAGTCCGATGGAGCCGGTGACGTACGGAAGGTCGTCGGACAGAACGTCCTTGCCCAGAAGGGCTTTCGCCACGCCGGCACCGGTGACCTCGGCGACCTGGCACACCTCCTCCGCGGCGTTCCGGGCACCCTGGCCGACCAGGATCGCGACCTTCGAGCCCGAGTTGAGCACCTCAGCGGCGCGAGCGATCTCCTCCTCCGGCGGCACCGCCAGCGACCGCAGGTCGGCGGGCGGGCTGGAGGGCACCTGCTTGAAGACGTGCTCGGGCGGGGAGTACTCCTCCTCCTGCAGGTCGGCCGGGATGATCAGCGCCGTGGGCGCCCGGCGTACCTGCGCCGTACGGATCGCGCGGTCGAGGGCGTTGGGGAGCTGTTCGGAGACGTTGACCTCGACGAGGTACTCGCTGGCCACGTCCTTGAACAGGGTCTGCAGGTCGACCTCCTGCTGGTAGCTGCCGCCCATGGCGCTGCGGGCGGTCTGCCCGACGATCGCCACCACCGGCACGTGGTCGAGCTTCGCGTCGTACAGGCCGTTCAGCAGGTGGATGGCGCCCGGCCCACTGGTCGCCATGCACACGCCGACCTGGCCGCTGAACTTCGCGTACCCCACGGCCTCGAACGCCGACATCTCCTCGTGTCGCGACTGCACGAACCGTGGCTGGTTGTCGGACTCACCGAACGCCGCCACCAGGCCGTTGATGCCGTCGCCCGGGTAGGCGAACACCTGCTCGACACCCCAGTCGCGAAGCCGGGAAAGGACGTGGTTGGCGACTGTTTCGGCCATCTTCTCCTCCAGTCTCGTGCGGTTCGGTTGGCCGCGGTGCGGGGCAGGCGTGCGAGGTGTCAGCTCGCCTTCTGGCGAGGTGTCGGCCAGTTGGTCGGAACGCCCTTGTCCTCGATCACCGCGGACCGGATGTTGGACAACGTGGTGGCCAGCAGCCGGGAGACCTGCATCTGCGAGATGCCGAACTCGGCGGCGATCTGGGCCTGCGTCCGCTCGCGGAAGTAGGTGAGGTACAGAATCCGACGTTCCCGCTCCGGCACGTGCGGAATCACCCGGCGGACGGCCTCGCGGTTCTCGACGTACTCCACGTTGCTGTCGTCGTGCCCGATCAGGTCGCCCAGGGTGTCGGCGTCCGGCTCGCCGCTGTCCACCGGGCTCTCCAGCGACAACGCCGAGTAGGCGCCGGCGCTCTCCTGCGCCTGGAGGATGTCCTCCTCCCGGACGTCGAGTTCCTCCGCCAGCTCGCTCACCGTCGGTGACCGCCGCAGCGAGTTGGACATGTCCTCGTTGGCCTGGCGTACGGCACGGTGCAGGTCGTGCAGCCGGCGCGGGATTCGTACTGACCAACAGTGGTCACGGAAGTGCCGGCGAAGCTCACCGAGAATCGTCGGCACGGCGAAGGTGCTGAAGCTGGTGCCCCTCTCCGGGTCGAACCGGTCGGCGGCCAGGACGAGCCCGACCATGGCCACCTGCTGGAGCTCCTCGAGCGGCTCACCGCGTCCGGCGTAGCGGGACGCGAGGTTTCTGGCCAGGCCGATGTGGTCGAGAACCAGCTGGGAACGGGAGCCGCGACGGGCGTTCCTGCGGTCGGCGTCCTTCCTGGCCGCGGAAATTGCGGCGGAGTCCTCCTCGGTAGTGGACTCGATGGACTCGGTGGTGGACTCGGCGTCGGACGGGGGGTTCGCGGCGAGCGCCATCCGCGCCTGGCGGATGCTCTCGGTCGGGGAGATGCGGGAAGAGCGAGCGGTGCGCTTGCGGGCGGGGACCGCGGATGCGGCCGTGGTGCTGGTGGCCATGGGTGACCTCCTCGTCCATGCCGGGGTTCGGGGCTGGGTAGGGACCCCTCCCCACGCCGCACACATACGAAACCTCCCGATCGACTGTTTCTCCCCCGGAACCGCTCCCAGGGGACAGAACTACCCTCCAAGACGTATCACCACCCCGCATTACTTGCAATCGCGCAAGTATTGCGAGTATGCAGGAATCCCGCGGGTATCACCGGCCGGGAGCCGGCCGAACGAGGTGGGTACTCGCCGGGATGCACGGGAACTGACTGTGACAACCGGCTGTGCCGACCGGCCGTGCTGACCAGCCGAGACCGACCGGCCGTGACAGACCGGGAGAGGAGCTCCGCCCGTGACCGAGGTCGACCTGCCCGCACCCGTCCTCCATGCCCCACGCCGCTCGCACGTCGACGTGGCCGCCCTGCGGCGGGACCTCGAGTCGAGGGTCGACGGCGAGGTGCGGTTCGACGAGGGCACCCGCGCCGCCTACTCCACCGACGCCTCCAACTTCCGGCAGGTGCCGATCGGAGTGGTCGTCCCCCGGTCGATCGAGGCGGGGGTCGAGGCGGTGACCGTGTGCCGCGAGCACGACGCACCGCTGCTGTCCCGTGGCGGTGGTACGAGCCTGGCCGGGCAGTGCACCAACGAGGCGGTGATGATCGACTGGGCGAAGTACTGCAACCGGCTGCTGCGGGTCGACGCCGAGCGGCGGACCTGCGTGGTCGAGCCCGGCATCGTGCTCGACGTCCTCAACAAGCAGCTCGCACGCCACGGACTGCGGTACGGCCCGGAGCCGGCCACCCACCCCAACTGCACGATCGGCGGGATGATCGGCAACAACTCCTGCGGCGCGACCGCCCAGCGCTCCGGCAAGGTCGTCGACAACATCGCCGGGCTGGAGGTGCTGCTCTACGACGGCACCCGCTTCTGGTGCGGTGAGACCGACGACGAGGAGTACGCAGCGGTCGAACGCCGCGGCGACCGGCGCGCCGCCGTCTATCGTTCCCTGCGCCGGCTGCGCGAGCAGTACGCCGACGAGATTCGTGCCCGCTACCCCGACATCCCGCGCCGCGTGTCCGGCTACAACCTCGACTCCCTGCTGCCCGAACACGACTTCGACGTCGCCGGACTGCTCGTCGGCAGCGAGTCCACGCTGGTGACCGTGCTGCGGGCCGAACTCGAGCTCATTCCCGTACTCCCCTCCCGCACCCTCGTGGTGCTCGGCTTCGACGGAATCGCCGCGGCCGGCGACGCCGTACCCGCCGTGCTCCCGCACGAGCCGATCGCGCTGGAGGGCCTGGACGAACGCCTGCTCACCGACGAGAAGATCAAGCACCTCAACCCGCTCGCCCGCGAGGAGCTGCCCGAGGGATCGGGCTTCCTGATGGTGCAGTTCGGCGCGGAGACGAACGAGAAGTGCGACCAGGCGGCGCAGCGGATGCTGCGGGCGCTGGGGAAGTCCGGCGACGACCCCGACGTCGCCTTCCTCGACAAGCCCGAACGCGAGGACGAGCTCTGGCGGGTACGCGAGGCCGGCCTCGGCGCCACCGCGCACGTGCCCGGCCACCCGGAGACCTGGGAGGGCTGGGAGGACTCGGCCGTCTCACCGGAACGACTCGGCGACTACCTGCGCGACCTGGAGCGGTTGTTCGAGGAGTTCGGGTACGCCGACGAGACCGCGCCCAGCCTGTACGGCCACTTCGGTCAGGGCTGCGTGCACACCCGGATCCCGTTCGGGCTCACCGACGCCGAGGGCGTGGCGACGTACCGCCGGTTCCTGGAGAGCGCCGCCGACCTGGTGGCGTCCTACGGTGGTTCGTTCTCCGGCGAACACGGCGACGGGCAGGCCCGCGGCGAGCTGCTGCCCCGGATGTTCGGGCCGACCATCATGCGGGCGTTCGGCGAGCTGAAGGCGATCTTCGACCCGGGCGACCGGATGAACCCCGGCAAGGTGGTCGCGCCGCACCGGCTGGACGAGAACCTCCGCCTGGGCGCGACGTGGACGCCGCACCTCGAGGGGGAGGTGTTCTTCCACTATCCCGAGACCGACGGGTCGTTCGTGCAGGCCGTCAACCGCTGTGTCGGCGTGGGCAAGTGCCGCCAGCATTCGCACGAGGGTGGCGCGGTGATGTGCCCGTCGTACCAGGCGACCATGGAGGAGGAGCACTCCACCCGCGGTCGTTCCCGCCTGCTGTTCGAGATGCTGGCCGGCCACCACGACTCCCCCGTCGTGGACGGCTGGCGTTCGACCGCCGTACGCGATGCGCTGGACCTCTGCCTTGCCTGCAAGGGATGCAAGAGCGACTGCCCGGCCAACGTCGACATGGCGACGTACAAGGCGGAGTTCCTCGCCCACCACTACGCGGGCCGGCTACGTCCCCGTGCGCACTATGCGCTCGGCTGGCTGCCCGTCGTCGCGGCCGGCGTTACCCGGGCGCGGCTGGGACGGGTGGTGAACGCCTTCACCCACGCACCCTTGCTGCCCCGGCTGGCGACCGCGCTGGCCGGCCTTGAGCCCCGGGAGATCCCGTTGTTCGCGGGCGAGACCCTGCGGCAGTGGTGGCAGCGTCGCGGATCTCGCCCCGCCGGGAGCCGCGGCACGGTGATGTTGTGGCCGGACACGTTCACGAACACCTTCCACCCACACATCGGCCGCGCCGCGGTGGAGCTGCTGGAGGACGCCGGCTGGGAGGTGCGGATGCCGGAGCAGACGCTGTGCTGCGGCCTCACCTGGATCTCCACCGGCCAGCTCGCCACGGCCAAGAAGGTGCTGCGTCGTACGATCGACGCGCTGTCGGATCACCTGCGCTCCGGTGGCTTCGTGGTTGGCCTGGAGCCCAGCTGCACAACGGTTTTCCGCTCCGACGCGACCGATCTGATGGGTTCCGACGACGACGTCGAACGGCTGCGCAAGCAGACCTTGACACTGGCCGAGCTGCTCACCGAGCACACGCCCGGCTGGACGCCACCGTCACTGAACGGCGTGCACGCCCTCGCCCAGGTGCACTGTCACCAGCACGCCGTCCTGGGCTGGGACGCCGACGCCGAACTCCTCGACCGCGCCGGCGCCCGGGCCGAGCGCCTCGACTCCGGTTGTTGCGGCCTGGCCGGCAACTTCGGGTTCGAGGCCGGGCACCTGGAGGTCAGCGAGGCCTGTGCGGAGAGCGTGCTGTTGCCGTCGGTGCGCGACGCCGAGCCGGGCACGGCGATCCTCGCGGACGGGTTCAGCTGCCGTACGCAGCTGCACGAACTCGACAGCGGCGGACGCGAGGGTGTCCACCTGGCCGAGCTCCTCGCCCGCGGGCTGCCGGACCGGCGGCACTCCCCCGACGGTGTGCGGATCGGGGCGACCCGGAACGACCTGGCGCCCGGCGACCGGCCGGGCACACCGAGCTGGGCCGCCCGGGCCGCCGCGCTGGCCGCGACCGCGCTGGCCGCCGGCGCCGCGGCCGCTGTCGCCGCCCGCATGGGTAGCAGCGCCGCCGCCCGGTTGACCAGCCGTCGCACCAGGCGATGACCGTCGTCAAGGCGTAGTTGTCACGGAAGGTCCGTCAGGGCTCCGGGGCCAGGATCTCGCGTGGTCGCATCCACCCCCTCCTGCCGAGAAGATCCTCAGCCTCCGGGTGTGGCCCCCGCCGCTCCGGACTGTTCGGCCGCCGTACGCCGTTGGTGCTCGCGTGGACTCAGCCCACGCACCCGCTTGAACGCCGTACTGAGGGCGAACGGGCTCGCGTATCCCACCCTGGTCGCCACCGACGCGACCGTGGCGCCCGGCTCGGCCAGCAGGTCGGCGGCGAGCGCGAGCCGCCAGCCGGCGAGGAACGCCATCGGCGGCTCACCGACGAGCTCGGTGAACCTGCGCGCCAGCGCCGCCCGCGACACACCGCACTCCGCAGCGAGCCGGGCCACCGTCCACGGCCGGGCCGGCGCGTTCTGCAACAGCCGCAGAGCTTTCCCGACGACCGGATCGTCCTGCGCGGCGTACCACGGCGGTGTGGCGGTGTCCGGGCGCGCGAACCACGTCCGCAGCGACATCACCACCAGCAGGTCGAGCAGCCGGTCCAGCACGACCTCCTGCCCCGGGTCCTCGCGTTGCGCCTCGGCGCCGAGCAGCGGCACCAGCGGTGAGTCCAGGGCCGCGCCCGGCAGCACCACCAGCGCGGGCAGGGCGTCCAGCAGCAACGCCCCGACCGCGCCGACCTCGGGGTAGGTGCCGACGAGCATGACAACCTGGCCTTGCGGGTTGGTTCCCCAGCTCCGTACGCCGAGGTCCATCGCCTGGCTCAGGCTCTCCCCGGTCGGGGTGGTGCAGCGCTGGCCGGGGTGGATGACCACCTGCGGGGGCGTGTCCGGGTGGTCGGTGACGACGTACGGCTCGGGTCCCCGGAAGAGCGCGACGTCACCCGCGCGGAGCGGGCGCGGCTCACCCCTCTCGGGCAGGACCCACGCGTCGCCGCGCACCATCACCACCAGGGTCAGTGGCGCCTGGTCCTGTACCCGCATCGACCACGGCGGGTCGAGCAGCGCACGCAGCAGGAACGCCTGCCGGGCGCGGGGTCCGGACAGTAGCCCGGCGAGCGGGTCCATGTCCGGGAGTCTAGGTCCCAGGTCCAGGCGTGGACGCACGCGTATGGAACCGAGCTTCTCAGCCATGGCGCGTCCAGGTCGGCGGCGGTTGGCTGGAGCCATGACACAGACCTCGCAGAGCCAGAATCCGACCCAGCAGACAGCCCAGCGGGCAGCCCAGCAGACAGCCCAGCAGACAGCCCAGCGGGCAGCCCAGCAGCCGGCGAGGGGCGCTGCGGGCACCACCCTCGTCCTGGCCGGTACGGGAAAGACCGGTGCCCGGGTCGCGCGGCGGCTCGCCGAGCGCGGCGCATCCGTCCGGATCGGCTCCCGGTCCGGGACCCCGCCCTTCGACTGGGAGGACGCTCGCACCTGGCCGGCGGCGGTGGAGGGCACCTCGGCGGCCTACGTCGCGTACGTCCCCGATCTCGGCTTTCCCGGAGCAGCGGAGACGGTCGGCGCTTTCACCCGGTTGGCCGTCGACCACGGCGTGCGCCGACTGGTCCTGCTCAGCGGGCGCGGGGAACCGGAAGCCCAACGGACCGAGCAGGTGCTGCGGAACGCGTGCGCGGACGACGCCGCCTGGACGGTCGTACGATCCAGTTTCTTCGCGCAGAACTTCAGCGAGGGCTTCCTGGTCGACGCCGTCCGCGTGGGCGTGCTTCCCTTCCCCGCCGGCGATGTCGCCGAGCCGTTCGTGGACGCCGACGACGTGGCCGACGTGGCGGTCGCCGCCCTCACCGAGCCGGGCCACGAGGGACAGGTGTACGAGGTGACCGGGGCGCGGTCGCTCCGCTTCGCCGAGGTCGCCGCGGAGATCTCCGCGGCGTCCGGACGGGAGGTGACATACGCACCCGTCTCCGTCGAACAGTTCGCCGCCGGCATGGTCGAGGAGGGTGCTCCGGCGGAGTTCGCCGCCCTGCTGTCGGGGCTGTTCGGCGAGGTGCTCGACGGGCGCAACGCTGGGTTGACAGACGGTGTGCGGCGCGCGCTGGGCCGCGCACCGCGCGACTTCTCCGCGTACGCACGGTCGGCCGCCGCGCTCACTGCCTGGACGTCCTGACCGTACGGAAGTCCCGACGACCCGAAAGCCCTGACCGCACTAAAGCCCCATGGCACGAAAAGCCTGACAGGGCAGGCGGAACGAGGACCGGTCGGCATCGTGACAGCACCCCTGCCGGGCACCAGTACGAGGCACTACTGACAGTCGCTACGACCAGCGCTACGAGAAGCGTGGGGGATTCCCCGAACAACCTGGCGACCGACCGCCGAAGCTGGGGTGATCACCCCGGTTTCGGCGGATCGGTCCCGGTTGACAGCCGCCTACGATCGAAGCCATGGCATCGACCGCCGACCGTTTCGGCCCGGCGTCCCCCTCGTCGCCCGGCCCCCAAGACACCGGACAGGATCTCACCGAGACCCTCCAGCGAATCGTCTCCACGGCGTGTGAGCTGGTGGGTGCTCGCTGTGGTGCCCTGCTGGTCACCGAGTCCGACTGGAACGTCCGCGAGTTCGTGACCTGCGGGCTGACCGACGAGGAGAGTTCGGAGGTCGCCGGGCTTCCCCGGCTGCACGGACTGCTCGAATTACTGCTGGAATCCGAGCGGCCGGTCAGGCTGAACTCGCTGCGCGACCACCCCGCCGCGCAGCATCTACCGGCCCACGAACTGGCCACCACGCTCCTTGCCGTCCCGGTGCACCTGCGCGACGCGTCGTACGGCCACCTCTACCTCGCCGACAAGGTGGACGGGCAGGAGTTCTCCGAGACGGACGAGCAGACGGCCGTCGGGCTCGCCCGGGCGGCGGCACTGGCGATCGAGAACTTCCGGCTGCTGGGCCAGCAGCAGCGCAGGCAACGGTGGCTGGAGGGTTGCTCGGAACTGACCGCCATGCTGCTGGACGAGGTGGACCTCGCCGCGACGACCCGGCTGGCGACCCAGCGGTTCCGGAAGATCTCCGGCGCGGAGTACGCCGCGGTGATCCTGGTCGATCCGGCCGACCCGGACCGACTCGTCTACCAGGCGGCCGCCGGCCTGGCCGACCTGCCCGCCCCAGGTACCCGCGTTCCCCGCCGGGGGCTCGCGGCCGCCGTCCTGGACAACGGCGAGCCGATCGTCACCGAGCACCTCCTGGACGACCCGCGCTTCGACCCGGGTCCGGACCCGCAGGAGGACCTGTCCGGTCTGGGGCTGACCATGGTCCTGCCGCTCGCGGTGTCCGGCGAGTTGCTGGGTGTGCTGTTCGTGGGCTGGCGGCGGGACTCCCCCGCCGCGCCGGTGGCCGCGTGCGAGGGTGACCTCGTCCGTACGTTCGCCAACCACACCGCCCTGGCCCTGCTGCGTGTCCGTGCCCAGGAGGCCCGCAACCGACGCGAACGCTGGCTCGAGGCCGCCGCCGAGATGGCCCGGCTGCTGCTCGGTGAGGTGGACCGCGACGAGGCGATGCGGTTGCTGGTGGACCACCTGCGCGAGGTGTCCGGCGCGGACGTCGCCGGCGTGCTGCTGGCGGACCCGATCGATCCGGGCTCGGTGTTCGCCGTGGTCTTCGAGGGCGGCGGTCTGGTGCCCGCACCGCCCGACCTGCGCATCCCGCGGGCAGGTCTGCTGGCCCGGGTGCTCGACACCGGCGAGCCCGTCGTCAGCGACGACTATCCGAACGAACCCGGACACGACCCGCCTCCGGCCTGGCAGAGGGCGCTGGCGGTCCTGGGACTGGGCATGATGCTCCCGCTCACCACCGACGGTGAGGTGCTGGGCACGTTGTTCGTCGCCTGGCGCCGCGGTTCACCCCAGGCTCCCCTCGCCCGCGAGGAGGTCGTGCAGATACAGATCTTCGCCGACGTGGCCGCGCTCGCACTGCAGCGAGTGCGTACGCAGGGAGACCGCGAGCACCTGGCCGTACTGGAGGAGCGCGACCGCATCGCGCACGAGATGCGGGACGTGATCGTCCAGCAGTTGTTCGGTGTCAGCCTGCGCCTGCGCAGCGCCGGCGGCCTGAGCTCCGAACCGGTCGTACGACAGCGGCTCAGTGACGTCCTCGACGACCTGGACCGCACCAGCCGTCAGGTCAGGAGCGCCATCTTCGGCGGCGACGACGACTCTCCCGACGGCTACGACGGGTACCACCCCTCCGACACCGGCGACTGAGCGCTCGCCCTGAGGTCTGTCTCCGCGACACATCCTCGGTGCGGCGTCGGACAAGCCCGGGTTGTCGTCAGGGTCACCTTGACGACAACCCGGGCGTCAGGTCCGGCTTGACAGCACCCCTGCGGCCGAGGTCACACGCCGAGGCCGCGGAGGTTGTCCCTGCTGATCCGGGCGCTCTCCAAGGGCGTCTCGCGCTGGGTGACGTCGGTCTCCACGATCAGCCAACCGGCGAAGCCGGCCTGGCCCAGCAGGGAGAACATCGTGGCGAAGTCGACCTCGCCGTGTCCCACCTCGGCCCAGATCGCGTGTTTTTCGAACGTGGAGTAGTCCCAGCCCGCCACGCGGCCGCGGTCTCGTACGGCCGTGTCGATGTCCTTCAGGTGCGCGGTCTTGATGCGCTCGGCGTGCCGGCGGGTGAACTCCACCACGTCGACGCCGGCCCAGGCGAGGTGACCGGTGTCGGGGCCGAGGAACAGGACCTCCGGGTCCACCGCTGCCAGCAGCCGCTCGATCTCGTCCTCGGTCTCCACGAACGTGCCGACGTGGTTGTGGTAGCAGGATCGCACGCCGTACTCCAGCGTCGCCCGCGCGATCGCGTCCACGGTCCGCACCAGCTGGCCGAACTCCTTCTCCGACAGGGCGTCGTCCGGGCCCGCGTGCGCGGCGACGTCCCGGCGGGTGTGACCGGACCGGGTGGTGGTGTTGAACCCGCCCGCGGAGACGTAGAGCTCACTCACTCCGAGGTCGCTGGAGATCCGGGCCTGTTCGTGTGCCTGCGCGACGTACTCCTCGTGCCGGTCCTCCTCCCAGAAGTCGCCGCCGAAGTAGCCGGGTGCGGGCGCGAGGCCGTACCCGCCCCAGATCTCGGCGATCTGCTTGGCCGTACGCCCGCCGCGGGCACTCAACGGCGCGCCGGCGTAGCCCGCCTCGGCGATGTCGGCGAGCACCTTCTCCTCCGGGACACCTCGCCACGTGATCTGGCCACAGCCCAGGTCGACCTTCATCCCGCCTCCTCGATCTGCCTCGGACGACTTCCTGACCACGCAGAACGACTCCGGATCACTCCGAAACCCTTGCCTGCATGGTGTTCCGACACAACCACGCTAGCCCAGCAGGGCCGCACGCTCCTCCGCCGACAGCGGTGGCGCCGGAGTGCACGTCGTGGTCAGCTCCACCCGCTCCCCCGTCCCTGCCGAGCGGACCAGGCCGGCGATCAGCTCGACCACGTGACAGGCGATGTCGCCGCCGGCACGAGGTCTGCGGCCCGCCCGGACCGCCGCCGCGAGCTCACCCACGCCGAGTCCGCGCAGGTTGTGCGGGAGGTCGGCCGGCTGCCGACTGTCCGGGACCTCCTGCCAGTCCTCGCCGTACCGGCGGACGTAGGCCGGATCACCAAAGTTGTTCGGGTTCGGCGCGGCGAGCTCACCGTCGCTGCCGTAGACGGTGAGCACCGGAACCTCCCGCGGATGGTCGGTGCCCCACAGCAGCGCGGTGTTCGCCAGCAAGCCGTTCGCGAACTCCACCACCCCGGCGGTGGCGATCGCCGCGCCCGCCGGCGGCCGGGTCGGTTCCTCCCCCGCACGCAGGGTGTGGGCCGCGCCGCTCACCCGCACCGCCGGGCCGAACAGGTTGACCAGCGCGGAGAAGTAGTACGGCGCCATGTCCAGAATGGGTGTCGCGCCCTCGGTGTAGAAGCTCGCCCGTCCCATCGCGCCGCGAAACATCAGTCCGGTCGCGGACAGCGGCGTGCCGACGGCGCCGTCGGCGAGAGCGGTTCGCGCGGCCTGGAATCCCGAGCCCAACAGGGTGTCCGGGGCGCATCCCACCGCCAGCCCGCGCTGGTCGGCCTCCGCGATGAGCTCCCGCGCCTGTTCCAGCGTGGGGGCGAGCGGCTTCTCCGACCACAGGTGCTTGCCCGCTGTCAACGCCGCCTTGCTCACCTCGACGTGCACCGCGATCGGGGTGAGGTTGACGACCACCTCGACGTCCGAACTCTCGAGCACGGTCTGCGGATCCGTCGCCTGCGGCACGTCGTACTTCGTGGCGACCTGTGCCGCCCGCTCCTGGTCGACGTCGGCCACCACGGCGACCTCGACGCCGGGCATCCGGCCCAGGATCGGAAGGTACATGTGGCTGACCTGTCCGCACCCGATGACTCCGACCGTCGTCGTCGCCGGCATCCCGCATCCCCACCCTGAGTGTCGTCGGATCGGCTGTCGCGGCTCGGCGCGACCTCGCGCCCCTTCGCGGTGCGGGCGGTCACCAGGCGGGCCGGAACCGTTCACTGGACGCTAGCAGGGTGCGGGCGGCCGGGCCTGTCCGATTCCTGACGTACGAACCTCGCCACGGTCCGGTGACGCGGGTGCGAGCCGGTTCCGGCCGTCCTGCCCCACTACGCGGACAGCCGCGCGGGCGGTCGCGCGGGCGGTCGCACGGGCGGTCGCACGTCGAGGGTGGCGGTCAGCGCTGGCGTTCCCTGCGTACGTTGACCTTCCGGCCCTTCACTGTCGTGGACCGCAACGCTGAGATGACCTCGTTGGCGGCGTTCTCCGGCACCTCCACCAGGGAGAACTTGTCCGTGATCTCGATCGCACCGATCTCCCGCCCACGCAGGCTGGACTCGTTGGCGATCGCACCCACCAGGTCCTGGGGCCGCACGCCCGCCCGCCGGCCGAGGCCGACGAACAGCCGGGTCATGCCACCTGCCCCGCCACGGCCCCGCGCGCGACCGCCCTGCGGACGGCCGCCATCTGCCCTGCGCCGCGCGCCGTCGGACTCCGGAGTCGCGTCGGGAATCTCCGGCTCGTCATCGTCGACCCGGCCGCCGGTCGCCTCGTGCGCCAGCTTGACCGCGGCCAGCGCCACCTCCATCACGTCGAACTCGTCGGTGAGGGTCTCCACCACGACCCGGAAGTGCTCCAGGTCGTCCTCGAGCAGGCTCTCCTGCAGGGCGGCACGGGTGAGTTCCAGCCGGCGGGCCTGCAGGTCGGCGACCGTCGGCATCTTCTCGACCGCGATCTTGCGGCCGGTCACGCGTTCGATCGTCTTCAGCATCCGGTGCTCGCGCGGTGCGGCCAGCGTGATCGCCACGCCCTCCCGGCCGGCCCGGCCCACCCGGCCGATCCGGTGGACGTAGGACTCCGGCGCGGACGGCACGTCGTAGTTGACGACGTGGCTGAGGTGTTCGATGTCCAGGCCACGGGCGGCCACGTCGGTGGCCACCAGCAGATCGGCGGTACGGCTGCGTAGGCGCCCCATCACCCGGTCGCGCTGCTCCTGGCTCATGCCGCCGTGCAGGGCCTCCGCGCGATAGCCCCTGCCGTTCAGCGTCTCGGCGAGCTGGTCGACCTCCTCGCGCGTACGGCAGAAGACCAGCGACGCGGTGGGCGACTCGACGTCGAGGACCCGGCCCAGCGCCGCCGACTTGTGCGCCCGCGGAATGACGTACGCGACCTGCCGTACCAGCGGCGCCTCACCAGGCTCTGGCGCGCGCCGCTCGATCTCGATCCGCTCCGGGTCACGTAGGTGGCGCCGGACCATTCCGCTGATGCGCGGCGGCATGGTCGCGGAGAACAACACCGTCTGGCGTTCTTCCGGCGTCTCCTGCAGGATCGCCTCGATGTCCTCGGCGAAGCCCATGTCGAGCATCTCGTCGGCCTCGTCCAGGACCACGCAGGTGAGGCTGTCCAGGTGGAGGGTGTCGCGGCCGATGTGGTCGAGGGCGCGGCCCGGCGTGGCGACCACGACGTCGACGCCGTTCGACAGCGACCGCAACTGGCGGCCGATCGGCTGACCGCCGTAGATGGGCAGGACCCGGATGCCGATGCCCCGGCCGTACCGATGGAACGCCTCCGACACCTGTACCGCGAGCTCGCGCGTGGGGACCAGAACGAGCGCGGTCGGGTCCGGGCCGCGGTCACCTCCGGGCATCCGCTGCAGGATCGGCAGCGCGAACGCAGCCGTCTTGCCCGTGCCCGTCGCCGCCTGCCCGAGCACGTCCCGCCCGGCCAGCATCGGTGGGATCGCCTCGAGCTGGATCGGCGTCGGCTCCTCGTAGCCCAGGCTGGACAGCTCGTGGAGGAGCTCCGGACGCAGACCGAGATCGTCGAAGCTGGTCGGGTTGTCGGATTCGTGCACGGCCATGGTCAGGTCAGGCTCCTCAGGGGTCCGGGCACGAGTGTCCCGGCGTCGCGGCGACGTCAGGGTTCATGTTCCCCCGCCCGTCGTTGATTCGCGCGCACGACTGGCGCGGCGGGCCGGAAAGGCACACGCAGTCCCCACGACGAACACCCTGTGTCACCTACGGGGCGCGCACGGCCGGGCTCGTCCGGCCCGGTGGAACCCGCGGTTGCCGAGAGACCCTGGCCGCGGAGTCGAACCGCGTCAGGACGATCTTGCCGGATCGCCCGCTCTTCCGTTGAGCTAGCCAGGGGAGAAGATCACGTGGCAGTCCTCAACCAGGCGGGAGTTCCGTGACCGAGAAGGACGTTCCCCTATGATCGACCCGGCATGATCCCGTTGTCCGGGGAATGATCGAAGTGCTGTCGCAGTCGCCTTTGGAGTCGTTGCCGACACCCCGGTGAACGTCCTACGATCGGGCTGCGCCTGGTTGCCGATCCGGCCGGCGCATTCGCCCGCGACGCACATCGCGCGCCGGGCCGCCCGACTCCCCGCCACGCCGGTCCTGGCGTACCGCGGATCCCGCCTCGGCGGACCTTCTCGCCCTCCTCCGTTCGCGTGCCCCTCTCCCGTGAACCTCTCCCGCGCATCTGCCCTGGCGCTCCTTTCTGCGCATCCCCGCTGGCGCGCCCCGTTCTGAGGCACCCGCTCTCGCGCGCACCTCTGCTCGCTCCCTCGTCCTCGTCCACTCCCTTCGTCCTTGTCCACTCCCCTCGTCCCTGTCCGCTCCTCTTCACTACGAGGTCTCCCATGACTGCCCCATCCGCGACGACCGTTCTCTCCTTTGTCGACGAAGTTCTCGGTCCGTGCACGGTCGTACGCGAGCACAGTTGGCCGCACCGCGGTGCCGCGGTCTTCGAGGTGCGCGATGCGCAGGGCCGCCGGTGGTTCGCGAAACGACACCAACGTCAGGACCAGTACGAACGCGAACTCTCCGCGTACCGCCGATGGGTGCCCGCGCTGCGACCGAACGCTCCCGACCTGCGCGCGTACGACGACGAACGACGCACGTTGGTGCTGTCGGCGGTGCCGGGGAAGTCCGTGCCCGATCAGACTGCCGACCTGTACCACGCGGGCGGGGCGCTGCTGCGCCAGCTGCACGATGCCGAGGAGTTCGCGCCGGACCCGGACTACGCGGCCGCGAAGGCCGCCGAACTGGAGGGCTGGCTTGCGCGTTCCGACGGGCTCCTCGATGCCGGGGAGATGGCGTTCGTACGGACCGAAATCCGTTGGCTGGAACAGCTTCCGAGTCCGAGGACGGTGCCGTGCCATCGTGACTACGGTCCGCGCAACTGGCTTCTGGACGGCAGGAGTCTGTACGTCATCGACTTCGAGTGGGCTCGTCCCGACGCTTGGGTGACCGACCTCGCCAAGCTGTTCTTCGGGCCCTGGCAGAGCCGGCCCGACCTGCGCGAGGCGTTCCTGGACGGGTACGGGCGCAGGCTGACCGCGGACGACCTCGCCCACCTCGTCCACGGACACGCACTGACCGTGACCTGGCAGCTCATCTGGTCGACCCGGCACGACAACCTGAGCTTCGCCACGGGCATCCGCCAGGTCCTCCAGGGACTGATGCGCCGCGCCTACTCCTGACCGTGTGACGTCGGTGCGCCGTCGGAGGTCATCGATGCCGCTCACGGGCGGACGATCCGTTGTCGCACGTCCACCCACTCGGGCGGGATGTACTCGGGATGGCCGTGGTCACCCATCCGTACATGCCAGCCTCTGTGGTGGACGAACGTGTGGTGGGTCTTGCAGAGCAGTACTCCGTTGGCGAGATCGGTCGGTCCGAAGTCGTCCCAGGCCGTCATGTGGTGGGCGACGCAGCGGCGTTCGGGTACCTGGCAGCCGGGGAAGTGACAGTGGGACCCGTCGCGGATCGCCAGTGCCCGTCGCTGCGCCTCGGTGAAGAACCGGTCGGCCATCCCGACGTCGAGGATCTCACCGTTGCCGCCGAGCACCACGGGGATGATGTTCGCGTCACACGCCATCCGGCGGATCGTGGCGACCGAGAGCGGCTCTCCTCGCAGGCCGAGGATCCGGGCCGACCCACCACCGCCACCCTTCTGGCAGCCGTCGTGGGGGTCGATGTGGTCGTGGGCAGCCTCCGGCCCCGCCGCCCCCTCCTCCGGTTCGGAGTCAGTGGCGGCGTCGTCTTCCGCCGCGAGGCCCCAGTCCTCGGGTTCGGCGTCTACCTCCGGATCTGTTTCACCTGTTGGACCCGATCCGGTGGCGGAGTTCGGCTGTCGGTGTTGCCCGGGTTCCCGGGGTTCGGGTATCCGGTCCGCGACCCCACCCGGATCGGTGGTGTCGGGTGGTCGATTCTCCTCGACGGGTTGAGCATTCCGGCCACTCGTCCCACTACCGCCGTGAGCCTCGTCCGGGTCGGTGACACCGCCAGTGCCGGCTCCGCGCTCGGTGTCGTCGGTGCCTTTGCGGCGGGCGGGCTTCTTGGGCTTGGTGCCCGTGGCACCTGTGGTGTCGTTGTTGTTGCCAGTGTTCGTGTTCTGTTGTCGGGTCTTGCGCTGGGTCAGGCGTTTGGCGTCGGGGGTTTGGCAGGTGCAGGGCATGGGGCGGACGGGGTTGAGGTCGTCGATGGTGCCGAACCCGAGGCCGGTCAGTAGCTGGTCGACTCCAACGGTGACCGTGACGCAGTCGCGTCCGCGTCCTCTGTTGGGCGATGCCTGCTGCTGCGCCCACTGGGCGATGAGTTCGGCGAACGCGTCACCTCGGCGCTGGTCGAGGGGCCGTTCGTCGGGGTCAGGGCGGGAGTCGGAGGCGATCAGCGCCTCGATCAGCTTCCGAAGGGTCTCCATCTCCAGCACCGGCAGCTTGATCACCACGGTCTCCGACCCCGGAATACCGTTCGCCAGGTAACGCAGGGACCGTTTGCGTTCGGCGGCACGCTCGGCGTCGCCGAGCTCCTTGCCCAGGCGCCGTTCCCACTCTTCGGGTGCGAGCACCTGCAGCAACGCCCGGCCCAACACCCGGATGTCGTCGGGGTTACGCCGCTTCGACCAGGCGATCAGGTACTCCTCGGCCTTCACCCGTTGTTCAACACCGATCCAGGTAGGCAGGTCCTTGACCGCGAACGCGATCACCTGCGCGTGCTTGAACGACAGCTCACCCCGCGCCAGGGCGGCGGCGGTCAACGTCACCGTGCGGTCCAGATCCCTCGCCAGCGTCACCGTCGCGGAGGCCTCGGTCTTCGACATCCGCTGCGCGGTACGCAACCACCCCGCCGTCGTCGCAGCACCCGTCGTCTTGCCCACATCACACGCCTCGGCCTGACGAACCCAGCCGAGCTTCACCGCGTCGAAGCGGGCCGCCTCGACCCCCAGCTCCCCGAACAGCAACCCCCAATCGCCGGCCTCCACCGAGGTGGCGGGTGTTGAAAGCATCTCCGTCACCCCGGCACGCACCATCGCCAACGCAGCCCTCAACCGGCCAACGGCACCACTGCCGCTGCCGGGAAGGTCCTGCGTCATCGAATGCATGTTCGAAGTCTAGAGGCGACGACCGACACGAAGATCGTTGTCCACAAGGAGACCCGAGACACAACCGATCCGCCACCTGTGGACAAAAACCGGGTCACGGAAGCAATGCCCGCCGGTGAACCGTTCGCCTCGAACCGGCTTGTGCGAAGCCCTGATTAGGTCGTCATATGGCGCCTACCCCAGGCCGAGCCTGAGATCGACGAGCCGGTGAGTTTCAGGCTGCACAAGTGGGACGGGTCACCGCACCGCCAGACGACGATGGTGTATCTGGGGACCGACGAGTACGGTCCCTGGCTCCCCATCCCGACCGGCGTCAGAGTACGGCGACCAGGTTGCACTGCCGTCGGCAGCCCGGCGCACGTCATGCTCGTACCGCACGACGGGTACTACCTCGCTCACTTCAACGCACCAACAAGCGAGAATGTCATCTACGCGGACATCACGACCTTGCCGGAGTTCGCTCACGACGGGAATGGCTGGGTCATCGCGGCGGCGGACATGGACCTCGACGTGGTACGCCACGCCGACGGCCGGGTCTGGATCGACCGCACCACGGTGGTCACAGATCTCTGAGTTGCCAGCCGGAGGACTGCCCAGCCCGGCCGCTCCAGAAGCAAGCAGGTACGGAAAGCACCAAGGAGCGGACGACGATGCGTCGCCCCCTCCTCAGCGCCTGGCCGTCAGGATCCTGGTCGCTCAGTCCTCTTCGTCCGCGACGCTGATCGCACCGGACGGGCACAACTGCGTCGCTTCCCGTGCGACATCGGCCTCGGCAGCCTCGGGCTGGCGGAGCAGTACCACCAGCCCGTCCTCTTCGCTCTGGTCGAAGATGTCCGGCGCGGTCAGCACGCACATCCCCGCGCCACAGCAGATGTCCCGGTCAACGTTGATCCTCATCCCGTCACCTCCCGTACCGGGGAACTCCGTGCCGCACAACGTAGCGGCCGAACCTCGCCGCATGTCGAGCGGTCACAACGGCCACAGCGGCCACAGCGCCCACGACCACGCCGGCTACCACGCCACCGGCAGACTGTGCACGCCGTAGATGGCCATATCGGTTCGCAGCTGCACGTCCTCCGGCTCCACCGCCAGCCGGAGATTCGGGAACCGCGAGAACAGCGCGTTGAACCCGGTCCGCATCTCGATCCGTGCCAGCTGCTGACCGAGGCACTGGTGGATGCCGTGCCCGAACGCCAGGTGCCCGGTCGCCGAACGGCGCAGGTCGAGCTCTTCGGGGTCCTCGAAGCGTTCCGGGTCACGGTTGGCGGCCGGCAGCGACAAGGTGACGACCTCGCCGGCCCGCACCACTTCGCCGCCGAGTTCGACGTCCTCCAGCGCGGCGCGCGTGGGTCCGATGTGCACGATGGTGAGGTAGCGCAGCAACTCCTCGACGGCATTCTCCACCAGCAAGGGATCCGCGCGCAGCGCCGCGAGCTGGTCGGGGTGGCGCAGCAACGCGAACGTACCCAGCCCCAGCATGTTGGCCGTGGTCTCGTGCCCGGCGATCAGCAACAGCACGGCGATGCCGGCGATCTCCTCGTCGTCGAGTGCTCCACCGGAGATGAGCGTGCTGATCAGGTCGTCGGCGGGTTCGGCCCGCTTGCGTACGACCAACCCGTGGAGGTACTGCCGCAGCGAGACGAGCGCACCCATCGCCTCCTCGAAGGTGGACTCCAGGTGGAGCAGCACCCTGGTGTCGTGCTGGAACTTCTCCCGGTCGGTGTACGGAACGCCGAGCAGTTCGCAGATCACCAGCGACGGGATCGGCAGCGCGAACTCCGCGACCAGATCGGCCGGCGAGCCGTGGCGTTCCATCGCGTCCAGGTGCTCGGCGGTGATGCGCGCGATCCTGTCCTCCAGCTCCCGCATCCGCCGCACGGTGAAGTGCGAGGTCAGTTGGCGCCGGTAGCGCGTGTGTTCGGGTGGGTCCATGCCGATGAAGAAGCCCGGCTCGGACGGCCCGGGATGCTCCTCCTCGAAGGCGATCCGGCGCGGCGCACGCTGCAACTCCCGACGCCTGCTGAACCTCGGGTCGGCCAGCACTGCACGCGCGAGCGGATAGCTCGTCACCAACCAGCCAAGAGAGCCGTCGGGGTAGCGCAACCGGCTGATCGGGCGTTCCTCGCGTAACGCCGCGAGAACCGCGGGTGGGTCGAACGGGTCGGATCGTTCGATGGGGAGGCCGTCCACCGGTGGCATGGGCGCCACGGTGGTCGGCATGATCTTCGCCATCACGTGCTCCTTACGCTCTCGGTCTTCGTTCGGTGGTGCGCTCCTCTTCCAGCAAACACCCGCCATGTTGAAATTACAACCGGTGTAAAACTTCTTTGGATGTACGCAGAACAGGAGCTGCGTGCGGCGGCGGAAACCTCGGCGCCGAAGGCGTTCGCGTCGCCCGGTGCTCCGGGGTAGAACAGGACACGTGCCCGACAAGTTGGACGCCTACCGCCGCAAGCGCAGCGCCGACCGCACCGCGGAGCCGGTGCCGGCCGAAGGCCCGCCGCCGCACGGCAACGACGACACCTTCGTGATCCAGGAGCACCACGCCCGCCGCCTGCACTGGGACTTCCGTCTGGAACGCGACGGCGTTCTCGTCTCCTGGGCGCTGCCCAAGGGGCTGCCCGACGACCCGAAGAAGAACCACCTCGCGGTGCACACCGAGGACCACCCGCTGGAGTACGCCGACTTCGCCGGCGAGATCGCCAAGGGCGAGTACGGCGGAGGGACGGTGGAGATCTGGGACCGGGGCACGTACGAGTGTGAGAAGTGGACCGACCGCGAGGTGAAGGTCGTCCTGCACGGCACCAACGGCGACCGCTCCCAGGGCCGCTTCGTACTCATCGGGACCGGCGAGAACTGGCTCATCCACCGGATGGACTACTCCCCCGACGAAGCCGAGTCAGGCGAGCAGACCACCGCCGCGAAGAAGTCCCCGAAGAAGGCCTCAGCGAAGAAGGCCTCGGCGAGCAAGTCGTCGGCGAAGAAGTCGTCGGCGAGCACCACGTCCACGTCCGGCAGGAAGTCCACCGCGACCAGCACGGCGGGTTCTGAGCCGCTGCCCGAACTCGTCCGCCCGATGCTGGCGACCCTGGGCGAGCTGCCACCAAGTCGCGACGACGAGAAGTTCGGCTACGAGATGAAGTGGGACGGCCTGCGGGCGGTCGCCTACGCCGACGGCACGAAGGTACGCCTGAAGACCCGCAACGACCTCGACGTCACCAGCACCTATCCCGAACTCGCGGACCTGCAGGAGTCCCTGGGATCGTTGCCGGCCGTGCTCGACGGGGAGATCGTCGCGTTCGACGAGAAGACGGGCCGGATCTCCTTCGCCGCCCTGCAACGGCGGATGCACGTACGCGACGCGGCACAGGTGCGCCGGTTGCGCGAGCGGTCGCCGGTGACGTACCTCATCTTCGACCTGCTCCACCTCGACGGCCGCAGCACGGTCGACCTGGCGTACGAGCAGCGCAGGGAACTCCTGGAGTCGCTGGAGCTACGCGGTCCGCACTGGGACACCCCGCCCTACGTCCGCGGTGGCGGCCAGGACCTGATGGCGGAGTCGAAGAAGCAAGCTCTGGAAGGCGTGCTGGCCAAGCGGCTGACCTCCCGCTACGAACCCGGCCGCCGGTCGCGGGACTGGATCAAGGTCAAGCACGCGCGCACACAGGAGGTCGTGGTGGGCGGCTGGCAGCCCGGAAAGGGCCGACGGGAGGGCACCATCGGGTCGCTGCTGCTGGGAGTTCCCGGTCCGGAGGGACTGGAGTACGTCGGCCAGGTCGGCACCGGCTTCACCGACGACATGCTGGCCGACCTCGCGGACCGCACCCGCCGGATCCAGCGCCGGACGTCGCCGTTCGCCGGGACGATGCCGGCGAAGGACAGCCGGGACGCGCACTGGGTCACGCCGAAGCTGGTGGGCGAGGTCCGCTTCGCGGAATGGACCCGCGACGGCCGGCTCCGGCACCCAGCCTGGCGTGGGCTGCGGCCGGACAAGGCGCCGGACGACGTCGTACGCGAGTCCTGAGCAACGCCCCGGCCTGTCAAGCGGTGCCTGACAGGCCGGCCACGCGCCTCAGGAGTACGCGTCACGTGTGCTTGGCGGGGTCGTCCCAGTAGTAGACCTCCGGGTCGTACACCGCGGGTGTGGGGTGCGCCCAGGTGTTGACCATGCCACCCTGCGCCAGCTGTTCGCGGGTCGGGACGTTGTGCAGGTCGCGCTTGCTCATCGTCACCTGCGGATAGTTGGCGACGGTACCCATGAAGAACGGCCCGTCCTGGATGTGGATCTTGATCATGTCCCACACGATCTTCGTCCGCGCCACACCGTCAACCTCGCCTTTCGCCTTGGCGTAGCCGGCCCACAGCTTCGCGATCGGGCTGCCGGGCTCGGCGTCCACGCGGGGCGGCGTCCGCTTCCACGGGTCGACGTTGAGCTGCTGCTTCTCCTTCGCCGTACCCCGCAGCGTCCACATCTGCCCGTGCAGCGGCGCCCACCGGGCGGGCTCGATCGGCACGAACCACCAGGGACCGGTGATGTGGTCGGGGCCGTCGCCGACCTCCCACGAGCTCTGCGACATCAACTGGCCGTTGTTCCACTTGTCGCCGAAACTCTCCGGGGCCATCGGGTTGATCTTCACGGTGACGCCGATCGCCTCCCAGTCGCGCTTGAGGAGGTCGTTCTTCTTCCGGTGCTCATCGCTCACGTCGGCCGGCACGTCGATACGGACCACCAGATCGTCGCCACCACCGGGCATCTTGCGCTTTCCGTCCGGACCCATCTTCGCGCCGATCTCGTCCAGCATCTGCTTCGCGCGCTCGGGATCGTGCTTGACGTAGGCGTCCCGCCACTGGTGGTAGACCTTCTGTCCCTGCTCGCCCTGGTACTCCTGCGCCTTGGGGCTGTAGGTGCCGGTGGTCTTCTCCCCCGTGTTGAAGTAGACCGCCTTCTGCGCCTCGGAACGATTGAAGGCGAACGACAGCGCCTGGCGAAACTTCGGGTTGCGGATGAGCTGACGCATCTTGGGCTCGGGATAGTCGTAGTTGAAGAAGAACACCGACCCCGTGCCCGACCCGCTGTCCCACAGGTAGACGTTCATGTTGTGGCGGTTCTGCGTCCGCTTCATGCCGGAGATGTCGCCGAGCCCGATCGGGACGAACGCCCCGTGGACGTAGTCGAGCTTGCCCTCCTGGATCTGCAGCTTGCGCACCTCCGGCTCCTGGACGACGTTGAACACGAACTCGTCCACGTACGGCAGTTGCGCCCCGGACCGGTCGACACACCAGTAGTACGGGTTGCGCTCCAGCACGACCCGGCGTCCCTCGGAGTAGGTCTTTGTCCGCCACCCGGTCAGGGTCGGGCACTTCGGGTCCATCACCCAGTTGAGGTGCTGGTCGTGCTTCTCGAACCAGTTCTTGGCGGTGACGGCCTTGTTGTAGCGGGGATGCCACTGCTTCAGGTAGTGCTTTGGCAGGAACCAGTCGCCGGTGTCGACACCGTTGGCCAGCAGGGCCGGAGTGAGCGGCGTCGGGCTGTCGAAGGTGAGAACGAGCGTCAGGTCGTCCGGTGCGGTCAGCTTCATCGCCGTGCCCGAGCCCGACCTGCCCGAGTCCGGCGGAAGTGCTGGGTGCACGTCGTTGACGACCATGTCCTCCCACCAGTACAACGCGTCGGACGCGGCCAGCGGCTGGCCGTCGGACCACTTCAGTCCCTTGCGCAGGTGCAGGGTCCAGGTCGACGCGTCGTCGTTGGACTCCCACGACTCCACCAGGCCGGGCCCGATGTCGAGGCCGTCGTTGAGCCAGCGCAGCGGTGAACGGCCGTACAGGTGCTCGTTGATGATCCCGCTGTCGGAGGCGTCGGTAGGCGCGGACATCGTGCCGCCGTACTTGCCCTCGGTGCACCACCTGTGCGGGATGACGTACGGCTTCTCCGGCAGGCGTTCCTTCAGCGCCGGCAGCGAACCGCTCTTCACCTGGGCGGCCAGCGCCGGCGACTCGCGCAGCTTGGACGGCACCGGGACCGGCTTGCGTTCGGACCCCTTCGTCGAGGTGCCGGTGCTCGCGGCGCGCGGCTTTCCTCCCTCACCGGACTTCGTGCTCGAACTGCACGCACCGGTCAGTGCCGTCACCGCCGTCAGTGCCGAGGCGTACAACACCGTACGCCGGCTGGGCTTGCCGACCGGTCGACCGAAGTCGTGGTGCATCGTGGCCTCCCTCGCCGCAGGTGCCCCGGATTATTGGCCCCGGTTCGTCTGCTGTGCAAGGGATTGCGATGTATGCCAGGGGCGACGCGCCGAGCCGTGTCATGTCTCGGCCACGTCGCGGCCGCCGCCGGTCACCGGTCGAACGGCTAGGGCAGCTCCGTCCACAGCCAGGCTGCCGGAGCCGTCTCGACGCCGTCGGCACCTGCCGGCACGGTCGCCGGGCGCGTGGTGAGCCGGCGGCCGTGGACCAGCTGCAGCCGGATCCGGACGAACGCCGATGTCTCGTCGCCGTCCTTCCACGCCGGAGGCAGTGAGTGGCCGGCGAGGTACCGGCACGGGTCGGTCACCAGGACGGCCGAGCCCACCCCGGTCACGGTCCAGCCGTCACACAGGTCCGAGCTCACGCTGTCGACCTCGAACGCCACGATCGTCTGGTCGAGCGTGTTCGCCAGCGAGGATCCCGGTGCCGTCCGGACCACGGCGGACGTACCCACCATCACGTACGCCACCGGTTCCACCTCCGGCAATGCGTTGTGAGTGTGGACGACCCGCCCCGTGAACGTCTCGTTCAGCAGGTGCAGGCACTCGGCCTGGGAGAGTTCGACCGCTTGCTGGTTGTGGCTCATGGCGGGCTCCCTCAGATCCCTTCGGTATCCGCGTCGTCGGCGGTGACGTCGTTGGTGTGGTCTGCGTTGATGGGGGTGTCGTGGTGGTACCAGACGGTGGTGTTGGGGGGGATGGTGTCGGTGGGGTGGGGGGTGGGGTGGGTGGTGAGGATGGGTTGGCCGGGGTGGGGGTGGGGTGTGGGGATGGGGTGGTTGGTGGTGTTGGTGTAGGTGGTGAGGTGGGTGCCGCGGGACAGGGCGAGGAGTCCGGGTGGGGTGTTGTTGTGCCAGGTGAGGGTGGTGGTGGTCAGGTCGGGGATGGTGCGGCGGAGGGCGAGGGCTTGGCGGTAGAGGTTGAGGGTGGAGGTGGTGGTGTGGTGTTGGGTGTCGGCGGCGAGGTCGGCCCAGGTGGGGGGTTGGGGTAGCCAGGCGGGGGTGGTGGTGGCGGGTGGGGAGAAGCCGTGGTGGTGGTCGGGGCTGGTGGTCCAGGGCAGGGGGACGCGGCAGCCGTCGCGGCCGGGGCGGGTGCCGTTGCTGCGGTGGTACATGGGGTCCTTGATGAGGCTGGGGGGCAGGTCGAGGACGTCGGGCAGGCCGAGTTCTTCGCCTTGGTAGAGGTAGACCGCTCCGGGTAGGGCGAGCATCAGCGCGGCGGCGGCGCGGGCGCGGGCGAGCCCGATCTGGGCGGGGTCTGTTCCGGCGGGCAGGTCCTCGTCGTGGGTGGGGGTGTGGCGGGTGACCGAGCGGGGCAGGTCGTGGTTGTTGGCGACCCAGGCCACGCCTGCGGGGTGGTGCCTCAGGGCGGTGTCGATGACGCTGCGGTAGGTCTGGGCGTCGAAGCGGGCGTGGGCGAAGGGGAAGCAGAAGGTGTGGTGGAGTTCCCCGGGCCGGGTGTAGTCACCGACGGCGGCGGGGTCGGTCAGCCCGACCTCACCGATCAGGAGCCGGTCTCGCCCGTCGGCGGCGGTGTAGTCGCGGACCAGGCGCCGCCAGGAGCGCCACACCTGGTGCACGGCCGGCTGGTTCCAGGCGTTGGGGTTGACCGGGTCTCCGGTGGCCTCGTCCGCGGCCGCGTCGGGGTGGTCGGGCAGGCCGGCCTTCTTGTGCAGGCCCTGGGCCACGTCGACCCGGAATCCGTCCACTCCGCGGTCCAGCCAGAACCGCAGCACGTGTTCGAAGTGGGCGGGCACGTCGGGGTGGGTCCAGTTGAAGTCGGGTTGTTCGGCGGCGAAGGTGTGCAGGTACCACTGCCCCGGGGTCCCGTCGGGTTCGCTGATCCGGGTCCAGGCCGGGCCACCGAAGATGGACCGCCAGTTGTTCGGCGGCTGGTTGCCGCCGGGGCCGCGGCCGTCGGCGAAGTGGAACCGGGCCCGCGCCGGGCTGCCCGGCCCGGCGGCCAGCGCCGCGGTGAACCAGGGGTGAGCGATCGAGGCGTGGTTGGGCACCACATCCAAGATCACCCGGATCCCGTGCCCGTGCGCCGCTGCGACCAGATCGTCGAAACCCTCCAGCGACCCATACGCCGGGTCGACCGCGCAGTGATCGGCCACGTCATAACCATGATCATGGCCAGGAGAGGCGTAGAACGGGTTCAACCACAAACCATCCACACCCAGACCCGCCAGATACGGCAACTTCTCCACCACACCCGCCAGATCCCCCACACCATCACCATCAGCATCACAAAAACTCCGCACATACACCTGATACACAACCGCCCGACGCCACCACTCCGAACCCACCGACGACGACACCAGGGAGTCGAGCGCGGAGGAGTCGTGCGAGGAAAAGTCGAACGCGGAAGAGCCGAACGCGGAGGAGCGGTACGAGGTGGTGCCGGCGGCGGTCGGCCGCACGGTCGAACCTTCCAGCGCGGGCACGGTGGTCGGCAGCGGCGCGAGCGACGCCCGGGTCGCCGGAAGCGTGCACCGCCGGCGGGTGGACCGGGTGACGTTCCTGTGCGCCTCGGACGTCGCGGGGGTCGTGGCCGGCGCGGTGACCGCGGTGCTGGTGCGCTGTGAGGTCCTCATGTCCTCGACCTTCGCTTCCTGGTCGGAAGGGGTGAGCTCCATCACTTGCAAGCATCGGCCTCGGAGGGGGCCGGCGTCGTCACGGCGAGCCGCCATTCCGCCGGTAGGCCTTCTGGCAGGTTGACGTACCTGCTGGCTGGTAGGCGCGAGGCACGATCTGCCGGTACGCGCGGAACGGGCGGAACGCGCCCGTCGCGATTGCGTGGAATGGGCCGCTCCCGACGGGGCGGGCCCGGGACTTCCGACCCCCCACCGGACCCGGTCAGGACACGGGCTGGCCGGAGCCCACCGGGAGTTCGGCGTGGATCCGGGTGCCCCTGCCCGTCGGACTGGTCACCTTCAGCACGCCGCCGAGCGCCTCGACCCGGTCCGCCAGACCCACCAGGCCGGAGCCGTCGCCGGAGCTCGCGCCGCCCACCCCGTCGTCTCGTACGTCGACACACACCCGGCCCGCGCGTTCGAACGTGGTGACTTCCACGTGCGAGGCCTGCGCGTGCTTCGCGGCGTTCGCGAGCGCCTCGGCGACGACGTAGTACGCCGCGACCTCGATCGGCTGCGGCAACCTCGCCTTGACACCGAGCCCGAGTTCGACCGGAACGGCCGACCGCCTGGCCAGCGCCTTCAGTGCGGGCGCCAGGCCCGCTTCGGACAGGATCGCCGGGTGGATGCCGCGGGCCATCTCGCGGAGTTCCTCGACCGCGTCGGTGAGCCCGGTGGCCACCTCGGCCACCTCCGCGCGCACCCGGCTGTCGGGGATGTCCGCCTCGATGCCGCGCAGGTCCAGCAGCAACGACACCAGGCGCTGCTGGGCACCGTCGTGCAGGTCTCGCTCGATCCGCCTGCGTGCCCGGTCCGTGGCCGCGACCACCCGTGCCCTGGACGCCGCGAGCTCCGAACGCGCCTGTGCGTTGGCGATCGCGAGCGCGACGATCTCGGTGAAGTCGGCGAACCGCGCCTCGGCGTCCCTGGGCAGCGGCCGGTCCTTGGTGGAGAACGCGGTCAGCGCTCCCCACAGCCGGCCCTCCACCTCGATCGGGGCCGCCACCGCGGAACGCACCCCGAGTTCACGCGGACCTCGATCCTGGTCCGTCGAGCCCGCATAGCTGTCCTGCCGGGCATGACGGCCGGTACGGCGCACCTGCGCCGGCACGGTCCGCTCCCCCAGTTCCGTACGAGAACCCACGTCCGGCAGGGAAGCGTCCACCTGCCCCCACGTCGCGACCGCGGTCACGGTGCCGTCGGACTCGTACCGCAACATCACGGTGCCGTCCGCCTCGAGCAGTTGCCCGACCTCCTCGGTCACCGTGGCGAACGTCGTGTCCGGCGGAACGGCACGGGCCACGAGGGTGGACAGCCGGCGCAACGCGGTCTGCTCCTCCACCAGCTTGGCCAGCTCGTCCCGGTTGCGCTCCAGCGACTCGCCCATCGTGTTGAACGAGCGTTCCAGGGTGCGGATCTCCCCCGCCCCCGTCTCGGGCAGCCGGGCACTCAGGTCGCCGGAGGCGAGTTCGCCCGCCATCATCGCGGCCCGCCGCACCGGCCGGGCGATCGACCTGGTGAGGTACGACGCGAGCAGGGCGACCATCAGCACGGACCCGGCCATGCCTGCGATGGCCGCGACCTCCGCCCGGCGAGCAGCGGCGGCGGCACGCTCCTGCCGGACGACGGTGGCCGCACGGGCGGAGCGGGACAACCGGCCGATCTGGGCACGGATCTCGTCGACCCGCCGTTTGCCTTCCAGCGTGATGGACAGGCCGCGGGCGGCCTTCGGGTCGCGGGCGGCGAGCGCGACCAGGGGCACCGAGTAGTCACGTACATACGACTGCGCCGAGTCGATGATCTGGTGGGCCATCCGCTCCCGGCCGGGGTTTGTGATGAGCCCGGTCAACCGCGCACCCACCCGCGGGATCTCCGCCCGGGCCGCGTTCCACGGCTGCAGGAAACGCCCGTCGCCGGTGAGTAGGTAGCCGCGTTCGCCGGTCTCGACGTCCAGGACGAGTTCCTGCATACGGCCCGCCGTGGTCAGGACCTGCTGGGAACGCCGCGACAGCGTGGCAGCGTCACGCTGGTCCGCGACCGCCATCAACAGCACGGCGAACACCGAGCCGAGCAGCACCGCGAGCACACAGCTCGCGACCACCAGCCGGCCGGTCAGCCCCTGCCGCAGGCGCACCATCGGGTCAGGTACTCCCTGTCGCACGTAGGCTGAACAGGTGCGTCGCACCGGCGTCCGGGCACACCGCCGCGGGTCCGGTTGCCGCGACGCAACCAGCGATTGCGTACATCTTCGGAGGCATCACCACGAACTCCGCCGGCACGAGCGGGCGCCCACAGCGGCAAGGGACACAGGAAAGCGCGCCGCGACAGGTCCCTGAGCAAGCGGCCGTTGACAGCAGTGCCGCCATGGGGCGGGTGGTGCTCGCCGACGACGACCTGTTGCTGCGCGAGGGAATGGCGAGCCTGCTGGGCCGCCAGGGCTTCGAGGTCGTCGGCCAGGCTGGTGATGCTGCTGACCTACTCACGATGGTTCGCGAAACTCTTCCTGATCTGGTGGTGGTCGACATCCGGATGCCGCCCACCCACACCAACGAGGGGCTGGAGGCTGCCAGGACGATCCGCGAGGAGTTCCCGCAGATCGGGATCCTGGTGCTCTCAGCATATGTCGAGGTGGAGCACGCGACGGAACTGCTCGCCACCGGGCATAGCATCGGCTATCTGCTGAAAACCCGGGTCACCGACGTCGGCGACTTCACCGAGACGTTGCGGCGAATCGTCAAGGGGGGCTCGGTTGTCGACCCCACCCTGGTGCACGAACTCGTATCGGCGCGCCGCCGGGACGATCCGCTGGACATACTCAGCAGTCGCGAACGCGAGGTTCTCGGCCTGATGGCCGAAGGGCGGTCGAATGCCGGGATCGCCCGGCATCTGTGGGTCACCGAGGGCACGGTGGAAAAGCACGTCCAGCACATCCTGACCAAGCTGCGTCTTCCGGAGACCGGCGACGACCACCGCCGGGTGCTGGCTGTGCTGACGTTCCTCGAAGGCTCCCAGGGCGGATCCCACGGCGGTTCCCACGGCGGCTCCTAGGACGGCGCAAGCCCGGGTTGACGGCCACGGGCCGAGGTCAGCCGCCGACCGCCCCGACCAGCGAGGCGATCGCCGCGGCGCTGAGGTTCGACTTGTCCAGGAAACCCGCCGCCGGACTGGACTCGATGAGGTCCTCGAAGTCGTCGGCGCTGTGGCTGGAGATCAGGATCACCGGGGAACGGCCGTCGGGGAACTCGGCCGACGTGAGCCGGCGGGCCAGGTCGAAGCCGCTCTCGCCGCGCAGGTTGATGTCGACCAGCGTCACGTCCGGGCGGAGTTCGGCCACCCGGGCGAGCGCCTCCTCCCCCGTCTGGACCATGCCGACGACGGCGACGCCCTCGCGTTCGAGGAGCGCACGCGCGGCCCGCAGATAGCGCGGGCTGTCGTCGATGAGGAGGCAGCGCATGTCTTCAGCATGTCCAACGGGTGGGAGCCAGACATTCCGGCTACCCGGAAGATGCCGACGCCAGCCTCCCTGACCGGAACTGGCCTGCCGCCTCCCGCAGCCGCCTGCTCCGGTTCCGTGCCCCGCTCCGGTCCAGAGGAAACGCCACGGCGCGGCGTTCGCGGCGGAAATGCCTCAACCGTCCCGAGCGGGCAGGATGGGGGATGGTCCGGCGTACCGGACGCTACCGGACGTACGAACGCGAACCACGACGACGACTGACAACCGGCAACTGACAACCGACGCACAGGACGCACGAAGGAGCCCCGATGAGCAGCGAGGTCACGCGGTCGATCGCCGCACCGGCCGACCAGGTGTGGGACGTGCTTGCCGACGGGTGGACGTATGCCGCCTGGCTGGTGGGCGCCTCCCACATCCGCGCCGTCGACCCCAGCTGGCCCGCACCCGAGACGAAGATCCACCACAGCGTCGGGCCCTGGCCGCTGGTCCTCCAGGACGACACCAAGGTGCTGGCGGCCAAGCCCGGACAGCTTCTGGAGCTGGAGGCTCGCATCTATCCGGCCGGCGCCGCGCACGTCCGCTTCCAGCTCACCCCGCTCGGGCCGGCGCGGACGGAGGTACGGATGATCGAGGAGCTCCACCGCGGGCCGGCGCAGCACCTGCCCAAGCTCGCTCAGAAGCTGCTGCTCGCCCCGCGCAACAAGGAGTCGCTGGCCAGGCTGGCCGCCTACGTCGAGGGGCGGGCCCGCACCGCTCGTCAGCCCGCGCCGTAGACCGCGCGGTGGCCGAGCCTGATGGCCGCGGCGTACGCGCCACCGGCCAGACCCGCCCGAGCCAGCGCGGCCCGGGCGGCATTGGCTCCAGGTGCTCCGTGCACGGCACCGCCCGGATGCGCGGACGCGCCGGCCAGGTAGAGCCGGTCGACCGGAGTGTCGGCGCGGGCGAGTCCCGGCGTCGGCCGGAAGATCAGCTCCTGGTGGATGGCCGCCGTACCGGCGTTGATCGCCCCGTCCACCAGGCTCGGGTTGTGGGCCTCCAGGTCAGGCGGGCCGGCCACGTGCCGGCCGAGCACGAGGTCACCGAAGCCGGGCGCATGGCGTTCGATCACGGCCTGGACGCGGTCGGCGTAGCGTTCGCGCCGCGCGGGGTCCCACCGCCCACCGCGGGGTACGTGGGTGTACGCCCACACCGTTTCCGTACCGGCCGGGGACCGCGTCGGGTCGGCCACGCCCATCTGCCCGAGCAGCACGAACGGCTTACCCGGCACTCGTGACCGGGACAGGTCGGAGCCGTACTTCACCAGCGCGTCCAGGTCGCCGCCGAGATGCACCGTCCCCGCGCCGCGTACTTCCGGCGCGGTCCAGGGGACGGGGCCGGACAGTGCCCAGTCGACCTTGACGGTCGCGTTGTCCCAGTGGAAGCGCTTCAGATCCTCGAGCAACCGGGCCGGCAGGTGGTCCGCACCGACGAGTTGGCGATAGAGGATCGGGGCGGGTACGTCGGCGAGCACGCCACGACGTGCCCGGACCAGGCCACCGTCGGCCGTTCGTACGCCCAGGGCACGCCCACCGGCGACGATCACCTGGCTGACCGGTGTGTCGCAGACGATGCGGCCGCCGAGCGAGGTGAACCGGCGTACCAGCGCCTGCGTCAGCCTGCCGGCACCACCTTCGGGCACCGGGAAGCCGACGTCCTGCCCGAGCATGCACAACAGCCAGCCGAAGACACCGCTGCCGGCATGGTCGGGGCCGAGGTCGGTGTGCAGTGCGTTGCCGGCGAGAAGCGCCCGCGCACCCTCGCCCTCGAACGACTCCTCGCCGAGGGTGCGAGCGGGCAGCGTCAGCAACCGGGCCATCCGCAGCGCGTCCGCGGTGCCGAGCTTGCGCAGCAGGCGGGTGCCGGCGCGCACGGGTGGAAACGGGCGCAGCAGGGCCGACAACAGGTCGGTGCGGATCCGCCGCCAGCGCTCGAACTCGGCCAGCCAGGCCGGTCCGTCGGCGGGGGCGAACGCCGCCAGCGAGGCCGCGGTGGTCTCCGGATCGCGATGCAGCACCGCGGCCCGGTCGTCGGGCAGGACGTGCGCGAGCACCGCGGGCGCATGCCGCCACCGCAGGCCGTGCAGCTCCAGGTCGAGGTCGGTGAGCACCGGGGACGCCACGCCCAGCGGGTAGAACGCGCTGCACAGGTCACTGTGGAAGCCGGGCCTGACCAGCTCGGACGTGCGGACCGCTCCCCCGGGCTCGGGCGTCGCCTCCAGCACCAGGACGTCCCAGCCGGCGTCGGCGAGAACGTTGGCGGCGACCAGGCCGTTCGGCCCGGCACCGACGACGACCGCGTCGACGACCTCGGTGGTCATCGGCCCGCTCCCTCCGCCGGACGGCGCGGGCGGGCCGGGCTCGCAGGGCCGGCACGCAGCTCGTCACCGGTCGTCGTCATCGATCTCCATCGTCGGGTCGGGAACCTCCTGCGCGAGCCGCTCGTCGAGGGTCTCGCCGTGCTCCTCGTCGTCCGCGGTACGGCGGAGCCTGGTGTCGTTGCTGAGCCGGTCCGGCGGCTCGAACTCCGTGACGTCGGACTCCGGGCGCAGCTCGTCGGTGACCAGAGGGTCGTAGCCCGCGTCACCGGCCACGTCGCGGGCGGCCTCGACGTCGGGCTCGAGGAGGACGTCCGACTCACCCTCCGTCGGGTCCTGCGGGATGTCGCCGGCGTCAGGAAGGTCGAGATCGGCGTCGACGTCGGGAATCTCGGAGTCGGGCAGGTCGAGGCTGTCCTCCCCGGAGACGTCCGGGTCGGGAATGTCGTCGCCGGCCGGGGTACGGTCCGGCAGGTCCGGGCTGCTCACGATGCGACCTCCCTGGGTGCGTCTGCCTGTCGTGCCGCGCTGCGGTCGTGGTGTCGTGCTGCCGTGCTGTCGGCTTCTGCCGGTGGAACCCCGAGCCTAGCGCCGGGGCCGTCCCACCAGTCCGACCGTAGCCGTACCCGCTCCCACCCGCACGGCTGCCACCCCGGCCGCACCGTCGCGGTGAGCCGTCACGGAAGGCGTTGCAGGCGCGCCGTCGGAAGCGGAGCGGACCCTCCGCGACGCCCGCAAGCCGTCAAGGACGACTTGACACAGGTCGGTGGTGAGCGCGAATGGTAGGCAACCACAGCCGACACGCCGAGGGGCCACGGCCGAACGAGACCCGATCGTGACCGCATTGCCGATGTGGCGTACCGGCTGTTGAACGCCTGTGGGTCATCCCATAGTTTGGGTGCGGCGCGAAGCAGCGCACACAGACCGCGCAGCCCGTGGATGCAGACGGCACCGCCGCCGTCGCGCGAGGCCAGGCTTCGATGCGCCCGTCCGGTTCTCGAGAAACCCCAGGGAGTGCTAGAAGTCGTGAAGAGTGCCCAGGACAGTTCCACATCGAACCTGCCCGACGACGGTACGAACGACCAACAACAGTTCGGCGACAGCCCGACCGAGGTCCGGGACACCGACCACTACACCCAGGAGTACGTCACCGGCTTCGTCGAGAAGTGGGACGAGCTCATCGACTGGGACAAGCGCGCGGAGAGCGAAGGTCGGTTCTTCATCGACCAGCTCAAGTCCCGCGGCGCGAAGACCGTGCTGGACGTGGCCACCGGCACCGGTTTCCACTCGGTACGACTGCTCGAGGAGGGCTTCGAGACAGTCAGCGCCGACGGCAGCGCCGACATGCTGACCAAGGCGTTCGAGAACGCCCGTGCCCGCGGCGGTCACGTCCTGCGGGTCATGCACGCCGACTGGCGATGGCTCAACCGCGACGTCCAGGGCGAGTACGACGCGATCATCTGCCTGGGCAACTCCTTCACCCATCTGTTCTCCGAGATCGACCGCAGGAAAGCGCTGGCCGAGTTCTACGCGATGCTCAAGCACGACGGCGTTCTCATCCTCGACCAGCGCAACTACGATGCACTGCTCGACGGCGCCTACAGCAACCGGCACACCTACTACTACTGCGGCGACACGGTCACCGCCGAGCCGGAGTACGTCGACGCGGGGCTCGCGCGCTTCTGCTACACCTTCCCCGACACGAGCCAGTACCACCTGAACATGTATCCGCTGCGCCGTGACTACGTGCGCACGCTGATGCGGGAGGTCGGTTTCGCGCACGTGGAGACCTACAGCGACTTCCAGGACACCCATCCCGAGGGCGAGCCGGACTTCTTCATCCACGTTGCGGAGAAGGCGCATCGCATGCCCGACAGTGCGGTCGACGGCTACTCCTCCACGGTGCACACCGCGCGCGACTACTACAACTCCGAGGACGCAGACACGTTCTACTCGCTGGTGTGGGGTGGCGAGGACATCCACGTCGGCGTCTACACCGAACCCGACGAGGACATCGCCACCGCGAGCAGGCGCACCGTGACCCGGATGGCCGACGCGCTGGACCTCGGGCCGGACACCCGGGTCCTCGACCTCGGGGCCGGTTTCGGCGGCGCGGCACGGCACCTGTCCGGCACGTCCGGTTGCCAGACCACGTGCCTCAACCTCAGCGAGGTGGAGAACACCCGCAACCGCGAGCTCACCGAGGCCGCCGGCCTGTCCGAGCTGGTCGAGGTCGTCGACGGGTCCTTCGAGGACCTGCCCTTCGAGGACAACAGGTTCGACGTCGTCTGGTCCCAGGACGCCCTGCTGCACAGCGGTGACCGGGTGCGCGTGCTGCAGGAGGCGGTGCGGGTGCTCCGGCCGGGCGGCAGGATCGTCTTCACCGACCCGATGGCCGCCGACGGCTGCCCACGCGAGGCGCTGGCGCCCATCCTGCGGCGCCTGCACCTGGACACGATGGCCTCACCGGAGTTCTACCGGCGTACCCTCGCCAACCTCGGGTTGACAGTGGAGTTCGACGACCTGACCGAGCAGCTGACCACCCACTACCAGCGGGTCCTGGACGAGACCGAACGCCGCGACGCGGACCTCGCCGGCCGGGTCAGTACCGACTACCTCGACCGGATGCGCACCGGCCTTCGGCACTGGGTCGACGGCGGCCGGTCCGGCAACCTCGCGTGGGGCGTCTTCGTCGCCGCGTGAGTTCTCACCCCAGGTCCGCGGGCCGGACCCGGAGCCGACGGTCCCGGCTCACTGGGAGTCGGGACCGTCGCCACGGTAGACGAGGATCTCGTCGATCAGTCCGTACGCCCTGGCCTCCTCGGCGTCGAAGACCCGTTCGCGGTCGGTGTCGGCGCGCAGCGCCTCCATGCTGCGGCCGGTGTGCCGGTTGAGCACCTCCAGCATGAGCGTGCGTACGCGGGCCACCTCGGCGGCCTGCACCTGCAGGTCGGACAGCGCACCCTGTCCCCTTGTCGCGGGCTGGTGCAGGGCGATCCGGGAGTGACGCAGGGCGAGCCGTTTGCCGGGCGCACCTCCCGCCAGCAGCACCGTCGCCGCCGAACTCGCCTGGCCCAGGCACATCGTGGACACGTCCGGCAGGACGAACTGCATCGTGTCGTAGATGCCCATCAGCGCGCTGAACGAGCCGCCCGGTGAGTTGATGTACAACGAGATGTCCTGCGACGGGCTGGCCGCCTCCAGGTGGATCAGCTGCGCCATCACGACGTTGGCCACGTCGTCGTCGATCTCGGTGCCGAGGAAGATGATCCGCTCCGACAACAGCCGGCTGAACAGGTCGGTGGCGCGTTCGCCGGTGTGCGTGCGCTCGATCACGTTGGGGATCGTGTAGTGCCCCATGGCTCACACCCCCGCCCGGTGGGAGATGCCGTGGCCGATGCGGTCCAGTGAGTCCACGACCGCATCGACCATGCCGTACTGGCGAGCCTCCTCGGCGGAGAACCACCGGTCGCGGTCACTGTCCTCACGGATCCGCTCCACCGGCTGACCGGTGTTGGCGGCGAGCAGGCGTTCCATCTGGCCCTTGGAGTGCTCGAGGTTGTCGGCCTGGATCGCGATGTCCGCGGCGGTTCCGCCGATGCCGGCCGAACCCTGGTGCATCATGATCCGGGCGTGTGGCAGGGCGAACCGCTTGCCCTTCGTACCCCCGCACAACAGGAACTGCCCCATGCTGGCGGCGAAGCCCATCGCGAGCGTGGACACGTCGTTCGGGATCAGCCGCATCGTGTCGTAGATCGCCATCCCGGCGTACACCCCGCCGCCGGGGCTGTGGATGTAGAGGCTGATGTCGGTGCGCGGGTCCTGCGCGGACAGCAGCAGCAACTGCGCGCACACCCGGTTGGCGCTCACCTCGTCGACCTCCGAGCCGAGCAGGACGATGCGGTGGTGCAGCAGCCTGGCCGCCAGCTGGTCGTCGAAACCGCTGCCGGTGGTGGCCGCGTCGGTCATGGACGGATTCACGGATGCCTCCTGGACGTGGAGCCCTCGGTCGGCCGGCGACGCCCTACAGCCGCCGGCCACTGTGCTCACCACTGTCACCGAGAAGGCGAGCCTCGTGACCCGGTGTGCGCTGTCAGCGAATCCGCTCAGGGCGTACAGGAACCCTTGACCACATGGCGATCTCGTGGGCGGTGGCCTCAGTCGGACAGCACGAGACGGGGGCGCGCGGTCCGGTCGGCCGAACGCCGTCCGGACAACACCGCCCGACGACCGTCGTCGGCGACATCCTCGGCCCGGCGCCGATCTCGGATCAGGAGGAAGCCGAGCCGGCCGTCCACGGCGTACCGGAGACTGTCGGACACCTCGAGCCGGACCGAGCCGGGCGTCCCGGGCGCGGTGAGCTGGCCGGCCGGGAAGACAGCCGTGCCCACGTCGGAAGGGCGGCAGTGGACGGGATCGAGGTGCGGCGCGGTCGCCCAGGTCAGGTCCTCCCCCGACCAGGACGTGTCCGACAGCGCGTACGCCATGAACGTCAACGGCCGGCCGTCGTCGGTGGACCCGAACAGTTCCAGCAGCGCGTGCCGCGGTGTGCGACCGCCGGGCCGGGCACCACGCAGGTCGAACTCCAGGTAACTCACCTGCGCACCCGGGGTCCCGTCGGGCACCAGGCAGACGCCCAACTCCGCCTCCAACTCCGCCTCCGACTCGGCCGGATCACCGTCGCGGCGCACCGACGCGTCGACGTCGGCGAACACGGACACCCTGGGACCGGGTGCACTCAACGACACCAGCCACACCGAGTCGGCGGGCTGCCGCAGGGTCAGTCTGCCGGACGGCGGAAGTCCCAGGCGCTCGACGACCCCGCCGCTGTACGCCGGACCGACCTCCTCGACCAGCACCTCCCCACCGGGCCTCGCCTCGGGCAGGTCGCGCAGGTCCAGCGTCACCGGAGCGGTCGGGACGCCGGGCGGGTGCGGCAACCACAGATATGTACGGCCGCCGGCAGGGTCGTGCGCGGCGAGCACCGTGCGCCCGTCGTCCGCGGTCACTGTCAACAGCTCCTTGTCACCGGCGAAACCGCGGGCGAACATCCGGTTGACCTCGGCCGCCTTGGTTGCTCCGCGGATGTCGTACGCCCCCTCGTCGGCGACGTAGTAGAAGCCTGTGCCGTAAGGGATTCCGTTGGACCGCACGGTGTTCTGGAACTTGAACGCGATCATGCCCTCCACGCCGCCGGCGCACCCGGCGGCCCAGATGCGTGCCAGATCGGTCAAGATCGCCGGAGTCTCCACATCGTCACCGCTGGTCTCGAACGCACCGGTGTTGCGACGGTTGAACTCCGAGTACACGATCGGCAGAGCCACCCCGGTTGGGGTGTAGGCGGCCATCTTGGCCCGCATCATGTCGATCTCGTACTCGTAGGTCGGCGCCTGTTTGTTGTACTGGTGGGTGTCGAACACGTCGAAGAGGTCCTGGTCGACCTGTTCGCCGTGGTAGTCGGTGCGGAGGTTCCGCAGCGACACCTCGCCCCATCCGGTCGTGTCGTCACGATGGTCGGCGTCGTGATCGGCGTCCATGTGGTCGTCCCCGCTGGAACTCGACGCGTGGGTGATCACCGGCGCCTGCACGGTCGCCCTCAGCCGTTTGCCGTACCGGTCGTTGACGTCGGCGATGGCGGACCTGATCGCGTCCGAGGCGATCTGCAGGCCGCGTACGTACACCGCCTGGTCCACCAGGTCGCCCGCGGCACTCGGGTGGTCGGGCTCGTTGACGAAGTTGTACCGCTCCACGTCGAAGTGACGAGCCAAGTGGTAGCTGAACGCGTAGTGCTTCTGCCACTGCAGCCAGAGTCCCGACCACGGGCGGTTCCAGGCGAGTTCGGCCGCCTCCAGGATGGGGGTGACACCCAACCGCCGTAGTTCGCCGACCTGGTAGTTGAGGCGGTAGTGGTTGGTGTTGGCGTATGTGTGGTGCTCGAAGAGATCCTCGAGCAGGTCCCAGCGGATGAATGCGTTTCCCTCGGGATCCGTGCGCAGTTCTGCCCGTCGGGCGTCGAAGTCCCCCACCGTGGCGATACCCGACCCGTCGTCGAACGCCTCGTCCGGCGCCCACTCGGTGAACGACGCGAAGAAGCGTGCCGCGTTGATCCGTGAGTACGCGACCCACGCGGAGGTGTTGCTGCCCGGCAGGTAGTGCCCGGTGTTGTATCCCACGAGCGACATGCCACGCCCCACCGAATCGTTCCGTACGACGACCTCCGCGCCGGAGACGAGCGCCGCCCGCGCCGCTACGGCCGGCCGGACCGGCGCGGCGGCGAACCCGGCGGCGAAGCCGATCCCTCCCAGCACTGCACGTCGGGTGACCCCGACGGACAGCCCCGGTGAGAGCCGTGAGGGTCGCGATGGCTGCGATGGCTGCGAGGAGGGCGACGGCTGCGACGGCGAGGACGACGACATGGCGGCTCCCGTGGTTGATGCGGACCGAATCTAAGCAGCCCGTGGCACGCCGACAACCTGTTGCCGGAAGCGGTCCACTCAGCGCGGCCCTTCCGGACGTGTCCAATACTGTCCAACACCCGGCCAACTCTCCTCCGGGTCTTGTCCGGCCCCGGCTCACGTGCGGAGTATCTGCTAGCACTTCCGCCGATCCGCCGACCGACCCGAGGGGCCATCCGGTGACGAAGCGCCTGCGGTACCTCCTCCTCAGCGTGCTGCTGTGTGTACCGTTCCTCGCCGCCTGCGGGATCTCCAGTGCGGACACCGGTGCGCTGTCGGGCCGTTGCCCCGGCACCAAACCCGCGAAGGACTCGGTGACCATCGAGTGGTGGGTCGCCTGGGCCAACCCGACCCTCACCAGGGCGGCACAGGAATTCAACTGCGCCAACCCGAAGATCCTGGTGAAGATCACGCTGTACCCGAACGTCGGCGACGACCGGCAGGGGAAGCTGCTGGCCGCGACGGTCGGCAAGAGTCCGCCCAACGTGGTCGTCGCCTATGACGACGTCATCGCGCGGTGGGCCTCCCAGGGAATGATCCAGCCACTCGACGACGCGGTTCGGCACGCGGGCACCAGCGCCACGGACTTCGTACCGGAGGCGTGGGACTCCGTGCGTTGGCAGGGCCACACCTACGGCGTCCCGATCGACTGGGACCCCGACACGCTGTTGTGGTGGAACAAGGAGGTCTTCGCCGACGCCGGCCTAGATCCCGATCGGGGCCCGCGCACGTGGGCGGAACTCGAGGACTATGCGCGCCGAATCGACCGGATCGACGAGCGTGGCCGGATCGCCAGGCTGGGGTTCGTGCCCTGGTCGGGATGGGAGTTCAACGACATCGAGTTCGGCCACCTGTTCGACGCCGGGCTGGAGAGCGGCGCGAACCGCCGGGTGACACTGAACACGCCCGGCATGCGGGCGGCCCTGGAGTGGGAGGCGTCGATCGCCCGGCGCTACGGCGGTGCGTCCAAGGTGAACAGCTTCACCTACGTCGCGAACGCCACCGGCGCCGCCGCCGACCCGTTGATCTCCGGCCGCCTCGGCATGATGGCTGTCGGCGACTGGTACCTCGGCAACCGGCAGGTGATCGGGGCCAAGGAGTTCCAGGCGAAGATCGGCGTCGGCGTGATCCCGCCGCGACCCGGCGGCCGGCCCTACCTGTGCCACAGCGGGTGGGCCTTCATGATGCCGCGCGGCGCCGGGCACGTGGAGGAGACGATGAAGTTCGTCGCCTGGATGCTGGACGACCACCGGTTCGCACGCTACTTCGGTGCCGCCCTGGGCTGGGCGCCCGCGAAGAAGTCCTCGCGTGCAGTGCCGTTCTACGCCGACGACCCGATGTGGCAGGCGGTGTTCGCGGCCAACGCCAGTGCCGGTGCCGAACGCCAGTGGCTGCCGCCGAGCCCGGTGCTGGCGGAGTACTACCGCGCTCTCGGCGACGCCGAGGAACAGGTCGTCAACCTGAAGATGACACCGGCGCAGGCGCTGGCCGAGGCCGACTCGATCGTGCAGCAGGCGCTCGAGGTGGCCATCACCGAACGCAACTACGGTGACTGATCCGGAGGAGAACCACGTGTCCGCACGTGCATCGAGCGCGGTGAGCCGTCGGTCCACCACCAAGCCCTCCACCGCGACCGACCCCCGGGTGCCGCGGAGGTTCGGCCTGGTCGGACAGGAGTGGCGCAACCAGCGCAACGGCATCCTGTTCATCTCGCCGTGGATCATCGGGTTCCTGGTCTTCTCCCTGGGCCCGATGCTCGCGTCGTTCTACTTCAGCTTCACGTCCTACAACGTGCTGAAGGCACCGCGGTGGATCGGCGTGCAGAACTACGTGAACATCTTCGCCCACGACCCCTACCTGCGTACGGCTGTGGTCAACACGCTCTACCTCGCGGTGCTCGGAGTGTCTCTCGGCACGCTGCTGTCGCTGGTCCTGGCGATGCTGCTCAACCAGCGGGTGAAGGGCATCGGGATCTACCGCACGTTGTACTACCTGCCGACGATGCTGCCGATCGTGGTCAGCTCGTTCATCTTCCTGCTGGTGCTCGACCCGCAGTTCGGCGTCATCAACAACCTTCTCGCGTTGTTCGGCATCCCCGGCCCGGGGTGGCTGAGCTCACCGGACTGGTCCAAGCCGGCCCTGATCGTGCTGGGCCTGTGGGGCGTGGGCAACAGCGTCGTCATCTACCTCGCCGGCCTGCAGGACGTACCCCGCCACCTGATGGAGGCGGCGGAGGTCGACGGCGCCGGCTGGTGGCGGCGGCTGGTGCACGTGACCCTGCCGATGCTGAGCCCGGTGATCTTCTTCAACGTGGTGCTGGCGATCATCGCGGCGTTCCAGAACTTCGTCAGCATCTTCTTCCTCACCGACGGAACCGGCGGCCCTGCCAGGTCGACCGTCACCTGGGGCCTGCAGATCTACACGAACGCCTTCGTCAACGGCCGGATGGGATACGCCTCGGCGATGTCCTGGATCATGTTCGTGATCGTGCTCCTGGTCACCCTGGGGTTGTTCCGGCTCGGTTCGCACGTCGTCTACTACGAGGGCGCCGAGGGCAACGCCCGCAGACGCAGGTGAGATCCGTCCTCGGCAATGTGACGTTGACAGGCAGGAGGAGTCAGGCGATGGCACGATCGGCGGGCCTCCCGGCGGGGTTGGTGACACTGGGCCGGACCGGACGGCACGTGGTCCTCGCGTTGGTGGGACTGGCGTTCGTGGTCCCCGTCCTCGCGCTGGTGTCGACGTCGCTGAAGACGCAGGAACAGAACCTCCGGGTGCCGCCGATGTGGATCCCGGTCTCACCCCACTTCGCCAACTACGCGGCGGCGTTCCAGACCGTGCCGGTGTGGACGTTCTTCCGAAACAGCCTGTTCGTCGCCGCGGTGTCGGTGGTCGGCGTGGCGGTGTCGAGCGCGTTGGTGGCGTACGGCTTCTCCCACATCCGCTGGCGCGGGCGCAACGTGGTGTTCGTGCTCGTCATCAGCACGATGTTGTTGCCGTACGAGGTGACGATGATCTCGCAGTACATCATGTTCGCCAACCTGGGTTGGGTGAACACCTTCCTGCCGCTGACGGTGCCGAGCTTCTTCGGCGTGCCGTTCTACATCTTCATGCTGCGGCAGTTCTTCCTGCGGATCCCGGTCGAGATGACCGAGGCGGCCCGGATCGACGGCGCCTCGGAGCTGCGTATCTTCGCGAGCATCGTGCTGCCGCTGGCGATTCCGGCATTGTCGGTGGTGGGTCTGCTCCAGTTCGTGGCGAGCTGGAACGACTTCCTCGGCCCGCTCATCTACCTCAACGACCCCAACCTCTACACGCTCTCGCTGGGCATGCACTACTTCCGCACCAGCCTCTACCAGACCGAGCTGGGTCCCCAGGCGGCGTACGCGTTCATGATCGCGCTGCCGGTGATCGTGGTGTTCTTCCTGGCCCAGCGCAGGTTCATCCAGGGGATCGCTCTGACGGGCCTGAAGGGCTGACGGTCTCGTAGGACACGAGGAACGCCTCCGCCGCCTCGTCCACGGCGTCCCGGTCACCGGTGGCGAGCAGGTCGAACAGCAGACCGCGGGCGACTGCCAGCGCCAGCCGTGCGTGTGCCCGCGCCTCGTCCTCCGACCGGCCGGTACGCCGGCTCAGCTCGGTGAGCGGTGGCAGCCAGGCGTCGACGATGCCGTCCAGCAGGGGTACGGCGTGTGGGTTGCCGACGAGTGCCTGTCCGGTCAGCTCGAAGAAGAGCCGCGCGGGCCAGTGGTCGGCGGCGGACAGGTGCCGGTGGAACTCCCGGGCGAGGTGCGCGGCGCTGTGGCCGGAGTCCAGGTTCAGCTGCGCCATCGCCGCGCGTTGCTCGGCCTCGACCCGGCGTACCACCTCCACGAGCAGTCCGTCCTTGGAACCGAAGTGGTAGATGAGCATGCGGTGGCTGGTGCCGAGTTCGGCGGCCAGCCCGCGCAGGCTGAAGTCGCCGACGCCGTGCCGGGCGAAGTGCGCGACGACCTCGTCGAGCAACCGGTCCCGGGCCGACGGAGCGGCGGACCGTCGCTCGGATCGGTTGCCTGGTTGACTGTCCTTCGGCATGTACCAGATGGTACATATGACGGTGTGAAGTCCCGCTGTGCCGCGCACGGACACCCTGGGTGGCCCGCGGCTCGTGGCTCCCTTGGAGGAAGTCATGCACGACGAGGTCGAGTTCGAGGTCGCCGCACCTGTCGAGCAGGTCTGGAAGCTGCTGGTCGACGTCGAGCGCTGGCCGGAGTGGAGCGAGTCGATGACGTCGGTCCGCCGGCTCGGCACCGGTCCGCTCGCCGTCGGCGAACGCGCCGTGGTCAAGCAGCCGAAGCTGCCGAAGCTGACCTGGGAGGTGACCGAACTCGCCGAAGGTTCGTCGTTCGTGTGGGTCAGCCGCACCCCCGGGGTGCTCACCACCGGCAGTCACTACGTCTCTCCCGCGGTGTCGGCGGACGGAACGCCGGCTTCGAAGGTCCGGCTGGCCGTCTCCCACACCGGCCCGGGCGCCAAGCTGGTCGGGTTGTTCGCCAACTCCCTCACCCGCAGCTATCTGCAGATGGAGCGGCGCGGCCTCACCGCCCGGGCGGAGTCGACGGCGGCCCAGAGCTGACCAACCTCAGAGCGACCAACCTCAGAGCTGACCGAGCTTCACCTTCACCGTCGCGTTTTTGCCCTGCCGGCGGATCGAGACGGTGACCAGTTGGCCGGGCCGGTGCTGGGCGACGACCTCGCCGAGTGCCGCGCTCGTCGGGGTCCGCACACCGTTGACGGCGGTGATGATGTCGCCGCGCAGGATGCCGGCGTTCGCCGCACCGCTGCCGGCGCGCACCGACACGACGCCGACCCCGATCGGTGTGCCCTGCGGGTCGGTCACCGTCGAGCCGGTCACGCCGAGCGCCGCCCGGCCGGAGTTCACCACCCTCCCGTGTCTGATGATCTGGCCGGCGATCCGGGTCACGGTGTTGCTCGGGATCGCGAACCCGATGCCGGCCGCGACGCCGCCACCCTCGGTCTGCGGGTCGGTGGCGGCGAGGGTGGGGATTCCGACCACGTTTCCGGTCAGGTCGACCAGGGCGCCGCCGCTGTTGCCCGGGTTGATCGGCGCGGACGTCTGGATCATGCTCGTGATCGTCGTGCCCGGCACTCCGTCGCGCGCCGACTCGGGCACGGTGCGCCCTACGGCCGAGATGATGCCGCTGGTGACACTGCCGGACAGGCCGAGCGGGTTGCCCATGGCCAGCACGATCTGGCCCACCCGGAGCTTGGTCGAGTCGGCGAACGTCGCGGGTGCCAGCCGTGGCGGCTGGTCCAGCTTGACCACGGCGAGATCGCTCGGGGTGTACGCCGAGACCAGGTGTGCGGTCAGCGGCGCTCCGCCCGTGGCGAGCAGGACCTGCACCGTGGTGGACCGGCCCAGCACGTGCGCGTTGGTGACGATGTGGCCCTGCTTGTCGTAGATGATGCCGGAGCCGAGCCCGCCGCCACTGACGTTGAGCTGTACGACGGAGATCAGGGTGTGCCGTACGACGGCCTCGTAGTCACGCTGGAGCGCCTGCGCCTCACCACCGGGCGCCGCCGCACGGGCTCCGACCTTCGACGCGCCTGCGCCGTCCCGGGAGCTGCCGGGTGGGCTGTCGGTGCATCCGGCCGCGGCACCGGCGAACGCGGCGAGCACGACGAACCCGGACACCGCGAACCGAAACCGTCGGGTCGTTCCCATGGGCGGGCCACCCCCTCGCCCGTACGCAGCGTCGTACGCGATGTACCCGGGGAGCCGCCGGCCTACGCCGCTGTCAGCCTCACAGGACGGCGTCCGAGCCGGCGCCTGAGACGGTGCCCGAGACGGTCCGCAGGAACCCAGGCAGTGGACCCGGGGTTTACCCAGGCGGTCGGTGGCTTACGCTGCCGGTGCGTCGTACCTCACTGGCCGCCACCGGCCATCGCGCAGGAGCGGTGCCGGACATACTCCGCGGAGGGACCGTGACCATCCCGACCGTCTCGTCGTTGACGTTCCGGACCGGCCGGAGCGGCAGCGGGACGGGGACGCGCAGATGAACCACTCGAACCACCGCCATGCCGCGCGGGACGTCGGCCCACCGGGTGCCCAGGAAGGTGCCCGAGCAGGCGCCCACATGGGTGCCCGGCAGATCCCGCAGATGCGGGCGCGCCCGCCCGAGCTCGCGGACGTGACCGGGCTGCTGATCCGCGCCCAGTCCGGATCCGCCCGCGAGGTGGTGGCCGAGGTCGACGACCTGCTGGCAGAGGCCCGGCGCGGGCACGCACACGACCGGGCGCAGTGGCTGCGGTTCGTACGCTTCGCCGCCCACCACGAACTCGGCGAACTCGCCCGCGCCGACGACGCGGCGACCGAGATGATCCGGCTGGCCGAACCGCGCGACGACCGGACCTGGGAGGCGTTCGGGCACGCCCTGCGCGGGATGGCGCTGTTGCTGCGCAGCCGGTTCGAGCCGGCCTACGACGAGCTCGCCCGCGCCGTGGTCCTGCTGGAGGAGATCTCCGAGCCCGGCTACGCGATCGGGCACGCCATCAACGCCGCCGTGCTCGCGCTCGCCCGCCTGGACCTGTACGAGCTGGCCGTCACCTGGCTGGAGCGGCTGAGGGCGGTGTCGGCCGCGTTGTCCGACGCCATGCTCGCGACCCTGTACGCCTACAACAGCGGCTGGCTGGAACTCAACTGGGCGTGCGAGCTGGAACTCATCGGCGAGACCGACGCCGCCGGCGCGCACTACCGCGCGACGCTGGCCGCGTTCGAGGCGGCGCCGTCGGGAGTGGACGCGATCGACCGGTCGTACTGGCCGCGCGAGGTGGTCGTGCAGGCCGGTGCGGCGCGGGCGATGCTCGGCGCGGGTGCAGAGGTCGTCCAGGAGCTGCGCGCTCACCTGGACGCCGTCGCCGCGACCGAACGCCAGGAGGCCACCATCGTCGGTTACCTCGGCCTGGCCCGCGCGCACGCCAACGAGGGTGAGACCGACCAGGCGGTGGAGTGCGCCGCGCAGGCCTGCGCCGTGGGCGACACGCTGCCGCGGCTGAACGTGGTCGCCGTACGCGCCTACTGGGAGTACGCCGAACTGCTGCGCCGCGTGCACGGTCCCGAACCCACCGGCCAGGCGTACGCCCGGCTGACGTCGCGGCTGGTCCGCGACCGCTGGAACGAACGCCGGGCCCGGGTGACCTCCTTCGACGAGCGGCTGACCGCCGAGCGGCTGCGCGACGAGCTGCGCCGCCGGGCCGCGGCGTACCTCACCGACCCGCTGACCGGACTCGGCAACAGGCGGCTGATCGAGATCCGGCTCCCGGAGCTCCTGGTGGAGTCGGCCGCGACCGGACATCCGCTCGCGGTCGCGTTCGTCGACGTCGACGACTTCAAGAGTGTCAACGACGAGTTGTCACACCTGGTGGGCGACGACCTGCTGCGGGAACTGGCGCAGGAGATGCGGGCGGCGCTGTCCCCCGACGACGCGGTGGCCAGGTTCGGCGGGGAGGAGTTCGTGATCGTGTTGCCGAGCCGCGACGCCGAGCAGGCGTTCGACGTGGTGGACGCGCTCCGCCGGCGGATCGAGGAACGCGTGTGGAACTGCCTGCCGCACGACCGCCGGATCCGGATCACCGCGGGCCTGGCGCAGTCGTGGCACGGCGCCACCCGTACGCAGCTGCTGGCCGCCGCCGACGAGGCGCTGCTGCGGGCCAAGCGGCAGGGCAAGAACCGCGTCGAGGTCCGGGCGAGCCCGCTCGCCGGCGACCTGTAGGTCACAGATCGGCCAGGCGGGATCCGCGGCGGGGGTCGCGGCGGGTCCGCGGCGGGGGTCGCGCGAAAGTTGGGCTCCGGGCGTACGGTCGAGTGCGTGACCCGACCCACCACGCTCGGCGCCCTGCGCGCCACACCGCACCAGCACCGCAGCGTCAAGGAAGAGCTACGCACCAATCTTGTCGCCGCCCTCCGATCGGGCGCTTCGGCGTTCCCCGGCATCGTGGGCTTCGACGACACGGTCCTCCCGCAGGTCGAACGCGCCCTGCTCGCCGGGCACGACCTCGTACTCCTGGGTGAGCGCGGCCAGGGCAAGACCCGGCTGATGCGCACGCTCGTCGGCCTGCTCGACGAGTGGACCCCGGTGGTCGAGGGCTGTGAGATCAACGACCACCCGTACGCCCCGACCTGCACCCGGTGCCGGCGGCTGGCCGGCGAGCTCGGCGACGAGCTGCCCGTGGCGTGGAAGCACCGCGAGGAGAGGTACGGCGAGAAGCTCGCCACCCCCGACACCAGCGTCGGCGACCTGGTGGGCGACGTGGACCCGGTGAAGGTCGCCGAGGGCCGCACGCTCGGTGACCCCGAGACCATCCACTACGGCCTGGTCCCCCGCACCAACCGCGGCATCTTCGCCCTCAACGAGCTTCCCGACCTGGCCGAACGCATCCAGGTGGCGTTGTTCAACGTGCTGGAGGAACGCGACATCCAGGTGCGCGGCTACCTGCTGCGGTTGCCGCTGGACGTGCTGCTGGTCGCCTCCGCCAACCCCGAGGACTACACCAACCGCGGCCGGATCATCACCCCGCTGAAGGACCGGTTCGGCGCCGAGATCCGTACGCACTACCCGCTGGAGGTCAGCGAGGAGCTGGTCCTGATCCGCCAGGAGGCGCAGCTGGCCGCGCCGGTGCCGGACTTCCTGCTGGAGGTGGTGGCCCGGCTGACCCGTGGCCTGCGCGAGTCGCCCTCGATCGACCAGCGGTCCGGCGTGTCCGCCCGGTTCGCGATCACCGCCGCGGAGACGATCGGCGCCTCCGCGCTACGTCGGTCCGCCCTCACCGGCGAGGCCGACCCGGTGGCGCGGGTCTGCGACGTGCCCGGCGTCCTGCCCACCCTGCACGGCAAGGTGGAGTTCGAGATGGGCGAGGAGGGCCGCGAGCAGGAGATCTTCGGCCACCAGCTGCGGGTGGCGGTGGCGGAGACGTTCCGCGACCGGCTGCGCGGGCTCGACCTCGGCGGGTTCAGCAACCGGTTCGCCGAGGGATCGACCGTGGAGACCGGTGAGCTCACCCGCGGCGACGAGCTGCTCGACCAGCTCGGCACCATCCCCGGCCTGGCGAAGGTCCTGGAGCGGCTCGACCTCGGTGACGCGCCGTCCCACGGCGAGGTGGCCTCGGCGGTGGAGTTCGTCCTGGAAGGCCTGCACCTCACCCGGCGGCTGGCGAAGGAGACCGTGGACGGGGTGACCTACTACGGCGCCTGACCGGCACCCCGATCGGCTGTCCGTTCGGCACCACCAGCACAGGCACTCGAGAAGGGCGGCGCGGTGAGCGCACGGAAGTTCCGCTACGGGCCCTGGGACAACGGCCCGGACCCGCTGGCCTCGCCGTACGACGTCCGCGAGGCGCTGGACCAGCTCGGCCGCGACGTCCTCGCCGGCGGCAGCCTGCGGGAGGCGCTGCGTGACCTGCTGCGGCAGGGCTCGCAGGGCCGGCGCGGGCTGAACGACCTGCACGCCGCCGCCCGGCGCCGCCGGCAGGAGGCGCGCAGGCGCGGCAACCTGGCGGGCACGCTGGACCGCGTACGCCAGATGCTCGACCAGGCGCTGGCCGCGGAGAAGGACACGCTGGCGCGCGACCCCGGCGACGACGCGCGGATGCGGGAGATGGAGCTGGACACCCTCCCCGACGATGTCGCGCGGGCCGTCCGCGACCTCTCGGCGTACGACTGGCAGTCGGAGGAAGGCCGGCAGACGTACGACCAGATCCAGCAGATGCTGCGCCGGGACATCCTGGACGCGCAGTTCGCGGGGATGAAGCAGGCGCTGTCCGGGCAGGACCCGGCCGCCAGCCAGGCGGTCCGCGACATGCTCGCCGACCTCAACCAGCTACTGGCCGCGCACTCCCGGGGCGAGGACACCACCGACCGGTTCGCTGAGTTCATGCAGCGGCACGGGGAGTTCTTCCCGGAGAACCCCGCCGACACCGACGAGCTGATCGACCTGCTGGCCCGGCGCGCCGCCGCCGCCGAACGCCTGATGCGGTCGCTGTCGCCGCAGCAACGCGACGAGCTGGCCCAGCTGATGAACCAGGCACTCGGCGACCCCGACCTCGCCAGCCAGCTCGGCCAGCTGCGCGACAACCTGCACGCGCTGCGGCCCGGCCTGGACTGGCAGTCGCGCGCCCAGATGCGCGGGCAGCAGCCGCTCGGCTACGGCGAGGCGGTCGAGGCGGTGGCCGACCTGGCCGACCTGGAGGCGCTGACCGAACAGCTCGGCCAGGAACACCCCGGTGCCACCCTCGACGACGTGGACGTCGAGGCACTGGAACGCCAGCTCGGCCCGGAGGCCGCGGTCGACATCCGGGCCCTGCGCGAGCTGGAACGCGAACTCGAACGCCAGGGCTACGTCTCCCGCGGCGCCGACGGGCTGCGGCTCACCCCGAAGGCGCTGCGCCGGCTGGGCGAGACGGCGCTGCGGCGGGTGTTCCAGGAGCTTTCCACCGGCGGGCGCGGCGACCACGACGACCACCGCACCGGCTCCGCGGACGAGCCGACCGGAGCCAGCCGGGAGTGGAGGTTCGGCGACGAGCACCCCATCGACGCCACCCGTACCGTCCACAACGCCGTCCTGCGCTCGGCCGCCGAACGCCGCCGCCCTCCGCTGTCGCTGTCGGTGGAGGACTTCGAGATCGCCGAGACCGAACGCCGGTCGTCCGCGGCGGTCGCGCTGTGCGTCGACCTGTCGTACTCCATGATCCAGGAGGGCCGCTGGGGCCCGATGAAACAGACCGCGCTCGCCCTGTCGCACCTGGTCGCCACTAGGTTCCGGCAGGACGCGCTGGAGATCATCGGCTTCGACCGGGTGGCCCGCCGCCTGTCCCCCGTCCAGCTCGCCGAGATCGAACCGGACTGGATCCAGGGCACCAACCTCCAGCACGCGCTGATGCTGGCCGGCCGGCACGTACGCCGCCACCCCGACGCCGAGCCGGTGATCCTGGTGGTCACCGACGGCGAGCCGACGGCCCACCTGGAGCCGGACGGTGAGCCGTTCTTCTCCTGGCCGACCACCCACGAGACGCTGCGGGCGACGATCACCGAGGTGGACGCGCTGACGAGGTACGGCGCGACGCTCAACCTGTTCATGCTCGGCGAGGACGAGGGGCTGGCGCGGTTCATGGACGCGGTGGCCCGGCGAAACGGCGGCCGGGTGTTCACGCCCGATCTGGACAGGTTGGGCGATTTCGTGGTGGCTGACTACCTCCGGGCCCGGCGAGGCTTCCGCCGGTCGGCGTGACCGAGGCGGGACCGCCTAGGCTTGACAGTCATGTACGACCGCTTGGTGTGGATCGACTGTGAGATGACAGGGCTCGACCTCGGAGCCGACGCACTCATCGAGGTGGCCGCGCTCGTCACCGACGGGCAGCTCAACGTCCTGGGCGACGGCGTCGACCTGGTGATCAAACCGCCCCAGCCGGCGCTGGACCAGATGCGGGACGTCGTGCGCACCATGCACACGTCCTCGGGGCTGCTGGACGAGCTCTCCGCCGGGGTGTCCCTCGCCGAGGCCGAGGAGCGGGTTCTGTCGTACGTCCGCACCTACGCGCCCGAGGCCAACAAGGCGCCGCTGGCCGGCAACACCGTGGCCACCGACCGGGCGTTCCTGGCCCGCGACATGCCCACGCTCGAACAGCACCTGCACTACCGCATCGTGGACGTCTCCTCGATCAAGGAACTCGCCCGCCGCTGGTACCCCCGGGCCTACTTCGCCAGCCCCGGCAAGGTCGGCAACCACCGGGCCCTCGCCGACATCCGCGAGTCGATCGACGAACTCCGCTACTACCGCGCCGCGGTGTTCGTGCCGCAGCCCGGGCCGGACACCGCCACCGCGAAGGCGATCGCGGACGGGATCCTCGGCCACCCGACCCAGTCCGGACCGGCCACCGACGCGGTGACCTGATCTCGGTGTCAGGCCCGCTGACCGGATGGCTATACTCGTGGCGCCGCGGAGGAATTCGCGGCTGTCGTTCGTAGGGGGACCACTCCGTCCGGATAGTGTCTCCCTGTGGCGTGGTGGGTGTAGCTCAGCTGGTAGAGCACTGGGTTGTGATCCCAGGTGTCGCGGGTTCAAGTCCCGTCACTCACCCCAATCTCCGTAGGGCCGCTGCCCCGCCTCGCGCGGGCAGCGGCCCGCTGCATTTCTTCGGCTGTGGCACCTGACCTGGACTTTCACGTCCTGATGACTGGTGGCGGCTATGAATACCCCAGAACGAAGGGGGTTGCCGATGCTTCACCACCACCACCACCGAGTCCCCGGCCGCTTCCGGCAGGCGTGGGGGCGCCACCAGCGTCGCCGCCTGATCCGGGCGTTCGCCCGCGGATGGTGAGCTGGCTCTCACCAAGCGGGCTTGGGTGAACGCCCAGGCCCGCTCACGCAGGTCCCGGCTGCTCGGCCTCCGGTAACTCCGCCCGGTAACCCGACGGGATCCGTAGATCGATGTCGACGGCGATCGAGTCGTAATCCACCTCGAGCCAGATGGCGACGAGGTGGCGGGCCATGTACTCGATCTCGTCGACACACCGAGCCTGGGTCACGATGTCGTCGAGTTCGGGGACGGTGATCAGCCACCATGCGTCTTCACGAACGGCGACGGCCCGATAGGTCCTGGTCTTCTCGTTCACCGCAGGGAGCCTAGGCGGCGGGATTCGCGCAGAGCGTTGCTGACACCTCTTCGTCGCCGTGTCGTACGACATCACCGCACAGCGTCTGGCTTCCCGGCGTTGTGGGGCTCGGTCGTTCTGGGGGACGGCGAGCGGGGTATTCGTATGGCGAGGGCGCAGCCAGCTTTGCCGGACGGGAGGCGCACAGTGCAGGTCACCATCCTCGGCGCGGGCAACATGAGCCGCGGGATCGCCACCAGGCTCCTCGCGGGCGCCCACGAGGTGCACATCCTGGACCGGGACGTCGGCCACGCGGCCACCCTGGTCGACGAACTCCGCAGCGCCAGCGACGGCCGGGTCTCCGCGGGTGCCGTCGGCGACAAGCTGATGGGTGACGTGGTGATCCTCGCCGTTCCGTACGTCGGGGTCGCCCGGATGGTCCGGACCTACGCCGACCAGCTGCCCGGGCGGATCCTCGTCGACGTCACCAACCCGGTGAACGCCGCCTACGACGGGCTGAGCGTTCCGCCGGGCACCTCGGCCGCGGAGGAGATCGCGAAGCTGGCCCCGGACGGCACGAAGGTGGTCAAGGCGTTCAACACCACGTTCGCCGGGACACTGCTGACCGGACGGGCCGGCGGGCTGCCGCTGGACGTGCTGGTCGCCGGGGACGACGCGGACGCGAAGGCGACGATCGCCCGCCTGGTCGAGATGGGCGGCATGCGGCCACTGGACGTCGGACCGCTGCACCGGGCCCGCCAGCTCGAGGGAATGGGCCTGCTGCACATCACCCTGCAGTTCACGATGGGCACGGGGTTCGGCAGCGCGATCAAGATCGTTTCCTGACACCGCCTAGTGTTCGGGGCATGGAGTCGTACGACGTCGCCGTCGTCGGAGGCGGCCACAACGCCCTGGTCGCGGCCGCCTATCTCGCCCGCGCCGGCCTGTCGGTGATCGTTCTGGAGCGGCTGGACCACCTCGGTGGTGCCGCGGTGAGCGAGCGGCCGTTCGCGGGCCAGGACGCCCGGCTGTCGAGGTACTCCTATCTCGTGAGCCTGCTCCCCGACCGGATCGTCGCCGACCTGGACCTGCGGCTCGACCTGCGGTCGCGCCCGGTCGCGTCGTACACCCCGGTGGTCCGCGACGGCTCCCCCACCGGCCTGCTGGTCGAGCGCGAGCCGGGCCCCGCGACTGCGGAGTCGTTCCGGTCGCTCACCGGGTCGGACCGGGAGTACGCGGCGTGGCGGGCGTTCTACGGCGAGTTGGAGGACGTGGCCGAAGCGCTCGCCCCCACCCTGCTGGAGCCGCTGCGGCCCGCTGCCGAGGTCCGCGACCGGCTCGGCGCGCAGGCGTGGGACCGGTTCGTGGCCCGCCCGCTCGGCGAGGTGGTCGAGCAGACCTTCGCCGACGATCTCGTACGGGGCGTGGTCCTCACCGACGGGGTGATCGGGACGTTCACCCACGCGCACGACCCCTCACTGCGGCAGAACCGCTGCTTCCTCTACCACCTGATCGGCAACGGCACCGGCGAGTGGCGCGTACCGGTGGGCGGGATGGGCGCGGTCTCCGGTGCACTCGCCACCGCCGCGCGGCAGGCCGGCGCGACCTTGCGTACCGGCGCGGAAGTCACCGCGGTCGAGGTCGACGGCACGTCGGCACGGGTGGACTTCACCGACGAGGACGGCAAGCACGCCGTCGACGCGTCGTACGTCCTGGCCGGGTGCGCACCCGCCACCCTGGACCGCCTGCGGGGGCGTAGGCCCGCCGAGGTGCCCGAGGGCGCCCAGCTCAAGCTCAACCTGCTCCTGACCCGGCTGCCGAAGCTGCGCTCGGGCGCCGACCCGCGGCAGGCGTACGCCGGTACGTTCCACATCGACGAGGGGTACGCCGAACTGCAGCGGGCGTACGACGAGGCCGCCGGCGGCCGGTTGCCCACCCGCCCGCCGGGTGAGATCTACTGCCACACCCTCACCGACCCGACGATCCTGGCGCCCGACCTCGCCGAGCGGGGCTGGCACACGCTCACGCTCTTCGGGCTGCACGCGCCGGCCCGGCTGTTCGAAGGCAGCGAGGCGGATCACGCCGCGTCGCGGGACGCCGCCGCGGCCGCGTATCTCGCCGGTCTGAACGCCCACCTCGCCGAGCCGATCGAGGACTGTCTGGCCACCGACCGGGACGGACGGCCCTGCGTGGAGGCGAAGACGCCGCTGGACGTCGAGGCCTCGGTGGGGATGCCGGGCGGGCACATCTTCCACGGGGACCTCGCCTGGCCCTGGGCGGAGACGTCCGACGAGGAAGGTACGTGGGGGGTCGAGACGGATGTACCGAACCTGATGATCTGCGGCAGCGGGGCCCGACGGGGCGGTGCGGTCAGCGGAATCGGCGGGCACAACGCCGCCCACGCGGTCCTCCAGCGGTGGGACCGAACCCGCAATTCGCCCGCCGGGACCCACACTGCTAACATCTCCGATGCCACGCGCCGCTAGCTCAACTGGCAGAGCAGCTGACTCTTAATCAGCGGGTTCGGGGTTCGAGTCCCTGGCGGCGCACAGCGGGCGGTTGGCCGGCAGAAATGCCAGGTCAGCCGCCCTTTTCGCGTCACGTCGACGGACGCTCGGTGATCTTGCGTCACACGCGTCACACGCGTCACCGCGACACCGCCCCGGGCCCGGACGAGTTCGAGCCGGGCGAGCACCTGCCACGGATGAAGACGCTCCTCGGGGGCACAAAGTAGTTACGTGGAGTAGGTCCCGTGACGACTGAGCCGACCTGGTGCGGCACGATCGTTCGCGGAGCCGGTCCAAGCCTCGGGGGGAGTGCCATGAACCAAGCTGTGCTCAACTCGATGACCGCAGCTGAGCAGCGCCTTGTTGCCGAGACGTCGCGTGAGGCGATGGCTGGGCTGGATGAGGACGAACTGCTGGCGTTGCATTCTCGGATCCGGCGGGCTCGATCCAAGTACGTGTCCAAGTACCGACGGAAGGCGAGCCACGCTGTGGTGAAGCGCGGCGGGCGGGGGATCAGTTATCCGAGGAACCAGCGGGAACGAGACAAGGCCGAGGTCTTTGAAGTTGCGCTGGCATCGGTCAGCAGGCAGGTCGGCCGGCACGCCGCCCGCGCCGCTGCCGAGCTCAAGGCGTCCCGTCTGGCTGCCGCCCAGTCAGGCGGCCCCGGTCGGAGGAAGGTTGCTCCGCGGGCTGCTTCCTTGCGGAAGCCCCCAGCGTCTCGGCCGCGGGGCATGACGAAAACGACTGGAGGCGTCAAGAAGGATGCGTCGAGCCGGGCAGCGGGGGCTCGGCGACAGGCCAAGCGAGATCTCCGCCGAAGGTCTCCCTCGAGCTGATCGAGGACGACCGTCTTGGCCTCAACACCGTCACGTTCCTCCAGCCCCTCATCCGAAATCGCGACCGGCACGGTGGCGGTGTGGCCGTCATGGGGCGGTAGAACCGCCTCCAGGACGGCGGAGCCCACCGCATAGCCGCGGCGGGCGACGTCGAAGGGAACTCCGAAGCGAGAGCCCTGACGCTGGAGCTGCCGGCGCCTTGCCACTGTGGCCAGACCAGACGAAGATCGACACCTTCGCGGTCGGAACCGTCCGAGCCGGTCGACGATGAGGACGGACGTGTCATCAGGGACTCCTTGACGCAGGCCTCGTCCTGGCAACTCCGCAGCATAAGTCCGTGGCGAGCGAGCCAGCCCCCGATTGCAGCTGTCAGATCAGCGGGTTCGGGTTCGAGACGGCTTGGGCTGCCTCCTCGATCCTCGCCCGGTGCGCCGCCCATTCCACGGCATCCTGTTCGGAGGCCGGGGTGGGGTCGGCGCCGAGTGCGCCGTCCAGCTGTTCTCGCAGAATGTCCGCGTGGCCGAGGTGGCGGTTTGTCTCGATCACCACGTGGACCAGGACGTTGAACAGCTTCACGTCCGGCTGTGGCCACCAGGGCACCTGGCCCGGTGCGTCGATCGGCAACTCGTCGATGGTCTCGTCTGCTTGCCGACACGCGCGCGTGTAGTCGGCGATCACCTCGGCGCGTGACTCGTCCGCGCCGACCCACATGTAGTCGCGGTTGTGAAATCCGGGGTCGTCGAAGCTCGGGATCGGCGTCGCGTAGGGACGACCGAAGATCGCTCCGAAGTAGCGCGCTTCGGTCAGCGTCAGGTGCCTGACCAGCCCCAGCAGGTTCGTTCCGGTCCTGCTCAGCGGCCGGCGCACGTCGTACTCGGAGAGTCCGTCCAACTTGCCCAGGAGCGATGCCCTGGCCCACCTCAGCGACTCGTGCAAGTACTCCTTGGCGAATTCGTCGATCACGTGGCGAGCATGACACAGCGGAGCGACCGGTCCGTCAGGCGGCGCTGCGCATCAGTTCGTCCACGGCGATGCGTGCTGACGACGGGCAGCCTTTGGTGAATCCGTAGAAGGGTCCGAAGTCGCGGGTCGAAGCGAACCCGATCACGTGCAGGCCCGCCAACGATGTCTCGAAGCCTTCGGTCAGGTCAGGGAAGCCGTCGGTGGTGCTCACCTGGTGCGAAACGCTGTGGAGATAGGGGATCCGAGAGAGGTCCGTCTTGTAGCCGCAGGCGAAGATCACATGGTCCGCGGTCAGCGTCGACAGGTCCGAAAGCTGCAGTCGCACGGCTTGATGCTCAGGTGTCACGTCGACGACGGTGCAGTCGGGATGGCTCGTGACCACCTTCGTGGCCAGGCGTGGGACCAGCCAGGGTTCGAGGGTGAGACGGCCTACCCGCCAGAACTCGCCGCTGATCCGCTGTTGTTCACTCGCGGGCAGTCGCCGCCACCACCCCCGCTGCGCCAGGGTTTGGTCGATGTACGGGTTCACGAAGGCCCAACTGACCTTGGCGAACTGGGGAGTGGGATGCCGATGTACGACGTGCACCTGCTCGGCGCCATGGTCACACAGCAACGCTGCCCACTCGTAGGCGCTCTGCCGCCCTCCGATGATGACGACACGGGCGGCGGCGAGATTCTCGAAGCTGACAAGCTCGCTCGTGTGTGATCGAAGCGGCGACGGCACGTTTGTGTACCACCGCGGGAAGTTGGCGAAGTAGGAAGCACCCGGGACGGCTACGACCTTCTCCGCTGTGATCGTCGAGCCGTCGTCCATGGTTGCGACGAAGGCTCCGTTCGGTTTGGTCAGGTCTGTGACCAACCGTTCGTCGACTTCGAGCGACATGTGCTGACGGAACCATTCGGCGTAGTCGATGAAGACGGAGATCGGAATTGGGTCGAAGTCCTCGGGCCGCATCTCCCGGTCTGCGAAATACGCCTCGAAGGTGTAGTTGCCGTCTGCGTCGAGGTGCCAGTCGGGACCCGACCGCAGAAACATCTCAGCCGGCATCTGCTCCTGCCAGAAGGCCATCGAATGGCCGACAATGTGAGTTTCGATCCCGTTGGCACGAGCACAGGCGGCGGCCGAGTATGCGTAGGGCCCGGCACCGATGACCAGCAGATCTGTGCGCTTCGGCATGGATTCTCCCGAAGGCTGGGCTCCTTCCACGCTATCTCGCGTGGGCCGCACGTCGGTTCCTCGTACAGGAACGGGTCCAGCCAGGACACCGACCGAACGCGGCGAGCAGGGACTCCTACGACGTGAGCACCTGGCAGAGCGTCGCCCTTACGACCGACCTCAACAACGTCCGCTGGTTGGTTGCGCTGATCGACAACGATGCTCGTAGCGTGGAACCGGAGTCTGGCGTCATCCGAGGTCCTCGTCGTGCGTACCACCGGGCCGATCGAGCCCATGCTCGCCAAGAGCATCGAGCGGTTACCTCTCCCGCGGCCAGGCGGATGGCATTACGAACCGAAGTTCGACGGGTACCGTGCGCTGGCCACAATTGCGACCGACTCGTCGGTGTCGGTCCATTCCCGTCGCGGCACTCCCCTGGGCCCGGCGTTCCCGGAGATCGTCGGCGCGTTGAACGCCCACCTGCCCGCCGGAACCGTCCTGGACGGAGAGATCGTCTGCTGGCGCGGAGGGCGGCTCGACTTCGCGGCACTTCAGCACCGCTACGCCGGACGCCGGCAGGCCGCCGAGCTCGCCACCACCCACGCATGCCATCTGGTGGTGTTCGACGTACTGGAAACCGACCGCGACGGCGATCTTCGCCGCCGGCCTCTCCGGGAACGCCGCATGGTGCTGGAGCGGCTGTTCGGGCGGGTTCCGGCCAGGTCGCCGCTCACGCTCGCGATGCACACCTCCGACCCGGCGGTAGCGCAGGAGTGGTACGACACGATGGCCGTAGCCGGGATCGAGGGGCTGGTGATCAAACCCGCGGACAGCCCGTACGTGCCGGGGGCGCGGGAATGGCTCAAGTACAAGGCCCGGCAGACCACCGACGCGATCGTGGGCGGGGTGACCGGCAACCTGCGTCGCCCCGAGACGTTGCTGCTGGGGCGGTACGCCTCCGACACCGGCGGCTTCCACTACGCCGGCAGGACGACCCGGCTGACAGACGCGCAGGCCGCCGCGGTCGCACCACTGCTCGCCGTCCCGGAGAACGGCCACCCCTGGCCGGCGCGGCTGATCGTGAACTGGCGGTCCGCACCGACCGACTACCTGCAGGTCGCCCCGCTGTTAGTGGTGGAGATCCGCGCCGACACCGCCACCGACGCCGGACGGCGCTGGCGCCACGCCGTACGCATGCTGCGAGTGCGCGACTTCGCCCCCGACGAGGTGCCCCTCGACCTGGATCTGGAGTCCTGATCCGGCCGGTGCGGGCCGAGCCTCCCCGTAGCCAACCGTCGCATCGAACCTCCGTTCGAGCGAAGATCGAGCTGTGGGGCAGCAGCGCAGATACGGCAGACAGGCAGTCGACGGGTACGAGGTACCCACCGGTCAGCGTCGGCAGCAGATCGAGGAAGCGGTCGACTCCATTCACGACCATGTGCGCCAGACGGCATACGGCGGTATCTACTCAGGCGACGGCACCTGGCGCGCTCCCGTCGACGACAAACTGCTGGCGCCGATGCTCGAAGGACCTGACCGGGTACGCCGCGGTGAGCGCGTCGACGGGGCGGACACCATCCTCGTCGCTCCCCCGCCGAGTCCCGGGAAGGCGTGCAGGACCGGCTGTACCGATCCCGCCACTACGCATCTCCCCGCATGCTCACCCGCCACCGCATCGCCGAAATCCTCTACGCCGGCATCGGCACCGGCCACCTCGAACCCGTCCCGGTCGCACGAGGAAGGGCGCGCGATGTGCGCGGCTTCCGAGGCCGGCCTCACGGCATGGCGGTGAGTCCGCTTCCGGCCTTCACCGGGGTCCGCGAGGCGCGCGATCTCTTCCCACGGACATGTGACGCGGGTCATACTCACCGGCATGAGGATGATGGATCACCACTCCACCGGCCGGGCGTGGGCGAGCGTCATCGTCCTCGTCGTTCTCGTCGGCCTCCTCTTCTATGCGGCGTGGTACTTCGCCGGCGGCGTTCACATGTGAGCCCGGTCGCGCCTCGCGAGTCGCGGCCCCGACCATCCGCGTACGGACGTCCGATCTGTCAATCGGCCGGCGAGCAGTTCCTGTCAAGCTGCACTTGACAGCTGTCACCGCCAAGCCTGTCTTGCGCCTGACAGTCAGCGCGGATCGGCCAGCCGGCCGTGCTCCCAGTCCCACGTACGACCGTCGACGAGTTCGCGCACGGCGTCCAGGTGCCCGGCGTGGCAGGCGGTCTCGACAAGGACGTGCTGCAGCACCTCGAGGAAGTTGTCCAGGCGCCACTCGCCGAACACGCCCTCGGGCCACCACGCCGGCGGCGCGTCCAGCGGCAGCTCGCGGACCGCGGCGATGGCCTCCGCGCACTCACGCTCGTAAGCGTCGAGGATGCTCGCCGCGGGAACCGACGCGGGTACGTGGAAGTCGTCGTCGACGTCCGGGCCGGTGCGTACGCCGGTCATCACCTCGACGAACCAGAACCGCGTCATGACGGTCAGGTGCGAGACCATGCCGGCGCACGACCAGCCCGACGGCAGGACCGGCCTGCCGAGGGCGTCGTCGGACAGCCCGTCGAGGATGCCCAGGATCCGGCGCTGCTGCGCGGCCAGGGAGAGCAAAAGGGTTTCGGCGGTCATGACGGACAGCTGGGCGGTCATCGTTTCTCCTCCTGGGTACGGGGACGGCCGGACGGGGTGTCCGTGCCACCCGAGACGTCGGAGCCGTGACCGCCGCCTCGACACCGGCGCAGGATCTTTTTTCTGCGCGAGCGAAGCGCCCGGCGATGTCGAGAACGCGGCGCCGGCTCCGACGTCCCCGTCAGCAGGCAGGGTCGCGGCACCACCGCACCAGCCCGCACCGCAGAATCTCCCTACGACGGCAAGAGCCCGAAACGAGGACCTTCGATGAAGTACGTGATCCTGATCCACTCCAACCCCGACCCGTGGGGCCACCCGACCTCACGCTTCACGGCCGAAGGGCGCGCACTCTCCGAAGAGCAGCAAGCGCAAGATGACAGCGCGTTCGAGGCGCTGCTGGAGGAGATCTCGGCGTCCGGTGAGCTGGTGACCGCCGAGGCGCTCGCCGATCCCGCGTCGTCCACGGTGTACAGCTGGAGCCCCGAGGGCCACCTGGCCACCGACGGCCCGTTCGCGGAGACCAAGGAGCAGCTGGCCGGCTTCTTCCTGCTCGACTGTGCCACCAGGCAGCGGGCGGAGGAGATCGCCGCCCAGTTCGCCGGGCCGGGCAGTCATGTCGAACTCCGACCGGCGATGTGGGCCGGCGGCGACGACCAGTGACCTCCGCGCGTACGGCCGTACGAGTGACCGCCACTCCGTGACGGTGCAGCGGTGACCGCGACCGGTTTCGAGGACGTGTGGCGCGAGTGCGCGCCACACGTCCTCGCCGCGCTCGTACGCCGCTACGGCGACTTCGACACCGCCGAGGACGCGGTGCAGGAGGCGTTGCTCGCGGCGGCCCGGCAGTGGCCGACCGACGGGATGCCGGACAACCCGAGGGGTTGGCTGGTCCGGGTGGCCTCCAGGCGGCTGGTCGACCACTGGCGGACCGACCAGGCCCGCACGGACCGGGAGGACCTGGTCGCCCGGCGTACTCCGGCGCGGGCGTTCGTCGCCCCGGCCGCCGACGCACCGGACGGTAGCGAGCGGGACGACTCGCTGACCCTCCTGCTGTTGTGCTGCCACCCCGCGCTGCCGCGGCCGTCCCAGGTGGCGTTGACGTTACGGGCCGTCGGCGGGCTGAGCACGGCGCAGATCGCCCGCGCGTTCCTGGTGCCCGAGGCCACCATGGCCCAGCGGATCAGCCGGGCGAAGGCCCGGCTTCGGCAGGTCGGCGCGCGGTTCACGGTCCCCGCACCCGGCGAGCTACCCGAGCGGGTGGCCGTGGTCGCCCACGTCCTGTACCTGATCTTCACCGAGGGCCACACCGCCACCATCGGGACCAGCCTGACCGACACCTCCTTGGCGGAGGAGGCGATCCGGCTGACCCGTCAGCTGCACGGTCACCTGCCCGGGGCCGGCGAGGTGAGCGGGCTGCTGGCGTTGATGTTGCTCACCGACGCCCGGCGGACCGCCCGTACTCATCCCGACGGTTCGCTGGTGCCGCTGGCCGAGCAGGACCGCTCACTGTGGGACCAGGAGCAGATCGGCGAGGGGGTCCGGCTGGTGGAGGCCGCGCTGCCGAGCGGACCGGTGGGGCCGTACCAGCTGCAGGCGGCGATCGCGGCGGTGCACGCCGAGGCACGCACCGCGGCGGAGACCGACTGGCCGCAGATCGAGGCGTTGTACGGCATGCTGCACTCCCTCACTCCCGGCCCGGTGGTCACGCTCAACCGCGCGGTTGCGGTCGCGGAGGTGTCCGGTCCGGCCGCGGCCCTGCGGATGATCGAGCCGCTGCTCGCCGACCGGCGCCTGCGCCACCAGCATCGCCTGCACGCCGTACACGCCCACCTGCTCGAGCTCGAGGGCCGCCACGACGAGGCCAGGACCGCCTACGCGACCGCGGCCCGGCTGACCACGAGCATCCCGGAGCAGCGCTATCTCCACGCCCGGGCGGCCGGCCTGGGACGTGTCCCGGCGACAGGCTCAGTCATGGCGGTCGGTGACTCCGGCCACGATCACGACTCCAACGGCGGCGAAGCCCACCTGGAAGGCAAGTTGGATCCAGTCGATGCCGGCGGTGTAGCGAACCCCCAACAGGCCGGCGACCAAGGTGCCGAGCAGAGCCGCGACAATTCCGATGGCGATCGTGAGTAGACAGCCCATCTTCTGTTTTCCCGGCACCACCAGCCGGCCCAGAGCGCCGATGATGGCGCCCACGATGACCGCGGTGATGATTCCGCTGATAATCATGATATTTCCCTTTCGCCCCGACCTGCGTGACGACCTGGCGGGGTGAACACGAGGTCGCCAGGCTACAGCCGGTGACGAGCTGGTACGAGAGCCGGCACAGGGCTCCGGTGACCTCGCCGGCAGGGCCGGCCGGACAGTCTCGATTGCCCGAAATCCACTACCCAGCAGGCGTTCGACTGCCATGATCAGCGCATGAGCATCTACGGTCGTCGGCAGGGCGGGACGCCCTGGGGGCTGGTTCTGCTCTTCCTGCTCGCCCTCAGCCTCACTGCCGGAGTCATGGTTTATCGCGACGGGGTTGCCGCCGCAAAGGTGGTCGACACCTCGACCGCCACTTCCACTTCCACTACTTCCACTACTTCCACACAACGCTGATTCTCCGCACCGGATTTTGCAACCGAACGTCACGCCTCGAACCCGTACCGATATCGCAGTCATAACGAATCCCGGGAAACACCGAGAAGACTCGGCGGACATTTCACGTCGACACTTCGGCGAACGAACACATGCCGCATGGTTCCGGTCACCGCGTGGCGCACGGTGACCGGCCCGGACCCCACACGAAACGACTGGCCCTCGGCGGTCGGCGCCGCCATGCTGTGGCCCCATGGCAAGGTTGCGCGAGATCGTCGTCGACTGCCGGAACGCACCTTCGCTGGCGCGGTTCTGGGCGCGGGTGCTCGACGGGTACGCCGTTCGGGCCTACGACGCGGAGGAGATCGAACGCCTCGCCGGTCTCGGGTTCACCCCCGAGACCGACCCGTCCGTGGCGCTGGACGGCCCGGGCCCGACGTTCTTCTTCACCGAGGTGCCCGAGCCCAAGTCCGGCAAGAACCGCCTGCACGTCGACGTCGTGTCCAGCGACCGGCGCGCCGAGGTCACCCGGCTGGTCGGACTGGGCGCTTCGGTGCGTCAGGAGTACGACGGGCACACGGTGCTGGCCGACCCGGAGGACAACGAGTTCTGCGTCACCGACCCGCGGGAGTGACCGGCGTTCAGGCCGGTCCGGCTCCGCTGCCCTCGATGCGTTCGCGCACCACCCGGTGCTCGCCGCCGGAATGCTCGGTGAAGTTGCGCGCCAACGGCACCGACCGGGGCCGCAGACTCCGGTCGAGTTGGCTCACCACCGAAGCGAGCTGACTGGCCGCTTGCTCGACGTCGTTGTGGGCGAGGTTTCGCTCGGTGGTGGTGACCGCGAGGACGAGCGCGGTGAGCGCGGTGGATCCGTCGAACGCCTGGATGGTGATCAGGTTGGAGTAGACGTCCTGTCCCTCGAACGGTCCCGACCCGTTGACGGCGCCGATGACCGCCATCGTCGACACCGCCAGCATCGCCGTGGCCGCACCGGCGAGCTGGAATCTCAGCGCCGCCCAGATCAGGAACGGAAAGACCAGGAAGAGAAGTTCGGTGGTCGTACGCGTGGCGACGAGCATGACGACCACCGTCCCGGCAAGCATGGCCGTCGCCTCGAGTACGCGGAGTGGACGCAGGTCGCGCGGCATGTGCACCCGGCGCAGGACGAGCAGGAACGGCGTGACGACCAGGACGCCCATCGCGGAGCTGATCCAGCTCAGCAGCAGGCGGGCCCAGAAGTTGCCGGGCTGTTCGAGTCCGGCCAGCACCTGCACGCCGATGGCGATCGTCGTGCTGATGATCGTGGCTGCCAGCGCGCCGCACACCACCAGGGCGGCGAGATCCTTCATCCGGTCCAGCTCCAGCCGGAAGCCGGCGCGGCGCAGCAGTTGGTAGCCACACCACATGCCGAGCGTCATCGCCAGCGCCGTTGCCACGGCCACCAGCGGGGACCGTCCCAGCCCGACCAGGTTGACGAGGAACGAGCCGAGGGCGACGCCCGGGAGGACCCGCGTTCCGAAGATCAGAAGTGCGGCCAGCGACACACCCGTCGGCGGCCACAGTAGCCGGGTGGGTCCGGCGCCGACGTGCTGCAGCAGTCCGACATTTCCGACCGCGTAATAGATCGCTGCCAAGCCGATGATCAGCGCGGCGGTGGTGGCGTGCTCACGCTTACGGAAATTGCTCGTCACGGCACCTCATGGTACGCCCATTGGTCTGCGCCTATTCAGCTCATCCGCCCCGGGAAGCCTGGAACGCGTGTGGTATTCGGGACGTTATCGACAACCAGTCTTCCGTTTTAGCAGTGAAGTAGCCGACGTCTCCGAAACTCGTATACCAGGTCGTTTTCTAGGTCGTTTTCTAGGTCGTTTTCTGCCGCACCACGTCCCGCTCGCCCAGCTCCGACCTTGCCGCCTGGTCGGTCCGCGGGCGTACCCGCAGCCGCCGGTCGAGCTGGTGGACGACGGAGGCGAGCTGGACGGCGACCTCCTCCACGTGCGCACGCGCCTCGTTGCGCGCCGCGATCGTCGCCGAGAGGACGAGCGCGGTCAAGGCCGTCACCGCGGCGAACGACTGCACCGTGAAGATGTTGGACAGCTCGCTGTGGAACGCGAACGCGCCCATTCCACGCGAGTTGGCGTAGATCGCGAGCATGGTCGCCACCAGGACGCATGCTGTCGCCGCCGCCAGCTGGAACCGCCAGGCGGCCCACACGACGAACGGGAAGGTGATGAACAACAGTTGTTCCTCACCCTGCAAGGACAGCACCAGCACGGGCACCATGACCGCGAACAGCGCCGTCACCTCGAGCCAGCGCGCGAGCCGGAACACCCTTGGCCAGTGGAATTTCCGCACCATGAGCAGGAACGGTGCGATCACGAGTACGCCGAGAGCACCGCCGATCCACTCGACCAGCCAGGTCGTGCCGAAGTCCGCCGGCGGCGCACCTGCGACCTGCAGGGAGCCGACGACCACGGTCGCGCCCACCACCGTCGGAGCGACACCGCCGAGCACGACCAGCGCGAGCACGTCGCGCAGTCTCGGCAACTCCGGCCGGAAGTCCGCGGCGTCCAGCAGCAGGTAGCCGAGCACCGCCGTCAGGGTGGCGCCGATGGTGGCGCCGGCCACCCCGGGCAGGGTGGCGTCCGGCGAAAGCGCCAGTGCCATGGCGCCGATGGCGACCCCTGGCCAGACCCGCGGGCCGAGCACGATCAACGCCACCAGGCCGACTCCCGGTGGCGGCCACAGTGGGCTGGCCACGCCGCTACCAACGGGGCCGTGCACACCCAACCGGCCGCTCACGTAACAGGCGGCGGCAACACCGAGAATGCACAGAGCCACAACGAACCGGCTGTGGTTGTGGGGGGCGATTTCCACGGCCTGATCGTACGCGTCGGCGACCGCACCGAACCACCACCCTTTTGCGGGCTTCTGTGCGACCTTTCCAATACGACGAGGAGGGAATCGCAGCAAATACACGGCCTTCACCGATGCGCTGTCAATTCTTCGTTGCTCTGAAATCCGATCTCGGTCGGCTGGGTGCGGTGTGCCCGTTCTCCGATTGCGTGGCGGGTGAGCGGGGGCCTGGGTCCCTGGTTTTCGTGCCCGGCCCCGCGGGGAGGTGGCGACCATGACCGGCAGGCTGGCAAGCAGGTCGGCGGCGGGCGCGCCGCCCGTTCGCACGTTCGCCCGGGCCCGCACACCACGGCGTGCCGGAACCACCGCGGTCGCGATGGGTGGGTTGGTCCTCTGCGCGGTCCTCACCTCCTGCGCTGACGACCGGCCCTCCGCCCCGGGCTCGGAGCATGCGTCCACGGCGCCGGCGGCGACGAACGCCGCTCGCGACGCCCGGCGCCCCGGCCCCACCGGTGTCACGCCATCCGCCGACAGCACCGGCACGGCCCACCGCGCCCGTAAGGCCGGGCCCGGCCCGTCGGCCGCGCTCCTACCCAACCTCGTTGGGATGGGCCTGCAGTCGGCCCAGGAAGCGGCCCGGGGCGCCGGGTTCGCCGACCTCACCTCCCACGACGCCCTCGGCCGCGGGCGCCGCCAGATCCTGGACCGTTCCTGGCGCGTGTGCAGTCAGTCGCCCGCACCGGGCCGGTGGACCAAGGACTCCCCGGTCGACCTCGGCGCCGTGCGCCTGGAGGAACGCTGCCCGGCCGACGACCAGGGCCGACGGCCGCTGCGGGTGAGTACGACGATGGCGGACTTCCGCGGCCGTTCACTCGCGGTGGCCCGGGCGGCCCTCCCCGCGGACACCGGCATCGAAGAGGTGGACGGCACCGGCGGCGGCCGAGCCGCACTGCTGGAGAGCAACTGGCGGATCTGCACACAGTCACCGCCCGCGGGCACCAAACTGCACGGACAGCCCGTCCGCTTCACGGTGGTGAAGTTCACCGAACGCTGCCGCTGAAACCCCGGACGCCCCCGTGTGGGCTCCCGCGTGGCCAGTTCGGCCAACTTTCGCCGCGTCCAACCGGCCCCGCAGGCGGCCGTCGGGCGGCGTACGCCTGACCACCATCGCTTCCCGGGCGTACGGGCGGCCACCGCGATTCGGGCAGAAGATCCAAACCGGGCAGCGTTCGTGGCACTGTTTCGCAAGCTTGCACCGTTCGGCGGCGAAGGTCAGGCCGGACTGAGCGCTGTGACAGTCCTTTGCCAGGTTCGAAGGCGGGTGTTACAAGGTATGGACCCAGCGTGATCGGAAGCGGCAGCGACCCCGAAAACGACCAGGACACGTCCTCCAGATACAAGGCGACCGCCGCCCGGACCCTCGGCTCAGCCTGACATCCGCCCGCACCGCGAGGTAGGACCCACTGACGAGGGAGCGCGCCGTGCCACGCCAACGACCCCAGCTTCGGCGACCCGGCAACAGGCGTACCCGACGGGCCGCCTCGGCGCGGGAACGGCTTCGGGCCGAGCTGGACGAACAGCGGATGCGCGAGGACGCCGCGGTACGCACCGAGGGGGTCGAGCAACGCGTACAGAAGCTCCGGTTCGTCCTGCGCGCCACGATGCCGCGTACCGTCGAGCCGCTGAACTTCGAGGCCCAGAAGGAGCGGGTACCGTTCCTCGACCTCGGCGACGACGCCGTACCCTCGCCGGTACCCACCTGGGCCGACTTCGCTCCCAGGACCGGCCGGCTGCGCCGGTTGCTCACCAGGGAAGCCCACCGGCAGGCCGCGCAGGCGACGGCGGAGCAGGCGTACACGAACGCGCTGGAGCGCTACCGCGGGCAGGAGGCCGCCCGCCTGGCCCGGATCGAGGAACGCAGCAAGGCACACCACGACGCCAGCGGACCGGACCGGCGGCGCGTTCTCGCCCACAACGCCGGCGTCGACCGCTTCCGCGACCGGGTGCTGACCGGCGACCCGGAGGCGGTCAGCGACTACTACACCCGGATCTTCGCGCCGTTCGCGTCCCGCCCGGCCGGCTTCCCGCGAGGTCACCGGTTCGGCTACGTGCCAGAGTCGCGGCTGCTACTGGTGGAGTGGCGGCTTCCCGGCGTCGGCGTGGTGCCGCGCGAGCGGGAGTACCGCTACAACCCGTCCACGAAGTCGGTGGGCGTGCACCGGTGGCGGCCCATCTCCGAAGTACGCAAGGTGTACCGCAGCGTCTGCGCGCAGCTGGCGATCCGGACCGTGCACGTCGCCCTGTCCGCCGACCCGGACGGCCTGGTGCAGACCGTAGTCTTCAACGGCGTGGTCGCTCCCGACAGCGACGGCGACCGCGACGCCGGGCAGGCGAAGGAGAAGGCGGCCGATCCGAAGGAGCCGGTCTGCCTGATCAGCCTGAGCGCGTCCCGGCGGCAGTTCGCGCGGCTTGCCCTGGAGGACCTCGACGATCCGCTGGGGGAGATCCGCGGCCGGTTCGACGCCCGGGTGTCGACCATGCCGGACGAGTTCGCCGCCATCTCCCCCGTTCTGCCGTACGAACTGGCCGACCCACACCTCGTCGTCCCCGCCTCGGGCAAGGGGCCGAACCTGCTGGCCACACCGCCGGAGGAGTTCGACCGGCTGATGGAGCGGCTGCTGGAGCGGATGGGCTACCAGCTCACGCCGCTCCCCCAGGGCTCCGGCAGCTACCTCGCCACGCGTACCACCGGAGGGCGGACCGAACGGGCCGTCGTCCATGTACGCCGGCGCAGTGGAACGCTGGACACCGCGGAGGTGCGCGCACTGGGCTCGGCCGTACGCCGCCGGCACGCCACCGAGGGCCTGCTGCTCACCACGGCCGGGCTCGAACCCCAGGCCTACGACTACGCGCACGGCCGGCCGCTGCGCCTGTACGCCGGGCGGAGCCTGCTGGCGCTCTGCCGGTGCCACGGGCTGCCCGCCCGGATGGACCTGCCTGCCGCGGCCGCGACCACGGGCCCGGCAACGAACGGGACGGCCAACCCGACCGCCGGGTCCAACGGTGCCGGACCGGGCTCTTCGCACCCCACCCGCCGGCTCGGACACCGGCCCACGAGGCACGCCCGTCCCTCCCCGACGTCCGGCCCGGCCGGCCCCTCCTGACCAGGGTCGGTTCTAGTCCGCCGACTCCGGGGGTTGCCGGCGGCCGAAGGCCTCGTCCACCTCGGCGGACTCCAGCCCGGCGGCGCGCATCAGGTCGTGGGCGGCCGAACGGATCTGCGCCACCATCACGTTGGCGGAGAAGCCGGTCCCGACCGAGGCGGTGGCCAGCTCGACCGCGTCCACCAGCCCGCGTTGCGTGGCCCTGGTGTCCGCGCCCCTGGCCAGTTCGTTGCGCAGGGTCCGGGTCGCCTCGGCCAGTCGGCGGACCGCCACCGGCAGGCCCGGGTCGACCGGCTCGTTCTGCTGGATCGCCACCACCGCCCGGCGGGCCAGCACCCGCACGTTGCGTACCGCGTGGTCGAGGTGATCCACCGCGTCGACGTACTGCATCAGGTGACCGCGCGTACGCCAGCGGACCGGGGCGATGCGGGCGATCTCGTTGCCCGCGCCCACCGCGTCGCGCAACTCGCCGACCGGTCCCTCGATCTGGCGCGCCCGGCGAAGCGTCTCCATGGCACGCGCCCCGTCGCGGTCGGTCAGCACCCCGGCGATCTCCTCGAGGACGGCGGCGAGTTCGTCGAGTACGCCGTTCGTGGCCCGCCGGGCGAGCAGGACCGGATTCATCGGCAACAGGACCGCGTTGACGAGCAGGCCGACCGTCCCGCCGACCAGTGCGTCGACGAACCTTCCGGTCGCCGGGGACGTGCTGACCGTGCTGACCGGTACCAGGGCGACGATCAGGATCGCCGACGCCGCCCCCTGGTTGACCAGGACGGGTCCGCCGCCGGCGAGCACCGCGGTGCACATCGCGAGGAACACGACCAGGGAGATCTGCCACGCACCCCGGCCGATCACCCCGATCAGGAGCTCGGCGACGAGGACGCCGAGCGCGACACCGACCACGAGTTCGACCGAACGCCGGAGCCGCTGCCCGAGCGCCACACCCAGGGACAGGACCGCCGCGATCGGTGCGAAGAACGGCTGCTGGTGGCCGATCAGCTTGGTGGCGATGACCCACGCGATCCCGGCCGCGGCGGCCGACTGGATGATCGGCACGAGCGCCCGCCGCAGCCGTCCCGCGCGGGCCCGCACCGACTCCCGTGAGCGGTGGGCCACCTCGCCGACGATCGTCTCCCCGCGCCGGACCATCCGCTCACCTGGACCCAGGCCGGCGTGGTCGGGCTGGTCGGGCTGGTCGGGCTGGTCGGGCTGGTCGGGCATCGTGGCGGCCGGTGCGCGAGGCGGTCAGAGGTAGAGGCCGGTCGAGTCGTCCTCGAGGCGTTCGGAGGCGACGGCGTGGATGTCGCGCTCACGTAGCAGGACGTACGCCTCGGCACGGACCTCGATCTCCGCGCGCTCCTCCGGGTCGAACAGCACCCGGTCGCCGACCACGATCGTGCGTACGTGCGGACCGATCGCCACCACCCGCGCCCAGGCCAGCCGCTTGCCCATCTGTGCGGTGGCCGGGATCACGATGCCCGCCGAGGAACGTCGCTCGCCGCTCTCGGTGTCCATCGAGACGAGGACCCGGTCGTGGAGCATGCGGATGGGCAGTTTCTCGGCCTTCAGCCGCGCGGCGTGGGAGTCAGTCACGTCATGAGAGGTTACGGCGCTCCCCGTCGGCGACGCCAAGGGGGACGCCGTAGGGAACGTGGTCTCCATGTGATCGTCGGAGGTGGGTGGCCGGGTCAGCCACGCTTGCGAACGACGTAGCGGAGCAGGGTCAGTGCCCCGATCGCTCCGGCCACGCCGCCCCCGATCGTGAGGAGCCGCTCGGTGCGCGGGCTCCCGTCGGGGTTGACGACGAAGCTCTTGGCCTTGGCGGTGACCCGCGCGGCCATCGCCTTGGGCTGCACCCGTGCGCTCAGCACGTCGACGGTGTTGGCCAGGGAGTCGCGGGTCGCCGCGAGGTCGGCCTCGATCTGCGCCGCGGTGCGTGGTCCCGAATAGGCACGCCGGGAGCCGTTGCTGACAGCCCGCTGGTCAGGAAGCGCCGGTCTGGTCGAATCGCTCACTGGTGGTCCTTTCCGATCACGTCGGCCCCGCGGTGGTTCCACCTGCAGATCCCCGAACACCTACCGGAGATCATGCCAGTCTTCCAGATGGCTACCCGGCTCGCGCGACGTTGGCACGCACCGGGTCGAACCCGAACGGAAGCTCCAGCCGGTGCGCGGCCATCAGGTCGGCGTCGGCGAGCAGGTCGACGGTCGCCCCGTCGGCGACGATCGTGCCCTCGTCCAGGATCACCGCGCGGTCGCACAGCTGCAGCGCGTACGGCAGGTCGTGGGTCACCATGAGGACCGTGACGTCCAGGCCGGTGAGGATCTCGGCGAGCTCGCGCCGGCTGGCCGGGTCAAGATTGCTGGACGGCTCGTCCAGGACGAGCACCGACGGCCGCATCGCCAGCACGGTCGCCACCGCCACCCGGCGCCGCTGCCCGAACGACAGATGGTGCGGCGGGCGGTCGGCGTGGTCGCTCATCCCCACCGCCGCCAGCGCCTCCTCCACCCGGGCGGCCAGCTCCGCGCCGCGCAGCCCGAGGTTGGCCGGGCCGAACGCCACGTCGTCACGCACCGTCGGCATGAACAACTGGTCGTCTGGGTCCTGGAACACCACCCCAACTCGGCGGCGTACCTCGGCCAGCGTCGGCTTGCCCACCAGCAGCCCGTCGACGTGCACCGAACCCCGGCCGGCCTCCAGGATGCCGTTCAGGTGGTGCACCAGCGTGGTCTTGCCCGCGCCGTTGGGGCCGAGCATGGCGACCCGCTCGCCGGTGTGCACGGTGAGGTCGACGCCGTACAACGCCTGGTGACCGTCGGGATAGGCGTACGCCAGGCCGCTGACCGCCAGGACCGGCTGCGTGGCGTGGGTCGCCGGGGATGTCGCCCGGGGCGTGGTCGTCACGAGGTCCACCATGCACCAACCGCCAGGACGAACGCGCACAGCGGTAGGACGGCCACCGCGGCCCACGCCGCGGGCGGCGTGCGGTCCTCGGACAGGACGGGCAGGGAGCCGGCGTACCCCCTGGACAGCATCGCCAGGTGGACCCGCTCCCCGCGTTCGTAGGAACGGATGAACAGCGTGCCCGCCGACCGGGCCAGGACCGGCCAGGAGCGGGGCCCGCGCGGCTCGAAGCCACGGGCCGCCCGGGCGATTCGCATCCGGCCCAGCTGGCCGGTGATCACGTCGAGGTAGCGCACCATGAACGTCGCGATCTGCACCAGTTGACCGGGCAGCCGCAGCCGCTGCAGCCCGGCCAGCAGGTCGCGCTGGTCGGTGGTGGCGGCCAGCAGGATCGAGCCGACGACGCCGAGGGTCGCCTTGGCCAGGACGTTCCACGCCGACCACAGGCCGGACTGGGACACCGCCAGGCCGGCCACATCCACCCGCGGCCCCTGGGCGATGAACGGCAGGAGTACGGCGAAGACGATCACCGGCGTCTCCACCACGACCCGCCGGGCCAGGAAACCGAGCGGCACCCGGCCGACGGCGGCGACGGCGAGCAGCAGGACGGCGTATCCGGCGAACGCCCAGAACGCGGTGCGCGGCGTGGCCACCACCACGAGGACGAACGTCACCAGGGCGACGAGCTTGCAGTGCGCGGGCAACCGGTGCACCGGCGAGTGGCCGTGCAGGTGGAGCAGGTGCGTGTGGCCCGCGGCCACGTCAGCGCCTCCCGTCGGGTGTGGCGGGTGTGGCGGGTGCGGCGTTGCGTCGGTCGCGGCGGCGGACGGCGAGCGCGACCCCGGTGCCCAGCGCCAGCACGATCGCCACGCCGGCCACTCCGGCCACCGCCTTGGAGACACGGCCGTCGGTGATGCCGCGGACGCCGTAGTGGGCGAACGGCGAGTGGCGGGTGGGGCTGTCCTTCCCGGTGGACGCGAAGCCGTGGTCCTCGGCGACCTTGTTCAGCCCGTCCGGGCTGGCCGAGGCGTAGTAGCTGACGCCGCCGGCGAGGGCGAGCACGACGAGCAGGCCCACCACCACGAAGATCCGGGTGCGAGGCCCCCTGCAGGCGTTCTGGTTGTCGTACTGGTTGTCGTAGTCGTTGTCGCGCTGGTTTTCGTCCAGGCTGTCCGAGCGGTCTTCCGGCCTGCTCATTCCGACCGGTCTCCCTTCGTGACGAGCGGGCGCGGCTCCCGCACCGTGAGCTCACGGGCCGCGAGCAGCGGGCGGGCGCCGTGGACAAGGTCGGGGCGGACGGCGATGACGCTGCCGACGGTGAGCGCGGTGATCGCCGCCTCACCGAGCCCGATCAGCACGTGCCAGCCGACCATGGCGGCGAAGACGGCCTTGATCGAGATGTCGGCGGTACCGCCGACGGCGTACAGGCCGACGAAGCACAGCGCGGCCACCGGCACCGAGACCAGCGCGGCGACGAACGCAGCCGGCGCCGCCGAGGCCGGCCGCCGCGGCAGGAACCGCAGCGTGAGCCGGAACAACGCCCAGCCGACCACCACGGTGACCACGCCCATCAGCGTGATGTTGGTGCCGAGGGCGGTGACGCCGCCGTCGGCGAAGAAGAGTCCCTGGACGAGCAGGACGACGGTCATGCACAGAATCGCCGTCCACGGTCCGACGAGTATCGCCGCCAGTGCCCCGCCGAGCAGGTGCCCGCTGGTGCCGGCGCCGACCGGGAAGTTGAGCATCTGGACGGCGAACACGAACGCGGCGACCAGCCCGGTGAGCGGCGCGGTCTTGTCGTCCAGCTCGTGCCGGGCACGGCGCAGGGAGACCGCCACCGCGGTCGCGGCGACGGCGCCGGTGGCGATCGACGTCGGCGCGTCCAGAAATCCGTCGGGCACGTGCACCGGGATCCTCCTCGCGGCTGGGGGATGATGAGGCAACCTGCCGGCCCCGCGTTGCGCCTCGTATTCTTACATGCGAATTGTTTGCAACTAGCTCCGGCGGGTCGATCCGTACGCCGACCAGGAGGACCAGTGGCACCCACCCCCCGACTCAACCCCGGCGACACCGCACCCGACTTCACCCTCGACGACACCGACGGCAAGCCGGTCACGCTGTCCGACCTGCGCGGGCAGAAGGTGATCGTGTACGCCTATCCCGCCGCGATGACCCCCGGCTGCACCACCCAGGCCTGCGACTTCCGCGACTCGCTGCAGTCGCTCGCTGCCGCCGGCTACACCGTGCTCGGCATCTCCCCGGACTCCCCGGCCAAGCTGGCGAAGTTCGTGGCGAAGGAGGGCCTCACGTTCCCCCTGTTGTCCGATCCGGACAAATCCATGCTGCAGGCGTGGGGAGCGTACGGCGAGAAGCAGTCCTACGGCCGCACCGTGACCGGCGTGATCCGCTCGACGTTCGTGGTGGACGAGGAGGGCCGGATCGAGATCGCGCAGTACGCCGTGAAGGCGTCCGGCCACGTCGCCCGGCTGCGACGCGAACTCGGAGTGTGAGGCCTGCCCGGCCCACCCGTGGCCGGCCCGTAGACTGGGCCGCCGCGGGTGGACCGGCAGGCGAGAGTGGCGGAATTGGCAGACGCGCCGGACTTAGGATCCGGTGCCTTTGGGCGTGAGGGTTCGAGTCCCTTCTCTCGCACCAGCAGGCACGGGTTCGCCCGCAAACGCTTCGCCGCAGTCCCGGTCCCCGTCGCTCCGCCGTCGTACCACCGCTCCCCCGTCGCACTCGTCGTGTCCGTCGTCTCCGCTGTGTACGCCGTCCGTACCCGGCCCTGGCTCGCCTGGAGAAGTCCCAGTGAAGCTCTCGATCCTCGTCCCCGTGTACAACGAGGTGGCGACGTTCGATCTGGTCCGCAAGCGGATCCTCGACGTCGACTACCCCTGTGACGTCGAGGTCGTCGTGGTCGACGACGGCAGCACCGACGGCACCGCCGACCTGCTCGCCGCGGTGGACGACCCACGGGTGGTGGTCCACCACCACGACGTGAACCGCGGCAAGGGCGCGGCCATCGCGACCGCGGCGAGGATCGCCTCGGGGACGCACCTGACGATCTGCGACGCAGATCTGGAGTACGACCCGGACGACATCCCGAGCCTGCTGCGCCCGGTGCTCGACGGGGACGCCGAGGTGGTCTACGGCACCCGCACGTTCAGCAGCCACACGTCGTTCTCGTTCTGGTTCGTGCTCGGCAACCGGGCCGTGACGACGTTCGCGAACGTGTTGTTCAACTGCTACATCCGCGATCTGGAAACCTGCTTCAAGCTGATGCCGCTGGACCTCTACCGCCGGCTCGGCGTCCGCTCGGCGGGCTTCGGCATGGAGGCCGAGGTGACCGGCAAACTGCTGCGCGCCGGCTACCGGCCCTACGAGGTGCCGATCTCCTACACCGCGCGCAGCCGCGCCGAGGGCAAGAAGCTCACCTGGCGCGACGGTGTCGAGGCGCTGTGGATCCTGCTCCGCATCCGGGCGGGGCTCGACCGCACGGGCAAGGGGCAGACGAGTCCGGACCGGGCGGGTCGCGCCTGACCGGCGGGATGCTCCGGCGGTCGGTCTCGCCCGCCACCGCGGCGCTGGCGCTGGTCACCGTCGCCGGGATCGGCATCCGCCTCGGCCTGTGGTGGCAGGACCGCGCGTTCTGGCGGGACGAGCTCTCCCTGGTGCAGAGCCTGGACGCCTTCCCCGCCTCTCGGCTCGCCGGGCCGCTCGCGGACGCGCAGTCGGCGCCGCCGCTGTGGCTGCTCGCGGTCCGCGCGGTCACGACGGTGGCCGGGGACGGCGAGCGGGCGTACCGGCTGGTGGCCCTGGTCTGCGGCTGCGCGACGCTGGTCGTGCTGGCGATGCTGGCCGCCGCGCTGGTCCGGCACCGGTGGGCGGCGGTGGTGCCGGTGCTGGCGTTCGCCACCATCTCCCAGCTGGTCTTCTACACCGCGCAGACCAAGCAGTACACCGCGGACACCCTGTCGGTGAGCTGGCTGCTGCTGGCCGGTGTCCGGCTGCTGAGCGAGGGTGATGATGACGGTGACGGCAGGGCTGCCCGGCGGTGGGAGCCGGCGTGGTACGTCTGCCTGGTCGTACTGCCCTGGTGTTCGCACGCGTTCATGCTCTGTGCGCCTGTGGTCGCCGGCTGGGTGAGCCTCGTCCGGTACCGCCGCGGTGAACGCCGGCTGCGCACGCTCACGGCCGGGTTGGCCCTGCCGGCCGTCTCGGTGCTGGCGGCCGCACTGCTCGCCCGGCACCTGACCGGCCAGGTCAGCGACTTCGCGACGTACTGGGCCGGCTTCTTCGGCCCGCGCGGCGCCGACCTAGCCGGCTGGCTGGACTGGCACCGCTTCGTGTTCACCGACCTCGCGCTCCGGGAGCTCGGCTTTCGCGCCTGGTGGGGATGGTTGCCGGTGCTCGCCGGATTCGCGGTCGCGCTGCGCCGCCGGGCGGACATCGCGGTCCTGCCGGCACTGCCCCTGCACGCCGGCTACGTCGCCGGCGTCCTCGGGATCTATCCGTTCGGCGCGCGGCTGGTGTTGTTCTGCGTGCCCGGCCTCCTGTGCTACCTCGCCCTGCTGATCGACGGCCTGGTCGACGGGGTGGCCGGCGCACTGCGGCGCCGGCCGGTCGGCGCTGTGGCCGGTGGCGTGGCCGGCCTGCTGGTGCTCGCGACGTGCTGGACGACGCCGGCACGACTCGGCCACGACCTGAACTACCTCTACGGCGTGGACGACTACCGGACGGCGTTCGCGCTCGTCGCGTCGAAATGGCAGCCCGGTGACGTGCTGGTCGTGGGCAACGGCGACCGGGCCGCCGCCCGGGTGTACGGCCCGAGGTTTCACCTTCCGGCGACGGGGTTGCTGCGCGCGATCCGCACCCCGGACGAGCGCCCGCGCGCACGTTGCCCGATGCCGCGGGAGGTCACGACCGCCAACCGGGTCTGGCTGCTCACCGGCGACGTCGTTCCGGTGTACGCCGGACCGCCCAGCAGGTATGCGATCGTGGCCCCGATGCTGGACCGCTACCACGTCGGCTGGCAGCAGGTGCGGGGCCGGGTGACGGTGCAGGCGGTGGTGCACGGACGCGCCTCGAACGCCCGGCCCGCTCGCTGCCTGGACTACGCGCCGGTCGGGCCGCCCGGAAGTCCGGAGCTTCCCCCGCGGCTGCCCGCGTCGTGACGGCCGGCGAAGCCGGCCCGATCGCCGCCGCAGGCCGGGTCGGGCAGGTGGACCGCGAGCAACGGGACCAGCTCGCGCAGCGCCCGGCCGCGGTGGCTCACCGCGTCCTTCTCCTCCGCCGACATCTGGGCGAACGTGCGGGTGCCGCCCTCGGGCACGAACAGCGGGTCGTAGCCGAACCCGCCGTCGGCGCGCGGCTCGGTGGCGACGGTGCCGGCGACCCGTCCCTCCACCACGTGCTCCTGGCCGCCGGGGAGGACCAGCGCCACGCAGGCGACGAACGCCGCGCCCCGGCGCTGCGCGGGCACGTCGGCCAGCTGCGCCAGGAGCAGCGCGTTGTTGCGGGCGTCGTCCTTGTCCACGCCCGACCAGCGCGCCGACAGCACGCCCGGCATGCCGTTCAGCGCGTCGACGCACAGGCCGCTGTCGTCGGCGACCGCGGGTAATCCCGAATGCGCGAACGCCGCACGGGCCTTCAGCAACGCGTTGCCGGCGAAGGTGGCCTCGGTCTCTGCGGGCTCGTCGTAGGACGCGACGTCGTCCAGGCTGAGCACCTCGACGTCGGGCAGCTGGGGGCGAAGGATCCGGTCGAGCTCGGCCAGCTTCTTGCGGTTGTGCGTGGCCAGCAGGATCTGTCGCCGCACGCCGGTCCCCATCGCCGTCACCACCTCACCGTGCCGACCCGGCCGGCAGGTCGACGGCGAGGGCCTCCGACTGGGCGCGGGTGAGCTCGGCGCACCCGATCGCTGACAGCTCCAGCAGCCCGTCGAGCAGCTTGCGGTCGAACGGCTCCCGCTCGGCCGTGCCCTGCACCTCGACGTAACGCCCGTCGCCGGTCATCACGACGTTCATGTCGGTGTCGGCGCGCACGTCTTCCTCGTAACACAGGTCGAGCATGGGCACACCGCCCACCACGCCGACCGACACCGCGCTCACCGAGTCGATCAGCGCCTGCCCCTTCAGCGCGCCCTTCCGCTCCAGGTGCCGCACGGCGTCGACCAGGGCGACGTAGGCGCCGGTGATCGCCGCGGTGCGGGTGCCGCCGTCGGCCTGCAGCACGTCGCAGTCGAGCACGATGGTGTTTTCACCCAGGGCAGCGTGGTCGATCACGGCCCGCAGAGAACGCCCGACCAGGCGAGAGATCTCCATCGTCCGGCCGCCGATCTTGCCCTTGACCGACTCGCGCGCGCTGCGGGTGTTGGTCGAGCGGGGAAGCATGGCGTATTCGGCGGTGACCCAGCCCTCGCCGGAGTCGCGCCGCCAGCGGGGCACCCCCTCGGTCACGCTGGCCGCGCACAGCACCCTGGTGCGCCCGAACTCGACCAGGACCGAACCCTCGGCGTGGTCGAGCCAGCCCCGGGTGATCGAGACCGGTCGCAACTGCTCGGCGGATCGGCCGTCCACTCTCGTCATGCTCGTCATGGGGCCGACCATACCGATCCATGCCGACAGGCATCGCAGCCGCGACGCGCACGCTTCCGGTGTCGCCCGGATGGCGCCCCAATGCCGCCCGGATCCTGCCCGGATCCCACTCGGATGGGCGCCTCAGATGTCGTACACCGCGCCGGGCCTGGCGAGCTCCAGCGGGCCGGCGTAGGCGGCGCGGGCGTCGGCGAGCATCCGCTGCCCGTCGTACCACGGCGGGACGTGGGTCAGCACCAGCCGGCCCGCACCGGCCGCCTGGGCGTACTCCCCCGCCTGCCGCCCGGTGAGGTGCAGGTCGGGCGGATTGTCCGCACCGTGCAGGAACGTCGCCTCGCTGAGCAGCAGGTTCGCGCTCGCGGCCAACTCGGCGAGCGCGGGATTAGGCCCGGTGTCACCGGTGTAGACCAGCGACCGGCCGTCGTGGTCCAGCCGCACGGCGTACGCCTCGACCGGGTGCCGTGCCGGCGCCACCGACACCACGAACGGCCCGATCTTGGTCGGCTCGACGTCCACCCAGGCACGGAAGTCGAACACCTCCCGCATGCCCGGGTCCAGCGGCAGGCCGTACATCGCGGCCAGCCGGTCCGCGGTGCCGAACGGCCCGTAGACCGGCACCCGGGCGCGCCGGCCACGCGGGTTGTAGCGGGACGCGACGTAGTAGGAACACACGTCGACGCAGTGGTCGGGATGCAGGTGCGTCACCCCCACCGCGTCCACGTCGTAGTCGGGGACGTACCGCTGCAGGGCACCGAACGCGCCGTTGCCCAGGTCCAGGACGAGCCGGAACGTACGCCCCTCGTGCGGCGCCTCCACGAGGTAACCGGACGCGGGCGAACCCGGCCCGGGAAACGAACCCGAACACCCCAGAACGGTGAGCCTCACGCCATCTCCTCCACGAAGGTGATCTCCGGTCCCAGGAACCGTCCCCCGATCTGCATGAAGGCGTCCGGGTCGCCGGTGGTGAGGAATCGGTGCCGCGGCGGATCCAGTGCCGGGCTGCGCTCGCCGCCGCTGCGCACCAGCTTCGCGAAGACGTCCTTCGCGGTCTCCTCCGCGCTGGACACCAGCGTGACGTCCGGCCCCATGACGTAGGAGATCACGCCGGTGAGCAGCGGGTAGTGCGTGCAGCCCAGGACGAGGGTGTCGATCCCGGCCCTGGTCAGCGGGTCGAGGTAGTCGTGCGCCACGGCCAGCAGCTCCGGGCCGGCCGTGAGCCCGCGTTCGACGAACTCCACGAAGCGCGGGCAGGCCTGCGTGTGCAGGTTGATGTGCGGCGCCGCCGCGAACGCGTCGTCGTAGGCCAGCGACGTCGCGGTCGCCCGGGTGCAGATCACCCCCACCTGGCCGGACCGGGTGGCGGCCACCGCCCGCCGGGCCGCCGGGAAGATCACCTCGACGACGGGAACGGAGTATCGCTCCCGGGCGTCGCGGAGCACGGCGGCGCTGGCGGAGTTGCAGGCGATGACGAGCAGCTTCACGCCCTGGTCGACGAGGTGGTCCAGGCACTCCAGCGCGTACTTGCGTACGTCGGCGATGCTCTTCTGGCCATAGGGGTACCGCGCGGTGTCGGCGAGATAGAGAACGGGTTCGTGCGGGAGCTGGTCGAGCAGGGCGCGGGCCACGGTGAGCCCACCGAACCCGGAGTCGAAGATCCCGATCGGCGCATCTGACACGGCCGTCAGCCTACGGGGCGAGCCGGACAGGCGTTCGCGGAGTGACCGGAGGTGTGACGTGAGGACCAGGGCGAACACCCGCGTGGCTCCGAATGTGGCCGGCGCCGGGGTTCGGCTCGCTCGCACGAGCCCGCACCCCGGTGCCGGCCACACCCCACTGCACCCCACCATCGGCGCCACCGAGCACCGTCACGCCGGCCTGCCCGGACCCCCCTCCGGTCCTGCCGACGTGCTCCACCCCTGGCCTCCTGTGCTCGGCGCCCCCCTCCGGGTTCCCCCGTAGTCGCCGTCCCGGGCGCGTCATGTGGCAGACCCGCGAGGTCCGAGCGTGGTTGCAGGCGGATTCGGGCAAATCCAGGTTTTTCTTACTGCTCGGTGGCTACGCCGCATCCGCCCTGCAATCCGGTGCATCTGCTCGGCGGTCAGGCCGCATCGGATCCGCGATCCCGCCACATTCCCTCGGCGGTCAGGCCCACAGCTGGCTGTCCAGCGCCTCCTCGGCGGCGTCGAGCGTGCCCTCGTAGGCGCCGGTGGAGAGGTACTTCCAGCCGCCGTCGGCGATGATCACCACGATGTCCGCGCTCCGGCCCGCCTTGACCGCCTGGTGCGCCTGGGCGATCGCCGCGTGCAGGACGGCACCGGTGGAGATGCCGGCGAAGATCCCCTCCGTGTCGAGGAGCTCACGAACCCGGCGCACCGCGTCGCGCGGTCCGACCGAGAAGCGGGAGTCGATCAGCTTCGGGTCGTACAGCTCGGGCACGAAGCCCTCGTCGATGTTGCGCAGACCGTAGACCAGCTCCCCGTAGCGCGGCTCGGCGGCGACCACGGTGACGTCGGGCTTGTGCTCGTGGAAGAACCGGCCGACCCCCATCAGGGTCCCCGTGGTCCCGAGACCGGCCACCACGTGGGTGACGCTCGGCAGGTCGGCGAGGATCTCCGGCGCGGTCCCATCGTAGTGGGCGAGGGCGTTGGCGGGGTTGCCGTACTGGTAGAGCATCACCCAGTCGGGGTGGTCCTCCGACAGCGCCTTGGCCACGCGTACGGCCTCGTTGGACCCTCCGGCCGCCGGTGAGGAGACGATCTCCGCGCCCCACATCCGCAGCAGCTGGCGCCGCTCCTCGGAGGTGTTCTCCGGCATGACGCAGACCAGGCGGTAGCCCTTGAGCTTGGCCGCCATCGCCAGCGAGATGCCGGTGTTGCCGGAGGTGGGTTCGAGGAGCGTCGCGCCGGGGCGGATCAGGCCGTCCTTCTCCGCCTCCTCGATCATCCGCAGCGCGGCGCGGTCCTTCACCGACCCGGTGGGGTTGCGGTCCTCGAGCTTCGCCCACAGGCGTACCTCGGGGCTCGGCGACAGGCGCGGCAACCCCACGAGCGGGGTCTGTCCCACCGAATCCAGCAGTGACGAGAAACGCATGCCGGCTCCCGTCCGCTCAGCCGCCGGCCACCGCGGGCAGCACGGTGACGACATCCCCGTCGGAGACCGCGGCGTTCAGCCCGCCCTGGAAGCGGACGTCCTCGTCGTTGACGTAGACGTTGACGAACTTGCGCAGGTCGTCGTTCTGGACCAGTCGGTCCTTCAGCCCGGAGTGACGTGCCTCCAGGTCGTCGAACAGCTCGCTCAGGGTCGCACCGGCGCCCTCCACGGTCTTCGCCCCGCCGGTGTGGGGGCGCAGGATCGTCGGGATGCGGACCTCGATAGCCATCGGTACGTGCTCCTTCGGTCGTGTCTCGTCGCGAGGGTCTGGCTGACTGACAGGGCTGGATGAACTGGCTGACTGCTGCTCTGGGGCGGGGCCGACCGGCGTACCGGTCCGGGAATCCGCCACCCGGATGCTCCAACACGCGCGTCGGCGCGGAGATTCCTCGGACTGCCGAGGGAGGGGACGCGCGGGAGACTAGGCGGGCGAACAGTCGTAGACCAGCGCCGGCGCCGAGTGGGTGAGCAGGAAGAGCTCCACGCCGCTCAGCTTACGGGCCTGCCGGTGCGGTGGCGGCGCCCGGTTTCACCCAGCGGGGACATCAAGGGACCAGGTGTCCTGAACCGGACTCGAGCCGTGGTCAGGTCAGGCGGTGCGGTCGGGTTCGGGGTCGCGGTCGTACGCCGGGACCACCCGAACCTCCTCCTCGGTGACCACGCCGTCCACGATCCGGTACGACCGGAACTCCACCGGGCCGTCCTCCGACCCGCACTCCCGGGTCGAGACCAGCACGTAGTGGGCCTGCGGCTCCGAGGCGTAGCCGATGTCGGTACGGGACGGATAGGCCTCCGTGGCGGTGTGCGAGTGGTAGATCACCACCGGTTCCTCGTCCCGGTCGTCCATGTCCCGCCACACCCGGAACTGCTCCTGCGGGTCGAACTGGAAGAACGTCGGGGAGCGCTCGGCGTTGGTCATCGCCACGTAGCGCTCGGGCCGGTCGGACCCGATCGGTCCGGCGACGACGCCGCAGGCCTCGTCGGGGTGGTCGGCACGCGCGTGGGCGACGATCGCGTCGCGGGTCGCCTGGTCGATCGTGAGCACGGGCCCGAGCCTACCGACCGCTCGGCGAGCCCGGCCGTCAGCACGAGCCCGTCAGCACGAGCCGGTCCGCACGAGCCGATCAGCAGCCGTCACCACAGGGCGGAGACCAGGGACTCCTGCAGCCAGCCGAGCCAGACGTACACGCCGTACACCTGCCGACGGCGGTCCTCCTCGGGCAGCGACGCCCAGCGGTCCTCGTCGTCCTCCTCCACCCCGAGCCGGGTGCCGAGGGCGAGCCGCAGGTCGGTGAGGGTTCGCAGCCAGCACTGCGCCTCCTCGGCGTTCAGCGAGACCGTCACCTGGTCGGAGTACTCGGGGTCGCCCAGCGACTCGAGCACGGTCTCGGCGCTCTTCACCTTGCCGTCGCGCAGGCCATACTCGGTGAACCGCCGGAAGTCGCCGGCCGCCTCCTCGTCGTCTGCGTACGCGCTGGGGAACAGCCGGGCGAGCACCTCGTCCTCGGGCGGCTCGGTCGAACCGAGGTGCCCGACCAGGGCCGCGAGGGTGTCCTCGGGCGGCGGGGCCGAGATCGGAGTCTCGCTGCGTACCAGCTCCACCAGCTCGCCGATCAGTCCGCGGACGAGCTGCACCTCCTCGGCCGCGAGGGTCGCGGTGATCACCCCGCGGCGGGACCGGAAGCCACTCGTCATACGTTCCCGCTCTTTCCGTCGCCGCCCCTGCCGCCCTTGCCGCTCTTTTCCAGCGTGGCCCACAGACCGTAGGAGTGCATGGCCTCGACGTCGCGTTCCATCTCCTCGCGCGAACCGCTGGACACGACGGCCTTCCCGCGCTTGTGGACGTCCATCATGAGCTTCTCGGCCTTCTTGCGCGGGTAGCTGAAGTAGGTCTGGAAGACGTAGGTGACGTACGACATGAGGTTGATCGGGTCGTTCCAGACGATCGTGATCCACGGCGTGTCCGGAAGGACCACGTCGTCGGTCTCGGGGCGTTCGAGCTCCACAGGTGCGGTACCGCTCACAGGTCCCATCGTGGCATCCGACGGGCGGAGCGTTCGGCACGCACCCCCCGAAAATCGTGCAGTCCGCCACCGAAGGAGCAGCGGGTCTAGGCTCTGGCCCATGGACGACGCGGCGCCCATGGGCCTTTCCCCCGCAGTGCCCACCGGGTCGGACACCGGGCCGGACACCGGGCCGAGCACCGCACTGCTCACCGACCAGTACGAACTCACCATGCTGCAAGCCGCGCTTGCCGACGGCACCGCGCACCGGCGGGCCGTGTTCGAGGTCTTCGCCCGCCGGCTGCCCCACGGGCGGAGGTACGGCGTGGTCGCGGGCACCGGGCGGCTGCTGGACGCTCTGGAGCGGTTCCGCTTCGACGAGGAGACGATCGCCTTCCTGCGCAAGCGGGAGATCGTGGACGACGCCACCGCCGACTGGCTGCGCGACCATCGCTTCCGGGGCAACATCTGGGGCTACGCCGAGGGCGAGTGCTACTTTCCCGGCTCCCCGATCCTGGTGGTCGAGGGGACCTTCGCCGAGGCGGTCCTGCTGGAGACGCTCGCGCTCTCCATCCTCAACCACGACAGCGCGATCGCCTCGGCGGCGTCCCGGATGACAGCCGCCGCCGGGAGCCGTCCGATCGTGGAGATGGGATCCCGGCGTACACACGAGAGCGCGGCCGTGGCGGCGGCCCGGGCGGCCTATGTCGCGGGGTTCGCGAGCACCTCCAACCTCGCCGCCGGCCACTGCTACGACCTGCCGACCGGAGGAACCAGCGCGCACGCGTTCACGTTGCTGCACGACTCCGAGGAGGACGCGTTCGCCGCCCAGGTGGCCGCGCTCGGCGTCGGCACCACGCTGCTGGTGGACACCTACGGCGTGCGGGAGGCCGTGCGGACCGCGGTCGAGGTGGCCGGTCCCGGCCTGGGCGCGGTCCGGATCGACTCCGGTGACCTCGCCGTCCTCGCCCACGACGTACGCGCCGAACTCGACGCGCTCGGCGCCACCGACACCCGCATCCTGGTCAGCGGGGACCTGGACGAGTACGCCATCGCCGGGCTGGTGGCCGCACCCGTCGACCGGTACGGCGTAGGAACGGCCCTGGTCGTAGGCAGCGGGTATCCCACCGCCGAGCTCGTCTACAAGCTGGTCGCCCGCTCCGTCGGCACCGAACCCGACTCGCCGCTGGAGGGCGTGGCCAAACTGTCCACGGGGAAGCCCACCCACAAGGGGCGCAAGTGGGCGCACCGCCGGTTGGAGGACGGAACCGCCGTCGCCGAGGTCGTGTCCACCCATCCCGAACACGTCGGCGACGGAGGGCGCCCGTTGCTGATCCCGCTGGTCGCCGAGGGGAAGATCGTCGGCCGGGAGCCGATCACCGCGGCCCGCGAACGTCACCTGCGGTCCCGGGCGGAGCTGCCGCCGACCGCGTTGAAGCTGTCGCGCGGGGAGCCGGTGCTGCCGACGACGTACGACAACACCGAGCACACGGGGAACACTGGGTACACGGGGCACTCGGGGCAGCCCGAGCACTCCGAGCAGCTCGAGCAGACGGGGCACACCAGGCGCGAAGGAGGAGCACGATGAGCCGTGCGCTGATCGTCGTGGACGTGCAGAACGACTTCTGCGAGGGCGGCAGCCTCGCCGTGAAGGGCGGCGCGGAGATCGCGTTCAAGCTCGGCGAGATCCTGCACACCTGGCAGGAGGCCGACCAGCGGGACAAGGCGTACGACTACGTCGTGGCCGTCCGCGACCACCACGTCGACCCCGGCGCGCACTTCTCCGCGCGGCCGGACTTCCGCGACACCTGGCCGCCACACTGTGTCGCCGGTACCGACGGCGCGGGCTTCCATCCGAACCTCGATCCGCAGCCCTTCGACGCGGTCTTCGACAAGGGTGAGTACGCCGCGGCGTACTCCGCCTTCGAGGGCAAGGCCAAGAACGGCGCCATGCTGGCCGACTGGCTGCGCGACCACGACGTCACCGAGATCGAGATCGCCGGGCTGACCACCGACTACTGCGTACACCTGACCGCGGTCGAGGCGACCAGGAAGGGCATCTCCACCCGCGTGCTGCTCGACCTCACCGCCGGAGTGGCCGCCGACACCACCCACGCCGCCGTCGAGGCGATGCGGGCTGCGGGGTGTGAGCTGGTGGGCGCCCCGATCGTCCGCGACCCCCGCGAGTAGGTGCGGCGGCGAGCTCCGCGCAAGCCCGGGCTCGTGCTCAGATCCGGACCCTGGCCAGCTCGGCGTCGGTGAGTTCCTCCAGCCGGGCACGCAGCCGGTCCGGGGTGAGCGGCAGCTCGCGGACCCGGATCCCCACCGCGTCGTCGACCGCGTTGGCCAGCGCGGCCGGGGTGGGCGGGGTGGACGCCTCACCGGCGCCGAGGGGCGGCAGACCGGGCCGGTCGAGGAGTACGACCTCCAGTGCGGGCACGTCGGCGAACCGCAGCACCGGGTACGTCGTCCAGTCCAGGCTCTCCACCCCGTCGCGGCCATGGCGTACCTGCTCGTACAACGCCCGGCTCAGGCCCTGTAGTACGCCGCCCTCCAGCTGGTTGCGCAGTCCGTCGGGGTTGACCACCACGCCGGCGTCGCAGGCGATCACCACCCGGCGGACCGCGATCGCCCCGGTGGCACCGTCGACGTCGACCTCGACCACCTGGGCGACGTAGGCCTTGCTGCCCTTGTACCTCGTCACCGCCACGCCCTGGCCGTGCCCGCCCTGACCGCTCGGCCCGACCCGCTCCCGCCAGCCGGCGTGCGCGGCGGCCGCCTCCAGCACCGCCCGGGCTCGTTCGTCGCGCAGGTGGGCGAGCCGGAACGCCACCGGGTCCGCCCCCGCGGCCTCGGCCAGCTCGTCCACGAACGACTCGATGGCGAAGGTGTTGAAGTAGCCGCCGAGAGAACGCAACGCCGACGTGCGCAGCGGTCCTGGCGCGTACTCCCCCACGATGTCGCGGGCGCCGAGCTCGTACAGCGGCTCGGCACTGCGTACCCCGCCCTCACCGCCGCCCGACCAGGGCCGCGGGCCGGCGTTCGCGCGCAGCCAGGACACCACCAGCCGGTCGCCGGTGCCGTGCGGGCGCGCGGTGTGCGCGTCGGTGCGGATGCGGTGCCGCCAGCCGGTGACCCGGCCGGCAGCGTCCAGGCTCGCCGCCAGGTCGGCCGACATCGGCGGGCCGTACGGCTCCCAGCCGAACTCGTCGTGCACGGCGTACTGGAACCGCACCGGCCGGCCGGGCACGGCGCGGGCGGCGGCCACCGCGAACCCGGCGGCGTCATCGGCGCCGTTGTGCCCGTAGCAGCCGGGGCCGTCCACGTGCCGGACGGTCAGCGCGTCCTCGGGCAGGCCGAACGCGGCGGCGAGTTCGCGACGCAGCGGATAGACGCCCTGGCTGTGGGTCCACACCGTGGTGCGGTCCGGCTCGACCAGGGCGACCGCGCTCGACGGTGCCACGGAGGCGTGCGCCTCGTACGGCTTGGCGTAGGAGGCCCGAACCACCCGTCCCGACGCCAGCGCCTGCTCGACGCCGGGCTCCTCGACGACGGGCGTACGCACCGGCGGGTTCGTCCGCGCGATGGGTCCGGTGCCGGTGCCGGTGCCCGGTCCGGCGCCGGGCTGGGGCGGCTCCGGCTCCCAGCGGGTCGTACCGGCGAGCCGGCGCACGGCCCGGACCGCGACCTCCTCGCGGGCGGCCACCACGAGCAGCAGCCGGCCGTCGTGCACGACGGCCTCCACCCCGGGCAGGTCCTTCGCGACCGAGAGGTCGACAGCGGCCGGCCGGGCGTCCTCGCGCGGCGGCAGCAGTGCGCGGGCGTACAGCATGCCGGGCAGGGCGAGGTCGTGGACGTACGCGGGCGCGCCGGTCAGCTTGGCCGGCAGGTCGCTGCGCGGTGCCGCCTCCCCCACCGGGCCGCCGGCCCATCGCGGCACGTCGTCCGGGCGGATCGGACCCCTCGGCGGGCCGCCCGCCGCGTCCCCTCCTTCGGCTGCCAGCCGGCGGTACGCCACGGCGGCCCGGGCGAGCGCCGCTCCCCCGGCCTCCAGGGAGTTGCTGCCCGCGGTGTAGCCCTCGTCGGGGGTGCCGTCGGTGGCCGCCGAGCGGACGACGAGGCGTTCCAGAGGTACGCCGAGTTCGGCGGCGACGACCTGGGCCAGCGCGGTCCGTACGCCCTGTCCCAGCTCCGCCCGCCCACTGCGTACCTCGATCCGGCCGTCGGGCAGCGGGCGCAGCCAGTCCTCGACGTTCGGCGCCGTCGCCAGCGCACCGGGCAGCGGCTCGGCCGGGCGGCCGGGCTCGGTGGGCACCTCCTCCGCCCGGTCGGCGCGGATGTCGGCGGCCACCTCCGGAGCGTCCCGGCCATCCGGCCCGTCGTCCATCCGGATCGGCGGGCGGGACGAGGGTTGCTCGTGGCCGGCGAGTTCGCGGATGGTGCGCAGAATCCGGTGGTGCGTGCCGCAGCGGCACAGGTGCTCGGCTAGTGCGGCCTGGATCTGTTCCTCGGACAGGCTCGGACTACCAGCTGGCTCGGTTGGTTCCGCGCCGTCGAGCAGGGCCGCGGTGGACATGATGATGCCGTTCAGGCAGTAGCCGCACTGGGCCGCCTGACGGTCGAGGAACGCCTGCTGGATCGGGTGCGGACGGTCGGGGGTACCCAGCCCCTCCGGGGTGGTGACCCGTCGGCCGGCCACCGCGGACAGCGGAAGCTGACACGAACGTTCGGCACGTCCGTCGACGAGGACGACACACGCACCGCACTCGCCGATCGCACAGCCCTGCCGGACACCGCGCAGTCCGAGGTCGTTGCGCAGCACGCTGACCAGCGGGGTCTCCGGATCCTGGTCGAGTTCGGTGGGCGCGTCGTTGACGACCGTCGGGATCGAGCCGGCACTGGTCACAGGCGGGTCCTCTCCTACGTCACGCGTTCTCGGCAGGCGGCAGACCGCTCCATCCTGTCCATCGCGTACGGGAAACGCCAGCCGGTCGCCGGTCACTCAGCGCGGGTCGATGGCGACCTGCCAGACCAGCCGGCAGTGCCGCAGCTCGACCGACCCACCGTGGTCGGCCAGCAACGATGTCAACGAGTCCTTGACATCGACGTACGAAATGCCGGAACCACCTACCAGCTTGCGGTACAGCTGCTCGCCGTCGTCGAAACGTTCGGCGACGTCCAGCCACCAGCAGCCGACCAGCTCCGCGCTCGCGTTCGAGGCCGCGACCCCGTCCCGCGAATCGAACGCGCGGGTCACCCAGGAGCGAACCGTGGCGTAGTCGAAGACCTGGCCGATCCGCAGCGGTTCCGGCAGCCGGGAGTTCCACGGCGGTACGGCACCGGCGGGACCGGTGGGGTGGATGCCCAGCGCCAGCGCACCGGGTCGCGCCAGCCGCAGCGCCCAGGGCAGCCAGCGTTCGAGCACCGGCCCCCGGCGGCACACGAAGAGATCGACCGAGCCGTCCGGCAGGTCGAGCTCCGCGCCTTGCTCCGCCGCGAGCGTTCGGAACTCGACGTTCGCGGCACCGCGTTCGGCGGCGAGTTCGCGGGCCAGAGCCACGACGCGCGGGTCGCGGTCGACACCGACGACGTGCCCGGCACCGGCGGCGAGCCGGCAGCTGTACGCGCCGTGGCCGCACCCCACGTCCAGCACCGTCGCGTCCGGCCGGAGCTGGGCGTGCACGAGCGCGTCGAAGAACGTCTCGCCGTTGCCAGCACCCACGTGCGAACGCCAGGGATGGGTGAAGCCACGCGCCACCAGCCGGTCGTCGCGTTCCCACTCCGCCAGGTCGGCCGGGTAGCCGGCCAGGAACCCCTCCGGAGGAGCGGGCGGGGAGGAACCGCCTCCGCCCCGGGCCGTCAACGGCCGAGCTGCCGGCGTTCCCGGATCCGGGCCAGCCGCCGCCGCTGCGACGGGTCGAGCATGAGGTAACCGGCGACCGGGGCACCGACCACCGCCAGCACGATCAGGAGCGCCACCCACCAGGGCAGCACGAGCCAGGCCACGAAGGCCACGCCCACTCCCCCGATGATCCACCACGCGCGATTCGACATCTCGTCCCCTTCACCCCGTTGTCCACCCGCCCCGCCCACGTCATACGACGGGGCCACCGCCCGGGTCGGTGCTTCAGCACAGTCTTCCTGCCACAGTCATTGTCCGCCATCCCACGCCCTACCGGCGACCGTCGCCCGTGCTGGTCGCCCAGCCCGGCCGTTGTCGAGCCCAGGTCGGGCGCGCTGTCGAGCCCCGGTCGGGCGCGCTGTCGAGCCCCGGTCGGGCGAACCATGCCCGCGCTCGGACATCGGGACGGACATCGGACGAAAACCAGGTGCCGGACACCCACGGACAATGCGATCCTCGCTGGCATCGTGCCCGACAGCGCCTTCGACGAGCCCGGCGACCTGCGAGTCGACCGGACTCCGGACAAGTCCGGCGACCAGCAGGACAACCACTCCGAGAACGCCCACCGGCGATCTGCCCGGCGGGCGGCGCTCGGCGTTCTGGTCCGGGCGTTCCCCGGCTGGACCGGCCTGCTGGCCGCGCTGGCCGTCCTGGGCGGCGCGCTGCCGTCGGTGTTCGCGCTGCTGGTCGGCCGGCTGGTCGACCTCGTGCCGGGCGCCGTGCGCGGTGGGTTCTCCTCACCCGACGGGCGCCGGATCGTCACCACCCTGGTCCTGGTCGGCGGCCTCCTCCTCGCCCAGGAGGTCGTCCGGATGGTGCGTGAGCTGGTCTCCAACGAGCTGTACCGAAGGTTCGACGAGTACCTCCTGAGCCGGGTGATGGCCACGATCCTCGGCGTACCCCGGTTGGATCTCTTCGAGGATCCGGTGCTGGCGGCGGCCACCGACCGGGCAGTGCGGATCGCCCGCTTCGGCCCGGGTGAGCTCGTCAGCGGCTTGTCCACCCGGTGGTTCGGCCTGGCGCAGGGTCTCGCCGCCGCCGCGGTCGCGGCCTACGTCTGGCCGGTCGCGGCAGTGGTGATCGCGCCGTTGTGGATCGTCCTGGGCCACCAGCTGCGCGCCGACGCGTTCCGCGCGAACCCGTTCTGGGCCGAGCCGCTGCGGCGCGCGGGCTACCTCAAGCGGCTGGCGACGATGCCGGAGTGGGCGAAGGAACTCCGCATCTTCGGCCTGGCCGAGTGGCTGGTCGACCGCTTCGGCGTGGAGTGGCGGCAGGTGATGGAGCAGTTGTGGCGCACCCGCCGGGTCGGCTACCGCGTGTCGGGGACGCTGTTCGGCCTGGCCCTGCTGGCGAACGTCGCGGTCGTCGTGTTCGTCGCGCACTCGGCGCTGACCGGCGGGCTGGCGGTCGGTTCGCTGGCCGTCCTCGTGCAGTCGATGTTCGGCATGGCCCAGCTCGCCTCGCAGGAGGGTGACGTGTGGATCGAGAACGGCGCCATCCCCGTCCCCGACGTTCTCGCCCACGAACGCCTGGCGGCCACCCGTGTACCGGCGAAGGTACCCACCCGCACCGCCCGCGGCCTGCCAGCTCGCGAGATCCGCTTCGAGGCCGTGCACTTCGGCTACCCGGGTCGGGAGCGTCCGGTGTTCACCGATCTCGACCTCACCATCGAGGCGGGCCGCTCGCTGGCCGTCGTCGGGCTGAACGGCGCCGGCAAGACGACGTTGACGAAGCTGCTCACCGGGTTGTCGCTGCCGCAGGCGGGCCGGATCCTCGTCGACGGTGTCGACCTGGCCGACCTGGACCCGGTCTCGTGGCGGCGTTCGGTGGCGGCGATCTTCCAGGACTTCGTGCACTACCCGCTGCCCGCACGGGACAACATCGGCTTCGGCGCGGTGGAGACCCTCGCCGATCCCGACGTCGCCGCCGTGGACGCACGAGTACGTGCAGCCGCACGGCGGGCCGGTGCGGAGCAGATCCTCGACGGCCTGCCCGGCGGGCTGGACACCTACCTGTCCCGGCGGCACACCGGCGGCGTCGACCTGTCCGGCGGACAGTGGCAGCGGATCGCGCTGGCCCGGGCGATGACCGCGGTGAGTGCCGGGGCCCGCGTGCTGGTGCTGGACGAGCCGACCGCCCACCTCGACGTCCGTGCGGAGGCCGATCTCTACGACCGGTTCCTGGACCTCACCTCCGGGCTCACCGCGATCGTGATCAGCCACCGGTTCTCGACCGTACGCCGCGCCGACCGGATCGTGGTCCTGGACGGCGGGCGCGTCGTGGAGGACGGCAGCCACGACGAACTCCTGACGGCCGACGGTCGCTACGCCGCGTTGTTCCGTACCCAGGCACTCCGCTACACCGACGAAGCGCACACCACGGCGGCCGGCGATGCCTGAGCCCGACGAGCCCGACGAGCCCGACAGGCCCGGCAGCGACCTCGCCGCTCCCCCGGCCAGTCGACTTCGCACCGCCCGGGTGATGGTCGGCCTGGCGTGGGCGGCCGACCCGCGCCGGTCCGTCCTCGCGTTCGGCCTGTTCACCCTGCAGGCGCTGGTGGCGGCGCTGTTCGGCTGGTGGCTCAAGCTGCTGCTCGACGGCATCACCGCGCACGACGTCGCGCGGACGGTCCTCGCCGCCCTCGCGCTCACCGGTTCGGTCGTCGGCGGTGCGGCCCTGGACTACGCCGGCACGCGGGTCCGGATGGCCCTCAACGAACGCGCACACCACCTGGTCGAACGCCGGCTCGCGCTCACCGTGGCACGCACACCCACCCTGGAGATCCACGAGACGCCCGCGCACCTCACCCAGCTGGAGATCCTCGTCGACGACAGCTGGGAGTTCGGCGAGGCGATCCCCTCGCTGGTCAACGCGACCAACGCCGCGGTCAGGGTGGTGGCGACGGCGATCCTGCTGGTGAGCGTGCATCCGCTGCTGCTCGCGCTGCCGCTGTTCGGCCTGCCGATGTTGTTGCTGAGCCGGTACACCAGCGGGTTGTTCAACCTCGGCAACGAACTCGCCGCCGAGCCGGCCCGCCGCGCGAACGACCTGTGGGAGCTGGCCACCACCAACGGACCCGCCAAGGAAACAAGGCTGTTCCGGCTGGGTGACCGGATCCTTGCAGGGTTCCACGCCGAGCACCGGCAGGTCCAGGCCATCCACCGCAAGCTGCAGGTCAGGGGGCAGCTGATCGGACTCGGCGCACAGCTCGCGTTCCTGGTGGGGTACTTCGGGTCGATCGTGTTCGTCGTCGACCAGGCGGTGCGCGGGCACAACAGCGTCGGCGACGTACTCCTCACCGCAGTGCTCGCGGGACAGGTGCTCGGTCTGGTCGGCAACTCCGCCGAGATCGTCCAGTGGACCGCCCGGACGCTCACCGCAGCAAGCCGGTTCGTCTACCTCGAGGACGTCGCCCACCGCGCCCGCAGGTCCGTCGACGAGACAGTGCCCTTGCCGACGCGGCTCACCTCCGGCATTCACCTTCGCGGACTGAGCTACCGCTACCCGCACCGCGACGATGACGTACTCCACGACCTCGACCTGCACCTGCCGGCGGGCTCGACGGTCGCGGTGGTCGGCGACAACGGCGCGGGCAAGACCACACTGGTGAAGCTGCTCGCCGGGCTCTACGTCCCGACGGCCGGCCGGATCGAGGTCGACGGTACGGACCTGCTCACTCTCGACCCGGAACGCTGGCGGCAGCGGGTGTCGGCGGCGTTCCAGGACCACGCGCGGTGGGATTTCTCCGTACGCGAGACCGTCGGGATCGGCGACCTGTCCGCGGTGGAGGACGAGGCCGCGGTGGCCGCTGCCCTGGACCGGGCCGGCGCGGGCGACCTGCCCGCCACCCTGCCGGCCGGACTGGCCACCCAGCTCGGCGCCCAGTGGCCGGGCGGCGTGGACCTGTCCGGCGGGCAGTGGCAGAAGCTCGCGGTCGGCCGGGGCATGATGCGCCAGTCGCCGCTGCTGTTGCTGCTGGACGAGCCCACCGCCGCGCTGGACGCCGAGACCGAGCACCGGCTCTTCGAACGCTGGACCGTCGCCGCCCGTGAGCTGCGGGCGGCGACCGGTGCGGTGACCGTGCTGGTGTCCCACCGGTTCTCGACCGTACGGATGGCCGACCTGATCGTCGTCCTCGACCGGGGCGAGATCGTGGAGTCCGGTACGCACACGGAGCTTGTGTCCCGGGGCGGGTTGTACGCGGAGCTGTTCGAACTGCAGGCCGCCTCCTACCGCTGACCGCCCGGCTCGGCGTTCCCGCACGAGGGGACCTACGGCTCCGCGGACTTCTCCAGCCCGCGCAGCAGGTGCGCCCTGGCCCGGTTGTCGGAAGGCCCGCCCCGCGCGGCCAGCCCGGCGGCGATCTCCCGACGGTGCGCGTCCTGCTTGTTGCCCGCGTACTTGAACTTCGCCCGCACCCCGGTGACGGTGAGCTCCAGCGCCCGCAGACCGGACAGCAGTCGCCGGTCGGCCTCGGTGGGCACGGGCGCGCGGCCGGACCCGGGCTCGAAGTGGCCCAGCTGCCGGTTGAGCACCGCCGCCTTCTCGTCCGGATCGTCGACGACGCGCACGTTGCAGGCCAGCTGGACCGTGGCATAGAACGACGTCGGTACGCCGAGCTCGATCTCGTAGTACGACGTGGTGCCCGCCACTTCGCCGGTCACCGCGTCGAGCTGGGTCCAGGGAAGGAGCACGCGCTTGTCCCGTTGCGCGAGGACCGCGCGTACGAAGGCCTCCCCCTCCTCGCGGGTCCTGGGCACCCGGGTGATCCGGAGGTGCTCGAAGACCTGGTCGTCGGCGGCGGCCGCGAGCCCCTCGGCGTGTGAGTGGGACATGGGTTCCAGGCGTACGTGGTCGCCGGACAGCACGGGTGCGTCGAACCATCGGCCGGCGGGCGCGGGCGTGGTCTCGTGGGCGGGTTCGGCGGTTTCGTGCTCGGGCTCGGCGGTCTCGGGTTCGGCCCCTGTCTCGACCATCGCATGCCTCCAGAACTTGCCGGCAGGTTTGTTTTAGTACAAACTGTTGATTGTGTCCTCACGATATTGCATCGTCGGCGCGACGTCGAACGCAATTGCCAGCAGCGTGGAGTCCGGCGTCCGCTCCGGTGACCTGACGCCGGGGACGAAGCTGCCCGCCGTACGCGCGCTGGCCGCGGAGCTGGACGTGTCCCCCGGCACCGTCGCGGCGGCCTACCGCACGCTGCGCCAGCGGGGCGTGATCGAGACCGACGGCCGGCGCGGTACGCGAGTCCGTCCGGTGCCCGCAGTCGCCAGCCGGTCCCGGACCCGGCTGCCGGTGCCGCCGGGCGCCCGGAACCTGTCCGTCGGCGGGCCCGACCCGGCGCTGCTGCCGTCGCTGCGCTCAACCCTGCGGCGGATCCCGCCCGACCCGGTGACCTACGGGTCGGGTTTCGGAATGCGGCCCGAGTTCGCCGAGCAGGCCCGGCGCCGGCTGGTCGCCGACGGGGTGCCCGCCGACGACCTCACCGTCACGAGTGGCTGCCTGGCCGCCGTCGAACGCGTCCTCGACGCGCACCTGTCCCCCGGCGACCTGGTGGCCGTGGAGGACCCCGGGTGGGCGAACCTGTTCGACCTGCTGGCCGCGATGGGGTTGCCTGTCGTACCCGTTCCCGTCGACGACGACGGCCCCGACCCCGAGGCCGTGGAGCAGGTGCTGCGGCGGGGCGCCCGGGCGCTGGTGGTCACCAGCCGGGCGCAGAACCCGTTCGGTTCCCAGGTGAGCGAGCGGAGAGCGGCGCGGCTGCGTGGGATTCTCGGCCGGCACCGGGAGGTGCTGGTCGTCGAGGACGACCACGCCGCCGAACTCGCGGCCGAGCCGCTTCGGCCGCTGGCCGGCGCGACGAGGCACTGGGCGCTGGTGCGGTCGGCTTCCAAGCCGTACGGGCCGGACCTGCGCTGTGCCGTGCTCGCCGGGGACAGCGAGACGATCGGCCGGGTCGAGGGCCGGCAGGCGGTGGTGACGCGATGGGTGTCGACGATCCTGCAGAACCTCGTCGTCGCCCTGTGGGAGGACGAGGCGGTCGCCGAACAGGTGGCGCGGGCCGGTGCGCTCTACGACGAACGCAGAGAAGCCCTGGTCGCCGCGCTCGCCCGGCACGGGGTGGCCGCACACGGCCGCTCGGGCCTGAACGTGTGGGTTCCGGTCGCGGACGAGACCGCCGTGTGCGCGCGGTTGCTGGAGGAGGGGTGGGTGGTGGCCCCGGGCGCGGCCTACCGGGTGCGGAGCTCGCCCGGCGTACGGATCACCGTCGCCGGGCTGCCCGTCGAGGACGCGGACCGGTTGGCCGACGCGATCGCCGCGGCCACCCGGCCCGCCCGCGGCCAGTACGCCGTGTAGGCCGTCCTGCCGTACAGCCGTCCAGCCGTACGCCGCGTGGGCCGTACGGCAGGCAGGTCGTACGGCGAAGGTCAGCGGTGCAGCTGGCCGCGGTTGCGCAGCCGGTGCAGGCGGCGCCGCTGGGAGTCGTCCAGCATGAGATATCCGACGACCGGTGCGGCGACCACCACGACGATCAGCAGGGCGGCCAGCCAGTTGGGCAGCAGCCACCAACCGAGGAGGGCGACGAGGACGCCGCCGATGACGTACTTGGTGCGGTTCGACATGGCATCATCCTCTGCCCTGAACCGCCCGTGGGCTCTCCGGCATCACCCTGGGATGTCCCGGAGAGCCCATGCGATTTGGCCTGGTTACGGCTGGATGATCACCGGCGTCCCGTTGGACACCAGCTGCCAGTCACGGGAGAAGAAGACCGTCGGGTCGATCTCGCCGGCGGCGGTCACCCAGTCGATCAGCAGCTGCCGGATCTCCACCTGGGCGTTGTAGAGCACCTCCGCGGTGTTCACGCCGGGGAAGTTGCCACCGCCGGACTGGCGGTAGTTGTTGACCGCGAGCGCGAACTCCTGGTCGGCGGCCACCGGAGCGCCGGCGTAGCTGAGGCCCGTGATGCGCTGGCCCACCGGCTTCGCGATGTCGATGTCGTAGGTCAACGGTGCGTCCAGCCCGCTCACGACGTCGTAGTTGTAGTCCGGCGTTCCGTTGGGAGCGGTCGGGGTCGGCGCGTTCGTCACGTCGTCGGGCGCGAACGGCCCGACGCCGCTGACCTGCTTGAAGTAGGCCGCGGACTGCTCGAGGTAGGCCTTCAGCCGGGCACCGGTGAAGCGCACCGCGAGCAGGGTGTTGTCGTAGATGTAGAGGCCCGCGACGTCACGCACCGACACCTGACCGGCCGGGATCTGCGCGTCCTTGTTGAACGGCGCGGCGATCGACAGCACCGGCAGGTCGGCGGCGGCGGAGCCCGCCAGCGCCTTCTTGACCGCGTCCGCCTGGACGTAGTTGACGAAGTCCAGCGCCGCGGTGTCCTCGTAGCGCGCGGTCGAGGCCGACATCGCCACCTTCGACGTGCCGATCGGCGAGTTGACGTAGGTGACCACGTCGTCGTGGTCGCCCTTGAGCAGTGCCACGATCTCGGGGTCCTCGGGAACCGTGTTGGAGTTGAGCACCTGCGAACCCCGGCCCACCACCTGCCATCCGTCCCGCGCGGACCAGCGCAGGTCGAGCTCGATCAGGCTCAGCCGCCGACCCCAGTACGAGGGTTCGGTGAGCACGACCTGCGCACCGGTCTCCTTGTTGGTGACGAACCGCTCCGGGATCTCCCGGTGGGCGTGCCCGACCAGGATGGCGTCGATGCCGGGCACCTGCTCGGCCACGAGGGTGGAGGCGTTCTCGGGCCAGGGCAGGGTGTCGCCGTAGGAGGAGGACGTGTCGGCGCCGGAGTGGGCGGACACGATCACGACGTCACAGCCGGCCCGGCGCATCTCCGGCACCCAGACCTTCGCCTGCTCGACCAGGCCGGGGAACGTCATCCTGCCCTCGACGTTGGCCTTGTCCCAGATGGCGATGCCGGGGTTGGTGAGGCCGAGGATGCCGACCCGCACCGGGCGCATCCCCCGGAACCGCACCAGCTTGACGACGTAGGGCTGGAACGCCGGCCGGCCGGTGCGGGCGTTCAGCGCATTGGCACCGAGCAGCGGGAAGTCGAGCTGCTCCTCGAACGTGCGCAGCAGCGGGATGCCGTAGTTGAACTCGTGGTTGCCGAGCGCCGCGGCGTCGTAGCCGATGGCGTTCATCGCCGCGGCCATCGGGTGGACGCGGGTCTTGGAGATCGGCTCGACCCGTGCGTAGTAGTAGGCCAGCGGGGTGCCCTGGATGGTGTCGCCCGCGTCGATCAGAAGGGTGTTGCCCCGGCCGCGCTCCTCGCGTACGGCGTCGACCAGGCTGGAAACCTTGGCCAGGCCGATGTCGTCGGGGTTGGTGGCACTGCCGAACTCCCGGTCGGCGAAGTAGTCCCAGTTGAAGACGTTGCCGTGCAGGTCGGTCGTGCCCATCACGGTGAGCCGGTGGCTGCCGTCGGCCGGGTGGGCGGCGTCCACGCCGTCGGCCCACGCGGGCCGGGCCCGGAATCCGGCGGCGGCCAGGACGGCGGCGGCACCGCCGGCGAGGACGCCGCGTCGGCCGACGAGAGTGCGCTCTGCGTGGGTGTGCTGGGGCACGAGGTCTCCTTCGCGGGGTGCGGCTGGCGGACTGACGGGTGTGGCCGCCGGGCGACGCGGGACCGTCTTAATGGCGGTCCCGAAGTGGCGAACGTAGCGTACGCGAAGGTTCGGACATTGCCGGACGAAAGCGCGGGGAACGACGCGTGGACGGGAGGTTCTCCGGCGTACGCTTGACAGGCGGAACGAGCCCGGTCGAGCGAGCGCAGGACAGACCCTGGGGGGAGCAGACCTGTGACCAGCGGTGGAACGACCCGGGAAGGCACGCGGACGGTCCGGCTGCCGTCCGGTGAGCAGGTGCCCGCGCTCGGGCAGGGCACATGGGGCTGGGCGGAGGACCGGTCCCGGCGGGACCAGGAGGTCGCCGCACTGCGGCACGGCCTTGACCTCGGGCTGACCCTGGTCGACACAGCCGAGATGTACGCCGACGGCGGTGCGGAGGAACTCGTCGGCGAGGCGGTCGCCGGGCGCCGTGACGAGGTGTTCCTGGTGAGCAAGGTGCTGCCCGAGCACGGCCGCCGTCGCGACACGCTGCGCGCCTGCGAGGCCAGCCTGCGCCGGCTCGGGACCGATCGCCTCGACCTGTACCTCCTGCACTGGCGCGGGCGCGTGCCGCTGGCGGAGACGCTGGAGGCGTTCGAGACGTTGGTCGCAGCCGGGAGGATCCGCTACTGGGGCGTGAGCAACTTCGACACCGCGGACCTGGCGGAGGTCATGGGGCTACCAGGTGGCGACGCGGTCACCACCGACCAGGTGCTGTACAACCTCACCAGGCGCGGGGTGGAGTACGACCTGCTGCCGTGGGCACGGGCGGCCGGCCTGCCGGTGATGGCGTACTCCCCCGTCGAACAGGGCCGGCTGCTCGCCGACGGCCACCTGGCGGCGCTCGCCGCCGACCTCGGCGCCACCCCGGCGCAGCTCGCACTGGCCTGGGTGCTACGCCATCCCCACGTCGTCGCGATTCCTCGGGCCGGCACGCCCGCTCACGTGGAGGAGAACCGCGCCGCCCTCGACCTGCGGCTCACACCGGAGGTGCTGGCGGCACTGGACCAGGTCTTTCCTCCGCCGGTGCAGAAGGTCCCGCTCGAAGTCCTCTGACCGACGCCCACAGCAGGCAACCGACGAAGGAAGGGCGGAGGGCACCGGCTACGTCAGGTGGCCCGGCGGCCTGCCCAGCTCCAGGCGTACACCCCGTCGTCACTGGCGATGCCGGCCTCGCCCAGCTCCAGCGGGCGGAAAGTGTCGACCATGACGGCGAGCTCGTCGAAGTACTCCACGCCGAGCGCCGCCTCGATCGCACTCGGCTGCGGCCCGTGGGCGTACCCGCCGGGATGCAGGGAGATCGAGCCCAGCCCGATCCCCGAACCCTTGCGCGCCTCGTAGTCGCCGCCGCAGTAGAACATCACCTCGTCGCTGTCGACGTTGGAGTGGTAGTAGGGCACCGGGATCGCCAGCGGGTGGTAGTCGACCTTGCGGGGGCAGAAGTTGCAGACCACGAAGTTGCTGCCCTCGAAGACCTGGTGCACCGGCGGCGGCTGGTGCACCCGCCCGGTGATCGGCTCGAAGTCGGCGACGTTGAACGTGTAGGGGTACAGACAGCCGTCCCAGCCCACCACGTCGAAGGGGTGGGTGGCGTAGACCATCCGGCTGCCGACGATGCCCGCGGGGCCCTGGCCGCGGTGCTTCACCAGCACCTCGACGTCCTCGCCGTCGCTGACGTACGGCTCGTCGGGTCCGTGCAGGTCGCGCTCGCAGTAAGGCGAGTGCTCCAGGAACTGGCCGTACCGCGACAGGTAACGCTTGGGCGGGCTGATGTGGGAGTTGGCCTCGATGCAGTACGCCTGCAGCGGGGTGCCGCCGGTCGGGATCCACCGGTGCGTGGTCGCCCGCGGCAGCAGGACGTAGTCGCCCTGCCGGGCCTCGAGAACGCCGAACACCGTCTCCACCCGCGCCGAACCGGACTCGACGTACACGCACTCGTCGCCGATCGCGTTGCGGTAGTAGGGCGACTCCTCACCGGCCCAGACGTAGGACAGCCGGACGTCGGCGTTGCCGAGCAGCAGCCGGCGGCCGGTGACGGCGTCCTGGGACTTCCAGTCCAGGTCGGCGAACAACCCGTGCAGCTTCAGGTGCCGCGGCGTCAGCGGGTGGTTGGCTCTGGTGGCGAGGTCGGGCAGCTCCCACACCTGGGAGTCGACGATGGCCGACGGCACTCCCGCGTGGTAGAGCAGCGAGGAGTCGGAGGTGAAGCCCTCCTCACCCATCAGTTCCTCGCGGTAGAGGCCGCCGTCCGGGCGCCGGAACTGCGTGTGCCGCTTGGGCGGGACCTCGCCGACCCTGCGGTAGTAGGTCATCGTCGGGCTCCTTCCGGCCGGGCCGCCGCGGCTGGTGGCGCGCGTGGGCCCGGCGTTCTCCCAGGTTGTGCCCAGACCGTACGCCGATCACTCCCGGGTGTCCCGCCCCGATTCCTCCGGCGTGCCCGGGCTTGGGCTCGGTGTTGTGCCCGACGGCGTGCCCGGGCTCGTGCCCGACGTGCCCGGTAGTGCGGTCTCGGCCGCCACCCGCGCCCGCAGCGTCTCGCGTACCTCCGCCAGGTCACGCGGGGACGTCCGCGACGCCAGCCAGTACATCGCCCCGGTGGGTACGAAGAACAGCTGGAACGCCGCCAGCCCGACCGCGTAGTTCAGCGGCGGCGGGAAGCCGACGGCCAGCGCCCGGAAGCTCACCCCGACCAGGCCGTTCCCGAGCGCCCGGCCGACGCCGTTGACGAGGTTGCCCGCGCTGTAGACGGTGCCGCGGTGCTCGGGCGGGTTGACGTCGGCCAGCAGCGCGTACCAGTTCGGCGAGTTGGCCGAGGTCAGCGCCAGGGCGAGCAGCGCCATCGCGAAACTGACCGTCACCGTCGGCTCGGTGACCACGCTGGCGAGTACCGCCGCCACGACCGTGCCGGTCCCGGCGGTGTCGCGGACGTCGATGTGCAGCGGCAGGAAGAACAGCACGACGTAGAACGGGATGCCGCCGAGGATGCCGATGGCGGCGACCATCGCCCGGCCGCGCGGGGTGCGCCGCTGCAACCGGTCGCCGACCAGACCGCCGACGATGGAGAGCACGCCGCCGAGTTGGAAGAGCGTGGCGAACAGGCTGCCGATGACGATGGAGATCTCCTCGGAGTGGCCGGACGCCTGCGCCTTGGCCTGGAACAGCCGCGGCAGCCACACCAGCGAGCCGAACACGAACTGCGCGGTGAAGCCCTGCATCACCAGCCAGACGTTGGTCCGCCGGGCGAGGATGCGGGGCAGGTCGGCCCGGCTGATCCGGTGGCCGTAGTCGCCACCCTCGGCGAAGATCGCCGCGAGCTCCGGCTCGCTCTGGCCGCGCCGGATGTCGTACGTGAAGAGGTACGCCACCGCCGCGACCAGCCCGACCACGGTGAGCACCAGGAACGGCCGGCGCCAGTCCGCGGCTCCGAGCACCCCTGCGAGCAGCGTGCCGACCAGGGTGCCGAGCCCCTGCGACAGCCCCCAGAAGCTCATCACCAGGCCTCGGCGTTTGGGCGCGATCAGGTCGCTGACCACGGAGAAGCCAACCGAGGCGACCGCGCCGAGCCCGACGGCGGCGACCATCTGCGCGGCGAAGAAGGCCGCGTAGGAGCCGGCCAGTGCGGTGCCGCTGGTCCCGGCCGCCCAGACCAGCGTGCCGATCATCAGCATCGGCTTGCGGCGGGTCCGGTCGCCGGCGTAGGCCCACGCCACGGCGGCGACCGCGGCCACCAGGAAGCTCACCGCCGTGACCAGGCCGATCCAGCTCTCCCGGACCTGGAGGTCGCGGGCGATCGGACTGTAGAGGGGCGGGACCAGGACGGCGGCCACGTTGTCGACCGAGGCGAGCACGATGAAGACGACCACGCTGTAGAGGCGGTGCGTCCTGCCTCCACGCCAGCCGGAGGTCCGCACCGTACTCGTGGTCACGGGCACATCAAACCAGCAAGCCCTCCGCGCCGGACCGCTTCCCCTCCGCAAGCCGGCCGTACCATTTCGGCGGATGCCAGGGCGTGTCCCCCAGATCAGGCGGCGACTAGAGTGCGAGGGGATGACTACTCCGCGCAGCCGTCCCATCCCGCCGTTGTGCGCCGGGTTGATCGACGACGCCGCGGTGTTCCCGCCCGCCAGCGAGCCGCTCGCCGCCGCGCTGGCCGTCTACCTCGACCGGCGCGAGGAGTGGTACGCCGGGCTGGTCGGGCCGTTCCTGTGCCCGGACGCGACTCTGCCGGAGCTGCTCGCCGCGCTCGACGACGCTCCGCCGCCCGAGGGCCCGCTGCCGCTGGGGCTGGTGGTCACCGGCGGCGCCGGGGCGATCGAACCCGCGCTTCGCTGGGCCGGCCGCACCGACCGGGCCAGGGTCGTCTCGGTGGAGGTGACGCTGCGGGACGAGCCGGACCTGGCCCGCAACGTCGCCCGGATGGACCGCGCGCTGGCCGCCGCCGAGCTTCCCGACGACGTGGCCGTCGCGGTCGAGGTGCCCCGCACCGACGGGTGGGACGGTGCGCTGGACGCGCTCGACGCGCTGGCGGAGTACGGCCACCGGGCGAAGTTTCGGACCGGCGGTGTGGCGGCCGAGTCGTTCCCCGACGAGCGGGCGCTGGCCCGGGTCGTCCTCGCCTGCCTGGACCGCGAGCTTCCGTTCAAGTGCACGGCCGGGCTGCACCACGCGGTCCGCGGGTCCGGAGAGTCCGGCGGATCGGGTGAGCCCGGTGAGCCCCGCGGGTCCGGCGCCCCCGAGCACCACGGCTTCCTCAACGTCGTCCTCGCCACCCGGCTCGCCCTGGACGGCGCGGACGAGCCGGCCCTGGTCGAGGCGTTGGCCGACCGGGACGCCGACCATGTCGCCGGTCAGGTGCGCGCTCTCGACGACCGGGCGGCGACCTCGGCCCGGCGGTGGTTCACCTCGTTCGGGTCGTGCAGCGTGTCCGATCCCCTTGCCGACCTGCTGCGCCTGGGTGTCCTGCAGGATTGACCCCGTGGCCACGACGAGTTGGGTGCCGGTTCCCGAGCGTTCGCCGTTCACCGTGCACAACCTGCCGTACGGCGTCTTCTCCCTCCCCGACGAGGACCCTCGGGTGGGCGTGGCCATCGGCGACCACGTGCTCGACCTAGCCCCGCTGGCGGCCAGCGAGTACGCCGACTTCGCCGGGGTGTTCACCGCTCCGTCGCTGAACCCGTTCATGGCGCTGGGCGCCCGGGCCTGGCACGCCGTCCGGCACTGGGTGACCGAACGCCTGACCGACGAGGCCTACCGCTCCCTGGTCGAACCCGAACTCGTCCCGGCGGACCAGGTCGAGCTCCACCTGCCGTTCGAGGTCGCGGACTACGTCGACTTCTACGCCTCCGAACACCACGCCACCCGCCTCGGCCGGCTGCTCCGCCCCGACGAGCCGCCGCTGACTCCCAACTGGCGGCACCTGCCGATCGGCTACCACGGCCGGGCCGGCACGGTCGCGGTCTCCGGCACGCCGGTCCTACGACCGCACGGGCAGCACCTCGCGCCGGGCGAGACGACGCCGGCGTTCGGGCCGTCGACCCGGCTCGACCTCGAGGCGGAGGTCGGTTTCGTGGTGGGCACACCCACCGCCGCGGGGCAGCGGGTGAGTGTGGACGAGGTACGCGAGTACGTCTTCGGAGTGGTCCTGGTCAACGACTGGTCGGCACGTGACCTGCAGGCGTGGGAGGCCCGGCCGCTCGGGCCGTTCCTGGGCAAGTCGTTTCGTACCTCCGTCTCGCCGTGGGTGGTCCCGCTGGCCGCGCTGGACGCCGCCGCGCTGCCGCCGCCGGCCCAGGACCCGGCACCGCTGCCCCACCTGCGCGGCTCGAACGACTTCGGGCTCGACCTCGACCTGGAGGTGTCGATCAACGACCAGGTGGTCGCCCGGCCCCGCTACGCCGACATGTACTGGACGCCGGCGCAGATGCTCGCCCACCTCACCTCCAACGGCGCGACGCTGCGCACCGGCGACCTGCTCGCCTCCGGCACGGTGTCCGGCCCGGGCGAGGGCGAGTACGGCTGCCTGATGGAGGCGACCGCCGGCGGTACGAACCCGCTCACGCTGGCGGACGGCTCCACCCGCGCGTTCCTCCAGGACGGTGACGTGGTGACCATCCGGGCCACCGCCCCGGCGCCCGGCGGCGGCCGGCTGGGCTTCGGGTCGGTGACGGGGCAGATCCGTCCGGCGGCCCCGTGACCCGCTCCCCGTGACCAGGACCCTCGACCAGGACCCTCGAGACCCGGCCCCCGATCCGGCCGCGCGCTCAGTACAGCGTGACGAAGAAGCCCACTGCGGCGGCGGTGACGACCGCCGCGCCCACCCGCGCCAGTGGGGCCCGTAGCCCCAGCGGCGCCTCGAACCTCCGCGTCGCCGCGACCACCGCCACCAGCACCGCCGCCATCACCGGAAGCCACGCCAGCCGGGCGAGCACCCACGACAGCTGGTCGGGTGAGGTGGTCAGTCCCGGCACCGCGCCGATCGCGGACTTCCCTGCCAGGGACACCAGCACCATCGGCACCTGGTGCCAGCAGAAGATGGTCATCGCGGACAGGTTCACCGCGGCGACGCCCGCCCACAGGCCGGGTCGGCGCATCAGCCGGGTGACCGGGCCGTGCAGGAGCAGGGCCGCGCCGGACTGGAACGCCGCCAGCGCGGGCACCAGCAGCGACGGCGGGTGCGCGTTGGACCGGGCCGCGCCCGGCACGCCGACCATGCTGGCCGGGTAGTGGAACACCAACAGCAGCAGGGCGAACAACGCCGCGCCGCCCACCAGCAGGAGCCAACCGGCCGACCGCCCGAGCCGGCCCCGCCGCCACGAGACGCCGAGCTGGTACGCGAACAACCATCCCGGCACCAGGTTGACCAGTCCGCCCGAGCCGGGCACGGCGTCGCTCCACGGGCCGTACCTCGCCAGGTCGACGGCGGCCACGACCGCCAGTAGCGGCAGCGCCGCCCATCCGCCCCACCGCCGGTCGGCCGCCACGGCGTACCGCGTGAGGACCGTCAGCACCGCGTAGACGGCGACGAACCAGAACGGCTGCACCAGCAGGACGACCCACGTACGCAGGGTTCCCTCGGGTACGCCGACCGCGCCGAGGACGGCGAGGCAGCCGGCCGACAGCGCCGTGGTGGCGAGCACCGGTCGGGTCAGCCGCGCGAACCGGCGGCGCAGCCAGGTGGCGTACGGCTCGCCCCGTTCGGCCGACCGGGCCAGGCTCGACACGGCGGCGTGCCCGCCGACGAGGAAGAACAGCCCCAGCATCTGCAGCACCCAGCTGGCCGGTGCCAGCGCTCCCAGGTCGCGCAGCGGGCTGGCGATCCGCAGTGTGCCGTCGGGCTGGGCGACCAGCGCACCGACCAGCCAGTGGCCGGTCACCACGCCGAGCGTGGCGAGGGCTCGGTAGGCGTCCAGTGCCCGGTCGCGGGACGCGGGGGTGCGGGCGGCCACGGTGTGGACGAACGCCTGCCAGGGACGGGTCACGACGGAGGTCATCGGGTCACCTCGTCGGTACGGCCGCGGACGATGCGGGCGATGTTGACCAGCGACTCTGTCCCACGGGCGAAGTAGTCGGCGTGCCCACGGGCGGTGCCGACCGAGAACCCGCGGGCGCCGAATCGTGGGGCGGTGGGATCCGTGTCGTGGCCGAAGCCGCCCACCCGAAGCGGCGGGGCGAACCGGATCGGGTCGCCCGGTGCCCGCGCGGCCCACACCCGGGCGGTGGTGTGCAGGCCGGCCCGGGTATCCGCGTCCATCCCGGGGCTGCCCACGACCACGATGTCGTCGACCTGAACCGCGGCCGCGGCCCGGCCGATGACCACCGACCCGTAGCTGTGGCCGACCAGGGCGATCCGGGTGTCCGGGGGCACCTGGCGTGCCAGCCGCCGGACGAACCGCGCCAGGTCGCGGGCGCCGGCCTTCGCGCGTTCGGACCGGGCCGAGGCGAGGTCGACGCCTTCGGGGGTGTCGTAGCCCAGCCAGACGACCACGGCCGAACCGGTGCCGGGCGACTGCCGGCGCAACTCGGCGAGCAGGGCCCGGCCCGCGCCACGTGGGGTGGGCCGGGCGTCGCCGGTGAAGTAGGTGGCCAGTCGGTGGCCGGCGCCCGGAACGACGACGGCCACCTGGTCGGCCGTGGCCAGGTCGCCGAGCACCTCCACGACCCGGCCGTCGCCGCGCGTGTCGTAGGCGAGGAACCGGTGGCCGTCGACGGTGCGGGCGGCGTAGCGCAACGGCGGCAGGGCGGTGTGGGAGTCGGTGAGGGCGACGGCACTCACCCCGGGCGTGAGGCCGCACCATCCCGCGTTGCAGAACAGGGGAATCGGCACCCCGGCCATCAGGAGAACGGTCGCGGCGACCAGTGGAGGCAGCAGAGTTCGCACGTCAGTGACGCTACGAAGCGCAGCCGCCCGTCACGATGCGGCAGATACCCCTTGTGGTGGTGGGGTTTCCGCCCTCGCAAGGTGGGGTTGCCCCCACCCTGACACCTCCCCTAGGGGTGCGTCCCGCAACGCGAACGTCCCGCTGTCAAAGAGCGCTTGACAGCGGGACGTACGTCAGAGGTGGGCGTCAGTCGAGGATGTTCTCGTGCAGCCGGGGTACGTCGGCGAGCAGCCGCTGGGTGTACTCGTGCCGCGGGTTGAAGATGACCTCGTCGGTGGGGCCCTGTTCGACGACCTGGCCCTGGCTCATCACCAGCACCCGGTCGCTCACGTAGCACGCCTGGCCGATGTCGTGGGTGATGAACAGGATCGTCATGTCGTAGTCGCGGCGCAGGTCGGCGAGGACGTTCAGGATGTTCGCCCGCAGCGACGCGTCCAGCATCGAGGTGGCCTCGTCGGCGACCAGGATCCGTGGCTGCAACATCAGCGCCCGGGCGATCATCACCCGCTGCCGCTGGCCGCCGGACAGTTGGTGCGGCCACTTGTCGAGCACGTCACCGGACAGCCCGACGTGGTCGAGCGCCTGCGCCATCAGCGTCTCGCCCCGCTCGGCCGAGCCGGCAGCGGCCAGGCGCAGCGACCGGTTCAGCAGCCTGCGTACCGTGAAGAACTGGTTGAACGAGCTGAACGGGTCCTGGAAGACCGCCTGCACGTCGCGCCAGTACGCCTGCAGGTCGCGGCCCTTCAGCGAGGTGACGTCCCGGCCGGACAGGTGCAGCGTCCCCGCCGTCGGGTCCAGCAGCCGCAGCACCAGCCGGGCCAGCGTCGACTTCCCGCTGCCGCTCTCCCCCACGATGGACACGACCTCCTGGCGGCCCAACGTGAACGACACGTCGTCGACGGCCCGGACGGTGTTGGCGCCGTGACCGAAGACACGGGACAGCGACTTCGCCTCGATCAGCGGCCCCGTGTCGCTGCGAGGCTCCGCGTCGCTTCGGGGCTGCGCGCTCATCGACCCACCTCCACCGTCTGGCCGGGATGCTGGTCGGCCCACCAGCACAGCGAGTGGCGGCGCTCGTCACCGACCCGCGGCGGGTCCTCCGTACGGCAGATGTCCATCACCAGCGGGCACCTGGGGTGGAACCGGCACGCGTCCGGCGGGTGGGCCAGGCTCGGCGGTGCGCCCGGAATGCCGCGCACCCTGGTCTGCCGCATGTGGGGTTCGGGCACCAGCACCGACGACAGCAGGGACGCGCTGTAGGGGTGGCGGGGCCGGTTGATGAGCTCGGTCGCGGGACTGACCTCGGCGATCTTCCCGGCGTACATCACCGCGATCCGGTCGGCGATCGTGTTGAGCACCGGCAGGTCGTGGGTGATGAAGATGACGCCGCCGATGATGTCCTGCTTCAGCATCTCCCGCAGCATCTCGATCAGGATCCGCTGGGAGGACACGTCGAGCGCGGACGTCGGCTCGTCGGCGATCAGCAGCCGGGGGTCGAGCAGGGTGGAGATGACCGTGACCACCCGCTGCTTCATGCCGCCGCTGAGCTGGTGGGGGTAGTAGTCGAGGACGCGTGCCGGCAGGTCGAGTTGTTCCAGTCGCTGCCGCGCCCGCTCGATCGCGTTGTCGCGCCGGACGCCCGGCTGGTGCGCGCGGATCACGTCGTAGGCGAAGTCCCGGATCCGCACCGTCGGGCTGAGGGAGTTCATCGCGCCCTGCGGCAGCAGGGACACCACCTCGCCCCGCCACGATCGCGGCGGCTTGCGGTCCGGCCCGAGGTCGAGCTGCTTGCCGTCGACCTCCAGCGAACCGCTCAGCACGTACAGCGGCGGTCGTACGGTCAGCGACAGGATCGAGCCGAGGGTGCTCTTGCCGCAGCCGGACTCCCCGGCCACCCCGAGCACCTCTCCCTTGCGCACCTCGATCGACACGTCGTCGACCGCGACCACCCGGCCGCCCTCGACGTTGTAGGCGGCCCGCAACCGCTCGGCCCGCAGCAGGACGTCGGTGGAGGTCATCACCCCGGTCATGCGCTACCCGACCTTTCACTCGTCCGGTCCGGACCGGAGCCGACGACGCGTTCGCCCGCGCCGGGTTCGGCCACCGGTTCGCCCGCCGCCCCGACATCGAGAGTCTCGGCGGCGACGGCACCGCTGGTGACCAGCGACACCGACGCACCGGCGCCGGCACCGGCGGCCGCACCGCGCTGCCGGCGGCCACGCCGCAACCGCGGGTTGAACACCTCGTCCAGGCTGGACTGCAACATCAGCAGGGCGAACGCGACCAGCGTCAGGAGGATCGTCGGCGGGAGGAACGCCCACCAGGCGCCGTTCAGCAACGACTCACCGACCAGGGCCCAGTTGAGCATGATGCCGAGCGAGACGCTTCCGCTCGGGCCCAGGCCGAGCAGGGACAGCCCGGCCTCGGCGAGGATCGCGCTGGACACCTGGAGCACGAACGCCATCGCGATGTAGGACATGAGGTACGGCAGGACGTCCCACATCAAGATGTCGAACGTACGCGCGCCGGACAGCCTCGCCACGTCGAGGTGCTCACGCGTTCGCACACTGCTGGCCTGTGCGCGTACGGCCCGCGCCGTCCACGGCCAGCTGGTGATGGCGATGACCACCGCCATCGCCACGATCGAACGGAAGTCGATCGCGACCGACAACAGGATGAGTACGACGATCGCGGGGATCGCCAGCGCGACGTTGGTGACGCCCATCAGCGCCTCTTCGACCACGCCGCCGTGGTAGCCCGCGAGCAGGCCGAGGACGACCCCGATCAGCGTCGCCACCACCCCGGCGACCAGGCCGATGATCAGTGAGGTCCGGGTGCCGAGCATCAGGTTGGTGAAGACGTCGTGGCCGAGGTCGTCGGTGCCGAGCCAGGCGTGGCTCGACGGCGGGTCGTACAGCCCGCCGACGTCCTTGCCGGGGTTCGCGCCGAAGAGCATCGGCCCGAGCACCGCGAACGCCACGACCAGGGCGAAGATCACCGCCGCGACCCAGAACCGCGGTGTGAAGCGCGCCATTCGCATCAGCGTTCACCTGCCTGCGACGCCCGGATCCGCGGGTCGACGAACCCGTAGGCGATCTCGACGAGGAAGTTGGACAACAACACCGCGACCAGAATGATGAGGGTGATCGCCTGGATGACCGGATAGTCGTTCTGGCCGATCGCGGAGAACAGCAACGAGCCGATTCCGGGATAGGAGAACACGATCTCGGTGATGAGGGCGCCACCCACCAGAGTGCCGATCGACAACGCCAGGCCGGTCACCTGCGGGAGCATCGCGTTGCGGAAGATGTAGCGCACGATCCGCTTGTCCGACAGGCCGAGCCCGCGACCGTAGTTCACGTAGTCGGAGTTCAGCTCGTAGATCGCCATCGACCGCATGCCGACGGCCTGCCCGCCGACGAAGATGAGTACCAGTGAAAGGAACGGCAGCCAGTAATGTCGCATCACGTCGACCATGAACGTGACACTCAGCTCCGGCGAGCTGCCCGGCTCGTAGCCGCCACCAGGTGGGAGCAGCGGTAACGCCACCGCGCACAGGTAGAGCAACAGGATCGCCAGGCAGTAGTACGGCATGCTGGACAGGAACAACGAACTCAGGAACGCGCCCCGGTCGAACCATCCGCCCTTGAACGCCGCCAGCGCGCCGAGCGCGTTGCCGACCAGCCAGCCGATCAGGATGGCCGGCAGCTGCAGGCCGATCGTCCACGGAAGCGCCTGGCTGATCAGACCGTCGACATGCGCGGGGTACTGCGCGAACGACGTGCCCAGGTCGAAGTGCGCCAGGTTGCCGAGATAGGTGAAGAACTGCCCCACCATCGACTGGTTGAGGCCGAACTCCTTGACGTAGTGCGCGTGAATCCGCTGCAGCGACTCGGCCTGCGTCCCCGAGCGCCCGAGCTGGGCGACGATCGCGTCCACCGGGTTTCCGGGGACGAGCCGCGGGAGCAGGAAGTTCAGGACCAGCGCCACGATGAGTGCGCCGATGTACCACAGCGTCTTGCCGACGAGGTACTTACGTAGCCGCATTCACTTCCCTCACGTTCCGCCGACGGGCGTGCGGCCGGATGGGACGCCGCGCCGCACCCCGTCGTGCGCGCGGCGTCCCAGCCGGGTGTTCAGCTCTGCGAGACGCGCTTGATCTTGAACAGCCAGGCGACGCCGGCGCCGGAGAACATCGGCGGCGCGTAGGGGTTCTTCTCGTTCGGGAAGTTCTTCCAGTTGGTCTCGTTGAACTCGTAGAACTCCAGCGGGCGGTACATCAACGGGACCATCGGCGCGTTCTTCATGAAGATCTCGTCGAGCTTGCCGTACGCCTCCTTGGCCGTCGCGGTGTCGGTGGCCGCGGCCGCCTGGTCGAGCAGCGAGGCGACTGCCGGGTCCTTGAACCGGCCGTAGTTCCAGAAAGCCGGCTGGCCGAGCTTGGCGACCCCGCGGTTGTCGAGTACGTCGCGGAACCGCTGCCACGGTGTGGCCGCACTGGTGGAGGCCACACCCCAGCAGGCCAGGTCGAAGTCGCCGGCCTGGACCGAACTGGTGACGTTGGGCGCCTGCGGGAACTTCGTGGTGATGTCGATCCCGGCCGCCTTGGCGTTGTTGGCGACGATGCGCAGGGCGCTCTGCCAGTCGCTCCAGCCGGTGGGCGTCTGCGCCGTCCACGGTCCGAGCCGGGTGCCGTCGGGCAGGACGTAGATGCCGTCCGATCCCTTCTTGGCCTTCAGTTCGCCCTCGAGAATCTTCTTGGACTCCTCGGGGTCGTACTTCCAGCCGTTGGTCGCCACCGACTGCTGGTCGAAGAACTTCGACTCACCGCCGGTGGGCAGAATGACGCTGGAGTTGGCCGGCTTGGAGTACCGCGACATGGCCTTGTCGGCAATGTCCTGGTAGTTGATGGCGAACGCCAGCGCCCGGCGCACCTTCGGGTTGTCCAGGCCCTTCTTCGTGGTGTTGATGACGAGCATCGGAATACCGCCGGGCACGTGGTAGGGCGCCTTCTTGTACCACGTGGACACGGCCAGCTTCTTGTCCTCCCACATCTTCCAGATCTGTGGGGTGAACTGCTGCATCACGTCGACACCGCCGCGCTGGAAGCGCAGGTCGCCGTCCTGGTTGCCCTTGAAGATGGGGTGGACGATGTACTTCGGCGCGGGCAGGCCGCCGAACGCGCTCTTGCCCCAGTAGGTGTCCTGGCGGGTGAGGCTGATCTGCTGCTGGTTGTAGGAGTCCACCTTGTAGGCGCCGGAGCCGACCGGCTTGAGGTTCTCGAACTGCCCCATCTGCTTGCCCTGCTTCTCCAGCGGCTCCCACACGTGCTTGGGCAGGATGAACGTGCCGGCCAGGCCGTTCTTTACCAGAGCGGGGTTGTACTTCTTGCGGTTGAGGGTGACCTTGACCGTCTGCGGGTCGCTGGCCTCGATCTTGTCCACGTTGTCCCAGAACGAGGCGTAGGACAGTTCCGAGTGCCGCTTGGCCAGCTCGAACGTGTAGACCACGTCGTCGGCGGTGAGCGGTTTCCCGTCCTGCCACTTGGTGCCGTCCTGCAGCGGAACGACGATCGTGCTGTCGTCAGGCGTCTGGAGCTCCTTGCCCAGGCCGGGTTCGAGCTTGCCGGTCAGCAGGTTGAAGCGGACCAGCGTCTCGTAGACCAACTGCATGGCGCCCTGTCCGCAGGGCCAGCCAGTGCTTTGCCCCAGCGGGTTGAACTGCGTGGGCGGGCCCCACTGGAAGCCGGCGATGAAAAGCGTCTCGCCCTGCTTGCCGGACCGGCCGCCGCCCTTTCCTCCCCCGCCACCGCCGGCGCCACTTCCGCCCTGACCACAACCGGCCAGGGCGCCGCCACCGACTCCCACGGCCGCGGCTGCCATCGCGGCGTTGAACAAGAACTGCCGGCGCGACGAGCGCGCGGCACCGAATTCTGACATCGCTCGAATCCCTTCCCGCGCGGGGAGAACCATGTCCTCGCGCAGTCACCGGGTGACGGATGCCCAGCAGGCTACGGGTAAGCGGGTACGGACACCAGATGGAAACGGCAACGAAATGGTTCTGTTGCGTTCGCGGGAAAGACTCAGCAGCGCTGCCTTCGACCGGTATCGGATACGAATAGCGACCAACCGAAAGCAATTTGTGGACAATGGCCGATAGCGGCCGAGGTTCTGTTCGGAGAATGAACGCAGAAAGCGTTTCGATAAATAGGCCCGCGACCGGGCGCCGCTCAGGGCGCGAGCACCTTCCCGGGGTTGAGGATCCCGGCCGGGTCGAACAGCCGCTTCAGGTCGCGGTGCACCCGCTCCCCGACCGGCCCGAGCTCACGGGCCAGCCAGTCGCGCTTCAGTACGCCGACGCCGTGCTCACCGGTAACTGTGCCGCCCATCTCCAGGCCGATCCGCATGATCTCGTCGAACGCCCGGTCGGCGCGGCGTACCTGGTCGGCGTCGCCCGCGTCGAACATCACGCTGGGATGCAGGTTGCCGTCGCCGGCGTGGCCGACCGTGGCGATGGTGAGGTCGACCTCGGCGGCCACCTTCTCCACCTGGTGGATGAAGTCGGCCAGCCGGCTCAGCGGAACGCACACGTCGTCGGTCAGCCGCGAGCCCAACGACTCCAGGGCGTAGTGGGAGTCCCGGCGCGCGGTGAGCAGCATCTCCCCCTCGGCCAGGTCGTCGGCCTCCACCACGTCGAAACCGCCGGCCTCGGTGAAGATCGCCGCGATGGCGCCGATGTCGGCCGCGGCCCGGCCTGCGTCGGCGTCGGACTGCGCGATGAGCATCGCGGCGGCGTTCTCGGGCAGGCCCATGTTCCGGTAGTCGTTGGCCGCCCGCAGCGACGTCTGGTCCATGAACTCCAGCAGGCTCGGCACCAGACCCGCCGCGACCACCCGGGCCACCGCGTCACCGGCCGCCATCACCGTCGGGAAGAGACCCGCGACCGTGCGGGGCTCCTGTCCGGTCGGGCGCAACGCCAGCGTCGCCTCGGTGACGACGCCGAGCGTGCCCTCCGAGCCGACGAACAGCCGGGTGAGGTCGTAGCCCGCCACCCCCTTGGCGGTCCGCCGTCCGGTGCGCAGCACCTCGCCGTCGGCTAGCACCACCTCCAGGCCGCGGACGAAGTCGGCGGTGACGCCGTACTTCACACAGCACAGCCCGCCGGCGTTCGTGGCCACGTTGCCGCCGAGGGTGGAGATCTCCCAGCTGGACGGGTCGGGCGGGTAGAACAGTCCGTGCTCGGCGACCGCCGCCGACAGCGCCGAGTTGAGGACACCGGGCTCGACCACCGCGATCCGGTTCGGCGCGTCGATCTCGCGGATCGTGGTCATCTTCTCCAACGACAACACGACGCAGCCGTCGATCGCGTTGGCGCCGCCGGACAGGCCCGTGCGCCCGCCCTGCGGCACGACGGGGACCCCGAGGCTGGACGCGACCCGCAGGACGTGCTGCACGTGCTCGGTCGACCGGGCGAGCACACCGACCGCGGGTGTGCCGTACGGGCAGAACGTCGCCATGTCGTGCTGGTAGGACGCCAGCCGGTCCGGGTCGGTGACGACCGCCTCGTCCGGGAGCCCGGCCCGCAGGGCGGTGATCAGGTCATCAGAGGTTTCCGCCATGCCCCATACGGTACGGCGGAGAGGTCACAGGTTGCCGCGCCGCTCCTGCTCGCGTTCGATCGCCTCGAACAGCGCCTTGAAGTTGCCCTTGCCGAACCCGAGCGAGCCGTGGCGTTCGATCAGCTCGTAGAACACCGTCGGCCGGTCGCCGAGCGGCGAACAGAAGATCTGCAGCAGGTAGCCGTCCTCGTCCCGGTCGACGAGGATGCCGCGCCGCTTGAGCTCCTCCACGGGGACGCGCACCTCGCCGATGCGGGCGCGCAGCTCGGGGTCCTCGTAGTAGGAGTCCGGCGTGGACAGGAACTCCACGCCGTTGGCGCGCAGGATGTCCACCGCCTGGAGGATGTCGTTGGTGGCGAGGGCGATGTGCTGGCAGCCGGCCCCGGCGTAGAACTCGAGGTACTCGTCGATCTGGCTCTTCCGCTTGCCCACCGCCGGCTCGTTCAGCGGGAACTTCACCCGGTGGTTGCCGTTGGCCACCACCTTGCTCATCAGCGCCGAGTAGTCGGTGGCAATGTCGTCGCCGACGAACTCCGCCATGTTCACGAAGCCCATGACGCGGTTGTAGAAGGCGACCCACTCGTCCATCCGGCCGAGCTCGACGTTGCCGACGCAGTGGTCGACCGCCTGGAAGATCCGCCGCGGGTGACCCTCGGGCCGGGCTACGGTGGTCTGCCGGGCGACGTAGCCGGGAAGGTAGGGGCCGGTGTAGTTGGAGCGGTCCACCAGGCTGTGCCGGGTCTCGCCGTACGTCGCGATGGCCGCGCGGCGTACCGTCCCGTGCTCGTCGCTCTCGTCGTACGGCTCGACCAGGATCGTGGCGCCCTGCGCGCGGGCGTGCGCGACGCACTTGTCCACGTCGGGCACCTCCAGGGCGAGGTCGACGACCCCGTCGCCGTGAACGCGGTGGTGGTCGAGCACCGGGCTGTCGGGGGCAGCCCCGCCCTCGAGCACGAACCGCGCCGAGCCGGACTTCAGCACGTACGACCTGCGGTCGCGCATCCCGGTCTCCGGCCCCGCGTGGGCCACCAGCTCCATCCCGAACGCCAGTTGGTAGTACGCCGCGGCCTGGGTCGCGTTGCCCACCCAGAAGACCACCGCGTCCATGCCGGTGACCGGGAACGGGTCCTTCGTCGCGTCGTAGTCGACCAGCCCGACGAGCTGGCGGAGCTGGTCGAACCGTAGGTCGGCCGCCTGCTCCTCGGGGGTCAGTGTGGTGTTCGGCTGCATGGCCGCCTCCTCGTTCGTCCCGCCGCTTTGCCAGAGCGTCGAACAGTCCGACAGTCTGTGCAACAGGTCGCCGACAGCCTGTACAGAATGCCCAGTCGAATGGCAGAGTTCACCGGCAGAGTGCTCAGGTTGCGCAAGGCTTTGGGCACGTACGTTCGGGAGGTCGCCCGTGGGGTCGTCGCCGCAGCAACCCACCTCGTCCGCGGGGCCGTCAGCCGCGCCGGTTGACGAGCTGGACGCCCGGATCGTCCGGTTGTTCGCGGCCGAGCCGAGGATCGGCGTGCTGGAGGCCTCGCGCCGGCTCGGCGTGGCCCGCGGCACCGTTCAGGCGCGCCTGGACCGGCTCGCCCGCACCGGCGTCGTCCGCGGCTGGGGACCGGAGGTGGAGCCGGCCGCGCTGGGGTACGGCGTGACCGCGTTCGCCTCCCTTGAGCTGCGCCAGGGCGCCGGCCACGAGGCGGTGGCCCGGCACCTCGCCGGCATCCCGGAGGTGCTGGAGGCACACACGATCACCGGCCCCGCGGACATGCTGGCCCGCCTGGTGGCGCGATCCAATGCCGACCTGCAGCGGGTGATCGACGAGGTGCTCGCGTTCGACGGCATCGTGCGGATCTCGACGGTGATCGCGCTGGCGACGCAGGTGCGGCCGCGGGTGGTGCCGCTGCTGTCCCGCGCCGCCGAGGACAGCAGCGGCCCCGCGCAGCCCGGCGTCTGAGGACAGCCGGCGACGCCGCGGGACCCCGGGGCTCAGGACCGCTTGACCGCCCAGGCTCGGATCATGTCGATGCGGGCCTGCAACTGCTCGGCGGTGGCCTGCACCGCCAGCGGTCCGCCGCACACCCGGCGCAGCTCGGCGTGCACCGCGCCGTGCGGCTGGCCCGTCCGGTGGTGCCAGGCGGCGACCAGGCCGTTGAGCTCCCGGCGCAGCACACCCAGCCGCTGGTACGTCGCGCCGTCGGGTGCGCCGGAGCCGCCCGCGGACTCCTCGGCCACCGGCGGCGGCACCGAACCGACAGCCCCGGACGAGGACGCGGAGGACACCGAGCCGGACCTGGTCGTCGACGTCGGCGCGTCGGAACCGTTGCCCGAGCGGCGCCGGCGCAGCAACTCGCGCATCTGGTCGGGTTCGAGCAGCCCAGGGATGCCGAGGAACTCCGTCTCGTCCTCCCCCAGCTCCCCGCCGAACTCGTTGCCGTCGTACACCAGCCGGTCGAATGCCGCCTCCGACCCGATCGCCTGGTAGCGCTGGTCCTCCAGCAGGTCGGCGCCGGTCTCGCCGCGGGCCGCCTCGGCCAGCAGATCCTCCTCGGCGGCGAAGATGTCGTCCTCGTCCTTCACCGCCCGGCCCAGCGCGTGGTCACGCAGAACCTCCATCTCAGCGGCGTACTGCAGCAGGATCGGGACCGTCGGCAGGAACAGCGACGCGGTCTCACCCCGCCGCCGGGCACGGACGAAACGGCCCACCGCCTGGGCGAAGAACAACGGCGTCTGGGTGGCGGTGGCGTACACGCCGACGGCCAGCCGGGGCACGTCGACGCCCTCGCTCACCATCCGGACGGCGACCATCCACCTGCTGTCGTTCTCGGCGAACTGCCCGATCCGCTTGCTCGCCGTGGACTCGTCCGACAGCACGACGGTGGGCTTCTCGCCGGCGACCTGGCCGAGGATCTTGGCGTACGCGCGGGCGGTCTCCTGGTCGGTGGCGATCACCAGGCCGCCGGCGTCGGGGACGTGCCGGCGTACCTCCGTGAGCCGGGTGTCCGCGGCCCGCAGGACGGTCTGGATCCAGTCGCCGGCCGGGTCGAGCGCGGTCCGCCAGGCCTGGGCCGCGAGGTCCTTTGTGAGCGGGGTGCCCAGCCGGACGTGCATCTCGTCACCGGCGCTGGTCCGCCAGCGCATGTCACCGGAGTACGCCAGGAACAGCACCGGCCGGACCACACCGTCGGCCAGGGCGCGTCCGTAGCCGTAGCCGTAGTCGGCCTCGCTGCGCGGGACGCCCTCGGTGTCCGGGGCGTAGGTGACGAACGGGATGGGGTTGGCGTCGCTGCGAAACGGCGTACCGGTGAGGGACAGTCGCCGGGTGGCCGGCTCGAACGCCTCGCGGACCGACTCGCCCCAGGTGAGCGCGTCGCCTGCGTGGTGGATCTCGTCCAGGATCACCATCGTCTTGAACCGCTCGCAGCGCACCCGCAGCGCCTGGGTCGCCGCCGCCACCCCGGCGTAGGTGACCACGACACCGTGGAAGTCCCGACTGGTACGCCCCCCGCGCCCGGCGAACGCCGGGTCCAGGGCGATGTCGCCGCGCGCGGCCGCGTCGGCCCACTGGCGCTTGAGGTGGTCGGTCGGGGTGACCACGATGACCTTCTCGACGATCCGCCGGGCGAGCAGGTCCGCCGCGATGGTGAGGGCGAACGCCGTCTTGCCCGCTCCTGGTGTCGCGACCGCGAGATAGTCGCGCGGGCTGCGGGTGCTGTAGGCGTCGAACGCCTCCTGCTGCCAGGCGCGCAGCCGGCCCCAGGGTCCGACGGTGCTGGCGGCTCCGGCGCCGGCGACTCCGGGGTTTCCGGTGCCTGGGGCTACTCGAGGGGTGTCGGTCGTCGAGGCGGGCGTGCTCACGTCTTCCCTTCCGCATGGACGAACTCCGACCCGCGACATTAGCTTGATCGCCGGTCGTTTCGGGCCAGGCCCACACGCATCGGGACAACAACCCTGGTGATAGGGCGAACGGCGTGTCGCACCGGTCGGCTCGTCCCGGTTTCGACGGGTAGGACACCCTTCTCCCGTTATCGATCGGTTACCGAACCGTGAGCATGTCTCCCACCCAGGCTTGACCAATCTGTGACCATCGGGAAACTCCAAGTGGGGAATATCGACCCCAGCGCCAGGTGCCGGCGCGCTCGGAATCGGGGGCGCGCGCCGGCACCCTCGGCAAGGTCGAACGGGGTCGAACGGGGTCGATGAGGGAGCAGCGATGGTCGATGGCGACGGGTCCACTTCGGACGGTCGGCAGGTTCCGATCCCCCAGCGAGGTCTGGTGGAAACCGCCCGTAGGCTCGTCGGCCACGTGGCGTCCCGCCTGCCCGGCCTGGACGCCGACCTCGGTCAGCGCAACGCCTGGGAGGCCGTGTGTGCCGACCTCCAGCGCCGCCAGCAGTGGAACGACGTCGTCGAACTCGCCGTGAACGCCGGGCGTCGGCCCGCGCGGCGCCGGCACGCGCCGCCCACACAGCGCTCGACCTCCACGTCGGCGGGTCCGCCGTCCTCGGCCCGGGCGGCCCGCCGCGCGCCCGACCAGTCGTAGGGCGGTTCCGCGACGCTCCCGAGCCGGCCGCGTCGTCGGCCGTCCGCGAGCCGTCCGATGGATGCCGACAACCGTCGACCGGCATTGACCTGCCGGCAACCAGCACGCAACACAACCTGCGCATCCTCGTGGGGAGAACACCCCCGGATCGCGTCCGGCGGCCGTCCGCCGCCGGAGCAGCGAGGAGCCAGCATGAGCAGCCGGGCGACGTCCCCCGAGCCGGTCGCCGCGTACGCGCAGCCCGGACCGCCCCCGCTCGTACGGGGAGCACGGTCGGTGGTGGGCCGGATCGCCGCGCTGCTCGCGACCGACGCCGACGTCGCCAGGCGTAACGCCTGGGAGGCGGTCTGTGCGGACCAGGAACGCCGTCGTCAGTGGGTGGAAGCGGGATGCGAAAAGCTGACGCCGATCACCCAAAGGCGGCACTCGGCCGGTTGAGCACAGCCGATCAGCGGGTCCTGCCCGAGCAGGACCGGCCGGTCAGCGGATCAGTCGTCGCCCTCGCCGTCACCGCCGCCGGGCGGGAGGCCTTCCCAGATCTCCTTGCACTCCGGGCAGACGGGAAACCGCTCCGGGTCGCGGCTGGGCACCCAGACCTTGCCGCACAGCGCGATCACGGGCGTGCCCGTGACCATGGCCTCGACAAGCTTCTCCTTGGGTACGTAATGGGAGAACCGCTCGTGATCGCCGTCGTCACCGTGTGAGGGCACCGTGCGGGTGTCCTCGACGGTCTGCGCACCGGGGCTCAGTTGCGTACTCACCCGGCGCAGTCTAGACGCTCCCCTCCCCCGCGCACACCGTCCTGCCATGATCCACCGGGCATACCGGCCGGTCAGTTCAGGGACGGGTCCTCGGGGAACGTCGCGACCAGGGCGAGCTCGTCCGGCTGCCGGCGCAGCACCCGCCGCCACAGCCCTTCGGGGTCGGTGGTGAACGCGTCGCCGGGCTCGGCGTCCACGACGTACCACCCGCCCTCCTTGACCTCGGCCTCCAGCTGGCCGGGCGACCAGCCGGAGTAACCGGCGAACATCCGCATGCTGCGGACCCCGCCGGCCAGCAGCTCCGGAGGGGTGTCCAGGTCGACCAGACCGAGGTGACCGTGCAGCCGCCGCCACCCGAGCGGCTCGGCCTCGCCGCCGGCGGGCACCTCCGCCAGCGCCAGCGCGGAGTCGGTGGCCACCGGGCCGCCGTGGAAGAGCACGTCCGGCGGGCAGACCAGGTCGTTCCACTGGGCAAGGACAGAGGTGACGGGCAGCTCGCTGGGCCGGTTGACCAGCACCCCGAGCGCGCCGTCGTGGTCGTGGTCGAGGACCAGGACGACACCTCGGGCGAAGTTGGGGTCGGTCAGCGCGGGCGTCGCGACCAGCAGCTGCCCGGTGTAGTAGTCCCCGCTCATGTCCTCATGATCCCGCGTCCGGTGCCGTCGTACGAGTGTCTCCGCCGTCCCGGGCCGGCACATCGTCCGCGGCAGACCGATCCTTCCCCGCGGACCGGCTCTTCACCGCGGGCTGCCTTCCGGCGGCGGAGCGACGGCCGGCAGCGGCGATGGCCAGGCCGACCGTGACCCCGACCAGATCGGCGAGTACGTCGAACGGGTCACCCTCGCGGTGCGCCATCAGGGTTCCCTGGACGATCTCGCTGCTGACCGCGTGCAGCGCGAGGATCCCGGCCAGCCAGCGCACCGGGACACCGGCGCGCGCGCCGGTCCAGGCCACCGAGGTGAAGGTCGCGAAATGCGCCACCTTGTCGGCATAGCTGAACGACAGGTCCGGGCCGGGCTCGGTGGGCGCGTACAACCCGTAGAGGTTGAGCACACACGCCAGCCCGAACGCCACCCACCAGGCGACGCCGGCCACCCCCGTGAGCCGGCGCATCAGTGGCTGGAGGCGGCCACCGCGTCACGCACCGCGGCCGCGACGGCGTTGTGCACGTCCGGGTGGAAGACGCTCGGGATCACGTAGTTGGCGTTGAGCTGATCTTCGGTGACGACGTTCGCGATCGCCTGGGCGGCGGCCAGCAGCATGGTCTCGTCGACGTGGTGGCTCTGGGCGTCGAGCAGGCCGCGGAAGACGCCGGGGAACGCCAGCACGTTGTTGATCTGGTTGGGGTAGTCGCTGCGGCCGGTGGCCACGACGCTGGCGTGCTCGCGGGCCTCCGCCGGGTCGACCTCCGGGTCGGGGTTGGCCAGCGCGAAGACGATCGCGCCCTTGTTCATGGTCGCCACGTCGGCTCCGGCCAGGACGTTGGGCGCCGAGACGCCGACGAACACGTCGGCCCCGACGACCGCGCCGTGCAGGTCACCGGCGTAGTGCGCCTGGTTGGTGTGCTCGGCGATCCAGCGCAGCTCCGGCGACAGCCCTTCGCGGCGCGCGTGGATAACGCCATCGATGTCGGCGACCAGGACGTCCTTGGCGCCGGCGGCCAGCAGCAACCGCAGGATCGCGCTCCCGGCCGCACCCGCACCGGACATCACGATCCGCACGTGGGCGAGATCCTTGCCGACGATCCGCAGGGCGTTGGTCAGCGCCGCCAGGACGACGATCGCGGTGCCGTGCTGGTCGTCGTGGAAGACCGGGATGTCGAGCAGTTCGCGCAGCCGGCGTTCGACCTCGAAGCAGCGCGGGGCGGAGATGTCCTCCAGGTTGATCCCGGCGAAGCCGGGGGCGATGCTGCGGACGACCTCGACGATCGTGTCGACGTCCTGGGTGTCCAGGCACAGCGGCCAGGCATCGATGCCGGCGAACCGCTTGAACAGCGCCGCCTTGCCCTCCATCACCGGCAACGCGGCGTGCGGGCCGATGTTGCCCAGGCCGAGCACCGCGGACCCGTCGCTGACCACCGCGACGGAGTTGCGCTTGATCGTCAGCCGGCGGGCGTCGTCGGGGTTGGCGGCGATCGCCATCGACACCCGGGCCACGCCGGGGGTGTAGATCATCGAAAGGTCGTCGCGGTTGCGGATCGGGTGCTTGGCCTGCATCTCGATCTTGCCGCCGAGGTGCATGAGGAAGGTGCGGTCGGACACCTTGTGGATCGCGACGCCGGCGACCTGGCGCAGCACCTCGACCAAGCGGTCGGCGTGCGCGGTGTCGGTGGCGGCGCAGGTGACGTCGATCCGCAGCCGCTCGTGCCCGGACGCGGTGACGTCGAGGGCGGTGATGGTGCCGCCCTCGTGCTCGACGGCGGCAGTGAGTTCACTCACCGCCCGTCCGCCGGCAGGCACCTCGAGTCGCACGGTGATGGAGTACGAAGCACTCGGCACCGAAGTCACGTCCGCTCCTCACGATCGCCAGACCGTCCGGACGTCCATGTCCGGACGGTCTCACCTTAGGCCCCGGGAGGCACCGGAGCACCGGGGCACCGGTGAGGCTCAGGCGTCGCGTTTGTGGAACAGCGCCGTCGCGGCGGCGAGCACGGCGGCCACCCAGGCGGTGAAGGTGAGGCTGCTGGCCAGGCGGCTCGGCAGGTCGGCGACCCGCGGTCTGTCGCTGCCGAGGTCGTTCATGGTCTGGGACATGGCGTTGCCTGCCGTGAACGGCAGGTAGTGGACGTACCCCCGCAGCGACTCCAGCGCGGGGATCATGGTGAGCGCGGTGAGCAGCGGCTCCACGACCAGGGGGACGACGAAGAGCAGCACCATCGCCGCCGGCAGGTTGCGCAGCAGGCCGCCCAGACCGAGGCCGAGCAGACCCCACAGCACGACGAACCCGAGGTAGCCACCCAGCGCCGGGCCGACGGGCGCGTCGAACAGCGGCAGCGACTGGCCCGACAACACCCTGGCCACCGCCCAGTTCAGCGCCACGCTGACCACGGCCACCACCAGCGACAAGCCGATCACCATCGCGGCCTTGGCGAGCACGAGCGAGCCGCGCCGGGGCACCGCGGTCAGGGTGGGCAGGATCGTTCCGTGGCGGTACTCGTGGCCGAACGCGAAGACACCGACGATCCCCATGAACACCGCAGTGAAGGGCAGCGGGCTGAACGCGGACCCGCCGGTGAGGATCACCCCGGCCATCTCGGCGCTGATCGTGTTCTCCCGGCCGAAGTACGCGACCACACCGGCGACCCCGGCGCTCAGCAGCAGGGCCAGGGCGGTGAGCCAGTACGTGGAGCGGATGGTGCGGATCCGGATCCACTCGAACCGCAGGGCGTCGATCATCGAGACTCTCCGGAGGACGGGATGGCGGACGAGGAAGGCGAGGAAACGGGGGTGGCGGGCTCCCCACGGTGGGCGTCGGCAACGTCCTGCGCGGTCACCTGGCCGAGCTGGGCGACGTACTCCTCCGAACCGCCGGTCGCCTCCAGGAAGGCCTCCTCCAGCGTGGCGGTCCGGGTGGTGAGCTCGTGCAGGACCACGCCGGCGGAGAACGCGAGCTCGCCCACCTTGGCCTGGTCCAGGCCGTTGACCACCAGGCTGCCGTCGCCCTGGGGCTCGGTCCACACCTGCTGCGCGCGCAGCGCCTCGGTCAGCCGGTCGGCCTGAGGCGTACGGACGACAACGGCGGTGTGGGAGGCCGCGCGTACGAAGTCCTGGACCTCGCCGGAGGTGATCAGCCGGCCACGGCCGATCACCACCAGCCGGTCGGCCATCAGCCCCATCTCGGCCAGCAGGTGGCTGGAGACGAACACGGTGCGCCCGGTGGAGGCGAAGGACTTCAGGAAGTTGCGCAGCCAGGTGATGCCCTGCGGGTCCAGGCCGTTGGCCGGCTCGTCGAGGATCAGCGTGTGCGGGTCGCCGAGCAGCGCGCAGGCCAGGCCGAGCCGTTGCCCCATTCCGAGCGAGAACGACTTCGGCTTGCGGCCGGCGACGTCGGTCAGCCCGACGTGGTCGAGGACGACGTCGACCCGCTGCCGCGGGATGCCGTTGGCGGCCGCCAGCATCGTCAGGTGGTTGCGGGCGGTCCGGGTCGGGTGGAACGCCTTCGCCTCCAGCACCGCGCCGACGTGCCGCATCGGGTGGGTGAGCCGGGAGTAGGGCTTGCCGTCGAAACGGGTCTGCCCGCCGCCGTGGTCCAGGCCGAGCATCAGCCGCATGGTGGTGGACTTGCCCGCACCGTTGGGGCCGAGGAAACCGGTCACCACGCCGGGTTCGACGCTGAACGACAGGTCGTCCACCGCGCGTTTCCCGCCGTAGGTCTTGGTGAGGTTCCTCGCCTCGATTCGTCCCACGGATGCCTCCCGACACCTTGGTTCGCACACACCTGGCCTGCCAGGACGTGTCCCAGCCGTCCCCAACCGTAGGCGGTGGGCAACCCCGCGGCGTGGCCCGCCGGGTGGAGTTTGCCCGGCTCTGCGTCCGCCCTGAGGAGGAGAGCGACCTCCTCAGGGCTCCTCGGAGACTCCTCGGGCACTCTGCGGGCACTCTGCGGGCACTCTGCGGGCACCCCTCAGGCCCCTCAGGCCCCTCAGGCCCCTCAGGCCCCTGGGCATGGCGGCGCACGGTGTCCGGCGCGTACCTTTGTCGGCATGGGCGTACCCGGGCGGCGATTTCTCCGCCCCGGCCGGCACCGCGGTGCCGTCGGGGTGGAGTGCCGGGCATGCCCGGGTGCCGCGTTCGTCAGTGTCTCCTTCTGTCTGTTTCGGTCTCCTGCGGCCGAACGACTGAACGTCTGAACGTCTGAACGCGAACCACCGGGCGCCGTCGGCGGCGTTCTCCTCGGTGGATCCCGCGGCCGGTCGGGGTGTGCGAGTCCTTTCACCCCGTTCCACCCACCGCGAACGATCTTTCGAGGAGTACTCCGATGTCGACCCTTTCGCCCGCGCAGCTGCGGGCCTGTCTCTCGATCCGCGACCTGTCCGACCCGGCACAGGGCCCGCACGCCCTCCAACTCGTGGTCGACGACCTGGCCGCCGCCCTGGGTTCGGCCTGGGACGCCGAGGTCCGTGTCGTACGGTCCTCTCCCGTCGTCTCCCTCGCCGACAACTACGACAACCTGGGCTACGCCGCCGACGCCGTGACGCGCGAGGAGCGCTACACCCGTTACGCCGACGCCGGTCACGTGCTGCGGAGCCACAGCAGCGCGATGATCCCGGGCGCGCTTCGCCAACTCGCCGCCGACGCCGATCTCGAGGCCACGGCCACGGTCGGCGGGTCACCGGCCGACGTGCTGCTGGTCTGCCCCGGCATGTGTTACCGGCGGGACAGCATCGACTGGCAGCACACGGGTACGCCGCACCAGCTCGACCTGTGGCGCGTACGCCGCGACCGGCCCTGCACCGACGCCGACCTCACCGAGATGGTCGGGCAGGTGGTGGAGGCGGCGCTGCCGGGCAGTCGCTGGCGTACCGAACCGAAGGTCCACCCCTACACCGAGCACGGCCGCCAGATCGACGTGTGGTGGCAGGGCCGCTGGGTGGAGATCGGCGAGTGCGGGCTGGCCGCACCCGGCGTGCTGGCCGGCGCCGGGTTGCCCGTACCCACCTGGACCGGCCTGGCGATGGGCCTCGGACTGGACCGGCTGCTGATGCTCGGCAAGGGCGTCCCGGACATCCGGTTGCTCCGGTCGGTCGACCCCCGGGTGGCCGGCCAGATGCTGGACCGGTCGACGTACCGGCCGGTCTCCCACCAGCCGCCGGTACGCCGCGACCTGTCCGTGGTGGTGGACGCCGGCGTGGACACCTCGGCCGAACTGCTCGGCGACCGGGTACGCACGGCCCTGGGCGCGGACGCCGACGTCGTGGAGACCGTCGAGGTGCCGGCCGAGACGTCGTACGACGAACTGCCCGAGGCCGCGCGGACCCGGCTGGGCATCGCACCGGGCCAGCGGAACGTGCTGGTCCGGCTGGTGGTGCGGGCCCTGGACCGCACGCTCACCGACGCCGACGCCAACCGGTTGCGGGACCAGGTGTACGCCGAACTGCACCAGGGCGCCGTCTCGGAGTGGGCGACCGGCGCGGGGCGGTGAGGCGTCGGGCGCGGAGGCGCGGGTGACGGCTCGTCAGCCGTCGATGTTGGCCGGGCCGTGGGCGCGGGCGGCGGTTTCGCCCGCGGCCACCGTCCCGGCCCACCCGCCGCCGGTGTTGTCGCCATCGGCGTTGCCGCCGCCGGCCGCGCCGCGGAGCAGCCCGGCCGCGACGAAGATGAGCGCCACGAAGGCGAGCGGGATGACCAGCGCCCACGTCAGCCCGGCCCGGTGGGCGACGGCTCCGATCGCCACCGGGCCGAGCACCGCGCCCAGGTAGCCCGCCGACACCACCGGGCCGAGGACCGACACGCGGTTCTTCGTCCCGGTGTTGCCTGCGGCGCTGAACACCACCGGCACCGCCGGCCCGATCCCGAACCCGGCGACGGCGAAGCCCACCAGCGCCACCGTCGGCCCGGGCGCGAGCAGGAAGACGGCGTACCCCAGCGCACCCAGCGCGGCGCCGGCGCGCGCCACCACCACCGGGCCGTACCTCGCGCCCACCCGGTCCGCGATCAGCCTGGACGCCGTCATCGCACCGGAGAACACCGACAGCCCGAGCGCGGCCAGCCCGACGGAGGCACCGAGGCTCTCGTTCAGATAGACGGCGCTCCAGTCGGCGATCGCCCCCTCGCCGAGGAACGAGCCGAACCCCATCGCCGCCATCATCACCACCACGACGACGCGCACCGGTGGCCGTCGCCCGCCCGGCACCTCCACGTGGTGGCCGGTGACCGCCGCCTCCTGGTCGGGGCGCAGCAGGCGGGCGAGGAACGGCGCGCTGACCAGCGCGCACACCGCACCGGCCACGATGAAGTGCACGCGGACGTCCACGCCTTCGCGGGCCACCAGCGCCGCGATCGCCGAACCCACCATCGAGCCGAGGCTCCACAGGCCGTGGAAGCCGGACATGATCGGCCGGCCGTACAGGCGTTCGACCGCCACGGCGTGCGCGTTCATCGCGACGTCCAGCATTCCGCCGATCAGGCCGAGCACGGCCAGCGCGGCGGTCAGCGTCACCAGGTCGGTGGCGAACGCCGGACCGACCAGCGCGACGGCCTGCACCGGAACGAGGATGCGCATCGCCAGACCGGTGCGGCCCGCCCGCTCCATCCGGCCGGTAAGCCTGGTGCCCACCAACAGGCCGACCGCGAGCCCGCCGAGCGCTATGCCGAGGGCGCCGTTGTCGAGGTCGAGAGCCTGCTTGATGGACGGGATCCGGGGTGCCCAGGTCGCGAAGACGGCCGCGTGGACGAGGAACGTCACGGCCACCGCGAGGCGGGCCCGGCGTACCTCCGGCGGCGGTGCGGGTGCGCGCGTCACCCGTCGACCCTACGGGGTGGGTCCCCCTCACCCACCCTGTAGGCCGTACGCACGTCAGCCCGTACGTGCTCGCTACTTCATCAGGCGAACCGACCAGGGATAACGCCAGCGGTTACCGCACAGCGACGACATCCCCGCGATGCCCGACAGCAGCATCCAGGCCAGGATCAGCGGGACGTACATCACCGCGCCGATCCCGAACGTGATGCCGCTCAGGATCCCGGCCGCGATGCAGGCACCGAGGAAGGTGAGCTGGAAGTTGGTCGCCTCGACGGCCTGCTCACGCACGAACGCCGACCGCTGGCCCGCCGTCGCCGCGATCACCAGCGGTCCGACGAACAGTGTGGGTACGCCCGACCAGTGGGCGAGCAGCGCCAGGGAGCGGTCCGTCCCGCTCGGCACGGCACCCGGGCGACCGGTCGGCACGCGCGGGGCAGTGCTCCAGGTGCCCGAGGCGCCCGAGGCGCCCGAGGCGCTCGGTGCACCGGTGTCCGGCAACGGGAGCCCGCGCAGCGCATGGGCGAGTTCGGCGCGGTCGACAGCGGCCAGTGCGCCGCCCACCCGCAGGTCGAGTTCGGTGTGGTCGATCCGGCCCTCGGCGTAGGCCGTCTGCAGCATCTCCACGGCCCGCTCGCGTTCGGCGTCCCCGATCCGCAGCGATCCCGCCGGCGACGTGTGCTGCGGGGAGGTGTGCTGCGAAGTGAAGCCAGTTCCAGCGTTCATGGGGTCGATGATTGCCGTCCGCGCGACGTCGGCCATCGGGGTAAGTCCCTGATCGCTCCCCCAACCGACCCTGGCGTACGCCGACCCGCCCCGGCGACCCGGGTTTGCCCTGGCCGGCCCGGCTACTCGGGTGGGCGCGAGGGCGGTGCCGACGTGACCGCGCCGTCGTGGCCGAGCGCGATCCGCACCAGGTTGCGCAGGGACTCCGTGCCGGGCGCGAGGTAGCCGCTGTGGCCGCGGGCACCCTTGGTGGCGAAGATCCTGGCGCCGAACGCGGGGTCCATCGGGCTCGGTCCGTGGCCGTAGTCGCCGACGCGTACGAACGGGACGTACCTGATCGGGTCACCGGCGGCGAGTCCCGCCCAGACCCGGGCGGTGTGCGACAGGCCGGAGGCGGTGCGGTGCCGCACCCCAGGGCTGCCGAACACGGCGATGTCGTCCACCTGTTTGGGCAGGTCGCTGAGGCCGCAGACCACCGAGCCGTAGCTGTGGCAGAACAGCCCGACCGGGGCCGAGGTGTACGCCGACAGGCCGGCGAGGAACCGCTGCAGCCGGGCCGCGCCCACCCGGGCCAGGCTGCCCTGCATCGCGGCGGCGCCGGCGTCGACCGGCGTGGCGTAGCCGGCCCAGGCGATCACCGCCAGCCGGGTGCCCGGCTGCTGGCGTTCGGCCTCCGCGCGCATGGCCCGGGCGCCGGCAGCGATTCCGCCGGGCTCGTCCAGGTGGTACAGGTCCGCGCCCGCGCCGGGCACCAGCACTGCCACCCGGTCCGCGGTCGCCAGGTCACCGAACACCTCGACGGCCAGGCCGCGTTCGCGGGGGTCGAGCGCGAGGATCTGCCGGTCGCGCAGGTCCAGCACGCCGCGCCAGACACCGGACCTGGCCACCTCGTGCCGGTTCGCGGCGTATCGCAGGGCAGGGGGTACGCCGTCCAGGTTGCCGACCACCGCGGGGTAGCGCGTGGCCAGGCCCTTCTGCTCGGCGGCGGGTAACCCGGCGAAATACGCCGCCACCGAGGCCGGCGACGCGCCGCTGAGACTGGGCAGTGGGCGCCCGTCGAAGGAGGCCCGCTGCCAGGCCGCCGTGCCCGGGAGATCGGGTCGGGTGTTGGTCGCGCCGGCCGGGGTGATGGCGGGTCCGGCGCCGGTGAGCGCCGTCAGCGCGGCCAGGGTCGCGAGCACGATCCGCCGGGATCGAACCATCCGCTCGTCGTTCCTTCCATTCCGACGTCACCAACGTGCCAGCCGTTGAGTAAGACCGCACAGATGCGGAACGGAGCGAACGGTGGCCTACCTCGCCCCCGTCTGCCGCGTCGGCCGCGACGCCTCCCCAGAGTAGGCGAGCCGGCTGGGCGAGCCTTCCGGGGTACCACCGCTGGTCCCGTACGGGACCACTCATGCCCGCCGAAGGCGCACGTCATCCCGGATGTTCCTACTGTCCGTGGTGTCCGGACCCGGCCTCGTCCCGCGGCAGTTCGTGGGTTCGCCTGTGCCGAGCCCGGGCTGGACCTGGGCTGGACCTGGGCTGGGTCACCGGCGTTTCCGGTCGGCACCGACCGTGACCGGGCCGGTCTCGTACGCGAAGGTCACCGCCTGTGCCCGGTCACGTAGGTCCGGCTTGGTGAAGATCCGGCCGATGTGGGTCTGGGGTCGCCGGCGATCTCGTCCGCGGCGGAACCGGCCGCGGCCCGGGGTCGCGTCGGCCCCGCGGAACCGCGATGATGCGGAGGACGCCGGCCGGGCGTCGGCGGTGACTTCGGGGAGGTCTGCATGCGGGTACTCGTCATCGGCGGTTCCGGGCTGGTGGGTGGGCTGGTTCTCCCCCGGCTCGCCGAGCGGCACGACCTCCGCGTGTTCGACCTGAAGCCGCCGCGCTCCGACGTCGACGTCGAGTACGTGGCCGGTGACCTGCGCGACGTCGCCGCGGTGACCCGGGCCGTCGAGGGTGTCGACGCGATGATCTTCATGGCGATGGGGCCGATGGCCGGATGGGGCAGCATCGACAACGCCCGCGCCCACTTCGAGGTGGCGGCGCCCGGCCTGCACGTGGCGTTGCGGGCCGCGCACGAGGCCGGGGTCACACACGCGGTCTACACCAGCAGCATGTCGGTGTACGCCGAGCCGGCGGTGGACGACCCGCGCGCCGACGACGACATCCCGCGAGACGACACGATCTCGATCAGCCCGGGCGTGCCCGGACGTGACCGCTACCCCGACGAGTCCACCCCGCCGGACGCGACCGACTTCTACGGCCTCGCCAAGCGGATGGGCGAGGAGGTCTGCCGCAACGCGGTGGAGGTGTACGGCATGAGTGTGGTGGCGCTGCGGCTGTGTCACCCCGTCGCCGACGACGACTTCCCGCGTACGGACCACCCGCGTGCCCGGCTGATCTGCACCTCCGCCCGGGACGTCGCCCGCGCCCTGCTGGCGGCGCTGGACCGGCGCGGCCACGGGTTCGAGCCGTTCGCGATCAGCGGCGACGGCGCCGAACGGCTGGTCCCGATGACCAGGGCGCGTGAGCTGCTGGGCTGGACGCCGCTGGACAGCACCGACCAGCCCGACAAGCGGTGAGGCCGCCGCCTCACAGCTCCCGCAGGGCCGGCAGCAGTTCCTTGGTGGCCCAGGCGACGAACTCCTCCTGGTGGTCGCCGCCGATCTGCACCAACGCCACGTGCGTGTAGCCGGCGTCGACGTACGCCTTGATCGCCTGCACGTGCGTGGCGACGTCCGGACCGCACGGGATCTGCTCGGACACGTCGTCGGGCCTGACGAACTGCGTCGCCATCTCGAACGCCGTCGGACCCGGCAGCTCGGAGTTGACCTTCCACCCGCCGGCGAACCAGCGGAACTGCTCGTGGGCACGGCGCTTGGCGGCCTCGGCGTCGGTGTCGTAACACACCGGGATCTGGCCGATACGCGGCTTGCCGGTGCCGCCGAACTCGTCGTACATCCTGCCCAGCTCCGGCTTGGGCTCGGTGGCGATCAGCGCGTCGCCGTAGTGGGCGGCGATCCGCACCGACTGCGGCCCGGAGGCCGCGACCCCGATCTTCGGCGGCGTCGGCGGCAGGTCCCAGAGCCTGGCCGACTCCACCTTGAAGTGCTCACCGTCGTACCGGAGATAGCCGCCGTCCCACAGCTCACGGATGATCTCGATCGCCTCGGTCAGCATCTCGTGGCGTACGTCGACCGGTGGCCAGCCGCCGCCCACGACGTGCTCGTTGAGGTTCTCCCCCGCGCCGAGGCCGAGGGTGAACCGCCCCTCGCTGAGCAGCGCGACCGTTGCGGCCTTCTGCGCGACGACCGCCGGGTGGTAGCGCCTGATCGGGCAGGTGACGTACGTCATCAGCGGGATCCGCGAGGTGGCCTGGGCGACCGCGCCCAGCACCGACCAGGCGTACGGAGAGTGGCCCTGCGCGTCCAGCCAGGGGAAGTAGTGGTCGCTCATCACCGCGAAGTCGAAGCCGGCCTCCTCGGCCAGGCACGCGTCGCGTACGAGCTGGGCCGGGCCGGCCTGCTCGCACATCATCGTGTAGCCGAACTCCACCATGGTCACTCCCTCGTCGGTTCGGGCCGGGGTCACCGGGTCCTCGCGCCTGTGGGATGTACTTCCCGGGACACGTCGCCGAACACGTGGCCGCCGGTCGCTCCGTGCCGCACAGTGACGCCGGACATCTGTCCCGCACACGTACGGCCCGATCCGTCACCGCGCTCCTGCGAACTGCCGGGACTGCTGGTAGGAAGGGTGACGATGAAGGTAATACCGGTACGACCAGAACCGCCGCCAACCCGCGGCTCGCAGCCCAGCCGCGCAGGCCGGGCGCACCAGGAGGTAGGTGCGCGCCGATACCTGTGGGCCGACAGTGGGACCTCCCACGCGTACGGCTAACCGACCCGACGAGAACGAGCCAGTTGCTTCGGCGCCCTCGCGGCGCCCTTTTTTCCGCGGCGAGTACCGCGGCAGACCTCCACGACCCGACGCCTGAGCGGCAGGCGGAGGCACCACGAGGTGTCTCCGACCGTGGCCGCTGAGCCGCTGTCAGGTCACTGACCGGTCGCTTCGAAAGCGCGCCCGTCGACCCACGTCGACCGCGGCGCCCGACGACCACCGGCACACGATCACACCGGTACACGATCACCGCGGGGGGCGGTTTTCGAGCTCCGGCGGCGCTGCCGCCTGCTCTCTATAGCTAGGAAACGCCTGCATGCCTGTAGTCCGCACCACCGTCCGTCGCATGACCCTCACCGCTTTGCTGATCTTCTCCGCCGCTGCGTCCCTGACCATGTCCCGGTGGCTGCACCACGGCCTGGCCAGCGTGTACGGGTTCGCCGTCTTCAGCATCCTGGGCACGAAGCTGTTGCTGTCCCTGCTGCCCGCGAGGCGGTGGCCGAAGCCGAACCCGCGCCGCCGGATCGGCGCGATCGTCACGATCTACAACGAGGACCCGGACCTGCTGCGCTCGTGCCTGGACTCGCTGCTTGTCCAGTCGTACCCCCTGCGCCGGATCGTGGTCGTCGACGACGCCTCCCAGGACCCGGCCGCGTTCGAGGTGGCCAGGGAGTACGCCGCAGTCCACGACCGGATCAGCGTGTTCCGCCAGCCGGAGAACCTCGGCAAGCGGCACGGGCTCGCGGTCGGCTTCCGGGCGATGGCCGGGGAGGTGGACATCTTCGTGTGCGTGGACTCCGACTCGGTGCTGGAGCCCACGGCGGTGTACGAGGGCCTGCGCCCGTTCGGGCGCCGGCGGGTCACCGCCACCACCGGGCTGGTCCTCCCCCTCAACCACGACCACAACGTGCTGACCCGGATGCAGGACGTGAGGTACGCCAACGCGTTCCTCGGTGAGCGGGCGGCATACTCCCGGTTCGGGTCGGTGCTGTGCGTGTGCGGGATCCTCGCGTTCTACCGGGCGGACGTCGTACTCCGGCATCTCGACGACTTCCTCACCCAGGAGTTCCTGGGCAAGCCCGCGATCACCGGCGACGACCGCAGGATGACGAACTACTGCCTGAGCGAGGGCCGGGTGGTGTTCGTGGAGTCCGCGATCGCGCACACCGCCGTACCCGAGCGCTTCAACCACTTCGTCCGCCAGCAGGCCCGGTGGGGCAGGTCCTTCTTCCGCGAGTCGCTGTGGGTCCTCGGCAACCTGTCCCTCACCAGGCCGGCGTGGTGGCTCACCCTGCTCGAGCTCGCGCAGTGGGCGGTCTTCTCCTCGATCCTGCTGTACGTGCTGGTGGTGCACACGTTGCTGACCGGCGAGATCCTCGTGCTGCACTACCTGTGGTTCGTGGGGCTGATGTCGCTGGCGCGGTCCGTGCGCTACTTCGACGTACGCCGGGAGGGGCAGAGCGTCTGGTCGCGGTTCCTGACGTTCGCGACGTCGCCGCTCTACGGCTACGTCAACCTGCTGGTGATGCTGCCGCTGCGGTTCTGGTCCCTGGTCACCCTGCGCTCCACCGGGTGGGGCACCCGGGCGCGGGTCGAGGTGGCACTGCGCCGGAAGCCGGAGCCGGAGCTGCCGGTGCGGGAGCGGTCGGAGCGGTCGGAGCCGTCGGAGCGGAAGCAGACGGAACGGGAACGGGAACGGGAGTACGTCGACGCCGCCTGACCCCTGCCGGCTCCGGTCGCGCCGGGCGTGTTGTCCGCGCCGGCTGGTAGGAAGGTCCGGTGAAGGCGATCCTGGTGCTCTTCGACACGCTCAACCGGCGCTTCCTGCCGCCCTACGGCAACGACTGGGTGCACGCGCCCAACTTCGCCCGGCTGGCACGGCGGTCCGCGACGTTCGACCGGTGCTACGGCGGCAGCATGCCGTGCATCCCGGCCCGTCGTGAGCTGCACACCGGCCGCTACAACTTCCTGCACCGCGACTGGGGTCCGCTGGAGCCGTTCGACGACTCGATGCCTCAGCTGCTGAGCGAGCACGGCGTCTACACCCACCTGGCCAGCGACCATCAGCACTACTGGGAGGACGGCGGTGCGACCTACCACGGCCGCTACGACTCCTGGGAGTTCTTCCGCGGGCAGGAGGGCGACGCCTGGAAGGGCCAGGTGGCCGACCCGCACGTGCCCGACAGCCCCAAGATCAACCGCGGCGCGACCTGGCGGCAGGACTGGATCAACCGCGAGCACCTGCGCCAGGAGGAGGACCACCCGCAAAGCCGCACCTTCGACGCGGGGATCGAGTTCCTCGACACCAACCACGCGCAGGACAACTGGTTCCTGCACCTGGAGACGTTCGACCCGCACGAGCCGTTCTTCACGTACAAGCAGTACAAGGATCTCTATCCGCACGCCTACGCCGGACCACACCACGACTGGCCCGACTACAAGCGGGTGACCGAGCGGCCCGAGGTGGTCGAGCACGTGCGGTTCGAGTACGCCTCGCTGCTCAGCATGTGCGACCACTCGCTGGGCCGGGTGCTGGACGCCATGGACGCCCACGACCTGTGGTCGGACACCATGCTGATCGTGGCCACCGACCACGGCTTCCTGCTCGGCGAGCACGGCTGGTGGGGCAAGAACGCCCAGCCGTGGTACGACGAGAACATCCACAACCCCTTGTTCGTATGGGATCCGCGCGCACCGCACGCGGCCGGGCAACGCCGGTCCAGCCTGGTGCAGACGATCGACATCGCGCCCACCCTGCTGGACCACTTCGGTGTGGAGCGCTCGCCGGACATGCACGGCGTGCCGCTGCGCGCGACGGTCGCGGACGACACACCGGTGCGTGAGGTGGGGCTGTTCGGCAGCTTCGGCGGCCACGTCAACATCACCGACGGGCGGTACGTCTACATGCGGGCGTGCGCCGAGCCGGCCAACGGCCCGCTGTACGGCTACACCCTGATGCCCACGCACATGCGCGAACGCTTCGGCGTCGACGAGCTACGCGACGCCCAGCTCAGCCCGCCGTTCGGGTTCACCAAGGGCTGCCCGGTGCTTCGCGTGCCGGGCGAGCCGCTGGCGAACACCTACCTGCACGGCTCGATGCTGTTCGACCTCGACAACGACCCGCACCAGGACGACCCGCTGGTCGACGACGAGATCGAGACCCGCCTGGCCGGCCTGATGGTGGAGCTGATGCGGGCCGAGGAGGCGCCGCCGGAGCAGTTCACCCGGCTGGGTCTGCCGGCCACCGCGGACATCGGGCCGGAGCACCTGCTGCTGCGCCGCCAGCGCGAGCAGGTGCGTCAGGCCACCACGCCGCTGCCACAGCCGGAGGAGTTCCCCGCCGGTGCGCACACGCTCACCACGCCGGTGGCCGAGCTGCTGGCCGACCCCGGCGCTGTGGCCTCGATGGAGTCCGCCGTACCCGGCCTGTTGGACAACCCGCGGGTCGCCACCCTCGGCCACCTGTCGCTGCGCGAGCTCGCCGCGGTGGCCCCCGGTGTGCTCGACGGCGAACGCCTGCGGCGGCTGGCGCACGCACTCGCGGCCGGCTGACGTCCCGCAGGGTCAGCGCGGGGTGGCGCAGGGTCCAGTGGGCGGGGTCAGTGGACTGCAAGCGCCACCACCTGGGTTACCTGCGTGGGGTTGAAGTTGTCGTCGGAGACGAACACCAGCGTCCGCTCACCGCTCGGCAGCCGGGGCCCCCAGGCCATCGCCTCCAGGTTGTCCACGTGCGGGAGGCCGGTGCCGGCGAAGTCGGCGAAGTCGACCACCAGGCGCTTGCGCACCGGCCGGTAACCGCCGTCGGCCAGGCTCTGCCGGTGGAGCACGTTCGTCGCGCCGCGGTCGTCGATCTCGTACAACCGGATGCTGTTGCCCACGCCGGACGCGTAGGAGCGTTCCAGGACGAGATAGTGGTGCCGGTCGACGGCCAGGAGCTCGCTGACCCCGTTGTCGGCGGAGCCGGTCGATGGGTTCGGCGCCACCGGGATCGGGTCGAGGGGGTACGCCAGCTGCCGGAACGCCCGGCCGGTGCGCTTGTCGTACCACGTCAGCCGGTTGGCCGCGCCGTGGTCGACGGTCGGCAGCGGGCCGTCCTGGTAGAGCGGACCCTCCATCGACGTCACCAGCCGGCGCCCGTCGGTGGTGAGGGTCATTCCCTCGAACGTCGCGTTCGCCCGGGGCCCCACCTCGCCGACGCTCATCGCCAGGTCGGCCGGGCCGGTGAACTGGCGTACGTACTTCCCTGCCGTTGTCGCCTGGCGTACCCACGGGTCGATCAGCGCGGGCGCGGACCCGTCGGCGGGCACCACCCGCTTGCCCTCGCTGGTCCAGTACAGGCTGCCGTCGCGGGGGTCGACGCGGATCGACTCCGGGTCGGCCACCTCCGGGTCGTCGCCGGCGAACGGCGGGAAGACCGAGCCGTCGGTGCGTTCGAGCGCGGTGGCGCCGGTGAACCGGATCTCCCCCACGCCTGCGCCGGAGACGTCGAACCGGGCGGTGAACATGCGCACCGGGCCGTCCTCGGAGTCGTCGGACAGCAGATACCACTCACCGGTACGCGGGTCGCGGTCGAGGCCGGAGAGCTCGCCGACGGACAGGCCGCCGACGACCAGCCCCTTCGGAACGGTTCGCACACCGAGCAGTCGCGGCGTACCGACTGCCGGGTCGTTGCGGCCGGCACGAACGCCATGAACGACGGCCGCGGACACCACGGGCGGCCGAGCGCCGGCCGCGGTGTTCGGTGCCGCGGCGGCGGGGCCGGTGGTGAGCGCGACGCCGAGCAGCGGCGTGACCAACGCGGCGGACAGGACGAGTGCGGTGGACCTACCCATGCGCGCCATCCAACTCGATCCCATCCGGCCCGGCCATTTGCCACGCCTTCCGATCTCTGTCGACGGCGCAAGTTGGCCAGAAGTTCGCCGTCGGTACGCGGATGCCTTCACTGGTCGCTGACCGCGATCGCTCCTTTCAACCAGCGCACGAGTTCGCCGATCAACACCTGTGGCGCGTACCGGACGGGCGGGTGCACGTGGTCGGGTTCGTCACGGACACCGGATGGGCGTACGACAGGGAGACGCTGTGGCCCTGGTGCTGGTAGTCCGGTCGCGGCGTACCCAAGGCTGTCGGTCCTTTCGTCTACGGTCGGCTGGGTGAGTATTCGGCAGCGTCTCTACCCCGAGCCCGGCCAGGTGGTCGGGTTGGTGGAGCACTGCCATCACGCGCGGTTCGTGTACAACATCGGGCTGGAGCAGCGCGCCATGTGGCGCCGCGACAAGCACGTGCGCGGCGACCGGTCCGCGGCCAAGGTCACCACGAGCACGCAGATGCGGGAGTTGGCCCAACTCCGCGGCGAACTGGACTGGCTACGCGCGGGGTCATCCTCGGTACAGCAGGCTGCGCTACGCGACCTCGACCGCGCCTTCACCAACTTCTACGCCGGACGTGCCAGGTATCCACAGTTCAAGGAGCGCAACGATCGGGAGGGCGGGTTCGTGATCCGCGACCTCACCGTCCACCGCCTGAACCGCAAGTGGGGAGTGGTCACCGTCCCGAAGGTCGGGGCGGTGCGGTTCCGGATCTCCCGGCTCTGGGCCGACGTCGAGGCGGCCAGCAGTGCGCGGGTCACCCGTCGCAACGGCCGCTGGCACATCGCGTTCACCACCCCCACTGCGCCGAAGATCAAGGCGAGCACGGGTGCGGTGGTCGGGATCGACCGGGGCGTGAAGAACACCCTCGCGACGAGCGAGGGCCGGATGGTGCAGGCACCGTCCCTCACGGCTGCCGAGCAGGCCCGGTTCCTGGCGCTGCAACAGCACCTGACCCGCCAGCGAAATGGTTCCCGGCGACGGAGACGGACGCTGGACAGGTTGGCGGTACTGCGCCGCCGTCTGGAGGACCGGCGCACGGACTGGGTCGAGCAGACCACCACCGACCTGGCCCACACCTACGACTTGCTCGCGGTCGAAGATCTGCGTGTGCCGAACATGGTGCGCCGACCGGTGCCGAAGCCAGATCCCGCCCAGCCGGGCGTCTTCGTCCCGAACGGGGCACGGGCGAAAGCAACCCTGAACAGGGCGATCCTGGCCTCTGTGTGGGGCCGGTTCCTCACCCGGCTCGAACACAAGATGCCCGAGGGGGCAGTGGTCCGCGTGGACCCGAAGAACACCAGTTGTACGTGTGCGGCCTGCGGGCACTGCGCACCCGGGAACCGCGAGAGCCAAGCGGCCTTCGAGTGCGAAGCCTGCGGACATCAGGCACACGCCGACACCAACGCCGCCGTCAACATCCTGGCGCGCGGCCTCTCAACCATTCCCGAGGAGTCGGGATATACGGCAGGACACGAGGCGAGGCAACAACCCTCGGGCCGAAAGGCAGCCGTGAACGGGCGTATCAGTCCAACAGCCACATCCGCTGCTGGCAACGCCAACCAACCGGCCGCGTGAGCGGTACGGGAATCCCCAGACTTCAGTCCAGGGAGGATGTCAATTCACCCGATCAGGATGAGCCGCGGACAGATCGCGGGAGACATCGTTCACCTGTACGCCGGAATGGCGTGCGCGAAGCGGAAGGCCGTCCAGGTGTGTGCCGCGGCACAGCCGGACCCGACCCAAGGGGTGGCGATGTCAGGCGAATCCCCAGAGACCCCCCAGCGTCCGCAGCGCGGGACTCCCACGGCACAGGGCGCACAGATTCCGGAACAGACACCACAAGGAACCCGTGCCGAGGAGATGCCCACCAGGGAGGCCCGGATGGGCGGCGAGGCGCCGGGGATGGAGATTGCGGAGTCGGTCAGCAAGCTGTGGTGGGTCTACCTCGCCGTCGGCGTCCTGTGGACGTTGTACGGCATGTTCGTACTGAGCCTGCGCCCGGCGGCGATCGTGACGCTGGCCATCCTCGTCGGCATCGCGTTCATCCTCGGCGGGATCTCGCAGTTCATGCACGCCTCACGCGCCGACAACTGGCGGTGGCTGTGGATCGTGGGTGGCGTCCTGGGGGTCGCGGCCGGGGTCGCGACCTTCGTGTGGCCGGGGATGACGTTGTTCGTGCTCTCGGTGTTCGTGGCGTGGTACCTCGTGCTGAGCGGGATCTTCACGCTCATCGCCAGCCTGGCCTCGGTCCGGCGGCCCCTGTGGTGGGCAGGCCTCATCCTCGGTGCGCTGGAGATCGTGCTGGGCATGTGGGCGATCAGCTCGCCCGGTCGCGAGGTGCTGCTCCTGGTCAACCTGGTCGGGATCGGCATGATCCTGTACGGCGTCACGGAGATCTTCGCGGCGTTCACCGTCCGCAAGCTCCCCGAACTCGTCGGACAGGCCCAGGCCTCCAGCGGCCGGGGCCGCATTCCGGGGCAGGGCCGGTCGGCACCTGTCTGAGCCGAGCGGAGACGAGGAGCCTGATCCTGCGCTGAACTCAGTGCAGGATCAGGCTCTTCACACCGATGATGGCCAGGCCCAGGACGAGGTTGACGAACCCCGACAGCACGATCACGGAGCGGCTCGCGCCGGCCTGGGCGGTGGCGAACACCGCCCAGCCGACTCCGCCGGTGACCGCGACCACGAGCGCCAGCCAGCTTGCGACGTTCGCCGGCCAGCCCAGCAGAGCGCCGGCGAAGGCCAGCGCCGCCGGCGGGAACGCCGCCTGCACGATCGGCCACTCATGCCTCGCCACGGCGCGGATGCGCGCCATGGGCAGGTCCGGCTGGTCGGTGCTGCCCATGAGACGCGCGTAGACGTGCGCCAGCCAGAACACCACGCCGGTGGCCAGTACGGCGACGCCGAGGTCCAGCGGGGCAAGTGGGTGGTCGCCCGCCCCGGCGCCGGCCACGACCGAGCCGGCGAGCAGGGAGCCGTACACCGCGCCGGCGTAGTCGGCCCGCGGTGTACGAGCCGGTTCAGCCGCCTGCCGCGACGCCATGGTCGGCCCGGTCCCGATGCGCCGGCCGGTGGGCCGCCGCGTTCCGGACCTGGAACGCCTGCACGATGGTCAGGACGCCGAGGACGACCGCATATCCGCCGAGGACGTCGGCGGCCACGGTGAGCGAGGCCTCGGGGTACGCCAGCACCGCGATGCTCGCCGCGATCGCCAGCAGGCCGCCCAGCATGGCCGGGCCGCGCCCGGGCCGGGCCCGCCCCACGAACTCCGACAGGGCCGCGATCACCCCCGCCACCAGCCAGAACAGCCCGGCCACCAGGCCGAGCGTGGCCACGGTGCCACCGACGCCACGGACCAGCAGGACGCCCACGACCAGCGCCTCGATGCCGAGCAGTGCCACCAGTACGCGGCGGCCGCCGTCCACGTCCGGCGCCGCCATCGCCCGGAGCAGGTGGCACAGGCCGTACAGCAGGATCTGTGCGCCGAGCAGGACGCCGATCGTCCTCGTGGTGGGGTTCGGCCAGCCGGCCGGCGTCACGTGGATCCACGCGACCACGGCAGCGCCGAGCAGGAGGCTCGCACAGCCGAGGAACAGGACGGCGCCCCAACTGTCCCCCAGGGCGAGCAGGACGGTGGCCACGCCACGGCTGCTGCTGGTGCTGCCGGTACCGCGCCGGCCTCGACCGCGGTGCGGAGTGGATCGCGCGCCGTCACCCGCCTGGGGCGACGGGAGGTCTGGCACCGGGGCGGGAACCTCCGGCGGTTCCAGCGCCTGCGGCGGTTCCAGCGTCTGCGGGGGTTCCGGGATCGGCGACGATTCAGGAGCCGGTGGCTCGGAGGTGTGCGGTGACTCGGAGGTGTGCGGTGACTCGGGAGTCTGCGGTGGCTCGGGATTCTGCGGTGGTTCGGGTGCCTGTGGCGAGCCGTTGGGGGCGGAGCCGGCGGCGCTCGGGTCGGACGGCATCACTGCACTCCCCTCGGCCGGGCCGGACTGGTCCCGCATCAGCAGGCTGACCAGTGAGGTCTGCCTCGACACCACCCGCCGGGGATGAACCCACGCCGTCCGGGTCGTGCCGTAACGGGCCGCCGACGGGACCTCCGCCCCTGTCCCGGTCGTACAGGCGCGGGGTCCGATGGTCGAAGGCGCCGAGGTACGCGGGTGTGCCGGGCGTGCGGGAGTTGACGTGCGGGGAGGTGCATGGTGACGACGCGCGTGCTCGTGGCGTACGCGACCAGGAACCGCGCGACCGCCGGCATCGCCGAGCGGATCGGTGCGGACCTGATCTCGGCCGGGCTGGACGTACAGGTCGCCCCGGCGAAGGCGGTGCACACCGTCAAGGGATACGACGCCTGTGTGCTCGGCAGCGCGATCTACGCCGGGCGCTGGGAACACGACGCCCGCCAGTTCGCCGACCGCTTCGGGGACGAGCTGGCCGGCCATCCGGTGTGGCTGTTCAGCAGCGGACCACTGGACCGGTCGGCTGAGGAACGCGAGATCCCACCGGTGGACACCGCCCGCGCCGCGGCGCAGAAGGTGCACGCGCGCGGCCACCGGACGTTCGGCGGCCGCCTGCGCGAGGACGCGCGCGGCTTCTTCGGCCTGGCCCGGCGGATGGGGCGCCGCGGGGCCGCCGACTACCGCGACGAGCAGGCGATCGACTCGTGGGCGCACGAACTTGCCCGCGAGCTCGGCGCCGACGGGTCACCGACCGACGGGTCACCGACCGGCCGGCCGCCGTCCGACGAGCCTTCGTCCTGACCAGCCCTGCGCAGCTCGGGGATCGGGGGTACGCACCATGGCTGTGGTCCTGATGGCGTACGCGAGCAGGAACGGCTCGACCCGCGGCATCGCCGAGCGGATCGCGGCGAGCCTGGACGAGTACGGCAACCAGGTCGAGGTGCACCAGGTGGGCCGGGCACCGGAGGCCGGCGGTTACGACGCGGCCGTGTTCGGGTGCGGGTTGTACGGCGGCGCCTGGCCGACCGAGGCCCAGGCGTACGTACGACGTAACCAGGCCACGCTGCTGCGCCGGCCGGTGTGGTTGTTCAGCGTGGGTATCGGCGCGGCCGCCGTGGAGCAGGGCTTCCGGTTCGCCGGCATGCTCGCGGGTGAGGGTCCCAAGGTGGTCGGGCAGTTCCAGGACACGATCGGGCCGCGCGACCACCACGTCTTCGCCGGCGCGATCGAGCCGGCGCACCTGTCGCGGGTCGGCCGGCTGCTCTACCGGGGAATTCGCGGGAAGTACGGCGACTTCCGCGACTGGAAGGACGTCGACGCCTGGTCGGACACCATCGCCCGCCAGCTCGCCGACGACTAGCCGACGACCGGGCGACGACCAGCCAACCACCAGCCGAGGCTCACCCGCCTCAGTACCGATGAGTTCCGGTCGCGCGCCTAGTCCATGGAGCAGGGTCCACGTCCATCGGAGGTGCTGAAGGTGCGCAAGGTCGTCGTTTACGAACTGTTGTCCCTCGACGGAGTCGCGGAGAGCCCCGACGGGTTCTTCGCCGACTGGGACGACGCGATGGAGGCCGACCTCGCTGCCGTCATCAAGGCGCAGGACGCGGTCATCCTCGGCCGGCGTAGCTACGAGGAGTGGGCCGGGTTCTGGCCGGGCAGCGACATCGAGCCGTTCGCGACGTTCATCAACGGGGTCGCGAAGTACGTCGCCTCCTCCACGCCACTCGATCGGAACTGGGCCAACGCGACTGTGGTCGAAGGGGACCTGGTCGACTTCGTGCGGGAGCTGAAGAACCAGCCCGGAGCCGACATCGGCGTGCATGCAAGCATCTCGGTCGCCCGGGCACTGCTCGCCGCCGGCGTCGTGGACGAGCTCAGGCTGGTGATCGCACCGGCGATCGCCGGTAGCGGCCGGAAGCTCCTCGAAGGCTTGCCGGCAGTTCGGCTCGAGTCGATCCGAAGCACGACCTCACCGACCGGCAGCCTGCTCGTCGACTACCGGGTCGTCGCTTAGGCGTGCAGCCCGCGCGGACGACCGAGCGGCGCCGCACTCTTCCGTCACGCGCGCCGGCGAGCCCGGCCGGTCAGTGCCTGGCTTCGTGCGGTGCGCTCGGCGAGGCTGGCGAGGTTGCGCAGCTGGGCCCGCATCATCACCAGATCACCCCAACCCAGCAGGGACTGCCGTAGCCGGGCGGCGGGGTGGCGTACCTCCGGCAGGACGAGCTTGACCACCAGCCGGGTCTCCTCCTCACCCGGCCTCGCGTGCTCGTTCGGGCGAACCGCGTACGTTCCCGCCAGCTCGCCGAACATCCGCCGGGCCGCCAGGTCGGTCGACACCAACGTGATGTCGCGATCGTAGGTGAAGTCGGCCAGGGTGAAGATCATGAACGACTGGCCGACCTCCAGGTGCTCGAGCCCTGCCGTGAGCTGACGCGGGCTGCGCCGCCCGGCGTTGTCCACCAGGTCGTAGCTGTACGGCGCAACTTTCAGTTGACACAGCCAGCGGAAGACCGTGGGCACGTCGGCCCGCACAGTGACCGCCCGGAACAACGCCGTCGTGCGACCGGTCATGTATCCGTCGCACGGATAGTCGGCGGTCAGCTCCTCCGGCCGGGCGCCCCACACCTCCGGCAGCCTCATGTGACCCCTCCAACGCTCGGCGTGTTTTGGAGAGCGTACTCCAAAACACGAATGCACTGGAGAGATGTCTCCAAAATCGTCGCCGACTCTCGGCCTGCTCGCGCACGGGGTCAGGTCCAGGCCCTTACACTCACCCGCATGGGCAGACCACCTCGGCACGACGTCGACGGGTTACTGGACGCCGCGGCCACCCTGGTCGCCGACGCGGGGCCGCGCGCGGTCACAGTGGCCGCGGTCGCACGGGCGGCCGGAGCACCCAGCGGTTCGGTCTACCACCGCTTCCCCAGTCGCCCGGCACTCCTTGCCGCGCTGTGGTTGCGTTCGCTGGAAAGGTTCCAGGAGAGCTTCCTGGTCGCGGTCGAGCAGGACACGCCGCTCGCCGCCGCACAGGCCGCCGCCCGGCACGTCGTCGCCTGGAGCCGGGCGAACCCCGCGGACGCGGCGATCCTGCTGTACGCCGCCGCTGACTTCGACGCGCCGGAGTGGCCCGAGGAGGACCGCGACCGGCACCGCCGCGACAACCGCCGGGTGACTCGCGCCGTCGGCGAGATCGGCCGCGGGCTGGGCCGGACCTCCGACCGGGACAAGGAGTTGGTCCGGATGGCGATCGTGGACCTGCCGTACTCCGTCGTACGCCGGCACTACCGTTCCGGGCAGCGAATCCCCCGCCACGCCGAGGATCTCGCCGCCGACTGCGCTGCCACCCTCCTCCGCGACGCCTCCTGATTCGAGCAACGCGACACATCCCGCTGCCCGCGGTCAGGTCACCACTCCACGGTGGGCACTGGCCGCCACGTCGCCTGGCCACCGTCGGATTCGACCCGGCCGAACACCACGTCGGCGAAGTGGTTGCCGTAGCCGATGGTGCCGGGTCGGGTCAGTTCGGCAACGAGGTCGCGACGGCGTTGTACGCCGACCTCGCGATCGTGGTCGTTGACTGCGGACCACTGCGGGTGCGCGACCTGGATCGACGAGTGCATGGCGTCGCCGAACGCCACGACCCGGTGTTCGCCGGCGTTGATGACGTACACCGTGTGGCCGGCGGTGTGCCCGCCGGCCACACGTGCGAGTACGCCGGGAAAGATCTCCTCGCCGTCGGCCACGGTCCGCACCTGCGGCGCCAGGACGGCAAGGATCCCAGCGGTGGTGCCGTCCGCCTCGACCTCGTCGCGCCGACTCCACTCCGTTTCGGCGACGAGGTATGCGGATCCGGCGAGCGCGGGAGTGTCGCCAGCACCCGGCGCAGCCTGCCAGGCCCAGCCGAGATGGTCGGTGTGCAGGTGGGTGAACGCCACCGCCTCGACCGAGGTCGGGTCGCGTCCGATCGTCGCGAGGTTGTCCAGCAGGGCGCCGGAGGTGATGGCACCGATCGGGCTGCCCGGTGTAGCCGGTAGCGAGTGCGGGCCGAATCCCGCATCGATCAGCAGAGCGCGCCCGTCGCGTTCGACCAACAGCGCGCCGAGGCTGGCGACGAGGTTGCCGGAGTCGTCGAGGTGTTCGGGATGGGCCGCCCACACTTCGTCGGTCGTGTCGGGCAGCCAGCCGCGGGGACGCAGTTGCGCCGTCCCGTCCGGCACGTAGGTCAGGGTCGTGTCGCCGAGCCGCAGCGACCGGAGCCGGGCCGGTCGGTGAAGACGGTCGCAGTCGACGGGAAGTGTGTTCGCCATGATCTCGACGCTAAGCTTCTAGTTAGAAACATTCAAGCTCGAATTATGCGGGTTCTACGCAGCTGGCTAGGGTGGCTCCATGAAGTCGACGCCCACCGACCAACAGTCCGTCGCCGAGCGGGAGTTGTGCGGGTTGGTGAACGGCCTGGCCCACCAGATCAGCGAGCACGTACGCGAACGCGCGGTCAGGCTGGGCCTCACCGCGGCACAGGCAACCGCGTTGCGGGAGCTGGCCGGACCCATGACCATGCGCGACCTCGCCGAGCGGATGAGCTGTGAGCCGTCCAACGCGACGTTCGTCGTCGACAAGCTGGAGAAGCAGGGGCTGATCGAACGCCGCCCGCACCCGACCGACCGCCGCGCCAAGCAACTGGGACTCACCACCAAGGGCGGAAAGCTGCGCGAGCAACTGCTGGAACTCCTCGTGGAGGACTCGCCGCTCGCCGGACTCTCTCCCAAACAGCAGGGCACCCTGCACGATCTCCTGGAACGCGCCCTCACCCGCCGCTGACCTGCGCCACCAACAACCTGGACCTGGCCGACACCGGGACACGCTGGTCCGGAGAGACCATCTCCCTGGGGTACGCGCTCACCACGATGGTCGGGGAGACTGCGCGCCACGCCGGGCATGCCGACATCGTTCGGGAACTCCTCGACGGAACCATCGGCGCCTTCCGCGAGCAGCCGTACGCTGACGGCAGCGCCACGGAGTTCTGGCGGGACTACCTCGCCCGCATGCAAAGCAGCGGTTGACAGAGGCGACTATTCAGCTGGGAGCGGATCGCGTCGCTACCAGTCGTGGATGGATCCACCAGCAGGGCATGCGTACGCCCTGAGGTTCGGGCGTCCGCAGGACAACCCCACCCGGGTGTCTGTCGGGATGCTCGCGCTGAACCTCGCCCTGTTCTCGGCAGGCGTCGCCGTTGTCAGGTTGGGAGCCCGCCGCCTTCGATCCCACCTGTGACCGGTTGGCCAACTGGTCAGGTGGTGCCGGCTCAGGGCATGTGTCGTTGCAGGGCCCAGGCGGCCGCACTGGCCACGACATGGAGCAAGGGCGCCACGCGGCTCGTCAGCGTGCGGTCGGCGCGATAGTGGCAGGAGAAGACCCCGAGGAGTTGCTTGGTGGAGCTGAGCAGAGGAATCGACTGCACCGCGCAGATTCGGGCGTCGAGGATCACCCGCCTGCTCGCGTCGTCGAACAGCGGGCTGTGCAGGACGTTGGGAACGACGACCGCCGCGCGCTCGGCAGCCGCGACCGCGCAGGCCGAACCATCGCCGTCGACCCACTCGAAGTAGTCGAGGAAGGGGCGTTCGAATCCTCGGTGGGCGGCTATGTACAGGCCTTTCCGGTTCGGATCCACCAGTTGTGCGTTGGCCGCGTCGGCACGGCAGTGAGTCAGTGCGGCGTCCACCAGCGTGCCGAGCAACGTCTGCTGGTCCGCCGTGGTGAGAAATTCGCGGTTCAGAATGTCCGGCTTGACCGACCGACGCGGATCGTTCGACTCGCCCAGTGGCTCGACCGGCAACTCGCGTGCGTTTGCCGAACGCTCCCGCAGCCAGGCCCCGCACCGACGGCACCGCGGCGGATGCCAGAATCCGTCGAGGGTGGAGGAATCGGCGCGATCCAGCCGTCGACGGACCACCTGGTCGATTTCATTGGCTCGCGAGACATGGGGACCGGCGTACCGAGGCAGGTTGGCCTTGGAACGGCACACGGCACAAAAGCCGTCGATCTCGCTCTGCGGGCCCTGCATCATCTCGCCTCCGGCTCCGGCACCTTCCCGCAACACACTCGCCTGGCAAGCGTGTACGACACTACGCCGCTCGCCGGCTCCCCACGCCGATGAATGGCGCACGTGACCGGCCGGTGCGGAAGTGGGTCAGGATCGGCCCTTCGGAGCGGCTTGTTTCTCCTCCGCCCAGTGCCGGAGAGGGGACGCCCTGTCCGGTCGCATGGCGCGGTCGATGTGCTCGATGACGTCTCCGAGTCTGGCGCAGGTGCGTTCGAGTTCCACGCGCGTGCGGTTGCGTTCGGTGATGGCTACCGACAGCAGGAGCCCGGTCAGGGCGATCGATCCGTTGAAGGTCTGCAGTATCAGCATCTTGTAGAGCAGGTCGTGGCCGGCGAACGAGCCCGTTCCGTACACCGCGGCATGAATGGCCACGGCAGAGACGAGTAGGCCGACCGGGGCCGCGCCCGGCAGTTGGAAACGCCACGCGGCCAGGACCAGCAGCGGGAACGCCAGAAACGACACTCCCAGCACTTTCTCGCCAACCAGCATGATTCCGACGGAACCCACCATCAGGAGCGCGATCTCCATGAGCCGTTCGGAGTCGACGTAGCGATATCGGCGCCACGGAAGCTTGATCAGGGTCAGCAGTAGAGGGGTCACGATGAGCACACCCATGACGTCCCCGGTCCACCAGGTCAGCCAGACGGGAACGGCGGAGCCGAGGGACACTTGGCCGCTGAGGAGCATCAGCGCGACGCCGACCGTGGAACTGACGAGCATCGCGCCGAACGCGGCGAGGAACACCAGCGCGAGCGCATCGTTCAGGCGGTCCAGCTCGACCCGGAAGCCGATCCGGCGCAGCGCCCAGTACGCGGTCAGGCAGGCCAACGTCGTACCTGCCGCGGTGGGAACCGCCGTAGCGGCGGGGCCGGTGAACACGTTGACGATCCCCGAACCGAGCAGGATCCCGGGCCACATCTCAGCCCCCAGCACAAGCACGGCGGCCACGGCGATCCCGGTGGGTGGCCAGAACGGGCTGATGGGCCCGCGCTCCAACCCGATCACGAGGCCGATCTGCGCAGACCCGTACAAGACGGCCGCCAACCCAAGGTTGAGCAGGACCACCAACAGTGGGCGTCGGAGCAGTCGCCCCTCGTAACGGTCCACCAGACCGACGCTAGGACGGCCCCCCGAAAGTCCAAAACGCCCCAGGGCTCTCACAGGCAGGTCGACCTACGCGAACGTACGCCGAAGTCAGTTCTCAACCATGCGCTCGGGCTTGACCGGCCTGGGAATGTCTCCTCGACATTGGTGCCCGTCCTCGGGTCGCCAGCGTCAGGCGCGGTACTCCTCGTCCGTGACGTGCTCCAGCCAGGTCACGACCTGTCCGTTCTCGTCGGCCTCCTGCATGGCGATGTGTGCCATGTACCGATCGGGGGTCGCACCGTGCCAGTGCTCCTCACCCGGCTCGATGTAGACGACGTCGCCGGGACGGATCTCCTGAACACCGCCGTCGCGAGTGGCGACCAGGCCGATTCCGTCGGTGACATAGAGGGTTTGGCCCTTGGGGTGGTGGTGCCATGCGGTGCGGGCGCCCGGTGAGAACCGCACGTGCGCGCAGCCGATTGCCGACTGCTCGTCGGGGTTGCGGACGCCGTCGACCTGGACGGTACCGGTGAACTGGGCACGCGGTCCGGCAACCGTCTGGCCGCCGCTCCGGGTGTACCTCATCGTGATTCTCCTTTGGTTGTTGGCCTTGGTGACGTCTGGGGTCGCGGCAGCCGACTGCCTGCGATCGTGGCGACCAGCAGCACTGCCGCGGCGAGCAGCAGGCCGTCGCGCAGGCCGTTCATGAAGGAAAGCGCCCGCTTCGGGGTCGACCGGCCACGTCCATGCCCCGATCAGGCGTGACGAATGCGCTCGGCCGGCCCGTTACTCGGCCGGCGTCCACAGTCTCCAGCGGCTATCGCCGGCGATAACTGAACCGTAAGCCAACTTCGGGGCTAGTTCAGATGGCTGGTCTCGTTCAATCGGGTGATCTGATGGCTGTAGATGCGGTCGTCCCTGCGAAGGTGGGTGATGCCGCCGGATGAGACCCGGAAGTGTACGCGGCCGGTTGCTTCCAGGGGCATGCCGATCCACGCTGCCAGGAGGAAGGTAGTCGTGCCACCGTGCGTGACAACCACCTGGTTCTCCATGGCAGAGGCTTGGATCCGCTTCATCGCTGCATACGCCCTCACAGCAAGGTCCATCCACGTCTCGCCGTTGACACCCTCGTTGTGACGTAGCCGATCGCCGAACTCCGGATGGGGAATGCGGTGTTTCTCCAGCCAGGCTTGGGGCCGGCCACCCGCCTCGCCGTACGATCGCTCCCGGAGATCCGGGTCAAGCACCAGATCGCCACCGAGTCGTTCGACGATGATCTCCGCGGTCCGTTGCGTGCGGCTCAGATCGGATGAAATCGTCTCGACGGCAGCCCCGTTCAGGCGTTCTGACAGTGCCATCGCAATCGCTTCGGCCTGCCCTATGCCCCGGTCGGTCAGCTCGGAGTCGAACCATCCACCGACCAGGCCGTCGATGTGATGCGTTGCCTCAGGGTGCGTGACGACGTAGATGTTCTTCACTGGATCGTGAGCTCCTTCGCCTCGGGGCCCGCGGGGGCATCCTGAACCTCGCGGCGTAGGCCGTCGTGGATGGACTCGTCGAGTTCGCGGATGCCGCGGGTGGTTCCCGGTGACCGTTGTCGCGCCGTCGGATGGCCAGGACCCGTCCAGGCGGGTCGAGGACGGCGGCCGCGACGCGCGGCGTCGCCTCGGCAGAGGCTGCGAAGGTGCTGCGGCGATGAGGTTGACGGCTCCCGGACGCTCGCTGCCGTACGTGTCCGGGATGCGACCGACCGTACGTAAAGTGGTCGTAAGGTGGTCGCGCGCATGCGAAAGCCCCTGGTCAGATGGCTCTGACCAGGGGCTCTGCTGTTGGTGGAGGTGGCGGGAATCGAACCCGCGTCCTTCGTCGATGTTTCAGGGCTTCTCCGGGCGCATCCTGCTAGACGTTCTACTCGGCCCCGGCGCTCTCACAGGCAAGTCGCCGACGGGCCCAGCCACCGTTCATTTCCCCGTACGGCCCAGTGGCCAGTCCGTACAGGTGAGCCCTCTTGATGAGATCAGGACCCGGGCCGAAGGCACTCCCGGGCTGACCCTTCGTCAGCTCGCCTCAGGCGGCGAGAGCGAAGTTAGTGCGCTTGGAATCGGCACTTATTGGTTTCCAGGGATCGTTAACGAGACGACCCTGGGTCCTCGGCCCGCTTCACCTGAAGCGATCGCACGAAGTCGAAACCGTTCACCCCCATGTTGAGTTGTCAAGGTTGTACCGCTCGCGCCGGATCGGGGCGTACCCGACCGACCGCGACCACTGTACTGCCCAACGCCCGCGTAGGTCATCCGCATTCCGCGGGCAGCTCCGGCGCCCGTTATGTGAGACATGCCCGGGACGCTCCGGCGGGAAGCCGGCCACCGTCCGTTGGGGATGAGGCCGCTGGGATGCAGTCGGCCACCCAGGGTGAGCAGTTACCGTGACCGCATGCCGAGCCGCTCCCGTGGAGTCACCGCGTCCTGGCTGTTCACCCTGACCCTCGCCTATGTCGTCGCACTGGGGGCCGTGTGGTGGATCTTCATCCACACCCACCACGGCCAGTTGCTGGACTCGGTGGCGCTCGCGGGCAACGTGGTCGGCCAGACCCATGTGCACACGCTGGTGACCCGGGTGCTGGACGTGGTCTCGGTGGCGTCCCTCGCGGCCGCGACCCTGCTGATCGGGTTCATCGCGCTGGCCAGACGTCGGGTGCTGCTCGCACTGGTGGCCACGCTGGTGGTCGCCGGCGCCAACCTCACCACCCAGGTGCTCAAGCACCTCGTGATCCAGCGCCCCGACCTCGGCATCCAGGGTGAGACGGCGGCCGGGCTGAACAGCCTGCCGAGCGGGCACACCACGGTGGCCGCGTCGGTGGCGGTCGCGTTCGTCCTGGTGCTGCCGCCCGCCCTGCGCGGCACGGCGGCCGTGCTCGGCGCCGGCTACTCCGCACTGACGGCGGTGGCCACGCTGTCCGCCGGCTGGCACCGCCCCAGCGACGCCGTGGCGGCGCTGCTGATCGTCGGCGGCTGGGCGGCCGGTGGTGGGTTCTGCCTGGTCCTCGCCCAGTCCCGGTTCGCCCGGGCCACCACCCGCGAGGCACATCCGTACGCCGTCTCGCTGCTCGCGGTGGCCGGTGTCGTCCTGGTGGCCGGCGGCGTGCTCGCCGTCGCGGTCGCCGATCCCGGGCTGTACGCGAACATCGACGGGCTGACCCGGCGTCGGCTGTTCGTGGCGTACGCCGGAAGTGCGGCCGGGATCTGTGGCACCGCGTGCCTGGTGATGGCGCTGACCCTGGCGACGGTGCACCGCGTGGTGCCGCGCATGGAGCGGCCCCTTCCGCCGTGGTCGCCGAGCCGGGAATGGACGTCAACCGACGCCTGACAGGCTCCAAAGCTCGGCCTGACAGGTCGCCTCCGCAGGCTTTCCCCTGCGTACACAGGCTTCGTGGACCGTCCGCGATCCGCACCAACCGCTGTCAACGGCAACTTTCGGACCACTCGCCCAAGCTGTCGGTCCCTTTTCCGGTTCCCCTGGCACGTCTCTTACTGGCGAGTAACACTGGCCGGTAGTACCGGCGAAAGGGTGAGCCATGAGCCAGACCGGCCGCGTCACCGAAGTGGAGGCTCGCGCTGTCGCCGAGGCGGCCCGCGAAGCTTCCTGGGTCAAGCCGAGCTTCGCCAAGGACCTCTACCTCGGGCAGCTCCGCCTCGACCTGATCCACCCCGCCCCGCGTCCTCCCGCCGACAAGATCCTCCGTGGCCGGGAGTTCCTGGGCCGCCTGCGCGCCTACTGCGAGACGCTGGACGGCCAGGTCATCGAACGCGAGTCCCGCATCCCCGACGAGTACGCGAAGGGCTTCGCCGCCCTTGGCGCGTTCGGGATGAAGATCCCGCAGGAGTACGGCGGCCTCGGCCTGTCGATGGCCGACTACGGCGCCGGGCTGATGCTGGCCAGCTCGGTCCACCCGAGCATCGGCGCGCTGCTCTCGGCGCACCAGTCGATCGGTGTGCCCGAACCGGTGCGGATGTTCGGCACCGAGGAGCAGAAACGGGAGTACCTCCCCCGCTGTGCCCGCGGCGCCATCAGCGCGTTCCTGCTCACCGAACCGGACGTCGGCTCCGACCCGGCCCGGCTGGGGATGGCCGCCGTGCCGAGCGCGGACGGCTCGGAGTACGTCCTGGACGGCGTCAAGTTGTGGACGACGAACGGCGTCGTGGCCGAGCTCGTGGTGGTGATGGCGCGGGTACCGCGCTCGGAGGGCCACCGCGGCGGCATCACCGCGTTCGTGGTCGAGGCCGACAGTCCCGGCATCACGGTCGAGAACCGCAACTCCTTCATGGGTCTGCGCGGTATCGAGAACGGCGTCACCCGCTTCCACCAGGTCCGGGTCCCGGCGGCGAACCGGCTCGCCGAAGAAGGCATGGGCCTGAAGATCGCGCTGACGACGCTGAACGCCGGACGGCTGTCGATCCCCGCGATGTGCGCGGGCGCGGGCAAGTGGGCGTTGAAGATCGCCCGCGAGTGGTCCGCCGAACGCGAACAGTGGGGACGCCCGATCGGCCGGCACGCAGCGATCGCACACAAGATCTCGTTCATCGCGGCGACGTCGTACGCGCTGGAGAGCATCCTCGAACTGTCCGCCGGCATGGCAGACGAGGGCTCGCTCGACATCCGGCTGGAGGCGGCGCTGGCCAAGCTGTACGCCAGCGAGAAGTCCTGGCAGATGATCGACGAGCTCGTGCAGATCCGGGGCGGTCGCGGCTACGAGAGCGCGGAGTCGCTGGCCGCGCGCGGTGAGCGGGCCGCGCCCGTGGAGCAGATGCTGCGGGACATGCGCATCAACCGCATCTTCGAGGGCTCCACCGAGATCATGCACCTGATGATCGCCCGCGAGGCGGTCGACACCCATCTGCAGGCAGCCGGCGCGCTCGCCGACGTGCACGCCGCCACCGGCGCGAAGGCGAGGGCTGCGGCCAGGGCGAGCGGCTTCTACGGCCGCTGGCTGCCGCGGCTGGTCACCGGCAAGGGACACCGGCCCTCGTCGTACGCCGAGTTCGGTGACCTGGCCCCGCATCTGCGGTTCGTGGAGCGCGCCTCGCGCAAGCTGGCCCGCAACACCTTCTACGGCATGGCGCGCTGGCAGGCCAAACTCGAACAGCGACAGGGATTCCTCGCCCGGGTGGTCGACATCGGCGCGGAGCTGTTCGCCATGACGGCGGCCTGCGTGCGGGCGGAGCGGCTGCGGCAGGAGGACCCCGAGCGGGGCGCGGCGGCGTACGAACTGGCGGAGGCGTTCTGCGTACAGGCGCGGACCCGGATCCGGGAGTTGTTCCGCCGGCTGTGGGTCAACGCGGACGACAGCGACGACGCGCTGGCCAAGCAGATCCTGGCCGGTCGCTACACCTGGGTGGAGGAGGGCGTACTCCACCTCTATCCCGACGGCCCGTGGATCGCCGGATCCGCCAACGGCCCGTCGGGCAAGGAGAACCTCGCCCGCCGGATGATCTGACCCGGGCGGGCACACGACGCGGGGCGCTCTCGTCCGACCGGGACGGACGAGAGCGCCCTGCTGTGTCCTACGCTGAACCACCACCATGGCCACGATCTACGACGTCGCCCGCCGCGCGGGCGTCTCCGCGTCCACCGTCTCCCGGGTGCTCAACGGCAAGCAGACCGTCGACGCACAGATGGCCGACCGTGTCCGTGCCGCCGCGACCGAGCTCGACTACCGGCCCAACGCGCTCGCCCGCAGCCTGCGCCGCAGCCAGACCCACCTGTGGGCGGTGCTCGTCTCCGACATCAACAACCCGTTCTTCACCGCCCTGGTGCGCGGGGTCGAGGACGTCGCCCAGCAGGCGAGGTACTCCGTGGTGCTCTGCAACAGCGACGAGAGCCCGGCCAAGGAGGCCGACTACATCGCCGCGATCCTGGCCGAGCAGATGGCCGGGGTGATCGTCTCCCCGACCAACCAGCCGGGTCACCTGGCCCGGCTGGTGTCGGCCGGCGTACCGATCGTGGCGATCGACCGGCGGGCGGAGGAGGTCGAGGTGGACACGGTGACGGTGGACAACACCAGCGCCGCCGAACTCGCCACCGCCCACCTGCTCGACGAGGGGTTCACCCGGGTCGCCTGCATCACCGGGCCGCGTGCCGTCAGCACCGCCGAGGAACGCCTGGAGGGCTACCGCCGCGCGCTGCGGGCGGCCGGCCGTAAACCGGACCGCCGGCTGGTACGCCACGCCGACTTCCGCGAGCGGGGCGGGTACGCCGCCATGGGCGAGCTCCTCGACCACACACCGCGCCCGGACGCGGTGTTCGCCACCAACAACCTGCTCACCGTCGGGGCACTGGAGTGCCTGGTGGACCGGGGCCTGCGGGTGCCCGCCGACGTGGGGATCTTCGGGTTCGACGACGTGCCCTGCGCGACGCTGATCCGGCCGCCGTTGTCCACGATCACCCAGCCCACGTACGAGATCGGGCGCACCGCCGCCGACCTGTTGCTGCGGCGGGTCGAGGATCCGGCCCGCCCGCCGTCGGTGACCGTGCTGCCCACCGAGTTGCACGTACGAGCGAGTTCGCTGCGGTCGCGTACGCCGGCAAGCGCTGGTTGACAGCGACCGTGCGGGGTGAGTGGCGCCGGCTCCGCTGCTCAGTGCTGGGACGCGCCGCGGAAGGTCCGCCGGTACGCCAGCGGCGAGACGCCGACGACCGCGTGCAGGTGCTGGCGCAGCGACGCGGTGGTCGCGAACCCCGCCGCCCGGGCCACCGCGTCGACCGGCAGGTCGGTGGACTCCAGCAGGTGCCGGGCGTGTTCGATGCGCTGCCGGCCCAGCCAGCCGCCCGGGCTCAGGCCGGTCTCCTCCCGGAACCTCCGGGTGAACGTCCGTACGCTCATCCGCGCGTGCCCGGCGAGCGCCCGCAGGTCGAGCGGGTCGGCCAGGTGGTCCAGCATCCACCGGCGGGTGGGTTCGGTGGTGGTGCCGGCCGGTGAGGGAACCGGGCGTTCGATGTACTGCGACTGCCCGCCGTCGCGCCAGGGCGGCACCACACAGCGGCGGGCCGTGCTGTTGGCCACCTCGGCGCCGTGGTCGCGGCGAATGATGTGCAGGCACAGGTCGAGCCCGGCGCCCACCCCGGCCGAGGTGAGCACCTGGCCGTCGTCGACGAACAACACGTCCGGGTCCAGCCGCACCTTCGGATACAGGTGCCGGAACCGCTCCGCGTGCGCCCAGTGGGTCGTCGCCGGGCGCCCGTCCAGCACGCCGGCAGCGGCCAGCACGAACGCACCGGTGCAGATCGACACCAACCGGCGCCCGGTCGCCACCACCTCACGCAGGGCCTGGCCGACCATCGGGTCGATCGTCCCGTCGGTCATCGCCGGGCCGCCGTGCACACCGGGAACCACCACGGTGTCCGCCTCGGCCAGCAGTTCCGGGCCGTGCTCGGGGGTGATGTCGAAGCCGGCGGCCGTTCGCACCGCCGCTCCCCCGGGCGTACAGACCCGGACGACGTAGTGCCGCCGGTCGTCGTCGTCACGGGCGGAGCGGAAGACCTCGGTCGCCGTGCCCAGGTCGAACGGCACGACGACGGGCAGGGCCAGCACCGCGATCCGGTGCCGCGAACCGGGGGCGGGAAACGGCATGGCCCGATCCTTGCACATGTTGGCCTTCAGGCCACTCGTTCGCGCCCGGCGGAGCCCGAAGACTGGTTCCCGTGCCAACGCCCACCGTGCCAACATCCGCCGTGCCAACGTCCGCCGTGCCAACGTCCGCCGTGCCAACGTCCTCGAAGTCGCCCCGCCTCCACCGTGCCTGGCTCGTCGCGGGCGTCTCGATGCTCACCCTGGTCGCCGCCGCCGGATTCGGTGCCACACCGGGCGTCCTCGTCACTCCCCTGCAGGAGGAGTTCGGCTGGTCGCGCAGCACGATCTCGCTCGCGATCTCGGTCAACCTCCTCCTCTACGGCCTGACCGCGCCGTTCGCGGCCGCGCTGATGGAACGGTTCGGGATCCGACGCGTCCTGGTCGCTGCGCTCGCGCTGATCGTGGTGGGCAGCGGCCTGACGGTCTTCATGACCGCCAGCTGGCAGCTGGTCCTGCTGTGGGGACTGCTCGTCGGCCTGGGCACCGGGGCGATGGCGCTGGGGTTCGTGGCCACGATCACCGGCCGGTGGTTCGTACGTCACCGCGGCCTGGTGACCGGTGTCCTCACCGCCGGCGGCGCGACCGGCCGGCTGGTGTTCCTGCCCGTACTCGCCACTCTCGCCGTCGGCTCGGGCTGGCGCAGCGCGTCCTGGACGGTGACGATCGCCGCCGTGGCGGTCATTCCGCTGGTCGTGCTCTTTCTGCGCAACCGGCCGAGCGACGTCGGTCTCGCGGCGTACGGCGCGACCGGCAACGAACCCGCCGAACCGGTCCAGCACCCGGCCGCCGGCCGGGCCCTGGCCACGCTGGCCGCCGCCGCCCGCACCCGGCCGTTCTGGCTGCTCGCGGCGGGCTTCGCCGTCTGCGGCATGTCGACCAACGGGCTGATCCAGATCCACCTGATCCCGGCCGCCCACGACCACGGCATGTCCGAGCCCCTCGCCGCCTCGCTGCTGGCCCTGGTGGGTGTGCTGGACGTGGTGGGGACGGTCGCCTCCGGCTGGCTCACCGACCGGGTTCCGGCGCCGCTGCTGCTCGGGTTGTACTACGCGCTGCGGGGCGGCTCCCTGCTGCTGCTTCCGTCCCTGCTCGCGGCCGAACCGCACCCGAGCCTACTGATCTTCATCGTGTTCTACGGGCTGGACTGGGTGGCGACCGTGCCGCCGACGATCGCCCTGTGCCGTACGCATTTCGGTACCGCGGGACCGATCGTGTTCGGCTGGGTCTTCGCCTGCCACCAGATCGGCGCGGCGATCGCCGCGACCGCTGCCGGCGTGATCCGCGACGACCTGGGCAGCTACACCCTCGCGTTCACCGGCGCCGGCCTGCTCTGCTTCCTGGCCGCCGCCGCGTCCATCCGGATTCCGAGCCGGCCGGCGGCCGACCACGACGAGGGCGAGCGCGCCGACCAGGCTGGTGAGGGAACAGACGACCATGACCGGCGTGTAGCTTCCGGAAGCGGTGCGTAGCCAGGCCGCGCCCAGCGGGGCGAGTGCCTTGGTGACCATGAGGATCGCGGCCATCAGCCCGGCCATGGTGGCGTAGTCGGCGACGCCGTAGCGCTCGGCCACCATCGCCGGCCGGGCGATCGTGCTCACCCCGAAGCCGATCCCCACCGCGAGCACGCAGGCCACCGCGCCGACGACGCCGTGGCCGGCCCACGGCAGCAGGGCCAGCCCGGCGGCCTGCACCACGAAGATCAGCGCGACCACGGCATCGACCCGGAACCTCCGCTGCGCCGCCGTGGTCACCACCCGGCCCGCGACGGACAGGACGCCGAGCAGCCCGGCGATGCCGGCCGCCACCGTCGGCGGGTTGCCGAGTTCGCGCAGGTACGCCACGAGGTGGACGCCGACCACGAAGACGCCCACGCCCTGGGTGACGAACGCCGTACTGATCAGCCAGTAGTCCGGGTCGCGCAGCGCCATCCGGATGACACCGCCGCGGCGGCGTGGCGCCCGCGCCGGTGTCCGCGCCGTCGGCGTCCGCGCCGGTGTGCGCCCCGCCGACCGGTGGAGGGCACGCGGCGAACGTACGACGGCGTGCAGCGGCACCGTGAGCACGCCGTACACCAGCGCGAGTACGACCAGCGCCTGCCGCCAGCCGTACCACTCGACCAGCAGGCCGGACAGCGGGATGAAGATGGTCGAGGCGAACCCGCCGACGATGGTGATGGCGAGCATCGCCGTACCCCGCCGACGGTCCTGGAACCACGTGACCACCACCGCGAAGGCCGCCTCGTACAACACGCCCGCCGTCGCCAGGCCGAGCCCGACCGACACCGCGTACAACTGCACGACGTTGTCCACCCGCGACCAGGCCAGCACCAGGGCGGTGGCGGCGAGCGAGCACCCCACCATCAGAGCCCGGCCGCCGTGCCGGTCCAGCCAGCGCCCGGCCGGGACCGCGGCCACGGCGGCGGCCAGCAGGCAGAGGGTCTGGGCGGCCGTGATCGCCGTACGGCTCGCGCCCAGGTCGTGCTGCATGGGGACGAGGAAGACCGCGAAGGCGTACGACAGAACGCCGTACCCAGCGGTGGTCGTCACGGCGAGGGCGGCGACCAGCCACCACCGATATGAGCCTGTTGGTCCCATCCTCCATCCATATCGGGCCACGTCCTCGTCCGTCGCGCCGGGCTCGCCCCACGCATCGCGTCGGCAGGGCCGGTCGCGAGCCGGCCCGGGCGTATCGCACCCTGGACCCGGGTGTGCCCGCTCGGGGCGAAGGGGGCACCATCTTTGCCATGGCCCCGACCGGAGACGACAAGATCAACGTCCTGCTGCTGGAGAACATCCACCCCGACGCCACCGAGCTGCTCTCCACGGCCGGCTTCCACGTGGAGACCCACGACGGTGCACTCGGCGAGGACGAGCTGGCCGCACGGGTCGGCGGCGTACACCTGCTCGGCATCCGATCGACCACCCAGCTCACCGAGAAGGTGCTCGACCAGGCCGACTCCCTGCTCGCGGTGGGCGCGTTCTGTATCGGCACCAACCAGATCGACCTGCCGGCGGCGACCCGGCGCGGGGTGGCGGTGTTCAACGCGCCGTTCTCCAACACCCGCAGCGTGGTCGAGCTCGCCATCGCCGAGATCATCGCCCTCACCCGGCGGCTCACCGACAAGAGCCGGGACATGCACGCCGGGATCTGGGACAAGTCGGCCGTCGGCAGCCACGAGGTGCGCGGGCGCCGGCTCGGCATCGTGGGGTACGGCAACATCGGCAGCCAGCTGTCGGTGCTGGCCGAGACCCTCGGCATGTCGGTGTACTTCTACGACATCAACGACAAGCTGGCCCTCGGCAACGCGGTCCGCTGCTCCTCGATCGAGGAGCTGCTGGAGTCGGTCGACATCGTGACGCTGCACGTCGACGGGCGTCCCGGCAACAGCGGGATGTTCGGCGAGGCGGAGTTCGCCCGGATGCGTCCCGGCTCGATCTTCCTCAACCTCTCCCGCGGCTTCCTCGTCGACCACGAGGCGCTGCGCCGGCACATCGAGTCCGGCCACCTCGCCGGCGCGGCCGTGGACGTGTTCCCGCGGGAGCCGAAGCGCCGCGGTGAGTCGTTCGAGTCGGAGCTGCGCGGGCTGTCCAACGTCATCCTCACCCCGCACGTCGGCGGGTCCACCGAGGAGGCGCAGCAGGACATCGGGCGGTTCGTGGCGTCCAAGCTGCGCCACTACACCGACGACGGCAACACGTCCCTGAGCGTGAACCTCCCCGAGCTCGCCCTGCCCGAACGGGTCGGCGCCCACCGGCTCGCGCACGTGCACGTGAACACGCCGGGAGTTCTCGCCACCATCAACGGCGTCCTCGCCGAGCACGGCGTCAACATCGAGGGGCAGTTCCTCGGTACGCGCGGCGAGGTCGGCTACGTCATCACCGACATCGGCGCACCGGCTGCGGACAAGGTGGCCCAGGTGCTGCGGGAGATGCCGGAGACGATCCGCCTCCGCCAGCTCTCCTGAGGGCCTGTCTCGCTGACCGGTCCTCCGGCTCTCGTGCTGGAGGACCGGTCGGCGATCATCGCCGGTCGGGTGCCACCCGCCAGTCCACGTCGTACGGCAGCGAACCGCCCGGCCCGGAGTAGCGCACCTCGAGCCTGCCGTCGTCGTCGCGGCCGATCGTGAAGCGCTCCTCCACCGGCTCGTCGAACCCGTCGCCGGCGTCGGTGACCAGCATCCCGCCCGGGCCGAGCCCTTCGCCCGCATCCGTCGCGCCAGGCCGGCCGACGTCGTCCGGGCCGGGCGGGTAGACCTCCAGCACGATCGAGCCCGCCCGCTCCACCGGAAGCACCGTCCCCGCCCGGACGAGCACCGGCGTCGAGTCCAGCGGCGCCGGCACGGTCACGTGCCCGGGTCCGTCGTGGGCGGCGCCGGTGCGCCGGTCGTACCACCGCCCGGCGGGCAGCCGAACGGTCCGCTCGCGAACGCCCTCGGCCAGCACCGGTGCCACCAGCAGGGCGTCGCCCAGCAGGAACTGGTCGTCCTCCCAGCGCAGCGCGGCGTCGGCCGGATCGGCCCAGAACATCGGCCGGGCGTAGGGCGTGCCGGTGCGGTGCGCGGCCCAGGCCAGGGTGTACCAGTACGGCAGCAGGGCGTACCGCTCGGCCAGCGCCGGCCGCACCTGCCCGAGGACCTCCGGCCCGAACGCCCACGGCTCCCGGTGCGGCAGGGACGCGGCGCAGTGCACCCGGAAGAACGGGAGATACGAGGCGAGCTGGAACCAGCGGACGTACAGCTCCGCCGACGGGTGCGCGTCGAAGCCGCCGATGTCGGGGCCGGAGTACGGCATTCCCGAACAGCCCAGCCCGAGAGTGAAGCTGAGACTGATCCGCAGGCCCTCCCACGCGGTGCCGATGTCGCCGGACCAGGTGCCGGCGTAACGCTGCAGGCCCGCGAACCCCGACCGCGACAGGAGGTAAGGGCGCCGGCCCGACCGCAGCCGCCGGACGCCGTCGAATCCCGCGTGGTTGAGCAGCAGGGCATAGACGTTGTGCGCCTCGCGGTGGTCGCCGCCGCGGCCGTCGAGGTCGTGCCGGGTGGTCAGCGGAAGCGTCCCGTCGCCCCACGCGGCGAACGACGACGGCTCGTTCATGTCGTGCCAGAAGCCGGCGACGCCGGCGCTGACGTAGGTCTGGTAGAGCCGGCTCCACCACTCGCGGGTCCTCGAGGCGGTGAAGTCGGGAAAGACCGTGGTGCCCGGCCACACCACTCCGGTCGCCAGTCCGCCGTGTTCGTCCCGGCAGAACGCGTCGGCCGCGAGCCCGCCGGCGAACACGGGGTCGCGCCGGTCGGTGACGACGCCGGGGTCGGCGATGGCCACCAGGTGGATGCCGCGCTCGGCCAGGTCAGCGGTGAGGGTGGCGAGGTCGGGGTAACGCTGCGGATCGACGTTGAACGGGCGGTTGTCGACCAGATGGTCGATGTCCAGCCAGATCACCGACAGCGGCAGGTCGCGCTCGGCGAACTGGCCGACGATCCGGCGGACCGCGGACTCGCTGCCGTACCCCCAGCGGCTCTGGTGGTAGCCGAGCGCCCAGCGCGGCGGCAACGCCGGGCGCCCGGTGAGCGCGGTGTAGGCGTCGAGCGCCCGCGCCGGGGTGCCCGGGAAGACGTAGTAGCGCAGCGGGCCGTCGGCCAGGCGGGTGACGACCTGCTCGCCGACCTCGACGGTGCCGTCGAAGCTGGTGTCGTGGAACGCGAGGTGCGTGCCGGCGTCGGCGACCACGAGGTAGACCGGGATCGACAACGACAACGGGTCGTCGCCCAGGGTGTAGGTGCCGCCGGGGTCGGAGTTCCACAGCCGGTAGGTGCCACCACGCCGGTCGAGCGGTGCGCTGCGGCCGCCGAGCCCGAGCACCGCGGCGTCGCTGTCCAGCGTGCTGCGGTGGGTCCAGGCCGCGCCGTCCCAGCGGGGCGGCAGGTCCTGGCGCAGCGGCGGAGCGTGCCCGTCGCCGCCGGACCGGAACGTCAGGCCGCCGAAGGGATGGACGGTGACGCTCAGCTCGCCGGTGCCGACCGTCCAGTCGTCACCGGCCCGGGCGAGCGTGGTGCCGTCGGCCGGAGTGGGAGCCTGCTCGGACTCGAAGTCGGCCAGCGCGTAGGACGGCGTGGGCCCGGCACCGTCCCAGCCGACGAAGACGCCACCGGCGGCGAGGAACCGCACCTCCAGGCTGAGGCCGGTCGAGGAGTCACCGGTCGAGGACCCGCCGGTCGGCGCGAACGTGAACCGCGCTCCCCCGGCGACCGGCTCCGCGGCGGTCAGCCGGCCCGGCACGCGTGGCGGAGTGCGCGACGGATGCTCCAGCCGCCGGTCGAGCCAGGTGCGCCGGGCGGCGTAGCGCACCGCCCGCAGGCTGTTCTGCCAGCCGATCAGCTGGAACGCGCCGGCGAGGGCCTTCGTGCGGTCGATGACGTTCTCGCGCGAGCGCGGGCGCAGGTGCCGCAACCAGCCGCCGAACATCGGCGGGGTGACCGGATCGTTCCCGGGCAGGGACCTGCTCAGCCGCATGTCCTCTCCGTTCTCGCGGGTGGACGGCCACCCTAGAGTGATCCACCGACATCGGCGGCGCCAGTGGATGCCGTGCCCGGATCGCCGGCCCGGAGGTCGGCCAGGACATCGCTTCCGTCGTCGGTTCGGCCGTCGCTTCGGTCCTCGGCCCAGTGCCGGAGCTGTTCCTCCCTCGCCGGTCGGGTCTGCGCCTGCACCAGCAGGAACGCCGCCTCCCGGGCCAGCCGCTGGGCCGGGTCGGTCAGCGTCATCGACCTGCCGCCGCCGGCGACGACCAGCGCCGTGGTCGCGTCCACCAGCAACGTGCCGACCCGCGCCCTGGTGGCCAGCCGGACGTCGTGCTGGTCGTCGGGGGGTACGTCGTCGAAGAGCCGGTCGGTGTGTTCGCGCAGCCGTTCCAGTCGTTCGGCGAACCGGTCGGCGGCCTGCCCGGCCGGGGTGAGACCGGTCTGCTCGGCGACCTCGTGCAGCCGGCGGACGGCGGTCGCGACCAGCCCGAACGCGGCCGGGTTGGGCATCACGGTGTTGCGCCGGTCGGTGTGCAGCCAGCGGTCGACCGGGACCCGCGCCACGATGTGGGAGTCGGGTACGAAGAGCCCGTCGAACCGCAGTCGCACCGTACGCGTCGCGGTCATCGCCGCCAGCCGCAGCGGCTCGGAGGCGACCAGCCCGTCCCGCGGCCGTGCGGGCACGATGCCGAACACCACCTCGCGGTCCGCGGTCGCGCCGCCGAGGGAGAAGACGTCGTTCAGCTCCCAGCCGGTGTACCACGGCGCGACACCGCCGAACCGCCAGCCGCCGGCGACGCGTTCGGCCTCCACCGGCCGGTCCGGCCAGCGGCGCAGGTGTGCGAACGCCGTGCCCGCCACGAGTTCGCCGCGGGCCAGCCGGGGCAGCAGCTCGGCCCGGGCCGGCGCGTCGCTGTCGGCGAGCAGCCGGACGGGGCCGTGGTGCTGGGCGCCGACGAACCAGGTCGCCGCGTCGGCGCCGGCCAGCACCTCCTGGATCCGGCGCTGCAGCCGTGGTGGAGCCGCGCTTCCGCCGTCGGCGACCGGTGCGGCCAGGCCGAGCAGGCCCGCCCGCCCCAGCGCGTCCAGGTGCGAGCGCGGCACCGTGGTGGTGTCCACGTCGGCGGCGTTCGGGGCGAGCAGGTCGGCGGCGAGTTGGTGGGCGGCCCGCAGCAGGGGCGAGCCTGTCGTGGCGTCGGCGGTCACGCCGCGATCCTGCCATCAACTGCCGGTCCGGTCAGCCGATGACCCGTCCGCGCCGCCGATGTCCGGGCAACCACCGGCAGGCGGGCTCGGATTCGGCCGGCGCACCACGAACGGCCCGCCACCAGGTCGCCGCCCCTGCGTCCCGGTCGGCGAGTTCGCCGGGGTCGACGGCCCGCATCCCGGCCACCAGGCGCGCCGCCTCCTCCTCACCGACCTCGCCGTGGTCGAACTCCAGGCGTACCCACTGGCTGCCCACCCGGGTGAGGTAGCGAGGCGAGGAGCGCCCGCCGAGCCGCCGCAGCGCGGGCCGGACCGCTCCGGCGAGGACGAGTTGCCGCTCCGACTGGGCGGGTACGAGGTCGCGCTCGGGCGCGTGGTCGAGCGGCGTCAACTCGACCGACAGGGAGTTGTCCGCGGCCGAGTTGTCGTACCCCACGCTGATCGACCGGCCGTCGGGTGCCACGTAGACGTAGTCCAGCCGCCAGGACGGGTCGTCCACCAGCAGCGGGCGCAGCCCGGTGGCGCGGATCTCCTGCCGCTTCACCGCCACGTCCAGGCGCTCGGCGAGCACGTGCTCGACCACCGCCACCACGCCCAGCCCTGCCAGCACCATCAGACCGGCGACGCGGGTCGGCCACGGACGTCCCGGAGCACCCGCCCAGCCGGCCCAGCCGCCGACGAGGGCGGCGAGGACGGCCAGCGCGAAGGTCGGCGTCAGGCCGAGCGCATCGGCGAGGAGGAAGAACGTACGGGCCAGAGCGACGTGCACGACCAGCACGGCCGTGCCCGCCACGAGCGGGGCGAGCACGGGGCGGTCCGTCCGCAGCGCCCAGAGCACGAGGGTGGCGGCGGTGCCACAGGCGACGGGCACCGCGACGACGTGCAGCCACTCCTGGTTGTTTCCGGGCGACCACCTGCCGGTGCGGACGGCGTCCGCCAGCGCCGTCCGAAGGGACGGCACGCAGAGGACGGCGCCGCCGCACATCATCGCCGCCAGGACCACATCCCGCATCGGCGTCCTCCGTCTTCGTCGGAAGCCTTGTAGGAACCACCCTGCACCCGCGCCGGGCCGGGCCGCCTGAGTACGTGGGCCCAAACCGGCCGCGTCGGCGTACTCATCAGGTGTGCGGTTTGCGGATTCCCACCCCACCCATAGGTTGGAACTCGAGGCCTGAACGACCGGGCGACGACCAGGAAGGGGTGTTCCGGGTGCGAGCTGTGCAGGTGACCCGAACCGGCGGACCGGAAGTTCTCGAGGTGGTCGACCTCCCGACCCCCGAGCCCGGGCCGGGCGAGGTGCTGGTCGACGTCGCCGCTGCCGGCGTCAACTTCATCGACACCTACCGGCGCTCCGGCGCGTACCCGATGTCCACGCCGTTCGTGGCCGGCAGCGAGGGCGCCGGCACGGTCGCCCGGCTCGGTCCAGGCGTGACGGAGGTGGCGGTGGGCGACCGGGTGGCCTGGAAGGAGGCGCCCGGCTCCTACGCCGAGCAGGTGTGCGTCCCGGTGGCCGAGGTCGTCCCGGTCCCGGACGCCGTCTCGGACGAGGTGGCCGCCGCGACGATGCTGCAGGGGATGACGGCGCACTACCTCGCCACCTCCACCTACCCGGTCGGCAAGGACGACTGGACGCTCGTGCACGCCGCCGCGGGCGGGGTCGGGCTGCTGCTCACCCAGATCGTCAAGCTGCGGGGTGGACGCGTCCTCGCCACCACCTCCACGCCGGAGAAGGCCGACCTCGCCCGCGGTGCCGGCGCGGACGAGGTCACGTCGTACGACGACTTCGCCGGCCGGGCCCGTGAGCTGACCGACGGCGAGGGCTTCCCCGTGGTGTACGACGGGGTGGGCAAGGCGACGTTCGACCGCGGCCTGGACGCGCTGCGGGTGCGCGGGCTGATGGTGTTGTACGGCGCGGCCAGCGGGCCGGTGCCGGCGTTCGACCCGCAGACGCTGAACGCCAAGGGCGGGTTGTTCCTGACCAGGCCGAGTCTGGCGTACTACACCCGGGACCGCGCCGAGCTCGTCGACCGCACCGAGGAGCTGTTCGGCTGGATCGGCGCCGGACAGCTGGACGTACGGATCGGCGGACGCTACTCGCTGGCCGAGGCCGGCCAGGCGCACGAGGACCTGCAGGGGCGCCGGACCACGGGGAAGCTGCTGATCCTCACCCGCTGACAGCGGCTGGCCAGGCCGGCCGCGGCGAGCGGGCGGCCGCCGGGGTGGTGCCCGTTGGGCTGCTCAGCCGTGGCTGCGGTTGTGTTCGGCCAGCTGCCGGGCGGCGTCGCGGTCGGCCTCCCGCTTGGCGAGGGTCTGCCGCTTGTCGTACTCCCGCTTGCCTCGGCCCAGGCCGATCTCGATCTTCGCCTTGCCGTCCTTGAAGTACAGCGCCAGCGGGACGATCGTGATGCCGCTCTCCCGGGTGGCTGCGCCGATCTCGGCGATCTCCTTGCGGTGCAGGAGCAGCTTGCGCGTGCGCCGGGGCGCGTGGTTGGTCCAGGTGCCCTGGGAGTACTCCGGGATGTGCACCCCCTGCAGCCACACCTCGTCGTTCATCACGACGGCGTAGCCGTCCACCAGCGAAGCGCGGCCGGCGCGGAGGGCCTTCACCTCCGTACCGGTGAGGACCAGACCCGCCTCGAACGTGTCGTCGATGTGGTAATCGTGCCGAGCCTTGCGATTCTGCGCGATCACCCGGCGCCCGCGCTCCTTTGCCATCCCTCTATCTTCCCGGACCGGTGCAACCGCGTTTCCGCTGGGGACCGGGTCCGGTTACAACCACTTCATGGGATTCGTCGTGGATCCGTTCCGATAGACCATGAAGTGCAGGTGGCAGCCGGTGGAGTAGCCCGTGGTGCCGACGTAGCCGACGACCTCGCCCCGGCTGACCCGCTCGCCGACGTGCACGGCGTACCTCGACATGTGGTTGTACGCGGTGACGATGGAAGCCCCCCGTATCCGCCCGTGCGAGACCAGCACGCGGTTGCCGTAGGCGCCGTTGTAGTAGCGGGCGATCACCCGGCCGCCGGCCGCCGCGTGGATGGGAGTGCCGCACGCCGCGCCGAAGTCGGTGCCGTCGTGCAGCTTCCACCGGTGCAGGATCGGGTGGAACCGCATGCCGTACGGCGAGGTGATCGAGGCCTGCACCGGCCGGGACAGCGTGCTGCCGCCGTTCCCGCCACCGCCGCCGGAACCCCCGCGGGAGCCGCCGCCACCGTGGTCGCCGCCGCGGGACCCGCCGCTGTCGTGGCGCTCGCGCTGACGTTCGCGACGCTGAAGCTGCTGCCGTTGGAGCTCCTGGCGCCGGCGTTCCTGCCTGGCCTCCTGGCGGGCCTCCTGGCGGGCCAGCTCCTCCAGCATCCCCCGGACGCGGTTTCGCTCGGCGACAAGCTGCTGGTAGCGGCGCAGGTCGTCGGCCTTGGCGCGCTCGGCCGCGGCCCGGGCGGACTTGCGCTCGGCGACCAGGCTCCCGATCGACGCGGCGGTCGAGGCGGCCTGGTGCTCAAGCTCACTCACCCGGGCGAGGTTGGCCGCGGCCGCGTCCCGCTTCCGCGAGACCACGCGCTCGGCGGAGGCCAGCACATTCCGCTTGGCGGCCAGCTGGGCCCGGGCGGCGTTCAGCCGGTTCAGGGCACCCTGCTGGGAGTCGGACACGCTGCTGACCAGCTGCGCGCGGTCGAGCAGCTCACCGGTGGTCTCGCTGGTGACCACCGCGGTGAGCTCGCTCACGCCCGGCTGCTGGTACGCCGCGGCCGCGAACGCCCCGATCTTGTTCCGCTGGGCACGCACGCCCGCCTCGGTACGGCCCAGCTCCGACCTGCTCCGGGCAACCGCCGCGCGCGCCTGGCCCAGGTCGGCGGCAAGTGCCGCGTCCTTCGCCTTGGCGGCGGCGAGCTGTCCCCGAACCGTCGCCAGCCGGGTCTGCGCCGTCCGCAGCCGGGCCTGTGCCTGCGCCAGGGCGAGCGTCGCCGAACGCAGGCCGGCCGAGGACTCGTCCAGGTCGCCCTTGGCGTCGTCCAGCCGGCGGTCGACCCGGCGTTTGTCGTCGTCGGGCCCGGCCTGCGCCCGCTGCAGGCCGGGACCCAGCGCCGCGGTGGACGCGAGAAGCGCCACCAGGCATGCCACCGCGAGGGCGACGTACGCCGCGCTCCGGCGCACCGAAGGGGTCAGACGGGACACGGAGGTCCCCTCTCTCTCGGAGGTCTTACCGAGAGTAGGAGATACCCATCACACCGTGAGGTATTTCCTCAGTGTCACGAACGAGGCGACGATGGCCAAAAGTGCACCCAGCACCACCAACACCGGCATCGTGGCAAGAGTCTCCTCCCACCCGATCCAGGGAATGGCCCGGATGTCGGTGCGTAAGCGGGTGGTGAGCATGGGCGTCAACGCGAGCGTTCCGCAGGCCAGCGCGGCGCCTACCAGCGCCGCGACGACGCTCTCCACGATGAACGGCAACTGGATGTAGAGGTTCGACGCGCCGACGAGCCGCATGATGCCTATCTCACGTCGTCGACTGAAGACCGTGAGCCGGATCGTGTTGCCGATCTGCAGCACCGCCGCCACCAGCAACCCGCCGGCCAGCCCGATCGAGATCCACTGCAGGCCGTTCAGTCCCTTGAACAGGGGTTCGAGCAGCTTGCGGGAGTCCTGGACGCTGAACACCCCGGGCAGGCCCTGCACCGACGAGACCACGCCCTGGTACTCCTGGGGGTTCTTCAGGCTCACCCGGAACGACTCCGGCAGGTCCTTCACCTGCACCACCTTGGAGGTGGCGGAGTCCTTGTAGATCTCCTGGTAGCGCTTGAAGGCCTGCTGCTGGCTCTCGTGGTAGACCTTGCGGACCTCGGGGCTGGAGCTGAGTGCCTGCTTGATCTCCGACCGCTGCCCGGCGCTGACCGTTCCGTCGGCACACTGCGGCGAGGACGACACGCCGTTGCAGAGGAAGACCGCGATCTCCACCTTGTCGTACCAGAAGCCCTTGACCATGCCGACCTCTGAGCGGATGAGCATCCCCATCCCGAAGAGGACGAGCGAGATCCAGACGGTGACGACGACGGCCACGGTCATGGTGACGTTGCGGCGAAGGCCCGTGCCGAGTTCGGAGAAGGCGTACCTGATCTGCATGGTGTCCTAGCGTGTCGGGGTCGTGACGTCGGGGCGGGCCGGGCTAGGTCTGGTAGCCGTAGACGCCGCGGGTCTGATCGCGGACCAGCTTGCCGCCGTCGAGTTCGATGACGCGCTTGCGCATCTGGTCCACGATCGACGCGTCGTGGGTGGCCATGATGACCGTGGTGCCGGTCCGGTTGATCCGGTCCAGCAGCTTCATGATGCCGACCGACGTCGACGGGTCGAGGTTTCCGGTCGGCTCGTCGGCGATCAGGATCTTCGGCCGGTTGACGAACGCCCGGGCGATCGCGACCCGCTGCTGCTCGCCGCCGGACAACTCGTCCGGCATGCGGTTCTCCTTGCCGTCCAGTCCGACGAGCTCCAGGACGACCGGGACCTCCTTGACGATCTGGGAGCGCGAGCCACCGATGACCTGCAGCGCGAACGCGACGTTGTCGAAGATCGTCTTGTTGGGCAGCAGCCGGAAGTCCTGGAAGACGGTGCCGATCTGGCGGCGCAGCCGCGGCACCTTCCACGACGAGAGCCGGTTGAGCTCCTTGCCGGCCACGAAGACCCGGCCCCGGGAGGGCCGCAGCTCGCGCAGGGCGAGCCGGAGGAACGTCGACTTCCCCGAGCCCGACGTGCCCACCAGGAACACGAACTCGCCCTTGTCCACCTCCAGGGAGAGGTCGGCGAGCGCGGGCCGGGTCTGTCCGTCGTAGATCTTGCTGACGTTTTCGAAGCGGATCACTGCATGCTTCCTGACCTGGGTCGGGGGGCCGGGGTCCTTGCTCGGGCTCCGGCACGGATCGGGGGCATGGGTCTGGCGGTCGGTCTCGCGGTCGTCTGGGTCGGCCAGTCGTTGAGTGTACGACCCGAATCCTGCCCAATCGCCAGACTCCCCAGCAAGCCGCAAATGTCACGCTCCGCGCCCATTCGGGGACGGCGTACCTCAGGCGGTCCAGGAACGTGCACAACGAGCTCGGCGCCGGGCGCGCAGCGTCAGGAGTGGCAGGCAGTCAGGCAGCAGCCCCGGTGGCTGGGCAGGCGAGGGCAAGGGCCCGCAGGGACGGCTGCCCGCGGAAGAGCGCTGGTCAGGCGGTGGCGGCCGCCGCGCCGCTGGTACGGCGCCAGCGGATGCCGGCCTCGATGAAGTCGTCGAGCTCGCCGTCGAAGACGGCCTGCGGGTTGCCGGTCTCCTGCTCGGTGCGCAGGTCCTTCACCATCTGGTATGGGTGCAGGACGTAGTTGCGCATCTGGTCGCCCCACGAGCTGGTGACGTTGCCGCGCATCTCGTCGATCTTGGCCCGCTCCTCCGCCTTGCGCAGGGCGAGCAGCTTCGCCTTGAGGATCGTCATCGCGGTGGCGCGGTTCTGGATCTGGCTCTTCTCGTTCTGGCAGGAGACGACGAGCCCGGTCGGCAGGTGGGTGATGCGCACCGCGGAGTCGGTGGTGTTGACGCTCTGACCGCCCGGACCCGACGAGCGGTAGACGTCGATGCGGATCTCTTCCTCGGGGATGTCGATCTCGTCGGTCTGCTCGAGGACCGGAACGACCTCGACGCCGGCGAAGGAGGTCTGCCGCCGGCCCTGGTTGTCGAACGGCGAGATCCGGACCAGCCGGTGGGTGCCCTGCTCGACCGAGAGCGTGCCGTAGGCGTAGGGAGCCTTCACCGCGAAGGTGGCCGACTTGATGCCGGCCTCCTCGGCGTAGGAGGTGTCGTAGACCTCGCTGGGGTACTTGTGCCGCTCGGCCCAGCGGATGTACATCCGCATCAGCATCTCGGCGAAGTCGGCGGCGTCCACTCCGCCCGCGCCGGAACGGATGGTGACCAGGGCCTCGCGGGAGTCGTACTCGCCGGAGAGGAGGGTGCGGACCTCCAGCGCGTCGACGGCCCGGCGCAGGTCGGTGAGCTCCTTGTCCGCCTCCGCCCGGGTGGCCGCGTCGTTCTCGGCGTCGGCGAGCTCGACCAGCACGGCGAGGTCGTCCAGCCGCTGCCGCTGGCTGGTCACCCGGTCCAGGTCGGCCTGGCGGGCGGCGAGCCGGCTGGTCACCCGCTGGGCGTTGGCCTGGTCGTCCCACAGGTTGGGTGCGGACGCCTGCTCGCTCAGCTCGGCGATCTCCCCGCGCAACTGGTCGAGGTCGAGCACCGCCTCGATGCTGCGCAGCGTCGAGTCGAGTGCCTTGAGTTCTGCTTCGAAGTCGGGTCCGGCCACGATCCCCAAGCGTACGCGCCCGGTACCGGCGCCGGTTTCGGGCATCGACCACCCGATTTGGACCACGATGTCCGGGCGGAGGACAGGACCCTAAGGTGTGGCGAAGGTCTCGGCGTTGGCCCGTACGGTGATGTCGACCCGGCCCTGGCCGCCGGACACGGAGTTGGTGATCGGCAGAACCACGGTGCCGCCACAGGTGACGCTGACCTCCGCGGCCGTCATCGCGGTCACGCCGCAGTTGACGGTCCTGTATCCACCCTCGGCGACATACCTGTCGACCTCCTCCTGCGCCAGTTGGCGGCTGAGCACCACCCGGTCCTCCACCCCGCCGCGGTAGATCGCCGCCTTGTCGATGCCGTTGGTCGCGGCCAGCGCGGCGCCGTCGGCGATCCCACTGAGGGCACGGCGGTAGACGAATGCCTGGGCGGCGTCGAAGACGACCGCGCACAGCAGCATCACGATGATCCCGAACCCGATGATCAACGGAATCAGCGAGCCACGCTCGTCCGGTCGGGAACGAGACCTACGCGGTGGTCGGGCCACCGGCCTCACCCTTTCGACTCGCGGTAGTCGCCGTAGGGCGTGCGGTGCGTGCTGCTGACCGGGATCGACGCGAGCGGACCGCCGATCGCGTCGGGTACGAACGGCAGCGGAACGGTGTAGCTGATCCGGACGGTCACCGCGGAACCTGCCTGCAGACAGCCGCCGTCGCACTGGTAGGAGAAGCCGGAGCCGAGCTGCAGGCCCTGGTCCGCCATGGCGATCTGCGCGGCCTGCCGGGCCCTGGCCTGCGCCGAGCCGACGTCGGGCGCCAGCACGAACGCACGGCCGGCGTCGCGGGCCGCGGCCGACGCGCCGTACATCGCCCGCTGCAGGTCGAACACCGCGAGCATGACGTAGACCAGCGGGACGAGGAACAGGATCCCCATCATGCAGAACTCCACGATGGCGTTCCCGCCCTCCCCGCGCGCCCGCCGGCGAGCAAGCGCAGCAGGAGCGGCGGCGACGGCACGGATGGCACGGAGCGGCCGCCAGGTCATGGCGTCGGCTCCTTCACCGCGTGCCCGGCCACCGTGAAGCCGAACGTCGGGCCCCACAGACCCATGGCGGGCATCCTGGCCCGCACCCGCATCTGCACCACCTCCTGGCCGCCGGCACTGGCCGTGCCCGGCGTCACCGCACCCGCCATGCCGGCCGACAGCGCACCGGAGATGCAGTCGCGGGTCACCGCCACACCCTCCGCCGGCGTCCCGTCGTAGTTGGCGGCCTGGCGGGCACCGTCGTGCGCGCAGGCGGTGAGGGTGTTGCGTACGTGCAGGAACAGACCGAGCTGGAGCACGCCGAGGAACAACGGCAACAACACGATCAGCACCAGCACGAACTCCACCGGTGCGGCTCCCCGCTCCGAGCCGAGGGTCCGCCGGAGGCCGAGGCCACGTCGGCGGCCCTCCTGCGTGCTCATCCGGGGACGGAGCCCCGGGCCTTGTTGAGCGCGTCCTGCAGCATCGACTGCAGCTGCGGGCCGAGAATCGCCCACAGCACCGCGATCAGGGCGGCGGTCATGACGGTGATGAGGATCCAGCCCACCATGTCACCGCGGTCACGACCCCCGGTCAGCAGGCGAGCGTGCGTGCGCACGAGCGCTGCTGTGAACTGCTCCGTGGCGGCGATCATTGTCGGTCCTCTCTCATGGGGACACCATCTGTAGGCCGATGGCGCCCGGGAAAAATGCGAACAGTACGGTCACGGGCAGGACGAGGAAGACGATCGGCACCATCATCCCGATCTCCTTGCGACCGCCGGCCTCGATCAGCTCCCGTTTGCCCGCCTCGCGTACGTCGGCCGCCTGCGCGCGCAGAACGTCGGCGAGTGGGGTGCCGCGTTCGACCGCGATGGCGATGCCGTCGACGAAGCGGGCCAGGATCGAGACGTTGGTGCGGTCGCCCACGCTCTCCAGCGCCTGCACCAGGGTTGCGCCCGTACGTGCCTCCGACAGGGCGAACCGGAACTCCCGGGCCAGCTCGCCCTTGCTGACGTTCGCCACGCGTTCGAGCGCGGCCACCGGTCCCTCGCCCGCGGTCACCGACAGCGCCAGCATGTCGGCGACGGTCGGGAACTCCGCCATCATCCGGACCTCGCGCCGCTTCACCTGGTCGACCAGGCGGCGGTCGCGCAGCAGCACACCGATGACGAACGCCGCGATGCACAGGACCAGCAGCGGAATCGGGTTGGTCCCCCGGCTCACCAGGAGCAGCAGCGACACCGCGAGAGCGGCGGCGAACGCGCCGGCTCCCCAGATCAGCTGCTCCACCCGGAAGTCCTCCACCCGCATGTCCAGGCCGGCCTGCTGCAACCGGCGGCGGATCACCGCACCGCCTCCGAGCACCCGCTCGAGCATGCCGGCACCGCTGCGGAAATAGGGCCGCAGGATGCGTTCCAGGGTGGGGAACGGCGTGAAGACCCGGTCGGACAGGTCGTACGCCGCGGGCCCGGCCGCGTCCCGGATGTAGGGCGCCAGCCGGTCGTCGAGCTTCGGCCGGCGCAGCACCGGCATCCGGAAGATCGCCAGCACCAGGCCGAGGCCGGCGAGGAGGCCGAGCAGCAGGCCGTACCAACTGATCGTCATCGCAGCACCCGCTGTTCTTCGGGCAGGCGGCCGATCCGCAGCATCAGTCGGTAGGCGACGGCACACAGCACGGCGCCCGCGACCAGCACGAAGAAGCCGAGAGGCGTGTTGTAGCGGGAGATGACCTCGCGCTGGAACGACATGAAGCCCAGCACCAGCCAGGGCGCGGCGACCGCGAGCCGGGCGCCGTTGACGGTCCAGGACTGCCGGGCCTCCAGCTCCGCCCGGGTGCGGACGTCCTCGCGCAGGAACGACGACAGTGTGCGCAGCAGCCGGCCCAGGTCGCTGCCGCCCACCTCGCGGGCGATCCGCAGCGACTCCACGATGCGGTCGCCCACCGGGTCGGCGAGGTTGCGCTTGAGCTGGTCGAGGCATTCGTTGAAGCGGCCAGTGGCGCGGTAGTCCTCGGCGAACCGCTGGAACGGCCGGCGCAGCGCCTCCGGCCCGCGGATGCCGATCTGGGTGAGCGCCTCCGCCAGCGACAGGCCGGCCCGGACGCTGGAGGCGAGGTTGTCCACGACGTCGGGCCACAGCTCGCGCAGCTCCTGCCGCCGGGACCTGGCGCGGAACCGCACCAGCGCCAGCGGAGCGTAGGCGGCGAACGCGGCGAACGCGAGCGCCACCGGGAACGCGCCGGAGATGACGAACATGACCAGGAAGACGAAGATCCCCACGCCGACGCAGGCGCCGAGCAGTTGGCCCGGGGTGACCGCCTCGATCCCGGCCTGGGCGAGCAGGTCCTCCAGTCGTTCGCGGAGCGAGGGCCCGGACTTCGTGGTCGCCTTCGGCGTCGGCTTGAGGAACGACCTGATGATCAGCACCAGGCCGAGCCCCAGCATCAGGCCGAGGAGGATTCCCATCAGGCGACTCCCTCGAAGCGGGGCGCCAGCAGGCGGGACAGGTCGTAGCCGATGCGTTCGAAGCGGTCCGGGTGCGGCGGGTAGCCGTCGGCGCGGACCAGCCGGTCGCCGCGCAGGACGAAGATCGGCTCCAGCTCCACGACGTCGCCCTCGACCCGGCCCGGCACCGCGCAGATCTCGCGTACGCGCCGCCGGCCGCTCTCGATCAGCTGGGTGTGCACCACGATGTCCACCGCGCCGGCCACCGTCGGAACGACGAACCGGGAGCCGATGTTCTCCCCCGCGAGCAGCGGAAGCGTGCACATCTTGGTGATCGCCTCGCGGGCGGAGTTGGCGTGGATGGTGCACATGCCCGGCAGCCCGGAGTTGAGCGCGATCAGCAGGTCGAGGCACTCTTCGGCGCGAACCTCGCCGACGATGATCCGGCTGGGCCGCATCCGCAACGCTTCCTTGACGAGGTTGCGGAGCCGGATCTCGCCGGTGCCCTCGAGGTTGGACTGCCGGGTCTGCATCGGCACCCAGTCGGGCAGCGGGATCTTCAGCTCGAAGACCTCCTCGCAGCTGACGATCCGCTCCCGTGGCGGCACCGCCGCGCCGAGGCAGTTGAGCAACGTGGTCTTGCCGGCCTGGGTGCCGCCCGCGACCAGGACGTTGAGCCCGGCGACGACGCAGGCCTCCAGGAAGTGCGCGCCCTGCGTGCTGAGTGTGCCCAGCGCGACCAGGTCCTCCAGGTGGGTGGCCCGCACCACGAACTTGCGGATGTTGACCGCCCAGTGCGTGCGGGTGATGTCGGGGATCACCACGTGCAACCGGCTGCCGTCGGGCAGCATCGCGTCGACGAACGGAGTGGAGAAGTCGATCCGGCGCCCGGTGGTCTTGAGCATCCGCTCGACCAGGTCGCGCACCTCGTCGCTGGTGAGCACCGTGGTGGTGAGCTCGGAACGGCCGTTGCGGGCGATGAACACCTTCGAGGGCTGGTTGATCCAGATCTCCTCGATGGTGGGGTCGTCGAGGTATTTCTGCAGCGGGCCGAACCCGGCGATGGCGTTGAACACCTCGCGCGCGACCTCGCGCTGGTCGCCCAGCGGAGGCAGCGTGGCCACCAGTGTGCGCTCGTCGTAGCGAAGGATGACCTGGTCGATGATGCGGCGAATGGCGCCCGGCTCCTTGAGGGGGTCGAGCCCTTCCCTGCGGACCTTCTCGCGCACCTCGGAGTCGATGATGTCGACCGCACTCATGTCTTCCCAGCACCCCGCGCCACTAGCACGTCTACATCCCGGTCAGCGGTCTTGATCTCAAAGCCGCTCGTGGATTGTGTCATGTGCCGAACGGGACCGCGAACGGTTGTCCACAGGCCCTCCGGACGTACTGCGAACCGTCACCGTGCGGTCGCCGGCTGGTCCGCGAACAACGTCCGAGCCAACTGTGCAGCCCTGCGTGCCCGGTCGGCGGACCGCCTCGGTCGGCGGACGGCCTCAGTTGGCGGACAGCGCCTAGTTGGCGGACAGCGCCTAGTTGGCGGACAGCGCCTAGTTGGCGGTCGGGAGCAGGCGGCGGACGACGCGGAGCCCGACCGACAGCCGGGCCAGGTCGGCGACGTCGCCCTCCACGATCTCGCCGAGGGTCGACCGGGTGCGGGTGACCAGCGCCCGGTCGCGTTCTGCCCAGGCCGCCACCCGCTCTTCCGGCTCGGCGTCGTCGGGCGTCACGGACAACGCGTCCAGGGTCAGCTGGGCGTGGACGTTGTGCAGGTCGTCGCGCAGCGTCGCCCGGGCCGTGGTCTGCCAGCGGTCCGGCCGGGGCAGGGCGAGGATGCGTTCGAGCAGCCGGCCCAGCTCCAGGCGTTCGCCCAGGATGAAGTGCACCCGGGCCACGTCCATCAGGTCGACGCCGGTGCGTTTGGCGGTCTCCACGATGCCCAGTCCGGCGTACGTCGGGGCCAGCGCGGCGACCCGGGTGGCCAGCTCCTCCGGCACCCCCGCCTCGACGTACCCGTGCAGCCGGCCCTCGAACAGCGTCCGCTCGCGACCGGTCAGCACGTCCGGCAGCGTCTCCGAAAGCTCGCGCATCCCCGCGGCGAAGAACTCGATCGTGGCCGCGACGTCCATCGGCGGCCGGCGGTTCTGGACGAACCACCGGCTGGCGCGTTCGGCGATCGTGCGCGCCTCCAGCCGCATGCGCACCTGCATCCCGGACTCGATCCGGTTGTCCAGCCGCTGGATCTCGGCGAAGATCTCGTCCGCCCCGAAGATGGCCCTGGCGGCCACGTGGGCGCGCGCCAGCTCCTCCGCCGGCGCACCGGTCTCCAGGGACAGCCGCGGATAGAACGTCATCCCGGCCATGTTGACCATCCGGTTGACCACCTGCGTGGTGATGATCTCCCGGCGCAGCGGGTGCTCGGCCATCTGTGCCTGGAAGCGTTTCCGCATCGGCTCGGGGAAGTAGGCCACCAGCTCGGCGTTGAGGTACGGGTCGTCGGGCAGCGAGGTGCCCAGCAGCTCACTCGCCAGCACGACCTTGGTGTACGCGAAGAGCACGGCGAGCTCGGGCGCGGTGAGCCCGCCGCCCTGCGCCTGGCGTTCGCGGAACTGCTTGGGGTTGGGCAGGAACTCCAGCTCCCGGTCGATCAGCCCGAGTTTCTCCAGCCGGCGGATCCAGTCGGCGTGCACGTGCATCAGCGCCTTGGAGCCGGCCGCGGCGTTCTGCAGGGCGACGTTCTGCTGGTAGTTGTCGTCCAGGACGAGCTGCGCGACCTCGTCGGTCATCCCGGCCAGCATCTCGTTGCGCTGCTTGCCGGTCAGGTCGCCCTCCTGCACCAGCCGGTCCAGCAGCACCTTGATGTTGACCTCGTGGTCGGAGGTGTCCACGCCCGCGGAGTTGTCGATGAAGTCGGTGGTGAGCTTGCCGCCCTGCTGGGCGTACTCGATCCGGCCGAGCTGGGTGAGGCCGAGGTTGCCGCCCTCGCCCACACAGGCGGCACGCAACTGGCGGCCGTTGACTCGAACCGCGTCGTTGGCCTTGTCGCCGGCGTCGGCCTGGGACTCGGCGGACGCCTTGACGTAGGTGCCGATGCCGCCGTTCCACAGCAGGTCGACCGGCGCGGTGAGGATGGCGCGGATCAGCTCGCTGGGGGTGAGCGCGTCGACGTTGCGGGCGATGCCGAGCGAGGCGCGGACCTGCGGGCTGAGCGGGATCGACTTCGCCGTCCGGCGGTAGACCCCTCCCCCGGTGCTGATCAGGTCGCGGTCGTAGTCGGCCCAGCTCGACCTCGGCAGGTCGAACAGCCGCCGGCGTTCGTCGTAGGACGTGTCCGGGTCGGGATCGGGGTCGAGGAAGATGTGCCGGTGGTCGAAGGCCGCGACCAGGCGGGTGTGCCGCGAGCACAGCATGCCGTTGCCGAAGACGTCACCGGACATGTCGCCGACGCCCACGCAGGTGAAGTCCTCGTGCTGGCAGTCCCGCCCCAGCTCGCGGAAGTGCCGCTTGACCGACTCCCACGCCCCGCGCGCGGTGATGCCCATCGCCTTGTGGTCGTAGCCGTCGGAGCCGCCGGAGGCGAACGCGTCGCCGAGCCAGAAGCCGTAGGACTTCGCCACGTCGTTGGCGATGTCGGAGAAGCTCGCGGTGCCCTTGTCGGCGGCAACCACGAGGTAGGCGTCGTCGCCGTCGTGGCGTACGACGTCGGCCGGCGGGATCACCTCGCCCCGCCGGAGGTTGTCGGTGATGTCCAGCAGCCCGCTGATGAACGTGCGGTAGGACGCGACCCCTTCGGCCATCCAGGCGTCGCGGTCGGCCGGGTCGGGTAGCTGCTTGCAGAAGAACCCGCCCTTGGCGCCGACCGGCACGATCACGGTGTTCTTCACCATCTGCGCCTTGGCCAGGCCGAGCACCTCGGTACGGAAGTCCTCGCGACGGTCGGACCAGCGCAGCCCACCACGGGCCACCGGGCCGAACCGCAGGTGCACGCCCTCAACCCGCGGGGAGTAGACCCAGATCTCGTACTGCGGCCGCGGCTCGGGCAGCTCCGGGTTGGACCGCGGGTCGAGCTTGAACGAGATGTACGGCTTGGGCTCGCCGTCGGTGTCACGCTGGAAGTAGTTGGTCCGCAGCGTGGTGCGGACGAGGTTGAGCAGGGAACGCAGGATGCGGTCGTGGTCCAGGCTCACCACGTCGTCCAGGCCCGACTCGATCCGCTCGACCAGCTCCGTGGCCTGCTTGTCGCGCGCCTTCGGGTCCTGGTCGGCGCGCGGGTCGAACCGCGCCTCGAACAGGCTGACCAGCAGGCAGGCCAGGTCGACGTTGGCGGTGAGGGCGTCCTCGATGTAGCTCTGGCTGAACGTCGACCCCGACTGGCGCATGTACTTCGCGTACGCACGAAGGATGCTCGCCTGCCGCCAGTCCAGCCCGGCCCGCAGCACCAGCGCGTTGAACCCGTCGCTCTCGGCCCGGCCGGACCACACCGCGGCGAACGCGTCCTGGAACAGCTCCCGGATCGCCGCGGCCGGCGCCCCGACCACCGCGGCGTCGTAGACCAGCCCGAAGTCGTAGATCCAGGCCCGCCGGTGGTCGGCGGTCTCGATCTCGTACGGGCGCTCGTCGATGACCTCCACGCCCATCCGGGTGAGCCGGGGCAGTACGTCGGACAGCGACAGGCTCTGCCCCGTGCGGTAGATCTTGAACCGGCGTTCGTTCGACGCGGCGTCGACCGGCTCGTACAACGACAGGCCCAGGCCGCCCTCGGCGGGCAGCTCCTCCAGCCGGAGCAGGTCGGCCACGCCGGTCCGGGCGGGGAAGTCGTCGCGGTAGGCGACCGGGAACGCCTCGTCGTAGCGGTGCAGCAGCCGCGCGGCCTCCGCCTCGCCCACCTGGTCGTTGAGCGCGTCGGCGAAGTCGTCGGACCAGGTGCGGGTGGCCTGGGACAGCTGCTCCTCCACCTCGGCCACGTCGAGGTCGGGGATCACGGCGCCGCGCGGCATCCGGATCACGAAGTGCAGCCGGGCCAGCACCGACTCCGACAGCCGCAGCGCGAAGTCGATGGTCTCCCCGCCGTAGGCGGAAAGGAGGAGCCGCTGCAGTTCCAGGCGTACGTCGGTGGAGAACCGGTCGCGCGGGAGGTAGACCAGGCAGGAGACGTAGCGGCCGTAGTCGTCGCGGCGTACGAACAACCGCAGCCGGCGGCGTTCCTGGAGGTACAGGACGGCCATCACGGTCGGGAGGAGTTCCTCCGCCGACACCTGGAACAGCTCGTCGCGCGGATAGGTCTCCAGAATGTCCAGCAGCACCTTGCCGGAGTGGGAGTCGGTGGAGAAGCCCGAGCGCTCGAGCACCTCCGCCGTCCGGGCCCGCAGGACGGGGATGCGGCGCACGCTCTGGGTGTAGACCGCGGAGGTGAACAGCCCGAGGAAGCGGCGTTCGCCCACCACCTCACCGGACTCGTCGAAGGTCTTGATGCCGATGTAGTCGAGGTAGGCCGGCCGGTGCACCGTGGAGCGGGAGTTGGCCTTGGTGAGGATGAGGAGCCGCTTCTCCTTGGCCTTGGTGCGCACCTCCGGCGGCATCTGCCGGAACGACCGGGTCGAACGCGGGTCGGAGCGCAGGATGCCGAGCCCCTTGCCGGGGACGGCACGCATCACGGAGTCGCCGTCCGGTGTCTCGTGCAGGGTGTACTCGCGGTAGCCGAGGAAGGTGAAGTGGTTGTCGGCCAGCCAGGTCAGCAGCTCCCGGGTGTCGGCGATCTCCTGCTCGGGCAGCGGCGGCGGGTTGGTGGCGAGGTCCTCCACCACCTCCAGGGCGCGGGCCTGCAGCTTCTCCCAGTCCTCCACCGACTCGCGTACGTCGTTGAGGACCCGGCGCAGGTCGGCCTCGATCTGCACCAGGTCGTCGGGGTCGCTCACCCGGTCGATCTCGACGTGGATCCACGACTCCGCCACCAGGTCGGGCTCGCGCCGGCCGGGCGCGGTCGCCGGGGTGCCGTTGTAGCCGCCCTCGACGCCGAGCAGCTTGCCGGTGATCTCCCGGTGCACGGTGACCTGCGGGTGGACGACGAGGTGGATGCCGTGGTTGCGCCGGGACAGCTCCATCGTCACCGAGTCGACGAGGAACGGCATGTCGTCGGTGACCACCTCCACCACGGTGTGGCTGCACGACCAGCCGTGCTCCTCGACCGTGGGGGTGAAGACGTTGACCGCGGCGGTGCCCTGCGGGCGCTCCTGCGCCAGGCGGTAGTGGCTGCGGGCGGCGCCATAGACGTCCACCGGGTCGCGGTGGAGCAGGTCCTCGGCGGAGACGTGGCGGTAGTAGATGGCCAGCAGCCGCTCCACCTGGTCAGGTGGCAGCGCCCCGGCCGAACGACTGTGCTCGGCGACCTTGGCGGCATCGGCCAGGATCGCGTCCTTGGCGTCGTCCCACTTGCTGCCGGTGACGGTCATGACCTCGCCTTGCCCATCTGTCCACCGGAGCCACGGCAGGCGCCGGGGCCGTACTCCGTCGTACGGGCCTCTCCGACCCTAATCCCTGACCGCTCCGGCCGAGGAGGCATGGGGCGGGATGAATCCGGCGGACCGCGCATCGCGGGCGTACAGGTCGGACAAAGGGGGCTCCGGTCGCCCCTCCACGTGCCTCGTCGTGCCCTCGTCGTGCCCTCTATGTGGCTCGTGGTGCCTCGTTGTCGGCATTGGCACCGATCTTCGTGTTGGATCTCACCATGGACCTTCATCGGGAATGCAGCTACGCGGCTCCGCCGGACACCGTGTTCGCCATGCTGACCAACGAGAGCTTCATCCGGCACCGGGTGGAGAAGGCGCACGCGCTGAGCTACGACATCGACGTACGCGACGGCGACGGCGGCGGCGCCCGCACGACCACCCACCAGGAGCTGCCCGCGAAGGTGCCCGACTTCGTCCGGAAGTTCGTCGGCGAGCGGATCGAGCTGGACGAGGTGATCGACTGGGGTCCCCCCAGCCCGGACGGGTCCCGCACCGGCGACCTGAAGGTCGACATCGCCAACGCGCCGGTCTCGATGCGCGGCAAGATCCGGCTGGTGCCCGACGCGGGCGGTTCGTCCACCAAGCAGATCGTGGAGGCCGACCTGAAGGCGACCGTCCCGATCATCGGGAAGAAGATCGAGCAGGCCGCCGCGCCCGCGGTGATGGCCGGCCTGGACGGCATGGAGGATCTCGGCCGCGACTGGCTGGCCAACCAGCGGTGACGTCGGAGACGTCCGAGACGTCAGGGACGTCCGAGACGGCGACATCCGGGACGGCGGGTGGCGCGGATCCGGCGGAGTCGATCCACCCGCCGCACCTGGAGACCTACGACCTGGTGGCCGGGGTCAACGTCGACCGCGACGGCATCCCGCGGGCCCTCGACACCTGGCGGGTCACCGACTTCGGGCTGTACTTCTCCCGGCCGCTGACCGGCCACCCCACCATCGGCTGGATGCAGTCGTGGATCCTGCCCGGGCTGCACCTGCGGGTCAGCGACTTCCGGGCACACCCCGGCATGGTCCGGTCCGAGGACCACTACGTCGACGTCATGGCCACGACCGTCCGGGGCCAGGTGTGGCGCACCGTCGACCACTACCTCGACATCCTGGTCCGCACCGGGGTGGACGCCCGGGTGGTCGACTCCGACGAGTTCGTCGCCGCGGTGGGCGCCGGCCTGCTCGGACCGGCCGACGCCGAACGCGCCCTGGAGGCGAGCTACACCGCGTACGCCGGGATCGTCGGGCACGGCCACGACGTGGACGCCTGGCTGCGAAGCCTCGGGATCGACCTCACCTGGGCGCCGCCCGAAGCAGGGTGAGCCTGCACCGCGGCCCCCGCCCCGGCGGCCCGGTGGCCCCGCGCCCGTCACGCAGAGTCGGTTCGCGATCAGTACGGCGTGTCGACTCGGCGTCGACGGCCCTTGCTGCGAACGTGAGTTCCGCCCGGATTCCACCGACGTGGGGAGGCCCGGCCATGACCGACGCGACACGCGAGACGACCTACCAGTGCCCGACCTGCCGGCGGCTGGAGCTGTTCGTCCAGCCGCAGTGCGAGGAGGGCCACGGTGAGGGCTGCCCCGACTGGGCGTGCGTGATCTGCGGGACGGCGTTGTTCGTGGACACGTCGTTCGCCGACGGCGAGCAGGTCGAGGTGGAGAGGGTACGCGGCAGCAAGGCTCCGCGGGTCGCCTGACTCCCCACCCGCCACAGCTCTAGCCCATGTGCGGGTAGCGGTGGTCGGTGGGCGGTACGAAGGTCTCCTTGACCGTCCGCGGGCTCACCCAGCGCACGAGGTTCCAGACCGACCCCGCCTTGTCGTTGGTCCCGCTGGCTCGAGCTCCACCGAACGGCTGTTGACCCACCACCGCACCGGTCGGCTTGTCGTTCACGTAGAAGTTCCCGGCGGTGTAGCGCAGCCGCTCCCCCGCGGTGGCGACCGCCTGACGGTCCTGGGCGATCACCGCGCCGGTGAGGCCGTACGGCGACGCGGTGTCCAGCGCCCCGATGACCTGTTCGTACGCGCTGTCCTCGTACACATGCACGCCGAGGATCGGCCCGAAGTACTCCGTGGTGAAGATCTCGTCGGTGGGGTCGTCGCAGGTCAGGACCGTCGGCCGGACGAAGTAGCCCACGCTGTCGTCGAGCGTCCCGCCGGCGACGACGCTGATGGAGTCGGCCGCCTTGGCGCGTTCCAGCGCGGCGGCGTGCTTGGCGAACGCCCGCTCGTCGATGACCGCACCCATGAAGTTCGACAGGTCGGCGACGTCGCCCATCGTCAGCGCCTCGGTCTCGGCGGCGAGCTCGTCGGCGATCCGGTCCCACACGCTGCGTGGCACGTAGGCGCGGGAGGCTGCCGAGCACTTCTGTCCCTGGTACTCGAAGGCCCCGCGGATGAGCGCGGTGCGCAGCACGTCGGGGTCGGCGGAGGCGTGGGCCAGGATGAAGTCCTTACCACCGGTCTCGCCGACGATCCGCGGGTAGTTGTGGTAGCGGTCGAGGTGCTCGCCGACGCCGCGCCACAGCGTCCGGAACGTCGCGGTAGACCCGGTGAAGTGGATGCCGGCCAGGCTCGGGTGGGCGAGCGCGACCCGGGACACCGCGAGCCCGTCACCGGGCAGCAGGTTGATCACACCGGGCGGCAGGCCCGCCTCCTCCAGCATCCGCATCGTGAAGTACGCGGCGAACGTCTGGGTGGGCGACGGCTTCCACAGGACGACGTTGCCCATCAGGGCGGGCGCGGTCGGCAGGTTGGCGGCGATCGCGGTGAAGTTGAACGGCGTGACCGCGTAGACGAAGCCCTCCAGCGGCCGGTAGTCGAGGCGGTTCCACACCCCGGGCGAGGAGATCGGCTGCTCGGCGTGGATCTGCCGGGCGAAGTGCACGTTGAACCGCAGGAAGTCGATCAGCTCGCAGGCCGCGTCGATCTCGGCCTGCTGGACCGACTTGCTCTGGCCCAGCATCGTCGCGGCGTTCAGGGTGTCCCGCCAGGGACCGGCGGCCAGGTCGGCGGCCTTGAGGAAGATCGCGGCGCGGTCGTCGAAGGACATCGCCCGCCACTCGTGCGCGGCGTCCTGGGTGGCCTTGACCGCGTCCTCGGCGTCCTGCTCGGTGGAGTTGTGCAACGTACCGAGCACGTGGGCGTGGTTGTGCGGCATCACCACCGGAACGGGGTCGCCGCTGCCGGCGCGGGTCACCCCGCCGATGGTGGCGGTGAGCTCGACGTGGTCGCCTGCCAGCTCCGCCAGCCGGCGGGACAGGCTCGCGCGCTCGGCGCTCCCGGGTGCGTAGGACTTGACCGGCTCGTTGGCCGGCGGGGGTACCTGCGTGACGGCATCCATCGATGGCTCCCGCGTCTTTGTGGGCGTGGACCAGGTTGGGGTGGGCCTCCCGGTCGGGGAGGTCCCAGCGCCATCGTCCCACCCGGAGTCCGGCCGCGGTCGGGGCGGGGACGAAGAATCGCACCGCCCGATATCGTTCCCCCGAATCGATCAGTCCACAGCTCAGCCCACAGCTCAGCCCACAGCCTTCCGGAGGACTCCGCCGATGAGCGGTTCGGACAACACCGCCGGACCCGACCGGCTGGCGCGCCGGCTGGGTGTCGGCGACGCGGTCGTGATCGGGCTGGGTTCGATGATCGGCGCGGGCGTCTTCGCGGCGTTCGGCCCGGCCGCGGCCGCCGCAGGCGCGGGACTGATCATCGGCCTGGTGATCGCGGCGGTGATCGCGTACTGCAACGCCACCGCGTCCGCCCAGCTGGCTGCCGCCTACCCGACCTCCGGCGGCACCTATGTGTACGGACGGGAACGCCTCGGCCACTGGTGGGGCTTCGTCGCCGGCTGGGGGTTCGTCGTCGGCAAGACCGCGTCGTGCGCGGCGATGGCACTGACCTTCGCGGCGTACGCCGTTCCAGGACCGTGGTGGGTGCAGCGGATCGTGGCGGTCCTCGGTGTGCTCGGGCTCGCCGCCCTGAACTACCGCGGAGTCACGCGGACGGCGCAGGCTACCCGCGTCCTGGTCGCGTGCACGCTGACCACCCTCGTGGTGCTGGTCGCCGGCATCTGGCTGGGTGGGCACGCCTCACCGGACCGGGTGGGTGGCTGGGACGCGCTGACGGCAGGCGGGGCGTACGGCATCCTGCAGGCGGCCGGTCTGCTCTTCTTCGCGTTCGCCGGCTACGCCCGGGTGGCCACCCTGGGCGAGGAGGTTCGCGACCCGGCGCGCACGATCCCGCGAGCGATCCCGCTGGCGTTGGGGATCACCGTGGTGGTCTACGTCGTGGTCGGCCTGTCCGCGTTGTTCGCCGCCGGTCCGGAGCTGCTGGCCCGGTCGGCCGCGCCGCTCGCGGCGACGGTGCAGGCCGCCGGAGTGGGCGAGCTCGCACCGCTGGTCCGGGTCGGCGGAGCGCTGGCGAGTCTCGGCGCGCTGCTCGCGCTGATCGCCGGGGTGGGACGCACGACGCTGGCGATGGCGCGCAACCGCGACCTGCCCGGCTGGCTGGACGCGGTCCACCCCCGCTACCGGATCCCGCACCACGCCGAGTTCGCGGTGGCGGCCGTGGTCTGCGTGCTGGTCCTCACCACGGACGTGCGCGGTGTGATCGGCTTCTCGTCGTTCGGCGTACTGGTCTACTACGCGATCGCCAACGCGTCCGCGTTCACCCAGCCGGCCGGCCAGCGGCGCTGGCCACGTGCGCTGAACGTGCTCGGCGTCGTCGGCTGTGTGGTGCTGGTGGCGGCGCTGCCGTGGACCTCGGTGGTCGCGGGCTTGGTGATGTTCGTACTCGGCCTCGCGGGCCGGGCGGTCGTGCTACGCCGCCGGGCCTGAATCCCCTGCCAGGCCAGGCCGACCACGCCGACCACGCCGACCACGCCGGCTACGCCGACTTGCGGGCCGGCGTCTTCGCGGTCTTCGCGGCGGGCTTCTTCGCGGCCTTCTTGGTGGTGGTCTTCTTCGCGGCGGCCTTCTTGGTGGCCGTCTTCTTCGCCGCCGCCTTCTTGGCCGGTGCCTTCTTCGCCGACTTCGCCGCCCCAGCCGCGCGCCCGACACCGCCACCGGCCGACTCACCGCGTTGCCGGCGCGCCTCGTCCACGCTGGCCTGCAACGCCGCCATCAGGTCGACCACCTCACCCTTGGCGGGTGCCGCGGTCGCGGGAGCCTCCACCTCGTGCCCGGTCGCCTTGGCCTCCAGGACCACCTCGAGGGCGGCGCGGTACTCGTCGTGGTAGCGGTCGGGATCGAAGCTGGTCTCCAACGTCTGGATGTAGGACTCCGCCATCGCCACCTCCTGCGGGCGGACCTCCACCTCCGACGCGGGTGCGGCGAACGACGCGTCGCGTACCTCGTCCGGCCACAACATCGTCTGCAGGACCAGCACGTCCCCCTTGGGGCGCAACATGGCCAGTGCCTCGCGGTTGCGCAAGGCCACCTTGACAAGGGCGGTCTGGCCGGTGCGCCGCAGCGCGTCGCGCAACAGGACGTACGGTTTGGCGGCCGGCCCGTCGGCCTGCAGGTAGTAGCTGCGGGAGACGTAGATCGGGTCGATCTCCTCTGCCGGAACGAACTCCAGCACCTCCACCACGTGCCGGGTCGGCAGCGGAAGATCGGCCATGTCGTCCGCGGTCAGGATCGCCATCTCACCGTCGGGAAGCTCGAATCCCTTGGCGATGTCGGAGTACGCCACCTCCTCGCCGTCGACCTCGCAGATGCGGCGGTACCGGATGCGGCCACCGTCGGCGGCGTGAACCTGACGGAACGCGACATCCTTCTCCTGGGTCGCCGCGTATACCTTGACGGGGATCGTCACAAGGCCGAAGGAGACCGAACCCTTCCATATCGCCTGCACAGGGACCTCCGACACGTCTGGGCGCGCCGAAGAGGGAAGAGACGCACCTGGAACCTCCACACTGCGTGGTTCTCTACCCCTGGTGCAAGACCACAACCGGACAGGTGTTCACACCCCGCGCACGTCGGCGAGCGCGGCGTGGACGTGCCCGTCGGCCCGCGTCAGCGCGGCTCGGGCCACCCCCGACGTGACCCCGCCGAGCACCGCGACCAGCGCGGTCTTCAGTTCCCCGCCGGCGTCGGTGAGCGCCCGGGCACAGGTCTGCTGGTCCTCCCCCGTCGCCTCGCCGAGGATCTCCAGCATCCGCCCGCGCAGCTTGGCGTTCGTGGCCATCAGGTCGACCATCAGATTGGAGTACGTCCGCCCCATCCGCACCATCACCGCGGTGGAGAAGGCGTTCAGGATCAGCTTCTGCGCGGTGCCCGCCTTCATCCGCGTCGAGCCGGCGACCACCTCCGGGCCGGTGTCGACCGCGACGAACACGTCGACCTCCCCACCCACTGCCGCCGACGGGTTGGCGGTCACCAGGACGGTGGCCGCACCGAGCCGGCGGGCTGCCCGCAGAGCACCGACGACGTACGGCGTCCGGCCGCTCGCGGCGAGTCCGACGACCACGTCGCCGGCCACCGCCGACTCGGCGATCTCCGCCGAACCGGCCTCCTCGTCGTCCTCGGCTCCCTCGATCGCCCGCAACAGGGCGGTCGGGCCGCCGGCCGCGTGGGTGACGAACCAGCCGTCCGGTACGGCGAACGTCGGCGGCAACTCCGCGGCGTCCAGCACCCCGAGGCGTCCGGAGGTGCCGGCTCCGACGTAGTGCACGCGGTGTCCCTCGTGCAGTGCCTGCACCGCGAGGTCGACCGCGGCGGCGAGGCGGGGCAGCACCGCACGGACGGCACCCGCCACCTGCTGGTCCTCGTCGTTGATGAGTTCCAGAACCTCGAGGGTGGGCACCCGGTCGATCTGCGTGGTGCGCGGATTGCGCGCCTCGGTGGGTGATTCCACGCGTACGAAGTCCTCGATCACCGGCCGGGTTCCCTTCTCCTGACGCGGCTCACTCCGCGACTCACCCATCAACGTCGTCCGCGCGAAGCCGCCACCCGGCGCCCGCTGATCGCGTCGAAGGTCACCTCGAGCGCGCCCATGGTCTTGTCGTAGTGGCGCCTGGCCACCGCGACGAACAGGCAGTCCACCACGGTGAGCTGGGCGATCCGGCTGGCGGTGGCGCCGGAACGGAACGTCGTCTCCCGCGCCGCCGTGGTGAGTACGTAGTCGGCGACCTCCGCGATCGGGGACCGCGGGAAGTTGGTCAGTGCCACCGTGGTCGCGCCCCGGTCGCGTGCCTGGGCGAGCACCTCGATGGTGTCGCCCGTCATGCCGGTATGGGAGATGCCGACCGCGACGTCGCCCGGGCCGAGCAGGGCGGCGCTGGCCAGCGCGGCGTGCGTGTCCACCCACGCGAACGCCAACCGGCCGATGCGGTGCAGCTTCTGCTGGAAGTCCAGGGCCACGAACGCACTGGCGCCCACCCCGAAGAGTTCGGTGCGCCGCGCGGCGGCGAGCACCTCCGACACGGTCTCCACCACCTCGACGTCGAGCTGGCGGGCGGTCTCCTCCACCGCACGTGCGTCGGCGAACGCGACCTTCTCCACGATCTGTGCCATCGAGTCGTCGGGACCGATGTCGCTGCCGACGACCCTGCCGCGGTCGCCGTCGCGGGCGGACTCCCGGGCCGACTCCGCCGCCAGCCGAAGCCGCAGCTCCGGATAGCCGGGTAGCCCGAGAACCTTGCAGAACCTGATGACCGTCGTCTCCGACGTGCCGGCCGCGCGGGCCAACTCGGTGATGGTGCGGGCGGACGCCCCCTCGGGATCCTCGAGGACGAGGCTGGCCACGCGGCGCTCGGCCGGTGACAACGAAGGAGCGAGGGCCCGGATCCGGATCACGACACCTTCGGCCACCGGGTCGGCCTCAGGAATCTTCGAATTCTTGCCCATGATGGAAAGTAACTTACCCTCGCAACCTGGGAGCGCGTGTCCAGCCACGCTCGCGGACGCCACCTCGCCGAACCTCGTTCCGATGCGCCGGAACGAGCTTCGTTACCCGACCGCCCCACCATCGCCGTCGACCATCCGGCGAGCAGGTAGCCGGACACGTGCCGGTGTTCCCTGCCGCGCCGCTACGGTGCCGTTGCCGTGCCCATACCGTGCACTGTCGGTGACGAAACGGTTCAGCGCGTTGCCTGTGACCAGCCGTCCGCGAGGAAGCGATCGGCTTCCCGCTCCCCGTTGAACAGCGTGCCCTGCGCGTCACCCAACCGGACCTCATCGACGTAGACACCGCGACCCTGGTAGAGCGGATCGGTGACGTATCGCCAGCGAATCTGGACCTGACCTGGCGATTCGTCGACCTCAGCGTACGCCTGCTGCCAATGTCGTCCGGTGAATCCGGAGATAGAACCGTCGTGGTTGGCGATCCGTCCGCGACTCGACACGATGTACGGCAACGGCGACCACGTAGTGCCACCGTCGCGCGACAACTCCAGTGTCAGGACGTCTGCGACTTCGGTGTCCACGAACAGGTCGAAGCCAAGTCTGGTGTGTTCCTCCCGCAACGTCACCGGCAACGTCAGCGTCGCCGTGACGTCGTCCGCGTGACCGGCATACCACGCGGTGCGACCACGTCGCGGTGTGACGTCGAGCGCGCGCGCCACGTGGTCGGCGACCGTGCGGCGTGCGACGTTGACGCTGCTCCACTCCCTGCGTGGGTGGACCCGGTTGGTCGTCAGGACGGCGATGGAACGCGACAACAGGTCGATGACCACCGACGTCCCGGTGAAGCCGGTGTGCCCGGCTGTGCGCGGAGAGGACAACGCACCCATGTAGAACCGCTGGTCGAGTTCGAACCCGAGCCCGTGTGCGTGACCGGGGAAACCTTCGTTCAGGTCGGTGAGCATCGCCGTGACCGTCTTCTCCCCAAGGACACGGCGACCCGCGTAGCTACCGCCGTTCATCATCGCCTGCGCGAGGATCGCGAGATCGGACGCGGTGGAGAACACCCCGGCATGTCCGGCGACACCCCCCAGGGACCAGGCGTTCTCGTCGTGCACGCTACCCCGCACCATGCCCCGGTCGGGGTCGGACTGGAACTCCGTGGCAGCCACCCGGTGCAGCTTGTCCGCCGGCGGGTTGTAGCCGGTGTCGACCATGCCGAGCGGCTCGGTGATGCCGGCGCGCACGAGTTCGTCGAGGCCGCGGCCGGTGACGCGTTCGACCAGGATGCCGAGAGTGATGAGGTTGAGGTCGGAGTAGACGTACGTCGTTCCTGGCGGCGCGCTCGGCTTGACCGCGAGCACCGCAGCGATCCGGCTCGCCCGGTCCGGGTAGGGCCGCCACAGGCGCATCCATGACGGCAGGCCAGAGGTGTGCGTGAGCAACTGGCGTACGGTGATTGGTTCCTTGCCGTTGGTTGCGAACTCCGGGAGGTAGTTGGCAACCGGCGCGTCCAGGTTTACCCGCCCGGCCTCGACCTGCTGCATCACGACGATCGACGTGAACAGCTTGGAGATGCTGGCCAGGTCGAAAATCGTGTCCGGCGTCATCGGCGCCTGCTGGTGCACGGGGAGCTCGGCACCGGACGCGTCGGCGTACTTCACCGCCTGGCCCATCGCCTCGTGCACGACGACCTTGCCCTCGCGGGCGACCAGGACGACCGCACCCGGGTAGAGCGGATGCCCGTCGCCCTGCGGCCGGAGGTATCCGCGCAGGTCCTCCACCATCGTGGTGAGTTCGGCGGCGTCCAGACCGGCCTCCTTCGGTGTGCCGGCACGAAGTCGGGTGCCTGGCGGAGCGAAACCTTCATACGGATGGTCGAAACCACGACTGCGTGCATCGGCGCGGGCGGGCGGTGGTATCGATGCCAGTACGGCGACGAGAACCGTGCCGACCAACGCGATCGTGGCGACCACCCGTACGCTAGCCCGCCTTCTCCACCCGTTCATCGCCAGACCTGTCCTAGGCCCGTCGTCCCGGATACAGGAGGTACTGCCGACGGCGCGCGTCGAACTCCTTCACCTCCTCACTCCACGCACCGACCACCTCGGTCACCGACGCGCCCGCGTCGATCATGGTGCGCAGCCGCGGCGAACCGGACAGCTTGTCGATCCAGTGCGGCCGTTTCGGGTCGTAGGTGTCGTAGCGCCACTGGAAGTCCGCGTACCGGCGGGCCTCCACCAGCATCGCCACCGCGGCAGGGATCGGCGCGAACGCGCGTACGTCGGTGACGTGCACCTGCACACCCGCGCAGGTCTCCCCGACGTACTTGTTGAACGTGGGGACGAAGTACGCCTCGCGGAACTCCACACCCGCAAGGCCGTGGGAGTTCAGCCGGTCACCCCAGTGGTAGTCGAGGTACGGCGCGCCGACGAGTTCGAACGGCCGCGTGGTGCCGCGTCCCTCGGAGATGTTGGTGCCCTCGAAGAAACAGGTGCCGACATAGGCGAGGGCCGAGTCCGGGGTGGGGATGTTCGGCGAGGGCGGCGGCCACAGCGGGCCGTACTCCTGTGCGCGCGAGTCCGGCCGCCAGCCCCTGACCTCCACGACCTCGAGGTCCACCGGACGACCGGCCTCCGCGGGCAGCAGTTCGCCGTTGAAGAACCGCGCGAGCTCCCCCACCGTCATCCCGTGCTGCTGCACGATCTCCTTGGCGCCGACGCCGGAGGTGTAGTCCGGTGTCATCATCGCGCCGTCCACCCGGCCGCCGATCGGGTTCGGCCGATCGAGTACGACGTACCTGAGGCCCAGCCGGGCGGCCGCGGCCATCGAGTTGTACATCGTCCAGATGTAGGTGTAGAAGCGCGCGCCGATGTCCTGGATGTCGAAGACCAGCGTCTCCACACCGGCCTTGGTGAACAACTGACCGAGCTTCGCCTGGTTGGCGCCGTACGCGTCGTAGACCGGTATGCCGGTCCGCGGGTCACGGCTGTCGCCCTCCGAACCACCCGCCTGCGCGCTGCCGCGGAAGCCGTGTTCGGGCCCGAACGCGCCGACGATCGTCAGGTCGTCGTGTTCGGCGAGGTCGTCCACGATGTGGCGGGCGTCGGGCAGGATGCCGGTCGGGTTGCTGAAGATGCCCAGCCTGGTGCCGCGCAGCACCGCCCAGTCGCCGGCCGCCGCGACCTCGGCGCCGGTGAACACCCGGCCGCCGCTTCGCTGGTCCGCCGAAGCGGTGGCCGGGTGTTCCTCACGATCGGCGGCACGATCGGCCTGCCCGTCACCCGGGCGCTCGGTGGTGGCGGCGGCCGAGCCGGACAACTGCAGGCCGGTGGTCACCACCGCGCCGGAGGCCAGGGCGGAACCAAGGAGGGTGCGCCGGGACGGCGAACCGGTGCGGGTCATCGCGTACTCCGTTCGTTTCGCGGATTGGTGTTCGCGGGTTTCGTGTTCGCGGAAAGGTGGTCCGGTCACCACGTGAGGCCGTGGCCGTACGGATACAGCACGCCGGTGCCGTCGGCGGTGGGGATCTCCACCGGCAGCCGCCCACGCGGGCCGACCTCGTCGCACAGCACCCGGGCGAGTGCGCGCATCGTCACCGCGTTCGGTGCGTACGCCGCCACGCCCGCCGGCGCGCCGTCGACGTACGCCAGGTCGTAGGGGTCGGCGACCGCGACCACCACGACCGGCCGCCCGGTGCCGAGGAGTTCGTCGACCAGTAGTTGCTGCCGGGCCTGCGGGTCGGTGACGTCGGTGTCCCACGCCTTGGAGGTGAGCACGAACGTCAGGTCGGCGTCGGCGGCGGCACCGACCGCGGCGGCGATCGCGGCGTCGGAGGGCCCGGTGCCCGTCGAGACGGTGCGGGCCTCCGCGCCGCGGTCGGCCAGTGCGCCGGCGAGGTGCTGCACCGCGCTTCCGCCGGCGCCGGCGACCAGCACCCGGCGCCCGTCGACCCGGGCCGGGAGCAGGCCGGCGGCGTTCTTCACCACGGTGGTGGTCGTCTCGGTGATCCGGTCGGCCCGGTCCAGGTGCGAGGGCGTACCGACGGTGTCCTCCACGGCCGACACGTCCACCATCGGGTGGTGGACGATGCCGTTGGCCAGCTTGAGCCGGATGATCCGGCCGACCGCCTCGTCCAGCCGGTGCCGACTGATCCGGCCGTCACGCACCGCGGCCAGCAGTGACCGGTGGGCCAGGTCGAAGGCCGGCGGCCGCAGCAGCATGTCCACACCGGCGTTGACCGCGAGGACCACCACCTGGTCGTCGCCGTACTTGTCGCGTACGCCCTTCATGCCCAGGGCGTCGGTCACCACCAGGCCGGTGAAGCCCAGCGACCCCCGGAGCAGTCCGGTCACGATCAGGTGGGACAGGGTCGCCGGGTCACCGGAGGGGTCGAGGGCGGGAAACACCAGGTGACCGGTCATGATCGAGTCGATCCCCGCCTCGATCACGCCCGGAACGGCGGTGCGTCGAGGCGTTCCCACTCCTGCCTGGTGTGGCGGATCTCCGGGATCCCGGTGTGGCTGTCCACCTTGGTGTCGCCGTGGCCGGGGAAGTGTTTCGCGGTGGCGGCGATCCGGCCGTCGCGCTGGTAGCCGAGCACCTGGGCGGCGGCCAGCTCGGCGACCAGCCCGGGGTCGGAGCCGAACGATCGTACGCCGATGACCGGATTGCCCGGGTCGACGTTCACGTCGGCGTCGGGCGCGTAGTCGTGGTTGATCCCGAGTGCGGCCAGCTCGGCACCGGTGATCGCGGCGGCCTCCCGCGCCGCGGCCGCGTCGCGGCCCGCGCCGAGCGCCATGTTTCCGGGGAACTGCGCGGCCGGCGGGCCGATCCGGGCGATCGTGCCCTGCTCCTGGTCGGTGGAGATCAGCAGCGGCAGGCCCGCGCCGGTGCCGGTCGCCGCGGTCTGGAGTCCGTTGGACAGCGCGGCCACCCCGGGCAGCGGGCCGACGTTGCCCGACCAGGTGAAGTAGCAGACGCCGCCAAGGCGGTATTTCGCCACCACCTCCGCCGGGGTGGCCACGCCGTACTCCGCGGTGTTGCGGGCGTCGGCACTGTCCGCGGCCACTCCATATACATGCGTCACCAGTAGCTGGCCGACCTTCTCCTCCGCCGGCATCCGGGCCACGGCCCGGCGGATCCAGGCCTGCGCCCGCCGGCCGGTCCGCTCGGCCGGCGGGGCCGGCGTGCCCGTGGTCGCGGCCCCGGCGGTGGCCCGGCCGCCGAGCACGGCGACGGCACCGGCGGTGCCCAGCAGGACGGACCGGCGGGCGGGGCGGGACGAGGGACGAAAACTTCCTACGTCAGCGGGGGCCATGTGCGGAAGCTACCTACGTAGCCCGGTGAGGTCAACGGGTCACGCGGGGTTCCCGCCGGACCGGTTCTGGCCCGCCTGACATGGGCCGCCGGGGAGTGGGACGGACGGCGGCCAGGCGGTGGATTCGCCGGCGCCCCGCGAAAACCCCGCCCGCGTCGTCCAAACGAACTACTCCGCTCTCGGCCAAACGAATCAACCGCCGGGCGCAGTTGGCCGACATTCATCTGGACTAGTCGCCGGCCACATTTGAGCGACCAGAAGTTCGACCGCGCGTACGACGACTCACCCGCTTCGGCTCACTAGGTTTTTCAGCGTTCGGATCGCCATTGCCGGGAGGAGTCATTCGAAGAACTCGTGTGGTCGTCGTCGGCAATCATCCGGAACTGGTCGATGCACTGGTCGACCTACTGACCGATGAGCCAGACCTCGAACTGCTCGGGGTTGCCGGCAACAGCGAGGAAGTACTCGCACTGGTGCAGGCACCACGCGCACCCGACGTACTTCTGTTCGACATCGAGTCGTACATGCAAGTGGACATCGAGTCGCACAGCCAGTCGCACATCGAGTCGAACGCAGAGTCGACCGGCAGCAAAGATGCTCCGGTCGTCAAAGACCTAAGCCGCCGTCTACCGAATACCCGATTAGTAGCGCTGTCGAACTACGACGACATCGCCGCCGTTAGACAGACCCTCGAAGCCGGATTCCACCGACACGTGAGTAAGCGGTTCGTCGAGCAGGATCTGGCAGCAATTCTTAAGGAGGAGCATGCTAACCTGGGTTAGTTCTCGTTACCGAAAGACCTCCAAGCGTGGTCGAGTCGCCGTATTGTTGGTCCCCGTGATCGTGTCGTTGATCGTTGGTGTGGTCGCGGCGTTCGCGCCAAAGCCCGGAACTGCTCCGGGGGCTGACGATGCCACCGCAGGCGGTAGCGCCAAGATCCAGACCCCGTTGCACACGGACGGACCGAACATCGTCGACGCCAGTGGCAAGAAGGTCAATCTGACCGGTGTCAACTGGTTCGGCTTCGAGACGGAGACGTTCGTGCCGCACGGTCTGTGGGCCCGTAACTGGAAGAGCATGCTCGACCAGATCCGGTCCACCGGTTTCAACACCATCCGGTTGCCCTACTCCAACCAGATGTTCGACAAGGAAAGCAAGCCCACCGGGATCAACTACAAGCTGAACCCGGACCTCAAGGGGCTCAAGGGCCTTCCGCTGATGGACAAGATCGTGAAGGGCGCGACCGACCGCGGCCTCATGGTCCTGCTCGACCGGCACCGTCCGACCGCGCAGGCGCAGAGCGAGCTGTGGTACACCCCGCAGGTCAGCGAGAAGCGCTGGATCGACGACTGGACGATGCTCGCCAAGCACTACAAGAGCGACCCGCGGGTCATCGGTGCCGACCTGCACAACGAACCGCGTGGCCAGGCCACCTGGGGCACCGGCGTGAAGAGCACCGACTGGCGCCTCGCCGCCGAGCGGGCCGGTAACGCCGTCCTGAAGGCCAACCCGAACTGGCTGGTCGCCGTCGAGGGTGTCGAGTCCTACAAGAACGACTACTACTGGTGGGGCGGCAACCTGGCGGGTGCGAAGCAGAACCCGGTCCGGCTGGCGAAGAACGACAAGCTGGTCTACGCGCCGCACGACTACGGCCCCGGTGTCTACCAGCAGAAGTGGTTCCAGGCGCCCAACTACCCGAACAACCTTCCGGGTGTCTGGGAGAAGCACTGGGCGTTCCTGAAGGACAAGACCCCGCTGCTGCTGGGTGAGTTCGGTGGCAAGTCGGTCAGCCCGAAGACCACCGAGGGCAAGTGGCAGCACGCCACGGTCGCCTTCGCCAAGAAGCATGGCCTGAACTACACCTACTGGTCGTGGAACGCCAACTCCGGTGACACCGGCGGTGTTCTGAAGAACGACTGGAAGACCGTGGACAAGGCCAAGCTCCAGATGCTGCGGCAGTACCAGGCGCCGCTCGCGGAGGTGCCCACCGCCGACAAGCGGTGATCTCCGCGGTACCGAACGGCCGAACCGGTCAACGGTAGGGCCAGACAGGCTCAGTAGGTACGCGAAGTAGGGAACAGCGGCGGGTCCCGGGCATCACAGCCCGGGACCCGCCGTCTGTGTCTGTGCGGTCCCGGGCATCACAGCCCGGGACCCGCCGTCTGTGTCTGTGCGGTCCCGGGCATCACAGCCCGGGACCCGCCGTCTGTGTCTGTGCTCCCGGACGTGAGTGCGTCCGGGACCGCCGTCGTACCGGAACCCTGCTGCCCTGCTCACGGCCACAGGCCGGTCGGCGCCCGGGCCACGATCCGGGTGCCCTCCCCCGGCGCACTGTGGATCTCCAGCGTCCCGCCCAGCTCGCTGACCCGTTCCCGCATCGACCGCAGGCCGAGGTGTCCCGGGTAGGACGCGCCCGGGTCGAAACCCACACCGTCGTCGGCCACCTCGAGGGTGAGCGCCGTGGGGCTGGCCTCCAGGCGTACGAGCACGTTTCGCGCGTTGGCATGCTTCGCGGCGTTCTGCAACGCCTCCTGGGCGATGCGGTACAACGTCTGTTTCACCTTGAACGCCCCGGCCGGCTCGTTGCCCAGAACGGCTCGCGTCCGGACACCGTGGCGCACCCGGAACGCTGCCAGCTGCTTGCCGAGCGCGGCCACCAGGCCCTCCTCGGCCAGTGCCTGTGGGCGCAGCTCGAAGATCAGTGCCCGCATGTCGGCCAGGCCCGCCTCGGCCAGCTGCAGGACGTAGGCGAGCGGCTGGTCGATGCGCTCGGGCTCCTGACCGATCGACTCCCGCGCGGTGCGGGCGCCGAGCGCGATGCCGTACAACGCCTGCGACACCGAGTCGTGGAGCTCCCGCGCCAGCCGTTGCCGCTCCTCCTGCGCGGCCTTCTCCTGCGCCGAGGCGACCAGGTGCGAGCTGTCCACCGTCATCGCGGCCTTGCCCGCCACCATGGACAGGTACGCGAGTTCCCGGCGACCGGGGTAGGACCCGGCCGGGCACAGGCAGCACAGCACCCCGAGCACGACACCGCGCGACATCAGGGGCACACACACCAGCGCCGTCGTCCGGCGGTGCGCACCCACCCCACCCCCGCCTTCGGAATGGACGTGCTGGTGCACGATCGGTGCCCTGGAGGCGACGGCGGCCTGGGCGACGTTCGGCGCCGCGCCGGCGGCGCTGTCCTCCAGCAACTCCGTCGGACCGGCACCGGCGGCCCGGCGCAAGGTGAGGTTGTCGTCCAGCAGGTAGATCGCCGCCGCCAGACCACCGGTGCCGGTGAGGGCGGCCGCGCTCAGCTGTCGCAGCGTCTGGGGCAGCGGTTCGCCGCCAGCCGCGCCGAGCACCGCCGCCGCCAGCTCCAGCTCGGCGCTGGCCCGGTCGTGCTCCACGGCCATTCCTGCCGCGCCGGCGAACAGACCTGCCGTGCGCACGTCGCCGGGCCCGTAGCGGCGGCTCTCGGTGCTCTCCGTGGTGCCGGTGCTGTCGGTGCTGCCGGTACCCGCGACGTCGGCCACCTCGATCACGCCGCCGGGACGGGCGCGGCCCGGTATCGGCACCACCAGCACCGGGCCGAGGACCGAACCCGACCAGGCGGTCGCCTGCCCGGAGTCGGCGATCACGGCCTCGCACCGGCGCAGCGCCTCGCCCGCCAAGGAGTCCGTCACCGGCACGCTGGTGCCGACAAGGTCCGGTCGCACCCGGCCGTCGGCCGCCCGGACCACCAGGGTGCCGTCGCGTTCCAGGGTCGAGACCGCGCAGGCCGTGGCGTCCAGACCGCGCCGCACGCCGCGGGCCACCAGCCGCAGCACCGAGTCGCGGTCGAGCTCCCCGTGCAGCAGGGCGTCGTTGACATCGGCGACGTCGGCTGCGGTCGCGGTGGGCACCGCGGGTGGTGCCGTCGTCCGGGCCGCCTCCGGTGCGACGCCGGCGACTCCGCTGACCACCGTGGGACCGGTCACGCCTGCGCCAGCTCGTGGGTGGACACCAGACCGGTCTGCACCGCGTACAACGCGGCCTGCGTCCTGCTCTGCACGTCCAGTTTGCGAAGAATGCTGCTGACGTACGTCTTGACGGTCTGCTGCCCGATCGACAGCTCGCGCGCGACCTCCTTGTTGGACCGGCCGCGGGCCAGCAGGATCAGCACCTCCACCTCGCGCCGGGTCAGCGGTCCGGGCGCGTTCGTCACCCGCATGTCGCGCACCAGCCGGGCCGCCGCGGCCGGTGACAGGTGGACCTGCCCGGCGGCCGCCGCACGCACGGCCCGGCGCAGCCCGTCGGCGTCGGTGTCCTTGAGCAGGTAACCGATCGCGCCGGAACGCAGTGCGTCCACCACAAGGTGGTCCTCGAGGAAACTGGTCAGCGCGACCACCTCGACATCGGGCAGCTCACGCCGGATCGCCGCGGTGGCACTGATGCCGTCCATCACCGGCATGAGCAGGTCCATCAGCACGACGTCCGGTGTGACCTTGTGTGCCAGTTCGACGGCCTCACGTCCGTTTCGCGCCTCCCCCACCACTTCGATGCCGTCGTCCAGCTTCAGGAACATCATCAGTCCCTGCCGCACGACAGCGTGGTCCTCCGCGATCAGCAGACGGACAGTCATCGGCCCCTCCCGCCCCCAGGCGATGCCGTTCCTACCTCCACGGTACGGCCCGCACGGGGGACGTGAGCCCTGCCGGCGTAGTCCCCCGCACGCCCGGTTGCCAGATCGACAGCGTACCGTCCCGGCACCTCACGGCCGGGCGGCTTCCGCGGCGGCGAGGACCCTCCACAGGCGATGCGCGAACGCCGCGAACCCGCCCCTGCCCGGCGTCAAGAGCGCCTTGCGCCGCACCTCGCCCAGGCCCCTACGGCGATGCTCCGGAGGCGTTCTTGTCCGGACTTCTCCTGACCTGGTGGGCGTTCGCGACGCCCGTCACCGGGAGGAGGGAGGCATGGACTCCCCCGAAGGGGGGTGGCGATCGCGGATGGCCGGGGGAGGTGCGTGGCGCTGCGTCAACAGAGGATTGCGATGGACGAACCAAGCGGACCGTCATGGGGGGCGGCGCCTCATGTGCGCCCACGGGCTTTCTCTTACGCGTGCGTACCAGCGATGTTGGCGACGCGCCGCCAGGCTGATCCTCGATCCGAGGGTATGGCGGTTCTCCGTCGTCGGGCTGGTGGGAGCGGGCGTGAACACGCTCGCCCTTCATCTGATCCACGGCGTCCTCCGCGTGCCGCTCGTCCCGGCGTCGGTGATGGCCACCGAACTGGCGATCGCCAACAACTACGTACTGAACGAGGTCTGGACGTTCGGCTCCAGGCAGGCGTCCCTCCTCCGCTTCACGAAGTTCAACGCCACCGCTCTGGTCGCCCTCTCCGTGAACGTCACGGTCGTGTGGGCACTGGACAGGTTCGGGATCTTCTACCTGGTCGGAAACGTCGTCGGCATCGCGGCCGCGATGGGCATCAACCTCGCCGTCAGTGCGACATGGATATGGGGTGGCAAGAAGGATGGAGTCGTTCATCTTCGCGGGCCTGGTGGGGATCTCTCTCCTGCTGAGCGTCCAGGCGGCGCACACCTTGTACCTGATGATCTACACCTGGGACCAGCCGCCGAACGAGAGCAACGCGGCCCCCGAACATTTCGCCGCTCCGGCCCTGTCCTTCACCGCGATTCTTCCGGCCCGGCACGAAGAAGAGGTCATCGCGACGACCGTCGACCGGATCGTGCACAGTAACTACCCCATGCACCTGCTGCAGGTGCTGGTGGTGTGCTCGGCCGACGACACCGGCACCATCGCGGCGGTGCGCGGCAAGATCGAGGACCTGCGCTACGAGGGTATCGACAACGCCTCGCTCGTGGTCTTCGACGACCAGCCGATCAACAAGCCGCACGGGCTCAACTGCGCGCTGCGGCAGGCGCGCGGTGACGTGCTCACGATCTTCGACGCCGAGGACGAGATGCACCCGGACATCCTGAGGGTGGTCAACACCGTGATGGTGCGCGAACGGGTCAACGTGGTGCAGTCCGGCGTGCAGTTGATGAACTACAGCACCAACTGGTACTCGACCTTCAACGTGCTGGAGTACTTCTTCTGGTTCAAGAGCCGCCTGCACCACCACGCGAAGCACGGTTCGATCCCGCTCGGCGGCAACACCTGCTTCTTCAACCGGAAGCTGATGGAGTACCTCGGCGGCTGGGACGAGACCAACCTCACCGAGGACGCCGACATCGGCCTGCGGGTCTGTGCGATGGGCGAGCCGATCCGGGTGATCTACGACGACAGGTACGTCACCAAGGAGGAGACTCCCCCGACGCTCGGCAGCTTCGTCCGGCAGCGCACCCGCTGGAACCAGGGGTTCATGCAGACGCTGCGCAAGGGCACCTGGAAGAAGCTGCCCACCCGGCGTCAACGCTTCCTTGCGTGCTACACCCTGGCCTTCCCGTACGCCCAGGCCATGCTCGGCGTCTACACCCCGCTCGCGGTCGGGATGATGCTCTTCCTGCACGCCCCGGTCGGGGTGGCGCTGCTGTCCTTCCTGCCGGTGTTGTTGCTGGCCGCGCACTTCCTCACCGCCGTGGTCGGTCTGCACGAGTTCACCGAGGCACACGGCATGAAGCCGAGCCCCGCACTGACGCTGAAGATGGCGCTCACCTGGATCCCGTACCAGTTCGTGATGGCCTACGCCTCGGTGCGAGCGCTGCGCCGGCAGATGGCCGGACGCGGGGACTGGGAGAAGACCCAGCACGTCGGTGCCCACCGCGGCGCCGGTCCGGACCGCACCCGGCCCGCCGGCACCGCGGACGCGTTCGGCAACCCCGGCGCGGTCCGGCGCTCGCGTGACCCGGGCGCCGCCCGGACCGCCGACCTGCCGGCCGTCGAGACCCCGAGGAAGGCGATGCGCAGTGGCAGCAGCTGACGTCGCTACGGCGACCCCCAAACCCGCGCTCGGGGAACGGATGCGGCAGCGGCCCAACCTGTTGCTGCTGATCTCCCTGGTGAGCGGGGCGATCACGCACGCCTACCACACGTTCCTCTATCCGCTGTACATCACCGACGAGGGCATCTACACCCAGCAGGCATGGGCCGTACTGCGCGAGCATGCCCTGTCGCCGTACACCTACTTCTACGACCACGCGCCCTTCGGCTGGCTGGTGATGGCGGCCTGGGCCAACGTCCTTCCCAACCAGTTCGAGGCGTTCGGCAACCCGATCAACACGATGCGGGTGCTGATGGTGATCGCGCACGTGATCAGCACCGGCCTGCTGTTCGGCATCGTCCGCAGGTTCTGCGACAGTTCGGCCGGCGCGTTCCTCGCCTGCTTCATCTTCAACTTCTCCCCGCTCGCGGTGTACTACCAGCGCCAGGTCCTGCTGGACAACCTGATGGTGGTCTGGGTGCTGCTGGCGGTCTATCTCATCGCCCGCAAGGGCGACCGGGTGGTCACCGCGGTGTCGGCCGGCCTGGCGTTCGGCCTGGCGATGGTCACCAAGGAGAACGCGGTCTTCTTCCTTCCGGCGCTGGCCTACATGGCGCACAAGTACTCCAAGGACAGCCGGAGCCGGAGGTTCCAGACCAGCTTCTGGTGGTTCGGCGCCGGCATCCCGGTGGGGTTCTACCTGTTGTTCTCCGCGCTGCGCAACGAACTGCTGCCGAGCGGGATGAACTTCAACCTGAACGCACCGCAGGCCAAGCACGTGTCCTTGCTGTACACGATCTGGTGGCAGTCCAACCGGACCGGCATCTCCGGCCGGGAGCTGTTCGTCCGGCTGCTGGAGAACTCCTGGATGTCGCGCGACTCGATCATCCTCATCGGCGGGGTGATCGCGGTCGTGGTGGTGCTGATCCTCTGGTCGCAGGACAAGTCCCGCACCGGCTACCTCGTGGCCGCGTTGATGGCGCTCGGCTACGGCGTCTACATGGCCCGCGGGAGCGTATTGCTGGACTTCTACATCGTGCCGATGATCCCGGTGCTCGCGATGAACGCCGGGCTGGTGTTCGGCACCCTGATGAAGTCGGTGCCCCGCCCGCTGCAGGTGGCCACGACCACCGCCATCGTGGCCGCGGCGCTGGTCATCCCGGGTGGGTACTTCCTGTCCCACAACACGCAGGGACAGGTCCAGGTCCACGACCTGTACCACCTGCAGGTCACGCCGCTGCAGAACCAGCAGGTGGCGTGGGTGCGGGCCAACATACCGGCGAACGCCCGGATCATCATCGACGACGACATCTGGACCACACTGCACGACGTGCCGCCGTACTTCCCGCGCGCGCACTCGCACTTCAAGGCGGCCTCGGACCCGGCCGTCCGCGACAAGTTGTTCCGGAGGAACTGGGCGAACATCGACTACGTCGTCATGTCCAACAAGATGCGACAGGCCATGGAACGCAACAACACCGGTGGCCAGGAGCAGTGGATGCTCGACGCGATCGACCAGCACGGCGAACGCGTGTGGGACCTCAACCGAGGCAACATCCATCTCTCCGTCTACCGGATCGTCAAGTGACCACCCGCCCTGCTGGGGGGCGCTGGGTGAAACGGGAGTGAACGATGAACATGTCGAAATGGACCTGGAAACAGATCCTGATCGTTACGGTCGTCGCGTTGGCCGTCATCTCGATCGCGCGGTCGATCCTCCCTTCGTCCGGCGGCAAGGGAGACGCCGTCGACCTCACCGGTCAGGGCTCGGGCAGGACCACCGAGGTGAAGGTACCCGAGGTACGCCAGCCGACGAAGATCGTGCGGTTCAACGGCCACAAGGTGCCCGTCGGCGCCGGGCCGGTGGCGGTCCTCAACCCGGCGCTGGCCAAGCCGGGCGGACAGGTGGGCGTCAACGGCTCGGGCTTCGACAAGGGCGCCCGCGTCGACGTGATGCTGTCCACCGGCGCGGCCAAGGCCACCGGCAAGGGCAAGGGCAAGGGCAAGGCGAAGGCCCAGGCCCTGAACAAGGGAAGGGTGGTCGCCTCCGCGCGGGCCAACCGCGACGGCGTGGTCAACGCCAACTTCACCTACCCGGTCGGCGTCGCCAACCAGGGTGGCACGCAGACCGTCACCCTGGCGCAGGTCGGCAGCCCGACCAAGGTGGCCAAGGCACAGCTCAGCGCACAGTCCGGCGTCGGGCTGATGGCGCTCAGCGACGAGGTGGGAACGCCGGGAACGCAACTCCAGGTTGACGCCGAGGGCTTCGCACCCAACGAGCCCATCAAGGTCTACTGGGGCCGGATCAGCGGCGTTCCCAGCTCCATGCTGCGGGCCGACCCGGCGGGCCGGCTGTCCCACGCCTCGCTGCGGGTCGGCGTGGGTGCGGTCGGCCAGAACACCGTCATCCTGGTGGGCGCGAAGAGCAAGACGACCGCGCTAGCACCGTTCCAGCTGCTGCGGCAATACCCCATGGTGCTGACCAAGCCGTTCACGGCAAGGGCCAACCAGACGATCAACCTGACAGGTAAGGGTTTCGCGCCGAACGAACGGGTGCTCGGCTACTTCAACAGCCCGCAGGGCATGCCGGTGATGACGATGCGGGCCGCGGACAACGGCACCATCGGCGGAGTCGGGTTCAAGGTGCCGTACGGACTGTTCGGCCGGCAGTCGCTGGTTTTCGTGGGTGAGCAGTCCCGCGCCGCCACCAAGGCCGGGTTCCTTGCCCAGAAGTACATGCCGAGCGTTCGCGCCAGCACCTGGGGTGGCCTGCCGGGCACGATGCTGAACTTCTACGCGAAGGGCTTCGCACCGAACGAGGCGGTTCACGTCTTCGTGCAGGGTGAGCTCGTCGCGGCGTTCCGCGTCAACGAGAAGGGTTCCGCGCTCGCCTCCGGCACGTACACGATCCCGGCGGACGCCCAGAACAAGGTGGTCTTCAAGCTCGTCGGGGCCCGAAGTCAGGGCGTGGGCACGGCCACCGTCACCGTCGACAAGTCCGAGGGCAAGGTGCAGTTGCCTCCGCAGAAGAAGTACCGGCTGCCGGCGGACCTGAGGTACTGAACCGGCCTGGCCCGGCGGCAGTCGCCGGGCCAGGTACCTGGACCCGAACAGGAACCAGGCAGGAACCGGGCATGAGGGAGGTGCGTCGGCATGACCGACGTCTTCGGGCCCAACACACGCGGGGTACTCCACCTGATCTCGCACCTCAACCGCGTCACCGGTGCGCAGATCGACGAGGTGGTGGCCGCCTGGCGGCGGCAGTCCCGGTCCGAGCGGGCGCTGGCGTGGGCCTCGCTCGGGCACGGGACGACCCCGGCCGAACGCCGGGCGATCCTGGACGCCGCGGTCCAGGCCCGCCGGGACGCGATGGCGGCGGCCCAGCGCCACCAGCGCACGGAGTGGGCGTTCTGGGCCGCCGCGTGGGACGCCGCCGCCGCGGTCGCGGCGGGTGACCGGATGGAGGAGGAGAACTACCGCGTCCTGGTCGAACCGCTGGCCGCCGCGCTGCCCTGGCTGCGCGGCCGGACACCCACCCGGCTGAGCCGGTCCGGGCTGCAGGCCACGATCGCCTCCTTCGGTGGCCGCGATGGCTGATCAGTCCGTCCGGGTCGTCATCGCCGACGACGACCGCGCGCTGCGCGACGCGCTGGCCGACCTGATCTCGATGCAGTCCAACCTGGAGCTGGTCGGGCAGGCGGTGAGTCATCCCGACGCCGTACGCCTCGCGCTGCGGGACCGGCCGCGGGTCGTGGTGCTCGACGTCCGGATGCCCGGAGGCACCGCGCCGGCCAGCGTGCGCTCGATCCTGGACGGCAGCCCGACCACAGCGGTGCTGGTGCTGTCGGCGTACGAGGATCCCGGCAGCGCGGTGGACGTGCTGGCCGCCGGCGCCAGCGGCTACCTCGTCAAGGGCATCCCCGACGAGGAGATCCTGGAGGCCATCACCCGGGCCGCCCGCGGCCAGCTGAGCATCTCCGTTCCGCTGGCGCGCGAGTGCATCCAGGTGTTGCGCCGCAACCTGGAGAACGAACGCCGTACCGGCGCGGCGACCCTGCAGAACGCCAACACCCTGCGCCAGCTTCTGGACCGGGTGGGTGCGGCGGCGGTGCTGGTCGGCCCGGACGGCACCATCGAGACGGTCAACGCCCGCGTCCAGGAACTCTTCGGCTACCGCCGGATGGAGGTCGTCGGCGAGCCGATCACCAAGCTCGTACCGGCGTCGGGGTACGGCGAACCCGCCGACGAGGTGATCCACCGGCTGCTCGCCCGCGGCGGTGGTGAGGAGCAGGCGGAGGTGCACTTCACCGCGTCCGGGCGCCGCAAGGACGGCAACACCTTCCGGGTGGAGGTGTCGGCCAGCTCGATGGCGCACGGGCATCGCGGCGTCGCGGTGTTCCTGCGCGACATCACCGACCTCAGCCTCGCCGAGGCGCAGTACCAGCAGCTGTTCGAGTCCTCACCGGACGCCACCCTGATCGTGGACAGCTCCGGGGTGATCCGGCTGGTGAGCGCGGCGGCGGAGCAGATGTTCGGCTTCGCCCGCGAGGACCTCGTGAACCAGTCGGTGGACGTGCTCCTCCCCGACCACCCGGTGACGATCTACCGCCGGGAGACCGACGAGCCCCCGCACCGGGCCGGTGAGCCCACGGCACCGGAGGGCATGGAGCTGACCGGGCGGCGCCGCGACGGCACCGACTTCCCCGCCGACGTGAGCTTCGCCTGGATCCGTACCGAGGACGGCCCGCGGGTGATCCTCTCCGTACGGGACATGACGGAGTCGGCGGGATCACGCGCGGTCCTCGAACGCAGCGTGGAGGCCCTCCGCGCGGCCGGGCAGGAACACCGGCACGTCCTGGTCGACCTGGTGGGCGCGCAGGAACGCGAACGGCTGCGGATCGCGGCCGGCATCCACGACGACAGCCTGCAGGTGATCACCGCGGCGGCCCTGCGCCTGCAACAGCTCCGGCGCCGGCTGCGCGACCCCGAGGACCTGCGGGTGCTGGCCAAGCTGGAGGAGACGATCCGGCTGGCCGCCGACCGGCTCCGCCGGATGATCTTCGACTTCCGCCCGCCCGCCCTCGAGCAGGAGGGCCTGATGGCGGCCATGAACGTCTATCTCGAGCAGTTGCGCGCCGAGACCAGCCTGCGGTGCGTACTGGAGAGCCGAATGGAGGTGGAGCCGCCGCAGGAGACCCGGGTGCTGATCTACCGGATCGCCCAGGAGGCGTTGATGAACGTACGCGTACACGCCGAGGCCACCGAGCTGCGAGTCCGGCTCTCCGACGTGGAGGACGGGGTGCTCGTGGAGATCATCGACAACGGCGTGGGCTACAACCCGCTGGAGACCGAGGCCAAACCGGGGCATCTGGGACTGACGCTGATGCGTGACCGCGCCGAGATCGCCGGTGGGTGGTGCCGGGTGGAGAGCGCGCCCGGGTCCGGGACTACCGTGGAGTTCTGGGTCCCGCGGGAAGCGGGAATGACCGGAGGCGACCAGTGAGCGCGATGCCCGCGAGAACAACCCGTGCCCCAGAGCGTGAAGAGCCCGGGGACGGCCGGTGACCACCGAGCCGGACTCCGGGCCCGTTCAGGTCCTCATCGTCGAAGACCACCAGGTCGTCGCGGAGGGCCTCTCCGCGCTGCTCGACGAGCACCCCGGCCTGCACGTGCAGGGCTGGGCGCCGACGGTCGCCGACGCCACCCGCTCGGCCGAGCAGGAACGCGTCGACGTCGCCGTCCTGGACTTCTGGCTGCCCGACGGCAGCGGCGTGGACGCCGCGGCGGGCATCCGTCAGCACCGCCCCGAGGCGGCGGTGGTCTTCGTCAGCGCCGACGACAGCGACCAGGCGATGATCGCCGCGATCGAGGCCGGCGCGTCCGGCTACCTCATCAAGACCGCGAGCGGTGAGGAGATCGTGGAGGCGGTCCTTCGGGCGTCGGCCGGCGAGATGCTCATTCCCGCGTCGAAGCTGCACGAGCTTCTCACCCGCAGTCGCGAGGCCACCCGCGAACGCAGCGGCCGGGCGCAGGCGCTGGCCAGCCTCACCACCCGCGAGCGCGAGATCCTGGCGATGATGTCCAAGGGTCTGGACAACCGCGAGATCTCCACCCGGCTCAACATCGCCTACCCCACGGTGCGCAGCCACGTGCGGAAGGTCCTGGAGAAGCTCGGCGCCCGGTCGAAGCTGGAGGCGGTGGTGAAGGCGGCCGCGGCCGAGGAGCCCGAGGGCGCGCACCTCGAGGACGAGTCGCCCGCCGACTGACGTACCGGCGCCGTACGGACGTACGGACGCACCGGAGTACGAACGTCACTCCCTCAGCAGGTCGGCGATCTCCTGCCGGGCGTACCACAACAGCTCACGGCCCTCGGCCTCGTCCACCGCGAACCCGGCGTCCTCGTCACCGGCGTCGGCCTTGGCGACCGCCTCCGCCGCCGCGGCCACGACGTCCGCGGCCTCCACCTCGTCGACGTGCACGGCGGCCACCTTGTCCATCGGGATCGGTGCCTGCACCACGACCGCCGCGCGGCCACCGGCCCGGTCGGGAAGCACCAGTCCGTCCGGCGCGTCGGCGGCCACCACCACCCGGCGGCGCGGCGTGTCCGGGTCGAGGTACAGGCGCCGCAGCGACTCCCGGGCGGCTTCCATGGTCGCGGCGAACTCGAGCTCTTCCAGGTCACCCTCGGCGTACCACTCCCGAAGCTCCGGGGTGACCGCCGCGGCGGCCAGCGGTGGCGGGCCGAAGCCGCCCTGCGCGACGGCGCCCGCCAACTCGGTGAGCGTCACTCCGAGATACACCCGCATGCGCTGCGTCCTTCCTCTGCGCCGTCCGCCCGGGCTGCCTGTCCGAGCGCTCCGGCTGTCCGGACGAACGTAGCGTTATTGTCGGCCGAGCTGCCGGTCCGGGTGCGCGCGGGCGCGGTCAGGACCGGTCGCGGCGCCTGGCCTCCGACGCGTCGGCGTGGCGCTGCAGGTCTCGGTGCTTGCGGACGGGCCGGCCGTTGGCACGGTTGGTCCGCCGGCGGCGCATGCCCTGCACCGCGACCCGGCTGGTGCGCATCGAGGTCTCCAGCACGTCCAGCCGGCGGTGCTCGTCCATCGGGTTGGTGCCGAGCTTGGTGAGGTCCTCAGCGGTGGGGGCGATGACGGTGACCTTGGTGCCGTCGGCACGCAGCGCCTCGACCTCGCGGTTGAGCTGCCGGGTGAGCGAACGCCGCCAGTGCTGCAGCATCCACATCGACGGGCCCATCGACTCCGGGGACGCCATCCAGGCCAGCGGCGCGAGGACGAACACCTCGTCGAGGCGATGCCCGACGGCGAGGTCGACCGAGGCGATGGAGGACGTGCCGCCGTCGACGTATACCCGGCCACCGATCTCCACCGGGGCGAACCAGCCGGGGATCGCACAGGAAGCGGCCACCGCCTCCGAGGGGGTGGTGGCGAACTCCGAGTCGACGCCCAGGGCGACCCGGGCGCCGGCGTGGTAGTCCATGGCGACCACCTTCAGGTCTGGCTTGCGGGGCCACTCGGGGACGATCCCCGAGACCAGCCGGAGGAGTTCCTCCACCGAACCGCGGCCGCGCGGCACCAGGCCGGCCAGCACGACCGGTGCGCTGAGCAGGCGGCGGTCGCGGACCACCGAGGCGAGCAGCCGGGCCGAGCCCACCCCGGGCCAGGGTGTGGGCGGGCGGCCACCGAACGCGTAGTCGAAGTTGACGTCGTTCAGCAGGCTCCCGTCGAGCACCTCACCGCGCTGGTGGGCGCGCTGCTCCTCCGGGGTCACTCCGGCGGCGAGCAGGGCCGCGACCACCGAACCGGCGGACGTGCCCAGCAGGAAGTCGACCCTCGTCGCCTTGATCCCGGTCTCTTCCTCCAGCGCACAGAGTGCGCCGATCGTCCAGGCCGCGCCGAGGACGCCGCCGGCCCCGAGAACCAAGCCGCGTCGTGGGCCACTCATGGCGACCTCCTCACCCTGGCTCCGCGTCCTCATCTTTCAGTGTGCCTTTCCCCGCCGACGCTCGGGCTGAGTTGGCGGGGGCTCAACCAGGTCAACGGTCTCAACCAACTCGGCCAGGGCATCGGGGATGCACTGCGCGAGTACGTCGAGATCGGACATCGCGTCCCGGTCGCCGTTCAGACCGAAGCACACAGCGCCGTTGTACGAGGTCAGACCGATGGCCAGCGCCTGCCCCTTGGCAAGCGGAACGACCGGATACGTCCCGGTCATCGGCGTACCCGCGACGTACAGCGGGCTCTGCGGACCCGGGACGTTCGTGACCACCAGGTTGAAAATACGCCGGGACAGCGAACTCGCCACCCGGGCACCCATGGCGTGCAGCGTCGGCGGCGCGAAGCCCGCCATGCCCGCGAGCGCCCGGGCCCGCACGGCCCGTCCCGTCTCCTGGTGTGCCTTCATGGCGTACGACACCTGGTGCAACCGCATGGCCGGACTGCCCTCGCCGACCGGAAGGTCCACGATGTACTCCGCCACCCTGTTCTGTCCCTCGCCGGTGAGCACGCTCATCGGGACCAGGGCACGCACCGACGTGGTCGGCGGCACCCGCACTCCCCTGGTGAACAACCACGACCGCAGCGCACCGGCGATCGTGGCGAGCACCACGTCGTTGACGTCGCCACCCAGCCGGGCGCGGACGGCGCGATAGTCGTCCAGCGAGGTGTCCACGGTGGTGAACCGCCGCTGGGAGCTGATCGGAACATTGAGCGGGCTGCCCGGCGCCGGCCACGCGGCGGTGCTGAGGGCGGTGACCAGGCTGCCGGCAGCACTGCCGAGCCCGCGCACCAGTCGCCCGCCGGTGAACGGCAGCTCGGTCACGGTGTGCCGGGCGGTCTCCAGCAGGTCGGTCGGCCGGGAGACCGCGGACGCCACCGCTCCGGCGAGGAGTTCCAGGGACGTCGGCTCCGGGCTCGGCACCCAGTTGTCGGCCGGCGCCTCCGGCGCCTGCGGCTGCGGGTCCAGGACGACCTGGCCGATGTCGACGGCGCTGATCCCGTCGATGACCGCCTGGTGGGTCTTGGACACCAGCGCGAACCTGCCCTGCTCCAGGCCCTCGACGAGGTACATCTCCCACAGCGGGCGCTCGCGGTCCAGCGGCCGGCTCATCAGCCGGGCGACCAGCTCGTGCAGCCCGTCGGGCGTGCCCGGACGGGGCACCGCGGACCGGCGGACGTGGTAGGTGAGGTCGAAGTCCTCGTCGTCCACCCACACCGGGTTGGCGAGGTTGCCCGGGATCCGCCGGATCCGCTGGCGGTAACGGGGTACGTAGGCCAGGCGTTCGCGGACGAGGGAGAGCAGGGTGTCGTACCCGAACCCGTCCTCGGGTGTGTCGAACACGCTGACACTGCCCACGTGCATCGGCGTGGTCGGCTCCTCGAGGTAGAGGAACGACAGGTCGAGCGCGCTCAGCCGGTCCGGCATGGGCGTACCTCCCGATTCGTCAAGCCCCTCATCGTGACACGCCGACCGGCCCGATCGTGGGCCGGACGCCGCGGCACGCGGCGGCGACGCCGGGAACTCGGGCTCGCCGGGTCGCGGCCAGGGCCAGGGGGTGTTGCACCCCTAGCGCTTGCGCGCCCGCCGGCGCTGCTTGGGCATGGTGATGCCCATCAGGTCCGCGGCCAGCGCGCGCAGCGGCACGCGGGCGGGCGACTTCGCGGCCACCTCCGACAAGGTGCGGCCCTGGGCCAGCGCGGTGTCGAACGAAACCCGGTCGTACGGAACGCACACCACCGAGTCGACGCCGACGTAGCGCCGCAGCGCGTCCCGGATCTGGCTCTCGGCGTCACCGCCCACCGGCCCCTTGCGTACGCCGTTGACGACCACCCGGATCACCGCGCCCGGCACCACCTCCCGCAGCTCCTCGATCCCCCGGATCAGCCGCTGCAGGCCGATCGGGTCGGCGGCGCCGACGGCGACGACGGTGTCGCAGAGCTCCAGGGTGGTGAGGGTCGCGCCGTTGCGGCGGGGAGCCGCGGTGTCGAAGGAGATCTCCTCGTCCTGTTCGAGGCTGAACCCGCAGTCGACCACGATGGCCGCGGCAAGCTGGCGGGACAGGTCCCAGACCTGCTCCAGCGCGCTGGCCCGCAGCTCCGGCCAGCGGTCGGCACGCTGGATGCCGGTGAGCACCCGCAGCCTGGGCAGCACCTCCCGCGCGTGCCGGGCCAGCGCGGGCAGGTCGAGGGTGCCGTTGTTGGCGGACCGGCAGGCGGCGGCGAGGCCGGGTGCCTCGTCCAGCAGGCCGAGGGTCTGGGCCACCACGCCGCCGTAGACGTCGGCGTCGGCGAGCAGGGTGGGTACGCCGAACAGCGAGAGCTCGGTGGCCACGGTGACCGCCACGGAGGTCCGGCCCGGCGCTCCGGTGGGTCCCCACACCGCGAGGAGCTGGCCGGTGCCCGTACCGGTTTCGTACGCCGGCACCTCCTCCGTAGGAGGCAGCGTCGGCATCGACCGGTGCGGGTCGGACATCCCGAACTCCGCCACCGGCACCGGCCCCGCGGTCTGCGCGACCTCCACCGCCTCGGCCACCGCCCCGGCGAGTACGTCGGCCGGGGCGTCGGCCGGGACGACCCTGCTGATGCCGAGCCGGCGCAGCCGGTCCTCCCCCGCCAGGTCTCCGGGCGTCACCACGCCCACCACCGCCACGCCTCCGGCCATCAGCTTGGCGACGGCGTCGCGGTCGAGTCGGCGCAGGTCGGCCGACAACAGCACGGCGCGGGCCTGCCCGGACTGGGCGGTCGCGAGCACGTCGGGCAGGTCGACGCAGCGCCGGACGACGTCCAGCCCGAGGGAGCTGCCTTCCAGCGCCGAAACGAGGTCGGACTCCCACTGTGCGCCGGTGACGGCGGTGAGGACGGGAAGGCTCACGGTGTCACCTCTTCGGTGCGACGTGCTTGACGAGGACGGCCCTGCCGCCGGAGACGTCGCCGACGAGCTGGTCGAGGGTGAACCCCTTGCTCATCTGGTCCAGCGCCACCCGCACGGTCGCGCTGGCGTCGCCGCCACCGCCGAACCCGCCGCCGGTGGGCAGGTCGACGACGATGACGTTGCTGGCGGCGAGGATGCCCTTGTCCGGACGGAACTTGTCGTCGTTGGCACGGACGACGTAGATGTCGACCCGGTCACCCTTGTGGATCGACTTGGGCAGGCCGGCCGCGGTCACCGGGATCGGCGTGTCCAGCAGCTGGTCGTCGGGGTGGTCGGTCCAGGCGTCCCGGGGAAGGAACTCACCCGGCCCGACCTCGCGGACTATCCGCGCACCGTCGGGGATCTGCGCGGTCGCCGAGACGTAGCGGTCGGCGTCGGACTGGCTGGTGAAGCGCACCTTTCGGGCCACCAGCTGACTCTGGGTGAGCGTGGCGGTCGGCGCCAGGGTCACGTCGTCCTTCACCGCCCAGATCTCGGCGGTCTTGTCCGACTGCGCGATCACCCGCGCGCCGAGCGCCATCGACGCGAGCACCAGCAGGATGCCGAGAAAGAGCTTGGGGTCGAGCCATCTGGGCCGCGACTGCCGAGTGGCCTTGGGCGACGGCGCATCCGACAAGGGGTTCCTCCGGGGTCATGGGTGCCGCGACGTCAGGTGGCCGCACATGCAGGGGCGGGCGCCGGCCGACGATCAGATGCCGATCGCATTGCCGACAGAACAGTACGACACCGATTGTCACGGAAGTACGGGCACACCTGCTCCCAAACCGGGCACACCTGTGGACAACCGGCCGGCCACCTCCTGGGCTGGCCTGAACCGGGCAGAAGGCGGCAGATCCCGTCACATGCGTGATCAGTCCGCCACAGCGTGGGGTATGGGAAGTGGGAACGCTCCCATGGACCTGTGGACAACCGAACGCAACCGCAAGCAAACACGTGGCAGACTGACAAGGCACCAAGCCCGGAAGGAGAACGCGTTGCCTGGCACGACAAGGTTCCTGCAGCTGGCCGATGTTGCCGAAGTGCTCAACATCTCGTCCGCGCAGGCCTACGCGTTGGTGCGCAGCGGCGAGCTTCCGGCGATCAAGGTCGGCGGCCGGGGCCAGTGGCGGGTCGAGGCGACCGCCCTGGAGACCTACATCGAGCGGATGTACTCCGAGACCCGCGACTTCATCACCACTCATCCCTACGGCAAGGCCGACGAGTTGTAAGGCGAGACCCGTTCCCCGGCAGTGCCCCCGTCCGGAGCGGCTGTCGCATCCGTCCGGCCGGACCGCCGGCGTTCAGCGCCTCACGAACGGCGAACGAACGCGACCCCACCGAACGGCACCGTCCGCACGCCCCTGACGTCGCGGGCGCGGCGGATCTCCGACGGGCCGTGCTCGGCCATCTCGAAGAAGTCCGCACCCACCCGGTCGATCGTGCCGGTGACCGTCGTGGAGTCGCGTAACGCGACCGCCACCGACGACCGGTCGCGCGCCACGCCGCGCAGGGCGTGGCCGAGCGTCAGTCGCGCCGCGACCTTCCCCTCGCTTCCCGGTGCGGCGGTGAGGTTGCCGAGTCCGGTGATGCCGGTGATGGAGTCCAGCGGCAGCAGCACCTCGAAGCGGAAGTCCTCCGCGACCAGCAGCCAGTCGGCACCCACACCGGAGACGTGCCCCGCGACCTTGCCGCCGCCGAGGGTGAAGACCGTCACCGGGTGACCGAATGCGGGTCGCAGTCGGTCGACCAGGCGGAACAACGCGACCTCGCGGCGGGTCCGGTCGGCGACCTCGGAGGCGAGTTCGGCCGCCTCCAGCTCCTCCATCTGGGAGTCGAGGTCGGCGAAGAGACTTTCCCAGCGCACGCGCCCCACCGTACTTCCTCGCCGGCCGGTGATGATCGCGACCCGACCGAGGCCCCTTCTCGGAGCCCGTTCGGCGCGAACAGATCCCAGTGCAAGCAAACACAAGCAAACGAAATCAAGTTCCGGCCAGTACGGCGTAATCGAGGCTGGCCGAGGCGTCCGGAGAGGGTCACACCGCACCAATCCGGGTGATTTTTCCGATCGGTCCCGGCCTCCTCCCTACCCCGTCTCCAGGCGTGCCAGTGCGTGAAAGCGCAGGTCAGAGCGTCATCAGCAAGCCACGATCATCCCGAGGTGGCCGCTCGGCGGCCTGCACGCGTGTTGACAGCCCAGCGAACCGCAGAGTATGAAAGCAAACGCAAGCAAACGAATGCTTCGGAGGCCAAGTCATGCGGATCGTCCGCCGGGTCGTCTCGCCCATCGGCGTGCTGCTCGCCTTCCTCGTCGGCGCCTGGGCCCTTCGCTGGCTCACCGCCGGCAGCCTGACGGCGGTGCGAGACGGTGCCCTGACGTTCGACGCGCTCCTGGTCTTCGTCGTCGCGGTGCTCGCCTGGGCCTGCTTCGCCTGGCTGGCGTTCGGCACCGTGCTGATGGCGCTGTCCGCACTGCCCGGCGCGATCGGGGCCGCCTGCGGCTCACTGGCCGAACGCGTCACCCCGGCCTTCTACCGGCGGGCGGCCCGCGTCGCGCTCGGCCTGTCCGTGGCCGCCGGCCCGGTGCTCGGATCGCTGCCCGCCAACGCAGCCACGGTCGACCAGCCCACCCAGGCCGCCGCGGCCGCGCAGATGCTGCCCGGCCTCGACCGTCCCGGCACCATCGACAGCCAGCTTCCCGGCGGCATCCAGCTGCCCGACCTCGACCGCCCCGGCGGCACCGACATCCGCAACTCCCAGCTCCCCATGCCGGACCGCCCGAGCTCCGCGAGTTCCGGCCGGATCGGTTTCGACCGGGCCGGGCTGCCCAATCCCGACCGGCCGGCGACCGCCGACCCAGTCACCCGGGCACCGGTGCGCGGCGCCGACACCCGGCAGCAGATCGTCGTCAAACGCGGCGACAACCTCTGGAACATCGCCAAGCAGCACCTGCCCGAGAACGCCAGCAACGCAGAGATCAACCGCGAGTGGCACCGGTGGTACGACGCCAACCGGCAGGTCATCGGGGACAACCCCGATCTGATCCAGCCCGGTCAGATCCTTTCCCCACCCCAGTCCTGACCACGGCCCGACCACCACACCTCTCACATCGATCGGGGGACCCACGATGATCGCAACCCAGCAGCCGCTGCCGGTCGCGAGGGAGACCGTCCGGCCGTTGCCCCGCCGGATCCCGACTCCCTCCACCGAGCCCGCCTACGACGACGAGCACGCAGCCGACCGGGCAGGTGGCCCGCTGACCCACGGGGCGCTGGCGCTGGACCTGGCCGTCGCCGACCGGGCGGCTGCCGCGACGCGCCACCTCAGCGTCGTCGGCGGCCGGCACACCCTCCGCGACCGCGACGACCCGTTCTTCGCTCCCCAGCAGACCCCGCGGGTGGCGCTACCCGACCCTCGGTCATGGTCGCGACGGTTCGTCCAGGCACTGGTGGAGGTCCTGTCCGGTGACCGGCCGGCCTCCCAGCTGCTGCGGTGGACCGACCACCGGGTCTACAACGACGTCCTGAACCGCGTGCGCGCGCTCTGCCCGCCCGGTTCGGCCCAGCGCGGCGACCGCGGCCGGGCGATGGTCCGTTCGGTGCACGTGTGCGAACCCCGTGACGGGGTCGCCGAGGTGGCCGTGCACGTCAACCACGGCGGACGGTCACGCGCGGTGGCGGTTCGGCTGGAGGGGCTGGACGGCCGCTGGCGGTGCACCGCACTCCAGCTGGGCTAGGGCCTGCCCTGACCAACCGGCGCACCTCACCATGAGCCCGCCGGCTCCGATGCACGGGGGAACCAACCAAAGCATCGGGGCCGGCGGTTCCACGTCCGCTCACATTCCGGGTACGCGCGCACGGGGGTTCCAGGCCCGCGCGCAAACAGTGGTCTTCCGGCCCGCACCAACGCCGGACGCCGCGCACCCCCTCCTCCGAATGGAGTGCGCGGGTACGCGGCGTCGGTCAGGGCGTCGCGTCAGGGAGTGTCTCGGCGGCTCAGTCGTTCATCCGGGCGCGAGCCTTCGGGTCACCGTGGCAGCGCTTGTACTTTCGGCCGGAGCCGCAGGGGCACATCGCGTTGCGCGACGTACCGGCGTACTCGAGGTCCGCGCCGGAGCCGTTGCCGGTCGCGCCGTTACCTGCAACCCTCCCGCCGGACTCGCTGCGCTGCTCCACGCCACCCTCGCCGTCCACCGTCGGCGCGGTGTAGTTGAGCCGGGTCGGCCGCTGCGGTGCGGACAGGCCGCGGGCCACCACGTGCGGGTGCTCCTCGACCTCCGCGGCGGCCGCCTCTTCCAGGGCGGCTTCCTCGGCGGTCGGGGCGGTGGGCTCGGCGACCTGCACCTCGAGGTTGAACAGGTAGCCGACGGACTCCTCCTTGATGGCGTCCATCATGGCCATGAACAGGTCGTAGCCCTCGCGCTGGTACTCCACCAGCGGGTCGCGCTGGGCCATCGCCCGCAGCCCGATCCCCTCGCGGAGGTAGTCCATCTCGTAGAGGTGCTCACGCCACTTGCGGTCCAGGACCGACAGGATGACCCGGCGTTCGAGCTCGCGCAGCACCTCGGCGCCGAGCTCGCTCTCCCGGCGGGCGTAGGCGTCGTGGATGTCCTCGCGTAGCTGCTCGATCAGGAACTCGCGGGTGACCCCGCCACGGCCGCCGCAGTCCTCCTCGATGTCGGCCACACTGACCCCGACCGGGTAGATCTGCTTCAGGTCGGTCCACAGCTGGTCGAGGTCCCAGTCCTCGGCGTATCCCTCGGTGGCGCCGGTGACGTAGGACTCCACCGTGTCGTCGAGCATCGGGCCCACCTGGTCGTGGACGTCCTCGCCCTCGAGCACCCTGCGGCGCTCGTCGTAGATCACGTGCCGCTGGCGGTTGAGCACGTCGTCGTACTTCAGGACGTCCTTGCGGATCTCGAAGTTCATCGACTCGACCTGCGCCTGGGCGGAGGCGATCGCGCCAGTGACCCGCTTGTTCTCGATCGGCATGTCGTCGGGGATCTTCAGGCTGGTGAGTACCCAGTCGACCCAGTCGGACTTGAACCGCCGCATCAGCTCGTCCTCGAGCGAGAGGTAGAAGCGGCTCTCCCCCGGGTCGCCCTGACGGCCGGACCGGCCGCGCAGCTGGTTGTCGATCCGGCGGGACTCGTGCCGCTCGGTGCCGAGGACGTACAGTCCGCCGACCTTGGTCACCTCGTCGTGCTCGGCCTGCACCAGCTTCCGGTGCCGCTCCAAGGTGGGGCCCCACGCCTGTTCGTACTGCTCGGCGTGCTCCACCGGGTCGATGTCGAGGTCGCGCAGCTCGGCGTCGGCCAGGAACTCCGCGTTGCCGCCGAGCATGATGTCGGTGCCGCGCCCGGCCATGTTGGTGGCCACGGTGACCGCGCCCTTGCGCCCCGCCTGGGCCACGATCGCTGCCTCCCGGGCGTGGTGCTTGGCGTTCAACACCTCGTGCGGGACACCGCGCCGCTTCAGCAGTGACGACAACAGCTCGGACTGCTCGACGCTGGTGGTGCCGACGAGGACCGGCTGACCCTCGGCGTTGCGTTCGGCGATGTCGTCCACGACCGCGGTGAACTTCGCGTCCGCGGTGCGGTAGACGAGGTCGCCCTGGTCGGCCCGGACCATCGGCTTGTTGGTCGGGATGGGCACGACGCCCAGGCCGTAGATCTTGTTGAACTCCGACGCCTCCGTCATGGCGGTACCCGTCATGCCGGAGAGCTTGTCGTAGAGGCGGAAGAAGTTCTGCAGCGTGATCGTGGCGAGAGTTTGGTTCTCGTCCTTGATCGGCGCGCCCTCCTTGGCCTCGATCGCCTGGTGCAGGCCCTCGTTGTAGCGGCGGCCGTGCAGCATGCGGCCGGTGTGCTCGTCGACGATCAGCACCTCGCCGTCGACGACGACGTAGTCCTTGTCCCGGGTGAAGAGCTCCTTCGCGCGGATCGCGTTGTTGAGGAACTGCACCAGCGGGGTGTTGGCCGCCTCGTAGAGGTTGTCGATGCCGAGGTTGTCCTCGACCTTGTCGATGCCCGGCTCCAGCACGCCGACCGTGCGCTTCTTGATGTCGACCTCGTAGTCGACGTCGACCCGCATCCGGGTGACCAGCCGGGCGAACTCCTCGTACCACTTCGAGCTCTGCTCTGCCGGGCCGGAGATGATCAGCGGCGTGCGCGCCTCGTCGATGAGGATGGAGTCGACCTCGTCCACGATCGCGAAGTGGTGGCCGCGCTGGACGCACTCGTCCAGGCTCCAGGCCATGTTGTCGCGCAGGTAGTCGAAACCGAACTCGTTGTTGGTGCCGTAGGTGATGTCACACGCGTACGCCTCGCGGCGCTCGGCCGGGGTCATGTGCGCCAGGATCACGCCCACCGTCAGTCCGAGGAAGTGGTGGATGCGGCCCATCCACTCACCCTGGTACTGCGCGAGGTAGTCGTTGACCGTGATGATGTGCACGCCCTCGCCGGGCAGCGCGTTGAGGTAGGCGGCCAGCGTGGAGACCAGCGTCTTGCCCTCACCGGTCTTCATCTCGGCGATGTTGCCGAGGTGCAGCGCGGCTCCACCCATGACCTGCACGTCGAAGTGACGCTGCTTCACGGTGCGCTGGGCGGCCTCGCGCACGGCGGCGAACGCCTCCGGCAGGATGTCGTCGAGCGTTTCGCCGTCCGCGAGCCGGCTGCGGAACTCCTCGGTCATGCCGCGCAGCTCGGCGTCCGTCATCGAATGGAAGTCCGCTTCGATGGAGTTGACCTGTTTGGCGATCGACTGCAGCTTCCGGAGGGTCTTCCCCTCACCGGCGCGCAGGATCTTGTCGAGCAGGGCAGGCACGGACTCTTGACTCCTCGTCGTTGCGGTGTCGCCTACATTCCGTCAGAGGTTGTGTCGTAGGTGTGCATCCAACACCCGCGACGCGCCTTTGGCCATCGTAGGCGACGCTCACGGCCACGGTAGGCGACGGCCGCCGCCGCGCCGCACCCGCCCGCGATCGTGCCGGACGGCATTTCCCCGACTTACCCCACTTTGCCCGCCCCCGCTCTCTTACACCAGGATCGTCAGCCATGGATCCCGTGCGTCTTCCCGCCGGCCCGGTCGTCCTTCGTCCGCACCACGACGACGACATCGCCGGCGTCCTCGACCAGTGCACCGACCCCGAGACCCAGGCCTGGACCACGGTGCCCTCCCCCTACACCGCCGCGCACGCCGGGCAGTACGTCCGCGAGTCGGTGCCCGCCGGGTGGCGGGAGGAGTCCTACCTCGCCCTCGCGGTCGCCGACGCTCGGTCCGATGAGTTCCTGGGGTCCGTCGACCTGCGCCTGGACGAGGCCGGCGGCGCGGAGGTGGGCTTCGGGCTGCGCCGGTCCGCGCGCGGGCGTGGGGTGATGACGGCGGCCGTACGAGCCGTGCTGCAGTGGGCGTTCGCGTCCACCGGTCTGGACCTCGACATCGTTCACTGGCGGGCGCAGATCGGCAACTGGCCGTCCCGCCGGGTCGCGTGGCGGTGCGGCTTCCGGGTCGAGGGCACGGTCCGTGGCCTGTGCGTGGCACGGGGACGCAGGTACGACGGCTGGATCGGCTCACTGCGCTCGGGTGACCCGCGCGAGCCGGGCGCACCCTGGTATCCCGTACCCACCCTGCGCGGTGAACGCTGCGTGCTGCGGCGCTTCCGGGACACCGACGTGCCCGCCGTCCTCGCGGCGTGCTCGGACCCGGTGACGCAGCACTGGCTCGGCGCACTCCCCCGCCCCTACACCGTGGCGGCGGCCCTCGGCTACATCCAGAGCCGGGAGGAGGAGCACGCGAGCGGGCGCGGCATCTACTGGGTGGCCGCCGACCCGGACACCGACGAGTGCGTGGGCTCGTTCGGGCTGATGGACATCGACCGGACCACCGGCAGCGGCGAGATCGGCTACTGGGTTCACCCCGCCGCGCGGGGACGCGGAGTGGCCACCGAAGCGACCCGGCTGATCGTGCGGCACGCGGCCGTGGCAGCCGAGGACGGCGGGCTCGGACTGCGGCTTGTGACGTTGCGCGCCGCCACCGGCAACACCGCCTCGCAACGAGTCGCCGAACGCGCCGGCTTCCGCCGGGCGGGAGTGTGGCGGGCGGCCGAACGACTCGGTGACGGCAGCTTCGACGACCTGGTGGGCTACGACCGGCTCACCGACGAGGTGACGGCCCCGAGATGACGTGCTGGGAAGGCGGCCCTGAGATGGCGCACCGAGCTGAGGCGCTGAGATGCCGCGCTCGGCGGACCGAGGAAATGCGAGGGGCGGCCGTACCCACGCCGGACGGCCGCCCCAAGTGATCCCGGTGGCCTTCGTCGCCGGCACCCCCTCGTGAGGTCGGCCACGCGACGTGGCCCCGCCGAGTGCGTGTCCGAGCATGCCACCACCCCGGCGCGTTGGGGAAGCCGGGGGGACGATTCCGCGACTCAAAAACGGCCGTACCGCCGAACGTCCTTCGCGGCCGGCAGTGGCCGGGTCAGGCGAGCAGCGCCTTGCGCAGTGGTGTGGCCAGCTCGCCCTGCTCGTGAACGTCGACGTCCGAAAGCCCGAGCCACGCGGCCATCGCGGTCAGCTCGGCGGCCAGCTCCGGTGCGGTGTCCGGTGGTGCGTGGTCCTCGGCGTGGGCGGAACGCACCCGCAGCACCCCGGCCGCGCGGTCGGCCTTGAGGTCGACCCGGGCCACCAGCCGGTCGCCCAGCAGGAACGGCAGGACGTAGTAGCCGTAGACGCGTTGCGGTGCCGGAACGTAGATCTCGATGCGGTAGCGGAAGCCGAACAGCTGCTCGGTGCGGGTGCGTTCGAAGACCAGTGAGTCGAACGGGCCGACGAGAGCGCGGGCGCGGACGCGGCGGGGCAGTCGCGCCTCCGCGTGGAGGTAGGCGGGGCGGTTCCAGCCCTCCACCCGGGCCGGCAGCAGCTCGCCCGCGTCCACGAGCTGGCCGACCGCGACGCCGGCCTCGGCCGCGGACAGCCGGAAGTAGTCGCGCAGGCACTGCAGAGTGGCGACGCCGTAGGCGCGGGCGGCGATCCGGACCAGCTCCCGGTGTGCCTCCTCCACCGAGGGTGTCGACGTGGCGATCACCGCCGCCGGAAGCACGCGCTCTGGCAGGTCGTAGACCCGCTCGAACGCGGAATTGCGGCGCGCCGAGGTGATCTCGCCGCAGTAGAACAACCACTCCAGCGCCGTCTTGACCGCGCTCCAGTTCCATCCCCAGTGGTCCTTGCGGCGGGGCACGTCGTGCTCGATCTCCCGCGCGGTGAGCGGGCCACGGTCGCGAACCTCGGAGTGGACCCACTGCACGAAGTCGGGCTGCTCGTCGGCGATGCGCCGCACCGATCCCCAGGCCTGGGAGCTCGCGCGGTCCATCCGGAACCGAAGCGCGGGCTGGGTGGAGACCGGGACCAGCGACGCCACGTGCGCCCAGTACTCGAACAGACGCCGCGGCGCCCGGCCGCTCGCCCGGTCGAGCAGGCTGGTGGGGTATGCCCCCAGGCGGCTCCACAGCGGGAGGTAGTGGGCCCTGCTCACGACGTTGACCGAGTCGATCTGGAGCAGGCCGATCCTGCGCAGCACGCGGTCGAGGGAGCGGGCGTCGGGAACGCCGCGCGGTCTGGGGTCGGCGAACCCCTGGGCGGCCAGGGCGACCCGCCGGGCCTGGGCAACGGTGAGGTGTTCCACGGCAGCACATGCTGGCACGCACCACCGACAACCGACCAGACCGATACCGGCTCAGGCGGCGGTAACGGACCGGCTCAGGCGGCGTCGCGGTTGGCCACCGCCCGGATCACCGCGGCCACGTCGTCGACCGGGCTGTCCCGGGGCACCTGCCCGTCGGTCCCGGCCGAGCCGGTGACCTCGGCGAGCTCCGACGCGGACAGCACCGCACCCTCGGTGAGCAGGACGATGCGGGTGGTGGGAAGCAGCGACTTGAGCCGGCGGCACACCTCGCCGACCGCCCGGGACCCGCGTCGCAGAAGTACGACGTCGGGCAGGCGTTCGGCGACGGCTCGTTCCGCCGCCCGGCCGTCGCCGGCCTCACCGACGACCTCGATGTCGTGTTCCTGGTCCAGCAGCAGTCGTAGACCCCTGCTGAGCAACTCCTGGCCGTCGACGAGGAGTACCCGAAGAGGACTCGGGACCCCCGTCCCGGCCACCAAGCGTGCGGCGGTGGTCACCGAGGCATGATGACATGGCATCTCGCCGCTTTCAGCACCTTTTGCTACGAACGTTCCGTCCATCACAGGACTCCGCATGTGTCTCGGCTGGGTCTGGGCCAAGAGCGCGGCACGTGCTGCGTCGGCGGCACCTGTCTCGCGCCCGGCCGGCCCCGGGGTCCGGGGCCGGCCGCAAGATCCGCGTGGCGACTACGGCGCCCTCAGGATCGGCGTTCGGCCGCGGCGACAGCCGCGGCGGCGTGCTCCTCCTCCAGTCGGATCACTCCGTAGTCGTAACCCCGGCGACGGTAGACGACGCTCGGGCGCTGGCTGTCGGCGTCGATGAAGAGGTAGAAGTCGTGCCCGACCAGCTCCATCTCGTACAGCGCCTGGTCCAGGGCCATCGGCACGGCCGCGTGTTCCTTCACCCGGACCACGAGCGGTCCGTCGCCGGTCACCTCGATGCCCGCGACGACCTCGGTGTCGGACCGGCCGTCGGCCTCGCCCACACCGTTGGGTTCGGCGTAGCGGATGTAGTCCTCGTCGGACTCGTCCTCGGCGGCGGACCTGCTTCCGGAACGCCGGCCGTTGAGCTCGTGCACCGCGGCCGTCTGCTCCATGGCGGGTCCGGTCGCCTCCGCGACCGACATGGGGGTACGGGAGCCGTGGTGCACCCGTCGCCGGTCGGCCGCCTTTCGCAGCCTGGCGAGCAACTTGTCGAGTGCCAGATCGAGTGCGGCGAACCGGTCCGCGGCGGACGCCTCCGCGCGCACCAGTGGGCCGCGCGAGTAGACGGTCAGCTCGACGCGTTCGGATTCTCCCGCGCGCGTGCGCTCCTTGCAGACCTCGATCTCGATCCGACTGGCCCGGGCGGTGAACCGCTCCAGACGCGTCAGCTTCTCCTCGACGTGACGACGGAACCGATCGGTCACCGCGCAGTGCCGACCAACGACCACAACGTCCACGTGAACCTCCCCAACTGTCGTACTGCTCCGGGGTTCTGCACCTCACCGGCCTACCGTTGGGAGGACCGGTAAGGCGTGTTCAGGTCATACCCGCTCCAGGTTGCGAATATGACGATGGATGGGAACTGGATGGGATCTGGGTGTTGTGTGGAAGGCACCCGCCCGGCCGACCTGGTCTTCGTCCCCACATCCGCCTGCGGAGGGTTTCGCGGCGGCGAGTTTGCTGGATGCCACTACTCCCCTTCTCCCGGTTCGGAGGGCATCTGACCCTCCGTCGAGGCAGGGCTTACTTCTAAGCCGCACCGTGATCGGTCGACGAGAAGTCGCCTTACGTGGGCCGTTTCGCCTGCGGCTGGCATCGGCTTGCCGGAACGCGGCCGACGAGTCGACCTGTCGTCCGGCGCAACCACGGACCCGGGCGGGTGCCATGTCGAAACGCTAGCGCTCCGGGCCGCTTCCCGGAACCCGGGAAACTACGGGTATGTCACGAGGTGCGGAGTGCGACCACGACACTCCCCGGAACACGTCCCTCGACACGCACCGGGACACGCCCGGGATGTGCGCTCAGACCGGACCTGGTCCGGGGACGGCGGCCGGCCGCCGGCGTCTGGTCGCCGCCACCACGGCGGCAGCGCGGACGTGCACCCCGGTCGCCCGCAACACCCTGGTCGCCTCCGCGAGGGTCGCGCCGGTGGTGAGTACGTCGTCGACCAGCAGGACGGTCCGGCCGGTCAGCAGGTCGCGGGCCCGGGACCGGACGACGAACGCGCCGGCGAGGTTGGCGCGGCGGGCGCGGGCGTCCAGTCCGGCCTGGTCGGCCACTCGGCGGCCGACGGCCAGCGCGGACCGCACCGTCACCGGCAGCCCTGCCCGCCGGGCCGCACGGGCCGCCCGGCCCACGATGCGTGAGAGCGGGTCGTGGCCGCGGCGGCGGGTGACGGCGGTGCTGGACGGGATCGGGACCAGTACCACCGGCCGGCGCGACGTGGCGGCGGCCACCGCGGTCGCCAGGGCCGCTCCGAGCGGGCCCGCGAGGCTGGTCCGGCCGCGCTCCTTGTGCGCGAGCAGGGCGGCCCTGGGCACTCCGGCGTACGACGCGACGGCCCAGACCGGCGGTAGACCGGGCGGCACGGGGTCGGGCTCGGTCGCGAACGCGGGCGCCCGCAGAGCGGGCGCGCACCGCACGCACAGGGCCCGGCCCGGGCGGCCGCACCCCACGCACCGGCAACCGAGGACCAGATCGGCCAGATCGTCGCGAACCAACCGGTCGGCGTAGGCGAGCAGGCGCGCGGCGGGCGGCGGGTGACCGGTCATCCGGGGTAGGCCGGGCAACGGCCCGCCCCCTGGTTGCTCCACATGTACGTCTTGTCCTCCCGCTGCAGCACCCCGTCGCTCCCGGCCAGCAACACCGACTGGCCGGGTGCGGCCGCCAGGGCCGTGGAGTCGGGGCCGGTGAGCGGGGTCACGGAGTAGCCGTCCACGCTCACCTGGATGGCGCGCGAGGCGCCTGCCTGGCCCTCCGAACCGATCACCGTCACCTCGTCGAGCTGGGACCAGGCGAGGTCGGTCATCCTCGTGAGGTCCAGCGGAAGCTCGCGCAGGCCGCGGATGGCAAGCCCCTCGCCGCGCTCCACCCGGCCCACCATCAGGACGGTTCGTTTGCCGTGCTGGACGAGCACGGCCGCCCGGGAGCCCTCCCGGGAGATCTTCAGCGCGCGGACGTCCTTGCCGTTGAGCCCGGGCGCGTCCACCGCGCTGAGGCGGTCGCGTTCGTCGAGGACCTCGATCCGGGCGCGGCCGCGGTTGCGGTCGACCATCCACAGCTTGCCCGTACGGTCCCAGGACGGCTCCAGGATGTCCCGCCCCTGCCAGGCTGTGCGTGGCAGGGAACGGTTGGCGCCGTAGAGGTTGACCTTCCTGCCGTCGGTGGACACCGCGGCCAGCCAGTCGGCCGAGCTGCGCGGGTCCTCCGGACCGAGGCCGCCCGGTGAGCTGCGCTCGCCGAAGATCCCCACCGCGATCGAGCGGGCCCGGACCTGATGGCCGGCCAGGCTGCCCACCGGCACCGTCCGGTCGGAGCCGACGAGGACGACCTTGCGGTCGTTGAGGGCGTACGCGCCCGTGGCCGCACCGGCCACCTTGGGGTCGTAGGTGGCCCACTGGTCGGCGCTGGTGGTGTTGGAGCCGCCGTTGCCGCTGATGCTGAACGGCGCCCGGCCGGCCGTCACCTCGATCTTCCTGACCTGTGGCACCTGGTCGAGGGTCCAGCTCAGCTGGGCGAGCAGATAGCGCCGCTGCGGCTCGTACAGACTGTCGACCCGCGGGTCGAGGTCGACGGTGGCGACGTTCCCGTCGACGGTCACCGACGGGGCGGCGAGCGTGGTGCGTTCGGGGAACGCCGTTCGCACCGACGGCTTCAACCACACGGAGGGCCCGCGCAGCAACGCGTTGACCAGCAGGGTCTCCACGTGGCTACGGATCGGCAGGTAGATCGGGTCGGGAACGAGGATCTCGAAGTTGGGGTCGAAGAAGTACAGGTTGTAGGAGTCGTACTCCCGCTGGAAGTTGTAGATCGACATCACCAGGGCGCCCGGCGGACGGCCGACCCGCCACTGGCCGGCCACCTTCGTCATCCCGAGGTCCAGCCGCAGCCGTTCACCGGGGCGCGCCGACGTCCAGTCGCCGTTGACGCCGAGGCCGCCGATCTTCCGCACGTCGATGGACACCTTGCCGGACTTCGGCTCGGCGAGGGGCACGGGGGTGCTGTCGTAGACGAACACCTGGTTGGGCTGCCAGCGTTCGCTCATCGCCGGCGTGAGGTACTTGCGGGCGACGGGCTGGCCGGCCTGGTAGCTCGCCATCGCGTCGAGGAAGCCGCGGGCGACCTGCTGGGGGCTGTCGCCGGGCTCGGGGCCGTTGACCAGAACGGGCAGCGAGGTCTCGGTGGCCGCCTGGGTGCCCATCGGCTCGAACATCACCGGGCCGCTGCTCGGAACGGTCGAACAACCCGCGACCAGGGCGACCAGCGACACCGCCAGCGCGACCGCCCCGGCCATGGAGAGCCGGTGTCGACGGCCCGGCCGGCGCGCCTCGGCCGTCACCGGGCACCTCCCCCGGTGCCGCCGGACTGCGTCGACGACGGCGCGGACGAGGAGGACGGCGACGTCGTTGACGTGGCCGAGGTCGAGGAAGGCGGCGCAGCCGGCGGGGACGAACCCGGGCCGAGCGCCCTGGGGGTGGCGGCACGCGCGAGTCGCGGCGGCCCGCCCTCCCCGGGAACCAGTGCGATCGGTGAGTGGTCGAGCGTGTCGCCGACCGTGCGCGGAAGCGTGAGCCGGAAGTGGGCACCGCGCCCTGGCTCACCCCAGGCCTGCAGCCAGCCGCCGTGCAACAGGACGTCCTCGAGCGCGATGGCGAGACCCAGGCCGGTGCCTCCGGTGGTGCGTGCCCGGGCCGGGTCGGCCCGCCAGAAGCGTTCGAAGACCATCGCCGACTCCCCCGGTTTGAGGCCGATGCCGTGGTCGCGGACGGACACCGCGGCCGCCTCGCCGTCACCGGCGACGCTTACGACGACGTCCCGGCCCTCGCCGTACTCGATCGCGTTGATGACGAGGTTGCGGAGCACGCGCTCGATACGGCGCGAGTCCATCTCCGCCACCACCGCCGTGTGCGGCAGATGCAGGTCGAGCCCGCTGCCCTTGCGTACGGCGATGGGCCGGGCCGCGTCGACCACCCGGCGGACGATCTCGCGCAGGTCGGCGTCCTCCAGGACGAGCGCGGCCGCTCCGGCGTCGAACCTGCTGATCTCCAGCAGGTCGCCGAGCAGCGCCTCGAACCGGTCCAGCTCGGCCTGCAACAGCTCGCTGGCCCGGCCCACGCCGGGGCCGAACTCCTTCCTCGCCTCGTACAGCACGTCGGCGGCCATCCGCACCGTGGTGAGCGGTGTCCGCAGCTCGTGGGACACGTCGGAGACGAACCGGCGCTGAACGCGGGACAGCTCCTCCAGCTGGCGGATCTGGCGCTGGAGGCTGGTCGCCATCTGGTTGAAGGAGCCGGCGAGCCGGGCGAGGTCGTCCTCGCCGCGCACCCGCATCCGCTGGTCGAGCAGGCCGGCGGCGAGGCGTTCGGCGACCTGGCGGGCCAGCCGGACCGGCGTCACCACCTGGCGGGTGACGAACCACGCCACACAGCCGAGCAGGACGACGATCAGCACACCGACCGCGACCAGCGACCGCCGCAGGAGGTTCAGGGTGTCCTGCTGTTGCTGGAGGTCGAAGAGGTAGTAGATGTGGAGGGTGGCCCCACTGCGCGGCTCCACCAGCTGGGAACCGACCGCGATGCCGGGGCTGTCCGGCTCGTTTGCCCGCCGGATCATGGTGTAGCGGTAGGCCACCTTGCCGCTCTGGACCTGGGCCCGCAGGTCGGCCGGGACGCTGCTGGGCAGAACCGTCGCCCGGGTCGAACGCGCCACCGTCTGCGATCCGCCCTCGGCGGGCAGGACGTCGAGCACCACGTCGTACAACCCGCCGGACGCACCGCGCAGCGCGATGTCCTGGGCCAGCTGGGTGGTGAGCTCGCTCGGGTCTCCGCTCGGCTCGGCGGCGTCGATCGCGGCCTGGGCGGACCGGAAACCCGCGGACGCCTCCCCCACTGAGGCGACCACCTTGGCGTGCACCACGCCGTCGGTCACCTGGCGCAGCAGGATCCACCCGACGAACACGGTGACCAGCGCCGAGAGAACCAGCGTGCCGGTGACCACCCTCAGGTGCAGCGACCGGCGCCAGACACCGGCCGGCCGGCGGGCGAGGCGTGCCGCCGGTCGGAGGATGCTGGCCAGGGTCTGCATGCGGGGCATCCAGGAAGGCTCGAAGGGCTGCGCCGTGCGGGTGACGGGCAGGTGGCGCGCGGAGAGTCACCGTGACACAGTGGTGCGCCGCGGTGACAGGTGGTCCGCCCGGCGCCGGGGTCGGCGGCGGCCGGCGAACCGCTCCGATGGTACGTCCGGGCGCCGACAGCCCCGTCGGCACGCGCCTACGGCGAGGGCCTCCCACGTGGTTGGAACACGGCCTACGAAGGACCCGCCTTGTAGCCGACGCCGCGGACGGTCACCACGATCTCCGGGTGCTCGGGGTCCTGCTCGATCTTGCTGCGCAGCCGTTGCACGTGGACGTTGACCAGCCGGGTGTCGGCGGCGTGGCGGTAGCCCCACACCTGCTCCAGCAACTCCTCCCGGCCGAACACCTGCCAGGGCTTGCGGGCCAGGCACACCAGGAGGTCGAACTCCAACGGGGTCAGGGCGAGCGACTCGTTGCCCCGCTTGACCGAGTGGCCGGGCACGTCGATCACCAGGTCGCCGATGTGCAGCGTCTCCGGCACCGCGCGGTCCGACCGGCGAAGGCGGGCGCGGATCCGGGCCACGAGTTCCTTGGGCTTGAAGGGCTTGACGACGTAGTCGTCGGCACCGGACTCCAGGCCGAGGACCACGTCGACCGTGTCCGTCTTGGCGGTGAGCATCACGATGGGCACGTCGGACTCGGCCCGGATCTCCCGGCACACCTCGATGCCATCCTTGCCGGGCAGCATCAGGTCGAGCAGCACGACGTCGGGTTTGGTCTCCCGCACCTTCGCCAGCGCCCCTTCGCCCGACTCGCAGAACACCGCGTCGAGACCCTCCGAGCGCAGCACGATCCCGAGCATCTCGGCGAGTGCCATGTCGTCGTCGACGACCAGAATGCGACCTTTCATGAGTCCATGGTCCCACTGCGCGTGGCACGATGGCTCGACACGACCCGCGGGATACCCCAGACGTGAGGTGCGCCAGATGACCGACACCGGGACGCAGCCTGGTGGACCCCCCGGCGAGTCGCCCGGCGGCCGGCCCGGCTGGGGCGACGGCCAGGGCGGTGGCTGGGGTGATTCGGCCCCGCCTCCGGCCGCTCCCGGCTGGGGTGCCGCCCCGCCGCACTGGGGCGGTGGTCAGCCGTGGGGCACCGCGCGCCCGCAGGCGCCGAAGCCGGGTGTCGTTCCCCTGCGCCCGTTGGGTTTCGGGGAGGTGCTGGACGGCGCCTTCACCACCGTGCAGCGCTACCCGAAGATCATGCTGGGGCTGTCCACCGCGGTGATGGCCGTCCTCACCGCCGCGTACTTCCTGACCCTTTTCGTGGGGTTCGGAGGGATGGTCGCGCCGACGCCGGACGAGCTCACCCGGATCAGTGACGCGACGTGGGTCGGCCTGGCCGCCAGTGGCGTCGCTCTGGCACTGGCCTACTGGGTGGCCCAGTCGGTGCTGACCGGCATGATCACGGTCACCGTCGCCCGCGGCGTCCTCGGCCGGCCGGCGAGCGTCGGCGAGGTGTGGAGAGTGGCCCGGCACCACGTGCTCCGCCTGCTCGCGGTGACCTTCCTCATCGCCCTGGCATACCTCGTCGCGCTGGCGGTGGTGGTTCTGGTCGTGGTGCTGGCGTTCGTCACCAGCACCGCACTCGGGATCGTCGCCGCCGTCGTCCTGGGCCTCGGGCTGATCTTCGCCGGGGTCGTGTTCGGCACCCGGACCGCACTCTCCTCTGCCGCACTGGTGCTGGAGACCCAGCCGGTGGACGCGACGCAGCCGTACGCCGGCCAGCGGCCGATCTCCGTGGTGTCGGCGATCCGGCGCTCCTGGGGCCTGGTCCGCGGGCGAACCCTTCGCACGTTCGGGATCCTGTTCGTCGCCAACGTGGTCGGCTCGGTGGTCTCGTCGGTGATCCAGACGGCGTTCACCCTGCTGGCCACCGGCCTGGGGCTCGGACTCGGCGACTCCTTCCGGGGCGGGCAGTTCCTCACTCTCGTGGTCGCGGGCATCGGCGGCCTCGCGGCGTCGGTGCTCCAGATCGCCTTCCTCGCCGCGGTCACCGCGCTGGTCTACGTCGACGCCCGGATGCGTGGCGAGGGACTGGACATCACCCTCGCGCAGTACGCCAGCGCGGATCCGGTCGGCTCTGGCGGGCCCGCACCGGGCGCGGCGGTGTCGCCGATGCCGGGTGCCGAGCCGCCGTCCCCGTGGGCCACCCGATGACGGATCCACCCCGGTGAGTGGTGGGGTGAGTGGTGGGGTGAGCGCTCTGGTGAGTGGTTCGGTCGGGCGGTTGCCGGGTGAGCCGCCGATCGACATCGGGGGTGCCGACGCAGCCCGCGCGGCGCGGGACGAGCTGACGAAGGGCATCTACCACCGCGACGAACCAGGCCTGGTGTCCCGCGTCCTCGTCTGGGCGCGCGACTGGCTGGCCGACGTCTTCGGCCGGATCGCCGCGGTGTCGCCGGGCGGCTGGTGGGGACTGGTCGCCCTGGCCGCCGTCGTCGTACTCGCGGTGGTCGTGGTCCGGTGGCGGGTGGGCGCGCTGGCCAGGACGCGCGCCCGCACCGACGGCACGGTCTTCGCCGGGACGGTTCGCTCGGCGGCCGAGTACCGCGAGGCGGCGCGCGCGGCCGCCGCCCGTGACGACCACGAGGCCGCGGTCCGGGACGGCTTCCGGGCCCTGGTGCGTGAACTCGAGGAGCGGACGTTCCTCGACGAGCGCCCGGGCCGGACCGCCGACGAGGTGGCCCGGGAGGGTTCGGTAATCGCACCGGAGGCCGCGGCGTCGCTGCGGACGGCCGCCCGGGAGTTCGACGAGGTCTGTTACGGCGGGCGGGTAGCGACGGTCCGGGCGTACGACGAGATCCGGGCCGCCGACGATGCCGTACGCCGGATCCGCAGACCCGCGGGCGCTGCCGGCGCCGTCCCGGTGGGTGGGGCACCTCGGTGAGCGCACCCACGAAACCGCCGGCCGTCTCGACGTACGCCGGCCCGAGTCCGGACCCCGGCGCCCCGGCCGGGCGGTCCGTCGAGCCGACCGCCCGGCAGCGGTGGCGTCGCTCGCGGGGAACGCTGGCGATCCTCGCCGTGCTGGTTCTCGGCGGCCTGGTCTCGGCGGTGCTGCTCGGCCGTACCGAGGGCGGCGACCTCGACCCGGCATCCGCACGTCAGTCCGGTGGCCGGGCGCTGGCCGTGCTGCTCGACGACCGCGGTGTCGGGGTGCGCCGGGTGGACAACCTCGACGCAGCGCTCCGGCTGGCGGCCCGCGGCACCACCCTGGTGGTCGCCCAGCCCGACCTGCTGACGCCCGCGCAACTCGACCGGCTGGTGCGGGCCGGCTCGGGCCGGCTGGTCCTGTTCGCTCCCGGCGAGCAGGTCCTGCGGGTGCTCGCGCCGGACGCCGTACGCGCCGGGGAGACGTTCGCCCCGGCCACGCGTACGCCCGGATGCTCCCTGCGGGCCGCCCGCCGGGCCGGACCCGTACGCGTCGACGGGCCGATGTACCGCGCGTTGCCCGGCGCGAGCGCCGTCGGCTGCTACGGCGACGGCAGCCGCTTCGGCCTGCTCCGGCTCGCACACCAGCCGACCACCCGTCCCGGCGGCCGCGCGGACCCCGGCTCGACCGCTCGGGTCCGCGGCGGCCGGACCGTCGACGTCGTGGGCCCGGCCACGTCGTTCGCCAACTCCCGGCTGGCCGAGGACGGCAACGCCGCGCTGGCCCTGAACCTGCTCGGCCCCGAACGCGAGCTGGTCTGGTACGTCCCGTCACCGACCGATCCGTCGGCCGCGCCGCCCGGCACGCCTGGTGGCGGCGAGCAGCGGAGCCTGACCTCGCTGCTGCCGGACGGCGTACGGTTCGGCGCGGGCCAGGCCGCGGTCGCCGTCGCCCTGCTGATGCTGGCCGCCGCCCGGCGGCTCGGCCCGGTCGTACCCGAACCCCTTCCCGTCGTCGTCCGCGCGTCGGAGGCGGTCGAGGGGCGGGCCCGGCTCTACCACCGCGCCCGCGCGCGAGCCCGGGCCGCCGACGCGCTCCGCGCGGCGACCGCCGCCCGGCTGGCGCCGCTGCTCGGCCAGGAGAGTCCCGGCTCCGGTCGGGCCACGGGTCGCGTCCTCGGGCAGGGACCGGACACACTGGTCGCGGCGGTCGCCGGCCGCACCGGGCGTGACGGCGGGCAGGTGCGCCGCCTGCTCGCCGAGTGCGCCGCCGGCGGGCAGACCCCCGAAGACGACGCGGCCCTCGTCCGGCTGGCCGCCGAACTCGACACGCTGGAGCAGGAGGTACGCCGATCGTGACCGACCAGGCGACCGTGCCCGACCACACCGACGACGCCGACCACACCGACGGTCCGCCCACCGCATCGCCCAACGGACCGCCGGCCGGCGACGCGCGAGCGGCACTCCTCGCCGTCCGTGCCGAGGTGGCCAAGGCGGTGGTCGGCCAGGACTCGGCCGTCACCGGGCTGCTGATCGCGTTGCTGTGCCGCGGGCACGTGCTGCTGGAGGGGGTGCCGGGCGTCGCCAAGACGCTGCTGGTGCGATCTCTGGCCGCCGCACTGCGCCTGGACAGCAAGCGCGTGCAGTTCACGCCCGACCTGATGCCCGGCGACGTGCTCGGCTCGCTGGTCTACGACGCCCGAACGGCCGCGTTCGAGTTCCGCGAGGGGCCGGTCTTCACCCACCTGCTGCTGGCCGACGAGATCAACCGCACCCCGCCCAAGACGCAGGCCGCCCTGCTGGAGGCGATGGAGGAGAACCAGGTCTCGGTCGAGGGCGCCGCCCGGCGACTGCCTGAGCCGTTCCTGGTGGCGGCGACGCAGAACCCGATCGAGTACGAAGGCACCTACCCGCTGCCCGAGGCCCAGCTGGACCGCTTCCTGCTCAAGCTGCACCTCAACCTGCCCTCGCGGGAGGAGGAGGTCGCGGTGGTCGGCCGGCACGCGCACGGGTTCGATCCGCGCGACCTCGCCGGCGCCGGACTTTCCCCGGTGGCCGGGGTGGACGACCTGGCCGCCGCGCGCAGGGCAGTCGCCACGGTCTCTCTCGGCGAGGAGGTGCTGGGGTACGTCGTCGACGTGTGCCGGGCCACCCGCGAGTCGCCGTCGCTGCGGCTCGGCGTCTCCCCGCGCGGAGCCACCGCCCTGATGCGGGCGGCCCGCGCCTGGGCCTGGCTGTCCGGCCGCGACTACGTGACGCCGGACGACGTGAAGGCGCTGGCGCTGCCGACGCTTCGCCACCGGGTGGAGCTGCGGCCGGAGGCGGAGCTGGAGGGCGTGTCCGCCGACGGTGTGCTGGACGGGATCCTGGCCGCCGTTCCAGTCCCCCGGTAGGTCCGCCGATGACCCTGACCTACCGCGCCGCGCTGCTGGCCGCCGCCGGGGTGCTCGTGGTGGCGTTCGCCGTACCCTCCCGGGCCGGCATCGCGCTGGTGACCGCCGCCGTCGTGCTGGCCTCCCTGGTCGACGTCGCGCTGGCCGGCGCGGTCCGGTCGCTGACGTTCCGGCGGGAGGTCACCGGCGACGCCGGCACGCAGGCGGGGGCCGGGGCGTCCGGCGCGGTCAGCGGCGTCCGCCTGGGCGAGACGGCACAGGTGTCCCTGCTCGTCACCAACCCGGGCGGGCGGCCGGTACGCGGCACCCTGCGCGACGCCTGGCCGCCCTCGGCGGGCGCGGCCACCCAGCGGCATCCGCTCGACCTGTCACCGGGCGAACGCCGCCGCGTCACCACGGTCCTGCGCCCCACCCGGCGGGGAGACAAGCACGCCCACCGGGTGACCGTGCGCTCGCTCGGGCCGCTCGGGCTGGCCGGCCGCCAGGGCTCGCACGAGGTTCCCTGGACGGTGCGGGCGCTGCCGGCGTTCGAGAGCCGCAAACACCTCCCCTCCCGGCTGGCCCGGCTGCGCGAGCTCGACGGGCGGGCAAGCGTGCTGGTGCGCGGCCAGGGGACGGAGTTCGACTCGCTGCGCGACTACGTGGTGGGCGACGACGTACGGTCTGTCGACTGGCGGGCCACCGCCCGGCGCGGCGGCGTGGTGGTGCGCACCTGGCGGCCCGAACGCGACCGGCACGTCCTCGTCGTCCTGGACACCGGCCGCACCTCCGCCGGCCGGGTGGGCGACGCGCCCCGGCTGGACCACGCGATGGACGCCGCGCTGCTGCTGGCCGCGCTGGCGACCAGGGCCGGTGACCGCGTGGACCTGCTGGCGTACGACCGGACGGTCCGCGCCGACGTACGCCGGGCCGCGCCACGCGAGGTTCTGCAGCGGTTCACCGCCGCGATGGCGCCGCTTTCCAGCGAACTCGTCGAGGCCGACCACCGTGGGCTCGCCGCCGCGATCGCGATGCGGGCCACCCAGCGGTCGCTGGTGGTTCTGCTCACCGGGCTGGACACCGCCGTCGTCGAGGAGGGCTGGCTACCGGTGCTCGGCGCGCTGACCCGCCGGCACGAGGTGCTGCTCGCCGCCGTGGCCGACCCGCGGGTGGCCGAGCTCGCGCGGGGACGCGCCGACGCGCGGGAGGTGTACGCCGCGGCGGCCGCCGAGCAGGCCAACGCCGAACGCCGGCAGGTCACCTCGACCCTCGAACGCCTCGGCGTCACCGTCGTCGACCGGCCCCCGGACGAGATCGCCCCCGCGCTGGCCGACACCTACCTCGCACTGAAGAAGGCCGGCCGGCTGTGAAGCAGGGATCCGACGACCGGAAGGGAGGACGAGGTCAGGCGGCGGTGGGCAGCAGGTCGCCGCGTTCGTCGGCCGCGACGTCGCCGGTCTCCCCCGCACGCACCGCCCGCCGGCCGAGCCAGAAGACGTACGTCAGGAACGCCACCTCGGCCGCCACCCCGATGCCGACCCGTGCCCAGGTGGGCAGGCCGGACGGCGTGACGAACCCCTCGATCACCCCGGACACCAGCAGCACCGCGGCCAGGCCGAGGGCCATCCCGATCGTCTCCCGCCCGGTCTCGGCCAGCGCCCGCAACCGGGTGCGCGCACCGGGCGCGACGACGGTCCAGCCGAGCCGGATGCCCGCGCCGCCGGCCACGAGAACGGCGGTGATCTCCAGCAGCCCGTGCGGCAGGATCAGCCCGAAGAACACGTCACCCCGGTCACCGGCCACCATCAGTCCGGCGGCCACGCCGACGTTCGCGGCGTTCTGCCACAGAATGTAGGCCACAGGGACGCCGAGCAGGACACCCAGTGCCAGGCTGCCGGCCGCCACCCAGGCGTTGTTGGTCCACACCCCGAACGCGAACTCCGCTGCCGGGGCCGAGCTGTAGTAGTCGGCGAAGTCGTGCTCGACGAGCTGGTCGACGGCGGCCGGGGGCAGCAGCGCCGCGCGCACCAGCGGGTGCGTCGCGACCCACCAGCCGATGCCCGCGCAGACGGCGAGGAACGCCGCGGCCGTGCCGAGCCACCAGGGCGCGCAGCGGTAGAGCGCCGCCGGGAACGACACGGTGAAGAACCGCCCCACCTCACGCCAGGCAGGGGTGTGGGCGCCGGTCACCGCGGCCCGCGCCCGGCCGACCAGCGAGGACAGCCGGCCGACCAGCACGACGTCGGGAGCGCTCGACCGGACGACGGACAGGTGGCTCGCCACCCGCTGGTAGAGCGTGACCAGCTCGTCGGCCTCAGCGCCGGTGAGCCGGCCCCGGCGGCGGACCAGGGCGTCCAGCCGGTCCCACTCCGCCTGGTGTGCGGCGGCGTACGCGTCCACGTCCACGCTGGCACACTAATGGCACCGATCCGAAGGGACCACACGTGAGCGAACCCGTCACCGGCGAGGCCGTGGTCCTCGACCTGCGGCTGGCCCGGCCGGCGACGAGGGCGCTGGCCCTGGGCATCGACCTGCTCCTGGAGCTGCTCCTCTTCGGCCTGCTGATGATCCCGGCGGCGCTGGTCACCGGCGACGACGCGAGCGAGTCGCTGATCGCCGGGCTGGTCGTCGCCTGTGGCGTGCTCACGTTCGTCGGCTACACCACGACGATCGAGACGCTCACCCGCGGCAAGAGCGTCGGGAAGTACGCCCTGGGGCTGCGGGTCGTGCGCGACGACGGCGGGCCGGTGCGGTTCCGGCACGCGTTCGTGCGCGCCCTGTGCGGGGTGTTCGTCGACTTCTTCGTCACGTCCGGCTGCGTGGGGTTCATCACCGCGATGCTCTCACCGGGCGGAAAGCGGGTCGGCGACATGCTGGCCGGCACCCTCGTCCTCCGCGACCGGGCGCCGGCGGCACCCTCGGCCGTGCCGGAGCCGCCGCCCGGGCTGGAGGACTGGTCGGCGCGGCTCGAACTCTCCACGCTGCCAGACCAGTTGGCGCTGTCCGCCCGGTCGTTCCTCGGCCGCTACCACGAGCTCACCCCCGCCGCCCGTGAGGAGTTGGGTGGACGACTGGCCGCGTCGGTCGCGCGGTACGTCGCACCCGCCCCGCCGGCCGGGCTTCCGCCGTGGGCCTACCTCGCCGCCGTACTCGCCGAACGCCGTCGCCGGGCCTTCGGCGAGCAACCAGGTCCCCAGCCGCCGTACGGCCGGCAGTCGTACGGCCAACCGCCGTACGGCCAACCGCCGTACGGCCGGCAACCGACCGCCCGACAGCCGTACGCACACCAACCGGCCGCGCAACAGCCGACGGCCCCGCAGCCACCGGCCGAGGAGCCACCGGCCACCGGCGGCTTCGCACCGCCCCGCTGACCAGCCAGCCGCCCACGAGGACGTGAAAACGCCCGGCGGGCGGCCTCGCGATGGAGACCGCCCGCCGGGCGTTTCCGACCGGACGAAGAGCCCGGTGCGAACGCGTGCTACTTCAGGATCGGCTCAGAGCCGGCTCAGTAGCGGTAGTGGTCGGACTTGTACGGCCCGGCCACGTCGACACCGATGTAGGCGGCCTGCTCCTTGGTCAGCTCGGTGAGCCTGACGCCGAGGGCGTCGAGGTGCAGGCGGGCGACCTTCTCGTCCAGGTGCTTGGGCAGGACGTAGACGCCGATCGGGTACTCGTCCTTCTTCGTGAACAGCTCGATCTGCGCGATCACCTGGTTGGTGAAGCTGTTCGACATCACGAAGCTCGGGTGGCCCGTGGCGTTGCCGAGGTTGAGCAGCCGGCCTTCCGACAGCACGATGATCGTGTGGCCGTCGGGGAAGCGCCACTCGTGCACCTGCGGCTTGATCTCGATCTTCTCGATGCCGGGCAGCTTCGTCAGGCCGGCCATGTCGATCTCGTTGTCGAAGTGGCCGATGTTGCCGACGATGGCCTGGTGCTTCATCCGGCTCATGTGGTCGGCGGTGATGATGTTGAAGTTGCCGGTGGTGGTGATGAAGATGTCGGCGGTCTCCACCACGTCTTCCAGGGTGAGGACCTGGTAGCCGTCCATCGCCGCCTGCAGCGCGCAGATCGGGTCGATCTCGGTGACGATCACCCGGGCGCCCTGCCCGCGCAGGGACTCAGCGGCGCCCTTGCCGACGTCGCCGTAGCCCGCGACGACCGCGACCTTGCCGCCGATCAGGACGTCGGTGCCGCGGTTGATGCCATCCACGAGCGAGTGGCGGATGCCGTACTTGTTGTCGAACTTCGACTTGGTGACCGAGTCGTTGACGTTGATCGCCGGGAAGCGCAGCGTGCCCGCCCGGTGCATCTCGTACAGCCGGTGGACGCCGGTGGTGGTCTCCTCGCTGACGCCCTGGATGCGCTCGCCAATGGTGGACCACTTCTTCGGGTCGGCCTCGAACGACCTCTTCAGCAGGCCGAGGACGATCGCGAACTCCTCGGTGTCGGCCGTCGAGGGGTCGGGCACCGCGCCGTTGGTCTCGTACTCCGCACCCTTGTGAACGAGCAGGGTCGCGTCGCCGCCGTCGTCGAGGATCATGTTCGGGCCGGCTTCACCGCCGGGACCGGCCGGCCAGGTGAGGGCCTGCTCGGTGCACCACCAGTACTCCTCCAGCGTCTCGCCCTTCCAGGCGAACACCGGGACGCCCTGCGGGTCCTCGGGAGTGCCGTTCCGCCCGACGACGACCGCGGCGGCGGCGTGGTCCTGGGTGGAGAAGATGTTGCAGCTCACCCAGCGCACCTGCGCGCCGAGGGCGGTCAGTGTCTCGATGAGCACCGCGGTCTGCACCGTCATGTGCAGCGAGCCCATGATCTTGGCACCGGCGAGCGGCTGGGCGGCGGAGTACTCCTCGCGCAGCGCCATCAGGCCGGGCATCTCGTGCTCGGCCAGGCGGATCTCCTTGCGGCCGAACTCAGCCAGACCCAGGTCCTTGACCTTGAAGTCGAACGTCATGGGCGTTTTGCACCTCCGTATCGGATGGAACCCAGTTCGGCGAGCCTAGGGGGCCTTGCCGCTTCCTCGCAGGCCGGACGCGCGTTCTTGACACAAGTTTGTCAGAATGAGCGCCATGCGGATCAGCCAGGCCGCTCAGGCCCTCGGAATGTCCCCCCGGATGCTGCGCTACCGCGAGCAACTGGGTCTGGTCCCCCGCGGCCGGACCGACTCGTGGTGGCGGCCGCGCCCGGACGGCGCCGACTTCACCCCCCTCCAGCCGCGGAGCCAGAGCCGGAGCCGACCGCAGGGTCAGGCCAAGAGTCAGGCCAAGAGTCAGGCCAAGAGTCAGGCCAAGAGTCAGGGCAGGACCCAGGAGCGGAACCATCCCGGCCACCGGCAGTACACCGAGGAGGACCTGCGCACCATCGCGCTGGCCGCGCAGGTGGAGGAGAAGTACGACGTCACCCCGCTCGCGGTGGCGTTCGCGCTGCGAGCCTTCTCCGAGCCGGCCGTCGGCGCCGCTGTGCGGGAGCTGGGTGAACGCCTCGGCCGGCTGCCCACGCCGGCGGCCCGGGCCGGCGAGATCGACAAGGAACGTGCCCTGCGCTGGCTCGGCCGCAGCGGTGTGCTCCAGCCGCCCCGGCCCAGGCCGCGCTGATCAGCGCGGCCTGTCGGGCCCGGACTCGCGCTGCAGCGTGCGGTCCAGGTCGGGTTCGAGGTAGATCAGCCGGGCGATCGGCACCGCGTCCCGGATCCGCGCCTCGGCCGCGTCGATGGCGTGGGCGACCTCTGCCGCGGAGTCGGTGGGGGTGACCGCGATCTTGGCCGCCACCAGCAGCTCGTCCGGGCCGAGGTGCATCGTCTTCATGTGGATGATCCGGTCCACCAGCGGCTCGGCCGCGAGCGCCTCCTCGATCCGGCGTACGTCCTCACGAGTCGCGGACTCACCGACCAGCAGGCTCTTCATCTCCGCGGCCAGCACGATCGCCACGCATACCAGCAGCAGCCCGATCGCGATCGACCCGAGGCCGTCCCACACGCCGTTGCCGGTGGCCAGGGTGAGCAGTACGCCGGCCAGCGCGAGGGCCAGGCCGACCAGCGCCGCGGAGTCCTCCAGCAGGATGACGGGGAGTTCGGGGCTGCGGGCACGGCGGATGAAACCCGGCCAGCTCACGTCCCCACGGACCTGGTTGGCCTCGTGGACCGCCGTACGGAACGACAGTCCCTCCATCACCAGGGCGGCCACCAGAACGGCGACCGGCACCCACTTCCAGCTCTCGATGCCGTGCGGGTCCTGGATCTTGTGCCAGCCCTCGTACAGCGCGAACAGCCCGCCGACGGAGAACAGCACGACGGCGACGATGAAGCCGTAGATGTAGCGCTCCCGGCCGTGCCCGAACGGGTGCAGCGGCGAGGCGCCACGCCGCGACTGCTTCTTGCCGAGCAGCAACAGTAGCTGGTTTCCGGAGTCGGCGACGGAGTGGATCGACTCCGCGAGCATCGACGAGGACGCGGTCAGCAGGAACGCCAGGAACTTCGTGACCGCGATCCCGAGGTTGGCCAGCAGGGCCGCGATCACGGCCTTGGAGCCGCCTTCTGCGCTCATGAACGATTCCTGTCGGGAAGGGCTGGTGGGAGGTCCCTATCCTGCCCTGCCCGGGAGCGGTCCGCTGAGCCGGTCCGTGGCGGGACCGGGCAGGACGGACTCTAAGCTCGCCGCCTGAGGTGAGCGGGTCGGTGAAGGAGGCACCATGCGACTGGCGCACGGAAGCATCAGCGACGCCCGGCTACCGGACGTCGGCATGCGGGCGGTGTTCGGCCTGGACGCCCGCCGGCAGCGCTACCTGGACGTCGAGGCGGAGCTGGCGCGGGCACAGGCCGAGGTCGGCCTCGTGCCCGGGGACGCCGCCGAGGCCATCGCCGCGAGCGCCCGGCTCGAGCTGCTGGACCCGGACCGGCTGGCCGCCGAGCAGGATCGCACCGGCCATCTGATGATGCCGATCATCGCCGAGCTGTCCAGGGTGACCGGCGAACCCCACGGCGGCTGGGTGCACTGGGGCGCCACCACACAGAACATCCAGCAGACCGGCGACGTACTCGGCGTCCGCTCCGCGCACGCCGTCGTCACCGACCTGGTGCTCGACGTGCTGGCCACCCTGGCCGACCTCGCCGACACCCACGCCGACACCGTGATGGCGGGACGTACGCACGCACAGCAGGCGGTGCCGATCACGTTCGGGTTCAAGGTGGCGGCCTGGATCGACCCGATGTTGCGCCACCTGGAACGCCTGGAGCAGCTGGGCGACCGGCTGTTCACCGCCATGGCCGGCGGCGCCACCGGGACGTTCGCCGCCATGGGACCGCAGGGGCCGCGGGTCCAGGAGGTACTCGCCCGCAGGCTGGGGCTGCACAGCATGCCCGTGCCGTCGCGGAACATCGCCGACCCGTTCGCCGAACTCGTCTCGGTCCTGGCGCTGCTGTCGGCCACCGGCTCCGTGATCGCCGAAGAGATCGCACGGCTGGCCGCGGTCGAGTTCGGTGAACTGGCCGAGACCCTTCCGCCCGGCGACGTGGGCAGCTCGACCATGCCGCAGAAGCACAACTCCAAGCTGTGCATGGACATCGTCACCATCGGCGGCCAGCTACGGGCTCTGGTGCCGTTGGCTCTGGAGGCGATGATCCATCCGCACGAGGTCGACGGCGCACGGGTGGCGATGATGGACGAGGCCGTCGAGCAGTCGCTGTTCCTCACCGCCGACGCCCTGGTCCGGCTGCGCGACGTCCTCGGCGGGCTCCAGGTGTTCCCCGACCGGATGAGCCGCAACCTCGGGCTCACCGGCGGGGCGATCATGGCCGAGGCGGTGATGATGGCCCTCGCCGACGCGCTCGGCCGGCAGCGCGCGCACGACGTCGTCCACCACGCGGCCGGGGTGGCGGCCACCACCGACCGTACGTTCGCCGAGGTGGTGGCGCAGGACCCGCGGGTCGGCGGTCGGCTCACCGAAGCCCGGATCGAGGCCCTTCTCGACCCGGGCACGCACACCGGACACAGCGGTGAGATCGCGCGGCGCACGGCGGCCCGTGCCCGGACGGTGATCACGACCCGGCGGTAGGAGTCAGCCGATGCCGGCGGTGGCCCGGAACACGACGCCATCCCCGGCCAGGGTGACCGGCCCCTCGGCGGCACCGGCCCAGGCCGACCGGCCCGGCGTGAGGTCGACCTTGCCGGTCTCTCCGCGGGCGGCGACCGCGCCCTCGACGCACAGCAGGATCTGCGGACCGGCGGGGTCGAGGGTGACCTCCGTACCACCGGTGACCACGTGCCGGGACAGCCGGAACTCGTCGGCCGGCGTGGCATAGCGGCCCTCGTCGTCGGCGCGGAGGATCTCCGCCGGCCGGGGCGTGAAGTCGAGGATCCGCAGCAGCTCGGGAAGATCGATGTGCTTGCTGGTCAGCCCGCCGCGCAGGACGTTGTCGGAGTTGGCGAGGATCTCCACGCCGAGCCCGTGGACGTACGCGTGCAGGTTGCCCGCCGGGAGGTACAACGCCTCACCGGGGGCGAGCCGGACGTGGTTGAGCAGCAGCGCGGCCACCACCCCGGCGTCGCCGGGGTACCTCTCCCCCAGGCGGGAGGCCAGCCCGGCGGCCGGCTCGGTGCGGCCGGCGCAGGCGGCCACCACGGCGTCGACCACCGCCCGCCGGCGGTCGGCCGGCGCCGTCATCAGCATGGTGAACGCCGCCCGGACGCCCTCCTCGTCGGGCTGCTCGCGCAGCTGGGCCAGGAGGGGTTCGAGCTCGCGGACGCCGAACGCGCCGACCACCTCCAGCGTCTCCGCCGGCGGCCGGAACCCGACCAGCGCCTCGAAGTCGGTGAGCGCGCAGATCAGCTCGGGCTTGGCGTCGCCGTCCTTGTAGTTGCGGTGCGGTGCCGACAGCGGGATGCCGTCGGCGTTCTCGCGTTCGAAGCCCGCCTTGGCCTGCGCGGGGTCGGGGTGCGCCTGCAGCGACAGGGGGTTCTCCGCCGCCAGCACCTTGAGCAGGAACGGCAGCCGCGGCCCAAACTCACGTACGCAGGGCGAACCCAGCTCGCCCTCCGGGTCGGCACTGATCAGGTCGAGGAGGGTCTGCGCCTTCCCGACCAGACCGGACGGCGATCCCGGGTGCGCGCCCATCCACAACTCGGCCTGTGGCTCACCGGTCGGCTTGACGCCGAGCATGGCGGGGATCGCGGTCGGCGAACCCCAGGCGTACGGACGGATCGGGTTGTCGAGCAGCTGCATGACGTCCTCAGGTAGTGGCCGGTCGAAGAGGGTGCCTGGCCGGCTCAGGTGGATGGGGAGTAGCGGCCCAGGCCGACCGCGAGATAGACGGCGGCGTAGGTGCCGAGCGACTGGAGGGCGGCGTACCTCGCCACCTCCGGTCCTTCGTTCCAGCGCAGGGTGCGCACGTGGAGTCCGCGGGACTCGGCAGCGGCGAGCAACCGGCCCCGGGCCTCCCGGATCGAGGGCTGCTCGGCTCCGTCGTCGAGCACGAACAGCGCCGGGCGCAGCGCGGCCGTGCCCCCTTCGGCGAACGGGTCGCTGAACGGGTCGGCGAACAGGTCCCGCGGCTCTGCACCCTCCAGGACCGGCATCAGGTGGTCGGCATCGGCCGCCAGCGCCGGCCGGTTGGAGGCCCGGCGCAGCGTCTCCACCACCCGGCGGGCGGCACGGGCCGCGAGCACGGAACCACCCCAGATGAGCGGCAGGGCGTCGGCGAGCACGAGGGCCAGGTCCTTGGCGGGGTTGGCGGCCAGGTCGGCGTGCGGCGAGCAGCGCGACGCCACCTCGTCCAGCGCCAGGGCCACCGACTCCGCCGACACCTCGGGGCCTAGCTCGACCACGTGCAGAAGCTGGAGTACGACGACGGCCAGGGCCAGCGGGTCGCCGGTCTGCGCGGGGATCAGTGTGGTGTCGCGGCCCTGCCCCGCCTCGGCCAGCGTCGACTCGCCCGGACAGGCCAGGAAGACCGTGGTCCCCCGGCGTACGGCGTCGTGTACCGCCGAGGCCGTCTCGGCGTCCCCACCGCGGGGAGCGAGCACCACCACGAGGTCCAGCGCACCCACCCAGCCGGGCAGGCCCGGGCCGGGCCAGGCGACGAACGGCACCGGGCACCACGGCTCCAGCACGGCCCGCAGCAGGCGGGCGTCGGCACCGACGGCGACCACGGCACGCGGGCGGCCGGCGCCCCGGAGGCGGTCCTCGACGCCCTTGGCGGCCTCGGCCTCCCGGCGGACCCGGGCACCGGCCTCGGCGAGGTCACGCAGCGCGGTGTCGGCACGGGCCAGCTCCGCCTCGTCGTCGAGGAGGCCGTCGTCGAAGTGTTCGGCGCTCACGTTGGTTCAAGCGTCGGTGGCCGTCGGGGAGTTCCCGTCGGTGGGGCCGGCGTCCGAACCGGACTCGCCCGCGGACGCGCTGGCGCCGGAGTCGGGCCGGCGGGCCTCGTCGACGAGCAGCACCGGGATGTCGTCGCGCACGGGGTAGGCCAGCCCGCAGGCGGCGTTGGTGCAGACCAGCTCCGAAGCTGCGTCGTCGGGGTGCAGCGGGGAACGACAGGCCGGGCAGGCCAGGATCTCCAGCAGCGCGGGGTTGAGATTCACCTGTGGTCCCTTCGGTGGTGCGGCCTCACGCGTTCACGGTGCCGCGGACGAGGCCGAGGACCCCGTCGCGCAGGCGTTCCATCGTCGCCTGGTCGGCCGCCTCCGCGTTGAGCCGGAGCACCGGCTCGGTGTTGGACGGGCGGAGGTTGAACCACCAGTCGGCGTGCTCAACCGTAAGCCCATCCAACTCGTCGACGGTCACGCCCACCCGGTCGGCGTAGGCGGCCTTCACCCGCGCCATCGTGGCGGCCTGGTCGTCGACCCGGCTGTTGATCTCGCCGGAGGCAGCGTACCGCTCGTACTCGTCCAGCAGGTCCGACAGCGGCCGGTCCTGCTCCCCCAGCGCGGCCAGCGTGTGCAGGGCGGCGAGCAGCCCCGAGTCGGCGCGCCAGAAGTCCCGGAAGTAGAAGTGCGCGGAGTGCTCGCCGCCGAACACCGCACCCGTACGCGCCATCGTTGCCTTGATGAAGGAGTGGCCGACGCGTTCGCGCACCGGCTTGCCGCCGTGCTCGCGGACGATCTCCGGCACCGCCCGGGACGTGATCAGGTTGTGGATGATCGTCGCCCCGGGCTCCCGGGCCAGCTCGCGGACCGCGATCAGGGCGGTGATCGCCGACGGCGAGACCGACCGCGCGTTCTCGTCGATCACCCAGCAGCGGTCGGCGTCGCCGTCGAACGCCAGGCCGATGTCGGCGCCCACCTCGCGCACCTTTGCCTGCAGGTCGAGCAGGTTGGCCGGCTCGATCGGGTTGGCCTCGTGGTTGGGGAACGTGCCGTCCAGCTCGAAATACATCGGCACCAGGTCGATCGGCAGCCCCTCGAACACCGCGGGCACGGTCAGCCCGGCCATGCCGTTGCCGGCGTCGACTGCGACCGTGAGCCGCCGGATGCCGGACAGGTCGACCAGCCCGCGCAGGTGGCGGGCGTACGCGGAGAGCAGGTCGCGGCGCTCGACCTTCCCGGCCGGTACGACGTCCCCGTCCAGGTCCTGGTCGTCCTGGTGGCCCTTCCGGGCCTGCTCCACCAGCGACCGCAGCCGGGCCAGCCCGGTCTCCTGCCCGACCGGCGCCGCGCCTGCCCGGCACAGCTTGATCCCGCCGTAGTCCGGCGGGTTGTGGCTCGCGGTGAACATCGCACCGGGCAGGTCGAGGTGGCCGCTGGCGAAGTACAGCTCGTCGGTGGAGGCCAGGCCGATGTCGACGACATCGCAGCCGCGGCTGGTCACGCCCGCGGCGAACGCCTCGGCCAGCTCCGGTGAGGCCACCCGCATGTCGCGGCCGACCACCACGGCGGCCGGCCGGTCGAGCACCTCGACGTAGGCCTCGCCGATCGTCCGCACGAGGTCGGCGTCGAGGTCGTCCGGCACGACTCCGCGGATGTCGTACGCCTTGAAGATCTTCTCCGGGTCAGACACCTGGCCACCATAACCGCGCAAACCGGTGCCAGGGGTGTAGCGCGCCGGTCACCCTGCGAAGTCTCCGACTGGGCTGTCCTCGGTGAGTGCCCGGTCAGGTGTTGTCGGGATTGCGCAGCACGCGCAGGTGGCCCCGCCGGCCCAGCTCGGCCGACGGCTCCGGAGCCGTGTCACGCGGGCGGGCCGCCTCGCGGACGGCGTTGGCCAGGGCCTCGAGATCGTCGGCGGAGGGGCGCAACGACTCCGGGTCGGGGGCGAGCCGGATGACCTCCCAGCCGCGCGGAACCGTGAGGCGTTCGGAGTGCTCGGAACACAGGTCGTAACAGTGCGGTTCCGCGTAGGTGGCGAGCGGCCCGAGCACGGCCGTGGAGTCGGCGTAGACGTAGGTGAGCGTCGTCACGGCAGGGCGCGAGCACGCCGTACGAGAACATTTCCTGAGCGTGCCCACGAGGTGGGATCGTACCGGTCCCCCGTCTCGGCGGACCACCTAACACGCTCATACCTGTCACAGACCGGCAAACCGGCCGGTTGCCGCCGGTCGGTCGGTACCGGACCGGGCATTTCCGGTCACTGTGCGTCGTACCGGACCGGAGGCGGGTCCCGCCGGCGCTGGGACCACGGCGAACCGGGCTCACCTGCGCGCCCCGGGACGCGGCCGCGGGACACGCCCTAAGCTCGGATCGTGAGCGCACCCGAGGCACCAGACGACGCCGGTGCCGGCCGATCAGTACCCCCCACGGACCCGCCCGGATCCCCGCTACCGGCTGCCCAGGCCGAGTCCGACGCTCCCGCGGTCGGCGGGGCGAACGGACGGCCCACACGCCGCCGGGACCGGCACGGACGGGGCATGCGCGGCCCGATCGCCGTACGCGGGCCGCTGGCGCCCGGCGGAGTGCCGATCGCCCGCAGTCGAGCCGAGCGATTCGACGAGTTCGTCCTGGACGCGGTGGAGGAGCTCGAACGCCGCTTCGCCACCGAGCTGGACGGCGTGGAGTTCGCGGTCGAGGACGTTCCGGACCCGCGCCGCGACCACGGCCTGGTGGACATCCCGCTCGGCGCGGTGCTGGCGTCGTCCGAACGCGACGAACCGGCCCGGATCGTGGTCTACCGCCGCCCGATCGAGCTTCGGGCGGTCGGGATGTCGGAGTTGTCCGAACTCGTTCACGACGTCGTGGTCGAACAGGTCGCGGACCTGCTCGGGCTCGGGCCCGCCGACGTCGACCCGGACTACGGCGAGGAGTAGCCCGGGAGGCCCCGCGGACGTGCCCTCGCCGGAGCGCGGCGGCGACGCCCGACCGGCTACTGGAACATCGGGTCGACGGTCTCCCGGACCCCGATCCCCGCGCCGATGTCGGACCGTGCCGCCGGGCGCACCACGGTGGACTCGGCGGAGGTCAGCGGCCACGACGACGCCATCGGCCCGTCCGGGTCGTCCTCCACCCGCAGCCTGCTCCCGAACAACGGGCCGCCGCTGTCGGGCGTGACCACCACGGTGTAGCGGCTGACGTCCTTCGGCTCCAGCTTGGTCTCCACCGTGCTGCCGGGGCGAACCGTCACCTTCGTCGAATCCACCTCGCGGCCGTCGTCGGAGTACAACCGCACCGAGGCGTTCACCGCCTGCTGGGAGGGGCTGGACAGCAACAGGCTGGCGGACTTGCCCTGGCCGGCATCGGTGGACGGCACCACGGCCGGCCCGGCCAGCGGACTGGACGCCGAGGAGTACGCCACGTCGTGCGGGTTCGAGCCGGAGCCGAAGACGCTTCGGACCGAGGCGGTGACGGGTACGTCCGACTCCACCCGCACCGCACCCGCCTGCTTGCGGAGTGCCTCCTGCAGGGGGATCTCCGCGACCGTGCCCGGCTTGACCTCCAGGTCGCCGAGCCCGGACGGGCGGAAGGTGCCGTCGGGGCCGAGCACGGAGAGGTTGACGCTGGCGGTGGAGTCCGCCGGGGCCACCACGCTGAGGACGCGATCGCCGTCACCGGGAGCGATGCCCGGCACGACCACCTGCTTGGCCGGTGACGTCGCCGAGGGAATCCAGTCGACACCCATCGCGGTGTCGGCGTTCTGCGCGTCGTTGCGCAGTGCCGCCGCGACCCGGCCGCGCTGGGCCACGACCTCGACCGCGAGCCGCTTGCTGGTGGGTGCCAGCTTGTCCAGTTCGACGACGGTCTGCCTGCCCGGCGCCACGGTGAGCCCGCGGGCGGCGTCGGCATCGACCTGGCCCTTCTCGTCGTACAGGCGCAGGTCGACCTGAGCCGAGCCCTCGTCGGAGTTGGTGAGGTAGAGGCGGCCGTGCTGGCCCAGCGCGCTGCCGGTGCCGACGAACCAGAACTGCGTGCCGGGCTGGGTGCACGGTGCCTCCGCCAGACCGCGCAGCGGGCCCGACCCGGACCGGGTGAGCTGGCCGGCGGCGGCTCCGGGGGCCACCGCACCCTGTGCGCGCACCAGCAGCGGCGGTGTGCCGTCCTTGCGAACGGAGTAGTCGGCCAGGCGTTCGCGCTGGTCGACCGAGGTCAGTGGCTTGGCCGAGCCAAGGGGTAGCAAGGCGAGCTTGCCGGGGGTGGCGGCGGCCCGCCGAGCGGCCTCCGCGCCCACGCCCGGGGCGTTTATCCGCGCCGGCGCGGACACCGCGGCCACTTCGGTGGCGCTCTCCGAGCGAACGTAGCGGGACTCCGGACACACCAGGGTCGCGCGGTCCACGGGGACCCGGGTGGGCCGGCCGGATGCCCGGGCCGGCTCGTCGGCCGAGGTCAGCGTCGGTCCGACCAGCGTCGCGCCGGCGACCAGTGCGGCCGCGGCGACCACGACGCCGCCGAGCCGGACGAAGGGGTTGCTCATTGGTTTCGGACCCCCTCACGAGGTCGGTCAGGGTCTCGTGGACCGGCCGAGGTCCTGCCGGTCGGGGTGGCTGTCGGGGCGGTTCCGGTCAGGGTGCTGCCGGTCAGGGTCTCGCCCGCCGTGGCCGCACCCGGTGGTGCGCCGGCCGCGGCCGACCGCCTGCCGGGCCGTCCGTCGGTGCCGAACGAACCGCCGACGCGCCGGCCGCCCGCCGGCTCCATCGGCACCGGGTCCCGCCGCGGCCGGGTGGGCAGCGCGAGGATCAGGAACACCAGCACCAGGAACCCCTGTACGGCGAGGAGTTCACCGTGCAGCTTCGGTGTGGAGTCGAGCACCAGGCGGCCGCCGCTCGCGGGCAACTCGAACGCCTGCGCCCACCCGTCGTAGCGCACCGGCTTCAGGTGCTCACCGGCCAGGCTGGCCCGCCAGGACTGGTCGTAGGCCTCGGCGAGCACCAGCAACCGGCCTTCCTGACCGTTCGGCACCGTTGTCGCGGCGCCGCCGGGGTCGACTCCGACGACCTTGGCCGACGAGGCGGCACCGGCGCCGCCGGCCGCGCCCCGCGGGTCGAGGATCCGCAGCCGGCCGACTGGCAGGTCCACCGTCCAGGCCGCCGCGCCGTCGGGCGCGCTGGACCGGACGAGACCCGGGGTCGCGTCCAGGCGTTCGGCCGACGCCGCGTCGGCGGGGGCCGGGAGATAGACGTACCCGATGTCGTAGGCCGCCAGCCGGGCGGCGGTTGCCTCGCGCTGGCTGTCACCGAGCAGGTCGCCGACGGTGGCGTCCAGGCGGTCGAGCGTGCGGGCGGGAGTGCCGGTCTGGGCGTCACCGAGGCGTGCGGCGGCATCGCGCAGCAGGGCGTAACGGACCGCGCCGTCGTCGGCCTGAACGACCAGCGCCCGGGGGTGGGCGGCGGACTTCTGCGCGGCCCGCATATATGCCGGGATCGCGGGCCCGGCGTCCCGGTTGACCGGGCCGTCCGCGCCCCGGATGATCCACCACCCGGCGACGAGCACCGGAGCCAGGACCGCGACCACGACGGCCACGCCGATGCCGGGCTGACGCCAGGAGAAGCTGCGCTGCCGGAAGACGCGGCGGGCGCCGTCGGCGCCGTGCACGATCGCGAGAATCCAGCCGGCCAGGACGAGCACCGACGCCAGGCCGGGCCAGGCCGGGACCCCGACCGGGACCCAGTCGGTGACGACCGTGAGCCTGCTCTGCACCAGGCCGAGCGCGAGCCCGGCCAGGCTGAGCCCCCAGGCCGCGAGGACGCCGCGTGCCCGGTCACGGCGCAGCAGCGCCACCAGCGCCACCACACACAGCAGGCCGAACATCCACGCCGGTGCCACACCGGGGCCGCCCGGGATGCCGAACGCCAGGCGCAGCGGAGCCAGCGGGGACTCGGCCAGCCCAGGCGCCGCCAGCCCGGCCTCGCCCAGCAGAACACCAGGGTCACGGGCCACGACCGGAAGCCAGGGCAACAGCGCCAGCGGCGGCACCGCGAGCGCCACGACGATCCGGCCGACACTTCCGGGCTTGCGCAGGGTGGGCAGTGCGATCGCCACCAGCCCCAGCAGCAGTGCCGCGACGTAGCCGATGGGGACGAACGCGGTGAGGACGGCGAGCAGCAGGCCGGCGGCCCAGGCGGCGCTCCAGGTGCCGACGGTCACCCCCGGTCCGTACGCCCGCAGCACCGCCAGCGCCACCAGGGGCAGGACCACGATCGCCACGCACGTGCCGATCCGGCCGGCCGCGACGGCACCGGTCACCACCGGCAGCAGGGCGTACGTCGCCGTCGCCCACAGGCGCAACGGCCGGGTCGCCACCACTGGCCGCATCAGCAGGTAGCAGGTGATCGCGGCCAGCGGCACCGAACCGAGCAGCAGCACGTCGACGGCCAGCCAGGCCTTGCCGAGGAACAGCGAGCTGACCAGGGCGAGGACGGTGAGGTAGGGCGGCGCGGCCCGGCCGCTGCCGAGCTCGACCGGGTGCCAGCCTTCGTACGCGCGCCGCCACAGGTCGGCCGCGCCGTCGGGAGCGGGCAACAACGCACCACCGCCGAGCTCGCCGGCGCCGAGCAGGTTGCGGCACGCGACCAGCGTCACCACGGTGACCGCCAGCACGACCAGCAGCGCCGGCCGGGCGACCAGCCACCGCCAGACGCCCGGGGTGTCGTCGTCGAGCTCCTCGGTCTCCTCCGCGACCGGACCGGTCTCGATCACCCGGCGTGACCGCCGGCCGGTGCCGACGTGAGTGCCGGACCGGGCCGAGACCAGCGCCATCAGCCCGTCGAAGGCATGCTGCAGACCGATCCACGGCGGGGGACGCAGCCGGCGGACGGCACCACTGCCGACCTTGGCGTTCCGTGCCCGTCGGCGCCGGGCCAGCAGGATCAGGTCGAGCCGGGAGTAGGCACCGACGAAGGCGCGGAACTCGTCGTAGGCGGCGTCGGGCCACTTCGCGACCAGCAGGCCGAGCACCCGCAGCAGCGACCCCACGGCCAGCCGGACCAGGAGGAAGGGGACGCGCCAGGCCGCGGAGTTGACCAGCAGCGTGTAGAGCGCGTTGCGGCGGTCGGTCAGCCGCGGCCGATGGGGCACGGCATCGAGTCGGCGGTAGCGGCGGTGGCCCGCCTCCGCGTGGTGCACGACCGCGTCGGCGCAGGTCAGCACCTGGTAGCCCGCGCGGACGACGCGCCAGCCGAAGTCGACGTCATCGCGGAAGAGGGGCAGCTGGGGGTCGAAGCCGCCGAGGTGCTCGAACACGTCGCGGCGGACGAACATACCGGCGGTGCTGACCGCCAGGACCTCGCGTACGCCGTCGTGCTGGCCCTGGTCGTACTCGCCGAACTCCAGGCCGGTCTCGCGGGCGCCGCTGCCGGCGATGGTCACCCCGACCTCGAGCAACCGCCGGCCGTTGGGCCAGTCGCGCAGCTTGGGGCCGAGGACCGCGGCCTCGGGGGCCGACTCGGCCTGGCGCAGCAGCGCCTCCAGTGCCCCTGGGTCAGGTGCGCAGTCGTCGTGCAGCAGCCACAGCCACTCGCCCGGCAAGGCCGGAGGAAGTGCCCGAACGGCGCGCTCGACGGCGGCACCGAAGCCGGTGCGTGCGGGGGCATCGATCACCGGGCCGCCGAGCTTGCCGACCAGCAGCTCGCGGGAGTCGTCCAGGCTGCCGGTGTCGACGGCCACGACGCGGTCCGGCGGGCGGGTCTGTGCCTGGATCCCCGCGATCAGCTCATGCAGCCACGGCGCGCCGTTGTGGGACACGACGACGGCGGTGACGGTCGGGCGCGACGACGCCTCGGCTCCTGAACGCTCGCTCATGCGGAAAGCGGAACCTCACAGGTGGGGGGCTCGGTGCAAGCCCACACACTACGCGACGCTTCCGACGAACGGCCGCAGGCTGGGACAGGCCGGGCAACCGCCTCCGAGCGGGCGCCTCGGATCCGTGTGTCCTCAGGCAGGGTTCCGAAGGCGCGGGACCGCGGGCACGTGGGCCCGCGGTCCCGGCCGGACGGCCTGTGGCTGTCGCTCAGACCGCGCGTTTCTTCATCCGACGGCGCTCCCGCTCGGAGAGGCCGCCCCAGATACCGAAGCGTTCATCGTGCTCCAGTGCGTAGGTCAGGCACGCAGATCTGACCTCGCACACCATGCACACCCGCTTGGCTTCGCGGGTGGATCCACCTTTTTCCGGAAAGAACGCCTCCGGGTCGGTCTGCGCGCACAGCGCGCGTTCCTGCCAGCTGAGTTCTTCCTCGGCGCCGCCGTGCAGCAGGCTGGGCTCTGCCACGGTCCTCGCCTCCTCGACCCACGTCCCCGTGAGAAACAATCCCCGTTGCCGACCAGTTACTCGGGTTACTCGCAGCGCAGACCGGGTCGACGTCGCCGTCCGTCCTCGCACCAAAACTCCGAGCAGTGCTTCCGTGTCACACCGTTCTGGTACTTCCCCGGAACGGCGGGAATGACACAGCTGAAATTACATGCCGGAAATCCCGCTACGTCAACTTGAGGTCTGCTATAAGCGGACATAGCCACCCGGAGCAGGGCGCAAACCTCAACCGGGCAAGGCGTTCGGAGCCGTGGAGGGGAGAAAATCCCAACCACACAAGGGATCCGGATCGCCGACAACGCGATCGGGCCCGGCCAGAAGCTGGGTTCTGGCCGGGCCCGATCGTCTCGCCCGCGGTGGCGCCTCGCGGTTCACGCCTCAGCGTGGCGGCTGCGACCACCAGTTCTGCTGTTCCTCGCGTGCCCGGCCCTGGTCGCCGCGGCCGTGGTCACCGCGGTCCTGGCCCGGCTGCTCCGCGGCGGGCTCCGGCTCACCGTCGGGTCCGTCGAGGTTTCCCAGCCGGACGACCCGGGTGTGGTCGTCGTCCTCGTCGTCCACCTCGGCCGGCCGGGCAGCCTGCTCGGCCGGCCGGCTCTCCGCCGCGTCCGGCTCGGGGTAGGCGCGGCCGAAGAACTGCGTGCTGTCCGGATCGCGCCGGCCAGCGCCGCCCACGGGTCGGTCGTAGTCGGGCCGGCCCTGCTCGTGCTGCTGGTCGCGGGCGTCGTGCTGCTCCCCAGCCGCGTTCGCCCCGGAGTCGCGGCCGGCGTCCGGACCGAACGACGAGTAGGAGTCGTACTGCTGCCCGGCGTCACCCTGGCCGTACTCCTGCCGGCCGTACTCGCCCTGGCCGTACTGCCCCTGCTGCTGGTCGTAACCCTGCTGGTCGTACTGGTGGTCCTGCTGACCGTAGGGGTTCCGCTGGTCGTACTGGCCCTGGTCGTACTGACCGTACTGCCCCTGGTCGGGCTGGGCGTACTGAGCGGGCTGACCGTACTGCCCCTGGTCGTGCCGGCCGTACTGCTGCTGGTCGTACTGCTGCTGGTCGTAACCCTGCTGGCCGTAATCGCCGTACTGACCCTGCTGGTCGTAACCCTGCTGACCCTGCTGACCCTGCTGGCCGTACTGGTCGTAACCCTGCTGGCCGTACTGGCCCTGGTCATATCCCTGCTGGGCGTACTGGCCCTGGTCGTAACCCTGCTGGGCGTACTGGCCCTGGTCATAACCCTGCTGGCCGTACTGGCCCTGGTCGTAACCCTGCTGGGGGTACTGGCCGTACTGGTCGTAACCCTGCTGGGCGTACTGACCCTGCTGCTGCTCGTCACGCTGGTCGTAACCGCCGTGCTGCCCGCCGCCGAACCGGCCGAGGAGGGCACCGGACTTGACCTGCGCGCGCTTGTCCTTCCGGCTCTCCCGCTTGCCGCCGCCCAGGCCGCCGGTCAGGCTGCTCACCGGCTGCGGCAGCGCCTTCAGCGTGGTGAAGACGAAGAAAAGGGCGCCGCCGGCGATCGCGAGGTAGGCGAGCTGCTGCACCGCGGTGGCCAGCTTGCCGTCGATGCCGAAGGCACCCACGCCGTTGGGCAGGCGAACGTCGGCGGCCATGCCGCCGAGCCAGGTCACCAGCCCGAGCAGGGTCAGGATCGTCAGCACCGCCAGCGCGACCAGGGTGATGACGCGCGCCTTCGGCGTGGGCTCGCCGAGGTGGGTCACGAGGACCACCGCGAGCACGAGGAGGGCCACGAGCACCGGCTGTACGAACCGGCCCTGGTAGGCGAAGGCAGTCAGCGCGAAGCCGGAGCCGCTGTCGATGCCGAGTCGCGACACCGCCACCAGTCCGACCAGGATGCCGGCGCCCAGCAGCACCCACGCGAACAGCTCACGCTGCGGCTTGGTCGTCTCGGTAACCACGTGGTACCCCCAAATCTGGGTGTGAAGTCGGGCTGCAGCCTCCCACACGATGGCCCGCCGTGGGGACCCACGTGGTGGGCCCATGGTCGATCCGTTGGGCGGCTGGTCGCAGCGTGCCCCCCGGCGACCGGCACCACTATGGCGCAATTCGGCAGATCCGTCCCCACCGGCCTGTGGACAGACGCGGCGACGACCCGGCCAGACGCAGGGGGCACACTGGTGGCGTGCGGATCACGGTTCTCGCCGGCGGGATCGGCGCCGCGCGCTTCCTGCGCGGCCTGCTCGCCCACTCCCCCGACGCCGAAGTCACGGTCATCGGCAACACCGGTGACGACCTCACCCTCTACGGCCTGCGCGTCTCGCCCGACCTGGACACGGTCATGTACACCCTGGGCGGCGGCAACGACGACGCCCGGGGCTGGGGCCGCGCGGACGAGTCCTGGAACGCCCTGGAGGAGATTCGGGCGTACGACTCGGTGCCGTCGTGGTTCGGGCTCGGTGACCGCGACATCGGGACCCACCTTGTCCGTACGGCGATGCTGGCCGAGGGCCGGACCCTCTCCGAGGCGACCGCCGCGCTCACCGCCCGCTGGCGGCTGCCGGTACGCCTGATCCCGATGACCGACGACCGGGTGGAGACCCATGTCGTCGTGGAGGACCCGGACTCCCCCGACGGCCGGCGCCGGCTGCACTTCCAGGAGTACTGGGTACGTCACCACGCGTCGCTGCCCGTGGTCACCGTCGACGTCGAGGGGGTCCGCGACGCCACCCCCGCCCCCGGCGTACTCGAGGCGATCGCCGGCGCCGACCTGCTCCTGCTGCCCCCGTCCAACCCGGTGGTGAGCGTCGGGCCGATCCTCGCGGTGCCCGGTGTCCGCGAGGCCGTCCGCTCCGCCTCCGCGCCGGTGGTCGGGCTGTCCCCGATCGTGGGCGGCGCGCCGGTACGCGGGATGGCGGACAAGCTTCTCCCGTCCATCGGGGTCGACACCTCCGCGGCCGGCGTCGCGCTGCACTTCGGCGCCCGCGCCGGCGGCGGGCTGCTGGACGGCTGGCTGGTCGACGAACGCGACGCCGGGTCGGTGGACCGGATCCGGGAGGCGGGCATCGCCGCGCGCGCCGTGCCGTTGATGATGACCGACGTCGCGGCCACCGCAGCGATGGCCGACGTCGCCCTGCGACTCGCCGAGGAGGTTCGCCGGTGAGCGACGACCCGCGTACCGGCTCGATCCTCGTCTCCCCCGTCCTCGGGATGCCCGAGGTCGGGGAAGGTGACGATCTCGCCGCCCTGGTGGCCGAGCACGTCACCGACGTCCGCGACGGCGACCTGCTGGTGGTGTCCAGCAAGATCGTCAGCAAGTCCGAGGGGCGCGTGGTCGCCGGCGACGACCGGTTCGCCGCGATCCGCTCCGAGACCGTGCGGGTGGTCGCCGAACGCGGGCCCACCCAGATCGTCCAGACCCGACACGGGTTCGTGATGGCCGCCGCCGGCGTGGACGCGTCCAACGTCGAGCCCGGCCGGCTGCTGCTGCTCCCGGTGGACTCCGACGACTCGGCGCGCCGGCTGCGGCGCGGGCTGACCGAGCGCCTCGGCGTACGCATCGGCGTCGTGATCACGGACACCTTCGGCCGGCCGTGGCGGCTCGGCCAGACCGACCTCGCCATCGGTGCTGCCGGCGTACGCGTGGTCGACGAGCACCGCGGCCGGGTCGACGCGTACGGCAACGAACTCGTCGTCACCGCCCCCGCGCACGCGGACGAGATCGCCGGCGCGGCCGAACTCGTCAAGGGAAAGAGCGCGCAGGTCCCGGTGGCGGTCGTGCGCGGACTCGCCGCTCTCGTCACCGACGAGGACGGGCCGGGCGTGCGCGCGCTGGTCCGGTCCGCCGAGGACGACATGTTCCGGCTCGGTGCACGGGAGGCCAGGCGGGAGGCACTCCGGCTACCGGTCGAGACCGGTCCGCTCGCCGACGTGGCGGTGGACGCCGACCAGGTGGGCCGGGCACTGGCCGGGCTCTCCGGGCCGGCCGGTACGACGAGCGGGCCGAGCCAGCCGTCCCAACCGACCGAGCCGGGAACCCACGGGCGCTGGGGTGCGGTCGAGGTGACCGAGGCACGAGTTCTCAAGCCGATCCTGGACGCGCTCGGCCTGCCCTCCTCCGTGCCTGTCCTCGTCGTCGTCCACGTCCGCGCCGACGGCGAGGCGGGGCGCACCGACGCGCTGCTCGGGGCCGGTGGACTGCGCGAACGGCTGGTGCGTTCCTGCGTGGTCGAGGGGCTCGCCTGCCAGTGGGTGCCCGCCGAGGTCGCCGCGGACGTGGTACGTCAGGCGCTCCCGCCGGACGCCGAACCCGTCGGGGCGCTGGCGATCGGCGCCGCCCAGAACACAGCCCAGACCACCGCCCAGAGAACTGCTCAGAACGCCCGGTAGTCGCGCGGGGAGAACCGCGGGCCGCGCCGCGGCGCGGTGATCCCGGCGAGTTCGATCAGCCGGGTGACGCGGTACCGGTGACCTCGCCAGCGTTCCAGCACCGCCAGCATGGTCTCGTCGTCGTAGCGTTGGCCGGCCAGCGCCCAGCCGACCGACTTGGCGACGTGGAAGTCGCCCACCGACACCGCGTCGGCGTTCCCGTGCGCCCGCTGCATCACCTCGGCCGCGGTCCACACCCCGACGCCGGGAACGCTGCGCAGCCGGCGTTCGACCTCGGCGAAGTCCAGCCCGACCGTCCGCTCCAGCGCGGTGGCCAGCCGGGCACAGCGGACGAGGGTCTGTGCCCGCTGAGGGCCGACCCCCGCGCGGTGCCACTCCCACGACGGCAGGCCGGCGAGCGTGCGGGCGTCCGGCTGCACCCACAGCGGGAACGGTGCCGGGCCGGGCGCGCGCTCACCGAACCGCCACACGAGTTCACGCCACGACCGCCACGCCTCGGTGGAGGTGACCTTCTGCTCCAGGATCGCGGGTGTCAGGGACTCCATCACCAGGTCGGTACGGCACACCCGCCACCCGGCGAACCGGCGGTGCAGGCGTTCCAGCAGCGCGAGGCCGGGTTCGAACCCGGCCGGGTCGTCCTCCGCGCCCACCAGCCCGGGCAGGTGGTCGAGGACCCAGTCCGCGCCGGGACCCCACGCACGTCCCTCGATCGCGCCGTCGGCGGGCCGGGCCCAGATAGCGACGGTGGCCACGCCGTCGGGGGTTCGGGTGCCGCGCCAGATCGCGCCGTCCGGGCCGGTGCGGTGCACGGGGTCGCCGCCACCGCGCCGCAGGCCGCGCAAGGTCAAGACCGGGTCGACCGGAGTCTCGGTCACCACTGTGCGGGTGCGTTCGACGGTCGGCGCGGACATGGGTCCAGTCTGCTGGACCCCCGGCCTCGACGGCGTACCGGCCGCACCGGAACGTCCGGTCCGTTTCTCGACGATCTTTCGTACACTCCCAGGACGATTGGAGCGCCACGCGACCAGGCGCACGAGTGAGGGACGGCCGTGGCGAAGAAGAAGCAGGACACGACGAGACGGCGGCAGATCGAGCAGGCGCGTCAGGAACACGAGCGCGCCGAGCGCCGCAGGAGGCTCACCCTCGTCGCGGTCTGCGTGCTGGTCGGCCTGGTCGTCGCCGGGGCCGCGGCCTGGATACCCGTCGGCAACTGGATGCACCGCCGGGACGCCGAGCGGTTTCCAGCGCTCGGGGTCCCCGCCGCGCAGGCCGGGCTGAGTGCCGTCGAGAACGACAGCGCCGCCGGCATCAACGACCACCGGCCGACCGGCGAGGTGATCGCCTACCGCACGATTCCTCCGTCCGCCGGACCGCACTGGGCGCAGCCGGCGAGCTTCTCGCGGAAGTTCTACGACACGAAGGACCGCCCCGACATCGAGACGCTCGTGCACAACCTCGAACACGGCTACACGGTCGTGTGGTACGACGACACGATCACGCACGACTCCGCGCAGCTGGCCGCCCTGCGCACCATCGCCAAGGGGTACGAGTCCAACGAGTTCGACAACGCCAAGAAGCTCATCGTCGCCCCGTGGAAGAAGGGCGAGGGCGCGTTTCCCGCCGGCAAGCACGTCGCCCTCACCCACTGGTCGACGGCCGCGGGACGACGTCAGTACGCGGCGAAGGTGAGTGGGCAGGCGATCGCGCGGTTCATGAAGAAGTTCCCCGCTACCGACTCTCCCGAGCCCCAGGGTCCCTGAGCAGCTGAGCCGCCGTCAGGCCTGTCGGCGGTCAGGCGTACCGGTCGCCGTGGGTCTGGCGGACCCGGGCCACGAGGTCCTTCACCCGCTCGGCGTCGTTCTTCGGGCACACCATCGTGACGTCCGGGGTGTGCACGACGATCGTGTCGCGCAGCCCGACCGTCGCCACCAGGTGCTCGGGGTCGTCGCTGACCACGATGTTGCCCTCGGAGTCGACCAGCACCGTGACGGCGTTGCTGGCGTTGTGCGCCGGGTCGTTGGCGAGGGTGCGCGCCAGGGCCGGCCAGGCGCCGACGTCGATCCAGTCGACCGCCATCGGGACCACCACGACGCGGGCGTCGTCCTCGCCCCGCGCCGCCGGCTCCATCACGGCGTAGTCGATGCTGATCTTGGGCAGCTCGGCGTAGGCCTTCTCCGCCACGGTCGTCCGCTCGGCGGTGTCCCACGCCTTGGCGATCCGGGTCACGCCGTCGTAGGCGCCCGGAAGGTGCCGGTGGAGCTGGGTGAGCAGGGTGTCGGCCCGCCACACGAACATGCCGGAGTTCCACAGGTGACGCCCGCCGGCGACATAGGCCTGCGCGGTCGCCGCGTCCGGTTTCTCGGTGAACGCCGAGACGCCGAACACCGCGGGCCCGCCGCCCGGACCGGCTCTGTTGGGCGCGTCCGGCAGCGGCTCCGCGCGTTCGATGTAACCGAGGCCGGTGTGTGCCGACGTGGGCGGGACGCCGAACGTCGCCAGCATCTGAGGGTGCGCCTCGACGGTGTCGAACGCGGTGCCCAGCGCCTCGCGGAACGACTCCACGGGTTCGATCACGTGGTCGGCCGTGACGAAGGCGGCCACCGCCTCCGGGTCACGCTCGACGATCACCGCGCATGCCAGGCCGATCGCGTTGGCGGTGTCGCGGGCGACCGGCTCACCGAGGAAGTTCTCCTCCGGAAGCTCCGGCAGGTGCTCCATGATCACCTGCTGGTGCGTGGTGCCGGCGCAGACGAAGATCCGCTCGTCGGGGACGAATCCCTCCAGCCGCTCGTAGGCGAGCCGGAGCAGGCTCTTGCCGCCCCGGACGCTCAGCAGTTGCTTCGGGAAGCTTGCGCGCGAGAGCGGCCACAACCTTGTGCCCGCGCCCCCCGCGTTGATGACCGCGTACCGCATGACCGCGAGCCTACGGGACACACATGCCCACCGTGGCGGATCACGCCGCCCGGCGTGGCGGATTGGTCGCGAAGCGTGGCGGCGCATGATCCGTGGACTCCGCGATCGTCCGGCCCGGGCCGCCCAGTGGATCAGGCAGGACCCGCGCGGCATGCCCTAGGCTCGGCGGGTGGCGACCCCGAACACTCCCGCACGCGTGCTGGCCGCGGCCCTGGCGGCCGACCCGGCGACGCCGTTCCTCACCTTCTACGACGACGCCACCGGCGAACGCGTCGAGCTGTCGCTCGCGACGCTGGACAACTGGGTCGCCAAGACCGCGAACCTCCTTCAGGACGGCCTGGGCACCGATCCGGGCGCCCGGGTGGCGATCATGCTGCCACCGCACTGGCAGAGCGCGGTGTGGATGCTCGCCGCGTGGTCGGCCGGGCTCACCGTCACGGTGGACGAGGGAGCCGCCGATGAAGCCGACGTCGTGGTCACCGGCCCGGACCGGCTGGCCGAGGTGGCCGGCGGATCCGCCGCCGGTGCCCGCGACACGGTGGCGCTCGCGCTGCGCCCGCTGGGCGGGCCGTTCACCGAGCCACTGCCCGCAGGGGTGCTGGACTACGGCGCGGAGGTGCCGGGGTACGCCGACCAGTTCACGGCGTACGTCCCGGTCGATCCGCACGCACCCGCCCTGGTCACGCCCGACGCCACCCTCACCGGCGAGGAACTCGTCGCGGCCGCCGGCCGGCGCGCGGAGGAGATCGGCCTGGAGCCGGGCGGGCGACTGCTCACCGACGCCAACCCCGCCGATCCGTACGGCTGCCTGGACGCGCTGCTGGCCCCGCTGACCCAGCGGGGCTCGGTGATCCTGGTCCGCAACCCCGACCTCGCGCAGGTCGACCGGCGCTGCGAGGTGGAGAAGGTCACCGTCACCCGGCTCCGCGCGGCCGGTCGGTGACGAGCCCACGTCGGTGACCGCGCTCGCGTAAGTGACCAGCTCGCGTAAGTGACCGGCCGGCTTCGGTGACCTACTCGGGGGCTCGGTGGCGGTTCCGGGCGTACGCCTCGAACGCCGCGAGCGCACCCGGGTCGGACAACGCACCCGTGCTGGCGGCCTCCTCCACCGGCCGGCCCTCCAGGATCCGCTTGACCGGCACCTCCAGCTTCTTGCCGGACAGCGTCCGCGGGATCGCGCGCACCGCGACGATCTCGTCCGGCACGTGCCGGGGCGACAGCTGGCGGCGCAGGTCGGCGGCCAACCGGCGGCGCAGGTCCTCGTCCAGCTCGGTCCCCTCGGCGAGGACGACGAACAGCAGGAGTTCCTCGCCCGCGTCCGCGCCGGTGCCGCCGGGCCGGACGTTCTCCAGGTGGACGACCAGGCTGTCGGCGATCTCGGGGAACCCGTCGACCACGGAGTAGAACTCCGCGGTGCCCATGCGTACCCCACCGCGCTTCAGCGTCGCGTCGGAGCGGCCGGTGATCACGCAGGTGCCGCGCGGCGTGATCTCCACCCAGTCGCCGTGCCGCCACACGCCGGGGAAGTCGGCGAAGTACGCGGCGCGGTAGCGGGAGCCGTCCCGGTCACCCCAGAAGCCCACCGGCATGGACGGCATCGGCTGCTCCAGCACCAGCTCGCCGAGCCGGCCGACGACCGGGTGGCCGGCCGGGTCGTAGGCCGCGACGGCCGCGCCCAGGCACGCGCAGGACAGCTCTCCCGCGTAGACCGGAAGCAGCGGCGAGCCGCCCACGAACCCCGTGCACAGGTCTGTACCACCGGAGAACGACTGCAGCAGCAGGTCGGGGTTGACGTTCTCGTACACCCACCCGAAACCCTCGGGCGGCAGCGGCGCACCCGTCGACCCCAGGCCGCGGATCCGGGACAGGTCGGCCACCTCGGCCGGCCGCAGCCCCGCCCGGCGGCAGCTCATCAGGAACGGCGCGCTCGTCCCGAAGAACGTCACGCCGCACTCGTCGGCCAGCCGCCACAGGTGGCCGAGGTCGGGCTGGGCGGGGTTGCCGTCGACCAGGACGACGGTGGCGCCGACGAGCAGGCCGGACACCAGGACGTTCCACATCATCCAGCCGGTGGTGGAGAACCAGAAGAACCGGTCGCCCGGTCCGAGGTCGAAGTGCAGGGCGAGGGTCTTCAGGTGTTCGAGCAGGATGCCGCCGTGCCCGTGCACGATCGGCTTGGGCAGCCCGGTGGTGCCCGAGGAGTACAGCAGGTAGAGCGGATGGTCGAACGCCACCGGCTCGAACTCCGGCTCACCCGGATCGGGTCCGGCCAGCAGGTCCGCCCAGGCGGACGCCTCGGGTACCCGCCGCGCGGCGTCCTCGGAAAGGTAGGGCACCACGACCACGTGCTCCAGCGAGGGCAGCGCCGCGCGGATGGCGGCCAGCTCGTCGGTCCGGTCGATGTCCTTGGCGCCGTAGCGGTAGCCGTCCACCGCCACCAGCACCTTCGGCTCGATCTGGCTCCACCGGTCGACCACGCTGCGGGTGCCGAACTCCGGAGCGCAGGAGGAGAACACCGCGCCCAGGCTCGCGGTGGCCAGCAGCAGGACGAGGGTCTCCGGGATGTTCGGGAGGTACGCCGCCACCCGGTCGCCGGGTCCGACGCCGAGCCGTACGAGCCCGGCCCTCGACCGGGCCACCTCCGCCCGCAGCTGCGCCGCGGTGAGCTCGACCGGCTCCCGGGTCTGCGACCGCGCCACCACCACCGGCCCCTCGGCGGGGAGGTTCGCCAGCATCTGCTCGGCGTAGTTGATCCGGGCACCGGGGAACCACCGCGCACCGGGCATGGCGTCGTCGGTGAGGACGGTGTCGCCGCGCCGACCGCGCACCTGGAAGTAGTCCCAGACGCTGGCCCAGAACGCCGGCAGGTCGTCCACCGTCCACCGCCACAGGGACGCGTAGTCGGCGAACCGCAGCGAGCGTTCGCGTTCGAGCCACCGCAGGTAGTCGCCGATCCTGGTCCGGTCGAGGACGTCGGCCGGCGGCCTCCACAGGACCCGCCCCTGCTCGCTCCTTCCGGCCTCACTCATCCCGGCCTCACTCATCCCGGGTCCCCGGTGACGCACCCCCGGCCGGCGCGGTCCCGTCGTCGCGGCGGGCCTCCGGATGGTGGAAGAGCCACCCCTCCCAGGCCGCCGTGACCGTGGACCGCATGTCGTGTTCGGCCGACCAGCCGAGCACCTCGCGGATCCGGTCGGCACCGGCGATCGACACCGCCGGGTCGCCGGGCCGGCGGGCGAGCACCTCGGGCTTGAGGTCGGTGTAGCCGGACACGTCGAGGATGGTCTCCACGATCTCGCGGGTGGACGACCCCTGCCCGGTGCCGACGTTGAGGACCTCGCGCGCCTCGCGGCCGGCGGTGAGGTGCCGGGCCGCGGCGACGTGCGCCGAGGCGATGTCGCCGACGTGGATGTAGTCGCGGATGGTGGTGCCGTCCGGAGTCTGGTAGTCGTCGCCGAAGATCTTCGGCGGCAGGCCTGCGGTCAGGCGTTCGAACACCATCGGGATGAGGTTGAACGCGCCGGTGTCCGCGAGTTCGGGGGCGGCGGCGCCGGCGGCGTTGAAGTAGCGCAGGCTGACGTGCCGCAGTCCGGTGCTCCGGGCCACGTCGGCGATCAGCCACTCCCCCACGAGCTTGGTCTCGCCGTACGGAGAAACCGGCCGGCAGGTCGCGTCCTCGGTCAGGACGTCGGTGTCCTGGTCGCCGTAGGTCGAGGCGCTGGAGGAGAAGACCAGGGCATCCACGCCGACGTCGGTCATCGCCCGCAGCAGCGACTCGAGCCCGCCGACGTTCTCGCGGTAGTAGAGCAGCGGGTTGTCGACGGACTCACCCGGTTGCTTCTTGGCGGCGACGTGCACGACGCCGCTGATCTCGTACTCCCGCAACAACTTGGCGACCAGGCTGGTCGCCTGCACCGAACCCCGGACGAGCGGAACGTCGTCGAGGTCGGCGATCCGGGCGGGCACCCCGGTGGACAGATCGTCGAGCACCACGATCTGTTCTCCCGCGGCGTGAAGTGCGTGGACGACGTGCGCGCCGATGAAGCCGGCGCCTCCGGTGACGAGCCAGGTCATGGCTGCACCCTAGTGGGCGCGCCACGGCGCAGTGCACGATCCGGAACCGCCCGGAGCCACCCCTTCGCCCCCCACAGGCGACCCGGACGATCCCGTCGTCCTCGGGTGATGCGGCTTTCGTGAAACGGTTCAGGGTCAGGTCAGGTGAGTTCAGGTGATGCGGCCTGTCGTGCAGGCTTGCTTGGTGCGGCCTCGTTGGCGTGGTCCTGCTTGGTGCGGCCTCGTTGGCGCGGTCCGGACGAGCCCTGGTTCGCAGGGGGTCAGGCGGGGTGGTCCCAGACGATGCGGCGGCCGGCCCCGACGCCGCTCACCCGAGGCGGCCCGGGCGCACGGTGTCTGCCGCCGCGTTCGCGCTGGTGACGCCACAGGCGTCCGAACGGCGACAACCAGGAACTGGCCCAGGCGGCCTCGGCACAGGTCCACTCCTGGGCGCAGTAGAGGCAACGCGGTCCGTCCACCCGGCGGGAACCCACCAGGCGGAGCTTCGTCCATGTCTGGTCGGGTTGGTGCAGCAACAGCAGGTACCTGGCCTGGGCGTCGAGGAGTTCCTTCGACCATTCCACCCATCCGTAGCCGGGTACGAAAACCGGTGCCTCGCTCCGTTGCGCGGACACCGCCGTCGACGCCACGAATGACGTCGCCATCGACATCGACCTCCCTCTTCTGCTCCTTCGCAGCGGGTCTGCGTGGACCCGCTGCGTGTCGATGGATCGTGGAGGCGGCCCGCCCGGCCCGGGCAACCACCTGCCATCTCGGTTCGTGCTGGAGATCGTACGGACTGTCACGTCTCGGTGACAGCAACTCTGCAGATTTTCTGTGCAAATTTTCCCTCTCATGATCGCTTTCCAATGAACGGCGGACCGGCGGTCGAGAGGGCGCACCGACCTGCGGGAACGATCTGCGCGCCCCACCCGTACGCACGGCAACAACCGGTGACCGGCAGCGTGGCGGTGCCGCGGGAGCGGGTGGTGGGTGGTGCGCGATCCCGCCGGGACGGCTACCGTCAGGGCGCCGCGCCCCACGGCGGGAGCGGCGGGCCGGAGCCGGGCGCACCTGCCGACCAGTGGGCCGCCAGTGCTCCAGCCCCGCGCGCCCGCGTGCACCCACGGGCACGCTGCCGGCCGACGCACACGCTCTAGGATGAGCCGACTCCACCAGACAGGGGTGATCCCGCTGCCGACCGCGTTCCTCGTCGGACCCGTCGTCTCCGCCGGACCGGGGCCCCTACCCGTCGCCCGCCAGCTGCGTGCGCTGGGTTACGACGTGGTCGAGGTGGACGCGCTCGCGCATCTGCCGGCAGCGGTCGCCTCGGCGCCACCCGGACGGGTCGCCCTCGTCGACGGCCGGTTCGTGGGCCACCTGCACGCACTGCGACGAGCCGTGTGCGACTCGCGGCCGGAAGCGATCGCCGGGCCCGGAACCCTCGCCGTGGCACCCTCGGCCCGGCCCCACCTGCTCGACGCCCTGACCGCCGTCACCGCGGCGACCGCCCCCACGGCGACGGCGGCACCGCGTACCGACTCCCCGTCCGTGAAGTCCCCGAGGCTCTCGAAGTCCTCGCCCCCGGACGAGTCGGCCGTGGACATCGAGTCGGCCGTGGACATCGGCCGGGTCGCCGACGCGCTCTCCGAAAGCGTCACCGTGGCCAGGACCGACCCGGCCCCGCTGGTGGCCGGCATCGCCGAGTCCCCGCAGGAGCGGGCGGCGCTGGAGGCCCGGGCCCGCGCTGTCGACGAGGAGGCGTACCGGCTGAAGAGCGCGGTCAAGGCCGAGGACACCGCGTTCACCACGTTCTTCGTCCGCAGCTACTCCGGGTACGCCGCCCGGTGGTTCGCCCGGCTCGGGCTCGGGCCCAACCACGTCACGATCCTGTCGCTGATCGTCGCCCTCGGCGCCGCGGCGACGGTCGCCACCGGCACCCGGTCCGGCTACGTGCTGGGCGCACTGCTGTTCCACGCGGCGTTCTCGCTGGACTGCATCGACGGCGATCTTGCCCGCTACACCGTCTCGTTCAGCAAGCTCGGCGCCCGGATGGACCTCACTTTCGACCGGGTGAAGGAGTACGCCCTGTTCGCCGGGCTGGCGTTCGGGGCCACCCGCGACGGCGACCCACACATCTGGTGGCTGGCCGCGGCCGCGATGGCGTTCCAGACCGTCCGGCACCAGATGCACGCGGCGTACGAGGAGGTCAGCGCGGGACCCGCCGAGGACGCGCCGGCGCTGGCCGACCAGGTGCAGGCGCGCATCGGCGGAAGCCGGTGGAAGGTCTGGCTGCGCCGCGCGATCGTCCTTCCCCAGGGCGAGCGGTCGGCGCTGATCTGCCTGCTGGTCGCGTTCACCAACCCGCGGGTGGTGTTCGTGGTGCTGCTCGCGGTGGGCGTGATCGCCGCGGCGTACGCCTTCCTCGGCCGGATCCTGCGCAGCCTGCGGCGGGTCCGCCGGCCCTGGTCGAAGTCGGCCGGGCTGTCCCTGGGCGCGCTGGTCGACGTCGGGCCGGTCGGCTGGATCGTGCACTCCTCCCTGCCCGGTCGCTCACTGCCAGCACCCCTGACCGCGCTCGTCGCCCTGTTGGCGCTGGTGTTCTCCCTGGCGGTGATCCCGGCGGTCGGCGTGGGCTGGGTGCTGCTCGGCGTACTGTGGTACGTCCTGATCGTGGGGTTCGCCAGCCGGCAGCCGCTCAACGGCTGGGCCGACTGGGTGCTTCCGCCGACGTTCCGCGCCGCGGAGTACTCCCTGGCCATCGTCCTCACCGCCGCGCTCGCCCCGGCCGCGCTGCCGGCGGCGTTCGGCTACGTCGCGGCGTGCGCCTTCCACCACTACGACACCATCTACCGCCTGAGCGAGGACGGCACGCATCCCCGCCGCTGGCTCACCATCGCCACCGGCGGGCACGACGGCCGGATGCTGGTCCTCGCGCTGCTCGCCCTGGGCGGGGCGACGGTGTTCAGTGTGGGGCTGACCGTCCTCGCGATCGCGCTCGCGGTGGTGTTCGTCGCCGAGAGCGTCACCGCCACGGCGGCGCGGATCCGAGACCGTGACGCGACCGGGGTCCCGGCCGCCCGAGCCACCGCTGGAGCCACCCGATGATCGGCCTGGTCCTCGCCGCCGGCACCGGCCGGCGACTGCGTCCGTACACCGACACCCTTCCCAAGGCCCTGGTGCCGCTGGCGGGTGAGCACCGGCCGGAGGCCGGCTACCCGCTCACTCCGCTGGACACGATCCTCGCCAACTTCGCCCGCGTCGGGGTGACCGACGTGGCGGTGGTGGTCGGCTACGCCGCGCAGGCCGTCCACGAGCGCCGGGAGCATCTCGAACGCACCCACGGCGTGACGCTGGACCTCATCCACAACGACCGGGCCACCACCTGGAACAACTGCTACTCCCTGTGGTGCGCGCGCCACCTCTTCCCGCAGGGCTGCCTGCTCGCCAACGGGGACACGGTGCACCCGGTCCAGGTCGAACACGCCCTGCTCGCGGCGGCGAGCTCGGTCGGGAGCGGAGCTACCGGTGGCGCCCCCGACCTGCTGCTCGCCCTGGACACGGTGAAGCCGCTGGCCGAGGAGGAGATGAAGGTGATCTGGTCGCCCGACCGCGGCGTCACCCGGATCACCAAGGAACTCGACCCGGCATCGGCGACCGGCGAGTACATCGGGGTGAGCCTGATCGGGCCGGGCGCGGCCGAGCCGCTCACCGCCGCGCTCGAGGAGACGTGGCGCAAGGACCCGACCCTCTACTACGAGGACGGCTACCAGGCGGCCGTCGACGCGGGCTTCCGGGTCGACGTCGCCCCGATCGGCGACCTGCCGTGGGTCGAGATCGACGACCACGCCGACCTGGCCCGGTCGGCGGGGGTGCTCGCGGCCATCGCCGAAACCACCGTCGACACCATCGACACCACGGCCGAGCCCGGGCTGGAGCGGTAGTGCCCCTGCTCGCCCGGATGATCCCCACGCCGGTCGTCGTCGACGTACGCCGGGGCGCCATCGCCGACCTCGCCGGTCTGCTCGCCGACCAGCGCATCTCGGCGGCGGGCCGGGTGGCCATCGCCGTCGGCCCGCGCTCGGGTGAGGCGCTGGCCGCCCAGGTCCGCCCGTACCTCAGCGAGGCCGAGTTCTTCCCCGTCGCCGACGGCACCGTCGACGCCGCGCTGGACCTCGCCTCCCGGGTCCGCGGCGGGTCCTACGACGCGATCGTCGGGATCGGCGGCGGCAAGGTGCTGGACGCCACGAAGTTCGCCGCGACCCGGGTCGGCCTGCCCATGGTCGCGGTGGCGACCAACCTCGCCCACGACGGCATCGGCTCGCCGGTCAGCATCCTGGACAACGACGCCGGGCGCGGCTCCTACGGCGTGGCCGCGCCGCTGGCGGTGGTGGTGGACCTGGACGTCGTACGCCGGGCACCGGCGCGCTCGGTCCGGGCCGGGATCGGCGAGGTGGCCTCCAACCTGTCCGCGATCGCCGACTGGGAGCTCGCCCAGGAGGTGCACGGCGAGCCGCTGGACGGGCTGGCGGTGGCGCTGGCCCGTACGTCCGCCGAGGCGGTCCTGCACCACCCCGGCACGCTGACCGACGACGACTTCCTCCGCGTCCTGGCCGAGGGCCTGGTGCTGTCCGGCGTGGCGATGGTGGTCGCGGGGTCCACCCGGCCCTGCAGCGGGGCCTGCCACGAGATCTCCCACGCCATCGACCTGCTCTTTCCGGACCGCTCGGGCGCGCACGGTGAGCAGGTCGGCGTCGGCGCGGCCTTCGCGTCCACCCTGTGGGACGATCCCGACGGCCGGGCCCGGGGCGAGCTGATCACCCGGTGCCTGGTGCGGCACGGCCTGCCGGTCGACCCGGCCGGGCTGGGCTTCACCTGGGAGGAGTTCACCGCGGCGGTGGCCCGGGCGCCGGAGACCCGCCCAGGTAGGTTCACCATCCTGGAACACCGCGACCTCGACCAAGCAGGGGTGGCGGCCGCCGTGCGGGAGTTCGCCCGGCAACTGCGCGAAAGCCGCGAAGGTTGAGGAGAGCGACGTACCCATGACCAGCCTGCCGACGATCGCCGAGCTGCGCGCCAAGGCGCAACCGCCGGGCCTGCTCGAACGCCGCAGCGGCGAGCACTGGGCCGGCCGGCTCTACATGCGCCGGATCTCGCTGTACGCCACCCGCGGGTTCCTCGCCACCGACCTGTCCCCCAACCAGCTCACCGGCCTGATGATCGTGGCCGGCATCGCGGCCGGCTTCGCGCTGCTGATCCCCGGCCTGGCGGGCGCGATCCTCGCGGCATTGCTGGTGCAGCTGTACCTCCTGCTCGACTGCAGCGACGGCGAGGTCGCCCGCTACACCGGGCGCACCAGCACCACTGGCGTCTACCTCGACCGGGTGGGCCACTACATGTGCGAGGCGGCGCTCCTCGTCGGGCTGGGCTTCCGGGCGGCGCAGGTGCACCCCACCGGGTACGCCGTACTCGGCCTGGTGGCTGCCCTCGGCGCGGTCCTGATCAAGGCCGAGACCGACCTCGTCGACATCGCCCGCGCCCGCAGGGGCCAGGAGACGGTGACCGAGGAGGCCGTGGAGCCACGCGGGTCGGCGCTGGCCAAGGCCCGGCGGGTGGCCCTCGTCCTCAAGTTCTACCGGCTGATCCTGGCCATCGAGCTGTCCCTGGTGATCGTGGTGGCCGCGATCGTCGACGTCGTGCTCGGCAACCTCCTCGCCACCCATGTGCTCACGGTGGCGGTCGCGGTGATCGCGGGCGTCCAGGTGGTGCTGCACCTGGTGAGCATCCTGGTGTCCCGGCGGCTCGCGTGAGTGACACACCACCGAGCGGCACGCCACTGCGGGTCGCGGCCGTCTTCCTCACCATGGGCGACCGTCCGGCCGAACTCGACCGGGCGATCCGCAGCGTCACCGACCAGCTCGGCGATCCGGTGGAGATCGTGGTGGTCGCCAACGGCGTGCCCGCCCCGGACGTTCCGGACGGGGTCAGGGTCGTGACGTTGCCGACCAACGCGGGCATTCCGGGCGGCCGCAACGCCGGCCTGGCCGCGGCGAATGCCGACGTCGTGATGTTCGTCGACGACGACGGGTGGCTGCCCCGGCCGACCACGGCCGAGCGGGTGCGCGAACTCTTCGCCGAGGATCCCCGGCTGGGCATCGTGTCGTTCCGCATCGCCGACCCCGATTCCGGGCTGACTCAACGCCGGCACGTGCCGCGGGTGCGCGTCGGCGACCCGAACGAGTCCTCCGAGGTCACGACGTTCCTGGGTGGCGCCGCGGCAATCCGGCAGGCGGTCTTCGACGACGTGGGAACGTTCCCGGCGGCGTTCTTCTACGCCCACGAGGAGACCGACCTCGCCTGGCGGGCGCTGGACGCCGGCTGGCGGATCCGCTACGACGCCGACTGTGTTCTTGCTCACCCCACGACGTCACCGACCCGCCACCCGACGTACTTCCGGCTGAACGCCCGCAACCGCGTCTGGCTGGCCAAGCGCAACCTCCCCAAACCGGTCGCGGTCGCCTATCTGGGCACCTGGGTGGCACTGACCCTGGCTCGGACGCGTACCATCTCGGGGCTGAGCGCCTGGTCGACCGGCTTGCTGGAAGGCCTCCGCACCCCGTGCGGCCGGCGCAAACCGATCGCCTGGCGCACCGTGTGGCGCATGACCCGCCTGGGAAGGCCTCCACTGGTATGACGATCTGGCAGAACCCGGCCGACCGCCGGGCATGTCGTACTCTCGACGGCATGCGTTCGGTGCATTCCGGGAGGCATCGGTGACCACCACCACGACCCCCGCCTCTCCGTCCGAACTCGCGGCCCAGTACGGCCTGGCGCCGAGTTCGGCCCGCCCGCCGCTGGGTGACTACATCCGGCAGCTGTGGCAGCGGCGGCACTTCATCACCTCCTTCGCGACCTCGCGGACCGTGACGATGTACTCCGGCGCCCGTCTCGGGCAGCTCTGGCAGGTCCTCACGCCGCTGATGAACGCCGCGGTCTACTACCTGATCTTCGGCGTGCTGTTCAACACCAAGCACAACATCGACAACTTCACCGCGTTCCTGGTGACCGGCGTCTTCGTGATGTCGTACTGCACTCGCTCGGTCACGTCCGGGGCCCGGGCGATCTCCGGCAACCTCGCCATGATCCGGGCGCTGCACTTCCCGCGGGCGACGCTGCCGTTCTCCTCCACGATCGTCGAGCTGCAGCAGATGCTGGTGTCGATGGTCGTGCTGTGCCTGATCGTGCTGGCCACCGGCGAGCCGCTCACCTGGTCGTGGCTGCTGGTCGTTCCCGCGCTGGCGCTGCAGACGATGTTCAACGTCGGGCTGAGCCTGGCCATGGCCCGGATCGGTGCCACGATCCCCGACATCAGCCAGCTGCTGCCGTTCATCACGCGCGTCTGGCTCTATTTCTCCGGCGTGTTCTTCCTGATCCCACAGCGGGTGCACAACCCGCACATGAAAGAGATCATGATGGCCAACCCGGCGTCGGTCTACATCGAGCTGGTCCGGGACGCGTTCATCGAACGGCACGACGCACCGCACCACGCCTGGCAGCTCGCCGTCGCCTGGGCGGTCGTCGGGTTCGTGGTCGGGTTCTGGTATTTCTGGGGAGCCGAGGAGAAGTACGGCCGTGGCTGAGCACCTGACCGGCGACATGACGGACGCACACGGCCGGCCCGTGCGCCGCGAGCCCACCTCGCGGGACGCGGCGCCGACCGTGATCGTCGACGACCTGCACATCACCTACCGCGTCTACGGCGCGACCGCGGGCAAGGGCAACGCCCCCGCGGCGTTCAAGCGGATCCTCAACCGTGAGAACTCCCCGGCGCTGCGCGAGGTGAAGGCCATCCGCGGGGTGACGTTCACCGTGCGCCGCGGTGAGTCCGTCGGGCTGATCGGACGCAACGGTTCCGGCAAGAGCACCCTGCTCCGCGCCATCGCAGGGCTGCTGCCGCCGACGAAGGGCGCGGTCTTCACCGACGGGCAGCCCACGCTGCTCGGCGTCAACGCTGCCCTGATGACCGGCCTGAGCGGTGAGCGCAACGTCATCCTGGGCTGCCTGGCCATGGGCCTCACGCCCGAGCAGGCGAGAGAGCGCTACGACGACATCGTGGAGTTCGCGGGCATCGGCGAGTTCATCGACCTGCCGATGCAGACGTACTCCTCGGGCATGCAGCAGCGGCTGCGGTTCGCGATCGCGGCGGTGAAGAGCCACGATGTGCTGATGATCGACGAGGCGCTGGCCACCGGTGACGCGGAGTTCCGCAAGCGCAGCGAGGACCGCATCCGCGAGCTGCGCGACGAGGCCGGGTCGGTGTTCCTGGTCAGCCACAGCCTGGACGTCGTGACCGACACCTGCACCCGGGTCATCTGGCTGGACAAGGGCCAGATCAAGATGGACGGCGACGCGGAGACGGTGGTCAAGGCTTACAGCTCGGCCACCAGCCGCTGACCCCGGCGGCCCCGGACCAGACCCCGAGCCGGGATACCGCCTTCGTACCCTCTCGGATCCCCTCGAACGGCCCCTCGGAACGCCTCAGGTCCTCGCCGGTTCCGGTGTACGCCGGCCGAGCGAACGCGGGCTGACCAGGAAGCCGGCCCCCCACGTCATGTGCATCGTGGCCACCACCACGGGCAGCCACAGCCGCCCGCGCAGGGACATCCCCCGCCCCTCCACCAGGGTCGCGGCGACCACGAGGAGCAGGTAGCCGACGGGGAGTACGAAGCCGAGCAGCAGCCACGGCAGGCCGGCGAGCAGACCGACCAGGCCGAGCACGAGCCCCAGCGCGCAGCCGAGGACGGCCAGCGGCGGGGCGAGGTAGCGCAGGCTGAACGTACCGGGGTGCGTACGCCCGATCGCGCGGCGCCACTTGCCGGTGAGGTAGAACTGCCGCACCAGGTCGGACAGCCTGGACCGCGGATGGTAGGTCACCCGCAGCTCGGGGCTGAACCACACCGTCCCGCCGGCCTGCCGGATCCGGTGGTTGAGCTCCCAGTCCTGGGCCCGGACGAAGGTGTCGTCGAAGCCGCCGAGCCGCTCGAGGGTCTCCCGGCGGAAGACGCCGAGGTAGACCGACTCGACCGGGCCGGCCTGGCCGCCGACGTGGAAGCGGGCGCCGCCGAGCCCGATCGGGCTGACGTACGCCCGGGCCGCCGCCTCCTCGAAGCCGGGCTCGCCCTCGGCCGCCATCACCCCGCCCACGTTGTCCGCCCCGGTCTCGGCGAGGAGTTCGACCGCCCGCCGGATGTAGCCAGGCGACAGGATGCCGTGCCCGTCGACGCGTACGACGATCTCGTAGGTCGTCTCCCTGATCGCGGCGTTCAGCCCGCTCGGCGTGACGCCGGCGGGATTCTGCACCAGCCGGACGCGGGAGTCGCCGGCGACGATCTCCTCCGCGATCTGCTGGGTGCGGTCGCGGGACGGGGCGATGGCGATCACCAGCTCCAGCCGGCCGTCGTAGTCCTGGGCCAGGACCTGCGCCACCGCGGTCCGCAGGTGGCGCTCCTCGTTGTAGACCGGCATCACCACCGAGACGCCCGGCCAGGCGGTGTCGGCGGGTACGGGCTGGGGTGTTCCCGTCACGGCGGCCCTTTCGAAACGAAGACGGTGGAGACGGTGCGGACGGTGGGGATGGTGAGGTGGCCGCCCAGCCCGAAGCTCCGAGGCGGACTGGCGGGGGACCAACTTACCGAGCCGCCGAGCCGCCGCCGTCCTGGGGCGGCACGCCCCACGCGGCCCGCTCTCCCGTGGTCACGCCTCGCTCAGCCCGCGGAACAGACCTCGCCGAGCTCGTGCACCGCCTGCCGGCTCTCGCCGCTCGACCCGCCGCCGGAGCCGGAGCTACGGGAGCCACTAGTACCGCCGGAGTCGCCGCCCGAGCCCGAACCCGACGCCTGGTCCGTCCTGGGCCTGCCCGCGGCCTTCGCCGTCGGGCTCGCGCTGAGCGTCTGCCTGGACGCTTCGATCGCGGCGTCCACGTTCTTCCTGATCACCGAGAAGTCCGGGCGCGCGGTCCTGATCAGCGGCGGCACGAACTGCACCGACACGATCTTCTGCCGCTTCGCCTTCAGCGCGAGGTCGACCATGGTGCCCAGCTCGCTGGCCGGAATGTCGGTGGAGACGATCTGCTCGCCCGCCTCGGCGATCTTCTGGAACTTCAGCAGCACGGTGGCGGGGTCGAGCTGGTGCAGCATGGCGGCCATCACACAGCGCTGCCGGGCCATCCGGTCGTAGTCGCTGGTGGTCGCCCGCGATCGGGAGTACCACAACGCGTGGTAGCCATCCAGTCGCTGGTCACCCGCCTTGATGACGCCGCGTACGGCGCCGTCCCGGCCGGTGATCGGTACGTCCGCCCTGACGTTCACCCGTACGCCGCCGACGGCGTCGACCAGTTGCTCGAACCCGCCCATGTCGATCAGCGCGTAGTAGTTGACCCGCAGCCCGGTCAGCTGCCGGATCGCGTCCTCTGTGGCGGTGATTCCGGGGTTCGCGTCGCCGGGGAACAGCTGCTTGTGGTCGGTGGCCCAGGTGTAGACGGCGTTCAGCAGGCACTCGTCACCGCAGTCGAAGCCGTTCGGGAACTGCTTGTGCATCACCGAGCCGGGCGGGAACGGCACCCGCTGGAGGTTGCGGGGGAAGCTGAACATCGCGGCCCGTCCGGTCCGCTCGTCGATCGACACCAGCGTCATGCTGTCCGGGCGCAGGCCCACCCGGTCCTTGCCGGCGTCGGCCCCGAGCAGCAGGAGGTTGTACCGCCCGGCGGTCGGGTCGGTCGTCGTGGTGCCCGCGAAGATCCGGGAGATGGAGTCGCGAGCCACCCCGATGTAGTGGGCGGAGGTGAGCACCAGGCTCACCGCGAGTACGGACGCCGCCACCATCGTGACGGTCGAGGTCAGCCGCTGCTTCTGCCGCATCCGGAGCGGCCGTCCGAGCCGCCACGCGTCCACGAACAGCGCCAGCCAGCCGACGGCCACGACGAGCAGCACGATCTGGCCGAAGCGGAGCACGCCGGGGTCGGAGATCAGGGACACCAGGATCCGCGGGGAGACCAGCCCGACCAGGGCCAGGAGTACGGCGACGGAGAGTACGGCCGCCGCCACCCGCAGCGCGAACTTCCCGACCACGCGGTTGCCCGCCACCAACTGCGCCGATCCGGGCGCGCCCAGCGTCATCAGCAGCAGGCAGACCGCCCGCCGGAACCATCGGCTGCTCTCGGCGCTTCGCTGCGGGTCCTCGCGCCGCGGCCGGCCGGAGGATGCGGGGCGTGGCCCGGCGGAGACACCGGACGAGGCGGTGCCGCGGGGGGACGCAGGGGTACCAGAGTGCGCGATCGTACGGGAGGACGCGGGGGTACGGGTGGAAGGACGTCGCCGCCCCGCACCTTGCTGCTGGCCGCGGACATCCCCCGAGCGCGGCCCACACCGCTGGTCCCACCCCGTCATGGCGGCATACCAGCACATCGCGTGGCGTGATCATCACCGCCACGCCGAACCGGACGGCATTCGACTGGATGTGCCGGATCCAGGCCGAACGGGTACGGTGCCTCCATGCCGAACGGCGGCCGCTCGCAACGACCTCGTCAACCCGACGACGAAGGTCGCGACTCCCCACAGTACGGCTGGCTCTACCAAGGAGCCGGCCGGGAGCGATCCGCGCGCGAAAACCGCTCCCGGGCCCGCCGGGGCGAGGCGCCGCCGCCGGAGTCCACCCAGGCGATGCCCACCCGTTCCGGTCCCGACCGCGGCCGGGGGCAGCGCCCCCAGTACCCACCGCCCGGCTCACAGCGCGGCGGTGGCCGCGGCGAGTACGCCGGGTATTCCAACGACTACGGCAACGACTACGGGGACGAGTACTCCGACCCGAGGGACGACCGCGGCCGTTCGAACCCGCGGGACCCGTCCGGGCGTTCCCGCGGCGGAGGCCGCGCCGCCCCGCCGGCCAGGGGTCCGGGTGGCCGGCTGCTCCCCGAACCCAGGCAACGACGCCGCCGGTCGGGTTTCCGGCTGCGGCGGATTCTGCTCCTCGTGCTCGTCGCCTGGCTGATCGTCCTGATCGGCGTACCCATCATCGCCTGGAGCCGGGTCACCAAGGTGCCGTACGAGCCGGCCGGCGAACGCCCCGTGAGCAGTGCGGGCACCAACTTCCTGCTGGTCGGCTCCGACAGCCGGCAGGGCCTCACCGCCGAGCAGCGCAACGCCCTGGGCACCGGGCGCGCGGCCGGTCAGCGCACGGACACGATCATGATCCTGCACGTGCCGAGCCTCGGCGGGTCGCCGACGCTGGTGTCGCTGCCCCGCGACTCCTACGTTCCGGTCCCCGGGCACGGCCGGAACAAGATCAACGCCGCCTTCTCCATCGGCGGTCCCAAGCTCCTCACCGCGACTGTGGAGAACGCCACCGGCCTGCGGATGGACAACTACGTCGAGATCGGCTTCGGCGGCTTCGTCGGCGTGGTCGAGGGACTCGGCGGGGTCAACATGTGCCTGCCCAAGGCGATCAAGGACGAGAAGGCGCACATCGACCTGCCGTCCGGCTGCCAGGATCTGAACGGCCCGAACGCGCTGGGCTACGTCCGTGCCCGCTACTTCGACCCGAAGGGCGACCTCGGCCGGGTGGAGCGGCAGCGGCAGTTCCTGTCCGCGGTGGTGAAGAAGACCGCGAGCCCCGGCACGATCATCAACCCGGTTCGCTACACCCGGGTCGGGCTGTCGGCGGGCGACGCGCTGACCGTCGGCGAGGGCACGACAGTGGTCGACATGGCGCGGTTCGGGCTGGCGATGCGGTCGCTGTCGTCCGGCAGCGGCACGACACTCACCGTGCCGGTCTCCACCACCTCGCTGAGCACGCCGGTCGGCAGCGCGGTCCGCTGGGACCGCCAGCGGGCGCTCAACCTCTTCCACGCACTGCGCGACGGCGGACCGATCCCGCCCAGCCTGATCCCCCACAACTGACCGTCCCGGCGGCTGACCGTCCTGGCGGCTGACCGTTCCGGCGGCGGGATCCGTGAGGTCCCTGCAGGCCCTCGCCTCGTCCCCCGCAGGTCCGTCGTGGACCCTCGCCTGGTCCGCTCTCCCGCCGACATGCTCGGGAACCTCGCTCCGGAATATCCCGGAGCGGGCTCACCCAAGCCGCTCGTGGAGGACGTCCCATGGCCCCGCGGACACCTCAGTTGTCCCCGCGTTCCCTCATCCGTTCGGTCACCCTCGCCAGTGAGTACGGCTCGGAGTGGGTCGAGGTCCTGGCCCGGGAGATCGAACGCAACCACCGGCCCGACCGGTCCCGGCTCGCCGTTCGCTGGGTCTGGCGGGTGCTGCCGGTCCCGCACCTGCGGCAGGCGCGGTGCGTCGTATGCGCCGAACGCTGGATCTGCCCGGACGTCGTCTGGGCGGAGGGGCTGATGTCCTCCGGCCGCCGCGCCCTCGACCGGCTCGACCGCTGACCAGCTGAGCCGGAGGGCTACTTCAGCACCTGGCGGGCGAGGACCACCCGCTGGATCTGGTTGGTGCCCTCGTAGATCTGGGTGATCTTCGCGTCGCGCATCATCCGCTCGACCGGGTAGTCCTGCACGTAGCCGTAGCCACCGAGCAGTTGGACCGCGTCGGTGGTGACCTCCATGGCCATGTCGGAGGCGAAGCACTTGGCGGCGGCGCCGAAGAACGTCAGGTCCGGGTCGGAGCGCTCCGAGCGCGCGGCGGCGGCGTAGGTCAGCTGCCGGGCGGCCTCCAGCTTCGTCGCCATGTCGGCGAGCATGAACTGCACACCCTGGAAGTCCGCGACCGCCTGCCCGAACTGCCGGCGCTCCTTGACGTAGCCGACCGCGTAGTCGAGCGCTCCCTGCGCGATCCCCACGGCCTGCGCGGCGATCGTCACCCGGGTGTGGTCCAGCGTGCGCAGGGCCAGCTTGAACCCCTCCCCCTCGACACCGACGAGCCGGCTCGCCGGCAGGCGTACGTCGTCGAGATAGACCTCACACGTGGGCGAGCCCTTGATCCCGAGCTTCTTCTCCGGTGTGCCGAAGGTCACCCCGGGGTCGGTCTTCTCCACCACGAACGCGGAGATGCCGCGGGCGCCGCGGTCGGGGTCGGTGCTGGCGAACACGGTGTAGTAGTCGGACACGCCCGCGTTGGTGATCCAGCGCTTGACGCCGTTCAGCCGCCAGCCGTCCCCGTCGCGGACCGCGCGGGTGCGCATCGCCGCCGCATCGCTGCCGGCCTCGGGTTCGGACAGGCAGTACGAGAACATCGCCTCGCCCGCGGCGACCGGGGTGAGGTAGCGCTTGTTCAGTTCCTCCGACCCGGCGAGGAGCAGCGGCATCGTCCCGAGCTTGTTCACCGCCGGGATCAGCGAACTCGACGCGCAGGCCCGGGCCACCTCCTCGATCACGATGGCGGTGGCCAGCGCGTCGGCGCCGACGCCGCCGAAGGTCTCCGGGATGTGCGGTGCGTGGAAGTCCGCGGCCCGCAGCGCGTCGTAGGCCGCCTCGGGGAAGGTCGCGTTCCGGTCCACGTCGGCCGCGTGCGGTGCCACCTTGTCGCGGCAGAGATCCCGGCAGGCGGCGCGGACGGCCTTGTGCTCGTCGGTGGGGGCGAAGAGCGGGACGTCGTTCACGGGTACCTCCTCGGCGGTCACCGGGCGGGGCTCTGGCGGCGTTCGGCGATCCGCGTGCGCGCGATTCCACATTCTTGCCGACGGCGACACTACTGCCAGGTAACTTACGCCCGGCGGCCGGGGACTACCAGCGGGCGCCCCAGGGTCAGACCGCTGTGCGACGACTTCGTTACCAATCGCAGCCGACGATGGGGCGGGGTACGGTAGCCTGCCGGTCGCGGGTTCGTGGTCGCCGACACCGGCAACCGCCGGACCCGGCCAACACCGGCCGCAACACCGGCCATCATCCCGGCATCGACCATCGCCGGGAAGTCCGCACGCTGGAGGCTCGACTCGTGTCCTATCGCATCACCGTTCTCGGTACCGGCTACCTCGGCGCCACCCACGCCGCCTGCATGGCCGAGCTGGGCTACGAAGTCCTCGGCGTCGACCTCGAGCCGGCGAAGGTGGCCTCGCTCAACGAAGGGCACGTGCCGTTCTTCGAGCCGGAGCTGGAGCCGCTGCTGCGCAAGCACGTCGAGTCCGGCCGGCTGCGGTTCACCACCTCCTACGAGGAGGCGGCGGAGTTCGGCGACGTGCACTTCCTGTGCGTGGGTACGCCGCAGCGTGACGGCGAGTACGCCGCCGACATGTCCTACGTCGACTCGGCCGTCGAGAGCCTGGTGCCGCTGCTGACCCGGCCCGCACTGATCGTCGGCAAGTCCACCGTCCCGGTGGGCACCGCGAGCCGGCTGTCCGACCGGATCGCCGAGCTGGCGCCGCCGGTTTCCGTCGAGCTGGCCTGGAGCCCGGAGTTCACTCGCGAGGGCCTGGCCGTCGAGGACACCCTGCGCCCCAACCGCCTGGTGTTCGGCGTCCGGTCCGAGTACGCGGAGAAGCTGCTGCGGGAGGTGTTCGCACCGGTCATCGACGCTGGGTCCCCGGTCGTCGTCTGCGACTACGCCACCGCAGAGCTGGTCAAGGTCGGCGCCAACTCCTTCCTGGCCACCAAGATCTCCTACATCAACGCCATGGCCGAGCTGTGCGACACCACCGGTGCCGACGTGACGCTGCTCGCCGACGCGCTCGGCCACGACGACCGGATCGGGCGGCAGTTCCTCAACGCCGGCCTCGGCTACGGCGGCGGCTGTCTGCCCAAGGACCTGCGCGCCTTCATGGCCCGGGCCGGTGAGCTCGGCGCGGAGGAGGCACTGACCTTCCTGCGTGAGGTGGACGCGATCAACATGCGCCGCCGGCAGAAGGTCGTCGACGTGACCGCCGACGTGCTCGGCAACCAGTGGATCGGCAAGCGGGTCGCGGTGCTCGGTGCGGCGTTCAAGCCCAACACCGACGACATCCGCGACTCCCCCGCGCTCAACGTCGCCGGCCGGATCCACCTGCACGGTGCCGCGGTCAGCGTCTACGACCCGAAGGCGATGCACAACGCCCGCCGGTCGTTCCCGACCCTGCGCTACGCCGAGTCGGTGATGGACGCCTGCCAGGGCGCACACGTCGTCCTGCACCTGACCGCCTGGCAGGAGTTCCGGGAGCTCGACCCGGCCGTGCTGGCGAAGACGGTCGCCACCCCCAACGTGATCGACGGGCAGAACTGCCTGGACCGCCCGACCTGGCGCCGCGCCGGGTGGAGGTACCGCGGTCTCGGCCGCTCCTGACCGGGAGTTCACGTCCGGAGGATCACCTGACCTCCGGACGGGCGGTGTTCACCGGGGAAGCCGTTCGGGCAGGTCGCGTGCCGTAGCGGCCGCGACCGGGCATGATCGGATGCGTGACCCGACCCTGGACCGATCCGCAGATCATCGACGAGATCCTCACCGAGTGTGAGACCTGGGCCGTCGTCGGCCTGTCCACCAACGCAGAACGCGCCGCCTTCCGCGTCGCCCAGACCCTGCAGAAGCACGGCAAGCGCATCGTCCCGGTGCATCCGCGCGCGGAGACGGTGCACGGCGAACAGGGCTACGCCAAGCTCGCCGACATTCCGTTCCCGGTCGACTGCGTCGAGGTGTTCGTACGATCCGAGCTCGCCGGCCCGGTCGCCGACGAGGCGATCGCGATCGGCGCCAAGGCGGTGTGGTTCCAGCTCGGCATCCTCGACGAGGATGCCTACAACCGCGCCACCGCGACGGGAACGGTCATGGTGATGGACCGCTGCGCGGCGGTCGAGCTTTCCCGTCGCGACGGGAAGAACGGGAGATCCTCATGACGGTGGTCGACACCTCCACGGAGTTCGGAGCGCACGTCGCCGAGCGACTCGAACGGGACGAGCTGATCTGGCTCACCACGGTGAGTGCCGACGGCACGCCCGTTCCGACCCTGGTGTGGTTCCTGTGGACCAACGGAGAGTTCCTCATCCACAGCCAGCCGGACAAGCCGAAGCTGCGGCACATCGCCCGCAACCCCCGGGTCGGCCTGCACCTGGACAGCAACGCCGCGGGCAACGACGTCGTGGTGCTGACCGGCGAGGCTCGGGCCCCGGCGGAGCCGACGACCGAGGAGGAGGCGGACCGCTACTTTCGCAAGTACGCCAAGGGCATCGAGGCGATCGGCATGACCCCGGAGTCGCTCGCGCGGGAGTTCTCCGTGCCGATCCGGGTCACTCCACAGCGACTTCGGGGATGGGTGTGAGTCATGGCAAACGACTACTCGTACGAGATCGCACTGCACGCCGGTGACGCGTGGCGGATCACCGACACCGGTGACCTCGCCCAGATCCCCGACCGCGACCCGAAGGAGACCGCCCGCGGCCTGCTGCAGGACTGGGTCCTCGACCACCCCCGCGACCTGGTGGGCGGTCAGCGGCTGGAGGTCTTCGGCGACGACCCCGGCACCTATCCGCCCGAGCGCCAGACGGGTGCACGGGTGTGGGTCTTCCGCGGCCGCCGGGTGGCACACGAGCAGCTACCGACCGCGGCCGCCTACCTCGTGACCGAACTCGAGGATCTGGGCGAGACCGAACTCGACATCAGGATCTGAGCCAGGGCCGCGACGACGACAACGCAGCCGACCGCGATGCGGGGAGTCACGAGTCAGGCGGTGAGGTCCGGCGTCCGGTAGAGCGTCGTGCCGTCGACGGTGATCTCCACGTCGCGCAGATACGGCCGCAGGTCGTCCGGGCTGACCTCCAGGCCGAGCCCGGGGCCGTCCGGCAGGTGCAACTGCCCTTCGGCGTCGGGCACCATCGGCGTCGTCGTGGCGGCCCGGGCCAGTGGCGACGCCTCGACCGGAAACTCGCACAGCAGGTGGTCGGGGAGCCCGGCGTACGGCTGCAGTGACGCCGACAGCGCCAGCGGCGAGGTGAAGGTGTGGTTGACGAACGTCACCCCGGCCTCCACGGCGTAGGCCGCGACCTCGCGGGCGGGGCCGATGCCGCCGATCCGGCCGGTGTCGATCTGGACGAACCCGATCCCGCCGTAGTCGATCAGATGCTGGGCGAGGTGCGGGTGGTGCGCGCCCTCCCCGCCCGCGAGCCGCACGCCGCGGCATCGCCGGGCGAGTTCGGCGTACGCCCGCAGCGCGCCGGTCTCGAACGGCTCCTCCAGCCAGGTGACGTCGCACTCCTCCAGCGCGGGCAGCCGAGCGGCGGCGGCCTCGACGTCCTCTCCCCACACCGTGCCGGCGTCCACCAGCAGGTGCCGGTCGGGGCCGAGGCCGGCGCGGGCGGCGCGTACCTGCTCGGCGTCCGCGGCCACCTCGCCGCGCCCGTAGGGTCCCCAGCCGAACTTCGCCGCCCGGAAACCGTCCGCGCGTACCTTCGCCGCCTTGGCCTCGGTCTGCGCCGGGGTGTCGCCGAACAGCGCCGAGGCGTACGCCGTCTTCGGGTACGCCCGCGGGTAGCCGAGCAGGGTGTGGACGGGCACCTCCAGCCGCCGCCCGAGCAGGTCCCACAGCGCGATCTCGATGCCGGACAGCACGTGCGCGGCCTGCAGCAGGTCGAGGCTGTTGGCGCGGACGTCCCGGCTGATCCGGGCGATGTCGGCCGGGTCGGCCAGCCGCTGCCCGAGCACGGAGGCGGCGACCGGCTTGCACGCGCTGTGCGACATCGGGCAGACCAGGCCGGCAATGGTCGGCAGCGGCGCAGCCTCGCACTCACCCCAGCCGGTGTGGTCGCCGGCGCGCACCCGGACCAGCAGCATGTCCTGGCTGCCGTCGCCGATGTCCTCGATCCGCGGCATCGAAAGGTAGAAGAAGTCGATCGCCTCGACCACCGGAGGCGTCATCGGCTGCCGTCCCCCTCGGCCGGGACCCGGCGCAGGACGACCACGGCCGACCCCTCCTCGGGCAGCGACACGGTCCAGCCGGACGCCAGCAGGTCCGCGCCCGTACGCCGGTCGGCGCTGTCGGCGCTGTCGGTGGTGCCCGCGTTGGCGCCGACGCCGGCCGGAGCGGTCCACTCCACGGCGTACTCCGCTTCCGGGTCCAGTGCCAGTGGCCGGATGAGGCGCGTCGGCTCCCCGCCGGACAGCCGGAACAGCAGCAGCAGGTGGTCGCCGGAGCCCTCACCGGGCGCACTCGCGGCCACCTCGCCGGTCAGGTCGCCGGTCACGTCGGCGGGCCCGTCGGGGGGCACGGGCAGGGTGTACTGGAACCCGGCCCACCGCTGCCCGCCGCCGAAGCGTTGCGGTTGCCCGGTGAGCCGGCGCAGCTCCCCACAGGCGACGAACGGCGCTACCGTCTCGCGGTACTCCCCGTGCAGCGCCCGCAGCCGCTCGCGCACGGGCTCGGGCACCTCGGGCAGTTTCCAGGACAGGCCGTACCCACCGACCATGGCGATCCGGCGGTAGTAGTCGAGCTGGTCGCCGGTCAGCGCGGGGTCGGCCGGCTCGAAGTTCTGGTGCGGGTGGTCGGACTTCCACCACTGCGACCAGCCCCAGTGCAGCATCCGGGACGGGTGCAGCATGGTGGACCCGCCCCACAGCAGCTGCAGGCCGTGCTCGGGCCAGTCCGGGTCGCTCAGGAACGTCAGGTGGGTCTGGCGGGCCAGTCCGAGGTCGATGCGCAGGCCGCCGGAGGAGCAGTTCTCCAGGACCACCTCGGGGTGCCCGGCCCGCACCCGCTCCAGCACCGCGTAGTAGCCGGTGTAGTGCTCGAACAGGCCGTCGCCGTCGCCGTGGCCGTGGTCGGTGCGGTCGCAGCCGAGGCCAGGGTCGAGGTTGAAGTCGAACTTGATCCAGTCGGCGCCGTGTTCTGCGACCAGCCGGTTGAGAGTGTCGTACGCCCAGTCCTGCGCGGCGGGACTGCCGAGACAGACGTACCCCAGCGGATTCCCCTCGCGCCGGGCCACCAGCTCCGGACGCTCCTTCGCCAGCGAAGCCTTCGGGCCGAGCGCCTCGATCTCACACCACAACCCGAACCGCATGCCCTTGCCGTGCACGTGGTCGGCGAGCGCCCGTAGACCGGACGGGAACCGCCGGGCGTTGACCAGGTGCCAGTCGCCGCGGTAGTCCTCCCAGTGGGTGTCAGGGTCGGACGGCCCGAACCACCCGGCGTCCAGCGTGGCGATGTCGAACCCGAGTTCGGCGGCCACGTCGACGTTGGCGCGGAAGACGTCCTCGTCGATGCTGTGGTCCTCATAGCTCCACCAGTGGTTCCACTCCAGCGGCAGCGACTCGGCGAACTCGTTGCGTGGGTACCACTGCACCCGGCCCACCTCGGCGAGCTGGACCGAGGCGTCGTCGAGGTCGGCGCCGGTGGCCACGACCACCCGGGGGCCGCGCACGCTCTGCCCGGGCGCGAGCGTCTTGGCGAAGCCGGTGTCGTGCAGCCCGCCGGTGATCCGCACGCCGCCGTCGGCTCCCTCGTCGAACCGCAGGACCCAGTTGCCCGACCAGGCGACGCTCACCACGACCACCCCGTCCGGGGCGTGCAGCGCACACCAGGGGTGGGTGGTGGCCGAGGAGCGCCCCGCCACGGACTCGAGCACCCGCGGAGTGCGCAACGGCTCGTTGACAGGGCTGAACTCCTGGCCCCAGCCGCTGGTGTAGTAGCTCAGCACGTATCCGCCCGCGGACGGCTCGGGCAGGTCGAGCGTCACCGAGTCCAGCCGGTCGACCACGACGTCGCGGTCGCCGCCGTTGGTGACCTCCACCCAGGCCTCGGTCACGCCGGTGCCCTCGTGGTGCAGCGTGTGAGCACGGACCCGCAGCCCCTCGGCCGGCCCGTCGGTGCGGACGCCCTCGCCGAGCGTCACGGGGGTCAGCGAACTCAGCGACATGTGGGACTCCTCCGGCGGGGGTGCAGGGGGCGGTCGGTCTGTCGGTTGGCCTGGCGGTCGGTCAGCGGAAGCCGACGGTGCGGCCGCGCCGGGACTTCAGCGCCGCGCCCTTGGCCCGTGCCTGGTCGGCGAGGTCGACCTGGAACGCCTTCATCTGCTCCAGCAGGTCCGGGTCGGCGGCGGCCAGGATCCGGACGGCGAGCAACCCGGCGTTGCGGGCGTTGCCCACCGCGACCGTGGCCACCGGCACCCCGCCGGGCATCTGCACGATCGACAGCAGGGAGTCCAGCCCGTCCAGGTGCTTCAACGCGACCGGTACGCCGATCACCGGCAGCGGCGTCACGCTGGCCAGCATCCCCGGCAGGTGCGCCGCACCGCCGGCACCGGCGATCAGCACCCGCAGACCTCGGTCGGCGGCCCGCTCGCCGTAGTCGATCATCTCCCGCGCCATCCGGTGCGCGGAGACCACGTCGACCTCGTACGCGACGCCGAACTCCTCCAGCGCCTTGGTGGCCGCCTCCATCGTGGGCCAGTCGGAGTCCGAGCCCATGACGACCCCGACCACGGGTCCTCCCTCGGCCGGGCCCGGCCGGCCGGCCGCAGCGGCTGCGGCGGCCGCGGGCGTTCCCTCACTCATCGATGTCTCCCGTGAGATAGGCGGCCGCGTGCCGGGCACGGGCGCGTACGTCGTCCAGGTCGTCCCCGAAGGTCGTCACGTGGCCGATCTTGCGGCCCGGACGTACCTCCTTGCCGTACAGATGCACACGCAGTGCGGGGTCGCGGGCCTGGCAGTGCAGCAGGCCCCGGTGCATGTCGGGGTAGTCGCCGCCCAGGATGTTGACCATCACGGTCCAGGGGGCCCGGGCCTGCGGGGAGCCGAGCGGCAGGTCGAGCACGGCGCGCAGGTGGTTCTCGAACTGGCTGGTGACCGCGCCCTCGATGCTCCAGTGGCCGGTGTTGTGCGGGCGCATGGCCAGCTCGTTGACGAGGATGCGGCCGTCGCGGGTCTCGAACAGCTCCACCGCGAGCAGGCCCACCACGTCCAGCTCGCCCGCGATCCGCAGCGCGATCCCCTGGGCGCGTACGGCGAGCTCCTCCGACAGGCCCGGCGCGGGCGCGATCACCTCGTGGCAGATGCCGTCGCGCTGCACCGACTCGACCACGGGGTAGGCGATCGCCTGCCCGGACGGGGACCGCGCGACGAGCGCGGACAGCTCCCGGGCGTAGTCGACGCGTTCCTCGGCGAGAACGGGGATGCCGGCGTCGAAGACGCCCGTCTCCTCCGCGGCGCGCAGGTCCTCGACCATCCATACGCCCTTGCCGTCGTACCCGCCGCGGGTCGTCTTCAGCACCAGCGGCCAGCCGCCGAGCTCATCGGCGGTGTCCGCGAGGTCCGACAGCCCCTTGAGCGCGGCGTGGCGGGGACAGGGCACGCCGAGCGCGGTCAGGCGTTCGCGCATCGCGCCCTTGTCCTGCGCGTAGAGCAACGCGTGCGGTCCCGGGCGTACCGCCACCCCGGCGTCCACCAGCTGGTGCAGGTGGTCGGTGGGTACATGCTCGTGGTCGAAGGTCACCGCGTCGCAGCCGGCCGCGAAGTCCCGAAGGGTACGCAGGTCGCGATAGTCGCCGACCGTGACGTGCCGGGCAACCTGGGCGGCGGACACCTCCGGGCCCTCCGCGAGCACCCGGAACGTCACCCCCAGCGCGATCCCGGCCTGGTGCGTCATCCGGGCCAGCTGGCCGCCGCCGATCATCCCTACGGTCGGGACACCCACGAGGTTGGACACGTCCGCGAGGCTACCGGGCGGCACCGGGCGTGCCCGGACCGGGCGGGCGGTGTGGATGCCGGTAGGCTCCCCCGGTCCGTGCAAGCTTCCGTACCCGTCCCGTCCACGCGAGGTCTCGTGAAACCCCTCGACGCGTTCCAGTCCCGGGTTCGCCGACTCGCCGACGAGCTGGCGAAGTTCGGCGCGGTCGGCGCGGTCGCGTTCGTCGTCGACCTGGGCGGGTTCAACCTGCTGCGCTACGGCCTGGACCACCACGGCCCGCTGGAGCACAAGCCGCTGACCGCCCGGACGATCTCGGTGGTCCTCGCCACCCTGGTGGCGTACTTCGGCAACCGGCACTGGACCTGGAAGGACCGTCCGCGCCGGGCCGTGCACCACGAGTACGCGTTGTTCTTCCTGCTGAACTTCGCCGCGCTCGTGGTCAACCTGGCGATTCTCGGAGTCGCCAACTACGTGCTCGGCCTGCACGACCCGCTGTCCAACCTGGTCGCCAACCTGGTGGGAATCGGCCTCGGCACGCTGATGAGGTTCTGGTCCTACCGCCGCTTCGTCTTCCGCGCACCGGTCGAGGTGAGCGCGGACGGCGAGCCCGACCCGCGGCTGTCCTCGCCGGTCTGAGCGCCGGTCCGCCTGCCGGTCTGGGTGCCGGTCTGGTCCGAGCCGCCGCGCGGCAGGAAGACCGCGAACACCGCGGGGCTGCGGGAGATCATCTCCAGTCGCCCGCCGCCGGCCTCGGCGAGGTCGCGGGCCAGGGCGAGACCGAGGCCGGTCCCGCTGCGGCCGCTGACCGCCCGTTCGAAGACCCGTTGACCAAGCTGCGCGGGTACGCCGGGCCCGGCGTCGGACACCTCGACCACCACCGAGCCGCTGGGCGGAAGGCCGGTGGTGCGGCGCAGGACCACGACCGTGCCGCCGCCGTGGTGCAGGGCGTTCTCCAGCAACGTCGCCAGCACGTGTCCGAGCGTCCCGGGCGTGGCGTTCACCGTCAGGCCCGGCTCGCCGGTCACGTCTATCCGCCGGCCGACCCGGTCGAACGCCGGCCGCCACTCCGCCACCTGCTGGCGTACGACATGGTCGACGTCGACCAGCGTCCGCTGCGCGACGTGGGTGTCCCTGCTCTGTGACAGCAGCCGGTCGACCACGTGGGACAGGCGTTCGACCTGCCCGAGCGCGATGCCGGCTTCCTCGCGGACCACCTCGGGGTCCTTGGTGGCGAGGATCTCCTCCAGCCGCATCGACAGCGCGGTCAGCGGCGAGCGCAGCTGGTGGGAGGCGTCCTGGGACAGCTGGCGTTCGGCGGCCAGCAGGTCGGTGATCCGGATGGCGCTCTTCTCCAGCGCGCCGGCCACCCGGTCGAGTTCGGGCAGGCCGTACCGATGGCGGTGCGGACGCGGGTCACCAGAGCCCAGGCGTTCGGCCGCGGCGGCGAGCTCTTCCAGCGAACGCGAGATGCCGCGCGCCTGCCAGACCCCGATGCCGATCGCGACCAGCACGGCGATCGCCCCGAAGGCGACCAGGGTCAGACGTTCGGTCCAGCCGGCACCGAAGTAGTGGCCCCTGAACGCGGCGATCGGCAACGCGAACAACGTCGCCGTGACCACGGCGATAACCACCGTGGTGACGACCAACCGGCGACGCATCCGACCTGCCCCCTGCCCTGCTCAGCCGCTCAGCCACGCTCGAAGCGGAAGCCGACGCCGCGCACCGTGGTGATGAACTTCGGGTCCGACGCGTCGTCGCCCAGCTTCCTGCGCAGCCAGGAGATGTGCATGTCCAGTGTCTTGGTCGACGACCACCAGGTGGTCTCCCAGACCTCGCGCATCAGCTGGTCCCGGGTCACCACCCGGCCCGTCTCGCGGACCAGGACGCGCAGCAGGTCGAACTCCTTGGCGGTCAGGTGGAGTTCCTCACCCGCGAGCCAGGCACGGCGGGACTCGGCGTCGATGCGTACGCCGGCGCCCTCCTCCGCGGGTCCGTCCGACCAGCCCTCCGGCTTGCCCCGCCGCAGCAGTGCGCGCACGCGCGCGAGCAGCTCGGCCAGCCGGAACGGCTTGGTCACGTAGTCGTCGGCGCCGGCGTCCAGGCCGACCACCGTGTCCACCTCGTCGGCACGGGCGGTGAGCACGAGAACGGGGACGCGGTTGCCGTCGACCCGCAGCCGCCGGCAGACCTCCAGGCCGTCGACGTCGGGCAGGCCGAGGTCGAGGACCACGAGGTCGAACGAGCCGCCCGACAGGATCGCCAGCGCCGGCTCGCCCGCCGCGGTGACCTCCACGTCGTACCCCTCCCGGCGCAGTGCCCGGGCCAGCGGGTCGGAGATCGCCGGATCGTCCTCGGCGAGCAGGATCTGGTGCCCGTGCCGGCCGGTCTGGTCGTTCACCAGGGTGCCGCTCACGCCGGGGAGCTCGTTGTCGGCGCAGGACTCACCCGGTGGCCGGTTGAGGGTGCGCCGCCCACTCTGCTCGCCCACCACAGACGCGCTTCGTGTCATGGGGCCGATCGTACGACCGTGACCACGGCGGGTCGCCGCTCACCCGCCAGCGGACGGCGGCCGACCGTGGTCCGCCCGGGGTCCGACCGGGGTCCGACCGGGCCTGTTCCGGGTGGAGCGTTCCGAGTAGGGCGTTCTCGAGTACGCCGTCGGGTCCGGGAGGGATGTCCGATCTGCCCGGTAGTTCCCCCGGGCAAGGGTCGTGCCCCGGCCGTTCGGACGGTCCCTCCCGGACCTGCCCGTGTGCCCGGTTAGCGGGCAGAGGTGCCTGGGTAGGTCGTCACCGGCGCGACCTGGCGGGCCCCGCCTACGGAGCGCCCGGGTGGCAGGGGGTCTGCGTGATGGGGTCGACGCCTCTCACCGCGCGTGGCCGCTCCCGGTCCGTGCCGGCCTGGGGAAAGGCCGCCGCGACGACCGCGGCGGCGATGGTGACGCTGACCGCCTCGGCGCTCGTCGGCGGGTGCCAGGGTTCCTCGCCCTCGCCGGACAACTCCTCGTCCTCACCGGCCGCCACTCCCGTGCCCACGATCGGCACGATGGAAGCGGACGGGGTGGGCGCGTCCGGCGTCAGTGACGTGGTGGTGGGACCCGGCCGCCGCCCGCTCTACCGGAACTCCGTGGACACCGCCGCCAGGATCCGCTGCGTCGATGCGTGTGCCCGCGCCTGGCCGCCGGTGCTCGTTCCCGCGGGGGTGACCGTCCCCGCCAAGGTGGCCGGGGTGAACGGCACGTTCGGCGTGGTCCTCCGGCCTGACCGGACCCGGCAGCTCGCGCTGGACGGCAGGCCGCTCTACCGCTACAACGCCGACCGGGTGGACGGGTCGGTCGGCGGCAACGGGTCGCAGGTCGACTTCGGCGGCCGGAAGTACACCTGGTGGGTGGTCACCACGCTCGGCACGGTGGCCTCGCAGACGCCGACACCGACGAGCACGCCGGGGACCTCTCAGTACCAGGGGTACTGAGAGGTCCCCGGCGGGCGTACTTCTCGGCTCTACCGCGCGGGCCGGAGGTTCGCCGGCGTGGGGACGGTACGACTGCGCGGACCCGCCCGCAGCACCTGCGAGGGCA